>NZ_CP159279.1:0-4914409 GCF_040448525.1 Arthrobacter sp. K5 | reverse complement strand
CGGCGAGCTGGCTGATTTTACGGCCCGCGAGCGCGCCGGACGGCCGCTGGATCCCGTGGTCAAACAGGTGATTGATGCCCTCCCGACGACTGCGCACCCCATGGACGTCTGCCGCACCCGCAGTCGTCGGTGATGTAAGCAAAAGCGCCACGAACTCGCGGAGGATTCCTCCCGTGAGGCCACTACGGCCAAGGCCCTGGACCTGTTTGCCGCAATGCCGGCCGTGGTGGCCCACGACCAGCGGCGCCGGCGCGGGCAGGACCCCGTGGAGCCCAGGGATGACCTCGGCTACCTGGCCAACTTCCTGTGGATGACGTTCGGCGAGGAGGCCGTTGCCGAGGTGGTGGAGGCCTTCAACGTCTCCATGATTCTCTACGCGGTTGCCTCAACGCCTCCACCTTCGCCGGGCGCGTCATTATGTCCACGCTGTCGGACCTCCATTCGGCGGTGACCGGCGCCATCGGTGTGATCGAAGGGGTCGCTGCACGGCGGAGCCAACGAAGCCGTCTGGCACACCCTCTTCGACGAGATCGGACCGGGCTCGAGGAGTCGCCTGGAGGAAGCCGCCGACCGCGCCAAGGCATGGATGGAGAACGCTCCTGGCCCAGAAGAAGAAGGTCATGGGCTTCGGCCACCGTGGGGTTCGTTGGGGCACGGTGACTCCCGCGTGCCCACCATGAAGGCAGCCCTCGACAAGATGATCGCCCACTACGGCCGGCCCGAACTGCTGGGCCTGTGTACAACGGTCTCGAATCGGCCATGGACGAGCGCCAAGCGCATCAAGCCAAACCTCGACTACCCTGCCGGCCCCACGTACCACCTCATGGGCTTCGACACGAACATGTTCACGCCGTTGTTCGTCGCCAGCCGGATCACTGGCTGGACAGCCCACTTCATGGAGCAACTGAACGCGAACTCACTCATCCGCCCGCTGAGTGCTTACAACGGTCCGGACGAACGGCACGTGCCGTAATCGGTCGCCTGCAACGTACGACGCCGGGCCGGTCACCTCTCTGGGGTGGCCGGCCCGGCGTCGTTTATATGAGCGTCCTTTGCAGAGTCAGGAGCTGATCTGCAGGCTTTGGATCATGCCCTTCAGCTTCTTATACTCGGGAGTCTCCAGATAGGCCCTGGCCTCGGCCATGCCGGCGAACGTCGTGGCTCGGTGGCACTGCTTCCGGCACCAGCGCCCGTGAAGGACAGGATTCCTCGGGGAGTGCCAGTAACCACCGCAATAATCTGGCAAGTGTCCTGCACAGGGCTGCTGTCCTTGTCTACCAGCCCCACCTGGTAGGTGACTCCTTGGCCTGCAGGGTACGGTCCAGGACGCGGTAGGAGAAACGGACTCCCCGCTGGACAGCCCAGTCTGCCGTGATGGACGACAAACCTGTATCCAATTCGGTCATGGTGTACTTCTCGTTCGGGCACGCACCCCCGAGGCCACCGGCGGCGGCGTGCTGGAAATTCGCCACGGTCTTGCCCGCTTCGTCGGACACCGTGATTCCCGAGCCCGGGTAGTCCGGCGTTCCAACCGGGACGTCCTTCGCGGTCCAGCCCTGCGGGAGAACGAAGCTGGCTTTCCCGTCCTCGCTGACGAAGCGCGGGCTGGTGGCCGTTTTGGCCGGCTTTAGTGCCAGGAGATCAGCATGCGCTTGATGTCCCGGTATTCTTGCGTCGCCATGGGTAGGCTTTGGCCTCGACAACCGAGTCGAACGTGAGCGGAGCGCCCTGACCGTCGGACGTGAGCCAGACAGTATCGCCAAAATGCGCGAACGGGACATTGTCCGGGCCCAGGATGCCGTTGTATAAACCACACGTCGTGGGCTGCGGAGCTAAATCTCCGTCAGCCAGGGCGAGGGAACCATAGACCTTGTCTCCCTGGATCACACGGAAGACAAAGCGGAGGGACCCTGAGGGTGTTCCTGAGCTTGGCGGCTTTCTGCGGAATGTCGACAACCACGGAGTCGAGGGTCTGGTACGGCTTCGGGGCCGGGCACACCGGGCCACCCGTGACGTCGTAGACCAAGCCCAGGTGGACACGGTCTTTCCGGCGGCAGTCTTCACTTCGACAATGTTGTAGGAACCGCCGTCGATGGTTTGCGGCATCTGGGACACAGTCCACCCCACCGGGTGTTCAAAGGTGGCCTGGCCGGTGGCGTCCGTGAAGGTGGTCCAGGTAACGGGCGCCGGTGTCGGCGCAGCAGTCGCAGTAGCAGCTGGTGCGACCGTCCGTGCCGCCGTCGGCTTTAGTGTTGCCGTCGGCTTCGCTGATGCTGCCGCCGTCGTTTCCGACGAGGTTGGTGCGACGGGGCCGGCAGGAGCCGGGGCGGATATCAGGGCGCCAAAGTTCGTTGCCACCAGCACACCGGCGGTCACCGTCGCCGCAGCCAAGGTCAGCACACCGGCAACGCGCGCCTGCCGCCGTTTCCGGTCCCGGAACCGCAGAACGTTGGCCGGCAGGCTGTCCGTGAACATCGGGGCCCCGGAGGTTACCCGCCGAAGGGCCGCATCGGCGTCGGGCATCTCGGCAGGATCGTTGCGGAGCGGGTCTGACCCGGAAATCAGGCTTTTGATCGGATCCATCTCATGCACCCATCTTCTGTGTGACGGAGTTCTGTTTGCTCGCTCCCGGGGTCACCGGCATTTGCTTGCGGAACGCGGCCCGGGCACGGTGCAGGCGGACCTTGGCAGCAGCTTCGCTGCACTGCAGAACTCCGGCGATCTCCGCCACGCTCAGCTCGTCCCAGTAGGCCAATTGCAGGATGTCGCGCTCACTGTCGCGCAGCGCGGCCATGGCATCGTGAACTAGCAGGTCCTCGACTCCGCACCGGAGCGGAGCTCGGCGGACGCCCGGAGTTTTGCCTGCAGGGCCACGAACCGGTCTCGGCTCCGGTAGGCGTTGCCGATCAGGTTCCGTGCGACTGTCAGCAGCCACGCGATGTCCGCGTGCGGCTGGTCGTGCCATTTTTGCCAGACCACGCGGAACACGTCCGCTGCGAGCTCTTCGGCGAGCTCGGGCGATTCCACCCGCCGGCGCACGTATCTGTAAACCCGCGGATAGCTGTCCCTGTGAACGGCGATGAACGCCAGTTCGCGTTCCGAATCCACGTCTCCCCAAACGTAAGAAGTAGTGTCCCTGACCAGGCAGGCTAAACGTTTAGTTTCCGGCAGGGAACGGGCGGTTACACGGCACGGAAGGAATATTCGGCGGCCGCCACGGTCTCGTTGTCCTCATTCAGGGTGATGACGGCATCGACGACGTTCCCGGCCAGCGCCAGCGGCAGCCAGTGCTCCGCATCCTGCCACATGCGCTCCAGTGGAAGGGCGGAAATGAGGAACCACTCCGGGATGATCTCAGGGCTCTCGACAGGTCTCACCGGCCCACCGGCGGGACGTGAACAGGCGGGTGGACATGTTCCAGTCAGGGCTTGCGGGAAAGACGAACTCCACTTTTCCCGCGTCGAACAGGTCTTGCTCAAGGACGACGACGCCGGCCTCCTCCAGTACCTCCCGGCATGCCGCCTGGGCGTCGGTTTCGCCGGCCTCCACGTGCCCGCCCAGTCCGACGATCTTGCCCGTTCCGAAGCCTGTCCTCTTCAGGCCCAGGAGCACCTCAGGCCCTGACTCCGGGCGCTCCCGTAGCAGGAAGCAGAGGGTGACAGGCACGGAAGTCATGCAGACCAGCCTAGCGCTGCCTGCGCTTTCCGCATGTCTGTCCCTCGGCCGGGATTATCCCAGTGCCCGGGGATGCGCAGCAGCGTAGACTTCCCGCAGCGTGTCGGCGGTGACGAGTGTGTACACCTGCGTGGTGGTCACCGAGGCATGCCCGAGCAGTTCCTGGACCACGCGGACATCCGCTCCGCCTTCGAGCAGGTGGGTGGCGAAAGAGTGCCGGAGCGTGTGCGGGGAGACATCCTTGGTGATGTTCGCCTTGTCCGCCGCCGCCTTCAGGATGGTCCAGGCGCTCTGCCGGCTGATGCGCCCGCCCCTGGCGTTGAGGAACAGCGCAGGGGTGCCCTTGCCCTTCCCCGCGAGCAGGGGGCGGCCCCGCACCAGGTACGCATCGAGGGCCCGGGCCGCGAAGGAGCCAAGCGGCACGAGGCGTTCCTTGGAGCCCTTTCCAAACAGCCGAACGATGGCGGGGCCGGATTCGGCCGCCTGCACCGAGAGATCGTCGACGTCCAGGCCTACGGCTTCACTGATCCGGGCACCGGTGGAGTACAGGAATTCGAGCAGCGCCCGGTCCCGGAGGCCCGTCGCGGTGTCAGTACCGGCGGCTTCCAGGATTCTGGTGACTTCCTCAACTGTGATGGCCTTGGGCAGCCGTTTGCCGGGCATTGGCGGGTGGACATCGCTGGCGGGGTCCGCCGTCGTCGTCCCTTCCAGCGCCCAAAAGCGGTGCAGCCCCCGTACGGCCACCACGGTCCGCGCCGCGGACCGCACCCCCAGCGGGGTGCCGCCGTCGGCGCCGTCGGAGAGCGCTTGGGCAAAACCCGTCACGTGGTGGCGGGTGATGTCAGCCGGGCTGCTGAGGCCCTGCCCGGCCAGGTAGGCAGAATAGCGGGCGAGGTCGCGGCGGTACGCGGAGAGTGTGTTTGCTGCGAGGCCCCGTTCGACGCCCATGTGCTGGAGGTAGTCGGTCACGCCGCGGTCAATCGCGGTGCGGGGCCGTTCCGGCGGCGCCGTTTTCGCGCCATCTGCCAGGTGGGGTGCCGCCGTGTCCGGAGATTCCTCCGGTGCCGCCGTGTCCGCGGACATCAGCGCTGGCTGGGGTGCGCCGGCCAGGGGGCGTCGCCCGGCCGCAGTCCCCTGAAGCCGTCCGCTTTCGCGGCTGCAGCAGCAAGAATTCCGACGACGGCGGACGGGTTGTGCAGGTGGCCCTCCAGCACCGCCGCAACGGCATCCTCCAGCGGGATCCAATGCAGTTCGATTTCCGCTTCTTCGTCCGTGCGGACGTGCAATTCGTGGTGCGGGACCTCGGTGAGGCCGCGGGCCAGGTAGATGCGGATCGCCTCGCTGGAGGATCCGGGTGAATTGAAGAAGTCCACCAGGACGTTCCAGTCGCTGGCGATCAGGTCCGCTTCCTCGGCGAGCTCCCGCCCGGCGCCCACCACGAAGTCCTCACCCTCGACGTCGAGCAGACCCGCGGGAATCTCCCACAGGTCCATGCCCACCGGGTGGCGGTACTGCTTGATCAGCAGCACCTCGCCGTCGTCGTTCATGGGGAGCACAGCGACGGCACCCGGGTGCTCGATGTAGTCCCGGACAATGGGGTCGCCCTCGGAGGTGAGCTTGAAGCTGTCGCTGACAACGTCCCAGATCCGGCCGTTGTAAACCCGCTCCCGGGAGAGCAGACGGCGCGGGCTCGGCGCATCCGAAACCTGCCGGCCAGCAGGGGTGTTTTCAGACTTACCGGGCATCGCGCCGTCCTTACTCTATGGGTGCTGTGAAATTACTCTGCGGTGGCTTCGCCGGAGCCGGCAGCGGCGGGCTCGAAACCGGTTCCGTCGCCGCCCCTCTGATGGTCCAGGGCGGCTTTCACCAGGCCGGCAAAGAGCGGGTGCGGCCGGGTGGGCCGTGAGCTCAGTTCCGGGTGCGCCTGAGTGGCCACGTAATACGGGTGGACCTCTTCACGGGGCAGCTCCACGTATTCCACCAGCTTGCCGTCCGGCGACGTGCCGGAGAACACCAGGCCCTCGGCAGCAATCTGCTCGCGGTACTTGTTGTTCACCTCGTACCGGTGGCGGTGGCGTTCGCTGACGGTGGTCTTGCCGTAGGTCTCGGCGATGACCGAGCCCTCGTCCAGCTTGGCCTCGTACAGGCCAAGGCGCATGGTGCCGCCGAGGTCGCCGCGGCCCTCGACGAATTCGAGCTGCTCCTCCATCGTGGCGATGACCGGGTACTTGGAGTCCGGCTCGAACTCACTGGAGGACGCACCCTCCAGGCCGACGACGTTGCGGGCGTACTCGATGACCATGCACTGCAGTCCCAGGCACAGGCCCAGTACGGGCAGCCGCGATTCGCGCGCAAACTTCAGGGCGCCCAGCTTGCCTTCCAGGCCGCGGATGCCGAAGCCACCCGGAACGCAGATGGCGTCCACGCCCTCCAGGGACCGCACTGCGCCCTCGTGGGTTTCGCATTCGTCGGACGGCACCCAGCGGATCTTGACCTTGGCGTCGTTGGCGAAGCCGCCGGCGCGCAGGGCCTCGGTGACGGAGAGGTAGGCGTCCGGCAGGTCGATGTACTTGCCCACCAGGGCAACCTCAACCTCATGCTTGGGGTTGTGGACAGCTTCGAGGAGCTTGTCCCAGCTGGTCCAGTCCACATCCTTGAACGGCAGGTCCAGCGCCCGGACGATGTACGAATCCAGGCCCTGGGTGTGCAGGGTCTTGGGGATGTCGTAGATGCTCGGAGCGTCGGCGGCGTTGACCACGGCGTCGATGTCGACGTCGCACATGCGGCCGATCTTCTCACGCATGGCGTCGGGGACTTCGCGGTCCGAACGGATCACGATGGCCTCCGGCTGGATGCCGATGGAGCGGAGAGCGGCCACGGAGTGCTGCGTGGGCTTGGTCTTCAGTTCCTGCGAAGGACCGATGTACGGGACCAGCGAAACGTGGAGGAAGAAGACGTTGGTCCGGCCGATGTCCTGGCGGACCTGGCGGGCGGACTCGAGGAAGGGCTGCGACTCGATGTCGCCGACGGTGCCGCCGATCTCCGTGATGATGACGTCCGGCGCGTTCTTGCCCTCGGAGGGAAGCCGCATCCGGCGCTTGATCTCATCGGTGATGTGCGGGATGACCTGGACGGTGTCACCGAGGTATTCGCCGCGGCGTTCCTTGGCGATGACCGTGGAGTAAACCTGGCCGGTGGTCACGTTGGCCGAACCTTCGAGGTTTTCGTCGAGGAAGCGCTCGTAGTGTCCGATGTCGAGGTCGGTTTCAGCACCGTCGTCTGTGACGAAGACCTCGCCGTGCTGGAAGGGGTTCATCGTGCCCGGATCCACGTTCAGATAGGGATCGAGCTTCTGCATAGTTACTGACAAGCCGCGTGCCCGCAGCAGGTGGCCGAGGCTGGAGGCCGTCAGTCCCTTGCCTAGCGAGGACGCCACACCGCCGGTGACGAAGATGTGTTTGGTCGTCTTGGACGAGCCCGGGAACCGGGAATTTACACGGGAATTTGATCGCTGCACCACGGAATTCGAGCCTATCATCAATTGAGCCTTCCACGGATCGGGTATGCGTCCCCAAAGGCTTCAGTTTTCCCTGTCCGTGCGCTCCCGGCAAGGGCTGCCATCAGCGGATCAGGCTTGCTGTGGCAGGAGCTTGGCGTCGTCCAGAAGCTCCTGGGCGTGCGCCTGGGCGGTTTCGGAGTCCTCCTGCCCTGCCAGCATCCGGGCAAGTTCCCTGACGCGTTCGGCCTCGTCCAGGAGTTGGACGTCGCTGGAGGTGAAGCCCTTGGCGGTGGAGCCGTCGGCGCCGCGCACCGAGGTCTTGGTCACACGGATGTGCTGGTCGGCAAACGCTGCCACCTGCGGCAGGTGCGTAACCACCAGGACTGGACGTGGCGGGCCAGCATGGCCAGCCGCCGGCCGATCTCTACTGCGGCGCGGCCGCCCACGCCGGCGTCCACCTCGTCGAAGACAAACGTGGGCACGGGGTCCACGGCCGCCAGCACCACCTCGATGGCCAGCATGACCCTGGAGAGCTCACCACCGGACGCGCCCTTGCCCAGCGGCCGGGCGGGGGCGCCCGAGTGCGGCTGGAGCAGGAAGGAGATCTCGTCCGCGCCGTGGGGTCCCAGCTGGGTTGCGGCGTCGATGGTGATCACCAGCGTGGCGTCGGCCATGGCGAGAGCCTTCAGCTCCGCGCTGACCCGGGCGGAGAGGTCCTTCGCGGCCTTGGCGCGGACCTTGCTGATGGCCGCGGCCTGCTTCTTCAGCTCCGTGCCGGCCCTGGCCACCTCGGCTTCCAGGTTTTCGATCCGGGTGGAGTCGCCCTGCAGTTCGTCGAAGCGCGCGCGGGAGTTCTCGGCCCACTCGAGGACCTCGTCGATGCTCGGCGCGTACTTCCGGACCAGCTTGGCCAGGGACGCCCGGCGTTCTTCGATTTCGGCCAGGCGCTCCGGCCCCTCCGAGTCCAGCCCGGCCTGGTAGCTGGCCAGCTCGGTGGCGATGTCGTTGAGCAGGAACCCGACTTCGGCGAGGCGGGCGGCTGCTGAGCCGAGTTCCTCGTCGTGCTCGGCCACGTGTTCCAGGGTCCGCTTGGCCGCATCAACGAGCGACGTGGCGTCGCCGGCCTCGCCGAAGTCCTCGGCGATGAGGGCCTGGTGGGCGGTGGTGGCCGCGATCCGGAGTTCCTCGACATTGGCCAGCTTCACGGCCTCGGCTTTCAGGGCCTCGTCCTCCCCCGGCTGCGGGTCCACGGCGTCGATCTCCGCCAGCGCGGCTTCCAGGGACTCGGCCTCGCGGAGCCGCTCCCGCTCCGCGCTTCGGAGTGTGTCCAACTCGGCCTGGCTGGACTTCCAGGAGCTGTAGAGGTCCTGGAATCCGCCGAGCATCGAGGCCAGCCCGTCCCCCGCGAACTTGTCGAGGGCCTCGCGCTGTGCGGCTGCTCCCTTAAGCCGGATCTGGTCCGTCTGCCCGTGCACGACCACGAGCGACTCGCCGATTTCGGCCAACACTCCCACCGGGGCGGCCCGGCCGCCGAGGAAGGCCCGGCTGCGTCCGTCGGCACCCAGGCGCCGTGACAGCAGCAGTTCAGCGCCGCCGTCGAACTCCTCGATCTCAGCACCGGCATCCCTGGCGCGTTCCAGGGCGAAGTGGCCGGACCGCAACTGCACCACCGCTTCGGCAGAGGCGCTCTTGGCGCCGCTGCGCACGGCGCCGGCGTCCGACCGGGCTCCCAGCAGCAGCCCGACGGCGGTGACCACCATGGTCTTGCCTGCACCGGTCTCGCCCGTCACCACGCTGAGCCCAGGGCCCAGCGGCAGCGTGGCGTCGGTGATGACGCCGAGATCGCGGATTCTCAGTTCTTCAAGCATGGTTCACTTTTCAGTCGGAGGATCGGATTCTGAACCGGGTTCGTACGGCCGGAGGCCCGAGGGCGGCGCCATGGTCCGGGGTGTGCGCACGATCGGCACGGGACCGGTATGGACCTGCTCGGACTGGGGCACGGGGCCGCGCCAGCCATGGATGGGAAGTTCGAACTTGCGGACCAGCCGCGCAGAAAACGGTGTCTGGTGCGTGCGGGCGAGGCGAACGGGGGTGGTGGACCTGGTGACCTCCACGCGGGCGCCGGGAGGCAGGTCCACGGAGCGCCTGCCATCACACCACAGCACGCCCAGGGCGTCCGTGCGGTTGAGCACTTCGACGGCCAGCCGGGACCGGGGCGAAACCACCAGCGGCTTGGCGAAGAGGGCGTGCGCGCTGATGGGAACAATAAGAAGTGCTTCCACCTCGGGCCATACGACGGGGCCGCCGGCCGAGAACGCGTAGGCGGTGGATCCGGTGGGCGTGGCCAGCACCACGCCGTCGCAGCCGAAGGAGGTCAGCGGGCGCTCGTCCACCTCGGTGACCAGTTCGAGCATGCGCTCCCGGTCACCTTTTTCGATGGCGGCCTCGTTCAGGGCCCAGGTGTGCCAGATCTTTTGGCCGCGGACCCAGACCTGGACATCGATGGTCATGCGCTCCTCCACCGTGTATTCACGGCTGGCGATCCATTCGACTGTCTGGGCGAGGTCCGCACGCTCGCTCTCGGCGAGGAAGCCGACATGGCCGAGGTTCACGCCCAGCAGCGGCACGTCCACTTCGCGGACCAGTTCTGCCGCCCGCAGGATGGTCCCGTCCCCGCCCAGCACCATGACCAGTTCGACGTCGGGAAGCTGGATATGGTCATGGAGGATTTCGACCGGCTGGTCCATGGCGCCGAAGAAGCCCTCCATGTCGCCCAGTTCGGACTTCTGCATGACGGGGATGATGCCGGAGGCGTGGAGCTGGGCGCAGGCCTCGAGGCCGCCTTTAGGGATTCCTCGCGGCCGGTATGGGCAAGTACCAGTACACGCCTGCTCATCGGGTTCCGCTCTCTAGTGGTTCGGCCAGATCTTTCCCAACAACGCAGCCACGGCTGCGTCCCGCTCTTCGATCTTAGGCAAGTCTTCGGACATTCTTTGCGTTATCCACAGGAAGTATTCGACATTTCCGTCCTGGCCAGGCAACGGGCTGGTGACCAGCCCCCGCAGTTCCAGGCCGGCGTCGAGCGCCGCCCCCGCCACTTTACCGACAGCCAGGCGCCGTTCGCGCTCCGAGGTGACGACTCCCGTGCGGGCGAGCCGCTCCTTGCCGATCTCGAACTGCGGCTTGACCATGAGGACCAAGTCCCCGCCCGGGGCAGTGCAGGCCGCCAGCGGGGCCAGCACCAGCGTCAGGGAGATGAAGGACAGGTCGGCAACCGTGAGCTCGGCCCGGCCGCCGATCTGGCCGGGATCCATGTAGCGGACGTTCAGCCCTTCATGCACGCTCACGCGCGGATCGCTGCGGAGCTGCGGCACCAGCTGGCCGTGCCCGACGTCGACCGCCACCACGTGCGCGGCTCCCCGCCGCAGCAGGACGTCGGTGAAGCCGCCCGTGGAGGCTCCGGCGTCAAGGCACCGTTTGCCGCCGACGGCGACCTCGGGGAAGGCGTCCAGCGCGCCGGCCAGTTTGTGGCCGGCCCTGCTGACGTAGGCGTCCGTCGCGTCTTCCGCGACGCTCAGTTCACGGTCGTCGCCCATCTGCAGCGACGCTTTGGCGAGGACGTCACCTTCGGAGGACACCTTGCCTTCGGCGATGAGCCGGGCGGCGTGCGTGCGGGACCGCGCCAGGCCCCTGCTGACGAGCAGTTGGTCAAGTCTGGTCATGGTCAGGCGGCACCCGGACCCTGCTGCGGTTCTTCACGCGGCGCCTCGTTCTGCGGCTCCTCGTTCAGGGCTTCCAGCAGGGCGTCGTGCATGGCTGCATAGGCGGCGGGGTGCTCCGACACCGGGAGCCCGGGGACCTCGCGAACCCGGTCCAGGGTGGCCAGCACCGCCGGGTCAGCGACGCCGGCTTCAGAGGCGCTGCCGGGCATGGGCAGCTCCGGCCAGACGGCGCCTGGCATTTCGGCACCTGGCATTTCGGGGTCCGGAGCCGCGCCGTCCGACGCGTCGTTGTTCAACTCGGGCATGGCACCAGTCTATTGATCCAGCCACTCGAGTTCGGGAGCCGTGGGGACGTCGGCGTCGGGCCGGGCCGCCCACCATGCGGCACATGCCGCCCGCCACGAATCGAGGTCATCCCTGCGCCCGGCGATGCGGATGGCATCTCCGGCAACGGTGGCGGTGGCGTTCCCGCAACGGAAGGTCCCGCCGTCGTTATCAATGTCCGGATATGCCTCGTAGAGGCCGGCCAGGTCCCGGATGATGTAGCGGGGCCGCTCCTCGGTCCGGGCCGCCAGCATGGTTTCCAGGGTGTCGATGCCGGTCAGCACGGCCACCGTGGCGAAGCCGGCCCGGTTGCCGCCCAGGATGTCGGTGTCCAGCCGGTCGCCGACCACCAGCGGCCGGTCGGACGACAGGCGCTTGGCCGCGGCATGGAACAGCGGGGCCTCCGGTTTGCCGGCGACGAGGGCTGCCGGCCGGTTGCGGCCGCCACCACCGCCACGAGTGACCCGTTGCCCGGCGCGGTTCCCCGCGTCTGCGGGAGGGTCATGTCAGTGTTCGTCGCAACCCACAGCACCTCGCCGTCCGCCAGGACGAAGGACGCTTCGGCGAGATCCTTCCAGCCGATTGCGGGGTTGAAGCCCTGCACGACTGCCACCGGATTCTCCTCGGCGCTGTGCACCGGCTTCAGGCCAACAAGCTCAACCTCGTGGGCCAGCGCCGGGCTGCCGGTAATCAGCACGGCGGAGCCCGGGGACAGCAGGGACGCCAATAGGTCAGCCCCGGCTTGGGAGGAGCTCACCACCTGGTGGTCCTCTGCGGGGGCGCCGAGCTCACGCAGGTGGGCCGCGACCTGGGCCGGGGTACGGGAGGCGTTGTTGGTGACGTAACCGAGGCCGACGCCGATCCCGTCCAGCCGCTGCAGGGCTTCCACAGCGCCGGGGATCGCGTGGGGTCCTCTGTAGACCACTCCGTCCAGATCAGCCAGCAGTGCGTCGAACCGCGAAATCAGTTGTGCATCACTCATGTTCGACTACTCCTCCGAGCCGTTCTGGCGGCGGTCGGCATCCTGCTGTTCGGTGTGCCCGGCTGCGGCGTGCTCGGCTTCGGCGATCTCGGCGTCGTCATCCGGCTCGGCGGAATCCTCGTCGGACTCGGCGTCGTCGGATTCGAAGTAGTCCGCCTCGGCGTCGTCCAGGTTTTCTACCGCAGCGTCCGCTGAGGGCCGCTGCGCGGCAGCTTCCTCCCCGGCGCTGATGCCGGGAGCCGCCTGGCTGTCGGAAGACCCTGCTCCGTCCTGCGCCGGCGTGCCAGCAGCGTGCGCAATCCGCTTCCGGCGTTCGGCTTCTTCGCGGGCTTCCTCTTCCTCGTCCCAGCCAAGGTCGATGATGTCCGGTTCCTCGGCCATGCCCAGGCCCAGGGCTTCTTCCGCTACGACGGCCTGCCGCTGCCATTTTCCGGCTTCGGTTTCGCGGCCGACGGCGGTCAGGGCGTCGGCATAGGCGCGGAACAGGCGCGGGCTGTAGGAAAAGGCCCGGTTGATGTCCAGCTGAGGGATCTCCAGCTCCGCCACGGCGGCGTCCAGCTGGCCAAGGTCGGCACGGGCGCCGGAGGCGACAATCGCCAGTTCCACCTTGCCGGGCGCGTCGAGGTCCTGGGCTTCCTCGGAACGGACGACGTCCAGGGCGCGGTCGGGCCGGCCAGGCCGCGTTCGCAGTCGGCCATCACGGGCAGGTGGACGTTGGAACCGCTGATCCGGCGGTAGGTGCGGAACTCGCGCAGGGCCTCGCCGTAGTGTCCGGCGGCATAGGCGGTCAGGCCCACGGCCTCGCGGACAGCGGCAAGGCGTCCTCCGCGCCGGCTGGCAGCGAGGGCGTGCTGGAACGCGAGCTCAGGCTCGTCGTCGAGAAGCCGTCCGGCCATGACGAGGTGGCGGGCAACCCATTCCGCGCTGTTTGATTCCAGGGTTTTGATCTGGTGCTGCGTGGCGCGGTCGAGTTCCTTGCCCGTGACATCCTCATCGATTTCGGGCGAACGTTCACGGTCCGGGCGGTTGGCGCTGCGGAGGTCGCGGGCGTTGGGAACGCGGGCCGGGCGGTCCTCAGCCCTGTCGCGGCCAAACTGGCGGGGGCCGGAGTCGCCACGGTCAAAGCTGCGGGGTGCACGGTCCTCGCGGGGTGCACGGTCCGGCCGGTCGCCGAAAGGCCTGCGGTTGTCTCCGCCACCAAAGCTGCGGCGATCACCGTCGCCCTCGCGGCGGGGACGGTCACCAAAGGGCTTACGCTCACCGCCGCCAAAGCTACGGCGGTCACCCTCACCCTCACGGCGCGGACGATCACCAAACGGCTTACGCTCACGATCGCCAAACGGCTTACGCTCGCCACCACCAAAACCGCGGCGGTCACCCTCACCCTCACGGCGCGGACGATCACCAAACGGCTTACGCTCACGATCACCAAACGGCTTACGCTCGCCACCACCAAAACCGCGGCGGTCACCCTCACCCTCACGGCGCGGACGATCACCAAACGGCTTACGCTCACGATCACCAAACGGCTTACGCTCGCCACCACCAAAACCGCGGCGGTCACCCTCACCCTCACGGCGCGGACGATCACCAAACGGCTTACGCTCACCGCCACCGAAACTGCGACGATCGCCGTCGCCCTCGCGGCGCGGACGGTCACCAAACGGCTTACGCTCACCGCCACCGAAACTGCGACGATCGCCGTCGCCCTCACGGGAGCGGAAGCCCCGCGGATCCCCGCCGGAGTTATTGGTCCCCCTAAACGGGCCCCCCTGCCGTCCCCGGTTGCTTCCCGAGTCCCCCCGGTCATTTCCGCCGCGGTAACCGCCGCCCTTGTGCTCAGCCATAGTGGATTCCTCCTGTAGTGAGCCGACCACTGGCGCGATGTGCAGCCGCTCTTGTCCGTGTTTGGTTGTCTTGCGCGACCCGGGGTGAAGCATTCGGTGTCCGCATATCTCTAGCAATTCTAGGTGAGAGGCGGTGCCAGCCACTAACGGCGAGGGCCGTCCACGGGCCGGCGTGTGCATCCTCACAGCGTGGGCTACTCGGTCAGTTGCGGGCCCGCCCGTTTATTCGTGCTTCGGGGCGTCCGGGGGAGCGCACCATCCCACAGGAAAAATCCAAGGAGGCGTGGCAAGACTGTGCCCTACAGCATCCGCCGAGGGGGGACCATGAAGAATTTCCGGACGAAGCCGGTGGCCGCTGCAGCCATGATCCTGGGTTGCGGGCTACTGGCACTGTTCGTTGCCTACTCAACCGAGGCCGGCCAGGAAGCAGCACTCCTTGACCGGACCGGCGCAGCGGTGATCTGGGGGCTTCCTGTTGCCAAGCTTGCTTTCAATGTCGCGGCTGCCGGGACTGTCGGACCTCTTGTCCTGGCGCTCTTTGCCCTTCCCCCAAAAGGAAAAGCGTTCTCGAAGGCACTCGTCCTTGCCGGTATATCCGCTGTGCTGTGGACAGCCGCCTCAGCCGCGGTCAGCGTCCTCACCTTCCACTCGCTGGCTAATCTGCCGCTGTTTTCGGAAGGATCCGGCGCCATCCTTGTGAGCTTCCTGACGGACGTCGACGCTGGGCGGAGAAATGCTTTGACCGTCGTGATTACGGCAGCCGTGGCGCTCCTGTGCTTCGGAGTTCAGAGCCAGCGGGCTGTAGCCGTCACGGCTGTGCTGGCTTCCGCGGGACTGATACCGCTGGCTCTAAACTCCCATGCCGCCGGAGGTGCCAGCCACGCCGACAGTACGGTTTCGGTGGTGATGCACATGGTCGCCGCAGCCATCTGGATCGGCGGTCTGGCGGCGCTCGTCCTGCTGCGGCGGACGCTGGAAACGGAGCTGCTGGCCGCGGTCCGGCGTTATTCGACGCTGGCGCTGCTGTCCTTCCTTGCCCTGGCAGTCTCGGGCGTGGCGGCGGGAGTGACAGGCATCGGCACGCTTGAAGGGCTGGCCACACCGTACGGCCTGATCCTCTTGGCCAAGACCGCAGCTCTGGGGGTTCTGGGCCTATTCGGTTCCCTGCACCGAAAGTGGATCCTTGCGAAGCTGGCGTGGAGTCCCGGGCCGGGCACGGACCACTTTCGCAGTCCTGGCGGTGGCCGAACTTGCCGTCATGGCAGCCGCCTCTGGGCTGGCCGCCGCGCTGGCGCGCACCCCGCCGCCAACGGTCTCGCAGGCAGCACCCGCCCCGGTGTCCCTCCGTCTTCCGGGTTTTGTGGATCTCCTCAGCAGCTGGAAGCCGGATGCCCTGTGGATCTTCCTGTGTGCCGGCGCTCTGTTCTTGTATGCAGCCGGCGTGCGGCGCGTCAGGAACGGTGGCGGGCACTGGCCCGGTTACCGCGCGGGTCTTTGGGTGGCTGGAGTCGCGCTGCTGTTCCTGGTCACCAACGGAGGACTCCGCGTTTACCAGGAGTACCTGATCAGTGCCCACGTCACCACCCAGATGCTTCTTGTCGCCGTCGTTCCGCTCCTGCTGGTTCCGGGTGCGCCGCTGACATTGGCCAGGCTCGGCGCTGCGCCGAGGCAGGACGGGACCATAGGCGGTGCGGAAGCTCTCCTGTTAATCCTGCGTCCCGTTATGAGTGCATCGTCGGCGCCATATATGGCGGCCGCTGGCTTGGCCGCGGTGCTGGCTGCCCTGTACTACACGCCTTTATTGGAGTACTCGTCGCGCACCCAGTTCGGGTACCAAGCAATGGCCATGTTGGCGTTGCTCTCCGGCTGCCTGTTCACAGCTTCCCTTGCCCGCGCCACCCACGGCGGCCCTGGATCGTCACTGCCCTCCAGGCTGGCGACCTTAGGTGCCGTGGCTGCGCTCTATGCAGCGCACGGCTGGGCCCTCGCCCAACAAGCAGACCAGCTGCCGGACTCGCGGCGGCAGGAGTGGCTGATCACGGTGGGCCAGCCTTGGGACCAACCGGTTTTGGCGGTGGTCGAGCCGGCGGGCATGGCCATGTGGATCATCGCGGCCGGCACGCTTCTTGGCGCGGCGGCGGCTGTGCTGTCCACGTCCCGCCAGCGCCGCGATCCGGTCGCACGGCACCGTTCCGGTACTGAGCGCGACCACAATCTGGTGATGTCCTCTGAGCCCTAATGGGCTTCGCCCCCACGCGGCCCCCCTTGGGTGGCTTCCACCCAAAGAAGGCCACCGCCAGCACTGCCTCCCTCAAGGTTTCCGCAGGGTAGGTAATACACCCTTCAACTAAATCAATTGGACTTTCTTTACGACGTCGGAGGTAGTCGTGTCAGTTACACGCCGTCAGGCATTGCAAATAGGTGGACTGGGGATCATCGGCGCGTTTGGACTGGCCGTCCCCTTGACCTCCGTCAACGCCAAGTCAGCAAGCCAGCTGGCGTCCCGCAACATGCCGAAGCCCTTTCAACGGACACTTCCCATTCCGGAGGTACTCAGGCCCAGCAGCACGGTCGTGGACCCTGACGGCCACAAGCGGCACCTGTACAAGATTGAGCAGAAAGCCGCCCTGGCCAACATCGTGCCTGGCCTCAGCACACCGATCCTCGGCTACAACGGGACATTTCCGGGGCCGACCATCAAGGTGAATCAGGGCGAACGCATCACACTGGAGATGGACAACGTGTTGCCCCTGTTCCACCCGCAGTGGGGGTACCGGCTTGACACCTCCACCCACCTGCACGGGTCGGCGTCGCTGCCGCAGTTCGACGGCTACGCCAACGACCTCACCGGCCTGGGCTACTGCAAGGATTATGAATACCCCAACTTCCAGCCGGCACGGACGCTGTGGTACCACGACCACGCCGTCCACAATACGGCCCAGAGCGTCTACTCCGGTCTCGCTGCCCAGTACCACCTGCACGACGAAGTGGAGGGCAGCATTCTTCCGCAGGGAAGGTTTGACGTGCCGCTCACGGTATCCGACGCCATGTTCGCAGCCAACGGCTCCCTCGGCTACAACGACAACACCCATTCCGGCCTGTGGGGCGACGTCATCCTTGTCAACGGAGCGCCTTGGCCGGTGATGAAGGTCCAGCGCAGGATCTACCGCTTCCGTATTCTCAATGCCTCCATTGCGCGTTCCTACCGCTTCTCCCTGAGCACAGGAGACGCAATGACTATCGTCGCAACGGACGGCGGCCTGATGCCGGCCGCCCAGCAGGTGACCAACTGGCGTCACGGCGGCGCCGAGCGCTACGAAGTCCTCATCGACTTTTCGAAGTATCCCGTTGGCAAGCGGGTCGAATTGCGCAACCTGTCCAACAAGAACAATGTGGACTACGACTTCACCAACAGGGTCATGGCCTTCGACGTAACGGACGAGCCGGTAGACACGTCCGGTCCCGGCGCCAGGGTGCTGCCGACGCTTCTCGCCCCGAGCACGGCCATGAGCCTTAAGACGTCGGACTCTGTAAAGACCAGGCGCATGCGCGTAAAGCGGGACCTGGACGTCTGGACAATCGGCGGCATGACGTGGGACGAGGTGGTTGAGAGTGGCTACAGAAAGGTTCTCGCAAATCCCGACCTCGACGACGTGGAAATCTGGGAAATAGAAAACAGCTCGGGGGATGGTTCCATCCGGTCCACATCCATCTGGTGGACTTCCAGGTCCTCAGCCGCAACGGGCAGGCACCCTTCGCCCACGAGCGTGGGCCCAAGGACGTTGTCTACGTGGGCGAGGGCGAGACGGTCCGGCTGCTCATGAAATTCGAACACCACCGCGGCAGGTACATGATCCACTGCCACAACCTGCCCCACGAGGACCACGACATGATGGCCCAGTTCAGCGTCGGCATCGACACGAACGACCCAGATCCCAATCATCCAGTGGAGGCCGTAAAGCCGCACCTGATCAACCAGACTGCACCGGCACAAGGGACGGAAGCGCCGGCACCACAGACCACCGAGGCAGCAGAGGTGGCCACACCGGTGACGACCACGCCGGCCACATCACCGGTGGCATCACCACCGGCACCAGCCCCGGCTGCGGCACCTGTGGGACAGAAAGACGTGGTGACCATTACCAGTGCCCGGCACCGGCTGAGGAAGGACATGACCTTCAGCGGTACTTCCAGGTACGCCGGGTCGACGGCAGCAACCTCGGCCACCATCGTGCTGTACGACGTGACACCAGGGCGAGCTGCCGCCCGCTTGGGAACTGTAAAGGCAAACTCCCTCGGGAACTGGACGCTGGCGGTCAAGCCCGGACCTGCCAAGCAGGTCACCGCTGTCAAGGCCGAATCAAGCGCAGGCGGGACAGCAACAGCGAGCGTCAGGACCAGCTGAGAGGGTGTTTTAAATGCGGGAGAGCCCCGACCATGACTGGTTCGGGGCTCTCGACCTAATGGTTGTCCGGCGGTGACCTACTCTCCCACACCCTCCCGGGTGCAGTACCATCGGCGCTGTGGGTCTTAGCTTCCGGGTTCGGAATGGGACCGGGCGTTTCCCCCACGCTATGACCGCCGTAACCCTGTGTCCCGTCACACACCCGTGCGGGTGTGCGGGGGAAATCTTGTGGTTACAACAACTGTGGTGTTGTTATTCAGTTTATTTTGGTTCCTGTTCCAACGGGTTTGTTGGTTGGGAACCACATAGTGGACGCAAGCATGCTTTGTTCTTGTGTGGTGTAAGTTATCGGCCTATTAGTACCGGTCAGCTTCACGAGTCGTTAGTCCTCGCTTCCACATCCGGCCTATCAACCCAGTGGTCTGGCTGGGGGCCTCTCACACCCGAGGGTGTATGGAAATCTCATCTCGAAGCGAGCTTCCCGCTTAGATGCTTTCAGCGGTTATCCCATCCGAACGTAGCTAATCAGCGGTGCACTTGGCAGTACAACTGACACACCAGAGGTTCGTCCGTCCCGGTCCTCTCGTACTAAGGACAGCCCTTCTCAAATTTCCTGCGCGCGCAGCGGATAGGGACCGAACTGTCTCACGACGTTCTAAACCCAGCTCGCGTACCGCTTTAATGGGCGAACAGCCCAACCCTTGGGACCTACTCCAGCCCCAGGATGCGACGAGCCGACATCGAGGTGCCAAACCATGCCGTCGATATGGACTCTTGGGCAAGATCAGCCTGTTATCCCCGAGGTACCTTTTATCCGTTGAGCGACGGCCATTCCACAATGTACCGCCGGATCACTAGTCCCGACTTTCGTCCCTGCTCGAGATGTCTCTCTCACAGTCAAGCTCCCTTGTGCACTTACACTCGACACCTGATTGCCAACCAGGCTGAGGGAACCTTTGGGCGCCTCCGTTACTTTTTAGGAGGCAACCGCCCCAGTTAAACTACCCATCAGGCACTGTCCCTGACCCGGATTACGGGCCGAAGTTAGATGTCCAAAGTGACCAGAGTGGTATTTCAACGATGACTCCACCCGAACTGGCGTCCGGGCTTCAACGTCTCCCACCTATCCTACACAAGCCACTCCGAACACCAATACCAAACTATAGTAAAGGTCTCGGGGTCTTTCCGTCCTGCTGCGCGTAACGAGCATCTTTACTCGTACTGCAATTTCGCCGAGTTTATGGTTGAGACAGCGGGAAGTCGTTACTCCATTCGTGCAGGTCGGAACTTACCCGACAAGGAATTTCGCTACCTTAGGATGGTTATAGTTACCACCGCCGTTTACTGGGGCTTAAATTCTCAGCTTCGCCGTGAGGCTAACCGGTCCTCTTAACCTTCCAGCACCGGGCAGGAGTCAGTCCGTATACATCGTCTTGCGACTTCGCACGGACCTGTGTTTTTAGTAAACAGTCGCTTCCCCCTGGTCTCTGCGGCCCCGATCCCTCCCGGACGCACGGTCCGTTCAAGGTTGGGGCCCCCCTTCTCCCGAAGTTACGGGGGCATTTTGCCGAGTTCCTTAACCATAATTCTCTCGATCGCCTTAGTATTCTCTACCTGATCACCTGTGTCGGTTTGGGGTACGGGCGGCTAAAACCTCGCGCCGATGCTTTTCTAGGCAGCATAGGATCACCGAATCCCCCCTTTACGGGAGTCCCGTCAGATCTCAGGCACATGAACAGCGGATTTGCCTACCGTTCGCCCTACATCCTTGGACCGGGACAACCATCGCCCGGCTCGGCTACCTTCCTGCGTCACACCTGTTAATACGCTTGCCTCCCAGGATCAGGTCCCGCGCTCCACCAAAACCCTTCACCCACAAGGGGTGTCAGGCAGGTCTCGGGCGGTTAGTATCCCCTGTTCAACATGGGCGGTTTTTCGCCGGTACGGGAATATCAACCCGTTGTCCATCGACTACGCCTGTCGGCCTCGCCTTAGGTCCCGACTTACCCAGGGCAGATTAGCTTGACCCTGGAACCCTTGATCATCCGGCGGACGGGTTTCTCACCCGTCTTTCGCTACTCATGCCTGCATTCTCACTCGTGTAGGCTCCACCGCTGGTTTACACCGCGACTTCACCGCCCACACGACGCTCCCCTACCCATCCACACTCCTGAACCACAAAGGCTTGGAAAATATGTGAATGCCACAACTTCGGCGGTGTACTTGAGCCCCGCTACATTGTCGGCGCGGAATCACTTGACCAGTGAGCTATTACGCACTCTTTTAAGGATGGCTGCTTCTAAGCCAACCTCCTGGTTGTCTTCGCAACTCCACATCCTTTCCCACTTAGCACACGCTTAGGGGCCTTAGTTGGTGGTCTGGGCTGTTTCCCTCTCGACTATGAAGCTTATCCCCCACAGTCTCACTGCTGCGCTCTCACTTACCGGCATTCGGAGTTTGGCTGACGTCAGTAACCTTGTAGGGCCCATTAGCCATCCAGTAGCTCTACCTCCGGTAAGAAACACGCAACGCTGCACCTAAATGCATTTCGGGGAGAACCAGCTATCACGAAGTTTGATTGGCCTTTCACCCCTACCCACAGCTCATCCCCTCCATTTTCAACTGAAGTGGGTTCGGTCCTCCACGACGTCTTACCGTCGCTTCAACCTGGCCATGGGTAGATCACTTCGCTTCGGGTCTAGATCACGCCACTGCAACGCCCTGTTCAGACTCGCTTTCGCTACGGCTTCCCCACACGGGTTAACCTCGCGACGTAACACTAACTCGCAGGCTCATTCTTCAAAAGGCACGCCGTCACAACTACTATGGCTGCTCCGACGGATTGTAAGCACACGGTTTCAGGTACTGTTTCACTCCCCTCCCGGGGTACTTTTCACCTTTCCCTCACGGTACTGGTCCGCTATCGGTCATTAGGGAGTATTTAGGCTTATCAGGTGGTCCTGACAGATTCACACGGGATTTCTCGGGCCCCGTGCTACTTGGGATACTCATCAAAGGCGGTACACAGCATTACGGTTACGGGGCTCACACCCTCTACGGCCGGCCTTTCAAGACCGTTCACCTATACCAGCACTCACACCTCCCCGGTCCGGCAGAACCAGGACAACAAGTCCCACAACCCCGCCCATGCAACGCCCGCCGGCTATCACACATGGGTCGGTTTAGCCTGATCCGCGTTCGCTCGCCACTACTAACGGAATCACTGTTGTTTTCTCTTCCTGCGGGTACTGAGATGTTTCACTTCCCCGCGTTCCCTCCACGCACCCTATGTGTTCAGATGCGGGTCACCAGATCACTCGCGCGTCTGGCGGGGTTTCCCCATTCGGACACCACTGGGATCACAGTCCGGTTATCGACTCCCCCAGGCTTATCGCAGATTCCTACGTCCTTCTTCGGCTCCTAATGCCAAGGCATCCACCGTGTGCTCTTAAAAACTTGACCACAAAAGATCAATCAGTAATTTTCGAGAGAACCATGAAAACCAACCACACCCAACAACCACCCCCAAAAAAGGAAGCCATCATCACGCGCAGCCAGATCCAGGTTCATATTCTTGGAAATTGCTTCTTATAAAAGATGCTCGCGTCCACTATGTAGTTCTCAAACAACAACCCCGTACCACACACCCCACACACAACCCCCCAAAGGGGCCAACGCGCATGACCGGTGCAGCCAGGAAACCAGAAACAAACAAGCCCCGGGAAAACACGGCCAAAAACCGCAGCCTCCCCGGCCCTGTTGCCTCAGGACCCAACAGTGTGCCAAACACTAAACCACGCATCCCCCACCCGCACCGTTCCAGGACAAACCCCCACAGGGAACCCATCCGTACTAAACACAGGAAAAAAACACGCGGCCGCTATCCGTTGATATTCCACCCATGAGCACCCGCCGCAGAACAAACGTCTGCGCAACGGGCCTTTACTCCTGACAACCCCTCCACACCCGCCTACACGGGCCGCAGAGACTGTAGGTGCTCCTTAGAAAGGAGGTGATCCAGCCGCACCTTCCGGTACGGCTACCTTGTTACGACTTAGTCCCAATCGCCAGTCCCACCTTCGACGGCTCCCTCCCACAAGGGGTTAGGCCACCGGCTTCGGGTGTTACCAACTTTCGTGACTTGACGGGCGGTGTGTACAAGGCCCGGGAACGTATTCACCGCAGCGTTGCTGATCTGCGATTACTAGCGACTCCGACTTCATGGGGTCGAGTTGCAGACCCCAATCCGAACTGAGACCGGCTTTTTGGGATTAGCTCCACCTCACAGTATCGCAACCCTTTGTACCGGCCATTGTAGCATGCGTGAAGCCCAAGACATAAGGGGCATGATGATTTGACGTCGTCCCCACCTTCCTCCGAGTTGACCCCGGCAGTCTCCCATGAGTCCCCGCCATTACGCGCTGGCAACATGGAACGAGGGTTGCGCTCGTTGCGGGACTTAACCCAACATCTCACGACACGAGCTGACGACAACCATGCACCACCTGTGAACCGGCCCCAAAAGGAGAAACCACATTTCTGCGGCGGTCCGGTCCATGTCAAGCCTTGGTAAGGTTCTTCGCGTTGCATCGAATTAATCCGCATGCTCCGCCGCTTGTGCGGGCCCCCGTCAATTCCTTTGAGTTTTAGCCTTGCGGCCGTACTCCCCAGGCGGGGCACTTAATGCGTTAGCTACGGCGCGGAAAACGTGGAATGTCCCCCACACCTAGTGCCCAACGTTTACGGCATGGACTACCAGGGTATCTAATCCTGTTCGCTCCCCATGCTTTCGCTCCTCAGCGTCAGTTAATGCCCAGAGACCTGCCTTCGCCATCGGTGTTCCTCCTGATATCTGCGCATTTCACCGCTACACCAGGAATTCCAGTCTCCCCTACATCACTCTAGTCTGCCCGTACCCACCGCAGATCCGGAGTTGAGCCCCGGACTTTCACGGCAGACGCGACAAACCGCCTACGAGCTCTTTACGCCCAATAATTCCGGATAACGCTTG
Source organism: Arthrobacter sp. K5 (assembly GCF_040448525.1). NCBI lineage: Bacteria > Bacillati > Actinomycetota > Actinomycetes > Micrococcales > Micrococcaceae > Arthrobacter > Arthrobacter sp. K5. Next base: position 4,890,944 of record NZ_CP159279.1, on the reverse strand, counting down.
CGCCCTACGTATTACCGCGGCTGCTGGCACGTAGTTAGCCGGCGCTTCTTCTGCAGGTACCGTCACTTTCGCTTCTTCCCTACTGAAAGAGGTTTACAACCCGAAGGCCGTCATCCCTCACGCGGCGTCGCTGCATCAGGCTTTCGCCCATTGTGCAATATTCCCCACTGCTGCCTCCCGTAGGAGTCTGGGCCGTGTCTCAGTCCCAGTGTGGCCGGTCACCCTCTCAGGCCGGCTACCCGTCGTCGCCTTGGTGAGCCATTACCTCACCAACAAGCTGATAGGCCGCGAGTCCATCCAAAACCACAAAAGCTTTCCACCCCCACCATGCGATGAGGAGTCATATCCGGTATTAGACCCAGTTTCCCAGGCTTATCCCAGAGTCAAGGGCAGGTTACTCACGTGTTACTCACCCGTTCGCCACTAATCCCCGGTGCAAGCACCGGATCATCGTTCGACTTGCATGTGTTAAGCACGCCGCCAGCGTTCATCCTGAGCCAGGATCAAACTCTCCGTTGAAGAAAAACAGACACAACCAACACCCCGGAAATAACAGGAACGAAGGCTGCACAAAATTTGAAACCAGCTAAAAACACCAGGCCACACCACGGGGGTGGGCAGCCCGGCACAATCAACCAATTCATAAAAAAATCGGTATCAACAAACTTGGCACACTATTGAGTTCTCAAACAACAGACACATTCGAATACTCACGAAATAATTCAAGAATTATCATCTCGAATTTGCCTTTTCGCTTTTCTTCGCTGCGATGTTTCCAGCTTATTTCATTCATTTTCACTTTGCAAATCCGGGTTATTTACCCGATATTCACCTCGTGGAATGAATCCACCCAGCACTAATGGAAGCTTTTCTTCATTCATGCTTGAAGTTGAAGAATTGCTTCTCAGTGAAGGGGGTTTGTCACCGCTCAGCGGCGGCGACTCAGAAGACATTACACGCTCCCCCGCGGCCGTGCAAATCGGCTGCGGAGGAGCGTGCATTTTGCCTGTTCCGGTGCTAGGCGCCGGACACCTGAACCGTGGCCAGGTTCTTCTTGCCCCGGCGAAGCAGCAGGTACTTGCCGTGCAGCAGCTGGGAAGGTGGGATCACCGCGTCAGGATCCGTGACCTTGGCGTTGTTGACGTAGGCACCGCCCTCTCCGACGACACGGCGTGCGGCGGACTTGCTGTCCGAGAGCCCCGAGGCAACCAGCAAGTCGATGATGCCGAGCCCGGTGTCGTCCACGGAAGCGGACGGCAGTTCTGCAGTTGCCGCGGCAAGCGTCTGCTCGTCCAGCACCGACAGGTCGCCGTTGCCGAAAACGGCCGCGGAAGCAGCAATGACCTTTTCGGTGGCTTCGGCTCCGTGGACCAGGGCCGTCACTTCGTAGGCGAGCTTCCGCTGGCCTTCGCGGGCGAACGGACGCTCGGCGACAGACAGGGCAATCTCGTCAATCTCGGCCCGGGTGAGGAAGGTGAACACCTTCAGCCGGTCCACGACATCTGCATCGGCGGTGTTAAGCCAGAACTGGTAGAAGGTGTACGGGCTGACCATTGCGGAATCCAGCCAGATGGCGTTGCCCTCGCTCTTGCCGAACTTGGTGCCGTCGGCGTTGGTGATGAGCGGAGTGCCCAGCGCATGGACCGTCTTGCCCTCCACCTTGCGGATGAGTTCGGTGCCGCTGGTGAGGTTGCCCCACTGGTCCGAACCGCCGGTCTGCAGCATGCAGCCGTAGTCGCGGTAGAGCTGGAGGTAGTCCATGCCCTGCAGGATCTGGTAGCTGAATTCCGTGTAGCTGATGCCTTCCTCGGAGCTGAGGCGTGAGGCCACAGCGTCCTTGCGGAGCATGGTGCCCACGCGGAAGTGCTTGCCGACCTCGCGAAGGAAGTCGATCGCGCTCAGCGGTGCGGTCCAGTCGAGGTTGTTGACCATCCGGGCTGCGTTGACGCCGTCGAAGCTGAGGAAGCGGCGGACCTGGGCCTGCAGGTAGCCGACCCACTCGGAAACGGTGTCCTTGGTATTCAGGGTGCGTTCCGCCGTCGGACGCGGATCGCCGATCAGCCCGGTGGAGCCGCCCACGAGACCGAGGGGCTTGTGGCCGGCCAGCTGGAGCCGCCTCATGAGCAGGAGCTGGACCAGGTTTCCCAGGTGGAGGCTCGGCGCCGTGGGGTCGAATCCGCAGTAATAAGTGACCGGTTCCCCGGCGAGGAGCTTTTCCAGTTCCACCTCGTCGGTGGATACGTGGACAAGGCCGCGCCATTTGAGCTCCTGCCAGATGTTGGCGAAGCTGGGGTCGTTCTGCTGGGATTCGAGGTCGTTTAGTTGTGACACGCCTTCTAAGTTAGCAGGGTCAGCGCCACCCGGACCCTCGGGGAGGGCAAGCGGGCGGGCCGGGCCGCGACGGCCGGGCCCGCCCGGAAACCTTAACGCTCGATGCCCGCCGGAACGTCCGCGGCCGCGATCAGCCGAAGCCGCTGGGTCGGGCGGGTCATGGCGACGTACAGATCGCCGACCCTGCCGTGCTCGTGGTTCAGCATGGCGCTCGGTTCAAGGACCACGACGCCGTCGAACTCAAGACCCTTGGCTTCCCGCGGGCTGATGACCACCACGTCCTGTTCGTAACTGCCGGCACCCGTGCCGAGCCGGGAACCATACTTCGCGCGCAGCGCGGCGGTGGCCTCCCGGAGCAGGTCCCCGTCGGCAATCACGGCGAGCAGACCGCCGTCGAGCGCTTCGAGCTCCTCGGGGAGGACCTCCACCAGCCGGCTCACGATGTCCGACTGCTCCACACGGTCGATAATCGGCGACCAGCGGCCCTCCCGGACCGCCTTCGGTGCGGAAACCACCAGGCCGGCGGCGTTGGCCATGCGTGCCGCCGCTTCGGCAATTTGCGACGGCGTGCGGTAGTTCACCGTGAGCTCCTCCAGCTGCCAGCGGTCGCCGAACATCGGGGCAAGGGCTCCCTGCCAGGACTTCGCGCCGGCCACGGAACTGGTCTGGGCGATATCCCCGACGATGGTGAAGGACTTGAGCGGGCAGCGGCGGACCAGGAGCCGCCACTGCATGGGCGAGAGTTCCTGTGCCTCGTCGACGACGATATGGCCGAACGCCCACGTGCGGTCGCTGGTGGCGCGCTCGGCTGCCGTCAGGCGCGCCTCGCGTTCCTCGTTCTGTTCAACGAGTTCCTCGGCGGACATCAGGACATCGACCCCGGCCGATTCCATGTTCACCAGGGTCTGCCGGGCGTTGGCCAGGGCGCGGGCCCGGTCCTGCTCCTGCTGGGCGAGGCCGCGGCCTGCCGCCGGATCCAGTTCACCGAGGAGTTCCGCAGCTTCGTCGAGCAGGGGTACGTCGGCCTCGGTCCAGGGGGCATCGGGGGCCCGCAGCAGGAGCTCGCGTTCCCTGGCATTGAACCCGGGGGTGCAGGCTTCGAGCAGGGCGGGCTTGCTGAGGAGTTCGTTCACCAGCTTCTCGGGCGTCATCGGCATCCAGCACAGGTTCAGCGCGATGCGCACGTCGCGGGACGTCCGCACGTCCTCGGCGAGGTACGAGCGGTCGGCGTTGTTGCCGATGTTGCCGGCCTCGACGAGTTCGGTCATCTGCTCGGTCAGCTCGCGGAGCAGGATCTTGACGAACGTCACGCGGGCCTCGTTGTGCGGCTTGCCGGTGGAGCGTGCGCGTTCACGTGCGCGCCGGACCTGGCGGGGCGTGAGGGTCAGCTTGCGGCCGTCGACTTCCAGGGTCCGGTTTTCGGCCGGAATGCGCTGCCGGTTGGCCACGGCGTTGGCAATGACCTCGGCCATTTCCAGCCGGCCCTTGATGGCGGCAACGTCCGCCTCCTGTTCCGGCACCGCATGGATGCCGGGCATGAGCCTGCCGAGGCTGGCCATGACCACGCCGGTCTCACCCAGCGACGGCAGGACGCGTTCGATGTACTTCATGAACGACGACGACGGGCCCACCAGCAGCACGCCGGCGGACTTGAGCCGGTCGCGGTGGGTGTACAGCAGATAGGCGGCACGGTGCAGGGCCACGGCGGTCTTGCCGGTGCCGGGCCCGCCCTGGACCACCAGGGCGCCGGAGATGGAGGACCGGATGATCCGGTCCTGCTCGGACTGGATGGTGCCCACGATGTCCGACATCCGGCCCGTGCGCTTGGAGTTCAGTGCGGCCAGCAAGGCGCCCTCGCCCTGCAGCGAGTCGGCGTCGGAAAGCATGTCGGCATCCAGGACGTCGTCCTCGATGGCCTTGACCTCGCGGCCCTGCAGGATCAGGTGCCGGCGCCGGCGCACGCCCTGCCGGTCAAACGCGGTGGCCTGGTAGAAGTGGCCGGCCTCCGGCGCGCGCCAGTCGACCATGAGCCGGACGAGGTCCTCGGTGGTGAGCCCGATGCGGCCGATGTACTGCGCTTCCCCGGAGTCCAGGTCCAGCCGCCCGAACACCAGGCGGTCGTCGACGGCGTCGAGCTGGGCGAGGCGGTCCTCGTACAGGGCCGCGAAAGCGTCGCGTTCGGAAACGTTCTGCATGGTGCCGACGGCTCCCGCGCGGCGCACCTGGGCCAGCTGGGCGCGCTTTTCCTCGCGCAATTCATCAAGCCGTGTGTACAGACCGGCTACGTAGTCCCGTTCGTGGGCCAAATCGGCGTCGAGCATCGTTCCCCTATCGCAAAAGACAGACCGTCCATTCTATAACCTTTTCGGCTGACGTGGCGGCTCTTGAGCTGCTTACAGCAGGTTATCTGACGGCGCGGCTTCGCCGCTCACCGACGAGGCTGCTGGTCAGAGCCTGGTAAGCCAGAGCCACGGCCGGCCCGCGGACCGCAACGTCAGAGTCGCAGCAGCGACCGCACACGGTGCCCGGCCAGCGCGGAGCGGCCGCGCAGCTCGCCGAGTTCCATCACCACGCCCACGCCCGACACGTGGACGCCGCAGCGCTCAAACAGGCGGGCGGCCGCCCCGAGGGTGCCGCCGGTGGCGAGGACGTCGTCCAGGATCAGCACCCGGCTGCCGCGGGCCAGGTCCGTGGTGTGAAGTTCCAGGGTGGCGTTGCCGTATTCCAGGGCGTAGTCCTCAGAGTAAACCTCGCGCGGCAGCTTCCCGGCCTTCCGCACTGTCACCACACCGGTGCCGGTGGCGTAGGCCGCGGCGGCGGCGAGCAGGAACCCCCGTGCCTCGACGCCTGCCACGGCGTCGAACTGCCCCTTGAACGGTTCCACGAGCGCGTCAACGACTGCCCGGAACGCGGTGCCGTCGGCGAAGACGGGCGTCAGGTCCTTGAAGGTGATTCCGGGCTTGGGGTAGTCCGGAACGGTCGCGCAGAGGCTGGTAATGAGTTCGTCCACGGGGACGGGCCTGCGGGCAGGGGCTTGTTCGCTGTGGTTCACCCGTCCAGCCTACGCCCGCGGCGGGCGCGCCTTCGCAGCCTTGTAACGGGACACGGTGGGGTCGCCCGTGAGCCAGAACCGCCACGGATAATCGTGCGTGCCGCCATGCCCGGCGACGCCGACCCGCGGCCCGGTGCTGACGTGGGCGGCGGGTGCCGGCGGCAGTGACAGGCCAAACGGAGGGCTCAGGGCATCCCGTCCGCTGTCCTCGGTGGTCAGTCCAAGTGCTGTGGCCAGCCGGGCCGGTCCGCTGGCGAGATCCTTGGCGGCTTTCGACGTCGGCCGCCGGGCAAGCGCGAGTTCGCGGCCGCCGACGATTTCCCCCGCGCGGAGCAAGACGGCCGAGGCGTGGCCGGCCGGACCACAGACGATGTTGGCGCAGTAGTGCATGCCATACGTGAAGTAGACGTAGAGGTGGCCGGCCGGGCCGAACATGGGCGCGTTCCTGCGGGTCGGGCCGCGGTACGTGTGGGAGCCGGGATCGGGGTGCAGCGAATCGACGGGACCCATGTAGGCCTCGAGTTCGGTGATCCGGACGGAAACGGGACCTTCCTCGCTCTCGTGGGTCAGGACAGCACCAAGCAGCAGCGGCGCTATTTCGCGGGCATCGCCGGACAGGAACTGCCGCACAGGGCCGCTGGTGGTCATGCCCCGACTCTACCGAAGCGTCTGTTGTCCGGACCTGGCCCGAAGAAGCCGTTCCACGGCCATGTCCGATTTCCGCTAGCACGGCCTCTTGGTGGCTGGCAGGATGGAGTCATGGACTTCTGGCAGCGCTACCGCGCCATCGACGCGCGGGACACCCGCTTCGACGGGCAGTTCTACACGGCGGTGCGGACCACGGGCATTTACTGCCGGCCGTCATGCCCGGCGAGGACGCCCAAGGCGGAGAACGTCACCTTCTATGAAACCTCCGCGGCCGCCCACGACGCCGGCTACCGCGCCTGCAAGCGCTGCCTGCCGGAGGCCGTGCCGGGCACGCCGGCCTGGAACCTCCGGTCGGATATCGCCGGCCGGGCCATGCGGCTGATCAACGACGGCGTGATCAACCGCGACGGCGTTGAGGGGCTCGCCTTGAGGCTGGGCTATTCGTCCCGCCAGCTGAACCGGATCCTCAGCCATGAACTCGGCGCCGGTCCCCTGTCCCTGGCCCGGGCCAGCAGGGCACAGACCGCGCGCACGCTGCTGGTGTCCACGGGGATGAAACTTGCGGACGTGGCCTTCGCCGCGGGTTTCAGCAGCGTCCGCCAGTTCAACGAGACCGTGGCCGAGGTGTTCGACATGACGCCGACCGCCCTGCGCAGCACCGCACGGCACCATCCGTCCGCCCGCGCAAGCACCTCACTCACCCTGGCTCTCCCCTACCGCGAGCCATTCGACCCCGGCGTGTTCAGTTTCCTTGCCGTCCGTGCCATCCCGGGAATCGAGGCCGGAACCGCAACGTCCTATGCCCGCACGCTGCAGCTACCGCACGGTGGCGCTCGGTTCAGCGTTGAGTACACCGGTGGTGCCACCGGAGCGGGTGGCACAGCGTTGGCCAACACAGCGGTGGGTGACACAGCGTCGGATAATTCAGTGAAGTACGACGGCGGGCCGCACCGGCGGCCGCTGATTCTCACCATCGGCGCGGTGGACCTCCGGGACCTGCCGGCCCTGCTGAGCAGAGTACGCCGGCTTTTTGACCTCGACGCTGATCCCGTCGCCATCGATGGCGCGCTCGGCGCCGACCCCCGGCTTTCGGCGTCCGTGGCGGCAGCGCCGGGGATCCGCCTGCCCGGCGCCCTGGATCCGCAGGAACTGCTGGTCCGGGCCATGGTCGGGCAGCAGATCACGGTCGCCGCCGCACGCACGGCCCTCACGCAGCTGGCCGAGGCCGGCAGCCCCAGCACTGCCGCAGGCGACGGACTTTCCCGGCTGTTCCCGACGCCGGCGCAGATCGCCGGAGCCGGCGCGGAACTGCTGCGCGGCCCGCGGCGCAGGATAGAGTCTCTGCTGGCCGTTGCCACGGCACTGGCCGAAAACAAGCTGGAGCTTGGCTACGGGGACGATCTTGCCGGCCTTTCCGCCAAGCTGCTGCCGCAGCCCGGCATCGGGCCGTGGACTGTGGGATATGTGGCCATGCGGGTCATCGGCGCGCCGGACATCTTCCTCGCCAACGACGCCGCGGTGCGCAACGGAATCCGGGCGCTGCCCGGCGGTACTGCCGGAAGTGGCGCTGCCGGAAGTGGCGCGGGGCCGTCGTCGGACGTGCCGTCGCCGGACTTCCGCGAAGTCAGCCCATGGCGTTCGTACGCCACCATGCATCTCTGGCGGGCAGCCGCGGCTGCATCCGCGAACCCCCGCCGCCCGCGGGGCGCAGACAATGAAAGCGACAGTGCCATGAAAGTGACCGCACAATGAAAGCCCAATTGCTCACCATGACCACGCCGGACGGGCCGTTCACCATCATCGCCCGCGACGGCGTGGTGCTCGCCTCCGGCTGGACGGCCGCCCCCCAGGACCTCACGGGCCAGATCCATCCTGAGCTCCTGCCGGACGCCTACGAAGCGGTGGAGCACCTCGGGCCGATTTCGGCCGCCGTGGACGCCTTCTACGCGGGCGATCCGGCTCCGGCCATGAGCGTGCCTGTCCTGCAGAAATCAGGCCCGTTCCGCGTCCACGCCTGGGACATGCTCCGCACCGTCAGCCCGGGGGCGCCGGTTACTTACACCGAATACGCGGAGCTGTCCGGCAACGCCAAGGCGGTCCGCGCCGCCGCCAGCGCCTGCGCCTTCAATGCGGCGGCGCTGTTCGTACCATGCCACCGCGTGGTCCGCACGGACGGCACCATGGGCGGCTTCCGCTGGGGCCTGCGGATCAAGGAAAGCCTGCTGGCCCGGGAAAAGCAGGGACTCGCCGCAGGTTGAGCTGCCGGGCCCTGGGTGGGCCGCTATTTCGCCGGAACCCCGGCGGGCCACGGCAGCAGTTCCGGCAGGTCCACGCCGTCAGCGGCGGCCGAGGCACGCAGGCTGCCGAGTGACGGTTCCCGTCCGGCGAGCCAGGCGGCGATGTCGGTGATCATTCCGCTGATGACCGTGGAGCGGCCGCCGGTCCCGATGGTCACGGGAGGCATGCCGAGCGGCTGCAGCACCAGTTTCTGGTCCTCGGGCACGCGCGCGGCGAGGAAGGAGAACAGGTGCTCACAGAATGGCCTGCTCCACGTTTCCGAGCCGCGGCCTGTGTTGAGGTCGGAGGCATGGATCACCAGCTCGCGCCAGAGCGCGAAGCCACCGTCCAGCACCACTCCCCGCGGTAGGAGATGGGCGCATGCCAGCTGCCGGCACCCGCCGCAGCAGCGTTCCCGGAAGCGGCACCCGCATCCGCCGCCAGCGAATCGAAGGCGCGCAGCGCCCGCTCCAGCGCTACGTTCAGATCCGCGCGGTGCTGTTCCAGGGCATGCCCGGCATTCATTTCGATGGCCTTCGTGCGGCCGTCATAGCCGCCGTCGTACAGTTCCACCATTTCCCCGCGTGCGGCGTATTCGAGCTGCCGGGCCATTGCGTTGGAGATGCCGGTGATGTGCGCGAGGACGTGTCCGCGGGTCCAGCCCGGGAGGGCCGAGGGGCCGGGACGTCGGCCTCGGTGAGTTTGGCTGCCAAGGAGGAAACGGCGTCGGCCGCTTTGTGGAGCTCAGCCAGCAAAGCGTCAGGTGTGATCGCGGTCATGCCGCAATCGTAGCGGAGTGTTATTTCATGTTAACGCAGGTAAGGGTCTCGACGGGCTCGACCACCGGTGGGCGAGCCGTCGAGACCCAAGGTCCCGGCACGTGAACTGCTAGCCCGCGTACTCGCGGACGCCGCTAAGCTCGCCTTCCAGCGCAGCAAGCTGGCGTTCGACGGCGGCCGGGGCCGTTCCGCCCTGCGAGTTCCGGCTGTTGAGGGAACCTTCCGTGCTGAGGACGCTGCGGACCTCCGGGGTGAGGTGCTCCGAAATGGCGGCATACTCCTCATCCGTCAGGTCCCACAGCTCCACGCCGCGGCTTTCAGCCTGCTTCACGGCCGCGCCGGAGAGCTCGTGCGCTTCGCGGAAGGGAACGCCCTGGCGGACCAGCCACTCGGCGATGTCCGTGGCCAGCGCGAAGCCCTGCGGGGCCAGCGCTTCCATCCGGTCCGCATTGAACTTGAGCGTGGCGATCATCCCCGAAACGGCCGGCAGCAGCAGCTCCAGCGTGTCGGCGGCGTCGAACACCGGCTCCTTGTCCTCCTGCAGGTCCCGGTTGTACGCGAGCGGCAGACCCTTCAGCGTGGCCAGCAGGCCGGTGAGGTTGCCGATCAGGCGGCCGGCCTTGCCTCGGGCCAGCTCAGCCACGTCCGGGTTCTTCTTCTGCGGCATGATGGACGATCCCGTGGAGTAGGAATCGTGCAGCGTGACGAAGGAGAACTCCTTGGTGGCCCAGAAGATGACTTCCTCCGAGATGCGTGAGAGGTCCACGCCGATCATGGAGCACACCCACGCGAACTCGGCGAAGACGTCGCGGGATGCGGTGCCGTCGATCGAGTTGTGGACAGCGGAGAAGAAGCCAAGGTCCGCGGCAACTGCCTCGGGGTCAAGGCCCAGCGACGAGCCGGCGAGGGCGCCTGAGCCGTACGGCGAAACGCCGGCGCGCTTGTCCCAGTCCTGCAGCCGCTGCACATCGCGCAGCAGCGCCAGTGCGTGGGCCAGGAGGTGGTGGCTGAGCAGGACAGGCTGGGCGTGCTGCAGGTGAGTGCGGCCGGGCATGGCGACGCCCTGGTGCGCCTTCGCCTGCTCCACCAGCGCGTCGATGGTGGCGAGCACGCCGCGGGCGATGATCCGGGCGTGGTCGCGCAGGAACATGCGGCCCAGGGTGGCCACCTGGTCGTTGCGGGAACGCCCCGCCCGGAGCTTGCCGCCCAGCTGGGTCCCGGCCCGCTCGATCAGCCCGCGCTCCAGGGAACCGTGCACGTCCTCGTCGGACTCCGCCGGCAGGTACGCGCCCGAGGCGACGTCCGCATCCAGCTGGTCCAGGGCTGCGAGCATGCCTTCGAGTTCGGCGTCGTCCAGCAGCCCGGCCTTGTGCAGCACGCGGGCGTGCGCCTTGGAGCCGGCGATGTCGTAGCGGGCCAGCCGCCAGTCAAAGTGCGTGGACTTGCTCAGCGCCGCGAGGGCATCCGCGGGGCCGCCGGCGAACCGGCCGCCCCACAGTGCACCTGTGTTTGTCGCTTCGGTCTTCGAGGTTTCGACAGGCTCAACCAACGATTTTTACTTTCCTGCGACGCGGATGTCGCGGCCGGAGGCAACCTTGGCGGACATGCCCCACAGCTCGATGAAGCCGCGCGCCATGGACTGGTCGAACGTGTCGCCGGTGTCGTAGGTGGCGAGCTCGAAGTCGTAGAGCGAGGTCTCGGAGCGGCGTCCGTTGACGATCGCCTGGCCGCCGTGCAGCACCATGCGGATGTCGCCGGTCACGTACTTCTGGGTGTCCTCGATGAAGGCGTCCAGGGAGCGCTTCAGCGGGGAGAACCACTGGCCGTCGTAGACCAGTTCGGCCCACCGCTGGCCAACGGTGGCCTTGAAGCGCGCCTGCTCACGCTCGATGGTGATGTCCTCAAGGTGCTTGTGCGCGGTGATCAGCGCCATGGCTCCCGGGGCTTCGTAGATTTCGCGGGACTTGATGCCGACCAGGCGGTCCTCGACGACGTCGATCCGGCCCACGCCCTGTGCACCGGCGCGGCGGTTCAGTTCCTTGATGGCCTGCAGTGGGGTGACCCTGACGCCGTCGATCGCTACCGGAACGCCTGCTTCGAAGGAGATGGTGACCTCGTCCGGTGCCGGCGGGAATTCCGGCGTGGCGGTGTAGTCGTAGATGTCCTTGGTGGGGGCGTTCCAGATGTCCTCGAGGTAGCCGGTTTCGACGGCGCGTCCCCAGACGTTCTGGTCGATCGAGTACGGGTTCTTCTTGGTGGTCTCGATCGGCAATCCCTTTTCCTCGGCAAAGGCGATGGCCTTGTCGCGGGTCAGGGCGAGGTCGCGGACCGGGGCGATGCACTTCAGGTCCGGGCCGAGGGTCTGGATGCCCACTTCGAAGCGGACCTGGTCGTTGCCCTTGCCGGTGCAGCCGTGGGCCACGGTGGTGGCTCCGAATTCGCGGGCGGCCTTGACCAGGTGCTTGACGATGACCGGGCGGGAGATGGCGGAGACCAGCGGGTAGTGGCCCTGGTAGAGGGCGTTGGCCTTCAGCGTGGGCACGCAGTATTCGTTGGCGAACTCGTCGCTCGCGTCCGCCACGTAGGCCTCGACGGCGCCGCAGCCGAGGGCGCGCTGGCGGATGGTCTCCAGCGATTCGCCGCCCTGTCCGACGTCGACCGCCACGGCGATGACCTCGGCGCCGGTGGCTTCACCGATCCAGCCGATGGCTACGGAAGTATCCAGGCCACCGGAGTAGGCCAGAACAATACGCTCAGTCACGGAATATGCTCCTTAGTTGTTGTTTCTGTCTTTTGATTGTCTTGAAAGTCAGCGGCCAGGCGCTACTGGCCGGCTTCCTCGGCGAGCTGCAGGAAGCGGGCAGCCAGTTCCGGCCCGCCCAGCGGGTCCCGGGCCACGAGCAGCACGGTGTCGTCCCCGGCGATGGTGCCCAGGATCGAGGGCATTACGGAATGGTCGATGGCAAGCGCGAGGAAGTTCGCCGCGCCCGGCGGGGTCCGGAGCACCACGAGGTTGGCGGATGCCTCGGCCGTGACCAGCAGTTCCCCGCACAGCCGCGCCAGCCTGGCATCCAGGATTTCCTGGCTGACCCCGCTTTTGGCCGCCCGTTCCCCGCCTTCACCGGGAACGGCGTAAACCAGCACGCCTTCCTTGCCCCGGACGCGGACGGCACCAAGCTCCACGAGGTCACGCGACAGCGTGGCCTGGGTAACCTGCACGCCGTCGTCCGCGAGCAGCGCCGCAAGCTCAGCCTGGGAACGCACCGATTCGCCGGTCAGGATCGCGGTGATCCGCGCCTGGCGGGCGGTCTTGGTGGCCGGGCTGGCGCCGGGCGAGGGGGCGGGGACAGACAACTACGCCTGCCCTGCCAGGGGCCGCAGTCCGTCGACGACGGCCAGTCCGGACTGGTGCATGAGCCAGGCCATGAGCCCCTTCTGCGCGTGCAGGCGGTTTTCGGCCTCGTCCCACACGATCGACTGCGGGCCGTCAATCACGCCGGCAGAGATTTCGTAGCCGCGGTAGGCGGGAAGGCAGTGCAGCACCACGGCGTCCGCGGCGGCCTGCGCCAGCGCGGCCTCGTCCACGGAGTATTCACGGAAGAGCTGCATCCGTGCTTCCTTTTCGGCTTCCTGGCCCATGGAGACCCACGTGTCGGTGGCCACGACGTCGGCCCCCTTGAGTGCCTCCGCCGCGTCGGTCGTGATAAGCACGGATCCGCCGGTCTCGGCGGCACGTTCCCGGGCGGCCGCCACGATGCCGTCCGCGGGCAGGTAGCCGTCGGGACCGGCGATGCGGACGTGCATGCCGGCGGTGACGCCTGCCAGGAGGTAGGAGTTGGCCATGTTGTTGGCGGCGTCGCCAAGGTAGGCCATGGTGAGGCCCTTGAGTTCGCCCTTGTGCTCCTTGATGGTCAGCAGGTCGGCCAGCAGCTGGCAGGGGTGGTAGTCGTCGCACAGGGCATTGATGACCGGAACCTTTGAGTTCTCGGCCATGGCGACGAGGCCGGAGTGCGCGCCGGTCCGCCACACGATGGTGGAAACCATGCGCTCGAGCACCTTGGCGGTGTCCTCGACGGATTCCTTGTGGCCGATCTGCGCCTCGCCCGGGTTGATGATCAGGGCGTTGCCGCCCATGTCCGCCACGCCGGTGGCAAAGGAGACCCGGGTCCGGGTGGAGGTCTTGTCGAAGATCACCGCAACGGTCTTGCGGCCGCTGCCTTCGGCGGCGAAAGGCTGGACGCTGTACGGCGCCGCCTTCATGCGGCCCGCGAGTTCCAGGACTTCCGCCTGCTCGGCAGGGCTGAGGTCCGTGTCCTTGAGGAAGTGGCGGATGGTGCCGGTGGAAGTCACTGTGCGTCCTTTGCAGTTTGCAGGATGGCCGGAAGGGCGGCCAGGAAACGGTCCGCCTGCTCGGTGGTCAGGATGAGCGGCGGGGCCAGGCGGATCGTGCGGGGGCCAGGGCTGTTGATGATGAAGCCGGCGTCCAGGGCAGCGGTCACGGCGGCCGGGGCGACGTCGGCATCCAGGTCGAAGCCGATCAGCAGTCCCTCGCCACGCACCTCTGTGACACCGTCGACGGCGGCCAGCGCCTGCCGCACATGCTCACCCACCACGCGGACGTGGTCCATCACCTGCTGGCTTTCGATGGCGTGCAGCGTGGCCAGTGCCGCGGCGGTGGCCACCGGGTTCCCGCCGAAGGTGGTGCCATGCTGCCCGGCGGAGAGCAGCGACGACGTCTTCTCACCGAACGTGACGAGCGCGCCGATGGGGAAACCGCCGCCAAGGCCTTTGGCCAGGGTGATGGCGTCGGGCACGATCCCGGCATCCTCGCTGGCCAGCCACTTGCCCGTGCGTGCGATGCCGGTTTGCACCTCATCGAGGATCAGCAGGGCGCCGGCTTCGGCGGTGAACTCGCGGGCTGCCTTCAGGTAGCCGGCCGGAAGGGGCCGGACGCCTGCCTCGCCCTGGATCGGCTCCAGGAAGACGGCAGCAACGGTGTCGTCCACCGCGTTGCGCAGGGCCTCGATGTCCCCGAACGGAATGTGCTCGACGCCGCCGGGCACCGGCTCGAACGGAGTGCGGTAGGCCTCCTTGGCCGTGAGCGCGAGTGCGCCCATGGTCCGCCCGTGGAATGCGCCTTCAAGCGCGATGATCCGGGTGCGGGGCTTGCCGCCCTCGGCGCCCCCGGCGGGAGACCCCGAGTTCCGGCGGGCCAGCTTGAAGGCGGCCTCGTTGGCCTCGGTGCCCGAGTTGGTGAAGAACACCTTGGAGCCGGCCGGTGCCTTGCTCAGCTCCAGCAGCTTTTCCGCCAGGGCGATCTGCGTGGGGCTGGTGAAGAAGTTGGAGACGTGCCCCAGGGTGGCCAGCTGGCTGGAGATCACCGAGGTCACGAACGGGTGGGCGTGGCCCAGCGCGTTGACGGCGATGCCGCCCAGGAGGTCCAGGTATTCCTTGCCGTCGGCATCCCAGACGAGGCAGCCCGCGCCGCGGACCAGCACCCGCTGGGGCGTGCCGAAGACACCCATCAGCGACGACGAGTAGCGTGCCAGCCACTCAGAGCCGCTGCTGGTGGGGACAATTGTGGTTACGGTGGCCTCCGCAGCGATGGGGGCCCCACTGCGGCCTTCAGCGGAATGGCTCAGTTCAGTGCTGCTCACTATGCGTTCACGTCCTCATCGGGTACGACCTGGGTGCCAATTCCGGCGGTGGTGAAAGTTTCCAGAAGCATCGAGTGGGGCAGGCGGCCGTCCACTATGTGCGCCCGCTCCACTCCCTCGTCGATGGCCTTGAGGCAGGCGGCCATCTTGGGAATCATGCCTGATTCGAGCACTGGGCAGCATGTCCCGCAGCTCGGAGGCCGTCAGGGACGAAATGAGCGAGGACTTGTCCGGCCAGTTGGCGTAGAGGCCTTCGACGTCGGTCAGGATGACCAGCTTCGAGGCGCCCAGGGCGGAGGCCACAGCTGCCGCCGCGGTGTCCGCGTTGACGTTCAGGACCTGGCCGGTGGGCTGGAAGCGCGCCGCGCCGGCCACGCCCTCGCCGGCGTCGGTGATCTCCGGGGCGACGGTGGAGATCACCGGGATCCGGCCGGCGTCGAGAATGTCCACGATGCCGGCGGGGTCCACTCCCACCACTTCGCCCACGAGCCCGAGGTCCACCTGCTCGCCGTCAACCACGGTGCCGGTGCGGACGGCACGCAACAGGCCGCCGTCTTCACCGGACATGCCGACGGCGTAGGGCCCGTGCGAGTTGATCAGGCCTACCAGTTCACGGCCCACCTGGCCGGTGAGGACCATCCGCACCACGTCCATCGCCTCGGGCGTGGTGACGCGCAGGCCGCCCTTGAATTCCGACTCGATGCCGAGCCTGCCCAGCATCGAGTTGATCTGCGGTCCGCCGCCGTGCACCACCACGGGGTGGATGCCGACGTGGTGGAGGAAGACGACGTCCTCGGCGAAGGCACGGCGCAGCTCGTCGTTGACCATGGCGTTGCCGCCGTACTTGATCACCATGGTGGTTCCGGCGAAGCGCTGGATCCACGGCAGGGCTTCGATGAGGGTGCCGGCCTTGGCTTGGGCATCACTCATGGACGTTGACTCGCGGGTCTGGGTGTTCATGCGGCTGGTTCTCCAGGGTTGCTGGCGGATCTAGCTTGAGTAGGCGCTGTTCTCGTGGACGTAGTCGTGCGTGAGGTCGTTGGTCCAGATAGTGGCTTCCGCCCCGCCGGCCTGCAGGTCGATCTCCACGAGCACCTCGCGTGGTTCCAGGTCCACGAGCTTGCGGTCCTGGCCGATGCCGCCGTTCTGGCAGATCTGGACGCCGTTCATGGACACGTTGAGCTGGTCCGGTTCGAACACGGCGTCGGTGGTTCCCACGGCGGAGAGCACCCGGCCCCAGTTGGGGTCCTTGCCGAAGATGGCGGCCTTGAAGAGGTTGGAGCGGGCCACGGCGCGGCTGACGGTTTCCGCGTCGCGTTCCGTGGCAGCGTTGAACGTCCGGATCGCGATGTCGTGGCTGGCACCCTCGGCGTCGCCAATCAGCTTGCGGGCCAGTTCAGCGCAGACCTGGGTGAGGCCCTGGCCGAACGCCTCGGCTGACGGGACTGCCTTGGAAGCGCCGGAGGCGAGCAGCACCACGGTGTCGTTGGTGGACATGCAGCCGTCGGAGTCTGCCCGGTCAAAGGTGACGCGCGTGGCGTCACGGAGGACGACGTCGAGCATTTCCGGCTGCACGTCGGCATCGGTGGTGAGCACCACGAGCATAGTGGCGAGCCCGGGTGCCAGCATGCCGGCACCCTTGGCGATGCCGCCGATGGTGAATTCATTTCCTTCGGCGTCGGCGCCGGTGAAGACGGCCTGCTTGGGCACCGTGTCGGTGGTCATGATGGCAGTGGCCGCTTCGGGACCGCCGTCGGCGCTCAGGGCGGCGGTCGCGGCGTCGATGCCGGGGACGATCTTGTCCATGGGCAGCTGCTCGCCGATCAGGCCGGTGGAACAGACAAAGATATCGGTGGCGGACAAGCCCAGCACCTCGGCCGTTTTCTCGGCCATGGTGTGCGTGTTCTGGAAGCCCTGCGGGCCGGTGCAGGCGTTGGCGCCGCCGGAGTTGAGGATCACAGCGTCAACGCGGCCGTCCGAGACCACCTGGCGCGACCAGTGGACGGGGGCCGCGGCAACCCGGTTGGAGGTGAAGACGGCGGCTGCCGCTTTGGACGGTCCGTCGTTGACCACGAGTGCGAGGTCCGGGTTTCCCGAGGCCTTGAGTCCGGCTGTGACACCGGCGGCACGGAATCCCTTGGGGGCGGTAACGGTCACGGGGCAACTCCCTGCAGGTTAAGGCCGGCGGTCTCCGGCAAGCCAAGGGCAATGTTCATGGACTGCACCGCTCCACCGGCGGTGCCTTTGGTCAGGTTGTCGATGGCGCACGTGACAATGACGCGCCCGACGTGGTGGTCGAACGCCAGCTGCATGGCGGCGTGGTTGGAGCCCTGCACGGACTTGGTGGTGGGCCACTGGCCCTCAGGCAGCAGGTGGACGAACGGCTCGTCGTCATACGCCTCCGCCCAGGCACGGCGAAGTTCCTCGGCGCCGACACCGGGCTTGACGCGTGCGGTGGCGGTGGTGAGGATGCCACGGCTCATGGGTGCCAGGGTGGGCGTGAAGGAAACCGTGACCGGCTCACCGGAGGCGTTGGACAGGCCCTGCTCGATTTCCGGCGTGTGCCGGTGGCCGCCGCCCACGCCATAGGGGCTCATGGAACCCATGACCTCGGCGCCGATGAGGTTTACCTTTGCCGCCTTTCCGGCCCCGGAGGTGCCGGAGGCGGAGACAATGACGACGTCGTTCCCCTCGAGCAGGCCGCCGGCGAACCCGGGTGTGAGGGCGAGCAGCGCCGACGTCGGGTAGCAGCCCGGGACGGCGATCCGGTTGGCGCCCTTGAGTTTCTCGCGCTGGCCCGGCAGCTCTGGCAGACCGTAGGGCCACGTTCCGGCGTGGTCGGAGCCGTAGAACTTTTCCCACGCGGCGGCGTCCTCCAGGCGGTGGTCCGCGCCGGCGTCGATCACCACCGTGCCTTCGGGCAGCTTGGCCGCAATCTCGGCGGACGCACCGTGCGGGAGGGCCAGGAACACGACGTCGTGTCCGGACAGGTTCTCCACGCTGGTGTCCTCGAGAATCCTGCTCGCCAGGCCATGGAGATGCGGCTGCAGTTCGCCTAGTCTGGAACCGGCGTTGCTGTGTGCCGTGATGGCTCCGATGGTGACATCCGGGTGGCCGGCCAGGAGCCGGAGAACTTCGCCGCCGGCGTAGCCGCTGGCGCCGGAAACGGCAACAGAAATAGTCATGAAGACGACTATACAGCAAGACTATGCATAGGTCCCGATATTTATGCATGACTTTCCATGCCGTGAGCCGGTCCGCCGCGATGCTTAGCCACCGTATGATTAACAAAGGGTGATCCAGACCGTGCGCGCCGAATGTCGGCCGCAGCGTTGCCCGTAACAGTTACGAGGCACGCCGTTCATGACGTCCACCATCACTTCCGAGCGCCCGCAGCCCCGGATCAGCCAGCCCAGCAGGGTCCGCCAGGCCAATCCTGTCACACAGAGCTACTCCGACCTGCTCAAGTCCGTGCGCGCAGCCGGACTCCTGGAACGGCGCCAGGGCTTCTACATCACCGTCTTCGCCACGCTGGCTGTCCTGATGGCGGCGGCCTGGTTCGGTTTCGCGCTGATCGGCCAGAGCTGGTTCCAGCTCCTCATCGCCGCAGCGCTCGGCATCATCTGCACGCAGCTGAGCTTCCTGGCCCATGAGGCCGGCCACCGCCAGATATTCGCCTCCCGGCGCGCCAACGACTGGTCAGCACGGATCCTGGCAACATCCGTGGCCGGCGTCAGCTACTCGTGGTGGGAACAGAAACACGGGGCCCACCACAACCACCCCAACGTCATCTCCAAGGACCCGGACATCGCCCCGGGTGCCATCGTCTTCCACCCGGAAGCCGCGGCCGCACGGCAGGGCCGGCTGGCCCTGCTCACGCGCAAGCAGGGCTGGCTTTTCTTCCCCCTGCTCTTCCTTGTGGGTCTCGGCCTGCAGATAGATTCGGTCCGCTTCATTTTCCGGCGCGCCAAGGTCACGCACCGCTGGGTGGAACTGCCCATCCTGCTGGCCCGCCTCAGCATCCTTCCTGTGCTGGCGTTTTCCTTCCTGCCGCTGGGCATGGCTGCCGCCTTCATCGGCGTGCAGCTCGCTGTTTTCGGGTTCTACATGGGTGCGTCCTTCGCGCCCAACCACAAGGGCATGCCGGTCCTTCCGGCTGACAGCCGCGTCGACTTCCTCAGCCGTCAGGTCCTGACATCACGCAACATTTCCGGCGGCCGGTTCATGGATATCCTGCTCGGCGGCCTGAACCGCCAAGTTGAGCACCACCTCTTCCCCGACATGGCCCGGCCCCAGCTGCACAAGGCAACCGCGCTGGTGCGCCAGCACTGCGAAAAACACGGGATTCCCTTCACGGAGACCACGCTGGCGGCGTCGTTCGGAATCATCGTCAGGTACCTCAATGAGGTGGGGCTCGCTGCCGGACGCCACTTCGAATGCCCCATGGCAACGGTCTCCCGCCGCTACTAAGCGGCCGCCCCGACTTCGCCTGCACCGCCCCGGTCCCTAGGATGAGGGGAGGAAGGGTGCCGGAGGTCCCGGCCCGGAAAAGGAGAATTCCATGACGCACGCCATCGTCGCCCGGCAGGCAGGCGGACCCGAGGTTCTGGACTTCACGGAGATCGACCGTCCCGTCCCCGGCCCCGGCCAGCTGCTCATCAAAGTGGCAGCGGCCGGCGTGAACTTCATCGACACCTACCAGCGCGGCGGCATGTACCAAGTGCCTTTTCCCTTCACCCCGGGCTCCGAGGCCGCCGGCACCGTTGAGGAAGTGGGGGAAGGCGTTGAGAACTTCGCAGTCGGCAGCAGGGTCGCCACGGCCGAAGGTTCCAAATGCTATGCCGGCTACACGGTGCTGGATGCAGCGAAGGCCCTTCCGGTGCCTGACGGCCTGGATGACCAGACGGCAGCCGCCCTCCCGCTTCAGGGCATGACGGCGCACTACCTCATCAATTCGTCATTCCGGGTGGAGCCGGGCCACACGGTGCTGACGCATGCGGGCGCAGGCGGCGTTGGCCTGCTGCTGACCCAGCTGCTGAAGGAGCGGGGGGCACGGGTCATCACCACGGTGTCCTCCGATGCCAAGGAGGAACTTGCCCGGGAAGCCGGAGCCGATCACGTGCTGCGCTATCAGGGGTTTCCCCACCACGTCCGCGAGCTGACCGGAGGCAAAGGCGTGGACGTCGTGTATGACGGCGTCGGCCGGAACACCTTTGACGGGTCCATGTCCTGCCTGCGCACGCGCGGATCGCTCGTCCTGTTTGGAGCAGCCTCCGGCGCCGTTGCTCCCGTGGACCCCCAGCGGCTGAATGCCGGCGGCTCGCTGACGCTGACCCGGCCGTCCCTTGCGCACTTCCTTCTCAACGAACAGGAACGCCGCTGGCGGTCCGGGGAGATTTTCGCTGCCGCCGCCAGCGGAAACCTCAAGGTCCGCATCGGCGCCAGTTACCCGTTGGCTGAGGCCCGCCAGGCACACGAGGATCTCGAGGGCCGGCGCACCACCGGCAAGGTTCTGCTGGTTCCGTAGCAAAACAGCCTCGGATGAACACGAAGGAAACGATGTCACCTTCCGTTCATCTTGCCGGGAAAGAATTCAGCCGTGACTGACCCACTCCCGCACACCATGGACACCACCGCTCCCTCCGTCGGCGGACAGGCGGCAGTGCTGTACCCGGTGCAACTGCCGGGCGCTGCCGCCGCCCCGCCGGAGCGGACCCTGGTGGACATCCTCACCGGCACCGCCGCGCGCTTTCCGGATGCTTCCGCGCTCGACGACGGCCGCCGCTCCCTGAGCTACGCCCAGCTCCTGGCGGAGGTCAAGGCCGAGGGCCGGCGGCTCCACCAGGCCGGCCTCGGTGCGGGAGACAAAGTCGGGGTGCGGATTCCCTCGGGCACCAACGAGCTCTACATTGCGATCCTTGCGATCCTGCTGATCGGCGCCGCCTACGTCCCCGTGGACGCGGACGATCCGGACGAACGGGCCAGGCTGGTGTTCACTGAAGCGCGGGTGGCCGGCATCCTGCGGGCCGACGGCGTGATCGTCACGGACCACAAGCGGCCCGTCCCCTTCCCGGCTCCGCGCCCGGCCACCCCCGACGACGATGCCTGGGTCATCTTCACGTCCGGTTCCACCGGGACGCCCAAGGGCGTGGCGGTGCAGCACCGCTCGTCGGCCGCGTTCGTCGACGCGGAAGCCCGCATTTTCCTGCAGGAGGATCCGGTCGGCCCGCAGGACCGTGTGCTCGCGGGACTTTCGGTCGCCTTCGACGCGTCCTGCGAGGAGATGTGGCTGGCCTGGCGCCATGGCGCCTGCCTCGTGCCTGCCCCGCGGGCCCTGGTCCGCACCGGCATGGACCTGGGGCCGTGGCTGATCAACCACGGCATCACGGTGGTCTCCACCGTTCCCACCCTTGCGGCACTGTGGCCGGCCGAGGCCCTCGAGAACGTCCGGCTGCTGATCTTCGGCGGCGAGGCCTGCCCGCCGGAGCTGGCCGAGCGCCTGGCCGTGGACGGCCGTGAGGTGTGGAACACCTACGGACCCACCGAGGCAACGGTCGTGGCCTGCGCGGCTCCCCTGGGCGGTACCGGCCCGGTCAGGATTGGGCTCCCGCTGGACGGCTGGGACCTGGCGGTGGTCGACTCCGACGGCGTCCCGGTGGCCGAGGGCGAGGTCGGCGAGCTCATCATCGGCGGCGTGGGGCTGGCCCGCTACCTCGATCCGCAGAAGGATGCGGAGAAGTACGCCCCCATGCCCTCACTCGGGTGGGGGCGCGCCTACCGCTCCGGCGACCTGGTCCGGTTCGAGCACGCCGGCCTGATCTTCATGGGCCGCGCCGACGAGCAGGTCAAGCTTGGCGGCCGCCGGATCGAACTCGGTGAGATCGACGCTGCCCTGCAGTCACTCCCGGGCATTGCGGGCGCCGCCGCTGCCGTACGCACGACGGCGGCCGGCAACCAGGTCCTCGTGGGCTACCTGGCTGCCGCCGGCGGCACGGACACCGCACTGGACCTGGCCGCGTTCCGGGAGCTGCTGTCCGCCACGCTGCCCGCTCCCCTCATCCCGATGCTGACCGTCGTCGACACGCTGCCCACCAAGACCAGCGGCAAAGTCGACCGGCATGCGCTGCCATGGCCCCTGCCGGGTGCCGGCGCGGCGGCCGCGGACGCCGCGCCGCTGAACGTGCCCGAGGATGCCCAGTGGATCGTTGACCAGTGGCAGGCAGTCCTTGGCAGCAGCGTCGACGGCCTCGACGCGGACTTCTTTGCCCACGGTGGCGGGTCGCTGGCCGCGGCGCAGCTCGTCTCCGCGCTCCGGGTCCGCTACCCCACCATCACCGTGGCCGATATCTACGCCACCCCGCGGATCGGCGCGCTGATAGAGGTGGCCCGCCAATCCCTGCCCGACGGCGTCTCCGCCGGTCCGGCCCCGGAACGGCCGGTCCGCCCCACGGCCCTGAAGTCGCAGGTCTTCCAGACCCTCATGGGCATACCGCTGCACATTCTGGCGGGCATGCGCTGGCTGACCTATCTGATGGCCGCCAACAACGTCCTGTTCACGTTCGCCGGGTTCACCGCCGCACCCACCGTGTCGTGGTGGTGGGTGGCAGCGTCCTGGCTGGTCTTTGTCAGCCCGCCCGGACGGATGGCCATCTCTGTTGCCGCCGCCCGCCTCCTGCTTCGCAACGTGCAGCCCGGGACCTACCCGCGCGCAGGCAAGGTGCATTTACGCCTCTGGCTGGCCGAACAGATCCAGGACCTGGCCGGCGCCGTCAGCCTCGCCAGCGCACCTTGGGTGCCGTACTACGCCAGGGCCCTCGGCGCCAGGATCGGAAGCAATATCCATTTGCACTCCCTTCCCCCGGTGACCGGCTTCCTCACCCTGGGCCGCGGCTGCAACATCGAACCCGAGGTGGATCTGTCCGGGTGGTGGATCGACGGTGACATCGTCCGGATCGGCCACGTCCACGTCGGGGCGGACGCCACCGTAGGCGCCCGCAGCACCCTGATGCCCGGGGCCAGCATCGGCGCCGGCGGCCAGGTGGAACCGGGCTCCGCCGTGCTGGGCAAAGTCAAGGCCGGCCAGTTGGTGGCCGGGTCCCCGGCAGAACGGCGGGGCAAAGCCAAGCAGGACTGGCCCGCGGGCCAGCCGGTCAGTTCCGTTCTGGGGCACCTCTGGTTCACGGCCTTCGCTGCCGCGTCCGCTGTCCTCGCCCTGATTCCCTACGCTTCGGCCGTGGCCGCAGCCCTGGTGGTCTTCCTGTTCATCAGGGGAAACGACTCGCTGCTCCATGCCCTGCCGCAGGTGCTGGCGTCGCTCCCGCTCGCAGCTTTGACCTGGTTCCTCACCAATATGCTGCTGATCCTGGTCACCACCAGGCTCCTGGGCGTCGGCCTGAAGGAGGGTTACTACCGGGTCCGCAGCCGCGTCGGCTGGCAGGTCTGGGCCACCGAGCGGGTGCTGGACATGGCACGGGACCTCCTGTTCCCGATATACGCCAGCCTGTTCACGCCGGTCTGGCTGAGGCTGCTGGGGGCGAAGGTCGGAAAGAATGTCGAGGCCTCCACCGTCCTGCTGCTGCCGCGCATGACCACGGTCGGCGAGGGCGCGTTCCTCGCCGACGACACCATGGTGGCTTCGTACGAGCTCGGCGGCGGATGGATGCACATCGCACCCGCGAAAATCGGAAAGCGCTCCTTCCTTGGCAACTCCGGGATGACCGCCGCCGGGCGCAGCGTGCCAAAGAACTCCCTGGTCGCAGTCCTCTCGGCGACGCCAGGCAAGGCCAAGTCCGGCACGTCCTGGCTGGGCAGCCCTCCGGTCAGGCTGCGGCGTACGGCGGTGGCCTCCGACAGCACCCGCACTTTCCAGCCCCCGGCCAGGCTCAAGGTGGCCAGAAGCCTCTGGGAACTGTGCCGGTTCGTGCCGGTGGCCCTGACGGTGGGCCTGGCCCTTGGCGTGCTGCTCGTCCTCGACTGGCTCGCCAGCGCCCTCGGCTACGGTCCGGCAGCGGCCCTCGGAGGCGTGGTCCTGCTGCTGGCGGGCGGGGTGGCGGCAGGCTTCTCCGTCGCGGCCAAGTGGTTGCTCGTGGGCAGGATCAGGACGGGCGAACACCCCCTGTGGAGCTCCTTCATCTGGCGCAACGAGGTGGTGGACACCTTCATCGAAATGGTGAGTGCCCCGTGGTTCGCCCGGTCAGCCAGCGGCACCCCGGCCCTCGTCTGGTGGCTGCGTGCCCTTGGTGCCAAAATCGGCCGGGGAACATGGTGTGAAAGTTATTGGCTTCCCGAGGCAGACCTCGTGACCCTCGGCGCCAGCTCCACGGTCAACCGCGGCTGCGTCGTCCAGACCCACCTCTTCCACGACCGCATCATGAGCATCGACACTGTTAGTCTCGAAGACGGGGCGACGATGGGCCCGCACGGCGTGATTCTGCCGCAGGCGAGGATTGGCAAGGGCGGGACCGTTGGCCCGGCGTCCCTGGTGATGCGCGGCGAGACCGTTCCGGCCGGGACGTACTGGATGGGCAATCCGGTCAGCCCGTGGACCGGGCCCGCCGTTCCCGCACCCCGCCTGAAATAAGCGCCGCCTGACTTGAACACCGCATGGCATGAAACACCGCCGGGAGCGGCCACACCACAGCTAAGGAAGTCACACGCAGAATGAGCTCCGGAGATTCGCCCGGCCCGGCCGCCGTCCTCTCCGCCGGCGCCAAGGCCACCGGCGACCCCTACGTCCCGGGACACGGAACGGATGCCTACCGCGTCCTGCACTATGACCTGGAGCTGGACTACAGGCTCGCCAGCAACCGGCTGACCGGCCGCGCCGTACTGGCCGCGGTGGCGGCACGCCGCACGTCCGCCGTCGTACTCGATATGACCGGCCTCCGTGCCCTGAAAATCCACCTGAACGGGGTCCGCGTACGGAAGTTCACGCAGCGGGCGGAACAGCTCGTAGTGCACTGCGAACAACCCCTCGAGGCGGGCTCCGAATTCAGCCTGGAGATCCGCTACGACGGCAATCCGCAGCCGCGGCGGGGGCTGTGGGGTGAGGTGGGCTGGGAGGAGCTCGCCGACGGCGTTCTGGTGGCCGGCCAGCCCAACGGGGCGCCATCCTGGTTCCCCTGCAACGACCACCCGCGGAACAAGGCCAGCTACCGCATCACCGTTACCACTGACGCCGGCTACCGCGCCGTGTGCAACGGGCTCCTCGTGGGGCAGGCCGTGAGGTCAAGCCGCCAGACCTGGGTCTATGAGCAGCGTGAGCCGATGGCGACGTATCTGGCGACCATCCAGATCGGCCGGTACGGTCTGGTGAGCCTGCCGGACTCGGCCGGCGTGCCCCAGTTCGTTGCGGCTCCGGCGCATCTGGTGGCCCGGGCGGAGACGGCGCTGGCCCGGCAGGAAACCATGATGAGCACCTTTGTGAGCCGCTTCGGCCCGTATCCCTTCCCGGAATACACGGTGGTGGTCACCGCCGATGCGCTGGAAATTCCGCTCGAGGCCCAGTCGCTGTCCATCCTGGGCCGCAACCACCTTGATACGGGGTGGGAATCACAGCGCCTGATCGCCCACGAACTGGCCCACCAGTGGTTCGGGAACTCGCTGACGCTGGGTACGTGGAGCGACATCTGGCTGCACGAGGGGTTCGCCTGTTATGCGGAGTGGATCTGGTCCGAGGAGGCCGGCGTGATGCCCGCCCACGCGCGGGCCCTGGCTGCCTGGCAGCGGCTAGATGCTGGCGCTCAGGACCTTCTGGTGGGTGATCCCGGACCCGAGCTGATGTTCGACGACCGGGTCTACAAACGCGGAGCACTTGCCCTGCACGCGCTGCGCCGCCGCTGCGGCGACCTCGCCTTTTTCGCGCTGCTGCAGGAGTGGACCCGCACCCATGCCCACAGTTCCGTGTCGACGCCCGATTTTATCCTCACCGCGGACCGTATCACGGGACTGGACTCGGAATCGCTGCTACACCCCTGGCTCTACGAAGAAGCCCTGCCAGCGCTGCCGTGAATTGTTTGCGGAATTCTGTTTTCCGGCATAAAGAAAGACCACGCCACATGGCGTGGTCTTTCTTTATGGCCGGCTAGCGCTGGACGGCGCCAAACCGCTCGGCCGCGGTGGCGACGGCGCGCTCACGCGCCTCCGACGCCTCGTCGGCCGTCAGTGTCCGGTCGGTTGCGCGGAACCGCAGGCCGAAGGCGAGGGACTTCTTGCCTTCCTCGATCCCCTTCCCTGCGTAGACGTCGAAGAGGGCGACGTCCTCGAGCAGTTCACCGGCGCCTTCACGCAGCGCTGCCAGCACGTCGTCGGCGGGGACGTCCTGCGGCACCACGAGGGCCACGTCCTGCGTGGCTACCGGGAAGGTGGAGATGTGGCGGGCCACCACGACGTCGGCCGCCGCCTCGAAGAGGGCGTCCGCATTAAGTTCCAGCGCGGCAGAGCGCGCCGGCATGTCGTGCGCAGCCAGCAGCTTCGGGTGCAGCTCGCCGGCGTATCCCACGACCTCGCCGGAGCGCAGCGAAAGCTGCGCGGCACGGCCCGGATGAAACGCCTGGTGCCGGCCCTGGGTGACCACCAGCTCCACACCAAGGACGTCACCGGCCAGGCGGGCGATGTCCAGGGCGTCTGCCCAGTCCCACAGCCGCGGGGCGTGGCCGGCGGCGGCGGGTGAATCATGACCGGTCAGGACGGCGGCGATGTGCAGCGGCTGGTCCGGAACGCCGTCGTACAGGGCGTCCAGCACCTCATCGCTTGGCTTGACGCCCAGCGGAGGAATGGACAGGGTGCCCAGGGTGTCACCGGGCAGGAACACCATGCCGGCTTCGAAGACGGCGAGATCGCGGAAACCGCGGGAGTGGTTGCGCTTGGCGATCTCCAGCAGGCCCGGCAGCACCGAAGTGCGCAGGTATCCGTGCTCTTCGCTGATCGGGTTGGCAAGCTTGACCGCAGTCCGGGGTGCACCCTCCTCGGCCACGCCGAACGTGTCGTTGGCGGCCTTCGACACGAAGGGGTAGGCCAGGACCTCGGTCAGGCCGGCGTCTGCCAGAGCCTGGACCAGGCGGCGGCGCTGCTGTTGCACGCGGGTCAGGCCGCGGCCGGGGGGCGCCACCGGCAGGGTCGCGGGGATCTGGTCGTAGCCCACCAGGCGGGCGACCTCCTCGGAGAGGTCCTCCTTGGTTTCCAGGTCGTTCCGCCAGCTCGGCGCGGTGACGGTCCAGCCGGCGCCGGTCTTTTCGAGGACGGCGCCGAGGTCCTCGAGGGACGTGACGATCTGATCTTCGGTGAAGTCGATACCGATCCGGGCGGCGGGGAATTCCGCGGGCAGCACGATGGTCACCGGATCCGACGCGGTTCCGACGTCGGTGCCGGCCTCATCGGCGGTACCGCCGGCCAGTTCCACGAGAAGATCGACGGCGCGCTGGGCCGCGATGTTGGCGACCTGCCAGTCCACGCCGCGCTCAAAGCGCTTGGAGGCTTCGGACGGGAGCTTGTGGCGCCGGCGCGAGCGGGCAATGGAAACTTCCTCGAAGTGGGCCGCCTCGATCAGGACCGCCGTGGTGGCGTCGGAGACCTCGGTGGACGCGCCGCCCATGACACCGGCGACGCCGATGGGGCCGGAGGCGTCGGTGATCAGCAGGTCCTCGGGGTCAAGCGAGCGCTCCTTGCCGTCGAGGGTTGTCAGCTTCTCCCCCGCCACGGCCCGGCGCACCACGATGTCGCCGGACAGCTTGTCCTGGTCGTAGAAGTGCAGCGGCTGGCCGAGTTCGAGCATCACGTAGTTCGAGATGTCCACCGGCAGGGAGATGGACCGGATGCCGGCCAGCCTCAGTCGGGAACTCATCCACGGCGGCGTGGGCCCGGTGGCGTCCACGCCGCGGACGGTGCGCGCCACAAAGCGGTCGCAGCCGGGCTTGCCGTAGATCGGCGCGTCGTCGTTGATCTTGACGCCGTAACCGCCGGAGAGGACAGCCGGAGCGTTGACCTTCGACGCCGGATCGGTGAATTCCGTGCCGGTGGCGTGGGCGTATTCGCGTGCCACGCCGCGGATCGAGAACGCATAGCCGCGGTCCGGGGTCACGTTGATTTCGGCGGCCTGGTCGTAGAGGCCCAGCAGTTCCATGGCGTCGGCCCCGATCTCGGGGTCCAGGCCGATCCGGGACAGCACCAGAATGCCGTCGTGGTCCTCGCCGATACCCAGCTCGCGGACGGAGGCGATCATGCCCGCAGACATGTGCCCGTAGGTCTTCCGTGCCGAGATGTGGAAGTCGCCGGGCAGCACGGCGCCGGGCAGGGTGACCACAACTTTGTCGCCCTCCACAAAGTTGTGGGCGCCGCAGACGATGCCCTGCACGCCGGAGGGATCGATGCCCTTGCCGGTGAGGGCCTGCTCCTGCCCCTCGGGGACGACGCGGACCTGGCACCAGTTGATGGTCTTGCCGTTCGACTGCGGTTCCTTGACCAGGCTCAGGACCTGGCCCACCACGACGGGTCCGCGCAGGGCGTCCGTGGGGCGGTGGACCGCTTCCTCTTCAAAGCCGACCTTGACGAGGTCCGCCATGACGTCTTCGGCCGTGGCTCCGGCCGGTATCTGCGCGAACTCACGCAGCCAGGAAAGTGGGATACGCACTGTTAGATCTCCATCCCGAAGTGCTCGCTGAAACGTACATCGCCTTCGATCATGTCGCGCATGTCGCCGACCTCATTGCGGAACATCAGCGTCCGCTCGATGCCCATGCCGAAGGCAAAGCCTGAATAGACGTCCGGATCGATGCCGGCGGCCCGCAGGACGTTGGGGTTGACCATGCCGCAGCCGCCCCATTCGATCCAGCGTGGCCCGCCCTTGGCGCCGGGGTGGAAGATGTCCAGCTCGGCGGACGGCTCGGTGAACGGGAAGTAGTTGGGGCGCAGCCGGATCTGGGCTTCGTCGCCGAACATCTGGCGGGCGAAGTGCTCCAGGGTTCCGCGGAGATCAGCCATGCTGAGCTTCTTGTCGATGGCCGTGCCCTCGAACTGGTGGAAAACCGGGGTGTGGGTGGCATCGAGCTCATCGGTGCGGAACACTTTGCCCGGGCACAGCACGTAGATGGGCAGCTCCCGCTCCAGCATGGACCGGACCTGCACCGGGGACGTGTGGGTACGCATCAGCAGGTGGGCTTCGGGCGGCTCCACGAAGAACGTGTCCTGCATTTCGCGGGCCGGGTGGTCCGGCTTGAAGTTCAGTGCGTCGAAGTTGAACCACTCGGATTCCACCTCGGGGCCTTCGGCAATTTCCCAGCCCATGCCCACGAAGATGTCCGCAACGCGGTCCTGCAGCGTGGACAGCGGATGGCGGGCTCCGGCCCGGCGGCGGCGCGGGGCTGCCGTGACGTCAACGGTCTCCTCAACCAGGATCCGGGCGTCGTTCTCCGCTTCGAGTTCGGCGGTGCGGTCCGCGAGCGCCTTGTTAACACGTCCGCGCGATGAGCCCATGAGCTTGCCGGCGGCGGCCTTCTGCTCCTTGGGCAGGCCTCCGATCCCACGGTTGGCGAGGCTGAGCGGCGACTTCTCACCGGTGTGGGCCAGGCGGACTGCCTTGAGTTCATCGAGCGTGGACGCGCCGGCGATGGCGGCGACGGCCTGCTCCACGGCGGCGTTGATGGCGGTTTCATCCAGAGGGTTCGGGACGGCGGCGCCCGGCAAAGTTTCAGTCATCTACTGTTCTTAGCTACGAGTCGGGTGATGCCAGCCGCCGGTGCAGCCGCGCCGGTTTCCCCGGCAGCGCGTCCGTCGCTGGCACGTCATTGCATGAAGTCATCCAAGGACGTCATCCAAAGACGCCATCCAAAGACAAGGGCAGGCTCGCCGGCGGGTGGCCGGCAGGCACTGTTCCCAGTCTAATTGACGGCGCCGGGCGAATTGACAGCGGGCCTGGCGCCTAGGTCAAATGGCTGTCATCTGCCGGGCCTGCGCCCGTCAGGCAGCGCCGGGCCGTGGGCTGTCCTGCGCCCGTCGTACGCCTGTCCTGCTCGGCCGCCCGCGGCTAGCATGGCCTCATGACGAGAGGCCGCAGAACGAGAGGCCCCCTGACGCAAAGACAGCGCCTCAGGCAACTAGCAAACGTGCTGAACGCTTCCACCCCCTTGGGGCTGGTGCTTGCCGGGCTGGCCGGCACCAGGACGTTCCAGGGTCCGCGCGGCCTTATTGTCGCCACCGGTTACCGCTGGCGGCTGCCGGTGGCTGGTGCCTTCACCGTGGGGAACGTGGTCATCTTCCGTGCAGACGCCGACACGGCTTTGACGGGCCGTGTGCTCCTGGACCACGAGGAGCGGCACAGCACCCAGTACGCGTGGTGCCTGGGGCTACCCTTCCTGCTGTTCTATTTCGCGGCCGCTGCCTGGTCGGCAGTGCGCTACGGCGATTCGGCGTCGGGAAATCCCTTCGAGCGGCATGCCGGCCTCGAGGCTGGCGGCTATGTGGACCGGAGGCGCAGGCATGAGTGACCCCGCCGGCCACGCGGCAGCCCGGACCGTCACCGTCACAGGATTCGGAACCGCCGAGGCCGCACCGGACCTGCTGACGCTGTCCGTTGGCGTGGAATGCCGGCGCGACAGCGCCGGGGATGCCTATGCCGCCGCCGGCGAGGCGTCCGCTGCCGTAACGGGCGCACTGCGCAGCCGGGGAGTGCTGGGCCGGGATATCAGGACGTCCGGGCTTAACGTCCGGGCCGACGTTGTCTGGCAGGAGGGCCGCGGCCAGCAGGTCACGGGCTATGTGGCATCCAGCATGCTCAGCGTCCGGCTCCGGGATCTCGCTGCCGGCCCGGGCGTCATCGCGGCGGCAGTGGAGGCAGGCGGCAACGACGTGCGACTGGATGGCGTTCAGCTCGGCTTTGCCGACGCCGGAGCCGTGATGGCGCTGGCCCGCGAGGCCGCCTGGGCTGACGCACGGGCGGCTGCCGCACAGCTCGCCGGGCTTGCCGCAGCCGAACTGGGTGAGGTGGTCTCTGTGCGGCAGCACGCCGTGCCGTCGTCGCCCGTTCCGGTGGGCGGGATGCAGCGGGCCTTCGCCGCCGACACCATGGCGGTGGAATCCGGGGAATCCGGCGTCAGCACCAGTGTCACAGTTGAGTGGGGGCTGTTGAGTGGGGGCTGTTGAGTGGACGCTGAATGGGGGCTGGGCTCCCGCAGCCGCTGACCCGCACCCCACCGGATGAGGGCGGAAAGGCTCGCCGCCTAGTGGATACTGCCAGCGGCGAGCGCGACGTCGGACCGCCGGGTTGCGCCGGTTGGCGGGATTGCGTCGATTGGCAGGGTTAGCGAGGTTCGGACGACGGCGGCAATCGCCTCCGCCATCGAGGCCACAGACAGTGACGGTTCACTGCTCCCCTGCTCTACCTGGTCCGGCGCGAACGGGACGTGGACAAATCCACCGCGGACGCGCGGACGGGAGGCGAGCTCGTGCATGAGCGTATGGAAAGCGTGGTTGCAGTAGGTTCCCGCCGTCTGTGAATTTCGACGGGAATACCCGCCCTTTCCACGGCCACCCGTCCGCGGCCTCCGGCCTGCCCGATGCACACCACGAGTTCCGGTCTGCGGGAAACGCCGACGGCGTACCTTGACTTAAGTTCGAACATACCTTCGAATGGAGGGCATGAGATGGGACGCACAGGCACTAAAACCGGCACCGGAAGAGATGCCCGGGACTGCACCGCTGCTGCCCCTGGCCGGCCTCGTGCGGTCCGTGTCCACGCCCGAGTTCGCCGGCGTCACCTTTCATGAGGTCACCGCCAAATCGGTGCTCAACAAGGTGCCCGCCGGCTCCCGGATGCCGTTCGAGTGGACCGTGAACCCCTACCGGGGCTGCAGCCACGCCTGCGTCTACTGCTTCGCCCGCAAGAGCCATACCTATCTGGACTTCGACGCCGGGCTGGATTTCGACAGCCAGGTGGTGGTCAAGATCAACGCAGCCGAGGTGCTCCGCAAGGAGCTGGCCAAGCCCGCATGGAACCGGCAGCACGTGGCACTGGGCACCAACACGGACCCCTACCAGCGGGCGGAGGGCCGGTACCGGCTGATGCCCGGCATTATCGGTGCGCTGGCCGATTCGGGGACTCCGCTTTCCATCCTGACGAAGGGAACGTTGCTGGCGCGTGACATCCCGCTCCTGAAGCATGCTGCGGCACAGGTGCCGGTGGGCATCGGGATCTCGCTCGCCATGACGGATGAGCAGCTTTCCGAGGCCATCGAACCCGGCACCCCCGGACCGCGGGCGCGGCTCAAACTCGTTTCCAGGCTCGGCGAGGCCGGGCTGCCCTGCGGGGTGATGGCCATGCCCATCCTGCCGTGGCTCTCGGACAGCGACGAGGCACTGGACTCCCTGTTCGCCTCGCTGGCCGCCGCGGGTGCAACCGGTGTCACGGCCGGAGCGCTTTATTTGAAGCCCGGCACCCGGGAATGGTTCATGCAGTGGATCGCCGCCCGGCATCCGGAACTCGTGGGCCGCTACCGCAGGCTGTACGGCACGGGCTCGTATGCGTCCAAGGAATACCGCACCTGGCTGGCGGGAAGGGTCCGCTTTTTCAAGGCCCGGCACGGCTTTTCCGGCTCCCACGGATTCAGCCACCGGGACGTCGACGATCGCCAGGCCGACGATCCCCGCGGCGAGGAAGCCGCCTACCCTGAGGGAAGCATTCCGCAGGATCGGACAGGGCACGACAGGACGGGGCAACAGGGGACGGGGCATCATCACCACAGTTCAGGCCGGGCGTCCCAGCCCACGCTGTTCTGAGCCCGCCTTAGCTCTGGGCCGGTCTTAGCTGGCCGGGATTACCAGGCTCTTGCCCGCGCCGCTTTGCACCACCGCGGGAAAGCCGTGAAGGGTGGTGTTAGCTTCCGGGGACCGAGCCCGCACGGGCCGCCGCGGCGACGTTGGCGAGCAGCGCCTGGACAATCGGGAGGTCGGCCGGAATCCAGGGCAGGCTGAGAGCTTCCTCACCTTCGCGGATGCTGACCCAGCGAAGTTCATCGTGGTCCTCAAGCGGCCGGGGGTGGCCATCGGCCACTTCCGCGAACCACACCCGCATCACGGCTTTCTCGTTCAGGGGCCAGCCGGCCGGTCCTGGGGCTTCCAGCTCCTTCCCAAGCACGACGCCGATGCCGAGTTCTTCACGGAGCTCCCGGTGCAGGGCACTTTCGGGAGCCTCCCCCCGTTCCACCTTGCCGCCCGGAAATTCCCACATGCCGGCAAACTGCGGAGGCGCCGTCCGGCGCGCCACGAGAAGCCGGGCGGGAGCGGAGAGCGAGTCGAGCACGGCACCGCCGACGACGTTGATCAGTTCAGTCACCGGTCCAGTCTATGAGGGCCCGGGTTCATGGGGGCACCTGTCTATAAGGCCGTCCTCCCGCGGACGGGAATATCCAACCCGCCGCGAAGCTTGTTAAAATCAGACATATCAGTGGCAACGAGGCCTACTCCATATCTCCCTTCGAAAAGCAGGCACATGACTTCCACTGTCCAGGCTCCCCGCACGCCCAAGGCCGCCGCGCGCATCGGTCCCGCCATCCTGGCCCTGGCCATGGGTGGTTTCGGCATCGGGGTCACCGAGTTCGCCATGATGGGGCTGCTCAAAGAGGTCGAACTCGGACTCGGGATCAGCACCCCAGAGGCCGGCCACCTCATTTCGGCCTACGCCCTGGGCGTCGTGGTGGGAGCGCCTGTACTTGCCGCCGTCGGGGCGAAACTGCCGCGCAAGTTCCTTGCGCTGGGCCTCATGCTGTTCTTCAGCGTGGCCAACCTGTCTTCGTTCATCGCTCCCGATTACGCGAGCATGCTGGTCTCCCGCTTCGCCGCCGGACTGCCGCACGGGGCGTTCTTCGGCGTGGCCGCCGTGATTGCCGCTTCGCTGGTGGCGCCGACAAAACGGGGCTGGGCCATCTCCATGGTCATGGCGGGGCTCACCGTTGCCAATGTGGTCGGTGTTCCCTTCGCCACCTGGCTCGGACAGGCCTTTGGCTGGCGGCTGCTCTTTGTCCTGGTGGGAGTCCTGGGACTGGTGACCCTGGCGCTTATCTGGAGATTCGTTCCGTTCCAGCAGGCGCATGCGGACGCCAGCATCCGCAGGGAGCTGGGCGCGCTGAAGCGGGCGCAGGTCTGGCTGGCCATCCTCATTGGCATCGTCGGATTTGGCGGGTTCTTCGCCACGTACACCTACATCTCCCACACCATGACCTCCGTGGCCGGCGTCCCTGCCGCCCTGCTGCCCTTCGTGGTGGCCTTGTACGGCCTGGGGATGGTGGCCGGCAATATCGTCGGTGGCCGGATCGCGGACAAGTCTGTGATGGGGACCATCTACCGCGTCCTGCCGGGAATCGCCGTCGCGCTGGTGGTGTACGCCGTGGCCGTGCACTGGCCGTGGTCAGCCTTCGTCATGGTGTTCGTGGTGGGCGGCGCCGGGTCCATGCTCGTCCCGGCCCTGCAGACCCGGCTGCTGGACGCGTCTCCTGATGCGCCGTCGCTGGCGTCCTCACTCAACCACGCGGCGCTGAACGTCGCCAACGCCCTGGGCGCGTTCCTCGGCGGTGTGGTGATCGCCTGGGGCTGGGGCTATGTTGCGCCCGCGCTGGTGGGTGCTGTCCTGGCCATTCTCGGGCTGATGGTGGCCCTGCTCAGCGGCCTGCTGGAACGCAAGAAGCCGCTGGCCCCGTAACAGGTGTCACGGAGCCAGCGGCTCTGTCTTCGGCTAAGCAGCTAGGCGCCTGAGTCGCCCGCCAGGGCGGGCCCGCTGGCCACCTGGGCACGGCGGATGTCGGGCTCCAAGTAGATGACCCGCGCGATGGGAACTGCCGAGCGGATCCGGGCTTCGGCGTCGTCGATGGCCTTGGCAATGTCCAGTCCGGAATCTCCCGCCTCCACGCTGATCTTGGCAGCCACGAGCAGCTCCTCCGGGCCCAGATGCAGGGTCTTCAGGTGGATGATGGCGGTACCGTCCGCTTCGATGGCATTCCGGATGCGCCCGACGTCGTCCTTGGTTGCCGACTCCCCCAGCAGCAGGGACTTGGTCTCCATTGCTAAAATCACGGCAATGGCCACCAGCAGCAGGCCGATCATTCCGGTGCCGATTGCGTCCCAGATACCGTCGCCGGTCAGCAGGGTCAGCCCCACGCCGAACAGCGCGAAGACCAGGCCGAGCAGGGCACCGAAGTCCTCGAGCAGGATCACCGGAAGCTCGGGCTGCTTGGCGGTCCGCACAAAGCTGATCCAGCCCTGGCTGCCGCGGACGTGGTTGGCTTCAATGATGGCCGTCCGGAACGAGAAGGCCTCGGCGATGATGGCACCCACCAGCACGGCCAGGGGCACCCACCAGAAGTCACCTTCGATCGCATGCGGGTGCTGGATCTTTTCCCATGCCTCATACAGGGCAAACAGGCCGCCGACGCTGAAGAGCACGATGGAAACGATGAACGCATAAATGTAGCGCTCGCGTCCGTAGCCGAAGGGGTGTTCCGGGCTGGCCGCCCGTTGGGCGCGCTTGCCACCCACCAGCAGCAGGACCTGGTTGCCCGAGTCGGCGACAGAGTGGATGGCCTCAGCCAGCATAGATGAGGAGCGTGTCAGCAGGAACGCGACGAACTTCAGGACGGCGATGGTCAGGTTGGCGGCTAGCGCCGCGACAATCGCCTTGGTACCGCCGTTTGCAGCCAAGGGAGGCTCACCTCTTTACGTGCGAATTTCAACGGATGGGACAGGGCGGCATGGAACCGCCGTCTGGTAAATACCGTACCCGTCCGGCCCGGAACAGACACCGCACACCGCCACCGGGCGCCGCAAAAAAGCCAAAACTAAGCCTGCTGACAAAGAAACGCGCACTGTGTTAGCTTGAAGCCATATCGGGACTGATAAGAATCGATCCCGACGAATATGAAGGAGCAGACAATGGGTTTTCTTGCTTGGATTATTCTCGGCCTGATCGTAGGCGCAATTGTTAAAGCCGTCATGCCCGGCAGGGTCGGCGGCGGCTGGGTCACCAGCTTGGTTCTGGGCGTCGTTGGCGCCATCGTCGGCGGCTGGATCGGCAGCCTTCTCTTCGGCAAGGGTGACCTGGCGTTCTTCGACCTCGGCACCTGGATCCTCGCCATCATCGGCGGCCTCGTAGTCGCAGGCATCTACGGCGCGATCACCGGCCGCAGCCACAGCACCCGGGCACCGTAACAGTCCGGATCACAGGTACTGGTCCTCAGCAGGCCCAGTCCAATTCAGACAAACAGGCAGGAGCGGGGGCCCACCACACGGTGGGCCCCCGCTCCTCTGTGTTGCTACCGGCTTTGTGTTGCTACCGGGGCTGCTGTGACCTCGCGCTCGCGTAGAGGCAGACCGTGGCGGCCGTGCCAAGGTTGAGGCTCTCGGCGGCGCCATAGACGGGCACGGCCACCCGATGGTCGGCAAGGGCAAGCTCGTCCTCGGACAGCCCCTGGGCTTCGTTGCCGAAAAGCCAGGCCGTGGGGTTCTCCAGTGCGTAGTCCGAGCCGGCGGTTGATGCGCCAAGCCGGCGTGCGGCGTTCTCGTCCTGCAGGCGGTCAAGGTTCAGCTGCCCGTAGCCGTCGGCCGCAAGCACACCGATCCCCCGGTCCTTGCACAGCGCCACCAGCTCATTGACGTCGGCACCCAGGACGACAGGCAGATGGAAAAGGGAGCCGGCGGTTGAGCGGACCGCCTTGGGATTGTAGATGTCCACGCTGGAACCGGTCAGGACCACGGCGTCGGCACCGGCTGCGTCTGCGGCCCGAAGCACCGTCCCGGCGTTGCCGGGATCGCGGACCTGGCAGAGCACGGCAATCAGCCGCGGCCCGGCGTCGAGCACATCCGCCAGGGCGACATCGAGAAAATCGCACACCGCAACAATCCCCTGCGGGGTGACAGTGTCCGCCATGGCCGCCAGCACGTCGTCCGTGGCGAGCCGGGCGCTGGTTCCCACGGCCAGTTCCTCAAACTCGGGATACCGGTCCAGACAGGCCTCGCTGGCATACACCTCGCGGACTATGCCCGGCTGCCCGGCAGCGATCCGCTTGCCATGCAGCACCAGGGCCTCACGTACCGCCTGCGGGCCTTCGGCAAGGAACTGCCGGCGCTTTAAACGGACCGGGCGCCCTGCGAGCTTTGCCACATCCCTGACCCGATCTGCTCGGGGATTGGAGAGTGGAAAGTCTTGCGGGCGCCCGGTTTCGTTCATATAAGAAACCTTAGTGGCTGTTGCCACCGGTCCTTGAACTGGGAGTT
Source organism: Arthrobacter sp. K5 (assembly GCF_040448525.1). Taxonomy (NCBI): domain Bacteria; kingdom Bacillati; phylum Actinomycetota; class Actinomycetes; order Micrococcales; family Micrococcaceae; genus Arthrobacter; species Arthrobacter sp. K5. The sequence continues at coordinate 4,853,949 of NZ_CP159279.1, read as the reverse complement.
GCCTGCTTACTCAGCAGCTGCAGCAGCCGGCTTCTTCGCAGCGCGTGCGCGGGTAGCCTTGGCCTTCGGTGCAGTCTCAGCCTTGGCGGCCGGAGCGGAGGTGTCCGCAGGCAGGGAGTCCTTGGCAACCTGGACCAGCGCAGCGAAAGCGTTGGCGTCGGAAACGGCGAGCTCGGCCAGCATGCGGCGGTCAACCTCGACCTCAGCGGCCTTCAGGCCCTGGATCAGGCGGTTGTAGGTCAGGCCGTTGGCCCGGGATGCAGCGTTGATGCGCTGGATCCACAGGCGGCGGAAGTCGCCCTTCTTCTTCTTACGGTCACCGTAGCTGTACACAAACGAGTGCAGCAGCTGCTCTTTGGCCTTGCGGTACAGGCGTGAGCGCTGCCCACGGTAACCTTTGGCGCGTTCGAGGATAACCCGGCGCTTCTTGTGGGCGTTTACCGCCCGCTTCACACGTGCCACGTGCGTACTCCTTCAAAAATCTGATCCCAAGCATCTACTGCCGGTGACCCGGCCGGCCTGAGAAGGCTTATTGGTAGTTGACTGGTGCCAGGTGGCAGTCAGTCAGAGTGCTTGGAAATTAGATGCCGAGCATCTTCCGGATGACCTTGGCGTCGCCCTTGAAGACGATCTTGTCGCCGGCAAGGCGGCGGGTCAGGCGGCTGGACTTGTGCTCCAGGTAGTGGCGGCGGTTGGCCTGCTGGCGGCGCAGCTTGCCGGTGCCGGTCAGCTTGAAGCGCTTCTTAGCACCACTGTGGGTTTTCATCTTCGGCATGGGAACCGATCTCCTAACGTTTCCGCAGACCATGTCTGCAGTCTTTCGCGCAGCCGCCCCCGGGACGGCGTGCTGGTTGCTGGCTGCCTGAAGGGGATGCCTTCCGCAGTTTCGAACTAGTTGGTCTTCTTGCCCGCCGGCTTCGGTGTGGGCCGAGGTGCCGCGGGACGTGCCACCGGCTTCGGCGCAGCGGGCCTGGCCACCGGCTTGGGCGGGGAAGGAACAGCCGCAGGCTTCGGCGCTGCCGGGGCAGGCGCTTCGGCCTCTGCCGCCTTGGGAGCAGGCGCAGCGGCCTTCGGCGCAGCAGGCGCAGCCTTCGGCGCTTCGGCCCGGGGTGCCTCGCGCTTGGGCTCGGCCACCTTGGCAGCCTTGGGTGCTTCAGCAGCACGAGCTTCGGCAGCCTCAGCAGCAGGAGCTTCAGCAGCCTTGGGAGCCTCAGCAGCAGGAGCTTCAGCGGCAGGTGTTTCAGCAGCTGGAGCTTCTTCAACGGGAGCCGCAGGCGCTTCCACGGCTGCTTCCGGAGCGGCCGCTGCCTCCGCAGAAACCTGGAAGCCTTCCGGCAGAAGGTCGGCAAGCGACTGCGTCAGCGGTGCCTGATCGTCACCTGAGGTGTCGACACGGCCGGCTGCCTTGGCTTCGTTCTGGGCCTTGGCCTCGGCGCGCTGCGTAGCACGGCGGGCTTCGGCCTTGGCCTCGGCCTTGTTCTTCAGCGGACCGATAACCATGACCATGTTGCGGCCGTCGATGCGCGGGCTTGACTCCACGACACCAACTTCAGCCACGTCCTCAGCGAAACGCTGAAGGAGGCGCAGGCCCATTTCGGGACGCTGCTGCTCACGGCCGCGGAACTGGATCATGGCCTTGACCTTGTCCCCGGCTCCGAGGAACCGCAGGGCGTGGCCGCGCTTGGTCTCGTAGTCGTGGGTGTCGATCTTCAGGCGGAACCGGATTTCCTTCAGGACCGTGTTGGTCTGGTTCTTCCGGGCCTCACGGGCCTTGACTGCGGCTTCGTACTTGTACTTGCCGAAGTCCATCAGCTTGCACACCGGAGGCTTGGCCTGCGGTGCAACTTCAACGAGATCCAGGTCGGACTCGGCAGCCAGACGCAGGGCATCCTCGATACGGACGATCCCTACCTGTTCGCCGGCAGGGCCGACCAGCCGCACCTCAGGGACGCGGATACGCTCATTGATTCTTGGCTCGCTAATGTTAAAGCTCCTGTGTTTGTAATGGGTGTTCCACCGGCAAAATAGAGAAGGCCCCCAATTGCCGGAGCAATCGAAGGCCTCGAAGATCGGATGTGCTCCCCCGCAGGGACTGCACGTACTTCACCCGGCACATGCCCGGTGAACCGCCCGACCGTTACCCGGCAACCTTGCTGCCCTGAACCTTCCAGGGAAAACGGCTGACGCGGGTGGGAGAGAACTCCGCTTGCAAACTGAGTATCAATTCTACAGAAAGATACCCGCTTACCGCACATTCGCGGCAGTGGGTCTCATACACGGCAAAATAACGACATCCAGTCGGTCTGTGACAAGCTTACCAGTATGAGCACTCCAGACAGCAATTCACACGTCTACCAGGCGCCCGGTGCCGGGGATGACGTCACGCAGCAGATCCGCGACATCTCCGAAGTTCCGGCGATCGAGGTCATCACCACAGCGGCCGTGCACCTTATGAGTGCCTCCGCCGTGAAGCTTGGCCTGGCCGCTGAGGAGAACGCCGCCGAGCTGAAGGACCTGGACGAGGCCCGCAAGCTCATCACCGCCCTCGCCGGCCTGGTGACGGCAGCCGCCCCGGAGATCGGCTCGCAGCATGCCGGTCCGTTGCGCGACGGACTGCGCTCCCTCCAGCTCGCCTTCCGCGAAGAGTCCATCATTCCGGATCCCCCGGGCAAGGGTCCCGGTGAGAAATTCACCGGTGCAGTGAACTAACGATTGAACTTCGACGGCGGCGGGCCGGCTCTTCAGGGCCGGCCCGCCGCCGTTCTGGCTGCCTGGGGGCATGTCCCGCGGGAGCCCTTTCGACCGAACAGCCCAACGAAAGCCGGTACCGTCAGGATGTGGCGGCGCGGCGGCGCCGCTGCTGCAGAACAAGCCCGACGACGCAAAGCAGCACCCCTGCCACCCCGACGGACACGAAGCCTCCCGCCGCGCCAATGCTGTCGATGAAAACTCCGGCCAGCGGAGCCCCCAGTGCAACACCCGCGGTCAGGGCGGACCCGTACCAGCCCATGGCCTCTCCCCGCCTGGCCTCGTCGACCAGTTCGGCCACCTTCTCGGAAGCGGCCGAAAGGACCGGAGCACAGAGGAGCCCCGGAAGCAGCGACAGCAGGCTGAGGGTCAGTGTGTCGGTGGCAAAGCCCATCGGAATGGTCAGGGCAGCCATTCCCAGCAGCAGGAGTACCGGTGAAACAGGCCGGTGCATGGCCCCGTAAACAAGACCGCCGGCCACCGAGGCCGCGCACCAGAAGAGGAACACAACGCCGATCTCGCCCTGGCGGCCGCCGGTCTCCAGGGCAGCCACGATTCCCACATCGGTGCCGCTGAGCACCATGCCGGCGCCGGCTGCGACTGCGAAGACCGCGGCCACCGCTGCGGTGAACCAGCCGAAGCTGTGTGCCACCCGGCCCTTCAGGGCTGCCCGCCGCCTGCTGCCCGCAGCCGCGGGACCGAGCTCAGCCGCAGCCTCCTGCAGGTGTGCGGGGCGGCGGCCACAACGGCTACCTCCGCGGCTTCCTGCTCGTCCACCTCACAGGATTCGTTGCGGACAGCACTGCGGGTGGGCGGGTTGAACCACATCAGGAATAGTCCGGCCAGGGACGTCGAGACACCGACGGCGGTCAGCCCCAGCACGGAATGGCCGCTCGTGGCCACCACAGCACCTGCTGCCGGGCCGATCATGAACACCAGCTCGGTGCTGACCGCGTCCAGCGCGAACGCGGTCCTGCGCTGGTCGCCGTCGGCCAGAACCCCCAGGGACTGCCGCACCACACTGAAAATGGGGAGGGTCAGCAGGCCGCCGACAAATACGAGGGGCAGCAGCCACTGGTAGGAGACGTGCGGCACGACGGACCAGATGACGGTTTCCGAAATCACGGAAGGTATCAGGGCCGTCCGCAGGCCCGCCGTATCCACCCGGCGGCCGCGCCAAGGTGCGCCAAGCGCGATCCCGATGGTCATCACGGCCGCTGCCGTTCCCGCGGCCGCATAGCCCTCGCCGAGGGTCAGGACGATGTGCAGCGTCAGCAGGACGCCCGCCGCCGAATGGGGAATGCGGGCAATCATGCCGACTGCCAGGAGCCTGCGGATGGGCCGAACGGCCAGCAGTTCGCGGTACAGGCTGAAATTCACAGGTGGGTCCTCAGTTCCGCCGCCGGACAGCACCGGAACGGACCCACCGGGCCCTCGGCTACTGCGCGGCGCGCCTTAGCTTGACTTCGATCGAATCAACGCGCTCACCAAACAATACATTCCGGCTCCACTCGGCCTGGAGGCCGGCAACGAGGGCCTGGACCGCGGCTGCATCAAGTCCGTCCTCCAGATAGAGCACCACACGCAGTTCCGGTCCGGCTCCGCCGCCATCGACGCGGCGGCCTGAGGCCGTGGTGGTGGCCACTCCCCGCCGGGCAGGACCTCGAATCCACGGACTGCGGGTTTGCCGTCCGCTCCGGCCCGCAGCACCGCGGCCAGCTCGGCGTCCACGTAGGCCGGCACCCATTGCCGCTGCTGTGCGAGGGCCCAGACACCGGGGCGCCGGACCACGAAGGTCACTTCCGAGCCGGGGTCCACGACCAGCAGCTCGGCGCCTTCGGAGACGGCCGACAGGGCTGCCCTCGCGGCGTAAACGGCCACGGGCCGCGCCTCCGGGTGCCACGCCGCCAGGGCTGCCGCCGAGGTGAACACGGGCATGGCGAGGCGGCCGTCGGGTGCCTTGAGCGTCACCAGCGCCATGTCGGCCTGCTTGTCGGCGTGCACGCCATGCGCGCCCTCGGCTTCCTCCGCCAGCTGTGCCACCACGGGGACAAAGACACGGGCGGTGGCGAGCGAGGCAACCACCGCGGCCTCGTCGCCGTCGCCGGCAACAAGAGCAGAGACTGCGGTGAGGTAGCCGGCGTCGGCCGTGCCGTCGTCGTCCTCGAAGTTGTGGATCTTGGCGTCGTCACCGGCGAGGCTGCGTCCGGCCCAGGGCTGTCCCGCCGAATCGGTGGCGCCACCTGCCCCGGCGAGGGCGGCCTCGATGTGACCGGGCAGCCGGCGTGCCGGCGGCAGGTGCGCGCCCGGTCCGCCGCCGTCCGCGGAGTTGGGGTGGTGCTCGGTCACGGCGATACCCCTAGCGGCGGCCGGCGACGTCGAGGGCCTCGGGCAGCGTGAAGGCGCCGGCGTACAGGGCCTTGCCCACGATGGCGCCTTCGACGCCGAGCGGCACCAGGGAGCGCAGGACCTTCAAGTCATCAAGGCTGGAAATACCGCCCGACGCCACCACGGGCTTGCCGGTCTTTTCCACCATCTGCCGCAGGAGTTCAACGTTCGGTCCCTGCAGCGTGCCGTCCTTCGTCACGTCGGTAACAACGTAGCGTGCGCAGCCGGCCTCTTCGAGGCGGCCCAGCACGTCCCACAGGTCCCCGCCTTCCTTGGTCCAGCCGCGGCCGGCGAGAGTGGTTCCGCGGACGTCCAGCCCGACGGCGATCCGGTCACCGAAGCGGTCGATGGCCCGCGCGGTCCAGTCCGGGTTCTCCAAGGCGGCGGTGCCAAGGTTCACCCGGGCGACGCCCAGGTCCAGCGCCTTTTCCAGGGATTCATCGTCCCGGAGCCCGCCGGAAAGCTCGACCTTGATGTCCAGCCGGCCAACCACTTCGCGCAGCAGGTCCGCGTTTGAGCCGCGTCCGAAGGCAGCGTCCAGATCCACCAGGTGAACCCATTCCGCGCCCTGCTGCTGCCAGTTGAGCGCCGCCTCCAGCGGCGTTCCGTAGCTCGTCTCGCTGCCGGCCTCGCCCTGGACCAGGCGGACCGCCTGGCCGTTTACGACGTCGACGGCGGGAAGCAGTTCAAGTACCGGCAGCTCGTTTTGGCTGGTCATCAGGGGTCCTCAGTTCTTGTAGGCGCTGGTTCCCGTGCGCGGCGGCTTCTGCGGCGCACACGGCGGGTTAGTTGGTTATTTGCCGGGAAGGGTCAGCAGGTAGGCGGCCAGCAGCGACATGGCGGCCAGTACGTAGAAACCGATCTGGATCCAGAGCGGCTTGTGCTGCTGCCCGAAGGACAGGCCACCGCCCACCAGGAGACCGGCCAGTCCCGTCAGGAGAATGGACCACATTTAGGCGTCCGCCGCCTGCCGGGAAGGCTGCCCGCGGAGCCCGTCGACCCAGTTCTTGAGCAGCCGCGCGCCAGCGTCACCGGATTTCTCCGGGTGGAACTGGGTGGCGCAGAGGGGGCCGTTCTCCACGGCGGCGATGAAGGGGGCACCGTGCTCGGACCACGTGACCAGGGGCGGCGCCATCCGGGGCTGGATCACCTCGAAGTCCCAGTTCTGGACGCCATAGGAGTGCACGAAGTAGAACCGCTCAGCTTCAACGCCATCGAAAAGCCTGGAGCCTTCCGGAACCTTGACGGTGTTCCACCCCATGTGCGGCACCACCTCGGCAGGGAGGAGCTCCACCTTGCCGGGCCACTCCCCCATGCCTTCGGCTTCGGTCCCGTGTTCGACGCCGGCCTCGAAGAGTACCTGCAGGCCGACACAGATGCCGAGGACCGGACGTCCGCCGGCCACACGGCGGCCGATCATCCGGATGCCGTCAACGGCCTTGAGCTCGCGCATGACCGTTTCGAAGGCGCCGACACCGGGAACGACCAGCCCGTCGGCGTTCAGCACGTCCTCGGGCTTGGAACTCAGGATGACCTCGGCACCGGCACGTTCCAGGGCACGCACGGCGGAACGGACGTTGCCGGAGCCGTAGTCGAGGACGGTGACGGTGGGCTTGCCCTCCGGGGAAGCCGGCTTCAGCGTGGCCGACGGATCGATGATCGCGCCCTCGCGCAGTACTTTGCCGGTCACAGTGCTCCCTTGGTGGACGGAATGCCTTCGACGCGGGGATCCGGCTCGACGGCTGCACGGAGGGCCCGCGCGAATGCCTTGAACTGGGCTTCCACGATGTGGTGCGGGTCGCGGCCGGCGATGACGTTCATGTGCAGGCAGATGCCGGCGTGCAGCGTGATGGCCTCGAAGACGTGCCGGGTCAGCGAGCCCGTGAAGTGGCCGCCGATCAGGTGGTACTCCTGCCCGGAGGGCTCGCCGCCGTGCACCAGGTAGGGCCGGCCGGAGACGTCGACGACCGCGTGCGCCAGGGCCTCGTCCAGCGGCACGGTGGCCTCACCGAAGCGGCGGATCCCGGCCTTGTTGCCCAGAGCCGTGCGCAGCACCTCGCCGAACGTGATGGCAACGTCCTCAACGGTGTGGTGGACGTCAATGTGGGTGTCGCCGGTAGCCTTGACGGTCATGTCGATGAGTGAGTGCTTGCACAGCGCCGTCAGCATGTGGTCGTAGAACGGGACCGACGTGCTGATGTCCGACACGCCGGTGCCGTCGAGGTTGATCTCCACCAGCACGGAAGATTCGCTGGTGGCGCGCTCCATGCGTGCAGTCCGTGCCTCGGCAGCCTTGATTCCGGTGTCGCTCATGGTGATAGATGTCCTTTGACGAAGGATGGGGGCGGACCTGACCTGGTCCATGTTCAAGTTTAGGCCGGAAGTGCGGCCTGCCGGGCCAGGATGCTTTCGAGGGCTTCCAGGAAGGCTGTGGTTTCCGTCTCAGTGCCGGCGGTGACCCGAAGGTGCCCGGCGATGCCGACGTCCCGCACAAGCACCCCCGCGTCCAGCAGTTCCTGCCAGACCTCATGGGGGTTCTCCAGCCCGCCGAAGAAGACGTAGTTGGAGTCGGACGCCGCGGGCCGCAGCCCCATCCGTGTCAGCTCCGCGACAATCCGGTCGCGCTGGCGCTTGATGTCCTCGACATCCGCCATAAGCGCCTCGCGGTGCTGCAGGGCCGCGAGGGCGGTTGCCTGCGTGACGGCGGACAGGTGGTACGGCAGGCGCACCAGTCGCAGGGCGTCGGTCACCTCCGGCGCCGCGGCCATGTAACCGAGGCGGGCGCCGGCAAGAGCGAACGCCTTGCTCATGGTCCGGGAGACGATGAGCCGCTCCCGGCCGGGCAGCAGGGTCAGGGCGCTGGGCGTGCCGTCGTGCGCAAACTCGTGGTAGGCCTCGTCCACGACGACGATGGCCTGGCTGGCCTCGCCCGCCTCGTAGACGGCTTCCACCACGTCCAGGCCCAGGCCGGTACCGGTGGGATTGTTGGGTGAACACAGGAACACGATGTTGGGCTGGAGTTCGCGCACCTGGCTCGCGGCCGACTCGGCGCTGAGGCCATAGTCGTCGGCACGCTTGCCTGCGATGTAGGCGGTGTCGGTTCCGCTGGCGAGGAGCGGGTACATGGAGTACGTCGGCGGGAAGCTCAGGAGCGAACGGCCCGGCCCGCCGAAGGCCTGGAGGATCTGCTGGAGGACCTCGTTGGAGCCGTTCGCTGCCCAGAGGTTGTCCGCGCTGAGCCCGTGGCCGAGGTACTCCGCCAGGGCTTCCCGGAGCTCGGTGAATTCGCGGTCGGGGTACCGGTTGAGTCCGGTGGCTGCCTCGCTGACGGCCGCGGTGATGGCCGCCCGTACGTCGGCGGGCACGCCATGCGTGTTCTCATTGACGTTGAGCAGGATCGGAACGTCAAGCTGCGGGGCGCCGTAAGGGGACAGCCCCCTCAGGTTAGTCCGCAGGGGCAGTCGGTTCAGTCGCTCAAGCTGGTCAGTCACCTAGACAGTTTAAGTAACCCGAAGGGCTGGCCGGAAACTGTGACGGTTCCAGCGTACGGCAACGGCTTATTTGTTCGGCACGAACAGCTGCTGGCCGGGCATGACCTTCCCTGCCTGAAGGTCGTTGAGCTGGACGATGTCCACAATCACGTCCCGGGGGTCGCGGTCGGGGTCGACTTTTCCGGCGATGGCCCAGAGCGATTCACCGGGCTGCACGGTGACAGAAACGGTGGGCGTGACGGTCAGGCCACTGGCGGTGTCCGCAGCCTTGGCCGGCGAGTTCAACAGCCCCGTCAAAGACAAGATCAGGGCGGCAAGAAGAACAAGCGGCAGTCCGATGAGGACGATCCGGCCGCGGCGGGTGAGGCGCAGGCGTGGCGGCCTGCCTGGCCGGGACACTGCACAGGACTGGGGCACGGCAAGCGACTGGGGCGCCGCACGCAGCTCAGTCACCGCACGGGGCTGAGGCACCGCACGCGGCCGAAAGACTGCGCCGGGCTGGGAGTGCGGCGGGACTGCTGGTGAAGCCGACATTGCTGGTGAAGCTGAGACTGCTGATGAAGCTGACATGGCGTGAGCCCTCCTGGACCAAGTTGTACTGCCTCGCGTTCGAACAGACAGTTCGAACACCGGGCTGAGAAACCGTCCTCACTAGAACACATGTTCGAACTTTGCTTTTTCCAGTTTTAGCACCTATCACCGAATTAAGTCGAGACTCGCTAGAACAAATGTTTGAAAAAGCCCTATGGCTGGCCTACGTTGGAAATCACAGAACAACCACATCTGCAGTTGATCAGCAGGGTCTGACATTTTTCAGGCCGGAAGTTCCCGGCCACTGCAGCTACCGCGTCCGGGAGGAACGGAAAGGCGTTGGCGAACATGGCAGCACAGGCCTCTGACGGCAAGGCTCCCCAGCGCAGCCCGCGGTCTCAGCGGACCCCCAAGGGACTAACACTCCGCCAGAAGAAGATCCTGGAAACCATCCAGCGTTCGGTCAACGAGAACGGCTACCCGCCGTCGATGCGGGAAATCGGCGACACCGTCGGGCTGGCCAGCCTGTCCAGCGTGACCCATCAGCTCTCGCAGCTGGAAAAGCTTGGCTACCTTCGGCGTGACCCCAAGCGTCCGCGCGCCATGGAGGTCCTGATGCCGCTCACCCTGGACGCGGGGGCGCCGAAATCCGGCGGCGCGGACAAAGCCCCGGCCCTGGGCACGGCAGGCGCTTCCGTGTCCGAATTGCCCAGCGCAATGGATACCGCAATGGTTCCGCTGGTCGGCCGGATCGCCGCCGGCGGCCCCATCCTCGCGGACCAGATGGTTGAGGAACTGATGCCGCTGCCCCGCCAACTGGTGGGCCACGGCGAGCTTTTCATGCTCAGGGTCGCAGGCGATTCCATGGTCGACGCCGCCATCTGCGACGGGGACTGGGTGGTGGTCCGGCGGCAGAGCGACGCCGTCAACGGCGACATCGTTGCGGCGCTGCTCGACGATGAAGCCACGGTCAAGACTTTCCGGCAGCGCGACGGCCACACGTGGCTGCTGCCGCAGAACACGCAGTACGAACCCATCCTCGGCGACCACGCCGTTGTCATGGGCAAGGTGGTTTCCGTACTCCGCTCGCTGTAGCCGCCGGGCCGGAGGCCACCGCGGGCTTCGTCCCCGGAAACGTCCATCAGGGAGCGGGAATGTCCTTCAGGGAGCCTTGGGCCCCGGGCAGCATCAGCCCGGGGCTTCCTTAGGCCTGTGCGCCGGCGAGTCTTTCCAGTGCCGCGACGGCGGTCTTCCGGTCGGTCGTTGGCCAGAACGGCGGCAGCGCGGCCCGCAGGAACCCGCCGTAGCGTTCCGTGGAAAGCCTGGAGTCCAGCACCGCCACCACGCCCTTGTCATTCGTGGACCGAATGAGCCGTCCTGCCCCCTGGGCAAGCCGGATGGCCGCGTGCGTGGCGGAGACAGACATGAAGCCGTTGCCGCCGGCCTGTGCAACGGCCCGGGACCGCGCGGTCATCAGGGGATCATCCGGCCGCGGGAAGGGAATCCTGTCAATGACCACCAGGCGGCAGGACCCGCCCGGCACGTCGACCCCCTGCCACAGTGACATCGTGCCGAACAGGCAGGTATCGGGCTCGTCAGCGAACTGCTTCACCAGTGCCGTCATGGTGGATTCACCCTGGCAGAGAATGCTGACATCCAGCCGCGTGCGCAGGGCGTCCGCAGCTTCCTCGGCCGCCCGCCGCGAGGAGAACAGACAAAGCGCTCCCCCGCCGGAGGCACGGATGAGGGACTCGAGTTCGTCCAGCGCCTCAGGGGACGTGCCACGGCCCGGTTTCGGCAGGTGGCCCGCTACATAGAGGATGCCCTGCCTGGGGTAGTCGAAAGGCGACCCCACGTCGACGCCGGTCCAGCTCGGCGCGCCCTCCCCGACCAGGCCCAACCCGCCGGCCGCGGGTTCGAAGGCAGAGCCGATGGCAAGGGTGGCCGATGTCAGCACCACCGTATGCCCGGCGAACAGGCCTTCCCGAAGCCGGCCTGCGACGCTCAGCGGGGCGATGTTGACCAGCGCCGGGGCAGACTCGTCCGGCGCAGAGTAGCCCTGCTGGGGATCGAACGTGCTATTCCGGGAGAACCAGACCACCTCGCGGTTTTCCCGGGCGGCGATGAGCCGTTCGCAAAGCTCCAGAATCACCAGCAGGCGGGAGCGCGCGAGCTGCCGCCCGCCGTCGGCCGTTGTATTGCTGTCCCCCTTGGAATCCGACAGCGCCGCCCGGCACGCCTCACGAAGCTGGTCCACACAGTCCAGCTGCTCGTCGTTCAGGCCGTTGGGCAGCAGGCCGCTGGGAACGCCGGCGAGAGCCACCTCAAGGTTGGCGGCCGCTGTGTTGAGCGCGTCAACGGTAATGCCGGTGTGCTTGCGGGCGCCGGACGCTGCGGCGTGGACCATGGCCACCGACAGCTGCCCCGAAACCGCGCCGGTTACCCGGTCCTGGAGTTCGTGGGCCTCATCCACCACCACAACGTCATACTCCGGCAGCACCGCCAGGCCTTCGAAGGCGCTGACGGCCAGCATGGCGTGGTTGGTCACCACGACGTCGGCTTCCGTGGCGTTATGGCGGGCAAGCTCACTGAAGCACTCTTCGGCGAGGGGGCACTTCTGCGAGCCGAGGCATTCCATGGACGTGACTGACACCTGCCGCCAGGCCCGGTCCGTGACGCCGGGAAGCAGCTCGTCACGGTCGCCCGTGGTGGTCTGCTCCGCCCATTCGCGGAGCCGGACCACCTCCTTGCCGAGCTGCGACGACGGACCGCCCACCGCCGCGGCGAAGTGCGGGACGCTGGTGTCCTCGCCCAGTGAGAAGAGCTGGCCCTCCGAGGGTTCCTCGGAGGGAAAGCCGCCTTCGAGCTTGTGCCTGCAGACATAGTTGGCGCGGCCCTTGACCAGCGCAATCTTCACAGGCCGGTCGAGTGCCGGTTTGAGGCTTTCCAGGAGCCGGGGTAAGTCCCTGCCCACGATCTGCGTCTGCAGAGCGAGGGTGGCAGTGGACACGAGGGCAGGCTTGTTGCTCTCCAGGGAATGTGCAATGAGGGGAACCAGGTAAGCCAGCGACTTGCCGGTTCCGGTGCCGGCCTGCACCAGCAGGTGGTCGCCCGTTTCTATTGCGCGTGCCACCTGCCTGGCCATCTCGTGCTGGCCGCTGCGGCTTTGGCCGCCCATGCCCGCCACGGCACGGTCGAGCAGGTCAAGAACACGCTGCTCGCCGGCCGTGGCCGCGGCACCGGCGGCTGCCGCCCCGTCAGTCATCGGTGCTGAAGGATTCCAGTTCAGCCGCGAGGCCTTCCCGGACCATGACCACGGCGCGGGTGCCGCCCTCTTCGTGATCCAGGCTCAGGATCTCCGCGTCGGAGTCATGGAGCTTGCTGATCAGATCGCCCCGGTGGTACGGGACGAGCAGCTGCATCTTGACGTTCGGCCGCGGGATGGACTCGCTGATGGCCTTGAGCAGCTCGGCAATGCCCTCCCCCGTGCGTGCCGAAACCACCACGTGCCGCGGTTCGCGCTGCTTGAGCCGCTCCACCACAAACGGGTCGGCGGCGTCCGCTTTGTTCAGGACGATGATCTCGGGCACCTTGCGGGCGTCCACCTCGGCGAACACCGAGCGCACGGCAGCGATCTGGCCTTCCGGGTCCGGGTGGGACACGTCCACGACGTGCAGGATCAGGTCCGCGTCCGCCACTTCCTCCAGGGTGGAGCGGAAGGCCTCCACCAGCTGGGTGGGAAGGGACCGGACGAAGCCCACGGTGTCGGCCAGGGTGTAGCCAACCCCATCCGAGGTCTCGGCCTTGCGGACGGTGGGGTCCAGTGTGGCGAACAGGGCGTTCTCCACCAGGACGCCGGCGTCCGTGAGGCGGTTCAGCAGCGAGGACTTCCCGGCGTTGGTATATCCGGCAATGGCCACTGACGGGACTTCATTACGACGGCGGTTGGCCCGTTTGGTCTCCCGTGCCGGCTTCATCGCGGCGATTTCGCGCCGCAGCTTGGCCATCCGGGTACGGATCCTGCGCCGGTCCAGTTCGATCTTGGTTTCACCGGGACCGCGCGAGCCCATGCCGGCGCCTGCGCCGCCCACCTGGCCACCGGCCTGGCGGGACATGGATTCACCCCAGCCGCGGAGGCGCGGGAGGAGGTACTCGAGCTGTGCCAGCTCCACCTGCGCCTTGCCTTCGCGGCTCTTGGCGTGCTGGGCGAAGATGTCCAGGATCAGGGCAGTGCGGTCGATGACCTTCACCTTGACGATGTCTTCAAGGCCGCGCCGCTGGGACGGAGCAAGTTCGGCGTCCACCACAACGGTGTCCGCGCCGGTGGACATCACGACATCCTTGAGCTCCAAAGCCTTGCCCGCTCCGAGGAACGTGCCGGGGTCCGGCTTGGCACGGCGCTGGACCAGTCCGTCGAGGACTTCCGAGCCGGCTGTTTCCGCCAGCGCGGCGAGTTCGCGCAGCGAGTTTTCGGCGTCAGCCAGCGTGCCCTCGCTCCAGAGGCCGGCGAGAACAACGCGTTCCAGTCGCAGCTGCCGGTATTCGACCTCGGTTACGTCCTCGAGTTCGGTGGACAGCCCGGCCGTGCGTCGCAGTGCCCGGCGTTCCTCGAGGTCCTGCTGGTCGCCGTCGAACGTGCTGTGCTCTTCGGCGAGCTGCGAGATGGCCTGTGCCTTGCCCAGGACACCCTTGCTGTCGGCGCTGCCGCCGTCGGCTGCCGATGCGTTCCTGGCCGGGACGTCCTTGGCGAGAATCCGGTCGATGACAGCCTGGATCTCCTCGGGACTCATGTCCTGGGCGGCTGGCTCGGATCCGGAATTTTGCTGATTGGTCATGGTCTCCTTTGAAGGTTCTGCATCTTCAGAATAGTGCTGATTGCCGCCCTTGGCAGCGGTATTCGCGCTGGGCTGACTGCGAGGGGTCATGGAGGTGCTCCTGACATGCCGGCAGCGGACGGGCTGGGCCGGCGGGAAGTGGACTGATCGAGTGCTGTTGGGCTGCGCCGCGTTTCACGCTGCGCGCTCCGGCGGAAGGCGGTCTACCTGCATCGCATCGGAGGGAGGCCCCGGGCCGGTACCGGCGGCTGAAGGCCGCGGGCATAGAAAGCCGGCTACTCAAAAATCAGGAACATGCGTTCAAGGATAGCAGAACACCGGTACCCGCTTTCGCACCCGGCCGGTTTCCCATCAGCCGGGGCGGACCACTAATCTGGCCAGTTATGGAGTCTGCCCACTATTTCAGCGCCTCACCTGCGGGGCCGTTCACCCGCAAGCCCCTCACGGTGGAACTGGCCGGTGAAACGCGGAAGCTGCAGACGTCATCGGGCATCTTCAGCCCGGATGGAATCGACAAGGGGACGGCGGTCCTGCTGGCCGAGGTTCCGGCTCCTGCCCCGCAGGGAAACCTGCTCGACATCGGCTGTGGCTGGGGACCCATCGCCCTGACCATGGCACTGCGGGCACCGCACGCGCAGGTCTACGCGGTGGACGTCAATGAACGCTGCATCGCGCTCACGAACGGGAACGCCGAACTGCTGGGGCTGGGCAACGTCGCGGCCAGCAAGCCGCAGGACGTGGATCCGGAACTCCGCTTCGACACCATCTGGTCCAATCCGCCGATCAGGATCGGCAAGGACGAGCTGCACTCACTCCTGATGCTGTGGCTGCCGAGGCTGGCGCCCGGCGGTTCGGCCTGGCTGGTGGTGCAGAAGAACCTGGGCTCGGATTCGCTTCAGCGCTGGCTGGCGGAGGCGCTTGACGAATCCTTCACGGTAACCCGGGAAAGCTCGTCCAAGTCGTTCAGGATCCTGCGGGTCAGGAAAGCGTCCCGCTAGCAACGATCGTTGCCGGGCCGCTCAGTTCGACATGCTCGCGGCCGCCGGCGACGGTGAAGAACTTCACGCCCACGACGCCGCCGGGCACCTTCACCTGCCAGGCGTCCGGGGCGCCCTGCCCGGCCCAGTGCCGGATGGCCACCGCCGCAGCACACGCTCCGGTACCGCAGGACTGCGTTTCGCCGACGCCGCGTTCGTGGACCCGCATGGTCACGGTGCCCACGCCGTCGTGCACCAGCGGCTCGGCCGGGACAACGAATTCGACGTTGGTGCCGTTGGCGGGAGTGGGGTCGACGTGGGGTGCTGTGAAGAGCCGTGTGTCCTGGAGCTCGGACAGCTCGGCCAGGGCGACGACCGTGTGGGGGTTGCCCATGCTGACGGACAGCGCCGGCCTCGCCACCTCGAGTCCGTCGGCGCTGACGAGCGAATCCATGGCGCGGGCCGCAGCGTCGTCGGGGAAGATGAACTCCCAGGGACCCATGTCGACGGCGTAGCCGTCGCCGGTGCGGACAATGGTCTTGACTCCCCCGCGGGTGCCGATGGTCAGCGAGCCGCCCGCAGGCAGTTCAGCGAGGCCTTCGGCCAGGAGGAAGTGGACGAACACCCGGACGCCGTTGCCGCACATTTCCGACAGGGAACCGTCACCATTGCGGTAGTCCATGAACCATTCGGCGTCGGGGTTTTCGGCAAGTACCTGCCGGCCCTCGTCCAGGAGCCGGGACGGCACGGCGCGGATTAGTCCGTCGCCGCCGATACCGCGGTGGCGGTCGCACAGCTGGGCGACCTGCTCGGCTGAGATGGCGTGCACGCCCTCGGGGTCAGCGACCAGGACGAAATCGTTGCCTGTTCCATGGCCCTTGGAGAAGCGCAGTCCGCTCAGTGTGGTGGCGGCGGGCCGGGCTGTTTCTGCAAGGGTTTCATTCATGGTTCAAGGTTACCCGCCCGCCGGCGGCGGCAGAAAAACGGCTTGGCTCCGCCTCTCGGACCGCGGGCGCTGGTCAGGAGGATGCCGGCGATCACAATTACCCCGCCTGCTATCTGGGCAAAGGTGTAGGGATGCCCGGAGAGGATTGTGAACAAGGCTGTGAAGACGGTGATGAGGTTAAGGAACACGCCGGCGTTGCCGGCGGGGATGACTGTCAGTGCGCGGTTCCACAGCAGATAGGACAGCACAGACGGGAAGAGCGCAATAAAGGCCAGGGAAGCAATCGCACCCTGCGTCGTTGGCAGGGCTGGACCGCCGGCAGGAAGGCTGAATGGTGTAAGCACAACGACGGTGATCGAAGCCTGGATGGCCGTGGCGGTAATCGGAGGCAGCGGCGGAGCCAGACGCCCGGTGATCGTATAGGCGGACCACGCCGCAATGGCCCCGATCATGAACAGTTCACCCGTCCCGAATCCAGCCTGCAGCAGCTTGCCCAGGTCGCCGTTGCTGAGGACAAGGAGCACGCCGGCAAGTGCGACCAGGACACCGCCAACTGCCCTGCGGGTCAGGCGTTCCCTGAGGAATGCGGCAGCGGCCAGCGTGATGAGTGCCGGGTTGAACGCATTGATGAGGGAAGCGTTGAATGCATCCGTGTGCTCGAGGGCTGTGTAGAGAAGCAGGTTGTAGCTCAGCAGTCCGAACACACTCAGCGCGACCAGCCACGGCCACGCTGCCAGCACCTGCTTCCATTGCGGGCGCTCTGCCATCTGGGCGATAACCAGCAGCGGAACCACGGCGCCCAACCAGCGCAGCAGGACGAGGCTGAGCGGTTCGATGCTCTCGACCGCGCCGGCTCCTACAATGTAGTTGCCGGCCCAGAACAGCGTCGCACCCAACAGCGAGGCGACCGCAACAGTGAGGGGCCGCCGCGAGGTGCGCTGTGGCGTGCTGGCAACTGCGAGGGGCATAAGGGGTCCTTCTTCCAGTGCTTTGGTGCTGGCTCAGCGGGCGAGGTCTGCTGCTTTGGCAGCCAGCCGGGGGTCCTGCCAGTCCAGCCAGCCGATGCGGGGATCGGCCCGGAACCACGTCAGTTGCCGGCGCGCGAACTGCCTGGTGGCCACGATGGTCTCCTCGGCTGCCTGCGCTACGTCCGTTTCGCCGTCGAGCACTTTGAGGAACTGGGCGTAGCCCAGTGCGCGCGGTGCGGTCTTGCCGCGGCGCAGGCCCTGGGCGTCCAGCCGTTCGACTTCCGCCAGCAGCCCCCGCTCCACCATCCGGTGCACGCGGACGGCGAGCCGGTCGCGCAGCTGCTCGCGGTCCACCTGCAGGCCGATCTGGACGGCCGGCTGGTGGTACTCGCGCGTTGGCATGAACGAGCTGAACGGGCGTCCCGTCAGTTCGAACACCTCCAGCGCACGGATGATGCGGCGCGCATCGCCGAGGCGCCCGGCGGAGACTGGGTCCACCGCCCGGAGGCGTTCCAGCAGTGCGGCGGTGCCGGCCTCGGCGTTCTCCTGCTCGAGCCGGGTGCGAATTTCAGGATCGGTTCCCGGAAAGTCCAGCACGTCGAGCGCGGCGCGGACATACAGGCCCGACCCGCCAGCCAGGATGGCGCGCCTGCCGCGGCGGTGGATGTCGGCGACGGCGTCCCTCGCCTGCTGCTGGAAATCGGACACCGACGCCTCCTGCGTCACGTCCAGGATGTCCAGCAGGTGGTGCCGCACGCCCCGTTGTTCAGCTTCGGTGACCTTGGCGGTGCCAATGTCCATGCCGCGGTAGAACTGCATGGCGTCGGCGTTGATCACCTCGCCGTCCAGGGCCAGGGCAAGTTCGACGGCGAGGTCGGACTTGCCCGATCCGGTGGGTCCGACGACCGCAATGACGGGGGGCTGGCCCGCCACCGGGTCAGCGGCTCCGCACCGGGAGCGAGGGCATGCCGAGCGACACGCCGGACTTGCCTGACCCCGCGGCACCTGCTGCACCCGGCGCAGGGGCCCCGCAGGAGTCGGCCTGTGCCCGGTCCCAGGCATCACCGGCGCGGGACCGGCGCAGGGAGTAGTCGTCCGCGCTGGCCGGGTCGGCGATCAGGTGGAAGGCAGCGGCTTCCGTGATGGTGACTGTCACGAGGTCTCCGGGCCTTGGGGCAGGAGCGCCCTCGGGAACTGTGAAGTGGACAAGGCGCTGGTCCTGCGAACGGCCGGAGAGGCGGTGCGTTTCCTCGGACTTGCGGCCGGACTGGGCGGTGACCATGACCTCGACACGGCGTCCCAGCTGTCTGGCGTTCTCTTCCGCGGCGATGCGGTCCTGGAGCGCGGTGAGGCGCTCAAAGCGTTCCTGCACCACCGCCTTGGGCAGCTGGTCCGGCAGGTCCGCGGCCGGCGTACCGGGCCGCTTGGAGTACTGGAAAGTGAAAGCTGTGGCGAACCGTGACTTTTCGACGACGTCCAGGGTCGCCTGGAAGTCCTCCTCCGTCTCCCCCGGGAAACCGACGATGATGTCCGTGGAAATCGCGGCATGCGGCATCCTGGCGCGGACTTTGTCCAGGATGCCGAGGAACTTCGCTGACCGGTAGGAGCGCTTCATGTCGCGCAGGACCTTGTCCGAACCCGACTGGAGCGGCATGTGCAGCTGCGGCATGACGTTGGGCGTCTCGGCCATGGCGTCGATGACATCATCGGTGAACGCGGCCGGGTGGGGGCTGGTGAACCGCACCCGTTCAAGACCCGGGATCTCGCCGCAGGCGCGCAGCAGCTTGGAGAAGGCCTGGCGGTCCCCGAACTCCACGCCGTACGAGTTCACGTTCTGGCCGAGGAGCGTCACTTCGATGGCACCGTCGTCCACCAGGGCCTGGACCTCGGCGAGGATGTCCCCCGGCCGGCGGTCCTTTTCCTTGCCTCGCAGGGCGGGCACGATGCAGAAAGTGCAGGTGTTGTTGCAGCCGACCGAAATGGACACCCAGCCGGAATAGACCGAGTCGCGCTTGGTGGGCAGCGTGGACGGGAAGACGTCCAGCGACTCGAGGATCTCCAGCTGCGCCTCGTTGTTGTGGCGCGCCCGGTCCAGGAGGGCGGGCAGTGCGCCGACGTTGTGCGTGCCGAAGACGGCGTCGACCCAGGGAGCCTTCTTCAGAATGGTTTCGCGGTCCTTCTGGGCGAGGCAGCCGCCGACGGCGATCTGCATCCCCGGGTTGGCGGCCTTGACCGGCGCCAGCTGGCCGAGGTTGCCGTAGAGCTTGTTGTCGGCGTTCTCCCGCACCGCGCAGGTGTTGAAGACCACGACGTCGGCTTGGGCACCGTCCGCCGGTACATAACCGGCGGCTTCCAGCATTCCCGCCATGCGCTCCGAGTCGTGAACGTTCATCTGGCAGCCGAAGGTGCGCACCTGATAGGTGCGCGGCACCTCAGCGTCGCCGGTTGCTGCGTTTTCGATGCCGGATGTGGGGGAAGGATAGGTCAGACTCACCCGTTAAGGGTACCGGCTGCCAAGGGTTCCGGGTGCGCTGGGTACCGCTTGCGCTGGGTACCGCGTGCGCTCACTCCCAGTGAGCGGAGTCCTCGCCGGAGTCCTCGCCGGCCGGAGCACCCGCGGCTGCGGCATCCAGGACCTCGGCCACGATCCGGAAGGCCTGCGAGGGCTGGTACCCCTTGCGGGCGAGCATGGACGCGAGCCGCCGCGTGGCCTTGTCCCGCTCCGCCCGGTCTGACAGGTCCGTCCCCGCCCGCAGCTTGCGTTCCACGAGATGGCGGGCGGCGGCTTCCTCGTCCTCGTCACTCAGCTGTTCCAAGGCGGACTCCGCCGTGTCAGCGTCGATGCCCTTGTCCGCGAGTTCCCGGCGAAGGGCTCCCCTGGCCAGCCGGCGTGACTGGGACCGGCTCCGCACCCACATGTCCGCGAATTCCGCGTCGTCAACGAGCCGGACCTCTTCGAAGCGGTCCAGTACGGCCGCGGCGACGTCTTCTGGCACGTTGCGCTCGGCCAGCTTACGTTCCAGCTGCAGCCGGCTCTTGGGCGATGCGGTCAGCTGGCGCAGCACGATGGCGCGCGCCACCGACGCGGGATCTGCGTCCCGGTCCTCAGCGGGTTCCGGGGCGGGTCCTGCTGTGCGGTCCCCTCCGGCCTGGGCGAAGGCCGGAGAGGACCGGCGTTTGCTAGAAGCCGTCAACGGCCTTCAGCTTCGGTGAGGCTTCAGCATCGGCCGCAGGCTTGGTTCCCACCCCGAGCTTTTCCTTGATCAGCCGTTCCAGTTCCGCAGCGAGTTCCGGGTTGTCACGCAGGAAGCGGCGCGAGTTCTCCATGCCCTGGCCGAGCTGGTCACCGTCGTACGTGAACCAGGACCCGGACTTCTTGATGATGCCGTGCTCCACGCCCATGTCGATGATGCCGCCCTCGCGGGAGATGCCCTGGCCGTAGATGATGTCGAATTCGGCGATCTTGAAGGGCGGGGCCATCTTGTTCTTGACGATCTTCGCCTTGGTCCGGTTACCGACG
Source organism: Arthrobacter sp. K5 (assembly GCF_040448525.1). Classification (NCBI taxonomy): domain Bacteria; kingdom Bacillati; phylum Actinomycetota; class Actinomycetes; order Micrococcales; family Micrococcaceae; genus Arthrobacter; species Arthrobacter sp. K5. The sequence continues at coordinate 4,833,545 of NZ_CP159279.1, read as the reverse complement.
GAATCGGCGCCTTCCTTCAGGGTCTGGATGCGGCGGACGTCGATGCGAACGGACGCGTAGAACTTCAGCGCCTTACCACCGGTGGTGGTTTCCGGTGAGCCGAAGAACACGCCGATCTTTTCACGCAGCTGGTTGATGAAGATGGCAGTGGTCTTGGTCTGGCTGAGCCGGCCGGTGATCTTTCGCAGGGCCTGGCTCATGAGGCGTGCCTGCAGGCCGACGTGGCTGTCGCCCATGTCGCCTTCGATTTCCGCGCGCGGCACCAGGGCTGCCACGGAGTCGATGACCACGATGTCCAGTGAGCCGGAGCCCACCAGCATGTCCATGATCTCCAGGGCCTGCTCACCGGTGTCCGGCTGGGAGACCAGCAGGGCGTCCGTGTCCACGCCGAGCTTGGCCGCGTATTCGGGATCGAGGGCGTGCTCGGCGTCGATGAAGGCGGCGATGCCACCGGCACGCTGGGCGTTGGCCACGGCGTGCAGGGCAACGGTGGTCTTACCCGACGATTCCGGTCCGTAGATTTCTACGACGCGCCCGCGCGGGAGGCCTCCGATTCCGAGTGCGACGTCCAGTGCGATGGAGCCGGTGGGGATGACCTCGATGGGGGCGCGTGTTTCGTCGCCCAGCCGCATGATCGATCCCTTGCCGAACTGCTTGTCAATCTGCGCGAGCGCTGCTTCAAGCGCTTTTTCACGATCCGGGGCTGCCGCCATGGTTCACACCTCTAATTGCTTTCTCGCTTTGGAGGGGCCTCAGCGGCCCTTTGTCTGTCATCACCGACGCTAGCGCCACCCGCTGACATTCTTCCCGGGCAAGCGTGCGTATGTGGATAACCCGCTGCCAAAAGCATAGCCGCACCCGAACAGATATTCGAACAATCGGTCGGCGTGTCAGCAGCTTCCCGGGCAGGGGTCGGGAGCCTCTCAGATCAGGTCTGGGCCGCCTTGGCGGGGCGTGATGTCGCGGCCGAGGCGACGCTCCTCGGGGACGTCCTGCACGTCGCACACCGCAAGCCAGACGTCGCGTGGACTGACGCCTGCAGCGAGGGCCTGGTTCGCCGTCCGACCGCCTACGCCTGCAAGGACGAGGGAACCGCCCAGCACGCGCGAGTACCCGGCCCCGAATTCATCGTCCATCAGCCGCCAGAAATCACTAATCCTCACTCAATACAGTCTCTCACGGGCGCTGACTCTAGAATGGTTGCCATGAGCAACCCCGCTGAAGCCCCCGGAGCCGCTGCCCCCTTCGAGGACACGCTTGATACGGCACTGACCAACGTGGAGCATCAGATCAGCCTTTTCTGGCGTCGGGCCCGGTCCGTTTCCCAGCAACTGTCCCGCGAGGTCCACCCGGATATGGAGCCCGCCGCCTACGGCCTGCTCACAGTCATCCGCAAGAGCGGGCCCATCCGCCTGACCGAACTCGCATCCTGCATCGGCGTCGGCAAGCCCTCTGTCAGCAGGCAGATCGCGTTCCTTGAAAGCATCGGCCTGGTGCTCAAGGAAGCCGATCCCCTGGATGGCCGGGCGCAAACTATCAGGCTCACCGCCGAAGGCGAGGAGAAGATGCACCAGGTGCAGGATGCCAGGCGGCAGGTGTTCCGGGAGCGCCTGGGCGAATGGCCGGTGGAGGATCTTGAGGCACTGGCTGCCTACATGGCCAAACTCAACGCCACGTACGAACGTGACGGGTTTCCCAAGGACGGCGTCTAAGCACCACGGCGGATCCTAGCCATCGAGGCGCCGCTGGACAGCAGAGCGCCTCTGGACAGCAGGGCGCGATTGGACTGGCACGACGAAGGCCTCCGGCACTGCCGGAGGCCTTCGCTGTAGTTCCGTGGTCCGGATTACCGGATCCAGTTACCGGGCGCCCGAAAGCATTTCCGTTGCCAGTTCGTTGTTGAGCTCGCTGCTCAGGTCGCGCTCAAGGTCCCGGCCGTAACGCTGGGAGAATTCCTGCGGGACGGTATCCGGCACGGCAACGCCTTCAGCGACGGCAACGCGGTCGCTGACCTCGCGGAGCATGCTGGAAAGCGGTACATCCAGCGCCGAGCAGATCGAGGACAGGAGTTCCGAGGACGCTTCCTTCTGGCCGCGTTCCACTTCACTGAGGTAACCCAGGGATACCCGGGCGCTGTGCGACACTTCGCGGAGGGTACGCCCTTGACGCTGGCGGACATCGCGCAGAACATCACCAATTTCGTGACGAAGTACAACCATCTTGCGCTCCTTCTGTTCGCTCTTGGCCTGATCGGCGAGGCCCACGTCCTTCCAGCGGACAACGCCGTTTACGGACACGGGCTGCTTTACCATCTGTATCGCCTTGCTCCCTCATGCTTTCGATTCACTGTGACGTGAACCGCATTTGTTCTCTTCATCCTAGGCGCCTCCCTCAAGGAGAGGCGACACAATGTGACAACTATTCGGAATCGCTTTTTGTTCCCCGCAACCTTACTCCCGGTAGCTTAGCGCAGTCATGGGCTCAGCCCAGCGCAGCGAGTGCCTCCTGCAGACGCTCCAAAGCGGCGCCACAAGCCAGTCCGCGGATCTCTGCCCGGGTGCCCTGGAAGTTGTAGGGAAAGGTCTGCACACCGTCTGCGGTGGCGACGCCCACGAACACCGTTCCCACGGCCTTGCCGTCGTGCGCCTCGGGCCCTGCTACGCCAGTGGTGGAGACGGCCAGGTCCGCGGCGCAGACGCGCCGGGCGCCTTGCGCCATGGCGGCAGCAACCGCTTCGTCCACCGAGCCGACGGCGTCCAGCAGGTCCTGCGGAACGCCAAGAACGTCCCGCTTCACGGTGTTGTTGTAGGAGACCACGCCGCCCTGCAGCATGGCAGACGCCCCCGGGGTATCGGCCAGGACAGCGGCCACCATTCCGGCGGTGAGTGACTCGGCGGTGGCGACGGTAACGCCACGCCCGACGGCCGCTGCCACGGCTTCTCCGGCGATCCGGTGCAGATTCGTCACGGCTGGCCTTCCTGGTTTGGGATGTCCTGGTTGGGGTTATCCTGGTCCGCAGCCCGCCGGCGCAACCCCTCCGACCTGACTTTCAGCGCTTGGATAACGTATTCGACGCCGGTCCAGACCGTGATCAGCACGGCAGCGAGCATGACCGCAAAGGCCACCCAGGTCAGCCACGGGGCGATGGGTGCCAGCGGAAGAAGGTAGAGGAAGATCGCCACGGTCTGGACGACAGTCTTGAGCTTGCCGCCGCGCGATGCCGGGATGACGCCGTAGCGGATCACGAAGAACCGCAGCGCCGTGATGCCCCACTCACGGACCAGGATCACGATGGTGATCCACCAGGGCAGCTCGTTCAGGACGCACAGCATGACCAGCGCGGAGCCGGTCAGAAGTTTGTCCGCGATCGGGTCGGCGATCTTGCCGAAGTCGGTGACCAGTCCCCTGCTGCGGGCGATGTCGCCGTCGAGCTTATCCGTGTAAATCGCGACGGCGAACGCCGCCACTGCCGCCCAGCGCCAGGCACCGGATTCGCTGCGCAGGCCGGGGGCGTCGGCGATGAGGAACCACACGAAGAACGGCACCAGCACAATGCGGAGCATCGTGAGGATGTTGGGGAGATTCCAGATACCGGAGCTGTTGGAGCCGGCCGCGGTCGCTTCGGTGCTTGTCACCCTTCTAGGCTACCGTCTTCGGCGCTACCAAATCCTTGTTCACCTGACGACTGCCGTCTTTAGGACTAGCGGCCGGTAAGGGACCAGGCGTCCTCCGAACCGTCCTCGTCGTCACCGGCACTGTCGGCGCCGTCGTAATACTCGATGCTCTGGGTGCGGTTGTCCAGGTCCGCGGCAACGAGGTCCTCCGCGTAGCCGCCCTGCGCGATGTTGGCGTTGGCGTTGTCGCTGAGCGCGGCAGTCTGCGAATCTGCCGTCGCCGGAGCCTCCTGGCCCTTCATCGCAGCCAGCACCGCGGCGAGGTCGTCCGGCTTGACCAGCACATCGCGGGCCTTGGAACCTTCCGACGGGCCAACCACGCCGCGTGATTCCAGCAGGTCCATGAGGCGGCCAGCCTTGGCGAACCCGACGCGGAGCTTGCGCTGCAGCATGGACGTCGAGCCGAACTGGGTGGTGACCACCAGCTCCGTGGCCTGCAGCAGCACTTCGAGGTCGTCCCCGATGTCGTCGTCGATCTGCTTCTTCTGCGCTTCGGGTGCGACGTCATCACGGTACACGGCCTGGAGCTGGCCTTTGACGTGTTCTACCACCTTGTGGATTTCGGACTCGGTGACCCAGGCGCCCTGCACACGCATCGCCTTGGAGGCACCCATGGGAAGGAACAGGGCGTCACCCTGCCCGATCAGCTTTTCCGCGCCGGGCTGGTCCAGGACCACGCGGGAGTCGGTCACGGACGAGGTGGCGAAGGCCATGCGGGACGGCACGTTGGCCTTGATCAGGCCGGTGACCACGTCGACGGACGGGCGCTGCGTGGCGAGCACCAGGTGGATGCCGGCGGCTCGGGCCAGCTGCGTGATCCGGACGATGGAGTCCTCGACATCGCGCGGCGCCACCATCATCAGGTCTGCGAGCTCATCGACGATCACCAGGAGGTAGGGGTAGGGCCGGATGACGCGCTTGGAGTCCACGGGCGGCTGGACTTTGCCGGCGCGCACAGCCTTGTTGAAGTCGTCGACGTGCTTGAACCCGTAGTTGGCGAGGTCGTCATAGCGGGCGTCCATTTCGCGGACCACCCACTGCAGCGCCTCGGCCGCCTTCTTGGGGTTGGTGATGATCGGCGTGATGAGGTGCGGCACGCCTTCGTAGGCGGTGAGTTCCACGCGCTTGGGGTCCACCATGACCATGCGGACCTCGTCGGGGGTGGCGCGCATCAGCAGGGACGTGATCATGGAGTTCACGAACGAGGACTTACCGGCACCGGTGGCACCGGCCACCAGCAGGTGGGGCATTTTCGCAAGGTTGGCCACGACGTAGCCGCCCTCGACGTCCTTGCCGACGCCCATGACCATGGGGTGGTCGGTACGGCGGGCGTTCTGGCTGCGCAGGACATCGCCGAGCGACACCGTTTCACGGTCCGTGTTGGGGATTTCGATGCCGATGGCGGATTTGCCGGGAATGGGGCTAAGGATGCGCACGTCACTCGAGGCGACCGCGTACGAGATGTTTTTTGATAGCGCGGTGACCCGCTCCACCTTGGTGCCGGGAGCCAGTTCGATCTCGTAGCGGGTCACGGTCGGACCCCGGCTGAAGCCGGTTACGGTGGCGTCCACGTTGAACTGCTGGAGCGTGTCCGTCAGGGCGGCCACGACGGCGTCATTGGCTTCCGTGCGCTCCTTGGGAATGGAGCCGGGCGTCAGCACGTCGGACGACGGCAGCGTGTACGTGACGTCGCCCGCCAGCGACAGCTGCTCTGTGCGCTGCGGAATGGGGGTGGGCAGCGGCGCAGGCGCCACAGGTTTGGCAGGCACCTGCACGGCAGCACCGGGGGTTGCACCCGGTACAGCGGCCGCGCCGGCCATGCCCGGCGTCACCAGCGGAATGGCCTCGGTGGCGTTTTCGGCGTCGGCGCCCTTGGTGCCGAGCCCCTGGGCTGCCTTGATCTTCTCGACGGCGATCTCCGCCTGGGTGGGCCGCCGGACTCCGGGGGCCACGGCAGGGGTTCCCTTGCTGGCGCCCGGTGACGGGTCGTCGTCGTCGATCACGGCGTGCTCAAAGGCTTCGTCTCCGACGTAGCCCTCCAGCCGGGGATCGGCTTCCTCATCCTTGCCAAAGAGCCGCTTGCGCTTCCTCTTCGGGGCGGGACGGCTGTTTTCGTCCAGGTAGCTGCGGTCGTGGGCGTCGCCGTCGTTTTCCTGGAGGTCGACGCCCATCAGGTGCTCGTACGCACCGCGCAGCCGCCGTGGAATCGCACCGAACGGCGTGGCCGTCACGATGAGCACGGACACGAAGGCCAGCAGCCCGTACAGGACCACCGGTACAGCGGGGTGAATGGCGGCCAGCGGGGAGGCTGCCAGGAATCCGAGCATGCCGCCGGCCTGCCGCAGCCCATCGAAGCCCTCGCTGACGGTCGGCTGGCCGCCCACGATGTGCGCGATGCCGCAGCCTGCGAACGTCATGATGAGGAAGCCGATGCCCACTCGGTTGTTTCCGCGGCCGTCCACGGGCTGCCGGAACAGCCTGCACGCGCACACGAAGAGCATGAGCGGCAGGACCAGCGACATCCAGCCGAATGTGCCGTTGACCACGGCGTAGACAGCGTCCGGGAACCAGCCGCGGAGACCCCACCAGGCGAAGGTGGCGATGAAGACGGCCAGGGCCAGGTTGAACAGGGCAGCCCCGTCACGGCGGTCCTCGGGTGCCAGGTCGCTGACGTCCTGGCCAATGCGGCGCACTCCCCCGCCCACCAGGTGGCCGATGCCCAGCCAGGCCCCGCCGGCCACGCGCAGCAGCCAGGGTTGCCGGTGTTCGACGGCGGGAAGCTGGCGTGTGCGGGCACTGCCGCCGGACGATCCGGACCGGCCGGATTTGGCCGCCGAGGAGCCGCTGCGGCCTGCGGATGCGCCCGTTTTACTGCTGGAGGTACGTTTTGGCGCGGGGGAAGTACGAGTGGCCATATCTGCCACGGTACTCCACCGCGGCCGCGGAACCGCGGATTTCCGGGCCGCCGGGGGCTGTGTTCAACCCCTGGCCACCCGTGGTTAGGCCTCCAGGACCACCGGGATGATCATGGGGCGCCGGCGCAGCTTGCGGTTAACCCACGTGCCCACGATCCGGCGGACGATCTGCTGCAGCTGGTGGTTGGTGTGGTCAGCGTTGCTGAGCACCGCCTCCTCCAGTGCGGCGTTGATCTTGGGAATGATGTCGTCGAAGACTGAGTCATCCTCGGCGACGCCGCGGGCGTGGATCTCGGGTCCGGAGACAACCTTGCCATTCGCCCGGTTGATGACCGTGATGATGGAGATGAAGCCCTCATCGCCCAGGACACGGCGGTCCTTGAGGTCGGCGTCAGTGATTTCGCCGACGCTGGAACCGTCCACATACACGAAACCGACCTCGACCTGGCCCACGATGTCGGCCTGGTGGTCCTTCAGGTCGATCACGGTGCCGTTGTCTGCAAGCAGGATGCTCGCAGTCGGAACTCCCGACTCCTCCGCGATCTTGCCGTTGGCGATCAGGTGGCGCGTCTCGCCGTGCACCGGCATGGCGTTGAGCGGCTCGAGGATGTTGTAGCAGTAAAGCAGTTCCCCTGCCGCGGCGTGGCCGGACACATGGACCTTGGCGTTGCCCTTGTGGATCACGTCGGCGCCGAGCTTCAGCAGGCCGTTGATGATGCGGAAGACGGCGTTCTCGTTGCCGGGAATGAGGCTGGAGGCAAGGATGACCGTGTCGCCCTGGCCCACCACCACGCGGTGGTCTCCGTTGGCCATGCGTGAAAGCGCGGCCATGGGCTCGCCCTGGGAGCCGGTGGACATCAGCACCACGCGGTTGTCGGGCAAAGTGTCGATGTTCTTCAGGTCCACCAGGATGCCGTCCGGCACGTGCAGGTAGCCGAGCTTGGCGGCGATGGCCATGTTCCGCACCATGGAACGTCCCACGAAGGCGACGCTGCGGCCGTGCTTGGCCGCGGCGTCCAGGACCTGCTGGACCCTGTGGACGTGCGAGGAGAACGATGCGACGATGATGCGCTTGGTGGCTTGGCCGAAGAGCCGGTCCAGGGTGGGACCGATCTCCTTCTCGGCGGTGGTGAAGCCCGGAACGTCGGCGTTGGTGGAGTCGGACATGAACAGGTCCACGCCTTCTTCGCCCAGCTTGGCGAAGTGCCGGAGATCGGTGATGCGGCCGTCGAGGGGAAGCTGGTCCATCTTGAAGTCGCCCGTGTGCAGCACCGTGCCGCCGGCCGTGCGGATGAAAACGGCCAAGGCGTCCGGGATGGAGTGGTTGACAGCAACGAACTCGCACTGGAAGGGCCCGAACTGCTCCACCTGCCCCTCGGTGACGGAGAGCGTGTAGGGCTTGATCCGGTGTTCCTGCAGCTTGGCCTCAACCAGCGCCAGCGTCAGCTGGGAGCCCACGAGCGGAATGTCGTTGCGGAGCCGCAGCAGATACGGAACGGCTCCGATGTGGTCCTCGTGGCCGTGCGTGAGGACCACGGCGACGATGTCATCGATCCGGTCCTCGATGTAGGAGAAATCGGGCAGGATCAGGTCAACGCCGGGCTGGGTTTCCTCGGGGAAGAGGACACCGCAGTCGACAACCAGCAGTTTGCCGTCGATTTCGAACACAGCCATGTTCCGGCCAATCTCGCCCAGCCCGCCCAGCGGAACAATCCGCAGGGTGCCTTGGGGAAGGCGGGGAGGCGTAACGAGGCCGGGGAGGGCTACTTGGGTCATAATGCACTTCTTTCCAGACGGAAGAGAGTGCCGGTCTTAGTCCGTCAGGAAAAGACCAGCCCTCCTTCCGCCAAGTCCTCGCGGATGGTTTCGATCTCGGCTTCGTCCGGCTCCACGAGGGGCAAGCGGACAATCGAGTTGGGCAGGACTCCCTGCCATTTAAGAATTTGCTTCGCGGCAACGGCACCCTGGACACGGGTCATCGTTGCGCGCACTACCGGTTCAAGTTCGAAGTTGATCTTGCGGGCCGTTCCGAGGTCGTTCGCGTTGATCGCGTCGATGAGCTCGCGGAAGCGGCGGGTGGCGACGTGCGTGGTGACACCCACCAGGCCGACCGCGCCCAGGGCCATCCACTGCAGGGTCAGTCCGTCATCGCCGGAGTAGAAGGCAAGGTCAGTCTCGGCCAGAACGCGGGTGGCCGCAGCGAAGTCGGCCTTGGCGTCCTTGACGGCCACGATGTTCGGGTGCTGGGCCAGGCGGATCATGGTGTCCGGCGCTATCTCGATGGACGACCGTCCGGGGATGTCGTAGAGCATGACAGGCAGGTCCGTGGCGGATGCGACCGTCTCGAAGTGCGCCCGGACACCGGCCTGGCTGGGCTTGTTGTAGTACGGCGTGACGATCAGCAGGCCGTCGACGCCCAGCTTCGCGGCTTCCTGGGACAGGTGCACGGAGTGCGCGGTGTCGTTGGTTCCGGTACCGGCGATAACGGCGGCACGCCCGCCAACGGCTTCCATCACGGCGCGGAACATTCCGAGGTTTTCCTCGTCGGTGAGGGTGGACGTCTCGCCGGTGGTTCCCGTGACAACGAGGCCGTCGCAGCCGTCGTCAACGAGCTTGCTGGCCAGTTCCGCGGCCTGCTGGTAATCGACCTTGCCGTCAGTGGTGAACGGGGTGACCATGGCGGTCAGGAGGGTGCCCAGGGCAGGAATGTTCGCGGAAGTGTCAGCCATGGGAAAAACGTTACCCTGTCACGTGCAGGTTAGGACAATGGCCGTCGCGTGATGAACGTCAAATTCCGGCGCGAACGCTAGCCGCGGTACCGGCCCAGGGAACCCCGCCGCAGGACAGCGGTGACCACTTCCGTCCCCCCACCGCCAGCCTGTTGCGTCGACAGCCCGTCCGGCCCCCAGAAACCACTCAGGCCGCAGGATGGCCCCAGCGGCGTGCGGCCACCGAGGTTGGCAAGGACGCCGTACATGCGGTTGTCCATGGCCCGCGCTCCAAGATGCAGCCCCAGCCGGTGGCCTTCGTCCTGTGTAGAGCGCCGAGACGGCATACACGTCGGCTCCGGCAGCAGCAGCAGCCCCAGAGTGCGCCGGATGGGCAGCATCGAAGCAGATGGCCAGGGCAACCTTCCAGCCGTCCACGTCCAGCAGGAGCGGCTCCTGCCCTGGTTCAGACCCCTGCTCCGGCCCGAACCTCTGTCCTGCTTCGATCCCCAGCCCTCCTTCGAACCTCTTCCCTTTTTCGATTCCGGGCCCTGCTTCAAACAGAGACTCCTCGTCGCCGTGCAGGTACGTCTTGAAGCCAGCCTCTTCCGCGCCGTTCGGGTGGATAGCGAGGGAGGCGAGCCGGGGCGTCCCGTCCGGCTCCCGAAACGGCGCGCCGACGACGGCGGTGACGCCGGTCCTGCGGCAGATCTCCCGGATGGGGTCCAGACGAGGATCCCCGGGCGCCACCCACTGGCCCCCGTCCGGCTGGCCCCCGCCCAACTGGCCCCCGCCCGAGTGGTCGCTGCCGCGGAGCAGCCGCAGGTTGTACCCCGTGAGGGAGAGCTCGGGAAACACCACCAGCCTGGCACCGTGCGAGTCGGCGTCCTCGATGAGGCGCACATGCTCAGGCACATTCGCGTCAATGCCGCCGTCCAGGGCCGCGTACTGGATGGCGGATACGGTCAGCGGTCCGGTCACGAGCCCATCCTAGGCGGGGTCTGCCCCCGAGCAGTACCGCTCTACGGCCAGCTCCCGCAACGATTCGGCCCATAGGGTGAGGCGCTGCGCGGCGCGGACATAGTGGAACAGCTCCGTGGGCGTCAGTGCATCGATATCCGTTTCCGACAGCCGGCGTGCCAGTTCCGCACCCGGCGCCTGGTCGGAGAGTGCGACGCCTTCCCGGCCCCACTGGATGTCCTCGGCTGGCTCCCCCGCCACGAGCTGCCGGAAAAGGAAGTCCACCACGCCGGGGCTCATCGCTTTCAGCGGATCACCCTTCACCGGATCAACCCGGAGCGGGTCAGCCCGGAGCGCAGGGGCCTTGAGGGGGTCACTCCTGAGCCGCTGCCCGCCCGGCTCGCGCCCTTCCAGCTGGTGGCCTGCCGGACGCCCTGATGACTTCTTCATGCCGGCAATACTATTCGAACATATATTCGAATACAAGGTTGCGCCCAGACCAATCCTGAACAAGGAGCCAATCCTGAATTGGGGGTGCGACAGTCGGTAGTCCACGCCATGTCTTGGCCTGCCCCGCCGTCTAGTCCTGTCCCGCCGGATCCCCGAGTGCTTGACTGGAAGCTACGACGGCGACCTGCCGCCTTCCGCCGTCAGCTGGAGGTGCCCGAATGCGCAAGATCATCCTGATGATGTCGGTGTCCCTGGATGGATTCTTCGAGGGGCTGGACCGGGACATCAGCTGGCATGTGGTGAACGACGAACTCCTTCGCCACCTCAACGAGCGGTTCCGGACGATGGGTGCCTTCATGTCGGGGCGCATCACCCACGAGTTGATGGCCGGTTTCTGGCCCACGGCCGACCAGAATCCCGGCCTCTCGGCGCCCATGGCCGAGTTCGCCGGGATCTGGCGGGAGATGCCAAAGTACGTGTTTTCGCGGACCCTCACGCGGGCCGCCTGGAACACGACGGTGATTCACGACGTCGTGCCTGAACAGATCGCGGAACTGAAGGCCCAGCCCGGCGGCGACATCGCCCTTAGCGGCGCCAATGTGGCGTCCGCCTTCATGCGGCAGGGCCTGATCGACGAGTTCCGGATTCTCGTTCATCCCGTGGTTCTGGGGCGCGGCCGGCCGCTGTTCGAAGACCCCGATATCGGGGTGAGCCTTAAGCTCGAGGGAACGCGGTCGTTCGGCAACGGCGTTGTGTTGCTTCATTACTCGAGCCATGGTGACTCGAGCGACGGTGACTAAGGCCCGAAGCCAGCCGTTCACGAAAATCAGGCCTGCACAGCGGATATGAGACGATCACATCATGACCTCGCGGAGCACGGCTGCATCGTCCAAGACAGCTAAGAGGCCGGCGGCCGGCGTCCGATTGGCCGGTATCGATGCTGCCCGCGGTCTGGCCCTCCTGGGCATGATGGCCACGCACCTGCTCCCGACCTTCGAGGCCAATGCCGCACTGACCCCGACGTGGGTGGGCCTGACGTTCTCCGGCCGTGCCGCCGCCCTGTTTGCCGTGCTCGCTGGCATTGGGCTCGCCCTGTCCACCGGCAAGCAACAGCCTCTTGACGGCCCCGCACTGACGGCGGCACGGCGCGGCATCGCGATGCGCGCCCTGGTGATTGCCGTCGTCGGGCTGGCGCTCGGCGGGCTTGACGTCAACATCGCGGTGATTTTGGTGCATTATGCCGTGCTGTTCCTGTGCATTCTGCCGTTCGTCGGGCTGCGGCTGAAGTCCTTGTGCGCCTGGGCAGCAGGTTGGATCCTGCTGTCCCCGTTGCTTGCCTTCCTGCTCCGGCCTTGGCTCATGGCCGCAGATCCGCCGCTGCAGCTCAACCACAACCCGGGGTGGGAGGACTTCACCACTTCGGGCCAGCTGCTGGGCGACCTGTTCCTGACGGGGTACTACCCGGTGTTCCAGTGGATTTCGTATCTGCTCGTGGGGCTCATCATCGGCAGGCTCGCGCTGACCGCGGCAATAGTTCCGGTGTTGCTGCTGCTCGGCGGCACGGCCGTGGCGGCATTCTCCAAGGTCCTGGGCACAGCGGCGATGGAGCAGTGGGGCGGCCGCGCCGCCCTCCAGGAGATCCTCACGGACCCCAGCTATCCGTTGGACAGCCTCCTGCAGGTCAACCTCGCCGGTGTCCGGCAGGAGGGATCGTGGTGGTGGCTTGCCGGCAGCGCGCCCCATTCCGGAACCACCCTGGACCTGCTGCATACCAGCGGCGTGGCGGCTGCCGTCGTCGGCCTTTGCCTTCTGGTGGGCAGGCTGGGGCAGTGGCTCGCCCTGGACCTGCTGCTTCCGCTGCGGGGACCGGGTGCCATGACGCTGACGCTGTACACCGCCCACGTTTGCGTGGTGGCGTCGTTCCATCTCAAGCCATTGCCCGTGGGCTGGACCGAAGACGGGATGTACTTCGCACACGCGGCATTGGCCGTGATGATCGGGATGGTCTTCGTAATCCTGAAATGGCGAGGTCCGCTGGAATGGCTCGGGCATGCCGCCAACCAGGTGGGCCGGCACCAGCCCGCCAGGATCCGGTAACTTGCGGGCCAGGATCCGGTAGCTACCGGGCCAGTGCGTCGCCGGAGGCGCGGAACAGCCGCACGGCATCCCGCATGGAGGAACGTGCCCGTTTCCGGTCACCCGACGCGTCGTAGGCGCAGCTGAGCCGGAACCAAGACCGCCAGTCGTCCGGGGCGGCTTCTGTTTCCGCCCGGTACTTCTCGAACTCCTGGTCGGCGGCGGCCCGGATGATCCGGCCAGCCGGCGTGCGTGGCAGGTTGTCCTCCGGCAGGCCGCCTTCGGCCTCCAACACACGTGCCATCTGCTCGGTCCGGGCGCCGAAAAGGAGTTCCCGGATCAGGGCCCAGGCGCCAATCACCGGCAGCACGAGGTACGCCGCGCCGATGGCTTTGGCCACCGGCTCGGCGTCGGTCAGCAGCAGGACGGAGCGCTGGAAGGACACCACGAGATAAAAGACCAGCAGGAGCGTCACAGCGCCTACCCAGATCTTGGTGCGGTTTGTCCTCAGCCAGCCAAGAAGCGGTTTCACCGGGTTACAGCCCCAGGTCCAGGTAGCCGTCCAGGCCGACGGTGAGCCCCGGGTGCGCTGCGACGTTCCGCACGCCCAGGAGCACGCCGGGCATGAAGGAAGCCCGGTCGAAGGAATCGTGACGGAGCGTCAGCTGCTCCCCCGGGCCGCCGAGCAGGACTTCCTGATGCGCCACGAGTCCCCGGAGCCGGACGCTGTGCACGCGCACGCCGTCCACCTCGCAGCCGCGGGCGCCGGCCAGTTCAGTGGTGGTGGCATCGGGGCTGGGGCCGACGCCGGCCGCCTCGCGTTCCGCTGCCACCAGCTGGGCGGTGCGCACGGCGGTACCCGACGGCGCGTCCACCTTGTCCGGGTGGTGGAGTTCGATGATCTCCACGGATTCGAAGTACTTGGACGCCTTGGCGGCGAACGCCGAGGTGAGCACGGAGCCCAGGGCGAAGTTGGGTGCAATCAGCACACCGACCTCCGGGTGGCCGGCCAGCAGGGTCTCCAGCGACTCCAGCCTGCCCAGGTCCCAGCCCGTGGTGCCCACCACGGCGTGCATGCCGTTTTCAACGGCGAAGCGGACGTTCTCCTCGGTGCTCTCCGGAACGGTGAGGTCGACGACGTACCGGGCGCCGGCGTCGAGCAGGGAATCGAGGGAGTCACCGCGTCCCAGCGCGGCGACGAGCTTCATGTCGGGAGCGGCCTCCACAGCTTTGACGGCCTCGGCGCCCATGCGCCCGTTTGCGCCCAGAACGGCGACAGGAAGTTGTTGGGTCATGGATTCAACACTACCGTTCGGGGGACCGCCGGACGGAACCGGAGCGCATGCGTTACCTCACGCGTGTGCCCTCCAGTCCCCTGCGCTGCGGTCCGTTTACTCCCCGGCGCTGTGCCCCTACTCCCCGGCCCCGACCCACTCAACGGTGCCGTCGCTGAAGAACTGTTCTTTCCAGATCGGCACCTGCGCCTTGACCCGGTCCACCAGCTCGGAGCACACGGCGAAGGCCTGCCCGCGGTGGGCGGCCGATACCGCGCAGACGAGGGCGGGGTCGCCGATTTCCAGCGGGCCCACCCGGTGCGCGACCCAGATCCGGACCGGAGGAACCGCGCCGGCACCATCAGCACCGCCAGACGCAGCGCCGTCGGCGCCAGCCGCCCCGGCCTGCTCCGCCACCAGCTGCGCCACGACGTCGTCCAGCACCTTCCGCGCCGTGGGGTGGGCGGTGTAGCTGAGCCGGTCGACCGGCTTGCCGCCGTCGTGGTTCCGGACCACGCCGCTGAAGCTGACCACCGCTCCGGCGGTCTCCGACTCCACGGCGGCGATGGCCTGGTCCACGGAGATGGGTTCGCTGCTGAGCACTGCGGTTACTACTTCGAACGAAGCCTCAGTGGCCATGTCCGCCCTCCAACTGGTCGCATAGGTGCCCGATCACCGGATCCAGGACGGAGAGACCGTCCATGACCCCCTTGGGTGATCCGGGCAGGTTGATGATGAAAGTCCGGCCGGCCGAACCGGCATGTCCGCGGCTCAGCATGGCATGGGGCGTCTTCGCCGTTCCGAACTGGCGGATGCCCTCCATGATGCCGGGGATTTCACGGTCCAGGAGCGGCAGCGTCATTTCCGGCGTCTGGTCGTCCGGGCTCAGGCCGGTCCCCCCGCTGGTGATGACGACGGCGGGTTCCTGGGTCAGGAGCGCACGGATCGCCGCGCCCACCGGTTCACCGTCGGGCACCACCATGACCGGGTACGGCACGAAGCCGTGTTCGGCGAGCCAGTCTGTGATGACGGGCCCGGTCTCGTCCTGGTAGACGCCCGAGGCGGCACGCGTTGAGGCAATGACGACGCCGGCCTTCCGGCCCTGCACGTCGCCGTGGACGTGCGGTGCCGCGGTATTCGAAGGATGGTTGCTCACAGGGCCCAGTCCCCGCTCTTGCCGCCGCTCTTGGCCAACACCCTGATGTCCGTGAGCACGGCGTGTTTATCCACGGCCTTGATCATGTCGTAGACGCTCAGCGCCGCCACGGAGGCGGCAGTCAGTGCCTCCATTTCGACGCCGGTCACGCCGCGCGTCTTGACGGTCGCCAGGATGTCCACCGTCTCGGGTCCGAGTTCGAAGTCGACGGTCACCTTGGAAATCGGGAGCGGGTGGCACAGCGGGATCAGCTCAGGCGTTTTCTTGGCTGCCATGATCCCGGCAACCCGGGCAACGGCCAGTGCGTCGCCCTTGGGCAGGCCGCCACTGCCCAGCAGAGCCAGGACCTCGGCGGTGCTGCGGACCGTCGCCGTGGCCGTGGCCTCGCGCGTGGTCTCCGGTTTTCCTGAGACGTCCACCATTTGGGCTGTGCCGTCACGGCGAAGATGGGTCAGGGCGCCGTGGTCATTATCTGCAGTCACAGCATCCATACTTCCACCTCGGCGCCCTCGTCGAGAGCGGCGGTGCCCACTGGCACGTGGACCAGGGCATTCGAGTGGGCCAGTGCCTGCACCAAATGCGAGCTTTCGCCGCCCTGCAGCCGGACTGTGCCGTCAGCCTGCAGGGACCCGCGCCGGACCTGGTGCTTGCCCGGCGGGGAAGACAGCGACTGGGCCAGCCGTGCCCGCACCGCGGGCCTGGGCGCGGGCGCGCCAAACAGTTCGCCCAGCACCGGGCGGAGGAACATTTCAAAGGAGACGAGGCAGCTGACGGGGTTCCCCGGAAACGCAAGGAGGGGGACGCCGTCGAACGTTCCCAGCCCCTGGGGGCCGCCGGGCTGCATCGCGACGTGCTGGAAGGCCACGTCCTGGCCGTCCATGGCCTGCCGCACCACCTCGTACGCGCCCTTGCTGACTCCCCCGGTGGTGACAATCAGGTCCACAGCGGACGTGTGGGTGCGCAGCAGCGTCCGCAGGGCGTCCGGGCTGTCGGCGGAAATGCCCGCCCTGGTCACGTCAAGTCCTGCCTGCCGCAGCGCGGATTCCAGGAGGGTGCCGTTGGCGTCGTAGATCTTGCCGTCGCCCAGCGGTTCTCCGGGTTCCACCACTTCATCGCCTGTGGTGACGAGCAGGACCGAAAGCTGCTTGCGCACCAGAACCTCGGGCAGCCCCAGCGCGGCGAGCAGGCCCAGCTGCGCCGGGCCCAGGCAGGTGCCCGCGGCCAATGCCTGCTGGCCGGCGTCGATGTCGCTCCCGGCGGTGCGAATGAACGTCCCGGCTGCCGTGGCCTGCAGCCTCACCTCAGCCTCTTCCCCTGCCGCCGGAAAGATGGAGGGGACGGCCCGTTCAACGGGTACGACGGCGTCTGCCCCGTCGGGCACCATGGCACCGGTCATGATGGGCACGGCGGTGCCGGGCTGCAGGGGCGCGGGTTTCGCGCCCGCGGGCACCGGAGCCGCCACGCGCAGGTCCGCCCCGCCGTCGGGCACGTCGCCGGAGCGGATGGCAAAGCCATCCATCTGGGAGTTCGGAAACGGGGGCAGGCTCAACGGCGCGGTGATGTCCTCCGCCAGTCCTCGGCCCAGCGCCTGGACCAGCGGCAGCCTCTCAGTCCGTTCCGGGGACAGCAGCGGTTCGAGGAGCTCCCTGACCGCCTGCCGGTGGTCTGCAACGCTCCGGTGGGCGCCGTGATCGTGCGTGCCGTGTTCGTGGGTGCCGGCGTCGCCGGAGGGTGGGGCGGCAGCGCCGGCAGCGCCGGCGTGGGGCATGGCGGATCGTACGGCGCTATCGCCGTGCGGCTGCGAATGGCTGTGCATGGTCCGGCCTTTGGTGGGCTACGTTTTCACGTCCACTCTAATGGTGTGGAAGCCCGTGGCGCCGTCCGGTGCCACCGAACGCTGTTCCTCCGTCTGTTCGGTGCCTTTGAGGTCCGTGGCCCGCACCTGGACCTCATGCTGCCCGGGCTGAAGGTCAATGCCGAGCTGCCACTGGTACCACGTGTCCACCGAGATGCCCGGAGCGAGCCTGGCCGGCTGCCAGTCGCCCCGGTCCACGCGCAGCTCGACCTTGCCGATTCCGGTGTGCTGTGCCCAGGCCACGCCGCCGAACACCACAGTCCCGGGCTGGATAGAGGCGCCATTCCGCGGCACGTCGATGCGGGATGAGATCTTGATGGGGCCGCGCTCGGACCAGCCGCGCGGCGTCCAGTAGGCAACGTCGTCGGCGAACCTGGTGACCTTGAGTTCGGTGAGCCACTTGGTCGCCGAGACATATCCGTACAGTCCGGGGACGATCATCCGCACGGGGAAGCCGTGTTCGAGCGGGAGCGGCTCGCCGTTCATGCCCACGGCGAGCAGCGCATCACGGCGGTCGGTGAGCACCTCCAGCGGCGTGCTGGCCGTAAAGCCGTCCGAGCTTCGGGACAGGACCATGTCCGCGTCCGGCTTGGGACCGGCCATGGCCAGCAGCTCCCGTACCGGCCAGCCAAGCCAGCGGGCATTGCCGATCAGGTCGCCGCCCACCTCGTTGGACACGCAGGCGATGGTCACGTGCCGCTCGATCAGGGGCTTCGCCAGCAGGTCCTCGAAGGAGACCTCGACCTCCCGTTCCACCAGCCCTGTGACCTTAAGCCTCCACTCGCGGGAATCGAGCACCGGAACGGACAGTGCGGTGTCAATGCGGTAAAAGTCAGGGTTGGGTGTGACCAGCGGCGCCACCCCGGCCAGCCGGATGTCGGCGCCGGCCGGAATGGGCGGTGCCGGGGACTGCGGTGCGGGCAGCCGCAGGGTCCGGCGGACCTCGTTGACGCCTGCGGCCCCGCCCCGCCAGACGGTGACTACGGCGCCGCCCACCAGGACGCCGGCCGCGGTGCCTCCCAACAGCTGGAAGAAGCCCCGCCGGGCCGGCCGCGGCCCAGTGTCCCCGCCACGGTCTGTGGCAGCCAGGCCCCTGACCAGCTTTAGCAGCACCGCCGTTCCGATCCCGGCCGCAAGGAGCGGAAGAACGACGGCGGCGGCGGTCACCTGGGCGCGGGTCAGGACCGCGGCCAGGCCCACGACGCCGAAGACGGCAAAGACGACGGCACCCGCGAAGCGCCGGCGCAGCTCGAGGACACCTGCCGCGGCGGCGAAGACGGCGATTCCCAGCGCCATGCCGGCCAGCAGGGCAAGCTTGTCCGCTGTTCCGAAGAGGGAAACAGCCCAGTCCTTGACACCCGGCGGGACCGCGTCGATGACGGCGCCGCCCAGGGCAGTCATGGTTGAAAGTGAAGGACTGACGAAGCCGGCGATGAGTTCGCTGGCGACGAGTCCGGTGCCGGCTGCCACAACGCCTGCGGCCGCCGCCCACCGGCGCCGGTGCCGGTTTGGCTCATGGGAACCGTTCACCCTTCCAGCATAGGTTCATCAGCGCTTTCCGCCACCGCAGTCATCCCTGGCCGCTGCGCGTCGCCGGAGGCCGCAGCGGCAGCCCAGTCACGAACGCGGCGGGTGTGATCGGCGGGCCGCAGTGGCGTAGCCTGAAGTCATGAGTGTTCAGCTTGGCCTACCGCAGCTCCGTGAAGGAGGCGCACCCGGTTCCGGTTCGCAGCCCCTTCCGGTTGAGCGCCCGGACGGGATCCCCGCCCGCCGCCCGGCTGACGCTCCCGCCGGCCTTGCGGACCGCTACGGCCGCAGGGCCACGGACATGCGGCTTTCGCTCACGGACAAGTGCAACCTGCGGTGCACGTACTGCATGCCCGCCGAGGGGCTGGAGTGGCTCGCCAAGCAGGCAGTCATGACCGGTGAGGAAATCGTGCGGATCGTGGGCATCGGCGTGAACCTGCTGGGCGTGCGCGAGCTGCGGCTGACCGGCGGCGAGCCGCTGGTCCGCGCCGACCTTGTGGACATCATCGGTGCGCTGCGCCAGGCACACCCGGAGCTTCCGATTTCCATGACGACGAATGGTGTCGGGCTGGACAGGAAGGCTGCAGCCCTCAAGGCCGCCGGGCTGACCCGCATCAACGTTTCCCTGGACTCGCTGCACGAGGAAACTTTCACCAAACTGACCCGGCGCCCGTTCCTGGACCGGGTCCTCGCCGGGGTGGACGCCGCCTGGGCCGCCGGACTGGGACCCGTGAAGCTCAACGCCGTGCTGATGCGCGGCATCAACGACACCGAATCGCCGTCCCTCCTCGCCTGGGCGCTGGAGCGTGGCTACGAACTGCGGTTCATTGAGCAAATGCCCCTGGACGCGGACCACGGCTGGACCCGCCGGAACATGATCACCGCTGCCGAGATCCGGGAACTCCTCTCCGAGGAGTTCGTGCTCAGCCCGGATCCGCGGGCCCGCGACGGGGCACCGGCGGAACGCTTTGAAGTACGACGCCGGACTGGTTCCGGCAGTTCCGGTGATTCGGGCGGTTCCGCTGATTCAGCCGGCGCAGATTCACACGGCCCGGTGCTGGGTACTGTGGGGATCATCGCCTCGGTCACCGAGCCGTTCTGCTCCGACTGCCGGCGGACGCGGATCACCGCCGAAGGCAAGATCATGAGCTGCCTCTTCTCCCGCGAGGAATTCGATCTGCTGGGCCTGCTGCGGCAAGGGGCCGGCGACGAGGAGCTCGCCGAACGCTGGCAGGATGCCATGTGGCTGAAGCCCAAAGCCCACGGCATGGACCACGTGGGCCTCGACGCTCCGGACTTCGTCCAGCCGGACCGCAGCATGAGCGCCATCGGAGGCTGATCCTTGAACGTACGATACTTCGCTGCCGCACGCGCCGCGGCAGGCGTGGATGAAGAGCGCTTCGAACTTCCCGCCGGCTCCACGGTGGAGTCGCTCCTCGCCGCCGTGCTCAACGTCGAACGCCCTGGGCCGCCGGCCGGAACGCCGCCGCTGGACAGGATCCTGGCCCGCAGCAGCTTCCTGCTGAACGAGGTCGCCGTCCGGGACCGGACCACCGTCCTGGCAGCCGGCGACGTGGTGGACGTCCTGCCGCCCTTCGCCGGCGGCTAACCCAGCCGGGTCGCAGCAGAGGGCCTTCCCAGCCGTGGGAACACCCTGTGCTGCTACCTTGTTGGGTGGTGCGGGAGTGGGTGGTAAGGCCGGGTGCCGGGACCTACCATGGCACTACCTCGCCATTTCACCGCGTTGGAAACGGACCGCGCGGGGAGTGGAACGCTGGCCAAAGGAGACCGGAAATGTTCACCCTGCAGATCGAGCACGCCATCAAGGACTTCGAATCGTGGAAGGCGGTCTTTGACCGCGACCCCGCGGACCGGGCGGGCTCCGGCGTCGTAGCCCACCGGATCGGCCGCCCGGTGGAGGACGACCGGTACATCGTGGTGGAGCTGGACTTCGAGCGGCGTGACCAGGCCGAGGACTTCCTGGCCAAGCTGCGCGAAAAGGTATGGAACTCCCCCGGCGTCGCACCGGCCCTGTCCGGCACCCCGCAGACACGGGTCATCGAACTGGTGGGCTGAGCGCCGGGTACCGGCTTTAGGCGCGGTGGCAGATCGAGGTCATGAACGGCTGGAAGCCCTGGGCCTCCCCCAGCCGCAGTTCCGCCGTGTGGGTCAGCACGCCGTCGTCCACCCTGAAGGTGTGCCGGGCGGTGCCGCGGTCGCTGTGCCGCTCCACCGTAAGGGTGGAGTCGTGCCAGACGCCACGGGCCGGGGCCGCCGGGGGCTTGCCCATGCTGTCGACGTAGTACCAGAGCGTTTCGTCGTGGTCCGGGTCCACTGTGAAGACGCCGTGCCCTTCGAAGTGTGTGCCGTCGGCTTCGGTGTGGCGGTAGGACTGGACGACGGCGAACCCTCCGGCCGCGCGGGTAAACGTCACCTCCGCGGTGGCCGTACGAGCCGGACCCCACGGCGAGGCAGCCAGTTCAGTGGTTCCCAGCCAGCGGCCAACGAAGATCTCGAGCGCTTCGTGCGCTGTTCCCGGCTGCGGCTGGTCCATTGTCTCTCCCCGAACTCAGAGCCCGAAGGTTTCCGATTCGTCGAAGGGGCCGACCACCGTCACGGTTCGGGGCGCCGCGGCCAGCTCGCTGGCCAGCTCCTGGACCTGTTCCGCCGTCACGGCCTTAATGAGGCGCAGGGTCTCGTCGATGTCCTGGTATTCACCGGAGACCAGCTCGGCGCGGCCCAGCCGGGACATACGGGAGCCGGTGTCCTCCAAGGCCAGGACGATCCCGCCGCAGAGCTGCCCCACCGCCTTGCGGAGCTCGTCCTCGGAAATACCGCCGGCCGCGAGGCTGTCGAGTTCGGCGCCGAGGAGTTCCAGCACCTGGCGGACCTTGGTGGGCGTGCAGCCGGCGTACATGCCGAAGTAGCCGGCGTCGGCGTAGGACGAGGCGAAGGAATAGGTGGAGTACACGAGTCCGCGCTTCTCGCGGATCTCCTGGAACAGCCGTGACGACATCCCGCCGCCGAGCACGGCGTTCAGCACGCTCATGACATAGCGGCGTTCATCGGTTGCCACGATGGTGGGACAGCCCATGATGATGTTGGCCTGTTCCACCGGGCGGGTGACCACGTGCAGTCCCGCGGTGCCGGTGATCTCTGCGCGCTCGGTGGAGCGACGCTCCACGGGAGCCGCCCCGGCCTCAAGGGACCACCCGGCTGAGTGGAGCGCATCCACCACAAGCCGGCAGACGACGTCGTGCTCCAAACCGCCGGCGGCGGTGATCACAAGCTCGTCCGGGCGGTAGTAGCGCCGGTAGTGGTCCCAGACGGAGTCGCGCGCCACTGCGCGGATCGCATCCGGAGTGCCGCCAATGGGGCGTCCCAGCGGATGGGTGCCGAGCACGGCGGCCACGAAGTGTTCATGCGCCACGTCCGTGGGGTCGTCGCTGTCCATGGCGATTTCCTCGAGGATGACGTCCCGTTCCTGCTCCATCTCGGCGGGATCCAGCACGGCGCCGGTGATCATATCGGCGATGACGTCAATGGCCATTGGCAGGTCCGTATCCAGCACGCGGGCGAAGTAGCAGGTGCTTTCCTTCGCGGTGGCGGCGTTGGATTCGCCGCCCACCTCGTCAAAGGCGGAAGCGATCTCGAGGGCGGTGCGCCTCTTGGTGCCCTTGAACAACAAATGCTCAAGGAAGTGCGTCGATCCGTGCTGCCCCGGCGCTTCGTCGCGTGACCCCACACCCACCCAAAAGCCGATGGTGGCTGAACGCTGCCCCGGCATGGCCTCAGTCAGCACGCGAACCCCGCCGGGGAGGACCGAACGGCGGACTTCCGAACCGCCGTCGGCTCCGTGGATCAGGGTGTCGCCGGGGTGGTTCTGCTCCAGCGGCAGGGGTACGACAGTCATCAAGGCCTTTCGGGAAGCGGAGCCAAATCTGCCTGCAATCGTACCAGCGGGCCCGCCGACGGCGTGGCTCTGACGTGGGCTGTTTTGCCGCCGCAAGCGGGGGTTGGGTGGGGGTTAAACGGAGCGGGGCCGGTGGTACAACCAACGGCCCCGCCCTATGGGATCCGGCAGCACTCAGCTGCCGGAGCCCGGAACTACTCGGATGCGTCCGAGCCTTCTGCCGGAGCCGCAGCGTGAACGCGGTCGGCCTCGCCGGCGCCTTCCTCTTCAGCCACAACGGGAGACAGGGACAGCTTTCCGCGGTCGTCGACCTTGGTGATCTCGACCTGGATCTTCTGGCCCACGGAGACGACGTCCTCGACGTTGTCCACGCGCTTGCCGCTGGCGAGCTTGCGCAGCTCGGAGATGTGCAGCAGGCCGTCCTTGCCCGGGGTCAGGGAGACGAATGCACCGAAGGTGGTGGTCTTGACGACCGTACCCAGGTAGCGTTCGCCGATTTCCGGGACCTGCGGGTTGGCGATGGCGTTGATCGCGGACCGGGCGGCGTCTGCCGACGGGCCGTTGGTGGCGCCGATGTACACGGTACCGTCGTCCTCGATGGAGATGTCCGCGCCGGTGTCCTCCTGGATCTGGTTGATCATCTTGCCCTTGGGGCCGATGACCTCACCGATCTTGTCCACGGGGATCTTGACGGCGATGACGCGCGGAGCGAACTCGGAGAGCTCATCCGGGGTGTCGATCGCGGCGTTGATGACCTCGAGGATGTGGAGTCGGGCCTCGCGGGCCTGCTTCAGCGCTGCTGCCAGCACGGATGCCGGGATGCCGTCGAGCTTGGTGTCCAGCTGGATGGCCGTGACGAACTCGGACGTACCGGCAACCTTGAAGTCCATGTCACCGAAGGCATCTTCGGCGCCAAGGATGTCGGTCAGCGCTGCGTAGCGGGTCTGACCGTCCACCTGGTCGGAGACCAGGCCCATGGCGATGCCGGCGACGGCGGCCTTCAGCGGAACACCGGCGTTGAGCATGGACAGCGTCGAGGCGCAGACCGAGCCCATGGAGGTGGAGCCGTTGGAGCCAAGGGCTTCGGACACCTGGCGGATGGCGTACGGGAACTCCTCGCGGGACGGCAGCACCGGCACGAGCGCGCGCTCGGCCAGGGCACCGTGGCCGATTTCGCGGCGCTTCGGGGATCCGACGCGGCCGGTCTCACCGGTGGAGTACGGCGGGAAGTTGTAGTTGTGCATGTAGCGCTTGCGCGTTACCGGCGACAGCGAGTCGATCTGCTGTTCCATCTTGAGCATGTTCAGCGTGGTGACACCCATGATCTGGGTTTCGCCACGTTCGAAGATGGCAGAGCCGTGAACGCGGGGCAGGACCTCGACCTCGGCGGTGAGCTGGCGGATGTCCGTCAGGCCGCGGCCGTCGATGCGGATCTGGTCCTTGAGGATACGCTGGCGGACAACGTGCTTGGTCACGGAGCGGAAGGCTGCGGACAGCTCCTTCTCGCGGCCTTCGAACTGGTCGGCGAGGGAGCCAACAACCTCGTCCTTCAACTCGTCGGCTGCGTTGTCGCGGTCCTGCTTGTCGGCGATCTGGAAGACAGCGGTGAGCTTCTCCGCCGCAGCAGACTCGACGGCGGCGTACACGTCGTCCTGGTAGTCCAGGAAGACGGGGAACTCGACTGTGGGCTTGGCGGCGCGGGCTGCCAGGTCCTGCTGGGCTTCGCAGAGAGCCTTGATGAACGGCTTGGCAGCCTCCAGGCCCTCGGAAACAACCTCTTCGGTGGGGGCGGTGGCGCCCTGTTCCTTGATGAGGTTCCAGGAGTTGTCCGTGGCTTCGGCCTCGACCATCATGATGGCGACGTCGTCACCGGCAACGCGGCCGGCAACGACCATGTTGAACACTGAGTTCTCGAGCTGGGAGTGCTTCGGGAAGGCAACCCACTGCGAACCCTGCTCGTCGGCGACGAGGGCAACGCGGACGCCGCCGATCGGGCCGGAGAACGGCAGGCCGGAGAGCTGGGTGGACATCGAGGAAGCGTTGATGGCCACGACGTCGTAAAGCTCGTCCGGGTTGATCGCCAGAACGGTGACGACAATCTGGACCTCGTTGCGCAGGCCCTTGACGAACGCGGGGCGCAGCGGGCGGTCCATCAGGCGGCAGGCCAGGATCGCTTCGGTGGACGGGCGGCCTTCACGGCGGAAGAACGAGCCCGGGATGCGGCCGGCGGCGTACATGCGCTCTTCGACGTCCACGGTCAGCGGGAAGAAGTCGAAGCCTTCACGCGGGTGCTTGCCGGCGGTGGTGGCGGAGAGCAGCGCGGTGTCTTCGTCGATGTACACCATGGCTGCGCCGGCCGCCTGCTTGGCAAGACGGCCGGTTTCGAAGCGGATTACACGCTTGCCAAAGCGGCCATTGTCAATGACTGCTTCTGAGAACTGGATTTCGGGACCCTCCAAGAGAGTCACCTCCGTTTCATGTGTAACGGAAGTCCAGCCGCATCAACCCAGCCCAGCATCTGTCTACTGGCCCTGCACCCGGTCATCGATCGAGACCCACGGGCCGGCTTCAGTCAGCGAAGCTTCCCGGGGATCACTACCGAGGACCGCGAATGCGTGATGCGGTTGATCCTCCTGTTTAGTTTTTATGTACTGACGAGGCGGCCCGTTCCGGCAGGAAAGGGCCGCCTCAAAACCAGACTAGCGGCGCAGGCCGAGGCGCTCGATGAGCGAACGGTAGCGGGCGATGTCGGTGTTCTTCAGGTAGGTCAGCATGCGCTTGCGGCGACCAACCATGGCCAGCAGACCGCGCTGGGTGTGGAAGTCGTGCTTGTGCTCCTTCATGTGCTCAGTCAGATCCTTGATCCGCTGAGTCAGAACCGCAATCTGGACCTCCGGCGAACCGGTGTCGCCCTCGGACGTTGCGTATTCCTTGATGATGGACTGCTTTACGGCGGCGTCAAGTGCCACAATAACTCCTAGAGATGTGCCGTGAGGCCCGAGTCAGTAATTCACTGCCGGGGGTGCCGGCGCGGAGGTCCGAAGAACATTCCGCACAAGACAGGATCCAGCAACCACGGACTGCAGCCGGATCCACCGTTTAGTTTACCGGCCGTATTGCAATCTTGTCGAAACGGCAACAGGGCTGGTCACACCCCCGGAAGCAGGTCCCTGATGGCTGCCATGCCGCGGTGGAGTTCGGCAAAGCCGGTGCTCAGCGGCGAAAGTCCGATCCTGATGCCCTGCGGAGCGCGGAAGTCCGGGATGACGTCCCTCTCCCAGAGCCCGGCCGTCACCTCACGGAAGGCGGGATGGTCAACGGTGATGTGGCCTCCGCGGCGGTCCGGGTCCCGGGGTGTAGCAAGCATCACCCCGGCTGGCGCGAGCCAGGCATCGTGCAGTTCCAGCGCGTACGCGGTGAGCTGCCGCGACTTTTGCCGGATGGCGGCCATGCTGACTTCTTCGATCAGGTCAAGCGTGCCGCGCATGGCGATCATCCCGAAGATGGCCGGCGTGCCGCTCAGGAAACCGCGGATGCCGGCGGCCGGTTCGTAGCCGGGCCCCATCTCGAAGGCGTCCTTCCGGCCCATCCATCCCCAGATGGGCTGCGTGAGTCCGGACAGGTGCCGGTCATTGACGTAGGCAAAGGCGGGCGAACCCGGGCCGCCGTTCAGGTACTTGTAGGTGCAGCCCGCGGCAAAGTCCACGTTCCACTCGTCCAGCTGCAGCTCGACGGACCCGGCGGAATGGCACAGGTCCCAGACCACCAGCCCACCGGCGTCGTGCACTGCAGCGGTAATGGCCGGCAAGTCCGCGAGGTGCCCCGAGCGGTAGGCCACGTGGCTGAGGAGGACGACGGCGGTGGCCGGCCCCAGGGCCTGCCTCACCTGTTCGAGGTGGACACCCGAGGCGGGATCCGCCTCGATCCAGCGCAGGGTCAGTCCCTCCTCCCTGGCGATGCCTTCGACGAGATACCGGTCGGTGGGAAAGTTGTCCGTGTCCACCACGATCTCTGTCCGCGCCGGATCCCCGACGGCGGCCAGCGCTGCCCGGATCAGCTTGTACAGCACCACCGTCGTGGAGTCGGCGATGATGGTCTGGCCCGCGGCGGCGCCCAGCACCGCACGCCCCAGCTGGTCGCCGATGGCCTGGGGCATGTCCAGCCATTCCTCGTCCCAGCCCCTGATCAGACGCCCGCCCCAGCCCTCCTGGATGAAGGTGGTTATGTCTCCGGCGGTCCGCTTGAGCGGGCGGCCCAGGGAGTTGCCGTCGAGGTAGGACAGCTCTGTGTCCGCGCCGACGAACAGTCCGCGGTACCTGGCCAGGGGATCGTCGGCGTCGAGGCGTGTGGCCTTTTGAAGCAGGACGTCGGCTGCCTGCATGGTCATTGTCCGATCTCCGTACGCACGGCGAACAGCTCCGGAAAGAACGTCAGCTCAAGGGCCTTTTGCAGGAACGCCGCCCCGGTGGAGCCGCCGGTGCCCGTTTTCATGCCGATGGTGCGCTGCACCGTGCGCAGGTGCCGGAACCGCCACAACTGGAAGTTATCTTCCAGGTCAACCAGCTCCTCACATGCCTCGTATGCACCCCAGTTCTGGGCGGCGTGCTCGTAAATGTGCTTGAACAGGGGCACCAGTCCAGGCTCAAACTCATGTGCCCGGGTCACATCCCTGTTCAGCACCGCCTCGGGAACGTCGAAGCCCTGGCGGTGGAGGTAGGCGAGGAATTCGTCATAGATGCTCGGTGCGTGCAGGACTTCGGTCAGCAGGGCGTGCGCTTCGGGATCGGATTCGAAGACGGGAAGCATCTTCCTGTTCTTGTTGCCCAGCACGAACTCCACGGCGCGGTACTGGCTGGACTGGAATCCGGACGAATTACCCAGGAAGCCGCGGAATTCGGCGTACTCGGTGGGGGTCAGCGTGGCCAGGACCGACCACTGTTCGGTGAGGGTTTTCTGGATGTGCTTGACCCGCGCGATGCCCTTCAGGGCCGAGCCGAGGTCATCCGAACGCAGCTTCTCAGCGGCTGTGCGGAGTTCGTGAAGGACCAGCTTGAGCCACAGCTCCGTGGTCTGGTGCTGGATGATGAACAGCAGTTCGTCATGGTGTTCCGGGACGCTGACGGGCTGCTGGGCGCTGAGCAGTGTGGGCAGCTGAAGGTAGGACGCATAACTCATGCGGGAACTGAAATCGCGCACAATCCCCTTGTCCAGTTTCCTGGTGTTCTTCTCTACGGTCACAGCGTCGCCTTCCTTGCCAATACTGTGTGGTGCAGGACTGCATGGTGCAGTCCCGTGTGGAGCGCGCGGGTCAGCGCTTGAGCAGGATGTCGTGCGTCTGCAGGACGTCCTGGCGCATCTGCTCCACGAGGGCTTCAGGCCCACGGTATGCCACCATGCCACGCAGCCTGGTCACGAACTCCACGACTACTGTCTGGCCGTACAGATCGAAGTCCTCAATGCGCTCCTCAGGCCTGTCGATGACGTGCGCCTCCACCTGTCGGCTCACGCCGTCGAAAGTGGGGTTGGAGCCAACGGAGATCGCGGCCGGCCAGCGCGTCCCGGCCTCATCCACGAGCCAGCCCGCATAGATGCCGTCCGCCGGGATCAGGCCGCTCGCATCACTGGAGAGGTTGGCTGTGGGGAAACCGAGATCCCGGCCGCGCGCGGCGCCGTGGACCACCTCACCCCGCATCCGGTGTGCGCGGCCCAGGACAGCGGCGGCGGTGCCGACATCACCCTCCCGCAGCGCTTCGCGCACCCAAGTGGAGGAACAGCGGCGGTCCGTCCCGCCGTCGTCATGCAGCGGGAAACCTTCGGAGCCGAACTCGCTGATGATCAGGACTTCAAAGCCGAACCTCTCCCCCAGCTCCTGCATGGTGTTCAGGTCGCCGGAGTTGCCCTTGCCGAAGCGGGTGTCGTGACCGATCACCACGTGGCTGGCGTGAAGGCTGTCCACGAGGACCGAGCCGACGAACTCTTCAGGGGTAAGGCTGGCGAGCTCCAGGGAGTACTTCATGACCAGGATGGCGTCCAGTCCGAGCTCGCCCAGCGCCTGGAGTTTGTCGTGCAGGCCCATAATGAGTTCGGGCGCGCTTTCCGGCCGGTGTACCAGGGCCGGGTGGGGGTCGAACGTCACGGCAACCGACTTGGCGCTGTTCAGCCGCGCAGTCCTGATGAGCTGGGACAGCACCTGTTGGTGGCCGCGGTGTACGCCGTCGAAATTGCCGATAGTGACAACGGAAGGACCAAAGTCTTCGGGGACCTCGGTCGGATCATTCCAGATGTGGACCATCAACCTCGCCTTTTACTGCCTGACTGAACTTGCTCCCGGCGCGCCAGGGCCGGAACTCTCTAAGGTTACCTGCAATCCCTGACTGTCACTGACGGCCGGGCGGCCTACCACCTGCACACACGCCCGGCTAGGATGCAGAGGCAGCGGCCGGGCAGTGCTGCCTTGGGCTGAGTTTCATTCGCGTTTTGACCACGGATCGCCTGCGGGACGAGCGGGCCGGAAGGAGCCACGCCATGAGTGATGTCCAGGAGCTGCTGGGACAGATCCCGGTCCAACGGATTGCGTCCCTCCTGGGGACGGACACGGCGTCCGCGCAGGCGGCCGTCGAGGCCGCCGTGCCCACGCTGCTTGCCGGAATGCAGGGCAACGTCCAGGCGCCGGATGGCGCCGCGGCACTGGAAGCCGAACTGGCCAGGCACCGGAACGGACTGGCCGACGGCGACGTTGACCCGTCGCAGGTGGACACCCGGGACGGCGAAAAAATCGTTGGCCATGTCTTCGGCGGCCAGCAGGACCAAGTGGCCAGCCGTCTTGCCGGAACAGCGAACCTCGGCGGTGTCGGCGGAGACCTCGTCCGCCGGCTGCTGCCGATCCTCGCCCCGATCGTCATGTCCTATCTGGCCAAAAAGGTCCTCGGCGGACGGGATTCCGGCGTGCAGGGATCCGGCGCACAGGAGTCCCCGGCCGGAGCCGGCGGAATTGACCTGGGAAGCATCCTCGGGGGAATCCTGGGTGGCTTTGGTTCCGGCGGGGTGGGTTCAGGGGGCCTTGGCGATATCCTCGGCGGCATTCTTGGCGGCAGCCCGAAACCGCAGCAGGCTCCGCTGACAGAGCAGGACCAGGAACCACCTGCGCAATCCGGCCCGGCACCGGATACAACTGACTCAGTGCCACCGGCGCACCGGTCTGTGACGCCCGGTGAGCTGATCGAGGTGGACCTGTCCGACGAGAATCGCTAGATCTGACCCCTGGATCGCTAGATCTGAACCCTAGGCAGCCGCGGCTGCCGGCCGCCGCCGGTAGAGCCAGATGAGGCCCAGGATCGGCAGGATCAGCGGAACGAAGGCGTAGCCGCGGCCAAACGCGGACCACACGGTTTCGTGCGGGAACTGCACGGAGTCGAACAGGCTCAGCGCCCCCACGATAATGACGCCGACCAGTTCCACCAGGACGGCGACCAGGGACACCTTGAACCAGGTGCGGCCGGCCTTGGCCAGTGACACCGTGGCCACGACGTAAACGACGGCGGCGAAGGCGGAGAGCAGGTAGGCCAGCGGCGCCTCGGAGAACTTGGTGAGGATCTGGTAGCCGGCCCGTGCGGTGGCCGAAATGGCAAAGATGGCGTAGACAGCGATGAGGAGCCGGCCGGGACCGGTGTTCCTCGTGTCTGCGGGGCGTTTGCCGGTGTGTTCGGACGTATAAGTCACGTTGCGTGCTTCTTCCACTTCAGTACCAGATCTGATTCATGCGGGCGGCCATGACGAGGGCGGTGACTCCGACGGCTGCCAGGACGAAGTTGCTCCAGCGGGTCCGTTCCAGGATGGACCAGTACACGGCGGCAACGGGCAGCAGGAGGGCGGTGGCGAGGTAGCCCCAGAATTCCCAGGCCTCCCCGGCGATCTGCTCCCCCGCGATGACCCGCACGATGGAACCCGCCAAGTAGACCAGTAGGGCCAGTTCGACGGCGGCCACCGAAAGGATGGTGATGTCGTTCGGGGCCTTCTTCATGATGCCCGCCGCCACACAGACGAGTGTGGACAGCAGGCCGACAGCCAGGATGATATAGAAATATGCGTCCAACGCTAGACCTGCCCGCCGTCGCCGGCACGTGAACCATTCGGAACGCCGGGACTGTTGGAGCCGCCGGGGCCCGTTCCCGGGGCGAAAACCAGCACTGGTTTGGCGAAGCTTCCGCTGTCCGCGAGCAGCGCCACAAGCGACCCGTCTGGCGCGAACGCGGCTGCGGGCTTCTCCGCAGTGGCGGCGCCGGGTGTGCCCGCCGCGGTTCCGGCTGCGATGCGCCGGCCGAAGGAGATCTCGGTGGTTTCATCTGCGCTCAGTTCCCGGTTGGGCATGAGCGCCCTGGCCGCCTGCGACATTTCCAGGATTTCGAGGTCTTCGGCGAGCTGTTCGAGGGTGCGCGCCTGGTCCAGCGAGTAGGGTCCGACGTTTGTCCGCCGCAATGCGGTCAGGTGCCCGCCGACGCCGAGCGAGTTGCCGAGGTCCCGGGCGAGGGCACGGATGTAGGTGCCGGAGGAGCATTCCACCGTGACGTCGACGTCCACCACCTCCATGTCGTGTCCGGCGGCCTGGTCCCGGCGGATTCCGTGAATGTCGAAGCGGTGGATGGTGACCGGCCGGGCAGCCAGCTGGACATCTTCCCCGGAACGTACGCGGGCGTAGGACCGTTCACCGTTGACCTTGATGGCGCTGACGCTGCTCGGCACCTGCTGGATCTCCCCCGTGAGGGATCCAACGCCGGAGCGGATGGCGTCCTCGGTCAGGGACGCGGCACTCGCCCGGCTGACAACTTCGCCTTCTGCGTCATCCGTGATGGTGGATTCCCCCAGCCGGATGGTTGCCGTGTAGGTCTTGGACGTGCCCACGATATACGTGAGCAGCCGCGTTGCTTTGTTGATGCCGAGCACCAGCACGCCGGTGGCCATGGGATCCAGCGTTCCCGCGTGGCCCACTTTCCGGGTACCGGCGATCCGCCGCATCCGTCCAACCACATCGTGGCTGGTCCATCCCTGCGGCTTGTCCACTATTACCAGTCCAGAAAGCACGCCTATCAGTATATCGGGGACGCGGCGGGGGTATTGGGCCGCGTCGGGGGCCAGGGCACGCCCGGCGCTAGGATGGCAGTCATGCCCGAGCTTTCCGCGCACATACGCGACGTACCCGTCAACCAGATCCGCGAAATCACCGAGGCAGCGTGGCGGACCCCGGGGGCGCTGATCCTGAGCATCGGCGAGCCCGGGTTCCCGCTCCCCCGCCACGTCCTGGATGCCGGGATCGCGTGCCTGGACCGTGACGAGACCAACTACACTCCGAACGCCGGGATCCCGCAGCTGCGCGAGGCTTTCGCCGCCAGGTTCCGGGAGCAGTCCGGCGTAGACATCGGGGCGGACCGCGTATATGTGGTCGACGGCGCCCAGCAGGGCCTGCACTTCGCCATGAGCCTGCTGCTCGCACCCGGCGACGAAATCCTGATTCCCAATCCGGGCTATCCCACGTTTGCCATGACCAGCCGGCTGCTGCACGCCGTCCCTGTGCAGTACCCCCTTTACCCCGCGCACGATTTCCAGCCCCGGATCGCGGATATCGAGGCGCTCATCACGGACCGGACGCGCGTGCTCATGCTCAACTCGCCGTCGAACCCCCTGGGCGCCGTTCTCCGGGAGGACCTGACCCGGGAACTCGTGGAACTGGCCCGCCGCCACGACCTGTGGATCATCTCGGATGAGTGCTATGAGGCCTTCACGTACGACGTCCCGCACGCGAGTCCTGCCCGGTTCGATAGCACCGACCCCGGTGAAGCACGCGTGTTCACGTCGCTGACGCTGTCCAAGACGTATGGGCTCACCGGTCTGCGTATTGGAGCGCTGGTGTGCCCGCCCGGACTGGAGCAGCGGATGAACAACGTCATGGAGGCGATCGTCTCCTGCGTGGCGTCACCGTCCCAGTACGCGGCGCTCGCCGCGTTGACCGGCCCGCAGGACTATGTGTCGCAGGCCCACGCGCACTACCGTGCCAACCGCGACGCGGCGTCGGCCGTGTTGGCGGAGAAGGGCATTCCCTTCCTGAGCGCGCAGGGGGCGTTCTACCTGTGGGCGGACGTCTCGCACGTGAGCGGCGGAGACGTCCGGGCCTGGGTCAAACAGTTCCTCGCCGAGGCCGGCGTCTCGTTTGCTCCTGGAACCGCCTTTGGCTCCATCGGCGAGGGCTGGATCCGGATTGCGTTGTGCGGTGACCAAAGGGAACTGGTCGAAGGCGTGGGCAGGCTCCCCCGGAGGTAGCCCGGCCCGGTAACAGGTTTCAGTAGTCGGTGCGTTCGGCGTTGTTGCGCCAGGCATCGAAAGGGTTGCCCGACGTAGGAACCGGGATGTGGCTGACAGGCAGCAGTTCCGGCCGGGAGCCGCCGAAGTATTCGTAGAAGAGCGCGTCGTCAAATCCCGCGGCGGCTGCGCCGTGCCGGTCGGCGGCGAAGTACACGCGGTCGACACGCGCCCAGAGCGCCGCCGCGAGGCACAGTGGGCAGGGCTCGCAGCTGGCGTACAGGACAGCGCCGCTGAGATCAAAGTTCCGGGTCTCTGCGGCGGCGGTGCGTATCGCCACCACCTCGGCATGGGCGGTGGGGTCGTTGTCCCGGGTGACGCGGTTAACCCCTTCGTGGACGGTGCCGTCGGCTGTTACCACTAGCGCGCCGAACGGCCCGCCGCCGGCCGCGACGTTCCGCTGGGCCAATGCCACGGCTTCGGTCAGGTATTCGGTCACATCTGCAGCTGATGGGTGGGCGCGCATGGTCTGATCATAGCCAGCCTGAGGGCGCTGCGGGACAGCCGGGGTTCCGTTTATTCCCGTTGGGGTCGTGAGCGGAAGTAGTGGTTGCGGCGGGGTTTTCGGTGGGGGTCGAGTTCTGGTGGGGGTTTGAACCAGGGGACTTCGTTGGTGATTTCGATGGTCCATAGTTCTTTGTGGATGAGGTGGTGGTGGTGGGTGCAGAGGAGGACGCCGTTGCCGGTGCCGGTGGTTCCGCCCCGTGACCAGTAGGTGATGTGGTGGGCTTCGCACCAGGGCGCGGGGATGGTGCAGTCGGGGAACGCGCAGCCCTGGTCCCGGGCCATGATGGCTTTGCGGATGTGGGGCGGGAAGACCCGTGAGGCGCGGCCGATGTCCAGGATCCGGCCGTCGCTGCCGAGGACGACGGGGATGAGGTCGGCGTCGCAGGCGATTTTGCGGATCGTGGCGGGGTTTACCGGGCCGGAGAAGGCGAACAGGGCGGTCCCGTCGCCGGTCCGGCCGGTGTAGCCCGGCCGGGGGCCCTGCACTCCTTGGAACGAAGGCGCTCCTTAGAACGAAGGCGCGCTTTGGGACCACTGCGTGCCCTGCGAGGACTCCTGCGGCGGTGCTGCCCGGTCCTGCGGCGGTGCGGCCCACTGTGCGTTGTGCCGTTGCTGGAGTTCGGCGAGGAGGTCGCGGTAGTTGATGGTGACCAGGATCTGGGGCCGGTGTCCGCCGTTGGCGGGCAGGGTGTCGGTGGTGAGGGCGGTTTGGCAGGCGCCGACGAGTCCGTCGAGTCTCTTCTGGCCCTGGGACCGGTGGTCCAGCGGGATTTCCGGGAGGTCCGGGGTGTCCCAGCCGGCCGGGCCGCCCTGTTCCCCGGCCCCGTCACCGTTCGTCCCGTCACTGCCGGTCCCGTCACTGCCGGTCCCGGAACTGCTGTCCGCGGTTGCTTCGGTGCCGGTCCCGGTCGCGTCGGTCCCGGTTGTGTCGGTGCCGGTTGGGGTGCCGGGTGTCGGGGTGCGGGGGTTGGTGGCGGTGTTCATGGCGGTGGTGAGGGTTTCGAATTGTTCGGTGGTGGCGAAGATTTCCAGGTGCTGCAGGCCGTGTTTGGGGCGGCGGATGAAGGCGCCCTGGATCTGGCGGAGGGCCGGTTCGGAGGGTTCGGTCCCGTCCTGGTCGATGGCCTCGGCCCAGTGTTTGGTGACCCGGGTGAGGAAGTCGCCGTCGCTTTCGACGGCGGTTTGGGTCAGGGCGTGTTCCATCGCGGCGGTGAGGTCCGCGGTGGTGAGGTGCCGGGCCCGGTCCAGGGCCAGGGTGATGGTGGTCCCGGCGCGGGAGCCGATCCGGGCGGCGCTGACCGCGGCGGCGAGTTCTTCGTAGCGGGGCGGGAGCGGCTGCCCGCCGAACCCGGTCCGGGGAAGGACGGCGTCGGCCAGGGCGAGGCGGCGGCGGGCTTCGGCGGCCGGGATCCGCAGCCTGGCCTGCAGGAACTCGACAGTGGTCCGGGACCCGTCATCCCCCGGCCCCGGGCCCGCTGCGGCGGCGGGGCCGGGGACGAGGGGTGCCGCGGCCGTCAGCGGCCCGGTGAACGCCCCGGCGCGGGCCCGGTCCACCGCGCCGGCGGCCACCACCTGCAGAAACTCCACGTGGCGGGAGAGCTGCTCGACCCGGTCCGCGAAATCCGCGGCCTGCCCGAAACCCCACAACGCCGTGTCTTCGGCGGTGATCGCGTTCGAGGCCAGATCAGCAAGGCTGCGGTCCACCACGTCCGCCCCGGAAGAAACGACCTGCAGGGCGTTGGCACCGACAGAAGCCAACCCACCGGCAGCAGCCAACCCACCGGCACCGGGCCCAAGGGCCCGGTCCGCGGTGAATCCCCCCATGGCTTCCATGGAACCAGTCTGGTCCGGGGGTCTGACATTAAAAGCCCCGCCGCCTGAGGGCCCCAAAAGTTTTTTCGCGGACGACCCGAAGCGGGAGTCCAACGCGGACACATGGAACTGCGCCATCGACAGGCCCCGAAAGCCGGGCTTAGAATACGCGCGTCGGGGGACCCGATTTTCGGACCACATATCGGTCTCAATGTTCTGGATGCGCACCATTGACATTGGAGACGGTATGGAAAAGCAACGAGCACTTTGGGCAGCCGTCGCGGCTGCCTCACTCCTCTTGTCGGCGTCCCCGGCGGGCCACGCGGCTCCGGCAGGCAATGCAGCAGGGAGCCAGTCAGCACCGGCCGTTCTTGCCAAGGGCCTGCTGACCCCGCTCCACCTCAGCGACGGACAGGACGGTTCGGTTCTGGTCAGCGAGGAATTCGCGGGGCAGCTGACGAAAATCGCCCGGGACGGCAGCAAATCCGTGGTCTACCGGAACGCGGCCTGGGATGTGGCCGGCAGCGACCGTCGTGGCCGGACCATTTACCTGGCCGAGAGCCAGGGTGCCGGCCCCATGGATCCGAGGCCGTTGGCTGGACACATCAGGAGCATTGACTCCGGCGGCAAGCACCGCACCTTTGGCGACCTTGCTGCCCTGGAGATGAAGCACAACCCCGACGGCGGCATCAGCTACGGCTTCAAGGACCTTCCCGCCGACTGCGTTGCAAAGCTGCCCAAAGATGTGCCGGTTTCCTACAAGGGCCAGATCGATTCGCATCCTTATGGAATCGATGTCTATGGCGACACCATTTACGTAGCCGACGCCGGAGCCAACGCCATCGTCTCGGTCGACGTGGAGTCAGGCGAGGCCGAAAGCGTTGCCGTACTGCCGGCACGGCCGCACACGTTCACTGCAGCGGAAGCCGCGGCCCTCAAGCTTCCGGGCTGCATCGTCGGTCACACCTACCGCTTCGAGCCCGTGCCCACCGACGTCAAGCGCGGACCGGATGGCTGGCTGTACGTCTCCGTGCTCCCCGGCGG
This sequence comes from Arthrobacter sp. K5, assembly GCF_040448525.1. Taxonomy (NCBI): domain Bacteria; kingdom Bacillati; phylum Actinomycetota; class Actinomycetes; order Micrococcales; family Micrococcaceae; genus Arthrobacter; species Arthrobacter sp. K5. The sequence continues at coordinate 4,797,324 of NZ_CP159279.1, read as the reverse complement.
CCCGGAGGACCCTGCGCTGGGTGCCCGCGGAGCGGTGTACAAGGTCAATCCCCACAACGGCCGCGTGAAGCTGTTCGCTGACGACGTGATGTCACCCACCGGACTGGACATGGACGACGACGGGCACGTGTACGTTGCCTCCCTGTTCGGTAAGGGCGTGCTGCGGCTGTCTGCCCACTCAGGCAAGCAGACGGTGGTCCTTCCGGGAATGCTCACGGCCGACGTCGACATCAGGGGCGAAAGCATCTACGCGACGGTCAATTCCCTGCCGGCACCGAATGCCGCACCGGACGGCCGCGTCGTGAAGGCGCCTCTCGACGACTGACAAGAAAGAGGATTAAAAGAAAGGGTGCGGCCGGATCGAAGAGATCCGTCCGCACCCTTACGGCGCTTGAGGGCTTGGGCTCCCAGTGCAGAGCCGGAAACGCTAGCGGTTCCGGTCCTCGTCTATTGTCTCGTCGTCGGCCAGGTCCAGGTCCTCTTCGTCGAAGTCGTCTTCGTCGATTTCCACGTCCGGCTGGACGTCGCTCTTGTACGGGTCGGCGTCACCTGCGTGCTTGGCCTTCTCGGCCAGGGCAGCCACCTCGGCGTCGCGCCGCTTGGCCTCCCGGAGCAGTTCCTCCAGGTTGGAGGCGTTCACCGGGATCTGGTCGGCCACGAACTCGAGTGTGGGGGTAAGCCGGGCGGTGATGTTGCGGCCCACTTCCTGCCGCAGCACACCCTTGGCCTTCTCCAGGCCTCTGGCGGCGTCAACCTGCACGGCCTGGTCACCGAACACGGTGTAGTAGATGGTGGCATGCTGCAGGTCATTGGTCACCCGGGCATCAGTGACGGTAATCCCCTCAAGCCGGGGATCCTTGACCTTCCGGCCCAAAGCCTCAGCAACAACAACCTTAATCCGCTGCGCCATCTTGGCAGCGCGTGCCGGATCAGCCATTACATCCTCCTGGATAGAAATAGAAAACTGGGGGCGCGCCAACGCATGGAACAACGTTAGCGCGTAGCGATTGAGGGGGCCTGGGAGTGGCATCTAAGGAGATGGCCGCGGGCCCCGACACGAGCTTGCGAGTGTTGGGAAGGCCAGCTCCGCTGCCGGAGCTGGGCGGCTCGGGATCGAAGATCCTAAGCCGCCCAGCGTAGGGGCGGGGCGCCCCCAAAACTCGGAGGCTCCCGGGTCGGGCGAAAGTGCGGGGCCGCCGGGAAAAACCCAACGGCCCCGCACCTGTGAAACTCACACGACTAGACGCGCGGCTTCTCGCGCATCTCGAAGGTCTCGATGATGTCGCCTTCGGTGATGTCGTTGTACGAGCCAAGGCCGATACCGCACTCGAAGTCCGTGCGGACCTCGGTGACGTCGTCCTTGAAGCGCTTGAGCGTCTCCACCGTGAGGTTGTCGCCAATGAGCTTGCCGGCGCGGGTGATGCGGGCCTTCGTGTTGCGTCGGATGGTACCGGTGCGAACGATGGAACCTGCGATGTTGCCGAACTTGGAGGAACGGAACACTTCGCGGACCTCGGCGGTGCCCAGCTGGACCTCTTCGTACTCCGGCTTGAGCATGCCCTTGAGGGCCAGCTCGATGTCATCGATGGCTGAGTAGATGACGGAGTAGAAGCGCATGTCCACGCCTTCGCGGTCTGCCAGTTCGGCAACACGCTCGGCAGGCTTGACGTTGAAGCCGATGATGACGGCGCTGTCGACCGTAGCCAGGTTGACGTCGTTCTGCGTGATCGCACCAACACCGCGGTGGATAACGCGGAGCTGGACGCCTTCGCCGACGTCGATCTTGAGCAGCGCGTCTTCGAGGGCTTCCACGGCACCGGAGACGTCACCCTTGAGGATGAGGTTGAGGGTGTCGATCTTGCCTTCGGCGACGGCCTGGTCGAAGTCTTCCAGGCTGATGCGCTTGCGGCGCTTGGCGAGTTGGGCGTTGCGGTCGGCCGCTTCACGCTTTTCGGCGATCTGTCGGGCGGTACGCTCGTCGGCGGTCACCAGGAAGGTGTCACCGGCGCGCGGCACGTTGGACAGGCCGAGGACCTGAACCGGGCGGGACGGCAGTGCGACGTCGAGGGCTTCGCCGTCTTCGTCGAACATTGCACGGACGCGGCCGTGCGCCGTGCCGGCAACGATCGTGTCGCCGACCGCGAGGGTACCGGACTGCACCAGGACGGTGGCCACGGAACCGCGGCCCTTGTCCAGGTTCGCTTCGATGGCGATGCCTCGGGCGGCCTTGTCCGGGTTGGCCCGCAGGTCCAGCGCGGCGTCGGCAGTCAGCAGCACGGCGTCGATCAGTTCATCGATGTTGATGTTCTGGCGGGCAGAGACCTCAACGAACATGGTGTCGCCACCGTATTCTTCGGGAACCAGGCCGTACTCGGTGAGCTGGCCCTTGACCTTGTCCGGGTTCGCGCCTTCCTTGTCGATCTTGTTCACGGCCACGACGATCGGCACGTTGGCCGCCTGGGCGTGGTTGAGTGCTTCAACGGTCTGGGGCATCACGCCGTCGTCCGCTGCCACAACCAGGATGGCGATGTCCGTGACCTTCGCGCCACGGGCACGCATGGCGGTGAACGCCTCGTGACCCGGGGTGTCGATGAAGGTGATGTCGCGCAGCGCACCCTCGTGCTCGTGGCTGATCTGGTAGGCACCGATGTGCTGCGTGATGCCACCGTGCTCGCCGGCGACGACATCCGAGTTGCGGATGGCGTCGAGCAGGCGGGTCTTACCGTGGTCAACGTGACCCATGACGGTGACTACCGGAGGACGTGCCTCAAGCTCTTCGTCACCTTCGGCCTCGAGTTCGGCTTCGACGTCGATATCGAAGGCGCTGAGCAGTTCGCGCTCCTCATCCTCCGGGGAAACGACCTGCAGCTTGTAACCGAGTTCCTCGCCGAGAAGTGCAAAGGTGTCCTCATCCAGCGACTGGGTTGCCGTTGCCATTTCACCGAGGTGGAAGAGCACGGTAACCAGTGCGGCGGGGTTCGCCTCGATCTTGTCAGCGAAGTCCGTGATGGACGATCCACGACGAAGCCGGATAACGGTGTTGCCATCGCCGCGGGGTACGCTCACGCCACCCAGCGACGGTGCGCTCATCTGCTCAAGTTCCTGGCGCTTTGCGCGCTTCGACTTGCGCTGCTTGCCGCGGCCAGCGCCGCCCTTGCCGAACGCACCCTGGGTGCCACCGCGACCGCGGCCACCCTTGCCGAAGCCACCGCCGGCCGGAGCACCGCCGCCGCCACCGGGACCGCCGGTTCCGGGAGCGCCGGGACGGCCGGGACCGCGTCCGCCGCCACCGGGACGGCCGGCACCTGCAGGTGCGGGACGCTCGGTGCGGTTAGGCATCATCCCAGGCGTGGGGCGGTTTCCGCCGGCACCCGGACGGGGACCGCCGGGACGGGGGCCGCCTGCACCAGCTGCAGGACGCGGGCCGGGCGTAGCGCCTGGACGCGGAGCACCGGGGCGGGGTCCGCCTGCGCCGGCTGCAGGACGCGGGCCGCCGGGACGGTCGCCGTCAGTGCGGCCGCCGCCGGGACGGGGCATGCCCTGGGACGTGGCAAACGGGTTATTGCCCGGGCGCGGCGGACGGTCACCGTCTCCTCCGCGGCCGCGGGGCATGCCCTGGGACGTGGCGAAGGGGTTATTGCCGGGGCGGGGGCCGCCGGGACGCGGTGCGCCGCCCGGACGTGAGGGGGTCTCAGCCTTGGGCGCGGGGCGTGCTCCCGGCTTCGCACCGGTGGAGGGCGCGGCGGGCGTTGCGGCAGCCGGAGCTGCCGGAGCGGCGGGCGCAGCCGGAGCTGCAGGCGCCTCTGCCTTGGGGGCCGGTGCCGGTGCCGGTGCCGGTGCAGGCGCAGGCGCAGCAGCCTTGGGGGCAGCGGGGCCGGGAGCCGGCGCGGGACGGGTTTCCGCCGGCTTTGCCGGGGACCTGGGGGCGGCTGCGGGGGCTTCGGACTTCGAAGCGGCGGCAGCCGGGAACGCGTTGCGGAGTTTCCGCACCACGGGGGCCTCAATGGTGGAAGAGGCGGAGCGAACAAATTCGCCCAGTTCCTGCAGTTTGGTTACTGCATCTTTGGAAGTAATACCGAGCTCTTTTGCAAGCTCATGTACGCGGACCTTGGCCACATTTCTCCTGTCTCGGTCCGCACCGAGCCAGGCACGAACCGTCTACTTCTTACTGCGGGCCCCCGCTGCGGTTACAGCTGAAAGGCCCATTGCAGAGCGCAACAAAGTTGTCATCGTTACGCACTCATCGCTGGGAACTCATCGGGTTTCCATCAGATTTCTGACCCGCTTTCAGGTTGGACGGTTGGTACTGCAGACGCCGGGACGTCGGCAGCGTGCGCTCCTGCCGTTATCCGGCGTTCGACGGCGGCCGTTCCGGTTGACCCGTTGAGGGCCCTTCCGAAGGCTCGCCGCTTGACCGCCAGGGCCAGGCACGCTTCGCTGGGGTGCAGCCATGCACCCCGGCCAGCCATCCGGCGTCGTTCATCCACCACGACGGCGGACGAACCGCCGGTGTCGGAGACGAGCCGGAGCAACTCTGACCGCGGCCCCTTTTTCCGGCATCCGATGCAGGTACGCAGCGGCTGATTCCCGAGTTGTTGCACGTGTGCCACTGCCGAGTTTCTTCCTGCCTGTACCTATCTGCCTGCCCGGCCGCCCGCCTCTGCCTTTCGGCAGGACCCGGCGCTCGAACACGCTGATGCCGGCCGCTAGGCGCGGCCAAGTTCTATTCTAGCCCCTCACGGGGCCTATACCCGAAACCGGAAACCGAAACTGCCCGCCGCGGGGGCGGGCAGTTCGATCAGGCCAAGAGCTTGTGCCGGACGGATTTTCCTCTGTCCGGCTGGCGCTGCTAACCGCGCGGAGCGGCGGCGTCGGAGACGATATCGATTCGCCACCCCGTCAGTTTGGCGGCGAGGCGGGCGTTCTGCCCCTCCTTGCCGATGGCAAGGGAGAGCTGGTAATCCGGCACCACGACGCGGGCTGAACGGGTGGCCTCGTCGGTGATGGTGACTGAATTCACACGCGACGGCGACAGGGCACTGGCGATGAAGGTGGCCGGATCCTCGCTGAAGTCAACGATGTCGATCTTTTCGTCGTTCAGTTCGGTCATGACCGCCCGCACGCGCGAGCCCATTTCGCCGATGCACGCACCCTTCGCGTTGATGCCCTGGGTGTTTGCCTTGACTGCGATCTTGGTGCGGTGCCCGGCTTCGCGGGCCAGGGCGACAATCTCCACGGAGCGGTCGGCGATCTCCGGGACTTCGAGTTCGAAAAGCTTCCGGACCAGGCCGGGGTGCGAACGGGAAAGGGTGATGGACGGGCCCTTGGTGCCCCGGTGCACATCGATGACGTAAGCACGAAGCCGGTTCCCGTGGATGTACTTCTCCCCCGGCACCTGCTCCGGCGGCGGAAGCAGTGCTTCCACCGTGCCCAGGTTGACCTGGATCATGTGGGGGTTGTTGCCCTGCTGGATCAGCCCGGCAACAAGTTCACCCTCACGGCCCTTGAACTCGCCCAGAACGTTGTCATCCTCAACGTCGCGCAGCCGCTGCAGAATGATCTGCCGGGCGGTGCTGGCGGCGATACGGCCGAACCCGGCCGGTGTGTGCTCGAACTCGCCGATAGGTGCACCGTCGTCGTCGATTTCCGTGGCCCAGATGGTTACGTGGCCGCTCTTGCGGTCCAGCTCCGCCCGGGCCTTTTCGAAGGCGCCCGGCGACTTGTGGTAGGCGACAAGCAGTGCCTGCTCGATCGTGGGGATGAGGAGATCCAGCGGGATTTCGCGCTCACGCTCCAGGAGTCTCAGCGCGCTCATGTCAATATCCATCAGGCCTCCTCAGAAGGTCCATTGTGCTCAGTTTCCAGACCGGCCTCGTCGAGGCGGCTGAACTCAATTTCGACTTTTCCGCTGCGGATCTTGTCGAAAGGAAGTTTTACGGGGTCGCCCTGCCTGGGCTTCATGCCCTTTTTCACGGCAATTTCGGGAACCAGGGTCACGCCGGCGTCGTCAACGGAGCTGATCCTGCCCGTGACGTTCTCGCCCTGGATCACGTTGACGCTCACCATGCGCCCGCGGGCGCGGTGCCAGTGCCGGGGCTCGGTCAGCGGCCGCCCCACGCCGGGCGATGAAACCTCAAGATCATAGGGACGGCTGTCCGTGCTGGGGTCGCTGTCCAGGATGTCGGAGAGTTCCTTGGAGATGTCCGCGATGACGTCAAGGCTCACGCCGCCCGTCTCTTCCTGCGGCAGGTCCACCACTACGTGGACCACACGGTTGGAACCTGCGATGTGGATGGCAACATCCTCCAGGTAGAGCCGGTGCGACTGGACCGCGGGTTCCAGCAGCGCCCGGAGGCGTTCAGCCTCGGGATTGTGGACAGCCGCGGGTTCAGCCTTTCCCGCGCTGGTCCGGTCTGATGAAGTCGTGGCTTCTGCATTGCTCACGATGCCGGCCGCCTCCCGTTAGATGATGTTGTGACTACTAGCGTAGCGATTTTCCGGGCGGCTTGGTGCACGGACTTCCTGCCGGCCGTGACAACATGGTCTGTTGTGAATGACGACAGCGGGCGAAAAAGAGCTCCGGCCAGCTATCTCCGGTACGGCCTGCTGGCACTCTCCGCTTTCCTGGTGCTGAGTCTCGGTTTTGCGCTGATTCCGCGGGAATCCCCGGCACCGCCGGCCCCGCCCTTCTCCGAGCAGGCGCGCGCTGCCGCCCTCGCCGAAACCCAGGACCTGAGGACTGCCAGCCAGCAGCTCGCGGAGGGGTCGTCCGGAGCCCGGCGGCAACTGTTTTCGCACACTGTGACATTGCTGACTACGCAGGCAAGGGCACTCCTTCTTCCCGGCGGTGCCACCGCCGGTTCTGCGGCGGGCGCAAGTTCAGCGGCCGGCGCAAGTTCAGCGGCTGGCGCCCCGGGAACCGCAGGCCCGGCTGCCACGGCATCATCAGGGACAGCACCATCGGGCACAGCAACGCTGCCGGCGCTGGTGGCCGCGCTGTCCAAGAGCGGCAAGGCGCGTCTCGCCCATGCCGAGAAGGCCGACGGCGGGATGGCCCGCCTGCTCGCTGCGGTAGGGACCGCTCAGCTGCTTCAGGCGACGGCGCTGGCACAGGCTGCCGGGACACCACCACCTGCGCTTGAGGCGCCGGCGGCGACGCGGAGCAACGCGGCCGCGGCGTGCAGTTCCGCGGGCAGCAGCGTTGGACCACAGGATGGCGCCCCATCAAGCAACGGTACCCAGCCCGGCCAGACCGCGGACCCGTCGGGCAGCGCCACACTGGCTGCCGCCTTGAACCGCGTGGTCCGGACAGAAGTTGAGACGGTATACGGCTACCAGGTGGCGCTGACGCGCCTAAACGGGTCGGCCGCGGACCGGGCCGCCGCCCTGCTGGCCACGCACGAGACCTTGGTCGCCCAGGCAGAGGCGTACACCCGCGTTCACTGTGCGTCCGTTCCTCCCCGTGAACCGGGCTACACCCTGGGCACCTCGTTCCTGCAGAAGCCCGCTGCGGGACTGGCCAGCCTGGAAGCCGGAACACTCCCGGTCTATGGCGACCTGGTGGCCCTGAGCGAGGGTGAGACGCGGCGGTGGGCAATCTCCTCGCTGGTTGCCGCTGCCCAGCGGACCACGCGCTGGGGATCCGATCCGGGGCCCGTCCCCGGCATTGTGCTGGACACCACGCTCCTGCCGGAACTTCCGGAGCCGGCTGCGCCCTCGGCACGCCAGACCGACGGCGGCGCAACGGCAACTCCCGCCGCACCCTAGAGGCGGGGAGGCCGGCGCCCCGAGTGTCCAGGGTCCGCCGGTGACATCCCACTGGCAGCCGGCTGCCTCTGAGTGGTTTGCTGGAGCCATGGATTCAGCGGACAAATCGGCGTTGCCCCCGGACAGGCAGCACGCCAATGAACCCCACAACAATGACATCGTGCACCGTTTGAACTGGCTGCGTGCCGGTGTCCTCGGAGCCAACGACGGGATCGTGTCGGTCGCGGCGATTGTGGTGGGTGTGGCCGGTGCGACCAGCGAGCACGGCCCCATCCTCGCTGCCGGTGCTGCCGGCCTCGTGGGCGGTGCTGTATCCATGGCCCTGGGTGAGTACGTCTCCGTCAGCAGCCAGAGCGACAGCCAGAAGGCGCTGATCGAGAAGGAACGGCGCGAGCTGGCCGAGGAACCGGAAGAGGAGCTGCTGGAGCTCGCCGCGATCTACCGCAGCAAAGGCCTGAGCGAAGAAACAGCCCGGAATGTGGCGCGGGAACTCACCGAGCACGACGCCCTGGCCGCACATCTTTCCGCCGAGCTCAACATCGACGAACAGGACATCGTGAGCCCCTGGCATGCCGCCTTTGCGTCGGCCATCGCCTTCACGCTGGGGGCCGTGCTGCCGATGCTCGCCATCCTGCTGCCTCCGGAAAACATTCGCGTGGCCGTGACTTTCGGAGCCGTCCTGCTGGCCCTGGCCGTGACGGGTGCCGTCGGCGCATGGATCGGCGGCGGCTCGAAAACCCGGGCGGGCGCACGCGTGGTGGTGGGCGGTGGCCTCGCCTTGGCCGCGACGTTCACCATCGGCAACCTGCTGGGCGCCAGCGGCATCGTGTAGCGGCGCCTGCGGCATCGTGTTCGGGCTCCAGCGGCTTCGTCTGGATAGAAGCTGTCCGGCCTGCCGGCTGAGCAGGCCGTCCCGCTGCGCAAGGCCCCTCTACTACGCTGGAGCTGTGAGCCCGCCAGCAGACGTTCCCATTCCCCCGGACCTGACCCGCCGCTATTCCCGCAGCAGCGCAGGCAGGGCCTGGCTGGCCTCACTGCCGGACATGATCCGCGGCCGGCTGGAGCAGTGGCAGCTTGAGCTTGACCTGGCACCGGGAGCACTCCCGTGGAGCGGGCACGGCGGTGTCGTGGTGCCGGTCCGCGCTGCAGGATCGGCCGCGGCACTGAAGGTGGCCTTTCCGCATGATGAAGCGCTGGTGGAACGCCACGCCCTGGCGCTGTGGAACGGTCATGGTGCGGTGCGGTTGCTTACCTCGGACGCCGGAACGTGTTCCATGCTCCTTGAGCGCCTGGATGCCGGCAGGTCACTCCGGACAGAGCCGATGGACACCGCCCGTGAGGTGTGGGGCGGGCTGATGCGGCAGCTGAGCCTCGTCCCCGACGGCCGGCCGCAGTGGCAGGAATTTCTACACGTGGCCGCGCGGGCTGAACAGTGGAGCGATGACCTGCCCGCCGAATGGGAACAGCTGGGCCGCCCGTTTCCCCGGTGGCTGCTGGAGGCCGCACTTGAGGTTTGCCAGACGCGAGGCGCCGTGGGCCGCCGCTCCTCTGAGGACGTCCTTGTCAACACGGACTTCCATTACCTCAACATCCTGGCCAGGCCGGGTGCCTCGGCGAACACTACGGCAGGGAGCAATTCGGCCGACGGCTTTGCCGCCATCGATCCCCAGCCGATGGTGGGTGAGGCGGAGTTCGCCGTGGCTCCCGTGCTCTGGAACCGGATTCCGGACCTGCCCACAACGGATCCCGCCGCCGGCCTGTTGGCCAGATGCCATGACTTCAGTGTCGCGGCCGGGCTGGACCCGGAGGTCGCCCGGCAGTGGAGCCTGGCCCGGGAGGTGGACAACGCCCTGCACTACAGCTCGAGGCCCGGCCACGCTGGTGATGTGGCACGGTCACTGTGGGTGGCCAGCACACTTGCCGGGCGGACCCTGGACGGGCTTCCGGCTGCCCACGACTTGCCCGAACCGGGCGAGGACGCCACGAACACGTCGCCGTCGTAGGGCGGTCAGGGCCGGCCCGACCGGCCGGCTTCGCCGGCCGTCCGCACCGCTTCCACCGCAGTGGCACGTCACCGGCAGCAGCTTACTTATCGACCGCGTTCACATCAGTGGGAATTACATCTGGGTCCCCACCGCCGAGGCCGGGATGCCTGTGGCCAGCCAAATCCCTGATTCCCGCCTATAGAAGAGGACCCCACTTGCCGTGGCGACACCGTATCCACCGTAAGGATAGCGGGATTGCGGTCCTTTCTCATTCCCACTTGACGGCCCTGCTCCACTGTCTCCGCGAGATGAACGTACTGTCGCTGCATGGGTAGGATCCCGGACACTCGAATCGCAGGGACGGTGGCTCGCGCGGTCCCGTGGAAGAGCACCGGTGGGGGCGGAGTCGGTTCATACTGCGCCTGCAGGGGTATGGAGTGGCCGTACAGGGCTCGTATCCGGCCTTCGCCCAGCTGATGCCGTTTCTTCTGTGAGGCTTCGAGAACCTCACGAATTGTCGTCACGTCGACTGATTCCCACTCCTGGCCCAGCCTGTGCAGCGCCCGAAGCAGCTCGCTGACGGGCGCCCACCCTTGCGGATCCAGGGCCAGACCATACTCGCTCGGTGCGTGACGGAGCGCATGGGACAAGACACGGCTGATCTCTGACCTGCTGGGCCGACTATTCATCTGGTGCCGCCTTTCAGCATCAGCTACCTTCCGGGCGCCCCCGGGCATCCAGCTCAGCATCGTACGGTGCCGGGCCCGATTCTCGTTCCCGTCCGGCTGCGTTGCCTCGCGTCTGTCACACGCCGGGCTAGAGCTCAATCAAACTCGATGAAGTCTCGTACCGCCGCGATGAGCCACTCATCCATCGAGGCGTACTCCGAGATCGTGCGGCGTACCGCCTCCCCCCCTGCGTCTCGAACAACGTCGAAGTCATCTATGACCACGACACTTCCGCCAGTCCAGCATGCTACTTCGTCGTTATCGGTCCTCCGCGCGAAGGGGATGACACCCCACCCCGGGAAGAGCTCATCGACATGCTGCGTGCGCTGCGACTGCTCGGATCCACGTAACACTGCCCACCGTTCCAGGTCAGTCACCCCACACTCGATCATGCGGTCGGCGCCCTGGTTACCGATCCTGCTTTCAACCGCTTCCCCCACGTCCCAGCAGGTTGGCCCCGCTCCGGCCCCCGTGGAACCGGGAAGCGCCGGCCCACAACTGGATCGTCAATTATATCCGTGTGAAGATGCACATTGGCGTGAACGGGATTGTTCGTATAAACGGCCGCAAGCACCCGCCTATTGTCGAGTGTTGTGTATCCCCCATCAGTCATGAGCACAACGTCAGCAGGATCAAAAGCCCCGCCCGGGAGCCAGGCTCAGGCGAAGTTCTCCTGCCATACGTCGAAGGCGAGTTTGACGATCAGGGCGGAAACCACCACGAGGAACACCACACGCACGAACTTGCTCCCCTGCTTTACGGCGGTGCGCGCGCCGAGATAGCCCCCGGCCATGTTCGCGGCGCCCAGCAGCAGACCGACTCCCCAGAGCAGGGACCCGTGCGGGAGGAAAAATATGAGTGCCCCGGCGTTCGTCGCCATGTTGACGATCTTCGCCTTGGCGCTGGCCTCCAGGAAGGCGTACCCCATCGCCGAAACCAGTGCGATGACCAGGAAGGACCCGGTGCCGGGCCCGATCAGGCCGTCATAGAACCCGATCACGGCCCCGATGGCGCAGGCCACCACGTAGTGTGTTCGGCCGTCGTGCCTGAGCTCGGTGAGGTGGCCGGCGTCGGGCTTAAGGGCCGTGAACAGCGCGACGGCGACCAGCGCCACCACGATGATCGGCTTGAACACCTCCGCCGGCAGCCGGGTAGCCAGCAGCGCCCCGCCGAAGCTGCCCGCCAGCGCGATCGCGGCCATGGGTACGGCCGTCCTCAGATCGGGCCGGACACGGCCGTAGTAGGTCACGGCGCTGGTGGTGGTTCCGAAGATGGAGCCCATCTTGTTGGTGGCCAGTGCCTGCACCGGGGTGATCCCCGGCACGAGCAGCAGCGCCGGCAGCTGCAGCAGGCCGCCGCCGCCCACGACGGCGTCCACCCAGCCGGCGGAGAAGCCAGCCACCACTATCAGGACAATAGTGGCGAGCTGGATCGACTCGAACCCTGAAACCACTTAGTGGATCGGCGGTCAGTTGCTGCGGACGGCGTTGACCACGTAGTCAACGGCCTTGTCCACGGCCACGTTTTCAGCCTCGCCGCTGCGGCGGTCCTTGATTTCGACGACGCCGTCCGCCAGTCCGCGGCCGACGGCAAGGATGGTGGGTACGCCAACAAGCTCGGCGTCGCCGAACTTGACGCCGGGGGAAACCTTGGGCCGGTCATCGTAGATGACCTCCAGGCCCGCGTTTTCCAGCTCGAGGGCGAGCTGCTCCGCGGCAGCGAAGATCTCCTCGCCGCGGCCGACCGCCACGACATGCACATCGGCGGGAGCCACGGAGCGGGGCCAGACGAGGCCCTTGGCGTCGTGGTTGGATTCCGCCAGGGCGGCCACGGCACGGGTGACACCCACACCGTAGGAACCCATGGTGACCACGACCTGCTTGCCGTTCTGGTCCAAGACCTTCAGTTCCAGCGCTTCGGCGTACTTGCGGCCCAGCGCGAAGATGTGCCCCATCTCGATGCCGCGGGCCGTTTCGAGCGGTCCGGACCCGTCAGGGGCTTCATCGCCGGCGCGCACTTCGGTGCATTCAATGACGCCGTCCCACGTGAAGTCGCGTCCCGCGACGAGCCCGTAGACGTGCTTGCCGGCCATGTTGGCACCGGTGATCCATGCCGTGCCGCTGACGACGCGCGGATCCACCAGGTAGAGGAGCTTGGCCGCACCCTCCAGGCCAAGGAGGGGTGCGTCCAGCGACATGCCCGGGCCGAGGTAACCACGCACGATGAGCGGGTTGCGGGCCAGGTCCTCCTCGCCCGCGGCTTCCACGGCGATCTCGCCGGCCACCGGGAGGTAGGCACCGATGTTGGCCTCGACGCGCTTGAGGTCCACGCCCCGGTCTCCGGGGACGCCGAGGACCACGATCTGGCGCTCCCCGGTGGGCAGGGTGACCGCGAGGACAACGTTCTTGAGGGTGTCAGCGGCAGTCCAGGGGCCGCCGTCGGCCTCGCTGCGCGGCGCGAGATCGTTGGAGGCAGCCACGAGCGTGTCGATCGTGGGAGTGTTCGGGGTATCCCGGATCTGCGCGGCCGGAGCGTTGGTGAAGTCGATCTCGGCGGGAACCACAGTGGTCACGGCTTCGACGTTGGCGGCGTAGCCGCCGGCCGAGCGCACGAAGGTGTCCTCGCCGACGTCGGTGGGGTGCAGGAATTCCTCGCTCCTGGAGCCGCCCATGGCGCCGGCCGTGGCCGTCACGGGAATGACTTCCAGGCCCAGCCGCTCGAAGATCTTCAGGTAAGCCGCCCGGTGGGCGGAGTAGCTGACGTCCAGCCCGGCGTCGTCGACGTCGAACGAGTAGGAGTCCTTCATGATGAATTCGCGGCCCCGGAGGAGTCCGGCGCGGGGACGCGCCTCGTCGCGGTACTTGTTCTGGATCTGGTAGATGCTCAGCGGCAGGTCCTTGTACGAGGAGTACAGGTCCTTCACCAGAAGAGTAAACATCTCCTCATGCGTGGGGGCCAGCAGGTAGTCGCCGCCCTTGCGGTCCTTCAGCCGGAACAGCCCTTCGCCATACTCGGTCCAGCGGTTGGTCGCCTCGTAGGGCTCCTTCGGGAGCAGCGCGGGGAAGTGAACTTCCTGGGCGCCGATGGCGGCCATCTCTTCCCGGATGATCTGTTCCACCTTGCGCAGGACGCTCAGTCCCAGCGGCAGCCAGGTGTAGATGCCCGGAGCCGCGCGGCGGATGTATCCCGCGCGCACGAGCAGGCGGTGGCTGGCCACCTCGGCGTCGGCGGGGTCTTCACGCAGTGTGCGCAGGAAAAGCTTGGAGAGTCGAAGAACCACGGGTAGGTGTCCGTTTCTGGGGGAAGTGCTGATTGTCTGGGTACTAATCTACCGGCTGGGCAGCAGTACAGGATTCCGGGTCCTGTGGTAGCCGAACAGGAAAGCCACGCCCCACAGGAGAAGCCCCTGGCCGTTTCCGGCTGGTCATCCCTGCGGTGGCGTGGCTTCGCGGCCGGTCATGCCGCTAATTCTCTGAGACCACCCGAGTCCGTAAACGCGGTTACAAAGAACCTATGTGATAGCCGTCACCGATTCCAAATCCGCTTTGGCGGGCCGAGGTTGGGCCGCAGGCTAGAAGAGAACTGTAGCGAAGGTCCCCACCTGGCCGAAGCCAACGCGTTCGTACGTTGCCCGCGCCCGGGAGTTGTAGTCATTGACGTAGAGGCTGGTGACGGGTGCCATCTTCTGGGCCAGCAGCACAACGGCCGCCATGTAGCCGGCGCTCAGCCCGAGCCCCCGGTGGGTGGGATTCATCCATACGCCCTGCACCTGCGTGACCTCGGCCGTGACAGCGCCGAGTTCAGCTTTGAACACGACTTCGCCGTCCTTCAGGTGGACGAGGGAGTGGCCCTGGCGGATGAGGCCTGCCACCCGGCGGCTGTAGAAGTCGCGGCCGCCGAGGTAGGGCGAGTAGCCAACCTCCTCCTCGAACATCGCCGCGCAGGCCGGGAGGATGGCGTCAAAGTCTGCGTACTGCCCAAATCCCAGCTGCCAGTTCGGCTCGACGGCGGGAGGCCCGGTGATGGTCATGAGCGGCTGGTCAGCCCGCACCTCGTGCGCCAGATGGCCCAGCTCCTCCAGGTGGCGGTGCAGGGCAAGGACCGTGGCGGCCGGTCCGAAGATCGACGCGTACCGGCGCCCGGAGCGGTGGGCCGCAGCAGCAACCGGTCCGGCCAGCTCGGGGTCGAGCTGGACGGGGACCAGGTTGGCGCCTGCCCAGCAGGCGCCAACCAGCACGTCGTCGTCGAAAACGCCCAGGACGTTGGCTCCGCCCGGGGTGGGCGCGGCGGAGTCCGTGGACTCCAGGTGCGCCAAGATGAACACGTTGGCTACGGGATCGTTCTCTGCCAGTTCGCGCAGTTGACGGGTGTCCGCAACACCAAGTGCCCGGACGGTGGCACCGTCCGGCGCGGGGCCGTCCTTATGAGACGCTAACCACGGGGCTACCCTTGACAGCATCTTCGCCATCGGCCTCCCCCATCTCTTCCGCGATACGCATGGCCTCTTCGATCAGTGTCTCAACAATCTGGCTCTCGGGGACAGTCTTGATGACCTCGCCCTTCACAAATATCTGGCCCTTGCCGTTGCCTGAGGCGACGCCGAGGTCCGCTTCCCGTGCTTCGCCCGGACCGTTGACGACGCAGCCCATGACGGCGACGCGCAGCGGGATCTCCATTCCCTCGAGCCCGGCGGTGACCTGCTCGGCGAGGGTGTAGACGTCCACCTGGGCGCGCCCGCACGAGGGGCACGAGACGATTTCCAGCTTGCGGGGCCGCAGGTTCAGCGACTGCAGGATCTGGTTGCCCACCTTGATCTCCTCGACGGGAGGGGCGGAGAGGGACACGCGGATGGTGTCCCCGATGCCTCGCGCGAGGAGGGCGCCGAAGGCCGTGGCCGACTTGATGGTTCCCTGGAAGGCGGGACCGGCCTCGGTTACGCCGAGGTGCAAGGGCCAGTCGCCCTTCTCGGCGAGCATTTCGTAGGCAGCCACCATGACCACCGGGTCATTGTGCTTGACGGAGATCTTGAAGTCGTGGAAGCCGTGCTCCTCGAACAGCGAGGCTTCCCAGACTGCCGATTCGACCAGGGCCTCCGGGGTGGCCTTGCCGTACTTCTTCAGGATGCCCGGTTCCAGCGATCCGGCGTTCACGCCAATGCGGATGGACGTGCCGTGGTCCTTGGCCGCCTTGGCGATCTCCTTGACCTGGTCGTCGAACTTGCGGATGTTGCCCGGGTTGACGCGCACTGCCGCGCAGCCGGCCTCGATGGCCGCGAAGACGTATTTCGGCTGGAAGTGGATGTCAGCGATGACCGGGATCTGCGACTTCCGGGCGATGATCGGCAGCGCTTCAGCGTCATCGGCCGACGGGCACGCCACTCGGACGATGTCGCAGCCGGACGCGGTCAGCTCGGCGATCTGCTGCAGTGTGGCGTTGATGTCCGTGGTGGGCGTGGTGGTCATGGACTGCACGCTGATGGGGAAATCGGAACCGACGCCGACAGAGCCCACTTTGATCTGGCGCGTCTTGCGGCGGGGGGCAAGGACGGGCGGCGGTGCGGATGGCATTCCCAGGCTGACCGAGGTCACGTGGACTCCTTGAATTCGAAAATCGGTGGTGCGGGGCGGCTAGGCTGCGTGCTCAGCCAGGAGGCCGGTCACGGGTGCCCATTCGGTGGTTCGGGTGCCGGAAATGACGCCCGCAGCAGCGAAGGGATCCTGCCGCAGGACCTCGTTGAGTGCAGCTTCGTCGGCCGCCTTGAAAATGAGCAGGGCGCCCGCACCGTCGCCGTAGGGTCCGCTGGCAAGAAGCGTGCCGTCCTGCGCGAGTCCTGCAGTCCATTCACGGTGGGCGGGGCGGGTGGCCGCGCGCGTTTCGGAGGACTCGGCGTCGTATACGTACTCAACAGCAAAAACAGTCATAGAGATACCCTATCCCGCGGCCGGGCTAGCCGAGGAGCACGACCTTCGTGAAGGCTGCGACTCCCGCTGCCCACAGCATGGAGGCCAGGGTGCCGATGATGAACCGCTCCGCCGCCACGGGCGTTTCCTTGAGTTCCGCAAACCGGCCCAGGCCCTTGATGGCCACCACGTAGGCGATGGCCACGGGCTGCCCGGCCAGGATGGCAAGGCAGACGGCCAGCCGCTCGAGCACGCCGATGATGGCCCCGCCCCGGAGAATCCGTGTGGCCGGGGCGTCGCCGCCAGATGCCGGCGCGGCAGCCGTGCCGGCGCCCACCGTAATGTCGCCGTTGACTGTATTGGCTCCGTCCCCTGCGGCCCGGTCCCCCGGGGCCGGGCTGTCCGCCGTTGCAGGACTGTCCACCGTCACGTCCGCCGAAGGATCGTCGGCGCTGTCCCGGCCGGCGCCAGCGGCGGCGGCATCGGCTTTGTCGTCGATGGTACGGGCCAGCCGGAAAACCAGGGCCGTGACAGGCCAGCCCACGAATCCGGCCGCCAGCAGGGCGGCTGCGATCCAGACAGCGTTCACGGTTCTCCTCGGGTGTTGTCGCCGCCGCCCTGGGCCCCGGGGGCGAGGTTCTTCAGGACGAGGCGGTGGGCGGTCGCCAGCAGCATTTCCACTGCCGGCCTTGCGGCCCATTCTTCCTGCCAGCCCGACCGGAGGACGGTCCGGCTCACCGACTGTTCGCTGATTCCCAAGTCACGGGCAACCTGTTTCTGGAGCCCGTGGCGTCCGGGGCCCTGCTCCCGTGTGGCTCCGCTTTTCGCGCGGAGGGCATCCACCACGCGCCACTGGGCCTCGGTCCGGTCCTGCACCAGCCTTCCGACCAGGCGCAGCACCGCTTCCGCGTTGGCGCACGCCACGACGGCCTCGTGCTCGCGTGTCCCCGCCACCACGGCCGCGGGGACATGGCTCGCCGCTGACTTGGCCCGCTCCACCGCCCGGCGTGCGGCAACAAAGGCAGGCCCGGACCCTTCGCGGGGGCTGGCGTCCGGCGCCAACTCCCCCGGGCCGACGCCTATTCCCACGTACCAGTGCCCGCTTCGCAGCGCATGCAGCGCCACTTCGACCACGAGGGCAGGGTCCTGCAGAACCCCCTGCACTTCGTCGCCGACGGAGCGTTCAAAGCGGACACCAGAATGGCCGCCGAGTGCTCCAAGGAGCTCGGGCACGCGGTCCGCGTCGTTGGTGCTGCCGCGCTGGTCGATGGTCATAACGTACATGACTAAACCGTATCCGGCTTATATCTCTGAATCAATCATTTAGGGCTGATTTCTCGGAATCAGTCGATCGGGGGTGAGAATCTAAGATCAGCCGAAGAGATTCACCGGCTTCACGATGTCGGCATAGATCAGCAGCGCGCCCATTCCCATGAGCAGCGCGGCCACAACGTAAGTCACAGGCAGCAGCTTCGCGATGTCGAAGGCGCCCGGGTCGGGTTTGCCGAGCAGCTTAGCCACCCGCCGCCGCACCGCCTCGTAGAGTGCACCGGCGACGTGGCCGCCGTCGAGCGGGAGCAGCGGGATCAGGTTGAAAACGGCCAGGGCAAAGTTCAGTCCGGCGAGGAGTCCCACCAAAGCGGCAAGCCGGGCCTGGACAGGCACTTCCTCCATGGCGGCCACCTCGCCGGCCACGCGGCCAACGCCCACCACACTGATGGGGCCGTTGGGGTCGCGGGGTTCTTCGCTGAACGCCGCCTTGGCGACGCCGGCAACCCTGGCCGGCAGATTAAGCACCACTCCGGCCACCTGTTTGATGTTCTCCCCTGCCATGGGCAGGACGGACGACGCCGGCTGGGGAACCAGGGCGGTCTGCGCACCGATGCCCAGGAAGCCGACGTCCTGGTACAGGAGCTTTCCGGCGTCGTCCTTTGCCTGGCGTCCGTCGGCTCCGACCACAGGGCGTGCGGACAGGACGGGGGTGACGGTGCTGGTCACCGGTGAGCCGTTGCGCTCCACGGTGATGGACACTTCCTTTCCGGCGGAAGCGCGGATCCAGCCCGTGAGCTGGTCCCAGCTGGTCACGGGCTTTCCGTCGAAGGAGGTGATGACGTCGTTGGGCTTGAGTTGGGCTGCAGCTGCCGGTGTCGGCTTGCAGTCGGCGGAGTCCGGGTCGACGGTCTCCCCCGCCTTCACCTGGCACTTGGAGACGTCGGCGATGGTGGTGGTGGGCTCGGAGATGCCGAAGCCCATGAGCAGCACCGCTGTGAGGACGAGGCCGATCAGCAGGTTCATTGCCGGGCCGCCGAGCATGACGATGATCTTCTTCCAGACCGGGAGCCGGTAGAACACGCGGTTCTCGTCCCCGGGACCCACATCTTCGTGGGCCATGGAGCGGGCCTCGCTGGCCAGCGTCTGGAACATGCCGGTACTGGACGGGCGCACCGAGCCGTCGTCCTTGTTGGGCGGGTACATGCCGATCATCGACACATAGCCGCCAAGGGGCAACGCCTTGAAGCCGTACTCGGTCTCACCCTTTTTGGTCGACCAGAGGGTGGGGCCGAAGCCGATCATGTACTTGGTGACGCGCACCTTGAACAACTTGGCGGGCACCAGGTGGCCCACCTCATGCAGCGCAATCGATACCGCGATGCCGACCGCCACAAAGACGACACCAAGAATAAAGAGGATGACGGGACTCATGCTTCAGATCTGCTGCTTCCTAGAGACTGCTCACTGCTAAACGTTCGTGGGTGCGCGCACGTGCCCATTTCTCAGCATCGAGTACGGATCCGACCGTTAGCCCGGAGGAACCCGAGTGTTCGCTGAGGACGGCTTCGATGGTGTCCACGATGCTCGTGAACCGGATATGTCCGGCGTGGAAAGCCATCACGGCTTCTTCATTGGCGGCGTTAAACACCGCGGGGTAGGTGCTTCCCTGCCTCGCCGCGTCCTTGGCCAGCCGGACGGCGGGGAACGCGGTGGAGTCCAGCGGCTCGAACGTCCAGCTGGCGGCGCGGGTCCAGTCGCAGGGGGTTGCGGCGCCGGGCACCCGGTCCGGCCAGCCAAGTCCAAGCGCAATCGGCAGGCGCATGTCCGGCGGCGACGCCTGGGCGATGGTGGAACCGTCCACGAACTGCACCATCGAGTGGATCACGGACTGCGGGTGGACCACCACGTCGATCCGGTCCAGCGGGATGTCGAACAGCAGGTGCGCCTCAATGACTTCAAGGCCCTTGTTCACGAGGCTGGCTGAGTTGGTGGTGACCATCAGGCCCATGTCCCAGGTGGGGTGGGCCAGCGCCTCCTCCGGCGTCACGGCGAAGAGCTCTTCCCGGGCACGGCCGCGGAAGGGCCCTCCCGAGGCCGTCAGAATGAGCTTGTCCACCTCCGCTGCGGTACCCGAGCGCAGGCACTGGGCGATGGCGGAGTGCTCGGAGTCAACCGGCACGATCTGTCCGTCCGCGGCGGCGGATTTGACCAGCGAACCGCCAACGATCAGGGATTCCTTGTTGGCGAGCGCCAGGGTGGCGCCGGATTCCAGCGCGGCGAGCGTAGGCGCCAGCCCGATCGAGCCCGTGATGCCGTTGAGCACCACGTCCGCCTTCACGGCGGCGATCGTGGTTGAGGCGTCGGGGCCGGCGATGATCTCGGGTCGGTACTGCCCGAGCCCTGCCTCGCGGGCGGCGTCGTTGATCAGGTCCCGGAGTCGCCCGGGATCGCCTTCGGCGATGCCGACGGCCGCGGCCCGGGTGTGCACGGCCTGCCGGGCGAGGAGTTCGAGGTTGCCGCCGCCGGCGCTCAGCGCCACAACCTCAAAAAGATGGGGGGCGCCGTCGACGACGTCAATCGCCTGGGTGCCGATGGAACCGGTGGATCCGAGGATGACGATGGTGCGCGGCTGGCTGGCTGGACGGCTGGAGCCGGAAGTCTGCATGGCTTAAGTATCCCGCACCGCCGGTGGCCGACGGACTTGCGGGGATCGGCGCGGGCGGGCTGCCGCGGCCCGCTGAGCTGGGGTGTTCATCCTGTTGCCACAAACGGCCGCTTGAGGGATTCGTTGAGCGGCCACTTTTGGCAATTGGATGAACGGCGTCCGGGCGCACCACCCGCGGCGGGAGCATGAATACCGTCTAAGGGCGCTTTCGCGCGCACCTTGACGCGCTTCCGCGCCGGGGTAACGTGGTGCCCGTGGACTGGGCCGCATGGTTCGATGCGCCGGACTATGAATTCGCCCGGCAGGTGCTGCAGCGCGGTGTTGCCGCACTCTACCTGGTTGCGTTCCTCTCCTCCCTCAACCAGTTCCCCGCCCTTCTCGGCGAGCGCGGACTCCTGCCGGTTCCGGATTACCTGAAATCCTTCAGCCGGATGCGCCGTCCCACGCTGTTCCGCTGGCGCTATTCGGACCGGCTGTTCCGGGCCGTCTGCGCTGCGGGTCTGGTCATCTCCGGAGTCCTGGTCCTCGGCCTTCCCCAACTGGGTCCGCCCTGGCTGCCGCTGGTCGCGTTCCTGGCGCTGTGGCTGCTGTACATGTCGGTGGTCAATGTTGGGCAGACGTTCTACGGGTTCGGCTGGGAAATGCTGCTCCTGGAGGCGGGCTTCACCGTGGCCTTCCTGGGATCCGACCAGACCGATCCGCCCCGGACCGTCCTGATCCTCGTGGCCTGGCTGGTGTTCCGGCTGGAATTCGGGGCCGGCATGATCAAGATCCGCGGCGGCCGGGAGTGGCGCGACCTGACCGCCCTGTACTACCACCACGAGACCCAGCCCATGCCGGGCCCCCTAAGCCGGCAGGCGCATCTGTTGCCGAAGCCCTTCCACCGGCTGGAGGTGGTGGGCAACCACTTCGCCCAGCTGGTGGTGCCGTTCTTCCTGTTCGCACCCCAGCCGCTGGGCAGCATCGCGGCGGGCATCATCATCTTCACCCAGCTGTGGCTGGTCGCCAGCGGCAACTTTGCGTGGCTGAACTGGATAGCGATCGTGCTGGCCTTCGCCGGCGTCAGCGATCCCGTGGCGCACGCGGTGCTGCCGGTCATTCCGTTGGACTGGCACACCACCGGGCAGACGCCGCTGTGGTGGCTCATCATCACGCTGGCCGCATCCCTGCTCCTGGTGGTCCTTAGCTACTGGCCCATCCGCAACCTGTTCTCCCAGTACCAGCTGATGAACGCCAGCTTCAACCGCTGGCAGCTGGTGAACACCTACGGCGCGTTCGGCACCGTAACGAAGCAGCGCATCGAGGTGGCGGTGGAGGGCACCCTGGACGAGGAGCCGGACGAGGCGGCCGACTGGCGCGAGTACGGATTCAAGGGAAAACCCGGCGAGGTGCACCGGCTCCCCCGCCAGTGGGCTCCCTATCACCTGCGGCTGGACTGGCTCATGTGGTTCCTGCCCCTGCGCACGGTCCACGAGGAATGGTTCTACGCCTTCCTCGGTAAGCTGCTCGAGGCGGACGCAGCCATGCTGCGGCTGCTGCGCCATGACCCGTTCGACGGCGAACGCCCCCGTTGGGTGCGCGCCCGCACCTATCTGTACCGTTTCGCCACCCGGGCGGAGTTCCGGGAGACCGGCCAGCGCTGGATCCGGACGCCTCTCTACGAGGCGATCCCGCCCATTTCCCTGCGGGCAGGGAAATGATGGCGTCCGGAATTTAGCGGGGCCGACGGCGGGCTGCCGGGCTCTGCGGAACCTACCGGGCCCTGCGGAGCACCGACTCTGCGTGCCGAAGGATGGGACCGTCGATCATCCGGCCCTGGTATTGGAACACGCCGGTTCCGGCTTCCTTGGCTGCCTCCAGCAGCTGCGTGGCAGCGGCCACGTCCGCGTTGGACGGCGCGTAGGCGGCCCGGACGGCGGCCACCTGGCTGGGGTGGATGCAGGCCTTGGAGCCGAACCCGGACGCGGCGGCGTCCCGCGCCTCGGCTGCGAGCCCGTCAAGGTCGGGGATGTTCACGTAGACGGCGTCGATGGCCTGCTTGCCGGCCGCACCCGCTGCCAGGAGCACGGAGGAGCGGGCATGCAGGGCAACGGCGCGGTAGCCGCCGTCGTCGTTCCTGCTGGAAGTGCCGCCGAGGGAGGCAAGCAGGTCCTCCGCCCCCCACATCATGGCCACCACGTTGGGTTCGGCGGCGATGGCGGGCGCGTGGACCACGCCCGCGGCCGTTTCGCACAGGGCAACCACGTGGAAGTCCGGCAGGGCCCGGAGCTGGTTCGCACTCTCCGCCTTGGCGAGCATGACGGTGCGGTAGGGCGTGTGAGCCAGGCAGTGCAGGTCCTTCTCGAAGTCCTCGGTGCCGGCCGGGTTGATTCTGATGATGGTCCGGCTGGGGTCTAGCTCCGGCCCCTCGCCGGAGCTGCCGAGCTGGGCCAGGATGGCGCCCCGTGCCCGCTGTTTGTCCGGCGCCGCCACGGCATCCTCGAGGTCAAGGATGACGGCGTCGGCACGCTCGGCGGCCTTTTGGAAGCGTTCGGGGCGGTCGGCAGGGCAGAACAGCAGGGCGGGGCCCATCACAAAAGTCATACAGCCATTGTCCGATTATTTGCCCCGCTGCGCCTCTATATGCGCCTCGCGCGTCCACATCAGGCAGCTGCGCGTGGCCAGTGCCACCACGGTTCCGTCCTGGCTGCGGCCGGTGTGCTGCATGGTGACGACGCCCTGCCCCGGCCGTGACCCGGACAGCCGTTTGCCGGTGATAACGGTCTCCGTATAGAGCGTGTCACCGTGATAGAGCGGGTGAGGGAAAGAGACGTCGGTCAGCCCCAGCTGCGCGACGATGGTGCCTTGGGTCAGCTGGCCGACGGACTGACCCACCACCGTCGCCAGCGTGAACATGGAGTTGACCAGCCGCTGGCCAAAGGGCTGGCCGGCGCTCCATGCCGCGTCCAGGTGCAGCCCCTGCGTGTTCATGGTCATGGTGGTGAACAGGACATTGTCCGTTTCCGTGACGGTCCGGCCTGGACGGTGGGCGTAAACGACGCCTTCCTCGAGTTCCTCAAAGTAGAGTCCCCGCTGCTCGACGACGCGGGCGCCACCGGTGGCTGAGCCTGTCGAAACCCCGGCTGCACTCTGCTCAGGGTTCTGCGTCATACGGTGAGTTCCTGGTCTTCCTCGAACAACTCGGCACCGGTGGCCGCGGCAACATCCTCCGCGGACACATTGGGGGCGAGTTCGCGCAGGACCAGGCCGTCGGGAGTCACGTCAAGGACGGCGAGGTCCGTAATGATGCGGTCCACGCAGGCCTTGCCCGTCAAGGGCAGCGAACAGCGGTCCACGATCTTCGGTTTCCCGCTGCGGTCCACGTGCTCCATCATGACAATCACTTTTTTGGCGCCGAAAACCAGGTCCATGGCGCCGCCCATCCCCTTGACCATCTTTCCGGGGATCATCCAGTTGGCGAGGTCCCCGTTGGCGGCCACCTCCATGGCGCCGAGTACGGCCACATCCACATGCCCGCCGCGGATCATGCCGAACGACTGCGCGGAGTCGAAGAACGCCGCCCCCTTGTTGACGGTGACGGTCTCCTTGCCGGCATTGATCAAATCCGGATCCACCTCGTCCTCCCCGGGATAGGGCCCGACACCGAGGATGCCGTTCTCGGAGTGCAGGACCACTTCCACGCCGGCCGGGATGTAGTTCGGGATGAGCGTGGGCATGCCGATGCCGAGGTTCACGTACTGGCCGTTGCTTAGCTCCTGCGCCACGCGGGCGGCGAGCTCATTGCGCGTCCAGCCCTTGCCCTCGGGGTGGGAGGAAGCGGCCCGGCGGTACTCGTGGCGGACGGCCTCGGGGCGGGGCGGCTGCGCCTGCGTGCTGTTCAGGTCCATGGCTACGCTCCTGCCTGTTCGGTGGTTCCGGTGGTTCCGGCCGCCCCTGTGGTTTCCGCAGTTCCGGTGCTGCCTGACTGGGTGGCCGACGCCGCGGACAGTGCCACCGTCCGCTTTTCAATGCGCTTCTCGGACTCGGGCACCACGACCACCCGCTGCACGAAGATACCGGGCAGGTGGACGTGTTCGGGATCCAGTTCGCCCGGCTCCACGAGTTCTTCCACCTCCGCGATGGTGATCCGTCCCGCCATGGCGCAAAGGGGGTTGAAGTTCATGGCGGTGGCGTGGAAGACAAGGTTCCCGTGGCGGTCGCCCTTCCAGGCATGGACCAGGCCGTAGTCGGGGGTCAGCGACTCCTCCAGCACGTAGTCGACGCCGTCGAAGCTCCGCACCTCCTTGGGCGGTGACGCGATGGCGATGCCTCCGTTGGCGTCGTACTTCTGGGGCAGGCCGCCGTCGGACACCTGGGTCCCCACCCCCGCCTTGGTGTAGAAGGCGGGTATGCCGGCGCCGCCGGCGCGCAGCTTCTCGGCCAGGGTGCCCTGCGGGGTCAGGACCACCTCCAGTTCGCCGGCGAGGTACTGCCGGGCGAATTCCTTGTTCTCCCCCACGTAAGAGCTGACAGTCCGGCGGATCCTGCCGTCCCTGAGGAGGATTCCCAGGCCCCAGTCGTCCACGCCGCAGTTGTTGCTGACGGTCTCCAGGTCCTTGGTGCCATGGCGGTGAAGGGCATCGATGAGCGCCACCGGGATCCCGCACAGTCCAAAACCCCCGACGGCGAGCGACGCGCCGTCGGGAATGTCGGCGACCGCTTCGTCAGCGCTGGCAACAACCTTGTCAATCATCGTTGATCCTTTCGGCGTCTCCACAGACTTCGACAGACACGGCCACCGGGCCTGCTACAGCCCGAGTTCCCGGGCGATCAGCATCAGCTGGACCTCCGTGGTGCCCTCGCCGACCTCCAGAATCTTGGAGTCCCGGTAGTGCCGCGCCACGGTGAACTCGTTGATGAAGCCATAGCCGCCGAATACCTGGGTGGCATCCCGCGCATTGTCCATGGCCGCCTCGCCTGCGACCATCTTAGCTATGGCCGCCTGGGTCTTGAACGGCTTGCCGGCGAGCATCCGGGCGGCCGCATCGTAGTACGCAAGACGGGCCGTGTGGGCGCGTGCCTGCATGCGGGCGATCTTGAAGGAGATCGCCTGGTGCTTGCCGATGTTGGTCCCGAAGGCTCTGCGGTCCTTGGCGTATTTCACGGACAGGTCCACGCAGCCCTGCGCCGCGCCGGTGGCCAGGGCGGCGATGGCGATCCTGCCCTCGTCCAGGATGGACAGGAAGTTGGCGTAGCCGCGGCCTCGCTCCCCCAGCAGGTTCGCCTCGGGGACCTTGACGTCACGCAGCGTCAGGGGGTGCGTGTCCGAGGCGTTCCAGCCCACCTTGTTGTAGGCCTTTTCCGCTTTGAAGCCGGGCGTGTCGGTGGGCACCAGGATGGTGGAGATTTCTTTCTTGATGCTGCCGTCCTTGCGCTCATGCTGGCCTGTGACGGCGGTGACGGTCACCAGTTTGCTGATGTCGGTTCCCGAGTTGGTGATGAACTCCTTGTTGCCGTTGATGACCCAGTGTTTTGCGTCTTCGCCGCCTTCGAGCCGGGCCGTGGTCTTCGTGCCACCGGCGTCCGAGCCGGCCTCCGGCTCGGTCAGGCCGAAGCCGGCGAGCGCCTTTCCGGACGCGAGCAGCGGAAGCCATTCCTGTTTCTGGGCCTCGGTCCCGAAACGGAATACGGGCATGGCGCCAAGGGACACCCCTGCCTCCAGCGTGATGGCGACGGACTGGTCCACCCGCCCCAGCTGTTCCAGTGCGAGGGCCAGCGCGAAGTAGTCGCCGCCCATGCCGCCGTACTCCTCCGGGAACGGCAGGCCGAACAGCCCCATATCCGCCATTTGCGACACCACTTCGTAGGGGAAGCTGTGTTCCTCGTCGTGCTTGGTGGAGACGGGGGCTACCACCTCGTCGGCGAATTCGCGGACTGTCTTGCTGAGGTCCTGGTATTCCTCGCTGAGGTCAAAATCGGCCATGCTAGGCCTCCTTACGTTCTTCTGCTGGATCCTGTGCTGCGGTGCCGGCCGCGTGAATGGTGGCTACGACCTGGTCGGCCTTGACCAGGTCACCGGTGGCGACGGTGATGTGGACGGTGCCGGAGACTTCGGCCACGAGCTGGTGTTCCATCTTCATGGCCTCCACGGACAGCAGCACTTGGCCCGCTGTCACCGGGTCGCGGTCGCGCACCGCAACGGAGACGACGGTCCCGGGCATGGGTGACCGGACCTCCGGATCGGCGGCGCCCTCTTCGCGTTCGACGGCGGCCAGCACCCGTACCAGGCGGGATTCGCGGGTGAGGACTTCGAGCCCGCAGGACCAGCCGCCGCTGCCCACGTAGACATGCCCCGCCCGCGTTGCCCGGTGACGGCCGGCGGCATGTGCTGGCCGTGACAGACCAACGGCGAAGGTGTGCTGCTGGTCCCCCACCTCGAGTCTGATGACGTCGGGGCCGGTGCCGTCGGTCCCGCTATCCAGGACCCGCACCTCGTGCTCCGGCCCGTCGTCGATGCGGACCAGGGCGTGGCCGGCCTCGCCCTGCCAGGTGATGGCCACTGTGGCCATGGCACCGCCGGGAAGGCCGAAGCTCACCCGCCATGGCGCCGGCGCTCCGAGGCGCCAGCCCCGGGCGTTGTCCCACGGGGATCGGGGACCTGTCTGTCCCCCGCCCTGTTCCCCGCCGGGTTCCACAGCCTCGGCGTCGCCAGGCCAGAACCGCAGGGCGGCCGCCATGAGCTCCGTGTCTCCGATGTCCCGGAAGGCCAGCTCCGGCATTTTGCGGTCGATCAGCGTGGTGTCGAGGCGGCCGGCGCGGACGTCGTCGTCATTAATCAGGAGCCGCAGGTACTCCACATTGGTGTCGATGCCGAGGACGGTGTACCGCTCCAGCGCCGCGTCCAGTTTGTCCAGGGCGGCCTTGCGGTCCGTTCCCCAGGCGATGACCTTGGACAGCATGGGGTCGTAATCGCTGGAGATTTCCAGCCCCGGCAGCAGCGATGAGTCGATCCGGACGTCCTGGCTTTGGAAACCACCGCCGGGAACCGCAGTCCTTTGGGGGCCGGGCCGCCCCACGGGTGTGAAGAGGCCGCCGTCTTCGTCAAGGAGCACCACCTCGCCCGAGGACGGCAGGAAGTTCCGGTGCGGGGTCTCGGCGTAGACGCGGGCCTCCGCGGCGTAGCCATTGAGTACGACGTCGTCCTGTCCGACGGTGAGCAGCTCACCGGCGGCGATGCGCACCTGCCATTCGACGAGGTCGATGCCGGTGACCATTTCCGTCACCGGATGTTCCACCTGGAGCCGGGTGTTCATTTCCATGAAGAAGAACTCCTCCGGGGAGTCGTCCGAGACGAGGAACTCCACCGTGCCGGCGCCGGTGTAGTGGACGCTGCGCGCAGCCTGGCAGGCGGCCTCGCCGATCTTCGCACGGACTGCCTCGCCGTCGGGCAGAGATTCCAGCAGCGGTGACGGGGCCTCCTCGATGACCTTCTGGTGCCGCCGCTGCAGGGAGCATTCGCGCTCCCCGAGGTGGATCACGTTGCCGTGCGCGTCGGCCAGGACCTGCACCTCGATGTGCCGCGGGGACGTTACCAGGCGTTCCAGGAAGAGGGTGCCGTCTCCAAACGCGCTCGCCGCCACGCGCCGTGCGGTTGACAGGGCGGCCGGCAGGTCCTCCGGCCGCTCGACAGCTTGCATTCCCTTGCCGCCGCCGCCCGCCGAGGGCTTGATCAGCAGGGGAAAACCCACGGCCGGGGCGGCGGCGATGAGTTCGTCATCGGTCATGCCGGGCTCGGCGATGCCCGGGACCACCTGAACGCCGTACCCTGCCACGTGGTTCTTCGATCGGATCTTGTCCCCCATGACATCCAGGGCTTCGGACCCGGGGCCGATGAAGGCGATGCCGGCGGCGTCCAGTGCCCGGGCGAAGTCCGCATTCTCGCTGAGGAATCCGTAGCCGGGGTGCACCGCCTGGGCGCCGGTGTCCTGGCAGGCCCTGATGATCGCCTCGATGCTGAGGTAACTCTGGGCCGCCGCAGCGGGGCCGATCCGGACGGCGGTGTCGGCTTCGCGCACGTGGCGGGCACCGGCGTCGGCATTGCTGTAGACCGCAACCGAACGGATGCCCATGGCGCGCAGGGTCCTGATCACCCTGCAGGCAATCTCGCCGCGGTTGGCCACCAGGACCGTGCGGAACATGTTGTCGGTAGTCATCCCGCGCTCACATTCGGAAGAGGCCGAAGGAGGTCTCCGGCAGCGGAACGCGGGACACGACGTCGAGCGCCAGGCCCAGCACGGTGCGGGTGTCCGCGGGGTCGATCACGCCGTCGTCCCACAGGCGGGCCGTCGAGTAGTAGGGGCTGCCTTGGTCCTCATACTGCTGCCGGACAGGTGCCTTGAAGGCTTCCTCGTCCGCTGCGGACCACTCCTGCCCGGCCGCCTCGAACTGGTCGCGCTTGACGGTCGCCAGGACGCTGGAGGCCTGATTGCCGCCCATGACGGAGATCCGGCTGGCGGGCCACATCCACAGGAAGCGCGGTGAATATGCCCGCCCGCACATCGAGTAGTTGCCGGCACCGAAGGACCCGCCGATCACCACGGTCAGCTTGGGGACGCGAGTGGTGGCCACGGCGGTGACCATCTTGGCGCCGTTCTTGGCAATGCCGCCCTGCTCGTAGTCCTTCCCCACCATGAAGCCGGAGATGTTCTGCAGGAAGAGCAGCGGAATGCCTCGCTGGTCGCACAGTTCAATGAAGTGGGCGCCCTTGAGTGCCGATTCGCTGAACAGCACGCCGTTGTTGGCCACGATGCCGACCGGGTGTCCGTGAAGCCTGGCGAATCCCGTCACGAGGGTGGCACCGTAGTTCTTCTTGAACTCGTGGAAGCGGCTGCCGTCCACCAGCCGGGCGATCACTTCGCGGACGTCGTACTGCGCGTTGACGTCCGTGGGAACGGCACCGTAGAGCTGGCCGGGCTCGGCAACAGGGTCGACGGCGGTGTCCACATCCCAGGCCGGCGCCGCGGGCCTGGGCAGCGTGGCAACGATGTCGCGGACGATCTGCAGGGCGTGTTCGTCGTTTTCGGCGAGATGGTCCGTAACGCCGGAGATCCTGGAGTGGACGTCGCCGCCACCGAGTTCCTCCGCGCTGACGATCTCGCCGATGGCGGCCTTCACGAGGGGCGGGCCACCCAGGAAGATGGTGCCCTGGTTGCGGACGATCACCGTTTCATCGCTCATCGCGGGTACGTAGGCACCGCCTGCCGTGCAGGAGCCCATGACGGAAGCGATCTGGGGAATGCCGGCGGCGGACATCCGGGCCTGGTTGTAGAAGATCCGGCCGAAGTGGTCCCGGTCCGGAAAGACCTCGTCCTGCTTGGGGAGGAAGGCACCGCCGGAATCCACGAGATAGATGCACGGGAGCCGGTTCTCGATCGCGACCTCCTGGGCCCGGAGGTGCTTCTTCACCGTCATGGGATAGTAGGTGCCGCCCTTGACGGTGGCGTCGTTGGAAATCACCAGGACGTGGCGGCCGTGCACCAGTCCGATGCCCGCAATGATGCCGGCGCCGGGTGAATCGTCGTTGTACATGCCGTTCGCGGCCAGCGGGGCGATCTCGAGGAAGGGGCTGCCGTCGTCGAGAAGGCGGTCGATCCGCTCCCGGGGAAGCAGCTTGCCGCGGGCCATGTGCCGCTGGCGGGATTTCTCCGGCCCGCCCACGGCGGCCGTCGCAAGCCGTTTCCGCAGCTCTTCGGCGAGCGCGCGCTGCGCAAGGCTGTTGGCCTCGAATGCGCTGCCGGCGGTATCCAGCCGGCTGGCGAGTGTCTCCATTGACCGCTTCCATTCCCGGGCACTCCCGGCGGCAGTCCTGCCGCATTTCGGTTAGTGCCTCGTAACTGAGTTTAGGTTAGTCTCTAGTAACTGTGATGTCCAACACGGGATGTTGGTAGAGTTCTTGGGTTCCGAGGAGGAAAAGTGCCCACCACAGATCACGGAGAGCTCACCGCTGCCGGCCAGACCACAGCCGGCCATGAGACATCCGGTCCCACGCAGCGCAGCCGGGCGAAGGAGTCCCGCCGGCAGGCGCTCCTGTCCGCAGCGGCGACGCTCTTCGCCGTCAACGGGTTCAACCGGGTCTCCCTTGAGGACCTTGGCGCCGCAGCAGGTGTGAGCGGACCCGCCGTGTACCGCCATTTCCCCGGAAAACAGGCCGTGCTGGGCGCGCTGCTGCTCACCGTCAGCCAGGACCTGCTCGACGGCGGCCGCCACGTGGTGGCCGACGCCGCCGACCCCGCCACGGCACTGGCCCGGCTGGTGCAGTTCCACGTGGACTTTGCCCTCAGCAACCCCGACGTGATCCGGGTGCAGGACAGGGATTTCAGCAACCTGACCGGCGAGGACCAGTCCCAGGTGCGGGCCCTGCAACGCAGCTACGTGGAAGTGTGGGTGGACGTGCTGGCTGGCATCCACGGCACAACGGATACGGCGGACCTCCGCATGCGCGCCCACGCGACGTTCGGCCTGATCAACTCCACGCCGCACTCTGTCCGCAACCACGGCCGGCGGATGGCCGTCAAGTCGGCCCGGCCGCTCCTGGAGAACATGGCGCTGGCGGCCCTGCTGGTGACATCCAGCCCGCTGGCCGACTAACCCTGCTGGCCAGTTCCTGCGCCACGGTCCGCGCCAAAACGGGGCACTTTGACACGGACACGCCGGGGTTTGGGCGATATGTGCCCTGTTTCGGCTTCAAAGTGCCCAGTTTTGGGTGCAGAGGCTGCCTGCCGCACGAGCCCGAGCGGCAGGCGGCCTGCGGCTAGGCCATCGCGAAGGCCATGGCGGGATCCGCGAGGAGGGCGCCGACGTCGGCCAGGAACCTTGATCCCTGCTCGCCGTCCACCAGCCGGTGGTCGAAGGACAGGCTCAGCGTCATGACCTGCCTCAGCGCTACCTGGTCCTGGTACTCCCACGGGGCCTTGCGGACGGCGCCCATGGCCAGGATCGCTGCCTCCCCCGGGTTGAGGATGGGCGTGCCGGCGTCAATC
The DNA here is from genome assembly GCF_040448525.1 of Arthrobacter sp. K5. Taxonomy (NCBI): domain Bacteria; kingdom Bacillati; phylum Actinomycetota; class Actinomycetes; order Micrococcales; family Micrococcaceae; genus Arthrobacter; species Arthrobacter sp. K5. The sequence continues at coordinate 4,765,989 of NZ_CP159279.1, read as the reverse complement.
CCGAAGACACCGATGTTAGTGATGGAGATGGTGCCGCCGGAGAGGTCCTCCGGGCTGCTCTTGCCGGCCCTGGCGGTGTCCGTCAGATCCGCGAGCGCCGCGGACAAGTCGACAAGCGTCAGGCGGTCGGCGTCCTTGATGTTGGGAACGGTGAGGCCGCGCGGGGTTGCGGCCGCGATGCCGAGGTTCACGTAGTTGAACTGCACGATCTCCTGGTTGGCCTCATCCCACCTGGCATTCAGGCCGGGATTGCGCCGCAGCGCGATCAGGACGGCCTTGGCCACGAGGGTCAGAGGCGTGAGCTTGTGGCCGGCAAAGGACTTGCTTTCCTTGAGCCTTGCCAGCAGTTCCATGGCCGGAGTGACGTCGACCGTCAGGAACTCCGTCACGTGCGGCGCCGTGAAGGCACTGCTGACCATGGCGGCGGCCGTGAATTTGCGGACACCCTTGATAGGCGTACGCACCTCACGGTCTCCCTGGGCCGCCGCGGACTGCAGTGCCGTCGGTGCCGCCATCTCCTGGGCGGCCGCGGGAAGATCCCCGCCACCCACGAAATTGCGCACATCGTCACGGGAAATCAGCCCGCCGGGGCCGGTTCCCGCCACCTTCTCCAGATCTACGCCGAGGTCCCTGGCCAGCTTCCGGACAGGCGGCGTGGAACGGGGCCGCTCGGCGGGGTTGGTGCCGGCAGGCTTGGTTTCGACGGGCTCAACCACCGGGGCCTTGGTTTCGACCGTCTTGGTTTCGACAGGCTCAACCACCGGGGCCTTGGTTTCGGCTGGCTCGAGGAGCGTGCGCTGCCGGCGGACGGGCCGGCCGGTGCTTTCGACGACGGCGCCGTACCCGACCAAGTTGGGTTCCCTCTTGGGGAGCGGCGCCTCAGCCGGGGCGGCAGTGCCGGGCTGGATACCGGCGTCGTCCTTTACCTCGAACGAGACAATCGGCTTGCCCACCTCCACCACGGTTCCCGGCTGTTCATGCAGGGCCGTGATCACGCCCGCGAAAGGCGAGGGCAGCTCCACCACGGCTTTGGCGGTCTCCACCTCGGCGATGATCTGGTTCAGGCTGACGGTGTCCCCAACCCCCACCTTCCAGCTGACGATTTCGGATTCGGTCAGTCCTTCGCCGAGATCCGGGAGCCGGAATTCCTTGATCATGGTGACGGTCATCCTTCCAGCCCGCTCAGCGAATTCGGCCGGCCCAGCGCGCGATCGACGCCGTCGAGGATCCGGTCAAGATTCGGAAGGTGGTGCATTTCCACCTTCGAATAGGGGTACGGCACGTCAAACCCGGTGACGCGGACCGGTGCCGCCTCCAGATGGTAGAAGCAGCGCTCCGTGATGCTGGCCGCAACCTCCGCGCCGAGCCCGTTCGACTGCCCGGCCTCATGGGTGATCACCAGCCTGCCCGTCTTGCGGACCGAGGCTTCAACGGTGGCGAAGTCCACCGGAGCCAACGACCGCAGGTCAATGACCTCAACCGAGACGCCCTCGTCCGCGGCCGCCGTGGCGGCATCGCGGGCCGTCTTCACCAGTGGCCCGTATGCCACGAGCGTGACGTCGCTGCCGTCCGTCACCACGCTGGCCCGGCCCATCGGCGGGGCTGAGTTGGGATCCAGCGACTCGTCCACCTCGCCTTTGTCGTGGTAGCGGCGCTTGGGCTCGAAGAACACCACGGGGTCATCGCATGAAATAGCCTGCTGGATCATGGTGTGGGCGTCCTGCGGGCTGGCCGGGGTGACCACCCGCAGGCCTGCCGTGTGGGCGAAGTAGGCCTCCGGCGACTCGGAGTGGTGCTCCGGCGACCCGATGCCGCCGCCGAACGGGATGCGGATGGTGATGGGCATTTTCACGGTGCCGCGGCTACGGTAGTGCATCTTCGCCACCTGGGATACGATCTGGTCGAACGCGGGATAGACGAAGCCGTCGAACTGGATTTCCACCACCGGCCGGTAGCCGCGGTAAGCCAGGCCAACCGCTGTGCCCACAATGCCGGACTCGGCCAGGGGCGTGTCCACGACGCGGTGCTTGCCGAAGTCTTTCTGCAGCCCGTCGGTCACGCGGAAGACGCCGCCCAGGGCGCCGATGTCCTCGCCCATGAGGACCACTTTGGGATCGTTGTCGAGGGATCTGCGGAGGCCGGAGTTGATTGCCCGCGCAAAGGTCATCTGCGTCATCAGCGTGCACCTTCTTCTTGTGTTGCCGCTTCGGGATCGCCGAAGGTGGCAAGGTAACGGGAGTAGTGGTCCTGCTGGCGGTCCAGCCAGGAATTGGGGGTGCTGTAGACGTGCTTGAAGACGTCGAGCGGCTCGGGGTCCGGCATGCCAATGCAGCCCGCACGCAGTTCGCGGGCGACGGCGTCTGCCTTGGTCCGCACGCCGGTTTCGAACCCCTCGGTGAACAGGCCTTTGCGGTCAAGCAGCGCGTGGACCCGGCCGATCGGATCCTTGGCCGCCCAGTCCTCCAGCTCATTGGCGTCGCGGTACCGGGTGGGATCATCCGCCGTCGTATGCGGGCCCATCCGGTAGGTGACGGCCTCGATGAAGGTGGGACCGCCGCCCCGTCGGGCACGGTCGAGGGCGACCCGGGTGGCTGCCATGACCGCCAGCACGTCGTTGCCGTCGACGCGCATGCTGGGGATGCCAAAGCCTGTCCCGCGGTCCACGAGCTGGGTATGCGACTGGACCCGCACCGGCTCGGAGATGGCCCAGTGGTTGTTTTGGCAGAAGAACACCAGCGGCACCTGGAAGCTGGCGGCAAAGACCATTGCTTCGTTGACATCGCCCTCGCTGGTGGCGCCGTCGCCGAAGTACACAATCGCTGCGGAGTCGGCACCGTCGTTCTGGATTCCCATGGCGTACCCGGTGGCATGCAGCGTCTGCGCGCCGATGACGATCTGCGGAATGGCCATGTTGACCGTGTACGGGTCCCAGCCGCCGGAAGCAGCTCCGCGCCAGACACGCAGGATGTCCGCCAGGTCCACCCCGCGGCAGTAGGCGACGCCGTTCTCGCGGTAGCTGGGAAAAATGAAGTCGTCATCCCGCAGCGCCCGCACGGATCCCACCTGTGAGGCTTCCTGGCCCAGCAGCGGCGGCCAAAGGCCAAGTTCACCCTGGCGCTGCAGCGCGGTTGCCTCTTTGTCGATCCGCCGGATCACCACCAGGTCCTCGTAGAGCGAGCACAGCTGCTCGTCTGATACGTCCTTGAGCCAGGGGTCGTACTCCGGATGGCTGACGCGTTCCCCCGCGGGGGTGATCAGCTGGACCATGCTGTGGCCTGCGCCACCCTGGTGCCCTGTCTTGTTGTCCCGGCCGGCGGCTGTTCCGCCCTGGCCCGCATCGTCTGTCACCACTGTTGCCGCAACCTTCTGACGTCGTGTAACCATCCCGCGGCAGGACTCGTGATACCGCCGCATTCCGGCTTCCCGGGCGCCTTTGCCCCGGTTAATTGTGACCATACTCACAATGTTCAGGTGGTACAACCACTGCGGTTAAAACTGAGCACAATGCACTGTTGGGCGGCGTGGGACCGTGCTAGCCTTGCGCATTATGCAAGCTTTGGATGGCACAGACACCCGGCTGCTCTCCGCCCTGGCACAGGACCCGCGCCGCACTGTGGTGGCCCTCGCCCAGAAGCTCGGCCTCTCCCGCAACACCGTCCAGGCGCGGATGGCCCAGCTCGAGAAGAAGCACGCCTTCCTGTCGTTCGAGCGGCGCATCAATCCGGTGTCGCTGGGCTATCCGCTGATGGCTTTCATCTCGGTGCATGTCCAGCAGCAAAAGCTCGGCTCCCTTGCCGAGGAACTGGCAGCCGTGCCGGAAATCCTCGAGGGCTACGGCCTGACCGGCTCGGCCGACCTGCTGCTGCGCGTGGTGGCACTGGACGCCGAAGACCTCTTCCGGATCAACGGGAAGATCCTGGCCTGCGACGGCGTCGAGAGGACCGATACCGCCCTGGCCATGGGTGAACTGATACCTTTCCGGATCCAGCCATTGCTTGAGCGCAACTCAGCGGAAGCCTGACCGCAACAGCCGGCCGTAACCACGGGACAACATCGCTGTTCCGGGCCGCCGGCGCTATAGGCTATTCCACAAAAGTGACCGGGCGCCGGCTGTGCCCCGTTTGTTGGAGCGCCGCTGGTGCGGTGCAGGAAAGGCCCACCCTTGAGCAATCCCCCGCTCCCCCCGCAGCAACCGGGCGCGCAGCAGCCCGGCCCCTACCCGGCAGGTCCGCAGCAGCCAGGCGCGCAGCAGCCCGGCCCCTACCCGGCAGGTCCGCAGCAGCCCCTTGGCCGGCGGCGGCTTCCGCCTGCCCCGTTCGGCTTGCCCGGCATGCCTCCGGCCAATAGCCGCAAGGGCCTCTGGATCGTCGTGGGCATTGTGGCAGGCGTGCTGCTGCTGGTGGCCGTCGGAGTGCTGCTCCTGGTCAACCTTGTGGGCGGAGCCACGCGGCAGGCCGGGGACCTCGCGGACAGCTTCACCCAGCTGGTCATCGCCGGTGACACGAACAAGGCGTACAACGACTACATGGACCCGAGCCTGAAGGAGCAACTGTCACGGGAGGAGTTCGATTCAGGCGTCAAGAGCCTCCAACTGGATCCCTCCTGCACCACGGCTTATGACGACCTCAAAGTCAGCAACGAGGGCGACAACAACATCGCGGATATCGCCGGGCTCATCAAATGCCCGGGCAAGGACATCGAACTCGTGTACCGCTTCGCCGGCAAGGACGAGCTCAAGATGGTCACCATCCGGCTCCGGCCAAAGGCCTGACTCTTATCTGACCGTCACCCATCCAAGCGCACATCGGACCCGAATTGCTTCCGAGAGTCCCGACCGGGGCTCCGAAATCTGGCCAGGGCGTCTGACCCGGCCAGCAACCGGAAGGAATTTGGGCCATGCGCAACTCACCGAACCGTCTTATCGCCACGGTCTTCGGAGCCGTCTACCTCTTGGTGGGCCTCGTCGGCTTCGCCGTGACTTCGGGAGTCAGCTTCTTCTCCACCGAAGGCGCCAACCTGATCATCTTCGAGGTCAACCCGCTGCACAACGTGATCCACCTGGCCATCGGCGCCGCACTGCTCTACGCGGGGGTCAAGGACATCCAGCTTGCACGCACCGTCAACACGGCGGTGGGCGCCGTATACCTTCTGGTCGGTATCCTCGGGCTGTTCCTGCTCAGCTCGCCGCTCAACATCATTGCCCTCAACGGCGCGGACAACGTTCTCCACCTGGCGAGCGCCGTCCTTCTGCTCGGCGTCGGCCTGTCCCTGGACAAGGTCCCCGCCACGGCCCGTGCCTAGATGACCCCGCGCCCAAAGACGATGGCCGGCCGGGCCACCGCGGCAACCCAGAGAACCCGGGAAACCCCGGCATCGCAGGCAACGTTCCGTTCCGACGCAGTGCGGCTCTTCGCCGGCTTTGCCGGCCTCGGCGCCGCAGCGGTCAACCTCGCCGTCGCCTCCAGCCTGTTTGCCGCCGCCGGCCCTGTCCTCCCAGCGAGGGCAGCCGGCGGCGCGGCCGCCCTGCTCTGGGGAACGGCCCTGCTGGGGTGGACAATTGCCGGACTGAGCAGGAACCGTTTCCCGCTGCCGCGGACCTCCGCCCTCCTGCTGCCCGCCGCCGCCGCGGTGCACATGGCGGCCCTTGTGCTGGGCGCAAGGAGCGGCATGGCGGGCCTGGGCATCAGCCACCTCGCCGCCCTGCTGCTGACCCTCATGACCCTCGCGGCTACGTACTGGCTCGGCCGCAGATCCCCCAGTCTTCCCGGCCGATCGGGCCAGAACGCATCGGGCCAGAACGCATCGGGCCGCATGGGCGCCGGAACGCTGCTCGCCGCCGCCTTCACCGGAGCGCTGCTGGTTGCCGCCATCACGACGCCGGGTCTCGCCGCATCGACGGCGGGCCAGTTCGCTGTGCCGCACGGTGAACACATCGGCGGGCACCACTCGCCTTGAGTCGCAGGCTTACCCCGGCGGCGGCCGGTCCCCCGGCCGCCAGTCCGACGGCGGCAAACACGCCAGGAGCCCCCGCACGGTGTGCGGGGGCTCCTGGCTGCATTCGTCGGGCTTGCTAAGCCGGGGTCACTAAGGGGACGTTTCTTACCCGGGGACGGAGGTTGCGCGAACCGGAAGCGGTCAGTGCTCCACCGCCTTCTCGGCGCCGACCCCGGTCAGTGACCGGACCTCCATTTCGGCCTGCTTGCCCCGGTCCTCCTGCCTCTTGTCCAGCACCGTGCCGAGCCAGCCCAGCAGGAAGGCCAGCGGGATGGACACGATGCCAGGGTTGCTGAGCGGGAAGACAGCGAAGTTGGCGCCCTTGATCATGGAGGTCGCAGTGCCCGACACCACCGGGGAGAGCGCGATCAGGATGACGGCCGACGCGAGCCCGCCGTACATGCTCCATATGGCGCCCTGCGTGGTGAACCGGCGCCAGAACAGGGAGTAGATGATGGTGGGCAGGTTGGCGGAGGCCGCCACGGCGAACGCCAGGGCCACCAGGAACGCCACGTTCTGGCCGTTGGCCAGGATCCCGCCCAGGATGGCGAGGATGCCAATCACAACAACAGTGCGGCGTGCCACCTTAACTTCCGTATCGGCGTCGGCCTTTCCCTTCGCGATGACGTTGGCATAGATGTCATGGGCGAACGAGGCGGCGGCGGTGATCGTGAGGCCGGCCACCACCGCAAGGATCGTGGCGAAAGCCACGGCCGAGATGAAGCCCAGGAGCAGCGGGCCGCCCAGGTGGAAGGCCAGCAGCGGCGCCGCGGAGTTGACGCCGCCCGGGGCACCCTTGATGGTGTCCGCCCCCACCAGGGCGGCGGCGCCGTAGCCGAGGACTAGCGTGAAGATGTAGAACAGCCCGATCAGCCAGATGGACCACACAACCGATTTGCGGGCTTCCTTGGCCGTGGGCACCGTGTAAAAGCGCATCAGCACGTGCGGCAGGGCGGCCGTGCCCAGCACCAGGGCAAGGCCCAGGGACATGAAGTCCAGCTTGGAAGTTTCGGTCTTTCCGTACTGCAGGCCGGGGTTGAGCACAGCCGGGTTGTTGGCCGCGTCAACCGCCCCGCCCAGAAGGCTGGACAGGTTGAACCCGTAGATGGCCAAAACCCAGAGCGTCATGACGGCGGCACCGGCGATGAGCAGGATGGCCTTGATGATCTGAACCCAGGTTGTGCCCTTCATGCCGCCGATCAGGACGTACATGATCATCAGCGCCCCGACGACGATGATCACCAGTGCCTGTCCGCCCCAGTCGCTGATGCCGAGCAGGAGCGAGATCAGGCTTCCGGCGCCGGCCATCTGGGCCAGGAGGTAGAAGAAGCAGACGGCCAGCGTGGAGATGGCGGCCGCGATGCGCACCGGACGCTGCCGAAGACGGAACGAAAGGACGTCGGCCATGGTGAACTTGCCGGTGTTCCGGAGCAGTTCCGCCACCAGCAGGAGCGCCACCAGCCAGGCGACCAGGAAGCCGATGGAGTACATGAAACCGTCGTAGCCGTTGACGGCGATGGCGCCGGTGATGCCCAGGAAGGAGGCCGCGGACAGGTAGTCGCCCGCGATGGCGGTGCCGTTCTGCGAGCCGGTGAAGGAACGGCCGGCGGCGTAGTAGTCGGCGGCCGTCTTGTTGTTCCGGCTGGCCCGGAGCACGATGACCATGGTGACGGCGACGAACAGGGCGAAGATGCCCATGTTGAGCAGAGTGGTGTCTTTGAGTGCGGCGACGTCAACCGCTGCGGGAATGGTGATCACTTTGCACCGCCGCCCAATGCGCTGTTGCCGGATTTGTCGTAATCGTGGCCTTCTATGCCGTGCCGGATGTCCGCGGCGATCGGGTCCAGGCGCCGGTTCGAGTAGCTGACGTACCAGCCGGTGATGGCGAACGTGGTCACGAACTGCAGCAGCCCCATGATGATGCCCACGTTGATGTTGCCCCACACCTTGGTGGACATGAAGTCCACGGCGTAGGCGGCAAGGATGACGTACGCGAAGTACCAGAGCAGAAACCCGATGGCCATCGGGAACACAAAGCTGCGGTGGCGCTTGCGCAGGTCCTTGAACTGCTGCGTGGCCTGGACTTCCTCGAAGTCCACGGACGCCGCCGCGTCCTGGGTTCGGGCATCGTTACCCATCATTCCTCCTCATCGAGACTGGTTCCCACACGGCCGCACCCCACCAGCCAATGTGACTGCCATCACTGTGCGTCGCTGCCGGGATGATAAGCCAGTGGTTGCGCGCAGCCGGTCGGCCAACGGCGGCGATGCTGCGCCAAACGGCACGCGCTACGCTGGGCAGCATGCCGGATTCCCCTCTCTATTCCGCAGCCGCCGTGGCCGTCATCGCGCTCGCGGTGGCCGTCGTCGTCGCCGTCGGGCTCAAGGTGCTGCGCTCCTTCCGCGAGCTGGGCACCGATGCCGAGCGGGCCACCTACAACACCCTCCACGCCGCCTCGAAAGCGGGACGGCACCTGCGGACCGGCCTGAACCCCGCGGGCGCCGCCAAGGCCAGCCGCCAGCTGCGCACCCTGCTTGGCTGTGACGCGCTGGCCATCCTGGATGTTTCCGGTGTGCTGGCCTGGGACGGTACCGCGGAGGAACTGCGTCCTGGGCTCATGGGGCTCGCCGCGGATGTGCTCTCCAACGGCAGGACACAGGTTTTCAACGCCGCCGACCTCCAGCTACGGTCCCCCAAGTCCGGATCAGTCGCGGCGGCCGTCGTGGCTCCCGTCCGGGCCGGCTCTCGCGTGGTGGGAGCGGTTGCCGCCTTCGCCCCGCAGGCGGGGGCAGGGCTGGTGCGGGCCACCACCGAAGTGGCCGACTGGGTGGCCGCACAGGTGGAGCTGGCCGAGCTGGATGCCTCCCGGACGCTCCTCATGGAGGCGGAGGTGCGGGCCCTCCGCGCCCAGATCAGCCCGCACTTCATCTACAACTCGCTGAACGCGATTGCCTCCTTCATCAACACCGATCCGGCCCGGGCGCGGGAACTGGTGGTGGAGTTTGCGGACTTCACCCGCTACTCGTTCCGGCGGCACGGGGACTTCACCACGCTGGCCGAGGAGCTGCGCTGCATCGACAGGTACCTGCTGCTGGAGCGGGCCAGGTTCGGCGAGCGGGTGCAGGTCAGCCTGCGGATTGCGCCGGAGGTGCTGAGCACGGTGATCCCCTTCCTGAGCCTGCAGCCGCTCGTGGAGAATGCGGTCCGGCACGGCCTGGAGGCGAAGGAGGGGCCGGGCCACATCACCATCTCCGCCAACGATTCGGGCGCGTTCGCCGAGGTCACCATCGAGGACGACGGCGTGGGAATGGACCCGGTTCAGCTGCAGTCCATGCTGGCCGGCCACCTGGACGGTGAGCACGTGGGCCTGCGGAACGTCGATGCCCGGCTCCGGCAGGTGTACGGCGACGAGCACGGCCTGGTGATCGAGACGGCTCCCGGAGAAGGCACACTCATCACCATGCGCGTCCCCAAGTCCCAGCCGGACCACGACGCATGAAATTGCCGGCACCGGACGTTCCCGGGCCCGAAGCTGCGGAGCCGAAAGATACCCTAGGAGCATGATTAACGTTCTCGTCGCCGACGACGAGCTGCCCGCGATTGAGGAGCTCGCCTTCCTCCTGGGCAGTGACGAGAGGATCGGCACCATCCTCCGCGCCTCATCCGGTGCCGAGGCGCTTCGGGTCCTCGAAGCAGAGGCGGTGGACGCCGTCTTCCTCGACATCCACATGCCGTCGGTATCCGGCCTGGACATCGCACGGGCCATATCCCGCAGCAGTCGGCCCCCCGCCGTCGTCTTCGTGACAGCCGATGAGGACTGTGCCCTGGAGGCGTTCGAGCTCGCGGCCGTGGACTACCTGCTGAAGCCCGTTCGGGCCGAGCGGCTGGCCCGCTCCGTGGGCCGGATCAGTGAACTGATTCGCGACGGCGGTGCCGCGCCCGAGATGATCACGGTGGACCAGGGCGGCACCACCAGGATGATCCGGCGCGACGACGTCACGTACGTCCAGGCGCAGGGTGACTACGCCCGGCTCCACACCGCCGATGCCAGCTACCTGATCCGGGTTCCCCTGGCCGACCTGGAACAGCAGTGGGCGGACGCCGGCTTCATCCGCACCCACCGCTCCTACCTGGTGTCACTCGCCCACGTCTCCCACCTCAAGCTCGCCGCCGGACGCCCCAGCGTGTCAGTCGAGGACGCTGAACTGCCGATCAGCCGCCGGCACCTGCCGGCCGTCCGCGAGAAGCTTGAGGCCACCAGGATCCGGCCGCAGGCATGACGCGCGTCAGGGTCACGGCACCCCGTTCAGCGGCGCGGCCGACGGCTGAACCGCGGGACTCCGCCGAGGAGTCGGCCGTCGGCCAGGTGTTCGTCCGCTCGCTGATCCGCTCCCAGCTCAGGCTTGCCCTGGTGGTGGCCGGCGGGTTCCTGCTGATCCTCGGTGCCTTTCCGCTGCTGCTTGGCGCGATACCTGGACTGGCGGAGACCCGGTTTGCCGGCATTCCGTTCGACTGGATCCTCCTGGGCGCCGGGATCTACCCTGTGACCGGAATCAGCGCCTGGCTGTACATCCGCAGCGCGGCACGGAACGAAGCCCGCTACCGCGACCTCGCCGGGGACAAAGTGATGCTCCGGTGAACCCGGCAGTGGGCATCGCGGCGGTGGCGGCCGTTTCCGTGGCGACGGCGGTGATCGGCTTCTACGGCCTGCGGATCTCCCGCACCACCGGCGACTTCTATGTCGCCTCCCGGACCGTGCCGCCGTGGTGGAACGCGTCGGCAATCGGCGGCGAGTACCTGTCCGCCGCCAGCTTCCTGGGCGTGGCCGGCCTGATCCTGCTGTCCGGCACGGATGCCCTGTGGTATCCGGTGGGCTACACCGCCGGGTACCTGATGCTGCTGTTGTTCGTGGCCGCGCCGCTGCGGCGTTCCGGGGCCTACACAATCCCAGATTTCACCGAGGCCAGGCTCGATTCGCGGGCCGTGCGCCGTGTCACCAGCGTGGCTGTGGTCATTGTGGGCTGGCTCTACATCGTCCCGCAGCTGCACGGCGCTGCCCTGACGATCCGGACCACTACCGGCCTTCCGGCCTGGACCGGTTCAACCGCCGTCGTGGTGGTGGTGTGCCTCACCGTGGTGGCCGGCGGCATGCGTTCGATCACCTTCGTCCAGGCCTTCCAGTATTGGCTGAAGCTCACGGCGCTGGCCGTGCCGCTGATCTTCATCCTGCTGGTGCTGGCAGACGACGGCTCCCCGGCGCTGGCGGCTGCGGCCACGAATCCGGGCGGAGCGGGTCCGGCCAGCCCCTACCAGAGCATCTCGCTCCTTGTTGCCCTGCTGTTCGGAACGCTGGGCCTGCCGCACGTTTTGGTCCGTTTCTACACCAACCCTGACGGGCACTCCGCGCGGCGGACCACACTGATCGTGCTGGGCCTGTTGTCCGTGTTCTATCTCTTTCCCACGGCGTACGGCCTGGCCGGCAGGCTGTTCGCCCCGGATCTGGCCAGGACGGGGCAGGCGGATGCCCTGGTGCTGCTGCTTCCGGGTCGTCTCGTCGGGGGCCCGGCGGGCGAATTGTTGTCTGCCCTCGTCGTGGCGGGGGCCTTCGCGGCGTTCCTGTCCACAACGTCGGGGCTCGTCGTGTCACTGGCCGGCGTGATCAGCCAGGACGTCCTGGGCGGCAGTGTGCGCGGCTTCAGGGTGGCGGCGCTGGTCTCGATTACCGTTCCGCTGGGCCTGGCGCTCATGACGGACTCGCTGGCACTCGCCGGCAGCGTGGGCCTGGTCTTCGCCTTCACGGCGTCAACCATCTGCCCGGTCCTGCTGCTCGGCATCTGGTGGCGGGGCCTGACCGACGCCGGCGCCATCGCCGGCATGGTGACCGGCGGCCTCCTCTGTGGCGGCGCCATGGTGGCGGGGACGGTGCTCGGTGTGGCGGGAACGCCGCCGTGGCTGGCGCAGCCCGCGGCCTGGACGGTGCCGGCTGCCTTCACCGTGATGGTCCTGACATCGCGTGCCACCAGTTCCCGGGTGCCGCGGACCATCACCCGGGTGATGACCAGGCTGCACACACCCGAGCGGCCGCTGGCCACGGAACGCTGAGCGGCCGGGGGTCGCCGGGCTGCCGGGCCGTCAGTCAGTCAGGCCGTCAGTCGATGGCGGCCATCAGCTCGACCACCCGGTCGAGGAAGGCGTCCACCTGGGTCTCCTCGTAGCCGTCCGTGCCAACGGCGGGCCGGAAGACGGCCCGGCGCACGTTATCGACGCTGAGGGGCTTGTCCTGCTCCAGGTAACCGATCAGGTCCCGGCACAGGCTGTCCACGTCTTTGGTGTTGTAGCTGCGCGCCTTTTTCTTGGCCGGGCGGCGGAACCTCTCGCCGTCGGGCCGGTGAAGGCGGCCGCGGAGCGTCCCGGAAAGCTGTCCGATCTGGCGAAGCCAGGCATCCTCGCCCCGTTCGGCGATGAGGTCGTCCCGTTCCCGGCGGGCGAAGGCGTCTTCAAGCCGGTCCAGCGCGGCGTCCACGGCGATGGCCGAGTACCCGCCCTTCACGGGGTCAAAGGACACGGACCGGACATCAGCGCTCTTGATGAGGCGGGCGGCAGCCTCGGGCGTCTCCAGTGATACGCGGGCCTGCTGGAGGAACTGGTCCACCTGCTTGGCGTTGTAGCCGTAGTCGGTCCGCGCGACGCGTTCGAACGACGCGGGAATCTGACGCTTGCTGTCCACTCTCACCATGTTTCCTTCGATGCTTCTTCGGCGGGTCGTAACCGCATTATTCTAGGGCGTTGCGGAGGGCCGGATGCCAGAGCCCCCGCCGGAAAACCCGGGCCGGTAAACTCTGGCCGGGAACCACTCAGGCCCCGGAGAACAGGACGAACAGCATAAAGGCCACCGGCGAGGCGAACACGATCGAGTCCAGCCGGTCCATCACCCCGCCATGTCCTGGCAGGATGCTGCTCATGTCCTTGACGCCGAGTTCGCGTTTGACCATCGATTCGGCGAGGTCGCCGGCAGTGGCGGAAGCGACCATGCCGATTGCCAGCACAACCCCCACCCACCAGGGCTTGTCCAGCAGGAAGATGCTGGCCAGGATACCGACGAGCATGGCTCCCGCGATGGATCCGGCGAATCCCTCCCAGGACTTCTTCGGGCTGATCTTTGGCGCCATGGGGTGCTTACCCAACCGGGCGCCCACGAGGTAACCGAACGTGTCGTTGGAAACCACCAGGAGCAGCAGGATGACAATCTGCCAGGCGCCCTCCGGCACAGTTCCGCCGGGCCACGGTCCCACCGGGGAGGCGCCGCCTTCGACGTGCAGCGGCAGCGCGGCGAAGCTGATCAGGAAGGGCACCCAGGCGAGGGTGAACACCCCGGCGAAAATGCTGCGGGCCGAACCCGTTGCACTTTCCACCGACCGCCAGAGCAGCGCCGCCACGCTGCTGGCAAGCATCGCGAACAGCAGGCTTTCCAGACCGCCGAAGTAGGCCGAGAAGGGCATCGCCAGCGTGCCCACCATGACCGGCACGATGGGCAGGCGTGTGCCGTTCGCTTCGAGCGCACGGAAAATCTCCCACACGCCGAAGGCCGCGAAGGTGGTGACGACGGCAACAAAGCCGAGCGGCAGGAAGAGCAGCCCGCCGAGCACCGCAAGGAGCATGGCCAGGCCCACGGCGATAGCCGCCGGCAGGTTGCGCCCCGCCCCGGGGGTGGGGTTGGGTCTTGGCTGGCGGGTCCGGGTTCGGGCCCGCGCACCGGGGGCCTGCTGTGCCTGGCCCATCAGACCTCGAGCAGCTCAGCTTCCTTGCGCTTGAGGAGCTCGTCGATGCCGTCGACGTGCTGCTTCGTGATCACGTCGAGCTCCTTTTCGCCGCGGGCGCCCTCGTCTTCGCCGGCTTCGCCGTCCTTGACGAGCCGGTCAAGGGTTTCCTTGGCCTTGCGCCGGATGTTGCGGATGGACACCTTGGCGTCCTCACCCTTGGACTTGACGATCTTGACGTATTCCTTGCGGCGTTCCTTCGTCAGCTCCGGGATGGTGATGCGGATGACGTTGCCGTCGTTGGACGGGTTGGCGCCGACCTCGGAATCGCTCAGCGCACGCTCGATGTCGCGCAGGGCGGCCTTGTCGTAGGGCGTGATGAGGATGGTGCGGGCGTCGGGAACCGCGAAGGACGCCAACTGCTGCAGCGGTGTAGGGGTTCCGTAGTACTCCACCATGACCTTGTTGTACAGGCCGGGGGTGGCACGGCCGGTGCGGATCGAGGCGAAGTCTTCCTTGGCTACCTCAACAGCCTTGTCCATCTTGTCCCCGGCTTCGAGCAAGGTTTCTTCGATCACGATCTCTCCTCAGAAATTGGTTCCCGGCCAACCGGGCATTTCATAATCCTGGTCCCGCCCAATGGGCGGAACCGTCCTAGAAATATCCTAGCTGTAACTAGGGTGTGACCAGCGTTCCCAGCTTTTCGCCGCGGATGGCGCGCGTGACATTGCCTTCGCCTTCCATGCCGAACACCACCATGGAGAGCTTGTTGTCCTTGCACATGGTCATTGCGGTCTGGTCCATGACGCGGATGTCGCGGCGGAGCGCGTCGTCGTAGCTGAGGTTTTCAAGCTTCTCCGCCGTCGGGTCCTTCTTCGGGTCGGCGGTGTACACACCGTCCACGCCGCTCTTGGCCATCAGCACCACGTCGGCGTGCACCTCGAGTGCGCGCTGGGCAGCCACGGTATCCGTGGAGAAGTACGGCAGGCCTGCGCCGGCGCCGAAGATGACCACACGGTTCTTTTCCATGTGGCGGATGGCGCGGCGGGGAATGTAGGCCTCGGCCACCTGTCCCATGGTGATGGCGGTCTGGACCCGGGTCTCAACACCGGCCTGCTCCAGGAAGTCCTGCAGAGCGAGGCAGTTCATGACGGTTCCCAGCATGCCCATGTAGTCGGCACGCGAACGGTCCATGCCGCTCTGGGACAGTTCGGCACCCCGGAAGAAGTTGCCACCGCCAACCACGATGGCCACCTCGACGTCGGGTACGGCTGCGGCGATCTCCTTGGCTACGGCGCGGACGGTCTCCGGGTCGACGCCCAGCTTGCCGCCACCGAAGACTTCACCGGACAGCTTCAGGAGAACCCGGCGCCTGCTCTTCTCTGACTGGACGGGAGTATTGACGGCTTCCATGGTGCCTTCCGTTTGGTGAACTCTGAGCTAGGTTATCGCGCATCCGGCCAGCGCTCACATTCTTATGTGGCCGGTGCATGCAAAAGGGGCGGCCACCGAAGTGGCCACCCCCTTGCGTGTCAGACTAGGAGCCGACGCGGAAACGCGTGAACGCGGTTCCCTTGACGCCGGCCTCTTCGAGGACCTGCGCCACAGACTTCTTGGCGTCCTTGGCGAAAGCCTGGTCAACCAGGACCTCACCCTTGTAGAAGCCGGTAACGCGGCCTTCGACGATCTTGGTCATCGCAGCTTCGGGCTTGCCCTCGGCCTTTGCGGTTTCCTCGGCGATGCGGCGCTCGGACTCGACCAGGTCCGCCGGAACGTCCTCGCGGGAGAGGTAGTTCGGGGCCATTGCCGCGATGTGCACGGCGACGTCGTGGGCTGCGGTTGCAGCTGCTTCGCCTTCGCCGTCAACAGCGAACAGGACGCCGACCTGGGCCGGGAGGTCCTTGGAGGTCTTGTGCAGGTAAGCGTCGACCGTGGCACCCTCGATGCGGGCGATGCGGCGGACAACAACCTTTTCGCCGAGGATTGCGCCTTCTTCGACGACAACCTCGGACAGCGGCTTGCCGTCGACATCGGTGGCGAGCAGGGTCTCGAGGTCGGCAGCGCCGGACTCGACGGCGATGGCCAGGACCTTGTCAGCCAGCTGGATGAACTTGTCAGCCTTGGCGACGAAGTCGGTCTCGCAGTTGACCTCGATCATTACGCCGACGCCGCCCTGGACCTTGGCAGCAACCAGGCCTTCAGCGGTGGAGCGGCCTTCGCGCTTGGTGGCGCCCTTCAGGCCCTTGATGCGGATGATCTCGATCGCCTTCTCGGCGTCGCCGTTGGCTTCGTCGAGAGCCTTCTTGACATCCATCATGCCGGCGCCGGTGCGCTCGCGCAGAGCCTTGATATCAGCGGCAGTGTAGTTCGCCATGTGAACCCCTCTGTCTAGAAAATTTTTGTGTGTACGGACCGACAGGACGGCAGCTCACTGGGTGAGCGGCCATCCTGTCAGTTGCCCGGACGCTGCGGACAGCGCCCGGAAATCCCGATGAAGTTGTTACTTCGCGGAGTCGGTGCCCTCGACCTCAGCCGGGGCTTCCTCAGCGGCGGGAGCAGCCTCGGCAGCCGGAGCTTCCTCGGCCTTGCTGCCTTCGAGGAGCTCGCGCTCCCATTCAGCCAGCGGCTCTTCCGGAGTCTCGGTGGTGCCGGTTGCGCGCTGGTTGCGGGCGATCAAACCCTCGGCAACGGCGTCAGCAACAACGCGGGTCAGGAGGTTCACGGAGCGGATGGCGTCGTCGTTGCCCGGGATCGGGAAGTCGACCTCGTCCGGATCGCAGTTGGTGTCCAGGATGGCCACAACCGGGATGTTGAGCTTCTTGGCCTCGTCAACAGCCAGGTGCTCCTTCTTGGTGTCAACAACCCAGAGCACGGACGGTGCCTTGGTCAGGTTGCGGATACCACCGAGGTTGGACTCGAGCTTGGTCAGCTCGCGGCGCAGGAGCAGCAGTTCCTTCTTGGTGTAAGCGGAACCGGCGACGTCGTCGAAGTCGATCTCTTCGAGTTCCTTCATGCGCTGGATACGCTTGGCAACAGTCTGGAAGTTGGTGAGCATGCCGCCGAGCCAACGCTGGTTGACGTACGGCTGGCCAACGCGGGTGGCCTGCTCGGCAATGGCTTCCTGGGCCTGCTTCTTGGTGCCGACGAAGAGCACGGTGCCGCCGTGGGCAACGGTGGCCTTGACGAACTCGTAGGCACGGTCGATGTAGGACAGCGACTGCTGGAGGTCAATGATGTAGATGCCGTTGCGCTCGGTGAAGATGAAGCGCTTCATCTTCGGGTTCCAACGGCGGGTCTGGTGTCCAAAGTGGACGCCGCTGTCAAGCAGCTGGCGCATGGTTACGACGGGCATGCCGACGCTCCTTCCGGCAGGTCATTCATGAGAGCGGCCGCGGCCGCTCTTACCCTGCCAATAGTTGACGGTTATTTAGCCCTGCCCGGGCGGGCACAGGCTCCTGGCATCCATTGCACATCTCATCAGGACCGTTGCCGGACCTGACCGCAAGAGGCACAATCCTCCGCAGCAGCAAGCAACTGCTTACCGGTTGTGGAGGGCTGGATACGCGTAGTCAGCTACTGCTCCCCCGCACTCCTGAATGGGGCGTGCTGACGCTAGCCACGAAATGGAATGCGTTGAGGGCACAGCAAACTGCTCCACCAAGTGTACTACAGCGGACCGCGGCAAATGCACCGGTTCGGCCGCACCGGGCGGCGTTTTCCACATAGGCCGAAGGCCCCGTTCCGGCAGGCGGATCGGGCGACCATGCTGGCGACATGAAAGCTCACGCGATGGCGGCGGTGCTCCTGCTCACGACGGCGGCTGCCGCACCTTCCGCCGCGCCCGCACCGCCGGCTGCGGGAACAGACCCCGGCGTCCCGGTCTTTTCCCCCGCCGGGGTTTCGTCCCGGGCCACCACGCCGGCGCCGGCGGGCTGGCGCTGGCCACTTGCGCCGCGGCCGCCGGTCCTGCGTCCGTTCGATCCCCCGGCCAAACCATGGCTGAGCGGGCACCGGGGCGTGGACCTCGGATCAGCGTCCGACGGCGGCCCGGTCACCGCCCCGGAGTCCGGAACCGTCAGTTTTGTGGGTGTGGTGGTGGACCGGCCCGTCATCACCATCGATCATGGCAATGGCCTCCGCAGCAGCTTCGAACCGGTGCGGAGCACACTCAGGAAGGGCGCTTCCGTGGCCAAGGGTGCCATGGTGGGCACCCTGCTGGCCGGCCATTGCGGTCCCCGGCCGTGCGTGCACTGGGGCGTCCGCCGCGGGGAGGAGTACCTCAATCCGCTGTCCTTCATCCTGGACCTGCGCCCCTCGGTGCTGCTGCCGCTGAACTGACGCAGGGATCTCGCCTGCCAGACGATAGCGCCTGTTAGACGATCGCTGAGACGCCGGTAATGGCCCGGCCGGCCACCAGCGTGTTTACTTCGTGGGTGCCCTCGTAGGAGTAGATCGCTTCGGCGTCGGCGAAGATCTTTGCCATCTCAAAGTCCGTCACAATGCCGTTTCCGCCAAGGAGGCTGCGGCCGATGGCAACGCTCTCCCGCATCCGCGCTGTGGTGAACGCCTTGGCGAGGGCTGACTGCTCATCCTTGGCCTGGCCTGCATCCTCGAGCTGGGAGAGCCGCACCATCATGCCCATGGAGCTGACCGCGTTCCCCAGGATCTGGACCAGCTGGCTCTGCACCAGCTGGAACGAGGCCAGCGGGCGCCCGAACTGGTGCCGCTCCACGGCGTAACGCCGGGCCACGTCGAAGGCGGCTAGCTGCTGGCCCACCGCCTGCCAGGCAACGGCGAGGCGGGTGACCTTCAGGACCTTGTTGGTGTCGCGGAAGCTGTTGGCGTTGGCCAGCTTGAAGAAGTCCGGCACCGCCACATTTTCGAGGGTGATGTCGGCGTTCTGCACTGTCCGCAGCGAAATCTTGTTCTCGATCTTCGTTGCGCTGAATCCCGGCAGTCCAGTATCCACGAGGAAAGCCTTGACCTGGTTGTCGGCCACATCGCGCGCGTAGACCACCACCCAGTCGGAAAAGGTTGCATTGCCGATCCAGCGCTTGGCGCCGTTAAGGATCCAGCGGTCGCCGTCCCGCCTGGCCGTGGTGCGCGTGCCGCCGGCTACGTCCGAACCGCCCAGGGGTTCCGTCAGCCCGAAGGCGCCGATCTTGCGCAGCGAGTAGATGTCCGGTAGCCAGGCATCCTGCTGCTCCCGGGAGGCCAGGGCCTCGATGGAACCGGTGAAAAGGCCGTCGTGCACACCCATGAAGGTGGCGATGGACGTGTCCGCGCGGGTAACTTCCGCGTGCACGATGCCGGCGAACAGATTGGAATGGCCCTGCCGTCGCACCGGGCTGACCAGGTCTAGCTCGGCCAGCTTGGGAACCAGGTCCAGGGGAAATTCGCCGCGGTTCCAACAGTCCACCGCGATCGGCTTTACTTCCCGGGCCAGGAAGGAACGGACCTCGGCCAGCCTGTCCTGCTCCTTGGAACTGAGCAGCTGTTCGAACGAGAAGAAGTCGGCGTCGGCGTAGGGCAGGCTGTTGATGTCAGTTGCAGCAGCGGACATGGCGCTCCTTCGCACAGGCCAGCGTCCGTGGTGGAACATCACGACGCCGGCGGGATAGTTACTGGTCAGTAACATATCCCAGGCCGGCGGAAAATGAAAAGAGCCCTGATCCGCGGAGACGCAGATCAGGGCTCTGGAGGTAGGGCTACTCGGACTTGAACCGAGGACCTTAGGATTATGAGTCCCGCGCTCTAACCAGCTGAGCTATAGCCCCATGCACCTGCGCTGTTTACCGCAAGGTGCGCCCGGCCAGCGCCGGCCCGGAAGGTGCCCGTCGTCGGCTGGGCAGACTTACTCTAGCAAACCGGCGAAGCGCTTCAGACCACTTCACACGCCGCTGGCCCGCTGACGGGCAGGACCTTAGACGACCTTGTCCTCGTAGTTCGCCCCGTAGTACAGGTCCTCAAATGTCTGCAGGGTCCCCTGGATGCTGTGCGGTTCCACCATGCACCGGCTGGCGTTGCCCATGGCTTTGCGTTCCTCGGCCGGCAGGCGGAAAATCCGGGTGATTTTCCCCGCGAGGTCTGCACTGTCGTTCGGCCTGAACAGGTAGCCGTTTTCCCCGTCGCGCACCAGGTGCGGAAGGGCCATGGCGTCCGCCAGGAGGACGGGCGTCGATGCGGACATGGCCTCCAGCGTGACCAGCGACTGCAGTTCCGCTGTACCTGGCATGCAGAACAGGTCGGCCCTGATGTAGGCCTCCCGGAGTTCGTCATCGCTGGCCAGGCCCAGGAACTTCACCCGGTTCTGCAGTCCGAGCCGTTCCACCAGGGCCTCCAGCGACGGGCGCACCTCGCCGCCGCCGACGATTTCCAGATGGACGTTCAGGTCGGCAGGGGTGTCGGCCACCGCCTTGATCAGCACGTCAACGTGCTTCTCCTCAGCCAACCGCCCGGCAAACAGCACGGTGGGGTGTTCGTGCGGTTCAATGACCTCGTCCGGCTTGGGCTCGTATGCTGCCGAGTCGATGCCGTTGGACAGGGGCAGCACCTTCCGCAGGAAGGCGTGCTGGTGCATCGCTTTGGCGGCCAGCGGCGTGGGCGTGGTGACGACGTCCGCCTGTCCCATCACCTTCCCCATGTCCTTCCAGGAGATCTTCCCGATGATGTCCTTGAACCACTGCGGGAACGGCAGGAAGGGGTTGAGGTTCTCCGGCATGAAATGGTTGGTGGCCACGACGCGGACGCCGCGCTTCACCGCCTCGTACAGGACGTGTTCGCCGATCATGTAGTGGCTTTGGATGTGCACCACGTCCGGCTGGACCTTGTCGAACAGCAGGCTGATTTCCTTCTTGATCTCCCACGGGAAACAGACCCTGAAGTATTCGTGCGTGAACACGCTGTGCGAGCGGAGGCGGTGGACAGTGGCTTCGGCGCGGAACTCCGTGAAGCTCTTGCCCTTGTCCTGACGGCACGCCAGCACGTGGACGTCGTGTCCGCGCGCCGTCATGCCCTTGGCCAGCCGGTAGCCGAACTGGGCGGCTCCGTTAACGTGGGGCGGATAGGTGTCCGCCGCGATGAGGATGGTCAGTGGGCGCTGGGCGTCGGGCATGGTCACGTAGAAAGCTCCTGGTGGTCATGGTGGTCGGCTGCGGCTGACCACACTGGCCGGTGCCGGCACGTCGTGCACCGGCACATTCTTGCCTGGTCCGCAGTAAAACTCGGCTAGTGGGACGCCCTGCCCGTGGCCTTCCGAACGTCCTTCTTCCGTTTGGTGACCTCGGGATGGTGTCGTGAAAGGGCGATTACCCCCACGATAGCAAGGGTTGCCGCCGTACCCATGGCAATCGCCAGGACGGCGTGGACATCGGGGCGCAGCTCGCCAAGGATCGTGATGCCGATCGCGATGCCCACAATGGGGTCCACCACGGTGAGGCCGGCGATCACCAGGTCCGGCGGACCGGTGGAGTACGCACTCTGGACGAACCAGGACCCCAGTCCCCCGGCCGCTGCGATGGCCACCACCGAATACCACGGCACGTTCAGCAGGAACAGGCCGTTTGGATCAAGCAGGTGTTTGCCGATGATCCGCGTCAGCACGGCCACGAAACCGAACAGGATGCCGGCGCCCAGGATGTATATGAACGCACTCATGCGGTGCTTGAACATGGCGGCGAGGCTGCCGAAGATGCCCACCGCAAGAGCAAGCAGCAGCACAATAGTGAGCTCGTCTTCAGGCGTGACGTGGTGGCTTTCCTGCGTGACAAACACTGCAAGCAGGACGAACAGCGCCGATCCCGTCACGCACGCGGTGATGGCCACCACCGTGGCGCGGTTGATGCTCAGCCCCTGGTCCTTGCTGTTGACCACGGTGGTGATCACCAGGGCGATGGCGCCGATGGGCTGCACCACGGTGAGGGGTGCCGTGACCAGTGCTACGGAGTTCAGGGCCATCCCCATGCAAAGCAGGAGGAGGCCAAAGACCCACCGCGGGTTTCGCAGGAGGCGCAGGAAACCGTTGGAGCTCAGCGCCAGGCCGCCGGTGTCCCCCTTAACGGCGCTGCCCTGGCGCTGGGCACCAAAGGCGAGGCAAAAGGCGCCCATGACCGCGAGCAAAACCGCAACCCAGACCATCAGCCGTTCCCGCCGTCGTCGGCCGTCAGCATTTTTCCTTTGCGTTTGATCGCCCAGAAATAGTTGTAGGCAGCAATCCAGTGGCCGACGAGCCCCAGCCCCAGGACCACCCAGGCCGCGACGAACCATGCTCCGGCGAAGGGAGTGGACAGCTTGGACAGCACCAGGAGCGGAGTTCCCAGCAGCAGCAGGCCGGTGCGGGCCTTGCCTACGAGACTGACGGGCAGGTCCGGGTGTCCGCGGAAGTAGAACAGCGACATGCCCAGCAGGACGGCGTCGGGAACCACGAGCGCCGCCAGGTACCACCACTGCACGACGCCGGCGATCACCAGGGTGACCGCGACGGCTATCAGGGCCAGCCGGTCGGCGATGGGATCCAGGACGCGCCCCAGTTTGGAGGTCTGGTTGAACCGCCGGGCGATGTAGCCGTCCACCCAGTCGGTGCTGCCCATGATGGCCAGCACCAGCACGGCAAGTCCGTATTCTTTCTGGGCCAGCACCAGCCAGATGAAGATCGGCACGCCCATGAAGCGCAGCACCGTGAGGAGATTGGGGACGGTATAGACCAGATCGCGATCGACATGCGGCTGGCCGGGACGGGAACCAGCGCCGATGAATTTCATCAGGCCTTCCTCTCCACGGCCGGCGGCCTCGTACAGTCTTCGTTCAGGGCAAAGCTCAGCTCTTGAAGAGTTTCCGCAGCAGGGTGAGCAGGACGGCAGCGGAGGCTGCGAGGGCAAGGAGCGGCTTCCACCGCGCCTCCAGCTGGCCGGGCAGCGAAGCCTCCGAGGCCCCGGAGCGGGCCGACGCCGACATGGCGGCGAAGCGTTCAGCCGCGCGTTGACGGGTCCCCTGGAGCTTCTCGTTGCCTTCCGCCGCGCGGTGCCTCGCCACACCGAGGAGAGCCTGGGCCTGGGTCTTGACGTCCAGTTCCTCACCAAGCTCATCCCGCACACCGGTCAGGTGTTCACGGCGCTGCTTCAGCCGGCGGCGGAGTTCAGACTCGGTGGGCACGGGAACGTCCACTGCCTCGGCAGCCTTCTTGGCTTCCTTGTCGGCCTTCTCCTTGGCCTTCTCGGCGGCCTTTGCTTCCGCGGCGGCCTTGGCCTGGGGCGAGTTGGGATCAAGCACGGCGGCGTCGAAGTCCGAGCCCTCCTTCGCGATGCCCAGGTCGTGTTTGAGGCCACGGACAGTGTCCTCGGGAATCAGCGGCATGGCCTGCTTGAACTTCCGGAGGCCGATGAGCCCGCCAATCAGGGCAATGAGCAGGAAGACCGCGCTGACGAGCAGGGCCGCCAGCCAGGCCGGCATGATGGTGGCCAGCCCCATGATGGCCGCAACGATGAGTCCCGTAACCAGCAGCGCCAGGAAGACGGCGGCCACCCCGAAGAAGGCGCCGGCGACGCCAAGCTGCTTGCCTTTGCGCTTTGCCTCAATCTTGGCCAGCGCGATCTCATCGTTGAGCTGGCGCGGCGCCAGTTTGATGGCGAGCCTCAACGTTTTTGGCAGCGCAGTGATACGCAGTCCTTGGTTGGTCCGCCCGCTGTGACGCCCGCTCATAGGTTCCGCCTAACTGGTTCCGTCGTCGATGTTTCTTCGCTGCTTCGGGGGTTTCCGGTGAGCCCGCGCGCCCCCGCTGACAAAACTACCATTCAGGGTCAGCCGGAACTTCTGGAATTAGCCCCGGCGAGCCCTCCAACGCTGTAAAAGTCTGATCTGTCAGCCCTAGGATGGTTCTCTGTGACCACCACCAACCCGGGCGATGCGCTCAGCCGCCGGCAGAAATTCCTCTACATCCTCCTACTCGGCGCCTTGACCGCCCTCGGGCCGTTCACGGTGGACCTCTACCTGCCGGCCTTCCCCGCCCTGGAAGCGAGCCTCAACGTCTCAGAAGCTGCCGTCCAGCTCACCCTGACCGGCACCACTGTCGGCTTTGCCCTGGGGCAACTGGTGGTGGGTCCTTTCAGCGACAAGTTCGGGCGGCGGCTCCCGCTGATCCTGGCCACCGCGCTGCACATCGCCGCCTCGCTGGGCGCCGCGCTCTCCACCGACATCGCGACCCTTGGCGTGTTCCGGGTCCTCATGGGCATCGGCGCGGCCGGCGGCGGCGTGGTGGCGATGGCCATGGTCAGGGATCTGTTCAGTGGGTACGCCATGGTCCGGATGTTCTCCCGGATGGCGCTGGTCAACGGGCTCGCGCCCATCCTGGCGCCCGTCATTGGGTCCCAGCTTCTCCTGGTCATGCCGTGGCCGGGCATCTTCGTGTTCCTGGCCTGCTACGGCACGGCGGTAATCCTTGCCGCCGTCGTGCTGGTCCGGGAGACCCTGCCGCGGGAGAAGCGGGGCCAGTCCGGCCTGACGGCCCGGCAACGGTACGGTGTGCTCTTCTCCGACCGCATCTTCGTGGGCCTGCTGATGCTGGGCGGAATGAACTTCGGTGGCCTGTTTACCTACCTCTCGGCTTCCCCGTTCCTGTTCCAGGACGTCTTCGGATTCTCACCCCAGCAGTACGGCCTGCTCTTCGGCATCAACTCGCTGGGTATCGTCGCGGGGGTCCAGACAAGTTCCCGGCTGATCAAGCGGGTCCCGCCGCAGTGGATCCTGGCCTGCTCCACCGCCTGGATGTTCCTGATGGCCGTGCTGATCGTCGTGTTCGACCAGCTGGGGTTCGGGCTCTGGGGCGTCATGGTCCCGCTGTGGTTCTACATCCTGGGCACCGGGTTCACCTTCCCCTGTGTGCAGGTCCTGGCGCTGGCCAGCCACGGGGCGCAGGCTGGCACGGCGGCGTCGCTGCTCGGGGCGTCCACCTTCCTGATGGCGGGCATCATCTCCCCCGTCGTGGGTTGGCTGGGAGGCAATTCCGCCACTCCCATGGGCGCGGTGCAGGCGTGCTGCATCTTCCTCGCCGCGGCGGCGCTGTGGCTTGTGGTCCGGCCCCGGACCGTGCCATCCATCCACTGACGGCCCGGCCGGTTCCCCGCCGCGGGTAGGCTGGCACCATGACCCGCAAACCCCACCGCAACGGCCGAGGGCTGTTTCTCGGAGCCATCCTGGGCGCCGTGGCCGGTTTCTTCGCCGGCCGGATGATGGGCAACGCGGCACTGGGCATCCTGGTGGGCGCCGTCGTCGGTTCTGCACTGCTGTACCGCGTCAATCCGGGACCCTGGAACAGGCCCTGACCGCCGCTTCCCCCTGGGCCAGGCCGTGCCTCCGGACGTGCTTCCAGACGTGATTCCGGACCGGAGGCGGCCGGTGCCGGGCCATCTGTTCGCCTGAGTACCTGAGCGATAAAGTTGTTACGTGCCCCACTGGCAGGACCATCCTCCACTTCCGGCCACGTGGCAGCGGTGCGACTCCGGCATTCTGCCGTTGTGGTGGGACCGGCTGTGCACCCAGACCAGTGCGCAGTCGGCAGCGCTCTATGCGGCGGGACTTTTCACTCAGGACCGGCGCCGGCCCATAGCCCAGTGGTTCAACCCGGCTTTCAACGCTGCCCTGCTGGTGGCCCCCGAAACCTCCCCCGAATGGCCCGTCCAGCGGTTCGGCATCTTCTACGCCCCGCCCGACGGCGGCTTCACGCGCGTGCACTCCTCGCCCCACGAGTGGCACCCCCGCGAACCGCGGAAGTCCCCCACGGAGAGGGAAGCGTTTGAAGCCGCCGTAGCCGAGGCCGAGCGTTTCCTCCAGGTGGAGATGGATTTCGTCTGACGGCACAAAAAAGTCCCGCGGCCGGCTCTGGGGCCAACCGCGGGACTGTGCGCTCCTCCTGCTGGACTTGAACCAGCAACCCTTCGATTAACAGTCGAATGCTCTGCCAATTGAGCTAAGGAGGAATGAAGCAGGTATGACATTAGCAAACGTTCTGCCGCAATGTGAAATCGGCGCCAATACTGGGCGCCAATACCCCTCCCGGGTATAAAAAAAGTCCCCGTTCCGGAACCCGGAACGGGGACTGTGCGCTCCTCCTGCTGGACTTGAACCAGCAACCCTTCGATTAACAGTCGAATGCTCTGCCAATTGAGCTAAGGAGGAATGAAGCGGGTACTAGCCTAGCAAACACCCTGCCCGGAAACGAAATCGGCGGCTTTCCGGTACCGAAGACCCGGCCCGGGAGGCCGGGGCGCTGCTCCACGCGAGGCTGCTGCACGCTAGGCATCGGAGCGCAGCGACCGGCGCTCCATTTCGAGCATCATGAGCTCCCGGTTCAGCTGCTGGAACTCCTCGGGGTGGGCAGCGGCATCCAGCCGCTGCAGCTGCCCCAGCTTGTCCGCCTTCACACGGGTGATCTGCAGCTCGAACAGCCTGGCGAGGATGTC
The DNA here is from genome assembly GCF_040448525.1 of Arthrobacter sp. K5. Classification (NCBI taxonomy): domain Bacteria; kingdom Bacillati; phylum Actinomycetota; class Actinomycetes; order Micrococcales; family Micrococcaceae; genus Arthrobacter; species Arthrobacter sp. K5. Next base: position 4,739,786 of record NZ_CP159279.1, on the reverse strand, counting down.
CCGGCAGTACTTCTGCACCGCTTCGGCAGTATGGGCCGGCAGCGGCACCACAGCGAGCTCCGAAACCAACGCCTGCAGGGGTTCGGGAACCTCCTGCCGCAGCGCCTCCACCCACTGCACGGCATCCCCGGAGAAGCCGGGAGCCGTGGCGCGGATGGCGTCATGGATGGCCTGGTAGGCAGGCGTGGCGAACCGGGCGGTCGCAAACCGCTCCCAGGCTGCCCCGCCCAGCATGGCCGGCTCCTGCAGGGCCACCTCGAGCGCCTGCCGCTCCATGGACGCCACCGGGTCCCGGGGATCCGGACGGTGGAAGGACGGAAGAACGCCCGACGGCGGGAGCGCCGCTACGCCGGGCACGTTCTGGCCGTTCCCCGGGGCTTGGTTGTATCCGGCGGCGTGGGACCGGCCGGCTGCCCCGCCGGCTTGTAAGCCGGACGCCTGCGCCCCCGAAGCCTGGGCCCCGGCCGGCCCGCGCTTCGCGGCGGCCGCCACGGCCCGCGTGACGTCCTCAATGGGCATCCCCAGCCATCCCGCCAGTTCCCGGGCATAGCCGGGCCGGAGCCCGGCGTCGCGGATCTGGGCCACAACGGGGGCGGACTCGCGCAGCGCGGCCACCCGTCCCTCCACGGTGTCCAGGTTGTGCCGCCGCAGGGTGGCGCGGATGGCGAATTCGAAAAGCGGGCGCCGGGAACTAATGAGGTCGCGGACGGCGGCGTCCCCCCGCGTCTGGCGCAGGTCGCAGGGGTCGGCCCCGGTGGGTTCGACCGCCACGTAGGTCTGGGCCACGAAGCGCTGGTCCTCCTCAAAGGCCCGCAGGGCCGCCTTCTGGCCGGCCGCGTCGCCGTCGAAGGTGAAGATGACCTCTCCCCCGGTGCCGTCGTCGGAGAGCAGGCGGCGGGCAATCTTGATGTGGTCGGCGGCGAACGCCGTACCGCAGGTGGCCACCGCCGTCGGAATTCCTGCGAGGTGGCAGGCCATCACGTCCGTGTAGCCTTCCACCACCACCAGTTGCCGGTCCTTGGCGATGTTCCGTTTGGCAAGGTCGATCCCGTACAGCACCTGGGACTTCTTGTAGAGCGTGGTTTCCGGGGTGTTGAGGTACTTGGGGCCCTGGTCGTCCTCATACAGCTTGCGGGCGCCGAAGCCGATGGTGTCGCCGGCGATGTCCCGGATGGGCCAGATCAGGCGGCCGCGGAAGCGGTCGTAGATGCCCCGGTTGCCTTCGGAGAACATCCCGGTAAGCTTCAGTTCGGCATCGGTGAAGCCCCGCCCGCGCAGGTGCTTGAGCAGCGCGTCCCAGCCCTGGGGTGCGTAGCCGACGCCGAAGTGGTCGGCGGCTGCCCGGTCGAAGCCGCGCTGCTGCAGGAATTTCCGGCCTTCCGCGGCGCCGGCGGTGAGCAGCTGGGCTCGGAAGAACTCGTCGGCGATTTTGTGGGCGTCCAGGAGCCGCTGCCGCTTGCCCACTTCCTCGCGGCTGGGTCCGGTGCCGCCATCCTCGTAGCGGAGCTCGTACCCGATCCGCGCGGCCAGCTTCTCCACGGCCTCGTGGAAGGAGGTGTGGTCCAGCTTCTGCACGAACGAGATGACGTCGCCGTCCTCGCCGCAGCCGAAGCAGTGGTAGCGGCCCACCTGCGGGCGGACGGTGAACGACGGCGAGCGCTCGTCGTGGAAGGGGCACAGGCCCTTGTAGGAGCCGAGGCCGGCGCCCTTGAGCGTGACGTAGCCGTCGACGACTTCCTTGATGTCCGTGCGCTGGCGGACTTCATCGATATCTTCCCGTTTAATCAGCCCAGCCACGAAGCAATCCTAGTCCCCGGGCACGGCGGCGGGAGCCGCCGTATGACGGCCGTCACCAAAGCGACGGCAGGCTTCCCACGAGCCGTTCGTACATGGCTAGCGCGGAGCCGTCCGTCAGCGATGCCACCTGGTCGATGACCACACGCAGCCGGGCGGCGTCGTCGGGAGCTTCCCGCCAGTCCGCGGCGAACATCGGCTCGAGGTGGCGGTCCCCAGAAGCGTTCAGCGCCGTGACCAGGGCATGGAGCACCTCGCGCTGGCGTTCGTAGATAGGCTGCCGGTGGTCCGTGGTCATCACGAAGGTGGTGGCCAGGCCCTTCATCACCGCAATTTCCATGACGGTCTCGTCCGGAACCATGAGCTCGGCGTTGTACCGCGTCAGGTTCGCCGGACCGTAGACGGCGCGGGTGGTTTCCAGTGCGCTCTGGCAGAAGCGGCCAATGAGCTGGCTGGTCATGTCCTTCAGCGCCGCCATGGACTTGCGGCTGCCGTCCGCCTCGCGCACCCAGACGTCCGTGGCTTCCAGCCGTGCCAGGGCGGCGTCGATGGCGGCGGGATCGTTGTGCGGCAGGTACCACTGCTTGGCGTAGCCCACCACGCGTGCCCGGTGGTCCGGGTTGTCCATCCAGCGCAGCTGGAAGTGGCCGGCCACGATCGCGTCTTCAACGTCGTGGACCGAGTACGAGATGTCGTCCGCGAGGTCCATGACCTGCGCCTCGAGGCAGGACCGCCGTTCCGGGGCGCCTTCCCGGATCCAGTTGAAGATGGGCAGGTCGTCCTCGTAGGCGCCGAACTTGCTGGTCCGCTGCCCGTGGATCACGGGGGCGTCCAGGGCGGACCACGGGTATTTCGCGGCCGCGTCAAGGCTGGCCCGGGTGAGGTTCAGGCCGGCCGGCCTGCCCTCCGGGTCGAGGACCTTCGGCTCGAGCCGGGTGAGCAGGCGCAAGGTCTGGGCGTTGCCCTCGAACCCGCCGATGGCATGGGCCATCTCGTTGAGCGCCGATTCCCCGTTATGCCCGAACGGCGGGTGCCCGAGGTCGTGGCTGAGGCAGGCGGTGTCCACCACATCGGGATCGCAGCCGAGGGCGCGGCCAAGTTCCCGGCCCACCTGGGCCACCTCGAGGCTGTGCGTCAGCCGGGTGCGGACAAAGTCGTCGGTGTCCGGAGCAACCACCTGCGTCTTGGCGCCGAGCCTGCGCAGCGCAGAGGAGTGCAGCACGCGGGCGCGGTCACGCTCGAAGTCCGAGCGGTACGTGCTCTTGGGCGGCTCCTCCACCCAGCGGGCGGAATCGTGGGCTTCGTAGCCCGGCAGCGCCTGCGGGGTGGTGCGGGCATCCGCCAGCCGGCTTTCAGCCACCGGACACATCCAGTTCCGCCGCGGCAATGTCCCGCGACTGGTCCTCGTTCAGCTGGCGGCTCATCAGCCAGTCCTTGGGCAGGGCCGGTTTCTTCGGCGAGCCGGCGCGTCCACGGGGCCCTTCGGAATCAACGCCGGGATACGGCAGGTCCATGTCCAGCTGGTCCAGCAGCTCGCGGAGTACTTCGAGTGTGGGCACTGTGGCGAGTTTCGCCCGCAGTTCGCCGCCCACCACGTAGCCCTTGAAGTACCAGGCCATGTGCTTGCGGATTTCCCGCAGCGCCTTGTATTCGTCATTGCCGAAGGTTTCCACCATGAGTTCGGCATGCCGGTAGACGCCCTCGGCCACTTCGCGCAGGCCCGGCCGGTGCCGCTGGTCGCTGCCGTCGAACGCCGCCTGCAGGTCGCCGAACAGCCAGGGCCGGCCCTGGCAGCCGCGGCCGATGACGACGCCGTCGATGCCGGTTTCGCGGACCATGCGGACGGCGTCCTCGGCAGACCAGATATCGCCGTTGCCCAGCACCGGAATGTCCGGCAGCGCCTCGCGCAGGCGGGCGATAGCTGACCAGTCCGCCTGGCCGGAGTAGAACTGCGCCGCCGTGCGGCCGTGCAGGGCGACGGCGGCAACACCGGAATCGCGCGCGATCCGGCCGGCGTCGAGGTACGTCAGGTGGTCATCGTCGATGCCCTTGCGCATCTTGATGGTCAGGGGGATGCCGCCCTTGGACGCCTCCCGCACGGCGGTCTGGACGATGGAGGTAAAAAGGTCGATCTTCCAGGGCAGCGCCGAACCACCGCCGCGCCGCGTGACCTTGGGTACGGGGCAGCCGAAGTTGAGGTCAATGTGGTCCGCCCGGTCCTCCTCCACCAGCATGCGGACGGCCGCACCCACAGTGACGGGGTCTACGCCGTAGAGCTGGACGGAACGGACTTTCTCATCCTCGTCGTGCGAGATGATGCGCAGCGATTCCGGCGTGCGCTCCACGAGGGCACGGGAAGTGACCATCTCCGCCACGTACAGCCCGCCGCCGTATTCACGGCAGAGCCTGCGGAAGGCGGTGTTGGTGATTCCGGCCATGGGGGCGAGCACCACCGGGGTGTGCACGGTGATGGGGCCGAGTTTCAGCGGCGGAAGTTCCAGCCGGGGGGCGGGAGGCGTAGCTACAACAGTCACCCCTCCATTGTCTCAAAGCCGGGCAAATCGTCTCAAAGCCGGCAAATCGTCAGGGTGCCGGCTGCGGCGCTCAATCCCGCTGCGGCTGATCCCGTTGGGCGGCACGCCGTCCCCGCCGGGTCGCCGGCGGCGCGTCAGCGTCGGCGTTTTCCCGGCCAGCCACCGCCGCGGCGGCCGCAAGCGCGCCGGTGTCGTCGACGTCGTCGGCGGTTATGGCCGTCCTCCCCCGCGGCTGCTGCTCAGGCAGGCCAGCACCCCTGACTCCCGTGGCCTTGACCACCAGCACGGCGATCAGGGTGGTGACCGGAATCGCCAGGACCAGCCCGATTGAGCCGACCAGCGTTCGGATGACCTCCTCGGACAGTTCGGCGCTGGTCAACGCCTCCCCCAGCGGACGGTTGTAGAGCATCACGATGATGAGGATGGGCAGGGCGGCGCCGGCGTAGGCGAACGCGATGGTGTACACGGTGGAGGCGATGTGGTCGCGGCCGATCCGCATGGCCGAGGAGAACAGCTTCCGCGCGCTCGTGTTGGGCGCGAGTTCGTACAGTTCCCACACCGCGGAGGACTGCGTGATGGTGACGTCGTTCAGCACGCCGAGCCCCGAGATGATGAGGCCGCACAGGATGATGCCGGAGATGGAGATGTTGTCCGAGATGTTCACGAGCGTGGCGGCGTCGTGGCTTCCCACGCCTGCGAGGTTCGCCGCGTCGGTGGCCCAGGCCGCGAGCAGCGCGGTGATGCCCAGCCCGAAAATGGTGCCCAGCAGCGCCGTCGAGGTCCGCGCCGAGAAGCCGTGCGCGAAGTAGAGCACCCCGATCATGATCACCGTGGAACCGACGAGGGCCAGCAGGAGCGGCGGCTTGCCCTCCACGAGGCCGGGAAGCATGAAGCTGCCCAGGACAAAATAGGCGCCGACGAGGCCGATCAGGGCGCGCAGCCCGCGCCAGCGCGCCACGGCCACCACCACGACGGCGTAGAGGATGGCGAGCAGGATGATCGGCATGGTGCGGACAAAGTCCACAAAAATGTACGACGGCGACCCCTGGGCCGCCGGGGCATCGGCGCCGGTGGCGGCAGCCTGGGCGTTGGACAGGTTCAGGTAGCGGATGTTGTCGCCCACCTTCACCCCGTGCGACTTGGCGATGTCCGGGTTGATCACCACCTTGACCGGGTTGCCGCCCTTGTCCGGCTCGGTGAACGCGAAGGTGCACTGCGAGCCGCCGGCCGTATTGCCTTGGGCTGTGGAGTCTGTTGCTGACGCCTGCGTGCAGTTCTCCGTGACCACCCGCTGGATCCGTCCTGTGTCGAAGGCGACGCCCGGAGCTGCGGCATACGGGTTGGCCAGGGTCAGGCCTTCCTTGCTGCCCGAGGGCCAGAGCGCCGCCATGGCCGCGAGGGTCAGCAGGGTCAGCGGAACCAGCACCGCAGCCAGAATCCTGTTTGCTTTCCTGCGGGCAGCCATCGCTTCAGCGGTTGGCTCCGAATGCCCTGTGTGACCGTGGGAGTGACCTGCACCCATCAGCAGTTGAACCTCATGCTTGAACTCTACGGCGGCCGCCATAGGGTTGGTAAATGAACCACGAAGTCTCGGAGGATGCAGCAGTGAACCAACGCCGAACTGGCCACGAAGCGGTGCTGACGGTCCTGGCCCCGTCCGGTCCCACCCGCGGCGTGGCCTTGGTCCTGCACGGCGGCAAGTCGCACAGCTTCGAGCCTGTCCAGGCCCGGCACCTGAGCCCTGCGCGGATGGTGCCGTTCGCCCGCCACCTGCACGCCGCCGGCCGGAAACACGGCCTGGCAGTGTGGATCCTGCGGAACAGCGTGCGCGGCTGGAACGGCGAGGACATGACCCCGCTGAAGGATGCGCGCTGGGCGCTGGCCAGGATCCGCGCGGAGCACCCCGGCGTGCCCATCTACCTGCTGGGGCACTCGATGGGCGGCCTCACCGCGATCTGCGCCGCGGACGAACCGAATGTGGACGCCGTGGTGGCGCTGGCTCCGTGGCTCGATGATGTCACTCCTGCGTCCGCCGTCACCGGACGGAAAGTCCTGATCGTTCACGGGAACGAGGACCGGTGGACGAGCCCGTCGGCCTCACTGCGGTTCGCGCGGCGCGCGGCACCGGGCGCGGCGGAGCTGCGCTACGTCTCGCTCCGCGGGGCGGGGCACTTCATGTTCCGGCGGGTCCGGCTGTGGCACAGGCTGGCCACCGGGTTCCTGATGAAGGCCTTCATGGAACGGACCGGAGTTCCCGGGGCAGCATCCTCCGCGTCCGCCGCAGCCCTGGACAGGGTGATTCCCCCGTCCGGCGAGGCACTGCCCTTGGTCCTCTAGGAAGCAGGCGACCACTGTCATGAGCCCGTTTCCGCTGGAGGCGTTTCTGGCCAGCCTGCCGTGGACGGCGCTGGGCGTGGTGCTGGTGCTCGCCGTCACCTATGCCGTGGCCGTCGGCCAAGCGCGGCATTCGGTAATGGACGTGGCGTGGGGTCCGGGTTTCGTCGTCGTCGCGGTGATCTCCTTCGTCCTCTCAGCCGGGGAGGGCGACGGCGGCAGGCGGGTACTCCTGCTGGTCCTGGCGGGAATCTGGGGGATCCGGCTTGGCGCGCACATCGGCCGCCGGGCGCGCGGCGGACATGAGGACCCCCGCTACGTGGCGCTGCTCAAAGGAGCACGCGGGTCCCGGAACGCCTACGCCCTCCGCCGTGTCTACCTGCCCCAGGGCCTGGTGATGTTCTTCGTCTCGCTGACCATCCAGGTGGGCATGTTCACCACCGGTCCGCTGGGTCCTCTCGCCGTGGCGGGTTCGGCAGTTTGGCTGACCGGGTTCATCTTTGAGTCCGTAGGCGACCGGCAGCTGGAGCAGTTCAAAAGCGATCCGGCCCGAAAGGGAACCGTCCTGAACACCGGGCTGTGGCGCTACACCCGGCACCCCAACTACTTCGGCGATGCCGCCGTCTGGGCGGGCCTGTTCCTCGTCGCGGCGGAGTCCTGGCCCGGCGTGCTGACCGTCCTCTCCCCTGCGCTGATGATCTGGACGCTGGCCGCCAAGACCGGGAAGCCGCTCACCGAGAAGGCCATGTCCGGCCGCCCCGGCTACCGTGAATACGTGCAGTCCACCAGCAGCTTTATCCCCTGGCCCCCGCGGCGGCACTGAAGGCCTCCGAGGACCACATGCCCTGGACCCCAGCCGCCAGCGACCGCTTCTACCGCCTCCTTGTCCGGACCGGGCTGTTCCTGCGGTGGCTGTTCCGGATCCGCCTGATCGCGACCGGGCAGCAAAACCTGCCCGGCGAAAAAGCGCGCAGTGGCGACACGGCGGCGAGGGCGGTGCTGCCGGGCCGGGGTGCCGTCGTCGCCATCACCCATTTCGGATATCTCGACTTCGCCGCTGCCGAACTGGTGCTGTGGCGGCACAACCGCGGGCAGCTGCGGTTCATGATCCACCAGGGAGCCGCGGACCACTGGCTGGCGGGTCCTTTCATCAGCGCAGCGGGCCAGGTGGTGGTGCCCCGCGGTTCGGGAACTGCGGCCTACGACAACGCCGTGGCCAGGCTCCGCGCCGGCGAATACCTGGCCGTCATGCCCGAGGCCGGCGTAAGCCGCAGCTTCAAGGTCCGCGAATGCAAAACGGGGGCCGTGCGGATGGCGGCCGAGGCGGGCGTGCCGCTCATTCCGGTCTCCGTCTGGGGTGCCCACCGGATCCTGACCCGCGGCAACGGCCTTCCCCTCCACCGCGTCTGGCGCACGCCGGTCCGGGTGCATGTCGGTGAACCGGTGCATCTGGCCACGGGGATCGACGCTGAGGCTGAGACGGCGCGGCTCCGCAGGACCCTCCAGGCGGGCATCGACGCCGCGATCGCCGGCTTTCCCGTGGCGCCGCGGCCGGGCGACTGGTGGATGCCGGCGGACCTCGGCGGCGGCGCCATCTCGGAGGCGGAACGCCAAAAGCTCGATGCGGCCGATCTGGCGAGGGACCGCCGTCGTACTTCCCGAACGGCGCACCCAACTACGTAGCAGCACAGGGCGTTCCCAGACCTGGGAACGCCCTGTGCTGCTACATAGCTGGATCAGCTACATGGCTGGGTCAGTCGGAGACGACGAACGTCTCGGAGCCCTGCCGGCGGGCCTTGCCCGCTTCCATCAGCGGCCCGACGACGGCGCGCAGCGCTGCCATTGAATCGTCCACTTCCATGAGCACCGGGTATTGGTAGGCGATGAGGGCCAGCAGGTCACGGACCGCGGCCTCTGCCTCATCGGCGTCCAGCTCCGGCTCGTGGCCGAGGAACACATCCGAGGGGTGATCAGAGTTGCCCTGGGCATAGCTGATCGCGAAGGCCTGGATCTTGCCCTTCCGGCTTGCCGGCACGCCTGAACCGAAGGCGCTGGCCTTCGGGGCGCGCAGCACGATCGCGCCGTGCGCGCCGCTGAGCTCATCCAGGAACAGCCGCTGCACCGTACCGATGCCCAGTTCGCCCGGGCTGTCCCAGCCGTGGACGGACGAGTAGTACCGGCCCACGACGTCGGAAAGCTCCACGGACCCGGTGGCCAGGTCCTCGATGCGTTCCGACGCCGCTTCCTCGGAACCGTCGCCGAAGACCGGCAGCTTCAGGGCCGCCGGCTCCACCACGACGAGCCGGGTGTGCTGGATCGGGGTGAGCCCGGCCGCCTCCGCGAACGCGGCGCCGGTGGTACCCGGCTCCACCTTGCAGCGCAGCCGGGTAACGCCCGACGGCGATCCCTCCGCCTCGCGGCGCAGCATCATGAGCAGCGTGGAGCCGATCCCGGCCCGGCGGTGGTCGCGGGCGACTTCGACGTACACCCAGAGCCGCTCCGGGTGCAGGCTGGCCTCGTGGACCACGCCGGCGGCAACCGGGATGGCCACGCCGTCGACGACGTCCTCGGCCACGATGCAGCGCCTCCACGGCGCGTTGCCGGAGGGCGCGAGGGTGCCGCGGAACTGACCCGCCTGGTCGGTTTCCGGGTCGCCCCAGATCTCCAGCAGCGCCAGGTCGTCGCCCTCGCGCCATTCACGGTATTGGATCGCCACGGCTAGGCGCCGATCAGCCGTGCGGCCAGGTAGCCCTCCACCTTGTCCAGGGACACGCGTTCCTGGCTCATGGTGTCGCGTTCACGGATGGTGACCGCCTGGTCCTCGAGCGTGTCGAAGTCCACCGTGATGCAGAACGGGGTGCCGATCTCGTCCTGGCGGCGGTAGCGGCGGCCGATGGCCCCGGCGTCGTCGAAGTCGATGTTCCAGTTCTTGCGCAGCTGGGTGCCCAGGTCCTTGGCCTTCGGGGACAGGTCCTCGTTGCGGCTCAGCGGCAGCACCGCGGCCTTGACCGGCGCGAGCCGCGGGTCAAGCTTGAGCACGGTGCGGACGTCCACTCCGCCCTTGGCGTTCGGGGCCTCATCCTCGGTATAGGCGTCGATGAGGAAGGCCATGAAGGACCGGGTCAGGCCGGCGGCGGGCTCGATCACGTACGGCGTGTACCGCTCGTTGGTGGCTTGGTTGAAGTAGCTGAGGTCCGTTCCGGAGGCCTTGGCGTGCGTGGACAGGTCGAAGTCCGTGCGGTTGGCGATGCCTTCGAGCTCGCCCCACTCGGAGCCTTGGAAACCGAAGCGGTACTCGATGTCCGTGGTGCCCTTGGAGTAGTGGCTGAGTTTGTCCTGCGGGTGCTCGAAGAAGCGCAGGTTCTCCTCGCGGATGCCCAGGCCGGTGTACCAGGCCATGCGCTCCTTCATCCAGTACTCGTGCCACTCTTCGTCGGTTCCCGGCTCGACGAAGAATTCCATTTCCATCTGCTCGAACTCACGGGTGCGGAAGATGAAGTTGCCCGGGGTGATCTCGTTGCGGAAGGACTTGCCGATCTGGCCAATGCCGAAGGGCGGCTTCTTCCGGGAGGTGGTGAGCACATTGCTGAAGTTCACGAAGATGCCCTGGGCGGTTTCGGGGCGCAGATAGTGCAGGCCCTCGTCGCTGGCAACGGGGCCCAGGAAGGTCTTCAGGAGGCCGGAGAATTCCTGCGGCTCCGTCCACTCGCCCCGGGTTCCACAGTTGGCGCAGGCGATGTCCTTGAGGCCGTTCTCGGCGGGGCGGCCCTTCTTCTCCTCGTATTCCTCTTCGAGGTGGTCGGCGCGGTAGCGCTTGTGGCAGGAGAGGCATTCGACAAGGGGGTCGGAGAAGACCTCGACGTGGCCGGATGCTTCCCATACCTGGCGGGGCAGGATCACTGAGGAGTCCAGGCCCACCACGTCCTCGCGGCCGCGCACCACTGACTGCCACCACTGACGCTTGATGTTTTCCTTCAGCTCGGCACCGAGGGGTCCGTAGTCCCAAGCGGAACGCGAGCCTCCGTAGATCTCGCCGGCCTGGAAAACGAAACCTCTCCGCTTGGAAAGGGAAATGACCTGGTCGAGGACGGATTTTGCTGCCATGGGAACTCCAATTTCTACAGGGCCGCTGGGTGCGGTCCGCGGTGTCTCTGGCCCTGGACCGCGGCTGGATGCCGGGCGGGGGCGTGTGAAAGGGAAAACTGTGCAGGAAGCTGCGAGTCCTAGCCTACCGGGAGCTGCCTCCGGAAGGCGCCTCGCCTGGGGAAGGCGCTCCCCATCTCCGGAAGGCGCCGCTCATCTTCGGAAAGCACCACGCGGCCAGGGCAGGGTGGCCACGACAATGGACGCGAGGGTCAGCAGGGTCCCCAGAACCGTGGCCGCCTCCACCACGGTGCCCGGCGTGGGGACCAGCAGGTCCAGGCCGAGCGACCCCAGGAGCTGCCCGGCGATCATTCCCAGTCCTGTCACGAGCACGCCGAGGCTGCGGACCAGCAGCGCGCCGAGGCCGATGAACACGCAGCCCATGGGCCCGCCGAGGTAGTACCACCACTCCCCCGGCAGCGGGTTGGCCGGCCCGGCGACGGCCACCTTGATGGACCAGGCAACCCACAGCACGCAGGTTCCGGCGATGAAGTTCACCAGAGTAGCCGCGATTGGGGTTCCGTAGTGCACGGTGGCGGTGCCGTTCATGGCCTGCTGGAAGCTCATCAGGAACCCGGCGAGAACCGGCAGGATGATCGGCAGCAGGAGCGCTGCGGGTTCGGCCGCTCCGCCCGCTGCCGCACTGCCGGCCGCGCCCGCAGCCCCCGCTCCGCCGCCGGCGAACCGGGGCGACACCGCCCAGGAGACGGCCGCGATGGTGAGGATGCAGCCGATGACGCGGATGCCGGTCACGGACTTCTTGCCGGCCGGGCCGATGCCCAGGCGGTCCACGAGCAGGCCGCTCAGTGTCTGTCCGGTGACGGTTGCCACGGTGAAGAGGGCAATGCCCAGCAGCCCCACCGTGAAGGACTGCGCGAAGACGAAGAAGGCGCCGATGCCGCCGGCGAGCGCGTAGTACGGCGGGAAGCGGCGTTCCCGCAGGGCGGGCAGGATTTGGGCGAGGCCGGCGCGGCCGCGCGGAGCCAGCAGGGACACGATGACCATCACGATCAGCCCTGTGCTGAAACTGACGACGGCGGCGGCTATCCCGTCCCCGAGGCGGGCACCGAGGGCCCCGTTGATGCGCCCCTGGACGGGGATGGCAAGCCCGGAGGCCACAGCCATCGGAAGGCCCACGGCAAGGGGCAGCCGGGGTGCATGGGTCATTCGTTTCACCTTACGTCAGGCATTATTACTGGTATGAGCAACCCGGAAATCGAAGAGATCCCCATCCGCGACACCATGATCCGCCTGGGCCAGCTCCTGAAGCTCGCCAACCTCGTGGAGGACGGCGTGGAGGCAACGGAGCTGATCAAGAACGGCCTGGTCAAAGTCAACGGTGAGATCGATGACCGGCGCGGCCGGCAGCTTCACAACGGGGACACGGTCACCGTGAACGGCCAGACCGTCCGGGTCAGCGCTCCCCAGGCGTAAAAGCTTTTGCTGCAGGAGGGCCTACTTGTTCAGCACCTCGTGGGTGAGGAACTCGGACACGTGCCCGACCTCCTGGGCATTGATGCCGTGCCACATGCCGGTGTAAAGGACCTTGGTCAGCTTTACATGCTTGCGAACCCAGCCCATCGTGTATTCGATCTTGTCCGGCGTGATGACCGGGTCCTGCTGGTCCCGGCCCCAGAACAGCGGCACCGTTCCGTCCAGTTCGGCGTCGCGGAACTCGCCGTCGGACTCCGCATTGACCACAAAACCTGAAAGGCCGACGACGGCGGCAAAGTCAGCGGGCCGCTGCCGGAGCAGCGTAGTGGCCATGGCCATGCCCATCGAGAACCCAAGAAGGGTGACCGACGGGTGGTTGGCCTTGACCGTGTCCAGCCAGTCCAGGACGTACGCTGACGCAGCCTTGACGGCGTCGACGGAGTATTCGATCGAGCCGGTCAGCGGGAACCAGGAAAAGCCCGGCCCCATGGCGATGGGTGCGCGGACCGATGCCACCGCGAAGTCGTCCGGCAGCATCTCAGCCAGGCTGAGGAGGTCCTGCTCGTTCGCGCCGTAGCCGTGCAGCAGGACGAGCAGTGGCTTGCCGGCCCTGGCTTCCTCAGGCTTGGACCACAGAACAACGGGGGCAGGAAAGGAGTCGGCTAAAGTCATGGCTCCATTCTTACAGTTACCCATCGGTAACAACCTACGGTGGCGTAGCCAGGCGGTCACGGTACAGGATGGAAAGGTGAGCGGAATCGAACCCATGCAGCAGCCCCCGGAGCCCTTGGAAGAATCCCAGGTGCCTGCGGACCGGCACCCGTGGAGCCGGTATGTGGCGATGGGTGATTCCTTCACCGAAGGTATCGGTGACCCCGAACCCAACAGCCCGGGCGGCTACCGCGGCTGGGCGGACCGGGTAGCAGAAGAGCTCGGACGGGGTCTTGAGGATTTCGCGTATGCCAACCTTGCGGTGCGGGGACGGCTGCTGCAGCAGATCATCGACCAGCAGCTGGCGCCCTGCCTGGCCCTCAAGCCCGATCTGGTGACGCTGTCCGCCGGCGGCAACGACCTCATCCGGCCCGGCGGCGACCCCGATGCCCTGGCCGAACGGCTCGACCCGGTGGTGCAGATCCTGGCGATGAGCGGAGCCACCGTGGTGCTTTTCAACGGCCCGGACACAGGATCGTCCGTCCTTGGGCGGATCCGCAGCAAGGTGGCCATTTACAACGAAAACCTCCGGACCATCGCCGCCCGGCACGACGCGATCATCGCCGACATGTGGTCGCTCCGGCAGCTGAAAGACCCGCAGATGTGGAACGAGGACCGGCTGCACTTCTCGCCGCTGGGACACCACACCATCGCCGCCATGGTGCTCGAAGCCCTGAACGTCCAGCACAGCCTGGAGCCACTCTCGCCGAAGCCGCTCCCGCCGCGCAGCTGGCGCGAGGCCCGCAGCGAAGACCTGGTCTGGGCCCGCGAGTACTTTGTGCCGTGGGTAATCCGGCGCATGCGCCACCGGTCCTCCGGCGACGGCATCGCCCCCAAGCGGCCGACGCCGGGACCCGTATTCGGTCCGGGTGTTCCGTTGGGTTCAGGTGAAGGGCCGCTGGGCCTGGGTGATCCCGTCCGGCATTAGCCGGCGGATGGCTGGGGCAGGTGGCCGGTTGGTAACTGAACTGCCAAAGGTGAGGAGCGGCGTCGGGCATGGAACCCCATGAGGTGCTGCGGACCCGCCTGGCCGGGCAGCAGCTGAGGGATCCGCGGGCCGCCGCGGCGGAGGATGCCCTGAAAAACCTGCTGGCGGTCCAGGCGCAGGAGTTCCCCTACGCGCGCTGGTCGCTGGCCCAGCGGACCACCGGCGCGGCGGCCGCCGACGTGGAGCAGGCAGTTGCCGACGGACGGATCCTCCGGACCCACATCCTGCGGCCCACCTGGCATTTTGTGCACCGCGCTGACCTGCCATGGCTCCGGGCCCTGTCCGCACCACGGCTGCACCGGGCGAACGGCGGCACGTACCGCAAGACCGGGATCGACGATGCGGCAGCGTCCCGGAGCGCCGGAGTGCTGGCGGAAGCGGTGTCCGGCGGCGTGCACCTCACCCGTGAGCAGCTGGCTGCAAGTCTGCAGGGTGCGGGATTCCCGGCCAAGGGACTCGCCCTCGCATACCTGATCATGCACGCCGAGATCAGCGGGGTGCTGGTGAGCGGCGCTCCCGTCCGCAGACCCGGCGGCGCGCTGCGGCAGACGTACGCGGCGTTCGATGAGCGCGTGGCCGGGGCCACCCCGGCTGCCGTGCCCTCACGGGAGGAATCGTTGGCGGCCCTGACTCTGAGGTATTTCGGAAGCCGCGGGCCCGCCACCGTCCGGGACTGCGCGGACTGGTCCGGACTCACGATGACTGATGTGCGCAGGGGGCTGGCACTGGCAGGAGAGAGCGCTCCGGGCGCCATCGTTTCCGCCAGCTTCGACGGCGCCGAGTTCTATCTCCGGCCGCCGGAGGCTGAGGAGGCGCAGGGGCGGGGCGGGGAGTCGGCGCCGGCGGGTGCCTGGGATGGCCAGCCGCAGATCGACCTGATCCAGTGCTACGACGAATACATCATGGGCTATTCGGTCTCACGGCACTACTTCGGCGGAAGCGCGCCGGCCTATCCCTTTGGCGACAATCCCATGCACGTGGTCCTGCTCGACGGGGTACTGGCGGGCTCCTGGCGGCATTCCCTGGTCCGGCGGGGGTCCGCCGCACAGCGCTGCGTACTGGACATCCGGCTCTCCCGGCCGCTCGGAAGGGAGCTGGAAAACGCGTTGGACCTGGCGGTGGCAAGGTACGGGGACTTCCTCGGCATGCCGGCGGTCCGGATTCCGGCTGGCACCTGACGTCCAGTGCGGACCTCCAGCGACGATGTGCGCCCTGGGCATAAGGATCCTGGACGCGTTCCCCGGCGGGACTAAGCTGGAATGGACACTCACCGAGAGGGCCCCACCGTGTTCGACTTGTTTTTCTGGATCATCATTCTGGCCGTCCTGGTTCCCATGGGCATGCGGATGTACCGGCGGTCGGTCCAACAGCGGAACCAGGGGCCCGGCCTGCCCGGACAGTACCCCGGCCAGTTTCCCAACCAGATCGACGACCAGTTCGGCAACCAGCCAGGCAGCCGGTTCGGCGGCCCGTTCCAGGGCCGTCCGGACAACCGGCCCCGGGACGGATACACGCAGCAGGACTATTTCAGCGGTGGATTGGCGTTTCCGCAGCGCGGTGGCCGGGAAGAGCTTCCGCCCCTGAATCAGCCCTACCCGGGTCAGCCGAACCCCAACCAGCCCGGTCCCGGCGGCACTGGTGCGCCGTCCTGGCGGCAGGGGCCGGTCCCCTACGAGGACAGCCCCGAATACCGGGCCAACCCGCCCCAACCACAACAGAACCCGGTTACTGGCCCGGCGCCCTCCGCTCCCCCGCCGCCGTCGGCCCCGCAGGGTTTCCGGGCGCGGAAACTGGCCGAACTGGACCAGCAGTACAGCGACGGCCAGATCTCCATGGAGGAGTACATGGCCCGGCGCAACGACATCATGAACGGTTAGGCAGCCGGCCGCCGCTGTAGGCTACGGGCTGACCGCCAGGGTGACAGGTGCTGCCGTCGAGGGTCCGCCGCATTCGGCCGTGCCACCGATCCGCTGCCAGTTCAATTGCACCTTTTCTTCCGCGAGGGTCCCGCCCACGGCGTCCAGAGCCCGTACGGTCGCTGATCCGGGAGAGTCCATGTCGAAGCTAAAGCGCCAGGTGTCCGCGCCGACCTTCTCGACCGCGATGCGGTGAACGGCAGGACCACCACCCGGGGGGAAACCGAGACCGTTGGCGCCGGTCGGTGTCGTGGTCGGGCTTGGAGATACCGGCTGCGGGGTGGGGCGTTCGGTCGCCCGGGAACACGCGTCCGGCGTGCACAGCTGGACCCAGGCGACGTTACGGGTGTCCCCAGCCAGGGCCACAGTGACTGAGTTGTTCCACCCGATTGCCGGGCAAACCCGCGCGCATCCCGTCACCGGCAGGAGCCCTGACAGCAGGACTGCAAGGCAGGCAATGGATCTCAGCCGGGGCATGCGGCCAGCATAGATCCCCCCATGCCCGCAGGATAGGTGCCTGCAGGATAGGTGTCCGCCGGCCGTCGCGTTTGGCCGGTCCTTCCCGGCAGGCTGACCGCAGCCGGTGGAGGCCCCGCATCGGAACTGCGCCTACGCAGCGAGCGGATCCTGATTGCGTTCACGCTTCAGGGATTTGGCACGATGAAGCAACTCCCGTTTACGGCCTAGGCGTATGGCTATAGTCGGGGTCCCAGCCGCGGGCGGCGGTGCAGTGGATTGGCTGGTGCAGCTGGTTAGTCCGCGGTTTTCGGGCAGGCCGGGGTCAAGGCCGTTGAGTATGGCTTGGATTTGTGGTGGCCAGTGGGGTGGTTCCCAGTCGGGTTGTTCGCTGGGATAGTGGCGGCCGGTGGGTGAGGTCCAGCCGGGAGGGTCGTTGGCGGTGGCGGCGGTAGGGGCCCAGGCGGAGCCGTGTTTGAGGCGGTGGTGTTTGGGGCAGGGTTGGCTAAGGTTGCTGATCCCGGTGGGTCCGCCGCGGGCCCAAGCCAGGAGGTGGTCGGCGTCGTTGTCCAGGGAGTGGTTGTTGCAGGCCGGGAACGTGCATTTGGCGTCCCTGAGCCGGAGCCATTGCCGTATGGGTTTGGGGATGCGGTAGCTGGTCCGCCCGATCTCCAGGGGAGCGCCGTCGCGGGGGTCGGTCAGCACCCTGCGGAATGACGGTGCCTCGGCGACGAGTGCACGGGCCATGGAGGGCGGGATCGGCCCGTACCCGTCGAGCAGGGCCGGTTCCTCGGTCAAGCCGAGCAGGGAAAACGCCGGAACCGTGACCAGGACCTGGGCCACGGGCGAGGGGACACCCCCGACCGGCGCAAGGCCTTCCTGTGCCCTTTCAACAGTACTGCCGCCGGTGTGGCCGCTCCCCGGGCCACCCGCAACGCCGCCAGACCCGGTACCGTCTGCCGCCCCCTCGACGATTTCACCCGTGATACTGACCGGCGTGGGTTCGAGGCCGGTGGTGAGGAGCCAGGTTGAGGCGATGTCGGCGCGCAGCTGGGTGAGGGTCCTGGCCTCGGCCGGTCCCTGCATGGCCCGGGCGGCGGCGGTGGTGCGGTCCCAGATCCCGGCCGCCTGCGCCGCGGGCAGGTAGGCCGAAAACCAGGCCATCCCGTCCCGGTCCGGGATGTACTCCACCCGCCGGTCAGCGGCACTGCGGCTGTGGCGTGTTTCGATGCTGACCCGGTGGTGCCGCTCCCGCCAGGTGCGGACCTTCGCCCGGAACCGGCACGGAACAAGCTCCCCCGCCGGGCAGCCCCTGGCCGGGACCGGCGCGGCCGGGTCGAGGAAATGCGCCTCCAACGCTGCCGCCCCGGCCGGATCGAGGTCCGCGGTCTCGTCCACCATAATCCGGGCGTGCTGCCAAGAAACGGACCCTGCCTGCAGCGCGGACAACGTCAACGGCAGCCCGGTGATCAGGATGCCGGCCTCGAACCGAAGTGCACTGGCGGCGCGTTCGCTGATGGTCAGGACACCGGCGATCTCCGATGTCACGGCCATCTCCCTGACGGTACGGTCCTGCGGGGACGCGGCTGGCGGCGTCACGGCCTTCTCCACGTGGGCGTAACCGGCAACGAGCCGCACCTTCAAAGCCGCCATACGCGCTTCCATTTTGGCCAGCTCGGCCAAACCATCAAGGCACGCATCCGCCCGATCCCGCAACGGATCGGCCACGCCCCGTCCACGCCCGAGATCTGCCCACCCTTCAGCAGGCCATTTCCCATAGCGAGATCAACAAAAACAGCCAGCGCACCGACCGAGGCGCCGATAGCCTCCACCGTCTCCACAGCTGCACTGCTTTCCATACCCGAAGCATCTCACCGGGCACCGACATTTTTACTGCGCGGGCGCGGCTCTGGGGCCACACCTGCCTGTGAGGACCGTTCGCGCGAAATCCCTTACGGCGCCGGGAAAAGGAACAGCCCGCGGCCCGCTGCTTGTGGCTGCGGGACGCGGGCTGGGGCATAGGCCGGTCGTGACCGGCCCAAACTCAAGTTTTGATGTAAACCGAGTTTCGAGTTTAGTCGATCTGCGGGAAGCCGAGGTCAATGACCGAGGTGGACGGATCCGGCCAGCGCGTGGTGACCACTTTGCCGCGGGTGTAGAACCGGATACTGTCCGGACCATACATGTGGGTGTCGCCGAACAGCGAGTTCTTCCAGCCGCCGAACGAGAACGTGCCCACCGGGACGGGGATGGGAACGTTGACGCCCACCATTCCGGCATCGACGTCGAAC
This sequence comes from Arthrobacter sp. K5, assembly GCF_040448525.1. Taxonomy (NCBI): domain Bacteria; kingdom Bacillati; phylum Actinomycetota; class Actinomycetes; order Micrococcales; family Micrococcaceae; genus Arthrobacter; species Arthrobacter sp. K5. Next base: position 4,721,185 of record NZ_CP159279.1, on the reverse strand, counting down.
TCGAACTGCCGTGCTGCGCCGCCGTCGCGGGTGAAGATGGCCGTGCCGTTGCCGAACTCGTTCTCGTTGACCAGCCGGACGGCGTCGCTGTAGGTGTCGACGCGGACCACCGACAGGACCGGGCCAAAGATCTCGTCGTCGTACACCCTCATGCCGGGCTTGACGTGGTCAACCAGGCTGACGCCGATGAAGAAGCCGTTCGAATCGAACTGCTGCGAGCGCCCGTCGACGACGACCGTGGCGCCTTCGCTTTCCGCTCCCGCAACGTAGGAGGCCACGCGGTCCCGGTGCTCCGCGGTGATCAGCGGACCCATCTGGGAGGCCGGATCGGTTCCCGGACCAATCTTGAGGCCCGCCATGCGGCTGGAGATCGCCTGCACCAGGTCGTCCGCGATGTTGCCCACTGCGACGAGGACGCTGACGGCCATGCAGCGTTCGCCCGCCGAACCGTAGGCAGCGGAAACCGCGGCGTCGGCCGCCATGTCCAGGTCGGCGTCGGGCAGCACCACCATGTGGTTCTTCGCCCCGCCCAAAGCCTGGACGCGCTTGCCGTGGTCGGCTGCCCGCTTGTAGATGGACTGCGCGATGGGCGTGGAGCCCACGAAACTCACCGCTTTCACCTCGGGGTGCTCGAGCAGGACGTCGACGGCTTCCTTGTCCCCCTGGACCACGTTCAGCACGCCGGCGGGCAGCCCCGCTTCGGCAAAGGCCTCGGCGATGAAGATGGCGGCCGAGGGATCCTTCTCGCTGGGCTTCAGCAGCACGGTGTTGCCGCAGGCCAGGGCGCTGCCGATCATCCACAGCGGCACCATGGCCGGGAAATTGAACGGGGTAATGCAGGCCACCACGCCCACCGGCTGGCGCACTGAGTGGACGTCGATGCCGCTGGAGACCTGCTCCGAGCGCTCACCCTTGAGCATGTGGGACAGGCCCGTGGCGAACTCGATGTTCTCCAGGCCGCGGGAGATTTCCCCTTCGGCGTCGGAGAGGACCTTCCCGTGCTCACTGGTGAGAATGGCCGCTAGCTCGGGCTTGCGCTGGTTCAGGATTTCGCGGACCCGGAAGAAGATGTTGGTGCGCTTGGCCAGGCTGGTTGCCCGCCACGCCGGGAGCGCGGCGCGGGCGGAGGCGATCGCCTCTTCAGTCCGCGACGCCGAGGCGAGCGCCACCTGCTTCTCCTGTTCCCCGGTGGCGGGGTTGAAGACGGGACCGAAACGTTCGGCGTCGCTGACGCGGCTGCCGTTGATGAAATGCGGAATGGTTTCCAAGGGAAGTCTCTCTTCGTGCGTTGCTGGCAGGTGGGACTGGGAAAAGTGTCTGGCCGTGAGGGCTACTTCGCGGAGCCCAGCGAGCCGTCGGCGAGCTTGATGATCATCGAGCAGTCCTTGCCCGCCTCACCGGCGTCAATGAGCTGCTGGAACAGCTGCTGGACGTGCTTTCCGATCTCGAGCGGCGTGCCGGTGTCCTCGGCGGCGCTGATGGCCAGGCCGATGTCCTTGTTCGCCAGTTCGGTGGTGAAGGTGGGCGCAAAGTCGTTGTTCGAGGCCGCGGTGGGGACGACGCCGGGCACCGGGTACCAGGTCCGCAGCGCCCAGGAGTCGCCCGAGGAGACGGACGCGATGTCCCAGAAGACCTGCTTGTCCAGGCCCAGCCGGTCAGCCAGGACCGCACCCTCGGCGGTGGAGGCGAGGTTGATGAAGAGCATCAGGTTGTTGCAGATTTTGGCTGCCTGCCCGGTGGTGGCGCCGCCGGTGGGGATGATGTTCGCTGCCATCGGGCCGATGTAGCCGGTGGCGTCCGCAACGGCGCCCGCCTCGCCGCCCACCATGAAGGTCAGCGTCCCCGCCTTGGCACCGCTCATGCCGCCCGAGACCGGGGCGTCCACAAAGCGGAAGCCGGCGGCAGCAGCGGCGTCGTGCAGTTCCTGGGCGGACGCGATGTCGATGGTGGAGGAATCCACCAGCAGCGTGCGGGTGTCGGCATGCGCGAGGACGCCGTCTTCACCGAGGTAGACCGCACGGGCGTGCTCGCCCTTGGGCAGCATGGTGAACACAACGTCAGCGCCGTCGACGGCCTCGGCAATGCTGCCGACCGGCTTGACGCCGGCCTCCTCTGCGGCGGCCAGCGCTGCGGGATTGAGGTCAAAACCGCGGACATCGTGCCCCGCCTTGGCCAGGTTCGCGGACATGTTGCCGCCCATGTTTCCGAGGCCAATCCAGCCGATTACTGCCATTCGTAAGCTCCTTTGCTTCGGATCCGGCCGCTCGGGCCGGAAGCTCTGTGTCCACAATCACACCCTGCTAGAGTGCAATCAAGGGGAAAAATTACAGACGGTATGTGCACTGATGCACACAGATGAAAGGCTTGCCGTGGACCTGAGGCGGCTTCCGAGCCCGGACGACCTGCTGATCCTGCTGACAGTTGCGCGTCTGGGCAGGTTCAACGCGGTGGCGGAAACCCTGGGCACCACCCACACCACCATCTCCCGCCGGATCCTCGCCCTGGACAAGCAGCTTGGCGGGCGCACTCTTGAACGCAGCCCGCAGGGCTGGGAGCTGACCCAGCTCGGTGCCGCCGCCGTGGAGGCGGCGGAAGCCATCGAGAACACTCTTGGATCACTTTCCGGCCTGATCAGCCAGGACCAGAGCGCCCTGTCCGGGCTGGTGCGGGTGGCGACGACGGACGGTGTGGGAGCCGTGTTCGTTACGCCGGCGCTGGTCCGGTTGCAGCAGCAGAACCCGCAGCTGAACATCGAGATGCTGAGCGCCACGCGGAAGGTCAGTCAGAACAGGTCCGGCGTGGACCTGGAAATCGTGGTTGGCCGGACGGATGTCAGCAACGCCCAAACAATCTTCCTGAGCAATTACTACCTGCGCCTCTACGCCAGCCCCGGCTACGCCGCGGAGCATGGACTGCCGGGAACGCTCGACGACGTCGGGCAGCACGGCTTTGTCTCTTACGTTGAGTCTGCGCTCCAGGTGGCCGAGTTGGGGCACCGCTGGTCCTCGCAGCTGCCGATGCCTACCTCGAGCTTCCAGGCCACGAGTGTCTTCGCCCAGGTTGAGGCGGTGCGGCAGGGCGCAGGCATCGGGCTGCTGCCGAACTTCATGGTGGCCGGGCAGCCGGATTTCGTTCCCGTCCTCGCCGGCGACTTCGAGCGCCAGCTGCCCATCTGGGCGGTGGCGCGGCCGGAGTCCCTCCGCTCGGCTGCGGTGCAGGCCGTCATCTCGTCACTCAAGGAGGAGGTCAAGGCCCGGGCGGGCCTGCTGGCGGGCTGACGCGCGCCTGCCCGCCGTACCCCCGTCAGGCCGTGCCCCCGTCAGGCCGTGCCCCCGTCAGGCCGTGAACAGCCGCCGCACCACTTGCCCGGACGCCAGCGCATCCAGTCCCTCGTTGATCTCGGTGAGCGGCCTGGTGTCGGTGTGCAGCAGTTCCACCGGCAGCCGGCCCTCCCGCCAGTAGCCGAGGTAGAGCGGGATGTCCCGCCCGGGAACGGCATCGCCCATGTACGAACCAAGCAGGCGTTTGCCGGCCCCGGCGAACTGCAGCGCCGGCACTGTCAGCTCTGCTGAGGGATGGGGCAGACCGACCGAGACGACGGCGCCGCCCCGGGTCACGTGCCCGAGGCACGCGGCGATCACGCCGGCCGAGCCAACCGCTTCGACAGCGACGTCGACCCCGTCCCCGGCGGCTTCCGCGATGAGTCCGGCCGCGTCCTCGGGCGTCCCCACGGCGGTGGCGCCGCAGTCGAGGGCGAGCTGGTGCTTGCCGGAATTGGGATCGATGGCGATCACGCTGCCGGCCTCCGCGAGGGAGGCGGCCATGACGGCGGAAAGGCCCACTGCCCCCAGCCCGAAGACGGCCACCGACTGGCCGGCCGTGACGGCGGCGGTGTTGAGCACAGCGCCCATGCCGGTGAGTACGGCGCAACCGAACATCGCCGCAACGGTGTCCGGGACGTCGTCGTCAATTACCACCACGGACTCCCGGGCCACTACGGCGTAATCGGCGAAAGCCGAGACGCCCAGGTGATGGTTGATGCGCTCCCCTGCCGGCGTCCGCAGCAGCGCCTCGCCGTGGAGCAGGTCGCCGGAGCCGTTGACCTCGGCCGCCTGGTGGCAGAGCGCGGGACGGCCGGACCGGCAGGCACGGCAGTCCCCGCAGCTCGGCACGAAGACCAGCACCACGTGGTCCCCCACGGACACGTCGGAGACGCCGCCGCCGACAGACACGACCCGCCCCACGGCCTCGTGGCCCAGCGCCATGGGCAGGGGCCGGACCCGCGAACCGTCCACCACGGAAAGGTCCGAGTGGCACAGGCTGGAGTAGGTGATGGCAACACCCAGCTCGCCGGCGCGCGGCTCGGGCCGGGCCAGCTCCTGCACCACCAGGGGCCGGGCGTCCGCGTAGCTGGGCTTCTGCGATGCACTACCGGTGCTGGGGACGGCGGAGTAGAGGACTGCTGCTTTCATGGAAATCCTTGGTCTCGGTGAACGGGCAACTGCCCGGCCCCGCACGGGTGGCGGGTCCGGGCAGCTGCTGGATGCTCGTCAGGGTCGAGGCTAAAGCCGGGCCTACTTCTTGCCGGCTGCGAGCAGGTCGGCAGTGCCCTGGGCGTCGGCCGCGTCCACGTCGTGGAGCGAGATGCCGCGGGTTTCCTTCAGGAAGAACACCGCGACAGCGGTGATGGCGCAGGCAATCAGCAGGTAGATGGCCACCGGGACGGAGGACTTGTAGGTGCTCAGGAGCGACGCGGCGATGATCGGGGCCAGCGAACCGGCCACGATGGAGGTCACCTGGTAGCCGAGCGAGACGCCGGAGTAGCGCATCCGGGTGGGGAACATTTCCGCCATGATCGCCGGCTGGCCGGCGTACATCAGTGCGTGGAACAGCAGGCCGATCATGATGGACGCCAGGATGATGACGTCGTTCTTGGTGTCCATCATCGGGAAGGCGAAGAAGCCCCAGGTGGCACCGAGGATTGCCCCGGCCATGTATACGGGCTTGCGGCCGAAGCGGTCCGACATCTTGCCCACCAGCGGAACGGCGGCGAAGTGCACGGCATGGGCCAGCAACAGCAGCAGCAGGATCCGCGTCGTGTCGGCCTGGACAACCGTCTTCAGGTAAGTGATGGAGAAGGTCACCACGAGGTAGTAAAGGATGTTCTCGGCAAAGCGCAGGCCCATGGCTGTGAAAACGCCGCGCGGGTAGCGCCTGAAGACCTCGGCCACGCCGTAGCCCTTGTGCCCCGCCTCGACCTCTTTGCGGGCTTCGAGGAAGATCGGGGCGTCGTTGACCTTGGTGCGGATGTAGTAGCCGATGAGGACGATCACCGCGGAGAGCCAGAACGCGACGCGCCAGCCCCAGCCGAGGAAGGCTTCCTGGGTCAGGGTGGAGGACAGGATGAACAGCACGGCCGTAGCGAGCAGGTTGCCCATGGGCACGGCGGACTGCGGCCAGCTGGCCCAGAATCCGCGGGACTTGCTGGGGCTGTGCTCTGCCACGAGGAGGACCGCGCCGCCCCATTCGCCGCCGACCGCGAAGCCTTGGGCGAACCGCAGGAAGACCAGGAGCGCGGGCGCCCAGTAGCCGATCTGCTGGAACGTCGGGAGGCAGCCCATGAGGAAGGTGGAGACACCGACCAGGATGATGCTCAGCTGCAGCAGCTGCTTGCGGCCGAACTTGTCGCCGAAGTGCCCGAAGACGATGCCGCCGATCGGGCGGGCAATGAAGCCGACCGCGTACGTGAGGAAGGCGGCGATGATGCCGTCCAGCTCGGTGCCGGCGTTGGGGAAGAAGGTCTTGCCGAAGACCAGGGTGGCAGCCGACGCGTAGAGGAAGAACTCATACCACTCCACGACGGTGCCGGCCATGGACGCCGTGACAACTTTCTTGAGGCCTGTGGCCTTGATATCGGTTTCCTCTGCACGCCTTGCGGCGGAGCTTTCCGTACTCATTGCGAACTCCTTCGGCGTCTTCCTCGACGCCACGGGGACCAGTCGATGGCGAACTGGTGTGATGCGCACCACGAACGCCGGATTCAACGAGTATGGTCTGCCGATGACGCAAGCTCAACGCCAAATAGTGCAGGGCACATCTGCATAAATGCACATATGCGGCATCGGCATTGCCACGATACGGTCGGCTCCGGCGCCGCGGACCGGCCCTGGAGTCAGTTCAGGAGGTGTGCCCTGAGCTGGGCGTTCAGCTGGCCGATCTCCGTGAGGAAGCCGTCGTGGCCGATGGGCGAATCGATCATGTGGACATCCACGTCCCCGGGCAGGGCCTCGGCGAGTTCCAGCGACTGGGCGGGAAAGTACAGCCGGTCCGTCTCCACGGCGGCAACGAAGAAGTCCGCGGAGGCCCGCGCCAGGGCTTCCTTGAGCGTCCCTCTCCCCCGGGCGACGTCATGGCTCATGAGCGCTTCCGTCAGGGCGATGTAGCTGTTGGCGTCGAAGCGCCGGACCAGCTTGCTGCCCTGATGGTCGAGGTAGCTCTCCACCTGGTACCGGCCACGGTCCGCCAGGGCGTCGGCCTGCAGCGGCTCTTCGGCGGCCTGGGCGTTCCTGCCGAACCGGAAATCGAGTTCGTAGGCAGACCGGTAGGTAATGTGCGCAATCCGCCGTGCGAGCGCCAGGCCCTCCACGGGTTCCGGCCCGCCGTAGTAGTCGCCGCCGTTGAAGTGGCGGTCCTGCCGGATAGCAAGAGTCTGCGCCTGGGCGAAGGCGATCTGTTCAGCCGTGCTCCTGGCACCGACGGAGATGACACCGCAGCGGCGCACCCGCTCCGGGAAAGTCACTGCCCATTCGAGGGCGCGGGCCCCACCCATGGAACCGCCCACCACCGCGTGCCAGCTGCTGATGCCGAGCCGGTCGGCGAGCCTGGCCTCGGCGAGGGTGGAGTCCCTGAGCGTCACCAGCGGAAAGCGCGAACCCCAGGGTTTGCCGTCCGGAGCGGCCGACGACGGTCCCGTGGACCCGTAACAGCCGCCCAGGATATTGATGGAAATGACAAAGAACCTGTTAGTGTCCGCCGGCGCGCCGGGCCCGGCGAACTGTTCCCACCAGCCCTCCTCGTCACCGGCACCCCGCGTCACGTGCGTGCTGCCGGTGAGGGCATGCTGAACGAGGATGGCGTTGGAGCCGTCCTCGTTGAGGGTTCCCCAGGATTCGTAGGCCAGTGTGACGTCCGGCAGGAAGCCTCCGGCCTCGAGCTCCAAGCCGCCAATGTTGACGTACCGGACTGTGCCGTCCTGGTTTGCGCCGCCGGGAGCGGTGCCGTCCAGACCCGTCCGGTGCGGAGCCCCGGCGGCCGGAAGGTCGGTGCTGCTGACAGAAATCGTCATAGGTAAACCTCTTCTTCGCGCTTGCCCGCCGACAGCTGTCCGGCAGGCCAGGTCTTCACCCGGGGCACCCCACCGCGGAAGGAGGGTTGCCGGCCAGCAAGCCGGGGCTGTCGCTGGCACTCATGACCTGTTGCCCAGTTTACGAAACACGCGGACATCTGCGCGAAGAATGTGACGGCTGTGTGACTCCCGGGCCTTTTCCGGGGCCTTTTTCGCCGGCACTCATGACCTGCGATCAGTGCACGAATGGCTCTGTTACGCGCACAGCTTTGTGACGAACTTCGACAAAGTATGGACTTTTCTCCAGGTTAGGCAACCCTAAGCTGAGAGCCCCGTCACAAAGTGCCAAGATGAGGGCATGCGCATGGATCACGTCTCTTACGCCTGTGAACACGATGGCCTCGCGGCCACCACCGAACGTATCTCCTCTGCCCTCGGCGTCGAAGCCGTAAAGGGCGGAGTGCACCCCCGGTTTGGAACCCGGAACATGATCATCCCCCTGGCAGGCCACAAGTATCTCGAGGTTGTTGAGGTCCTGGACCACCCGGCGTCGGACAAGGCACCGTTCGGCCAGGCCGTCCGGGCCCGGTCCGCAGCGGGCGGCGGCTGGATGGGCTGGTGCGTCGAAGTTGACGACCTTGCCCCCTTCGAGGAGCGTCTGGGCCGCTCCGCCGTCAACGGCAACCGCAAGTTCCCCGACGGCCGGGAGTTGGTCTGGAAGCAGATTGGCATCCTGGGCCTGATCGCGGACCCGCAGGTTCCGTACATGCTGAAGTGGGAAGGCGATCCGGGACTGCACCCGTCCAACGCCTACGACAGCAATGTGAAGATGTCCAGCCTCACGATTGCGGGCTCTGCCGAGCGCGTGACCGAGTGGCTCGGCGAGCCCGTCGAACGGCCGCTTGAGGATGTCGCAGTGAACTGGGTGGCCCCGCACGGCACTCCGGGAATCCTCTCCGTCACGTTCGAAACCGCGGCAGGCGCCGTCACCATCTGACGCATTTTCTGCCCTTAACTTCGGCCGCCATCAGCAGGTGCCAACGACGCCACCCGCCGATGGCGGCCGAATCATTTTTAACGGCTGCCAGCGCAGGACCGATGACGTGGGACCGCCAGCCCAGGACCACTAACCCAGCCCGGCCGCCTTGCCGAACAGACTGAAGCCGACGAACGCCACGATGTCCAGCAGCGCGTGCGCGATGACGAGCGGCATCACCCGGCGGGTTTTGGTGTAGACCCAGGCGAAAACGACGCCCATGACCGCGTTTCCGATGAAGGGCCCGAACCCCTGGTACAGGTGGTAGCTGCCGCGAAGCATCGAGGAGACAAAGATCGCCAGGGGCATGGACCAGCCGAACTTGGCGAACCGGTCCAGGAGATAGCCCACCACAATGACTTCCTCCACGATCGCGTGGCGCATGGCGGACAGGATCAGCACGGGCACTGTCCACCAATATGCGTCCAGGCCGCTGGGGATGATCGCCGTCGTAATTCCCAGGGCACGTCCGGCGGCGTAGAGGCCCAGCGACGGGATGCCGATCAGGGCGGCCAGCCCGAGCCCCTGCACCAGGTCCTTTCCGGGCCGGGCAAAGTTGAATCCCAGCTTCCGGAAGGCGGAGCCGGCGTCGTGCCCGGACCCGGCCTTCGCCTGGCGCTGGTCTGTCATAAAGTAGATCACCAGCAGGACCGGCACCAGGGCGAAGATGATGTCCAGCAGCTGGTACGTCAGGTCGAAGTACTCCCGGGTGCTTTGTGACCTATTCAGCGTGGACGTCCCCTGCGCCAGCGGTGCCCGGGTCATCTTGTCCAGCAGCTGCACCACGGAATAGACGGCGGACTGCCCCAGCGACAACCCCAGGACAATCCAGACTTCGAACCGCAGCCGGCGGCGGGAGGGAACCAACATGTTCCTATCTTGCCTGTACCTGCTGGTACTTTCCTGTCAGCCTGTTGGCTCCTGCCATTCGCTTCCTGCTGGCCAGTCGGTTCCTGTCCGGCTGCGGGCTGACCCTATGCTGGGAAACCATGAGCGCTCCCGGGAAAGTCATCATGATCCGGCACGGCCAGTCGGCGGCCAACGCGGACACCTCCATCTACAACAGGGTGCCCGACTACCGGATTCCACTGACGGAGCTCGGACTGGAGCAGGCGAAGGCCGCCGGGGAGCGCATCCGCCGGGAGCTGGACGGACGGCAGGTGAGCGTCTACGTGTCTCCGTACCTGCGCGCCTACCAGACCCTCGAGGCGCTCAACCTGGGAGCCCTGACCGAGCGGGTGATCGAGGAGCCGCGGCTGCGGGAGCAGGACTGGGCCAACTTCCAGATTTCCGGCGACATCGAGGACCAAAAGGAACTCCGCAACGCCTACGGCCACTTCTTCTACCGCTTCCGGGAGGGCGAGTCCGGCTCCGACGTCTACGACCGGATCTCCTCGTTCATGGAAACCCTGTACCGGCACTGGTCCAAGCCGGACTACTCCCCCAACGCCCTGCTGGTCACGCACGGGCTGACCATGCGCCTGTTCTGCATGCGCTGGTTCCACTGGTCGGTGGAGTATTTCGAGTCGCTGAACAACCCCGAAAACGCCGAAGTCCGCATGCTGGTGCGCAACAGTCTGGGCAAGTACGAACTCGACACGCCCTTCACCCAGTGGGTGGACCGGAGGGTGGACGAGACGGTGCTGGACGCACCGCCGGTAATCTTTTAGGCGCCGGCCACGATCACTTCGGTGCCGCGGGCCTCGAACGCGGCCTTGTCCGCCGCAGAAATGCCGGCATCGGTGATGAGCCGGGTGAAGTCGTAGCCGTCCATGGTGGCGAACGCCCGGCGGCCCACCTTCGAGGAATCTGCGATCACGTAGGAGACGCTGGCACGGCTGGCCAGCAGCGCATTGACCGTTGCCTCGGCCTCGCCGGTGTTGGTGGGCCCCACCTCGGCGTCGACACCGTTGACCCCGATGAAGGCGATGTCCAGCACTACCTTCTGCATGATGATGTCCGTGTACGGGCCCACGAGCTCATAGGACCGGGTGTTGAGGATGCCGCCTGTCACCATCACCTTGAGGTTGGGCCGGACGGCAAGCTGCGAGGCGATGTTGATCGCGTTGGTGACCACCGTGAGGGTGGGCTGGTTCGACGGCGAATTGAGGTCCTCGCGGGTGGCCAGGATCTGCGCCAGGGCGGTGCTCGTGGTGCCGCCGCAGAGCCCGATCACCATGCCCGGGGCAATGAGCGCCGAGGCGGCCAGGGCAATCTCCTGCTTGGCCACGGCGTGGTCGTCCCGGTTGTACCTGCCGGGAAGGTCGTAGGCCAGGGCGCCGGTGGTGGCGCCGCCGCGGGTCCGCGTCAGCAGCCGCCGCTTGGCCAGGCTGTCCAGGTCGCGCCGGGCGGTTGCGGGTGACACGCCGAGCCGGGTGACGATCTCCTCGACTTCCACCTGGCCGGTCGCGGCAAGGAGATCAAGGATGGCCGTCAGTCGGTCGGTGCGGGTCATGCAGGGCCTTTCAGGATCCAAAAGCGCCACGAAAAATGACGCTTTGTGATTGTAGCAGACCCGTAATGATCATGTTCCGTCACGAACGTCGGGCGGTGGCCCCGCCTGACACTACCGTGCGCGCACCCCTGCGCGCCAAACCGCGTGGGTGAGCGGCATGCCGGGCCGGTAGGCGAGGTGGGTGGCGGACGGGGCGTTGAGGACGTGCAGGTCCGCCCGGTGCCCCACGGCGATGGAGCCCACTGCGCGTTCGCCGTCGACGTCGTTGCCGGACTCGCGCTGCAGCGCCAGGGCGCCGCCGTACGTCGCCGCCCGGACGGCCTCGTGGACGCTCAGGCCCATCTGGAGGACGGCGGTGGTGACGCAGAACGCCATGGAACTCGTGTAGGACGTGCCGGGGTTGCAGTTGGACGCGAGCGCCAGGGGCACACCGGCGTCCAGCAGTTGCCGGCCGGGGGCCAGCGGCTGCCGGGTGGAAAGGTCGCAGGCCGGCAGGCAGGTGGCCACCGTTCCGCGCCGGCCCGTTCCTGCGGCGGCATCCCAGCCGGTCCAGCCGGCGGCGAGGCCGGCGATGTCCTGCTCCGAGAGATAGTTGACGTGGTCCACGCTCGCTGCGCCGAACTCCACGGCGAGGCGGACCCCGGCGCCGTGACCCAGCTGGTTGCCGTGCACCCGCAGCCCCAGCCCGGCGTCGCGGCAGGCCTGCAGCACGGAGCGGGACTGCTCCTCCGAGAAGGCGCCGCGTTCGCAGAACACGTCGGCCCACCGGGCGTAGGGGCGGACCGCGTCCAGCATCGGGCCGCAGACGAGTTTGGCGTACTCCTCCGCGTCCATCCCGGCCGGCACCAGATGGGCGCCCAGGTAGGTGACCTCGTCCGCCACGGTCGACGCGATCCGGGCGCTTCTGGCCTCCTGCTCCACGTCGAGGCCGTAGCCCGTTTTCGTTTCCAGGTACGTCGTGCCTTGCGATACCGCTTCGGCGACGCGCCCCTGCGCCAGCCGTGTGAGGTCGTAGTCGCCGGTGGTCCGGGTGGCTTCGGTGGTGACGGCGATGCCGCCGGCGCTGTAGTCCTCCCCCGCCATCCGCGCTTCGAATTCGGCCGTCCGGTCACCGGCGAAAATCAGGTGCGTGTGGGAGTCCACCCAGCCGGGCAGCACGGCCCGGCGGCCGGCATCCACGGCGTCGTCGGCCGCCGGTGCGCCGGATGCCTGGCCAATCCACGAGATCCGTTCCCCCTCGATCACCACTGCCGCGTCCTTGAGGACACGGTGTTCCGGGTCCTGGGTCATCAGTTCGGCGATGTTGGTGATCAGGGTGCTCATGGATCCATTCTTCAGCGCCGGATGGACCAGCGCGTCGCAGCCAGCGCATCCGCCGTCCGGGATACCGGACCGGCACTGGTTTCTCCCGCGGCGTTGGTTTCCGGACCCGCCAGGATCTGGGCCGCGGCCAGTTCCGCGATGCCGGACGACGTCTGGAATCCGTAGCCGCCCTGGCCGGCGAGCCAGAAGAACCCGCGGGCCTCGGCGTCGAACCCCACGACCGGGACGCCGTCGGCCGCCTCGGTGCGCAGGCCGGTCCAGGCCCTCCGGACGGGGCCGATCCCCAGCGTCGTCAGCGTATTGAGCCGGGCGATGAGCCGCTCCACGTCCCCGGGACGGGGACGTGCGTCCTCCGCCGGGCTGGCCACGTGCTCCGACGGTGAGATCAGCACGTCGCCGCCTTCCCTGCGGAAGTAGAAGGAGTCGTCGGCGGCAGCCACCATGGGGCTTCCCTCCGGCAGTGGATGGTCGACGCCGACAATCGCCGCCGTGCGCCGGTACGGCTGCAGGCCGATCTTCTCGACGCCGCTCAGCACCGCCAGTTCGTCCGCCCAGGCGCCGGCGGCGTTGACCAGGACGCCGGCGGAGAAGCCTTCCTGCCCGGCGCCGATCTCCCAGCCCGATCCGAGCCGCTGGGCGGAGTGCACGCGGGCACCGGTAATGATGTCCACGCCGGCAGCTTCGGCACGCTCCCGGTGCCTTGCCAGCAGCACCGGGGCGTCACACCCGAAGGACCCGGTGGCCAGCCCCGCGGCGGAGAAGGACTCCGGTTTCAGGGCCGGGCACAACCCGAGCGCTTCCCCGTGGCTGATCAGGCGCATCTCGCCGCTGGCCTCGGCCCGCACCGTCTCTTCGTCCCCGATGAGCATAAAGCTTCGCGGCGTCAGCACGGGCTGGGGCTGTCCGGCGTCGTCCGCTGCAATCAGCTCGAGGGTGCGGACCGTGAGTTCCTGGACCACCGGCGGACCGTAGCTGGGGATGAGCTGCCGGGCCGAGCGTGAGGACGTGTGGTACGCCAGCTGCTGCTCCGCCTCCACGAGCGCGACGGTGCATTTGCCGGCCAGCGCGGAGGCCAATGAAAGGCCGGCAATCCCGCCGCCCGCAATGACCACGTCATAGGTTGATGCCATGGGCTCAATCTTTACAGATAGCCATAACCTACGCAGCCACCGCGTCGCGGCTCTTGACGAACGCCTGGACGCAGGTTTCGACGTCGTCGGCGCTGTGCGCGGCGGAGAGCTGGACGCGGATCCGGGCGGCGCCGCGCGGCACCACGGGGAAGCTGAAGGCGGTGACGTAGACCCCGTGCTGGAGCATCTGGTCGGCCACTTTTGCTGCCAGCACGGCGTCGCCGAACATGACCGGCACAATGGCGTGCTCGCCGTCGAGCAGTTCGAAACCTTCCTCCGTCATCCGGCGGCGGAACAGCTCCGCGTTCCGGAACAGGCTGGCCCGGAGCTCCCCGGAGGTCTGCACGAGTTCCAGCGCTTTGATGGTGGCCGCCACGATGGCCGGCGCCAGGGAGTTGGAGAAGAGGTAGGGGCGGGCCTTCTGCCGGAGCATCGCCACCACTTCGCTGCGGCCGGACACGTAGCCGCCCGAGGCGCCGCCCAGCGCCTTGCCGAAGGTGCCGGTGAAAATGTCCACCCGGTCGGACACGCCTGCGTGCTCGGGGGTCCCGGCTCCGGTGGCGCCCATGAACCCGACGGCGTGGGAATCATCCACCATCACCAGGGCGTCATGCTTCTCGGCCAGGTCGCAAATGGCCTCCAGCGGGGCCAGGTAGCCGTCCATGGAGAAGACGCCGTCGGTGACGATGATCTTCCTTCGCGCATCCTTGGCCTCCACCAGCTTCGCCTCCAGGTCAGCCATGTCCTGGTTCGCATACCGAAACCGCTGCGCCTTGCAGAGCCGGATCCCGTCGATGATGGAGGCGTGGTTCAGGGCGTCGGAGATGATGGCGTCCTCCGGGCCGAAGAGCGATTCGAAAACGCCGCCGTTGGCGTCGAAGCAGCTGGAGAACAGGATGGTGTCCTCCGTGCCCAGGAACTGTGAGACCTTCGCTTCGAGTTCGAGGTGGAGATCCTGGGTGCCGCAGATGAACCGGACACTGGCCATGCCGAAACCGCGGTCGTCCATGGCGGACTTGGCCGCCGCGATGATGTCCGGGTGATCGGCCAGGCCCAGGTAGTTGTTGGCGCAGAAGTTCAGGACGGGCGAGCCGGCCTCACCGATCTGCCCGGCCGTGATGTGGCTGGCCTGGGCGGAGTCGATGTGGCGCTCGGTCTTGTACAGGCCTGCGGTGCGGATGTCGTCGAGCTCGGCGCGGAGCTGGTTCTTGATGGCTGAGTACATGGCGGGTTCTCCTCGGCTGGGAAACAGTTAAAGACTATGGGTGGGAGGTGGCAGGGGCAGGCCCGGTACGCGTCAGGTTCCGGGCGCCGTCAGCTTTTGGCGCAGGTCAGATTTCCGACCAGTCGAGCACGACCTTGCCGCCGACGCCGGCCTTCGCGATTTCGAAGCCCTTCTCCCACTGGGTGGCCGGCAGCACGTCCGTCACTACGGCGGAGATGCTGGCGTGCAGTGCGGGGTTGGAGGACAGCATGGCACTCATCGCGTACCAGGTCTCGTACATCTCGCGGCCGTAGATGCCCTTCAGGGTGAGCATGTGCGTGACCACCTTGCCCCAGTCGATGTTGATGGACTGGCTGGGCAGGCCGAGCATGGCGATGCGTCCGCCGTGGTTCATGTTGTCGATCATCTCCGGCAGCGCCGTGGGGTGGCCGGACATTTCCAGTCCAATGTCGAAGCCCTCGCGCATGCCCAGCTCCCGCTGCGCTTCCCGGACCCGCGTCTTGGAAACGTCGATGGCGAGGTCCACGCCGAGCTGCCGGGCAAGCTCGAGCCGCGGGGCAGAGACGTCAGTGATGGCGATCTTGCGGGCGCCGGCGTGGCGGGCCACGGCGATGGCCATCAGGCCGATCGGCCCGGCGCCGGTGATCAGGACGTCCTCACCCACCAGCGGGAAACTCAGCGCGGTGTGCACGGCGTTGCCGAACGGGTCAAAGATGGCGCCGAGCTCGGGTGTGACGGACGGGTCCTGGTGCACCCAGACATTCGTCTCGGGGATGACCACATACTCGGCGAACGCGCCGTCCCGCTGCACACCCACGCTGACCGTGTGGATGCACATCTGCCGGCGGCCGGCGCGGCAGTTGCGGCAGATCCCGCAGACGATGTGGCCCTCGCCGGACACGCGGTCGCCGACTTTGACATAGCGCACGTCCTCGCCGGTGGCCACCACTTCGCCGTAGAACTCGTGACCGGCGATCAGCGGGGCCTCGATGATGCCCTGCGCCCAGGCGTCCCAGGACTGGATGTGCAGGTCAGTGCCGCAGATGCCGGTGGTCAGCACGCGGATCTTGACCTCGCCGGGTCCCGCCTCGGGTTCCGGGCGGTCGGTCAGCTCAAACCCGGCGTGTGCGCCGGCCTTGTAGAGGGCCTTCATTGGCTTCCTTACGTTCGGCATGCAGTGGCATGCGGGGGAAATCTCCCTTCATTAGAGCCACCTTGGACCCGTTAGCACAAGGGGAATTTTCTCAATCGACGATTAAGGAATTGCTAAGGAATAGGATGGAACGCATGGAGATCCACCAGCTCGAAATGCTGCGGGAGCTTGGCGCGCTGGGAAGCGTCAAGGCCGTGGCCGATACCCTGCTCGTCACACCCTCCGCCGTGTCCCAGCAGCTCGCCCAGCTGCAGAAAAGCGTCGAGGTGCCGCTGACCCGCAAGGAAGGCCGGAACCTGGTCCTCACTGAGGCCGGGCAGGTGCTCGCGGACGCGGGTGCCGCCGTCGTCAGCGCCATGGCCGACGCGCGGATGGCGATCGGTGCGTACCACAGCTCAACCGTGGCGCCAGTGACTGTGTGCGGATTCCACAGCGCCGGGCAGGCGCTGTTCGCGCCGCTGGCGCGGCTTCTGGACGGCCCGGACAAGCCGAAGGTGCTGCTCTCCGACGAGGACGTGGCCCAGCAGGAATTCCCCGCGCTGACCGCGAGGTACGACCTCGTCCTGGCGCACCGGATGGACCACAGTCCCAAGTGGCCGGAGGAAAGGGTGGCCGTGATACCGCTTGCCCATGAGCCGCTGGATGTGGCGCTGCCGGCCGGCCACCGGCTGGCGGGCCAGGCGGCGCTGACAGCGTCCGAGGTCGTCGGCGAGCCCTGGGTGACCAGCCGCGCCGGCTACTCGCCCGCGGACGTGCTGTCCGCCGTCGCCGCGGTATCCAGCCGGGAACTGAACATCGTGCACCGGATCAATGACTATTCCACGGTGGCGGCGCTGGTGGCCTCGGGAAGCGTGATCGGCCTGCTGCCGCGGCATACCGCGCGGCCGGTGCTGAACCCGGACATCGTGCTGCGGCCGCTGCACGGGATCAGCACCCGGCGCCGGATCGATATCCTGGCGCGCCCGGAAAACCTCAAGCGCGCCTCGGTCCGGGTAGTGTGCGAGGCGCTGCAGGACATCATGGCCCGGCTCAGCCACGGTTAAACCCAACTGGGTCGCAGCACAGGGCGTTCTGAGCGCTCAGAACCCCCACAGCTGCGACCCAGTTGGGTTGCAAACGCTAGACGGTGACGCCGAGCTTCTCCAGGATCAGCTCGCGCACGCGGCCGGCGTCGGCCTGCCCGCGGGTGGCCTTCATGACGCCGCCGACGATCGCGCCGATGGCCTGCACCTTGCCGCCGCGGATCTTGTCCGCCACGTCCGGCTGCGCGGCCAGGGCTGCGTCGATGGCTTCCAGGAGCGGGCCGTCGTCCGATACCACGGCGAGGCCGCGCTTCTCGACGACCTCGGCCGGGGTACCTTCGCCGGCGAGCACGCCGTCCAGCACCGCGGAAGCCATCTTGTTGTTGATCTTGCCCGCTTCCACCATGCGGCTCAGCTCCACGATGGTGGCCGGCTCGATGCCCAGCTGGCCGGGGTCGACGTCGGCGTTCTTGGCGCGGCCCACGATCTCGCCCATCCACCACTTGCGGGCCACGGATGCCGTGGCGCCGGCGGCGATGGTTTCCTCGATCTCGTCCAGCACGCCGGCGTTGACGACGTCGCGGAACTCCAGGTCCGAGTAGCCCCAGTCCTGCTTCAGCCGCTTGCGGCGCTCGGCCGGCGGCTCGGGCAGGGTCGCGCGGAGCTCCTCCACCCACTCCCGGGAGGGAACCACGGGAACCAGGTCCGGCTCCGGGAAGTAGCGGTAGTCGTCGGCGTCGGACTTGGCCCGGCCCGACGTCGTCGTGCGCGTGTCCTCGTGCCAGTGGCGGGTTTCCTGGATCACCGGCTCACCGGAGTCCAGGACGGCAGCGTGGCGCTGGATCTCGTAGCGGACGGCATGTTCGACGGCGCGCAGCGAGTTCACGTTCTTCGTCTCGGAGCGGATGCCGAAGCGTTCGCGGCCGTGCGGGCGCAGCGAAACGTTGGCGTCGCAGCGGACGTTGCCGCGCTCCATCTTGGCGTCCGAGACGCCGAGGTTCTTGACGATTTCACGCACTGCCGCCACGTAGGCCTTGGCCAGCTCGGGGGCGCGGGAACCGGCACCCTCGATCGGCTTGGTGACGATCTCCACGAGCGGAACGCCGGCGCGGTTGTAGTCCACGAGCGAGTATTCCGCGCCCTGGATGCGTCCGGCCGAGCCGCCGAGGTGGGTGAGCTTGCCGGCGTCCTCCTCCATGTGCGCGCGCTCGATCTCGACCCGGAACACGGTGCCGTCCTCGAGTTCGATGTCCAGGTAGCCGTCATACGCGATCGGCTCGTCGTACTGGGACGTCTGGAAGTTCTTCGGGGTGTCCGGGTAGAAGTAGTTCTTCCGGGCGAAGCGGCAGGATTCGGCGATCTTGCAGTTCAGCGCGAGGCCGATCTTGATGGAGGACTCCACCGCGGTCTTGTTCACCACCGGCAGGACGCCGGGCATGCCCAGGTCCACCTCGTTGACGTTGGTGTTGGGCTCGTCGCCGAACACGTTGGGCGCGGAGGAGAACATCTTGGTCTTGGTGTTGAGTTCAACGTGGACCTCGAACCCCAGGACGGGGTCGTACTTCTCCATGGCTTCTTCGAAGCTCAGAATCGCGTCAGCGCTCATTATTTTGCCTCCTGGGTTCCGACAAGCTCAACCAACGCCGGGGCCTTGTCCAGCAGCGGACCGCCCCACTTCGCCTCCAACAGGGATTCCAGGACAGCGCCCACCCGGTAGAGGCGGGCATCCTCGCGGGCCGGAGCCAGCAGCTGGATGCCGACAGGCAGTCCGTCCTCGTCAGCCAGGCCGCCGGGCAGCGACAGCCCGGGGACCCCGGCCATGTTGGCGGGGATGGTGGCGACGTCGTTGAGGTACATCGCCAGCGGGTCATCGAGCTTCTCGCCCAGCTTGAACGCCGTGGTGGGCGCTGTGGGGGAAATCAGGACGTCGGCCTTGGCGAAGGCAGCCTCGAAGTCACGCTGGATGAGCGTGCGGACCTTCTGCGCGGAGCCGTAGTAGGCGTCGTAGTAGCCGGCGGACAACGCGTATGTGCCCAGGATGATGCGGCGCTTGACCTCGTCACCGAACCCTGCGGCCCGGGTGGCGCCCATGACGCGCTCGATGGTCATCGGCGGGTCCTCGGGGAGCACGCGCAGGCCGTAGCGGACGCCGTCGAACTTGGCCAGGTTGGAGGAGGCCTCGGACGGCATGATCAGGTAGTAGGCACCCAGTGCGTACTGGAAGTTGGGGCAGGACACCTCAACGATCTCCGCACCCGCTTCCTTGAGCAGCTCAAGGGCTTCGTTGAAGCGGTTTTCGACGCCGGCCTGGTAGCCCTCGCCGTGGAGCTCCTTGATGATGCCGATCTTCATGCCGTCCACGTTGCCGAGGCGCGCAGCGGCCACGAGGTCGCCCAGCGGGTCCGGCAGGGAGGTGGAGTCGTGCGGGTCGTGGCCGCCGATGACCTGCTGCAGCAGCGCCGAGTCCAGGACGGTGCGCGAAACGGGCCCGATCTGGTCCAGCGAGGACGCCATGGCGATGGCACCGTAGCGGGAGACGCCGCCGTAGGTGGGCTTGACGCCCACGGTGCCGGTGACGGCGCCGGGCTGGCGGATGGATCCGCCGGTGTCCGTGCCCAGGGCCAGGGGTGCTTCGAAGGCGGCGACGGCGGCTGCGGACCCGCCGCCGGAACCGCCGGGGATGCGGTCCAGGTCCCACGGGTTGCGGGTGGGCCCGAAGGCCGAGTGCTCGGTGGAGGAGCCCATGGCGAACTCGTCCAGGTTGGTCTTGCCCAGGATCGGCATCTTGGCGGCGCGCAGCTTCTTGACGACCGTGGCGTCGTACGGGCTGTGCCAGCCTTCGAGGATCCTGGAACCGGCCGTGGTGGGCTGGCCGATGGTGACGATGAGGTCCTTGACGGCGATCGGAACGCCGGCGAGCTCGTGCAGTTCCTCGGCGGCCTGCCCGCCTGCCGCGCGGATGGCATCCACCTCGGCCGCGACGGCGAGCGCCTCCTCGGTGTTGACGTGCAGGAACGCGTTGACGCCGCGCTCTCCCCCGTCGACGGCGGCGATGCGGTCCAGGTGCGCCTGGGTGACCTCGACGGCGGTGACCTCACCGGCGGCGAGCTTCGCGGCCAGCTGGGCCGCGGAAAGACGGATGAGTTCCGTGCTGTTGGTTTCAGTCATGTTCTAGTCCTCATCCAGGATTGCCGGGACCTTGAAGCGGTCTGCGTCCGAGTCCGGAGCGCCGGAGAGTGCCTGCTCGGCGGTGAAGGTGTGGCCCACCTCGTCCTCGCGGAACACGTTGCTCAGCGGAATCGGGTGCGAAGTGGCCGGAACGCCATCACCTGCGGCCTCGCTCACGGACTTCACCGCGTCTACGATGACGGCAAGTTCGCCGGCCATCCTGTCCAGCTCTTCAGCACTCATCTCAATGTGCGCGAGCCGCGCTAGGTGCGCGACGTCGTCACGGTTGATCGCAGCCATGGATCTCCCCTGCAATGTAGTTGGTTTCCCCTTAGTCTACGTGGCAAACGACAGTGCCCGCCTGGCACCCTGCAGCGGGTGCCGGACGGGCACTGTCGGCCGCGGCAGGGCCGCGGCAAGTGACGGATCAGTGGATGCCGATTGCTCCGGTCAGGATCCCTACTCCGAGCATGACGAGGGCGACGACTGCGCTCCTCCAGAGGACCTTCTTGTGGTGGTCGCCCAGGTCTACCTTGGCCAGCGAGACCAGGAGCAGGATGGCGGGAACCAGCGGGCTCTGCATGTGGAACGGCTGGCCGGTGATGGAGGCACGGGCCATCTCGGCTGCGCTGATGCCGTAGTGGGCGGCGGTCTCGCTCAGGACCGGCAGCACGCCGAAGTAGAAGGCGTCGTTGCTCATGAAGAACGTCATGGGGATGCTGAGGACGCCGGTGATGACTGCCATGAGCGGGCCCATGCTGGACGGGATGATCTGGACCAGCCAGGCGGACATCGCCTCAACCATGCCGGTGCCGGTCAGGACACCGGTGAGGACTGCAGCTGCCATGACCATGCTGACGACGGCGACGATCGACGGTGCGTGGGCCACGAGCTGCGCGCCCTGGTCCTTGACGTGCGGGAAGTTCACCAGCAGGGCGATGGCCGAGCCCACCATGAAGACGTACGGCAGGGGCACGAGGTCGGCGATGAGCATGCCCATGACGGCGACGGTGAGGGCCAGGTTGAACCACTGCAGCCTGGTGCGCAGGGTCTTGCGGTTGGGGTCCAGCGCGGTGTCCGCCATGGCGGTGTCGCTGTCATCGACCAGGATCTCAGTCCGTTCCAGGACGGCGACCGAAGAGCCTGCAGGGGAACCGCCGACGGCGGAGCCTCCCGTTGCGGGAACAGGTGCAGACCCGCGACCGGAACCGCCCGAACCACCGCGGCCGGTGCGGCCGCCGCCGGCGGGGGCACCGCCGTCGAACGCTTCAGCCGTCTCCGGCGTTCCCCACATCTCCGGCTGCGTGGCGCGGAGGCGGTTGCGTTCCTGCAGGCCGAGGACCCAGGCGAAGACCAGGACGACGGCGAGGCCGGCGATCAGCGACGGGATCATCGGAACAAAGACTTCGTTGACATCGATCTTCAGGGCGCTGGCGGCGCGGGCCGTGGGGCCGCCCCAGGGAACGATGTTCATGGTGCCGTTGGCCAGGCCGGCCACGCAGGTGAGGACCACGGGGCTCATCTTCAGCCGGAGGTAGATCGGCAACATGGCGGCGGTGGTGAGGATGAAGGTGGTGGAGCCGTCGCCGTCGAGGGACACGGCAGCGGCCAGCAGCGCGGTACCCAGGACCACCTTGGCGGGGTCATTGCCGAGCTTGCGCAGAATGAACCGGACCAGCGGATCGAACAGCCCGACGTCGATCATCAGGCCGAAGTAGATGATGGCGAACATCAGCAGCGCCGCAGTGGAGGTCATGGACTTCATCGAGTCCATGACCATGTCGCCGATGCCGAGGCCGGCACCCGCGAAAAGACCGAAAACGGTGGGGACGATGATCAGCGCCAGCACTGGCGTCAACTTCTTCGTCATGATCAGCACCATGAAAACCGCGATCATGGCGAATCCAAGTAATACCAGCACAGCCGGCTCCTTCTACGTGAACGGCACCACCCCGGTGTGATGCGTACTACAGACGTTAGAGTGGCCCCGGTCACGGCAGTGCCTTTGGCTCCATTGATTGGCATACTGCTTATTGGGAGCATTTTGCGCATTTTGCTCAAACGCCCTCCGCGCCGCGACAAACACAGCTGCCAGCCCCAAACACCCGGCAGCCCGCTTGACCCACGAACCCGCTCGACCCACGAAGGAGTGCCATGATGAGCCCCGCCGGCAGGCTTCCGCTCAGGTTCTCCACCCAGACCCTGCTGCTGCAGCTGGGCGTGGTTCTCCTCGTTGTGCTGCTCAGCGGCGCGGTGCATGCGTGGCTCACATTTGAACGGCTGGGCCGTGAGGCGGAAAACCAGGCACTGACGCTGGCCCGGACTGTGGCCTCGGACCCTTCGGTCCGTGCCAACGTGCAGGCCATCAGCCGGCAGGCCGGTACTCCCCCGCCCGCAGAGCTGAAGACCGGGCCACTCATGGCAGTGGCTGAGGGCGCCCGGACCCGCACCGGTGCCTTGTTCGTGGTGATTACCGACGAAACTGGCCTCCGGCTGGCCCATCCCGACGCCGACCGGCTGGGTGAGCGGGTAAGCACGGACCCGTCCGAGGCGCTCGCCGGCCGCGAGGTGACCACCCGCAACTCCGGCACGCTGGGTCCGTCGGCCGGGGCGAAGGTCCCCGTCTTTGCCCCCGGCACGGGTTCGGGTTCCGATTCCGGTTTGGGTTCCCGGACCGTGGTGGGCGAGGTCAGCGTCGGCTATTCCACCGAGTCCATCGGGCAGAGCCTGGCCCGGGACATCGTGCCGATCGTGCTGACCGCGGCCGGCTCGCTGGTGGCGGGGATCCTGGCCTCATTCCTGCTCCGGCGCCGGCTGCAGCGGCTCACGCTCGGCCTGGAACCGGAGGAAATCGGCGCCCTGGTGCATGACCAGGTGGCGGTCCTGGAGGGTGTGGATGAAGGTGTCGTGGGCATCTCCGCCGACGGCCGGATCAGTGTGTTCAACGCCGCCGCCCAGCGCCTCCTCGGCCAGCCCGACCTCGCCGGCCAGGTCTGGCAGGAGGCCCCGGTGCCAGCCCGGCTCAAAGCCCTGACCCTGCCCGATGCCCGGGAGGGCGAGGCAGCGGAGCTGGTAGCGGGCGAACAGGTCCTGGTGGCCAGCGCCCGGAAGGCGCTGCACCGCCGCGAGGACCTGGGCTGGGTGGTCATGCTCCGTGACCGCACCGAACTCCAGCACCTGACCCGGCAGCTCGACGCGGTGGGAACCATGTCCACGGCCCTGCGCGCCCAGCGGCATGAGTTCGCCAACCAGCTGCACACGATCGCCGGTTTCATGAGTATCGGCCAGCACCAGCAGGCGCGGGATTACCTTGAGCGGCTCGCCGCCACGGGCCCGCTGAAGTTCCCCGTGGACCAGGCCGAACTGTTGCAGGACCCGTACCTGCAGGCATTCATCGGCGCCAAGGGCGTCGAGGCCGACGAGCGGGGGGTATCGTTGCGGATCGGGCCGGAAACGTTGGTGCGGGGCCAGGTGTCGGAGCCGCAGGATGTCACCACGGTGCTCGGAAACCTGATCGACAACGCGGTCAACGCCGCGGTGGCCGGCACGGCTGCCGAGCGCTGGGTGGAGCTTGAGCTGCTGGACGAACCGGGAGCCGACGGCGGGACGCTGCACGTCGTCGTCGCCGACTCCGGCGACGGGCTGCCGGACGGCGGCGATCCGGAAGCGGTTTTCGCTGAAGGGTTTACGACGGCGGCCGGCGGGGTTCTCCAGGGGCAGGTCCGGCCCGCGGGCGGCCAGGGCCTGGGCCTGGCTCTCGCACGGCAACTGGCGCGGCGGCGCGGCGGCGACGTTACCGTGCTGGAACCGGGGAACGTTGGTGGACCCGGCGCCGTCTTCATGGCCACGCTGCCCGGAACCACCACGGCACGCAAAGACTGATGGATAGCGGACGGAAGGACGAGGATGTCTGAGGATTTCAGGGTGCTGATCGTGGACGACGACTTCCACGTCGCCAAGCTCCACGCCGCCTATGTGGATTCCGTGGCCGGGTTCCTGGCGCTGCCGCCGGCGGGTTCGGCGTCGCTGGCACTGCAGTCCATCCACAGCCTGCGTCCGGACCTGGTGCTGCTGGACGTGTACCTGCCGGATGCCTCGGGCCTGGATCTCCTGCATCAGCTGGACGTGGACACGATGATTCTCAGTGCGGCATCGGACGCCGCGTCGCTGCGGACGGCCTTCCGGCGGGGCGCCCTCGGGTACCTGCTCAAGCCGTTCACGGCCGAGTCCCTGTCCCAGCAGCTGCGGTCCTACGCCCGGTACCGGCGGATCCTTGGCCAACCGGGTGCCCTGGACCAGGACACGGTGGAGCGGGCCAAGCGGGCGCTCATTCCGGGTGACGTCTCGCCGTCGGCCAAGCCGCGGTCGGCGACGGAGGCGGCGGTGCTGGAGTCTCTGATTCCCGGCGAGCAGTACTCGGCGGCCGACGTCGCGCGGAGGGTAGGCGTGTCCCGTGCCACCGCCCAGCGGTACCTCTCCTCACTGGCGGACGACGGCGCCGTCGAGATCCAGCTCCGCTACGGCACCACCGGGCGGCCCGAACACCGCTACGGCCTCCCGGCCTCTTAGCCCGGGTTAGCTGGCGCTTTTCTGCGCGACGAGCTCGATCTCGACGAGCATCTCCGGGTCCAGGAACGGCAGCACGTGGACCAGTGACAGCGTGGGGCGGATCTCGCCGAAGACCTCGCCGTGCGCACGGCCTGCGTCCTCCCACTTGCTGATGTCCGTCAGGTACAGCTTGGACTGCACGACGTCGGCGAGCGCGAATCCGGCGTCGGCCAGGACGGTCTCCAGCTTCTGCAGGATGAACCGGGTCTGCTCGTAGAAGTCGCTGCCGACGATGCCGTTCTCGCCGCTGGCCGAGGTGGCCGAGATGTACAGCGTGTTGTCCACCTGGACCGCGCGGGAGTAGCCGAGCTTCTGTTCCCAGACCGAGCCGGTGCCAAACGTCTTGCGCATGCTGCGCCTTTCACTAGGGAGTTCTAAGTCGGCTCCACTCTAGGCGGGCTGGACGTCGAGCCTGAAAACCAGCAGCTTTATGTCGGTGCCGGGCACATACCAGTCGCGCTCGGGCACCCGCCGGAAGCCTGTTTTCCGGTACAGACCGTGGGCGCTCTCCCAGGTCCCGCCGGTGGTCAGGGCTACGGCACGGA
Source organism: Arthrobacter sp. K5 (assembly GCF_040448525.1). Taxonomy (NCBI): domain Bacteria; kingdom Bacillati; phylum Actinomycetota; class Actinomycetes; order Micrococcales; family Micrococcaceae; genus Arthrobacter; species Arthrobacter sp. K5. The sequence goes on along the minus strand of NZ_CP159279.1, from coordinate 4,696,175 downwards.
TCCCGTCCAGCGATCTGGCGTGCGCAATGATCGCTTCGACCATGGCCAAGCCGGCGCCACTGCGCTGTACGGCCGGATCCACCACCAGCATGCGGAACTCAAGCTCGTCGTTCAGCGCGATGTCGGCATACTTCTCACCGGCCAGCGCCAGCGTCACCGAGCCGACGATGGTGCCGGCCCGCTCTGCCACCCAGATGGTGGCCCGCTCCGCGCGGGTGGCCACGTCCTGGATCTGCTTCATGTACGGATGGTCCGCGGTCTCGAAGTAGCCGGCCGCCAGGTAGGCGTCCCGGGTGATGCGGGCGATGGCCGCAAAGTCGGCGGGGACGGCGGGACGGACGGTGATCTGCGGCTGCACCCGTCAATGGTAGTGCCGAGGGACTGATGCGCGGTGCGAAACAGCTGTTTCCGTGACTGAACTATCACGGTCCGGCGACGGTCCGGAACCGCTGCCGGAGCGGCCACCCGGTGTTACGCAGCGGGGCTCCGGAAGGCTCCGGATAACCCGACGTTGCGGCTTCTTTGCGCCGGATTTCCGGCGCATTTCCGGGGGTTTCGGCGTACGACCCGCGCGGTGGCGGCACCCATCAGGGGCGTGTTTAGTGGTGTCCACCCGCACCGCCAACCAAGGAGGATCCCCCATGCCGCCGCACCCGGACCGAACGAAGCGTCACACCCGCCGCCAGCTGCTGGCCTGGTCGGTTGCCCTTCCCGCCATTGCCGCGCTCACCGCGTGCAGCGTCCAGGCCACTGCAGCCGGGGAGGCAGACCCTGGCGCGCTGAAGGCCCCGCTGGCGTCCGAGGTCCCGGCCGGCACCGAACTGGTCGTGGGTGATCCGACCACGCAGGTTGCGCTGGAGTTGTCCGGCGAGATCGATAACTTCACGTTCCCCGTCAAGTTCGCCAATCTGTCTGGCGGCCCGCAGACCACCGAGGCGTTCCGCGCCAAGGCGCTCGACGTCGGCTCGGTTGCGGACATCCCGCCGATCCACGCCACATGGACGGGCCTGGAGGTGAAGATCGTCGCCAGCCAGTACCGGGCGGATGCGGTCCGCTTCCCCGTCTACGAACTCGGCATAGCCCCGCAGGCGGGCATCAGCAGCCTGGCCGACCTCCGGGGAAAGAAGATCGCCTACAGCCCGGGCCAGGCGCAGGGCGCGCTGGTCCTGCGGATCCTGGAAAAGGCGGGGCTCAAGCAGAGCGACGTCAAGCTCGTGGAGCTGCCCAGCACCGGGGACGTCTATCCCACCGCGCTGGCGGCAAAGCAGGTGGACGCCGCACCTCTGGGCGGGGTCAACATCAAGCGCTACCTGGCCAAGTACGGCGGTGAAGGTGCCAGCACCATCAGGCACGGGCTCCGGGACGATCCCGGACATCTGTACGCGCCGGTACAGGTACTGCAGGACCCGGCCAAGGCCGCCGCCCTTCGTGAATACGTACAGCGCTGGGGCGCCGCACAGCGCTGGATCCAGGACCATCCGAAGGAATGGCGCGACGGGTACTACGTCCGCAACCAGAACCTGAGCACGGAGGACGGCGACTACCTCATCAAGGCCGCCGGACGGAAAGACATCCCCACCTCGTGGACAGACGCCATCGCGCGTCACCAGCAGACCATCGATCTGCTGGCACGGGAACAGCAAAAGCCGCAGTTTGACGCCCACAGCCTGTACGACACGAGGTTTGAATCGATCGGCGGCACCTCCTTCGCAGGTGCGGCCACCTCCCCCGCACCATCCGCCCCGGCCACCGGAGCCCGGCCATGACCGCCGCGGTGCTGGTGCGGAAACTGGCGTACGGCGAACCCGGCAACAGCCAACGGGGCACCGGAGGCACGCCTCCCGGGACAGCCGACCGGCGCCCGCTGACCAGGCGGCTGGGCCCGGGACCCCGGCGCCGGTTCACCGCCCTCGCGGGCCCCGCGCTGCTTCTGGCCGCCTGGTGCCTCGCCTCCGGCACGGGCCTGCTTGACCCGCGCATCCTCTCCGAGCCCTGGACCGTCGTCGCCACCGCCAGTGAGCAGCTGGCCTCCGGAAAACTGCAGGAGCACCTGGGAATCTCTGCCCATCGTGCGGCCCTGGGGCTGTTCTTCGGCATTGTCCTCGGCGTCGTCCTTGCCCTGGCTGCCGGGCTGAGCAGAATCGGCGAGGCCCTGGTGGACGGGCCGGTACAGATCAAGAGGGCCATTCCGTCCCTGGCGCTCCTGCCCCTGCTTGTCCTGTGGTTCGGGATCGACGAGACGATGAAGGTCCTCACCATCACGCTCGGCGTATTCGTTCCCATCTACCTGCAGACCCATGCCGGACTCCGCAGCATCGAAACCAAGTATGTGGAGCTGGCACAGACAGTGCGCCTGAGCCGCCTGGCGTTCATCAAAAAGGTGGTGCTGCCGGGTGCCCTTCCTGGATTCTTCCTCGGTCTCCGGTTCGCGGTCACCGGCGCCTGGGTCTCCCTCGTCGTCGTCGAACAGATCAACTCAACCAGCGGCATTGGCTACATGATGGAGCTCGCCCGCACCTACGGCCAAACCAACATCATCGTCCTCGGCCTGGCCGTCTATGGGATCCTCGGACTCCTCTCCGACAGCGCCGTCCAACTCCTGCAACGAAAGGCACTGTCATGGCAACGAACGATGGCCGGCTGACCCCGACCGCCAAGGCCCCCACCACGACGGTCAGCGTGCGCGGCCTGATCCGCGGCTACGGACCCAAGGGCGTCCTGAACGGCGTGGACCTCGACATCGCCCCCGGTGAGTTTGTGGCGCTGCTGGGTCCGAGCGGCTGCGGCAAAAGCACCCTGCTCCGCGCACTGGCAGGGCTGGACCACGAGGTCAGCGGAAGCGGAACAGTCACCGTTCCCGCCAAAGTCTCCGTCGTCTTCCAGGACTCCAGGCTGCTCCCCTGGGACTCCGTGCTCGGGAACGTCACGCTGGGCCTGCAGGATCACGACGCCGAGGAACGCGGCCGCCGTGCGCTCGCCGAAGTGGGACTCGCCGGACGCGAACGAGCCTGGCCGCATCAGCTTTCCGGCGGTGAGCAGCAGCGTGTTGCGCTGGCCAGGTCCCTGGTCCGCGATCCCGAACTGCTGCTGGCGGACGAACCTTTCGGGGCGCTGGATGCCCTGACCCGACTCAGGATGCACAGCCTGCTCGCCGACCTTGTGGCCGCCCACCAGCCTGCGGTGCTGCTGGTCACCCACGACGTGGATGAGGCCATTGCGCTGGCGGACCGCATCGTTGTGCTGGACCACGGCAAGGTGGCGCTGGAACGGGAGGCCAGCTCCGGGACCAACCGTGCCCCGGACGACACCGGGTTCGCCAGCCTGCACGCAAGCCTGCTGGGAGCCCTGGGCGTGGACCGCCACCGGGCCCTCGCCACTGCATGAAAGCCGCCTAAAGGCCGCCCCCGAAGCCCACGCCCAGACACCTTCGAAAAGGACAGAACCATGAGCACCCCCGGACGCACGCTCCACCTGAACGCCTTCCTCATGAGCACCGGACACCATGAGGCATCCTGGCGGCTGCCGGAAAGTGATCCTGTGGCAGGAACCGATGTCCGCCACTTCCAGAACCTCGCCACGATTGCCGAACTCGGAAAATTTGATTCCGTGTTCTTCGCGGACTCCCCCGTGATCTTCGGGGATGTAGGCCGGCGGCCCGCCGGACGGCTGGAGCCCACAGTGCTCCTGACCGCCCTGGCTGCCGTGACCGAGAAGATCGGCCTGATCGCCACGGCCTCCACAACGTACAACGATCCCTACAACCTGGCTCGGCGTTTCGCCTCCGTCGACGTGGTCAGCGGCGGCCGGGCCGGCTGGAATGTGGTGACGACGGCGGGCCCTGATGCTGCCCGCAACTTCGGCATCGATGACCAGCCGTCCCACGCAGCGCGATACGAGCGGGCGGCGGAGTTCCTCGATGTTGCCGGCAAGCTGTGGGACAGCTGGGACGACGACGCCGTGATCGCGGACAAGGAGTCCGGGGTCTGGGCCGATCCCCACCGTGTCAGGCCCATCAACCATGCCGGCAAGCACTTCAGCGTGCAGGGGCCGCTGAACGTTCCGCGCTCCCCGCAGGGCTATCCGCTGCTGGTTCAGGCGGGCTCGTCCGACGATGGCAAGGACCTGGCGGCCAGGTACGCCGAGGCGGTGTTCACCGCCCAGCAGACCCTCGGGGACGCGCAGGCCTTCTACTCGGACCTGAAAGGCCGGGCTGCCGCCGCGGGGCGGGATCCCGAGGGGATCAAGATTCTCCCGGGCATCGTGCCGGTGATCGGGTCCACCGAAAGCGAGGCCCGGAAGCTGGACCAGCAACTCGAGGACCTCATCAAGCCGGAGTTTGCAAGGGCCCAGCTGGCCAAGACGCTGCGGGTGGATCCCGCCGACCTTGCCCTGGACCGCCAACTCCCGGCGGATCTCCCCAACGAGGACGAGATCGAGGGTGCGAAGAGCCGGTACACGCTGATCGTCCAGCTGGCCCGCCGGGAGAACCTCACCGTCAGGCAGCTCATCGCCCGGCTTGGCGGCGGACGGGGGCACCGGACCTTCACAGGGACGCCGGATCAGGTGGCAGATGCCATTGAGCTGTGGTTCCGTAACGGCGCTGCGGACGGCTTCAACATCATGCCCGCAGTGCTTCCGTCAGGGCTTGAGGCGTTCGTGGACCACGTGGTCCCGGTACTCCGGGCCAGGGGCCTCTTCCGCAACGAATACACGGGGAACACGCTGCGCGAGCACTACGGACTGGCCCGGCCGCTGAACCGTTACTCCGGCGCACTCGCCGCAGCGGGAGCGTCAGGCGCATAACCGTCCCGTCCACTGATGCGGCCGGTTGATCCCTGCCGTGTTTTCGGTATGGACCGGCGGGGTTGGCGGGACGATAATGCGTGCACCGCAGAGTTCACCGATTGAAGGGAAGAGCCATGAACGAGGAAGGGGCTCCGCGACTTACCGTCGTGCAGCCCGGTGAGGGACGCGAGGCATCGCTTGGCGGCATCGGGGTCGTGTTCAAGCTCTTCGGAGAGCACACAGACCAAAAGCTCTCGATCGTGGAGCACCCGTTCCCGGTCGGCGCACTGGTGCCTCCGCACATCCACACCCGCGAAGACGAATACTCGATCGTCATCGAGGGCGAGATAGGATTCCGGTCCGGTGACCGCGAGGCGGTCCTGGGTGCTGGCGGGTACATCACGAAGCCACGGAATGAACTTCACACCATGTGGAACGCGGGCAAGGTGCCTGCCCGGATGATTGAGGTGATCAGCCCGGCCGGATTTGAGCACTTCTTCTGGGGGCTTGCCAACCACATCGAAGCCGGGCTTCCGGACCCCGAGACGATCGAGAAACTCGCGGCCCACTTCGGCCTGCGCTTCGCCGAGGCGCCGTGGCTGCCGGACATCATTGCGCACTACAACCTGACTCCGCCGCGCATGTGACCAGGCCGTGGCCGTAAGCGGCCAGGGCTCGGACCACCCGGCTACAGCGGGAACTTGCCGGACATCTCAAGTGTGCCCGCGCAGGTCCACGCGGACAGACGTTCCTCGGCGGAGGGTCCGCCGTCGAGCGGGCTGGCGAGCCGGGGACGCCGGACCCAGCATCCGGCTTCCTCGGCCACAAGCGCGCCGGCGGCGAAGTCATGCTCATTCAGTCCCCGCTCGCCGAAGGCATCGACAGTGCCGTCGGCGACCATGCAGAGATCCAGGGCCGCCGAGCCGAGCCGCCGTACGTCCGCAAAGCCGTCCACGAAGCTCCCCAGCGCCGCAAACTGCTCCGCGCGCACCTCAGGGTCATAGCTGAAGCCGGTAGACAGGATCTGGCCGGTGCGGCCGGGAACGGGACCGGTGAGCTGGACCCGCTTCCCGTCCTGCTCCAGCCACGCGCCCTGTCCCCTTGAGGCGTAGTACACGCGCCCCAGCGCGGGGGCGTGGACGACGCCGGCCAGCCACACGCCGTCGGAATCGGCAACGGCCACCGAGGTGGCGTAGTAGACGATATTGCGGATGAAGTTGGTGGTGCCGTCGAGCGGGTCAATGGACCACCGAAGCCCGGTCGGTTCCTCCGGACGGGTTGTCCCGTGTTCCTCGCCGGTGATCGCATCGCCGGGACGCGCGCTGCGAATGGCCGTGCGGACGGCTTCCTCCGCGGCCACGTCGAAGGCGGTGACCCAGTCGCCGGCTTCGCCCTTGTTGGTCACCGTCTCCGAGTCCAGGGCTCCGTGGCTGCGTTCGGCGAGAACACCGGCACCGGCGGCCGCAGCCGCCTTGGCTACTGCGAGCAGCCCGTTCAGGTCCTGGGAGCCGGTCAGGTCTTGCGTCATTCGGAATCCTCCTGGTCGCGCGGATTGGCGGTTGCCTCGGGGTCGTCCGCCTCCGTCTCACTATTTTCCCCGGCAGGCGCCGGCCCGTTGGCCAGCAATTCCCGGAACCCGTCCTCGTCCAGCACCGGCAGGCCGAGCTGCTCGGCCTTGTCCAGCTTGGTTCCGGCGTTCTCCCCCGCCACGACGTAGCTGGTGTTCTTTGAGACGGAACCTGCTGCCTTGCCGCCCCGGATGAGAATGGCCTCCTTGGCTTCGTCGCGGCTGAAGCCTTCGAGGCTTCCGGTGACCACGATGGTCAGCCCTTCCAGGGTCCGGGGAACGGATTCGTCCTGCTCGTCCTCCATCCGCACGCCGTCGGCCGCCCAGGTGTCAACGATTTCGCGGTGCCAGTCCTCGGCGAACCATTCCTTCAGCGCCGCGGCGATGACCGGGCCCACGCCGTCGACGTGGGCCAGGTCCTCTTCCGAGGCCTGCCGGATGGCATCCATCGAGCCGAACGCCGTGGCGAGCGCCCTCGATGCCCGAGGCCCGACGTGCCGGATGGACAGCGCAACCAGCACACGCCACAGCGGCTGGGTTTTGGCTTTCTCCAGTTCGGCGAAGAGCTTTTCGGTGGTGGCGGTCGGCTTCGACGGCGACTTGGCCGTGCCCTTGCTGAAGAAGTACGGGACCAGTTCGAACTCACCCGTGCCCACGCCCTTGGACCGCTTCTCGCGCCGGATGCGGACCCCGGCGAGGTCCTCGCGCGTCAGCCGGAACAGGGTGGCCTCGCTGGTCAGCGGTGGGCTTTCCGGCTCGGCCGGCTGGGTCAGGGCGATGGCAGCTTCCCAGCCAAGCGCCTCAATGTCGAAGGCACCACGGCTGGCCACATGGAACACACGTTCTCGCAGCTGTGCCGGGCAGGAACGCGAGTTGGGGCAGCGGATATCCACGTCCCCCTCCTTCCCGGGGGCCAGCGGCGTGCCGCAGGAAGGGCATTCTGTGGGCATGACGAAGTCCCGGACCGGCGGATCCTGCTGGTCGCGGAGGGCAAGGACCGGCCCCACAATCTCCGGGATGACGTCCCCGGCCTTGCGCAGCACCACGATGTCGCCGATTTTCACGCCCTTGGCCTTGACCACATCCTGGTTGTGCAGCGTGGCCATTCCCACGGTGGAACCGGCCACCTTGACGGGCTCCATGATGCCGAAGGGGGTGACCCTGCCGGTGCGGCCCACGTTCACGGCGATGTCCAGCAGCTTGGTGTGGACTTCCTCCGGCGGATACTTGTAGGCCACAGCCCAGCGCGGTACGCGGGACGTATACCCGAGGGCCCGCTGGGTGGCGAAGTCGTCCACCTTGACCACGATGCCGTCGATTTCGTGGGTGAGGCTGTGCCGCTTGTCGCCGTAGCGCTTGATGAAGTCGAGAACTTCCTTGAGGCTCCCGAGGAGCTCGAAGTACGGGCTGGTGGGCAGGCCCCACTCGGCAAGCTGGCGGTAGGTGTCCGACTGGCTCACCGTTGCCAGTCCTTCACGGGCGCCGATGCCGTGGACGTACATGCGCAGCGGGCGCTTGGCGGTTTCCGCCGGGTCCTTCTGGCGCAGCGAGCCGGCCGCGGCATTGCGCGGGTTGGCCAGGGGCGCCTTGCCGGCCTCGATCAGTGCCTCGTTGAATTCGGCGAAGGCCTGGGACGGAATGAAGACTTCGCCGCGGACCTCCATTTCGGCCGGGAAGTCTCCGCCGCTCAGCTGCTGCGGGATTTCCTTGATGGTCAGCACGTTGTGCGTGATGTCCTCGCCCGTGTAGCCGTCCCCGCGGGTGGCCGCGCGGACGAGTTTGCCGTCACGGTAGAGCAGGTTGACCGCCAGGCCGTCGATCTTGAGTTCGGTGAGCCAGGTGGGGCCGGCGCTGCCGTTGCCGAGCTTGGCCACGCTGGCCTCGGCCTTCGCAACCCACGCCTCGAGTTCCCCGATGGAGAACACATCCTCCAGGCTGTACATCCGCTGGAGATGTTCGACGGCGGCAAAGGCCGCTGACACTTCCCCGCCAACCTCCTGGGTGGGCGAGTCATTGGAAACGAGCTCCGGGTGCAGCGCCTCGAGTTCTTCCAGCCGGCGAAAGAGAGTATCGAACTCGGCGTCGGAGACGAGCGGCTCGTCCTCCTGGTAGTACGCGAAGCGGTACTTCCGGACGAGGTCCGCCAGGTTCTCGTACTCATCCCGTACTGACTCGGAGGGAATGGCTTCCGGCTCAAGCTGGTCAGTTCCGGTGGCTGCAGTGTCTGTGGGGCCTGATGATGTGCTCACAGACCTATCTTGCCTTACAGCCCGGACATTTTGCCGAGGCGGCGGGCTGCCTACCAGTGACCGGGGCGGTTCCGGCTCCACAGGGCGAAGGCCAGTCCGCCCAGGCCCACCAGGAGGACGCCTCCCATGATGGCGAACAGGCCAAAGATGCCGATGCCGGAACTCTTTTCCACGGACACGACCGCAGCGGCCTGGCTGGCTGCCGGTGTGGCGATCGGTTTGGTCCAGCTGGACTCGGTCATGGTCGCGGACGACGACGGGTCCGGGCTGGAGGAGGCAGAGGTGACCGGAACGGCCGCGGGTGTTGCCACCTGAACAGGGTCGGCCGCCACTCCGCCAGTGAATGTTGGGGCGGTTAAGGGTGTGAGGGTAGGCGCGGGGGCAGGCCGGGCCGGTGCCGGGGCAACGCCCGGCGCCTTTGGCTGCACAGGGGCAGGTGCAGGTGCCGGAGCAGGTGCCGGCGCCTTTTGCGCCGGCGGCGGCGCCGGAGCGGGCGTCGGGACGGGAGCCGCCGTCGTCGGAGTCGGTGAACCGGACGACGGCGGGGCGACCGGTACCGGCGATTCAGAGCACTGTTGCTCCGGCAGGCAGGCTGCCCGGGCCGCGCCGGCTGCGCCGGCCACCACCGTCAATGCCAGCATGGCGGCGGTAATTCCGGGCAGCAGCGCGCCGCGCAGACGAGTGATTCGAATCATGGAAGTACCTTTGCAGCCGCGCAGGACTCCCCGCGCCGAGTTTTGTCCCGGGTATCTTCCTACAGTCCCGCGCGGCGCGCCAAATTGACTACTGCCGGTTTTCCGGCGGCAGCGCGATCTGGAGCTTGCGCACCTTGCCCCTGCCAACGATGTAGCCGCGTCCCGGAATGAAGTCGGTGCCGACCTGTCCCAGTGAGGTATTGAGGAGGCTGTCGCCGTCGATATCGCCCGGATTGATCAGCAGTCCCCGCCTGCCCGACTTGAACGGTTGCGCCAGCGACCACGCCGATGACCAGGTGGAGGTTTCGGATTCCCCTACCACCCACTGGTCGGCCTTGATGGACGCCGCCACGAGCCTTTCGATGCCGGACTCGGCCAGGGTGTCCGTGAACTCCGTGAGTCCCTCGATGAATATGGCCACCCTGCCCGGGTTGGCCGAGGCGTGGTCCGTGAGCGCTTCCACCGCCTCTTCGACGTCGTCGGCCCCCACCAGCGAGCGGTCCCAGACCGGCAGGGAGGCCACGGCGGACTTCCTGGCGGCAAGGTAAACCAGTTCGGTGCCGGGGTTGGACCGGCGCAGCGCGTACGCCATGGTCACCAGGGCCACGGTGCGGCCGGCGCCGGGCGGGCCGGCGAGCAGCAGCGGGCCCTTGGCCATGAGCGTGGCGGGCTGCAGTGTTTCATCGTCCACACCGATGACGGGAAGGTCCGGCAGCCCGGCAGGCAGGATGTCCAGGTCGATCTGCTCGGGCAGCCGCTCAATCCGCGGAGCCCTTTCCACGCCCTGGCGGAGCATGGCCTCGCTGAGTTTGTGCACTTCACGCGCCTGCAGGGCCAGGTTGGAGTTGCCGCCCAGGACGGCGAGCTGCACCTCGTGGCCGCCAAGCAGCCCGCGGCCGGGAGGCGAGGCCTGGCCGAGGACGTCCTTCGGCACGTCCATGGTCAGGTAGTCGTCCTCGGCGGACAGCCGGAGCACCAGCCGCCGCTGGATGGAGGCGAGCAACGACGCCGGGACCGAGTTGGGGCGGTCGCCGGTGACGACGAGGTGGATGCCCAGGGGACGGCCGTCAGTCGCCAGCTGCAGGAAGATGTCCCAGAGGCCGGAAAGCTTGCTGTATTCGTAGGCCTCTCGGAAGGCCGACATGCCGTCGACCAGCACGAAGATGCGCTTTTCATCGGGCATGCCGGCGAGCGTGCGGTACTCCCCGATGGTGGAGGCACGCACCTCGGCGAAACGGCTCGCCCGGTCCTCGGCGAGGTCGCGGATCCAGCGCAGCAGCCTGCCCACGCGCTCCACATCGTCGCCGTCGATGATCCCGCCCACGTGCGGGAGCTCCTCGAGCATTTTCAGCCCGGCGGAGCCGCAGTCGATCCCGTAAACGTGGACGGGACCGCCGCGGGGCGTGACGGCGGCCGCGATGGCGATCCCCCGCAACGCCGCGGACTTGCCCGAGCCGCCCGTGCCGTAGATGGCCATGTTGCCGTCTTTGTCCGGCTCGTAGAAGACAGTGGGCTGGTCCTGGTGGGCGGGGTCGTCCGCAACTCCCAGCAGGAGCCGTTCATCCGTGCGCGGGTTGGGCAGCAGGGAGAAGTCGTACGTCGTTGCCAGCTGGTTCAGCCACGGCTTCCGCGGCGGCTCGATGGCCAGCAGGTCCGCGGCGGCGATGACGTTGGCGGTCATCCTGGCGATGTCGTTCGGCCCGGCGGGTTCATCCTGCCCGGCGGTGTCGGGGGCCGGTGTTTCCCACGCGGGACCCGATCCGAAGGCCATCTCCACGATGTCGATCTGCGGGCGCTGCGGGCGTTCGGTGGTCCAGCCGCCGGCGTACCCGGTCTGGAAACCCTGGATGCGGCCCGGGCCGGTTTTCGCCGCGCCGCGCCCGGGAATAGAGGGGTCGAAGTAGGCGGCGTCCGGAACGCCAAGGATGTCCGTGGCGTCGTCCTCATCGGCCATGCGCAACGCCACCCGAAGGTTGGTGTTGGCACGCAGGCTTTCCTTGATGACGCCGGCGGGCCGCTGGGTGGCGAGAATCAGGTGCAGCCCCAGGGACCGGCCGCGGGCGGCAACGTCAACCACGCCGTCCACGAACTCGGGCACCTCGGTGGCCAGGGCAGCGAATTCATCCACCACGATGACCAGGTAGGGCGGGGCCTCGGGGTCGGCCTCGCGCTGCAGCGCGAGCAGGTCCTTGGCCTTTTTCCTGTTGAGCAGGTGTTCCCGGTAGTGGAGCTCGGCCCGCAGCGACGTGAGGGCGCGGCGCACCAGGTGCGGCGAGAGGTCGGTGACCAGGCCCACGGTGTGCGGAAGGCGGACGCAGTCGGCAAACGCGGCGCCGCCCTTGTAGTCCACGAACAGGAAGCTGACACGGTCCGGGCTGTAGGCAGTGGCCATGCCCATCACCCAGGACTGCAGGAACTCGGACTTTCCGGCGCCGGTGGTGCCGCCTACCAGCGCGTGCGGGCCCTCGTTTTTGAGGTCCAGGTGCAGGGGCTCCACGCCCTTGGACCCCACGAGGGCACGCAGCGAGCCGTTGTCCTTGCGGTTGGCAACGGCGGTGGAACGGACGGAGTTGTTCTCCTGCCAGCGTTCGGCCACGGCCTGCGGGTTGTCGAGGAAGTCCTTGCCCACCAGCGCCGCATAGGACACGGCCCGCGGCAGGTTCGAGTCGTCCTCCACGGGCTTGCCGGCGTCGACCACGGGCGAGAGCATGCGGGCCAGCTGGCCGGCGAGTTCGGCGTCGAGGCTTTCGCAGCTCACCGGGTAGGTGTGGCGTCCCAGCCGGACCTGGCCGGTGGTGGTGCCGTGCTCGCCGTCCACCGCCATGAAGTCGCGGCAGGCCGCCGGAAGGGATTCGACGCCGGCAGCCACCCACAGCACGTGGACACCTGCATCGGGTCCGCGCTCCACGAGCCGGGTCAGCCGGCCGCGGTCCACCGGCGCGTCATCCTCGACGATGACCAGCACCGAGGGCAGCACCGAGGGCAGCACCGGCGGCGGAACGTCCGCGGTTTCTTCGACGATGCCGGGCCGCTGCGCCGGACCCTGCGCTGGGCCCTGCGAACGCATGGTGGCTTCCCGGACTTCCACGAGGTCCTCGATCCGGGCGAGCAGGCTGGTGCCGCCTGCCGAACCGGCAGCAAGGTGGTCGCCGCCGAGCGGACTGTGGCTCGAGCCGACGTGCGGCAGCCACTGCAGCCAGTTCCAGCGTTCCCTGGACCGTGCCGAGGTGATGGCGGCCACGGCTACTTCCGCGGGCGAATGCAGGCCCACGAGCTGGAGCACCACTCCCCGTGCCACGTCATCGACGAGTCCGCGCGGCCCGGCGAGGCCGAACGAGCCGGCGGACCGCAACTGGGAGACCACCGGCACGCCTTCGATGTGCCGGAACTGGTCCAGGCAGTCCTCGATCTCGCGCCGGTACTCCGTCTCGGTTTCCGAAGTGTTGGGTTCCTCGAACGGGATCCGGGACGGCACCGTGCCGAGCCCGAACCGGAGTGCCAGGAACCCGGAGTGTTCCGGCCGGTGGGTCCAGAGCAGGGGGCCAAGCTTATAGATGGAGTCAACGGTGTCACTGACGGACGGCGCTTCCTGGAGCCGGACGGCCCGCTCCACGCGCTGCAGCTCGGTGGTGTCCTGCCGGAAGGCTGCCATGGCCTCCCTGAACTGCTTCAGCTGCTCCTTGCGTTCGCGCTTGTTTTGCAGCTTCTGGTCCACATAGTGGCCCACGATGAACAGCGGCATCATCAGCATGAACAGCATGGACAGCAGGCTTTGGGTCACAGCGAACAGCACCGCGCCCATCATCAGCGGCGCGATCAGCATGATGTACGGGAAGGGGTGGTGGTCCTGCCGTTTTGGCCCCGCGGGCGGCACCCGCTTTGACGGGTTGAACCGGGGAACCACGCGCGGGGAACGGTTGAAGTCCACCAGGGGCGACGTCGGAGCTGCCGCACCGCTGCGCGCCAGCGGCACCACGGTCAGCCCGGTGTCGCCCAGCGTGACGGTGTCGGAGGAATTCAGGGTGGCCCGGGTGACCGGCAGCCCGTCCATCTGGAGGCCGTTGGCGGAGTTTGTGTCGACGATCTCGATGCTCTCCCCCACGGTGATGCGGGCGTGCCGCTTCGACGTCAGGGGGTCGGTGAGCCGGACGTCCACGTTCCGGTCCCGTCCGATGTAGCTGGTGCCGGAGGGCAGCGAAAACTCCCGGCCGACGTCGGGCCCGGAGACGATCCGGAGCGTCGCCGCGGCGGGGCCGCGGTCGGCGGCCGGGCCGGCGTCGTTCGGGTTGCCGAACTGGTCGCTCACCTGGGTGAGCGAGACGACGGACCCGGGCCGCAGCCCGGATTCGAGGAGGTTGTCCGCCCGGTCGAGGACGATGCCGCGCATGCCACCGGCCACGAATGCCTCGTCGATCCGGAGTGAGAGGTTCGGCGGTGCGGTCTCCTGCCGCCGGGCGGGGTCGGCGGTCCACAGCTCGGTGGCGATGTCCGCGACGGTGGCGCGCCCGTCCACGGTGACGGCCAGGTCCTTGGCCTCCGCAGGGTCCCGGCGCAGGGTCAGTCGGATCCTCATGCTTCGCCGTCCCCGCGCATCTTTTCCAGGAGGTGGAGGTCGTCGGCGGTGACCAGGTGCGAGGTGACCGCGTGCTCCACAAGGCGTGCACGGCGGTTGGTGGCCAGCTTGCCGCCGCCTCCGCGAAGGCCGGCCACGCCGGCCCGGTCCAGTTTGTCGCACACGTTGTCCAGCTTCCGGTTGAACCGGGTGATGGCCCAGCCCAGGGTCCGGGCCGCCTCTGCCGACGACGGAATGGCGCTGAATCCGGTGCCTTCGCGCCGGAGCATGGGCTCGGCGAGCGCCACGATGAGTGCTTTCTGGGAGTCCGTGAAGACCACCGGGCCGATGGTGGTGTCCCCGCTGCTGGCTTCGCTGCTGGTCTCCTGCCGGAACGACGGCGTTTTCAGGTGGACGGCGAATTCGTAGGTGGTGGGTCCGGCGGTGAAGATGACGCTGGTGTGGCTGAAGACGAGCGGCAGCCGGGCGCCGGGTGAGAGCCAGGCCTGCATGCCGCCGGATCCGTCGGCCACCGTGGCGGAGAGCCGGCTGCCCACGTTGCTGAGCCACCAGATGCCGTCGTACCTGGCAATCTGGAGGAAGCGCCGGTGCAGGTACGGGTTGTCGTCCACCTCGAGGTCGCCTTCGCGGCCGATGCTGAAGATGTCCTCATCGGTCGGTTCGTACCACTCGCCGCAGAAATCTATGGCCAGGTCTCCCATGGTTTCCCGTCTTGTCGTTGGGTCTGTTGATGCCGGGCGGCAGTTGATGCTTCTCACGCCTGCCGCTGCCGCGTGCTAAAGGCAGGCGATGGAGTCCTCGCCGGCGGGTGATGCCGATCCGTCGGTGCGGACGATGATCACCTGGACGCAGGTGGGTTCGGCCGGATTCGCCGTGACATCCACCCGGGTGGCCGAGGTCGACAGGTAGCTTCCGCCGCCTTTGACCGTTTTGATCCGCCACTTGTAGGTGTCCCCGGGCTTCGGCTGGGGGTTGGTCCAGGTGAACCGGACCTTACCCTGCGCGCCCGCGCTGCCGGCCAGCTTGGCGACGTCGGGCACGGACCCGTCGTCGATGGCGTCGGCGGGCGGCTTGCTGACCGTTTCGGTGGGCCGGACCTCCGGCTGCGGCGCGGACGATGCCATCACGATGCCCACGATGACCGCCAGCGCCAGGAGCGTTCCGCCGGAGATGGCGAGCCACAGGTTGCGTTTCCCGTGGTCCGCCGGCTGGTCTCCCGGCTGGCCGGGCGCATCATCCTCCGCAGCTTTGGGCTGGTTGCTTCGCAGGACCGTGGCGTCGTCCCAGTCGTCCGGCGCCGGTACAGCAGGGCCCGACGGCGGGATGCCCGGTGCCTGCCCGCTGACCGGGCCCGGCGCCGGTGCGGGCCCCCCGTCCAGCGGCTTGGTGCGGGCCGGGAACGTGGGGGCGCTTCCGGTCCGGTCCGGGTCGATGGACGCGACGTTGCGGACGCGGGTCTCCTCCACGCCGTCGTCCAGGTGCACGTCCTCCGGCAAGCGTTCCTCGAGCACCTCGAACGGCGTGACGGCCAGGTTGAGCTCGGCCTGGATCCGCTGCAGCGACAGGGCGAACGCGTGGGCCGACGAATAGCGTGAGGCCGGCGGCTTGGCCATCGCCGTTGCTAGGGCCAGTTCGAGGGATTCCGGCACGTCGGCGCGGCTCAGCCGGGGTACGGGCATGTTGGTGATGCGAGAAATGAGCTCACGCTGGGAGTTGTCCCCGCCCGGCAGCACGAACGGCGACCGTCCGGCGAGCAGCGTGTACAGCGTGGCGCCGAGGGCCCACACGTCCACCAGCACGCCGTCGACGCTGCCGTCCCTGAACTGTTCCGGCGGAGACCACGGGATGGACATCCCGGCGTCCTCGTCGACGTCGCCGGCCAGCGTGCCGGAGATGCCGAAGTCGGTGAGCGCCGGACGGTTGTAGTCGGTAACCAGGATGTTGGCGGGCTTGATGTCACGGTGGGCGATGCCTGCCCGGTGCGCCGTTTCGACGGCGGAGGCCACCTGGATGCCGACGGCCAGGACCTCGTCCACGCTGAAGCGCTGCCGGCGGTACCGGACGTCCAGGCTGGGCCGGGAGCAGTACTCCATGGCGAGGTAGGAATGCCCGTCCTCGGTCACCTCGGCTTCAAAGATGGTGACGATGAAGGGGTGCGAGGACAGCTGGGCCATCAGGTTGGCCTCGGACTCGAACCGGCGGCGGGCGCCCTCGGTCTTGAGGCCGGACAGCAGGACCTTCACGGCAACCTTGCGGCGCGGCCGGTCCTGCTCGTAGAGGTAGACGTCGGAAAAGCCGCCCGATCCGAGCAGGCTGACGTAGTTGAAACCGGGAATGCGGGGCGGTGGCGCCGCCGGCCGCTTGGAACTCACAGGATCTCCTCGAAGCGCAAGGAAACGTCATCGCCGAGTTCTGCGATGTCGCCGTCCAAAATAATGGCCATTTCGTTCTGGGCAAGGCGCAGCGGCGGCTGGCCCTCGCGGATCAGCACCGTGCCGTTGGTTGCCTTCAGGTCGCAGAGCATCACGTGCCAGCCCTCCAGCTGGACCTCCACGTGGGACCTCGAAATATCACCGCCGGGGCTGGCAACCTGGACCAGCCGCGGCATGGTGCCGCCTTGGACCCGGGACACGGACGGCTGCCGCCCGATCACGAGCGACTGTTCGAGGTCGATCAGCTCCCCCGTGGACAGCCGCAGCCGGCCGAGCCGGGGGCGCGGCACCTGGCTCGCGACGTCCGGAAGCGGCGCCCCGCAGGTGAAGCACTGGCCGCTGGTGGGAGGGTTGGCGTGGCCGCCGGGGCACACCCGGGCCAGTACCAGGGGGCCGTTGCCTGCGGCAACGCCCTGGCCGGATTCCGGTTTCTGCCCTGTCTGCTGGGCCCCGGGTGCGGGGAGAGCGCTCTTGAGGACGGTCTGGCCGTCGTGGTCGCCTTCCGCTGCCTCGCGGGGCCCGGGCACGGGGAGGAGCGACGGCGGGACCTGGGGTCCCGGGAACGGTGGCTGGGCATTGGGCGCCGGGAACGACGGCGGGACGTGGGGTCCCGGGGCACGGTCGCCGCCGGTCGCCCACGGCACCGAGTCGATCAGCCCTGACAGCGCCGGTGCCGACGGAGGCGCCGGAGGCGCTGCTTCACGGGCGGCATTGCCTGGCAGGGCAGCGTCTGGCAGGTCAGCTTCCTGCAGGTCGGCGTCCTGGCCCGCTGTTTCCTGAACTGCCTCCTCCCCGGCTGCGGGAGCACCGTCGTCGTCCTCCTCGCCGGTCCGCACGGCGGCGTCCTCAATGCTGCGCACCACGGTCTTGTCCCAGAGGTGGTCGTAGGAGCTGGTGAATTCGGTGGCTGGGCTGTCTTCCCGACTCAGTGATTCCTCGGGCGGCGCGTCCTGGGACGGTGCTTCCTCGGACAGGACTTCCTCTGGCAATGTCCCGGCAGCGGCAGCACCGGTCTCGGTGAAGCCCGTGACAGTTTCCTGCAGCCCGGCGACAGTCTCCGCCGACGCCTCCATAGACGTGGCAGCAACAGACATTGCAGCCGCAGACGTGGCAGCAACAGACATTGCAGGAGCAGCAGTTTCCGGCCGGAATGACAGGGCTTGTCCGGGTCCGGTAACGCTGACGCGCAGGGACTGCAGCAGCATTGCCCCTTCCACCACGGGCAATTCGGCAACAGGCAACGCGCCGGCCGGCTTGCCAGCAACGGAGCCGGGCCCCGACGGTACGGACTGCCCTGACGCGGCTTCGGGCACCGCCACGCTGAACCACTCGGGTGTATCCAGCCACCGTTCGGTCCAGGTGGTGACGTTCCGGCCGTCGAGGTTCACGGGACCCGACGGGAGCTGGACTGTCAGGTCGATGTCGCCGCGCAGGAAGACCCGCAGCGAGTCACTGAACCCGATGATCCCGAACCACGGGCTGGCGGACAGGGGAGCTCCGAATCCTCCGGTTACGGTATGAAGAATCTCGGCTGCGTCCGGGCCTTTCGCCAGCAGATCCCACACCGTGCTGACCAGCGTGGCCGGAGTGGCGGGGTCGAGGATCACTGCAGTTCCCGACCGGATGAGGCCCAGCCATCCACCGGGGACATAGCTAGCTGCGGCCATTGACGGCGTCCTCGCTGCCGGCACGCGGCAGCGTGTCTTCCTCTTCCGCGTCGGCGGCGGTCCGGGGAGCCGTCGCCGCGATACCGGCATCGTTGAGCACGTTCCTGGCGTCGATGACGATCACCGTGATGTTGTCCCGGCCCCCGCGCCTCAGCGCTGCCTGGATCAGGGCATCCACGGCTTCCTGGGGGTCCTCGACAGTGCTGAGGATCTCCAGCATCTGACCGTCCGTCAGCTCCCCGTTGAGACCGTCCGAGCACACCATCATCCGGTCACCTTCCTCAATGGGCAGGAGCCAGTAGTCGGCTTCAGTCTCGTCGCCGGCGCCCAGCGCGCGCGTCACGACGTGCCGGCGGGGATGAACCGCGGCCTCCTCGGCGGTGATCTCGCCACTCTCGACGAGCTCCTGGACCTCGGAGTGGTCCACGCTGACCTGCGAGAGCCGGCCCTGGCTCAGCCGGTACGTCCGGGAATCCCCGATGTTCATGACCAGCCAGTAGGGAACACCCATCTGCTCCACGACCACGACGCCGCTGAGCGTCGTTCCGGCCCGCGAGCCGGTGGCGGAGCGGATCGATTCGTCGGCGCTGGACAGATACTGCTGCACCACTCCCGCGGTGGCTGTCCGCTCCCCCGTGGCCAGTTGCGGCAATTGTGCCAGCGCCCGCACGCACATGCCGCTGGCTACCTCGCCGGCTTCATGGCCGCCCATGCCGTCAGCGACGGCGAACACAGGATCCGAGGCTATGTACGAGTCCTCATTGAGCTCGCGGCGAAGGCCCCGGTCCGTTCCGTAGCCGTAGCTCAGCCTGAGGCCCGGCTCGCCGCCGGTACCTGGAGTTCCGGCCACCTGCTGTGAATTCATGCGTGTCCTACGTTGAAGGTGCGGTCCCCGAAATGAACTGTGGTTCCGGGGCTGACATATGCGGGCACGCCCGGCTGCAACGCCGTGCGCATGCCGTCGGGTGTGGTGACGGCGCTGCCGTTGGTCGAATGCCGGTCGGTGACCCAGAGGCCAGTGCCGTCCGTGAGCAGGTGGAGGTGCGTCTTGGAAATGGTCTTGCCGGGGTCCGGGACCGGCAGCAGCTGTGCCTGCGATTCCCCGGCGGCGGGTGCAGGATTGCGTCCGATCAGGACGGTCCGTTCCAGGCGGAAGTCGCGGCCGTCGTCGAGCGTTATCCTCAGCACCGCCTCAGGCGCGTCCTGGCGCACGCCGGCGCGGACCTGGGTGCGGTCCATCGCATCGTCCGGGTGAGCAGCAGTTTCCGGATGAGCAGCAGTATCGAGGTGAACAGCAGGGGCCGCAGGCGGGAGCGGCTCAACCGGGGTTTCGGAAGCAACCGGGCCCGGGACAACCGGCGTCCGGGAAGCAACCGGGGATGCCACGTGCTGCACCGGGGGCAGGTCCAGGGGTGCGAAGCTGTACGGGCCTTCGATGCCGCCGGTGGCCACGGGATTGCGGCCGTTCACGACGTCGAACACAAGGGTCTTGGCCGCACGGTCGTGCCATCCGCGGAGCTTGCCGTTCCGGTCCCAGTCGCTGGATACCACAACGGCGGCGGCCCAGGCCGTACCGAGAAGCAGCAGCGGACCGAGGATCAGCGGGGCGGCATCGAACCACTTGAAGACGGCCACCAGTACCGAGGCAAGGACGGCCAGCAGGATGCCGGCGCCGGTCACGATGCCCCGCAGGAACACAGCCCCGAGTCCCGGCGCGTAGCCGTCCTTGTCGGCGCTGCGGATGCCCATCAGCCGGTTGCCGATGGTGTTGCCTGAGCGGCCCTCGACAGTTGCGACGGCGAACGCGTAGACAAGCGCCAGTCCGGCTCCGATGCTTCCAAGGAGCGCCAGCAGGCTTGTGTCGTAGATGATGAGTCCGGCGCTCCGCGTGCTGGTGATGCCTGCGAACCCGAACGACAGCAGAACCGTCAGGATAGCCACGGGCGCAAGCCAGTCGAGGACGGCTGCGCCGAGGCGTTTGCCCGGCGCCGCTGGAACCAGCGCAAGAGTGCCTGACATGTCCGATCCTTCCCCCAGCCCTACCGGGATGCTACCGGGAATCGGAGCGGCTTGCCTCCCGCCCCGGCTGGGCATGGCTCCCCTGTTGGGCAGCGGGGAGCCGCACGCACCGCAAAAGCTCGCCCCGGCCAGGACAGGCTGCCCACAGCGCAGGCACCGGTCTGTTCCCCCGGCAGCTCCGGGCCCCTCGCCGTTCACCGCCGGAACCCCCGCGCGGCCAGGGCCGCCCGGGCCTCAGCCAGCAGCGACCGTGGCGAGAACCGCGCCTGCTGGCGCCGCCAGAAGCCAACGGTTCCGGTCATCTCCCTGAGCGAGCCGTCCACGACGTCCCAGTACTCCCGCACCTCGTCCTCGCTCGGCTGGCCCGCCCCGAAGATGGAGGCGTCAGCCCGGTGCGCGAGCAGGGTTGTGGTGGTGCCGGTGGCGGGGAACGCCTCAGCGACTGCCGCCGCCGTTTCCCGCCTGGTTGCACGCTTGTCCACATTGGCACCCATGTCCGTTGCCAGGCTGAGGACCTCGTTCCAGCCGCCTCCGACCCGCTGGGCAGGATCGCCGCCGGTGAAGCGGGCCTTCCGGCGCCGGGACTTGAGCAGGGCGATGAGCAGCAGCGGCAGTGCGAGGATGCCTGCGGGAATCATGGCGATGCCGATGGCGGTGAGGATGGGACCCCAGATAAGCCAGGGGTTGTTTTTCTTCTCGTCGGCGTCGAGGGCGTCGGGAGAGGAGTCCGGCGGCAGGTCGGCCGGTTCCTGCGGCGGTGGCGGCGGCTGCAGGACCTGGGGCTTGGGCTTGGACTTGTTTTCCGGATCGGGCGGGATGGGAACGTTGTCCTTGGGCGGGGTGGGGTCGAAGGCCACCCAGCCCACGCGGTCGAAGGCCACCTCCACCCAGGCATGGACGTCCTTGCCCAGGATCCTGATTTCGCCGGCACCGTTCTCCGGGCTCTTCGGGTCGGGATAGAAGCCCATCACCACACGCGAGGGGATGCCCAAATGGCGAAGCATCAGGGACATCGCCACGGCATACTGCTCATCGTCGCCCAGCATCTGCTTGGCGGTCAGCAGGTCGCGGATGCGCGCCGCGCCGTGCCCCGAGACACTCGGGAGCTGCCCGTCGGCGATGAGCCCGTTGCTGAAGGCGCCCTTCATCTGGAAGTGGGCCTCGATCTGCCGGACCTGGTCCGCGGCGGTCGGGGCGTCCGCAGCGAGGTCGTTTGCCTGGGCGCCCACCACCGGCGGCACGTGGGTGGTGTCGGGCAGGCTGACCCTGGCGAAGTCGTATTGCGTCAGTTGCCCATGCTCGAGCTTCACCGGGTCCGAGACCTGGACGGTGTAGGAATCGCCCCGGGACAGGCCCTGGGTGGTCACCGCGGTGTCGGTTCCGGAGTTGAAGTACAGCCCCGAGGCGGCGCCGGATGAGCCCGGGCCAAAGCTCAGCCCGGTGGTCTTCCGGCCGCCCGGGACGAAGTAGCCCTGGTAGTCATCAATGGTGATGTCCAGGCTGTAGTCGTTCGTCGGCACCGCGTCCGTGGAACCGGCGAGCGTGTTGATCGACTTCGCATCGCCCACCTTGCTAAAGCTGCCGGAGCCGTTCGGATCCATGCTGTAGTTGGTGCCGTTGAAGGAATCGAGTGCCCCGAGCCGGACCCGCGCGTCTTTCGGCAGCCCCTTGACGGTGAACAGGGCGTCGTCCTTCTTGTCCTTGACGAAGTTGCGGAAGCTCGCCAGCGGCGTGACGTAGGCCTTGGGGTCAAAGGGCGGTACGACGACGTTGCGGAGGACTCGCCGCTCGCCACCGGCGGCGATCAGCGGCGATACTGCCGCGGTGATGCCCACCGTCGCCGCCAGGACGGCGGCTCCGGCCGCCAAGCGGCGCATGCGCGCCTTCCCGGCAGTGCCGGCGTCGTGCTGGGGACGGTTCACCGAGACCTTGTGGGTGTCGTGCCGGCGAAGGGCGTCGCGCCGGAAGGTGGCCCAGGCGATGCCCACCACCGTCAGCGCGATGCCCCGTTCCACGGTCAGGAACCCGGCGTTGGTGCTGAAGGCGATGCCCGTGACGAACAGGACCAGGACCGGCAGCAGCGGCCAGTAGGGGCTCCGGATCCGCCACGTGAGGACGCCGGCGGCGGCTGCCGTGATGAGTGAGCTCAGGAAGGGGACGATCAGCACGCCGCCCGCGGTGCCCACGGGCACTCCGACGGTGAGCATGTCCTTCCAAGCGAACACCACGCCGAGCAGCAGCGTCCGCAGGGATTCCAGGCTGGGCAGGAATCCGGCCACCGCGGCGTCGGGCACGGCGAGGGCCGTCCCCAGTACCAGGTAACCGCCGAAGGCCAGGGCCGTGGTGATCAGCAGGCCCAGCCGGAAATGGGCGTTGCCGGCAGCGATGGCCAGGCCCAGGATGATCCCGCCAAAACCGGCAACCAGGTAATGGGGGTCGCCGCCGAAGCTGAGGCTGAACCCGAGGATACCCAGCCCGAGCAGCATGGTGAGGGCACCGCCGTCGAGCACAAAATGCCACCGCGGCCGGCCGTCCGCGAACGCGGACGCGGCAGCGGGCCGGGCCGAACGGCGGGCGCTGTCTGAACGGCGGGGGCTGTCTGAGCGGCCTGGACGCTCCGGACGGCGGGGGCGGAGACCGGGGGCCTCACTCATGCTGCAGCCTTTCGCAGGACGGAGGGAAGGTCGGAGAGGTCACCGACCGTGAGGACGGTCAGGTCGCCAATGTTGGCGCGGGCCGGCGCAGCGCCAAGGTCAACGAGCACGGCGAGGCTGCGGACGCCGGGCGGCACCGAGGCGGTGGCCGAGCGCAGCTGGGTGGGCGTCACCTGGCTGCCCGCGACGAAGAAGACCACCGAGGCGTTGGGCACCGTGTCGGCCAGTGTGCGGGCGAGGTCTACGGCGGTCTTCCGGAGCGGAGTGCCGACGATCCGGGTCATGTCGTCCAGCATGTTGCGGCCGGTCTCGCAGCGCAGCGGACCGGCCTGCGTCAGGACGTCCAGCTCGCGCTGTTCGCGGATGGCCTGGCGGCCGATCGACGCGGCTGCCGATATGGCCAGCTCGAATTCCTCGTCCGACGCGTATTCATCCGTGTTGATGGACAGCGAGATGGCCAGATGCGCGCGGCGGGTTTCTTCAAACTGGCGGACCATGAGCTTGTTGGTCCGGGCTGTGGTTTTCCAGTGGATGTGCCGCCGGTCGTCCCCCGGGACGTAGTCGCGCAGCGCGTGGAAGGAAACGTCCGCGCTGGACAGCTCCGTGGTGGGCATGCCCTCCAGGTCGCGGATGAACCCGGCGGCGGAACCGGCCAGCGCAACAGTCCGGGGGTGCACGTAGAGGTCCTCCGGTTCCGTCCAGAGCACCTGCCGGCGGAGCAGGTGCAGCGGATCGGCCCGGACGGAGCGCACCGGACCCACCACGATGACGGCCCTGCGCGCCGTGGGGATGGTGAAGAGGTCCTCATGCACCTGCTGCGGCTTCATCCGCGGGAGGTGGAAGACGGCGGTGGCTGCCCCTACGGGCAGTTCGAGGTCGGCGGGCAGGAGCGGCCGGGCAGAGGTGTTGGACACTGCGATGCTTCCGACGGCGCTGTCCCCCACGGCCACCCTGGTCCGGGCGAGGTCGAGCACCACACCGTAGGAGGACCGTCCCAGGATGAAGCCGACGGCGATGACGAAAAGCACCAGCGCCGCAATGGCCGCCGCCTTGGCTTCCTGCCAGCCGTAGGCGCTTCCGGCCGCCCACAGGAGAACCGCGGCGGCCAGCACCGACCAGCCCAGGACGCTGACCACGGACAGGACGGGCCGGACGTGGCGGCCCCATACACCGCCGGCTATCCGCCAGGCGGGACCCAGCGCCAGGCGCGCGGTGCCGGCGGCATCCGACCACACCCTGGACGGGCGGCCCTGGGGCCGCAGCCCGGGCGGCCGCATCCGGGGCAGCCCTGTCCTGGGCAGCCGAACTTTGGATGCCTGCACCCTAAACCGCTGCACTTTAGACGGCGGCGCGCTGCTGCGGCGCTGCGACATCGGCCAGGACGCGTCCCAGAACGGCTTCGGCCGTTGCCCCGGAGAACTCGGCTTCGGGGTCCATCACGAGACGGTGGGTCCAGACGACGCCGGCGAGGTCCTTGATGTCGTCCGGCAGGACGAAGTTGCGCCCCTGGCCCGCGGCCCAGACCTTGGCCGCCCGGACCATGGCGAGGGCGCCGCGCACCGACACGCCCAGGCGGGTCTCCGGCGCGTTGCGGGTCTCCTCGCAGAGCCGGGAGATGTACTCCAGCACGGCGGTGTCGACGTGCGTGGTGGCGGCGAGGTCCGCCATGTCGGCCACGGCCTGTGTGGTGATGACCGGCTGCAGGTCCCGGGAGCGGTCCTTTAGGTTGGTTCCGCCCAAGAGCTGGACGGTGGAGGCGTGGTCCGGGTATCCGATGGAGGTCTTGATCAGGAAGCGGTCCAGCTGGGCCTCGGGCAGCCGGTAGGTGCCGGCCTGCTCGATCGGGTTCTGCGTGGCCAGCACCATGAACGGCCGGCCGGCTTCATAGGTGGTGCCGTCCACGGTGACGCGGGACTCCTCCATGACTTCCAGCAGCGCCGACTGCGTCTTGGGCGAGGCCCGGTTGATTTCGTCGGCAAGCACGATGTTGCTGAAGATCGGACCCTTGTGGAATTCGAACTTCTGGGTCTTCTGGTCGTAGATGGTCACACCGGTGACGTCAGAGGGCAGCAGGTCCGGCGTGAACTGGATGCGGCTGTTGGACCCCTGGACGGTGGCCGCCAGCGCACGGGCCAACGAGGTCTTTCCAGTGCCAGGGGCATCTTCGAAGAGGACGTGGCCCTCCGCCAGCATCGCGGTGAAGGTCAGACGGATGACGTGCGCCTTGCCCAGGACAGCCTGGCCCACGTTGGCGACGAGCTTCTCGAACGTCCCAGCAAACCAGGCGGCCTGCTCGCTAGTCATTGTCATGGTTTGGTCCTCTTCTGTGTCATTCCAGGCGTATTCGTTCTCAGCAGGCGGTGGTCCGGCACGGTCAGCACTGGCCCACGCCAGGGCCACGGAGGTCCACGGTGATGCCCTTGACGTACCAGCCGGAGTGCGGCCCACCGTTCATCAGGTACCAGCGGCTTCCGTTGTTGTAGATATCGGACCAGCAGGGGGTGGCGATCCAGCCGTCCGAATATGACACCCAGTTGGCGTCGCTGCCGCCGCAGCTGCGGGTGGCGGCGTCGTACCGGTCGGGGACACCGGGCTTGCCGGGGCAGCTGTTGTTGTCCGACCGCTTGACCCTGACCTCGGTGAGCGGGGGCGTCGGATCCGCTCCGCTGGTAGCACTGTCACTGCCGGCCTGTCCGTAGACCACAGTGAACGCCCTGACGCGCAGCGAGTGGGTGCTGTCCCAGCCTCCCGCCGGGCGGTCGTAGCGGTTGCTGAGTCCGACGCTGATCCAGCCGCCGCCATCGAAGCTCACCTCGAACCGCTTGATGGCGCGCCCGTTGCTCGCCGGGTTGTTCCAGGTCCAGTGCACGTCACCATCGCCCTTGGCGGACCTTTGGCCGGTGACGTCCGGCGCGTTCGGCGGCGCGTACGGGTTGCCTGAGCCTATGGCCTTGCCGTCGCCGGACACGTTGTTCTTAGTGGAGGCGGCGATGATGTTAACCGTCACGTCCCGGCCATTCGGCTGGCCGGTGATAGTCCCCCCGCCAGTGCTGATCGGGCCGGATCCGTACGCCGTGGACCAGCGGTAACTGATCTCTGACGCCTGGGAACCGTTCCGCTGCGCTTCCGTGAGCGGCGTGAACGTAACGTCCAGCTGGCCGTCCTTACCGTTCGCCCGCACAGTGCCGCCGTCCACCGTCCCCGGCTTGCCGGCGGCGCGGACCGGTGCCGACTGTGCACTGGTCCCGGACGTACCGGCCTTGTTCGTGGCGGAAACCGTGAACGCGTAGTCAGCTTCGGAGTTGTCCACCGTGACGTTCAGCGACGTTCCGGAAGCCACCTTCTGGCTCTTGACCACGGACCCGCCCCGCAGGGTGGTCAGCGTGTACGCGGAGACGGCGTCGCCATTGTTGTTTGGGGCCGTCCAGCTGACGTTCAGCTGGGACTGTGGACCCACGGAACCGGCCCCCGCCGCGGTGGGGGCCGCCGGCGTCACAGGCACGCCGGCCGGCACCTCGGCCGCGGAGTAGGTGCTCCATTCCGACGGGTCCTTGGCATCATTCCTGGCGAGGACACGCACCTTGTAGGCCACGCCGTTGGTGAGACCCTTCCAGACGTAACTGGTGGATGTCAGGTTCTGGATCTGCGGACTCTGGCCACTGGGTGCCGGCGAGATTTCAAGGTCGTAGGACTTGACCGGCGACCCCTTGCTGGCCGGCGCCTTCCAGGCGATGGAGAGCTGCTTGTCGCCGAACTTCAGCGACGGAGCCAGCGGCATCTCCGGCTTTACGTCGGGCCGGACCTCAGCCGAAGCCGGTGAACGGTCGGACTCGCCGAATTCGTTCGTCGCGGTCACCTGGAAGTGGTATTTCGTGTTGTTCACGAGGTTGTCCAGGGTGCACGAGTTGGCCGGGCAGTCCTGTTTGTAGCCGCCTTCGCCGTACACCGTGTACTTGGTGATCGGCGATCCCCGGTCGGCCGGCGCCGTCCAGTTCAGCAGCGCAGTCCGGTCACCAACGCTCTGCGCCTGGGGCGTGGTGGGGGCGAGCGGCTTGTCCTTGACCGTGAGCCGGATCCGGGCGGTCGCGTACCGGGACGAGTCCTCGGTCTTGTCCCCCACGGTGTAGGACACAATCAGGGTGCCGGAGAACCCGGCGGACGGCGTGACCGTCACCGAGTCGCCGCTGATGGCTGCCGTGCCCTGGCCCGTTTCGGTGGCGACGCCGATGATTTTCAGCGGGGTATCGGGGAAGGGGTTGGCATCGTTCGCCAGCACCTTGACTGTCACCGGCTTGCCCGCCGCGGCGTTTTCCTCGACGTCGTCGTTGGCGACGGGCTTGGCCCGGTTGGTTGCCGTGACGGCGAGCCGGAACGTGGCGGTGGATTCAAGGCCGCGCGGGTCCTTCGCCGTCACCTGCACGGCACCCCCGTCTCCTGTCCTTGTGCCGTCCTTCGCCGAAACTTTGAGGGACGCGCCGTCAATGGCCACGTTGAAGCCCTGGGGAACCGCGCCGGCGATCTCGTACTTCATGTTCACGGCGTCGTCGCCATCGGGGTCGGTGGTCAGTTTGGCCAGGTCAGCGGCGGCGGAGTCACCCAGCGGAACATCCACCGAGCCGCCGAGCAGCACCGGCGGGTTGTTGCGGTTGGGGTCCGGCAGCACCTTGGTGCGGATGCTCAGGGTGGACTTGAGTCCGGCGGGGTCGTCCGGGCCGGAGCCGTCCGTCACTTCGAAGGTGATGGACCCCGGGCCCACGTAGTCCCTGTCCGCGGTGTATTTGACGGCGGTGCCGTTGCCGGCCACCGGGTTGCTCCCGTCCGCACCGATGAGTTTGATCCGGTCGGTCTGGGTCAGGCGGGGCGAACGGCCGTCCCGCACCTTGACCCATTCGGCGAGGTCTGCGGTCACGGACTGGCCCGCGACGACTTCGAGGACCTCGTCCTTGGCAAGGGTGGGAACCTGCTGGCCCAGGCCCGGCACCCAGATGATCGCCGTCGACTTCTGGCCGTCGACGTCCTCAACCGTGTAGGGCACCAGTTGTGGCTGCTCGGTCAGCCCGACGATCATGTTGCCGTCCGGCCCCGGGCGCGCCGTCTCGGCCGCGCTGCTGATCTTGAGGTTCTCACCCACGCCGTCAGGGTCCTCGTCGTTCTTGAGGACGGGGACGTCGACGGCGGTCTTACCGAGCGTCTGCGCGGACGTCACCCGGTCATCCCGGGCGATCGGTGCCTGCAGCGGGACGTTGCTGTCCACCACCATCCTGATGGCTGCCTGCGCGGAGGCTCCGCGTTCGTCGGCCACGGTGTAGCGGACGTTGACGGTACCTTCGGCGGCCGGTGCCTGCAGCAGGATACGGCCGCTTTGCTTGCTGACCGTGGCCTTGAGCGCGGCATCGGCTTCGATGCCGTCGGTGAGGATCCGGATCAGGTCCCCGTCCGGATCGGTGTCGTTGCCGGCAGCGTCGACGGCGATCTGCCGCCCGGGCCGGACCTTGACCTGGTCGTCCACCGGTGTGGGCTTCTGGTTGGTGTCGCTGCGGGGCGCGATGCCCACGGTGACGGTGCCGGTGTTCACGGCTCCCTGCCGGTCCACGACCTTGTAGCGGAACGTATCGGTTCCGGCGCCGTTTCCGGCCGCCACGAAGTCGATGAAGTTGCTGCCGGCCGTTGCGGTGCCCATACCGGGCGTGCTGTCGATGCCGGTCAGCTGGACGGAGTCGCCGTCGGGGTCAATGCCGTCCAGCGGCACCGGAATGCGCACCGTGCCCGCGGCCACCACCCGGGCCGTCAGGTTCTTGGGTTGCGGGCGGGAGTTTTCGGCGCCTTCCAGCGGCAGGATGTGGATGGTGACGGCGGCGGCGCTCTTCTGGCCCTGCGGATCCACCGCGTTGTAGATGGCGCGCACGGTCTTGGGCTGGCTCCCGGCGATGAAGCGGAGGGTGTTCTCCGAGACGAAGCTCTTCCCGTCCTCCGCCGGGACGGCCTGCGGCAGGACCGGGTCAACAGTCAGCTTTTCGCCCTGCGGGTGGGTGTCATTGTCCAGGACCGGGATGGTCACGACGTCGTTGACGCGGACGTTGACCTCATCGGGCTTGGGCTGCGGGGCCTCCACCACAGCAGGGGCGGGAACAGGCACCACCGAGACGCTTCCGGTGGCGGAAGACTTGCCGTTGGACATCGTGTAGCGGAACAGGAACGGGTCCTTGGTGCCGGCGATGTCGGTGATCCGCAGGACGCTGTGGTCGATCACGCTCACCGACGCCGTGGCGTTCTCCGGCACCGCGACCGACTGCAGGACCAGGACGCCCCCGGACGGGTCCGAGTCGTTGGCCAGCGGGTCCAGCAGCACGCTGCCGCCCACCGGCAGGAGTGCCACGTCATGGACCGCGACGGGGTTTCCGGAGTCCTTGCCGGATTCCACATCCACACGGATGAGGCCCTGGCTGCTTCGCGGTCCGTTGCTGGCCAGGTAAGTCAGGTAGATCGGGCCCGGGGTCCGGCTGCGGAAGGTGAAGGTGCCGCCGTCGGTGACCGGGCCCAGTTCCGCAGCTCCGCTGGCTTCCACCTGGGCGAGGCGCAAGGCGCCGCCGTTGGGATCGACGTCGTTCTTCAACGGCGCGATGACCAGGTCCTGGCCTACCACTGCCGTGACGTGGTCGGCGTTGACCACGGGAGCGAGTGCTCCCGGCGGCTGGACGTTGACCACCACCTTTCCCGTGGTGGTGGCACGGCCGTCCCAGACGGTTACGGTGACGCTTTTCTTCCCGGCCGAGGCGCCGGAATCCTGGAAGGTAAGCAGACCGTCGCGGCGGACCTTGACCTGGTCCTGTTCGTTGTCGGCGGTGGCTGACATCAGGACGAGGTCGTCGCCGTCGGGATCGGCCCAGTCGGTGAGGATGTTCTGGCTGACGGTCTTGCCCTGCTCCACCAGGAGTGTGGTGGGGTCGCCGCGCTTGAAGGCCGGGGGCCTGTTCTCGTCCGGCCCGACGACGCTCAGGCTTACTTTGCCGCCGGCGGACAGGCCGCGGCCGTCCGCCGCGGTGTAGTCGAAGGTCTCGGTCCCCGGCGTCGCATCGGCCGGCACCGTGATCTGGAAGGCGGACCCGCCGTAGATGCTCTCGATGCTCCCGGCGTGCGGGCCTTCGGCACCGAGTGATGCGGTCAGTACGTCGCCGTCGGGGTCGGAGTCGTTGTCGAGAACGCTCAGGACAGTGGTCCGTCCCGGCCGGACGCCGACGACGTCGGGTTTCGTTTCGGGGGGACGGTTCGGTTTGGTGCGGTCCGGCAGAACGTTGACGGTGTTGTCGTCGGCCGACTCCTCATCCGGGTCGTCAGCCTGGTTCTTGGGCGGGACAACGTCGTCCCAGTTGTTGACCAGCTGCATGTTCTGGTTGACCAGCCACACGTTTCCCGAGTTCACGTCGTTCAAAACCACGACATCCCGGTTAACGCGGAACACGTAGCTGGGCGACGCGCTGGCTTTGGGCACTGCCACGTTCTTGTTGTCGGACGCATTGGCGCAGTCCCGGACATACTTGTTCGCCCCGGACCATGCGGCGTGGACGCAGCCGCCCAGCTGCACCGGCGCTGCCGGCACGCCCTGGCCGCCGAACGTCACGGTCTTCGCGGCGGAGCCGTTCAGCGGCTGTTTGAGGAGCGCCTTGCCGGTGGCCACGGCCACGGAGTCTGACGCCGGCCCTGACTGCTGGAGCTTTGCCTCCCTCGCGTCGGCCAGCGGCACTTCGCGCCCGCCGGGCAGGAACAGTTTTCCTGCGGCTGCGTCCAGGACCACAGGCTGGTCCCCCACGACGGCGAGCTGGAGGTCCCCGGCGCCCTTCAGCCCGTCCCACGTGCTGTGCTCTGTATCGGCGGCTGCCCCCGCGGCGTCCACAGTGGTCACAGTCACCTGCCCCGTCTTCGGATCCGCCGAATAGACCCGGTCATCCGGGCCGACGGCGGACACCAGGCCCTGGGAACCGGCCACGGCGGGCTCGCTGGACTCCTCGTCGAAAGCGTTGACGGTTGACGGGGACATGGCCCACGTCTTGCCGGAGGAAGGGTCGGTGACCGAGATGACGTCGGCGCCGACGCTCACCTGTGCCGAGCCGGGAAGCTTCTTGTCACCGCCCAGCCTCATGTTGGCGGCGGACACCTGGTTCAGGGTGGAACCCGATTCGTCGTCGACGAACACCTTGCCCGCATTCTGCAGGACATCGAACGTGGTGCTGGCCGGGGTCACGGCACCGTCAAGGACCCGCGAGGGGTAGTTGAGCCGGCCGACGGCGTTGCGGGCCTTGCTGACCACCCAGACGCCGCCGTCGTTAAGGTCAACCTCGGTTGTCTTGAACCCCGGGTGGATCACGGCACCGGCCACCAGCGCTGCGGCGGCAGCGGAAAAGACGGTTCCGGTGACGATCCTGTTGCGGCGTTTCCTCAGCCCCAGCTTGCCGAACAAAGTTGACACAGCGTTACTATTCCCCTGAAATCACGGCCGCCTGAGCGCGGCTTACTGGCCCCTGATGTTCATCACGGGCCGGTGACATTCCGCCACTCCCCCATAGAGACGTCGGAACAATTTTGAGTCTCGACTATTACATGGGCGCTGGCGGCTTGTCCAAGAACAGCCCTGTGGCCGTCCGTTACCCGGCCAGCCTACCTGCGCAGCCCGGCCCGGGCGATGGGGAGGACTACCCTAGTCCAGGACCAGGCCCTTGCCGCGTCCCCGGGCCAGGGTGACCGGCTGGATCTCCCCGAATCCCCGGACGTTTTCCACGTCCTGGGGAATGAGCACGAACCGCTCGTCCTGGTCCAGCGCGGCAGCCGTCATCGAGTCGACCAGCACGGTGCCCGGATCGGCGAGCGTGGTGAGGCGGGCGGCAAGGTTGACGGTGGGCCCGTAAATGTCGCCCAGACGGGAGAGGATGCGGCCCCAGACCATGGCAACCCGTGCCTCGGGCAGGATCTCGTCCCGGGTGAACGCTTCGGCCAGGGCAAGGGAGATCTCGGCGCCCGCTGCCGGCGTCTCGGCGATGTAGAGGACTTCGTCGCCCACGGTTTTCACCAGCCGGCCGCCGCCCACGGAAATGATTTCCGCGCACTTGTTCTCGAACCGCTGCACCAGTTTGGCGAGGGTCTTTTCGTTCATCCGGCGGGACAGGCTCGTGTAGGACACCAGGTCGGCGAAGCCCACGGCACGCGCCAGCGGAAGCGGCGCGTCGTCCTCGTCACCCTCGCGGCCTTCCTCGCTGGCCTGCAGGCCGGCTTCCGCCCGGACGGCCAGCCGCTGCACGCCGGCATTGAGCTGGCGCCGCCAGGAGTAGACGAGCATCTCCTCGAGGGGATCCACCAGGGCCGGCAGTTCATGGACCAGCCGCTTGCGGGCCTGGGCGTCCGTGAGCCCCTGCTCGTGGACCATGTCCTCAACCAGCGCCTCGATCTGCCACACCACCATGCGGTCCGTCATCTGCCCGATGGCACGGGTCACCGAGATGGCGGCTTCCTCGGTGAGCATTCCGGCCCTGACCATGCCCACGGCCGTGGACAGGGCGGCCTGGTCGCGTTCGGTGAAGGCGACGTCGTCGTCACCGAAGTTGGGGAAACCCAGTGCACGCCACAGCTTGCGAGCCGAGAGCAGCGACAGGCCAACACCGCCCGCCACCTCGCGCCGGCGCAGCTTGCGTTCCCCGCCCAGAAGCCTTGCTTCGAGGGCTTTTGCCGCGATTCGCTCCGCGGACAGGGTACCGGTGGGCGGATTTTCGACGACGGCGTCAGCCACCTCCCGGTGACCGGTGCCGTGCGCGCCGGCCCAGTCGGTGCCGGCCTCATGCGTGCCTGCCTCCTGGCCGCCGCGCTGATCCTCATCGTTCATCTCTTCCACCTTCTCTCACATCCCGCGGAAACCGGGCACCGGGCTCATCCGGCGCCTGACCCAATCCAAATGGTTCGTCGTCCGGAAGCTCATCAAGGGCATCCAGCAAGAACCTGTGGAAGGTGGCAACTTCCGGCACGTCCTTCAGCACTGCGCCGAAATGGTGCCCGGCATCCAAGGATATATTCCCCGAACGCAACATCCGCTGGAGCATCGACTGGCTGATTGTGACATTACGCACTGAGGCCAGGAAAACCTGCCGGTCCCGGCGGCGGAGCATGCCGTGGCGTGCCAGGACCCGCTGGCTGGTCAGGTAATACCGTGTGGCCTGCCACCGCAGCAGCCGGGGCAGGCAGTATCCCAGGAGGATCCACAGGCCAATAAGCACGCAGCCGGCCACCGCCCAAAACGTCCATTCCGCGGTGATGGCCGGGGCCAGCGCGGACAGGCCGCCGCGGATAATCCACGCGCTCGCAAATGCCGCAAGGGCGGGCACCACAATGAAAACCGCCGCCGGGAGGAACAGCACCCTGGGCTGCGGGCGGGTCACCACGATGACCTGCTCGCCCGGAAGGAGTTCCTTACGCATAACCGCTTTCGCCGGACCCCTGCTTGTCAGAGCCATGCGTGGAGGTGCGCCCATCGGCGCTGTCCTTGTCGGCGCCGTGCTTGTCGGCGCCGTGCTTGGCAGACCTCTCCGGCGACCACGGCCGCAGGTGGACCACGTCTCCCGCAGTCACCACGTGCTCATGGGCAGAGGCGTCCACCACCAGCAAGGAGCCCGAGTCATCAAGCCGGGAAGCGTGGCCGATGATTTCGTGGTCGCCCGGCAGCTGGGCGCGGACCTGCTGGCCCAGGGTGACCATGGCCGTTTCGACGCGCTTGTGCAGCGACGGGCCGCCGGCCAGGCCGGCCGTGGCGTCGCCGTCGGCATTGCAGAAGCTGCGGTACAGCGTGCAAAAACGGGACAGGTAGCTCTTCAGCAGCGCGGTGCGGTCCACAGTTCCGGCACCTTGAAGCTGGACGGAGGTGGCGGTGGGCACCGGCAACTCGTCCTCGGTGAGGGTGACATTCAGGCCCGTGCCAAGGATGACGGGCGGCACCGAGCCGTCGCCCAGGGGACCGAGCTGGGCGAGGATGCCGGCAATTTTCCCGCCGCGAACCAGGACATCGTTCGGCCACTTCAGGTCAGCCGGAATTCCCGCTGTCTCATTCAGGGCGTCGCGCAGCGCGACGGCGGCCAGGAGGGACAGCCATGAGTAGGTCTGGGTGGGCAGGGGGCGGCCGTCAGCATTAACGGGCCGCAGCACCAGCGAGACCAGCACGGAGCTGCGGGCGGGCGCTTCCCAGGCGCGGTCCAGGCGGCCGCGGGCGGCAGTCTGATGCTCCGCCGTCAGGACTGCCAGGTCGGGCCAGGCCCTGGGATCCACGGTTACGGCCCGCAGCAGGTCGGCATTGGTGGACCCGGTTGTCTCCACGACCGTCAGCTGGGCGATGCCGGTGGCGGCGAGGAAGTTGGCATCAGACAGGGCTTCCCGGTCCAGGGCCGGCCGCTCGGGCAGGCCCTTCGCACCGGTGAGGTTCTCCTGCGGTCCACGGCTATCGTCAGGGCGTGCGGCATCCATAGTTGAATCCTAGCGACTCGCCGGGCCGCGCGGCCGGGAAAGCCCCCGGCGGAGGCCGGCTCACAGGAACGTGCCAGCTAACCGGAAGAAACCGGCCCGCCGAAAGATGCCGGCCCACAGACGGTGCCGCTCACAGGAAGATGTCCTGGACGAGGTCTTCCTCGGCAGCTCCCAGGCTGTAGGGCCGGAAATCCGTCACGCCGGCGGCAGCCAGGACCTGCTCGTCCGTGTAGAAGTGGCCCGTGCTGAAGGGCCCCGTGAGCACCGCATGGGCCGCGTCGGCCATGATCTCTGGACTGCGGGCAGCCCGGACCATGGACTCGCCGCCGGCCATGCTCCGGATGGCGGCCGTGTCGATGAGCGTCCTCGGCCACAGCGAATTGACGCAGATGCCGTCGCTCCTGAGCTCCTCCGCCAGGCCCAGCGTGGTCAGGCTCATGCCGTACTTGGCCATGGTGTACGCCAGGTGCCGGCCCGCCCACTTCGGGTCGAGGTTCAGGGGCGGCGAGAGCGTGAGGATGTGGCCGCCGGATGATTTGCGCAGTGCGGGCAGCGCCAGCTTGGAGAGCAGGAAGCTGCCGCGGACGTTGATGTCCTGCATGAGGTCGTAGCGCTTCATGTCCACCGCGTCCGTCGGTGAGAGGTCGATCGCGGAGGCGTTGTTGATGACGACGTCGATTCCCCCAAAGCGGCGGACGGCGGCGTCCACGGCGCGCGCCACGTCGTCGTCGTTCCTGACATCCCCCACCAGAGGCAGGGCACTGCCGCCGGCGGCCTCCAGCTCCCCGGCGGCGCTGTAGACGGTACCCTCGAGCTTTGCGTGCTGCTCGCCGGTTTTGGCGAGCAGCACCACATTGGCGCCGTCGCGCGCTGCCCGCCGGGCGATCGCCAGGCCGATGCCGCGGCTGCCCCCGGACATCAGGATGGTCCGGCCCCGAAGGCTGCCGGTGGTCTGGTAAGGCGTAGCCGGAACAGGGTAAGCGTCGCTGCTCGAAGTCATAGGGACACTCTAGCCGCAATTTGTTACCCGCGAGTAACATCGGCGGTTCCGTCGGCGCCACGAACGAAAATTGTAGGAACCCTACAGCGGTCCCGGGAATTAGCGTCACTAGACTAGCCATCAGGGCTTTGGATTTGTACGGATGCTACTTAAACCGGCAACCAGGGCCCCGCGCCACGCTGCCGCAGCAGAACAGCCACAGCACAACAGCTACAGAGCCGGAGACACTTCATGAGCCACGATCTGACCACGACGGCGGGAAAGATTGCCGATTTCCGCGACCGCCAGGCCCGTGCTGAGCAGCCGTCCGGCCCTGAAGCCATCGAGAAGCAGCATGCCCGCGGCAAGAACACCGCCCGCGAGCGCATCGACCTGCTCGTGGACGAAGGATCCTTCGTGGAGTTCGACGCCCTGGCGGTCCACCGCTCCACCGCCTTCGGCATGGAGAAGAAGAAGCCGCTCGGTGACGGCGTCGTGTCGGGTTACGGAACCGTGGACGGCCGGCTCGTGGCCCTCTACAGCCAGGACTTCAGCGTCTACGGCGGCTCGCTGAGCCAGGTCAACGGCGAAAAGATCGTCAAGGTCCAGGAATTCGCGCTGCGCAACGGCTGCCCGGTGGTGGGCATCAACGACGGCGGCGGGGCCCGGATCCAGGAGGGTGTTGCCTCGCTGGCGATGTTCGCGGATATCTTCCGCAACAACGTGCACGCGTCCGGCGTCGTCCCGCAGATCTCGCTCATCATGGGCCCGTGCGCCGGCGGCGCAGCCTACTCCCCCGCGCTGACCGACTATGTGGTCATGGTGGACAAGACGTCGCACATGTTCATCACCGGCCCCGACGTCATCAAGACCGTCACCGGCGAGGACGTGGACATGGAGACCCTCGGCGGCGCCCGGCAGCACAACGCGACCACCGGCACGTCCACCTACCTGGCCTCCGACGAAGCCGATGCGATTGAGTTCGTCCGGGAACTGCTGGACTTCCTGCCCTCCAACAACCTTTCCGAGGCGCCGGTGCTGGAGCACCAGCAGGAGCCGGAGCTCGACGACGACGACCTCGCCCTCGACACGCTGGTCCCGGACTCAGCAAACCAGCCCTACGACATGCGCAAGGTCATCGAGCAGATCGTCGATGACGCCCATTTCCTGGAGATGCAGTCGCTGTACGCACCGAACGTGATCATCGGCTATGGCCGCGTCGAAGGCCACACGGTGGGGATCGTGGCCAACCAGCCGCTGCAGTTCGCCGGCACCCTGGACATCTCGGCCTCCGAAAAGGCGGCCCGCTTCGTCCGCCACTGCGACGCCTTCAACATTCCGATCATCACGCTCGTCGACGTTCCCGGCTTCCTGCCGGGCAAGGACCAGGAGTTCCAGGGCATCATCCGCCGCGGAGCCAAGCTCCTCTACGCCTATGCCGAAGCCACCGTGCCCAAGCTGACCGTGATCACCCGGAAGGCCTACGGCGGAGCCTACATCGTGATGGGCTCCAAGAAGCTCGGGGCTGACCTGAACCTCGCGTGGCCCACCGCCCAGATCGGCGTGATGGGCGCACAGGGCGCCGTCAACATCCTGTACCGGCGCGACCTCGCCGCCGTCGCCGAGGCCGGGGGCGACGTGGA
Organism: Arthrobacter sp. K5; assembly: GCF_040448525.1. Classification (NCBI taxonomy): domain Bacteria; kingdom Bacillati; phylum Actinomycetota; class Actinomycetes; order Micrococcales; family Micrococcaceae; genus Arthrobacter; species Arthrobacter sp. K5. The sequence continues at coordinate 4,659,419 of NZ_CP159279.1, read as the reverse complement.
GGCCAAGCGCGCCGACGTGATCCGGCAGTACGAGGAAGAGCTGCTCAACCCGTACCAGGCCGCGGAGCTGGGCTACGTTGACGCCGTCATCGCGCCCTCGGACACCCGGCTGCAGATCATCAAGGGGCTGCGGGCGCTGCGCGACAAGCGCGCGAGCCTGCCCACGAAGAAGCACGGGAACATCCCGCTGTGAGCGCGACAGATCCGCTGGTTGAGCCAGTCGAAACCCTGTTCTCCGTTACCAAGGGCGAACCGACGCCCGAGGAGCTGGCGGCGCTTACCGCCGTCGTGCTTTCCCTGGGTCCCGCCGCCGCGGCCGGCCCGGAGAAGCCGAGCACACGGCACTGGGTGCGGCGCCAGCAGCTGCGGCTGGCGCCGACGCCGGGTCCGGGGGCCTGGAAGCGCAGCCGGGGCTGAGGAAAAGTTCAGCAAGTCTTTCATAACCGGAACCCCGCAGTTAGTCTCGTGGGGTGACTACTGAATCTGCCGCCCCAGCGCGCCCCCGGACCGCCATCGACGCCGTCGCCGACGCCCACACCGACACACTCGTTGCCCTGGACCCGAGCCTGGCCACCACGCTCGGCATCCCCGGGCATGACACCGAGTTCCAGGACTTTTCCCCTGCCGGACTCGGCAGGTTCGCCGCCGCAGAACGAAAGACCCTGCAGGCCCTCGAGGGGCTGGAACCCGTTGACGACGTCGACGCCGTCACCCTCGATGCCCTGCGCGAACGCCTCGGCCTCCAGCTGGAGATCCACGACTCGGGCTGGAATCTCGCCGAACTGAACAACATCGACTCCCCGGCGCAGAACATCCGGTCGATCTTCGACCTCATGCCCACGGACACCGAGGAGCACTGGGCGAACATCGCGGGCCGCACGCACAGCGTCCCGGCGGCCATCAGCGGCTACATCGAGTCCCTGCGCACGGCCAAGGACAACGGCAAAGTCTCGGCCCGGCGCCAGGTGTCGATCGTGATCGAACAGACCACCAAATACGCCGCGGAGGACGGCTTCTTCGCCAAGCTCGCGGCCGACGCCAAAACAGCTGACGGACCGCTGCCGGCGGAACTGCAGGAAAAGCTCGACGCCGGTGCAGCCGCCGCCCGGGCGGCGTATGCCGGGCTGGCCGCCTTCCTGCAGGAGGAGCTACTGCCGGTCGCGCCGGAGAAGGACGCCGTGGGCCGGGAGCGCTACGCCCTCGCGTCGCGGGTGTTCCTTGGCGCCGCCGTCGACCTCGAAGAAACCTACGCGTGGGGCGTCGAGGAACTCGAACGCATCATTGCTGCCCAGGAACAGGTAGCCGGGCAAATCAAGCCGGGCGCCTCCATCGCGGAGGCCAAGGAGATCCTCAACAGCGATCCCGCCCGCCGGATCAAGGGAACGGATGCCCTGACGGCCTGGATGCAGGAGCTCTCCGACCGCGCCATATCCGACCTCGCGGGCGTCCACTTCGAGATACCCGACGTCATGAAGACGCTTGAATGCCGGATCGCGCCCACCGACGAGGGCGGCATCTACTACACCGGGCCGACGGACGACTTCAGCCGGCCCGGCCGGATGTGGTGGTCCGTGCCGCCAGGTGAAGACACGTTCACCACCTGGGCCGAAACCACCACCGTATTCCATGAGGGCGTGCCCGGCCACCACCTGCAGGTGGCCACGGCCGTGTACCGGCGCGAGCTGCTCAACAGCTGGCGTCGGAACGTCTGCTGGACGTCGGGACACGGCGAGGGCTGGGCCCTGTACGCCGAGAAGCTCATGGAGGAACTCGGCTACCTCAAGGATCCGGGCGACCACATGGGCATGCTGGACATGCAGCGGATGCGGGCTGCCCGGGTGGTGTTCGACATCGGCGTGCACCTGGAACTTGACGTGCCCGCGCGCTGGGGAACAGGCACCTGGACACCGGAGAAGGGCTTCGATTTCCTCAAGGCCAACCTGGACATCAGCGAGGGCAACCTCCAGTTCGAGTTCGCACGCTATCTTGGCTGGCCCGGCCAGGCACCGTCCTACAAGGTGGGGCAGCGGCTGTGGGAACAGATCCGCGCGGCACTCGAAGCCCGGCCGGATTTCGACCTCAAGGCCTTCCACACCAAGGCACTCAACATCGGCTCCGTGGGCCTCGACACCCTGAAGCGCGCCATGATCGACCAGCCCGCCCGCCGCTGATTGATCCGAGTTTTTGTACAGATATCCCGACTTAGGGGCCGGCCTCCCGACCCGCGATATCTGTACAAAACTCCGGGCCCGGGGCGAGATGTTTGCCACACGCGCCGCGGGAATAACGTCATATAACACCGGCCTGGCGCCGATTTTCCGGGTACAGGGGCCATGTGAGGCCCATCCATCCGCGTAATATTTCTCAATGGTGGCTGGAAGCTGTATTTTGTGCAGCCTAGCTTGTTGTGGTGAGCAATCAATCCACTTCATCCACGGCCGGGCGACCCGGCCTCCAGCTGCCCCGGTGGGCAGGTTCCTTCGGCTTCCAGATCATTGCGGCTTTGATCGTCGGGCTGGGGCTTGGCCTGCTGGCTAAGTACACCGGCAGCACCAAGGCGAACCCCAACGGGCTGGGCGCCACGCTGCAGACCATCGGCTCCAGCTACGTGTCGCTGCTGCAGACCGCCGTCGTGCCGCTCATCTTCACCGCCGTGGTCAGCTCCATCTCCAACCTGCGTGAGGTCTCCAACGCGGCGCGGCTGGCCTGGAACACGCTGTTGTGGTTTGCCATCACGTCGCTGGTCGCCGTGCTGATCGGAACCGGCCTGGGCGTGCTCCTGCAGCCGGGGGCAAACACCGGCATCTCGGGCGACGCGGAGTACGACGGCAAGCAGGGCGACTGGTGGGCGTTCCTCATCGGCCTGTTCCCCAAGAACTTCCTGGGCCTTGGCGCCAGCTCCACCGTCACCGACTCCGGCGCCGTAACCACCTCCGTCAGCTTCAACGTCCTGCAGATCCTGGTGATTGCCATCGCCGTCGGCGTTGCCGCCCTCAAGGTGGGCAAGCAGGCTGAGCCGTTCCTGGCCCTCAACGCCTCTGCGCTGGCTGTTATCCAGAAGGTGCTGTGGTGGATCATCCGCATCGCTCCCCTGGGCACCGTGGGCCTGATCGGCAACGCAGTTGCCGTGTACGGCTGGGACACCATCGGCTCGCTGGGCAAGTTCACGGTTGCCATCTACATCGGACTCGCCCTGGTGCTGTTGGGCGTCTACCCGGCCCTGGTCCGCTCGCACGGCCTGTCGGTCAAGCAGTACTTCTCCGGCGCGTGGCCAGCCATCCAGCTGGCCTTCGTTTCCCGCTCCTCCATCGGCACGCTGCCGCTGACCCAGCGCGTGACCGAGCGCAACCTCGGCGTCCCCCGGGGCTACGCCTCCTTCGCCGTTCCGCTGGGCGCCACCACCAAGATGGACGGCTGCGCGGCAATCTACCCCGCAGTGGCGGCAATCTTCGTAGCCCAGTTCTTCGGGATCCAGCTTGACTTCAGCCAGTACTTGCTCATCGCCCTGGTCTCCGTCCTCGGGTCCGCTGCGACGGCGGGAACCACCGGCGCCGTCGTCATGCTGACGCTGACCCTCTCCACACTGGGACTGCCACTGGCCGGCGTCGGACTCCTGCTGGCCATCGACCCCATCCTGGACATGGGCCGCACGGCGGTCAACGTCGCCGGCCAGGCGCTCGTACCCACGATTGTGGCCAAACGCCAGGGCATCCTCGACGAAACGCTCTACAACGCGCCCCGCACCGGAGAGGCCTTCCGCGAGGAAGAGGCACCCGCCGCCGTCGACCGTGAGCTGGCTGAGTCGAAGGCCTGACCACCGATGAATGTCTGATCACCGTTGTAGGGGTGTGCCCTGGGGACTTCCCCGGGGCACACCCATTTAAGTCCGCCCGCGTTAAGTCCGGACGGCCGAACAGGTCCCGGACGGGAGGCAGCAAGGGTAGGGTACCGGCATGGACATCATTCTGGTTCCCGGCTTCTGGCTCGATGGCTCATCCTGGTCCGGCGTCACTCCCCCGCTTGTGGAGGCCGGTCACCAGATCCACGCGCTGACCCTCCCGGGGCTCGAGGCGAGGGACGCGAAGCGGACGGGCATCGGGCTCCGCGACCACATCAACGCGGTGGTGGAAGCCATTGACGGCATTGAGGGCCCGTTGGTCCTCGTCGGCCATTCCGGCGGCGGAGCGATCATCCACGGCGCTGTGGACGAGCGCCCGGACCGGGTAGTCCGGGCGGTCTACGTGGACAGCGGACCGCTTGGAGAAGGCGGGGTCATCAATGATGAACTGCCGGCTGACGGTGACGGGATCCCCCTGCCCTCCTGGGACGTGTTCGACGACGCCGACCTCACCGATCTCGACGACGGGCTGCGGGAAGCATTCCGGGCACGGGCCATTCCGCAGCCAAAGGCGGTGGCCTGCGACAAGCAGCACCTTCACGATGTGCGCCGCTACGACGTCCCTGCCACGGTGATCGCCTGCGAGTTCCCGTCCTCACTGCTGACAGAGTGGATGGACGCCGGGCACCCCTACGTCGAAGAACTCGCCCGCATCCGCGACGTGGAACTCGTGGATCTTCCCACCGGTCACTGGCCCCAGTTCACCAAGCCCGCGGAACTCGGAGCGGCAATCCTCGCCGCCGTCGACCGGACCGGCTGACAGCGCAGCCCCACGGGCGTCCCCGGGCCACACTAGCCCCCGGGCCCCGCCACCAAGACCCAGTGCAGGCCTAGTGGCCGCCGATCACGCCCTTTTCCACGGCTTTCGTCACAGCGTCGGCTTCGGCCTGGGTGAGAGTGCCGTCCTTCACAGCCTGATCGAGCCTGCCCTTCAGGGCAGCCGCCCGGCCCGCCTGCGCCTGGGTGCGGAGTTCCTCGAGCGCGGCTTTGACCTTGGCTTCATCGATGCCCAGGGATTTGGCCAGCGATGCTGCCAGCGCAGCTTCCTTGGCTGCCCTGTCCGGTTTGGTGCCGTCGGTGCGGGGACCGGCTTGATGGTTGGCCTGGCGGAATGCCCGCAGGGCGTCCTCCACCTTGGCCTGGTCCACACCCAACTTGGCCGCGAGCGCCGCGGCGTCCGTTTTGCCGACCCCGTGGCCGCGCCCATGTCCATGTCCATGTCCGTGTCCATGTCCGTGCCGGCCGCCGTCGAAGCGCAGCCCGTCAGCGGGACCGCTGGATGGACTGCTTGAGGTGGGGGAAGGCGTTGGAGTGGCGGTTGTTGCGGCCGCCATTCCGGTGACAGTGAATCCGGTGCCAAGTGCCAGGGCGGTCGCGCCCAGCCCCAGAGCCACTTTCTTTGATCGCTCCATGGTCCGCTCCTCGATCCGCCGGCCTTGAGGCATCATTGCCGCCGTGCCGGCTATGACTCAGGATGCACCCTCCTCCTCAAGAACGGCTTTAGTCCGGCTGTGAAGAGGCTGTGAATCCTGCCGCGAAAGCTGTGAGGCATTCGCGGCATAGTTTGCGCAGAGTGCAAACTTGCACGTAGTGTAACTGCGTGTCCACTTCCACTTCCTCGTCGTCGTCGTCGTCGGATTCGGTCCCGGCCGACGCCGGTGAACCGATGTCCCGGCGTGAGCTGAACAAGGCTTCCACCCGGCAGTCGATTACCGACTCCACGCTGGCTCTTCTCCGGCAGCACGGCCCCGGCAACTTCACGGTCGAGGACATTGCCGAAGCGGCGGGCATCTCACGCCGGACCTTCTTCAATTACTTCAGCAGCACCGAGGCCGCCATCGCGTCGGTGACCAATGGTTTCCTGGACAGCGCCCTCGAACTGTTCCGCCAGCGTCCCGCGGACGAACCCATCCTCGAGTCTGCCCGCGCCGCCCTCGTTGGCCTGGCCGATCCCATGACCGTGGCTCCGCTGGCTGAGCTGTTCGGCCTGACCCAAGGCAATCCGCTCATGGCGCGCTCCGAACTTGAGGCATGGGACCACTGCACCGAGCAGATCGTTGCCGCGGCCCGCGAGCGTTCTCCGCGGACCAAACAGGGTCCCGGCACTGAGCAGGACACCGGCACTGAACAGAACTCCGGTGCTGAGCAGGAAGAGCTCTACGTCCGGGCCCTCGCAGGTTCGGTCGTCTCCTGCGGCAAGGCTGCCATGGACGTGTGGTTCCGCCGCTGCGGCCCCGATCTCTCCCCCGGTTCTCTGGCGATCCTCCGCCAGCTGCTCATCGATTCGATGGGGCTCCTCGGATCCGGTTTCGCCGGGCCGGCACCGGTTCCGCCGTCGAATGAGTCGTCCGCCAAACCCTCCACCCGCAACGCAGAACGGTCCTGACATGGCACTTCTCCTGTACCGCCTCGGCAAGTTTTCCTACCGTCACCGGTGGCTCGTCGTTTCGCTCTGGCTGGCAATCCTGCTGGCAGCCGGCGGCGCAGCGGCAGCGTTGCACGGCACGCTGTCCAACAACTTCCAGATTCCGGGCACGGAAACCCAGCACATGGCCGACAAGCTCCAGAAGGAACTGCCGGCGTCCTCCGGAGGCTCGGCCGGGGTTGTCTTCCAGGCAAACGACGCCCAGTTCAGCCAGGCCGGCAAGGAGGCGGTATCCGCCGCGCTGGCCAAGCTTGAGACCCTCCCGGATGTCCGCGGCACCGTCGACCCGTTCGCCACGCAGGCCCAGCTGGACCAGGCGGCAAAAGATCTGGCCGCAGGCGAGGCCAAGGCGGCCGCGGGCAAGGCCGAACTGGAAAGGGCCGCCGCCGAGCTGGCCGCCGGCAAGGAACAGCTGGCCGCGGCCGAGGCACAGATGACCGCTGCCGGGCTGCCGGCGTCGGCCATCGAAGCCCAGCTGGGCCAGCAGAAGGCCGCCCTGGCGGCCGGCCAGGAAAAGCTCGACGCCGGCACGAGGGAAGCGGAGGCCGGCAACGCCAGGCTGGCACTCGCCAAGCGTCAGTTCGAAGCTTCACAGGGAATGCGTTTCGTCTCGGAAGACGGCAAGGCGGCCCTTGCGCAGGTCCAGTTCAAGACCTCCATCAACGGGCTGGACCCCGAGGTGCGCCAGGAAGTTCAGGACATCGTGGGGAAAGTCTCCTCAGCCGGGGTTACCGCGCTGCCCAGCAAGGAAATCAGCGAGGACGTCTCTGAAATCTTCGGGGTGGCCGAGATCATCGGTATCGCCGTCGCGGCACTGGTCCTGATCATCATGCTCGGCACACTTGTCGCCGCCGGGCTGCCGCTGCTGATGGCTGTGATCGGCGTGGCGGTGGGCGTTGGCGCCACCATGGCATTGAGCAGCGTTGTTGACATGAGTTCCATTTCCCCGATGCTCGCCCTCATGCTGGGCCTCGCCGTCGGCATTGACTACTCGTTGTTCATCGTCAACCGCCACCGCGGGCAGCTGCTGGCAGGTGTGGACGCGGAAGAGTCCGTGGCTCGTGCCACCGGAACCTCGGGCAATGCCGTGCTCTTTGCCGGCCTGACGGTCATCATCGCCCTCGCCGCGCTGGTCGTACCGGGGCTTCCCTTCCTGGGAGTCATGGGCGTGTCCGCGGCCGGGACTGTCGCGGTTGCCGTCTTGGTGGCCCTGACGCTGACGCCGGCGATCCTCTCCCTCGTGGGCAGGAAGCTGATCTCCAAGCGGGCCTGGGCCAAAGCCGAGCGGCACAATGCCGACCCCAACCGTGAGGCTGAGGACCGTGCCAGGGACGAGCACCGCAGCAGCCATGGCTGGGGCGGACTCGTCACCAGGCACCCGGTTCTGGCCCTGCTCGCCGGGGTTCTGGCACTGGGCATAGTGGCCCTGCCCGCTGCCCAGCTGCGGCTTGCACTGCCCGACGGCGGCTCCGAACCTGCCGATTCCCAGGCCTTCAAGGCCTATGACGCCACCAAGCGCAGCTTCGGCGAAGGCATGACCGGACCGATCATCGTGGTGGGTGATCTCCCTGACGGCCTGGGTGAAGCCGAGGCGCAGGCCAAGCAGCTGGACGTCGCGGACATCCTGCGCAGGACCGAGAACGTCACCGCCGCCATCCCGGTGGCACTGAGCGAGGACCGCGGGACGGCAGTGTTCCAGGTCATCCCGAAGGAAGGACCGGCAAGCGCCAGTACCGTCAACGTGGTCTCCGACATCCGCGCCGAACGCGCCGAAATCGAGGACTCCACCGGAGTCAGCATCGGCCTGACCGGCCAGACGGCAGGCAACATTGACGTTTCGACGAAGCTGGGCGACGCCCTGCCCTCGTACCTGGCCATCGTGGTGGGGCTCTCCCTGGTCCTGCTGCTGCTGGTGTTCCGCTCGATCGTAGTGCCGCTGCTGGCGACCGGCGGCTTCCTGCTTTCGCTTGCGGCCGCCTTCGGCGCCGTGGTGGCGGTCTACCAGTGGGGCTGGCTGGGGTCGGTGTTCGGCGTCGACAACCCCGGCGCCGTGCTGAGCTTCCTGCCGATTATCCTGATCGGCGTGCTGTTCGGGCTGGCCATGGACTACCAGGTGTTCATCGCCTCGGGCATGCGTGAGTCGTTCATGCACGGCGAGTCCGCCAAGCACGCCGTGCGGTCCGGCTTCAGCCACGCCTCCGCGGTGGTGACCGCCGCCGCGATCATCATGGTCAGCGTCTTCGCGGGCTTCATCTTCTCGCACCTGAACATGGTCCGGCCGCTCGGCTTTGCGATGGCGTTCGGCGTGCTGGTTGACGCCTTCGTGGTGCGCATGACGATCGTTCCGGCGGTCATGTACCTCCTCGGCGAGAAGGCGTGGTGGCTGCCGCGCTGGCTGGACCGCATCCTGCCGGATGTGGACGTGGAAGGGGCAAAACTCCGCAGGCACGAGGGCGCCACCGGAGCCGCGTCCGACGGCGAGCCGGACGCCGAGCCAGCGGAGGTCGCCGCGCGCTGAGCAGTGCCGCGAGGATGAATTACGCTGGATCCGTGACCCGCCTCATTCTTGCCTCCCAGTCCCCCGCCCGCACCAAGCTCCTGGCTGAGGCCGGCATCGAACACGAGGTCCTCGTGTCCGACGTCGACGAGGACGCCGTGCAGGAACGCTACGGGGTTACCGATCCGCATGACACCGCCCTGCTCCTGGCCCGCGCCAAGGCCGAGGCCGTCGCATCGCTGCCGGAGGCCGAAGGGGCCCTGGTGCTCGGCTGCGATTCGGTTTTTGAGTTCGACGGCGAGTCGCACGGCAAGCCGTACACAGTGGACGTGGCCCGGCAGCGGATGCTGCGGATGAGCGGCAGCAGCGGGGTGCTGCACACCGGCCACTGGCTGGTGGACTGCCGCGACACGGACGACGACGGTGGTTCCGGCGCCACGCTGGGCAGCGTCGCCTCCGCGGAGGTGCATTTCATGGAGATGCAGCTCGCGGAGATCGACGCGTACATCGCCACCGGCGAGCCGCTCCACTGCGCCGGCTCTTTCACCATCGACGGCCTGGGCGGCGCTTTCATCCGGAAAGTCGACGGCGACCCGCACGCCGTCATCGGGTTGTCGGTATCCACCCTGCGCTCCCTGCTGGCCCAGGCGAATGTGAGCATCACCGAGTTCTGGCAGGACCTGCCCGGCTCGGCAATTCCCGGGGAGTTGTAGCTTCCCTACAAAGGCCGGGCCTCTTACACGCGGATTCCGCCAGTAATATCAGCGGAATCCTCAAAATCAGGCTAGGCTCCCTGAAGGAAAGAAGGAGACGCCTTGTCAGTAAAGCCGGAGCAGTCCGCAGGTCCAGTGCATTCAAAACTCACCAAGGTTCTGATCGCGAACCGCGGTGAGATCGCCGTCCGCATCATCCGTGCAGCCCGGGACGAGGGCATCGCCTCCGTCGCCGTTTACGCGGACCCTGACCGGGACGCCCTCCACGTCCGGCTCGCAGACGAAGCATATGCACTGGGCGGCAACACAGCAGCCGAGTCCTACCTCGTGATGGACAAGCTGATCGAGGTGGCCCGCCAGTCCGGCGCCGACGCCATTCACCCCGGCTATGGCTTCCTGGCGGAGAACGCCCAGTTCGCGGCCAAGGTCATCGACGCCGGCATCACCTGGATCGGCCCGTCGCCGGAAGCCATCTCCGCACTGGGCGACAAGGTCCAGGCCCGCCACATCGCCGAGAAGGTGGGCGCCCCGCAGGTGCCCGGCACCGCCGACCCCGTTGCGTCCGCCGAAGAAATCCTCGAGTTCGTGGACAAGTTCGGCCTGCCCGTGGCCATCAAGGCCGCCTTTGGTGGCGGCGGCCGCGGCATCAAGGTGGCCCGCGCCCGCGAGGAAATCCCCGAGCTCTTCGATTCCGCCGTCCGCGAGGCCACCGCAGCCTTCGGCCGCGGGGAGTGCTTCATCGAGCGGTTCCTCGACTCCCCGCGGCATGTCGAAACCCAGTGCCTCGCCGACGCGCACGGCAACGTGGTGGTCGTCTCCACCCGCGACTGCTCACTCCAGCGCCGCAACCAGAAGCTCGTGGAGGAGGCCCCGGCCCCCTTCCTGACGGAGGAGCAGAACCGGCGCCTCTACGAGTCCTCCAAGGCCATCCTGAAGGAAGCCGGCTACCTCGGCGCCGGAACCTGCGAGTTCCTCGTCGGCCAGGACGGCACCATCTCCTTCCTCGAGGTCAACACCCGCCTGCAGGTGGAGCACTGCGTGTCCGAGGAAGTCACCGGCATCGACCTGGTCCGCGAGCAGTTCCGCCTGGCCTGCGGCGAAGAGCTGGGCTACGAGGACCCCGAAGTCCGCGGCCACTCCTTCGAGTTCCGGATCACCGGCGAGGATCCGGGCCGGAACTTCATGCCAGCCCCCGGCACCGTGAGCACCCTAAAGAACCCCACCGGCCCTGGCATCCGCATTGACTCCGGCATCGAAGAAGGCGACGTCATCAGCGGCAACTTCGACTCGATGCTGTCCAAGCTGATCGTCACCGGAGCGAACCGCCCCCAGGCCCTGCAGCGTGCCCGCCGCGCCCTCGAGGAGATGGTGGTGGAAGGCATTCCCACCGTCATTCCCTTCGACTTGGCCGTGGTGAGCAACCCGGCGTTCGCGCCTGCCGAGGGTCCGTTCAGCGTCCACACACGCTGGATCGAAACCGAGTTCGTCAACGACCTTCCCGCATGGACGCCCAATGGCGCCGCGCCGGAGGGTGAGGACGCCGCTGAGCGCCGCACCGTGGTGGTGGAAGTGGGCGGCAAGCGCCTGGAAGTGGCGCTGCCCGCCAGCCTCGGCTTCGGCGGCGCCGCAGCAGCCGGCACAAAGCCGGCCAAGTCCAAGAAGCGCAGCCGCACCGGCGGCGCCACCGCCGCCGCGGGCGGCAACGCACTGGCCTCCCCCATGCAGGGAACAATTGTGAAGGTGGCCGTGGCCGACGGCGACGTCGTCGCCGAAGGTGATCTCGTCGTCGTGCTTGAGGCGATGAAGATGGAACAGCCGCTCACGGCCCACCGTGCCGGCACCATCACGGGCCTGTCCGCCGCGGCCGGCCAGACGGTGGCTGCTGGCGCAGTCATCGCAACCATCGAAGACTAAGGCGACTCGAGCGAGCCGCGACTGAACACGGCTGAACAACGCATGAAAATGCCCGGTGTCATTCACACCGGGCATTTTCATTTCCGCATCTAAACCTGGAAATCAGGCCACGTTGTTCTCGTAGTCCGTGTCCTTGGTCTCGCGGGTGATCCACAGGGCGATGAACGTCAGCACGGCAGCCGCGGCCATGTACACGCCGACGAGCCAGGTGCTGCCGCCGGCTGTCTGCCACAGGGCAATCGCGATGAACGATGCCGGGGCGGCGCCAATGACGCTGGAGAGGTTGTACGCGACAGCCGAGCCCGTGTAGCGCACGTTGGACGGGAACAGCTCGGGCAGGATCGCGGCCATCGGGCCGAAGGTGAGTCCCATCAGCGTGAAGCCGACAATGAGGCCGACGATTGCCGCGCCGGGGCCGGGGCCGAACATGGTGAACCACAGCGCGCCGAACACGAAGATGCCTACGGTGACGCCCATGAGGAACTTGCGGCGGCCCCACTTCTCGGCCAGCGGGCCGGACACGAGCGTGAAGATGCCGAAGAAGACGACGCCGAGGATCAGCATCCAGAGGAAGTCACCGCGGGGAACGCCCAGGCCGGGAACGAAGTTGGCCACCTCTGCGGCCGACATCGGCTTGCCTGCCTTCTCCGCGGCGGCCTGCGCCGCCGCAACGGAGGCGGGCTTGGTGCCGTAGGTCAGGGTGAAGGAGGTCATGATGTAGAACAGCACGTACGTGGCCAGCATGATGAAGGTTCCGGCCAGAACCGGGCGCCAGTGGCTCTTGATGGTGGCGGCGAAGGGGACCTTGACCACCTTGTCTTCCTTCAGGACCTTCTGGAAGGAGACACTCTCCACCAGCTTGAGCCGGACGTAGAGGCCCACGATCACCAGGACCGCGCTGAGCAGGAACGGAACGCGCCAGCCCCAGGCGATGAATTCTTCGGGGCTAAGGGCGGCGTTGAACCAGATGAAGAGCAGGTTGGCCAGGATGAAGCCGATGGGGGCGCCGAGCTGCGGGAACGTCCCGTAGATGGCGCGCTTGCCCTTGGGGGCGTTCTCGGTGGCCAGCAGTGCCGCACCGGACCACTCACCGCCCAGTGCAAGGCCCTGGGCGAAGCGCAGCAGCACAAGCAGCAGCGGGGCCAGGATGCCCCAGCCGGCAACGGTGGCGGTGGGCAGCAGCCCGATGAGGAAGGTGGCGAGGCCCATGGTGAGCAGGGAGGCCACCAGGGTGCCCTTGCGGCCGAACTTGTCGCCGAAGTGTCCGAACAGGACCGAGCCGATGGGCCGGGCGATGAACGCGACGCCGAAGATCGCGAACGAGCTCAGGAGGGCGTTGATTTCCGTGGCTTGGGGGAAGAACAGCCGGGGGAAGACCAGCACCGACGCGGTGGCGTAGATGTAGAAGTCATAGAACTCGATCGTCGTTCCGATGAGGCTGGCAAAGATCACTTTGCCCTTGGAGTTCACCGGTTTGGCGGTGCCATGTTCCGTTGACGTAGCAGGCGATGACATGTGGGGACGCTTTCGTGAGAACTGGACGGGCCTCGCGCTGAAGCCCCTCAAAACATAGGGATAAAACAGAGTTCAATCTTAGTTCCCGCCATCCACCCAACGGACAGGCGGTCCAGTATCCGGACTTTCCTTGTTGTCTCAGCATGAGGTCGTCCGACAAGCCTAACGCTGCCCAAAGCGGGCTGATAGGCAAATGTCACAGCACGTTAACAAACTGCGACCGTCTGCGAAACGCGCCATCTCTACCTTGGAAGGACAACAATCCCCAAGGAGGTAAACCGTGACTGCTGACCGCACCGCAGACGCCGGAACCCACAATTCCCTTGATCTTGCCGCCGCCACCACCACTGACGCACCTGCCCTTGAAGAGCGTCCCGGGCGCTGGATCGCCAACTGGGACGCCGAGAACAAGCACCAGTGGGAATCCGAGGGCCGCTCCATCGCGCGCCGCAACCTCAACTGGTCCATCTTCGCCGAGTTCCTTGGCTTCGTCGTCTGGCAGCTGTGGTCCATCGTGGTGGTCCAGCTCCCCGCCGCCGGATTCACGTTCAGCACCTCCGAGATCTTCTGGCTGATCTCCATGCCGAGCCTCGTCGGGGCCACGCTCCGAATCCCCTACACATTCATGGTTCCGCGCTTCGGCGGCCGGAACTGGACCATCGTCTCCGCCCTGCTCCTCCTCATTCCCTCCATCGGGCTCGCACTGTGCGTGTCCAACCCGGAGACACCGTTCGGCGTCATGCTCCTCGTGGCTGCCCTCGCCGGCTTCGGCGGCGGCAACTTCGCCAGCTCCATGGCCAACATCACTTTCTTCTACCCGGCCCGCGAAAAGGGCTGGGCGTTGGGCCTGAACGCCGCCGGCGGCAACCTCGGCGCAGCCGTGGCGCAGCTTGCCGTCCCGATCGCCATCACGCTGCTGGCCGCCGGCACCGTCAACCTGCCTGTAGCCGGCCTCATGTGGGTTCCGCTGATCCTCCTGGCAGCCTTCGGCGCCTACAAGTACATGAACAACCTCACGAGCGCCAAGGGCGACGTTGCCGGATCCCTGGCAGCAGTGAAGGAACCCCACCTGTGGGTCATGGCCCTGCTCTACATCGGAACGTTCGGCTCCTTCATCGGCTTCGCCGGCGTCTTCCCCAAGCTGATCAAGGACTACTTCCCGGCCTTCTCCTCCATCTCCGTCGGTGCAGTGGCCCTCTCGCTGGCCTTCCTCGGCCCGCTGGTCGGCTCACTGGCCCGCCCCTACGGCGGACGCATGGCTGACCGCATGGGCGGAGCCCGCATGACCGTCACAGCCTTCGCCTCCATGGCCGTCATCACGCTGACCATGATCTGGACGCTGCCGCTGAAGAACTTCTGGCTCTTCCTGGTCCTGTTCCTGATGCTGTTCACGGCCAGCGGCTTCGGAAACGGCGCCACCTACCGCATGATCCCGGTGATCTTCGCGACCTCCAGCCGGGCGGCCCGTTCCGGAGCCAGCTCGGTGCAGACCCAGCGGCTCGCCTCCTCGGCGCTCGGCCTGATCTCCGCCATCGGCGCCTACGGCGGGTTCGTTATCCCGCAGGTGCTGAACGCCTCCAACACCGCCAGCGGCTCCTACACCCCGGCCTTCTACGGCTTCGTCGGAGCATACGTCCTGATGCTGGCCGTCTGCTGGTTCTTTTACATCCGCAACGCCAACCGAAATGCGATGGGACACGTCTAACATGACCAAAAGCGCCGACACGCACTGCCCTTACTGCGCCCTGCAGTGCGCCATGACGCTCAAGTCCCCAGCGGCCACGGCCGCAACGGGCCTGACCCCGGCTGACCAGCCGGGGTCAAGCCCCGTGCCGGCCGCGCCCGCCCTCGAGGTCAGCGGCCGCGACTTCCCCACCAACCGCGGCGGCCTCTGCCGCAAGGGGTGGACGTCCGCGTCGCTGCTGCAGCACCCCGGACGCGTCACCGAGCCCATGTTCAAGGGGCCCGACGGCGTCTTCCGCCCCATCTCCTGGGACGAGGCCCTGGGCCGCGTCACCACAGCCGTCAAGGACGCCCGCGCCAAGTACGGCGCGGATTCCGTCGGCGTCTTCGGTGGCGGCGGCCTCACCAACGAAAAGGCCTACCAGCTGGGCAAGTTTGCCCGCCTCGCCCTCGGCACCTCCCGGATCGACTACAACGGCCGGTTCTGCATGTCGTCGGCGGCCGCCGCCGGCATGCGCGCCTTCGGCCTGGACCGGGGACTCCCGTTCCCCCTTGAGTCGCTGGACATGGCCAGCACCATCCTGATGCTCGGCTCCAACGTCGCCGAGACCATGCCGCCCTTCGTCCAGCACCTGCAGGGCGTCCGTGACGCCGGCGGCTTCATCGTCGTGGACCCGAGGCGTTCCGCCACCGCCGCGTTTACCTCCGACGGCGGCGGCATCCACCTGCAGCCCCTTCCGGGCACCGACCTCACGCTGCTGCTGGGCATCTCCCATGTGGTGATCCACGAAGGCCTGCTCGACGCCGAATACATCCAGGCACGCACCACCGGTTTTGACGCCGTGGTCCGGTCCGTCAACGCCTACTGGCCGGAACGGGTCCAGTCCATCACCGGCGTTCCCGCCGAGCTCATCCGTGAGACGGCCCGGCGGCTGGCCAGCGGCGCACGCAGGGGCGGCAGCTACATCCTGACCGGACGCGGCGTGGAGCAGCACGTGGACGGCACGGACACCGCCACGGCGGCCATCAACCTCAGCCTTCTGCTGGGCCTGCCCGGCAGCACCCGCAGCGGCTACGGCACACTCACTGGCCAGGGCAACGGCCAGGGCGGCCGCGAGCACGGCCAGAAGGCCGACCAGCTGCCCGGCTACCGCAAGATCACCGATCCCGCCGCCCGGGCACACATGGCGAAGGTCTGGAACGTCCCCGAGTCGCTCATCCCCGGCCCCGGCCTGCCGGCCGTGCAGCTGCTCAAATCACTGGGACAGCCCGACGGCGTCCGCTGCCTTTTCGTGCATGCCTCCAACATCGCCGTCGCCTCACCGGACGCCAACGCTGTCATCCGCGGGCTCCGCAGCCTGGATTTCCTGGTGGTTTGCGACTTCTTCATGTCCGAGACCGCAGCCGAGGCCGACCTCGTCCTGCCAGTGCTGCAGTGGGCCGAGGAGGAAGGCACGCTGACCAACCTCGAAGGCCGTGTCCTCCGCCGCCGGCAGGCGATCCAGCCGCCCGCCGGCGCCCGCAGCGAACTGTGGATCATGGCGCGGCTGGCCGAGGCGCTTGAGGCACCGTCCACCTACAGCGACGATCCGGAGACAGTCTTCGAGGAGCTGCGCCTGGCATCTGCCGGCGGGGCGGCCGACTACTCCGGCATCGACTACGCCATGCTGGACAGCGGCGCGGCCGCGTACTGGCCCTACCCCGCCGGCAGCACCGGAACCCCGCGCATGTTCCTGGAGGCGTTTGCCCACCCCGACGGCAAGGCGGTCATGACCCCGGTGGCGCCCCGCCGCCGTCGTACTCCCGTCGCGAACCCCGATCCGGCCGCCAAGCCCATGACCCTCATTACCGGCCGCCTGCTGGAGCACTACCAGTCGGGTGCGCAGACCCGGCGGGTGGCAGAGCTCCTGGCCTCCCAGCCCGAAGCACGGGTGCAGATCCATCCGGCCGCCGCCGCGGCCATGGGCATCACGGACGGCGCGGGGGTCTCGGTGGCCAACGAACGCGGCGAAGTGGTCTGCCGGGCCGAGCTCAGCACCGCCATCCGTCCCGAGACCGTCTTCCTGCCGTTCCACTTCCCCGAACTGGAAAGCGCGAACCGGCTGACGGAAGCGGCCACGGATCCCATTTCGGGAATGCCCGAATTCAAGTTCAACAAAGTCTGGGTCAGGCTGGCAGCGGCCACCCCGATCACCAGTGTTCTTCAGACATCGGAGGCCTCATGAGCGAGCAGATTGTAATTGTCGGATTCGGTCCGGTGGCGGCCCGGCTGGTCGACGAACTGCTGCCGGCACTGCGTGCCGGGCAGGTGGGGCTGACGGTCATCGGCCAGGAAACCGAGGCCGCCTACAACCGGGTGCTGGTGGCCGACCTTGGGGTCGGCCGCACCACGCCCGAGGCGCTGGCCCTCGCCGACGCCGCAGCACTGGTGGCCGACGGCGTGGACGTCCGGCTGGGCGTGAAGGTCCGGCGCGTGGACCGCGCCCGGCAGTCCGTCATCCTCTCCGACGGCACCTCCGCCCACTACGACCGGCTGGTCTTCGCCACCGGTTCCCGGCCCGTGATCCCCAACCTCACGGGGCTGAATCCTGACCCTGCCGCCCCCGTCCTCCCACCGGGTGTCACCGCACTCCGAGACCTCCGCGACGCCGAGGTCCTGCGCCGGGCCGTGGCAGGCCGCAAGCGCGTGGTGGTCCTGGGCGGCGGCGTGCTGGGCCTTGAGACGGCCCTCGCCGCCGCTGAAGAAGGCGCCACAGTCACGGTCGTGCACAACGGGCCCCACCCGCTGGGCCGGAATATCGACCGCGGCGGCGGCGCCGTGCTGGCGGCCAGCCTGCGCAACTGCGGCGTCCGGGTGGCGGGCAACGCCCGTTCCACGGGCGTTGAGCACAACGGTCCCGACAGCGGGTTCTCGGCACTGCTGCTCGACGACGGATCGGCGATCGACGGCGACCTGCTGGTCCTTTCCTGCGGCGTCCGCCCGCGCATTGAGCTCGCCGAGGGCTGCGGGCTCTCCACCGGAGCAGGCATCCTGGTGGACCACCGGCTGCGGGCCCACCACGAGCCGCATATCTTCGCCATCGGTGACTGCGCCGAGGTCCGCTGCCCGGATCCCGCCTGCACCGAGTGCCGCACCGCGCGGGGCCCGTCCGGCCTGGTGGGCCCGGGCTGGCGGCAGGCCGAATGGCTCGCCGAATACCTCGTGCTGCTGTCCGAGGGTTCGGTGGAGGACGCCGACTCGCTGCCCCCGCTCCCCCAGGAAAAGCCGGGCGTCATCGTGCTGAAGGCGCGCGGCATGAACATGGCCGTGGCAGGGGACAACTCCGCCGAACCCTGGGACGAGGAGGTCCTGACGGCCGGGGCCGTCAACGGCCGGCCGCGCCTGCAGATCGCGCAGTGGGCCGACCCCGAGCACGGACGCTACGTCAAGATGACCACCCGCGGCGGAGTACTGGAGGGCCTGGTCAGCGTGGGCATGCCGCGCACCGCTGGAGAGCTGGTCCAGCTGTTCGAACGCGGAGCCGAGCTGCCCGCTGACAGGTCCCTGCTGCTTCGTCTCGACGGACCGGACCAGCTCGCGTCGGCAGGCGCCTCCAACGACCCCGAAAGCACCGTGTGCCGCTGCGCCGGCGTGAGCGGAGGCAAGATTGCCGACGCCGCCGCCGGGGGCTGCTCCACGGTGGCAGAGGTTTCCGCGGCCACCCGCGCGGGCACGGGCTGCGGTGGCTGCCACGAGGACATCAGGGGGCTGATCGAGAAGCACTTTCAGGGTGCTGCCGCCTGAGGCCGCTCCCGGATGACCCGGCCTGCGTCACAGAAATCGGGCCTGCCGCGGCTGGCCGGTAGCATCGGTGGCATGAATGCCGACGACGACGACGACATCACCGACGAACTGCTGGCCGATTCCGAAAAACTCACCGGGCTGAGCCTTGAGCTCCTGGGTCTGGACCCGCACCCCGACGACATGACCGCCGAACAGCGGCTCCAGTTCGACCCCGACGACCTTGCCGAGATGGCCGCCGCCAGCCCCGGCGAGCGGGAGCGGTCCGTGCGCCAGACGCGCCTGCTCGCGGGCCTGCTGTGGAACTCGTCCAGCATCCTCATCGACCAGCTGTTCCGCGACCTTGGCAGGCTGCACGAACTGGACACCGTCACACCCGAGGCCATCGCCGGAACCTCCGTGCTGTCCTCGCTGCCCCCGCAGTTCGCTGCCAGCTATGACGCGAAGTTCACGCAGCGGTTCATCGTGGTGGCGTCGGACGTCACCGCGTCCTTTGCCCGCGGCTGGACCGCCCCCGGCTGCCTGGCCGGTGAACTCGCGGTCCACTGCCTGCTCGACCAGGCCAGGATCACCGAGGACATTTACGAACTGGACCTCCCTGAGGAGTGGCGGGCCATCGTGGAGGAAGTCCTGCTGGAGGACGCCGACTCCGAGACCCTGTACGCGGACAACGCCGGCGCAGCGGACGGCGCCAGGGAGCAGGACGCGGGAAAGCTGGACATCCGGCACTGGTTCGAGCCCTTCACGCCCGGCGACGCCGTTCCCCCGTACGCCTGCTCCTGAGCCGCCGGAATTCCTACCGTCCGCGTCCGGCTTCCGTGGCGGTGACGTTGAAGGAACCGTCCAGCTTGACTGTCGCCCGCGAGCCGTCAGCCTTCGTGATGTGCGCTTCGTAGACCGCCCCTTCAGCGTCGGTCTCAACCCGGTGGACCGTCGCGCCTGGGTTGGCCGCCAGCACTGCGTTCCTTACCCGTGTGGCGGTGCTCCCCGTCAGCAGCTGCTCGGTGATCCCGTTGGCCTGGTGGCCGCCTTTGGTTGAGTCCGTACCGGACTGGCTTCCCGTGCCGTTTGTGGACGAGGCAATGACGGGATAGCCCATGGCGAGGTACGCGCCGCCGCCCACGAGCGCCGCTATGAGGGCGGTGTTGATAGCGGCTTTTTGAACAGTGATCATGGCATGCTCCTGGCTTCCGCGGTCCGACCGTTCGGAAGAAAATCTCCGCATGGCTGACCGCTGGTGGATCGGTCTGTCGGAGCCCGGCGCCGCCAATCCCGGGGATCGACAGTCTGAATTTTACTCAGCTCTGCCGGTGGCGACTAGGAGAATGCTGCCATTCACAGGTTGCGCGGCAACACCTTAGATGTGCACGTGCAGACGCCGTGCCGCCTCGGAGATGGAGCCGCTCAGGGACGGGTACACCGTGAAGGTGCTGGCGACGTCGTCGACGTGCAGTTTCTGCTTCACCGCGATGGAGATGGCGAAGATCAGCTCCGACGCGTTGGCACCGACCACCACGCCGCCGATCACGGTGCCCGATCCCTTGCGGGCGAAGATCTTGACGAAGCCGTCCTTGACGTTGCGCATCTTGGCGCGGGCGTTGCTCTGCAGGGAGAGCTTGATGATGTCGCCCTGGTACTTGCCGGATTCGATCTCGGCCTCGGAGACGCCCACTGACGCGATCTCGGGCGACGTGAAGATGTTGGACGCCACCTGGTGCAGCTTGATGGGGGTCACCTGGTCGCCCAGGAAGTGCGCAATGGCGATCCGGCCCTGCATGGCCGCGACAGAGGCGAGCGCCAGGACGCCGGTGCAGTCGCCGGCAGCGTAGATGTTCGGGGCAGTGGTGCGGGACACGCCGTCCACCTTGATGTGGCCGCTCTCGGTCAGCGCCACGCCGGCTTCCTCCAGGCCGATGCCGGCGGTGTTGGGAATGGAGCCCACGCACACCAGGCAGTGGCTGCCGGTGACCTTGGAACCGTCACCGAGGGTGACCACCACGCCGTTTTCGGTCCGTTCCACTGTCTCCGCACGCGAACGGGACAGCACCTTCACGCCGCGGCGTTCGAAGACCTCTTCCAGCACCTCGGCGGCGTCCGTGTCGGAGCCCGGAAGCACGCGGTCGCGGCTGGAGATGAGGGTGACCTTGGAGCCCAGGCCGTTGTAGGCGGAGGCGAACTCGGCGCCGGTCACGCCGGAGCCCACCACGATCAGTTCCTCCGGCAGCTCGTCCAGGTTGTAGATCTGTGCCCAGTTCAGGATCCGTTCGCCGTCCGGCCGTGCCGTGGGCAGTTCCCGCGGGTGCGCCCCGACGGTCAGCAGGATGGCGTCAGCCTCGACGGTTTCGGTTCCGTCCGCGGTCAGGACCTCGATGGTGTGGTTGTCCACCAGCTTGCCGGAGCCGTTCAGGATGCGGACGTTCTGGTGCTCCAGGCCGGTCTGGATGTCGGCGGACTGCTGGCGGGCGAGGCCGAGCAGGCGGTCGTTGATGTGCTTGAGATCGGCGCGCATGACCGGAACGAAATCCCCGCCGTCGACGTCGAACTTGACGCCCAGCTCGCCTGCAACGCTCACCCGGGTCATCAGGTCCGCCGTCGCGATCAGCGTCTTGGACGGCACGACGTCGGTCAGCACCGCGGAGCCGCCCAGGCCGGAGCGCTCGATGATGGTGACTTGGGCTCCCAGCGAGGCGGCCACCATGGCGGCTTCATAGCCGCCCGGACCTCCGCCGAGAATTGCGATTCGGGGGGCGCTGAAATCAGGATGCATAGTCACAAACGTCTATTGTCCTGCATCCTGCGCCGGACCACCAACCGTCCGGGGCAGGCCAGCGAGCCCCAGGGGGCGCGTTTCTGCTGCCCGCACCGGCTCCGGCACGGTAGCTTGGATCGGGTGAGCACAACAGATTTCCTGGACACGGACCCCTTCGAAGCAGCGCGGACGGCCGCGGACTACATCGCGTCGGAGACCGGCGTCGAAGCACACGACACCGCCCTGGTCCTGGGCTCAGGCTGGGCCGAGGCCGCCGACCTCATCGGCGAGACCACCGCGACGCTGGCAGCCTCGGAGGTGCCCGGTTTTTCGGCTCCGGCCGTGGAGGGACACGTGGGCACGATTCGCTCCGTGCTGACCCGGGAAGGCAAGCGCGCACTGGTCCTCGGCGCCCGCACCCACTACTACGAGGGCAAGGGCGTCCGCGCCGTTGCCCACGGCGTGCGCACCGCGGCCGCCGCCGGCTGCCGGACCCTGGTGATCACCAACGGCTGCGGCGGACTCAACGAAGACTGGACCCCCGGCACCCCCGTGCTCATCAAAGATCACATCAACCTCACCGCGACGTCCCCGCTCGAAGGCGCAACCTTCGTGGACCTGACCGACCTGTACTCATCGCGGCTCCGGGACCTGGCCCGGGACGTCGACCCCTCCCTCAATGAAGGTGTCTACGCCCAGTTCACGGGCCCGCATTACGAGACGCCGGCCGAGGTGCAGTACGCCAAGCGGATCGGTGCCGACCTCGTGGGCATGTCGACGGCACTGGAGGCCATCGCCGCCCGGCACGCCGGCATGGAGGTCTTCGGCATCTCGCTGGTCACCAATCTCGCGGCCGGCATCAGCCCGACCCCGCTGAGCCATGAGGAAGTGCTCGAAGCCGGACACGCTGCCGGGCCGCGCATCTCCAAACTGCTCGCGGAAATCATTGGCCGCCTCTAGGTGCACGGCCCGGCTCCAGTGCGCTGCCCGGCTCCAGTGCGCTGCCCGGCTCTAGTCCCGCCCGTCGCTGCTGGCGCGGAGTTGGGCGAGCGAGTCGGCCCGCGCCTGCGGGAAGCGCCGCTCGAGGGACTGCGCAATGCCCGCCACGGTCTGCCGCGCCAGTTCGGTGCGCCAGGCCAGCTCCGCCTGGCGCATGGACTGCGAAATGATGCAGCTCCGGAGGTAGTCCTCCTCCGCATCCCCGCCGGGGCAGTTTGCCAGGATGCCGTCGCAGCGGAACGCCAGGTCCCGGCCTTCGATGGCCAGCACCACGTCCAGCACTGAGATGCGGTCGGCACGGCGCGCCAGCTGGAACCCTCCCCTGGGGCCGGACACGGACTGCAGGACGCCCGCCCGCACCAGGCACTGAAGCTGCTTGTTCAGGTATGCCGGCGGCAGCTTGTACAGCTCGGCCAGCCGGCCGCTGCTGATCGGTTCCCCTGCGGATGCCCACGCCAGGTTGACGCAGCAGTGGAGGGCCCACTCCACCCCCTGGTTCAGCTTCACAACCGAGACGTTACGTGTCCAGAATTTTTGCTGTCAAGCGGCGGCCCGGCCGCCACGAACCGGTCGGGTTATGACGGGTCCGCTGCCCTGTCCGGCACCGCTCCGCCGAGTTTTGACGATAGTTTGGTTTCCATGACGTCCTCCGAAGCCGATCTGCAGCTGCTCAACGACGCCCGCGCCTGGGCTGCCCAGGATCCGGATCCGCGCACCGCGGCAACGCTGATTGAACTCGTGAAACTCACCGAGGCCGGCACGGCCGCCGCCCGGCAGGACCTCGAAGACAGCTTCCGGGGAACTCTGCAATTCGGAACGGCGGGCCTGCGTGCCGCCCTGGGACCGGGGCCCAACCGGATGAACCGCGTCGTGGTCCGCCGCGCAGCGGCGGGCTTCGCCAATTTTCTGGTCCGGGCGGTGGCGGAGGCTGCGCCCGGCACACGGCCACGCGCCGTCGTCGGCTATGACGCCCGCTACAACTCGCATATCTTCGCCGCGGAGACGGCGGCGGTGCTTACCGCGGCCGGAATCGAGACGTTCCTGATGCCGGCTGCCCTGCCGACGCCGCTGTTGGCGTATGCGGTCCGGGCGCTGGAATGCGACGGCGGTGTGATGGTCACTGCCAGCCACAACCCTCCGCAGGACAACGGCTACAAGGTGTACCTCGGCCGTCATGCCGTGGAGGAAAACGGCCGGGGCGCGCAGATCGTGGCGCCGTACGATGCCCTGATCGCCACCGAAATCAGCAACGTGGGGGACCTTGCCTCGATCCCCCTGGCCCAGGACGGATGGACGGTCCTGGACGCCGGCATCGTTCAGGACTACGAGGCGGCCACGGCAGGGCTTGCCGACCGCGGACTGTTCCCGGCCCGGGACCTGAAGATCGTCCTGACACCGCTGCACGGCGTGGGCGGCACCACGGCTGTCGCCGTGCTCCGGGCAGCCGGGTTCACCGACGTGACGCTGGTCAGCGAGCAGGCCGAGCCGGACCCGGACTTCCCCACCGTCAGTTTTCCCAACCCCGAGGAACCCGGCGCCCTGGATCTGGCGCTCGGCGCGGCGATGCAGGCGGACGCGGACATTGTCCTGGCCAACGACCCGGACGCGGACCGCGCCGCGGTGGCCGCGAAGGACCCGGACACGGGTGCGTGGCGGATGCTGCGGGGCGATGAGGTGGGCGCCCTCCTGGGGGCGCATGTCGTGGCGCGGCTGGCGGCCGGGGCCGACGGCTCCGAAGCGGACGCGGGCGGCGGAGTGTTCGCCAGTTCGGTTGTTTCGTCCCGGCTGCTTGCACGCATCGCCGCGGCAGCAGGGTACGCCCACGAGGAGACGCTCACGGGGTTCAAGTGGATTTCCCGGGTGCCGGGCCTCGTCTACGGCTACGAAGAGGCGCTGGGCTACTGCGTTGCACCGGATCTGGTCCGCGACAAGGACGGACTGTCCGCCGCGGTGCTGATTGCGGAACTTGCGGCCGCGGCCAAGTCCGAGGGCAAGACGATCTTCGACACCCTGGACGAGCTGTACCTGGTCCACGGGCTCCACGCGAGTGACCAGCTGAACATCCGGGTGGGTGACCTCGGCCTGCTGGACGCCATGATGAACCGGCTGCGCGTGAACCCGCCCGAATCGTTTGGCGGTTCGGCCGTGGCGTCATTCGTTGATCTGGCCGAAGGCAGCGAACAGCTGCCCCCGACCGACGGGCTGCTCTACGTGACCCGCGACCTCAGCCGTGTGATCATCCGGCCCAGCGGCACGGAGCCGAAACTCAAGTGCTACCTCGAGGTCATCCAAAGCGTCGGCTCGGCCGCTGAGCTGCCCGAAGCCCGGCTGGCGGCCAGGGCCGCGCTGGACCAGGTGCTCACAGACGTGCGCGAGGCCCTGGGCCTGTAGATGGCCCTTGGGTTTTAGAGCTCGACCTCGATGAAGCCGTCCACGATGCGGGTGCCGTACGCGGCCAGGCGCAGGTCCTCGTTGCCGAAGCACTCGCCCGTTTCGAGGTCGTAGACCTCCTTGTGCAGCGGCGAGGCGATGGTGGGGCGGGCGCCGCGTGATCCGAGGATGCCGCGTGCCATGACGAAGGCGCCGGTGGCCGGGTCCTCCTGCGCTACGGCGAAAACCTCACCGGGGCCCGTGCGGAACAGGGCCACCTGCCGGCCGGCCACGAGTGCCGCTTCGCCCCAGGACAGTTCCAGGTCCTCCAGCGCGCAGACACGGTGCCAGCCTGCTGCATATCCGGTGGCGAGATCCTCAAGTTCCAGTGTTGCCGTCATGTCCGGCTCCTCTCCCTTTGCGTGCTTTCCGGCGGCGGGCCGGTTCTGCAAGACGTGAAATTGCGTCTGCTGTAGCCGCCGCTGCGGCCGTATACCAAAGCTAGGGTGATGGTGTTTCGACGGGGTGCAGTCAATGTGTCGGGAACGTAAAAGACACCTCACATGGCCCGAAACAATCCCGTGATGCAGAAGTTAAGTTCACGAAACAATTGGGAAACTGAAGCGAAACTGCGCCTCCCTAGTCTGGATGGACAAGCTGCAGAGCACCGTCTGCGGCCCAGCGAAAGGCCCACAGTGACCGAACAGACTTCAACCTCATCGACTCCGCGCCGCATCGTGGTCGCCGGCGGCGGCCCAGCAGCCCACCGTTTTGCGGACGCAATGCATGCCCGCGGCCTCGATGGCTGGCATGTCACGGTCCTCACTGAGGAAGCCCACCTCCCCTACGACCGCGTTGCGCTCTCCAAGGCCCTCACCGACATGGACTACGACCTCACCCTGGGTGAGGCCGCCATGTGGGACCACGCCAACGTGGAGCTTAAGACCGGCGAGCGCGTAGTCAAGATCAATGCCGAAGCCAAGACGGTGGAAACCGCTGCCGGCAACACCTATGAATACGACGAACTGGTGGTTGCAACCGGTTCTAATGCAGCCCGCCTGCCCATCCCCGGCGCCGAGCTCACGCACGTGTACCGCACGCTTGAAGACGTCTGGGCCATTAACAAGGCCATCGCCGAGCTCACGGAAAAGCTCGGCCGCAAGGTCAACGCCGTCACCATCGGTGGCGGCCTCCTCGGCCTCGAGTCCGCCGCCGGCACCGAGCAGCTCGGCGCCAACCCGATCGTCATCGACGGTTCGCAGTGGCTGATGGCCACGCAGCTCGACGAAGGAGCGGGCCAGGCAATGGGCCGTCTCATCAAAGCCAAGGGCTTTGAAGTCCACGGCGGCGTCTTCCCCTCAGAAGTCCTGTCCGACGGCGAGGGCCAGGTCACGGGCGTCCTCATGGCCGACGGCCGCATTATCGAAGCCGACATGGTGATCGTCGCCATCGGCGTCCGGCCCCGCGACGAACTCTTCCGCGCCCCCGAGGGCCAAGAGCAAGTCTTCTCGCTGGGCCAGCGCGGCGGCGTGGTCATCAACGACTACTGCGCCACCGAAGTACCGGGCATCTGGGCCATTGGTGAAGTAGCCAACTTCGGCGGCATGTGCCTGGGCCTGGTTGCGCCCGCCAACACCATGGCAGAGATCGTGGCCGACCGTCTGCACGGCGGGGACGCCACCTTCCCCGGTTTCGACACCGCCACCAAGCTCAAGCTGTCCGGTGTGGATGTAGCCAGCTTCGGCGACGCCTTCGCCAAGACCGAGCACGCCCTCGAAATCGTCTACGCAGACCCCGCCCGCGGCGTCTACCAGAAGATCGTCACCACGGACGACGCCAAGACCCTCCTGGGCGGCATCTTCGTGGGCGACGCCTCACCGTACATGAGCCTTCGCCCGCTGCTGGGCCGCGAACTTCCTGCCGAACCCGGTGCGTTCCTCAGCGCCGCCGGCGGCGGCGACGCCCCCGAGACCGAGCTGCCGGACGACGCCACCCTGTGCTCCTGCAACAACGTCACGGCAGGAACCATCCGCGACGCCATCAACGGCTGCGGCGCCTGCGACGGCAACGCCCCCGTCCAGGAACTTGGCGAACTCAAGGGCTGCACCCGCGCCGGAACCCAGTGCGGTTCCTGCGTGCCGATGCTCAAGAAGCTGCTGGAAACCGAACTGACCAAGTCCGGCGTCGAGGTTTCGAAGGCCCTGTGCGAGCACATCGAGCTGTCCCGCCAGGAACTGTTCGACGCCATCCGCGTCCTGGAACTGACCTCCTTCGAAGAGATCATGGCCAAGTACGGCACCGGCGCAGGCTGCGACATCTGCAAGCCGACCATCGCCAACATCCTGGCCAGCCAGAACAGCGCCTACGTCCTGGATGCCGGCCGCGGCACCCTGCAGGACACCAACGACCGTGCGCTGGCCAACATGCAGAAGGACGGCACGTATTCGGTGGTCCCCCGCATCGCCGGCGGCGAGATCACCCCGAAGAAGCTCGGCGTCATCGCCGCCGTCGCCGAAAAGTACAACCTGTACACCAAGATCACCGGCGGCCAGCGCATCGACATGTTCGGTGCCCGGCTGGAGCAGCTCCCTGAAATCTGGAAGGAACTGGTGGACGCCGGCTTCGAATCCGGCCAGGCGTACGGCAAGAGCCTGCGAACCGTGAAGTCCTGCGTCGGATCCACCTGGTGCCGCTTCGGCGTCCAGGACTCGGTGGCCATGGCCATCCAGCTCGAGCTCCGCTACCGCGGCCTCCGCAGCCCGCACAAGCTCAAGATGGGCGTCTCCGGCTGCGCCCGCGAGTGTGCCGAGGCCCGCGGCAAGGATGTGGGCGTGATCGCCACCGCGGACGGCTGGAACCTGTATGTCGGCGGCAACGGCGGCGCCACCCCGGCCCACGCCCAGCTGCTGGCCAAGGACCTGGACGACGAGACGCTGATCAAGTACATCGACCGCTACTTCATGTACTACATCCGCACCGCCGACCGCCTGCAGCGCACTGCCCGCTGGCAGGAGGAGCTCGACGGCGGCATCAAGCACGTCGAGGACGTCGTGGTACACGACACCCTGGGCATCGCCGAGGACCTCGAGGCAGCCATGGCCAAGCACGTCGACACCTACATCGACGAGTGGGCCGACACCCTGAAGGACCCCGAGCGCCTCCGCCGGTTCCGCTCCTTCGTGAACGCCCCCGACCAGAAGGACGATTCCATCACCTTCGTCCCGGACGAGCGCGGCCAGATGCGCCCGGCAACGGCAGAGGAAAAAGGCAAGGTGCTGATCGGGGCCGCCATCCCCCTGCGGCCCCGCGATGAGAACGAGGTATAGGCATGCAGCTCAGCATTGATCTCACCGGCCGCGAGGTCCTGGTCACCGGTTCGGATTTCGCCGCCCGCCAGGCCGTCCGCCGCTACGAGGCAGCCGGCGCCGTCGTCTCGCGCCTCAGCGCCCCGCAGGGTGCCGGGCACGACGGCCCCCTGCCCGAGCGTCCGTTCCTGGTCGCGGCGGTCGACGACGGCCAGGCCGGCTGGGAGCCGCTGCTGGACCGCTGCCGCGCCGCCGGCATTCCGGTGGCGGCCGAGCCGGCCGCCGGCCGGGCCGGCCACGTCACCCTGGTTGGCGGCGGTCCGGGCACCGGCGAACTGCTGACCGTGGCGGCCGTCAATGCCCTGCGCGATGCCGACGTCGTGTTCTACGACCGGCTGGCCCCCTACCAGGAGCTGGCATTCCTCACCTCCGCCGAACTGGTCGACGTCGGAAAGCGCCCGGGACATCACAAGGTGAGCCAGGGCGACATCGAGAAGCTCATGGTCGCTTCCGCCC
The DNA here is from genome assembly GCF_040448525.1 of Arthrobacter sp. K5. NCBI lineage: Bacteria > Bacillati > Actinomycetota > Actinomycetes > Micrococcales > Micrococcaceae > Arthrobacter > Arthrobacter sp. K5. The sequence goes on along the minus strand of NZ_CP159279.1, from coordinate 4,631,054 downwards.
TGGAAGGCAACAACGTGGTGCGCCTCAAGGGCGGCGACCCGTACGTCTTCGGACGCGGCGGTGAGGAAGTTGCTTCCTGCGTCGCCGCCGGCGTCCCCGTCCGCGTCATCTCCGGCGTGACCAGCGCGATCTCCGTGCCGGCCGCCGCCGGCATCCCTGTGACCCACCGTGAAGTCAGCCACATGTTCACCGTTGTGTCCGGCCACGCGCCGCTCACCGAGAAGGAACTGACGCACCTGGCCGGCCTCGGCGGGACGATCGTGGTGCTGATGGGCATCGGCACGCTGCACCACCTCGCCGCCGGCCTGCGCCGCGCCGGGATGCGCGCGGACATGCCCATGGCAGTGGTGGAGCGCGGCTACCGGCCGGGCCAGAAGACCACCATCGCGGAACTGGGCACCATCGCTACTGCCGCCGCCGGCTGCAGCAACCCCGCCGTCCTGGTGATCGGCGAGGTGGTGCGGGTGGCTGAGGCCAACCGCGGGCATGCCGAGGCCGCGGCGGAACTCGACCGCCTGGCGGCCTCGCTGCTGGGTTCGTGATAGGCATGAACGCAATGAATGCACTGGCCCCCACTGAAACAGCACCCACCGAGGCAGCACCCACCGAAACCGCGCCGGAGGCGGCTGCCGAAGCCCCGTTGGAGGGTTTCCGGATTGGCGTGACATCCCACCGCCGTTCGCGGGACCTCATCGAGGCCCTGGAACGCCGCGGTGCCGAGGTGCTGCATGCCCCGGCCCTGAAGATCGCCCCGGTGAACGAGGACATCAGCCTCATCGAGGACACCAAGGCGATCATCGCGGCCAAGCCCGACCTCTGCATCGCCACCACCGCCTACGGCATGCGCCGCTGGTGCGAGGCGGCGGACGCGTCGGGGATCGGTGAGCAGCTGCTGGAAACCCTGGGCGCCTGCCGGATGTTCGTCCGCGGACCCAAGGCCCGCGGCGCCGTGCGCGCGGCCGGCCTGGCCGACGTCGGCATCAGCAGCGACGAGACCACGGCGACGCTGGTGGACATGCTGCTGGCGGAGGGCGTGCGCGGCAAGACCGTTGCCGTGCAGCTGCACGGCTACACGGATGTCCGCCAGCTCGAACGGCTGCGCATGTCAGGCGCCACGGTCCTGACCGTGACCCCCTACCGCTGGGTCAAGCCCGACGGCGCCGACCGGCTCCCCCGCCTGATCGAGGCGGCGTGCAGCGGCAACCTGGACGTCCTGACGTTCACCAGTGCCCCCGCCGTGGACGCCATGTGGAGCACTGCCCATGAGATGGGGCTGTACAAGCAGCTTGTGGAGAGCCTCAAGACCACCGTCACGACCGCCGTCGTTGGTCCGGTGACGGCGCAGCCGCTGCTGGACGCCGGCATCACCCCCCTGGTGCCGGAGCGGTTCCGGATGGGCGCCCTGATCCGGCTGGTGTGCGAGCACCTCGCGCTCAACCATGTGCGCCGCCTCGACACGCGCTCCGGAAACGTGGAACTGCGCGGCCGGTCGCTGCGCATCGACGGCGAAGCGGTGGAAATCGCCCCGGCGCCGCTGCTGCTGCTCCGTGCGCTCCTGGGCGCCGGCGGTGCGGTCCTGTCCCGGGAGTCGCTCTCCGAGCTCCTGGAACTGCGCGGCTCGGTGCACGCGCTGGACATGACGGTCAGCCGGCTCCGCTCCTCCCTGCCGGACGGCAAGCTCGTGGAAACCGTGGTGAAGCGCGGCTACCGCATCCGTGTCTAGCGGCCGCGCCAGCCCCGGTGTGATGCGAATAACAGAGGGAGTTTTTGTACAGATAATGGCCCCAAAACGTGGTTTAGGGCGCGATATCTGTACCAAAACTCCCTTTTGTTACCGGGTGGTAAAAAGCAGCGAACAGCCGGGGACAATTCCGCAATGGCAGGGAAACACCCGCGAAAAATGCTCCCCCTAGGCTGGGTCCCATCAGCACAACAGGGCCCGAGACCGGCCCGCCTGGTGCAGCATTCGAAAGGGCCAGCACATGTCCGCTCCGGCACAGTTTCCGTCCATCGCCACCGTTACCTCCACCGATCCCTCATCCGGACCGGCCGCTGACGCCGCTACGAAAATCCTCATCGCCGGTGCCGGCCCGGCCGCCCAGGCGCTGGTGGCCCAGTTGGCCGCAGCACAATTCGCCGGGACCGTGACGGTGCTGAGCAGCCGGGACGACGCCCCTGACGACCTGCTGGAACTGGCCGCCCTGCCGTTTGTCTCCGTGCGCTTCGGCCAGCCCGCCAGCCACATCGACGCCACCGCCAAGGTGGTCACCACGGCCGACGGCATGGAATTCCCGTACGACGAGCTGGTCATCGCCACCGGATCGGCCCCGGTGCACTCGCCGGTGGACGGCTCCGGCCGCTGCCTCAACTACTCCACCATCGACGACGCCGCCAAGATCGGCCACGCCGTCAAGGAAGTCACCCGCGTCCTCGGCCGCAGGCCGCTGGGCATTCTCGTGGGCACCGGTCCCGCCGCCGGCCAGGCCGAAGCGGTGCTCCGCGCCCGCGGCGTCCGGCCGGTCCGCACCACTGCCCGGCCCGCCGCCGTCGTGCCAACCCTTGCCGGCTCCGTGCTGCCGGCCGCCGGCATCGTGTTCGAGGACGGCAGCCGCATGAACGGCGACCTCGTGGTCCTCGCCGAGGACCGCACACCCCGGGACAGCCTGGCGGCCGCCGCCGGCGTGGAAACGGCAGCGTCCGGCGGGGTCGTCGTCGGCCGCGACTTCCGCTCCTCCGTGCCGGGCATCTGGGCCATCGGCGACGCCGCAGCGTTCGACGGCGTGCGGCTGGGCCTGCTGGTGGCGTCCGGGTCCGCTGCCGGCGTCTGCGCGGCCGAGCTCATGGCGGCGCTTTCGGCGGGGCAGCTGGCTACCGCTGCCTAGCGTTCCTGCTGTGGCAGGATGGTTCGCAAGGACGCTGCGACACCCGGGGCGTCCTTCGGCCAACAGCCCATGGAAAGGACCAGCATGAGCAACGAAGCCAGCCCCGGAACGGGCACCGCCACCAGCCCCGCAGGATCTCCGGCGGAGGGTAGCGGGGCGCCGGGCATCGCTTCCTTCATCGACCACACGCTGCTGAAGCCGGACGCCGGCGAGGCGGAAGTCCTCAGGGTGTGTGCCGAGGCCGCCGAGTACAAGTTCAAGTCGGTGTGCGTGAACCCGGTGTGGGTCAAGACGGTCAAGAGGGCGCTCAAGGGCACCGGCGTGCTCACCTGTTCCGTGGTGGGTTTCCCGCTGGGCGCCACGCCCAGCGATGTCAAGGCGTTCGAGGCCCGCGGTGCCGTGCTGGACGGTGCCGACGAAGTGGACATGGTCATCGACATCGCCGCGGCCAGGGCCTCGGACAGGGGCGCCCTGGTGGACGACATCAAGGCCGTTGCCGAGGCCGTCCACGCCGGAGAGGCGATCCTCAAGGTCATCATCGAGACCGCCCTGCTCACCGATGACCAGAAGGTCCTGGCCTGCGAAGCGGCCGTGGAGGCCGGCGCCGATTTCGTCAAGACCTCCACGGGCTTCAACGGCGGCGGCGCCACCACCGCGGACATCGCCCTCATGCGGCGCACCGTAGGCCCGGACCTGGGCGTCAAGGCCTCCGGCGGCGTGCGGTCCCTTGAGGACGCACAGGCTATGATTGCTGCAGGTGCAACACGTATTGGCGCCAGCTCCGGTATTGCAATCGTCAAAGGCGAACAGGGTTCGTCTGCGTACTGACCGGCGGCAGCCACAGTTTGAGCCCCGCGGGGCCGAGGAGGAATGAATGTCCAGCAAGATCGACCAGCAAGTGAAGACGCCCCAGAACGAGAACCCCCTGGCCGGCAGCATCGTTCTCTTCGTGGTGATCATGGCCCTGTTCCTGGGCGCCATCTACTCGCTGTCCTTCCTGTCCTTGGAGAACCCGTGGCCGATGGCCGTGTGCCTTGGCCTTTTCGCCCTCGCATTCTGGATCCCGCAGACCATCACGGGCCGCTCCGATTCAGCCGGCGAATACTAAAGACCAACTGAACTAAAAAGCCGAAGCCCCGGACTGTGTTTGAACTGTCCGGGGCTTCGGCTTTTAAGCTATTGAATCAGGGCAGCCCCAGCAGGCTGCTGGCCAGCCGGCCGGCCAGGGCCAGCGCGGCAGGAAAATGCGTGCCCGCCAGCGACCACGCGGCCAGGCACATTCCCACCATGGCGTAGCCGCTCACCGGTATCAGCACCAGCCACTCCCGCCGGGACCCCGCCCGGCCCAGCAGCGGGATGGAGAACGCGCCGTTGGGCCGCCAGAAATTCCGTAACACCCACAGCCGGCGGAGGAACCTTGGCGGTTTGATCACCAGCGGCCAGAGGAGCGGAACACCGCCGGTGGTCACTATGTCGCCAACGATGTGGACCACGACGCCGATCAGCATGGACATGGGCAGCCAGGTCCACTGGTGGGGCGCAAACCAGGTCACCAGGCCGGCCATGACCAAGGCAAAGACCCAGTTGGTGATCCACCCGGACTTCGGAAACAGTTTCAGCGCCTTGGCGGCGATGTTGATCATGAACATGCACAGCAGCCCGGCACCAACGGACAGCACACCCCACGGAGTGTCCATCTGGATCTGCGCCGCAACGGCGGCGAGCAGCACGAACATGGCCGCCCCCAGCACCGAATGCGTGCCTTGCCGGTGGCCGCCGCTGGCATTCTCGATGCCTACGGCGATCATGTTGGACAGCGGCGGCAGCGAGTGTGCCACGGTGCTGGAGCGGTGGTCCCAGTCGCACACCAGGGCGGTGCCCGCCGTCGCCATGCCGCCGATCAGCACCCCGGTGGCGTCCAGCGGGTACCAGCCCAGGGTGTACGGGCCCGTCGCGGCAACAGCCACCCACGCCGCGGCTCCTGACGCGGCGTGGTGTCCTCCCATCACGGCTAGCCCTTGGTGGCTTCGAGCGGGACCGGGGCGTCGGCGAAGATGTTGCGGATGACGCCGTCGGCCCATTCCAGGATTTCGGCGTCCTGCAGGTCGCGGCCGCCGATCCTTGCCGTTTTCGGCTTGGGGATGAGCACGGCGTCGAGGGCGGGCTTGGACTGCGCGCCCGGGTACATGCGGTTGAGCCGCATGGTCTTCGATTCGGGCAGCTGGGCCGGGGAGAACCGGATGAAGTTTCCCTGCAGGGCGACGTCGGAGAGCCCGGCTTCGCGGGCACCCACCCGGAAGCGCGCGACGGCGACCAGGTTCTGGGCGGGCAGCGGCGGCTCACCGTAGCGGTCCACGAGCTCGGCGAGGACCTCGTCGATCGCCTCGTTCGTGACGGCGGACGCCAGCTTCCGGTAGGCCTCCAGCCGCAGCCGTTCGCCCGGGACGTAGTCGTGCGGCAGGTGCGCGTTGACCGGCAGCTCGATCTTCATCTCGGCGGCCTTCTCCTCGGCTTCACCGCGGTATTCGGCCACGGCTTCGCCCACCAGCCGGATGTAGAGGTCGAAGCCGACGCCCTGGATGTGGCCCGACTGTTCACCGCCCAGCAGGTTGCCGGCGCCGCGGATTTCCAGGTCCTTCATGGCCAGCTGCATGCCCGCGCCGAGCTCGTTGTGGGTGGCCACGGCCTTGAGCCGTTCCAGCGCCACCTCGCCGAGCGGCTTCTCGGAGGGGTAGAGGAAGTAGGCGTAGGCCCGTTCGCGTCCTCGGCCCACGCGCCCGCGCAGCTGGTGGAGCTGCGACAGGCCGTACTTGTCCGCGCCGTCCACGATCAGGGTGTTGGCGTTGGAGATGTCCAGGCCGGTTTCGATGATCGTGGTGCACACCAGGACGTCGAAGCGTTTCTCCCAGAAGTCCACGATGATCTGCTCCAGCCGGCTCTCGGACATCTTGCCGTGAGCCACCTCGACCCTGGCTTCGGGGACGAGTTCACGGATTTTGGCCGCGGTCTTTTCGATCGTGGACACGCGGTTGTGGACGAAGAACACCTGGCCCTCGCGCATCAGCTCACGGCGGATGGCGGCGGAGGTCTGCTTGTCCGTGTACGGCCCCACATAGGTGAGCACGGGATGGCGCTCCTCCGGCGGGGTGGCCAGGGTGGACGTTTCGCGGATGCCGGTCAGCGACATTTCGAGCGTACGCGGGATCGGGGTGGCGCTCATGGCCAGGACGTCCACGTTGGTGCGCATCTTCTTCAGCGCTTCCTTGTGTTCGACGCCGAAGCGCTGCTCCTCGTCCACGATCACCAGGCCCAGGTCCTTGAACTCAAAGTCCTTGGACAGCAGCCGGTGCGTGCCGATCACCACGTCCACGGAGCCGTTCTTCACGCCCTCGGCGGTTTCCTTGGCCTCCTTGGACGCCTGGAACCTGGACAGCGGCTTCACGCGCAGCGGGAACCCGGAGAACCGCTCAGTGAACGTCTCGTAGTGCTGCTGCGCGAGGAGGGTGGTGGGCACCAGCACCGCCACCTGCTTGCCGTCCTGCACGGCCTTGAAGGCGGCGCGGACGGCGATCTCGGTCTTGCCGTAGCCGACGTCGCCGGAGACCAGCCGGTCCATGGGGATCTCCCGCTCCATGTCGGCCTTGACCTCGTTGATGGTGGTGAGCTGGTCCGGGGTCTCCACGTACGGGAAGGCCTCCTCCAGCTCGCGCTGCCACGGCGTGTCCGGGGCGAACGCATGGCCGCGCGACGCCATCCGGGCCGAGTAAAGCCGGATGAGCTCGCCGGCGATTTCCTTGACCGCCCGGCGCGCCTTGGACTTGGTGCTGGCCCAGTCCGCCCCGCCCATCTTGCTGAGCACGGGGGTGTCGCCGCCGACGTAGCGGGTCACCTGGTCCAGCTGGTCGGTGGGCACAAACAGCCGGTCCCCCGGAGCCCCGCGCTTCGACGGCGCGTATTCCAGCACCAGGTACTCGCGCACGCCGTCCCCGCCGCCGGCCACCTTGCGCTGGATGAGCTCCACGAACCGGCCGATGCCGTGCTGCTCGTGCACCACATGGTCCCCGGCCACCAGCTGCAGCGGATCCACGGCGTTCCGCCGCTTGGAGGGCATGCGGCGCATGTCCTTCGTGGAGCCTGCGGAGGTGCGGCCGAGCAGGTCGGCCTCGGTCAGGAGACCGAGTTTCAGTCCGTCCAGGACAAAACCGCGTCCGACGACGGCGGTCGTCACCTCGATGATCCCCGCCTGGGGTTCGTGGTCCAGTGTGTCCACCCGGGCGCAGGGGATGTCGGCGTCGTGGAACAGTTCGGCCAGGCGCTGCGCCGGGCCCGGGCCTTCGGTGGCCACCACGATCCGCCACTGGTCCCGCACGTGCGAGCCGATGAAGTCCATCATCTCCGCGACGTCGCCCTGGTAACCGCGCGGTTCACGGGCGTGGAGGTTGAGCACGTCGATGTCCGGTGTCAGTTCCTCGTCCGTGGCCAGCGACGTGATGGACCACCAGGACACCTCGTTCCCGAGGGCCGCGGAGCGGGTCTCGGCGAGCGAGCGGAAACTGGCGGAGTGCAGGGCCGCCGACGCCTGCGAGCTCAGATCCAGTGGCGCGGTTCCGCCGTCGGAGGCCGTGGACCACGCGGCTTCCAGGAACTCCTCGTTGGTGGCCGCGAGGTCGTGCGCACGGGTGCGGACCTTCTCCGGTTCGATGACCACCGAGATGGAACCCGCGGGCAGCTGTTCCATGAACGGGACCATGGCGTCCACGAGGACAGGCGCCAACGATTCCATGCCTTCCACGGCAATGCCGCCAGCGATCTTCTCCAGCATGTCGGCAGCCGCGGGAAGCTGGGACTTCAGCGTCGCTGCCCGGGACATCACCGAGGGCGTGATAAGAATTTCGCGGCAGGGCGGGGCATGGAGTTCGGTGGGGTGATGCAGGCCGGGCGAGGACAGCGAGCGCTGGTCGGCGACGGCGAACCAGCGCATCTGGTCCACCTCATCGCCGAAGAACTCCACCCGGATGGGATGGTCCTCGGTGGGCGGGAAAACGTCCAGCATGCCGCCGCGGACAGCGAACTCGCCACGGCGGGTTACCATGTCCACGCGGGCGTAGGCGGCGTCTGCAAGGTTCTTGACGACACTGCTGAAGGGCGCCTCCTGGCCGACCTTCAGCGTCACCGGAACCAGGTCCCCCAGGCCGGCCACGATCGGCTGGAGCACGGCACGTACGGGGGCCACCACCACCCGGAGGGGTCCCGCTGCGTTTTCCGGGTGCGCTGCGTTTTCCCCATGGGCAGCGTCACCCTGATGGGCTGAGTCTTCGGGGTGAGCAAGGCGCCGCAGGACCGACAGCCGGCGGCCCACCGTGTCCGAGCGCGGGGAAAGCCGCTCGTGCGGGAGGGTTTCCCAGCTGGGGAACTCAGCCACGGCGTTGGCGGGCAAGTAGGCGCGGAGCGCGGCGGCAAGATCCTCGGCCTCGCGTCCCGTAGCGGTGACGGCCAGGACAACACCCGGTGCGGCGTGGTCAGCGGCGGAGCCCCCGTTTCCCGCAGCGTTCAGCAGGCCGTCCGCCATCTCCGCCAGGAGAACGGGCCGCAGGCCTGCCGGGGCGCTGATCTGGTAGTCCTCGCTGCGGACGCTGAAGCTCCTCCCCGCCTCGGACTGCACGCGGGCGAACGTCCTGTCCGCATGAAGGACACGGCGCAGGCCGTTGAGGGGCAAGCCATTGGCGGGCTGGCCTTTGGGGCTCAGGCCTTTGGAGCTCATGGGCAGGATCTCCTGGAATCTCAATCGAACGCAGGCAACACGAAAAGCCGAGATTCTTGCGAATGCCGGGGCCTCCAGCCTACCCCTGAGGGCACACCGGCAGCATCCGGGTCCCTGTGCCGCATTGCTAAGCTTGCTGAGCAGGTGAAGTTCGGCACAGCCCGAAGATCAGCCAAGCCAGCGGATCAGCACAGCCATACCGCCGCCCCCAAGGAGACTCCCGTGAGCGACCAGACCGGAAATGACAGCAGCGGAAATGACAGCAGCAACGGCGGCACGACAGGAGGCGGCAGCACCCCCGACGCCCGGACGGTGCTCGTTACGGGCGCCACAGGGTACATCGGCGGGCGGCTGGTCCCCCGGCTGCTGGACGCCGGCCACCGCGTCAAGGTGCTCGTAAGGTCCCCGGAGAAAATCACCGGCGTGCCGTGGTTCGACGACGTGGAGGTGGTCCGCAGCAGCCTCGACGACTCCTCGGCACTGCAGGAAGCCCTGCAGGGGGTCGACGTCCTCTATTACCTGGTCCATTCCATGGCAGCAGGCTCCGGTTTCGAAGCCAAGGAAAAGGCCATGGCCGAGCTTGTGGCCGGTGCCGCCGCGGCTGCCTCGGTCCGGCGGATCGTCTATTTGGGCGGCCTGCACCCGCGCAACACGGCACTGTCAACGCATATGCGCTCCCGCGAGGCGGTGGGCGAGGTATTTCTTTCCGGCCCGGTCGACGCCATCGTGTTCCAGGCCGGGGTGGTGATCGGTTCCGGCTCGGCGTCGTTCGAAATGATCCGCCACCTCGCCGAAACCCTGCCCCTCATGCCGGCACCCAGCTGGGTCCGAAACCGGATCGAAGCCATCGCCGTCCGGGACGTGCTCTACTACCTCGTCGGAGCCGCCGCACTGACGGAACCCCTCAACCGCACCTTCGACATCGGCTCCCGGGACGTCCTGACGTACGCCGGCATGATGAAGGAGTACGCAGCCGAGGCGGGCCTGCCCACGCGGCCGGTCCTGGCACTGCCGGTGCCGGCACCCAGGCTGGCCGGATTGTGGGTTGCCCTGGTGACCCCGATTCCGCTGTCCATGTCCGTGCCGTTGGTCCAGTCCCTGCAGCACGACGCGGTCTCGGCCGAACACGACATCGACACCTACATCAAACAGCCCGACGGCGGCCTGACCGGCTACCGCAGGGCCGTGGCCCTGGCGCTCGGCAAGGAACGCGACGGCCAGGTGGAAACCATCTGGGCAAACGCCGGCGCCGATGCCGACCCACTGCCGAGCGACCCCGGCTGGGCCGGGCACAGGGTGTACGTCGACGAGCGGACCTTCGCCAGCGACGTGGACCCGTCGCACGTGTGGACAATCATCGAGGGGATCGGCGGCCGCAACGGCTGGTACTCGCTCCCCCTGGCCTGGAGCGTCCGCGGCTGGCTGGACAAGCTCTCAGGCGGGGCCGGCCTGCTCCGCGGACGGCGGCATCCGCACCATCTGGTGGCCGGTGAAGTGGTGGACTGGTGGCGCGTGGAACGGATCGAGCGCGGCCGCCTGCTGCGGCTACGGGCCGAAATGCGGGCCCCCGGACGCGCCTGGCTGGAGCTCTGCGTGGAGCCTGACGGCACCGGAAGCCGTTACAGCCAGCGGGCGATTTTCTTCCCCAAGGGACTCAGCGGGCGGCTCTACTGGCTGGCCGTCCTTCCGTTCCACAGCATCATCTTCCCGGCCATGTCCCGCAACATTACCGCGGCGGCCCGGAGGCTGGCGGCCGAGGAGAAATCCGGCGTCGCAGAGCCGGTGCCGGAGGTCCCGGTGCCGGGGAAGCACGGCCAACCCCGTAGGATGTGGTGAGCAAAAAGCGTTCTGACCCCACAACGACGGAGGATCAATGGCACTGAGTGCATCCACCACCCTTCCCCACGGCGTCGACAGCGTCACCGCAGTCTTCGCGAACGAGGACTTCCAGCGCCACACCAGCGAATACGTCGGCGGCACCCTCGAGTCCTTCACCGTGGCGGGCGACATCGCCGGAGAGTTCAGCACCACGTCTGTGCGCACCCTCCCCACGACGCGTCTGCCGGAAATCGCCCGCAAGTTCGTCGGCGAGAGCCTCAAGGTGACCCAGGTGGAAAACTGGGACGCGCCGGCAGCCGACGGTTCGCGCCAGAGCACCATCTCGCTCAAGATCGCCGGCGCGCCGATCGACGTATCCGCGGTCCAGCGTCTCGTGGCGGACGCGGGCAGCACGCGGGTTGAACTCGAAGGCAACGTCACGTCCTCCGTGCCGTTCCTGGGCGGCAAGATCGCCGACGCCGCCGAGCCCATGGTGGGCAAGGCGCTGAACATCCAGTCGCAGCAGGCCCAGGCCTGGCTCGAAAGCCACTAGTCCTGTGGACGTCCCTGCCTTCCTTGCCCTGGTCCTGGTTGTTTCGGGCGTGTGGTCCCTGGTGGTGTGGCCGCAATTCCTGCGCCGCGTCATGAAGGACCCGCGGGCACGGGACGCCGCTGGCAAGGCCACGAAGTTCCTCACCGTCCACGTGGTCCTGGTGACGGTATCCATGGTTTTGGGTGCCGCCACAGCTGCCATTGGAATCGCGGCGCTCGTCAGCTGAACGGCGCCGGCTAACCGGTTCCGAAGAAGGTCCGCTGGTTGATCTGGTCGAAACCCAGGGTTTCGACAACCACCAGCGGGCCTTCGCCAGCCGGATAGGCTGGGGGCGCGTGGTGCGCCGGGAGGTCTGGCCGGCGCAAAAGGCAGTACCGCCGCGTCCGGGCAGGACGGTTAAACGTCCGGGCAGGACGGATAGTGAGGTGCGGTCAGGCTGCCTGGTTCAGCGCGTCCTCGGCCGCAACCCAGGAAATCATGGCGCACTTTACCCTCGCCGCGTAGCGGGCCACGCCCTCGAAGGCGGCGGCATCGCCCAGGATTTCCGGGTCGGCAGGGATTTTCCCGCGGGAGCGCAGGACCTCGCGGAAGTTCCCGATCACCGAGCGGAGTTCGTCCACTGTCATGCCCTCGGCCAGCTCGCTCAGCACGGAGGCCGAGGCCATGGAGATCGAGCAGCCGGCCCCGTCCCACGCCAGCTGCGTGACCGTGCCGTGGTCAACGGCCACGCGCAGGGTGACCTCGTCGCCGCACACGGGGTTGAGCTGGTGTGACTGCCCCGTGGACGCGCCGTCCGGGGCAGCCGTTTCTGCCAATCCGCTGCCATGCCGGGCCTTGGAGTGGTCCAGGATGATCTGCTGGTAAAGCTGGTCGAGGCTCATGGTGGGGTACCTGTCGTCGGGGGTCCGGGCCCTAGGCCCGGAAGTAGGCGCGGACGCCGGACACGGCGTCCAGGAATTCGTCCACGTCGTCGGTGGTGTTGTACAAGTAGGCGCTGGCCCGGGTGGTGGCCGTCAGGCCCAGGCGCCGGTGCAGCGGCTGCGCGCAGTGGTGGCCCACGCGGACCGCGATGCCCCGCGCGTCAAGGAACTGGCCGACGTCGTGCGCGTGGACACCGGCAACGTCAAAGGCCGCCAGGCCGATGCGGTCCTGGCCTGCGGCCGGTCCCAGCACGCGGATTCCGTCGATGGCTTCCAGGCCTGCCACCATTCGCTGGCCGAGCCCGGACTCCCAGCGGTGCACCCTGTCGATGCCGGTTTCCGTCAGATAGTTGACCGCCGCGGCAAGGGCCACTGCCTGGGAAATTTTCTGGGTCCCGGCCTCGAACCGCTGCGGCGCGGGGAGGTACTCTGCGCGTTCCATGGTCACGGTGGTGATCATGGAACCGCCGGTCTGGACCGGCGGGAGCACGTCCAGGAGCTCCTGCTTGCCGTACAGCACTCCGACGCCGGTGGGTCCTAGCATCTTGTGGCCGGAAAACACGGCGAAGTCGACATCCAGCTGCTTGACGTCCAGGGCAAGGTGCGGTGCCGACTGGCACGCATCCAGCACTACGAGGGCGCCTGCCCGCCGGGCGAGGGCCACAAGGTCGCTGACCGGGTTGATGGTGCCCAGCACGTTCGAGGCGTGGGTGAACGCCAGCAGCCTGGTGCGCTCCCCCACGATTTCCGCTGCCTCATCCATCCGCAGCACCCCGGCGTCGTCCAGCGGGATGTGCCGCAGCGTGGCACCGGTCCGGTAGGCCAGTTCCTGCCAGGGAATCAGGTTGGCGTGGTGCTCCATTTCGGTGACCACGATTTCATCGCCCGGCCCGAGGGCCAGGTCCCGCAGCCTGGCGTCGCCGCGTCCCTGGGCTGCCCACAGGGCAGCGTTCGACAGCGCGTAGCTGATGACGTTGAGGCCCTCGGTGGCGTTGGAGGTCCAGACGATCTCCTCATAGGCGGCCCCGACAAAGTCGGCGACGGTCTGCCGGGCGTCCTCGAACACCTCGGTGGCCTCGACGGCAAGGTGGTGGGCGCCGCGGTGCACGGCAGCGTTCCGCTGCTCGTAGAATTCCTGTTCCGCCTCGATCACGCTCAGCGGATTCTGCGACGTGGCACCCGAATCCAGATAGATGAGCGGGCGGCCGTTGACCGTCTGGTTCAGCACGGGAAAGTCGTTGCGGATCCGCAGGACCTCGGCATGGTCCATCGCAGAAAGGGCACGCGTCAGCGTGGTTGGCGTTGATACTACGGCCAATGGGACTCCTTGGGTGCCTTGAGGTACCTCTCAATTGTCCCACAGCACCTTTGCCGGCAGCACGGGCCGGCGATGCACTCCCGGAGCCCATACACACTAAGGGCGGCCCTCGTCTGTGCGGGCCGCTCCCTGCGATGCCGATGCTCCGGCGTACTACTCGACTGGTAGTTGTAAGGACCGGCGACGGCTGGGGGGAGAGCCTCGGTCTCAGAAGGCTCTGACGTCGCCGGCCCCGCCTTACCCGGCCCCGAGGGACCGGAAATCTGGTGCGAGACCTGGAAAATCTGGTGGCAGCTTCGGGGGGAGATCAGCCCTGCTTCCGCTGCCACTATTAGTTAATCGCGTACCGGCGCCCGCGGCACCAGTATCATGTACTCGTTTTTCTGAGTACTTAACTACTGGTTCCCGCAGGTAGCGATGTCCGCCGCGGAACCGCGCGGAATTTGCCCGGCGGGCCAAAAAAACATCTTTGGGGAAAGCGCTACTTCTTCGGAGGCGCCACTTCTTGGGAAGGGCTACTTCTTCGGGAGGGCGAGCGCGAGCTCGTCGCGCCGGCGGACGCCGAGCTTGACGTAGCTGCGGTACAAGTGCCCCTCGACGGTCCGCACGGACACCATCAGCTGCTGGGCGATCTCGCGGTCGGAGAGGCCCTGCACGGCCAGCTCCACGATGTCCCGCTCTCGGCGGGTCAGGTGGACACTGGGGACGGAGGCAACGAACGGGCTCTCCCGGAACCGCTCGCCCAGCTCCTGATCGCATTTCTCCCGGTGCGCGATCGCCTGGCGGGCGCGTCGCCGCTCCCCTGCTTCGTCCAGCAGGGCACCGGCCCTGGCGTACGCCTCGCGCGCCAGGTTCAGCAGGCCCGCCTCCTCCAGGGCTGCGGCCGTGTCCATCAGGACATCGGCGTTTTCCGAGGCCCAGGCCTGGGCCAGCTGCCGCCAGCCGGCAGCCCACCGCCCCTCAACGGTAGCGGCGAGTGCGGCGAGTTCCTGCGCCAGCGACCGCTCACCAAGATCGGAGCAAAGGATGAGGCACTCCATCCTGGTTCCTGGATGGCCCGTAACGGACTCGGACCCCGCAAGCTCACGGAGCCTGTCCAGCCCGCTGCCCTTTCGGTCAAGGTATTCGGCCGCGGCGGCCGCATAAGCTTCCGCAACTGCGTCGCAGCCAGGTCCGCTGGCGTGCCTGGCCGAAATAAAGTCCTGTTCGAGCCGCTTCGCCTGCGCGGTGTCGCCTAGGCGTGCTGCCGCGTAGAAGGCAAGCGACGAGCCGAACCTGAATTCCTGCAGCGGGTCATTGACCCGGAGCGCCTCGACCGCGGGCAGGAGGACCTGGTAGGCGCGTTCCAGCTGCCCCTGCCGCAACAGCCCAAGGCCCCGCAGCGCCTGGATACCGCCGCCGAAGGTCGAAGCGCCCTCGGTGCGCTCAGCCGGGTATCCGGACAGTTCATGTTCGGCCGACTCCCAGTTGCCGGCAGCGAGGGTGCTGAGCGCCAGCCGGGTCAGGACGAACTCGTTGAAGAAGTAGAGGCCGCCACTGAGCGCGGGCAGGAAGGGGCCGGCGGCGGCCGCGGCGGCGTGGGCCTGGTGCGACCGGCCGGCGGCAACCAGCGCCTGGGCAAGCAGGGCCTGCGCCACGGCGTGCTGTGTTGCTTCGACGCTCGACGCAGTGTCGGGCTCCGTGGTTCCCAGCTCCGCGATGACCCCCATGATGCTTTCATGGTCGCCGGCGGCGGCCATCTCCAGCAGGCCAAGGATCCTGTCCTGCCAGGCGTCGGCCGGCGCGATCCCGGCTTCCTCGAGCAGACGGCGCGATTCAGCCCTGAGCACGGGCACGGATTTTCCCAGCGCCAGGTGGGATGACGCCCTGAGCATGAGCACCTGCGGAGCCTCCGGGCGGTCCGCCAAGTCAAGCCAGCAGCTGTCAAGGAGTTCGGCGGCCTCGCGGTACTTGCCCTCGTTGAAATGGGCCCTTGCGGTGATTGTGAGCGCAAGGGGCTGCAGCTCCGGGGCCTGCACGTGTCCGGCCATGAGGCGCGCGCCGGCGTTGTTGAAAGTGGTCGCAGCCAATAATCCTGCATCCAGCAGGTCCTGGTCTGACACCTCCAGGCCGCATTCCAGCGACCATTCGACCAGACGCAGCCTGCCCTCGGCGCTTGCGGCCGCGGCGTCCAGGTGGGCGTCAAGCTTCTGCCGCAGCTGCAGGCTCCGCGAGACCGAAACATGTTGCCGCATCGATTCGCCCAGGATGGCATGCGTGAGCCGCAGCTCGGAGTGCGGCGCTGCCGACTCGCTCACCACCTGGTTGTCCAGCAGGGAACGCACGACGCCGGCACCGCAGACGTCCTCGATCAGGCCGCGGGATACAGGCTCCGCCAGGGCGATCACCTTAAGGGCGTCCTGTTCCTCCGGCGTCCGCCGGAGGAGATCCTTGACCACGAGGTCCGACAGCCTGGGCCCGTCTGCTGGCAGGGGGCCGAGCAGCACCCAGATCCCGTTCCGCTGGACCAGCGTTCCGGAAGCTGTTGCGTCGCCCAGCAGGCAGTCGAGGAGCAGGGGGTTGCCGCCCGAGGCGGACCACAGCGACTGGACGGTGCTGACGGGAACGGTCCCCTGGAGGGTGTGTTCCACCACCTCCCTGACCTGCTCGCCGTTGAGCGGCCGGAGATCGATGCGTTCTGCCAGGCCGTCATACCAGAGCTGGTTCAGGGCCTGGGGCAGGCCGGGCCGCGGCCGCCCGGCTGCCAGCACTGTCGCCCAACCGGCCGAGGTCATGTCCACCACCATGCTGGCCGTGGCCTCATCGAGGTGGTGCGCATCGTCGACCACCAGGAGCACGGGGGTTTCGCTGCCGCCCTTCAGGTCGTTGCTTCCCCTTAGCTCCTGGAAGTGGGCCCAGACGGCCCGCAGCACCGCCACCGGCGAGTCCGCTTCCTCGGGGGCGAGGCCCGAGGTGTAGGGCGCCAACACGCCGTAGGGGACCTTGGCCAGCGAGGCGCTGCCGTGGACGCGGAGCACCGTCATCTCTGCCGACAGCTTCTCCCGCACGGCGTCCGTAACAGATGTCTTGCCGACCCCGGGGCCCGCCATCAGGTAGACCGCCTGGCTGGCTCGGCTCCGGATGACCGTGCAGACATGCTCTATGGCTTCGCGGCGGCCGGTGAGCTGCCGGCGCTCGGAGTCAGCCTTGGCACCGCGGCCATTGGACGCGACGCCGTGGGACGAGGTGTTGCCCGAAACGCTGTTTGCTGGGGAGCTGTTAGACGAGGCCAGGCAGATCACCCCTGGAAGTCACGCCGAGCTTGGTGAAGACCTGGTACAGGTGGCCCTCCACGGTTCGGACCGATACGCCCATCTCCAGGGCGATGTCCCGGTTGGATACGCCCCTTCCGGCCAGCCGGGAGATCTGGCGTTCACGCGCGGTCAGGAGCGGGCTTCCGCTGCTGGGAACGATCGGCAGGCTAGGCACCGTAGCGGTGAGGCTGTCCAGCCGGGCCTGGGCAACACGGGCGGAGGCGGAATCGCCGGAATGGCGGGCAAAGTCGACGGCGAGCGCAACGCACCGCGCTTCCACGGCGTCGAGCTCCAGTTCGGCACACAGGTGCGCGCCTTCCAAGAGAACCTTGGCGTCCTTGGTGCGCGTGCCCACGGCGATGAGGCGCGAGATCTCCGCGAGGGTCCCCTGCCGGTGGCCCGCCACCTCCTCCATCAGGCGGAAGTCCTCATCGGTTCCGTTCACGGTGGCGCCGAGCAGGCTGATCCCGGCCAGGGTGAAGCGGCCGGCATCGATGTCGCGGTGTGCTGCCTTGAGCAAACGCTTCACGGCATCGGTGTCCCCCAACCAGCGCCCGGCCATGTCCGCACAGAACTCGGTGACGAACAGGGTGCCGAAGTTGCAGTGCCCGCGCACTCCGCGGAGCTTATCGAGGTACTTGTGCGCCTGCCCGGCATTGCCGATCTGGGCGTAGGCGAAGGCCGTGGCAGCGTAAGCGGCCTGCAGCATGTTCAGGACAGGGCGGAGCTCCAACTGGGCGACCGCGGACAGCAGCGAATCCAGGGCTACCGCGCCACGGCCGGAGAATACGTACGCGATTCCGGTGGCAAGTTCCGTGGCAGACGTGCGGTAGGCCAGCCTGCGTTCTTCCTGCCCCTGGGGCGGGCCGACGAGTTCCAGGCACCGTTTCCACTGCCCGGCCTGCAGCAGCACGTTGAACGCCGTCATCGCGAACCGTTCGCGCAGGCCGGTCAGCGGCCCAGCATCCGAGAGCTGGCCGCCGACGCGCCGCATCAGCTGGAGGGCGTCCATTTCCCGGCCGACCGCCGACAGGGCGTGCATCAGGATCAGGGCCGCCTGGATCCTCAGGCCGGGATCCTTGTTGACCGCGGGGTCGGAGGCTTCCTCCAACTCGGTGATCATGGAGGCGTAGTCGCCGATGAAGGACTTGTATTCAAATTCGGCCAGGGTGATGACGTTGGCCGCGACACCCACGGGTTCGGGCCAGTTGGCTGCCACTCCGCCGGCGACGCCGAGCCTCTCCCGGGCGGCCGCCAGCTCGTCCGGCACGTTGTCACAGAGCTCCGGCAGCCAGACCATTACCCGCGTTTTGGCTGCCACCACGCGGGCGAAGGCCTGCTCGCCGAGCCCGTTCAGCTGTGCCTGGGAGATGTCCTCCAGCGCGGCCATTGCCTGCAGCGGCAGGTCGAGCAGCAGGTACGCCGTTGCCTTGTACAGCTGCGCTTCAACCCAGACGTCGTCGGTCCTCTTGATGCCTTCAACGCAGGAGATCGCGAACCGCGGGTCAAAGAGCTGCACGGCCGCCTCCGCCGCGGCCACCGCCATGGCAGGGCTGAGTTCGGCCTGGCACTCCTTGGTCCAGGCGGCGAACTCGATCCGTTCCTCCAGGGTCAGTGCGGACAGCTCGGGTTCGTGGCCGCGCAGCAGCTGGGTCCGCAGTTCACGACGGCGGGAGATGCTGAGCCAGGAGCGCACCACGTCCCCAAGGTACTGTTCCCGCAGCGAGACCCAGCGGTCCCCGGTGTCGGCCACGGTCAGCAGCCCGGCGTCCTCCATGTCGGCCACGGTGGCTGTGCCGTAGATTTCGGTCAGCCTGGCCAGCGGGACACGCCGTGCACACGCCAGCATCTCGATGATCTCGCGGGTTTCCGGCTCTTCCCGGGTCCAGCGGGACCGGACGATGTCATCCAGCCCGGTGGCGCCGTCGAGCACCACCCTGTCCCGCAAAGTCCAGACGGAATCGGACAGGACGAGGTTTCCCGACTGCTGCTGCTCCGTGACGAGTGCCTTGAGCAGGAGCGGATTGCCGCCCACGATGGCGTGGTAGGTGCTCACCAGCGAAGCCGAGACCCGGTGGCCCAGCAGCGTCAGCAGCACCTGCCGGGTCTGCAGTTCGTTGAGGTTGTCCAGCCGGACTTCCGTCAGCCGCCTGTCGGTGAGCAGCCAGTGGAAGTCCGCCGGCAGATCGCTGGTGCTGGGCGCGATGGCGATGACGCGGGCGGTGTGCGTCAGCATGATGTTCAGGATGACACCGGCGCTCATGTCGTCGATCTGGCCGGTGGTGTCCAGGGTGATGACGCACTCGCGGCCGGCGGCGTCGGACCGGATCAGGGAGGTGATGCCCTGGAGGATGGCAGTCGGGGAGGCCAGCGCGGACTGCGGAAGCCTGGCCAGGAGGAAGGCGAGGCAGCCGTAGGAGGTTTGGGAACCTGACAGGGGGCTGCGCAGTTGCAGTGGCCAGACGTCGGGACCGAGTTCGGCCACGGCGGTGCGGGCGAGCGAGGATTTCCCCACACCGCGGGCACCAGTGATGACTACGCCCAGGGACTCGGGATCTGTCAGCGCAGTGCGGATGGCTTCAAGGTCTGCGCTGCGCGCCGGAACCGACCATCGTTGGAGGTCCGTTCCGCCCGCGACGCCCACCGGTCCCGCCAGCACGCCCGCCGTAGACCCACGTCCCCAGCTCAGTGGCTCAATTGACATGAACTTTTCCTTACATCCCGCCCGGCAGGATAAAGGCTCCATCGCCTCCCCCGCTTAGAAAGTAGACTACCCCGTTACTTTGCAGGGATATAGGGCACTGCGTTCACATTTCGCAGACCTTGATGCGACCTTGAGGTTCGCGCGGCGGGGAGGGGAAGGCGTGACCGGCTGTGCTACACCTTGGCGGTATGGAACTGCTGCTGCGCGGCCGTCAGGCCCTCCCTGACCAGGAGCTCGACGGCGTCGGCGGCGTCATCGAGCAGGAAGGGCAGTTCCTTCCTTTCGGCGGTGCCGAAGTCCCGCAGCACGTAGTCGGCGGTGTCCATCCGGCCCGGTGGCCGGCCGACTCCCACCCGGACGCGGAGGTAATCCTTGGTGGCGAGGGCCTTGGAGATGTCCCGGAGGCCGTTGTGCCCTCCCTCACCGCCGCCGATCTTCAGCTTCACAGTATTAAAGGGAATGTCGATCTCGTCATGGACGGCCACCACGCGGGAGGGCTCGACGTCGTAAAACCTGGCGAGCGCCGACACCGGACCGCCGGAGACGTTCATGTAGGTACCGGGCTTGGCCAGCACCACGCGGGGGCCGCCGATCCCCAGACGGCCTTCAAGGACGGCGGCCCTGGCCTTGTGTGCCTTGAACTTGCCGCCAATGCGCCCGGCCAGCCCGTCGAGCACCATTTGGCCGACGTTGTGCCGGTTGCCGCTGTACTCGGGTCCGGGGTTGCCAAGGCCTACGATCAGCCAGGTGTCAGTCATGAATCAATCCTAAGGCGGGGGTGGGCCCGCAAATGGGGCGGGGACGGCAGTGGCCGGGCCCGAAAAGGACCCGGCCACTGATCCGCGCTGCGTGCAACGCGGAAAGGGTTTGTGCCCGAATTACTCGGCAGCAGCCTCTTCGGCCGGAGCAGCTTCTGCTGCGGCTTCCTCTGCTTCGCCTTCTTCGGCCTGTGCCGTGGCCTCGGAGATGTTGACGACCAGGGCCTCGGCGTCGGCCAGCAGGACGGAGCCCTTGGGGAGCACGAGGTCGGAGGCGTGGATGTGCTCGCCGGCGGCGCGGCCCTCGATGTTCACCTCGACGGACTCGGGCAGGTGGGTTGCCTCTGCCTCGAGGGAGACGACGGTGAGTTCGAGGTTGTGCACGGTGCCGGGAGCGGTTTCGCCCACGACGTGCACGGGAACGTCCACGGTGACCTTCTCGCCCGAGCGCACGGTCAGGAGGTCGATGTGCTCGATGATCTGCTTGATCGGGTCGCGCTGGACGTCCTTGACGAGGGCCAGGTGGCCTTCACCGTTGAGGTCGAGGGACAGCAGGGCGTTGGCGGTGCGCACCGCGAGGGTGGTGGCCTTGGCCGGCAGGGTGATGTGGATGGGCTCAGCGCCGTGGCCGTAGATCACGGCGGGGATCTGGCCGGCGGCGCGGGCGCGGCGGGCGAAGCCCTTGCCGAATTCGGTGCGTGCTTCTGCTGCGAGCTTCTGCTCAGACATGTGAATCTCCTGGTGGATATGTTGGTTCAGCAAGGGCGGAGGTCTGGAGTGACCTTCAACGCCGGGCGGCCCGAAGGCGGCCCCACCAGAAGGGTGATTCAGACCCAGTCGATAACGGAGACCAGCAGTCCGGTGTTCCGTGCATACGGTGTTCCGGAGGTGCTCTCCCTCGCCAAGGTATCGGGAAGTAGCTTACCAGTGCCCGGCCCGTTTACTGAAAACGTCCCCACCGGCCCCCTAAGCTCGCAAGCTCGCCCAGGGAACCCTGCCGGCGTGGGCCCATCCACCAGCCCCCTAAGCTCGCAAGCTCGCCCAGGGAACCCGGCCGGCGTGGGCCCGGCAACGCCGTTAGGCGTTGCCGTCGAAAAGGCTGGTGACGGATCCGTCGTCGAACACTTCGCGGATGGCCCGGGCGATCAGCGGCGCGATGGACAGCACGGTGAGCTCGGGGAAACGCTTGTCGGCGGTGATGGGCAGCGTGTTGGTGACCACCACTTCACGGGCGCCGGACTCGGAAAGGCGCCGGGCGGCGGGATCGGAGAAGACAGCGTGCGTGGCGGCGATGATGACGTCCTTGGCGCCGGCGTTCTTGAGCACCTGAACGGCGCCCGAGATGGTTCCGCCGGTGTCGATCATGTCGTCGATGAGCACACAGGTGCGGCCCTCGATCTGGCCCACCACGGTCTTGGACACGGCCTGGTTGGGCACGGTCAGGTCGCGGCTCTTGTGGACGAACGCCAGGGGCGCGCCGCCGAGGCGTTCGGCCCACTGTTCGGCCACGCGCACGCGGCCGGTGTCCGGCGAGACCACGGTGATGTTGTCGGCGCTGACGCGGGTGCGGATGTAGTCCGCCAGCAGCGGAATGGCCATGAGGTGGTCCACCGGCCCGTCGAAGAAGCCCTGGATCTGGGAGGTGTGCAGGTCCACGCTCATGATGCGGTCGGCGCCGGCCGTCTTGTACATGTCGGCCACGAGACGGGCGGAGATCGGCTCGCGGCCGCGGCCCTTCTTGTCCTGGCGCGAGTAAGGGTAGAACGGCGACACCACGGTGATCCGCTTGGCGGAGGCACGCTTCAGCGAATCAATCATGATCAGCTGTTCCATGAGCCAGTTGTTCAGCGGTGCGGGGTGCGCCTGGATGACGAAGGCGTCGGTTCCGCGGACGCTCTCCCCGGCGCGGACGTAGATCTCGCCGTTGGCGAAGTCGTAGGCGTCCACAGGCAGCAGTTCCGTGCCCAGCTCCTTGGCGATCTCCCGGGCAAGCTCCGGGTGTGCACGCCCTGCGGCGAGCACCAGTTTCTTCTCGCCGTGAGCCGTAATTTCGGTCATGGTTGCTAGCCCTCTTCTGTAGATGCGGGGGAATTTGAGGAATCAGTGCGGCCTTCGCGGGCGGCGGCGGCTGCTGCCAGTTCCGCGGACAGCGTGCCGGGACGGTTGGCGGCGACCCAGCCTTCGGCGTTGCGCTGCGCTGCCATGGACAGCGCCAGGGCACCGGCGGGCACGTCTTTGCGGATCACGGCTCCGGCGCCGCTGTAGGCACCGTCCCCCACCGTGACCGGAGCGACGAATACTGTGTTGGAGCCGGTGCGCACGCCCGAGCCGATCACCGTGCGGTGTTTCTTCTCGCCGTCGTAGTTCGCGGTGATGTTGCCGCAGCCGATGTTGGTGTCCTCGCCGATTTCGGCGTCCCCGGCGTAGCCCAGGTGGGACAGCTTGGAACCGCGGCCGATCCTGACGTTCTTGGTTTCGTAGAACGCGCCGATCTTGCCCGTCTCGCCCAGGACCGTTCCCGGGCGCAGGTAGGTGAACGGTCCAACGCTGGCTCCCGCGCCGATCTCCGCGCCGGAACCGTGGGTGCGGGTCACCTTGGCGCCCTCCCCGATGCTGACATCCGTCAGCGTGGAGTCGGGGCCGACGACGGCGTCACGCGCCACCGTGGTGGCGCCGTGCAGCTGGGTGTTGGGCAGGATCCGGACGTCCTCCGCCAGGGTCACCGTGGAGTCGATCCAGGTGGTGGCGGGGTCGACGACGGTAACACCGGCCCGCATCCAGGCTTCCACGATCCGGCGGTTGTGCTCCGCGCCGAGGGCGGCGAGCTGGACGCGGTCGTTGGCGCCTTCCACCTGCCAGCGGTCGGCGGTGACGACGGCGGCCACACGGCCGCCCGCCTCGCGGGCGAGCCCGAGGACGTCGGTCAGGTACTTTTCGCCCTGCGAGTTGTCGGTGGTGACGTGGCGGAGGGCGTCCCGGAGGACGGCAGCGTCAAAGGCGTAGATGCCGGAGTTGATCTCGCGGATCGCCCGCTCGGCGTCGGTGGCGTCCTTGTGCTCGCGGATACCGGTCACGGTGCCGTCGTCGCCGCGGAGAATGCGGCCGTAACCGGTGGCGTCGTCCAGGATCGCGGTGAGCACCGTGATCGCGTTGCCCTCGCGCTCGTGGGTGGACACCAGTTCGGAGAGCATTTCACCGGTGAGCAGCGGGACATCGCCGTAGGTGACCACGACGGTCCCGGCGACCGGCTCCTTGGCGTCAAGGGCTTCGAGGGCAACTTCGACGGCGCGTCCGGTGCCTGGCACCTCGTCCTGGTCCACGATCAGGGCGTCCGGATCGAGTTCGGTGAGGTGGGCTGCGACGCGGTCGCGCTCGTGCCGGACCACCAGGGCCAGGCGCTGGGGGCTGATGCTGCGGGCGGCCAGGAGGGCGTGGCCCACCATGGAACGGCCGCCGATTTCGTGGAGGATCTTGGGGGTACGGGATTTCATCCGGGTACCGGCACCTGCAGCTAGGACGATAACGGCGGCTGGGCCGGATTTCTCGGGGCTCACGTACGGGCTCTCCTTGCTCGGTTGCGTGTACTGCATCCGCGGCTGCCTGCGCGGCGGTGTCCGAACCTGTGCCCGGAACCGGCAACAGGGTTCATCCTACTGGACACCTCTGATGCAGCTGTTCCGCCCATAGGATTCGAACCTATACTCCACGGCTCCAAAGGCCGGGGTGCTGCCATTACACCAGAGCGGACCATGCCCGGCACTAAGCCTGGGCACGAGAACCAATTCTGCCACGAACGTTGATGCTCGTGCGACCTCGGCGCGTCCGGTGCGCCGGCACCGGACGGGGCAGCACGCCGGGGCGGGCTGGCGCCCCTGCCCGCCGCTTGACATAAGGCATGATTGGACGGTGAGCAAGAGCACAGGGACAACTGACGGTCCGGGGAACCTGCCGGTACGGCCCGAAGCAGCGGCGGGGCGCATCCCCCGGTCGCGGATGACCGGACCCCAGCGCCGGTCCCAGCTCATTGAAGTAGGGCGGGCCCTGTTCGCGATGCGGGGGCTGGACGGCACCACCATCGAGGAGATCGCTGCCTCCGCCGGCGTTTCGAAGCCTGTGATCTACGAGCACTTCGGCTCGAAGGAGGGCCTGTACACCCAGGTGGTCGAGTACGAGTTCCGAATCCTGCTCGCCGACATCAACAACGCCTTGGCCGACGAAGCCAAGCCGCGCGTCCTCGTGGAGCGCGCCGCCCTGGCCCTGCTCACCTATATCGAGGAACGCACCGACGGCTTCCGCATCCTCATGCGGGACGCTCCCCCGTCCCAGCCTGAAGGCGCCTTTTCCACCCTGCTCTCCCACGTGACAGCCCGTGTTGAACACATCCTGTCCGACGAATTTGCCCGCCGCGGGTTCAGTGCGGCCGACGGCGCCATGTACGCCCAGATGCTCGTCGGCATGGTGGCGATGACGGGCCAATGGTGGCAGGACGCCCGCCAGCCCGACAAACGGGCTGTGGCCGCCCATCTGGTGAACCTCGCCTGGAACGGCCTGACCGGCCTTAAAAAGGAGCCGGAACTCCGCAGCGAGCCGTGACTTCCGGCTCCCGGTGCTCCCGGGAACGGGCGGAAGCGGGCACCGGCACCCAGCCCGGAACCACTTACTCGCCGAGGACTTCCGACGCCTCCAGCCATTCGAGTTCGAGGGCGTCCTTTTCGTCGGTCAGGTCCTTCAGCTGCTTGTTGAGGTCGCCGAGGCGGTCGAAGTCGCCGTCGTTGGTGCTGGCGGCCATTTGGACGTGGATCTTCTCTTCCTGCTGGGCGAGCTTGTTGAGCTGGCGCTCCACGCGGTTGAGGGACTTGCGGGCCTCGCGCTTCTCGGCTTCTGAGGGACCGGCGGGGGCTGCTGCGCCGCCGGCTGACGGGCCGGTGACGGGGTTTCCGCCGCCGGTGACGGTGGAGCCGGCGAGGGCGTTCTCGCGGAGTTCGAGGTACTGGTCCACGCCGCCGGGCAGGCCGCGGATCTTGCCGTCGCCCAGCAGTGCCATCTGGTGGTCCGTGACGCGTTCGAGCAGGTAGCGGTCGTGGCTGACCACCACGAGCGTGCCCGGCCAGCCGTCCAGGACGTCCTCGACGGCTGCGAGCGTGTCAGTGTCGAGGTCGTTGGTGGGTTCGTCCAGCATCAGCACGTTGGGCTCGCCCACCAGCAGCCGCAGGAGCTGCAGGCGCCGCCGCTCACCGCCGGACAGGTCCCGGACCGGTGTCCACTGCTTCTGGTTGGTGAAACCGAGCTGCTCCACCAGCTGGCCGGCCGTGAACTCCCTGCCGCCCACATTGAAGGACCGCTTTTCGCGTTCGATGACCTCGATGACACGCAGGTCGGCGACATCGTCGAGCTCCTTGACCTCCTGGGTGAGCACAGCGGTGACTACCGTCTTGCCCTTCTTGACCTTTCCGGCCGACGGCTGGATTTCGCCGTTGAGCAGTTTAAGGAGGGTGGTCTTGCCGGCGCCGTTGACGCCGACGAGGCCCAGCCGCTCCCCCGGCGCGAGCCGCAGCGTGATGTTGTTGAAGAGCTTCCGGCCGGCGTCCTGCTCAGGGTCGCCGCTTTCGAAGTCGAGCGACACGTTCTCCAGGTCCAGCACATCCTTGCCCAGGCGCGCGGTGGCCATCTTGCTCAGGGCCGTGGAGTCCCGCGGCTCCGGAACGTCGGCGATCAGGGCGTTGGCCGCTTCGATCCGGAACTTGGGCTTGGACGTCCGTGCGGGGGCTCCGCGCCGCAGCCAGGCAAGTTCCTTCTTCACCAGCTGCTGGCGCTTGCTTTCGACGACGGCGGCCGTGCGGTCACGCTCGGCGCGGGCCAGCACGTAGGCGGCGTAACCGCCGTCGAACGGGTCAACGATCCCGTCGTGGACTTCCCAGGTCTTGTTGCAGACTTCGTCCAGGAACCAGCGGTCGTGGGTGACCACCAGGAAGGCCCCCTGGTTGGGCCGCCACCGGGTCTTCAGGTGCCGCGACAGCCAGGCCACACCCTCGACGTCGAGGTGGTTGGTGGGCTCGTCGAGCATGATGACGTCATGGTCCTCGATGAGGAGCTTGGCCAGCGCGACGCGCCGCTTCTGTCCGCCGGACAGGGCGTGCACGTTGGCGTGCCAGTCGACGTCGGACACCAGCCCGCCCATGATTTCGCGGATCCGGGGGTTCGCCGCCCACTCATGGTCGGCCTTGTCGCCGACGATCGCGGCACCCACCGTCAGGTCGGCGTCAAGGACGTCGCTCTGGTCCAGGTAGCCAACGTTGACGTCTCCGCGCTTGGTGACCCGACCCGAGTCCGGCGTGGACCGCAGCGCCAGCAGCCGCATCAGCGTGGACTTGCCATCGCCGTTCCTGCCCACCATCCCGATCCGGTCGCCCTCTTCGAGCCCAAGGGTGATGCCGTCCAGAACGGTTCGGGTTGCGTACGAGACCTTGAGGTTCTCGCCGCCGAGCAGGTGTGCCACGGGGAACTGCTTTCTGCTGTGAAGGTTGGAAAGTATTAAAGGAGCGTATCGGAGATGATGCGGGCGCCGGGCACCGGGCCGTGGACCGCGAGGGCATTGAGGCCTTTGCGTTCCAGCTCGCCGGCGAGGCTCTCTGCCGCTTCGGGATTGTGGGCCAACAGGGCCACGGTGGGCCCGGAGCCGGAAACGATCCCGGCGATGGCTCCGCAGGATTCGCCCAGGCCAAGGGTGTCCCGGAGCCCGGGGGCGAGTTCGATGGAGGCCCGCTGGAGGTCATTGACCAGCACCCTGCTCAGGGCGTCGGCGTCACCGCCGCGCAGGGCCTGCAGGATCTTCGGGTCCACCGCCGTGGGCTCCTCGACGTCCAGGCCTTCGGCGTGGCGGAGCCGGTCCAGGGTGCGGAAAACTTCCGGGGTGGACAGTCCGAACTCGGCCGTGACCAGCACCCAGTCCATTTGGGCCTTTGCCAGCGCAGGCGACAGGTCATCCCCCACGCCCAGCCCCACGGCCGTGCCGCCCAGCAGTGCGAAGGGAACGTCCGCCCCGAGCTCGGCGGCGAGCTGGGCGAGTTCATCCCGGGACAGGCCGCTGTTCCATAACGCGTCGCACGCCAGGAGCGTGGCGGCGGCATCCGCGGAGCCGCCGCCCATGCCGCCCGCCACGGGGACCCGCTTGGTGATTTCAAGGTGCACGCCGGTGGCGTGTTCGGACACATCGGCCATGATGGCGGCTGCCTTGTAGGCCAGGTTCCGCTCGTCCAGCGGGATGTCCACTCCGTCGAGGTCCAGCGTGCTGTCCGGACTGATGCTGACGGTGATGCCGCCGGAAGCTGTGCTGGTGGCCGCGACTTCCTCGTACAGCGACACGGCCAGGTACACGCTGGCCACGGAGTGGTAGCCATCCGGGCGCAGGGGTCCGACATCCAGCGAGACGTTGACTTTGCCCGGGGCCTTTACCCGGACGGTCCTTGCCGCAAAGCGCCCCCGCAGGCCATGGACCGCCATCAGGCGTCCGCGGCCGCGCGGGCTTCGGCGATCCTCGCGAACGCGGCGATATCGATCACTTCGCCCCGCGCGGTGGGGTCGACCCCCGCCGCGACCAGGCAGCGTTCCGCTTCGGCGGCGCTGCCGGCCCATCCGGCCAGGGCTGCACGGAGTGTCTTGCGGCGCTGCGCGAACGCAGCATCAATGACGGCGAAGACTTCCTCGCGGCTGGCGGTGGTGGCCGGGGGCTCCCGCCGGGTGAAGGCCACGAGCCCGGACTGGATCTTGGGCGCAGGCCAGAACACGTTCATGCCGATGACGCCGGCCTTGCGCATGCTGCTGTACCACGCGGCCTTGACCGAGGGCACGCCATAAATCTTGGAGCCCGGTTCAGCGGCCAGCCGGTCGGCCACTTCATCCTGGACCATGACCAGGCCGTGCCTGATCGACGGGAAGTGCTGCAGCAGGTGGAGCACCACAGGCACCGCGACGTTGTAGGGCAGGTTGGCGACGAGCGCCGCGGGCTCGGCCGGCAGCTCCGTCACCTTCATGGCGTCGGCGAGGACCAGGTGGAAGTCGCCGGCGGCGTCGGGCCGCCATTGCCCGATGGTCTCCGGCAGCTTCGCCGCCAGAACGGGGTCAATTTCGACGGCGACCACCGCCTTGGCGGCGTCGAGGAGCCCCAGCGTCAGCGACCCCAGCCCGGGCCCGATTTCGAGGACCGTTTCGTCCGGGCCGATGCCGGCGGCGGCCACGATCCTGCGGATGGTGTTGCCGTCGATGACGAAGTTCTGGCCCAGTGTTTTGGTGGGGCGGACGCCGATCTCTCCGGCCAGCCTGCGGATATCGGAGGCACCGAACAGTGGAGCTGGCGCAGTGCCGGAGGCGGAGGGGGTCGGGTCAGTCACCTAGGTATCCTATCCCGGCGTTCAGTAGTGGAAGGTGCCGTCGGGTGGTTGCCGGTGGCTAGCTGCTGGCCGCCCAGCCGCAGCCCCACGGCTGAAGGCCGCGCTCCGCGTAGACACGGTTGGCAATGTCGATCTGCTGCGCCTTGGTCGCCTGGCTGGCGTTCGGGGCGTAGGCGCCGCCGCCGGCGCCGATCCAGGTCTGGACGTCGAACTGCAGGCCGCCGTAGTAGCCGTTGCCGCTGTTGATGGACCAGTTGCCGCCGGATTCGCACTGGGCGATCTTGTCCCACATGGCCACGTTCATCATGGCCGGGGCTGCGGCACCGGTGTTTCCGCTATCAGCCTCGGCGGCTGCCGGCTTGGGCTCTTCCTTGGTGCCGACCGTGATCTTCTCGGTCACAGGCTCGCGGGTGGTGGTCTTGGAGACGAGCGTCCGGGAGGCCTCGCGGCCGTCGACCAGCACCAGCTTGTAGGTAAGGGTCGTCTGGCCGGGAACGCCTTCCTGGGTAACCTTCTCCTCCCCCTTGGGAAGGGTGGCGCTGTCCGTGCTCAGCGACTGGAACTGGATCGCTTCGGTGACGGTGGCGGTCTTGCCGGTAACGCGGGACACCTTGATCACCATGTTGTTGACCACCGGGGCGAGTGCCGGCTGGGATGTCCGGTCGGCGGCGGCGAGCCGGATTCCGGCGTCCTTGAGGACCTCGCCGACGTTGGCGGCTGTGGTGGTGGTCTTTTTGGCCTTGCCGTCGGCGATGATACTGACGGTCTTCGGCGTCGAGATGGCCACGAACGAACCGTCCACGGCCAGTTGCGCGTCCTTCGGCACGGAGAGCTCCGAAGAGCTGGCCACGCCGAGCTGGGTCACGAGCCCGGCCACGTCCTGCGCCGTGGTACTCACGGTCTTCTCTGCACCGTCCAGGCTGACTTTCACGGCCTTGGCCATGTTCACGTTGATGACGGAGCCGTTCTCAACACTGGCGTCCAGTGCGGGAGAGACGCGGTCGGCCGGGTGGAGCTCGATATTCGCGCTCTTCACCACCTGCTCGACGGTGCCGCCAAAGGTCTGGACGGAGCTTGCTTTTCCGTCGACGTTCAGGGTGACCGTCTTGTTGTTGCCCACAAAGGCAACAAGCCCCAGCACGAGGGCCGAGAGCACCACCAGCTGGGTGCCGACCTTGATGAAACTGAACTTGCCGTCTGACGTGAAGAAGTTGACCACGATCGCCCGTAACTTTTGAGCCATCCGGGCACGGGGAAAAACGCACAGGGGTACCCCCAGCGGTCACCGACATGGTGGCTCCGGACAGGCCGGAGCAGGCCGCAGGCATGTGCGTCGCCACACTCACATGGCAGGGCATCCGGAGGCGCCCTGCCTGTACGAAAGTGAGTTACATCATCCGGAGGCCTTCCCCGACCCCGGCTAATAGTTTTTCACTGTAACCGAAGCGTTATAAACCGGCCAAAATATTTGCCTACCAGGTATGTATTTTTGGTTTATTGCACGCGGCGGTTCAGTCCCAGGATCCGTACGCCCGCACGGTATTTGCGCTGACCTGGGCACAAAGCCCGGACAGGTCCGTTTCTGTCAATTCCGCCATCGCCCGCACGGTGTACGGCACCATGTAGCTGGCGTTGGGGCGGCCGCGGTGCGGATGCGGAGTAAGGAACGGCGAGTCGGTTTCCACCAGCACCAGCTCCGGATCGGCGACGGCGAGCGCCTCCCTGAGATTGGTGGCGTTCTTGAACGTCAGTGTCCCGGCGAAGGACATGAACCATCCCTCACCGTTGCAGATCCGCGCGAGCTCCGCGTCCCCTGAAAAGCAGTGGAAAACTACCCGTTCCGGGGTGCCTTCCTCGCGCAGGACCTGGACCACGTCATCGTGGGCGTCGCGGTCGTGGATCTGCAGGGTCCGGTCCAGCCGCTTCGCGATGTCGATGTGCCGGCGGAACGAGTAACGCTGGTGGGCCAGCCCCTCCCCTTCCGTGCGGAAGAAGTCCAGGCCGGTTTCGCCGATGGCGCGCACGCGGGGGTGGGCAGCGAGCTCCTCGATCTCAGCCAGGGCGTCCTCAAGCTCACCGCGGGCAGCGTAGTCCGGCGCATCATTCGGATGGAGGGCCACGGCCCCCAAAAGGCGCGGATCCAGATCGACGGCGCGCACGGTAAACCTCGAGGATTCCAGGTCGCAGCCCACCTGCACGGCGCCGCAGACACCCACGGCTTCGGCTGCATCGAGGGCAGCGGCGATGTCCACCCGGACATCGTCAGTCGGGAAGTCCAGGTGCGTGTGGTTGTCCATCACGGGGACGGGCAACGGTTCGGGCGCCGGCGGGAAACCGCGCCTGCCGGAGCCGTCGGTGCCGGGAGCCCGGTAAGGCCGGGGAGTCAGGGAATGCCGCATTCCTCCAGCCTAGCGGCCGCCCCGGCTCCGCCTGACGCTCGGCATTACCCGGAGATTTACGGGGAACTCTCTGTTAGCCACGGCAGTTGTGTTAGTACGCTGGTTACGGACGGATGTGAGCGCCCAACGAGGGCAACGGCAGACCTCCGCCGCTTCGTTTTGCTTCACTCTGGGCTGAAAGGTTGCCGATGGAACCGCACCGACGCATCACGATCGACGAAGCACTTCCCGGCGGACAGGGCTTCACTGGAAGTGCTGCGCGCAACGTCAACCCGCTCAACGGACACAAAACCGTCCCCTTGGAAGCCCCGGCTTTCCGGGCCGCCAGCGAACGCATCCTCAGCGCCATCAACACCGTCATCGACGGCAAGGCCGAGGCCGCGAAGCTGGCGCTGACGGTCCTGCTGGCCCAGGGCCACCTGCTCCTGGAGGATGTCCCCGGGGTGGGCAAGACGCTGCTGGCGAAAACCCTGGCACGCACCATCGACTGTTCCGTCAGCCGGATCCAGTTCACACCCGACCTCCTCCCCTCGGATGTCACCGGCGTCTCCATCTACAACCAGTCCTCGCGCCAGTTCGAATTCCGTCCGGGCGCCGTGTTCGCGAACATCGTGATCGGCGACGAGATCAACCGGGCCTCCGCCAAGACGCAGTCCGCCCTGCTCGAATGCATGGAGGAGCACCAGGTCACGGTGGACGGTCACTCCTACAAGCTCGGCGAACCGTTCATGGTGGTGGCCACCCAGAACCCCATCGAGATGGAAGGGACCTATCCGCTCCCGGAAGCCCAGCGGGACCGCTTCATGGCCCGGATCTCCATGGGGTACCCGGATAAGGACTCCGAGATCGAAATGCTCGAGACCCACCAGGCCACGTCCCCCCTGGCCCGGATCAAGGCGGTCGTCACTGCAGCGGATGTCGCCGCCATGATCGCCACCGTCCAGCAGGTGTTCGTCTCCGAAGCCGTGAAGGAGTACACCGTGGCCGTCGGCCGGGCCACCCGTGACAGCGCCATGCTGCGCCTTGGGGCAAGCCCGCGGTCGCTGCTGCAGCTGCTCCGGGCCGCGAAGGCGACGGCGGCGCTGGACGGCCGTGATTTCGTACTGCCGGACGACGTCGTTGCCGTTGCCGAGGCGGTGCTGGCGCACCGGATCATCCTGGACCGCAAGGCCGCCAGCACCGGCGAGACCCCGCAGGGCGTCATCCGGAGCGTCCTTGCCCGGATCCCGGTCAGCCAGGAAATGACGGACACGGCCAACGCCGGGCGGACCTCACCCGAACTCCGTCATACCCACTAGTCAGGACCATCGCCGTGGCACTGCTGGACAGCCTCCCCCGACATCTCTTCAGCTCCCGGGGCTGGGGACTCCTGGCAGCCGGCGCCGTCTCGCTGCTTTGCGCCCAGGTCATGGGCCGCCGCGACCTTCTTGCCCTCGGCGTCCTGCTGGTTGTCCTCCCCCTCGTTTCACTGGCCGGCATCAGGGTGGTCAAGCCGCGGTTCCGGGTGTACCGGGAGTTCAGCCCCTCCACCGTCGAGACAGACTCCGTCACCACGGTCCGGCTCGCCGTCGCCCGGACCGGGCTGGGCACTGGCAGGGTCATCATGGAGGAGCGGCTGCCGCCACGGTTCGGTGAATCCCCGGCGTTCCGCTTTCCCGCCCGGTCGGCCTCGGGCGGCACCAGCCGATATGAGTACCACCTGCGGTCGGGAAAGCGCGGACAGTTCACCATCGGCCCCGTCAGCGCCGAGTTCACGGATCCGTTCGGGCTGTCGCTGCACCGGCATTCGATCGACGACGGCGACACCCTCACCGTGACGCCGGCCGCCGTCGAACTCCCGCCCACCGGCCTTGCCGGCGCGCGCGGCAACGACGGCATCACGGCCACCCGGACCAGGGCTAACCCCAGCGACGACGACGTCATGACCCGCGAGTACCGCCACGGTGACCCGATGCGGCGGGTGCACTGGCCGGCCACTGCCCGGCACGGCGCCCTCATGGTCCGGCAGGAGGAATCTGTCACGACACCCGAGGCCACGGTCATCCTGGACCACCGGTTCGTGGCCCATTCCTCGGGCTACGGCTCGGTGTTCGGCAGCCCGGGTGAGGACGGCAGCGACCTCGTCACCAGCGACACCTTTGAGTGGGCGGTGACGGCGGCCATGTCCGTGGGCGCCCACCTCGCCGAGCTCAACTACTCGCTGCGGTTCCTGGACGCGGCGGGGGAGCCCGCCTTCCACCGTTCGACCTCGGCCCCTGAGCCTGACAGCGAGGAGTACAGCGGCGCGGCCGGCCTCCAGTCGATCGCCGAAAGCCTCGCCGCGATCCAGCTGACGGGGCCGCATCACGCGCGCAGGGACCATGACACCGGCCGCCGCGAACACGCAGGAAATGCCGACGCTGCCCAGTCCGTCTTTGACGACCGGCTGATGGACAAACTCGCGGCCCACCGGATGCGGGGCCCGGTCCTGGCGCTCCTCGGGAAGATTTCACTCGCGGAGGCGCGGGCCCTCGCCCCCGCAGCCGGCTACGCCGCCAACGCCTTTGCCGTGGTGATCACGGACAAACCCGCGGACTGCCACGACGTGCTCGAGGCCCTGCGGGTGGGCGGCTGGCGCGCTGTCGCCGTCGAGGCCTCCACCTCGCTGCCGGCAGCCTGGATGTACTTCGACGAGGGCGAGGCCGCGATGTGGACGGCTGCGGCGGACGTGCGCCGCGGGGCGGAGGTAGGGCGATGACACTGACATCACAACGGCAGCCGGGCGCTGATGCCCAGCCGCAGCCCGCTCCGGCGTCCCCCGGCAGCGGAAGGTTTGGGGCCGGCGCCTTTCCCTGGGTCATGTCCGGCGCAGTGGCACTGTCCGTCTGCGGCGCGTCACTGTCCCTCAACGGGGTCCTTCGCGGCTGGGCGTGGTTCCTGCCGGTCCTGACCACGGTGGTGGTGGTCTCACTGGCCATGGCCCTGCTCCGCACCTTCCGTGCCGCGCCCGTGCTGGTGGCCGCGGGGGGCCTGGTGTCCCTGGCGTTCATCCTGACGTTCACCTTCTTCCGGCGTGACAGCTTTGCGGGTTTCCTCCCCTCGCAGGCCACCCTCGACGCACTGGGCCGGCACCTTCGCCGGGCCAGTGAAACAGTGCTGGCCGAGAGCTCACCGGTAGCCCCCAACGCCGGCATCGTCCTGGTGACGTGCGCCGCACTGGGACTCGTGGTCATCCTCGTGGATGCGCTGGCCCTCCCCTTGGGCATGCCCGCAACGAGCGGACTCGGCCTGTTGGCGGTGCTGGTTGTTCCGGCCATGATCAAGCCCCAAAGCGTGGGCTGGCTGGGGTTCGTGGTGACGGCGGCCGGCTATCTGGTGATCCTCGCCTGCAGCCAGTGGTTTGCGCCCGACGCACGGACGGAGGCGGACACTGCCCGCAACCCGGGCCAGATCAGGCGGGCTGCCCTGACCGGAGCCGTGACCCTGGTGGTCACGCTCCTGCTGCAGCTTGTGGTTCCAGGCTTCGACCAGGGCACATTCCCCCAGGGCTCCCGGCTGAACCCCTGGGGTACAGCCACAGGACTGAATCCCATGATCAGCCTCGGCAACAGCCTGCGCACCCCGACGGGCGAGGGCAGGATCACCTACGCCACTAACGCCACCACGCCCCTCTACCTGCGCTCGGTCACCGTGGACCGGTTCGACGGCGAGTCCTGGTCCCCGGACGACCGCAATGCCAGCCGCCGGGCAGGCACCGGACGGATGGACGCAGGCCACGAGATCCTGGCACCCGAACAGACCCGGCAGGTGACGGTGGTGAACACCGGTGACTTCACCAGCCCCTACCTCCCTGTTCCGTACGCCCCCGAATCCGTCAACGGGCTGACCGGGCGGTGGAGTTGGGATCCTGCGACGTTGAGCATCAAGGGCACCGATACCAACTCCCGGGACCAGCAGTATCTGGTTCAGTCCTCGGTGCCGAAACTGACGACCGAACTGCTGGACGCGTCCTCCGCCCCCGTCCAGGGTGTCCCGGAGGAGTTCATCCGGCCGCCGTCGAACGTTCCGGACATCGTCCGGACAACCGCTGAATCCGTCACAGCAAACAGCCGTACAGCCTATGCCAAAGCGATGGCGATCCAGAGGTTCCTGCGCGGCCCGGACTTCACCTATTCCCTGGAATCCCCCGTCCAGGGCGGGTATGACGGAAACGGGCTGTCCGTCCTGGCGGATTTCCTGACCCAGAAGAGCGGCTACTGCATCCACTTCGCCTCCGCCATGGCGGTCATGGCGCGGCTCGAAGGCATCCCGAGCAGGATCGCCGTCGGCTACGCACCGGGCAGGCAGACCGG
The DNA here is from genome assembly GCF_040448525.1 of Arthrobacter sp. K5. NCBI lineage: Bacteria > Bacillati > Actinomycetota > Actinomycetes > Micrococcales > Micrococcaceae > Arthrobacter > Arthrobacter sp. K5. Next base: position 4,595,930 of record NZ_CP159279.1, on the reverse strand, counting down.
CGCCACGGTGTCCGTTGCCGGCCAGGGGGCGCTTCCGGAGTTCGAAGTTGACGCCCGTGATGCCCATGCCTGGCCCGAGCTGTATTTCCAGGGCCTCGGCTGGGTTCCGTTTGAACCTACCCCCTCGCGCGGCGTGGTCCCGCCGTACGCGCAGGACTCCTCAACGTCAGGCGGCGCCAGCACCAACGACCAGAACAATGACGGTCTGGTGCCGAGCAACGGCGCCACGGCACCGTCGTCGACGGCGCCGGCACCGCTGCCCCTGCCGGGGGGCGGAACCGCCGACGCCGGGAACCAACTGGCGCCCGCACTCTACACTGCCGCCGGGGTTCTGCTGCTGGTCCTCCTGGCCGCCTCACCCCGCCTGGTGCGCGGAGGCATCCGGGCAAGGCGCCTCAGGGGAACGGGCACCGGCAGGAACCGGCTGGCCGAGCCGCCGCTCGTCTGGTCGGAGCTCCAGGACCTGGCCACGGACTACGGCGTCCGTCCTGAGCCGAGCGAGACCCCGCGGACATTCTCGGCCCGGCTGCGCGGTTCCCCGGCCATGCGGCTGCGGGCCGAATCAACCCCCGCCGGACCAGACTCCGCAAACCCGCCAGACACCGCAATCGGACCCGACACCGGAAGCGGACACCGGCCCGATGCCGAGACCGACCGGGCCGTGACCGTCCTGACGGATGCCTACGAGCGGCATCAGTACGGCCGGCCCGCGGCCCCGGACGGCACACGCCGCGGCCTGCCGGAGGAAACCGCCGTCGAGCACATCGGTCAGGTGCGGCGGGCGCTCCGCCGAAATGCCGGCATAATCGGCCGGCTCCGGGCCGACTGGCTGCCGAGGTCGGTCCTCGTCCGCTGGGGATCCGTCGCCGGATGGCCTTTCCGCGTTTTGCGACGGGCCGCGCTCCGGACGGGACACGGCGCCTCGGTACTGTGGCGCAGGACCCGCAGCGGCCTTCGGCGCCTGCGGGAAGGCTAGCCGCCCGCACACCCCGCCAGCGGCATTCCCGACGTTTGACATGTGACCGCCGCCACCTTATCTTTGAGAAACGGGAAAGCGCATTCCACAGACGTCCAAAGCTTGCGAAAAGCAGAGAAGCTGTCCGCGGACCGCAGCAGCCTTGGCGGCGCGGGGCGCGCATCCTTCCCACCTGATCTGAGACCCAGCAACGGGGCGAATCCGGCGGGGCAGACGATTGTCCAAAGGAGGACGACATGAAGAGCGACACACACAACCTGCGGACTTCGGCTGAACCGCAACAGTCCGGCACGCACCGGACGAGCAGCACCCGGAAGGCTGCCGCCAGCGGCTGGGTGGGCAGCGCCCTCGAGTACTACGACTGGTTCATCTACGCCCAGGCCGCGGCCCTGGTCTTTCCCACCGTTTTCTTCCCGGCAGGAAACCCGACCGTAGCGCTGATCGCCTCGCTCGGCACGTACGCAGTGGGATACGTCGCCCGCCCGATCGGGGCATTCGTCCTTGGCCAGTGGGGTGACAAGCACGGCCGCAAGAACGTCCTGGTCCTGGCCATGCTGCTGATGGGCGTCTCAACCTTCGCGGTGGCCCTGCTGCCCACCTACGACCAGGTTGGCATCCTGGCCCCGGCCCTGCTGCTGGTCCTTCGCCTCGTCCAGGGATTCGCCGTGGCCGGGGAGCTGAGCGGGGCCAGCGCCATGATTGTGGAGCACGCCCCGTTCGGGCGGCGCGGCTTCTATGCCAGCTTCGCCCTCCAGGGCACCCAGGCCGGGCAGATCATCGCCGCCGCCGTCTTCCTTCCGCTCTCGGCCGTGCTGTCCGCGGAGGACTTCCACGCCTGGGGCTGGCGCATCCCGTTCCTCCTCAGCGCCCTGGTGGTGTTCGCCGGCTACATGATCCGCCGCCGGGTTGAGGAGACGCCCGTCTTTGTGGAGGAGAAAGCGCTCAAGGACGTTCCCAAGATGCCGGTGGTCCAGGTGCTGCGCGAAAGCGGGCTGAACGTGGTGCGGGCGGTCTGCATGACGCTGGTCAACGTTGTGGGCGTCACCGTTGCGGTTTTCGGCGCGGCCTACGCCACGCAGCCCGGGTACGGCATCGGCATGAGCACCACCGTCTATCTCTGGATCCCGGTGCTGGCCAACGTCATTGCGCTGGCCCTCATCCCCTGGTTCGGCGACCTCTCGGACCGGTTCGGCCGGCGGCCGCTGATGATCGTCGGTTCACTGGGCTCCGGCGTGCTGGCCTACGGGTACCTGTACGCGGTCAGCCAGAACAACGTGCCGCTGACCATCGTCCTCGCGATCCTCATGTGGGGCACGCTGTACCAGGTCTGGAACGCCACCTTCGCCAGCTTCTTCCAGGAGCTCTTCCCCTCCCGCACGCGGGTCACCGGGTTCGCCATCTCCCAGAACATCGGGCTCCTGATCACGTCCTTCCTGCCGAGCCTCTTCGCGGTGGTCGCTCCCCCGGGGTCGGCAAACGTTCCGCTCACCGTCGGCTCCATCTGCTTCGGCATCACGGTGGTCGGGGCGATAGCGGCCTGGTCCGCCAAGGAGACGCACCGGATTCCGCTCCACCAGCTGGGATCGCCGGACGCCACGCCGGTTTCCCGCGAGGAGTATGCGCGCGTCCGTGCTGCGGCCCGCTAAACGCCGGGACAGCAACCGCCACGCAAAAAACGCACTGGCCCGCAGGATTCCTGCGGGCCAGTGCGTTTTGCCATACTGTCCGGCGCCTGGTTTATTAGCCGGCGTAGGGGTCGGCGATGCCGATGTACTGCGTGTAGAGGTATTCCTCGATGCCCTCGAGGCCGCCTTCACGGCCCAGGCCGGACTGCTTGACGCCGCCGAAGGGTGCTGCAGCGTTGGACACAACACCGGCGTTCAGGCCGAGCATGCCGGTCTCGAGCCGCTCGCCCATCCGGATGCCGCGGTTGAGGTCCTTCGTGAAGACGTAGGCCACCAGCCCGTATTCGGTGTTGTTGGCCAGGCGTACAGCGTCGTCCTCGGAGGAGAAGGTGGTGATCGGGGCGACAGGGCCGAAGATCTCCTCGGACAGGATCCGGGTGCCTTCGCTGACGCCCTTGAGGATCGTCGGCTGGTAGAAGTACCCGGGGCCTTCCACCGGGGCGCCACCCACCACGGCGGTGGCACCGGCGGAGACGGCGTCGGTGACCAGTTCGTGCACCTTGTCCCGGCTCTTGGCGTCGATCAGCGGGCCGACCTTGGATTCGGGCTCCGTGCCGCGGGCGGTGGTCATCTCCTTCATCTTCGCGGCGAACTTCTCCGCAAATTCGTCGGCCACGGACTCGTGCACAATGAAGCGGTTCGCGGCGGTGCAGGCCTCGCCCATGTTCCGCAGCTTGGCCAGCATGGCCCCGGCGACGGCGGCATCGACGTCGGCATCCTCAAACACCACGAACGGGGCGTTGCCGCCCAGTTCCATCGAGGTCCGCAGGACGGTTTCGGAGGCGTCGGACAGCAGGCGGCGGCCCACCTCGGTGGACCCGGTGAAGGAGAGCTTCCGGAGACGGGAGTCCTTGATCAGCGGGCCAGTGGTGGCGCCGGCCGTGGACGTGGGGATGACGTTCAGGACGCCGGCGGGCAGTCCGGCTTCCTGCATGACGGCAGCGAACAGCTGCGAGGTCAGCGGGGTCAGGTTGGCGGACTTCAGCACCATCGTGCAGCCGGCCGCGACGGCGGGGGCGATCTTGCGGGTGGCCATGGCCAGCGGGAAGTTCCACGGCGTGATCAGCAGGCACGGGCCCACGGGCTTCTTGGTCACCAAGAGGCGGGACTTGCCATCCGGGGAGACAGAGTAGCGGCCGAAAGCACGGACGGCTTCCTCGGAGAACCACCGCAGGAACTCGGCGCCATAGGTGACCTCGCCGCGTGCCTCGGCCAGCGGCTTGCCCATTTCCAGGGTCATCAGCAGCGCGAAGTCCTCGGCGCGCTCGGTGACCAGTTCAAAGGCGCGGCGCAGGATCTCGCCGCGCTCCCGCGGCGGCACCTTGGCCCAGGACTCCTGGGCGGCGGCGGCCGCGTCCAGGGCAGCAGCGCCGTCCTCAGCGCCGGCGTCGGCGATGCTCAGCAGTGTCTTCCCGGTAGCGGGATCCTCGACGTCGAACGTCTTGCCCGACGCCGCGGGACGCCACTCGCCGTTGATGAGCAGGCCGGTGGGAACAGACGCGAGCAATTCGCTTTCGCGTTCTGCGGTAGCAGTGGACTGTGTAGTAACAGACACGGTGACTCCCTCGTCAGCAATCGGATTGCCGGTTATGTGCAGCTCCCGCATACGGCGTGCCGCCGCCTGCCGCCCGCTGCTAGCTTGGCTGGATTAAAGCCACGGTACTGCCGGGATCTCCGCAGTGTCTACGCATCGGCGCACTGCCGGTGGCGCCATTCGTTGTGCAGCTGCACAGCCGCCTCGGCAGTGCCGCCGGCGGCTGGAAGCGCACCGTTGCGGCGGGGTCACCGGATCGGGGAGGTCACCGCGCCGCGAGCACGGCGGAGTACAGCTCCCGCTTGCTGACGCGGGTTTCCTCGGCGACGGCCGCCACGGCTTCCTTGAGCCGGACGCCCTTGGCCACGAGTTCGTTGACGGCGGCGACGCCATCCTCCGGCGAGCCAGGGGCACGCTCCGGGGCGCCGGCCACCACGACGGCGATCTCGCCGCGCACCTCGCTGGTCTCCGCCCATTGCAGCATCTCGCGGAGCGAGCCGCGGAGGACTTCCTCGTAGGTCTTGGTGAGTTCGCGGCAGACCGCCGCGCGCCGGTCCGGGCCGAAGCGCTCGTGCAGTGCCCGCAGCATGGCCTCAAGCCGGTGCGGGGCCTCAAAGAAGACCATGGTGCGGCGTTCGGCGTCGAGATCCGCCAGACGGGCGGCGCGTTCGCCGGCCTTCCGCGGGAGGAAGCCTTCGAAACAGAACCTGTCGGTGGGCAGGCCGGACAGGGCCAGGGCGGTGAGGACAGCCGACGGGCCGGGGACGGCCGTGACCGTAAGGCCGGCGGCGACCGCGCCTTCGACGAGCCGGAAGCCGGGGTCGGAGACAGCGGGCATGCCGGCGTCGGTGACCATGACAAGGGTTTTCCCGGCGCGGACCTGCTGCAGGAGCTCCGCGGTCTTGGTGGCCTCGTTGTGCTCGTGGTAGCTGATGATCCGCCCGCTCACGGCGACGTCCAGGCTCTGTACCAGGCGGTGCAGGCGGCGGGTGTCCTCGGCAGCCACAATATCCGCCGTGGCCAGCAGCTCCACCAGCCTTGCTGAAGCGTCGCCCACATTGCCGATGGGTGTTGCCGCCAGGACGATCCGTCCCGGACCGCCGCTGCGGAGGTCCTGCTCCCTTCCGCCGGCGGTGTCTGCCGGTTCTGCACTGCTGGAAGGGTCGGAACTGCTGTCAGGGGCGGTGCTCGCATCATGGTCCACGGATCCAGCCTACTGCCGCCTGGCCTGCTCGCCTCTCCCAGGTTCCAAGCGGCCGCAAACGGTAGCATGGGCTCGTGACACAGACCTCCGTGCGGCCTGACGGGGCCGAACCAGCAAGTACCCCGGCTTCCGCACCCGCCACGGAAGGCCGCGGCCCGCACGTGCAGCGCTGGATCAGCCGCCCCTCGGAGGCCTTCACGGCAGCCGCCCTCACGCGGCGCCTGATCGGCGGCATCCGCACCTGGCGGGACTACCCGCCGTCGCTGCGGCTCTGGTTCTGGCTGGTTCCCGCGCTGACCGCCGTTGTGGGCGGGATCCTGAGGTTCGTCCGGCTGGATGTCCCCCGCAACCTCGTGTTCGACGAGACGTACTACGTCAAGGACGGCTACTCGCTGCTGGTGAGTGGCTACGAGCGGAGCTGGCCTGACAAGGCCAACGACGCATTCGTGGCCGGCAACCCCAACGTGCTGCTGAACACCCCCGAATACGTGGTGCACCCGCCCGTGGGCAAGTGGATGATCGCGGCCGGTATGTGGCTGTTCGGCGCTGACAATCCCTTCGGCTGGCGGTTCGCCGCGGCACTGACCGGGACCCTGTCGGTCGCCCTCGTTGCGCTGATAGCCCAGAAACTCTTCGGCTCCCTGATCCTGGGGGCAGCAGCCGGGCTGCTGCTCGCCGTCGACGGCCACCACCTCGTCATGTCCCGAACATCGCTGCTGGACATCTTCCTCATGTTCTGGGTCCTGGCGGCATTCGGCGCGCTGCTGCTGGACCGCGACGACGGCCGGCGGCGGCTGGCCGCCAGGCTCGGCAGGGCGGCGGCTGCCTCCCCCACCGGCAGGCCATCAGCGCTCCTGCTCCTGTCCGGCCCGTGGCTGGGGGTCCGCTGGTGGCGGGTTGCGGCGGGCGTCTGCCTGGGCCTGGCCGTCGGCACCAAGTGGTCGGCGCTGTTTTTCCTGGCCGGCTTCGGGCTCCTGACGGTGTTCTGGGACCTCAGCGCCCGCCGGATCGCCGGCATCCGCGGCTGGGTCAGCGCCGGAATCATCAAGGACGGGCTCCTGGCCTTCCTCAGCACCGTGCCCGTGGCCGCCGTGACGTACGCCGTCAGCTGGACGGGATGGTTCCGGTCGACCGATGCCTACTACCGGCGGTGGGCGGAGACGAACCCCAGCGCGGAATGGGGCTGGCTGCCGGACTCTGTCCGGTCCCTGGCGCACTACCACCTTGAGGCCTACAAGTTCCACCAGGGCCTCAGCTCGGAACACCCGTACGAGGCGAGCGCCTGGAGCTGGCTGGTGATGGGCAGGCCCACCTCGTTCTTCTACGAGTCCCCCAAACAGGGCACCCCCGGCTGCGATTTCGCCAACTGCACCACGGCCATCCTGTCCGTCGGAAACCCGCTGATCTGGTGGAGCGCCGCCATCTCGCTGGTGATCCTTTTGTTCTGGTGGGCGGGCAGGCGCGACTGGCGCGCCGGGGCCATACTGGCCGCCGTCGGCTCCGGCTACCTGCCGTGGTTCATGTACCCGGAACGCACCATGTTCTTCTTCTACGCGGTGTCCTTCGAGCCCTTCCTGGTCCTGGCGCTCGTCTACTGCCTGGGCCTGGTCCTGGGGAAAACCAGCGACCCGCCGTGGCGGCGGCGTTCCGGGCTGTACGGGGTGGCCCTGTTCGTGGTGGCCGCGGTCCTGATCTCGTCCTTCTTCTACCCGGTCTGGACCGCCGAAATGATCACCTACCAGGACTGGCGGCTCAGGATGTGGATGCCCTCCTGGATCTGAGGCACGATTGCAGGTGGAGACCCGACGTGATCAGCAACGAAATGGAGACCCGCCTGTGAGGGAAGCAAGCACGGAACTGATGGTTGCCCTGGAGGACAGCAGCAACGTCACCGACCTGCTCCTGGACTGCTACCGGCACAATCCTTCGCACGCCGTCTACGCCCGCCGGGACGCCAGCGGCTGGCAGAACGTCACCGCCGGGCACTTCCTGGACCAGGTCACGGCACTGGCCAAAGGCCTCATTGCCGGTGGTCTGGCCCCCGGGGACACCGTTGCGGTCCTTTCTGCCACCCGCTACGAGTGGACACTGGTGGATTTCGCCGTCTGGTTTGCCGGCGGCGTGACCGTGCCCATCTACGAAACCTCCTCGGCGAGCCAGGTGGAGTGGATCCTGTCTGACTCGGGCGCCGGGCGGGTCTTCGTTGAGGACCGGCAGAAGGCGGCGCTGCTGGAGCAGGTCCTGTCCGCCTCCAGCGTCCTGGCCGGCCGCCTGGTGCCGGTGGTCCGGATGGATTACGACGGCGACGCCCCCAACCTTGCCAGCCTCGCCGGCGCGGGGGCGGGGGTGTCAGACGCCGAACTGGAGCGGCACCGCTCGGCAGCGGCGTTGTCGGATGTTGCGTCCCTCGTCTATACCTCCGGAACCACCGGCAGGCCAAAAGGCTGCGAGATCACGCATGGAAACTTCGCCCTCGTGGCCCGGAACATCGTGGCCTTCCTGCCCGAACTGCTGCAGCAGGAGAACGCCAGGACCCTGATGATCCTGCCGTTGGCCCATGTGCTGGCCAGGGCCGTCCAGGTGGTGTGCCTCACCGCCGGTGTCACTCTCGGCCACACTTCGGGAAACGCACAGCTGCTTGATGACCTGGGAACCTTCAAGCCGACCTTCCTGCTCGCTGTGCCCCGCATCTTCGAGAAGATCCGCGCCGGAGCGGAACAGAAGGCGAAGGATGCCGGGAAGTCGCGGCTGTTCAGTGCCGCCGCGGGGGTGGCCGTCCGCTATTCGCAGGCGCTTGATGCCGCCGCGCGTGGCGAGGGCAGCGGCCCGGGCGCCATGCTGCGGGCCCAGCACGCTGTGTTTGACCGCCTTGTGTATCCCCGGCTGCGCCAGGTGTTCGGCGGCAACATGAAGTACGCCGTTTCCGGCGCGAGCCCGCTCAATGCGCGCGATGCGCACTTCTTCAGGGGCGCCGGGATCGCCGTGCTCGAAGGCTACGGCCTGACGGAGACGACCGCGCCCTGCACGGCGAACACCGCCGGCCTCACCCGGGTGGGCACGGTGGGTATCCCGGCGCCGGGCACCACCATCCGCATCGCCGAGGATGGGGAGGTCCTGGTCAGCGGCATCGGTGTGTTCAAGGGCTACCACGCGAACGAGGCGGCTAACGCCGAGGCGTTCACCGACGGCTTTTTCCGCACCGGGGACCTGGGCTCCCTGGACGCCGACGGGTTCCTCACCATCACCGGCCGTAAGAAGGACCTGCTGGTCACGGCTGCCGGCAAAAACGTGGCACCCGGGCCGCTTGAGGAAAAGATCCGCGAACACCGGCTGGTGGGCCACGCCGTGCTGGTGGGTGACGGGAAGCCGTTCATTTCTGCCCTGGTCAACCTCGACGCCGAAGGCCTCAGGCACTGGTGCACCGGGCGTGGCATTCCGCCGCTCAGCCCCGCGGAAGCCTGCACGGACCCCGCGGTACGCAGTGCCATCCAGGAAGCGGTGGACCAGGCCAACAGCCTCGTGTCCAAGGCCGAATCCATCCGCAAGTTCCAGGTCCTGGACGCAGCCTTCACCGTGGAGTCCGGGCACCTGACGCCCTCCCTCAAACTCAAGAGGGCCGCCGTCGTCAAGGACTTTGCAGCGGAAATCGAGCGGCTGTACGGCTGAGCAGACTGATCTGCCCGGAAGCCGCTACAGGTTCACGGGCCGTACGGTGCCTGCCTCCGGAGCGTCGTCGTTCACGTCGTTGCCATCCGGGCCGTCACCCTTGCGGCCCTTCCGTGCCGGTGCCAGGCCGCGGCGCCTGCGGGTGGGCCAGGTCAGAATCAACGTCACCACAGCGGTAATCAGGACAAGCGCGGCGATGACCAGTCCGGCGTCGATCCAGAACTGCCCGGGGAAGAGCCGGATGAGCGTATCCTCCAGCGCAAACGTCCAGGAGCCGGCGGCGAAGAAGATGCGGTGGAACTCGGTAAAGAACTGCTGCCAGCCGAGGGCAGCGAGCGTGCCCAGGCCGATGATGAGCACCAGCGTCACGATGGAGCCGGCGAACAGCCCCCGGCGCACTCCGCCGGGCGTGCGCCGCCGTAGGTAGATGATCGCGATGATGCTGATCAGAATCATCAGTGCCCCGGCCCCGAACGCGGACAGGAAGACGAGCTTCACATCGGCCATGTGGCTGACCTCGCCGTCCTTAAACAGCTTTTCGCCGCTGCGGTTAACCAGTTCGCCCAGGTAGCGCGGACCGGACCAGTTGCTCAGGTAGTCCACGGCGTAGGAGCCGTAGGTCATGCGGTCGTCCGCGTTGAAGCCGTAGCCGTCCCCGGGGAAACCGGGCCGGTGGTACTCGGCCCACAGGAAGAGCGGGCTGGTCACGGCGCGCACGGCAAGGACCAAAAGGATCACCGGATAGAAAATGGCCAGCAGGACCTGGAGGAACCGGGGCAGCACCGGCTTGGCGCGGGCTGCCTGCTCGCGCTCGGCGTTGCGGCGCTCCACTTCCTCCTGCGGCGGGCGCACCTGCAGGGCGGATGTGGGGAGCGGCTCACTGTAGTGGGTGCCCATGGAGGAGGAGGAACGGACCGAGGACGGAGCATCGGACCGGGGCGGCTGGCCTGCCGCCGCGCTCCGGTCAGTTTCGGCACTCTCGGCCGCGGCCGCCTCGGCAGCCTTGCGGTCGGCACGGCTTTCCGGCTGTCCGACAGCGGGATCTGCGGAGCCGGACGCGGAACGTGCAGGACCGGTGGCGCCCTCCCCCTCGGCGGCGCGGGCTGCAGGCGCGGGCTTCATCCATTCAAACGCCGGCTCGTCGGTGTCCTCCGCGGGAGCCGGAGCGGGGTTCGCCGCCGGATCCAGCCGCGGATCAAGGCGTCCGGACGGTGTCGGAGTATTGTCTTTCACTGCAGCTTCACTTCCGTAGGCGTCCACGCTCCATGGCCACCGGCAAGGCCGGGCCAGGCAGCGCTTTGTATCTCCCCAAGAGCCTACCGTCAGCCGCTCCGGCACCGCGATGTGCCACCCCGCCGCCTGCGTCGAATATTCGGCTGGCGGTAAGAATCAGGCCGCGAGTTCGGTGTAGCCGGCGTCCTGGCTGCCCAGGTCGCCGCGGGCGCCGGCGCGGTAGGCCCGTCCCCCGCAGACCAGCACATATAACCAGTATGCCGCCAGCACAGCCGCGCCGATACTGATCTTTGCCCACACCGGCAAGGTACTGGGCGTAACAAAGCCCTCCACGAGGCCCGACACAAACAGCACCAAAACGAGGCCCAGCGCCACCGTGATCATGGACCGGCCCTCTGCTGCAACGGCGCGCGAGCGGGTCCGGGTGCCTGGCGACACCATCGCCCAAAAGATTCTCAGCCCGGCCGCGCAGGCCACGAACACCGCCGTCAGCTCCATCAGGCCGTGCGGCAGGATGTAGCTGAAAAACACGTCAGTCTTCCCAACCGCGGCAAACATCCCCGCGGCCACCCCCACACCCTGTGCGTTGGCGAACAGGATCATGGGCACCCAGAAACCGGTGATGCCCAGGGCGACGGCCTGGGCGCTGATCCAGGCGTTGTTGGTCCAGACGGCGCCGGCAAACGACGCCGCAGGGTTCTCCGAGTAGTAGTCAATGAAGTCCTCCTCGACATACCGCTGGACTTCCGCTTCCGAGGCGACAGCACGCAGGGCCTCGGGTGAGGTGCCAATCCACAGTGCGAAAGCGCAGCCGACAAGGCAGAACGCGGCGCCGCAGGCCACCGTCAGCCAGCGGATCCGGTACAGAGCGGCCGGAAGGGACAGCACGAAGAACTGCGCCAGGTCTTCCATGAAGTTCGACCGCACGCCGGTGAAGCGGGTGCGCGCCTGCGCCAGCGTGGCGGACAGCGACGCTGACAGGCCGCTTTCCGGCCCGGTGGAACGCAGCAGGGAGAGGTGGGCGGAGGTCACCTGGTACAGGCGCAGCAGTTCATCGGCGTCGGCGCCGCTCAGGCGCCGCTTGTTCGCAAGGTGATGCAGCCGCGACCATGTGTCCGAGTTGACGGCGGCGAAGGCGTCCATGTCCACGCTCCTACCCTAGCCTGCGGAGAACTAGACTTTAGGCGACCGGTGGCCGGAACGACGTACGGGGCAGGAATTGAGTCCACTCATCACAGGCGAGGCAGTCGTCCTTGAACTCCGACCGGCGTCCTTCGCTGCCCGCTCCCTCGGTCTTATTCTCGACGTCGTGGTGCATTCCGCGCTGCTGATCGCCATCCTGATGGCAATGGGCGCCGCCCGGGATGAACTGGACGAGGCGGCCGCCGGGGCGCTCACCCTGGTCAGCGTGGTGTTGTGCTTCGTCATTGTCCCGGCAACGGTGGAGACCCTGACCCGCGGCCTCTCGCTGGGCAAACTGGCGGCCGGGCTGCGGATAGTGCGTGACGACGGCGGGGCCATCCGTTTCCGCCATGCGGTCATCAGGGCGCTGATCGGCTTCCTGGAGATCTACCTGACCTTCGGCGGCGTTGCCATCACCGTCGCGCTCTTCGACAGCAGGTCCCGCCGGCTCGGGGACATCGTGGCCGGTACCTATTCGCTGCGGCGCCGGGTCCCGGTGGAACCCGCAATCGTCCCCGTGGCTCCGAGGCACCTCGCCGCCTGGGCGGAAGCCGCGGACATCGGCCGGATTCCGGACGCCCTGGGACGGCGTGCCGCGCAATTCATGCGCCAGGCGCCACGGATGTCGCCCCTGTCGCGCAGCGGCATGGCCGCAGCCCTCGCCACCGAGATGTCCGGATATGTGGCACCGTCACCGCCACCGGGAACCACTCCACACGACTACCTGGCTGCCGTGCTGGCCGAACGCCGCACACGCGAACTCCGCAGGCTGGGCGCGGCACGCAGGGAAAGCAACCGGATCGCGGAACGGCTGCACCGGCTCCCGTTCACGGCGGCCCGGGACAGCTAGTACTGTCTCTACCGCTTCGCGTGCTGGGGTTTACCGCTTCGCGTATTGGGCCCAGGGAATGTTCCAGTCGCCGTAGCCCTCGAGCGGCTCGACGGGGGCGGCGCCCGTATTCAGGACCTGGACGACGTCGCCGGACTTCATGTTGTTGAAGAACCAGGCTGCGTCCACGGGCAGCAGCCCGACACAGCCGTGGGAGACGTTGGATACGCCCACGTAGCCCCATGCCGATTCGAGTGCCTGGTGGACATAGACGCCGGAGGACGTGAGCCTGTTGGCGTACTCCACGGTCAGCGGCGGGTAGTAGCCCTTGTCGCCGGGCTTCAGGCCGATGCTGCCAGCGTTGAACTTGGAATGCCGTTCCTGCTCCATGATCACGGCGTAGCCGGACGGGGAAAGCCAGTCCGAGCCGCCCAGGGTGACGGGCGCGGTCCTCACCAGCTTGCCGTCGAAGTAAACCTTCATGGTTTTGGTGTTGTCATCCACCACTGCCAGGCGCTGCTGGCCCACCGTGAACTGCACTTTGGCGTTGAAGTTGCCGATCATGCCCTGACCGAAGTCCACCCCGAACAGCTTCATGTCCACGGTGACCTGGGTGTTGGACGCCCAGAACTTCTCGGGGCGGATGCGCACCTTCTGATCCGAGTACCAGTGCCAGGCGACGGGCTGCTTGGAGGAGACAGTGATCTTGACGGCCTTTTCAACCGCCGCCTTGTTGATGACGGGTTCGCTGAAGACGATGTCGATGGGCTGTCCTGCGCCAACCGTGGAGCCGTTCTCCGGGTACACGGCGGCGTCCGCCTCATTGGCGGGCTCCACGGTGGTGAAGGTCTGGACCTTTTTGGTTTCCCGGCCCGCCTCGTCCACGATGGTGTAGCTGTAGGTGTACGGCGTGTTGAAGAGCAGCGGGTCCACGGCCGTCCACGTGCTGCCGTCGGCGCTCACAGTGCCCTTGACGGACTCTCCCCCGGCGGCCGGGACCAGCACGACGTCCTGGACGCGGCCGTTGACCGCCTTGACGGAGGGCGCCACCGCGGGGTTGACGCCCTTGGCGCCGTCGAGCGGTGTCACGCCCAGTTCGACGGCCTTGACCACGGGGGTGGCCAGGCCTGGTTCGTTGCGGACGGGGCTGGAAGCCTCGGATTGCGGTGCGGGATTGGCCCAGCCAGGCGCCGTGGCGACGCCGATGCCGCCGGCGGCAACGGCAGCGCAAATGGCAACGACGGCGATGATTTTGCCGGTTTTCCGGTTGTTCTTTTCCGTCATGACTGGTTTCTCCGTGTCCCACCGGGTTGCCGATCGGCATCCGTCGTGTGCCCAGCGGTAGCGCTGACCAGCCAATTTTATCGCACGGCGGAGCTAACCCCGGCCGCCCTGGAGTTCCACGGCGTGCCGGGGTGCGGGGTTAGGGTCTGCGGCTAGTAGCGGTAGTGCTGCGGCTTGTACGGGCCGGCCACGTCCACGTCCAGGTAGTCGGCCTGGTCCTTGGACAGTTCGGTCAGCTCAACACCCAAGGCATCGAGGTGCAGGCGTGCCACCTTCTCGTCCAGGATCTTGGGCAGTACGTAGACCTGGTTTTCGTATTCCCGCTCGCCTTCGGGCTGGTCCTTCTTGGTGAACAGCTCGATCTGCGCGATGGTCTGGTTGGCGAAGGAGTTGCTCATGACGAACGACGGGTGGCCGGTGGCGTTGCCCAGGTTCAGCAGCCGCCCTTCGGACAGGACGATGATGGACCGGGTGCTGTCCGCGGAGTCGCCGCCGAAGACCCATTCGTGGACCTGGGGCTTGATCTCGACCTTCCGGATGCCGGGGATCCGGCCGAGGCCTGCCATGTCGATTTCGTTGTCGAAGTGCCCGATGTTGCCCACGATGGCCTTGTTCTTCATGCCGGCCATGTGCTCGGCCATGATGACGTCCTTGTTGCCCGTGGTGGTGATGAAGATGTCGCCCTGGTCCAGCACGCTTTCCAGCTTGGCCACCTGGTAGCCGTCCATGGCTGCCTGAAGCGCACAGATGGGATCGATCTCGGTGACGATAACGCGGGCGCCCTGGCCGCGGAGCGCCTCGGCGGCACCCTTGCCGACGTCGCCGTAGCCGCAGACGACGGCGACCTTGCCGCCGATGAGGACATCGGTGGCCCGGTTGAGGCCGTCCGGCAGTGAATGCCGGATGCCGTACTTGTTGTCGAACTTGCTCTTCGTCACGGAGTCGTTGACGTTGATCGCCGGGAAGAGCAGCTTGCCCTGTTCGGCGAGCTGGTAGAGGCGGTGCACGCCCGTGGTGGTTTCCTCGCTGACGCCGTGGATGCCGGCGGCGAGCCGGGTCCACTTCTTCGGGTCCTCGGCCAGCGTCCGGCGCAGCACGTCAAGGACGATCCCGTATTCCTCGGGGTCGTTGGCCGCGGCTGCCGGAACGGCCCCTGCTGCCTCGAACTCCACGCCGCGGTGCAGCAGCAGCGTGGCGTCGCCGCCGTCGTCGAGAATCATGTTCGGGCCCAGCTCAGGGTTCGCGTCGGCGCCGGGCCAGGTGAGGATCTGCTCAGCGGTCCACCAGTATTCCTCCAGCGTTTCGCCCTTCCAGGCGAACACGGGAACGCCCTGCGGGTTCTCCACGGTGCCGGTGCCCACCACCACTGCGGCGGCGGCCTCGTCCTGGGTGGAGAAGATGTTGCAGGAGGCCCAGCGGACCTCGGCGCCGAGTGCGGTGAGGGTCTCGATGAGCACGGCGGTCTGTACCGTCATGTGCAGCGACCCGGCGATCCGGGCGCCCTTGAGGGGCTGGCTGGGTCCGAATTCCCGGCGCAGCGACATCAGCCCCGGCATCTCGTGCTCGGCGAGGCGGATCTGGTGGCGCCCGGCCTCGGCCAGGGAGATGTCGGCAACCTTGTAATCGAACGTCATGGGAATCCTTTGCTGTGTCCGGCGTCTAGCCTTCTGCGGTGCTGGCTGGGTGTTAGGCGGTAGGGGCGGCCGCTGCGGGGCCGGCGTCGTGCTGGTCCGACCGGGCGGCCGAGGCTGCGGCGCGGAGTTCCGGGGGAAGCAGCAGCGGAATGCCGTCTTCGATGGCGTACCGTAGCCGTTCGCCGCCCTCCGCCGCCGAGGTTGAAACGAGTTCCTCGCCCTCCTGGGTCAGAGCCGATCCGGTGACCGGGCACCGCAGAACGGACAACAGTTCAGGACTGATCTTTGGCATGGTGGATGCTCCCTGCTGGGCACAAGCGCTGTGGCTGACGGATTTCAGCTTCCAGCCTACCGCCAGTTCGGTATGAGGAAGTTTTGTGCAGAATTAGGACGGTTCGCGCAGGATGCGCAGGTGGCCGCGGCGTGTGCCTTCGGTTGCGGCCGGTGCCTCCAGCGCCGAGTGGGCGGCGCGCTGGCCCGGGGCCGGGGACGCCGGGCGGGACGCTGCCTCACGGACGGCGTCGGCCAGGGCGAGAAGGTCGTCAGGACCGGGCTGGGGCGGCTGCGAGGGCATGGCGAGGCGGAGCACTTCCCAGCCGCGCGGGACGGTCAGCGAACCGGCATGCTGCTCGCAAAGGTCGTAGCAGTGCGGCTCCGCGTAGGTTGCCAGCGGGCCGAGGACGGCCGTCGAGTCCGCGTAGACGTACGTCAGAGTTGCCACCGCAGACTGGCGGCAGGCTGACCTGGAACACTGACGTATTGCACCCACGAAAACACAGAATACTCTGCCCTGGGCAGATTTCCCGACATTGACGGACGGCCCGCGCCACGGCAGCGCGGCTCCGGTCCGGTTATGTCGCGCAAATCATTCGGCGGGTCTAAAGTCTGTATATGCAGTCATCGCACCATGCTTCGGGTTTCACGGTCCGGTTGGCTGACCCGGAAACGTCCGGGGACGCCACCGGGGTCCCCGCTGGCCGGAGCTTCACCCAGCGCCGGCGCAACCGGCACGGCCGCGGCCTCCGGGGCGAACTGCTGCTGCCCACGCTCCCCGGCTACCGAAGCCGCTCGGACCGGTTTGATGAACTCGTCATGGACTCCGCCCAGCGGCTCCATGACATCTGGGGCAAGCCGCTCGACGGCGTCCGGTTCGCCGTCGACGAGATCCCGCCGAACCTGGAACAGCTGGTGGCCGACGGCTCGCCCGCTCCCTTGGGCTGCTACACCCCCGCCACCGAGGACGAGGGCCCCATCATCACGCTGTACCGCCGCGTGGTTGAGCAGGCCTGCCCCGTCAAGGAGGAACTCCAGGACCTGGTGCACGACGTGGTGGTGGAACATACCGCCGAAATGCTGGGCGTCGCCCCGGAAACACTGGACCCGGTGTACCGCCGGCGCTACTAGGCCGGGTTTAAGTTGCCGCACGTCCGCGGCTAGTAGCCCAGTGTCACCGGTACTTTTTCCTGGCCCTCGGCGCCCGGAGCGATGGCCACGGTGGAAACATCGTTCCTGCCCTCCCGTTCCAGCAGCACGGTGCCGTAGGCCGCTCCACCGGAGGCGGACACCACATATCCGACGACGGCCGAGTTGCCGATCTTGTCCGCTGCCTTGAGGGTTGTGGTCGTGCCGGCCGCAATGTCCGCGGTCGCCGCGGTGCGGAGTTTCCCGTCGGCAGTGATCGGGGTGTAGGAAATGGTGGCCCTGTCGTCCAGGGCGCCGAAGACCAGCTGCCGCTCCCCGCCCTGGGGAAGCGGGACTATGTGCTGGCTGCCAAGCTGGGCGGTGGCCGGCGACCACGCGAAGTCCAGGCTCTGGGTGGACTTCAGGCCCCGGCTTACGCGCGCGGCGGCCACGATGCTGACGTCGGACGCGGCAGAAACGGTGTACTTGCCGGCAGGAACGCCTGCAAGGGGCACTTCGGTGACGGTGCCGGCCTTGGCCGTGACAACGCCCCCGCCCGGCAGGGCCTGCTGCCCGGCGCGGCCAAACAGCTTGACCTCCACCACGGCATCCGACGGGCCGGGAACGGTGATCTGCAGCGACGGTCCGGCGTCGTCAAAACCCGATTCGCCGGTCAGTGACTTCACGTCCCCGGCATCTTGGATGTCGATGCCTGTCATCACTTGGGACGGAGCCGCGGAGATCCCGGGTGCGATGAAATCCACGCCGCCGGAGGTCAGCCCACGCAACACGCTCTGCTGGATGAAGGCACTGACGGGCCCGCCGGAGCTTCGGATGTGCACGCTCAGCCGTTCCTCACCGGGCGCGAGACCGGCCAGGACGATTGAGCGCGTCGACTTCGGCCCCACCAGCAGGCCGCGGCTGCCCGAGGCCTTGACCTGGCCGGCCTTTCCGTAAAGCTCAAGGTTCACCGTTGCAGGGGTGGTGGAGGCGTTCGTGAGATTGATGACGCTGCTGCGGCCCACTGCGGTGTTGGCGCCGCTGAGCCAGAGGTCGTTCGAGGGCGCCTGGCAGGCGGCGGCCGCCGAACCCTGCAGGTCCCCGTCCGTGGCCGTGTAGGCCATAAGGGCTGCAGCCGCCGGCTGCCGGTTGGCCAGGGCGTCCGCGGACAGCACGCTGACGTCGTCCACGGGTTCCTCCTCGACCACCCCGGCGATCACTCCGGAGGAGCCGGCGGGAGCCGTCGGCGAGGCGGGCGCCTTGGCGATCCGCTGCAGCTCGGACCCCTTCAGCGCGGAGAGCGCACTGCCGGGGAGACTGCCGCCCGCCGAACTGACCACCGCCGCGGACACGGTGCTCTTGGCTGTGGCGGATTCGGGGCTGAACTGGGGGTCGGTCCCCACCGGCGTTCCTTCGAGGAGCCGCGCCGGGGCAGGACAGACGTCCTGGACGCTTCCGGCCGGCACAGCCGCTTCCGCCGGATCGAGCGGCCTGGCCGACGACGGCTGAGGCGCCAGGGTGGTTGCCGCTACAACGCCTCCCCCGGCGGCGAGGATCACCACACCTGAAAGCACCCCAGCCACGATGCCGCGGCGGCCGGCACCGCTGGAGCGGGTTCCGGAAGCGTTGCCTCCAGTAGCCCGGGCTGCCGTTTCGCTGCCCTGCCTCGCCGGAGTCCCGCCGTCGTTCTCTTCCTCATGCATTCTGGTATTCCTTACGCAGGGAGCCTTCGTCCCTGGACAGGCCGGTGTTGGGGCGCCGGGCCGGCATCGGGAGCGCCAGCAGCACGGTCAGGCCAATGACGGCGGCCTGCAGGACGCCCGACCAGAGTGCCCACGGGCTTTCGTAGCGGAGTGTCACCTGGCCGGCCTGCGGGGGCAGTGTGAACGCCTGGGACCAGCCGGAAGTGGTGGAGGTCAGTTTGCGGCCGTCGAGCCAGGCGGTCCAGCCGGGATCTGCGCGCTCGGCGAGTACCAGCAGCCTGCCCTCGGGCCCCTTGGGCACCGAGGCTTCGGCGCCGGTCAGACCCGACGGAACCAGGCCGATCGTGGCGCCCTTGGTGTCGACGATGCGCACGCGATGGGCGACGTCGGCCGGCTGCAGCACCGCGCCATTAAGGGGGGTCACGCGCCAGAGCCAGCCCGAATCAGTGGGCCCCACGGCCGTCAGCCCGGGGACCGCGTCCATCCGGCTGGCCGTCAGCTGCGCTGCCGTGTCTGCGGCGCGCAGGACGACGAATCCGACGCCGAGCCGCTCCAGTTCTGGCCGCGGGTCTACCCCGCGGGCAGCCACCAGGGTGGCCACGCTGGTGCGCAGCGCCGCGGTGACTTCGTCGTCGTCGCGGACAGATTCCTGCCCGGGGTTGCCCCTGATGTTTCGGGCGGCCGCAATGGTTGAGAAGCTGTCCAGCGTGGTGCCGCCACCGCGCATGAGGGTGGCGCTGTACGTTCCGTCGTCGCCGGTGCTGATCAGCAGCGTCCGGGTCTGCTCCGGCCCCTCGCCGCGGTCCACCGCGGTGGCGGGCAGCATCCGCGGGTCCGTGGGGCCCACGAGCCGGGGTGTCCCGAGGTCTGCTGTGTCAGCGTGGACCGCGGAGTCCGCTGGCTGCGTGACATTCTGCACTGTCCAGGCCGCCAGCCCGGCCAGCGGCCCGGCGAGCAGGAGCACCAGCGCCAGCGCCGCGGCACTGCGGGCCACTGCGCCGTGCCGCGCTCCCGCGCCACGGGACACAGTGCCCGGGTTTACAGTGCCCGGGCCAGTGTCCGGGCCGGAAGCGGCAAGCGCCAGCAGGCCGTCACCGCCGACGACGGCGGCCCCCAGCAATCCGAACACAGCCGCGGACACGGCCGGACCGGTGAAAGGCACAACGAGCGCCTGGGTGCCGGCCCCGGTGGCGACGTGTGCTGCCAGCCATCCGCCAGCCAGCGCGAGCAGCGCCGCTGCCCAGAGGGCCCTGGCGACGCGCCCGCGGCGGTCCGGGTGGACGCGGAGCGGAACAAAGAGCGCGGCAACGGCCAAGGCCAGCAGCGGGGCTCCGATCAGGAGGGCCAGCAGCAGCGCCCAGGGCACGGAGCCGCCGGAAAAGAGTGCCAGCCCGGCGAGACCGCCGGCGGTGTCGAAACTGAGCGGCTGGCCCAGGATCTGCTGCCACACCGGAGCAGCTTCGAAAGGCAGCGGCAGTCCGGGGTCGGCCAACAATGCCCTGGGCCGGTCGAGGGTGGACAGCGCAAACGGCACAAACATTGCAGCGCTCGGCAGGAGCGCCCACCAGATTGTGCGTCCGCGTGTCCCCAGCACCAGGCTCAGGATGATGATGCCGACGGCGGCCGGCAGCAGGAGCGACGGGGCGGCGGCCGTGATAACCGCCAGGGCCAGCCCGGCGGCCGCGGCTGCCGTCCACGACGGTGTGCCGTTAACGCCGGGCTTTGCTGGCGGCTGGTCCGCGAGGCTGCCGGCCGGAACGGGGGCGAACCGGCCGCTCCCGATCGCGGAGCCGGTGGCCCGCAGAAGTGCGAGGACCAGCAGAGGCATCATGAGGTGCGCCAGCAGGGCTCCGACGCGCCCTTGGTTGACAGCCACCTGCAGGGCGGGCGCCGCCGCCCAGACCAGGGCAGCCGCCAACCGGAAGCGGCGGTAGGAACTCAGGGCACCGGAGGCGAACCAGGCAGTCAGGCCGGAGAGCGGCATGGCCAGCAGAAGGAGCCAGATGACGGCACCGTTGGCGTTGCCTCCGCCCAGCAGGCCGAGGATCCAGAGGACGTAGCCGAAGGGGTCGCCGTGCCCGGGAAGTCCGGCGCCCAGTCCGATCCACCAGCTGGAGGCGTGGTGCCAGATGTCCTCCAGCCGGGCTGAGACCGGCAGGAGCGCTCCGCCGGCAGCGGCGCCGGCCTGGAAAAGCCCGGCAAGGCCGGCGAAGGACGATACGGCGGCAAGGATCGCGGCGGCGACGGCACCGTTGCCCACCCAGCCCCGTTCATTCGTGGACAGGGCCGCGAAGTCGTCCGTCGAGTCGCCGCTGGGCTGTTCCTCCAGCGGATCGTTGCTGTCCTCGGCTGCCCGGGCGTCGTCCGCGCCCAGCGCCTCCATCAGGGAGCGCCGGTGGCCCCACACTTCGCGCCGTTCGGTCTGCAGGGCTTTGACCACGGACCGGCGCACGCGGCGGGTGCGGGCAGCGTTGCGCCGCCCGCGGGCGAGGGCAGCCGGCCTGGCGAGAGCCGCAGCCGTGGCCAGGAGCTGCGAAAAGCCGTAGCCGGGATCCTTCACGGCGATGCTGAAGACCAGCCGGAGGAGGCTCCCGAAGAGGGCGCCGGCAGCGTGCAGCGGCAGTGCCCACAGCGGGGCGTGCTTTAGCCGCAGGTGGACCTGTGCGCGGCGTGCGGCCGAGGCCGTGCCAAGCGCGTGCGGCCGGTGCGAGACGTGGAACATCCTTGCGCTGGGAACCACCACCACCCGATGCCCGGCCAGCCGGTTCCGCCAGCAGAAGTCGACGTCGTCGCCCGTGCCGGGAAGCGCGGGGTCAAACCCTTTGAGGTGTTCCCAGATGTCCCGCCGAACCAGCATTCCGGCGGAGTTGACGGCGAAGGTGTCGGAACGTCCGTCGTACTGCCCCTGGTCGAGTTCGTCCGCCTCGATCAGCGTGAGCCGCTCTGCCCAGCGGCTGGTGGAAAGCCCGACGTCGATGAGACGCCGTCTGGCGTTCCAGTCCAGTTGCTTGCAGCCCGCGACCGTAACGGAGGGGGCACGCTCCACGGCGTGCAGGAGTTCGGCCAGCGCC
This sequence comes from Arthrobacter sp. K5, assembly GCF_040448525.1. Classification (NCBI taxonomy): domain Bacteria; kingdom Bacillati; phylum Actinomycetota; class Actinomycetes; order Micrococcales; family Micrococcaceae; genus Arthrobacter; species Arthrobacter sp. K5. The sequence continues at coordinate 4,574,528 of NZ_CP159279.1, read as the reverse complement.
TCGGGGGCGGGTGCCGCGTCGTCGTGCAACAGCCAGATCCATTCGGACTGGTCCTGCGTGCCCCGCCGGTTCCACGGGGCCAGGGCGGCCAGACCGGCCCGCACGGCGGCGCCCATTCCCGTCTTGCCGCCGTTGACGGTTATGACATTGGCGTCGCCGATGGCCTGCTGCAGGAGGTCAGCCGAATTGTCCTGTGAGCCGGTATCCACCCCGATTACGGTGTCCGCCGGCCGGGTTTGTGCGGCCAGCGCTGAAAGTGTCCTGGGCAGATAATCACTGCCGTTGTGGGCGACCACAACGGCAGTGACGTGTACTTCCTGAAGAATTAGACCGCTCGCTTCCTCAGCCGTCGGCGCTCACGCTCGGAGAGGCCACCCCAAATCCCGAACCGTTCGTCATTGGCCAGTGCGTACTCCAAGCACTGCGAGCGGACGCTGCACGCTCCGCAGACTTTCTTGGCGTCCCGCGTGGAACCGCCCTTTTCCGGGAAAAAGGCCTCCGGATCCGTCTGGGCGCACAGCGCGTCGGTCTGCCAGCCAAGCTCGCCTTCGTCGTCGAAATCCTGTCCCAGCGGCAACCCGATCCACACCGGCTGGGCCAGGGTGGAGGGTGCCGGGTTCCGGATCTCCATGGGGGGATCAAGATCGTCCTCATCCTGCTCCGGCCGGCCGGCCAGCAGGGACTCATTCTGGAGGGCGTCATGCTGGGCCAGGAAGGCCGTGGCCTGATCCTGAAGCGAGGCAGACGTGTCCTTGTTGTACCGCTCTGCGGCGTCCGGATCAGCCGGATCTACGTACCAGTCGCTGGGTACCCCCCGAGACCTGTACTTTGCTGTGGCCTGGCCGGCCATAACAGCACCATCATGCATACGCTCCGCTTGCCCCATGGCGTCCCCTCCTGAGTAGTGCGGCCCCCGGCCCCGACGTTCAGGACACTACGTGGTGATCCTGAGAGTTCGCCGCGGCTTTTCGATATCTAATTACACGCGTGTAAGTAGGGGGAGTCAAGCCGCGACGGAATAATAATCAATGCCGGGCCAGATCAGCAGGCGCGCCACGCCCGGGAATTTTTTCCCGTACCGCGCGGCGCACGTCCGGAATTTGACAGCAACCTTAGTATCCCTTCCGGCGCGCGGGCAATTCCGGCAATTCTGCCGCCGGTCGGCCGGTTAAGGCAAACGACGTTACAAACTGTTGTGCCGGAGATCACGCCGGAAGGCGTGGCAAGATGAAGCCATGAACATCCCGGCCACTGATCTGATGACGGCCCTGCGCTCGGGCCACTCCACTTCGCCGCGCCTGACCTGGTACGGCCCCGATGCGGAGCGGGTGGAACTCTCGGGGCGCGTGCTCGACAACTGGGTCGCAAAGACCAGCAACCTGCTCCAGGACGAACTCGACGCCGAGCCGGGGATGCGGCTGCGGCTGGACCTGCCCGCACACTGGAAATCCATTGTCTGGGCCCTCGCCGCCTGGCAGCTGGGTCTGGAAGTGGTGCTCGGACCCGGCGACGCCGACCTGCTTGCCACGTCCGAGCCGGACGCCGCGGAGGACGGGTTCGACGCCGTCGTTGCAGTTCCGCTGCCGGCCCTGGCCATGCGGTGGCCGGGCGACCTGCCCGCCGGAGTTCTCGACTACGCCGCGGAGGTCCGCTCCCACGGTGACGTGTTCATGGCCCACAATGACCCCGACCCTGGTGCCCCTGCGGTGCGCAGCTCAGACGGGGCAGCCGTTCGGCACGAGGCCCTCCTGGCGGAGTTTGCCGCGGTTCACGAGCCGAGCGCGAGGCTCCTGGTGCGTGCGGCCGACGGCCTCGAGGCGGCGCTGGCCAACGCCCTCGGCGTGTGGAAGACCGACGGTTCGGTGGTTCTGGTCCATGGCGATGTGGAGCTGACGGAGAAGCTGCTGACGGCCGAGCGCATCCACGGCAAGTGAGCTGCCCGGCGGGCCGGACGGAGCTAGCCCCGGAGGCCGGGCCTAGCTCGGCCGGACGGGCCGCTCGGGGTCGTCAACGTCGGGTTCCAGGACGCGCTCGGCCGGCTGGGCGGAGTGGTGGTGGTGGTGGTGCACTTCGAGGATCTCGTGGTCGTGCGAGAACTCCGGCTCCTGGTCCAGTTCCTGGTTGAAGACGAGGAACCGGTAGGCAAAGAAGCGGACAACCGTGGCCACCAGAATGCCGACGACGCCCGCGGCGAAGAGCATGTTCTTGTCCGTGACGCCCAGGGAATACTTGGCCAGGGCCGTAAAGCCGGTGGAGATGCCGATGCCGATGCCGTTGATGAGGATGAACATCAGGAATTCACGGAGCACGTTGGCCTGGCGGCGGTGCCGGAACGTCCACAGACGGTTGGCGATCCAGGAAAAGACGGTGGCGACGGTGGCGCCCACAAAGCGGGCCTTGGCCTCGCTGTCCGTCATGGGTCCGTGCATCAGGTAATAAGTCAGCCCGTTGTCAATGACAAACGCCACACCGCCCACGGCACCGAACTTCGCCACCTCGCGCCAGAATAGCGAGGCGAGTCCCCGGATGCGCTCTGCAAGTGTGTTAATCATGACCCTCCGTGGCCGTCTGAATAGTGGGGGCCGTTGGGCCAAGCTCCCATTTTAGCGCCGTTTCCCGGGAGTACCCTCAGTGCGTCCCGGCACCGGAGGGCCCCATCAGCCGCCGCGCAGCAGAAAATCGGGCGACTTGGGGAGCTTCCCAGCCATGAAAGACAGCAACCGCGCTCCTTTTCTGTAGGCTGGAACATGTGACTTTTCCAGTAATCGGCGTGGTTGGCGGCGGCCAGCTTGCGCGCATGATGGCCCCGGCCGCCACCGCCCTGGGCTTTGAACTCCGTGTTTTGGCTGAAGGCGAAGACGTATCCGCAGTCTCCGCCGTCCCCAATGCCCCCGTGGGCGACTACAAGGATCTCGCGGCCCTGATGGAATTCTCCAAGGGCCTGGACGTGATGACCTTTGACCACGAGCACGTCCCGGGCGACCACCTCTATGCCCTGATCGAAGCCGGAGTGAACGTCCAGCCCGGCCCGGACGCGCTGGTCAACGCCCAGGACAAACTGGTGATGCGTGCGGCCATCGACCGCCTCGAGCTGCCCAACCCCGAGTGGGCCGCAGTGGACGACGTCGCGGGGCTGGTCAGCTTCGGGGACCGGATCGGCTGGCCCGTGGTGCTCAAGACGCCGCGGGGAGGCTATGACGGAAAGGGCGTCCGGATCGTCGGTTCGGCAGAGGAAGCCGCGGAGACCGCCGACTGGTTCGAGGCCATGAGCCCGCTCCTCGCCGAGGCCAAGGTCGAGTTCAGCCGCGAGCTCTCGGCACTCGTTGCCCGCACTCCGGACGGGGCGTCCCGCGCCTGGCCGGTGGTCCACACCATCCAGGTGGACGGCGTCTGCGACGAAGTGATCGCGCCGGCACAGAACATTTCCCTTGAGGTGGCCGCGGCCGCCGAAGAGGCTGCCCTCCGGATCGCGAATGAGCTCGGCGTCACCGGGGTCATGGCCGTGGAGATGTTCGAGACGCCCGGCAGCGGCGCCGGCTTCCTGATCAATGAATTGGCGATGCGGCCCCACAACACGGGGCACTGGACGCAGGACGGCTCCGTCACCAGCCAGTTCGAACAGCACCTGCGGGCGGTCCTGAACCTGCCCCTCGGTGCGACGGACGTCCTGGGCCAGGTGGCAGTGATGAAGAACTTTCTGGGCGGCGACAACCAGGACCTCTTCTCCGCCTTCCCGGCCGCGCTGGCCGCAGAACCGGCCGCCAAGGTCCACTGCTACGGCAAGTCCGTGCGTCCCGGCCGAAAGATCGGGCACGTCAACCTCGTGGGCGCGTCCGCTGGCGACGTTGACTCCCTCCGCCAGCGGGCCACCGTTGTGGCGAACATCATCCGTGACGGCAGACTGCCGGCCGCGGCATCAGGCACCACCGAGGAGACCCCATGAGCCACGAATCCGCTGCAGCCCCGGAATCCGGTGCCCCCGCTCCCCTCGTCGGCCTCGTTATGGGCTCGGATTCGGACTGGCCCGTCATGGAGGCCGCGGCAGACGCCCTGGCCGAGTTCGGCATTCCGTTCGAGGCGGATGTTGTCTCCGCCCACCGCATGCCCACGGAGATGATCCGCTATGGACAGACCGCGCACGAGCGCGGCCTCCGCGTGATCATTGCCGGCGCCGGCGGCGCCGCGCACCTGCCGGGCATGCTGGCGTCAGTCACTCCCCTGCCGGTGATCGGTGTCCCGGTCCCGCTCAAGACCCTGGACGGCATGGATTCCCTGCTCTCCATCGTCCAGATGCCCGCCGGGGTCCCGGTGGCCACGGTCTCCATCGCGGGGGCCCGGAACGCAGGCCTGCTCGCCGTCCGCATGCTGGCGTCCGGCACCGATGAACTCTCCGCCCGCCTCCGCACGGAGCTCCTGGATTTCGCGCAGGAACTCAATGACGTGGCGAGCCGGAAGGGCGCCAACCTGCGCCAGAAAGTGAACGAAGTCTTCTCCGACGCAAACGTGGCTCTGCGGAGCGGCCGGTAGGGGTCTGCCATGTCCAACACCGACCTGCCGTCCCAGGGCCCGCTGACGGATCCCGTCCGCAACCCCTCGAGCGCTGCTGAACCTGTCCGGACCAAGCGCGCGTTCCTGCTGATCCTGCTCACGCTGCTGGTGCCCGGGAGCGCCCAGATCGTGGCCGGCGACCGCAAGCTGGGCCGGATCGCCCTGCGCGTGACGCTCAGCGCCTGGCTGCTCGTGGTCCTTTCCCTGGTACTGCTGTTCACCAACCGGACCCTGCTGATCAACATCATCACCAATCCGGTTGCGTCGCTGCTCATCGTCCTTGTCCTTGCTGCGCTGGCAGTGGGCTGGCTGGTGCTGTTCGTCAACACCCTGCGGCTCATCCGGCCGGTGTTGCTGCCCACCCGGATGCGGCCCGCCGTCGTGGTTGCCCTTGTCCTTGCCATGGTGGTGAGCAGCGGATCGCTGGGGTACGCCGCCTACCTGCTGAACGTCAGCCGGAATGCCATCGGCAGCATCTTTGCCGGCGGCCCGGCCATCGACCCCGTGGACGGCCGCTACAACTTCCTCATGATGGGCGGCGACGCCGGTGCAGACCGGACCGGCCGGCGCCCGGACAGCCTGTCGGTGCTCAGCGTGGACGCCAAATCCGGCCAGACAGCCATCATCTCCGTGCCGCGCAACCTGCAGAACGCCCAGTTCAGCGAGGGTTCGCCCATGCGCAAGATCTATCCGGAAGGCTACAACTGCGGCGACGAATGCCTCATCAACGCGATCAACACCGAGGTCACGAACGAGCACAAGGACCTCTACCCCGGTGTCGCCGATCCCGGGGCGCAGGCCACCCTGGAGGCGGTTTCGGGCACGCTCGGCATCACCGTGCAGGCGTATGTGCTGGTGGACATGGACGGCTTCGCGAAGCTGATTGACGCGATGGGCGGCATCCGGATCAAGGCCGGCGGCTGGGTGCCCATCAGCGGCGACATGATTGACGAGGCCAACGGCATCCATGGCATGCCCCTGGGCTGGATTCCGGCCGGAGATCAGAAGCTGGACGGCTACCACGCCCTCTGGTACGGCCGGTCCCGGGAATTCGTGGACGACTACGCCCGGATCGCGCGGCAGCAGTGCGTCCAGCAGGCCATGCTGAAACAGCTGGACCCTGCAACGCTGCTGGCGAAATTCGAGGACATCGCCAACGCCGGCACGAAGGTGGTGGACTCCAACGTCTCCGCCAGCCAGCTCGGCAGCTTCGTGGATCTGGCCATGAAGGCCAAGGGCCAGGACATCAAGCGGCTCACCATCGGCCCGCCGGACTTCGACGCGTCCTTCTCCACGGTGCCCGACTTCGACCAGATCCATGACCGGGTCAAGAAGCTGCTCGCGTCCGCCAGCTCCGAATCGTCGCCGGCCGCCGCGCCCGGGGACGCCGCGTTGGAGGATACATTGGTGCAGCCGGGTTCCGTGCCCGGCAAGCTCTCCGCCGCGGGCGCCGCAGGTCCCCTGGCGGGCCTTCCGGCCACCACCCCCTCACCGTCACCCTCGTCGTCGTCGGACTTCACCCCGGTGACCACCACCCCTGAGGGGGAACCGATCACGGAAGCGATGCTGAACCAGTTCAAGCGTGAGGGCAACGAGCAGGCTATCCGCGACCTCGTGGCCACCAACGGCCAGTGCGCACCGCTTTGAGCAATAGCCGCAGCACGCTTTGAGCAATACGTACATCAAAAAAGGGGGAACACCAGGCGTGTACCAGATAGAGAATGTCCTGCGGCCGTATGCCTGGGGATCGACGACGGCGATCGCCGGCCTGCTCGGCCGGCCGGAGTCCGGCGGTCCGGAAGCCGAGCTGTGGATCGGTGCCCATCCTGACTCGCCGTCGGTGGCCACCCGGCCGGACGGCACGACGACGCCGCTGGACGCACTCATCGGCGAGGACCCGGAACATTTTCTGGGCGCGGCTTCGGTAGCCGAGTTCGGTCCGCGGCTGCCGTTCCTGGCTAAGCTCCTCGCCGCCGCCAAGCCGCTGTCGCTGCAGGTGCACCCGAGCCTTGAGCAGGCCCGGGCCGGTTACGCCCGCGAAAACGCCGCCGGCATACCGGCCGCCGCAGCAAACCGCAATTACCATGACGACAACCACAAGCCGGAGATGATTTTCGCGCTGACTCCGTTCGAGTCGCTGTGCGGTTTCCGGAAACCGGAGAAGTCCCGCGACATCTTCCTCCACCTGGCGGGCTGCCTTGAGCTCCCCGGAGACGGTGTCCCGCAGGTTCTGAAGGACGTCATCGACGACCTTTCCCAGCCCGAGGAGGCGACGGCGCTGAGATTGGCGTTCGAACGGCTGATCGCCGGGGGCGAGGCAGTCAGGGAAGCGACGTCCCGGGTGGTCGACGCGCTGGCCTCGGGCGCACCCCTGTCTCCATACCAGCTCGAGCTTTCCACGGTGCTGAGCCTCAACAGCGAGTACCCCGGCGATCCCGGGGTGCTGATCTCCCTCCTGCTGAACCGGCTGTCCCTGAAACCCGGCGAAGCCGTGTACCTCCCGGCCGGCAAAGTCCACGCCTACCTGCACGGGCTCGGCGTCGAGGTGATGGCGTCCTCGGACAACGTGCTTCGCGGCGGACTGACACCCAAATTCATTGACATTCCCGAGCTGCTGAACACGATTGCCTTCGAATCCGTGGACGTTCCCATGCTCCAGCCGGTGACCTCCGAACTCGGACAGGAACTGTACTTCCCGCCGTTCCGCGAGTTCCAGCTCCAGCGGATCGAACTGCAGCCGGACGGCGAGCCTGTTCCGCTGGCGCAGTCGGGCGCCGCGGTGGTTATTGTCGTTGCCGGTTCGGTGATCCTTGACTCGCCGAAGGGCGACCTTCGGCTGGGCCACGGCGCGAGTGCCTTCCTGCCGGACACCGACGCCCCCGTCAATGTCCACCCTGTGTCCGGGGCAACGGAGAACGCCGTGGCCTTCGCCGTGACCACCTCGATGAAGGCCTGACCGCTGTGGAGTATTTCCTGCAAACGAAAGCCTGGGAGGACTTCCAGAAGTCACTGGGACGCCACGTGCACCGGCAGTCCGGTCCCGGCTGGAGTTTCCTGGCCATCGAGGAAAAGAACCCCGCGGGCAAGGTCCTCTATGCGCCCTACGGGCCTGTGGCCGAGTCGGTTGAGGCGTTCGACGCCGCACTGGTGGCCCTCCGGGCACTGGCAAAGTCCTGCGGCGCCGTCTTCATCCGGATCGAGCCGGTGACTGCCGGTCTCGATCCTGAGGGTGCTCCCGAGGCACTGCGGAGCCGGGGCCTCCAGCCTGCCCCGGTCAACCAGCAGCCCGAACTCAGCTGGATCGTGGACCTTGACCGGGACTTCAAGGAAGTCCTGGCGGAGATGAAGCCGGTCAACCGCAACCTGTACCGGAACATCCACAAGAAGGGCGTCACGTTCCGCACCACGCAGGATCCCGAGGACATCCGCGTGCTCCTGAACTTCCTCCACATGACGGCGCGGCGGAACGGCTTCAAACCGCAGAGCGACGAGTACCTGACGCAGGTGGCCCAGTCCCTGATGCCAGCAGGGGCGGCCACACTGTTCATCGCCGACCTGCATGGCGGCCCGGTAGCGGCAGCTCTGGCCTACGATTCGGCGGACACCCGGACGTACGCCCACGCGGCCATGGATGACACCCACCGCAAGCTCAGCGCGGGCATTCCCCTCCTGGTGACGCTCATGGCCGATGCCCAGGAGAAGGGCCTGAAGCACGTGGACCTGTGGGGCGTGGCCCCGGCCGACCAGCCCGACCACAAGTGGGCTGGGTTCACCGCGTTCAAGAAGTCCTTCGGCGGGCGCGAGATCGCCTACCCCGGCACCTGGGACCTGCCCGTCAACCGGCCCCGCTACGCGGCCTACCAGGTGGCCCGCAAACTGCGCGACGGCATCAAGGCACTCATCAGGCGACCCACCCGCTGAGCGCGAACGAACACTTAAGCCCCGCCCGCTGAGCGCGAACGAACACTTAAGCCCCGCCCGCTGAGTGCGAACGAACACTTAGGCCCCGCCGCCTGGAAATTTTCGGGGCTTAAGTGTTCGTTCGCGCTTAAAGCAAGAATTGCTCCTGTGGATAACGTCCAACGGGCTCTTCCACCGTTGCACACTGGAGCATGGGTCTCTCGCCGCTTCCCCGTGACTTGCTCGGGGGATCATTCACTTCATCCCGTGCCGCTGCGTCGGGGGTGTCCCGGCGGCGTCAGCGAAAACCTGATGTAGCCATTCCTTCACGCGGGATCCGCGTTCCACTGCAGGGGGATGCGACGACTCCGGCGAACCTGCGCGCCTACACTGCGCTGGATGACAAATCGACCCTCACCCATCACTCCGGGGCCCGCATCTGGGAGTTTGGCCTTCCCGGCTGGATGCAGGAGGACTGGCGGATCCAGGTTGCGCGTGACCGTAACGGAAGCCAGCCGCGGCGGCGCAACGTGGTTGGTCACCGGATGACTTTCAAGCCCGGAGAGGTGGTGATGCACGACGGCGTCCGGGTTACCTCACCAGCCAGGACGTGGCTTGATCTCGCAGGACTTCTCACTGTTGATGAGCTGATCGCCGCAGGAGATTCGGTGGTGGTTGCCCACGGGCCCGACTTCCCGAAACCAAGGACTCCCCTGGCCACGATCGATGACCTACGCCGCATGATTGCCGCGCACCCGGGCATGCGGGGCATGAAAACGGCGCGGCTCGCACTCCCAGAGATCCGCGTTGGGGCTGACTCCCCGCAGGAGACCAGAATGCGCCTGGTTCTTGCCCGCACCAAGCTCGGCGAACCAGTTCTAAACCATGTGATCCGCAACAGCTGGGGCCAGCCCGCGGTGTGGCCCGACGCCGCCTACCCGCAATACCGACTCGCGCTGCAATATGACGGCGCGCACCATTCAAATCCTGACCAGGCCGCGCGTGACAGGAAGCGTAAGGAAACCACGGACCGCCTCGGTTGGACCGAGCTCAGAATTTTCAAAGATGACCTGGACGGCGATAAACCCTTCGTTCTCGAGAAGGTCAGGGCAACGCTGCAGGGGCAGCTTCGGCGCCAGGCATCGGGAACCTGAGCGTTGATCGGCTCGCAACCATGCGCGAACGAACACTTGAGCCCCGGATCCATGGCGGATGCGGGGCTCAAGTGTTCGTTCGCGCTAGGAGGGCGCTGGGGAAGCGGAGGGGCTAGCTCTTGCGGGCGTAGCCTTCCCACTTGCTGGCCTGGTGCTCGCCGTCCACGAAGCGGATGGTGCCGGACTTGGAGCGCATGACGATCGACTGCGTCAGGACCTTCTCCTTGTTGTACCGGACGCCGCGGAGGAGGTCGCCGTCGGTGATGCCGGTGGCGGCGAAGTAGCAGTTGTCGCTGGTGACGAGGTCGTTCGTGGACAGGACCCGCTCGAGGTCGTGGCCGGCGTCGATCGCCTTCTGCTTCTCGTCGTCGCTCGTGGGCCACAGCCGGCCCTGGATCACGCCGCCCAGGGACTTGATGGCGCAGGCCGCCACGATGCCTTCCGGGGTTCCGCCGATGCCCATGAGGGCGTCAACGCCGGTGCCGGAGCGGGCAGCCGCGATGGCACCTGCAACGTCGCCGTCCATGATGAACTTGGTGCGCGCGCCGGCTTCACGGATTTCCTCGACCAGAGGGCGGTGGCGGTCACGGTCCAGGATCATGACGTTGAGCTGGTTGACCTTCACGCCCTTGGCCTTCGCGATCAGGTGCAGGTTCTGCTTGACCGGCAGACGCAGGTCAACCATGTCGGCGGCCTCAGGACCGGTAACCAGCTTCTCCATGTAGAACACGGCGGAGGGGTCGAACATGGAGCCGCGCTCGGCGACGGCCAGGACAGCCAGGGCGTTGTTGATGCCGAGTGCGGTCAGGCGGGTTCCATCGATGGGGTCGACGGCGACGTCGCACTCGGGGCCGGTGCCGTCACCAACCTGTTCGCCGTTGAACAGCATCGGGGCTTCGTCTTTTTCGCCTTCACCGATGACCACGACGCCGTTGAAGTGGACGGTCTGCAGGAAGGAACGCATCGCGTCGACGGCGGCGCCGTCCGCCTTGTTCTTGTCGCCGAAGCCCACCCAGTGGCCGCCGGCGATTGCCGCGGCTTCGGTGACGCGGACAAGTTCAAGGGCGAGGTTGCGGTCCGGCTCGTCAATTCCGACGGCGAGCGACGGGGAAAGCGTTGAGTACTTCTGGGTGATGGACGCTGGTGACACGTGAACCTCTTCTTCGAGTGGCGATCATTGAACCCGCCAGGCCTGAGTCGACCATCGCGGTGATTCCTCTGTAACTGATCATAGTCGCCGCCGCGGGACCCTGGGCGGCGAATGACCCCGCCGCGTAACGCACGGAGGGCCTCACCGCCGCCGGCTTCGAATGTGAGTTCGGACCCCGCATGGGCGACTATAGAAGGGTGAGTGATACTCAGGACCAGTCCGCCCCCTCGAGCCGCACGCAGGCTCCCACCCCATCCCCAGCTACGGCCGGCCACCCCGTCAAGCCGGTAATCCCCGCGGCTGCCGCAAAACGGGCGAATGCCTCGGTGATCGGAATGATCATCGCCCTGCTGGTAAGCGTCGCTGCGTTCCTGCCCATCGTCCTGATGAATCCGTCCCCGAAGTCGGACGGCTTCCGGCCCAACATCGACGTCAGCGCCGTCGCCAGCAACGCCAAGGGTGTGGCGGGATTCACACCGGTGGCCCCCGCGGCAGGTGACACATTCCACCCGAATTACGCCCGCTGGGCGGCGGCTTCGGGCACCGGCGTCGCGGCCTGGGAGGTCGGGTACGTGACCCCGAAGGAAAAATTCATCGGCCTGACACAGACCAGCAAGGCCAACCCCACCTGGCTCGTGCAGCAGACCAAGAGCGCCCCGGTCACCGGCACGCGCAACGCCGGCGGCAAGGAATGGGAACTCCATGACACCGGCAAGGGCGAGAAGAGCATGGTGCTTGCCTACCGCGGCACCACCGTGGTCCTGGCGGGAGACGCCAACCTGGAGGAGTTCGCGGTCCTGGCTGCCGCCGTCGTCAAGTCCCTGGAAAGTAACCCTGCTGTCACCGTTTCCCCGTCGGCGAGCCCCGCACCGTAAGGTGGGGCCGTGACAACTTACCTGACTCCTGCCCTGGCCTGGCGCCGTCTGCGCGAAGGCAACGAACGCTTTGTAACCGGTGAATCCTCGCACCCGAACCAGGACGCCTCCCGGCGCTCCTCGCTGGTGGAGAACCAGCATCCTTTCGCTGTGATCTTCGGTTGCTCGGACTCGCGGCTCGCCGCTGAAATCATTTTCGACGTCGGACTCGGCGACGTCTTCGTCGTCCGGACCGCGGGCCAGGTCATTGACGACGCCGTCCTGGGCTCACTCGAGTACAGCATCGGCGTGCTCGGCGTGCCGCTGATCGTGGTGCTCGGCCACGACAGCTGCGGCGCGGTCAGTGCCACGAAATCCGCCGTCGAAACCGGCCAGATGCCGGTGGGCTTCATCCGCGACCTCGTGGAGCGCATCACGCCGTCGGTCCTCACCTCCCTGCGGAACGAGCAGGCGGAGGTCAACGACATGGTGGTGGAGCATGTCAAGCAGACCTCGCAGCGCCTCGTGGACAGCTCGCGTGTGATTTCGGACGCAATCGAGTCGGGCCGGGCGGCGGTCATCGGGCTCTCGTACAGCCTCGGCGAGGGCCACGCGGAGCTTGTTTCCGGAATCGGCGACCTCTAGAAGCGGGCTGAAAGCGCCCGGGCGGGCCGTCTGTAGCAAGCCGTTCACGGTTTTCGATGCGGCGCCCGGGCGTCCTAAGCTAGCCCCATGACTTCCACTGAAGAGTTCCGCATTGAACATGACACGATGGGCGAAGTCCGCGTCCCCGTGAACGCCCTGTACCGCGCGCAGACGCAACGTGCAGTCGAGAACTTCCCGATCTCCGGAAAAACCCTGGAACGCGCCCACATTGAGGCGCTGGCCCGGGTCAAGAAGGCCGCTGCCCAGGCCAACGCTGAACTGGGTGTGCTCGACGGCGAGCTGGCCAAGGCGATCGCGGACGCTGCCGACGAGGTAGCCACGGGCAAGTACGACGGCGACTTCCCCATCGACGTTTTCCAGACCGGTTCGGGCACGTCCTCGAACATGAACACCAACGAGGTCCTCGCCGAGCTGGCGTCCCGCGCCCTGAAGGCTGCCGGCAGCGACAAGGTGGTCCACCCCAACGACCACGTCAACGCCTCGCAGTCCTCCAACGACGTGTTTCCCACCTCCGTCCACGTTGCAGCCACCTCGGCCCTGATCAACGACCTCATCCCGGCCCTCGGCTACCTCGCCGAATCGCTGGAGCGCAAGGCCGTTGAGTTCAAGGACGTCGTCAAGTCCGGCCGCACGCACCTGATGGACGCCACCCCGGTCACCCTCGGCCAGGAATTCGGCGGCTACGCCGCGCAGGTCCGCTACGGCATCGAGCGCATCAACGCCGCACTCCCCCGCGTGGCCGAAGTTCCCCTCGGCGGCACCGCCGTGGGCACCGGCATCAACACCCCGGCAGGCTTCCCGGAGCGCGTCATCGAACTGCTCGCCACCGACACCGGCCTGCCGCTGACCGAGGCCCGCGACCACTTCGAGGCCCAGGCCAACCGCGACGGCCTCATCGAAGCGTCCAGCCAGCTGCGCAACATCGCGATCTCCTTCATGAAGATCAACAATGACCTCCGCTGGATGGGCTCCGGCCCCAACACCGGCCTCGGCGAAATCGCCATTCCGGACCTGCAGCCGGGCTCCTCGATCATGCCGGGCAAGGTCAACCCCGTCATCTGCGAAGCGTCCATCATGGTCTGCGCCCAGGTCATCGGCAACGACACCGCCATCGCCTGGTCCGGCACCAACGGCGCCTTCGAACTGAACGTCGGCATCCCGGTCATGGCCGCGAACCTGCTCGAGTCCGTCCGCCTGCTGGCCAACACCAGCCGTGTCATGGCCGACAAGATGATCGATGGCATCACCGCCAACGTCGAGCGCGCACGCTTCCTCGCCGAGGCCTCGCCGTCGATCGTTACCCCGCTGAACAAGTACATCGGCTACGAAAACGCCGCCAAGATCGCCAAGACCGCCGTCAAGGAGGGCCTCACCGTCCGTCAGGCCACCGAGAAGCTCGGCTTCGTCGGCGACGGCGAAGGCAAGGTTTCCGAGGCCGACCTCGACAAGGCACTGGACGTCACCACCATGACGGCTCCGGCCCACAAGGCCTAATTTCCAAAAAAGTACGACGGCGGCCGCCCACCTTCTGTTGCGAAGGCGGGCGGCCGCTGGCGTTAAGCAGTGTGCGACCGCTCTAGGGAATGGCTGCCACGGCGTCGATTTCGACGAGGAAGTCACCCAGGAAAGAGCCGACGGTTGTTCGTGCCGGGTATGGGGCCTGAACGAGTTCCTTGTACATGGCGTTGAAGCCCGCGAAGTCCCGGCCGGGGTGGTGGAGGTGAACCGTGGCTTTCACCACGTGGGAGAAGTCCAGCCCGTGCGCATCCAGGACGGCGGCGAGGTTTTTCATGGCCTGTACTGTCTGCTCTTCGATGGTGGTACCGACGGTTTCGTCGGTGACCGGGTGGTGGGGTGTCTGGCCCGCGGTGAAGAGGAAACCGTTGGCGACGATGGCCTGGGAGTAGGGGCCCGCGGGGACGGGTGCGAGGTCTGTGCTGACCGGCTGTCGGAGCATTGGCCTGTTCCTTTCTGTTGGCCGGCGGCGTGGCCGGCCCGGATGGTGGTGTTCAGAGGACCTTGGAGAGAAAGGCCTGGGTGCGTTCGTGCTGCGGGGAGCCGAGAACCTGGGCCGGGGCTCCGCTTTCGACGACGACTCCCTGGTCCATGAAGACGACCTGGTCGCTGACCTGGCGGGCGAAGCCGAGTTCATGGGTGACCACCACCATGGTCATTCCGGCCTCGGCCAGGGATTTCATGACGTCGAGGACCTCGCCCACAAGTTCGGGGTCGAGCGCGGATGTGGGTTCGTCGAAGAGCATCAGCTTGGGCTTCATGGCCAGTGCGCGTGCAATCGCAATCCTCTGTTGCTGGCCGCCGGAGAGCTCCTGGGGATAGGAGTGTCCCCGGCTTCCAAGTCCGACGCGTTCCAGCAGGATCCTTGCTTCGGCGGCGACTTCGTTCCTGGGGCGGCCGAGCACGTGGACGGGCCCTTCCATGATGTTCTCCAGCACCGTCATGTGCGGGAACAGGTTGAACCGCTGGAAAACCATTCCCGCGTTCAGCCGTGAGCGTGCAGTCTGACGTTCCTTCATTTCATAGAGCCGTCCGTTCCGCTCGGTGTAGCCGACGAGGTGTTCGTCGACATACAGGCGCCCGGCGTCGACCTTTTCCAGGTGGTTGATGCAGCGGAGGAAAGTCGTCTTCCCGGATCCGGACGGGCCGATGAGGCAGGTCACTGAGCCGCGTTCGACCCTCAGATCAATGCCCTTGAGGATTTCCGTTGAGCCGAAACTCTTGCGGACTCCCTGTGCTTCCACCATGGCGGTGCTCATCATGCTGTCCTTGTCTTTGGCTGGGTCTTTGGCTGACGCTTCCGGCGCGGCGCTGCGTCGAAGCCCCGGCCGTAGCGTCGTTCGAGTTTGGTTTGGAAGAAGCTCAGGATGGTTGTCATGAGCAGGTACCAGAGGCTCGCGACTATGAGCAGCGGGATGGTCTGGTAGTTGTTGGCGTAGATGATCTGGGCCGAGTACAGCAGGTCTGAGATAGCCAGGACGCTGACCAGAGCCGTGCCCTTGAGCATGGAAATGACCTGGTTGCCGGTCGGGGGCAGAACCACGCGCATGGCCTGGGGCAGGATGACCCGGCGCATGAGCTTTCCGCCGTCCATTCCGAGGGCCCGGGCGGCGTCGTACTGGCCCTTGTCCACTGATCCGATGCCGCCACGGATGATCTCGGCCATATAGGCGGCCTCGTTCAGGGACAGTCCCAACAGCGCGGCAGCGAGCGGGGAGATGAGGACGTTCGCCGATCCCAACACCACGGATGGACCGCCGAACGGAAGGCCGAAGGCGATCACCGGATACAGGGCTGCAATGTTGTACCAGAAGATCAGCTGCACGAGCAGTGGTGTACCGCGGAAGAACCAGATGTAGCCCCGACTGATGGTGCGCAGGATCGGATTCTCCGAGAGCCGCATGATCGCCAAGAGCGTGCCCAGGGCGATACCCACGGTCATGGACACCACAGTGAGGAGGATGGTCAGCCCGGCGCCTGCGATGATCTGCGGGGCGAACAGGTAGGAAACCACCACGTCCCAGTGGTACCGCTGATTCACCGCCACGTCCCATGCGGCGCTGAACGCGACGAGGATGAGGACGACGGCGACGGCGCGCCGGACCGGGTGCCGGAGCGGCACCACAGGGATCGGGTCCGCGGCCGCCGTCGGGCTTTCCGTTCTTGTGTCACGGGTGGAGTGTTGCTGCATGGTGTTCACGTCCTATTGGGCGAAATTGATGCGGGCGTCGGTGATGGCGCTGGATTCAAGGCCGTACTTGCCGAGGACCTTGAGGTAAGCGTCGCTCTTGACCACCGCGGAGAGAGCCGCCGAGACGGCCTTGACCAGGCCTGAGTCCTTCGGCATGCCCACCCCCACCGGAGTGAAGTCGTATTTTGCCGCGATCTCGATCTGGGAGTTCTGCGTGGCTGCGAAGTTCAGAATGGGTGAGTCGGCCAGCACGGCGTCCAGCCGGCCGCTGGTAAGGGCCGAGATTGCCTGCCTCGTGTCCTGGAACTCGCTTCTCTGGATGGTGTCCCTGCCGCCGGCAGTGCACGCCCGGTCGTACTCGGGGACATTGACGGTGAGCTGGTAGGAGCCTGTCAGCAGGCCGACCTTCCCGCCGCACAGGGACTTTTGATCTTTGATTCCCCGGGGGTTCCCCTGGGCCACCGCTATGGAGTTGCCCATCTGCATATAGTCAACGAAATCCAGCACCTGCATGCGCTTCGCCGTCGGGGTCATTGAGGAGACGGTCATGTCGTACCGGCCCGCGGCCATCCCGGGAATGATGGAGTCGAAGTTTGCAACCTGGATCTCTACCTTCACGCCCAGGGCCTGGCCAATGAGGCGGGCGACGTCGGGGTTGGTTCCGGTCATCTCCTGGGTGCCTTCCCGGTAGAACTGCGTTGGGGGTTCGTTGGTGGGGATGGCCACCCGCAGGACCTTTGTTGACTTGATTGGTTCCGGGAGCAGCCGCGCAGCAGCCTCATTGACTTCAAGGGCAGGGACTCCGGTATCCTGCCCGGTTTCAGCCGCGGAAGTCCGCGAAGTCGCGGAGGGCCCGCAGGCGGTGACGGCCAGGACCAGCGCTGCTGCTGCGACCGCGGCAGGCAGGCCGCGCCGGGAACGTTGAGTGCGAGCAATCTCAGCGGGAGTTTTCATTAGGGGGTGCTCATTTCTTCGTAGGCCATCCGGGCCTGCGGGCTTTCGCGGGGAAGCGTGCGGGAAAAGGCCTCGCTCCTGTGCCGGATCAGTCCACGGCCTTCTGCACGGAGCTCCCGGATGGTGGAAACGCCCAGCAGCATCATGGTGCGCGTCATATCGGCAGCAAACATCTTCAGCACGTGGGCGACGCCGGCCTTTCCGGCGGCAGCCAGGCCGTACAGGTACGGGCGGCCGATGGAACAGGCGTCGGCGCCCAGGGCGATGGCCTTGACGACGTCGGAACCGCGGCGGATGCCGCCGTCGACGATGATTTCGACGCGTCCTGCTGTCCTGTCGACAATGTCGGGAAGCACGTCCAGCGGGGAGGCCATGTGGTCCAGCTGGCGTCCGCCGTGGTTGCTGACCTGGATGGCGTCGATGCCGATTTCCGCAGCTGTGGCGGCGTCGTTGGGGTTAACCACTCCTTTGAGGATGATGGGGCCGTTCCAGCGCGCCCGCAGATCCCGGATGTCGTCCCAGTCGGTCGGTTCGTAGGAGCCTGCCAGCAGCGTCCGCCACATGTCGGGGGTGCTGGACAGGGGCCCGTCGGGGACCTCGGCATCCAGGTTGGGAAAGGCAATCGCGTCATTGGCGAGGAACCCCAGCGCCCACCGGGGATGCAGGGCTCCCTCCACCACGGTCTTCAGCTTGATGGACGGCGGTGCGGTGAAGCCATTGCGGTAGTCCCGTTCGCGGTGGCCGATGGCGCGACAGTCGACGTTGACCAGAAGGGCCTCGTAGCCGGCCGCCGCGGCCCGGTCCAGGACCGCCTGCAGCTCCACCTTGTCCCGCATCGGCTCGATGTTGAACCAGCGGCGCACTCCGGGAGCGGCGGCACTCACCTGTTCCATCGGCGTCGTGCTCAGGTGTGCGAGCCCGTAAGGGATGCCGGCGTCAAGGGCCGCACGGGCAACCGCGCTCTCGCCGTCGGGATGAAACAGCCTGGTGCCGCCGGTGGGGGCGAGGGCCAGTGGCATGGAAACGGGCCCGCCCAAGAGCGTTGAGTTGAGGTCGAGGTTGTCCACCGATCCCCACTTCGGCAAAAAGGACCAATCCTCAAAGGAGGACCGGTTGCGCCGCATCGAGGCTTCGTCCTCCCCACCACCCTCGATGTAGTCGAAAATGCTGCCGGGAAGGCGTTTCGCGGCCAGGTTCCTCATGTCCTCGACGCTGTAGCAACGCCGGGCCAGGCGCTCCGACGGCGTCCGGGCAGGTCCTTGAACCGAGGCCAGTGCCCTAATGTCTTTTAGTTTCATTGAGTATCCTCTGGGGTCTTCGCGGGACTTCTCTGTCCTTTGCTTTCCCAATAGTGACCCAGATCTCCCGCCGTCTATATGTGAGATATCCCAGAAGTTCCGGCGATAGCTTGTGATAACTTCCAGCTATGAACGTTGACATCACAGGCCTGACCGAGGGCGATCTTCAAGGCGCCGTTGTACGGCTGACGGACTGCCTCCAGCTGATGCAGGCCGATCTGGTGCACGCCAACCCGACGCCGGAAAACCTCGGCCATCCCGTCTCCGACGTCCTGATGTACGACCCTTTGGACGAATGGACAAGCGTCGATAACCGCATCATCCTGGCCGTCGGCCTGACCTGTGGCTCAGCAGATTTCGACCAGCTGATGCACCGGGCTTCCAACAGCAATGCTGCCGCGGTGATCGTCAAGGCTCACGGGGCATCGATGGAACAGCTCCGGTCCGCCGCGGACCAGCACAGCCTGGCCGTCCTCGTCGCACCCGGCAACGTGGACTGGACCCGCCTGGTGACACTTGCCAGGGCAGCAGTCATGGGGGCGGCGGCCGATTCCGTCTCCGGCGTCCGGCTCGGGGACCTTTATGCGTTCGCCAATGCCGCGGCGTCGCTGACCAACGGCGCAGCCAGCATCGTCGATCCGCTCGGACGAATACTCGGTTACTCCACGCTGCCGGGCCAGCCGGTCGACGAGCTGCGCCGCATTACAACCCTCTCCCTGCAGGAGGTCCGGCCGCCGGCCTTCGATGCGGATTTCAAGACCGTGTACGCGTCGGCGGGCGCGGTGCTGATCCCCGGGGCGGACGAGGAAATGGCCAGGCTCGCCCTCGCCGTGAGGGCCGGCGGGGAACTGCTCGGCTCGATCTGGATCATCGACCCTGGGGAAGACAAACGCGAGGCTGCGCTGGAGGCCCTCGACAGGATGGCACCCCTGGCCGGCCTGCACATGCTCCATGCCCGCTCGGCTTCGGACTTCGGGGAACGCCGAAACGGGGACTTGATCCGCACCCTCATGGATGATCCCGCCCATGCGTCATTTGCCGCCGCGCAGCTCGGACTCGATGCGGCGCGCGGCCTCGCTGTCGCGGCGTTTTCAATCGTGCGCCCCGAAGCGGGGGACCTCGAAGGGGTTCGTGAGATCCAACGGCTGCTGCACCTGGTGACAACGGTCTGCAACATCCAGTTCAACAGCAGCCATAGCGCCCTCATTGGCTCCGTTGTCTACGCCCTTCTGCCCTGCGAAGGATCCACACCGAGGGATGGGCATCGCCGCGCGATCCACGAGATCAGCGCCTACGCACCCACGATCAGTTCCTACCCGCTCATCGCCACTGTGGGCGGCATCGCCCCTAAAGTGGAGGACCTCCCGGAGTCCCGATCCGAAGCGCTGCAAACACTGCACTATCTGCTGCAATCACAACCAGCGAACCCGGGCTCCAAAGGCGGACCCTCCGCCGCCGCCGGGCTGTTCGAGGACTATCGCGTCCCGCTGAGTCTCCTGAAGGTCGGTGCCTTCATCGCAGAAACAGGACTGTCCGACATCGATGACATCACCCGGATCGAGGCCCACGACGCCGAACAGCAGACCGACTATCTGGATACCCTGCGGGCGTACCTGGCTTCGAACGGAACCATTTCAGCCATGGCGGAACGCCTCCACGTGCATAACAACACCGTCCGCTACCGGGTCGCACGCCTCACCAAGGAATTTGACCTCGACCTCGATGACCCACAAAAGCGGCTCTGGCTCTGGCTGCGCCTCACGACCATGGACCTCGGCAGCGAGGCCGGGCACAGCCCCGGCCACTAGAAAGTTGCACTTTTTTGCAGTTAGTGCAAAACTTTACTCGGTGAACGAAAGTGCAACTATTGTCGGCGGTCTCCGCGAGCGCAAACGGGCGGCCACGCGGGCGGTGATCACCGCCGTCGCCCGTTCCCTGACCTCCGAGCGCGGCCTCAGCGGCTACACCGTGGAGGACGTGTGCGAACAGGCGGGTATCTCCCGCCGGACCTTCTTCAACTACTTCCCCACCAAGGAAGACGCCATCCTCGGCCACGTCGACGACGAGCTGCCCCATGACCTCTTCGAGGAGTTCCTCCGCGGCGGACACGGTTCCCCGAAGGGAGAGATCTCCGCCAGCCTGCTGCAGGACCTCGTTCAGCTGTCGCTGAGCCTGTCAGAGCGGATGAGCAGCTCCGAGGAGGAAACCCGGCAGCTGATCGGCGTCATCAAGAAGGAACCTCAGCTGATGCTCAAAATCATCGGCGCCACGGAGGAGCGCGAAGCCCACTTCGCCCGGCTCCTTGCCGAGCGCGAAGGCGTGCCGGCGGACCACCCCGTGGTGCGGATGGCCGTGGTGGTCATGGGCAACATCGCCCGGCATACCAGCATGGCCTACTTCTCCGAAGGCAACACCCGCACGTACCGCGAGCTTCTCCTCGAAAACTTCGAGGCCGCAAGGCTCCTGCTCTCCCAGCCCTATTCCCGCCCCCGCAACCCCTCCGCAGAAGGACAGTCATGAGCACCGCCGTCAGTTCCAAGGCCGCAGCCGGACCGCTGCTGCTGACCCAGAAACGCATCTGGATCATCTTCTCCGCGCTGATCGCCGGCATGCTGCTCTCCAGCCTCGACCAGACCATCGTCTCCACGGCCATGCCCACCATCGTCGGCAAGCTGGGCGGCGTCGAGCACCAGGCCTGGATCACCACTGCCTACCTCCTCGCCACTACAATCGTGATGCCCATCTACGGCAAGTTCGGTGACGTCCTGGGCCGCCGCAACCTGTTCCTCGTAGCCATCGCGCTGTTCACGCTTGCCTCGGTGGGCTGCGCCTTCGCCACGGACTTCTGGGGCTTCGTGATCTTCCGCGCCGTCCAGGGCCTGGGCGGCGGCGGTCTGATGATCCTCTCGCAGGCCATCATCGCGGACATTGTTCCCGCCAAGGAACGCGGCAAGTACATGGGACCCCTGGGCGCAATCTTCGGCCTCTCGGCCGTGGCCGGCCCGCTGCTGGGCGGCTTCTTCGTTGACCACCTCACCTGGGAGTGGGCCTTCTACATCAATATTCCCGTCGGCATCGCCGCCTTCACCATCGCCTGGTTCACCCTCACGCTTCCGAACAAGAAGCCCGAAAAGCGGATCGACATCTTGGGCGTCCTGTTCCTCTCCATCGCCACCACATGCCTGATCTTCTTCACGGACTTTGGCGGCAAGAAGGACGAGGGCTGGGATTCTCCCCTGACCTGGGCCTTCGGAGCCGGCCTGGTCCTCGCCGCCGCGGCGTTCGTCGCCGTCGAGCGCCGGGCGGAAGACCCCATCATCCCGCTGAGCCTCTTCCGGAACCGGATCTTCGTGAACTCCACCGCCATCGGCTTCACCCTGGGCCTGGGCATGTTCGCCGCCATCGCCTTCGTACCCACATTCCTGCAGATGTCGTCGGGCACCTCCGCCGCCGAGTCCGGGCTCCTCATGCTCCCGATGATGGCGGGCCTGATGGGAACGTCGATCTACTCCGGCATCCGGATTTCCAAGACCGGCAAGTACAAGATGTTCCCGATTCTGGGCGCCAGCCTGACCATCGCCGCCATGCTGTGGTTCACCACGCTCTCGGCCGAGACGCCCATCTGGGTCATCTGCGTCCAGCTGTTCCTGTTCGGATCCGGCCTCGGCCTGATCATGCAGGTCATCGTCCTTGTGGTGCAGAATTCCGTTTCCGCGGACCAGATCGGCACGGCCACCAGCACCAACAACTACTTCCGCGAAGTGGGGGCTGCGCTGGGCGTCGCGGTGTTCGGCTCCATCTTCACCAACCGGCTGGCGGAGTCCCTCACAAATGCGTTTACCGGTGCCGGAGCATCGGCCGGCCAAGCCTCGCAGTCCACCAGGACGCTGGATCCGCAGACCCTCGGCCAGCTTCCGGAGCAGCTCCGCGACGCGATCGTCAACGCCTACGCCGATTCCCTCGCACCCGTGTTCTGGTACCTCGTCCCGTTCATCGCCGTCGCACTGGTCCTGGCCATCACGCTGAAGCAGATCCCGCTCTCGGACACCGCCGGAATGGTGGCCCGCGGCGAGGCGGTGGGCGGCCAGGAGGCCGAACGTCTCGAAGCCGCCCTCCGCGAGGCCGCCGTTCGCGAACGGGCCATGCCCGAACCGACAGTGCCCGATGCTGACGGTGTAAAGAACGACGACGGCGAGCTGGCCGGGCAGCGCCGCTGACGATTCGCCGGACCACTGAGCGCGAACTGGCAGTTGGTGCCCTCGAACCAGGGATTTGAGGGCATTATCTGCCAGTTCGCGCTGTGGGTTGGGGTGCCAGTCAGGCGGGCAGCAGGACCATCGCCGCGGCTGCTCCAGCCAGCATGAACGGCCCAAACGGAATGGCCGACTTGAGAGTCCCGCGGCGCAGGGCCAGCAGGCCTATGCTCCAGAGGCCGCCCAGCAGGAACGCGGCGAACGTCCCTGCGAAAACATGCGGCCAGCCGAGGTAGCCCAGGTACAACCCGAGGACACCGGCGAGTTTCACGTCCCCGAACCCCATGCCGGGCGGGTAGACCAGCCGCAGCACGAAGTAGAAGAGCCACAGCACCGCTCCCCCGGCCGCTATCCTCAGCGCCGGCACGCCGAAAAGGCGGGCAGCGCCGTCGGGCAGTCCTGACGGGTCCGCCGCCGCGAGCGTCAGCACCGCTCCCAGAAGCAGCACCCCGGCAATGCCATAGGAGGGAAAGACAATCCGGTTCGGCAGAAGGTGGTGCCGGACGTCGATGACCGTGAGCCGCACCGCCATCACCGCGAAGTAGGCGCACGCCGCCAGCAGCAGCCAGAATGCCGGCGGTGCCGCTTCCCAGAGTTCGGCAAGTCGTTGGATCACTCTCGGATGCTACTGGATTCGCCCCGCCTGCCGCTGGGGGCCGCGCGTAAACTGTGGATATGGGGACCTGGGACGCCAAACACCGGCAGGAACACGGCGGCGGTGCGACGCCCGCTTCGGCCGCTTCCTTTCGCAATCTGTGCCGCTCGTCCCCGTGGAAATGGCAGTCGCTGCGCTTCGAATACGCCGAATTTCCAGGCAGCGGCGTTCCCGGTGGCGGCACTCCTGGCAGTGACATTGTCCGCGCCTGGCTGCGCCGTCCCGGCGCCCTCCGCCTGGAGTCCGGCGACGGCACCTTGCTCGGCAGCACCACCGGCATCAACGACTCCCGCGACGGCCTGTACATCAGCGCCACCCGGAAGTCGTGGCTTCTTCCTGCACATCTGGTGACGCCGGTCTACGACGACGTCGGGCTGGTGCGGCGCCGTCCGGAAGCCGCGTACGGCGAACCCTCGTTCGGAAACGGCCGGTTCGCTGCTGCACTGGATCCGGTGGAACTGGCGGGCAATGCCCCGGTACCGCTGGAGTTCCCCAACGCGAACGCCGTCGAAGTGCTGGAGCCGGTTCAGGAGGTGGCGCACGAAGGCCGCCCCGCACTGGAGACCGTAGTCTCACCGAACCCCGGGTACCGGCCGCTGGATGCGGCAGCACCCCTCTGCGGCCCCGGCCGGACAAGGATCCGCATCGATGCCGGGACCGGAGTGTGTGTGGTTGCCGCGCCGCTCGACGTCGGGGGTCAGGTTCCAGGGCACCGCATCCGGATCCTGGCCGTGGACGAGTACATGCTGGATGATCTTTTCGTGGCCGAGCCGATGAACCTCACCGATGTGCGCGAGCATATCCAGTGGCCGCTGCGGCCCAACCCGGCCTAAGGGACCACCCGGAATGCGGGGGTCTGCGCAGGCTTTTCCCAACCTGCCGGCCGCAGACTCGTGGCATGTCAACCACGGCTCCCGGCGTATCGGCACCACCTGACACGGTCACCGGCAGGACCGGTACGCGGCGCCGCAGAAAGTTGCTGCTGATACCGCTCTCCCTGCTCTGCGCCCTGGGACTCGTGCTGGGATATCTCTTTCTCACCGCCAAGCCGGAGGCCAGCACTCCGCTGGGGGCCAGTGCAGTGATCCCCGGCGGAACGGCCCGGGTCAACGGCATCATCCCGCTGGAAAAAGACGGCTGGCTTCCGCCCGAACGCGTCCAGGTGCTGGACGAGGGACCGTCCGCCGGGACGCACCGGGTGCGGATACTGGTGCAGTTCACCGCTCTGGAAGGTGAAGGCGTCGCAGTGGATGCGTCGCAGTTCACGGTGACGGGGCTGGGTGCCAGCAGCCTCCGTCCGCTGTGGACGTCACCTGGGGAGACACAGCTCCCGCAAGGCGATTCAGTCGACGCCACCATGGTGTTCGAGCTTCCCAACCAGGCGATTGCCCTGGTCCTGGACGGGCCCGGCAACACCCGGCTGTCGCTGGGGCTGTCTCACCACACCAGCTGACAGCGGCGGACTGGAATGCAGCCTCCCTGTGCGTCTCCCGCTCGCCCGGTTACGAACTGAACGGCGTGACCGCGTTCCTCCTAGGGGTCACCGCTGGTTGAACCTCGCTGGTTGAGCCTGCCGAAACCAAGACTCGGTTTCGACAGGCACAACCAGCGGCAACGGGCTCAACAAGCGGTAATTACGCCCCTTCGAGCAGGTCCGTGACGAGCGCCGCGATGGGCGAGCGTTCTGACCGGGTGAGGGTGATGTGGCCGAAGAGCGGGTGGCCCTTCAGGGTTTCGACGACGGCTGCGATGCCGTCATGCCGGCCCACCCGGAGGTTATCGCGCTGGGCAACGTCGTGGGTGAGGACGATCTTCGAGTTCTGCCCGATCCGGCTCATGACGGTCAGCAAAACGTTCTTTTCGAGGGACTGGGCCTCGTCCACGATCACGAAGGCATCGTGGAGGGAGCGTCCGCGGATGTGGGTCAGCGGCATGACCTCCAGCATGCCGCGGTCCATGACTTCCTCCACCACTTCCTGGCTCACGAGAGCGCCCAATGTGTCGAACACCGCCTGCGCCCAGGGGTTCATCTTTTCCGCTTCCGAGCCCGGCAGGTAACCGAGCTCCTGGCCGCCCACAGCGAAAAGCGGGCGAAAGACGATCACCTTGCGGTGCTCGCGGCGCTCCAGCACCGCCTCGAGGCCGGCACACAGGGCAAGCGCGGACTTACCGGTGCCCGCACGGCCGCCCATGGACACGATGCCCACCGAGGGGTCCATCAGCAGGTCGATGGCGAGCCGCTGCTCCGCGGAGCGCCCGTGGAGGCCGAAAATGTCGCGGTCCCCCTTCACCAGGCGGACCTGCTTATCGGCGCCGACGCGGCCCAGGGCCGAGCCCCGGCTGGAGAGCACCACGAGGCCGGTGTTGACCGGCATCTCGGCGGCCGCCGGGATAAAGACCGGCTCGTGGCCGTACAGCGTGGAGATTTCCTCGTCGCTCGCATCGATCTCAGCAACGCCGGTCCACCCGGAATCCTTGACGAGCTCGTTGCGGTATTCATCGGCCAGCAGGCCCATGGCCGAAGCCTTGACCCGCATGGGGAGGTCCTTGGACACCACGGTGACGTTGCGTCCCTCGTTGGAGAGGTTCTTGGCGACGGCGAGGATGCGGCTGTCGTTGTCCCCGGCGCGGAATCCGGCCGGCAGGACTTCGGCCGAGATGTGGTTCATCTCGATCATGAGCGTACCGCCGGCGTCGCCCAGCGGGATGGGCCGGTTCAGCCCCCCGTGCTGGATGCGAAGGTCATCAAGGAGCCGGAGCGCCTTCCGTGCAAAGTAGCCGAGTTCGGGGTCATGCCGCTTCCCTTCAAGTTCGGTGATCACCACGATCGGCACAATGACTTCGTGCTCCGCGAAGCGCAGCAGGGCGCGGGGGTCGGAGAGCAGCACGGAGGTGTCGATGACGAACGTGGAGACTGATGGCTGGGATTCAGTCTGTGGGCCGGAAACAGCAAGACCGGCTGCGGCGTCTTTCGTGTCCGCACCGGTCTTTGAATTGGCTCGCTTGGCGCGAGAGGTAGCCTTCTCACCCTTGTCCGTGATGACGTCGGGCAGTTGTTCAGAAATAGCCACATCGACTCCAGCCCCGGGGCACATGCCCGGAATTGTTAGTGGTGAGGCGGATTGGCCACGAGGCCGGATCCGGCCTCCCATACAGCCGGTGCGAAAAATCGCTCCATGTACTGGCCTCCCCGATCAGCCGGCGGTTTGCCTGCTGATGGGTTTAACGTAAATCGCCCCGAACTAATTTCCAACGTCTTCTTCCGGCGATTCCTGTTGCCGGTGTGTGAATTCGGGGTGAACGGCGGCGGCCTGAAAGGGCCAACAGACGCCGAAAAGGCTTAGGAGCCGAAGCGGCGCTGCCTGCCGGCGTAGTCGCGCAGGGCGCGAAGGAAGTCCACCTTCCGGAAGGCCGGCCACAGTGCCTCGCAGAAGTAAAACTCGCTGTAGGCGCTCTGCCACATCAGGAAGCCGGAGAGCCGCTGCTCGCCGGAGGTCCTGATCACGAGGTCCGGATCGGGCTGGCCGCGGGTGTACAGAAAGCGGGAGATGTCCTCCACGCTCAGGGAGTCGGCGAGTTCGCTGATGTCCGCCTTGTGCGCCACGGCGTCGTGCAGCAGCTCGCGCACCGCGTCCACGATTTCGCGCCGGCCGCCATAGCCGACCGCTACGTTCACGTGGAGTTTCTCGCGCACCGGCGTCCTGGCCGTGAGCTTGGTCAGCCGGTCCGCCAAGTAGTCCGGGAGCAGCTCCGGGGCGCCCATGGCGTGGACCGATATGTCGGCGTCCTCGTCGAGCCGGTCCAGCGTGTTGGCAATGATGCCCATGAGCAGGTCAAGCTCCTCGCCGGAACGGCTCATGTTGTCCGTGGAGAGCATGTACAGGGTGACCACCCGGACGCCCAGCTCCTGGCACCAACCGAGGAACTCATGGATCTTGTCCGCGCCGGCCTGGTGGCCCTGGCTGGTCGGGGCATTAAACTGCCGGGCCCAGCGCCGGTTCCCGTCCACCATGACACCGATGTGCCGGGGGATCCGTTCCGGCTCCAGCGAGCGCAGAAGCTTGCGCTCATAGAAGCCATAGAGGAACCCGGGCCATTCCATCCGGAGACTCACCTGACTTCCTGCTGTACGACTTTTGTGCAAGTCCTAGGCTACCGCCCGGAGGCGGCGGCCGCGTGCAGGCGGCCGCCGGAAGCCCCCTCGACGGAGCCAGCAGAACCCGTCAGACGGGACGTTACCCGTGGGTAACTTACTGAGCCGTAGGTTATTCTGGATGACATGAAAAGCAACGCCCCGGACGGCGGACCGGAGCCTTCGAGGGCAGAGCCCACCGCCATGGATGACGCCGCCGCACGCATCGCCGAGCTGCTGACGATCAAGCCGAAGTGGCGGGGATGGATCCACACGGTCACCGCGCCGCTCGCCCTGATTGCCGGGATTGCCCTGGTTGCCGTGGCTCCCACCCCCGACCGCAAAATAACGTCGGCCATCTACGCCCTCACCGGTGTCCTGCTGTTTGGCATCAGCGCGGTGTACCACCGCGGCAACTGGTCCCCCGGCGTCAAGCGAGTCCTCAAACGGCTGGACCACACCAACATCATGCTGGTGATTGCCGGCAGCTACACGCCCCTGGCGTGGAGCCTGCTGGACAGGCCGACGGCGGTGTTCCTGCTCTGGCTCATCTGGTCCGCCGCGATCCTGGGCGTGCTGTTCCGGCTCCTCTGGACCGACGCACCCCGCTGGCTGTACGTGCCCATCTACATCGGCCTCGGCTGCGGCTCCCTGTTCTACCTTCCCGCCTTTTTCGCGGCGAGCGTCCCGGCGGCCCTGCTCATCTGCGTCGGCGGGGCCCTCTACATTGCCGGGGCCGTGTTCTACGCGCTCAAGAAGCCCAACATCAGCTACCGCCATTTCGGCTTCCACGAACTGTTCCACGCCTTCACGGTGCTGGCCTTCGCCGCCCACTTCGCGGCCATCCTCATTGCAGTGCTGAGCTGACGCGTTCCAGCGCCTCCTCCACGGTCGCCACGGGCCGGTCGCACACCATGCCGCGGCAGACGTAGACGAGGGGCGTGCCGCCGGGCCCGGCCGGCCGCTGCCGCAGCAGCGGCACTCCGGCCGGCTTCCCGCCGTCGTCCGTCCCGGCGTCCCCTGCCGCCACCACCAGCCCCGGGCTCGGGGACAGCAGCAGCGCGCGGTGGAGGGCGTCCCGTTCGGGACCGGCAGGCCCGACGACGGCGGCCTCCAGCGGCCCCGCCAGCGCGGCCTGCGCCGTGGCCAGCAGCCAGCCCGCCACGCGCGGTGCACGCGTTGCGAGCGGGGGCACCAGGGCCAGGATGCTGCCGGCCATGATCCGGTGTTTCGCCGAGCCGGACAGGGCGGCATAGCCCAGCAGGGCCCCGGCAAAGGCAGCCACGCCGCTGGGCGTGGCGTCGTCAAAGGGGTCCAGCCCCGGTTTTCCGCCCTGGGCCCTGACCACCTGCTCCGACTCCCCGGCGTTATCGGCGAGCCTCCCGGCGTCCACGAACCGGGTGCACGCCGCATGGATCAGCGCCTCGGCCAGCGTGTACCAGCGTGGATCGCCGGTGGCCGAATACAGCGACAGGAAGCCGTCCGCACAAAACGCATAGTCCTCCAGCAGGCCGCCGATCCCGCGTGCTGCGCCGCCATGCGACACGCGGACCAGCTCCCCTGTAGCTGGCTCGCCCGTATCCGGCTGCCCCGTTTCCGCCCGCCAGTGGACCCGTTCCAGATAGCCGGCGATCCGGCCGGCTGCCGCCACAAGGTCCGGGCGGCCCAAAACTGCCCCGGCCTCCGCGAGCGCAGCCACGGCGAGTCCGTTCCAGCCCGCCACCACTTTCTCGTCCCGCCCGGGCTGCGGCCGGCGTGCCCTGGTTTCCTGAAGGCGGGGCCTCACCCGCGACCAGAGCTGAGCCTCGTCACCGTCCAGCGCCCGTCCCGGGTGCAGCGGCGAGCCGAGCTCGGAGACGGTTCCCCGGGTGCCGACGTTCATCATCCAGGCGACGGCCGCGGCGTCCTCCGCGCCGAGCACCCGCTCCAGCTCATCCTGGGTCCAGAGATAGCTCGCCCCTTCGTGGTGTTCCCCGTCCACCACGGAGTCGGCGTCCAGCGAGGACGCCAGTCCCCCGTCCGGCAGCCCGAGTGCGGAGAGGAGCCAGTCGGCGGTCCGCGACGCGATGTCCGTGGCCTCGGCTGCCGGGAACCCGGCCGTTCCGCCGAGCCTGATCCAGTGCACGTAGACGCGCAGCAGCTGGGCGTTGTCGTACAGCATCTTCTCGAAGTGCGGGACGGACCAGTCGCGCGTCACCGAATACCGGGCGAAACCGCCGTCGAGCTGGTCGAAGAGAGCCGAGCGGGCCATGGCCGCGAGGGTGCGCCCGGCCATGTCCCTGGCCTTTCCGGCAGTCTCCGAGGGGACCGCGGCGTGCCGGACCAGGAACTCCAGAACGGCCGACGGCGGGAACTTGGGGGCGGTGCCGAACCCGCCGTCGTCGGGGTCTTCAGACTCGGCCAGGGAGCGCACGGCGGCAGGCAGCAAACCGGCGTCGAGCAGTTCCGGCGGGCGGGACACGTCCACAGCCGCCGCGAGCTGCACCTGGCCCATGTTCTCTGCGAGGGAGCGGGCATTGTCCTCCACGGCGTCACGGCGTTCGGTCCAGGCCTCATGCACGGCCTCCAGGACCTGGCGGAAGGAGGGACGGCCGGGCATGGGCCGTGGCGGGAAGTAGGTGCCGGCGTGGAAGGCCAGGCCCTCGGGGGTCAGGAAGACGGACATGGGCCAGCCGCCCTCGCCGCTGATGGCCTGCGTGGCGCCCATGTAGACGGTGTCGACGTCAGGGCGCTCCTCCCGGTCCACCTTGACGGCGACGAAATGGCTGTTCAGGTAGTCGGCGGTGGCTTGGTCCTCGAAGGATTCGCGGGCCATGACGTGGCACCAGTGGCAGGCGGCGTAGCCGATGGACAGGAACACGGGGACGTCCCGGGACGCGGCCCGCGCAAAGGCGGCGTCGCCGAACGGCTGCCAGTGCACCGGGTTGCCGGCGTGCTGGCGCAGGTAGGCAGAGGGTTCCGCGCCGAGGGCATTGCGCTCCCCCGGCCCGGGCTGCCCCGATCGGGGATCAGGTGTCGGTGCGGCCTGCATTGCCGTTGGCGGCATCGTCGCGGGCTATGTCAGCCGCCTCGGCGGCAGCCTGGCGTTCTTCCTCCACCTGGGCGCGGTACCGCACGCGGCGGATGCGGCGCACCATGTCCACGATCAGCAGCGCGGTGAGCACCACAATGAAGGCGGTCAGCAGGAATCCCAGCAGGCCGGGGGTGACCTGGTCCTGGGACAGGCCGGGGCGCAGCGACGGCGAGGGTGCCGGGGACGATGCCAGGGCGATGAGCAAATGGTGCACTGTTCAAACCTTCTCAAGGCTGGGGCCGCCGTGCGCCGCAGGGGCTAACGTCCGGCCCGTTGGTACGCGCGCGGCCGCGGCCGATCCGGCCGCCGCACGTTCTTCCACGGGGGATTTTCTACACTGTATTTCTACAAGGGATAGAAAATGTCTCTTGTCTCTATCTTAGCCCCGCGAAGAGGTCCTTTTCCGGCAGCTCAGAGGCCACCTTGGATCGGATCAGCGTGTAGTCCTCCCACGGCCAGACCCGTGCCTGCATCTCCGCCGACACGGCGAAGAAGAAGCCCAGCGGGTCCACCTGGGTGCGGTGGGCCCGGAGGGCGTTGTCACGGGCCTCGAAGAAGTCGCCGCAGTCCACCTGGGTGGTGGTTTCGTGCGTGGGCGGCGGCGGCGTGTGCCCTTCGGCGTCGGCCTCGAGCCAGGCGGCAAGGCGCTGGGCATAGGGCGACTGGAGCCCGGCCTCCTCCAGCGCAAAGTGCAGGGCCCGGAAGCGTTCCGGGCTGAAGGCGCGGTCGTAGTAGAGCTTGCTCGGCTCCCAGGCCTCGCCGGTGCCCGGATACCGCGCAGGGTCGCCGGCGGCGTCGAAGGCCTCCACCGCAACCCGGTGGGCCATGATGTGGTCCGGATGCGGGTAGCCGCCGTTTTCGTCATAGCTGACGATGACGTGCGGCTTGAAGTCCCGGACCAGTCGAACCAGGGGGGCCGCTGCCCGTTCCAGGGGCTGCAGCGCGAAGCACCCGGCCGGCAGCGGCGGGAGCGGATCACCCTCGGGCAGCCCGGAGTCCACGAAGCCCAGCCAGCGCTGCCGGATGCCCAACAGCCGGGCGGCCTCGTTCATTTCGAGCCGGCGGGCTCCTGCCATGTCGCGCTTCGGATGGGGCTCGGCCTCCATGGCGGGGTTCTGGATGTCGCCGCGCGAGCCGTCCGTGCAGGTCGCGACCATAACGTCCACACCGGCCGCGGCATACATGGCCATGGTGGCTGCGCCCTTGCTGGACTCGTCATCCGGGTGGGCGTGGACTGCCAGCAGGCGAAGCGCGGACGACTGGCTGGTGGACGCTGTCATCTGGGACTGCTCCTCTTTCTCCTGGGACTGACTGCAATGCTGGCTCCGGATATTTCCCCGGGTGATCGCCACTAAACTGGAAGGGTGACTACCGAGGACAAGTCGGGCATTGCCGAGCCTGCAGACATTAGCCTAGCCAATCGCTATGGCCGTCCAAAGCGCAGGCTGTCCCGAAAGGCCAGGCGCTGGGCGGTCATCGTTGCCCTGGCTATCGGGATGGGCTTTCTGGCCTGGGTCTCCACGTCCAACGCCACGGCGTCGGTGACCTTCAAGGACATCGGCTACCGGACCACGGATGCCACGCAGGCCGAGGTGGACTTCCAGGTGACGAGGGAACCCGGCACGGCCGTCAAGTGCGCCATCAAGGCGCTCGATTCCAAGTTCGCAGTCGTCGGCTGGAAGGTGGTCGACATTCCGCCGGCGGATCAGGAGGCGCAGGGCCAGAGTGCCGACGGCGGGCGGACCCTCGCCCAGCGCGTTGTCCTTCGCACCGAGTCGCAGGCCGTCTCGGGCGTCGTGGACAACTGCTGGATTCCGAAGCCCGCGGCTTCGTAGGGCCAGCAGCAGAAGAAGGTATGTGACCCACGCCGCTTGCTTGTTGGGTTTACTCCACAGGATTGACTACAATGGATCAATACCTTTACCCCGCTGAGATGGTTACTGAGTTCCACAGGTGGCCACCGTGGCGGGGTCTTTGTTTGTAAGACCGCTTGTACACCCACTAGAGGAGAAGTCCGTGTCTACCACTAACAGCGCGCCTGCAGCTTGGCTTACCCAGGAAGCTTTTGACCGCCTGAAGGCAGAGCTGGACCACCTTTCCGGCCCCGGCCGTGCGGAAATCGTCCAGAAGATCGACGCTGCCCGTCAGGAGGGCGACCTCAAGGAGAACGGCGGTTACCACGCTGCGAAGGAAGAGCAGGGCAAGATCGAGGCCCGCATCCGCCAGCTGACCGTCCTGCTCCGCGACGCTCATGTCGGCGAAGCACCGGCCGACGACGGAATCGTTGAGCCCGGCATGATCGTCGTCGCCCGCATCGCCGGTGACGAGGAGACCTTCCTGCTCGGCTCCCGTGAAATCGCCGGCGACTCCGACCTGGACGTTTTCAGCGAGAAGTCCCCGCTCGGTGCCGCGATCATGGGCCACAAGGAGGGCGACAAGCTCAGCTACACCGCCCCCAACGGCAAGGACATCCCGGTGGAGATCCTCTCCGCCAAGCCTTACTCGGGCTAACACCGCAGCCGTCCGCGGTCACAGCAAACGCACGACGCCGGCCTCCCCCACTCCGGGGACGGCCGGCGTCGTGCTTTAAATCGCCTTGGTAACGCCTCGCCGCCAACGCCGCCCAGGGCTTAGCGGCGGGACGCCCGTGCCCGCAGCACGACGGCGGCCAGGACGCCGCCTGCGGCGCCGCCGAGGTGGGCCTGCCAGGACACGTACCCTGCCACGTTCGGAATGATCCCGAAGAGGATGCTGCCGTAGGCCAGGAAGAGCACCACAGAGAGCAGGATCTGCCACCAGCTGCGGTTGAAGAACCCTCGCACCAGGAGAAACGCGAAGAGACCGAAGACCAGGCCGAACGAACCCACGGTGATCCCGCCGGCGCCAAACATCCAGACGGCCACCCCGGAGCCGAGCCAGCTGCAGGCAACGGCCGTGAGGAACACCCGGATCCCGGACAGAAACACCAGGAACCCGAAGATGATCAGCGGCAGCGCATTGGACATCACGTGGTTGAGGTTGGCGTGCAGCAGCGGGAAGGTGAACACGTCAAGGATGCCGTCGGCGCTTCTGGGCCTGAGCCCGAAGACGCCGTTCAGCGAGTGCAGCAGCACCGTGTTGAGCAGCTCGATGGCGAACAGCAGGACAACGAACGATCCCACCACCAGCAGCCCGCCCTTGGCGCGGGCGGCAGCTGTTTCCTTGGTGGCGGGCGCCTCCCCCGGGGTGTCCAGCATTGCGGCCCCTAGTGGACCACGATCGGCTGGAAGCCCTCCGCGCGCAGGGCGCCGAGGACCTGTTCGCCGTGCTCGTGGCCCTTGGTTTCAAGGTTCACCGTGATGGAGACGTCGCCCATGCTGATGGAACCGCCCACGCGGGTGTGGTCAAGGCCGGTCACGTTGGCGTCGTTCTCGGCGATGATGCGGGCGATCGTCGCCAGCGAGCCGGGGCGGTCATCGAGCATCATCCGCACGGTCATGTAGCGGCCGGCGGCGGAAAGGCCGCGCTGGATCACCTTCAACATCAGCATGGGGTCGATGTTGCCGCCGGACAGGACGACGGCGGTGGTTCCCGGGTTCTCGATCTTGCCATCCATGAGGGCAGCCACGCCCACGGCACCAGCGGGCTCCACCACCATCTTGGCGCGTTCCAGCAGGAAGATCAGGGCCCGCGCCAGCGAGTCTTCGCTGACGGTCACCACATCGTCCACGAGTTCGCGGATGATGCTGAACGGCAGCTGCCCGGGCCGGCCCACGGCGATGCCGTCGGCCATGGTGGACACCTTTTTGAGCGGCACCAGGGCGTCCGCTGCCAGCGACGGCGGGTAGGCGGCCGCGTTTTCCGCCTGGACGCCGATGATGCGGATTTCGCGGCCGAGTTCCTTCGCGCGGGCCTTGACGGCCACCGCAACTCCGGCGAGCAGCCCGCCGCCGCCGACCCCCATCAGGATGGTGTCGACGTTGGGCACCTGCTCGAGGATCTCCAGGCCCAGGGTGCCCTGGCCGGCCACAACGTCCACATTGTCGAAGGGGTGGACGAAGACTGCTCCGGTGTCGTCGGCATACCGCTGGGCCTCGGCAAGGGCCTCATCCACGTTGTGCCCGTGCAGGACCACCTCGGCGCCGTGGCTGCGCGTGGCGGCGAGCTTGGGCAGCGCCACGCCGAGCGGCATGTAGATCCGGGCCTTGATGCCCAGGCTCTTGGCCGCGACGGCCACGCCCTGCGCGTGGTTGCCGGCGGAGGCAGCCACCACCCCGCGCTTCTTATCCGATTCGGAGAGGCGCGCCATCCGCACGTAGGCGCCGCGCACCTTGAAGGAGCCGGCACGCTGCAGGTTCTCGCATTTGAAGTAGACCTCGCCGCCCACCATGGCGCCCAGTGCCCGGGATGACTCCACCGGGGTCCGCGCAATAATCCCGTCCAGCAGCTTCTGCGCCTCAAGGACATCGTCCAGCGTGACGGGAAGGCTTTCGGGGGTGTTCACGAACTATTCTCCTTTGGGTGATTCGACGTCGGCACCGGGGGCGGCGTTGCCGCCCGGGGCGCCGTGTGTGGTGCCGGCAGGTTTGCCGTGGCCGGAATGCGAGCCCGGCAGCCGGACGTCCCTGAAGGTGTTGTCCTCATCGGCAGAGCCCAGGTCTGCAGTACCCGCGGCGGCCGGCACAAGTTCATGTTCCCACGTTCTGGCAGCAATATACCGAATCGCCGAGTTTGCTACGGCCAGGATGGGGACCGAGAACAGCGCCCCGGGGATGCCTGCGAGGTAGGAACCGGCGGCAACGGACATGATCACGGCCACCGGATGCAGGGCCACAGCCTTGCCCATGACCAGCGGCTGCAGGATGTGGCTTTCCAGCTGCTGCACCAGCAGCACGATGCCCAGCATGATCAGGGCGTTGACCGGGCCGTTGGCCACCAGGGCCAGCAGCACCGCGATGGCGCCCGTCACGAGCGCACCGACCACTGGGATGAAGGAACCGATGAACACCAGCACGGCCAGCGGCAAGGCCAGCGGAACTCCGATGATCGCCGCGCCGACGCCGATGCCCACGGCGTCCACGAAAGCCACGAACATCTGGATCCGCGCGTAGCTGACCATGGACGCCCACCCGCGCCGGCCGGCGCCGTCGGCGGGGATCCGCGCCTGCCGCGGCAGGAGCCGGACCAGGAAGGACCAGATGCGGCTGCCTTCGAGGAGGAAGAAGATCAGGATGAACAGAGCCAGGATCAGCCCCGCCGCGAAGTGGCCTGCGGTGCTCCCGAACGACAGGGCGCCGCTCAGGATGCTGCTGCTGTTGTTCTGCAGCGCGGCCGTGGCCTCCTGGATGTACTGGTCGATCTGGGCGGCGGTCAGGTGCAGCGGGCCCTCGGCCAGCCAGTCCTGGACCTGCTGGACACCTGTCAGCGCCTCGCTCCACAGCTCCTGGAAACCGAGGGCCAACTGCCGGCCGACGAGGGCCAGGGAACCGGCGATGAGGCCGATGAAGCCCAGGACGGTGATGGCGACGGCGGCCCCGTTGGGCACGCGCGACTCCCGCAGCCACCTCACCACGGGGCTCAGCAGGCCGGCCAGCAGCGCAGCGACCATAACGGGAATGATGAGGAAGCTGACCTTGGCCAGCAGCCAGACCAGGGCCCCGATGACCAGCAGGATCAGCCCCAGCCGCCAGGCCCATGCCGCCGCAATGCGCACCCCGTAGGGAATGTCCTGTTCAAGGTCACGGTCCGTCCGGATGCGCCGGGGCTCCAGGCGTTCGAAGGGAGCGCGCCCGGAGGGCCGGCCCGCGTTTGCGGTGCTCGCCCTGCCGGCGGCGCTGGCGCTGCCTGCCGGGCTGGCGCTGGCACTCGCTCTGGCGCTCGTGTTGGCGGCGTCGTCTGGTGTGGCGTC
The DNA here is from genome assembly GCF_040448525.1 of Arthrobacter sp. K5. Lineage (NCBI taxonomy): Bacteria > Bacillati > Actinomycetota > Actinomycetes > Micrococcales > Micrococcaceae > Arthrobacter > Arthrobacter sp. K5. The sequence goes on along the minus strand of NZ_CP159279.1, from coordinate 4,538,298 downwards.
CTTTGCTGGCGTCATAGCCCAATACTTCCCTAGCCGCCCTGCTATGGGAAACGCGCCACGGCCCGACTGTGCACTGCCCTGGCCGGGTACTGCCTGGTCAGGCCCCGGCGAGGTCGGCGCGGATGCCCCAGGTGATGGTGAACGAGTCCCCGGGCGCCAGCCAGCGGAGGCTGTCCCCCGAGTTAAAGGCATTCGCCGGCCCTGTCATCGGTTCCAGTGCCACAGCCGCCGCCCGGCCCGGGTAGATGCGGCTGACAAACACGTGGACGAACGGGCAGGTCTCGTCCTGCCACAGGCTGACGCTGCGGCCGTCCGGCGCGGTCAGCGTGTGACGGGCGATCCCGCCGTCGAACGCCAGATCGGTCAGGGCGGCGTCGAGATCCAGGTCCCCCACCGTCCTCCCCTTCCGCAGGTCGCTGTCCGCCGAGACGGGTGCGGAGCTGCGCGGGATGAGCCGCTCGTCCGCCACCAGCCGCGTTGCGGCATTGACAGTCAGCGTGAGCTCCTCGGAGGGCACGTCGCCGATCCGGAGGTATGGGTGCGCCCCGAGCACGAAAGGCGCCTCGGTCTCGGAATCGTTGACCAGCGTTTGCCGCACCTCCAGGCCCAGGTCCTCGGCCAAGGAGTACTCCACACGGTGCCGCACGAGGAAGGGGTAGCCGTGCTGGGGGAACACCGGAGCCTCGAGCGTCACGGCAAATTCGGATTCCGCGACCAGGGAGTATGCCGCGTTGCGCAGGAGCCCGTGGCTTGCGTTGTTTTTGGAAACCTCGGTGATGTCCAACTGCTGCTTCTTGCCGTTCAGGCGCCAGACGCCGTCTTCCACCCTGTTCGCCCAGGGCGCCAGGGTTATCCCGGTGGCGCCGGGCGGAATGTCGGAATCCCCGTAGGACTCCGTCAGCTGGACGTCCCCGCGGCCGTACCACCGCAGCCCGGCAGCGAGCTCGGTGACCACGGCGAGCGCGTCACCGCGCCTGAGCTCGTACTGCCTGCCCGTGGCGTAGCGCCTCGAAGTCGTTGGGGAATCACTCGCCGTCGGGGCATGGCTGCCCGTGGCGGAATGGCTGGTTTCGGAAGTCGCGCCGGAAGTCATGGACCTACGGTACAACGCGCGCACCAGCCTGCGTGCTACCGCCGACGGGGACAATGTTTGTTATTTTTTGTTAGAAAGTATTTGTTTTTGATCGCTTTGTGCCACAATAGGAGCAGCCACAAACAGTGACCGGGCCCACATAGCCTGCCCGCACTCAGTCCGCGAGGAAAGGAGGAGCAACATGCTCGCAACACAGCGGCAGCACCTCATCCTCCAGGAACTCGATGCGGAAGGCACGGTCCGCGTCGCGGCACTCGCGGACCTGCTCCGTGTCTCCGAGATGACCGTCCGGCGCGACATCGATGCGCTCGATGCCGAAGGCCTGCTGCTGCGGGTTCACGGCGGTGCCACACGCCCTGCCGCGTTCAGCGCCGTCGAACCGGGCTTCGGCGCAAAGTCGGCCCGGGAAGCAGACGCGAAACGGGCCATCGCCGCGGAGGCCCTCATGCTGCTCCGGCCCGGCATGACCCTGCTGGTTTCCGGCGGCACCACCACCCACGAGCTGGCGCGGCTACTCCCCCGGGATCTCGGGCTCACGGTGGCCACCAACTCCCTCATGGCAGCCAGCGCGCTGGCGGCAGCCGGTGACGGCGGCATCCGCACCGTGGTCCTGGGCGGCCAGCGCACACCGTCCGAGGCCCTTGTCGGCCCGGTCACGGTGCACGCCCTGGACAACCTGCACGCCGACCTCTGCTTCATGGGCGTGCACGGCTTCGACCCCACGGCCGGCATCACCTCGCCAAACCTCCTCGAGTCCGAGGTCAACGCCGCCATGATCGCGGCATCGGACCAGCTGGCAGTACTCGCCGACGCCACCAAGTACGGGACCGTGGGGCTGGCCGGGATCGCCCCGCTGTCCGCCGTCGGCACCCTCATCACCGACGACCGGATCAGCACAGGCCCCGCCGGCACTGCCGCCGAGGAGCTGCTGCGGCAGTCCGTCGGCGAACTGCGGCTGGCACACATACCCCCGGCCTCCCAACCAGGTAGCAGCTCAGGGCGTTCCCACGGCTGGGAGCCCCCTGAAGTGCTACCTAGTTGGGACCACGACCCCCTTCCCGACCGCCCCACCAGCCTCCCGGACGGCCAGACGCCGGCTACCGCGTTCAAAGGAAATGACGCATGACCCATATCACCAGCACCCACCTCGCCGACGGCCGCGAATTGCTCTACTTCGACGACGCCGGCTCGCCCCGCCCGCGGTCGGTGGAGCTCACCCAGGACCGCCGGGATCTCCCGGCCCGCGGGGAGCCCGGCGAAGTCCGGTATGACGCACTGACCGGCGAATGGGTTGCAGTGGCCGCGCACCGGCAGACGCGCACCCACCTGCCGCCGGCGGACCAGTGCCCCATCTGCCCCACCACAGACGCCAACCCGTCGGAGATCCCCGCACCGGACTACGACGTCGTGGTGTTCGAAAACCGATTCCCCTCCCTGGGCCCGGCCCTTGGCCCGGTCCCCGCCAGCCCGGGCTGGGGAACCGCGGGCCCGGCCTTCGGGCGCTGCGAGGTGGTCACCTTCACCCCGGAACACACGGGATCGTTCAGCGGCCTGAGCGAAACCCGTGCCCGCACAGTGGTGGAGGCCTGGTCGCACCGGACGGCCGCCCTCAGCGCGTTGCCCGGCATCAAGCAGGTTTTCCCGTTCGAGAACCGTGGCGCGGACATCGGCGTCACCCTGCACCACCCGCACGGCCAGATTTACGCCTACCCCTATGTCACGCCGCGCGCCGCCGTCATGGGCTCAGCCGCGCGCAGGTTTTATGACGACGCCGATGGGCGGCAAACACTGACAGGCTCGCTGCTGCGCGCCGAACGGGAGGACGGCAGCCGGATGGTGCTGGAAAGCGACAGCTTCAGTGCCTACGTTCCGTTCGCCGCCCGGTGGCCGCTGGAGATCCACCTCGTACCGCACCGCCAGGTCCCGGATCTGGCGGGGCTGACCGGGGAGGAGAAGGACGAACTGGCCCACGTCTACCTCGACCTGCTCAAGCGCTTCGACGCCCTCTACCCCACCCCGACGCCCTACATTTCGGCCTGGCACCAGGCCCCGGTGGATGACCTGCTGCGCCCCGCAAGCTACCTCCACCTGCAGCTGACCTCCCCGCGCCGTGCGGCGGACAAGCTCAAGTTCCTGGCCGGCTCCGAGGCGGCCATGGGTGCCTTCATCAACGACACCACCCCCGAACAGGTGGCAGAGCGGCTCCGCTCGGTCACCGTTCCGGCATCCCCGGCCGAGGCGCTCGCTCCGGCCGCGCCCGGCCTCATCGAACAAGGCGTTACCGAACCAGACCTCATCGAAGGAGCCCACGCATGACCGCCCCCGCCACCACCGACCTCGAGGCCCGGTTCCATGCCGCATTCGGCCGCCAGCCCGACGGCGTGTGGCAGGCTCCCGGCCGGGTCAACCTGATCGGCGAGCACACAGACTACAACGAGGGCTTCGTGCTGCCTTTCGCCATCGACCGGACCGCCCGGGTGGCCGTGGGGGTCCGCCCCGATTCCACCATCCGGCTGCTCTCCACCTACGGCGACCAGGGAATCACGACGGCGGACACAGCTTCGCTGCAGCCCGGGACAGCCAAGGGCTGGACCAAGTATCCGCTGGGCGTCATCTGGTCCCTGCAGCAGCGCGGCATCGACGTCCCGGGCCTGGACCTGCTGCTGGACTCCGACGTGCCCCTCGGCGCCGGGCTGTCCTCTTCGCACGCCATTGAATGCGCCGCGATCTCGGCACTCAACGACCTCACTGGAGCAGGCATGGGCCCGGAGGACATGGTCCTGGCCACCCAGCGTGCGGAGAACGACTTTGTCGGCGCACCCACGGGCATCATGGACCAGTCAGCCTCGCTGCGCGGTTCCAAGGGCCACGCCGTGTTCCTGGACTGCCGGGACCAGAGTGTCCAACTGGTTCCCTTCGAGGCCGAGGCGGCCGGCCTGGTCCTGCTGGTCATCGACACCAAGGTGTCCCATTCCCATGCCGACGGCGGCTACGCTTCCCGCCGGGCGTCCTGCGAACTGGGCGCCGAGGTGCTGGGCGTCAAGGCGCTCCGGGACGTCACTCCCGGTGATCTGGAGGAGGCCAGCGGCCTGCTGGACGAGGTCACATTCCGCCGCGTGCGGCACGTGGTCACCGAGAACGACCGCGTGCTGCAGACCGTGGAATTCCTGGGGCAACAGGGCCCGTCGGCGATCGGCGCCCTGCTCGACGCCAGCCATGCGTCCATGCGCGACGACTTTGAGATCTCGTGCGCCGAACTGGATCTCGCCGCCGATACCTCCCGGGCCAACGGCGCCATCGGCGCCCGGATGACCGGCGGCGGTTTTGGCGGCGCCGCCATCGCACTGACCCCGGCGAGCGAGGAGCAGCAGGTGCGTACCGCCGTCGTACGGGCCTTCGCGGAGGCGGGGTACACCGCGCCGGACATCTTCACGGTCACCCCGGCCGCCGGGGCGATGCGGCTGGTGTAGCTGCTGCTACACCCTGCTCGGGGCGTAGGCTGGTCGCATGCCTGAAGCAGTCATTGTTTCAACCGCCAGGAGCCCGATCGGGCGCGCTTTCAAAGGGTCGCTGAAGGACGAGCGGCCGGACGACCTGGCGGCGGCCATGGTCGGCGCGGCGCTGGCCAAACTGCCGGCGTTCGACCCCACCGGAGACAGCGGGCCGGGCCTGGACGACCTGTACCTCGGGTGCGCCGAACCGAGCGGCGAAGCGGGCTCCAACATGGCCCGTGTCGTCACCATCCTCACGGGCCTGGACAACGTGCCCGCCGCCACCGTCAACAGGTTCTGCGCCTCGAGCCTGCAGACCCTCCGGATGGCCTTCCACGCCATCCGGGCGGGCGAGGGCCAGGCGTTCGTGGCGGCCGGCGTCGAAGCCGTGTCGCGCTACCAGGACTGGGCCGGGGCCGGCGAAACCGGGGCCCGGAACCACAACCCGCTGTTCGAGCCGGCCCGCCAGCGCACGGCCGCGCGGGCCGAGTCGAACACGCCCTGGACGGATCCGCGGCTGGGCGGCCGCATGCCGGACATCTATATCGCCATGGGCCAGACAGCCGAGAACGTGGCCACTTCCTACGGCGTCAGCCGTGCGGACCAGGACGAATGGGCCGTGCTGAGCCAGAACCGGGCCGAGGCCGCGATCGCCTCGGGCTTCTATGCCCGCGAGATCACGCCGTATGAGCGGCGCGACGGCACGGTGGTGGACCGGGACGATTCACCGCGGCCGGGTGTGACCCTCGACGCCGTCAGTGCTCTGCAGCCGGTCTTCCGCCGGGAGGGAACCGTCACGGCAGGCAATGCGTGCCCGCTCAATGACGGCGCCGCCGCCCTGGTGGTCATGAGCTACGACCTGGCCAGGGACCTGGGGCTGGAGCCGCTGGCCCGGATCGTCTCCACCGCGGCCACAGCCTTGTCCCCCGAGCTGATGGGGATGGGGCCGGTGGAAGCCTCACGGCAGGCGCTGGCCCGCGCGCGCCTGGACATGCGGGACATCGACCTTGTGGAGCTCAACGAGGCCTTCGCCGTGCAGGTGGTGGCCAGCGCCCGCGAGCTGAAAATCGACCCCGCGAGGCTCAACGTCCACGGCGGTGCCATCGCCCTGGGCCATCCGTTCGGCATGACCGGGGCCCGCATGACCACCACGCTGCTTAATGGCCTGCGCGAGACGGACGGAACGATGGGCCTCGCCACCCTCTGCGTCGGCGGCGGGCAGGGCATGGCCGTGGTGTTGGAGCGCCTCACCTAGCCGCCCGCTTTGGACAAACTCCAGCCTTAAACGCGGGAGTGGGCCCCGCCGGTTGGCGGGGCCCACTCCCTAATGAACGTACGAACCTTGAAGCGTACGACGGCGGTCTGCCGGCTTGGGCGTTAGTCGTCGCCTCGGAGGATGGCCAGCAGGCGGATGATTTCCACATACAGCCACACGAGCGTGACGGTCAGGCCGAAGGCGGCAGTCCACGAGAAACGCTCCGGCGCTCCGCTGCGGACGCCCGCCTCGATGCTGGTGAAGTCCATGATTAGCGAGAAGGCAGCGAGGCCGATCGCGAGCAGGCCGATGAAGACGCCCAGCGGAATGCCTGCGATCTCCATGCTCGTGCGCAGGCCGAAGGGGGAGTCCACCGCGCCGGTCCACATCATGACCATATTGATCAGGGCGAAGACCGCGTAGCCGATGGTGGCAATCATGAAGAAGCGCATCGCCTTGGGGGTGGCACGGACCTTGCCGCTCTTGAAGAGCACCAGGGTCACGGCGAAGACCGACAGCGTGCCGATGACCGCCTGCAGGCCGACGCCCGGGTACATGCCGTCAAGGATGCGGGTCAGGCCGCCGAGGAACAGGCCCTCGAGGGCTGCATAGGCCAGGATGAGGGCCGGCGACGGCTGCTTCTTGAACGTGTTGACGAGGGCCAGCACAAAGCCGCCCAGCGCGCCGACGATCATCAGCAGGCTGGCGAGGGGCAGCGCCACGACCAGCGTGACGGCGGCGCCGGCCACCACGGCCGCGAGGCAGATGGCGGTCTTGACGATGACGTCGTCGAAGGTCATCCGCCCGGTTTCGGACGGCCCGGCGGCAGGCCGGTTGTACATCTGCTGCAGCTGGTCGTTGGACATGTTCTGCTGCTGTGACATCCAGCCGGACTGTGCATCCATGACCTGGCCCGGGGCGCGGCCCTGGCCGTACGCCGGCTGGCCGAACTGGTTCTGACCGTAGTTGTTGCCGTACGCCTGCGGGACAGGCGGTGCCTGGGTGGCTCCACGGAAATTCTTTCCGTTGAAGATCGGGTTTCCGCCAAGTGCCATTGCGGGTGTCCTCCATGTCTGGGGTCGGGTGATGAATCTACTGGTCACGCTATCAATTTCCACGGACCAGCGGCACGGAAAGTTCCTGCTGGTGACGCGGGATTTCAGTTGTTACCGGATCGCTATCTGATGGCCAGCTCCGCCCACGCGGTTTGTACTGCTTGCGCTGTACGATAAGCGGGTCAGGGTGACGAATATCACAGCTAGTCAATACCCGCTCCACCAGCAATGATATCCGGCGCCCTCCGTTCGCAGCGGCTGCAATGAGGCAGCCGCAACCACCCCCACGTGGAGGTTTTCAATTTGAGACGCACACCGAGAGGGCTGCCTATCCGGCGGCCGGCCGGGCTGCTGAAGGTTTGGGGGGCCATTGCCTCCGCCGTCGTGGCACTTCTGCTGGTCGCAGCGCCGGCATCGCAGGCAGGCACGCCAGCTCCGACACCACCCCCGTCGAACCAGCAGTTCCAGGACACCATCAGCGGCTTCCTCCGCGACGATACACGGCGCCCCATCGAAGGCGTCAAGATCACCGCCAAGAGCGGGACCTTCACCGGGGAGGCAACCTCGGGCGCCAACGGGTCGTGGCGGATCGGCGTTCCCAGCCAGGGGACCTACGAGATCCAGCTGGACGAATCCACGCTTCCGGAAGGCATCAAGCTCGCCGAAGGCCAGTCGAATCCCCGGACCGTCACGTTCAGCCAGACGTCAAACCTCTCCGTCATCTTCGCGTTCGGCAAAGGCATCGTTGTGCAGCAGCAGGACTTCGGCCAGAACCTGCTCAACAGGCTCGTGGCCGGCCTTAGCTTCGGCCTTTTGCTCGCCCTCGCTTCAGTGGGCCTGTCCCTGATCTTCGGCACCACCGGGCTCACCAACTTCGCGCACGGCGAGATGGTGACCCTGGGCGCCGTGCTGGTCTTCGGGTTCAGCGCCATGAACCTGCCCTTCTGGCTGGCCATCATCCTGGCCCTGCTCGGCGGCGGACTCTTCGGCTACGCGCAGGACGCCGGGCTTTGGCGGCCGCTGCGCCGCCGCGGCACCGGCCTGGTGCCCATGATGATTGTCAGCATCGGCCTGGCCCTGGCGGTCCGCTACATCATCCAGTTCTACTTCGGCGGAGCCACGCAGCAGCTGCCGTTCGCGCAGAGCGCGGAAGTCCAGCTCGGCCCGGTCTCCATCTCCCCCAACAACCTGTGGTCCCTGGTCATCAGCGCCGTCGTCATCGCCCTCATCGGCATGGTGCTGCTGAAGACGCGGCTGGGCAAGGCCACCCGGGCCGTGGCCGACAACCCCGCGCTGGCCGCCGCCTCCGGAATCGACGTCGACGGCGTCATCCGCCTGGTCTGGATCACGGGCGGCATGCTGGCCTCACTCGGGGGCATCCTCTGGGCTTATTACCGCCCGGGCGTCACGTTCGACATGGGCTCGCAGATCCTGCTGCTCATCTTCGCCGGCGTGACCCTCGGCGGCCTCGGCACCGTCTTCGGCGCCCTGGTCGGATCCATCATCGTCGGCATCTTCGTCGAACTGACCACCGTGTTCGGCCTCGCGGCCGACCTCAAATACGTGGGAGCACTCTTCATCATGATCGTTGTCCTCTTGTTCCGGCCCCAGGGCATCCTGGGCCGCCGCGAGCGCGTGGGTTAGGAGACAGCCATGGACTTCGGATTCATCCTCTCCAGCGCAGCCAGTGAAATTTTCAGTCCGACGACGGCGGCGTACGCACTCGCCGCGCTCGGCCTCGCCGTGCACTTCGGCTACTCGGGCCTGCTGAACTTTGGCCAGGCCGGCTTCATGGCGGTCGGGGCCTACGGCTTCGCCATCTCGACGCTCACCTTCCGGGTGCCCTTCTTTATCGGCCTCCTGATCGCCGTCATCTGTTCCGTGCTTTTTGCGTTGGTGCTGGGCATTCCCACCCTCCGTCTACGGGCGGACTACCTGGCCATCGTCACTATTGCGGCGGCGGAAATCGTCCGCTACGTCGTCACCACCAACCAGCTCACGTCCGTGACCGGTTCGGCCAACGGGCTCGCCGCCTTCGAGGGCGGGTTCTATTCGATGAACCCCTTCCCGGAGGGCTCCTACTTCGGTATGAACAACCGTGACTTCTTCATCCGGGTGGTCGGCTGGGGACTCGTGGCCATCGGCTGCGTGCTCGTCTGGCTCCTCATGCGCAGCCCCTGGGGCCGCGTGCTGAAAGGCATCCGCGAGGACGAGAACGCGGTGCGCTCACTCGGCAAGAACGTCTACGCCCACAAGATGCAGGCGCTGGTGATCGGCGGCACCTTCGGCGCACTGGCCGGGATGATCTTCACGCTCCCGCGCGGCGCCGTGCAGCCCGCCAACTACGGCACCGAGCTGACATTCTTCCTGTGGACCTGCCTCCTGCTGGGCGGCATGGCCACGGTCCTGGGGCCGGTGATCGGCGCCATGATCTTCTGGGTGGTCCTGTCCCTCACGCAGGGCGTCCTGTACGGGCTGATCGAATCCGGCGCGGTGACCTGGCTCACCACTGTCCAGGCCGGCCAGCTGCGCTACATCCTGGTGGGCATCGCCCTGATGCTGCTGATGATTTTCAGGCCGCAGGGTGTCTTCGGCAATAAGAAGGAGCTGGCGTTCGCATGAGCAAGCACAGCGAAGAATCAATGGAAGCGGGCGTCGACTACATGACGGACGCCCGGCCGATCGCCGTCGGGGAGAACACCCCCGGCTGCAAGAAGCGGGACGCGATCGTCGTCGCCGAAAACGTCACCCGCAGCTTCGGCGGCATCAACGCCGTCGACGTCGAATACCTGGAAATCCCGCGGCACAAGATCACCGCCCTGATCGGCCCCAACGGGGCCGGCAAGACCACCCTGTTCAACCTGCTCACCGGCTTTGACACACCGAACTCCGGCAAGTGGCAGTTCGAGGGCCAGAGCATCGCCGGGGTGTCCTCCTACAAGGTGGCCCGGATGGGGATGGTGCGCACGTTCCAGCTCACCAAGGTCATGGGCAAGCTGACCGTCATGGAAAACATGCGGCTCGGCGCGTCCAACCAGCCGGGCGAGAGGCTGTCCAAGGCCCTGTTCAAGAACATCTGGGGCGGCCGCGAAAAGGAGATCACCGAGCACGCCAATGTCCTGCTGGAGAAGTTCAAGCTCGACACCAAGAAGGACGACTACGCGGCGTCGCTGTCCGGCGGCCAGCGCAAACTGCTGGAAATGGCCCGCTCCCTGATGGTTCGGCCCAAGCTGGTGATGCTGGATGAACCGATGGCAGGGGTCAACCCGGCACTGACGCAGTCGTTGCTGGATCACATCAAGAACCTCAAGTCCGAGGGCATGACCGTCCTCTTCGTGGAACACGACATGCATATGGTCCGGCACATCGCGGACTGGGTGGTGGTCATGGCCGAAGGCAAGATCGTGGCCGAGGGACCCCCGGTCGATGTCATGAAGGACCCCGCCGTCATCGACGCCTATCTGGGCGCCCACCATGACGTCGATCTCGGCGACACCGAGGGCATCAAGGCGCTTGAGCAGGAACTCGCGGCAGACGAGGAATCGATCGTCGGCACCGAGGACGCGGGCATCATCGCGGTGGACATCGTGGCGCCCACGATCACCGAAGCAGGCCCGGCCACCAAAGCCGCCCCGGATACCCGACGCACAGACGACGGACGGACAGACGCCGGATCCACAGCTGTCGGCCAGCCAGAAAAGGACAAGGAATGAGTGCCACGAGCGCGGCCCCGGCCGCAAGCAACGCAGCCGCGGACGGCGCCGTCGTCAAGGTCACCGATCTGGTGGCCGGCTACCTTCCCGGCGTCAACATCCTCAACGGGTGCAGCATCGAGGCCCGGAAGGGCGAACTGATTGGCATTATCGGCCCGAACGGGGCCGGCAAGTCCACACTGCTGAAAGCCATGTTCGGCCTGGTGAAGGTGCACTCCGGATCCGTGGTGGTCAGGGGCCAGGACCTCACAGGGCTCAAGGCGAACAAGCTGGTGACCCAGGGCGTTGGTTTCGTGCCCCAGACCAACAACGTCTTCTCCACCCTCACCATCGAGGAAAACATGCAGATGGGCATGTTCCAGCGGCCCAAGGACTTCGCGGAGCGCTTCGACTTCGTCACCAGCCTTTTCCCGGAACTGGGTAAACGCAGGGCGCAGCGTGCGGGCTCGCTGTCCGGAGGCGAACGGCAGATGGTGGCCATGGGGCGGGCCCTGATGATGGAGCCGGCAGTGCTGCTGCTGGACGAACCCTCGGCGGGCCTCTCCCCCGTCAAGCAGGATGAGACCTTCCTGCGCGTGCACGAGATCAACCGTGCCGGGGTGTCCGTCATCATGGTGGAACAGAACGCCCGCCGCTGCCTTCAGATCTGCGACCGCGGCTACGTCCTGGACCAGGGCAGAGATGCCTACACCGGCACGGGCCGTGAGCTCATGAAGGACCCGAAGGTCATCCAGCTGTACCTCGGCACGCTGGCCGACGAGGACTAACTGCCCCACAGAAGACACACAGAAGCCCCCGTCCGGCCGGACGGGGGCTTCTGTTGTGCGGCGGGAAGGCGGCTTACAGCTTGCCGAATTCCTCCCGGGCCGGCGTGTACTTGTTGTCGTCCTGGTACTCGTAGATGCCAATGGAGGCTTCCGTCGGGTCACCGGCGTCGGAGAAGGTCACCGGGCCGGACTCGCCGTCGTAGTCGATGTCCTTGCCGTTGCGGAGCAGCGTGACGCAGGACGCGAAGTCCGTGCACTTCTCGCCGCCCTCGGAAACTGCCTTGAGCTGCTTGGCGATCTCCGTGCCCTTCGTGCTCTTGGCGGCCTCCGCTGCCAGCGAGATCAGGTTGACGGCGTCGTAGGACTCACCGGCGTAGCTGTAGTCCTTCAAGGCGGGGTCGATGGCGAGGAGCTTCTTCTTGAAGTCCTCCTTGGCGAAGGTTCCGGGGATGGTTCCCTGTGCGCCCTTCAGCGTGCCGGGCTTGAAGTCCTTGCTGTAGTCGGACGTGTTGCCGTCCACCATGAACAGCTGCGTCGCCTTGATGCCCTTGCCCGTGATCAGCGGGACGATGCTCTTGGCCTGGTCAAAAGTGATCAGGGCAATGGCATCCGGCTTGGCGGCGATGACCTTGTCCACCTGGCTGCTGAACTGCGAGTCGCCCTCGTTGAAGAGCTCCTCGGCCACAACCTGGCCACCGGCTGCTTCAAACGCGGACTTGACGTTCTTGGCCAGGCCCGTGCCGTAGGCGTCGTTCAGGACGATCATGCCTACCGTCTGGGCGCCACAGGTTGCCATGTAGTTGCCCAGCACCTTGCCTTGCAGCACGTCCGAAGGAGCCGTGCGCCAGTACAGGCCCTTGTCATCCCAGGTGGTGAAGTCCGGCGAGGTGTTTGCCGGGGAGAACTGGATGACGCCCGCGCCGGTGATCTGGTTGATCACCGTCTTGGACACACCCGAGGAGGCCGCACCGATGATGGCGCTGACACCCTGGCCGAGGAGCGCTGTGGTGGACTGGGTGGCGATGTCGGTCTTGGTGTCGCCGGAGTCACGGTGCGTGATCGAAACCGGCTTGCCGAGCACGCCGCCAGCGTCGTTGACTTCCTTGATGCCGAGGTTAACGCCGGCAATTTCGGGCGGGCCGAGGAACGCCAGCGACCCCGTCGTCGGCAGGAGCGATCCAAGTTTCAGCGGTGTGGGGGTGGTGGTGGTTGCTGCCGGCACGCCGCCGGTCTCCGTGGAGGTGCTGGTTGCCCCGGCCGTGGCACTGGGGGCAGGGCACGCGATGCCGCCTGCCGCTGCGGAGGATTCGGTCGCGCTTGGGGTGGAACCGCCACCACAAGCCGTGGCCAGAAGGGCGACGCCGATGCTAAGCGCTGTGAGCTTAGCGACCCTTGGCGCCGTCTGGGGGAGTGAAATCATTTAGAGTCTCCTCGATCGAAAGGTGCGAACGGCCTTTGATGCGATTTTTGGTCAGGGGTTCCTGAGCTAAGTTCAAGCTAATCCAATTCGAGCGTGAACATAAGTGACTAAGGTCACATCCTCATAACACTCGTTGCATATTGGAACACCGGCGACGTGGAGGAGCAAAGTTGTACCCCAGGTGGGACTCGAACCCACAACACGCGGATTTTAAGTCCGCTGCCTCTGCCAATTGGGCTACTGGGGCGCCCGGTCAATCGTATCGCCTCAGACGGCGGCCAATGGCCCCGCGTACCGGAATGTGCCGTGGACCCCGCCGGGCCACAGGGCGAGGGGCAGCAGTTGGAAATGGTCGCCCCAGTTCTTGTCCGGCGCCTCGACGCCCAGGGAGGCCGCCGGAACGAAGCCGAAGCGCGGATAGTACTCGGTGCTTCCGAGCAGCGCTATGCCCTTCTCCCCCGCAGCATTGGCACGGACGACGGTTTCGCGCATCAGCGCCGAGCCGATGCCATGGCGCTGCAGCCGGGGCGTCACGCAGATGGGCCCGAGCCCCAGCAGCTCAAGGTCATCCACCCACGCACGGGTGCTGATCACGTGGCCGACGATTTCGCCGTCGAGTTCGGCGACGATGCTGAACTCCGGCAGGTATTCCTCGGCGACAAACAGCTCGCGGAGCACTTTGACCTCAACCGGCTCCCCCGCCACGGGCAGGCCGGTGACCGGCGAAACGGCGAACGCCTCGGCGGTCAGGGCGAGGAGGGCGTCGCGGTCCCCGGGCTGTTCGCTGCGCAGGACCACTTCCCGCACCGGTTCGGGCTCGGCGGCGTTGGCGGCTGAGAGTCCGGCCAGGACCTCCAGCGCCCGCGCCGCATCAGCCACCGGCACCAGGAGATGGTCGTGGTGGAAGCCGGCCAGAACGTTGCAGCTGATCCGGGCCTGGGTCAGTGCCCTGCTGACGGCCGCGGTCAGGCCCACCGCCTCCAGGGCCGAGTGGACCTCGAGGGTGATCCAGGCGGCCACGAAATCGTAAGGCAGGTCCAGCGCGTCCGCTTCGGCCCGGGGCAGGACCACCGTGAGCCCTTCGGCCTCCCGGACGGCGGCCTCGATGTGCCCCGCCAGCGGCTTGCCGTGCGGCCAGAGCACATAGACGTACTCCCCCTCCCTGAGCACCGGACGCATCGAGGCAAGGAGAGTTTGGAGGTTCTTTTCACCCGTCATGCAGCCAGTCTATGGGTGCACCCTGCCGTTCCCGGGAGGGGCGCACCAAGGTAGACCGCCCCGCCCGGGAAACGCGAAAGCGGCCGTTCCCCCAAAAGGGAACGGCCGTCGTCGTCGTTTGTGGGGCCTCCGCCGCCGAGGGTTCCCTGGCTGAGCGGAGCGAAGCGAGGGAGGCGGTGGGGACGGACTTACTTGGCCTCAGCCTTGACGGGATCCTTGGCGCCGCCCTGGGGAGCGTCCGCAGCCTTCTCAGCCGGTGCGGCCGGAGCCGGTGCGGCGGGAGCTGCCGGCTTGGGCGCCGGGGTGGCGGCAGCCACGAAGGCGCCGCGCGGGTTGTCCAGGTCCAGCAGCTGGGTGGTGTCGCGGCCTGCGAAGAAGCTCAGGATCCAGTTGAAGATCACGCGGAACTTGCGCTCGAACGTCGGCATGGCCATGCCGTGGTAGCCACGGTGTGCCAGCCACGCGAGGGGGCCCTTGAGCCCGATGCGGCCGAGCAGGTTGATGTTGGCAACACCCTTCCACTCACCGAAGCCGGCCACAGCACCGAGGTTCTTGTGCTTGTAGTCCACCAGCGGCTTGTCCCAGCGGGAAGCCCACAGGTTCTTCGCGAGGCGCTTGGCCTGGCGCAGCGCGTGCTGGGCGTTGGGAACGCAGGTGCCGTCCGGCAGGCCGCCGCCGGTCAGGTCGGGAACCGCGGCGATGTCACCGGCTGCCCAGGCGTTGTCGATGATGCCTTCGTCGCCCGAGATGCGCAGGTCCGGCAGGACGCGGACGCGGCCGCGGGGCTCAAGCGGGAAGTCGGTGGAGCGGACCATCGGGTTGGCCTGCACACCGGCGGTCCACACGAGCGTGTCGGTCTCGAATTCCTGGGCCGGGGTCTTGTCCGGCAGGTTGATGAGCTTGAGGGAACCCTCGGCGTTGTCCAGCGACGTGTTCAGCAGGACCTCGATGCCGCGGCTGCGGAGGTGATCGACGACCCACTCGGCCTGCTTCGCGGTGACCTCGGGCATGATGCGGCCCATGGCCTCGACGAGGACGAAGCGGACTTCCTCCTGCTTGACGCGCGGGTTGTTCTTGACGGCAGCGCGGGCGAGGTCTTCCATTTCGGTGATGCACTCGATGCCGGCGAAGCCGCCGCCCACCACCACGAAGGTCAGGGCGCGGGCGCGTTCGGCGGGGTCGGTCATGGTGGAGCCGACCTCGATGCGGTCAAGGACCTTGTTGCGCAGCGCAACGGCTTCCTCGATGGTCTTCAGGCCGATGCCCTTGTCCGCCAGGCCCTTGATGGGGAACGTGCGGGTGATGGCGCCGGCGGAAAGCACGACGTCGAAGTACGGCACCTCGAAGTTGTCGCCACCGTCAGCCGGGGCAACCACGGCAGTGCGGTTGGCGTGGTCGATGGATACGACGCGGCCCTGGATGAGCTCGGTCTGCTTGAGGTGCTGGCGGTGCGAGACCACTGCGTGGCGGGCCTCGATGTTTCCGCCGGCAACTTCCGGCAGGAAGGGCTGGTAGGTCATGTAGGGCAGCGGATCAACGACGGTGACGATGCCGCCTGCGTTCGCGATCTTCTTCTGCAGTTTGAGGGCTACGTAAAGGCCGACGTACCCGCCGCCGACGACGAGCACACGCGGACGATCCTGGAGCTGTGGGGTGGTTGCCATAACTCCAGAGTACAGTACTTTGTGAAAATCTTCACTAACTTCGCCGGTGGGCCGGTTCCACCTTTGTCACCGCGCCCGTTTCCGGGTCCTCCACTCCCCCTCCGGAAGCCCGGTACGCCCTCCGGAGCTGGACCGTGCCGGCCACAATGATGGCTATGAACAGCCCGCCAAACCCGATGACCACCGCGGCCGGCAAAGCACTGTCCAGCTGCGACGGCGGCACCGCTACCGGCACGGTCGCCTTGGGCAGAGTCGCCTGGGCGGTGGCTGCCGGGGCCGTCGGCTCGGGAGCGGGCGTGGCGAGGTTCCCGCGCCGGTGCACGCGGATCCAGTCCGCGATGGAACCCAGCGGATTGGACTTCGTCTCGGCCACGTCGTCCTTGAGTGCCGCCTCCGCGTTGAGGACGCCGAAGCCGTACAGCGGGTCCTTGCCCGGTGAGCCCTCGTCCTTGGCGGTGGAGACGATCCTGTTGATGACCTGCTTGGCGCTCATCTCGGGCCACTTGGAGCGGATCAGTGCCGCAACGCCGGAGACAATGGGCGTGGCACCGGACGTGCCGGCCCATTCCGCGTAGCTGCCGCCCGGCAGTCCGCCGGCGAGCTTCTCCGCAGGTGCTGCCACTCCGATGCTGATGCCTTGGGAGGAGGAATCGGTGCTTGCCTGTCCGTTCAGGTCCAGGCCCGCCACGGTCAGCACGCCGGGGATGGTGGCAGGAGCCCCCACCTGGACGTTGCCGCCCACCCGGTTGCCGGCCGCGGCCACGATGACCACGTCCTTCTGCTCGGCGTACAGGAAGGCGGCGTCCCAGCTTTGCGGCCACTCAGGCGACGTGCTGCCCAGCGAAATGTTGATGACCTTGGCGCCGTTGTCCACCGCCCAGCGCACAGCCTCCGGGATCTGGTCCTGGTCGCTCTTGCCGCCGGGGTTGGCCGATCCCAGCCAGGTGGACACGGACAGGATCTGCGCCTCGGGTGCCACGCCCATGATGCCGTCCGGCTTGGTTTTGGAGGCCGTTGCGGTGGCGTTCGGGGAAGGCTTGGCGCTGGCCGTCGCCTTCTTCGCCGGCTCGTGTCCGCGGCCCGCGAGCATGGTGGCCACCAGCGTGCCGTGCTCGGGCTTGGCACCGATGCTCTTCTCGCCGTCGGGGGCGCCGGCACCGGAGACGTCATGGCCCCCGGCCAGCACGCCCTTGAGGTCGGGGTGGCCGCCGTCCACGCCGCTGTCGATGACAGCAACCTTCACGTTGGCGCCCTTGGAGACCTCCCACGCCTTGGTGATGCCGGCTTCTTTGAGCCAGTACTCCTTGTCCCGCCAGGAGTCGGCCTGCGCGGCCGGTGCGGTGGCGACGGCGGACGCGGCGATGCCGCCGGCAAGCACCGCGGACAGAAGGGCCGAGACCGTCCGGCGAAGCCGGGCTGTTGCTCTGGTCATGCAGGATCCAATACTTGGTTAACTTGGTGCCTCGGCACTCAGGGCAATTCCATCAAGAATATCGTGCTCGCTGGCGGTGGCCGTAATTATGCGGCCGCTGCTGAGTTCGCCCATGCGGGTGAGGATGCGCCGCCAGACCAGCGCGCCGGCGCCAATGACGTCCACCCGGCCGGGGTGCATGTACGGCAGTTCGGCCCTCTGCGCCCGCGGCATCTGCAGCAGGTCGGTGGCTGCCGCCTGGACCGCAGAGATGGACAGTTCGGCGCCGTGGATGGCCCCGGGCAGGTATTCGGGCAGCTTGAGCGCGTGCGCGGTGATGGTGGTGATTGAGCCGGCAACCCCGACGACGGCGGTGCTGCGTTCCAGCGGAACGTCCAGGTGCGCTTCGGCAACGGCGGCGTCGACGTCTGCCTCCGCGGCGGCGATCTGTTCGGCCGTGGGCGGATCCGACGTGAGGTGGCGCTCGGTCAGCCGGACGCAGCCGATGTCCACCGACTTCGCGGCGATCACGCCGTTGGCGTCACCGAGCACAAACTCCGTGCTGCCGCCGCCCAGGTCCACCACCAGGACTTTGTCCTCGGCCGAGATAGGCAGCACGCTGCTGGCGCCGGCGAAGGAAAGCGCTGCTTCCTCTTGGCCGGTGATCACCTCAGGCTCCACGCCGAT
The DNA here is from genome assembly GCF_040448525.1 of Arthrobacter sp. K5. Lineage (NCBI taxonomy): Bacteria > Bacillati > Actinomycetota > Actinomycetes > Micrococcales > Micrococcaceae > Arthrobacter > Arthrobacter sp. K5. Next base: position 4,520,524 of record NZ_CP159279.1, on the reverse strand, counting down.
GAGGTTCCGGATGCCGTCCACGAAGACCTGGCGGTTCCGGGCGTCCCGGCTGGCCGAGGTGGCCACGAAGCGGACTTTCCGGGCCTGGTACTCGCGGATAAGCGCGGCGTAGTCAGCCGTGGCCGCGAAGGTGCGCTCCAGCGCTTCGGGCGCCAGCTCGCCGGTAGCGTCGACGCCCTGGCCGAGGCGGACCACGCGCATTTCGCGCACGATATCGGTGAGCCTGGCGGCCCCGTTGCTGCGGTCGATGTCGGCGATGAGCAGGCGGATGGAGTTGGTACCGCAGTCAATGGCGGCCACCCGGGTCATGCGCCTGCCTCCGTTGTGGTTGCGCCGGTGGTGTCTGTGGCGGGGGCGTCCGTTGTGGTTGCGTCCGCCCTGGATTTGCGGACGGGCGCCGGCCGGCCGACGATGTCCGGCAGCCCCTGCGGGCCGTGGCGGCTGAGGTCCCGGGAAGGTGCCTCACCGGCCGTGTCCCAGGCGCCGTCGCAGTAGCAGCGGTCGGCGGTCCACCATTCGCTGATGGCCGCGACGGCCTCGTCTCCCAGCGGATTGACGCCCGGCCCGGCGGCCAGCGAGTGTCCCACCAGGACGTGCAGGCACTTGACGCGGGTGGGCATGCCGCCGGCGGAGACGCCGTCGATCTCCGGGACGTCACCGATGCCCGAGCGTGCCCCGATGTCGGCGCGGGCAGCCAGGTACGCCTCGTGGGCGTTCCGGTAGGAGGCCGCCAACGATTCGTCGGCGGCAAGCCGGTCGTTCATGTCGTTCATGAGGCCGCCTGCTTCAAGCCGGGAGACCGCCGACGTGATGACGGGGTGGGTCAGGTAGAACGTGGTGGGGAATGGTGTTCCGTTGCTGAGGCGCGGGGATGTTGCCGCCACGAGCGGGTTCCCGCAGACGCAGCGCGCCGGGATTTCCACAACGTCACGCACCGGCCTCCCCAGCTGGCGGCTGAGCACATCGAGGTCCTGCGCTGATGGCTGCCGGGATTCACCGGGGGCGGTTGCCGTGTTGTCGTCCACTGGCGTGGCCGTCCTTCCTGCCCGGATCTGGCTGCCCCGAAATTCCGGTGGACAGTCCCGCGGCGGGCGCCGCTCCTAGTCTGTTGCCGAGCGCCTGACGGACTCCCAGAGGGAATCCACCCAGGGCACGTCGGCGGGGTCTTGTGTTTCTGCTGCACTGGGCTGGCTGCCTGATGCGCCGGCCGGCAGGTCGCTGCCGAACACCCAGTAGCCGGTCTCTCCCGGCATAACCATGTTAATGCGGTCCCGGGCCTGCTGCTTGACGTAGTTAGGATCCTGCCAGCGCGAGACCTGCCGTTTGAGGTTGTCCTGGGTCGCCTTGCTGTCTGCGATGTCCGACTCCAGGGCCGCGATTTCCGCCCGCTTGTCGATAAAGATCTTCACGGTGGGGGCCAGCATGATGGTGATGGCAACCATCACCACGGCCAGCGCCAGCATGCGCCCGGAAAACGCCTTGGCGGGAACAGGGTCCAGGTTCTCTTCCTCGGCCGCAACGGCTGATGACCCGGACTTTCCGCGGCTGTTCCCGGCGCTGCCAGGCTTTCCGGCGGTCCCCTTGCTGCCGGCTCCGGGCTTCGGGCCGGCCTTGTCACCCGGACTTGCTTTGGTGCCCGTGGCCGTCCTGGTAGCGCCTGTCCTGGTAGCGCCACTTTTGGAGCCGGCGCCGTTGGCGCTGCCCGGTGCTTTCGCCCCCGCGCCTGGGTGTCCCGTACCGGATTCATAGGTGGCCGTGGCCGGACGCGGGCCGCCGAAGTCCGCCTGGATGACGTCTCCCCCGGCCGATCCGGCGGAGGACTGCTGTGCAGGTGGGGTCACCCTGGGAACTTTGGGACGGCGGGTAGCCATGACACTCCTGTAACGTGTGGGCGCCTAAAACAAACAAACCGGTGGCTATGGTCTTTCCACCATAGCCACCGGTCAGCTGTTTCTTGGGCTACTAGGCCTTGAAACGCGGGAACGCGCTGCGGCCGGCGTAGCGTGCGGCGTCGTCGAGTTCCTCTTCGATGCGCAGCAGCTGGTTGTACTTTGCAACGCGCTCGGAGCGGGCCGGGGCACCGGTCTTGATCTGCCCGGCGTTGGTGGCAACGGCGATGTCGGCGATCGTGGTGTCCTCGGTCTCGCCGGAGCGGTGCGAGGTGATGGTGGTGTAACCGGAGCGCTGGGCCAGGGAAACGGCGTCCAGGGTTTCGGTCAGGGAGCCGATCTGGTTGACCTTGACCAGCAGGGAGTTGGCCGTGGCGGCGTCGATGCCCTGCTGCAGGCGCTCGGGGTTGGTGACGAACAGGTCGTCACCCACCAGCTGGACCTTGTCACCGATGGTGTCGGTGAGGATCTTCCAGCCTTCCCAGTCGTTCTCGTCCAGCGGGTCCTCGATGGAAACCAGCGGGTAGTCGGCAACGAGTTCGGCGTAGTAGGCGCTCATCTCGGCGGCGCTCAGGGCCTTGCCCTCGAACTGGTAGGCACCATCCTTGAAGAACTCGGAGGAGGCGACGTCCAGGGCCAGGGCGATGTCGGTGCCCGGGGTGTAGCCGGCGTTCTGGATGGCTTCCTGGATCAGGTCCAGGGCAGCGCGGTTGGACGGCAGGTTCGGGGCGAAGCCGCCCTCGTCGCCGAGGCCGGTGGAGAGGCCCTTCTGCTGCAGCACGGACTTGAGGTTGTGGTAAACCTCAACACCCCAGCGCAGGCCCTCGGAGAAGGTCTCGGCGCCGATCGGGGCGATCATGAATTCCTGGATGTCGACGTCGGAATCCGCGTGCGAGCCGCCGTTGAGGATGTTCATCAGCGGAACGGGCAGGACGTGGGCGTTCGGGCCGCCCAGGTACTTGTACAGCGGCAGGTCAGCGGAGGCTGCTGCGGCGTTGGCAACGGCCAGGGAGACGCCCAGGATGGCGTTGGCGCCCAGCTTGGCCTTGTTGGCAGTGCCGTCCAGGTCGATCATGGCCTGGTCGATGCTGCGCTGGTCGGTGGCGTCAAAGCCGGTTAGGGCCGGTGCGATCTGGTCGATGACGGCGTCAACGGCCTTCTGGACACCCTTGCCGAGGTAGCGGCCCTTGTCGCCGTCGCGCAGTTCTACGGCTTCGTGCTCGCCGGTGGACGCACCGGACGGAACGGCAGCGCGGCCGATCTGGCCGTCGGAGAGGAGAACTTCAACTTCGACGGTGGGGTTGCCACGGGAATCGAGGATCTCGCGGGCGTGGATGGCATCGATAAGCGCCATGGATTTGCTCCTTATGGGCAATTTACTGGGGAACTTTAGCGGAAAATCTCGACGTCCTCGTCTGGGACTAGCGTAGTCGAGAGTGGTGCACGTTACGGAAACCTATCCAGAACCCGGACGTCATGATCCGGGTGCTGAAGATTCCGGGTAGCGGTTCTGGTATCGCCGGACGGCCCCGCGGAGGGCACGTTCGGCGTCGAACCCCCTGCCCCGTGCAGAACGGACGACGGCGAGCAGCAGCTCGCCGAGTTCGGCTTCGGTCTCCATCGTTTCGGCGAGGCTGGTTTCGAGGGGCCTGGTTTCGACGGGCTCAACCGGCGGGAGCAGCCCGGCCCGTTCGGCCCGGTCAAGGGTTTTCTGGGCCTGGGCCAATGCCGGCAATGCCACCGGGATGCCTTCGAAGGGCGTGCTGCGCTCCGGGCTTTCGGCCTTTTTCACGGCATCCCACTTGAGCACGATCTCCTCCACCGTGGCGGGAAAGGAGTCCTGGAGGGAACCGTCTGGGCGGAAGACGTGGGGGTTGCGGCGGATCATCTTCCCGGTGAGGCCGCGCGCGACGTCGCCGAAGCCGAACACCCCGCGTTCCTCGGCGAGCCGGGCATGCAGCACCACCTGGAGCAGCACATCGCCCAGCTCCCCTTTCAGGTCAGCCTCGTCCGCACCGGTCTCGATGGTCTCGGCCACTTCGTAGGCCTCCTCCAGCAGGTATTCCACGAGTGACTCGTGGGTGAGAGCGCCCATCCACGGGCAGTGCTCGCGGAGTGCCGCAATCACCCGCAGCAGCTCCCCCACCGGGTCGGGGCTTTCAGCCAAGGTCGCCGTACGCGTCGTTGATGTACTCCACGAGGGCTTCCCTTTCCTCGAGGGGCAGGAAGGAGGCCTCGGCGGCGTTGAGTGTGAGCTCCAGCAGGTCGTCGAGGTCGTAGTCGAAGGTCTCGACCAGCAGTTCGAACTCGTCGGTGAGCGTCACACCGCTCATCAGCCGGTTGTCGGTGTTGATGGTCACATTGAAACCCAGCTGGTAGAGCATGTCCAGCGGGTGGCTCCCGATGCCCTCACCGAACGCGGCAATGGCCCCGGTCTGCAGGTTCGAGGACGGGCAGATTTCCAGGGCGATGCCGCGGTCGCGGATCCAACTGGACAGGTTGCCCAGGGTGACCAGGCCGATGTTGTCGCTGTCCTCGTCGTCGGCGTCGTCCTCGTCGAACTCCACCATGATGTCCTCGGCGATGCGGACACCGTGGCCCAGGCGCAGCGCGCGGCCGTCAACCAGGGCGGACTGGATGCTGTCCAAGCCGGCGGCTTCGCCGGCGTGCACGGTGGCCGGGAAGTTGTTTTCGGCCAGGTAGGTGAAGGCGTCCCGGAAGCGCGAGGGCAGGAAGCCGTCCTCGGCGCCGGCGATATCGAACCCTACGGCGCCCTTGTCGCGGTGCCGAACGGCGAGTTCGGCGATTTCCTGGCCGCGGTCGGCGTGGCGCATGGCCGTGATCAGCTGGCCAACCTGGATCTCGCGGCCGGTCTCGGCCACGGCCTCCACACCGGCTTCGAGGCCTTCCTGGACCGCCTCGACAACCTCGTCCAGGGTCAGTCCCTTCTGGAGGTGCTGCTCAGGTGCCCAGCGCACTTCGCCGTACACCACGCCGTCGTCCGCCAGATCCTCCACGAACTCCTTGGCGACGCGGAACAGCCCTTCCTTGGTCTGCATGACGGCGACCGTGTGGTCGAACGTCTCCAGGTAGCGGACCAGCGAGCCGGAGTCGGCGGATTCGCGGAACCATTCGCCCAGCGCGGTCGGGTCGGTGGAGGGGAGGGTGTGCCCCACCGTCTCCGCCAGCTCAATGATGGTGGCAGGGCGCAGGCCGCCGTCGAGGTGGTCGTGAAGGGATACCTTGGGCAGGCTCTTCAGGTCGAAGTCAAGGGCAGGGGCGGCGTCAACGATTGGCTCAGTCACGTACCAACTCTAGGGTTGGACCGGCAGCAATGCCAACGCGCGTTGCTGCCCGGTGACGGGCGGCGCGAAAGACCGCTCGGCCGTGCAGTTAGGCCACGCGACTGGTCTGTTCCCGACCGCCGTCCGGGACAGTCTCCCCGTCCAACGCGGGGGTCCCTTCCGGCTCAGCGGCGGCATCGTTGCGGCCGAGGCGCTTGTGCCACCAGCGGAGGGCGTGGTCGATGATGATTCCCAGGATGATGGCGAACACGACGGCGATGCCGGCACCGAGCAGCGGGTTGTGGTGCAGCCACGGGAAGGAGCTGGCGACGAGGCCGATGCCAATCGAATAGCCCACCCACGTGAAGCAGGCGAAGGCATCCAGCAGGAAGAACCTGCGGTGCGGGTACCCGGTGGTGCCGGCGACGTAATTCACGGCCACGCGGCCCCACGGGATATAGCGTGCAGTGAAGATCAGCACGGCGCCACGCTTCTCCAGTTCGTACCGCGCCCAGCCGAAGACCTTTTGCACCCTGGGCCGGCGCATCCATTTCCAGCGCTCCAGGCCGATCTTCCGGCCCAGCATGTAGGCCATGTTGTCACCGGCCATGGCGCCGGTCAGGGCAGTCAGGCCGAGGATCCAGAGATTGGGCTCGCCGCTGTGCCGGGAGAAGGCCGCCAGCGCCACGATGAGCGTCTCGCTGGGGACCACCATCGCGAACCCGTCAACGAAGAAAAACATGAGCAGAACGGGATAAATCCACCACTGACCCGCTGCATGGAGCACGGCATCATTAATAAACTCCACGCGGGTGCTGCTCCTATGGACTATAACAAGACGGGAAGTGACGCAAATCGCTCTTTAGTGTCGCACGGCGGGAGGATAGTCCGCTATCCCTTGATTGGAAAGTCAACGTTCTTCTAGCGGATCCTGAACGCGGTTCCTGAGGCGGTTGATACCGACGTCCACGAGGATGCCCAGAACTATGGCGCAGATGATGGCGATTACGGCCCCGAGCAGGTGGTTTTCCTCGAACCACTGGCCGAAGAACAGCCCGATGGCCACGGAATACGAGGCCCAGAGGGTGGCGGAAAGCACAGTCAGCCCGATGAAGCGGGGATGGGAATAATGCGTGGCTCCTGCGGTCAGGTTGACTGCCACCCTGCCAATGGGGACGAACCGCGCCACGAGGATCAGCGACGCCGGCCGCTTGCGCAGCTCCCGTCCGGCCCACCGGAACGCGCGCTGCATCCGCGGCCCCCGCATCCACGCCCAGCGCTGTGTGCCCACGCCCCGGCCGATGAGGTAGGCGGCGTTGTCGCCGGTAAACGCGCCCAGTCCTGCTACGGCCGCGAGCAGCCACGGATTGGGAACGTCCGCCGTAGCGGCGACGGCGGCCAGCCCCACCACCACGGATTCGCTGGGGATGGGCGGGAAGAATCCGTCGATGATGCAACAGGCGAGGACGATGAACAGGACCCAGGGCTGGCCGGCGGCAGCCAGGATGAAGTCATTGATGGCCTGCACGGTCAGGCGATGCGGTCGATGATGAGCTGCTGGGCGGGCCTGGAACCCTCCGGCGCGATGGTGACGGCGTGCTCGAGCGCCTCCCTGGCCCGGTCAAACTTCTCCGGCGTGTCCGTCAGCAGGGTCATCAGCGGTTCGCCGGCACGCACAGTTGCGCCGGGCTTGGCGTGCATCCGGACGCCCGCGGCTGCCTGCACCGCGTCTTCCTTCCGCGCCCGGCCGGCGCCGAGCCGCCAGGCCGCCACACCCACAGCGAATGCGTCGAGCTCCACGAGGACACCGTCGGCGGGCGCGTAGATGGTTTCTGTTTCCCTGGCCACCGGCAGCTTGGCCCGCGGGTCGCCGCCCTGCGCAGCGATCATCCGGTTCCAGACGTCCATGGCCCTGCCGTCCTTGAGTGCGGCGGCGGGATCGGCACCGGAAACACCGGCACACTGCAGCATCTCCTCCGCGAGTCTTACTGTCAGCTCGACGACATCGGCCGGGCCGCCGCCCGCAAGGACCTCGACGGATTCCTCCACCTCGATGGCGTTGCCCGCGGTGAGTCCTAGAGGGGTGCCCATGTTGGTCAGCAGGGCCACGGTTTCCACGCCGGCGTCCTTGCCGAGGGCCACCATGGTCTCAGCCAGTTCGCGTGCGCCGGCCTCGTCCTTCATGAACGCCCCGCTGCCCACCTTGACGTCCAGCACCAGCGAGCCTGTCCCTTCGGCGATCTTCTTGCTCATGATCGACGAGGCCAGCAGCGGGATGGACTCGACGGTGCCCGTGACGTCACGGAGCGCGTAAAGCTTCCGGTCCGCGGGTGCGAGCCCTGCACCGGCGGCGCAGATCACCGCGCCCACGTCCTGGAGCTGGGCCAGCATTTCGTCGTTGCTCAGGGACGCGCGCCAGCCCGGAATGGACTCGAGCTTGTCCAGCGTGCCGCCGGTGTAGCCCAGCCCGCGCCCGGACAGCTGCGGCACTGCCACTCCAAACACGGCGACGAGGGGCGCCAGCGGCAGGGTGATCTTGTCCCCGACTCCGCCCGTGGAGTGCTTGTCGGTGGTTACCTTCACACCGCCGTCCGGCCGCCGGAGGCCGGAGAAGTCCAGCCGCTCCCCCGAGGCGATCATCGCCGCGGTCCACTGCGCGATCTCGGCACGGTCCATGCCGTTGAGCAGGATGGCCATGTTCAGGGCGGCCATCTGCTCCTCCGCGATGACGCCGCGGGTATACGCGTCGATGGTCCAGGCAATCTGCTCGGGGCTCAGGGCACCCTTGTCGCGCTTGGTCCGGATGATCTCGACGGCGTCGAACGCCTGGGTTTCCTTCAAAGGACGTGTCACCGGGTTCCCTCCAGGTGTTCGGGGCCAAATGCGTCGGGCAGCACCTGGTCCATGGTCTTGATCCCCTGCGTGGTCATCAGCTCCATGCCGGGTGCCCGGAACTCGTGCAGCAACTGCCGGCAGCGTCCGCAGGGCATGAGCACGCTGCCGCCGCCGTCGACGCAGTAGAAGGCGCGCAGCAGGCCGCCGCCGGTCATCTGCAGATTCCCCACGAGGACGCACTCGGCGCACAGGGTCAGGCCGTAGCTGGCGTTTTCCACGTTGCAGCCGCTCACGATCCGGCCGTCCGCCGTGAAGGCCGCAGCCCCCACCGGAAAGTTCGAGTAGGGCGCGTAGGCGGACTTCATGGCGTCGAGCGCGGCGGCTTCCAGGGCCGTCCAGTCGATGGTGGCGCCCATTTCGTTGGCGTCGTTCTGCACGGCCGTCACCCCTTGGCGTACTGGATGCCGCTGGCCGGCACCCGGGTGCGCCGAAGCGCACTCATGACCCCACTTTAGTGTCCTGTGGCATGTCCCGTTAACGCGCCGAGCGCGAACGCACTCTTGTGGCCCCTGGGGTAGGAGATTAAGTGTCCGTTCGCGCTCGGGGGTGACGGCTGTTGCACGGGCTAGAGCCGGACGAGCATCTTCCCGGTGTTCCCGCCGTCGAGCAGGTCCATGAAGGCCTGCGGTGCGTTCGCCAGGCCGTCGACTATGGTCTCGTCGTACCGGACGGTCCCGTCGGCGAGCCAGCCGGCCATCCGCCCGGCGAATTCGGCGGCATGCTGGCGCTGGCCGCCCACCAGGAACCCGCGCAGGGTGAGCTGTTTGCCGATCGCCACGGCCAGGTTGCGTGGCGCGGCCGGCGGTTCCGTCGAGTTGTACTGGGCGATGGCGCCGCACATGGCCACGCGGCCGCCCACGTTCAGGACGGACAGGGCCGCCTCGAGATGGTCACCGCCAACGTTGTCGAAGTACACGTCTATGCCGTTGCTGCCCGCGGCGGCCTTCAGCTGGTCCAGCACCGGGGCATCGCGGTAGTTGAACGCCGCATCGAAGCCCAGGTCCAGCAGGCGGGCAACTTTTTCCGGGTTGCCCGCGCTGCCGATCACCTTTGAGGCCCCCATCGCCTTGGCGATCTGCCCCACAAGTGAGCCAACCGCGCCGGCGGCACCTGAGACGAAAACGGCGTCCCCGGGCTTGAACTCCGCGACATTCAGCAGGCCGGCGTACGCGGTGAGTCCGGTCATGCCCAGCGCACCGAGGAACGCAGAGGCCGGGGCGAGGGTTGTGTCCGCGGGGGTTGTCCGCTCCGCGTCCACCACCGCGTGCTCCCGCCAGCCGAGTTGATGTACGACGACGTCCCCCACCTTGCGCTGATCGGACCGGGACGCGATCACCTCACCCACCGCACCGCCGTCGAGCGCTTCGTCCAGCGCGAACGGCGCTGAATAGGATTTCGCGTCGTTCATGCGGCCGCGCATGTAGGGGTCCACCGAGATGAACAGGTTCCGGACCAGGACCTGGCCCTCCTTGAGGGCCGGGACTGCCGTCTCGGCGAGCCTGAAGTTTTCCGGGACGGGCCGTCCCGACGGGCGCGAGGTCAGCTGGATCTCGCGGGTGATCACCGGCAATGCCGTTGCTGCGCCGGCGCTCACGCTGCGAACTCCACGAGCGTGAGCGCGACGTTCATGTTGCCGCGCGTCACATTGGAGTACGGGCAGATGCTGTGCGCCTTGGCCATGAGCGTCTCGGCGGTGCCGCGGTCCAGTGCCGGGAGGGCGACTTCCAGCTCGGCGGCGAGGCCGTAGCCGTCGCGGTCCTCGAGGGCGCCGAAGTGGATCTTGGCTGCGACAGCGGAGTCAGTGAGGTCTGCCCTTGCCTGCCGGCCCACCACGCGGAGGGCGGAGTGGAAGCAGGCCGCATAGCCGGCAGCGAACAGCTGCTCCGGGTTGGTGCCGTGGCCGCTGCCGCCCAGCTCCACCGGGCTGGCCAGGGTGACGTCGAGTTTGCCGTCCTTGGTGCGCGCGGAACCGTCGCGGCCTTCGCCGGACGCGAGGGCCTCGGCTGTGTAGAGAGTTTTCAATGTGTTCCTTCCGGTTGGGAGGTCTGGAGGTTTGGGGGCTGCCTAGAGCGAACCGTGCAGGGCAGCTGTGAGCTTGCCGAGGGTTTCGCGCAGCTGGTCGAGTTCGCTGGGGCTCAGGCCCGCTGCGGCGGCAAGGTGTTGGGGTACGCCGGAGGCCTTGCTGCTGAGGGCCTTGCCTGCCCCGGTCAGGTGCACGGCGACGCGGCGCTCATCCTCCGCCGAGCGCCGCCGCTCCACGAGGCCCAGCGCCTCGAGACGCTTGAGGAGGGGCGAGAGGGTTCCGGAGTCGAGGCCCAGCTCCTCCCCCAGTTCCCGCACGCCGCGCGGCTCGTTCTCCCACAGCACGAGCATGACGAGGTACTGCGGGTACGTCAGGCCCAGTTCCTCCAGGAGCGGGCGGTAGACGGCGGTGGCGGCCCGCGACGCGGAGTAGAGGGCAAAGCACACCTGGCGGTCAAGACGGGGAGCATCGGGCATACCCACAACGGTAGCGGGCAATTCAATTGTGCACAACTTACCGGCGGGAAGGAAAGCGCGAACTGGCAGCTGATGCCCGCAAACCAGGGATTTGAGGGGATCAGCTACCAGTTCGCGCTATGGCGTTGCGGGGCCTAGAGGTCGCGGATGGTGCGGAGCGCTGCGGCGGTGAGGACCTGGATGCCGAAGCCGAGGGCCCGCTCGTCCAGGATGTAGTCGCCGCGGTGCAGGTCGTACTCCTCGCCGCCGGGCGTCTTGGTGCCGAGGCGCATCATGGCCCCCGGCAGCTCGGCCAGGAACCAGGCGAAGTCCTCCCCGCCCATGGACTGCGGCGTCAGCACTACTGCGCCTTCGCCGATCTCGGCTCGTGCGGCCGCCTCGATCAGCGCCGTCTCGTGCTCGGAGTTGACCACCGGAGGAACGCCCCGGGTGTGCTCCAGCCGCACGTCGACGCCGTACGGCGCGGCCACCTGGTGCACCACTTCGTCCAGCAGTTCGCCGGCGCTGTGCCACGCGTCGCGGTCCAGGCAGCGCATGGTTCCGGCCATGTACCCCGTGCCGGGGATCGCGTTGGGCGCCGAACCCGCGGAGATGTGCCCCCACACAACGGAGACGCCGCTGCGGACATCCACCCGGCGGGAGAGGACGGCCGGCACGTTCACGGCGATCTGCGCCAGCGCGAAAACAAGTTCCTCGGTGAGGTGCGGGCGCGAGGTGTGCCCGCCGCGGCCGGACAGTTCAATCCGGATGGTGTCCGACGCCGAGGTGATGGCGCCGATGCGGGTGCCGATCTTGCCCACTTCGATGCGCGGGTCACAGTGCAGCGCCAGGATGCGGGGCACGCCTTCCAGCACGCCCTGCTCGATGCAGGAGTGCGCCCCGCCGGGCATGGTTTCCTCGGCAGGCTGGAAGATGATGCGCACGGATCCGCCCAGCGGGGACTCCTGGTGCATGCGGTGCAGCACGAGGGCGATGCCCAGCATTGTGGTGGTGTGCACGTCATGGCCGCAGGCATGCGTGACGCCATGGTTCTTCGAGGCGAACGGCAGTCCCGTTTCCTCGATGATCGGCAGGGCGTCAATGTCACCGCGCAGCGCCGTGGCGATCGGGCCTTCGCCGATGTCAACGGTCAGGCCGGTGCCCTCGAGCCGGCGGGGCTCGAGGCCTGCAGCCTCCAGCCGCTCCACCAGTTTGTCCGTGGTCCGGAATTCCCTGAAGGACAGTTCGGGGTGCGCATGCAGGTCACGGCGAAAATCGATCAGTTCCGGCAGCAGGGGCTCGAGCCACGGCCCCACCAGGGCGGTGGGCTCAGCTTCAGTAGTGTAATTGCGCACACCTCAACTGTAGCGAGGCCGGGAAAATTAGCGGCATCGCCTTCTCCGCGTTACGTGTTCGCCGTCCCCGCTCTACTTAGGACCGGCGGGCGCACAACGGCAGGGGCCGGCGCACTGAAGTGCACCGGCCCCTGGAAGACGTTCTGCTAGAGGACGTCGGTGTCGCCGCTGGCCTTCAGGGCGTCCACCGCCTGCTTCACCCGCTGCGAGTGCTGCTTGGTGGTGACCAGCAGCGCATCCGGGGTATCGACGATGACGACGTCCTTGATGCCGATCAGCGCGATGACACGCTTGGTGTCCGAGACCACCACGCCGCTGGCGTTTTCGGTGAAGACGCGTGCGCCCTCGCCGAGGACGGTCACCTCGTCCACTTCCTTGGCGCTGTTGAGCCGGCCCACGGAGGCGAAGTCACCGACGTCGTCCCAGCGGAAGGAACCGGGCACGACGGCGACGTCCCCGGCCGCCGCTGCGGGTTCGGCGACTGCATAGTCAATGGCGATCTTGGGCAGGGTGGGCCAGATTCGGGCTGTGACTTCGTCACGCTGCGGCGTGTCCCAGGCCTCGGCGATTTCCTGCAGGCCGTTGAACAGTTCGGGCTGGTTCGCTTCCAGGTGCTTGAGCATGAGGGACACGGGCGCCACGAACATGCCGGCGTTCCAGACGTACTCGCCGCTGTCCACGTACTGCTGGGCAACGTCCTCGTCCGGCTTCTCCACGAACTCCACTACGGCCTGGGCGCTGGACGCGCCGGGAATGTGCAGCGAGTTACCGGACCGGATATAGCCGAAGCCCGTGGACGGGTGGGTCGGCTTGATGCCGATGGTCACGATCTTGCCGGCCGCCGCGGTGTGGATGGCTTCCCGTACGGCGTCCTGGAAGAGACCGTCGGGGCTGATCACGTGGTCCGCTGCAAAGGAGCCCATGATGGTGTCCGGATCGCGCTGGTGCAGGATGGCTGCGGCCAGGCCGATCGCGGCGCCGGAGTCCTTCGGTTCACTCTCGAGCACGAGGTCGCCGTCCTGGACCTCGGGCAGCTGGCGGCACACGGCCGCACGGTGCGCCACGCCGGTAACCACGAGGACGCGGTTGCCGGCCAGCGGTTCGAGTCGGTCGTAGGTGGCACGCAGAAGCGTGCTTCCTGAACCGGTGAGGTCGTGAAGGAATTTGGGAGCTGCTGCACGTGACAGAGGCCAGAGGCGGGTCCCCACACCGCCCGCAGGAATCACAGCGATAAAACGGCTGAGCGGTGAATCCTGGCTTGTCACTTTGTCGTTACTCATCAGTGCCTACTTTAGCCGACGCGCCTCAAGGCGGCCTTTCGCCGGGAGCCGGGGTGCGGATACAGTGGCAACACATGTGGTGTTCGTCTCAAAATAGCCGAAAATCCGTACAGTACGTGGCGGGCAAGGGACACCTGAATTGAATAAGCTGTGAGCGAAGCCTAGATTTAGGCCTGAGCTACGAGTGCTCTCGCAGTAGGCGTTCCCCCCGCGTGGATCCCACGCCAGCGCCGCTGTGTCGCAGGGAGGTTTATTCAGTGCCGACGAAACCAGCTGGCACCTTGTACCGCGGCCGTGAAGGCATGTGGTCTTGGGTTGGACACCGCATTACTGGTGTAGTGATCTTTTTCTTCTTGTTGGTCCATGTGCTGGACACCTCGCTGGTGAGGGTGTCGCCTGAGGCCTACACCGCCGTCATCGGCGCCTACAAGAACCCGCTGATGGCCCTGGGTGAAACGGGCCTCGTCGCAGCGATCGTGTTCCACGCCTTCAACGGCCTGCGGATCATCGCCGTCGACTTCTGGAAGAAGGGCGCCAAGTACCAGCGTCAGATGCTCTGGGTGGTGCTGGGCCTGTGGGTCGTCACCATGGTCGCCTTCGCCATCCGCCACCTGTCCCTTGCGCTCGGAGGTCACTAAGCCATGTCTGCAACTGAGATCCAGTCCCCGCGCAGCGGACAGATCGGCGGCAAGCCCGAGTCCGGCAAGATCGCCCCGAAGTACCGCCGCAACGGTAGCTCGCGCGGCAACTTCGAAATGCTGGCCTGGCTGTTCATGCGTCTTTCCGGCGTGGTCCTGGTTGTGCTGATCTTCGGCCACCTCATCGTGAACCTCCTGGTGGGCGAGGGCATCCACGCCATCGACTTCGGCTTCGTTGCCGGCAAGTGGGCAGATCCTTTCTGGCAGTTCTGGGACCTGGCCATGCTGTGGCTCGCCATGCTGCACGGCACCAACGGCGTGCGCACCATCATCAACGACTACGCCGAGAAGGACTCCACCCGCTTCTGGCTCAAGATGGTCCTCTACGCAGCCTCCGCCGTCATCATCATCCTCGGCACCCTGGTGATCTTCACCTTCAACCCGTGCCCGGTCGTGGACGGCGTCCAGCTGCCCGGCGGCTTCTGCCCCGCGTAGCATTCCGTGGCGGCCCGCCAGCCATTGGCGGGCCGCAATTTTTTGCGGAGACGGCTCAGACCGCCCGCTGTTTTATTGCGAATTTTGAGAGAAAGAGCGTCTGGTATGCAGGTCCATAAGTACGACGTCGTCATCGTCGGTGCCGGTGGCGCCGGGATGCGCGCCGCGATCGAGTCCGGTCAGCGTGCGCGAACAGCAGTACTGACCAAGCTGTACCCCACCCGCTCCCACACGGGTGCGGCGCAGGGCGGCATGTGTGCAGCCCTGGCCAATGTCGAGGAAGACAACTGGGAATGGCACACCTTCGACACCATTAAGGGCGGCGACTACCTGGTTGACCAGGACGCCGCCGAGGTCATGGCCAAAGAGGCCATCGACGCGGTACTGGACCTCGAGAAGATGGGCCTGCCGTTCAACCGCACGCCCGAGGGCCGCATCGACCAGCGCCGCTTCGGCGGCCACACCCGTGACCACGGCAAGGCTCCGGTGCGCCGCGCGTGCTACGCCGCCGACCGCACGGGCCACATGATCCTCCAGACCCTCTACCAAAACTGCGTCAAGCACAACGTTGAGTTCTACAACGAGTACTACGTGCTGGACCTCCTGACCGTGGAGGAAGACGCAGTACGCGAGGACGGCACGCCGTTCAAGCAGAAGCGCGTTGCCGGCGTCGTGTCCTACGACCTCGCCTCCGGCGAGCTGCACGTGTTCCAGGCCAAGTCCGTGGTGTTCGCCTCCGGCGGCGCCGGCAAGGTCTTCAAGACCACCTCCAACGCCCACACCCTGACCGGTGACGGCATGGGCATCGCGTTCCGCCGCGGCATCCCCCTGGAGGACATGGAGTTCTTCCAGTTCCACCCGACCGGCCTCGCAGGCCTGGGCATCCTCCTGTCCGAAGCCGCCCGCGGTGAAGGCGCCATCCTGCGTAACTCCGAAGGTGAGCGCTTCATGGAGCGCTACGCGCCGACCATTAAGGACCTCGCCCCGCGTGACATCGTGGCCCGCTCCATGGCCAACGAAGTGCGTGAAGGACGCGGCTGCGGACCGAACAAGGACTACGTGCTCCTTGACCTGACGCACCTTGAGCCGGCCCACATCGACGCCAAGCTGCCCGACATCACCGAGTTCGCCCGCACCTACCTCGGCGTGGAGCCCTACACCGAGCCGGTTCCCGTCTTCCCGACGGCGCACTACGCCATGGGCGGCATCCCGACGAACATCACCACCGAGGTCCTGCAGGACAACGACACCGTGGTCCCGGGCCTCTACGCCGCCGGCGAGGTCGCCTGCGTTTCCGTGCACGGCTCCAACCGCCTGGGCACCAACTCCCTGCTGGACATCAACGTGTTCGGCAAGCGCGCCGGCATTGCCGCCGCAGAGTACGCCAAGACGGCTGACTTCGTGGAGCTGCCGGAGAACCCGGAAGCGTTCACCATCCAGCTGCTGGATGTGGCCCGCAACTCGAACGGCACCGAAAAGGTCTCCGCGATCCGCAAGGAACTGCAGGACACCATGGACGCCAACATGCAGGTGTTCCGCACGGCAGACACGCTCAACCAGGTCCTGAAGGACATCGAGTCCTTCGAGGAGCGGTACACGCGCATCAACGTCCAGGACAAGGGCAAGCGCTTCAACCTTGACCTCCTGGAGGCCGTTGAGCTCGGCTTCCTGCTGGAGCTGGCCAGGGTTATGACGGTTGCTGCCCTGCACCGTGAGGAATCCCGCGGCGGCCACTTCCGCGAGGACTTCCCGGACCGCGACGACGAAAAATTCATGAAGCACTCCATGGCGTACAAAGAAGACCACGCACCGGCCGACGGTTCCGCGGAGGAAGCAATCGCCGGAGTCCGGCTTGCCACCAAGCCGGTTGTCTTTACGCGCTACGAGCCGATGGTGAGGAAGTACTAATATGTCCGCTGAACTTGCTGAGCCAGCCTCCAAGATCGAACTTCCCGCCGGTGTTGGCGGCGGCGGGGAAATCCCGACGTTCGACATCACCCTGCGCGTGCGCCGCTACGACCCCGAGGTTTCCGCCGAAGCCCACTGGGACGACTTCAAGCTGACCATGTACGGCACCGACCGCGTTCTGGACGCCCTGCACAAGGTCAAGTGGGACTTGGACGGCAGCGTCTCCTTCCGCCGGTCCTGCGCCCACGGCGTCTGCGGTTCCGATGCCATGCGCATCAACGGCCGCAACCGCCTCGCCTGCAAGACCCTGCTGAAGGACCTGGACACGTCCAAGCCCATCACCGTTGAGCCCATCAAGGGCCTGCCGGTGGAGAAGGACCTGATCGTGGACATGGAGCCGTTCTTCCAGTCCTTCCGCGAGGTCATGCCGTTCCTCATCAACAAGGGCCACGAGCCCACCAAGGAACGCCTGCAGTCCGCCGAGGACCGTGAGCGCTTCGACGACACCACCAAGTGCATCCTGTGCGCGGCGTGCACCTCCTCCTGCCCGGTGTTCTGGACCGATGGCCAGTACTTCGGCCCGGCAGCGATCGTGAACGCCCACCGGTTCATCTTCGACTCCCGTGACGATGCCGGCGACATGCGTCTGGAGATCCTCAACGACAAGGAAGGCGTGTGGCGCTGCCGCACCACCTTCAACTGCTCCGAGGCCTGCCCCCGCGGCATCCAGGTCACGCAGGCCATCGCAGAGGTCAAGCAGGCCATTCTGGCCCGCAAGATCTAACACCGTTTACCAGCGGACGTAACGGACGACGGCGTCGCTCACCTTGTACGGGAAACGTACGGTGGGCGGCGCCGTCGTCGTTTTCCCAACAAAGCCATTCGCATCACACGAAAGGGGACGCCGTGTCCCGCTCCGAAAAAGTCTCGTTCGAAGGCACCACCGGTGAACTGCTGTCCGGGATCCTCGACGTGCCGGACGGTCCGGTGAAGGGCTGGGGCGTCTTTTCGCACGGCTTCACGCTGGGCAAGGACAGCCCCGCGGCGTCCCGGATGTGCAAGGCCCTGGCCGACAACGGGATCGGCATGCTGCGCTTCGACAACGTTGGCCTCGGCGGCTCCGCAGGGCAATGGTCCGCAGGGTCCTTCAGCCACAAGGTGGCGGACACCGTCCGCGCGGCGGAGTACATGCGGGCCGAGGGCCGGGGCATCTCCCTTCTGGTGGGGCATTCCTTCGGCGGCGCCGCCGTACTCGCGGCCGCGTCTGAAATCCCGGAACTCGATGCGGTCGCCACGGTCGGGGCGCCCTTCTCCCCCAAACACGTCGCCCACGTCTTCGATGCGGCGCTCGACAAGATCCTCAGCGAAGGCAGCGCCGAGGTGGATCTGGGCGGCAAGCGCGTAGAGATCCGCAGGCACTTCGTGGAGGATCTCGAGAACGCCGACCTCACGGACTGCATCCGGCGGCTGCACAAGCCCCTGATGGTCCTGCACTCCCCCACGGACAACACCGTGGGCATCGAGAACGCCAGCACGATCTTCCAGACCGCCCGGCACCCGCGGAACTTCGTCTCGCTGGAGGGCAGCGACCACCTGCTGACCGGCAAGGGGCAAGCCGCGCGGGCGGCGAAGATTATCGCGGCGTGGGCCGACCAGTACCTCGACGCCGGACACTGACGCCCACGGGGCGCGGGTGCTCGGCCGGGTGGTGCCGCTCCACCGGTGTCTTTCCGGGCTGCACCTGCCGTGACCCCCAGCCGGTGGTTTTGGCTGCCGGAGAGGCCTTCAGGTCCTCCTCGCGGATGGCCGACCAGGACGCGGAAACCAGGTAGACCTGGCTGACCAGGTTGAACCAGATCAGCAGGCCGATGATGATGGCAAACGGTGCCAGGATGGGGTTGCGTCCGGCCCCGGCGAGCAGTTCGGTGCTGAAGACCTGCAGGACCGTGGTGCCGACGCCGGCGAGGATGGTTCCTTCCAGCAGCGCCTGCCGGGAGAGCTTCAGGCCGCCGGCCAGGCGGAACATGATGAGCGCGGTGATCCAGTTCAGGAGCAGCGGTACGGCGATCTTGATCAGCGCCGCCACCGGCCCCGCCACGGCCGGGTCCAGCCGGAGCTGCTCCATCGCCCAGCCCGCCGCGGTACCGAACACGAGGGACGCACCCGAGCTGATGACCAGGGCGACGCCGAGCAGCAGCAGCGTTCCGGCGTCGTGCAGTTTGAGGACCACGGGGTTGAGCTTGCGCGGGCCCAGCATCATCACTCCGCGGAGCCCCTCCCGGAGTCCGGCGATCCAGCCCAGGGACGTAATGACGGTAACGACGGCGGCGATCACTGCCGTCCAGCCAAGACCGTCGGGGTTCAGGAGATCCCTGGGGTCCACCAGCCCGTCACTGCCCTTGACCTTCAGCAGCCCTGGGGCGCTCTCGGCCACGCTGGCGGTAATCCGGTCCAGGAGCGCCGGCTGGCCGCGCAGCGCCAGCCCTGCGATGGAGAACCCGGTGGCCAGCAGGCCGGTAATGGAGAAGAACATGTTGAAGCCGGTGCCGGCACTCATCAGCGGGCCGTGCTGCCGCGTGTAGTGCTGCCAGGCCCGCATGGGGCGGAAGGCGTTCAGCCGGGCCTGCAGGAACTGGACCAGGGCCATGAGCCGGGGGAAAGTCCCCTGGCCGGACCTCCGGGCTTTGCCCCACTCCACCTGTTTGCGGATGACCTCCAGCTTCAGTTGGGCACGCTCAGTGGGGAGCGGTGGCTCCGTCGGTGTTTGTTGCTCGGAGGGCGTCCCGTTCGTCGTCTGGTTCGGTACCAAAGTCAAACTCTTCCCGTAGCTGCCAAATACCGCCGGTGTCGTGCTCGTAGAGTCCCATGCTAACCACCGGGAAGGTGGCCCTGTAGTCTTTCAGCACCGTTTCCGCCTCATCGAGGCTCTCCGGGGCGACGTCGTGGGCAATGGTCACATGGGGATGGTAGGCAAAGGGCAGCTCACGTTCGAGCGGTCCGGTCTGGAGCTTTTCGTGGAGGTCAACACACTCCTGGAAGCCCTCCTCGACTTTGATGAAAACCACCGGGGAGACGGGCCGGAAGGACCCCGTTCCGCAGATGGTCACCATGAACGGGGCCTGCGTCCGGGCCACCTCCCGCACGTGCTCCCGGGCCGCTTCCCAGTCGTGCGTGGGCGTGGTGGTGACGAGCGTGATGTGGGCCGGGATCACGGTGGCCATGGGATCCCCGAAGGACGCCCGCCACCGCTGCAGTTCCTCGGCAATTTCAGGCGGGAAGGCCAGAATGACGCCGAGGCTCATTCCGTTGCTGACTCCGCTGTTGGCGGGCTTGGGGGCCGGCATCTTGCTAGCGGGCTCCGGCATATGGCAGGAAGCCGGTCTTGGCATAGACGTCTGCGAGGGTGGCAGAGGCGATCGCACGGGCCTTGTCGGCACCCAGGGCAAGCAGCCGGTCAAGTTCGGCCGGGTCCGCCAGGAGTTCGTTGGCGCGGTCACGGATGGGGGTCAGCCGCTCGGTCACCACCTCGGCCAGATCCACCTTCAGGTGGCCGTACATCTTGCCTTCGTAGGCGGCCACCAGCTGGTCGACGGTCTGCCCGGTGATGGCCGAGTAGATGGTCAGCAGGTTCGACACGCCGGGCTTGGTTTCCCGGTCGAACCGGATGTCGGTCTCCGCGTCGGTCACGGCGGACTTGATCCGTTTGGCGATGACCTTGGGGTCATCGAGCAGGTTGATCAGGCCGTTGGGCGACTCTGCGGACTTGGACATCTTGGCGGTGGGCAGCTGCAGGTCATAGATCTTGGCCGATTCCTTCTGGATGAAGGGCTCGGGAACGGTGAAGGTGTTGCCGAACCGGGTGTTGAACCGGGCGGCGAGGTCGCGGCTGAGTTCCACGTGCTGGCGCTGGTCCTCCCCCACCGGCACGCCGTGCGGCTGGTAGAGCAGGATGTCCGCGGCCTGCAGGATGGGATAGGTGAACAACCCCACACTGGCGTACTCGGAGCCCTGCCGGAGCGCCTTGTCCTTGAACTGGGTCATACGGGACGCTTCGCCGAAGCCCGTGATGCAGTTCAGGACCCAGGCCAACTGGGCGTGTTCGGGCACCTGGGACTGGACGAACAGGGTGCACTTGTCCACATCCACGCCACCGGCGATGTACTGCGCGGCCGTGACGCGCGTCCGCCGGGCCAGCTCCGCGGGATCCTGGGGAACGGTGATCGCGTGCAGGTCCGGGATGAAGAAGATGGCGTCGTACTCATCCTGCATCCGCACCCAGTTCACCAGGGCGCCGAGGTAGTTGCCAAGGTGCAGGGAGTCGGCGGAAGGCTGCATGCCGGAGAGGATGCGGTGCCGGATTCCGGCCTCTGGCGGGGTGCCGTTGGCTGCTTCGGGCTGCGCGGCTGCGGCGTCGGTCACGGTAGGGGTGGAGGTCATTCGTCAGGAGCCTTAGGAACTAGAGCCGGTAGTCCACTACCAGCGGGGCATGGTCAGAGAAGCGGGTGTCCCACGAGGGCGCCCGGTCCACGACGGCCGAAACTGCTGCGGCCGCGAGGGCGGGGGTGGCCAGGTGGTAGTCGATGCGCCAGCCAGTGTCGTTGTCGAAGGCCTGGCCGCGCTGCGACCACCAGGTGTAGGGGCCGTTGACGTTGCCCGCCAGGCCCCTGTGAACATCCTTCCAGCCGATCTCCTCACCGAAGAAGCGGTCAAAGTAGGCGCGCTCCTCCGGCAGGAAGCCGGCACGCTTGACGTTGCCCTTCCAGTTCTTGATGTCCAGCTCGGTGTGGCCGACGTTCAGGTCACCGGTGACCAGGGCGTGGTCGCTGTGCTTGGTGAGCTCGGGCAGACGCGTGCTCATGACATCCAGGAAGCGGTATTTGTCCTCCTGTTTGGGGGTGCCGGCCTCGCCGGAGTGCACGTAGGCGCTCACGACGGTCAGCTGGGAGGCGTTGCCTTCGGCGTCGCGGACCCGGAAGTCCGCCTCCACCCAGCGGCCGGCCGTGGCGAAGTAGTCATCGCCGATGTGGTCACGGGTGACGAGGGGCTCCTCGCGGGAGGCGATGGCCACGCCGGCGCGGCCCTTGGCCTCGGCTTCGGCGTGCAGGATGTGCCAGCCTTCGCCGATGAGCTGGCGCACGACGGCGTCAGGGGCCCGGACTTCCTGCAGTGTCAGGATGTCCACTTCGCGGGTCGCCAGCCATTCGGCCATGCCCTTTTTGTAGGCAGCGCGGAGGCCGTTGACGTTGACTGTTGCGATGCGAAGGTGGTCCTTCTTCAATGCCGAGCTCACCCGTTCCACTCTAGTCGATGATGGTTCCGGTCACGGGCTCGCCGGAGCCGCCGGACGACTTGATCATGTCACGGGCGTTGGTGGCGGTGATTTCGATGGTCTCGAGGGCACGGTGGATCGTGTCCTGGTCCGCGGCTGCGCCCTTGGCGCGCTCCTGCTCCACCACGCGCACCTGCACCTGCACGATCTTGAAGGAGTGGTCCAGCTTCATGTCCCGGATCTCCTCCGCCTCGCCGCGTTCACGGACCAGGCGGGTACCGCCGTGGTCGGCCGAGACGGTGGAGGGCGCGCGGCCGGTGGCGGCGTTGAACGCGTTGTGCGCCTCGTTGATCTTGGCTCCGGCCTTCTTGGCCGCCCGCTGGATGCTGAAGACCACGAAGGAGGCGAGCGCCAGCCAGAACAGTGCGATGACGGCAACAACCCAGCCGACGACGTCGTTCTGGTTGGCGGCGAAGATCACGGCCACCAGGAAGGCGGTGATCAGGACCAGCAGGCCCGGACCGCTGATGCGGAACATGGAGAATCCGCCCCGGCCGGGGGTGGATGACGACTTGGAGCTGCCCAGAGATTGCATGAAGCTATTCTCTCAAATCCCCGGAGCGCCCCAGGACGCTTCCACCGGCGGCGAACACCTGCCTACTTCAGGAACAGGCTCCGCAGCCTCCCGGTGGTGAGCATGAGGCCCAGGACGATCATCACCAGGTAGTAGCCGATGTGGATGGCCGTGGCCGGGGTGAAGGCGGCAGCGCTGATCTGCCGCAGCAGTTCCACGCCGTGCCACAGCGGCATGGCCTGGATCAGCCACTGGATGTACTCGGGGTAGACGCTCAGCGGATAGAAGGTGGCGCTGAAGAGGAACATCGGCAGCATGATGAAGTTCACCCAGTCCATCTGCTGGAAGGTCTTCATGAAGCTGGTGATGCCCATGCCGAAGCTGGCGAACCCGAAGGCGATCAGCACCGAGGCCGGAATCATCAGCAGTGCCCACGGGGTGGTGATCAGGCCCATCAGCCCCATGACCGCCGTGAACCCGGTGGCGTACAGCAGGCCGCGCAGCAGCGCCAGGAAGATCTCGCCGATGGCCACGTCCAGCGGGCCGAGCGACGTGTACAGCATCCCCTGGTAGAGCCTGGCGAAGTTCATCTTGAAGAAGACGTTCCAGGTGGAGTCGTACACCGCCCCGTTCATGGCCGAAACCGCCAGGAGCGCCGGTGCGATGTACGCCGCGTAGTTGATCTCCTGGCCGCCCGGCCCGGTGACGGAGCCAACGACGGCGCCCATCCCGACGCCCATCGAGATCAGGAACAGCACCGGCTCGAAGAACCCGGACAGCATGACCAGCCAGTTGCTGCTCTTGGTGGCCATCAGCCCGCGCCCGATCACCGCACGGGCGTTGCGCGAGTACAGCGGGCCGAAGCGCCGGTTCCGGGCTTCCTCCGTGACGGCGTGGCCCTGGGTCAGGACTGTCACTGTCCCATCCTCCTGACGAATTGGCGCTTGGTGAGGACCCAGCCGAACCAGGCCAGTGCCAGCAGGAACACGACATGGATGATGGTCAGCACCGGGGATTCCTCGTAGCCGAAGGTCATCACCCGGCCCAGTTCCGTGCCGTGCCAGATGGGCGAGATCCAGCCGATCCAGCGGACCAGGACGGGCAGCGTGTCCAGCGGGAAAAACGTGCCGGAGAACAGGAACAGCGGCATGACGATGAACCGCATCACCATGGCGAACTGGCCCTTGTCCTCCTTGATGGATGCCGCGTACGCCATGAGCGGCAGGCCGAACGAGAGCCCGGCCAGGGTTGCCACCAGCACGGAGCCCCATCCCCAGCCACTGGGTGACGCGCCGAACATGGCCACAATGACGAAGTAGATGACGGACTGCAGCAGGAACCGCAGTGTCACCGCGATGATCTGCCCGGCAGCGATCTGCTCAGGGGTCAGCGGGGAGGCGTGCGGACCGTAGTAGACCCTGCGCCATTTGAAGCCGTCCATGACCGGGAACGTGAACTCGTTGGCTGCGGTCATGACCGCGGCGGACACCAGCAACGCCGGGGCGATGAAGGCGATGTAGCTCACCCCGCCGAACGCGGAGACGGTGTTGGTGTCCACCAGCGTGGCCAGGCCGACGCCCATCGCGAACAGGTACGCTGCGGGCTGGCCCACGCTGTACAGGAAGATGGACCAGCCGTACCCCTTCATGACGCGCAGGACCTGCTCGGCGTAGTAGAAGGCGCCCCAGCGCCGCGCCTTGGCGGCCGACACCCCGGGTGGGTGGGCGCGCAGGGTGCGTCCCGCCGTCGGCAGCTCAGTCAACGAGGCTCCTGCCGGTGAGCCGGAGGAACACGTCCTCCAGCGAGGACCTGCGCACCAGCGAGGTCAGCGGCCGCAGCCCGCGCGCGGAGACTTCCTCCAGTGCCGCCTCGCCGTCGTGGGTATAGATCAGCACGCGGTCCGGGAGTGTTTCCAGGCGTTCGCCGATGCCCCCGAGCTCGGCACCGATACTGGCGTTGCGCTCCGACCCGAACCTCAGCTCCAGGACCTCGCGGGTGGAGTAGTCCCGGATGAGCGCGGCCGGTGAGCCTTCCGCCATGATCCGGCCCTTGTCCACCACGATCAGCCGGTCGCAGAGCTGCTCCGCCTCATCCATGTAGTGCGTGGTGAGGATGAGCGTGACGCCCTGCTCCTTCAGCCGGAACAGCCGGTCCCAGAGAATGTGCCGTGCCTGCGGGTCCAGGCCCGTGGTGGGCTCGTCGAGCAGCAGGATGCGGGGCTCGTTGATGAGTGAGCGCGCGATCGTGAGGCGGCGCTTCATGCCGCCGGACAGGGCATCCACCTTGGACTTGGCTTTATCCGTCAGCTGCGCGAACTCCAGCAGCTCGTCGGCCTTGGGTTTGAGGTAGCTCATGGGCAGGCCGAAGTAGCGTCCGTAGACCAGCAGGTTGTCCCGGACCTTGAGTTCCTCGTCCAGGTTGTCCTGCTGCGGCACCACACCCAGGTGTGCGCGCACCTCGGGACCGTTCTGCTCGGGGTCCAGCCCCATGATGGTCAGGTTCCCGGAGGTCCGCTGGGACACCCCGCCGATCATTTTCATGGTGGTGGACTTCCCCGCGCCGTTGGGGCCGAGCAGCCCGAAGGACTCCCCCGCCGGGACGCTGAAGGAAATGCCGTCGACGGCGGTGACGTCGCCGTACGTCTTGGTCAGGCTCTCTGCGGTAATCACGTACCGCGGCGCGGCGGGCACGGCGCCGGGTTCTGTCTGGTTGGTGGGCCCTGTCTCGTTGGCGGGTACAGGCTTCTTGGACGTTCCTTCGGCGGAATGGAGTTCGGGCACCCCATTACGCTAGTACGCGGCACGGGCCAAAGGAATAGCTAAATCTCAAAAAACCCGGACCCAACGCGGGGTCATCTGACCCCGCGTTGCGGTAGGTGTTACCTGCGGTTCCCCCGGGAGTCCCCGCTTGAGTCGCCGCCGAGGACCTCCAGGCGCTGGCGGTACTCGGTCTCGTCAATTTCGCCGCGTGCGTAGCGCTCCCGCAGGACACTTTCACCGCCGCGGGCCGTGGCCCACTCGTGGTTCCTGCGCCAGGTGCGCCGGGCGAAGAAGATGAACAGTCCGATCACCAGGATCCAGAACAGCGGGAACAGCAGGAACCATGGCGAGAATCCGGTGCCCCACGGGCCGGTGCCCCAGGGACCGTGGGCGACGGGATCGGCCAGCAGCTGCGCGGACTGGACCGCGAAAGTGGCGGCTAGGGATGAAGTCATGTCATGCTCCCAGAATCTCGGTAAGGGCCGTCTTTCGGCTCTGCTTCGAGTCTTGTCGTCCGACGGCGGCGGGTCGTCCGACGGCGGGAGTCACCTTGGGTGCCCCGCGTACTCCGCAGGGAGTCCTGCCCCTGCCGCCTTCGAGGGGACCCTCTCTCAGAACCGATTCCTCACGGAAACCGGCACCGTATGTCTTCCTTCGCGCGGTCATCTGAATGCGAGGCTCCCATCAAGCTGTCTCACAAATCCATACGGCCGCACCCGGAAACCCGCAGGAAGTGAGAGAGCATCGTTTGGTGCTGCCCTAACCCGCCCAGCCGGGCCGCACGAGCCCCGATTCGTAGGCCAGCACCACCAGCTGTGCCCGGTCGCGGACCAGCAGCTTGGTCATGATGCGTGATACGTGGGTCTTGGCCGTGAGGGGCGTGATCACCAGGCGTTCCGCGATCTCCGCGTTGTTCAGCCCCTCGCCCACCAGCCGCAGGACCTCGCGTTCACGTTCGGTGATGTTCTCCAGCAGAACCGGGGCCGCCGTCGCCCGGGACTGCAGCGCCAGCTGGGCCATGATGCGCCGGGTGACGGACGGCGAGAGCAGGGCGTCGCCGTCGTGGACCACGCGGACGGCGCGGAGCAGCTCCTCGGGCTCGGTGTCCTTCACCAGGAACCCTGCTGCGCCCGCCCGCACCGCCTCCGCGATGTATTCGTCCAGTTCGAAGGTGGTGAGGATGATGACGCGGGTGCCTGTCAGGTTCTGGTCCGCCATGATTTTCCGGGTGGCCTCCAGCCCGTCCGTCTCGGGCATCCGGATGTCCATCAGCACCACATCCGGACGTTCGCGTGCGGCGAGGCGGACGGCGTCGCGGCCGGTGCCACACTCGGCCACCACCTCCATGTCCGGTTCGGCGTTCAGGAGGGCGCGAAAGCCGGCGCGGATGAGGGTCTGGTCATCGGCCAGCAGGATGCTGATCACCGCGCCTCCCGTTCCGGTCCGGGCATGGCCGGCGGTGCGGCCGGCGGAATCACGGCCCGGACCCGCCAGCCGGGACGTAGAGGCGACAGGTGCAGCGAACCGCCCGCGGCGGCCGCCCTCTCCCGCATCCCCGTCACTCCGTTGCCTTCCGGCACCCCGGCGGCCCCGGCGCCGTCGTCGTCAATGGTCACGGTGAGCTGCCTTCCGGCGTCCGCCGCCGGCGTCGTGCCCTCCAAAGCGAGAACGACGGCGGCCTTCCGGGCGCCGGAATGCCGCACCACGTTGGTGAGCGCCTCCTGGACGATCCGGTACGCCGCTTCCTGCACGGCGTCCGGAAGCTGATGCACAGCGGCCGCCTCCGGCTGGGTCAGGCTGACCTCGAGCCCGGCGCGGCGGGCGTCGTCGGCGAGCCCCGGGATCCGGTCCAGCCGCGGCGGCGGTGCCGGACTCAGCGGGGCGTCCTCGCGGAGCACGCCCAGGAGCTGGCGGACCTCGGCCAGCGAATCCTTGCTCGCCGCCTTGATGGCTTCCAGCGCGGGGCGGAACTGGGCGGGGTCCTTCTCCCCCAGATGCAGCGCCACCGAGGCACGGACGTTGATCAGCGACAGGGAGTGGGCCACGACGTCGTGGATGTCCCGGGCGAGGGCCAACCGGTACTCGTCACGGGCAGCCTGCTCGCGGGCCTCGTGCTGGCGGCGGCGTTCCGCCACCCGTTCGGTGCGCAGCCGAACGCCCTCGCCCATCAGCACCAGGATGGCCAGCCACGAGGTGCCGGCGAACGCCCGGACCAGGGCGAACTCGTCGCCACTGCCCGCCGCGCCGGCCACCAGGACGGCTGCGCAGGCGGCGGCCACGGCCCAGGTCTGCCAGCGCTTGCCGGCAGCGGCGGACAGCACGATCGCCAGCGCCAGCGACAGGAACACCGGACCCCACGCATAGCCAAGGGCCAGGTACGCCACGACGGACGCCGCCGCGGCCGGAAGCATCACGAGCGGGGCACGGCGCCGCAGCGACAGGGAGGCCGGCCCCGCCAGCAGCAGCACGAACGCGATGGCATCCAGCGGCCGGTGGTCCGGCTGCCGGGCGGAGGCGAACACGGTGCCCACCACCTCGAAGACGGCCACGGCAACCACGATGGCTGCTGTGGGCGGTCCCCGGAAACGGCGCTGCATAGGTCCGAGCCTAGCCGGGGAGGCCCCGCCCGTCGTCGGCTTAACGGCGTAGGGCGCCTACTCCCGTCGGAGTAGACGCCCCACCGGCACCCTAACCTCGGCCAGGGAACCCTGCCGGCGTGGGCCCAGCCTGTCGGATCCTAGCGGAGGCCTGCCTGGCGTTCCGCGGTTTCCACCACGTTGGCCAGGAGCATGGCGCGGGTCATCGGACCCACGCCGCCCGGGTTCGGGGACAGCCAGGCGGCGACGTCGGCGGCGTCGGGGTGGACGTCACCGGTGACCACCGCCTTGCCGGTGCCGTCGTCAACACGGCTCACGCCGACGTCGAGCACGATGGCGCCGGGCTTCAGGTCCCCCGCCTTGACCAGGTGCGGCACGCCGGCCGCGGCGATCACGACGTCGGCCTGCCGGAGTTCGGCGGGCAGGTCGGCGGTGCCGGTGTGCGCCAGAACGACGGTGGCGTTGACGTCCTTGCGGGTCAGCAGCAGTCCCACCGGGCGGCCGATGGTGACGCCGCGCCCGACCACGAGGACGCGCTTGCCCTTCAGGTCAATGCCGTGGCGGCTAAGCAGTTCCACGCAGCCCTTGGGGGTGCAGGGCAGCGGGGACTTCATGGGGCCGCTGATGTTGGCCACGAGGCGGCCCAGGTTCATCGGGTGCAGGCCGTCGGCGTCCTTGTCCGGATCCATGGCCTCCAGGATGACGTCCTGGTCGATGTGCTTGGGCAGCGGCAGCTGGACGATGTAGCCCGTGCACTCCGGGTTGTCGTTCAGCTCACGGACCACGGCCAGGAGCTCGTCCTGGGTGGTTTCCTCGGGCAGGTCGCGGCGGATGGAGTTGATGCCCACCTCGGCGCAGTCCTTGTGCTTGCCGCCCACGTACCAGGTGCTGCCGGGGTCAGACCCCACCAGAATGGTGCCCAGTCCCGGAGTGACGCCCTTGGCCTTGAGTGCGGCCACGCGTTCGGTCAGCTCGGCCTTGATGGCAGCGGCGGTAGCCTTGCCGTCAAGGATCTGCGCGGTTTTTGCGGTTTCAGTCACGGATCACCACTGCTCGTGCTGCGGGTACAGCGGGAAGTCGGCAGCGAGCTTGTCCACGCGGGACTGCAGGGCCTCGATGTCGGTGGCGGAGCCGGCCTTCAGCGCCGTGGCGATGATCTCGGCAACCTCGGTGAACTCCGTGGCACCGAAGCCGCGGGTGGCCAGGGCCGGGGTGCCGATGCGCAGGCCGGAGGTGACCATCGGCGGGCGCGGGTCGAACGGCACGGCGTTGCGGTTGACGGTGATGCCCACGGAGTGCAGGAGGTCCTCGGCCTGCTGGCCGTCCAGCTGCGAGTTGCGCAGGTCCACCAGCACCAGGTGAACGTCGGTGCCGCCGGTGAGGACGGAGACGCCGGCCTCGGCAACATCGGACTGGTTGAGGCGGTCGGCGATGATCTTGGCGCCTTCCAGGACGCGTTCCTGGCGCTCCTTGAATTCGGCGGTGCCGGCGATCTTGAAGGCCACGGCCTTGGCGGCGATGACGTGCATGAGGGGTCCGCCCTGCTGGCCGGGGAAGACGGCGGAGTTGAGCTTCTTGGCCCATTCCTGCTTCGCCAGGATGACGCCGGAGCGCGGCCCGGACAGCGTCTTGTGCACGGTGGAGGTGACGACGTCGGAGTGCGGGACCGGGCTCGGGTGCAGTCCGGCGGCGACGAGGCCGGCGAAGTGCGCCATGTCGGTCCAGAGCAGGGCGCCGACCTCGTCGGCGATCGAACGGAACGCGGCGAAGTCGAGGTGGCGCGGGTATGCGGACCAGCCGGCGATGATGACCTGGGGCTTTTCGGCGATGGCCTGCTCGCGCAGCTTGTCCATATCGATCCGGAAGTTGTCTTGCTCCACCTGGTAGGCGGCAACTTCGTAGAGCTTCCCGGAGAAGTTCAGCTTCATGCCGTGCGTGAGGTGACCGCCGTGTGCCAGGGAGAGGCCCAGGATCTTGTCCCCCGGGGTGATCATGGCGTGGAGCGCGGCAGCGTTGGCCTGCGCGCCGGAGTGCGGCTGGACGTTGGCATACTCGGCACCGAACAGGGCCTTGACGCGGTCGATCGCCAGCTGCTCGGCGACGTCCACGTACTCGCAGCCACCGTAGTAGCGGCGGCCCGGGTAGCCCTCGGCGTACTTGTTGGTCAGAACGGAGCCCTGGGCTTCCATGACCGCGCGGGGCGCGAAGTTTTCGGAGGCGATCATTTCCAGGGTGCCGCGCTGGCGGCCGAGTTCCTGGTCCAGGACTGCGGCGATCTCGGGATCGAGTTCAGCCAGCGGCTGGTTGCTGACGGAGGAAGTGCTAACGGAAGTCGGTGAAGTGGTCACGAAGAACTCCTGGCTAGGGACGGGCACTGCTAAAGGTCAGGCTACCGGCTGGAACGTTGCTCCGCCCTTAGATGACTCCATCCGGAATGGTTTCCGGGCGCGGGACTATTAAGGGCGCCGCAGCGCACTGGGTGGCTGCTCTTCGAGAAGCGCAGCGCTACCGGCAAAACATGACCCTCGGCCCAGGCGTACGATCCGTGGTCTTCGTGAATGCCGCTCCCTGGTGGTTAGCCACCCAAACGCCAGTTGCGACGCCACAACACTATCAAAAGCGGCGCCGACGCGCGGGTAGGCTGTTCTTCGTGAATGAAGACCAGCTCGCCAAATCGTACGTAGTAACCCTGTCCTGCCCCGACCGCCCCGGAATTGTGCACGCCGTCGCCGGCGCCCTGCTCGTGGCCGGCTGCAATATTACGGACTCCCAGCAGTACGGCAGCGAGTCCACAGGCACTTTCTTCATGCGCGTGGAGGCCACCACCACCGCCTCCCAGGCCGAGGTGGTTGCCGCCCTGGAGCCCGTGGCCGAGGCCTTCGGCATGCAGTGGAACCTGAACCCCGTAGGCCGGAAAGTGCGAACGCTGCTGATGGCCAGCAAGTCCGCCCACTGCCTGAACGACCTCCTGTTCCTGCAGCGCTCCGGCACCCTGCCCATCGAGGTTCCCGCTATTGTCTCCAACCACCGGGACCTGGCCGGGCTGGCCGAGTTCTACGGCATCCCGTTCCACTACATCCCGGTGACGGCCGACACGAAGGAACAGGCCGAGGACCAGCTGCGCAAGATCATCGCCGAAGAGGGCGTCGAACTAACCGTCCTGGCCCGCTACATGCAGATCATCTCGGACGACTTGTGCACTGAGCTGACCGGCAAGGCCATCAACATCCACCACTCCTTCCTGCCGTCCTTCAAGGGCGCCAAGCCCTACCACCAGGCCCATGCGCGCGGAGTGAAACTGATCGGCGCCACCGCGCACTACGTCACCGCCGCGCTGGACGAGGGCCCGATCATCGAACAGGAAGTCATCCGGGTGGACCACGCGCGCACGCCGGAGCAGTTCGTGCAGATGGGCCGGGACGTGGAAGGCCGCACCCTCGCCCAGGCCGTGCAGTGGCACGCCGAACACCGCGTGTTGCTGGACGGCAACCGGACAGTCGTCTTTAACTGATGCTCCGCCGCTAAATTCGCCGCCGCGGGCCGTGCGCCGCGGCGGCGGTTCCCACGCGGCGGGTTTTAACCAAGACTGGTTAACACGATGACTCTGCTGACGGAAACCTCACTGGAACCCTTCATCGCCCTGCTCAAGGCCCAAGGCAGGCACGCCGTGCTGGACGTGTGCTGCGGCCCGGGCGACGACGGCCTCCGGTTCGTCCAGGCCGGAATCCACTACACGGGCGTTGATCCCTTCGACGGCAACGTCAGGTACGCCATGGCCCGCCGCCTGAGTGTGTCCGTGGCGGAGCCCTCGCGCCTGCCTTTCGCCGCGAATACGTTCCCCGCGGTCTGGGCGGTCCAGTCACTCGAAGGGCTGACAGCAGACCAGGCGGAAGACGTCATGCGGGAGCTAGAGCGCGTGGCAGAGCCCGGTGCGCCGATCGCCGTCGTCCTTCCCTGACTGCCGCCGAGCTGCTGTGGCCGCTCAGCGCCCGCCGCTATCCCCGGTCCGCTGTCTTCGGTCCGCTTGGACAGGCAGTTGGCTGCGCTGGGCAACGGTCGG
This sequence comes from Arthrobacter sp. K5, assembly GCF_040448525.1. NCBI lineage: Bacteria > Bacillati > Actinomycetota > Actinomycetes > Micrococcales > Micrococcaceae > Arthrobacter > Arthrobacter sp. K5. Next base: position 4,489,043 of record NZ_CP159279.1, on the reverse strand, counting down.
CCGGTTGAGCCGGACGCGGACCGCGGCGCCGGCGCAGAGTATGACGGCAAGTCCGCCAACAATGGTCGCCCACGTCAGCTGCTCGCCAAGCAAAACCGCGGCCCAACAGATGCTCATCACCGGCTGCGCGAGCTGGACCTGGCTCACTTGGGACATGGGACCGATGGCCAGGCCGCGGTACCAGGCAACGAAGCCCAGAAACATGCTGACGACGCCGAGGTAAGCCAAGGCAGCCCACTGCACCGGCGTGGCCGCGGGCGGCTGCTGCGACACGGAGAAAACCACTAGCGCCGTCATCAGGGGCGAGGCGAGGACGAGTGCCCAGGATATGGTCTGCCACGCGCCGAGTTCGCGGGCCAGCAGCCCTCCCTCGGCGTACCCCACGGCCGCGGCCAGCACCGCGCCGAAGAACAGCAGGTCCGTCCCATGCAGTTGGCCGAAGCCCCCCGGCTGTGCGCTGGCGAATGCGACGGCGGCGATGGCGCCCGCTCCTGTCGCGATCCAAAATGCTGCCCGTGGACGCTCGCGGCCGCGGAGCACCGCCATCGTTGCAGTCGCAGCCGGGAGCAGGGCGATCACCACGGCCCCATGGCTGGCCGGCGCGGCGGTGAGGGCGAAGGACGTAAGCATCGGGAAGCCGACGACGACGCCGCCGGCGACCACCGCCAGACGAAGCCACTGCACACCGCGCGGCAGGCGCTGGCGTGTCAGCAACAGGGCTGCGGCGGCCAGGACAGCCGCCAGCACCGCCCGGGCCGAGCCAATGAACAGCGGCGACAGCCCCTCCACGGCGAGGCGGGTAAAGGGAACAGTGAACGAGAAAGCCACTACGCCCAGGAGGCCCCACCAGATTCCGGCAGGTGAGGCAGCGCCGTGTGGCGAGCCGGCGCCTGACGTAGTTGGCGACGGTATCACTGGGCGGACTGGAACAGTAGCGCTACTATTGTCTCTCATGAACAACGATAGCAGCTCCCGGATCGCGTCGCGATTGAGGGAATGGGTTGCCGCGGCCGCACCGGGATCGCGTCTGCCGTCGACGCGGTCGCTCGTCGCGGAGCACCAGGCCAGCCCCGTTACTGTCCAAAAGGCATTGCAGGCCCTCACGAGGGAGGGCGTGATCGAGAGCCGTCCGGGGGTGGGGACATTCGTGCGGGCCGTCCGGACCGCGCGGCCCTCGGACTACGGCTGGCAGACCGCGGCCCTGCGGTCACCGCAGGCACCGCTTCGGCCAGGTTCCGCTGCGATGCGCACCGCATCGAACGACGTCATTGCGTTCCATTCCGGCTATCCGGACCGCGAGCTCCTGCCGGAGCGGCTGGTGCGCGCGGCGCTCACGCGGGCGGCCCGCGGCGAGGCAGCGTTGTCCCGTCCCCCGGCGGCAGGGCTTCCCGAGCTGCAATCCTGGTTTGCCCATGAGCTGGGAAGCTCCACCCCGGCCGGCATTACGCCGCCAACCCCGAGCGACGTCGTCGTGCTTCCGGGCAGCCAAAGTGGCCTCAGCTCCATCTTCAGGGCGCTCGTCGGCTACGGACAGCCGCTCCTCATGGAGTCCCCGACCTACTGGGGAGCCATCCTGGCCGCGGCGCAGGCCGGAGTCCGGGTCATCCCCGTACCGAGCGGCACCGGCGGACCGGACCCGGCCGAGCTGGCGCGCGCCTTCGAGGAGACGGGCGCCCGGATGTTCTATGCACAGCCGAACTACGCAAACCCCACCGGCGCGCAGTGGGACGGCCGGCGCGGCGAACAGGTACTGGACGTCGTGCGCAAGAACGGCGCCTTCCTCCTCGAGGACGACTGGGCACACGACTTCGGCATCACCACCACACCCCAACCCGTGGCGGCCCGCGACGATTCGGGCCACGTTGTGTACCTCCGTTCACTGACCAAGAGCGTCTCCCCTGCCATCCGCGTGGCCGCCGTCATCGCCCGCGGCCCGGCGCGCGAACGCATCCTGGCCGACCGGGCAGCCGAGTCGATGTATGTCAGCGGCCTGCTCCAGGCCGCTGCACTCGACGTCGTCACGCAGCCGGCCTGGCAGACCCATCTGAGGAGCCTCCGGCACCAGCTCCAGTCCCGCCGCGATCTGCTGCTCACGAGCCTGATTCAGCACGCGCCCCAGGCCCACATCGAGAATGTCCCCAAGGGTGGGCTGAACCTGTGGGCACGTCTTCCGGACGGGACCGACGCCGAACAGCTCGCCCGGAACTGCGAAAGCGCCGGCGTGATCATTGCTGCCGGAGCGGAGTGGTTCCCGGCCGAACCTGCCGGGCCTTTCATCCGGCTCAACTACGCGGGCCCCAACCCGGGCGCCTTCACCGAAGGCACCCGGATTCTCGGCGAGCAGCTCTCACGGGCCCTCGGGTAATTCTCCTGTTCCGCGCGCACCTAGGATGGGAGTCGTCTTGGTGCGAAGCGCCGGCAGCACGCCGGCCAGGGCTCCAGCAATGAGAAAGGACAATACTTCTTGGGCTACGTCTATCTGGCGCTGGCGATCGCCGCGGAGGTCCTGGGCACCAGCCTCCTGAAATCGACAGAAGGATTTAGCCGGCTCTGGCCCAGCGTCTGGTGCCTGGGCTCCTACGGAATTGCCTTCGCGCTGCTGTCGCAGGTGATCAAGAGTGTGCCGGTCGGCGTGGCCTATGCCCTCTGGTCGGGCCTCGGAACTGTTGCCATCGTGGCCATCGGCGCCGTCTTCCTCGGCGAGGAACTGAACCCCATGAAGGTCCTCGGGATCGCACTGGTGGTGGCCGGCGTCGTCGTCCTGAACGTCGGCGGAGCACACTGACGGGCGCTCCGGGAAGACGGTACTCAAGGCCCGGCTTGTCCTAGGCTTGGGGCATGGCTCCCATTTATCCCTTCGCCGGCGACACGCCGGACATCCACCCCTCCGTGTTCGTTGCCCCGACGGCGTCGATCATCGGCCGTGCCACGCTCGCCGAGGACGCCAGCGCGTTCTACGGCGTCTCGGTGCGTGCGGACACCGCCGCCATCACCGTGGGCACCGGCAGCAACCTGCAGGACAACGTGGTCCTGCACGCCGACCCCGGTTTCCCCTGCAGCGTCGGGGCGCGCGTCAGTGTCGGGCACAGCGCCGTCGTCCATGGCTGCACCGTCGAGGACGACTGCCTCATCGGCATGAGCGCCACCATCCTCAACGGAGCGGTGATCGGCGCCGGATCGCTCGTGGCGGCCGGAGCCGTCGTGCTGGAAGGCACGGTCGTCCCGCCCCGCTCGCTCGTGGCCGGGGTCCCGGCCAAGGTCCGCCGCGAACTCACCGATGAGGAGTTCGACGGCGTGAAGGGGAACGCGGCGCGCTACCGCGAGCTCGCCCGGGCGCACCGCGAACTCCACTGGCACAACCGCTGAGCCGAGGACCCGCATCCGGTGCCAGGACGCCAAAACGGTCGGGGGACACCCGGAGTCGGGTGTCCCCGGACCGCTGGCGCGTCCCAGTACCATTCCGGTGTCGCCGGCTCCGCCCACCTAGTCCAGGCTGATCGGTCCCAGCTCGTCCAGCAGGTCGCCGGGGCCGGGGTTGCCCGGTGCCGATGAGCCGCCGAGGTGGTTCAGCACGCCCCACACCGCGTTCAGCCCCGTGGTCACTGCCCCCTCGGCCCAGCCGGCGGTGAAGGAGACGTCGTCGCCGGCGAGGAAGATCCCGCGCTGGCTTTCCGGCAGCCGGTCCTGCTTGAAGTGGGTGAACAGCCGCTGCTGGTAGCGGTAGTGGCCGGGCAGGTTCGCCTTGAACGCGCCCATGAAGTTGGGGTCGGCCTCCCAGGAGACGGTGATGGGCTGGCCCACGATGTGGCTGGCGATGTCCACGCCGGGGTAGATCTGCTCGAGGGAGTGCAGCATCAGCTCCACCCGTTCGTCGGCGTCGAGTGCCAGCCACTTCAGGGCGTCATCGTTCCAGGTGTAGGACAGCAGGATCACGGCCGGCTGGTCGGGCCCGTTGTCCAGCAGGTACGTGGCGCGGTTAAGCCGGTCCGTGAGCGTCATGGACAGCACTTCCCGGCCCGTCTCCGGATCGATGTCCTTCCAGAACGGCCGGTCCACCATCACGAACGTCTTGGACGACTGCATGTAGTGCGAGCGCTCGATCGCCGTCCACAGCTCAGCCGGGAACAGCGCCTCCTCGGTGTGGATCCGGGTGGACAGCAGCCACGACTGGCAGGTGGTGACCACGGCCGGGTAGGTGGCTTCCCTCCCCCAGCGTTCCCGGATGCGGAGGTTGCCGTCGGCGTCGCGGCTGATCCGTTCCACCGCTCCGCGCGGGGAGCCGGAGTGCAGGGACGCCAGGGACGTCCCCTCCGGCCAGTGCGCCATGCCCGACGGCGCGTGGCGCCAGAGTGCCTCGGGGAGCCTTTGCGCTCCCCCGGCGATGAGCCGGTGCTGGTCGTCGGCGTCGGTATAGACGACGCGGAGGATTTCCAGGATCGAGTTGGGGAAGTCGGTGTCCCAGCCGCCGGTGCCGAAGCCGACCTGGCCGAACGCCTCGCGGTGCGCGAAGCCCGCCCTCCGGAACGACTGGCTGCCGGCGATGAAGCCGTAGAAAGTCTCCTCGTCGAGCTCCGGAAGAAGCTCATTCCACAGCTCCTTGATCCGGGTTGTGTCCCGCGCCCGGATGGCCTCCTGCATCTGGGTGAACTGCGCGCCGTCGTTCACGGCCGCCTTCCAGGCATCGGCCACTTCGCGGAAGAACGGCGGCAGGTCCGCGGAGGTGGCGGCGTAGTGCTTCTGCCCCGCCAGTTCAATCACGGTGCTGGAGGTCACCGGTGCCAGCGGGTTGGGGAAGTCCCGCGTCTCCAGGCCCAGCAGGTCCACATAGTGGTAAAACGCCTTGCCTGACACCGGGAACCGCATGCCGCCCAGGTCCGCCACCACATCCGGGGCTGACGGGAAGCTGGCGGTGCGCAGGCGCCCGCCGAGCTGGTCCGCTTCGTAGAGCACCGGACGCAGCCCGAGCCGCATCAGTTCGTACGCCGTCACCAGCCCGGACAGCCCGGCGCCCACCACGGCGACTTCGGTGCCGTGCAGTTCCGGCGGGACCGAACCAAGGCCGTCCGGGTGGGACAGGTAGTGGTCGTAACTGAACGGGAAGTCCGGGTTCAGCATGGTCACCGGGGCCTGGCCCGGTGATCCGGCCCCGGGCAAGATGCCCGGTGCTGCGGTGGTGGTGCTGGACGGATCGGATGCCGGCAGTTCGGTGGCGGTTGTCATGGAAGGTGTGTCTCCGTGGTCTCGTCTGTTGTCTTACTGGTGAAAGATTGTCGCTTCAGCGGGTGCGGGAGTTGGGGAAAAATCACGGCCGGATAGCTCACGGTATTCCTCCTGCCCCAGCGCGGCCACCCGCGAGTGCCTCCTGCCGTAGCCGAAGTAGGCGGCCAGTCCCACGAGCATCCAGACTCCGAAGGTCACCCACGTTTCGGCACCCAGGTTGGCCATCAGGTAGACGCACATCAGTGCGCCCAGGATCGGTGTCAGCGGGAACAGCGGAACCCGGAAGGTCCGCCTGAGCTCCGGCCGAGTGCGGCGAAGGTAGATGACGGCCACGTTCACCAGGGCGAAGGCGAACAGGGTGCCGATGCTGGTGGCATCCGCGAGCGCCCCGAGCGGGACCAGCCCGGCGGTGAGGGCGACGGCGATTCCCACGATCAGAGTTCCGGCAACGGGTGTGCCGGTTCGGTGGGAGACGCGGCCAAAGACGCCGGGCACCAGCCCGTCGCGGGACATGGAAAGAAGGATGCGGGTCTGTCCGTAGAGGACGGTCAGCACGATGCTGGCAATGGCGAGTACAGCGCCGACGGCGAACACCAGCGCAATCCACGGCTGGCCGGTGACTTCCTCCAGGATCTTCACCAGGGCAGCCTCGGTGCCGTCGAACCAGCCCCACGGGCGGGCGCCGATGGCGGCAACGGCAACCAGCACGTAGATGGTGGTCACTATCAGCATGGACAGCATGATGGCCCGGGGCAGGTCGCGCTTGGGATTGCGGGCCTCCTCACCTGCCGTGGAGGCGGCGTCGAAGCCGATGTAGGAGAAGAACACCCGGGAGGCGGCAGCCGAGACGCCGGCGGCGCCCATGGGCAGGAGCGGCTCGAAGTGGCCGCCGTTGAAGGCGGTAAAGGCCACGGCGCAGAAGAAGGCCAGGATGCCCACCTTGACCAGCACGATCGCAGTGTTGATCCACGCGCTCTCCTTGGCGCCGCGGACCAGCAGGACCATGGCCAGCACCACGATCACCATGGCCGGGATGTTGACCAGGCCGCCGTCGCCCGGAGGCTGCGACACCGCATCCGGCAGGGCCAGCCCGAACACCGCCAGCGCTTCGTTGACGTACTGGCCGGCGCCCACTGCCACCGCTGCCACGGAAACGGCGTACTCAAGCACGAGGCACCAGCCGCAGATCCAGGCCATGCCCTCACCCATGGTGGCGTACGTGTAGGAGTAGCTGGAGCCCGCCGCCGGCACCAGGCCAGCCATTTCGGCGTAGGACACGGCGGAAAGCAGCGCGGCCAGTCCGGCAATGGCGAACGAGATCCAGATGGCCGGCCCGGCCAGCGGCACGGATTCGCCCAGGATCACGAGGATGCCGGTGCCGAGCGTGGCGCCCACGCTGATCATCGTCAGCTGCATGACCCCGAAGCTGCGGACCAGACGGGTTCCCCCATGGCCGGTCTCGGCTTCCTGGACCATCTGCCCGATCGGCTTGCGGCGGAGCAGCTGGGCTGCCAGCCCGGGGCGGCCGGCCTGCACCGGAGGCCGCTGTCCTGCTTGGGTGGGCACAGTCATCATTGACGTCCGTTCGTGAGTAGTTGGGGGCTTTCCGTCGCTCCAGCCTAGGCGTGTGAGTCACCTCTCAATGCTGTGCAAAATGACCTAGAGTGTTCTGGCATGGGACGTAATGCACAACAGGCTGGTGCGCCTGAGACGGCTGGCGGCACTTCTCCGGCGGGCGGTTCGGCGGCGGAACATCAGAGCGGTGTCACCCTGGACCAGCTCCTGGCGAAGCTGCCTTCCGAACTTCTGATGCTGCACGACGGCGGCAACGGCTCCCGCCTGCTGCGGTGGGTTGAGCCGAGTGAGCTCGAGGACCCCACGCCCTACCTGCTCGACGGCGAATTCCTCCTCACGGCGGGGTTGCCCTTCGTTGGCGCCGCAGATGGCGGTGCAGGCGCCGACAGCTCCGCCGGCGCCGGGGCTGGCGCGTATGTCCGGCGCCTGGTGCAGGCCGGGGTCGTGGCACTCGGCTTTGGCCTGGAGCCGTACTTCAGTGCTGTCCCGGAGGCGGTGGTGGAAGCCTGCATCCGGCAGAACCTGACGCTCGTGCAGGTGCCGAGTACCGTTCCGTTCGCCGCGATTGGCCTCGAGTTCTCCCGGCTCCTGGAATCGGACAACGCGAAACTGTTCAGGCATCTCGCGGACACCAACCGGCAGCTGATGCGCGCCGTCCTGTCCGCCCGGCCGGAACACGAACTGCTCGCCGCCCTGGCCCAGCGCGTTCCGGTGTGGGCCATGCTGATGGGCGCCGACGGGCGGCTGCGCGCCCGGGCGGGCTCCGGCGTCGAGGCTGCAGCCCTGCAGCCCCTGCTCGGCCGGCTCCTGGGCGGAAGCGGCCCCCGCGTGGAGATGGATTCCCTGGACCGCCCCGGCTCCCGGCTCGTGTTCGGACATCCGCTGCGCAGCACCCGCGACGCCAACCTCGGGGCGCTGGTGCTGGGCACCGACACGCCGCTGACCCCGGCGCAGAACAGCGTTGTCTCCTCCGCCGTCGGACTTCTGGAGCTCCTGGTCCGGCAACGGACCAGCGGGTCACTGGCCCCGAGCCAGCTGGCGACGTCGCTGCTGCTGCATCCGGACAGCCTGTCCGCCGGCGGGGCGCGGCACATCAACGGACTCCGCGACCTGCTGGCCCAGAGCACTTCGTCCACGCGTTCCGGTCCGCTGCGCATAGTGCAGGGAATCAGGGCAGTGCAGGGAATCGGCGCAGTGCAGGGCACCGGTCCGGATCAGGCCGCCGGGCGCGCCGGCGACAGCCCGGTGCGGGAGCTGCTGCAGTGGCGCCGCCTGTTCGACACCAAGCTCGTGGAGCTCACCGACTACGGCTTCGCCGCCATCACCAGGCTCAAGGTGGACGACGCACTGCTGGGCGAAGTCGAGAAGCTGGGGTGGCGGCTGGTCATCGGGGACGTCACCGAGCTCACCGACCTGAGCAGCGCCAACCAGCGGGTGACGGCGCTGCGGCAGCGCGTCCAGACAACCGGCAAGAGTGCCAGGGTGGGTGAAGTGACGTGGACGGTCGCCGGGCTGCTGGGTCATGAAGCCGGCACCATGCTGGCTGGCCGGCTGCTGGAACCGGTGCTCAGCCAGGACAGCGACCGCCGGACCGCGCACCTGTCCGTCCTGAGGGCATGGCTCGGTGAGAACGGGAACTGGGATGCCACCGCCAAGGCGCTGGGCCTGCACCGCAACAGCGTCCGGCGGCAGATCAACGCGGTGGCCGAGCTGTTGGACACCGACCTGAACCAGGCGCAGGTCCGGGCCGAACTCTGGATTGCGCTGCAGTACGTGGACGAGCTGCCGCACTCCTAGCTGGACCCTATGAAGGCGTTGCGGCGCCGCCGTCCTCTTCGGCGCGGCGGGCTTCCTCCCAGGCGCGGTAAACATCCGGCCGCCGTTCGCGCAGGTAGGGCACGGCATCGCGTGCCTGGCGGGCCGCCTCGGCACTGACCTCGGCGTACAGCAGTTCCGGGTGGGGACCGGCCGCGGCGAGCAGTCCGCCGTCGGGGCCGGCGATGACGCTTCCGCCGAGGAATGTGCAGCCGTCCTCCTCCCCGGAGTGGTTGGCATACGCCACCGTCAGCTGGCTCTCCAGCGCCCGGGCCCGCAGCAGCAGCTGCGGCACCGATTCGAAGCCGTGGGCCAGCGCCGTGGGAACCAGGAGCAGGTGCGCACCGGCCGCGGCCGCCGCGCGCACCGTTTCGGGAAACTCCACGTCGTAGCAGATGGCCAGCGAGGTTTTGATGCCACCCACATCGACGACGGCGGGGGCTGCTTCCGCGGGGCTGAACGCCCTGCGCTCCTCCGGGCCAAAAAGGTGCACCTTGGCGTAGCTCAGGAGTTCGTCCCCGCGGCCGTCCAGGACCGTCGCGGTGATCTGCCACTGCCCGTCGGCCGTGACGGCGGGCAGGCTGTAGACCAGGGCGATCCGGCGCGCGGCAGCGATGCCCGCAAGGGTACGCCGGATCGCGGGCAGAGTATCGGGGTCCAGCTCCGCCCTGATGCGCAGTGGCGCATAACCCACCGGAAATAGCTCCGGGGTCAGGAGCACGGCAGCACCCGCCTCCGCGGCCCGCTGAGCCGCCCGGTCGATGGCTGCGCAGTTCCGTTCGATGTCCAAAACACTGGAGTTCGCCTGCATCAGCGCCAGCTTCACCGTGATCACCTCAAGTCTTCGTGGCCGCCCAACAGTGGACGTCGTTTTCTTCAGCGTATCCGCGGGCGGCACCGGCGATTCCGGTCCATTTGCACCGACCAGCGCTGCCAGTGGGACGGATCGCCCGGCACCCGCACCCATCCGCATGCTGGGGCATTGCGTTAACTTCTTGACTACAAGGCTGCTGATGGTGCAATGTTCATTTCATGCCCTCACCATCGCGCTCAACGAGGAGCCGAACCAAAAACCCCGGGTCGCAGTCCGCCCTCCGGCACCTGAACCAGCAGCGGATCATCGAATGCCTGCTCAACGGCCCCTCGACCCAGGCGGAGCTCGCGCGGCAGACGGGGCTGTCCACCGCGACAGTGTCCAACATCGTCAAAATCATGCAGGACTCCGGGCTGGCATCCACCGAGCCGACCACCAGCTCCGGGCGGCGCGCACTCAACGTCAGACTCAACAGCAACGGTGCCGTGGCGGTGGGCATCGACTTTGGCCGGCGGCACCTGCGGGTGGTTCTCGCCTCGCTCAGCTACCACGTCATCGCCGAGGAATCCGTGCTCCTGCCCCTCGGGCACCACGCGGAGCAGGGCATCCAGGCAGCCGTCGCCCTGCTCGACAAGCTGCTGGCTGACAGCGGGGCGGAGCGCACCGCCGTGGTGGGTGCCGGCGTCGGGATCCCCGGCCCAATCGACCGCCGGACCAGCACGGTCGCCCAGGGGGCGATCCTGCCCGAGTGGGTGGGCATCGACATCCAGGAACGCCTCGAAGAGGCGTTCCAGTTCCCCATTTTCATAGACAACGACTCGAATCTGGGCGCCCTGTCCGAGGTGACGTGGGGGCCGCACAGCGGCATCAGCAACCTGCTGTTCATGAAGATCGGATCCGGCATTGGCGCGGGCCTGATCCTCAACGGCAACCAGTACTACGGCAACGTCGGGATCACCGGCGAAATCGGCCACGCGACCATCCACGAACACGGCCTGATCTGCCGCTGCGGCAACAGGGGGTGCCTGGAAACCATTGCCTCCACCACCACCATGATTGAGTTGCTGAGCCGGGGCGAGGAGCGCCCGCTCACGCCCGAGGACATCGTCCGCAAGGCGCTGGCGAGGGATGCCGCCACCCTGCGCGTCGTGGACGACGCGGGCCTTGCGGTGGGCAGGGCGCTGGGGAATGTGGCCAACCTGATCAACCCCGAGGTCATCGTGGTTGGTGGCCCCCTGGCCGGGCTGGGCGACATCTTGCTGGACCCGATCCGGCGCGGGCTGGTGCGGCATGCCGTGCCGGTCATCGGCGAAACCACCACCCTCACGATGTCCTCGCTGAACGACCGCGCGGAGGCTCTCGGCGCCGCAGCCCTGGTGTTCCAGCACGCCGGAATCCGGCGGACGTAGCGTTTCGTTATGCCGCCGTTGCGTTAAATACTTGACGACAACGGCATGCTCCATCTACTTTTTCATCAGACGGCCCTGCGGATTGCAGGGAAGACAACGAAGTCAATGCATTGGAGGCGTAAGGGCAAATGACGTCCCTCAACACGCAAAGCGAGCCGGTTCTCCTGGAGATGCGCTCCATCACCAAGGAATTCCCCGGCGTTAAAGCCTTGTCCGATGTGAGCCTGCGGGTGAAGGCCGGGGAAATCCACGCGATCTGCGGGGAGAACGGCGCCGGAAAGTCCACCCTCATGAAGGTCCTCTCCGGTGTGTACCCCTACGGCAGCTACAGCGGCGACATCGTGTACCAGAACGAGGTGCAGCAGTTCAAGGACATCCGGGCCAGCGAGCACGCCGGCATCGTGATCATCCACCAGGAACTGGCGCTCATCCCGGAGCTCTCCATTACGGAGAACATCTTCCTGGGCAACGAACCGGTCAAGCGCGGCGTGATCGACTGGGCCGAGGCCCGCACCAGGACCCGCGAGCTGCTTGCCCGGGTGGGGTTGCGGGAGAACCCGGATACCCCGGTGAAGGAAATCGGCGTCGGCAAGCAGCAGCTCGTGGAGATCGCCAAGGCGCTGAACAAGTCGGTTCGCCTGCTGATCCTGGACGAGCCCACCGCCGCGCTGAACGAATCCGACTCTCAGCACCTGCTGGACCTGATCCTGGGGTTGAAGGGCAAGGGCATCACGTCCATCATCATCTCCCACAAGCTCAACGAGATCGAGCAGATCGCCGACGAGATCACCATCATCCGCGACGGCAAGTCGATCGAGACGCTGAACGTAAAACGCGATGGCGTCGACGAGGACCGCATCATCAAGGGCATGGTGGGTCGCACCCTGGAATCGCGCTTCCCGGACCACACGCCCAAGATCGGCGAGGTGCTGTTCGAGGTCAAGAACTGGACCGTGGGGCATCCGCAGGTGCAGGACCGCCTGGTCTGCAAAGGCTCCAACTTCTTCGTCCGCCGCGGCGAGATCGTGGGTTTCGCAGGGCTAATGGGGGCCGGCCGCACCGAACTGGCACGCTCCGTGTTCGGCCGTTCCTACGGCCGTTTCATCACCGGCAGCATCTACAAGAACGGCAAGGAACTCCACCTCAAGAACGTCAAGCAGGCCATCGACGCCGGGCTCGGCTACGTCACCGAGGACCGGAAGTCCCTGGGCCTGAACCTTCTGGATGACATCAAGACCACCACGGTCTCGGCCGCGCTGCACAAGATCAGCAAGCACTTCGTGGTGGATGCCAACAAGGAATTCACGGTGGCTGAGCAGTACCGCAAATCGCTGCGGACCAAGACGCCCTCCGTGGAGGAAGGCGTCGCGAAGCTCTCCGGCGGCAACCAGCAGAAGGTGGTCCTGGCCAAGTGGATGTTCACCGATCCTGACCTGCTGATCCTGGACGAGCCCACCCGCGGCATCGACGTCGGCGCCAAGTACGAGATCTACGGCATCATCCAGCAGCTGGCCAACCAGGGCAAGGGCGTCATCGTGATCTCCTCCGAACTCCCCGAACTGCTGGGCCTCTCCGACCGGATCTACACCATCTTCGAAGGCGCCATCACCGGAGTCCTGAACAAGGACGACGCCAGCCAGGAAAGCCTGATGAAACTCATGACTTCCGCCCGAAAAACCGCCTGACCCTCTGGAACCCTCCAGAACCTTCCAGAACAAGGACTGACATAATGAACGCGCTCAAGAAGCTCTTTGGCGGCAACACCCGCCAATTCGGCATGATCTTCGCCCTGGTTGCACTGATCGTTTTCTTCCAATTCGCCACCGAAGGCCGCACGCTCACCCCGGGCAACGTCATCAACCTCTTCAACGGCAACTCCTACATCCTGATTCTGGCCATCGGCATGGTGCTGGTCATCATCGCCGGCCACATCGACCTGTCGGTCGGCTCGGTGGCGGCGTTCGTCGGCGTCACCGTGGCCCTGGCCATCAGGGACTGGGGCATCCCCTGGTACCTGGGTATCCTGCTTGGACTCGGGCTCGGCGTCCTGATCGGGGCCTGGCAAGGGTTCTGGACGGCCTATGTGGGGATACCAGCCTTCATCGTGACATTGGCCGGCATGCTGCTGTTCCGCGGCTTCAACCAGTTCGTCGGCAAGTCCAACACCATCCCGGTCCCCGCCGACTTCCAGTACATCGGCTCCGGATACCTTCCCGAGGTCGGCCCGAGCACCGGCTACAACAACCTCACCCTGCTCCTTGGCCTGCTGGGGGTGGCGTTCGTGATCTTCAGCGAACTCCGCGCCCGCCGCACCGCCAAGGCGCTCGGCGCTGAGGTCCCCGAAGGCTGGGTGGTGGTCACCAAGCTCGTGCTGGTCTGCGGTGCCATCCTGTACGCCACGTACCTGTTCGCCACGGGCCGCCCGGGAACGTCGTTCCCGATCCCCGGACTCATCCTCGCCGTCCTGGTCCTGATTTACGGCTTCATCTCCTCCAAGACGGTCGTCGGCCGCCACGTCTACGCCGTGGGCGGCAACCGGCACGCGGCTGAGCTCTCCGGCGTCCAGTCCAAGAAGGTCAACTTCCTGGTCATGATGAACATGTCCATCCTTGCCGGCCTGGCCGGCATGATCTTCGTGGGCCGCTCCACGGCGTCCGGCCCGTTCGACGGCGTGGGCTGGGAACTCGATGCGATCGCCGCTGTGTTCATTGGCGGCGCGGCTGTCACCGGCGGTGTGGGCACCGTGATCGGCTCGATCGTCGGTGGCCTGGTCATGGCCGTGCTGAACAACGGGCTGCAGCTGCTCGGCGTCGGTGCCGACCTGACCCAGATCATCAAGGGCCTGGTCCTGCTGATCGCCGTCGCATTCGACGTCTACAACAAGAGCCAGGGCAAGCGTTCCATCATCGGCTTGCTGACCCAGGGCTTCAACCGCCCCAGCGGCGGCACCCAGCTCCAGCCCGACGAAGTGACCTCCACGAAGGAAACCATCTCCCGGGAAGCCTGAGCACCGCCCGCTCCCCGGATGCATTTCCCACCCCTATAGAAAGTGAACCGAGCAAATGCGAATGATTGGTAATGCAGGAAAGGCGGCAGCAATCGCTGCCATTGCGGCACTGGCGCTGACAGCCTGCGGCCGTTCCGACTCCGGCACAACGGGCGGCGGCACCGCCGGCGGCGAGGCGTTCCCCAAAGACTCCTCGATCGGCGTCGCGCTCCCCCAGAAGACCTCGGAAAACTGGGTCCTGGCGGAGAAGCTGTTCAACGACGGCCTTAAGGACGCGGGCTTCAAGCCGGACGTCCAGTTCGCCAACGGCGGCGTCTCGGAGCAGCAGAACCAGATCAGCGCCATGATCACCAAGGGCGCCAAGGTCATCGTCGTCGGCGCGATCGACGGCGCCCAGCTGGGTACCCAGCTGAAGCAGGCCAAGGACGCCGGCGCCACCATCATCGCCTACGACCGCCTGCTGCTGAACACCGAGAACGTGGACTACTACGTGGCCTACGACAACTTCAAGGTGGGTGAGCTGCAGGGCAAGGCGCTGCTGGAAGGCATGCAGGCCAAGAAGCCGAACGGCCCGTACAACGTCGAGCTCTTCGCGGGTTCCCCTGACGATGCCAACGCCAAGGTCTTCTTCGACGGCGCCATGAGCGTTCTGAAGCCGAAGATCGACGACGGCACGCTGAAGGTGCTCTCCGGACAGAAGTCCTTCGAGCAGGCTGTCACCCAGGGCTGGAAGGCAGAAAACGCCCAGCGCCGTGCGGACACGCTCCTGACCGGCAGCTACACCTCCGCGTCGCTGGACGGCGTCCTGTCCCCGAACGACACCCTGGCCCGCGCGGTGCTGACCGCCGTCAAGGCTGCCGGCAAGCCGCTTCCGGTGGTCACCGGGCAGGACTCCGAGGTTGAGTCGGTCAAGTCGATCATGGCCGGCGAGCAGTACTCCACGATCAATAAGGACACCCGCAAGCTCGTGGAGCACGCGATCGTCATGGTCAAGGACATCCAGGCCGGCAAGACGCCTGAAATCAACGATGACAAGTCCTACAACAACAAGGTCAAGACCGTTCCCGCCTACCTGCTGGAGCCGGTCATCGTGACCAAGGAAAACGTCAAGACGGCCTACGTGGACGATCCGGTTCTCGGCCCGATCACCAAGTAGCGGCTTCCGCCACAGACGCCACAGAGCCCCGGCTCCCCGGAGGTGACCAGTTCACCCGGAGAGCCGGGGCTCTTCCGTTGCCACCGGACGCTCCACCGCTCCTCGCCTCACAGCGGAAACATAGGTTCAGCCCGTTTCCTGCACAGCAGCGGGCACCAATGTGGGATCCGAAGCCGGCCAATCCCCCGGCATGTGATCCCAAGGAGTGCAGTGAGCGTCCTCGCCCGAAGTGTAGGCAATGCGTTTAGAAACAAGGTCCGAACGGCCGCGGTTGTGGCCGTGCTGGCGGTCGCCATCGGGCTGGCCCTGGCCATGCTCGTGGCCAACCAGGCAGTCGGGGCCAAAGTAAAGGAGCTGAACGCCTCGGTAGGGACGGTGTTGACGGTGAACCCGGCCGGCGGCCAGGGCTTCGAAGGCGGCGGTGAGCCGCTCACTGCCGAGCAGGCAGCGACAGCGGCGGACGTCCCGAACGTGACCGCCGTCGTCGGAACCAAGGCGCTGCGGCTGCGGAACGCGGCCGAGGCCGCCGCGCAGGCGGCAGCCGGCACCCAGGCCGGTCCGGGCGGCGGGCAGGGCGGCCCCGGCGGCCAGACGACCACCACGCTGACCACCAGCCTCACCGCGGCAGTCGACGCCGGAACGCTGGGCGCGCGCAACCAGGACAGCTCCGGAACCACCGGTGCCACGGGAAGTACCGGATCCACGGGCACCACCGCCACCACCCAGCCGGCGCGGGCCCTGCCCATCACGGCGACCGGTACCGGCGCAGAGGTGGACAGCACCGGCAAGACGCTGGAACTGACCTCGGGCACCGGGCTGGGCGATTACACGGCGGAGTCCACCAAGGCGCTGCTGGGCACCACCCTTGCTGAAAAGAACAACCTCAAGGTGGGCTCCACCTTCACCATCAACAGCAAGACCTTCACCGTCGCGGGCCTGTTCGACGCCGGCACCGCGTTTGGCAACAACGCCCTCTACGTCACGCTCCCCACCGCCCAGACACTGGCCGAGCTGCCCGGAGAGCTGTCCACAATGATCGTCACCGTCGACAGCATGGAGAACGTGGACGCCGCCAAGACGGCCCTGCAGAACGCGCTCGGCACCGACAAGGCCGACGTCACCCAGGGCCAGCGCAACCTCGAAACCGCCGTCACCTCGCTGGACAGCGTCAAGAACATCTCCATGGTGGCGTTCATCGCTGCACTTGGCACCGCGGGGCTGATCATCCTGCTGATCATGGTCATGCTGGTCCGCGAGCGCCGCCGCGAAATCGGCGTTCTCAAGGCCATCGGCGCACCGAACCGCACCATCGGTCTGCAGTTCGTGCTCGAGGCCCTGGTCCTGGTGGCCCTCGGCAGCGTGGTGGGCGCCGTCCTCGCCTCCTTCGCGAGCGGCGGCATCGCCTCCGCACTGGTCAGCTCCAGCACAGGCACGACGGCGGCCCCCGCCGGCCAGCGCGGCGGCGGGTTCGCCGGGGCTGCGGGCGGACTCCCGGGTGGCCAGGGCGGTCCGTTCGGCGGCGCCTCCCAGCTGCTCACCTCCGTCACCGCCAGCGTGTCCCCCGGAATCCTTGCCGCCGGCATCGCGGCCGTGTTCGGCGTCGCCATCATCGGTGCGCTGGTTCCGGCCCTGCTCACCGCCCGCATCCGCCCCATCGAAGTCCTCCGAGGAGAATAGCCATGATTGAAGTCAAGGATCTGGTCCGCACGTTCAAGTCCGGCGACCGCACCATCAAGCCGGTCAACGGCGTCAGCTTCGAGCTGGGGCAGGGCACACTGGCGTCCATCGTGGGCAAGAGCGGCAGCGGCAAAAGCACACTGCTCTCCCTCCTGGGTGCGCTGGACAAGCCCACCAGCGGAGACGTCGTCGTCAACGGGGTGAGCCTGGCAGGCATGCCGGATGGCAAGCTGACCGAGTACCGGCGCCGGGACATCGGCTTCGTGTTCCAGCAGTTCAACCTGGTGCCCAACCTCTCCGCGCTGGACAATGTCATGCTGCCCATGGAGTTCGCCGGGGTACGGAAGTCCGTCCGGGCCGAGCGGGCACGGGCACTGCTGGAGCAGGTGCAGCTCGATCCGGACAAGCACGGCCGCCGCATCAACCGCCTCTCCGGCGGCGAGCAGCAGCGCGTGGCCATCGCCCGGGCCCTCGCCAACGAACCCAAGCTGATTCTCGCCGACGAGCCCACGGGCAACCTCGATGAGCAGACGGGCGAGCACATCATCGCACTGCTCAGCTCCCTCAGCCGCGACCACAACACCACCATCCTCGTGGTCACGCACGACCGCACACTGGCCAACAAGACGGACCGCCGGTTCCGCCTCCAGCAGGGCAAGCTCACGGAGGAACCGGTCCGCGGCCGCGCTGCGGAGCCGGCGGCGGTGTAGGAAGCCGGCGGGTGCGGGCAGGGCGTAACCCTCCCGCACCTTCCGCAGGTTTAGACCCGACCCTTCCTCACCCGGGTGAGAGGATGGCGTCATGACGTCAACGATCGCCAAGCCATGGCTCTTCAGCCAGTCCAACCAGGATCCCCTTGCCGCCACGGGCCGACCGCTGCGGTGGGGTGTCATTGCCACCGGCCGCATCGCCTCCCTGGTGTCGCGGGACCTGGCGCTGCTGGAGGACGCGGAGCTTTACGCCGTCAGCTCCCGAGGCCAGCACACCGCGGACGCTTTTGCGGGCGAGTTCGGCTTTGCCGTGGCGTACGGGGACGACGGCGGGCACCACGGCTATGAGCGGCTGCTCGCCGATGACGCGGTGGACGTGGTCTACGTGGCCACGCCGCACGCGCAGCACCACCGGGTAGTGCTGGCGGCTCTTCGCGCGGGCAAGCATGTGCTCTGCGAAAAGGCATTCACCATCAACGCCCGCGAAGCCTCCGAGCTGATCCAGGTAGCCCGTGAAAAGAAGCTGTTCCTGATGGAAGCCGTGTGGAGCCGCTTCCTGCCCAGCATGCAGAGGGCCTTCGAGATCGCACATTCAGGCGAACTCGGAACCGTCCAGTGGGTCACGGCAGACCTCGGCTTCCCGGCACCCTACTCCCCTACCGCCAGGCTGTGGGCCGTTCAGGACGGCGGCGGAGCGCTTCTTGACATCACGGTCTACCCGCTGTTGTGGGCGCTTGGCACCCTGGGTTTCCCGCAGACGGTCAGTGCCATGGGCACATTGAACGACGACGGCGTGGACGCCCAGAATGCGCTCACGCTCGGTTACCACCACGGCGCGCAGGCACAGCTCACCTCGTCCCTGCTCGCCCACGGCCCCCGCACCGCAACAGTTGCCGGCAGCCTGGGTTACCTGCAGACACTCGGCTCGATCAACAACCCCAAGAAGCTGGTGGTGGGGATCGGGCAGGAGACCCCGCGGACTGAACACTTCGAGGTGACTGGGCGGGGTTATACGTATGAGCTTCGCGAGGTGACCCGGTGCGTCCAGCAGGGCCTCACCGAGAGCCCGGTCATGCCCCTCGAGGACTCGCTGAACACGATGCGGCTGTTCGACGGCGTGCGCGCCCAGCTCGGTGTCGCCTATCCCAACGACGCTCACTGAGCAGCTTTTCCGGCGTTCATCGAGTCGAAAGAATTATTGTGCCGGGTCTGGACTCTCACTTTGGGGCAGGCTTAGGCTGGAGTCGATCGTCGATTCATTCGGTGAGCTTGGGGGTGTTGAGCATGACCATTGCGGCTTTGTCGTGGTCTGCGCTGCGCCCCTTGCGCCCTGTTCTCTTGGCAGGTGCAGCCGCTGTGGCTTGGCTGGCTGTGTCCGCCCCTGCCGCCGACGCCAACAGCAGCTCTGACTCGCTTGGCGGCAGTATTTCCTCGGCTGTCTCATCCATCAAGGGAGATGCGGACAGCGTGGCGGAAAGCGTTGGCGCGCTGGTCTCCGCCAAGGCACATGAAGCCCCCGCCGCTGCTCAGCCCACGCCAGCCGTAGCTCCCCCGCCACTTCCAGCAATCGACCCGGCAGCCATCCCGGCACCATTGCCGGCGACAGTTGCGCCGCCTCCCGTCACTTCCGTTCCTTCCACGCCGCCAGAGCCAACCCCTGTGACCGTGGTTGCCCCGGTTGTGGCGGACATTGTGGAGCCCGTTGACACCGCGCTCGACGGACTACCTCTCGGCGGGTCGATTCCCGACGACACCCTGGCCGGGGTTACCGATCCCGTTGCCTCCGTTGCTGATGGAGCGCTAACGGACACGGCCGAAACCATCGTGCAGCCGGTCGCGGAGGGCGTTAAGCCCGTTACCGACGTCGTGAAACCAGTAACCGACGTCGTGGGCCCGGTAACCGAGGCTCTCCCTGTCGAGCTTCCCGTTAAGCCCGTCACTGACGTGCTCGCGCAGGTACCTTCTCTGACGGCACCGATTATTGTGCCCGCCAAGGATGTCGTGACGGGGATTGTCGCCGATCCAGGCCGGCTACCCGCAGTTGGCCTCGCCGAAATGGGGCAGGCCTCCGCCGGTCCAGGGTCCTGGCCCGGCATGGTCCCCGCCCCCTCCGTGGCGTCCGCGCCAGCTGTCCAACCGGCCACCGGGCTGCCGGCTCATTTCAGCCATGCTGCCGCGCCGAAAGCTGCCAACCCCGCGGGGTCTGCCCCGAAGGTTCCTGCCGGCGGAGACTCACCATCCGGTGGCGATGGCACGCCGTCACCGGAGGCGCTGCTTCCGTCTCCTGCCTCAGGATCGGGTAGCAGCACGTCGTCCGGCGGCCCTTCGGCTTCGGCCGCCTGGCTAAACAGCGCCTTTGAATACCTGCCGCTCATGGGATTTGTCCCTGTCAGCGGACCCCTTCAGCATATTCCTTCGCCGGTGGCCATCGACCCCGGCTCCTCTCCTGACTAGTTGGGCCCCTTCTGCCTCCATGCGGCAGAAACACGGCCAATCGGGTTGCCATGAGCGCCTGACAACAACTTTTCAGGAGACGTCACAATGCACCAGACAATTCGCAGGGGCCTACTAGGCACCCTCTTTGCCGGAGGGCTACTAGCCCTCGGCGCAACCGCGGCGAGCGCGGATACAACTGCCACGGGCACGGTCAACATCGCGTCCGAAACCGCTTCGGCGGACCTTAATGCTTCGACGTCGCTGGGTCTGCTGGGTGGCCCAGCGCCGTCGAATTCTTCCGCGGTCAGCGTTAATGCCGGCCTCGATCTCAACACCGGTACATCGAACGGCAGCATTGCCGCGGTGGCACCGGCCGCGACCGCTGTGGCCGACGTCAACCTCGGCAGCACCGGAACCGCAACGGGGACAACTGCCCCTGCGGCTGACGCCACCGCCCTGATCGACGTCAACCTCGGCAACACCGGAACCGCAACAGGGACAACTGCCCCTGCGGCTGACGCCACCGCCCTGATCGACGCCAACCTCGGCAACACCGGAACCGCAACAGGGACAACTGCCCCTGCGGCTGACGCTACTGCCCTGGTTGACGTCAACCTCGGCAACACCGCAGTGACGGGCACCGAAACCGGAGCTGTCGCTCCTGCGGCTGACGCCACCGCCCTGGTCGACGTCAACCTCGGCAACACCGCAGTGACGGGCACCGAAACCGGAGCTGTCGCTCCTGCGGCTGACGCCACCGCCCTGATCGACGCCAACCTCGGGAACACCGGAACCGCAACAGGGACAACTGCCCCTACGGCTGACGCCACCGCCCTGATCGACGTCAACCTCGGCAACACCACCGGCACGGGAACCGGTACCGCCGTTCCCGCCACCGATCTGGCCGCCGTCGTCGACCTCAACCTCGGCGACACGGGTTCCCTGGGTACCAGTGCGGAAAGCGCCGTCGACCTCGGGCTCGGCACGGGAACCGATGCAGCCGTGGACCTGGGGGTCGACCTGGGCATCGGACTTGGCGCAGGAACTGTGACGACGCCACCGGCTACTGATCCGGGTGACGGAACCGGCAACGGCTCCGATCCGGGCGACGGAACTGATGGAACCGGCACCGACGGAGCCGGAACGGGAGCCGAGGGCACGGGCACTGATGGCACATCGACTGATGGAGCCGGCACCGGCACCGCCGGGACTGGCAGCAACGGATCCGGCACCGACACGACCGGTGGAGCGGCAACGGGCACTGGCACCGGGACCTCCACGACCGGCGCCGCCATCCTGCCCGCGGGCTCGGTGACCACAGGCGTCCCCGCCTCGGAGAGCATGGCAACCATGGCCAACGGAAGCATTGCCACCGCACAGCAGACCCTCGCCAACACGGGAGCCGACACTGGGCTGCTGCCACTCGCACTGGTCTTGCTCGCCGTCGGCGCACTCCTGGTGATCCGCAGGAAGAAGGCCTAACAGCCCGGTCCTGACCGAGCAGGAGTAACTGCCGTTCGTCGGCGGTCCGCATCACGGCAGTACTCCGGACTTGCCGATGCCGGGCCGCCGGCGAAGCCGTGCCCGGACGCCATCCGGCCACCGTTGCGCCACCAAACAGCCAAACAGCCAGTCGGACACCCGGTCAGAAACCCAATCAAACAGCCAGGGGCCTCGATTACTAAGTACACGTACTATCCTTAACACCGAACCCGAGCTGATAAGGACGACAACGTGTTAGAGGAATCGCCCAGCGGGGTGACAACGGATGTACTGGGCGGGCGCTACCGGCTGGGTGAGGTGATCGGACGAGGCGGCATGTCGTCGGTCTATGCGGCCAGGGACCAGAACCTGGGCAGGGACGTGGCCCTGAAGCTCTTCGCCCCTCAGGCTGCAGATGCCGACGAACTCAAAAGGCAGGAAGCCGAGATCCGGCTCCTGGCAACCCTGAACCATCCCAGCCTTGTCACCCTTTTCGACGCCGGCGTGGATACCCGCGTGCCGGACCAGCCCAGACCTTTCCTGACCATGGAACTCGTGGAGGGCCAGGACCTGCGCAGCCGCATCCGGCACAGCCGCGTTCCGCTCGACGAGCTGTCCGTCATCGGTGCTGGGGTCGCCGATGCCCTCGCCTACGTTCACGGGCTGGGCATCATCCACCGCGACATCAAGCCCGCCAACATTCTCCTCATCCAGGTTCGCCCCGGCGAACCGGTGCGGCCCAAGCTGACAGACTTCGGCATTGCCCGGATCGCCGACGGCACCCGCCTCACGGCCACCGGCACCATGGTGGGCACGGCGGCGTACTTGAGCCCCGAGCAGGCCATGGGCTCCCCATTGTCCCCCGCGTCTGACATCTATTCGCTGGGCCTCGTGCTGTTGGAGTGCATCAAAGGCACTGTTGAATACCCGGGCAGCGCGGTGGAGTCGGCGGTGGCGCGGCTGCACCGTGCCCCGGAGATCCCCGGCGACCTGCCCGCGGAATGGCAGCACCTGCTGGCCTCCATGACCGCCCTCGAGCCGCTGGAGCGGCCCACCGCTGCGGACCTGGAAGCGGCTCTCCGGCGCGCCCTCGTTTCACCGCAGTCCGCCCCTACAGACCTGGCCGGGGAGCACACCCGTGTACTCCCCGCGTTGCCGTCCCGGCCGCCGTCGGTGCTCCCGTCCGGGCCGCCTGAGCCACAGTCCACCGCCAAAACAACAGCAAATACACCAGCGGGCCAGGCATCAGCACACCCCGATGGGCCGCCCGCGAGCGGGAAGAGGCGCCGCCGTTTCCGTATTGGCGCCGCTCTGGCGGCGGCAACCCTGCTGGGCGGAACCGCGGCGGTGACGGTGGCCGCCAACTCACCTGAAACGCCCGACGTCGTCCCTTACCCCAGCGTGAGCGGCACCTTGGGTGACCATCTCGTGGAGCTGCAAAGGAGCGTTGAACCATGAGCCCGCGCCAGACACCGGCCGCGTGGCGCCGGGCGATGACCGTCATTACGGGGTTCACATTGGCAGCTGCAGTGGCAGGCTGCGCCGGCACCGCCCCGGAGCTCGAGACGGGCGCGGCCGCAAAACTTCAGGAGCGGGTTCTTGAGGTCACCAGGTCCGCGGCGGGAAGCAACCCGGCCGCCGCGCTGAAGTCGCTGGCCCGGTTGTCCTCTGAGCTGGATGCCGCGGCTGCTGCGGGGCAGGTTTCCTTCAAACGCCACAGGAGCATTACGGCGGCCATCAATTCCGTGCGGGCCGACCTCACGGCAGCGCAGGCGGCCAGGAACGCTGCCGCCCAGGCGGCCGCTGCGAAGGCCACGGCAGCCCCGAAACCTTCACCGACGACTCCGCCGGCTGCTGCAGCCCCGGTTCCCGCCCCCGCGCCGGCTCCAGTTCCGGCTCCGGCAAACAGCGGAAGGCAGGACAGCTCCGGCAAGGGCAGCCCGGAGGGGAACAAGGACAAGGGTTCGGGCAAGAACAAAGACTAGCCCCGCCCGGGACCAGTCTTTGTTCTTCAAACCCTCAGGAAGATTGGCCCGTCAGGAAGTCGCTGCCGGGAAACGCTCCCACGCCCGGTGCGCGGCCAGCAGCTCCTGGATCTGCGGAACCACCTGCTCGGCAGTGTCGCCCCGCACCACGCCTGCTGCGTCGTCCGGGATGCTCGCCGCGTCCACACCGGCGGAGCCTGACCCCCACGCCCCGATGGCCTTCGCGTGGCGGAAGGCCTCTGACAGCAGGAGCACGACGCGCGGATCAAGCGAAGCACCGGGATCACCGGCTTTCGCGTCCAGCCCCTGTTCGGCGTCGTCCGCCGGCGCCCCGGATCCTGCCACGATGACGGCGTCGAACTCGGTAGAGCGGGCGGTGAGATAGGTCCGCTGAACCGGGATCCCGCCGTCGGACTCTCCCCCGAGCGTCCCGCCGGCCGGTGCGATCACCAGCGGAACGATGCCGGCGTCGTCGAGCGCCTTGCGGGCGTCCCGGACGGCCTCAAGGTCACTGGACCCGTCCGCCACGATGCCGACGACGCGGCCTGCGACCGGCCACGTCTTTCCCAGCTGGGACAGGGCGGGGCTGGGCTGGGCGTCGGGCACGTCCTCGGTGGCCTCGGGAGCGGGCAGCCCCAGCCCGCGGGCCACGGCTGCGCACAGCGAGGCATCGATGTTGGCCAGCGCGAGCAGCTGCCGCTCACGGACCGGCTTCTCGTAGCACTTGCCCAGCTCGAAGGTGTACGCCTGAATGATGTGGTCCTGCTCCACCGGAGTGAGGCTCCGGAAGAACAGCCGGGGCTGGCTGAAGTGGTCATCGAAGGAGGCCGGGTTCTTCCGCTGTTTAATGGCCTCCGCCACGGCTTCCGGAACATCAACGAACGACCCGAGGTCTGCGCCGGCCTTAAACGGGCAGCCGCCGTCGAGGGAATTGGGCCGGTACGGCGCAACGCCGGAGTGGACGGCGGTCTGGTGCATGCCGTCGCGCAGCATGTCGTTCACCGGGGCCTGGGGCCGGTTGATGGGGATCTGGGCGAAGTTCGGCCCGCCCAGCCGCGAAATCTGGGTGTCCAGGTAGGAGAACAGCCTGACCTGCAGCAGCGGATCGTTGGTGACGTCAATGCCCGGCACGAGGTGCCCTGGGTGGAAGGCCACCTGCTCCGTCTCGGCGAAGTAGTTGACCGGGTTGGCGTTGAGCGTCATCAGCCCGATCGCCTGGACGGGGGCCAGCTCCTCGGGCACAAACTTCGTGGGATCCAGCAGGTCGATCCCCTCGAACATCTGGTCCTCGGTGTCCGGGAAAGTCTGGATTCCCAGCTCCCATTCCGGGTAGGCGCCAGCCTCGATCGCGTCGGCCAGGTCCCGCCGGTGGAAGTCCGGATCCATGCCGTTGATGATCTGGGCCTCCTCCCAGACCAGGGAGTGGACGCCCTGCTTCGGCTTCCAGTGGAACTTGACGAGCGTCGTGGCGCCCTCGGCGTCGACCAGCCGGAAGGTGTGGACGCCGAATCCTTCCATGGTGCGGTACGAACGCGGGATGCCCCGGTCGGACATGTTCCACATGGTGTGCGCCTGCGCCTCGGTGTGCAGGGACACGAAGTCCCAGAACGTGTCGTGGGCGCTCTGGGCCTGCGGAATCTCGCGGTCCGGATGCGGCTTTGCGGCGTGCACGATGTCCGGGAACTTGATCCCGTCCTGGATGAAGAATACCGGGATGTTGTTGCCCACCAGGTCGTACGTTCCCTCATCGGTGTAGAACTTGGTGGAGAATCCGCGGGTGTCCCGGACGGTGTCGGCGGAGCCCCGCGAGCCCAGGACCGTGGAAAACCTGACGAACACGGGCGTTTCCACGTCCTTGGCGAGGAAACCTGCGCGGGTGATATTCGCCGCCGTCCCGTACGAGCGGAACACGCCGTGGGCGCCGGCACCCCGGGCGTGCACCACGCGCTCCGGAATCCTCTCGTGGTCGAAGTGGGTGATCTTCTCCCGGAGGTGGTGGTCCTGGAGGAGGATCGGTCCCCGTGGCCCGGCCTTAAGCGAGTGGTCCGTGTCGGCCAGCCGGAGCCCCTGCGCGGTGGTCAGGTACTGGCCGGACTGCGCCCGGGAGTGTTCGGGCGCACCCGTGGGGCTGCCGGTCGGCGATACCGCTTCCGGCCCCTGCTGGTCCGGCTTGGGCGGCAACGGTTCCCTCGGGGTGGTGGGTTCGACGACGGCGGGCGGCTCGCCTGCCGGGGCTCCCGGAATGTTGATTGCTGATTCTTCAGGCACAGAGATGATCCTTTCCGAAGCGGCGGCCTAACCGGACTCGGCGTTGGGCACTGGGCTCCCCACCGAAAGATAAGCCTGCTTAGTACCCTAGGAAATCCCGGGCCCGCCCACAACTGCGGGCCGTCATTTGAGCGTTCGGGTCTTCATAGTCAGCAGGCTTAGCTTCTCTCTTCAAATGCCGGCTGGTTCCCGCTACGTTGGAGATGTTCCATCCGAACAACGGCAATCAGAACCACGGGCCATCCGCCCGTACGCTGAAGGAGTGAACCACGCATGGCAACTGTCCAGGAATCGATCACTGTCGATGTCCCCGTACGCCAGGCCTACAACCAATGGACGCAGTTTGAGGATTTCCCCAAGTTCATGAGCGGAGTGGACGCTGTCCGCCAACTCGATGACACCACTGTTCATTTCGAAACCAGCATTGCGGGCGTGAAGCGCGAGTACGACGCCCAGATCACCGTCCAGGAGCCGGACCAGCGCGTCACGTGGGAGAGCCTGAACGAGCCACGCAACTCGGGCACCGTTTGGTTTGAGTCCCTGGGTGACAACGAGACCAAGGTGAACGTCGAGCTGACCTGGGAGCCCGAATCCGCCGTGGAGAAGCTTGGTGCCGCCACCGGACTTGATTCCCGGCAGGTGGCCTCGGACCTGAGGAAGTTCAAGAAGTTCATCGAGGAACGCGACACGGAAACGGGCGCCTGGCGTGAAAGCGTGAGCGGTGGAGAGGTGGAAGGTGACGCGGGTTCGACGGCGCCCGCCGTCGGAACAACGGCAGCCGGAACGCCCGCCGTCGGAACAACGGCAGCCGGAGCGGCCGGCGTCGGCATGGGCGCAACAGCAGCCGGAGGCAACGGTGACCCGGGCGCAAGCACCGGCTATTCCGAGGGGGCCGGCATGGACGCGGTCCCGGGCCGCAGCTACGAATCCGGAGACGCCTACGACGCCTCGGCAACCGAACGGCCCGTAAGCACGGACCCGGATATGGCCGTCGACGCCCCTTACGGGGACAACGACACAGGTGAACCCCGCACCGAAACCCGGCATACGGACACCCGCCGCGACGACATCCCGGACCGGTAGTCCACCGTCCCGCCCGCTGGCTCGAGGTCCAGGCCGGCAGTCCCGGCAAGCAAAGAGAGCGCCCCGCCACTCAACGAGTGGCGGGGCGCTCCTGCTGTTCAGCTCGGCAACTCGGCCGCGGGCCGGAGACCTAGCTCAGGCTGGCGACGATCTTGTTGAGCGTGGCGGACGGCCGCATGACGGCTGCAGCCTTCTCGGCGTCCGGGCGGTAGTAGCCTCCGATGTCCACCGGCTGGCCCTGGGCGCCCAGCAGTTCGGAAACGATGGCTTCCTCGTTGGAGGTCAGCGCGTCGGCGACCGATGCGAACGAGGCTGCGAGTTCTGCGTCCTCGGTCTGCTTGGCCAGTTCCTGTGCCCAGTACTGAGCCAGATAGTAGTGGCTGCCGCGGTTGTCGATCTCGCCGGCCTTGCGGCTCGGGGACTTGTTCTCCAGCAGGAACGTGCCGGTGGCGCGGTCCAGCGTGTCGGCGAGGACCTGGGCGCGGGCGTTGTCCGTGGTGTTGGCCAGGTGCTCGAAGCTGACGGCCAGTGCCAGGAATTCACCCAGGCTGTCCCAGCGCAGGTGGTTTTCCTTCAGCAACTGCTGGACGTGCTTCGGGGCGGAGCCGCCGGCACCGGTTTCGAAGAGCCCGCCGCCGTTGATCAGCGGAACGATGGACAGCATCTTGGCGCTGGTGCCCAGTTCCAGGATCGGGAACAGGTCCGTCAGGTAGTCGCGGAGCACGTTGCCGGTGACGGAGATGGTGTCCTCGCCCTTGCGGATGCGCTCGAGGGTGAAGGCGGTGGCCTTCACCGGGGACAGGATCTCGATCTGCAGGCCCTCGGTGTCGTGCTCCTGCAGGTATTCGCGGACCTTCTCGATGAGCTTGGCGTCGTGTGCGCGGGTCTCGTCGAGCCAGAACACGGCGGGGGTCTGGGAGGCGCGGGCGCGGTTCACGGCCAGCTTCACCCAGTCACGGATGGGGAGGTCCTTGGTCTGGCAGGCGCGCCAGATGTCACCAGGGGCAACGTCGTGTTCGATCAGGACGTTCCCGGAGCCGTCAACCACCTGGATCTTGCCGGGGACCTGGGCCTCGAAGGTCTTGTCGTGGCTGCCGTATTCTTCGGCGGCCTGGGCCATGAGGCCGACGTTCGGGACCGTGCCCATGGTGGTTGGGTCGAAGGCGCCGTTGGCGCGGCAGTCGTCGATGACAACCTGGTAGATGCCGGCGTAGGAGCTGTCCGGGAGGACTGCCAGGGTGTCGGCTTCATTGCCGTCCGGGCCCCACATGTGGCCGGAGGTGCGGATCATGGCGGGCATGGAGGCGTCCACGATGACGTCGCTGGGGACGTGCAGGTTGGTGATGCCCTTGTCGGAGTCGACCATGGCGATCGCGGGGCCTTCTTCGAGGCCCTTCTTGATGGCGGCCTGGACGCCTTCGCGGACGTCCTCGGGCAGCTCGTCCAGACCGTTGAGGATGGAGGCGAGGCCGTTGTTGGGGCTGAGGCCGGCCGCGGCGAGCTGCTTGCCGTAGGTGTCGAACAGCTCGGAGAAGTAGGCCTTCACCACGTGGCCGAAAATAATGGGGTCGGAGACCTTCATCATGGTGGCCTTCAGGTGTGCGGAGAAGAGCACGCCCTCTTCCTTGGCGCGGGCCACTTGGGCTGCCAGGAATTCGTCCAGGGCGGCAGCGCGCATCACGGTGCCGTCGATGACCTCACCGGCGAGGACCGGGAAGGCTTTCTTCAGGACCTTGACCGTGCCGTCTTCGCGGACCAGCTGGATTTCGATGGTGCCGTCGGCGGGGATAACCACGGACTTCTCGTTGGCGCGGAAGTCGTTGGCGTCCATGTGTGCCACGTTGGTCTTGGACTCGGGGGTCCAGGCACCCATGGAGTGGGGGTTCTGGCGGGCGTAGTTCTTGACCGACAGCGGAGCGCGGCGGTCCGAGTTGCCTTCACGCAGGACCGGGTTCACGGCGGAGCCCTTGATCTTGTCGTAGCGGGACCGGATGGCGGTCTCTTCATCGGACGTGGGGTTGTCCGGGTAGTCCGGCAGCTTGTAGCCCTGCGACTGAAGCTCGGCAATGGCAGCCTTCAGCTGCGG
Source organism: Arthrobacter sp. K5 (assembly GCF_040448525.1). Classification (NCBI taxonomy): domain Bacteria; kingdom Bacillati; phylum Actinomycetota; class Actinomycetes; order Micrococcales; family Micrococcaceae; genus Arthrobacter; species Arthrobacter sp. K5. Next base: position 4,460,320 of record NZ_CP159279.1, on the reverse strand, counting down.
CACGGATGCGCTGATGTTGGGGAGCTTGATGATGTTGGCTTCCGGCTTCTTCGCCAGTTCACCGAGTTCAGCCAGGGCGTCGCCGATCTGCTGCTCTTCAGTGAGGTAGTCGCCGAAGACGGCGATGATGCGGCCGGCCAGCGAAATGTCGCGGGTCTCCACCTGCACACCTGCCGTGGAGGCGAACGCCTCAATGATCGGCAGGAACGAATATGTGGCCAGCATCGGCGCTTCGTCGGTGTGGGTATAGATAATTTTGGCCATGCTCGGGCGTCTCCCTGAAGGTCGGCTTGTATCTGGTATTCCGGCTATTTCACCAACCTTAAACTTACCCGAGCTGGACCGGATGAACCTTACCCGGATGGCCGGATGCCCTTGCATGACCCCGTTTCTGTGTCGTCGGCCACACTATCCATTGTCCCCGGCGCGGAGGAGCTCTAATCTTTCTCTCATAAAGGAATACCGCTTCGGCGGCTGAACTGAGTTGTAACCCCTTGCGGCAGGGGCAGATCAGTACCACCCCTACCTGGCAAACAAAACTTGAATCGTCAATAACCGAGCTTGTCATCCCCGGGTAGGTCAATCAGTCACCCGGCGTGCCTCCCGGGGCCCGCCCAACCTGATAGGTAGGACCGCAATGACGAGCAAAAAGACTCTGGCTGGCAGCCTTCTGAGCCTTTCCACAGGTCTGTTGCTGGCAGTGAGCGCCATCGGCGGCGCCACAGCCTCTTCTGCAACGTCGCAGGACTCAACTCAACTACAGGTCGCTAGCACCCCAGTGTCCAGCCCGCAGGGCTACTGGACACCCGAGCGCATGCGTGCCGCCGTTCCCGGTGATGTTCTGGCCGCCAAGGCCGTGGCCCGGCAGGACAACAAAGGCCCCTCGTCCGATGCTGCAGTGGAGTCGGGAGCCCTAACGAGATTTGCCGGCACCGCCGCGCAGACCACGGTCACCACTGCCCTGCACACAAATGAGGCCCCGGTGAAGCACATCGGCAAGGTCTTCTTCACGCTCGCCGGAAATAACTACGTCTGCTCCGGCAACTCCGTCGCTGCCCGGAACAAGAGCCTCGTGGCCACCGCCGGCCACTGCGTTAATGAGGGGCCCGGCGCCTTCGCCACCAACTGGGTCTTCGTTCCCGGCTACGTGAACGGGACGGCCCCCTACGGTCAGTGGCCGGCCCGGTCCCTGCACGCGGCACGGAACTGGACGTCCGGCGGCGATATCCGGTACGACACCGGCTTCGCCGTGGTAGCCCGGGTGGGAGGCAAGTACCTGGCCGACGTGGTGGGGGCGTCCGGAGTGGAGTTCAACCAGCCCCGCGGCCTGACGTACAAATCATTTGGGTATCCGGCCGCGGCCCCGTTCACCGGCCAGACCCTGGTCAGCTGCACCGGCGCGGCCAGGGATGACACCATCAACCCGCAGTTCAACTCCCAGGGCATTTCGTGCGACATGACGGGCGGTTCCTCGGGCGGCCCGTGGTTTGCCCAGGGCGACACGGACGCTGCAAGCGGGGCGGGCGGCTTCCAGAACTCCGTCAACAGCTACGGCTACGGCACGAATTCCACCACGATGTTCGGGCCGTTCTGGGGCTCCACCACCATGAAGGTCTACGACAGTGCACAGAGGAAATAAGGATGATGCGGGCTCCTCAGGCGAAGTGGTGAGCCACAGCGTCAGCGAGGCGCCCGAGGAGGTCCTGGCCTACTGGACGCCGGAACGGATGGCCGAAGCGGTCCCCCGGGACATCCGGTTGCCGGATCCGGAGGAAGGGGAGTCCCAGGCCGAAGGAAAATAACCCAGCTTAAAGCCCGACGGCGGCCGTCCCCCTAAGGGGGCAGCCGCCGTCGGGCTTTTGTGTTGGGCCCACGCCGCCCGGGTTCCCTGGCCGAGCGCAGCGAGGTTAGGGAGGCGGTGGGGATTAGTGGAAGAAGTGCCGCGCGCCGGTGAAGTACATGGTGATGCCCGCAGCGTTGGCTGCGGCGACGACTTCCTCGTCACGGACCGAGCCACCGGGCTGCACCACAGCCCGGACACCGGCGTCGATCAGGATTTGCAGGCCGTCGGCGAACGGGAAGAACGCGTCGGAAGCTGCAACCGCACCACGGGCACGGGCGGGGGCGCCGGCCGTCCCGACGTTGGTGGCACCACCGGCACCATCGACGTCGGACTCAACCTGCACACCTAGCGTGTTGGCCCGCTCAACGGCGAGCTTGCAGGAGTCCAGGCGGTTGACCTGGCCCATGCCGATGCCCACTGCGGCGCCGTTGGAGGCGAGCAGGATCGCGTTGGACTTGGCCGCGCGGCAGGCGGTCCAGGCGAACGCGAGGTCGGCCAGCGTGGCCTCGTCAGCGGCTTCGCCGGCTGCCAGGGTCCAGTTGGCCGGGTTGTCGCCGTCGGCGTCCACCTTGTCGGTGATCTGGACGAGCACGCCGCCGGAGACCTGGCGGATTTCGGCCGGGTAGCGGCCATAGCCTTCGGGCAGCGCCAGCAGGCGGATGTTCTTCTTCTTGGAGAGGATCTCCACGGCCTCGGGGTCGAAGCCGGGGGCGATGACCACTTCGGTGAAGATACCGGCCACGGTCTGGGCCATGCCGGCGGTGACCGTGCGGTTGGCCGCGATGACGCCGCCAAACGCGGAGACTGGGTCGCAGGCGTGTGCCTTGGCGTGGGCGTCGGCGATCGGGTCCGCAGCGTCAGGGGACGCCACTGCCACACCGCAGGGGTTGGCGTGCTTGATGATGGCCACGGCGGGCTCCGCGAAGTCGTAGGCGGCGCGGAGTGCTGCGTCGGCGTCCACGAAGTTGTTGTAGCTCATGGCCTTGCCGTGGACCTGATCGGCCTGTGCGATGCCCGCGGGGGCTGCCTTGTCGACGTACAGCGCTGCCTGCTGGTGCGGGTTCTCGCCGTAGCGGAGGACCTCGGAGCGTTCCAGCGCGAGGCCGGCATAGGCCGGCCAGTCGATCACGCCGTCGCCGTCCTCATCGAGGAACTGGCTGGCGGTCCAGGTGGCCACGGCGGTGTCATAGGTGGCCGTGTGCGCGAAGGCCTTGGCGGCGAGGCGCTGGCGGGTCTTCAGGTCGAAGCCGCCCTCGGCGGCGGCCCGCACAACGTTGGCGTAGAACGTGGGGTCCACCACGATGCTGACGGCGGCGTGATTCTTCGCGGCGGAGCGCACCATGGCCGGGCCTCCGATGTCGATCTGCTCCACGACGTCGTCCTGCGCGGCACCGGACTTGACCGTCTCCACGAACGGGTAGAGGTTCACCACCACGAGGTCGAAGGCCTCGATCTCCATCTTGGCGAGGGTCTCCATGTGGGCGGGGACGCGGCGGTCGGCGAGGATGCCGCCGTGGACGCGCGGGTGCAGGGTCTTGACCCGGCCGTCGAGCATCTCGGGGGAACCGGTGACCTCTTCGACTTCCTGGACCGGAATGCCGGCCGCGGCGATCTTCTTGGCGGTCGAGCCGGTGGAAACAATTTTGACGCCTGCTGCGTGCAGGCCCTTGGCGAGCTCCTCCAGACCGGTCTTGTCGTATACCGAGATCAGGGCCCGGCGGATGGGAACACGGTCAAGCTGCGTCAAGCTCACAAAAGTCTCCGTCTTTATCTCGCGGTTGATGTGCCGCGGTTGGTGGGGATACGGCCCAGTTTATCGTGTCGACGGGCCCGCGCCTGCTGACGGGCCCAGTGTGAAGGCCGGGCTGTTCGCGGCGTGAGGGCCCCGCGCTCCGGGCCTTCCCGCAACGTAAGGTTTAAGCAGGAGGCCGAGATGAATATTTACACCGCTGTGCCCAGTGGCGAGCAGGTAGTCCAGGAACTGCCGTGGCGCTGGAAAGTGCAGGGCCGGATCTTCGTGATCGGCGGCCTGGGATTCATGTTCGATGCGTGGGACGTCACCCTCAACGGCATCCTCATTCCACTGCTGTCCACGCACTGGAGCCTCACCCCGGGCGAGGCCGGCTGGATCGGCACAGCCAACCTGATCGGCATGGCCCTGGGCGCCTTCATCTGGGGCACCATCGCGGACACCATCGGACGCAGGAAGGCTTTCACGGCCACGCTGCTGATCTTCTCGCTTTTCACGGTGCTCGGCGCCTTCTCCCCCGACTTCCTCTGGTTCTGCGTGTTCCGCTTCATGGCCGGGTTCGGCCTGGGCGGCTGCATTCCCGTGGACTATGCGTTGGTGGGTGAGTTCACGCCGCGCCGTCAGCGCGGCAGGGTCCTCACGGCCATGGACGGCTGGTGGCCCGTGGGTGCGGCGCTCTGCGGGTTCGTTTCCGCCTGGCTCGTGGCCGCCTTCGCCGACTGGCGCCTGACCATGCTCGTCATGGTGCTGCCGGCCCTGCTGGTGTTCTGGGTTCGGCGCAGCGTTCCCGAGTCGCCGCTGTTCCTGATTCGCAAGGGCCGCCGCGATGAAGCTGCCCGGGTGATTGACGGCCTGGTGGAGGCCACCGGCGCCGAACCGCGGGCCTACAGCCTGCCCGAGCCGCAGGCTGTACCGCGCTTTTCCGCCGGCAGCGCCTGGCAGCAGCTGCGCGGGGTCTGGCAGTTCAACTGGAAGATCACCGCCGCCGCCTGGGCGCTGTTCATGAGCATCCTGCTGGTCTACTACCTGTCCCTGACCTGGATGCCGCGGATCCTGATCGGCGCCGGGTTCGCCGAGTACAAGGCGTTCCTGACGACGGCGGGGATGGCCGCCGTCGGGCTCCTTGGCGTGATCGCGGCAGCGCTGCTCGTGGAGCGTGTGGGCCGCAAGTGGCTGCTGGCCATCACGGGGCCCCTGTCCGCGCTCGTCCTGGTGGTCGTGGCGTTCGTGGTGGACGTGCCCACAGCCGCGGTGTTCTGGCTGCTGGTGTTCGGGTTCGTGGTGCAGGTGGCCATCCCGGTGCTCTACGCCTACGTTTCCGAGCTGTACCCCACGGAGCTGCGCGGCAGTGGCTTCGGCTGGGCATCCACGTTCTCGCGGCTGGGGGCAGGCTTCGGCCCGCTCATTTTCGCGAACTACTTCTGGCCGCAGCTGGGGCTCGCCACGTCCTTCGCCCTCGCCGGCGGCCTGGTGGTCCTGTCCGTGCTGTGGATGGCCTTCTTCTCCCCCGAAACCCGGCAGCGCCGCCTCGAGTAGCTGCCCGGGCTCCCCATCCCCCATGTAAGTAGCAGCAGGGGGCGTTCCCAAGGCTGGGAACGCCCCCTGCTGCTACTTACATGGGTGTGGTGCGGGCTACTTGGGCGCGTACGCCGCAGCCAGCGACGCCAGGGTGGAGACCAGGAGCCGGCGCTCCACCACCTTGATCCGCTCGTGCAGGGTGTCCTCGGTGTCGTCGTCCTCGATGGCCACCGCTTCCTGGGCGATGATGGGCCCGGTGTCCACGCCGGCGTCGGCCCAGTGCACGGTGCAACCCGTGACCTTCACTCCGTAGGCCATGGCGTCGCGGACGCCGTGGGCGCCGGGGAAGGACGGCAGCAGGGCGGGGTGCGTGTTGAGGTATTTGCCGTCGAAGGCGTCGATGAACTCGGGGCTGACGATCCGCATGAAGCCGGAGGACACCACCACATCCGGCTGGTAAGCGGCAACGGCTTCAGTCAGCGCGGCGTTCCATTCCGCGCGGTCCGGGTAGGCCTTGAAGTCCACCACGAACGTGTCGATCCCGGCTGCCGCCGAGCGTTCCACGCCGTATGTTCCCGGGCGGTCCGCGCCCACCGCGGCGATTTCAACATCCAGGTCCCCGGCTTGAATGGCGTCAATGACGGCTTGGAGGTTGGAACCGGTTCCGGAAACGAGGACTACTATGCGCATTGCTCAAGCTTAGGCGGCTGCTCGCGTAGGCTGGAAAACATGAATCCCACTCCCCAAGGGCCGCAGCGGACCGCGCGTCCGCTCAGCGAGGAAGCCAAAGCCTCGCTCCAGAAGACGCACACGCTGTTCCGCATGTTCATCGTGGCCGTGCTGGGCGCCTTCTTCGTGTTCCAGCTGGACATCGCCTACCTCTGGCTCACGGCCATTCTGACGGCGGCGGGCATCGCGCTGGGGATTATTGTGCTCATCCGGGCCATCCGGTTCAAGGAATCGAAACTGGTGCTGTTCGGCACCATCTCCGGCCTGGTGGTTTCCGCCGTCATGGTTATCCTGGTCCTGACCTCGGCGCTGTTCTTCAACCAGGTGCGGGACTTCCAGCAGTGCTCCCGCCAGGCACTGACCAGCAAGGCAAGCACGGAATGCCGGGTCCAGCTGGAGAACTCGCTGCCCGGACCACTCAAGCAACCCGTACGCTAGAGCCGCCCCGGCGCGGAAGACCACGCGCGGAAGACTATTGGCCGCTCGGGGCAGTCCCCTGCTCGGCGTCGTGCAGTTGCCGGCGTTCCAGCCACGGCCCCGCCGCATACCCAATTACGACGCCGATGCCGACTTCCGCTGCCAGCCAGACTGCCGTCCACATTGGGTCCGGGCCGATGTCCGAGAGGCGGCCGATTCCGGCCGAGCCGCGCGCCAGCCACGCGAGGGCTGCGGCCAGTACCCCGGCGGCGGCCCCGACGATCAGCGCCAAGAACAGCGTGGACGCGGCGGCCGTCAGCCAGCGCACGCGGAGTTTGATGGACAGCCATTCATCGAAGTGGTTTTCACCTTCGCGCAGGAACCACCAGCCGGCCAGGACACCGGCGAGCACGGGAACCACTAGCGCCACCGGTCCGAAATCGAGCGGACCGGAAGGGATCGCTGCAAAAACCGGGATAGTGGGCAGCGGTCCTACGGCGGTTCCCAGCGGGCCCACCTGGGAACCAACGCCGAGCGCGAATCCGGAGCCGGTCAGCCATGCGAGGGCGAAGACGGCGAGGTTGGGCAAGAAGCCGAGCTGCGCGATGGTGAGTGCCGCGCCTCCGACGGGTCCGGCGTCGAGCGCTTCATAGACCGCCACCACAAGGTTCCAGTGGATGAAGAGATCCACGGCCAGCAACGCCGAGGAGATGGCGAGCGCCGCGATGACGGCCACGAAGCCGGCCTTGGCTGCCGAGGCCAGATACGATCCCGCCCACCGCGAGTGCTGGCTGGTGCGGGCGATCCAGTCCACGGCGTCGACGCCGATCAGCCGGCTCCATGAACCGGCCTCCCGCCGGGCGCCGATCACCATCCCGAGGCCGAACGGAACCAGCGGAAGGAGTCCGGCCCACCACAGGAAAACCTCAACGTCCTCGGTCCGGCAAATGAATCCAGTGGCAATGCCAAACCCTGCATAGACCAGCCACGACCCGAGGAGCGCCTGCCACAGCTGGTCCGTGTACGACGCCCGGGCCAGACGCCTGCCCGCCCGCCAGGCCAGCAGGAACGGTATAAGGGTCAGGCCCAGCGGAAGCAGCGACAGCGTGCCGGTCTCCGGCCTCGCGGCAGAGCCCTCCCCCACGGTGGTGAGGTACAGGGGCACCCCGTGGATGACCAGCCACGCCTGGCCGGCCAGCCGGGCCAGGACATCGAAGCCGGCGCTCCCGAAGCCCGAGGTCGCCCACACGGCAACGATGGGGGCGATGACCACCAGCGCGGAAATGATGGCCGCCTGCGCGGACTCCAGCCCGCCCTGCAGCCACAGGGGCATGGGTAGGCCACGGTCTCCGGTCTGGTCAGCACGCAGTTTCATCGCCTCCCATCGTGCCATGCAGTGCACGGCTCACCTGTTTTCGACAGGCTCAACGGCGCGAGAAGTCGGACGGTCATGCGCCTGCGCCGGTAGCGGCAGGTTCGACGGCGGGCGCTTTTTCGGGATGCCCGTCGTAAAATTAGCTTGTCCGCATTCAGTGGTTGGAGGCAGAAAATGACTACCGCATCCCCACATGCACATGGCGTTCACTTTGGCAGGACTGACGTCCAGAACGCCGGCATGGGTGTTGGTATTGTCGCGTTGGTTGCCGGTGTGCTGGGGTTCATCCCGGGCATTACCGCACGGTATGGCGAACTGATGTTCCTTGGGCCCGATTCGCACGCCATGTTCCTAGGCCTGTTCCAGGTGTCCATGCTGCTCAACATTGTGCAACTGGTGATCGGCGGAACCGGCTGGGCCATGTCCCGCAGTGAGATGGGTGCCCGCAGGTTCCTCTTGGGCGCCGGTGCGCTATACATCATTCTCAGCATTTACGGGCTCAGTGTCGGAGTGGATTCGGCGGCCAATTTCCTGTCGCTGAACATGACGGACAACTGGACCATGATGGTGGCTGGTGTACTGATGATTGCCGCCGGCTGGATGTTTTCACGGCATTCGGTCGAGGACAGGAAATAGCCCGGAACGCGAACGCCGGGAACTAGGAGCCGCGAATGAATAGATATCTAATCTGAGTATTCGTACTACCGGTTGGTGCAGGCGGCCACGTTATGTCGTGGCGGCTGCACCAACTTTGTGTCCGGAAAGTTGGTGTCCGTAAACCCCTCCTGCCCCGGAGGCAGCGGCAAGCCGGCGAGGACCCGGCCGGATTGCAGAGATCAGGGCGCAGAGATCAGGCAAGGGACAGCACGAAGGAGAGCACGAAGCCGGCCGCCGTGCTGAGCGCCACTGCGGGTCCGCCGTGTTCGAAGGCCTCCGGCATCAGGGTGTCCGCGAGGGAGGCGATGACGGCCCCGGCGGCAAATGCCAGCGGCAGGGAGATGGTTTCCGGATCCGTGCCAGGGCGATATTTTCCGGCACCCCGTCCAGCGTCACGGCTGCAAGCAGCGCCATTCCGGCGGCACCCCGGGTGGACGTCGACGCGGGGGCCTTCTCTTGGGCGGCCGCATCGGTGTTCAGCTTCGCGCTGCCGCGGAATTCATCTGCCGGCACTGATTTGGCCCCTGGTTGCGCCCACCGGTCAAGCATCGCGCTCAGCGCAGTGAAGACCACCGCACCCACCAGCAGCCCAAGCGCGGCCCGTACTTGCCGCCGCGCTGGTAAGCGTCCTCAAACAGCTCGAAGGTCAGGGCCGTGATGAGTGCGCCTGCGGCAAAAGACAGCAGGATCGCCAGCAGCCGCTTCGGCAGTTCAAGACGGGCACCAATAAGCGCACCTATAACAAGTGCGCTAGAAGCCACCACGCCGAACAGCAGGGAGGTTCCCACACCGTCAGTATAGGATCGGGAGCCGCAGCCGGGAACGCCCCTCCGGTGGCCGCTATTTGAATCGGATCTGGGCGTATGGCTCGCTGGGCAGATTCCCGGCAGTCCAAGGCTCTTCAGACGGTTCGCTCCGCACTTCGCCTCGCCCGTCGCGCAACACGGCCAGCACCGTTGCCGCAACGGCGACGACGGCGATTGCGGCCAGCAGCACCAACACGACGACGATGGACCCAGACATCCCTGCAGCACCTTCTGCTTCAATTTTATAGCGTTCCCGCCTGCTCGATCGTGCGCGAACTTTTTTCCTCTGGACGTAGCTGGGCGGCAGGCATATTCTGGCCTTCCACCGCGCTGGGGGGTGATTCGGGTGGGCAACGGCTTGCGCTCTGTCAAAGCTGCCGTTCTTCGCGCCCTCCTGCTGCCCGCCCTTCTGGTTCTCGCGTGGATCACCTGGGGCGCAGCGTCCGCTGAGGCAGCTTCCGGGGACACCGTGACGGCCGGTTCCCTGGATACCGGTTCCCTCAACGCTGGTTCCCTTGTCAAAACTCCCGTGGCTGCCATTGCGAAGTCGGCGGTTTCTGCTCCGCTGGCTTCGGTTGCTTCCCAGGTGGCCCCGGCGACCAGGGTGCTTCCGGTCGCTCCTGCCCTGCCGGCGGCCCCGAGCCTCCCTGCCAACGTCACCAAGTCCGTGTCGACTGTCGTCGGCACTCTGGCGGACACGGCCGGCGCCGTGGTCAAGGAGACATCGACGGCGGTGACAGCCGTGACCACCGCGACGGCGCCCGTGCTCGCTAAGGCGGACACCCTGGTTAGGGCCGTGGAGGACGTCATTTCGTCGGCGCCCCGGCTGCCTGCAACGCCGGCCATTCCTTCCGTACCCGTCCCCTCAGTTCCGGTCCCGTCCGTTCCGGCGCCTTCCGTGCCGGTTCCGGAACAGCCCGCGGCTCCTGCACCGGGCATCACGCCTCCGACGACGACTCCCGCCTCCGGAGGCAAGTCGCCAGATCTTGCTGCGCCGCCATTCGCCGTTTCGCCATCGGCGGTTGGGCCGCGGACCGCCAGCCTAAGGGCGGCAGGCCACGCGCAACAGCCGGCGACGGCGGAGACAGTGGCCCCAGCCATTCCCGAGGCCGGCACCCGCCTGCCACTCTCCGGCGCAGGCCTCTCGCTGGCCGAGCTTCAAATGATCACGCCCGGACAGCGCGAGCTGGCAGGAGTCAACCACGCCACCCACAAGCTACACCTTGGAGACCGGCCCGGCGACGGCCACCTTCAGTCCCTTGCTGTGACGGAGGGAACGTCTGGGAACTCCTCCTCAGGCTCCGAAGGCTCTGGCGCTCAGGCCGTCGAAATGGCCGGTGACTGGGACCGGACGCCGCTGCATGCCGGCGCCCGTGCATTCGATGCGGCCCAAGACCTTCCAGCCAGCCCAGCCTTCGATCCGGGGTGTTCCCCCGACTGAACAGGTCACCCCTGCCCACTTTCCGGGCAGAAACGACCACCTGCGCAACTCTGCGCAAGGACCACCCGTTCAGTCAGGAGAATATGTCATGTCTACGCACGCCCCGTTATCTGCTGCCCCTCGCCCGTCCCGTCCGCAGTCCGGAGCCCACAGCGCCCGGATCGGAAACTGGCCGGACTCGATGCGCGGCCGGATCGGAAACTGGCCCGATCCCATGCGCGGCCGGATCGGTAACTGGCCCGATCCCATGTCCGGCCTCATCGGCAACTGGCCGGACCCGATGCAACAGCGAAGCTAGGGTCGGCGCCAGGGATGTCACAGCGAGGCTAAAGTACGGTCCGGCCCCTGAGCCCGGACCGGATCGCGCCCACCAGGAAAGTGTCGCCGCGTGCGGCGCGGCGACACTTTCCTCCTCAGTGACCGAAAAAAGCAACCCAAGGCCGTATGCCTATTCGGTGCTGGAGTCGCCCACGCCCTTTGGCTTCTGCCCTGTTCCGGCGCCGTCCTCCGGCGCCGGAATAGCGTCCTGTCCGGCCCCATCTGCTTCAGAGGCCGATGCCCGCAAGGCAGGTTCCGCCGACGTGCCCGTGCCCGAAGCCCTCTGTGCACCTTCTGTTGGCCTCGCACCTTCTGTGGGTGCACCTTCTGCGGGTGCACCTTCTGCGGGTGCACTGGCCACAGGAGTGCCCGCCTCGGCGGCCTCGTCCATGGTGGGGTCACCGACGCCGGCGGCCGCATTCTGGTTCTTGGCCGAGCCTGCCTTGGAGCGGCCGGGAAAATAACTGATGACCCGTGCCAGCTCCCGGCCCAGAACTGTGCCCTCGACGACGTCGGGGGGCAGGGCGTCCTGTTCCGCTTTCCGCGCTGCCTCCAGCGCCTTCCGTCCATCTTCCGTTATGGATACCTGGTTGTGCCGCCTGTCCAGCGAACTCGACTCACGGGCCACAAGCCCTGCCCCCTCAAGTCGGGCCAGAACCCGCCCTAGGGACTGACTGCGGACCTTGATGTCGGCGGCCAATTGCTCCTGGTTCAGTGGCCCGTCCGTCAGGCCTTGGAGCGCAATGACCGCGGCATGGGTGAGGCCGAGTTCTGCCAGCGCCTGGTCCTGCCTGCGCTGGACAAGCCTGGCGGCCATGGACAGCAGCTGGTGAGGCCCCCACTGCTCCGCGTCAGGATTCGGGACCATCGGTTTAGACCTTCTTTCCCCTTTGAGCCCGTGCTGGCAGTACCGCCAGCCCAAAATGCCGACAACGCAGGGGCCGGTCACCCGGCCCCGGCATTGGGCTCGTTAACGGCGGGTGTCCTCGACGCCGTCGGTCTCGATGCGCTCCTTGCGGACCTGTTCATCCACCGTTACTTCATCCGTGACGGTTTCCGTGTCCAGCCTGACCCGCTCGACGGGAACAGTTTCCTTGTCCACCACGAGATGTTCCTCGTGAAGAACAACCTCGTGTTCCGCTTCGCTGATGTCCTGTCCCCTCAACGCCTCGCCCCGGTTTCCTTCGGTGATCGGTTCGCGCTCCAGCCGTACTTCCTCGCGCTGCACCGGAACTGTCCGGGTCTCGTTTTCGGTCACCACATATTTGCGCAGACGGGCACGGCCGGCAGCCTGCCTTTCTGTGCCGACACTCACGCGCTCCTCCGACCGGGTCATGGCGTCGTCATCGGCCAGTCCGGACGTGTCGCGTTCGAGCCTGTCATCCGCAGCGCTGTAAGTTCCACCGCTCCCCGCGGCAGCGAACTGCGCATCCCGCTCGGTGGCGGACCGGCCGGCAGCGGACCGGTCGGCAGCGGACCGGTCCGCTGCCGACCGGCCGGAGTCGGGGCCATGCCCGGTCGCAGCCTCGGAATAGGTCACGTTGCCATTTAGCTGGTAGTGCTCGTAGAGCCGGTCCTCTTCTGACGGATCAAGGTGACCCTCAGCATCCACGCGCGGAGCATCCTTGACCTGGTCCTTGCTGTAAGGGACAACTATGTCGGCTCCTTCAAGCCGTGCTCCCTCAAGGGGAATGAACGACTCCGACGTCCCGAAAAGGCCGGTCCGCGCCGTCACCCAGGTGGGCTGCCCGTTGTCATCATCCGCATAAACCTGGCTGAGGGAACCGATCTTGTCTCCATCTGCGGAGAGGATGTTTCCATTCTTGTTGAGCAGGTCGTCGATGTGTTCCTTGGTGAGCATGCTGTCTCCTTGGAGTTGACTTCGTGTTCAAATGTGGCTGTCCACGCTGAGGCCGACGATGGCGCAACGGCAGGCCAGGGCACGCTCTCGCCGCCTTAGAACGGCAACTGCCGCACCCTGCCGGGCAGTCCTTCGTCGCTGCCGAGGCCGGCAATCCGACCCCGCACCTATACCCTAAGCATGCTTACTATCAGATTGGCAAGCCAACTTAGCTTTTTTCTTGGATCGGGCGGTCGGGGACACGCCGCAAGTCCCGCCGGCGGTCGACACCAGAAAAACGGAGCTGTGAAAAAATGCCAAGGGTGCTTACTATTTATTAGTAAACATGCTTACCATTGCATGCCAGCAACGCTGGTTCCTGTACAGCAGCTGCCCCTTTCGGAAAGAGAGAGCGAAGATGACTGAGAACCAATGGCCGCAGGATGAAGACCTCACCACTCCCCCGGCCACACAGAATTCGGGTTACGGCGCCAGCACCACGGGATACGGCGCAACTGGAGCGGGTACCACCGGTTACGGCACTCCCGGCTACCAGGATGACGCGTCTTCGAAGAAGGACGTGGCGAAGGAAGAGGCCGCGAACGTCGCCGGCGAGGCTAAAGGTGCCGCCCGGAACGTAGCGGAGACGGCCAAGGCGGAGGCCGCGAATGTCGCGTCTGAAGCCAAGAACAGTGCCCGGGATCTGCTGCACCAGGCGAAGTCGGACCTGACCAGCCAGGCCGGCACCCAGCAGGCCAAGGCCGCCGAAGGCATCCGCAGCATCTCCTCGCAGCTGCGCACCATGGCCGACGCGCCGGACCAGCAGGGCGTGGCCGCGGACCTCATCCGGCAGGCCGCCGACCGCTCCGCCTCGGTCGCGTCTTGGCTGGACAACCGGGATCCGGGCTCACTGCTGGACGAGGTCAAGTCCTTTGCCCGCCAGCGCCCCGGCACGTTCCTGCTCCTGGCAGCGGGCGCAGGCCTGGTCGCCGGACGCCTGGGCCGCAGCCTGCAGGCCGGCGCCCCCGAAACCCGCACAGCCGGCTATGGATCTGACACCATACCGCCCTACCCCGTCCAGCCGCCGGTCACCGAAGGCAGCATGGACGCAGGAGTCGGCGCTCCGCTCTACGATCGCGCCGAACTGGGAGAGCCCGCCTACACCCAGCCGGCCTACGGCGAGACAACCTACGGGGAACAGCCCACAGGCCAGCCCGCTTACGGTGAACCCGCCTACGGCGAACCAGCCACAGGCCAGCCCGCTTACGGTGAACCCGCCTACGGCGAACCCACCCCCGGCGAGCCGGGATATGGCGAGCCGAGGCGGCGGGATACTGACGATACCGAGGGTGGAGGTCGTCCCCTGTGAGCAGCCAGATCCCTGATACCCCGCCCACGGCCGCGCACGCGAAGGCCGACACCACCTCCCTCGGTGACCTCCTCGGCGAGGTCACCCGGGACCTGTCCACCCTGATCCGGCAGGAAATCGAACTCGCCAAAGCCGAACTGAAACAATCCGGCACCCGCGCCGGCAAAGGCGGCGGCATGCTCGCCGGCGCCGGCGTCGCCGGGCACTTCGTGCTCCTGTTCCTCTCCATCGCCCTCTGGTACGCCCTCGGCGAGCTGATGGGCCTGGGCTGGTCCGCCGTCGTCGTCGCCGTCCTCTGGGCCATCATCGCCGCGATCCTGGCCAGCGTGGGACGCAAGGAACTCAAAGCCATCAAAGGCATGCCCCAAACCGTCGAAACAGCCAGGGAAATCCCGCCCACCCTCAAACCGAACGGAGACCACCGATGAGTGAGAACCCGGACGCCATCCGCGCCGACATCGAAGCCACCCGCGCCCGCCTCGGCACCAACGTCGACGCCGTCGCCGACAAGGTCACCCCCTCCAACATCGTCCACCGCCAAACCGACAAGGTCCGCGACGCCGTCTTCGGCGTAAAGGAGAAAGTCATGGGCACCGCAGAACACACCACCCACACCACCGCGGGCGGGGTCCACCAGGCCACCGACACCGCCGGCAACGCCCTCCACGACGCCGGCGAAGCGATCGCCGACGCACCCCACCAGGTCAAAACCAAAACGCAGGGCAATCCCCTCGCCGCGGGCCTCATCGCGTTCGGCGCCGGCCTGCTCGTCTCCTCACTCATCCCCCCAAGCGAGAAGGAACGCGAAGCCGCCGACGCCCTCAAGACCGCCGCCGAACCGGTCACCACCCAGCTCACCGAGGCCGCCAAAGACATGGCCCAGGGCTGGAAGGAACCCGCCCAGGACGCCATGGAAAACGTCAAAGCCACCGCCACCGACGCCGCCCAGCACGTCAAGGAAGAAAGCCAAACCGCCGCCACCGACGTCAAAGCAACCGCCACCGACGCCAAAACCCACGTCCAAAACACATAGCTTGCGAAACACCTAAAGGACGGCGACGGCCGGCCCGCTCTTGAGCGGGCCGGCCGTTTGTCTGCGGTCAGGTGCCTGGGATGAGACGGCGGCTAACCCTTCTTCTCAGTCAGCGCGCCCGCCTTGTGCGCCGCCCTCGCGCCCGTCTTTGCGGACTCCACCACGTACTGGGGTTCGTCGTCGCTGGCCCTGTGGGTGTGGCCGTCGAGCTCGAAGTCGCTGGTTTTCTTTTCCACGATCTTGCCGTGGGTCTTTCCCTGTGGAGTGTTCCATTCCACTTCGGTGCCTTTGCTCAGTGCCACACGTGCTCCTCGGGTCGGGATGATGTCATCACCGCCGACACTACAGCCGGTGCCGGCAACCGGCCACGGCCCGGACCAGGTTCGGATGGCCTTGAGAGCGCACTCTCCCGAAGCGGCCGGAATTGCTGGACTATGCCCTCACGCACCACCACACTGTCTATTACAGCTGGCAGTCCGGCGCCTTGAAGGATTCCCGGCATCGCAATTCCCGTGCTTATTCGGCAGGATTTCCCGGCGAATAGGGTCGGACATAACACGTGGGCTTCTACTTGCACCGAGAGGACACCGCCATGGAGAACCTGGCAGCCATCCTGCCCCTGATAGTCACTGTTGTCGCGGTGCTTCTGGGCGTTCTGGTTATTTGGCTGGCCGTCAAACTCATGTGGAAGGTGGCCGAGCCAAACGAGGCCCTCATTATTTCCGGTCTGACTCGCGGAACCCTGGAAAGCACCGACGGAATGGACTTCAAGATCGTTACCGGAAAGGGCGCGCTGGTGGTTCCCGGCCTGCAGACGGTCCGGACACTGTCCCTCACCCTGAACGAGACGGAGCTGAAGGTCTCCTGCGTAACGTCCCAGGGTATCCAGGTGGTGGTTGAAGGCGTCGTGATTTATAAAATCGGGGATGCGCCTGCCTTTATCGCCAATGCCGCCCGAAGGTTTCTTGGCCAGCAACCGAAAATGGAAAGCCAGGTGTACAACGTCTTCGAGGGACACCTGCGCTCCATTATCGGCAGCATGACCGTCGAGGAAATTATCCGCGAGCGCGATAAATTGGCCTCCCAGGTCCGCGGGGCGAGCGGCGTGGAAATGGAAAAGCTCGGCCTCGTGGTGGATTCCCTGCAGATCAAGGACCTCCAGGACCCCACCGGATACATCCAGAACATCGCCAAACCGCACATCGCCCAGGTCAAGATGGAAGCCCGCATCGCCGAGGCCACGCGGAACCGCGAAGCCGCGGAGCGGGAGGCGGAGGCCGCCGCACAGATCGCCGACGCTCAGAGTGTCTCCGCCATCAAACAGTCGGTGGCACAGGCGAACGCGGAGCGAGCCAGGGCCAATGCGGCGCAGGCGGGTCCGCTGGCCGACGCCACAGCCCGCCAGCAGGTGGTGGTCCAGGAAACGGAAGTGGCCAAGCTCGAGGCGGACCGCGAGGAACAGAAGCTGCAGACCACCATCCGCAAGCCCGCCGACGCCAAGGCCTACGCGCAGAGAACAGAAGCTGAGGCACAGAAGGCAGCGGACATCAGTGCCGCCGAAGCGCGGGCCAAGCGGACGGAACTCGAGGCCCAGGCCAATGCCCGCAGGGTGGAAGTCGAAGCCCAGGCCAATGCGACCGCGGCCGCGGCAACTGCAGGAGCCACCCGGGTGACCGGTGAAGCCGAGGCGGCAGCCACAAAGGCGCGCGGCGATGCAGCAGCGTCCGCCATCAAAGCCAAAGCGCTGGCGGAGGCTGAGGGCATCAAGGCCCGCGGCGAGGCCCTCGAAAGCAACCAGGATGCCGTCATCGCCCAGCAGTTGGCGGAAAACATGCCGGCCATTGTGGCGGCGGCCGCCGAACCGTTCGGACACGTCGACCAGCTCACCGTCCTGAACGGCGCTGACGGGGTCAACAGCATGGTCGGCGGGATCATCACCCAGGCCGGCTCGTTCCTGCCGCGGCTGTCGACTGCCCTGAAAAACGGGCAGGGCCACGCCAAGCAACAGCCGAAGCAGCCCGGCGCCTAGGACAGGGGTCGAGGGAGCCCGGGGAGGTCGAGGACCATGGTGCACAGAAACGTTGACCGGAGCCTGACCGGGAAGATCGGCCGGGTCACCGGGCGGATCGGCCCCGGCACCGTCGGGGAGGTCATGCTCCCGTACCGTGGCGGGGTCAGCGCCTTCCACGCCTACCCGTTCGACAAGGTCAGTGTCTTTCCGGTCGGTGACGAGGTGCTGGTCATCTACCTCGACCCGCCGCAGACCGTCTTCGTGGACGAGCTGCCGGACATTCTCCGCCACGAGGGACGCTAGCCCCGCCTGTTAACCCAACCTTCCCTTCACGGTAACGCCCGCTCCCCCGCATGGTTAGACGGCGGGAACACCGTTGAGGGGTGAGGATCGCTATCGTTGCCGAATCATTCCTGCCACTGATGAACGGAGTCACGCACTCCATCCTGCGAGTGCTTGAGCACCTGCAGGAACGGGGCGATGAGGTACTGGTGATTGCGCCGTCGACGTCGGACGCTGATGTTCTGGACGTTGTGCACGGCGCGTTTGTGCACCGGCTGCCCTCCGTTCCGCTGGCGGGTTACACGAACGTTCGGGTGGCGCTGGGAGGTGTGTACCGGGTCAAGAGAATCCTTGCCGACTACGCACCAGACGTGGTCCACCTGGCGTCGCCGTTCGTGCTCGGCTGGCGGGCAGCGCAGGCCGCGCATCAGCTGGGGATCCCCACGGTGGCCATCTACCAGACCGAGGTTCCCAGCTACGCCGCCCGGTACGGGGTGCCGTTCCTGGAGAACTGGGCCTGGAACAGGGTGGAAAACATTCATCTCCTGGCGTCCCGGACGCTGGTGCCGTCCACTTTCGCGCTGCACCAGTTGCGCGGCCGCGGGATCCTGCGGGTGGGTATGTGGCGGCGCGGTGTGGATACCGCGCGTTTTGCACCGGAAAAGCGCGACGACGTATGGCGGGCTTCCGTGGCGCCGGGCGGTGAGCGGATCATCGGCTATGTGGGCCGGCTGGCGGTGGAGAAGCAAGTGGAGGACCTTGCCGTGCTGGCAGACATTCCCGGCACCCGCCTGGTGATTGTGGGTGACGGTCCGCAGCGGGCGGCGCTGGAGGAAGCCCTTCCCAACGCCGTGTTCACCGGATTCCTCGGCGGCGAGGAGCTGGCCCGGGCCGTGGCGTCGTTCGACCTGTTCGTCCACCCGGGCGAGTTCGAGACCTTCTGCCAGACCATCCAGGAGGCCATGGCATCGGGGGTTCCGGTGGTGGCCACGGGCCGCGGAGGCCCCCTGGATCTGGTGGAAAATTCCCGCACCGGCTGGCTCTATGAACCCGGTGACCTGGCCGGCCTGCGCCGGCACGTGATGGACCTGACGGGCGACGACGCCAAGCGCCGCGCGTTCGCCGCGGCGGCTCACGCCTCGGTACAGGGCCGGACGTGGCCAGCCCTGTGCGCGGAACTGGTCCGGCATTACCGCTCGGTGATAGCGGAACAGCCGATCACCGGCATCGAAACGAAACGAGGAGTGTCCCTGTGAAGATTTCCGTGATCGGCTGCGGCTACCTCGGCGCGGTGCACGCGGCCACCCTCGCGTCCATGGGCCATACGGTGGTGGGGATCGACGTCGACCCCGCACGTGTCGAGCAGCTGGCCGGGGGCCGGGCCCCCTTCTTCGAACCGGGACTGGACGAACTCCTGCGCGACGGCCGGGCCACCGGCCGCCTGCGCTTTTCCACTGCCTTCGCCGACGCCGCCGGCGCGCAGATGCACTTCCTCTGCGTGGGCACGCCGCAATCGAAGACGTCCGACGGCGCCGACCTCAGCTACCTGGTCTCCGCCAGCAAAAGTCTCCTTCCGCACCTGAGCCGGGGTGCCGCCGTCGTCGGTAAGTCCACGGTGCCCGTGGGGACTGTTGACAAGCTGGGGCGCATCCTCGCGGCACGGCCTGACGTGCTGCTCGGCTGGAATCCAGAGTTCCTGCGGCAGGGCACGGCGGTGAAGGACACGCTGGTGCCGGACCGGCTGGTGTACGGGGTGCGCGGCGGCAAGGAGGGCGCCTTCGGGCGCCGCAGCGACGGGACGCAGGGAGCGGCCCGCGGTGTGACCGCCGTGCTGGACGCGGTGTACGAGCCGCTGCTGCGTGCCGGCATTCCGCGGCTCGTGTGCAATTTCGCCACTGCGGAACTGATCAAATCGGCGTCGAACGCGTTCCTGGCGACGAAGGTCAGCTTCATCAACGCCATGTCCGAACTATGCGACGCAGCCGGTGCCGACGTCACCGAATTGAGCGAGGCGATGGGCATGGACCCGCGCATCGGCAACCGGTACCTGCATGCCGGGCTGGGTTTCGGCGGCGGCTGCCTGCCCAAGGACATCCGCAGCTTCCGGGCCCAGGCGCAGGCGCTGGAGGTCCGGTCCGTGGAGGACTGGATGGGCGTGGTGGACTCCATCAACCTCGGCCAGCGTGCCCGGACCGCGGAAGTTGCCAAGGAACTCTGCGGCGGCTCGATCGCCGGCCGGACGGTGACCGTGCTGGGCGCGGCGTTCAAGCCGGACACGGACGACATCCGCGACTCCCCCGCCCTCGACGTCGCGCTCCGGCTTGCCTCGGCCGGCGCGCACGTCACGGTGACGGATCCGAAGGCCATCAACAACTCGTGGATGCGCTTTCCGCAGCTTCGCTTCGAGGCCTCTGCCGCGAGGGCGCTCGAGGGTGCCGAGCTGGTGCTGCTGCTGACCGAATGGGCCGAGTACCGCGACCTGTCGCCGGCCGCCGTCGGGCAGCTGGTACGACGCCGGACGGTGCTGGACGCGCGCAACGTCCTGGACGCGGCGGCGTGGCAGGCGGAAGGCTGGACGGTGCGCGGCCTCGGCACGAACCAGGCGGCAGCGCTGACTGAGCACATCTCTGCCGGCTGATCCTCCGTCCGCTGGTTGAGCTCGCGAGGTTAGGGTGCCGGCGGGGATCGAAACCAGCTGACGCTCCATCTCGACGAGCTCGATCAGCGGTACCATCTTTGGTGAGGGGGTGGACGCTCAATGAGTTTCTCGCGGTCTCACGCAACGGTGGCATGACAGCGGCTTCCCCGCGCCCTGAGGGGGAGCCGGCCGGTAGTTCCGCTGCCCTGTTCGATGCGCTGCCGGACGCGGTACTGGTGGTGGCGGGCGACGGGGTCATTGCCCAGGCCAATGCCGCCGCCGAGCGGCTCTTCGGTTACGGCAGGCCTCAGCTCGTGGGCCAGGACCACCGGATGCTCCTCGCCGAAGGCTACCGCAGCGGTTTCGACCGGCTCTTCGCCAGCCTGCGTACTGAGAACGGAGACAGCGCCGCCGCACAGACCCCTTTCGAGTCCTACGGCCTGCGCAGTGATGGCACGGAGTTCCACGGCGAGGTGGCTTGCTCGCTGCTGGACTCCGACGGCGGCCCATGCCTGGTCGCGTCGGTCCGGCCCACGTTTCACCGGCAGGAGGCCGACGCCGAGCTGCGGGAGGCGATGTCGCTGCTCAGCGCCACCCTGGAGTCCACGGCCGACGGAATCCTGGTGGTGGGCATCGACGGCAATATCGCCGGCATCAACGAGCAGTTCACCAAGATGTGGGGTATCCCGCGCGAACTGATGGCCACCGGCGACGACGCCGCAGTGATGAATCATGTGCTTGGTCTCCTCTCGCACCCGGAGAGCTTCGTGGACAAGGTCAACGAGCTGTACGCGCACCCCGCCGCGGAAAGCCACGACATCCTGGAGTTCCGCGACGGCCGTACTTTTGAGCGCTATTCACGGCCGCAGCGGGTGGGCAACGTGGTAGTGGGAAGGGTCTGGAGCTTCCGGGATGTGACGCCGCGGCGCCGGGCCCAGGAGCAGGCGCGGCAGGCGATGGCGGACCTCGCCGAGCAGGCAGAACAGCTCAGAGCCATGGCGTTCCAGGATCCGTTGACCGGGTTGGCGAACCGCAAGCTGTTCCATGACGAGCTGTCCGAAGCATTGCACGGCGGCGGCCGTGCCGCCGTCGACGTCCTCCTTCTGGACCTTGACGACTTCAAGGAGGTCAACGACATCCTTGGCCATGCCGCAGGGGACCAGATGCTGGTGGAGGTGGCCCGCCGGCTGAGGGCATGCGTCCGGCCGGACGACACGGTGGCACGGCTGGGCGGTGACGAGTTCGTCGTGCTTCTGACCGGAGCCACAGATGCCGAGTCCGTCGCGGAGCGGATCGTGCAGTCGCTCAATGTTCCGGTATGGATCGAAGGGTCCATGCTGCGGCCCAGCCTGAGCCTGGGAATCGCTTCGCTCTGTGAGGACGCGGTGGCCGCGTCGGAGCTGCTGCGCCGCGCGGACGTGGCGATGTACGCGGCCAAAGCGGCGGGCAAGAACCGGTACATGCGGTTCCAGCCAGCGATGATGACGGCCCTGGTGCAGCGGACGGACATGGAAGCGGGGCTGAGGCTCGCCGTCGACAACGACCAGATCAGCGTGAGCTACCAGCCGGTTGTCTCGCCTCGGCTGGGTGAGGTGATCCAGTTCGAGGCGCTGGCACGGTGGGAGCGCGACGGAAGGAATGTCCCGCCGTCGCAGTTTATTCCGACGGCGGAGCGCAGCGGACTGATCTCGGTGGTCGGCCTGCAGATGATGCGGGAAAGTTTTATCCAGCTTGGACCTTGGCTTTCAGCCGACGCCGGGCGTTCCCTGGCGGTCAACGTGTCCGGCGTGCAGCTGCGGGACTGCGATTTCGCCGGCAGTGTGCTGGGCATGGCCGAGTCCCATGGCATGGACCCCCGACAGCTGGTGCTGGAGGTGACGGAGAGCGTGTTTTTCGACGCCGACGAACATGTGATCAGCCAGCTGGCGAGCCTGCGCAGCGCCGGCGTGCGGGTTGCGCTCGATGATTTCGGCACCGGTTACTCCTCGCTGGGCCGGCTTCAGGACCTGCCGGTGGACGCGGTCAAGATCGACCAGTCCTTCGTCTCCATGGTCCGCACCGGGGCGGAGAAGCTGCCGATCCTCAGTTCCATGATCAACATGGCCCACAGCCTTGGTCTGGGCGTCACCGCGGAGGGCATCGAAACCTCCGCGCAGGCCGCCTACCTGACGGATCTGCAGTGCGACGCCCTGCAGGGCTACCTGTTCTCGGTGCCCGAATCCGAGGCTGGCCTCGAGCAGGCCATCAGCCGCTCCACCGCAGCGCTCGAGGCCCTTGAAGGTCTGCGCCTGCGCCGCTGACCCGGCCAAACCCTCCCTCACCTCTCGTCGCCCAACCCCAAACCCTCCCTCACCTCTCGTCGCCCAACCCCAAACCCTCCCTCAGGGCCCTCCTTGAGGGCCCGGGAAACCCGTTCAGGTGGAGCCAGCGGACCTCAGGCGTTGTCCAGTTCGGGCTTCTCCAGCGGCTCGCCGGCCCTGACCAGCTCCAGGCTGCGGTCCCAGAAGCTCCTCGCCAGCTCGGCGTCGTAGGCCTGCCTGTTGGCTTTCGCCAGCGCACGCTTGACGTAGAACGCGCCTGGCACCCAGTCCCTTCCGGGCGTGGATGTAGCGAGCCAAACGAGCGTGTCAGCGCCCTGCTCGGCCGAGATGAGGAACCGGTTTAACACGGTTTTGTAGGCGTGGCGGAACCAGCTTGTGGACTCCGCAGCGAAGTTGGTCGCCACGACGCCGGGGTGGAAGGCAGCCGCCGCGATACCGTCTTTCCCGTAGCGGTTCTGCAGTTCCGCGGTAAACAGGATATTCGCAAGCTTCGCGGTGCCGTAGGCGCGGTTTGTCGAGTAGCTGCGCTCTGAGTTGAGATCGGTCAGATCCAGGCGTCCGAACCCGTTGGCAGCGCTGGAGGTGTTGATGATCGTGGCACGGCTGGCGGTGAGAATATCCAGCAACTCGCTCGTGAGCAGGAATGGCGCCAGATGGTTGACCTGGAACGTCTTCTCGTGGCCATCCACGGTCAGCTCGTGGCCGCGCATGATCCCGCCGGCGTTGTTCACCAGGACGTCGATTCGCGGGTACCTTTCGCGCAACGCGGCGGCCAGATCTCGCACCTGCGCCAGCTCAGCGAAGTCACAGACGAAGTGGTCAGCGCCCAGTTCCGCACCCACCGCTGCGGTCTTTCCCGGGGAACGCCCGACGACGACGATCCGGTCGCCTGCCCGCGCCAGGTACCGCGCGGCTGCAGCACCGATGCCGTCGCTGGCGCCGGTAATGACGATGGTGCGCTGGGGCATGAGGTGTCCTTTGCTGTGATTGAGCCGCTCAACCGTGAGGCGGCCTCCCACGTACAACGGAGCCCGGCCGGGACATGTTCCCGGGCAGAAGCGAGAGCAGGATACCGGCTGGAAGTGCATGCTGCCGATTGCGCGCCCGGTCGCCGGAGTGATAGCTTGCCGGTGATCGTGATCTATTGGCAGGAGGTGAGACCCATGAACGCAGTATCCGCAATGGGCGCTCCCCCACAGCCCACGATCCCGCGACTGAGCTAGTCGCCTCCGGGAGCGCCGCCAGGCAATCCGCGAAAGGCGACTCCCATGAACACAGCACCTTCTTCACCTCTGCACTTCATCTCCACAACGGCCTCCGACCGAGCGCTGGTCCTCGGAGGCGGCGGATCGACAGGCAATGCGTGGCTGATTGGCGTCATCGCCGGCCTCTCCGATGCCGGGCTGGACGTGACCACAGCCGATCTGACCATCGGAACGTCAGCCGGCTCCACGGCCGCGGCCCAGATAGCTGGCGCAACCCCGGGCGAACTGCTGGCCGCCATCCTTGCCGCGGCACCCCAGCCCCAGCCCCGGCGCCAGCAAGGGACCGGTCCGGCCGGATCCGGCGGCGGACGCGTTCCGTCCAAGCCGGTGGCGGACCACATGGAGAGAACCAGCAAGATCATCGCCGCCGCCGAGGATGCGGCCGACATGCGCCGCCGAATGGGCGCGGCTGCACTAGACATGGATGCGGCGTCGGACGGCTCTGTGCAGCAGCGGTGGCGCGCGACCGTCGCCGCGCGGCTGCCCAGCCAGCACTGGCCGCAACGAAGGGTGCTCATCACAGCGGTCGATGCCCAGTCCGGTGAACCGGTCATCTTCGACCGCCACAGCGGAGTCGACCTGACGGACGCCGTTGCCGCCAGCTGCGCCAGTGGCTTCGCCTACAGGATCGGGGACAACAGTTATATCGACGGCGGCTACCGGTCCAACGCCGAGAACGCCGATCTGGCCGCCGGATTCCAGCGGGTGCTGGTGCTCTCGCCATTCGGCGGCAGAACACGAACGCCGCTGGACTGGGGCCTGCATCTCGCAACACAGGTCGACGGGCTGCGCGCAGGCGGCAGCAGAGTCGAAACGATCTTCCCGGATAGCAACTCCGAGCACATGTTCGGCGCCAATGCGATGGATCTGACGCTGCGTCCGCCCGCTGCCCGGGCTGGTTACAACCAGGGCAGCGTCCTTGCCGAGCGGCTCACCGAATTCTGGGGCTGACGCCGGGCGGGCTGTTAACCAGCCGGGGCCCCGGCGTATGCGCCGGGGCCCTGGGGGAGGGTGCTTTAAATGCGGGAGAGCCCCGACCATGACTGGTTCGGGGCTCTCGACCTAATGGTTGTCCGGCGGTGACCTACTCTCCCACACCCTCCCGGGTGCAGTACCATCGGCGCTGTGGGTCTTAGCTTCCGGGTTCGGAATGGGACCGGGCGTTTCCCCCACGCTATGACCGCCGTAACCCTGTGTCCCGTCACACACCCGTGCGGGTGTGCGGGGGAAATCTTGTGGTTACAACAACTGTGGTGTTGTTATTCAGTTTATTTTGGTTCCTGTTCCAACGGGTTTGTTGGTTGGGAACCACATAGTGGACGCAAGCATGCTTTGTTCTTGTGTGGTGTAAGTTATCGGCCTATTAGTACCGGTCAGCTTCACGAGTCGTTAGTCCTCGCTTCCACATCCGGCCTATCAACCCAGTGGTCTGGCTGGGGGCCTCTCACACCCGAGGGTGTATGGAAATCTCATCTCGAAGCGAGCTTCCCGCTTAGATGCTTTCAGCGGTTATCCCATCCGAACGTAGCTAATCAGCGGTGCACTTGGCAGTACAACTGACACACCAGAGGTTCGTCCGTCCCGGTCCTCTCGTACTAAGGACAGCCCTTCTCAAATTTCCTGCGCGCGCAGCGGATAGGGACCGAACTGTCTCACGACGTTCTAAACCCAGCTCGCGTACCGCTTTAATGGGCGAACAGCCCAACCCTTGGGACCTACTCCAGCCCCAGGATGCGACGAGCCGACATCGAGGTGCCAAACCATGCCGTCGATATGGACTCTTGGGCAAGATCAGCCTGTTATCCCCGAGGTACCTTTTATCCGTTGAGCGACGGCCATTCCACAATGTACCGCCGGATCACTAGTCCCGACTTTCGTCCCTGCTCGAGATGTCTCTCTCACAGTCAAGCTCCCTTGTGCACTTACACTCGACACCTGATTGCCAACCAGGCTGAGGGAACCTTTGGGCGCCTCCGTTACTTTTTAGGAGGCAACCGCCCCAGTTAAACTACCCATCAGGCACTGTCCCTGACCCGGATTACGGGCCGAAGTTAGATGTCCAAAGTGACCAGAGTGGTATTTCAACGATGACTCCACCCGAACTGGCGTCCGGGCTTCAACGTCTCCCACCTATCCTACACAAGCCACTCCGAACACCAATACCAAACTATAGTAAAGGTCTCGGGGTCTTTCCGTCCTGCTGCGCGTAACGAGCATCTTTACTCGTACTGCAATTTCGCCGAGTTTATGGTTGAGACAGCGGGGAAGTCGTTACTCCATTCGTGCAGGTCGGAACTTACCCGACAAGGAATTTCGCTACCTTAGGATGGTTATAGTTACCACCGCCGTTTACTGGGGCTTAAATTCTCAGCTTCGCCGTGAGGCTAACCGGTCCTCTTAACCTTCCAGCACCGGGCAGGAGTCAGTCCGTATACATCGTCTTGCGACTTCGCACGGACCTGTGTTTTTAGTAAACAGTCGCTTCCCCTGGTCTCTGCGGCCCCGATCCCCTCCCGGACGCACGGTCCGTTCAAGGTTGGGGCCCCCCTTCTCCCGAAGTTACGGGGGCATTTTGCCGAGTTCCTTAACCATAATTCTCTCGATCGCCTTAGTATTCTCTACCTGATCACCTGTGTCGGTTTGGGGTACGGGCGGCTAAAACCTCGCGCCGATGCTTTTCTAGGCAGCATAGGATCACCGAATCCCCCCTTTACGGGAGTCCCGTCAGATCTCAGGCACATGAACAGCGGATTTGCCTACCGTTCGCCCTACATCCTTGGACCGGGACAACCATCGCCCGGCTCGGCTACCTTCCTGCGTCACACCTGTTAATACGCTTGCCTCCCAGGATCAGGTCCCGCGCTCCACCAAAACCCTTCACCCACAAGGGGTGTCAGGCAGGTCTCGGGCGGTTAGTATCCCCTGTTCAACATGGGCGGTTTTTCGCCGGTACGGGAATATCAACCCGTTGTCCATCGACTACGCCTGTCGGCCTCGCCTTAGGTCCCGACTTACCCAGGGCAGATTAGCTTGACCCTGGAACCCTTGATCATCCGGCGGACGGGTTTCTCACCCGTCTTTCGCTACTCATGCCTGCATTCTCACTCGTGTAGGCTCCACCGCTGGTTTACACCGCGACTTCACCGCCCACACGACGCTCCCCTACCCATCCACACTCCTGAACCACAAAGGCTTGGAAAATATGTGAATGCCACAACTTCGGCGGTGTACTTGAGCCCCGCTACATTGTCGGCGCGGAATCACTTGACCAGTGAGCTATTACGCACTCTTTTAAGGATGGCTGCTTCTAAGCCAACCTCCTGGTTGTCTTCGCAACTCCACATCCTTTCCCACTTAGCACACGCTTAGGGGCCTTAGTTGGTGGTCTGGGCTGTTTCCCTCTCGACTATGAAGCTTATCCCCCACAGTCTCACTGCTGCGCTCTCACTTACCGGCATTCGGAGTTTGGCTGACGTCAGTAACCTTGTAGGGCCCATTAGCCATCCAGTAGCTCTACCTCCGGTAAGAAACACGCAACGCTGCACCTAAATGCATTTCGGGGAGAACCAGCTATCACGAAGTTTGATTGGCCTTTCACCCCTACCCACAGCTCATCCCCTCCATTTTCAACTGAAGTGGGTTCGGTCCTCCACGACGTCTTACCGTCGCTTCAACCTGGCCATGGGTAGATCACTTCGCTTCGGGTCTAGATCACGCCACTGCAACGCCCTGTTCAGACTCGCTTTCGCTACGGCTTCCCCACACGGGTTAACCTCGCGACGTAACACTAACTCGCAGGCTCATTCTTCAAAAGGCACGCCGTCACAACTACTATGGCTGCTCCGACGGATTGTAAGCACACGGTTTCAGGTACTGTTTCACTCCCCTCCCGGGGTACTTTTCACCTTTCCCTCACGGTACTGGTCCGCTATCGGTCATTAGGGAGTATTTAGGCTTATCAGGTGGTCCTGACAGATTCACACGGGATTTCTCGGGCCCCGTGCTACTTGGGATACTCATCAAAGGCGGTACACAGCATTACGGTTACGGGGCTCACACCCTCTACGGCCGGCCTTTCAAGACCGTTCACCTATACCAGCACTCACACCTCCCCGGTCCGGCAGAACCAGGACAACAAGTCCCACAACCCCGCCCATGCAACGCCCGCCGGCTATCACACATGGGTCGGTTTAGCCTGATCCGCGTTCGCTCGCCACTACTAACGGAATCACTGTTGTTTTCTCTTCCTGCGGGTACTGAGATGTTTCACTTCCCCGCGTTCCCTCCACGCACCCTATGTGTTCAGATGCGGGTCACCAGATCACTCGCGCGTCTGGCGGGGTTTCCCCATTCGGACACCCTGGGATCACAGTCCGGTTATCGACTCCCCAGGCTTATCGCAGATTCCTACGTCCTTCTTCGGCTCCTAATGCCAAGGCATCCACCGTGTGCTCTTAAAAACTTGACCACAAAAGATCAATCAGTAATTTTCGAGAGAACCATGAAAACCAACCACACCCAACAACCACCCCCAAAAAAGGAAGCCATCATCACGCGCAGCCAGATCCAGGTTCATATTCTTGGAAATTGCTTCTTATAAAAGATGCTCGCGTCCACTATGTAGTTCTCAAACAACAACCCCGTACCACACACCCCACACACAACCCCCCAAAGGGGCCAACGCGCATGACCGGTGCAGCCAGGAAACCAGAAACAAACAAGCCCCGGGAAAACACGGCCAAAAACCGCAGCCTCCCCGGCCCTGTTGCCTCAGGACCCAACAGTGTGCCAAACACTAAACCACGCATCCCCCACCCGCACCGTTCCAAGACAAACCCCCACAGGGAACCCATCCGTACTAAACACAGGAAAAAAACACGCGGCCGCTATCCGTTGATATTCCACCCATGAGCACCCGCCGCAGAACAAACGTCTGCGCAACGGGCCTTTACTCCTGACAACCCCTCCACACCCGCCTACACGGGCCGCAGAGACTGTAGGTGCTCCTTAGAAAGGAGGTGATCCAGCCGCACCTTCCGGTACGGCTACCTTGTTACGACTTAGTCCCAATCGCCAGTCCCACCTTCGACGGCTCCCTCCCACAAGGGGTTAGGCCACCGGCTTCGGGTGTTACCAACTTTCGTGACTTGACGGGCGGTGTGTACAAGGCCCGGGAACGTATTCACCGCAGCGTTGCTGATCTGCGATTACTAGCGACTCCGACTTCATGGGGTCGAGTTGCAGACCCCAATCCGAACTGAGACCGGCTTTTGGGATTAGCTCCACCTCACAGTATCGCAACCCTTTGTACCGGCCATTGTAGCATGCGTGAAGCCCAAGACATAAGGGGCATGATGATTTGACGTCGTCCCCACCTTCCTCCGAGTTGACCCCGGCAGTCTCCCATGAGTCCCCGCCATTACGCGCTGGCAACATGGAACGAGGGTTGCGCTCGTTGCGGGACTTAACCCAACATCTCACGACACGAGCTGACGACAACCATGCACCACCTGTGAACCGGCCCCAAAAGGAGAAACCACATTTCTGCGGCGGTCCGGTCCATGTCAAGCCTTGGTAAGGTTCTTCGCGTTGCATCGAATTAATCCGCATGCTCCGCCGCTTGTGCGGGCCCCCGTCAATTCCTTTGAGTTTTAGCCTTGCGGCCGTACTCCCCAGGCGGGGCACTTAATGCGTTAGCTACGGCGCGGAAAACGTGGAATGTCCCCCAC
Source organism: Arthrobacter sp. K5 (assembly GCF_040448525.1). NCBI lineage: Bacteria > Bacillati > Actinomycetota > Actinomycetes > Micrococcales > Micrococcaceae > Arthrobacter > Arthrobacter sp. K5. Next base: position 4,430,978 of record NZ_CP159279.1, on the reverse strand, counting down.
ACCTAGTGCCCAACGTTTACGGCATGGACTACCAGGGTATCTAATCCTGTTCGCTCCCCATGCTTTCGCTCCTCAGCGTCAGTTAATGCCCAGAGACCTGCCTTCGCCATCGGTGTTCCTCCTGATATCTGCGCATTTCACCGCTACACCAGGAATTCCAGTCTCCCCTACATCACTCTAGTCTGCCCGTACCCACCGCAGATCCGGAGTTGAGCCCCGGACTTTCACGGCAGACGCGACAAACCGCCTACGAGCTCTTTACGCCCAATAATTCCGGATAACGCTTGCGCCCTACGTATTACCGCGGCTGCTGGCACGTAGTTAGCCGGCGCTTCTTCTGCAGGTACCGTCACTTTCGCTTCTTCCCTACTGAAAGAGGTTTACAACCCGAAGGCCGTCATCCCTCACGCGGCGTCGCTGCATCAGGCTTTCGCCCATTGTGCAATATTCCCCACTGCTGCCTCCCGTAGGAGTCTGGGCCGTGTCTCAGTCCCAGTGTGGCCGGTCACCCTCTCAGGCCGGCTACCCGTCGTCGCCTTGGTGAGCCATTACCTCACCAACAAGCTGATAGGCCGCGAGTCCATCCAAAACCACAAAAGCTTTCCACCCCCACCATGCGATGAGGAGTCATATCCGGTATTAGACCCAGTTTCCCAGGCTTATCCCAGAGTCAAGGGCAGGTTACTCACGTGTTACTCACCCGTTCGCCACTAATCCCCGGTGCAAGCACCGGATCATCGTTCGACTTGCATGTGTTAAGCACGCCGCCAGCGTTCATCCTGAGCCAGGATCAAACTCTCCGTTGAAGTAAAACAGACACAACCAACACCCCCGGAAATAACAGGAACGAAGGCTGCACAAAATTTGAAACCAGCTAAAAACACCAGGCCACACCACGGGGGTGGGCAGCCCGGCACAATCAACCAATTCATAAAAAAATCGGTATCAACAAACTTGGCACACTATTGAGTTCTCAAACAACAGACACACCCGGCACCACCCAAACCAACGTTCAGGATCGCTCCGGAGCAACTTTTCAAACTTACCCGACCCGGCGAAGCTTTGCAAATCAGCGTTTCCGCGATTTCCGCTTGCAGGAAGGTCCCCGGCCCGTGTCCGGCACACCGCTAAGTGCACCGTTTTTCAGGCTGTCAGAAAGGGGGTCGGTCGCTATCTTTCCGCTTCAGCGGCGGCGACTCGAATGACTTTACACGGCCCCGGAGGCACGTGCAAATCGAGCCGAGACCGGCGTACTTCACTAACACCTAAGCACAGGAGTGCAACCGCCCGGCCGGCCGAAGGGCACCCAAGAGCAACGCGCGTACTCATCAGTAGCGGTTATCCCAAGTACTAGGTCTGCGCATTACCGGCTCAACTAGACAGAACAGTCTGTCTCGCATAAGTTTCAAATAGATCGACGGCCCCCATGGGCGGAGATCCGTTTATCGCTGAAGCAGAAACGGCGGATCAATGTACATGCCCTTAAAGGAGCCCAAAATGGACGCCACCAAGTTTGAACAATTCATCGCCGAGGCGCTGACCACGGAACGGGAAACCGACACAGTTCTCGGTCCCGACGAGCTTTTTGGCCTTTACACCAGCTGGTGCCTGATTCATAAGCTGCAGCCAGCCGCCCCTGACTCCCTGTTTGCCGCTCTCCGGGAGCGCGGCATTGATCCGGCGAACTGTGAGCTGGCCATGACCGGGCCCGCAGCCGCGGACTACATCCTGGCGAGCGCCCCCAGCCTTATCTAGGCGGAACCACAGAAAGAGCCGATGCATATCGGCTCTTTCTGCGTACCCAAAACCCTGTATCAGGCGCACACTGCTGTCACAACGCTTCAACGCACTAACAGCGCCGAGCCCCCGGGCCCGGCGGGAAATTAAGGTACCTCATGGCCGTACAACCCGGCATTGCAGAAGGCACAGTCCTCGGCGGAAGGTACCGGGTGGTGGAACAGATCGGTTCCGGCGCTATGGCCAACGTCTACCGGGCCGTCGACGACTCCCTCGAGCGCGAAGTGGCCCTGAAGGTCATCAACAGAAGCAACGCCGCGCAGGAAACAGCGCGCGACGATGACGCCGAAGTCAAAGTCCTCGCATCCCTGAACCACCACAGCCTGATCACACTCCTTGACGCCGGCGTGGACCGGACGGAAGCCGGCCGCACGCTCATTTACCTGGTAATGGAACTCGTGGAAGGCCCGGATCTTAAGCGCCGCCTCAGCGAAGGCCCCCTCTCCTCCCGCCACACGGCCGAGATGGGCTACGACGTGGCCGATGCCCTCGCCTACATCCACGAAAGCGGCGTGGTTCACCGGGACGTGAAGCCCGGAAACATCCTGGTATTCGACTACCAGCACGACACCGCGCGAATGCACGCAAAGCTGACGGACTTCGGCATCGCGCTCATGGCCGACGCGCCGGACCTGCACGACGGCGGATTCCTCGGCACCGCGGGCTACCTCAGCCCGGAGCAGGCGAAAGCCGAGCCCATCGGGCCACCAAGTGATGTGTACTCCTTGGGCCTGGTGCTGCTTGAAAGCCTCACCGGGCAGCAAGCCTTCCCGGGTGACCCCTTGCAGAGCGCCCTCGCCCGCCTCATGGACGACCCGCATATCCCTGACGACGTTGATCCCGAGTGGCGGCTCCTCCTGGCCGCGATGACGGCGCGGAATCCGGAGGACAGGCCGTCAACCAGCGAGGTGAGCCAGGCCCTGTATGAGCTGTCCCAGAGCAGCCGCGGCAAGCACAAGGTGGATGCCGCTGTCATACCTGCAGACGAGGAAGCCCGGATGCAGGCGGTGCACAGCTACGGCATCCTCGACACTCCCCCGGACGGCGCCTTCGACAGGATCACGGCGCTGGCCGCCAGGCTCTTCTCGGTGCCGGTGGCCATCGTGTCGATCGTTGATCATGACCGGATCTGGTTCAAGTCCCACCACGGCGTCGATGTTGAGCAGATCAGCAGGGACCCTGGCCTGTGCGCGTCGGCGATCCTGCAGGACGGGCTCTGGGTGGTGGAGAACGCCCCGGAAGACCCCCGTACCCTGCTCAACCCGCTGGTCGCGGGTGACTTCGGCCTGAAGTTCTACGCCGGCGCTCCCCTCAAGACCCGGGACGGCTACAACCTCGGCACCCTGTGCATCCTGGACTTCGAACCGCGCACCATGACCGCCGAGGACAACGCCAACCTCCGGGACCTGGCGGCGATGGTCATGGCGGACCTTGAACTGCGGCTCGAGGCCGCCGCGGGGTTGCCCGGCACTCCCCAGGATTCCGGCATCGTGAACTAGCCCCGCCGGGAGGCGTATGTCAGGACATGCTCCTCCCTCAACGGCGCCACAAGTTTTCTCTAGGCTCCCCCGACCACCATGAGTGCTGTCTGTAAGCGCAATTGGGGGCGACATGGACCTGTGTTCAGCATTTCCCGGTCTCCAATACACAGGAGGTCGGCAATGGCAGTCTTGGACATCCACGTCAACGAGGGATTCGTTCCGATGGTGGATGGATCGCTCGTCTACCATCGTGGGTTCGGGGACCGCCGCACCGCGAGAAATGATCCGAAGCCCGCGCTGGCTATAAGCCCGCGGGTCATCGCGGCTAACGGCCGGGTGATGGCCAGCAGGAGCTACCCCATTGCAGCGCCCGTACCACCGCGCGGCAGGCCTTCCCCACTGCGGCCGGACCCGCTATTCACCCGGCAGTTTCTTGGCCGGCGCGGCTACTGGGCCAGCTACTTTCCGGACCGCACGCTGATCGCGGAAACGGGCGGCACCATCCAGATCCGACTGCACAACAATCTTCCCCAGCCCCACGAGATCCGGTTCCACCGCGCCGGACCCGGCGGGGCCGACGTCGGCTCCGGTCCCGTCACCCCCGGCCAAAACAAGCTTGTGGAATTCCGGGCCCCGCTACCCGGAACCTACATCTTCACTGACCCCGGCAACCAGCCCGTGGAACGGACCCTGGGTCTCTACGGAGCCCTCGTGGTGATAGATCCCCGCAACGCATGGCGACTCGCGCCCGGTGCAGCCGAATTCGAGCGCCAGTGGCTGTGGCTGTGCCACGACGTGGATTCCAACTGGGCCCGCATCGCTTCGAGGGGGCAGTCGGTGGATCCCCTCGCTACCCCGGCGGTGCCGGACTACTTCACCATCAACGGGCATTCGGGGTTTCAGGCGCTGGCCGTCACCGCAGACCAGGTGTTCAACGAGCGGCGGTACGAGGACACCCTGCCGTCGGGCCATCCCCGCGAAACCGACGTGCGCAATTTCAGCGCCACCCCGTCAGCCGGGGCAATCCGCACCGGACACCTCATGAGGATGCTCAACGCGGGCATCGTGGACCACCAGCTCCATTACCACGGCAACCATGTCTGGACCGTGCGGGCAAACGGCATCGATTTCCCCCGGTCCAACGGCCGCGTCTCACCGCAGGGTGACGTGGTGCTCCAGCAGTGGGAGGACACCGTCCAGCTGCAGCCGCTGGAGCGCAAGGAGGCGATGCTTCCGGTCCGGAGGCCCCCGGAGGCCATCGACCAGGTGTGGAACGCAAGGAACGAGGACTGGACGTACCCGATGCACTGCCATGCGGAACCCTCCCAGACGGCGCGCGGCGGGCTCTACCCGGGCGGGCTGGTGGCCGACTGGGTGCTGGCCGCCCAGCCCGGCCCCGTCCAGGGGACGCCGCCCACGGCCACGGATCCGCACCACGTGTTCAGGAGCCAGGTGGACTTCTCGTCGGACCAGCCCCACGAGGGCAGCCCGGAAACCGAGTTCGTGCTGAAGCCTGACGTGCTTGTCGAGCTGGATTTCTTCAACCGGAAGTTCGATTTCCCGGATGGCTCCGAGCATGAGATGTGGAGCTTCGAGGGCAACGAGTTCGGGCGCCAGGTCCCCGGAACAACGGTGCGGATGCGGGAAGGCCAGCTCTTCCAGGCCACTATTAAGCCCAGCAAGAGGGTCCACACCATCCACTGGCACGGCATCGAGCCGGACCCGAGGAACGACGGCGTGGGGCACACTTCCTTTGAGGTTTCGGGGCACTACACGTACCAGTGGAGGCCGGATGTTGCCGAACGCGGCAACCCCAACCGTGGCTCGGCCGGCACCTACTTCTACCACTGCCACGTCAACACCCCGCTCCACGTGCAAATGGGCATGTTCGGTGCCATCGTCGTCGATCCTCCGGCCAATCCGGTCATGCCGGCGCCGGCCGGGGCGCGCCGTCACACGTTTGAGGGCCCACTGTATGACATCGCCACGGAGACCTTGATTGCGCCTTACTCCATCGATCCCCGGTGGCACGAAATGAACCACGCTGCCGGGCTCAACGGCGAAGATGCGGGACTAAACCGCTTCGAGCCCAGGCACTTTTTCCTCATTGGCGGCACCATCCCCAGCCGGCCAAGAGGTGATGACGTAGTCTGGACCATCTCCCAGATGCGGGCCAACGTTGTCCGGAACGGCAGGTACCCAACCCTGGTGCGGATGGTCAACGTGGACTACTTCCCCACACTGACCACGATCACCGACGCGGCGGGCAGACCGGCCAGAATCGCCGAGCTGATCGCACACGACGGCCGGGCGTTCTGGACCACCCCGAACCCCACGGGCCCGGCGGTTCAGCCCTCGATGGCCGGGCAGCCGCTGCTGACCAACATCATCAAGTCCGGCGCCGCAGAGAAGTTCGACTTCCTGCTCCGCCCGCCGGCGCCCGGAAAGTACACCATCAGCGTCCAGTTCCTGCACTGGATCACATCGAAGGTACTCGCCGCAAAGACAGTAACGGTCACCGCAGCTTGAGCGGATCCTCAGGGACCGCTCGTTAAAGCTCGACGGCGGGAGGGCGACAGCGTCGCCGCCCGCCCGTCGTCGGGGTACTTTTGGTGACCCAACACCGGGTTGCCCCGGGCCCGCCGTCGTCTGGTTCAAGCGCTCCGGAAACTGCCGCGGCCGGGCCGCTGACTCACGCGTAACCGGCTGCTACTGTGGCGGCATGGAAGCAGGTATGGTTCGCCCCCGGAGCGGCAAGATGATCGCGGGCGTCTGCGCGGCGCTGGCTGCACGATTCGGTATTTCCAAGGCTCTTGTCCGGATCGGCTTTGTGCTGTTCGGCCTGTTCGGCGTCGGGGAGCTGGTCTATATCGCCTTGTGGATCCTTATCCCCAAGGAGCGTTAGACCTCCCGAAAAAAGGAAAATTATCCGCCGACGTGGTGGATGGTGAAGGCAGAGAGGAAGCCCACGGCCGCCACCAGGCCGGTGAGGTTGTGGTGCTCCTCGAAGGCCTCGGGGATCATCGTGTCCGCGAGCATGGCAAGGATCCCGCCTGCTGCCACGGCCGTAATGAAGGCCACCATCCCGGCGGGCGCGGTTTCCAGGGCCGTGTAGCCGATAAGCGAGGCGAGCCCGCACAGCAGCGCGATCCCGCCCCACACGCCGAAGACGTACTTGGCGCTGCGGCCGGCCTTCTTCATGCCCGCCGTGCTGGACAGCCCTTCCGGGACGTTTGAGATGAAGACCGCGGCAAGCATGGCCGGGCTCACGGTGCCTGCCGTGATCAGGCCGAGGCCCAGGACCACGGATTCCGGGATGCCGTCCAGGAGTGCCCCGATGGCGATGGCCGTACCGCTGCCCGGATCCTCCTTTTCGGAGGGCTGCTGGTCTTTGGACCGCTTCCGGTGTTTGGCTCCGGAGCGGGCAAGCAGCGCGTTGGCGCTGACGTAGACTACCGCGCCGGCGAGGAAGCCGAGGACCGTGGGCCAGAGTCCGCCGCCCTGCACGGCCTCGTCCACGAGTTCGAACGCGAGCGCGGAGATGAGGACGCCTGCGCCGAACGCCATGATCGAGGAGACAAGCTTCGCGGGGATGTTCCATTTCCAGGACAGTCCCGAGCCGAGAACCAGCGCTCCGCCGGCAAGAGTTCCCCACAGCAGCGCCTGCGCCCACATGGGCATGGATGTCCGCCTTCCCCGGCCGCAAGGCCTCGCTGAGCTGAAGGGACGTAGCTTTAGTGGTCAACTGTGCCCGCCCCCGGTCAGGAGCATTCTCGCAGACAGGAAGAATGAAGCCGCGACGGCAGGCCGGAGAAAGACTGCTCAGTTGCCGGGCCGGAGCCGGTGCCATCCGCCCGTCACTGATGCCCAGACCGCCCAGGCTGTGGCCAGGCCCGCGGCGAGCGTCACGGCAGCGGCGGCGCTCTGGCCGGCCGCGAAGGACCGGATGGTGAGTCCGGTGAGGTAGGCGAGTCCGACGGCGGCCGCCACACCCAGCGCGAACAGCACCAGTCCCGCTGCGGTACTGAACGCGCGCTTCGCGGCACCCCGACGGGGTGTACGGTCCGGTTCAGCGTCACCGTCCTCTACGGGCGCAGCCTCTGTCCGACCCAACTGAACCAGGTGAGCAGTCCGGCGCGGGCCGGCGTCGGGCGCCACGACCGCCAGGTTGGCGTCAGGCTCATCCCGTCCCTCAGGTGCAGCATCAGGTTCCGAACGTCCGGCGCCGGGTGTTTCAGCCTCAGGGTCGGCGTCGGTGCGGACGCGCCGGCCACGGCGGCGCTTGCCGACCGCCGTCGTCGGCTGTTCCCAAACCTCGGCCAGCGTGGAGAAACGCCGTGCGGCCGCAATGGCAAGCACAATCTGGGCGCAGGCCAGCGCGTGCGCCCGCGGCTCATGCCGCTCAACCGGCGGAAGATCCAGGGCGGCGAGAACGTCGCTGAGGCGGTGCCGCGGCAGGGCCAGGTGGTCCTGGGCGAGGTGCAGGGCGCAGTAGAAGTCCTTGGCCGGCAGGTCCAGGTGCTGGTGCTCGGTGGCTTGGCGCATCACGGAGGCGTCGTAGGCGGCGTCGAACGCCACGAGCGGGTCCTCGCCGACGAACTGCAGGATGCCTTCGAGGGACATCTCCCAGTCGGCGGCGTTCTGGACGTCCTGTTCCGCGATGCCGTGGAGTTCCACATTGATGGGATCAAAGTCGTCGATGCCGGGCGGCGGCTTGATGAGCCACGACGCCGTGTCCACGATGTGCCCGTCGCGGACCTTCACCAGGCCGACGGCGCACGCCGAGCCGCGGTGGCCATTGGCCGTTTCAAAATCGATGGCCGTAAAACTGATTCCTGACATCCTTGCCTCCCCAGGGCATAGCGCGGAAGGCCTCAAGCGCCTTTGCTTGTGACCTCCCGCACATGACTTCGCCATTCTTGCAGAACAGATGCCGAATTACGTTCTCGGTGGAAAATGTGACGTGCACCATCCGGTCAATGAAAAGACCGTTGACACTCTGCCCCGCCCGGAGAAGCCCGACGGCGGGTGGCCGGCAAGGTCTGCCGGCCACCCGCCGTCGTGCTGGTTGAGCGTGTCGGAACCTACCGCCCGGGGTTCGGACCAACGCCCTCCGAGGCGGCCAGGCCGCCGTCGTTCTCGTCCGCCGCCGGAGTGCCCGCCAGTGTGACTGGCTCATCATGCCTGGGGCCCTCCTTGTGGCGGGCTTCCTGAAGATGCTGTTCCAGCTTCTCTTCCGCATCCCGGCGGCGCTGGCCAACGGTGCGCATCTGCTGGGTGGTGGGAGCCGCATGCGCGTGCAGGTGCGGCCCATGGTCCGGAAAGTTCTCGCTCATAGTTGAATCGTCCCACCGGACAGGCCGGGTGACTACCTCCCTGACCGTGAGCACGCCAGGCCAGAAATCCAGCCGTTGCTGGCCGCACAGCAGCCTGCCATTCTGGGTGCATCCTGCTTCCGGCAGTGAACGAAAGGACAAGACGATGCCGCTCTACCTATCCAAATTCAGCTACACACCGGACACCTGGGCACGGCTGATCAACAACCCTGAGGACCGACGAAAAGCCGCCCAGGCTTACATCGAATCGGTCGGCGGGAAGCTCCACGGGTTCTGGTACGCCTTCGGCACCCACGACGGATACAACCTGTGGGAGGCCCCCGACAACGTGTCCATGGCAGCAGTGGCACTGGCAATCAGCGGAGGCGGTGCACTGAGCTCATTCGAAACCACGGTGCTTCTGAGCGTCGAGGAATCGATGGAAGCCATGCGGCAGGCCGCGAAGATCAGGTACCAATCGCCCGGCGCCGTTCAGCAGCCCGAGGTTACCGTCGATTGAGCCTGTCCCCGCAGGTTGAGCCCGTCCTCAGCGCTCCGGGTTCAGGTCCTTGCGGAAGATCACCGTGCCGTTCGCGTTGCGGAGGGTGACGGAGAAGACGTCTTCCGCGCCGAGGTCCACGTGGCCGAAGTACTGGCTTTCACCGCTGCGCGGGGACTCGCCGGCGTAGGCCCCTGCCCGCGAGAAGACCACCTCGGGGCCGAAGGTGCCGTCCATCTGGTTGGGGCCGAAGCTCCCCGCGTTGATGGGCCCGCCCACGAACTCCCAGAAGGAGTCGAAGTCCTGGAAGGCTGCACGCTCGGGTGAGTAGTGGTGGGCGGCGCAGTAGTGCACGTCCGCGGTGAGCCAGACGACGTTTCTAACCCGGTTGCGCTTGAACGCGGACAATACGCGTGCGATCTCGAGTTCCTTGCCCAAGGGGGCGCCGGCGTCGCGGTTGGAGAGGGACTCCTGCGCTGCGGGCCCGTCAGGGACGATGACGCCCAGCGGCAGGTCTGCGGAGATCACCTTCCACGTGGCCTTGGACGTGCTGACCTCGCGGATAAGCCAGTCGGCCTGTTCCTGGCCGAGGATGTGGGTGAGGTTCGTTTCCTTGCCGTCGGTGTTGGGGTCCTTGAAGGTGCGCATGTCCAGGCAGAAGATGTCCAGCTGCGGGCCGCGGGTGATCTTGCGGTAGATGCGGGCAGGCTCGAAGCCGGTGCTGCCGTCGCTGAGCTGGGCGATGGGCTGGTATTCCTGCCAGGCCTGGCGGCCGCGGGCGGCGAGGACGTCCACGCGGCGCTCGGTGTAGCGCGCGTCGGTGAGGATTTCGCCGGGGTACCAGTTGTTCGTGGTTTCGTGGTCGTCCCATTGGGCGATGACCGGGACCTCGGCGTAGAGGGCGCGGATGTTCTTGTCCATGAGGTTGTAGCGGTGCCGCCCCCTGTACTCCTCGAGGGTTTCGGCCACCTTGGAGACTTCTTCGGTGACGATGTTGCGCCAGATCTGTCCATCGGGCTCGGTGACCTGGGCGGCGATGGGGCCGTCGGCGTAGATGGTGTCGCCCGAGTGGATGAAGAAGTCCGGCTTCGTGGCGAGCATGGCCGCATACCCGCGCATGCCCCCGATCTCCTCGTTGATGCCCCAGCCCTGGCCCGCGGTGTCGCCGGTCCAGACGAAGCTCTGGCCGCGCTTCGTCCCGCCGCTGCGGGACCAGACGCTGTTGGCCTTCGAGCCGGGCGCGGTGCTGAAGGAACCGCGGGCGGTTTCGCCCGCGTTGCCGTCCGGGTCCTCGAAGTGCATTGTAAGCGCGAAGCGGGTTCCCGCCAGGAGGTCACGGGCTGCGATCTTCGAGGTGAAGTCGGTGGCGTCGCTGGCAGTGGTGCCGCGCAGCACGCGGTTGAAGGCGCGGCTGCCGCGGAGCGCGGACCCGTCCTCGTCGACCGCCACCAGGCTGGCTACCAGTCGGCCGGCGCCCGACGCGCGCGACCATAGAACTCCGGAGTTGGTGGTGACGTCCCCGGTGGAGATGCCGGAGGGGAGGGTCAGGCGGTTGCGCACCAGGGGAACCGCGGACGGCCGGGCTGCGTGGGCCGGGACCACCAGTGAGGGCGCGACGGCGGCGGCACCGGCAGCGGCGATGGCACCTTTGAGGACATTTCGGCGGGTGAAGGCAGTCATGAGGCCCATGGTTGACGGGGCGGGTTAAGGGCATGCGACCGCGGGGTGAACCGAGTGGATCGCGGCGGTGACAACCAGTTCGAATTCCTTGACAAATAATGAAATCGTCTTCCCAAGCATGAGAAGCAGGGTCTAATATCCTGCACCTAAGCATTAATCAAAGAAGACAATGCCGAGAGCTGACCCTTACTTTAGGGCAAGGGTAAATGAGTGGGAAATAGACATGCGGCGCTCTTCCCGTGGCAACTCATTTGCGGACTTCTCGCGGGAGAACCGCCTTATAGAAATACTTGTCGCTTATTAGTATTTCAAACCCCAACACTTCTTCGTGCGCCTATCCGGACCTTCCGCCCAAGACGCGCTTTGTTTACTCTTTGATGGAGTTACATCATGAAAAAGCTGTTCATTCTCTTTGCCCTTTTGATCGGGCTGATTGCTGGCGGCGTCCCCGCGACTGCCGCCCCAGCAGCCAAGGAACCGAACCCATTCGCACCAGCTCTTAACGAGGGGACGTTTTACCTCAACGGATTCTGCAGCTTCAAGGTGAAAGCGACGCTCACAGGAAAGATAAAGGTCATTGAACTTCCCGGCGACAGGACAACGACTATTTCCCCGGGTGCGAAAATCACGCTAACGAATGTGAAGACCGGGACCACTGTCAGCTACGTGATCACGGGCGTCATTCATGAACAAGTACTGGTTGATGAAAATGGCACAAAGTTCAGGGATGTTCAAGCCACTGGGAACAACCTATTGCTCATTCCCGACCCGGATTCCGGACTTTCGCTGGTAACAGGGAACTTCCATTACACGCTCAACCTAGATGGCTCCGAGCGGACGAGATTCGAGGTCACCGACCCTGGCCAGGTCATCGACGTCTGTGATGCCTTGGGCTAACTCTTCGAGATGACAACGGGTGGCTGGCATTCTTGCCAGCCACCCGTCGTCGTGAGTTCTTAGAAAAAAGCAGCTCAGCGCAAAGGGACCTCGTCCACGAACGCCACCGGCGCCACGGCTTGCTGGTAGAGCTTGAGGGCATCGGGCACGGCGAGGTTGCCGAAGTTCAGCGACAGCTGCAGGCCCTCGAGTTGGGCGTTGGCGCTCTCGGCCGCACTCACCTTTTCGCCCAAGGCCCGGGAGTTGGCGAAATTCGTTGCCAGGGCGGCGGACACGGAGAAAATTACCGCTGCAAGGCAGAGGAAGCGCCACACGACGGAGTCATCGTCCAGCGAGAAGATCCCGCGTACCGCCTCCGTGAATCCGGTTCCGCCCACTGCCGGTCCGGCCGTGAGCGCGGCCGCCAGCGCACTGCCCACGATGCTGATGTTGGAGAGTCTGTTCCGGCGCGGTCGCTCCCGCCCAAGGTACGAGCGGATGGCCTGCTGCTTTTGGTCAATGCGCTCGGACAGCCGTTGCCGCGTATCGGCGGATTCTTCCATGGTTAGCTACAGCCTTTCTCCCCCCGTCGACGTTTGGATCAGGATCCCACCGGCCTGATATCCGGTCCAGAGTCGAGATGTTTGGGACGGCCCCAGTTCACCTGGCCGCCCAAATCAGCGAGTTCGCCGAGCGAAGGTACTCCGGCGGGCCGCCGGACCCCGCGAGACAGGCCTGTCTCCCTGTGCGCTACACGCAGGCTTGTGTACGTTATTGCCACGGGACTGCAATGGCGCAGCCCGCCGAGCTGGGGCACGGGACGAGAGGCGCTGAGGATGACAAAAGCGAGGATGGCAAAGACGACCGGAGCGGCACCAAAGCTGGCCAGGGCATTGGCCATTGTTCTCGGCACCGGGGAATTGAACAATGGGCGGTCCGCCACGGAGCAGATACCCGTCCGGCTGCGGGCCTGGGATGGCTCCGAAGCCGGTCCCGAAGATGCCCCGCTGATCGAGTTCACGTCCCGGCGGGCGCTGCGGCGGATCCTGTGGGCGCCCGGGCAGCTGGGGTTGAGCCGGGCCTACGTCGCCGGTGAAATCAACGCGCACGGCGACATCTTCGCGGCCTTCGCGGCCCTCAGCTCCGCCGGCAAGTTCGCCGAGCCCGGCCCGTTCAGTCCGCTGACACCCCGGGAACTGTGGACGCTGGTGACCACGGGTGTCCGGCTGGGCGCGCTCGGGCCCAACCCCGCTCCCCCGCCGGAGGAGGCGAGGGTGGAAAAGCACGGCAGGAGGCACTCCAAGAAACGGGACGCCGCGGCGATCTCACACCATTACGACGTCGGCAACGACTTTTACCGGCTGGTCCTCGGCCCGACGCTGGTCTACTCGTGCGCGGTCTGGTCGGACGAGGAAGCAGGCCTGGATGCCGCGCAGGAAGCCAAACTCGACCTCGCCTGCCGGAAGCTGGGTCTGAAACCCGGCATGCGGGTGCTGGACGTGGGCTGCGGCTGGGGAAGCTTCGCACTGCATGCCGCCGGGCGGTTCGGGGTGAGCGTCGTCGGCATCACGCTGTCCATCGAGCAGGCCGAGCTGGCCCGCAAGCGGGTGGCCGAGGCCGGGCTCACTGAACTCGTGGACATCCGGGTCCAGGACTACCGCGATGTGACCGACGGCCCCTACGACGCGATCAGCTCTATCGGCATGTCCGAGCACGTCGGCCGCGAACAGCTGGGCCGCTACGTCGCGCAGCTCCACGGGCTGCTGCGGCCGGGCGGCCGATTGCTGAACCACGCCATCTCCTGGAACGCCGGGCCCACCGAGGACGATCCGGACTCTTTCATCCCCCGCTACGTCTTCCCCGACGGCGAGATGCTCAGCCTGGGCGAGCTGGTGGTGGCGCTGGAGGGCGGCGGCTTCGAGGTGCTGGACGTCGAGGCCCTCCGCCGGCACTATGCGCTGACGCTGCGGGCGTGGGTAAAGAACCTCGAGGAGCAGTGGGACGAGGCCGTGCGGCTGACATCCGACGGCCGCGCCCGCATCTGGCGGCTCTACATGGCGGCCAGCGCTCTCGGCTTCGAGGGCGGCCTGACGGGCGTGAACCAGGTGCTGCTTCAGAAGGCCGGCGGCGAGGAGCCGCCGCTGCGGCTGAGGGAATGGACCGCCGGCTGAGCCCGTCAACACCAAGAAAAACCACACAAGGAGCAAGGACAATGGCTAACATTCTGATGGTCGTCTCGGCGGCCGATTCGCTGACCATGAAGGATGGCAGCCAGCACCCCACGGGGTTCTGGGCCGAGGAGCTGGTGGTGGCGCACCGGACCCTGCAGCAGGCCGGACACAACGTGGACTTCGCCACCCCCGGCGGCGTCAAGCCCACCGTGGACAAGATCAGCCTGCAGCCGGACATGGTCGGCAGCGAGGAGCGGGCGGAGGACTTCCGGACCTATCTGGAGATGATCGACGTAGACCTCTTCGCGCCGATGGTGCTGGCCGACGTCGACATGTCCGGGTACGACGCCGTCGTCCTGCCGGGCGGCCACGGCCCCATGGCGGACCTGTTCCAGGATGAGGACCTCGGCCGGATCCTCGTGGAGGCGGACGGCGCCAGTAAAATTATCGCGCCCTTCTGTCACGGCCCGGCAGGCCTGCTCAGCGCCACGGCCGACGACGGCGCGTTCGCTTTCGCGGGGCGCAAACTCACGGTCTTCACCAACTCGGAGGAGATGGGCGGCGGCACCGGCGAGAACACGCCCTGGTTCGTGGAGACGGCACTGCGGGGGAAGGGCGCCAACGTGGAAACCGGCCCGGACTGGGCCAGCCACGTGGTGCGCGAGGGCAACCTGATCAGCGACCAGAACCCGCAGTCCAGTGAGGACGTGGCCAAGGAGGTCATCAAGGCCCTCGCGGAGTAGGCGGAACCGCTGGTTGAGCTCGCCGAAACCCGGACTGGATCTCGGCAACCTCGATCAGCGGTAGGGACTCAGCCACCCATGCCGGGCTGGACCCGCACGAAGTCGACCTTGTTGCCGGGATTGCTCCGGCTTTTCTGGTGACGCGAGAACCCCTTCGCGTCCAGATGGTTCTGTGCGCGGAACTCGGCCAGGGCTTCGTCATACGCCTGGTTGAGCCGCTTGCCGGAGACCTCTTCCACCGAGCCGTCGGAAAAGGTGACGGAGACGAGGATGCTCTCCGGGAAATGCCGGTTCATCCGGATGAAGCCTTCAGCATCCTGCTGCAGATTGATCAATGTGGTCCGCCTTCGTGGTTGTGGCTTCCAGTCTCCCGCACTTTTCAGACAAAAAAGTACGACGGCGGGACGCCGGCAGATCTGCCGGCCTCCCCCCGTCGTACTTCAGAAGGCAGTAGCTATCCGGCCAGCCCGGCAACCAGGAAGATCACCGCGGCGATGGTGAAGCCCATGACGCCGATCAGGGTTTCCATGACGGTCCAGGTCTTCAGCGTGGTCTTGACGTCCATGCCGAAGAAGCGGCCCACCAGCCAGAAGCCGGAGTCGTTGACGTGGGAGACCACCACGGAGCCGGCGGCCACGGCGATGACCATGGCCGCGACCTGCATGCCGTTCAGTCCGCCTGCGGCAACGGCCGGGGCGATGAGGCCCGCAGTCGTGGTCAGTGCCACGGTCGCGGAGCCCTGGGCGATCCGCAGGATTGCGGAGATCAGGAAGCCAGCCAGGATGAGCGGGATACCCATGTTGCCGAGGACATCGGCGAGGGCGTCGCCGATGCCGGACGTGCGCAGCACGCCGCCGAACATGCCGCCGGCGCCGGTGATGAGGATGACCGAGCAGACCGGACCCAGCGAGGATTCAAGCAGCTTCTCCAGGGCGCCGTTGTGGACTCCGCGGCGGGCGCCGAGGACGAACATGGCAACCAGCACGGAGATGAGCAGTGCCACCGGCGTTTCACCGAGCGTGCGCAGCAGCTGGAACCACTGTTCGTTCTTGACCTCTTCGGACAGCACGCCCGAGGCGGCGAAGGTGTTCAGGCCCGTGTTGATGAAGATCAGGGCCAGCGGCAGGAGCAGCAGGCCGATCACGGTGCGGAACCGCGGCGGGTGGGATTCGGCGTCGGCGGTGGCGTGGCCCAGCAGTTCCGGAACGGGGAGCTCCAGTTTCTTGCCGGTCCACAGGCCGTAGAGGTAGGCCGTGACGTACCAGGTGGGGATCGCGGTGAGCAGGCCTGCGATGGTCACCAGGCCGACGTTCGCCTCGAAGAAGGCCGACGCCGAGACCGGGCCAGGGTGCGGCGGCAGGAAGATGTGCATCACGGAGAACGCACCGGCGGCGGGCAGGCCGTAGCGCAGCACTCCCCCGCCCAGGCGGTGGGCGACGGCGAACACGACGGGCAGCATGACGACGAGCCCGGCGTCGAAGAAGATCGGGAAGCCGAAGATCAGGGACGCGAGGCCCAGGGCGAAGGGGGCCCGCTTTTCACCGAAGATGCCGATCAGGTAGTCGGCCAGCACCTTGGCGCCGCCGCTGGTTTCCACGATGCGGCCGAGCATGGCGCCCAGGCCGACCAGCAGCGCGACGGTGCCCAGGGTTGTTCCGAAGCCGTTGACCAGCACCGGGACCACCTGGTTCGCAGGGATTCCGGTGGCGAAGGCCGTGGCCAGGCTGACCACAATCAGTGCCAGCAGAGCGTGCATGCGCAGCCGGATGATCAGGAAGAGCAGTACGGCGATCGCCGCTGCTGCGATGAGCAGCAGTGGTCCTGCGCCCAGTGTTTGGGTCCATCCTTCGATGGTCATGGTTCTCCTTTGAAACAGGGTCTTGCAGTTGGGGCGGTGAAAGAGTGCGGGGGCTTAGTTAGCGCCCGGTGCTTTGCCAGAAGGGAGCTTCAGCGCGGCAAGGATGGCCTGGATGAGTTCCTCCGGGGAGCGGGTGATGTCCAGGCGGAGGCTGCCGGCCCCCAGTTCCTCAGCGGTCAGCGGTTCCAGGGTGGCCAGCTGGCTGGGCAGGAGCGTAGGCGGCATGAAGTGGCCTGCCCGTCCCTGCATCCGCTCGCTGATCAGGGCTGCCTCGCCGTGGAGGTGGATGAACAGCACGCGGCCTTCGGCTTCGGACAGCAGCCTCCGGTAGCTCTGCTTGAGCGCGGAGCAGGTGAGGACGGTGCTGTGGCCGGCCCGGGCCTGTTCGGTCATCCAGTCCTGGATCTGCTGCAGCCAGGGCCAGCGGTCTTCGTCCTGCAGCGGGATGCCCTGGCTCATCTTGTCGATGTTGGACTGCGGGTGGAACTCGTCCGCCTCCGCGCACGCCCACCCGAGATGCTTGGACAGGGCCGCTGCGATGGTGGACTTGCCCGAACCGGCAACGCCCATGACCACCAGATGCGTGGCTGGATACTGCATGTTTACCTCCGAAGAAGACGTCTTTGGCTTGTGGAAGAAGCTCAATCTGCAGCCCGATTCGAACTGC
The DNA here is from genome assembly GCF_040448525.1 of Arthrobacter sp. K5. Classification (NCBI taxonomy): domain Bacteria; kingdom Bacillati; phylum Actinomycetota; class Actinomycetes; order Micrococcales; family Micrococcaceae; genus Arthrobacter; species Arthrobacter sp. K5. The sequence continues at coordinate 4,413,891 of NZ_CP159279.1, read as the reverse complement.
GCTGGAGATAAGGTATCACCAATTCACCTAAAAGATACTATCTTTTCGTGTCACAGGTCATATCTTTGCCTTCATCGTCCGGTAGTCTTGGGAGGCGCCCCGGGCGCGGAGGGAAGGCAGGAACATGTCGACGGCGACATCAGACAGCGCGGATGACGCGAACGACGGCGGGTTGTCACCCGCGATGCATGAACGCGTCCTTGACGCTCTTGGCGTGGCAATCGCTTCCGGGCGTCTTGGCCCCGGCAGCCGCCTCACCCTCGAAGGCCTGCAGCAGGAGTACGGCGTGTCCCGGACGGTGGCCCGGGACACGATGAAGGTCCTCGAGTCGATGAACCTGGTCTACTCTCGCCGGCGGGTGGGGATTGTGGTGCAGAGCCCGGAACGCTGGAACGTCTACGACCCCAAGCTTGTGCGCTGGCGCCTTGCCTCAGAGCGCCGCGCGCAGCAGTACGCCAGCCTCACCGAGCTGCGCATCGCCGTCGAACCCATCGCCGCCGCGGGCGCCGCCCGCCGGGCAAGTGCCGCCGAGCGCAGCCAGCTGGTGGAGTTGGCCGCGGACCTGCGGCGGCTGGGTGAAGCCGGTGAACTGGAGGCGTTCCTGGCGGCTGACATCGCCTACCACCGGCTGGTGCTGACAAGCTGCGGCAACGAGATGTTTTCCTCGCTCGAGGGCATGGTGGCCGAGGTGCTCACCAGCCGCACCAAGCAGGGTCTCATGCCGTTCAAGCCCCGGCCCGAAGCCCTGGACGCGCACGAGGCAGTGGCCGCAGCGGTCGCCGGCGGGGACGCCACGGCGGCAGAGACCGCCATGCACCACATCCTCGACGAAGTGCGGAATGCGATGGGGCTGCACTAGTCCCCGCCGGTTGAGCCCACCGAAACCTGATTCAGGAGCGTTGGTCCTGTTCGTAGACGTCGGGGATGCCATCCTGGTCGGAGTCGATTTCCTCTGCGGCTTCTGCCAGCCGGTATTGGCGGTTTCTGGTGCTGAGGACGGCTGCTGCCAGCAGCGCAGCAATAAGAGACGCGGTCAGGATGCCGACTTTGGCATGGTCGTCGTGGATGCTTCCGTGACCGAAACTGAGTTCAGCCACCAGCAGCGAGACGGTGAAACCGATTCCGGCCAGGACGGAGACTCCGAAGATGTCGATCCATTTGAAGGAGTCATCCAGCCTTGCCCTGGTGGCCTTCGTGAGAACCCAGGTGGTGCCGAGGATCCCGGCAGGCTTACCCAGCACGAGGGCGAGGATGATGCCCAGGGTTACCGGGTCGGTAAGTGCCGAGACCAGCCCTTCCCATCCTCCGACGGCGACTCCGGCGGAGAAGAACGCGAAGATCGGTACAGCGATGCCGGCGGAGATGGGGCGGAAGCGGTGTTCGAAGGTCTCCGCGAGGCCGGGACCGGCTTCCGGACCGCCGCTGGCCTGGGAGCGGATCACGGGCACGGCGAACCCCAGCAGCACGCCAGCGACGGTGGCGTGGATGCCTGAGGCATGCACGAGCATCCAGGTGGCGATGCCCAGCGGCAGCAGGATGAGCCAGGCTGCCGCCAGCCTGGTTCCGAAGAACCGGCGGTATTTCTGGGCGAGGAAAGTGTAGAGGCCCAGGGGAATCAGGGCCAGCAGCAGCGGCCCCGGCTGGATGTCGCTGGAGTAGAAGATGGCGATGATGCTGATCGCGATCAGATCATCGACCACGGCCAAGGTGAGCAGGAAGATCCGCAGCGCGCTGGGCAGGTGGGAGCCGATGATCGCCAGGACGGCAACGGCGAAGGCGATGTCGGTGGCGGTGGGGATGGCCCAGCCCCGCAACATCTCCGGGCTCGAGAGGTTGACCAGGGCGTAGATGACCGCGGGCACAGCGACACCGCCAACGGCGGCGGCGATGGGGACGATGGATTTGCTGATTTGGCGCAGGTCTCCGGCGACGAACTCCCGTTTAAGTTCGAGTCCGACGAGGAAGAAGAAGATTGCCAGCAGTCCGTCGGCGGCCCAGGCTCCGAGACTGAGGTTCAGGTGCCAGGGCTCGTAGCCGATCCTGAAGTCCCGGAGTGCGAAATAGCTCTCGGCCAAGGGTGAGTTGGCCCAGAAGAGTGCGACGACGGCTGCGACGACCAGCAGTGCGCCGCCGACGGTTTCTTTCCGCAGTATCGCCCCGATGCGCAGCGCCTCGGCGTAGCTGCCGTGTCCGAAGACGATGGATCCGCCGCGGGGCGAAGTTGAAGGTGGGTTCTCCATTAGGTGTCCTGATCGTGGGGTCGACAAATACCGTGCCGACCAGACTTCCCGGCTCACCTGCCTCCAGTCTAGGGGCTAGGGCCGCCCAGACACGAACGGCCCAGTCCGATCCCCGGGCGGACCGTTTTCCGCGCGAGGCTCTCCAGGGTTCGGCTTGTGGAAACCCGCTGCTCCCTAAAGCCGCGCCTCGGAGAAGGGAACGCTGGGCAGACGCCCAGCGTGCCATCCCTCGGTGGAACGCACAACGGGGGTGTGGCCACGGCCGTCGGTGAGGACGGCACGGACGGTGGCGCCGACAACCCAAAGTCCAACGAGCAGGATGATGATGAGCAGTTCCATGGTGTTTCCCTCGGATGAGTGTTGGTGCTGATTGGTGAAATCAGTGTGTTCGGCGGGCGTGTGAACAAGCGTGTGAGGCACCGCAGACAGCGAATAGCCGCGGCGGTACCATGAGCCGTATGGCCGAGACGTGGATCCGGCTCCTCGGTCCGCCGCGGATCGAGTCCCCTGGCGCAAGTCCTCCACAGCCCCGCGGCCGCAAGGCATGGGCTGTGCTGGCCTACCTCGCCCTGCAGGCTGGGGGCACTGGACGGTCGAGGACCGCCGGGCTGCTTTTTCCCGATGCTGCCGATCCGCTCGGTGCGCTGCGCTGGAACCTGTCGGAGCTGCGGCGCACCCTCGACGGCGTGACGATGGCGGGTGATCCGCTCCGGCTTGAGATGCGCCCGCCGTGGCGCTGCGACGCTGTGGAACTCGTCGGGCCGGGGCCGGTCCCCCGCCCTGACCCGTACAGCCTGAACGGCCAGCTGCTCGAGGGGCTGTCCTTCGTCGATTGCCCGGTTTTCGACTCCTGGTTGGCGGATCAGCGCTACCGGCTGGAGAACTGCGCGCAGTCCGTGCTGTACGAGTCGTCAGTGTCCGCCATGGCTTCGGGCGATCCGCGGCAGGCTGTGGAACTGGCCTCCCGGGCGCTGCAGCGGGACCCGTTCCACACTGATTGCAACGCGGTGCTGGTCCGGGCGCTGGTGGCGATTGGTGAGCACCGGCATGCGCGCGAGCATGTGAGCAAGTGCGCCACCCTTTACCGCGACGAACTGGGCCTCCCGCTGCCACCCGAAATCCGCACGGCGCTGTCCGGCGCGGCACCTGAGACCGACCCGGGGATTCCCGCCACGGTGGCTACCGTCCGGTCCTATCTCGACGCCGGCGGCGCCTCACTCTCGGCCGGCGCCGTGGACCGGGGGCTGGATCAGCTGCGGCTCGCCGTCGTCCTGGCCCAGCGCACGCCGGACCGGCACCTCCTCGCCGAGTCGCTGGTCACGCTCGCCGGGGCGATGATCCACCAGGCGGGCGGCCGCGGCGCGGAAGTAGCGGACTTCCTGCACCGGGCGCTGACGGCCGAATCGCCGTCGGCCGTGGCTCCGAGGGCTGTGGCGCCGTCGGAAAAGTACGACGGCGGGTCCCCGACAGCGGCAGCCGCTTACCGCGAGCTGGGGTACCTGTCCGTGCAGCGCGGCGTACCGGACCGGGCGGCCGGCTGGCTGGACCGGGCCAGTGCGGCCGCCGCCGGGTTCCCCGACGAGCAGGCACGGGTCCTGGCGATTCAGGGCATGCTGGCGTCGGACACCGCACGCTATGGGGATGCGATGGATGCGTTGACCGCGTCCGGGAAGCTGGCCCGGGAGATGCGGAACCGCCGGCAGCAGGCGTTCAGCAGCGCGCTCCTGGGCCGGGTCCTGCTGCTGCGTGGCGAGCTGGACCTGGCGGCCGAGACCCTGGACCACGCCCTGGAATGGATTGCCGCCGAACACTGGACAGCGTTTGAGCCGTTCGTGGCCGGAGTACGCGGCGAAACGTACCTGGCGGCCGGCGACCTCGAGGCTGCCGCCGAAATGATCGACCGCTCGTGGGTGATGGCGGACCTGGCCGGGGACCACTGCTACATGGCCCTCGCCGCGGGGGCCGAAGCGCGCCTGTTCCTGGCGCACGGCGACCTCGCCGCGGCGCAGCACTGGGTGGACAGAGGGATGGAGCCCAAGCCCTGGTATCTCTGGTATTCGGCCCGGCTGCTGGATGTCGCGGCGGAAGTGGCTCTCGCGGCACGGTCTGAGCGGGCGGAAGAAGTGGTCGGGCGTCTCGGGGCACTTGCCAGCCGGAGCGGAATGCGCGAATTCGTAGTCCGGGCCCAGTCCCACCGCGCCGTGCTCGGTGACGAGACCGCTGCCCAGACCGTCCCCTGGCTGGCGAAGGAAGTCGAAAACCCCGCACTGACCGCGTTCCTGGCTGCGCGCGGCCAGCTCTAACAGCCGGTGGTTGAGCCTGTCGAAACCTGGCTCGCGTTGATTTCGACAGGCCCAATCTGCGGCGGCTGGCTCAATCAGCACACCCGGGTTAACAAAAAGCAGGGCCCGTCCGGAGACGGGCCCTGCTCAGAAACCTTGCGGTCCCAGGTTATCTAGGAAATTAGATGGCCTGGATGTTGACGGCCTGGGGACCCTTGGGGCCCTGCTCGGTTTCGAAGGAGACCTTCTGGTTCTCTTCGAGGGAGCGGAAGCCGGAGGAGTTGATCGCGGAGTAGTGCGCGAAAACGTCCTGCGAGGAGTCGTCCGGGGAAATGAAGCCGAAGCCCTTTTCAGCGTTAAACCATTTGACGGTGCCAGTAGCCATTATTTTTGTCCTTCGTGAAGGTGGAGGAAAAGTCCCGACTTTCGGGTCCTCCGGCGTGGGGTGTTCAAAACCGCTACTTCAGAAGAACGCGGACTTTCGACCGCGCGTACTGCCTGAACTACCAAATACAAACACAACAACGGTCTCCACTCTACACGAGATCCAGCCGGCACCTCGCCAAACTTGCAGGAACAACCATTCGAGCCGGCGCAGAGCCGCCGCAGCGCAGGAGCCCCCGGCTGAGCAGGCAGTGAGGACGGCTCCCAGACAGGCGGCGGCGAGGAGCATCTGAGGGCTGGCCCGCGCTCCGGCCGGCCTGGTCAGCACGACGGTGGCCGGGGCCGCCGGGCGGGCGTATGATCCCGGCATGGGACGGCACTGAGCCGCGCCCATGACATGCTGCCTGAGCCCTGCTACCCGGAGGTGCACCGATGGAAATGCCCAAAGCGTCCGAGGCTGACAAGGAACACTTCCGGGCCGTGGTTCCCGACCATCCCGGGGTGGTCATCAAGCCGATGTTCGGGAACCTGGGGGCGTTCGTCAACGGCAACATGTTCGCCGGGCTATTCGGGCCGACCATCGGCATCAAGCTCTCCGATGAGGACCGCGAAGTGCTCGAGTCCTCGGAGCGGACGGTTCCCTTCGGCCCCGCAGAGCGTCCCATGGGCGGGTACACAGGCCTGCCGGAGATGTGGAACGAAGAGGGCGACGGCGACGAGGCGCGGGCCCGGGCCTGGACGGAGAAGGCGTTCGCGTACGTCGCCAGCCTGCCGCCCAAGGCCGCCAAGGAACCCAAACCCAGGGCCGCGAAGAAGTAGCCATGTCCCCGCCTGCCGCCCCCGCACGAGAGGTCGACACCCTGGTCATCGGGGCGGGGCAGGCCGGCCTGGCCACGAGCTACTGGCTCAGCCGGGCCGGCGTCGAACACCAGGTGCTGGAGCAGCGCCCGGAACTGGGCGGCGCGTGGCAGGACCGCTGGGACTCGTTCTACCTGAACACGCCGAACTTCGCTTTCCTGCTGCCTGGCATGACGTACGACGGGCCCGAGCCTGACGCGTTCCTGCCCCGGGATCAGGTGATCGAGCTGTTCCGGGACTACGCCCGGCGGATCGCGGCACCGGTGCGGCTGGGGACCGAGGTCACCCGGGTTGCCCGGGCTGGCGGGCCGACGGCGGACGGCGGGTTCGCCGTCGACACAAACCAGGGGCGCTGGCTGGCACGGAACGTCGTGTTGGCGAACGGGGCCTATCAGCGGCCGCGGATTCCGGCGTCGGCCGCCAAACTCCCCCAGCGCATTACCCAGCTGCACAGCCACGACTACCGCAACCCGCCGCAGCTGCCCGGCGGCGCGGTGCTGGTGGTGGGGACCGGGCAGTCGGGCGGCCAGATCACCGAGGACCTGCTCGCCGCCGGCCGGGAGGTGCACCTGTCCGTGTCGGCCTGCCCCGAGGCGCCGCGGCGCTACCGGGGCCAGGACACGTTCTACTGGCTGCTGCAGGTCAACCTGCACGGGCCGGACTACGGCATCAACGGCCTGCAGGCTGCGCAGCTCCCGTCGCCCGCCGCACGCTTCATGTGCAATCCGCTGGTCTCCGGCAACGACGGCGGGCACAGCATCCGGCTGCGGGACCTGGGCCGCCGGGGCGTCCGCCTGCACGGCCACTTTGAGGAAACGGACGACGGCGTAATCACCTTCAGCGACGACCTCGCCGCCCGCATGGCGCTGGTGGAATCGGCGTTCGGGCAGCGGATGAAGGTGATGTTTGACGCGTACATCGCCGCGGCGGGCCTCGAGGCGCCTGTTGCTGAACCTGTGCCGGTGGATGACTGGCAGCTTCCTTCCTCCGGGGCGCGCCTGGACCTGGACGCCGAGGGCATCACCTCCGTCATCTGGAGCACCGGCTACGGCCTGGACTTCGGCTTCCTGGACATTCCCGTGCTCGACGAGTGGAACTACCCGCGCCATTCCCGGGGAGTCACGGAGGTTCCGGGGCTTTATGCGGTCGGGCTCCCGTGGCTCACCAAGCACGCTTCGTCCACGGTGGCGGCGGTGGGGATGGATGCCGAGTACGTGGTGGGGCACCTCGCCGGGCGGTGAACCACCGGAGCCGCTGGTTGAGCTTGTCGAAACCGAGCCCGCCGGCTGAGCCCGTCGAAACCAGCCGGACCTTGCCCGCCGCTCCCCCGGGTTCTAAAATTAATTAAGTTAGCTTTAGAAGGCCACGGGAGGTTGAGATGGACTGGCAGGGCTGGGCTCTGTTCGGGCTGCTTGCCACCACAGCCCTGACCGCGGTGATGATCGCCTTCCAGATGGCCGGCTGGACCCGGCTCGACCTGCCGCTGGTCCTGGGCAGCCTCGTCACGCCGGATCCCGACAGGGCGCGGATCGCCGGCTTCTTCATCCACTTGGCCGCGGGGCAGGTCTTCGCCCTTGGCTACGCGGCGGTCTTTGCGCTGCTGGGCCGGGCCACCTGGTGGATCGGCGCCCTGCTCGGACTCCTGCACGTTGCGGTTGCACTCACCGTCATTCTGCCCCTGCTGCCCGGCATCCATCCCCGAATGGCCAGCACCAGAGCCGGGCCCGCCAGCCGCGCGGCGCTTGAACCGCCGGGCCTGCTGGGCCTGAACTACGGGATCCAGACGCCGGCGGTGGCCGTGGCGGCCCACCTGGTCTACGGCTCGCTGCTTGGGCTGCTGCTCACGGTCAACTGACGCTTCCGCCCGGGAGAACGTACGCGAGAGAAGGTGAACGGGAATATGGAAGCCATGCACTCCCCCGCCCTTGCCGACTACGGGCTGCTGGGAGATACGCGGACCGCTGCCCTGGTCTCGGCCGACGGCGGCATCGACTGGCTCTGCGCTCCCACCTTCGACGGCGATCCCGTCTTCGGTGCCCTGCTCGGAGGCCCGGAAGCGGGCACCTTCCGCGCCGGCCCCGCCCTGCCCGCCGAGCGCCTCATCCGTCGCTACCGTCGGCACACCGCCACGCTCGAGACGGTCTGGGCCACGAACGGCGGCACCCTGACCCTCACCGAAGCAATGGTGGCGGAGGTGTCGGGCCGCCTGCTGCCCACGACTCTCCTGATCCGGCGGCTGGAGGCCGACGGCGTCCCGGTTCAGGCCGCCGTCGAACTTAACCCCCGCTTCGGCGAGCGCCACCTCCGTCCCCGGGTCCGGCAGGGACAGCACCTGGTGTGCGAATGGGGTGCCCTGGCCATGTCGCTCGGCTGCAGCGGCGGGGTGCGCGTGGAGCCGGGTACGACGACGGTTATCACCGTCGAGCCCGGCCGTCCCGTTGTGATGGTGCTCGCCCTGGCGTACACGGAACCGCTGGTCTGGGTCGATCCCGAGACCGCCTGGGACCTGGTGGAGGCCGACGAGGCCCGCTGGCGCGAGTGGACATCGGGCATCAGCGGGGACGTCCCGTTCCGGGAGCCTGTGCTGCGGAGCCTGCTGACGCTGAAGCTGCTGACCTATTCGCCGTCGGGCGCACCGGTGGCTGCGCCGACGACGTCCCTGCCCGAGGATCCGGGCGGCATCCGGAACTGGGACTACAGGTACGCCTGGCCGCGGGATGCCAGCATCGGCATCGCCGCCTTCCTTGGCCTGGGCAAGGACGGCGAGGCACTGAACTTCCTGAACTGGCTGCTGCATGCGAGCAGGCTGCAGCGGCCCCGGCTGCCGGCCCTGCTGACCCTGACCGGAGGGCATGTCCCGCGCGAGCGCACTTTGGAGAACTGGCCGGGCTACGGGGACAGCGCTCCGGTGCGGATGGGCAACGGGGCCTCGCACCAGCATCAGCTCGACGGCTACGGCTGGGTCCTGGACGCCGCATGGAACCTCGTCCGGCAGGGGCATCGGCTCAATTCGGAAACATGGCGGGCGATGCGCGGGTTCACGGACCTCGTGGCGCGGCGCTGGCCGGAACCGGACGCCGGCATCTGGGAGATCCGCGCGGACGCCGCGCACCACGTGCATTCGAAGATCATGGGCTGGCTTGCCCTGGACCGGGCCCTGCGCATCGCCGGGAGCCATCACATCAGTGCCCGGCGGCGGCGCCGGTGGGAAGCGGCGAGGAGCGCTGTGGCCGCCGACATCCGGATGCGGGGCTTCGATACTGCTCGGAACACGTACACCCGCTCGTATGGATCCGCCGACCTCGACTCGGCGCTGCTGATCCTGCCCGTGACCGGCTTCGAGTCGCCGGGCTCTGCACGGCTGCGGGGCACGGTCGATGCCGTGCGGGCGGAGCTCTCGGCAGGCTACCCGTTCCTGTACCGCTACCCGCCGGGACAGGACGGGCTGCCCGGGGACGAGGGTGCGTTCCTGCCGTGCTCCTTCTGGCTGGCGCAGGCCCTCGCCCTCACGGGACGGGCAGCGGAGGCGGCGGAGATGTTTGAGGCGCTTCTTGGAGTCGCCGGCCCGCTGGGCCTGTTCAGCGAGGAAATCGATCCCGCCACCGGCGCGCTGCTTGGAAACTACCCGCAGGCGATGACGCATGCCGCGCTGGTCCAGGCAGCGCTGGCCCTCCGCGACGCATCGCAGGTTGAGCCCGTCGAAACCCCGCCGGGTGAGCCCTGGGGAAACCAATCCCGGTTCAGCCCTCCTGCCCCGAACAGGCGGTGAAGACGTTCTTCGCGACGGTCATGGCCGACATGGCCTTGGGCCAGCCGGCGTAGAAGGCGAGGTGCGTGATGGCCTCGGTCAGTTCCCCTTCGGTAAGGCCGTTCTTCCTGGCGAAGTCGAGGTGAAAGTTCAGCTGCTCGGCGTTCCCGCCGGCGACCAGCGCCGCGACCGTGATGAGGCTGCGGTCGCGTTTGGAAAGCTCCGGGCGCTCCCAGACCTCGTCGAAGAGGACGCGGTCGGTGTAGTGCACCAGGCCAGGAGCGAAATCGCCGAAGGCGCGCTGGCCGCCCGTCCAGCCCGCTGTCTCGTCAGTCATGGGTGTTCCTTTCAGTGGGTCGAATGGCACAAGTCAACGCCCTCGGCCCGCCCGTGCGGGAGATTCTGCCGATACGGGTACTGACAGAGACTCCCTGCGCAGGGGATGTGAAAGTAGCGTGGTCGGCATGGACAACCGCAGCGAGATCCGTGAGTTCCTCGGCACCCGGCGGGCGAAGCTCAGCCCGGAGCAGACAGGCCTGCCCTCGTTCGGTGGCACCCGGCGCGTCCCAGGGCTGCGCCGCGAAGAGGTCGCGCTGCTGGCCGGAGTCTCGGTCGAGTACTACACCAAGCTCGAATGCGGCTCACTTGCCGGGGTCTCGGAAAGCGTGCTCGAGTCGCTCGCCAGGGCGCTCCAGCTGAACGAGGCCGAACGGGAGCACCTCTACAACCTGGCCCGCGCGGCGTCACCTTCGGCGCGGCCGCGGCGCAAGCCCAGCGAGGGTGTGACTCCCAGCATTCAGAGGCTGTTGGACTCCATGGTCGGCGTGCCCGCGTTCGTCCGCAACGGCCGGCTGGACGTCCTGGCGATCAACGGCCTTGGGCGTGCCCTGTACTCCGAGGCGTACGGACAGAACACCGGAACCGTGAACCTCGCACGTTTCGCCTTCCTCGACCACCGCTCGCACGGCCTGTACCCCGACTGGGAGAAGGCGGCCGACACCTCGGTCGCGATCCTCCACACCGAGGCGGGCCGTGACCCGTTCAACAAGTCCCTTACCGAGCTGATCTGGGAGCTGTCCACCTGTTCGGAGGACTTCCGCATGCGGTGGGCACGGCACGATGTGCGCCTCCACCGGGGAGGCTACAAGGATTTCCGCCACCCGGCCGTCGGAGACCTGCACCTGGCGTTCGACGCCCTGATGCTCCCGAACGCGCCCGGGCTCACGCTCACCGCCTACAGCGCCGACCCCGGCACCCCGTCGGAGGACGGCCTTCGGCTGCTCGCCAGCTGGGCGGCGACAGAATCGACTTCCATAACCAGCAAGGAGAACGCATGAACATCGAACCCACCAACCCCACCGGCAAGAATCCGCCCGAGCAGTTCGCCGGCGATGTGTGGCTGGACCCCATCGCGCTTCCCCACGAAGGCGACCAGCGCATGGTGGTCGCGACCGTGCGGTTCGCCCCCGGTGCCCGCACCGCCTGGCACTCCCACGCCCGCGGACAGTACCTCCGCGTCACCCAGGGCGTCGCCCGGTTCGGTGGCCGCGACGGCACCATCATCGAGGTCCACCCCGGCCAGACCCTGTACACCCCGCCCGGCGAAGAGCACTGGCACGCTGCCGCGCCCGGCTGCTTCATGGAGCACATCGCCATGCTGGAGAACGGTGACGACCCCGCCACAACCACCATCTGGCTGGAGCACATCACCGACGACGAGTACAACGGCACCCAGCCCTGATCCCCCAGTCCGGGATCGCTTCCCTCAGCCGGCGCCGCGGCGGGCCGTTACATCTGTGAGCAGCGGATGGCGCCCCGGCTTCCGTCAGGTCTCCGCTCCGGCTGCATTTCCCTCAGCCGCAGCGGTCGCGTCAAGCGGAACATAGTCGCCGTGCCGGTGGACGATTTTCCACTCTCCGCTTTCGCGGCGGTAGACGTGGGTGACGCGGAGCTTCGTGGACTGGGGCGGACCGCCGTCGACCCTTAGGGCAGCGCGCTCGAACCCGACGGTGTATGCAAGGTCCCCGCTGGCTCCGGCGGCGAGCAGCTCGAAACTGTAGGCGGTGCAATTCGAGAACCGTGACGCCACCCAGCGGAACGTCTGGCTGACGGCGTCCCATCCCACGTTGGACATGCCCATCGCGCCCAATAGGGTGACAGGATCGGAGCGTGACCACAGAGCCATTCTCGGCTCCACATCGCCGTTGTGGATCGCCGTTTCCGCTGCTATCTGTCGGTCCAGCATGGTGGTCAGGAAATCGTCGAGTTCGCTCATGTCCGTCTCCTTCGCCGATCAAGGCGTCGCGTCGCGCCCATAGGGGCTTTGCCGTCAGAGTGGCAGTTCCCAAGTACGGCGTCAACGGTGCAGGAAGACCCGGCCAGGATCCTGATCTTGATCCAGTCGCGCCAGACGGTCAACGCCCCATTTGGGTTGAATCGCAGGCCAGGCCGGCAAGGTTTTCCCAACGCGTGCGGCTGACACTGGCGTCGTTGTATCCCAGGTCTTTGCGGCTCCGAGGGGGATAACGGACTCGCGGCTGTCGGCCGCGGGTCCGCTGTATGTGAATACATAGGATCCCAATGTCTGGAGGAGACAATGACGTCTCGCAGGGAAGTACTGAAACTGGGTGCGGTGGGCGCTGCCCTGACCGGAGTGTTGGCCGGCGGCGCTGAGCCGGCGGCGACCACAGAACCTATAAGCCGCAGTCAGCTTGCACCCCAGAACACGCCAGTCCCGTTCAGGGGTGTCTTCCGGCGTCCCCCGGAGCTCGTTCCGTTTCAGCGGGGGTTCGATGGCGGCGACCCGCGGCGGCCGTTCGAGCGCTACGCCCTCACCCAGAAACTTGGACAGGCCCGCATCTTGCCTGGCCTGTCCACCATCCTGGCCGGGTACAACGGAATCTTCCCGGGTCCCACCATCCGGGCCAAGCAGGGCACCAGGATCGAGGTCCGGATCCGCAACGCCTTCCCGGCGGCCGGCCTGGTCCAGCCGGGGGCCTTCAGCACCTCCACGCACCTGCACGGCTCGGCGTCCCTGCCCCAATACGACGGGTACGCCAACGACATCACCGTTACCGGCTTTTCAAGAATTACCGCTATCCCAACAGGCAGACGGCGCGGACACTTTGGTACCACGACCACAAGCACCACATCACCGCCCAGAATGTTTATTCGGGACTGGCAGGGTTCTACCCGTTGTCGGACCGTTTTGAGCGGGCGCAGCTGCCGCAAGGGGAGTTCGACGTGCCGTTGATGCTTTCCGACGTACTGTTCCAAGCGGACGGCTCGCTCGCCTACAACGACAACGGCGAAAAAGGGCTGTGGGGCGACATCATCCTGGTCAACGGGGTGCCCTGGCCCACCATGAAGGTTAAGCCACGCATTTACCGTTTCCGCGTGCTCGACGCGTCGATCGCACGCTCCTACCGGCCCACGCTCTCCAACGGTGAACCCGTCTACATCGTGGGCACCGATGCTGGCATTACGCCGCTGGTCCAGGCAGTGTCCTCCTGGCGACTGGGCACTGCGGAGCGCACCGAAATCCTTATCGACTTCCGCAAGTACAAGCCCGGGCAGACCCTCGACCTGCGCAACCTCAGCAACAAGAACAACATCGACTTTCCCAACACCAACAAGATCATGCGATTCCAGGTGGTCGCCGATTCCGGCTCCGGGACGGGGTCCATCTCCTCTATCCCGTCAAGGCTAGACAACGGAGGGTCGCCCAGGGCGGCCCAGGGCGGCATCGACACGATGAGCCTGACCCCGCAGATGGCCACGGTTAAGAGGCAGCTCAGGTTCGAGCGCCAGAACGGCCTCTGGACCATCAACGGGGTTATTTGGGACGACATTGAAAGGTCCGGGTTCACCAAGCTGTTCGGCAACCCGCAGCCTTTCGCCGTCGAGCAGTGGACCATCACGAACCAGTCCGGAGGATGGTTCCACCCGGTGCACATCCACCTGGTTGACGCCAAAATCATCGCCCGCAACACCAACGGCGGCAAACCCTTCGCCTGGGAGCTCGGCCCGAAGGACGTGTTCTACGCCGGCGAGAACGAGTCCATCACCACGCTGATGCAGTTCGACGCCACCCCGCAGGAGGGCGGGCGGTACATGATCCACTGCCACAACCTGGTGCACGAGGACCACGACATGATGGTTCAGTACGCTGTGGCTGACCTGCGGACCAACAACCCCATCACCGCCGACCCGCCCAAGCACGACACCCTGCCCGCGACCGCCTTCCCACCGGTGTACCGGCCGCTGTTCCCGGCAGGGACGTGAGATGGGTCCATGACCGAGGCCCCGAGTTTTTGGGCAGATATCGCGGCACGAATCGCGCCAAACGCGCACTATCTGGGCAAAAACTCGGGGCGGGGTTCAGTAGCGCGCGGGTTCAGTCGACGAGCACCGGCGGTTCCACACGCTCCGGGGACTCGACGCGCTCCGGAGTCTTGGCGGAACGGTGGTGCAGCCAGTTCGCTACCGCCAGGAGCGCCACGAGGCCGAAGGTGCTCAGGAGCTGGGGACGGGAATCCTCGCCGATGAAGCCGACAGTGAAGATGGCCGCGAGAATGAGCAGGCCCAGGCCCGTGAGCCACGGGAAGCCGGGCATCCGCAGCGGCAGGGTGGTTCCATCACGGTCCGCGCGGAGACGCAGTGCAAGTTGAGCGAGGAGCGCCGACGTCCAGACCAGCAGGCAGGTCGAGCCAACAATGTTGAGCAGGACGGGCAGGACCATCTCGGGGAAGGCCAGCTCCAGCACAACCGTGACAACACCGAAGGCGACGCTGGCCAGGACTGCGACGACCGGGACCTGGGCCTTGGAGACGGAAGCCAACAAATGGGGAGCCTCACCCCGCTCAGCCAGGGAGTACGCCATCCGGGAGGCGCCGTAGAGGTTGGCGTTGAGGGCGGAGAGCAGTGCCGCTACGGCTACCAGGGTGATGGCAGTCGCAGCACCGGGCATGCCCGCGGCCTCCAGCACGGCAGCGAACGGGCTCTTCAGCCCCGCCGAACCCACGGGAACCACGGCAGCGATGACGAAGATTGCGCCGATGTAGAACACCAGGATGCGCCACAGCACTGTGCGGACTGCCTTCTTCACGCTGCGGGCCGGCTCCGCGGTCTCGGCTGCCGCCACGGACACGATCTCGGTGCCGCCGAACGCAAATGCCACCACGAAAAGTGCCGTGGCAATCCCGGCGAAGCCGTGCGGAGCGACATCGCCTCCGGTGAAGTTGGCCAGGCCCGGCGACTGCACGCCCGGCAGCCAGCCGAAGAGCAGGGCGGCGCCCACCAGGAGGAACCCGACGATGGCTGCCACCTTGAGCAGGGCGAACCAGAACTCGAACTCGCCGAAGTTCTTCACGCTGGTGAGGTTCACGGCGGTGAGCACCACGATGAACACGAAGGCCGTCAGCCACACCGGCAGGGCCGGGAAGATGGTGGACAGCAGGCCTGCCGCACCGAGCGCTTCGGCGGCGATGACCACCACGAGCTGCAGCCACCAGAGCCAGCCCACCGTGGCACCGGCCACCGGCCCGTAGGCCTTGGCGGTGTAGACGGAGAAGGCACCGCTGTCCGGGTTGGCGGCGGCCATCTCGCCGAGGGCCCACATCACCAGGATGATGAGCGTGCCGGCCACGAGGTAGGAGATCAGCACGGCCGGCCCGGCGGCCTGGATGCCGGCACCGGAGCCGATGAAGAGGCCCGCGCCGATGGCGCTTCCGAGCCCCATCATGGTGAGCTGGCGGGGTTTGAGTGCCGCGCCCAGTGCGCGGCCAGACGTCATTGTCTGTTGTTCCATGGGGAGTCCTCTGGTTGTCTGTCGAACGGGAAAAGATCGAACGGGAAAAGGTGGAACGGGTGGGGTTTTTCAGGCAGCGTGGGCTGCCAGGACGGCTTCCATAACGTGGAACACGCGGTCGTTGGAAGCGGGATCGGCAACGGTGATCCGGATGCCGTCGCCCTGGTAGGCGCGGACTAGGATGTCCGCCTGGTCGAAGGCGGCCACGAGCCTAGCCGTGAGGTCGTCGTCTGTCCGGATCCACAGGAAGTTGCCCTGGCTTGGCTGCAGCGTCCAGCCCTGGGCCGCCAGCCGTGCGGCCAACCGCGAGCGCTCTTTCTGGACGACGGCGACCCTCGCCTGCATCTCGCCGGCCGCGTCCAGCGAAGCGACGGCAGCCTTCTGGGCCAGGGCCGTCACCGCAAACGGGATGGCGGTCCGGCGCAGTCCCTCCGCGATGTCCGGCGCGGCCACTGCGTATCCCACGCGCAGGCCGGCGAGTCCGTAGGCCTTCGAGAAGGTGCGGAGGATGCACACGTTCGGGTATTCACGGTAGAGCGCCAGGGAGTCGGGCCCGCTGCCCGCCTCGGCGTATTCCACGTAGGCCTCGTCGATCACCACGAGGATGTCGGAGCGGACGGAGCGGAGGAACGCGTCGATGCGGTCATGGCTGATCGGGACACCCGTCGGGTTGTTGGGAGTGCAGAGCAGGATCGCCTTGGTCCGTTCGGTGACGGCTGCGGCCATGGCGTCGAGGTCGTGGCCCTCGGCGTCGTCCAGCGGAACGCGGACGGGCCGGGCACCTGCCAACTCCACCAGGATGGGGTAGGCCTCGAACGAGCGCCACGCGAAGATCACTTCATCTCCGGCGTCGCACAGCCCGGTGATGATTTGCTGGAGAACACCGACGCTGCCGGGTCCCACCGCGATCTCGGCGGCGGTGACAGCAAGGTGGCCGGCGATCCGTTCGCGGAGTTCGACGGCGGCCATGTCCGGGTAGCGGTTCATCCTGCCGGCCGCTTCGGCCACTGCGGCTGCGGCCGCGGGCAGGGGTTCGTAGTGGCTTTCGTTGCTGGCGAGTGCTGCGATGTCCGCGCCGGCGCTGCGCCGGCCCGGGACATAGGACGGCAGGCCGGAGACTGCTGCACGCAGGGTGGGGTGCGCGGTTTCCGTTGCCATCAGAATTTGATCACTGGTCATGAGGCTTGATCATGGAAGTGACCCGGGCCACATTGCAAGATACGCTTAACCCCTTGGGATTTCTGCTCAACTTCTATCGTCTGTGGTGAAAATATGACCATCCCGAATCCCCGCACCTTCGATTCCCTGGACGCCAGGATCATCCTCGCCCTCGACAAGGACCCGGAAGCCAGCGCCCTGGCTCTTTCCCGGACGCTCGGCGTCGCACGGAACACCGTGCACGCACGCCTGACGAAGCTTGAGAGCGGCGGCGCCCTGCGGTCCTTCAGCCGGAGACTGAACCCGGCGGCGCTCGGCTACGGCTTGCTGGCTTTCCTCTCCCTGGCCATCAGCCAGGCCCGCGCGAAATCGATCGAGAGCGGGCTCGCTGCGATCCCGGAGGTCATCGAGGTCCACGCCACCACCGGAGACGCGGACCTCATGGCCAAAGTGGTGGCCCGGGACACGGCCGATCTCTACCGCATCACCAACGAGATCCTGGAAATCGACGGAATCCAGCGGACCAGCACGGCCATCTCTGTAGTGGAGCTCATGCCGCCCCGCTACGACGGACTGCTGGACCGTCTGTCACAGCAGGAGAACCGCCTGCCCGGCTAAGGCTGCAGTGATGACCGCCACACTGGTCATATTTTCACTCAACGCGCGACCTAGCTGACAAAAATCCCAGCAAAAACCCGGGCTCTTGCCTACCGATGAGCTACATCCGACGATTCCTGCATGACTTCACTTACAGTGTCCGGACGCGTGGCGCAGGTTCTCAGCAGCTATGTCAGCGATGTGTTCGGTGTGATGGGCAACGGAAACGTCCACTTCCTGGACGCCGCCGAGAAGGAGGGCCTCCGCTTCACGGCCGTGCGCCATGAAGGTGCCGCCATCGCGGCCGCGGACGCCTACTACCGGACATCCGGGCGGCTCGCGGCGGGGACCACCACCTACGGCCCCGGTTACACCAACGCCCTGACGGCCCTCGCGGAAGCGGTCCAGGCGCAGATCCCCGTCGTGCTCGTCACCGGGGACGCCCCGAGCAGCGGCGCACGTCCGTGGGACGTGGACCAGACGGCGATCGCCGCCGGGCTGGGGGCGGCGACCTTCACGGTCACCCGTGACGCCGCGGGCTCCATCACGCAGGAAGCGGTGGAGTACGCACTTGCCCGGCGGACCGCCGTCGTGATCGCCATTCCGTACGACCTGGCGGCTGTTGAGGCGGCGGAGGAGGAGCTTCCCGTGCCGCCGGCGGCGGCTGCCGTTACGGACGACGTCGACGGCGGACTCGGGCGGGCAGCCGAACTCCTCACCGGCGCGAAGCGGCCGCTCATCCTTGCCGGCCGCGGTGCGCACCTGGCCGGAGCCGGCCCCGAACTCCGGGAGCTCGCCGACCGCCTCGGCGCGCTCACGGCGGGGACGGCACTGGCGCTGAACCTGCTGCAGGGCGAGGGCTACCTCGGCGTCGCGGGCGGCTTCGGCACGGATACCGCAGCCGGGCTCATGGGCGAGGCGGACGTGGTGCTCGTGGCGGGCGCGAGCCTGACTCCCTTCACCATGCGCTTCGGCCACCTGATCAGCCCGGACGCCACCGTGATCCAGATCGATACAGCCATGGAGCCGACGCACCCGCGGGTGGACCTGTTCGTCGGTGCGGACGTGAAGGCCGCAGCAGGCGGGCTCCTCCGGCTGCTGGATCCTGCCGCTCCGTCCGAGGCCGCCGCATCGAAGGCCGCCGCACCGAAGGCATGGCGCGCGGAAGCCCTCAAGCGTCTGGCCGAAGGACCCTGCCACCACCCCGGCAGCGCGGAGACCCCCGACGGCCGCCTTGACCCCCGGGCGCTTGCCAGCGCGCTGGATGCCGTGCTGCCGGAACGCCGCACCGTGGTCCAGGACGGCGGGCACTTCATGGGCTGGGCACCCATGTACTGGCGCATCCCACGCCCTCAGGACCTGGTCATGGTGGGTACCGCCTACCAGACGATCGGGCTTGGACTGGCCAGCGGCGTGGGGGCCGCCCGGGCGGTGGACGACGGCAACACCCTGGTACTGACCGCGGGCGACGGCGGATTCCTGATGGGCCTGTCCGACCTGGAGTCGCTCGTGGGCGCGGCGAGCAGCGCCGTCGTCGTGATCTATAACGACGCCGCCTACGGGGCCGAGATCCATCAGTACGGCTCGCAGGGCCTGACCGAAAAGCCCATGCTGATTCCCGAGGTGGACTTCAGCGGGATAGCCCGCGCGATCGGTGCCGAATCCGCAATCATCCGCACCCTGGAGGACCTCTCCGCGCTCCAGGACTGGATCGACGCCGGCGCCAAGGGCACTTTCGTGGCCGACTGCCGCATCACCTCCAGCGTCCGGGCACCGTGGATGACCGAATGGATGAAGGCAAAGGAAACTGCTGCGAAGGCGACTGTCGCCAGCTGAGGTCCGGACCGCCACTGGCATCGACCGGCTCTGGTATCGATCGGCGTGCAGGCGTAGCGTCGGTTTGAGCAGGCGGCCGCCGGAGGATCCGCCCGGCCCTGTGCGGCGCTGAGCCGTGGAAGTCGGTCCTTTGAAGGAGCAGGGATGGCTGGATGGAATGCTGACACGGCTGCAGGTTCGGCGGGGCCCGGCGCGGTCACTCTGGTGGAGGGCTCATCATTCTGCATCTCCGGGTCGAACGGGGACATCAGCCCGGAGTATCCGCATGGGGTGTTCTTTGAGGACACCCGTATCCTGTCCGGCTGGCATCTGACCGTCAACGGAGCCCCCTTGGAGCCGCTCGCGGCCAAGACCAAGGAACCGTATCGGGGCCTGTTTGCCGGCCGCGTCCCGCGTCCGGACGGCCACGCGGACAGCCCGCTAATTGTTGAACGCCTCCGCGAGGTGGGCACCGGAATCCTGGAGCAGATCACCGTCAGGAACTACGCGACGGTCCCCGCCGAATGCGTGGTCTCCCTCAAAGTCGACGCGGACTTCGCGGACCTTTTCGAGGTGAAGGAGGCTCGCGTCCAGCGGCGCTGGGACGAGTCCCGCCAAGCGGACGGTGACGCGCTGACCATCCGGGCCGTCTGGCAGGACATCCGGAAGGGCGTCGTCGTGTCAGCCATTGGCGCAGACGCCACACCGGAGGCCCTGACGTTCCACGCCGTTGTCCCGCCGCATGGAGAATGGAGCGCCACCGTCAGCGCGGTGCCCACCGCAGACATGTCCGGTTCCGCGGCGCCCTTTGTCCGTACCGACGAGGGCGGGCTGTCTCCGCGCGACCTCCGAAGGCAGGAGTGGGTGTCAAAGATCCCGATGCTCCGCATGGGCAACCGCTCCATCGAGCGGACGCTCCGCCGCAGCTATGACGATCTGGGGGCACTCCGCATCGAGGATCCCGACCACCCGGACCGGATCGTGGTGGCCGCCGGCGCGCCCTGGTTCATGGCGCTGTTCGGCCGGGACTCCCTGTGGGCATCTTTGATGGCGCTGCCGGTGGATCCGTCCCTGGCCTTCGGCACCATCCAGACCCTCGCCGAGCGCCAGGGCAGCGTGGTGGATGTGATGAGCGAGGAGGAACCGGGGAAGATCCTGCACGAGGTCCGGCTCGATGTCTCCAGCGGCCTGGCCCTGGGCGGCAAGTCCGCCTACTACGGCAGCGTCGACGCCACACCTCTGTTCGTGGCCCTGTTCGGGGAAGTCAGCCGCTGGGGATTCGCCCCGGAAACGATCTCGGCCCTGCTGCCGCACGTGGACCGCGCGCTGGACTGGATCCGCGACTATGGCGACAAGGACGGCGACGGCTTCGTCGAGTACGAACGGCTGAATGACACCGGTCTGATCAACCAGGGCTGGAAGGACTCGTGGGACGGCATCAACTTTGCCGACGGGACTCTGGCCGAGCCCCCGATCGCACTGTGCGAGGTGCAGGCCTACGTCTACAGCGCGTACATGGCGCGGTCCTGGATAGCGTACGACGCCGGCGACGTGGCTCTGTCGGCCGAGTACCGGGAGCGCGGGGCGCAGCTAAAAAGACAGTTCAACGAGCAGTTCTGGCTGCCCGAGCGCGGCTACTATGCCATCGCCCTGGACGGCCGCAAGCGGCCGGTGGATGCCTGCGCGTCCAACATGGGGCAATGTCTGCTGTTCGGCATCGTTGATGCGGATAAGGCTCCGCTGGTGGCCGAACGGCTTATGTCCCCCGAGATGTTCAGCGGCTGGGGAGTGCGGACCTTGGCCACGAATATGGGTGCCTACAACCCCGCGAGCTACCACAACGGATCAGTCTGGCCCCACGACAATGCCATCATCGCGGCCGGCCTCCTGCGCTACGGCCTCGTCGAGCAGGCCCAGCGGATCTCCACCGCCCTGTTTGAGGCCGCCGAATACTCGGAAGGACGCTTGCCGGAACTGTTCTGCGGGTTCAGCCGGGAGCACTTCGACGAACCAGTCCCCTACCCCACGGCATGCTCGCCCCAGGCCTGGGCCGCCACCACCCCCATCCAGCTCGTGAAGGGCCTGATGGGATATTACGCCGACGTTGCCCGCGGTGGCCTCTGGATGGATCCCGTGCTCCCGGAATCCTACGGCGACCTGCACATCTCCAACGCCCCGATGGCTAACAGCCGGATCACCATCGACATTTCAGGTTCCGACGCGACTGTTCAGGGGCTGCCCGAAGGCATGCTCTTCCACCATGGGCCCCGCCCCTGGGCGTCTGATCTGGTGGAAAAGGCGAACCACGCAGGTGACCGGCCCCGCCCTGTTCCGCCAATGGGCGCTGGTTGAGCTTGTCGACCCCCGCCGGTTGAGCTTGTCGAAACCGACCCTACGGCTGGACCACACTTACGAGCTCTGACCGGCTGCCCGTCTCGAGATCCTCGGTAAGGACCAGCGACCTGACCTGGGGGCAGTAATACTTATGCTCCCGTGAATTCTTCTCGAGCGGCGTCCAGTCGTAGACCTTGACGCAGTCGGTGTACTTGGCGGTTTTCGTGGAGACGGTCTGGCCGGTGGCGAGGGTATCCCTCATGTCCTCTGCATTGCCAATGTAAAATTCCTGCCGGTAGGAATCCCCAACACGCTGCTCGGCCTTCATCCAAATCCCGGCTTTTGCCCCATCTTTTCCGTGGAGGAAGCTGCCCGCGTGGTGGATCAGAATCCCGTTCCAGTAGTTATTTACATCCTCGCCGAAGTACCACACGTCACCGTTCTTGTGTTGCGCGAGGTAGTCCCTGGTTTCCTCTACCAGCTGCCCGTTCTTGTATTCCTTGTCCAGATAGACGACCGTCTCAAAGCCGCCTATCTGCGTCTTCTCCGGCAGGATCTCAATCTCGATCCGTTCGGTGACCCCTCCTCCGGCCATGGTCTCATACGTCATTTTCTTGCCGACGGGGAGTGCAAAATATTTATTGGTGATGTTGGTGGTGAAATCTGCCGGGCTGATCTCGGGGTTGTACTCGCCTGCCCGGCTTCTTTTGATGTTGTCGTTGTAAAAAAACACTCCGCCGCCGACAACCAGCAACAGGACGAGGACGCCAAGAAAAATTTTGGTCCGTAGAGGCATGACCTTCCCACTCCTCACTGAGTAGAAATTCCTATAAAGGGTCAGGGCAACGTTGCCCATGGCCATAGCAAAAAGGTAGAGCAGTTTGCCCGGAAGCAGAACCCACCAAAATCACACTTGGGGCATGCGTGTCACTACGCCCTGGCCTGAACCAGGTTGGCGAAGGGCAGCCTTCCGTACGTGCTGATGAATTTCGCGTGATAGGCGGCTTCAGCAGCATTCACTTCAGCTGCTGCCAGTTCCTTCCACGCGATGACCAGTGATTGGGAGTCGCTGAGCTGCCAAATGAGCCGCCCGCCCCAATGGCCAACAGGCTTCCCCCGGCCGAAGTCGGCGAACTCCTGAATGCGCTTTCGGAGTCCGCGATTGCCGGTGCTGCCGGGACCTGCTTTCCCGATGTAGAGGACATCCGCGTCCTCGATCCACTCTGCCTCCAACGCGGCCTGGAGCAGGGACGGGTTCCGTTTCTTGAACCGGCCTCCAACGCTCTTCGCAAGGAATAACCGTTCGAATCCCTCGGGTTTAAGCACTACATAGATTCCGGGGGCCTGGGGAACCCGGTTGATGTCCAGCTCTTTGAACGACCGGAATCCGGAGAACCCGTCTTCTTTCAGCGTCTGTTTGTTGATCTGCAACGGGAATTCCTTAGTTCGGCGCATCATGAAAAGGCGGGGTAGCCAGCTTCGACGAAGCCAACCCAGGGCCAGATCCGCTCCAGAACATTCTGTCGCCACCATCGCCCAGATCGCTAACCGGGCCTGCCAGCGCGAGCCTGTTGAAACTACTCCGCTGGTTGAGTTCGTCAAAACCGAGCCCGCTGAAACCGAAGTACGATCTCATTCAGTGAACAGGACATCGCCTGAATCACTGTGCCGGAGTCTTGTTGGGGAGAGACCGAATGTTGGAACTAAGGCGCATCTACTGGACCCGGGCCGCCCTTCGGATGGCATATTTCGCGGCCACTGTTTGGCTCGTCGTCGCGGTCATCCTTTCCTTCCAGCCGAACACCACCCACGTGACGCTCGGCAAGACCAGCCCCTCGGTGGCCAGCATCATGCGCGAGATGTTCGACGGCATTCTGGCGGCGATCACAGCCCCGGGGCTGGTCATTGTTGCCCTGATCATCACAGTGCTCATCATCCGCTCCCGCGACGTGCGGCGCCGCGATCCCGTCCGCCGCTTCACCCGCCAGCAGCGCCGTGAAGGGATGGCCCGCGCCGGCGGCCAGTGCGAGATGGAAGCTGGCTTCCGCCGTCGTTGTTCACGTCCTGCCGAGCATGGCGACCACTTCTACCCCTGGTCCAAGGGCGGCTCCACCAGCCTGCAGAACTTCGTGGCGGCGTGCAGCAGGTGCAACCGCGCGAAAGGCGCCCAGATCCCGTCGCCCGCGCAGCAGGAAAGGCTGGAAGGACGACGGCGGACGTACGTCACGCTTGAGGTTGCGGTTGCGGTCGGCGAGCGCCAGCCCCTCCCGTAGGTGTCGGGTCGGGCCCGCTGGGACGCAGAAACGGTCGGAGGACGCGTGAATCCGCGTGTCCCCTGACCGAATGCGCGTCCTGCGGTACGAGGCGCGGCCCTCTAGAGTGGATGTGAGCCGCCGCACAAAGGACACGATGGACTACTACGCAATCAACGCCCTGCGTGAGAACCATGCAGGCTGGTCCCTGCTGCGTGCCCAGAATGCCCCGCTCGCCCTCTCGTTTTTCATGGCGGCCTTCACCGGGCCCAACCAGCGAAATCTCGGGCGCCAGCAGCTGATCGACAGCCTGGACGACGTGCTCTTCGGCCTGCGGGATGCCTACGGCGAGGACAAGTTCCCGCGCCAGGCAGCCGAGTACCTGGACGACTGGGCCGCCCCCGAAAGGGCCTGGCTGCGGAAGTACTACATCCAGGGCCAGGACGAGCCCCGCTACGATCTCACCGCCGCCGCCGAGGACGTGGTCCGCTGGGTGGAGAGCCTGCGCGGCCGGGACTTCGTGGCTACCCAGTCGCGGCTCACCAGCATCTTCGCCGTCCTCGAGCGGCTGGTCCAGCAGTCCGAGACGGACCCTGAAGTACGCCTCAAAGAACTCCAAAACCAGCGAGACGCCATCGACGCCGAGATGCAGCGCATCCGCGACGGCAACATCCGGGTCATGACGGCCCCGGAGGCGCTCGACCATTTCCAGCAGCTGACCGCCCTGGCCAAGGACCTCCTCTCGGACTTCCGCGAGGTCGAGCAGAACTTCCGGAAGCTGGACCGCCAGGTCCGCGAGCAGATCGCCACCTGGGACGGCACGCAGGGCGAGCTCCTGGCGTCGATCTTCGCCAACCAGCAGGACATCAGCAGCTCCCTGCAGGGCCGGACCTTCCAGGGCTTCTGGGACTATCTCATGTCGCCGGAGTCCCGGAGAAAACTGCAGGAGCTCCTCCAGCGGGCCACGCAGATCGAAGCCCTTGCCAAGATGGATAACCTGCACGCCGTCACCAACCTGCACCAGGACTGGCTGCCGGCCGTCGAGCAGACCCAGGGCACGGTCCGCCAGCTGTCTCAGCAGATGCGCCGGCTGCTGGATGACAAGGTGTTCCTGGAGAACAAGCGCATCATGCAGCTGATCCGGAGCGTCGAGTCCGGCGCCCTCGCCACCCGGGAGCAGCCGCCGTCGGGAGACTTCATGGCCATCGCCGCGCCGTCAGTAGACATCATCCTGCCGTTCGAACGCCCGCTCTACGAGCCAAGCCGGCGGGTCATGGTGGACGACGCCGTCGAAACCGCCGACGACGCGGACGTGGACGCCGGCGCCCTGTTCAGCCAGTTCCACGTGGACAAGGAACGCCTGAAGTCGAATATCGATGCCGTGCTGGCCGAGGCGGAACAGGCCACCCTCGCGGAGATCACCGCGGCCCACCCCATCGAACAGGGGCTCGCGGAGATCGTGGCTTACTACCAGCTGGCCACGGAGTCTGACTGGGCCAGTATCAACCCGGAGGCCGAGCAACAAATAGCCTGGCAGCTGGAAGACGGCAGCATCCGCGAAGCCACCCTCGAACAGATCATCTTCGGAAGGCCCGCATGAACCCGGCAGCAGATTCCGCAAGCAGCGCGGAAACGGAAGCCCGGACGCCCGAGGAACTTCCCGGCGTCGTCACCCGGCTCTTCAAAGGCGTGCTGTACGCCGAAGGGGACGAGAAGATCTGGCAGTCGCTGCTGGGCCTGACCTCCCAGGTCCGCGATTACGTGGCCGTGCTGGGGCTCGACCTGATCCTGGACGAGTCGGAGGGCTACGCATTCCTGAAGTCGCGCGAGGATCCCGACAGTACGCTTCCCCGGCTCATCGCGCGCCGCACCCTCACCTTCAACGTCAGCCTCCTGCTGGTACTCCTCCGCCGCCGCATGCTGGAGTTCGACATCAACAGCAGCGAGGTCAGGCTCATCATGACCGAACAGGACATCGTGGACATGGTTGCGCTGTTCCGGCCGGAATCCAGCAACGAGGCCCGGACTCTGGACCGGCTCCGGGCCTACATCAAGAAGGTAGTCGAGCTCGGCTTTCTCCGGAAGCTCAAGGGGCAGGCGGACACGTACGAGGTGGCCCGCATCCTCAAGGCGTTCGTGGACGCGCAGTGGCTGGAGGAGTTCGACGCGCGGCTGGCGGACTACCGGGCGACCCTCGCCGGACCGCTGGGCGCCGGCGCCTCTGAGGAGGATAGCAAGTGAGCGCTGGACTGCAGGACACCCTGTTCAGCCTGGAGGACAAGCCGGACGACGGCGGCACTCCCCCGGGCTTCCGGCTGCACCGTCTGGAGCTGCTCAACTGGGGCACGTTCCACCAGGGCGTGCGGACGTTCCGGCTGGACGGGGCCAACAGCCTCCTCACCGGAGACATCGGCTCCGGCAAGTCGACGGTGGTAGACGCGATCACCACCCTGTTGCTGCCCGCCAACAAAATTGAGTACAACAAAGCGGCCGGGGCGCAGAAGAAGGAACGCTCGCTGATGTCGTACGTGCGCGGCTTCCACAAGAGCACGCGCAGCACCGGCGGCGAGTACTCCAGGCCGGTGGCGCTCCGCAGTACCGGCGCCCTGACCGTGGTGCTCGCTGTCTTCCACAACGCCATACTGGGGAAGTCGGTCACCCTAGCCATCACGCTCTGGGCCACGCAGGAAGCCGGCCAGCCCAGCCGCTTTTACTCGCTCGCGGAGGCAGACCAGTCCATTGCTGCAGACTTCTCCAACTTCGGCCAGGATCCGGCCAAGCTGAAGAAGAAACTCCGCGCTGCCGGTGTGGCTGTCCACGACGCGTTCGACCCCTACGCCGCGGCCTTCAAGCGCCAGTTCGGGATCAGCGGCAACCAGGCCATGGAGCTGTTCCACCGCACGGTGTCCATGAAACAGGTCGAGAACATCACCTCCTTCGTGCGGACCAACATGCTGGAGGAGGACAACGTCGCCGAGCGGATCGGCAAACTCATCCACCACTTCGACGACCTGAAAAAGGCCCACGAAGCAGTGCTGCGGGCCAAGGACCAGATCGCCCTGCTGACTCCGATCAGGGACGGCGCTGCCCAGCACGCGAAGCTGAGCCTCGAGGACGAGCTGGCCCGCCAGCAGCGCGACCAGCTGCACCCCTGGTTCACGGACCGGAAGCTGCAGCTGAGCCTGGAGCACCAGCAGGAGCTGGAACGGACCGGAGAACGCCTGCAGGAGGACACCAGCAAGCTGCGCACGGAGATCGCCGAGAAGAAGCACGAGCTGGACGCGATCAAGGAGGACATCAGGACCAACGGCGGCGGCCGGCTTGCCGCCATCGACGCTGACATCGCAAGGCTCGCTGTGGAGTCACGGACCCAGCGGCAGCGCTTCGACACCTACGCGGACGCAGCGAAGGATCTGGGCCTGCGGCCGCCCGAGGACCGGGTGCTCTTCGACGCCAACCGGGCCCGGCTCGGCGACGTGGAACAACAGCTCGCCGACCAGTCCGACGAACTGCAGGACGAGCGGACGCGCCTTACCATCTCGCGCACCGAACACAGCGCGAGGCTGAGCGAGATCGGTGCCGAACTGCGCAGCCTGCAGTCCAGGCCCAACCTGCTGCCGATCCCCCAACTGGAGCTCCGCCGTCGGCTCTGTGACGGTACGGGGATCCCGGAAATGGCGCTGCCGTACGCCGGCGAGCTGCTGCGGGTCCGCGACGGCGAGGGCGCGTGGGAGGGCGCGGCGGAGCGTACACTGCACGGCTTCGCGTTGTCCCTGCTGGTAACGGCCGAACATTACGCGGCGGTGAGCAGCTGGGTGGACGCCAACAACCTGAAAGGCCGGCTGGTTTATCTGCGGATCGGCGAATCCCCGGTGGCCAGGGCGGCGGAGCAGGGCACGCTGGCGGCCAAGATCGCGATCAAGCCGAACACGCCGTTCCGCAACTTCCTGCTGGACGAGCTCGCCACCCGGTTCGACCACTACTGCTGCAACACCCTCGAGGACTTCCGCCGCCACCCCAAGGCGCTGACCGTCAACGGGCAGCTCAAGGGCGGCCGGGGCCGGCACGAGAAGGACGACCGGCGGGAGCTCACGGACCGGCGCAACTATGTGCTCGGCTGGGACAACCACGACAAGATCAGCCGCTTCCTCGCCGAACAGGACGAGGTCAGGGGCCAGCTCGGCGTTACGCAGGCGCAGCTGAAGAAGGTCGATGCGGCCCTGGATGCCCTGCGGACGCAGAACCAGCAGCTCGGCACCGTGCGTTCGGTAGCAGACTTCGGCGAGATCAGCTGGCAGCTCACCGCCCGGCGGATCGAGGAGCTCAAGGCGGAGAAGCTCGAGCTGGAGACCGCCAGCGATGTGCTGAAGCAGCTGACCGCCAAGGAATCGGCGGTCACGAAGGAGCTGGAGCGGCTGGAGGAAAGGGCCGGCAAGCTGCGTGAACGCCTAGGCGAAAACAACAAAGACACGAAGGACATCGCCGAGGCGATCGCGGACTGTCAGGAGACTCTCGCGGAGACTCCCCTGACGGACGACGGCGGGGTGCTGGCCGCCGTCGAACATCTCACCCAAGCGGCGCTTGGGGACAAGACGCTGACGTACAAGAACACCGGCACGGCGGAGAGCACGGTCCGCGCCGGGCTGACGGACACCATCGACGCGCTGTCCAAACGGATTGCCCGGGCGGCGGAGGGCACCGTTCGGCTGATGGCGGACTTCCGCAACAAGTACCCGAACGAGACAACGGACATCGACGCCGCGCTCGAGGCCGCCGCTGACTACAACCGGCTGCTGGAGCAGCTGGTCAGCAACGACCTTCCGCGGTTCGAGGCGCACTTCAAGGAATCGCTCAACCAGAACACCATCCACGAGGTGGTGGCGTTCAACGCGTTCCTGGACAGCCGGCGGCAGGACATCGTGAACAGGATCGGCGAGATCAACCAGTCGTTGGCCGGGATTGAGTACAACCCGGGCCGGCACATCCAGCTGGAGCACCAGAATACGTCGGACCAGGACGTGCGCGAGTTCGGCGTGGATCTGCGGGCATGCTCGGAGGGGACCATCGGCGACGAGGACCAGTACTCGGAGCAGAAGTACCTGCAGGTGGAGCGGCTGATCGAGCGCTTCCGCGGACGCGAGGGCCTGACCACGCTCGATGAGCGGTGGACGGCCAAGGTGACGGACGTACGGAACTGGTTCACGTTCTCGGCGTCGGAGAAGTGGACAGAGACCGGCGAGGAGTTCGAGCACTTCACGGACTCGGGCGGCAAATCGGGCGGCCAGAAGGAGAAGCTGGCCTACACCATCCTCGCGGCGGCGCTTGCGTTCCAGTTCGGGCTGGGGGCCAGTGGTACGGCGGGGGCTGGGAAGAAGTCCGGCCGGAGTTTCCGGTTCGTGGTGATCGACGAGGCGTTCGGCCGCGGATCGGACGAGTCCGCGCGGTACGGGCTTCAGCTGTTCCAGCGGATGAAGCTGCAGCTCCTGATTGTCACGCCGCTGCAGAAGATCCACGTGATCGAACCGTTCGTGTCGCATGTGGGATTCGTGGCGAACACCAACGGCGACGACTCGCAGCTGCGCAACATGACCATCCAGGAGTACCGCGACGAACGGGACCGCCGTGGCCGCTGAGTCCTGGACCACGGTGGCGGGCCTGCGGGCGCAGTCGCTGAAGGCGTGGAACAGCGGTGCGCTGCTGCGGGAGCTGCTCGAACCGTCAGGCGCGTATCCGCGCCGCCGTTCGCTGAAACGTCCGACGGGGGCAGCCCTGTTAAGCGATTACGCTGCGGCCCAGCGATGGGCGGCTGACCTGTTCGCCGGCGTAGGCGCGTACGCCTTGGAAACGGTGGAGGTGGGGCGGCGGACGGTTGGCTCGAACCGGATCCCGGCCGCGGCAGTGTTCGCGACGGTGGAGGACGAGATCGGGTTCGTTGGCAAATCCCGGGAGGCCTCGCGGTTCCGGGAGCTGGCGGCGGCTCTCGGTGCGTTGGATCCGCTGCTGGTCGGCTGGGCGACGCGGCGCCCGCTGAAGCTGCTGGAGCTGGGTTCTGACGCTCTCACGGCCGCACGGGTGGCGTTGTGGCTGCGTGACAATCGGGCGCCGGGAATCTACGTCCGGCAGCTGGGACTCCCGGGTGTGCATACCAAGTTCGTCGAGGGGCACCGGCAGGTTATCGATCAGCTGCATGCCGCTGTTGCGTCGGGCTCTGATGTTGATGCGGTGGAAGCTGACTCCGATTGTTCCGTGGAAGCAGCTCTAGAGGCGGCCGAACCTGAGGTCGCCCTGGACGGTGGCGCCGGCCGTACGCCGGCAGCGCGCTTCGCCCGCCGGCACAAGTTCCTTCATCCACCCGAGCTTGTCCGGTTCCGGGTTCTCGACTCAGGGATTCCAACGTTGGGCGGAGCCCGGGACATCACCGTGACGGCGGAGGCCTTCAGCTCGCTTCAGCTGCCGGTGCGCACGGTGATCGCGACGGAGAACCAGGTCAACTTTCTCGCGCTGCCGGAACGGCCCGGAACGCTGGCACTCTACGGGGCCGGATACGGTTTTTCGTCCCTGCGCGATGCGGCATGGCTCCGCGAGTGTGAGGTCCTGTATTGGGGCGACATCGATACGCACGGCTTCCGGATACTGGACCAGCTCCGCGCGGTGCACGCCCATGTAGAGAGCGTTCTGATGGACGAGGAGACGCTGCTCACGCACAGGGATGCCTGGGGTGCGGAGCCTTCGCCGTCACGCGCTGCTCTGACGAGGCTGTCCCCGGAAGAGTCAGCGCTTTACGAAGCACTGTGCAATGACACGCACGGCCCGGCAGTTCGCCTCGAACAGGAACTGATCAACTGGGACTGGGCGCTGGAGCGACTCAAACGCTAGGGTCAGCGCCCCAGCCCAAGAAAAACGGCAAGCGATTGTTCAACCGCAACCATCGTCTTGGAATCTATTCGGCCTATCCGCTGCCCCAAGTTGGAGCGGCGAACTGTCGTAAGCTTGTCCACCATGATCTGGCTTACGCGTTCTAAGCCCGTCAGCTGTCCCGGTTCAACCGTCAGTCTCAGCAACGGTGCGTCCGTGAGCTGGGAGGTCAGCGGCAGTAGGGTAACCGACTCCGATGCTGCAAACAGGTCATCCTGAATGATGAGTGCAGGCCTGGGCTTTAGCGCGTACGTTCCGCCCGACACAGTCCACAGCTCACCACGATTCACTCCGGCCAGTCTTCCGAAATCTGTTCGACGAAATCCTGGTCGTCGCCGGCACGGTCCGAGGCGGCAACCGCCAACGCCTGGCGCTGCGCTTCTTTCCTAAACTTCTCCGTGCGTACGTCCGGCACCCACATCTGCACCTGCCGGAACCCCCGCTCACGCATGGCAAGCCGGTGCCTTGCCACGCGATCCCTAACGCTCATATCTCAACGTTACATGTAACAGCAAGGTATGTCGCTGCAGATCGTTGTCCAACAAACGCGTAGAACTTGTTAGGCTGGAATCCCCGAACAAGAGCAAGTGAGGCATAACGTGCACGAGGACGCCGTCCGGTTCCTGTCCCAGCCGGTGGAAGCCCAGCCCGGCTCACCGCTCCGGGTCGCCGTCTACTCACGGATCGCCGAAGCCATCCGCAACAACCTGCTGCAGCCCGGCTCCATGCTCCCCACCGAAACCGAGCTCGGCACCGACATGAAGGTCAGCCGCACAGTCGTCCGCGAGGCCCTCATGCTGCTCGAGGAGGACGGCCTCATCCGCGCCCGCCGGGGCGTCGGCCGGTTCGTCTCCGACACCCTCCCCCGCATCGGCATCGAACGCATTCGCCCCTTCGAGGAGGTCCTCGGCGCCCCGGGGCACCAGGTCGAGATCAAGCGCATCCAGGTGGAGAAGCAGCCGGCCTCCGAATTCGTCGCCCCCGGCGTCGGCGTCGACCCCGGCAGCGACGTCTGGCTCTGGGAGTCCGTCCTCATCCGCGACGGCGAGCCCATCGCGCACCTGCAGGAGAACATCTCTGCCCTCCCCGTCAGCTTCGCCGGCGGCGCCGCCGCGCCGTTGGATTTAAAGGACGACGGCGGCACCACCTTGCTCACGGCCCTCAACCAGGCGGCGGGCCGGGGACTGGGACCGGGTGAGTGCCAGATCAGCCTGAGCCAGGTGGGCCCGAGCCGCGCCAAGATGCTCGACCTCCGCCCGTCGGATCCGGTCCTCGTGCTGACCCAGTACGTCCGGCACGCGAACCGGCCCTTCTACCTGGCCAAGTGCCTCATCGCCGACCGCGCCGGCCACCTCTCGGTGATGCAGTCGCTCCAGTCTTAACGAGACGCTCCGCCAGTTCATTTGCTGGCGGAGCACCCACTCTTGAGGCTGTTACAGCGACTACAGGCAGTTGCCACCAACTGCTCTGCAGGCATTCACCCGGCCGTTGTCCCAGAAGGTGCCCGTCCCGTTGATGTGGTCGGCGGTATCTTCCACTGTGTCGCGGATGATTTGGTTCGTTGCGCTGGGGTTCCTGCTCCAGGCGAGAGCCACCGTGGCGGCGACGATCGGCGAGGACATCGACGTTCCGTTGCCGACGTCGTAGCTCAGGGACCGGTTGTTTGGCCCTGCCAGGGCGAAATCCTGGTCCGGGAAGGTGGAATAGACGTTGACTCCGGGCGCTGCAATATCCACCCAGCTGGCCCCGTAGGTCGAGAAGGATGCCTTGGCGTCTTTGTTGTCTGTAGCGGCCACAGCGATGACGTTGGGATATGCGGCCGGGTAGATCTTGCTCGTGTTGCCGCCATTCCCAGCAGCGGCAACAAGCACCACGCCCTTGCTCCACGCGTTGTTGATGGCCGTTTCGAGAGTGCGGGAAGCCCGCACGCCAATGCTCATGTTGATGACCTTCGCGCCGTTGCTAACCGCCCAGTTGATGCCGTTGGCGAGCCCTGAACTGGATCCGATCCCCCGGTCATCAAGCACCTTGCCGGCAAGGATCGTGCACTCCGGACATACCCCGGCCACACCGAACGTGTTGTGGCTGGCGGCCACGATTCCGGCCACATGGGTACCGTGGCCGTACTTGTCTTCGTTAGTTGCGGCGCCGCTGAAGTTGGCCCGCGCAACAACCTTCGGGTGGATGTCGGGGTGGTCGAGGTCCACACCTGAATCCAGCACAGCAACTTTGATGCCATTGCCGCTGGCGAGGCTCCATGCCTCGACGGCGTCCACGTCGGCGTCGGCGTCGCCCTTTGCTATCGAGATGTCGCCGGCCGTGTTGGTAAATGACTGGCCGGTGTTTTGCAGCGCATACTGGCTCGGGAAATACGTGTCGCTTGTGGCGGCAGTAAGCACCTGGTCCGGCTCGGCGTACTCGACCGCCGGGTTGCGGCTCAGTGCCTCGACGAGCCGGGATTCCGTTCCGGCCGGTACATTGACCACGTGAGCGCCCGTGCTGCCGATTCCAGCGCCCTCGCTGAGCCCATGCTGGCGCAGCAGACCTGCCGACGCGCCGTTGTCGCGGAATTTGACGATGATCTGCCCTGTGATCTGTGACGGCGAGGCTGCCGCTTCGCTCGGGGTCACCGCGTTGCTAGGGACTGCTGCGGTAACCACGACCAGACCTACGGCTGCCGCGGCGAAGCCGGCTGTGAGGATTTTTTTCATGGGGAGTATTTTCCTGCAATCTGCCCTGGCTAGATAGCATGTGCGGGAAAGTTACCCCCTCAGCCCGCCGCTTTACCGAAAAAGGCACTTGGGCTGGTAGGCAGGGTCGGCGGGACCGGACTCTCTGCCCAGCGCGTGGGCCACGAACTGGTGCACCACGGGGTCGTTCGGCGTCTGGTCGTGTTCGAAGACGTCGGCCGGACACATGTCCTGGATGGTGATGTTGGTGACTTGCCGCGCCGGACCGTCGAGGAACTGGCTGTTGTAGGGGATGACCACTTCGTCGTGGATCGTGGAGATAACGGTGTAGGAGGGGCCCGCCACCGTATCGCCGATCGCGTTGAGCTCCTGCATGAAGCCCGACCCCGCCTGCTGATCGGCGCAGGCGGCACAGCCCAGGGTGGTGTAATTGGGATCCGGCACAGCGCCCGGCGGCGGGACGATCACACCTTCGGTGCCGTGGTTGGAGGGTGCAATCCCGATGAGGTGATGGACAAACTTGCCGCCGCCCAGGAAGCCCATGTAGTAGCGGGGCATCATGCCGCCCTGGCTGTGCCCCACAAGATCCACTTTCTTGGAGCCAGTGGCGGCACGCACGGAGTCCACGAACGGGGCGAGTTCCTGTGCCGACTTGGCCACCGGCGCGGTGGCATACACGCCGTTCGCCTCGCCGTAGTTGAGGGAGAATACGCAGTACCCGGCGCTTTTGAGGTACGGCGAGAGGGTGGACCAGTTCTTTTCCATGCTCTCGAAGGTTCCAGGCACCAGGATCACCGGATACGGATGCTCTGCGGTTGGTTTGCAGGACCAGTCGTTGGCTCCCGGCGGGGACACCTCCACTGTTCCAGCATGGGCGGGAGCGGCCGTCAGGGCGCCGGCTAGCAACGCGACAGCGGCGGTGGACAGTGTTTTAGTGCGCAGTGACATGGAAACCTCTTTGTTCGTGCGTCAGCGGGGTGCGGGCCACAGGAATACCTGTCCGCGATTTTGGTCAGGGTCGCCCGGGTACTCAATGTAGGCACCCCGCAGGTCGGTGCGGCCATAGATTTGCACGGACGTGCGCCGATATGGGCTGCGGGGGCGTAACCAGCCTGGACCGACAAATGCTCCCGCCGCGACCCAAACTTACTGGTCAGTACAAATATTTCCCGGGTCGGCTGGCGGCAAACTTGCCAGTCGGGCCTGCACAAACGTGCAGACCCGGTACCTTGCAAGCGGGTCAGGGAACGCCGGGAGCCGCCGCCGGGGAATTCTCCGGGGAGACAAGGAACCCGTGGAGCAGCGAGGCCGTGCCCTGCAGGTGGTCCAGGGATGCCCGGTAGGCGCCGTCCGCGTCGCCGCGGAGTATGGCGTCGATGATTTCCTGATGTTGCCGGTTTGAATGTTCAAGGTTGGGCTCCAGAAACGGAATGCGGTCCAGAAGGTCGCTCACCCGTGCGCGGGCATCTGCGACGGCGGCAACCAGGCTTGGCGATCCGCTCACCTCTGCGATAGCCACGTGGAACCTCGCATCCTTGGGCCGGTACAGCTCCGCGGGAGCCGCTGCCACGTCGGCCAGGGTGTCCAGCAGGTGGCGCCGCTGCCTCGGCGACAGCATGGCCTGCGCAGCGAGCGATGCTGCGGCCGGCTCCAGTACGGCGCGGTAGGTCAGGACGTCATGGACCTCCGCGGGATCCAGGCCGGCGGCGCCCCCCAGCTCCCCCAGCCTTCTCGCCGAGACGTAGGTGCCCCCGGTCCTGCCGCGGCGGACCTCCACGTAGCCTGCCTTTTGGAGCTCCGCCAGGGCGTCGCGCAACGTCGCCCTGGACACACCCAGCAATTCCGAGAGCTCCCGCTCGGCAGGCAGCTTGTCACCCACGCCGAAAAGCCCCAGCTTGATGTTCTGGAGCAGCCGTTCGATGGTTTCTTCAAAGGCGTTCCCGTGCCGGACCGGCCGTATAAGCCTCGTAGGGACCCCAAGCAGTGCCTCTTCCATTACTCCATCCTAGCGCGGTCTAATAACAGGCCTATTTTTACCTAAACCTTCCGGAAGTCGAGTCCCACTTTCGGGAATTTCCCCAGCACCCTTGACGCCGCGCGGTGATGTGGACCACACTGGCCAAGGACTTTTGGACTAATTACAGACCATTAAGACCCTTGAAAGAAGGGAAATCCCATGTCATTACGCCCCCCGGAGCAGCCCGTCAACGACGATCAGAGCTACCTCCATCACCGTCAACTCAAACGTGGAGCCGCCGGGTGGGTCCTGCTGGCCGGGCTCGGAGTTGCTTATGTCATTTCCGGAGACTTCGCCGGCTGGAACCTGGGACTGGCCCAGGGCGGCTGGGGCGGCCTGCTCATAGCCTTCATTCTGATGGGCATCATGTACACCTGCATGGTGTTCGGACTGGCCGAACTGTCCTCCGCCCTGCCGACCACCGGCGCGGGCTACGGATTCGCACGCAGGGCACTAGGCCCGCTGGGCGGCTTTGCCACCGGGATGGCCGTGCTGATTGAGTACGCTGTTGCACCGGCCGCCATCGCCACCTTCATCGGCGGCTACATTGAAGCACTGGGCTTGTTCGGCCTCACCAACTCCTGGCCCGTCTATCTCGTGACCTTCGCCGTGTTCGTCGGCATCCATCTTCGCGGAGTCGGCGAAGCACTGAAACTGATCTTTGCGATCACAGCAATCGCCGTCATCGCCCTGGCTGCCGTGGTGGCCGGCCTGGCACCGCACTTCAATGCGGCAAACCTCTTCGATGTTGTGCCGGACGGCTCCCCGACGTCCAGCGCGTTCCTTCCCATGGGCGTAGGCGGTGTGGTCGCAGCCCTCGTATACGCCATCTGGTTCTTCCTGGCAGTCGAAGGCGTTCCGCTGGCTGCCGAGGAGACAGCGGACCCCAAGAAGGACATGCCCCGCGGCATCATCGTCGCTGTCCTGGTGCTCGTGGTCTTCGGGGCCCTGATGCTCATCCTGGTACCCGGGGCGGCCGGCTCCGAGGCCATGGGTGCCTCCAGCAACCCCCTCCCCGAAGCGATCCGTCTGGCCTACGGGGGCAATACGCTCCTCGCCGACTTTGTGAACTACGCAGGCCTGGCAGGGCTGGTGGCCAGCTTCTTCTCAATCATCTATGCCTACTCCCGGCAGCTCTTCGCCCTGTCACGCGCAGGATACCTACCCAAGTGGCTTTCCCTGACAGGTAAGAGGCGTACACCGTACTGGGCGCTCATCGTGCCGGGTGCCCTCGGCTTCGTCCTTGCGGCCACCACCGGCAACGGCGCCCTGCTCATCAATATCGCCGTCTTCGGAGCCACCGTCTCCTACGTGCTGCTGAACCTGTCGCACATAGTCCTGCGGGTCAAGGAACCGGACCTTCCCCGGGGATACCGGACTCCCGGAGGTGCGGTCACCACAACTATCGCTTTGCTCCTTGCTGCCGTGGCAGTCGTTGCCACCTTCGTGGTTGATGTACTGGCGGCGTCCATCACTGCCGCGGTGTTCGCCGCCGCACTCCTGTATTACTGGTTCTACAGCCGCCACCGGATCGTGTCAGGGGCACCCGAAGAGGAATTCGCCCGGCTCGCGGCAGCCGAAGCCGAACTTAGCAACTGAACCGCGCCCGCCGTCCCACCACGGATGAGCGCACGGATCACATCCACCACCCATCGAAGTTACGGAAATCAAATGACCAATCAAGCGGCAGGAAAATCCCCCGAGACACAGCTGACTGTCGAGGAGCTGAGGCAGAAGGTTGCGGCAGGTGAAATCGACACCGTCGTCGTAGCCATCACCGACTCACTGGGCCGGCTTCAGGGCAAGCGCTGCGGCGCAAAGTCCTTTCTGGAGGACGTCCTCGGACACGGCGCTGAAGGCTGCAACTACCTCCTCGCCGTCGACGTCGAAATGAACACGGTCGACGGATACGCGATGTCGTCCTGGGCCAACGGCTACGGGGACATGGTCATGCGGCCAGATGTCAGCACGCTCCGGCTGGTGCCGTGGCTGGAGGGCACCGCGATGGTCCAGTGCGACATTCTCTGGCTCGACGGCCGTCCGGTTACCCAATCCCCACGGCAGATCCTTCAGGCCCAGATCGAACGCCTTGAGAAGCTCGGATACCGTGCCCACATCGGCACGGAACTTGAGTTCATCATGTTTGACGACAGCTACGAGCAAGCATGGGACAAGCAGTACGTCGCGCTGAAACCGTCCACCCGCTACAACGTCGACTACTCACTGCTCGCCACGGCCAGCCTCGAACCGGTCATCCGCGACATTCGCAACAGCATGGAAAACGCGGGACTCGTCGTCGAATCCTCCAAAGGCGAGTGCAACCACGGCCAGCAGGAGATCACCTTCAGGTACGCCGAAGCGCTGCGGGCCTGCGACGGCCACGCGTTCTACAAGAACGGCGCCAAGGAGATCGCCGGCAAGCACGGCAAGAGCATCACGTTCATGGCCAAGTACAACGAGCGGGAAGGCAGCTCCTGCCACATCCACTTCAGCCTGACGGACCTGGACGGCAATCCGGTGCTCGCCGGTGACGGCGAACACGGCTTCAGCCCGCTGATGGAGCATTTCGTGGCAGGGCAGCTGGCGGCCATGAAGGAGCTCTCGTACTTCCTGGCCCCCAACATCAACTCGTACAAGCGCTTCGTCGAGGGCAGCTTCGCACCAACCGCCATCGCGTGGGGCCTGGACAACCGCAGCTGCGCGCTGCGCATTGTCGGGCGCGGTCCCGGCCTCCGCGTGGAAAACCGGGTGGGCGGCGGCGACGTCAACCCCTACCTCGCCGCGGCAGCCCTCATCGCAGCAGCCATACACGGCATCGAGAACGAACTCCCACTGGAACCCATCATGGTCGGCAACGCCTACGAGTCCACTGCCGACCGGATTCCGACGACGCTCCGTGACTCGCGCGCCCTGCTCGCCACCAGCGAAATCGCCCGCAAGTCCTTCGGCGACGAGGTGGTGGACCACTACGTGCACGCGGCCGACGTCGAACTCAAGGCCTATGACAGTGCCGTCACAGACTGGGAGCGCAAGCGTGGCTTTGAACGTCTCTGATCCCTACCGGCCGCGGATCGGCCTGACCACCTACTACCAGAAGGCCGCCTGGGGCGTCTGGCAGGCCGACGCCGCCATCCTGCCCGGCACCTACGTGCAGGCAGTGGTAGCAGCCGGCGGCACGCCGGTCCTGCTGCCGCCGGTGGGTACCGATCC
The DNA here is from genome assembly GCF_040448525.1 of Arthrobacter sp. K5. Taxonomy (NCBI): domain Bacteria; kingdom Bacillati; phylum Actinomycetota; class Actinomycetes; order Micrococcales; family Micrococcaceae; genus Arthrobacter; species Arthrobacter sp. K5. The sequence continues at coordinate 4,375,582 of NZ_CP159279.1, read as the reverse complement.
CACCGTCGTCGAGCTCCTGGACGGGCTCATCATTGCGGGCGGAAGCGACGTGGACCCGGAACAGTACGGTGCGGAGCCCCATGAGCTGACCCGCTCCCAGCCGGCACGGGACACCCATGACATCGCCCTCACCAGGGCGGCGCTGGCGACGGGGCTTCCGCTGTTTTCCATCTGCCGCGGCGCCCAGATCCTCAACGTGGCACTGGGTGGATCGCTGATCCAGCACATTCCGGACGTCAACCCGGGTGCGGCCCAGTACCAGCCGGCGCCCGGGGTGTTCGGCCGGGTCGAATTCACCACCGCGCCGGGCAGCATCAGCGATGAGCTGCTCGGGCCACAGGCCAGCGCCCCCTGCTACCACCACCAGGCCGTGGAGAGGATCGCGGACGGACTGCGGGTGACTGCGGCAGCGCAGGACGGCACCGTCCAGGCGCTCGAGACGACGGCCGGCGGATGGGTGCTGGGAGTCCAGTACCACCCCGAACAAAACCCGGACGACCTGCGGCTCTTCAAGGGATTCATTGAAGCAGCCCGCAACTACCGCCAAGAACGAACGGAGAACCTAGTCGATGTCCACCAGCACGTTTGATGTCCTGAACCCGGCCACGGAAGAGGTCATTGAGACGGTTCCCCTCGCCACACTGGAGGATACGGACCGCGCCATCGAAAAGGCGGCAGCCGCCTTTGAAACGTGGCGCAACGTTTCACCCGCGGACCGAGCACTGCTGCTGCGCCGCTTCGCCGCCGCGGTGGATGCCGACGTCGAAAACCTCGCCCATCTTGAAGTGGTCAACGCCGGCCATACCATCGGCAACGCCCTCTGGGAGGCAGGCAACGTCCGGGACGTACTCAACTACTATTCCGGCGCCCCGGAACGTCACATGGGCCAGCAGATCCCCGTTGCCGGCGGCGTCAACGTCACCTTCAACGAACCCCTTGGTGTTGTGGGAGTGATCGTCCCGTGGAACTTCCCAATGCCCATCGCCGCGTGGGGATTCGCTCCGGCGCTTGCGGCAGGCAACACGGTGGTCCTCAAGCCCGCCGAGCTGACACCGCTGACGGCACTGCGCCTCGGGCAGCTTGCCACGGAAGCCGGCCTGCCCGACGGTGTACTCCAGATCATTCCCGGCAAGGGATCCGTCGTCGGGGAACGCTTCGTCACGCACCCGGCTGTGCGCAAAGTGGTTTTCACCGGCTCAACGGGCGTGGGCAAGCGGATCATGGCCGGCTGCGCCGAGCAGGTGAAGCCGGTGACTCTGGAACTGGGTGGCAAGAGTGCCAACATCATCTTTTCCGATGCCGATCTGGAGGCGGCAGCCGCCGCAGCCCCGGCCGGAGCCTTTGACAACGCCGGGCAGGACTGCTGCTCCCGTTCCCGCATCCTGGTCCAGCATGAGGTGTTCGAAAAGTTTCTGGAACTGCTGGAACCTGCCGTTAAGTCGCTGAAGGTCGGGGACCCCCGGGACGAGGACTCGTTCATGGGGCCGTTGATCTCAGCCGCGCAGCACCGCACGGTGGCAGACTTCGTGCCTGACGGCGCACCCATCGCCTTCCAGGGATCGGCGCCGGATGGCGCGGGTTTCTGGTTCCCGCCCACCGTCCTGACGCCGTCCCGCGATGACCGCGTGATGCGCGAGGAAATCTTCGGTCCGGTGGTGGCAGTAGTGCCCTTTACGGACGAGGCTGACGCGCTTCGGCTGGCCAACGACACCATTTATGGCCTGTCCGGTTCCATCTGGACCAGGGACGTGGGGCGGGCCCTGCGGGTTGCCCGCGGACTGGAATCCGGAAATCTTTCGGTGAACTCGCATTCGTCCGTCAGGTACTCGACGCCTTTTGGCGGATTCAAGCAGTCCGGTCTGGGCCGCGAGCTGGGACCTGACGCCCTGAACGCCTTCACCGAAACCAAGAACGTTTTCATTTCCACCACCGCCTGACCACAAGACGAGGAAAAGCAAAAATGATTGAAGTTATCTCCAACCGCCTCAAGGGCCGCAGCGCAGTCATCACCGGCGGCGCCAGCGGTATCGGCCTGGCAACTGCCCGCCGGTTCGCCTCCGAAGGAGCACACGTTGTAATCGCCGATCTTGATCCGACTGCCGGACAGCGTGCCGCTGAAGAGGTCGACGGCCTGTTCGTCAAGGTGGACGTCACCAGCGAGGAGGAGGTCAAGAACCTCTACGCCGTGACCAACGAAACCTACGGCAGCGTGGACATTTCGTTCAACAACGCCGGTATCTCCCCGGCAGACGACGCATCGATCATCGACACGGGAATCGACGCCTGGCGGCGGGTGCAGGAAGTGAACCTGACCTCCGTGTTCTACTGCTGCAAGTACGCCCTGCCGTACATGCAGGCGCAGGGCAAGGGATCCATCATCAACACGGCTTCCTTTGTAGCGGTGATGGGCGCTGCCACTTCCCAGATCTCGTACAGCGCATCGAAGGGCGGCGTCCTCTCGATGAGCCGTGAGCTGGGTGTGCAGTTCGCCCGCGAGGGCATCCGCGTGAACGCCCTGTGCCCCGGCCCGGTCAATACGCCGCTGCTGAAGGAGCTTTTTGCCAAGGACCCGGAGAAGGCCGCCCGCCGCCTGGTCCATGTTCCGCTCGGCAGGTTCGCCGAACCTGAGGAACTGGCCGCCGCCGTTGCATTCCTTGCCAGCGACGACGCCTCGTTCATCACCGCCTCCACGTTCCTTGTTGACGGCGGCATTGCCGGTGCATACGTGACGCCGGAGTAGGAGGCGACTTCTACGCTGAGGGCCACACCGGCGGCGCCGGTGTGGCCCTCAGTCTCCAAGGGTTAAACCTCTTCCGCTACCGGCCTTCAGACAAACAGTTAAGTGCCGAACGCAGCGGAGAAAGCACCCGTCCGCAGCCAGATTTCTGGCTGCGGACGGGCAGATTTCGTTCTGACTCCCTTGCTCAAGAAAATCCGGAGCTTGTCCAACAAGCGCGTACCAGGCACGCCAACCGGCCCTTCTACCTGGCCAAGTGCCTCATCGCCGACCGCGCCGGCCACGTCTCCGTGATGCAGTCACTCCAGTCCTAAACCTCAGGGCTGGTCGCAGTCACCAGCCACGGCCTTGCACGCGTTCACGCGGCCGTGCTCCCAGGAGGTGCCAGTGCCGGTAATCCTGTCGGCGGTGGATTGGACTATTGTGCGGACAGCCTTGTTTTCAGTGCCCGCGGGTGTGTTGCTCCAGACAAGCGCGGCAACGCCTGCAACGACAGGTGAGGCCATTGAGGTACCGCTGGCGATGTCGTAGCCCATCTCGCGGCCGTTCTGCCTGCCGATCTCGAAGGGGTGCTTCGGGAAGGTGGAGTAGACATTGACCCCGGGCGCTGCCACATCCACCCACTTGCCATAGGTTGAGAAGGAGGCTTTGGCATCGTTGTTGTCGGTAGCGGCGACGGCAATGACGTTCGGGTAAGCGCCCGGGTAGATCTGTGCCTGGGTACCGGCATTGCCGGCCGCGGCTACGATCACCACCCCTTTGTTCCACGCGTTGTTGACGGCAGCCTCGAGGGCCCGCGAGGAGACGCGCTGTCCGAGGCTCATGTTGATCACCTTGGCACCGTTTTCTACGGCCCAGTTGATGCCATTGACAATCGATGACGTGGAGCCGGATCCGGCGTCGTTCAGGACTTTGCCGTCCAGGATGGAGCAATCCGGGCATACACCGGAGACACCCTCCGTGTCCCTGGTGGCGGCAATAATGCCGGCCACGTGGGTGCCGTGGCCGTAGTTGTCTTCGCCTGTTGCCGCGGTGCTGAAGTTAGCGTGCAGATCGACATTCGCTGCAATGTCGTCGTTGTCGGTGGCGACACCGGTATCGAGCACGGCAACCTTGATGTCTTTGCCGGTAGTGACGGCCCATGCTTCGACGGCGTCCACGTCGGCATCGGCCTTGCCGCCGGCCACCGTTACTGTGTCGTTGGTGTTGGTGAATGACTGACCCTCGTTGTGCAGAGCGTACTGGCGAGGGAAGTAGTCCGGGTCGGGTTCGTCGACGGCGGCGGTAACGAGCTGGTCCGGCTCGGCGTATTCGACGGCGGGGTTCCTGCTCAGGGATTCGATGAGCTGGGATTCCTTGCCGGCCGGCACCTTGATGAGGTGGGCGCCCGTGCTGCCGATGGCAGCGCCGCCGCTGAGGCCGTTCTGGCGCAGTAGGCCAGGCGCTGCGCCGCTGTCGCGGAACTTGACGATGATCTGGCCAGAGATCTGCTGCGGCTCCGTTGCCGCGTTGCTCGGGACAGTTAGGGTGAGTGCGCCAAAACCTACGATTGCTGCGGCGAGGCTGGCTGTAACGACTTTTCTCATACCGAGCATCTTGCTTCACTCCGGTCCGGCCACCTAGCGTCTGCCCAAAGATTACCCCGAGTTTTTGTCCAGCTATCGCGGTTTGGATCGTGCCAACCGCGGATTATCTGTACAGAAACTCGGGTGGCCCAAGGCTTGGGTGCCGCCTCGCCCTGAAAAACGGACGACGGCGGCACCGCCTACCTATTGCCCTCACCAAAGCGGCGGGCCGGGGCAACGAGCGGCACTTAGACCGCAGTCACTGCTTGGTGTAACTGACCAGTTTCTGCTCCTGACGGCCCAGCTTCTCGATGCTGATCTCCATGCGGTCGCCTTCACGCAAGTAAGGGAACTTGCCGGAAAGCGCGACCCCCTGCGGGGTCCCGGTGTTGATGATGTCGCCGGGTTCCAGGACCAGGTACTGGGAGAGGTGCCAGATGATGTAGGCCACGGAGAAGATCATGTCCGAGGTGTTCGAGTCCTGCCTCGTTTCCCCGTTCACGGCGGACCGCAGCCGCAGCTGCTGCGGATCCCCCACCTCGTCGGCGGGAACCAGCGCCGGCCCCAGGGGGTTGAACGTCGGGCAGCACTTGCCCTTGGACCACTGCCCGCCTGAGTGTTCCACCTGGAATGCGCGTTCGGATACATCGTTGCTGACCGCATAGCCGGCAACGTAGTCCAATGCTTCCTCGGGCGACTCGAGGTAGGACGCGCGCTTGCCGATGACAACGGCCAGCTCCACCTCCCAGTCCACCCTTTTGGCTCCGGGCGGTATCACCACGTGGTCAAAGGCACCGACCACGGTGTTGGGGTGCTTGAAGAAGAGGATCGGGACCGACGGCGGTGCGTCACCGGATTCTGCGGCATGGGCTGCGTAGTTCTGGCCGATGCACAGCACCGCCCCGGGCCGGGCAACTGGTGCGCCGATCCGCAGTGATGCCGCATCCTCAACTTCCGGCAAGCCGGCCTTGACTGCCTCACGTACCTTGGCGATGCCATCATTGGCGAGAAAGCCGCCGTCGATATCCGCGGTGATCCCCCGCAGATCGAAGTATTTCTCGCCTTCCTTGGCTACCGGCAGTTCCTGCCCGGGTTCGCCCAAGCGCATCAATTCCATTGTTCGTTTCCTTGTTGTTAGTAATGAGGGGTTGTCAGTGCGTGTACGGGCGAAGCTTCTCCAGCGCCGGGTTCAGTTCGACGCCGAACCCCGGGGTTTCGGGGACCTTGAGCTTGCCGTTCACCGGAACGGGCTCGCCCAGAAGCATCGGCGAGAACATGGGGACGATTTCCTCAGCGGTAGGGTGCATCATCAGGAACTCGGCGAAGGGGCTGTTGGTCCGTGTGACCACGAAATGGTACGAGTACACGGACGAACCGTGGGGAACCACCAGTGCGCCGTTGGCGTCGGCCATCGCCGAGATCTTCGTGAGTTCGGTGATTCCGCCGCACCAGCCGACGTCAGGCTGGATGATGTCGGCGCAGTCCATGTCCAGGAGCAGCTTGAATCCCCAGCGCGTCGCTTCGTGTTCGCCTGTGGTCACCAGCATCTTGGGCGGGACCTGCTTCTTGAGCTTCGCGTAGCCCCAGTAGTCATCCGGGGGAAGAGCTTCTTCAATCCACTTCAGGCCGTACTCCGCCGCGCCGTGCGCCAGCCGGGTGGCGTAGTCAAGATCGAGGGACATCCAGCAGTCGAGCATGAGCCAGAAGTCCTCGCCAACCTTCTCCCGCATGTCCCTGATCATTTCCAGGTTTTTGCGGAGGCCTTCCTCCCCCTCGGCCGGCCCGTGGTGCAGCGGCATCTTGCCGCCGATGAACCCCAGCTTCTTGGCGATGTCCGGGCGTGCGCCGGTGGCGTACATGGTCAGTTCGTCGCGGACCGGCCCGCCCAGCAGAGCGTAGACGGGCTCCTGCCGGATCTTTCCCAGCAAGTCGTACAGCGCCAGGTCCACAGCGCTGATGGCGTTGAGCACCACACCCTTGCGGCCGTAGAAGAGCGTGGATCGGTACATCTGGTCCCAAATTTTTTCGATGTCGGTCACCCTGGCGCCCTCGACAAAACGGGCGAGGTGCTTCTCCACGATAAAAGCGCCCAGCTCCCCAGCCGTGGTGACGGCGAAACCGACAGTGCCGTCGTCGGCCTCAATCTCGACGACGAGGGTGCCGAGGACGTTCAGTCCGAAGCTCTGGCGGGACTGGCGGTATTCCGGGTACACGGACATGGGCGTGGCGATGTGGTCGTCGATCCAGTGCCCGGCGTCCTGGTCGTGGTAGTCGGCGCCGCCGCCGCGAAGGGTATAGGCACGGACGTGGCGGATGCGGTTTTCGATGCTCACTAATTGTTCCTTGCTGAGTCGAGGCGGACGAGGACTTTGCCGGCGGTGCCGTCGGCCGAGGCAAGCCCGGCAAAGGCAGCATCGGCGTCGTCCATGGACACTTCACGGCTGATGAGTTCGGCCAGGACGGGCGATCCCTGGTCCACCCAGGCGGCGGCATCACGGAAGTCCTGGTTGTTGTAGCAAAAGCTGCCCACGATCTCACGTTCCTCGGTGGAGACGCGGTAAGCGTTGAAGGCCAGTTCGGGCGAGCCCATGCCCACCAGGGAAACTACCCCGCCAAACTTCGTGGCTTCCAGGGCGCCGGCGATGGTGGGCTTAATGCCGACAGCATCCACTGTGGTGTCGGACAAGGTTCCGAAGGCGGCCCGGACCTGCTCGTCCAACGGTCCCGCAGCAGGGTCGAGGGCCTGCGCGCCCAAGCGCTGGCAGAGGGCGCGGCGGGCCGGGTCCATCTCCGAGACGAGGACCTGCCCCGCCCCTTCCTGGATCGCGGCAAGGATGACGGACTGGCCGATGGGCCCGCCTCCGATCACCAGGACCTTTTGGCCGGCGCCGATCCGGGCACGCCGGACGGCGTGGAAGGCAACGGCCAGGGGCTCGATCAGCGCGCCGTAGACGATCGGCGTTTCGGCGGACAGTGCCACGACGTTCTGAGCGGGCACCGAGACCTGCTCGGCGAAGGCCGACACGATGGACGGGTTCACGCCGATCACGGTTCGTTCGGGGCAGTGCTGCTGCTGGCCGGCGTCGCAGGCTTCGCAGGCGTTGCAGCTGATGAGCGGGTTGAAGGTGACCGGCTGGCCAACGGCCAGGCCGTAGGCATCTGCCCCGGCGCCGAGGGCGGCTATGCGTCCCACCGTTTCGTGCCCCATGACCTGCCCGGGAACGCGCCGCCCGTTCTCGCCCGTGTAGCCGTGAATGTCCGATCCGCAGATGCCGGTGGCGACGACGTCGATCAGGACATCGCCAGGGCCAACCATAGGTTCATCCCGGTCCACGACCACCAGCTGGTGGAAGTCTTTCAGTTCAAGGGCCTTCATCAGTGCACTTTCTCTTCGGTGAGCTGCGTATGCGGCGTGGTGTCAACGATCTTGCTGATCCGGTGGCTGTTGTAGAGCAGGACGGCACCGAGCAGTGCAGTGAAGGCGAGCAGGAAGAGTCCCGCCTTCGGACCGAAGGAGGATTCGGCCCAGGTCTTCGCGATGGGGGCCACGAAACCGCCAAGGCTTCCAATGGAGTTGATCAGTGCGATGCCGCCTGCAGCGGCAGCGCCGGCCAGCATCGCCGTGGGCAGCGTCCAGAATACCGGCTGCACGCTGATGAATCCGGCAGCGCCCAGGGACAGTGCCGCCAGCCCCATCAGCGGGTTGTCGGTGAGCGCCGAGGCGAAAATGCCGACGGCGGCGGCCGTGAGGGAGGCAGCTGCCACGAGGCGGCGGCGTCCGGTCCGGTCGGCCAAGCGGCTGAGCAGGAACGTGGCAACCATCGCGATGCCCCAGGGCACTGCCGTCATGAGGCCGACGCCGAGCCCCACCTTGCTGCCGACAAGGGCGGCAATCTGGGTGGGCAGGTAGAAGGTGACGCCGTAGACGCTCATCTGGATGGTGAAGTAGATGACGCAGAAGTAGAGGACCTTCGGGTTGGCCAGGGCCCGCAGGGCACCCTTCGGAGAGTGGTCCGCCTTGCCTTGTTCCTCCGCGCTCAAGGCGGCAATCAGTGTTGCCCGCTCGCTCTCGTTCAGCCACTTGGCATCGGCCGGGCCGTTGTCCAGGTAGGAGAATGCCCAGATACCGATGGCGACGGTGAGGGCGCCGGTGACCACGAACATGAGCTGCCAGCCCTGGAGACCGCCCAGTCCATCGAGGTCGAGAAGAAGGCCTGAAAGCGGTCCGCCGAAGATGAACGCCAGTGGTGCGCCGAAGTAGAAGAGGCCGTTGACGCCTCCGCGGAACTGGGCGGGAATCCAGTAGGTCAGGTACAGGATCACCCCGGGGAAGAAGCCGGCTTCTGTGATGCCGAGCAACACCCGGAGGATGTAGAAGGACCATTCATTCTGAGCAAACATCATGAGTGCCGAGACGATGCCCCAACTGATCATGATCCTGGCCAACCAGATCTTGGCGCCGAGCCGGCGCATCAAGATGTTGCTGGGGACCTCAAGGGCCGCGTAGCCGAGGAAGAAGATGCCGGCGCCCAGCGCGTACGCAGCGTCCGACAGGCCCGTGTCGGCCTGGAAGGCCGCCTTGGCGAACCCGAGGTTGGAACGGTCAAGGAACGCCAGGATGTACATCAGCAGCAGGACCGGAATCAGCCGCCGGGTAACTCGTCGAATGATCGGGGCCAGCGCTTCGCTGGTGGGAGCCTGTTTTGACAAAGTAACTCCTCATTGAGTTCATGAGCGTGAATTGAAGTTCAAGAATGTGAACACGATGAGTATGGCACAGGTCACCACAAGCAGCAACAGTTACCTGTTGCTTTGGGTGACGGGGGTTCTAAGAGCCAGTTCGAGAGGCGCGCGAAAGCGACGCCGGCAGGGCAATTCCGGGCTCCCGGACGCCCAGGAGGGCGCGGATTTCTTGCGCTGCCGCCGCGAGCGGCCGCAGGATGCTTCCGGGCCATTCCTCGTCCGTCCGCGCGGCCGGCATCGTGACCGAAAGCGCCGCATTCATTCCCCCGCCGGACTCGCTGGTCAATGGAACGGCTACGCACCGGCAGCCATCCAGGTATTCTTCATCATCCAGGGCGAATCCATTGGCTTTCGCGTCGGCAACCAGCTCCGCCAAGGCCTTAACGTCCGTGACGGTCTTGGCCGTCAGGCGCGGCAACGCCACAGAGCTGAGCCGCTGCTGCGCGTCCTCGGGTTCGAGCATGCTCAGCAGTGCCTTCCCGATTCCCGTCGCGTGAGCCAGAAGTCGCATTCCGACGGAGGAGCCGAGCCTCATTCCGCTCGATGACTGGCTGATCGCAATGTAGACGTTCTCCACGCCATCAAGGAGTGCCAGCTGTACGGTCTCACCCAGTGAGCTGGAAAGCTGGTCCATCACCGGCTTCGCGACGTTGGCCAGGGTCTGGTGTCCCGTGTACATCTGCCCCACCTGCCAGGCCCTCAGCCCGAGCGAGTACTGCCGGTTCGCTGCATTGTGGTCCAGCCAGCCCGCGAAGCACAGAGTACTCAGCAGCCCGTGTGCGCTGGACCGGGGCAGACGAAGGGCCTCAAGGATCTCCGTGAAGCTGGCTGACCCCTTGCCCGCCACAAACTCCACTACCGCAAGGGCCCGGTCCGCCGACTTCACTGTCGGGTTCGTCCGGTCTTCATTCATGTCTGCTCCCGAGGTTGATCCAGCCCCCTTAGCGTGCGCAGAGAACCGGGCTGTTCGCATACATGAATTGTAGGCCCGGCCCCGGACAGGCGCGAAAGCACCTGCCGTAGCGCCGTGCCCGCAAGAGCCGAACGAGTAGGTGTTCACGCACCGGCCGCCCCTGGGCCCACCACTCCTGCCGGGCTATGCCTCCAAGTGGAATTCCACGCGGTACTTCATAAACCGGATATTCTGCGCGATGGATAGTGCCCGGCGGATCCGCAGGTCATCTTCCTGGGCGATGATGACGCCTTCGACGCTCTGTCCGGGTTCGAGCAGGGCATCCTGCACGTATCCCATGTAGCGCTGAATCTGCCCGACGACGGCGTCGCTGGCACGCGCACGCTTAAGCTCGACGACGAGTAGCCTGGTCCGGTCCTTGCTAATGGCGAGGATGTCCATGGGGCCAGTGTCGGTGGGGTACTGCTGGCCTTTGACCTGGCCTTCCTCCTCGTAGATGTCGTATTCCTGGCCCAGGGCTGTGCTGCGCCAATTGTGGACCAGGAAGTCTTCGAGCTGCTTTTCCATCTGGAAGGCGAGCTGGTCCTCGATCTGTGAGGAAATCGCCTCGACGGCGGGTTGGAACGGGTCAGCCAACTGGGTGAGGGTGGCGAGCTCAGCGGTATGCGCGGCCAGCTGGAACACTGTCATCAGTGAGCCAGCGGAGGACGCAAGGGTCGGGCTCATGTCGTCCCTACTCAAGGAGCCCTTCCAGTCAACGCGGCGCCGGTGGGGCAGGTTGGTGCCAGCATGGTACTCGTAACCGCCAGTGACAACGCCGTACTGGTAAGTCCGGTCCGGTTTCGGTGCCAGAACCAGGTCGCCCTCACTGATCCCTTCGCAGGCGGCCCACAGATTCCCCATGGCCAGACCTGCCGCGATACGTGACTTCTCTGGGTACATCTCCAAGTAGATGCTGTTCATTGCTCCACGGAATACTTCGGCTCCGCCGCCCAGGTGAGGCCGGATGTCGTAGTCGTCGATGAAGTCGACTCCAAGGTAGCCTGCCTCGATCATGGTCTCTGCGTACTGCCCGCCTCTGCCCTGCCGGACTACCCACGTTGTCGTCATTATTCTCCTGGTCGGCTGCCCTATGCAGGCGGTTGGTTGTCCCTTGAACTTATCCCAGGATGGAGCGGCCGTTGACGCGTGCTTCCCCTACTAGAAAGCAGAGGATGGAAAAACTCATGAGTCCCCCAGTTTCGATTGTTCAACATCGGCTCCTATGTCCGATGCTGAAGTGAGGCCGGCGACCTCGTCGCGTGCATGGCGGAAACGCTGTGGCCGGATGATGAAGACCGCTAAGAGCTTTTTGTGGGCGGAGACGGACCCCAGCCGCAGCAGGCGCTAAGTGGCTTTTGAATTGGGTGGAACGCCCCCATTTCTTGCTGGTGACTTGCTGGAATCCGCTGCTTTGTTCGAATCCAGCATCATCCTGAAGCGGTCAACGTCAGTTATCAGGTGCTTGTTGGTTTGCTTGAGCATGGCGACCGCATCTGCTCTTATCCCTGTCCTCTTTGAGTAGCACCTTGGAAGGCCAACCATCGCCGCAGTGCTCACGTCACTGATGCTCTGCGCAATCTCGCTCGCGTATGGTTCCTTCCGCGCCAACGCATCCGTATAAGCCGATACAAGCCGCCCGAGCTTCAATGGCCACTGTAGAACCAACTCGGCAAGGGGTTCAGCTTCGTGACTAGACATCCACAGCCTGGTGATGGCCGCCCTCATCGGAACCATATATGGACTGGGGTCAAAGGGTTTGCCGGCCTCAACCCGCACGTGAACGGCCCATTCCAGTTCTTCAATTGCAGCCACAAGATCAGCGACAGCAGCAATTTCGACGGTCCGCTCAACGCCCCGTCGCTGTTGAGCATTAGTAAGCCGAACCACTACGAGAGCCACCGCACCACCAAGCACTGCGGCAACGAACGCACCAATTGCCCCGTTCCATACGGCGATCCACGTGCCGCATGAAACCCCCAGTGCGTCACCACAAACAATATCCATCCCCGGATCATATAAGCAGCGTGAGTCCACCGGGACGGCAATTGGCCAGCAGCGTCTCCGGCAGGCGCGGCCTTATCTGGCGCCTGTACCGCCGCCTTCCAAGACGGCGGCGCAGGGAGTCAGTTAGGTTCAGGGCGCGCCCTAGCTGGAACGCAGCATGTTCCACAGGATCAGATCGTGGGCATGCTTCGCTTTATCGTCGCCCCGGAAGTCCGCCTCCTTGATGCTTGCCAGATAGCCCCTTGGCAGCCCCGGGCACCTCTTGCCGACGAAACCCCCGACCCTCATTGGTGTGGCTAAAGCGTCCACCTAGGCGAGGGCGGGCACCTGGCCGTCTCCCGCCGTCGTGCTTTCCGCTCCACCAAACGCCAGCAGCGTCTCCACCAAATGCGGCGCGAAGTCTCCCTCCAGCGACAGCACCACCCGGCACCGCGCCCCAAGCTGCTCCGGGTAATCCATGTACAGCCCTCGCAGGTCGCAGACAGTCTGACCTCGGCTCGGCCCTGAGGTGGTGTCGACGTCGACGTGGACCACCGGCGCAACCGCAGCGGTCACGGCCCCCACGGCGAGTGCCGCAGCCAGCGGGTCGTGCATGGCGGAGCAGGCGCGGCCGAAGATGCCCTCGTAGAACCGGAAGTAGTAGCCCAGCATCTCCCCCAGCGCCCGCGGCACGGGACCGGAAGAGGCGAGCAGCTCCTGCCGGTGGTTCTCCTCCAGCACGTTGGTCATGGTCACGTCCAGCGGCACCAGCGTCACGTTCCAACCGGCGGACAGCACCAGGGCGGCGGCCTCGGGGTCGTTGGCGATGTTCGCCTCCGCCACGGGCGTGAGGTTCCCCGGAGCGAGGGCCGCGCCGCCCATGATGGTGATTTCGGCAACCAACTGAGGCAAGGAAGGCTCCAGCCGCAGCGCTTCGGCGATGTTGCTGAGCGGTCCGATGGCCAGGACCCGCAGCGTGCCAGGGTGCTCGTGCGCGAGCCGCACCAGCATCTCCGCCGCCGTCTCGGACACGAGGTCAACAGAGGAAGTCGAAAGCTCAACCTCCCCAATGCCGTTCTCGCCGTGCACCCACGGCGCTCCCCCGCCGAAGGAGCCGGCGAGGGGGTCGTGCGCGCCGAGGGCGACGGGGATGTGCGCGTGCCCGGCGAGCTCCAGCAGGTCCAGGGTGTTGCGGGCGCCGACGGCGGCACTGACGTTGCCGCTGACGGCGCCGATCCCCTGCACGTCCGCCTGCGGGGAGGCGAGCAGGTAGGCCAGGGCGAGGGCGTCGTCGATGCCGGTATCGCAGTCGAGGTAGAACGGGAAGCTGGTCATGGGTGGTTCTTCTTTCGGTTGCTGCTGAAGGTCTAGTGGGTTTCGCCCTTGGGGGCGGGGACGAAGAGGCTGACGATGAACGCGGCGGCGGTGATGCCCACCGAGATCCAGAGGGCGGTGGCGTACCCGGCGGACGTCGCCTGCGCAGCGAACGGCGCAACAACTACGACGCCGAGACTTGCCCCGATGCCGAAGGAGGCGCCGTTGATGCTGGGCAGAGAAGCTGGCGCTTCCTTGGGCGAGAGTAGGACGGAGAGTCCGTTGATTGCTGTGAGGAAGAGGCCGTTGTAGAAGATGCCCAGAGCCGCGACGGCGATGATCACCGCCACCTGGTTGCCGGAGAACGTGGCAGCAGCGATGGCACACGCCAGGCTCAGGGCGGTGCCGGTGCGGAGGGTTTTGATCCAGCCGCGGCGCCCGGCGAGCCAGCCGGCCAGCGGGGCGGCGAAGACGCCGATCAGGGCGGCCGGGGTGAGGAACAGCAGGGCGGAGAGGGACGGGCTGAGCCCGAAGCCGGAGCGGTCGTCCTGGCTGAGCAGCACCACGGTGAAGTTCATGACGGCGAAGATTCCGGCGAGGGTCAGGACGGTGGTGGCGATGACGGGCCAGACCTGGCGGGAGCGCAGGTGGTGGACGGCGATGAGCGGGTGGCTGCGCCTTTTCTCGATGATCCAGAAGGCGGCGAAGGACGCAATGGTGCCTGCGAGCAGGGCCAGGGTGCCCGGGGCGGTCCAGCCGGCGGCCGATCCGCCGGAGACGAAGTAGGTGATGAACACCAGGAACACCGAGAGCGAGCCCGCTCCCCACCAGTCCATGGCGCCGCGGACGTGCTGCGGCCGTCCCTTCGGGACGGTCTTGAGGATGCAGGCGGCCGCGACGGCGGTGAGCACTAGGACGACGGCGAAGATGGACCGGAAGCCGAGGGTCTCGGACATCAGGCCGCCGACGTAGCCGTCCACTCCCCCGATACCGCCGTTGATGGCGGCGATGATGCCCACGGAGGTGCCGAAGACGCGGGGATGCAGGTTCTCGCTGAGCACGATGTAGGAGAGCGCGAAGACGGCGCTGGACACGCCCTGCAGGAACCGGCCGGCGATGAGCAGTGGGAGGGTGGGGGCGGCGATACAGAGGACGGTGCCGGCGCCCATGATGGCCAGCACCAGCAGGAGCGCTGTGCGGCGGCCGATGAAGTCGCTCCACCGTCCGATCACCGGTCCGGCGATGGCGCCGGCCAGGAAGAACATGGACTGCACGGGGGCTGCGGCGTCTGCGGCCTGGCCGAAGCTGGCGGCGATCTGCGGCAGCGCGGGAGTGACCATGCTGGCGTTGAGCTGGAAGGACAGCACGCCGAGCAGCAGGGTGGTGATCAGCAGGGCGGCCGGGCGGCCGCTGAGTTTGGTCTGGTGCACGTCTTCATTGTCGACGGCGGCTGGCGGCGAGGCGGTGCCGCTGGCTGGTGTGTTCACATCAAACTCCTTTGTTCTGCAGGCTGGCCCTGCCGTTGGGATGTGAGTTGTTATACAACCATGTATGACGAACAAGTTCAACCTGCCGTACACTGTTTCCTAATTCAGCCGCCCCAGGCCCGACCTGATAGGACTTCCCCATGAGCACTCGACTTCCTGCCGTCACCGTCGTCGGCAGCATCAACCTGGACATCATCGCCACGACGGACCGGCTTCCCACCGCCGGCGAGACCATCGGCAGCGGCATCCTGCAGCAGCAGCCCGGCGGCAAAGGAGCCAACCAGGCCGTGGCCGCCGCGTGGCTCGGCGGGAGCGCCCGGATGATCGGCGCGGTGGGCGACGACGCCCAGGGCCGCATGATGCTCGAATCCCTTGCCGCTGTCGGCGTGGACACCTCTGACGTGGCAGTGCTCGACGGCGACGCGACGGGCACCGCGCTGATCGTGGTGGACCGCGACGGCGAGAACCAGATCGTGGTGTGCCCCGGGGCGAATGCCGCGTTTTCCCTGGAGGGCGTGGAGTTCTCTGCCGACGAGACTGTGCTGTGCCAGCTCGAGGTCGGCCTGCCCGTGGTCATGGAGGCGGCCCGGCGTGCGTCCGGATTCTTTGTTCTGAACGCGGCTCCGGCGATGGACCTGCCAGCCGAGCTGCTGGAGCGGTGCGACCTGGTGATCGTCAACGAGACCGAGTACGAACTGATCCCGGCACTGGCGGAGGCGAAGCTTATCGCGGTGACGTACGGGAAGGACGGCTCAGCGATGTTCGAGCACGGCCGGAAGGTGGCCGAGGCTCAGGCTGCTGCGGTGACGGTGGCGAACACGATTGGCGCTGGGGATGCTTTTTGCGCGGCGCTGGTGCTGGCGCTGCGGGCGGGCCTTTCCTACGCGCAGGCGCTGGCGGTTGCGAATGCCGTGGGGGCGGATGCTGTGTGTGATCCTTCGTCGCAGCCCGCGCTGGCTCCGCTGGAGGCGTACCTTGCGGGGACTGCCTGCCCAGCGGGCCCTCAAGGGTGAGCATCATCCGTTTACATGCCTGGTGCGCCGGCCAATTACCAGGAGCTCCCACCAGTCTCGTCATGACTGTGTAGGCATCGCTCGGCAACTTGGGTCCTCGCTCGCCCCTTAGCGCCTTGGCCCAGCGTGGTCAGATTCATGTGTCCGGCCTGGTTTACGATGTCGAGGGCGAGGTTGCGGACTTCGTCCAAAAGTTCGGCTTCTACGGCACCTGCCCGGACCAGCCTTCAACTGCTTCGAAGCGGGTGATGCGGTTGCCAGGTCCTCGGTCTTCGAGGTGGTTGACGCCGGCAGCAATGGATCGGATAAATATGTCCTGCTGCGGTCTGGTAGACACGGTGATCTGCAGGGCGTAGTCGGCTATTAGTCCGAGCTGCGACGACGCGGACTGGACAAGATGAACAGCATGGGCCGGGAATACCTCGGCGTCCATCACATGCACGTCCCCTGGATCACAGTTCGGTTCGGGGCGTGCTGCTACTGCGACTCCGAGACAGCCATCGTCGTGGACTTCTATAACCACGGTGTTGGGGACCCTGTGCTCGTCAGGTCCCGCAGACCGCCATCGCCGCAAGCGGGGTCGAGGATTCAAACTGGCCTCCTCAAGTCCTTGGACTCCCATCAGTGGCACGCAGAAGGGATTAGTGTGCATAACCGAGGCAATGATTTCCCTTACGACCTCTCGGCTAAAACGGCCGGCGGAGGCAGGCCTGAGACGTTCTGGCCTGGCCGCGGCGACAAACCATACGCGGCCGTCCCCTGGGATGCCGCGAAGAACCTGGTCTGTCACGTCTTCCAAAGACTTGTCCCTCAGGCGCCTATCGTCAAACCGAAGTTCGGTAATGACTTTCGATCTCGCGCTCGGACATGTAGACGGTGCCGGCGCCTTCCCGTCGTGGCGCACGAAATGATCCATTCATAATGATCAAATGCGGCGTGTCCGCGCTTGCCTGCGCGTTGAGAAGAATCACCTCCACTCCGTCTTCCTGTATTAAAGCGAACTCCAGGCCGTGGACTGGTGGATGGATGCTGTTGAAAGCCCAAGTCCGAAGCGTCCGTTGCCTGCTGTCGTCCCATGAGGAAGCACCGACGATAGTTCTTGCGGCGGAAGTGCTCCTGTCCTCCTCGACGCCGAACACAATGGTGCCGCCCCCGCTATTGGCCATTGCGGCCACATCCTTGGTGAATTCATCTCGCGTCTCTTCGCTGTTCCCGTGAGGCAGTTCCCGCTTCCAATCCAAGTCGGAGCGTTCACGCACCTCATCGGATACGGCTTGCTGGATCATCGTGTAGCTCGGGGGCGTCGGCTCCAGCCCGAGGGCACGATGGAGGGCAGTGAAGTTCGTGGCTCGATTCTGGCACAGCATCCTAACGAAATAGGCCTGCCATCCCCATGACTCGTCTCGGTAACTGGGCCAACGGGACAAGACGTTCAGGCCTACTTTCGCGGGCTACGCCTGAGAACCCGCTAGCCCACGATGGCTGAAGCCCGCACCCGGTTCAGCGCCTCAGCCAGCAGATCCACATCGGCCTCTGGGAACAAACTTTCCGGCCCGGCCGGGGCAGCGTCGCTATAGGGAGACTCGTACAGCGCGCCGACGTCCACGACGCCGTTCTCGGTGAGCTGCTGGACGATCATGTCAACGAAGTGCAGCTGATTTGCGTTAAGTGTCTTGCCCCCCACGAACTCAGACAAGGAATCCAGGGCAGCCTGCCGGTCCATTCCCACCAGGGACCTGACAAACAGCCCCAGACCCTCGGCTTGTGAGGTGGCGGCTTCAAGTTCCTCGGGTGAACCCGCGCCGCTCTCGATCAGCATGCGCTGAAGTTCATCCAGATCCGTTTGGGTCAGGGGCAGTCCGCGGCGGAGGCGATGGATGGCCATGTGGTCCAGGAACCCCTGCAGGTACATCCGGGCCTTCTCCCGGTACCGGGACAGATCTACCGATCCGGTTAGGGTTCCCTTCAGCTCACCTTCCACGATCTCGCCGAGGGTGTCTTCGAAATTCATGTAGACCACCTTGCGGCGCTTCTTTTCGATCAGGTGCACCAGCCCCCGGAGCCGGACCCGGATCAGCTCAAGCCACTGCGGCGAAACCTGCCCCCATTCCCCGCCCTCCAGAATCGACTGGATAAGGGCCATCTGGGCAGCGATGGCAGGGATATTCGGCTGATCCTGCAGTGCGGACGCAATTTCGACAATTTTCCTGCGGCACGGCTCGACGGCGGCCGCAGATGTTAGTGCAGCCAGCTGCGCCTGGTACATCAGCAGATCGAAGCGTTTGGCTTCTTCCGTATCGGCGGCGGATGCCAGTGTCGCCAAGGGGGCCAGCCTGGTCTGCAGGTCCGTCAGGTCCTGAGTTCCAAGGGCGGCCCACGACTCGGCTTGGGTGAACTTCTCCACCCACTGCAGTTGCGGGCGTACCAGGAAGTTCTCGCGGGGCAGCAGAGCTACTTGCCCCACCAAGCCGGATTGGAGTGCCGGCACGTAGTCTCCGTTGAGGCCGGCGGTGCGGGCTTCGGCCAGCAGCTGTGTCCGGACGGCGAAGCTGCGGTGCGCCAAGGACTGTCCCAGGGACCCTTCGGAACCGGGCAGTTCGGCGTTGAAGTATTCAATGTTCTGGCAGACGTCGAAGATGAAGAAGTCATGTTTGTCTTCACCGGGGCCATACAGCTCCGGCCTAAGTCGGGTGCCGCGGCCCACCATCTGCCAGAACTTTGTCTTGGAGCGAACCACCTTGAAGAAGAGCAGGTTGACGACTTCGGGCACGTCGATCCCGGTGTCCAGCATGTCCACGGACACGGCGATGTGTGGACTGTCCTCGGTGCGGGAGAAGGCGTCGATCAGGGTGGAGACGTAGTTGACGCTGTGGGTGATAATTTTGGCGAAAGTTCCCCCATACTGCGGGTAATTGATGTTGAATCGTTCGGCGATGAATTCGGCATGCTTCTGGTTCTTGGCGAAGATGATCGTCTTCCCGAGGCGGTCTCCCCCGGCGACTTTGTGCCCCCTGACCATCAGCACCTCGAGTGCCTTGTCCACGGTGTTGGCGTTGAACAGCCAGGTGTTCAGGATGGCCGGATCCACGGCGGCGGGGATCTCACCGTCCTCGTCCCATTCAGCGGAGTCCCACTCCTCTTTTTCCTCCTCCGAGAGTTCCTCGTAGCGGATTCCTTCGACCGGGAACTTCAGCGGAATGGACACGGTCCGGGGCGGTACGAGGTAGCCGTCGGAGATGGCCTGCGTGAGCTCGTAAGCGAACGTGGGGACGTGGTCCTCGATATCGAACAGGGAGTAGGTGTTGCGGTCCACGTCGGACTGCGGCGTGGCGGTCAGACCCACCAGATACGCATCAAAGTACTCAAAGATGGCCCGGTACTTCTGGTACACGGACCGGTGGGCCTCATCGATGATGATCAGGTCGTAATGGCCGATCCCGAACCGTTGCTTCAGGACCGTGCCGTCGTCCGTCCGTTCGTTGATCAGGTTCATCATCGTCGGATAGGTGGCGATGTGGATACGGCTGTCCGCCTCCACATCGCGGCCCAGCACCACTGGCGACGATCCGGGGAGATTTGTTTTGAAGGCGCGGGCCGCCTGATCGACCAAGGCGACACGGTCGGCCAGGAACAGTACCCGTTTGACCCAGTTCGCCTGCATCAGCAGGCTGGAGAGCGCGACGACGGTGCGCGTCTTTCCCGAGCCGGTCGCCATAACGAGCAGCGCCTTGCGTTCCTTGTCCGTTTCCAGGGCGCCAGTGACGGCCCGGATGGCCGCCTGCTGGTAGCTGCGGCCCGCGATCTCAGTATTGATGACCGCCGTGGCCAGGGGTTTCCTGGTGGTGCGGCGATCCACCATCAGCTGGAGCTGGTCCCGGGTGTGGAAGCCCTGGACCGGGCGCGGAGGATAGCCGGACGCGTCGTCCCAGATCCAGTGCTCGTAGCCGTTGCTGTAGTAAATAACCGGGCGCTGGCCCTTCTCCGCCTCCAGCGCGTCAGCATAGAGCTTGGCCTGCTGCTGCCCCTCGTAGGGTGACTTGGCTGACCGCTTGGCTTCGACGACGGCGAGTGGCTTGCCGTCGGATCCCCACAAGACGTAGTCCACGAACCCGGTTCCGGTGGTGGGGCCGGCATGAGTGGGCATGCGGTGGACTTCGAATTCGCGGTCCTCGGGCTTATCGAGTGCCCACCCTGCTTCGCCCAGGTACAGGTCGATGTAGACCCGGGTTTCTGCTTCAGAGTAGTCGTGACTGTCTGGGAGCCTCTTGTTCTCTTCCTTCGCCCGGGCGATCTCCGCACGCAGCGCCGCGAGCTGGGACTGCAGTTGCTCGTTGTCCTGCTTCTGGGCGGTCAGCGCCGCATCCTTGGTAGCCAGTTCTTCGGCGAGTTTCGCCGTCTGGTCAGCAGTGCGGGGCTTCACCGAGAGCGCTGGAACCCCTGCTCGTGGCTGCGGGCTGAGGAATTCACCTTTAAAGGGGGCCGCGGGGTCCGGGCGGTTGGCGGGATCACGGGTGTAGCGCAGCGCGAGCCAGATGCAGACGTGAAAGAGCTCCCGAACAGTCTGCTCAGAATGCTGGACGGTGATGGCAGCGTTGGTGTGGATGGCGCTGTTCGCCACTTTACGGATGAGGTGGAACTTGCTCACGATCGTTTCGCCTGCGAGCCGTTTGAACGTCGGCTCCGACATCAGGGCGTTGAGATCGCTCTTGTACGGCAACGCAAGCGAGTCGTCAGCATCGTAGAGCCAGGCCAGCAGCGTTTCGATAGTCCGCCGCGCGTAGAGCAGCGAAGACCGCGGGTCCTTCCTCGCATACAGCTCGGCCAGCCGCGCCTCTTTGGCAATTGCTGGCCACTCCGCTTGCAGTACAGCGAAATTGCTGCTCACGTCCCCCAATGCCGCTCCTTTGTTGATCCTCTACGTGGAGCCTAGTTGATGTCGCCCGCATTCTGCCTGGCAACATCTTTCGGTTCAGGCTGCCGCTATCGCCAAATAGGGCGCACGCTGGCGGTGCTTACTCAAAGAAGTCCTCGTCCAACTCCACGATGTCGTAGCTTTGCTTTACTTGGACACCCACCCGGTATTTGATCATCAGCACCACAAGTCGGGCATCGTCGATCAGAATGACCCGCGACGGAACCGCCTTCACGTAATCCCGTGCGCCGGGCGTGAAAGCACTGGTCGTGATGAAGACGCCGCGCGAGGCGCCGACACCATGCAGTGCACCCACGAAGGCCTGAATAGTCTCACGGCCCACAGTATTGCCATCGGCGTACCGCTTGGCCTGCACATAGATGCGGTCAAGGCCCAGCGCGTCCTGGTCTATGACCCCATCGACGCCGCCGTCATTGCTGCCGCCGATACGCTTCCCACGCTGCTCGGCTCCGCCGTACACATGTCCTACGAGAACTTGCAAGAGTCCCCCATGTATTCCGAGTACGCCGATGGCTTCCTGGCACAACCAATCAGGACAATCGTGATTCGCAACTGGGGTAGTCCTGCGGTTCTCTACAACATCTTTGTCCGCCTGAACCAAGGCAGCTTGTCCTTGTCGCCGCAGGAACTCCGTCAAGCCCTCTATCCCAACGGCTTCACCCGTTGGATCAATACGCGGTCCGCTCAAAGCGACCTGATTCACCGAGCCCGCAGGATCAAGTCGGAAGATTTCCGGATGAGGGACGCGGAAATGCTCCTCCGGTTCACGGCATTCAAGGAATCCCTTGAAGACTACTCCGGAAACTTGCGGCAATTCCTGGATGCAGCATGCGGGGTGGGGCAGACCGCACTGGAGGAACATGGGGAGTCGTATCTGGAGGGCCTCGCTAGTGCCTGCGAACAGGCCATACAACGGACATTCACGATCTTTGGAAGCAATGCATTTCTACGGTTCGAGGACGCCGCATACAACCGACGGTTCAATATAGCCGTCTTCGATGTCATGACGGCCGTACTCTCAGATCCGCAACTGGACGACAAGATAGTAGAGGATCACGCAGCGGCACTTGAGGGCGCTTATAAGGATCTCTGCGTGAGCGATGCAGACTTCCAAGCAGCACTCAAAGCGAGCACGAAGACTATAAAGGCCACTGCAGGACGTATCCAGAAGTTTAGTGAGCAAGTGGAAGCCATCACTGGGACGACACTGGACATAACGTCGCGGGCTGTCACTTTGGCCATGAAGGCGAAGTAGCCAAGGTGCCGTCCTCGCTATACGCCAGTCTCCAACAGAAGATAGGCGACCTAAAGGACTGTTTCATCGTTGAGCGCGACGACATTTCCGATTACGAGGCCAACGATCACAGAAAGGCAGTAGCCTTCGTTCTACTGGCGAGTGCAGAACTGGAGGCCTACGTCGAAGAACGTTGCAAGAAGGCCGCCAACGAAGCCTTCGATCGACTGGGTAAGAGCCAGCCTACGACGGCAGGTCGGGGTCTCGTCATGTGGGCCATCATCCGCAAGTCTTCCGACCCCCACCCTTTCGACGTAGCCGATGTACAACTACATAGGGAGCGATTCTCCGAAATACGTAAATCATACGTTTCTAGCGCCATGAAAAGTCACGGAATCGACGACAAAGACTTTAAGGCACTCGCATATCCTCTTGGCTTTCGACCCGGAGATATTCCTGAGCAGCTGTTCGACCTACTCAAGGAACTTTCGCAGGATCGCAACCCGGCTGCACATGGGCCGGTGAATCGAGCCAAACGCTTGACTGAACCGAAGGAGGAATGGACTCGATTCTCAAAGATACTGGAGCTATTGCTTATCTTCGATAGGAGGATCGAGGAGCTCGTAGCAAGTTGAGCCGAAGAACGATACTTCGGGTCGAGTGCGGTCCCGCGCCGCCGGCGAAGCCTTAGTGGCGGGCAAGCTGCGCCGGGGCCGGCCGCGAATGAGCCCGCTTTGCCCTCGGCAGGCGGAAGCCTTTGCCCTACCTTCTGTAGGAAGATTTGTGGCGCTCTGAGCGGGCCTTAGCGTCGAGATGGTCTCCACCAAATCGAAGAATTTGATCAACATTGTCGCTGCTTTGCTCGAGATGGGATTCCCGTGCCATATGGTGCACAAGGGGCGATTCGTGGTCGCGAGGGGGCCCGCCAACGCAAGCCATTCGCCACCATTGCAGAAGCGAGTCCACGATCCTATGACTTCCCTCATCTCCTGGCTCGACGCGTCCACCGAGGAAAATTCGAAGATGCGCGAGCTCGTGAAGCTCTTCGGCACGCCGGAAACCACCGATGACCTCGGCATGGGCCAGCTGCGCGACGCCATCAGCAACAGCCTTTTCCCCGGCACATCCGTGCTGCATCTGGGCGCCCGCTACATGCTGCTGGTCCCGTGGGCCTACCTCACGGCACACAAGAGCACCAGGAATCCGGATGAGCTCAAAAAGCGCGCCGAAGAATCCGAACGGCAGCTGATCGACCGCCTCAGGGAACTCAAGGCAGCGAGTTACATCGGCAGGGATGCCGGCCGAAACGTACAGCAGCTGCCCTCGGCCGCGTACTGGACCGCGCTTCGCACGTACGGCATCGTGCACAAGGAAACCGACCGCTCCGCCGTCGGCCAGCTCATGTGTGCGGACGCTCCACCACCGGAAGAAGGCCAGCACCATTACTCCGTCTGGCATCCAAGTCTGCCGAAGCCCCCTGAAAATTTCCCGCAATCCGACGAAAACGGACTATCACTCGCCCACGACGAGGCCCGCTGGCTCCAGGAACGCATTCTGTCTTCGTGCCCCGGCACCATGCTCGCCCACCTCGTCGGCTCGGAAGAAAGCCCCGACCCCAGCCTGTGGGCGCCATGGCTTGACCCCGCATGCCACAGCGCCCAAGGCGAGCCCGCGCAGTGGCTCCAGGACGCTGAGGCCTTCTCCTTCATCCACAACGGAGCAACCATCCTCTACCAGCTCCTGCTCGCAGAGCGCTCCGCCTCGGTGTTCAGCACCAGCGATAATGAGCCACCAACCCAAGCGCTCCTTGAAGCGTGGGAGGACGAGCGAGAAACCAAACGTGACCTCCTCGCCAAATGGGACGTCAACGACTACCTCAGCCGCGCCAAAGCACTGAACCACGGCATCAACAGCAACACCGCCGACTTCGCCCGCTTCATGGCGGAGGCAACGTTGAGCCCGCGCAAACTGATCGACAACGCCGAATTCCGTGCCGCCGTCGAAACGCGGGAGAAGCTGATGAAGAAGACCAACTCCCGGTTCCGCAACGAACGCCGCCTGCGCGCCTGGCAGCCGCCGGACAGCGTGGGCGCTTTGACCTTCCGCTGGCAGCAGGTGCGACGGAACGTCCTGGACATCCACGCAGGGCTTGGACTGAAAGGACAGCGGCATGCTTGAGGCAGCCAACAGGCAGGCACTCACCCAGCAGCTGAAGCCGCCGGCCGGCTTCCGGCTCTCCCATGCCGTGGGCACCACCTTCACCCTGAACATGACCAGCGCGCTTTCCGTTCCCTTGAGCTTTGTGGCCGGCTCCGGAGAGGAGTTCACCAACACCGTCGCCGTACTCAGCGCCCTGCGCAAAGTCTCCGACCGCGTGGACATCTTCTGCCAGGCAGGACACATCAAGGCACCGTCAAACGCCTCGGACCTCCTCGCACTCCTGGAACCCATGGTCCATCAGGTCAGCGTCAGGCGCGGCCTCTTTCACCCGAAGATCTGGGTCCTCGAATTCGAGAACGACGACGAGCGCCGCTACCGCTTTCTGTGCAGCAGCCGTAACCTCACCACAGACGCCAGCTGGGACTTGCTGGTACGGCTGGACGGCATGCCCGCCGAGGACGGCCAGTCGGTTGCGCCCGACAGCGGGCCCCTGGCCCGCTTCATCGCCGGGCTCCCTGAGCTCTGCACGGTAAAGCCCGACGGCGGCCGGCTGGCGAAGGTGAGCGGACTCGCCTCCCGCTTGGCTTCCGTTCAGTGGGATCTGCCGGAGGACATCCAGCGGCTCGCGTTCCGCCCGATGGGCATGGGCGAACAGTTCGAGCAGGGGTCCATCGTGGCACACCTTCGCGATTCGGAAAACTTTCCGGCTCTCAACAACAAGACCGGAGCTGCGGCCCACCTCGGCCGAGAGAAGCTGGTAATCTCGCCCTTCCTCGATGACACACTGATCGGCCGGCTGCGGGACAAATGGACGGACAACCTCTACGTCTACTCGCGGGGCGACCAGCTCGACCTTCTCCAAGAGCAGACAGTGGCCGATGCCAGTGCGTCGTTTAAAGCTTTCGACGAACTCGGCATCCCGGAGTCGGCAGAGTCAGGGCAAAGCGACACGGACGAATTCGGGATCCAGCGGGTCGCCGACGACCTCGCCGGCTTGCACGCGAAGGCCTACTTCTGCGACTACGACCACTACACCTATGCACTTCTGGGTTCCGCCAACGCCACACAAGCGGCCTTCGCTAAGAACGTTGAGTTCCTGCTTGAGATGCGCGGAGCCAAGAAACGGCTCGGCGTGCAGCGGATCAGAGACAGCCTCAAGGACGTTCCCTTCGCCGACTACCTGGGCACCGGAGGGGCAAGCCGTTCTGAGGAGGATGAAGCTGCCTTCCGCCTCGAGAATGCACTCCGTGACGCCGCGGCGCAGAACTTCCTCCTGGACGCTGTCCCGGCCGATGACGCCAGAAGAACATTCACGGTCACCGTCTCGCACAGCTGGTCCCCGGCGTCGGATTTCAATGCGCACCTGCGGCTCCTGTCGCTCCCCCAGCCAAGCGTCGCCGTCGAGCCTTCCCATAATGCTGGTTCCCGCACCAGTTCTTCTGAAGAAGGCCACAAACACGACTTCCACGACGTCCCCCTGGCAGACGTCACCCCTTACCTCGTGCTCACCTTGGAAGACCCGGAGGCCAAGCTGTCCAAGAGCACGGTCATCCAAGGAAGCCTTCGGACGGACCCTGCCGGACGCCTCGATGAGATCATTGCCCGCCAGCTGGACGACCCGCAGAAACTGCGACAGTTCCTGCTCCTGTTCCTGACGCCTGAAGATGCCCTTCCCGGCAGCGGTACAGGCACTGGTTGGTTTGCGGGAGCTGGGTTTGGTGACGGAAGCACGGCTGGCCTGTTCGAAGCCTTGGTCGGGGCGATGGCAAGCCCGGACGCCGGCTCAGTGTTTCCGGACCTCAAGATAGTGATGGACCGGCTGCTCGCGCTGCGCGGCGACGACCCGGAGATTCAGCAACTGCATTCGCTCTGGGCAGCTGCCACGGAGGCTTTGGAACTGGGGGAACATTATGGGGTTTGACGCAACGCCGGCGCTGGACGGTCTCCGGGGCTTCCAGCGGCGGACGGTGGAGCACGTCTTCAAGCGGCTCTACCTGGCCGAGCAGCCTGCCGACCGCTATCTCGTCGCGGACGAAACCGGGCTTGGCAAGAGCATGGTGGCCCGCGGGGTCATCGCGAAGGCCATCGAACGGCTCGACCAGCCCGATTCAGGCGTCGACCGGATCGACGTCGTCTACGTGTGTTCCAATTCGGACCTCGCCAAGCAGAACCTCGCCCGCCTGAATGTGACGGGGCAGAAGGACATCATCGAATCGGGGCGCCTGACGCTACTGCCCACCGAGCTTGCAAAGCTGAACGCTCCGGCTGCCGAGGGGACGCGCAAACGGGTCAACTTCATCTCGCTAACTCCCGGAACGTCGTTCAACGTTAGCAAAGCGCCCGGCCAGGCCAGAGAGCGGGCGGTGCTCTTTCGGATCCTTGAGCAGCTTGGAGCGATAACGGCGGAACGCCGGGATCACGCCGTCGAGCTGCTGCGGTCCGGTGCTGGCGTTCCGGGCTTCAATTGGGAAGTCAAACGGCTCACGGAACTTCATCCCGAAGGGTTCGTCGTCTCTGTGTGCGACAGATTCAGTCAGCTCGCCACGAAGAGCGGAAATCTTGCAGCCTTCGAAACTGCCATGAGCGACGCCCTGACCGACGGAACTGACGAGGTCCGGCAGCGGATGAGCGGGATCATCGGCGGCCTCCGGGGCGACCTCGCCCAGGCAGGGCTCGACTGTTTGGAGCCGGATCTGATCATCCTGGACGAGTTCCAGCGGTTCCGCGACCTCCTCTACTCCCCCGGCACAGACACGGATGATGAGGACCCGGCCGCTGAGCTGGCGCGGCAGTTCCTGAACTACAAGGGCGCCAAGCTCATCCTGCTCTCGGCCACCCCCTACAAGGCCCAGACTGCCGCTCATGACGAGGACGGCGATGACCATGCCGCCGACTTCCGGCAGCTGCTCCGCTTCCTGAGCAGCGACGATGCCGGGTACATGGAGAGCCTGGAATCCGACTTGGACGGCCGACGGACGCAGCTGCTGAAGCAGGCGCCGGATGACGGGCTGACGCACCGGATCGAGAACGGCCTTAAGAAGTTCATGAGCCGCACCGAGCGCCCGCAGCTGGGCAAGGACGACATGCTCGAGGTCATCAAGATGGCCCCGGAGGATGTCCGGCCGGGCGACCTCAGGAGCTACCGGTCTCTGTCGGCTCTGTTCCGGGCCGCTCGCACGGGCAATCCGATGGAGTACTGGAAGTCGGTGCCACTGTTCGCGCACTTCCTGACTGACTACAAGATCGGCAGGATGCTGGACGGAAGGATTCACTGCAACCGCGAGTCCCTTGACCCCGTGCTTCCCTCGCTGTCGACCATCGATCCGGCCGTTTACCGTGCGTATGGTGCCATCGAAACGGACAACGCCAAGTTCCGGGCGGTGCGTGAGCACACCGTCGGCCAGGGATGGTGGAAGCTGCTGTGGATGCCGCCGTCGCTCCCCTACCTCGAGCCGGCCGGTCCCTACGCTGAGGTCGGGCCCGTGACGAAGCAGCTGGTGTTCTCCGCGTGGAACGCGGCGCCGACGGCTATCACGACACTTCTGTCGTACGAGGCTGAACGCCAGATTCTGGAAGGGTCTCAGCTGCATGGCGAAAACTCGGCAGAGGCACGCAAACGGTTCCGTGGACGCTTGCGTTTCCGGGTCCGTGATGGTGAACCTCAGGCCATGTCCACGCTTGCGCTGTTCATCCCCCATGCCGCTCTGGCGCTCGAAGGTGACCCGCTGGAAAGGGCCTCCATGACCGGCTCACGGGTCTCCGGAGACTCCGTGCGGGAGGCAGCGGCAGCTGCCGGCAAAGCGCTGGTGCGAGGCGCCGTCGTCGACCCAGCCAGCCGCCTCGGTGCCTGGGCGTCGTACTTCGCGGTGCCGGGCGCCCTGCCCGCAGCGTGGAAAAACGATGCCAAGCTGGCGGCGCGGGAGCTGCGGCAGGTAGACGAGTACAGCCAGCAACTCGGCAAAGACTCGGAGCCGGATGCTTCTGATAATGATGGCGGCTCAGAGGCGGGACTTTATCTGGCCCATGTTGACCGAATGCTGCAGGTGTCGGCTGCTGGTCCAGCCGGGTGGGAGGACGGGCTCGAGGACCTGGCCGTCAATTCGCCTGCCAACTGTCTCTACCGTGCTCTCAAGCGTGCTGTCCCGGATGGATTCGACGGCACGGAGCTATGGAAGGCGTCTGTGTTTGCGGCAAACGGGTTGCGCAGACTGTTTAACCGGCTCGATGCTACGGAGCTGCTGGACAAGCTCTGCCCCGAGGGCGACTACTGGCAAAAGGTCCTCCGCTACTGCGAAGCCGGAAACCTCCAGGCCGTGCTGGACGAGTATGTTTTTCAGCTCCGCCAGCAGGCTCCCGGGAAGATCAACACGGAGCAGCTGTGGTCGCTGGCCGATGACATTCGGCGCGCGCTGTCGCTCAAGCCGGCGCAGATGCTCGCCAAGTATCCGGACGAGTCCCACGAGGATCTCAGGATGGGTGTACGCTTTGCCGTCCGCTACAGCAACGCCAAGACCGACGACGGCGACAGCAACCGCATGCCCGAAGCCCGCCGAGCGTTCAACAGTCCTTTCTGGCCGTTCGTTCTGGCTTCCACGTCTGTAGGCCAGGAAGGGATTGACTTCCACTGGTGGGCGCACTCCGTCATCCATTGGAACGTGCCTACCAACCCAGTGGACTTTGAGCAGCGTGAAGGACGGGTGCACCGGTACCTGGGACATGCTGTGCGCAAGAACGTGGCCGAGCAGCACGGATGCGCCATCTTGAAGCCCGGCGTGGTTGACCCTTGGGCTGAGCTCTTCAAGGTCGCCACCGCCCACGTGGCGGCGCTCCCCGAGAACGAGACAAACGAATTCGCGCCGCACTGGATCCATCGCGGCACGCACAGGATTCAGCGGCGCTTGCTCGACCACCCGCTGAGCCGCGACGTGCCAAGGACCAACCAAATGCTCTCTGGGCTTGCGAAGTACCGGCTGACGCTGGGCCAGGCACGGCAGGATGACCTGCTGGGCTTGATCAAGGATGGGGCGGAGATCAAGCCGCTGAATTTACGGCCCTAACCTAAGCAACATGTCGACGACAACAAGGTTGCCGTATCCCAGGTTCTGATGCCGCTCGCGAATCTGGGGCAGATTCGCGAGCGGCTCGAGGACTCAGACTGGAGTTACGCTGCCAATGAGCTCGTCATGAAAACACTTCGCCGGGCTGCCCTTCAGCAATGCTGAGAACCCCTCGGAGCTAACCACGCACACGTGGTGGCCAAGGCGTTCCTGACCCATGATGTCAATCAGCTTCCGGCTGAGTTGACGCCTCATGTTGCTGACAATCTGGCCAGAGAGGTCACCATGTACGACCAGAGAGATCTGGCCAGTCAGGACTGTCCTGTACCCTGCACCATAGGTTCGCAGCTTTTTCGCGAGCTCGTCTCGCTTAATGTGCTCCCCGTCTACGAAGACTTTCCCGGTCAGCGCGACGGTCTGACCGCGCAAGCTCCCAACAAGGCCCGAGCATGAAACAAGATGCAACTGCATTGTGGTTCCTTCGATAGTTGTTGGTTAAGCGGCACTCGAAACGGCGTTGTCTTGGCAGTCCCAGAAGTCATCCTCCGAAAGGTGGTGGGTCCACAGTCGAAACTGCCTGGCGAGTTGAAACATGCGATTACCGGGGCACCTCTTGCCGTCTGACCAGGCTGCAAGCTCGAGATGAGTTGTGCTCTTGAGGACGTCTTGCACTGCCGGAAAGCAGTCGCTGTCCCCTGAGAAAAGTATGACCGTGTCGAACCGATGGGACTCCGCTATCCTCACCAAGTCCAGGCTCAGGCGAACATCGACGCCAGCTTCCTTAGGCTGGACGCGATAGTTGGCGTAGTGGAGAGGCAGATACGTGGCATGAACCAAGGGGTCGGCGCCCCAGCGTTGTTGCTCATCCCGGAAAACCTTAGTGGCTTCTGGATCCAGAAACCTTTGCGGGCTCCCCCTATAGAGAAAAACGCCAGCCAGTTCGCACTCCTTAGTGCGCTTGGACCGAACGGCTTCTGCTACTTTGCGAGGAGAGATATGCGTTGTCCACTTCTCGAAATCACGGGCGAAGAGATCATGGCCGACAAGGTGGACGTTTGAATAATCAAGAAAAACTGCGATTTTTTCCATATTATTTACTCCTTTAACAGGTGAAGCCGCCACCATGAGGTGACGGCATATAGATTGACGGATATTCAAAACTTTGGACGGAACTACCAACGTCTCCTTTCGCCAATTCCGACCGGAACCAAAATAAGCATTCTAGCCATATACGAAAGAAGCCCCGCACCATGGAGGCACAGGGAGTTCCGTGTTCAACACTATGAGGCAGGGCGCTGGAATTGTCAAATCAAACGCCAACCGGCTTCCACACGAACAAGGCCAGGTCAGTGACAGGCGGAGCAGCTGGCGGGCAGAACCAGCAGTCTGTTGCTCCGGACCGTGGGCCACCGAGACCTGTGAGGGGCTGTCAACGTAGTCCGTCCCCCTCCTTCCATCTGAGGACGCCCTGCGAGGCCTCCGCGAAATGTGCGGGTGTCCGATATTCTTACGCCGATATTGCAACAACAAACTGGGGGACGTATGGCCCGGCTCGACGAGGAGCAACAAGCTGCGCTGCGAAAGTTCAAGCAGGAAGCCTTGGGAGTTGAGCCCGACGCACAACCTCTACGAGCGACCACGTCCTCTGTGACGTTTGCGGATCGCAGCAGCCTTCCGGTTTCAGAGGTCGCTAGAATCGTGGGCTGCCAGGTTTCAGATGTCCTGATGATCCTGCGCCAGCTCGGGTCCGCGAAGAAATCCTCCGCGTCCGGACTGACGGTCAGGGAAGCGGAGGCCGTACGCGATAAATGGAACGCGTCGAGCTCGTCCGCTGCACGTCCGACGCTACCCCTCGGACTCCTGGCGTCGGAGCTGGAAGTCGACCTTCACCTGTTGGCAATCGAAGCCAGGCGAGCCGGGATTCCCGTCCAGGGTGAACGGGAAGCATTTACGCTATTCGAAGTCGAAGCTGACCACTTGCGGCGCTTCGCTGCCCGCTGGCCAGGAAGGCTGGTGCGAGCAGCCGGGCCTGCTGTTGGCGAGATCCGAACATCTGCCTTGACACGGAAACAAGCGTCCACGGTGGATGGCCTCAAGGCTGCGACCCGGCAGAATCGGCCATCCACGGCAAGTGCCATCACGGGGAAAGCTATTCCTGAGTATGCGTTTAAGTTGGCTTCCAACTCGCGGATCCTCCCCGTGAATAAGGCAGCGCAATTATCCGCTACCGTCGCACTTACGCCACCGAAGCCCGCCCCCGTCGTTGATATCCAGCGCGCACAGGTCACGCGCTCTAAGTCAGTGGAGCTGGACCCAGACAACAAACCGATCATCGGCGGCTTGAAGGTGGCACCGGATGCGCCGCCCCTTGTCACAAACATCGGCAAAGGATCACTGGAAGTCGAAGCGCTCCAGCAAACTCTTGGGGGTTTTGCCCCTAAAGACCATGCTGTCCTGTTCCGCGAGCTTAGCGCTGTACTCGGCTTGGATGAGCAAATTGCTCGCTCCTTTCCAGGAGACACCGCGACCACCCGCATTACCGACCATTCCCTCCGAGGCTTGATGCGTATCGTATGCCACGGGAAGTTCGGGCTCTTCGCCTACCATGAAGTCAGCAACACCCTTCGGTCCGCCGCGCGAAAGAATTGCCGAACCGACTCACCAAGCACGCTGACACACGCGCTCGCAAACCTACGTCCCATGCATACCGGCGTGCTCACGGATTTGGGCAAGAGCCGGTTCATCTTCTGGCACGTGGAAGGACATGGCAGCAAACTAGCAATCGTCACGTTTGGAGCGATAACGGATTGGGTTTTCGGCATCGAGCGCGGGCTATATGTGCCGCTCCGAGGGCGTGTCATATCGGTTGCCCGGGGAGCAAGACTGCAAGATTCCGACCGCGAGGACGCTCAGTTCATGGCTGAAGCTGCGGTCAAGTTACGGAAGGGAATTCATATTCGGCGAGTGTCACCGACCGACGACCTTCCGCGCAGGCGAAACTACCTCGATGGCCCACCGGCGCATTCGCAACGAAATCTCACCTACAAACCACATAGTGACTGGCTGGTCCCCGTGGTGATTGAGGACGGGTTCGTTACGGGGGGCCTTCGAGAGGGTTTCTTCTCGAACTATGGCGGAAGAGCCGCCCATGCCGTCCGGGGCTTCTTACGTCGGGCGCCGGGGAGCTCCGTGAACGATCCGAAAAACGTGTACGTAAGCCCTCACATTCGCGGAGGCTACAACGTGGGGGACATTGAATGCATGCCGACGGTGACGATCTTGCGCGAAAAGTAGAGGTGGCCAGTGGGCGATCCATGGAGGCCGCCGTCAGCCTCGAGGACTCTCGGACATAAAGTCGTTATGACGCGGAGTGGAGGGCAGTCACGGCACGACCGCCGCCGAACACATCCGCGGGCATCGGTCGGGCAGTTTCCAGGTGGTCGCTATCCGCTTCCGTAGTGAGCTTGAAAGGCAGAGGGAGCGTGGTACTGACCTAGCAATCTCCCGCCATACTACCCACCGATGAGACGAGCATCACCGAACCGCCCCAACATCGCTGGGAGCGTCTTGCGACAGAATGTCGGTGGAGTGGCCCAGAATGGATGACTATGAAGAGCGAACCATCCGCGGCAACGCGTCAGAGACTCACCACCCTTGCCAAATTGCATGGAACCCGCGAGGTCGCCCAAGTACTAGGGCACTCGACGAGGACGATCGAGCGGTGGATAGCTGATGCGACGCCGGTCCCTGCTCTCCTGGCCCCGGCGCTGGATAGCTTCTATGGGGTTTGGCCGACAGAAGTACCCGACACATCGGGCAGTTACCGATTCGTTGACCTTTTTGCCGGCATTGGCGGCATCCGGCTCGGGCTGGAACGTGCCGGGGCCGAATGCGTTTTCACTAGTGAATGGGACAAGTTCGCCGTCAAGACTTATATGGCCAATCACGACTCACGCCACCAAGTCCTAGGCGACATTAACTCAGTGGATGCGGCAGACGTCCCCGACCACGACATCCTTGCCGCTGGCTTTCCGTGCCAGCCTTTCTCCCTAGCTGGCGTCTCGAAGAAAAACTCGCTAGGCCGCGACCACGGATTCTTGGACAAGACTCAGGGAACACTGTTCTTCAATGTTGCTGAACTAATAGACAAAAAACGTCCGAAAGCATTCTTACTAGAAAACGTCAAGAACCTGATTAGCCACGACAAGGGCCGCACTTTCGCCGTAATCAAAGAGGTGCTCGAAAAGGACCTAGGCTATTCCATTCAATACAAGGTAGTCGACGCCAAGGGCTTCGTGCCACAGCACAGAGAACGCATCTATATCATTGGATTTGAATCTTCTGTCGAATGGGACTGGAGTTTGATTGAACCCCACAAGCGGATCGGTGAAGTGGGGCAGATCCTGCACTCAGAGTACAACCCTCTCGAGGCGGACCTTCCGTATATCGATACTGACAGTGGAGCAGTCGCAGATCGCTACGTACTCAGCGATAAGCTATGGTCGTACCTCCAGAGGTACGCCGAAAAGCATCGTCTTGCAGGCAACGGTTTTGGCTACGGACTCGTCGAGCCCGGGAACACGACTAGGACCCTCTCAGCTCGTTACCACAAAGACGGATCCGAAATACTCGTGTCGCGCGGTCCGCGCGACAACCCGAGGCGACTCACCCCCCGTGAATGTGCTCGGCTGATGGGTTTCCCTGACACCTTCCGCATCCCGGTTAGCGACACGCAGGCCTACCGTCAATTCGGCAACTCAGTGGTGGTGCCTGTAATAGAGTCACTGGCAACTCAAATGGTTCAGCATCTCGATATTCTGACAATGAAAAATGGACTAGCGGAGGCATCGTAGGCAATGACGGCTGTGGGGGCATGGGAGTCCGACGCCGCTAAGGGGTTGGTGTTCAGGACTGAGTCTGGCGTCTTGGATGTGAAAGGCATCGATGTCTGGTCCGCCGAGTACGAAGGCCTCCAAGAGATCGGTGGCAGCAAGTGCAACAGGCCGTCTTCCGACTTGCCACACCTGGATTTTTCAGCCGACCTGCTCCAGCTCCAGCCAGTTCTTCTTTCCGCGGACTCCGGCGGCAGTTATCTTGCCCTGCGAGCCGTCAATGCGGCAGATCAGCCACTAGTCGATACTTGGCCCGCAACGGACCAAAAAATCATCGGGAGTCAATGGTTCGCCACCGACCAGGGGCACTTCGATCGCACGGCCAAAGCTCTCGGATCACGCGGGATAGTGCTGTCGCAGGAGCTCAGCGAGGCACAGGAACTGTGGCTACTCTGGCACAGCGAACTTGACGTCGAATATTTCGAGGGTGAGCACCCCAAGGGGGTCGTTCAAGCGCGGCCTGAGGCACTGCGCAGCGTTCCCGGGGAACTGGTGGATGCGGTTCTTTATCCTTACCAAGCTACGGGCGTATCAAAGTTGACGTCTATGGCAACCCAAGGATTAGGTTGTCTACTCGCCGATGAGATGGGCTTGGGCAAGACCATCCAAGCAATCGCTTTGATGTCGTGGATGACCAGGAACAACGGGTCCCCATCGCTTGTCGTAGCTCCCTCGTCTACTACGGCTAACTGGTGCCGTGAGCTCAGTCGATTTGCCCCCCATCTGAGCATTTACGAGCACGCGGGCCCCCAACGCACCGGCGATCCGTCTGTTCTAAGGGGCTTTGATGTCGTAGTGACGTCATTTGACCTCCTAATTCGTGATGAGTTCATGTTGCGAGCGATAAAATGGACCGCAATATCTGTCGATGAAGCGCAAAATATCAAAAATCCCCAAGCCCAGCGATCTCAAGTTTTGAAGCGCTTGAATTCAAGGACAATAATCGCAATAACCGGTACACCGATAGAGAACTCACTCACCGACCTGTGGTCTATTATGGCGCTAGTTGCCCCTGATCATCTGTCGTCTCTTGATGACTTCAAAATCCAATATCCCGACGAGGCTCTCGCTGCCCTCGAGCTCGGACGAAGAGTGGCTCCGCTGATTATTAGGAGGAGAGTAAGCGAGGTTGCTGATGACCTTCCGGCGCGGACCGACTCTGCGGTACCTGTTCACGCCAGCAATTTGCTCGCGCTGGAATACGAAAGAATTCGGCTGGACGAGTCGATGCCCCCATTGGCCAAGGTCGGCTACCTACGACAAGCCTGTTCATCCTTAAGATGTTTAGACGGCGCCAACCCTCCCATAACCACCGGAAACCCCAAGTACGAACGGGCTCTGCAGATCATCGCCGAAGCTTTCAGTCGCGACTGCAAGGTCCTCCTCTTCGCCTCGTTTACATCGACCATTGATGAGATCCAACAAGATCTCCTGAGCCGTTTTACTTCCGCCTTTGTATCTCGACTCGACGGCCAAGTGCCCATCCGTGAACGACAGTCGAAAATCGATGAATTTACGCACTTCCCTGGCCCTGCGATTTTGGTGCTGAACCCAAAGGCTGCCGGGGTCGGCATCAACATTCAAGCGGCTAACTACGTCATTCACTTCACTCCTGAATGGAACCCGGCAACCATTGACCAAGCGTCCGCGCGCTCCTACAGGCGAGGGCAGGACAAGCCAGTTTTTGTTTATTCCCTTTACTACAAGGACACGGTGGAAGAGTTAATGCTGGAGCGGGTCCAGGCGAAGCGGGTCCTTTCAGCACATGGGTTGAAGGCGGCCGAGGAGTTGCCCAGCACCCGAGAACTTGAAGAGATGCTAATGAGGAGTCCAAAGGGGAGCTCGATATGACAGCTACAATAACTGCTTCCGTGAGCAAAGTGCTCACTCCGAATGACGTTGGTAAGACGGGCTCTCATCAAGCTGGCATTGCCGTCCCAAGACAAGATGCAATGCTGGCGTTCTTTCCGGCTCTGGACGCAACGCAATACAACCCAAGGCAGTCGCTGCTATTCAGAGAAACCCATGGCATAGATGAGTGGGCACTGAACTTCATCTATTACAACGGAAAACTTCACGGTCGTTCCACTAGGAACGAGTATCGGTTGACCGGTCTGACGCCATACTTCAAGCAACACCAAGCATCGGTCGGCGATACTTTGCATCTTGGTCGAACTCTGACTGGGCGGTGGACCATTGAGCTAGTCCACTCGAACGAACAAGCCCTACCCGACGAGACTTTGGTTTCTCAAAGCACTGGGGCAATCGAAGAACTGTCACATACTTATGAAACAATCAGGCTTTCCGGCACATGGAGTGCCGTCTCCAGGAGGAAGAAATAGTGTCTGCTGAATTATTCGAAGTCACACCCGATCCCGAGCGCATCACTGAATCGCTACGAGACACCGGTTATATACTGAACACTGCAGTTGCCGATATTGTCGATAACTCAATTGCCGCTGGTGCCGATTCCGTGTCAGTAGAACTCAAACTCGATCCCCGCGGGAAGGTGCGCTTTAGCGTCACCGATAATGGCGTTGGAATGGACCGGAGCGGGCTGGTTAACGCTCTTAAGTATGGCTCAGCCCGCCGTCCAGATCCATCCAGTCTTGGCAAATTCGGCCTAGGACTTAAGACTGCCTCCACTTCTTTCGCGCGTCGACTCAAACTCACTTCAAAATCAGGAATCGACTCTCCGGCGGCCACTGCTATCTGGGATTTGGACCTAGTCCCGAGCCAGGGGTGGCAAGTATCTGTCGATTCCAAGGCTGACCCCGTTGATGCTGGCCTGCTGGAGAGACACACCACGGGCACAGGAACGGTCGTGCGCTGGGAGAAGATCGACCGATTGATCCGCGACTACAAGGATCCCGCCGGAGACCGGGCCCAAGGCGCCATCAAAAGACATGTATCTTCCCTCCGTGACCACCTGGCGATGGTATTCCAGCGATTTCTCGATCCTTCCGACAAGCGAGCCAGCACTGTTGAAATATCCCTGAATCAGGCGCCCATCGAGGCTTGGGACCCTTTCGGATTCGGCTCTGACAAGCTCCTTGACGTATCTATTCCGGTGGATCTTGGGGACAAGACGACGACAATGCACCTCAAAGCCTTCGTGATGCCCCGCAAGACCGAGCTCCAAGCGGCCCACGGGGAGGGGGCACCTGCCATGGCTCGTTTGGGCAACAAGACTCAGGGCATCTACGTCTATCGTGAGAATCGCCTGATTCACGGGCCCGACTGGCTCAACATGTGGGCCCAAGAGCCGCACTTCACATTATGCCGCGCAGAGCTTTCCTTCGACCACGAACTTGATCTTGCCTTCCAGGTTGATATCAAGAAGTCCACGATCATACTCGACACGGCTCTTGCAGATGTAGTTTTCAAGGCCCTGACACCGCCTCGACGCGAAGCCGAGATTCGCTACCGTGACGGTCAGCGGTCGCGGGTAAAGGACATGACGGACCCCGAACTACATGCTCCTTCAAATGCGGCCATTCAGGACAAGTCAAAGGCAATTCCGAACGCAACGCTGCAGTCCACGGACGAAAGTTCAGGAACAGCAGAGATTCGTAATGACCATGGCGTCGTTAAGGTGGATTTCGTGCAATCCAATTCAGGGGTTTTCGTGGAAGCAGTCGATGAGCTCCGCGACGGAATTCTCTATCAGCCGGCCTATATCGGTAATAATCCGGGCGTGAGAATCAGCAAGTCGCATCCCTACTACGAGAAGGTGTACCTACCGAATCAAGCTTCAGGAAACACCATTCAGGCGCTCGATTCGCTGCTGTGGGCACTGGCATCCGCAGAGTTCCGGTCTGCGCAGGACTCTACTAGGGAAATTTTTGAAGACATCCGGTACGACGTATCGAGGGCGCTGAAGAAACTGGTGGAGGATCTTCCCTCCCCGGACTCAGAGTAGGTCTGCCGCATTGGACGCGGACGGGCTTGCGCGTACACTAAGCAGCGCACTTAACCTGCCGATATCTACAACATCAGATGCTCGGACAGGAATAACCGAGTTTCGCCTGCATGGGATGTCTCGCCCCCACGGCTTCAGCATCATAGTGACCCCTCTCCTGAGCCGGGTCAAAGGAGAGTTGAAACTGGACAGGCTGGCAGCCGATTTACTTCGAGTAATCGGTGAGGCCGACTCCGAAAAATGGCTCCAAGTTGCCGAGCTATTACGGGCCTACGAGTCCTTGGGAGCCACGTTCCAGGTTCTCGTCAATGGAACCCTCATCGAAGCACTGAATTTGAATGAGTTAGACCAGGGCGTCCGGACGTTTACGTGCACGGGCAGCCTAATGAAGGCATCGGTTGACGACTCGAGTTCTGACGTTCTGATGGTCGCGGAAGCACTGTTCAGCTTCATAGTCTGCCTCCTGCCTCTGGACATCGACCAGGAGAGCGCACAAGAAGTGGGCAACGTCGATTTCTCCTTCGCTTCTGAGGGCGAGAGGTACTCTGTGCTCTCCAACAGATACGAACGGAGCAGAGCTAACCGTGCTGCCGCGATTGCAGTACACGGAACATCCTGCACTGTCTGCCAATTCAACTTTGACCAGAGCTACGGTAGCTTAGCTCGCGGCTATGTTGAGGTACATCACCTGATACCCGTCAGTTCCATGGACAAGCCGCGCCCTGTGGACCCGCTAACGGAGTTAGTACCTCTTTGCGCTAATTGCCACCGCATGGCGCACAGGCGGTGGCCCCCTTATACCCCCCAAGAGCTTGCCGCCGCGCGCGCCTACTCGGCATCGACATCTCAGTCTTAGAACTAGTACCGAGGATAATGTCCCCGCCCGACGCTAGGATCTGACCAGACATGATTACAGGGGGCAAATATTGCACTGGGCAGAGGAATCGACAGACGTCGATACTAACGGGACAACAGGGACTGCCGAGGCGCCTGACGGCAACTCGGCGTGGCTCGCAAATCTGGTTGTGACGCTTAGTGGAACGTTGGATGGCGGGCGCAGCGCCGCTAGGCGGCAGGCTACCAAGTCTCCCGCGATTTACTCCACCGCTCCGGGCTTCACCTACTCGGATGCTGACGACAACGACGCGCCGGTCCCCCAGATCATGTCGGCTGGCGCCACGGCCGACCCCGTCAAGGACTACCTGAAGCAAATTGGCAAGGTAGCCCTGCTGACGGCAGAGCAAGAAGTGGATCTTGCACTTCGTATCGAGGCGGGCCTGTTCGCCGAAGAGAAGATCGCCGCCGACGCTAGCTCCATGAATCCGAAACTGAGGCGCGAGCTCGAGTTCATCATCCATGAGGGCAGGCGCGCCAAGAAATACCTCCTCGAGGCCAACCTGCGTCTCGTCGTTTCGCTGGCAAAACACTATACGGGCCGCGGCATGCTGTTCCTGGACCTGATCCAAGAGGGCAACCTGGGCCTGATTCGGGCGGTCGAGAAGTTCGACTACACCAAGGGCTTCAAATTCTCCACCTACGCAACTTGGTGGATCCGCCAAGCCATTACGCGCGCCATGGCCGACCAAGGCCGCACCATCCGCATCCCGGTGCACATGGTGGAAACCCTCGCCAAGTTCTCAAAGGTGCGGAGCCAAATGTGGCATGATCTCGGACGGGAACCCACGCCGATCGAGCTTGCCCTCGAGCTGGACATCGCACCGAAACAGGTGCAGGACTATAAGGGTTATCTATTTGATCCTATTTCCCTCGATGAAGAGGTAATCTCTGAACGCGGCGAGATGGTCCCGCTATCTACTATGGTTGAAGACGTCGAGTCGTTCGGCGTGCATGAGGTAGTCGAATATGGCTTCCTGCGGGATCAGCTCCGTGCAGTGCTGGATACGCTCTCGGAACGCGAAGCGACGGTCGTGGCGATGCGTTTTGGGTTGACCGACGGCGAGCCGAAGACCTTGGACGAAATCGGGAAAGTCTACCGTCTAACGCGTGAACGTATCCGCCAAATTGAATCGGCGACCATGTCCAAGCTGAGGCATCCAAGCCGGTCTAGGGTCCTACGCGACTACCTCTATTAGGGTCGGTGCGAAGAGCATCCCTCCGCCATACTTGCGCGCGTGAGCAGCGTGGCAAGTGGCCGATCACTGCGCCACTGGTACAAAATACGAACTATGGCTGAATCACATTTGTTCGTGGCAATGGGAAACATCCTGAACTTGCGCTGCGACTGCTGGCTGGCTCCGACGGATCAAGATTTGAACATCGAGGCTACTTGGACGGACGCCGTTGCCGGCCTTTCTGAGGCTGCCAATCTAACCGCGGGTCCATCCTTCCGGGACGGGACAATTTATGCCGTGGCGGCATTAGACTGGCCTGCCAATGAACCGGTTCCCGTGTTCACTTCGGTCCCTGTCGGGGGCGTTCGCTCGGCCATCGAACTGCGCCCGCGGATTGCCGCTTTTCTTCGGGAGGCCGCACGCGCAGTCTCGGAAATGCCGCGGAGGGCAACGGCGGAAACAAGAGAGGTGCCCCTACTAGCCCTTCCATTCTTCGGGACTGCGGCGGGAGGGGGTGACCTCCAGCGAGGAGAGATTATGCGTGCCATTCTCCGCACGATTCTCAGTGAGTTGCCGACGCTCGGGTGTGACGTCGTTCTCGTTCTTCAGGACGAAGCAGCGTTTGCCTTGGCGCAGGATATACGCAGGAGTGAGAGCGACTATTGGTTGCAGCTTTCCCGAGTACACCTGGATCACGCTAAGGCCCTTGCTCACAAAGCGCGGAACGGGCGCTTGGTGCCATTCTTGGGCTCCGGCGTGAGCATCACCGCAGGGGCCCCGTCTTGGGATGGACTGTTGGGAAAGTTGGCCGAAAGCGTGGGACTTGACCCCGGCATGGCTAAACAGTTCAGGAAACTTAGCCCACTCGACCAAGCAAACATCCTTCAATCCCTGCACGAATCGCCGCCATCAAACCGCGTAGGTGCGAACGAGTCTTTTGGCTCGCTCGTGTCGAGTTTTGTACGAATTGAAAGGTACGGATTGGCACCCACCCTACTAGCGCGTCTGCCATCTGATGGAGCAATCACGCTAAATTACGATTCTCTCTTTGAGAGAGCATGCGCCGATGCTCGGCTGGGCCGGGCGGTAATCCCCCAAGATCCGAGAGAGGACGAGACCCAAGCGCCGGCCGAAACGGACTCGCGTTGGCTTCTGAAGCTTCATGGATCCGTTGCACAGCCTGATTCCATCGTGCTCACGCGCGATGACTACCTCGGATTCAACGCGAACCGGGAAGCCTTGTCTGCTCTCGTCAAGGCTCATCTGATGACCCACCATTTGTTGTTCGTTGGTTTCGGTCTCAAGGACGACCACTTCCACGAAATTGTTCACGACGTTCGTCGTGCAATGCCTAATGATCATGGCAGCTCCACGAGCCTCGGCACCGTACTCACTCTAAACACCGATCCCCTCCAAGAGCTCGCGTGGAAGGAGAAACTCAGTTTCATTTCCATGGATTATCCATTCTCAAGCGACCCGGCACGAACTCTTGAAATCTTTTTGGATGCATTGACCTGCTATTCCACGGCGAGTCACTCCTACTTCTTGGCGCCTAGGTATGAAGGCGGTCTGAATATGAAGGAAAGACAATTGAGGAATGAAATTCTCAAACTCAAGACGCTGCCTGCAGCTGTTGGCGAAAGCAGCGTGGTCGGTGTAATCGACGAGATGCTGAGAACTCTGGGGTGGTCAGAGAATGCCTCTTACGATGGGGAGCTCTGACCTGAGCAAAAACCGTCTAACGCGATAGAGCGTGTGAGAGAAAGCCTTCGAAAGCTAACCGCTCCGCCGCCACAACCGCGACGGCCTCCCCCGCGTCCCGTCGGACATCTGTCCCGTCCCGACCAGTTGCGGCTCCATGAACCGCCGGAACGTGTCCCGCATCAGTGAGCGGCCGGCCACTATCTCGTGCAGGTCCCGCAGGTCCTTCAGAGTGAACGGCTCCTCCAGCAGCGCCCTAGGATCGGGCGCCTCCGCGTAAGCCGCCCGAATCCATTCCGCCGCCTTCGCCACGATCTCCGCATGCCCATA
The DNA here is from genome assembly GCF_040448525.1 of Arthrobacter sp. K5. Lineage (NCBI taxonomy): Bacteria > Bacillati > Actinomycetota > Actinomycetes > Micrococcales > Micrococcaceae > Arthrobacter > Arthrobacter sp. K5. Next base: position 4,333,484 of record NZ_CP159279.1, on the reverse strand, counting down.
CGGCAGCTCCGCGATTAGCTGCGGTTCTCCGGAAACGGAAGCCAGGCGAACGCCGTCGGACTTCAGCGCGTCCTCCAGAGCCGCCTCTGGCACCACGTCCACGTGCGCGACGGAGAGCACCCAGCCCCGGTCGTCCCGCTCCGGATCGTCGAAGACGTGCAGCTGCCGGGGCACCCAGCCCGAGATCCCCGCCTTCTCCCGGAGGGACCGCAGCACGGCGTCCGCCAGCCTTTCCCGCTCGCGCAGGAAGGTACCGGGCAGCGCCCAGTCGCCGTGATGATGTTCTTCGCCCCGCCGTACCAGGAGAACCCGGAGCGCCCCGTCGGCGACGGTCAACACCGCAGTGTCCACCGCCACCGACGGCCGCGGATAGTCGAGCAGGGACGGGGCAGGAGCTTTCTTCGGGGCCATCACAAGACTATTTATTTCAGTATTGCGCTAAAGATTCAAGCCGTGCATACTTGAAGCAATTAGCTCAAATCTGAGTTAAAGATCTGGAGGAGGCATCATGAACGTTCCGCAGCTGCACGTGGGGGCCGGCACTGTGCTCGGTCCGCTCACGGTCTTTCCGGTGTGGACCGGCAGTGCCGGCGAGCTGGGTATCAGCACCGGCACGCACGCCGCCGTCGCCGTCACCGAACTGGCGAGCGGCCCGCAGGTTCCCCGGCTCACCGTCACCAACAACGGTCCGCGCCCGGCCCTGCTGCTCGAAGGCGAGCTGCTCGAGGGCGGCCAGCAGCACCGGACCTGCGCCCGGGACGTCGTCCTCGGCCCGGGCGAAACCCGCACCATTGATACTTACTGCGTGGAGGCCGGCCGTTGGGAAGGCACCCACAGCCACCGCCGCCAGGCCCGCCGCGCCCCACTGAACGTCCGGGCCGAACTCGCCACCAGTCCGGCAGACCCGGGCGGAGCCAACCGGCAGGGCCGCATCTGGAACCGGGTTGCCCGGTTCGACGCCGCCCGTGGCATGTCAGCCACCAGCTCGCTGCTGGAGCACATGGACCGGTTCACCGCCGAGCCACGGAAGGACCGCCGGTTCGGTGCGGACGACGCCCCGGCTCCCCTCGAGGGCCAGCGCGGTGTGGTGATCGGGCTCGGCACGCAGCCGCTCCTGCTGGAAGTCTTCGGCACCCACACGCTGTTCCGCCGGCACTACCGCCAGCTGGTCGAGTCCGCACTGCTGGACCTGGAGCTCCTGCCCCCGCACGTAATGGCGTCCGGCCCGATGCCCGGCCAGCGTGCCCGCGACTTCGCCGCCGCCGTCCAGGCCCTGGAGTTCGGAGCGTTCGACGGCGGCCTGCCGGCTCTGGAGATCCGGAACCACGGCACCCTGCGCAGCCGCAACATCGCGCAGACCATTGGGCGCCTCGCGGCGGCGGGCGTCGCCGTCGCACTCCCCCACCGCGAACCCGAGCTGGCCCACCTGACCGCCTGGAACACCCACCACCCCCTGATGGAGATCGCATGAAACTGAAACCACTGCAGAACGACCGCGCCGCCGGCGTCCTGGTCACCCTGGCCGCCGGCGATGCCCTCGGCGCCGGCTACGAATTCGGCGCCCCGCTGCCCGACGGCACCCCGGTGAGCATGAAGGGCGACGGCCCGTTCGGCTTCGCCCCCGCCGAGTGGACCGACGACACCTCCATGGCCATCGCCCTCGCCGAGGCGCTGGTGGACTCCCCGTCCGAGCCCGCGTCCCGTTCTGTGCTGACTGCTGTTGTCCGGGCCTGGGCGGGATGGGCCGCCGAGGCGAAGGACGTCGGCGCGCAGACCAGCTCCGTCATCGCTGCTGCCCGGCGGCTGGCCGCTGCCGCCGGCCGGAACGAGGCCGACGCCGGTGACTTCACTGCCGCTGCCGCTGAGTTCCACGCCCGCACCGGCCGGAGCGCCGGCAACGGCTCACTGATGCGCACCGCTCCCCTGGCCCTTGCCTATCTGGACCGCAGTCCCGCCGAACTCATGGCTCAGGCCGGAGTGGTCAGCTCCCTGACCCACACCGATATTGACGCGCAGGAGGCCTGCGGCCTGTGGTGCGTCGCCATCCGGCAGGCGGTGCTCACCGGCGAGCTGGATGTCCGGGCGGGGCTTGCTTTGCTGCCCGCCGGGCGGGCGGCGATCTGGCTGGAGCGCATCGAGGCGGCGGAACGGTCCCGGCCGCGGGACTTCGCCCGCAACGGCTGGGTGGTGGAGGCATTCCAGGGAGCGTGGAGCGCAATCCACCACACGTCCGATTCGGCTACCAGCCCCGCGCATCTCCGGGCGGCCCTGGAGGAGGCCGTCCGGGGCGGCCGCGACACGGATACGGTGGCCGCCATCGCCGGCGGCCTGCTCGGCGCCGCCTACGGCTACTCGGCCGTCCCGTTCGAGTGGCGCCGGCACTTGCACGGCTGGCCCGGGCTGCAGGCCCGCGACCTGATGGCACTCGGGATGGAGCTGGGCCGCGGCGAAGGCCGCCGTCTGGAGTCCTGGCCGCGGGCGGTGACCCAGGACTACAGCATGTGGGGCCGAACCGATGCGCTGGTCCAGCACCCGCACGACGACGGCGTATGGCTGGGCGGTGTTGCTTCCGTCGCCCGGGTGGCGGAGCTGGGGATCGACGCCGTGGTGTCGCTGTGTCGGCTGGGCATTGACGATGTGCCGGCTGTCGGTGCTGCCGACCACGCCACGTTCTGGGTGGTCGATTCCTTCGATACCGGGGACAACGCTCACCCTGACTTCGTGCTTCGGGAGGCGGCGGCCGCCGTCGAACGCTACCGCGCGGAGGGCAAGACCGTCCTGCTGCACTGTGTACGGGCGGAGTCCCGGACGCCCACGGTGGCGGCGCTGTACGGGGCTCGGGTGGCTGGCGTGACTCCCCGGCGAGCGCTGGAGGAGGTGCGGCGCGTTCTGCTCGGGGCACGGCCGAACCCGTTGTTCCTGAAGCTGCTGGACCGTCCCTAATCACCAGCCGGCGGCGCGGCAGATAATCCAGCATCACATTTGCGAAATTGTCCGAACCTACTGATAAGAATGTGACCATGACAACAACTCCTGAACTCAGTCGGGAGCAGCGAGACGCCGCGATGGTGGAGCGCTACTCGAACGGTGAGACCCTCGACGCCATCGGGCAGAGCTTCGGCATCACCCGCGAGCGCGTCCGCCAGATCATCGTCAAAGTCGGCGGTGCAAACGCTGAGGAATCCCGTCGGATGCGAATAGCGGCCAAGGAAGCCACACTTAAGGCTGCGCGTGAATCTTTCCTTGCCCAGTACTTCGACCTCGCTCGTCAGATGGCCAGGCGCGGTGTCACCCGGCCGGACGCGATCCTGAAACTGCAAGCCCTCTACCCTGAGATTGACGTCGACTTGGCCGAGGATGCCTTGAAGTCGTGCACAATCGTCTTCGACAAGTACCAGGCCGAGGATATCTTTTCCAAGGAAGTTATCGCTGCCGGCATCTGGTACCTCCTAGGTTCGGAGCTGGGCCTGCCTCCCAACTTTGCTTACGCTGCTGTTCACCTTGACCTTGAGGTTGTCACCGAACTGCGGGCCGTTCTCTCTTCTGCGGAGGTCTCTGCGAGGGACACCGCCACAATCCTTGGAATCATCGGTGCCGCCCAGGAGCATGTAGTGCAGAACCCGGGCGTCAGCATCACCCGCAAGCGGTATGACGCCCTGCGCGAGGAGCTCGTGGGCGCCTTCGGGCTCGTGTCCAGGCAAGGTGCGACACCCTGGCCGCCCACTCACCAGACTGTGATCAAACGCTTCCACGGCTGGAATGACGCCTTGGAGGCCATGGGAATCGGAACATCCTCGCTCGGCCGCAGCAAGGGTCTCCTAAAATTCACGGAAACCCAGTACGCCGACGCCGTCAGCGACTTCTGCGTGGAGATGAACAGCAAGGGTCTGAAGCCCACAGTCGAGCGATACGACGCTTGGGCCAAACTCGAGATCGCTGCTGGGCGCAACAGGCCATCCGGCGCCTCGGTGCGGAATATCTACGGGACATGGCTGGAAGCTATCCGGTCAGGTCAGAAGTAGAAGGGATGTCATGGAGGCAAAAAATTCAGGCCCTGTCATGAGTGGCATCATTCCTCCGCCCGGCTGGTTCGTTGATCCTGGCGCGTTGAGGAAGGCTTATCGGAGCGGCGACCCGTTTCGAACACTTGCGGCAGCTTTTGGCGGCAGCGTCAATGACATCTCCTACACGATTACGGACCAGTCAGATTCCGGAGACCACCTCGAGCGTTCAAGATCTATTCGACGGCGAAGCCTTGCCACCACCGGGGTGCTCGCTGGCCACGAAGACATGGTCGAAAGGCTGTTTGAAGCTGACATTTCAAGGGAAGACATACCGAAAGTTCTGTCAGCCCTCGGAATCGATGTGGATGTTGACATCGCCGTCGAACTGCTACACATTCCGGGTGTCCCTGGAGGGCAGCTTGAAGAACCCCTCCCCCCGCGACGGGTGGGCGACAAACTCAGCCTGCTCTACATCACAGGTAAATATCACGGAATCGAACCGGACTACGAGCTTGCGCTAGGCAAGATCTCGGTTACCGCCGTTACCAAGCTCAGGGAGCTCTTGCACCCGAACATCCCCTACCGGCGCCTCGCTGAAATCCTGGCAGTCATAGAGACAACGGCGCTCGCGATCCGAGCCCGAACGATCACGACTCTCGCCTACGCCGATTACGATGAGACAGTCCAAACGCTCTCCCGGCATCGGGTCACAACCACAAACGATCCGGCAGATCCATGGCCGGTTCCAGCATCTACCCTCCGACGACGGTTCGCTTATGGATTCTGGGAGGAAGCGCTGAGGACAGTGGGTCTGCACCTTGCCACCGGCGAGGACCGCTTCAGCGAGCTCGATTATTTTGAGGCCCTCGACCGCTTTACCGAAGAATGCATCGAATTCGGGTATGCGATGGACATCGAAATCTACGATCGTTGGGTCATTGCCGAAACGGCGATACGTCACGAATGCCCCTCAGCGGTGGAATTGATCCGCCGCTATGGGAGCTGGGCTGCAGCGCTGGAATCCGTCCTTCCGCCGGAGTGCCAAGAGGAAACTAGACCAGACGACGGGGAGCCTGAGTACGTCGACTACGATTCCGGCTGGGGAACGTTGGAGGAGCTGGAGGAATGGGAGGAAAACCTGGACAACGACTGGCGGGCCGCCGGGAAACTCATAGGCCAGCTCATTGAAGCTATGCCTGCCGATTCTTTCCTGCACATTCGGTACGCCGCCCCCGAAGGTCGACAGCCCGCTCCGTACGCACGTGCGACCACCGGGACCGACGGGGTGTACTGCGAAATTGTCTCGGATGCCGGTCTGACCCCGCACCAATGGCGCCTAAGCACGCATCGCCTATCCGATGACGGCTGGTCGGCTCCAAACGAAAATAACGCGAACTGGCACAAGGCAGGCGTGCCTCGTACGGAGGCCGCTGCACAAATCCTCAACGAAATCCGCTTCGGCCGCGTCCCGGTAGAGGCGAGCGAGCTGACGTGGAGCGTCGGACAGGTTCCGGATGGTTCCGGCCCCACCAGCGGCGTCACGCTGGACGCTGCGCTTCGAGGAGTGGTACAGAGCGTGCGAAATGCCAGCTAAGTAACCGGGGCATCAGGACCATAGTAGTTAGGGCCGGACCGATGGCCTAGTTGAATGGATTTGGTTCGGGGCAGCGCTCGAGCAGCGCCGATTGACGTTGAATCAGCGAATGACGGAAAGGACAATTCATCAGCATGGGGGCAGCAGTGAGGTGCATTCCGGAGAAACCGGAATTCGGTGACGGCCAGTCGGCCGAACGGGCTGTGTGGGAGGCACTGAAGAAGAGCCTGCCGGATGACTGCCTGCTGGCGCATTCCGTCCAGGTGCGGGATGGCCGGGCCGAGCATGAGATCGATCTTCTGGTGGTGTGGCCAGGCGTCGGCATGGCGGCCATCGAGGTCAAAGGCGGCAAGGTCGGCGTCGAAAACGGGCAGTGGTACCAGTCCGACAAGGGCGGCAAGCACAGGATCCAGAGCCCGGTGGCGCAGTCCCAGAACTCGCAGCATGCGTTCAAGAACTGGCTCGAGAGCCGGATGGGTTCCAAACTCACCAGCCGCTTCGCCTATCTGGTCAGCCTTCCCTATACGGACGTCCCCAAGGACTGGGAGATGGCCGGATGCCCCCGCGCACTGATCCTCGACCAGACGGACATGAAGTCGCCGGCGGACCTGATCCGGCACGCCATCGAGCACGAAGGCAGCGGAGCCACCACTTTGGCGCCAGCGTTCGTGGACCGCATGCTGCGGCACCTCAGCGGTGATCTGAACACGGACTCCGGTTCATCGGATCCGCAGGAAGCCGAGGACGCACAGGACCACCTCACCGAGCGGCAGGCTGTGCTCCTGCAGGCCACCAGGTCGCTAAAGCGCGTGAGGTTCACGGGAGGTGCGGGCAGTGGCAAGACCTGGCTCGCCCTTGAAAAGGCCCGGCGGCTCTGCCGCGAAGGCAAGCGCGTGGGGCTCTTCTGCTACAACAAGGGCCTTGGACAGTACCTGCAGGCGCAGGTATCCGGCTGGCGGCACAAACAGCCTGTCTTCACCGGCGAATTCCACGAGTACGTCCGCGGACTGGGGGTGGAGGACGGTACGGGACAGGACTACTTCGACGTCGAGATGCCCCGCATGCTCAAGGAGCTGGGAGCCGGGCTTGAGCCGCATGAGCGGCTGGACGCCGTCGTCATCGATGAAGCACAGGACTTTGCCCCGCTGTGGTGGGAGGCGCTGCTCGCTTGCACCACGGATCCCGCGGACAGCGAGGTTTACGCCTTCATGGACGACCGCCAGGACGTCTACAAAAGATGGGGAGGCACGACGGCGGACCTCACCTTTGGCCCGACGGCCACCTTTGTTCCCATCCACATCGACGAGAACCTGCGCAACACGCGGAAGATCGCCGAGACGTTCAAGTCGTTCGCCGGCGAGCACTTCACTCCCCGGGGCGGCACGGGTCTTCCGGTCCGGCGAGTCGAGTGCTTTACCGACGACGCCCTCGGTGCCGCGGACGACTGCATCGACGCGCTCATGGATGAGGGCTGGGCGAGCAACCAGATCGCCCTCCTGACCACCAAGTCTCGGCACCCGGTCCATCAGGAGCGCTTCGACAACGGGTCTATCGCTGAGTATTGGCTCGACTTCCACGCCAACAACGACGTGTTCTACGGCCACGTGCTGGGGTTCAAGGGGCTGGAGCGTTCCGTCGTGGTGCTCTGCGTCAACGGCTTCAAGGACATGGAACGCGCAGCGGAGCAGCTATACGTGGGCCTGTCCCGAGCGCGGAGCCTGTTGGTGGTGGTCGGCGAGAGCGAACTGCTGGAGGAAGCCGGTGGCCGGGAGCTGAAGCTGGCGCTGTCGAAGGCGGAGGCATGGCTGCCACCTGTGGAGTGATCTTCTGGGCCTGAGCGCGCTACCACAACCTCAGATGTTGCGGGCATCACGTTTTTGTCAGACCTGCCATACAGCCTGCTTTCACTAAGTTCCAAACCGTCCAATGGGGGATGAAATGCCAGAACTTGCCGACGACGCGTCGCACCCAAGTGCCACGCTCACCCGGGTGCCTGAAGCGGTGCCTGCTGCGTCTGTTCCCGCCGAGTACGACTATGCCTTCCTTTACACCTGGCAGCAGGAAGCGCTGAAGGCATGGCATTCGAATTCCCGTCACGGCGTCATCGAGGCTGTCACCGGCGCGGGTAAAACACGTGTCGGCATCGCTGCGGCATTCGAGGCAGTCCGGCAGGGCATCAAGGTCCTCATACTGGTGCCCACCGCCGAACTCCAAACCCAATGGCTGTCCTCGCTCCAGCGCGACCTGGCGAAGGCCCGGCGCGGCGCGCTCGGCAACGGGCGCTCTGAATCCCTCGACGACGTCGACATCCTCGTGGCGATTGTGCACTCGGCTTCCAACCGCGAGACCCTACGCAGCCACAAAGCCGGGCTGATCATCGCCGACGAATGCCACCGCTACGCAGCGCCCATGTTCACCGGGGCGCTGCAGGAGGGATACGCCTGGCGCCTCGGACTCACAGCGACCTACGAACGGGCCGACGGCGAGCACGAGAACCTCCTGACCCCCTACTTCGGTGGAGTCGTCTACAACCTCTGGTACGACCGCGCGCTCAAGGATGAAGTGATCGCGCCCTTCGATATTGCCCTCGTTGGTGTGGATCTGACCGCCTCGGAACAGTCCGACTACGACGAGTTCAGCAGCACGATGACTGAGACGGCCCGTCATCTGGAGTCCTACGCCGGCATCCCCCGCAAGCCTTTCCACCAGTTCATCGCGGCGGTCGGAACGCTCGCGGCATCGGAGTCACCGAGCCGGGAAGCAACACTGGCCCGCAAGTACATGAAGGCCATGGCCTCCCGGCTCACGCTGCTGGCGGAGGCACGGACGAAGTATTTTGCCTTGGCCGCGCTGAAGGAGACCGTCAATCAGTCCCACGGGACTCTTGTCTTCACCCAGACCCAGGAGTCGGCGCGCCGTGCCGAGCAGGTCTACACCGCGCTGGGTTGCAGGGCCTCTGCGCTGTACAGCGGCATGGCTAAGGACGACCGGAAGCAGGGCATGGAGGACTTCCGCATGGGCGCCTCCCAGATCCTTGCTGCTCCTCGGTTGCTCGACGAAGGCATCGACGTGCCGGAGGCGGACCTCGGCATCATTGTGGCGGCCAACCGGAGCCAGCGGCAGATGGTGCAGCGCCTGGGACGCGTCATTCGCAAAAAGGCGGACGGACGCGTCGGCCGGCTCGTGGTCCTCTACTCCAAGGGGACGGTCGAGGATCCGGACGTGCAGGGTGAGGAGTTCCTCGGCAAGGTGCTGCCTTTTGCGCGCGAGTTCGACTTCTTCGACATGAAGAGCGACCTCAGCAGGCTGCAGGAGTTCCTTCGCCAGGAGGAGGTAGAGGAGGAGGCTCCGGTGCCGGCGCCCAAACCTTCGCCTAAGCCACGGCCTACAGATAACGACGGCGTCCCGGCGGGGGAAGATGCCTCAGAAAACTCCGAGTTCGAGCCCGGCGAAGATGTCTTTGACGACCCCGGACTGGAGGACTATCTGCCGCCGACCGGCTACGACGGTGAGGACGGGTCCGCACCGACTTCGTTCGATCTCGAAGAGCCTGACTGGCCGGAAGAACTGGCCGGGATGGAAGGCTTCAGCGAGGACGCCGTGCGGGACTATCTTCGCCGCGCCGGCCGCGCGGAGTTGCTGACGGCAGAGCAGGAAGTTGAACTGGCACAGGAGATCGAAGCAGGGCTCTACGCCGCACACCTCCTGGGCGACGGCACTCCACGAGGCCGCAAGCACTCCCGGGAACTTCGAGCGATTGCACTCTTGGGTCAGCGGGCCGGCGACGCCCTGCTGGAAGCAAACCTGCGCCTCGTCGTGTCGATCGCCAAGCGCTACTTGAACCGCGGTTTGGACTTCCTGGACCTGATTCAGGAAGGAAACCTGGGTCTCCACCATGCAATCTGCAAGTTCGACTTCACCAAAGGGTTCAAGTTCTCGACGTATGCGACCTGGTGGATTCGCCAGTCGGTCACCCGCGCCTTGGCGGATCAGGGGCGCCTGATCCGGCTTCCCGTTCACATGGTGGAGCAGATTCACAAGGTCCTGGCTGTGCAGCGCAGCGCGGCCATGGAAGGCATCACCTGCACCATTGAAGAAGTAGCTCACCGCGCCGGTACCACCGCTTCAAAAGTCGAGTATCTCCTGAACCTGGATAGGTTGGTGTATTCACTCGACGTTCTTGTTCCTGATTGTAGAGGCGGACTCGAACCCCTGGCTGAGCAATTAGTGGATCCCCTCGATGTGGATGTAGTAGAAGGGATTGCCAAGGAACAGCTCACAGTGCAGATCCACACCATCCTCGATACCTTCACCGAGCGCGAGGCCGGCGTGATCGCCATGCGCTTCGGTCTCACAGATGGCGAGCACAAGACACTCGATGAGATCGGGAAAATCTACGGCGTCACCCGCGAGCGTATTCGCCAGATCGAGAAGAAGACTATGGACCTGCTCAAGGATCCGGGCGTGTCAGCACCGCTGCGCAGCTTTCATTTCGACGGCGAGGAAGTAGAGGCCGGCACGACGCCCGACGAGTCAATCCGGGATGGCCTGCCTGCCCCTGCCTCCACGGATGAGACACAGTTGTCAGAGCCTGCCGCTAGCGTGGTAGAAACGACCACCAGTCAATGCATGGGGGATTAATGAAGATCGAGTTCGGGTGGCACCTGGACCGTGCGCCGTGGGCCTACACTCAGCCGGGCCTCAACCACGTCCGAGTGGGACGCAAGAACTTTACGGCGCTGCTGCAAACACGCTTGGGTATCACTCGCCCGGACACTGGCCATGCCGAGCGCGTCAGCCAGTACTTGGAGCGGCTTCGGGCCATTGACTCCCCCGGCGACTGGTTCCACGAGTCCTTCGAGGTTGACCCTTGGTCCACGGCTCAGGAGCTGCTCGCTGCCCGCGACGATGCCGTTGCCAATGGCTGGGACGGGACGACGCTTCCGGAGCCTGAGCCCGGCGCATCAGAACCGTCTCCATTGCTGCGGACGCTGGCGGCAGCGGAGAAGGCGGCCAGCCCGCTTGCAGCCTCCTTGGCAGATGACATTGCCGAGCTGGTGACGGCGCTCGACTCGCCCCTGCCACTAGGCATCGACGAGCTGATACTCCAGCATCCCGAGCGCAGCTTCCCGAAAGTCTGGCAGCTCATAATCGGAAAACTCCGGGACCGCGGAACCCGAATCAGCGAAGCAGTGCCCGCGAACAGCCAGCCACGGCTCACGATTCTCACCGCCGAAACGGAATGGGAAGCGGCGGAACACAGCGCCCGCTGGCTCGCTGCCGGTGACAATCACAGCACCGCCGTGGTCTCCTCGGACAGCACTTCCCTCCTCGATCATTTCCTGGCTGGGTACGGTCTGTCGGCCATCGGCGTCGGCTCCCCCTCCGTCTGGCGTCCCCAGGACCAGCTGATTCCGCTCTTTTTCGAGGTCATCTGGTCGCCGCCGAACGTTCAGCTCCTCGGCGAGCTGCTCACCCTGCCCGGCTCGCCCGTGCGGCGGGCCGCCGCACGGCACATCCTTGAGGCCTTGAAACAAGAGCCTGGCACCGGAGGCGAAGCGTGGAAGGCGGCAATCTCCGCCATCGCCGCAGACCCTCAGCTCGGTTCCGAACTCGCCGCCACGCTGGACGGGCTCTTTTGCACCGGCGTGCTCGTTGAAGACGAGGACGTGAGCGGCGCTGAGCTTGCTGAACGGGCAGAATGGCTCGCCGGCCGGTTGCGTGCCCGCGCTTCCCAAGACGACGCTGCCAAGACAAGAGCGTCACTGCTGCAACGCATCCTGGCACTGGTGACGCCGCTTCCCAGTGTCTCCCGCCGGGATCTTCGCCGGATCATCTCGGCCGTCATCGTCCCTTCGTCGGACACGCTCGTGAGCGCTGAAGCCGCGCCATGGCTGCGGCTCGGACACCTGGCCGAGTTGGCCGACGACGTCGATCAGGCGCTGTGGTGGGGCTTCCAGAGCAGCCGCACCGCGTCCGTCCGTCGCTGGGACGCCCACGACAAGGAGGCCTTGTCTCGGGTTGGCGTTCACCTGCCAACGCCTGAAGAACTCAGCGCCCTCGAAGTCAGCCAGACTCTTGCTGCGGCCAGCCGGACCAGGAATCTGATCCTTGTCCAGATCGAGCAGCGCGACGGCGAACGGGTGGAAGGAAGTCCGGTGTTGGAGGCCCTCATCGCCGCTCAGCCTGGCCAGACGGAGGGGTCGCTTTCCGACCGTCTCGCTCTGCTCACACGTAGGCCTGAAGCGCTGATTGACTCCACCGGCCAATGGGCACTCGCAGACCGCCGCATGCAGCTCGTTGCTGTCCCTCAGCACCGCCCTGTCGCTCCGCCCGCCGTCCACGACTTGGGCCCGAATCCCGCTCTCGTCCCGGAACGACTCTCCTTCACCCAGCTTTCTACGCTCCTGGGCTGCTCTCTGGCGTGGGTGCTCAGGCACAAGTCGCACCTGAGCGTTCCCGCCGCCGCCAGCGTCCCGTCCGACAACCAGATGCTCGGAATCTTCGCTCACAAGGTGGTGGAGGTACTTCAGAACCAGCTTCGTGCGCAGCACCGGGCGGTTCCAGACCAGCAAGAGGTGCTGGCCGCCGTCGAACGTCTCTTGCCTCAGCTCGCCTCGGAGCTGCTCCTGCCCGGCCAAAAGAGCCGCCGTGCCGGGGTTCAGGCCACCATCGAAACAACCGTCATGACCTTCTTCGAGCAGCTGCAGCGGGGCGGCGTCGTTCTGCAGGAGATGGAGAAGGAGTTCGCCAAGGACCTGCACTTCACGGCCGGCGGAGACAGCTACACAGTCGAAGTAAAGGGCCGCGCCGACGCGGTGGGCATTGATGCTTCCGGTCGCACCGCCGTCGTGGATCTCAAGTGGTCCAACAATGACAAGTACCGCCGCGAGGAAGTCCAGCGCGGCGAAGCCCTGCAGCTGGCGCTGTACCAGTGGGCGTTCAGCCCCGGCGACTTGCCGCCCGACGCACCCACCGCCTACTACATGCTGAAGCAGGGCAGCTTCGCCTCGGCCCACCCGGAGTTCGGTTCCGCCATCCAGGCCAGCCAGGATCCGTCGCAGCTGTGGCAACAGGCGGTCCGGGCCATCGGATTCACCGTCGAGGAGGTGCTCGCCGGACGGATAACGGCAACGGAGCCGGCAGCAAAATCCCTGGCTGAGGGCGAACCCGGCGCCGACGCGCTTGCAGCAGCCAGTGGACGCCTGCACATGAAGCCGAACTGCAAATACTGCGACTTCGGCACGCTCTGCGGACTCAAGGGGGACTACTCGTGAACCTGCTGGATAACGTCACCATGGTGTCGGCGAGTGCCGGCACCGGAAAGACCTTCACGCTCACGGGCAAGATCGTCGATCAGATTGCCGCCGGCCTGCCGGCCGGCGCCGTAATGGCCACCACCTTCACCAAGAAGGCCGCCGGAGAATTGCGTGAACGGATCGCGGGCCGCCTCCTTGAGCAGGCGGACAAGGCCGACGACGCCGATTCCGCCGCCGCACTGCGGCTTGCCTCCCAGCAGTTGCCCGCGAGCCTCATCGGCACGGTCAACAGCGTATGCGGCCAGCTGCTGCAGGAGCACGCCATCGACGCAGGCCTCTCACCTGCACTCGAGGTTATCGGCGAGGAACACCTCGCCAGTATCTTCCACCTTGCCACGGACGAAGTCCTGGCCGAGCACGCTCCGAGAATCCTGCCCATCGCGCGGCGCATGGGGACAGACGGCAACGGGGCCAGGGACGCGAAAACCTGGCAGGAGACCGTGCGGTCGATCGTGGATGCTGCACGTACCAACCTGCTGGAAGCGGACGACTTGGCAGCCTGTGCGGATCGTTCTTGGACCGGACTGCGCGACCTGCTCGACGCACCGGCTACGGATGACCGGTCCCAGTGGCGGTCTGCTCTTCGCGCCACGGTGACCGATCTGGAGACCATGGCCAGGGACAGCAAGACCCCCGCCGGCAAGAAGGTGGATACGGGCTCAGCAACCTTTACGGAGCATGTGCCGAAGATCCTTCACAAGATTGCCACCATGGGCGCGGTGGAGGACATCCCTTGGGAGACATGGCGCGGCGTGGTGGGCTCGGCAGCGCCGGCCGCCGTCAAGGCGCTCTTCACTCCCGTCACCGGAGCCATCAAGGAAGGCCTGCTCTCCAACCCGGCCTTCCATGACGACCTCGAGCAGTACATCCGGTTCCTGTTCGCCTGCGCTGAAGAGTGCCTCACGGCCTACTCCGATTTCAAGCGGCTGCATGGCCTGATGGACTTTGTGGATCAGGAGACCTTGGTCCTGGGCCTTGCCCGAAACAACGATGCTTTCCGCCGCTCCTTCCCAGGGCGCATCCGATTCCTCGTCGTAGACGAGTTCCAAGACACGAGCCCTCTGCAGCTTGAACTCTTCCTGCAGCTCAGCCGGCTCGTAGACGAGGCCGTCTGGGTAGGGGATCCCAAGCAGGCCATCTACGAGTTCCGGGGCACCGACCCTGATCTCATGGAAGCTGTAGTCAGGGAGGTGCGCCACCGGGAGCAGCTGTCCAATACGTGGCGCTCCCACCAAGCAGTCGTCGATCTAAGCAACGCCGTCTTCGAGCCCGTCTTTGAACAGCACGGCATGCCGGCCGATACCGTGCACCTCGAGCTCCCGGCTGCACATTCGGATTGGTCGCCCGGCTCGCTCGAAGCCTGGACACGGCCGCAACCCAACGATGGCGAGCGGCTGAGGGCTACGGCAGCTGGCGTGGCTTCGCTGCTGGAACGCCGGCCAGACCTAAATGCCGGGAAGGTGGCACTGCTGGCGCGGTCGAACGCCGACGTCGAGTCACTGTCCGCTGCCCTCGACGCTCTGGGAATCCGCGCAAGCCGCAATCCCCGCAGGCTGTCAGACTCCCGTGAAGTACAACTGGCCCGCGCCGGACTGGCATTCGTCGCGGACGGGTACGACACGGTGGCCCTTGCCGAGATCGTCGCCATGCACCCCGGGCATTCCTCCAACGGAACCTGGCAGCAGGAGCTGCTGTCGGCGGCCGATCCTGCGCCCGTGCTCGAAAAGTGGAATTCGGACCCGATCTTCAAAGCCCTCAATGCCCTTCGGAGCCGGGCAACAGCGGCCACGCCTACCGAGGTTTTCGAAGCTGTGGTCGGCGCGCTCGGGCTGACCCGGCTGATTGCGGGATGGTCCTCCCCCGCCACCCGGCTGAGAAACCTGGACGCCGTCCGCGGTGTCATCAAGACGTACTACGAGCGCTGCCTCGCCTTGCGCTCGCCCGCTACTCTTCGTGGCTTCCTCACGTTCTTCGGTTCTGAGGAGCAGCGATCCGCGGACAACGCCGGAACTGACGTCGTCAACGTGCTCACGTATCACCAGGCAAAGGGTCTTGAGTGGCCCGTTGTTGTTTTGGAGGGCCTTGATAAGGACCTTCGCTTCGCTGCTTTCGGCGCGGCCGTGGAACAGGACGGGAGTTTCGACCTGGCGCAGCCTCTGGCTGGCCGCTGGATCCGTTTCTGGCCCAGTCCCTTCCCCTATGGCGGGTCTACCCTGGATGCACGGGGAAAGACGAGTGACGTAGCGCTCCGGGCCGAGGAACGCGAGCGCAGGAACATGGCCAGGCTGATGTACGTCGGCATGACCCGGGCCGTTGAAACAACCGTTCTGACAGGCAAGAAGCCTGCGCCTGAGCTTCTCAACAACCTGGGCATCTCCTCACTGGTGACGTGGAAATCCGGCCCCGACGACACCTCCGACGGTGCCATACATGTCGCCGACGGGCTCGAACTGCCGGCGCGAGTGGAGGAGCTGGAACCCCTAGCCGCTGAACTCTCGCCCTCGGACTGGGCGCAGCGGTTCTCCAATGTTCCTGCTGATCCGTCAGGCGTTGTCTTCCCTCCAGCTCGCTTCGCGGCCTCTTCACTGGACTCTGCCGGGCACGAAGCCTCAGTCCGTGCGGTAGCGGAGTTCGGTTCCCGGCTCGCGGAGCACGGATCCGACGACTGGGGCGCAGTGGGCAGTGCCGTGCACGCTTACCTCGGAACTGAATTCTCGGTGCTCGACGCCGCCCAACAGCAGCACCTGGCGGAGCGGATAGTTGCCCGCTGGCAGGTCGAGGGCACCATCGACTGTTCCCTGCTGCTCACTGCCGGGGAAAGACTCGAGTCCTATCTGGACCTGGAGTTCCCAGGCTGGAGTCGGTACCGGGAAGCTGCCATCGGCTGGCGGCCCGACAACCAGGTCATGGAAGGCTGGATCGACCTATTGCTGGAGGGGCCCGACGGATTCGTACTCGTTGACCACAAGACCTATCCCGGCAGTGATCCCGGAGGCCATGTGAGGGAGAAGTACCTTGGCCAGATGGCCGCGTACCGGAATGCTGTTCTCGCTGCTACCGGCAAGCCCGTGCTGCGGACGCTGATCCACTTCCCTGCGCTCGGGCAGGTCTACGAGATTGAGCCTGTAGTGCCCCGCATCCCAAGGTAGGAGGTGTTCAGTCAGGGGCATCGCCCGTTGCCGGTTTGAGGGTCGTGGACCGGGGGAACAGCGGCGTGTCGTCAGGCTGCCCCCCGGTCCACGAACGCACCGCTGGCCATCCAATCGAGGCTGGAGACGTACCGCTTGTCCTTCGACTCCTCGTGGATCTTGCGGAGCTCGCCTACGGTCGCGTCACGGCTCCACATCCTTGTCCTCCCGAAGCTGCGGATGCATGTAACGGTAGCTACGCGTCATCTGGCTTTTCGTTCAGTGCTTCCGGGTCTAAGCGCGCCGGTCGATATTCCTGCTCTCTGCGATCCAGCCAGGAGTTGGCTGGACTTCCCGTACGGGACATCCGGTCATCCTGAGATGTCCAGACAATGATGTCAAGCAGCCGAAGGTCTGTTGTCTCGCTGATATCCGGCACGGCACGGGACACTTGCTTTCGGACCTGGGTAAGTTCTGGCTCTTGATTGCTCAGAATCCTCCGGTACGCCAATAAGGTTTGATGAATTCGCTGCCAGCGTGGTTCCTTACCCGAGCGAAATCCATCCCGATTGAAACCCATAGCCATTGCTACATGGCCATCGAGAACTGGAATTGCGTCAGGTCTGTAAAGAGCGAGCATCTTCGTCATCTTGGGCGCCCATACCCCAGGGAAGCCGTAACGGCACAGCTGGCTAACAGTTCCGACTTCGTCATCGTCCATGCTGGCGAGGTCCTTGGCGGGTAGGGCTTGGAGCCGCTCCAGCACCTCTGAGCGGCGCTCATGCGTAAAGCCGGCAATGTCCGCTACCGAAATTCGTCCGGCCAGCGTGCTGGCCCACAAGAGGGACCATGGCGCGATCTCATCAAAATGCCCGCGGTGGCGAGCCGCGGCGCCCAGCCTGTCGTAGGTGTGCCACCCGCTCCACGGATGCGTACAGAAGGAGACCACCCGTGCCACAGCGTCTTGGAGTGGAATGTTCCCAATCCCTTTCGGCATACCGGGAGACAGATCCAGTTGGGTATTTGTGCTCATGGCATTCCTTTGATCGGTCCAAGTGGTTGAAACGGGTGCATGGGGCGCTGACTCTCTAGGACCCAGTTTCTCCCAGTAGCAGTCTCGAGCTGCAGGAACCATCGGCTCCAAGGTCAACTGTAAACATGGAGTGCCGCCCCGTAGCCTAGCGGGAGCCCGTGGCCGTTCAGCCAGGACACCATCACTTCGCAAGCCCCGGCCAGGCTCAGGTTCTGTGACGGAGCGACTCCTGTGTGTGGCGCGTTCCCCGCCTCATCTGCCAAAGGTCCCAGTCCGATGCGCCAGTTATTGGTGACCCCACCGCTGACTATTGCAACCTCTACGTGGTAACCGCTTCCCGTGCTCATGGCCTGGGCGTACCTCCCGTAGTGCGTCAAATCGACGTGCCTAGTCTGCACAACCAGCCAGTCGCCGTCGTGGGAGACCCCTTGGATAAGGGCAACCAGATGGGAGGATGACTCCACGTCGTGCCAGCCCGTGTCCCACGTCCCCACCTGGGCTTTCCATTCCAACGCTCCCTCGGGCTGAAGCTCCAGCATTAGCTGCAGTGAGGACTCGGGAAGTGCGATCGTATCCAGCATGTCGGTGCCTTTCATCTATAACCCATGCCCTCATTGTCAGCGGCCCCACTGACATTTCTTCTGGCTGCGAGACAGCTCTGAATGTCGGCCCCGATTGATAGCCTGCGAGTGAAGAAGGATACGGGGCCAATGGCCCGGACTTGGGGGGGTTCCAATGGGAAATCAAGAAAGTAACCCAGAGGTGGCTGCGGCGAAAGCGATTGCAACCATCGCGCACCGCTTTCAAGTGGACAAGGTCGGCGTGCCATACATTGAACATCCGTGCCGGGTGGCAGCCCAGTTGGACGACCCGAAGCATGTTGCGGCGGCATGGCTGCACGACGTCATCGAGGACTGCGGGATCACAGCCAAGGATTTGGCGGCCGCCGGTATCAGCAACGAGGTGATTGACGCCGTCGTCCTGCTCACCCGCACCGAGGACAACAGCGGCAACGGATACTACAAAGCCATTCGCGAGAATCCCATTGCCCTAGCTGTAAAACTGGCTGACGTCGCGGACAATACCAATCCAGAGCGGACGGCGCGTCTGGAACCCGAAGTCCGGCGGCGGCTTGCAGGTAAGTACGAGAACGCGAAGAAGCTGCTCGGCCATGAATAGCTTGGCCGATATTGCCGCTTGCTGTCGCGCCCGTTGAGCATCGAAGCCGCTCCAGCAAGGCAAATCTGCTGTAGAAGCCTATAGGGTTGGCGGATGGCAGTACATGGGGGAATTCGTTGGTCGCGGGTAATCGCGCTGTTGCTGGTTTTGGCCAGTTCCGGAATCGCGCTTAGTGCCTGCGAATACTAGGACGCCAGCCCGGCTTCGCCTGATACGGCGGCCGCGACCTCCCCGCCAGCGCCAATCTCCCGGCCGGCGCCCCCGCCCGTGCCAAAGGCCGACCCCACTATTGCCCAAGTCCAGGCGAGAAACGGGACACAACTGGACAGGCGCCTGGGCCCTCCGCCTGACGGTCTTGTCTTGGGTGGATCAGGCGGACTGGGCAACGACGGGTTCCGATTGTCAGCCCCTGGAATACCAAAGGGAAGCTACACACTTACTGCCGAATGCGTGGGAATGCTCAAAGCATCGCTCGCTGTCTTCCAGTCCGACCGACGAGGAGGAACGACGCATGAAGTGTCCCTCGACTGCGGGACCACAGCGCATGCGAAACTGGATCTTGACGCAGGGCCCGTTTCCGTCCACATCACTCGCATGACCACCGAACCGGGCCGCACCGCCGTCGCCGGATTCTGGATGGCCCCGGCAGTCTGATGGGAAACGCTCCGCCAGCCATCACCACCAGCGGTGCCGGCACTCCGGGTTCTGGCATGCCCACTTAGGTACGCCAGATTCAACTTTGCCGGTGGCCGGATAGATCCGCACTTCCTCAGTCAGGCAGCAGCCGGCAAACTCCATCTTCGGGTTCTCGGCCATGACCTCTGGCATCACCATGCCGTAGGCGATCCGCCAGGCTTCCTGGCCGCAAACAGGGCATCTGCGGACACTCTCATGTTTCTTTGCGGGCTTCACATCGTTGGCCATGGGTGCAATGTATCCCCAGGCAGCGACAACTGCCGCAGTTACAAAAAGCGCTTAGCGGCTAAGCAATTTTTGTAACGGCAGCAGGCGGATGGGTCCTTGCGGCCGCGGAGACGCTATGGACTTTAGCTCGACAAAGTCAGACTCGGGCCGGACCGTTCTCGAAGCTCGGAGATGGTCGCCTTCTCGGGCGAGTTGACGGCACCATCCACAGTCGCCACGCAGTCTGCAACGTCGAGAATGTCGCTCAGATCCCCCGGTTCGGCAGGGTAACCCGGCGACCAGCACATCTGTTGACGGTGCCCCGTTGAGTTAAAACGCCCGCGTGTCAGTGTGTCAAGCGTTCTGGCCCCTCGGACGTGGGGGGCCAGAAGTGACGTCAAGCCCTGCTGCCCGTCCAACGGATGCACCCAGTCGCGGACGACGACTGCCCTAGCCCTGAAGCGTGCTATCGTTCACCGGCGGCAGGGAACCGGCTGCCCCATGTCAGCCCGACGCTTCGCGGCAACGGGCTGAGACTCGCTACACCTGCGGGAACCACCCGTTGCTGGCACATGCCGACTGCAAGAGCCTGCGCCGGTAACTGCAGCGACATAGCCGGGGTGGCTGGATAGGTTCCTGGGAACAAAAAGCATTGACTTCAACTGTAAGGGGCGGGAATTCCTTGGATCCATTGAGCGGCATGAGCCGTGACGAACTCAGCATCTTTTCTTGGGTTGCGGCCACCGTCTTCGCGCTTGCGGTCGGCGTTTGGCGTCCTCGCAGGCTTCATTGGACTGTGCTGGGATCGGTCCTGCTCTTCGCGGCCCTCAACGCCGGCGCCGGGATCTACGTCCTGAACCATGTCGGTGATCCGCGCTGGTCAGCGGGGGAACCGCCGCTGAGTGCTCCCTCGTTTTCCGGGACGCCCATGGTGGGGCAGTTTCTCGGCCCCCTAGACGACTCTCTAAACGCAGTGGTCGGCGGGGTGAACGCATTCCTGGCATTCAAACAGGCACTGCCCATAGCGCTGGGCTTCCTTGGAACGTCCGGCTGGGCCCTGCTGGTCTCGTTCCCGCTTGGCATCCTCGCCACCGTCATCAGCTACATCCTGGAGAGACGCCGAAAGGCGGACTTCGAGAAATACCGGGCCACCGTTGACCAGCTCAAGGTTGAGCTCGAGCAGGTCAAGCGGCAGATCTCGTCAGGGAATTCCTTGGACACCGCACTCCCTGCAGGGGACGAAGTCACCGATGTGCGCCCCGAACTGTTGCGCAGAGGATGATTCAGGTGGGTGCTGGAGGTGGCGTTCCTCCAGTTAGTCCCAGTTGGGCGACCCGGCGCGCAGTCGCGCCGTGATGGGAGAACGCCGGTGCTGATCCGCGGCAGCTGGGGCCAAGACAGACGGGCAAAACGACCAAACGGCAGGTCTCCCCCGCACCTTGCCGCCCTCTAAACCCCGGCGGTAGCCTGAAAAGCAGATGACGGGCCGCGCCCACCACCGGATCCGAGGGTGCCGGGCCCGGCAGCGCCCCAGGCTCGGACCCGCCACCGGGAACGGGAGACGCGATGTCTTCACTCGCAGAGGGCCGGGAAGCCTATGCCGAACGGCGCTGGCCGGACGCCGTCGGGCAGTACACCGATGCAGACCGCGACGCCGAACTGCCGGCCGGCGACCTGGAACAGCTGGCCACCTCCGTCATCCTCACCGGGCGCGCTTCGGAGGGAGTGGACATCCTGGCCCGGGCGCACCTGAAGTACCTTGCCGATGGCGACTACCCGGCCGCCGGCCGCTGCGCCGCCTGGACCGGGATGAACCTCATGCTGCTGGGCGAACCGGCCCGCGGCGCCGGCTGGCTGGCCCGCGCCCGCCGGATCGTCGAGGACCTGCCTGAGCCCTGCCCGTTCGAGGGCCTGCTGTCCGTCCCTGCCGGGCTGGGCGCCCTCTACCAGGGCGACGGCGCCGCCGCCGCGGAAGCCTTCACCCGGGCCGCCGACCTCGGCCGGGAACGGGGCGACGCCGACTCGGCGGCCCTCGGCACCCTGGGCCTTGGGCAGGCAAGAATCCTGCTGGGCCAGCTCGACGACGGCCTTGCCCTGCTCGACGAAGCCATGGTGGCCATCACCGTCGGGGAGATCTCCCCGGTCCCCGCCGGGATCATCTACTGCGCGGTGATCGAAACCTGCCACCTGGCCTTCGACCTGCACCGCGCCCACGAGTGGACCCGGGCGCTGGACCGGTGGTGTGACGCGCAGCAAAACCTGGTGTTCTTCAGCGGCCAGTGCCAGATGCACCGGGCCGAGCTGTACCGGCTGCACGGCGCCTGGGCCGAGGCGCTCGACGCGGCCAAGACCGCGCAGGACCTCGCCTTCCAGGGCGACCGGATGGCCACCTACGGCGGCTTCTACCAGGAGGGCGAAATCCACCGGCTCCGGGGCGACTTCGCCGCCGCCGAGACCGCCTACCTGAAAGCCCAGGAGACCGGCTTCCCGCCGCAGCCCGGGCTGGCGCTCCTCCGCCTGGCCCAGGGCAGGCCGGACCAGGCCCGGACCCTGCTCCGGCAGGCCATGGACGGCGCCGGCCCCGACTACCGGCGCCTGATGCTCGCCGCCGACGTGGAGATCGAACTGGCCGCAGGGGACGCACCGGCGGCACGGTCCGCCATGGAGGAGCTGGGCTCGCTCCGCGCCTCGATCGACATGCCCATGCTGCACGCCCTCGCCGAGCAGTCCGAAGCGGCCGTCCTGTTCCACGACGGCGACCCGCAGGCTGCCCTGATCCTGCTGCGCCGCGCATGGTCCCGCTGGCTCGGCCTCGACGCACCGTTCGAAGCGGCCCGCTGCCGTGCCCTTCTGGCCAGCCTCTGCGCGGCGCTCGGCGACGAGGAATCCGCCCACCTGGAACGTGAGGCGGCCAAGGCAGTGTTTGCCGAGCTGGGCGCCGTGCCGGCGCTCTCGGCGCTGGAACAGTCGGTGTCTGAGCAATCAGTTCCGGACGCTCCGGGGGCCCGGACAGTCCCGGTGCCAGCCGCCAAGTACGACGCCGGCCACTCCCCCGAAGCCGGGCCGCTCACCGCCCGCGAAACCGAGGTGATCCGGCTTGTCGCCGACGGACTGAGCAACCGCGACATCGCCGTCGAGCTGTTCATCAGTGAAAAAACCGTGGCCCGGCACCTGAGCAATATCTTCACCAAGCTGGGCCTGACCTCCCGCTCTGCGGCCACGGCCTACGCCTACCGGCACGGACTCGCCTGACCTCCCCTCTGCATAAAAGTACCCATCCTCCGCCGCCGGATTCCGCTCCGGAAATGGGTGATTCGCCCGATTCGCCGCGCCCCGGCGGAAAATAGCGTTAGTGGCATGAACGTTTCAGTGCTCGCAGGAATGGTGTCCACCGTCCTCTTCGCGATGAGCTACCTGCCCATGCTGCTCAAGGCCCTGCACACCAGGGACCTCGACTCCTACAGCCTCGGCTACCTCACGCTGAGCAACGTCGCCAACGCAGTCCACTCCGTCTACGTCTTCAGCCTCCCGCCGGGGCCGATCTGGCTGCTGCACTGCTTCTACGTCGCCGCCTCCGCGCTGCTGCTCATCTGGTACCTGCGCTTCAGCGTTCGCAACAACCCAACCGCACCTGCATCACCGAGGAGGCACCACCATGAACACCACCCCAGCAACTGACGCCGGCGGCACCGCCGGAACTGCCGCCGTCGACACCATCATCATCGGCGCCGGACAGGCCGGCCTGGCGCTGGGCTACTACCTGGCACAGCAGCACCGGAACTTTGTGATTCTCGACGCCGGCACCCGGGTTGGCGACGGGTGGCGGAACCGCTGGGACTCGCTGCGCCTGTTCACCCCCGCCAAGTACAACGGCCTGCCCGGCCGGCCCTTCCCCGGCGACCGCCTCGCCTTCACCACCAAGGACGAGCAGGCGGACTACCTGGAGGACTATGCCTCCCGCTTCCGTCTGCCGGTCCGGCCCAGCACGGCCGTCACCCGGCTGACCCACGACGGCCAGCGGTTCCACGTCACGGCCGGGGCGCAGCGCTGGACGGCGGCGAACGTGGTCCTCGCCACCGGCGCCTGCCACCTGCCCAAGACACCGGGCTTTGCGGCGGAACTGCCGTCCGGCGTCGTCCAGCTCCACTCCCACCACTACAGGAACCCCGCCCAGCTCCAGCCCGGCCCGGTCCTGCTGGTGGGGGCGGGCAACTCCGGGGCGGAGATCGCCCTGGAAACCAGCCGCACGCACGAAACTTGGCTGGCCGGCAGGCCAACTGGCGAGATCCCGTTCCGGCACGGCCGGACCGCGGCCCGGTTCCTCATCCCGGTGGTCCGCTTCGCCGGGATGCACGTGCTGAACACCAACACGCCGGTAGGGCGCAAGGTGCTGCCCAAGCTGGCCGGCATGGGCAGGCCGCTGATCCGCACCAAGACCGCGGACCTCCGCGCCGCCGGCGTCCAGCTGGTGCCGCGGGTCGCCGGAGTCCGGAACGGCGAAATAATGCTCGACGACGGCCGGAGCCTTCCGGTGGCAAACGTCATCTGGTGCACCGGCTTCACCGAGGCCTACCCCTGGATGGACATCCCGGCGCTGCCCGCGGACTGGCGGAAGCAGCAGCACCGCGGCATTGTGGATGCACTGCCGGGCCTGTACCTGCTGGGGCAGGACCTCCTCTTCGCGGCAGCATCGGAAACCCTCCCCGGCGTGTGCCGGGACGCCAGGTACCTGGCCAAGTGGCTGGCCGCCACCCGGGTTCCGGAGGACGAAGGGGAGGTCCAGCGGGGCCGAGTTGCCCCGCTCGGGAGTTAGCCGTTACGCACGCTGGGAGATGTTGAGGATGTTCCCTTCGCTGTCCAGGAACCAGGCGGCCTTGCCCCATTCATCCGTGGCAACGCCGTTCTCCGTCTTCAACCCGGGCTGGTCGTACTCTTCAAAGACGACTCCGCGGCCCCGCAACTCCTCCATTTCGCGTTCCAGGTTGTCCGTCACCCAGCCCATCTGGGTGTTCTTCGCCGTCCCCGCATTCTCTGTCTGATACACGAGGAAGCCCGTTCCGTGGCCGCCTCGGTACACCAGGCTGCCGTCCTCCGGGGACTCCGCAGGCTCCAGCCCCAGCTTGTCCCGGTAAAAGTCCTTCGCCCTGTTGATGTCCCTCGCGGGAAGGACAGCCATGATGTCTGAATCGGTGAGCATGATGATTTCCTTTGTGCGTTGTTCTGGTGGTGATGGCGATGCCCTCGCCAGCGCTACTGGCCCGGGGCGCGGTATGACGGTGTCTTTTTGACCGCTTCGTCGATGTCTTCCGGCGTCATGAGCGGCTTCAGCCGCACGTTCACGCTGCCGCTCGAATTGACGATTAGGGACAGGGCTGCGGCGCTGGCCTGGTCGGGGATATCAAAGACGCCCAGGACGTCGGTGTCCCCGAAGGCGTAGTAAAAGCTTTCCAGCGATCCGCCCACGGAATTGAGGGCGTCCACCAGGGCGGCACGCCGTTTGGTGCCGCCTTCGCGCATGAGTCCCTTGATTCCCTCACCCACGTAGTTCGCTTCAAACAGATATTTGGTCATGGTCTTTCCTGTTCCGTGATGGTCCAGGACGCGGGCACCAAGGGCGTGCCTGACACCCGTGACGGTGGGTCCTGGAGCGGTCCCCGGAGGGGGTCGTGCGCACAGCGTAGGCCTACTTCCGCGCGCTAACAACGGCTGTCTGCTAACTCGCGGACGGGAGTCCGCCACAGCCTGACTACACCGCCCGGGCGCTGTGCTCGACGTCGTCGCGACGCGCTTTTGTCACATCACCGTCGGCCTGTCAGGCCGGTCCCCATGCGAGGCCCGCGCCTCCTCGTAGCTGCTGTCGAACGGGAGCGTGTCCACCTCCAGCAGCGGGTTGTCATCCTGCGTCGCTACCAGTTCGCGGGCGGCTTCATCCGAGTCCCCGCTGGGCATGGAACCGGGCAGGTGCCGCTGGGCGGACTCCGGCAGGAAGTAGATGGCGACCGCCGCGATGGCCGAAGTCGCCATCAGGTAGAACGCCGGCATCAGGTCGTTACCTGTTGCCTGGATGAGCGCGGCGATGATGAACGGCGCGGTTCCGCCGAAGATCGCCACGGCAAAGTTGTAGGCGATGCCCATCGCGGAGTAGCGATGGGCCGTGGGGAACAGTGCAGGCAGCGCCGACGCGAGAATGGCGACGAAAAATGCCACGGGAAACGCGGGAAACGCCAGCACCACCGTACTGACGGCTCCAATCCAGAGCACAGGCCGCCGCCCGATCCTGTCCGAGAGGCGGCCGGTCAGCGGGATGCACAGGGACGAGGCTCCTGGGCGACGCGACGGTCATTGTCCGAGACCTTCACGCAGGGTTCGACCGCCTGCCATTCTCCGAGCCATCAGCGTCTGCTGAGCGAATGGATGCAGGCCTCGCAGGCCGCAGAGGCGGCGGTAACGGGCTAGCGAATGCCCGCCGTCGATATACTCCAAACATGCCAATCACACGCCTCGACATAGGCAGCCACATCCAGCCGTCCACCCTTGATCAGTACGGGGGCGATCTGTGAGCGGCGGTCTCGTCGCCCTGCTGGATGACGTCGCAGCCTTGGCCCGTATAGCGGCCGCCTCGGTGGACGACGTCGCTGCCGGGGCGGCCAAGGCGGGGGCCAAGGCAGCCGGCGTGGTAATCGATGACGCCGCCGTCACCCCGCAGTACGTGTCCGGCGCGGACCCGTCACGCGAACTGCCGATGATCAAGAAGATCTTCTGGGGATCGCTCCGGAACAAGCTGCTGATCATCCTGCCGGCCCTGCTGCTCGTCAGCGCCTTCGTGCCATGGGCCATCCCGTTCATCCTCATGCTGGGCGGCACCTACCTTTGCTACGAGGGTGCCGAGAAGGTCTGGCACAAGCTCCGTGGCCACCACACTGCGGAGGAAGATGCGCCGGCGGTTGAACGCGGCCCGGAGGCCGAGGCCAAGGTCGTCAAGGGCGCCATCACCACCGACTTCATCCTGTCCTGCGAGATCATGGTCATCTCGATGAACGAGGTGGCACAGGATTCCTTGCTGTCACGGGCGATCATCCTGGTGGTCGTGGCCCTCGTGATCACGGTGGCCGTGTACGGTGCCGTCGCTCTCATCGTCAAGATGGACGACATCGGGATGCACCTGGCCGCTAAAGATTCCGCAGGCTCCAAGCGCTTCGGCGAGCTGCTCGTCAAAGGGATGCCCGCCGTGCTGGCCGGGATAACCTTCATCGGAACGATCGCAATGCTGTGGGTTGGCGGCCACATCATGCTGCAGGGGGCCTATGACCTCGGCTGGCACGGTCCGTATGACCTGGTCCATGTCCTTGAGCACCCCTTCGAGGGGATCGCGGTGGTGGGCGGCTTCCTGGCCTGGCTCGTGAACACGTTGTGCTCGGCAGTCATCGGACTCGCCTGGGGCATCGTCGTCATGGCTATCGTGCATCCGCTGCTCAAAGTGCTGCCGTTCGGCAAGAAGAAGGGCGGGCACGAGGAGGGCGACATCCGCGCCGAACTTGCCGGCTACCGGCCGACGAAACGTGACGCCGATCCCGACGCTTAGCCAGCGGCCCGCGGGCTAGGAGAATTCACAGGTCCGGCACCTAACATGTCCCACATGAAGGCTGCTCGGGACGCCCGCTCTGCCGCCGTGGTGATCAACGCCGGATCACGCCGAGGGGCGGCGCACGAACTTGCGGTGGACACGATGCGCAAGGCAGGCGTGCCGATCTCCTCCGTGCACCACGTGCTGTCCGGCGGCGATCTGGCCGGGACGCTTGATCGAGTGATTGCGGACGGGCACGACCTGGTGGTTGTCGGCGGCGGCGACGGGACCGTGTCCTACGCCGCGGGGCGAGTTGCCGGCACCAACGTTGTGCTCGGCGTTCTTCCGCTGGGCACCGCCAACGACTTCGCCCGCACGCTGGAGATACCCAACAATCTGTCCGAGGCCTGCGCTGCCGTCGCGGACGGGAAGGTGGTGGACATCGACCTGGGCCGGGCGAACGGTGAGCCATTCCTCAACGTCGCGTCCGTGGGCCTGTCGGTGGCTGTTACCGAAGCCCTCAGCCCACGCCTGAAGCGGTACATCGGACCGCTGGCCTACGGCATTGCCACCCTGCGGGCTTATGCCGGGCACAAGGCGTTCCGGGCCCGTCTCGAGTTTCCCGAGGGGGACCACGAGCCGATGGAGCTCGAAAACCTGCTTCAGGTGGCCGTCGGCAATGGCCGGCATTACGGCGGCGGCAACACGGTCTCACCCACCGCAGGGATAGACGATCACACTCTTGACATCTACGCCATCCTGGCGGCGCCGCTCCGGGAGCACGTGAAGATCGCACGGTTGCTCAAGGACGGAAGCTTCATCGAACACGACCGGGTGTACCACCTGACCAGCCGACATGTCCGGCTTGTCACCGAGCAGCCGCTGGGCGTGAACCTCGACGGCGAGATCGCCACCAGCACGCCGGCCGATTTCACCGTCCAGCGCAACGCCGTCCACGTGGTGGTCCCCCGGAGCAGCACCAGCGCGTTGTTCGACGGACCTGGCGCCGCGGACTGGCCGTCCAGTTGAAAGCCAGCACGATGCTGCGCTAGTGGTCCCTGAAAATCCCCACCGGGCCGACAGAGCGGAACACGTGGCTGGTCTCGTGAGCCGCAGGAGCTCTGACTCTGGAACGAGATATCCACTCTAGATGTTCAACTGAAACAGAATTGCTAATGCCGATTTGGGTCTGATGAGTCGTCTGCTCACATCACCGTCGGCCTGTCAGGCCGGTCCCCATGGGACGCCCGGGCTGCCTCGTAGCTGCTGTCGAACGGGAGCGTGTCCATCTCCAGCAGCGGGTTGTGGTCCTGGGTCTCCACGAGCTCGCGTGCGGCTTCGTCCGAGTCCACGCTGGGCATGGAGCCGGGCAGGTGCCGCTGCGCGGATTCGGGGAGGAAGTAGATCGCGACGGCTGCGATGGCCGACGTCGCCATGAGGTAGAACGCCGGCATCAGGTCGTTGCCGGTTGCCTGGATGAGCGCGGCGATGATGAACGGGGCGGTGCCGCCGAAGATCGCCACGGCAAAGTTGTAGGCGATGCCCATGGCAGAGTAGCGGTGGGCCGTGGGAAACAGCGCAGGCAGCGCCGACGCGAGAATGGCCACGAAAAATGCCACGGGAAACGCGACCAGTGCAAGGCCGGCGAGCGTGGCCGGTACAGTTCCGATCGAGATCAGAAGAAACGCGGGAAGTGAAAACACCACCGTGCTGATAGCCCCGATCCAGAGCACAGGTCGCCGCCCGATCCTGTCTGAGAGGCGGCCCGTCAGCGGGATGCACAGGGACATGACCACCAACACCGGAACGGTCAGCAGCGTTCCGTGGATCTCGTCGTAGCCCTTGTTGGTGGTGAGATACGTGGGCATGTAGGACGTGAGGGCGTAGCCCACGGTGTTTCCGGCGGCCACGAGGATCATGGCCAGCAGGATGCGGCGCCAGTGGTCCTTGAAGATTCCCACCGGGCCCACGGGACGGAGGTCGTCGTCGGTCTCGTGGTGCTTGGCGGCCACGGCTTCGGCTTCCTGCGTGGCCTTAAAGGCGGGCGACTCCTCGATCTTCATGCGGAAATAGATGGCCACGATGCCCAGGGGCCCTGCGATCAGGAACGGGATGCGCCAGCCCCACGCCTCCATTTGGCCCTGACCCAGGATCAGCTGGAGGGCGGACACGAGCGCGGCACCGAGCGCAAAGCCGAGGTAGCTGCCCATGTCGAGGAAGCTGACGAAGAAGCCACGACGGTGGTCCGGCGAGTGCTCGCAGACGAAGGTGGTGGCACCCGAGTACTCGCCGCCGGTGGAAAAGCCCTGCACCAGCTTGGTGACGACCAGCAGAACGGCAGCCCAGATGCCCAGCACCGCATACCCGGGAAGCAGGCCGACGGCGAACGTCGCCGCGGCCATCATCATCAGCGTCATGGCCAGCACCTTCTGCCGGCCGATCTTGTCGCCCAGCCAGCCGAAGAAGATGCCGCCCAATGGCCGGGCGATAAACGTGGCGCCGAAGGTTCCCAGCAGGAACAGGTTCTGCACGGCCCTGTCCGCCTCGGGCAAAAACACCGGCCCCATCGTGGTGATCAGGTAACCGAACACCCCGACGTCGTACCACTCCATCGTGTTGCCGACGATGGTGCCGCCGAGCGCTTTCCGCAGCGTCCGGTGGTTGACGACGTTGACGTCGGACACGCGCAGCCGCCGCTGCTGCAGATGGTGCTCTGTCATGGCTCGGTCACCGTCCCTGTCTCTTGGACTGGACACGCGCCGCCGTTCTGCCGGCACCCCCAATAAGTGCCCAACTCTCCGACCATCTTCCCACTGGCCTTCTGACACAACAACGAAAACCGCAGCGTATTCACACGAGCGGGCCTCCGCCGTCGTCCGCTTCCGCGGGTTGCTGGCCCCTGTTCAGGCGACAGGTGACTCCTGTTGGCGTCGCCACCGCTATTGTGGCCAGCATGGGGTATGAGGAGAAGTGGTTCAGGGTCGTCGAGCAGAAGCGGTCCGGCCTCTTCGGCATGGGACGCAAGTCGACTTATCAGCTGCTCGGGGATGATCGGCGGTTCACCACACTTGGGCTGCTGGCTGAACTTCTCGGTCCGAACCAAGATGCGCGGCGGGATGCGTTCGAGTGTATCGACCGGGCAATTAACATCTTCCCGAACGGGCGGGGTGAGTGGGTGGGGTATCCATCCGGTGCAAGGCGGACCGATCCGAGTGTTTCGATACCCTAGCGTTTCGAGGCACGTAGGTTTCGAGAAACACGGAGATGAGGGATGGGGTACGCCCGCACTAGGGAAGACTAGCCCCATGACTCGACGCCTTCGCCTGCCTTTCGTCGCCCTTATCCTTGCAAGTGCCGCCCTCTCGCTGTCGGGTTGCGGCTACGAAGAAAAGGCCGCCTCCATCGAAGCAGCGCTAATCGAGGATGTTGAGCCCATCCCAGGTGTCATCACCGTCGATCCGCACGTCAACGCCAATCCCTCGGGGACGTTCATTACGCTGTCGGTCACGGCCGACAGCTACGACGAGGATGAAATCAAGCGTGTGGCAAGGGAAGCCCTCAAGGTGATTCTGAACGATCCTCGAATCGGATACGGGTCGTTCTCGATGGGTGTCTTCAGCCCCGATAAAACGATCAACATCGGCCCCTCCGATGTGGGATGTCATGGGACGGGAACCACGGACAGCCTCCGGGGGTGCGTCCTGTAACTGGACCTACCAACGCTGCTGGACGGCCAGCCTGTCCACCGATTTTGACGGCTTGTATTCCTGGCTTGCACGGATGCCGGGCCCACCCGGGATCAGATACCGTCCGGCGACGGGCCGGGGCCACTTTGCATCGGGTTCGGAGTCGAGTATCGCCAGGTAGCTAGGAATCCTCATTGGCGCCACCAGTACCACCGTAGCGGCATCCCCTGCCCTAGTCACCGGCTCTACTCCCTCCAGTTCCGGGTAGTCGAGGGCGAACTTCGACTCGGCCTCCTTCGGCGAAAGCAGGGGTCTGGTGAATGGTGTCCCGGCCGCCGCTGAATATGGTCGTACTGCCGTCTGGGTTGCGCGATGACGGTGCCTCCCGGAAAATCCACGTCCACCGAGTTCCCCCGTCTTATGGGAATAGCTGATCTGATGATCAATGCCCTAATTCCAGGAACGGACACCCGCCATTCACCGCTGACACAAAAACGCCTATTGCCGCTGCGATTCACATGTGGGGGTGTCGGACATGCTCGTATGCCCTGCCTCACTGCTCGTCCCGCATATGGCCGCCAAACGGAGCAACTGGCGGGTCTCATAACCCTTGGGATATGAACCGTCTCACCGGCCGAACGACCGCTTTGCCCTAATTTGCGTGGAGTCGCGCGAGTTCGTCCGCGACCCGTGACTCGTAACTATGTCTCATAACCCTCTGGTTGAATCGCCGCCGTGTACACCGTTAGTTACGAGACACATCGCAGCACTCCTGAGGAAGGGCGCCTCGATGCGTACGATGCGCGTGCCTGACGAGGGGCCGGTCGACCCCAGTAGGGGCCTGGGCAGTGAGCAAGCGCCCCGGCGCGCGGGATAATGGAAGCATGACCGATCGGGATCACGACGAGGATCTGTGGCAGGAGTTTGACCGGCTCCAGCCCGCAGGGCCCGACCGCGTTCAGGGACTGCCCGGCGGACTACCGCAGGGGTTTGGCTTCCGCACGGGCGTGCGCAGCGCAAAGGTGGCCCTCGGGTTCGCGGTCTACGCCCTGATCCTGGGAAGCGTGCTGGTCCTCACCGGCGCCGTCGTGTTCAGCACCCAGGGGCACTGGCTGATGCTCGGGCTGATGGTGCTGATCGAGGTGGTCTTCCTTCTTGCGTTCAGCCGGCTGGTGCGGCTGGCCCGTATCCGGCGCCTGGGGCACTAAGCGTGGCTTAGCCCTCGTCGCTGTGATAGTCGACGGCGACGATCGCCGGCGGGGGTGCCTGCAGCATTTCCGGTGTTAGTCCATGGAGCTCCATAATCTGGTCCCGAAACCACACGTCGTAGGGATCGTCCGATTGGGCGAGCACCTGGAAGGCCCTGGCGAGATCCTTGGCCTCTTGAAAGATGCAAGCGAAGTCCCCGCCCGGCGTTTGCATCAGTGATACAACTTCCCGGACTATTCCCATGCGCTTTCGCTGCCGGTCATAGTCGTCCCCCGTCTTTGTGCCCTCGGCGAATGCCTTCCAAGCCTCCAGCTTGCCGGGCAGAATCGGTGCGGACCACACGATGCACTCCATGGCAGTCTCCTTCGGTGCCGTAATTACGGCCCGATCCTATTTCTTTCGGGGGACGCGGTAAATGGTGTTTTGCCCTTCTCGGGTTTCGACGGCTCAACCACAAAAGGCTAAACCAGCAGCTTCGCCACCAATTCCCCGCGGCTGCCAACGCCCACTTTTCCGTAGAGAGCCTTCAGGTGGTCGTGCACCGTGTGCGGGGAGATGAATAGGTTCCGGGCGATGTCCGCCGACGGACTCCCGGAGAGGACCTCCAGGCAGACATCCCGCTCCCGGGCGGAAACCCCGTAGGCCGCCAGCAGAAGGCTGACCACGTCGTGCGAGCCGGCCGGCTCCACGGTGACCACCATCTGCTCCGGATCGTCGCCCGCGATCAGACGGCTGGCCTGCAGCACCACCCAGTTGCCGCCGGCGTCACGCATCCTGGCCCGGGCCGTGCCGGAGACGGAGGCGTGGGCCTGCGCCACCACGGAATACAGCACCATGGTGAAACCGCCCGGCGCCGCATCCTCCACCTCCGCCAGCCACCGGACCGCAGCGGGGGTGGCCGCCCGCAGCTCGCCATGGATCCCGGCGATCACGATCACCGGGCCACCCGCCGCCGGCCGCGCCCCGCGCTGCACCCGCACCGCCACCCGGGTGGCAGCAGCCAACGTGGCGGTGACGGCATCCAGGAATTCCACCTCACGGTCCGAGAAGTCCTGCCCGGCCTCCCGGAAGATGCTGCCCACACCCCAGCACGCCTCGTCCACCCGGAACGCCGCGCGCAGCTCATGATGCAAACCCTGGGGAGCCAGCAGGTCGTTGATCCGGACGCTGCGGACCACGTCCCGGTGCGGGGCGTCAGAAATCCTGGCCACGGGCCGCGGCCGCCGCAGCAGCTCCCTGAACGTGTTCGGCTCGGCACCGGTGTACTCGGTCTCGGCGAAGCGGGCGGCATACTCGTCCGTCACCGGCCACGGCCGCCAATTGGTCACGGACGTCATCCCCAGCGTGTCCGGGTCGACGCCGGCCCAACAGCCCTGATCGAACGGCACCGACCGCCGCACCACCTCGAGCGCCGCGGCGTACAGCTCAGCCAGGTCCAGTCCGCCGCCGGCCAGGTCCGCGATCTCGCGGCGGGCACGCTCGGCGCGTTCCTCCCACATACGTCCAGTATCCGGCCGGTCGGCCGGACCGCAATCCCCCAAACCGGGGATTGAGGAAGTCTCCCGGAACCCCCGGTGAGGGGATCGCAGCGGCGCGCGCCGCCGTCGTACTCTTCCCCCATGAACGCCGTATCCCAGCTCTTCGCGGTGGTGGCCGCCCTGATCTACATCGTGGTGTTCCCGCTGGAAAGCTTCTTCCTGCGGCACCCGGCGGCGCAGAAATTCCTCAGCACCCCCGCGCAGAACGTGCCCGCCGTGATGATGTGGGCCATCCCCACCGGGTTCCGCAACCTCCTGATCGGGCTGGGGAACATCGCCGGCGTGGTCGCAGTGAACACGGGCCACGTGGTGGTGGGCTACACCCTGGTGGTGTACTGCTGCGCCAACATGGTGCTCAGCGGCGCCACCATGGGCCTCGCGGACTGGCTGGGCCACTACCCCCGGAAGGGCGACAGCATCCCCGGCACGCTCGGTTCGACCGTCCCTCCGCTGATAGCCCTGGTGGCGCTGCCGTTCTGAACGGGCTGGCTTTCTGAACGGGCTGCACCGCAGCCAGGTTCCAGCAGGCTCGGTTTCGACAGGCTCAACCACCGACGTCACCGCGAACCCCGTCCCCGGATGATCCGCCGCTCCGCCGCCACGGCGATCGCTGCCGTGCGGTTGTCCACGCCGAGCTTCTCGTAGATGTGCACCAGGTGGGTTTTCACCGTGGCCTCCGAAATGAACATCTCCTTGGCGATGGCACGGTTGGACAGCCCCGTGGCCAGCCGCTCGAGCAGCTGCACCTCCCGCGGCGTGAGAGCGGGGGCGGGGCTGCTGATCCGGCCCATCAGCAGCGCGGCGACCCTCGGGGCGAGGGCCGTCTGCCCCGCCGCGGCGGCGATCACCGCCTGCCGGATCTGCTCCGGCGGCGCGTCCTTCAGCATGTAGCCGCTGGCACCTGCCTCAACGGCAGCGAGGATATCGGCGTCCGTGTCGTAGGTGGTCAGAATGAGCACCGGCGGCGCCTTATCGAGCAGCCGGATCCTCGACGTCGCCGTCACGCCGTCCATGCCGGCGCCCATCTGCAAATCCATGAGCACCACGTCCACCCGCTCGCCGTGGGCGTGCAGGCGCGCGAGCTCCTTCAGCGCCACCTCGCCGTGGGCTGCCTCTGCTGCCACCGAGATCCCGTCGAACTCCGTGAGCATCGCCCGCAGGCCGGCGCGGACCACGGGATGGTCGTCCACCAGCAGCACCCGGATGTCACCCGTCATGCCGGCTCCTCCGAACCGTCCTGGGCAGCATCCAGCGGCAGCCGGACCGCCACGACAGTTCCCTCGCCCGGTGCCGACTCCAGGTCGAGCGAGCCGCCCAGCATGCCCACGCGTTCCCGCAGCGAGCGCAGCCCGAATCCGCGCCCATCCGGCCGCCCCTCCGGCCGCGCGTCCGGCCGGCTGCCTGTCCTCCCGTCCTGTGCTGGCTGCTTTTCCGCTGGGTCGAAGCCGACGCCGTCGTCAAAGATGTCCAGCGTGACTTCGTTGCCCAGGAACGCCAGGGTGACCACCGCGGTGCCCGCGTGGGCGTGCTCCCTCACGTTGGCCAGGCTCGCCTGCGCCGCCCGCAGCAGCGTTACCGTGTAGGGCTGCGGCAGCTCCGCCGGGACGTCCTCCACCTGCAGCCGGCATTGCAGTCCCGGGCCCCGGGCGGCGGCGAGCGCCTCGGTTTCGCTGCAGAGCCGGCGCAGTGCCTCCACCAAGGAGGATTCCTGCAGCTGCGGTGAGGCGAGGCCGCGGACGAAGTGGCGCGCCTCCGCCAGGTTCTCCGCAGCGGTCTGCTGCACCAAAGCCAGCCGGTCCCCGGCGGCGGGAGTGTCGCCGTCGCGCAATGACTTCTCGGCGGCGCGGGCCACCAGCAGGATGCTGGACAACCCCTGCGCCAGCGTGTCATGGATCTCCCGGGCGAGCCGTTCACGCTCAGCCAGCACACCGGCGTCGTGCTGGGTTTTGGCCAGGTCCGCGCGGGTGCGCCGCAGCTCATCGGCGACGCGGCGCTGGTTCTCCGCATCCCGGTACAGCGCGCGGTACGCCAGCCCCGTCACCACGGAGAAGGCCGCACCGACCACCGGCCCCAGCACCATGGCCACGTGCGGGGCGGCCTGGCCGCTCGCCGCCCACTGGGATGCAATCACCGCCGCCGTCAGCAGCGCGATGGTCACCAGTGCAACAGGCCGCGGCAGAACGTGCAGGTGCAGGAAGAACAGCGGGAACGCGAGCCAGGAGAAGTCCGCGCTGCCGGCCAGCAGCACCACCCACAGCACCGTGACGATCCCCAGCCACAGCACCGCGTACCGCCGGGGGTCGAAGCCCGACCTGCCGGCGGCGAAGCGCTTCTCCAGCAGGGTGCCAGCCAGGTAAACCCCCGCCAGCACTGCGGCGGCTGCCGTCCACCCATACCGGCTGCCGCCCGGACCGCCGCCGCCCGCCAGCAGCCCCAGGGTGGCCACCCCGAGCAGGACGGCGAAGCCGACGTGGAGGGTCACCCGCAGGAAGAGCAGGATCGCGGTACCGGACGGCGGGGCAGACATTGTTTCAGCATATGCCGCGGCCTACCGGGCCGGATCAACCGATCGGTTGACTCCGGAATCAACCGCCCGTCACGCGCGGATCATCCTTCTCCCCCATGCCGGCGGGCGGCCCACACCGGAAAGTGGAGACAGCAGCCTCTTCTCCCGCTGCCGCCCGCCGAAAGAAAGAGTCACCGTGTTCCTCGCCCTCCGCGACATCCGCTTTGCCAAGGGCCGCTTCGCCCTCATGGGCGGCGTCGTCGCCCTGATTACGCTGCTCCTGGTCATGCTCTCCGGGCTC
Organism: Arthrobacter sp. K5; assembly: GCF_040448525.1. Taxonomy (NCBI): domain Bacteria; kingdom Bacillati; phylum Actinomycetota; class Actinomycetes; order Micrococcales; family Micrococcaceae; genus Arthrobacter; species Arthrobacter sp. K5. Next base: position 4,297,520 of record NZ_CP159279.1, on the reverse strand, counting down.
ACTGCCGGGCTGGGCGACCAGTCGACGTCGGCCATCGCCAAACTGGGTGCCGGCACCGGCGGCGTATCCAAGCCGGTGGACACCATCGTTTTCGGCGCCCCCGGCGCCGGCGAACCCAAGGCGTCCTACACCGAGAGCGCGGTCACCGCGGCGCAGCTGGACGTGTGGAAGCGCGTCCCCGGCGTGGACGCCGCCGAGGCGGTCGGGATCAGCCAGGCCCGTCTGCAGGCCGGCGGCACCGGGTCCGCCGTGGGCGGCACCGCGAACGTCGCAGTGTTCGGCGTGAATCCCGACGGCGGGCTGGCGCCGGCCGCCGCCGCGCCCGGCACCGTGGTGGTCGGCAGTACCGTGGCCCGGGACCTTGAACTCACCGTGGGCGACACGGCCAGCGTCGGCGGCAGCGATCTGACCGTCAGCGGCGTGGTTGAGGACCAGTGGTATTCCCACACCAGCGTGGTGTGGACGGCCCTTCCCGACTGGTCCCGCCTGGCGCACATTACGGACCCGCAGCAGCTGGGCACGGTCCTCGCCGTCAGCTACCGGGACGGCAGCAGCGTCGACGAGTCCGCGGCGAACGCCGCAGCCCGCACGGTCACCGCATCACGCACGGACTCCTTCCAGGCGCTGGGCTCCTTCAAGAGCGAGAACGGCTCACTGATGCTGATGCAGGCCTTCCTCTACGGCATCTCCGCGCTGGTCATCGTGGCCTTCCTGACCGTCTGGACCGTCCAGCGCACCCGCGACGTCGCGGTCCTGAAGGCTCCGGTTCCTACGTCCTGCGGGACGCTCTCACGCAGGCGGCCATCGTCCTGCTGGCCGGCGCCGGCGCCGGCGGCGCGCTCGGCATCCTGGGCGGTTCCTTCGCAGCCCAGGCCGCGCCGTTCCTGCTGACTCCCGCCACGACGCTGCTCCCGGTGCTCGGCATCATCGTCCTCGGCCTGGCCGGCGCCGCACTGGCCGTCCGGCGCGTCACCAAGGTGGATGCGCTGATCGCCCTCGGTGGCAACTAGCGCGCCTTGCCCCAGTCCCTTCCCGCACACTCGACAAAGGAAACCACAGCATGACCTTCACGTCCCCCGGCCAGCCGGCCGCCGCCGTCGTACCTTCCGCTTCCCGTCCCCTCCCCCTGAACCTGGTCAGCGTCACGCTTGAGTACCCCGACGGCGACGGCACGGTCAGAGCCCTCGACTCCGTCAGCCTCGCGGTGCAGGCCGGCCAGATGGTCTCGCTGGTGGGACCGTCCGGGTCCGGCAAGTCGAGCCTGCTGGCCGTCGCCGCCACACTGACCCGTCCCACGGACGGCCTCGTGGCCATCGGCGGCACCGATGTTGCCGGGTTGCCGGACAGGGAACTCACGGCGCTGCGCCGCGACAGGGTGGGCATCATCTTCCAGCAGCCGAACCTGCTGGCGTCCCTGACCGCCGCCGAGCAGCTCATCATCGGCGACCACCTGCGCCGGAAACCCCTCAGGGCCGCGCGCCGGAAAGCGGCCGAGCTGCTCGACGTCGTCGGGCTCGCCGCGAGCGCGGACAAGCGCCCGCACCAGCTGTCCGGCGGCCAGCGCCAGCGGGTCAACATCGCGCGCGCCCTGATGGGCGATCCCAGTGTGCTGCTGGTGGATGAGCCGACGGCGGCCCTGGACCACGAGCGCAGCGAATCGGTCGTCCGGCTCCTGCGCCGGGTCACGGACGAATTCCGGGTGGCGACGGTCATGGTCACCCACGACACCGAGTTCGTGCCCCTCACCGACGCCGTCGCCACGATGCGGGACGGCAGGCTGAGTGCTCCTGTGGTGCCGGTGGGGTGAGCGGGCTGCGGCGGTCGACGGCGGGACGTAACGCCGTCGTCCTCTGTCTGTTCTCTGGTTACTGGGCGGCGGACGCCGGGTCCGTGCCGGCCGTTGACATAAGCGGTCCCAGCATCAAACTTCCCGGCTTGAACTCCTCACCGCATTCCGCGCACAAGACCAGCGGTTTCAGGTCAGCCCCGCAACTGTGCTTGTAGGAGGCACGGGGCGTCTCGTCGCGCATCCATGTACTGCTCCACGCCGCGAGTGAAATGAGAATGGGCGCGACTTCGGCTCCGGAAGTTGTGAGGTGGTATTCGTAGCGCGCGGGGCGCTCGGAGTACTGGACGCGCTCGATCACGCCGCGGCTTTCGAGTGTGCGGAGCCGGCCCGTCAGGATGTCGCGGGACGCGCCTGTATTGCGCGCGATCTGATCGAACCGGTGAACACCCAACGACATTTCGCGAAGCGCCAGCAGCGCCCACCGCTCCCCCAACACGTCCAGGCCCGCCGCGATGAAACACGCCCTCGGCGCATCTAGTGCCTTATCCGTCGGCCGATCCATCATTCACCTGCTTTCGCTGCTCTTCCCCAAGTATACAGGTCAGTTGGAAAATCCAACCGACTCGGCTAATCTGATGCTCTGAGGCCGCGACAACCGCGTCGCCGCCCGATCCGACATCAGGAGAATCCATGCCACTGCTATCTGGCGCCGTAGTCCTCGTCACCGGCGCGAACGGAGGCCTGGGCCGCGAGCTCGTGGAACAGGCCCTGGCCCGGGGTGCTGCGAAGGTGTACGCGACAGCCCGCCGCCCGCAAGAGTGGAACGACTCCCGGATCGTCCCCCTCGCCCTCGACATCACCAACCCAGACTCGATTCGGGCCGCCGTTGCCCGGGCCCAGGACGTCACGGTGCTGATCAATAACGCCGGCACGAGCGTCGAATCGGACGCTTTCCTGTCGCTCTCCGACGATCAGTTCCGTGAGGTCATGGAGACCAATTTCTTCGGACCGGTCGCCCTGACCAGGGCGTTCGCGCCGGTGCTCGCCGCCAGCGGGACATCAGCGGTCCTCAACATCCACTCGGTGCTCAGCTGGATCGCGCTCACCGGCGCATACAGCGCATCCAAGGCCGCGCTGTGGTCGGCCACCAACTCCTTCCGCGTGGAACTGGCCCCGCAGGGCACACAGGTCACGGGTGTGCACGTCGGCTACATGGACACCGCCATGGCCAAGGGCGTCGATGCCCCGAAGGCCTCCCCCAAGGAAGTGGCACGGAAGTCGTTCGACGGCCTCGAGCAGGGTGATTACGAGGTCATCGTGGACGACATCAGCGCCGGCGTGAAGCTCGGTCTGTCCGGCCCGATCGCGGATCTGTACCCGGCCCTGGCATCCAATGCCCGGGCATGACGGCGACGAACCCTTGCAGAGAGCCTGAGGAGGAAACACCGGTGTCAACCAACGCCTCGGCGGAACGCTCGGAAACCTTTACCTGGATGGATCCGGCAATCGCGCTCGAACAGCTGCCACGGCTGTCGGGGCTGGACTACTTTTCCGGCCTCCGCGACGGCAGCATCCCGCCCCCGCCGATCGCTTCCCTGATGAATTTCGATCTCGTCGATGCGAAATACGGACACGTCGAGTTCCAGTGCTCGCCGGGAGAAGCCCACTACAACCCCCTCGGAATGGTGCACGGCGGCCTGGCCTGCACACTCCTCGACACGGTACTCGGCTGCGCAGCACATACCACTTTGGAAGCAGGGGTCGGATACACCTCCATCGACCTGGCGGTCAGGTACCTGCGGCCCATCACGCTCCGGACGGGCTCTCTTCGCGCGGAGGGGTCCGTCGTGAAAGCCGGCTCGCGCGCGGTCTTCACCGAAGGCCGCCTCAGCACCGCCAGCGGAGAACTCCTCGCCACCGCGACGAGCACGCTGCTCATCTTCACCCACCAACAGAGCGGACCGACAACATGACTGATACCGCCACCCCTGTTGCCTTGACGCCTGCCGCCCAGGACCGCACCTTGCCCCCGGCCGCACCTTCGGGAATGCCGGCGCTGAGCCGCTTCGGCGTTCCCCTGGGGCTGGCCGGCCTCGGCGGCGGCTGGTCCGCCGCGAGGAGCACACTCGGATCCCCGGCGTGGCCGGAGGAGATCCTGTACGGAGCGGCCGGCTCTCTGTGGCTGATCATGACCGCCGTCTACGTGTTCCGGGGCCTTCGCCGGAAAGGAGCATTCCGGGCCGACCTGCGACACGAACTTGCAGGGCCCTTCGCGTCCTTCATCCCGTTAGTGGGCATCCTGCTTTCGGCGCACTACAGCCAGTACCTGCCGCCATGGGGCGCCTGGCTGTGCATGGCTTTCATTGCCGCCCTTGCTCTCGTCGCCGCGCAGCTCCTCGCCCACTGGGTCACCGGCGGCGTGTCCATGCAGTCCATTCATCCCGGCTACCTGCTGCCCGTCGTGGCCGGCTCTTTTGTTGCCAGCATCGGATTCTCCAGCATCCACGCCCACGATGCGGCCATCGCCGCGTTCGGCATTGGCGCGTTCTTCTGGCTGGTCGTAGGAACCGTCGTCACCGTCCGCCTGATGACCGGCGGCGAGCTGCCAGCAGCCGCCAAGACCGGACTGTCCGCCTATCTGGCTGCGCCCGCAACGGCCAACATCGCCTGGATGGTGTCACATCCAGGACCCATGGGGGCAGTCCAGCTGGGTCTGACAGGCGTGCTGCTGATCATGGTGCTGCTGCAGGTCATGCTCCTTCCCGAGTACCGCAAGCTTCCCTTCACGCAAATGTTTTGGGTGTTCACGTTTCCCGTCGGTGCAACCACGAACTATGCCATTCGCTGGCTTGCGGCGACCGACCTCCCCGGCCGGGAAATTTACGCCTGGACGGTTCTCGGCCTCGCCACAGCCTTCACCCTGGCCGTTGCCGCCCGCACCGCCACAACGGCCATAGCCGGCCCGAAGTAGCTGCTCGATGGGCACCGGGAGACAAGAGTCCTCATTGCGCCCACCCTCCGCATCGCCGACGGCGGCCCGCACTCCACGCCAGCAGGCGCCACCGGCGGCGCGCGGATAATGGAGGCATGACCGAAAGGGAACACGACTGGGATCTGTGGCAGGAGTTCGACCGGCTCCCGCCCGCAGGTCCTGACCGCGTCGCGGGACTGCCCGGCGGACAGCCAGAGGGCTTTGGCTTCCGCACCGGCGTACGCAGCGTGCGGGTGGCCTTCGGGTTCGCGGTATATGCCCTGATCCTGGGGAGCATTTTCGTCCTCACCGGCGCCGTGGTGTTCATCGCCCAGGGGCACTGGCTGATGCTCGGGGTGATGGTGCTGATCGAGGTGGTCTTCATCCTTGCGTTCAGCCGGCTGGCGCGGCTGGCCCGCATCCGGCGTCTGGGGCACTGAAGGGCCTGCCATGGACGACTTCATCGCCTATCTGGACACATCCGAGGTCCAGGCCGGAAAGCTTGAGGAGCTCAAGGTGGCCATGGCTGATCTGGCCGCGTTCGTAGAGCTGAATGAGCCGCGGATCCTCGCCTACCGCGTCTATTTCTCCGCGGATGGCTCGACGATGAGCGTCTTGCACTTTCATCCGGACGTGGCGTCACTGGAGTTTCACATGCAGGTGGCAGGGCCCAAATTCCCTCCCATTGCCCCGTTCGTCAAGATGCGGTCCATCGAAGTGTTTGGCCGCCCGACCGAGGATCTCGTTGCACAGCTTCAGGCCAAGGCCAGGCTCCTCGGCGACGCCACGGTCGTTGTCCGGGACCTTCACGCCGGGTTCGACCGCCTGCCGGATGACTAGATCGACGGGGCGAACGGTACCTGCCGCCGTCGTTCCCCTACGCCGCTTTCCGCTCACGCCACAGCAGCGACACCACGAACGTCACGGCGCAGAGTCCCAGCATCACCAGCACCATCCGGCCCCAGTTCTCCTGGGTGACGCCGGTGCCGTAGAAGATGCCGATCATCACCGTGGCGCTGATGGCGCCGACGTACCGGCAGGTCTGGAAGATCCCGGCGGCCACTCCCCTGTCCTCCGGCGCAGCCGAGAGGTACAGCCCCTGGTTGGAGGCGATGCTGACCGACCCATACGGCACACCCATCAGGGCCGTCAGCACCAGTACCAGCAGGACGGCGAATGACGCCGTCAGCAGCCACAGTGCCGCTGCCGCCACGGTCAGAAGTACGACGCCGGCAATCAGCACCCGCCGCACACCGAACCGGTCGATCGCCCGCACGGCGAGCGGCGTCACGACCACTGACATCGCCGCCAGGGGCAGCATCAGCACTCCCACCACACCCGGGTTGTAGCCCGCAGCCTCCTGCAGCAGCTGCGGCAGGCCGAAGAACGCGAAGTAGTAGACGCCGCTGAACACCGTGAAGCCCAGATAGACCATCAGCAGAGGGCGGTTCCTGCCGAGCAGCCGCAGGTCCAGGAACGGGCGGTCGAAGCGCAGCTCACGCCAGGCAAACAGCACTGCGAGCACCATGGCTCCTCCCAGCAGCCACCAGCGGGACCCGGGCAGTGCATTCAGCAGGCCCATGAGCAGCAGCACCATACCGCCCGTGAACGCGAGGATGCCGGGGATGTCGGAATCGCGCAGCAGGGTGGCGATTTTTCCCTGTTCCCTGCGCTCGTCCGGTGGGGCGGCCTTCCGCACGATGAGCAGTGCGGCCAGTGCGAGCGGGACGTTGATTAGGAACAGCGCCTGCCAGCCGACCAGGCTCACCAGCAGCCCGCCGACCACCGGGCCCACGGCAGCCCCGGAGGTGTTGGCCATCTGGATACGACCCAGCGGCCTTGTCGAAGTCGTGTCTGCCAGCTTGGCCAGCGTTCCGACCATGACGACGGCACTCGGGTACGCCGTCGCCGTCCCCAGCGCCATGAGCGCGCGGGCGATGCACACGAATACGAAGTTGGGCGAGAATGGCGCCAGCGCGCAGGACACCGCAACCAGCCCCATGCCCAGCATGAAGAGTTTCCGCGGCCCGAACCTGTCCGCGAGCCGCCCCATCAGCGGCTGGCCCGCGGCCGAGGTGATGTAGAAGGCGGTGATCACCCAGGTGACCGTGGCGACGTCCAAGCGGAAGTCCTCGCGCAGCACCACCAGGGCGACGGCGATCATCGACGAGTTCAGCGGGTTCAGCGACGTGCCCAGGCTGAGGCCTGCCACGGCAAGGCCGGTGTGGGGAGAGTTGCTCACGGCAACAGTCTTCCGCACACGGTGCTTGCGGAGCCAACTCGGGAAACGTCGGCCCCCCGAACACGGGTCGTGGCGGTCGCGCTGCCCATGCGTTTCGTCATGGGCCGCTCTGCTGTGTCTCCCAACGGGGCGGGCCTGCAGGATTCCGCAAGAGCCGTGCACGGATAGTCAAAACCCAGGAACTCCCCACACCCTAGTGTTGTGCCATCAACTCAGCGTTAGGGACTGATGCTATGAACAACCAGGCCGACCTTCTTTTGATCAACGGGGTTATCGACACACTGGACCATGCACATTCGCGCGTTGCCTCACTGGCGGTCAAAGCCGGCAAGGTGCACTCCTTTGGTGCGGCCGCTGAGGCCGCCGCCGGTCCGGGGACTACTGTCATCGACCTTGGCGGCGGCTACGTGATGCCGGGCCTGCTGGATGTGCACAACCACCACATGATTGCTGGCCAAATGGACTTGTTTGAACTGAACGAGCCCCCTACCAGGACACTCGAGGAGCTGCTGAGCGCCGTCGCGGACCAGGCGAAACGTCTGGCGCAGGACGAGTGGGTGGTCGGCGGAAGCTGGGGCTCGGGGCTCCTGGCCGAATTGAATTCCGCAGACGCTCTTGCCCGCTTTGATGCCGCCACCGGTGGACGGCCAGCGCTGCTGAAGGATGACAGCAAGCACAACCGGTGGGCCAACTCCCGGGCGCTGGAACTGGCCGGCATCGGCGACGGCACACCCGATCCCGAAGGCGGTCAAATCATGCGGGACGCATCGGGCCGCGTCACGGGTGTCCTGATCGAGGCCGGCGGGGTCTTGGTGGAGCAGACCTTGGCCCGGCTACGGCCAACGTCCACAAAGGATCTGGCGCGAGCGGCCGCGCGCGGAATCGAGATCCTCCACTCCTACGGGGTGACAGGTTTCCAGGACGCCGCAGCATCCCTGCAGCTAATGCAGGCGCTGAAGGAACTCGACGACGCGGGAAACCTGCAGGCCTGGGTGGTTACCTCCATGCAGGCCAACGACTTCATCTTCGGGACCAATCCGCTGGGCGAAGGCATCATTGAGCACCGGGACGGGTTGCGGTCCGAACACCACCGCCCGGACTTCATCAAGATCTTCCTGGACGGCGTACCCCCGGCAGGAACGGCCGCCTTCATCGAGCCGTACCTTTCAGGCGTCGGCTTTCCCGAGTGTCACTGCGGCGGCACCACCATGCCCCCGGCGGAACTCGAGCGGTGGCTGATGAGCACGGCTGAACGCGGCATCTCCGCCAAAATCCACTGCACCGGCGACGCGTCGGTCCGGCTCGTGCTGGATACCGTAGCTAAAGTCCGCTGTGCCGGACACACGGACGCGAAGTACCACATCGCTCACGGCCAGTTCGTCCATGAACAGGACATCGAACGTTTCGCCGAGCTGGATGTCACCGCCGACATCTCCCCCTCCCTGTGGTTTCCCGGGGTCATCGCCGAAGCCATCGCCACGGTACTTCCCGCCGACAGGGCCTCAAAGATGCAGCCCAACCGGTCCCTGCTCGACACCGGCGCCCGCATCGCCGGAGGCTCGGACTGGCCGGTCAGCGTATCCCCCAATGCCTGGGAAGGCATTTACGGGCTCGTGACCCGAAAGGACCCGACCGGAGAATTCCCGGGCACGCTCTGGCCTGAGCAGGCCATCACCCTGCCAGAAGCCATCAGGATCTACACCACCAATTGCGCCGAAGCCATGGGCGTGGACGACGTCACGGGGTCCCTGTCGCCAGGAAAATCCGCAGATTTCATTGTCCTGAGCGACAATCCGTACGAAATTGACATCGAGGACGTTCCGCACATAACCACGCGGCAGACCTGGTTCGCCGGCCGCAAAGTCTTCGACGCAGAGCGCTCGGAACACGCCACGGGCGCATCCGGACGGCTGGCCCCGCAGCGAGCCTGACCGCTTCGCCTGTCCCAGCGCTGAGGCTTGCGGACACGCAGGCATAATCACCTTTTCTCCCGCTGACGGCGGCACCGCGCCGCTTCGGCCTGCCCGAAAGAACATGACCATGACCACTGCCGTAAAAGCCGCTCCGGGGGTTACCGCCTCCGACAGGGGAACGTACACGTATATTGCCGTTTTCAGCGCCGTCCTTTACACCGTGCTGCTGATTGCCCCGGTGATCGCCGGCAAACTGATCCAACAGTTTGCCCTAACCCCGGTCCAGGTCGGGACGCTCTTTTCTCTGGAACTTGGCGCCTTCAGCCTGGCTACAGTACCGGCATATTTGTGGCTGCGCCGGATGAACCTGAGAACAGCCAGTTACCTATTCACCGCCGTCGTCATCGCAGGGAACCTCGTTTCAGGTCTATTGGACGATTTCGGGCTCCTGGTCGTCGCCCGGGTGGTGACCAGCCTCGCGGCCGGCTCTATCACCGTGATCATCCTGACTCTCAGCGGAAAGACATCGAACCCCAGCCGCGCGTTTGGGATTTTCGTCGTATTCCAGTTGGCCATGGGCGCACTGATTTTGGCCGTCTTCCCGTCATTGTTCGCCGGAGCAGGAGTCGCGGCGATCTACTGGACCCTTGCCGGTCTGGCCGTGTTGTGCCTCCTCGTGGTCAACCGGATCGACGGGGATGTGCTGCGGACATCGTCGCCGGCGGCAACGTCGTCGCCGGCGCGGGTGCCGATCCTCAAGGCAGCCGCGGGAATGGCCGCAGTCTTGCTGTTCTATGTCGCACTGAGCGGTGTCTGGTCATTCATGGCCCAGATTTCCGCCGGCTCCGGAATCGACCTTTCCGCCAGCAGCCTCATCCTTTCCCTCGCCACCGTCGCCGGGATCCTGTCAGCCCTCACGGCGACGGCCCTCGGGGACACTCCCCGGCGGAGGATCTACCTCATTGCCGGCTACGCCGGCATGGCGCTCAGTATCGGACTACTTTTCGGCTCACCAGCCATAATTCGCTTCACCATCGCCGCAGTGATCTTCAAGTTCGCCTGGACTTTCATCCTGCCCTACCTCCTGTCCACACTGTCCGACCTCTCAAACGGCGGACACCTCATGAACACCACCAACCTGATGATCGGCAGCGGCTTCTCCATCGGCCCGATCGTCAGCGGAGCACTGATCCAATCGGGCGCCGGTTCATTCACCGGCATGCTCGTCTTCGCTCTGACCGGGGTCCTGGCCTCAGGTGCATTCGTCATGGTTGCCCAGCGCCGAAACGTGGCTCCGCGCATCTGAGGGCAGATCCCACCCTGCTCTACCCTCCAGGGGTACAGGGTGGGATCTGTTTGTGCGGCGGGTCTGCGGCGGCTAACTCCCTGATCTTCGCGATACGGGCTTTTGTTTCAGGATCCGCCTCGAGCTTGCGGTAGACAGCGGCGCCTGCTGCTTTGAAGGCAGCGATGTCCGCCGCTGCCGCCGTGATGACGGTCCCGCCGTTTAGACAGAATGCGGCGGCGTCATCTGCTGTCGAGGTCATGGCTTCGCTTGCCCACGTGCGCGTGGCCGCCGCAGCTTCCGTCAGTAGCTGCCTCTGGGACTGACTTAGGCCCTGAAAAACATTGGCGTTGGCCACCAGGGAGTTCAGCTTTGAAAAAAGCACCAGGTTCGCGGCCGCGGTCGTGGGCGCAGGCAAGGACCTGGCTCCCACGAACGACGATTCTGCCGCGACAACTTTCCCGGCGGCAATGCCCTCCGGGAAGCGCTCGCCCACAAGGTCATCGGGTGTGGCCCCGAGCGCCTGCAACAGAGCATACGTAGCCTCCGAACGCGGAGCGCGTACGGTTTTGCCCGAAAGATCCGCTGGCTTCAGCACCGGTTTGCCAAAGGAGAAGAGCAGCCGCGTGCCTTCCGGGAAAAGGGCCAGCCCGGACACGCCGACCTTGTCCAGACCCGCCAGCATCTCGTCAGCAATGGCAGGTTCGGCGACCTTGGACAGCAGAGTATTCGAAGTAACGAGGAAGGGGGCGTGAAGTGCCGCAAAGGAATCCACCCCTTCGGTGTCCCATGCCCGCGCTGGGACCAGCGCCATGTCGAAGTCGCCGGCCACCACTCCACGTGCCACCGCTTGATCCCAGTCGTCTTTGTCCTCCCCCACGGCCTTCCATACCGGCTCAATCACGAGCTGGCCGCCGTAGCGTTCTGCAACCTGCCGGGCGAATTCCTCAATCTGGGCCGCAGCCGGGCGGCCAGGTTCGTCGTCGGTGGCGATGCGCAGAACGCGCGCTTGTTCCGTGGCTGGTGGGCTAGCTGTCGGCGCGGTGCACCCCGCCGCGCCGAGAATGGCAGTGAGGCCTAAACCGATTGAAGCCAGAAACACGTACGGATTCCTCATAGCAACGCGCCTTCCGAACGGTGAACCACTGATGCCGTGCTAGCGAAGAGACCGGTGAATGTGCCTGGGGTAGCGGTACGAAGAAGCGCGCGTACCCGTAACCTACTCGCCGGCCGGCCACCAGGCAATGGCAGGGGCCGCCAATAGCTCCTTCAGAATTTGCCGCACGAGGGCTAACTAGTGCTCCGTCTTGTGCATTCCCGGCCCCAGGACGAGCAGACCAGCAGCACCTGGATGCCGGCGTCGGCCAGTGACCAAACGTCGACTCCCCGAAGCCTTGCGCATCGCACGCGTGGATCTTTTGGTACGCAACCAGCCGCGCACAAGAAGGGCACGGGCGATCCCGGGAAAGCTGAACAAAACCTGCGCAGATTTGGCCTGTTGCTTGACCGATTCTTGAGCCCTGCCCGGCATAGTCTCCTATATCAGAGCCAAAGCTCAGGCCGCAGGGGAAGGACAGGGCAATGAACGCTAGGACGGTACTCACCAGTCAGCACACCGACAGCCATTGGACTGCTGATGAGCTTAGGGGAAAGCTCGGGCGGGAGCTGGAATCCGATCCGGGCTTGGCCGAATTCCTTGCCGCAGCCCCCGACATGGCGCGCGCCCTCAAGGCCGTCCTGAACCTGGACCTTGGCCAACTGGCCGAGCGGCTGGTCAAGGCCGAGATCAGCGCCATCTTGCATTAGTGAGGATGCGCAGCGGTATGGAAGTCTGCTCGGACCGGACACTTTCTTACCGCGAAGGGCTCACAGACGGCCGGTGCTGGTGCAGAGTTTCCTGATAGTCCTCGTCAGACCTTTCGTCCCGGGGTTCATCGTAAGGATAACCACCGGGAGGCGACCCTTTGGCAAGACCGCGCAGGACCAAGTGATGCATCGAGATTTGACCGTCAGCCATGACGGCGGACATAGTGGCCGATGTCGGACCATGAATTTTGGCGTTTGCCATCTGGTCAATGCCGGACGTGCTGGCCCCGCCCAGGAAAATGACTGCCAAAGCTGCTACTCCGGGCACAAAGGCCCTTCTCCAAAGCCCCATTGATTGATCATTTCCCACGAACATGAAGGCAGCGACAGAAGGCCCTTTGAACAGGCTGTGAGAACGCCCTCGCGCAGCGGCGTCCGCGCTACCCCAGCCGCCGCTGCCGGAACATCGGGAACTGTTCCCGCACCCGTGCCACCGTCCGCAGCGAAACCTCCACCGACCGCACCCCTGGCTCCAGCCCAAGATCCGCCTCGACGTACCCCATCGGATCCACCAGCAGGCTGCGCCCCACCGACACCGGCGGCGCCTGGCACACCCCGGCCACGTACACGCTGTTCTCGATGGCACGGGCCGCGTTCAGGGCCAGCCACTGCTCCGTCTTGTGAGTCCCCGGCACCCAGGAGGAGCAGACCAGCAGCACCTGGGCCCCGGCGTCGGCCAGGGACCTGGCCAGCTCCGGGAACCGGAGGTCGTAGCAGGTCATGAGGCCGAACACCGCTCCCCCGGCCTCGAACACCACCGGCTCCGTGGACGGGCCGGGCTTGATGTACGCCGACTCCCCGAAGCCCTGCGCGTCGAACAGGTGGATCTTCCGGTACACGGCCAGCCGTGCACCGGAAGGTCCGAAGGCCACCAGGGTGTTGTACGCCCGGTCCTCCTCGTCGGACGTTTCCACCACACCCGCCACGAGCGTAATCCCGTGGCGGGTGGCGGTGGCCGCGAGTTCCCGGCAGACGGGGCCGTCCAGCGGCTCGGCCACCGCCGGGAACGAGGCGTCCACGGTCTTCTTCTCGTACGTGGCGTACTCCGGGAAGGCCACCAGCGTGGCGCCGTCGGCGGCGGCGGAGGCGGCGAACCGGTCGATGGCGGCAAGGTTCGCCTGAATGTCCGTGCCGGACTCCAGCTGCCCCAGGGCAATCCTCACGCCCGTTCCCTCCGTCCCATTCAGTTCCGTCCCGTGCGTTTTCGTACCAGGCATCGTCGCCCAGAGCACCTCCGCCCTAGGCGGCGGCCTCCACGGTGGCCTTCTCCGTCGTCGTCATTTCCGGCGGTGCGGCCCGGAAGCCCCGCGTGATCAGCGCCAGGACCACGACGCCGAGCGCCAGCCAGGACAGTCCCAGCGTAATGGCGTTGCTGTCCAGCTGGGAGAGCAGGTAGGCGCAGACGATGGCGCCCACTGCCGGGACCACCACGTACGAGACGGCGTTCAGCTGCTCCCCCGCACGGCGCCGGCGCACGTAGTGGAACACCACGGAGGCGTTGACCAGCGTGAAGGCGGTGAAGGCGCCGAAGTTGATGAACGAGGTCGACGTGGCCACGTCCAGGAAGATCGCGATCAGGCCCACGATGCCGGTGACCACCAGGTTCACCACGGGCGTGTGGAACTTAGCATTGAGCCGGCCGAAGACCGCCTTAGGCAGCACCGAGTCACGGCCCATGGCGTAGATCAGGCGGGAGGCACTGGCCTGCGCGGCCAGGCCGGAGGCGAACTGCGCCACCACCAGCCCGGCGAGGAACACCGCGCCGAAGAGCTGACCGCCGATCTGCAGCGCGATGGCGCTGGCCGCCGACGCCGAGTCCTCGAACACGCCGCCCGGGTGCGCCAGCTGCGTGACGTAGGAGACGGCCACGAAGATGCCGCCGCCGATCAGTGCGATGAGCATGATGGCACGGGGCACGTTCCGGCGCGGGTCCACTGTTTCCTCGGTGAGGGTGGTGACGGCGTCGAACCCGAGGAAGGAGTACGCCGCGATGGCCGCGCCGGCGGAGATGGTGGCGAAGCTGGACGTGCTGTTGAAGAACGGCTCCGTACTGGCGAGCCCGCCGGCGCCGGAGGTGGACACCACGTTGCCGATGGCCAGCACCACGAAGAACACGATCACCAGCAGCTGGAACGCCATCAGCACATAATTCGCCTTGTCCGCCACCTTGATGCCCAGGATGTTCAGGACCGTGGTGATGAGGATGAACGCGACAATCCACAGCCACATCGGGACGCCCGGGAACTGCGCGCTCAGGTAGGAGGAGCCGATCAGCCAGATCACCATGGGCAGGAAGAGGTAGTCCAGCAGGATCGCCCAGCCCACCAGGAAGCCCACCCGGGGATCGATGGACCGACGCACGTATGTGTAGGCGGACCCGGCCACCGGGTACGCGACCGCCATCCGCCCGTAGCTGTGGGCGGTGAACAGCATGGCCACCATCGCGACGAGGTAGGCCGACGGCGCCGCCCCGCCCGTGGTCTCGGCGATGAGGCCGAAGATGGCCAGGACGATCAGCGGGGTCAGGTACGCCAGGCCGAACAGCACCAGCGAGGGCAGCTTCAGCGTGCGGGTCAGGGTTGGTGTGGTCACGTGGTTTTCCTTAGGCATTGAAAGTGGGGGGCGTCCAGGTCAGCGGATTGATCCGCCCCTGGTAGACGGGAAGTTCGACGGCGGCCTCGCCGTCGCGGAACTGCGACCAGGGCCGGTTGAGGTTCTCGGTCCCGTGGGTGCGGACGTGCCCGACGGCGGCCAGGTCCAGGTCCGCTGTCAGCAGCACCGGGGCGTCGCCGTCGGCCTCCGTAATGGTGTTGCCCTCGGGGTCGACGATGATGCTGTGGCCTTTGCCGGTGGGGCCGGCGCAGTTGACGCTGACCACGAACACCTGGTTCACGATGGCGTTCGCCCTGGCCAGCACCAGTTCCTGGCGGCGGTCCGGCGTGGTGGTCTTGACGACGTTGAGGATCACCTCGGCACCCATCCAGGCGAGCTGGCGGGAGACTTCCGGGTACCAGGCGTCGTAGCAGATGTTCAGGCCCACCCGGCCGATGCCGGCCAGGTCCACGGTGGTGAACCGGTCGCCGGGGTCGTACGGCTCGAACGGGCGCCAGGGGAAGATCTTCCGGTAGTAGCCAGCCAGCTCCCCTTCCGGGGACAGCACCAGCTGGGTGTTGAACAGCTGGCCTTCGGGGCCGCGCTCGCAGACGCTGCCCGGCACCATCCAGATGCCCAGGTCCGCGGCGAGCTGCTGCAGTTCTTTGACCCGCGGGCCGTCCAGCGGCTCGGCGGAGTCCTGCAGGGCTTCGGTGCGCTGCCGGTCGGGACTCCCGTCGCCGAAGAGGTGGAGCTCCGGGAAGACCACGAGTTTGCTGTCCGGCTTGGTTTCGAGGGCAGCTTTGACCTCGTCCGCGAAGGCCGATACGGGTTCGCCGATGAGCCGGGGCGCTGCCTGGGCGGCAATGAGGGGAAGGATGCGTTGCATGGGTTTGTCTCCGCGTTGGGGTGTGATCTGCCTTATATTAGATCAGAATGATCCAATAATGGGAAGGGGTTGCAGATGGGCCGTAAAGTAGCGGATATGACCCGTCAGTTGGAGGACACCGCCTCTCCCGCCGGCGCCTCAAGCAGTGGCGCATCGAGTACCGGCGCATCGCGCATTGGCGCCGGGGCGCTCGCCGGCATCGACCGCCGGAGCGCCATCGATGCCGTGCGGCTGCGCATCGGCATGGCCATTTCACTGGGACTGCTGAAGCCCGGCGAGCGCCTGCCGGACCAGGAGGACGTGGCACTGGGCCTGTCCGTCAGCCCGATCACTGCCCGCCGTGCGCTGGCGAGCCTGGCCGACCAGGGCGTGGTGGTCCGCCGCCGCGGCCGGGCCGGCGGCACCTTCGTGGCGGACGAGCCGCCCCGTCAGGTTCTGGCTGAACTGACGGCATCGCCGGCCGAGTCCCAGGCGGTGAACCGGCTGGTGGACCGGCGGCTGCTCTTCGAATGCGCTGTGACCCACTACGCAGCCATCAACGCCACCGCGGAACAGCTGGACGAGCTCGAGCGGCTGACCCGGGACATGGCTTCTTCCGCCAACTGGTCGGACTACCACCAGGCCGACGAGCAGTTCCACCAACTGGTGGGCACAGCGTCGGGGCTGGGGACCGCCGTCGAGGTTTACCACGAGACGCTCGCCGAGCTCTATGCCTACTTCATCCCCTACCCCATCGAGCTGCTGCACAAGTCAAACTGCGACCACGTCAAGCTGGTGGCTGCCCTGCGCGCCGGCGACGTTCCCGGCGCCGTCGAGGTGTCCCGCAAGCACGTGGACATCCTGCACCGCACGATGTTCATGGGCCTGGCAGCGCGAACGAACACTTAAGCCCCGCGGACGTGGGCCTCAAGTGTACGTTCGCGCTCCGGCCCACGGTCCTGCTGGACGGACCCTACTGACACTGGCCCTACTGCCCCGGAGCCCGGTACGACGGTGTCTTCTTGACCGCTTCGTCGATGTCTTCAGGCGTCATGAGGGGCTTCAGCCGCACGTTCACGTTGCCCGTCGAATTGATCATCAGCGACAGAGCTGCGGCACCGGCCTGGTCGGGGACATCAAAAACACCCAGGACGTCGGTCTCCCCGAAGGCGTAGTAGAAACTCTCGAGGGATCCGCCCACGGAATTGAGTGCCTCGGTCAGCGCGTCACGCCGCTTCGTGCCGCCCTCGCGCATGAGCCCCTTGATTCCCTCGCCCACGTAGTTGGCTTCAAATAGGTACTTGGTCATGGTCTTTTCCTGTTCCGTGATGTCCAGGACAGAGGCACCAGCGGGCGCGCCTGGCACCCTCGCCGGCAGGTCCTGGAACGGTCCCCCGAATGGGGCCGTGCGCACAGCGTAGGCCCACTTCAAAGCACTGACAACGGCCCGCGGAAAGTCCGGAGATGGCTGGGATTGACGGCCACATAAACTCCATGGAAATCATGCCATGCACCCATGAATAATGGCTGTCGCAGCCTGCTGTGGCGGAGTAGGATCCGGGCACAACCATGACGTGCAAAGGGTCGGGCACTGCGATGAAGCGAGCTGTGAAGCACTGCACAATGTTGGTGGCAGCCGGCCTTCTGGGCCTCTGCGGCAGCGGCGCTTCCAATCCGGCGGCGCAGTCACCCGCCTCAGCCGGAAGGTCCAGCCAAAGTGTGGCTTCGCCGACGGGTGGGTATCCATTCGAAGGTGACGCCACCGGCAAGGCGCTGCTGAACACCCTGGTCCGGCAGGCGCCGGGAGGTCCTGAATTCGACGAGTCCGCCTTCGAATACCCCATCGTCGGACCCGACGGGTGCACCACCCGTGAAACGGTCATAATCGCCGGCGCCAGCGAGCATACGCTCGGTTCGCCCTGCACCGCGCTCTATCCGCAGTGGGTGTCCGCCTGGGATGTCACCGTTCTGGTGGACCCGGCCGAGGTGGATGTTGCCCACATGGTCCCGCTGGAAGAGGCCTGGTACTCCGGAGCGTGGGCGTGGACCGCGAAGCAGCGCCGCGACTTCGCCAATGACCTGTCCAACAGCATTTCTTTGAGAGTCCTGACGGCCGCTACGAACGCGGAGCGGAGATCATCGGACCCGGCCCACTGGTGGCCGCCATACTCCGGAGCCCACTGCGGCTACGCCGCGGAGTGGGTGTGGGTTAAGACCCGCTGGAACCTGAGCGTCGCCGCGCCTCCGGGTTCGACAGCACCGGATCCGGCACCGTGACCGGATAGATTCCGTGGAGGTGGGCAGCGATGCTCGAGACTTCGCGTAACACCCGACCTGACGGTCGCCGGGACCTGGTCACCGAACTCCTGGGCCTGTGGTTGCTGCTGGCCGTTTTCCTCGACGGCTGGGCTCACATCAACCTGCCCGGTCTGGAGACGTTCTTCACTCCATGGCATGCCGCCCTCTACTCCGGCATGCTGGCGACGGCGGCGTGGACCGCCGTCGTGATCTGGCGCAACCGGACGCCCGGGCAGCCGCTGCTGCAGGCCGCTCCCCCGGGGTACCGCGGGACCGCCGTGGGCGTGGTCCTGTTCGCAGTCGCCGGCGGCCTGGACCTGCTGTGGCACGAGATCCTGGGCATTGAAGTCTCGCTGGATGCCCTGGTCAGCCCCACCCACCTGCTGCTCGGCTTCAGCCAATTCCTTATCCTGGGCACCGCTGTCCGCAGCGCCCGCGCAGCCGGCCACGGCTCCATCGGCCACGGCGCAGCCGGCCATCGCGCCGCCAGCCACGCCGGAAACCCCGAATTGACCCCAGCGGCGCTGTTCGCCGTCGTTCTCATGACCGGGCTGGGGGCGTTCTTCCTCATCTACGTCTCCGCGTTCGTTCGGCCGGGGCCGACGGCCCTCTTCACCCCGACCCCGGTGGGCACGCCCGGCCGCATCCAGGCCGAGCTGCCGGTGGTCATCACCCTGGCGAGCTACCTGCTGACCACCGCGCTGATCATCGCGCCGTTCCTCTTCACGCTCTCCGCGGCCGGACGGCCCGCCCGCGGAATCGTCACCATGCTGGTCGCGGCGGCGGCCTGGCTGCCGGTGGTGATGATCGGCTTGCGCCCCACGTCGATCGCCGGAGCCGCGGGGACGACGGTGGCCGCCATCGTCGTCGACCTGCTGCTGACCCGCGTGCCGGAAACCTGGCTGGGCAGGCGGCTGCCGGCGGTCACGGCAGGAATCGCCGCGCTGCTGTGGACGGGCCAGCTCGTGGCGTTCGCGGTGACGGACGCGATCCGCTGGCCGGTCTCGCTCTGGCTGGGCGCGGTGGTGCTCAGCGCGGCAGTGGCCGCGGGCCTCGCCCTCCTCAGCTCCTGGGGGCGCAGCCCCCTACCCCGTGAGCTTTGACGGCAGGTCCGCCTCCGGGCCCGCCTCGCCACCCATGGCGGCGACCAGGCGTTCCCGCGCGCGCCCGAGGTGTTCGTCCAGGAGCCGCGCGGCGGCCTCGCCCTTGCCCTCCCCGATCAGTTCGAGGAGCTTCTGGTGCTCCGCCTGGATGAGGTTTGTGTCCAGCAGATGCAGCGACTGCACCCGGGACATGCAGAGCCGCACCTCCCCCACCAGCGACAGGTACATCTTGCTGATGCGCTCGTTGCCCAGGGCGTCCACCAGGCTGGTGTGGAACCGCATGTCCGGCTCCACCACGTCCAGGGGCGCGCCCGTCTTCAGGGCAGCGATGTCCTTGTTGGCCCGCACGGCCTCGTCGGGCACGGTCCGGCCGGACGCCAGCCGCCGGAGCACTTCGCTCTCCAGGTAGGCCCGGGCAAGGTAGATGTCGCGCACGGACTCCGGGCCGAGGTCGGCCACGCGGGCGGTCTTGTGCACTCCCCTGACCAGCAGCCCTTCAGCCACGAGCTTCTCGATCGCGGCCTTGGCTGTGGGCCGGGCGACGTCGTAGGAGGATGCGACCTCGGTCTCCGTCAGCGCATGCAGCGCCGGGAGTTCGCCGGAAAACACCCGGGCACGAATGTCTGAGGCGATCGCCTCGACGATCGATACAGCTGAAACACGGCTCACGGCTCTCCGCTTCTCCACGTCTTCTACACATCGCTTGAGGGGCTGGCTTCCTTCATTTTGCCAGACAAGCCACCAAAGTAGTCTTGACCGACTTGTGTACTTGTTAGACAATCGAAGGGCGCCACGAAGCTGTGACGCCTCACACATCCTGGAGATCTCATGTTTCAGCAGATCCTTGACCCCATCGGCGGGTCGCTCATGCTCTCGGCCCTTTGCGCCGCGCTACCGCTCGTCCTGCTCTTTGTCCTTCTGGGCGTCTTCCGGGTCAAGGCACCCAAGGCCGCCATTGCCAGCCTCGCGGTGTCACTGATCCTGGCGATTATTGGCTGGCAGATGCCTCTCGGCCAGGCCCTCAGCGCCACCGCCGCCGGCATCTTCTACGGCCTCTTCCCGATCCTCTGGATCCTGGTCAACGCCCTGTGGATCTACAAGCTCACCGTCGCCACCCCTTGGTTCGAGGCCCTGGGCCGCACCATCCGCTCCATCTCCGACGACCTGCGCATCCTCTCGATCCTGATCGCCTTCTGCTTCGGCGCCCTGCTGGAATCCCTGGCCGGCTTCGGCGCCCCGGTGGCCATTTCCGCGGCCATGCTGATGGCCGCCGGGATGAAACCGCTGAAATCCGCCATCGTCTCGCTGCTGGCCAACACGGCGCCCGTCGCCTTCGGCGCCATGGCGGCCCCGATCATCGCGCTCAACGGCGTCACCGGCCTGCCGCTTCACGACCTCTCCTCGATGGCCGGGCGGCAGACCCCCTTCATCGCGCTGATCGTGCCGCTCCTGCTGGTGTTCATCGTGGACGGGCGCCGCGGCGTGAAGCAGGCCTGGCCCGTCGCGCTGGTGGCCGGCGTTGCCTTCGCCGTGTCCCAGTTCGTCACCTCCAACTACCTCGCCGTGGAACTGACGGACGTGGTGGCCGCCGTCGTCACCGTCGCCGCGGTCCTGGTGATGCTGCGCTTCTGGAAGCCGAAGGAAACCATCGGCATGGCCGGCGGCGTGACGTCCGGAGCAGCCCAGGCGGGCACCGGGGCCGTACCCGTCGAGGCGAACGTCTCCCGGGCCGCTGTTGGATCCGCGACAGGAACGACGCCGGCCTCCCGCGGTTCCGAAGGCACCGCGCCGGCAGGCACCGCGCCCGCCGACGCCGCTCTGCCAACGGACAGCACCCGCCCGGAACCGCGCCAGATCTGGATGGCCATTGCCCCCTACCTGATCATCATCACGGTGTTCTCCATTGCCCAGATCCCGGCCATCAAGTCCTGGCTGAACCAGGTGGGCACCGTGACGTTCCACTGGCCGGGCTTGGACGTCGCCGACTCTGCCGGCAAGCCGGTGGCGGCCACCAAGTTCAAGCTCGACCACCTCAAGGCCACCGGCACGCTGCTGCTGTTCTCCGGCCTGATCACCATGGCCCTCTACAGGATCACGGCCGGCCAGGCCTGGCGGATCTACCGCGAGACGCTCGTTCAGCTCCGCTGGACCATCGTCACCGTGACCTCCGTCCTCGCCCTGTCTTTCGTGATGAACCTGTCCGGCCAGACCACCACCCTGGGGTTCGCCCTGGCCTCCGCCGGCGGATTCTTCGCCGTGCTCTCCCCGCTGATCGGCTGGATCGGCGTGGCCCTGACCGGTTCCGACACCTCGTCCAACTCCCTGTTCGGTCAGATGCAGGCCACCGCGGCCCAGCAGACCGGGCTGTCCCCGGTCCTGATGGCGGCGTCCAACTCCTCCGCCGGCGTCATGGGCAAGATGCTCTCGCTGCAGAACCTCGCGGTGGCCTCCGCCGCCGTCGGACTGGACGGCTCCGAAGGGACCCTGTTCCGTAAGCTGATCGGATGGAGCGTCGGGCTGCTGGCCCTCATCACCGTCCTGATCCTCCTGCAGTCCACCCCCGTACTTGGCTGGATGGTTCCCTGATGACAACACTGCAACTTGCCGGGCTCCGTGAGGCCGTGGCCGATCCCGCCCAGGTGAAAACCCGGCCCATCGACCTGCACGCCAACGCGCACGACGCCTCCCATTTCCTGCTCATCCCGCAGGCAGTGGTGGTGGCCGGGAACGCTGACGAGGTGGGCCGCCTGCTCCGCGCCAGCGCCGCCCAGGGCGTTCCGCTGACCTTCCGCTCCGGCGGCACCAGCCTCAGCGGACAGGCCGTGTCCGACGGCGTCCTGGTGGACGTGCGCCGCAACTTCCGGAACATTGAGGTGCTCGACGGCGGTGCCCGGGTCCGTGTCCAGCCCGGCGTCACGGTGCGTGCGCTGAATGCCCGGCTGGCGCCCTACGGCCGCAAGTTCGGGCCGGATCCGGCCAGCGAATCGGCCTGCACCGTGGGCGGTGTGGTGGCGAACAACTCCTCGGGCATGAACTGCGGCACGGTGGACAATGCGTACCGCACGCTCGAGTCCCTCACCGTGGTACTGCCCTCGGGCACCGTGATCGACACGGGCGCGCCGGACGCGGACCACAAACTGCGCACGCTGGAACCCGATCTGTACGCCGGCCTGGCCGAGCTGGCGCGGCGGGTGCGCGGCAACAGCGATTCGGTGGGCAGGATCCGGCAGCAGTTCGCCATGAAGAACACCATGGGCTACGGCCTGAACTCCCTGCTGGACTATGACAGTCCGGTCGAAATGATGGCCCACCTGATCGTCGGCAGTGAGGGCACGCTCGGCTTTGTGGCGGAAGGGGTCTTCCGGACGATCCCCCGGCCGACCCACGCGGCCACCGGGCTGCTGGTGTTCCCCGACCTGCAGACAGCCAACGAGGCACTGCCCGCACTGGTGGAATCCGGGGCAGCCACGGTGGAGCTCATGGATGCCCTGGCCCTCAAGGTGGGCCAGACGCTCAAGGGGACTCCCGCCGTCGTACAGGACCTTGCGGTCCGGGACCATGCCGCACTGCTGGTGGAATACTCGGCCGAACGGCCGGACGAACTGGCTGCACTGCAGCAGGGCGGCGAGCGCATGCTCACGGGCCTGGGCTTGGCCGCCCCGGCGCAGTTCACCGGCGACGCCTCCGCCCGCTCCCAGCTGTGGCACCTGCGCAAGGGCCTGTACGCCTCGGTGGCCGGAGCCCGTCCGCAGGGAACCACGGCCCTGCTGGAGGACATCGTGGTTCCGGTGCCCGTGCTGGGCCGTACGTGCCGGGAGCTGATCGGGCTGTTCGACAAATACAGCTACGCCAACAGTGTCATTTTCGGCCACGCGAAGGACGGCAACGTCCACTTCATGCTCACCGACGGCTTCACCACCCAGCAGGAGCTGGACCGCTACAGCTCGTTCACGGAGGACATGGTGGACCTGGTCCTGGGTGAAGGCGGCTCGCTCAAGGCCGAACACGGCACCGGCCGGGTCATGGCACCCTACGTGCGGAGGCAGTACGGCGACGAGCTGTACGCGGTGATGCACCGGATCAAGGAGCTGTTCGACCCGTCGGGGATGCTCAACCCGGGCGTCCTGATGGACGACGACCCGCAGGCGCACCTGCGGCACATCAAGACGGCGCCGCCGGTGGCCGAGGAGGTGGACCGCTGCGTCTCCTGCGGCTACTGCGAGCCGGTGTGCCCCAGCAAGGACCTGACCCTGACGCCGCGGCAGCGCATTGTCACGCTGCGGGCCATCGAGCAGGCCCGGCTGGCGGGAGACACCGCGCTGGCCAGGCAACTCGAGAAGGATTACGACTACGAATCGGTGCAGACCTGCGCGGTGGACGGCATGTGCCAGACCGCCTGCCCCGTGGAGATCAACACCGGCCTGCTGGTGAAGCGGATCCGGCGGTCCGAGGCCGGGCCCGTGGAAAACGGCGTGTGGAACGCCGCGGCGAAGCACTGGGGCGGAGTCACGCGCGGGGCATCCCTGGCGCTCACCGTGGTGAACAAGCTTCCCGCCGCGGCGGTGGTCCCGCCCAACACGGCGGCCCGCGCGGTCCTCGGGACGGACACGGTTCCGCTGTACTCCTCGGAACTGCCGGGCGGCGGTTCCGCGCGGAAGCGGCCGACGCCGGATGGCGCACCGGACGCCGTCTACTTCCCTGCATGCGTGGGGACGATGTTCGGGCCGGCCGGGTCTGGCTCCGCCGGTTCCGGTGGCGCCGGTGGCGCCGGTGGCGGCGGCGCCGCGGGCCGCGGCGTCCAGTACAGCTTTGAGCAGCTCTGCGAGCGGGCCGGGGTGACACTGCTGGTGCCGGAGGGCATCGACGGGCTGTGCTGCGGAACGCCCTGGTCCTCCAAGGGCATGGCCGCCGGGCAGGCAACGATGCGCGAGAAAACCCTGGCGGCGCTGCGGCAGGCCACCCGCAACGGGGAACTCGCCATCGTCTGCGACGCGTCCTCGTGCACCGAGGGGCTGCGGCAGGCGGTGGAATCCGACACTCCGCTGCCCGGGCAGCGTGAGCTGCGGATCGTGGACGCCGTGGACTTCGCCGTCGAGCACATCCTGCCCAAGCTGCCGGAGCACGAGAAGCTGGATTCGCTGGCGCTGCACCCCACCTGTTCATCCACCCGCATGGGCATCAACAGTTCGCTGACAGCCGTTGCCCAGGCCGTGGCCGAGAAGGTGGAGGTGCCGGAGAACTGGGGCTGCTGCGCCTTCGCCGGGGACCGCGGCATGCTGCATCCCGAGCTCACGGCCTCCGCAACCCGGAAGCAGGGCAAGGAAGTTGCCGAAATGGGGGCGTCGGCGCACGCGTCCTGCAACCGCACCTGCGAACTCGGCATGACCCGGGCCACCGGAAAGGACTACCGTCACGTGCTGGAACTGCTGGAGGAAATGACGCGGAACTAGTGCTCTATGGCGGCTGGCCACTTGGTATTGGGGCGGCTACATCGGCATGCCTGGCGTCGCACCGGGCATCAGCGCGATTCCCACTGCGATCAGCACCAGCGCCGCCGAGACCGAGCGGTTGGCCAGCCGCTTCCAGGGCAGCATCTTCTCCACGGCGATGAAGGCGCCCACCAGCGCCATCCACCCGACGCTCATCACGCCCAGCGCAAACAGCGCCGCCATCAGCGCCCAGCAGCAGCCGACGCACCAGGCACCGTGCTCCATTCCCATCCGCAGCGCCCCGCGGTACCCGGTCCGCATACGGTGCAGGATGAAGTCCAGCGGCGTCCGGCACTTGGTGAGGCAGACGTTCTTGGCTGGCGTCAGCTGGTACACCGCGGCTGCCAGGATCACCCCGGCTGCCGCGTAGCGCCCGCCCGGTTCCGCCGCGAACGCTCCGGGGACCAGCTGGGCCACGGCCTCGTAGAGGGCGTACGCCACCAACCCGAAAGCTGTCCACGAAACCAGATACCCGGCAACGAACAGCGCGGTGGAACCCCGCGGGGCGTACCGCCCGGTTTCCCGACGCCGGCGGCTGATCTTGGCGTACGCCGTCACCATGGGCGCCACCGACGGAAACATCATGGCGGCGAGCATCACTACCCACGTGGTGAGGAAGAAGTCCAGCAGTCCCGGGTCCGTCCAGCCTCCCATGTCCATCCCGCTCATCCGCTCGGCGGTGAACACCCAGCCCACCGCCGCGAGGACGAGCAGTACGGCAATCAGCCCGGCCTCCCGCGCGTCGATGGCGCGCAGGGTGTGCTGCCGGGGTTCAGGCACGGCCTTTGGGTGCACCTTCAGCCATCTCGCTTGCGAAGGTGTAGTCCGCCGATTCAGCGTAGACCGACTGGTAGTCGAGGCCGAAGAAGTCCGAGCCGCCTTTGCCCTTGCCGATCACGAATTCCGGGGCGAAGCCGTACATCGCATTCTTGACGGTGGTGACTCCCCCGCCGGGACCGGGAAGTGGTTCGATCGCCAGGTTGATGCGCCCATCCACCGAAGCCGACGGGGCGTCGCCGCCGGAGAATGTGATGTTCCCGCGCTCGACGCCGAGCCACTCGCCGTAGAGGGCGGCGAAGTCAGCAAACGGTCCGCCCTCGTCGCCGTGGAGGATCCGCTCCAGGGCCTGCGCCTGGCCGTCGGATGCACCGCTGTCGACGACGATGCCAACCTTCCAGTTGCCTGCGGTGAGGTTCGACGGGAAGAAGTTGCAGAAGGCGAAATCAACACCGGAAAGGTCGGTGTCATCGAGCCGGCCGCTGGCAATGTGGAAGACCGCTGCACCCCGGCATTCCCCGTTCTTACCGGTGGGCGGGCCGTCCATCGCGCAGGCGCAGATCAACTGGCAGTCGCAGTTTGCGACATACTTACCTGAAATTTCCCATGACATTGAGGACTCTCCTTGGTGGCGCCGGTGCCAGGCGGGAGCGGCGAGGTCGCGCGCCGAAACTACTGGGAAACAGGGCGAAAGGGTCCTGATACCGCTGAGATTACTCCGGGCCGCATGCGTGTCAATACGCTGTATCTTCGGCCGAAACCGCTGGCGATCCACCTGCTCAGAACGCGCTCTCACAACGCCAAAGCGACCAGCGCTGTTCGGGAAGATGGGCGCGAGGGGCCGCGGGAATTTCGTGGCCAAACTGCCTGCGTGATGGGCGGCGGGTCCTGCCGGGACGGCCCTGATCCTAAGATGGGGCATGAACTTCTGGGACGTCCTGTGGACGGTGGTGGGAGCCGGGCTGATTTTGCTGATGCTCGTCGACGTCTTCCACACACTGCTTTACCCGCACGGTTCCGGCCCGGTATGCAGGACCATAATGCACGGGTGCTGGCGTCTCTCCCGGATATCCAGAGGAGGAGCCTCCTCCGTCGCGGCGCCTGTGGCCATGGCTGCCGTCATCTTCGCGTGGGCCGGCATGGCCATCCTGGGCTGGGCGCTGCTCTACCTCCCGCACCTGCCGGAGGGTTTCATCTACGGTGCGGGGGTCCCCCGGGAGGCGGATTTCCTCGAAGCCGTCTACCTCTCCATGGTCACTCTTTCCACTGTCGGGTTCGGGGAAGTCGTGGCGGGCTACCCCCTGCTGAGGCTCGTCTCGGCCGCCCAGGCCGTCACAGGATTCGGTCTGCTGACGGCCACGGTTTCTTGGATTCTTCAGATGTACCCTGCCCTGAACCGCCGTCGGGCGCTTGCCCACCAACTGAACCTGTTCCGGGAAGCGGCAACGCCTGGCGACCCGTTTTCAATGGACGCAAGCCATGCTGCCGCACTGCTCGAATCGCTGTCCGGCAGCGTCGCCGCCGTCAGCATCGACCTGCTCGCCTTCCACGAAACGTACTATTTCCAGGAAGTCGAGCAGAGGGGTTCCCTGCCGGCCACGGTCACCTATGCGCAGGAACTCGCGTCCGAAGCCAAGGCCAGCGATCACCCCGATCTCCAGTTTGCCGGGCGGATGCTGGAGGCCGCGTTGGAGGACCTCGCGAAAGTTCTCCGCGGCCGGTTCGGGCATGCCGGAACCACCTCCTCCGAGGTGTTCGAACACTATTCCACGCACCACAGGCACCGCCGGCCCCGTGAAGGGGCTGATTAGCGGGCGCCTGAGTCTTCACGCCAGCCAAGCCCTCTGGCGCGAGCATGGGTGGACCCCGGGCCTCGTTGCCGAATGGCGTGGGGGCTGGCAGGCCCCTCGCCCGTTGGGGCGGGGGGCCTCATCCTTGGCGGTTAGAAGTCCAGCAGAGCCTTCTCCGGATCAGTTGATCGGCGTGCCACTGCTAAAGGTCCCCGGAATCGCAAGGGTCGCACCGCTGTCTTCATCAGTGATGGAGATAGCCGTGTAGGACACCACCGTCAGGGTCGCCCTCTGGCCGGACGGGCAATCCAAAACAGTGGCGGCAGCCGGTGCGCTCAGCGTGAGCGATCCGGTGATATTGCCGTTCTTGTCGGCCTTGAATTCTCCGCTTGTGGATACCGCGGTGTTGATTGTTGTCTTCTTGGGGTCGTTCGGGTTCTTGCCGCCATTGTTGACACACTGGTAGGTCGCGCTCAGGGTTGCTGAAACCGTCACGGTTTCAGTGGCGCCGGACGGAAGACCCGCCTCCTTGAACTTGACCACCAGGCTCGTTCCCGAGAGGCTCGCGCTGGTCGCATTTTTGATGAAATGTGGATTTCCGGCCTGCGCGGGACTGGCGAGGACCAATAGAGCTGTGAAAAGGGCGGCGAAAAGGGCAAGAATACGCTTCGACATCATTGTCTCCAGATTCTGGGTAACGGTTTCAGATCACGGCCCATCGTCGAAGGGCTGGCGTCGCCAGCTTTTCGATGCGGGATGTCGGCCTGATGATCAGGACGACGGACTGGTTCCCCCAGTGGACCGGGCAGCGGGTCGGCGAGGGCTGCTTGTTATTCCAAGGCCGCCGACGCCTTAGTTTTTATGCGCGGGACCTTGTCAGGTTCCTGTGGACACGTGTCTTTTCAATGGACTAAACCCCTTCCTTGGGGAGAACCCACGGGTTAAAACCCCTCATTCGGGGGAAGAGCCCCTGCGTTAGACCCCCCATTCGAGGGGGAGACCCCTCTTGCTAAACCTCTTGTTTGAGAGGATTAGTGCCCATCTTTGGATCTGCAGACATTGACCGTCATCATATGTAATGACAAACTTACAAAGTTCCGCCCGATTCCTTCCCGGGTCGGGGCCCGCATGCTGCATAGGCAGCCGCCTTCCAGAGAGGAAAACATGAAGATCTCCATGAATTCGACGGCTGCGTTCCACGGAACCACCGTGCGGGACATCGCGGTGGCCAAGGCGGCCGGCTATGACGCCGTCGAATTGCAGACGCCCAAGCTGTTCCGGTTCCTTGACGCCGGCTATACGGGACACGACCTGGTGCCGCTGCTGGGCGGATTCCCGGTTTCCGGTGTGGGCGCCATCCAGGAAGCACCGGACGAGGAGTTCAAGCGTGATGCCGTCCGGCTCTCCGAGGTGGCAAGCATTGTGGGCGCGCCGTTCGTGCAGATGTGCACCGGACCGGTGGACGTACGGGTCGTCAAGGAGTTCCGCGCCGGTAGCCTCGGCGACAACGATCTGCGGTTCCGCGGCGCGCTTGGGCTCACCGACAAGGAGGCCCTGGCCGACACCGCGCGGCGGGTCGCGCTGGCAGCGGACATCGCCGCCGACCACGGGGTGAGCCTGTACCTCGAGCCGCTGGCCTGGTCCCCCATCAACCGAGTCAGCCAGGCGCTGCAGATCTTCGAGACTATCGACCGGCCCAACGCGAAGCTGTGCGTGGATTTCTGGCACTTCTGGGCCTCGGGCGACACCCCCGAAGACATCGCCGCCCTGCCCGCGGACCTGATCGCGGCGGTGCATGTCTGCGACGGCCTGCACGTGCCGCCGGGCGAGGTGCCCGACCAGTCGGTCTCACGGGACGTCTGGACCGGGGCGGGGAACATCCCGCTCCAGGAGTG
Organism: Arthrobacter sp. K5; assembly: GCF_040448525.1. Classification (NCBI taxonomy): domain Bacteria; kingdom Bacillati; phylum Actinomycetota; class Actinomycetes; order Micrococcales; family Micrococcaceae; genus Arthrobacter; species Arthrobacter sp. K5. The sequence continues at coordinate 4,268,642 of NZ_CP159279.1, read as the reverse complement.
GATCGACGCGTGTAAGTCCACGGGCTACGACGGCTGGTACTGCCCGGAAATCTTCTGCGACAAGGTGGCCGAGCTCGACGACGTCCTCGTCGCCTCCACGCTGCGCAACACGGTCCAGATGCTCCTCGCCTGACAGTTCTGCGGCAGGCCTGCGATGCCGTGTGGCGAGCTGAGCGGGAATCCCCTCTGACGTTTCTGACCGACGGGGGTTGAAGTCCGGCCGTTAGGGACTTTCTGTCAGCATGGCCACTGCGGCTATGTCCTCCGGGGTCGTTCGGCAGCACCCGCCAATGAGCCGGGCACCAAGTTCACGCCAAAGGGCGGTTCCTTCCGCAAGGCTTGCGGCGTGGTTACCACCAGGTCCCCCAATGGCCGTGGCCGGCCGCCATGTTTTACTGACGGCGTCATAGTTTTCGCCGGAATTTGGATACGCGATCAGGGGCGTGTCCGTGGCCTTGCGCAGGGCGCCCAGGGATGGGGCAACCAGCTCCAGCGGCACACAGTTCACGCCAATGGCCACGACGGACGTTTGCGCCCTGCTGAGCTTTGCCACCTGGGCAAGCGGCGTGCCGTCGCTGATGTGCCCTCCGTCCCGGAGTGTGAAGGAGAGCCAGCCTTCGACGTCGAACTCTTTCATGAGTTCCACCATGGCCTCGGCTTCCGGCAAGGACGGCAGCGTCTCACAGGCAAGAAAGTCCACTCCGGCGTCCACCAACCCGGCAATTCGTGGCCGGTGGAACTCCAGGAACTCGTTTCGGCTGAGGAAGTAGTTTCCCCGGTACTCCGACCCATCGGCCAGGTATGCGCCGTACGGACCGACCGATCCTGCAATCAGGAGGGGGCCTGCGCCCAGGTTTTCGGCCAGGTGCTCGCTGCGGGCCTCGTCGGCCAGACGCACACTCAATGCCACCAGTTCCAGGGCCTCTTCTTCGTCAATGCCTCGCCGCGCAAATCCCTGCGGTGTGGCCTGATAGCTCGCCGTGATCGCGACCGCGGCTCCCGCGCGGAAGTAATCGCGGTGCACATGCTTGACGAGCTGCGGCTGTTCCAGAAGGACTTTAGCCGACCATAAAGGGTCGTCCAGATGGCAGCCGTGCGCTTCCAGTTCGGTGGCAAGGGCGCCGTCCACGGTCAGGTTCGCTCCGGCATCAAGCATGCGGGAGAGCTTGGTGTTACTGGGCATCGTTTGGGCTCCAAGCGGTTCGTACATCCATGCCTGTCCGGCACGAGGCACCGTATGCACGTGTAATGCACGATGAATATGGTCATAATAAGCATCTTTCAATGCTTGTAATGATCATCACACCGTGCCACGATGGCATGCAAACACGTTACGAACTGATCTGGAGCCTTCCCTTGAAGATTGAAATGAAAGCAGTACGCAAGCTGCGTGTGCATTGGCCCGTAGCGTCGGAAACCTTCTCGCGCCTCGCCCGCGGCGACGCAGAAGCCTTCAAAGACGAGGCTGGCATTACGGCCCTGCTCGACGCTGTCGCTGCATCCCCGGACCTCGGGGACTTTGGCAGCTACCGGCATGTCTTCGAATCCGGCTTGGGCTTTGAGGGGTTCACCTGCGCTGAAGGCGCCAACCCTACGTTGGGGCAGGTTGGTCAGCAGACAATTTCGCCGACCCTGGTCTTGACGACGTATTTCGATGCTGCGCTCGACGACGCTGCCGTGGAACGCTTGCTGCAGCAGATCGTGGATATCCATCCTTGGGAGGTACCCGTCATTGAGCTGACAGGGCCAATCGGGGTTTCCAACACTGCCCTTCCGGCGTTGGTTGAAAGCCAGGCCACGTCATGACTCAAGTCACCACAACCGCCCTCTGGGACGGCCTGCAGACGCTGTTTGCCGGCAGATCATTCACCGACCTGACGCACGCCTTCCACCCCGGCCAACCACACTTCCCAGCCTTCCCCGACGAAATCAGAGAAGCGGTTTTCGACCTGGAGAAAGGTGACGGCTTCACCGCTCACCGCTACTCGATCATCGGACAATGGGGAACCCACGTTGATCCTCCCTCGCATTTCATCTCAGGAGGAAGGACCCTGGACCAGATTCCCGTGCAGGAGATGGTCCTTCCGCTGGTCGTCTTAGACATCACCGAGCGCGTCATCGCTAATGCGGACGCCACTCCCCGGATGGAGGACGTCCAGGCCTGGGAACGCCGCAATGGCGCCATCCCACCCGGGGCCTTTGTGGCATTGCGGACAGGCTGGAGTGGCCGTTGGCCTGACGCTGCCGCCATGGCAAACAGGGACGATCACGGTGTCAGCCACACACCGGGCTGGTCGCAGGAAGTCCTCTCCTTCCTGATTGAGGAACGGTCGGTTACCGCCGTCGGTCATGAGCAGACGGACACGGACCCGGGACTGGCCACATCCCGCCAGGATTTCACACTGGAGACCTACGTCCTGGCGCAGAACCGGTGGCAGATCGAGCTGATGGCGAACCTGGACGGACTTCCAGAAGCGGGCGCTGCCCTCATTGCCACCTGGCCCAAGCCACTGCGGGGCAGCGGTTTTCCTGCCCGGGTCTTCGCCATCCACTAGGAGGCGTTCCTCCAGTGACTAGAATCGGACCCATGCCTAAGACATCCAGCATGGGCCGGGGAATTATGGCTCTCCTAGCGGTGGGCTCCCGCAACGCAGAAGGCCTGCCTGGCGGAACGGTCGCTGACATAGCAACCGACCTGGGCAAGGACCGCAGCCAAATCGCGCGCAGCCTGCGGACGGCCCAGCAGGAGGGGTTTCTGCTCCGCAAAGACCACCGGACCTACGCCGTCGACTGGTCGCTCCTGACGGACGCGCAGCTGTTGTCCGAACAACGGTTGCAGACCGACGGCGCCACCGCGCTGGCCGGCTTGGCCCGTGAAACTGATGAAGGATGCTTCCTTGGAATTCTGAGCGGAGACAGCACCGTCACCATCGGTGAGCATGTTCCGGCAAGTAGCAACATGATCGGTTCGTGGCTGGGCCGGCCCTATCCGGCCTACTGCAGCGATGCCGGCCAGGCTCTGCTGTGGGAAGCGTCGGACGACGAGGTCCGGACCCTTTTCTCCGGTGTCGCTTTCGTGCGCCATGGCCCCAATACACCCGTTGACGCGGAGGACTTCCTGTCACGACTCCGCGCGGCCCGGGCACGGGGATACTCCATCGTCGACGAGGAAGCCGAACCCGGGCTGTATTCCGTGGCCGTTCCGATTCGGGACTTCAAGGGCGACGTGGTGGCAGCGCTGCAGGTCGTAGGCGCCAAGGCCCGCCTGCAGCCGAGGTTGGAGGCCTGCGCCACGGCCCTGGTGTCCTGGGGAAGGTGGCTTGAGTCAACGCTGGGTCAGGTCCTGCCGCAGAACGTGCCTTAGCTGGCAAGACCCTTCCGGCCAGCGTTGTTCCGCGTGCCGCCCTGGCAGGACCCCAGCCGTTGCCCTGCTTCCCACAGGGCCTTGGCTACGTCATCTGCGCCGGACGTGATCTCGGCCCGGCTGCCCAGGACGCTGAGCGCCGCAAGAATAGAACCCTTGGCGGTGCGTACCGGAACCGCCAGTTCGTAGACCCCATGCTCGAACTCTTCCTCCGCCACAATAAATCCCCGCGCCCGGTCGCGGTCCATCAATTCGACGACTTCGTGCGGCGAATGGGCCGCCCCCGGGCCGCCTACGCCAATGAAGTTGACGTCCGCAAGGAGGGCCTCAATGGCGGGCTGCTCCTCGTCCCACAGCAGGGCCCGGCCGGACCCGGTGCACCACGCGGGTGTCACCATGCCGGGTTTCACGAAGCTGCCGGGAACCGCGTCATTGCTGGAGGTCCGCAGGAGAATGACGCGGAAACCCTCCCGGACGGAAAGTCTGGATCTAAGGCCGAATGAGGCCACCAAAGCCTCAAGTTCGGTTTTTGATTCCCGGACCCAGCCGGTATTCAAAGCGGCAGCCAGGCCGAAAAAACGTGGCCCGGTCCGGAATGGCCCGCGTTCGACGCGTTCCAGCAGTCCCAGCTCACACAGTTCCTGAGTCAACCGGGAGACACGGCTTTGGTCCATCTCCAGCTCGGATGCGATCTGGGAAACGCCGAGTAGCCGCCTCCCCCGCTTCTCCCGGTCTGCGACCAGCCGAACTATCCGAAGGCCTTGGGCCATGGATGACGCTTCCGAGGAAGAATCCATGCTCCGTGCTCCTTCCGCCTGATAACTACGCCTATTCTCACATGCCCCCACAGAACGCCGAGCTTGGCGGCGGGCGACGAAACCCTCCCGCCGCCAAGCTACGTGGACGTTAGTTCGTGACGGCGTCAGGAGGGCTGGTTTGCGCGCGCCTTGCGTCCGTACTTGAAGTAGAAGAAGGCATAGCAGGCGCCAACGAAAGTGAACCCGAAGTAGAGCGCTGCCACCTGGTTCGGGTCATAGGCGATGCCGACGAGCGAGATGAGGCAGAGCGAGAAGGCCAGGATCGGCACCAGCGGGAACAGCGGGGCCTTGTAGGGAAGCGCAGCGACATCACCGCCGTTTTTGACAAAGGATCTCCTGTGGAAGAAATGCGAGGCGGTGATGGACATCCAGACCCCGACGACGGCGAAACCCGCCACCGATACGAGAGCCAGATATACCGTTTCAGGTGCGACGACGCTGCTGATGAGAGATGCCAGGCCACCGAGCATGCTGACGGAGAGTGCAATCATGGGAATACCGCGCCGGGTCAGCTTCTTCAGCGCCCGGGGCGCGTGCCCTTCGTCGGCAAGGGAGTAAAGCATCCGTGCGCAGGAGAAGAGGCCGCTGTTACCGGCTGAAAGGAGCGCGGTGATGATGACGAAGTTCATGATGTCGGCGGCGTAAGGAATGCCGATGGATGAGAAGACCGTCACGAACGGGCTCTCATCCAGCCCGACCTGCTCGAAGGGGATGGTGGCGGCAATGACAGCGATCGCCCCGACGAAGAAGATCAGCAGACGGATGACGGTGCTGCGCATCGCTTTGGGGATGCTGGTGGCCGGGTCAGCGGTTTCGCCCGCCGCTACACCGATGAGCTCTGAACCCGAGAAGGCGTAGAACACCGCAAGCGCAGTGACCAGGACACCCGTGAAGCCGTTGGGGAAGATACCGCCGGAAGTGTTGAAGTTCTCAAACATGCTGGGGTGGTTAGCCGCCTCGCTGAGCGGGTGGAAGCCGAACAGTGCCGCCCCGCCGAAAACGATGAGAACCACAATGGCGCCGACCTTGACGATGGCAAACCAGAACTCAGATTCGCCGAAGAATTTCGAAGAAACCGCATTGAAGCCGAAGAGGACCGAGGCGAAGATAAGGCACCAGACCCAGACGTCAACACCCGGGAACCAGCGCTGCATCAGGAGACCGGACGCCGTGAACTCCGATCCGATGGCCACCGCCCAGCAGAGCCAGTAGAGCCAGGCTGTGGTGAACCCGGTGGCCGGCCCGATCGACCTCGCCGCGTAGATGTGGAAGGCCCCCGAGACCGGATAAGCGATGGCAAGTTCACCGAGGCAGGCCATCACGAGGTACACAACAAAAGCGCCAATGAGATACGCGATGACTGCCCCGAGCGGCCCGGCCTGGGAAATGGTGTACCCCGAGCTCAGGAAAAGTCCGGAGCCGATCACCCCACCCATGGCGATCATGACCAGATGCCGTGCCCCCATGGACCGCCGGAGCCCCGAATCGGTCGACGGCGGAATTGTGGGCTGAGGTTCCAGCTGGACAGGTGGTGAGGGTTCCATGGTTTCTCCCAAGGTGAGTGGCGGTTCTGATGCGGGGATGCGCATGTGGCCCGGCGTGGGTCAAGGCGATTCGGGCTGCGCAATAGCGACAGTGATGAAAGTAACACGAATAGGCCGTTTTGGTCGTTAAAAACATCTTTGCATGCCTATGTTGAACGCAGGTTACGTTCCGGGTACATGACGAATCGGCAGGCGGATGGTCAGTTCGCCCTGCTTTTCGGTCACAATCACATGCCCTGACGGACATGGAATGCGGTCAGCATTAGAGGACCGATGTACCTGACTGAAGGAGCACCATGACCACCTACGACATTGCGTTGATCGGCTTCGGCGGCGTCAACAGGACGCTGGCCGAACTGATCAATACCCGTGGTGAGAAACTTCGTTCCGAACTTGGCTTCGGCCTGCGGGTCGTGGCCATCACCGACCTGCGTCTCGGATCCCTGGTCCAGCCTGAAGGCGTGGACCTCTCCGTTGCCCTCAAACTGGGCGGCGACAATGAAACCTTTGCAGCGTACGGCGGATCCGCAGACACCAACAACGAAGCCGTGATCCGCAACTGCACCGCGGACATTATCTGCGAGGCCACCTTCACTAATCCCGACGACGGCGAGCCGGCAGTTTCACATGTGCGCTGGGCACTCGAATCCGGCAAGAGCGTCTGCACCACAAACAAGGGCCCGGTCGCCCTCCGCGGCGCCGAACTGAGCTCCCTTGCCGAACAGAACGGTGTGCACTTCGAGTTCGAGGGGGCCGTCATGAGCGGCACTCCCGTCATCCGCCTGGCCAAGAAGCTGTTCGCCGGGCTGAAACTGAACGGCTTCGAAGGCATCCTCAACGGCACCAGTAACTACGTGCTCGGGCGGATGGAAGACGGACTGGACTTCGACGCTGCCATCAAGGAGGCGCAGGAACTCGGCTACGCCGAAGCAAACCCCGCAGCCGACATCGAGGGCTACGACGTTCAGCTCAAGGTCCTCATCCTTGCCAACGAACTGCTGGACGCCGGCATAGAGCTCAAGGACGTTCATCGGCAGGGAATTTCGAGCATGGCGCCGGAAGATCTTAGGAAGGCAGCCCGCGCTGGGCGCCGCTGGAAGCTCGTCGGCGCGGCACGACGGAATCCGGACGGGTCCGTGACTGCAGGCGTATCCCCTGTGGCGCTCCCCCTTGATCATGGGCTGGCCGGGGTTTCCGGCGCGACCAATGCCGTGTCCTTCGAGACCGATCTTCTGGGCGCCGTAACCATCTCCGGACCGGGTGCCGGGCGCGTGGAGACCGCCTACGCGCTGCTCTCTGACATCATCGCCATGCACGCAGCCAGGACGGAGGTAGCCGCAAATGCCTGAGTCCATGCTGTGTTCGACAGAAACCCCGCTGCCACAGTTCCGTGACGTGACGAGCCCCTACGACGGCAGGGTGGTCGGCGCGGTTTCGCTGACCGGAGCCACCGCCGGCAACGCCGTGATCGAAACGGCCCGCGTCGGCGCCCGGAAGGCACGGACCCTGTCCCGCGCCGCACGCGGGAAGATCCTGGATGGTGCCGCAACGGAGATCGAACAGCGCAGCGAGGAGTTCGCGCTAACGATATCGTCCGAGGCCGGGAAAACGATCCGCCAGGCACGGAAGGAAGTGCTGCGCGCGGTCAACACGCTCCGCCTGTCCGCTGCCGAAGCGCGCCGGAACGCAGGCGAAGTCATCCCCTTCGACTCCTATGAAGGCTCAGAGGACCGCACCGGGTGGTATTCACGCGAACCACTGGGCATCATTGCCGCGATCACCCCGTTCAACGACCCCCTCAACCTGGTGGCGCACAAGATCGGCCCGGCAATCGCCGGAGGAAACGCCGTGATCCTCAAACCCTCTGCGCTGACGCCGCTGTCAGCCCAGCTGCTCGCGGACGCCCTCCTGAGCTCAGGGCTCCCGCCGGAGGCCCTCACACTTGTCCACGGCGGCCGGGAAATGGCCGAAACAATCATCGGGTCGCGGGACGTACGAATGGTGTCCTTCACCGGGGGGTTCTCCACGGGTGAAAGCATCGCCCGCACGGCGGGCCTGAAGAAGCTGTCCATGGATCTCGGCGGAAACGCTCCCGTGATCGTCCTGGACGATGCCGACATCGAAGACGCAGTGGAATCCTGCGTCTCCGGAGCATTTTGGGCCGCCGGCCAGAACTGCGTGGGGGTGCAGCGGATTCTCGTAGCCGCCCCGGTGTACGACGCGTTCCGCCGGCACTTCCTGGAGGCGACGGCCAGGTTGGTTGCCGGAGATCCTTTAGATGAACGGACGGACGTCGGGCCCATGATCAGCCAAGCTGCGCTGCAGGAGCTCCAAACCAAGTTGGACGAGGCCCTCGGCGCCGGCGCTGTCCTTCTTGCAGGCAATGTCACGGACGGCAATGTGCTCCACCCGACCGTCCTGGAAGGGGTCCCGACGGACAGCCGGCTGTGGCGGGAGGAGGTTTTCGGGCCTGTGGTCATGTTCCGCCAGTTCAGCACGTTCGAAGAGGCCATCGAAGTCGCCAACGCCATCGAGTTCAGCCTTCATGCGGGCATCTTCACCGACTCCCTGGCCAGGGCCATGGACGCGGCCCAACAGCTCGAAGCAGGCGGCGTCATGATCAACGACTCCTCTGATTACCGCTTCGACGGCATGCCGTTCGGTGGGGCCAAGTACGGAAGCATGGGCAGGGAGGGCGTCCATTTCGCGTATGAGGAGATGACCCAGCCAAAGGTCATCTGCATCAGGAACTGATCGCTTCACTCGGTGGCGCGGGCACCTCCGGGGGCCCGCCTGATGTAACTGGACAGCGTCATGGCCGTCACCGTGTCCGTGACACCGGGAATGGCCGCAATCTGCTCCCAGATCTCCTGAACCCTCTCCAGCGACCGGGCCTCGACCCTCACCAGCAGATCAAAGTCACCGCTCACGACATCACACAAAACCACTTCCGGAATCGACCGCAGTACCGCGATGACGTCCGACCCCCGCACCCGGTCCTTCCTGTAAACCATGAGGAAGGCGGACACCGGCCCCTGCCCCGGCGGGCCGGCAACGATCGTGTACCCCTGGATATACCCTTGCCGTTCCATCCGTTCGATCCGTTGGCGCACGGCATTCCTAGATAGCAGGACTTTGGTCGCCAGCTCCGCGTGGCTCATCCGAGCGTTCTTCGTTAGCTCCGCAAGAATCCTCTGGTCTATCTGGTCAAGACTCACTCGATCCATGCCTACCCTTCACACCACAATTTCCCGGGCACACCCGGAACCGAACCAGCTCCACGACCGAAAGCACTCAAAAAATGACACGTCTGCAGCAAGATCGCCCACCTCTCACCGGCATTAGCTGCGTCCTGTTCGACATGGACGGAACGCTGCTGGATTCAGCACCCGGCGTTACGGCAAGTGCTGCCCGGGCCCTGGCAGCCGTAGGCGCGCCAGTCCCCGCGATGGACACACTGCGCCAATTCGTCGGCCCGCCGATGATCGAGTCCTTCAGAACAGTCTCACAGTTGGACGAGATAACCGCCCAAAGGGCCCTCCAACACTACCGCAAGGCATACGCCGACCACGGCGCTGAACAGTCCAGCCCATACGACGGGATCATCAAACTGCTTGACCACCTGCACTCGGCCGGCGTGCCGATGGCTGTCGCCACATCCAAGGTGGAAGATCAAGCGGTAAGACTCGCGCGGAGGTTTGGAATCGAAGGCCACTTCATCAACATCTGCGGGGCGTCCGACCGCGACGGAAGAGCGAGCAAGGCAGAGGTCGTCGCCGAATTGCTGCTCCGCCTTCAAGCCGAAGGCGTAGACATCTCCAGTCCCGTAATGATCGGAGACCGGAGCTACGACATCGCCGGAGCCGCCCAATACGGAATCCCGACAATATTCGCGCTCTGGGGCTACGGGGACGCTGGGGAAGCGTCGCAGGCGGCAGCCGTTGTCACGTCCGCCGCAGATCTGCTGCCACTCATCGTGAGCAATCGCCGCCTGTCGGACAGGTATACGAAGACGTCCTGCGCTGCGATGTGAGCACACGGATACAAGAACGAAACGTTGAATCGATGCGCTGAAACATACCGTGGCTACGCTAATTCCTACCTGAAAGAGGGTCGTCCGCACCCTCGATTGAAAGGAAATAGCCATGCTTTGGAATACCTTGAACCTGTTCTTCACCACGCGCGCTGACGGGAACTCCCAATTCGGCGAGTCCGCATCGAATACCGATTTTCCCAAGGGTCAGCTCACGTCCGCCGCTTGGGAAGGCTGGTGGGACAGCGCCGCGCAGGTCTGACAGGTCTCACCCGGGGTAGGCTCACCGAAAGGGAACCAGTGAGCGGGAGGGTATGGCGTGACCGAACAAGGACGCAGTACCGAACTTGAGGACCAGGGGCTGCCACTGACGGCCCTGGCCGTGGCCGCGGGCCGCGCCGTCGAGACCTCGCGGGCCGACCAGCTCGTGGCGGATCCCTTCGCCTCGGCCCTGGTGGTGGCCGCCCGCTCCCACCTGGACCTGCCGACGGTGTGGCCCGCTCAACCGGCGGAGGCCCCTCCGCTGCAGCAGCCACTCCTGCTGGCCTCCATCTACATCGGCATGCGGACCAGGTTCATCGACGACTTCCTGCAGTCCGCCCCTGCCACCACGCAGACAGTGGTTCTCGGCGCGGGGCTCGACACCCGGGCCTTCCGGCTGCCGTGGCCAGCCGGGGCCAGGGTCATTGAGGTCGACAGCGCCAACGTCCTGGAGTTCAAGGCCCATGTGCTGAGCCGGCTGTCCGCGGAGCCGCGGTGCGAGCTGGTCACCCTGGCCGCAGACCTTTCCCTGCCCTGGCGGGAGGGGCTCCTCGCTGCCGGTTTCGACCCGGCGCAGCCCACCACCTGGGTCCTCGAAGGCCTGCTGCCGTACCTCGATCCTGCGGCCCAGCACGCAGTGCTGAACGAAGTTGCGGTGTTGTCGGCGCCAGGATCGCGGGCGGTCATTGAGCGGGCAGTTGCCCTGCCCAAAACTGACGACATCGAGGCCAAGCTGCGCGAGTTCAGCGAGCAGACGGGCCTGCCCATGAGCGAACTGCTCGCTCGGGCCGATCCGCCGGACCCAATCGAGCTGCTCGAAGCAGCGGGCTGGCGCTGCACAGGACACACCGTTGAGGAGCTGTGTTCGACCTATGGCCGCGTCCTGTCGCTGGCCGCTCCCAACGCGGCCGCTCCTGACAAGCCAGGGCCCGGCGTTCCCGGGCCAGACCTGACCCGATCAGGCGGGCCGGCACCGGAGCAGCAGCCGACCCCCGACCAGTCCCGGGGCGGCTTCGTCACCGCGTGGATGCCGTAGGCCCGCGGCCAATCCTCCAAAACTATTCCGGGTCAGCGCCCGACGGTGCGGACGAAGCAGGCTTCGCGAGTTCCGCTGTCACCTGATCCGTCCAGGCGTCGACGGCGGCCCAGTCTCGCAAGTCTCCGAAGCGGCCGCCGGCGAGCCGGAACAGCCCCCGGAGCGGCGCCGATAACTGGCTGGCCTCGTAGACCCCGGAAAAGACAGTGTGGCCGCGAAGCTGAACTTCCTGGAACTGCGTTTCTTCCAGACGTTGCTGTTGCAGTGCCGCACCCCGTTCGCGGAACAGCTTTGGCAGGCCGTCGGACATCCCCACGCTGAAGGCCCAGACGGGCCGCTTGGCGAGCTCGGGCGCATGCTGTGTGAGGAACTCCAAAGCCGGGGGCAGCCACGCCTGATTATGGATGGCGCTGCCGATCACCACAGCCTCGTAGCCGAAAACGGATTCGACCTCCTCCACAGACCGGCACTCGACCTCGCCGAGGTCTACTGCCATTCGTGAGGCCACATGTTGGGCTATCTCCCTGGTGGAACCCAGAGCACTCGCATAGGCAACAAGGACAGTCATGGTGGAGCCTCCCGTCTTTCCTTTCTCCATTCTGATGGAAGATGTCCCGGCTGGAACCTGGCGTACGCCCGGCGCTGCCGTTAACCTCACCGCCACCTGCCCGCATGCCGCTCGCCACCTGGCCTCCCTAGGGTGAACGGGTCGGCGGCTCAGCGCCGGCCACAGCCATCCGGGAGGAACCAAAACCATGCGCAAAGTCCTGACCGCAGCAGCCGCCGTCGCGCTTTTCACCACAGCGATTGCCTCAACGGCGGGCACCGCCGTTGCCGCCCCGACGGCGGACGCCGGCTCGCCGTCGTCGAACGCGGCAGGAACTGCCAGCTCCCCCGTAAAGACGAACGAGCGCAACGGCTCCTTCGACCTGCAGTCGCACCGCGGCGGCCGCGGCGAGTGGACCGAAGAATCCCTGGCCGCTTTCGCGAACTCGCTGAAGCTGGGCGTGAGCACGCTCGAGCTGGACACCCACCTGACCCAGGACGGCAAGGTCATCGTCTGGCACGACGACACGATCCAGGCCAACAAGTGCGTGGACACCTCTCCCGCCACGCCGGGTGACGCCGAGTTCCCGTACGTCGGCGACCGCGTGGCCGACCTGTCGCTGGCGCAGATCAAGACCCTGGACTGCGGTTTCAAGCAGCTGCCCGGCTACCCGGAGCAGGACGTCATCGAGGGCAACCGCATCGCCGAGCTCAAGGACGTGTTCCAGCTGGTCCGCGACTACGGCGCCAAGAAGGTCCGCTTCAACGTGGAAACCAAGGTGGAGGATGGCCAGGCCGGCGGCGAGGGCTCGGTGGCGCTGACCAAGGCCGTGGTCACTGAGATCTACATGGCGGGCATGTCCGGCCGCACCACCGTGCAGTCCTTTGACTGGTCCACGCTGAACTACACGAAAAAGATCGCCCCGCAGCTGCCGACAGTGGCTCTCTCGAGTGGCGACGCGTGGCTGCAGGTGGGCAGGCCCGGCGCGGCGCCCGAGCTCGGCGGCATCGACATCGACGACTACGACGGCTCCCTCGCCAAGGCAGCCAGGGCCCAGGGCTACGATGTCATCTCCCCCGCTTTCGCCTCCGTCACACCGAAGATGATCGCCGAAGCACACGAATTCGGCCTGCCCGTCATCCCGTGGACCGTGAACACCACCGCGGACATGGCGCGCCTGATCGACCTCGGCGTGGACGGCATCATCACCGACTACCCCACCCGCCTGCGCACCCTCATGAACGGGCGCGGCCTGAAGCTCCCGCAGGCTTACGGCAAACTCTGATCGAGCCTGGGCCCACGCCAGGCGGGTTCCCTGAGCAAGTTTGCAAGCTTAGGGTGCTGGTGGGGAGCGAGATCAAACTTTCGACAGTCGACCACCAGGACGTACGACGGCGGGCCGCGGGCATCCGCTGGCGCGGCAGGATGCCCTAAGCAAGGCAAGCTGGCATACTGCTTGGTGAGCCTTGGGGGATCACTTGAAAATCGTGCTGTACGTCGTCTGGGCGCTGTTCGTTGCCGGCGCCATCTACTCCGTCATCCACGCGGCCAGGAAGACCAGGCGGCACGAACAGCTGACAGCCGGTTGGCCACGCGTGCAGGCCACGGTGACCGGGAGCCGCGCCGGCTGGAGCGGAGGTACCGGCAACATGACGAGAAACCGGCGCTTCTGGCCCACGTACCGGTTCACCGACCCGCACGGAACGCTGTTTGTGGGCGAGTCCGAGGTCTCGTCTGCCGAAAAGCCCTTGCCCGGATCGCCGATAAACATTGCCTACAACCCGGCCAACCCGAACGAGTCTTTCCAGCCCTCCTCCGAAACGAGAGCCGCGCTGGGCTGCCTGATACCGTTCTTCGCCGTCTTTGCCGCCGCCCTGTTCTGGTTCATCGGCGTCTTCCCGCTCTGACCTGGCATCAAAAGCCGGGCAGTGGAAATTTCAGTCAAACAACAACAGGGGGACTGTGTGAATATCGTGGGACTGCGTAAGCCCGGGCAAAATCTGGCCGCACCCCGGCCGGGAGGCGGGACCGTCGCCGCCGCTCTGCTGACGGTCGGCCTGCTCCTGACCGGATGCACTGTGACCAGTGGGCCGGGGACGCCGACAACCACCGCCACCCTTGCCCCCGGCGCCTTCTCCACCCTCGATGACGCCGGCGTAGAACAGATCAAGGCGAGCCGGACCGCCAGGCTGGACATGAGTTCCGGCACCCTGGAAAAGGCCGCCGTCAACGTCGAGGCCAGCGCAAATTTCGGTCCTGAGATCAATACCCGAGGCGACGGGAAGATCAATCTCACGATCGTTGGCCCGACCGGGGATGTCACCGGAAAGACGGACAGGATCCGCTTCAATTCAGGAAAGACCCGGACCGACTTCAGCGAAGTCACGTACTTCCTCACCACGGATTCCAGGGAGGAGTTCTACGGGCTCATCCGCGATGGCGTGGAGCGCTACGGCATCGACAAGGAATCCGCCGAGAACTGGATCAGTTCCACGGAGAGCGATCCCGGAGACAGGAGCGACTTCTCCATTACCTCGGGCTACGCCACCGGCCTCGGGGTGAACTACGACCTGCGCTACGACGGCTCCAAAACCACCCAGGTCATCATCGTCCATGTCAGTCCCGCCGCCTGAGCCCGACGGCGGGGCAGCCGCCTTCATTCCCCATGCGCCGACGACGGCGGCGACTGCCGCCGTCGTAGCCGGCTGTGGGGGTGCATCTCACCGGCGGAACGCTCAGGCCACCTTGTAGCTCAGCCGGTACTTGGCGCCGTCTTTCGTGAACTCCATGATCCCGTCCTTGGCGCCGGGTTTGAGGATCTGCTGACCGAGATAGTCGTCGCCCTCGACGTCGTTTTCATAGAGCTTCACCGACGCGTTGCCGGTGAACTGGACCGTCTTGTCGATTTTCTTCTTATCGCCCTCGCTGATCTTCACGGACTTCCCCAGGTTCTGGTCCTCGACCCGGATCCGGATCTCGTCATCGCCGACGAAGTCCTCCTGCTCAGCGCAGTGCAGGGTTCCGAGGTAGAGCTTGCCTCCGGGCAGGGAGGTCAGCGTGCTGAGTCTGGCCCGGTGCACACCCTTGATCACGTTGATCGCCGGGTTCCCGCTGGCACCGTTGTACTTGTACGAACCTGATTCGAACAGCAGGTACGCCTCGCCGTTCGGTGTGGTGGTGATTCCTTCGGCCATGCTCGGCGCGCGGAAGCAGCGCACGGACGCCCGGTCCAGATTCGTTTCGCCCTTGTTGGTGACGTAGAGGTTGCTGCGGTACTTGCGCCCGCTTGACGTGCTGAAGAGGAAGCGCCCGTCCGCGGCCGCAACGCCCTGCATCCACTGGGGCACCTCCCAGCGCAAGCCGTTCCCGTCTGCTTTCCTGTCCAGGGTCAGGGATCCGTCACCGGCGATCGTATAGCTGTACATCCAGTCACGGTGCTTGTTGCTGAACTTGCCCGCGTACAGATGACTGCCGTCTATGGTCAAGAATGACGCGCCGTAGACCTTGCGGTCTCCGCCCGCCGGGCTAACGGATCCGCTTTTCGCCGTCATGGCGGCCCTGAGATCGGACAGGCTGTACTTGGGGATCGTGTGCCAGCCACTGGTTTTTGGCCCGTCCACGAAGGCCCACTTCTCGTTCACTGCGATGGCACCGGCGTGGGTCTGCTGCGTGTCGTCGCCCCTCGGCTCGCTGTCGACGGTCCCCACAGTTTTGTCCCCGGCCTTGGGATCAAGGCCGACGATGTGTGCCCTGCCCTTGCCGTAGGTCGAGACCAGCAGAAGATTGTTGCCTTTGCCGTCCCAGTTCTTCCACCACGCCACACCCTGCGGCGTGTGGTCGCTGAGTTCTTTGCTGGTCAGGTCCGGCCCCGGTTTGAAGCGCGCGTCGTACATGTACGAGGCGGACTTGCCGTCGTACAGAGGTGCCGTCCCGCCCGTGGCCGCTTCCTCGCATTTGGGCTCCGGTGGCTTTGCTTCCTGCGCTCCCGCGACACCCGCCGTCGTCAGAAGCAGAAGCGGCGCGCTGAGCGCCGCGAGTGTGGTTCTCCGCATGTGCATGGTGATCAGACCCCCAGTCTGTCCGATTGGTCTTTGCCCGTTCCCGGTTAGAAGATCCGGCCGAACTATCACGCCTATCACGTGAAAGCTGGGGTGTGCATGTCACACCGTGGCTGGCCCTGATGTGGGAAAGTCGACGACGGCGGGCGACGGCTCGGTTTCGACAGGCTCAAACAGCGGACGCAAAAAGGCCCCGCGGGACCGGGCGTGGTGCCGGGTCCCGCGGGGCCTCTTCGGTGAGAGCCAGGAACGCTACTTCGCCGTGATGGTCCAGTCGCCGTCGGAGTTGACCTGGACGAAGCCCGGCGTCAGCTGCACGGTGCCGCTGTAGTCGCCGATCTTGTTGACAGCCAGTTCGGGGACCTCGCTGCCGAAGCCCTGCACCACGAAGTTGCTTTCGCCCTTGTTGGTGATGGTTGCCTTGTCGCTGGCCACGTCCCAGTAGAGGACCTTGTCGCCGTGGCCGCTGACCTTGTCCGTGGAGGAGGGGACACTGTCGATGTCCTCGATTTTCAAGGTCCAGGCGGAGTCGGCGCTGACGTTGAACTCGGTGGTGGGCGCACCGGCGCTGGTGTCCACGAGGTGCGAACCGGCGTAGGCGCCTGTGGTGTTGACCAGCAGTATCTCGGCGCCGTTGGTTTCCAGGACGGTGTTGCCGCTGCAGGCTTTGCAGGTGAAGGTCACCACGGCCGGGAGTCCCTTGAGGTCAACCGTCTTGACGTCGTCGCCAGTCCCCGTCAGCGTCTGGGCCTCGAGGTGCGGCCGGTCTTCCCCGGCAGCTGCTTCCTCAGTGGTTGTCGGCTCCGCGGAGGAACTGGCGGCGCTCTCCTGCGTGACAGGTGCGGCCGAGATGATCGGCGGGGTGGCGGCCTGCCGGACAATAGTGGCAGCAGCAATTCCGCTGAACACGCCGATCACCAGGTTGACCACCAAAAGGACAACCGTGACCACAACGGCCACCTTCTTGTGCTGCGCATACCCTGCCAGCGGCCGCCGGTTCTTGTCCGTCTGCCTCCCCGCCAAGGTGACAATCAGGTCCACGAGCGACCAGATGCCCAGACCGCCCAGGGTCAGCAGCTTGGCGATGCCCGTGCCGATCCTGCCCAGGTAGAACCGGTCCACGCCCAGGCCGCCCAGGAGGAGCGAAAACAGCCAGGTGACCAGGAAGGACTTCTGCGGTTCCGCCCCGTACTGTCCCGGGAAGGCCCCGTACTGCCCCGGATACGCCTGCCCAGCGTTCTGCCCGTCCAACAACTGCCCGTTCGCATACTGCGGCGCGCCGTAGGTGGTGTAGTCGGAGGGCGGCGGCGGGGTTGGGCCGGGGTGGCTCATTGCGGTCCTTTCAGGGCAGGCGACGGCAGGGGTCGCCGAGGTGGCGGAGTCAGGAAAGAGGGTGGGCAGTGCGGAAAGGGAGCGGCGCGGAAGGGTGGGGTCGAGCGGGAAATCCACCTGCGGAAGGAATACCGCGTAAACGGAATCCTGTGGTGAATGACACGTCGCCTGACAGCGGGCACATGGCTTCAAAAAGCCCGTTTGCTTAAGGCTTTATGGCTTGCACATCTGCTGCTGTCCCCCAGTTTGACGCTTTGGCGTCACCGCCCCCAGAAGGGATATTACAGGGCTTCCGGAGGGCATGCGGGGACGCCACGGCGCGTCCCGGAAGACGCGCCGGAAAGACGTACGACGACGACGGTCCCCGCCCGCCGTCGTCGTACTTTTGCCCTCTATTGGGGTCGCTTTCCCGGCCCTACTTTGGCACTGCTCCGATCTGCTGCATGAGGCTCAGCGTGTCCGTCGATCCCCAGTGTTCGGCCACCTTGCCGTCCTCCACCCGGATGATGTCGATGCCCGAGAATTCCACCGACTTGCCGGTGGCCGGGACCCCGGCGAAGTCACCCTGGTGCGTCCCCGTGAGGACGGTGTGGACGGCCTCCAGGTTCCCGTCGGCGAGCGCCGGCTCGGACGTCTTCACCGCGAGGTCCGGAAACGCGGTCCGGATGGCGTTCACATAGAACTTCACACCCTCCTTGCCCGGGGGCTGGCCGGGGAAACCCTCCTCGTGGTCGACGACGTCGTCCGTCACCAACTCGTCGATGAGCGACAGATTGCCGCCCGTCAGTACCTCGTCGTAAAAGCGCTTGATCAATCCCTGTCCGCCAGCCATCTCGTGCTCCTTAGTGCTTGTGGCTGTGTATGGCAGTTGCATTGTCCTCCTGCCCGATTACCGCTTCAACGGTCAAATGCCTTCTCGGAATCCGACGGTTGTGAAGCTGGGGAGCCTACGGCAGCTTCAACGGCAGCCAGGAGAGATTGGACGTCGGTTTCGGTGGTGTCCCAGGAGCACATCCACCGGACTTCGCCGCGTGCCTGGTCCCAGTCATAGAAGCGGAAGGATTCCCGGACTTTCGCGGCTGCCCCGGGTGGGAGGACGGCAAAGACGCCATTGGACTGTGTTGCTTGCGTCAGGGAGACGCCGTTAATGGCCGAGATTCCTTCGCTGAGACGTTGAGCCATCTCGTTGGCGTGACTGGCGGACCGTAGCCATAACCCGTCCGTTAGCAGGGCGGCCATTTGCGCGGAGACGAAACGCATCTTTGAGGCAAGCTGCATGTTCATCTTGCGCAGGTAGCTCATGCCTGGGTCGGACTGTGGGTTGAGCCAGATAACGGCTTCGCCGAACAGCAGCCCGTTTTTGGTGCCGCCAAAGGACAAGACGTCGACGCCGACGTCGGTGGTGAATGCCTGCAAAGGAACCCCGAGATGTGCTGCAGCGTTGGCCAGCCGTGCTCCGTCCAGGTGCAGTTTCATTCCCTTCGCATGGACGTGTTCAGCGATCCGTTGGATTTCTTCCGGCGTGTAGCAGGTGCCGAGTTCCGTGGGCTGGGTGATCGATACGGCCAGCGGTTGCGCCCGGTGCTCGTCTCCCCATCCCCAGGCTTCGGCGTCGATCAATTCCGGGGTGAGTTTGCCATCCGGTGTGGGGATCGGGAGGAGCTTTATCCCACCAATCCGTTCCGGGGCGCCGTTTTCGTCGGTATTGATATGCGCTGTTGCTGCGCAGATGACAGCGCCCCAACGCGGGAGCAGGGCTTGCAGGGCAAGGACGTTGGCCCCTGTTCCATTGAAGACCGGATATGCCGTAGCAGTTGTCCCGAAGTGGGACCGGATGACCTCTTGAAGCGCCGCTGAGTAGACATCTTCGCCGTATGCGGTGACGTGGCCTTCGTTGGCTGCCTGAACTGCTTCGATGATTTCGGGGTGAGCCCCGGCGTAGTTATCCGAGGCGAAGCCCCGGTATGCCGGGTCGTGCAGGCGCCCCGCCAGTACCTGCGGGGCGCCTGCCTTGGCATCAACGCTGACGCTCATGCCGGTGCGCCCACGAGGTGGCCGGCCGTGAGGGGCAAGCGCTGCCCGTTGATCTGTTCTGCATCCAGGCCGAAGATCCGCTGTACAGCGTCGGCAAGGACACCGACATCCGTGAAGCCCGGAAATTTCCGTTCCGGCTGGGCTGCGCGCATCCGGTCATCGACCAGAGCCTTGACGACGAAGACCAGGGCGGCTGTGTGCTGAGCGGAGAGGGGGCTTTCGTTTCCTCCCTGCAGGTGCCGGAATCCGTCGGCCACGGCCAGGGTCCACGCCTCGGCGGCGGACTTGACGGCGGCATAGGCGGCGCCGTCCGCTGTCGGCGAGGAAGCGGACTGTGCAGAAACAATGGCCAGGCGACCCACCGGGGAGGCAGTCAGGTCATCGTAAAACGCGCGGCTGGTGTTCCTCAGGGTGGTGAGGACACTGGTGTGCAGGAAGTCCCAGTCTTCATCCGCCTGGCCTTTAATGCCGGTACCGCCTCGCCACCCTCCCACAAGATGGATAAGGCCGTCCACGGGACCCAGATCGTTCCGGACAGACGCCGCCAAGTCCTCTACGGCTTGCAGGTCCGCGAGGTTGCAGACATAGCCCGTGACGTTGTCGTACGCCGCCGAGAGCTCCTGCACACGGTCCTCAAGGATGTCCACGGCGGCCACGCGTGCCCCTGCTTGCGAGAGGGTGCGGACTACCGCAGCGCCGGCAGCGCTTGTCGAACCGGCGACGACGACCGTACGTCCCGAGAGCTCCTGGCTCATGCGCCTGCCTCGCCCTCAGTCTTCAGCGGGCTCTTACCGGTGATCCCGGCAGTTGATTCAATGACCGAGGACATCTTCTTCTCCAGTGCCTCGTAGAACATCGACAGGGGGAATTCGTCATCAAGGACCTGGTCCGTCAGTCCCCGGGGAGGGCCGTCGAGCGGAAGGGCCGCCGGTCCCTTGGCCCACACGGAGGCCGGGTGGGGGGTGAGGGTTTCCGAGACGAGCTCGTAAGCAGCCAGCCAGTGTGCGGTCTTCGGCCTGTCGATTGAACGCCAGTAGAGTTCCTCTATGCGGAGACCCAGCTCGACGACCACGCCGGCGACGTCCTTCCAGTCGATGCTCAACTTTCCATCGGTCCAATGCAGAACCCGGTGCTGGTGCATCCAGGCGAACAGCAATTGGCCGCCCACGGCGTCGTAGTTCCGGACCCGGTTCCCGGTAATCGCGAAGCGGAAAATGCGGTCGAAGATCACGGCGTACTGGACCAGCTTGGCGTGCTTGCGGGCGTCCTCGGAAGCCGTTTCGTCCCGCTCGATGAGGACTGATTCGCGGAAGGCGGTCAGGTCACAGCGGAGCTCCTCCAGGGAGTACAGGAAATACGGCATCCGCTGCTTGATCATGAACGGGTCAAAGGGCAGGTCACCGCGCATGTGGGTCCGGTCATGGATCAGATCCCACATCACGAAGGTCTTCTCCGTGAGGTGCTGGTCGTCGATGAATTCCGCGGCGTCAGCGGGCAGGTCCAGGGATGTGATGTCGGCAGCAGCTTTGAGGACGCGACGGAACCGGGCAGCTTCGCGGTCCGCGAAAATGCCTCCCCACGTGAAGGACGGGGTGCTCCGGACCGCCACGCTCTCGGGGAAGAGAACCGCGGAGTTCGTGTCATAGCCGGGCGTGAAATCGACGAAGCTGATGGGGACGAACAGCTTGTTGGAGTAGCTTCCTGCCTCCAGTTCAGCGACGAAGGAAGGCCAGATGACCTCGATGAGGACGGCCTCGAAGTAGCGGTTGGTGCTGCCGTTCTGCGTGTACATGGGGAACAGAACAAGGTGCGGCAGCCCATCGATGCGCCACTGCTCGGGGTGGAAGGCCACCAATGAGTCAAGGAAATCCGGTACGACGAAGCCCTCGGACGCCCACCGCTGGAAGTCCTGCACGAGCAGTTCAAGGTAGTCCGTGTCATGAGGGAGGTGGGGGCGCAGGTCGTTTATTGAGTCAGTGATGATGCCGACATTCTGGCGGGCCTGGTCATGGTCTGCGGGTTCCGGAACGGAACCGTCCTGCACCTGAACCTGCTGCAGCCCGATGACGGCTGCCTTCAGGGCTTGCCATGCCGGGAGCGCCTTGAGGTCTTCTGCCCGGGTGATTGTCACTTCCGGGTTTGCGATTACAGACATGCTGGTTCCTTCCGTTGAGGGGATTCCTGAAGAAGCTAGCAGTGCGTAAGCATGCGTGAAGCACAATTCGCCTTTGCATAAGAAATGCTTTTGCTAAGGCGCCCCTCCCGACTGCTTTGCCTGCGCCCGAACTTAAGGTCGGGTGCAATTGGGACGCCTCTCGTAACCCCCCTGCGCTTGACGAGAGACTCCGAGACCTCTCGTGCATTTTTATCCCCGGCCCCATTCGCCCAACGCTCGCGGCTGATATAGCAGATCGTCAGAGCTGCTTACTCACTGGAAGCAACCAAATCAGCAAGTCTTACGCTCAGATCGGGTAACCGACGCCCATTCGTAAGGACTTCACCCGTCGGACGTGCAACATTCGCCACGCCAAAAGCCGCTTCCTTCACCTGTGTTAGCTTGATCACCATCCTTCCCGGCCCGGGGGCGCCGGAAGGCCTAAATCCACCGCAGCTACCTTTTCGGAGGCACCATGGGACTTGGCTCCCACACGCAAAAAAGTGACCGGGCTATTGCTCCCGGCACCCCTGAAACCGGTCTTCGCTCCGGCTCAGGACTGTTTCTTAGCTCGGGGTCTACCACCGCGCACGCAGGACCACGCGGGAAAGTGATGGCCTACCTGTTCGACCCAGCAGTCGCAGAAGCCTGCACCGGTCGAGCCGCTGGTGGCACCCAGAACCCGACCCGGCTCGCATTGATACCCCTTGGTGGTGTTGCATGACACCAATGAGCGGAATTTCCACAGACGTCAAACCCGATGAAACAGCACAGCAGGCGTCCTCCCTTGCGATAGGGGCAGATCGCGCTTCCGGCGAAACCACCAACGAACTCAAGCGCGGGCTAAACAGCCGCCACCTGCAGATGATCGCTATCGGCGGGGCGATCGGTACCGGGCTGTTCGTGGCCTCGGGCAGCACCATTTCCCAGGCGGGTCCCGGCGGTGCGTTGGTCGCCTACGCGCTGGTGGGGCTGATGGTATTCCTGTTAATGCAGTCACTGGGCGAGATGTCGGCCAAAATTCCCGTCGCCGGGTCTTTCCAGTCCTTTGCCACCCGTTTCGTCTCCCCTTCCTTTGGCTTCGCGATCGGCTGGAACTACTGGTTCAACTGGGCCATCACGGTAGCCGCCGAGCTGGTCGCAGCCGGAATCATCATGGACTTCTGGTTCCCGGGGGTCCCGGGATGGGTGTGGGCCGGGATCTTCCTGCTGGTGCTGACCGGGCTCAATGCCCTCTCGGCGAAGTCCTTTGGTGAGTCGGAGTTCTGGCTCTCCCTGATCAAGGTCAGCGCAGTGGTGCTCTTCCTGATCGCCGGCGTGCTGATGATTTTCGGCATCCTCGGGGATGACGCTCCGGGACTGAGCAACTGGGAAAACCGAGATGACGTCTTCCACGGCGGCTGGATCTCGATCATCTCGGTCTTCATGGTTGCCGGGTTCTCCTTCCAGGGCACCGAGCTCGTGGGGGTCGCCGCAGGCGAAGCCAAGAACCCGCGGCGCGAAGTGCCGAAGGCTATCCGCACTGTCTTCTGGCGCATCATGCTTTTCTACATTGGCGCCATCTTTATCATCGGCTGCCTGATCCCGTTCACCGATCCGAGCCTGCTGGCCTCCGGCGAGTCCGATGTTGCAGCATCGCCGTTTGCCCTGGTCTTCTCGCGCGCCGGAATCGCCTTCGCAGCGGCCTTGATGAACGCCGTGATCCTGACCGCAATCCTGTCCGCGGGCAACTCCGGACTATATGCCTCCACCCGGATGCTTTACGCCATGGCCCATGACGGCATGGCCCCGAAGATCTTTGGCCGAACCAATGCGCGTGGCGTGCCGATCGCGGCGTTGCTGGCGACCGCGGCCGTGGGACTCTTCGGGTTCCTCTCCGCGATCGTCGGCCAGGGTGCAGCCTACTCCTGGCTGCTTAACATGTCAGGCCTATGCGGCTTCATCGTCTGGGCGGGAATTGCGGTCTCCCACTACCGTTTCAGGCGCGGCTTCCTGGCCCAGGGAAACAAAGTCAGCGACCTGCCCTACAAGGCATCCCTGTTCCCCATTGGCCCGCTGCTGGCCTTCGCCCTGCTGATACTGGTGATCGCCGGACAGAACTACGAGGCTGTTCTTGCCGGACGGACCATGGAGGTCCTTTCCTCCTACATCGGGTTGCCGGTCTTCATCGCTCTATGGCTGGCTCACCGCTTCATCACCAGGTCCAAGGTGGTGCCGCTGCTCGAGATGGATCTCGCGGCACCCAAGGACCTCGACGACGAACCTAGGGGCGGCACCCAGTAGTCATGTTGCCCGGCTACCCCACCCATTGCGGGGCCCGGTGGTGGCCGAGGGCCAGGAGGGCTAGATCGCGGAATCTGGCCCAGACAGAGGGAAGCCGTGTGAGAATTGCGCCCGGCTTCCCTCTTCGCCCAGGTCAATAGCCTTCCTTCCGGGCAGGAAAGGTCCAGAATGTTCCTAGGGGACATGCCAGGAAACGCAGCACGAACGGAGGGAATTATCATGGCCGGACACTTCGAAATCATCGACGCTCCGGACGGCGGCTTCCGCGTCAGGCTTCTGGATGGCACAGGAACCCTGGTGGCGACCTCGGTGAAATACCCCACCAAGCAGGCTGCTGTTGCCGGGATCTCCTACACCAGGGAAATCGCCGGGACAGGCCTCATCCGCGACATGAGCCGTGGGGGCCACGGTGAAATCATCATCCCCAAGTCCAGGCACGGCCACGCAACCGTCAGAATCAACTCCCACACGCGGTTCCCGGCCGCCGATCGGCAGGCCCATTCCCGCTGACCTGTCGAACGTGACCCGGCGGGCCCGTCGGGCGGCATGACGTCGGGGCAGCGGGCTGAACCGCCAGGTGGCATGACGTCGGGGCGTGCCCGGGACTAGGGTGGATTCACGGCTGAAGACACCCGGCCCCTGGAACGCCCCCTACGGAGCTGCCATCATGACCGAAGCCGCCACCACCGACAGAGCCGACGAGTCCACCCTCCGCCGCATCGCCGCCGACAGACTCGGCCTCCCCCACCTCCGCGACGGCCAGCTCGCCGGCATGCGCGCCCTCGCCGCCGGCCGGGATGTCCTGGCCGTGATGCCCACCGGCTACGGCAAGTCGGCCATCTACCAGGCGGCCGCCTTATTCATCCACGGCGGCCACGGCAGAGTGAAGCACCCCGACGGCACCGCCGCCAACAGCGCACGGCGAGGTCCCGCCGTCGTCGTTTCCCCGTTGATTGCACTGCAGGAGGACCAGCTCGACGGACTGCTGGAGGACCTGGGCGGGGAGTCCGCCGTCGCCATCAACTCCGGCCGGAAGGACTCCGAGGTGGAGGGCGCCTGGGAGGCCGCCGAGCGGGGCGAGGCAGCATTCCTCTTCCTGGCCCCCGAGCAGCTGGCCAAGGCTGAGACTGTGGAGCGGCTGGCTGCCATGAACGTCGCTCTGTTCGTGGTGGACGAGGCCCACTGTGTCTCCTCCTGGGGCCACGACTTCCGCCCGGACTACCTCCGCCTCGGCGAGGTCCGGGGGCAGCTGGGCAATCCGCCCGTCGCCGCCCTCACCGCTACCGCTTCTCCCCCGGTGCGCGACGAAATCCAGCAACGCCTGCACATGTTGGACCCACTGGTGCTGGTTCACGGCTTCGACCGCCCCAACATCCGGCTCGACGTCGTCCGCCACCTCGAGGACAGGGACAAGGAGCGCGCCGTCGTGGAGCAGGCGGCCGAACTCCACGCCGGACTCAACGGCCCCGGTCTGCTCTACGCCGCCACCCGCAAGGACACCGAAACCTATGCCGCCGAGCTCGCCGGGCACGGGCTCCGCGCCGCGGCGTACCACGCCGGCCGGAAGCAGAGCGAGCGGGATGAGGTCCACGAGCAGTTCCTTGACGACGAATTGGACGTCGTGGTGGCGACCACCGCCTTTGGCATGGGCATCGACAAGCCCAACGTCCGCTTCGTGATCCATGCCGACATCCCCGAGTCCCTGGACGCCTACTACCAGGAGATCGGACGCTCCGGCCGCGACGGGCAGGCCGCGTCCGCTGTCCTGCACTACCGGCCCGAGGACCTCGGACTGCGCAAGTTCTTCGGCACCCACAAGCCGGACGAGGACGCGCTGCTCGCCGTCCTCACAGCCCTGCGCGCCGCCGACGGCCCGGTCACCCAAAAGACGCTTGCCGAGCAGACCGGCATTCCCGGCCGCCGGCTCACCGGGCTCCTGAATGAGCTGCAGGAGACCCGGTCGGTGAAGACCGGCAAGCGCGGTGTCCGGTTGGACGCCGGCGCCAAACTGCCCATGGTGGTGGAACACGCCGTCGAACTCGCCGAAGCGCGGCAGCGCGTGGACCGATCCCGGATCGAGATGGCGCGCGGCTACGCGGAGACGGACGCCTGCCGCCGCCAGTTCCTGCTTGGTTACTTCGGCGAGGACCTGCGCGAGCCGTGCGGCAACTGTGACAACTGTGCCGACGGATCCGCTTACGAAGAGGATTACGACGGCGCCGCGGCCGCCGCGGGCGGGGAACCGTTCCCGCTCCAGGCCGCCGTGGTGCACAAGCAGTGGGGCTCGGGCATCGTGATGCGGCACGAGGAGGACGTGATCACCGTGCTCTTCGAGCAGGAGGGCTACAAGACCCTCTCCCGCCAGGCCGTGACCGACGGAAAGCTGCTGACTTTGGCAACGTGACGCCGTCGCGCCCCACCCAGGTAGGTAGCAGCACAGGGCGTTCTCAGCGCTGGGAACGCCCTGAACTGCTACCTACTTGGGCAAACCCGGGAACCCATGGACCGTTGACATGTGACCAAATGGTCACCTATCCTGACCGTGTGGACGCCGTATTCAAGGCCCTCGCCGACCCCATTCGCAGGGACCTGCTGGACGCGCTCTTCAGCGAGGACGGCCAGACCCTCAGCGCACTGGAGGCACGGTTCGAGATCACCCGTTTCGGCGTCATGAAGCACCTGAAGATCCTGGAAGAGGCCGGCCTCGTGGTGACCCGGCGCCGCGGCCGCGAGAAACTGCACTTCCTCAATCCGGTGCCCATCAGGCTCGTCCACAACCGCTGGGTGAGCAAATATGCAGAACCATGGGCCGCTGCGCTCAGCGACCTCAAAACCCGATTGGAAAGTCCCATGGAAAAGATCTTCGAAATCTACATCAAGACCACTCCGGAACGGCTCTGGGAAGCCATCACGGACAGTGACATCCGCAGCAAGTACCAGTTCGGGAACACGCTGACGTCGGACTGGACGCCGGGCTCCCGTTTCGAGATGGGCAACCCCAAGGCCGGGGCACTCCTGGGTGAGGGCGAAAACCTGGAGGTCGATCCCCCGCGGCGGCTGGTCCAGACCATGCGCGCGCTCTGGGGCGAGGACGTCAAAGCCGAGGGCACCTCCCGCGTCACCTGGAAAATCGAGCCGGTCGGCGACGACTCCTGCCACCTCACCGTCACGCACGACCAGCTCCGCGAAGGCGCAAATGAACAGCTCTACGGCGGCTGGCCCATGATCCTCTCCGGCCTGAAGACCTGGCTCGAGACCGGCGAAAAACTCACCACGCCGGGCTCGCTGATGTACGGCTAGACGCAGCCCCCGGTTCGGCCCCTCCCGCCCAACTGACTGGCAGTAGTTGTCGTCCTGCGCGCTCAGAACGACAACAACTGCCAGCCAGTCGGGAAGGCTGGGTAGGGTAGATTCCAAGCGCTCCGCCCGAATCGCATTCAGGAAAGAGGCACCATGGAAGTTCCCCCTATCGTCTGGATCCTCACGGTCGCCGGGATCATCGCGCTCCTGGTCTTCGACTTCTTCTTCCACGTCCGCAAGGCCCACACCCCGTCCCTGAAGGAATCCGCCACCTGGTCGGCCATCTACGTGGGCATGGCCCTCGTCTTCGGCCTCGGCGTATGGCTCTTCGGCGGCTCCAAGATGGGCACCGAGTACTTCGCCGGCTACGTGACGGAGAAGGCACTGTCCGTGGACAACCTCTTCGTCTTCCTCATCATCATGTCCAGCTTCAAGGTGCCGCGTGCCGACCAGCAGAAGGTGCTCCTGTTCGGCATCGTCTTCTCGCTGCTCGCCCGGACCGGCTTCATCTTCCTCGGCGCCGCGCTGATCAACAGCTTCGCCTGGGTGTTCTACATCTTCGGGCTGATCCTGCTCATCACCGCCGGCAACCTGCTCAAGCCGGACAACCACGACGACGACAGCGACACACTCGTGGTCCAGCTCGCCAAGAAGTTCCTGCCCGCCTCCGAGCATTTCGACGGCGACAAGCTCTTCACCGAGGTGGACGGCAAGAGGGTCCTCACCCCGATGCTCCTGGTGATGGTGGCCATCGGCGCCACGGACATTCTCTTTGCGCTGGACTCCATCCCGGCCATCTTCGGCCTGACGCAGAACGTGTTCATCGTCTTCACGGCCACGGCATTCTCCCTCATGGGCCTGCGGCAGCTGTTCTTCCTGATCGATGAGCTCCTCGACCGGCTCATCTACCTCTCCTACGGCCTCGCCGCCATCCTCGGCTTCATCGGCGTGAAGCTGATCCTGCACGCCCTGCACGAGAACAACCTGCCGTTCATCAACGACGGCGAACACGTGAACGTCATCGAAATCAGCACCGGCACCTCGCTCAGCGTCATCCTCGGCGTCCTGGCCGTCACCATCATCGGCTCCGTCCTCAGCCCCAAGGGCAAGGCCAAGAGCATGGTCTCGGGCGCCAAGCGGCACGCCACCACGTACGTCGACCTCAACTACGAGACGGACATTGCTGAGCGCGAGCGGATCTTCGACAAGCTGGTCCACGAGGAGCAGGAACTGAAGAAGCTCCCGGAGAAGTACAAGCGGCTCATCCGGAACGAGACCGAGTTCATGAAGCTGATCCGCCAGGCCCACGCCGAGCACGACCAGGCACTCGAGCGCGCCGGCGAGAAATAGTCCGCAACAGCAACGGGGCCCACACCCGCAGGGTTCCCTGGCCGAGCTTGCGAGGTTAGGGCGCGGGTGGGGAGGTTCCCGTCACGTCCGCAATCTCCGCCAGGAGCCGGAAGCCGTGGCGGTCCACGGGTGCCGCTGTCGCGGTCAGAAGTACGACGGCGGCCCCCGCCTTCCGGTCCAGCCCCACCCAGGAGCGGAAACCGCCGGTGCCGCCGTTGTGCCAAGTGACCTCGCGGCCCTTGGCATCCAGGGTCATCCACCCGGCGCCGATGCGGGCGGCCGGCCCGGCGAAGTTCGCCACCGGGTCCAGCGCGGCCAGGCCCGGGGCCCAGCCGTCCAGCAGGGCCTGCACCAGCCGAGCCATGTCGCTGATGGAGGCGCGGATTCCGCCGGCGGGGGCAAGCGCCTCACCGGTCCACGGCTGCATCACTTTGCCCGAGCGGCTCCGGCCGGTGACCGCCGTCGGACGCGCTTCAGCGGGAGTGGCTGGCGCGTACGTAGAACCGAGCCCGAGTGGACGTGCGAGCCGTTGCTGGAGAAGCTCCCGGAAGTTCAGCCCGGCACCGGCCGCGACGGCATGGCCGAGGAGCTCGAAGCCGAAGTTGGAGTAGCGCGGCCGCGGGGCTCCCGGCCGCGCCGAGCGGGCCTGCTCGAGCAGTTCCGCCAGGGTTTCGCCGTAGGGATTGGTGCCGCGCAGCATCAGTTCCAGGGTTCGGCGAAGTGTGCCCGCCTGCCGGGGCAGCCGCGGCAACCCTGAGGAGTGGCGGCTCAGGGACGCCAGCGTCACGCCCGCCGCGGGGCAGTCGCCAAGCGGCAGCCGCTGCCCCAGCGTGGTGCCCGGACTGAGCTCGCCCCGGCCCAGGGCGTCGGCATAGAGGAGCCCGGTGATGCCCTTGGAGACCGAGCCGATTTCGAAATCAGCGGCAAGGGAGGCACCGTGGCTCGCCACGGCGACCTCCCCTGCGGAAACAGTGGCCGCAGCAAACACCGGATGGTTGCGGCCAAGGAGTTGTTGTAGTTGTTCTGACAGCCGTGCGTCGCCCTGGACGCCAGGACCCGGCAGGCGCTCCAGTGTCAGTGCCTGTGAAGCATGTGGCGGATCTTGTCTCCAAGTCCTCCGGCGGTGCGGCCGCGGCCCATGGCTGAGGGCCGTCCCGTGGTGTGGGGCTTGGTGCCCCGCGTGTATCCCCTGGTGTATCCACCGGTTGTTCCGGGCGTGGTCCGTCCGGAAATACGTCCTGCGGCATTCCTGATCATGTTGCCCAAGTTCATTGTGAACTCCTTAGGTTGTGCGTCTGTTCAGGCTGCGACCGGTTTTAGGACCGGTCTTTCCCGACTCTACGCGCGTCCCGAAGGCAGATCTACGGTCAAGTAGATTCGGGGCAACTTTCCTCAGGCCAGGGCTGCCGCTTCCCGGGCCAGTTCGGTGATCTGCTGCCAGTCCCCGCTTTCGACGGCGGCACGCGGCGTGAGCCAGCTTCCTCCGACGCACCTGACGTTGGGCAGTTTGAGGTAGTCCGGCGCCGTGGCCAGGCTGATGCCGCCGGTCGGGCAGAACGTCACCTGCGGGACGGGTGCCCCGATGGCTGCCAGGTACGACGGGCCACCGGCAGGGCCGGCCGGGAAGAACTTCATGGTGTCCAGCCCGCGCTCCAGCACCGCCATCA
This sequence comes from Arthrobacter sp. K5, assembly GCF_040448525.1. Taxonomy (NCBI): domain Bacteria; kingdom Bacillati; phylum Actinomycetota; class Actinomycetes; order Micrococcales; family Micrococcaceae; genus Arthrobacter; species Arthrobacter sp. K5. The sequence continues at coordinate 4,238,860 of NZ_CP159279.1, read as the reverse complement.
CCTCGCCCACCGTGGCCACGCCCGGAAGCACCGGCACCTCGAGGGAGAGCATGTGGTCCAGCAGTGACGGCGTCACGCCGGGGCTGACCAGGAACTGCGCACCCGCGGCCACGGCGGCGTCGGCCTGGCCGGGTGTGAGGATGGTGCCGGCGCCCACGAGGATGTCCGGAACCTCGTTGGCGATGGCCTTCAGCGAGGTGAGTGCCGTGTCCGTCCGCAGGGTGAGCTCGATGATCCGGACGCCGCCGTCGGCCAGGGCCCGGGCAACCGGAACCGCATGCTGCGGGTCCTCGATGGTCACCACGGGGATGACCGGGGAAACATCCAAAACGCTGGTGGTGTTAGCCATGGTTGATCTCTTTTCTCAGGCCTTCGAGCCCGTGCGTGTCGATGATGCTGTACCAGTGGATGAGGAGGTCTGCGAACCCCTGGTTCCGGGCGAGTTCGGCGTCGAAGATGCTGCGGCAGCCCAGCAGCGCGGGAACCACATCGGCCGCGGCCCCCGACGCCGGCAGCGCCGCATGGAGTTCGGCGGCCAGCGGATCGTTGAGCTGGTCCGCATGCGTGGTGGCCACGTGCCGCATCCAGGCCGCGAGGGCGAGCGCAGCCCACCGTGGCTCCCGCCCGGCGTCGAGGTTTCCGCGTATGGTGCTGAGCAGGCGCAGGCCGATCTTCTGCGAACCGTCGCTGCCCACCTTCGCCGTGGTGTGGCCCAGGGCGGGGTTGGCGAACCGTGTCAGGACTTGTTCGCAGTATTCGTCCGCGTCGAGCCCGTGCGGCAGCGTGATGGTGGGCAGGACGTCCTCGGCCATCATTCGCCGGGCGGCAGTGAAGAACGCCTCCTCGGCCACGGCGTCGCTGATGGTCTCCTTGCCGGCGGCGAGGCCGAGATAGGCCAGCAGCGAGTGGCTCGCATTCAGCAGCCGCAGCTTCGCCGCTTCCCATGCGGCGACGTCGCTGCTGAACAGCGCTCCGGCGTCCTCCCACCGCGGGCGACCCGCGGCAAAGTTGTCCTCGATGACCCACTGCATGAACGGCTCGGCCACCACGGCGGCCTCGTCCCGCAGTCCAAGTTCATGTTCGACGGCGTCCAGGTCACCCGCCGTCGTGGCCGGCACCATCCGGTCCACCATGGTGCTGGGGAACGTGACGTGGGCGTCGAGCCAGGCGGTCAGCGGTTCGGCCTCCGCGGGCGGCAGTGCGGCGGCGAAGGCGTGCACCAGCGTCCTGGTCAGTTCGCCGTTCGCGGGAAGGTTGTCGCACGAAACCACGGTGAGCGGACCAGTGCCGGTACGCGACCGCTGCTGCAGGCCTCGGGTGATTTGACCAATGGCCGTGAGCGGCGCGCGCCCCTCAAGGTCTGCGCGGACCTCCGCATCCTCCAGGTTGAGGGATCCGGTTAGCGGGTCGATCCGGTACCCCTTCTCCGTGATGGTCAGTGTGAGCACCAGCGTTTCCGGCGCGGCGATCCGGTCCACCACGGCGGCCGGGTTGTCCCGTCCGGAGATGTCATCCACGATGCTGGACACCACCCTCAGCGGCGCAGCACCCTCGCCCCGTTCGGCCACGGTGAAGAGTCCGTCCTGTGGTGCGAGCTGCCGGGCCACGGTGTCCGAGCGCTGGGTGACACCGGTGATCCCCCAGCCGGTTTCTCCGCTGGCCAGCATGGCATTCTCGGTAAAGACAGCGGTGTGGGCGCGGGCGAAGGCGCCGAGGCCCAGGTGCACGATGCCGGGCTTCAATCCGCTGGCCCGCAGCGCGGCGCCCGGGAATTCGGCCGCGTTTCCAGCGGTGCCGCTCAGGTTGGCGCTACTCAGGTTGGCGCTGCTCAGGCGTGCGATGACAGCTCTCCTTCGGGCGTCCCCAGCGGCTGTGCTCCCAGGGCGTGGGCGCGCGTCTGCTCGAAGCTCGGGATGAAGCCGGTGCCGCCTTTTCCGCCCACCACGAGGGAGGCCGCCGCTGCCCCATACCGGACGGCGGCGGCGAGGCTGTCGCCGAGCAACAGACGCGCGGTCAGCGTGCCCACGAAGGCGTCGCCGGCCCCGGTCTGGTCCACGACGGCAGGTGCAGGAATGGCTTCGATCCAGGCCGACTCGGAGTCGCTCTCCAGCTGGATTCCCTCAGCCCCGCAGGTCACGGCAACGTTGGCGGTGCCCAGCGAGCGCAGCCTCGCGGCGGCCTCCTGCGGCGAGGACGTGCCCAGCAGGGCGGACGTCTCCCCCGGGAAGGAAGGCGTCACCAGGAAGGCCTGTGGTGCCAGCTCGAACACGGCCGCCGTCGCGTCCTCCACGGAGGTGAGCCGCGGCCGGTAGTTCGGGTCAAAGACAAAGCGGCTGGCAACCTCGGCGGCCTTGTAGACGGCGGCCCGGGACGAAGCCGAGATGGCGCACGCGATGCCCCCGGCAATCACAGCGCCGGCTGTGGCAAACACGTTCGGGTCGACGTCGTCAGGTCCCAGCGTGGAGCCCACGCTGCCGCTGCGCGCGTAGGAGAACTCGCGCTGCCCGTCCGGGTCGCAGTGCACCAAATACACGCCCTGCTGGCCCGGACGGAACTTCAGGAGCTCGGTGGAAATGCCGAGCTCGGCGATCCGGGCGGCGACCGCCTGGCCGAGGTCGTCGTCGGGCAGTACTGCCAGCAGCGCGGTGCGGGAACCGGCCGCGGCGGCGGCCGCGGCGACGTTCAGGGCATCGCCGGAGATGCCCAGCTGCGCCGGAACGCCGTGCCCGAACGGGACGTCGGTGGCCACCTCGAGGAGGATCTCCCCCATGGCGACGACGTCGAACGGCTGTGCTTCAGTCGGGTTACTCACCAGTCATGCACCGACCCGTCGAGCCGCCGGTTGATGGGCAGGTACTTGGGGTCGAACGGGAACGCGGCGGCCGCTTCCTCGTCGAACTGAACGCCGAGGCCCGGGGCGTCGCCGGGGTGCATGTAGCCGTCGGTGAACGTGTAGGAAGTCTTGAACACTTCGTTGGCGGGGTCGCGGTGGCCCATGTATTCCTGGACGCCGAAGTTGGGGATGCTCATGTCCACGTGCAGCGCCGCGGCGAAGGACACCGGCGAGAGGTCACCCGCGCCGTGCGAGCCTGAGCGGACGCCGTACAGGTCCGCAAGCGAGAAGATGCGGCGCAGGTGCGTGATGCCGCCGGCGTGCGAGACGGACGTGCGGATGTAGTCGATCAGGCGTTCGGTGATCAGCTGCTGGCAGTCCCAGATCGAGTTGAACACCTCGCCCACGGCGATCGGCGTGGTGGTGTGCTGGCGGATCAGGCGGAACGCGGACTGGTCCTCGGCCGGCGTCGGGTCCTCGATCCAGAAAGGGCGGAACGGTTCCAGCGAAGCGCCCAGCCGGCCAGCTTCGATGGGCGTCAGCCGGTGGTGGACGTCATGCAGGACGTGCACGCCAAAGCCGAACTGTTCACGCACGTGTGCCAACATCTTCGGCGCGAAGTCCAGGTACGCCGTCGTCTCCCACAGGTCCTCCTGCGGAATGTTGCCGCTGGCAGGCTCGTAGGTCTTGCCGTCCACCGGCCCGATCCCGTACGTCTTCTCCAGCCCCGGCACCGCGGCCTGGGCGCGGATGGCCTTGTAGCCGAGATCCAGGTGGTGCTGGAAGTCGGCACTGAGGTCCTCCAGCGAGGAGCCGCTGGCGTGGCCGTAGACCATGACGCCCTCGCGGGCGGCGCCGCCCAGCAGCTCGTACACCGGCATGCCGGCGGCCTTGCCCTTGATGTCCCACAGTGCGACGTCGATCGCGGCGATCGCGGTCATGGTCACCGGGCCGCGGCGCCAGTAGGCACCCTTGTAGAAGTACTGCCAGGCGTCCTCGATGCGGCGGGCGTCGCGGCCGATCAGCAGCGGGCAGAGGTGCTCGGACAGGTAGGACGCCACAGCGAGTTCACGTCCGTTAAGGGTGGCGTCGCCGATGCCGGTAATCCCGTCCTCGGTTTCGATAACGAGCGTGACGTAATTCCGTCCTGGCGACGAAACCACTACGCGTGCGTCGGTGATCTTCACTGGTGGGATCCTTTTGTGTGTCGGGTTTTGCAAGTAGGTCGCAGCTGATGGCGTTATGAGCCCTCAGAACGCCATCTGCTGCTACTCAGTTGGGTCAGGAGAGAGACGCGCGGTGGGTCGTGCCCACGCTGCCGTCGTCGGAGGGCTGCGAATCCAGTCCCCAATCCGCATATTCCTTGCCTCCGAGCCTGCCCGGGGCGGTCTCGGGCAGGAATGCGAGACAGACGACGCTGACAAGGATCAGCGCTGAGACGTAGATGGCGACGCCCGTCACCGAGCCGCCTCCGGCGGCGAGCAGAGCAGTGGCAACGACGGTGAAGGGTCCGCTGGCGATCATGGCGCCGAACTGCCACACGATGGAGACACCGGTGTAACGGCCGCGGACCGGGAAGAGCTCGGGGTAGTAGGAAGCCTGAGGCGCGTAGGTTCCGGCGTGTCCCAAAGCCAGACCGGCGATGAGGATCGCAATAATGGGGAGAGGATCGCCGCTGGCAATGGCGTTGAAGGCAGGCCAGATCAAGAAGAGGTTCAGCACGGCAACGCCCAGGAAGATCTTCTTGCGCCCGAACCGGTCAGTCAGATGCCCCCAGACTGGGATCATGATGAGTTCGGCGATGATGGCGATGATGATGGCCTGGAGGACGAATGCCGAGTCATTGCCGAGGTGCTTGGAGTAGGCGACCAGGAAGACGGTGTAGAACGGGAACACCGCGGCCTCGACGAACTTGGAACCCATGCCCAAAAGGACTTCACGGCGGCTCGTCTTGAAGATCACCTTTATCGGGGCCTGCTGTGAGGCAGCATTTTCCTTCACCGCTTTGAACGTCTCCGACTCATCAACGCGCAACCGGATGTACAGGCCGACAGCGACCACAACGATGCTGAGCAGGAACGGCACGCGCCAGCCCCAGAGGAGGAACTGCTCCTGGGACAGCTGGGTGGTCAGGAAAGCGAATAGGGCGGAGGGAACCAAATACGCCGCGGGAGATCCGAGCTGGACAAGGCTGGCGAAGAAACCCCTGCGGTTTGGTGGGGCAGCCTCAGCGGTAAGCAGTACCGCACCGCCCTGCTCGCCACCGACGCCAAACCCCTGCAGAAGACGCACGACAACAAGGATCACTGCCGCCCAAAGGCCAATGGTTTCGTAGGTCGGCAGGAGACCTATGGCAAAAGTGCCAAGACCCGTGATGAGCAACGTGTAGACGAGGGCCTTCTTCCGGCCGATCCGGTCGCCGATGATGCCCCAGACGATCCCGCCCAAGGGCCGGGCGAAGAACCCGACGGCGTAGGTCGAAAAGGCGGCGAGTGTTCCCAAAAGAGGGTCAATTTCAGGAAAGAAAATCTTGTTGAAGACGAGCGCCGACGCTGTTCCGTAGATGAAGAAGTCGTAGTACTCAGCCATCGTTCCGATGAATGACGCGGCTGCTGTGCGGCGGACCTTCTTCAGATCATGCGTGGGGGCCGCGGCGGGGGTGTTTGCCGCCGACGCTGTTGGGTCGTGCATTGCCAGTCCTTCTTCCTTGGAGGTTCTGATGGCCAGGAGGCCTTATAGGCGCCGCTTCGGCGCCAGCCTGAAAAGCGGGGAAACCCGATCACGCGACTTCAGTGCATTCGGGGGGAATCTGCTTCCTCCTCGCACTTTGCTGACTACCATACAAGCACTACCATTCTAGTTTGTCAACGATGGCTACACTGGATGCATGGCAACCGGCAAACCCGAAAAAGGGCAGTCTCCGCGGCTCTCCGTGCGGGACCAGACACTGGATACGCTCCGGCGTCGCATCATCTCCCTGCAGCTCCCTCCCGGCGAGCCGCTGTCCGAGAACGAGCTCGCCCAGGAACTGGGTGTCAGCCGGACGCCCGTGCGGGAGAGCCTCATCCTGCTGCGTGAGGAAGGGCTGGTGCAGGTCTTCCCGCAGATCGGTTCGTTCGTCTCGCTCGTGGATCTGGGACGGGTTGCAGAGGCCCAGTTTGTGCGCGAGGCCATCGAGTGTGCCTCCCTGAAGGATGCCGTCGTTGACGCCGCAGGGCTTGCCGGGCTGCGGGAAATTTTGGCTGCCCAGCGGGACGCGGAATCCGCCGGCGACGTCGAGGAGTTCTTCCGGCTCGACGAGGACTTCCACCGCGAGCTGCTCCGGCTGGCGGGGCACGAGTCGGCGTGGACAGCGGTCAACTCGGCCAAGGCGCACCTGGACCGCGCGCGCCGGCTCAGCCTGATCGACACCCGGCCCGTGTCCACGCTGATTGAGCAGCACACCGCCGTGGTGGACGCGCTCGAAGCCAACAATCGCCCCGAAGCGGACAGCTCCCTGCGGGTCCACCTGCGCGGCGTCTTCGAGGACGTCAAGCGCATCCAGGCATCGTCGCCCGAGCTCTTCTCGGACGGCACAGCATCACGCCCGGTCCGCCGCAGCATCGCCCGGCTTTCCTAAGCCCGTTCGGCCCGTCGGTCCGCTGGTTGAGCTTGTCGAAACCCGACGGGCCGCTTGCTACTGCTGCTTCACCAGGGCCGCTTCAAGGTTGATCTTCACCTTGTCGCTGACCAGGAGTCCGCCTGCTTCCAGGGCGGCGTTCCAGGTCAGGCCGAACTCCTTGCGGCTGATGTCGGCCTCGGCCGAAAAGCCTGCGCGGGTGGCTCCGAAGGGGTCGACGGCCACGCCGGTGAACTCGACCTCCAGTTCAACCGGCTTGGTGATGCCCTTGATGGTGAGGTCGCCCGTCAGCGTGTAGTCCTCGCCGTCGCCGTCAATGTGCGTGCCCGTGAAAGTCATCTCCGGGTACTTCCCGACGTCGAAGAAATCCTCCCCCTTCACGTGCGCGTCACGGTTGGCGTCGCCGGAATCGAAGCTTGCGGTGCTGACGGTGGCATGCAGCGAAGAATCGGCCAGGGAGTCCCGCACGTGGGCTTCGCCGGTTGCTTCCCGGAACCGCCCGCGGACCTTGCTGATCCCGGCGTGCCGTACGCTGAAGCCGATCTCACTGTGGGACATATCGAGTGTCCAAATACCGGGAGTCAGGCCTGCGGGAAGAGTCATGACGCATCTCCTTTGAAGGAAAAACCTGCTGGTCAGTGCGATTTCAACACTGGTTTAGCCCGGCGGTGAAGTCAAGGACGAGTAGCTTCATCGGGAGCGCATTCGAGCGGCAAGCGAACCCACCGGGAAGAACACATTCCTAGCCAATTGTCAGGAAACTTCTCTAGCCTAGGAACAGGCCCACCGCGTATCCCCCATCCGGGGTGGTCCTGCCGCTAGGAGAAGCCCCGCAAAGCCGTCAGGCAGTGCGGGGCTCTCTGCGTTTCGGGCACGTCTCCCGCGTGGCACCGCCAGCTCCGTCGCGCCGGCCAGTACGATCGACCGTTGAATCGACGACCAGCGCCACGGGAGTAAACCGCCTTGCATCAAGCACCACCCCGCAAAAGAAACTGGTTTGCCGCCGGCGCCCTTGCCGCCGTCATCCTGGCCACCACCGCCTGCGGCGGGGTTATCAGCGCAACCCGGCAGCCGTCGTCGGACGCTGTCCCCGGCGGGTCAACCGGAAACGCACCGGGGTATGCCGTCAAGGCAGCCGACCTCCTCGCCACCCTGCCCGTCAAAGGCCGCGCCCCGAAAACCGGCTACGACCGGGAGGAGTTCGGTCCGGCGTGGTCGGACACGGACCACAACGGCTGCGACACCCGCAACGACATCCTGGCCCGGGACCTCACCAAGACCACGTTCAAGCCCGGAACGAAGAACTGCATCGTCCTGACCGGCACCCTCGCGGATCCGTACACCGCCACCACCATCGCCTTCACCCGCGGCAGCAAAACCAGCAGCGCAGTCCAGATCGACCACGTCGTTGCCCTCAGCGATGCGTGGCAAAAGGGCGCCCAGCGCCTCAGCAAGGCACAGCGGACCGCGTTCGCCAACGATCCCCTCAACCTGCTCGCCGCTTCCGGACCCGCCAACCAGCAGAAGTCCGACGGCGACGCCGCCACCTGGCTGCCCGGCAGCCGTGCCTACCGCTGCCCGTACGTCGCGCGGCAGATTTCGGTCAAGGCGAAGTACAAGCTGTGGGTGACGCAGGCCGAACGCACCGCGATGGCCTCGGTCCTGGCCCAGTGCGGCGGCACTGTAGCTGGAGGTACAGCGGCTGGAGGAACGGCGGCTGGAACCAAGTAACTGGAACCGTGTAGCCGGACCCGCCGCCCGGCGCCCGGCCAGACGGGCCGCTCCTCAGCCCTGCTCCGGCTCCACCTCCCCGGCGAACGGGTAGTCGTCCTCGTCGCTGCCAGGCGTGCCCGCGGCCTGCTCAATGGCGTCGGCCTCGGCCGCTTCCTCGGCGGAGAGATCCGGCGCCGCCGGCGGGCCGTTGGACCGCAGCGGGGTCCGCTGCTCCAGGGCGTCCGCCTCGGGAACGTCCTCGGGCAGCGGCCGCTGTTCCTCCTCCCCGGATTCCCCGCCCGCCGACTGGCGCTGCTCAAACGCGTCGACTTCCGGGACTTCGAGAGGTGTTTCGTCAGGCTGGCTGTTCATGGATCCTCCTGCGGCTGGGTCGGTTGTTCCACGAGTCTGGCCCTACTCTACGACGACGGCAATGGGGGCCGCGTGCTGCCCAACCCCTATGTGGAAAACTGCACGCGGCCCCGCATTGCTGCCCTACGTCAGCTGAGGTATCCGTTCGGGTTCAGCACGTACTTGGTGGCGGCGCCGGCGTCGAACTCGGCGTAGCCCTTGGGTGCGTCCTCCAGCAGGATCGGCTTCGCGTTGACGTTCTTGGCGATTTGCACGCGGTCGTTGAGGATGGCCATCATCAGCTGCCGGTTGTACTTCATCACCGGGCACTGTCCTGTAGTGAAGCTCAGTGACTTCGCCCAGCCCGTGCCGAGGCTCAGGCTCAGCGATCCCTTCTTGGCGGCCTCGTCGATGCCGCCCGGGTCACCCGTGACATACAGTCCCGGGATGCCCAACGCCCCGCCGGCGGCAGTGATGTCCATCAGCGAGTTCAGCACCGTGGCCGGCGCCTCCTTGGCACCCTCGCCATGCCCTTTCGCCTCAAACCCCACAGCGTCCACGGCGCAGTCCACCTCGGGGACCCCCAGGATCTGCTCGATCTGCTCCGCCGGGCCGCCCTTGGTCAGGTCGACGGTTTCGCAGCCGAAGCTGTGGGCCTGCGCCAGGCGGTCGCCGTTCATGTCGCCCACAATTACGACGGCGGCACCCAGCAGATGCGCGCTGGTCGCCGCTGCCAGTCCAACCGGACCGGCCCCCGCGATGTATACGGTGGAGCCGACGCCGACCCCCGCCGTCACAGCACCGTGGAAGCCCGTGGGGAAGATGTCCGAGAGCATGGCGAGGTCCAGGATCTTCTCCATGGCCTTGTCCTTGTCCGGGAACTTGAGCAGGTTCCAGTCTGCGTACGGCACCAGGACATAGTTGGCCTGGCCGCCCACCCAGCCGCCCATGTCCACATAGCCATAGGCGCTCCCCGGCCGGTCAGGGTTCACGTTGAGGCAGATGCCGGTCTTGCGCTCCTTGCAGTTCCGGCACCGGCCGCACGAAATATTGAACGGCACGGAGCAGATGTCCCCGACCTTGATGAATTCGACGCCGGGCCCCACCTCCACCACTTCACCGGTGATTTCGTGGCCCAGCACCAGGTCCGGCGGAGCCGTGGTCCGGCCGCGGACCATATGCTGGTCCGAACCGCAGATGTTGGTGGCCACAGTTTTTACAATTGCTCCGTGGGGAACCTGGCGCCCCACGTTGGCCGGATTTACGCCCGGCCCGTCCTTGAGTTCAAAAGTGGGGTAGTCGATGTCGATGACTTCCACCTTGCCGGGTCCCTTGTAGGCAACGGCTTTGTTCCCTTCCATCTCTTTCCTCCTGGCGTCACGGACCCTTCCCGATGAAGGGTCGGCGGTGAATTCCTGAGTGATGTGATGCGCCCTCCAGGGCATTCCCCTGAAAGGCCGGACGGCGCCGTCGGGCCCTAAAGGTGGAGGGTCCTGCCAGTCTAGAACGGTGCCCGCAAAGGGTCCATGGGGCCCTGCTAAGCCATGCCGGGCGACTACGGGGCAGATCCTGCAATTACGATAATTACGCAACACAATTGGGTCTTTTTGATCCGGCGCATCGGGCCTACGTTGGGAACAGCGAGCCGCCCAGCCAGGGCGTCCGGAACCGTGGAGGAATCCCATGAGCACGCATGTAGCCGATTGCAGCGTCACCAACTGCTCCTTCAACGACCACTCTGAATGCAACGCCGAGGCCATCACAGTTGGCGGCACCACAGACCACGCTTCGTGCGCCACCTTCATTGATACGGGCACTCACGGCGGCCTTCCGAAGGTCCTTGCCGGTGTCGGAGCATGCCAACGGGCCGAATGCGTCCATAACAACCATCTGATGTGCAGCGCACCGGAAGTCCACGTCGGCCCCGGCCCGGACAACGCCGACTGCCTCACCTACTCCCACAACGGCAAGCAGCCCGTCACCTAACCGGCAGGCACATAGGGTCCCCCATTGGTGCAGTCCCAGGCCGATGCGGCTTGATTGTCACAGCCTCTTGCTAGATTCGAATCAGCGCACCGGGAACCGTCCCGGAGCGAGGCTGCCAATGGGGAGGCCCCATGTTCCTGCTCGACCCAACCACGCCGGGAGCCCCGGCTGATCTGGTCTTTTCAGCCAGCGACCTCGTGGCCGCCAGCGAATGCGAGTACCGCACGCTCCGGATCCTGGACGAGAAGCTGGGCCGCTCCCCCAAAGCCGACTTCCCCGCCGATGAGATGCAGGCACGGGCGGGCAAGCTCGGCGACCTCCACGAGCACAAGGTGCTCGCTTCACTCGTCGACCGCCATGGCACGTGGGATTCCTCGCGCGGAAGCGGCGTCTACTGCATAGAACGTGGAACTCCGGACCGGGCCAGCCTGACGGACAAGGCGCGCGAAACCGCCACTGTGCTCCGCGCCGGGGCCGACGTCGTCTTCCAGGCCACCTTCTTCGACGGCGAGTTCCTCGGCTACGCGGACTTCCTCGTGCGTGAGGAGCCTGCCTTGCCTGATGGAGTGCATGAAGCGCAGCGGTACGCGGTCTGGGACACCAAGCTGGCGCGCCACGCCAAGGTAGGGGCCCTGCTGCAGCTCGCCGCCTACGGCGACCAGTTGATCGGCCTCGGACTGGAACCGGCCCCGCGCGTCACCCTGGTGCTGGGAAACATGGAGCGCAGCTCGCACTCACTGGACGATCTGCTGCCGGTGTACCGCGAGCGCCGGGCGCGCTTCCGGGAGCTCACTGCTAGGCATCGTCGCGGGGAGACCGCCGTGGCGTGGCAGCAGCCGGGTGTCAGCTACTGCGGCAGATGCGACTACTGCGCCGAGCAGGTGGCCAGGCACCGGGACCTGTTGATGGTGGCCGGCATGACGTCCGTCCAGCGGAAGAAGCTCGTCGCGGATGGCATCACCACCATCGACGCCCTCGCCGAACTGCCGCCGAACCTGGCCACCGGTTCGCGGCGGCGCCTGCGTGACCAGGCCAGGATGCAGACCGGGCTGGAGGCGGCCGACGGCTCACGCACCTTCGTGAAGGAGGGCCAGCCGCACACCGTCACGTACAGGGTGCTGGCGGACAACGCGCTGGCCGGCATTCCTGCCCCGAGTGACGGCGACATCTTCTTCGACTTCGAGGGCGACCCGCTCTGGCAGGATCCCGCTGGCCAGTGGGGCCTGGAGTACCTCTTCGGCGTGATTGAGGCCGCGCGGCCCACCGACCCGCCAGGCCAGGAACCGGTCTTCCGTCCGTTCTGGGCTCACTCCCGAGCGGACGAACGGCGGGCGTTCCTGGACTTCCTCGCCTACGTGGAGGAGCGCCGCGCGCAGTATCCGGACATGCACGTCTACCACTACGCGCCCTACGAAAAAACGGCCCTGCGCAACCTCTCGCTGAACCACGTTGCCGGCGAGGATGTGGTGGACTCGTGGCTGCGTGACGGGCTCCTCGTGGACCTCTACGCCACGGTCCGGCATTCACTCCGGATTTCCGAAGCCTCGTACTCCATCAAGAAGCTCGAGCCCCTGTATATGGGGGACAATCTGCGCTCCGGGGACGTCAAAGACGCCGGAGCCTCGGTGGTGGCCTACGCCGCTTACTGCGAGGCACGCGACGCCGGCCCCGACACGCAGGCGGAGGCGGCCGCCATTCTGGCCTCCATTTCCGACTACAACCAGTACGACTGCCTGTCCACGCTGCGCCTGCGGGACTGGCTGCTGCAGCTGCGTGGCGGTGCGCCTGCCGCTCCTGGCGAGGCGGGCGTGGCGGACGCCGGCGCGGGAATGCCCGGGGTGGACGCAGTCCCGGGGATGCCCGGTGCGGATGCAGCTCCGGACGCGGAACCTTCGCCGGAGGAAGCAAGCCTGCGCGCCTTCCTGGACGCCATTCCGGAGCACCGCGAGCTGGGGCCGGACGAGCAGGCCGTGGCCATGGTCGCGGCGGCCACCGGCTATCACCGGCGGGAGCGCAAGCAGTTCTGGTGGGAGCACTTCGACCGCCTCGAATCCGAGGTCGACAGGTGGCGGGACCAGAGCAACGTCTTCATCGTGGAAGCGGCCGAGGTGGTCTCGGACTGGGCGCCGCCCACCTCCCGGGCCCGGACTGAGTCCCGCACCTTGCAGCTCACCGGGATCATGAGCGAGGGCTCGGAATTCAAGCCGGGCTCCACCTGGTTCCGGATGTTCGAGGCCCCCCTGCCCGACGGGCTGGGGGAGGTCGACGGCGGGCGGACGCCGAGGCGTGCGGGGACCGGCCAATCTGCGGGCGCGGGCACAGCGGCCGGGGGCAGCGTGGCAAGCACGGACCCGGGCACGGTTGCGGCCGGCTCGTCGGCAGGCGCGGAGTCAGCACGCCATGAAGCCGCCATGCCGCCCTCCCGTGACGGCATCTTCGGCACGCTCGTGGTGGCCGTCGAAGACCATCCTGATCAGCCCGGCCGGACCGTCATCACCATCACGGAGAAGTCCACGGGCAAGGTGCCGCCATACTTTCAGCTACCCATGGCACTGACGGACGACCGCCCCATTCCCACCGTCAGCATCGAGGCAGCCCTGACAGAGCTCGCGCAGCTTGTCGGCTTCACGCTGCCGGAACTCCCCAAGCATCCCGGAGTGGACATCCTGCGGCGCACAGCACCCAGGCTGGCCGGCCTCCCGAATCTGCCTGCGGTCGGCAATGATGAAGCGGGGCACGCCGACTACGTCTCAGCCATTACCCAGGCACTGAAGCACCTGGACCGGTCCTACCTCGCTGTGCAGGGACCTCCGGGGACCGGCAAGACGTTCGTCGGCTCCCACGTTATTGCCCGGCTCGTGGAAGCCGGCTGGAAGGTTGGTGTGGTCGCCCAGTCCCACGCCGTCGTCGAGAACATGCTCTGCACGGCCATTACGAAGGCCGGGGTGGATCCTGCAGCCGTGGCCAAAAGGCTGGCGCAACCGCACGACGTTCCGTGGACCTGCGTCGCCGATGAGGATATCGCGAGGCTCTTGAACGCCGACGGCGGCTGCCTGGTTGGCGGAACCGCCTGGACCATGACGGGCAAATGCGTCCCGGCAGGGTCGCTGGATCTGCTGGTCATTGACGAGGCCGGCCAGTATTCGCTGGCCAACACCCTGGCTGTGGCCCGGTCCGCGAAGCGGCTTCTGCTGCTCGGCGACCCGCAACAGCTTCCGCAGGTCACCCAGGGCTCCCATCCGGAGCCGGTCGATGAATCGGCACTCGGCTGGCTGTCGGCCGGGCATGCCACGTTGCCTGCAGAGCTGGGCTATTTCCTCGCCGATTCCTGGCGGATGCATCCCGAGCTGTGCCGCAAGGTGTCAGTGCTCAGTTACGACGGCAGGCTGGAGTCCGCGCCGGCGGCATCCCTGCGCCATCTCGACGGGGTGCCGCCGGGCGTCGAAACCGTCCTGGTGCCGCATGCCGGCCACACCACGAGTTCGGCGGAAGAGGCAGCCGCGATCGTCGGACTGGCACGCGAACATATCGGGCTCAAGTGGACGCCGGGCAAGGACGAGCCGATCCGGCGGCTGGAAGCCAGGGACATCCTGGTGGTGGCTGCCTACAACGCCCAGGTCCAGACCATCCGGCATGCCTTGGATCAGGATGGCCTGCCGGGCGTGCGGGTGGGTACCGTGGACAAGTTTCAAGGGCAGGAAGCTCCCATAGTGCTCGTGTCCATGGCATGCTCGGCCATTGCCGAGGCACCCCGGGGAGCCGAATTCCTGCTGAACCGCAACCGGATCAACGTGGCTGTGTCGCGGGGCCAGTGGCGGGCCGTGATCGTCCGCTCCCCCGAGCTCACGAACTACATGCCCTCGCGCCCCTTCGCACTTGAGGAGCTCGGGGCCTTCCTGGGCCTCAGCCCCGGTGAGCTCAGCCGACGACCTGAAAGCTCCTGAATCCGCCCTCAGCCGGGGAAACTTTCTCATCGACGTGAGCCACCCTGCCCGGCGCCTGGGATGAACCAAGCCAACGCCTGAATTCGACGATGTCGGGCTGCGGGCCCTCCGCGACGACGGCGACCGAACCGTCGTCGTCGTTCCGGACCGAACCGGTCAGCCCCAGCTCGTCGGCCTTCCGCGCGGTCCAGTAGCGGAAGCCGACACCCTGGACCATTCCCGTGACGCGTGCGGTGAGGCGGACGCTGTCCGGGTCTGCTGCCTTCGAGTCAGTCATGGAACCAATGTAGCGCCGGCGGCTTGGGTCTCGACAGGCTCGACCAACGCACAGCGAAGCCCCGCTGCAGCGTGGTGCTGCAGCGGGGCTTCGGCCGGATGGGGTCAGTTGACGGTGATGTCCCGGGTCCGGTGGTCGTAGCGGATGGTGAGCAGTCCGCCGGAGTGGTGCAGTTCGTGGTTGGCTCCATCGAACGCGCCGAACGCGCCGTAGTTCTCATCCCAGGAACGGTTGAGGGCGATCTTAAAGGTGTAGTAGCCAGCCGGGACTTCAGCCGAAAGCTTCCACAGCTGGTCCAGCTCGTCCAGCTTCATCTGCGCTTCGTCGTACTGCGGCGCCCAGTTCTCCGGGGCTCCCAGCAGGGTGTTGAAGTCGCCGGCCACAGCTACGGCGGCGGGCTGGTCGATGGCTTCCGCGGAGTTTTCGACGGCGGGAGCCTGCGCTTCAGCGTCGGCCTCTGCCTTCTTCAGGACAGCCTTGGCCACGGGAGCGACGGCATCCTCGATCAGCTTGGCGGCCTTGTCGACAACCTTCGCTGCCTTGGACGGAGCCTTCTCTGCCTTGGCTGCGGCGGCCTTCGCGGGCGCTTTCTTGGCTGCCGGCTTGGCAGGTGCGGCCACCGGAAGGGGCGTGTCGGCAGGGACCGGGGTACCGGCGTCGAGCGCTGCCGAGAAGCTGGCTGCGTCCGGGAAAGCAACCGTAGCGCGCTGCCCGTCCTCGGTGATGGTCCAGCCGGAGCGTCCCTTGACCAGCCAGCCGGCCTTGACCAGCTTGGCCGTGGCGGTGGTCAGCGATTTGTGGCCGCGGGGAATCCCGCCGCTGAGGAGTTCAGCTTCGTAGGCGTTCAGCGGAACCCGGACGAGGGCTTCAGCCAGCACGGCGCCGGCGTTCTGCGACTCACCGGACAACACCCCCTCTGCCAGAACGTCCAGCACGGCCTTAAGGCGGATGTTGGTGTTTTCGGCGGCAGTCTTGCGCATGGTTCCCCTTACAGAGCGATTGTTCCCCCAGTAGTTTGCCAAGTACTGGGCAAATCTGGCGACTTTGTTCGGTAAACATTGTGTGTCGTGACCGACTATGACGGGGATTACACCGGAACTGAGCCGGAAATCTCGGTTTCTGGAGATTTGCGGGGACTAGCTTACCCCTCGAAAATTTTCTGGCGGCGGAAATAGAAAGTAGGCTTACGATACAGAGTGAGGCACTAGTCGGAAGGGATGAATTCAGTGAGTGAACACAGCAGCAAGGCAGACGGCTTTATCGTTCCGAACCCCTCGAAGCTCCGGGACGACGTTCCCGGCGATGCGGGTGATGACGCCAACGCCATCCGCTTCAGCGAGGAGCAGGCGCTCATCGAGGAACAGTCACACGGCATCCGCCCGCAGCGCTACAGCGTCCCGTCCGGCGGCCCCACCATGGAGGAAGCCCGCGGCAACATGGACCTGTCCGACGACACCGGCGACGCGGCCTCCTCAGACAGCAGCGACGACGGACTGCACAGCGGCCAGGAACAGTAAGCACTGACCGCGGATCAGCGACACGGAAGGGCGGCTGCCAGCGGCGGCCGCCCTTCCGCATTACCGGCGACTTACTGCACGTAGCCTTCCACCTCATTGACGGGCCGGGCATCCGCCTCGTTGGGATCTTCGCCGGCCTTCGCCTTCGCGCGCCGCTGTCGCAGCAAATCCCAGCACTGGTCCAGCGCCTCCTCTACCTGCCGCAGCCGCGCGCGGCGTTCACCCCGATCCTCCTCATCCCCGTCGGAACCGTCCCCGCCGGAGCCGCCGGCCGGGCCCGACGCCGCCGGCTCACGGAGCTGGTGTTCTTCGTCAACCAGCGCCTGAATGCGCTGCAGAATGTCTTGGTCTTCCATCGCCTTCACTCCTTGGTTACCGCGTGCTGGTCACCGCATGCCGGATTCACTCATGAGGACCGCCACCGGCGCGTCGCTCGCCCGTGCTGGGACTGCCAGCCTAATGAGGTGCTGCAGCCCGCGGAAGAGACTGCCGGATGCCCTTCGCAGCGGGAGCCCGCGCCTCGCATTCCGAACTGCGGCACCACTGGCGGCGCCGCCGTCATCTCGTTAGGGTAGACGGTAAGCATGCTTAGCATTATCCCGATGCCAGCACCGCCCGGAGCACGATGATCCTGTCCGCGTTCAACACCATCTGGAGGAGAACCATGACCGACCAGTACACGTTCAAGAATCCTGTCACCGCTTACGAGCACATCCAACCGCCCAAGCAGCACCAGCCCGAGCCCGGCCTGGACGCCAAACTTGAACCCAAGGCCGACCTGGGCGAGGACACCTACCGCGGCACCGGACGCCTCGACGGCAGGAAGGCAATCGTCACTGGCGCGGACTCAGGCATCGGCGCAGCGACGGCGATCGCTTTCGCCCGGGAAGGGGCCGACGTCGTACTTTCCTACCTGCCGGAGGAGGAGGAAGACGCCGCAAAGATCGCGAACCTGATTGAGAAGGCCGGCCGCAAAGCCGTGAAGGTGCCCGGAGACCTCAAGGACGCCGCAATCTGCCAGAAGCTGGTGGACACCGCACTGCAGGAACTGGGCGGACTGGACCTCCTCGTGAACAACGCAGGAAAGCAGGTGGCGCAGGAGGACATCGGCGACATCACCGACGAGCAGTTCGACCACACGCAGAAGACCAACGTGTACGCCATGTTCTGGCTCACCAGGGCCGCGGTTCCACACCTTCCCGCTGGCTCCACAATCATCAACACCACGTCGCTCCAGGCCTACAACCCGTCGCCGACACTCCTGGACTACGCCACCACGAAGGCGAGCATCAACAACTTCACCAAGGGACTGGCCCAGCAGCTGGCACCGAAGGGCATCCGTGTGAACGCCGTGGCTCCCGGGCCGATCTGGACGCCCCTGCAGGTCAGCAGCGGCCAGCCCAAGGAAGCGCTGCCCGAGTTCGGCAAGGACACTCCCCTGGGCCGCGCCGGACAGCCCGCCGAACTCGCCCCGGCCTACGTGTTCCTGGCCTCGGCGGAATCGAGCTTCGTTGTCGGCGAGACCCTGAACGTCAACGGCGGCAGCCCCACGCCATAGCTGTCGCCCCGCTCCGCGCGTCAGGTTGCAGCGCATATCCGCACCACTTCAGGTAGCAGCACCGCCGCCAGCCACCGGGAAAACCGCGCCGGCATGCGGCAGACCCGGGGCCGGCGGCATTTCGGCGCCACGAAAGTGGAGCAAAATTGCCGCGAATCGACTTATAGTGGCGACTACACCGCACCTCCCTGAGCCACTCCCGCAACCTACCTGAGGAGAGCCCCATGGAATCCCGCACACTTGGTCCACTTTCCGTCTCCAGCCTGGGCCTCGGCTACATGGGCATGAGCGAGTTCTACGGAACCGGCGATGACAGCGAGTCCATCGCCACCATCCACGCCTTCCTGGACGCCGGCGGAACCCTGCTTGACACCGCAGACATGTACGGCCCGTTCACGAACGAGTTGCTGGTGGGCAGGGCCATCGCGGGCCGGCGCTCCGACGTGGTCCTGGCCACGAACTTCGGAGATGAGCGGCGGGAGGACGGTTCCTGGGTGGGCATCAACGGCCGCCCCGACTACGTCCGCGCCGCCTGCGACGCCAGCCTGCAGCGGCTCGGAGTGGACCACATCGACCTCTACTACCAGCACCGGGTGGACAAGACCATTCCGATCGAGGACACCGTCGGGGCGATGGCGGAGCTCGTCGAGGCCGGCAAAGTCCGTCATCTGGGGCTGTCCGAAGCCAGCGCTGACACCATCCGCCGGGCGCATGCCGTCCATCCAATCACCGCGCTGCAGACCGAGTATTCACTCTGGGAGCGGGAGCCGGAGACGAAGGTCTTCCCCGTGCTGGCCGAACTGGGAATCGGTTTCGTGCCCTACAGCCCCCTGGGCCGGGGCTTCCTCACCGGCCAGCTGCGCCGCCCCGACGACTTTGCTGCGGATGACTTCCGGCGGCACTCCCCCCGTTTCCAGGGCGAAAACTTCACCCGGAACCTGCAGCTTGTGGACCGGGTCAAGGAACTCGCAGATGAGAAGCAGTGCACTCCGGCGCAGCTCGCTCTGGCCTGGCTGCTCGCGCAGGGCGATCACATCGTCCCCATTCCCGGCACCAAAAAGCGCGAACGCCTGGCCGAAAACCTGGGCGCGGCCGCCGTCGAGCTTTCAGCCGGGGACCTTGCCCGCCTTGATGAGCTTGCCCCGGCGGGCGCTGCCGCAGGAGCGCGCTACCCGCACATGGCCTCGATAGATACTTAGAACCCGGCGCATCCGCCGGGATCACCGCATCAACGAGTTAGAGACGAGCAGGAAAGGTAGTCCAATGACAGGCAACACCGAAGGCGACGGCGGCACCGCCTCTGCCGGAGCGTCCGGCACCGGCGACACTGACCAGGACCTCGCAGACTGGAGCCATCGGCTCATCCAGGCGCTGCAGATCCTGGATCTGAAGGTGGACCAGCAGCTGGTCGCTCGCCTGGCCGACGAGTCTTCCCGCGCGGTGAACGGACGTGCCGCTCCTGTCACCGCGCTGCTGGTCGGCTACGCCGCCGGACTCCGGGCACACGGCAGCAGCGCGTCGCCGCAGGAGGCGGTGCAATCGGCGGCCGACGTCGCCCTGCGGCTGTGTGAGCACGGCACCGAGGGCGGCCCGGACAGCGAAGGCTGGTCACGCACCGCCCAGTAAGGGCGATGCGTGACGGGGCGGTCAGGAAGCGCCGGGAGCTAAACAGGCTCCGCGGTGGGCTCCAACCGCACGAGCACAGCTTTGGACGCCGGCGTGTTGCTTCCCTCCGCGACGCTGTCCAGGGGCACCAGCACGTTGGCCTCCGGGTAGTAGGTGGCCGCGCAGCCGCTGGCCGTGGGATACGAAACGACGCGCAGCTTCCGCATCACCCGCTCCACGTTGTCCTCGTATACGCCGTGGATATCCACGAACTGGCCGTCGCTGAGGCCAAGTTCGGCGATGTCCTCGGGGCTCACGAACACCACGTCGCGGCCCTTTTTGATGCCGCGGTAGCGGTCGTTGTGCCCGTAGATGGTGGTGTTGAACTGGTCGTGCGAGCGGACGGACTGCAGGATCAGCGTGCCGGCTGGCCGCTCGATGCTCTCCAAATGATTGACCGTCAGTATGGCCTTGCCCGTGGGCGTGGGGAAGGTCCGCGAATCGCGCGGGCCGTTGGGCAGGACGAAGCCGCCTTCCTGCCGGATCTTGTCGTTGTAGTTCTCGCAGCCGGCAACCACGTGGGAAATGTGCTCGCGGATGAGGTCGTAGTTCTTCTCAAACCCTGCCCAGTCCGCGCTGGACTTCCCCGCCACCGTCTCCCGCGCGATCCGGCAGACGATCGCCACCTCCGACAGCAGGTTCGGCGCAACGGGCTGCACCCGCCCTGCCGAGGGATGAACGGCGCAAACGGTGTCCTCCACGGAAACGAACTGCGGACCGGACTCCTGGAGGTCGATTTCCGTGCGCCCCATGGTGGGCAGAATGAGGGCTTCCCTGCCCGTCACCGTGTGCGAGCGGTTCAGCTTCGTGGAGATTTGGACGGTGATGTCGGTGTTCTCCATTGCCGCTTCGGCGGCGTGCGTGTCCGAAATGGCGGCCACGAGGTTTCCGCCCAAGGCCACGAAAACCTTGATCCCGCCGTCGCGCATTCTTCGGATGGTTTCCACGGCATCAGCGCCGTGCTCGCGCGGCGGGTCGAAGCTGAACTCCTTGCCGAGCGCGTCGAGGAAGGCGGGCGGCATCTGCTCCCAGATGCCCATGGTCCGGTCCCCCTGCACATTGCTGTGCCCGCGGATCGGCGAGGCGCCGGCCCCCGGCTTGCCGATGTTTCCACGCAGCAGGAGAAGGTTGATGATCTCCTTGATGGTGGCCACACCCTTCTTGTGCTGGGTGATTCCCATGGCCCAGGTGATGATGACCCGGTCGGCTTTCAGATACCGGGCGGCCAGCTCATCGATCTCGTCGCAGCGGAGTCCTGTGGCGGCCAGGACGGTCTCGTCGTCAAGACCCTCTAGATGTGCTTTGAGGTCGTCCAGCCCCTCACAGTGCTCCTCGAGGAATCGATGGTCCAGCACGGTCCCCGGGTTCTTCGCCTCGGCGTCGAGGACCCGCTTCGAAATGGCCTGCAGCAGCGCCATGTCGCCGCCCACGCGGATCTGCAGAAACTGGTCCGCGAGGTCGGTGCCGTGGCCGATGATGCCTTTGACCTTTTGCGGGTTCTTGTACCGCAGCAGCCCGGCTTCCGGCAGCGGGTTGACGGCCACAATCTCCGCGCCCGCCTCCTTGGCCTCCTCGAGGGCCGTGAGCATGCGCGGATGGTTGGTGCCCGGGTTCTGCCCCATGATGATGATGAGCTGCGCCTTGGCGAAGTCGTCGTAGGTGATGGTGGCCTTGCCGATGCCGATGGTCTGGCCCATAGCCCAGCCAGACGATTCGTGGCACATGTTGGAGCAGTCCGGCAGGTTGTTGGTGCCGAAGGCCCGCACGAACAGCTGGTAGATGAAGGCGGCCTCGTTCGACGTCCGGCCGCTCGTGTAGAAGGCGGCCTCGTCCGGGCTGGCCAGTCCGTTGAGCTTCCGGCCCAGAATCCCGAATGCCTCGTCCCAGCTCACGGGACGGTAACGGTCTTCGCCTGCCGGCTTGTACACCGGCTCCGTCAGGCGGCCCTGCATCCCGAGCCAGTACTCAGTCCGCTGGCGCAGCTCACTGACAGGGTGCTCCGCCCAGAAGTCCGACTCAATCACCACAGGTGTAGCTTCCCAGGTGACAGCCTTGGCCCCGTTTTCGCAGAACTCAAAAGTCTTCCGGTGGTCCGGGTCCGGCCAGGCGCAGCTCATGCAGTCGAAACCGTGCTTCTGGTTCAGGGCCAGCAGCGTCTTCTCCGTCCTGCCCAGGCCCATGTGTTTGATGGCCGGCTGCATCGAGTGCAGGACGCCCGGGATGCCGGCGGCCCACTCCTTCGGCTTGCCTACCTCGAGGTCCTTCTCGTCCGCCTCTTCAACGTCTGGGTTCTTGCGCGGCATGCTGCACACTCCTTGACTCGGCATGGTCCAAGTACTGCTGTCCGCGGCTCCGTCGCCGCCGTTTGCCTCCCTCACAGGACTAGCAGTTATGGAAGGCGCCTGCAAGCATTCGGCCAGCTGCCGGGCCGGACGGTCCTGCCTGGGTCCTGCCTGCTGGCGCGTCGAAGCAAACGGGGCGGACAATTGGAGCACCTGCAGACCGTTTGGAGCCGCAATGGGCCGTTCAATGGGCTGGCTAAAGCACCACAGGCTTCTGGCTTTCTTTATCGTCGCCTACGCAATTTCCTGGGCCTCCTGGCCGTTCTTCGCGGCCGGGCTGTTGCCGCGAATGGAATTCCTGCCGGTTGGTCCGCTTGCCGCGGCAGTCGTCGTCATGGCCCTGACCGAGGGACGTCCCGGGTTCCGTGCCTGGGGACGGCGGTTGATCCGGTGGCGCGTCGGGTGGATCTGGTACGCCGTTGCACTCCTTCTCCCCGCAGCACTCGTCCTGGTTACCGGCTTGGTGACCATGGCACTCGGCGCCGCCGCCCCGGGCCTGGAACGGCTGACGTGGAGCGGCCTGCTGACCGTGTTCGCGGTCAGGCTGGTGAATCCGATGGACGGACCACTTGGCGAAGAGCCCGGTTTCCGCGGCTACGCCCTGCCCCTGCTCCAGGCATCGCGTCTGCCGCTGCTGTCCGCGGCGATCCTCGGTGTGCTCGTAGCGCTGTGGCACCTGCCGCTGATCCTCTTCGGTGGGCTAAGCCCGATCGGTCTGCCGACGACGTTCGCTATCACGTTCCTCTACGTGTGGCTTTTCAACCGCACCGGCGGCAGCGTCCTCTTGACGCTTCTGTTCCACAACAGCCAGGGCACCTTCACGGTTGGTTCCTTCGGCTTCAGCACCGCCGCCGCTGGCCGCGCCGAGCTGATTTACTTCCTGGTGGTGGTCCTGGCAGTTCTTGCAACCGTGGTACTGGACCGCCAGGCGTGGCGCAAGGCACCCCACTCGGCCACCGCCGTCGGGCGTTTCCCGCTTGGCATGCGTCCCAAGTGAACGACGGCGGGTGATTGCGCCGGATGATCGGCGCTGGGTGATCGGTACCGTGCGAACGGCGCCGGCGCTCCCATTCAGGAACCGGTAACCCATACCCCAGGAGGAAAGATGTCCTCACCGTTAGCTAGATCCGCCGGTCCCATCGCGCTGGTGTCCGGCCTTGTCTTTGCCGCAGCGGACGTGGCGCGCCTGCTCGCTGCCGACCTGAGCCTGGACCGGATCGAGATGATGCGGCAGGCGCCCTTCCAGATCACGAACGCCCTGTACTGGGTGGTCTTCATCGGCCTCACCCTCGCTCTGGCATCCGTCTACTTCAGGCTCGGTGGCAGGGCAGGCGGACTGGGCGCCGTCGGCTTCTGCTTCGCGCTGGTGGGCACCCTGGACATGGCCGGCAACATGTGGTTCGACGGTTTCGCCGCCCCCTGGATCGCAGACGTCGCCCCGGGCGCGATCCTCGCCGGAGGGTCCGGAATGCTGGCGGTCGGAGGTCTCTCCAGCTACGTACTTTTCGCTCTGGGCTGGATGGTCTTCGGCATCACCGGCTGGCGCTCAGGCATGTTCCCTTGGTGGCTTGGTGTGGCCTTCGTCGTCGCCGGCTTCCTCGGCTACAACGCCGGACTGCCGCCCTACGGGATCCCCGTCGGGCTGGTCATGGCGGCGCTGGGCTGGTGGATCATCCGGACGGGCGCGCCGGCGGTTACCAAGCCGCTGAGCACCCCTCCCGATTCCTAGCCCGACAGTTCGGCCAGCAGCTCCTGCTTCCGCTCCTCGCTGGCGAAGGACGACCTGATCGAGTTGGCGGCCAGCCTGACCCGGTCGAATTCGGACAGGCCCAGAACCGACTCGAGCTGGGCAAAGTTGCTGTCCACGTAGCCGCCAAAGTACGCCGGGTCGTCCGAGTTCACGCTGACGTTGAGCCCGGCGGCCAGCATCGCCGGCAGCGGATGGGCGGCCAGCATGTCCACGGCGCGGAGCCGGACGTTCGACAGCGGACAGACCGTCAGCGGCACCCTGTCATTGACCAGCCGTTCCACGAGCTCGGGATCCTCCATGCACCGGATTCCGTGGTCGATCCGCTCCACGGCCAGGACATCCAGCGCCTCCACAATGTACGACGGCGGGCCCTCCTCCCCCGCGTGCGCAATCTTCCGCAGGCCTGCTTCGCCGGCCCGGGCAAACAGCCGGGTGAATTTCGACGGCGGGTTGCCCACCTCTGCGGAATCCAGACCGATGCCGGCGATCGGCGCGTTCATCGCAAGAAGCCCCTCCAGGACCTCGAGCGCCGAGTCCTCGGAGAGGTCGCGCAGGAAGGCGGCAATCAGTAGCGTGGAAATGCCGAACTCCTCCTCAGAGGTGGCGAGCACCGACGCCACGCCGTTGACGCACGTCTCCAGGGAAACCCCGCGCGAGAGGTGCGCCTGCGGATCCATCATGATTTCCGCGTGCCGCACCCCGGCCGCCGCAGCCCGCGCCAGGTAAGCCCGGGTCATGTCCGCGAAGTCCTGCTCCGTCCGCAGCACAGCCATGTTGGCGTAGTACAGGTCGAGGAAGGACTGAAGGTCGGTGAACTCGTAACGGCTCCGCAGCTCGTCCAGGTTCGCGTACGGCAGCTCGATCCCGTTCCGTTCAGCGAGCGCAAAAATCAGTTCCGGTTCCAGCGTTCCCTCGATGTGAAGGTGGAGCTCAGCCAAAGGCATCGGCGACGCGGCCGCCACCAGCTCCTCTTCACCAGAAATCGCAGTTTGATCTGAAGGCACAGTTTGACCTGAAGGAGCAGTGGGATCGATCGGTTCGGCGGCGGCGTCGTAAGTGTTCACCCCGACAGAATAGTCCCCGGACCGGCTATGACCGCTAGAGTCGAACAGATGCGGACTGAAGAGTATGCTGCCCCCTTGGCCGATCTGGACTGGAGCCTGGAAGCCGGCCCCGGAGCCGCCCACTCCATCGGTGCCCACCATTCCGCGGACGGCTTCGTCCGCGTGCGCGGTGCCCGCGAGAACAATCTTCGCAACGTGGACGTGGCTGTGCCGCGCGACGCGATCGTTGCGTTTACCGGCGTCTCGGGATCGGGCAAGTCCTCGCTGGCATTCGGCACGATCTACGCTGAAGCCCAGCGCCGGTACTTCGAGTCCGTGGCGCCGTACGCCCGGCGCCTCATCCAGCAGGGCCACAATCCCAAGGTGGAAATGATTACCGGGCTGCCTCCCGCCGTCGCGCTTCAACAGCGCCGCGGGACACCGAGCAGCCGTTCCACGGTGGGGACGGTGACCACGCTGTCCAACTCGATCCGCATGCTGTTCTCGCGCGCCGGCAGCTACCCTGCCGGTGCCGGCACCCTGGACTCGGACGCCTTCTCTCCCAACACGGCCGCCGGGGCCTGCCCCGAGTGCCACGGCCTCGGCGTTGCGCACACCGTGAGCGAAGCCTCCCTGGTCCCGGACCCGTCCCTGAGCATCCGGGACGGGGCCATCGCCGCCTGGCCGACGGCGTGGCAGGGCAAGAACCTGCGCGACATCCTCACCCACCTGGGCTACGACGTCGACACCCCCTGGCAAGAGCTGCCCAGGAAGGACCGCGACTGGATCCTTTTCACCGAAGAGCAACCGGTCGTGGAAATCACCCCTCAGCGCGACCGCGTAGCAAAGCCGTACAAGGGCCAGTTCTGGAGCGCCAAGAGCCACGTGCTGCACACGCTCGCGGACTCCAAGAGCACCACGATGCGCGAACGGGTGCTCCGCTTCATGGAAACCGGCCCCTGCCGGCGGTGCAGCGGCAGCGGCCTCACGCCGGAGGCCCTGGCCGTGACCTTCGCCGGAAAGACCATCGCCGAACTCAACGCAGTGCCGATGGCCGAACTGGCGGACATCATCCGCCCGACGACCGAGCTGAAGGACGCCGGAACCGCCTCCCGCAAGCTGTCCTCCGGCGAAAGCAACGAGGTGGCCGTGGCCATCACGCGCGACCTCCTGCAGCGGATCACCGTCCTGCTGGATCTGGGGCTCGGCTACCTCGCCCTCGGCCGGTCGACACCCACCCTCTCCCCCGGCGAAATGCAGCGCCTCCGGATCGCCACCCAGCTCCGCTCGGGTCTGTTCGGCGTCGTGTACGTGCTGGACGAGCCGTCGGCCGGGCTGCACCCCGCCGACGCCGAGCCCCTGCTCGCTGTGCTGGAGCAGCTCAAGTCGTCGGGCAACTCCGTGTTCGTGGTGGAACACAACATGGACATCGTGCGCCGCGCCGACTGGCTCGTGGACGTGGGTCCGAGGGCTGGAGAGGGCGGCGGTGAAGTACTGTACAGCGGCCCGGTTGCCGGCCTCGCCGCGGTGGAGGCCTCCGTCACGCGTCCGTTCCTCGTGCCGGATGCCCCCAGCGGCGGCGCGCCGGGCACCGACTTGCCCGGCACCCGTGCCACCGGCGCCGGCGAGCCCGGCAGCAGCGAGCCAACCGGCCGCCGTCGGGAACCTGGTGCTTGGCTGGAACTGAACGACATCACACGCCACAACCTCCGCAGCCTCGACGCGTCCTTCCCGCTGCAGGTCCTGACCGCCGTTACCGGAGTCTCCGGCTCGGGCAAGTCGACGCTGGTCAGCCACGTTCTCGCCGAGGTGGTGGGATCGGAACTGCACGGCGACGCGGGCGCGGGCGGCCCGGATTCCGCCGGCGAGGACCAGCCCCTAGACGCCGTCGAAACGGGCACCCCGCTGAGTGTCGGAACGGTGGCAGGCCTGCACCACGTGGACCGGCTGGTGACGGTGGACCAAAAACCGATCGGCCGCACGCCCCGGTCCAACCTGGCCACCTACACCGGACTGTTCGACGCCGTGCGCAAGGAGTTCGCTGCCACGGACGAAGCCCGGTCCCGCGGATACGGCGCCGGACGTTTCTCCTTCAACGTGGCCGGCGGACGCTGCGAGACCTGCCAGGGCGAGGGATTCGTCGCCGTCGAACTGCTGTTCCTGCCCGGCAGCTACGGCCCCTGCCCGGAATGCGGCGGTTCCCGCTACAACCCGGAAACCCTCGAGGTCACCTACCGCGGCAAGAACGTGGCCGACGTCCTGGGAATGACCGTGGACGCCGCCGCTGAATTCCTGCAGGACGTTCCCTCAGCCGCGCGCAGCCTGCAGACGCTGCGGGAAGTCGGGCTGGGCTACCTGCGGCTCGGACAGCCCGCCACCGAACTCTCCGGCGGTGAGGCCCAGCGCATCAAACTCGCCACCGAACTGCAGCGGGCCCGCCGCGGCCACACCCTGTACCTGCTGGACGAGCCCACCACCGGGCTGCATCCGGCCGACGTCCGGCTCCTCATGGCCCAGCTGCACCGCCTCGTCGACGCGGGAAACACGGTGGTCGTGGTGGAGCACGAAATGGACGTGGTGGCAGAAGCGGACTGGGTGATCGACCTCGGACCGGCCGGCGGGGACGCCGGCGGAAAGATCATTGCCTCCGGAACGCCCGCCGCAGTCGCCGGTTCACCCGACAGTCGGACAGCGCAGTACCTGGCTTCCGCGCTCGGCCGGAGTGCCCCATAACCACTCGACTGTCAATAAAGATCTCGATTTGATAACGGCGCGCAACACCTCTAGGGTGGGACACATGCCCGCGCACGCGGGCCCATGAATGCCCGGTACCGCCACCACCAGTTACTGCCCGGCCGGCGGATACCGAATTGACCTCTAGTTCGTCAGGGGCGGGCAGTAGCGCGACAACGTCCGGGGACGGACCGAGCGCGGGTGGCCTCAGGAGCATCCCAATGAAGAAGTCCACTCTTAGTACTGCCGCGCGCCGTGGAGTCACCCTGGCCGCCGTTTCCGCCGCAACTCTGGCGCTTTCCGCCACTGCCGCCAACGCTGCAACGCCCACCGCCACGAGCGGCTCCACCTGGGATGCCCTCGCCCAGTGCGAGAGCGGCGGCAACTGGTCCACCAACACCGGCAACGGTTTCTCGGGCGGCCTGCAGTTCACCCCGCAGACCTGGGCCGCTTTCGGCGGAACCGGCTCACCCCAGAACGCTTCCCGCGCCCAGCAGATCGCCGTGGCCGAAAAGGTCCAGGCCAGCCAGGGTTGGGGCGCTTGGCCCGCCTGCTCCGCCAAGCTGGGCCTGAACGGTGGCGGTGGCGCTCCTGCACCGCAGATCCTGCCGCAGAGCGCACCGGTCCAGGCCGCACCGGTCCAGGCTCCCGTCCAGACCGCTCCCGTTGCCCAGGCCCCCGTGGCCGAAGTAGCCCAGGCTCCCGTCCAGGCCCGTCACGCCGCCGCCATCGCGGTGAGCGGCGAGACCTACACCGTCCAGGATGGCGACACCCTGAGCAAGATCGCCGACAAGCTTGGCATCCACGGCGGCTGGCAGCACCTCGCCGACGCCAACGCTGACACCATCAGCAACCCGAACCTGGTGTTCGTGGGCCAGGTTCTGCAGCTCCCTGCCTAATCTGCTTGGTCAGGCCGCTTAGCGGCGCTGCCTTAAAGCACGACGCCGGGCGGTCCCTTTTGAGGGGCCGCCCGGCGTTGTCGTGTCCCGGCCGTTGTGTCCGGCGTCGTTGTTTCCGGCTTCGCTGCGTCTGTCTTTCTTTAGAGATAACGACGCCGGGCGCCCCCCAGAGTGGGGACGCCCGGCGTCGTAATTTATTCACTACAGCGTGACGGCTGGAAGCGTCAGTGTTTGGCCTTAAGCCGCGGCGGGAAGTTCCCGGACGATGCGCACCTTCCAAGCGGCGTCGTCGCTGGTGTCCAGAAGGGCAACGGTGCCGGACGCGAGGTGCAGGGCAACCCGCTTAGCGTGCAGCAGCTCGAGGTAGAGGTGCTCGTTGACGCGGGCCGGGCTGTCGACGACGAACTTCACGGCGTCGCGCACCTTACGGTAGTTGTCGCTGCGTTCGCGGTGCAGGTGCAGCTCGAGTTCGTGGCGCTGCTTGACGCGCGGCTCGTGCTTGTTCAGCCAGTTCACGGCGGCGTGGACACCGATCACCAGTGCCAGGGACACGGCGTAGATCCACCAGCCCGTGGACATCAGGAAGAGCGGCAGGTTGGCGACCGCCACCACTGCGATGAAAACGCGCAGAGCCACAAGGCGGCGCAGGGTAAGCGCAACGGATGCAAGCGCGGTGCGGAAACGGTGCTGGTCCTTGCGCGCAGCCGCCGGGTCCAGAGTAAACTCATCGAGAACGAGGATCCCGTTCGCGTCGGCGCCCAGCATTTGGCCGTACTTCGGAACGAACAGCTGGGGCTCCTGTGGCGCATGTGAATTGGTCTCCGCGGGGGCGGAGGACAAGGGTGCGGGAGAGGTAAGAGTCATGAGTCGGCTTCCAGACGCTGGTGAGGTTTCGGATATCTTAGTGGATTAATCAACCTTCCGTATGCATGGGTCCACTATGTGAACACCGGACCGTCCATTTTGGCCGCTGGCTGTGCCGTCCGGCACTTCAATTGGCACAGGGCGCCAGGGACGGCAGACTGAAGGGATGCAAACATTCCTTCCCTATCCCGATTTCCGGCAAAGCGCGGCCGCGCTGGACACCCCCCGGCTCGGCAAGCAGCGCGTAGAAGCGCTGCAGACACTCCGTGCGCTGGTCATCCCGGAATACGGGTGGCAGTCACACCCCGCTATCCGCATGTGGATGGGGCACGTGCCTGCGCTCACCATGTACGGCCTGGCCATGGTGGACGAATGGACCAAGCGCGGCTTCGACGACACCACCCGGGACAACATCCGAGAGTTCGCACCCCAGGCCGCGCACCCAGACTATGCCGCCAAGATCCTGCTTCCGCCGTGGCTCGGAGACCCCGACTTCCACCTGAGCCACCGCTCCAACCTGATCCGCAAGGACCCGCACTTCTACGAACAGGTGTTCCCCGGCACCGAGCACGGGCTGGAGTACGTCTGGCCGGAGCCCAGGCACGAGTTCCTGCCGGAGGATCCAGAGGGTGACGTGCTGTGGATTCTCCGCGAGCACGTCGGCCACGGCGACCCCGAGAAGCTGGTCAAGGTCGGTCTTCCTGCCGTGGGGCGGGCGGCGCAGGGTTCCGCCGTTGCTTCGGGCGGCGGGGCCGCTGGGTCTGGGGCCGGGGCCGGTTCGGGCGCCGGCGGGGACTCCGCGGACTCCGGGGACGACTACCAGTTCGTCTACGCTGAGGAAACATCGCGCCGTCCCGCCAAGGTCGCCCGGAAGGCCGCCCCCAAGCCGCTGGTCAAGAAGCCGTCCCGGAAACGGCAGCGCCAGGAGGCAGCCTTCTCAACACTTCCGGGCAAGTCCCCGGTAGCCGTGCCTTTCGACGGCGGCAGCAGGTTCGCCGTCGGAATGGTCGTGGGCCGTCCCATCACGCTCGACGACGGGCGCTTCGGCCGCAACTTCCAGCTCACGGACATCATCGACCGGTCGGAATTCGACTACCCGGCGCTGCTGCAGGACCCCCGCGTCTTCTTCCCCGTACCGGCGCTCTGAACCGCAGATGACTATCCTTCTGGCCGGCTGCGGCGATCTGGGCACCGAGGCGGGTTTGCGGTTCGCCGCAGCGGGGCACCGGGTGGTGGGCTGGCGCCGCTCGCCGGACAAGCTGCCGCCTGCGATTGAGGGCGCCGCCGCGAACCTAAGCACCGCAGAACTGCCGCCTGTCCCGGCGGACACCACCGCCGTCGTCATAGCGGTGGCAGCGGACGCGTCCACCGAAGAGGCCTACCGAAGCGCGTACCTGGACGGCGTGGCGCATGTGCTCGACGCTCTTGATCGAGACCGCGTTACCCCCGAACGCGTCCTTTTCGTCTCCTCCACGGCCGTGTACGGCGACGCCGGCGGCGGATGGGTCGATGAGAGCACGACGCCGGAACCCGGCGGATTCTCGGGCCGCATCATGCGTGAGGCTGAGGAGCACCTGCTCAAGCGGCTCCATGGAACCGGAACCACACCTGTCGTGCTCAGGCTTGGCGGAATTTACGGGCCGGGCCGCACGCGCCTCATCGACCAGGTTCGAACTGGCGCCGCCGTCATTCCTGACCAGCCCCGTTACACCAACCGCATCCACCGCGACGACGCCGCGGGTGCCATCGTGCATTTGTGCACCATGAACGCTGTGCCGTCGCCGGCCTATCTGGGGGTGGACAACGATCCAGCCGAGTTGGGCGACGTTCTGCGCTTCCTGGCGGCCGAATTGGGGTTGGACGTACCGCCGACGGATTCTCTGGGCAGCGGGCGGGGTGGCAACAAGCGGTGCAGCAACGCGCTGCTTCGGGATACAGGGTTTTCATTCAAGTACCCATCCTTTCGCGAGGGGTACCGCGACATTCTGGCCGGCGTCGGAGTTCGCCACCCATGAGTACACGCGTCGCCCAGGTGGAGATGCCGGTCAAATGACCGGGCCGAAAAAATTTTCAAAAGTTTTTCACGTTTAGTCCGAAGTGACGCTCCTCAGCCCTAAAAATGTCAGACCCCGCTGAGAGAGTTTCTCTATGGAAGCTATTGGGGAGCATGGAGCGCATAGCTCGGCGGGGACGAATGTCTCGGGCCTGGGTTCCGCGGCCCTGCTGCCTGGCCGCCGGCTGCGCAGCGTCCCTGCAGCTCCCCTTTCTGACGCACCGGCCAAGGACGTGTCCGACGGCGGTGCTGCCGCCGGCTTTGCAGCTGGCTCCGGCCCTGCCACTCCACACCTCGGCACGGACGGCCCGGAGTCAGCGGCCCTGTTGACCGCTGAACTGGCGCTGGCAACGACTGATCTGAACGCGTCACTGGCGCTGCTGGAGTCCGCCACCAGCTCGGCGCCGGAGGAGCTCGCCGCGGCCAACTTCCTTCAGGCGGCCGATTTCGCGGAACTGACCGAGAAGCTCTCCCGCCGCGTCGAACACCTGCAAGTACTCGCCGCCGCGGCAGTGGACCGGACACGGACCGAGGCGATCAACGACGCCGCGACCGCCAGCCGCACCGCCGGCTGGACCACAGGCTGGTGCACCGAACCCGGGCCTGTCCCGGATCCTGGCGCTCAGCCCTCCGAGCCGGCCGCCACCACGGCTGGAGCCTCTGGCTCCTCCTTAGCCGCTGCCGCCGCCCCCGCTCCAACCCCGGCGGCCTCTGCCTCTGCGGTGGCCTGGTCCCCGGCCGATGACGGAGCCCGAAACACCGCCGAGTTCCTCCGCACCCGGCTCCGGATCAGCACCCCCGAAGCACGCCGCCGCCTCGCCCTCGCCAACGCCACCCTCCCCCGCACCGGACTCGCCGGCCGGCCCATGCCACCAGAACGCGAAGAAACCGCAGCAGCCCTCACCACCGGAATCATCTCCTCCCGCGCCGGAACCACCATCACCACCGCCCTGGACAAAGTCCGCCACATCCCCCACCCCGCCCTGATCACCGAAATGGAACACAACCTCACCCAAACCGCGATCGAAAACGACCACGACTTCCTCACCCGCATCGCCCACCGCTGGATCGACGCCCTCGACCAGGACGGCACCGAACCCTCCGAAGAAAACCTCCGCCACCGCCAAGGCGTCTTCCTCCACCACAAACGCGGCGGCCTCCACCACCTCGAAATCCGCGCCACCACCGACCAATACGAAGTCCTCACCACCGTCATGAACACCGCCACCAACCCCCGCACCACCACCCCCAACACCACCTGCGGGAATACCGACAACGGCACCAGCGGTCATGGCGGTACCAGCAGTGACGGCTGTACCAGCAGCGCCGGCAGCGCCGGCAGCGGTGACGGCGGTACCGGCGCTGCTGGTACCGGCAGCGACGACGGTATCAGCGCCGCCGCTGCCGACCCCGACGCGGCCTTCACCGCCCCCACCCCGGAACCGGACCTGGACCGCCGCACCCTCGCCCAGCAACGCCTCGACGGCCTCGTCGGCGCGTCCAAGGCAGCCCTCGCCGCCGGCGCCCTGCCCACCACCGGAGGACTCCGCCCCCAAGTCATGGTCACCATCGGCTACCGGGACCTCCTCAACAGCATCCAAACCACCGCCAACCGCGGCCCCCGCTACGCCCCGAACACAAACGGCCCCGGTACCCGGCGAACAGACAGCCCCCGGCCAACACCCACCCCCTGGCAGGCCACCATCAATCCGCCAACAGGCCCGGACATCTGGCAAACCAGCGAATCCCAACCCGAGCCAGGCACCGACCCGACCAACTGGCAGACCAGCGAACCCGACACCCTGACAGGCAAACAGCCCGTCACCACGCTCCCCGGCATCAACTGGTCCGGCACTGACCTCTTCGCCACACCCCCCTTTAACGCACCCGCAAGCACACCACCCACCGGCAGCGGAACGTTCAACTACACCGGCCCCGTCACCGCTTCCACCATCCGCAAAATCGCCTGCGACGCCGACATCATCCCCGTCCTCCTCGGCAGCCAAGGACGGATCCTCGACATCGGCCGCACCGCCCGCATCTTCCCGCCCCACATCCGCAAAGCCCTCAACGCCCGAGACCAAGGCTGCGCCTTCCCCAACTGCACCATCCCCGCATCCTGGTGCGAAGCCCACCACATCACCTACTGGTCCCGCCACGGACCCACCAGCACCGACAACGGCGTCCTCCTCTGCACCCATCACCACCACTTAATTCACAAGGAACAGTGGAAAATCCACGTCAAAAACGGGGTCCCGTGGTTTATCCCACCGCCCCACATCGACCCCCGACAACAACCCCGACAAAACCACCACCACAAAACATGACTCTGCGGACAAGCGGTAGCCGGACCACCAAAAACAGAAGCGCCCAGCCCCCTAAACAAGGAGCCAGGCGCTTCGGTGAAACGATCCTTTGCAGCCGCTATGCGTCCTGCCAGCCACTGACTTCCGTGAAGGTAGCTACGAGAGTGCCCACGCCTGCCTGAAGCGAATTCGAGGGGTCCTCATACAGGGACGCCTCCGTCGCCCGGCTGTGGGTGATCAGCTGCTCGGCTTCGAGCTTCGCTTCGGGCACGGTGGCACCGATGATGCCGGTACGGGCGGGGAGCTCGGGGGTGTGCACTACGTCGGCATTGGTCTCCGAGAGCGGGATGGTGGTCCCGGGTCGAATCTCGTCGTGCGGGAACTCGAATTCGGCGTTGTCGGGGGCAGCGGGAATCGTGTACTCCAGGAAGTAGTTCATGCCCTCAGCCTTGCAGATAACCGCCACGCCAGAAACCCCGCCCCGCGGCCCGCGGGCACGTATATTCGCTGCCCACCCAACGAGAACGTGAGCGGAAAGGGATTCCGCTCCTACCGGCCCGCCGCGTATCCCTGAGCGCCCCGCGGGTTCGCTGCCGCCTGCAGCACGCCGGTCCTGGGATCGCGTACGACGGCGGACAGCCGTCCCAGCGTCCAGTCACCTGCCCTGGTGATCCGGTGTCCCCGCCGCCCGAGTGCGGCGATAACGTCGTCGCCCAGTCGATCCTCGACGACGGCACCGCCGGGTTCCCATGTGCGCGGCCAGAAAGACCCGGGCATGGACGTCGTGTGGAACGCCGGCGCATCGATGGCCTGCTGTGGGGTGTACCCGCCGACGATGGTCCGCAGCAGGTACAGCAACTGCCACTGGTCCTGCTGGTCTCCCCCTGGCGAGCCGAGCGCGGAGACAGCAGCGCCATCGCGCAACACCAGCGTCGGCGTCAGCGTGGTCCGCGGCCGCTTCCCCGGCGTCAGCGTGGACGGCGTTCCGGGCTCAAGCCACGTCATCTGCAGCCGCGTGCCCAGGCAAAATCCGAGCTCAGGGATCGCGGGCGACGACTGCAGCCAACCCCCGGACGGTGTGGCCGAAACCATGTTGCCCCACCGGTCCACAACGTCGATATGGCACGTGTCGCCGCGGGTTTCCCCGTTGGCCGCCACGCTGTGTTCGCCGGGCGCGGGTTCACCGATCGTCGGTTCACCAACCGCTGCGTCGCCATCCGACAGCGCCGCCGCGACATACTCGGTGCGAAGTGCGGGCACATACGGCTCACGCCCGGGCACGGAGCCCGGACGAAACTCGAGCGACGCATTTTCGGTGATCAGCTCCCGGCGCGACGCCGCATACTCATCTGACAGCAGGTAATCGAGCGGGACATCCGCGTCGCCGTAGTAAGCCTCACGGTCCGCCAGTGCGAGCTTCTGGGCCTCCAAGATGGTGTGTGCCCCGAGCTCGGTGGACGGGTCGAGGCGGTCGTCGTCGAAGCCGGCCAGGATCGCGAGCGTCTGCAGCAGGGCCGGCCCCTGCCCCCACGGCCCGGTCTTGGCGATGGTCTGCCCGCGGAACTCGAGGGTGGCCGCTTCCTCGTACGACGCGCGGAATCCGGCCATGTCGGCCATCGTCATGACACCGCGGTGGTTGGTGCCGGATGAGTGCCGGTGCGGTATGCGGACGCTTTCGGCCACGGCCCGGGCCACGAAGCCCTCGCCCCATTCCCTGCGGGCGGCGTCGATACGCTCCTCGCGGGTATGCGCCGGCTCCGCGGCGAATGCCTCGCCGAGGCCGGCACCGGCCTGGACCAGTTTCTGGAGCGTGCGGGCAAGCGCGGGATTCCGGACCAGTTCGCCCTCCACCGGGATATGTCCCTCCGGCATCCACAGTGCGGCAGAAGTGGGCCAGTGCTCGCGGAACAACTCCGCAACTGCCGAAATGGTGCTGCAGACGCGTGCCAGCACCGGGTGGCCATCGCGCGCATAGCGAATGGCGAAATCCAGGACTTCGGCCAGTTCCCACGTTCCGTGGTCCCGCAGCAGCAGGAGCCAGGCATCGACGGCGCCGGGAACCGCAGCGGCCAGCGCACCTGAGCCGGGCACCAGTTCCAGGCCCTCGGCGCGGAAGCGTTGGACCGTCGCGCCCGCGGGAGCCGGGCCCTGGCCCATCAGGACCACCGGTTTCCCGGGTTCCTCCGCCGTGCAGAAGACACCGGTCATGTCACCGCCCGGCCCGTAGAGGTGAGGTTCCACCACATGCAGCACGAAGGCGGCGGCCGTGGCCGCGTCGAACGCGTTGCCGCCCCGCTCCAGCACCGCCTGCGCAGTGCCTGTAGCAAGCCAATGGGTCGTGGCGGACATGCCGAACGTGCCCTGCAGCGTAGGACGGGTGGTAAAAGACTCCGGCCTCGTAAAACTCATAGGGGCTACTGTAGTCACCGGCGTCCACCCAGCCCGGGATACGGCCAGCGACACGGCTGCCCGCGAGCGGGAGCCTACTTACCCAGACCGGCCCGGCGCAGGGCTTCGGCCATGGCTGTATCCGCAGGAGCTGGCCGCTGGCCGGACTGCTTCGGCTGTCGCTTTGCGCTGTTGCGCTCTGCCGCAGCCTGGCCTGAATCACTCCCCTGGCGCGCCCCGGGCTTTCCGGCAGCCTGGCCGGGAGTACCCGTCCTGGTCCGGCCGCCGTCGCGGTTGCCGCCTGCTGAACGTTCGGCGGCGCGGCCGCCTTCCCGGTCCCGGTCGCCTCCGCCGCGTCCCCCAGCCGGGCGTCCCCCAGCCGGGCGTCCCCCGGCTGGGCGGCCGCCGGAAGGGGCCGGTTCGTCGTCGAGCCTTAGCGTGAGGGAGATGCGCTTCCGCTCCGGATCGGCCTCAAGCACCTTCACCCGAACCACCTGTCCGGACTTCACCACCTCGCGCGGATCGGCAACGAACCGGTTCGCGAGCGCCGACACGTGAACCAGCCCGTCCTGGTGGACCCCCAGATCCACGAACGCGCCGAAGGCAGCCACGTTGGTGACGGTTCCTTCGAGGACCATGCCAGGTTTCAGGTCGGAGATCTTTTCGATGCCCTCGGAGAACGACGCGGCCTTGAACGCCGGACGCGGATCGCGGCCCGGCTTCTCAAGTTCGGCAATGATGTCGCGCACGGTGGGGAGCCCGAACGTTCCATCGACAAAATCGGCAGGGTCCAGCCGTCCGGCGTCGGCCAGCGGAGCAAGACGGGCGGTGCCGCCGGAAGCGCCGGAAGTGCCGGACCCGCGAGAGGCGCCGGCGGCAGTCAGGATTTTGCGGGCCACCGAGTACGCCTCGGGGTGCACACTGGAGGCGTCCAGCGGCTCCGCTCCCCCGGTGATCCGCAGGAATCCGGCACACTGTTCGAAGGCCTTCGCTCCGAGCCGTGGCACCTTCTTCAGCTCGCTGCGCTTGGCGAACGGTCCGTGCTCGTTGCGGTACGCCACGATGTTCTCGCTCAGCAGCGGCCCGACGCCGGCCACCCGGCTCAGGAGCGCCGGCGACGCCGTGTTCACGTCCACGCCCACGGCGTTCACGCAGTCCTCCACCACGGCGTCCAGGCTGCGGTCCAGCTTCGCGGCCGTGACATCGTGCTGGTACTGCCCCACGCCGATCGATTTCGGATCGATCTTGACCAGCTCAGCCAGCGGATCCTGCAGGCGGCGGGCAATGGACACCGCGCCGCGCAGGGATACGTCCATGCCGGGGAGTTCGGCCGCGGCCAGGGCGGACGCCGAGTACACGGACGCACCTGCCTCGGATACCACCAGCTTCTGCGGCGCTACGGCCGCCCCGGAAGCGCTACCGGTGCCGGCACCTGCGGACAACTGCTTGATCAGTTCGGCCGCGAGCTTGTCCGTTTCGCGCGACGCCGTTCCGTTGCCGATGGCCACGAGTTCGACGGCGTGCTGCCGGGCCAGGCGGGTCAGCGTGGCCAGGGCTTCGTCCCACTTGCGCGCCGGTGCGTGCGGGTAGACGGTGTCCGTGGCCACCACTTTGCCGGTCTTGTCGACCACTGCCACCTTCACGCCCGTCCGCAGCCCGGGGTCCAGGCCAAGGGTGGAACGGTTTCCGGCCGGCGCCGCCAGCAGCACGTCGCGCAGGTTGGCGGCGAAAACGCGCACGGCTTCGTCTTCCGCGGCGGCGAACATCCGTCCCCGCAGGTCGGCCGTCAGCCGGGCAAGCACCCGGGAGCGCCATGCCACCTGGGCGGTTTGGAGCAGCCACGAGTCGGCGGGCCGGCCGCGGTCGGCAACCCCGAGGAACCGCGCCACGGCGGATTCGTAACGGTTGCGCGCGGCGGCGAGGGCGTCGTCGTCGGCAGGGTCCGCTTCGGTGAGGTCCAGCTCGAGCACCCCGTCCTTCTCACCGCGCAGCAGCGCCAGCACGCGGTGCGACGGCATTCCCGACGGTGCCTGCGAAAACTCGAAGTAGTCCGCGAACTTCTGCCCCTCGGATTCCTTGCCCTTCTTCACCCGGGACACCATCCGGCCCTGCGTCCATAGCCGCTCGCGCAGGTTCTCGGCAAGGTCGGCGTCCTGGGCCACGCGCTCCACGATGATGGCGCGGGCGCCGGCGAGCGCCGCAGCGGCGTCGTCGACGGCGTGGTCCGCGTTCAGGTACTTGGCCGCCTCGCGTTCGGGATCAAGTTCCGGGCGCTTGAGCAGGGCGTCCGCGAGCGGTTCCAGCCCGGCTTCGCGGGCGATCTGCGCCTTCGTGCGCCGCTTGGACTTGAAAGGCAGATAGATGTCCTCAAGCCGCGACTTCGTGTCCGCGGCCACGACGGCGGCCTGCAGTTCCGGGGTCAGCTTCCCCTGCGCGGCAATCGCCTCCAGGACTGTCCGACGGCGGTCCTCCAGTTCGCGGAGGTAGCGCAGGCGCTCATCGAGCTCGCGGAGCTGGCCGTCGTCGAGCGTCCCGGTGGCTTCCTTGCGGTAGCGGGCGATAAAGGGAACCGTCGACCCGCCGTCGAGCAGTTCCACAGCCGCCTTCACCTGCCACGCCTTCACGCTCAGCTCGGCGGCGATCTGTTCCGCTATTCGGGCTGCGACATCGTCCGTGCCCTGGCCGCCAGCCGGCGCGGGTGCGGGAGTGTCCTTCGGCTTTGTCCCGGCGGCGGAGGCAGGGCTGGGCGTGGGCGTGGCGGGGTGCTGCGGCTGTTGGGTCACCAGAACATTTTGCCCTACGCACCCGGATCGGGAGCGTTCAGGCGTCTGAGGGCCGACTAAACCGCACTACCCACAACGGCCCTTAAGTGGTGTAGTGACTTTATGCAGCGGAGGTCATCGACTTAGGCGGCGCATCATGCAGGAACTGCTCATCATTCTTCAGGACGGCTTCAACGATGATGAAGTCGCCATCACGGTCAACGGCAAGGAGGCCCGGTACGACCGCGAAGTCACCACCCGGGAGCTTTTGGGCATGGCCGAGGAAGTCTCCGTTGAACTGCCGGCAAAAGGCGCAACGGTGGGGGTTGAGGTCA
Source organism: Arthrobacter sp. K5 (assembly GCF_040448525.1). Lineage (NCBI taxonomy): Bacteria > Bacillati > Actinomycetota > Actinomycetes > Micrococcales > Micrococcaceae > Arthrobacter > Arthrobacter sp. K5. The sequence continues at coordinate 4,199,922 of NZ_CP159279.1, read as the reverse complement.
CCAGCCGCAATCTCAGTGCGGAAATGAAGCTCCACGGCAGGCCACGGAGCCTCCTGGTCTCCATTGAGGACGGGGAGCTCGTGCTCAGCGAAGGGACGGGCCGGGAGGCATTCCTTTAGTGCTCGCTGTCAGGAGCGCTCCGCGCCCGCCAGCGACAGCGCTTCGTCCAGCACTTTTCCGAAGTTCGCGGCGTCGTGCGCGAACCGGCCCAGGAACAGCCCCGACACCCCGTCCAGGGAGGGCAGCAGGCCTGGTTTCGCGGAGCCGCCATATATGACGGGCAATCCCTGCAGTCCGTGGGCACCAAGCAGCTCCCGCAGAATACGCACGACGGCGGACACGTACCCCGCGCTGGCGGGCTCGGCTGCTCCGATGGCCCAGACGGGTTCATAGGCGATGACCAGCCGGGCGGCGAGCCCCCAGTCGCCGCCGACCGCGGCCTCGATCTGTCCGCAGACAAACCGGGCGGCGCCTTCCGCGCCCGCCGTACTGTCGGCCTCGGCTGCTCCGGTACTTGGGGTGGTCTCCGTGCCGCGCGACTCCTCCCCCACGCACAGCAGCGGGGTGACGCCGGCGCCGTCGGCCGCCCTGACCTTGAGCGCGATCATGGCGTCGTCCTCGCCGAAGTGCCGCCGCCGTTCGGCGTGCCCGATCTCCACGAGTCCCACGCCCAGCTCGGCAAGCAGCGACGGCGAGAGCTCACCCGTCCACGGGCCGTCGGCCCAGCCGCAGTTCTGGGCACCCAGGACCAGCGGCGACCCGGCAATGATGTCCCCGGCCGCCGGAAGCATGGGGAAGGAGGGAATCACGAACGGAACCACCCGCCCGGCCGCGAGGGCCGGGCGGGTGTCCACCTGTTGGCGCAGTTCATCCAGCCAGCGCAGGCTGTCCCGGTAGCCCAGGTACATCTTGGTGCTGACGCCGACGAAAGTCGTGCCGGGGTCCTTGCTAGCCTGGCTGAGCTGGGTCACGGGGTTTCCTGCCTTCGCTGGAGGTACTGAGCGCCGGGGTTACTGCGCTTCTGTGCTTTTGCTGCTGACTACTTTTCCAGCAGTACTTCTTCTTGGGCAGTGCCTGCCTTCCCGGTGGCGCTGGTTTCGAGCAGGTCGTCGGCCTTGTTCTTGAACTTCCGCGTGCCGATCATCATCACCGCGGCGAGGAACGGCAGCACACCGAGTGCGTACACCCCCATGGTGCCGGTGTCCGAGGCGGTGACCTGGTTGACGGTGGTCCGCAGGATCGGAGCCACGAAGCCGCCCAGGTTGCCCAGCGAGTTGATGAGCCCAATGCCCGCCGCTGCGGCAGTTCCGGTGAGGAACGCCGTCGGATACGACCAGGCGATGGGGCCGATGGAGAGGAAGCTGCACACCGCGAGGGTGATGAACACGATGCCCAGCGCAGGCAGGTGGTTGGCGCCGGCCCAGGCGGAGCCGAAGATGCACAGGCCGGTGGAGATGAACAGGCCGGTTCCCCAGACGCGGCGGCGGATCACGGTGTTGGCGGCCTTGCCGATGAAATAGCAGGCGAAGATGCCGAAGAACCACGGGATGGCAGCCATGAGTCCGACGGCGAGGCCCACCTTCTGGCCGGTCAGCTGGGCGACCTGCTGGGGCAGGTAGAAGGTCACGCCGTACACGGCGATCTGGAGGCAGAAGTAGATGACCGTGAAGTACCAGACGCGGCCGTTCTTCATGGCTGCCAGGACACCGCGGGGGCCGGACTCTTCCTTGACGTTGTCCTCAAGGGCCATGACGTCCTGCAGCGCCTTCTTCTCGTCCTTGTTGAGGAACTTGGCGTCCTGCGGGCTGTTGATCAGGAAGAAGAAGGCGGCGATGCCCGCCAGCACGGCGAGCATGCCCTCAACGAAGAACATGACCTGCCAGCCCTGGACACCGGGAACCTGGTCGCCGATGTTGATCAGCCAGCCGGACAGCGGGGCGCCCATCATCTGGGAGAACGGCTGCGCCAGGTAGAAGATCGCGAACATCTTGACGCGGACCTTGTTCGGGAACCAGGCCGCGAGGAACATGATGACGCCGGGGAAGAGGCCGGCCTCAGTCACGCCCAGCAGGAACCTCAGGATCACAAAGGAGGTCTCGTCCTGCACGAAGGCGAAGCAGGCGGAGACGATGCCCCAGGTGACGGCGATACGTGCCAGCCACACCTTGGCGCCGAACTTGGTCAGGAGCAGGTTGCTGGGGATTTCGAAGAGTGCGTAGCCGATGAAGAAGATGCCGGCACCCAGCGCGTAGGCACCCGCGCTGACGCCCTTGTCGGCTTCGAGTGCGGCCTCGGCGAAGCCCACGTTGGTGCGGTCCAGGAAGGCCACGACGTACAGGATGACGAGCATCGGCATGAGCCGGAAGGACGCCTTGGAAATGGCCGATTTGAGAACCGGCGAGTCCAGCAGCTCCTTCGTGGTGGATGGGTTGGTGACAGTCATTCAAACTCCTCTTTGAGTAAAAGTGAGCAAATCAGGTGCCTGCGGGAAAACCTCAGAGTGAAAAGGCGATGAGCAGTACGCCCGCCAGGCTGGCGAGGACGCCGATGGCCAGGTAGATCTTGCGTTCTCTGGTCCACGAACTGATGCCCGCGGGGACCGCCTGTGCGGTTGCTCGCCGGGTGGAATTGGTGTTCCGGTTGGAAGCCATGGCCGGTCCTTTCTAGTGCATGTAGAGGCCGCCATCCACATTCAGCGTCTGGCCGGAGATGTATCCGGCGTCCTCGCTGATGAGGAAGGCGATGGCTGCTGCGATGTCGCGGGTGGAACCGACCCTGTTGACCACGAGGTCCTTGACCAGTTCGTCCTTGCGTTCCTGGCTCAGGGTGCCGCCCATGATGTCGGTGTCGATGGGGCCGGGTGAGATGGCGTTGACGGTGATGTCGTACTCCCCGAGTTCACGGGCCGTGGCGCGGGTCAGGCCGATCACGCCGGCCTTCGCCACGGAGTACGGGGTCTTGGAGAACGTCCCGCCGCCGCGCTGCGCGGAGACGGAGGAGATGTTCACGATGCGGCCGATCCGGTGCTTGGCCATGGATTCGGCGACGCGGCGGGTGGCGTAGTGGACGCCGTTGAGGTTGATGTTGAGCACGCGGTCCCATTCGGCGGCGTCGAGTTCCAGGTACGGGACGGGAGAGCTGACGCCGGCAACGTTGGCCAGGGCCACGATCTGGGGCAGCTCCGCCTCGATGGAGTCGATCGCTGCGCGGACCGATGCCTCGTCCGCGACGTTCGCGCCCACGCCGTGGGCCTTGACGCCGTACTGGCTGGCGATCTCCTTGGCCGTGGCCTGGCAGAGGGCGTCATCGAGGTCGATGATGCCGATGTTCCAGCCTAGTTCTGCCAGGTAGTTGGCGGTGGCCCGGCCGATGCCGCGCTCCGAGACCGCGCCGGTGACGATGGCTGTGCGCTCGGACGGAAAAGTACTCATGGATGTGCTCCTAAGTCGTGGGTGAAATGGGCAGCACAACAGAAGGGCAGCTGCCCGGGGCAGCGCCCAACTGCTGTGGTGCTCGGTTGATCAGTGCTTAGTTAGATGGCGCGCCTAGTTGATCGGCGCCGGGCCGAGTTCCTCGATGAGCTTCTGCATGGCGACGTAGGCCTTGTTGCGGTACGCGATCAGCTGGGGAGTGCGCTCGGCCGGGACGTTCAGGAAGCCTGCGCCAGTCTTGGTGCCGAGCTTGCCTGCCTCCACGAGGTCCGTGAGGATCTTCGGTGTGGCGAAGCGCTCCGGGAAGTCGGTCTGCAGCGACTTGTAGCAGAAGTTGTAGACGTCCAGGCCGGCCATGTCGGCGATGGCGAAGGGGCCGAAGAACGGCAGCCGGAAGCCGAAGGTGGTGCGGACCAGGGTGTCCACGTCCTCCGCCGTCGCGATGCCCTGCTCCACCAGCTGTGCGGCCTCGTGGAAGAGCGCGTACTGCAGGCGGTTCAGCACGAAGCCGGTGACGTCCTTGACCACGGCCGTCTGCTTGTTGGCGGAGTGGACCAGGTCGCGGACAGCGGCAACGGTCTCGGTGGAGGTGCCCTCGTGCGGGATGATCTCGACGCCGGGGATGAACGGCGACGGGTTGGAGAAGTGCACGCCGAGGAAGCGCTCCGGGTTGGCGACCGGCTGGGAGAGTTCGGCGATGGAGATCGTGGAGGTGTTGGAGCCGATGACGGCCTCCGGCCGGGCGGCGGCGCTGATGCGGGCCAGCGTCTCGTGCTTGATGCCGATGACCTCGGGCACCGCCTCCTCGATGAAGTCGGCGTCTGCCACGGCTTCCTCGATGTCCTTCGCGGCCCAGAGGTTCTGCTTGAGGATCTCGGTGGATCCCTCGGGGAACAGCCCGTCCGCCACGAACTGGTCGGACTCGGTGAGCAGGCGCTCGTAGTTCTTCTGTGCCACCTCGGCGGATACGTCGGCGAGGGCAACGCGGGCCCCGCCGAGGGCGAGGACCTGGGCGATGCCGCCGCCCATGTAGCCGGATCCGACGACGGCGAACTTGCGTGAGCTGGTGGGTGTTTCGGTCATGTTCGGTCGGCCTTCGTGTAGTCGGGTTCGTAGGAGCAGATGGCGTCCACCTTGGCGGCGGAGGAGGAGTTTTCGTCGAAGCGGTGCTCCAGCCATTCGCCCACGAGCTTCTTGGCAAGTTCCAGCCCAATGACGCGCTGGCCCATGGTGAGGACCTGGGCGTTGTTGCTGAGGACGGAGCGTTCCACGGAGTAGCTGTCGTGCGCCGTGACGGCGCGGATGCCGGGGACCTTGTTGGCGGCGATGGCCACGCCAAGGCCGGTGCCGCAGATCAGGAGTGCGCGGTCCGCTTCGCCTTCGGCCACCTTGCGGGCGGCTGCCACAGCCAGGTGCGGGTACGCGGTGGAGTCGTTGGCCGCGACGCCAATGTCCTCGACGGAGGCAACGCGGGGGTCCGCCTCCAGCAGGGCCTTCAGTGCTTCCTTGTATTCAACGCCGGCCTCATCGTTGCCGATGACAATGCGCCAGCCTTCTGTGTTGCTCATTCCGTTGCTCCGTTTCCGGCCGTCGAGGCCATGTGGGATGCGGCCGGTGTGGAATCGGCCGCATCAGATGCGAGGTAGGTGGCTACGCGTTCGGCGATCAGTCCGAAGGAGACTGCGCCGGGGTCCGGGTGGCCAAGGCTCTTTTCAGCCAGCGGGCGGGCGCGGCCCTTGAGCGGGCGCAGGTCCGCGGTCCGGCGGGCTGCTTCGTTCGCCGCGGCAGCGGCGGTGGTGAGGGCACCGGTGAGGGAGGCACCGCCGTCGAACGCGTCTTTGAACGCGTCCCGGAACGGCAGGAGGGCGTCAACCATGGTCTTGTCCCCCGGCTCTGCCTTGCCGAGTTCGGTGATGGCGTTGCTGAAGGCGGACACGGCGGCGGACGCGTCCCCGGCGGCATACGAATCCCGGTTGCCCAGCGCGAGGCCGGCGGCCATCACGGCCGTACCCCACAGCGCCCCCGACGTTCCGCCGGCGCGTTCGCTCCACGCCTCGCCGGCGGCGGTGAGCACGCGTTCAACCGAGGTTCCGGCTGCTGCATTCTGCTCGCCGGCCGCGGCAGCCGCATCAACGCCGCGGCGCATGCCGATGCCGTGGTCGCCGTCGCCGGCGATCGCGTCCAGGTCGCCAAGCTCCGCTTCATGCTCGACGACGACGTCCCGCACCTGGGCGAGGACGGCGGCTGCCAGCCGGCCCAGGTCAGCGGACGCCGGGGTGGCCTTTTCGGTCTCCTCGGCGGCTGTGTCTTCGGCGCTGGAGAGTTCGCGGCGGGCGCGCGGCGCGGTGTTGCCCTTGCGGAAGGCAGGGGTGTCGGCCGGCGCGGCCCAGAACTGTTCGAGTTCGTCGTCGAGCCACAGCAGGGTGAGCGAGAGTCCGGACATGTCCAGGCTGGTGACGAGTTCGCCGCACTCCGGTTCCACGACGGTCAGGTTGGCGGCGATGAGGAGCTTTTCGATCTTGCCGAAGAGGAGGAACAGCTCGTCATACTTGACCGTGCCCAGTCCGTTGACGATGGCAACCACGCGGTCACCGGCGTCGTCGGGTTTGTCCTCGAGAAGCCGGGAGACCAGCAACTCGGCGAGCTCGGACGCCGTGGGCATGGGGTGCTCGGAGATGCCCGGTTCGCCGTGGATGCCCAGGCCCAGCGACATCTGCCCGGCCGGGACGTGGAACAGCGGCTCGGACGCGCCGGGAAGGGTGCAGCCGTCAAAGGCGACGCCCAGCGAACGCGTGCGGTGGTTCGTCTTGATGGCGAGACGCTCCACCTCGTCCAAGCTCAGACCGGCCTCGGCCGCGGCGCCTGCGATCTTGAAGACCGTCAGGTCGCCGGCGATGCCGCGGCGCTTCTCGATCTGGTCCAGCGGCGCGCTGGCGATGTCGTCCGTGACCAGCACCGTGCGCGTCTCGATGCCTTCGGCGTTGAGCCGCAGCTGTGCCTGGCCGAAGTGCAGGACGTCCCCGGCGTAATTGCCGTAGCTCAGCAGCACGCCGCCACCCGCGTTTGCCGCCTTGGCCACGCGGTAGACCTGTCCGGCGGCCGGCGAGGCGAACATGTTGCCACACGCGGACCCGGCGGCCAGGCCAGGCCCGACCAGGCCGGCGAAGGCGGGGTAGTGTCCGGAGCCGCCGCCCACCACGAGGGCCACCTGGCCGGCGGGGATCTCGGTGGAGCGGACGACGCCGCCGTCCACGCGGGCAACGTATCCGCGGTTGGCGGCCACGAAGCCGTCCAGCGCCTCGTCTGCGAAATCAGCGGGATTGTCGAAGATCTGGGTCATGGTTCCTCATTGAATCCGGGTTGGTTGGTCGGTTCTGCTGCGCTGTCCTAATGTGCGACGGCGGCGGGCTGCTGACGGCCCTGCGCCACCTGGCTCTGGCCGAGGGCGTAGCCTTCCTTCTTGGGCAGCACGTGGCGGCGCAGGTAATCCTGGTTGCTGGCCGTCACGGAGAGGCCGTCGCCGCCGTAGTGCTCGGTGCAGAGGATGCCCTGGAAGCCCACAGAGAGGGCCACCTTAAACGCCTCGCGGTAGTTGATCAGGCCGCTTTCCATGGGGGCAGGCATGGCAACATACATGTCGCGTGCCACGTCCTCGTCACGGATGTAGTTCTTCATGTGCCAGTAGTTGGAGTACGGCAGGGTCTTGGCAACCATTTCCCGCCAGTCCTCGATCGGCCGGTGCAGGCGGATCAGGTTGCCCAGATCGGGGTTGAGGCCGACGTTGGACAGGCCGATGTCCTGGACGAACTGCACGGAGGAGTCCGCGGTGCCGATGTAGGTGTCCTCGTACATCTCGAGCGAGAGCAGGACGCCCACCTCTGCCGCGTGGCGGCCAAGTTCCTGGAAACGGGCGACGGCGTTATTCCAGGCGTCCTTGTCGCCGACCGGGTCCTTGTAGCCTTCGACGGTCCAGAACCAGAGCTGCTTCTGCTGTTCCGGGGTGATGGCCTGGTGCAGGCCGAAGGAAACCACTTCGCAGCCGAGTTCAGCGGCGGCGTCGATCGTGCGGTGGCTGTAGGCCAGGTTGTCCTCCCACTTGCCCTCCTGGATCACGCTCTGGCGGATGGCGGAGATGACCGGGATGCCGATGCCGACGCTGTCCGCGGTCTGCTTGAACTCGGCGAGGCGCTGCTTGCTGAGGTCGCCGGGACGGACCCAGCTGTCGGTGAGGTCGGCGTTGGCGAAGCCGGCTTCCTTGACCTCTGTGAAGACCTCCGCCCAGGCGGAGGCGTCAGCGTCGTTGATGTGGGTGCCTTGGGCGTCAACGCCCGGGAACTGCAGCAGTGCCGCGGTGATGGGCCAGTTGTCGGCGGTGTAAGCCATGGTGTTCACTCCTCGTGGATCCTGTTTCCTATAGGATTTACTATCTAGTAGGAGTTGTCAAGGTCACACCCACTTCCACTGCCAGCCACGATTGTTGGCCATCGAAGATCCTATAGGGGGGATGTCCGCGTGTGAAGGGCCCTCACTCTCGAGGCCCGATAGTCGTTGCACCTTCCACGCTACGCCTCACCCAACTAAGTAGCAGCAGAGGGCCTTCCCACGGCTGGGAACGCCCTCTGCTGCTACTTACTTGGGGTGTGTTGTCGCTACTGCGCGGGTGCCGCTACTCCTCCGGGGCGTCCGCCATGGCGCGCTCGCGGACCTTCTGGATGTGGGCCGCCATGGCGGCTTCGGCCTTCTCGGGGTCGCCGCTGGACAAAGCGTCCAGGACGGACTGGTGCTCGGCGATGGCATTCTCGGCGTCGGTGATCCCCACTCCCCCGAAAAGTCGGAAGCGTTGGACCTGTCCCCCGAGTGCAGCATAAGCGCCGACGAGGAACTGGTTGTCCGTCTGCTGGGCAATCAGCTGGTGGAATCGCTCGTCGGCCTCGAGGTAGTCCTTGTACTCGGCAAAGGACGGGCCGCGCGGCGCCGACTTCAGGTCGGTGACCGTTTGCTCAAGCTCGGCGAGACGATGCGGGTTCAGGCGCGCGCAGGCAAGCCGGGCGTTGACCGGCTCGATCGCGAGGCGGGCCTCCATGAGATCCGCAAAGTCCTCCCGGGTGAAAACCGGCGCCACGCGGTAACCCTTGAGCGCCACCCTGCGCACCATGCCGGTGTGTTCCAGCCGGGCCAATGCTTCGCGGACGGGGGTCGGGGAAACGTCCAGTTCGCGGGCAGTTCCGTCGATGCTGACGGCCGCCCCTGGTTCCAGCCGGCCGTCCATGAGCGAGGCCAGCAGCTCCTCGTAGACGTGGTCGGCCAGGACCTGGCGGCTGACAGTCCGGCCCGCTTTGCGCCCGGTCGGATCCTCGGGCCGGCTGCCGGCGCGGGTGCCGTTGGACGCTTTTTGCATGATCAGATCCTATAGGGACGCCTCAGGGAAGCATGGCACGCTTAGGCAGACGTTACGGCGCACACTTGACCTTGCCGCCGCTGCTGACGATGCCCAGGGTCCATTCTGCGGTGGCTTTCTGACCGTCCAAGAAGGTAGCGGTCACGCGAACTGTTATTGGGTTTGCGCCGGCGTTGGCAATGACGATGGGCGAGGTCTCGGTCAGCGTGAACGTCTGCGCGGTGAGGTCGGCGAGGTACTCGATGGCGACTGGGCTTTAGGTCCCGTTGGTCTGCCGGGCAATACTGAGCAGCGTGGGCGTCTGGGTAGAACTTACCGCGAGGGTCGCAGTCTTTTCGTTCGTGCTGGGCGTGCAGGCCAACGTTATTGTCGGGGAACCCCAGTTGGCAGCAGCGGAGACCGACGTCGTCGCCGTTGCTGACTGTTGCCACAGTGCGACGGCGGCCGCGCCGCCAATGCCCAGCAGCACCGTCAGCATGCAGGCGAAAAGCGCCAGCATGGCGCCGGGAACCTTGGCATGAACGACGTCGGGGGTTTTCATGCCGCTGCACCTGCTTCGCGGCGCCGGCTGCGGATGTGCCGGAAGATGAGCAGGGCACCGTAGCCGATGAGGCCGGCAGCACCCACCGACATCCAGAGGCCGCGGTCTGAGTTCCCCAGCGCGTTGGCCACGTAGCCCACATACGGGACGGCGTAGAAGAGCTTGCCCTTCACCTGCGGCTCGCGGACAGGATCGGGATCGGTGATGTCGTTGTTGTCACCCTTGGTGATGAGGGTCTTCTCCCCTGTTTGCGTGGTTCCAAAGCCAATGATGCGGTGAGACTCCACTGCAGGTTTTCCCGACTCCAGCTGGAACGTGATGACATCCCCGGACTTCAGTTCGCTGAAAGCGGCGGGCTTGACCACCAGGTAGGTGCCCGGCGAGTACTTGGGCGCCATCGAGTTCGTCAGCACCGCGTAGGTCTGGGAGCCTGTGGCCTTGGGTACCAGGATGAGCACCAGAGCAGCAAAAACCGCGACTATCAGCAGCACGAAGTTGACGGTTCTGCCTGCGGCCGCGAGCCACTGGACAGCTCGGCGGCCGCCGCGGAGGGAACTCTTGGAACCACCAGCCGCCGAACCGGCCCGGCCGGCCTCGCCGGAATCCGGACCGTCAGCCCGACCGGCAACTGCCAGGTCCGCCGTCGAAAGAATACTAGGCGCAGCCACTGGGCACCCCGCAGAGCTGCGTGGCGGAGAGGGGAATCGTGATGGTCACGGACTGTCCTTTCACGGTGGCTGGAGCGTTGGAGGCGAGCTTGACTTCAAAACACAGCGTTGTGCTGGCCAGTTTTGTGACGGCCACCGGCGCTAGTCCGGAAGCAGCGATGTTGGTGTAAGCCGTTGTGCCGCAGGCGGCGGCATTTGCCGCGAACTTAGCGCTGACAGTGAGATATTGCGCCAAATCCCCCGGCGCAACATTGCTCTTTGCGGCCGGGCCCGTGGCGACGTTGAGGTTGAACTGGCCTCCGGCGTCGGAACTGTTGGTAACTGCAACGTTGGAGTAGACAGCGCTTCCCGGCGTCAGCGAACCGGACGGATTTACTGACACGATTGCCGACTGTCCCCCTGCCAGGGTCATGTTGGTCGACGGCGTTGAGGGTCCCGAGAGGTTCACGTCGAACGAGGCTGATGTCACGGTTCCGGGTGCCGCGGAGGCAGCAGCAGACCAGAGTGCGTAGCTGCCCTGAACGGTCAGGAGGCCCAGGAGCACTGCCGCGGCGACAACTGCCGCGGCCCGCAGGTGGCGCGGGATGCCCATGGTTCCTCCTGACCCTCATTCGATAACTGCCGACGTTTGGACTTCCGGCCGCCCCAAGCGACGGCCGGAAGCGGCTTAGGACAGACCCGTCTGAGTGATCTGGTTTAGGGTGAAGGAAACCTCATTGAAGTCGTATTCCGCAGTCACGTCGTCGCGGTCTGCTGTGGCCCACTTGAATTCGAAGGTAATTTTGGCGGTGACCTTCTGGCTGGTCTTCAACGGGTTCGTAACCTCCGTACCCAAACCCGTTTCACCAACGGTCAGGACCGGGTCGGTGACAGCGACGTTGGCTTCGGTAAAGCCGTTATCCGGTGTAGCTCCCTCGGCGGCAACCTCGGCGGCCATCTTGTCGCCGGTCAGGGTCACGTCCAGAACCTGGGTGTAGGTGAGCTTGTCGCCGGGGACAACCTTGTAGTTGGCGATGTTGGTGATCGTGGCGCCGTTGTGGTCCGTCCAGACTCCTGTATTTGCCACGACGACGTTCAGGTCACCGGCGACGACGGTGCCAGGGGTGGCGGATTGGGATGCGTTCCAGGAGGCCAGGGTGCCGCCGCCGCCCAGGAGCAGTGCAGCGCCAACGGCGATGGCGGCGGTTCCCTTGATCAGTGCGCTGTTCTTCACGATGAGACCCTTCGGGGTAAATGCTGAGTGGATTTCCTGCTGGACAAAACAATGCAGGGGCTAACTCAGGACTCCATGCGATAAAGGGTCAAGTTTCACTCAAGAAAAAACGCCTGGTTAAGCCACAGGAACCGCCCGGCGAACGGGCGGTTCCTGTGGCTTCTTACGAAGGCTCGAGCTGGAGCAGTACGAGCTTAGGCCGGCTGGTACACCGGGTAGTCGGTGTAACCCTGCGCGCCCTCGCCGTAGAACGTGGACTGGTCCGGTTCGTTCAGCGGCAGGCCTTCACGCCAGCGGCGGGCAAGGTCCGGGTTGGCGATGGCGGGGCGGCCCACGACGACGGCGTCCGCGTGGCCGTCAGCCACGAGCGCCAGAGCTTCCTCGCGTGTGGTGATGACGCCGAAGCCGGTGTTGACCAGGAACGTGCCGTTGAAGCGCGACCGCAGGTCCTGCACCAGATCGCCGGTCGGGTCGGCGTGCAGGATGCTCAGGTAGGCCAGGTCCAGCGGGGCGATGGAGTTGACCAGCACCTCGTAAGTTGCCCGGACGTCGGCGGCGTTGGTCTCTTCGATGCCCTGGACGTTGTGTTCGGGCGAGATGCGGATTCCGACGCGGTTGGCGCCGAGCGCCTCCACGACGGCGTTCACCGTCTCAATGACGAAGCGGGCGCGGTTCTCGGGCGAACCGCCGTAGCTGTCGGTGCGGACATTGGTGTTGGGCGCCAGGAACTCGTGGAGAAGGTAACCGTTGGCGGAGTGCAGCTCCACGCCGTCGAACCCTGCCTCAATAGCGTTGCGCGACGCCGTGACGATCTCCTCCCGGACAATAGGCAGCTCGTCAATGGAGAGCTCGTGCGGGACGGGGTGCGCCTGCTTGCCTTTGTAGGTCCGCGTTTCACCTTCGACGGCAATGGCGCTGGGGGCCACGACGCGGTGGCCGCCGTTGATGTCCTCATGCGAGACGCGGCCACCGTGCATGATCTGGGCGAATATACGGCCACCCTCGGCGTGGACGGCGTCGGTGACCTTCTTCCAGCCGGCGATCTGCTCGGGGGTCACCAGCCCGGGCTGTCCCGGGTAGGAGCGGCCGGCCTGGCTGGGGTAGGTTCCCTCGCTGACGATCAGGCCGAGCGAGGCACGCTGGCGGTAATGCTCCGCCACCAGGGGGCCGGGGACGCCTTCCACGCCGTTGCGAAGACGGGTCAGCGGGGCCATGACGAGGCGGTTGGAAAGTTCGAGCTCGCCGAGTGTCAGCGGGGAAAACAGCATGCGGAGTTCCTTTCAGAATGCATCAGGTTCACCAGCTCTAACTGCCTAGCGCGTGCAACTATTCCGGGTGTGTCCGAGTTCACCGTCCCAAGCACCTCAGGCATGGCGACGGCGGCACCGCAGTTGGGTGCCGCCGTCGGACATTTCTGCTGATTGGCCCGTTCCCCTAGGGGTGAACGATGATTTTGACCGCGGTGTCGTTGTGGTTGATCAGGGTGTCGAATCCCTTGTCCACGAGGTCGTCCAATGCTATTCGTCCCGTGATGAAGGGTTTCAGATCCACCTTTCCGTCCTGGACCAGTTTGATGGCTGCGGCATGATCCCCCTTGTAAGCGATGGTGCCGCGAAGATCGATTTCCTTGAGCACCACCTTCTGCATGTCCACGGTGGCTGGGCGGCCCCAGATGGAAACGTTGACTACAACCCCCGCTGGCCTCACCACGTCGAGCATGCTGTCCAGCACCGCATTGACGCCGGCACACTCGAAGGCGGCGTCGGCTCCTTCCCCGGCGGTCAGTTCCAGCACCCGTGCTTTCACGTCCTCTTGGCTCGGATCGATGACATGGTGTGCGACGCCCGATGAGGCCGCTTTGTCCTTGCGGGCGGCGGACAGTTCCGTGACGATCGTTGTGATGCCGAGGCCCTTCAGGACGGCGGCCGTCAGTAGGCCGATGGGCCCGGCACCGCCGACGACGGCGACGCTCCCGGCAGTTAGGCCGCTGCGGCTGACTGCGTGGTACGCCACGGCCAAGGGCTCGATCAGCGCAGCTTCCTCCAGCGGAATGGAGCCCACGGGATGGACCCAGCGCGAGTCGACCACGATTATTTCGCTGAGGCCACCCCCGCCGCCGCCCAGGCCGATGAACCCCATGCGGGTACAGAGGTTGTAGTTTCCGGCCCGGCAGGGCCCGCATTCATCACAGACGAAGTAGGGCTCAACCACCACGCTGTCGCCAACCGACAGCCCGGACACCCCCTCCCCCAGTTGCGCGACGGTTCCCGAGAACTCATGGCCCATGGTGACGGGCGCCGCTTCACCCGTGAGCGGATGCGGATGTCCGGGCGACGGGATGAAGATGGGGCCCTCAAGGAATTCATGCAGGTCGGTGCCGCAGATGCCGCACCAGGCGACGGCGATTTTGACCGCGCCTGGGCGCAGCTCCGGCTCCGGAATGTCCTCGATCCGAATGTCGCGCTGGCCGTGAAAACGTGCCGCTTTCATGACGTGCTCCTTTTAGCGGGTGTGGTGGGAGGGCTGCAGCTCGTACACCGGGGTGGGCAAGCCTTCCATGCGCGCCTTGAGCTGCAGCGCCAGATAGCTGGAGTAGTGCCGGCTTTGGTGCAGGTTTCCGCCGTGGATCCAGAGGTTTTCGACGTTGGTGGGCTTCCACATGTTGCGCAGTTCCCCTTCCCATGGACCCGGATCCTTGGGGGTGTCAGACCCGAAGCCCCAGCATTTTCCGACCGTGTCTGCCACCTCGGGCGACACCAGGTCGGCAAGCCAACCGTTCATCGAACCGTAGCCGGTGGCGTAGATGATCACGTCAGCTTCCAGCTCCGTGCCGTTGTCCATGACGACGGCGTTGCCCGTGATTTTGCTGACCTGGCCGTTGGCGAGTTTCACCCTGCCGTCGATGATCAGCTGCGAGGCGCCGACGTCGATGTAGTAGCCGGAGCCACGCCGCAAGTATTTCAGGAAGAGGCCTGAGCCGTCCACGCCAAAATCAAGGTCGAAGCCGGCCGCCTCGAGCTGGGAGTAGAACTCGGCATCGCGCGTTGCCATCTCCTGGTAGACGGGGATCTGGGCTTCCGGCAGGATCCGGTACGGCAGCGAGGCGAACAGCAGGTCGGCTTTCTCGGTCGTGACGCCGTTGGCGAGCGCCTTCTCCGAGTAAAGGTCGCCGAGTGCAAGGTCCATGAGCGACTCGCTGCGGGCGATGTGTGTGGAGGAGCGCTGGACCATGGTGACGTCGGCGCCGTGTTCCCAGAGGTCGGCGCAGATGTCGTGGGCCGAGTTGTTGGACCCGATCACCACAGCTTTCTTGCCCGTCCAGTCCCCGCCGCCCGGGTGCTTGGAGGAGTGGTACTGCTCCCCCAGGAACGTCTCGGCGCCGTCGAACTTTGGAACGTTCGGGTAGCCGGAAACGCCCAGCGCGAAGACGAGCTGCTTCGGGCGCAGGATGACCGGTTCGCCGTCGCGGATCACGCTGACTTCCCACTCGCTCCGGTCCTCGTTCCAGCGTGCGTTGGTGCATTCGGTGCTGGACCAGTAGTTAAGCTCCATGATCCGGGTGTAGTACTCCAGCCAGTCGCCGATCTTGTCCTTGGCGGCGAAGACGGGCCAGTCGTCGGGGAACTTCAGGTACGGCAGGTGGTCGTACCAGACGGGGTCGTGCAGGTGCAGGGACTTGTAGCGGTTCCGCCACGAGTCACCCGGCCGCGCGTTCTTCTCGATGACGATAGTGGGAACGCCAAGCCGGCGCAGCCGTGCCCCAAGTCCGATGCCGCCCTGGCCGCCGCCGATGATAACGGTGTAGGGCTGCTCCTCGTGGCCAAGCTTGGCAGCCTGCTCCTCCTTCAGCTCAAGCCAGGACCGTCGGCCTTTTTCGATGCTGTGGGCCACGCCCTGCTCACGGTTGGGGCCTTTCTTCTCCTCGAATCCCTTGAGTTCCTGCATCGTGGTGAGCAGGGTCCAGCACTTGCCGTTGCGAAGCCGCAGATGGGCGTAGCCGCGGGCCTGCGCAGTCTCGAATGTCACCCAGGCCTCGGTGCTGGCAGCGTCGCCGGTGGCGTCCTCGGCGAGCGCCCAGTTATGCGGCCCGACGTCGTCGAGGGTCGCATCGAGCATTCGCCTGATGCTGTCCTTGCCTTCCATGGTCTTGAGGTTCCAGGTGAAGGACACGAAGTCGCGCCAATACGATTCTTCGTCGAACAACTCGAGCGCGGCGTCGGTGTCCTTCGTGCGCAGCGCCTCGTCGAACTGCTCCAGCCAGCCGGCGACGATGCCGTTTGGTGTCTCGGGCATGATTCCTCTTTCCTTTGATGACCCGGCCGTGTATTGGCCTGGTGCCACGTTGCTGATGCCGGGGCAGCCACACCGCCGCCTCCGTGACCCGCATCACAAGTAGAAGCCGCGGAGGGTTACAATCGGGTTGCACGTTTTTCGTCCTGTGATGGGGGCAGGGCACGATTCAATGGCGAGTTGAGAGGACGGGTATGCCGAAGTCCGATGCTGCCGCCCAGGCGCGCGACCTCCGCTTTACTTCACCCCTCGAGTACGCCCGGGCGCTGCGGCAGGCCCATGAAGCCACCATTTCCGGACGCCCGGATCCGTACATCGCTCCGTCACTCGTGAGCGCTTGGCAGCGGTCCCTGGCGCTGGGCATTGATCCAGACCGGCACCGCCCTGTCCACCGCCACGACGTCAGCGAAGCCCGTCGGCTGGGCGCCGACCACCGCCTGGCAGCTGTGATTCCGGCACTGTCCCAGTTGATTGCCGACGAGACGACGGATGGGCGGCATCTCCTCATTGTCACGGACCACCTCGGCGAGGTTCTTTGGCGAATCGGCAGCCGGCGCGCTCTTCGGCAGGCGGATTCCTTGGAGTTCGTGGAGGGCGCCGACTGGTCTGAGTCCGGAGTGGGAACCAACGCCATCAGCGAGGCCCTGGTCACCGGCACCCCGGCCCAGCTGTTCTCCGCGGGACACCTCGTTCGCACGCACCATGACTGGGCCTGCACCGCGGCACCGATCCGGGATCCGTTCACGGGCGACGTCCTGGGCGTCCTGGATGTCTCCGGCCCGATCGAATCCGTGACGCCGGACAGCCTGCGCATGGTGCGGTGCGGTGTCCGGCTGGCCGAAGAACTGCTGAAGTCTACGGGCGCGCCAGCGATCGGTGCAGTGCCCGGGCGGAGAGGCCTGGTTCCGGCAGCACAAGCCAACCGCACGCCCCATACGTTGACCCTGCGGATACTGGGTGACAGGCCCACTGCAGAGGTCGACGGCGGTGCGTCGCGTGCGCTGACACTACGCCGTGCCGAAATCCTGGCGATGCTCGCCTCCCGGTCCAGTGGCTGGAGCGCTGAAGAACTGGCGTACGAGCTGTATGGCGAGGACGGTGCCGCCGCATCGGTGCGGACTGAGATGCACCGGATTCGCGGGCTACTTGGGAACGTTGTTGAACCCAATCCGTACCGGTTCACTGCGGAGGTGAACGTTGAGACCGACGCGTCGATCGTTACCGCCCACCTGCGTGCGGGGCGCGTGGCCGATGCGTTGGCGTTGTATCCAGCGAAGCTCCTGACCCGTTCGGCCAACTTCGCCATTGAACTTATGCGCGATGAACTCAACGAGGCCGTCGGTGCCTCGGTGCGCGCCAGCGGTGAAGCCGATCTGGTCCTGCAGTGGTGCTCCACGGACATGGGTGCCGCCGATTCCGCCGCTGCTGCGGTGGTTGAGCAAGTGGTCGGTGCGGCTGATCCGCGCTTGCAATTGCTGCGGGCCAGGACGGCACGGTTGGACCGGGAACTGCGGGCGTAAGGCCGGCGGCGCTGTTCTAACGGTTCCCCGGAGCACCCCCTGGACAGCCTTCACCTTGCGGGTTGGTGTTGCAGTCGTCGGCATAATTGCGGGTGACCGAACGCCACACGCTCACAGTCTGGGGCGGAGAACTGAACTGACCCTGGTTGGGGATTGGCAGGTTCGGCCCGCCGTTCACGGAGTAGGTGCCCTGGAAGTACGTGGTGAGGACGACGTTGAAGTCGCCGGTCGCAGCGTAGGCGTGGCTGGTCCGGGTCTTCTCACCCCAGCGGTCCTGCGGGAGCGGGCCGCCCATGGTGGTCGTGGGGCCGAGCGACGTGCCGTCGCCGTAGTCCCACCGGTACTGGACGGGCTTGGCGATGATGTGAATTTTCTGGGCCAGGATGGTGATGTCGAACGGCTGCTCTGCGGCTTTGGCGTAGAAGTTGGTCTCGGCACCACGGAGAGTGTGCGGACTGGGCTGCGCGGTTAGGGTTCCCGGGACGACGGGAAGCCTATCGAACGCCCTCTGGATAAGAGCGGCGATCCGGGGCAGAAGGTCCTCGGGATTCCTGTCATAGAGGCACGTCGGACCGCCGCCATTGCCTTGCCAGTCCGTCCAAGTAGGATTCTCTAACTCCCTTGGGGCAACCTTCCAAATCACCGGAACGCCGGGCTTACCATCGGCTCTCGGGGGACACACGCGTTGCTTCGCCAAGCAGTCAATTGCCAAGTTGCCGTCGTCCACTTGGCACTGCGGAAAGGCGTTGTATTGGTTGGGGTCGTTGTTGACGTAGCCGGGTGGGGCGGGAACAAACTCTCCGGAATCCTCGTCGCGGACCCAGTTGGTTGCGTTGACATCAATGCCAGTATCTTCGAACCCGACGATCGGAGTTCCATGAGCGTAGGCCGCGGCACCGATGTGAGTCAGAGCCACGAGCAACAGAAACGCGGCCAGACAGTTCCGCCTCACGAGCCTCATCGTCAGCGAATCAGACCGAGATCAATCACGGTCCAACCCGACGAATCGAATCTAACCACGGCCAGCGATCCGGTATTCGTTTGCTTGGTCACGTCAGGGAAGGGCTTCCCATCCGTTTTGTAGATCGTGATCTCCTGTTGAATTACTTGAACTGTCGCTTGCTGCGACGTCGCGCCTTCTTTGTATAACCCCCTCACTGACGGAGTCTGGATTTTTCCTCCAACGATCCATTGTTTGCCTTGCCACGCATTTTTAATGTTGTCCCGGAGCCCATTGCAAAACCGGCAGTCAGGTCTACTCCTTGCTTCCATCAACTTCGTATTGCCAGTCTCATAGGCGTAGGAGAGGGCTTGAAACCAATACTTCGTAAACGCCTCCAGCCCCTCTTTCGTGTTCTTATCGGCCAGAGCTGGCTTCATCGGCACCGGAACATTCTGCGCTCTCCCCTTCGCGTCGGCCGGCTTGTAAGCCGGCGTCGGCTTGGGAGAGGGAGTGGCGCTTGGCTTGGCGGATGCCGAACCGGAACCAGACGCGGCTGGCGAGGCGACGGCAGTGGCAGTTGGACCGGTCTGGGGATCTCCGCCATCGCTGCAGCCGGCGAGCGCAAGGACGGACACAGCGACCGCGGAAATGACAGGCAGACGGAGGCGTTCAGAAATGCAGGTACGAGAAGTCATGCGCTAATCCCCCCGGATAGGTTTCAAGACATCTGTGTCCAAACAATGATTAAAGGGTAACCGAGGTCACACGTTTCGGCTCAAAGTTATCCACAGCCAAAATTCCGAAAGCACAAGGCACTACGACCACACAAAGCGGGCCCGGTGAGAATCTCACCGGGCCCGCTTCAGTCCCCCATCACGGCGCCGTCATCATGGCGCCGGCCATGCCCTACAGCGCTACCCCCGGGGCTTCGCCGGAAGGAGGGGCTGCCCCGGAAGGAGGTGCTGCCCAGGACGGAGTGGCTGCCCCGGAAGGGGCAGCTGCGCCGGCAGTACCAGCTCCCCCGTCTTATCCGTCGACAAGGCGAGCGACGAGACATACTGGGGTTCGCCGTCGGGCCCGTCCTGGGCGGAGCGCACCATGTCCGGGCGTTCGAACTCAATCCCGGTCACGTGGCAGAGCAGCTTTGCGTCGCTGGGGTTCCCGTCGGCGTCGAACATCGGCAGGTCAATGCCGTCGTCCGTGCGGCGCAGGTAGTACTTGCCCTTGGTCAGGACCGCCAGAACCGGCGGCAGGACGAGCGCCAGGCCCACTGCGAATATCGGTGAGTACGGCTGGATTCCGGAACCAAAAGCACCGAAGAACACCGCGATGGACACCCCGGCAGAAACCAGCATGGATACAAACCCAACCGGGTTCACGGCGTGCAGCATGCCCCGCCGGAATTCGGGGGTCTTGGGTGAGATCTTCAGCAGGTATTTGTTGATGGCGATGTCCGAGGCCACCGTGACCACCCAGGCCATGGCGCAGTTGGCATAGAAGCCCAGAATCGTGTTGAGGAAGTCGAACATATTGGCTTCCATCAGGACCAGCGCAATCAACAGGTTCACCGCAACGAACACCATGCGACCCGGGTATGTCTTGGTCACGCGGGTGAAGCTGTTGGTCCACGCCAGCGAGCCGGAATAGGCGTTAGTGACGTTGATCTTGATCTGGGAAATAACCACCAGCACCACGGCCAGGCTCATCGCCAGCCACGCCGGCATCATCTCCTCGTAGACGCCCAGGAACTGGTGCACCGGCTCATTCGCCGTGGCCGAGGCCGCCGGATCCAGCTTGGCGATCAGGTAGACGGCGATGAACATGCCCACGATCTGCTTGACCGCACCGAACAGCACCCAGCCCGGCCCGGCGAGAATCACGGCGCGCCACCACGCGCCCTTGTTGTCGGCAGTCTTGGGCGGCATGAACCGCAGGTAGTCGATCTGCTCCGCGATCTGCGCCATCAGCGACAGGCAGACGCCGGCGGCAAGCATGACCGAGGCCAAATTGGTTCCCCCACCACCGGAATTTCCGGTGTAGGCGAAGAAGTCATCGATGCTGCCGGGGTGGGATACCAGCAGATAGCCGACCGGAACCACCATGAGGAGCAGCCACAGCGGCGTAGTCCAGACCTGGAGTTTGGCCAGCGTGTTCATCCCGTAAATGACCAGCGGAATGATGATGACCGTGGACGCCGCGTAACCCAGCCATTGCGGAATTCCCAGCCCCAGCTCGAGGCCCTGCGCCATGATCGAGCCCTCGAGCGCAAAGAAGATAAACGTGAAGGTCGCAAAGATCACGTTTGTCACCACGGATCCGTAATAGCCGAATCCGGAGCCGCGGGTAATCAGGTCCAAATCGATGTTGTACCGGGCTGCGTAATAGGCAAGCGGAAAACCCGTGGCGAAAATAATCACGGCGGCCACCACAATTCCGAGGATCGCATTCACCGTGCCGTAGGCAATCCCGATATTCGCTCCGATCGAAAAATCAGCCAGGTAGGCAATGCCTCCCAGCGCACTCGTCGCCACCACGCCCGCGCTCCACTTGCGGTAGGAACGCGGTGCGAACCTGAGCGTGTAATCCTCCAGGCTTTCCTTCGTGGCGCTCAAGGCGTCCGCGTTACCGGCCGCCTGTTTATCGCCCGCCGGGTTACCGCCCGCCCGTGCCCGCTTGGTTTCCGGCCCAGCGCCGGAACCTTCGACGGCGGCACGTTCGACGGCGGCACCGCCGCCCGGGCTATCCAACAGTTCGCTGTCCTTCAGGTCATTCGTCATTAGGCATCCGCTTTCGTCACCGGTTTGTCCTTGCCGACGCTAGTCACACCGTGCGACAGCACGGTTCCGGCGGTATTACAGCGATGTAAAGTGTCCTACCTGCCCGTCAAACGCTGCCATGCCCCGTGGCGCAACTCCGCACTTATTGGGAAAATCTGTCCATACCCCTATCGTTTTTCTACAAGCTGTAGAAGAATGGAGCACATGATGTTCAACCATGCCGACGGCGATCCCATCCTGGTCCTCGACGAAGAGCAGTGCTGGCAGCTTCTTGAGGGCACCACGCACGGCCGCCTGGTGGTCACCGTGGCGGGCGAGCCGGACATCTTCCCCGTCAACTACGTGACGAGCCGGAGGAAGCTGTACTTCCGCACAGCGCCGGGCAACAAGCTCGCCCAGGTGACCATCAACGACAGGGTCCTGTTCGAGACCGACGGGATCATGTCGGACCAGGCGTGGTCGGTGGTGCTCCGCGGCACGGCCCGCGTCCTGAGCAAGTCAGCGGAGATTGCCGAAGCCGAAGAGCTGGGGCTCGCGTCCTGGGTGCCCACACTGAAGGACTTCTATGTGGAGATCGATCCCGGTTCCGTGAGCGGCCGGCACTTCCAGTTTGGCGAGCAGCCGGAGCGCGCTTTCTAGCAGGGCCGCCGGCCTAGACTGGAAATATGGCGGACCGGCTGACACCTGAGCAGCGCAGCTGGAACATGTCCCGGATCCGGGGCAAGAACACCAAGCCCGAACTGCTGGTGCGCAGCCTCCTGCATGCCAAAGGCTACCGGTACCGCCTGCACGGCGCCTCGCGCGGCATCAAGCTGCCCGGCAACCCGGATCTCGTCTTCGCCGGACGGCGCAAGGTCATCTTCGTCAACGGCTGCTTCTGGCATTTCCACGACTGCAAAGTGGGCCAGCACGCGCCCAAAGCCAACGCCGAATTTTGGGAAACGAAACGCGCCCGCACCCGGGACCGCGATGCCAGCCAGCGCAGGCAGCTGGAAAACGACGGATGGGAGGTACTTACCGTCTGGGAGTGCGAACTCAAGGACATGTCCGCCGTCGAGAAACAGCTGGAGCTGTTCCTCACAGCGGGCTGACCCCGATCAGGCGTGGCTCAGTTCTCAGCCGGAGCCAGCCGGTATCCCACGCCGCGGACAGTCTGCAGCCACCGCGGGTTCTGTGCCGAATCACCGAGTTTCTTGCGCAGGTTGCCCATGTGCACCTCAACAGACCGCTCGTCCGCCTCGCTGATGTAGCTTCCGACGTCGTACGGTTCGTCCCGCAGTCGGCGCACCAGGTCCGCTTTGGTACGGACCATGCGGCCCGCCTCCAGCAGGGCATGGAGCAGGTCGAATTCGGTGCGGGTCAGGCTCAACTCCTGGCCGTCAACCGCCACGGTCCGGGAGTCATAGCTCAGGTCAAGGCCGTTGTGGGTGTACTTACGCCCCTCGTTCGCGGCGGCGGCAGGTGAGCCGCCCTCCTCGGCGAGATCCGGCGTCGAACGCGGACGCCGCATCATGGCCGCAACACGGGCACGCAGCTCACGCGGTCGGAACGGCTTGGTGAGGTAATCGTCGGCGCCCGACTCAAGGCCGATCAGGGTATCCAGCTCTTCCGCACGGGCAGTGAGCATGACGATGTAGGCATCGGAGAACTGGCGGATCTGCCGGGCCACCTCGAAGCCGTCGATGTCCGGCAGTCCGAGGTCGAGCGTGATGACCGCCGGATCCAGTTCCTTGGCGGCCAGAACGCCCTCGGCTCCGCTGCTCGCGGCGCGCACCTCAAAACCGGCCTGCGTCAGAACAACACGAACCAATTCGCGAATATCGTGATCATCCTCGATGACCAGTCCCACGCGTGTATCACCCATCGCAGCCCCCTCAGCCCGCTACATCCCGTCTGCAGTATAGCTCCCGGCGGATATCCTGCTCCTATGCGTTTCTCACGCCCCGTCCAGATGGACCATCGCCCATGAGCAGTATCGCCTGGAAAGGTTCCTCGGGCCGGATCCTGCTTTTCCGGCGCCCCTTCCACGAATACTCCCTGCGGGGCAGGGTAATGCTGAGCCAAATGCCGCTTTCCGTGACGGCAGGAATCACAGCTTTTCTTATTCTGGCGTTCTTCCCTGAAACGCTGCTCAATCCCCTTTTCATCAGTTTTCTGCTGTCACAGGCAGTAATCCTGATCCTTTGCTTGGCCGTGCCGTGGCACCGGTTGCCCTATCCCTCTTTCCTGGTAATACCCCTCCTGGACCTGGTGTCGATCTGCCTGGGCAGGGAAGGCGGCCAGGACAGCCTGACAGGGCTCAGCCTCATGGCCGTATTTCCGGTCATCTGGCTGTGCGCCTCCGGGCTATTCCCCAAGGCCGCAGTGGCGATCTCCTTCTTCGGCCCCTTGGCAATCATCTGGGTGCCACTCTTTCTCCGCGGCGCCGTCTCCGGCCAGGACCTGGCGCGCTCCTTCCTGCTGCCGGTGATGATGCTGGGCATCGGCGTTACCGTGTCCGTCATGACGCTCAGCATGGTCCGGCAGCAACGGGACCTCGAAGAAAAGGACTCCCAGCTCCGCGTTGTCCTGACCGGAAGCAAACGCCAGGAACGGCTACTGAACACGGTTTTGGACACGGTGCATTTGGGCGTCCTCGCCGTGGATGCGGAGGGCCATGACATCCTGATGAACCGCAAGCAGCGCAAGCATCACCAGCTGGCTTCGCCACCGACCATCGAGGATCCCAACGAGTCGCAGCTGCTGGTGTTTGCCGCCGACCGGACCACACTGGTCCCCACCGACCAGCGGCCGGTCCGGCGCGCGGTCCTCGGCGAGGAATTCACCGATTACCTGGTGTGGCTCGGAGCGGGAGCCGAACAGCGCGCGATCTCCACCAGCGCGAGGCCCATGACGGACCAGGACGGGAATTTCGCCGGCTCCGTCATCGTGTTCGGCGACGTCACCGAGCTGGTGAACGCCCTGGCCGCCAAGGACGATTTCGTCTCCAACGTCTCCCACGAATTCCGTACCCCGCTCACGTCGATTCTTGGTTACGTCGAGCTTCTCTTGGACGACGACGACGATCTCACCGACTCCCAGCGTGGCCCCCTGGAAATCATCCGGCGGAACTCGGAGCGGCTGCTCACGCTGGTCTCGGACCTGCTGTCCAGCCGCAACGGCCAGCTGCTCGTCACGCCCGAGGCCGTGAATGTGGCAGAGCTTGTGCGCACCAGCGTCACCGCCGCCCTGCCGCGCGCTGCGGAATCCGGCATCCACCTGCGAGCCGATGCCCCGGACCGCTTGGAGGCCCACATCGACGCCGCGCGTATCTCCCAGGTGCTGGACAACCTCGTCTCCAATGCCATCAAGTACTCGCCCGATGGCGGCGACGTGGTGGTGTCGCTGCGGTCCGAGGGCGGCCACATGGTGTGCAGCGTGAGCGATACAGGCATGGGGATGAGCCAGCAGGACCAGGAGGAGGTCTTTGCCAAGTTCTTCCGGGCCGCAGCCGTCCGCAATTCAACGATTCCCGGCGTCGGGCTGGGGCTGTCCATCAGCAAGGCCATCGTGGAAGCCCACGGGGGCCGCGTCTCACTCCGCAGCGAGGTGGGGAAAGGCACAACGTTCACGTTCGCCGTGCCGGTGCAGAACTGAGTTGCCGGCCTACACCCGGTGGTGCTCGATCAGCCAGCCGGCCAGCCGGCGGGCCCGATGGGCTGCCTCAAGATCCCCCTCCGCCGCGGAGATGATCGAGCCCTTCATCAGGATGTGCCAGGAGCGGGAGAAATCGTCGGTCCGCTGCAGCCCTGCCTCGTCCGCGAGCTGCTTGACGTGACCGCGGATCCTGGCGAGGTAATCAATGCTGGCCCGTCCCAGCGGATGCGAGGCGCCCATCTCCAGCAGCACGTTGATGAAGGAACAGGCCTCAAAGTCGGTGCGGTGGAACCAGTCGGAGAAGACATCGAAGATGGCCAGTAGCTGCTGCTCGGCAGTGTCCGCCCGGCGCCGCGCCTCCCCCATGATGGCGTTGACCGTCCACACTTGGTCGCGCTTCTCCAGGAACGCCAGCACGAGCTCGTCCTTGGAAGCGAAATGGCGGTAGAACGTGGCCTTTGCGACCCCGGAATAGCTGATGAGTTCGTTGATGCCGACGTCCCGGACACCACGGCTGGCGAAAAGGTCATAGGAGGCGTCAACGATCCGTTCGCGCATTCCGGCAGCACCGGATGCCGCAATTTCCTCGCCGCGCAACGGGTTCCCCGGTCTCAGGGGATCACCCGGCGTGGCGGCCGGCTGCGGTCCAGTCTGAAGCCCTCCGGAAGGCACTCTCCCGGCGCTCCACGGCTTGGAGCTGGGTACCTCTGCCATTACAGACAGTCTATCCCAAACTGCGAGACAGACCTGTCTGTCTTGGGATATTGTTCTCACAGGTCAGTGCATATTCTGCTGGCCGAAACCTTGGCCCATGCAGAGGCCTGGATATAGCGGAAGTCGATTATCGAGCGGTCGCCATGACGGACTACATACGGTTGGAAGCGCCCAACTCCCCACACCCTGACCCACGGCAGGGCGGCACGGCCGGCCTTGCAGCGGAGGCGTTGCGGGGACAGGTCTTAGGGGTTATTTCGTCGGTACTCGAGGACACTGACCCGGAATGCGCCGGCGCCAGGAGCCAGCTCCGGCATTTCCTAGTCCACAATGCTGGGTCTCCGGAGAAGGCCCTCCTCGAGCACCTGCTCCACCTGCACGGTTCGGAGCTGTGCGGTTCCGAGCTGGACGGTGATCAGGAGGAGCCGGAGGAGCCGCAGGACTAGCGCCCGAGGCTCGCTTGGCGCACCACTTCTCCCCAGGACTGTTCCGCCAGGTCGGCGACGGCGGCCAGGATCTCCGACGGCGGCCGGGAAAGGTCCAGCGGAAACTCCACGATGTCGATATCCGTGTTCAGGATCCGCCTCAGCTTCACCTCACCCGCCCCGGCGTAGACCAGCCAGGCCGTGGGCACGCGCAAAGCCGTGCAGTAGGCCAGCATCTGGAAGTGGTCCGCCGAAAGCGACGCGCCTTGGTCGGTACCGGCCCGGTACTGCGCGTCGTACACCACCACCGGCCGGCCGCCCAGCAGGTGCACGGCATCGGGGCGGACGGTCAGCCGGTCCGAATCCCGCACTGCCTCGTTCAGCATCGCGTTGTACTGCAGCCTCATCTCGCCGGGGAAGGCCGCCATGGCCCGGCGCAAGGCCGCGCCGACGAAGTCCTCAAAGACCTTGCCCATATCGACGACGAAAGACGCCGTCTGCTGTTTGCCCTCCCCTGCCTCGGCGGAGGCATTGCGCAGGACCACCTCGGAGAGCCGCAAAGCACCGTGGTAGCGGAGGTTCATCCGGCTGGCCCGCCACGGCGGAAGCGGAGCGCCGGTGTGGAGGCGGGTGACGCCGTCGAGCTTTCCCTTCAGCTGCCGCAGGCGGCTCAGCACATCGGGGCGCACTCCCGGGACGCGCGACATGCGGTCCAGCGCGGCACGCAGGATCCGGTTTTCCGGGATGTCCTCGGTGAACTCGTCGTACGACACCTCGAGGGGCACCAGCATCACGGGCCGGCGCGATATCTGGTCGGAAATGCGTATGCGGCCCTTGACCGTCCGGAGCGAATCGTCGACAGTGACGTAGCCCTGCAGGACGCCGCGCTGCAGTGCCCGTTCGGCGAGCTGCACCAGTGACGCCGCCAGGGCGCTCCACAGCTCGGCATCTTCGTCGGCCGCCACGGTGTCGTCGCGGAAGCCCTGGTCCCCGGCGTAGCTCAGCAGGAAAAGCAGCCGGCTCAGCCCGAGCCGGTCCTTGGGCCGCACGTCCAGTTGCACCAGCGGAGTGCGCACCGACCCCACCATGCCAACGGGTTCGATCCGAAAGAGTCCCATGCCCATCGGCGTCGCCTTGGCCAGGCCGCTGGAGTTCAGGAAGGCGGCGCTGTCCGGGTCGAGCTTCTCCACAGTGCCGCCGGAGAGCTCGTCCAGAACGATGTGCCGCCGCGCCGGCGCGGAGCCCGCCGGGCGGCGCGCGGAGCCGGACGCCACAGCGGCGCCGGGTGCCTTAGCGGTCCCCGCGGCCGCAGTCGAGCCCGCGGGGCTAGCGAGCCGCAAGGCGTCCCAGCAGCTGGTCCAGCCCGAAGCGTTCTTCCAGCTGGGCCCGGTTCAGCTGCCCGTGGTAGTGCTCTTCCAGCAGCGGCATGAGCTCGTACTTCCAGATCCGGCGCAGGCCGGCGGGGGTCTGGGCGGCCTTCTTCATGAAGTAGGACGGCCCGATCATGAGGTCGCGGTCCCACTCGTCGATGGCCTGGTTGAGCGCATCCAGCAACAACGCGGGCGTGGTGTCCAAGCGCCGCGCCTCCAGGAATCTCAGCAGCGACCCCCTCACCGGCTCGGTCTGGGGGTGCAGCTCGATGAACGCGAAACGGCGGCGGATGGCGGCGTCCATCATCGCGATGGATCGGTCCGCGGTGTTCATGGTGCCGATGATGTACAGGTTGTCCGGGAGCGTAAACGGCTCGTTGGGGCTGTACTGAAGGTAGATCCGGTCATCGCGGTATTCCAGCAGGAAATACAGCTCACCGAACACCTTGGCGAGGTTGGCGCGGTTCATCTCGTCGATGATCAGGAAGTACGGCTTGGACTCGTTGCCCGGTTTCGCTGCCTCCTCCGCCAGCCGGCGCAGCGGCCCGGCGACGAGCTTGAAGGAGACCTGCCCCTCGTCCGTCTTGTCCGGCCGGTACCCCTCGAAGAAGTCCTCGTAGGCATAGGACGGGTGGAACTGGACGAGCTTCACCCGCTCGTCGGTGCTGTCCTGCGCAAGTTCCGCCGCGAGGTGCTTGGCGAGGTAGGTCTTGCCGGTTCCCGGCGGGCCGTACAGCACCAGCTGCCGGTTCTCTTCGAGCAAGTCGGCGATCTCCTGCAGCGGCTCCACCTCCATGTGGAGGGAATCCGCGAACTCCTGCGTCACCGGGCGGAAGCCGCCCAGCACGGGCAGGGCGACGGTGGACGGCGACGTGTCGGCGTCGGGTTCGGTCTCCGCCTCGGCGGGCAGCAGCGCCTGCAGCGCCTGCACCACCCGTGTGACGTCGACGACGATGCCCGGGGTGGCCAGCTGGCGCTGGATGTGCCGCGGCAGGTCGGTCACGGCGTGGGCCTCGTCGAACCAGCGCACCTTGCGGCGCATCCGCCGGCTGTCTCCGTTGTGGTCGGGCTCGCCCAGCACGACGCCGATCCGAACGGCTCCGGCGTTCTGGTACAGCGCGAGGTCCCCCGGCTTCATGACGGTCAGGAAGGCGAAGACGGCGGTCTTGGTGTCCTCCCGCTCCACGTAGCCGAGGTGCTTGTAGTCCTCATCGACGGCGTGCTGGACCAGCCCGGCGGTAACGCCGGCGTCGAGCAGGCGGAGGTGTTCGACGTCGAGCGTCACCTTCTCCTCTGCCTGCCAGGCTGCCAGGAGTTCGGCGTTATCGCGGTGGGTGCGCAGCAGCCAGGCACGGCGGCCCGGGTCCCCGACCTTCCGCCACTGGCTCACCAGCTGCCGGGCGTACCAGTCGATGCGCTGGCCGGCCTGCTCATCGAGGTGCAGGCGGATGCGGCGGATGTCAGCGGTGATTTCAACCTCGCTGTCCCCCTTCGCCCCGCCAACCAGGGAGGCGAAGGCGTCCCTGATCTCCTGCCGTTCGATGTCCGCCACCACAGGCTCGAAGTAGCTGGGCCAGGCAAGGTATTCGATGCTGCGGCGGATGGCCGGCTGGTCATCGGGCGTTCCCGCCGCGAGCAGGTGGAAAGCCAGCGGATCCTTCAGTGCCTTGCCGATTTCCGCCGTGGACTGCCGGTCGACATGCTGAACGAACCGGCAGAGCCATTTCAGGTGGTCCCAGATGGTCCAGTTGAACTCGGCGGTCCGGTCGCGGATGACGCCATGGTCGGTCATGCCCTGGTACAGCTCCTCCGGGAGCTCCAGCGGCGGCTCCAGCCAGGACGCCGCCTCGGCGACGCGGGCGCGCTTGACCTTGAGCGACTTCACCTCGTGCGCCAGCGGCAGGGACTGCAGGAAGAGGAGCTCCACGGCCAGTTGTTTCGCCGAAGGGGACGCGTCCGCCAGGTTGTGCCGCAGGTTGGTCATCATGGGCGCCTTGACGTCCGCGACTCCCCGGTCAAGCCGTTCCAGCAGTTCCGCCGCGGCCTCCGCCGTCCATGTCTGCGTGCGGCCGTCCAGCGCCGACGGTCTGCCCTGCAGCCCGGCGCCGAGCACGAACCACGCCGCGTCCTCGATCTCCTTGGAGATTCCGAGGGCGCGGGGCATGGCAGGCTTTGGGGCGGGGGTCATGCGTTCAAATTTACAGGGTTAACCTGAACGCCAGCACCATGGCCGGCCCGAAAGCTACCTCCGGGTAACAGCTGGCAGCCCCTTCCGGCCGAAGGCAAAATAGCAGCCCGGGCCGATGAAGTTGACCAGGGTGGCCAGCCGCCAGAACATCTTGGAGCCGCGGATCTGCTCGGCGGGGCGGCGCGAAAGGTCCCGCTGGGCCGCGGTGAGGAAAGCGAGCTGCGCGGCTCCGATCACGATGGTGCCGATCCGGGCAGCGGGCGGAAGTTCCTTCCAGGACTTGTTTTTCTTCCAGTCCGCTTTTTTCGTTTTCAGGTTCCTGGTTCCCACGGTCAATGCTCCTTGCGCTCTTGGAAGGGCTCCAGCAGCTGCTTCTGCTCCGGAGTCAGCCGCAGTACCCTTCCGGTGGCTTCATCGACGAAGGCCAAATGGCTTGAGGCCTTCACACAATCGTCGCCAGTTACGGGGTCCTGCACAAGGTAGTGAATGTCGAAGCTCGCACCCTTGACGGCGCCGACCCACACCTGGACGGCCGCCGGAACGTTGCGGTATTCGAGGGTCTTCACATACCGGATGCGGTGGTCCACCACCAGCGCCATCGTCCCTTGGGGAACGTCGTTGAACAGCGACACGTGGGGGTCGATCCCGGGGAGCCCGGCACCGGCGGGCGGGCCGAAGGCGGCGATGCGCGCCTCCTCCAGCATGCGGACGATCTCCACGTTGTTGATGTGCCCGTAGGCGTCCATGTCCCCCCAGCGCATGGGCACGAGTACCTCAATGCGCCGGGGGGCGGGCTGGCCTCCGGGGTTCGCGCCGGTCAGCTGTGCACCGCCGTCGAATCGTCCACGGGCGTTTCCTCCGCATCCGCGCCGGCGAACTGCGACATGTACAGCCGGTAGTAGGCGCCTTCTGCGGCAAGGAGGGTCTGGTGGTTGCCCTGCTCCACGATCTTGCCGTTCTCCATGACCAGGATGGTGTCGGCGTCGCGGATCGTCGACAGGCGGTGCGCGATGACGAAGCTGGTCCTGTCCGTGCGCAGCGCAGCCATGGCCTTCTGCACCAGGAGTTCGGTGCGGGTGTCCACCGAGCTGGTGGCCTCGTCCAGGATGAGCAGCGACGGGTTGGCCACGAAGGCGCGGGCGATGGTGATGAGCTGCTTTTCACCGGCGCTGACGTTGTTGCCCTCTTCGTCGATGACGGTGTCGTACCCGTCGGGCAGCGCCCGGACGAAGCGGTCCACGAACGTGGCCTTGGCCGCCGCCATCACCTGGTCTTCGGTGGCGTCCAGCTTGCCGTACCGGATGTTGTCGTAGATGGTGCCGCCGAAGAGCCAGGCGTCCTGCAGCACCATGCCCACCTTGGAGCGCAGCTCGGCCCGGCTCAGCTGGGTGACGTCCACGCCGTCGAGCGTGATGGAACCGGAGTTGAGCTCGTAGAAGCGCATGACCAGGTTCACCAGCGTGGTCTTGCCCGCGCCGGTGGGTCCGACGATGGCCACGGTGTGCCCCGGCTCCGCGGTGAAGGACAGGTTTTCGATCAGCGGCTTGTCCGGTGTGTAGCTGAACGTGACGTCCTGGAACTCCACGTGGCCGTCGGTCTTGGCGGGCAGGTGCTGCGTGGCGGTCTCTGCGTCCTGCTCATCCGCGTCCAGGAACTCGAACACGCGCTCGGCGGATGCCACGCCGGACTGCAGCATGTTGGCCATGCCTGCCATCTGGCCCAGAGGCTGGGTGAACTCGCGCGAGTACTGGATGAATGCGGTGGCGTCGCCCAGGCTCATGCTGCCCGAGGCTACCCGGAGGCCGCCCACCACCGCGATGCCGACGTAGCTGAGGTAGGAGACGAACTGCATCACGGGGAAGATGATGCCGGACACGAACTGCGCGCCGAAGCTGGCCTTGTACAGGGCCTCGTTGCGTTCCTCGAAGCGTTCCAGCATGTCGGCGTCGCGGCCGAAAACCCGCACCAGGTCATGCCCGGAGAAGGACTCCTCGATCTGGCCGTTCAGCTCACCGGTGTTCTTCCACTGCGCTGCGAACAGCTTCTGGCTGCGTGCGCCGATCATGCCGGCGGCCACGCCGGACAACGGCAGGGCGATCAGGGCGATCAGGGCCAGCTGCCACGAGACGATGAACATCATGATGACAATGCCGAGGACCGTGAGCACCGAGCTGATCAGCTGGGCGAAGGCCTGCTGCAGCGCCTGCTGGACGTTGTCGACGTCGTTCGTCACCCGGGAGAGCACGTCGCCGCGCTGGCGGGTGTCGAAGTAGTTCAGCGGAAGCCGGTTGAGCTTCTTTTCGGTGTCGTCGCGGAGCTGGCGGATCACCTTCATGACGATCCTGTTGAGGACGTAGCCCTGGAGCCACAGGAAGATGTTGGCCACGAAGTACATCAGCAGCACGGCCGAAATCAGGACGGTCAGCTTCTGGAAGTCGATGCCGGTTCCGGGCACCAGCTCCATCCGGGAGACCATGTCCGCGAAGTTGTTCTGGCCCTGGGCCCGCAACCCCTCGACGAATTGGTCTTTGCTGACGCCGGAGGGCAACTGTTTGCCCACCACGCCGCCGAAGATGACGTCCATGGCCTGGCCCAGCACCTTGGGCGCAATGACGTTGAGGACCACGGAGACGATCACCATGCCGACGACGACGTAGATGCCGGCGGCTTCCGGTTTCAGCAGGCCCATGAGCCGCTTGGCGGACGGCCAGAAATGCTGGGCCTTCTTGGCGGGCATCGCACCGAACATGCCGCCGTCGGCCTCGCCCGGCTTGTATTCCTCCTCGACGAAGTCGTCGTCCTCGAGGACGGCGGCTTCGTTTGCTGCCTGAGCACGCACGGAGCTCTCAGCGGGGTTCTGGCTGGTGCCTTTCTTGTCGGCGCTCATGCCACTTCCTCCACGCTCAGCTGGGACTCAACAATTTCCTGGTAGGTGGGCGACGTTTCGAGGAGCTCCTCATGCGTTCCGCGGTCCACGATCCTGCCGTTGTCCAGCACCAGGATCTGGTCCGCTTCCGTGATGGTGGAGATGCGCTGCGCGACGATGATGACGGTGGCGTCTGAGGTGGTGCGTTTGAGCGCCGCACGCAGCCGGGCGTCGGTGGCGACGTCCAGCGCCGAGAAGGAGTCGTCGAACAGGTAGACCTTGGGCCTGGTGACCAGGGCGCGGGCGATGCACAGCCGCTGGCGCTGGCCGCCGGAGACGTTGGTGCCGCCCTGGGCGATGCGGGACGCGAGCCCGTTTTTCTTGTCCTTCACGAAACCGTCACCCTGGGCCACATGCAGCGCGTCCCAGAGTTCGTCGTCGGTAGCCTCCGGCTTTCCGAAGCGGAGGTTGTGCTCAATGGTTCCGGAGAACAGGTAGGGCCGCTGCGGAACCAGGGCAATGCGCCTGGTGATTTCCGCCCGGTCCAGTTGGCTGACGGGAACGCCGTCGAGGAGCACTTCGCCGTCGGCCACGTCGTAGAGGCGCGGCAGCAGCGACAGCAGGGACGTCTTGCCGGCACCGGTGGAGCCGATGATGGCCACGGTCTCCCCCGGCCTGGCGGTGAAGCTGATGTTGCTCAGGACCGGGGCTTCGGCTCCGGGGTAGGCGAACGTGACGTTGCGGTACTCCACGACGCCCTCCAGCTGTCCCGGGGTGACCGGCCGCTCGGGGTCATGGATGGACGGTTCGACGTCGAGCACCTCGCCGATGCGGTCCGCGCAGACGGACGCGCGCGGAATCATCATGGCCATGAAGGTGCCCATCATCACCGCGATGAGGATCTGGAGCAGGTACTGCAGGAACGCCGTCAGGGAGCCCACCTGCATATCGCCGGAGTCCACCCGCTGGCCGCCGAACCAGAGCACGGCGGCGGTGGACAGGTGCAGGATCATGCCGATGGCAGGAAACATCAGGACGAACAGCGCGCCGATCTTCAGCGACACGTCCGTCAGTTCCTTGTTGGCCTGGCCGAAGCGCTCCGTTTCGTACGGTTCCCGCACAAAGGCGCGGACCACCCGGATGCCGATGATCTGCTCGCGCAGGACCTCGTTGATGCGGTCGATCTTCGTCTGCATGGAGCGGAACAGCGGCATGAGGCGCACCACGATGTATCCGACCACCACGATGAGGATGGGGACCGAGACCCAGACCAGCCAGGACAGGCTGATGTCCTCGCGCAGGGCCATGATGATGCCGCCGATGCACATGATCGGCGTGGACACCATGAAGTTCAGGCCCATCAGCACCAGCATCTGGACCTGCTGGACGTCGTTCGTGCCGCGGGTGATCAAGGTGGGCGCACCGAACGCGTTGACGTCCTTGGCCGAGAAGCTGGTCACCTTGCGGAAAACGCCGCGGCGGAGGTCGCGGCCCACCGCCATGGCAGTCTTCGATCCGAAGTAGACGCCGGCAATGGCGGTGCCCACCTGGAGGAAGGCCACGAGGAGCATGACGGCCCCCGTGCGCCAGATGAAGTCGGTGTCGCCGCGGGAGACGCCCTCGTCAATGATCTGGGCGTTGAGGCTGGGCAGGTAGAGCGCCGCAATGGTGGATGCCAGCTGGAAGGCGATGACAGCCAGGATGTACGGCAAGTACGGTCTGGAGTAACGCCGTATAAGGGTGACGAGCATGCTCACGGATCCTTCGGGAGAGCGCGAATGAGTTAAGAGAAGACGGGTCTGACAGCCCAAGCCATCCAACTCTACGAAATCTGTTGCCCATGCGAAACGTCGCGGGCGAAGATCATCCCAACGGACGACGCCGGCCCACCCAAGCCCGAGCGCGAACGGACATTTAAGCCCCAAGCCAATCGCCGGCGTCGTACACGCTCCCCGCTCAACTGGAGTTTTTGTACAGATACTGGCCTCTGGCCGGGGGTTTTGCGGCCATTATCTGTGCAAAAACTCCAGTCGCGGTACGGCTATTCGCCGCGGTGCTTGCCGTGCGAGGCGATGTAGTGTGCGGCGGCGCTCTGGAGCTTCCGTTCCTTGGCCAGCTGCCGGCTCAGTGCCTTCAGTTCCGCGCTCACCCGGGCCTGCTCCTGCGCGATGATCCGCTGCTGCTCGGCCTGCCGGGCGACGGCGTTCAGTGCCGTGGCCAGCTGAAGCTGCTGTTCCGCGAGTAGCCCCTGCGTTTCCTGGATGATCGGCACCAGGTCAGCGGGCTTGTTGTGCATCTCAGCCAGCATGGTCCGGGCCCGCGCCGGCGGTTCGTTCATCGGCAGGACGGGTTCCGCCGGCCGCTGCCTGCCGAGGTAGGCGCCCTTCGCGTCGTCGGCCAGTTGGCGGGTCAGCACTTCGGCGAACTCACGCTCGAGGTCGTCGTCGGAATACTCACCGCCGTTTGTAGGCTCAGCGGCGGGCAGTCCGGAGGCAGGTGCGGAGTCGGGAGCAGCATCCGGCCGGATATCAACGGTCCGGCGCAGCGGCTGTTCCTTGATCAGGAGCACGGCGATGAGGGCAACAACCGCGATGGCGCCGGCAATCAGGAAGATCTCTGCGGTGGCATCGCCGTAGGCCGCCCGCATGATGTCCCGGACCGGGGCGGGCATATCGGCCAGGTCCAGGCTGGCACCGGACGCGCCGGAGCCTGCCTGGATGCCGGCGTCGGCCAGCCCCTGGGTGGCCAGTTCCTTGACCCGGTTGCTCATGACCGCTCCCAGCACGGACACGCCGATGGCGCCGCCCACGGAGCGGAAGAACGCCACAGAAGCACTGGCCGTGCCGATGTCGCTGGCGCTGACAGTGTTCTGCACGGCCAGGACGAGGTTCTGCATAAGCATGCCGAGCCCGAGGCCCAGGATCGCCGTGAAGACGCCGGACTGCCACAGTTCCGTCGTGTGGTCCATGGTGCCGGCGAGGCCCAGCCCGCCGATCAGCAGGACCGACCCGGCGATCAGGTAGCGCTTCCACTTGCCGGTGCGGCTGATCAGCTGGCCGGAAAACACGGAGCCGACCAGGTTGCCGGCGATCATGGGCAGGGTCAAAAGGCCCGCCTCGGTGGGGGTCGCCCCGCGTGCCACCTGGAAATACTGGCCCAGGAAGGTCGAGGACCCGAACATCGCCACGCCCACGGCGACGGAGGCCCAGATGGCAAGGGCGGTGGTGCGCTCAGAGATGATCTTCAGCGGAATGATGGGCTGCGAAACCTTGGATTCCACCACGACGAGCAGCGCCAGCAGCACGACGCCGCCGCCCACCATGAGTGCCGACTGCCAGGACCACCAGTCATAGTAGTCGGGGTTGCCGGCGAACGACACCCAGATGAGGAGGAGGCTGACGCCGGTGGTGAGGAGGATGGAGCCGAGCCAGTCGATCTTTGCAGGACGCTTGACGTGCTGGATCTTGAGGGTGATCTGCAGCAGGATGAGGGCGACGACGGCGAGCGGCACGCAGACGAAGAACGTCCAGCGCCAGCCCAGCGGGCTGTCCACGATGAAACCGCCAAGCAGCGGCCCGCCGGCCGTGCCGACGGCCATGACCGCGCCCATGTAGCCGGAGTACTTTCCGCGGTCGCGCGGCGGGATCATGGAGCCGATGATCGCCTGGGCCAGGGCAGTCAGGCCGCCCATGGCGATGCCCTGGACAACGCGGGCCGTCAGCAGCAGCGGGATGGTCTGGGACAGGCCGGCCATTACCGATCCGGCCACGAAGATCACGATGCTCAGCTGGACCAGGACCTTCTTGTCGAACAGGTCAGCGAGCTTGCCCCAGATCGGGGTGGTGGCCGCGTTGGCCAGCAGTGCTGCGGTGATGACCCACGCGAAGTCCGTCTGCGTGCCCTTGAGCTCGGACATGATGGTGGGCAGGGCGTTGGCCACGATGGTGCTGCTGAGGATCGCGGTGAAGAAGGCAGCCAGGAGCCCGGTCAGGGCCTCCATGATCTGCCGGTGTGTCATGGGAGCCTGGGCCTGGTGGGCCGAAGGGCGTGACGTGGCCGTCACGGGGACGGCAGCATGGCTAGCCAATGAACTGCTCCTTGCGTTGGGTAGTGGCGGTGATGGTGCCGGCCGTCGTTGCCCGGGCGGATTCCCGAAGGGATTCCGCAAGTTTGGAGAGTACTTTCGCCGTCTCCTCGGCGTCCTGCTGGCTCCAGCCCTGCAGGAATTCCTGCAGCGTGGCCACGCGGTGCTCCTCGATCTCGATGAGCTTCGCGCGGCCGGCGTCGGTGAGTGCCACCAGTTGCGCGCGGCCGTCGTCGGGATCGGGTCTGCGGTGGACCAGGCCGAGTTCCTCAAGCTCTGCAATGTGCCGGCTGAGGACGGGCGCGCTGACGCCCAGCCGCGCGGCCAGGTGCGTGGCGCGGGATTCCCTCTCCCCCACGAAGCGCAGGACGCCCTGCAGCGCAACTCCCGCCTCAAGGCCGCGCGAGTTGGAGACGGCCACGCACCGCACGACGCGCTGGAGGTCGAAGATCTGCCGCACGAGTTCAGCTGCCGTGTTTGGCTCAACTGCCATGATGGAAAAACCCCTTATTGCTTGCCTTAGGCAACTATAGCAATAAAAGGTTGCTTTAGGAAACTAAGCATTCGGGTTCGGTTAAATGGCAACAGCGCGAACGAAGACTTGAGGCCCCAATTCCGGATGGAAACGGGGCCTCAAGTGTGCGTTCGCGCTGGAAGGATGGGGCTTAACTGTGCGTTCGCGCTTAGCTGTCCAGGTGGGTCGGGGCGAACATTTTGAGCAGCGTTTCGACGACGACGACGTTCGGGCCGTCCGCGGCAAAGCCCGCCTTGAGCGCGTCCCCCACGTTTTCCGGGGCCACCCGGGTGGCGGGAACACCGAACGACTCGGCCAGCTTCACGAAGTCCGGCCGGGCGAGTTCGGTGGCTGTGGCCTTGCCGAACGCGCCCACCATGTATTCGCGCAGGATGCCGTAGCCGCCGTCGTCCACGATCAGCCAGGTGACGGGCACGTTGTGCTGCTTCGCGGTGGCGAGTTCGGCGATGGAGTACATGGCCGAACCGTCACCGGAGACAGCGAGCACGCGGGCCGAAGCCGCGGACCTGCCCACGGTCTCCAGGCCCACGGCCCCGCCGATCGCTGCCGGGAAGCCGTAGCCCAGGCCGCCGGCACCCTGCGCCGAGTGGAACTGCCCTTCACGGGCGTCCCAGCAGCTCCAGCCCCAGTACGCCGAGATGGTCATGTCCCAGAACGTCTGCATGTCCGCCGGCACGGCCTCCCGGATGTCGGCCATGAACTGCAGTTCCTTGGCCAGGTCCTGCGACTCCAGCCGGTCCTTCACCTTGCGCAGCGACTCCCGCACAAGGTCCTCCGGCGAGGTTCCGTGCCAGTCGGGCCGGGTATCGGCGGGCACCGTCAGCGAGGCGTCGAGGGCCGCGAGTGCCTGGCCGGCGTCGGCGCGGATCCCGAGGCCGGGCCGGTTGGATTCCAGCACGCGCGGTTCGGCGTCGATCTGGATGATCCTGCCGCGCGGTTCAAACGTGAAGTAATTGGAGGTGACCTCGCCCAGTGACGAGCCGATGACCACCAGGACGTCAGCGTCCTCGAGGAGGTCCGTCATGTGCCGGTCTTCGATCCACGACTGCAGCGACAGTTCGTGGTTCCACGGGAAAGCCCCGTTGCCGCCGGGCGTGCAGATGACAGGAGCCCGGAGCTTTTCCGCTATCGACAGCAGCGACTTTTCCGCCCTGCCCCGGCGGGTCCCGCCTCCGGCGATGATGGCGGGACGCTTCGCCGCCGACAGCCATTTCACGGCTTCCCGGACAAGCTCGACGCGCGGCGGGTTGTCCGCCGCTTCGGCGAGCGCATCTTCCACGGGCGGCACCATGATCGGGTCCAGCAGCACGTTCTGCGGGACCTCGAGCCAGACCGGGCCCTGCGGCGAGGAAATCGCCTCGGTCCAGGCGTCCTGGATGGCGGACGGAATACCGGACGCGTGCTGGATCAGGCGCTGGCTCTTGGTGACATTCGCGGCCGACGCCTTCTGGTCATCCAGCTGGTGCAGCATGCCTTTCCGGCGGGCGCCCAGGCCCTCGAGCGGGATCTGGCTGGCAACCACCACCATGGGCACCCCCGTGGCGTAGGCTTCCTGCAGCCCGGCAAGCGACGTCAGCGCACCCGGCCCGGTAGACAGGAACAGTACGCCCACCTCCCCCGTGGCCCGCGAGTATCCGTCGGCGGCGAAGGCACTGTTGTTCTCCACGCGGGAGGACACGAACTTCAGGTTGCCCCGGCCCATCGCGTCGAAGAGGCCCAGCGCGTGCTGGCCGGGGATGCCGAACACCGTCTTCGCACCCAGCGCCTCCAGGGTCTCGACGACGAGGTCCCCGCCGTTGCGGACACCGGTCCCGGCGCCCGCCCCTGCGGGACCGGCGTCTGCTTCTGCTGGTGCAGACGTCGCGCCGGACTCGACGGCGGTCACTTGGAGTACTCCCCCACAGCGGCATGGACGGCGCCATTGCCTGCCGGTGCCGGCGAGGCTGCCGCGAACCCTGCCGGACGGCGGGCTTCCCGGCCCAGCGCCTGGGCGGCGTAGCCGGTCTCGGCACCGAAGCGGTCGCCCGCGACGGTGTTGTCCGCCATCAGGGTGACGAGTTCGTAGGCAACGTGGCTGGCGGCCACGCCGGTGATCTCGGCGTGGTCGTAGGCCGGGGCCACTTCAACGACGTCGGCGCCGACGAGGTTCATGCCGCGGAAGCCGCGGATAATCTCCAGCAGCTCTCGGCTGGTGATGCCGCCGGCTTCCGGCGTGCCGGTTCCGGGCGCGTGCGCGGGGTCCAAAACGTCGATGTCCACAGAGATGTAGAGGGGACGGTCACCGATCCGGTCCCGGACCTTGGCCACAGTCTCAAGGACGCCCTGGTAGTAAACGTCCGCGGAGGTGACGATGCCGAACCCGAAGCGGTGGTCGTCGTCGAGGTCCTTCTTCCCGTACAGCGGGCCGCGCGTCCCGATGTGGCTGATGGCCTCCGTATCCAGGATGCCCTCCTCCACGGCGCGGCGGAACGGCGTGCCGTGCGTGTACTCCGCGCCGAAGTAGGTGTCCCAGGTGTCCAGGTGGGCGTCGAAGTGCAGCATGGCGATCGGACCGCCGGCGCGTTCGGCTGCTGCGCGCAGGAGCGGCAGCGCGATGGTGTGGTCACCGCCGAGCGTGAGCAGCTTGCTGCCGCCCGCCGTCAGGTCGAGAGCGTTCTGCTGGATCGTCTCGATGGCCTCGTTGATGTTGAACGGGTTCACGGCCATGTCGCCGGCGTCGGCCACCTGGCAGTTCTCGAACGGGCTGACGTCCCAGGCCGGGTTGTACGGGCGGAGCAGCCGGCTGGCCTCACGGACGTGATTGGCGCCGAAGCGGGCACCGGGGCGGTACGAGACGCCGGAATCAAAGGGCACGCCCACCACGGTGATGTCGGACTTGGCCACCTGGTCCAGGCGCGGCAGGCGGGCATAGGTTGCCGCCCCGGCGTAGCGGGGAATACGGGATGAATCGATGGGGCCAAGGTTGCCGTTGGCCTCGATGCGCAGCTCTTCCAAAGGAACGCCTCTCCTTCGAGGATGGTTTGTCGAGGGTGGGTTGTGACAGCCATCATACACTCGAAGTTGCCCAATGTGCACCGACTGTTTACAAGAAATAGCCAGCGAGCGCAGAAAAAAGCCCGGGCCGCCCAACAGGCGGCCCGGGCCGGTTTCGCGGAGCACTACCGGCTGGCAGCCGGCACCAGGACCCAGAGAACCTCGACGGGCTCATCGGTCGGATTGACCCAGGTGTGGGGTTCCCGGCCAGGGAAGGTGACGGTGTCGCCGGTGGTTAGTTCATATTCCTCGTTGGTGAGGATGAGCTTGATGGTCCCCTTGATCACATGCAGGACATCGACGTCGCAGTCAACGGCATACAGTTCCGATTCGCCGCGACCCCGCGGATCGATGACGGCCTGGATGATCTGGACGCGCCGCTCGGACCGCGCGGTCAGCAGCCGCTCCACGATCCCCTCACCGCCGAGGGAGATGCGGGGACCGGCGTCCCGCTTGGTCAGGTGGGTCTCCGGAGCGGCGAACAGGTCGCCAATGGAGATCGACAGA
This sequence comes from Arthrobacter sp. K5, assembly GCF_040448525.1. Lineage (NCBI taxonomy): Bacteria > Bacillati > Actinomycetota > Actinomycetes > Micrococcales > Micrococcaceae > Arthrobacter > Arthrobacter sp. K5. Next base: position 4,159,783 of record NZ_CP159279.1, on the reverse strand, counting down.
ACCTGGCACAGGGTGACGAGGGACGCCACGGACGGCGAGGTCAGGTCCCGTTCCACGCGGCTGAGGAAACCCTTGGTCAATCCGGTGGCGTCGGCCACCTGCTCGATGGTTAGCCGCTGGGACTGGCGCGCGGCACGGATTCTTGAACCGATGGCAACCGGAACATTGCTCGGCTCAACTGGTAGTGCCTTCATTTACGAACCTTTCACGGCCGGCCGCCCGGCCCCATCATTGGAGACATATTATCGGCCCGGCCCTTCTGTGACGCGGGGCAAACCGCCCCGCGGAGCTTTGCGTCTTGACTGTTACTCGAATCACAGCCTACGCTTTCATGCAACAAGTGTTGCTTGTGAAACAACTCCCACGAGGAGCCGTCAGCAAGGAACCCAGCGTTCCCCCCGATTTTCCGTTAATGCAGCACCCTCCGGGCAGCCAGTTCCCCGGATAGGCCCCCAAGCTGCCAAAGCTCCAAGGATCCCCAAATCATGGACGCAAGTTTCGTCAATATCGCCATCGTGGTGGTCTACCTGGCCGCCATGCTGGCCTTCGGCTGGTGGGGCAAGTCCCGCACCAAGAACAACAGCGACTTCCTCGTGGCCGGCCGCCGCCTGGGGCCGTTCCTCTACACCGGAACCATGGCCGCCGTCGTCCTGGGCGGCGCCTCCACCGTTGGCGGCGTCGGCTTGGGCTACAAGTTCGGCATCTCCGGCATGTGGCTCGTGGTGGCCATCGGTGCCGGCGTCCTGCTGCTGAGCCTTCTCTTCGCCGGCACCATCCAGAAGCTGAAGATCTACACCGTCTCCCAGATGCTGTCCCTGCGCTACGGCAGCCAGGCCACGCGGACCTCCGGCATCATCATGCTCGCCTACACCCTGATGCTGTGCGCCACCTCCACCGGCGCCTACGCCACCATCTTCGTGGTGCTGTTCGGCTGGGACCGCGCGCTCGCCATCGCCATCGGCGGCGCCATCGTGCTGGTGTACTCGACCATCGGCGGCATGTGGTCCATCACCCTCGCCGACCAGGTCCAGTTCGTCATCAAGACCGTGGGCATCTTCATCCTCATGCTGCCCTTCACGCTCAACGCAGCCGGCGGCCTGGACGGCATCCGCAGCCGCGTGGACGCCAGCTTCTTCCAGATCGACGGCATCGGCGTCCAGACGATCATCACCTACTTCGTCGTCTACACCCTGGGCCTGCTGATCGGCCAGGACATCTGGCAGCGCGTGTTCACCGCCAAGACGCCCCGGGTTGCCCGCTGGGGAGGTGCCACCGCCGGCATCTACTGCATCCTCTACGGCGCGGCCGGCGCACTGATCGGCCTCGGCGCGAGGGTGGCGCTGCCGAACATCGACGTCGCCACCGAAGGCAAGGACGTTGTCTACGCCGAGGTGGCCCAGAACCTGCTGCCCATCGGCATCGGCGGCCTGGTGCTCGCCGCCGCCGTGGCGGCCATGATGTCCACCGCGTCCGGCGCCCTGATCGCCGCCGCCACCGTGGCCCGCGCTGATGTGCTGCCGTTCGTCGCCGGCTGGTTCGGCAAGACCATCAACACCGACGACTCCGACAACCCCGAGCACGACGTCAAGGCCAACCGCATGTGGGTTCTCGGGCTGGGCATCGTGGCCATCCTGATCGCCATCATCACCAAGGACGTCGTTGCGGCACTCACCATCGCCTACGACATCCTGGTGGGCGGCCTCCTCGTGGCCATCCTCGGCGGTCTCGTCTGGAAGCGCGGCACCGGCATCGCGGCCGCGGCGTCCATGGCCGTGGGTTCCGTGGTGACGCTCGGCACCATGATCGTCCTGGAGATCAACGCCAAGGAACCGCTGGAGGGCATCTTTGCGAACGAGCCGATCTACTACGGCCTGATCGCCTCCGCAGTGGTCTACGTCGTAGTATCGCTCCTGACCAAGCCCACGGACCCAGCGGTCATGGGCCGCTGGTACCGCCGGGTGGCCGGCCGGGAAACCGAGGAAGTGCCGGTTTCCGCCCCGGCCCGGTGACCTTGAGTCCACTGGCCTGCCCGGCCACCTGCCGCCGGCAGGTTTAGCAAAAAGCGCACGACGACGGCGGTGCCTCCCAGCGCGGGGAGGCACCGCCGTCGTGGTTTTAAAAGAGTTGGGCTGGTGTTGAAGAGCGGGCTAGAGCGGGAGCGACTGGTCCAGGGACGAAACGCACGTCCGCGCCGGAACGGACGCCTTAATCTTCGTAGCCTTCGTCCGCACGGAACTCGTCGTCCGCATCCCGCGGAACCACCCTTTCGTCACCGTCCACTGCCTCGTGGCTGGCGGGAACCACCCTTTCCTCGGAATCAAGGAATTCGTCCTCCGCATCCCAGTCTTCGTCCACCGGCGCGTCCTCGGCAAAGTCGTAGGCGGGATCGGACTCAATGGTGTGGCGGGTGTCCGGCTCGGGGCGCGATCCGTTGGTGTTCATCAGGCAGACCTCCGTGTGGTTGGACTTCCGTACCCGCCGGCGGCGGGGCACATTTTCATCAGATCACCGCGGGTGCAGGCGGTCAAGGGCGTTTGGGCGGGCCGGCGGCTTGGCCCCGTCCGGGCGCAGTCATTGAGGTTTCCCTAAACTTTCGACTAAGGGTCACCGGCCGAAAAACCCCGGAATTACGCGGTAAAGTGGGCGATGCAATGGGGCCGCATCACGTCCCATCTACCCAGGAGTTCCCGTGTCTCAGCACGCAAAATCTGACCCCCACACCGCCGGCAACGCGTCCGGCCCAACCAACGGTTCCGCAGCCGGCGCCGCGGCGGCCGGCGGCGGCGCACCCCGCCCGGAACCCAGCGCAGCGGACATCAAGCGCTGGCGCCAGTACCTGGCCGACGAGCGGGCAGAGGCCGCCGTCTACCGCGACCTCGCCCAGAACCGCTCCGGCGAAGAGCGCGCCATTCTCCTGGCCCTCGCCGAGGCCGAAGGCCGCCACGAGGCGCACTGGCTGAAGCTCCTCGGCGAACACGCGGGCAAGCCCCGGCACGCTTCCCTGCGCAGCCGCCTTCTGGGCTTTCTCGCCCGGCACTTCGGGTCCGTGTTTGTGCTGGCGCTGGCGCAGCGGGCCGAGGGCCGCTCCCCCTACATCAGGGAGCCGTCGGCCACTCCGGCCATGGCGGCCGACGAGCAGATCCATGAGGAAGTGGTCCGCGGCCTGGCAACACGCGGCCGCAACCGGCTGGCCGGCACGTTCCGCGCCGCCGTCTTCGGCGCTAACGACGGACTGGTCAGCAATCTCGCGCTGGTCATGGGCATGGCCGCCACCGGCGTTGGCAGCGGCGTGGTCCTGCTCAGCGGGATTTCCGGACTCCTGGCCGGAGCGTTCTCCATGGGCGCCGGCGAATTCGTGTCGGTCCGTTCGCAGCGTGAACTCCTGGACGCCACACGCCCCACGCAGGTGACGCTGGTGGCGGCACCCCAGCTGGACATCGAACACAACGAGCTTCTGCTGGTCTACCTGGCCCGCGGCATGTCCCGCGAGGCGGCCGAACACCGGGTGGCCGAGCGCATGGGCCTCTTCACGTGCGACTGCGACCCAAGTCTCTCGCTCCATCCCGAACTGCCCGAGACTGAGGACGAGCACGAAGCCGTGGGCACCGCCTGGGGCGCCGCGCTCTCCAGCTTCTGCTTCTTCGCCTCCGGCGCCATCGTGCCCATCATTCCCTTCCTTTTCGGCATGACCGGAATCGGCGCCCTCATCGTGGCGGCCGTCCTGGTGGGCATCGCGCTGCTGGCCACCGGCGGCACCGTCGGCCTGCTGTCCGGCACCTCACCGCTGACCCGCGGACTGCGGCAGCTCGCCATCGGTCTGGGAGCGGCCGGCGTCACGTACCTCCTGGGCATGGCGTTTGGTGCTGTCATCGCCTGATTAGCGGCTATCGCCCGGCAGGTTTCATGGGCCGGTGAGCTGAACTGTAAAGTAGGCCTGTTTGCCTGGTGCTTGAGTGCCTGGCCTGATTCGCCGGCAGAGGGGACGCGGCAGCGGTATGCCGTGAAAGGGGGTGCAGTGGAGGGTCAAGACCCCGGTCACAGTCAGCGCCGGCACCAGCCGCGCCACTCAGGTCCGGCTACCGCGGCGGCGAGGTTTATCCGCCGCCTGATCGTACTCGCTGCCCTTGGTTGCGCAGCCTTCCTCGCTGCCGGAATGGCGTACGGGGACCCGCGCTTTGCGGGCGTGCTGAACTTCCGCCTCGGGTCCGGTGACCAGTCCGCGTCCCGGCAGGGTGATTCCGGGCAGGACCCGGCCGGGCAGCATTCCGGGCAAGATCCGACCGGGCAGGCGGGGCAACCCGGGCCGGACCGACGGTCCGGTGGGGCTCAGGCCGGTGCGTCTGCTGGCCCGGACGGTACCGTGGGCGCACCGCCGCCGGGGCGCGAGGAGGCAGGCACTCCCCTGGGCAACCCGGAGCCACCTGCGGAGCCCAGCACCTCGTACAAGTTTCTCGCCGTGAACAGTGACGGCGCCCCCGTGGGCTACTCGCCGTGCCGTCCGTTGCATTACGTGGTGAATGCCAGCCTTGCGCCGGAGGGGGCAGCAGGCCTGGTTCCCCTGGCAATCCAGGCCATCTCCAAGGCCACCGGCATCCAGTTTGTTGACGACGGCGCCACAGATGAGCAGCCCTCGGACCAGCGCGCCCCCTACCAGCCGGAGACGTACGGCGAGCGCTGGGCACCCCTGCTCATCAGCTGGACCACGCCGGACGTGACCCCCAAGCTGGGCGGCAAGGTCATCGGCACCGGCGGCAGCACGTATTACAGCTACGGGACCGGGCCCAAGAGCTATGTCACCGGTAGCCTGGAGCTGGATGCCCCGCAAATGGCGACAGAACTGGAACGCCCCGACGGCACCGCCTACGCCACCGCAGTCATCCTCCATGAACTGGGCCACGTGATGGGGCTCGAGCACGTCAACGACCCCGTGCAGCTCATGTATCCGGAAATCGGCGCCCCCGACGGCCTCGCGGCCGGCGACCTGAACGGCCTCTACCAGCTCGGCAGGACACCCTGCCGCGCTGACCTGTAGGCACCCGGCGCGTTCAGCCGGGGCGTTCAGCCGACGCGTTCATCCACCGCTGCGTTCATCCTCCAAGGACCGCGAGCGCCTCCTCCACGCTGTCCACCAGGAAGATCCGCTGTTCCATGGCCCGCCCCGCGGCGAGGCTTTGCAGCATCGGCCAGGCCGGGAACCGCTGCTCCCAGTGCTCCCTGCCGACCAGCACCATGGGGGTCATGGTCTCCGGGGCACCGTAGTAGTTCTCGCAGGCATCCTGGAAGATCTCCTGCACCGTACCCGCCGCACCCGGCAGGAACACGATCCCTCCGTTGCAGACCTCCAGGAGGATGGCCTCGCGGACCGCGTTGGCAAAGTACTTGGCAATGTGGGTGGCGAAGTAGTTGGGCGGTTCGTGGCCGTAAAACCAGGTGGGAATGCCGAGGGACGCGGTTCCGCCGGGAAAGCGTTCGACGGCGGCTGCCGCAGCACGTGCCCACGCGGACACCGAGGGGCGGAAGCCGGGGACGGCTGTGAGCTCTCGAAGCACACCGTGGAAATCGTCGTCGTCGGCCGTGCTGAGGTAGGCACCCAGGTTCGCGGCCTCCATGGCACCGGGGCCTCCGCCGGTGGCCACCAGGTGGCCGTGGCGGGCCAGGAGCCGGCCCAGTGTGGCGGCGGCGGCAAAGCCGCCGGTCCCCCGCTGCAGGGCATGGCCGCCCATGACCCCGACGATGGAACGGCCTCCGCTGTTCAGGGTACGGACGAATTCCTCCAGGGCATCGCCGACGGCGTGATCGTGCAGGGCTGCCGCGAGGGTGGAGTCGAGGCGGTGCCGCTGGCCCGGCCGCATGCTCCATTGGTAGACCAAACCGTCGGGTGTTTTCTCGTACGGTCCATCGACGATGCCTGCGTACAGTTCCTGCGGGGTGTAGAGCCCTGCCCGGTAAGGATTGAAGGGAACGCCGGTGAGCCGCGGGAAGATCAGCGCGCCCCGGCTGCGGAGTGACGCCTCCACGCCCGGGTCGAAGGTGCAGCCCAGGAAAACCGCGCCCTCGGCGTCCAGGGCTGCCAGGGCGGCACCCCGGCCGCGAAGGTCAAGCGACTGTGCGTGCCAGCCGTGCATCGCCCGGGCCCCGGCGCTTACCAGCCGGTCGAACCTGGCGATGCTGTCCACCTCAAGGGTGCGCGGGCTGGGGTTCAGGCTGCCGGAGGGGTTCATGCTGCCCAGCCTAATGCGGTGTTCTGCCGGAAGTGCCCCGCCGGGAATCCCGGCGGGGCACTTCGGATAAATCAGGAACGGCTCAGGAACCGGGTTAGGAAACCTGGAGGCCGCCGTTGATGTCGTAGGTAGCGGCCGTGATGTAGCCCGAGTCCGCACCCAGCAGGAAGGAGATCAGCGCAGCCACTTCTTCGCGGGTACCGACGCGCCCCATCATGATGCCCTCGGACATCTGGGCCTTGCGCTCCTCGGTCAGCGTCCCGCCCATGATGTCGGTGTCGATCGGACCCGGGGCGATGGCGTTCACGGTCACGCCGAACTCGCCCACTTCACGGGCCAGGGCCCGGGTGAAGCCGATGATGCCGGCCTTGGAGGCGCTGTAGGCCACCTTGGAGTAGGTGCCGCCGCCGCGCTGGGCGGAGATGGAGGAGATGCTCACGATGCGGCCGAGCTTGCGTTCGATCATGCCCTTGAGCACCCGCTGGGAAACAACGAACGTGCCGCGCATGTTGATGGCGAAGACCTTGTCCCACTCGGCAACCGTGGTTTCCATGAAGGGGGTCGGGGAGCTGATGCCGGCCAGGTTGGCAAGTGCCACGATCGGCGGCAGGGACGCTTCGATCTCGCTGATCGCCCGGTCGACGGAAGCTTCGTCGGAGACGTCGGCGCCGACACCGATAGCCTTCACGGCACGGTTGGACCCGATCTCCGCGGCGGCGGCCTTCGCGTCCTCGGCATTGATGTCCACGATCGCGATGGACCAGCCTTCGCTGGCCATGCGGTCAGCTGCTGCGCGGCCGATGCCGCGGGCGGACGCAGCGCCGGTCAGCACCACGGTGCGCTCTGCGGGGAAAGGGGTGATTGAGCTCATTGCGAGTATTCCTTCGGGTGTTCTCGGATGGGTCTTTAGTGGCTGGCCGGGGCGTCTGCGGCGGCCTTGACTGCGGGGTCCAGGGCAGCGTCGCCTTCGGGGCGCTTGCGGGCGTAGAGGTAGGTGGCCACGGCTGTGACACACAGGCAGAAGGAGAGGAACAGGAGGCCGCTCTGGTTGCTGCCCGTGGCGTCGTTGAACAGTCCGACGGCGTAGGGGGCAACGAAGCCGCCGAGGTTACCCAGCGAGTTCACCATGGCAAGGCCGGAGGCTGCTGCTGCGCCGGTCAGCGCTGCGGACGGCATGGACAGGAACGGGGCGATGGCTCCGTAGATACCCATTGCCGCTGCCGTGAGGGCCACCAGGGCCAGGACGGGGTTGACCTGGAGCAGGTAGCCAGCGGACAGCAGACCCACACCCGCGAGCACCATGCTGACCGAACTGTGCCAGGCACGCTTGCCCGTCTTGTCGGCACGCTTGCTCCAGAAGTAGACGAAGACTGCTGCAATGGCGTACGGAATGAGGACGATGAAGCCGACCTGGGCGGTGGAGAACTTGCCGAGGGCAGCAACGATCGTGGGCATCCAGAGGCCCAGGCCGTAGATGCCGCAGACCAGGCCAAAGTACAGGGCCGAGTAGACGATGGTGCGCTTGTCCTTGAGGCCGGCCAGGAAGTTGTGGCTGCCGCCCTTGGACTTGGCTGCCAGTTCGGCGTCCATGGTGGTGGCAAGCCATTCGCGCTCGTCGGCGTCGAGCCACTTGGCGTCCCGCGGGCGGTCCGTCATGAGGATCGGGGTCAGCACGCCTAGGAGGATGGCGGGGATGCCTTCGATGATGTACAGCCACTGCCACCCCTGCAGTCCAAGGATGCCGTCCATCTGGAGCAGCAGGCCTGAGACGGGCGCGCCCAGGGCGTTGGAGATGGGCTGGGCCAGGATGAAGATGCCCAGCACGGTGACGCGCTGTGCGGCCGGGAACCACAGGGTCAGGTAGAAGAGGATGGCCGGGAAGAAGCCGGCCTCCGCAGCGCCGAGCAGGAACCGGATGATGTAGTACGTGGTCTCGCCGTTCACCAGGGCCATCGCGGTGGCGAAGAGACCCCAGGTGATTAGAATGCGGGCCAGCCACTTGCGGGCGCCGAACTTGTACATGCCGGCGTTGCTGGGCACCTCCAGGAGGGCGTAGCCCAGGAAGAAGATTCCTGCGCCAAGACCGTAGGCCGCAGCCGTCAGGCCGATGTCCTCGCTCATGGTCAGCTTGGCGAACCCTACGTTGTTGCGGTCAAGGTACGCGACGAAGTAGAGGAGAACGATCAGCGGCATGACGCGGCGGCGGACTTTGCGGAGCGTGCGGTCGCCAAGCTCGCCGAGTCCGAAGGACTTTGTGGTTAATGAAGTCATCATCGACCTTCTGTCTGGCGGTTCCCTGCCCTGCGGCTTCGCGGGGGGGAATCCGCTGCTTGTCTGTGTGGGGGTTCTGTCCGGTTTTCAGTGACTACGTCTTACTTATCTGATGTCAGACATCTGACGGAAGAACATGACCAAAAGCATAGGAGGGTGACGAGCATTACGTCAAGATGAAAAAGGCGGACGCGAGGAAAAGAAAACGCGGGCTAAGAAACCGGCGCAGCTACGGGCAAGCCAGGGCCCGGCTAAAAGTCAGGACCCAGCAGAAAGTCAGGACCCGGAAACAGTCGGAGCCTAGGAGCGCTGGCCGTGGACGTAACGTTCGTAGTCCTCGAACGTCTGGTCCATGTGCTCGTCCATGGCCTTGCGGGCCAGCTCGGCGTCGCCGGTGAGGATGCTCTCCAGCACGCGCTGATGGAAGGCGATGGCGTGGCGCTGGATCTCCTCGATGGCCGACGTCTCGCGGCGGGCGCGGTAGAGGGACTGGCCCAGCTGGGCCAGGAGGGCACGGACAAACGGGTTGCCGGAAGCCTTCAGCACGGTGTCGTGGAAGGCGATGTCCGCCGCCACGAACCCGTCAAGGTCTCCGGCCTGGTGATACCGCTTCATGTCCGCGATGGACGCCCGCATCTCCTCGGCATGCTCGGGGGTGTGGCGTTTGGCCGCGAGCGCGGCGGCGCCGGTTTCCACCATGCGCCGGACCTCGATCAGTCCACGGGAAACTTGGTCGTCCGCGTTGCCGTGCGAGGCCGCCTTGATGATGGCGTCGAGACCGGTCCAGTTGTCCGCCGGATTCACGAACGTCCCGCGGCCTGCTTTGACGTAAAGGATGTTCTGCGCCCGGAGTGCCTTCAGCGCTTCCCGGGCGGTCAGCCTGCTGACGTCATAGGCTTTGGCGATGTCGGCTTCCGGCGGCAATGCATCATGCGGTTTCAGCCTGCCGCCGAGTATGTCGTCCAGCAGACCGTCAACGAGGTCGTCAACAAGTGTCCTGCGCCCCACCGACTGCCCTACTTTCGCCTTGCCTCTTGCTGCCAACACTACCGAAACCGGGCCAGCCGCAGTAAAAACGGTACAAAGTGCGTCAGCTTGTGGCCTGGGCGCCCGTAACGTAGGAGTCCAGCCTGGCGAGCGTCCGGTCAATATTCTCCGGGTGGCGGCCAAGATAGCCGGCAAGCCGAAGCAGGAACTTGCCGCGGACATGGCGGGCATCCCACTGTTCGGTCACGAGCGTTCCGGGCACGCCGCCGCTGTCCGTGGACGGTTCCAGCAGGTACCGCCACACATGCCCGTAGAAGTGGCGCCAGGCGATCAGGCGGCCCTCCTCGAACTCCGTGACGGTGTTGAGGATGCGGTAATTCAGTCTGATCTTCATTTCCATCCCGAAGTTGGCGCCCGGGCCGAGGCGCCGCGGGCCCCTCGGCTGGGCGCCTTTGACGGTGCCTGAACCGTCGATTTCGCTGTGCAGCGCGGGAGTGGCCAGGACCTCGAAGATGCGGTCCGGTGCTGCGGCGATGAAACGGTCCCGGGACACCAAATAGCGGTTGTTCATCGGCCCAGCCTAAACCGCCCGGATATGGGGCAGAATTTGAGGATGCAGAATTCAACGCGGAATTCAGGACCGGTGCAGACACCGGACTCGACCCTGAGTGCGGTGCCGGGCGATGTGCGCCGGCCGCGGATCGGCATTCCCGTCCGGCTGAGCAGCTCGGCGGATCCGGACCCGCGGGTGGCAAAGGCCAACAGCCTCTTCGGCTGCATCGTCAGCCTCATCCGTGATGTCGGCGGGGAGCCGGTACTGCTCACCCCCGCGTCGCTGGAGCGCGGCCTGGCCGGCCCACCCTCGAGCGGAACGACGGTCAGTGCCGTACCCGGCAGCGGCACACCCAAAAGCGGAACGGCCGACGACGGCACTTCCGACGGCGGGAAGGTGCCGGACGCGCCCGAGGCGCTGGACGGCGTCGTACTTCCCGGCGGCGGTGACGTTGACCCGCGCCTCTACGGCGAGGAACCTGGACCCTCCCTCTATGACGTCAACACGGAGCAGGACCGGCTGGACATCGCGGTGGCGCGGCGCGCGCTCGATGCCGGCATGCCGGTACTGGGAATCTGCCGCGGGCACCAGCTGCTCAATGTCCTGTACGGCGGGACGTTGGTCCAGGACATGACGCCGGGTACGGTGCCGCACCGCCAGATCCCGGCAGCGGCCAACCGGCCCTGGGTCTGGCACGAGGTGACAATCACCCCGGGATCCAAGGTGGCGAAGATGTACGCCGCCGTCCAGAATCCGGACGCCGGCGGGACGGAGTCCGCCGGCGCAGGTGAGGCCCCGGGTGATGAAGCGGCGGCCGCACCAGACCCGGCGGCCCCCGTCGAGGTCAAGATCGCTTCCGGCCACCATCAGGCTGTGGACCGCGTGGCGCCGGGTCTGCTGGTGACCGCCGTGGCTGATGACGGCACGGTGGAGGCGCTGGAGGACCCCGATCGGTGGGTCGCGTCGGTGCAGTGGCATCCGGAGGCCCTGGAACTGACCGAAGAGCAACGGCTTGCCCCGTTCCGGGTGTTCGTGGAGGCCTGCCGGACCCCCTGACTCACCGGCTTTGCTGACCGACCGCGCTCCTTGACTGCCGGCGGCTCCCTGCTATGATCAAAATCAGAGTATGTCCTAACAAACGGACATGCCCTGACATACAGGACTCTGGACGCAGGACCCTGCAGCACAAAGGGAGCACTCAATGGCGAACCAACTACACCTCAGCATCGACCGCTCGTCGCCGGTGCCGCTGTACCATCAGGTCGTCCAGGGCATCGAAGCCGCCATCCACACCGGCCTGCTGGAACCCGGCAGCCGGCTGGAGAACGAGATCGATCTCGCTGCCCAGCTGAACCTCTCGCGCCCCACCATGCGCAAGGCCATGGACGAACTGGTCCGCTCGGGGCTCCTTGTCCGCAAGCGCGGCGTCGGCACGCAGGTGGTGTCGAGCCAGGTCCGCCGCCCGCTCGAGCTGTCCAGCCTGTACGACGACCTGACCAACAACGGCAGCAAGCCCACCACCGAGGTGCTCACCTTTGCGCACGTCGAGGCCGACGCCGCCACCCGGGAGGCTCTGCACCTCGCCGCCGGGGCCAAGGTCTACCATTTCACCAGGCTCCGGAAGGTGGGCGGCAAGCCGCTGGCCCTGATGGAGAACTGGGTGCGCGACGACATCACGCATATCGACGAGGACCTGCTTAAGACGCAGGGCCTGTACAGCATCCTGCGCAGCGGCGGCGTCAACTTCCGCCTGGCCACACAGCGGATCGGCGCGATGGTGGCCAACGACTACCAGGCTCCGCTCCTGGAGACCGAGCCCGGCTCAGCCCTGGTCACCATGGAACGCACCGCCGTCGACGACACGGGGCGGAACGTCGAGACCGGCCACCACGTCTACCGCGGTGACTCCTACAGCTTTGAAATGACACTGGTCCAGCGCTAGGGCAGTTCGGCGCTGAGCCCGCAAAGGCTCCGTCAGCGCGGTGGCGGCGTCATGCCTGCCCTTGCGCCCGGCTGCCGCGCCCCGGACCGACCACCACACATCCGAAAGGAACATGAACTTATGGCCGAATGGGTTTACCCCCTGGGCAGTGCAGCCGAAGGTTGCTGGGACGTTTCATTGGGAACGTCGGACTCGAAAGTTGCCGTGAAGGGCTGGGAACACACGGGACTGAAGGTGGCCACGCTGGCGCCGGGCGCCGCCGTCGAACTTCCGCCTGCGGCTGAGGAACGAATCGTCATCCCGCTCAGCGGGGCGTTCACCGCCTCCGTGGACGGGCTGGACTACCCCCTTGCCGGGCGGGCCAGCGTCTTCAGTGGCCCCACCGACGTGCTGTACTCGGGGACGGACAAGGCGGTCACGGTCACGTCGTCCGACGGCGGCCGTGTTGCCATTGCGACGGCGCCCGCCAAGGTCCAGTACCCCACCCGCCTGATCACCTCGGCGGAGACGCCGGTGGAACTGCGCGGAGCCGGAAACTGCTCGCGCCAGGTCCACAACTTCGGCACCCCCGCTGCGCTGGAAGCCGACCGCTTCATCGTCTGCGAGGTCCTCACACCCGCCGGCAACTGGTCGTCCTACCCTCCGCACAAGCATGACGAGGAGAAGGAGGGTGAGACCCGGCTCGAGGAGATCTACTACTTCGAGACGCGGGTGGCCGACGTTCCCGGCTCCACCGGACCGGGCGAGAATGCTGACGCCATTGGCTACCAGCGGGTCTACGCCTCCGACCACCGCCCCATCGATGTTGCCGCCGAAGTCCGTACCGGCGACGTGGTACTGGTCCCCTACGGCTGGCACGGTCCGGCCATGGCCGCGCCCGGCTACGACATGTACTACCTCAACGTCATGGCCGGACCCGGCCGCGTGCGCGACTGGCTCATCAGCGATGACCCCCACCACGGCTGGGTCCGCCAGACCTGGGACAGCCAGAACCTGGACCCCCGGCTGCCGTTCGGGGCGAAGTAGGCGGGCCTACCCGGATTGCCGCCGCTTGCCGCCGTGCGCCCCGCGCATCACGGGGCGCACGGACGGCGCGGCACGGACGGCTAACGGACGGAAACGGGTCCGACGTCGGCCGTTTCAGCCTGGCCTGAACCGGCCGCTTCCGTCCCCAGGCCCGTTGGGGACGCAGCAGTCGGGGACGCAGCAGTCGGGGACGCAACAGCCGCGGACGCGGCGGTCATGTCCGGAGCCGGAACCCTGCGGGCCGTTGCCTTGGCCCGGGCGGCAGCACCCGCCATCACCGCCAGGCCCAGCAGGGTAATCGCAGCCCCTGCCCAGATGGGCGAGGTGTACCCGAGGCCCGCGGTGATTGTCACGCCGCCGAGCCAGGCGCCCAGGGCGTTGCCCACATTGAACGCGCCGATGTTGGCTCCGGACGCCAGCGTGGGTGCTTTGGCTGCGTACTTCATGACGCGCATCTGCAGGCCGGGCACAGTGGCGAACCCGAATCCGCCCAGGAGCAGCAACGAGGCGACGGTGAGCACCTGGTTGCCCGCACTCAGGGCGAAAACCACCAGCACCACGACGAGGACCGATAGCACGGCAAGCAGGGTGCGGTCGACGTCGCGGTCGGCAGCCCTGCCGCCGAGGGTGTTGCCGATAAAGAGGCCGACGCCGAAGACGATCAGCAGCCATGGCACGGTGGAGGCGGCGAATCCGGAAACCTCCGTGAGGGTGAAGGCGATGTACGTGAACGCGCCGAACATTCCGCCGTAGCCGAGGATGGTCACCAGGATGGACAGCCACACCTGCCCGGAGCGGAAGGCGCGCAACTCGCCGCGAAGGCTGCCGCTTGCAGTGTCATCGTTCCCCGCCTTGGGCACCATGGCCAGGATGCCGGCGAGCGCAAGCACTCCGATGCCGGTGATGGCCCAGAAGGTGGATCGCCACCCTGCCGCCTGGCCCAGGAGCGTGCCGAGCGGAACGCCCAGGACATTGGCTGCCGTGAGGCCGGTGAACATGATGGCGATGGCGGCGGCCTTCTTCGTCGCCGGGACCATGCCGGCAGCCACCACCGCCCCGATACCGAAGAAGGCGCCGTGCGCGAGGGCGGCAACCACCCGGCCGGCCATCATCGCCCAGTAGTCAGAGGCAACGGCGGATATCAGGTTGCCGGCGATGAAAAGCACCAGCAGCATGGCCAGCACGGGCTTGCGCCGGAAGCGGGAGACTGCAGCGGTGAGTCCCAGCGCTCCCACCACGACGGCGAGGGCATAGCCGGAAATGAACCAGCCGGCGGAGGCTTCACTCACCCGGAAGTCCGCGGCCACTTCGGGAAGCAGGCCCATGATGACGAATTCGGTGAGTCCAATGCCGAACCCGCCGAGGGCTAGGGCTATCAGGCCAACAGGCATGGATGTGCTCCTTCGGAACTGTACTGAATGGGGAGCGCAACGTAAGCTAATAGTTGCAAGCGCGCTATATTTTGTTGCATAAGCAAATATTGCACAGAAAGATATAGCGCGCAAGCAACTATTTGCCGCGCTCTGTCCCGAGTGAGCCGGAGAACTGAAGGAGGAGAGACCCATGGGCATCAAGGACGACGCCGTGGAGGTGCGCGCCCAGGGGTGGCGCACCCTGGCGGCCCTGCACGGGCTGATCGAGGCGGAGCTGGAACGGTCTCTGCAGGGGCAGGCCCGGCTCTCCGTCGTCGAATACACCGTGCTGGACGCGCTAAGCCGGCAGGACGGGTGGCACATGCGCATGCAGCAGTTGGCGCGGGCCACGGCCCTCAGTGCCAGCGCGACCACCCGCCTGGTGAACCGGCTGGAGGACCGCGGCCTGCTGACCCGTATCCTGTGCGCGGACGACCGCCGCGGCATCTACACCGAGCTCACGGACAGCGGGAGCAAGCTGCTGGCAGAAGCGCGGCCCGTCCACGACGCCGCGCTGGAGCGGACCCTGGCCGAGGCGCAGCAGGTGCCGGAGCTGGCGCCACTGGTGGACGCCCTCCCCCGCCTCCACGCCGGCGTCTAGCTTTAAGCTCCAGGAACCCTCCCGGCGCTGGTGGGTTTACAGATAATGCCCCCTCGAAGGCCTCGAGAGGGCATTATCTGTACAACAACTCCGGCGCAGGGCGGGCTTAGCGGAGCGGGGTTCCCGCTTCGGCAGGGGCCTTTGCTTCGGTAACGACACCGGCCTGGTGCTTGAAGTAATGCTCCACGTCCTCAAGGCTCTTGTCCTTGGTCTCCGGGACGTACTTTGCGGCGAACAGAATCGCCCCGACACCCAGGACGGCGAATACGAAGAACGTGTTGGAGATGCCGATGGCCGCGAGCAGCTGCGGAAAGCCGAAGCCGATCAGGAAGTTCACGATCCAAAGCACGAACGCCGATGCGCCCATGCCCAGGCCGCGTAGTTTCAAGGGAAAGATCTCTGAGAGCATGAGCCAGGTGACCGGTGAAATGGCCCCTTGTTGGAAGGCGAGGAACGTGACGGTCAGCGCCAGGATCACGTAGCCGCGGCCGGTGCCCTCGGGCAGGACCAGCGAGAACAGGCCGATCAGCAGCAGCGCCGAGGTGGTTCCGATCTGGCCGGTGATGAGCATCCGCCGTCGACCCACCTTGCCGAGGAGCCAGATTCCCGCGAACGTGGCCAGCACGGAGATGACACCGTTGGCAATGTTGGCGCTCAGTGCCGCTTCCCGGCCGAAGCCGGCATCCGCGAGGATCTGCGTGCCGTAGTACATGATCGAGTTCACGCCGGTGATTTGCTGGATCACCGCCAGGCCGACGCCGACGAAAAAGATCCGCCGCAGCCAGGGCACCTGCAGGTCCTTCCAGGACCCCATCTTGGACTTGTAGTCCTCCACGGCCATGGCCTTGACTTCTTCAAATTCTGCCGTGGCCTCGGCTTTGGAGCGGATGCGCTGAAGCACGCCGAGCGCCTCCCCGAAGCTGCCCATGGAGGCAAGCCAGCGGGGGCTTTCGGGCATGAAGGCCATGCCGATCCACAGGGCGACGGCCGGCAGTGTGGCGATCACCAGCATCCAGCGCCAGATGCCCCCGGCCTCGCCGAAGGTGTTGCCGAGGTAGGCGTTGAAGATGAAGGCGAGCAGCTGGCCGGTGACGATCATGAGCTCGTTCTGCGTCACGATCCGTCCGCGCCTAGCCGACGGCGACACCTCCGCGAGGTACACCGGCACCGTCACGGACGCGCCACCCACGGCCAGGCCCAGGATGAACCGGGCCGCCACCATGAACTCGGTGCTGGGGGCCAGCGTGCAGGACAGCGTGCCGACCAGGAAGATCACGGCCAGGACCATGATCATCTTGCGGCGGCCGTTCCGGTCCGCCAGCCGGCCGCCGAACAGGGCACCGAAGGCGGCACCGAACAGCAGCGACGACGTCACCATGCCCTCGGCCAGCGGGGTCAGGCCCAGGTCCTCCTGCATGTAGGGCAGGGCACCGTTGATGACACCCGTGTCGTAGCCGAAGAGCAGGCCGCCGAAGGTGGAGATGATGGTGACGGTGCGCAGCGCCCTGTTGTGTTTTAAGTCAGCCTTCCCAGAAGGCGCCGCCGTCATACGCTGACCTTCTGCACGTACTGCTTCATGGTGTCCAGCTGGAAGCGGGAAACCTCCTCGGCGTTCTCGTTTTCGGCGAACACGCTGGACACCATCACGGTGTCGTCCCGGTCCAGGAACCCGATTTCCTTCAGGCCGCCGAAGAACTCATCCCAGTTCACGTCGCCGTCGCCGATCTTCAGGTGCTGGTGCACGCGGACGGCGTTGCCCGGCGGGTTGGTGATGTAGCGCAGTCCGTGCGAGGCGTGGTGGTCCATGGTGTCGGCGACGTGGACCAGGCGGAGCCTATCCCCCGCCGCGCGCATGATGTCCAGCGGCGAGTTCTTCATGTGGAAGCTGTGGGAGGCCACGTAGACCATGCCGACGTTCTTCGAGTTCAGTCCGCGGATGACGCGGATCGCGGCGAGGCCTTCTTCCACGAAGTCGTCCGGGTGCGGGTCGATGAGCAGGTCGATGCCTTCGCGCTCGATGATGGGGAGCAGTTCCTCCATGGAGCGGTAGAACGCGCGCTCGGATTCCTCGGCCAGTTCCGGCCGGCCGCTGAACTCGGTGTTCATGGTGCTGACGCCCAGGTCAACGGCGATCTGGATGGCGCGCTTCCAGTAGCGCACGGCTGCCTCACGGGCGTCCTCATCCGGGCCGGACCAGCGGAGCACCGGCAGGATGGACGCGATTTCGATTCCGGCGTCGGTGCACGCCTTCTTCAGCTGGCCCACCAGGTCGTCGTCGGCCTTGGGGTGGTTGTAGAAGGGAATGAAATCCGGATGCGGCGTCATCTGCATGTACTTGTAGCCGAGGTCCGCCACCACCTTGGGGAACTCCAGCAGGCTGTGGCTGTGGTGGAAGGGGGTGGGATCGAGGGCGATTTTCACGAGGAACACTCCATTGTGGAAAGAGTCGGGTAACGAACGGAGTTTTGTCCGGATAATGCAACCTTGCGGGCCTCGAAGGCGCATTATCTGGACAAAACTCCAAGGGCGGGGCCTAGCTGTAGAGGGCCGGCTTGGCGTTCAGCTTCACGGCCACCTTCTCGCCGTTCTTCTGCGCCTCCACGCCGGCCTCGCAGCATGCCGCCGTGGCGTAGCCGTCCCAGGCGCTCGGTCCGCCGATTTCGCCGCGGAGCGCGGCGTCAACCCAGGCCTGGATTTCGACGTCGTACGCGGCGCCGAAGCGCTCTTCGAAGCCGGGGGTGACCTTGCCGCCCCAGCGGCCGTTGCTGCGGACGTACGGGCCGCTGTCACCGCCGATGCTGACGATGCCGTCCTCGAAGGAAGCCTGGGTGGCCACTTCGTAGCCGAACTTCGCGTTCACATAGATTTCGACGTCGGCCAGGACACCGGACTCGGTTTCGATCAGGACATGCTGGGGGTCGTGCTGGCCGGCCGGGGCGTTCTTCGTGGCCTTGCCCAGGCGGACCTGGACGGAGGTGATCTCTTCGCCGGTGAAGAACCGGATGGCATCGAATTCGTGGACCACGGAGTCGTTGATGAGCATCTCGTTGGTGAAGCCCGCCGGGGTGGTGGGGTTGCGGTGCTGGTGGTGCAGCATCAGGAGCTCGCCGAGTTCGCCGTCGCGGATGACCTGGCCCAGGGCGGAGTATTCGGCGTCGAAGCGCCGCATGAAACCTACCTGGATGCGCTTGCGGCCCAGCTTCTCCTCGGCCTGGACGATCTTCCAGGACGACTCGGCATCCGGCGTCAGCGGCTTCTCGCACAGGATGGGAATGTCCTTGGCAATAGCCTTGAGCAGGATCTCCTCGTGCAGGAAGCCGGGTGTGGCGATGAGGACGGCATTGACGTCGCCGTTGTTCAGCGCCTCTTCGGCGTCGGCCAGGGCAACGGCCCCGGGGATGCCCTCGATCGCGGCCTGGGCGCGGGCGAGGTCAACGTCGACGACGGCGGCTACTTCAGCGCCGTGGATGCGCTTGCTGAGGCGCTGGATGTGGTCCGCGCCCATGCGGCCGGCGCCGATAACGGCGACGCGAAGGGTTTCAGTCATTGTTCTTTCCTTAGGTTTGGATTGCGGGGGCGGGAGGTCAGCTGACCGCAGTGCGGGAGCCGCAGGACAGCAGGTAGTTGCGGGTGCGCTTGGCGATGGGCATCGGAACGTCGAATGCCACCGGGTACATGTCCTGCTCCACGATGCCGAAGATCGGCCGGTCCAGGGCCTCCACTGCTTCGATGACCGCGCGCAGGTCCGGCAGGCCGTTGGGCGGTTCGGTCATGACGCCGGCCAGGTTTGCCGCTGCCCAGGTCATGTTTTCCTCGTTGACCTTCTTGAGGACGTCCGGGTTGATCTGCTTCAGGTGCAGGTACCCGATCCGGTCCGGGTAATTCTTGATGAGCTCAAGGCTGGAGGCGCCGCAGTATTCCGCGTGGCCGGTGTCCAGGCAGAGGTTGAGGTACTTCGGATCCGTGGCTCCAAGGAGCGTCTCAATGTCTTCCTGGGCTCCGACGTGGGAATCAGCGTGCGAGTGGAACTGCTGCTTCAGGCCGAAGTCCTCCAGCAGGGTCTTGCCCAGCCGGTTGTGGCCGGCGAACAGGTCGCTCCAGGCCTTTTCCGTGAGCTGGCCGCTTTCGACGGCCTCACCGGTGACATCGTCGCGCCACATGGCGGGGATGACCACGATGTGCTCGCCGCCCATGGCTGCTGTCAGTTCGGCGACCTTGCGGGCCGGCTCCCAGGCCGTCTCCCACTGGTCCAGGCCGCGGTGGAACGCGGTGAAGACCGTTCCCGCGCAGACCTTCAGATCACGCTGCTTGAGCTCCTCGGCGAGGCGGGTGGGGTCGTTGGGCAGGTAGCCGTAGGGGCCGAGCTCGATCCACTTGTAGCCGGATTCGGCTACCTCGTCCAGGAAGCGCTCCCACGGGGTCTGCTTGGGGTCATCCGCAAACCACACACCCCAGGAGTCGGGCGCGGTGCCGATGATCAGCTTGTTCTCAGTCATTGCTCAATCCTTCCGGTTTCGACGGGCTCAACCACCGGTGGTTGAGCCCGTCGAAACCGATGGTGCCGGGTTAGTTGGACGGGAAGTTGTAGGAGGCGCCGGAGGCGTGGGTGGGTTCGGGCCAGCGGGAGGTGATGACTTTCCCGCGGGTGTAGAAGGAGGCACCTTCGGGGCCGTAGATGTGCTTGTCGCCGAAGAGGGAGGCCTTCCAGCCGCCGAAGGAGTGGTAGGCCACCGGGACGGGCAGGGGCACGTTGATGCCGATCATGCCGACGGTGACGGCGCGCTGGAACTTGCGGGCTGCGGCGCCGGAGGAGGTGAAGATCGCGGTGCCGTTGCCGTAGGGGTTGGAGTTGATCAGCTTGATGCCGTCCTCGAGGGTATCGACGCGGACGACGACGAGGACGGGTCCGAAGATCTCCTCCTGGTAGGCGGTCATTTCGGTCTTGACGTGGTCGATCACGGTGGGCCCGACCCAGAAGCCTTCCTCGTGGCCGGGAACGACGAGGTCACGGCCGTCCACGACCATCGCGGCGCCGGCTGCTTCGGCTTCGGTGACGATCTTCACGATGCGTTCCTTGGAGGCGGGGGTGATGACCGGGCCCATTTCCGCGCCGGGGACGGTGCCGTTGTTGACCTTGACGGCGACGGCGCGTTCTTCGACCTTCTTGACCAGCAGGTCCGCGGCGTCGCCGACGGCGACGGCGACCGAGATGGCCATGCAGCGCTCACCGGCGGAGCCGAACGCTGCGGCGGCGAGGTGGTCCGCGGCGTTGTCCAGGTCGGCGTCGGGCAGGATGATGGCGTGGTTCTTCGCCCCGCCCAAAGCCTGGACGCGCTTGCCGTGGGCGGTGGCGGTCTCGTGGACGTACTTGGCGATCGGGGTGGAGCCGACGAACGAGATGCCGTCCACGTCCGGGTGGGTCAGCAGCCCGTCAACGGTTTCCTTGTCGCCGTGCAGGACCTGGAACACGCCATCGGGCAGCCCGGCGTCCTTCCACAGCTTGGCCAGCAGCAGGGACGCGGAGGGGTCGCGCTCGGAGGGCTTGAGGATGAAGGCATTGCCGGTGGCGACCGCCATCGGGGCCATCCACAGCGGCACCATGACGGGGAAGTTGAACGGGGTGATGCCGGCGACGACGCCGAGGGGCTCGCGGAAGGAGAAGACGTCGATGCCGGTGGAGACCTGGTCGGAGTAGTCGCCCTTGAGCAGGGACGGGATGCCGCAGGCGAACTCGATGACCTCCAAGCCGCGTCCGATCTCACCCTTGGCGTCGGAGAGGACCTTGCCGTGCTCGGCGGTGATCAGCTCGGCCAGCTCATCGATGTGCTCGGCGACGAGCTCACGGAACTTGAACAGCACGGCGGTGCGCTTGGCCAGGGAGATGTCGCCCCAGGAGTCGGCAGCCTTGCGGGCGGCGGCGACGGTGGTGTCCAGGTCGGCACGGTTGGCCAGGCGCAGCTCGGCGGTGACCTGGCCGGTGGCCGGGTTGTAGACGGGCTGGGTGCGGTCGCTTTCGCCGGCGGTCTCGGCACCGTTGATGAAGTGGTTGATGGTGGTGGTGACGGTCGTCGTTGACATAGAGATGACTTCCTTGGTCTGGCTGTTCGGAAACTGAGGCTTTGGAGGGAGGGTTAGCCGAGCAGCTTGCGCTGGCGGTTCTTGTGGCCGGTGTAGGTCTGGTAGGCCTGCTGGGTGGATTCGAGTTCGGAAACGGCGGAGACGGGCACGTCCCACCAGGATTCGGAGCTCGGCGCGTCCAGCAGCGGGTCGGATTCGACGTGGATCACGATCGGGCCGCCGCGCTCCGGGGCGGCCTTGGCGTCGCGGATGGCCTGCTCGAGCTCGGCGATGGCCTTCTCCCCCGGCTCGATCCGGATCACCTTCACGCCCAGGGATTCGGCGTTCAGGGCCAGGTCCACCGGGAGGGTTTCGCCCTCGTCGAAGCTGTGGTGCTCCTCGTCCAGTACGCGGTACTGGGTGCCGAAGCGCTGCGAGCCGAGCGATTCGGACAGCGATCCGATGGAGGCGTAGCCGTGGTTCTGGATCAGGACCACGATCAGTTTGATCCGTTCGGCAACGGCGGTGACCAGTTCGGTGTGCATCATCAGGTAGGAGCCGTCCCCCACCATGACGACGACGTCGCGCTGGGTCCCGCCCTTGGCGGCCTCGGCCAGCGCTGCGCGCTTGACGCCCAGCCCGCCGGGGATTTCGTAGCCCATGCAGGAGTACGCGTATTCGACGTGGTAGCCGAACGGGTCGCGGACGCGCCACATCTTGTGCAGGTCACCCGGCAGGGAACCGGCGGCACAGATGACCACGTCGGTGGCGTCCATGGCCCGGTTGGTGGCGCCGATAATCTCGTTCTGTGCCGGCAGCGGGCTGAACCGGGTGTCGAAGGCCGTATCCACCGTGGTGTTCCAGCGCTGTTTCTCGGCGGCGATCTTCTGCTCCAGGTCGGCGCCCACGCGGTAGCCGCCCAGGGCCTGGTTGAGCTTAACCAATGCCTTGCGGGCGTCGGCGACGATCGGCAGCGAGGTGCCGTGCTTATACGCGTCGATCGGTGCGACGTTAATGTTGATGAACTTCAGGTCCGGGTTCTGGAACGCGGTCCGGGACGCGGTGGTGAAGTCCTCGTAGCGGGTGCCGATGCCGATGATCAGGTCCGCTTCGGCGGCCAGTGCGTTGGCCGCCGTCGTGCCCGTGGAACCGATGGCACCGAGGGAGAACTGGTGGTCCCACGGCAGGACGCCGACACCGGCCTGGGTGTTGCCCACCGGGATGCCCGTCAGTTCGGCGAACTCCGCCAGTTCCTCATTGGCGTAGGCGTACAGGACACCGCCGCCGGCGATGATCAGGGGACGCTTCGCGGCCCTGATGGCTTCGGCGGCGCGGCGGATGTCGTCGTCGTCCGCTTCGGGGCGGCGGATCCGCCACTCACGCTCGGCGAGGAATTCCTCGGGCACGTCGAAGGCCTCGGCCTGGACGTCCTGGGGCAGCGAGATGGTCACCGCGCCGGTCTCGGCCGGGTCGGTCAGGACCCGCAGGCCGTGGTGGAACGCGGAGAACAGCTGCTCCGGGCGGGTGACGCGGTCGAAGAACTTGGACAGCGGCCGGAACGCGTCGTTGACCGTGAGGTCGTAGGCGTAGGGCTGTTCGAGCTGCTGCAGGACCGGGTCCGCCGCCCGAGTCGCGAAGGTGTCGGACGGCAGCAGCAGGACCGGCAGCCGGTTGGTGGTGGCCAGGGCGGCGCCGGTGAGCAGGTTGGACGAGCCCGGGCCGATGGAGGTGCTGATCGCGAAGGTCTGGCGGCGGCGGGTGTGCCGGGCGTAGCCCACGGCCTGGTGCGCCTGGGCCTGTTCGTTGCGGCCCTGGTAGTACGGCATGATGCGCGGGTCCGCGGCCTGGTACTGCTTCAGGGCCTGGCCCACACCGGCCACGTTGCCGTGCCCGAAAATACCGAACGTGCCCGGGATCAGCCGCTCGCGGAAATCGACCCCGCCAACGGAATCAACGGTGTACTGCTTGGAAAGGTATTCGACCACGGCCTGCGCCACGGTCATCCGGCGGGTTCCTGTTCCCATCGTTTACTCCGATACTTCTGCTGTGTGGGCTGATGCGGTGTGGTGGAGGAGCGAAGCGGCCGCGGCGACAGCGCCGGCAACATCGCCGTCCTGCGGGTACAGCAGGGTCCGGCCGACGGTGAGTCCCTGCACGCCAGGGAGGGCGAGGGCGGCTCCCCAGGTGGCGAAAACCTCATCCTGGGTGCCCGCCGGGTCTCCGCCCAGCAGCACGGTGGGCATGGTGGTGGCGGCCATGACGCGTTCCATCTCGGCCACAACGGGCAGCTTCATCCAGGTGTAGGCGCTGGTGGACCCCAGACCCTCGGCGATGGCAATCGACTTGATGACGGCGTCCGGGGACAGGTCGTTGCGGACCCGGCCGTTCTCCCGAACCGACAGGAAGGGCTCCACCATGGCGATGAGCCTGCGCTCGGCCAGCGAATCGATCGCCTTCGCCGTAGCCTCCAGCAGCGAGACGGTGTCCGGGTCACCGAGGCAAATGCGGGTCAGCATCTTGCCGCCGTCCGCGCCCAGCTCTTCCAGTGCCGCGGCGGTGTGACCGGTGAAACGGTCGTCGAATTCGTTGACCAGGCCGGTGAGGCCGCCGCGGTTCATCGAACCGAACACGAGCTTGCCCTCCAGCGCCCCCAGGAGCAGCAGGTCGTCCATGATGTCCGGGGACGCCAGGACGCCGTCCACTGCCGGGTTGGCCAGTGCAATCTGCAGCCGGTCCAACAGCTGGCGGCGGTCGGCCATGGCCACGGGGTCGTTGCCGACGGCGAGGGCTCCGCGGGCCGGGTGGTCGGCGGCGACGATGAAGTTCTGCCTGCCGTACTTCAGGCCGGGGTGGCGGCGGCGGGCCTTGGCTGCCCGGGCCACGGCGTCCGGGTCTTCGAGCCGGATGCTACTCAGGTGCTCGTAGCGGCGGGGGTTGTCATCCACCGCGAGGGTCGTGGTGCCGGGGTTGAGGCTCACAGGGCCGCTCCTTCGGGGATGGGGGTGCCGGGAACAGCACCGGGAACAAGCCGTCCGCGCTCGGCGAGCAGGGAGGTGACCTCAGCCGGGGTGGGCATGGCATCCGCGCAGGACAGCCGGGAGGCAACAATGGCGCCGGCAGCGTTCGCGTAGTCCAGGACCTGGGCCAGCGGCCAGCCGGAGAGCAGGCCATGCACGAAGGCGCCGCCAAAGGAGTCGCCGGCACCCAGACCGTTGACGGTCTCCACCGGGACGGGGGCGGAGACCACGCGCTCGGTGCGGGTCTTGGCCATCACGCCTTCCGGGCCGAGCTTGACGACGGCGATTTCCACGCCGGCGTCCAGCAGGCGGTCCGCCTGTTCATCCGGGCTGCCCGGGCCAACGGCCACGGAACATTCCTGGTCGTTGCCGATCGCGACAGTGACGTGCGGCAGGATGCGGGCCACCTGCTCCCGGGCTTCCTCCTCGGAGGCCCAGAACATGGGGCGGTAGTCGAGGTCCAGGACGGTGTACTGGCCTTCCGCCAGGCCGGTGCGGGGCCGTGCTTCGTGGGCCTTGATGTGTGCTTCGCGGCTCGGCTCCTGGCACAGCCCGGTGACCGTGGACCAGAAGATCCCGGCGTTGCGGATGGCGTCCGTATCGAGCTCGTCGGCCTTGATCTGCAGGTCAGGCGCCGTCGGGAAACGGCCGTAGAAGTACAGCGGGAAATCATGCGGCGGCTGGATGGCGCAGAACGTGGCGGGCGTCTGGAGCCCCGGGACCGGGCTGACGAAGGAGTCGTCGACGCCGAACTTCTCCAGTTCGCGGTGCAGGTACTGCCCGAACGGGTCATCGCCGGTACGGGTGATGACCCCGGTCCGGCGGCCATGGCGGGCGGCTGCAACAGCAACGTTCGATGGCGAGCCGCCGAGGTACTTGCCGAAGGACGTGACATCCTCCAGCCCCACCCCGATGTCATTCGGGTAGATATCAACGCTGATTCGCCCGATCGTGAGCAGTTCGTGGGTCACGGTGATCGTGGACCTTTCTTTTGGATCTCAACCTCTAAGCAGCCGAACGGCCAAGGCTCCGGCGTTCCGCGGCCCCGTGAGCGGGACCACATGAACTACTGTGCCCTAGAATTTATGTCCTGTCAAAAGTTTGTACTGACATACTTACAACAAGCAGAACTCGCTCCAAAACCGCGCGTTGCGGAGCTGCCGACACGGGTCGACAGGGGTGCTATTTCCGCACTTATTTCTTCGGGACGGCGAGCTCGCCGGTAACGTACTGGGCGCGGCCGAACCCGAAGGACCAGTCTCCCGCCGTGTTCTCGACGTATCCGATGAAAACGTCCTCGCCGGCGACCCCCAGCCCCGCCAGCTTCGCCGCCACTGCCGCAAAGAGGCTCTGCTTCGCCTCCTGACTGCGCCCACCCTGGGTGAAGATCTGGATCATGATGACGTCGCGGGTGCGCTCAAATCCGAGGCCCGCATCCTGCGCCACAATCTGGCCCGGCGCATGTTCGGTGACAATGTGGAAGTAGTCGCGCTCCGGGATGCCATACTCGGCCAGGATGGCATCATGGATGCCCTGGCTGAGGCGGTTGAGTTCGTCCTGGCTGCGCCCAGAGTGAACGTCGATTCGTACGAGTGGCATATGCCCTCCTTTGATAGTTTGTCCTGACATACTATCAAAGCATCGGCGGCGCGCAAGGTTTTCGTGTTCGTCCGCCCAAGCAGGTAGCAGCAGATGGCGTTCTGAGCGCTCAAAACGCCATCTGCTGCTACATACTCGGGCGCGGGCCCGGCTTAAACGGCCGACGGCGGCCGGTGACCTTCAGGGTGAAGGTCACCGGCCGCCGTCGGACGATGTGGTTGCGGTGCAGGCCCTACCTGGCCAGCACCTCCTCGAGCCGCTCGTAGCCGTCGCTCAGGCCGCTTTCCATGCCTGATTGGGCCATGCCGTCGCGGGCCTCCATGGTGGGATAGACCGAGTGGCCGCGGAGCCTGCATCGGCCGCCGCCGAGATCCTCGAAGTTCATGAATTCGATGCTGACGATGTCCGGGTAGCCGCTGAACTCAAAAGTCTGGATGGCAAACTCATTTTCCCGGACAGTGTGGAAGATGCCGCTGAACGCGTAGGACACGCCATCGGGGCCAGTGTGGTTGTACAGGTAGCTGCCGCCGCTGCGGAAGTCATAGTGGTCGATGTCCACATTGGTCCCACGCGGCCCCAGCCACTGGGTGATCAGCTCCGGTTCTTTGTGGGCACGGAACACCTCGGCGACCGGGAAATCGAACTCACGCTCGAAATCGATGAACGGGACGCCGTCGGGAACGGTGAGTTTCAGCGCGTTGCTCATTGTCTGTCCTTTTGACTACTGCCGTGTGGGGCGGTGTTGGTGCGGAGTACGGCATCGAGACTGCGGAACTGCGCCTCGCGGACCAGCCGGTACTGGTCGATCCACGCGGTAAGTGCTTCGAGCCGTGCGGGGTTCAGGTGCACGGGCCGGCGCTGCGCGTCACGGCTTCGCGTGACCAGCTGCGCCTGCTCGAGGACCTGGATGTGCTTCGAGACCGCCTGCTTGGAGATCGCGAAGGGCTCGGCCAGTTCATTGACGGTGGCAGGCCCCCGGCTAAGCCGGGAGATAAGCTGGCGGCGCACCGGATCCGACAGGGCCAGGAAGGCCGCATCCAATAGGTCGTCGTCATTGCTCATGTCCACTGTCATTGCCCTGGCTCTATAATCAACCTAATTGTTTATCAACCATCTGGTTGATAAACACCATAGACCTCGCCTCGCTGACAGACAAGGGGTTAAACGAAGAAACGCGGGGTCACCCTGCGCCCAATCCGGGGGGTGGATTGGGCTGGGAGCGACCCCGCGTTGCCTGGGGTGGTGCTTAGAGCGCTGCGTAGACTTCGCGCAGCAGCTTGGCGGTCTCGGACGGCGTCTTGCCGACCTTCACGCCTGCAGCCTCGAGGGCTTCCTTCTTCGCCTGGGCGGTACCGGCGGAACCGGAGACGATGGCGCCTGCGTGGCCCATGGTCTTGCCTTCCGGCGCGGTGAAGCCAGCCACGTAGCCGACAACCGGCTTGGTGACGTTGGCCTTGATGAAGTCGGCGGCACGCTCTTCGGCGTCGCCACCGATTTCGCCGATCATCACGATGGCCTTGGTCTCCGGGTCAGCCTCGAACGCAGCCAGGGCGTCAATGTGGGTGGTGCCAATGATGGGGTCACCGCCGATGCCGATGGCCGTGGAGAAGCCGAGGTCGCGCAGTTCGTACATCATCTGGTAGGTCAGCGTGCCGGACTTGGACACCAGGCCGATGGGGCCCTTGCCGGTGATGTTTGCCGGGGTGATGCCAACGAGAGCCTCGCCCGGGGTGATGATGCCGGGGCAGTTCGGTCCGATGATGCGCGTGACCTGGTTGCCGTCGGCGTCGACCTTGGACTGTGCCAGTGCCCAGAACTCGGCGGAGTCCTGAACCGGCACGCCTTCGGTGATGACGACGACCAGGCCGATGCCGGCCTCGATGGCTTCAACGACAGCGTTCTTGGTGAATGCCGGCGGGACGAAGACGATGGAGACGTCGGCGCCGGTCTCTGCCATGGCTTCCTTGACGGTGCCGAAAACGGTGATCTCGTTTTCGCCGTGCAGGACGGTGGTGCCGGCCTTGCGGGCGTTAACGCCGCCCACAATGTTGGTGCCGGCCTTGAGCATGAGGGCGGTGTGCTTGGTGCCCTCGCCGCCCGTGATGCCCTGGACGATGACCTTGGAGTCCTTGTTCAGATAAATAGACATGTTTTCTTTCCTAGATCTCGACAGGCTCGATCAGCGGGCGTTGGCGAGCTCGGCGGCCTTGTCGGCGCCCTCGTCCATGGTGGCGGCCAGGGTAACCAGCGGGTGGTTGGCCTCGGCGAGGATGCGGCGGCCCTCTTCGACGTTGTTGCCGTCGAGGCGGACAACCAGCGGCTTGTTGGCGGAGTGGCCCAGCTCGGCCAGCGCGCCCACGATGCCCTTGGCAACAGCGTCACAGGCGGTGATGCCGCCGAAGACGTTGACGAACACGGACTTGACCTGCTCGTCGCCCAGGATGACGTCCAGGCCTGCGGCCATGACCTCGGCGGAGGCTCCGCCGCCGATGTCCAGGAAGTTGGCGGGCTTGACGTTGCCGTGGTTCTCGCCGGCGTAGGCGACGACGTCCAGGGTGGACATGACGAGGCCAGCACCGTTACCGATGATGCCGACTTCACCGTCCAGCTTGACGTAGTTCAGGTCCTGCGCCTTGGCCTTGGCCTCCAGCGGATCTGCGGACTCCTTGTCCTCAAGCTGGGCGTGCTTGGGGTGGCGGAATTCGGCGTTCTCGTCGAGGGTGACCTTGCCGTCGAGGGCAACGATCTCGCCCGCACCGGTCTTGACCAGCGGGTTGACCTCCACGAGGGTGGCGTCTTCCTTCTTGAAGACGTCCCAGAGCTTCAGAATGACGCCGGCGACCTTGCCGCGCAGTTCTTCAGCGAAGCCGGCGGCTGCGACGATTTCATCAGCCTTGGCCTGGTCGATGCCCACGGCGGGGTCGATGGCTACCTTGGCCAGGGCCTCGGGCCGCTCAACGGCGAGCTGCTCGATCTCCATGCCGCCTTCTACCGAGCACATGGCCAGGTAGTTGCGGTTGGCCCGGTCCAGAAGGACGGAGAAGTAGTATTCCTCGGCGATGTCCGCACCCTGGGCGATCATCACCTTGTTGACGGTGTGGCCCTTGATGTCCATGCCCAGGATGTTGGTGGAGTGCTCAAGTGCCTCGTCGGCGGACTTGGCAACCTTGACGCCGCCAGCCTTGCCGCGGCCACCGACCTTAACCTGTGCCTTGACGACAGTTACGCCGCCGATCTTCTCGGCAGCTGCCTTTGCTTCTTCAGGGGTGTGCGCCACGATGCCGGCGAGCACGGGTACACCGTGCGCTTCGAACATATCGCGCGCCTGATATTCAAACAGGTCCACGGTTTGTGTCCTTCTACGTCGAAGTAGTTTCTGTACAGCCGGACAACACCAAAAGGTGCGGACCGGGCTGCGGAATTAAGGCGCCCTGCGGCAGGTCCGGAAACGAGCCACGCGGCGCAATGCTCCTGTGGGAACTCTAGTCCTTTGGAGGGACCGGCCCGTTCCAGACTACCTGTTCTGTGAGTAAGGACACTATTCTATGGAGCGTAGAAAAACCCCGGGATTACGGGGTTTTTGAGGCCTCGGCGGGCGCCGTTTGGACGTTTTTGCCGCTCGCGGAGATGAGTTCGTAATGATCCCGGCTGATAAAGAAGCCGACGCCGCCTGAGACGTTTCCGCAGGCCACTCCGGAGCGGTATGCGGAGCACCGCAGGCCGTTCCGTTCGAGGTTGCCGCCCTCGGGCAGAACGGGAAGCTTGGAGATGGGCCCGTTGCGCGTGCCCATCGGCCCGTATTCGGCCTCCATCTGGGTGACGCCGGACCGGCATTCACCGTACCCGGCCCGGCTTGGCGTCAGGAGGGCAGCACCGCCCAGATATCCGAGTCCGGTGCCCGAGCAGTCGTCACCGATGTCCGCTGGTGCCGGCGCGGGATACACGGCGAGCTCGCAGTGCGCCACGGGCACAGTCGCCAGTTTTTGGTTGTCGGAGTCGCTGAAGCTGTTGGTTTCGTAGGGCAGATTCAGATGGGGTCCGCGGGCCGAGGTGAGGGCGCACACCACGTTCCGGTCCGCGGTGACGAACGCCAGCACGTCTTCCCCTGCGGCGAACCCCGCCGGGTCTGTGAGCGGTGCCTGTTTGAGCTGTTCCAGGGAAGGCAGCGGCGGCGGAGCGGTGTACTCCGGATCCGCCACGGTTACCGAACAGCCGGCCAGGGTCATCGACAACAGGGCCACCGGGACCAGGGCCATCGAGACCAGCAGACCCCGGCCCGCAGCAACGCGAGCCAGGCGCCGCACCGCCACGCTCAGGCGTCGATCTTGGTCAGCGGCGCGTAACGGAGCAGCAGCCGCTTCTCACCGACGTCGAACTTCACCTTCGCTACGGTCTTGTCCCCGGCGCCTTCGACGGCGAGCACAGTGCCGTTGCCGAAGCTGGTGTGGTTGACCTTGTCCCCCACGCTGACCGCAATGACTTCTTTCTGAGGCTGCACCCGGTTTTTCGCGACGGCGGCCGGGACGTCGGCGTTGAAGCCCGCGGAGGAATCAGCCCTGGTGCCGCGGGGCGATCCGGCGCCCCAGAAGGATCCGCTGTACCGGTTGGATCCGATGGCGGCGCCGCTCCCCCAGCCGCCGGCCTGCCGGCTGGTGCCTTCGCGCTTCCATTCGACGAGTTCGGAGGGGATTTCCTCCAGGAACTGGCTGGCCGGGTTGTACTGGCTTTGCCCCCACATGTTGCGGACCTCGGAACGCGTGACGTACAGGCGCTTCCGGGCGCGCGTCAGTCCCACATAGGCGAGCCGGCGCTCCTCCGCCAGTTCCTTGGGGTCCGTTGCGGAACGCTGGTGCGGGAAGAGCCCGTGCTCCATGCCGGTCAGGAACACCACGGGGAATTCGAGGCCCTTGGCCGTGTGCAGCGTCATGAGCGTGACCACGCCCAGCCGCTTGGCTTCAGCCACCGCGGCGTCGATGTCCGCGCCGGGGGCGTCCGGGATCTGGTCGGCGTCGGCCACCAGGGACACCTGCTCGAGGAAGGCGCCCAGGGATCCTTCGGGATTGTCGCGCTCGTATTCACGGACGACGGCGACAAGCTCGGCGAGGTTCTCCACCCGGGATTGGTCCTGCGGATCGTTGCTGGAGCGCAGCGTGGCGAGGTAGCCGGTCTGTTCCAGCACCGCCTCGAGCGCGGCCGCGGCGCCGGAACCTGCGGCGACCTCGGCGAGGTCGTCCAGAAGCTTCACGAAGCCGAGCACCGCGTTGACGGAGCGGGTGGCCATGCCGGGCGCCTGGTCGGCGCGGCGGGCCGCAGCCATGAAAGACGTGCGCTCCCGCTCGGCGAGGGCCGCCACGGCACCCTCGGCCCGGTCCCCGATCCCGCGCTTGGGTTCGTTGAGGACACGGCGGAGGTTGACGTCGTCGTCCGGGTTGACCAGCACGCGCAGGTACGCCAGGGCGTCCTTGATTTCCTTGCGTTCGTAGAACCTGGTGCCGCCCACCACTTTGTACGGCAACCCGACGCGCACCAGGACGTCCTCGATGGAACGGGACTGGGCGTTGGTGCGGTAGAAGATGGCGACGTCGCCGGGGCGGAGGTTGTCCTCGTCCTGGAGCCGGTCGATTTCCTTGGCAATGAACTGGGCTTCGTCGTGCTCGTTCTCGCCCACATAGCCGATGATCTTGTGGCCTTCGCCCTCGGCCGTCCACAGCCTCTTCTCGGGGCGGTTGGGGTTGCGGGAGATCACGGAGTTGGCCGCGCTCAGGATGTTCTGGGTGGAGCGGTAGTTCTGCTCCAGCTTGATGGTGCGGGCGGCGGGGTAGTCCTTCTCGAACTCCACGATGTTCCGGATGTCCGCGCCGCGGAACGCGTAGATCGACTGGTCCGAGTCGCCGACGACGGTCAGTTCCGCCGCCCCCGTCCCCTCGCCGACGATTTCCCGGACCAGCGCATACTGCGCGTGGTTGGTGTCCTGGTATTCGTCCACCAGGACGTGCCGGAACCGGCGCCGGTAGGAATCCGCGAGTGCCGGGAACGCCCGGAACATGTAGACGGTCTGCGCGATCAGGTCATCGAAGTCCATGGCGTTGGCCTGGCGCAGCCGCTGGGTGTAGCCCTTGAAGACATCTGCCACGGCGCTTTCGAACGGGTCGCTGTGGTTGGCAGCGGACGCGAAGGAGTCGTCGTCGATCAGTTCGTTCTTGAGCGCGGAAATCTTGTGCTGGATGGCTTTGGGCGCGAACTTCTTGGGATCCAGGTCCAGGTTTTTGGCCACCAGCGTGATCAGCCGCAGGGAGTCGGCGGAGTCGTAGATGGAGAAGTTGGAGTTCAGGCCGACGTTGGCGGCCTCGCGCCGCAGGATCCGCACGCAGGACGAGTGGAACGTGGAGATCCACATGGCCTTGGCCCTGGCGCCCACGAGGGCCTCGATGCGTTCACGCATTTCCGCGGCGGCCTTGTTGGTGAACGTGATGGCCAGGATCTCGCCGTGGTGCGCCCGCTTGGTGGCAATCAGGTAGGCGATCCGGTTACTGAGGACACGGGTCTTGCCGGAGCCTGCACCGGCCACGATCAGCAGCGCGCTGCCGGAGTGTTTGACCGCTTCCTCCTGCTGCGGGTTCAGGCCGGCAAGCAGCGCCCCGGCATCAGGGAGCTGGTGCCGGGCGTGCTCCTCTCCCGGGCTCCCGCCAGCCGGTCCGGCCGCGGGGCCAGCTGCCGGGCGGGGCGCGGATTCACCCGGGCCGCCGCCGAACGCGGGCGTCATCAGCCCTGTTTCGGGGCGCGACTTGGTGATGGCACCGGCGTGGGAACCAGCCTTGAACGGACCGTCAGCGTAGGGGTCAAACAACATATCCATGGTGACTACAAGTCTAGGCGGTGGGGCTGACACCGGATTCCGCCCTGTGGATAACCCGGTGCGGGCAGGTCCGCGGGGAGTTCCGGACGTCAGATCCAGCCGGAGGAAATCTAGTCGACAGAGCCCGACTCGAGGGCGGCACGCAGCTGGTGCACCGCCGTCGTTCCTCCCGCCATGAACCATTCCAGGCCGTTGACGTGGACGCTGCAGGCGACGCCGCCGGCGGCCGTCACGATCGCTTTCCCGGGAAGCCAGTCCCATTCGGGGCAGCTGTGCTGGAACCAGCAGCCAAGCTGCCCGTCAGCGACGCGGCCGAGGTCGCACGACCCGGACCCGAGCATCCGCAGCGTCGCGGCCGACGTCGCGGCGGCGTGCCACGGCATGGCGCACATCGGGTCGGAGAGCCAGCGCGGGTGGATATAGGTGGCGGCGCCGAGGTGGGACAGGTCGGCGGCGTTGCGGTTGGTTCCGTCCTCCCTGAAGGTGGTGACGGGATCGCCGTTGAGGGTGGTGGCGCGCTGCTTGCCGCCGATCCAGAGTTTGTCCTCCTCCGGCTGGAATATGGCGCCGAGCAGCACATCGGATTCGTCCTTGAGGGCGATGGCGGAGCACCAGTAGGTGGAGCCCTGCAGGAAGTTGTAGGTGCCGTCCACCGGGTCGATGACCCAGGTCCGCCCGCTGCTGCCGCGCACCGCTGCGCCTTCTTCGCCCAGGACGCCGTCGTCCGGGCGGCAGCGCTGCAGCTGCTCCAGCACATACGCTTCGGCCGCATGGTCTGCGGCGGTGACGACGTCGGAGATTGAGGTCTTGCGCTGGGCGTCCAGGCCGCCCTGCCGCATCAGCAGCGCCAGTTGCCCGGCCTCGCGGACCAGTTCGGCCGCCAGCTGATAGTCGTCGAGCTCGGGGCTCAGGTTGGTGGCGCTGTGTCTGCCCAGTTTGTGTTTGCCCAGTTCCGTCACGGTTCCCACCCTATCGGCGCCGGGCACGCCCTGCACAGCAGGCGGCGGTGCACAGCGGGCCTGGTGTGCTCTGGGCGATAATGGGCACATGGCCAAAACACCTGCACAGCGGATCAAGAAGCACGGCGCGAGGGCCGCAGTACCCCAGCACCACCTGCCGCCGGTGATCAACCCCGGCACGGACCGGACTCCCGCGAAGGCGCAGAACAACGCCAGCCTGATTGTCATCGCCGGCGTGGTGGCCAGCCTCTTCCTGTTCTGGTACGTCCACCTGCTGACCCTGAACCAGCTCACCCAGCTGTCCGGCGGGCTGGCCATGCCCGATTCCCTGGTCGGCGGCTTCGACACCGGCTACGCCGAGCAGCTCCGCCGCGCCCTGGACGCCGACGGCCGCGGCCAGCTCAATTACGTCCACAAGACGGCGGGCACCCTGTTTCCGCTGATCTTCGGCTTCACCTGGCTGCTGCTGATCGGCACCAACGTGGCCCGGAAGGCGCTGCGATGGGCGCTGTGGGCGCTGCCGCTGCTGTTCGTGGTGGTCCGGCTGTGGGGCAACGTCACCATTGATTCCATGATCGCGGCGGTAAACCTCGACGCCGGCCAGGTCGCCTTGGCGTCGGGCCTCACCGTGGCCGGCTGGGTACTGTTCGTGGCCAGCCTTATCGCCGGCGGCGCCGCCGTTCTCCTGGGGCGCCGGTCCTCGAAGAAACCGGCGGCGCAGCAGGAAGCCTAGGCGCTCCGGGCAGCCCGGGCCCGGGCGAGCGCCCTGCGCACCTGCCGTTCCTGCCGGACGCGCTGGGCGATGACCAGGCCGGCGGTGGCGAGGCCGATGGTGATCGGATAGCCCATCAGCCGTTCCAGGGTTCCCGGCTCGGGGACGTCCAGGCCGGTGACGGCCGCCGCGACGAGCGCGGCCGCGGACACCCCGCCGGAGGCCAGAACGAACCAGCCCAGCGGCGACTGGCGGAACCACAAGGCGCCGAGCAGCAGCAGCGCCAGGGAGCCGGCGATGAAGTACATCACGGCCCCGGCGTAGTGCCAGCCCGATTCCAGGTCCTCCGGGACCAGCCCCACAATGATCGTGCCTGTGCCTGCGGCACCGGTGAGGATCCGCGCCGCCACCGCCGAGTACCAGGGCACTTCACCGGAGTGGCTTGCCGCCACCCGCACGCCGGCCCGGGCAGCCACCCGCAGCAGCGCCGAGCTCAGCAGCAGCGCGCCCAGCAGCATGCCCAGGCCCTGCACCACGAAGGAGGAATTCATCAGTACGTGCAGAGGCGAACAGATGCTGCGGCCGTCAAAGACGCCGCAGCTCACGGCGCCCAAGTCGCTGATGAGGCCGGTCCGACGGCTGTAGGGGTCGGGTCCGGCCCAGGCGCCGATGACCGCCGCCTCCGCCACGAAATACTGGACCACGCTGAGCACCGCCCATGCCCCGATGTACTGCCGCGTGGAGGCGGTGTCTGGCAGGAACGTTGCCCGGGCGAAAGGGACTTGAGCTGCGGCGGCCATGCCAAGAGCGTAGTACGCGCCGTCACCTTGTATGCTTGTAAGCGTGCCCGAACGGGCCGGTCCAAAACCCGGCAGCGGCGGGCGCCCGCCCTCGTAGCTCAGTGGATAGAGCACGGCTCTCCTAAAGCCGGTGTCGTTGGTTCGATTCCAATCGAGGGCACTTGAATCTGCAGCACCCGCCCGGACTCCGCGACTATCTGCTGGGCACAACGCCGGCTGACCCCGCATCCCCCGGCCGTGCCCAGACAGGGCATTGGTCCGTGGAACGGACCCTGCTGGACCGGGCCGCCGGCACCCGCGGCACCTTCACCGGCGTCGTGATCTTTTCCCCCGACGGCGACGGCGGGCTCCACTTCCACGAGGAAGGGACCGTGGTCTGGCCCTCAGTGAAGTGGCCCGCCGGGGACTTGCCGGCAGAGCAAGGCGACACCTTCACCGGCCCGGCCACCCGCGACTACCTGCTCAGGCCCGCCGACACGCCGGACGCCATGGACATGCTGTTTCCCGACGGGCGCCCCTTCCACCGGATGAGCTTCTCGCCGGAGGCCAGCCAGGACCGGCACTGGTGCGATCCGGACACCTACCGCGTCACCTACGTGTGCCACGGCGAGAACGAGTTCAGCTACGTCTGGGATGTCACCGGCCCGCGCAAGGACCTGCTGCTGGAGTCAGTCCTGCGGCGGCTGCCAGAACCGCCGCGGCCGCAGACGGGCTAGGCTCGAAACCGTGAATCCGCGCATCATCGTTTCCGCCGTGTGTGTCTACGACGCCGCTGGCCGGCTCCTCACCGTCCGCAAGCGCGGCACGGACAAGTTCATGCATCCCGGCGGCAAGCCCGAACCCGGCGAGACCGCGGTGCAGGCCGCCGCGCGGGAGCTCCAGGAGGAAGTCGGCATCATTGTAGATCCGCGGGAACTGACCCTCATGGGCGTCTGGCTGGCCGATGCCGCCAACGAGGCAGCCACGGAAATCGAAGCCACCGTCTTCACCGCGCCGGGGACCTGGGTGGCCCACCCTTCCGCGGAGATCGCCGAGATCCGGTGGCTGGACCTCACGGCGGAACTGCCCGGGGACCTGGCACCGCTGCTCACGGACCACATCCTTCCGGCGCTCGCGGAATCCGGGCGCTGACGCTTTGGGCGCTGACACGGCGCCCCGGCCACCGGGCAACGACTCAGTATTCCGGAACGGCTTCCTCTGCCACTGCCGTGGCCTCGGCGAACTGGGTCCGGTACAGCTCGGCATAGCGGCCATCCGCGGCCAGCAGCTCGGTATGGGTGCCGCGCTCCACAATTTGCCCGTCCTCCACCACAAGGATGGCGTCGGCCGCGCGGATCGTCGAGAGCCGGTGGGCAATAACGACGGCGGTGCGGCCTTCCAGCGCAGCGCCCAGCGCCGCCTGCACGGCGGCTTCGTTCGTGGAGTCCAGCGCGGCGGTCGCTTCGTCGAGGATGACCACGCGGGGCTGGGCGATCAGCAGCCGGGCAATCGTGAGCCGCTGGCGTTCACCGCCGGAGAGCCGGTAGCCGCGCTCCCCCACCACGGTTTCCAGGCCGTCGGGAAGGGACCGGATCATGGTTTCGAGCCGGGCCTGGCGCAGCACCGACCACATGTCCTCGTCGGTGGCCTCCGGGCGGGCCAGCCTGAGGTTGGAGGCGATGGTTTCGTGGAACAGGTGCCCGTCCTGGGTGACCATGCCCAGCGTGGCTCGGATGGAGTCGAAGGTCAGGTCGCGCACGTCCAGGCCGGAGGCCGGGCCGGTGCCGCCGAGGCGCACGGCGCCGGAGTCGACGTCGTACAGCCGGGACAGCAACTGGGCCACGGTGGACTTGCCGGCGCCGGAGGAGCCCACCAGGGCGACGGTCTGCCCCGGTTCCACCCGGAAGCTGATACCGTGCAGCACCTCCTCGCCGCCGCGGGTGTCCAGCGTGGAGACCTCCTCCAGTGAGGCCAGCGAGACCTTGTCCGCGGAAGGGTAGGAGAACCGCACGTCGTCGAACTCCACTGCCACGGGCCCGGGCGGGACTGCCAGCGCGCCGGGCTTTTCCTGGATGAGGGGCTTGAGGTCCAGGATTTCGAAGACCCGTTCAAAGCTGACCAGGGCGCTCATGATTTCCACGCGGGCGTTGGACAGCGCGGTGAGCGGCGCGTACAGCCGGGTAAGCAGCAGCGCCAACACCACGACGTCGCCCGGGGCGAGCTGGCCGCCGATAGCCAGCCAGCCGCCTAGGCCGTAGACCAGGGCGAGGGCCAGGGCGGAGACGAGCGTCAGCGCCGTCACGAATGTGAACTGCAGCATGGCCGTCCGCACACCGATGTCCCGGACCCGGCCGGCACGCAGCGCGAACTCGCGGGATTCGTCGTCGGGCCGTCCGAAAAGCTTCACCAGGGTGGCACCGGGGGCGGAGAAGCGCTCCGTCATCTGGGTGCCCATGGCCGCGTTGTGCTCGGCTGCCTCGCGCCGCAGGTCAGCCAGCCGGGAGCCCATCCGCCGGGCGGGGATGAGGAAAATCGGCAGCAGGATCATGGCCAGCACGGTGACCAGCCATGAGGTATTGAGCATCACCACGAGGGTGAGGATGAGGGCCACCACGTTGCTGACCACTCCGGACAGGGTTCCGGCGAAGGCGGACTGCGCGCCGATGACGTCGTTGTTGAGGCGGCTGACCAGCGCGCCGGTGCGGGTCCGGGTGAAGAACGCGATGGGCATTCTCTGGACATGGTCGAACACCCTGGTGCGGAGATCCACGATGACGCCCTCGCCGATGGTGGAGGACAGCCAGCGGCTCACCATGCCCAGGGCTGCTTCGGCCACCGCCACGCCGGCGATCAGGGCCGCCAGCCGGATCACTTCGCCGGAATCGGCGCGGGCAACGATCGTGTTGACCACCTGGCCAGCGAGCACCGGCGTGGCCACCGCCAGGAAGGCCATGGCGACGGACACGGCCACGAACGCGATCAGCCTGCCGCGGTGCGGCCGGGCAAAGCCGAGAACGCGCTTGAGGGTCTCCTTGGAGAACGGCCGGGAGCCGCTCTTGGCCCGGGTGATGTTGTAAAGCGAGCGCCAGGCGACGCCGTCCATGCTCATCTGTTCTGCTCCATCTTGCCTGCCGCCAGTTCGGTGACGACGCCGTTGTCCACGTTCCAGCGCACGTCCAGGCGGACGTTTTCCAGCAGCCGCCGGTCGTGGGTGACCAGCAGCAGGGCGCCGTCGTAGCTTTCCAATGCTTCTTCCAGCTGCTCGATGGCCGGGAGGTCCAGGTGGTTGGTGGGCTCGTCCAGGACCAGCAGGTTCACTCCCCGGGCCTGCAGCAGGGCCAGTGCGGCGCGGGTCCGCTCCCCCGGCGACAGCG
The DNA here is from genome assembly GCF_040448525.1 of Arthrobacter sp. K5. NCBI lineage: Bacteria > Bacillati > Actinomycetota > Actinomycetes > Micrococcales > Micrococcaceae > Arthrobacter > Arthrobacter sp. K5. The sequence goes on along the minus strand of NZ_CP159279.1, from coordinate 4,121,417 downwards.
AGTCCACCGTGCGCGCGGTGTGGTCGGCCTTGAGACCGAACTTCGCCAGCAGCGTGCGGACCTCGGCGGACGTGTAATCCGTCAGGACGGCTTCGACGGCGTCAGCCAGCAACAGTTGCCCGGCCAGCAGCCCGCGGGCCTGGTCGATCTCGCCGACGGCCACCGACACACCGCGGGAAGCGTCGCCGGAGTCCGGTTCCTGTGCCCCCAGCAGCAGCCGGAGCAGCGTCGACTTGCCGGCCCCGTTCGGCCCGGTGATGCCGATCCGCTCGCCGGCGTTCAGCTGCAGGTTCACCGGGCCCAGGGTGAAGCTGCCCTGCCGGACCACGGCATCGCGCAGCGTTGCCACTACAGAACTGGACCGCGGCGCCTGACCGATAGTGAACTGCAGCTGCCACTCCTTGCGCGGTTCTTCCACCACGTCCAGGCGGGCGATGCGCGATTCCATCTGCCGGACCTTCTGGGCCTGCTTCTCGGACGATTCGGTGCTGGCCGCGCGGCGGATCTTGTCGTTGTCCGGGCTTTTCCGCATCGCGTTCCGGACGCCCTGTGAGCTCCATTCCCGCTGGGTCCTGGCCCGGGACACCAGATCGGCTTTGGTCGCGGCGAATTCCTCGTACCGTTCGCGGGCGTGCCGGCGCGCGACGGCCCGTTCCTCCAGGAAGGCCTCATAGCCGCCGTCGTACACGGCCACCGAGTTCTGGGCGAGGTCCAGTTCCACGATGGAGGTCACGCAGCGGGCGAGGAACTCGCGGTCGTGGGAGACCAGCACCACGCCGCCGCGAAGGCCCTGCACGAAGGCTTCCAGCTTGGCTAGGCCGTCCAGGTCCAGATCGTTGGTGGGCTCGTCCAGGAGCACGACGTCGAAGCGGCTCAGCAGCAGGGCGGCGAGGGCCACGCGCGCAGCCTGGCCGCCGGACAGCCCGGTCATATCGGCGTCGGGACCGACGTCCAGGCCAAGGTCCGCGAGGACGGGGGCTATCCGTTCGTCCAGGTCCGCGGCGCCTGAGGCCATCCACCGGTCAAAGGCCACCGAGTAGGCGTCGTCGGATCCGGGGGCTCCCGACCCCAGGGCCTCGGCCGTGGATTCCATCTCAGCGGTGGCTTGGGCGCAGCCGGTGCGGCGGGCGATGTAGGCGGCGACCGTTTCGCCGGCCTTGCGTTCGTGTTCCTGTGGGAGCCAGCCCACGAAGGCGTCGGCCGGCGCGAGGCTGACGGTGCCGTCCTGCGCCTGGTCCACGCCGGCAAGGAGCCGCAGCAGCGTGGACTTGCCGGCACCGTTGGCGCCGACCACGCCCACAACGTCCCCGGGAGCCACTGTGAGGGACAGCCCGGAGAAGAGGGTGCGGTGATCATGACCGCCCGAAAGGTCCTTCGCAACAAGGGTTGCAGTCATCAATCCATCCTCTCACCGCTGCCCGTTTTTACCCGAAAATTCAGGCGGGCATGAAAGAACCCGCTGGTCCGGACTTGGGGGGTGTACGGACCAGCGGGTTCGACCATCTAGCATAGTTGAAGCGGCGCGCTACGTAAAATCGAGGCCGGCGGGCCGCGTCTCCGCACCACCCCCGCCCGTCAGCAGAGAGCGTTCCATGCCCCTATCCGCCAAGGCCTTCCAGCGCTGGCTGCACGGCGTCGCGCCGGACGCCAGCGTTGCTGATGTGGCCAGGGCGTCCGGGGTCAAGCGCACCACCCTGGCCCAGCAGCTGGTCCGCGGCAAGGTGGCCGAGGCAACCGTTGTGGGGATCAGCCGGGCCTTCAATATCAACCCGGTGGCAGCGCTGGGCTCGTTTGAGTCTTATCAGGATCTGGGACAACCGCCGGTCCCGCCGACACTGCAGGAACTGGTCAGCCAGATCGCCACGGCGGACCTGCTGCACGCCATCATTGCCCGCACCGAGATCATTGCCCGGACCGATCCGGACACCGGCACAGGCGCTGGTCCGCCCGAACTTAGCCCGCCGCCGCACGCCACCTCCGTGAAGAACTGGGTGGACGCCATCGACGACGGAGAACTCCGCCACCGGGTCTCCGCCGCCACCGGCGTCGCCCCGCAGAACTACTCCGCCCAGCTGACCGCCAACCGGCTCGCCCCGGAACTGGCCGTCGCCACCTCCCGCGCCGCCGGCGTCGGACTCGCAGGCGGACTCGTCGCCGCCGGGCTGGTGACCGAAGCCGAGGCCGGCTGGCCGCCCGGCGCACGGCAGGCGGCCCTCGATCTGCTGACCGACGGCGAACTGGCCGTTCTGGCCGGCGAGCGCCTCCACGCGCTCGGCAAGGCCCTGCGCCGGCAGGAACACGACCAACGACAAACCGAAACGATCTGGGAGAACCTCGGATGATTGAAATCCTGCAATGGACCACCCTGATCGCGTCCGGCGCCGCCGCGCTGAGCCGGATCCCGAACCTGGTCCGCCGGAAAAACAGGTCCATCTTCTATGCCCTGGCGCTCCTGACGCTGGCCATCCTGCTGAGCATCCGCGGTCCCTACCTGGCGATCGATACCCTGCTGGGCGGCACAAACGTGGCCAACCTCCTGCTGCGTTTCATCATCTTCGGGGCCATCTTCTTCCTTGCCCTGCGGATTGTGGCCGGGTTTGGGGACAGCCGTGGCGTCCAGCTGATCCGGGGCCGCGCCGGCATGCTTGCCCTGGGACTGATTTCTGCCGTGCTGGTGGTGTGCTTCGTCCTGATGGACACATCGGGCTCATCGGCGGGGCTCGTGGACGTGGCAGCCAAGAATCAGAAGAACGCCCTCCTCGTCGAGTACTACGGCGCCGCGGGCCGGGCCTACCCGGCTTATGTGTGCCTGGCGATCCTGCCGGGGATGCTGCGGGCCGTCAGGAGCCCGCTGCCCGCCATGCTCCGGATGAGCGCGGCGCTTCTGGCCGTGGGCAGCATCGCGATCCCCCTTTCGTTGCTGTTCCCTGTCGTGCCGCCTGGGCTCGGATTCTTGCGCTTCGTTGTCAATTACACAGCCATCCTGTGCTTTGTGGCAGGCCTGGTTCTCATCTGGGTAGCCAGCGGCCGGGCCGGCCGGAAGCACGGGCGTGTGTCCGCCCAACGCCGTTAGTATGGGTCAAACATTCGTTCAGCAGAGAGCGTTTCATGCCCCTCCCCGCCAAAGCATTCCAGCGCTGGCTTAGTGGCGTAGCACCGGATACCAGCACGGCCGATATTTGCAGGATCTCGGGAGTCAAGCGCACCACCCTCGCCCAGCAGATGGTGAGGGGGAAGGTTGCCGAGACCACAGTCGTGAGCATCAGCCGGGCCTACAACATCAATCCGGTTGCCGCACTGGCCACGTTCGACACATACAGCGGACTCGCCAGTTCTTCCCTCCCGCCCACCGAGAAGGAACTGGTCAGCCAAATCGCCACCGTCGATTTGCTGCGGGCGGTCATTGTCCGCACCGCGCCCGAAGGTTCCACCGGCCCGGGCCAGCCTGGACTCAGTCCGACTCCGCATGCCACCTCCGTGAAGAACTGGGTGGACGCCATCGACGACGGCGAACTCCGCCACCGGGTCTCCGCCGCCACCGGCGTCGCCCCGCAAAACTACTCCGCCCAGCTGACCGCCAACCGGCTCGCCCCTGAGCTGGCCGTCGCCACCTCCCGCGCCGCCGGCGTCGGGCTGGCCAGCGGACTCGTGGCCACCGGACTAGTCACCGAAACCGAGGCCGGCTGGCCACCCGGCGCCCGGCAAGCGGCCCTCGACCGGCTCAGCGACGGCGACCTCACCGCCCTGGCCGGCGAGCGACTCCAGGCGATGGGCAGGACCCTGCGGCGGCAGGAACAGGACCAGGAGCAGACCGAACGAATCTGGGAGAACCTGGTGTGAGCGAGATTCTCCCGTGGGTAACACTGGTGGTTTGCAGCGCTGCCGCCCTGGCCCGGATCCCGAGCACCATGCGTGGAGTCAATCCGGCCCTGTTCTTCATTTTCCTGCTGGCGACGGCCGCCGCGGTCCTGAGCATCGAACAGTTCTATGTGGCCATCGACGGGGCCCTGGGCGGCCTGAACATTGCCCACGTCCTGCTGCGCCTGATTGTCTTCGCCACGATCTACCTCATCGCAGTCCGCGTCACCAAGGGGTTTGGTGCCCCCGATGCCCACCGCATGATCGCCGGCCCTCCCGGTCTGGCCGTGCTCGCGATTTTCTCCGTGGCCCTGGTCGCGGTCTTCCTCATGATGGCCCCCGCCGCGTCGTCGGTCCGCTTCCAGGACGCCGGGGCGGCAAGCCCGCGGAATGAGGCCCTGCTGCCCTTTTACTGGGCCGCGGCCCGGGGCTACCTGGCGTATGTCTCCCTCGCACTGCTGCCCGCCCTGCTCCGCAGCGTCAAGGAACGCCTGCCCCTGCCGGTCAGGACCGGGGCTGCCCTGATGGCGGCCGGAGCAGCTGCCACCGTCGCCGGTCTCTGCCTTGAGTTTTCGCCCGCGCAACTGCTCCCCATAGCGCCGGCGGTGAACAACGGGGCGGTGGTTTTCTACACATCCGGCCTCGTCATGGTCTGGCTGGCACGGGTAAAAGCCGCCCAGCGCAGGAGTCACGGAACGTCATCTACCGAAAGGTAGCAAACCGGGATTCACAAAATCATTAGACCGTGAGAGAATCATGAATGTGTGAAAGCAGTTGCTGCCTGGCTCACAAGCTGTGGCGCCTGCCGGATCGCACATTGGGGGGATGAGTGGTGGCGGCCGTTGGGGACCGCCCCCACTCAGCCTTTTTAAGGACCCTCCCTAGGGGATCCTCCGGCCCCGTATGACACCCCCGTATGATGGCGAAATAAAACGTCTTTTCAAATGCGTTGCAGGCAGTAGCGTCGCAGGTGGATCCGCCCGCCGCTCCCGCACCGCCGCCGCCTGAAGAAGAAGGTATTCGCCATGAACCGTGTCACCTCCCGCCGCTCCGCCCTTGCTGCCACCCTCGCCGGACTGGCCCTGGCTCTGACGGCCTGCGGTGGCGGCGGTTCCCAGACACCGGCCGCCAGCAGTTCCGACACCTCGCTTAGCGACGTGAAGTCCAAAGGCGAAATCGTCGTCGCCACCGAGGGCACGTACAAGCCCTTCTCCTTCCACGCCGAAGGAGCCGGCGACCTGACGGGCTACGACGTGGAGATCGCCCGCGCAGTTGCCGAGAAGCTGGGCGTGAAGGCCACCTTCCAGGAGACCCAGTTCGACGGCATCTTCGCCGGCCTCGACGCCAAGCGCTTCGACACCATCGCGAACCAGATCTCCATCAACGACGAACGCAAGGCCAAGTACGACTTCTCCAAGCCGTACACCGTCTCCACGGGCGTGATCGTGACGAAGGCGGACAACAACAGCATTACCGGCTTTGACAGCCTCAAGGGCAAGACCACAGCCCAGTCGCTCACCAGCAACTTCTACAAGATGGCCGTCGACGCCGGCGCCAACGTCCAGTCCGTGGAGGGCTGGGCCCAGGGTGTGGCACTGGTCCGGCAGGGACGCGTGGACGCTATCGTCAACGACAAGCTCACCTACCTCGACTACGCCAAGACAAACCCGGACGCCGGGCTGAAGATTGCTGCCGAAACCACGGAGAAGTCCGAAAGCGCCTTTGTGTTCCGCAAGGGTTCCACGGAGCTCACCAAAGCGGTGGACAAGGCGCTGGACGACCTCCGCACCGACGGGACGCTGGCCAAGATCTCAGAAAAGTACTTCGGCACGGACGTCACCAAGTAGATGCCGTTGAACTGGGATCTCATCTGGAGCTCCTTCGGCCCTATTGTCACGGGTGCCATCACCGGCACCATCCCGCTGACGCTGGCGTCGTTCGTGATCGGCCTTGCCCTGGCCCTGCTGGTGGCGCTGATGCGGCTGAGCCGGAACGCCGTGGTGTCCGGCGTGGCGCGGTTCTACGTTTCGGTGATCCGCGGCACGCCGCTGCTGGTGCAGCTGTTTGTGATCTTCTACGGCCTGCCCAGCCTGGGCGTGAAGCTTGATCCCTGGCCCAGCGCCATCATCGCCTTTTCGCTCAACGTTGGCGGCTATGCCGCCGAGGTCATCCGCGCCGCAATCCTCTCGGTGCCCAAGGGGCAGTGGGAAGCCGGCCACACCATCGGCATGTCCCGTGGCCAGTCGCTGCGCCGCATCATCCTGCCACAGGCCGCGAGGGTATCTGTGCCGCCGCTCTCCAACACCTTCATTTCGCTGGTCAAGGACACGTCCCTGGCCTCGCTGATCCTGGTCACGGAGCTCTTCCGCAACGCCCAGCAGATCGCGGCCTTCAGCCAGGAGTTCATGGCGCTCTACCTCGAGGCTGCCCTGGTTTACTGGGTGATCTGCCTGGCACTCTCCTCCGGGCAGTCCGTCCTTGAAAGGAGATTGGACCGCTATGTCGCCCACTGACGGAGCAGCTCATTCGGGAGCCCACGGAGCCACATCACAGGCCCGGCCCGTGCTGTCGGTCCGGAACCTCGCGAAGGCATTCGGCAGCAATGTGGTGCTGCGGGACATCGACCTCGACGTGCGCCGGGGCAACGTGGTGGCCCTGATCGGGCCGTCAGGTTCCGGCAAGACCACCGTGCTGCGCTCACTCAACGGACTGGAAACGCCCGACGCCGGGACTGTCACCTTTGCGGGGCCGGGCACCTCCGCAGGCCCGGGCACCGATCTGGCGCTGGATTTCTCCGCCAGAGTCTCCAAGAAGGAGATTTCAGATCTGCGGGACCGCAGTGCCATGGTCTTCCAGCACTACAACCTGTTCCCGCACATGACCGTCCTGCAGAACGTCATCGAAGGACCAGTCCAGGTGCAGAAGCGCAAGCGGGCCGAGGCGGTGGCCGAGGCCGAGAAGCTGCTCGCCCGAGTGGGACTGGCGGACAAGCGTGACGCCTACCCGTTCGAGCTCTCCGGAGGCCAGCAGCAGCGGGTAGGGATCGTGCGTGCCCTGGCCCTGAAGCCCCAGCTGCTGCTGTTCGACGAGCCCACCTCGGCGCTGGACCCGGAACTCGTGGGCGACGTCCTGGCCGTCATCCAGGAGCTGGCCGACGAGGGATGGACCATGGTCATCGTCACCCACGAGCTTGCCTTCGCCCGCCAGGTGGCGGACGAGGTCATCTTCATGGACGGCGGCCTCGTGGTGGAGCGCGGACCGGCCGCCGAAGTTCTCCGCGCGCCGCGGCAGGAACGCACCCGGCAGTTCGTCCGGCGCCTGCTGCATGAGTTCTGAGCGCGGTTCCGGCGGCGCCTGACGTGTCGGGCGCCGCCGGAAGAACCAGCTCAACAAACAACAGCGCTTAGCGGACGATCCTCAGGGTCACCAGCTGAAACGGCCGCAGGGTGAGCTCGGCGGAGTCCGCCCCAGCCACTACGCCCGTCGCCTCAACCGGACGCTCGAGCAGGTCCACGGTCTGGATTCCCGTGGCCGGGAAGTTGGCTGTGAGCCGTCCGGCCGAACGCTGGCCGAGCGATTCGTACAGCCGGACGATGACGTCGCCGGAGCCGTCTTCGGCCAGCTTTACGGCCTCAATTACCAGGGCCGGGTTGTCCACCGCAACCAGCCCTTCGGCTGGGTGTGCGCCCCGCACCGTCCTCGGGGCGAGGTTGGCGCGGTAGCCCTCCTCCACTGCCTCCGCGATTCCTGCCGCCGGGCGGAGCCAGACGTCAAGCACGTGCCGGCCGCGGTCGGCCTGGGGGTCGGGGAACTTTGCTGCCCGCAGCAGCGAGAGCCGTACGGTAGTGGTGGTCCCGCCGTCGTCCCGGACAGACCGGGCGACGTCGTGCCCATAGGTGGAAGCGTTGGCGATGGCCACGCCGTACCCGGGTTCGGCGACGTGGATCCAGCGGTGCGCGCAGATCTCGAACTTCGCCGCCTCCCATGAGGTGTTCACGTGGGTCGGCCGGAAGACGTGGCCGAACTGGGTCTCCGCCGCCGAGCGGTCGGCCCTCAGGTCGAGCGGGAATCCCAGCTTGAGCAGCTTCTCGCGTTCCTGCCAGTCGACTTCGGTGGAGATTCCCAGGGACGGGCTGCCCGCCGCCAGCGTGATGCGCTGGGTGATGCGGGAGGAACCGGTGAGCCGTTCCACCACGACGACGGCGTCCCCGCCGTGCCGCTGCAGCGTAACCTCCGCGGCGTCGGTAAGGCTGGTGACGTTCCGCCGGTAGAACTCGTCGATGTCCCAGGCGTCCCATTCGTTGGGGGTGTCGCGGTGCAGTTCCAGGTGGTTTCCGAACTGGCCGGGGGCGATGGCTTCGCGGCCTGTCCCGTAATCCCGCAGGGAGGTCAGGAGCCCGTTGTCATCCAGCACGGCACGGATCACGCCGTTGTCCAGGACAAAGCCGCCGTCCAGCGGCGTGGCCTGGACTCCGTCTTGGGTTGACACGGGCACTCCGGCCGCGAGCGCCGGGACCCCCAGGCGGCCATGGGGGCTGGCATTGAGCAGGAACTCCTGTGCCCCTTCGCCGAGGAGTGCCGCGGCAGCCTCGCTGATGAGTGCTTCCAACCCCCTGGCCACGGCTGCGTAGTTCCGTTCGGCGTCCTGGTGCACCCAGGCGATGGCGCTGCCGGGCAGGATGTCGTGGAACTGCTGCAGCAGGACCAGCTGCCACAGCCGCTTCAGCTCGGCCGCGGGGTACGTGTACTCCGCTCCGCAGCGGACGGCGGCGGTGGCGCACCACAGCTCCGCCTCGCGGAGGAGGTGCTCGGACCGGCGGTTGCCCTGCTTGGTCCTGGCCTGGCTTGTATAGGTGCCGCGGTGCAGCTCCAGGTACATCTCCCCCACCCAGACCGGCAACGCTTTGTACTCGGCCTCGGCCTGTTCAAAGAAGGTGCCAGGCGTTCCGATCCGGACTTTCGGCGAGCCTTCCAGGTCGGCCGCGCGGTGCGCGGCAGCGACCATCTCCCGCGTCGGTCCGCCGCCGCCGTCGCCATAGCCGAAGGGAACGAGCGAGATGGTGCCGTGTCCGTGGTCCCGGTAGTTGCGCTCGGCGTGCGCCAGATCCCGTCCGCTAAGTTCGGAGTTGTACGTGTCCACCGGCGGGAAGTGCGTGAAGAGGCGGGTGCCGTCGATGCCTTCCCAGTTGAAGGTATGGTGCGGCATCCGGTTGATCTGGTTCCAGGAGATCTTCTGGGTCAGGAACCAGCGGCTGCCGGCGGCCTTGACGATCTGCGGCAGGGCTGCGGAGTACCCGAAGGAGTCCGGCAGCCAGGCTTCCCTGCACTCGACGTCGAATTCCTTGAGGAAGAAGCTCTTGCCTTCCACGAACTGACGGGCCATGGCTTCCCCGCCCGGCATGTTGGTGTCGGATTCCACCCACATGCCGCCCACGGGAATGAACTGGCCTGACTTCACCTTTTCCCGGATGCGTCCGAAGAGCTCCGGGTAGTATTCCTTGATCCAGGCCAGCTGCTGGGCCGAGGAGCAGGAGAACACGAAGTCCGGGTCCTCGTCCATGAGGGCAACCACGTTGGAAAAGGTCCGGGCGCACTTGCGCATGGTTTCCCGCACCGGCCACAGCCAGGCCGAGTCGATGTGCGCGTGCCCGGTGGCGAGCAGCCGGTGGGCGGACGCGTAGGCAGGCCTGGCCAGCACCTCGGCCAGCGTTTCCCGTCCGGCCGCCGCAGTGCCCGCGACGTCGTCGGGGTCCATGGTGTCCATCATGCGCTCGAGGGCGCGGAGGATCTCGTGCCGGCGTGGCAGTTCCGTGGGCAGCTCGTGCATGAGGCCGCTGAGCGTCAGCACGTCCTGCTGGAGCTCCCACACGGCGCGGTTCAGTTCGGCTATGGCGATGCTGCCAAGACGGTACTGTGGTTCGGTTCCGGCGGTGGCCTTGTCCCCGTACGGCGTCGCCGCGAAGCTCCAGCCCTGGGCAACGTCGGGGTTGGCTGCTGCCTCCACGTAGAAGTCCACGGCCAGGCCGCTGCCCAGAAGCTTCAGCGGGATGTGCTGGTTGCGGGGCGAGATGGCTTTGATGATGGTGCCGTCCGGGCGCCACGCGATCCCCTCGCACTGGAAGCCGGGAATTTCCGTGGTGAAGCCAAGGTCCACCACGATCTCCACCTCGGTATCCGGCGCGGTACCCCAGGCATCCGGCACCTCCCCCTGGAGCCGCAGCCATTTTGTGCTCCACGGACGTCCCCAGGCGGCACCGTGTTCCTGCGGCGTGAACTCCTGGCGCAACGCCTCCAGAACCGGGACAGGTTCATCCGGAACGTCCCAGCTGCTGAGCTCCAGCGGCACGCTGCGACCGTAGATGGCGGGTCCAATCCGTTCGCGGAGAAAGCGGTCCAGGCGGACTTCCGTGATCCGGCGGTCGTCGTGCAATGTGTACCTCTTTAGTACGTGAAAGCAGAAGCGGAGTGTGCTGGCTTTCGTGCGGGCATGGGGGGGTCGCGGTCCGCTTGGGTCCTGGCAGTTCAGCTGCCGTCTGAGCAGATCAACGCTTCCATTCGATGGATAAAATCTACCGCTTTGGCATCCGGCCGCCAAGGCCCCACGCCCGCTACCGCGGCATCGGCGCAGGCGTCGAAATGCGGCCGGAACCCGCGTAGACATTCAGGCTGGTCCCCCGGCTGAACCCGGCCAGGGTGACACCGGTGGACTCGGCCAGCTCCACTGCCAGGCTCGAGGGCGCGCTGACCGCGGTGAGTACAGGGATACCGGCCAGTGCGGCCTTCTGGACGAGTTCGAAGGATGCCCGCCCCGACACCTGGAGCACGGTGTTGGTAAGCGGCAGTCGGCGTTCACGAAGGGCCCAGCCAACTACCTTGTCCACCGCGTTGTGCCGGCCCACGTCCTCCCGCAGGCACAGCAGCTCTGCACCGCCGTCGTCGTCGATCCTGAACAGTCCGGCAGCGTGCACTCCCCCGGTCACTTCGAAGACTGCCTGCGCCTCCCGCAGCCGGTCCGGCAGGGAGGCGAGCGTTTCGACCGGAACGGTGAGCCTGTCGGCGGCGGGGTTGAAGTGCGAAGACTTGGTGACCGATTCAATGGAGTCCGTGCCGCAGATCCCGCACGAGCTGGAAGTATATACGTGCCGGCCGGTGTCCGGCAGGGGCACATCGGGCCGCAACTGGGCTTCGACCACATTGAATGTCTGGACCCCGTTTTCGTCCTCACCGGCGCAGAACCTGAGCGAGATCAGCTGGTCTGCGTCCCAGATGACGCCTTCGGAGACGAGGAAACCTGCCACCAGGTCGAAGTCGTCCCCGGGTGTGCGCATGGTGACCGAGAAGGACAGGTTGCCCAACCGGATTTCAAGCGGTTCCTCCACGGCGAGCACGTCCTCGCGGTGCCTGACGGGGAACTCCAATGCCGCGGCCGAGCCGTCCAGGACATAGCGGTGCACTTTGCGTCGTTGCGTTACGCGGCCCATGGGAGACTCCGCGCTGAGTGGCTGTTCATGCCTCCATCATTGCATCTCAGTCGAGCAGGGCACTCCAGTCCACGGGCCCGCTTTGGGCTGCCTGCTTGGCGGAGGTGCGGGAGGAGGACTTCCGCGCCGGGTTCTTGGGCTTGGATTCGGCGCTCTTGGGTTCGGGAATGGCCGGACCCCAGGGCAGGGCGAAAGCCGGCACCATCTCGCCCAGTTGCACGCCGTGCGGCGGAACCACCAGGACGCCGTCGGCGGACGCCAGTCCACGCATCATGCCGGGGCCGGTGTGCTGCGCGGGCGATGCCATGCCATAGAGGAGCCGAAAGGGCATAAGCCGGGTGCGGCCGGGGTCGGGTTCGATCATGGTTCCGGAGGGGACTTCCCGGACCGGCGGCAGCTGGCCATGTCCGAGGGCGGCCAGGAGCGGTGCGCCCACCGTGGAAAGTGCCATCATGGCGGCCAGGGGGTTGCCCGGCAGCCCCAGCACAAAGCGCCCGTCGGGCAGTTCGGCGAGGACGGCCGGGTGTCCCGGCCGCATTGCCACGCCGTCAATGATCAGCCGTCCGCCCAGTTCAGCCACGGCTCGCCTGAAATGGTCGGTGCCGGACCGGCCGGTTCCGCCGGTGGTGATGACGACGTCGGCAGGCAAGTTTTGTGCCTCGGCGATGCCTGAGTCCTCGAGGCCCTCCAGCCATTCCGCGTAGCCGTCGCCGATCCGGACCTGTTCCCGGCACAGGCCACCCAGCATTTCCACCACGGTGGCCAGCTGCGGTCCGAAGGTGTCACGCACCCGCCCGGGCTGGGGCACTCCCTGCTCCACCACTTCGGAGCCTGTCAGCAGCAGTTTCACCACCGGTTTGCCTAGGACCTCCACCTCGTCGTACCCGGCGAGGGCTGCAAGGGCCACATGGGCGGGGTTAAGCACGACGCCGGCCCTGACCAGCACGTCCCCGGCGGTCGCCTCTTCTGCCGCCTTGCGGATGTGCTGGCCGTTCCTTGGTTCGCCGGGCCTGGCGGTGCCGCCCAGTGTCAGGACTGGCAGCCCGTCGTCGTCCGTGGAGATCACGCCGCTTTCGGTGCGCAGCACCGCCTTGGCACCGGGGGGAATCAGTCCGCCCGTAACGATCACGCTCGCCTGGTGCGGTGCCAGACGCTGCCCCGGCTCGGCCAGGATCCACGGACCTGTTCCGTTGACGGCCCAGCCGTCCATGGCGGACGACGCGTAGTGCGGCAGGTCCTGGTGGGCGGTGATGTTCACGGCCAAGGTCCGGCCCACGGCGTCGCGCAAGGGAACGGGTGCCGCGGGTATCGGCGCAGCACAGTCGAAAGCGGCCTGCCGGGCCTCCTCCCAGGTGTGCGCCAGGTGCTTGGCGGGCGCGTCCGGCTCCCCCGCGTCGGAAGCGGGTGCTGCGTCGGAAGCGGGTCCGGCGTCGGGACCGGGTTCGACGTCAGAAGAGGGTACGGCGTCGGGGACGGAAGCAGTGCCGCCGCCAGCAGCAGTCGCGCCACTGGCAGGCGTTGCCTCCACGGCGGAGTAGGGGTCGTCAGAGCGGTGCTCGGGCGCGGCTGTCATTCCCCCGGAGTCCCGCTGGGCCCCGAAGTGCCGGCGGAACCCACGGCCGGGGTACCTGTCACAGCCTGCGCCTCATCGGCCGCATAGGCCTTGGCAACGGCACGGGCCACCTCCATGGCGCTTTGCATCGCCTGGACATCAGGCGCCTGGCCCGAAGCGCAGTCGAGGCCGGCGGCGAGCCCGGCTATGAAGGTTGTCAGCGGCGCCGCTGGACGCACCACGGAGTGCGCAGCCACTCCCGCGACGGACAACACCTCGTTGATGTCCACGTCCACGTCCTCGAGCTCAAAGGCCCGCAGCAGCAGACGGCACCATTCCTCGAGCGTCTCGTCCTGGCTTTTCATGCCTGCCTCCAAATTCACGGCGGTCCGGTATGCGGGTCATTGCTCCCGGACAGCTACTCCCAACGCGGCGGCATCATCCCACGTGTCCACGTCGTCCGTGGAGCCGGCGGGGACAACCACAGCCTGCACGTCAAGACTAGCAAGGAGGGCGAAGACTGACCCGTGAACCAGGGCGTTGCGTGCGGCGGCAGCCTGCACGGCGCGTTCTAGCGCAGCTGTGCTATAAAAACCCGCCAGCGGTTGCAGCCGCCCGTCGGACGATGCCGCCATGACGCCGTCAGCCCCGGCGCCGGGGAGGGCGTCAAAGAGAGCGCGGACCGCCTCGCCGACGCGGGGCATGTCGCATGCGAGGACCAGGACCAGGTCTGCGGGGTCTGCACCCCTGAGCGCATCGAGGCCGGCGGCGATGGCCGCGGCTGGACCTGCAAAGGGCGGGTCCTCACGCGAGGCGAGAACACCACCGGGAAGGCCCGCCGCCTCAGGTCCCACCACAACGGTGTGCCGGGCACCCGCGGCCGCCGCGAGCGAGCGCTCAAGCAGGGTGGCGCCGTCGAACATCAGGGCAGACTTGGGTGAGCCGCCCAGCCGCGAGGAGCGGCCGCCGGCCAGGATTACTGCGTCAAAGTCCACACACCCAGCTTAAGGCTGCGGGCCCAGACCAGCGTCAGGCTGCTCTTTCCGGGAGCAGGAACGGATCCCACGCCGGTGTGGGCTTCTCCAGTTCCTTGATCTGCCACATGGTGCCCACCGGTGGAGCCGGATCGAACCGGAGCTTCCAGCCCATTTCACTGGGGGTGTGGTCACCCTTGACGTTGTTGCAGCGGAGGCAGGCTGCGACGAGGTTTTCCCAGGAGTCCGCACCGCCCCTGGATTTGGGCTGGACATGGTCTATTGTGTGGGCTGCCTTGCCGCAGTAGGCGCACCGGTGGCCGTCGCGGCGAAGCACACCGCGCCTGCTTACCGCGGTGATCATGTTGTACCGGGGGCGGATGTAGCGATTAAGGAGAATCACGGACGGACGGCCCATGATGTCCTGCGGCCCGACGACAGGATCGTCGCCTTCGGCCACCACGCTTGCCTTTCCGGTGAGCACAAGGACCAGCGCCCGGCGGAATGTCACTACCGCCAGCGGTTCATATCCAGCATTCAGAACGAGTGTGCGCATGCACATACCTCTTCACGGCCGCACCCGGCAGAGGCGCGAGGGCCGGCTGCCCTCTGCATGTCCGGGCTATGGATCGACACCATAAGAGTAAACACTCACTAGGCAGATGAGCGAATCGAACACAAGCATCGTCAGGGTGTGTCCCCAAAATTCATGCGGACGCAAGGCAAAAAAGGACCCCCGCCAACTGGCGGGGGTCCTTTTGAAGGCTTTGGATGTCTTAGCCGCCGACGCGGATGAAGACCGGGCCGGAGCCGACGTTCACGCTGAACAGGGCCGTGGTTCCGCCGTTCCAGCCGCCGTGGACGGCCTGGCCGTTGCCGACGTACACAGCGATGTGGGCCAGGCCCATGCCGCCGTTCTGGTAGTAGGCGAGGTCGCCCGGCCGGGCTTCAGCAGCACTGACGGTGCGGCCGAGTGACAGGTAGCCGGCCGGCCAGCCGTGGTAGTGGACGCCTACGGCGGCGAGTGCGTTGGTAGCCAGCGCGGTGCAGTCCTGGGAGACACCCAGCTGGGCGTAGGCCGCAGCAGCGATTGCAGCGCCCTTGCCGCTGGCGGCAGTGGTCTTCGGCGCTGCCGGGGCAGCGGTCTCGACGGCGGCGGCGGCTTGGACGGCCGGGGCGGCGTCGGCAACCGGGGCCTCAACGGCGGGAGCGGCTTCCTGGACCTTGACAACAGGCTTGGGGGCCTCGACGACGGGAGCCGGCGTGGTGGAGACAGCAGGCTTCTCGTAGGAGATGGCGATGCTGGAAGCAGCGGAGATGTTGGCCGGTGCAGCGGACTGGACTTCCAGCGTGGAGGCCGCGGCGGATTCGCGCTGAACGTTGGTCTCAGCGGCGTTGGCGGCGATGCCGCTGGTCAGGACAAGACCGGACGCAGCAGCGATAACTGCAGCCTGGCGGCCCACGCCACCGGCGTTGTCGCCGACGGCCTTGGCAATGACAGCCAGCGAGTTGGTCTTGGTGACCTCGGCGCGGTGCCGTGCAATGGTCGCACGTGTAGTCATTAATTTCTCTCTTTCGTGTTCCACGGACCGCGGTAGCAGGCCATGGGTTATCGACGCGCCGGCATCTTGGGGGTAAGCCGGCCCGCCTCGAATCGGATTCTTAGCGAAGGGTGTAAAAAGCGGACGTGCCCGTTGCGGACACCGCGTGCAGGAGAGTGCCCTGCGAGGGGTTCAGCGCGCTGATCATCATGCCGTTGCCGACGTAGATGCCCACGTGGGCGCCGCCGTTCTGCATGACCAGGTCGCCGGGAGCAGGCGTTGAAGTGGGCTTCATGGCGTTCCACGCGTTGACGCGGGGAATGCTGATGCCTGCCTGAGCGTAAACCCACTGGGTAAAGCCGGAGCAGTCCCAGCCGCTGGGCGTGGTACCGCCCCAGACGTAGGGGCTGCCAATGCCGGTGTACGCGATTGCAGCCAGCCCGGAAGCTGCGGCGGAGGCCGCACCATCGGTGGACTTGGCGGTGACGGCCAGGGCCGCACCTGCGATCTCGCTGCCGGCCTGGCTTGCGTCGGCCGTCTGGCTCTCATCGTTCGACTGGGGAGCGATGGTTTCGGCGACCGGGGCTGCCACCGTGGTGACGGCAGGGCGCTCGAAGGAGACAGTGGCGGTGGGTGCGGCGGTCACAGCAAGCTGCGATGCCTGGGAACCGGTCTCCGAGGAGGCGGAAACACCAATGTTGGCGTCGGCTGCGTTGGCAGGCATGCCAACACTCAGGATGAGTCCTGAAGCAGCTGCGATAACAGCTGCCTGGCGACCTACTGTGCCGGCATTGGCGCTAACCGCTTTGGACACGGAGTCCAACGGGTTCATACGAACCGTGTGCGCGCGGTGGCGCGCGGCATTGTGGCGTGAAGACACGAAGGTAGCCTCTCCCAATGCCTACGAGGTGAGCTGTCGGATTCGGATGGGAGTCACCCGGCCGCTCCGCTTCCTGGGAAGCATTGCGACTTAACCCCAAGGCCTTCTTGCGAAGACCAAAATTGGTTCCCCCGCCCCTGCCAGACGATGTAATGCGAACGGACCTTGAGCGGTGGCAGAGTTAGGCAATCCACTCAAGAGCGTCAACTTCGGAAAAGTTGACGCGGTTTAGACGGTACAGCAGTTCGGAGCCAATGTCACATTCAGGTCACGGCGTGTCACAGGAATGAGAGTGCTCACTCGGCTTGGCTCAGAGCCAGCCGGTGGGATCAACGACGTCCCCGTTGATCATCACCTCGAAGTGGAGGTGGCAGCCGGTGGAGGCGCCTGTGGTCCCGCTGAGGGCGATTACTTCGCCGCGGGTGACCTTCTGGCCAACCTGGACGCTGGAGGACGACAGGTGGTTATACGTGGTCTCGAGGCCGTTGCCGTGGTCGATCACCACGCGGTTGCCTCCCCCGTACGGGTGCCACCCCGAGAATGTCACAGTGCCGCTGGCTGCGGCCAGCACCTCGGTGCCGCACTGGGCGGCAAAGTCCTGGCCGCGGTGGAACTCGCCGGCGCCGCCGGTGATCGGGCTGACCCGGTAACCGAACGGCGAGGACTTGACCAGCGTGGTCAGCGGGCCACCCAAGGTGCCCACCGACGCCGAACGGCTGATGCTGCCGGCCGACTGGGCGCTCAGGAGCTGCTTGAGCTTTCCGTCCGGGTCACCGGTGGTGGAGACGGACGTGCGGCTGAAGTCGATCTTTGCCGCCGCTTCAGCCGAGACTTTGGGCTGGGCCGGGGAGGCAACGGACGCGGACGCCTCTCCCTGCTGCTCTCCGGCGGCAAGAACAGGACTGGTGGCGGGGACGGTCACAGTCAGCAGCAGGCCCGTGGCGGCAAGGGCTACGCCGGCTTTTTGCCCAACGCCGCTGGCCGAGGCGAAATCCGTAACCTGCCGGAACGGACCCCGGCGGCGACGGCGCGCTTCACGCTGGGCGTCCCGGGGACGGTCCGCGGCAATGGCCTCCGCGAGGCGCGGCTCCGGAGCGGGACCGGACGCGCGGCGGCGGCCCCGGGCATTCTGCATGGACAAGTACTGTTTCCTCTCTGGATAGCCTGCGAAGTTAGCTGTCGGATTCGGGTCAGAGAGTTCGGACCCGGTCCGCCGTAACAAGCCATTCCGGCACAGGGGTATCCCAGGAGGATTCCTTCTGCGGAAGAGACTTGCTGCTGCGGACTTCACCCCAAGGCTGTTAGAAACAGCCGGTTGTGGTTCCCCCGCCCCTGCCAGTGGGTGACTCGTGCTGCTGATCTGCTGGCAGGGTTCGGCTCCAGATCAGGTAACGCTTGTGTATCGGCGTTGCCGTTTAACTATAGGCGATTAAAAGGCACAGTAATAATTCCGTTATATTCACTGTGCAAAAGTGGTAGGTCATCCTGCCTGCAGATGTCAGACAGATGCGTCATGGGCCCCGAGGGGCTGTTGAGAAGCTAGCCGACTCGCACGAACACGTGCGCAGCCACTTCCGGCGGCAGCTCAAGGGCACCTTCGAAACCGGGCACGCGGACAGAGATGTACTCCCCCACACGCTCCAGCGAGACGGCAGCGCCGGGCCGGATCCCGCCTTCATCCAGCTGGAGCAGCAGCTCCGGCTCCACCTGGATGGGTTCTGCCAGACGGATGACGGTGACCTGGGATTCCGGGCCGTAGCCGGTCATGGCATCGAGCAGGCTCACCACCCCGTCCGTAAAGGGGCTGGCAGGCGGCCCGCCCAGCGCCGCAAGGCCGGGGATCGGGTTGCCGTACGGCGACTCTGTGGGGTGGTCGAGCAATTCGTAAATCCTGCGCTCCACCCGTTCGCTCATGACGTGCTCCCACCGGCAGGCCTCGTCATGCACGTAGGCCCAGTCGAGGCCGATGACGTCGGCGAGGAGGCGTTCGGCGAGCCGGTGCTTGCGCATCACCTCGGTGGCGCGCTTCCGGCCCACTTCGGTCAGTTCAAGGTGGCGGTCATTGGAGACGACGACTAGGCCGTCGCGCTCCATCCTGCCGATGGTCTGGGAAACGGTGGGGCCCGAGTGGCGGAGGCGTTCGGCGATGCGTGCCCGAAGCGCCACGATGTTCTCTTCCTCCAGCTCCAGAATGGTGCGAAGGTACATCTCCGTGGTGTCGATCAGATCCGTCATTCAGCTCAGCTCCTCGAGCACAGTATTTGTGTCCGTCCCACCGTACCGCGGGCCCGCCGCACCGGGATCCGGCAAGCTGCAGCGGCGGTCGTATATCCGACGGCGGCGCAGCACCGGCTGTCTGCCCGTACGTTCAGTGCCAGCTTAGCCTATTTTGAATTAGTCCGGATAATTCGCAGGGCGGGCGGCGGGCACTGTCTCAGTGACTGGACTATGACGGGGGCGTGTTCCTCCGGTATCGGCGCTTCGGGCAGAATAAGGAGGGTCGACGTGGCGGTCAAGGTTGTCTGCCGGCCATCGCCCCGACCCAGCCGAACCGCATTTCCATGCCGAAAATTGGAGCCACTGTGAGCGACACCAGCATCACTATTCCCGCAAACCTCCTGCCCAAGGACGGACGGTTCGGCGCCGGTCCCTCCAAGGTCAGGCCGGAGCAGATCGAGGCGCTCTCCGCAGCCGCCACGACGCTCCTTGGCACGTCCCACCGCCAGGCCCCGGTGAAGAACCTCGTTGGCTCCGTCCGCGAAGGCCTCAGCACTTTCTTCCGTGCCCCCGAAGGCTACGAAGTGGTCCTGGGTGTCGGCGGTTCCACCGCGTTCTGGGATGTCGCCAGCTTCGGCCTGGTGGAACAGAAGGCGCAGCACCTGTCGTTCGGCGAATTCGGGTCCAAGTTCGCCGCGGCCACCAACAAGGCGCCGTTCCTTGCGGAATCCTCCATCATCAAGTCCGAGCCCGGCACCTGCCCCGCCCCCAAGGCCGAGGCGGGCGTTGACGTTTACGCCTGGCCGCAGAACGAGACCTCAACGGGTGTTGCCGCGCCCGTCCAGCGGGTGAATGGCGCCGACGAGGGCGCACTGGTGCTGGTGGACGCTACCTCGGCTGCCGGCGGCCTTGACGTCGACGTGGCCCAGACGGACGTCTACTACTTCGCACCGCAGAAGAACTTCGCCTCCGACGGCGGGCTGTGGCTGGGCCTCTTCTCCCCGGCAGCGCTGGAGCGGGCCGAGCGCGTCAAGGCGAGCGGGCGCTGGATCCCTGACTTCCTGGACCTGAAGACCGCCATCGACAACTCCAAGCTGAACCAGACGTACAACACCCCGTCGCTGTCCACGCTCGTCACGCTGGATGCCCAGGTGCAGTGGCTGAACGCCAACGGTGGCCTGGACTTCGCCGCCGGACGCACGGCCGACTCGGCCGGACGCATCTACAAGTGGGCGGAAGCCTCCGAATTCGCCACGCCGTTCGTTGCCAATGCCGCCGAGCGCTCCAACGTGATCGCCACCATCGACTTCGATGACTCGATCGATGCCGCTGCGATTGCCAAGGTGCTCCGCGCCAACGGCATCGTGGACACCGAGCCCTACCGGAAGCTGGGACGCAACCAGCTGCGCATCGCCACCTTCGTGGCCATCGAGCCATCCGATGTTTCCGCCCTGCTCGAGTGCATCGACTACGTGGTTGGCGAGCTGAAGAAGTAGCCAGGAGTTTGAGTTGATGTCCAGATAATCGGAGCTCCACGGCCGTTTAGCCCCATTATCTGGACAAAACTCTTCCGCTAAGGTTCGACGGCGTCGGGCGGGCTTGCGCCAGGCCGGTTCCGTCCGGACTCATGGGAATGCCCCCGCTACCTACGAGGTAGCGGGGGCATTCCGCATTAAGTCCCGGCTGATCCGGCGGTGTGATCAGTCCTGCTCTCGGCCGCGAGTTTCAGTCTCGCCATTGGTACCAGCCTCATCCCCGGAGGCCGCGTCGGCGCCAGACTCTGTTTCGGTGTCGGTGTCGGACCCTGTTTCGGTGTCGGACCCTGTTTCAGCGGCGGCTTCGGCGCCCGCGGCCGTCTCACCCGGAGCGCCGTCGGCCCCGTCTTCAGCAGGAGCTTCGTCCTGGGCGTCTTCCGCGTCCTGCTCCTGGGCGTCCTCAGGGCGCACGCGCTCGGCCCACGGCACCCACTCCGGGGCGAGGATCGAGTCTTCCGAGGGAAGCAGGCCAAGCTCGTTGACCGTGATCACCTTGGAGCGGGAGTTCCGGGTCAGGACGGCATACCACTGCCAGCCGATGTACCCCGGCAGCCGTGATTCAAAAAGGTGCGTCACCACGCGGTCGCCCTCGGTGCGGGCGGCCAGGTGCTCCCCGATTTCGGATGCCTTCGCAATGCCTTCGATGGCGGTCCGGGCGGTGTCCACGGCAGCGGCCAGCACGGCGTCGGGTTTCCCCGTCCGCCACACCGGGACACCGGCACGCCGCTTGGGTGCCTTGGGTTCCACCTTGGATTCGGCCTGTTCAGGTTCCGGGTTCATCGGGAGGCCTAGGCGTCCAGCTCGTCGGCAACCTTACGCAGGGCAGCGGCAATGGCCTTGCCCTTGTTGCCATCCGGATACTTGCCGGACGACAGCGTGCCGGACAGGTTGTCCAGAACCGTCACCAGGTCCTGCACCAGCGGGGCGAGATCCCTCGCGCTGGGGCGCTTTGCCTTGGCGATGGACGGCGTCTTTTCGAGGACGCGCAGGCCTAGGGCCTGGGCGCCTTTGCGTCCGTCCGCGACGCCGAACTCAACCCGGGTGCCGGCTTTCAGTTCAGAAACTCCGGCGGGCAATGCGGACTTGGGAAGGAACACTTCCTGCCCGTCCTCGCCCGCGAGGAATCCGAAACCTTTGTCCTTGTCGTACCACTTGACCTTGCCGGTAGGCACCTAATCAACCTTCTTCGTTCTGACGTTCTGGGACATGGCCAGCCGTCACCGCATCCACACTGATGTGCGGGTTCAAGGTATGACTGACTGGTCCATGTTGGTCTGTTCCTTCAAGGTTATCCTGACTGGCAGGCTAATCCCGCTTTGAGGCGCGGCCGCGGCGCTGCTGTTAGCGTTACGTCCATGAAATCCGCGCGTTTCCGGCGGCCAATGATGGCCACCGCAGTGCTCCTTGCAGTTTTGTCCCTTGCCGCCGTCGGGGCGGTCATGGCGTTGGCCGCTGCGGGCCAGGCCGCGCCGCAGTGGATCACATCAACGGCGCTCTACGGCCTTCCGGCGGCCTTCCTGCTGATGCTTGTGCTGGTGGTCGACGGCGTTGCCGCCCGCCGCCGGGCAGGAAGCCCCGGCGGGCGGTAACGTTGGACTGATGTCCCTCATTCGAGCGCTCAGCAAGGAACTGGAGGCACGCAGCGACGAGTCACTGCGTGCCCTGTTCGCTGCGCGGCCGGACCTGATCTCCCCCGGCGTTCCCGACTTCCCCGCGCTGGCCGCCCGCGCCAGCGCGCGGGTGAGCGTGCAGCGGGCCCTGGAACGACTGAACCGCCCGCAAATGCAGGTCCTCGAGACCCTGCACCTGTGCACCAACACGGACACCGGGCACAGCGCATCGGCCGCGGTGCTGAAGAAGTCCATCGCAGGGGCCACGGTGGCGGCCATCGAGCAGCTCCTGCAGTCGCTGCATGACCTGGCCCTCGTGCAGCGGGCGGAGCCGCCGCACGGCGCGGGACCCGGCGCCCAGCGGCAGCGCTTCTACCTTCCGGTGAGCAGCCTGAAGGACGTCGTCGGGATCTACCCCGCAGGGCTGGGGCGCAGCTACACCGAGCTGGTCAGGCTGCAGCCGGCTTTCGCCCAGCGCGTTGTCCAGCTTGTCGCGGAGCTGCACCGCAGCGGCGCCGCCGTGCAGCCGGCCACCACCCCGATGGAGGCGGCGCTGGCGCTGCAGCACTGGACCTCTTCCCCAGAAGGGCTGCACGCGCTCCTCGGCAGCGCCCCCGAACGGACAGCTGCACTGCTGGCACGGTTCAGCAACTGGGCCATGGGCGCCGTCCCCCAAGCCCAGCGGAAGGCTTCCGTCACAACTGAAGGTCACGACGTCGGGCCCGTCGACTGGCTGTTGGCCCGGGGCCTGCTGGTTCCGCTGGACGCCGCCCACGTGGAACTTCCGCACAGCGTGGGCATCTCCCTGCGCGGCGGCGCCATCATCGACAACTTCTCCCTCACGCCCCCGGCGCCGACGCTCGGCGTCACCACTGCCGCGCTCCGCCGCAATGCCGCGCTCGGCGCGATCGCCGAGACCCTGCGCCTCACCGGCGAACTGCTGCACGCCGTGAGGGGCCAGCCCCTGGCCACCCTGCGGAGCGGCGGCGTGGGCATCCGCGAAATGCGGAGGCTCGCCGAGACGCTCCGCGTGGACCACCACACCACCGCCGTGCTGCTGGAGCTCAGCGCCCTGGCGGGCCTGATCCGGCTGGACGTGGACAGCTCGTGCTGGGTGCAGCCGCCCCAGCTGGAATGGCTCGGACTGCCGCGGCAGGAACAGTGGCTGTGGCTCGTCAACGCCTGGCTGGCGAGCGAGCGGGCCCCGTCACTCGTGGGGCAGCCCATCAATGGCCAGCCCGCAGGGCCCGCGAGCCACCGGGCCGCCCCGGCGGCCACCGTCAACGCCCTCTCCGCCGAGGCCCAGCGGGCCGACGCCCCAGTCATCCGCAAGAGGATCCTGGAGATACTGCGGGAGCTGACGCTCGAAGCGGAGATGCCGGACGGTGCGGCGCCGGTACTCAACGCGGAGGCAGTGCTGCAGCGTGCCGAGTGGTCCCAGCCCCGCATGGCGCGGCGGTTCAGTTCCCTGATCGGCGGCGTCCTGGCCGAGGCGGAGCTGCTGGGGCTGATCGGGTCCGGTGCCCTCAGCCAGCTGGGCGCCGCCATCGCCGCGGATGCGCCTGACGACGCCATGAACCTCCTCGGCGAACACCTGCCCGCAGCCCTCAACCACGTGCTCCTGCAGGCGGACCTGACCGCGGTAGCGCCCGGCTATCTGTCCCCCGAGCTGGCCGAGCAGCTCCAGCGGATGGCGGACGCCGAAGGGCAGGGCCCGGCCACCACGTACCGGTTCTCCGTGGAGTCCATCCGGCGCGCACTGGACTCGGGCCAGGACGCAGCAGCAATCCTCGATTTCCTCCGCCGGCACTCCGCCACCGCCGTTCCGCAGCCGCTGCAGTATCTCGTGGAGGACACGGCCGCCAGGCACGGCAAGCTGCGGGTCGGGGCGGCCGCCAGCTTCATCCAGAGTGACGACGAAGCCGCACTCAGTGAGCTCTGCCGGGAAGCTGCAGCCTCATCCCTGGGCCTGGTCCGGATCGCCCCCACCGTCCTGGTCTCCATGGCCTCTCCCCGGCAGACGGCCCTCGTGCTGCGCGGGCTGGGACTGTCACCCGCCGTAGAAGAGGCCGGATCCGCCGTCGTACACCTCAACCGCACCGCGCCCGCAGCGGCCACCGGGCGCCCCGTCTACAGTGCGCCGCGAACCGCCCTCCCCGACGCCGACGTCACCGCCCAGCTCGCCATCCTCCGCCGCCATGCGGAGCACGGCGGCAGCCCCAACGGTGCCCGTCCGGCTCCCGCCGGCGGCGAGGAGGCAACCCAGCTGGGACTGGAGACCCTGCACAAGGCCATCCGGCTCCGGCAGAAAGTCGTGATGAACGTGGTGGACAGCCTGGGGAATGCGAAACTGGAAACGGTGGTTCCGGTATCCGTGGCGGGCGGACGCGTCCGTGTCTTTGACCCCGCGAAGGACACGGAGCGGGTGCTTTCCATCCACCGCATCATCGATATCGAGGCAGCAGAGGAAATGCAGCAGTGAAGGTTCGACCTGCGTGAATGACGGCCCCCTGATTGTCCAGAGCGACAAGACCATCCTCCTCGAAGTGGACCACGAGCAGGCGACGGAGGCCCGGCACGCCATCGCGGCCTTCGCCGAGCTGGAGCGCGCGCCCGAGCACATGCACAGCTACCGGCTCACGCCGCTGGGGCTTTGGAACGCCCGGGCAGCAGGGCTCGACGCCGAGAGGGTGCTGGACACGCTGCTCACCTATTCCCGCTTCCCGGTGCCGCACTCGCTGCTGATCGACATCGAAGAAACCATGTCCCGGTACGGCCGGTTGCGGCTGGAGAAGGACCCCCAGCACGGGCTGGTCATGCGCACCAGCGACTATCCGGTGCTGGAGGAGGTCAGCAGGGCCAAGAAGATCCAGCCGCTGCTGGGTCCGCGCATCGACGCGGAGACCGTGGTGGTCCATTCCTCCCAGCGCGGCCAGCTGAAGCAGCTGCTGCTGAAGATCGGCTGGCCCGCGGAGGACCTGGCCGGCTACGTGGACGGCACGCCGCACCCCATCCTGCTCAACGAATCCGGCTGGACACTGCGGCCGTACCAGCGGCTGGCCACGGAGAACTTCTGGGCCGGCGGCAGCGGAGTCGTCGTGCTCCCCTGCGGCGCCGGAAAGACACTCGTGGGCGCCGCGGCGATGGCCACGAGTTCCACCACAACGCTGATCCTCGTCACCAACACGGTCTCGGCCCGGCAGTGGAAGGATGAGCTGCTCCGGCGCACCTCGCTGACCGAGGACGAGATCGGCGAGTATTCGGGCGCCGTCAAGGAGGTCCGTCCGGTGACGATCGCAACCTACCAGGTCCTCACCACCAAGCGCGGCGGCCTCTACCCGCACCTTGAGCTAGTGGACGGCCACGACTGGGGGCTGATCATCTACGACGAGGTCCACCTGCTGCCCGCGCCGATCTTCCGGATGACGGCGGACCTGCAGGCCCGCCGGCGGCTCGGCCTCACGGCAACCCTGGTGCGCGAGGACGGCCGGGAAGGGGAGGTCTTCAGCCTCATCGGCCCCAAACGCTATGACGCGCCGTGGAAGGACATCGAAGCGCAGGGCTACATCGCCCCCGCGGACTGCGTGGAGGT
Source organism: Arthrobacter sp. K5 (assembly GCF_040448525.1). Lineage (NCBI taxonomy): Bacteria > Bacillati > Actinomycetota > Actinomycetes > Micrococcales > Micrococcaceae > Arthrobacter > Arthrobacter sp. K5. The sequence goes on along the minus strand of NZ_CP159279.1, from coordinate 4,096,177 downwards.
GCGCGTGGACCTTCCCAAGGACGAGCGCGTGGCCTACGCCATGGCCGAGGACGCGGACAAGTACCGGCTGTGCGCCACGTCCGAGACCAAGACCCTCGTGGCCGAGCAGCTGGTGGAGCACCACCGAGGCGAGCAGGTCCTCGTGATCGGGCAGTACATCGACCAGCTCGACGAACTCGGTGAGCGGCTGGGCGCCCCGGTCATCAAGGGCGAAACCTCGGTCAAGGCGCGGCAGAAGCTCTTTGACGCCTTCCGCGCCGGAGAGGTCCAGACCCTCGTGGTGTCCAAGGTGGCCAACTTTTCCATCGACCTCCCGGAAGCCTCCGTGGCCATCCAGGTCTCCGGCTCCTTCGGCTCGCGCCAGGAGGAGGCCCAGCGGCTCGGCCGGCTGCTGCGCCCCAAGCAGGACGGCCGGGCGGCACGCTTCTACTCCCTCGTTGCCCGCGACACCCTGGACCAGGATTTCGCGGCCAAGCGCCAGCGCTTCCTGGCCGAGCAGGGCTACGCCTACCGCATCATGGACGCCAAGGACGTCGAATCCTGCTGACCCAAGCAACGCACAACATACATCCAGAAAACTCCCAGATTCTGGGAGCATCATGGGAGATATGAAAAAGAACAGCGCCGAAGCGAAGCTCCTCGTGGTTGATGACGAACCGAACATCCGCGAGCTGCTTTCCACGTCCTTGCGCTTCGCCGGCTTTGAAGTGGTGTCCGCCGGGAACGGGCGGGAGGCGCTGGCCGCCGTCGAGGCGCACGCACCCGACCTCGCGGTGCTGGACGTCATGCTTCCGGACATGGACGGCTTCACCGTCACCCGCCGGCTGCGCGCGGCAGGCAAGCATTTCCCTGTCCTCTTCCTGACCGCCAAGGATGACACCGAGGACAAGGTCACCGGCCTCACAGTGGGCGGGGACGACTACGTCACCAAGCCCTTCAGCCTGGACGAGGTGGTGGCCCGCATCCGCGCCGTGCTCCGCAGGACACAGCCGATGCTGGAGGACGACGAGGCCGTCATCCGGGTGGACGATCTGGAGCTCGACGACGACGCCCACGAGGTGCGCCGCGGCGGCAAGGTGATCGAGCTGTCGCCCACCGAATTCAAGCTGCTCCGCTACCTGATGCTGAACCCGAACCGGGTCCTGTCCAAAGCACAGATCCTGGACCACGTCTGGGAATACGACTTCAACGGTGACGCCTCCATCGTTGAGTCCTACATTTCCTACCTGCGGCGCAAAGTGGACATCGATCCTGACGCCCCGGCCCTCATCCAGACCAAGCGCGGCGTCGGCTACGTGCTGCGGACAGCAGAAAAGCGCTGACGTTGCTCGAGCGCTGGAGGTCCGCGCTGGAGCGCTGGAAGTCCGCCACCCTCAGGTCCCAGCTGGTAGCCATTATGATGGCCCTCCTGCTCGTTGCCCTCGCCGTGACCGGGACAGGTGCGCTGACGCTGCTGCGCGGCTACCTCCAGGGCCAGGTGGACGATAAGCTGCGGGCCGCCGTCGAAGCCGCCCAGCGCCAGCGCTCCATCTCCCCCATTGCCAACCCGGTGATTCCCACGGATTACACAGTGACCCTCTATTATCCGGGAGCCGCGGCGAGCCACCTGGACGAGAAGCCCGACCGCCCTGACATTGAATCGATCTCCCTGGATGAAGCCCGTGAGCGCGATCTGAGGCCGTACCAGGTGCGGGGCACCGACGGTGAGAACTGGCGCGTGGTGGCAGTCCCCGTTGTTGTGGGAAGCGAGCAGCAGCGGGCGGTGGTGGTTATCGGGCTGCCGCTGTCCACGGTGGATGAGGTGCTGCGCCTTTCCACCCTGGTGGTGGTGGGTGTTGGACTGCTGACGCTCATCCTCGCCTTCTTCATCGCCAACTGGACCGTGACCAGGTCCTTCCGCCCGCTGGCAAGAGTGGAGAAGACCGCCGCCGCCATTGCCGCCGGCGACCTGTCGCGCCGTGTCGACGTGGAGAACCCCGCCACGGAGGTGGGCCGCCTCGGCCGGTCGCTGAACGCCATGCTCGCCCACATCGAGGCCGCCTTCGCGGCCCGGATGGCGTCCGAGGACCGGATGCGCCGGTTCGCGGCGGACGCGTCCCATGAGCTGCGCACCCCGCTGGTGACGATCAGGGGCTACTCGGAGCTGTACCGGCACGGCGCGCTGCAGTCGTCGGAGGACGTGGCCAGCGCCATGGGCCGGATCGAGAGTGAGGCCAAGCGGATGGGCTCCATGGTGGAGGACCTGCTGCTGCTGGCACGGCTCGACGAGCAGCGGCCGCTGCAGCGCAAGCCGATCGACCTGCAGCTGCTTGCCCATGACGCCGTGGTGGACACCCAGGCCAGCGAACGGAACCGCACCATCACCCTGACCGGCCTGCACAACGGCAGCGCCGAACCGGCACCGGTGCTCGGCGATGAGGCGAAGCTCCGCCAGGTCATCGGCAACCTGGTGGGCAACGCGCTGCGCTACACGCCCGGGGGAACCCCCATCGAACTCGCCGTGGGCGTCCGGCGGGCCGACGACGGTTCCGCCCAGTCCGTCCTGGAGGTCCGGGACCACGGCCCCGGGATCTCCGACACGGAGGCGCCCAAGGTCTTTGAGCGCTTCTACCGGGCCGACACGTCACGCACCCGGGAGACGGGCGGCAGCGGGCTGGGGCTGGCGATCGTGGCTGCCATTGTCGGCTCGCACGGCGGCTCCGTCCGGGTGGAAGGTACCGACGGCGGAGGCGCAACCCTTGTGGTCAGCCTTCCCCTCCGGGAGGACTCCCCCGAGGCGGACAGCCGGGAAGTGGATGCTCCGGAGGTGGACGGCATCGGGACATTCTCGGACAGCGCCGATGCAGACGGTGTCACCGGGTCCGACACTGCCGGCGGGAACCGGGCGCCCGGCGGGCACCGGTTATCCACATAGCGGATCCGGCTGTGGTGCCGGCCGCCCGCGGGTTCCTAGGCTCGATGTAGCGGACCGCAACGGCCGGTCCGCCAGCCACAGCGACTGTCCTGCCGGGGCAGTTCCCCAAGTTGTCGAGAGGCCCGCCATGAGCATCATTACCGTCGATACCGATCAACTGCAGGTGAAGTCAGCCAACGTCAAGGCAACCGTCGACCGGATCAGCGCCGACGTACAGGCGATGAAGCACGGCCTGGACGAACTGCAGGCCACGTGGCGAGGTTCGGCTGCCACCAACTTCCAGGCCCTCGTTGCCGAGTGGACGCTGACGCAGGGCAAGGTCGAGGCCTCCCTCGCCTCCATCAACCTGGCCCTGTCATCGGCCGCGGACACCTATGCGCAAGCGGAACTGGGCAACGCGCAGCGCTTCAGCTGACGACTGCCCGGCTCGGGCCCCGGCTCAGGCCTCGGGTGTGCCCTGGTGGAACCGCAGGCGCCACTGTTCACCGTCCAGGACCCACAGGGAGCTCCGCAGGGCTGAGCCGGCGCGCGAGTAGCTGCGGTAGGTCAGCAGGACCGTGTCCGTGCCGATCCGGTCGGCGCTGAGCACGTCCAGGTCGACAGGACCGGCCGGGCTTTCCTCGAGGGACATCATCATCGCGTCGCGGGTCCAGAGGCGCCCGGCGGTACCGATTTCGGTGAAGTCCGGGTGCAGGAGCTGCCCCGTCCGGCCGATGTCGCTCCGGACATCAGGGCGAAGAAGCTCACGTTCGAAGGCCTCGACAATCTGTTCGGGCGTGGCGCCGGCCGGAGGCTGCGAAAACTCCTCTACACCAAGGTCGCCGGCACTCAGTTCACTGAAGAGGTCGGGCTCGTCTCCGAAGAGGGCCGGAGTTCCGGACTCGAAGCTGACCTGGTTGGCGGTTTCGCTGCGGGCCGGGGTTCCTGCCGTGCCGCGGGCCAGTGTTTCAGCCGCGCCCCGGGCCGGTGTGTCGGGTTCAAACAGCGGAGGGATGCCGCCCTCGCCACGGCCCTCCTTGACGGGCCTCCGGCCTGCCGCCGGTTCCGCGTCGGGGAAGCCGGGTCCTGAGCGGGCGGCAACACCCTGCTGGTAGGCGATCGCCACGGCCCTGGCGCGCTCGTCTGCGGCTTCGTTCAGCTCGTGCCCGGCGTGGCCCTTGACCCATTCGAACCTGTACTTCCGCCCGGCGAGCTCCCGGTCGATGTCCTTGAGGATGTCCACGTTCAGCACGGGCTTGCCGTCGGCTTTGCGCCATCCTTTGCGCTTCCATCCGGGCATCCACTTGGTCACGGAATTGATCACGTACTGGCTGTCGCAGAGGATGTGCAGGTCCTCGTCGGGGAGATGCGCGGTGGAGCGGAAGAGGTCCAGGACAGCCATCAGCTCACCCTGGTTGTTGGTGCCGTGCGGCCAGCCGCCGGCCCGCCAGCAGTCGTCGTTCACGTACCAGGCCCAGCCTGCGGGACCCGGGTTTCCCAATGCCGAACCGTCGGCTGCTGCAGTAATCGTCACCGAACCATCCTGCCAGACTGGACAGACAAAAAATGCGCAGACAAAACCCGCACACAAAAAAGTGCGGCCCCCTCGGTGGAGGGGGCCGCACTTTTAGACGCTAGGAGCAGCGGGTGGCTAGAAGCCGCCCATGCCGCCCATCTCGTCGCCGCCGCCGACGGCCGGGGCGTTCTTCTCCGGCTTGTCGGCCACAACGGCCTCAGTGGTGAGGAACAGACCGGCAATGGAAGCCGCGTTCTGCAGGGCAGAGCGGGTCACCTTGACGGGGTCGTTCACGCCGGCAGCCAGCAGGTCGACGTATTCGCCGGTTGCTGCGTTCAGGCCGTGGCCTGCGGGCAGGCCGCGGACCTTGTCGACCACGACGCCGGGCTCGAGGCCGGCGTTGAAGGCGATCTGCTTCAGCGGGGCGTCGATGGCAACGCGGACGATGTTCGCGCCGGTTGCTTCGTCGCCGGTCAGGTTCAGGTTGGCGAATGCCTTGGCGCCGGCCTGGATCAGGGCCACGCCACCACCGGCAACGATGCCCTCTTCGACGGCAGCCTTTGCGTTGCGGACAGCGTCCTCAATGCGGTGCTTGCGCTCCTTGAGCTCAACCTCCGTGGCGGCACCGGCCTTGATGACTGCAACGCCGCCGGCCAGCTTGGCCAGGCGCTCCTGCAGCTTCTCGCGGTCGTAGTCGGAGTCGGAGTTTTCGATCTCGGCGCGGATCTGGGAAACGCGGCCGGCGATCTGGTCGGCGTCGCCTGCACCTTCGACGATGGTGGTCTCGTCCTTGGTGACAACAACCTTGCGTGCCTTGCCCAGGAGTTCGAGGCCGGCGGTCTCAAGCTTGAGGCCGACTTCCTCGGCGATGACCTGGCCGCCGGTGAGGATGGCGATGTCAGCAAGCTGTGCCTTGCGGCGGTCACCGAAGCCCGGAGCCTTGACGGCGACGGACTTGAAGGTGCCGCGGATCTTGTTGACGATCAGGGTGGCCAGGGCCTCGCCCTCGATGTCTTCGGCGATGATCAGCAGCGGCTTGTTGGACTGCATGACCTTCTCGAGGACAGCAACCAGTTCCTTGACGTTGGAGATCTTGGAGTTGACGATCAGGATGTACGGGTCTTCGAGGACCGTTTCCTGGCGCTCGGTGTCCGTGACGAAGTATGCGGAGATGTAGCCCTTGTCGAAGCGCATGCCTTCGGTGAGCTCCAGCTCGAGGCCGAAGGTGTTGGACTCCTCGACCGTGATGACGCCTTCCTTGCCCACCTTGTCCAGGGCTTCGGCGATCAGGGCGCCGATTTCGTCGTCACCGGCGGAGATGGAAGCCGTGGCTGCGATCTCTTCCTTGGTTTCGATTTCCTTGGCGGAGTTCAGCAGTTCAGCGGTTACGGCTTCAACGGCCTTCTCGATGCCGCGCTTGAGGGACAGCGGGTCAGCGCCGGCCGCGACGTTGCGCAGGCCTTCCTTGACCAGTGCCTGGGCCAGGACGGTGGCCGTGGTGGTGCCGTCACCAGCGACGTCATCCGTCTTCTTGGCAACTTCCTTGACCAGCTCGGCGCCGATCTTCTCGTAGGGATCGTCCAGCTCGATCTCCTTGGCGATGGAAACACCATCGTTGGTGATCGTGGGAGCGCCCCACTTCTTTTCGAGGACGACGTTGCGGCCACGCGGGCCGAGGGTGACCTTGACGGCGTCGGCGAGGATGTTCAGGCCCCGCTCAAGACCGCGGCGTGCCTCTTCATCAAATGCAATGATCTTGGCCATAACGGCAATAGTCCTTTCGGGACAGTCGTTAAGAAGGAACCTCGCTGCGGTGCCCGCGACGGACGATCCTTTCTGCAGGCCTCTGTATGCCCGACAGTCCGGATCTCACCCCAACCAGGTGTTTCTTTCGCTCCTTGCGCCGCCGCCGGGGAGGTGCCGGCGTGAACCGGACGACCCTTTAGCAGTCGGCACGCTGGAGTGCTAATCAATAATTAGCACTCCCCCGGGGAGAGTGCAAGCAGATGCGCCTGTTAATCCCGCGAACGTGCGGAGTATTCGCTGCCAGCGATCAGCCGGCAGACCTGCCGGCGGCCTCGCTGCCCGTGAGCTTCGCCTTGTTGTCGGCTCCGTAGGTGAACACCATGAACTTGGCAGCGGTGACGTCTCCGTTAGCATCGAAGCGGACAGGTCCTGACTCGCCGTCGTAGTCGATGGCCTTTCCGTCCCGGATGGCGGCAAGGCAGTCCTTGTACGTCGAGCAGACGGCCCGCGGGCCGGACGGCGAGGCGGACGCCCGGCTGCCGGAAGTGCCGCCGGAGACGGGAATGAGGGTACCGGCGATGGAGGCACCGGCGTCGTCCTCTGCCTCAGCGGCGGCCAGGGCCGCGAGGTTCACGGCGTCATAGGTCTCGGCGGCGAACGTCATGTCCTTGAGTCCCGCATCGATGGCCACGAGTTCAGCCTGGAAGTGCGCCGAGGGGAAGACCCCGGGCACCAGGGCACGCGTTCCCTCCATCGACTTCGATCCGAGGGCGGACCCGTACTGCCTGAAGCCGCCGTCGCCGAGGATGAGTTTGTTGCCCGGCAGCCCGGCGTTGGTGAGCTCGGCGATGGCGCCCTGCGCACCGTCCCGGGCAATGACGACGACGGCGTCCGGCGCCGCGTCGCGGGCAGCGGCCGCGGACTTCTGTGCCTCGCCCGCTTTGAAGCCGGAGACGGTGACGGGGTCCAGCCCGCCGGCCTTGGCCGAAGCGGACACTGCCGCAGACACGGCCTGGCCGTAGCTGCCGTCCTCGTAGACCACCGCGAGGCTGTTGGCTCCAGCGTCCTTGGCGAGTTTCACCAGCACGGGAGCCTGCGCGATGTCAGCCGCCGCCGTGCGGAAGTAGTAGCCGCCGCTCTTGTAGCTGCTGAGTTCGGGTGCCGTGTTGGCGGGAGAGATGAGCGTGATCCCGGCTTTGGACAGCACGTCAATGGCGGCCGGCGCTCGGCTGGAATCGGTGGGACCGATCACGACGTCGGCCTTGGCATCGGCGAGTTTCCGGGCCTGCGCGGCGGTGTCGGCACCGGTGGATTCGGGCAGCAGTTCCACGGGCCGTCCCTTGTGTCCGCCCGCCGCGTTGATCTGCTGGACGGCGAGCTTGGCCGCAGCGAGTTGGGCGGCGTTCAGGAAGGCCTGGGGTCCGGTGTTGTCGAGGATCAGTCCGATCCGCAGGGTCCCGTCGCCGCTGGCTTCCACCGGAGCCGTCCGGGCGTTGTCCCCGGATCCGGAGCAGGCAGCCAGCGTCATCACGACGGCGGCGCCCCAGACAGCGGATCCCAGGAGACCTGTGCGTCGTGCCACTAGACGGGCCGGACCTTTTCTGCCTGCGGACCCTTTTCGCCTTCGCCCACTTCAAGCTCCACCCGCTGGCCCTCATCCAGGGCCCGGTACCCGTCGGTCTGGATGGCCGACCAGTGCACAAAGACGTCGTCGCCCGATTCGTCAACGGTGATGAAGCCGTAGCCCTTGTCCGCGTTGAACCACTTCACGGTTCCCAATGCCATGATCCCCACACTTTCAGGTTGCTTCCGTAAGGCCCACGTCGGTGTGTGCCGTGAATTACGCCTTGAAGCCTGTCATAACTGTATCCAGTCAGGCCCTTGCAGGCGCAGGCCGACGGCCGGCAGCGGAGGCAATAGTTATTCAGGCGTAACCGGACCAGCTACTCGTAGCCGGGGCCCAGGACCACCGCAACGGGCGTCGGGAAGTCCGCGCTCTCGACCAGCGTGGGGATGTTCAGCAATGCACTGAGCGCCTCGGCGTTGGCCCTGTGGGCAGCGTCCGAGTAGAAGATCACCGACTGTTGCTGGGGAGCACCCTGCCAGTTGGCCACCTCACCGAGCACCCAGCCGTCGGACTTGACCGTGGCACCAACACGTCCGGCCAGTCCGGAAGTCAGCGTGCCATTAAAAATGGCGACCGGCTGCGACTTGTCCACCGCCGCAGGGGCAATGGTTTCCGAGGTGGCGGGCTCCAGCGCGGAGGGCGACGCCGGGTCGGAGGCGGACGCCGAGGCCGAGGCGGTGGCGCTGGGTGCCGCACTTCCCGAAGGCCTCGCCGTGGGGCTGGCCGACGCCGTGGAAGTGGAAACGGAAGTTCCGGCCGCCGCGGCGGGCTGTGGCGAGGTGGCGGTCTGGAAGCCCAGCTGCGGCAGCAGGAGGAAAGCAACCAGGCCGACGGCGAGCGCCCCGATTCCCACGGAAAGGATCGGCCACAACTTCGGGCGCGACGGCGCGGAGACAACGCGGTGTACGCCCTGCCGGGAGGAGTCCTCAGGCACCCTGTCGAATTCGTCCCGAGCAAAATTAGTCATGGTAAACAGGCGTCCTTGTTGGTTTTCGCCGGCAGTCCGGCACTAGCAGTTACGCGTCAGATCCAAGGCGGCGGGCAGTGCGGGCCCGCTGACGTGACGTACGTAGTCTACGCAATCTCTTTACCAGCATGGGGTCGTGGGCCAGCGCGTGCTCTGTATCAATGAGGGCATTGAGGATCTGGTAGTAGTGCGTCGCGGACAGGTCAAAGAGCTCGCGGATGGCCTGCTCCTTGGCGCCGGCGTACTTCCACCATTGCCGTTCCAGGGCAAGAATCTGCTGCTCCCGCTCACTCAGCGGCGAGTCCCGTGGCGTGAAGCCGTCCAGCAGCGAGCCGCTCCGCAACCCGTGCTCCTGCACTGAATCGTGCCCTGAATTCTGCACTGAATCCTGCTCGGTGAGATGGTCCTGCAACGGCTCGGCCACTGCGCTCTCCTTAGCTGAATCCGGTCAAAGTACCTCCCCTATGTTACGGAGGAATAACAGCCTTGTCATTTGCGGCGCGGCGGCACGGGCCGCCCTTCCGTCGACGGTTGCGGCGGGCTCGGGCCAGCCGTGCGGGAGAATGGACACTGTGACGGAACCTGAACCGCTCTTCGACCTCGAGCCCACCATGGCGGCTGGCCCGGACTTCGCGGAGCTGGCCGGCCTGCCCCTTGGCGAGCTGATGGCACCCGACTGGGCGGACGCGCTGGCGGGAGTGGAGGCCGAGTTGCGGTCCGTCCTGTCCTTCCTCGCCGGCGAGGAGGCGGCCGGGCAGCGTGTGCTGCCGTCGGCGTCGAACGTCCTCAGAGCTTTCCGGCAGCCCCTGAACGGGGTTCGGGTCCTGATCGTCGGCCAGGATCCCTATCCCACCCCCGGGCACGCTGTGGGGCTGGCCTTTTCCGTGGACGCCGGCACCCGCCCCATCCCGCGCAGCCTGGTTAACATCTACAAGGAACTCGAAACGGATCTGGGCCTGCCGCCGCGGATCCACGGCGATCTCGGCGCCTGGGCAGACCAGGGCGTCCTGCTGCTCAACCGGGTGCTGAGCGTGCGTGAGGGCGCTGCCGGGTCCCACCGCGGCAAGGGCTGGGAACCGATCACGACGGCGGCTGTTGCCGCCGTCGTCGGCCGCCGGACAGCGGGGGGAACCACAGCGCCTCTCGTCGCCGTGCTCTGGGGCAAGGATGCCGAGAGCGTCCGCCCCCTGCTGGGCAGTACGCCCGTGGTGGCCAGCGCCCACCCCAGCCCGCTCTCCGCCTCGCGGGGGTTCTTCGGCTCCCGGCCGTTCAGCCACGCGAACGACCTGCTGAAAGAGCAGGGTACCGGGCCTGTGGACTGGGAACTCCCGGCGGTCCCGCCAACGTACTTAGGCTAGGCTTACCTGCATGACTTCCCTTCCGGCCACCACCACCGCCACGAAAAATTCCCGCCCGCAGGTCACCCTGAGCGTCCTTCGCCGGGAGCAGCTTTCCGCGCACATGGTGCGGATCGTCGCCGGCGGTCCGGGGTTTGCTGACTACGTCAACAACGACTTCGTGGACCGGTACGTCAAGATCGTCTTTCCGCAGCCCGGGGTGGACTACCCCCAGCCCCTGGACCTTTGGGCCATCCGGGAGACCATGCCCCGCGAGCAGTGGCCGCACACCCGGACCTACACGGTCCGCTGGGTGGATACGGCCACCGGCGAACTGGCCGTTGATTTCGTCGTTCACGGCGACGAGGGCCTGGCCGGTCCCTGGGCTGCCGCGGCCCAACCGGGCGACACCCTCATCTTCACGGGGCCTGGAGGCGGCTACAACCCCGATCCGGCCGCGGACTGGTACCTGCTGGCCGGGGACGAGGCCGCCCTGCCGGCGGTGGCCGCCGTCATCGAATCCCTTCCCGCACACGCCCGCGGCGTCGCCTTTATCGAGGTGGGTTCGGACGCGGACGTCCAGGAGATTGCTGCCCCTGCCGGACTTGAGCTGGTCTGGCTGCAGCGCGGAGACGTTCCCGCCGGTGAGAGCAGCCAGCTGGTGGAGGCAGTGCGCACCGCCGCCTGGCCCGAGGGGCGCGTGAACGTGTTCGCGCACGGAGAGCGCGGCTACATGAAGGGCCTGCGGGAGGTGCTGTTCCGTGAGCGCGGCCTGGACCGCAGCCAGGTTTCGCTGTCCGGCTACTGGGCCAAGGGCCGGGTCGAGGACGTGTTCCAGGCTGAGAAGAAGCTGCCGATAGGCCAGATCTAAAGCCGGAAGATCTAACGCCGCAGGATCCAGCAGGCCCTAGCGGCGGCGGGCGCGCCGTCGCTCGTTGCTGGCGAGGCTGCGCGTGAGCGGCCGGGCCAGCGTGTCACCGAGCACAATGCCGCCGGCCACGCCGAACACGATCGCACCGGCGCTGAGCATCCCGCCCGCCCCCAGCAGGATCTCGGACTCCTCGATGGTCAGAACATACATCGACCGGAATATAGTGAGGCCGGGCAGGAGAATCAGACCGGCCGGCACGGCGACCACAAGCTGCGGAGCCCCCATCTTCAAGGCCACCACGCGGGCCAGCAGGCCGATCACGACGGCGGCAAGCGCCGGCGAGAACCGCGCGCCAACGCCCAGCAGGTCACTGCCGATGAGGACCAGGTGCCCCACTACGCCGACAGCCGCCGTCGGAAGCAGCAGTTTCCAGTCCGTTTGCTCGGTGATGCCGATCGCCACAACAGCGACGGCAACCATGATCACCTGTATCCACAGCGGATACGCGGGCGGAAAGGTCTCCGTGACGTCGATCGGCGCCATGCCGATCCGGTCCCCCACGACGAACGCGACTGCGATCCCGGCGACCACCGCCCCGAATGTCAGCAGCGTGGAAAGGAAACGTCCGGCCGCCGTGACGGGAAAGCCGTTGATGGCGTCCTGCACCGAGGAGACCAGGCGCCCGGTGGGAAGCAGCAGCAGGATGCCGCCCACCACCACAATGGCGGGGGCCAGCCGGAAGCCCACGGGACTGCCGAACTTCCACATGAGCAGCGCGATGACCGTAACCACAAAAGAGCACGCCGCCGTGACGAAGAAGTCAGGCGTCCGCCAGCGGCCCAGCTTCCTGGCCAGCAGGCTGATCAGGATATTGGACGCGAAGGCCACCGCGGAGGCGCCGGGGCCGCCGCCGATCACGCCAACGAACACCGCCGAGAAGACGGCGAACGCGACCGTCACCATCCAGCGCGGAAACGGCTTGGGACTGCGGATGATCTCGTCGAGCCGCCGGATGGCCTCGTCCCGGCCAACGCCTCCGGCCACGATGTCGGTGACCAGTTGGTGGACCTTGGCAAGCCCGGCGTAGTTGTTCGTCCAGGAACGGACCACCCGCAGGAGCGCGATGGGAGTCTGGTCCTTCGGGGCGTAGTTGATGCCCACGGACTGGTTGGTGATGTCCACCTCGATGTTCTTCAGCCCCAGAGCTGCGGTGACCGCAATGATGCTCGTCTCCACCTCGAGGGAGCCTGCACCGTAGCGGAACATGGATTCAGCGAGATGCAGCGCAAAGTCCATGGTCTTGCGTGCCGACGTGTCGACGCCGCCCACCTGGATCATCGGGTTGGCATAGGGGCTCCCGGCGAGCCGGTCCACGATGCTCAGCGGCGCCGTCGGCGGACTTTCACTCTGCACCAGCCGGCGGAGCATGCGCTTGGCCGCCGCGTTCTGGTGCATCTGCGAGGGGGTGAGTGGCTCCGTTTTGGGCAGCCCGTCCGTGGGCGGCCGGTTGGCGCCGCGGGGTTGTTTGGCCATCAGGGCTCCCTCCGTTCAGGCCTCAGCCGTTCAGGCTCGCAGGTTGTGCAGCTGTATGGATCCAGTCTTTCAGGCTTCTGTCGTAAAAGGTCCCGGCTCCCCGGCGCAGTGCCGGGAATCACGGTCCTCAGTAAAACTGCTGCCCGGTGCGGCGCGTGTACAGCTGCCGGGCGACGCGTTCGCCTGCAACAATCCACGCCTTGTACTTCAACGGGCTGATGACCTGGTCATAGCAGCCGACAAAATCAGTGACCGTCTTGCTGAAGCTGGTCTTGAACAGCCCCAGCCCGTGGAAGGGATTCGACGTGTCCTTGAGTTTGTCGCTGGGCGGCGTTCCGCAGAAATCGTATTCGGTGCAGCCCAGCTCCTTGAGCTGGTTGATCGCTGTCCACTGCACCAGGTGCGAATCACCGTACTGGCCGCGTTTCTGGAGCGACCCGCCGTCCTTATACGTGCCCTTGCGGCCGTAGTTGATGACAAACGCGCCCACCGAGGGAACCCCGTTTTCGTACACAAACATGAGCCTGCCCTGGCCGCGCTTGATGAAGTTCGTCCAGAACTGGCGGTAGTACTCGTATTCGCGGACCCGGACCTGCGACTTCGCCTGGACGGTGTCGGTCATCAGGGCGTACATGGACTTGAAGTTTTCCTCGCTGGGATCCACGTTGTGCACCTCGACGCCCTCACGGATGGCGCGGCGGACGGCGTTCCGTCCCCGTGAGTGGAGGTTGCGGAGCAGCTGGTTCTCCTCGGGGGAAATATCCAGCAGTGCCGTGGAGTCGTTGGGCTGCAGATTGTGCGTCTTGACCAGCCCGGCCCCCTCGATCACCCTTCGGGCGGCGTCACTAAGGATGATGTCCGGCTCGATCTTGATGGCGAAGACGCCCAGCCGTGCGCGCTTGACGAACTCCGCGTTGGCCGCGGCGATCCCCGGGATGTCCTCGACGCCGGCAACGTCCGGCCCCTTGATGAGGTACCAGAGCTTGCCCAGCACCGGGAAGCTCTTTTCCAGCACGAGGTTGTAGCTCGTGTAATCGGCCGTTTCGTAGACAAGGTGCAGGGTCTTCCAGCCGAAGTGCTGCTTGACCTCGGCGAAGGCCTCCGACTGCAGCAGGTTTCCGCCGTTCGGATTCGCGGTGACGTGGGAGTCCCAGTTGGCAACCTCTTCGGAGGTGGCAAAGCGGGCAGTGAATTCTCGCAAGTGTGCCGTGTCCAATCTTCGCTTACGTTTCGTGCAGTTGCCGGAGAAGCAGCCTCAAGTCTATCCGCCAGGCCTCCCGGACCGCTTGCCGCGGGCACGTGATCCTGGTCCGAGCCTCCTTGACTCTGGCTGCGCCCTTGGCAACTGTAGAGAAATGGAAAGCAGGGAGCGCGTACCGGCCGCGGGAGCCGGAGGAGGCACCAGCAGCAGAGGTGGCGGCGCGGAGCCTAAGCCGCGGCGCACCGCCGTCGAACTGGCCGCACTCCTGGGGTTCCTGGCCGCGTCCGCCCTGGTGGCCTGGCTGGGTTCGCAGGCGACCATCAGCAACGTCACCGGCTGGTACGCCACCGCCGACAAGGCGCCGTGGTCTCCGCCCAACTGGCTGTTCGGGCCGGTCTGGACGGTGCTGTACACGGCCATGGCGGTGGCGGCGTGGCTCGTTTGGCGGAGCCGCAGCCCGAACCGCCGGACTGCGCTCACCGTCTACGGCGTGCAGTTGGGCCTGAACCTGGCCTGGACGCCCGTGTTCTTCGGGCTGTACCCGGTGTGGGGTTCGGCCGCGCTCTGGCTGGCACTGGGCATCATCATTGCGCTGGCGCTGGCCGTCGCCGCCACCGTGCTCCTGTTCGGGCCGATCCGCCGCACGGCCGGGCTGCTGATGCTGCCGTACCTGTCGTGGATCGTCTTCGCGGCGAGCCTGAACCTCTGGGCGGCCGCCAACAACTAGGTCAGCACTCGACGACGTTGACCGCCAGGCCGCCCATTGCGGTTTCCTTGTATTTGGAGCTCATGTCCTTGCCGGTCTCCCGCATGGTCACGATGACCTCATCCAGCGAGACCCGGTGCGAGCCATCGCCCCACAACGCCATCTTCGCGGCGTTGATCGCCTTGGCTGCGGCGATGGCGTTGCGTTCGATGCAGGGCACCTGGACCAGCCCGCCGATCGGGTCGCAGGTCAGGCCAAGGTTGTGTTCCATCGCGATCTCCGCGGCGTTTTCCACCTGCGCGGGTGTGCCGCCCATGACCTCGGCCAGGCCGGCGGCCGCCATCGACGACGCCGATCCCACCTCGCCCTGGCAGCCCACCTCCGCCCCGGAAATGGACGCCTGCTCCTTGTACAGCACCCCGACGGCGCCGGCGGCGAGCAGGAACTTCACCACCACGTCGTCGCGGTCCTCCCGGGTCGCCTGATCCATGCCCGGCGCGAAGTGCAGCGCGTAGTAGAGCACGGCCGGGATGATGCCCGCGGCGCCGTTCGTGGGGGCAGTCACCACCCGCCCGCCCGAGGCGTTCTCTTCGTTGACCGCCAGGGCGATCAGGTTCACCCACTCCTGCCAGTACTTCGGGTCCCGGTAGTCGGGATCGTGGTCCCGGCTTTCCTTCAGGAGCCGTTCGTGCCAGTCCGGGGCACGACGGCGGACCTTCAGCCCGCCGGGCAGCAGCCCCTCACGCTTGAGGCTGGTCGCCACGCAGCCCTCCATCACCGAGTAGATGTGCAGCAGGCCGTCCCGGATGTCCTCCTCGGACCGGGAGGCGCGCTCGTTGACCAGCATGACCTCGCCGATGGACAGGCCCTGGGCGCCGCAGTGCTCCAGCAGTTCGGCGGCGGTCCGGAACGGCAGCGGCAGTTCCTTCTTGGACTCCTCGAGCTCCTGCTGGGCCGCGTCCTCCTCGCCCTCGCGGACAATGAACCCGCCGCCCACGGAGAAGAACGTCGCCTCGTGGAGCACGTTCCCGGCGGCGTCCGAGACCGTGAAGGTCATGCCGTTGGTGTGCCGCGGCAGCACGGTCAGCGGCCGCAGGACCATGTCCTTAACCCCGTAGGGCAGGGCGACGGACCCGGCCAGCCGCAGGGTCCCGGTCTCCGCGATCGACGCCAGCCGCTCCTCGACCTCATCGGGCAGGATCAGCTCCGGATGGAAGCCCTCCAGCCCCAGCAGGATCGCCGTCATGGTTCCGTGGCCGTGCCCCGTCGCCGCGAGCGAGCCGTACAGGTCCACCCGCAACGACGCCACCTCCGCCAGCTTGCCGGACGCCTTCAGCTCCTCGGCAAACACCGCCGCAGCCCGCATGGGACCCACCGTGTGGGAACTGGATGGGCCTATTCCGATAGAGAAGAGGTCGAAGACGCCAACGGCCATGGTCGGTTCCTAACTGATGCTGTGATCCAGCAGATGGTCCTGCCGGTAGGCTGCAGAGCCGCGGTTGACGGCCCTGCAGCCGGGAGACTCGACGCGGTCGGCGGCTTGTGGCAGCCGCCCGCCGTCGTGCTCTTTTAATCCACGCTACGCGGTTTTTGCCGCGGCGAGGTCTTGTACCGACGGGTAAAGCGGGTGGGCTTCGGCGAGTGCCTCGACACGGTGACGCAGGCCCGAGAGGTCCGCGTCGGCGTCGGCAATCAGGGCCTCCGCGATGATGTCCGCGACCTCGGCGAAAGTGGCTTCGCCGAAACCTCGGGTGGCCAGGGCGGGGGTGCCGATGCGCAGTCCTGAGGTGACCATCGGGGGGCGGGGATCGAACGGCACGGCGTTGCGGTTGACGGTGATGTCGATTTCCGCGAGGCGGTCCTCGGCCTGCTGGCCGTCGAGTTCGCAGTTGCGCAGGTCCACGAGCACCAGGTGCACGTCGGTTCCGCCGGAGATCACGCTGATCCCCTTGGCGGTGACGTCCGGCTGGACCAGGCGGTCGGCCAGGATCCGGGCACCTGCGAGGACGCGTTCCTGGCGTTCCTTGAACTCGGGGGATGCGGCGATCTTGAAGGCCACGGCCTTGCCCGCGATCACGTGCTCCAGCGGACCGCCCTGCTGGCCGGGAAATACTGCCGAATTGATTTTCTTGGCGACGTCGGCGTCGTTGGTCAGGATGATGCCGCCGCGCGGACCGGCGAGGGTCTTGTGCGTCGTGGACGTCGTGACGTGCGCGTGCGGGACCGGTGACGGGTGCAGCCCGGCGGCAACGAGACCGGCGAAGTGCGCCATGTCCACCATGAGGTAGGCACCGACGGAGTCGGCGATCCGGCGGAACTCGGCGAAGTCCAGCTGCCGGGCGTAGGCGGACCAGCCGGCGACGATCAGCTGCGGCTTGTGCTCCTGGGCCAGGCGCTCCACCTCGGCCATGTCGATCCGGTGGTCCTCTTCGCGGACCTGGTACGGGATCACGTTGTACAGGCGGCCGGAAAAGTTGATCCGCATGCCGTGGGTCAGGTGCCCGCCGTGGGCCAGGTTCAGGCCCATGATGGTGTCGCCCGGCTTGATCAGGGCGTGCATCACCGACGCGTTGGCCTGGGCGCCGGAGTGCGGCTGCACGTTCGCGTACTCGGCGCCGAACAGGGCCTTGACCCGGTCGATCGCGAGCTGTTCGATCACGTCCACGTGTTCGCAGCCGCCGTAGTAGCGTTTGCCCGGGTAGCCCTCGGCGTACTTGTTGGTCAGCACCGACCCCTGTGCCTGCATCACGGCCGCGGCGGTGTGGTTCTCCGACGCGATCATCTCCAGGCCCGAACGCTGGCGGCCGAGCTCGTCGTCGATCTTCGCCGCGATCTCCGGGTCCAGCTCCGCGAGGTCCGCATTCAGGCTCGGGGATACGACCTGCTCGAAAGCTACTGTCTCGGTGCCTGCGGCACCTGCCGCGCTCACAGCTCGCCGCCGTTCTTGGCAGCGTATTCCTCGGCTGACAGCAGCGGGCCCTCGGAATCAGCTGCCACCTTGAACAGCCAGCCGGCGCCGTACGGATCATTGTTGATCAGGGCGGGGTCCTCGATGACCACCGGGTTGATCTCCGTAACCTCACCCGTCACCGGGGAGTAAAGGTCCGAGACCGACTTGGTGGACTCCACCTCACCGCAGGTCTCCCCGGCGGTCACAGCCGAACCGACCTCGGGCAGGTCCACGTAGACAATGTCGCCGAGGGCGTCGGTGGCCACGGCGGAAATACCAATGGACACAACGTTCCCGTCCTCGCGGGAGACCCACTCGTGTTCGTCGGAGTACTGCAGTTCAGCGGCAACTTTTGCCATTGTGTTCCTTAATCTCGTTACTACTGTGGACGGTTTAGGAGGCGGATGACCGAATTCCTCCGCGTCGATTCCTGGGCCTCAAGGGTTCTACAAGCTCGACCCCCAATGATCGAGCCTGCAAGGGCAAGGCCCCGGCCTGGTTTCGACAGGCTCAACCAGCGCTTAGCGGGCGTCTACGCGACCGAGCACGCGGAGGATGTCAGCCCGACGGGCCGACGTTGGCCGGCCAGCGTCGAAACCAGCGGTTGGGCTACTTGGAGCGCTTGTAGAAAGGCAGTGCGACGACTTCGAACGGCTCCGCCTTGCCGCGCAGGTCGATGTCCAGTGCCGTGCCGGGTTCGGCGTAGGCGACGTCGACGTAGGCCATGGCAACCGGGTAGCCGAGGGTCGGGCTGGGCTGGCCGGACGTCACTTCGCCAACGACGTTGCCGTCCTTGAGCACCGGGTAGTGCCCGCGGCCGGCGCGCCGGCCCCGGCCCTTGAGGCCCACGAGCTTGCGGCCCGAGGTGGAACCGGCGCCGGCTTCCTTCTTGGCTGCCAGCGCGGCCTTGCCCACGAAATCGCCTTCCTTGGACAGCGCGACGACGGGGCCCAGGCCGGCGGCGAACGGGTCGCCCTCGAGGGAGAGTTCGTTGCCGTACAGCGGCATGCCGGCCTCAAGGCGGAGCGAGTCGCGGGACGCTAGCCCGGACGGCGTCAGCTCCCCCTCGTCCGCAACGGCGACGATCGACTGCCAGAGGGCGGCGGCGGCGTCGTTCTCCACGAAAATCTCGAAGCCGTCCTCGCCGGTGTACCCCGTGCGGGCCAGGAGCAGGTTCCGGCTGGCGCCGCCCACAAGGAAGGACACTTCGACGGCGGCGTAGTACTTGAGTCCGGTCACCAGCTCGTGCTGGGCTGCCGGGACGAGGCGCAGGAGGATCTCCTCGGCCTTGGGACCCTGCACGGCGATCAGTGATGTGGCGTCGGAAACGTCGTCGACGGCAACCTCGAACCCGCCCTCCCGGGCAGAACCAGCCCGCTGGGCCAGTGCCTCGGCCACGACTTTGGCGTTGCCTGCGTTGGGCACAACCAGGAACCGGTGGTGGCCCTCGTCGTCTGCCGGCCTGCGGTACACGATGAGGTCGTCGATGATGCCGCCGGCCTCGTTGCAGATCAGGGAGTACTTGGCCTTGCCGACGGCCATCGCGGAGATCTTGCCGGCCAGGGCGTAGTCCAGGAACGCGGCGGCGTCCGGGCCGGTGACCCAGACTTCGCCCATGTGGGAGAGGTCGAAGATGCCGGCCGAGTTGCGGACGGCGTGGTGCTCGGCCAGTTCGGAGCCGTACTTCAGCGGCATCTGCCAGCCGCCGAAGTCGGTGAACGAGGCGCCCAGCTTCTTGTGCTCCTCGTAAAGGGCAGTGTAGTTCTCAGTCATTGAGGAATCCTTTGTGTGCGGATTGAGCCTGGGCGGCCCGGGGTTTCGCTCCCCAACCGTTCCCTAACCTCGCAAGCTCGGTTAGGGAACCCGGCGGTCGTGGGCCCAAGCTCCACCACCGGGGCGCCGACAGGCTCAATCACCGGACGAATCTAGTTCTCGAAGGCTTCAATCGGCGGGCAGGAGCAGACCAGGTTGCGGTCGCCGGCTGCGCCGTCGATGCGGCCCACCGGCGGGAAGTACTTGTCCTGCTTGAGCGTGTGAACGGGGAAGACGGCCTGCTCACGCGGGTAGGCGCGGTCCCAGTCCGAGCTGATCGCAGCGGCCGCGGTGTGCGGCGCATTGCGCAGCGGGCTGTTTTCCACGGTGAAGTCGCCGTTGGCAACCTGGTCGATCTCGCCGCGAATGGCGATCATGGCCTTGATGAACCGGTCGATCTCGGCCAGGTCCTCGGACTCGGTGGGTTCGACCATCAGGGTGCCGGCCACCGGGAACGCCAGGGTGGGGGCGTGGAAGCCGTAGTCGATTAGGCGCTTGGCCACGTCCTCGGCGGTGACGCCGGTCTTGGCCGTGAGTTCGCGGAGGTCCAGGATGCACTCGTGTGCCACGAGACCGCCTTCGCCCGTGTAGAGCACGGGGAAGAAGTCGTTGAGGCTGGCGGCAACGTAATTCGCGGCGAGCAGCGCGGACTTGGTGGCCTCGGTCAGGCCGGCCCCGCCCATCAGCTTCACGTAGGCCCAGGAAATGGGCAGCACGCCAGCGGAGCCGAAGCGCGAGGCGGAGATCGGAACGTCGTTGCCTTCGGTCCAGGTGGCAGCATCGCCCGGCATGAACGGGGCCAGGTGCGCCTTGGCCGCGACCGGGCCGACGCCGGGTCCGCCGCCGCCGTGCGGGATGCAGAAGGTCTTGTGCAGGTTCAGGTGCGAGACGTCGCCGCCGAACTTGCCCGGCTGCGCGAGCCCGACGAGCGCGTTCAGGTTGGCCCCGTCCACGTAGACCTGGCCGCCGGCCGCATGGATGGCGTCGCAGACCTCACGGACGTCGGCGTCGTACACCCCGTGCGTGGACGGGTAGGTGATCATGATCGCCGAGAGAACATCCCGGTGCTGCTCGATCTTGGCGTACAGGTCGGCGTGGTCGATCGTGCCGTCGGCGGCGGTGGCCACCACGACAACTTTCATGCCGGCCAGCACAGCCGAGGCGGCGTTGGTGCCGTGCGCCGAGGCAGGGATCAGGCAGACGTTGCGCTGGTCGTCGCCGCGGGACAGGTGGTAGCCGCGGATGGCCAGCAGCCCGGCGAGCTCACCCTGCGAGCCGGCGTTCGGCTGGATGGAGACCTGGTCGTAGCCGGTGATCTCGGCGAGGTCCGCCTCCAGGCCATCAATCAGTTCCCGCCAGCCTGCGGTCTGGGAATCCGGGGCGAACGGGTGGATCGAGGCGAACTCCGGCCAGGAGATGGCTTCCATCTCGGCGGTGGCGTTCAGCTTCATGGTGCAGGAGCCCAGCGGGATCATGGTGCGGTCCAGCGCCAGGTCGCGGTCGGAGAGCTTGCGGATGTAACGCAGCAGCTGGGTCTCGGAACGGTGCGTGTTGAACACCGGGTGCTGCAGGTACGCGGAGGAACGCTCGACGGCGGCATCCAGGGCGAAGCCGTCAGTCGCCTCCACTGCCCCGGCACCGAAGGCGGCGAGGAGGTCGGCCACGATGGCCGGCGTCGTTGTCTCATCAGTGGAGATGCCAACGGTGTCAGCATCGATGCTGCGGAGGTTGATGCCCTTCTTCTCGGCGGCGGCGATGATGCCGGCGGCCTTGCCCGGGACGGAAACCGTCACGGTGTCGAAGAAGCTCGTGTGCAGGACGTCCAGGCCGGCGGCCTGGAGTGATGCGGCCAGGGTCCTGGCGTGGCCGTGGGCGGTTTCGGCGATCGCCTTCAGGCCCTCCGGTCCGTGGTAAACGGCGTACATGGAGGCAACGATGGCCAGCAGCGCCTGCGCCGTGCAGATGTTGGACGTGGCCTTCTCGCGGCGGATGTGCTGCTCGCGGGTCTGCAGCGCCAGGCGGTAGGCGGGGACGCCGGCGTTGTCCTTGGAGACGCCCACCAGGCGGCCGGGCAGGGAGCGTTCCAGCCCCTTCTGCACGGCCATGTAGGCGGCGTGCGGCCCGCCGAAGAACAGCGGAACGCCCAGGCGCTGGGCGGAGCCGACGGCGATATCCGCGCCCTGCTCGCCAGGAGGCGTGATCAGGGTCAGGGCAAGCAGGTCAGCGGCCACCGTGACCAGCGCGCCGCGCTCCTTGGCGGCGGCGATGACCTCACTGTGGTCGAAGACGCGGCCGGAGACACCAGGCTGCTGGAGGACAACGCCGTTGATGTCGCCGTCGGGAAGCCCCTGGGACAGGTCCGCCACCTCCACCTCGAAACCGAGGGCTTCGGCGCGGCCCTTGACGATGGCAATCGTCTGCGGCAGGCAGTCCGCGTCCAGGACAGTCTTGCCGTCGTGGGCGGTCTTGTTCTTGTTGGCCCGGCGCATCAGCAGCACGGCCTCGGCCACGGCCGTGGCTTCATCCAGCAGCGAGGCGTTGGCGATGGGCAGGCCCACCAGGTCCTGGACCATGGTCTGGAAATTCAGCAGCGCTTCCAGCCGGCCCTGCGAGATCTCCGGCTGGTACGGGGTGTACGCGGTGTACCAGGCGGGTGCCTCAAGGACGTTGCGGCGGATCACCGGGGGCGTCACGGTGTCGTAGTAGCCCTGGCCGATCATCTGCACGGCGGTCTTGTTCTTGGCCGCGAGCTTCCGGAGTTCCGCGAGTGCTTCCACTTCGCTCAGGGCCGGCGCGAGCTGCAGCGCTGAATCCTGGCGGATGTCGTTGGGCACTGCCGTATCAACCAGCGCGTCGACGGTGTCGTAGCCGACGGCCTTGAGCA
Source organism: Arthrobacter sp. K5 (assembly GCF_040448525.1). Lineage (NCBI taxonomy): Bacteria > Bacillati > Actinomycetota > Actinomycetes > Micrococcales > Micrococcaceae > Arthrobacter > Arthrobacter sp. K5. The sequence continues at coordinate 4,074,134 of NZ_CP159279.1, read as the reverse complement.
TGGCTTCGACGTCGGCCTGGCGGCGGGCGCCAATATGCCGGTCGACGAAGGACGAGGAGGCTGAATTAACGGTCAAAAGGAACTCCATAACTAAGGCGACGCAGGGTACGCCACATTGATTCGGGTTCCTCCCCGCTCTGTATTGGACCTGAGAGTTTCCGCGATGCTGCGCTTTCGCACAGCTCCGCTTGCACCGTCGGTGAGCACAGCGTGCCCTGAACTGTCCGCGCGAAGGCGGAACATTTCCAGCGGGCAGCCTGCTGCTTTCCAGAGTTGCCTTGCCGCGGCGGTACATGGGCCTGAGAGATTCCTGGGGAGGTTTTGCTCCTACGGCGCCTGCTTGTACCTACTTGCAGGACTCTCCCGCCGCAGATCAAAGGCTTATTCAATTGAGCGGTGACAGCTGTCACAGAGGCTATTGTCCTACGCCGGGATCGCGTCTGCAAACTGTGGCGGCGTGGGCTGGCACACCCCCGACGGCGGGCAACCCCGGGGAAGCCCACCTACCCCCTGAGCCGCTCAAGTGCGGCCAGGAGGCTTTCGACGTCGGCCGCCGTCTCGGCGGGCGACGCAGCCGGCCCGATGGACAGCATGGCGTTGAAATAGAGGCCGTCGCCCATATACAGGACGGCCTTGGCCAAGCCTGGCCCGACGTCGCGGGCGATCTCATCAAGCCACCTCTGCTGGATGTGGGCAAACCGGCGCCGCGTCTCCTCGTGCGCCACCTCGGCAAGCCTCGTCGCGGCCACGATGGCACGGTCCAGCGGAGTGTCCGCCCAGACGGACGATTTGATGAAGTAGGCGGCCGCACCCTCCGCAGCCGCAGCCATGGCAAGGGCATCCGCTTCCGCGTACTCGTCGAGGCGGTCCAGCAGGACGCCGATCAGCGCTTCCTTGTTCGGAAAGTGGTACAGGAGCCCGCCCTTGGACACGCCTGCGCGGGCTGCCACGGCATCAAGGGTGGCGGCGCGCTCCCCCACCTCGATCAGGAGGGATTCAAACGCATCGAGCACTGCGCCGCGGGCGACCGGTTTTCTGGGCATGGCTCCCATCATGCCCGGTTCCGACCCCGGGTTTATAACTATACCGTCTGGACGGTATAGTTATTTCATGACCCTGCACTCAACCCTTCGCCCGGAGAACACGTCCGCAGAGCAGGCCCGCGGTGGCGCGCGCGACTGGTTCGCCCTGGCCCTGCTCATGTTCCCGGTCCTCCTGGTGGCCGTGGACAACACTGCGCTGACGTTCGCCCTTCCCGCAATCGCCCGCAGCCTCGACCCCTCGGGCGTACAGCTTTTGTGGGTGGTGGATGCCTACGCCCTGGTCCTCGCCGGACTCCTTGTTGCCATGGGCAGCCTCGGCGACAGGATCGGGCGCCGCCGGCTGCTGCTGGTCGGCATTTCCGGCTTCGCTGCGGTCTCCGCGGCGTCGGCCTTCGCCCCGAGTGCCGAATGGCTCATTGCCGGCCGCGCGGCCCTCGGATTCTTCGGCGCCATGCTCATGCCGTCCACGCTGTCACTGATCCGCAACATCTTCCGGGAGCCGGGCAGGCGGAGGCTGGCCGTGGCCATCTGGGCTGCGGGGTTCTCCGGCGGCGCAGCGCTGGGACCGATCTTTGGCGGCTGGCTGGTGGAGCACTTCTGGTGGGGCGCCGTCCTGCTCGTGGCCGTGCCCATCATGCTGCCGCCACTGGTGCTGGGTCGCTTCCTCATTCCGGAATCCAAGGATCCGAATCCCGGCCGCGTGGACCTGGCCAGCGTGGTGCTGTCAATGCTGGCCATGGTGCCGGTGGTCTACGGCATCAAGGAACTGGCCACCCATGGACCCGGCGTGACGCCGTTCGGGGTTCTGGCGTTTGGCCTGGCCATGGGACTCCTGTTTGTCCGCCGCCAGCACGCCCTCACGTCCCCGCTCCTGGACATGTCCCCACTGCTGGATATGTCACTGTTCAGCAACCGCGTGTTCAGCACAGCGATCACGGCAAACATCCTGGCGCTGTTCTCCTACAACGGCTTCATCCTGTTTCTGGCCCAGCACCTGCAGCTGCTCGAAGGCATGTCACCGTCAGAGTCGGGCACCGCCATGCTGCCGGCCCTGACGGCCACCGTGGTGGCGGGTTTGCTCGTGGTTCCGCTGGTCCGGAAGGTCCGGCCGGGCTTTGTGGTGGCCGCCGGACTGGCGCTGAGCGCCGCCGGCTACTGCATCGTGGCGTTCGGGGATCACGACGCCGGGCCCACCGCGCTGCTGGTCGCCCTCCTCGTCCTGGCGCTGGGCGTGGGTTCTGCCGAGACCATCTCGAACGATCTGATACTGGGCGCCGTGCCGGCCGAAAAATCCGGCGCAGCGGCGGCCATATCGGAGACCGGCTACGAAGTGGGCTCACTCCTCGGGACAGCCCTCCTGGGGTCCATCCTGACCGCGTCATACCAGCAGCATCTCGCCCTCCCGGAGACCGTTGCCCACGCAGTCCCGGCAGAGTCGGCGGACCAGGCCAGGGAGACCCTGGCCGGTGCCATGGAGCTCGCCGGGTCGCTGCCGGCTCCGCTGGCCGAGGGGCTCACGGCGGCCGCCCGGGCCGCCTTCGATTCCGGCGTCCACATCACCGCGGCGATCGCGCTGGTACTGATGGCAGGAGCCTCGGTGCTCGCCGCCGTCGTACTTCGCCGCATCCCGCCCGCGAAGTAGCCGGCACAGAAACGGGCAGCCCCGGAGAATTACTCCGGGGCTGCCCGCTGCGATCGGCTCCTGGCTTGTCCCGCCGGCCGGCTACTTGCTGTCAGGGTGCGTGACGTTGGCCGACGCCTTCATGTTCTCGGCGCCAACCATCCACGCGTACTGCTCGAGCTTTTCGATGAACGTATGCAGCAGGTCTGCAGTGGTGGGGTCCTCCTCATCCACCTCGTCATGGACCTTGCGCATGGTGCCTACGGCCGCTTCGAGCGCTGCCACGATGCGGTCGATCGCATCCTTGGTGTTGATGAGCCCGTCGGGGAACGGGGGAAGGTGGGTCGACTTCGCAACAGTCGTGCTGCGACCGTCCGGCAGGGCGTGCAGGGCACGCATGCGCTCCGCGATGTCGTCGGCAAAGGCCCGGGCGGCGTCGACGATCTCGTCGAGCTGAAGGTGCAGATCCCTGAAGTTGGTTCCAACGATGTTCCAGTGCGCCTGCTTGCCCTGGATGTGCAGTTCGATCAGGTCCGTCAGGACGGCCTGCATGTTGTTGGTCAGTGTCGGTGAAGCCTTCATGAATCCTCCTCGATTGGTCCAGTGGTTTCGACGCTACATCAGCGGCCCGGGGACCGGGAGCGCCGATGCGCCAATTTCACGATCAGCTTACTTACTACTTTGCGGGTCGTAAATGATCAGCATTCAAATAGCCCTTGCCACACCCGCGTTGTACGTGCATACTAAATGAACGTCATTCATTTAGTGACGGTCGTCTCACTGGAGTAATCATCATCATGATCGAAGTAACCTGCCTCAACGCGCCTGCCTCCCTTGCCCGGACAGCGCCGTCCGGCCGCCCCGCCTTGAGGGTGGGCGTTGTGCAGCACCGCTGGCACAGCAGCGCCGCCGCACTCCGTGCGGAACTCAACGACGGCATCGACCGGGCGGCCCGGCTGGGCGCCACCGTGGTGTTCCTGCCCGAGCTCACCCTCTCCCGCTACCCCGCAGACCAGGTTCCGGAGAATGACCTTGCACGGCAGGGCCAGGACCGGCTGCGCCCCTCCGACACCGCCGAGGACCTGCTGACCGGCCCCACGTTCCGCTTTGCCGCCGAGGCCGCCCGCCGGAACGGCATCACCGTCCATGCCTCGCTCTACCAGCGCGCCTGCAACCCGGACGGCTCGGACGACGGCCTGGGCCTGAACACCTCCATCCTCGTGTCCCCGGCCGGCGAGCTACTGGCCGCCACCCACAAGCTGCACATCCCGGTGACCGCCGGATACTACGAGGACAAGTTCTTCCGCCAGGGTCCCGCAGCGGGGGACGCCTACCAGGTCCATGCCCCGGCTGAACTCGGCGGCGCCCGGCTGGGGATGCCCACCTGCTGGGACGAATGGTTCCCCGAGCTGGCCCGCATGTACTCCCTCGGGGGCGCCGAACTGCTGGTGTACCCGACGGCGATCGGTTCCGAGCCGCTGTTCCCGGACTTTGACACCCAGCCGCTCTGGCAGCAGGTCATCGTGGGCAACGGCATCGCCAACGGCCTGTTCATGGTGGTCCCGAACCGCTGGGGCCGGGAGGGCAGTCTGAACTTCTACGGCTCTTCCTTCATTTCGGACCCCTACGGCCGCATCCTGGTCCAGGCGCCCCGCGACGAGTCGGCAGTCCTCGTGGCCGACCTCGACCTGGACCAGCGCAGGGACTGGCTGACGCTGTTCCCGTTCCTGACCACCCGCCGCCCCGACACCTACGCACGGCTCACAGAACCGGTCCGTCCCGAGGAGCCGTTCGGCACGCCGGACCTGCTTTCGGCAAGCTCAACCAGCGGCTCCGCAACCGCCGGGGTAAACGCGTGAGCGCGTGGCGGATGCCGGCCGAGACGGCGCGCCAGGAGCGGCTCTGGATGGCCTTTCCCACCGGCGGCTACACCCTCGGCGACACCGCTGAGGCGGCGCACGCCGCCCGTTCCGTCTGGGCCGCCGTCGCGAACGCCGCCGTCGAGTTTGAACCGGTCACCATGGTGGTGGACCCGTCCGACGTCGGGACAGCCGCACGCTATCTGTCCCCCGCCGTCGAGGTGCTGACAGCGGAACTCAACGACGCCTGGATGCGCGACATCGGCCCAACGTTTGTCCTGGACGGAAAAGGCGCCCTGGGCGCCGTCGACTGGGTCTTCAACGGCTGGGGTGCCCAGGACTGGGCCAGCTGGGACAAGGACGCGCTGGTCGCCGCCGAGGTGGCCGGACGGTCCAGCGCCCGGCACCTCGTGTCCGAACTGGTCAACGAGGGCGGCGGAATCCAGGTGGACGGCGAGGGCACGGTGCTGGTCACCGAAACGGTGCAGCTGGATCCGGGCCGCAACCCCGGTCTCAGCAAGGCCGACGTCGAGGCCGAACTGGCCAGGACCATTGGCGCCACGAAGGTGATCTGGCTGCCCCGCGGCCTTACCCGCGACTCACAGCGGTTCGGGACGCGCGGGCACGTGGATATCGTTGCCGCCATCCCGTCCCCGGGCACCCTGCTGGTCCATTCCCAGCAGAACCCCGCCCACCCGGACTATGAGGTCAGCCGCGAAATCATCAGTTTCCTGTCCTCCACTACGGATGCTGCGGGCCGGGAATGGTCCATCGTCGAAGTCCCGGCGCCCGTTGCACTGACGGATCCGGAGGGCTTCGTGGACTACAGCTACATCAACCATGTGGTGGTCAACGGCGGCGTCATCGCCTGCACGTTCGCCGACCCCAATGACGAGAAGGCGCTCCGCATCCTCGCGGATGCGTATCCCGGGCGCAAGGTGGTGGGCATCGATGCCCGCGAACTCTTCGCCCGCGGCGGGGGCATCCACTGCATCACCCAGCAGCAGCCCGCTGCAGTCTAGAAAGGGCAAGTCATGAGCCAAACCACGAGCATCCAGCCCGGAGGGAAGAGCACTCCCCCGGCTGGCGAAGCAACGCACGGCATCACCGGGAAGGGCCTCAAGGGCGGGCAGCTGGGCCTCCTGGCCGTCGTCGTCCTGGGTATCTCGACCATCGCGCCGGCCTACACGCTGACCAGCGCGCTGGGTCCCACGGTAAACGAGGCGGGGCTCCAGCTGCCGGTGATCTTCCTCATCGGCTTTATCCCCATGATCCTCGTGTCGCTCGCCTACCGGGAGCTGAACGCTGACTCTCCGGACAGCGGCACCACGTTCACGTGGGTGACCAAGGCGTTCGGGCCGTGGGTTGGCTGGATGGGCGGCTGGGGCCTGCTGGCCGCCAACATCATCGTGCTGTCCAACCTCGCCGGGGTGGCGGTGGACTTCTTCTACCTCTTCCTGGCGCAGCTGACCGGGTCGCCGGAACTGGCGGACCTCGCCGCCAACAAGCCGCTGAACGTGCTGACGTGTTTCGTCTTCGTGGCGCTGGCCGTGTGGGTCAGCTATCGCGGCCTGCACACCACCAAGGTTGTCCAGTACGGCCTGGTGGGTTTCCAGCTGGTGGTTTTGGGCCTCTTCGTGGCCATGGCCTTCGCCAACTGGTCCACGTCCAGCACCGCCATCCCCTTCAGCTGGGACTGGTTCGACGTGACAAAGATCGAGACATTCGGCCAGGTTGCCGCAGGCATCTCGCTGTCCATCTTCGTCTACTGGGGCTGGGACGTGTGCCTTACCGTCAACGAGGAAACGGCCAACGGGAAGAAGACCGCCGGCCTGGCCGGAACCCTGACCGCCGCCGTCGTCCTGGGCATCTACCTGCTGGTGACCATCGCCACCATGATGTTCGCCGGCGTCGGTAACACGGGGATCGGCCTCAACAACGAGGAGAACCACGCGAACGTCTTCACCGCGCTGGCCTCCCCCGTCATGGGCCCGTTCGCCATCCTGATGTCCCTGGCGGTCCTGTCGAGTTCGGCGGCGTCGCTGCAGTCGACGTTCACGTCGCCATCGCGCAGCCTGCTCGCGATGGCCCACTACGGCGCCCTGCCCCGGCAGTTCAGCCACATGAGCAGGAAATTTTCGACGCCGGGCTTCGCCACCGTCGCCGCAGGCGTGCTGTCGGCCGGGTTCTACGCCGTGATGCACGTGGTGAGCGAGAACGTCCTCAACGACACCATCCTGGCCCTCGGCCTGATGATCTGCTTCTACTACGGGCTGACGGCGTTTGCCTGCGCCTGGTACTTCCGCGGGAGCGTTTTCAGCAGTGTCCGCAACTTCGTGCTGCGGCTGCTGTGTCCGCTGCTGGGCGGCATCGGCCTGACGGTGGTCTTCCTGCAGACCGCCATCGACAGCTGGGCGCCTGAGTTTGGCAGCGGATCGCAGGTCTTCGGGGTAGGGCTCGTCTTCGTGCTCGGCGTCGGGATCCTGGCCCTGGGGATCGTCTTCATGCTGGTAATGGCGCGGCTGCGGCCCGGATATTTCCGGGGCGACACCATCCGCCGCGACACCCCTGCGCTGGTGGTGCCCGAATAACACCGCCTGCGAATGCGGCGATGCCCCGCCTCCCGGACCGGAGGCGGGGCATCGCTTGCATTGGAGCAAATCGGCGTGGAGCCAATCAGCGTCTCCGGGACCCCTAGTCCCGTCAGCCCTCCTGCTCCCCTACCGCAGGCGACTCACCAGTAGTGGGCGACGTCGACGACGAGCCGGGAACCGGACCCGGGGCCATCCAGCGTGTACACCTTGAATGGCAGCCGGGCACGGACGCCCAGGCCGAGTGTCGTGTAGCCCTCGAAGCTTCCTGCCCACGCCACCTGCCGGAACGTGTGGTACCCGGAAACGTTGGTCACCTCGGACCGGTTGGCCGGAATGAAGGTCGCTTTGCCGGTGGCATTGTCATAGGCCGGCGAGTTGATGGTCAGTTGCAGGAAGGCCGCGCCACGGAGCTTGACCGGCAGGCCGGACCCTTCCTGGGCCACTTCGGAAACGTAGCGGACGTTGTAGCCTTTGGCTTTGCCCTTGAGGTCGATCACGAGGCGGTCGAAGCAGTAGTGCTGCCCTGTGCGGACGTTGGTGACGGCTGCGGTACTCATGGTCTTGTCTGCCTTCGCCAGCGAGCCCCACACCTGCCCGCAGTAGGAGGCTGCCGAGGCGGAGCCCGGAGCCAGCAGGCCCAGCCCAACAGCCAGAAATATGACTGTGAGCCAGGCGGGAATTCTTTTCATTTGGCCACCCCTTTCGGATGAGTGATTGGATAGCTCCAGAGTAGGAGCGCCAAAGGCCCTGTACGAGGGATGTGGCCGGTTCGGGGCGCAACCGTTAACGTCGCAAAATACGGGTCACGGGGCCGTGATTCCGGGCGTGCTTTTGTGGGGTTCGAGAGGCGTTCGTGGCCCTTTCTCCACGCTTCCGTTACCGCAGATAACGGCGCTTGTGCGGTCCCAAAAAGGCTGTGCGGACGCAAAGAATCTGTGAGGGCATGAAAAGCGAGGCGCCGGCCTCCCCATGGGGAGCCGGCGCCTCGCGTGGCTTTGCTTTGGCGGCTGCCTGGCTATGAAGGCTGCCTGGCTGCAAAGCGGAATATGCGCGGAGTGGCTGTTTAGCCTTCGCAGTCGTGGCAGTACTTCAAGCCGTTCTTTTCCTTGGCTACCTGGGACCGGTGGCGGACCAGGAAGCAGGAGCCGCAGGTGAACTCGTCGGACTGCTCGGGGACGACGATGACCGTCAGTTCCTCGTTGGAAAGATCGGCGCCCGGAAGGTCGATTCCCTCGGCGGTGTCGTTCTCGTCGACGTCGATAACGGCGGTCTGGGCACCGCCGCCGCGGGACGCCTGGAGTGCCTCCAGCGATTCGGAGGGAGACTCTTCTTCTGTCTTGCGTGGGGCGTCGTAATCGGTAGCCATAGCGTTGTTCACTTTCGTTGCTGCACAGCGCCATTCAGGCACCTCAGTGAAGCAGTTTAGGTCATAAAGCGGCAACGTCAAGAATAGTGTGGCCAACGCGACACTAAGTGGTCTTTTCCGCCTGTTTCGTGGGCTGGCCGGCGGTATTTCCGTGCATCCTGAGCGCGTGGTCACCCCCGACGGCGACCCCGCTGAGCGCAGGCAGCCACGCCCATCGTGTGACCTCCTGGAGGGCGTCGTTGGCCTGCTCGGCAGTGGCAGGAACCGGCGGCAAGAGCAGGGCGTCCGCGAGCGCCGCGCGCATCCGGGTAAGCGACTTTGTGATGGTCATGGCGCAAAGCTATGCGGCCAGTGTTGTGGACACGTTTCGGCCGCGTCTCCGGGCAGTTAAACCGCATTGGCCCTACTGCCAGGTCCGGGGCCAACGGGACCTGGCCCTACCGCGGGGACTGGCGGGGCGCCGTCGTCGGTCTTAGCCTTGATCTGTTCTCGGATCTGACCACCCAGCAGGCGGAGGCACCCCATGGCTACGAAACTGAACCGCAAGGCGTTGGAGCATGCACGCAGTCTCGTTAAGAACGGGAAGGTGGAGCGGGACGTCCGTGATGACTGGAGCGAACACGCTCCCTCAGCGGACGACGAGAATTCCTTCATCGATAAGCACGGCTTCGACGAGTTCTCGAAGTGGCACCTCGGCATTGACCGCGAGAAGTCCGAAGGCACCAAGGGCAGCGTGAGCTTCCCATTCGGGGACCTCAAGAAGGTCCACCGCTGCGCCATCATTTCGCTGGAGAGCCGGGCGGCACAGTACGACCACGACGACATCCGCAAGGCTGCCAAGGACCTCCTGGAAGAGATCGACGCGGACTGACCGCAGCGTAGCCCACACGCAGGAAACCCCTCCGTCCCGGCGAGGCGCCGGGACGGAGGGGTGTGCGGCCCCGAGACTCAGCAGGTCAGGGCTTCACCGGCACGCGGATCAATGACCCGGGAATCCCGCTGGAAATAGACGTTGCCAGTGACGGCGAAGTCATATTCGTCCTGGGAATGGACCAGCCGGCGGGTGCCGACCTCGTCGGTCACCCAGATGATGTGACCGTCTTCAGTGCGGTCATCGATGACACCGCCCCAAAGAGTCAGCCCCCGGCGGCTGAGAGTAATAACGTCCCCCTGGGCGAGTGATAACCACTTCGCCGTACGGCTGCTGTTCACAGTGCATCTTCCCTTTCCGGTTGCGCCCGAGACTGGTCTCAGCCGCGGTTGTACATGACGTGCTTCGTGCGGGAGAAGTCCTCCAGGGCATAGATGGAGAGGTCACGGCCGTAGCCGGAGCCCTTGAAGCCGCCCCAGGGCATTTCGTTGGCGATGACCAGGTGCGAATTGACCCAGACGGTGCCGAAGTCGAGCCGGCGGGGAACGGACAGCGAGCGGGCGGAGTTCGTGGTCCACACCGAGGCGGCAAGCCCGTAGACGGTTTCGTTGGACCGGGTGATGGCCTCCTCGTCGGTGCTGAAGGTCTCCACCGACACCACCGGGCCGAAGATCTCCGTGCTGGTGACCGGGGCACCGGCGGGCACGTCGGTGACCACGGTGGGTTCGATGAAGTAGCCCGGCCCCTCCAGCGCGTTGCCGCCGACGGCGATGGTCAGGCCGTCCTTCCGGATGTCCTCCAGTGCAGCCAGGACACGTTCGTAGTGGGCCCTGGAGATCATGGACCCCATCTCGACGTCGTCACCCGCACCGGGAGCGCCGACCGAAATCTCACTCACTTCCCGTACCAGCAGCTCCGTGAACTTCTCCGCGACGGACTCATGGACCAGGACGCGGCACGCCGAACCGCATTCCTGCCCGCCGTTCCAGAACCCGGCGGAGCGTACGCCCTTGGCGGCCGCTTCCAGGTCGGCGTCCTCGAACACGACGACGGGTGCCTTGCCTCCCAGTTCCAGGTGCACCCGCTTGACGGTGGCGGCTGCGCTTTCGGCGACCTTCTGGCCGCTGCCGACGCTTCCGGTGATCGCGACGAGGTCGACGTCAGGGTGTTCGGAAATCCGGTTGCCCACCACACGGCCGGAGCCGGTGACGATGTTCAGGACACCGGCGGGAACGTCGTTGGCGATGAGTTCGGCCAGCTTGAGGGTGGTCAGCGGGGTCTGCTCCGACGGCTTGAGCACCAGGGTGTTGCCGGCGGCCAGGATCGGGGCAATCTTCCATGCGGCCATCAGCAGCGGGTAGTTCCACGGCGTGATCACACCGACCACGCCTACGGGCTCGCGGAAGACCACCGAGGTGTGGTTCTCTGCGTAGTCGTCCGCACCGAGCGTGGTGAAGGCACGCGCAGCACCGGCCGAGAACCTGAAGGTGTCAATCGCACTCGAGATGTCGTCCTCGGCCACAGCAGCGGGCTTGCCGGTGTTGGCAGCTTCGAGGGTTTCGAGCAGTTCGCGGTTGTCCTCAATGATGTCCGCGATGCGAAGCAGGACGGCGGACCTGTCCTTGGGAGTCTTCGCTGCCCACCCCGCCTTCGCCGCGACGGCGGCCGCGACCGCCGCGTCGGCGTCCTCAACCGATCCGGAGGGAACCTGCATGATGGTCTCCTCCGTGGCCGGATTCACCACATCGGCGGTGGAGTCCGACACGGGGCCGACGAACGCCCCGCCGATGAACTGGCCGAAAGGCGGAAGGGACGGCACCGGGGCGTCTCCGGTCCTGCGGACGGTGAACAATGCTGATTCTGTCGTGGTCATGGTTTTTCCTTCAGTCATGTCTTAGCTAAGGGATGTGCCTACCTGACGGCGGCGGGCGACTTTTCGGTCTCGTGTTCCCAGAACTCGGCTCCTTCGATGCCCAGTGCCTTGGGATCGAAGGTGGGGTTCAGGCCCAGCTTCCGCTGGCGTTCGTAGTCGCGGTAGATCTTCCGGACCAGCGGGAACAGGAAGACCAGGCAGATGAGGTTGACCCAGGCGATCAGGCCAAGCCCGATGTCGCCGGCCGCCCAGACCAGCTGCGCGTTCACCACGGATCCGAAGAACACGATGGCCATGGTGCCGACCTTCAGTACGGTCTTCCACCCATGCCCGCTCTTCCCGTCCAGCAGGTAGAGGAGGTTGGAGTTCGCGACGTAGAAGTAGGCCAGCAGGCAGGTGAAGCCGAAGAGCAGCACGGCGACTGCAATGAACCCGGCCCCCCAGCCCGGGACCAGCGTGTCGATGGCTTCCTGGACCCAGTTGGCGCCGACCGGCACGCCCGGCATGTTGTTGATGAGGTAACCGCCGGAACCGTCCGAGACGTTGTACTTGCCGGACACGACCATCATCAGGCCGGTGGCCATGCAGATCAGCAGCACGTCGATGTAGATGCTGAAGGTCTGGACCAGGCCCTGCTTGCCCGGGTGTGACGTGCGCGCTGCCGCGGCGGCGAACGTTGCTTCACCGAGACCGTTGGAGGAGGCGAAGACTGCCCGGCGGACGCCCCAGGCCACAGCAGCACCGGCGATGCCGCCAAGGACGGGGTGAATGCCCACCGCGGACTGGAAGATCAGGGCCACGGCGGCCGGAACGCTGCCGATATTGATGCCGATGACGGCCAGTGCCAGAAGCAGGTAGCCGATGGCGAGCACCGGGACCAGTGCCTGGGTGACCTTCACCAGGCGGGTGGTGCCGCCAAAGATGACCAGCGCTATCAGCACAGTTACGAACACGGCGGGGATCCAGCTGTCCAGGCCGAAAGCCAGTTTGGCACTGGCCGCGATGGTGTTGACCTGCAGGCCCGGGAAGACGAACCCGTAACCGATGACACCCAGCACCGCGACGAGCGCACCCACCTTGGGCAGCTTCAGGCCGTACTTGATGTAGTACGGCATGCCGCCGATGTCCTCGTTGGCGTTGCGGCGGTCCTCGTCCTGGACCTGGCGCTTGAATGTCTGGGACAGGGTCGCCTCCGCGTAGCCGACGGTGCAGCCGACCAGCCCCGTGACGGCCATCCAGACGAGGGCGCCCGGCCCGCCGGCGCTGACAGCAGTCGCCACACCGGCGATGCTGCCAACGCCGACCCGGCTGGCGAGGGCGAGGACGAGGGCCTGGAACGATGACAGGCCCCCGTCGCTGCCGCTTTCCTCCCGGAGCTGGCGCAGCATGTCGGGGATTCTCCTGAACTGCACGCCCTTGGTGGCAACCGAGTAGGCGACGCCGAGCCCGAGCACGACATAGGCCATGGGTGCCCAGATCGCGTCGGAAACACCCGACAGGAGCTCCTCGAAATCACCCATGCCTTATCCCACCGTCTGCTTGAGGGCAGAGAGAGCCTGCTCAACGCGGGCCAGGTCTTCGGCGTTGAGGTCGGCCGTCGGGCGACGGGGGGCGCCGGCCGGAAGGCCCTGCAGGGACAGGCCGGCCTTGACGGCCGGGATGAACGGCACGGAGAGGAGGGCGTCGATGACCGGGTACAGGTCGTTCCACAGTGCACGGGCGCCGGTGAGGTCGCCTTCGGCGACCAGGCGGCTCACGGCGACGATTTCGTTGGGGACGACGTTGGCGGTGCCGGCCATCACGCCCGCTGCACCCTCGGCAAGGGCGCTGTAGAGGTAGACGTCCCAGCCGATGAAGGTGCCAATGACGTCAGAGTGGTGGTGGATCAGCTGCAGCGCCTGTTCCCAGTTCGCGCTGGAGTCCTTGATGTACTTGATGTTGTCCACTTCTTCGGCCAGTGCACGGACCGTGGCCGGGTCCAGGTTGACGCCGGTGACGGCCGGGATGTTGTAGAGCATGACCGGGATGGTGACAGACCGGGCGACGTCCTTGATGTAGGTGACCGTTTCCTCAAGGGACAGCGGCTCGTAGTACGGCGTGATCAGCATGAGCACGTCAGCGCCGGCCTTCTCTGCCGCCTGCGACAGCCGGATAGCCTCGGCCGTCGAAGTAGCGCCGGTGTTGGCGATGACCGGGACGCGGCCGTTCGCCTGGTCGATGACCGTGGTGATGAGCAGCAGCCGCTCCTCGGAGGACAGGGCACCGACTTCGCCCGTTGAACCGGCAGCCACAACGCCGTCGACACCGGCGTCGATGGAGCGGTCAACGATGCGCCGCAGGGTCGCGACGTCGAGGGTCTCGTCCTGGTTGAACGGGGTGGACAGTGCGGTCAGGACACCGCGGAGTTCGTTGGACATGAATGTTCCTCTTCTTAAGTACGGGGGTTTTAGTCCGGATGGAAAACGTGGGTTGGGTTAGGGCGGTGGTCGTTGTTAGGCGACGATCGAGAGGCCGGACTGCGGCGGGGCCTGGCGGTGCGTGGCCAGCAGGCTGGCGGCCTCCTGCGCTGCCGAGAAGCCGGTGGTGATGGAGCTCTCGGTGTAGAGGGTTCCGAGGTAATCGCCGGCCAGGAATACGCGGTCGGTCCCGCGCATGAGGGTGGACTGGAGCTTGGCCCGGCCGGGGAAGCAGTAGGGGGACGCTACCTTCCAGCGGTCGGTCTTGGCCTCGACCACGCTGTCGGCGAACCCGTGGCCGAGGACCTGGTCGAGGTCGGTGAGGTGGGTCTTGATGACTTCCTCGTCGCTCTTGTCCAGCAGGGCCTTCCCGAGGCTGGCCGGTGAGAAGGTCATGAAGCTGCCGCCGGGTTTGCGCACGGATTCGGTGTCTCGGACGATGCTCGCCTGGTTCAGGGCGATCGCGAATGACCGTTTCGGGGCCGCGATGGCGTAGATGTCATCCCACGGCCGCGCCGAGGTCTCGTTGGTCAGGAAGGCCGTGCTGACGTGCGGGCCGTACTTGATCTGGCCCAGCGCACCGCGCAGTTCCTCCGGCAGGTCCACGCCGACCTTGTGCGTGACGTCAGCCGTGGTGGCGAGGACAACGGTGCGGGCCTCAACTTCGTGGTCGGCTCCGCCCTGGCTGTAGCGGACGACGACGGATTCCTTCTTGTGAACGACCTCCTGCACGGTGGCGCCGAGCTGGACGCGGTCGCCGAGCGAGGCTGCGACCGATTCGGTCAGGGTTGACGGGCCGCCGACGATGCCCTGGCTGAGGCCCTGGCCGATACCCAGCACCAGGCTGAAGTATCCGATGCCGGCGCCGGCGGAGATCTCGTTCATGTCACCGGCCGAGCGGGTGACAGTGGTCTTGAACAGCGCGGCCGCGTCCTCGGACAGGTTTCCGATGAAGTCCTGGAACGAGCTGTCGTTCTCGAAGTCGTAGATGCGCTGCTGCCGCATCGCGCCGGACTCCCCCGCACGCTTCCGGACAACGCCCGTGTACTTGGCGACGCCGCTGACAACCTTCAGGCCGGCCCGCAGCGTGTCGATGCGGGACGACAGGGACATCGGGATCCGGAACGGATACGTGGCGATGTGCCCCTTGCGGATGAACTTCCCGTTCATTGACAACGCCTGGAGCGATCCCGGGATGTTGACGGCAGTCACGCCGACCTCGTTGAGCAGGGCATCAGTGGAAGATCCTGCGCCGGCAAAGACGTGCCCGCCCCAGTTCAACCAATAGGCACCCCGGCGCTCCGAGCGGATCCGTCCGCCGACGCGGTTCTCCGACTCCAGAACAACGGTGTCCCAGTGCCGAAGCCGCCATGCTGCCGACAGGCCAGCGAGTCCAGCGCCGACGATGACTACATCTTTCATGATTTTGAACTTTCTTACTCAGGGGATCCAGGGTGCCGGGGCTGCCGGTCCAGAAGACATCCGCCGGTGGGGAAGGTATGTGGTGGCAAAAGCCTGAACGCTTCTTCCTTGGCAGCGCACAGGCGGGTTTCGCCGGTTGTTGTAGCCGTAGTTGGCATATGCGTCCCGGGAGCGGTGTGTGCCCCTAGTCACAAATTAAAGATACATCATTGTATGATTAATGCAATAGCTTTAATGGAGTCGCACGGGAGTGTTACTGCGAACCAGAGTCCACGGGCCTCCGGCAGGTCGACCGACCTCGCCAAAACGACGTCGGCCGGTCACCTCACAAGGTGACCGGCCGACGTCGTACTTCCATCAACTCCCCCCCCGAGCATTAGTACGGCTGTTGGGCTCTAAAGCGCTCGGAAGCCGCGACAACTGGACAAAAACTCCTCGCGAGCCTGTCCGGCGCCGACTTCGTTGAGCTATTGATGGACGGCCACAGGCGAAGCCGTCAAGTACGGGCAGCGCCGTCGTTAGTGCGCGTACCCTGCGGCCGCTTCCGTGAGCGTCTTGCCCTTCGTCTCCGGAGCCAGCCACTGCGAGAGCCCGGCACCGAGGAGGGCGACTCCGGCTGCGATCAGCATGGTCGGGCCGGCCCCGAGGGACTCCATCGACATTGGCAGGAGGAAGATGCCGATGCCCGCGCCGACGCGGCTGACAGCGGCCGCGAAGCCGGTTCCGATTCCCCGGATCTCGGTCGGGAGGACCTCTCCCGGGTAAACGTTCGTCAGCGTGTTGTAACCCGCATTGAAGAACGAGAAGACCAGGAAGAGGATGAGCACAACAAGCGCCGGCGCGCCGGCCCACAGGCCGATGATCGCGAGGACGACGGCGCACAGCCACTGCGGCGGAACGGTCAGCGTGCGGCGGCCAATCTTCTCGATCAGCAGGAACGTGACGACGACCCCGGCCAGGGCAACGGCGGAGAGCCCGACTCCACCGGCGAGTCCACCGGCGAGGCCGTACTGTTCCAACACGCTGTCGGCGAAGGTGGCGATGGCGAAGTACGGCGTCACGGCGCAGAACCAGAACGCCGAGATGAACAGTGTGGACCGCCAGTACTCCCTGGAGAACAGCATCCCGAAGCTGCCCTTGCGGACGTCCTCGTGCTGGACGTCGTCGAGCGCGTCATCGGGCATGTACCTCGCGGCGAGGGCTCGCGCCTCATCCTTGCGGCCCACGCTCCAGAGCCACCGAGGGGATTCCGGCATGCCGAGCCGGGCGAGGAAAATAGCCACGGCGATGAACGTGCTTGTACCCAGGATGAAGTGCCAGCTCAGATCGGTGTATTCATTGAGCAGGTGGCCGATCAGGAACGCGATCATGAAGCCGCCGTACCAGGCGATGCCCATGGCGGCCATCAGCTTTCCCCGCAGGTGGGTGGGTGAGAACTCGGCCATCAGCGGCCAGCCGACCGCGTATTCGGTGCCGATCGCGATGCCCATCAGCAACCGCACCACGATGAGCCACACCGGTGAGTCAACGAAAAACTGCATTCCCGACGCGATGGCGAACAGACCGATATCGAACATGAAAATCGGCTTACGGCCCCACCTGTCAGCGGCCAGGCCGCCGAGCGGTGATCCGATCAGGATGCCGATCAGAGCAGCCGCGGCGATCAGACCTTGCCAGAACGCATCGAGCTGCAGGTCCTCGGCCATCCGCCCCGACACCGGTCCGATGATGCCGAGGACATAGCCGTCCAGGACCATGCCGCCGATCAGCACGGTGACCATTCTGATCAGGAAGCGCCGTTTGCTGGCTGCCGAGGCCGGGCCCCGTTGGGCGGTTGGGTTCTTCATGGATGACATCGTCGTCACTCCTGGCGGGTTGGGGATATATGAGGTGATCTCTGGCCCGCGGGGCGGGTTTCGCTGGCTGGTAGAGCCGTAAGGGGCGGTGCCCGGGAACTGGACGTGTCCCGAGTCACAACTTAAAGATACATCATTGTATGATTAATGCAATAGCTTTTTTGGCCTGAAGACAGCTGAGCATCGCTGCAGGATATTCCGAGGGGTTGGCCGTCGAGGCGAAAAGAAAACCGCTCCGACACTGGACTACTTCACAGTGTTAGAGCGGTTTTTTGTGAGCCCCCTGTCGGATTCGAACCGACGACCCCCGCTTTACAAGAGCGGTGCTCTGGCCAACTGAGCTAAGGAGGCGTGCCCGTCAGGGCAGGTGCGCTATGGCGCTAGATAAGGTTAGCCCAAGGACAGCCCGCCCGTAAAAACGGACAAGCGGTTTAAACGGAAGGTGGCCCGGTGCCCGGAGAATCCGGACGCCGGGCCACCGCCCAAAAAGACCGCTTAGGCCTTGGCCTTGATGGCCGCCTCAACGAAGGCCGGGAATTCGGTCTGGGCGCTGTCGCCCTTGCCCCACTGCTTGCCGTCCACGAGGACCGTCGGCGTACCGCTCACGCCAATAGCTGCGGCTTCCTGGGTGGTGTACTTGACCCACGGGCGGTACGTCTTGTTCTCGACGCAGGAGCCGATGTCCTTGGCGCCGACGTCCGTGGCCAGCTTCTTCAGCTCGTCGTCGGAGAGCCCGGCGCTGCCCTCGGCCGGCTGGTTGGCGAACAGGGTGTCCACGAATGCCGAGTACTTCTCCGGGGATTCGTTCACCACGCATGCGGCGGCGTTGGCCGCACGCGAGGAGTAGTTGGTGGTGGAGCGGCTGTCCAGGAAGCCCAGGGCCCGGTACTCCACAGTGATCTTGCCTTCGTCACGGAGCTTCGTCAGCGTCTCGTTGTACGTCGCCTCGAAGTTCTTGCACACGGGGCAGATGAAGTCGATGTAGAGGACGACCTTAACCGGCTTGCCCTTTTCGGCTTCCGCGCCCGGCGCCGTGACGGTGGCAGGCGCCGAGGCTGCCGGCGACGGAATGTCTGCGACGTTCACGGTGGCGGCGGCCGATTTTGCCACTTCGGTGCCCTTAAGCAGGGTGATGCCGCCGTGGACGTTGCCGTTGGCCGGGGTGGGACCCTGGTCCGCCACCGGGGCGTTGTTCTTAAGGCTGCTGGTGACCACCAGTGCGACGACGGCAAGGATGGCCACGACGGCGACCACGATGCCCCAGCCAATGAGCAGTTTGTTCCGCTTGTCCTTCTTAAGCTGCGCCTCCCGGATCTCGCGGGCTTTCTCGCGGGCCTCGGCCGTGCGTTCTGCTTTGGACTTGCGGGGTTCGTTTGCGGGGCTCATTAGTTCCTCGTGTCGTACGGACAAGTGCGGGCCACCAGGGGCAACTCCCCCAGTTTAGGGGAGAACCCTGGAGCTTGCGCTTTCAAGTATTCGTTTCAGCCTGACCAACGGACGAATGGCCCGTAAGATTCCGGCCCGATAGGGTTGATGGGAGCCACAAGCAACCTTAGGGAGCCCCCATGCACGGAGCCGTAAGCGACAAATCCGACACAAAAACGGAAAGCTCGGCCGTGCCCGGCGACAGCTCGGACACCACCAGGTACGACTTCATGGTGGTCTCGAACCGCCTGCCGGTGGACCGCTGCGCGCCCGGTGAGCCCGGCGATGACGGCTCCGGCTGGCGGCGGTCCCCGGGCGGCCTGGTCACCGCGCTGGCTCCCATGATGACCCGGACGGACGGCGCCTGGGTGGGGTGGCACGGTGCCGCGGATGAGACAGTGGAGCCGTTCAGCCACGGCGGCATGGACCTTGTGCCGGTCCAGCTCAGCAGCGATGACGTTGAGCTGTATTACGAAGGTTTCTCCAATGCGACGCTGTGGCCCCTGTACCACGATGTCATCGCGCCGCCGGAGTTCCACCGAACCTGGTGGGACGCCTACCGCACGGTGAACAGAAGGTTCGCCGACGCCGTCGTCCGTACTGCCGACGAAGGCGCAACTGTCTGGGTGCAGGACTACCAGCTTCAGCTGGTGCCGCGGATGCTGCGCCAGGCGCGGCCGGACCTGAAGATCGGGTTCTTCAACCACATCCCGTTCCCGCCACCGGAGATTTTCGCCCAGCTCCCCTGGCGCCAGGCCATCATCGACGGGCTGCTGGGGGCTGACCTGGTGGGCTTCCAGCGCAGCAGCGACGCCGGCAACTTCATGCGTTCTGCCCGTCGCTTCCTTGGTGCCAGCGTCAAGCAGCAGCAGGTCCACGTCAAGGATACCGAGGGCGATCTCACGCACATCGCCCGCGCCCAGGCCTTCCCCATTTCCATCGATGTCCAGCACATCACCGAACTGGCCCGGAAGCCCGAGATCATCGAACGCGCACGCCAGATCCGGCAGGACCTCGGCAATCCCAAGACCATCCTGCTGGGCGTGGACCGGCTGGACTACACGAAGGGCATCGGCCACCGGCTCAAGGCGTACGAGGAGCTCCTGAATGAGGGCCACCTCAAGGTGGGCGACGCGACACTGATCCAGGTTGCCAGCCCCAGCCGCGAGCGCGTGGAGCAGTACCGGCTCCTGCGTGAAGAGGTCGAGGGTACCGTGGGCCACATCAACGGCACCTACGACACCATCGAAAACACGGCGGTCCGGTACCTGCACCACAGCTACCCGGTCGAGGAGATGGTGGCGCTCTACCTGGCGGCGGACGTCATGCTGGTCACCGCACTGCGCGACGGCATGAACCTCGTCGCCAAGGAGTACGTCACGGCACGGACCAACAACGACGGCGCCCTGGTGCTCAGCGAGTTCGCCGGCGCCGCCGACCAGCTTAAGCAGGCCCTGCTGATGAACCCGCACGACATCGACGGCCTGAAGGACGCCGTGATGCGGGCGGTGAAGATGTCCCCCAAGGAATCCGCCCGCCGCATGCGCGCCATGCGCAAGCAGATCCTGGACCACGACGTCGACCACTGGTCGGCCGACTTCCTGAACGCCCTCAATGAGAAAGTAATCCGCGATGACTCCTGAGGCAGAGCACACCGGCGGCGCCGGCACCCGCCTGACGTTGTCCCCCGAACTGCTGGAGGCAGTGCGCCGCATCGCCGGCACGGAGCACCTGCTGGTGGCCATGGACTTCGATGGCACCATCTCCCCCATCGTGGACCACGCCGGGGACGCGCGCCCGCTCCCCCGCTCTGCTGCCGCTTTCGCCGAACTGAGTTCGCTTCCGCGTACGACGACGGCGCTCATCTCCGGGAGGGCACTGGACAGTCTGCGGGCGGTCGCCTCCCCGCCGGAGGAGACCCTGCTGATCGGCAGCCACGGCGCCGAGGCGTGGCTGGGTCCGGGGTCGGCGCCGCTGACCCTCGACCCCGAGCAGCTGTCACTTCTCGACGAGGTCCGGGGCATCCTTGCGGAGATCGCGGACCTCGCGCCCGGCACCGTCCTGGAGGAAAAGCCCGCCGGCGTCGTCCTGCACACACGACTGGCGGCGGACGACGTTGCAGAGGACGCCGTCGCGGCCGCCCGCGCCGCACTCCAGGACCGCCCTGGTGTCTACCTCAAGAATGGCAAGCGCGTCCTGGAAACGTCCGTGGTGCACGCATCCAAAGGTGAGGGCGTGGACTTCCTCCGCCAGGCCACCGGAGCCACCGGCGTGCTGTTCGCTGGCGACGACACCACGGACGAGGACGCCCTGGCCCGCCTGGGGCAGCACGACGTCGGTGTGAAGGTGGGCCTCGACTTCACCCAGGCACAGTTCCGGGTGGAGGCCCCGGTCCATGTCGCCGAACTCCTTGAGGCCCTGCTGCGGGAACGCCGGAAGGCCGTTGCTCCCGCATCCTGACGAGGCTGCCGGGTAAACGCCGCTGTGCGGCATCTCATATGTGACGTCCGTAACATTTTGTCCGATTCGCGATAAATCTGACATACTCTTCTTTGTGATGTGGCGCACAGGAACCGTGCGGCGTCACTGGATGCTCCTCGGCCTCGGCCGGGGAGTCATCATGTAGGGCACAACTGAATTACATGAACCATTCACTACGGATCGTCCGGCACGTACCTGCCGGTGAAGGGATTGATAACTGTGGCAACAGTTACTTTTGACAACGCTACGCGTCTGTACCCGGGCACTGAAAAGCCCGCTGTTGACAAGCTCAACATCGAAATCGCCGACGGCGAATTCCTGGTCCTCGTTGGACCCTCCGGTTGCGGTAAGTCCACCTCCCTGCGCATGCTCGCAGGCCTCGAGGACGTCAACGCCGGCCGGATCCTCATTGGCGACCGCGATGTCACCGACGTTCCGCCGAAGGACCGCGACATCGCGATGGTTTTCCAGAACTACGCCCTGTACCCGCACATGACCGTGGCGGACAACATGGGCTTCGCCCTCAAGATCGCCGGTGTGAGCAAGGAAGAGCGCGCCGAGCGCGTCCGCGAAGCCGCAAAGCTCCTGGACCTTGAGCAGTACCTCGACCGCAAGCCGAAGGCACTCTCCGGCGGTCAGCGCCAGCGTGTTGCCATGGGCCGCGCCATCGTGCGTAACCCGCAGGTCTTCCTCATGGACGAGCCGCTCTCCAACCTGGACGCCAAGCTCCGTGTCCAGACCCGCACCCAGATCGCTTCCCTGACCCGCCGCCTGGGCGTCACCACCGTTTACGTCACCCACGACCAGGTCGAGGCCATGACCATGGGCGACCGCGTTGCTGTGCTCAAGGACGGCCTGCTGATGCAGGTGGACACTCCGCGCAACCTGTACGACCGCCCCAAGAACGTCTTCGTGGCCGGCTTCATCGGCTCCCCCGCCATGAACCTGCTGGAACTTCCCGTGGTCGACGGCGGCGTCCAGTTCGGCGGCACCGTCTACCCTGTGCCGCACGAGATCCTCGATGAGGCCCACGGCCGCACCGTCACGCTGGGCAGCCGCCCGGAGGACCTGGAGACCGCAGCCCAGGGCGAAGGCATCCAGGTTGAGGTCGACGTCGTCGAGGAACTCGGTGCCGACGCTTACGTTTACGGCCACACCACGCTGGACGGCAAGAGCCACGACATTGTGGCCCGCGTCGACGGCCGCCGTCCCCCGATGAAGGGCGAGTCCATCTGGGTCCGTCCGCAGTCCGGCCACGTGCACCTGTTCGACACCAAGACCGGCGAGCGCCTGGGCGACTAATCCTCCCCACCGGCACCCTAATCCCGCTCCTCTTCGGCCAGGGAACCCTGCCGGAGTGGGCCCAGGTTAGCACCGCACGAACCTTGGCGGCGGTCCTCCCCAACCGGAGGGCCGCCGTCGGGCTTTAACCGCTGCCCCCCCCTTTTAGGCACCCCCCGCAAAATACGGAAGAATTGACCCATGACCGAGGAACACAACGCGCAGTGGCACGACGAACCCACCGACTACGGGCAGATCGGCAAGCTGCCGCGGTTCGAAGCAGCCAGCGCCAATGACGACAAGGCAGCCTCGGTCGCAAGCAACCTCAACATCACGGCCGCTGCCGCCGACCCCGAACTCCTCGATCTGCCCTGGCACATAGCGCTCGAAGACTGGCCGGCGGAAAACCTGGCCGCCCTCCCCCGCGGTATCTCCCGGCACATCGTTCGGTTCGCCCACCTCGGCGGCTCCGTCATCGCCATCAAGGAAACGTCCGAGCACGTCGCCCGCCACGAGTACCACATGCTCCGCAAGCTTGCGCGCCTGGACGTGCCCTGCGTGGAGCCCGTGGCCGTCATCACCGGCCGCACCACCCCCGACGGGCGCCCCCTGAACCCGGTCCTCGTGACCCGCCACCTGAAGTTCTCCATGCCGTACCGCGCGCTCTTCTCCCAGATGCTGCGCAAGGACACGCTCACCCGGCTCATCGACGCCCAGGCGCTGCTGATGGTCCGGCTGCACCTCATCGGCTTCTACTGGGGCGATGTCTCGCTGTCCAACACCCTGTTCCGCCGGGACGCAGGCGCCTTCGCCGCCTACCTGGTGGACGCCGAAACCGGCGAACTGTACCCGGACCTCTCTACCGGCCAGCGCGAGTACGACCTGGAAATCGCCCGCGTCAACATCGCCGGCGAACTCATGGACCTCCTCGACGGCGGGCTGATCGAAGAGAAGGTGGACCCCGTGGCCACCAGCGAACTCATCATGGAAAGCTACCGGCGCCTGTGGACGGAGCTGACCGCCAAGGAATCCTTCGAACTGGGCGAGCGCTGGCGCGTCGGCGCCCGCATCCGCCGGCTCAACGAGCTCGGCTTCGACGTCGAAGAGTACGCGATCAAGACCACCCAGAACGGCTCCACCATCCAGCTGCAGCCGAAGGTCGTCGACGCCGGCCACCACATGCGCCGCCTGTTGCGCCTGACCGGCCTCGACGCCCAGGAAAACCAGGCCCGCCGCCTGCTCAACGACATGGACTCCTTCCGGGCCGACAACAACCCGGAGATGGACGAGGAATACAGCGCTCACCTGTGGGTCAGCCAGATCTTCGAGCCGATCGTCCGTTCCATCCCCCGCGACCTCTCCGGAAAGCTCGAACCGGCCGAAGCCGTGCACGAGGTGCTGGAGCACCGCTGGTACATGTCCGAAAAGCAGGAACGGCACATCCCCCTGGCCGAGGCAGTCCAGTCCTACATCGACTCGATCCTGCGCCACCGCCGCGACGAGGCCGCCATCATGCTGAACCCGGACACGGAGATGCTGAAAATCCTCGCCGTGGAGACCGAGGAGTCGCGGTACGGGGCCGATGAGACCGAGGACGAGTATCCCGACGCCGACGACTGAGTCTTTCCGGCGGGCTTTAGCCCTGCCTGAGAGCGCCTCCTAGATCGTCGTTTAGATTGCCTTGCCCGGGTTCAGGATGCCGGAAGGGTCGAATAGATCCTTGACCCTGCGCTGCAGTTGCCGCAGCGGCTCGGGCTGTTCCAGTCCCAGCCAGCGCAGCTTGTACTGCCCTACACCGTGTTCGCCTGTGATGGTTCCGCCCATTTCCAGTGCCGCCACGATGGACGCGTCGAGCGCCGTGTTCAGGCGGCGCAAGGCGCCGGCGTCCACCACGTCGTTCACGCGGTCAATCCAGAAGGTCGGATGCAGGTTGCCGTCGCCGGCATGGGCCACGACCTTCAGGCTGACATCGTGGACCTCGGCCAGCGCTTCCAGCGCCGCCACGTAGTCCACCAGCCTGGAACGCGGCACGGCAACGTCCTCGCCCACGCGGTACTCGTCATCCACCTCCACGCCCCTGCTGTTGCGCCGCAGTTCCACCAGCTGTTCCGCCTCTGCGCTGGTCTCGGTGGTGACCACGGCACCGCCGGCCGCCAGGACCCCCCGCACCACGTCGGCCTCCGCTGCCGCCCCGAAGCCGTCCGTCTGGACCAGGAGCAGTGCGGCTCCCCGCGACGCGAGGTCCGATCCGTGCAGCTCATCCAACTGGGCCAGCGACCCGCCGTCGAGCAGTTCCATGATGGCCGGCTGCACGCGCGCCTTGCCGACGGCCAGCACACCGGCCGCGGCCTGCCGGAAGTCAGGGTAGAACGCGGCGATCGTGTGCACCTCGCGGGGCAGGTACTTCAGCCGGACCGTCGCTCCGACCACGATACCCAGCGTGCCCTCTGAACCCACGAACAGCCCGGTCAGGTCGTAGCCGGCCACGCCCTTGAACGTCTGGTGGCCGGTGTGCAGGAGCGACCCGTCCGCGAGGACCACGTCCAGTGCCAGCACAGAGTCCCGGGTCACGCCGTACTTCGCGCACCGCAGCCCGCCGGCGTTGGTGGCCACGTTCCCGCCGATGGTGGAGATCCTGAAACTGGCCGGATCCGGAGCGAACATGAGTCCGTGCGCCGCAGCAGCGTCGTTCAGGTCGGCGTTGATAACTCCGGGTTCGACGACGGCGGTCTCGTCATCCGCGTTGAGCTTCAGAATGCGGTTCATCCGTTCCAGGCCAAGGACAATGCAGCCGTCGCTGGCATGGGCTCCTCCCGATACCCCGGTCCCGGCACCGCGGGGCACCAGCGGCACATTCCGGGCCGCGCAGGCTTTGACGGTGGCCTGGACATCATCGATGGACTCCGCCAGTACCACCGCGGCGGGCAGCCGGTAGTCCACCACGGGCGCCTGGTCCACCGCGTACACGGCAAGTGTGGCCTCGTCCCGGAGGACTTTCCCCGGCCCCAGGATGGATGTCAGTTCGTCGGCGATGCTGCCCATGGGTCTCCCGTTCGATCACTTTGCTTTCAGTCTAGGTCTCATGTGGTGGGCACCTATCCGTGCTGGCCCCGTCGCCGGAGGACAGCCGGCATTCCCCTCACTGGAAGCGTTTCCAACCTTGTGATGCCGGTGACCCCGCAGGCCGTCGAGTTGACCCGAATTGTCAACGGGTTTTAGGGTGTAAACGCTTTCATTCGCGTGCATCCCCCCTTTAGGATGGCCCAATGTCTGTTGACTCGTTTCTGCACTCGGCATCGCCGCTGGCTGGCGCCCTGACGCCCATCCATGCCCCGGACAAAGCGCACGGCTGGTGGCGATCAGCCGTCATTTACCAGGTGTACCCGCGATCCTTCAGGGACATGAACGGCGACGGAATCGGTGACTTCGCGGGGATCACCGCCGAGATGCCGCAGCTTGCCGAGCTCGACGTGGACGCCGTCTGGCTCTCACCCTTCTACCGCTCACCACAGCGCGACGCCGGATACGACGTCAGCGACTACTGCGACGTCGACCCGATCTTCGGTACGCTCGGCGACTTCGACGGCATGGTGGCCGAGGCGAACCGGCTGGGCCTGCGCGTCATCGTGGACCTGGTCCCGAATCACTGCTCAGACCAGCACCGGGATTTCCAGGCGGCGCTGGCTGCCGGCCCTGGCAGCCCCGAACGGGACATGTTCATCTTCCGCGACGGCCAGGGCGCCGAGGGTAACGAACCACCCAACAACTGGGAGTCGCACTTCGGCGGCTCAGCCTGGACCCGCATTACCGAACCTGACGGTACTCCGGGCCAGTGGTACCTGCACCTCTTCGATTCATCGCAGCCGGACTTCAACTGGGACAACCAGGCCGTGCATGCCGAGTTTGAGCGCATCCTGCGCTTCTGGCTGGACCGCGGCGTGTCCGGGTTCCGCGTGGACGTGGCCCATGCCCTGGTCAAGGCCCCGGGCCTCCCCGCCTGGGGCGGGCGCGCGGATGGCAGCAGCTCCGACGGTTTCCCCGGGCACGAGGCACCGATGTTCGGGCAGCCGGCCCTGCACGACATCTACCGTGCGTGGCGCCGGATTCTTGAGGAATACGGTCCCGACCGCATTCTCTGCGCCGAGGCCAACGTGGACCCCCTGCCGCGGCTGGCCCACTGGGTCAGGCCCGACGAAATGCACCAGGCCTTCAACTTCCCCTACCTCCATGCGGGGCTGGACCTCCCCCGCCTGCGCCACATCGTCACCGAGTCCCTGACGTCCTTGGATGCCGTGGGTGCACCCAGCACCTGGGTGCTGTCCAACCACGACGTCGTCCGGCACGCCACCCGCTTCGGGTACGCCTGGTCCGGGCCGCGGGACGGCGACGGCATCGGCCCCCAGGACCCCCAGCCGGATGAGGAGCTGGGCAGGGCCCGGGCAGCGGCGGCGTCGCTGTTCATGCTCGGGCTCCCCGGCGGCGCCTACCTCTACCAGGGTGAAGAACTTGGGCTCCCTGACGGGATCGATATCCCGGACCACCAGCGGCAGGACCCGACGTTCGCACGGACCGGCGGTGACCGGCTGGGACGTGACGGCTGCCGGGTCCCGCTGCCCTGGAAGGCGTCCGAGCGACACAGCGGATTCGGCGACGGCGACGCGCCCTGGCTACCGCAGCCCGAGAGCTTCGCGAAACTGGCCCGTGACGCCCAGGCCGGGGACCCGTCGTCGCACTTGAACCTGTACCGCCGCATGCTCAATGCCCGCCGCGAACTGGACCTTGGGCGCGGCTCCCTCTCATGGGCGGAGGAATGGTGCACCGCTTCGTCCCTGGCCTTTCTCAACGGAGACATCCTGGTTGTCATGAACGTCGGCTCCGATCCGCTGGAACTTCCCGCCGGCGAGGTTGTGCTCCGCAGTTCGTCGCCCTCAGGCTACGGCGAGGATGACCGGCGGTTTACCTTGGGCTCCGGCGAAACCGTCTGGCTGCGGATCCCTGTCGAGGGCACGGAGGGTTAAGACATGGCCGGCATCAAGGACGTTGCGGAACGGGCCGGGCTTTCCATAGCCACCGTTTCGCGCGCCTTGAGCGGCAAGGGCAACGTGTCACCCGCGAGCCGCGAGCGAGCCCGGGCAGCTGCGGCCGAGCTTGGCTTCGTGCCGTCCTACCAGGCATCCAGCCTCGCCTCCGGCCGTACACGCAACATCGGCCTCGTGGTCCCCACCGTCCGCCGCTGGTACTTCTCGTCCGTGGTGGAGGGCATTTCCGCTGCCCTCCTCGACGCCGGCTACGACCTGACGCTCTACAACATCACGGAGGGGCCGGTCCGGCGCCGGAGCATCCTCCAGGACTTCCTGCTGCGGAAACGCGTGGACGCGGTCATCGCGGTGGCGCTGGCGCTGACGGAAGGGGAGATCGGCCAGATGCTTGCCATCAACCGTCCGCTCGTAGGCATCGGCGGACCACTGCCCGGAGCTTCGACCATCCGAATAGACGACCATGCTCTGGCGGAGTCGGCGGTGAACCACCTCATCCGGCTCGGCCACACGCGGATCGCGCACCTCACGGGCGATTCGGTGTACGAGCAGGACTTCAAGATCCCGCGCACACGTCTCGACGGATATGAAAAGGCGATGACGGCTGCAGGACTCCCCCTGCGTTCCTCGTGGGTGGTCAGGGCGGATTTCACCATCGAGGGTGCCTACACCGTTGCACGGGACCTTCTCGGCGGAGCTTCGGAACGGCCAACGGCAGTCTTTGCAGCGTCGGACGAGATGGCGATAGGAACCATCCTGGCCGCCCGGGACTTCGGGCTCCGGGTGCCCGAAGACCTGTCAGTCGTCGGCTTCGACGGACACGAACTGGGCGAGCTGTTCGGCCTGACCACGATTGATCAGGATCCGCGGGGCCAGGGAGCATTGGCGGTGCGCCTGCTGCTGGAGGAGTTCGACGCCGGAGCGGAGAGCGCCGTCGCGAACACCGAATACCCCACACGGTTTGTTATTCGGCGGAGCACGGCGGTACCCCCGTCCTAGAGCCGCACTAGTCTGAAGCGCCGCCCATGAACCGCACGTACCGGTCAAGAACCTCCGGCCAGTCCTTCTCCCAGGCAGCCCGGGTGCCGGCCGGGTCCTCGGCACCTTCCCAGCCGTCGTGGACTATGCGCACCTCCGTGCCGTCCTCGACGCCACGGAACGCAACACGAAGCTCAGTGGACCAGAGCGCGGTGCTGCCGGGGTACCACGACGCGTGGAAGGACAGCGGTGGCTGCCAATCGTCAATGGTTCCCCATGTAGCGCCCCGGCCGTCGTCGGCGGTCTCCAGGATGAGGTTTTCCTCGAACTCCACGTAGGAGCCGGGACCGTACACGCTGATGTTCTCCATGGGCCACCACAGATGCGTGTGGTCTGTGAAGCCCATGAACGCCCGGGCTACCGGCCCTGGGACCACTGCAGTGCAGATGACAGGGTCCAGGTTGTCTACGGGCTCGGGCACATCGCTGCCTGCGGCGTGGCTGAAGAGATTTTCCATGGCTACCAACTCTACCGGCCTCTCCACCGCGGACGCTTCCTCACATCCCGCCGCGAAACCCCGGACGCTTCCTCACATCCCGCCGTCCCGATGAAATGTAGCGGGGCTAGCTGCTCGCGCCGGAGGCGATGACGCCGGCGCCGAGGGCGGTGATGATGCCGCTGCTGACGCGTTCGACGCCGGTGCTCACTTTAGGGCGACGCAGCCACCCCATCGCCTTGTAAGCGACGAGCGAGACGACGGCCAGGTAGGCGAACGCGATGACCGCTTCCAGTGCCCCCAGGATCATCGCGGTACCCATGGTATCGCCGCCCTGTGGGATGAACTGCGGAACGACCGCCAGGTAGAAGAGGCCAACTTTGGGGTTGAGCAGCGTGGACAGCGCGCCGGCACCGAGGCCAGCGATCCTGCCGTAACGAAGCCCGCCTACTTCGTTGCCACCCTGCATGCCATCCTTTGCGGCCTTCCGCGTCTTCAGGAACGAGGAAATGCCGAGATAAAGCAGGTAGAGGCCGCCCGCGATCTTGATCCAGCGGAACACCTCTGCGGACTGCTCCAGGATCGCTGCCAGTCCGAGCCCGACAAGCGCCGCCCAGGCAACGGCGGCAACGGCCGAGCCCGCCCCGGCCGCAATCCCTGCGCTGGGCCGGTTCAACGCGATGCGCAGCACCAGGAACGTGTCCGGTCCGGGCGTAAGGGACAGAACCAGGCACAGTCCAGCGAAGGCTACAAGCGAAGCGAATGTCATGGCGACGATTATCCTCGACCGGAATCCTGCCGGCCAATTTCATCCAACAAGTCCGGGCCCGCAGGACGTGAGGGAGCGTTCGGGAAAAACCTGCAGGATGTGAGGGAGGGTTCGGGAAAAACCTGCAGGATGTGAGGGAGGGTTGGGTCTCCCTAGGCGTTAAAAGGGTCAGGCCCCGACGTTCATCGTCGGGGCCTGAGCCCTAAATAGTGTCCGGCGGTGACCTACTCTCCCACACCCTCCCGGGTGCAGTACCATCGGCGCTGTGGGTCTTAGCTTCCGGGTTCGGAATGGGACCGGGCGTTTCCCCCACGCTATGACCGCCGTAACCCTGTGTCCCGTCACACACCCGTGCGGGTGTGCGGGGGAAATCTTGTGGTTACAACAACTGTGGTGTTGTTATTCAGTTTATTTTGGTTCCTGTTCCAACGGGTTTGTTGGTTGGGAACCACATAGTGGACGCAAGCATGCTTTGTTCTTGTGTGGTGTAAGTTATCGGCCTATTAGTACCGGTCAGCTTCACGAGTCGTTAGTCCTCGCTTCCACATCCGGCCTATCAACCCAGTGGTCTGGCTGGGGGCCTCTCACACCCGAGGGTGTATGGAAATCTCATCTCGAAGCGAGCTTCCCGCTTAGATGCTTTCAGCGGTTATCCCATCCGAACGTAGCTAATCAGCGGTGCACTTGGCAGTACAACTGACACACCAGAGGTTCGTCCGTCCCGGTCCTCTCGTACTAAGGACAGCCCTTCTCAAATTTCCTGCGCGCGCAGCGGATAGGGACCGAACTGTCTCACGACGTTCTAAACCCAGCTCGCGTACCGCTTTAATGGGCGAACAGCCCAACCCTTGGGACCTACTCCAGCCCCAGGATGCGACGAGCCGACATCGAGGTGCCAAACCATGCCGTCGATATGGACTCTTGGGCAAGATCAGCCTGTTATCCCCGAGGTACCTTTTATCCGTTGAGCGACGGCCATTCCACAATGTACCGCCGGATCACTAGTCCCGACTTTCGTCCCTGCTCGAGATGTCTCTCTCACAGTCAAGCTCCCTTGTGCACTTACACTCGACACCTGATTGCCAACCAGGCTGAGGGAACCTTTGGGCGCCTCCGTTACTTTTTAGGAGGCAACCGCCCCAGTTAAACTACCCATCAGGCACTGTCCCTGACCCGGATTACGGGCCGAAGTTAGATGTCCAAAGTGACCAGAGTGGTATTTCAACGATGACTCCACCCGAACTGGCGTCCGGGCTTCAACGTCTCCCACCTATCCTACACAAGCCACTCCGAACACCAATACCAAACTATAGTAAAGGTCTCGGGGTCTTTCCGTCCTGCTGCGCGTAACGAGCATCTTTACTCGTACTGCAATTTCGCCGAGTTTATGGTTGAGACAGCGGGGAAGTCGTTACTCCATTCGTGCAGGTCGGAACTTACCCGACAAGGAATTTCGCTACCTTAGGATGGTTATAGTTACCACCGCCGTTTACTGGGGCTTAAATTCTCAGCTTCGCCGTGAGGCTAACCGGTCCTCTTAACCTTCCAGCACCGGGCAGGAGTCAGTCCGTATACATCGTCTTGCGACTTCGCACGGACCTGTGTTTTTAGTAAACAGTCGCTTCCCTGGTCTCTGCGGCCCCGATCCCCTCCCGGACGCACGGTCCGTTCAAGGTTGGGGCCCCCCTTCTCCCGAAGTTACGGGGGCATTTTGCCGAGTTCCTTAACCATAATTCTCTCGATCGCCTTAGTATTCTCTACCTGATCACCTGTGTCGGTTTGGGGTACGGGCGGCTAAAACCTCGCGCCGATGCTTTTCTAGGCAGCATAGGATCACCGAATCCCCCCTTTACGGGAGTCCCGTCAGATCTCAGGCACATGAACAGCGGATTTGCCTACCGTTCGCCCTACATCCTTGGACCGGGACAACCATCGCCCGGCTCGGCTACCTTCCTGCGTCACACCTGTTAATACGCTTGCCTCCCAGGATCAGGTCCCGCGCTCCACCAAAACCCTTCACCCACAAGGGGTGTCAGGCAGGTCTCGGGCGGTTAGTATCCCCTGTTCAACATGGGCGGTTTTTCGCCGGTACGGGAATATCAACCCGTTGTCCATCGACTACGCCTGTCGGCCTCGCCTTAGGTCCCGACTTACCCAGGGCAGATTAGCTTGACCCTGGAACCCTTGATCATCCGGCGGACGGGTTTCTCACCCGTCTTTCGCTACTCATGCCTGCATTCTCACTCGTGTAGGCTCCACCGCTGGTTTACACCGCGACTTCACCGCCCACACGACGCTCCCCTACCCATCCACACTCCTGAACCACAAAGGCTTGGAAAATATGTGAATGCCACAACTTCGGCGGTGTACTTGAGCCCCGCTACATTGTCGGCGCGGAATCACTTGACCAGTGAGCTATTACGCACTCTTTTAAGGATGGCTGCTTCTAAGCCAACCTCCTGGTTGTCTTCGCAACTCCACATCCTTTCCCACTTAGCACACGCTTAGGGGCCTTAGTTGGTGGTCTGGGCTGTTTCCCTCTCGACTATGAAGCTTATCCCCCACAGTCTCACTGCTGCGCTCTCACTTACCGGCATTCGGAGTTTGGCTGACGTCAGTAACCTTGTAGGGCCCATTAGCCATCCAGTAGCTCTACCTCCGGTAAGAAACACGCAACGCTGCACCTAAATGCATTTCGGGGAGAACCAGCTATCACGAAGTTTGATTGGCCTTTCACCCCTACCCACAGCTCATCCCCTCCATTTTCAACTGAAGTGGGTTCGGTCCTCCACGACGTCTTACCGTCGCTTCAACCTGGCCATGGGTAGATCACTTCGCTTCGGGTCTAGATCACGCCACTGCAACGCCCTGTTCAGACTCGCTTTCGCTACGGCTTCCCCACACGGGTTAACCTCGCGACGTAACACTAACTCGCAGGCTCATTCTTCAAAAGGCACGCCGTCACAACTACTATGGCTGCTCCGACGGATTGTAAGCACACGGTTTCAGGTACTGTTTCACTCCCCTCCCGGGGTACTTTTCACCTTTCCCTCACGGTACTGGTCCGCTATCGGTCATTAGGGAGTATTTAGGCTTATCAGGTGGTCCTGACAGATTCACACGGGATTTCTCGGGCCCCGTGCTACTTGGGATACTCATCAAAGGCGGTACACAGCATTACGGTTACGGGGCTCACACCCTCTACGGCCGGCCTTTCAAGACCGTTCACCTATACCAGCACTCACACCTCCCCGGTCCGGCAGAACCAGGACAACAAGTCCCACAACCCCGCCCATGCAACGCCCGCCGGCTATCACACATGGGTCGGTTTAGCCTGATCCGCGTTCGCTCGCCACTACTAACGGAATCACTGTTGTTTTCTCTTCCTGCGGGTACTGAGATGTTTCACTTCCCCGCGTTCCCTCCACGCACCCTATGTGTTCAGATGCGGGTCACCAGATCACTCGCGCGTCTGGCGGGGTTTCCCCATTCGGACACCCTGGGATCACAGTCCGGTTATCGACTCCCCCAGGCTTATCGCAGATTCCTACGTCCTTCTTCGGCTCCTAATGCCAAGGCATCCACCGTGTGCTCTTAAAAACTTGACCACAAAAGATCAATCAGTAATTTTCGAGAGAACCATGAAAACCAACCACACCCAACAACCACCCCCAAAAAAGGAAGCCATCATCACGCGCAGCCAGATCCAGGTTCATATTCTTGGAAATTGCTTCTTATAAAAGATGCTCGCGTCCACTATGTAGTTCTCAAACAACAACCCCGTACCACACACCCCACACACAACCCCCAAAGGGGCCAACGCGCATGACCGGTGCAGCCAGGAAACCAGAAACAAACAAGCCCCGGGAAAACACGGCCAAAAACCGCAGCCTCCCCGGCCCTGTTGCCTCAGGACCCAACAGTGTGCCAAACACTAAACCACGCATCCCCCACCCGCACCGTTCCAGGACAAACCCCCACAGGGAACCCATCCGTACTAAACACAGGAAAAAAACACGCGGCCGCTATCCGTTGATATTCCACCCATGAGCACCCGCCGCAGAACAAACGTCTGCGCAACGGGCCTTTACTCCTGACAACCCCTCCACACCCGCCTACACGGGCCGCAGAGACTGTAGGTGCTCCTTAGAAAGGAGGTGATCCAGCCGCACCTTCCGGTACGGCTACCTTGTTACGACTTAGTCCCAATCGCCAGTCCCACCTTCGACGGCTCCCTCCCACAAGGGGTTAGGCCACCGGCTTCGGGTGTTACCAACTTTCGTGACTTGACGGGCGGTGTGTACAAGGCCCGGGAACGTATTCACCGCAGCGTTGCTGATCTGCGATTACTAGCGACTCCGACTTCATGGGGTCGAGTTGCAGACCCCAATCCGAACTGAGACCGGCTTTTTGGGATTAGCTCCACCTCACAGTATCGCAACCCTTTGTACCGGCCATTGTAGCATGCGTGAAGCCCAAGACATAAGGGGCATGATGATTTGACGTCGTCCCCACCTTCCTCCGAGTTGACCCCGGCAGTCTCCCATGAGTCCCCGCCATTACGCGCTGGCAACATGGAACGAGGGTTGCGCTCGTTGCGGGACTTAACCCAACATCTCACGACACGAGCTGACGACAACCATGCACCACCTGTGAACCGGCCCCAAAAGGAGAAACCACATTTCTGCGGCGGTCCGGTCCATGTCAAGCCTTGGTAAGGTTCTTCGCGTTGCATCGAATTAATCCGCATGCTCCGCCGCTTGTGCGGGCCCCCGTCAATTCCTTTGAGTTTTAGCCTTGCGGCCGTACTCCCCAGGCGGGGCACTTAATGCGTTAGCTACGGCGCGGAAAACGTGGAATGTCCCCCACACCTAGTGCCCAACGTTTACGGCATGGACTACCAGGGTATCTAATCCTGTTCGCTCCCCATGCTTTCGCTCCTCAGCGTCAGTTAATGCCCAGAGACCTGCCTTCGCCATCGGTGTTCCTCCTGATATCTGCGCATTTCACCGCTACACCAGGAATTCCAGTCTCCCCTACATCACTCTAGTCTGCCCGTACCCACCGCAGATCCGGAGTTGAGCCCCGGACTTTCACGGCAGACGCGACAAACCGCCTACGAGCTCTTTACGCCCAATAATTCCGGATAACGCTTGCGCCCTACGTATTACCGCGGCTGCTGGCACGTAGTTAGCCGGCGCTTCTTCTGCAGGTACCGTCACTTTCGCTTCTTCCCTACTGAAAGAGGTTTACAACCCGAAGGCCGTCATCCCTCACGCGGCGTCGCTGCATCAGGCTTTCGCCCATTGTGCAATATTCCCCACTGCTGCCTCCCGTAGGAGTCTGGGCCGTGTCTCAGTCCCAGTGTGGCCGGTCACCCTCTCAGGCCGGCTACCCGTCGTCGCCTTGGTGAGCCATTACCTCACCAACAAGCTGATAGGCCGCGAGTCCATCCAAAACCACAAAAAGCTTTCCACCCCCCACCATGCGATGAGGAGTCATATCCGGTATTAGACCCAGTTTCCCAGGCTTATCCCAGAGTCAAGGGCAGGTTACTCACGTGTTACTCACCCGTTCGCCACTAATCCCCGGTGCAAGCACCGGATCATCGTTCGACTTGCATGTGTTAAGCACGCCGCCAGCGTTCATCCTGAGCCAGGATCAAACTCTCCGTTGAAGTAAAACAGACACAACCAACACCCCCGGAAATAACAGGAACGAAGGCTGCACAAAATTTGAAACCAGCTAAAAACACCAGGCCACACCACGGGGGTGGGCAGCCCGGCACAATCAACCAATTCATAAAAAAATCGGTATCAACAAACTTGGCACACTATTGAGTTCTCAAACAACAGACACACCCGGCACCACCCAAACCAACGTTCAGGATCGCTCCGGAGCAACTTTTCAAACTTACCCGCTCGCTTTATCCGAGTCAAATCGGCGGCTTCTGTCCGGTCCAGCCTGTGGCTTCCGGATCACCTCGATCGACTCGCTCTGTGGAGCGGCGCGGAAATAAACTCTACCACTACCTCGGCGGAATGCCAACTGGGCTTACGCAACGCCAAGGAGGGCCCGGAATCCCAAGGGATTCCGGGCCCTCCTCCTAGTGAACAACCGCCCTAGTGAAACAACCGTCTGGTGGCGGCGCCGACCAACGGTCCGCCGGGACCCACATCTGCGGTCCTCCGTGACTCAGACGGGACTCAGACGAGCGGCCCGCCGGGCAAAGCAGACTTCCCCGTCCCACCCTTCGGTTCAGCACTCTTCGGTTCAACAACCCCGGTTTCAGCATCACGGGCCTCAGCACCTCGCGATTCAACACGCCCTGTCTCGGCAGCCGTGGGCCCGGCAAAGATGGATTCAGCTTCAGTGGCTTTAGCCCTGGCCGCAGCCGCCGTGGTGATGACGTTGGCACCGGCGGGCCGGAAGTACGCGGCGCCCAGCGGCGGCAGCGTAACCGTAAGGGTTGCCGGCTGGCCGTCGATTCCCTCGTCCTCCGCGGTCAGTGTGCCGCCGTTGAGGACGCCCGATCCGCCGTATTCCGCGGAGTCGGTGTTCAGCACCTCCGTCCATGCTCCCGTCGACGGCACGCCAAGGGCGTAGTCCTTGTGCGGTCCGCCGGAGAAGTTGACGGCGCAGACCAGCGGGTTGCCCTCAGTGTCCCAGCGGACAAAGGTCAGGACGTTGCGGTCGGCGTCGGCGCCGTTGATCCATTGGAATCCGCCGGGTTCGTTGTCGCGGGCGTACAGGGCGGGCGTCGACCGGTAGAGCCCGTTGAGGTCCTTGAGCAGCATCTGGATGCCGCGGTGCGCCGGAATGTCCGCGAGCCACCAGTCGAGGCCGTGCTGTTCGGACCACTCGGCTTCCTGGCCGAATTCGGTGCCCATGAAGATCAGCTGCTTGCCCGGGTGCGCCCACTGGTAGCCGAGGAAGGCGCGGAGGTTGGCCAGCTGCTGCCAGCGGTCGCCCGGCATCTTGCGGAGCATCGAGCCCTTGCCGTGGACGACCTCATCGTGGCTGATGGGCAGCAGGAAGTTTTCGGTAAAGGCGTACACCATGGAGAACGTGACCGTGCCGTGGTGCCATTTGCGGTTGACCGGGTCTTCGGAGGCGTACTTGAGCGAGTCGTGCATCCAGCCCATGTTCCATTTGAGGCCGAAGCCGAGACCCCCCTGGCTGGTGGGCGCGGTGACGCCGGGGAACGCCGTGGATTCTTCCGCGATCATGACAGCGCCGGGGTGCGTCTTGTATACCGTGGCGTTGGCCTCCTGGAGGAAAGAGATGGCCTCCAGGTTTTCGCGGCCGCCGAAGCGGTTGGGCTGCCACTGGCCGTGCTCCCGCGAATAGTCCAGGTACAGCATGGACGCGACGGCATCCACGCGGAGGCCGTCGATGTGGAACTCATCGAGCCAGTACAGCGCGTTGGCCACGAGGAAGTTCCGGACTTCGGTGCGGCCGAAGTCGAAGATGAGGGTGCCCCAGTCCGGGTGCTCGCCCAGGTTCGGGTCAGCGTGTTCGTAGAGCGGCTGGCCGTCAAACTGTGCCAGGGCCCAGTTGTCCTTCGGGAAGTGCGCCGGCACCCAGTCCAGGATTACCCCGATGCCCGCCTGGTGGAGGGAGTCCACCAGGAAGCGGAACTCATCGGGATGCCCGAAGCGGGACGTGGGTGCGTAGTAGGAGGTGACCTGGTAGCCCCAGGAGCCGCCGAAAGGGTGCTCGGCCACGGGCATGAACTCGACGTGGCTGAAGCCGAGCCACTTCACGTAATCGACGAGCTCCTTGGCCAGCTCGCGGTAGCTAAGCCCCAGGCGCCAGGATCCGAGGTGGACCTCGTAAACGCTCATGGGCGAGTTGTGCGGATCCCGAGCGGCACGTTCCTTCATCCAGTCCGCGTCCTGGAACTGGTAGTGGGACTCGACAACCCGCGAAGCGGTGAGCGGGGGCACCTCGGTGCCGAAGGCCAGCGGGTCGGCTTTCTCCACCCAGTAGCCGCCCTTGGTCTTGATTTCGTACTTGTAGCAGGCGCCGGCCGGGACACCCGGGATGAACAGTTCCCAGACGCCCGAGGAGCCGAGGGACCGCAGCGAATTTTCCCGCCCGTCCCAGGCGTTGAAATCGCCCTTGACCCGGACCGCTTCGGCGTTCGGGGCCCACACGGCGAAGGACACGCCGTCAATGTCGCCCAGCGAGGACTTGTAGTGCTGCACGTGCGCGCCCAGCACCGTCCAGAGCTTCTCGTGGCGTCCTTCACCGATCAGGTGCAGGTCCACTTCGCCCACGGTGGGAAGGTAGCGGTACGGATCGTCCACGGTTACCGGCTCGGCGCCCTCGTACGTGACCTCAAGGCGGTAGTCCGGCACGTGGCCGTGCTGCAACGGCTCCAGTACCGCCACCCAGACGCCTTCGGCCTCATGGGTCATGGGCACGGTTCCGGCTTGGGTCACCACGTTGACGGCCTCCGCGAGGTGCTTCACGGTGCGGATGGTCACGTGACCGTAGTTGTCCAAATGGGCACCAAGCACCGAGTGCGGGGCGTGGTGTTCACCGGCCGCGACGCGTGAAAGCGTGTGCGCGTCCACGTGCAACGGTGCGTGGGGACTGTCGGTGTGTGCAGAGCCTGTCATCTTATTACCTTCCGCTGCTGCCCCGGCCGGTTCGCCGGAGCTTTTAGTGCTGAGGAGCCGTCTTGCCGCATTCACCGGGATGGCCAGCCAGCCCGGCCGGTTGCGCAGCTCGTACACGACTTCGTAGAGCGCCTTGTCCAGCCACAATGCCACAAAGAGCGGCGAATTACGGTCCACCGTTCCGGGAGTTACTTCCGCGTAGCCTGCCAGGAAGGCCTCGGTGCAGTCGTCCACCCAGGATTCCGGGACGCGGACGTCCGGCTGTTCGCGTTCGGCGGCACCGGCCGCGTAGTCAAAGGAGCGAAGCATGCCTGTCACGTCCCGGAGCGGGACGTCGGGGAAGTTGCGCTCGGAGATTGGCCGGAGGGGCTCCCCCTCGAAGTCGAGGATAGCCCACCGGTCATGGCCGCCTCCGGCGCCGGGTACCTGCAGGATCTGGCCGAGGTGCAGATCGCCGTGGATGCGCTGAAGCGCGCCGGCGGGGGTGCCTTCGAGCCGGCTGAGCAGGCTTTCCAGCGCTTCTTCGTAAGGTCCGACGGCGGGTCCCGCCTCCGCCCACGTCTGACGCACCCGCTGGGCTACTCCGGGGGCAATATCCCCGCCCGGAACCGCTTCGGCCGAAACGCCCAGTGTCTCGGCGAGCCTGCGGTGGACTGTGGCCGTCGCATGGCCAAGGGCATGCGCCTCGGCCGTGAAGTCCACTCCCCCGGCCGCCGCGTCAACGGCGAGCCGCCATGCGTCCCGGCCGCCGGCCAGGAATTCGTGGGCCACCGCCAGTTCGCCCCGGGCAGGGCCCCCCGATGCGGGCTTACCCTGGGGCAGCTGCCCCTGCGGATACCACTCGCCGGTGACCCAGCCCAGCGTGGCAGGGACCTCCGAGGTGCGGGCCGCGGACAGCGCGGCGCCAACCTCCACCTCCGGATTTCGCCCGGCCGAAAGCACACGGAAGAACTTCACGATTGCCGCGGAGTCGCCGTCGTCCACTATCACCGACGTGTTGGACTGTTCGCCGGACAGGACACGGACCGTCCCGGAGGCCTGCGGCAGGGGCTGGCCGGCACCGGAAAGGTGGCCACTGGCGGTGCCGGCGGCGTCCTCCGTTCGAATCAGGTCCAGCCACGCTGCAATGAAGGCGGGGTCGTGGACGGCGTCGTAGACCCACCGGTGCCCCATTTCGGCATCGTCGCTTTCACCGATCAGGGCCCGTTCGGCGCCCGGCAGCGGCTGGCTGCGGTAGCTGAGCGGGATCTGGACAACGTCGGTGCGGGAGACGCCGTCGGCCGTTTTGGACTCAACGGACGCGAGGAACACCTCCAGGCCGGCGCGGCGGGTGGGGTCCTCCAGGACCAGGCCGCCCACCGGCGCCAGGGTGAAGTCCGGGGACTTCACCGGGAACCACCTCTGGGCCGGCAGCCAGTCACGGAGCAGTTGTTCGAGTGTGGGTGTCAGTGTGGTTTGGGTCATCTCATCCCTCAATCGACAGTATCGGCATCGCTTGGGTAAAGGGTGAAGCTGGGTTTGAAACCGTGGACCGCAGGCGCAGCCAGAAGAAGTCGTGGCTGCCCAGCGTCAGCGTCAGCTGTCCGTCGTCGCTGATGCCGGGGAATGGCTGGCCTCCGAAGACGTCCCGCAGGCCCCGGCCGGAAAAGTCCGGAAGCCTCAGCGTGGAGGACACCGGATGCTGGGAAAGGTTGAAGACGCACAGGATGGATTCGGCCGGTTCGCCCGCTGCATTGCCTTCCGGCAGTTCGCGGAGGTAGGCCAGCACCACCTCGTGGTCGGCCTCCACATGCCTGAACGCCCCGAGGCCGAACGCCGGGTGGTTCTTCCGCACGCTGAGAATCTGCCGGGTCCAACGAAGCAGCGA
The DNA here is from genome assembly GCF_040448525.1 of Arthrobacter sp. K5. NCBI lineage: Bacteria > Bacillati > Actinomycetota > Actinomycetes > Micrococcales > Micrococcaceae > Arthrobacter > Arthrobacter sp. K5. The sequence goes on along the minus strand of NZ_CP159279.1, from coordinate 4,034,213 downwards.
TCCGGAATGTGCGGCCTCGGCCTCCACGTTTGCCATGGAGTAGTTGTAGACCAGCGACTGGATCACAGGGAGGTACAGCTTGCCGGGATCGGCGTTGGAGAACCCGGCGTTGCGGTCGGGGTTCCACTGCATGGGCGTGCGGACGGCGTCACGGTCCTCGAGCCAGATGTTGTCGCCCATCCCGATCTCGTCCCCGTAGTACAGGAACGGGCTGCCCGGCAGGGACAGCAGCAGGGCATTGATGAGCTCGATTTCCGCCCTGGAGTTGTCCAGCAACGGCGCCAGCCGGCGCCGGATCCCGATGTTGGCCCGCATGCGCGGGTCCGGCGCGTACCAGCCGAGCATGGCAGCCCGCTCATCGGCGGTGACCATCTCCAGCGTCAGCTCGTCGTGGTTGCGAAGGAACGTTCCCCACTGTGCACCTTCCGGGATGTCCGGGGTGTCGTGCATGGTCTCGATGATGGGCGCGGCCTTCTGGTCACGCAGCGCGTAGTAGAGCCGGGGCATGATCGGGAAATGGAAGGCCATGTGGCACTCCGGTTCCTCCTCTGTGCCGAAGTACTCCACCACCTCGTTGGGCGGCTGGTTGGCCTCGGCGATGATGACCCTGCCGGGATAGCTCTCGTCCACCATCTTCCGCAGCTTGCGCAGGAACTCGTGCGTTGCCGGGAGGTTTTCGCAGTTGGTCCCCTCCTCCTCGTACAGGTACGGGATGGCGTCCGCCCGGAACCCGTCGATCCCCTGGTCCAGCCAGAACCGCACGACGTCGAATACGGCGTCGATGACCTTCGGGTTCTCGAAGTTCAGGTCAGGCTGGTGGCTGAAGAACCGGTGCCAGAAGAACTGCCGCCGGATGGGGTCAAAGGTCCAGTTGGATTCCTCCGTGTCCACGAAGATGATGCGCGCGTCCTGGTATTTCTCGTCCGTGTCGCTCCACACGTAGAAGTCGCCGAAGGGGCCGTCGGGGTCCTTCCTGGACTCCTGGAACCAGGGGTGCTGGTCGGACGTGTGGTTCAGCGGGAGGTCGATGATGACCCGGACACCGCGGGCATGGGCCTCCGCGACGAGCCGTTTGAAGTCGCTGATGGTGCCGAACTCGTCCAGAACGGAGTTGTAGTCCGAGATGTCATACCCGCCGTCCCGGAGGGGTGACTGGAAAAACGGCGGCAGCCATAGGCAGTCCACGCCCAGCCATTGCAGGTAGTCCAGCTTGTCGATCAGCCCGTGGAAGTCGCCCGAGCCGTCGCCGTTGGCGTCCGCAAAGCCCCTGACCAGCACTTCATAGAACACCGCCTTCCGGTACCACAGCGGATCATGCTGCAAACCCGGAGCATTGAGCTCGAACGTGCTCTTGGGGGTGAAGTGCTGGAAGGGACTCTGCGGACTGAAACTCACTGGCGGCTACCTCCGGATGCTCAGGATGTGTGCAGGTTCAACATGTGCATCCAGCCTCACGTAGTTGTACTCCCCCCATTCCCAAGACTCGCCTGAGATCAGGTCATCCACCCAGAACCCGCCGTTCGGCGTGAGATCGGCCGGGTCCAGCCCCAGCGCTGACAGGTCCAGCGACACCATGCCTTCCCTCGCACTGTGCGGGTCCACGTTGACCACCACGATGATGGTGTCCCGCGTGCCGTCCGGGAGCGTCTTGTGCTTCGAGTAGACCACCGTGGCGTCGTCCGTGCACTGGTGCAGGGTGAGGTTCTGCAGGTCCCCCAGAGCCGGGTGCGCCCTGCGGATTTCATTGAGCCGGGTCAGGTATGGCGCGAGGGTCCGGCCGGAGGCGGCGGCAGCGTCCCAGTCCCGGGCCTTGTACTCGAACTTCTCGTTGTCGATGTACTCCTCGGCACCGGGCCGGGCAACGTGCTCGTACAGTTCGTAGCCGGCGTACACGCCCCACAGCGGGCTCGCGGTTGCCGCCAGGGCCGCCCGGATCTTGAACGCCGCCGGCCCGCCGTACTGCAGGTACTCGGTGAGGATGTCCGGGGTGTTGACGAAGAAGTTGGGCCGGAAGAAGGCAGCCGACTCGTGGCTGACGTGGTGGAAGTACTCCTCCAGCTCTTTCTTCGTGTTGCGCCACGTGAAGTAGGTGTAGGACTGCTGGAAGCCGGCCCTGCCGAGCGCGTGCATCATGGCGGGGCGGGTGAAGGCCTCGGCCAGGAAGACGACGTCGGGGTCCTTCTTGTTGACCTTGGCGATGAGCCACTCCCAGAACCACACGGGCTTGGTGTGCGGGTTGTCGACCCGGAAGATCTTGACGCCGTGGCTGACCCACAGCTGGACGATCCGCAGGATTTCCTTGGACAGGCCTTCGGGGTCGTTGTCGAAGTTGAGCGGGTAGATGTCCTGGTACTTCTTCGGCGGGTTCTCGGCGTACGCGATGCTGCCGTCCACGCGGGTGGTGAACCATTCCGGGTGCTCGGTGACCCAGGGGTGGTCCGGAGCGGCCTGGAGGGCCAGGTCGAGTGCCACTTCGAGGTTGAGTTCATTCGCCCGCGCCACAAAGGCGTCGAAGTCCTCGAAAGTTCCGAGATCGGGGTGGATGGCGTCGTGCCCGCCTTCCTTGGCGCCAATGGCCCACGGCGAACCGGGATCGTTCGGGCCGGCGATCAGGGTGTTGTTGGGGCCCTTGCGGTGCTGGATGCCAATCGGATGGATCGGCGGCATGTAGATGACGTCAAAGCCCATGCCGGCCACGGCATCCAGCCGGTTGGCGGCGGTCCGGAAGTTGCCGGATGTCCAGGCGCCCGTGCCGGGATCGCGCACCGCGCCCTCGGAGCGCGGGAAGAACTCGTACCAGGAGCCGCGGCCTGCGCGGTCGCGCTCGACGAGCAGTGGGAACGGTTCGGAGACGGTGACGAGCTCACGGATGGGCTCGCGCTCAACCACGCCGGCGACGTCCCGGCTGAAGCCGGCAGCCAGGCGGTCCTCGGGCGACAGGGAGGTGTCCGCGAGGATGGTGGCTGCGGAGCGCAGCGTATGGCGGTCCGCATCGTTCCGGGCCGGTTCCTCGGCGGCCTGGGACAGCAGCGCAGCCCCCTCCGCAAGCATCAGTTCGACGTCGATGCCCGCGTCCACCTTGACCTCGGCGTTGTGGTGCCAGGTGCCGTAGCGGTCGTGCCAGGCCTCGATGACGAAGGACCAGTTACCGGTGGATTCAGGGGTGAGCAGGCCTTCCCAGAGGTCGGTTCCCTTGCCGCGGTCGCCCGACGGCGGCTGGAGCCGGGTCCGCTGGCGCTCGTTGCCCTTCGGGTCCAGAAGGACAGCACTGACGCCCAACTGGTCGTGGCCCTCCCGGAAGGACCTGGCGCTGACCACGATCCCTTCGCCGGGCAGCGCCTTGGCCGGGAACTTCCCCCCTTCGACAACAGGCTGAACGTCCGTGATCGGAAAACGGCCGAATCGAAGGCCCTCCGTGATCGAAACTTTCGGCTTTTGCTTTGCTGGGGCGCTGGTTCGCGTGTTTGTCGTCACAGGCTCGACGTTAGCGAGAAACGGGGCGGATTGCTAAGCCTGCGAACTTAATTAATGAAGCGATTCGTCATTTACCGGAAAGTAATCAAAAGCGGTTCCTGCCGTTCACCTAGTCGGTTAGTGTGGCGCAGGTGAAGGCAATCCGCAGATTTACAGTCCGTACCGTTCTTCCCGAGCCGATCCGGCCGCTGGCCCGGTTGGCGACCAACCTCCGCTGGTCCTGGCACCGGCCCACCCGGGAACTGTTCGAAAGCCTGAACCCGCGTGTCTGGGCCCAGTGCGGTAATGATCCGGTCAGCTTCCTGGGCCTGGTGGGCCGTGAAGACATGCACCGGCTCGCGACGGACAAGGACGTGGTGGCCAGGGTCCAGGCGGCAGCCGCGGACCTGGACCGGTACCTCACCGAACCCCGCTGGTACCAGGGCCTGGGCAGCGACGCCCCCGCCTCCATCGCCTACTTCTCCCCCGAATTCGGCATCACCGAAGTCCTGCCACAGTATTCGGGCGGCCTCGGCATCCTCGCCGGCGACCACCTGAAGGCCGCCTCCGACCTCGGCGTGCCGCTGATCGGCGTCGGCCTGCTCTACCAGGCCGGCTACTTCAAGCAGTCACTCTCCCGGGACGCCTGGCAGCAGGAGACCTACCCGGTCATCGATCCCGACGGCCTGCCCCTCACGCTGCTGCGCGAACCGGCCGCGGACGGCAACGGCAAGCCGCTGGAAATTTCCCTGCCGCTGCCCAATGGGCGGCACCTTGCGGCACACATCTGGCGTGCCGACGTCGGACGCGTCCCCCTCCTGCTCCTGGACTCCAACGTCCCCGGAAACGACGACGCCGCCCGCAGCATCACGGACCGCCTGTACGGCGGCGGCGGGGACCACCGGCTGCAGCAGGAACTGCTACTCGGCATGGGCGGGGTCAAGGCACTGCGCGCCTACCAGAAGCTCACCGGCACGCCCGCACCCGAGGTGTTCCACACGAATGAGGGCCATGCCGGTTTCCTCGGCATCGAACGGATCCAGGAGCTGATGGCCGGCGAACAGGCGCTCACCTTCGACGAGGCCCTCGCTGCCGGGCGCTCGTCCACCGTGTTCACCACCCACACGCCGGTTCCGGCCGGCATCGACCGTTTCGAGGCAGCGCAGATCCAGCACTTCTTCGAGGCCGGGCTGGCGCCGGACGTTCCCACCTCGCGCATCCTTGACCTGGGCCGGGAGAACTTCCACGAGGGCAACCCCTTCGTGTTCAACATGGCCGTGATGGGCCTGCGCCTGGCACAGCGGGCCAACGGCGTTGCCAAGCTCCACGGCGAAGTCTCGCGCGGCATGTTCTCTGCACTGTGGCCGGGATTCGACCACTCGGAAGTGCCCATCACCTCCGTGACCAACGGCGTGCACGTCCCCACCTGGGTGGATCCCCGCATCTCGAAGCTCGCCCGGGAGCGGTTTGGGCCCGAAGCCGAGGTGATGGGCCGGTGGGACCTCGCCTACAACGTCTCCGACGCCGAGGTCTGGGCGCTCCGGCGTGAGATGCGCGTCTCGCTCGTGGAGGACGTGCGGCGACGGTTGCGGGCAGCGTGGAAGAAGCGCGGTGCTGCCGATGCCGAGCTGGCCTGGACCGATTCCGTGCTGGACCCGGACGTCCTGACCATCGGCTTCGCCCGGCGCGTGCCCACCTACAAGCGGCTGACCCTCATGCTGCGGGACCCGGAGCGCCTGAAGGCCCTGTTGCTCCACAAGGAACACCCCATCCAACTGGTCATCGCGGGCAAGTCGCACCCGGCGGACGACGCCGGCAAGAAGATGATCCAGGACCTGGTCCGCTTCACCGACGATCCCGCGGTCCGGCACCGCATCGTGTTCCTGCCGAACTACGACATCGCCATGGCCCGCACGCTGTTCCCCGGCTGCGACGTCTGGCTGAACAACCCGCTGCGGCCACTCGAAGCCTGCGGCACCTCAGGCATGAAGGCCGCGATCAACGGGTCCCTGAACCTGTCCGTCCTGGACGGCTGGTGGGATGAGATGTACGACGGCGAAAACGGCTGGGCGATCCCGACCGCCAACAACGGCGCTTCCGCCGACGAGCGGGACGACATCGAGGCCGCGGCGCTGTACGAGCTGCTCGAGACCCAGGTGGCGCCCCGCTTCTACGGCAACACCGTGTCCGAGGCGGCTGGCGCCGCCGGGCCGTCCGAGTCCGGTCACGAGAAGATCCCTACGCACTGGGTCTCCATGATCAAGCACACGCTGTCGCATCTCGGCCCGGCGGTCTCGGCCGAGCGGATGCTGCAGGACTACGTCAACGTCCTGTACCGTCCCGCCGCGGTTTCGGGACGCGAGGCGGTCGCAGGCTCCTATGCCCAGGCCAAGGCACTGGCGGCATGGGTCGCCAAGGTCCGCGCGGCCTGGCCGCAGCTGCACGTGGAGCACGTGGACTCGCTCGGCGTCTCCGAGGACCCGCAGATCGGTGACACCCTCCAGGTCCACGCCTACGTGGGACTGCACAACCTGTCTCCGCAGGACGTGGCAGTGGAGGTGGCGTACGGGCAGGCAGCCGAGAGCGACGAACTGGCCAATGTGACGATGGTGGAACTGGAGGCCAAGGAGGAGCTCGGCAACGGCCGCTATCTCTTCGCCGGGTCCATTGTGATCGACCGCTCCGGATCCTTCGGCTACACCGTGAGGGTACTCCCCAAACACGACGCCCTCGCGTCCAAGGCCGAGCTGGGGCTGATCGTCAACGCGTAGTCCCCACCGTCTCCGTAGCCTCGCAGGCTCGGCCAGTTACCCCTGACGGCGTGGGCCCAGGTGGGCTACAGCAGCACTGCGATGACTGCGAGGTCCTTGCCGGCGTAGGCCTCGGCGTCCTGGAGGATCTCGCAGATGATGCCGAAGGAGCGGTCGCCGCGGAAGGCTGCGGGAACCTCCCAGATCACGGTCAGGGGCTCCGCGCCGTCATCGGAAATCGCGTCCGCGAAGTCGTGCAGTGAGTCGTTGAGCGCGTCCAGGTTCACGCCGAAGTGCTCCGGAAAGTCCAGGGCCTCGCCGAAAGCGGCGAGCACAGCCTTCTTGGAGTCGGCGGCCGGGACGAGCAGGCTGCGGCGGCCGGCGTCCACGACCTGGTCGCGGAGTTCCTCGAGGGTCCAGGTGTCGCCGGAGTAGATCTTCATGGTGCTATTTGCCTTCTGCTATGAACTTGAACGATTCGTAGTGGTCCGGGGTGTAGTACTTGTCGCCGGCCTGTCCTGCCACGATCCTGCGGGCTCCGCGGTCCGACTCGCCCGGGGTAGGAACCGTGTACTCCTTGTAGTACCCGCTGGCCTTGCGGGGCAGGATGCGTTCGAAGTTGCCGAACGTCACGCCGTCGCGGCTGTACGGGTAAGGGCCGCCCTTCCGGATCAGGGCAAGGGTCCGCCGGCCTTCGGCCGGCAGTTGGGACTCCCGGATAGCGGGCAGTCCGGACGCGTTCGGCACTCCGGTGGCCTTGCCGTCCGACGACGACGGCGCAGCGGCGGGTGCCGACGTCGTCGTTCCCTGCGGTCCCGCTGCGGGCGGCGTGCCGCCCGGCGGGATGAAAAGATTGAAGACCACAAGGGCAGCCACGGCAAGCCCCAGCAGCAGCGTTCCGACAGTCCAACGCCTGCGCATGCCTGATTCCCCGTAGCCTATGTGCGGTAGATGTTGATGGTGTGGGCCTGCACCTCGTCAGGCTCGCCGGACGCCACAAGGGCGCCTTGGCGCCGGTCGTGCAGCTCGGACGTGGTGAGGCGCAGATCGAACAGCCTCTTGCCGGTGCCGTCGTCGTTGGTGACCTGCGGAAGGGTGACCTCAATGTCCTCGGGGCCGCCGTTGACCACGATGAGCCCGGCCACGTGCCCGTCGTCGGAGCCGAGGAGCAGCTGAACCACCCGGTTCCCATTGTCGTTCCACCGTTCCATGGACATGGGCTGCCCGGTCCGGTCGTACCAGTACAGGTAGGAGCGGGCGTCGCGGACCGGATAGTCGTGCGGCTGGGCGGCCAGGAACTCGTTGCGAAGCCGGATGACGCGCTTGGTGCTGCGGAGCATGGCGTGGGATTCCGGCGTGCTGGTCCAGTCGATCCAGGTGAGCGGGTTGTCCTGGCAGTACGCGTTGTTGTTGCCCTGCTGGGTGCGGCCGAGTTCGTCCCCCGCCGTGATCATGGGGACGCCGAGGGAAATCATGAGCGAAGCCATGAGGTTGCGTTTGCTCTGGGCGCGGCGCGTCAGAATGCCCTCGTCCTCGGTGCGCCCTTCGAAGCCGTGGTTGTAGCTGCGGTTGTCGCCGTGCCCGTCCCGGTTCTGTTCCCCGTTCGCCTCGTTGTGTTTGCGGTCGTAGGACACGAGGTCAGTCATCGTGAAGCCGTCGTGGGAGGTGATGTAGTTCAGCGAGGCCAGCCTGGAACGGCCCGACGGTTCGAACAGGCTTGCCGAGCCGGACAGGGCGTCGGCGAGCCGGGCTACGGATCCGCCCCGGCCGCCGTTGTCGAGAGCGGCGCGGTCGGCCAGCCAGAAGGAGCGGACGGCGTCGCGGTAGTGATCGTTCCAATCGACCCAGCCGACGGGGAAACGACCGGTCTGCCAGCCGCCGTAGCCCACGTCCCACGGTTCCGCGATCAGCTTGACGCGGGACAGCTCCGGATCGGCGGCGACCGCTGCGAGGAAGGGGTGGCGGGGATCGAACTCGTTGGCTGCGTTCCGGCAGAGCGTTACGGCAAGGTCGAAGCGGAAGCCGTCGATGTGGAACTCGTCCACCCAGTACCGCAGCGAGTCCAGCACCAGCTGGACGACGCGGGGTTCGCCGAAGTTGAGCGTGTTGCCGCAGCCCGTAGTGTCGATGTATTTTCCGTTGCCGTCGGTGCGGTAGTACTTCTGCTCGCCCAGCCCCCGGAAGCTTAGGGTGGTCCCGTCCGGCCCGCCTTCGGCCGTGTGGTTGTAGACGACGTCGAGGATGACCTCGATGCCGGCTGCATGCAGCAGCCTGACCATTCCCTTGAATTCGTCCTGGACGGCCTGCGGCCCGGCTTCCTGGGCGGCCTTGGTGGCGTACGCGGGGTGCGGGGCGAAGAACGCCGCCGTGTTGTAGCCCCAGTAGTTGGTGAGGCCGAGGTTCTGGAGGTGGGGCTCGTCCAGATGGAAATGCACCGGCAGCAACTGCAGGGCGGTGATGCCAAGGCCTGTGAGGTGTTCGATCATCGCGGGATGGGCCATGCCGGCGTACGTGCCGCGCAGCGCCTGCGGGATGTCCGGATGAAGCATGCTCTGTCCGCGGACGTGTGCCTCGTAGACGATGGTGTTGCGCCACGGGATATTCGGCTTCCCGTCCGAGCCCCAGTCGAAGTCGGAGGACATCCTGACGCTGGTCAGGAATCCGTCGCGTTCATCGACGGCCCGGCCGTAAGGGTCCAGCAACAGCGGTTGCCGGCTGCCGTCGTCGTCGTCGTCAAAATCAACCGTGGGAACCGCGAGCGGCAGTACCTCGTCGCCCGTGGCGGCGGCTTCGTCCCTGGGGGCTGTGAGGAAGCCGTACCGGGATCCCACGGGGAAACCGTCCACCACTCCTTGGTGGACGCCGTTCGCGAGGCTGGACAGGGTCTGGAGCCGCCAGCTTTGGCCGGGCGCCTGGTAGGCCACCTCAAGCGTCGCGACGCCGGGCGCGTAGACGGCGACTCTTACGCGGCTGCCGGGTGCGCCCCCCGGACCTTGGCGCGCGTCGCTGACCCCGAGGGGAAAGGCCTGGGAGTCGTCCACCGTCAAGGCTGTGTCTAAAAGGGGCATTACCATCAATTAAAGCTTAGCTGTCACAGCCAAATAGCTAATCTCCTCCCGCATGTTACGCGGGCGGGCTGTGGCGGCACCGCTGAACGCTCTCACAACGCACCGACTGGAGGTTTTCGTGAAGATTGCATTGGCCCAGATCATCACCGGAAGGGATGTGGCCGGGAACCTCACCGTGGTCGAAGAATACGCCCGCCGTGCCAAGGACGGCGGCGCCGAGATCGTCGTTTTCCCGGAGGCCACCATGCGCGCATTCGGCAATTCGCTGCTGGACATCGCCGAGCCCCTGGACGGCCCGTGGGCCGGCCGTGTCCGCTCGATTGCCGGCGAGTTGGGGATTGTAATTATTGCCGGAATGTTCACCCCGGGTTCATCGAGCTCCGACGGGCAGGCGAAAGTCCGCAACACGCTGCTGGTGACAGGGCCGGGCGTGGACGCCAGCTATGACAAGGTGCACCTGTTCGACGCCTTCGGATTCCTGGAGTCCGACACCGTGGATGCCGGGACCGGGCCCGTAACGTTTGACGTCGGCGGCCTCACCTTTGGCTTGGCCACCTGCTACGACATCCGTTTCCCGGCCCTGTTCACGGCCAACGCCGATCGCGGAGCGGTCGCCAACATCGTTTGCGCCTCCTGGGGTTCCGGCCCCGGCAAGGTGGACCAGTGGCAACTCCTGGCCCGCGCCCGTGCCGTGGACACCACCACCTACGTCCTCGCCTGCGGCCAGGGCGATCCTGCCACCCAGGGCACCGAACCCCGCGGCGCAGCGCCCACGGGCGTCGGACACAGCGCGGTCATCTCGCCTTTCGGTGAGGTGCTCCAGGAGCTCGACGGCGCCCCCGGCCTTCTGTTCGCCGATCTGGACCCCGACCGGGTCAAGGAAGCCCGCACCAAGCTCCCAGTCCTGGCCAACCGCCGGGAATTCTAGGAGCACAAAAACGCTTCCTCACCTCTTGTCGCTTAAAACCGAACGCTTCCTCAGGTCCTGCTCTTAAAACGCAAACGCTTCCGCACCTGGGTGCGGAAGCGTTGGCCGTTTCGCTGCGAAAGGTGCGGAAGCGTCCCCGGTTTACCTGCGAAAGGTGAGGAAGCGTCCCCGGTTTACCTGCGAAAGGTGAGGAAGCGTTTCGGCCCTCGACAGGGTGGGCTTATTTGGCGGAGCGCTGGCGCGAGACCTCGTAGAGCGAGATGCCGACGGCCATGGAAGCGTTCAGGGATTCCATGGCGGAGTCGATCGGGATGGAGACGATCTGGTCGCAGTTCTCCCGGACGAGGCGGCTGAGGCCCTTGCCTTCAGAACCGACCACGATGCAGACGGGTTCGGTGGCGACGGTCAGGTCCGGCAGCGACACGTCGCCGTCGCCGTCGAGCCCCAGCACGAAGACGCCCATGTCCTTGAACTGCTTGATGGCGTTGTTCAGGTTGGAGGCACGGGCCACCGGAACACGCACGGCCGCGCCGGCGCTGGTCTTCCACGCCGCCGCCGTGACGCCGACGGAGCGGCGTTCGGGGACGATGACGCCGTGGCCGCTGAATGCCGAGACCGAGCGGATGATCGCGCCAAGGTTGCGGGGGTCGGTGATGCCGTCGAGGGCAACGAAGAGCGGCGCATTCGCGATGTGCCCCTTCTTCCAGCCTTCAACCGTCTGTTCGGCCAGCTCGTAGGCGTCCTGGTAGTCGTACGGGGGAATCTGGAGCACGAGCCCCTGATGCACGGCATCGTCGGTCATCCGGTCCAGCTCGGGCTTGCCGGTTTCCAGCAGCGGGATGCCGCGTTCAGCGGCGATCTTCAGGGATTCCTTGACGCGGTCGTCCATCTCGATGCGGATGGCAACGTGCAGTGCCTTGGCCGGAATGCCGGCCCGGAGCGCTTCGACGACCGAGTTGCGGCCGGTGACCACTTCTTCGGTGGCACGCCCCTTCGGACCAGACCGGGCACCGGCACTGCGGGTGGCGCCGGCACTGCCGGGCCGCTTGGCGGCCGAGCGCTCAGCGAGCTGCTTGTTCTTGTGCGCCTTGTGGTAGGGGCGGTCCTCGGCCTTGGGGGTTGGCCCCTTGCCTTCGAGAGCCTTGCGGCCGTGGCCACCGGTTCCGGTGGTGGGCCCCTTCTTGAGCTTGCGGACTGCGCCCGGGCGACCTTTGTTGGCCATGAATTCCACCCTTGGTTGTATTGAGTAAGTCTGGACTCCAGTCTACTGACTGGCCTCAAATCGTTGACCGGGCGGGCGCTGAGCCGCCGGGGCTAGCTGCGCTGCAGGCTCCACGTGGCGCCGTCGGCGTTGTCTTCGACCAGGACGCCGGCCGCAGCGAGGGTGTCCCGGATAGCGTCGGAGGCAGCCCAGTCCTTCCTCGAGCGGGCTTCGGCGCGGGCGGCGAGCTGCGCTTCAATCAACGTGCCGAGGGCACTGGTGGCCTGGTCGTCGACGGCAGGCTGCGCGGCGGCGCTGATGCCCAGGACCCTGAGCATGTCGGTCACGCTGTCCAGCGCCTGCCGCGTAGCCGTGAGGTCACCATCGGTCAGTGCCGAGTTTCCGGCCCGGACCGTGTCGTGCAGCACCGCGAGGGCCTGCGGCACGTTGAGGTCGTCATCCATCGCAGCGGCAAACGCCTCCGGAACCGTGCCGTGGCTGCCAAACAGCAGGGCACCGTCGGATGACAGCGCCCGGACGGCGCGGGCCACGAAGCCGTCAATGCGCTCGACGGCGGCAGCGGCCTCCTGCAGCGACGTCGGCTGGTAGTCCAGCACCGAGCGGTACTGTGCCTGGCCCAGGTAGTAGCGGACGACCCGCGGCGGCGCGAGCTCCAGCATCTCCGCCGGGCTGACCGTGTTGCCGACGGACTTCGACATTTTCTCGCCCTGGTACGTCACCATGCCGTTGTGCATCCAGAAGTTCGCGAAGCCGTGGCCCGCAGCCTGGGATTGCGCCATCTCGTTTTCGTGGTGCGGGAACCGCAGATCGAGGCCGCCGCCGTGGATGTCGAATTCGGTGCCGAGGTATTTGGTGACCATCGCCGAGCATTCGAGGTGCCAGCCCGGGCGGCCGGCGCCCCACGGCGAAACCCAGCTCGCCGTCGTCGGCTCCCCCTCCTTGTGTCCCTTCCAGAGGGCAAAGTCGCGAGGGTCCTTCTTGCCGCGCGGGTCGGCGTCGGCGGCTCCCTGCATGTCATCGATCTTCTGGCGCGTCAGTGCGCCGTATTTGTTCCAGGAGCGCACGTCGAAGTAGACGTCCCCCGAAGCATCGAGGGCAGGGTACGCGTGGCCGCGGTCGATCAGCAGCTGGATGAGGGCGTGCATCTCCGGGATGTGGCCCGTTGCCCGCGGCTCGTAGGTGGGCCGGGACACGCCAAGGGTGTCGTAGGCCTTGAGGAACTCCTGCTCATAGCGGTAGGCCAGCGCCCACCATTCCTCCTCTGGCACGGAGCCGGGCTCCTGCTCGAAATCGGGGTGGAAGGAGGCCTCGGACTTGGCGAGGATCTTGTCGTCGATGTCGGTGACGTTGCGGACCACCGTGACACGGAAGCCGCGGTACTCAAGCCAGCGGGTGAGCTGGTCGAAGGCGATGGCGGAGCGGATGTGCCCCACGTGCGGCATGCCCTGCACCGTCGCACCGCAGTAGTACAGGCTTACCTTGCCCGGTACCAGAGGAACGAAGTCACGGACTTCGGCGGATGCAGTGTCGTAAAAGCGCAGGGTCACCGCTCCAGATTAGCCGATGCCAATGTCCCCGCTTACTTGCAGACCTCGCCGATCCTGTTGTTCTGCCTGGCGAGTTCCGCCGTCTGCTCCGCACTCTTGTTGCCCAGCGACGTGCCAGCCACCTGCTTCATGATGTCGGCCATCTTCTGGATGGGGTCGGCCACGTCCTGGGCCACCTTGTCGGCGACCTCCTGGTAGTGCTTGGCGATCTGGTCGGCCTGCTGCTGCTGGTTGCCCGTGGGCTTGAACGTGTCGCCCTGCAGGAACTTGCAGCTCTCCTCGACGCTCATGCGGGGACTGCCGGCACAGCCGGCCAGAAGCACCCCAGCGATCACGACGGCGGGAAGCAACTTTTTCACGGCGGGTCTCCTGGGATTGGGGTACTTGGGCTTATTCCAGCCTAGGCGATTTGGCCGTGGGGGCGGGCAGCCGCCCGGCGGGCCGGTTCCGTCGGGGCAGCTACGCCGCCGGGTAGACCAGGGCCGTAGCCACAGCGGAAATGCCTTCGCCGCGGCCGGTAAAGCCCAGGCCGTCGCTGGTGGTGGCGGTGACGCTGACCGGAGCGCCTGCGGCCTCGGTGAGGACGCGCTGGGACTCCTCCCTGCGGGGGCCGAACTTCGGACGGTTGCCCACGAACTGCACAGCGACGTTGCCTATTTCGAAGCCTGCCGCCCGGACGATCCGGGCAGCTTCGGCCAGGAGCGTGACTCCGGAAGCGCCGGCGAATTCGGGACGGTCCGTGCCGAAGTGGGTGCCCAGGTCGCCGATCCCGCAGGCGGAGAACAATGCATCGGCTGCGGCATGTGCCACGGGATCGCCGTCGGAATGGCCGGCGAGGCCCCGCTCCCCCTCCCAGAAAAGCCCGCCCAGCCAGAGCGGCTGCGGATCGCTGTCCGGGGCAAAGGCGTGTACGTCGATGCCGATGCCTGTCCGTGGCAGGAGCATTGGGGTCCGCGAAGCGTTGTCTGTCAAGGCGTCTTTCGTCATGTGGTTGATCAGCCCTCCACCCAGCGGGCGCCCAGGGGTCCCTCCAGCAGGCCTTCGGCGATGATGAGGTCCAGCGGCGTGGTGATTTTCAGTGACTGGCTGGCCCCGCGGACGGCATGCACCGGCACCCCGAGAAGCTCCACCAGCATGGCGTCGTCGGTAACCGCGGCGGCCTGGCGCTCATCGAAGCCCGAGGCTGCCTCGTGCGCCTGCCGCAGAACGGAGAGCTTGAACCCCTGTGGGGTCTGGACCGCCCGGAGCTCCTCCCGCGGGGCGGTTCCCGTGACGAGTTCAGGGGCGATGTCCGCAGCAGGCCCTTCGGTGGCGGCGACGGTTTTGACCGTGTCCACCACAGGGATGACCGGAATCACTGCGTCGGCACCGGCCGCCAGCGCCTGGACCACCCGGTGGAAGACCGGCTCCGGCGTCAGGGCACGGGCGGCGTCATGCACCAGGACCGCTTCGGTGCCGTCCTCCACGGCGGCCAGGGCGGAACGGACCGAATCCGCCCTGGAGGCACCGCCGTCGACCATGGTCAGGAGCGGGCCGCCGTCCACCAGCTCCAACCGGAAGTCCTCGCAAAGCCGCCGAAGCTCCTGTTCCCCTGCCGGGAGCGCAATGCACACCTGGCTGGCAATGCCTGCCGCGACGACCCCGCGGAGGGCATGCATGAGGATCGGTTCACCCCCCAGCGGCACGGCGGCCTTCGGCATGCCATACCCCAGCCTCTGCCCGGAACCGGCGGCGACGAGGATCACGGCGGTCACAGGGCGCTTGGGTGCAGTGTTCATGCGCTCTAGCCTACGTCCCTGCCGCGCTCCCCCTCCATCTCCCAACTCGGTAGCAGCTGCGGGCGTTCCCAGCGCTGAGACCGCCGCGAGCTGCTACCTGGACGGGGATTTTGGGCCGACAGATTTTGGGCAAAAAGAAACCCCGGCGGCACGGTGCCACCGGGGTTCAATTCTTGTTAGGAAGCCAAGACCTCGTCGAGAACGCTTGCAGCCTTCTCTTCGTCGGTCTTTTCAGCCAGAGCCAATTCTGAAATCAGAATCTGCCGGGCCTTGGCCAGCATACGCTTCTCGCCTGCGGAAAGGCCCCGGTCGTGATCCCGGCGCCACAGGTCGCGAACGACCTCTGCTACCTTGATGACGTCACCGGAAGCAAGCTTCTCCAGATTTGCCTTGTAACGACGCGACCAGTTGGTGGGCTCCTCAGTGAACTCGGCGCGAAGCACGTCAAACACGTGCTCCAAACCGTCTTTGCCCACTACGTCGCGAACCCCAACAAGGTCAACGTTCTCTGCTGGAACTTCAATGGTCAGATCACCCTGAGCCACCTTGAGCTTGAGATACATCTTCTCTTCGCCCTTGACAGTGCGCATCTTGATCTCTTCAATTTTTGCTGCACCGTGGTGAGGGTAAACTACTGTCTCGCCGACCTCAAAAACCATGTGGACTTTCCCCTTTCCCGCAGATCAGTTTATCACGATTAAGGCATATGACTGGCATGGAAACGGCCCGGGAACCCCGTAAATCCGCGGAAAATAGCCGAAATCGGCCGCTCAGACCCCTTGACGAACGCGAACAATAGTGCATCGCATGCAGGCCCACAAGCGTTACGCGCGGGTAGTTGCGGGTCTCCGCCGGCGGCCCGGGGACCCCCATAATCGGCGACGGAGGGGCCAGTCATGTGGAGGGGCCGAATCCTTGTTTGACCCTCTTTGCCGATAGGCTATGCCTGAAAACTGTTTCAAAGACTTTTCGAGGAGTGCGTGACGTGCGTTTCACTGCGATGAACCGGGGCCAGAGCGGCAAAATGGCAATGGCGGCAGCCGCCCTGAGCGTCGGCCTGCTGGCCCTGACGGGCTGCGGCTACGTCAACGCCCAGCAGACCTCTCACCAGTACGCCGCCTCCGACGGAATCCGTGCCGACGTCGGGCCGGTCCAGTTGCGCAACATGCTGATCGTTTCCGGTGGCGAGAACCAGCCGGGCCGCGTCATCGGTGCCGTCTACAACTCCTCGTCGAAGGACGTCAAGGTCACCCTCAAGGGAGCAGAAGGCGCACAGACTGAAGTTGCGGTCAAGCAGAACGCCTACACCCTGCTGAACGAGTCCGCGGACGCAGCGGTCCTGAGCACGTCCGGCGGCAAGCCCGGATCCCTCGTGGACGTCCAGGTGACCGAGGACGGCACCAACGTCAACAAGACCGTGAAGATTCCCGTGGTGGACGGCACGCTGAAGGAATACGCCGCCTACCTGCCGGGCGGGGCGCCCAGCGAGTCCGCCACTCCGAGCGAGACCGCGACCCCGGGCGAAACCGCAACGCCGAGCGAGTCCGCCACGGCCGCGCCCGCCGAAGGCCACTAAGAGCGCAGCCAACAGGGCAGCGATACCAGAAGGAGGGGCTCCCGGCAGGGAACCCCTCCTTCTTCGTTTGTTGCCGCCGCCTCGCCCTGGCCGTTCCCCGGCCGTCGGCCAGCTTCTACGGCTCGAATTTGTAGCCCAGTCCCCGCACCGTGACGAGGTAGCGCGGCAGCGACGGGTCGGGCTCGATCTTGCTGCGCAGGCGCTTCACGTGGACATCGAGCGTTTTCGTGTCGCCTACATAGTCGGAGCCCCACACCCGGTCAATCAGCTGGCCGCGGGTCAGTACTCGTCCGGAGTTGCGCAGCAGCATCTCCAGCAGTTCAAACTCCTTCAGCGGCAGCGACACCTGCTCGCCGTCGACACTCACCACGTGCCGCTCGATGTCCATCCGCACCGGACCGGCATGCACGGTGGATGAGATCAGCTCCTCGGGCTCGCCCTGGCGGCGCAGCACCGCGCGGACACGGGCCACCAGCTCACGGGAGGAGTAGGGCTTGGTGACGTAGTCGTCTGCGCCCAGTTCAAGCCCGACGACCTTGTCGATCTCGGTGTCCTTCGCGGTCAGCATGATGACGGGGACTGTGGAGCGCTGCCGAAGCTGCCGGCAGACCTCCGTGCCGGACTGTCCCGGCAGCTGCAGGTCGAGCAGCACCAGGTCTGCCCCGTTGCGGTCGAATTCCGTGATGGCGTCCAGGCCGTTGTCCACGACCTCCACTTCGAACCCTTCCTTGCCCAGAAGATAGGAAAGGGGATCGCTGAACGACTCCTCGTCCTCGACAATAAGAATCCTGCTCAAGCGTTAGCTCCTCGTTCGTGGACGCCGGCGGCGTCGTGTGGTTCCCTGGCCTGTTGCGGCCGGTCAGGCTGGTTCTGCGGTGAGGCGGGCGCCGGCGCTTTGGTTTCCTGGGCGGCGCCGGCGTCCCCGGCGCGGGGACGCGGCTCCGGTGCGGCTTCCCCTTCCTGACCTTCCATCTCCGGCAGCCGAAGGGTGAATGTGGAGCCCTGGCCGGGCTGCGACCACAGCGTGACTTCCCCGCCGTGGTTGGAAACAACGTGCTTGACGATGCTCAGGCCCAGACCGGTTCCGCCGGTGTGGCGGGACCGGGCCGCATCCACCCGGTAGAAGCGCTCGAAAACCCGTTCCTGGTCCTCTGGTGACAGGCCTTCGCCCTGGTCTGTCACAGAGACGGAAACCAGGCCTTCCTTGGACCGCACGCCGATGCCCACCCGGGTGTTTTCCGGTGAGTACCGGATCGCGTTGTCGATGAGGTTGCGCAGCGCCGTGACCAGCAGGTCCTGGTCACCGTAGACCTTGGCCTCCGCCCGGCCGCCAATGACGATCTGGATGTTCTTGCTCTCGGCGGGCAGCTGCGAGCGGTCCACCGCCTCGGAGATCACGTCGTTGATATCCACGGGGTGGCCCTGCTGCGCCACGTTCGCGCCCTGCAGCCGGGACAGCTCAATGATGTCCTGCACCAGCGCGGCGAGGCGGGCCGACTCCTTGTGCATGCGTTTCGCGAAGCGGCGGACGGCATCCTCGTCGTCCGCCGACGACTCCAGCGCTTCAGCCAGCAGCGAGATGGCGCCCACCGGTGTCTTCAGTTCGTGGGACACGTTGGCCACAAAGTCGTTGCGGATCTCCTCGGTCCGGGTGATCTCGGTGCGGTCATCAGCCAGCAGGAGGATGTATTCCTCGCCCAGCATCGCGGCCCGGACCTGCACGATGATGGTTCCCTGGCCGAGCGGCCCCCGGGGCAGTTCCAGCTGCCTCTCCAGAATGACGCCGTCGCGCCGGACGTTCGCCGTCATGTCCAGCAGTTGGCGGTGCACAACGGTGTGGCCGCGTACCAGGCCGTAGGCATAGGCAGCCGGGCTGGCGCGGACGACGCCGTCGATCGCGTCCACCACCACAAATGCCTGTCCGACGACGGCGAGGACTTCCGCGGAGCCCTGCGGCAGCGCCGGTTCGTCATACTCAATGTCCACAAGCTCGCGCTGCTTCTCGCTGGCGCGGAAGGCGAGCACGCCAAAGACGCCGAACGACAGGCCCACCAGGCCGGCGATGACACCTAAGAGCATTGGATCCACGCCTCCAGCTTATGCTTCCGGGAAGCCCCGATATCCGCTAAACAGCCCACACAGTACGGATTCAGCTAACGTTCATCTTGAGGTGTGTAACAGTTCACCGAACACTGGAAGAGTGTGCGGTTGGACTGCCGGAACGGTGACACGAAATTCTGACCGCCGCGGCGGGGCGGGGTTTCCAAGGAAAGGACGCCTACGTGCGCAAGGTTTTTCAGGAGGAGCTGGCCCATGTGGGCGAGGACCTCATCGAGATTTCAAAGCTGGTCAGCGAAGCGATCGGCAAGGCAACGACGTCGTTCGAGAGTGCCGACGTCGATCTGGCACAGGATGTCATCGCCGCGGACGCCAGGATCGACTTCCTGCAGAACAGCCTCGACGAGCGCGCGATCGACATCCTCGCGCTGCAGGGCCCCGTGGCCAGCGACCTGCGCATGATCGTCGGGTCGCTGCGGATGAGCGCTTCCCTGGAGCGCATGGGTGACCTTGCCCGCCACATCGCCCAGCTCGCCCGGCTGCGGTTTCCCTCCACCGTGATCCCGGAGGCGCTGACCGGAACGTTCAAGAGTTTCGCCGAGCAGGACATCGAGATCGCCAACAAGCTCACGCAGCTGCTGGAGACCCGCGACCTCGAGGTTGCCCGCGACATTCTCAAGGCCAACTCCACGGTGAACGACCTTCACCTCAGCGTGTTCAAGGCGATCGCACGCCCGGACTGGCAGGAATCCCCGGCCACCACCGTGGACGTGGCCCTGGCCAGCCGCTACTTCGAGCGGTTCGCGGATCACGGCGTGTCCGTGGCGCAGAAGGTCACCTACCTCGTGACGGGCGCGTGGCACCCGAACAGCATCGAGCACGGCTAACCTGTCGAGCACGGCTGGGCAGCACCTCCACCGAACTAAACGGACGACGCCGGCCGGTCACCAAGGTGACCGGCCGGCGTCGTCCGTTTGTGGCTGCGACAGGCTCAACCAGCGAAGGGCAGGGGGCTACTTCTTGCCCTGGTTGGCCACGGCCAGGATGGCCTGCTCCGCTGCCTCGGGGTCGAGGTACGTTCCGCCCGGCGTGATCGGCTGGAAGTTCTCGTCCAGGTCGTAAACCAGCGGGATGCCCGTGGGGATGTTCAGGCTGGCGATGGCGTCGTCGCTGATGCCGTCCAGGTGCTTGACCAGTGCGCGCAGGGAGTTGCCGTGGGCGGTGACCAGGACGGTCTTGCCGGCCTTCAGGTCTTCCTTGATGTCCGATTCCCAGTACGGGAGCAGGCGGATGAGGACGTCCTTGAGGCACTCGGTGCGGGGCAGTTCATCGCCGAGGTCCGCGTAGCGCGGATCGCGGGACTGGGAGAACTCGCTGCTGTCGTCCAGGGGCGGCGGCGGGGTGTCGTAGGAACGGCGCCACAGCATGAACTGGTCCTCACCGAATTCCGCAAGGGTCTGGGCCTTGTCCTTGCCCTGCAGTGCGCCGTAGTGGCGCTCGTTGAGTCGCCAGTCGCGCTTGACGGGGATCCAGCCGCGGTCGGCCTTGTCCAGGGAGATGTTGGCCGTGTTGATGGCCCGCTTCAGGAGCGAGGTGTAAAGGATGTCCGGGAGAATGTTGTTCTCAACCAGCAGCTCCCCGCCGCGTGCTGCTTCCTCGCGGCCCTGGTCGTTCAGGTCAACGTCCACCCAGCCGGTGAACAGGTTCTTGGCGTTCCATTCGCTGTGGCCGTGGCGCAGCAGAATCAGCTTGTAAGTCATGATTTTCATCCTAGCCGAGCGCAGCCCGCGGGTGCCGAGAGTTACATCTCGCGGCAGGGGCCGCCCGCATCCCCCGGACGCATCCCCGGGAAGGGCCCGCCAGATAGGCTGGGGCCGTGGTGCAGAAAGCAGAACGGGTGGTGACCAACCGGAGCAGCCGGGGCAAGCCGGTGGGGAACGTGACCCGCGGCACCACCAACCCGAACCGTATGCGCCGGCTGGACCGCTGGCTGGCAGGGCCGCAGGCCTGGCGGCTCCGGAGGTCCGCCGACCCGCTTGTGGTGGACCTGGGCTACGGCGCTTCGCCGGCCACCGCCGTCGAGCTCTTTGAACGGCTCCGGGCGGTACGGCCGGATGTGCGCGTCTGCGGGATCGAAATCGAACCGGAGCGGGTGCGTGCGGCGAAGTCACTGGAGCGCCCGGGCCTGAGTTTCCACAACGGAGGATTCGAACTTCCGGTGCCCGGGAACCCGGTGTTTGTGCGCGCGTTCAACGTGCTGCGGCAGTATGAGGAAGCGGACGTCCGCGGCATCTGGGAACTGGTGCAGGGCAGGCTGGCTCCGGATGGCCTGTTCATCGACGGGACGTGCGACGAGATTGGCCGGCGCTCCGCGTGGATTGCCCTTGATGCCAAGCGTCCGCTCAGCCTCACCATGTCAGTGCGGTTCGGGAGTTTTGTCCTGCCGTCCGAGATCGCGGAACGCCTGCCGAAGGCCCTCATCCACCGCAATGTCCCCGGCGAACGTATCCACACGCTGCTGCAGGCGATGGACCGGGCCTGGCTCGAGTCGGCGCCGCTGGCGCCCTTCGGTAACCGGCAACGGTGGACGGCCATGTGCCGGGCACTGCTCGACGGCGGGTGGCCGGTGCAGGATGGTCCGTCGCGTTGGCGGCTGGGGGAACTTACGGTCGGCTGGGAAGCTGTGGCGCCTGGGTAACGCCGGTCACCAGGGTCCGTACGGGCCCATGTTCCGGCTGCCGCCGCGTCCGGCGTCCTTCACGGCCGGCCGGACGTCGGCCAAGTAGACGGAGGCTGCCACCACGGCGCCGAGGCCGAACAGGCCAAGCGGGCCGAGCAGGCCGCCCGCTCCGCCGCCGAGCACGGACAGCGCTCCGACGGCCAGGCTGCCGCCGGTCAATGCCAGCCAGAACGTCTTGGTGCGCTTGCCTACAGCCTCGAAGGCGTTGGCCCGGTGGCGGACGCAGTCAAAGAAGGCCCACACCTCGAGTGCCAGTGCTATCAGCCCCAGGATGTAGTAGACCGTGCTCTCAACGTAGAAAATCAGTAGTCGTCCGTCCACCAGCCCAGCCTATCGGTCCAGCGCGTCCAGCGCCTGCTTCAAATCGGCCCAAAGGTCCTCGACGTGTTCGATGCCCACGCTGAGCCGTACCAGGTTCTCCGGAACGCTGACCGGTTCCGCGGCGTGCCGGCGCCGCCGCTCGATGAGCGACTCAACCCCGCCAAGGGACGTGGCCGGCAGCCACAGGCTCAGGGCACGGACCAGTTTGTCCGCGGTTTCGGGAGCGCTGAGCCCGCCGGCAGCGGCCACATGGACGCAAAGAATGGAACCGAATCCTGTCATCTGAGACTTGGCCAGATCGTGGCCCGGGTCCGACACGAGCCCCGGGTACCGCACGCTCTCCAGTGCCGGGTGCGCGCTGAGCCGCTCGGCGAGCACCGCGGCCGAGGCCTGCGAACGCTCAATCCGCAGGGCCAGGGTCCGCAGTCCGCGCAGCGCCAGCCACGCTTCGAAGGGGCCGGCGATTCCGCCATGGATGATGCGGTGGTGGAGGAGGGTTTCGCGCAGTTTCGCATCAGAGGTCACCAGGGCGCCGAGTACCACGTCCGAGTGGCCGGCCAGGTACTTGGTCACCGAGTGAAGGACGACGTCGGATCCCAGACTGAGCGGCTGCTGCACCAAAGGGGTGGAGAAGGTGTTGTCCGTGACGACGACGGCGCCGGCGTCATGGGCGGCCTGTGTCAGGGCCCGGATGTCCGCGATGCCGAGCATCGGGTTGGTGGGGCTTTCCAGCCACAGCATGTCCGCCGCTTTGCCGTTGCGCGGCGCGATCTGTGCCCGGACCGCTTCCGTGTCCGCGATATCCACGGTGCGGAGCTCCAGGAGGCCCTTTTCCGCCAGCTCGGCAGCCATGACCAGCGATCCCGAATAGCTGTGGGACGGCATCACCAGGACGCCCCCGTTGGGGATGAGGGAGAGCGCGGAGCTGACTGCCGCCAGGCCGGAGGAGTACAGCAGGCCCGGCAGCGAGGCACCCTCGAGCTGGCCGAGGGCCTCTTCGAACGGGTCCCACGTGGGATTGGAGTAGCGGCCGTAGCCCCGGTCGCCGTCGTCGAGCGCGCCAGTGCCGAAATACGTGGAGGAGAGGACGATGGGCGGGTTGACCGGCGCGTCGTGTTCACGGGGCGGACGGCCGGCGGCCACAACCACCGTTTCGGCGGACAGGGATGCGGCATGCTGATCGGAAAGACTCATGGTCAAAGCGTACGTTGGGTGCCTGCCCGCACGGAAAGCGCCCCCTTCCAGCGAGCTGCGGAAGCGGGCGCCGGGCGTTTTCGTCGGTGGAAATCGGTAGGCTGGATAAGTGAATATGCAGAGTCCCGGACTTTTCATCGCCTTCGAGGGCGGTGACGGTGCCGGCAAGTCGACGCAGGCGGCCCGGCTGGCCGGCTCGCTGGAATCGCGCGGCCTCACCGTGCTGCGCACCCGGGAACCCGGAGGTACGCCCATCGGCGAGAAGCTCCGTTCCCTGGTGCTGGATCACGGCCATGGCCACATTGACGCCCACACCGAGGCCCTGATCTTCGCCGCCTCCCGGGCCGCGCATGCCAGCCAGGTCATCAGGCCCGCCCTGGCCCGCGGCGAGGTGGTGCTGACCGACCGCTACATCGACTCCTCGGTGGCGTACCAGGGCGCAGGCCGCGGCCTCGGGACGGACGCCGTCCGGGGCGTTAACGAATGGGCCACCTCCGGGCTGCAGCCGGACCTGACGGTGCTGCTGGATGTCCACCCGGCCGAGGGCCGCAGCCGCCGCACCGCCGGGGATGCTGCCGAGGACCGGCTGGAGTCGGAAGCAGACGAGTTTCATGCCCGGATCCGGCAGGCGTTTTTGGACCTCGCCGAGGCGAGGCCGGAGAGTTACCTGGTGCTGGAGGCGCGGCTGCCCGTCGAGGAGATCGCCGGACTGATCCTGGCGCGCGTCGAGCAGCTCCTTTCAGCAACCGGCAGGCGGCCATGACGGTCTGGGATGACCTGCAGGGGCAGCCAGCCGTCGTCGCCCAGCTGCGGCAGGCATCCATGGGTGAGGGGCTCACTCACGCCTGGCTGTTCACCGGGCCTCCGGGGTCGGGACGTTCAAATGCCGCCAAAGCTTTCGCCGCCGCACTGAACTGCGACCAGGACGACGTCACCATGCGCGGCTGCGGCACCTGCCCGGCGTGCCTGACCATCCTGGGTGAAACCCACGCCGACGTCTCCTTTGTCCGCACCGAAAAGGTGACCATCACCATTGAAGAGGCACGCGAACTCGTGGCCACGGCCGGCAACCGGCCGTCGTCGGCGCGCTGGCGGATCATCGTGGTGGAGGACGCCGACCGCATGGCAGAGCGCACCACCAATGTGCTGCTCAAGGCCATCGAGGAGCCCACGCCACGCACCATCTGGATGCTGTGTGCTCCGTCCCCCGCGGACGTCCTGGTGACCATCCGGTCGAGGTGCCGTGCGGTTGCGCTGCGGCTCCCGCCGGCCGCCGACGTCGCGGCCCTGCTGGTGAACCGCGACGGCGTGGATCCGGCCCTTGCCGAGCGTGCCGCCCGGGCAGCGCAGAGCCACGTGGGCATCGCCCGGCGGCTGGCCCGCGACGCCGAGGCCCGGGAGCGGCGGTTGGAGACCGTCCGGTTCCCGCTGGGGCTGCGGGGCATCACGGCCGCCGTGATGATGGCTGACAAACTCGTCAAGATCGCCACCGAAGAAGCCACGAGCTCCAACGAGGAACGGGACGCTGCCGAAAAGGCCGCATTGCTGGCCACCCTCGGCGCCCCCGAGACCGGCACCCTGCCGCCCGCCATGCGCAGCCAGGTGAAGCAGTTGGAGGACGACCAAAAGCGGCGCGCCAAGCGCTCCATCACCGATTCCCTCGACCGGACACTGACCGACCTCCTGTCGTTCTACCGGGATGTCCTGATCATCCAGCTGGGGAACGCCGTGGAACTGGTGAACGTTGAGCTGAGGAGCGAGCTGGAAGAGTTTGCCCAAAGGTCCGGGCCGGACGTGACCCTCGCCCGGATGGACGCCATTAACAACGCCCGCAAGCGAATCACCACCACCAACGTCGCGCCGCTGTTGGCCGTAGAGTCAATGGCCGCAAGCCTGATCCAGTAGCCACGCACCCCCATTTGCCTGACCAAACTGGCACCGTCCACAAGGAGAAACCGCATGATGTCTGCACCGCCCCTGTCCTCGCGACCCCGGACCCTCGCGGCCGGGATGCGGGCGGCCGGCGCCATGGCGCTGGCCGTACTGCTGGCATCGTGCAGTGCTCTGGGCCCGTCCAAGGACGGGTCCCCGCAGAACGGCTCCACGGGACAGGCCGACCCCTCCATAGCAGCGGCCGCCCCCGAGGGGCTGAAGGCCTATTACTCGCAGAGGATCATTTGGGAGCCCTGCGAGGACAAGCTGCAGTGTGCCAAGGTCAAGGTGCCCGTCGATTATGCGAAGCCTGACGGCGACACCATTGAACTGGCTGCGGTGAAAATCGCCAGCACCGGGGACAAAAAGGGCAGCCTGCTGGTCAACCCCGGCGGTCCGGGCGCGTCCGGCTACGACTTCGTCAGGGACGCCGGCAACAGCCACTTCTCCGAGACTGTGCGCGCCAACTACGACCTCGTGGGCTTCGATCCGCGCGGCGTCAAGCGTTCCGCGCCCGTCACCTGCCTCACCGACAAGGAACGGGACGAGGCCCGGGCGAAGATCTACACGCCGGAAACCGATGCCGGGCTGGCCACGCTTCTCGCCGACAACAAGGCCACCGCGGCCAAGTGCGCGGAACAGACCGGGCCCGTGCTCGGGCACATCGATACCGTCAGCGCGGCCAAGGATCTGGACGTCCTGCGCGCCGTGCTCAACGATTCCAAGCTGAACTACATGGGCTTTTCGTACGGGACTTTCCTCGGCTCCACGTACGCTTCCCTGTTCCCTGACAATGTGGGGCGCATGGTCCTCGACGGCGCCATGGACCCCTCGCTCAGCGCCGAGGACCTGACGTTGGGCCAGGCCCGGGCGTTCGAAAAGGCGCTGCGCGCCTACGTTGAACACTGCCTCGGCGAGGAAGGCTGTCCCCTGAGCGGCACGGTCGACGACGGCCTGCAGCAGATCCGCGACCTCATCACTTCCGTGGTCCAGACCCCCCGCACCGCCAAGGACGGCCGCCTGGTGGGCGGCAACCTCTTCGTCAGCGGCCTCATTGTGCCGATGTACGGCAACGAAAGCTGGCCGGCCCTGACCCAGGCATTGGACGCCGCTATGAAGGGCGATGTCAGCCCCATGCTCCGCCTGGCGGACCTGGGCGCAGACCGCTCCCCCAACGGCAAGTACACCTCCAACACGGCTTTGGCCTTTAGTGCCATCAACTGCCTGGACTACCCCATGAGCAGCGATCCGGTGGCCATGCGCGCCGAAGAGCAGCGCCTCCTCGAGGCTTCCCCCACCCTGGGCTACTTCTTCGCCTACGGCGGTGCGAACTGCGCCGACTGGCCATACAAGAACATCCGCACCCCGGCCCCGGTGAAGTACAGCGGCTCCGCCCCGATCGTCGTCGTCGGCACCACCGGTGACCCGGCAACGCCGGTGGAAGGGGCCAGCGAACTGCGCAAGCAGCTGGGCAACGCGTCCCTGCTGACCTTCAAGGGCGAGGGCCATACCGCCTACGGCCGGTCCAACACCTGCATCAGCGATGCCGTGGACAAGTACCTGGTTGACGGCAAGGAGCCGGCGGACAACACCGTCTGCTGATCCCTGCGGCTGTGGCGGCCGCCGTCGAGGTCTTCAGAGCCGGTAGGCTCGCCGCTCCAGGAGGGCGGGAAAGTCCTTGATGGAAGGCAAGACGTCGGTGGCACCTGCGCTGCGAAGCGCCGCCTCCGAGTTCGACCCGGTCAGCACCCCGGCAGCCACCGAGGCCCCGGCGCGCAGCCCCGAATGGATGTCCGCGGCGGAGTCCCCCACTACGGCAACTTTCCGGACGTCGTCGATGTCGAGGGCCAGGACCGCGGTCAGCACCATGTCCGGGAACGGCCTGCCCCGGCCGGCGTCCGCGGGGCACAGGCTAAGGTCCGCCAGGCCCATCCAGCCCAGGGATTCGAGCACCATGTTCTGCGTGTGGCGCCCGAAACCGGTGGCCAGGCAGACCTTGATGCCGGCGTCCCGCAGCCAGCCGATGGTGTCCTCCGCCCCGGGGACGGCCCGCACTCCGCCGTCGGCGATGAGTTCGTCGCAGTTCAGCTCAAACTTCTTGTTGGCGCTGGCCGCTGCCTGGGGGTCGTCGAACAGTTCGGCGAAAACCGTCATCCGCGAGATGCCGGAACGCTCCCTCGCGTAGCGCAGCATGCGTTCGAAGCGCGCCGAGCCGGCCTGGACTCCCTGATCCGCCAGCGTGCGGGACATCGCGCGGTCCATGAGGCCGCCGTCGTATACGGTTGTTCCCACCATGGCCAGCACCGCCAGCAGGACGGGCTGGTCATGGTCTGCCGCGTCCGCGCCCGCCGCGGGGGCAGTGCGCAGCTCGCGACGGGTTGAGATTGCACTGTCTGGTGTCATGGTCGAGCTCCTTTGCCGCTGGCGCGCAGGCATGCTGCGCCACTTTCGGGTCCAGCATGGCGGCCGTTGCTGTTGTGGGCCTGAACCGGATCCGACGGCGGAATGAACGTCCTGCCAACGTCAATCTCAGCCTGCGGGACGCTCATTTTGACCCGGACGCGGGGACTCTATTACAGTTGTCTCTTGCATGAACCGGCCGGTTTTCCGGCTGATTGGTGCGGTGCTTCCTTAGCTCAGTCGGTAGAGCGTTTCACTCGTAATGAAAAGGTCATCAGTTCGATTCTGATAGGAAGCTCGGGAAGAACCCCGTATTGTCGCTCGTTCGGCGGCGGTACGGGGTTTTTTGCTGGTTTCGCCCGTAGGCGCCGATAGGCCCGGGGCACATCTTTAGGCGCCCTTCGGCGCCGACCTCCACGGTGTACCGGAGTGCCGTCCTCGGGAACGGATCCTGGCGTACCCCTCATCAGCGCCCGCGCCTCCAGCCGGTCTTGCACAGGCGGCAGCGGAACAGAATTTTCTTGAGCAAGTATTGATCGGCACTCGATAGTTCCTTGAGGCACGGAAGGCAGAGTGTTCGGTACCGGCACGGATGACCGGTCCTCCAGAGTCCGCACGCCGGGCGCCTTCAAGAAACGGACGTTCGCCACTATGGGCCGCAACCTGAACTCCGCCACGGGCAGGGCCTACGCCTTCGTGCTCTTCACCGGCACCCACCCCTCCCGTGCCAACACATAACCCACACACGTCCCCTCCGTCGTCTGGCCCCAGAACCGCGGCGGAGGGGGCCCATCCGTAAGGGAGCAGCGGATGGTGCAAAAACACCGGCCTCAGGCTGAGGCGCCCCCACCGGCCCTGGACGGGCAGCACCTCCGAAACTTGGCGGAAGGTTGTTCGACGGCGGCGGCTGAGGCCTTTGCGGACAACTACACAGCCCTCCTTCCACAGCGCGTTGACCGCATCATCCGGAGTGTCGGCGTCGGGCACCGGGAGATGGCCCTGGACGCTGCCCTCAGCCTGCGCACGTCATCGTCAATGGCTGGCGCCCTGCAGATGAGCCACCTGTGTACCCAACTGGAGAAGGCCCTGGTGGTCGCTGACCTGGCCGCCGCTGCCGGCGTGGCCCGGGACATCGACCTCCACCTGCCGGAACTGCAGGAAGCTCTCGCGAGCCGCCATCGCCCGGCCCAATAGTTCCTTCAGCGCTTAGTTCAGCTGGGCACAGGCTGAGGTCACAAAGTCGTAAGTCTGTCCACGCAGTGCCGTTCCTGCCGCGATCTTCAACTGTCCCTCACGTCCTCCCAAACTCACATTCAGGGGCAGCAGGGTACCCACCTTGTCCTCGGCGACGGCATGCGGATCGCACCGGGCAGGGCGGATGCGCAGACGCAGTTCAATGCGTGGGGCGCCCTGCACGATGCGGATGTTCCGCGGCCAAGGGCTTTCCGCCGATTCGGCAACCAGGGTGGTCCCCGCGATGCTCGCGATGGTCATCGATCCTCCGCCCGGGCCTGCGCCGCCCGCTTCCTTCGGGGTGATGAGCAGGCGGACGACGCCGGTGCGGGAGTCCGGCGCAACCTCAAGTCTGCGGTCCAGGACGATGTCCGCCACCGCGGCCGCCCCTGCCGCAAGGCACAGCTCCATGTTGTTCCGCTCCAGGACCCCGAAAGGGTCGACGGCGACGGGCGCCACCTCCCGCACGCCGGCCTGGCCGGCCTGCGAATATCTCACGGTGACGACAGGCTGCTGGGTGGTTGTTGGCTCCGTGGTTGATTCCTCCGTGGCTGATTGCTCCGGTCCGCAAACCGGGGCCGGAAGCCTGGCTGGAAGACTCTTGGGCTGGCCGGGAGGCAGTTCGAGGCCGCCGCCGGTTGGCTCCCACAGGATCTGCCCGCGGAACAGGGGCGACGCGAGCTGCGCGGCAGCCACCGTCAGGGGCCTGCCGGACACGTTGGTGAGCAGGAGCTGGATGGACTGTTTTCCGTACTGGTCGCGCGACTGGTTCACCTCCACCGTTATCGGCAGTGGCCCAGCAGATTCCTGTGGCTCCGGCGCGGTGCAGCCAGACAGCACAGGAAATGCCGCCGCCAAGGCTGTCACAGCTACGGTGGCGGGCCACCGGCGCGTGCGCGCACGAGTCCCCAGTGCGTGCACAAGGATCCCCACCTCAGGGGAACCCTGCGCTGGGGAACCATGTGCGTAACGGCACGAGCCATGGACCTGTTCATGCAACAGGTCCATGGCGGAGCCTGTCTAGAACTGCCCGGTGGGGCCAGTGTCCTCGACTTCGCCGCGCCAGCCACCGGTTTCGGTGCCGCGTGATTCGATGAAGTCCTTGAACTTCCGCATGTCTGACTTCACCTGCATCTTGTCGATTTGCAGGGCCGCGCCCGCCTTCTCGGTAACGGTTTCCGGCGCCCACTCGAAGTGGACCTTCACCTTGGTGTGGGTGGCGTCCAGCGGCGTGAACCTGATGATGCCGGCATGGGACTTGCCGTCAGTGCTGCGCCAGGCGATCCGGTCATCCGGCTCCTGGTCAACGATCTCCGTATCAAATTCCCGCTTCACGCCGCCGACCTTCGTCACCCAGTGATTCGTGGTGTGGCTCAGCTGGGTTACGGATTCCACGCCGGACATGAACTGCGGAAATGATTCGAACTGTGTCCACTGGTTATAGGCCGTATGGACCGGAACTGCGACATCAACGGTCTCTTCAACAGTTTCCATCTGCTTCCTCCTGTCATTACGGGTGGCCCGATTACGGGCCCTCGGCAGTCGCCGTCGTCTCCCACAGCAACCACCATCTGAACGGTAGGTCCGGTGGCTTCCGGTGTCCAGACCCCGCGGGTAACAGGGATCAGGGAAGGCCAGCGGTGCCGCCCGAGGTGACCAGAAGGTCCCCGACCTGGCAGTCCAAGGCGTCACAGATGGCTGTCAGGGTGGAGAACCTGATCGCTTTGGCCCTGTCGTTTTTCAGCACCGACAGGTTCACCAGGCTGACACCGACGCGCTTGCTCAGTTCGGTCAGGGTCATCCCGCGGTCTGCCAGCAGCTCGTCGAGCCGGCAATGGATTCCTGTTGTTTCGTCCGCCGGCATCAGACCAGGCCCTCGGTGTCCTTCTGCAGCCGCCGCCCCAACTGAAAGACCCCGGCCACGAGAATTAAGGCGATGCCCAGCACCAGCGGACCGACGTTGAAGTCCAGGGAGAAGATGTAGGACTCCCCCGGCGCGTGCCCGTCCGCTCCGATCAGGCCTGCCAGCCAGCTCCGCGCAAGAGAATCGAGTATCTGCCCCACGGTCCCGGTCACAGCGAGGACGGTTCCCCCGGCACCAACAAGCCACGCAGAGCCAGGGGTGAAGAGAATCTCGCTACGAAGCCGGTAGGCCAGCAGGAAGATCAGCGCCAGAACGGCCAGGATACCTGTCTGGTTCAGTGCCTCCGCCCAGCCCAGCAGCGCCGCCGGGCCGGAAGGAAGGACCGGGATGGTCGCATCCAGGGCCGTGTATTCCCCGGTAGCCCCCAGCGACAATCCGGACGCCGTCTGGCGCGGCGTTGCCACAGGAAGCGTGAGCGTAACCTGCTCCGCAGAGGAGGCAACGATGCCCGACACCGTCAGGGCCGTCGTCGCGACTGCCGCCGCCGCCGAGGCAACCATCAGGAATAGCGCATCGGTTCTGGACACAATCTGCTTCCGGCCTGACGCCTCAGCGGCGCTCTTGTAAATTTTCACCCGTCCCCCAGTTATCGAAACTCGTTAATAACGACAATCGATAACATAGGGCTTTCACAAGCCGGCGTCAATTGCCAGTGCACCAGACTGCCGCCCTTACCAGGGCAAAAAGGAGCCCGCCGGGACGGCCGGATGATCCGTGGTCGGCGGGCTCCTTAGGGTAAATGCCCTGGCCTTAGGCCGCCGGCACGTCGAACCGCTGCCCTTCGGGCTTTGACGGCAGGATGGTCAGGACCAGCAGTGCAATGGCCCCAAGGAACGGCACAAGCCCCAGCAGCACAAGCCAGCCGCTCACGTTTACATCGTGAAGGCGCCGCACAGTCAATGCCAGGGAAGGAACAATGGTCGCCAGTCCCCAGATGATGGCCACGACGAGGCCAACCGTGGCGCCCGGACCGGGCACCGCAGTACCGTTGGCGGCCACAGTTGCTCCAGCCGAACCTCCTACGGCCGTGATGATGTTGATGATGATGCCGACCACGGCCGCGACGAGCACCCACCACCAGTACTCACTCCGGCTGGCCCTACCCGAGAACGTGGCGTACTTCTTGAAAAACCGGCGGACTGCCACAGGAAAGGGCGCCCCGTAATACGGTGCCCAAAGCGGCGGCTCGCCGGCTGCTGCCTGGTAAGCCTGCTGCTGCGGATATTGCTGATAGCTCATGGATTTCCCCCCCACGGGTTCTGAGTTATGAGACCAGCTCATCCTAGGGGCCAAACTCCCGGATCCCCCGCGTGATGGAGAAAATTTACTGCGAATTTCACTTCGTGAATGGATAAATGCGGGAATCTCACATTCCCCGGGCCCACTGACGCCCGAGACTGGACGCCAGCAATGAACTGACCATCGACACGATCCTCGCGCAGGCTTAACCTTTCCTCGCTGGGACCCGACAACGACGACGGTGAGGTGCGAAATGGGAACCCGGGAAGATGTTGATTTGGTACGGCGGGGTTACGAAGCGTTTGGTGCAGGTGACATGGACACTCTTCGCGGCCTGTTCGCGGAGGACGCAGTATGGCATCTGGGAGGCAGCGGCGGGCTGTCCGGTGACAAGCAGGGCCTGGACGCCATCCTTGCATACTTCGGCGAACTGTTCACACGATCCGACGGCACCATCAAAGTCGATTTGGATGATCTGATTGGCGGGGAAAAGCACACCATTGGATTCCAGAGGGTGCACGCGCAACGCAACGGCGCTGCCATCGACCAGCGCACTGTCATCGTCTTCGCATTAAAAGACGGCAAAGTCAGCGAGGTATACGAATTCCCGGAGGACACCGCCAAGGCCGCCGATTTCTGGTCCTGAGAATTTGGTTTTCCTCTGGCGAGTACATGCACGACGACGGCGGCCAGCCGGCTTTCCGTCTGTTTTCAACCGCGCGAATCAACCGGGCGCCGCTACGCGACGTCGTCGGCGATGCTCCGGTCCGACAGGTGGGCCAGCAGGGCCCTTTCCGGATTTCCCGGGTTTTCCTCGAGGTGGCGCAACAGGCTAGTGCGCACGTCGGGCCCCGTGGCAACCGCGGAAAGAACATCGACGATGACGTCCATGACCTGACGGCGTATCGTCCAGTCGTCCGAAGCGTACGTCATGAGCACTTCCTCACCGGCCGCGAGCCCTTTGCCCCGGGTGTTCTTGCGATCGATGCTGTTCCCACGATCGATCGTCGCTCCCGCTGTTCCCGCCTGGCCGCGAAAATGCGGGAACCAGTGGGGGCCGGCCCATGTCTGGGCCGGCCCCCACTGCGGATCCCTGTGTCACGAAGTCAGGTCAGACCCGGCTTCTGCGTG
Source organism: Arthrobacter sp. K5 (assembly GCF_040448525.1). NCBI lineage: Bacteria > Bacillati > Actinomycetota > Actinomycetes > Micrococcales > Micrococcaceae > Arthrobacter > Arthrobacter sp. K5. Next base: position 4,001,719 of record NZ_CP159279.1, on the reverse strand, counting down.
TTACGGCGCCGTAGATCAGCAACACAATAACGGCGCCGAGGATGGACAACAGCCAGGTCCTCAGGTCGAAGAAATCACCCAGGCCACCACCGAAGATCAGCGAACCGATCCAGCCGCCGAGGATAGCCCCGACGACACCCAAGACGAGGGTGACAATCCAACCGCCGCCCTGCCTCCCGGGAAGAATGGCTTTTGCAATGGCCCCCGCAATCAGACCGAGCAGGAGAAATCCAAGAATTCCCATGACGCACTTTCCTTTCCACCAGACAGGTACCGCGGGTGTGGCACCAGCTATAGAGATGAGTTAATCAGCAGGCTTAGTAGCTGGCAAGCACCCGGTGCCCGTGCCCCGAAAATTCTCTTGTCAGGCCTGCGGGGCGGTGCTATAAAAATCGGTATCACCAGCATCGGAACTGAGGTCAAGGAGGGGTCCCCGGCAGCAAGTCAACGCCTCATGGACCGGGACGGGATACCGGTAAACGCAAAGCTGCTTATTGGGCGGTGAGCTTATCGAGAACGCCACAGCGCATAATGCGCACGTGCAGCAACATCAGCGTGCGGATCCTCATCCCGCTAAGTGGTCCCCGGCTGCAGGAGCAGCCGGGGACCACATCACCTCAGCTGCAGAGAGTTCCGCAGCATCCGGAGTCATTGAGCTGGTTGTGGTGATTTCACGTGGACCAGGCGACAATCGTCAACTATGCCCTCGGCTATATTGCCGTTGCCGTAGCCGTTTTTCTTATGTTCCTGCCGGCACTCGCTGTTTTTGGCCTGCTTCTGCTCGGGGCCGGCGCCGTGCAGGTGGTCGTTCTACTCATCCATGCAATGGCTGCTGGCCTCTACCGAGCTGCCCTCAGGATGTACCAGCACCTGCGGGACAGGTGGCAGAGCAGCCATGGTGGCAGACTAGCCGCCCACTAGAGCGGAACCGCGCCCGGAGGAATGCGTCGGGCCGGAACGCCGCCTGTGCTGGGGCATGCTCAAACCTGCGCGCCGAAACATATGATGGCTCTCATGGAGGAGGAACTGGAGCGCACCGCCCAGGCCCTGTACGCGCTTCCCTTCGACGAGTTCGTCGCCGCCCGCACTGCCGCAGCCAAGGATGCCGCCGCATCCAACAAGACCCTTGCCCAGGCGATCCGGACCCTGCCGAAGCCTTCGGTGGCCGCCTGGACCATCAACATGCTGGCGCATCACAACCCCGACGCCGTTCAGCGGCTCAGGACCCTCGGACAGACGATGCAGGAGGCTCAGGCGTCACTCGATGCCGCAGCCTTGAGGGAACTCGCCAAGGAACGGCGGAAGCTCCTCGGCACCGCTGTGGGTGAAGCACGGCTCGCCGCTGAAAAGCAGGGCCGGAAGATCAGCGGCGCAGTTGCCACCGAAGTGGAAGCGACACTGCGGGCCGCAACTGCGGATCTGGCGGCTGGCGCCGCCATCGAAAGCGGGCTCTTACTCCGCGGACTGTCAGCCGACGGCGTGGACCAGGTTGATGTCAGTGACGCCGTGGCGGTTCCGTCCGCTCTCGGCAAGCTGCCGCCGCCGCTCCCGCGGCCCAGTGGAACGCAGCGCCCCTCTGGTGAAGTACCGAAAGGTCGCCGGAGGGAACCAACCGCCGCAACGGCTCCGCCCGCTCAGCGCACACGGACCCAGACTCGGAAGGCCGGGGCCCGGACGGACAGCGATGCCGACGCCGTAGAGCCCGAGAAGCCGCGCCTCCATGCGGTCCGCACCGCTCCCCGCCCGGTCACACCGTCACTGTTGGAGAAGGCCCAGGCGGCGCTGGCAGAGGCCGAGGAAGCGGCCGCTGAGGCCGCAGATGAGGCCGCGCGCCGCGCCCGGGCCCAGGAGGAAGCCGCGGCAGCCTTCGTCCAGCTCACTGCGGACGTCAACGAGGCACGGCAGCGGCTCCGGGCCCTGGAGCTCTCGCTCGATGCCGCGCGCAAGGACCGCGAGACGGCTGCCGCCGAGGCGAAGCAGTACGCCCGGGCAGCGGAGAAAAGCGAGCGGTCGGCCGTGCTGGCGAAGGAACGTGTGCTCCGGCTCCGCAACACGCCGGACTGAACTGCCAAAAATGTCAGACCCCGGTTGCACGATGGAGCCATGGAAATTAATCAGGAGTTCCACGTAACCTACTTCGACGCCGACTGCGGCCGGATCCGCACGGAGGTCTTCGACACTGTGGCGGCAGCTGAGCGTTTCGCCAGCCGCAGCATCACGGACGAGGACAGCTGGGCCATCGTCGACGCCGTCGCCGTCCAGCAGGAACAGCTCGCCGCCTAAGCCGCAAAGCCTGCCCAGCCAGGCCCGAACAGCCCGGCCCGGTCAACCCGGCCCGAACAGCCCGGCCCGGTCAACGCTGAGAGGCCCCGCCCCGTCCGCTTGAGCGAACACGGCGGGGCCTCTCAGCGGCCACCTGGGAATTAGGCGAAGTCAGAGACAGCCGGGTCGGGGCCGATCCTGCCAGTTCCTTCCGCGGTGCGGTCCAGGCCGTTGATGGCTTCAACGTCCTCGGCGTCCAGAGTGACGTTCAGGGCGTCGAAGTTCTCGCGGATTCTGGACTCCGTGACGGACTTGGGGATGACGACGTTTCCGATGGCGAGGTGCCAGGCGATGACCACCTGCGCCGGAGTGGCGTCGTGCTTCTGTGCGATGCCGGCAATAATCGGGTCCTCGAGGAGCTCGCCGCCCTGGCCCAGCGGAGACCAGGCCTGGGTCAGGATGCCCTGGGAGGCATTGAATTCGCGCAGTTCCGGCTGGCTGAAGTACGGGTGCAGTTCCACCTGGTTGATGGCGGGAACCACGCCGGTCTCGTCGATGATCCGCTGCAGGCCTTCGATGGTGAAGTTTGAGACACCGATGGACTTGACCCTGCCGCGCTTCTGAAGTTCGATCAGCGCCTTCCACGTGTCCACGTACTTGTCCTGCTTGGGCTGAAGCCAGTGGATGAGGTAGAGGTCCAGTGTTTCAAGGCCCAGGCGCTCCAGTGACTCCTCGAACGCGGCAAGCGTTGATTCGTAGCCCTGGTCGGAGTTCCACAGCTTGGTGGTGATGAAAATTTCCTCGGCCGACAGCCCGGAGCTCGCGATCGCGCGGCCGACGCCGGATTCGTTGCCGTAGATCTTGGCGGTGTCGATGTGGCGGAACCCGGCCTGGAATGCCTGGAAGACAACCTTCTCGGCGACGTCGTCTTCAACCTGCCACACCCCGTAGCCCAGCTGGGGAATGGTGTTGCCGTCATTGAATGTCAGTGTTGGTGAAGAAGTCATTTGTCCATCCTGCCAACAATCAAACTCGGAGCGCATGGAATATGACGAAGCTAAGCTAGCCGCGTAACGGCCCGGCACGGGGAATATTTCGGGGCAGGGGAAAATACAGGCCGGTCACGACTCCGAAAGGAGCCGTTCGGCGTCGGCCACCTGCTCAAAGACAGTTTCCGCCCGGCGCCAGACCGAGGCCGCCCCGACGGGCACCGGACCCACGGCGAGCCGGAGCATCGCGGCCGCCTCGGCGGTGGCGGCCAGCGAATTGCCCGCTTTGGACAGCGAACGGTGAACTCCGGACAGGGCGTGCGGAATATCCAGGCCCTCGCTGGGTGACCGCCGTTGCGCCTCAACACAGATCTCCCGGACACGGCCGGAGAGGCCTGCCAGCTGGTTGGCTATTTCGACCAGTTCTCCATAGAGCTGCTCGTCCTCCACGCCCTCGAGCACCTGGTGGTACCGGTCAAGGCCGCGGTGGAACCGATCGTGGGCTCGGCGCCACAAGCCCTTGCCAAGTTCCGCGTCGTCTTTCCGCCCTTGCCGGGCGGCCGTGAAAAATCCCAAAGAGGCCTACAAGTACTGGCCGGGGCCGTGGTCGGGGTCTTCCTTCCGGCCCGGGTGCAGCGGGTCGGTGCCGGGCTGGGATGCCTTGGCACGCTGCGGCTCGCCGTTTTCACCAATGACGACGCCGGGGGCGATGACGGTCCCCGGCGGAAGCTGCCGGAGCTGCATCTGGGCCATCGTGTGTTCCCGGGCCGCGTGCTGGGCTGCGATCGCCGTCTGGATGCCATGGAACAGGCCTTCCAGCCAGCCCACCAGCTGGGCCTGGGCGATCCGCAGTTCGGCGTCCGAGGGGGTGCCATCCTCCGGGAAGGGCAGGCTGATCCGTTCCAGCTCCTGCACCAGTTCCGGCGCCAGGCCGTCCTCAAGCTCCTTGATGGAGCGCTCGTGGATCTCCGCCAGGCGGCCCCGTGCGGCGTCGTCCAAGGGCGCCGACTTCACCTCTTCGAGCAGTTGCCGGATCATGGTGCCGATCCGCATCACCTTGGCAGGCTCGTCCACTAGGTCCTGCAGGCTGGCATGTTTGGGCTGGCCGGCGTCGGCAGCGCGGTCGGCAGCTCCCGCATCAAGGGTGGTGCCCTCCACGGGCTCCTCGTCATCCTGCGGCGCGGAGGACGCCACGGAAGGCTCCGCGGCCTGCTGCGCAGCGGGCTGAATGCCGGGTTCGCCGGGCTGGGCGGCGGCCTGCGGACCGGCCGCCTGGGCGGGTTGAGTGTCTTCGGGATCGCTCATGCGTTCATACTCTCACGGGCCCGGAACGCGGAGTCCAGTCAATGAAGCTCCTTGACCAGGATTTCGCCTTCGTCCGTAGCGAAACCGCACTTGCGGTAAAAACCGACCGCATAGGTGTTGGCCGGGACCCACACTTCAGCCACGCCGTTGCTCCTCATCCAGGCTTCCATCTCCGCGACAAGCGCCCGGCCCATGCCCCGACGGCGCCACTGGGCATGGGTGCCCATCTCCATCAGCAGAAGCTCCGCCCAGGGGCCGGGCGTCCGGCGCCGCTGGATGCAGCAGTGCAGGAAACCCACGGTCTGTCCCCCGGCCTCCGCCAGCCAGAAGAGAACCGAGGGGTCCGCGAGGAAGTCCCGGGCGCCGTCGGGATCTAAGACCCCCGACGGCGCGGTGCCCGGATCCTCGTCAAAGAGGTTGTCCGTGGCCGCCAGTGCGACGAGCGCGCCGGCATCCGCCGGCCCGATCCTGCGGACGGCGAATCCGGCCGGCAGGGCACCCATGGTCAGCAGCACCTGCCCTGCGGGTTGGTGTCCTGGCGGTCGGTCCGGTCGCGCCAGAACGCCCGCTCGTCCATGGGCGGTGTGCCGTGGCCTGCCGCCGCATGGTGCTCCAGGTACTTGCGGTAAGCGTCAGCCCCCATGACTCCCTGCAGGTACTTCGCCAACCCGCGGAGGGCCTGCGCTACCGGGTGCAGCAGGCCACCCAATCCCGCACCGGCACTCATCAGTGATGGCCTGCCCGCTCAGCACGCATATTTGCCGGCACCTTGTTCCATTCCGCCATGAGCTCGCGTTCGGCAGAAGTGGGGATCAGCCCGGCGGGTGCGTACACCCGAGAGGGATGCGGCCGGTCCTCGTTATTGAGGTTCGGGACCCCTGCCGTCGTGTTCCGGAAGGCCTTCACGGTGGCCGCCACTGCGGTGATGATGACGATGATGCTCAGGACCACAAAGACGACGGACAGCCAGCCCTGGATCATGGTGTTGCGGACCACCGCTTCCATGGCCGCAGTGGTCTTTGCCGTGCCAAAGGAGGTCTTCCCGTCGGCCAGGGCCTTGCTGAAGGCGGCGTTGTTGGCGAAGTACCCCACCGCCGGGACGGAGGAGAAGATCTTGTGGATGCTTGCAGTGATGGTGACGACCGCCGTGAAGGCCAGCGGGACGGCAACAATCCACAGGTACCGGAAAGAGCCGCGCTTGGCCGCGATGGCCATGCACACCGCCAGCGCGATCGCGGCCAGCAGCTGGTTGGCGATGCCGAACAGCGGGAACAGGGTGTTGATGCCGCCCAGCGGGTCGGTGACACCCATCAGCAGCACCGCGCCCCAGGCGCCGACCATGATCGCCGTGCAGAGCCAGGCGCCGGGCCGCCATGACGCTTCCTTGAACCTCGGGGCAAAGTTCCCGATCGAATCCTGCAGCATGAACCGCGCAACGCGGGTTCCGGCGTCGACAGCGGTGAGGATGAACAGAGCCTCGAACATGATGGCGAAGTGGTACCAGAACGCCATCATGCCGGTGCCGCCGATGAACTGCTGCATGATGTGGGCAAGGCCCACGGCCAGGGTCGGTGCACCGCCGGAGCGCGAGACGATGCTTTCCTCGCCCACGTTGGAGGCGGTCTGGGCCAGGACATCGGGGGTGATGTTGACGCCGGCCAGGCCTAGTCCGTTGACCCACTGCGCCGCCGTCTCCACCGTTCCTCCGGTCAGTGCCGCGGGGGCGTTCATGGCGAAGTAGATCCCGCGGTCGATCGAAATGGCCGCCACGAGCGCCATGATGGCGACGAAGGATTCCATCAGCATTCCGCCGTAGCCGATGAAGCGGGTCTGCCGCTCCTTCTCGATGAGCTTGGGCGTGGTGCCGGAGGAGATCAGGGCGTGGAAGCCGGACAGCGCGCCGCAGGCGATGGTGACGAACAGGAACGGGAACAGTGCCCCGGAGAAGACCGGGCCGTTCTCGCGGCCGGCGAACTCGCTGAAGGCGGGAACGGTAATCTCGGGGCGCACCACGATGATGGCCACGGCGAGCATCGCGATCACGCCGATCTTCATGAACGTCGAGAGGTAGTCTCGCGGTGCGAGCAGGAGCCACACGGGCAGGATGGCGGCGATGAAGCCATAGACGATGAGGCCCCACGCGATGGTGACCTTGTCCAGGTGGAAGAACGCAGCACCCCATTCCGTGCCTGCCACTGCGCCGCCGCCGATGATGGCCGCCATGAGCAGCACGAAGCCGATGATTGAAACCTCCATGACCTTGCCCGGACGCAGGTACCGCAGGTACACGCCCATGAAAAGCGCGATCGGAATGGTCATGCCCACCGAGAAGACGCCCCAGGGGCTCTCCCCCAGGGCATTGACGACGACGAGCGCCAGGATCGCGACGATGATCACCATGATCAGCAGGGTGGCCACGAGGGCGGCGGTACCGCCGATGACGCCGAGCTCCTCGCGTGCCATTTGGCCGAGGGAACGGCCGCCGCGGCGCATGGAGAAGAACATGACCAGGTAATCCTGGACGGCGCCGGCGAGGACGACGCCGATGATGATCCAGATGGTGCCGGGGAGATACCCCATCTGGGCAGCGATAACGGGTCCCACAAGCGGGCCTGCTCCGGCGATGGCGGCGAAGTGGTGTCCGAAGAGGACGTTGCGGTCCGTACGGACGTAGTCCTTGCCGTCGGCCTTGTATTCGGCCGGCGTTGCGCGGCGGTCATCAGGCTTGAGCAGATACCGCTCAATGACCTTCGAGTAGAAGCGGTAGCCGATCAGGTAGGTGCACACCGAGGCAAACACGAACCAGATGGCGTTCACCGTTTCGCCTCTGACGACCGCCAGCATGAACCAGGCCACGCCGCCCAGGAGTGCGATGGCAACCCAGATGGCGATCTTCGCAGGGGTCCATCTGCGCTCCTCGGCGTCGCGGACCGCGTCATCAACGGACGCCGGCGGCAGCGATCCGTCGACGTCGGGATTCAGGTCCTCGGCCGCGGTTCGGGTCCCGTCCTCAGGCATGGTGCCCATGTCTCCTCCTTGAGATTCCCAGGTGGCACGGACTGTGCCACGGGCACCCTACCAACGGGTAGGGCTTCAATCGCGGTCATTTGCGGGGTGCTGGCCGAGGAATCGACGAGCGGTCGCGATACCGCGGTGAGCGGACGGCCTGCCGGGTTGTCCGCCGTCCGCCCCGGGCCGTCCGCCGTCCGCCCCGGGCCGGCAGTCAGGGCCAACCTAGCTGTCAGGAGCCGAGACGTCGCCGGGACACCGGCAGGCGGGCACGGGCAAAGACCCAGGCCAGTGCACTGCCTGTCAGCGGCACGCCAACGAGCAGCGCCAGCAGCGGCATCCAGGGAACGACGGGCTCTGCGAACATCCGGGTGGCCCCAATGAGGAGGACTGCGGGCACCACCCCGGCGGCCACTCCCAGCGAGGTGCCAAGGGACGCGGTCATGAGGGACTGCGCAGCGGCCAGTGCCTTCCGCAGCCGCGGCGGCGCCCCGACGCCGGCCAGCGTCATGTGGTCTGCCCGGGCATCGGCGAGCGCAAGTCCCGTGGTGATGCCGGCGGCGCTGAGTGTGATGAGTGCGCTGGTGCCAACGATCAGCCACAGCAGCTCAGACCCTGTTCGGTCCGCTCCCGGCTCAACGTAGAAGCCAAGGGCCTGGATCCGGTAGACCTGCGCGAGTGCCGCCGATGCGCGGTCCTGCTCAGCGGCTTCCGGGTAGGCGGACAGCTGGGCGAGCAGGACGGAATTGCCGACGTGCATGCCCGCCCTGGACGCGGTGCCCGGTGCGATGACTCCGTAGAACGGGACCGGCACCTCCGGCGCCTCGACGACGGCGGGCAGCACGGTGTTGCTCTGGGGCTTGTAGGAAACGGCGGGCCCGGGGCCGGGAACGGGCTGGCGAACGTCATAGGACTGGAGCGTGGTTTTCCCGTCCTTTTCGAAGACCGGGTTGCTGACCACCATTCCGCCGGTGTTCAGTGCCTCCACCGCGGCGGGGCTGGGCTCCCGGCCCAGCAGTGCCCGGAGCTCGTCGGCGCCGCCAACCACCACTGGCGGAAGCTGGCCCGCGGCGCCGGCGGGGAACATTGATCCGTTGCACCGCCAGTCCTTCCCGTCCAGGACGCGGCCCTGCGGCGTGGCGGGGCATTCCTGGCCGGCGGGCACGGCGAGCTTGTATTGCCGGCAGTCCACTCCGTCGTTAGTGGCGGGAAGGGATCCACCGGCGGACGCCTGCATGTTGCACTTGCTCAGCACCGGGCCCTTCAGGACCTGCGTCCACTGCACGGTTTCAAGCTCCCGATGCAGCGCCGCGGCTACGGCGGCCGGGTCAATCGGCGGGGCGGAGGCCGTCCCCGGTGCTTGGATTGGTGCGGTTTCCAGCGGCAGCGAGACTTGGTTCTCCTGTGCAGCCCACATGTGGGTGCGCTTCGCCTCCGCCATCTGGCTGGCGGAGAGGACCATCGCGGCACTGGCAAGCGTTGCGGCGGCGAGGACCGCCGCCACGGCAGGCACCGTGCGGCTCCGGTTCCTGGCAGAGTCCCGGGCGGCCATCCGCAGTGGAAGCGGCAGCCAGGCGGTGCGTGCAGTCAGGATTTTCACGAATGTCCCGGTGAGCAGCACCAGAGCCGCCACTGCCAGGATTGCGCCACCAGTGAGCAGAGCCGCGAGCAGCGGGGTGCGGGCAGCCACGGCGTCCAGGTCACCGGTCAGCCCCAGCGTCCGCCCGGCTGCCAGGCAGATGATGGCCACAACCAGCAGAAAGGCTCCCACCCGCGCCGGCCAGGTCCCCGAAGCAGCGAGGGAGCGGCCCGACTTCAATGCGCCGAGCAGCGCCTGCCGTGCAACCTGCCGCGCAGGAACCACAGCGGCCAGGAAGCATGCCAGCAGGCCCATGGCCATGGCCGCAACAGTCGGCAGGAGGTCCAGATGGATTCCGGGAAATCGGACGGAGCCCAGATGCCTGGCGACGCCCACTACCGCGGCAGCCCCGCCGGCCCCCAGCACGGCGCCGGCAACCACCGCGATGGTCCCAAGCCACAGCCCGGCGGCAGTCACCACCGCCCGGACCGTGGGTGCCTCCGCACCGCTTGCGGCCAGCAGGGCCAGCTCGCGGACCTGCCGTTTGGCGCCCACGGCAAACGCTGCGCCGGCCAGGAGGCCCACTTCGAGCAGGGCAAGTGCCCCGATCAGCACGCCGCCAATGTAGCCGGCGGCGGGCATGGCCCTGGCGTTGGCGGCAGCGCCCGACGTGACCGGCGGCTTCAGGGCCACGGCGCGTGACAGCACAGCGACGCCGGACTTGTTCAGGTCACGGATCTGGTCCCACGTGACGGGTTTTGGACCCATGAGGTAATACATCGTTTCGCCCAGCGGATTCCCCTGGGCAGCCGGCCTGTCGATTGCCGCCTGGCCTGGCTGGAGGAACAGAATGGGGTTGCCGTCCGAGTAGGTGGCATCCCGGACGGTGCCGACGACGGCGAAGGAGCCGTCCGCCGTCGTCATCCTGTCCCCGAGGCGGATCCCGAAGCGTTCCAGCGCTCCGGGCGAGACGAGGATTTCATCACGGGCGGCTGCCGGCCTGCCCTCCAGAAGGGTGTATTTGCCGGTGAAGGCGGGGTTCAGGGCGTCAACAGCTTTGGCCATCACCGGGACATCCGACGCGCCGCCAAGGGACGCGCGGGCCCGGACCATGAGTGTGAGCTGCGTTTCGGTGAGGACTTCGTAGCCGGCGGGGATGGCATCCCTCGGATTTCGCGGTGTGAAGTCGGGGTCGACGGTGAAGTTCCGCGTCATGGTTGCCGTCTCCAGCACGGGATCCTGCACCGTCTCGGCGTTGGAGGCGGGCATGCTGCGGAGCCGCGCCTGGGTGCTGCCCAGCTGGTACTGCACCCGTTCCGCAGGCGTTTCCTGCATGCTTTGCGCTAGGGCCGCGGCACCGGTCATGCCGGCCACGGGCAGCAGGATCAGCAAAATGATCAGCAGGGAGCGGCCGCGGTGCCGGCTGATGTCCCGGCGCGCCATCCGAAGGGCAAGACCGAAACTGTGCCACCGGCCGTGGGGCACGGGCGCAACGTCAAGGGCCATCTCAGCCGGCCGGCGCCAGGAGAACCGCGGGATCGTGCATGGCCGTTGCCTCATCCACAATCCGGCCGTCGCGGATGAACACCACGCGGTCCGCCCACGCGGCATGGCGGGCCTCGTGCGTGACCAGCATGACCGCGGCGCCGTCGTCGGCCCGGGAGCGGAGCACTTCCATCACGCCGTGGCCGGTGGTGGAATCCAGCGCACCGGTGGGTTCGTCGGCAAGGATCAGCCGGCGGCTCCCCACGATGGCGCGTGCGATGGCCACACGCTGCTGCTGCCCGCCGGACATTTCATCCATGAACCGGTCCGCGAGCCCGGGGATCCCCACCTGCCGCAGTGCATCCAGTGCCTGCCGGTGCGCTTTCCTGGCCGGCACGCCGTCGAGTTCGAGCGGCAGTGCGACATTTTCCACGGCCGACAGCGTCGGGACCAGGTTGAAGTCCTGGAAGACGTAGCCCACGGCACGGCGGCGGAGCCGTGCCAGCGCGTTCAGTCCCAGCCCCGCCAAGGGCGTTGACTCCACAAAGACGCCGCCCGACGTCGGCCGGTCCAGTCCGCCGGCCAGCGCCAGGAGGGATGATTTTCCGGAGCCGGATGGCCCCATCACCGCAACGAATTCCCCGGCGTTGATGGTGAGGTCCACATCCCGCAGGGCGGCAACGGCCGTCGCTCCCTGCCCGAACGTCCTGCTGACCTTGGCGAGCTCAAGGACCTGTTGCGGTCCCTGCACGCTCACCGGCGGTTCTCCGCTGTGCGCGGGGCAGCCTCTTGCGCAGTGACCCCGTTGGACGGTTTACGTGCTTGGCTGCGCGTCCCGGAGGCCTGTGCAAGCTGCACCATCCTGGCCTCGCACAGGTCAAGCCAGCGGATCTCGGCCTCCGTCTGGAAGATCAGCGAATCCAGCACCAGCAGCCAGGCCGTGTCCGCCGCCCGCTGGTTGGCCGCGGTGTCCCGCCGGGACTTCGTGTAGTCCTGCAGGGCGCGCATGGAAGCGGCGCGCTGGGCCTGGATGATGGCTGCCACGTCCACCCCGGGCAGGGTGACGGCGAGCGCCAGCTTGATGGCGAGCTCGTTCCGCGGCGGATTGCTGCGTTCCACCGGTGTCGCAAACCAGCCCTGGACCTCTGCCCGGCCCGCATCGGTGATGCTGTAGACGACGTGGCCTTCGCCGTCGCCGCCGTCGTTGCTGACAAGGCCGTCACGTTCCAGCCGGTCGAGGGTGGTGTAGACCTGCCCGATGTTCAGCGGCCAGGTGGAGCCTGTGCGGTCTTCGAATTCGACCCTGAGCTGGTAGCCGTAACGCGGCTGGTCCTGCAGGAGGGCGAGGAGGCTGTGGCGGATGGACATCGGGCTCCTTGGCTGGAAGTCGGCGGCATGCACGCGCCCCCAAGACGCGTGCATACCGCGTATGCCCAGAGCCTAGTACGATCCCGGGCGAATCGCAATACTGAGTATCTACCGCCAGGTGCGCGGTTACATCACCAGCAGGACCTTGCCCACGTGCTCGCCGGAGTCGAAGTACTTGTGGGCCGCCCTGGCCTGGTCCAGTGGAAAGGTCTTGGCCACCAGCGGGTGGATCCGCCCGTCAGCAATGAGGGGCCACACGGAGTCCCTGACCGCCGTCATGATGACGCCCTTCTCCGCAGCCGGCCGGGGCCGGAGCGCTGTTGCCACGACGGCCGCACGTTTGCGCAGCAGCTGTCCGAGGTCCAACTCCCCCTTGGCGCCTCCCTGCAGCCCGATGACGACGAGCCGGCCGTAATCCGCCAGGGCGTCGACGTTCTTCTGCAGGTACTTGCCGCCGACCACGTCCAGGATGACATCGGCACCCTTGCCCCCGTTCTGCGCGCGGAGGCTTTCGGCGAAGTCTTCCTCCGCATAGTTGATGGCGATGTCGGCACCAAGGAATGCCTTGGCGGTGCTGACTTTTTCGTCGGTGCCCGCGGTGGCTGCCACGGTAGCGCCCAACGCCTTGGCCAACTGGATGGCCATGGTGCCGATGCCTCCCGTGGCGCCGTGGATCAGGACGGTCTCCCCCGGCTGCAACTGCGCGGTCATGACCAAATTCGAGTACACGGTGGCCGCCACCTCAGGCAGGGCGGCAGCGGTGACCAGGTCGACGCCGTCGGGAATCCTCAGCACCTGTTCCGAGGGCACCGCGACCTGCTGCGCATAGCCGCCGCCGGACAGCAGCGCCACGACTTTGTCCCCGATGGAAAACGGCTTGGTCACGCCGGGGCCGAAGCCCGCGATCCTGCCGGAAACCTCCAGCCCGGGAATCTCCGAGGCACCCGGCGGGGGCGGGTAGTAGCCTCTCCGCTGCTGGACGTCGGCGCGGTTCAGACCCGCCGCCACAACGTCGATGAGGACCTCACCCTGGCCCGGCTGCGGAGCCGGGACCTCACGGATTTCCAGCACTTCCGGCCCGCCGGGCTCCGAGATAAAGACGGCTTTCATGGCGAACTCCCGATTTCTAGCTGATTCCTGCCCCAAAAATACTGTGCACCGGCGACAACTGCCACGCGGTGGTTTTTGTTGCAGCCAACTGCCTATGAAACACTACTAGTTAGGGAAGGTTGTCCGAGCGGCCGAAGGAGCTGGTCTTGAAAACCAGTGTGCGGTAACCCCGTACCAAGAGTTCGAATCTCTTACCTTCCGCGCAGGGCCGGCGGCGTGCGAAAGCACCGCGCTGACGGCCATTTTGAAGGCCGGCCGGGCCAATCGAAAGTTTGGTTCGGCCGGCCTTTTGCGTGGGCAAGTAGTGGCCCTTTTGTACGGGCAAGTAGGGGTGCGGACCGCGGTCCGAAAATCAGGTAATCCGAGTACCTGCCCTGCAGAATACGAGTACGCGCCACTCATGCGCGCCGTTGCCGGAAGGCGTTCACTTGTATCAGCACAGCTCTATCCCGCAACCGCAGGACAGAGCTTCCGCATCCACCGTTGCATGTGGGGGTCGAGGTCATGAGCAAGGCTGAGAAGCAGAGCCTGCGGTACTCGGACTACTACTGGTGCATGTCGCTGAAGGACTTCATTGAGTGGATCGAGGCCGACGACGACCAGGAGCCGGCCACGTCATACTCGGACCGGCCCTGAGCTCCCGCCTGCAGACGGCACATCCATTGAAAGTGTCACACCCCCGGCATAGTGTCGGTTCTGTCCGTAGCACCTCCATGACCTGCGGGGATGTCCCGCAAACCACACCAGGAGCAGACTATGCCTACGCCCGAACCCACTTCCGGCGCACCGTGCTGGGTCGACCTTATGACCACCGACGCCAACCAGGCGAAACAGTTCTATGGCGAACTGTTCGGCTGGGACTTCCAGACCGGAGACCAGGAAAAGTCCGGCGGCTACATCACCGCCACAAAGAACGGCAAGACCGTCGCCGGCATCATGCAGAAGCAGGAGGACCAGGCGGGTATGCCGGACATGTGGTCCACCTACCTGTGGTCGGACGACGCCGCCGCCACAGCCGCGGCGGTTCCCCAAAACGGCGGCCAGGTGTACGTGGAACCCATGGACGTCCCGGAACAGGGCCACATGGCGCTCTTCGGTGATGCCTCCGGTGCCGCGATTGGTGTGTGGCAGCCGCGGGAGATGCGGGGTTACGAACTTGTGGGCGAACCGGGCGCCCCGGCCTGGCACGAGCTTCACACCAAGGACTATGCCGCTGCGGTGAAGTTCTATCAGGACGTGTTCGGCTGGGACACCGACGTCATGAGCGACACCCCGGAGTTCCGCTACACAACCCTGGGCGCCGGCAGGGAGGCAAAGGCCGGGATCTATGATGCGTCGGCCGACCTTCCCGCCGAAGTCCCCTCCAACTGGGTGGTCTATTTCGCCGTAGAGGACGCCGACGCCTCCATTGACAAGGCCGTCAGGTTGGGCGCGACGGTCCTTGACGGACCGGACGACACACCCTACGGCCGGATGGCCACGCTGACAGACCCCACGGGGGCCAGGTTCAAGCTTTTGGCCGACACGGGCCAGGGCGCCCAGTAGGCGACGTTCCCCGAATGGATGCCGGCCGGCGGCTTCGCAGGAAGCGACCGGCCGGCATCCTTTGTGCCGCCCGGGGTCGGCATTCTGCCGGGAAATCGCGGAAGCGTTCCCGCTCAAGCAACAGGACTTGAGGAAGCGTTTGGGCTCAAGCGACAGGACTTGAGGAAGCGGTTGGGGGCAGGCCGAGGATGGCGCGGGCGATCTCGTCGGCGTCGCGGAGGGTGCGCTGCCCGCTGGGGTACACCGGACCGGCCTGCTGGGCCGCTTCGGCGGCAATGGCGGTTCCCCACTGGACGGCCGAGAGCTGAAGCCCCAGCACGTACATCCCGTCCGTGACCTCGCCGTTCGATGCAACCGGCCGGTACGGGTGCGGGCGGACGTCGAGGCCGGAGGACTGCACTGGAGTGCCTTCCACCGTCATCATGGTCCGTGGCCGCACGAGCCCGTCGGCGAGGAGCTGCTCCAGCAGCGGGGACTCGTTGAGGGCCACCCGGTTGGCCGGCGCCAGTGCCTCCACCAGTGTGTGTGCTTCCGCGGCACCGCCGTGTACCCACGGCGAGGCGGCGGTGAAGGCGCGCTTCCCGCGGACCACGCCGAACTTGGGGTCCGGGCCAACGAAGCTGACAATTCCGGCCCGTGCCAGTGCCGCCAGCTGCTCGGCGCGCAGCGCCGGCGGACCGCTGGCGAGACCCTCCACCAGCGATTCAAACCAGCCCCGCAGGCCGGCGACCCATGACTCATCGGTGATCCCGCCGTCGGCCACTACCGATTTCAGCACGGCACGGCCGTGGTGCAGCGCCCCGATGGCCATCTTGACGGGGTCGTCCTCGCCAAGAGCGGAGCGGCGGGCATCGTCGTCGAGGTAGTCGACGACGGCGGCGTCCAGCTCGGCACGCGAGGCGAAAGTCCGCCCGGCCAGCGGGGCGGCAAGACCGCGCAGGTTCAGCCTGCTGTCCGGATGGACATGGCGGCCGACGACGGCGTTGAAGTCCTCTTCCCACCGGCCGGTGCCATGGGCATGCGGGTGCAGGGCCTCGTCCAGTTCCTTGAGGAACGCGGCATGGTCCTGAACCGTGTCCGGCTGCGAGCGCACGAGGGTCGTGTAATAGGCCCAGAGCGCGTCCCGGTGCAGGAGCGGCCAAAGGTCGTGGTCGAATGCCGGAACGATCCCGGCGGCCGAGAACCTCCGCAGCGCCTTGCCGGTGAAGTAGCGGAGTGTGACCGACGCCGGGTAGTAGCCTGCGAGGGTGGCTTTGGACCGGTACGGCGTTCCGCGCCGGGACGCCGCCAGGATGAAAGGCTCCTGGCCTGAAGGCCGGTACTCGAGGGCGTCTCCTGCCTCTACGAATTTCCCTCCCCTGCCCTCCGTGAGCTGGCCCATCACGTCGAAGAAGTTCAGGCCCATCCCGCGAACCAGCACCGGCTCCTGCGCGGGAATCACACTCCAGTCGACGTCGGCGGGGACGGCCGGCGGCAGGTAGCGCAGGCCGAACTGCGCGGCGGCTGCCTGGAGTTCGCGCTGTTCGGGGCTGAGGCGGGAGGCCAGGTGGCCCAGCGCGAGGACGACGGAATCGACGGTGAGGCTCACGCCGCCGTCCAGTTCGCCGTTGTCCCGTTCGACCGCGTCCAATACGATCGCGTCCAGTTCGACCTCGAACCTTCCGTCCGGCTGCCGGCGCGCGGCGGTGGCCGTCGCCTGGTGCATTTCCACGGTGACGCCGTCGGGCAGCGCGGCGAGCAGCTCCTCGAAAGTGGACCGCAGGTAGCGGCCGTAGATGGCACGGCTGGGGAAGTCGCCGGATCCCAGCACGGCGAGCTCTGCCCGTTCGTCGTCGGAGAGCCCGGCCAGGGGGCTGTGCTGCTGGGCTGTCCGCCAGCGGTCGAAGGTGGTGCCAGCCACCGGCGCGGCCAGTCCCGTGTCCTCGGGAATGAGCGTGGGGTAGAACGATTGCGTGTTCATCAGGTAGAGACGCGACTGTCCGGGCTGCCAGACGTGCCCCGGACCAGCAGGAAACGGATCGATGACGTCGATGTGCAGGCGGGCACCGGCGGGACGGGCGGCGGACCAGTTGGCGAGCAGCCGCTCCAGCACGCTGGTACCCCTGGGACCGGCGCCAATCAGCGCCGTCCGGATGCTCTGCGAAATAACCACGCCTTCCAGAGTATCGGCATGTGACTTGCTAGCTGAGTGGGGATGTTGTTTGGATGGGCGCATGACCACCACCGCAGCTGATTCTGCCCCCGCGTCCGGCGCCGCCCCCACGGAGACCGCGCCCGCGCCCACCGACGAGAACATCTGGCTGGAGGACATCTACGGCGAGGAACAGCTGGCCTGGGTACGCGAGCAGAATGCCCGCACGGAGGACCTGCTGGAAGACGCCGACTACGCCCGGCTCGAGGGCGAGATCCTCGAAGTGCTGGACTCGACGGACAAAATCGCCATGGTGAGCAAGCACGGCGAGTGGTACTACAACTTCTGGAAGGACCGGCAGAACCCCAAGGGCCTGTGGCGCCGGACCAGCTGGGAGAGCTACCGCAGCGACGCCCCGGAGTGGGAGGTGCTGCTCGATGTGGACGCCTTGGCGTCCGCCGACGGCGTGGAATGGGTCTTTCACGGCGCAAACCTGCTCCGGCCCGAACCCGGGCAGCCGTACCGGCGCGCGATGGTGGCTCTCTCCCCCGACGGCGGCGACGCCAACCGTTACCGCGAGTTCGACGTCGAAACCCGGGCTTTCGTTGATCCCGCCGCCGGCGGCTTTGACCTCCCGACGGCGAAGGGGAACGTCTCGTGGCTCGACGCGGACACGCTGCTGGTCGCCAGCACCGCGGGGGATCTCCCCCGCACTGCGTCGTCCTACGCCCGCACCGCAGTGCGGCTCCGCCGCGGCCAGGTCCTGGCCGATGCGCCGCGCATCTTCGAGATCCCCGAGGACCACATGATGGCCATCGTGGCCCACGACTCAACCCCGGGTTTTGAGCGGACGTTCGCCGTGGACTGGATCGACTTCTTCAACCGCCGCACGTCCGTGCTCCAGGACGATGACTGGGTGCCGGTGGACGTGCCCACCGACGTGAACACGGGCGTGCACCGGGAATGGCTGCTGTTCAGGCCGCAGCGCGACTGGACCGTGAACGGCACCACCTATGCGGCGGGATCTCTGCTGGCGGCTGATTTCCGGGCGTACCTGGCGGGCGAGCGCGAACTGACGGTTCTCTTCGCCCCGGACGCGCACACCTCCCTGCAGTCCTGGAGCTGGACTCGGAACTTCCTGCTGCTGAACCTGCTGAAGGACGTGTCCTCGGAAATCCGCGTGCTGGATCCTGCCGACTCATGGCACTCCTCGCTGCTGGACGCCTGCCCGCCGCTGCACGACGTTAATGCCTTCGCCGTGGACGACGAGGACGAGGCGGAACGCGGGGCCGGGGACGACTTCTGGCTCGTTGCCACCGGCTTCACGACGCCGAGCACGCTGACCCGCGGCACACTGACCCGGAGCGCACTGGCCCGGGGAACCGCCGACGGCGGGGCTTCAGACGGAACTGCAGCGGCAGGCGTGGTGAGCCGCCATGCGGTGGTGAAGACGTCGCCGTCGTTCTTCAACGAAGCGGACTACGAGGTGCAACAGCACTTCGCCGTCTCGGCGGACGGCACGAGGGTGCCCTACTTCCAGGTGGCCGCGCGGGGCCTGGTCCTTGACGGGCAGAACCCCACGCAGCTCTCCGGCTACGGCGGCTTCGAAGTCTCACGCACGCCGGCGTACAGCGGCACCATCGGGCGGGCGTGGCTGGAACGGCGCACTGCCGCGGTTCCGGGCGACGGCTTTGCGGAGGGGCACAGCCGCGGCGGCGTGTACGTCGTGGCCAACATCCGCGGCGGCGGGGAATACGGCCCGTCCTGGCACCGGGCGGCGCTGCAGGAGAACCGGCACCGCGCCTACGAGGACTTTGCGGCGGTGGCCAGGGACCTGATCTCGCGGGGTGTCACCAGCAGGGAACGGCTCGGCTGCGTCGGCGGCTCCAATGGCGGCCTGCTCGTGGGCAACATGCTGACGCGGTACCCCGAACTGTTCGGTGCAGTGTCCTGCGGGGTGCCGCTGCTGGACATGCGCCGGTACACGAAGCTGTCGGCAGGACACTCGTGGATTGCCGAGTACGGCGACCCCGACCTACCCGAGCACTGGGAATTCATCAAGACGTTTTCGCCGTACCACCAGCTGAAGGACGGCGTGGAATACCCGGAGACGTTCATCTGGACCGCAACGTCCGACGACCGCGTGGGTCCCGTGCAGGCCCGGAAGATGGCCGCGCGGATGCTGGCCATGGGCATCCCTAACATCTGGTTCCACGAAGCGCTGGAAGGCGGACACGCCGGTGCCTCGGACAACCGGCAGGCGGCCGCGCTCCAGGGCCGCAGCCAGCACTTCCTGTGGAAGGCGCTGGCCGAAGGCACGGCCTGACGCGCCTGCTGGAGATTTTGTTCAGATATCGCGAGATAGGGCCGCCGCTTGAGCCCGCATTATCTGTGCAAAAACTCCGGGGTTTGGGCCGGGCCGGCGCGTTTTTCGCCGGCAGCGGGGGCCGTTTTGCACTGGATGGCCGGTTCTGCGTATCCTTGGTGGGCTAGTAATAGCAATTGGAGACGTGCCAGAGCGGCCGAATGGACTTCACTGCTAATGAAGGGTCGGGGTTAAACTCGACCGGGGGTTCAAATCCCCCCGTCTCCGCGTTTGGCCCCGGTCCTCGGACCGGGGCCTTTTGCGTTCCCGGGCTCCTGCATCTCGGCGGCGGCAGTCCGTTAAACGAGGCAGCAGTCCGCGTGCCGGACGGCCGAGGCGATAAAGCGCTTTCCGGTGGCAGGATGATTGCATGAACAAGCTTTCTGCCAACGAGGCCTGGAGCCCCCGGCTGGCCCTGCTTGTGGCGGCCACGTTCTTCATGGAGTTCCTCGACGGGACGGTCCTGACGACTGCGATTCCGAGCATCGCCGGGGATTTTGGGGTGCCGTCAGCCAGCGTGAACATCACCATGACCGCCTACCTGATGACTGTGGCCATGGGCATCCCGCTGAGCGGCTGGCTGGCGGAGCGGCTCGGGGCCCGGCGGATTTTTTGCCTGGCTATCGCTGTCTTTACCGCGGCGTCGCTGCTGTGCGCCGCAAGCCAGGACCTCACGGCGCTGACCGTCAGCCGCGTCCTGCAAGGCCTGGGCGGGGCGATGATGGTGCCGGTCGGTACGCTGCTGGTGCTTCGCGGGACGCCAAAGTCGGATCTGCTGCGCGCCACGGCCTACCTCGTCTGGCCCGGGCTGCTGGCTCCGGTCCTGGCGCCACTCGTGGGCGGCGCCCTGACCACTTACCTGTCCTGGCATTGGATCTTCCTGATCAACCTGCCGCTCGGCGCCGCCGCCTTCCTCGCCGCCCTGCGCCTGGTCCCCGCCGTCCCCGGTGACCGCAACCGCCGGCTGGACTGGCTTGGACTTGCCCTCACCACGGCCGGCGTGGGAGCGCTGGTGGCGGGACTTGAACTGGCCAGCGGCCACCCCGGCGGTTCTTGGACCTGGCCGAGTATTCTGGCCGGGGTTCTCTCGCTGGCAGCCGCGGTCTTCTGGATGCGCCGCGCTGCCCACCCGTTGTTTGATCTGACAGTGTTCGGCACCCGCACCTTCCGGGCCACCAACTCGGGCGGCTTCATTTACCGGGTGACCATCAGTGCCGTGCCGTTCCTGTTGCCGCTGATGTTCCAGAACGGCTTCGGATGGAGCCCCCTGCACGCGGGCATCATGGTGGCCGCCGTGTTCATCGGCAACATCGGCATCAAACCCGCGACGACGCCGCTCATCAGGCGCTTCGGATTCAAGCCCGTGCTCGTGTTCGCGTCCCTGGCGTCGGCTACCACCTTTGCCCTCTGCGCGACGCTGACCCCGGCCACGCCGGAACCTCTGGTATTCGCGCTGCTCGTGTGCAGCGGGGCCTTCCGTTCCGTTGGCTTCTCCGCGTACGCGTCGGTCCAGTACGCCGACATTCAGCCCGGGCAGCTGACGTCCGCCAATGCCGTCTCGGCCACGATCGTTCAGCTGGCCACCGGGGCTGGAATCGCAGTGGGCGCCCTGCTGCTGCGCCTCTTCGAGTCGGAGCCCCTGCTCTCGTCCGGGCTTGGCGGCATCCTGTCAGCCGGACCTGACGGCAGTGGCGTGGCCGCCTACCGCGGCGCATTCCTGTCGATTGCGGTGCTGATGCTCCTCAGCACCGTCGACAGCCTTACGCTGCACCGGCATGCGGGGGCCGAAGTCAGCCGGCCTGGGCCAGCGCCAGCGGAAGCACCGCGCCCGCACCGGCACGTCTAAGCGCCCGTCCCGCGACGGTGACCGTCCACCGGCTGTCCACGAGGTCGTCGATAAGCATCACGCTGCCGCCGCCCAGCCCGGCGAGCTCTGCCGCCAATGACTCCCCCACCACGAGACGGTCCCACACCCCGGCCAGCCGGTAGGCGCTGTTGCCGCCGCGTCCGCCGGCGGGCCCGCCATGGTCGAGCTGCAGCTGGCCGATGTACGGGATACGGCCGATCTGGGAGATGCCCCGGGCCAGCGAGTCCACGAGTTCGGGCCTGCTGCGCGAGGGCATGCTGACGATCGCTGCCGGCCTGCCCGCGCCGCTCCAGCCGGGAATCCGCGAGTCACCGGCGCCCCATTCACGCAGCACCTGGACACAGGCCTGCAGCATGCCGGGATCGACAGCGCGGTCCGGAGCCCCGGCCGCGAAAAGTTCGCGCAGCGCCCCGCCCCAGCCCAAGTCCGTCAGCCTGGCCAGGACCCTTCCGTCAGCTGTGTTTTCGTCGGGTTTAATCTTGCCCTTCACCGGCACCCCGAGGCGGTCCATTCCGCTGGGCCACTGAAGCCTGGGCTCCAGCACGATGCCTGCGCGGCTGAGTGTCTGGCCGGCAGCCTCCGTGGCTGTTGACGCGATCTCCGCGGGGAACCATCGGCCGGCGCAGTTGTCACACCGGCCGCAGGCGGCGGCGGTCACGTCGTCCAGGACGGAAGTGATGTACTCCATCCGGCACCCGGCAGTGTTCTGGTAGATCACCATGGAGTCTTGCTCGTCCACCCGGGCCTCCGCGATGCGGCGGTACCGTTCGGCGTCGTACGTCCAAGGCATTCCGGTGGAGCGCCAGCCGCCGCCTACCCGTTCCACTGCGCCGTCCACGGCGAGCACCTTCAGCAGGAGTTCCAGAGGCGTCCGGCGAAGGTCCACCCGGGCTTCCAACGCCACGGTGGACACGGCCGAGCCGGCCTCCGCCAGCGCGGTCAGCACAGCCGCGGCCTTCTCCTCGGAGGGCATGGACGCGGTGGCAAAGTACTGCCAGATTTCGCGGTCCTCGGACCCGGGCAGGAGCAGGACGTCTGCATTGGCGGCGCCACGGCCGGCCCTGCCCACCTGCTGGTAGTAGGCAACCGGGGACGACGGGGCGCCCAGGTGCACCACGAAACCGAGGTCCGGCTTGTCGAAACCCATCCCCAGCGCGGAGGTGGCCACAAGCGCCTTGACCTGGTTGTCCTTGAGGAGCTGCTCCGCCCTCTCCCGGTCCGCCGGGTCGGTGCGGCCGGTATAGGCCAGTACCTCGTGGCCTGCCTCCGCGAGCAGCCTGGCGGTGTCTTCGGCGGCAGAGACCGTCAGGGTGTAGATGATCCCGCTGCCCTGCAGATCCGCGAGGTGCGTGAGAAGCCAGCCGAGACGCTCACGCGAGTTCGGCAGCGCCAGGACCCCGAGCCGCAGCGACTCCCTGCCCAGCGCGCCGCGGATGGTCAGCACGCCCTCGCCAAGCTGTTCCTCGATGTCGTGGACCACGCGGGAGTTGGCCGTGGCTGTGGTGGCCAGTACAGGCACGGTGTCCGGCAGCTGCGTGATGAGGTCCGCTATGCGCCGGTAGTCGGGCCGGAAATCGTGGCCCCAGTCGGAGATGCAGTGGGCCTCGTCGATGACCAGCAGCCCCGTGCGCCGGATGAGTTCCGGCAGCTGGTTTTCGCGGAACGAGGGGTTGGTGAGCCGTTCGGGGGAAACCAGCAGGACGTCCACCTGGTCAGCGGCTAGCTGCTCCCGCACCGTGTCCCATTCCAGCTGGTTGGCGGAGTTGATGGCCACGGCCCGTACACCTGCTCGGGCTGCCGCCGCCACCTGGTCCCGCATCAGGGCCAGCAGCGGCGAAACGATGAGCGTGGGTCCTGCCCCGCGCCGGCGGAGCAGCAGGGACGCCACGAAATAAACGGCGGACTTTCCCCAGCCTGTCCGCTGCACCACGAGCGTCCGGCGGCCGCCGTCGACCAGCGCCTCAATGGCCTCGAACTGGCCGTCGTGGAAGTCGGCATCCGGCCTGCCCACCAGCTCGCGCAGCACCGACAGGGCCTGGCCCCGGGTCCCAGTGACCGATCCCTCATCCCTTCCGGCGCCGGTGCCGGAGGGGCCGGGGGCAGAAGCAAGGACTGGAGCGTGCTGGTTATTTGCCATTGATTCAGTATCCCAGCCGCCTCTGACACACCAAACCCCGGGCACCCACCATGTGGAAAACGCCGGCGCGCGCTTCTGTGACTTCCCCTTCACTGGCCGCCGCGCGCGTGCCCGTAAGATAAGTGCCGTGACTAGCGACCAGACCCGTACTTTTGACCTTTCGGCCTCGTTCAAGGCGTATGACGTCCGCGGCATCGTGGGCGAATCCATCACCGCTGAAATCGTCGAAGCCGTAGGCGCAGCGTTCGTTGACGTGCTTGGCCTTGAGGGGCAGACAGTCCTGGTCGGCGGTGACATGCGCCCGTCCTCCCCCGAATTCAGCAAAGCATTCGCCAGCGGTGCCGCCACCCGCGGAGCCAATGTCCAACTGCTGGACCTGATCTCCACAGACGAGCTGTACTACGCGTGCGGAGCCCTGAACGCCGCTGGCGCCACGTTCACCGCGAGCCACAACCCCGCCGAGTACAACGGCATCAAGATGGCCAAGGCCGGCGCCGTCCCGATCTCCTCCGAGACCGGCCTCAAGGAAATCCAGGCGCTGGCCGAGCAGTACCTGAACACGGGCTCCATCCCCGCTGCCGAAACTCGCGGCCAGATCGGCGTCCGCGATGTGCTGAAGGACTACGCCGAGTATCTCCGCACCCTCGTTGACCTCTCCGGCTCGCGCCCCCTCAAGATCGTGGTGGACGCCGGTAACGGTATGGCCGGACTGACCACGCCGGCCGTCCTGGGCGACACGCTGCTTCCGAAGCTGCCCTTCGACATCGTTCCGCTCTACTTCGAACTGGACGGCTCTTTCCCGAACCACCCGGCCAACCCCTTGGAGCCGGAAAACCTGCGCGACCTGCAGGCCGCCGTCGTCGAACACGGCGCGGACATCGGCCTGGCGTTCGACGGCGACGCCGACCGTTGCTTCGTCATCGACGAAAAGGGCGAGCCGGTCTCGCCGTCGGCCATCACGGGCATGGTGGCCCGCCGCGAAATCGCCCGCGCGAAGGCCCAGGGCGAGGCAAAGCCCACCATCATCCACAACCTCCTGACCTCCCGTGCGGTGCCCGAACTCGTCGCCGAGGACGGCGGCCGGGCCGTGCGCACCCGGGTGGGCCACTCCTTCATCAAGGCCGTCATGGCAGAGGAAGGCGCCATCTTCGGCGGGGAGCACTCCGCCCACTTCTATTTCCGTGACTTCTGGAACGCGGACACCGGGATGCTGGCTGCCATGCACGTGCTGGCCGCCCTCGGCGAGCAGGACGGCCCGCTTTCGGAGCTCGGCCGGGAGTACGAACCGTATGTGTCCTCCGGCGAAATTAACTCCGAAATCGAGGACAAGGCCGGCGCCGTGGAGCGCGTCCGGGCCGATTTCGAGACCGAGGACGTGGCTGTGGACCACCTGGACGGCAGCACCTTCACCGCCGCCGACGGCAGCTTCTGGTTCAACCTTCGCCCCTCCAACACCGAACCGTACCTGCGGCTGAACGCCGAAGCCACAGACCGGGCCACGATGGAGCGCGTGCGCGACCGCGTGCTGGCCCTGGTCCGCAGCTAGGACAGCACCGTGGAATCACCCGACCCGGCCCCGGACCCGTCATCGTGGCGCGCATCCGTGCCGGAGTCCACGGCCACGGACCTGGAAAACCTTCTGGGCACCGGCATGGCGGCAGCCCAGGAACAGCTTGAGCGGAGCGGCGGGTTCCTGCCGTTCGCCCTCGTGATGGAGAACGACGGCGACGTCCGCCTGGTGGCGGTCTCGCCGGCGGACCCGGATGCCGACGGGGACGGCGAGTTCGACGCGGACGGGATGATCCGCGATGTCACCGAGCTTCTGCGCCAGCACCGGGACGAGTTCCGGGCCGCCGCAATCGTCTGCGACATCACCCTGGTCGAGGAGGACTCGGACGCCATCCACGTGGCCACCGAACACCGGGACGGCGCGGTTTTCGCAGCCGTCCTGCCGTACTCCCCGAACAGCGAGGGCACTGAGTGGGAGTTCGGGGACCTTGCCGCCGACTCCAACGAGCCTGTTATTTGGGCTGACTAGACCGGTCCGCAGCAGCGCTTTCACCCGGTCACGCGGTGCGCACAGACCACGCGCTCCGCACCGGACGGACCGTGATTTGCACAGGCCATTAGGCTAGAAGCATGAAAATCAACGCCTTCGCGGACGTCAGCCTGCGCGCCCTCATGGTGCTCGCTGCCGCACCCGAGGGCGGACTGCTCACCACGCAGAACGTCGCCGACGCCGTCGGAACCCCCTACAACCACGTCAGCAAGGCCGTGGCCAAGCTACGCATGCTGGGCCTAATTGACGTTGAGCGCGGCCGCAACGGTGGTTCGCGGCTCAGCGCCGCCGGCCGCCGAGTCACCGTGGGCCAGGTTCTGCGGGAGCTGGACACCCGCGAGGACGCGGCCGAATGTATCGGCCCGGCGGGCAGCTGCCCCCTCATCAATGAATGCCGGCTCCGCGGCGCCCTCGCGCGGGCGCGCGAGGCTTTTTACCGCGAGCTCGACGACGTCGTGGTGGCCGAATTGCCGACCTCACGCCAGATGACGCCCGTTTTCGAGGCGATCGGGCTGCGCCCCGGCGCCTGACCAACCCGGCCGTCGCGCCCCTGCAGGCGCCGTCCCCGCCGGCTCTCCGCTCTATTTGGCAATCTCCTTCTACAGGGTGTAGAAATGAGTCATCAGAAACCCGCATTTCAAATGCCAGTATCTGAAGTTCCGGTCCGGCCAAAGACCCCGGACCATTAGCTCAGGAGTGTCAATGCTCTCGGACAAAGCCCGTCCTGTCATCGAAGCCACCCTTCCCCTGGTCGGTTCACGAATCGGCGAGATCACCCCCAAGTTCTATGACCGGCTCTTTGCCGCGCACCCGGAACTCCTGGACGGGCTGTTCAGCCGCTCCAACCAGCGCTCCGGCAACCAGCAGCAGGCCCTGGCCGGCAGCATCGCCGCCTTCGCCTCCCACCTGGTGAACAACCCCGGCACCCTGCCCGAAGCCGTTCTCTCCCGGATCGCCCACAAGCACGCCTCCCTGGGCATCACCGAACCGCAGTACCAGGTGGTCTACGAGCACCTGTTCGCGGCCATCGCCGATGACCTGGCCGAGGTCATCACGCCGGAAATCGCCGAGGCCTGGACCGAGGTCTACTGGCTCATGGCCGATGCCCTGATCAAGCTCGAAAAGGACCTGTACGCGGCACAGTCAAACACCAGGATGTGGATGCCGTGGACTGTCGTCGAAAAGACGCCCGCAGGAACAGGCGCCATGACGTTCACCCTGGCGCCGGCCGATGACACCCCGGTCACCCCCGCGCTGCCTGGCCAGTACATCAGCGTGAAGGTCCAGCTGCCCGACGGCATCCGCCAGGTCCGGCAGTACTCCCTGTCCGATGAGGCCGGGACGAGCCGCACCTTCACCGCCAAGCTGGACGACGGCGGCGAGGTCTCCCCGGTGCTGCACCGCAGCGTGGCCGTAGGAGACACCCTGGAGATTTCCAACCCCTACGGCGAGATCACCCTGAAGGACGGCAACGGACCGGTGGTCCTTGCTTCCGCCGGCATCGGCTGCACTCCCACCGCATCGATCCTGCGTTCCCTCGCGGAAGCCGGTTCCGAACGCCAGGTTCTGGTGCTGCACGCCGAAAGCAGCATGGAGAGCTGGGCCCTCCGCGGGCAGATGACCGCCGATGTGGCACGCCTGGACGGAGCGGACCTTGAAGTCTGGCTCGAGGAACCCCAGGCCGGCACGAAGGCAGGCTTCATGTCCCTTCGCGAGGTGGACCTGCCCGCCGACGCCTCCCTGTACCTGTGCGGCCCCCTCCCGTTCATGAAAAAGATCCGCAACGAGGCTATCGAAGCCGGAATCCCGGCAACACGCATCCACTACGAGGTCTTCGGCCCGGACATCTGGCTGGCCGCCTAGCCGCGGCCGCTGCCCTGGATGAGCGCGAACGGACATTTAAGCCCCGGGGCTTAAATGTCCGCTCGCGCCTCTCCTATCGGACGACGGCGGCCCCGCACCTTTGGATGAAAAAGGTGCGGGGCCGCCGTCGTACTTTTGGGCCCACGCTGCCGAGGGGTCCCCACCCGAGCTTGCGAGATGGGGGAGGCAGTGGGGACTAGGCCAGGCGGGCCTTGAGGCCGTCGAGCTCCTGCTGGAGCGCAGCGGGCAGCGAATCACCGAAGTTGGCGAACCACTCCTCGATCGAGGCGAGCTCGGTCTTCCACTCGTCGGGGTCGACGTGGACTGCTTCCTCCACCTCGGCGGGGGTCATGTCGAGTCCGGTGAGGTCGATGGCGTCGCCGGTGGGGACGAAGCCGATGGGGGTCTCCACGGCGTCGGCCTTGCCTTCGAGACGCTCAATGGCCCACTTCAGGACGCGCGCGTTGTCCCCGAAGCCCGGCCAGGCGAAACCGCCCTGGGCCGTGCGGCGGAACCAGTTGACCAGGAAGATCTTGGGCAGGCGCTCCGGGTTGGCCTTGGCGGACAGGTTGACCCAGTGGTTCAGGTAGTCACCCGCGTCGTAGCCGATGAACGGAAGCATGGCCATGGGGTCGCGGCGGACCACGCCGACGGCACCGGCCGCAGCAGCGGTGGTCTCGGACGACAGGGTGGAGCCCATGAAGATGCCGTTGGTCCAGTCGCGGGCCTCGGTGACCAGCGGGATGGTGGTCTTGCGGCGGCCGCCGAACAGGATCGCGGACAGTTCCACACCGTCCGGGCTGTGGTACTCCTCGGCCAGCATGTCGATCTGGTCGATGGGGGTGCAGAAGCGCGAGTTCGGGTGGGCTGCCGGCTTGCCGGACTCAGGCGTCCAGGAGTTGCCCTGCCAGTCCGTGAGGTGCGCCGGGGTTTCCTCGGTCATGCCCTCCCACCAGACACCGCCGTCGTCGGTCAGTGCAACGTTGGTGAAGATGCTGTTGCCCTTGGCGATGGCACGCATGGCGTTGGGGTTGGTGCCCCAGCCTGTGCCGGGAGCCACACCGAAGAGGCCGGCCTCGGGGTTGACGGCACGCAGCTCGCCTTCCTTGCCGAACCGCATCCAGGTGATGTCGTCGCCGAGCGTCTCGACCTTCCAGCCCTCGATCGTGGGGTCCAGGAGGGCCAGGTTCGTCTTGCCGCAGGCGGACGGGAACGCTGCTGAGACGTAGTACGTCTTCTGTTCCGGCGAGGTGAGCTTGAGGATGAGCATGTGCTCGGCAAGCCAGCCCTCGTCGTGGGCCATGACCGACGCGATGCGCAGGGCGTAGCACTTCTTGCCCAGCAGGGCGTTTCCGCCGTAGCCCGAACCGAAGGACCAGATGGAGCGCTCTTCGGGGAAGTGCACGATCCACTTGTCCGGGTTGCAGGGCCACGGGACGTCGGCCTGGCCGGCCTCCAGCGGAGCACCCAGGGAGTGCAGGGCCGGAACGAAGAAGGCGTTGGTCTCGGTGATCCGGTTCAGCACGTCGGTGCCGATGCGGGCCATGATGCGCATGGAGGCAACAACGTAGGCGGAGTCGGTGATCTCGACGCCGAACTTCGGATCCTCGGCATCGAGGTGGCCCATGACGAACGGGATGACGTACATGGTGCGGCCGCGCATGGAGCCGGAGAACAGCCCGCGCAGCTTCTCCTTCATCTCCGCCGGGGCCATCCAGTTGTTGGTGAAGCCGGCGTCGTGCTCCTTTTCGGAGCAGATGAAGGTCTGCTCTTCGACGCGGGCCACGTCGGCGGGATCCGAGAAGGCTGCGAAGGAGTTGGGGAACAGGTCCTGGTTCAACCGCTTCAGGGTGCCGGCCGCGACGAGTTCGTCAGTGAGGCGGGTGTTTTCTTCCTCGGAGCCGTCGACCCAGTGAATCCGGTCCGGCTGGGTTAGCCCAGCGACCTCTTCAACCCACGCCAGCAGACCGGGGTGGGTGGTGGGTGCCTCTTCAAGCAGGGGCAGTCGCGTCAGGTGGGCCATTGCAGTTCCCTTCGTCGGGTTCAGTGGTGTGTGCTAAATGCTATTTCTGATGATCTGGACCAATCCGCTGTCAGACATCGGATGTCCTGCCCGTCCGCAGGCAACTTCCGCGGAAAATCAAGGAATTTTGATTTAGGAAACTTGAAATTAGTGACGAAGGTCACGTAGACCGGTCTAGTTGTGTAAATTACATGGTCCTCGATTTGGAACTGCGGCCGTCCTCGCGTAAAGTTATTCGAGGTTCGGGGCGAGCGAAGAGTTCGGCAGGAACCGGAAGATGCGCCCATAGCTCAGCTGGATAGAGCGTCTGTCTACGGAACAGAAGGTCAGGGGTTCGAATCCCTTTGGGCGCACAAAGAGAAGGTCCGCACCGGGAAACCGGTGCGGACCTTCTGCGTTAAGCCCGCCGGCCGAGCTGCATTAAGTCTCAAGCCTGCCTGCCGGGGCCGCGGCCCCAAACCCGATGAAAACGCACGCCGGAACCGGCTACCTATTCGCCGACGGCCTCAAGGATCCGCCTGCGGAATCCGTCGAAGTGGTGAGTCAGCTCGCGGGCTGCCCATGCCTTGTCCCCGGCGGCGACGGCCGAGTAAATGTTCCGGTGCACTGCAGCGAGCGCAGGAAGGTCCTCCACTCCGGGGCCAACCTCGGTGTAGATCTTGCGGTAGACCTTCCAGAAGACGCCAAGCAGGTTGAGCAGCAGTTCATTGTTCAGTGGTTCAAAGAGCCGGCGGTGGAATTCGGCATCGGCTTCCACGAAGGCCTCCCCTGCCGCCGCGCTCTGCTCCATGCGGACCACGGTTTCCTCGATGGCGGACAGCTGTTCGGCCGTCATCTCATCCATCGCACTGCCGATGAGACCCGCCTCCAGCGCCTGGCGGACGTCCACCAGCTGGCGCGCTTCCAGGCCGTGGTGCCGCAGGGACAGCCGTCCGCGGAATATCAGGCCGTCGGCGAGGGACTCGAAATTGCTGGGCGCGACGAACATACCGAATCCGTGGCGGATCTCGATGACCCCCAGCGCCTGCAGGACCTTCAGCGACTCCCGCAGGGTGTTCCGGCCCACGCCGAGAGCCAGGCACAGCTCATTTTCGGTGGGAAGGGCATCTCCGGGCTCCAGATCGCGGTCCAGGATCAGTTCCATGATGTCCGACTGCAGGGCGCGCAGACGGGCCTGGGCGCTGAAACGGGCCGGCGGAACCATGTTGGAGGGCTGCATGGAGGGCTCCTTAGCAGTGGCCGTACTTTTCCTCACCGTATCGGATGTCCCACGTCCCCGGAACGGGCGGTCCATTGTTACGGCTGCGCCTGCCAAATTCCGCGTCAGGCGTGGGCGTAGTCTGATGCCATGCCACGTCTTGTTGAACGGGAATTCGATGTCATTGTGATCGGCGCCGGCGCCGTAGGCGAAAATGCCGCGGACCGCGTGGTGCAGGGAGGCCTGACAGCGGTCCTGGTGGAAGCCGAACTGGTGGGCGGCGAGTGCTCCTACTGGGCCTGCATGCCGTCCAAGGCGTTGCTCCGCCCGGGCACCGCGCTTCACGGTGCCCAGGCAGTTCCCGGCGCCAGCGAAGCCGTGACCGGAACGCTCGACGCAGCCGCGGTCCTCAAGGGGCGCGACTCCTTCACCTCCCACTGGCAGGACGCCAGCCAGGTGGAATGGGTGGAGGGTGCGGGCATCGAACTGATCCGCGGCCGGGCACGGATCACGGGCGAACGGGCCGTGAAAGTAGCCGGGCTGGACGGTGACGACTACGCACTCACGGCGCGTCACGCCGTCGTACTTGCCAACGGCTCCACGCCCAGCCAGCCACCCGTTGACGGGCTGTCCGAGGTCGAGTACTGGGGCACACGGGAGGCGACCTCGGCAAAGGAGGTCCCCAAGCGCCTTGGCGTGCTGGGCGGCGGCGTCGCCGGCACGGAGCTTGCCCAGGCGTTTGCCCGCCTCGGGTCCGCGGTCACGCTGGTGGCCCGCAGCGGGCTGCTGCGGAACTTCCCGGCCGAGGCCGCGGAACTGGTGGCCGCCGGCCTGCGTGCCGACGGAGTGGAGCTCCGGGTCGACACCAAGACCCGCAGCGTCCACAGGAATTCCGATGGCTCCCTGACGCTCTCGCTCGACGGCGGCGACACCGTCACTGTGGACAAGCTGCTGGTGTCCACCGGCCGGCGGCCCGCGTTGGACGGGCTCGGACTGGAGAGCGTGGGGCTGTCCGCCAGCGACGGCAAGCCCCTGGCCATCCGCACGGACCCGACCGGCCTGGTGGCCGAAGCGGCGGGCAACGGCGACGGTCCCTGGCTGTACGCGGTGGGCGACGCGGCAGGCAAGGCCCTGCTCACCCACCAGGGCAAGTACGAGGCCCGGGCCACCGGCGCAGCCATTGCAGCCCGGGCCAAGGGCGAGCTTCGCGGGGAACCCGAGCCGTGGAGCCGGTATGCCCAGACGGCCGATGAGCATGCCATTCCCAACGTGGTGTTCACCGATCCCGAGCTGGCCAACGTCGGCAGGTCGCTGGAGCGGGCCCGCAAGGATGGCTACAACGCGTCGTCGGTGGAGCTGCCCATTGCCGTGGCGGGTTCCTCCCTGCACGCCAAAAACTATGAGGGATGGGCGCAGCTCGTGGTGGATGAGGACCGCAAGGTGCTCCTCGGCGCAACGTTCGCCGGCCCGGGCGTCGCCGAACTCCTGCATGCCGCGACGATCGCCGTCGTCGGGGAGGTTCCGCTGGACCGGCTCTGGCACGCAGTGCCCTCCTATCCAACCATCAGTGAGGTCTGGCTGCGGCTGCTGGAGAAGTATGGTCTCTGACGTTTATTTGAACTGACCAGTCAGTTCAGTTAGCCTTGAGGCAGACAACTTCTGCGAAAGGCTCCCTTTGCTCTGCGCACGACAGCCCAGCGTGAAAGGCCGGCGGCTCGACCTCCTGCCGCCGACTTCCCTGCAGGTGGCCCGCGGCGAACTGCTGCTGGTGACCGGCGACCGCCAGGACCAGAGGACGGCCCTCGCGCTCGTCCTCAGCGGCCGGATGAGGCCCGACGGCGGCACTGTCAGCTGGGACGGCTCTGCCGGGATCAGGCCGCTGCGGCGCGCCGCCGCCCTGGTGGACTCCCCCGGCGTCAACGAACCCGAACAGCACCTGAGTGTCGCGGATCTCGTCACCGAGGATCTGGCCCTGGTCCCCCGCCGTTACCGTGGGGCCCTGCTCAGCAAGCCGTGGCTGAAGGTCAACCGCTTCGAGGATGTCGCCGGCCTGTGGACGGAGCAGCTGCCGCCGGCCCGCCGCACCGAGCTCCTCACGGCGCTGGCCCTCGCCAACCCCGGCACGGACCTGCTCGTTGTGGACTCCCCTGACCGGCACGGCGCCGACCCTGCCGGCTGGCTGCCGCGGCTCAGGGAACTGGCGTACGACGGCGGCCGCCCCCTCGCCGTCGTCGCAACCGTTACTGCCCTCCCGGACGGCTGGACCGGACCGTCCGCGGCAATCGGCAACGCGGACCGCCGCTCCTCGCCGGGGAGTTTTTGTACAGATGATGGCCACAAAACGCCCCCGACGTCCGAATATGTGGACGAGAACTCCGGCCTGACGGGTGAGGTGGCCAAATGACCGTCCTGCGGCTGGCGCGCTCCGAACTCAAGCGCATGACCGGCGGGTTGCTGCCCAAGCTGACCATCATGGCGCTCACCCTGGTGCCGCTGCTCTACGGGGCGGTGTACCTGTATGCCAACTGGAATCCGTACGGCAACCTCGACCGGATCGACGCCGCACTCGTGGTGGAGGACGCCGGGGCGGCCACCGGCAACGGAACGCGGCTGGAGGCCGGGCAGAAGGTGGCGGACAGCCTCCTCGACGGGCACGTATTCAACTGGCAGACGGTCCCGACCGCCGCCGAGGCGGACCGGGGCGTCAGCGACGGCAAGTACGCATTCGCGCTCAAGATCCCCAAGGACTTCTCCGCCAACCTGGCCTCGCCCGGCAGCTTCGATTCGGCGACCCAGGCCATGCTCAACGTCACCACAAACGACGCCAACAACTACCTGCTGAGCACCATCGTGGACAAGCTGGCCACGGCCGTGCATGCGTCGGTGGCCAAGGAGGTCGGCGCGGAAACGGCCAACCAGCTCCTCACCGGGTTCGGCACCATCCACTCCCAGATGGTGAAGGCGGCCGACGGTGCCGCCCAGCTGGCCGGCGGCGTTACCCGCCTGCACGACGGCACGGCCACCCTGCATGAGGGAACCGGGAAACTGGAAACCGGGGCCGCCGACCTTCACAACGGCCAGGTCAGGCTCCGTGACGGGGCAAACGAGCTTTCGGCCGGCGCCGGACAGCTGAGCGGAGGGCTGGCGGAACTGCGGGACGAGACGGCGGGACTTCCGGCGGACTCGCAGCGCCTCGCAGACGGTGCCGCGCAGGTTGCGGCAGGAAACGCGGCGCTAAACAGCAAAGTGCAGGACGCCGTCGGGCAGCTGGAGGCCGCTGAAGACGGTCTCCGCGGCCGGCTGCAGGAGTCCAACAACAAGCTGGTGGCCGCCGGTGTCCTGACCCAGGAACAGGCGGACAAGGTGCTCGCGGAGGTTGATTCATCGGCCTCCTCCGGCCCGGTCAGCGATGCCAGGGGGAAGATCCAGGCGGACGCCGCGCAGATCCAGCAGCTTGCGGACGGATCGGCTGCGGTCAGTGCCGGCGCGGCCCGCCTGGCCGCCGGCACACCGGCCCTGACCGGCGGCATCGCCACCGCGTCCGCCGGGGCAGACCGGCTGGCGGCCGGAGCCTCGACGCTCGCTTCCGGCGAGCAGTCAGCGGTGGACGGTTCCGCTGCCCTGTCGGCGGGTGCCCAAAAGCTCGACGACGGTGCGGCGCAGCTGGAGAGCGGAGCGGGCACCGCCGCGGCCGGGGCCGGGAAACTGGCTGACGGGCTGTCCCAGGGAGCCGGCAAGGTCCCCCACCCCGACGCCTCGCAAAAGAGCAGCCTCTCGGCTGTGATGTCCGATCCCGTGGCCGTCAGCAACGTCTCGCAGGCAAAGGCCGGCTCCTACGGTGCAGGACTCGCTCCCTTCTTCATGACACTTGCCCTATGGATCGGCATCTTCATGCTGGTCCAGGCCATGCGGCCCATCACCCAGCGCGCCCTGGCCTCCAATGCGCCGGCGTGGAAGATCGCCGTCGGGGGCTGGCTCCCGTTTCTGGCGGTATCTGCCTTGCAGGCAAGCCTGCTCACGGTGGTGGTGAACGTCGGCCTGGGACTGCATCCTGCCCACCCGTGGCTGATGTGGCTGTTCCTGCTGGCAGCCGCCATGGCGTTCAGCGCCATCATCCAGGGCATTGTGGCGCTGCTCGGTTCGCCGGGTAAGCTCGTGGTGCTCATCCTGCTCGTGCTGCAGCTGGTCTCCTCCGGCGGCACTTTCCCGTGGCAGACCACGCCGGAGCCGCTGCACACCGTCCACCGGGTCCTGCCCATGGGGTACGTGGTGGACGGCATGCGGCACCTGGTCTACGGCGCGGACCTGTCCCTGCTCCCGGCTACCGTGGCGGGCCTGTTTGGCTACACTTTGCTGGGGATAGCCCTTTCGACGCTGGCCGTCCGAAAGAACAAGTTCTGGACCCTCAAGACCCTGAAACCGGAGATCGCCGTATGAGCACGCTGGAGGCGGACCAGGAACCCGCTGCACCGAGGAAGCTCCGCCCCGGCCGGACCAACGCCACGAAGCAAAAACTGTTCGAGGCATCCATGGACCTGATCGGGGAACGCGGCGCGTCAGGCGTGACGGTGGACGAGATCGCCGCCGCGGCCGGCGTGTCCAAGGGGACCGTCTACTACAACTTCGGCAGCAAGTCCGACCTGATTGCCCAGCTGCTGCGGCACGGCGTGGACATCCTCGAGGCCAGGCTGCTCAGCGTGCAGGGCGGGACGGCGGATCCGCTGGCCGGCATGGAGGCGATGATCGGCCAGGCCATGGACTTTATGGCCGAGTATCCGTCCTTCGCCAGGCTGTGGGTGGGCGAACAGTGGCGCACCCCGAGTGAATGGCAGGACACCTTCGCCGAGCTCCGGGCCCGGCTGCTGCAGGTGATTGGCACGGCAATCGAAGGTGTCGCCGCGCAGTACCCGGTGGACGCCACCATTTCCCGGGGAAGCCTGGAAGCTGCCGTGTTTGGCGCCTGCTTTGTGGTGGGGCTGGACCGCCAGACGTACAACCCCGAACGGAGCCGTGACCAAAGCGTTGCAGCCATCATGACAATCATGCGCGGCTACGTGCTGAAGGGACCCAACCGTCAGGGATGATTAGTCCCATGCGCCACATGGGTAACAGCGGAAAGACAGCGATAGGTGCGTTTGCCGCAGCGGCGGGCCTGCTGGTGCTGACGGCCGTCACGCTGGAGGAGGCCGCGCTGGTGGCCTTCCTGGGCGCCCTGGCCGTGGGGTATGTGGCGTCCGTGGCGGAGGCCTTTGCCCGGCACCGCTACCTTGCCCTGTTGGCGGGCGGCGCCGGGACCAGCCTGTTTATCGGCTGCAGCATCGCCTTCCTGCGCATGTGGGGGCTGGCGTTCAACCAAAGTCCGGCAGCCCTGGGCCAGGCTGTGACCACACGGGACTCGGACATCTACTTCTACCTGGCCGCAGCCTCGGGATGCCTGACGCTGCTGGTCCTGTTCTGCGCGGCGGTCTGGCCGTCCCGGCGGCGGCTCCGGCGGGAGAGCCCCACGAGGCCCGCGGCCGCGGCCAGGCCCCGGGGCGTCAGTCCGGCCAGGGCGGCCGGAGCGCCGTCGCGTCCTGCAACGAGACTCCCGGCGGGCGCCCGGCAACCAGCGCAGGCCCCGGTTCGGCAACAGCAGGCCCAGCGGCCGGCCCAGCCAAAGCCGCCGCAGCAAAAACGCGCAGTCAGGCAACGCTAGGGCCGGCCACCGGACCAAAGACCGGCTACCGGAGGATGTTGAACGACTGCCACCCTGGCCCAACCGCCCGGAGCCCGGTGAACTGGCTGTTGCCCAGGCCGTAGTACACGAGGCGCCCATCGGTGGTTTTCGCGGTGAGTCCGCGCGTCCCCGGCCCCTGGAACCCGAACGACGCGTGGGACTGGACCAGCGCATTCCACCCGGTCCCCACCCGGCGGCGGGTTTCGGCAGCGAACCTTCCGGCGCCGTCGGACCTGTACAGCAGGAGTTCGCCGGTCGCCCTGGTGACCAGCAAGTCCTGGCGGCGGTCATTGTCGAAGTCGGCCATGGTCAGTTTCATGCCCTGGAATCCCTGCCCGAGCCGCAGCCGCGTGCTGAGCGCACCGCCCGTGGCGTTCGGGTAGAAGTACATGGCACCGTCTGCCGCGGTGCCCACCACGCCCGGATAGCGCTGGCCGCTGTGCCATTTGCCCACGGTGATGTTCATGGACTGCCATCCGGCGCTGCCCACACGGAGGGGGCTGAGGAATCCGCCGGAGAGCTTGCCGCGGTACACAGAGAGCGTCCCCGTCTTCCACTGGGCCACGATGTCGTTGACGCCGTCGGCATTCCAGTCAGCGACGAAGCCCGCCTTCAGGCCTGACCAGCCCGGGCCGATCCGGACGCGCGTGCCTAAGCCGCCGCGGCCGTTGGCCGGATAGGACCAGAGCACGCCGCTGGAATCGGCGGCAAGCACGTCGGCCCCGCTCCTGATCGTGGGGCGGGCGGAAAAGTACTGTTCCATGGTGGGGATGGCCCGGCTCTTCATATCGGTGGCCAGCGGAACGCCGACGAATCTTAGGTGCCACGGTTCATACGTGTAGCCGGTGATGCCGGAGTATCCCTGCGGGTAGCGCACGATGAAGCCGTAGCGGTGGGCGTTCGCCGCCACCCAGCGCCCGCCCGGTGTGGTCCCGAAGCAGGCGGTGAGGCCACAGCCGCCGCCCGCGTTGCCGATGTCAGCCGCCAGGCCCGTCTGGTGCTCGCTGTAGCCAGGTCTGGCCGAAATCTGGTCGGCATAGGCCTGCCCGTACATCTGCACGTAGGAGCTGTACAGGGCACTCTGGGATGCGTAGGACCGGTAGCCGCTGATGACCTCCAGGGAATATCCGGCGGCGCGCGCCCCGGCGAACAGCTGGCCCAGGGCACCTGCGACCTGTCGCCGCAGCAGGTGGCCCGTGCCGTTCGTGCTGACGAGGTCCGACGGCGCGAACTGGCGCGGATTCAGCGGGCGCGACTTGTTCACAAGGACCCACGCATGGCTGGGGTTCGAAACCACCTGCGTGGACAGCGGCTCACCGGAAGGAGCCGCGGTTGCCTGCTGCGCCCCGGCGGACAGCATCAGCAGAACGACGACGGCGGCAGCGAACCGCCGGGCACCGGCCCGCCACCGGGCGGATACGGAATTCAGCATGGCGGCCCTTCCCCAAATTAGACGACGCTGGGGACAAGCCTACTCGTCCGCGCTAGTGCGCGCGCGGGACTTTGAAGTGCGTGAGCCTGGCGTCCTGGCCGTCCAGTTCGGCCCAGGGCTTCTCTGTCTCCAGCACCGTCAGGCCGCTCGTGGGAAAGCGTGTGGCAGCATCCATATAGGCGTCGTGGTTGGAATCCCGCGACGCCAGGTGCATGGCCAGATCCTGCACGCCGGGCATGTGGGAGATCACCATCAGGGTGGTCACGGTGTCCGGCACGTGGTTGATGACCGCAAGCATGCGCAGCGCAGAGGCGCCGTAGAGGCCGTCCTCAAGTTTCGGCGTCGGGGCCTTCTCGCCCAGTTCACTGCACACCCACGTGCATGTCTGCCGTGTGCGCAGGGAACTCGAGCACAGGATGAAATCCGGGACGATGTTGTGCTTGAGCAGCCATTTGCCGGCAAGCGGAGCCTCGCGGTGGCCGCGTTCCTCCAGGGGACGCTCGTGGTCCGCCACCCCGCCCGGCCAGTCGGCCTTGGCGTGGCGCATCAGGACCAGCCGCTTCTTATGGTGCGCACTCATGGACTCACCCTACTATCAGCCGCGGAGGCCAGTGCCCGCTGGCCCCGAACGCGGAAAAGCGGTTTTCTGCGTAGTGCCGCATCGCCGACTGAGGAACGAAGGAGGTGTCTAAGGCACGGCAGAAAGCCGCTTTGGCGCGTCGCTGAAGGACTAGATCGAGTATTCCGGGGCGGCCCAGACAACGACCTCCGGGTGCTCGTAGAAGCGGTAGCCCTGGCCGCGGACCGTGCGCACGGTGTTGGCGAGGCGGCCGAGCTTGGAGCGGAGGCGGCGGATGTGGACGTCGATGGTGCGCTCGTTCGGCACTTCTTCGGCGTTGCGCCACAGGCCCTCGAGCAGTTCGTCGCGGCCCACGGTGCGGGTGCCGTTCTCCACGAGGTAGTTGAGCAGTTCGAATTCCTTGAACGTCAGGTTCAGGGATTCGCCGTCGAGGTGCACCTCGCGGCGGGCGAGGTCGATCAGAACACCGGAGGGACGGGGATCCTGGGCCGGCTGCACGCGGGCAGTCTCGGTGCGCTGCCGGGCATTGACGGTGGGGTCACCAAAGGTGGAACGGACCACGTCGAGCGCGGAACCGGGCGCGCTGGCCGGCGCCACAGCGACGGCGGCGTAGCTCTCGGCACCGGTAACCAGGGACTGCGCGTAGGCCCGGATCTCCTGGGCAAGCTTGGCGATCGAGGTGCCGGCGGCAGCCGCGGTTTCCTCGTCGATGCCCATGTACAGGACGAACCCGCGGGCGACGTTTTCGTTCGGCACGGGGCGCACCGGGGCGGTGGCAGCCGGGGCCACAAGAGGTGTGGGCGCGGTCAGCGGCGCGGCTTCGTCAGCCTGCACGGCGCGCAACTGGCCGTACGAGTTCGGGTTGTAGCCCTGCGGTGCGTAACCCGGTGCCGCGGGAACGGTGTTGGCCGGGCCAGCCGGGGCGAACGCGGGGCGGGCGCCGAATCCCTGGCGCAATCCCTGTGCCTGACCTGCTTTGTTGGCGTTACGGACTGAGATGTGGACGTATCCGGATGCAACTGACATGAATGCTTACCTCAATGTGAATGGCCGTCATCGCGGCTCGAATGCTTGGGTCCCCGCAATGATTCTGGGGAGGGGCGCCCTACGCTGGGCTGGGGGCGAATGCCTAAAAACTTCGTGGGGTGGTGAAAGTTAGGCGTGCATTCGACAACAGCGCATGTCGGCAGCAGCGGGTGTGCTGGACCAATATTCTGCGGCTGCAGGTGCTGTTGAGTTCTTGTTCACATTTGAAAGTGTGCAACGTAACAATGAAAACTTGCAAGTAACAATGGACGAAAGCGTCCGCATGCTGAGACAAAAAGCTCTTTTGTGTGATAAATCACAGTTTTGCAGGCGGCTGATTTTTCGTTTTATTTTCCTGAACGGACGGTCGGAAAGCTGCTCCCGCAGAATCTTCTTCGATTTTTCCATGAATACGCGCTGAATATTCAATGACATCTGAATTGCCGGAAACCCGCAGCCGCGATACCTCGATTGTCCAGCTATGACGCAGGCGAGGCGAAAGTTTTTTGCTCAAGCGCAGGTAGCGGCTGGGGTCAAATCCGCCGGGACGGGCGGCGGCAGCGCCCGGTTCGACGGGCGCTGCGCCTTTCCGGGTTAGTCAGCTGGACTGGCTCGAGCCGCTGGTTCCTGACTGCGTGCTCCCGCCTGACTGTGTGGTGGTCCCGCTCACCTGCACGTTCTCGGCTGCAAATGCCGAGCCATCCTTGCCGGCCACAATCCTGACAGTGGTCCCGGAAACGATGTCAGCCACTGTCAGGTCGCCGGTTGCCGACTGCTGCCTCCTCTGCAGCAGGTTGCTCACTACCGTGTCGCCGCTGAGTGTGTAGGTGCGCGTGAAGCCGTCGGAACTCTTCACCGTGACCGAACCGGAGGAAACGGCGGAAACAGTGCCGAGCTGCGCCACCTTGGTGACGTACTGCCCGTTCTCCTCGATGACGTATTCCGAGTGGACCGCCGCCGAGACGCCGCTGCCCATGCCGCCGAGGCCGTTGGGCGCGAAGTCGCCTCCTTGGCCGGGCACGGATCCGCTGCCCGGGGCCTGCATGCCTCCCGGGCCGCCCATTGACCCGCCGTCCTGTGGCAGGCCACCCTGCGTTCCGCCCTGACTCAGGCCACCCTGCGCCAACCCGCCCTGGGCCCCGGCGGCAGTTCCGCCGGCAGCGGCAGCGTTGCTGCCCAGGCCGTACACGGTGGCCCCGGCGCCTGCCGCCAGAACCGTTGCCGCACCGGCCACTACCAGTCCGCGCTTCATGGTCCAGGGCTTGCCGCCGGCTGCTGGACCTCCGGCTTTTCCGGCCGGCGGCGGCCCTCCCCAGCCCGCACCCCACCCGGCGGCAGCACCGCCGTCGGCGTCCTCGGCTGTAAGCAGGGCTCCGCCGGCACCCCAGCCCGCATACGCAGGGGTGGCTGCCGGCGGGTTCGCGGCCTGGAAGTCGGGGTCGCCGCCCGTGGCGGCAGGGTTCGGCACGGCGGTATTAGGTGTGGCGGCCTCCGGTGCGGCATGTGAAGCGGCGCTCCGGGAGGAAAACGTGCCCAGAGACATCACCGGTTCGGCCGCGGGTCCCGTTTGGTACGCCTGAACATCCGGTAGCGGCGCCGGAGGCAGGGGTGTGGTTTCTGGAACAGGTGCGTGCTGCTGTCCGCTCATTGCGATCTCCTTAGGGGTGCGGAAGTGTCCGTTCCAGACTGGAAAGCCTTCCTGTGTTTGGCCTGTGCGGCTCAAGAGCCATGGCTGTGACCTGAAAAATGCCTTCATCGGGCCTTTCAGCTCGCTAGGCTGGGATTCACAGCCGGCGCACAGGGTTGCCAAAGCGGCGGCTAAACACCAGAACGGAGAGTTGTCACATGGCCACTTCGCACTCCATGACCAACAACCTTCCCCAGCTGACCCATCCGGACGGCTCCCCCATCCGCGCGCTTGTGGTTGACGACGAGCCGAGCCTCTCGGAGCTCATGAGCATGGGCCTGCGCATGGCCGGCTGGTCGGTCGCCGTCGCTGCCGACGGCCCCGAGGCCGTGAAACTCGCCAAGGAGTTCCGCCCGGACGTGCTGGTGCTTGACGTGATGCTTCCCGGGTTCGACGGCGTCGAACTCCTGGGCAGGATCCGCGCCTTCGCACCGGAAGTCCCGGCCCTGTTCCTCACCGCCAAGGATGCGGTGCAGGACCGCATCGTGGGCCTCGCCGCGGGCGGCGACGACTATGTCACCAAGCCGTTCAGCATGGAGGAGGTCCTGCTGCGCCTGCACCGGCTGGTCCAGCGCTCCGGTGTGGCCGCCATGGATTCCGCTGAACTTGTGGTGGGCGACCTGGTCCTGAACCTCGACACGCGCGAAGTCACGCGCGCCGGCGACGAGCTGCAGCTGACCGCCACCCAGTTCGAGCTGCTCCGCTATCTCATGGAGAACCCCAAGCGCGTGGTCAGCAAGGCCCAGATCCTGGACCGGGTGTGGAATTACGACTTTGGCGGCCAGGCCAACATCGTCGAGCTGTACATCTCCTATCTGCGCAAGAAGGTGGATGCCGTGCATCCGCCGATGATCCACACGGTCCGCGGCGCGGGCTACGTCATCAAGCCGGCAGAGTAGGCCGTGGCAAACCTTTCCGGTGCAGTCCGTACCCAGCGCCGAAGCTGGCTGAAGCCGGGCACCTGGCATCTCCGCACCCGCCTGGTCCTGGTGGCAATGGCGCTGCTCGTGGCCATCTGCGCTGCGATCGGCCTGTTCAGCTACGCCAGCATGGACTCATTTCTGACACGCCAGCTCGACGAGCAGCTCACCGGGGCCGCTGACAGGGCCCGGGACTTTGGCCGTCCGCCGCCCGGCGCCTCGGGCTACAAACCGGATCCCCTCGAAGGCCGGGGCCAGCGTGTGGGCACTCTTGCGGGCAGGATCCAGGCCGGCCAGGTCACCGCAGGATTCCTGGCCTCCGATGCCACCCGGAAGGCACTCTCCGCGGCAGACAACCAGGTTCTCCTGGCTCTGCGCCGCGACGGCGTCCCCGTCGACCGCACCCTGTCCACCGGCGCCTACCGGCTGGTTGCCGCCCAGACACCCTATGGCGACGTCATGGTGACAGGGCTCCCCCTGGCGGACAAGCAGAGCACCCTGACCTCGCTCGTCTGGACCATCACGATTGTCTCGCTGGGCGGACTCGTGCTGATCGGCCTGGCCGGGACGGTGCTCATCCGCCGCACCATGAAACCGCTGGAGCAGCTCTCCGAGGTGGCCACCCAGGTGTCGCGCCTGCCGCTGGACGCCGGTGAGGTGGCACTCGCCGTCCGCGTCCCGCCGTCGAACGCCCATCCGGGAACCGAAGTGGGCAGCGTGGGGCACGCCCTGAACCAGATGCTGGACAACGTCTCCAACGCGCTGGAAGCGCGGCAGGAAAGCGAAATGAAGGTGCGGCAGTTCGTGGCGGACGCCTCCCACGAGCTCCGGACGCCGCTCACCGCCATCCGCGGCTACACCGAGCTGATGCGCATGACCGAAAAGTTCACCCCGGACGGCCAGCGGTCCCTTGCACGCGTGCAGAGCCAGTCGGAACGCATGACCGCCCTGGTGGAGGACCTCCTGCTGCTGGCACGGCTCGACGAAGGCCAGCCGCTCAAGCTCAGCGAGGTTGACCTCACCCAGCTCGTCATCGAGACCGTCAGCGACGAAAAAGTCATGGCGCCGGACCGGGCGTGGCACCTCGACCTTCCCGAGGAACCCGTGTCGGTCCGGGGCGATGCCTCACAGCTGCACCAGGTCCTCGTGAACCTGCTCTCCAATGCCCGCAAGCACACCCCGCCCGGCACCACGGTGACCACCGGCGTGATGCGGTCGGCCGACGGCAGCGCTGTGATTACGGTCACGGACGACGGCGCCGGCATCCCGCCCGAATTCGTGGACAAGGTGTTCGCTCGCTTCGCCCGCGCAGACGCGTCACGGGCGACTCCGGCGCAGCCGCCACTGGCACCGGCATCCGCTGCGGCGAAGGGTTCTGCGGCCGGTGGCGCAACTGCGGGAACGGCCCTCCGTACCGCGGATCCACAGGGAGAACCGGGGGTCGCCTCGGCAGAGGGAACGAGCGGCCTGGGCCTGTCCATCGTGCAGTCCATCGTGGAGGCGCACGGCGGCACAGTGGAAGTCACATCCCGGCCGGGCCGGACAGAGTTTGCCGTCCGGCTGCTCATGCAAGGCGCCGCGCCGGCCTCGTGATTCCCGTTACCTAAATGTGACTTAATCAAAAGCCTCCTGTACCGTCGATGGAGTGCGGCCGCCACTAGAGCCGCATGTCCGGATTGACGCCCAGCTCTGCCGCTTCCCGGATTCCGCTAGATCAGGCAGAGGCGGGGGAACCAGAGTCCCGGGCTTTCCGCATCAGCCCTTGGGGTGAAGCCGACACGTGAATTTTCCGTGCGGCCGGATGACCTCATCCGAACCCGACAGCTAACTCCGCAGGTGTTGAGAGGCAATCAACCATGTCTGAATTTAAGACTCAGGCGCGCCCTGAACGCGCCTCCAAGCAGTCCGGCAGCAAAATTTCACGTCATCGGGCCGATCCTGCCCAGCCCAAGACTGCACTTGGCCGTTTCGCCGCAGGCCTGCCTACCTTCGGACGCCGGGCAGCCGTCCTGACCACTGCGGCCGCCGTGCTCGTTGGCGTCGGCGCCGCAGGCCAGGCGGCCGACCAGGCTGCCCCTTCCGCCGCCGTATCGTCCGTGGCCACCGCTGACAGCGGGCAGACGCTGAGCTTCGACAGGTCGCTGATCTCCGCCCTCCCGGCCCCGTCCGCGGCGTCCATCGCTCCGCAGTCCTCGTCCCAGGATGCCGCCGCAACCAAGGCCGCCGCCGCCGCCAAGACCGCCGCTGCGAAGACGGCCGCTGCGAAAGCGGCTGCGGCAAAGGCAGCCGCCGCCAAGGCGGCCGCTGCTAAGAATGCCGCCGCTGCCAACGCCGCCGCGGTTGCCAAGGCCAACGCCGCGGCCGCTAAGGCTGCTGCGGCCAAGGCCGCCGCTGCCAAGGCTGCCGCCGCCGCCAGGGCCAAGGCTGCCGCACCTGTTGCCCTGAATGATCCCGCCGGTGCCCAGGCCTACGCGGCCAGCAAGCTGGGCTCCTTCGGCTGGTCCGCCCACCAGATGCAGTGCCTGAAGCGGCT
Organism: Arthrobacter sp. K5; assembly: GCF_040448525.1. Classification (NCBI taxonomy): domain Bacteria; kingdom Bacillati; phylum Actinomycetota; class Actinomycetes; order Micrococcales; family Micrococcaceae; genus Arthrobacter; species Arthrobacter sp. K5. The sequence continues at coordinate 3,957,530 of NZ_CP159279.1, read as the reverse complement.
CTGGACCAAGGAATCGGAATGGCGCACCACGGCCACCAACGCCAGCAGCGGCGCCTACGGCATCGTCCAGTCGCTGCCTGCCGAAAAGATGGCGACCGCCGGGGCGGACTACCGCACCAACTACCGCACCCAGATCAACTGGGGCCTGGACTACATCAAGGAGCGCTACGGCTCCCCGTGCGGTGCTCTGAACTTCCACCTCGCCCACAACTGGTACTGACCGGTTGCCGCAGCCACACCGGCTGACGGCGAGCATTTCTGCACCGCTTTAGGGTGACCGCCTAGGTGTGCCAAGGGCCCCGGATCCGCCAGGATCCGGGGCCCTTCTGCGTCCCTGCTCTTCCTCGCGCAGGCAGAGTGGTGCAGAAATGCAGGCCTCAATGTCCACCGCACCGACGACAACCACACAGGGGGCGCAGAAATGCGGCAACCACCGCTGATGATGACGGCCGGCGAACGCCGAAGCCACATCCACAGCCCGTGCACAGCTTCGCCCTAAAACCCTCATAACAGCGGCCGCCACTGTTGATGCATGACCATCACTGACCAGGCCTCAGGAACCCAGCCGCACCCACCTCTGCATACGCCGCCGCACGCGCTCCACGGAACCGGCGCGGCCGGACACGCCCCGGCGCAGACCCTCACCAGGCACACGCGGCGGTCCCCCATCGACATCGCCACCGCGGTACCGGTGCTGGACGTGACCATCCCGGTCTACAACGAGGAACGCGACCTGGAGGAGTGCCTGCGCCGGCTGCACGCTTACCTGCGCGGTATGTTCCCGCACTCGTTCCGCATCACCGTTGCCGACAACGCGAGCACAGACGGCACGCTCAAGGCCGCCGAGCGGGTGGCGCGGGAACTCCGTGAGGTCACCGTGGTGCACCTCGAGGAGAAGGGCCGCGGCAACGCTCTGCGCAAAGTCTGGCTGGCCTCGCCGTCACCCGTCCTGGCCTACATGGACGTGGACCTCTCCACCGACCTGGCCGCGCTGGGCCCGCTCCTGGCGCCGCTCATCTCCGGCCACTCGGACCTGGCCATCGGCACCCGGCTGACCCGCAACTCCCGGGTGGTCCGCGGGCCGAAGCGCGAATTCATCTCCCGCAGCTACAACTTCATGCTGCAGTCCCTGCTGGGCGCACATTTCAGTGATGCACAGTGCGGTTTCAAGGCCATCCGGGCTGACATCGCCCAGCAGATCCTCCCACACACCATGGACACCGCCTGGTTCTTCGACACCGAACTGCTGGTCCTCGCGGAACGGTGCGGCCTACGCGTCCACGAGGTGCCGGTGGACTGGACGGACGACCCCAACTCCAGCGTGGACATCGTCCAGACGGCCCTCGCCGACGTCCGCGGCATCGCCCGGCTCAGCAAAGACATGGTCACCGGCCGCATCCCCGTCGCCGAACTCCGTGCTGCCTTGGCCCGCGGCCCCCTCCCCGCCGCATCACGCAGCCAGGAGCAAAGCCCGGGCAGCAGCCTGTTCGGCCAGCTGGTGCGGTTCGGCACGATCGGCGTGGCATCCACTCTGGCGTATCTCGTTCTCTTCTACCTCTGCCGCAACCTGATGGACCCGCAGCTGGCCAACCTGCTGGCCCTCCTCACCACAGCCGTGGCCAACACCGCTGCGAACCGCCGTTTCACGTTCGGCATCGCCGGCAACAGTGGCGTTGCCCGCCACCATTTCGAGGGGCTGCTGGTTTTCGGGATCGGGCTCGCCCTCACGTCCGGAGCGCTCGCCCTGGTCCACAGCGGCGCACTGCCGGGAGGCACGACGCCGGACCGCTGTCTTGAGCTGGCGACCGTCACCGCCGCGAACCTCGCGGCCACCGCGGTGAAGTTCCTGCTGTTCCGTCTGTGGGTTTTCCGACGGCGGCCGGTCCCCGCCAACGCTCCCGCCGATCCTGCCGCCTCCGAGGCATCCCTCCCGCAGGCATCCGTCCCGACCACAGAAACGGCAGAGTCATGAGCACCACTGTCACTCCCCCCAACCAGACGGCAGACCAGACCGAAGCACGCGAGCCGGCGAAAGCCGCGTCGGCCGCACCCGGCAAGCCCAAAGACACCCCGGCGCGAACCCGCCGGACCGGCAGGGCGTCCCGGCTGCTGCTGGGAAACCAGCCCCGCTGGATCCGCCCCTCGGCGGCGGCGCTGCTGGCGTTCACCGCCGTCCTCTACTTGTGGAACCTCGAAGCCACGGGATACGCCAACTCCTTCTATGCAGCGGCCATCCAGGCAGGCACCAAGGACTGGACGGCGCTGCTGTTCGGCTCCCTCGACGCCGGAAACGCGATCACCGTCGACAAGCCCCCGGCTGCGCTGTGGATTCCCGCCCTCGTGGGCCGGGTCTTCGGCTTCTCGCCGCTGAGCATGCTGGTGCCGCAGGCACTCATGGGCGTGGCCGCCGTCGGACTCCTGTACCTGACGGTCAAGCGCATATCCGGACCCGCGGCGGGACTGCTGGCCGGCGGCGTGCTGGCGCTGACTCCGGTGGCCGCGCTGATGTTCCGGTTCAACAACCCCGACGCGCTGCTCACCCTGTGCCTGGTGCTGGCCGCCTACCTGGCCACCCGGGCCATCGAAAAGGCCGGCTGGAAGTGGCTGGCCGCCGCCGGTGCAGTCATCGGCCTGGCCTTCCTGACCAAGATGCTCCAGGGCTTCCTGATCGTTCCCGGCCTCGCACTCGCCTACCTCTGGGCTGCCCCCACGGGCCTCGGCCGGCGTCTGCTGCACTTGCTCGCGGCGGGAGGCGGCATCGTGCTGGTGGCCGGCAGCTACATCGCCTTGTTCCAGCTGACGCCCGCGTCGGCCAGGCCCTACATGGCCGGGTCCGAAACCAACAGCTTCCTCGAACTGACCTTCGGCTACAACGGCCTCGGCCGCATCACCGGATCCGAGGGCGGCATGGGCGGCGGCATGCCCGGCGGTGGCGGCGGCATGGGCGGGAACGTCGGCTTCGGCGGAACCGCGGGGATCACCCGGATGTTCGGTACCAGCTTCGGCGGCGAGGTGTCCTGGCTGCTGCCGTCGGCCCTGATCCTGCTGGGTGCCGGCCTGTGGTTCACCCGCCGCGAAGCCCGCACGTCCCGGACCCGCGCGGCTCTGGTCCTCTGGGGCGGCTGGCTGCTGGTCACCGCCGGGATCCTGAGCTTCATGAGCGGCACTGTCCACCCGTACTACGCTGTTGCGCTGGCCCCGGCAATAGCCGCGCTGGTGGGCATCGGGGCCGTGGAGCTGTGGCGGGGCCGTGCCTACTGGCCTGCGCGGATTACGCTGGCCGCCACAGTCCTGGCCGGATCGGTCTGGTCCGCGGTGCTCCTGGGTCGCGACGCAACGTGGCTGCCCTGGATCAGGGTGGCGGCGGTCATCCTCGGTGTGCTCGCCGCCGCCGCACTGCTGCTCCGGCTCGACTCACTCCGGGTTGTTCCCGCCCGCTTCCGCAGGATGGCAACGGCAACCGTCGTGGCGGTTTCGCTGCTGGCCGGCGGGCTGGGCAGCACGGCCTGGACCTTCGCTACGGCAGCCCAGCCCCACTCCGGGTCGATTCCGACGTCGGGCCCCACGGCCTCCGCGATGGGCGGACCCGGCGGCCAGGGCGGACGCACCGGCTTTGCCGGCCCGGGCACCTCCGGGCCGGGCACCTCCGGGCCGGGCACCTCCGGCTCGGGGCTGGCGGATGGCTCCGGTCTGGCCCCGGACGGTTCCGGTCTGGCGCCCAACGGCTCAATCGACGGCGGGACTGTTTCCGGCGGTGCAATGGGTCCCGACGGCGCCAGCACGGCGAACTCCCAACTCACCGCGCTGCTCAAGGCCAGCACTGCCAAGTGGTCCGGGATCGTTTCCGGGGCCAGCCAGGCAGCCAGCCTGGAACTCGCCACGGACACCAGCGTGATTGCCCTCGGCGGCTGGAACGGCGGTGACCCCTACCCCACGCTCGCGCAGTTCCAGGAGATGGTGGCCAACGGCGAGATCGGCTACTTCATCTCCGGCGGCGGGATGGGCGGAGGCGGCGGACGCGGCGGAAACTCCGAGGTGGCCACCTGGGTTGCCGCCAACTTCGCGGCCCAGACCGTGGGCAACTCCACCGTCTACAAGCTGACCACCTAGGCAATCATGACCAACACCATTCCCCGTTCAACGGCCGGAACCCCGAACCGCTCTGGCCCGGCGCAGCAATCACAAGCCGGGAAGCCAGGGAACCCGCGGCGGCCACGGAATCTGCAGCAGCGACTGAGGCGGCCATCCCGGGCTGGGCTGCGGCCCCGGCTGGAACTTGCCGGACTCCTGCTCAGCACATCCGTCCTCTACCTGTGGAACCTGGGCGCCTCCGGCTGGGCCAATGCCTTCTACTCGGCGGCGGCCCAGGCCGGGTCGCAGGACTGGACGGCGTGGTTCTTCGGTTCATCCGACTCCGCCAACGCCATCACCGTGGACAAGCCTCCGGCCGCCCTCTGGATCACCGGCCTCTCGGTTCGCCTGTTTGGACTGAATTCGTGGAGCATCCTGGTGCCCCAGGCTCTGATGGGCGTGGGTACGGCATGGCTGCTCTATTTGTCCGTGCGGCGCGCCGCCAGGCCCGCCACCGGCGGTGACCGGCTGGCCCACCTCGGCGGCCTGCTGGCCGGCGCGGTGATGGCCCTGACGCCGGTGGCCACCCTGATGTTCCGCTTCAACAACCCCGACGCGCTGCTGGTGCTGCTCATGACGGCGGCCGCCTACGCAGTGCTGCGCTCCATCCAGGACGCCCGCTTCCGCTGGCTTCTGTTGGCGGGCGTGTTCCTGGGCTTCGGGTTCCTGACCAAACAGCTGCAGGTCCTGCTGGTGGTGCCGGGACTGGCAGCGGCTTACCTGCTCGCTGCCCCGGTCCGCTTCGGGAAGCGCCTGCTGCACCTCGCGGGCGCCGCCGCCGCCCTGACGGTGTCAGCCGCGTGGTGGCTGGCCGCCGTCGAGCTCATCCCCGCCGAAAACCGGCCCTACATCGGCGGCTCGCAAACGAACTCCGTCCTGGAACTCACGCTCGGGTACAACGGCCTGGGCAGGCTCAACGGCGAGGAAACCGGCAGCGTCGGCGGCGGTAACGGCTGGGGAACACCGGGGCTGCTGCGGCTCTTCAACACCGAGTTCGGCGGGCAGATCGCCTGGCTCCTGCCGTCCGTCCTGATCCTCGGCGGAGCCCTGCTGTGGATCGGCAGGCGGGCCCCGCGGACCGACGCGGTCCGGGCCTCCGTTGTTGCCTGGGGCCTGTGGGTGGTGGTCACCGGGCTCACGTTCAGCTTCATGGCCGGCATCATCCACCCGTACTACATGGTGGCTTTGGCGCCGGGAATCGCCGGCCTGGCCGGGCTGGGCGGCGTCCTGCTCTGGCAGCGCCGTTCCCTGCCGGCCGCGGCGGTACCGCTCGCCGCAGCGGTAGCGGCCGCCGGTGCCATGGCCTTCCAGCTGCTGGGCCGGTCCCCCGCCTACGTCCCGTGGCTCCGCTGGGCGGTGCTGGCCGCCGCGCTGTTGGCTTTGCTGCTGCTGCTCCCGCTCGCACCCGGCGCCGGACGCGGCACGGCGCTGCGGCGTACGACGGCGGCCGTCTCCCTCGCGGCGGCCCTCGCCGCGCCGCTGGCCTACTCCCTGACCACCGCGGCAACCGCCCATTCCGGCGCGATCGTCAGCGCCGGACCGTCCACGACAGGAGCCCGCGGCAACCTGGCCGGGCTGGGCAACTTTGGCCGGCAGGGCACCCTCGCCGGACCGGGTTCCCTAGCGAATCCGGGCACGGCCAATTCCGGCACCCGGGCACCGGGCGGATTCGGCGGCGGCCGCGGTGGAATGGGCGGCCTCCTGGGCGCCAGCACGCCGTCGGATGCCCTGGTGACTGCGCTGCAGACCGGCGCCGCGAACTACACCTGGGCCGCCGCTGTCGTGGGTTCCAACAACGCCGCCGGCTACCAGCTTGCCGCCGAACTGCCGGTCATGGCCGTCGGAGGCTTCAACGGAACCGATCCCGCCCCCGCGCTGGAAGAGTTCCAGCAGCTCGTGGCGGACGGCAAGATCCACTACTTCATCGGCGGAAGCATGATGCAGGGTGAAACCGGCTCCGACGCCGCGGCGCGCATTTCGGAGTGGGTGGCGGCCAACTTCCAGGCCGAAACCATAGGCGGAACCACGGTGTACGACCTGTCCTGACGGGTCCGGGCCGCCTGGCCCGTGGACCGTCCAGGCTGCCTACAGCCGCAGGGAGATCGCCCGGCGCCCGTCCTCACCGGTCTCCACCGACGCGGAAACGGCGGTGTAGTCAGGAATGTGCAGCACGCCGTCGGGAAGGACACCGGTGTTCGGGCCCACCGCGACGGTCCGGATGCCGGCGGCGACGCCTGCTGCGATCCCGGCGGGAGCGTCCTCGAACACCACCGCCTCCGAGGGGTCGGCCCCGAGCAGGGACGCGCCGAGCAGGTAGCATTCGGGATGTGGCTTACCCCGGGACACGTCCTCGGAGGTGACAACCGCCGCCGGCATCTCCACCCCCGCCGCAGCCATCCGGACCGTGGCGAGGTCGCGCGACGCCGAGGTCACCAGGGCCACGGCATCGGCGGGCAGGGAGTCGAGCAGCCGCAGCGCGCCCGGCACCGCGACGATGCCGTCGGTCTCGGTCAGTTCCATCTGTCCCAGCTCGGCGGCCAGGGCGTAGATGTCGGCACCCTCAGGAGCGAAGCGGCGGACCGTATCCAGAGCCTGCACGCCGTGCGAGGTGCGCAGGATTTCCGCGATATCAAGGCCGTAGCGTCCGGCAAACTCTGTCCACACTCGCTCCACTATTGCCGTGGAATCCACCAGGGTGCCGTCCATGTCGAACAGGACGGCACTGGCTGTCAGCGTGACGGTGGCGGATTCGGCAGGAAGACTCATGGCTTCCATCCTGCACTATCCTCGCGGCAAACGTGGACTCCGGAACTCAGCCGTTCGGCCGGTTGGGGAGGTACTGCACCGCCCACTTGTTGCCGTCCGGGTCGGCGAAGTAGACGAAGTGGCCCCAGTCCTGGATGTCCACGTCGCTGACGTCCACGCCATTCGCCTTGAGCTGGTCGTGGGCGGCGTTGATGTCGCTCACCACCAGCTGAAGGCTGGGCGCCGTGCCCGGAGGAGCGTCGTTGAGGCCTTCCCCGATGGCGATCGAGCAGCCCGACCCAGGCGGGGTCAGCTGGACGAAGCGGATGCCGTCCATGGGCCGTTCGTCATAGTCGGCGTTGAAACCGACCTTGTTGACGTAGAAGTCCTTGGCGCGGTCCACGTCGGACACGGGTACGAAGACGAGTTCAAGTTTCCAGTCCATGCTGCACAGGCTAGCCGGGGCGCCCCGCGCTTCGGAAGGGGCTTTAGCCGGCGATGCCGTAGAGCCGGTCGCCGGCGTCACCCAGGCCCGGCACAATGTAGGCCTTCTCGTTCAGCTTCTCGTCGATGGAGGCAAGGACGATAGTGACGTTGGCGTCTTTGAGCTCCTCCTCCAGCTTGGCCAGGCCCTCCGGAGCGGCCAGCAGGCAGATGCAGGTGACATCAGCGGCGCCGCGCTTGAACAGGAACTTGATGGCCTCACGCAGCGTGCCGCCGGTGGCGAGCATGGGGTCGAGGACGAAGATCTGGCGGCCCGAAAGGTTGTCCGGCAAGCGCTCTGCGTAGGTGATGATGTCCAGGGTTTCCTCGTCGCGGGCCATGCCCAGGAAGCCCACTTCGGCGGTGGGGACCAGCTTGGTCATGCCCTCGAGCATGCCCAGCCCGGCGCGCAGGATGGGAACCACCAGCGGCGTGGGCTTGGTGAACGCTGTGCCGACCGTGGTGGCGACCGGGGTTTCGATGGTGACCGGCTGGGTGCGGACGTCGCGTGTGGCCTCGTAGGCGAGAAGCGTGACCAGCTCCTCGGTGAGCTGGCGGAAGACCGGCGAGGAGGTGTTCTTATCCCGCAGGACGGTGAGCTTGTGGGCGACCAGCGGATGGTCCACGACGAGTGTGCGCATGGGTCAAAACTATCACCCGGGGCTTGGCTCCCCGCCCCGGGTTCCGGCTCCTCCGCCGGCGTCAGGAGACCCCTGGAGGCGCTCCGCCCGCTCGGCTGCGCTGTCCTTCAGATGGGCCGGGTGCTCGAACGTGGGCGCGGGTCCGGCGTGCTCCCGCCGTCGGATGACATGGAAGAGCCTGTGGGCCAGGATCACCACACCCACCCAGGCCGCCCCGATCAACCAGGCTGCCATTACGTCTGTCAGCCAGTGGTGGCCGAGGAACACGCGGCTCAGTCCCATGGCGATGATGAACGCTGCCCCCGCGATGATCATCCACGTCCGTGCCGAGGTCTTCCGGAACTCCAGGCACATGAGGTACACCACGATGCCGATCACCACGGTGGTGTTCAGCGTGTGCCCGCTGGGGAATGACGGCGAGAACTCGAACGGCGGAACGGCGTCGACGTGGTCAGGCCGGGTCCGGCCGAGCAGCGTCTTGCCTACGCTGGTAGCGGTGACTGAAACTGCCGCCGCGCCTCCCACCAGGATGAGCGGCCGCCAGCTGCGGCTGACATAGATCAGCCAGGCAACGAGGAGGCTCGCCAGGATGGGCATGCCAATGCCGCCGCCGATGTTCGTGAAGGCCGTCACGGCCGAGTCGAGGCCGGGGTTCCGGTATTCCTTGGCCAGCTGGAGGGCGGGCCTGTCCAGCCCGGAAACGCCGTCCTGGTCGACAACGCTGTTGTATACCTCGGCGCTGAGGAGCGTCAGGACCACCACCAGGAAGCCGCCGATAATGAGGGTGATCCACAGGGCCGCGTAGGGCCCCAGCCACCGGCCGTACTTCTCCGTCAGGGACTTCATCGTTACTCCCGGCACTCGCGTTGTCCGATGCTAAGTATCCTTCGAAACTATCATTGACCCATGGCCCCGGCAGATCCGCAACACTTGGAATGGATGGGCCTTGCCCTCGAAGAAGCCCGGCGGGCCCTGGCCACTGAGGACGTGCCGATTGGCGCCGTCGTGATCGGTCCGGACGGGACGGTCCTGGGTACCGGACGCAACGAGCGTGAGGCCCTCGGTGACCCCACTGCGCACGCCGAGGTGGTGGCCATCCGGAAGGCCGCCGCGCGGCTGCGGGAACGCGCAATGCTCGACGGCGGCAGCGGCGACGGCTGGCGGCTGGAGGACTGCACGCTGGTGGTGACCCTGGAACCGTGCGCCATGTGTGCCGGGGCGATCGTTCTGGCCCGGATCCACCGCGTGGTGTTCGGGGCCTGGGACGAGAAGGCCGGGGCGGCGGGCTCCGTGTTCGACATTCTGCGGGAGCGCCGCCTCAACCACTGGGTGGAGGTCTACGCCGGCGTGCAGGAGGAGGAATGCGGCCTGCTGCTGCGGGACTTCTTCGCAGCCCACCGCACTGCTGGTTAGACGCCTGCCAGTTAAACGGCGGCTGGTCAGACGCCAGCGGCGTCGAGCGCGTCGATCCGCTCCTGCCGGGACGATGGCGAGTCCAGGCTGAAGGAGCGGAAGTCGCCCAGATCCTCCCGGATCCACGCCTCAATCTCGGCGATGCGCTGTTCGACGGCGGGCGTCCGGCCGGCAAAGAGCCAGGCGGCGATCCTTTCCCTGCCGGGATCGTATTGCCAGAGTCCAATGATCGTGCCGCGGTCAAAGATGGGGTGGTCCGGCAGGTCCGCCTGCAGCGCCAGGGTGGTGTTCAGCAGCTTCCGGTCCCGGTCCGCGTCCGCAAACAGGTCACCGGCGTTCCGGCGGTGCAGCACGAGCGAATCGGTGCCTGCCAGCAACTGGATCTGTTCCCCGTCCGGCGGGCTGAAGTCCGCGAGGCGTTCGACGTCGGCCGGCAGCATCCAGAGCACGTCGCCGGCGGCGGTGGGAACCTCCACGGCCCCGACGGCGGCGAGCGCCGCCTTGGTGTCGGTGAGGGTGAAGCCGGTGAACCACTGGGATTGCTTGCTGGTGGCGCCGCCCGTCCAGCCGAGGTAGCGGCGGACCAGTTCCTCGCGGGCGCCTTCCGGGCCGAGCCGGCTGGGCGGCAGGCCCCACGGAGTGTAGGCATAGCGCTGCTGGTCCAGCCGCCCGTTAACCGGAACGCGGCGGATCCGGCCGTCGGCCTGCAGCAGCCCCAGCGCCGTGGGCAGCGTGGTGGCGGCCCCCTTTTTCTTGCCTTCCTCGCCCAGGTTCCGCACCGATTCCCCGAGCTCCTCTTTCAGCTGCCTGGGGTCGAGCGGACTGTCGGCTTCGCCGAGAACGTGCAGGATCTGTTCCTCCAGCAGCGTGATCTCGCCGCGGTCCACACCGAGCCGGGCCAGCACCCGGAAGGCCTCTTCAGCGCTCTTGCCAAGGGTCAGTGCCCAGGCGAAGTCCTCCCGGCCCAGCACGTAGGTGCAGCCGCGGGCGGTGGGAAGTTCGTGGATCCTGAGCTCGCGGACATCCGCGTCCACCTGGTCGCGGCGGATTCCGGCGCGGGCGAAGAGGGTCAGGTACGGATTGGCGCCGCCCACGGACCTGGCCCAGCCCGCCGTGGCGAGCACCTCCTGTGACGTGCGGCCCTCGAGCGTGCCGTCCAGCCCCTGCCGGTGCCAGGCCCAGGCACGGAGAAGCTCCGGGGTGGGGGCCGTGGCAGTTTCCAGGGTGGCGGCTGACGGGACGTGGCTGGTCATGCCTCATTCTCCATCAGCAGGCGGTTGCGAGGAATGGCCGCCCTGCGATGGCTCCGGCGCCACGTAGCCGAGCACCCGCCGTGCGGTGGCGTCCCAGCCAGGCAGGCGTTCCCGGCCGGCGAGAGCACGCCGGCGCCATTCGGCACGTAGGGCGGGGTTGGTGAGCCAGCTGCGCAGCAGGGCCGCCAGCGGCTCCGGCTCCTCCTCCCCCGACACAACATCTCCGGCATCAACATCCCCTGCGTCACCGAGTTCGACGACGGCGCCGGGCAGGGTGGGCACTGCACCTTCCGGAGGCCCTGGCGCGGTTTCTGCACCCAGTCCCAGCGCCTCCACAGCGCCGGTGCCGGCCCGGACGATGACCGGCACCCCGCGGGCCACAGACTCGGTGACCGCCATGCCGAAGGCCTCCACCTTGGAGACCAGCAGGCTCAGATCAGCGGCGTGCCACTGCTGCTCGAGTGCCTGCCCCGTCAGTTCGCCGGGCAGCTGCACCCTGCCGCCCAGCCCGTGCCGGTCGACCGCCGCCGCGACCCGGCGGGCGTAGTCGGGGTCCGCCGTGGCCGACCCGACGAGGGCTGCCGTCCACTCCAGGTCCTGGAGCCGGGCCAGCGCACGGAGGAGCGTCAGCTGGTCCTTGTTGGGCAGCAGTGCCGCCACAGCAAGCAGGCGCGGCGGCTCGGATCCGCCTGCCACCCGGGCACGCCCGGTTCCGGGCAGCGCAGCGCGGACGCCGGCCAGGCCGTGCCGCCGGGTAATCTCGGCGGCGGCCGAACCGCTGGTGCAGATCACGCCGGCAGCCGCCCGGAGTGCCCGGGCTTCCAGGTCCGGGTGTTCGTCCAGGGGCATGTGCAGCAGGACCCACGGCGCCTGCCCGCCGGCGGCGGCCGCCTCCATGGCTTCGGGGGCGCCGGAGGCCACCAGACCGTCAACGATCGTGATGGTGCTGGCCTGCACGCCCGCCGGGCCACCTGCAGCGGTTCCCGAACCGAGCAGGCCGGCCAGCCGCCGTCGTTCTTCCTTGCTGCCCACCGGCCACTGGCCGTCGACCGGCTGGATGGTTACCCCGACTCCCAGTTGCTCAAGGCCCTGCGCCAGTGCGGCGTTGTAGACGTTGCCGCCGGAGTTATGGCGGATGTTCGCGGGAACCAGGAGCCGGATGGCTGGCAGGGGCAGCATGGCGGCCTTAGTCGCGGTCGAACTCGAGCGCATAGCTCGCCCAGGCGTCGGGGTTTTCGCGCAGCGTGACGTCCAGGCCGGCGAGTTCCCGGCCGTCAGTGTCCTCCCGCAGTCGATCCGCGACGGCGCCGGCAATGTACTGCGCCAGCGCCTCGGTGGTGCTCAATTTCCCGGCGAAGTCCGGGTGGTCGTCCAGGTTGCGGTAGTTGAGCCCGGCCAGCACCTCCTCGATCATGCTGCCGGCGGCGCCGATGTCCAGCACGATCGCGTCCTCGTTGAGGGCACGGCGGCGGAACGTCACCTCCGCCACGAAGGTCGCCCCGTGCAGGCCCTGGGCAGGCCCGAACGCCTCCCGGGGAAGGCTGTGGGCGATCATGAAGTGGCGGCGAACGGTCAGGCTGAACAATGGTTACCTCGCTGTTTCGGTGGTGGCGGTCCGGTGGTCTTCAGGCAGTGGATCATCAGTGGCGGGATACTCAATCACGTGGCACAGCGCCTCGAGCCGGCCGCCGGCCAGGTCCTGGACCACGCCCGGCAGCTCGGCGAACGCGGAGGCACCTGTGAGGAAGGCATCGAACACCGGATCTGTCAGCAGGGACATGGCGAGCTCCAGCCGGTCGGCGTTGGTCCGGCGGTGCCGGCGGGCCCGTGCCACGGCGCCCACCTGGCTGGCCCGGATGGACAGTCTGCGGGCGTGGAAGTCCTCGCCGAGCGGGATCGTGATTTTCCGGTCGGCGTACCAGGACATCTCGATGATGTCGCCCTCGTCCCCCACGAGCTTCAGGCTGCGCTCCAGCCCGCCTTCGGACGCGGAGCAGTGGAACACGATGTCGCAGTCCGGCAGGGCGTCGTCGGGATGCGCGAAGTCCACGCCCAGCGTGTCGGCAAGGTCGTGGCGCTCGGGGTCCAGGTCGACGAGCTGGAGCCGCGCCAGCGGGAACGTACGCAGCAGCGTGGCCACCATGCCGCCCACCAGCCCGGCGCCGATCACGGCGACGCGGTCGCCCAGCCTTGGCCCCGCCTCCCACAGCGCGTTCACGGCCGTTTCCACGGTGCCGGTGAGGACCGCGCGGCGGGGCGGAACGCCGTCGGGAACGCGGGTGAGCGCGGACACCGGCACCACATAACGGTCCTGGTGCGGGTGCAGGCAAAAGACTGTTTGCCCCATCCAGTCATCCGGGCCCTGTTCCACCACGCCCACGGACAGGTAGCCGAACTTTACCGGCGACGGGAACGAGCCCTCCTGGTGCGGGGCGCGCATCTTCTCGGCGATGCAGGGCGGTACGGCGGCCTGGTGGACCACGAGTTCGGTGCCCTTGCTGATGCCCGAATAAAGCGAGCGCACCAGAGCCTCCTCCGGGCCCGGGACGCGCAGCTGCTCGCTGCGCAGTTCACCCCGGCCAGGGGCCACGGTCCAGTATGCGGTTGCTTCGTTGTGCTGCTGGGAAGTACTCATCTTGCTTATGAATCTAGTGCCCGGCCCCGATTTCCGGGAAGATGCGTCCCGGCGCGCCCGCTCCGAACGCCGGGCCGCGGCCTGTGTTTGCCGACAAAGGGATGCCGTTTTGGGGATGCGGCCCTTGCTCCGGTACCCTATTCAGGTTGGTGACGTGTCCGAGCGGCCGAAGGTGCAACACTCGAAATGTTGTTTGGTGTAAAAGCCAACGTGGGTTCAAATCCCACCGTCACCGCCAACGAGAAAGACCCCGGTTTCCTTGTAAACAAGGGAACCGGGGTCTTTGCTTTGACCGGAAAGACCTGACAGTTCCCGCCCGTTAGAGGACAGCATTGCCATAGTTCGGCCCTTGGGCTGAAGTCCAGGGGCCGAACTGCTCAAGCTGTATGGGTTGCAAACGCTGAACTTGGAGGCGCAGTGTGGCCAGCCGCCGGAGCCCGTCGGCACGGAGGCCGTCACGTGCTACAGTCCCAGAATCAGCGCACGACCGCATGCAAATCGCAATCATTCGGAGGTTCGCGATGCCGGACACCACCTGCCACATGTCGATCTCGCTGGACGGCTTCGTCGCCGGGCCGGACCAGAGCCGTGAGAACCCCCTGGGCAAGCGGGGGCTGGAGCTGCACGGCTGGCACATCGGCGACGCACGGGCCAACGATGCCGACGAGGTCGCGAACGGATGGCTCATGCGCCCGCGGGGCGCGTATGTAATGGGTCGGAACATGTTCGGCCCGGTCCGCGGGGACTGGGATGAGGAATGGACCGGGTGGTGGGGCCCCGAACCGCCCTACCACGCGCCGGTGTTCGTGCTCACCCATCACGGGCATGACCCGATCCAGATGGACGGCGGGACCACCTTCCACTTCGTCACCGAGGGCTTCGACGCGGCCTACTCCGCTGCGTGCCGGGCCGCCGGCGATAACGGCGTGGACATTGCCGGCGGGGCGTCGACCGTCCGACAGGCACTGATCGCCGGCGTGATCGACGAGCTCACCCTCGACATCGCACCGGTCCTGCTCGGTTCGGGCGAGCGCATCTTCGACGGCGTTGAATCCTTCGGCTTCGAACCCGCCGAGGTGCTTCACTCGCCGCTGGCCACCCACATCCGCTATCGCCGCGTCAGCTAGTTCGGGTCCGCCGGACCAGCGATAGCTATTTTTCGGTGATTCTTGCAAGCAGCGCGTCGAGGCCGCCCTGCACAGCGTCGTAGGTTCCTGCGGCTTCAAGGTCGCGCGCGAACTGCTCGTTGAGCCCTCCGGGCGTTGTGTGTGACTGGGCGAGGGCCGCGAAGTCCGCGCCAGGCGAGTCGAGTTCGCCGGACAGGGCAGCGAAGGTGTCGGCGACGTAGCGACGCGCCGCGGCTGTCGGGATGCCGCGACTGGACAGCCAGTCGGCGATCGTTCCGAGGTAGCGAAAGTACGCCGCTACCGTACCGGATGCCGCGGACACTGATTCAAATGCCAGCTCGCTGGCGATCTCCATGCTCCCGCCTAGCCGGTCGTAAAGCCCCGTTGCTGCCGGGGTTGCCGGGTACACAGGTGTCACGCTTCTGCGAGTCGCCACGGCGGTGAGCGGGATGCTTCGTGCGATGTCCGTCGCGGGCGCGACTGGTCCGGCCAGCTGCGCGACAGGGAATCCGGCTATCGCACTGACCACGGCGTGATTGGCCCGGAACTGCAGTCCGGCCAGCACCTCCGCAGCGTGGCTGGGCAGCAGGCAGACGACCACCACGTCGCTGTCGTCCACGACCTGCTGGTTGTCCACGGCCACCCGCACCGACGGCAACTGCGCCGCGAGCTCTGTCGCTCGTTCCGCGTTCCTTGGGGAAAGCACAATTTCTGGCGGATCGGCCACACCGCGGCAAAGCCCAGTGACGATCGCCGTCGCGATTGAGCCAACTCCAAGGACGCCATAAGTGGTCACCGGACGACCCTATCCTACGACCGGCTCCCGGCGGCAGCGTCCGAATCTATTGCAGGTCCACTCGTTCCGGGTCGTGATGACGCAGCACAGCACCCCTACGAACCCATCCTGATCAATGGCGCCTGTGTGCTTGTGCTGCTCGGAACAGGTACAGCCCAGCCGGTCATCCAGTCACCAATCCGGCGTCGGTACTCCCGGGCCGGGGCGGCGGCCCGCTCATTCCCCGGTTCGCAGAGCGGGCCACCTACCGAGGCCGTAGATCCAGGAGACCCGTTACGGCGACGGTAGGGGGATAGTACCGCCGCGGGCTTGGGAAAAAGTGGCTCCGATTTGAGACCTAAGCAAGCTTTCCATTAGTTTTGACAGGGACGCTCCGTGTTCCCCCATACATGGAGCGGTTGCCTAGAAGAACCCCGCTGCACGGTTGTGCAGCGGGGTTCTTCGCTGCCTGTGCCGACAGCTGGGGGTGTTACTCGGAGCCGGACTTCTGGTCCCGGTCGAGAAGGTTCTTCTTGATCTCGTCCAGTTTCTCCTTGATGACCCGCTCCGCATCCGAGATCGTCTTCCCTGCGCTGCTCAGCGGGTCCAGCTGCACGTACACCTCGTGCGCCACGGGCAGGTCATACTCGTCCTTCAGGTGCGTCCCGCCGCCGACCCCTTCCAGGCTCAGGTACACCTGGGCGTCGGTGCGGGCGATTCCGGCGATCCTGCCGAACACCACGGTGAAATCGTTCGGCTGAAAGCTGACCGTCTGGCCAACGTGGCTGCGGTCAAGCTCCCCCGCCGTCACGGCCTTTTCGTACTGGCTTCCGCTGTAGTTCATCGCTACTCCTCAATTTGGGCGTGGTGACTTACGCCAGCAGTCTATGGCGGACGGGCGGCACGCGCTTGAATGGTTGCAGATCTTTTCGCGGGCAGGAGTCACACATGAACGCCAAGGGCACCAGGAGCACGGACTACGCCTTCGTCACGGTCTGGCGGGTGGCAGGGACCACGGACGACGTCGCCGAAATCCTGGGCGATCCTGTCGGACTGGCCACCTGGTGGCCCTCCGTGTACCTCAGCGTGGACCTCATCCATCCGGGCAAGGAGAACGGTGTGGGGCGGATGGCCAGGCTCCACACCAAGGGCTGGCTCCCTTACACCCTCCGCTGGACGCTGACCGTCACGGAACCGATCACCAGCAGTGGCTTCGCGATCCGCGCAACCGGCGACCTGGACGGGACAGGGCGCTGGACGTTCGAGCAGGACGGACCGGAAGTCCTGATCACCTACGACTGGCGGGTCAGTGCCACCAAGCCGCTGCTGAGGCGGCTCAGCTGGCTGCTGAAGCCCGGCTTCGCGGCCAACCACCGCTGGGCAATGGCCCGCGGGCAGGAGAGCCTTGCGCTGGAACTGCGCCGCCGGCGCGCGGGCACCGGTCCGCATTCCGTCCCCGCACCACCGCCGCCCACGTTCCCGCGGGTGGCGGGGCGTGGGCGGCGGCTGGACCGGCGGATTCGTGGCTAGGCGTTAGCCAGTACGGGCTCCGGCGGTGCCTGGTTCCGGCTGGCCTTCGGCTTGGCGAACCTCAGGTACAGCGACGGGACCACGAACAGGTTGAGCAGCGTGGACGTCACCAGCCCGCCGAGGATCACCAGAGCCATGGGATGTTCAATCTCATGGCCGGGGATGTTCCCCAGGACCACCAGCGGCACCAGGGCAAGCCCCGTGGCCAGGGTGGTCATGAGGATCGGCGAAAGGCGTTCCCCGGCGCCCCGCAGCACCAGTTCGGGACCGAACTTTTCACCCTCATATTTCTCCAGATGCTGGCAGTGATTGACGAGCAGGATGCCGTTCCTGGCCGCGATGCCCATGACCGTCAGGAAGCCCACAATGGACCCCAGTGACAGCACGCCTCCGCCCATGAAGGCGGCGAACACTCCGCCCACCAGGGCAATCGGGAGCGTGAGAATCACCAGGGTCGCCAGCCGCCAGCTCCCGAAGGCAACCTGCAGGAGCAGGTAGATCACGGCAAGTGCCCCGATGGCGAGCGTCAGCAGGGTCTTGGTCGCGGCCTGCCGCTCCTGGAACTCACCCAGGATCTGGGTGCGGAAGCCCTGCGGCAACTCCACCTTCTTGAGCCCTTCCTCCATGGCCGCAACCACCGAGCCCAGAGCGCCTTCCTTCACGTTGGCCTCGATATCGATCCGCCGGGAGTGTGCATCGCGCTGGATGACGTTCGGGGTCGGCTTGACCAGGACGCTGGCCACATCGGACAGCAGGATCTTCTGCCCGCTCGGTGTATCGATCGGCAGGTTCCGGATGGCGGTGATATCGGAACGGACCTCCGGCGGGCTCCAGACCTGGACGTCATATGCCTTGCCGCCCCGGTACACGTCGCCGACCTCTTCGCCGGCCACCAGCCATGCCGCAGCCCGCCGGACGTCGCCCGGCTTCAGCCCGTAGCTCTGGGCCTTTGCCAGGTCAACCTCGATATTGAGCTGCGGAATGTCCTTTTGCAGGGCCGTGTGGGGGGCAACCGTTCCTTCGGTCTGCTCAAAGATCGACTGGATTTCCGCGGCCTTTGAACGCAGGAGGGCCAGGTCGTCCCCGTAAAGCCGGACGACGACGGCGTCGCTGGCTCCCGTGAGAACCTCACGGATTCTCTCCTTCAGGTAGGTCTGGACGTCGCGCACGATCCCGGGATAGCCATCCACCACTTCATGGATGGACTTCAGTGTCTGGTCATAGTCCACTGCGGGGTCGATGCTGATCCAGTTCTCACCGAAGTACACGCCCACCACTTCGTCAGCGTTGAAAGCCTGCCCGATGTGGGAGCCGCAGTTCCGGACGCCCGGAATCGTGAGCAGTTCCTCGCAGGCCTTCTGGCTGACGCGGTACTCCTCCGTGACCGACGTGCCCGGCTGTGTCAGCCAGTGCATCAGGAAGTCGCGTTCCTTGAAATCAGGCAGCAGCGACTGTCCCAACAGCGGGGCCGTGACGGCACCGATGGCTGCCATGGCGCCGAAGGTCGCATAGCCTGCAACGGGTCGCTTGACCATCCGGCTCAGGACCGCGCGGTAACCGCGTTTCAGCACCCTCACCAGGGGCGGTTCCTGCTCCTTCAGCGGGACTTTCCGCATGAAGATCAGTGCCAGTGCGGGGGTAACGGTCAGTGCCACGAGCATCGATGCCAGCACCGCCAGGGTGTAGGAGATGGCCAGCGGCCTGAAGAAGGCCCCGGTCAGTCCCTGGAGGAAGAAGATCGGCACCGCTGCGGCGATGATGATCAGCGTGGCGTAGATGATCGGACCGCGGACCTCAAGCGAGGCTTCCAGGACCACCGAGGCCGTGGACCGCGAACCGCCCTCCGCCCGGTGCTGCCGGAGTCTTCGGATGATGTTCTCGATGTCGATAATCGCATCATCCACCACCACCCCGACGGCAATCACCAGCCCCGCCAGGACCATGGTGTTCACCGATGCTCCAGTGAGGTAGAGGACGGAGGCCGCCGTCACCAGCGACAACGGGATGGCGATCAGGCTGATCAGCGCCGTGCGCCACTGGAAGAGGAAGGCGCCCAGAACCAGCACCACCAGAATGCAGCCCAGCATCAGCGCGCGGCTGAGGTTGTTCAGGGACTCTTCGATAAACGTTGCCGGCCGGAAAATCTCCGTATCAAGGGTGATTCCGCTGAGCCCCGGCTTCATCTGCTCCAGCGCCGCCTCAACACCCTTGGTGACTTCCAGGGTGTTGCCCCACGGAAGTTTCTCCACGATGAGCATCAGCCCTTCGCCCTGGTTGATTACGGCGTCACCAATGAGCGGCTGATGGTCCTCCACCACATTGGCTACGTCACCGAGGCGTAGCGGCTTCCCGTTCTTCTCCTCGATGGTGATCTCCGCGAGGTCCTTGGGAGTGGTGATCGGCAGCACATGCTGAATGCTGAGCCGCTGGTTCGGCGTCTCGATGTGCCCGCCGGTGCCGATGACGGAACCCGGCGAATACTGCAGCAAGCCCGCGTCAAGGGCGTTGGCGGTGACTTCCATGACCTGGTTCAGGCTGACGTCGTTGGCCTTGAGCTTCTCCGGAATGGCCTGCACCTGCAGCATCTGCAGGCGCTCACCCCAGATGGCTATGTTGGCCACACCGGGGACACGCAGCAGATGGGCCCGGATCTTCCAGTAGGTGATCATGGACATTTCCATGAGCGATCGCTCGTCCGATGTCAGACCGATCTTCATGACCCGGCTGGTGGACGAAAGCGGCTGCAGCATCACCGGTGGAGCCGCCCAGGTGGGCAGCGACGGCGTGACATTGGCAACGCGCTCCGAAACCAGCTGGCGGGCCTTGAGCAGGTCCGCCCCCGGAGCGAAAAGGAGCACGATCGAGGACAGCTGCTCCACTGACTTCGAGCGGATCTCGTCCAGTCCTTCGACGCCGTTGAGGGCGTCTTCGAGCGGAACTGTCACCAACTGCTCCACCTCGGCGGCGGTGAGACCAATGGCGATGGTCTGGATCTCCACCTTCGGTGGCGCGAATTCGGGAAAGACGTCCACCGAGGCCGTACTGAGTTGGACGCCGCCGAACGCCATCATTGCCACTGCGATGGCCACCACCAAGGCGCGGAATTTCAGGCTGAACCCGACAATCCGGCGCATGTCAGTGACCCTTTGTGCCGAATTCGGCGCCGAACAGTTCCGCGGCACCGATGGTGACAACATCGGTTCCTGCAGGGGGACCGGACCGGAGCTGGACCTTGTTGTCGGCGATCTTGTCCACGGTCACCGCGGCCCGGATGTAGGTCCGCGGCTCGGGGTTGGTGTAGACCCAGGTCTTGCCGTTGGCGTCATAGACCAAGGCACCGTAGGGTACCTGCAGCGGGCTGCCTTCGCCCTTGGCCACCTTGACCGTGGTAACGCCCAGCCTTTCCACCGCCTTGTCTGTAAGCGTCAGCTTGTTCAGGTCGGCGCCGGCCTTTTCCATGCTGGCCGCTGCCGAGGTGGGGGTGGCGGCAGGTTTCACTGTCGCACAGCCAGCGAGGCTTATTGATGCTGCACAGGCCAGCACGAGAACAGAACGCCAGCCCCCAAATCCACTCTTGCTTGTCATGACAATTCCGACCTCTCTGCCAGAACCGGTCCATTGTTGATCACCAATGAGCTCCCCCAGTCCGTGTTGGTGCGTGGACCAACGCGGAGGAAGAGGATCGGCAGAATAAATAGGGTCAGCAGGGCCGAGGTGATAAGCCCGCCCCACACAACCAGCGCCAGCGGAAGGATCATGCTTCCGCCGACCGGCCCGCCCAGGAGCACCAGGGGCACCAGCGCCAGCCCGGTGATCACGGTGGTCAGAACAGTTGGCATCAGCCGTTCCCCGGCCGCCTGCCGCATCAGGTGCGCCGGCGACTCCGACGGGGCACGGGACTGCAGGGACTGGTACGTTCCCATCAGCATGATCACGTCCCGGACTGCCAGGGCGAGCACAGCCGCCAGGGCCACCAGCACGTAGACCGAGCCGAAACCGCCGGCCAGGTCTGCAGCAAGGATGCCGCCGGACAGCGCCACCGGAAGCAGCACGAAGACCAGCCCCGCGAGCCGCCAGTTGCCGAGGACCGTCAGCAGAAGGACCAGAATGCCGGCTGCTGCCGCCAGGGCGAGCCACCAGATGAACGCGCCGGCGGCCTCCTTTTCGGCGTACTGCGGCGGGATCTCAGCGTGGTACTCCACCGGGAACTGCATTCCCTTGATGGCGGCCTGGACGTCCCTGGTGACGTCACCGAGGTTGCGGCCCTGGATGTTGGCCACGACGTCGATGCGCCGGGAGGTGTCGTCATGGTGGATCACGGTCTGGTTCGGGCGGAGCGTGACCGTGGCCACGTCACCCAGCCTGACCTGCCCGCCTTCGGGCTTGTCGACCATCATGTCCGTAACACTGGTCAGGCTGTTGCGGGTGGATTCCGTGCCCTTGACGATCACCTGGAACACCTTTTGCTGCTCGAACAGGTATCCGACCTCGATGCCCTGCAGGACGGTGGCAGCCGCCCGCCTGACATCGCCCGGCTTGATGCCCTGCTTCTGCGCCTTGGCGAGGTCAACCTCGATTTCCGCAACAGGCTGGTCTACGGTGACATCCACCTGCGGCTCGACCACGCCGTCGGTACGCGACAGGATCCCGCGGATTTCATCTGCCTTCTGGCGCAGGATGTCCAGGTCCACGCCGTAAACGCGCACCCTGAACTGGCGGTTGTCGATTGCGCTGGCGGCAGCAACCTGCTGCTCCGGGTAGGTGGTTACCTTCGCCGCCAGGCCCGGGTACCCCTCAACAATCTCGCGAACTTCAGAGCGCACCCTGCTGATGTTGGCGCCGTCCTCCATGGTCACCCAGAGTTCGCCGGCATTGACGTCAGAGGAGGTGTCGGAGGTAATGGCGCGTCCCACGTGGCCGCCCACGGAGGAGACTCCGCGGATTGCGCTGAGCTCTTCGCTGGCGCTGGTCATCACCCTGTTCATCACTTCGGTCCCTGTGCTTGCCGCCGACTCCCATTCGACAAGGAGGGTCCGGTCGGGAACAGCCGCCACAACGGGAAGCTCCTTCGTGGCGCCGGGCACGATTGCAAGTGCGGCTATTGCCATCGCCGCAGCCGCAAGGGCGAACACCGTGGCCACCGTTCCGGTGAACGCCCTCGCCGAGCGCTCATAGCCGAGCCGGGCCTTCCGGATTACCGAAAGGCTGCGCCGGGGCCGCCTGTGACCCCGCAGCAGCAGGCTCGCAAGGGCCGGTGTGACTGTCAGGGCGACGAGCATCGCCACGGCAGTTGCCAGCAGGTAAGAGAGCACGAGGGGCTTCAGGAACGCCCCTTCCACGCCCGGCACAAACAGTGCCGGTGCCAGGGCAAGCAGCGCGGTGAGGCCGGCGAACAGGACCGGCACACGGGACCGCTGCAGACCGTGGGCAAGCAGGGCTTCACGCGACACCCGGTAATCGGCCGATTCCCGCCTGAAGCTGTGGAGGTCGGTGATGACATCGCCGATGACGAGGACGAGGGCAAGTACCAGACCCGAGAACGCCATGATGTTCAGGACCGCTCCCTGGAACTGCAGCACAAGCGCAGCAGCCGTGGCCGCCACGGAGATGGCCACGAAGGCCAGCAGGGCATAACGCCAGGACCGGAACGCGAGGCCGATCGCCGCGGTAACCACGAGGAGGCTGACCAGCAGGGCAAGTCCCAGGCTGCCTACGGCGGACTCAACAAACGAGGCGGGCCGGAACACGGTGGAGTCAACAGTGATGCCGGAAAGGCCCGGACGCAGACCGTCCAGTACCGCCTCAACGCCCTGCGTCACGTCCGCAACACTCGTGTCCGGGAACTTCTCGATGACCAGCAGCAGGCCGGGTGACTTGCCGGTGACAGCGTCGCCGATCAGGGGCTGGTGGTCCTCGCTCAGGGTGGTGACGTCGGACAGCGTCAGCGTCTTGTCAGAGGCGCCTTCAACGCTGACCTTGCCGAGATCTTCAGGCGTCCGGATCGGAAGCACATGCTGGATGCCGATGCGCTGGTTGGCCGATTCGAGGAATCCGCCCGTGCCCGGGGTTGAAGCTTCAAGGAAGCTCAGGGGGGACACCCACACCGCATTGCCGGCGGTCTCGACCACCTGACTGAGGGTGACGTTCTTCGCCCGGAGCTGTTTGGGGTCCACCTGAACCTGCAGCTGCTGTTCGCGCTGGCCGTAGATGGAGACATTTGCCACCCCCGGGACACCCATCAGCGCCGGCTTGACGTCCCAGCGGGCCAGCACCGACATATCGATTGGCGAGACGTCCTGGGACGTCATCTGCACCATCATGACGCGGCTCGTCGAGGAGAGCGGCTGCATCAGCACAGGCGGAGACGACACGTTGGGCAGCGCGAAAGCCTGCGTCAGGCGCTCGGCAACGAGCTGCCGGGCGCGGAGGATATCGGTGCCGGGCTCAAAAACCATCTCAATGGAGGAAAGGCCCGGGACTGACTTCGAACGTATTTCGTCGAGCCAGGCAACTCCGTTCAGGAGGTCGGCCTCCATGGGCGAGGTAATAAGCTGTTCGACCTCAACGGCGGACAGGCCCAGTGCCTCGGTTTGAATCTCCACGTGTGGTGGAGAGAATTCTGGAAGATTATCCACTGACATTGACGGCAGGGTCGTTAATCCGAACCCTAAAATACCGGCAGCAGCGGCTAAAACGATCAATCGAAACTTAAGACTCCAGCGGACAAGCCAACCGGTCATAACCTCAGCCCCCATCGTTATTGGCTTCGGCGGCGTTGCCGGAACCAATGACTGATGCGCCTCTTCAGGTACGTCCGCAGCGGCGTTGCTGTGGACGAGTGCCGAGCTGTCTCCCCGCAACCCTGCGTGTCCCCCTTACCGGAGGACACTTCTGGCCAAGGGAGTGATGATGGACCGCGGCCAGACTATGAGCGTTATTTCCTAGCCGGCTTTCCCTGCCGGCTTTTCGATTTCTACGCAAAATTGGACAAGCGAGACCAAGATCAGTTTGGCACACCGAAATCTGCAGATCAACGCAACATTTGCGCTGAAATTAGCCAATTCTGCGCCACCGAAGTGGTTTATCGTTGCATCACCGTCGGCAGAAACCGGTTTGGGCCGAACGGATGGAGTCTGCGGGCCGATGTCACAATCCGGGCATCAAATCCGGGTGTCCGCCGCGCCTTCGTTGACTCCGGCAGGAACGCCCGCAATGTTAGAGCCATGAGGCCTCAGCGAATCACCAAAGGACTAATAGGTACGACGGCGGCTGCCGCACTGGCGCTGCTACTCGCCGCCTGCGGGCCAAGCCAGCCCGCCAGCCAGGGGACTACCGAACCGGCACCCGGCTCAGCCACCCCGAGCACCCAGTCGGCCCCCGAAACTTCCGCGCCGTCGTCGTCCTCTGCCGCCCCTGCCAAACCCCAACCAGCGTCCCCGACGGCCACTTCAGCGGCACCCCAGTCCACCGCCGCCGGCACCCAGCTGTGCAAGGCCTCCGGACTGAAGGCCACCACGGATGCCACAGGCGGCGGTGCCGCCGGCAGCGTTTATATGGAGCTGATCCTGACCAACAGCGGCAAATCCGCCTGCCACCTGAAGGGCTTCGCCGGCGTGTCCCTGACCACCGGGCCCAACGGGCAGCCGATCGGGGCACCGGCCCAGCGCGATACCTCCGTCGCCGTCCAGGACGTCCTGCTGGCGCCCGGGAAGTCCGGCACGGCGGTGCTCCGTTACACCCAGGCGGGGAACTACCCGGACTGCGCCAAGACCTCAGCCGCCGGCTTCCGGGTCTACCCGCCGGAGGACACGGCGTCGCTGTTCGTGGCACGGCCCTCGGACGCCTGCAGCAATGCCTCGATTGAGCTCCTGAGCATCAGTGCGTTCCAGGCCCGCTAGGGCAAAGTTTGCCGCAACCACCCTGCCCTCCTGCAAGCCTGTTCCGCCCCCAACTTCGTAAGTACACTTACGGTTAGTCGGGGTCCTGGCTGGCAGGGCGGGGCCAGCCGCGGGAACGCCTCGCGACAAACAAGCAGGCCAAAGGCAGGTTGAGACACGTGACGTCACTCTGGTTGGACCGGACCGACACTTTCGCCAGCGACCCCTTCACCCCCGGCGAGTCCTTTGACACCGTGGTGGTGGGTGCGGGCCTGACCGGCCTGGTCACGGCGCTGCTGCTGGCACGCTCGGGACAGGACGTGCTCGTCCTGGAGGCACGCGGGCTGGGCGCAGTGGCCACCGGCAACACCACCGCCAAGGTCACCCTGCTGCAGGGCACCGTGCTCTCCGCCCTCCGGCAGCAATACCCGCAGAAGGTTGTGGACGCCTATGTGTCCGGCAACCGGGAGGGGCAGGCGTGGCTGCTGCGGTACTTGGAACAGCGGGGTGTGCCGTTCCAGCTGCGCGACGCGTACACCTACGCCAGCACCACGCAGGGTACGGAAGCGGTCCGCGCGGAGCTTGTCGCGGCCCTTAGCGCCGACCTGGAAGTGGACTACGTCCGGGATGCTGGCCTGCCGTTTCCCGTGCGGGGAGCCGTGCGCCTCCGCGGTCAGGCCCAGATCAACCCCATGGACGTGCTCACTTCACTCGCAGAGGACGTCCGGAGCCACGGCGGCCGGATCGTCACTGGGGTGCGGGTCCGGAACGTCACCGGCGCGGGGCCATCAACCATCCACGTTGACCGCGGATCGGTCCAGGCCGACTCGGTGGTGCTGGCCACGGGCAGCCCGATCCTGAACCGCGGCCTCTACTTCGCCAAGCTCAAACCGAACCGCTCCTACGCCGCAGCCCTGGAGCTGAGCGGAGATGCCACACCGCCCGAAGGCATGTACCTGTCCGTCGAGCAGCCCGTGCGTTCCATCCGGGACTACCCTGCGGACGGCCGGAATCTCCTCCTCGTGGGTGGCAACGGGCACCCGGTAGGAAAGGCGCACTCGGAACAGGCGCACCTGGAGGATGTCCTGTCCTGGGCGCGGCAGCACTTCCCCGTTGCCGCGGTCACCCACACGTGGTCCGCGCAGGATTATCAGGCCACCAACCTCATGCCGTTCTTCGGCAAGCTCCCGCGCGGCCGCGGACGCATCTTCTTCGCCACCGGCTACAACAAATGGGGCATGACCAACGCGGTGGCCGCATCCCTGGGCATCGCCGCGGACATCCTCGGAGGCCACCTGCCGTGGGCCAACACCATCCACCGCCGGGTGACATCGCCTCCGGGCGCAGCCTCGGCCGTGACCCTGAATGCCGGAGTGGCCGCCACGCTGGCCAAAGACTGGGGCAGACTGAAAAAGCTGCCACCGGCAGACGGCGCCGTGCCGGCCGAGGGCACCGGAACCGTGGCCCTGCGCGACCGGAAGCCCGTGGCCACGTCCACCGTTAACGGAACGACGTGCAGCCTGTCCGCCGTCTGCACGCATCTGGGCGGCATCCTGCACTGGAATGACAACGAGAAGTCCTGGGACTGCCCGCTGCACGGATCCCGGTTCAGCAGCGACGGGCAGGTCCTTGAAGGGCCGGCCACGCGCGACCTTCCGCCGGCCGGGTAGAGAACTGCTGATGTTCCTATAGGTGTCAGTGCCGTGAGGCATGATGGAGGCATGCAGTCGCAGGAGCCCGCCGGTACCTCCACCGGCACGTCCACCGGGGACTCGATGGGCCAGTTCAGCCGACCCACCAGGGAGTGGTTCCTCGGCGCCTTCTCCGAGCCCACCCCCGCCCAGCAGGGGGCCTGGAACGCGATTTCATCCGGTTCACACGCCCTCGTGGTGGCGCCCACCGGCTCAGGCAAGACCCTGGCCGCGTTCCTTTGGGCTCTGGACCGGCTCCTGGTGTCCGGGTCGGGCGCACCCGATGCTGCTTTGCCCGATGCTGCGGTGCTGCCAGGTCTCGAAGAGCCTCCTGCCGGCGCCAAGCCCAAACAGTCCCGGGCACGGAAGCCCAAGCGGAAAACCCGCGTACTGTACATCTCCCCGCTCAAGGCGCTTGGCGTCGACGTCGAACGCAACCTCCGCTCTCCCCTCATCGGCATCACCCAGACCGCGAAGCGGCTGGACCTGCCGGCTCCCCTGATCACGGTCGGAGTCCGGTCCGGCGACACCCCCGCCTCGGACCGCCGTGCCCTGCTCAGCAACCCGCCGGACATCCTGATCACCACCCCCGAGTCCCTCTTCCTGATGCTCACCTCCAGGGCTCGGGAAACGCTCAGCGAGGTGGACACCGTCATCGTGGACGAGGTCCACGCCGTTGCCGGCACCAAGCGCGGGGCACATCTCGCCGTCTCGCTCGAGCGCCTTGATGCTTTGTTGCCCGCGCCCGCCCAACGGATCGGGCTCTCGGCCACCGTTGAACCGCGGGAACTCGTGGCTCAGTTCCTGGCCGGTTCCGCCCCGGTGGAGATTGTGGCCCCTCCCTCGCGGAAGAACTGGGACCTCACGGTGTCTGTACCTGTGGAGGACATGTCAGATCTTCAGGGCGCCGCCGGGGCTTTCGATTCCGGGCCGGCGTCGGGACTGCAGCCGCAGGCCTCCATCTGGCCCCATGTGGAGGAAAAGATCGTGGATCTGGTGCTGGCCAACCAGTCCACCATCGTCTTCGCCAACTCGCGGCGGCTGGCCGAACGCCTCACGGCGCGGCTCAACGAAATCCACGCGGAACGCCAGCTCCTGGCAGTTGGCGGAGGCTGGAATGACCCTGCTCCGCCGGCGCCCGGAGGCCTGCCCACGTCCACCGGCACACCTGCGCACATGATGGCGCAGGCCGGAAGCACCGCAGGGGCTGAACCGTTGCTGGCACGGGCCCACCACGGCTCAGTATCCAAGGACCAGCGGGCCCTCATCGAGGACGACCTCAAGTCCGGCCGGCTGCGCTGCGTGGTGGCCACGTCCTCGCTGGAACTCGGCATCGATATGGGTGCCGTGGACCTCGTGGTGCAGGTCGAGTCCCCGCCCTCCGTTGCCAGCGGCCTGCAGCGGGTGGGCCGCGCCGGGCACCAGGTGGGCGAGATTTCCCAGGGCTACCTGTTCCCCAAGCACCGGGCAGACCTGGTGCACACCGCCATCACCGTTGAGCGCATGCTGGACGGCAAGATCGAACGGCTCAGCGTCCCGGCCAACCCACTGGACATCCTGGCCCAGCAGACCGTCGCGGCCACCGCGCTCGGCAGCATCGACGTGGAGGAATGGTTCTCCACCGTCCGCCGCTCAGCCCCGTTCGCCACACTTCCCCGGTCCGCCTACGAGGCCACACTGGACCTGTTGGCCGGGCGCTACCCCTCGGATGAATTCGCCGAACTCCGGCCCCGGATCGTCTGGGACCGCAACGCCGGGACCATCGAGGGCAGGCCCGGCTCCCAGCGGCTGGCCGTCACGTCCGGCGGCACCATCCCGGACCGCGGGCTGTTCGGCGTCTACATCATCGGCACGGAGACCGAGGGATCGGCTTCCCCGGCCGCAGCGGGTGACGGCAAGGGGTCCGGCACGGCCCCGGCCAAGGGAGGCCGGCGGGTCGGCGAGCTGGACGAGGAGATGGTCTACGAATCCCGCGTCGGAGACATCTTCGCGCTGGGCGCCACCAGCTGGAAGATCGAAGACATCACCCATGACCGCGTCCTGGTGTCCCCCGCCTTCGGCCAGCCCGGCAAGCTGCCGTTCTGGAAGGGCGATTCGCTGGGACGCCCCGTTGACCTGGGCCGCGCCCTCGGCGCGTTCGTCCGTGAACTGTCGGCGTCCGACGTCGGCCCTGCCACCGAGCGCTGCAAGGCCAGCGGCCTTGACGACTTCGCCGCAAACAATCTGCTGCAGTACCTGTCGGAACAGAAGCTGGCCACAGAGGTGGTCCCCAGCGACACGACGCTCGTAGTGGAACGCTTCCACGACGAACTCGGCGACTGGCGGGTCATCCTGCACAGCCCGTTCGGCATGCCGGTCCATGCGCCGTGGGCCCTCGCCGTGGGCCAGCGGCTGAACCAGCGCTACGGCCTGGACGGATCGGCCATGGCCGCCGACGACGGCATCGTGCTCCGCGTGCCGATGATGGAGGACGAACCTCCCGGAGCCGAGCTCTTCCTGTTCGACCCCGAGGAACTGGAACAGATTGTCACCGCCGAGGTGGGTGGCAGTGCCCTGTTCGCCTCCCGCTTCCGCGAGTGCGCGGCGCGTGCCCTGCTGCTGCTCCGGCAGACCCCCGGCAAGCGGCAGCCGCTGTGGCAGCAGCGGCAGCGGTCTGCCCAGCTGCTGGACGTCGCGCGGAAGTACCCGGCATTTCCGATCGTGCTGGAAACCGTCCGCGAGTGCCTCCAGGATGTGTACGATCTGCCGGCCCTGAAGGATATCGCCGCCTCGGTTGAGCGGCGCGAACTCCGGATTGTCCAGACCACCACCCAGCAGCCGTCCCCGTTCGCCAAGTCCCTGCTTTTCGGCTATGTGGCGCAGTTCCTCTATGAGGGCGATTCCCCGCTCGCCGAACGTCGGGCGGCCGCGCTGGCCCTGGACTCCACGCTGCTCAACGAACTCCTGGGCCGCGTGGAACTGCGCGAGCTTCTGGACGCCAGGGTCATCGACGCCACCGAACGCGAGCTTCAGCGCCTTGCCCCCGACCGGAAAGTCCGGGGCATGGAGGGTGTGGCCGATCTCCTCCGGCTGCTCGGGCCACTGGACCCCGGGGAAGTCGCCGCCAGGCTTGCCCCGCCGGCGGATACCCCGCCGGTTGAGCCCGTTGAGACCCCGCCGTCCCAGGCAACGACGGCCGAAGCTGCCGCCCACCTCGCCGCCCTGCAGCGGGCGAACCGGGCCATCAAGGTGACCCTCTCCGGCGTCGACCGCTTCGCCGCGGTGGAAGACGCCGCCAGGCTCCGCGACGCCATCGGCGTCCCGCTGCCCATGGGCGTTCCCCTCGCCTTCATCGAGCCGGTGGCGGACCCGCTGGGCGACCTCGTCTCGCGCTATGCCCGCACCCATGGCCCGTTCACCGCCACCGAAGCCGCAGCCAGGCTGGGACTGGGTGCGGCCGTCGTCGGAACTGCGCTGAAGCGACTCGCGGCGGACGGCCGCGTGGTGGAAGGCGAATTCCGGCCCCACGCCGAGCCCGCTGACGCCGGCTCCGCTGCCGGCGAAAGCCCGGCAGCCGCGCTGTCTGATCCCGGTTCCGGACTTGACCCCGTCGCCGAAGCGGCGGCTGCGTCGGCCGCCGCCTCGGCCGCAGTGGCCCTGGCCGGCAGCGAATGGTGCGACGCAGAAGTCCTCCGCAAGCTCCGCCGTCGCTCGCTCGCCGCACTGCGGGCAGAGGTGGAACCCGTGGACATTACCGCCTACGGCAGGTTCCTGCCGGCCTGGCAACATGTCCGCACGCCGGGCACGGGACGGGGACAGCCGGCGCTGCGCGGACTCGACGGCATCATCACCGCCGTGGACCAGCTCTCCGGCGTGCCCATACCGGCGTCGGCCTGGGAACCGCTGGTGCTCGCCAGCCGGGTGTCCAATTACCAGCCCGCCATGCTGGATGAACTGATGGCCGCCGGGGAGGTTCTTTGGTCAGGTGCCGGTGCGCTTCCGGGCAACGACGGCTGGATCAGCCTGCACCTGGCGGATTCGGTGGAACTGACGCTGAACCCGGCCCCTGACTTTGAACCGGGTGACGCCCAGCGTCGGCTGCTGGACCACCTGCAGGCCAACGGCGGGGGTTACTTTTTCCGGCAGCTGACGGACATTGCCGGCGGCATGGACGCGGTGCTGGGCGACCAGGACGTCGTGTCCGCCATCTGGGATCTGGCCTGGGCAGGCCGGGTCACCGGTGACACCTTCGCCCCGGTCCGGTCCCTGATCGCCGGCGGGCACACGGCCCACCGGCAGGTCGCTCGCGCGCCGCGCGCCAGGGCGCCGCGCCTCAGCCGGCTGGGACGCTCGCACGGCACGGGCCTGCTCGGCTCGCCGGGACTGTCCGGCGGACGTTACGGGTCCGTCGGCGGCGCTGTCCCCACCCCGCCCCTCGCGGCCGGGCGCTGGTCTGCGCTGCCCACGCCCGAGCTCGATCCCACCATCCATGCCCGCGCCACGGCGGAGCTTCTGCTCGACAGATACGGGGTGGTCACCCGCGGGTCCGTCATGG
Organism: Arthrobacter sp. K5; assembly: GCF_040448525.1. Taxonomy (NCBI): domain Bacteria; kingdom Bacillati; phylum Actinomycetota; class Actinomycetes; order Micrococcales; family Micrococcaceae; genus Arthrobacter; species Arthrobacter sp. K5. The sequence continues at coordinate 3,926,695 of NZ_CP159279.1, read as the reverse complement.
CAGAGAACATCCTGGGCGGCTTCGGGCTCATGTACAAGGTCCTGGCCCGTCTGGAGGAAGCCGGACGGTGCCGGCGGGGGTACTTCATCGAGCATCTCGGTGCCGCCCAGTTCGCCGTGCCCGCCACCGTCGACCGGCTGCGCACGTACACCGAGGACGCCCAGCTGGCCAAGCCGGAACCCGTGGCGCTGGCCCTGGCGGCAACAGATCCGGCCAACCCCTACGGCGCAGCCCTGCCGTGGCCCGCCGGCAATGTCGAAGCCGGCAGCGGGCACCGCCCGGGGCGGAAGGCCGGTGCGCTGGTGGTGCTGGTCGACGGCGCGCTGGTGCTGTACGTCGAACGCGGCGGCAAGACGCTGCTGGTTTTCACGGAAGACGACTCCGTCCTTGCCGCCGCCGCCGGAGCCCTGGTGGACGTGGTGAAGCGCGGGGCAGTGGACAAGCTCATCATGGAAAAGGTCAACGGCCACGGCATCCTCGACACCCCTGCGGCATCGGCGCTGACTGCCGCCGGCGCCTACTCCACACCGAAAGGGCTGAGGATCCGTGCCTGAAGGTGATTCGGTCTGGCGCGCCGCCAACCAGCTGCATACCGCCCTCGCCGGCCAGAAACTCCTCGCATCGGATTTCCGCGTGCCCCGCTTCGCCACACTGAACCTGGCCGGCTGGACCATAGAGGAGGTGGTCCCCCGCGGCAAGCACCTGCTGATGCGGCTCGCCGGCCCGGCCCACGAGCGGCTGACCATCCACTCGCACCTGAAAATGGAGGGCAGCTGGCAGGTCTACCCGCCGGGCGGCAGGTGGCGGAAGCCGGGATTCACGGCCCGGTGCGTGCTCCGCACGGCCGTTGCCGACGCCGTCGGGTTTTCCCTTGGCCTGCTTGAGGTGATCAAGACCAGCGAAGAGGACAAGGCAGTGGGGTTCCTGGGGCCCGACTTACTGGGACCGGACTGGGACCCGGCCGAGGCCGAGCGCCGCGTGGCGGCGAAGCCCGACGTGCCGGTCGGTGTGGCCCTCCTGGACCAGAGCAACCTCGCGGGCATCGGGAACATCTACCGCTGCGAGGTGTGCTTCCTGGCCGGGATCCATCCGGCGTCGCCCGTTGCCGCGGTGCGCGACTGGCCCGCCATGTTTGCCGACGCCAAGCAGCTCCTTGAGGCGAACCTCGGACCGGGCCGCCGGACCACGCTGCTCAACGCCCGTGGAACTCCGGTGGGCCGCTCGGCCGGGCGGCCCGGCTACTGGGTGTACCGGCGCGAGCACCAGCCGTGCCTGCGCTGCCGGACCCCCATCCGCCGCGCCGTGCTGGGCAAGAGCGTGCCGGGCAAGACCGTGCCAGGCAAGGGCGTGCCGGGAAAAAGTGCTGTGGGAAACGCTGCGGCGGGCAGCCCCGGCAGTGGTGCGGCCGTCACGGAAGAACGCGACATCTACTTTTGTCCGACATGCCAGCCCCTGCTGGGCGGCCCCGAAGCCTGACGGCCACGGACCCGCCCGCAGAACGAACTGTGTCAGGACGCTGTCGCCGGTGCCGCTGACTGGTCCTCGCGGTCCCCGGACTTTGCATTGACAGCTCTGCCGGCGCCGCCACGGGCGGCCGGAACCTGGAAGTACGGCAGCAGGAGCTGGACCAGCGGACCGATCGCCAGGGCATAAACCACAGTTCCCACGCCGACCGAGCCGCCCAGCAGCCAGCCCGCGGCGAGCACCACCACCTCGATCAGCGTGCGGGACAGGCGCACGGACCAGCCGGTGCGCCTGGCCAGGCCCGTCATGAGCCCGTCACGGGCACCGGGGCCGAAGCGGGCACCGATGTAGCACGCTGAGGCGATGCCGTTGAGCAGCACCGCGCCGCCCAGCAGCGCGATCTGTCCCCCGAGGTGGGAAAACGCGGGGATCAGGGCGAGCCCGACGTCGGCAAAGACACCCACCAGGATGGCATTGCAGAGCGTGCCGAAGCCCGGCCGCTGCCGCAGCGGAATCCACAGCAGGAGCACCAGAAAGCTGACAATGATGACCACCACGCCGATACTCAGGCCTGTCCTGCCGGCAACGCCCTGATGGAACACGTCCCAGGGGTCCAGACCGAGCCCGGCCCGGATGAACAGGGCCAGCGAAATACCGTACATGGCGAGGCCGGTGAAGAGCTGTATAAGTCTGCGAGTCATCATTGAACCATCCTGAAGCAGAACTGGCCTTGTTTTCCATGGCCAGTTTGAAATACTGGCCTCATGTCCGGATCACTTACCCCCACCGCCCTCGCCCGCTTCCTGGGCCAATGGCACCACGGCAACGCTCCCGCCTACCGCGAACTGGCCGACGTCGTCCGCCTTTTGGTTCTGGACGGGCGCATCCCGCTGGGGACCGCGCTGCCCAGCGAACGGACGCTGTCCGCCACCCTCGCGGTCAGCCGCACCACGGTGACGGCGGCCTATTCCAGCCTGCGCGAGCAGGGGTTCCTGAGCAGCGGCCAGGGCACGCGCGGCCGCACGTGCCTGCCGCGGACGGCGTATGCCGGAGAAAAGGGACGGGATTCCGGGGCTGGCCTGTCGGGGGCCCCGGGCCTGGCAGTTCCCGACGGCGTCATCGACCTCGCGTACGCGTCGCTCCCGGCCAGCGGCGAAGCGGTCCACCAGGCGTTCGCCGCCGCGCTCACCGAGCTGCCCGCCCTGCTGCCCGGCTTTGGCTACGACGCCTTGGGCGTGCCGGGCCTTAGGGAAGCAATAGCCGGCCACTATTCCGACGCCGGTGTGCCCACGACAGCCGGGCAGATCCTCGTGACGTCCGGCGCGCAGCATGCCCTCAACATCGTGCTGCGGGCCTTGGTCGGCAAGCAGGACAAGGTCCTCGTGGAGCAGCCGACCTATCCGAACGCGCTCGACGCCATCCGTGCCACCGGCTGCCGCGTCGTACCGGTCCCGCTTCCCCCGGCGTCGGAGCGGGGCTGGGATCTGGACGCGACCGAATCCGCCCTGATGCAGCACCGTCCCCGCATGGCCTACACCGTTCCCGATTTCCATAACCCCACCGGCCGGCTGATGCCTGACGCGCAGCGCCGCCGGCTGGTCCGCGCGGCCGCGGCGTCGGGCACGGTCGTGGTGGTGGATGAGACGCTCCGTGAGCTGAACCTCGACGGCGGGACGACGGCTCCGCTGGCTTCCTTCAGTGCGGCCGTGGTGTCCATCGGATCGCTGAGCAAGTCCCACTGGGCGGGCATGCGCACGGGCTGGATCCGCGCCTCGGAGAGCCTGATTCAGCGGTTCGCGGCCGTCCGCACCACGATGGACCTTGGCGGCCCGGTGGTGGAGCAGCTGGCGGCAGCCCATCTGGTGCGCAGCCTGGCCGATCCCCTGCCCGCACGCCTGTCCGCGCTCCGGGAGAACCGCGCCGCGCTGCTGGAGCTGCTCAAGGTTCACCTGCCGCGGTGGGAGGCGGAACGGCCCGACGGCGGCCTGGCCGTCTGGTGCCGGCTTCCGTACCCCGGGAGCACGGCACTGACCGTGATCGCCCCGGAACTCGGCATCCGGCTAGCAGCCGGCCCGCGCTTCGGGGTGGGTGGGGTGTTTGAGAACTTTCTTCGCATTCCGTTCACCCTGCCGCCGGACCAGCTGGAGACGGCTGTCCTCGCACTCCGGGCCGCCCAGGACCGGCTGGAGGCGGCACCGCAGCTGCGCCGGACACTCAGGGACTCCCCCGTTGCCGCCATCGCCTGATGTCCGGCGGTTCCACGACGCGCATCTGCCCCCACGACGCGCACATTGCCTGGCGACCCTTGAATCCGAGTGTCCTGAGGCAATATGCGCATCACCAGGCAGATTGCGGGTCGCCGGGCAGGCCTACGCGTAGACCTTGTGGAGGAACGCACCCCAGGCGCTGGCAGTCGCCGCGGAATCCCCGCTGCCGCTGAAGTCGTGGACGGTCATGCCCACGGGTGCGCCGAACGCGTTGCGGCCAAAGAACCGGTACATGGTGTCCGCGGTCCGCAGGCCCAGGAAGTTCTCGTTGGAGAAGTCCACGTGCCCGCTCAGCCGGCCGACGCCGTCGACCTCCACATCAAAGCTCTCGCCCTGTGACGCATTGTCCACGCCGAGCGCCTTCTTGAGCCGCACGAAGCCGTCAGGCACCTGTGATTCCGCGGGTCCCTGGATGTCCGTGAATACCACGGGCTGGCCGTCGAAGTGCTTCAGGTACTGGCCCAGGGTGTGCAGGTAGAACTCCGTATGCTTGCTGGCACCGTCGTACTGCTGGTCCCAGTTGTCCGCGAAGATGCCGCTGTGGACATAGTGGAGCCTGGCCCGGCCGCCGTCGACTGGCTCCAGTACATGCTCGAGCTGGTTGAACCAGCCATCCGGACCATCCATGCGCGACACCAGATGCTGCGGATACTCCTCCACGGTCTTCACATCCGGCCACTGGTCCGTGGGGAACATCCAGCCCGGGGTGCCCCTGGTTACGGCCTCCCAGACCCGCTCCGGGGTGCCGGGCAGCTCGGTGTCAAAAACAATCTCGAATTTCCTGTCGTCAGTCATTGTCCTGCTCCTTGGCTGGGATGGTTTTGGTTGAGTCTTGTGCTTCCGGCTTGAGTGCGGGGTGAAGCGCGACGACGAGCCGGTGCTTCCTTCCTCCGGCACCGCCGTGGTGGTACTGGTCAACAAGCCGCGTGACCGCCACCCCGAGGTCTTCGGCGAAGGCCGCCCGGTCGGCGGCGGTGCGGAAGGTGATCTCGCCGTCGATCGCGAACGTGGCGAGTTTCTGCCGTGCGGCGGCGGCACCGGCGATGAGCTTGCCCATTTCCTGGACCATGCGGCCGGCGAGCGCCAGCAGCCAGAAGGCGGAGAAGCGGTCCGCAAAACGTCGCGGGTCCGGCGCCACGGACTGCAGCGCCACCGGGGAAATGAGGTAGGACGCCGCCGTGGCCCGCAGCACGCGTTCGGTGACGTTGCCCTTGCGGCGCTCCTCCACCAGCTCGACGAGGCCATGCCGCTCCAGCGCCTTGAGGTGGTAGTTCACCTTCTGCCGTGGCAGCCCCACTTTCGCTGCGAGCTGCGTGGCCGACGCGGGCTCCGCCAGCTCCTGGAGGATGCGGGTCCGGATCGGATCCAGCGAGGCCTCCGCCGCCGCCGGGTCCTCGATCACTTCGATGTCCAACATGGTTCAAGTGTCACCACCGACAGTTTTATTTGTCAAGAACTTTTTTACCGTCGGTTGCTTGCCGGGGTGGCGAGTTCGCCGGAAGGTTCCGGCGAACTGGGAGTCCGGCGCTTTCGACGGCGGGGACGCGGCGCAAAGTAGAATGGACCGGTGATGCAATCCCCCCTTCCCGTGCGCGACGGCGTGAACGCGACCCGCCTGCGCCTCCCGGACGAGGGCCCCTGGGACACCGCAATGGACTACATGATGCACCGTTGGGGCCACATCGACCCCCGGGGCATCGAGGACCGGTTCGACGCCGGCGAGATCGTGGGCGAGGGTGGCATCCCCCTGCACCGCGGCACCAGGCTCGAGGACCATACCTTCATCTGGTACTACCGCACGCTCCCGCCGGAAACCCGGCTGCCCGTGGAGCTGAACATCCTGCACCAGGACGAACACATCCTGGTGGTGGACAAGCCGCATTTCCTCCCCACCACGCCCGGTGGAACGTATATCCAGGAATCGGCGCTGGTCCGGCTCCGGAATCAGCTGGACCTGCCGGATCTGATTCCCATGCACCGCCTGGACCGGATGACCGCGGGCATCCTCCTGCTCTCGACCAACCCCGAGACGCGGGGAAAGTACCAGGTGCTGTTCGAGAAGCGCCAGGTCCAGAAGGAATACGAGTGTGTGTCCGCCGCCGAACCGGCTGCCGGGCATCCCGCCGTCGAATTTCCGGTGGTGGTCCGCAACCGGATGATGAAATCCCGCAGCTATCTTCTGGCGGAGGTCATCGACGGCGAGCCGAATGCGGAGACCCGCATCGACCTGCTACGGACGTTCGACGCAGGGACTCCGGCAGGTGCCCCGGGTCGCCTGGGCCTCTACCGGCTCGAACCGCATTCCGGTAAAACCCACCAGCTCAGGGTGCACATGGCCTCGCTGGGCCTGGGCATCCTGCACGATTCGTTCTACCCGGAACTGCTGGACAAGGCGCCCGACGATTACACCAGGCCGCTCCAGTTGCTGGCACGCGGCATCAGGTTCGTGGACCCCATCACGAAGAAACCCGTCGAGTACCGCAGCCGCCTCCAGCTGAGCGAAGTCCGCTAACCGGAGCAGGGTTCGCTAGAAACCACCTTCAAGGACACTCCGGAAGACCGCCACGGTTTCCGGACTGAAGAGCACGAACTCCACCAGCTCCACCCCGCCTTCGGGAGAGCGGGCGGCATAGGACCGGACGGCGTCAAAGGCCACCTGCGCCACTTGGCGGGCGTCCCAGCCATAGACCCCCGCGCTCACAGCAGGAAAGGCCAGCGAACGGACCCCCAGGCCCTCGGCAATCCGCAGGCTCTCGGTGAAGCAGGACGCAAGCAGCGCCGGATTGGTCTGCCCCGCGTGGCGGTTAGGACCGACGGTGTGAATGACCCATTGAGCCTGCAGCCCGTAGCCGGGGGTCGCCACCGCAGCGCCAACAGGCAGGCCGTCCCGGAGCGTCGTTGCCCTCAGCTCGCGGCAGGCCTCCAGCAGTTCCGGCCCCGCCGCACGGTGGATCGCGCCGTCCACGCCACCGCCGCCCAGCAGTGAGGAATTGGCCGCATTCACCACGGCGTCCACCGGCCGCCCGGTGATGTCACCCTCAACGATCTCTATCCGCATGCAGCCAGTGTGGCACTCCCATACGGCCAGGCGTAGACGTTCGGCCGGTACAAGGGGCCGGGCGGGCGGAAGTGGCTGGGCCGGCGAACGGCTCGGTCCGGCACGGAGGTTTCCCGGCGTGCCCCTTTTGGAGGTGCGGTACCTTGTGCAGATGGACTTCGGTAATCCGGACACCTGGAGCACGGCCATCTATTTCTGGATCATTCCCGCTGTCCTCGGCGATGCCATTTTTCCGCCCATCCCGTCCGAGATGGTCCTGATCACGGGCGGTGCGCTGTCCGCCGAGGGGCGGGCCAACCTGTTTCTGGTCGGCATCCTGTCCGCGGCCGCATCATGGCTGGGCGACGTGGTGGTGTTCCAGCTGTTCAAGCGGCGGCTGAGCCATATTCTGGACCGCTGGACGTGGGGCCGGAAAATCCACCACGGCATCCACGAGGCCATCGCCAAGGCGGGCCGTTCCTCCACCTACGGGACCATCATCGGGGCGCGGTTCATCCCCGGAGGCCGGCTCGCCACGTCCGCCGCCGCAGGCATCGCCGACGTCTCCACTCCGGGCTTCAACCTGTGTGCCGGGCTGGGGGGTGTCCTGTGGGCTACGTGGCTCGTGGGCCTGGGCTACTTCACGGGCTCCGCCACGCGGCTGCCCTTCTGGGCGAGTTCGCTGATCGGAGTCGCCGTTGGCCTCGTGATCGGCGCCGTCGTGGGTCTGATCGTGACGAGGCGGCGCGGCGACCGCTCGCCCGTGGACGAACCAGGCGAGGCGCCCGGCACAGGCAATTAAGGTCCGCCCGGCTAAGCCCTGGCCCCGAACCTCAGACGGGCGCCCAGCGGCCCCGGCTGCGGCGGAGCACCGAAAGCGAGCCGGTCAGCGCAACGCGTTCGACGGCGTCGCGCATCACGGCTGCCGACTCCCGGGCAGCGCTGTTCTCACTGTTGTATTCGGTTGGCTCCACGAGGAACCGCAGGTTCAGCTGCGGCACACCGCCGGCCAGTTCCAGCTGGTGTGACTCCACATGGTGCCGGGACCGCAGCGACTCGACAGCGGTGTCCATCACGGCTTCGGGAGGGTTGCCCGGCTTCAGCCCGGTGATCTTGAGTCTGGTCTGAAAGGACGGCATCACCCCACCCTAGCGCCGGGCGCGAAGGACCCCGCGCGAACGTACACTTGACGCCCTAAAATCCGGCCCCCGCAGGCCTTATCTGTCCGTTCGGGCCGGGGAGCGGAGGACAGGTATTCGGACGGTTGCGTTTTGTCTGGCGCGAGCCTATCTTGGCAGGAAGGGGCGCGATTATGCACGAACTCTCTATCACGCAGGGCCTTGTCGACGCCGTTCTCAACCGCACAGGCGAACGGACGGTCACGGCGGTCAACGTGCGGATCGGCCCCCTCTCCGGCGTACTGGCTGATGCCGTGCGCTTTTGTTTTGACGTGGCAACGGCCGGCACACCGCTGGCCGGCGCGCGGCTGCGCATCGAGGAACCGCAGGGCCGGGCACGGTGCCGCGACTGCCGGGACGAATTCACCCTGAGCGATCTCATCCTGCTGTGCCCTTGCGGAAGCGCGGACGTCGAAGTCCTCAGCGGCCGCGAGCTCATGCTGATGTCCGTGGAGGTGGCGTAGGAAATGTGTACAACATGCGGTTGCGGCGACGAGGCCGGGACCCGCATTTCAAACCTCGCAGGAGAACTGCAGACACCCGGGCCGGGGTACCTGCACAGCCATACCGATGAGCACGGGCGCACGTACACGCATGAGCACTCCCACCAGCACGCCAACGCCGGCTCCCATGACCACCACCACGGGCACGCAGACGGTCACCACCATGCGGATCCGGGCACGGAGACCATCCTGCTCGAGCAGAACCTGCTGGCCAAGAATGACCTGCTGGCCGCCACGAACCGCGGCTGGCTTGCGGGCCGGGGGGTCCGCGCGTTCAACGTCATGAGTTCACCCGGTGCCGGCAAGACCACCCTGCTGGTCCGCACCCTGGCGGAGCTTGGCGGGCGCCTGAAAGCGGGCGTCATCGAGGGGGACCAGGAGACGTCCCTTGACGCCGACCGCATCCGGGCCACGGGGCGCCCGGTCATCCAGATCAACACCGGAGCCGGCTGCCATCTCGACGCCGGGATGCTGCGGCACGGCCTCGATGCACTGTCCCCGGAGGCTGGCTCCACGGTCTTCATCGAAAATGTGGGCAACCTCGTCTGCCCCGCGCTTTTTGACCTTGGCGAAACAGCCAAGGTGGTGATCGTTTCGGTAACGGAAGGTGATGACAAACCCCAGAAATACCCGCACATGTTCATGGCAGCTGACCTCGTGATCGTCAACAAGTCGGACCTGCTCCCCTACGTCGACTTCGACGTCGACGAGTGCCTGCGACGCATCCGGCAGATCAATCCGCGGGCCGAATTCCTCACACTGTCCGCCACCACCGGCGAAGGCCTCGCCGACTGGTACGGCTGGCTCGACGGCGCCACCTCCCCAGCGGCGGCGCCCACCCCCGGGGCAGCCCGGTCAGAATCCCTGACCGGCTCCCTGACAGAAGCACACTGAGCTCCGCAAGGGGCACTGAAAGAGGCAACGATGCCTACGGAAACTTCCCTTAAGGCCGAAGAAGCCCTCATCCACGTGCTGTGGATCAATGCAGGGCTCAGTTGTGACGGCGACTCGGTCGCCCTGACAGCGGCCACCCAGCCGAGCGTCGAGGAAATCGCCCTCGGCGCGCTGCCCGGCCTGCCGAAGATCGCCATGCACTGGCCACTGATCGACTTTGAATGCGGTCCGCAGGAAGGGGCCGACGATTTCCTGGAATGGTTCCGCAAGGCGGACCGGGGCGAACTGGAACCGTTCGTGCTGGTGGTCGAGGGATCCATCCCCAACGAGAAACTCCATGAACCCGGCGGCTACTGGTGCGGGTTCGGCAACGACCTCGAGACCGGCCAGCCCATAACCACCAGCGAATGGCTGGACCGTCTCGCACCCAAGGCCACCGCCATCATCGCCGCCGGAACCTGCGCCACTTACGGCGGCATCCATGCCATGGCAGGCAACCCGACCGGCGCCATGGGCGTGCCGGACTACCTCGGCTACGACTGGAAGTCCAAAGCCGGCATTCCCATTGTCTGCGTGCCCGGATGCCCGATCCAGCCCGACAACCTGTCCGAAACCATGACCTACCTGCTGTACCAGGCCACGGGCCAGGCGCCAATGATTCCGCTGGACGAGGCACTGCGTCCCACATGGCTGTTCGGCAAGACGGTCCATGAGGGCTGCGACCGGGCCGGCTACTACGAGCAGGGTGACTTCGCCACCGAGTACGGTTCCCCCAAGTGCATCGTCAAGCTCGGCTGCTGGGGTCCCGTGGTGAAATGCAACGTTCCCAAGCGCGGTTGGATGAACGGCATCGGCGGCTGCCCGAACGTCGGCGGCATCTGCATCGGCTGCACCATGCCGGGCTTCCCGGACAAGTTCATGCCCTTCATGGATGAACCTCCCGGCGGAAAGCTTTCCACGAGCACCATCCGGCCCTACGGCTCCGCCATCCGGGCGCTGAGGGGCATCACGACGCACACGCTGGACCAGGAGCCCAAGTGGCGCCGGCCCGGAACCGAGCTCCTCACCGGGGCCAGGCGCACCTGGTAGTCCACCCAATTCCAGACAGGCGAAGACAATGACGTCCACAATTCCCATGGGTTCCGGAGGCGGAACGGGCAACAACAACCTGGTGGAGATGAACTGGGACCCCATCACCAGGATCGTCGGCAGCCTCGGCATCTACACCAAGATCGATTTCGAGAACAACCAGGTCGTGGAATGCAAGAGCACGTCCTCGATCTTCCGTGGCTACTCCCTGTTCATGAAAGGCAAGGACCCGAGGGACGCCCACTTCATCACCAGCCGCATCTGCGGGATCTGCGGCGACAACCACGCCACCTGCTCCTGCTACACGCAAAACATGGCCTACGGCGTCAAACCGCCGAACCTGGGCGAATGGATCGTCAACCTGGGCGAAGCCGCCGAGTACATGTTCGACCACAACATCTTCCAGGAAAACCTCGTCGGCGTGGACTACTGCGAAAGGATGGTCTCCGAAACCAACCCCGGCGTCCTGGCCAAAGCCGAGAACACCAGGGCACCGCACGAGGCCGACCACGGCTACCGGACCATCGCCGACATCATGCGCTCGCTGAATCCGTTCACCGGCGAGTTCTACCGGGAGGCGCTGCAGGTCAGCCGTGCCACCCGGGAGATGTTCTGCCTCATGGAGGGCCGCCACGTGCACCCCTCCACGCTCTATCCTGGCGGCGTGGGGACGGTGGCCACCATCCAGCTGATGACGGACTACCTCACCCGGCTGATGCGCTACGTCGAGTTCATGAAGAAGGTCGTCCCGATGCACGACGACCTGTTCGATTTCTTCTACGAGGCGCTGCCCGGCTACGAGCAGGTGGGGCTGCGCCGCACGCTGCTGGGCTGCTGGGGATCGCTGCAGGACCCGGACTACTGCAACTTCGAGTACAAGGACATGACCGAGTGGGGCCGGAAGATGTTCGTCACCCCGGGCGTGGTGGTGGACGGCAAGCTGGTCACCACCGACCTGGTGCGTATCAACCTGGGCCTGCGGATCATGCTGGGCTCCTCGTACTACGAGGACTGGGAAGACCAGGAAATGTTCGTCACCCACGACCCCCTGGGCAACCCGGTGGACCGCAGGCATCCCTGGAACCAGCACACCAACCCGCGCCCTCAGAAGCGCGACCTTTCGGACAAGTACAGCTGGGTCATGTCCCCGCGCTGGTTCGACGGCGAGAACAACCTCGCCCTGGACACCGGCGGCGGCCCGCTGGCACGGCTCTGGGCCACGGCGCTCGCCGGACTCGTGGACATCGGCTACCTCAAGGCCACCGGCAGGAGCGTCCAGATCAACCTGCCCAAAACCGCGCTGAAGGGACCCGTCACGTTCGAGTGGAACATCCCGCAGTGGAGCAACACGCTCGAACGCAACCGCGCCCGCACCTACTTCCAGGCCTACGCCGCGGCGGCCGCGCTGCACTTCGCGGAAAAGGCCCTCGAGGAAATCCGGGCCGGCCGCACCAAGACGTGGGAAACCTTCGAGGTCCCGGATGAAGGCATCGGCTGCGGTTTCACCGAGGCGGTCCGCGGGGTCCTGTCCCACCACATGGTGATCCGCGACGGCAAGATCGCCAACTACCACCCCTACCCGCCCACCCCCTGGAACGCCAGCCCCACCGATTCAAGCGGCGTGGCCGGCCCCTATGAGGACGCGGTTCAGGGGCAGCCGATTTTCGAGGAGAACGACCGGGAGCATTTCAAGGGCATCGACATCATGCGCACCGTCCGCAGCTTCGACCCCTGCCTGCCGTGCGGCGTCCACATGTACCTGGGCAACGGGCAGACGCTGGATATGCTGCACTCCCCCACCCAGACCCTGACCGGCGAGTAGGCCATGCCCGGCGGGGACCGGCCGCCGCTGCAGAACGGCGACCAGATCGGCACACTCCTCGACGCCCTCGGCGCCGGCGGGGCGGTGGCCCGCGGCCGGGCCGAGGACCTGGTCCGGCAGGTGACAGACCTCTACGGCGCCGGACTGCAGCGGATCATGGAGATCCTGCAGGACCACGGAAAGCTCGACGACGCCACGCTGGAAGCGCTGACCGCTGACAGCCTGGTGGCCGGCCTCCTGGTCATCCACGGGCTGCACCCCCATTCGATGGAGGCACGGGTGGCGGCGGCACTGGACAGCGTCCGGCCCTACCTGGGATCGCACGGCGGTGACGTGGAACTGGAGGGCATCAGCCCCGACGGCGTGGTGCGGCTCAAGCTGCTGGGCACCTGCCAGGGGTGCCCGTCGTCGTCCGTCACCCTTAAGTACGCCGTTGAGGAAGCCATCCAGAACGCCGCCCCGGAAGTGACGGCCATCGACGTCGTCGAGGCGGAAAAGCAGCCGGGTGCACCGGCGCTGATTCCGGTGGACTCGCTGCTGGTCCGGGTGAACAATCCGGCGGGCGGAACTCCCGCGGAATCCTGGCACGACATGTCCGGCGGCACCTGGGAGCCGCTTCCGGAGGTCGCCGGGCTCGAAGCCGGCGAGGTGGCGGGTTTCCTGGTCGGCGGCTATCCGGTGCTGGCCTGCCGCGCCGGTCAGGACATCTACGCCTACCGGGACTATTGCCCGCGCTGCACCGGATCGATGGCCGGCGCCGTACTGCAGCGCGCCCTCGCGGCACCGGCCGGCGGGGGCCTGCTGCGCTGCCCCACCTGCCGTGGCCACTTCGACGTTAGGCGCGCCGGCGCCTGCCTCGAGGACAAGGACCTGCACCTGGAGCCGCTCCCGCTGCTGGTCCGGAACGGAGTCATGTCCGTGGCGGTTCCGACAGTGTCCGTGCAGTCCGCGCCGTTGCCGGCTCCACCGGTACCGGCATCCCCGGCAGAGGTGACGCCGGCGCAGGCACTTCCGCTGGTGATGCCGGCCGGCGTCGAGGTCCCGGCGGCGCCTGCCCCGGCGTTGCAGGCAGCCGCGGGACAGGACAGCTGACATGAACGTGGAGAACGGAGGAGGTACAGGGCGCGGCGCGGGAACCGGCCGGGCCAACGGCGCCTTGCCGGTGGCCCTACTGCGGCGGATTTCCGCGAACCGGCCCGCTCCCGCCGCCGGGGAATGCTGCGAAATGTGCGGCGAACCGATTCCCGACGCACACCAGCACGTGGTGGACCTGGAGAGCCACGCGATGATGTGCACCTGCCGGCCCTGCTACCTCCTCTTCACCGATGCCACCGCCCACATGCGCTACCGCTCGGTGCCGGACAGATACCTCTCCTTCCCCGACTTCGATCTCGGCCCGGGGCAGTGGGACGAACTGGAAATTCCGGTGGGCCTGGCATTCTTCTTCCGCAGCTCCAGGCTCGGCCGCACCGTGGCGTTCTACCCGGGTCCGGCCGGGGCCACGGAATCGGAACTGCCCCTCGCCGCCTGGGACGGCGTGCTGGCCCGCAACCCTGCCCTCGGCCTCGCGGCGCCGGACACCGAGGCTCTGCTGATCCGCGGCCCGGGTCCGGGCAGGGCCGCCGCGGACTGCCACCTCGTTCCGGTGGACGCCTGCTACGAGCTGGTGGGCCGGCTGCGCCGCCTCTGGCGGGGGTTCGACGGCGGCCAGGAGGCACGCGATGAGCTCACCGCGTTCTTCGACCGGATTGGCCGCCGGAGCGTTCCGGCGCCGGCAAACCCCGCCGGCGAGGCATCCGCCAGCGCCGCATCAGGCGGCGCGGCGTCCAGCAGCCGCGCGTCGGGCAGCCGCGCGCCGGGCACGGGAGGCTTCCGGTGACCGAACTTTCCTTCGCTGTGCTGGAGATCCGGCCCGAACCCTACGCCGCCGCCCCGCAGCTGACAGCCAGGCTCCAGGTGACGGAGGGCACGGGTGCCGTGGTGCACGCTGTGGCGCTGCGCTGCCAGGTCCGGATCCTGCCGCAGCGCCGCGGCTACGCGTCCGGGGAGGAGACCGGACTGCTGGACCTCTTCGGCGATCGCGGGCGCTGGCCCACTACCCTGAAGTCGTTCGTCTGGATGCAGTGCAGCACCATGGTGCAGGGTTTCACGGGCAGCACCGAGGTTGACCTGCCGCTGCCCTGCACGTTTGATTTCGACGTTGCCGCCGCCAAATACCTGAATGCCCTGCACGACGGCGAGATACCGCTGGAGCTGCTGTTCTCCGGCACGGTCTTCACCAGGGGGCAGACGGGGTTCACCGTGGAACAGGTGCCCTGGGACCTTGAGGCGTCCTACCGGCTGCCCGTCGCTGCCTGGCGCAGCCTGATGGACCAGTACTTCCCCAACGCCGGGTGGATCCGCCTGGACCGGGACGTCCTGGCAGCACTCGCCCGGTACAAGTCCTCACGGGGCCTCACGTCGTGGGAGGCCGCGGTGGAGAAGCTGCTCGCCCAGGCCACCGCCGACGTGTCCGGGGAACTGCCATGAACACCAGCCTGGCCCTTGCCCGCGCCGTCGCCGACGCCGTCCTCTACGAGGGCTACCTGCTCTACCCCTACCGTGCCTCGGCCCAGAAGAACCAGGCCCGGTGGCAGTTCGGGATCCTGGGTCCGCCGGGGGCCGCCGAGGACGGCAGCGGGGAGGAGCCGTCCATGTCCGCCGAGTGCCTGCTTGCCCCGGGAGCCCGGGCCGGGCTCGAAATCCACTTCCGCTTTCTGCAGCTGCAGGCGCGCACGGCAGAAAAAGCGGACGACGGCGGCGGGTTCACACCCGTGGACAGCCTCGCCGCCGGCGGTGCGAACTGGCTGAGCTGGGACGAGGCCATCGAACAGGAAGCGGCGTTCGGGCCCTTCTCCGTGGCCCAGCTCCGGGCCGGACTGGTCCTGCCGCTGGAGGTCCCGGAGGGACTCGACGTAGAGGAACTGAAGGACGACGCCGGGAGGCGGGCCGGCAGACTGGTGCGCCGCCGTCGGGCCCTCCGCGGCGAACTGCGGCTCAGCGCCGCCGAAGACGCCAACGGGCTGCTGCGGCTCAGCGTTACCGCGGCCAACACGGCAGGTCCTCTGCCGGCCCATACCCTGCCGGCCCGTCCGCTGCCTGCCGGGAACCGGCAGGACGCCACCGCGGTCTCCTTCATCGGCGCACACGTGTTGCTCTGCGTGCGGGACGGGGACTTCGTCTCGCTGCTGGACCCGCCGCCGTGGGCACAGCCCGCAGCCGGGCTGTGCTCCCAGCACCGCTGCTGGCCCGTGCTGGCAGGCCCCGAAGGCCAGACCGACGTGCTGCTGATCTCGCCCATCATCCTGTACGACCATCCCGCCGTCGCCCCGGAAAGTTCGGTGGCGCTGTACGACTCCACCGAGATCGACGAGATCCTCACGCTGCGGGTGCTGACGCTGACCGACGAGGAAAAGGCCGAGGCGCGGGCCACGGATCCGCGGGCCGCCGCCGTCATCGACCGCTGCGAGGCGATGTCCCCGGAGGACCTCCAGCAACTGCACGGCGCTCTACGGAACCCGCACGCGTTCGCCGCGGATCCCGCCGAAGCATGGAGCACGGCCGGCCAGGACGTTCCCTGGTGGAATCCTGAGGCGGAAGCCAGCATCCGGCCGGACGAGGACGCCGTCGTGATCAATGGTGTGGCGGTGGCCCGCGGCAGCCGGGTGAGGGTGCACCCGAAGCGGCGCGCCGACGCCCAGGACCTGTTCTTCGGCGGACAGACCGGCCGGGTCACCAGCGTGCATTTCGACGTCGACGGCGGCACCCACGTCGGGCTCGTCCTGGAGCAGGATCCGGCGGCCGATCTCCATGAGGGCTACGGCCGGTCCTTCTACTACGCGCCCGACGAGCTGGAACCGCTGGAGGGAAAGGAAAACCCGCAATGAAGGCAATAGGAATGGCCACTGTTTCGGTGCTGGCAGCGATGGCCCTCTGGTGCGTCTACGTCGGGATCCGCGCAGTTCCGGACATCCGCCGGTACATGAAAGTGCGGCGGATGTGACCGCCGCCGGCAGTGCAGGGACGGCGCCGCAGGGTTCCGTCCGGCAGGGTTCCGGCGAGCGCGCCTCCGGCGAGCGCACCGGCGGCGTCCTCGTGGCCGGCGTCGGGAACTTGTTCCTGCACGACGACGGTTTCGGTCCCGAGGTGGCGCGGCACCTCGCCGCCCACCGGCAGCCGCTGGAGCCGGGCGTCCGGGTGGTGGACTACGGCATCCGCGGCATGCACCTGGCCTACGACCTGCTGGCCGGCGTCGACGTCCTGGTCCTGGTGGACACTGTGCCCGCGGAGGTGAACTCCGCCCCCGGCAGCATCCGCGTGCTGCACGTCAGCGCGGCGGACCTCGACGGCAGGGCCGTGCTCGATCCCCATGGCATGGACCCGGCGGCCGTGCTGGGCCGGCTTCGGTCCATGGGCGGCAGCCTTCCTGCCACGTATGTGGTGGGCTGTGTCCCCGCCGACCTGTCCGAGGGCATCGGTCTCTCGCCCGCGGTGGCTGCGGCCGTGCCCAAGGCGGCTGCCGCCGTCGGGTCCCTGCTGGGCCAGCAGTCCCCTATTCCAAACTCCTCCACTGCAAGTTAGGGCGGTGTCCGTACATGTGCCTCGGAATACCCGGCAGGGTCGTCGAACTCCTCGAGGGCTACGGCGGCCAGCTCGCGCTCGTCGACGTGGCCGGACTGCAGCGGAAGATCAACATCGGACTGCTGGATGAGGGCCCTCTCGAACCCGGGACATGGGTCCTGATCCACATGGGTTTCGCGCTGGAACGCGTGGACGCCGCGGGCGCAGCACAGGCCATGGACGGACTGGAACTGATGGGCCGCCCGGCGGACAGCGGACCCGGAACCCAGCCGGCACAACCACCCCAAGGAGGGCAGCATGTCACCCACGAACCGGCCTGATTCCGACGGCAAGGACCAGGGCACCCCGCAGGGCACCGCACCAGGTACGGCGCGGGCCTTCGGCAGTGAACCGCCGCTGAAGGAACCCGCCCAGCCCGGAGCGGACGAAACCCCGGAGGACGCGGCACCGGCTCCCGACGACGTCGGCGTCAGCACCACCCGCAGGGGCGAGGACGTCATCAAGGAGGAGGGCTCCGAGCCTGGGCGCGAGCACACGGGATCCGACGATACTCCTGCCGGCAGGCCGGCCGGCGAGTCGTCCGCCCGCGATGCCACCGCCATCAAGAGCCCCGACCATCCCGACGGCGCGGCGCCGCAGTCGCCATAGGCAATCGCAGGGCTCGTGCCCGGGGCTGGTGCCCGGGCTAGTGTTCAAGCGCTATGGCCGCGCCGCGGTGCTCGACGCCGCTGTTGGCGATCCGGAGGTGGCGCGCCGTAAAGTGCTTCAGCTGCTGGAGCTGGTGCGCCGAGAGGCGGTCACACACCCAGTCCCAGTGCAGTGAGACGACGTCGCCCACGGCCAGTCCTTCCACGAATCCGGTTCCGTTCACGGCGAACTTGGCCGACTCCACCACCGGTTCGCCGATGTCCAGGGCCGTGCCGTCCCAGACCAGCCGCCGGGACCGCACGACGGCGTCGTCCCCGGTGATCGCGAGCACCTGCCCCCAGCGGATTCGGCACCTGTCCAGCACGTTCAGCGCGGTGGCATGCCGGCGTTCGTCGCGGAGCAGGCCCAGCCACGGGTAGATCTCGAACACGTGGAAACTGTGGTGCGGGACCCCGCCGGCCAGCACGCCTTCCACCAAATGCGGGAACTGCCGTCCGGTGCGGGCCCGAAACCTGTCCTCCATCGAGTTGCCGATGTTCGTGATGCCGACGGAATCAAGCAGGCTGTTGCCCACCCAATAGGCCTCCACCACCCGTGCGTCCAACGGATCGGCAATGCCGTGGGTCCCCGCGATCAGTTCAAGGTAGGGCCAGGCTCCGGCAAAGCCTTTGGCCAGCTCCCGGAGGCCCTGATCCGTGACGCCGGACTGCCCATAATGCAGCAGGGCGTCACTGTCCGGCGGCCCACAGCTCCCGCGTGAATTGGGCGGATAGGCATAGCGGACAAACAACTGGGCACCATCGATAACCATCCCGTGGCCACCTTCTGCGAGCGTCTTCTGAAAGTAGCACCGGCCTATGGCGCGGACAAGGGACCGGCCCTTTACAGGACACCGGAGAGGCGTTGACAGCCCTGCCCCTGAAGCGGATGCTTTGAAGACCCACGCGCAGGGAGTCAACGATGACAGCTGCAGACCTAAACCGCCGCGCCGCCCTACAGGTGTTCATTGCAGGTGGCTCGGCCGCCGTGCTGGCCGGATGCGGCGCATCCGGCAACGCCCCGCCGTCGTCCCCTGCGGGCAGCACCAACAGCATCAGCCTCACGGACCAGCGCGGCCGGACCCTGACCTTTGCCCGGCCGGTGGCGCGGGTGGTCACCATCCCGATGCCGTCGGCGTCCCTGCTGGTGGCTGTCGACCGCAGCGCGGACCATCTCGCTGCCATGCACAACGCCTCCTGGGTGGCCATGCGCGACGGCATCATGGGCGCCATGTTTCCCGCGGCCCTGGACCTCCCGCACGACATCGCCACCCAGGACTTCACCGCCAACGTTGAGAGCATCCGGGCCCTCAACCCGGACGTGGTGGTCCAGTGGTCGGACGCGCAGCTCATCGAGCCCCTGGAGAAGGCCGGCCTCCAGGTTCTGGGGCTGAAAAACTCCGGAACGCAGGAGGACGTGGACGCCTGGGTGGCCATGTTTGCCGCCATGCTCGGCAAGCCGGAACGTGCCACCGAGCTTAAGACCCGCAACGACCGGGAACTCGCCGAGGTCAAGGCGCTGGCATCCGGGCGGGCGTCCCAGGGTCCGAGCATCCTGTACTTTAACCGCTTCACCGGCGGGCTCAAGGTTGCCGGCGCCAACAGCTACAACGACTTCTACATCAAGCTGGTGGGCGGTTCGAACCCGCCAACCGGCAAGGATCCGCTGACCGGTTCCGGCATGGTGGGTGTGGACATAGAGCAGGTGCTGCGCTGGGACCCCGAGGTTATCCTGCTGGGCAACTTCGACGCCGCCATGCCACAGGACATCTACTCGGACCCGGTGTGGCAAACCGTGTCCGCGGTCCGTTCGAAGCGTGTGTACAAGGTCCCGCTGGGCGGCTACCGCTGGGATCCGCCCGGGCAGGAGTCTCCGCTGATGTGGCACTGGCTGGGCGACATCGCCTTCCCGCAGCAGAGGTCGTTGGTGCGGGACAAGGCGGCCGAATACTTCAGGTTCCTGTACAACCACGAGCTCACGAAGGCTGAACTGGACAAGATTCTCCGGACCGCGGAGAACGGGCAGTCCGCCAACTACCGTCAGTTCAATGCTTGATGGGGCCGGCGCTCCACGGTTGCGGAAGCGGGTGCGGCCAGCACTGCCCCGGGCTGGCCCGGCTTCTGCCCCGGCCGGGGCGGTGGACCGAAAGGCGACGGCACGACGGCGGGAACCCGCCGTCGTCGTTCCCGTTGCCCTTACTGCCTGCTTCCTGGCCGTCGTGGCGGTGCTGGCACTGGCGGTGGGGCGCTACAGCGTGCCGCTGGACCACGTGGTCCAGATCCTGACCGCACAAATCGCGCCGGTCCCGGTCCAGGCCAGCGCCACCGAACAAAATGTGGTGCTGCTGGTCCGGCTGCCCCGGGTACTGCTCGCTCTTCTGGTGGGCGGGGGCCTGGCCATCGGCGGCGCCGCGCTGCAGGCCATATTCCGCAACCCCCTGGTCAGCCCCGAAATCATCGGTGTCTCCGCCGGCGCATCCTTCGGCGGTGCTTTGGCGCTGCTGCTCGGCTTGGGTCCGTTCCTCCTGGTGGGAGGCTCCTTTGCCTGCGGCCTGCTGGCCCTCGGAACCCTGTTCCTGATCACCTCGGGCCGTGCAGGGACGCCGATGCTCATGATCGTGCTCGGCGGCGTGGTGACGGGGTCCTTCTTCTCCGCCCTGGTTGCCCTGGTGACCTACATCGCCGACCCCAACACCACGCTGCCCGCCATCGTCTTCTGGCTGCTCGGCAGCGTGTCCACAGCCACCTTCACCAAAGTCGCGGTGGCCCTCATCCCGGTCCTCGGTGGAGCCGCCGTCCTTGTGGCCCTGCGCTGGCGGATCAACGTGCTGTCACTCGGCGACGAGGACGCGGCGGCGCTGGGGGTGCGGCCGCGTCCGCTCCGGTGGGTGGTGCTCGTGTCCGTGGCGCTGATCGTGGCAGGGGCTGTGGCGGTCAGCGGCGCCGTCAGCTGGGTTGGCCTGGTGATCCCCCACCTTGCCCGGATGTGGGTGGGCCCGGACCACCGTGTCCTCCTGCCCGTGTCCTTCCTGCTGGGTGGCGCCTACATCGTCCTGGTGGACACCATCGCCCGTACAGCCACCGCAGGCGAGATCCCGCTGGGCGTCCTTACGGCCCTGATCGGCGCACCCGTGTTTTTCCTGCTCCTGCGCCGGAACCGCGAGAAGGTCTGGGACAGTGCTTGAACTCGACGGCGTGGGTTTCGGTTATTCGCCCAGGGACTGGGTGTTCCGCGGCGTCAGCTTCCGCGTGCCGCCGGGAACCGCCACCGCCGTGCTGGGCCCGAACGGCAGCGGCAAGACCACGCTGGTGCGCTGTGCCGCGGGACTGCTGGACCCGCAGGAGGGAACGGTCCGGCTCAGCGAAAGCGCCGGCTACGTCCCGCAGGCGCACGGCAGCGCCTTTGCCTACCGGGCACTGGACATGGTCCTGATGGGGCGCGCCCGGCACGTTGGAGTGTTCCGGACACCCGGGCCTTCCGACCATGAGGCAGCGCTGGAGGCGATGGAACGGGTAGGCGCGGCTGGGCTGCGGGACCGGCGTTTCCCCACCCTCAGCGGCGGCGAGCAGCAATTGATCCTGATCGCCCGGGCCATTGCTGCCGGCTCGCCGGTCCTGGTGCTGGACGAGCCCGCCACCGGTCTGGACCTCAAGAACCAGGCCCGCGTCCTGACGCTGTTGCGTGAACTGATGGCGGACGGAATGGCCCTGCTCCTGAGCACCCACCATCCCGACCACGCCCTGCACCTGGCCGACCGCGTGGTCCTGCTGGGCCGCTCCGGTGTGCGGACCGGCCCGGCAGCGGAACTCCTCACCGACGCCCAGCTGTCAGCCCTCTACGGTGTGCGCGTGAGCACCGTGGCCTACTCCGACGACGGCGATGGCTTCCCCAGCAGCACGCCCCGCCGGACCATCGTGGTGCACTACGGCAGTTGACGCTCCCTCACTTTTCGCACCAATTCCACCAACGCTCCCTCAGATCCCGTCGGCTCACGCCGAACGCTTCCCCAACGAGTGAGGAAGCGTTTGGAAAAACTCGACCAAACGTGAGGAAGCGTTTGGAATGAGGCGACCAAAAGTGAGGACGCGTCCGGCCCCCGGGCGGGCTACCCGGTGTTGCGGAGGCCGGCTGCTACGCCGTTGACGGTAATGAGCATGGCCCGCTGCAGGCGCTCGTCGATCTCGCCGCCGGAAATGCTGGCACCCTCTGCACGCACGCGGCGGAGCAGTTCCACCTGGAGGTAGCTGATCGGGTCGAGGTACTGGTCGCGGATTTCCAGCGACCGCTTGAGCGTGGGCTGGGCATCCAGGAGCACGGTCTCGCCGGTGAGGTTCTGGATCTCGGCGACGGTGAGTTCGTACTCGTCACGGATGGCGCGGAAAAGGTGGTGCAGTTCCGCCGGGACCAGGGTGTCAACGTAGTAACCCGCGATCTCCATGTCCGTCTTGGCCAGGGTCATCTCCACGTTGGAGAGCACCGAGCGGAAGAAGTGCCAGCCGTGCATCATCTCCACGAGCTGGGCCGAGTTGCCTGCTTCACGTGCCGCCTTCAGCCCGGAGCCGACGCCGAACCAGCCCGGCACGATCTGCCGCGACTGGGTCCAGCCGAACACCCATGGGATGGCGCGCAGTCCGCCCAGCCCAGCACCGGAGTCCGGGCGCTTCGACGGGCGGGAGCCGATGTTCAGCGAACCGAGCTGCTCCACCGGCGTCGAGGCCAGGAAGTACGCGGGCAGGTCCAGGTGGTCGATAAGGCTGCGGTAGCGGGCAAAAGCGGCATCGGAGATCGACTCCATGACGTGCCCGAACCGCTCGCGCTGGTCATCGGACGTGCGCGGCGTGCGGTGCAGCGCGGACCCCTGCAGCACGGCCGCCAGAGACAGCTCCAGGTTTTCACGGGCAAGTTCCGGGAGGGAATACTTGTCCGAGATGACCTCGCCCTGTTCGGTGAACTTGATTTCACCCTCGAGGACGCCGTTGGGCTGCGCCATGATGGCGTCGTAGGTGGGTCCGCCGCCGCGGCCCACGGAACCGCCGCGGCCGTGGAACAGGCGCACCCGGACGCCGTGCTTGGCGGCGATGTCGCGCAGCTTGCGCTGGGTCTTGTGGATTTCCCACTGGCTGGTCATCACGCCGGATTCCTTGTTGGAGTCCGAGTAGCCGAGCATGACTTCCTGGACGTCCCCGCGCAGCCGGACCAGTTCGCGGTAGGACGGGTCGGACAGCAGCTCGTCCACAATTTCCGCCGAGGCCCGCAGCTCCTCAACCGTTTCCAGCAGCGGCGCGAAGCCGATCTTGGCGTACGGCGCATCGCCGAAGAGGCTGACCAGGCCGGCCTCGCGCGCCAGCACCGCTGCGGCCAGGACGTCGTCGGCGCCGCGGGTCATGGAGATGATGTAGGTCTCAATGACGTCCGGGCCGTACGTGCGCAGGGCACGGCGGATCTCCCGGAAGACGTCGTACGTTCCGTCAGCGGCGCCGTCGAGCCTGATCGGGTGGCCGGACAGCGGACGGCGGGAGGCGAGCTCCGCGCTCAGGACCTCGAGGCGCTCGCCCCGGGTCAGCTCGGCATAGCGGATGCCGGGACCACCGAGGCGGTCCATGAGCTGCCCGACGGCGTCATGGTGATGGTCTGCGTGCTCACGGATGTCGAGCGTGGCGAGGTGGAGACCGAAGGAGGCGATGGCCCGGCGCACACGGGCCAGCGCGCCGTCCGCGGCGAGGGACGCCGAGTGGTTGCGCAGCGAGAGTTCCAGGAGCTCCAGCTCGGAGATGAGTTCCTCGGTGGACGTGTAGTCGCGGCCGGGCTGGTGAGCGGAGCCTGCGGCGACCCTCTTGCCGGTGTTAATAAGCTTGGCCTTGATGCAGGTCAGCTTCAGCCGGTAGGGCTCCTGGGCGTTGAGTTCCAGGATGCGGCGGTCCAGTCCGGGCAGCTTCGCGAGGTCGGCGTCGATCGAATCGAGCAGCGCCTGGTCGGCGCCCGCGAGGGCTGTGGAGTTAGACAGGATCGAGATGAGCTCGTCGATCATGGCGATGCTGATCCGCACGGCGTTCTGGTTCTGGAGCTGCAGGATCTCATGGGTCACCGCCGCGGTGACGTTCGGGTTGCCGTCGCGGTCACCGCCGATCCAGGAGCCAAACCGGATCGGGGCGTTGTGGGCCGGCAGCGCAACGCCGTGCTCGCCGAGGAGTTCCGAGAAATCGGTGAGCATCTCCGGCAGCGCGTCCGTCAGGATGCTGTTGAGGTAATAGATGGCGTTGCGGGCCTCGTCCACGGGAGTTGGCCGGACCTGGCGCAGCTCGTCCGTCTGCCACATCTGGTCGATCATCTCCGACAGCTGGCGGTCCTGCCGGCGCCGGGCGCTGGTGCCCTCCTCGGTGGGCTGGGCCAGGACATCCGAGAGCTTGCGGATTTTGTCCAGCACGGAACGGCGGGAGGCTTCGGTGGGGTGCGCAGTGAAGATCGGCCGCACATCCAGTTCGTTGACGACTTCCTGCAGCACCGCCGGGCCGGCCTGCCCCGCGATGTCCTCGACGGCCTTGGCCAGCCAGCCGTCCTTCTCCTGCCGGGTGCGCAGCCGGCGGACCCGGTGGACCTGTTCGGCGGCGTTGGCGAGGTGGAAGTAGAAGGCGAAGGCGCGGACCAGGTCGGTCGCCTGCTCCAGCGGCAGGGAGGCGAGCAGCTCGCGGACCTGGGCAACGACGTCGTGCGCGCTCCACGGACCCGTGGCGTGCGCGCCGCCCCGGGCGGCTTCCTTGGATTCCTTGGTGAGCAGGCGCACCTGCTCCACGAGGTCAAGGAGTTCGGGTCCGTGCTGGCGGACCAGCGATTCACCCAGAAGGGTTGAAACGCGGCGCACATCGGCGCGGAGTTCGGCGGCGAGATCTGTTTCTGAATTCATTGCAGTGTCAGCCATGGAAACTATCTTTCGAGTGTTCGACTTTGGCTCGTACACTGCGCTGGATACTGTGAGCCGGGTTACTGTTCCTATGGGATGTTACCCGCAGCAGGCCGGAGCCGGGAATATGTCTCAGATGTTGTCGCGCCCTTGAACCCGAACCGCCGGTCGCTGTATGGAGGACCCATGAGCACCGCAGCAGACGCCCAGCTGGAGCGCTGGCTCCGCTTCCGCAAAGGCCGCAATACCGCCCTCGCGGCCGACCACGGCTGGCTCACCCTCACGTCGTTCCAGTGGCTCGAAAGCGAGCCGGCCGCCGTCGACCTCGTCCCCGGGCTGTGGTCAGCGGACGGCACGACGGCGACGCTCACCGCCGCGGCGTCCGACGGGCTGACGCTCGTGGAAACCGGGGAGCCGGTGGACGGGACGATCACGGCAGTGCTCGCCAACGAGGAGTCGCTCATGTGGGTACAGTTCGGCGGCGTGGACGGCAAGCAGGTAGTGGTGGAGCTGGCGGTGCGCGCGGACAGGTATGCGGTCCGCACCCGCGATTCGAAGTCGCCGGTGTTCACCGGGTTCGACGGCGTGCCCACCTTCGATTACCGGCCCGACTTGGTGGTTGAAGCACGGTTTGAGGCGTTCCCCGAGCCGGAGGACGTTCCGATTGCAACCGCGAACCCGCTGGTGGACGGGGTTCACCGCAGCGTCGGGGAACTGGTCTTCCGGCTGCCCGGCAAGGACCACGAGTACCGGCTTCATGCTGAAGAAGAGAAGCTCGGTGCCCTGACGGTCACGTTCCACGACGAAACCAACGGCGAATTGACCGACGAGTGGCGCAAGGTGTCCACCGCACGTCCCCGGCCGGACGGCTCCGTGGTCCTGGACTTCAACCGCGCCATCAACTATCCCAGTGCCTTTACGCCGTACGGCACCTGCCCCATGCCGGTAAAGAACAACAGCCTCGACGCCCGGATCGAAGCCGGGGAGAAGCAGCCCGCCCTCGCCGACTGAGCGCGCACGGACCCTTAAGCCCCACCCGTGAGCGCGAGCCGCGGAAGCGTCAGGTTATCGCGGAGACGCCCGTGACGGCGCGGCCCACGATCAGCGTGTTGATCTCGTACGAGCCCTCGTAGGTGTAAATGGCTTCCGCGTCGGCGAAGATCTTGGCCATCCGGTACTCCGTGACGATGCCGTTGCCGCCCAGGATGGACCGGCCCATCGCCACGGTTTCGCGCATCCTCGCCGACGTGTAGGACTTGGCCAGCGCCACCTGCGCCATCCCGGCACCCTGTTCCTGCAACTGCGAATGCTCCTGCAACTGCGCGATCCGGACCATCATGCCCATGCTCGCCATGGCGTTGCCCAGCATGGACACCAGCTGCTGCTGGATGAGCTGGAACCTCGCCAGCGGACGGCCGAACTGCTGGCGTTCGACGGCGTACTGCCGGGCGACGTCGAACGCGGCCAGCTGCTGCCCCACCGCCTGCCACGCCACCATGATGCGTGAGCCGCGGAGCAGCTCATTGGTGTCATCGAAACTGCCGATGCCGGCGAAGCGGTCGGCCTCGGCAACCCGGACGTCCTTGAAAACGATGTCCGCGTTCTGCACCGTTCGCAGCGCGATCTTGTTCTCGATCCGACTCCGGCCCACTCCCGGCAGCGAAGCGTCCACGATGAATCCGCGGACCGCTCCGTCGGCTTCATCCCGCGCCCACACCAGCATGAAGTCGCAGAACGTCCCGTTGCCGATCCACCGCTTGGCGCCGTTCAGCACCCAGCTGTCCCCGCCGGCGTCGGCTTCTCCGGTACGGCCCGATATCCGGCGCGCCCGCGTCTCCATGCCGCCGGCGACGTCGGAACCGTGATCCGGTTCGGTCAGCGCAAAGGCTCCCGTCGTCCTGAGGTTCGAGGCGTCGTCGAGGTACCGGCTGCGCTGGTCCTCGGAGCCGAAGCGGTAGAGCGACTCGACGAAAAGGTCGTGGTGGACCAGGAAAAACGTGGCGATCGAGGTGTCCACCCGCGTCATCTCCGCGATCACCAGCCCGGCGAACAGATGGCTGTAGCCGCGCTGTGCCGGCGTGCTCAGCTCCAGCGCGGCCAGCTTGGGGAGGATGTGCGCCGGAAATTCGGCCTTGTTCCACCAGTCCCCCGCGAACGGCGCGATCTCCGCGGCCAGGAACTCCCGCAGCTCGCCCAGCTTCCGCCGCTCGGCGGCGCTGAGCAGGGACTCGTAGCCGAAAAAGTCGGCGGCGGGCAGGGTGTCGACGGCGGGCATCGAGGCCCCGGGACTGCTTAGTTGGGTGCCGCTCACTTCGGGCCCATCCGGATGGCGCCGTCGAGGCGGATGGTCTCGCCGTTGAGCATGGCGTTCTCCACGATGTGCGCGGCGAGGTTGGCGTACTCGGCGGGCCGGCCCAGACGGGACGGGTGCGGCACCTGCCGGCCCAGTGACTCCTGGGCATCCTGGGGCAGTCCCGCCATCATCGGGGTTTCGAAAATCCCGGGCGCGATCGTCACCACACGGATGAGGGACCGGGCCAGCTCGCGGGCCAGCGGCAGGGTCATGGCGGCCACGCCGCCCTTGGACGCGGCGTAGGCAGGCTGGCCGATCTGCCCGTCGAATGCGGCCACCGAGGCGGTGTTGATGATGACTCCGCGTTCCTCCCCGCCGAGCTCGGTCGCCGCAGGCTCGGTGGCGGCCATCGCGGCGGCGGCCAGCCGGACCACGTTGAAGGTCCCCACCAGGTTGATCTGGATGACGCGCTGGAAAGTCTCCAGCGGCAGCACACCGTCGCGCCCCAGGACCTTGCCTGGCGTGGCGATGCCGGCGCAGTTCACGACGATCCGCAGCGGTCCCAGCCCGACGGCGGCATCGACGGCGGCCTGCACCTGCTCCTCGCTGGTCACGTCCGCGGGAATGAAAACCGCTTTGGGGGCTGCCGGCTGATGGCCCGCGAGGCTCTGCGGGCCGGCCGCGTTCAGCTCGTCGGCGTAGGCGGCACCGGCCGAGGAGCCGAGGTCAGCGAGCACTACCGAAGCGCCGGCGTCGAACAGCCGCCGGGCCGTGGCGGCGCCGAGGCCGGATGCACCGCCCGTGATGAGCGCGACGGAACCCTCGATTTCCATACATCCTCCTTGATGCGGAACCGGTCGATGCGGATCCGGATCCCGGCCGCGAACATTAGTTAGTGAATGTTAACTGAAATGAGCGGCGGATGCATCCCGCGGCGCTGGGTGCACCAGACCGCCCCGCCCCTCCCGCACGGCCGCCGGCCCGGCAGTTCGCTAGGCTGGCCGCATGACCCAGCCAGATGCTGACGCCGCCCCGGATGCCGCCCCCACCTCCGCGACGGCCTGGGCAGAGCGGGCCGACGACGCTGCACGGTCGGTTACGCACCTGTTCGGCCAGCGGTTGTTCTTCCTGCCCGGGACACACATCGCCGCCACCGCCCGGCCGTCCGGCCGCATCGAGAACCTCCGCCGCCCCTGGCACTACTGGTGGCAGGCGCATTATCTGGACTGCCTGGTGGACGCGGGCTTTCGCGAACTTGGGAGGGCGGGGCGCCCGCCGGAAAAGTTCGACGGCGATACCCGCCCCAGCGCCGGCCAGCTCGCGTCGAGGCTGGTCACCGGCATCCGGCTGCGGAATTTCCTGACGTTCGTCAACCACTACTACGACGACATGGCCTGGCTGGCCCTGTCCACGCTCCGGCTGGAGCGGCTGGCCGACGAGAGCCGCAGGCCCAGCCCCCGGCGGCAGGAGAGAATCCGCAAGAGCCTGACACTGCAGTTCGACTCGGCGTCCACCGACGACCTGGGCGGCGGCACATTCTGGAGCACCAAGCGGGACTTCAAGAACACCCCCGCCACGGCACCGGTTGCGCTCTACTACGCACGCACGGGCAACACCGCCAAGGCGCAGGCCCTGCTCGACTGGCTGGATGCCCGGCTGTTCGACCCCGCCCGCGGGCTCTACCTGGACGGGATCCGGGTCCGCGACACCGGGGAAACCGTACTGGAGGACGGCATCTACACCTACAACCAGGGGCCAGTCCTGGGCGCCCTGCTGGAGCTCGGCGGCGACGCCAACCTGGAACGCGCCGCAACCGTGGTCCATGCGGTGGCAACACACCTCACCCTGCCGGAGGCCGCCACGGCTGCCAGCGCCAACCCCGCCAACCCCATGGTCCTCCGCTGCGACGGTACCGGCGACGGCGGCCTGTTCACCGGGATCCTCACCCGCTACCTGGCGCTGGCCGCCAACGACCAACGGCTGCCGCGGGACGTCCGGACCACCGCCGCCCGGCTGGTCACCGGCACAGCCGGTGCCCTCTGGTCCGGCCGCCGGCCGATTGCGGCGGGCGAACCGCTGGCCCGGCACGGCCGGGCCGGGGACCCCATCTTCTCTTTCGAACCGAAGCGGCCGGCGATGGGCGCCTACCCGCCGGGTGCCGCCGTCGAACTGTCCACCCAGCTGCAGACCTGGATGGCGCTGGAGGCCGCGGCGCGCGTGGCGGCCGCGTCCGTGACAGCGGGCACCGAGGAAACCGGAAATTAGGACACGCAACAGTGCCGTAATTGATGTGATCCTCATCACTTAAGGTCTTTCCCGCTTGGTGCTTAGGTTTGGCTAACCTACAGTTTTTCGAGTGAGCTTCACCTAATTTCCCCAGCTCACGAGGGCCTCGCCCACGAGACTTTGCAGAAAGAAGCACCCCGATGAAGATCCGCATCAACGCGCTGGCCGGCATCGCGATCGCCGCCACCGCAGCCCTCGGCCTCTCGGCCTGCGGCTCCAGCACCTCCCCCGCTGCCTCACCCTCCGCTGACCCCGCCAAGGGCGAGATCACGGTCTACAATGCGCAGCATGAAAGCCTGACCAAGGAGTGGGCGGACGCCTTCACCACGGAAACGGGCATCAAGGTCACGCTGCGCCAGGGCTCGGACACCGAGATGTCCAACCAGATCGTCCAGGAGGGTGCGGCCTCCCCGGCGGACGTCTTCCTTACCGAAAACTCCCCCGCAATGGCGCAGGTGGAGAATGCCGGTCTCTTCGCCGACGTCAACAAGGACACCATCGCCCAGGTTCCGGCGGAGTTCCGCCCCTCCACAGGCAAGTGGACCGGCATTGCCGCCCGCTCCACCGTCCTGGTGTACGACAAGAACAAGATCTCCGAGGACAAGCTGCCCAAGTCCATGCTTGACCTGGCCAAGCCGGAGTGGAAGGGCAAGTGGGGCGCTTCCCCCAGCGGCGCCGACTTCCAGGCCATCGTCTCCGCCCTGGTCGAGCTCAAGGGCGAAGCCGCTGCTGCGGAATGGCTGAAGGGCATGAAGGAAAACTTCACCGCCTACAAGGGCAACAACACCGCCATGAAGGCAGTGAACGCCGGCGAGGTCAATGCAGCGCTGATCTACCACTACTACTACTACGGCGACCAGGCGAAGACCGGCGAGAACTCCAACAACGTCACGCCGTACTACTTCAAGAACCAGGACCCGGGCGCCTTCCTGTCCGTCTCAGGCGGCGGCGTCCTGAAGTCCTCGAAGAACGCTGAGAACGCCCAGGCCTTCCTGAAGTTCATCACCGGCAAGAAGGGCCAGGAAATCCTGCAGAAGGGCACCTCCTTCGAGTACGCCATCGCTTCGGGCGTCCCGGCCAACGAAAAGCTCGTTCCCGTCAAGGAACTTGAGGCCCCCACCGTGGACCCGGCCAAGCTGAACTCCGCGAAGGTCACCGAGCTGATGACCAAGGCAGGACTGCTCTAATTCTGTGATCACGCAAGTATCGGCTGCGGAGGAATCCGGAAGCACGACGTCGGCGGGCCGGGGCAAGCGCCCCCGCCCGCCTTTCGGCGTTTCAGCGGTAGCTGTCGCGGCGGTGCTGATCGCCCTGTTTTCGCTCCTGCCGCTGGCTTACGTGGTGTACATGACCGCGGCCACCGGCTGGGACACCGCCCTCGAACTGGTCTTCCGGCCCCGCGTCGGCGAACTGTTGCTGAACACGGTGCTCCTGATGCTGATCACCGTTCCCCTCTGCCTCATCCTGGGCGTCGGCGGCGCATGGCTTGTGGAGCGCACCACACTTCGCGGAAAGAAGGTGTGGGCGGTGCTGCTCGCCGCTCCCCTGGCCATCCCGGCCTTCGTCAACAGCTATGCCTGGGTTTCCGCCGTCCCCTCGCTGCACGGCCTGTTTTCCGGGGTGCTCATCGCCACCCTGTCCTACTTCCCGCTGGTCTACATTCCCGCTGCCGCGACACTGAGCCGGCTGGATCCCGCAGTAGAGCAGTCGGCTGCGTCCCTCGGCCTGGGCGCCTGGCGGGCATTCTTCCGCGTGGTCCTGCCGCAGCTGCGGATCGCCATGACCGGCGGCGGACTGCTGGTGGGGCTGCACCTCCTGGCCGAGTACGGCGCCTTCGCCATGATCCGCTTCGACACCTTCACGACGGCGATCATGGTGCAGTACCAGTCCACGTTCAACGGCACGGCAGGGAACATGCTCGCGAGTGTGCTGGTGTTCATCTGCCTCATCCTGCTGGTCGTCGAGGTCCGCAGCCGAGGCACCGCGCGGTACGCCCGGGTCGGTTCCGGTGCACAGGCCAAGGCACTGTGCCTGCCGCTGCACGCCTACCAGTGGCCGGCCCAGCTGGCCCTGCTCGGCCTGACCCTGCTTGCCTTCGGCCTGCCGCTGCTGTTCGTGCTGCGCTGGATCATTGCCGGCGGATCAGAAATCTGGGCCGCTGACGAGTTCGTTCCCGCGCTGCTGCAGACCCTCCTCTACGGGCTGGCCGGCGCCGCGGCCACCACCGTCGTCGCCTTCCCCATGGCCTACCTCGCCGTCCGGCACGCCAGCTGGTTCAGCAAGGGCCTGGAACTGTCCAACTACGTCACCAGCTCGCTGCCGGGCATCGTGGTTGCCCTGGCCTTCGTCACCGTCAGCATCCGGCTTGTCCCGGGCGTCTACCAGACCACCGGCGTCCTGATCGCCGCCTACGTCCTCCTGTTCCTGCCGCGCGCCCTGGTGAACATCCGGGCGGGGCTGGCCCAGGCACCCAAGGAGCTGGACGAGGCGGCCCAGGCACTCGGCAGCCCTCCGCTGCTGTCGTTCATCCGCGTCACACTGCGGCTCACGGCTCCCGCCGCGGCCGGCGGCGCCGCCCTCGTCTTCCTGGCCATCGCCAACGAACTGACCGCCACGCTGCTCCTGTCCCCCAACGGGACCAGGACCCTCGCCACCGAGTTCTGGAGCAAGAGCAGCGAAATCGACTACGCCGGCGCGGCGCCGTACGCCCTCTTCATGATCGTGATCTCGGCGCCCATGACCTATTTGCTCTTCCAGCAGTCCAAGAAAGTAGCGGGACAGTGACCGAACAATCCCCGTCCAGGCTTCCGGAACCGCGGATCTCCCCCTCCGTGGCGCCAAGCACCAACAGCCACCTGGAGATCGACGCCGTCACCAAGAACTTCGGCTCGCAGGCCGTCCTCAAGGGCGTGAACCTGTCCGTGGCCAAGGGCGGAACCACCGCGATCGTGGGCCCCTCCGGGTCGGGCAAGACCACCCTGCTTCGGCTGATTGCGGGCTTCGAACACCCCGCCACCGGCAGCATCTCGCTGAACGGATCCCCGGTGGCGGGCGACGGCGTGTGGAAGCCGGCGCACAAGCGCCACGTCGGCTATGTGGCGCAGGACGGCGCCCTGTTCCCGCACCTGACGGTGGGGCAGAACATAGCGTTCGGGCTCAGTGCCGCAAAGCTCGACGGCGGCCGGCGCGCGGTTAATGCGCGGGTCAACGAACTCCTGGAGATGGTGTCACTGGACACCGCCATGGCCAGGCGCCGGCCGCACCAGCTTTCCGGCGGGCAGCAGCAGCGCGTCGCCCTGGCCCGGGCCCTCGCCCGCGAGCCTGAACTGATGCTGCTGGATGAGCCCTTCTCCGCCCTGGATGCCGGGCTGCGCGTCGCCACCCGGCGGGCGGTGGCCAAGGTCCTCAACGAGGCCGGGGTGACCACCATCCTCGTCACCCACGACCAGGCCGAGGCACTCTCCTTCGCGGACCAGGTGGCGGTCATGCGGGGCGGCAAGCTGGCACAGATCGGCAACCCGTTCGTTGTGTACACCCGGCCGGCGGACCGCGCCACGGCCGAGTTCCTGGGCGACGCGGTGATCCTCGATGCGTGGATGGAGGGCTCGCTGGCCACCTGCTCGCTCGGCGGGATCCCGGTCCGGCGTCCGCCCGCGCAGGGCCGCGTCCAGCTCATGCTGCGCCCGGAGCAGATCCGCATCGCCGAGGACGGTCCCATCCGCGGCGTGGTGGTGGATACCGACTACTTCGGCCCCGAAACCACCGTGCGGCTCAAGCTCGCCGTGCCGCCCAAGCTGGCCGGTGCCATGCCCGACCACCGCTATCCCGGCGGCGGTGAAGTGATCACCATCCGGCACTGGAACGCATCCATCGCGCAACCCGGCACGGAACTGTGCCTGCGCGTGGTGGGGGAAGCCGTGGCCTTCCCGCTCGAGTCGGACTGACTTTCGCCGCTTTGCCTACCGTGCCGTCAGCACGGTGGCCAGCGGGGTGTACTTGAACGACTTCAGTGTCAGCTTCCCGCCGGCGGTCGCCGCGCTGACCGCCGGCTGGCCCGGCCTGGGCAGCACGACCGACGTCAGGGTCTGTTCGCCGCCGTTCACAAAGACCTCCGCCGAGGAATAGTCCACGAAAATGGTCAGATCCACGCTGCCCCTCCCCGGCGAGCTGCCGTTGCGGGGCGGGCTCTGCGCACTCCTCCGTTCCGTGAACACAGGTCCGAGGGCATCAGCGCCTGGCACCAGTGCCGCCCGGTCCACCCATGCCGTGCCTGCCTCGAAGTTGTAGCCCACCGTGGCGAAGTCCGCGCCGCCGTTGCCCAGTTTCAGCAGGGCCTCCGTGCCGTCGTCGCCCGGTGCACGCTCCAGGGTCACGTCCAGCCGGTAGGCACCGCCTGCGGGCGCGGGAAGCCCGCCGGCACCCTCCGGGGTCAGCGCCCCGCTGTCTGCAGTCTTGGCTTCGCCGTCCAGCGCGGACAGGGCGGGAGTGGGGGTGGAGACGAGCGTGGGCCTGCCCTGCACCGTTTTCAGCCGGATGTCCCGGACGATGGAGTCCGCACCGCCCTGCCAGTCGGTCGTGGGCAGCTGGCGGGCATACGTCCAGTTGTTCATCCAGCCGATCGCGTGGCGGGACGCCATCCGTTCGTTTTCCGTCAGCCGGGGATCGTCCCAGGTGACGGCGGCGTAGAAGTCGGCGCCGGCGTCGAGCCACTGGTGTTTGTCATCCGCGGGGGTGAACGTGGTCCCGTCAAAGGTCCCGGTCCAGTACGCTACCCCGGTGGTCCGGCCTTCCGCGGTGCCGTTCGCGCTGGCCGCCAAAACCCAGGTGCGCTTGGCGGGGTCGCCGTCGACGTCCAGCTGGAAGAGGTCGGGGCATTCGAGGATCCCCAGGCCTTTCCGTTCGAAGCCCGATACGTAGTTCCAGTCCTTCAGGTCCCTCGAGGTGTACAGGCCGATCTTTTCCCCCTCGGCCAACGCCATGACCCACTGTTTCCGGGCCTCGTCGCGGATGATTTTCGGGTCGCGCCAGTGCTCCTTGCCCGGGTTGTCCATCACGGGATTCCCGTCGGCCTCCTTGAACGTGTAGCCCTTGTCCGTGGAGTAGAACAGGGACTGCCGCTGCACGCCCTTGTCCTGCTGGGTCATGACGGCGACGACGGCACCCTTGCCGAAGCCGGCGGTGTTGTCCTGGTCCACCACGGCGCTGCCGGTCTCAATGTCCCCCAGGCCGTTCTTGAATTTCCCGATGGCCACGCCTTCGTCCTTCCAGTGCACCAGATCGGTGCTGGTGACGTGGAACCATTCGGTGCCGTTTCCCTCGGGGTGGTCCGCGTTGTAGAGGTAGTAGTAGTGCCACACCCCGTCCAGCAGGAACGGCCGCTGCGGATCGTTCATCCACTCCTTGGCCGGAGTGAGGTGGTAGGAGGGCCGGAACTGTGAGGCGCCCTCGGGTCTGCTGAAGGACTTCGGGGCTGCACTCTGGGTGCTGCTGCCTTGGGCGCCACCGCCCTGGGGTCCGGCACCGCCCTGTGTTCCGCCGTCGCCCGGACGCCCGGCCAGGCCGATGACCGCGGCCGCGGCCGCGGCGAGCACCAGAGCCAGGGCCACGGCCACCGCAATCCACCGCGCGCGGGGGCCGAGCGTGCGTAGGGAAAACCGCTGCATGTTCGCCGTTCGTGTTGGGAGTTGCTCCCAATTTTAGCGCGGACGTCCTTTTCGATGCCCCTTGCCAGGACGCTCGGCGCCGGGTTCCACAGACTCAGCCAGCGGAGTGAAGCGACACGCTCAACCAGCGGGATCCTGCGCCGGGCGCCTCTTCTGCGGATACGGCGTCTCGCCGCGGGCAAGCATCTGGACAAACCCGGCGATTTTCCGCTCCCTTGTGGAGGCCTGCTTAACCGAATTGGTGCGGTAGATCAGCGCGTAGCGATTCACCGAGGTCAGCACGTCGAACATGGCCTGCGCCTCGGGCACGGCGGCGATGGCGGCGGCCAGATCCGCCGGGACCTCCGCCGTCGCCGGTCCTGAATAGGCGGCCTCCCAGCGGCCGTCGGCCTTGGCGGCGTCGACGGCGGCACGTCCCGGGGCCGTCATCTTCCCTGCCGCCTCAAGCCGGGCCACATGGCCCACGTTCCGTTCGGACCAGGGGCTCTTGGGCCCCCGGCGGGTCATGCGCTGGAGGTAGCTGCCGCCGTCGCGTTTTTTGACCTGGCCGTCGATCCAGCCGTAGCAGAGCGCCTCGTCCAGTGCGGCGTCGTAATCGAGTTCAGTGACGTTGCCGCCCTTCTTGTGCAGGACCAGCCAGACGCCGGGGCTGTCGCTGTGGTGGGATTCCAGCCATGTCCGCCATGCGGCTGCATCGGTCACCAGCAGTTCCTCGAGTTCAACGGGCATGCGCCTATTCTGCCCCAGCGCTGCGTGATTCAACCCGGTGCCGCGCGATTCAAGACGTGGCATCATGGCCATGTCGGCGCCGTTTTCGAAGATCCTGGTGTTTCGAGTTCGAGGAGAGAGCATGCTTCGTGTCCGCCCCATCCACTTCACGTCCCGGGTTGACCCCTGGGAGCGGCTCCTCACCGACCTGGGGATGATTAAAACCACCGACGAGGGCTCCTGGCGGGAGTACGACGCCGGTGCGGGCAGGCTGGCGCTGCACCAGGCCGAACCGGGCGCTGCGGAGGATGGCGTCACGCACTTTGGCGTGGAGGTGGGTGACCTCGAGGAGTTTGCCCGGCGCACCAACCAGTCCGGCGCGGAATCTGACTCCTCGTCCGCCGAGCTTGTCCGCGCGGACCACGGCGACTCCTGCCGGATCACGGGCGCGGACGGTTTCAGCTTCTTAGCCGACAGGGCCGCCCACGGGGCCGGCTGTGCGGATGCGGATCCAGCGCTGGCCGTGGTGGAGGTCTGGTTCAGCGAGGACGTGACAGCCGCTGCCCAGGCGCTGCGGGACATTGGGGCACGGTTCCGGCCCGTCCCGGACGACGATGAGACTGCCGACTTCACCGCCAAGAACGGCGGTGTGCTGATGGCGCGGCCCGGCACCGGCGCGGCGCACGCAGGACTGGGATTCGAGTACGCCGGGGACCTAGACGCCCTGCGGGACCGCCTCACGGCCGCGGGACACGACGTGACGCTGACCGAGGAGGCGTTCGGGCGCACCCTTCATGTGCCGCACCCGGACAATGACGGTGCGGCGGCACAGCGGGCCCCGCTCTGGATCTCCGCCCGGCGCCCGTCCTAGCCGCCCGGCGCCCGGCGTAACCCCCAAACGGCCGGAGCAGCGGCGCGGCGCGGCGGCGCGGAGAGGCAAAATCGGATGGTGAGACTGCGTCGTTTTGCCCGCCGCCAGGCGCCGGGATCCCACGCCTCGGCGGCCGGAGCTGTGGTGATGGGGTAAAAATGATTCATGAACGTGCGCACCCCTGACCCCAACCCCGGCTGGCTTTCGGACGAGGATCTCTTCGAAGCCAGAGGCAGGCTCCCGATGGTCTACGTGGAGGCGGTGCCGGTCCGGCTGGATCCACTCGGGTTCGTGAATGAGGTGGGCACACTCCTGCAGGCGGACGAGGACGGCACCATGGTCCGGTCCCTCGTTTCCGGCCGGGTGCTCTACCGCGAGACCATCCGCGCCGCACTGCTGCGCCACATGGAAAAAGACCTCGGCCCGCTGGCATTCCCCCAGCTCCCCATCAGCCCTGTGCCGTTCACCGTGGCCGAATACTTCCCCGCCCCCTCGCACACCGGCTTCACCGACGACCGCCAGCACGCCGTATCACTGGCCTACATCATCCCTGTGACCGGCGAATGCGAACCCCGCCAGGACGCTCTGGAGCTGACCTGGATGACGCCCCAGGAAGTGCTTAGCGACGGCGTGCAGCTCGAGTTCACCGGCGGCCGCGGTGCCCTGGTGCGGCAGGCTCTGGCCTACGCCGGCGTCGGCAGCTGACGCCCGGGCGCCCGCGCCTCCCGGACTTCGCACCCTCTCCTTTGTAGACTGTTGGGCGGACCCCAAGAGAACTTAAGGACTCCCATGAACCACCCTGCAGCTGCCAAGACCTACCGTGAACAGCAGGCGGGCTCTCTGCGGGCGGGCGACCACCTTCTCCTGCCGGACGGCAAGCGGTCCGCGGAAATCCACTCCGTGGAAGTCGAAACCGATGATTTCGGCAGCCCCGCCATCATCCTTGCGACCCTCACCGGCGGCGGCACGCTGCGCATTGCTGCCGGCTCGTCCGTCCGCATCCCCGGACCCGCGGTTGACGACGTCGCCTCCCCGGAAGCCGCCGCCAATGCCGCTGTTATGACTGCTGCCGCCGTCGAAGATGCTGCCGGCGCAGACGGCGCCGGCGCGGACGGCGCCCCCCAAGGAACGGACAGTGACGCCCAAAGGGCGGACGCCCAGGCGTCCGACGCCGGCGTTCCCCTTTCCGTCGTGGGGAGAGAAGCAGCTGGGGAGACTGCGCGGACGGCGCCTGCCGCCGTCGTCGTCCCTCCGCTGCCGTCCACCTCCCCGGGGGTGGTCGGCCCCAGTGCGGAGGATCTGGCCCTGATCCCGGAGCCCTCGGGAACGCCTGAATCCGTGGTGGAAGCCGTGGCGGAGGCCCATCCGGACGCCGTCGGGGTGCAGCTGCTGGCCGACAAACTGGTCAAGGGCATCAACACCAAGTCGGGCAGCTGCCTGAAGGACCTGAGTGACCTCGCGCATGAGCTGTTCGTCATGCTCAAGGATGCCGAGGCGTCGCTGGCCGTGGCCGACCTGCTGAACGTGCTGCCCTTCGACGGCAACCCGGGGCGCTGGGGGTCGGTGGAGGCGTCGCTTGCGCTGTCCAGTTACGTGTGCCGGCAAACGGGGCAGAAGGACCGCGCCGCCGTGTACGAGAAGCTGCTCCGGGCGCCGGACAACCAGGAGACGGATCCGTTCAAGGCGCGGATGCAGGCCCGGGTCCGCCAGCGGTCACTGAACGAGCCGAACCTGTACGACAAAGAGATTTTCCGCTCCATCGACAACTCCAACCACGAAGCGGAGCGCGAGTGGCGGCTGCTGCGGCTGGAATCGCTGCTGTTCCTGCGCGCCCACGGCGGATCCCAGACCATCAGCGCGCCGGAGCTGGAGCGGCGGATTGCGAATGAACTGGAGTCTGTGCGCGGCTGAGCGGCCCTGCGGTACGGGTGCCCGTTTTCTGCCGGAAATTCCCCTAGCCCGGGTCGCGCCCAAGTTGTAGATTCAGGCCATGACGAACAAGCTCAGCGTTGTGATCAATTCCGACGCGCCACAGATTTGGACGATGCTGCGTGAACCCTCGAAGGTCGCGCAATGGCATGGCTGGGAAGCCGACGAGCTGGCGGCGGAAATCAATGAGATCTACTTCAGCAAATCCGTGGTTGAAGGGCCGGACCACACCTCCCTGACGGTCAACAACGGTGACATCTTCACGCTGAAGCCCGTGCCCACGGGAACTGAGGTCAGCGTCACCCGCGCCGGTGTGGACCACAACTCCGAATGGGCCGCGTGGGACGAGGACATCACCCAGGGGTGGCTGATCTTCCTGCAGCAGCTGCGGTTCGCGCTGGAGCGCCATCCCCACGGGAGGCGCCGCACCTGCTACTTCTCCGTCCCCGGTTCGGGCGGCTCCGCCATCGAGAAACTCGGGCTCAAGGACATCCCCGCCCCCGGCGAAGAATATTCGCTGACCTTGGGCACCGGCGAGGAGGTCTCGGGCAGGGTCTGGCACAAGACCAACCACCAGGTGGGGATCACCGTACACAGCTACGCGGAGCACGGGGAGGGCCTGCTGATTGTGGCTGACCAGCCCGTCATCCCCGAGAAAAGGCCCGACGGCGGCTCGATGGTGATCCTCTCGCTCTACGATCTGGGCGCACACAGCATGGAAACGATCCGCTCCCTCTGGGACGACTGGCGCTCTGAGAACTACCCCACATCAGAACCCATCCAGTGAAGGTTCGCCGCTGTTAGCTGGCACACTTGAACCGTGCCAGCCAATCCTGAACCGCCCTCCACTTCTGTACCGGTGCCGGCCGCCCGTCAGTCGGAGTTCTCCTTCCGGGTGGGCAAGCGCCTGACCGAAACATGCAACCCTACCCCCGAGCAGGAGACCGCCAACGGAGGCGGGTTCCTGGGCCGGACCGGCACCATCACCACGCCGCACGGTGAGATCCAGACACCGGCCTTCATCGCCGTCGGCACCAAGGCCACGGTGAAGTCGGTGCTTCCGGAGTCCATGGCCGAACTCGGCGCCCAGGCCCTGCTGGCCAACGCATACCACCTGTACCTGCAGCCCGGCCCCGAGATCCTGGACGAGGCCGGCGGCCTCGGCGCGTTCATGAACTGGCACGGGCCCACCTTCACCGATTCCGGAGGCTTCCAGGTGATGAGCCTGGGCTCGGGGTTCAAGAAGGTCATCGACATGAAGTCCGTGGACACCTCCGGACCGGACGATGCCGTGGCCCCCGGCAAGGAGCGCCTGGCCCACATCGACGACGACGGGGTCTGGTTCAAGAGCCACCTCAACGGGGACCGGCACCGTTTCTCCCCCGAGATCTCCATGCAGGTCCAGCACCAGATCGGCGCGGACATCATGTTCGCGTTCGACGAGCTCACCACGCTGCAGAACTCCCGGGGATACCAGGAGGAGTCGCTGGAACGAACCCGGCTGTGGGCGGTCCGCTGCCTTGAGGAACACTTCCGGCTCACGGCCGGGCGGCCCGGCAAGCCGTACCAGGCCCTGTTCGGCGTGATCCAGGGCGCCCAGTACGAGGACCTGCGCCGCAAAGCCTGCCGCGACCTCGGTGCCATGGCCTTTGACGGGTACGGGATCGGCGGAGCCCTTGAGAAGGAGAACCTGGGCACCATCGTGCGCTGGTGCAACGAGGAACTGCCCGAGAACAAGCCGCGGCACCTGCTGGGCATCTCCGAGCCGGACGACATCTTCACGGCCATCGAGAACGGCGCCGACACCTTCGATTGCGTCTCCCCCACCCGGGTGGCCCGCAACTCGGCGTTCTACACGCCCGACGGCCGCTTCAACCTCTCCGGTGCCAAGTACAAGCGCGACTTCGGTCCGCTGCAGGACGGCTGTGACTGCTATGCGTGCCTGAACTATTCAAGGGCCTACATCCATCACCTGTTCAAGGCCAAGGAAATGCTCTCCGCCACGCTCATTTCCATCCACAACGAGCGCTTCGTGGTGAAGATGGTGGACGACGCCCGGCTGGCGATCGAGTCTGGCGACTTCTTCGAGTTCAAAGCCGAGACGCTGGGCCGGTACTACTCCTAGGCCTGCGGCAGCAGGGCCGCGCCGCCGTCTGTACTGCCGACCGTTTCGATGGTTCCCTGCACGCTCGACGTATCGCGGCGTCGAGCCTGGCAGGGAACCGTCGAACCGGATTTCCACATAGCCAACTTGAGGTCTGGAACACGGACGTTGCGAGGCCGACGCTGGAACCATGACGCAGCCGAATCCCCAGCTTCCCACCGGCAAGATGTGGCGCACGCAGGAACTGTTCAGCGCCGGTGTTCACCCACGGGCCATCACCCGTTTAGTGCAGAGCGGCGACTTGGTGCGTCCGAGGCGCGGCTGCTACGTCCGCGGCACCTGGTGGAATGGACTGAAGCCGGGCACGCGCAGCCGTTACCTGATCCACGCCCATTCACACGGGACGCTTACGACGTCGGCCGGCAGCTTTGTCTACAGCCACACCTCGAGTGCCCGCTTGCGCCGGCTTCGCCTGTGGAACGTTGATGACCGGATCCACCTGACCCAGGCGACTTGCCCGTCCAGAATTTCCCATGGAACCGGCGTCGTTGCCCATACCCGTACCCTGCGGCGGGGCGAGATTGGCTTTGTGGATGGTCTCCCCTGCACGTCACTCG
Organism: Arthrobacter sp. K5; assembly: GCF_040448525.1. Classification (NCBI taxonomy): domain Bacteria; kingdom Bacillati; phylum Actinomycetota; class Actinomycetes; order Micrococcales; family Micrococcaceae; genus Arthrobacter; species Arthrobacter sp. K5. The sequence continues at coordinate 3,885,765 of NZ_CP159279.1, read as the reverse complement.
AGCGGACAGTGGTGGACTGCTGCCTGATGTTCAACCTGCGGCAGTCCGTGATCCTGGTCGATCATGCCTGCAGGCTTGGCGCGGATCTTGAGGCTCTGCGGACCTACTGCGCCGAACTGGCCGGGCGCAACGGAGTCGTGGCGCTGCGCGGCGCCGTCGACCTGGCGGATCCGCGCGCCGAGTCGCCCGGGGAATCCCTGACCAGGGAACTGCTGCACAGGCTCAAGATCGAGCCGCCCGAGCCCCAGTACGTGGTGCACACTCCGCTCGGCAAGCACCGCCTGGACTTCGCCTGGCCGAAGAAGAAAGTCGCGCTCGAATTCGATGGAAAGGCCAAGTATTTCGACTATCAGCCCACCGGCGAAGTCCTGTTTGCCGAACGTCGGCGCGAAAAGGCACTCATGGAACAAGGCTGGATCTTCGTGCGGATCGAGTGGAAGGACCTGTTCAACGAGGCGGAATTCAAGTACCGGGTGCTCCGGGCGCTCGGCAGGGGCGCTGCCGCCTGACTCCCCACCGTCCCTGTGCTCCCGCCGTTTCGATGGTTCCCTGCCGGGCTCGACGACTCGCAGCGTCGAGCGGGTCAGGAACCGTCGCAACGGCGGCAGATCGGACGGGAACGTGCGATGGGGGTGGCCGGCTATGCTGCCTGGGTCGGCGCCCCGTAGCTCGGTTCGCGCTTCTTGACCCAGCCGATGGCCAGGGTGGTCACGGGAACGAAGAGGAACTCCACGAGGGTCTTGTAGAGGAAGCCCACCAGCACGTAGTTCGCAAACGTGCCAAAGTCGCTGATGCCGATCACCGAGGCCGCGATGCTGCAGAAAATCAGCGTGTCCACGAATTCCCCGGCCACGGACGAGCTCATGATGCGGGCCCACAGCGACTTCTCCCCGGTGCGGGCCTTCATCCTGACCAGGATCCACGAGTTGATGGTCTGCCCGGCGAAGAAGGCAAGGAGCGAGGCCAGCACGATCTGTGGAACTGGGCCGATTGCGCCTTCGAGGGCGGCCTGTTTGGCGGTGCCGAAGTCGTCGTCGAAGCCAGGCAGCGCAATGATCACCCAGTAGCAAACTGCGGCGAAGACCGACAGGGCAAACGTGGTGATAATGGCTTTCCGGGCTACCTTGAAGCCGTAGACCTCACTGATGACGTCGCCCAGGATGTACGCCAGCGGGAACAGGAAGAAGCCGCCGTCCGTGACGATTGGACCCAGCACCACGCCCTTGGAAGCACCGATGTTGGACAGGATCAGCACCACGGCCATGACCGCAAGCATGATGCCGAAGTAGGGGGACCCGATTGAGGCGAATTTCGGCGCTGCTTTCGGCACGGAGGACTGGGCGGTAGTCATGGGTTTTCCATTCGTAGTGGTTCGCTCGGCTGCCTGCGTCCCTGCGAACGGAGATGGCAGCTGGCTGTATTAGCACTGGGACGGGTCCCGCCGGCTGGCCGTCGAAACCGCCCTTCATTGTCCCACCATTGCCGGCTCCGGGGAGAGCGGGCTCACGGCCGGCAAAACCCCGGGGACGACGACGGCGGGCTGCCGCCCCTGGGACCCAAAGGTCACCGCGGGGCCGGCCACCCGCCGTCGTGCGTTACCTGTTTTTCGCTGAGGTCAGACGTTGACGAAGTCCTCGTCCTCATCCTTGCGGGCGGCGCCCGACGGGGTGCTGGACGCAACCGTGCTGGACCAGGCGTGGCCCTGCTCGCGGTCCAGATGCGTGGTCTTCTTGTTCTTCAGCGCGAAGATGTAGACCAGCAGGGACAGCCCGATCGCGATGGTGACGTACGTGAAGAACAGGTCCACCTGATCCGACTTCTGCAGTGCGGCGCCGATCAGCGGAACCGTGCCGCCGAACAGCGAGTTGGCTACGGCATAGCCCAGGCCCACGCCAAGGGCTCGGATGGAAGCCGGGAAGAGCTCGGCCTTCACGAGGGCGTTGATGGAGGTGTAGCCGCCTACGATGAGCAGGCCTCCCATCATCAGCAGGAACGCTGTGAACGGATCCTTGGTGCCAGCCAGGGTGGAGAGCAGCGGCCAGGTGAAGAGCACACCGGTGATCCCGAACCAGAGGAGCAGCGGCTTGCGGCCCACCTTGTCGGAAATGATGCCGTAGACGGGCTGGAGCAGCATGAAGATGAAGAGGGCCCAGAAGTTGATCACGGACGTGTCCGTCTTGGCGATGCCGGACGTATCGTTCATGAACTTCAGGATGAAGTTGGTGTACGTGTAGAAGGCCACAGTGCCGCCCAGGGTCACGCCGATGCAGATCAGCAGCGGCTTCCAGTGCTGGGTGAACAGCAGCCGCAGGGTGCCGGGCTGTGCCTCGCCGGCTGCGGCAGGTGCCTTGGCTGCCTGGACCTGCTCCTCGGAAACCGTCTCCTCCATCGAACGCCGGAGCCACAGGACCACCAGCGCCGCAACACCGCCGATGGCGAACGGGATGCGCCATCCCCATTCCTTCAGCAGCCCGTCGCCCAGGGTGTTCTGCAGAATCACCAGAACCAGCAGTGCCAGCATCTGGCCGCCGACCAGGGTCACATACTGGAAGCTGGAGAAGAAGCCGCGGCGCCGCGAGGTGGCAGCCTCGGACATGTACGTGGCGCTCGTGCCGTATTCTCCGCCCACGGAGAAGCCCTGCAGCACACGGATGAGGATCAGCAGGACAAGGGCCCAGATCCCGATGACGTCTTGGGTCGGGAGGATGGCGATCGCGAACGATCCTGCGGACATCAGGGTCACGCTGAGGGTCAGGGCAGCCTTACGGCCGTTGCGGTCGGCGTAGCGTCCGAAGAACCAGCTGCCGATGGGGCGCATGAGGAACGACGTCGAGAAGACGGCCATCGCCTCCAGCCCGGCCTGGAGCTCGTCCTTGGAATTGAAGAAGTGTGCCTGGAAGTACGCCGCGAAAACCGTGTAGACGTAGAGGTCGTACCACTCCACGAGGTTGCCGGCGGAGCCTTTGAGGATGTTGCCGACTGCGCGGCGGGTTTGTGCTGCTTCTGACAGTTGGGTGCTCATCAGTGAACCTTCCTGGATTCGGCGTGGAAAGAAAGCAACGCCGCCCGCCACCCTATGGCCTGTGACTGGGGCCACCGCCCGTTTTGGTCATACTGTTCATGAGCACAATGCGAGGGCTGCGCGGCCGGTGGCAGGATGGGGGCATGACTTCTACCGCGTTTGACTCCACCGCTTTGGCGTCCGATACCGCGTCCGACGCCGTTTCCGGCACCACCGCCGCTCCCGCCGTCGTCCTGACCATCGCAGGCTCGGAGGCGACCGGCGGGGCCGGAGCACAGGCCGACCTGAAAACGTTCCAGGAACTCGGCGTCTTCGGCATCGCCAACCTCACGTGCATCGTGTCGTTCGACCCGGAGAATGACTGGAACCACCGCTTCGTGCCCGTGGACCAGGAAGTCATCGCGCACCAGCTGGAAGCGACGACGGCGGCCTACGGTGCCGCTTCCGGCGCACCTTCCGTGCTGGACACCGTGAAGATCGGCATGCTGGGCAGCCCGGCCACCATCTCGACCGTGGCCACCGCTCTGGCGTCGGGTGCGTTCAGCAACGTCGTCCTGGACCCGGTGCTGATTTGCAAGGGCCAGGAGCCGGGCCATGCCCTGGACACGGACCAGGCACTCAAGGCACAGATCCTGCCGCTGGCCACGTTCGTCACGCCCAACCACTTCGAGGCCGAGTCGCTGTCCGGTCTGGAGATTACCGACATCGAATCCCTCAAGGCTGCGGCAGTCCGGATCCACGAGCTGAGCGGAGCCGCGGTGCTGGCCAAGGGCGGCGTGCGGCTGTCCGGTCCCGACGCCGTCGACGTTTTCTACGACGGCGAAACCCTCGAGGTCCTGACGGCGCCGAAGGTGGGCGAGGTGGCAGTCTCCGGCGCCGGCTGCTCGCTGGCTGCGGCGGTGACGGCGGAGCTGGCCAAGGGTGCATCTCCGCTGGAGGCAGCCCGCACGGCGAAGGGCTTCGTGACCGCGGGCATCCGCAACCGCGTGGCCTCCGGCGCCCCGTTCGACGCCCTCTGGCAGGGCGGCCCGCGCTAAAATCCTCTCCGCCCCCGGGGACGCTCTCTCACCTTTCGCACGAAAAACCGGGACGCTCCATCACTGGAGCGTCCCGCTTATCTCTGCAGGATCTGAGAGAGCGTCCGGTCAGGAGCGCGGGTCCGCCACTGTTCCCATGAATAGAGGCAACCCGGTTTCAACGTGCACGATCTGGTAGTGGAACGGCCGGTCGAAGTCGATGGTGTGTTCGGGCCGGGGTGGCGCGCTGGTCACCCTGCCGTTGATTTGGGTTACGGCGGCAGCCACGGTTCCCTTCTCGGCCACCGTGATGTTGGCGGTCTGCGCTGCCTGCATGATGGTCATGTTCGGCTGGATCGCGTTGAAGTCCTCAGTGGTGGTGAGGGTCTTATGCAGTCCGGCGTCGTCCAGGACGGTGCGCAGGTCGAAGCTGCATTTGTGGTCCCAGCGGGGCAGCTGAATCTGCACGGTGTCCAGAGGCGCGGTGTCCAAGGCGCTCGCGATTTCCATGAGCCGTGGCCCCTTGGATAAGGCATCCGCCCCGGCGTCCGGCAGCACCAGACGCATCACGAAGCCCTCAGCATACGGGAGGTCCACACCCCGCCAGCCTGCCCCTTCCGCGTACTTGATCTCCAGCAGGTTGTGCATGGCCGGGACGTCGATATGCTCGCCGCTGTCGAGGGTGAAGGGCAAATCCGACGTTGAGGCCGGGTCAAACGGGGTCTGCCAGGCCGCCGTAAAGTAGACGGAATTGAGCAGGCTGAACGTGTTCCGGGGGTCGTGCTTCGCGGGCGCTTCCTTGATCCGGCCGCCCGTGTTCCTGTCCACCCAGGCATCGATCGCGGGCTTGGTGGCGCCCTCGTCGGTGAAGTCCACCGGATATACGCCGGTTCCGTAGTGCCTGGCCAGCGTGCCGAGGAATGATTCACCGGTTGGCACGCCCTTGTCCACGAACAATCCGTTGGCGGCATGCATGACAGGCCTCCGCGGCGGGTTGTCCTCGTTCACGGCCCCGGGATCGCCGTCGAACTTCGCCAGGGACGCGAGCAGCGCATTCATGGCCTCGTCGCGCCTCTCCACCGGGAAACCCACAACAGTGTCCAGCTCGGCAGCCGTTTCCCCGGACGCGCCGGCCCGAAGCATCGCCAGTGCAACCAGCAAGCTTCCCGGCGAGGACACCACATTCCCGCCCGAACCGTCGCCGCCGTTGGCCAGCAGTGCCTGGCCAAGTCCCAAGGCGGAGTCCCGGAACGCGCGGAACTCAGCGGCGTACGCCGTGCCATCCACCGAAACCCGCTCCACGCCGTCGGCCTTCAACATTCCCGGCACCGGCGCCGAGCACGCCGTTGCGAGTGTGACCGCGGCCGAGGCCGCCACCATCTTGGCCATTTGGATCCTCTTCATTGCAGTCCTCGGCTCATCCGGCGAACACCGTATATTCACAGTCAATCAGCGGGGGCTGACAGTAACGATGCCTGTCCGGTCACGGTTTGCCGTCGGTTTGGTCTCATCCCCGGCGCCCACATATCCGGCCCGGGCGTATCCTCGAGGCATGCCGATGGATCGAGGAGGAGCGCGGTGGCCCAGCATTTCGACAGCGTTGACGACTACATCACGCAGTTTCCCGCCGATGTGCAGGACGTCCTCCAGGAGGTCCGGCGCAGGTGCCGTGCGGCTGTACCGGGTTCCGGCGAAAAGATCAGCTACGGCATCCCCACGGTCACGCTCGGCGGCAAGTATGTGGTGTATTTCGCGGGCTGGGCGCGGCATATTTCGGTCTACCCGGTGCCGTCCGGCGATGACGCCTTCCAGGCTGACGTTGCGCCCTTCCGGGCCGCCAAGGGCACGCTCAAATTCCCGCTAGGCAAGCCGCTCCCCTACGGACTCATCGAACGGACGGCGGCGCTTCTCGCCGCCGAGCGCCGGGGGCAATAACCGCCGTCTGTACCACCCGCCGTCGAACGCGTACGACGGCGGGAGCGGACGTCGGAGGGCACACCCGCCGTCCGCTTTGCGATGGTGCGCGCCACCCTTACCGCCGCGGAATGTTCCGGACGTTGCTGCGCGCCATGCTCACGGCCTCGCCGGCGCCGCGGTTCAGGACCACCTTCGACATGGCGGTGGCGAACCCGAGGACCTGCGAGCCAGTGATTTTCGGCGGAATCGACAGTGCCTTCGGATCCGTGATCAGCTCCACCAGCGAAGGGCCGGGATGGGCGAAGGCTTCACGGTAAGCATCCTCGATCCGGGCAGGATCCGTGACGCGGACGGCATGGAAGCCGAGGGCACGGGCGACCGCAGAATAGTTGGCGTCCGGCACATCGACGCCGAAATCAGGCAGCCCGTCCACGAGCATTTCGAGTTTGACCATGCCCAGGGTGGAGTTGTTGAAGACCACCACGTTCACGGGCAGCCGGTGGGCAGCAACGGTGATGAGCTCGCCAAGCAGCATGGACAGGCCGCCGTCACCCGAAACCGAAATGACCTGCCGTCCAGGGTACGCCAGCTGCGCGCCGATCGCGTGCGGCAGTGCATTGGCCATGGAGCCGTGCAGGTAGGAGCCGATCAGCCGGCGGGTGCCCAGCGGGTTGATGTAGCGGGCGGTCCACACGTTGCACATGCCCGTGTCCGCGGTGAAAATGGCATCCTCCGCCGCTACCTGGTCCAGCAGCGACGCGGCATATTCCGGGTGGATCGGCTGTTTCTTTTCCACCTTGCGGGTATAGGCGCCGACGGCCTTGTTCATGAGCTTGTCGTGCTTCCTGAGCATCTGGTTGAGGAAGCGGCGGTTCTTCTTGCGTTCCAGCAAGGGCATGAGTGCCGTGATCGTGGGCAGCACGTCGCCATGGACGGCGATGTCGACGTCGGTCCGCCGGCCCAGCCTGTGGGCGGCCCGGTCCACCTGGGCGGTGCGGGTGCCGGGCAGGAACTGGTCGTAGGGAAAGTCGGTGCCCAGCAGGATCAGCAGGTCCGCGTCCTCAATGCCTTCGGCGGCCGCTCCGTAGCCGAGCAGGCCGGTCATCCCGATGTCATAGGGGTTGTCGTACTGCAGAAAGTCCTTGCCCCGCAGGGTGTGGCCGACCGGCGCGCCAATCAGTTCCGCGAGCGCAATGACCTCGTCATGGGCGCCCTGCGTGCCCGCCCCGGCGAAGATGGCAACCTTGCCGGCAGCGTTGATGGCATCGGCCAGTTCCTGGACGCTTTCCGGCGCCGGTGTCAGAGTGGCTGGCCGGAAGTTTGCTGGCATCGGAGTCTCACCGGTTGCCTCCAGGCCGGCGATGTCGCCGGGAAGGGTGACGACGGCGACGCCGCCCAACGCGACGGCGTGCTGGATGGCGCTGTGCATTACCCGGGGAGCCTGTTCCGCAGTGCTGATGAGCTCCGAGTAGACGGAGCATTCGTTGAAGATCCGGTCAGGATGGGTTTCTTGGAAGAAGCCGCTGCCGATCTGCTTGCTCGGGATGTGTGAGGCGATGGCCAGAACAGGTGCCCCTGAGCGGTTTGCATCGTACAGGCCGTTGATGAGGTGAAGGTTGCCGGGGCCGCAGGAGCCGGCACACACGGCGATTTTTCCTGTCAGCTGGGCTTCGGCTGCCGCGGCGAAGGCTGCGGCCTCCTCGTGCCGGACATGGATCCAGTCGATGCCGCCCTGCTGCGATCCGCCGGCCTGACGGACGGCGTCGACGATCGGGTTGAGGCTGTCCCCGACGATTCCGTAGATCCGCTGGACGCCGGCGGCCTGGAGTTGTTCGATGAGCTGGGTGGCAAGTTCCTTGGCCATGGGTGCACGCTCCCGCAATCAAGTTGGTGGGCTGACAAGGGCCAATATAGTCCGCTCACCTTGGCGGGGGTTTCAGCTTTTGGACGGGAACGACGACGGTGAAGGGCTTTTCGCCGGCCTCATGGCGTCACGTACAGCAAGTTCTTGGGCTGTTGGGGCAGGGGGATCCGCGGATTTCCGGGCTTCCAAATGGGGGTGCCCGCTAAAAACCTGTCATGCGTGACGCTCAGATCCCAGCCACGTGGCAGTAGTCATCTGTCACCCAGAACGGCCCGCGACCCGCACGACGCGGGACTGCGAGCGCGCTGGGGACTCCCTACCTTCCCGCACTGGGCGCGGTGCTGCACCGGCGAGACGCCAGGAATGCGATCAAGGAGGCCAGGCTGCGGCGGGCGGAGAACGGCCTTGGGTTGCCCTTCCTGGACTGACGGCTGAGAGAGCGTTCCGGGATGCGCTGCAGGAACTGCGAGAGTGTCGTGGAAAAACCCGCCGGATCGGACAGAGCGCCGGTCAGCTTCCCGAGTGGGCCTGCAGGAACGTGTACACCTCTGTCTCGTCCACGCCGGGAAAGGCGCCCGGGGGCATGGCAGCCAGCAGGTGGGAGTGGGCCCGCGCGGACGGCCAGGCGTTGCCCGCCCACTCGGATGTCAGCGCCGCCGGGGGCCGTTTGCAGCAGTTGGGGTCGGGGCAGCTGGACGTTGCCCGGGCCGTCGTCTCCCGGCCGCGGAACCACTTCACGTGCTGGTACGGGACCCCGATGCTCAGCGAGAACTGCCCGGTGGCCGACCGGTCCGTGCGCGCCGTACACCAGTACGTGCCCGACGGCGTGTCGGTGTACTGGCTGTAGGCGCTGAACTTGTCCGGGACGTCGAACACGGCGCGGGAGGTCCAGGCCTTGCAGGACGGCTGCCCTTCGATGGCCCCTGTGTGGTCCTGCGGGAAGTTGACGCCGTCGTTCTCGTAGGCCTTGTAAATGATCCCGCTCTGGTGGGTCTTCTGGAAATGCGTGGTGATGCCCAGGTGTTTGGTGGCCAGGTTGGTGAAACGGTGGGCGGCCGTCTCGTACGACACGGCGAAGGCGTCGCGGATGTCCTCCACCGCGATCTCCTTCGCCGATTTGGCTTTTTGCAAAAATTCCACGGTGGCCTGCTCCGGCAGCAGGAGCGCCGCTGCGAAATAGTTCGTAGCCACCCGCTGGGCCAGGAAATCACCGTAGTTCCGGGGCGTCTCATGCCCCAGGACGTAGTGGCCCAGGGCCTGCAGCAGCACGGAGCGCGGGTCATGGTCCTGGCGCTCGCTCTGCGTCAGGTAAATTCTGCGGTTCTTCAAATCCGTCACCGAACGGGTGGAATGCGGCAGGTCACCCACATGGTGGAGGGTGAATCCGAGGTGCTCCGCGATGTCTGCGATGACGTGCTGGCTCAGCGGTCCGGTCGTGTAACCGACCTCCTTGAGCACCTTTTGCGCCTCGGCCTCGTACTCCGGAAAGTAGTTGCCGCGTTCGCGCATCATGGCCCGCAGTTCACCGTTCGCGCGGCGGGCTTCCTCCGGCGTCGCCACCTGCTCGTTCATCTTGCGTTCGAGCTCGTGCAGCAGTCCCACCTGGGCCTCCAGGACATCCATCGGCAACCGCGAACTGATGCGGATTTTGGGCAGGTTCAGGGACTCGTACAGCGGTCCGCGCTGGTACCGTTCGAGCTCGATTTCCAGGCCCGCCCGGCGGCTGGGCGGCTCGGCTCCCAGCAGCTGGTCAATGCCCACGCCGAGCGCCCCGGCCAGGTGCTGCAGCAGCCCGAGTTTTGGTTCCCGCTTGCCGTTTTCAATGAGGCTCAGCTGGCTCGGTGCAGTCCCGACGGCGGCACTCAGGTCATCGAGTGTCAGGCCCGCCTGCTTGCGCAGGTGGCGCACCCGGCGGCCCAGCGCAATGACGTCCAGTTCGGCCGCCGGCGGGGACGACGGCGGCTGTGAAACTTCCCTGTTCCAGCTTGAAGGCGACATTTCTGAAGAATACGCGAAGAAACGCATTTCTTTCCAGCTTTTTCCTCTAGAAAGCGCTTTGGAAGTGCAGAAAAGTAGGTGTCACGAAGGAAAACCCCTCCGGAACTGGCCGGACCTGCAAAGGCGCAGGGACGGTCAGCCCGGAAAAACTTCCCGGAATGGCCCGGGAGCTAACAAGGAGACAAAGATGACTGCAGCATTTGAGCCCAACCAGCAGACGCCCGAGCAGCAGGCCGCCGCACTGGAGCTCGAGTGGGCTGCCAACCCGCGCTGGGAAGGCGTCACTCGGGACTACTCCGCCGCCGACGTCGTCCGTCTCCGCGGCCGCGTCTCCGAAGAGCACACCCTTGCCAAGCGCGGCTCCGAGAAGCTGTGGAAGCAGCTCACCGAGGAGCACAAGGAAGGCAAGTACACCAACGCCCTCGGCGCCCTCACCGGCAACCAGGCCGTCCAGCAGGTCAAGGCGGGCCTGCGCGCCATCTACCTCTCCGGCTGGCAGGTGGCCGCCGACGCCAACAACTCCGGCCACACCTACCCGGACCAGTCCCTGTACCCGGCGAATTCTGTTCCCACGGTGGTCCGCCGCATCAACAACGCCCTGCTCCGCGCCGACCAGATCGAGTTCTCCGAAGGCATCCAGACCGTCGAGGACTGGCTGGTCCCGATCGTCGCCGACGCCGAGGCCGGCTTCGGCGGGCCCCTGAACGCCTACGAGCTGATGAAGTCCATGATCCAGGCCGGCGCCTCCGGTGTTCACTGGGAGGACCAGCTAGCCTCGGAGAAGAAGTGCGGCCACCTCGGCGGCAAGGTCCTCATCCCCACCCAGCAGCACGTCCGGACCCTGAACGCGGCCCGCCTCGCCGCCGACGTCGCCGGCACCCCGTCCGTCGTCATCGCCCGCACCGACGCCGAGGCAGCCACCCTGATCACCTCCGACGTCGACGAGCGCGACCAGGAATTCATCACCGGCGAACGCACGCCGGAAGGCTTCTACAAGGTCCGCAACGGCATCGAACCCTGCATCGCCCGCGCCAAGGCCTACGCCCCGTACTCGGACCTGATCTGGATGGAAACCGGAACCCCGGACCTCGGGCTGGCCCGCAAGTTCGCCGAAGCCGTCAAGGCCGAGTTCCCGGACCAGATGCTCTCCTACAACTGCTCGCCGTCGTTCAACTGGCGCAAGCACCTGAACGACGCCACCATCGCCAAGTTCCAGCGCGAACTCGGCGCCATGGGCTTCACGTTCCAGTTCATCACCCTGGCCGGGTTCCACGCCCTGAACTACTCGATGTTCGACCTCGCCCACGGCTACGCCCGCGAAGGCATGAGCGCCTACGTCGAACTCCAGGAAAAGGAATTCGCCTCCGAGTCCCGCGGCTACACCGCAACCAAGCACCAGCGCGAAGTCGGCACCGGCTACTTCGACGACATCTCCACTGCGCTCAACCCGAACGCATCCACCCTCGCCCTGGTCGGATCGACCGAAGAGGGCCAGTTCCACTAGTCACCATCCAGCCCAAAGGTGAGCTGTCGTCATCGCTCACCGGAAGGCACGACGGCGGCCGGCGCCCAGGTGCCCACGCCTCGGGCCGGAAAAGGTGATCCGGAAGCGTGCGTAAAAGGGGCCCTATGCCCCGGCTTGGCCGAGCTCTGCGAGGCCCCTGCCGGGCATGGGGAACAGCACGCGGAGGATTGCCTTTTCCGGCCTCCCAGCACCAGCCGCCGCCGCGCCGTCGAACTTTCCTTCTTGCTTTAAGGAGCAGATGAAATGAACAGCTTCACTGACAACTTCACGATCAATGGCATAACCTTGACCGCTCAGCCGATTTGCCGGCAGGGAGAGGTTCTCACTCCGGATGCGCTGGGCTTCATTGCGAAGCTGCACCGGGCCACAGCGGACCGGCGGCAAGAGCTGCTGCGGGCGCGCCGGGCCCGGCGGGAGGACATCGCCCGGGGCCAGGACCCCCGCTTCCTGCGGGAGACCGAGTCCGTCCGGAACGATCCGCACTGGCGGGTCGCTCCCCCGGCACCGGGTCTGGAGGACCGCCGGGTGGAAATCACCGGGCCGGTGGACCGCAAAATGACCATCAACGCCCTGAACTCCGGTGCGAAGGTCTGGCTGGCGGACATGGAGGACTCCTCCACGCCGTCGTGGCGCAACGTCATCCAAGGCCAGCTGAACCTCACCGATGCCCTGGAGCGCCGGATCGACTTCACCTCGCCCGAGGGCAAGGAATACAAGCTCAAGGCCGCCGAGGACCTGCCCACCATCGTGGTCCGGCCCCGCGGCTGGCACCTGCCGGAGAAGCACATGCTCATCAACGGCGAACCCATCGCGGGCGGCATCGTGGACTTCGGCCTGTACTTCTTCCACAACGCCCGCCGCCTCCTGGCCCAGGGCAAGGGCCCGTACTTCTACCTGCCCAAGATCGAAAACCACCTCGAAGCCCGGCTCTGGAACGACATCTTCATCCTCGCCCAGGACCTGCTCGGCATCCCGCAAGGCACCATCCGCGCCACCGTGCTGATCGAAACCATCACCGCCGCGTTCGAAATGGAGGAGATCCTGTACGAACTGCGGGACCACGCCGCAGGCCTGAACGCCGGCCGCTGGGACTACATCTTCTCCCTCATCAAGAACTTCCGCACCCGCGGCCCCCGCTTCGTCCTCCCCGACCGCGGCCAGGTCACCATGACCCAGCCCTTCATGCGGGCCTACACCGAACAGCTGGTGCGCGCCTGCCACAAGCGCGGCGCCATGGCCATCGGCGGCATGGCCGCCGCCGTCCCCAACCGCAAGGACGAGGCCGCCAACGCGAACGCCTTCGAGAAGGTCCGCGCGGACAAGACCCGCGAGGCAGCCGACGGCTTCGACGGCTCCTGGGTGGCGCACCCGGACCTGGTGCCCGTTTGCCGTGAGGTGTTCGACGGCGTCCTCGGCGATAAGCCCAACCAGCTGGAGCGCCTGCGTGAAGACGTCACCCCCGACGACCGCGCCCTCATCAACGTGGCCGCGACACACGGCACCATCACCGAACAGGGCATCCGGAACAACATCGAAGTGGGCATCCGCTACATCGAGTCCTGGCTGCGCGGCAACGGCGCAGTCGCCATCCACAACCTGATGGAGGACGCCGCCACCGCGGAGATCTCCCGCTCGCAGCTGTGGCAGTGGATCTACTCCCGCGCCATCACGGACCACGGCGAGATCATCAGCCGCGAATGGGTGGAGGAGATGCTGGACGAGGAATTCGCCCGGCTGGAGCGCTTCGACGGTGACCGCTTTGCCGATGCGCGCGACATCTTCGAGGAGGTCACGCTGAGTGACAAGTTCCCCAGCTTCCTCACGGTTCCCGCCTACGCCCGGTACCTGCACGAAGCCCGCGAGGGTGTCGACGCCACAGCCGAGGCCATCGAGGACGAGCTCGTCGCCGCCTAGGCATCGCCCCTGAACCGTCTCACACTTCCGCCCGCCGGGCCGCCACGCCCTTCGCAACAGGCACCCCCGAAGGCCGGGGAGGCGGCCCGGCAGCGGAACCACCTTGAAGCGCGAGCTGGCAGCTAATGACCCAAAAACCCACGTTTGAGGGCGTTAGCTGCCAGGTCGCGCTTTGAGGTTTAAGGAATGTACGACGGCGGGACCGCAGCTAGCGCTGGCGGGGCACCTTCCGTACGGACAGCGTGGTTGAAATGACGAACGCCAGCACGGACCCGAGGATCACCAGGAGGGGCATGGACCAGGTGCCCGACGTGCTGTGGACGTAGCCCACCACAGTCGGGGCCAGCGCCGCTACGCCATAGCCCACACCCTGGACGATCGCCGATATCCGGCCCGCGGACGCCTGGTCCCGGGCGAGCTTGATGATGGCGATGAAGATGAGTGTGATGCCGCCGCCCTGCGCCACTCCCCCGAGCGAGGACCACAGCCACCACAACTGGGGAACGAACAGCAGCCCCAGCGGAACGGTCAGCCACATGGCACCCAAGGTGACCGCCACCGCCGTCGTACTCATGAACCGGGCCGCAAGCGGCACACCCAGGCCGCCCGCGATGGCCATGATCTGGAACAGGGAGGACCCCGCCCCGGCGGCTGCCGGCGTCATGCCGAGTTCATCGGAAAGCAGGGTGGGCAGCCAGGCGGTCACGCCGTAATAGGAGATGGCCTGGCCGGCGAAACCGACCGTCAGACCCACCGTGATCCATCGCGACGCCGGGCGGCCGGCTGCCGGCGGGCCGCCCGTGCCGTCGTCGGCCGCGGGGATGAAGGCCCGGCGCCCGGAGGCGAAAATCCAGACGCCGACGGCCGCGATGGCGAAGGCCGCAGATCCCGCAATGGCAGCCCGCCAGCCGGCCAGCTCCGCCAGCGGCGCCGTAACCACGGACGTAGCAAACGATCCGACGTTCAGCGCAGCCGTGTAGATGCCCATGGCGGTCCCTTGGCGCCGCGATGAGAAATCCCGCCGGATGATCAGCGGCACGGCGATGTTGCCCACGGTGATGGCCAGGCCCAGGATGACCGTTCCCGCCATCACCATGGCGCCGCCGCCGGCCGAACGGACCGCCACACCGGCGAGGACGCCCGCCAGCGTGAGGGTGATGGCCAGCTCCGCCCCGAACCGGCGCCCGGCCAGCGAGGCAAGCGGCGCCGCGAGCGAGAAGCACAGGACCGGAATCCCGGTCAGCAGGCCCAGCTCAACGGGTGAAAAACCCAGCTCCCGCTGCATTGGACCCAGTACCGGTGCCACCGCCACGAAGGGGCCCCGCATGTTGAGGGCGATGAGTCCGATGCACGCGAGCAGGATCCAGCTGCGGGGAACCTTCGTTCCGGTGCCGCCCCTCATAGGGCGCGGACGTCAGTGTGCTGGGAGTGTGCAAGGGGTTTCATCACCCTTATTGCTATCATGCGGCGCCCCCAAGGGCGGAAAGACGGCGGGTCCCAAGTGTGCGTTCGCGCTGGAGCGCCGGGTCCCAAGTGTGCGTTCGCGCTGGACCGGCGGGGTTCCTAGGGAGCCTGCAGGAACCAGTCCCGCGGGGCATTGCTGACGCCCGGTGCCTCGCGGAACCGGCCCGGCTGCGCCACCCACCCCACGCCGTTGGCGATCACCTGCTGGATCTGCGGCTGGTGGTACACGGGGTACTCCTGGTCGCCCGGGCTGAAGTAGAAGATCCGGCCCTTGCCGCGCGTGAACGTCACACCCGAGCGGAACACCTCGCCGCCTTCGAAGGAGCTGATGAAGATGAGGTCGTCGGGCTCGGGAATGTCGAAGAGCTCGCCGTACATCTCCTGCTTCGGGATCACAATGGGGCTTTCCACGCCGGCGGCGATCGGGTGTGACGGCTTCACGGTCCACACGAGTTCCCGCTCGCCCTCGTTCCGCCACTTCAGGGAGCATGTGGTGCCGAGCAGTTTCGTGAAGATCTTGGCGAAGTGCCCGGAGTGCAGCACCACAAGACCCATGCCGCCCAGAACGTGGCGCTGGACCCGCTCCACCACGTCGTCGCTGACCTCGCCGTGGGCAACGTGCCCCCACCACAGGAGCACGTCGGTGGCGGCGAGGGTCTCCTCGGACAGGCCGTGTTCCGGGTCGGCCAGCGTGGCGGTGGTGATGCCGGAGTCGGGGTAGAAACCCTTGAGTCCGTCGGCGATGGCGCCGTGCATGCCCTTGGGGTACATCTCAGCCATGGTTTCCGGCTGGTTGTTCGCCTCATGGACACCTTCGTTCCATACCAGGATGTTGAGTTTGCCGGTCATGTCAGAGCCTCACTTCGCGCTGTTCGAGGGCGGATTTGTAGCAGGCGTCGAGCACCAGGGCACGGGTCAGGGCGAGCGAGCCGTCGTGGGCGCCCCACACGGTCTCGCCACCGCGGACGGCTTCCACAAAGTCCTCCACCACAGCCTGGTGCGCCCGGCCCGGCTCGGCGACCACCACATAGTCGGCGTTCTCGCCGTCCTTTTCCTTGAAGATCCGGACATCTGCGACAGGGACGTTGGAGGCCCCGACGGCGCGGAGTTCCGCTCCGCCGTCCGTCCCGTAAACGGTGAAGTCCATCAGGTCTTCCTCGTCCCGGTAGGCTGCCCAGCCGGCTTCGAGGACCAGTGTGCCGCCGCCTTCAAGACGGATGAACGCCGACGCGAAGTCCTCCACCTCAAACTTGTGGGAGGACTTCATGGCGGTGTAGCGGGCGTTGCCGCCCAGGCCGCGGGGGCCCAGCTCGGAATGCGTCGACGCCGAGACGGAGATGACCCTGGGTTCACCCAGCAGGTGCAGGGCATAGTCCAGGACGTGGACGCCGATGTCGGCGAGCGGGCCGCCGCCCGCCAGGGCAGGGTTGGTGAACCAGCTGCCCAGCATCGGGATCCCCTGCCGGCGGAGCCACGAAGCCTTGGCGTAGTACGGCCGGCCGAGTTCGCCGTCGTCGATAATGCCTTTCAGCTTTTGGATGTCACCGCGGCGGCGGTGGTTGAAGGCCACGTCCAACACGCGGCCGGCTTTACGCGCCGCTTCCACCATCTGGAGGCCTTCCTCGCCGTTACGTGCCAGGGGCTTTTCGCTCAGGACGTGCAGTCCGCGTTCAAGCGCCGCGATGGCAATCGGGGCGTGCAGGAAGGTCGGCACGGCTACGCTGACGGCGTCGAGCCCGTCGAGTTCGATCAGGTCCTCCCAGCGGGCAAACGTGTGGGGGACGCTGTACTCGTCCTTGATGCTCTTAAGCAGGTCCTCTTCCATCGCGGCGACCGCAACCAGCTCCACGCCGTCGAGGTTCTTGTAGGCCTCGATGTGCTGCTGGCCGGCCCAGCCGATTCCAACGACGCCGACCCGCAGGGGCGCCGATTTGTGCTTGCTCAATTCAAGTCTCCGTTTCGCTTCAGTTGGATGTTCAGGGGTGCGTGCTGGCCGTTACCCCGCAGCTTGCAGGCTGGCCTCGATGACGGCCGGGGACAGGACGTGCTGGGTGACCATCTGGCTCGCGCCCAGCACTGCAGCCTGGCCGCCCGCCATCGACAGGCCAATGCGCAGGTGCGTGGTGGCCAGGGGCAGGGACCTTCGGTAAACCACTTCCCGGACGCCCGCCATGAGGTGTTCGCCCGCCTGGCCCAGGCTTCCGCCAACGACAATGACGGAGGGATTGAGCAGGTTCACCACCGTGGCGAGCACGTCACCCACGTCCCGTCCTGCCTGGCGCAGGGCCTGGATCGCCTGCAGGTTGCCGCCGGCCACCAGGCTGAGGACGTCGGCTCCGCTCTCCGCCTGAACGCCCTGCGCCGCCAGTGCCCGCGCCACAGCCGGGCCCGACGCGAGCGCCTCGAGGCAGCCATAGTTGCCGCACCGGCACAGAACGTCATCGCCCCTCGGCACGCGGACGTGGCCCAGGTCCCCCGCCGTGCCGTTGGCGCCGCGCTGCAGTTGGCCGCTGCTGATGATGCCGGCGCCAATGCCCGTGGCCACCTTGATGAACAGGAAGTTGTCGTGCTCCGGCCAGTGGGCTGTGCGTTCACCGAGTGCCATGATATTGACGTCGTTGTCCACCAGTACCGGAACAGGGAACGAGCCCTGGACGTGGCGGACCACATCAAACCCGTCCCAACCCGGCATGATGGGCGGCTTCACGGGCATACCGGTGGCATGCTCCACGGGTCCCGGGAGGCCGATCCCCACACCAGCAAGGTCCTTCGAAGTCCTCCCCGTCACCGCCAGCAGTGACGTCGCATCGGTAATGATCCGCCCCAGCACGGCTTCCGGCCCCTCGGCCACATCCTGGGCCAACCGCCGTTCACTGAGGATCTTTCCGCCCAGGTCAGTGACAGCGATGATCACGTGTGTAGCACCGACGTCGACAGCCAGCACTACCCGGGCAGCCGGCTTGAAGGCAAAGCGCGACGGCGGCCTGCCGCCGCTCGATGTCGCCTCACCCGCGGGACCGACCAGTCCGGAGGCAATCAGTGCGTCAATGCGTGAGGCCACCGTGGAGCGGGCGAGCCCCGTGGTCAACGCCAGCTCAGCGCGGGTTCGGGCCTTGCCATCGCGAAGCAACTGAAACAGGTCGCCGGCTCGCGAGAGACTTCCGATGTTGTCCGTGGAGGCCAGTTCCGCATGCCCAGTTCGACTCATGGGATCAGTGAAGCACGATTGCTTCTGCGTGTCACACCTCAAAAAGCTTGTCGATAACTTTCCGACTTTTGCTTGACGAACGGCAAAAGTCATCCTAGGTTGAGCAATAACCAGACAGAATCCGCAAAGGAGCGCCATGTCGTATTCCCTCCAGCTGTACACCCTCCGCAACGCCATCCAGGAGGATCTGCCGAGCACCATCCGGAAGGTAGCTGAGATCGGTTTCACCCAGGTGGAGCCCTACAACTTCGTGACCACGGCCAAGGAACTCGGCGCTGCACTGAAGGAGAACGGCCTGACCGCCCCCTCCGGCCACGCGCCCTTGCTGAGCCAGGACCAGGACCAGATCTTCGCCGCCGCCAGGGAACTCGGCATCGGCACGGTGATCGAGCCGTACATCACCGCCGAGCACTGGCAGAAGGCCGAGGACATCCAGGCGACCGCAGCAAAGCTCAACGCCGCCGCCAAGAAGGGCGCCGAATACGGCATTCGCGTCGGTTACCACAACCACGCCTGGGAACTGGAGTCCACCATCGGCGGCAAGACAGCCCTGGAGTACTTCGAAGGGCTGCTGGATCCCGAGCTGGTCCTGGAGGTGGACACCTACTGGGTTGCCGTGGGCGGCCAGGACCCGGTGGAGATCCTGACCAAGCTGGGCGACCGGGTGAAGTTCATCCACATCAAGGACGGACCGCTGAACACCGACACCAAGGCCCAGCAGCCGGCCGGCCAAGGCAGGATCCCGGTATGGGACGTCATCGGCGCGGCAAAGTCCC
The DNA here is from genome assembly GCF_040448525.1 of Arthrobacter sp. K5. Classification (NCBI taxonomy): domain Bacteria; kingdom Bacillati; phylum Actinomycetota; class Actinomycetes; order Micrococcales; family Micrococcaceae; genus Arthrobacter; species Arthrobacter sp. K5. The sequence goes on along the minus strand of NZ_CP159279.1, from coordinate 3,867,061 downwards.
TGGAAGTGGGCGTCGTGGAATTCGACGACTACACCGGTGACATCTTCGACGGCATCACCCAGTCGCTCAGCTTCCTGAACTCCGGCTCCGCAAAGACCACCGGAGGAGCACAGGCATGAGCGGCGGCGCATTCGCCCACCGCGGCCCCGTCGGTGTCGGCGTCATCGGCGCCGGTAACATCAGCAAGCAGTACCTGGACAACCTGACCGTCTTCCCGGACCTCAAGGTCCACATCATCGCTGACCTCTTCGAGGAGGCTGCCGAGGCACGCGCCAAGGAGTACGGCATCCCCGAGTGGGGCGGCGTGGATGCCGCGCTGAACCATCCCGACGTCGAAATCATCGTGAACCTGACCATCCCGGCGGCGCACGTGGAGGTGGCCACCGCCGCCGTCAACGCCGGCAGGCATGTCTGGACCGAAAAGCCCTTCTCGCTGGACCGCGAATCGGGGCTGGGGCTGCTGAAGACGGCCGACGCGGCGGGAATCCGCCTCGGCACCGCGCCGGACACGTTCCTCGGAGCGGGACTGCAGACTGCCCGCAGGCTCATCGAACGCGGCGACATCGGCACCCCGCTCACCGCCATGACCACGTTCCAGACCCCCGGGCCGGAGTCCTGGCACCCGAACCCGGCCTTCCTGTTCCAGCACGGTGCAGGGCCGCTGTTCGACATGGGCCCGTACTACCTCACAGCCCTCGTCCAGACGTTCGGGTCGGTCCGGAAGGTCGCCGCCGTCGGGTCCAAGGCCAAGGGAGTCCGCGTCATCGGCTCCGGTCCCAAGGCCGGCGAGGAATTCACCGTGGATGTCCCCACCCATGTCTCCGCGATGGCCCAGTTCGAGGGTGGCCAGTCCTCGCACAGCGTCTTCTCGTTCGAGTCGCCGCGCCTGCGGATGGGATTTGTGGAGATCACAGGCACCGAAGCCACCATCTCACTTCCGGACCCCAATAATTTCGACGGCGACATCAAGCTCTGGCGCACCGGCGACGAAGACTGGACGGTCATCCCGGCCACCGGCCCGGCCAACGGACGCGGCATGGGCGTACTGGACATGGCACGCTCCATCCGCGCCGGAGTTCCGCACCGCGCCACCGGCAACCTCGCCTACCACGTCCTGGACACCATGGTCTCGATTTCCGAATCCGTGGAATCGGGAACGTTCGTCGACGTCGAAAGCTCCGTCCCCGCGTCCGCAGCCCTCCCCGAGGACTGGAACCCCACCGCCCTCACTCTCTAGGAATACCAATGACTTCCCGCGAATCACCCGGCACACCGTCCGTAGCCAGCCGCCCTTTGGGCGTGGCGATGATCGGTTACGCCTTCATGGGCAAGGCCCACTCGAACGCGTGGCGGAACGTCGCCAGCTTTTTTGACGTTCCGGCCTTCGAGCAGAAAGTGCTCGTGGGCCGGGACGCCGGCCAGGTCGCAGCGGCAGCGGCAAAGTATGGCTGGGCCGAGTCCGCGACGGACTGGCGCTCCGTCCTGGAACGGGACGACATCGACATCGTCGACATCTGTGCCCCAGGCTGGCTGCACGCCGAGATCGCCATCTCCGCCCTCGAAGCCGGGAAGCATGTGCTCGTGGAGAAGCCGCTGGCCAACACCCTCGCGGAGGCCGAGGCCATGACCGACGCTGCCAAGGCGGCGCGGGCCAGGGGCGTGCAGTCCATGGTCGGATTCAACTACCGCCGAGTGCCCGCACTGGCACTGGCCCGGCAACTGATCGCGGAGGGCCGCCTCGGCGCCGTGCGGCATGTGCGTGCCGCGTACCTGCAGGACTGGCTCGCGGACGCGGAATCACCAATGACCTGGCGGCTGAACAAGGAAACCGCCGGGTCCGGCGCCCTCGGGGACATCGCCTCCCACGCGATCGACCAGGTCCTGTTCCTCCTCGGGGACGCCGTGACCGAGGTTTCCGGCCGGCTGCACACCTTCACGACAGTCCGGCCCGGACAGCACGGGCCGGAGGCCGTGACGGTCGACGACGCCGCTTGGGCCACACTGTCCCTCGCCTCCGGGGCCATCGCCTCCGTCGAAGTATCCCGGGTGGCCACCGGTCAGAAGAACTCCTTGAAGCTGGAGGTCTACGGCGAGAAGGGCACCATCCTCTTCGACCTCGAGAACCTGAACGAACTCGGCTTCCTGGACGCCACCGCCCCGGTGCGGGAGCAGGGTTTCCGCCGGATCCTGGTCAACGAGCCCGACCACCCCTACCTGGATGTCTGGTGGCCGCAGGGCCACATCATCGGCTGGGAACACACCTTCACGCACGAGATCCGCGACTTCCTGTCCGCGATCGGCGCCGGCGAGGCGCCGTCGCCGGCGTTCGAAGAGGGCCTCGCCGTCCAGCGCGTGCTGGCTGCCGTCGAGGAGTCCGCGGCAGCGAAAAGCGCCACCATCCAACTCGTCCAGCCCACCGGCGCCGCAGCCGCCACACCGACCAAAGGAGCCTGACATGCCCCGCCCGTACACCCTGTTCACCGGCCAGTGGGCCGACCTCCCGTTCGAGGAAGTCGCCAAGCTGGCTTCCGGCTGGGGATACGACGGCCTCGAAATCGCCGTCTCCGGCGACCATCTGGACGCCTGGCGGTGGGACGAACCCGGCTACGTCGAAGCCAAACTCGCCATCCTGGACAAGTACAACCTCAAAGTCTGGGCGATCTCCAACCACCTCAAGGGCCAGGCCGTCTGCGATGACCCCATCGACTTCCGGCACGAAGCCATCGTGGGATCCAAGGTCTGGGGCGACGGCGACCCCGAAGGCGTCCGACAGCGTGCCGCCGAGGAAATGAAGCACACCGCCCGGCTCGCCAAAGCCCTCGGCGTCGACACCGTCGTCGGGTTCACCGGCTCCTCCATCTGGCAGTACGTCGCCATGTTCCCGCCCGTCCCGGAAAAGGTCATCGATGCCGGCTACCAGGACTTCGCGGACCGCTGGAACCCCATCCTGGACGTCTTCGACGAATGCGGCGTCCGCTTCGCCCACGAAGTCCACCCGTCCGAGATCGCCTACGACTACTGGACCACCGTCCGCACCCTCGAAGCGATCGGCCACCGCGAAGCGTTTGGCCTGAACTGGGACCCCTCCCACTTCATGTGGCAGGGCATCGACCCCGTCTCCTTCATCTGGGACTTCAAAGACCGGATCTACCACGTGGACTGCAAGGACACCAAGCTCCGGTTCACGGGCCGAAACACCGTCATGGGCTCCCACCTGCCCTGGGGCGACCCCCGCCGCGGCTGGGACTTCGTCTCCGCAGGACGCGGCGACGTCCCCTGGGAATCCTCCTTCCGCGCCCTCACCGCGATCGGCTACACCGGCCCCATCAGCATCGAATGGGAAGACGCCGGCATGGACCGCCTCCACGGCGCCCCCGAAGCCCTCGCCGCGCTGAAGAAGTTCGACTTCCCCGCCTCCCAGACCAGCTTCGACGCCGCCTTCAGCACCAAAGACTGACCGGCAGGCACCCGCCACATCACAACGACGCCGTGTTCGGCGAAGCCCGGTGGGGACAGGGCGCACAATGCCGGTGGCGGAACATTTGAATTCAAGGAGCTCTGGAAATGTTGCGGACCCTTCAGCCGGGCCAGCGCTGCGAGGTTTGGATCGCGTCCGTCACTGGCGACCGCGAGCTGGTGTTCAGGTCCGAAGAACTCCTCCTCGAAGCGCCCAACTGGACTCTCGACGGCTCGGCCCTCATCCTCAACGGGGTCGGCGCGCTCTGGCGGTTCGAGCCGGGCAGCGGCCAGCTCAGCCAGGTTCCCCTCAGCGGCATCCCCGAGCTCAACAACGACCACGTTTTGGCGCCCGACGGGACAGGCATCTTTCTATCGGCAAACGACGGTCACATTTACCATGCGCCGCTCGGCGGCGGAGAGGGCCGGAGGGTCACGGCCGACGACGGCTTCTTCCACTTCCTGCACGGAGTGAGTCCCGACGGCGGTGAGCTCGCCTATGTGGGTATCGAGGCCGGAAACTTCACGCAGCCCGGCCGGCTCCTGACCCTGCCCGCGGGCGGCGGGCCGCCGTCGTGGTTCGACACCGGTGACGGGCATTGCGACGGCCCCGAGTACTCGCCCGACGGAGAGTGGCTCTATTTCAACACGGAGGCGTTCACCAGCGCGCCCGGGCACGCCCAGCTCGCCCGCATCCGCGCGGATGGCAGAGGCCGCGAGCAACTGCTGTCGAGCGACACCGTCGACTGGTTCCCGCATCTGTCCCCCGATGGCCGCCTGGCCAGCTATCTCCGTTTCCCCAGTGGCACGCAAGGCCACCCGGCGGACCTGCCGGTCGACGTCGTACTTGTCTCAACCGATAACTGGGCCGCGCCGCTGCAGACCTGGGCCCTCTTCGGCGGCCAGGGAACACTGAACGTCAACAGCTGGGCGCCCGATTCCACCCGGTTCGCGTACGTCGCGTACCCGCCCGCCAACTCCAACCCCGCAAAGGACTGAGCAGTGACCAACCATCCCAATGGCACTTCCGACGGACACATCCGCTGGGGAATCCTCGGCACGGGATTCATCGCGGGCCTGCAAACGCAGGACCTTGCCGAGAACGGCTTCACTGTGCAGGCCGTCGGCTCCCGCAACGCAGAATCGAGCAAGGCGTTCCGTGAAAAGTTCGCCATTCCCACCGCACATGCAAGCTATGAAGCACTGGTTACGGACCCGGACGTCGACGTCGTTTACATTGCCTCGCCGCACACGTACCACCATGCCCACGCGCTGCTCGCCCTGAACGCCGGAAAGCACGTGCTGGTGGAGAAGCCGTTCACCATCAACGCCCGGCAAGCGCAGGAAATCTTTGCGCTGGCTGAGGCCAAGGGGCTCGTGGCACTGGAGGCCATGTGGAGCCGCTTCCTCCCCCACATGATCCGGCTCCGCGAGATCATCGCCGAGGGCTCGCTCGGACAGATCCGGAAGGTCACGGCCAGCCACAACCAGAACCTTCCCAAGGATCCCACGCACCGGCTCAACGACCCTGCCCTGGGCGGCGGTGCGCTGCTGGACCTCGGCGTCTACCCGGTGTCCTTTGTCCTGGACGTCCTCGGCACACCGGACACCATCCGGGCCAGCGCCGCGATGACGGCCACGGGCGTGGACAGGCAAACGGCAGCAATCTTCGAGTACGCGGACGGGCAGCAGGCTCTCGTGGACTGTGCCCTGGACACCGCCTCAAACAACCGCGCCGCCATCATTGGGACTGAGGGGTGGATCGACATCGAGCCCACTTGGTACAACCCGACGCCCTTCACCCGGTTCGACACTGCGGGCAATGTCCTGGAAAAGTTTGACCAGAGGGTCACCAGCCGGGGGATGCAGTACCAAGCGGCCGAGATGGAACGCCTCATCGGGGCCGGCCTCACCGCGGGCATTGTTCTTCCCCCGAACGAGAGCGTGGCTGTCATGGCCGCGATGGACGAGATCCGCCGCCAGATCGGCCTCAAGTACGACGCCGCCCAGGAAGGGACCCCCAATGACTGAAACTGTGCAGTCCCGGAGCACTGCCAGCTGGGTCAATATAGCTAGGTGATGTGCCGGCGCTCCGCGGCATGTCCGCCCACAATCTCTTCATAGAGCGCCAGGTGGTCCGCCACCATGCGGGCCGAGCTGAAGCGATGCTCCACCGAGGCGCGGCAGGCCGCCCGGCTGAGGCCTCCGGCTTGGGCGGCGAATCCAGCGAGCTGGTCGACCCCGCCGAGGTAACCCGTGATCCCGTGCTCCACGATTTCGGGAGCCGCACCGGCGGGAGTCCCCACAGCGGGCGTTCCGGTGGCCAGCGCCTCAATCATCACGAGTCCGAATGGTTCCGGCCACTGGATCGGATTCAGGAACGCGAGCGCGCCGCCCACCAGTTCGTATTTTTCGGCGTCGGACAGCGGCCCCGTGAACTCCACATCGGGTCCCAGCGCCGGCCTGACGACGTCGTCGAAATAGCTCTGCTCCTCGGGTCCCTGGATCCTGGCGCTGATGCGCAGGGGGATTACTGCGGCACGTGCGATGTGGATTGCTTCGAGGATGCCCTTGTCCGGGGACATCCGTCCGACGAAGCACAGGTAACCGCCGTTCCCCTGACCCACCGGAACCGACGCCACGTCCATGCCATGGTGGATCACCTTCGTCACCGGGACTTGCGGGGACCGGCTGACCTGGTCATGGGAGATGGCAATGATGCCGGCGGTCTTGCCTATGGCGCTGTACAGGTCCAGGGCCTGCGGTGCCAGGCGGATGTGGATGGTGGTGACCACCGGAACTCCGGCCGGCCGGTGGGGATACAGCGGTCCGGTCAGGGTGTGGTCGTGGATGATGTCGACGCCTGCCATGCCGTCGTATGCCCGGATGATGTGGCTCAGCTCCGACAATGCCAAACCCATATCCGCCGGTTCCGAGGGACGCATCCGTGGAGCCAGGGGAACGGGGCAGGTGCTGTCCGACGGGGCGGCCAGCAGGACCTCATGCCCGGCCGCAGCGAACCCGCGCGCAAGGCTGTCCACCACCCGTTCGGTGCCGCCGTACCCGGGCGGTGGAACCGGGATCCATGGGGCCGATATCAGTCCAATGCGCATGTTGCCTCCCACGAATGTACGGCCTGACCGCCGGGAGTTAGTCCAAACAATATGGCCGGACCCGCCGCCAGACAAGGGCTGCGGGAAGCCTGGCTACCAGAGAACAGCGTCCGGCCGGCGTGACCAAAGCAACTGCCTCCGCAGGAATGCCCAGGAGGGCCCGGGAGTTGTCGCAGGCATGAAGATTGAGATCTGGTCAGACGTCGCGTGCCCCTGGTGCTACATCGGCAAGCGCCGGTTCGAGGCCGCCCTTGCCCAGTTCCCGCACCGCGACCAGGTGGAGGTGCAGTGGCGCAGCTACCAGCTGGACCCGACCCTGCCCGAACACTACGACGGCACCGAACTGGACTACCTCAGCACACGCAAGGGCCTCGCCCCCGCCCAGGTCACGCAGATGTTCGAGCATGTAGCAGCCCAGGCCAAAGGTGAGGGCCTCAACTACCGGTTTGACGCCGTCGTCGTTGCCAACAGCTTTACGGCCCACAGGCTGATCCATCTGGCTGCGGTGCACGGCAAGCAGGATGCGGCCAAGGAGCGGCTGCTCAGCGACCACTTCGAGCACGGCAAGGACATCGGCAGTCCCGACTACCTCGCCTCGGTCGGCGCAGATCTTGGGCTCGGCGCACGTGACGTTGCCGAGCTGTTCAGCACCGACAGGTACGCCGACGACGTCCGCCGCGACTTCGCCGAAGCCCGCGCCCTGGGCATCAGCGGCGTTCCGTTCTTCGTGATCGACCGCAAGTACGGACTGTCCGGCGCCCAGCCTGCGGCGAGCTTCACCATGGCCCTCGAGCAGGCCTGGCAGGAGTCGCACCCGCTGATGATGGCCGGCGACGCCGAAGCGTGCGGCCCGGACGGCTGCCCCGTCTGACGCTTCCTGAACGGTTTGGTGACAGATGGCGGTAAAGTGTCCCTATGCCACGGATCTCGGCCCCCACCAACGCTGCCCAACGCGCCGAGACCCAGCGCCGCATCCTGAACGCCTTCGGTGAGCTCCTCTTCTCCCACGGCCTGCCCGGGCTCACCATGACGGACGTCGCCCGGCATGCAGGGATTGGCCGCACGGCTGTCTACAACTACTACGCCGACATCGAAGAGCTCCTGATCGCCTACGCGCTCGTGGAGACGGAACGGTTCATGACGGGGCTGCGCGAGTCGCTGGCCCGGCTGGACAATCCGGTGGCGCAGCTGGCCCTGTACGTGCGTGCCCAGGTGGAGGATCTCAGCCGGCGCCATCTGCCCCCGGGTCCGGCCATGGGCTCAGTCCTCTCGCCGGCGTCGTTCGCCAAGCTGGCGGACCACGTGGGCGGGCTCAATGACATGCTGCAGGACATTCTGCGCGACGGCATGGACCAGGGCTACTTCCCCAGGGCCGATCCCCTGCAGCAGGCGCAGCTGATCCACGGCACGCTCTCCTCCAGCGCTGCCCGCGGCGGCGATGCCACCGAAGATCTGGAGGACAGGATCTCCCGGACCGTCCGCTTCATCCAGCTGGGCGCCGGGGCAAGGTTCGACGACGGCGGCCGCCCCCTGCGCCTGCAGCCGCCGGCCGCTGAGGCCGGCTAAGGACCAGGCGGGATCAGCCGGCCGGCTAAGGGCAAGCCAGCGGCAGGACCCGGCCGGCGCTGAAGATCAGGGCTTGGCGCCCTGGGTGGGCATGACAGGCCACTGCGAGTCGTCGGCCACGCGCCGGCTTTCACGCGGGCAACTGAGCTGGCCGGGCGTCTGGTCAACTAGCTGCGGCTTGACCAGGCCGCGGTAGTCGCTGGTCAGGATCACATCCACGCTGGCATCCTTGCGCCCGTCCTGGAAGTAATCGGAGCCCGGCAGGTTCCGCTGCACGGTGAAGGCCGCCGACTGTCCGGCAGCACCCGAGACGATTGCCGCCACGCCGCGGTATCCGGTCTGGGTGTTGGCCACGTTGCCAACAACAAACTTCCGGGCTTTGAATTCATTGGCTGCCGCCTTGGCCAGGCCGTTGCGGCTCGTGGCGTTGAGGACGTTCACCTTCACCTTGGCCGGCGGAGTGTAGTCGAAGGTTGTGGCGGGGCAGACGGAGGAGTTCTCCTGCGCCTGGATGGCGGACGGAAACTTGATCTGCCCGCTCATCACACCCATAGCCCCCATGACTCCTGCGAAAATGAGGCCCAGCAGCAGCACGAGCACCACACCGTGCAGGATCCGGCGGCGGAGCCGGCCGGGGTTCTCCGCATGTTCGTCGTCGTCGACGAACGTGGCCCTGAGCTCGGGGCCGGTAATGACGCGGTGACCGTGGAGAACGGTCAGGTCTTTGGGTTTTCTAGCCATCGATCACGAGCACCCTTGCATGTATGGCGGTGCGCTGGTGGAGTGCCGTCCTTACCGCCCGGTGCAGGCCATCCTCCAGGTAGAGGGTGCCCTGGTACTGCACCACGTGGGGAAACAGGTCGCCAAAGAAAGTGGAGTCCTCGGCAAGGAGCGCTTCAAGGTCCAGGGTCCGCTTGGTGGTCACAAGTTCATCCAGCCGCACGGGACGGGGCGGAAGCGCCGCCCAGTCTTTGGGGGTACTGAAACCATGGTCGGGGTAAGGGCGTCCCTCGCCCACAGCTTTGAATATCACCCTGCAAGCGTAAGCAACTGGCCGGTTCTAGGGAATGTGGAATCAGCGCGCCGCGGAAGGTTGTAGCCAAACAGTAACTATGTGTCACATGCTGGCCGCGACCCGCTGTGCGGGCGGTTTGGCCGGCGCCGGCTGACAGAATGGAGCCATGACTGCACCTTCAGCGAACCCCGCCACCGGGTTCGGCCCCCACACTCCGTCGGCACCCGCCCTGGCCCTTCTCCTGGACGTCGACGGCCCTGTCGCCAGCCCGGTGACCAGGGATGTGAAACCGGAAATCATTGCCGATCTGGTGGCCCTCGCGAACGCCGGAATACCGGTCATCTTCAACACCGGGCGCTCGGATGCGTTCATCCGCGAGCAGGTCATGGCGCCCATGATCGCAGCCGGAATGCCCGGCGGAACCCTGATCCACGCCATCTGCGAAAAGGGCGCCGTGTGGTTCAGCTACACCGCTGCCGGCCCCGGCCCCATCCACGTGGACCACGAGCTTGCCGTGCCGGCGGCCTACGGCGACGATATCCGGCGCATGGTGGCTGAGGACTACGCGTCCCACATGTTCTTCGATGAAACCAAGCGCGCCATGGTGTCGGTGGAGCAGCACATCGAGGTGCCCAACAGTGAATACCTCGCCGAGCAGAAGCTGTTTGATGCCGAGGCGCTGGAGCTCATGGAACGCCACGGTTTCGGCGTCGTACGGCTGGAGCACCACGCGCCGAACTCTGACGACGAGATCGACTACCGCGTGGACCCCACCATCATTTCCACGGACATTGAGTCCGTCCGGCTGGGCAAGGACCTTGGCGCGAGCCGCGCGGTGGAGCTGCTGGCGGCCCAGGGAATCACACCGCAGGCCTGGCGGACGGTGGGCGATTCCCGCACCGACTACGCCATGGCCGACTGGCTGCACCACAACGACCACGCCGTGAAACACGTCGACGTCCGTCCCGCGGACGGCGTCCCGGCCAAGCCCTATGACGTTCTCACCGCCGCCGACCTTGGCCTGCCGGAAACGGTCATTCACGACGACGCCGGGGCAGCGTTCCTGGCGGGTTGGCGTCAGGCGCTGCTGGGCTAAGCCCGCTGCCGCGGCACAGGGGGCGGGGCCTAGAGGCCCGGCCCACCACCAAGCCGCCTGCCCGGCAAGTTTTACCGGCAGGACTATCATGCAAGTAAGACTTCACCCCTAGCAGCTTGGGAGAAACACCATTACCGACGTGACTGTTCAGGATGACATCTACTACGGCGGTCAGGCATCCGAGGACGTACCCGCACTCGCGGAAGCAACGTCGCCGGCGGCTGTGGCGCGCCTCAAGCACCGCCCCGACGTCGTTCGCCGGTCAGGCCGCTATGCGCTGATCAACGACACACGGACGCCCTACCAGGCCATGGTCGAGGACCTGCTCTTCCTGCGGAATGTGCTGGACGGGGCCGGGCTGGATTACCTGCTGGTGCGGGGCAACAACGACCGTCCGGTGGTCGCCCTCGACTGGAAGGACCGCAAGAAGCTGCGGTCCGCCCTCGTTGACGCCTGCCGGAGCGAGCCGTTCTACTCCATGACCGTGGACGCGAAGAAGAAGACGTCCGTCCTGGTGGCCGACGGCGAACTCTCCGTCAACCGGCAGGCACGCATCTTCCGGCTGTACCGCCCGCGGGTGGAGCCCAACGGCGGCTTCGAATTCGGGGCCTCCGCCGGCGTCCAGGTGGAGCTGTGGAGCTTCCTGGGCAACGAAGTAATCCTGCCGATCGAGAACTCCCTGACCCGCCGCACCATGATGGCACACGATGCCGTCCGCGGAACGGTTGAGCGGTATGGGCACACCTGGCCCACCATCGAGAATATGTTCGCTGACCACGCAAGCGATATCAGCTTTGATATCGACATGGTCTTCTCCTGGGTGGACGGCACCTCCCCGGAGTACATCGCCGCCCGGCGTGCCCGGATGGCGGGAGCCGTCCTTGGCGAAGGCGATGACCACGAGGCGCGCTACCGGCAAATCAACGAGCTCAAGTACGCGCTCCGGTCGGTGTACATGTTCGCACCGTGGGTCCGCCGCATCTTCATCGCGACGGACTCCCCCGCGCCGGAATGGCTGGCTGACCACCCGTCCGTCACCATTGTCCGGAGCGAGGAGTTCTTCGCCGACCCGTCGGTGCTGCCCACGCACAACTCGCAGGCCGTGGAGTGCCAGCTGCACCACATCGAGGGCCTTTCCGAGCACTTCCTCTACTCCAACGATGACATGTTCTTCGGGCGGCCTGTGGGGCCGGACATGTTCTTCACTCCGGGTGGCATCACCAAGTTCATCGAGGCGGAGACCCGCATCGGCCTCGGCGACAACGACGCCGAACGCAGCGGCTTCGAAAACGCGGCGCGGGTCAACCGCAAACTGCTCTGGAACCGCTTCGGCCGGATCACCACCCGCCACCTGGAGCACACGGCGGCACCGCTGCGGCGCAGCCTGGTTGCCCAGATGGAGCAGGAGTTCCCCGCGGAGTTCGCGAAGACTGCCGCCAGCACGTTCAGGGCCGCGGACAACATCTCCGTCACGAATTCCTTCTACCACTACTACGCGCTGCTGACCGGGCGGGCCGTCACCCAGACGGCAGCCAAGGTGCGCTACGTGGACACCACACTCCGGTCGGGACTGAAGTACCTGCCCAAGCTGCTGACCAAGCGCAACATGGACTTCTTCTGCCTCAACGACGGCAGTTTCCCGGAGGTTCCGGCCGGCGAACGTGCGGAGCTGGTTACGGACTTCCTGGAGAAGTACTTCCCGATCAAGGCGCCCTGGGAAAAGTAGGCGTCACAACGCAGAAACCCCGCCGGATCCGGCTCCGGCGGGGTTTCTGTGTGTACTGACGCTGCTTCCGCGTGAGCCCTCTATTTCCGCGTGAGCATCGGGCGTTTGGCCCCTTCCGGGATGCGGATTCCGGCTGCTGCCAGGCGCCGTTCCGTTTCCTCCGGGCTGACATACTCGCCCACAGTCGGAGTTGCGCCCAGCGGCACCACTGAATGCACCACCGTGTGCTCATAAACGTGCACCAGGTTGAAGGCCTGTCCGCCGTTGCGGCCGCGCGTGCCGCCGACCGGAACGTTCAGGTCCTGGGTGTAGCACGTCGCCGAGGCCACGGACACAGGGATGCCGGCGAAGCTCGCCGTCGTGGAGTAATGCAGGTGGCCGGCAAGGATGCTGCGCACATCCGAGTTGCGCACCACGGCCGCCAGGGACGCCTGGTCGCGGAGCTCCACCAGCACCGACAGGTCCAGCACCGACGGAACCGGCGGATGGTGCAGGGCCAGGATCGTGCCGTCCGGTGCGGGGGTCTCCAGCTGCCCGGCGAGCCAGTCCAGTTGGTTGTCGCTGAGTTCGCCGTGGTGATATCCGGGCACGGACGTGTCCATGGTGATGACCCGCAGCCCGTTGACGTAGTAGCTGTGGTCGACGGGGTCGTCGTTGCCGTGCTGGTCGAACAGGCCCGCGCGGAAGTTGGCGCGGTTGTCGTGATTGCCCATGGCCCAGATGACCTGGGCGCCGAGGTCCCGGCATGCGGGCTCCACGACAGCGCGGAGCTTGGCATAGGCCTCGGGGTCGCCCTTGTCCGCCAGGTCGCCGGTGAAAATCACGGCTTCCGGGCGTGCGCCGGAGGCCTGAACCTCATCGAAGAGCTGGATCAGGCGGGCTTCGCTGTCAACTGCGCCGTAGAGGGGGTCCGGACCTCCCAACAGATGGGTGTCACTCAGGTGGAGTAGAAAATGGCGTGGCCGGGGATGCTCGGCCTCGATGAGCTCCATTGCTGCCTTCGCGGTAGTTAGGAAGCGGGCGCCTCCTGTGTCCCTCTCAGTACGTTCCATCCAACCAGATAAAAAGCGAACTAGGGGGAAACGGGAGTTGGCATGTTGAAAAATTACAACACCGCCGCTGCTTTCAGGCTACCTTCCTCGCTTTCGTTTCCTCGCTCGGTCATCACCCGATGACCGCTCCATTAGTTGCCGCATTGTTGGGTTTGCCGCATTCCGCCGAACCTGACGGACAGTGGGCTATGCGCCCGGCAGCTTCGCCGCAGAGAAGCAGGGGGAACTCCCCCGGACAGTTCCGGGCGGAATGCTCTTCCGGAAAGTGCCCGGCTTACCGGTACAGCCTGTACAGCCGTCGTCGGCGGACGCATCCGCCGCCGGCACTGCATCGCCCTGAGGGCAACCGAAGCCCGGGTGCGTTCCGTCGGGTGTCGGCGGAATCTTTTGGAGGAAAGTCACATCGTGCTCTCTCGCCGGGTGCATGGCTGTCTTTAATGACAACGGCTTTGGCCTCTGTTGCATTCCCTGGACCTCCTCACCACGTGGCTTTCCCGGTGAGCGGACAGCCCGACGTCGGCTGCCCGCCACCGTTTACGGCGCCGCCGTGGACTCCGCTGTCGGAACAGCTTCTGCTGTGGCGTTCGCTGGTGCCGCGGCGGCATCCCCGGTTGGTGCGGCGCTTGGCGAAGTCGCGGTTGCCGGTTCCGACGTGGGAACTGGCGCCGGTGCCGGCGCGGCCGGAACCGTGGTTACGGTGTCCGCCGGCGTGGGGACCGGATCCGGCACAGGCGCCGGAGCGGGCTCGACGGGGGCAACATCCGTAGGGGCAGGTGTGGAACTCGTGATCGGCGCGGAGGGTTCGACCGGATCGGTGGGTGCCGGGGTCACGGACTCGGTGGGCGCTGGCTCCGCCGGCGGCGTGGTGGGGGCCGGGTCAGCCGGAGCCGGTTCGACCGGAGCCGGGTCCGCCGGCGGCGTGGTGGGTGTCGGGGTGGGTGTCGGCGTCGGTGTGGGGGTCGGCGTCGGTGTGGGAGTCGGCGTTGGGGTGGGCTGGGACTTGGCCGGCGCGGGAGGCTTCGGCGACGTCGGCTTGGGGCTTGCCGTAACAGTCGGAGTCGCCGTCGGGCTGGAGGTCGATGGACGGGACGAGGTGGAACCGGAGGTCGACGAGCTGGCAACCAGGGTGGTTCCCGCCGGGGCTGACGGGCCGCTGCGCGGGTTAGCCACGGCGGCTGCGGTGACCGGCGTCAGGCCGTCGTCAGTGTTGCCCGGCCCGCTGTTGCCGGGAATGTTGGGGATGGCCCACGCGTACGTGTTGGCGGCGCCGCCTTCGTAGCTGGTATATACGGCAGGTGTCAGCTGGTCGGTCTGCCGGATGGGCAGCAGGGTCCACTTCATCGGGTCCTGATGCTGACCGTCCTTGATCACCTCGAAATGCAGGTGGCAGCCCGTGGAGGATCCGGTGGTGCCCACCTCCGCAATGATCTCGCCTACCCGCACATGGTCGCCCTTTTCGACGGCGATGCCCTGCAGGTGGTTGTACGTGGTGATCAGGCCATTGCCGTGGTCAATTTCCACCCTGTTGCCGCCGCCCCAGGGATGCCATCCGGCAGCCCGGACCACGCCGGCGTCGGCAGCGTAGACGCGGGTGCCGCAGGCGGCGGCGTAGTCCTGGCCCCAGTGAAACTCTCCAGCTTCGCCGGTGATCGGGCTGTGCCGCAGGCCGAACGGGGAACTGGGAGTCAGCACCTCCAGGGGTGCCATGAGGAAGCCCGCCCCGGGCCGCTTCAGCGCGCTGGAAGCCACACCGGGAGATTTGGGGGTGCCCGTCTTGGTTGCCTTGACGGCGGTATTCGACACGGTGCGTCCGGTGGGAGCCTTCGCCGGGGCGGCGATGCCGGAGCCGCTGATCGGGTACCCGGGCGCGGTGGTGTCTGGATCAAGGAGCTCCGGCCCGACAACTCCCGAGGGAGGAGCAACCGGGACGGCAGCCCCCACGGGCTGCTGGATCGTGGCGGCGGGCCCCTGGAACCCGAAGGCAAAGACGGAGAAGCCGACAACCACCGCCGCGGATAGGCTCCGCAGGGCGGTCCGTCCCGGGCCGGTCACCCCCGGTGCGTGCTTGTGTCCCCCATTATTTGCCACAGAATTCTCCTGGTTCAGTACCCGCCAAACTCCTATCTCGACGAGCGTGTCCTCCATTGTGGCCACAGGCCAAAGCAGGGCGGTACCCCTAAAACTGGGGGGCCAGCGCGTGCAGTGTCATAGGCTTAACCGGCTGGCCTTGGCGCGCGAGAATGAAACATGGGTACTTTCCTGACGGAATGGCAGGCGGAACTGAAGCGCACGCTGACAGGCAGCCCGGATGCGCTGCCGGACTGGTCCCGGAAGTTTGCCCAGGGTGACGATCCCGGGTATTTCCTCCCCGGCTCTGCGGTCTGGGCCGTCCATGGCGGCGTGGCGACCATCGTTGGCGGCATCCGGTCCCTGCTGATGCAGACACTGCACCCCGCAGTCCTCGCCGGCGTCCACGACCATTCGAATTTCCGCGAGGATACGCTGGGCAGGCTGGCCCGGACCACGGCGTGGATCCACGCCCTCACGTACGGATCCACGACTGAAGCCCAGGCGGCAACCGGCAGGGTGGGCCGGCTGCATGAGTCCGTCAACGGCAAGTACGTCGATGGCGGCGGCAACGTCCGGAAGTACTCCGCCAACGATCCTGAACTGCTCCGCTGGGTGCACATCACGTTCACGGATTCGTTCCTCCGCGCTCATGAACTGTGGGGCGGCCCCATCCCGGGAGGCCCGGATGCCTACGTGCGCGAATGGGCTCAGGCGGGCAGGCTCATGGGCGTGGAGTTTCCGCCAGAGAGCAAGGCCGCCCTCGACCGGGAGCTTGGGGAATGGCTCGGCGGTGGCACTCTTCGCTGCGACGAACGGGTGGCCGAAACAGTCGCCTTCATCAGGAATCCGCCCCTGCACCCGCTGCTGAAACCGGGTTACCGAGTGCTTTTCGAGGCCGCCGTCCTGAGCTTGGAGCCTGGTTACCGCCGGCTGCTTGGGCTGCGCACTGCCCGGCTGGGCCCCCTGCCGCTGCCGGTGAGGGCGGCCGCCAGGGTGACTCTCGCCGTCGTACGCAGCGCACTGGGCCCGGCTAGCCCCAGCCAGCTAGCCGCGCGCGAACGGCTCCAGAGGCTGGGCGTAACCTAACCCCGCCCGTACTCAACGCAGGAAACAGAAAACCCGGCCCTGACAATGTCAGAACCGGGTTTTCCGATGGCGGAGAATGGGGGATTTGAACCCCCGAGGGCGTTAACCCAACACGCGTTCCAGGCGTGCGCCATAGGCCGCTAGGCGAATTCTCCAGCTGCTCTTGAACCAAAAGCAGATACTAGAATACCTGAACTTTCCGGCATCTCCCAATCGGCCGAAAATGGTGCCATGGTCCAGCTGCATTCACTCGTGGTTTACGTCCCCGAATCCCATGCCGAGGCGGTGCTCACCGCTATTGGAGATGCCGGCGCAGGCAGGCTGGGTGACTACTCACACTGCTCCTTCACGTCGCCGGGCACTGGACGGTTTACCCCCTTGCCCGGAGCCCGCCCCTACATCGGCACCACCGGCGAGCCGGAGGAGGTTTCCGAGGTCCGGATCGAGTGCATCGTGGAAGCGGACGTGCTCGACGCCGTTGTGCAGGGATTGCGGCGGGCCCACCCCTACGAGGAGCCGGCGTTCATGAGCTGGCCTGTGAACGGGCACCGCTAAGACGACGGCGGCGCCCGCCACTGCCCCACCGGAGCCGATTCGAGCCACGCCCAAAGTTCAGGTAAAGTATCTGACGGCCCCTCATGTGGCGTCATCCTGTTGAACTCCCCCAGGACCGGAAGGTAGCAAGGGTAGATGGGCTCTGGCGGGTGCATGAGGGGTCTCTTATTTAATGTCAGTCCCTATAGGTAGGTTTTCCCTGTGACTGTTACAACTGCCCTTTACCGCAGGTACCGCCCGGACTCGTTCGCGGACGTTATCGGGCAGGAACACGTCACGGAGCCGCTGATGACGGCGCTGCGCAAGAACCGTGTGAACCACGCCTACCTTTTCTCCGGCCCGCGCGGCTGCGGCAAGACCACGTCTGCGCGCATCCTGGCGCGTTGCCTCAACTGCGCGAAGGGCCCCACGGACACCCCGTGCGGCGTCTGCCCCAGCTGCGTCGAACTCGCCCGCGGCGGCGCCGGCTCCCTCGACGTCATCGAGATCGACGCCGCCAGCCACGGCGGCGTGGATGACGCCCGCGACCTCCGGGAACGCGCCACCTATGCTCCGGTACGGGACCGCTACAAGATCTTCATCATTGACGAGGCCCACATGGTCACCTCGGCGGGCTTCAACGCCCTGCTGAAAATCGTCGAAGAGCCGCCGGAACACATCAAGTTCATCTTCGCCACCACCGAGCCGGACAAGGTCATCGGAACCATCCGCTCCCGCACGCACCACTACCCCTTCCGGCTCGTACCGCCGGAACCGCTCATGGCCTACCTCGAGCAGCTCTGCCAGCAGGAAAACGTCCCGGTGGCCCCCGGCGTGCTGTCGCTGGTGATCCGTGCGGGTGCGGGGTCCGTGCGGGACTCGCTGTCCGTGCTGGACCAGCTCATGGCAGGCGCCGGACCCAATGGCCTCGATTACGAACTCGCCGTGGCACTCCTCGGGTACACACACGCCTCGCTACTGGACGACGTCGTCGAGGCCATCGCCGCTTCCGATGCTGCCACGGTCTTCCGCGCCGTGGACCGCGTCATCCAGACGGGGCACGACCCCCGCCGCTTCGTGGAGGATCTCCTCGAACGCTTCCGCGACCTCATCATCGTGCAGGCCATGCCGGAAAGCGCACAGGCCATCCTCCGCGGCATGCCGGCCGACCAGATCGCCCGGATGCAAAGCCAGGCACACAATCTCGGCGCAGCCGAGCTGTCCCGCGCCGCCGACGTCACGAACACCGCGCTGACGGAGATGACGGGTGCCACGTCGCCGCGGCTGCACCTGGAACTGCTCTGCGCCCGCATCCTGCTGCCCAGTTCCGAGCAGACCGAACGCGGCATCGCCGCCAGGATCGACCGCGTGGAGCGGCGCCTGAACTATGGAGGGTCCGACGCCGGTGCTCCCGCTGCGGTTACGGCGGCCATGCCGGCGCCTGCCGCAGCCGCGCCCGCTGTTTCCCCTGCTGCCACGTCGACCCCTGCTCCCGCTGCGGCTTCGCCGGTTTCGCCTGCTCCGGCAGAGGCGGCTCCGGCGTCCACGCCAACGCCGCCCGCTCCGGCACCGGCCCAGGCACCGGCTCCGGCGCAGAGCGGGCCGCGGGTGGGCCCGCCCAGCATCCAGGACGCACCAGCGGCACAGGACGCACCCGGACGGGAAGCCCTGGCAGCACCGCGGATCACCACGGGTGACTGGCCCATGGATGACGCCGCCGCACGCGACCGCCGCCCGGCCCCGGAGTCACCCGACGGCCAGGGCCGGGAGTCTGTGCCACAGCGTCCCGCGGCTTCGCAGGCACCGGAGTCCGCCCCGCGGCCTGAACCGGCACAGCGCCAACAGGCCCCAAGCCCCGAGCCGGTGGCGGCGCAGGCGGCCCCTTCGGCCCCCGCTCCGCAGTCCCGCGCCCAAGCCCCGTCGAACACAGCCCCTTCGAGCACAGCCTCTTCGAACACAGCCCCTTCGAGCACAGCCTCTTCGAACACAGCCCCTTCGAGCTCAGCCTCTGCCGGTGCAGCCCCGGCCGGTGGGCATGCCGACGTGGAGGTACTCCGCCGCGCCTGGCCCGAGGTCCTGCAGACCCTGGCAAGAATCAAGCGGAGCACATGGGCGCTCGTGGAGCCCAATGCCCAGGTCGGCCAGTTTGACGGCCAGGTCCTGACGCTCATCTTCACCACCTCCGGGCTGGCCGGAGCCTTCGGCAGGGCAGACCACTCCGAGAATCTGCGCCAGGCCATCCACAAAACCATCGGCATCGACTGCCAGATCACCGCCGTGGCAGGCGCCGGCAGCTCAGCGAGCTCTGAGCCAAACCCAAAAGCGCCTACTAGCCGGGACATTCCGGCTACCACCACCGACGCAGATTGGGGCCTGGCACCCGCTGGTGGCCCCGGGCAGCCGGAGCCCGCCGCGGCCCGCCCTGCGGCAACAGGCACGGCTCCGGTGTCGCCGGATTCGGCCACCGCGCCCGCCGCCGGGCATGTCCCTCCTTCTTCGCCGCAGGCTCCAGCTGCTGTTTCCGCGCCGTTGGGGTCCGGACCAACCATCACGGCGTCCCGGTCGGACATCGAAGCACCCGCCGGCGTCGGAGGCGCTGCTGGCGCAGCAACCACTACTGCACCCGCTGCCCCCGCCGCACCTGTCGGCGCCGGCAGTGTTGCCGGAGCATCCGGCCATGCACCGTCCGTGTCGTCCCGGCAACCTGCCTCACAGCCGGTGGCCACGGAGCCTGTGGCGTCACACGGCCCTGTTGCCCGTGGGCCGCAGCAGCAGGCCGGCGACTATTCCTATCCGGATGACGACTGGGGCCCTCCGCTCGACGAGGACGCACCTCCGCTGGAAGAAGAGCCTCCCATGGATTGGGAGCCGTCGCGCCAGTGGCAGAGCAGCCCTGCGCCATCGCCTGCACCGGAGATAACGGCGCCCGAGATACAGTCGCCGAAGATTCAGGCGCCGGAAGTAACCCGGCCTGTCAGGTCCGCACCGTCGGCTGCGCAGACCCCTGCAAAAACTGCTGCGCCGGTACAGGCGCAGCGCCAGCCTGCTCCGGACACTTCGGCTGATCCGTGGTCCCGCGCTGTCGAGCAGACACCTGGCGTGTGGGCTCTCGCTTCCGAAAGCAATGTGGGCAAATACCCCGGAGCAGCTGCCAATGGGCGCGACGAGGAGCCAACCGGGTCGGCCGCACCGGTGTACCCGCCGGCCGCCGCCCAGCCGCCGCACCCTGGCGGTCCCGTCACCGAAGGCCAGCCGTCCACCGGGCCGGGTGGGACTGCGCCGGCTGGAACTGTGCAGGGTGGACCTGAGCAGGGTGGATCTGAGCCGGGTTGGAGCGCCCCGGGTGATGGTGCCCCGGGTTGGAGCGCCCCTGCTGAGAACGGACCGGAAACTGCCGAGCGCGGCGCCCCTGAGCTCGAGCGCGCCTACGCCATGGCATCCGCCCCGGCAGCTGCCAGCCACGATTACGGTGCACCCACCACCCAGGGCGTCCGCCCACCCGCCGTGACTGCAGCCGCCGACGCCGTCCCGGTCCGGGTTCCCGTATTCGCACCCGGCCCCGGACCGGCAGTCCAGGCAGGACCAGCAGTTAATGCGGGACCGTCAGTCCAGGCCGGACCCTCGGTTGCGGCTGCCCGTGCCACCGCACCGGCACCTGCACCTGCACCGGCGACTCCCGCCAGAGGCAAGCTGAGCCTCTACCAGAGGCTCTCCAACAGCCCGGAGGCCGAGGCAGGCCGGGCCAAGGCGCCAGCGCGGAGCATCGAGGAACCGGCACAGTACGTGCAGGACATCCCCAGCGCGGATGACGAAACCATTGAGGAGTCGGGCGTCTTTGGCCGTGCCGCCGTCGAGCGTATTCTGGGCGGAAAGCTCATCGAAGAACGGTCGCTGGACGGCAGCCCCCTGATGCCCCGGTTCTAGCCGGCGGCACCGGCCCTGAAGCGGCTCCCGCCCCAGGCGAGGACCCAGGGGCCGGGCAGGCCGCCCCGCGACGTCCCGGTGCCCCGTCTGGTGGCACCGGCCATCTTTCAACCAAGCAATCGAGGAAAAAGTGTACGAGGGTGCAGTTCAGGAGCTGATCGACGAGCTCGGACGCCTTCCCGGTGTGGGACCGAAGTCCGCGCAGCGCTTGGCGTTCCACATCCTGGAGGCAGACCCCCAGGACATGAAGCGGCTGGTGGAGGCCATCACCACCGTCAAGGAGCGGGTCAAGTTCTGCGCCGCGTGCGGCAACGTGACCGAGCAGGAACTGTGCAACATTTGCCGGGATCCGAGGCGGGATCCCGCCGTCATCTGCGTCGTGGAGGAGTCCAAGGACGTGCTGGCCGTGGAGCGCACCCGCTCATTCCGGGGCCGTTACCACGTGCTCGGAGGCGCCATCAACCCCATTGCCGGCGTCGGCCCGGAGCAGCTCCGGATCCGCGAGCTCCTCAACCGGCTCAGTGACGGCGCCGTCCAGGAAATCATCATCGCCACCGACCCGAATCTTGAGGGTGAGGCCACCGCCACCTATCTGGCGCGCATGCTGCAGTCCATCGGGATCGCGGTCACCCGTCTCGCGTCCGGGCTGCCCGTGGGCGGCGACCTTGAGTACGCGGATGAAGTCACCCTGGGCAGGGCCTTCGAGGGCCGCCGGAATGCCCTCAGCTGACAGTAAGGGTCACAATTCCACAGCGGGCGGACCACAGCGATAAACTGGGTAGGCCGCCGTGCCACAAGGCCGCCTGGCCTCCAGAACTCCAATTTGATCCAGTGAGGGTGCACGCATGAGTATGCCCAGTACCGATGTGAAAACCGAACCGCAGCCGCAGGAGCTGCCCGCAGATGCTGCTGTCACCACGCAGCTCATTGTGCAGAAGTTCGGCGGCTCCTCGGTGGCTGACGCTGACGGCATCAAGCGCGTGGCCCGGCGCGTGGTCGACGCCCAGAAGGCCGGCAACGAAGTCGTCGTCGTCGTCTCCGCCATGGGTGACACCACCGACGAGCTCCTTGACCTTGCCGCCCAGGTCACCGACTCAGCCCCGGCCCGCGAGATGGACATGCTCCTCTCCGCCGGTGAGCGCATCTCCATGGCCCTGCTGGCCATGGCCATCAACAAGTTCGGTGCGTCCGCGCAATCCTTCACGGGTTCCCAGGCCGGCATGATCACGGACGGAATCCACGGCAAAGCCCGGATCATCGACGTCGACCCGCACCGCATCCGCACCGCCCTGGACAAGGGTCACATTGCCATCGTCGCCGGTTTCCAGGGCATGAGCCGCTCCACCAACGAGATCACCACCCTCGGCCGCGGCGGTTCGGACACCACGGCGGTGGCCCTCGCCGCCGCCCTCGAGGCAGACGTCTGCGAGATCTACACCGACGTTGACGGCATCTACACCGCGGACCCCCGCGTCGTTCCTTCAGCGCAGAAAATCGACCGCATCTCCAGCGAGGAGATGCTGGAGCTGGCCGCCTCCGGCGCCAAGATCCTCCACCTCCGGTGCGTCGAATATGCCCGGCGGTTCGGCGTGCCGCTGCACGTCCGTTCCTCATTCAGCCAGAACGAAGGCACCTGGGTCCTGCCCGGCGCCGATGACAAGATCACGACTCAAGAGGGAGTTGCCTTGGAGCAGCCAATCATCTCCGGTGTTGCACACGACCGCTCGGAAGCAAAGGTCACCGTCGTCGGTGTTCCGGACATCCCCGGCAAGGCTGCCGCGATCTTCCAGGTCATCGCGGACGCGCACTCGAACATTGACATGATCGTCCAGAACGTTTCCACGCACGGCACCGGCAGGACCGACATCTCCTTCACGCTGCCCATCGTCGAGGGCGCCGATGCCCTTGCCGCCCTCCGTGCCGCCCAGGCCGAGATCGGTTTCGAAAGCATCGAGTACAACGAGCAGATCGGCAAGCTGTCACTGATCGGCGCCGGCATGCGCTCCCACCCGGGCGTTTCGGCCACGTTCTTCAAGGCCCTGTCCGCCGCAGGCATCAACATCAACATGATCTCCACTTCGGAAATCCGCATTTCCGTGGTGACCCACGCTGACCTGCTCGATGACGCTGTCCGCGCCATCCACAAAGCATTCGACCTGGACAGCGAAGCTGTTGCCACCGTCTACGGCGGCACCGGCCGCTAGGCCGCCTGCCCCAGCGCCGTCAGAGACAGCGAGTCAGAGGCAGCGCTGACATAGCCAGCGCAGAAAGAAGCCCGGTGCGTTCACGCACCGGGCTTCTTCGGCTTGAATAAGGGCGCTGTCACTTTTCCAGGTCGCTCTTACGGACAGCATAGTGGTGCCCCTCCGAGTCGGTCTCGACTTCGAACTGGGCCAAATCATCTTCGGAAGCATGCTCATAATCGTCATGCAGGTGAACCACCGGCGCAGCTGAATCGCCTACGGCGGCAGGGCCGAATACGAACCGGAGCCTGTCCGTCAGGTTCATAAAGCCACTGAGCACATGTGCCACAAGTCCCACCCCCTTCCCTGCTTGAAGGCGTCAGAGCGTCTGCCCTTCGGGTTGCCAGTGCCCTTATTTTACGCCGGGACCCCGAAAAAGAACCCGGCCGGCAGTAGTCCGACCGGCGAAATGATCCAGCGGCTGCTAGCGCAGGGACTTATCGTCGGGGTTGCGGGGCACAACGTATGTGCTGCCGTCCGGGCGCGTGACCGTTTCCCACTGCTGCGTCTCGGCCTCGCGCTGGGCGAGCAGTTTGCGGTTCTCCTCGGTCATGTCGTGGACCAGCGAACTCCTGTTGGCCGGTCCAAAAACCGCCCTGAGCTTGCCGGTTGCCCGCATGAACCGCTGCGCGCCGTTCTCTTTTGCCACGGTATCCACTCCATTTCGAGACTAGTGCCACTACCAATGATACCGAACGATTCGTGCACTAACGATCTGGGATCCTGTTCGCCGTCCCGCCCGGCGTTAGGCCGGGAGAAGCACGACGCCGGGACCCACCACAAGCGGTGAGTCCCAGCGTCGTCCGCCCCCAGGTCAGCGGCGCTCCCAGATCAGCGGCGCTATGCCACCGGCCGCACCGCCACCGGTGACCGGACGGTGTTGTCGCCCGACGTCCACGTCAGGGATCCGGTGGAGTATGCGTTCAGCGGCGCCCCTGCGGTGGTGAACGTAATCGTGAACGTGGCGCTTTCACCCTCGGCCAGCGTCACTTCTGCCGGGCTGACGGTGGCGGTGATGCCTGGAAGGGTGATCGCTGCCCGGTAGGTTCCCGCCGTCACCGCCGTGACCGACCGCGTGACGGTCTGGCTGCCGGACATGGCGCCCAGTGCCACCGAGGGGAGGTTGACGTCCTTGGCTGCGATGGGGGCGACACCAAGGTCGATTCCCTGTCCCTGGAGGAAGCCCATCCAGTCTCCGATGCCGGCGTCGTAAACAAGCCCCGGGGAGTCGAACCGGGCCGGATCGACGTGTCCGGCGCCTTGGGCAAAGACGTCATGCACCTCGGTGCCGGTCGCGTTGACCAGGTCATAGGCCGTGGTCATGATGGCGGATTTCACGGCCGCCGGAGACCACTGCGGGTTCTTGCCCAGGAGCAGCGCACCAGAGCCGGCGATGTGCGGCGACGCCATGGACGTGCCGGACAGGAAACCGAAGTCCTCGCCGTTGAAGCCGACCGGTGAAACGGCGGCCAGCACAGCCACACCCGGAGCCGTCACGTCAGGCTTGAGCAGGTCCCCGTCTGCTGCCAGGGTGGGCCCGCGTGAGGAGAATTCCGCAACCTGCGGCACGGGCGGGGGTTCGGCCCCCGTGGTGTCGGTCGCCTTGAGGCTTGCCGTCATGCCCGGGGTCGCCGCTACCAGGTCCTTGATCTTCGGGTCGTCTATGTGGACCGTGGGCACGCTGTGCAGATCGGCGTCGAGCGAGCCGGACGTCAGGTTGACCAGAACCATGCCCACGCCGCCGGCGCGCTCAACCTCGGCGCTCTTGTCAACGCGTGCCACAACACCGCGGTCGCAGACCACGATCTTGTCTGCAGTTTTTGCCGGGTCCAGGGAGTTCGGCGCGCACAGCGCCGCATCCGTAGCCAGGGCCGCGGCCGCCTTCACGTCCACGGCCAGCACGATCGGCTTGGCGTCCACCTCGCTGCTCATGACGCTGGCACCGGCGAACTTGCTACCGTCCGACAGTTCCGCGGTTCCGCGGAGCGTGTTGTCGAATGTCGAGGCTGCCACGCTGGTGATCCAGGGGCCGGCGTGGTTGACGGTCGAGGCAGTCGGGCCGGAGTTGCCGGCGGACGCAGCCACGAAGATGCCTGCGGCCGCGGCGTTAAGGAACGCAAGGGAAACGGCATCGACTGTGGAGTTGTTGTTTCCCGAGATGGAGAAGTTCAGCACGTCCACGCCGTCGAGGACGGCGTCCTGGATAGCGTTGAGAATGTCTGATTCAACGCACCCGGTGGCCTCCGGAACGGCGCCTTCCCAGCAGACCTTGTAGACGGCAATCTTGGCCGCCGGCGCAACGCCTGAGCTCTTGCCGAAGTCGCGCCCGCCTGCCGTCTGGGTGACGTCGGCGTTTCCGGCCGCGGTGCTGCCGGTGTGGGATCCGTGGCCGTTTACGTCCAGCGGCGAGAACTTCTCACTGGGTGACCGGAATTCCGGAGGAACCGCTGCCTTGTACGCCTTGTCGTAGAACCTGGCACCGATGACCTTGCTGTTGCATTCCGTGCCGTCGAACCCGTCGCCGGCCACGCAGTCGCCCACGAAGGTCCCGCCGTTGGCCTTGCGCATGGCGATCACGTTGCCCTGGAGGCGGTATGGCACGCCCACGTCCGGGGTGCCGGACAGCGGATCGACGGTGTCCCCCGCGAAGAACGGGTTGTCGGGCGTGTAGCCGGTGTCCAGCATGCCGACCACGATGCCCTTGCCCGCTTCATCTTTGCCGCCGAACTGCTGGTCCCACACGCCGTCGCCGCCGGGCAGTCCGAGGAAGTCCGTGCTTGAGTAATCCGGCTTGCGGATGCTGTCCGGGACCACGGCCAGCACGTCGGTGTCACCGGCGAGCGCCTTCGCCTGGGCGGCGGAGAGAACTGCGCTGAAGGCGTTGAGAGCCAGGGTGTAGCTCCTGTTGATGGTCACGCCCGTGGACGCTGCCGCCTCCCGCTGCTTGGCCTTCAGGTGGGCATCGTACTTGCGCGAGTTGGGGCCGGAGGGGTTCAGCTTCTTCCCCTTCGGCACGGCCGTGCCGGGGATACCCGGGACGCCGCCGGAGTATGTGGCCAGCGGTTTGTCCTTGAGCATCACGATGTAGTGGCCGTCGTCGAGCGGGGACGCCGCCGGCTGCGCGGCCGCAGGCTGGGCACCGGCTGGCTGCGCCGATGCAGGTGCAGGAGCCGCCGCCGTTGGACCGGCGAGGCCCTGTCCAATGACCATGGCAAGGGCCACGGCGAAGATGGCCGGCAGCCTTCTGCTATGTCCGGGGCGGGTAGGGGATTGCTGAGGGATCATGGGGGATGCCTTCCTTGGTTCAGGACCTGTAGACCTTCGGTCCCACGAACTGGACGCTCTGCCCCCCATGGGCGTCATCACTATGTGGTTATGCCGCGCACCCGTTGATGTCAGAAAGATACCGCGGACGCCCGCAAGAATCGATACCCTTCCGTTAGCAATTGCCGGGTACCGTTATCCGCCTGTACCGGACGGCCCGGGGCCCCGACGGTAGAATGGGAAAAACTTGAGGAGACCCGGCATGCGCAAGCAACTGATTTCTGTGCTGCTCGCCCTCGCGGCGACGGGCGGTCTCGCGGCCTGCACCCCGAGCACCGGACCCGGCCAGCCTTCGGCCACCCCCGGGACCACCACCGGCTCGCCGGGGACCGAATCCCCGGGCACCGAAACCCCCGGCACCCAGACTCCGGGCACTGGAACCCCCGGCACCGGCACTCCCAGTACCCCGGCGCCCGGCTCTACACCGCCCGACGCCGAAACGACAGTCCCAGCGCCCGCACCCCCTGCCGCTTCTCCCCTGCCGTCCGGGCCCGGCGCCGGCGATGCCGAACTGTCCATCACTGTCAAAGCGTCCAAGGACGGCAAGGTCGTCAACTACACGCTGGTCTGCAAAGACGGCGCGCCGATGGCGGAAAGCCAGCACCCCAACGCTGCCGCAGGCTGCACGGCTCTGAAGAACAATGCAGCCATCGTGAACCGCGCTGCTCCGCCCAAGGGCATCTCCTGCACGCAGCAGTACGGCGGGCCGCAGGTGGCCACCGTGACCGGCGAAGTCAATGGCACCCCGGTGGAGACCTCCTTCGCCCTGCGGGACGGCTGCCAGATCGGTGCCTGGAACGCCGCCAAGGACATCCTCGGCGCTGCAGGCGGGGCCCTTTAGCACTGTGGCAGGCACTGCTTTGACGATCCCCGTTGCCCAGGTTCTCTCCCCCGCCGACTGGAGGGAACGGGAAACCGCCCACGTGCGCAGGGTGCGCCGCTACGCCGATCCCTACCTTGCCCGGCGCTCCGCGGGACGGAAGCATCCCGTGGAGGACTTCCTCTTCACGTACTACACGCAAAAGCCAGGCCAGCTGCTGCGCTGGCATCCCGGGGACGGCGTGGTCCTCTCCGGGACGGAGGCTGCCGCCCGGAGGGACTGGAAATACTACAAAGCGCTCGACGGCGGTGAGCTTGCCAGCGTGGGCCTCCCGCCGGGCAGCACCGCGGTGGCGTTCGATCGGGAGGCATTCCTGGCCGAACGGCGCGACGCGCTCCTGTTTGCCCGGATCATCCTGGCCGGAACAGCCGCGCGGCCCGCGCAGTTCGGGTGCTTCGGCCTGCATGAGTGGGCCATGGTCTACCGGCAGGAGAAGTTCGAGCTGCGCCACGAGTACCTCAAGTTGCGGCTGGGCGGCGCGGGCACGGACAAGGTGGTTGAGGACAACAGGATCCGCTGCTCCCACTTCGACGCGTTCCGGTTCTACACACCCGACGCCGTGCCCCTGAACGAGCTGTCGCCCAGCAGGGAGAACCAGCGCACCATGGAGCAGCCCGGGTGCCTGCACGCCAACATGGACCTCTACAAGTGGGCGTACAAGCTCTCGCCGGCCCTGCCGAGCGAACTCGTGATGGACTGCTTCGAGCTGTCGTGGCGGGTGCGGGCCATGGACATGCAGGCTTCCCCCTATGACCTCACAGACTGGGGCCACCCGGCCATTCCGATTGAGACCCCCGACGGCAAGGCGGCTTATGTGGAGCAGCAGCGGGCCTTCTCGGCCGAGGCCCAGGAGCTGCGCGGCCGGCTGATGGCCGCCCTCGCTCCGCTCCTCGACAGCCTCGGAACGGAGGACGAACGGTGAGCGACACACCTGCCTCCCCGCCCCGGGACCCCGGCCTGACTCCGGACCCGGACGTCGAACTGACCGTCATCCTCACCCACTCGCCCGGCGGCCCGGAACACGTCTTTGCCCTCGTCAGCCGTTCCGGCCAGGTGGTGGAATCGACACTGCCGGATCCGGCGGCGGCGATTGCCGCCGTCGGCCGCTTCGGCGAACGGATCTTTTTCCCCGAACCCGGCCCGCCCAAGCTGTGCACCCAGCAGTACGGCGGCCCCCAGGTTGCGGTGGTCACCGGCACCTTCAACGGACGCGCCGTGAACTCCCGGTTTTCCATGACGGACGGCTGTGAAATTGCCCGCTGGCGGGCGCTGTCCCCGCTGCTGGGCGGAGTGGCCGGGTCCACGGGCGCCATCTGAGCTGCCAGGACTTTGCGAGCTTCCCAACGCGCCGTCCACGAAGAGTTTTTGTCCACCTATCGTCACTTGCGGGGCGGCTAGCGCCCCTTATCCGTACAAAGACTCCAGCCAAATGCAGCGAAAGCCGGCGGGACCCTGGCATTGTGTGCCACGCCCGCCGGCCTTCGGTGTGGGGTCCTTTCGGGAGCCCGGTTCCGGGACCTTCCTAGATGGAGTTATCCGGTGACCGCGTCAGGTCCTCGTTCTGGACCTTCCCCTGTTCCTTCTTTTTCTTCGGATCTTCCGAAGCCGGTGCAACCGCGACGGCGCCGCCCTCCGCCACCACAACGTTCACGAACGTCGGGGAGCTGGCCCCGTCGAAGGTGATCCGTCCGATATAGGAGCCTGGAGCCAGGTTCTTCCAGGTGAGGGCAAGCTTCCCGCCGAGCCCGTTCACAAGGCGGACCGGATCAGGCGTCACGGTGGCGTTGCCCTCGTTTGCCCCCAGGACCGCAGCATCCACGGAGGCCTTGGTTACCTGTTGCCCGGGACTGTCATAGAGGTTCACGAACATCCGGTAGGTACCCGCGACTGGGTTCGGAATCGAGACCGACTCGCTCGCTGAGGCCGTGGCGGCGACGATTCCCTGACCGTCCGGGGTGATGACCACCATGTCGAAGTCGGCGTTCTCATCCGCGGAAATCACGGACAGCTTGGCCAGCGGCACGCCGGCCGGAACTTCCACGGTCTTGACGAAGTTGGAGGCATCCGCCTCATAACGGAACGGCCCGGGGACAAGTTCGATGGCCGAGGAGTCCGCCTTCGACAGGCCGACCAGCGTCACGTTCGTGGGCGAGCTCGAACCCGAGACAATGCTGATGTTCCCGGAACCATTGGCACCTTGGGAGGTGAACGAAATGTTCTTGGGAGCCACCACCGACTGCGGCCGGACCGCGATCGGTGATGTCACGGTCTTTCCGGCCCCCTGCCAGGTCAGCGAACCGGCGGCGAACTCACCCAGCGCGGCGCTTTGGTTTTCATAGGCCACCTTGAACGTGCGCTTCTCGCCGGCTGCGGCGAAGGACAGGACCGACGGCGTGACCGTCACTTTCACCCCGGGCACGCTGGCCTTGGCGCTGTAGACGCCCGGCGCCAGTGCCGTCACCGTGCGGGTGACCTCGATCCTGCCGGCCAGGTTCCCGAGCGAGAAGGACGGGACGTTCATGTCACGGGGCCGCGTGCTGCCGAGGCCGGGCATGCCGAGGTCGACGCCGGTTCCCTGGATGAACCGCAGGTAGTCGTCGGTGCTGGCCTCGTACACGAGCCCCGGATCCAGGACGCGGGCGGGATCGACCTGCCCTGCGCCGGTGGCCAGCACGTCCGTGTTCTTGCTGCCGTCCGCGAGCTTGACGTCGCCGGCGGTGGTCATCATGGCAGACTTCACGGCGGCAGGGGACCAGGTGGGGTTCTTGCCCAGGATGAGGGCACCGAAGCCGGCCACGTGGGGTGACGCCATTGACGTCCCGGACATGAAACCGAATTCGTCGCCGCCGGCGCCGATCGGCGAAACACCGGCCAGGACAGCCACGCCGGGTGCGGCGACATCGGGCTTCAGCAGGTCCGAATCGGTGGCGAGGAGCGGTCCTCGGGAGGAGAAGCCGGCGATTTGCGGCTGCGCCTCGGCGGGCAGTCCCGTGGTGTCCTTGTTGACCAGGGATACCGTGATGGCCGGGTTCGCCGCCACCTTGGCCTTGATGGTTTCCGTGGCAGGCGGATTCAGGTGCACTGTGGGGACGGAGTGCTTGTCGGCGTCGAGCGATGATGCCGCCAGGTTGACGAGGATCATGCCCACGCCGCCGCCCCGCGCAACCTCGGCACTCTTGGCCACCCGGTCGTAGACGCCGCGGTCGCAGACCACCACCTTGCCGCCGATCTTGGCCGGATCGAGTGAGCCGGGGGCGCACAGCGCAGGATCGGCGGCCTGTCCGGATGCTGCATTGGCGGCGAGCACAACGCCTGCGCCGGCAACTTCACGGTTCATGATGCTGGCGCCGCGGAACTTGCTGCCGTCGGAGAACTCGACAGTGCCCTGCAGTTCCTGGGAGAAGCTGCTGGCCGCAACGGTGGTGACCCATGGCTCGCCGTGGTTCACTGTGCTGGCTTCAGGGCCGGAGTTGCCCGCGGAGGTGGCCACGAAGATGCCGGCCGAGGCGGCGGACAGGAACGCCATGGACACCGGGTCCGTGGTGGTGGAGGTGGTGCCCGAGATCGAATAGTTCAGGACGTCCACACCGTCGAGTACGGCCTGGTTGATGGCGTCCACGGCGGACGAGGTGTAGCAGCCGCCGGTGTTGGGGTCGTTGTCCTCCCAGCAGATCTTGTAGATGGAGAGCTTGGCTGCCGGTGCGATGCCGCCGGTCAGGCCGAAGCTGCGGCCGTCGACGAAGGTCTCGACGTCGGCGTTGCCGGCGGCCGTGCTTGCCGTGTGGGTGCCGTGACTTCCCACGTCCACGGGCGAAATGAGCTCCTCAGGCGCCCGGTCCTGCTTGGCCACGGAATCCTCGAAGGCGTCGGAGAAGTACCTGGCACTGAGAACCTTGGAGTTGCAGGCCGTTCCGTTGAACTTTTCACCCTTCTGGCACTCGCCCTCGAAGGTGCTGCCGTCTGCCTTCAGCATCGCGATGCTGCCGCCGGCGGTGCGGTAGGGAACGCCAACCTGCGGATTGCCCTTGAGCGGCGCAACGTCTTGGCCCGCGAAGAACTTGCTGCCAGGCGTGTAGCCGGAATCGATGACGCCCACCACAACGCCCTTGCCGGCGCCCGCCTTGCCGCCGAACTGCTTGTTCCACGTGCCGTTAGTGCCGCTGAGCTTGAGGAAGTCCGTGGTGGAGTAGTCCGGGGCCTGCTGGGTGTCCGGCGCCACCGCGAGGACCCCCGGGTTCTTGGCGAGGTTCACGGCCTGGTCGGCGGTGAGCGTGGCGGTGAAGCCGTTGAGTGCCGCCGTGTAATTGCGGCGGATCTGCACGTTTTCCTGTTCGGCCAGCGCGGCCTGCTTCGCCTCCAGGTGGGCCTGGTACCGGCGGACCTCTGCCCGGTCGGCGTCGAGCTTGCGGCCGGACCGCGGCTTCGTGGCCTGCAGGCCCGGCGTGCCGCCCTCGTAGGTGGCGGCGGGCTTCTCGGTCAGCACCACGATATAGCGGCCGGCGGAGTAGTCGTTGGGATCGACGTTCTTTTGCTGTGCGGCCGGAGCCGGCAGCTGCGACGGCGCCGCGGCTGCCGGCAGCGCGCCGGCTGACGAAAGGAGCAAAGGCAAGCCGACAACCAGTGCCGCTGCTTTCCGGGCCCCCCGGCTTCGGAAGAAGCTTTTTCCTGCAGATTTCACGAGTGGTTTGAACCTTTCATAAAGGAACGGCCCCGGCTACATTGCCGGGCGCAGGCGGCAACGACACGTGAAGATGACAGGTCCTGTCGATCCCAGCAATCGTCGACCGATCCCCACAGTACCTACTGAGAGCCGCATATGACATAGGCCACAAACCAGAATTTACTTTTTTGTCATGGCATTCGACACGGGCATGAAAAAGCGGCGGGCGCCCGAAAAGGAACCCGCCGCAGGGGAGCTAAAGATTGCGGAGCTATTGCCGGCGATCTACTGCCGGGGCGTACGAACCACGTCGCTGATCCACTGGCGCGTCTTCTCGTCCACCGGGCCGGCCACCCGGTCCTGCCCGGCAGCGCGCCGCCCGGCACGCCCCCGCCCGACCCCGGCCTGGCCAGTGCCGTTTTGGCGGGCGGCACGGTCCGCCCTGATCTTCTGGATCACCATCCTCCCGAGACCGGCGAACACGGCGACGGCCATTACCGGCAGCAGGACAGATTTCGGTTTCTCAGCCATTCCGCAATCCTACTGAGGCCGCCCGCGGCGGGCCAGAGCCGGCGTCGTTCTTCCTTTCCCGCGGCGTCCGCCGGACGTCCGCGGCACCGAATACGGAGTGGTGCGCCGCGGCCGGTAGAATAGGCATGCAAGCTCGCGGAGCGCCCGTCCACACCATGCCATTTGAATGCCCTGCCATTTGAACCGGCAGGCAACTTTAGGAATGGCGTGAGACGGCACCACTCCGCTGCGCCCTTACCCAATGCACACGCACAGGAGTTACCGGATGCCCCGGATCGTTGTCGACGTCATGCCCAAGCCCGAGATTCTGGACCCGCAGGGGAAGGCCATCGTGGGTGCACTCCCCCGCCTGGGCTTCACCAGCTTTAGCTCTGTACGCCAGGGCAAGCGTTTCGAACTGACCGTTGACGGCGAGGTGACCGAGGACATCCTGGCCCAGGCCCGCGATGCCGCCGAAACCCTGCTGTCCAACCCGGTGATCGAGGACGTCGTGAACGTCGAGGTCGTCGAGGCCTGAGATGACTGAACTTCCCCTGATCGGCGAGGCAGTCGCCGTCGCCGCCGAGCCGCGCCTGGCAGGCGCGAAGATCGGCGTCGTCACTTTCCCCGGAACCCTGGATGACCGGGACGCTTCCCGGGCGGTCCGGCTCGCGGGCGGCACGCCCGTGGAGCTCTGGCACGGAGACTCCGACCTGGGCGACGTCGACGCCGTCATCCTGCCGGGCGGATTCTCCTACGGCGACTACCTGCGCGCCGGAGCCATCGCGCGCTTCGCCCCGCTGATGTCCAAGATCATCGACGCCGCCAACTCGGACGCCAAGCTGCCGGTGCTCGGCATCTGCAACGGCTTCCAGCTGCTGACCGAGTCGCACCTGCTGCCCGGCTCCATGATCAAGAACGACCACCTGAAGTTCATCTGCCGCGACCAGGTGCTGCGCGTCGAGAACAACAGCACCTACTGGACCGGGGACTACGCCGCGGGCCAGGAAATCACGGTGCCGCTGAAGAACCAGGACGGCCAGTACATCGCGGACGAGAAGACCCTCGACGCCCTGGAGGCCGAGGGCCGCGTGGTGTTTCGCTACGTGGGATTCAACCCGAACGGCTCCCGCCGCGACATCGCCGGCATCTCGAACGCCGCCGGCAACGTGGTGGGCCTCATGCCGCATCCGGAGCACGCCGTGGAAGTGGGCTTCGGCCCCGAGTCCCTGGACGGTATCGGCGGGTCCGACACCGAAGGCCTCGGTCTCTTCACCTCGGTACTGAACAAGATTGTGGGAGGCGACAAGTGACCACGGAAACCACCAAGAAGTTCAACATCGACACCGTCGAGAACGCGGCCAAGACGCCGGACACCGAGCTGCCCTGGGCCGAGCTGGGCCTGAAGCGCAACGAGTTCGACGAGATCGTCAAGGTCCTGGGCCGGCGCCCGACCGGCGCGGAACTCGCCATGTACTCCGTGATGTGGAGCGAGCACTGCTCCTACAAGTCCTCGAAGAACCACCTGCGCCAGTTCGGCGAGAAGGTGACCGACGAGATGAAGAAGGACATGCTGGTGGGCATCGGCGAGAACGCCGGCGTCACCAACCTGGGCGACGGCTGGGCCGTGACCTTCAAGATCGAGTCCCACAACTCGCCGTCGTTCGTTGAGCCGTACCAGGGTGCCGCCACCGGCATCGGCGGCATCGTCCGCGACATCATCTCCATGGGTGCCCGCCCGGTGGCCGTGATGGATCCGCTGCGCTTCGGCGCCATCGACCACCCGGACACGGCCCGCGTCATGCACGGCGCGGTGGCCGGCATCGGCGGCTACGGCAACTCCCTCGGCCTGCCGAACATCGGCGGCGAGATGGTCTTCGACTCCGTCTACCAGGGCAACCCGCTGGTCAACGCCTTGGCAGTGGGCGTCATGCGCCACGAGGACATCCGCCTGGCCAACGCCTCCGGCAAGGGCAACAAGGTGGTGCTGTTCGGTGCCCGCACCGGCGGCGACGGCATCGGCGGCGCCTCCGTGCTCGCCTCCGAGTCCTTCGACGACACCAAGCCGTCCAAGCGGCCGGCTGTGCAGGTGGGCGACCCGTTCGCCGAGAAGGTCCTGATCGAGTGCTGCCTTGAACTGTTCAAGGGTTCGCTGGTTGAGGGCATCCAGGACCTCGGCGCCGCCGGCATCTCCTGCGCCACGTCCGAGCTCGCCTCCAATGGCGACGGCGGCATGAACGTCGAACTGACCTCTGTCCTGCTGCGCGACCCCACCCTGACTCCGGGCGAGATCCTGATGTCCGAGTCGCAGGAACGCATGATGGCCGTGGTGACCCCGGAGAACGTCGCGGCCTTCGAAGCCGTCATGGACAAGTGGGCCGTGGAATACGCCTGGCTGGGTGAGGTGACCGACAGCGGCCGCCTGATCATCACGTGGGAAGGCGAAGTCATTGTCGACGTCGACCCGCGCACCGTGGCTCATGACGGTCCGGTCTACGACCGCCCATTCGCCCGTCCGGAGTGGCAGGACACGGTCCAGGCCGATAAGTTCACCGGTTCCGTGCAGGACGCCGGCCGCCCCTCCGCCCCGGCGGACCTGGCCGCAGCCGTCACCGAGCTCGTTGCCTCGCCGAACATGTGCGACAAGTCCTGGATCACCAACCAGTACGACCGGTACGTCGGCGGCAACACCGCCATGGCGTTCCCGGACGACGCCGGCGTGGTCCGCGTGGACGAGGAATCCGGCCTGGGCGTTGCCCTGGCCACCGACGCCAATGGCCGCTACACCTACCTTGATCCGTACCACGGCGCCCAGCTGGCACTGGCCGAGGCCTACCGCAACGTGGCCACCTCCGGCGCGGTTCCGATGGCCGTCAGCGACTGCCTGAACTTCGGCTCCCCCGAGGACCCGGACGTCATGTGGCAGCTGGCCGAAGCCATCCGCGGCCTCTCCGATGCCTGCATGGTGCTGGGCATCCCGGTGACCGGCGGCAACGTCTCCCTGTACAACCAGACCGGCACCACGCCGATCCATCCCTCCCCCGTGGTGGCAGTGCTGGGCAAGCTCGACGACGTCGCCCGCCGCACGCCGTCGGGCTGGCGGGAAGACGGCGCAGCCATCTACCTGCTGGGCACCACGGCTGCCGAGCTGGACGGCTCGGAGTGGTCCAACCTGCGCGGCCACCTTGGTGGCCTGCCTCCCAAGGTTGACCTCGAGGCCGAACGCGCGCTGGGCGAGATCCTGATCAACGCGTCCCGCGACGGCATGGTGGACTCGGCCCACGACCTCTCCGAAGGCGGCCTCGCGGCGGCCCTCGTGGAATCGTCGCTGCGCTACGGCGTGGGTGCCCGGATCGCGCTGCAGGATGTCCTGGACCGCGACGGCGTTGACCTCTTCACGGCGCTGTTCTCCGAGACCCAGGGCCGCGCTGTCGTCAGCGTGCCGCGCTCCGAGGAAGTCCGTTTCAAGGACATGTGCACCGCCCGCGGCTTCGAGCATCTGCGCATCGGCGTGGTGGATGCAGCCAGCGGACAGCTGGAGATCAACGGCGTGGACACCCTCTCGCTGGACGCCCTCCGCGAAGCCCACGAGGCCACCCTGCCGAAGTACTTCGGCTAGCACCCCCATCGATTGCTCCGTAGCTGCCCTTTTGACCCGTCAGAAGGGCAGTTACGGAGCATTCGTTTAACGGCCGGGCCGCCATCCGGCCCGGACCAGCGCGCTGCGGACCTTGGCTACGGCCGCCTTGCCGTCATTCAACATGTGACGCTTGGAGATGCGGACTTCCGTCCAGCTCAAAACGACGTACCGTTCCGACCGCGCGATGTCCCGCTCAATCTGCAGTTCGTCACCGTGATGCTCGCCTTCATACTCGATGCCGATCCGGTACTCCTTGTAGGACAGATCCGGCTCATGGTGGAGATCCAACCACGTCCGTTCCGGTGTGGTGACGGGGATGCCGTCAACGGTTGCGACTTCATCGTCGTAGAGCTTCATCCGGTGGACGATGACGTGCGGCCGGTTCAGATGAGCTGCACCCTCAGGCCTGATGATGTCGAACATGTCGGCACAACGGGAGTCCCGCCGTCGGGCCTTCTGCACGGATGCCCCTGCCCAACGGAATGAGCGAGCGGTGCCGGAGCCGCTTCGAGGTAATGCCAGCGCGGCCGGCCTCACCGACGGTGAACGGCCGGTCCTGGAACTTATTCGGCAGCGGGCGTGCGGTCTTCATGGCTACATAAGAGCAGAAAGGACTCCCGCCCCGCTGGAGTTATCCACAGCATCGATCGATTGCTCCGTAACCGCCGTTTTCAGGGTTCAAAAGGGCACTTACGGAGCAACCGATGGGGTTTAGTCCTCGCTGTGGATCTCCCGCTGCCGGGCGCTCAGCAGCTCCAGTTCAGGGCGGAAGGCCACGAAGCGTTCGACGGCAGTGAGCACCTCCACGAGGTGCGCGCGGTCCGCGGCGACCAGACCGGCACCGATCCTTGTGCGGCGGTACTGCTCGTGGTCCCCCACCTCAGCCACGGAGACCTCATACCGCCGTTTCAGCTCAGCCAGGAGCGGCCGCACCACGGACCGCTTCTCCTTGAGGCTGTGCACGTCGCCGAGAAGGATGTCGAACTCGATCCAGCCGATCCACATGCCGTCAATGCTATCGAGTGCTCCCCACCGGCTCCCTCGCCTCGCAAGCTCGGCCGGGGAACCCTGCCGGCGTGGGCCCACTGCCGTTTGGGGCGCCCAAAGGGCGGCTACGGAGCAGTCGATGGGGGTTCAGATGGTGAGTTCGCCCATCGTGTCCCAGCCTTCGCCGTCGAGCTGGCGGCTGATGATGCGCGGGGTCTCGGCGAGGGCCTGCGGCATGTCCGCCATGGCCTTCTTGAAGTGGGCGCTGTTGACGTGGTCGCCGGCGGCATCGTCCTTGAACGCTTCGACCAGGACGAACTCGTTGGGGTCGTCCACGCTGCGGGACCAGTCGAACCATAGGTTGCCCGGCTCCCGACGGGTGGCCTCGGTGAAGTCGGCCACCAGTCCGAGCCACTTCTCCGACCAGTCCGGCCTGACTTTGAACTTGACGACGATTAATATCACGGGGCTATGCCTTTCGTTGGGTTTTTGCGTCCTGTTCGGACGCCAGCGCCTGCTCGCAGTCTTCAATGGCCTCGCGGGCGTACTTCTGCTGGGCCGGGGTTCCGACGCGCTCGGCCCACTGCTCGGCCAACTGGAACTCCACGAGCGCTTCGGTGAGCCGGCCCGCGCCGTGCAGGGTCCAGCCCAGGTTGTTGTGCAGGGCCACCATCCAGCGCTTTGTGCGCTCGTCGTGGACGGTGGAGGCGTACTCCAGCGCACTGCGGGTCCAAAGCTCCGCGTGGGCGGAGTCGGCTATGGCCAGCATGTGGAGCGCATCCACCGCAAGGAACTCCTCGCCAAGATGGTCGCCGAGCTCGGCCGCCTGCTCAAACAGGGGTACCGCCATGGCCGCGTGCCCGCTTGAGTTCAGGCCCCGCCCGCGCTCCAGCAGGATCCGGACACCTACCGTCGGCTCGTCCCCGTCAATCGCGTCGAGCAGCCCGTCAGCCTCTTCGAAGCGGCCCTGGAGCCCGATGGCCCGCCCCAGCTGCGTGGCGAGTTCGGCGCGTTCGTCGGCGTCGTACCGGGGGTCGGCGAGCGCGTCCCGGAAGCGCTGCTCGGACAGCTTCGCATCCTCGAAGTTCCACAAAAGGTCAAGGCTCTTTTGGTCCAGCATGTACCTCTCCTGATCAGCTTTCACCTGCGGCGAGTTGGCGTGCACCTTCAATGTATCGGGAAGTCATGAGGCGCTGCGCACGGCGGGCCAGCGCGCCGCCTGCGGCGTAGAACCAGTTGGACGGCCGGCTGAATGCTGTGATGCTGAGATAGACCCGGCCCTGGGCATCGATCTCGGCCTCGAACGACTCCTCGCCGCGCACCGGATGGCCCGGCAGGGAGCCGTAGCCGAAGCCGGCGGACTGCGGTCCGCCGCCCGGAACAGGGCGGTGCACCCACACGACCTCGCAGGGAACTTTGAGGCGGAATGGCCCGACGCCGAATCCGCTCACCACGCGTGCGCCGGGAACGACGACGCCGGAGTCGGTCCGGACCCGCAGTCCGGACCGCCGCTGCAGTTCCCAGGCGAGGATCCCCTGGGCCACCCGGAAGTAGACATCCGCCCCCTCGCCGAGATAGGTGCGGGAAGCCACGCGGCGGTACCCCGCCGGAGACCGGCCGTGCTCGGTGGCACCGACCTCCGGATAGTTGAGGACACCCCTCGCCAGGCGCTTCTCACTCATTGCCCACCTCTCTGGCCCAGCCAAGCTGCTCCCGCTGTTTCCGGCTCAGCGATGCAACCACGAGGTCGTAGGAGTCCTCCACCATGTCCCGCACCATGTCGTCGGGCAGGTTCCCGTCCAGGCGGACGCCGTTCCAGTGCGTCTTGTTCATGTGCCACGCGCCGGTGATCTCCGGGTGCACGGCCCGGAGCTGTTCGGCCAGGGCAGGTTCGCATTTGAGGCTCACCGACCAGTCGTCAGGATCCATGGCGGACGCCGCGAACATTTTGGCTTCCTGCTTGGCCCCGCCGGACACGGCGGCCCTGACCTTGAACACCGACGTTTCGGGACCGAAGGGGAAGTCCTCGAAGGTGCCCGGAAACGACAGGCAGATTTTTCTCAGGTCGGCTGGGTCCATGCTGCGAGCCTACAAACCCTTTCCGGGCGGTGCTAGTCTGCGAACATGGCAGCTGCCCGGGAGACCATACCTGTACTGGATCTCGGCTCCGCACGCCGGGCCGACGGTTCGTTCAACCCGGAGTTCATTGAGGAACTCCGCGACGCCACGCACCGCGTCGGCTTCTTCCAGGTCATCGGCTACGGCGGCGCCCCCGGCCAGGCGAAGGAGCTGCTTACGACGATCAGGCGCTTTTTCGACCTGCCCCTCGAAGAACGCATGAAACTCGACAACCGGCTGTCACCGCATTTCCGCGGCTACACGCGGATGGGCACGGAGGTCACGCAGGGAAGGGCGGATGCGCGCGAGCAGATCGACTACTCACCCGACCGGGAGCCGGTGAAGGACTATCCGCCCGAGCAGCCGTACTGGCTCCTCCAGGGCCATAACCTGTGGCCGGATGAGTCGATGCCGGAGCTGAAGGAGGCGGCCATGGCCTGGGCTGAGCTCATGTCCAAGGTGGGCGCGGAGCTCATGCGGGCCATCGCTGTGTCCCTCGCGCAGCCGGAGACCTATTTCGAGGAACCGTTCAGGGACACTCCGGCATGGATGGGCAAGCTGGTTCATTACGTCGGCGGAGTGGTTGAAGCGGCGGGCGACCAAGGAGTGGGCTCCCACGCGGACTATGGATTTGTGACCCTCCTCCTCCAGGATGAGGTGGGCGGGCTCGAAGTGCTGCCGCCGGGCGCCAGTGCGTGGGTCCCCGTGGAGCCTATCCCTGAAGCGCTGGTGGTGAACCTCGGTGAAATGCTGGAAGTGGCCACCGAGGGCTACCTTGCCGCCACCATCCACCGGGTCAAGGCCCCGCCGCCCGGCGTGGACCGTTACTCCGTGCCGTTCTTCTGGTCACCCCGGCTCGACGCGGTGATCGATCCGGTCCCCCTCCCCGCAGAACTGAAGGCACAGGCCCGCGGCATCTCGGACGACCCGTCCAACCCGATGCTCGCCTCGTTCGGCCTGAACATGCTCAAGGGCCGGATGCGCGCCCACCCGGATGTCACGGAACGCCACTACCCCGAACTGATGAGGCCCTGACCTGGAGCCCCGGACAGGCTAAATGCCCACCCGCCAGCCTTCGCGCGCGGGGCACGAGTTCACTACGACGTCCAGCCCGGCGGCCTTAGCCCGTTCGACGGCGGCGGCGTCGAACACGCCCAGCTGCAGCCACACCGCCTTGGCGCCGACGGCGATGGCCTGGTCGATGACGGCCCCCACCTTCTGCGAATTGACGAAACAGTCCACGACGTCGATAGGGTGCTTTGCCGCCGGGATCTCGGCGAGGGTGCGGTAGCCCTTCTCCCCGTGCACGTCGTCGCCCCGCAGGTTTACGGGGATAATCTCCATGCCCATGCGGTCCCGGACATACAGCGAGACGTCGTACGCCGAGCGCCACTCATTCCGGGTCAGGCCGACAATGGCCCAGGTGCCCTTCGTTCGCATGAGCCGCTCAATAACCGCCGGATCGTTTTCGTGAGCCATGCCTCAACTCTACTCCCGCCGCGATTTGGCGGTCTTTTCCGAATATGTGCATGCCGAATGGAAACAGCGGCAGTGATGAACGAACAAGCTGGCCGTACCGAAGGCATGAAAAATGCCGGGCTGGAATTTGATGGGGGACAACTTCCAGCCCGACACTCTCACTTGGGTAATCGACGGGACACCCGAAAGGGTTAC
This sequence comes from Arthrobacter sp. K5, assembly GCF_040448525.1. Classification (NCBI taxonomy): domain Bacteria; kingdom Bacillati; phylum Actinomycetota; class Actinomycetes; order Micrococcales; family Micrococcaceae; genus Arthrobacter; species Arthrobacter sp. K5. Next base: position 3,826,387 of record NZ_CP159279.1, on the reverse strand, counting down.
GCCGATTCCAAAACTTTTTCTAAAACTTTTTCGCCGCCCGGTTAGCCGGCGCATCGCGCCCCGCTCCTCAGGAGTTTTTGTACACGTACCGCGCCTTTGCCCGGCCGTTTGGGGCCAATAAGTGTACAAAAACTCGGGCTGCTGCCTTTAGGGCGTGCCGGGGACCGGTTTGGCCGGAACGGTCGGCACGCCGCCGGGAAGCGTCGGCACCGCCGGCAGCGGCTTGGCCGGAAGCTTCGGAGCGATGCCCGATCCGGGGACCGTGGGCAGCTGGCCGGGCCCGGCGGGCAGCGGAGTCTGCTTCTTCGTCGCTCCACGGGAATCCGAGGAATCGTTCGCAGCTGATGAGTTCGACGAACCGTTGGAGGAGGCCGGATCCGTTTGGCCCGGCGTCGCCGGTGCCGACGGCGACGGGGCCGTGTCGGTGACCGATGGTTTGGTCGCAGCACCCGACGGCGCCGGAGCAGCCGGAACGTCGGCGGGCGAAGTGGACATCGGCATAGGCGCCGTCGTATCGCTGGTCGGTTGGAAGATCCGGACCACCGTATGGCCTACGCTGTTGCGGAAGTCCTCGCTGGAAGCTGCGGCGACAGCACCGGCGCCCAGGCCCATGGCACCGACCACAGCGGCGCCCACCACAAAGCCCATTCGCCGCTGCCGGTTGCGGCGGTGCAGTTCGAGGCTGGCGATGTTGGAGGCGCGCCGCATGGGCATGCTTTGGGGGGTCTCGCCGTGGGCCAGTACACCTGAAGCGGATGCGCCGTGAACGAGCAGCGCGGCGAGTTCAGCCCGGGGTTGGGGTGCGGAGTCATGGGCGAACCCGCGCAGTTCTTCTAGGGACCTGCGGAGATCGGCGTCGTCTTCGAGCCCGGAATCCAGGAGGATCGCCTGGATCTCTCCTTCTTCGCGGCCTGCCGGCGTGACACTCATGATGCTGCGTGGTCCTTTTCCTTGACGAGTTCGCGCAGGGCGATGAGCCCGCGGCGCTGGAGCTGTTTGATGGCCCCGGGGGTTTTGTCCATGATGCCGGCCACCTGTTCAACCGAAAGGTCCGCAACGATCCGCAGGACCAGCACTTCCCGCTGGTCGTCATTGAGCGTGGCCAGGGCGGACGTAATTCCGCCCATCGAACCCAGGACCTCGTCCTCGGCGGAACCCGACCGCCTGTGGTCCTCGAGGGGATCGAATTCGGTGAAATGCGGCGTCCTCGCGGACCGGCGGTGGTAGTCCACGAGCCGGGCGTGCGCCACCGAGAAGATGAATGTCCGCAGCCCGGAGTGGCCGCCCCTGACATTGCTGAGCTTGGGCAGGACATCCACGAAGACGTCCTGTGTGAGGGCTTCGGCGTCGTCCACGCCCCGGGCCCGGAAATAGCCCAGGACGGCGGGGGAAATGACGCTGTAGACAGCGCTGAAGCCGGAGGGGTCGCCAGAAAGGGCTGCTGACAATTCGTCATCGGTCAGCTGAGCTGCCAAGGAGCTGTCCTTCCCTTTACTGCAGGTGTGCGGCGGTAGTAAGCCTACCGCCGCACACCTCACGCCCCTATTCGGGGAACGCCCTGTTTCGCGTGCTGTGGATTACTTGCCGGTGGGCAGGTCGGCAGCAGCGTCAGCCTTGACGTCAGCGTCTGCAGCGGCGGACGGCGCGGCCGGCTTGGCGACGTGGTCCGTTACGTCCGGCACAGCCGGGGCGGCAGGAACGGCGGGAACGGCCGGGGCAGCGGGAACGCCGGCGCCATTGGGAACAGCGGGAACGGCGGGGATTGCTGCGGTTACGTCGGCGCCGGCAGCCTTGTCCCCGGCGGAGACGTTGGCGTTGGCGGCGGCGTTGTCCTTGTCAGCTTCCACTGCGGCATCGGCTGCGTCCGCAGCTTCACCGGCAGCCTTGGCCTTAGCGGCGGGGGCGGCCGGAACCGTCGGGGTGGCCGGGACAGCGGGCACTGCCGGGACCTCGGTGGCAGGAACGGCCGGGGCGGCGGGCGTAGCGGGGGTCACCTCTGCATGCTGCGAGCTGGACACCTGGGCGGCGTTGGCCAGTCCGATGCTGGAGAAACCTCCGACAGCGACGATGGCGGCTGCTACAGCAATCTTGGTGGTCTTGCTAACACTCTTCATCAGAAAAAAATCCTTTGGTTGATTGAAGGCCGGGACGGCGGCCGATGGGGGACAACCGCCGTCCCGGCGCTTACATATACGTAATCGCCGGGACGGGCTGGGAGGTTACGCGGTTCCGGAAACTTTTTTCAGACGGGCATGCTCTTCCCAGAAACAGCGGATTAAAAGACGATGGCGGCGGGCCACCGTGAGGTGACCCGCCGCCGTCGGGAACTGCTTGCTGAACTGTTGTTACCGGACGCTTCCGGCGTCAGTCGTTGATCAGGTCGTTGACCACGATGGTCTGGTCGCGGTCCGGTCCCACGCCGATCGCAGAGAAGCGCGTGCCGGACAGCTTCTCGAGGGCCAGCACGTAGTTGCGGGCGTTCTCCGGGAGGTCCTCCAGGGTCCGGGCGCCGGTGATGTCCTCGGTCCAGCCTTCGAAGTACTCGAAGATGGGCTTGGCGTGGTGGAATTCGGTCTGCGTCATCGGCATTTCGTCGTGCCGGACGCCGTCGACGTCGTAGGCCACGCACACGGGGATCTGCTCGATGCCGGTGAGCACGTCAAGCTTGGTGACGAAGTAGTCCGTGAAGCCGTTGACGCGGGAAGCGTGGCGGGCCAGGACGGCGTCGTACCAGCCGCAGCGGCGCGGGCGCCCGGTGTTGACGCCGAATTCACCGCCGGTCTTCTGCAGGTACATGCCCATCTCGTCGAAGAGTTCCGTGGGGAACGGGCCTGCGCCCACACGGGTGGTGTAGGCCTTGATGATGCCGATGGACCGCGAGATGCGGGTGGGTCCGATGCCGGAGCCCACCGAGGCGCCGCCCGCTGTCGGGTTGGAGGACGTGACGAACGGATACGTGCCGTGGTCCACGTCGAGGAACGTGGCCTGCCCACCCTCCATGAGCACCACTTTGCCCTCGTCCAGGGCCTTGTTCAGGACGAACGTGCTGTCGACGACCAGGGGCCGCAGCCGGTCCGCGAAGGAGAGGAAGTAGCTGACGATCTCCTCCACCTCGATGTCGCGGCGGTTGTAGACCTTGACCAGGAGCTCGTTCTTCTGGCGCAGCGAGCCTTCCACCTTCTGGCGCAGGATGGACTCATCAAAGACGTCCTGGACGCGGATGCCCAGGCGGGCCACCTTGTCCATGTAGGCCGGGCCGATGCCCCGGCCGGTGGTGCCGATGGCCCGGCTGCCGAGGAAGCGTTCAGTGACCTTGTCCAGTACCTGGTGGTACGGTGCCACGAGGTGTGCGTTGGCGGAAACGCGCAGCTTGGAGGTATCCGCGCCGCGGGCTTCGAGGCCGTCGATCTCCTGGAAAAGTGCCTCGAGGTTGACGACGCAGCCGTTGCCGATGATGGGGACGGCGTTGGGGCTGAGGATGCCGGCCGGAAGGAGCTTGAGCTCATACTTCTCACCGCCGACGACGACGGTGTGCCCGGCGTTGTTGCCGCCGTTCGGCTTCACTACGTAGTCGACGCGGCCGCCAAGCAGGTCGGTGGCCTTACCTTTTCCTTCGTCGCCCCATTGGGCTCCGACGATCACGATTGCTGGCATGGGATCCTCCCCCATTCGTTCGGGCCTAGCCCGGCTGCATCACCGAGGTGCTTCAACCGGAGGTCGGCGCCGTTCATGAGAATGCCCCGAATTCGTCGCCCGAACCCGCGGCGCTGACCGGGGAAGGGACGCAAGAGTTCCGGGGCTCTTACCACCCAAGTTTAGCGGATCGGTGACAAAAGTATGGCTTTTGGTATTTCGCCCGTGCGGCAGATTCCGGCGACACATTCCGCCGGTGATTTGCCACTGCCTCCGGCCGAGGACTTAAGTGAGAGTGGACCATCCCGAGCGGCTGAGGAGACCCTGCCTTGTCACTGAACACCGACCACATCCGCGTCACCCATGCCGGCTCCCTGCCGCGCACACCGGAGCTCATCGCCGCCAACGCAGCCAGGGAAGCCGACGGCATCACACCCGAATTCCTGGACCTCCTGGAGACCTCGGTGGTGGACATCGTCCGCCGCCAAAAGGACCTGGGCATCGACGTCCCGAACGACGGCGAATACGGGCACGCGATGTCCAACAGCGTCGACTACGGCGCCTGGTGGAACTACTCGTTCGCCCGCCTCGGCGGCCTCGAGCCCACCACAGTGGACCGCTGGGCCGATGCTGAGGTGCACCGTTCCACGCCAGGCAATATCGTCCTGACCTCGTTCCCTGACCGCCGGGACCGGCAGAAGTTCAATGACGCCTACAACGACCCCTCCTCCGGGATCCTCGCCCACCGCAAGAGCGTGGCACAGCCCAAGATTGCCGGCCCGCTGACCTATACCGGGCAGGACCTCGTGGCGTCGGACGTCACCAACCTGAAGACCGGCCTGCAGGCAGCCGGCCTCACCGAGGGGTTCATCGCGTCGCTGTCCCCCGGCTCCTGCGCGCGGGTGGCCAACGACTACTACAAGACCGAGGAAGAACTGGTCTACGCCTGCGCCGATGCCATGAGGGAGGAGTACAAGGCAATCATCGACGCCGGGCTGACCGTCCAGCTCGATGACCCCTCGCTGGCGGAGAGCTGGGACCAGATCAACCCGGAGCCCAGCCTCGAGGACTACCTCAACTTTATCCAGCTCCGGGTCGAGGCCACCAACTGGGCCCTTCGCGACCTGCCCGAGGAGCAGATCCGGCTGCACGTCTGCTGGGGATCCTGGCACGGCCCCCACACCACGGACATCCCGTTTGCCGACATCATCAGCTCCGTCCTGCAAATCAATGCAGGCGGATACTCGTTCGAGGCAGCCAATGTGCGGCACGAGCACGAATGGCGTGTATGGGAAGACACGAAGCTTCCCGAGGGCAAGGTCATCATTCCCGGTGTTGTCTCGCACGCAACCAACGTCGTGGAGCACCCGGAACTGGTGGCGGACCGGATCGAACGCTTCGCCAGGCTCGTGGGACGCGAGAGCGTGATCGCCTCCACCGACTGCGGCCTCGGCGGCCGCGTCCACCCGCAGATCGCCGTCGCGAAACTCGAGGCCCTCGGGGAGGGCGCACGCCTCGCCACCAAACGGCTCTGGAAGTGATTTAGCCCTCACTTGCTTCCCTGCAGGCCCCCGCCTGCACGGCTCCGCCACAGAGGCGTGCAGGGCCAGGGCTTCACGGTTTCGGACGCCTTGCTAAACTGGGAAGGATCGGTCAAGCACCGGTCCACATCTCATTTCACACCACGCCGCACTCGGCATGCCTGCGGCGTGCCGGCCTGCGGCGCGGCGGCGCGACCCACATGCAGGAGACACAGCACCATATGACAGCCCTGGCTACCGAATCTTTCCACGAACAGCTTCTGAGGCGCCGGTACGAGCCCAACGTAGCCGCTGTCAATGAGCTCTGCGATACGTTGCAGAGCGCCAAGCCGGGCACCCAGGTGCCGTACGTCGACCCCGCGCACGACGTCGACGAATGCCGCATCATCAGCCTCTTCTCCAACATCGGCACGGCATCGCCCACCGGCTTCATCATGCCGGGCGACGACGATGCCGCCACCCGCATGCTGGGCCTCCAGTGGAAGCTGGGCCTGCGGCCGGAATACATCATGCCGTGGAACGTGCACCCGTGGCACACGCCGGGTGAGCCGAACGGCAAGTTCACCCCCGACCAGATCCAGGCCGGCCTCAAGCCGCTGCTGAAGGTCCTGGCCCTGGTGCCCCGCGCCTCGGTCATCGTGGCCCACGGCACCGAGGCCAACCGCCTCGCCGGCCTGCTGCTCAAGACCGAAGTTCCCCTGCTGTGGCGCCGCGGACTGAAGACCTACAAGGTCCGTTCGCTGAGCGGCCGCTCCTTCGCAGGATCCCCCGAGCGGCAGAAGCAGTACCTGGACGAGATGCAGGTCGCCTATGCCGACGCCATGGCCCGCACCGGCCTGCAAAAGTCCAGCTAACAGAGACGCACCGGGTTTCGACAAAGCTCAACCAACGACGGCGGGCGCTCACCTTTTGGTGAGCGCCCGCCGTCGTATACGGGCCGCCGCCGAGGGTTCCCTGACTGAGCGGAGCGAAGCGAGGGAGGCGGTGGGGATGTTGTCTTACTTGCCCTCGATGGCTGCCTTGGCCCCGGGGTCCGAGTCGTTGAGGAACTTCTCGATGCGCTCCGGCTCCTCCGCCTCGTTGATGGCGGCGGAGGCGCGGCCCAGCGAGTAAAGCGCCCGCAGGAAGCCGCGGTTGGGCTCGTGCTCCCACGGAATGGGCCCCACACCCCGCCAGCCGTTGCGACGGAGCGAGTCCAGTCCGCGGTGGTAGCCGACCCGTGCGTAGGCGTAGGAATCAATGGTGCGACCTTCCGCCCATGCCTCCTCGGCCAGGACGGCCCACAACAGCGACGACGTCGGGTGCTTCTCCACGAGGTCCAGCGCCTCAGCGCCGAGCGCGAGGTGCTGGTACACCTCGGTCTCGGCAGGCAGGAGCGTGGGCTCGGGGCCCATCAGGTTCTTGCGGAACTCGTCGGACACGGCTAGAAGGTCTTGCCGGCGGAGCCGAGCTGCTGGGTTGCTTCCACAACGCGTGCGGCGAGGCCGGCCTCGGCGGAGGCGCCCCAGACGCGGGGGTCGTAGGTCTTCTTGTTGCCCACCTCGCCGTCGACCTTCAGGACACCGTCGTAGTTCTTGAACATGTGGTCCGCCACCGGACGCGTGTACGCGTACTGGGTGTCCGTGTCGATGTTCATCTTGATCGTGCCGTACGAGACGGCGTCCGCGATCTCCTGGTCCGAGGAACCCGAACCGCCATGGAACACCAGGTCGAACGGGCTGTCCTTGCCGATCTTCGCCCCGACCTGGGCCTGGATGTCCTTCAGAATCTCCGGACGCAGCTTCACCCCGCCCGGCTTGTACACGCCATGCACATTGCCGAACGTCAGCGCCGTGATGTAGCGGCCGTTCTCCCCCGAACCCAGCGCCTCCACCGTGGCCAGCGCGTCTTCGACCGTGGTGTACAGCTTCTCGTTGATCTCGTTCTCGACGCCGTCCTCCTCGCCGCCGACCGTACCGATCTCGACCTCCAGGATCATCTTCGCGGCAGCGGTCCGGTCCAGCAGTTCACGGGCGATGCGCAGGTTTTCCTGCAGCGTCTCCGCCGAGCCGTCCCACATGTGCGAGTTGAAGATCGGGTTCCGGCCGGCCTTCACCTCGGCCTCGGACGCGGCCAGCAACGGCAGCACGAAACCATCCAGCTTGTCCTTGGGGCAGTGGTCCGTGTGCAACGCGATGTTCACGTTGTAGTTCTTGGCCACCTCACGGGCAAACGCCGCGAAGCCCAGCGACCCGGCAACCATATCCTTCGTCGAAGCACCGGACCAGTACGCCGCACCACCGGTGGAAACCTGCACAATGCCATCAGACTCCGCCTCCGCGAAACCACGCAACGCCGCGTTCAGCGTCTGCGAAGACGTCACGTTCACGGCCGGGAACGCGAAGCCGCCCTTCTTGGCACGGTCGATCATGTCGGCATAGATCTCTGGGGTTGCAATGGGCATGCTGACTCCTAAATCGAATTTCGTCTGCGGGTTGGGTTGACCCTGGAGTGAACCTCGTCGGCTAGGAACCATCCTAGCCATTTCTTTGCACCGGCCGTGGTTCGCGTCACCCGGCCGGGTAACACATTGCGCTTAGAGGTTTCCCCGCTACACCGCCGTCCGGCGGAGCAGCCGCCAAGTTTGCTCCGGGTCTATGGCAGCTGCACATGCGGCTGAGGCGAGTCCGAACGATCCGTCAAGCACCGCTTTGTCCGCACCCGCGGAGGCACCGAAGGCAGCGAACTCTGCGGTGTGGTGCGCGGCGCTTCTCACGTCGTAGCCGACCATGGGATGAATGCTCGGCACGAGCTGCGAGACATTTCCCATGTCAGTGGAGGCCACCGGCTCGGCGCTGAACGTGACGTCCCTGCCTCTGGCCGTCATCGCTGCCCGGTAGGCCTCTGACAGGAATGCGTCCTGACGGAGTTCTGCGTAGTCGTTGCCCGTGCGTGTGAGGCTCGCACGACCTCTTTGTGGACTGCTTTGCGTCCAGCCACGCCGAACTGATGGACATAGTCACCGGTTCCTTCCCCGGGCTGCCCGGCGTCACGCATCGCGAGGTTGTTTTCGTCACGAAGCTGTACCGCCAGGCGTCGGAATGGCGCAGCGGGACCCTGGAACCCGCACGCGCCCGGCAGGTGTCAGTGGAACCCCTGCCTGGGCAGCCTGCGTACGCTCCGGACCGGCTGGATGCGGCACCGCTGGAAGAGCTCGCCCGGGACGGGCGGGCCAGCTGGGCGGGGCTGGGTGCCTCGTGCGGCGTCTCGCCGCAAACCACACGCCGGCGGGTGGAGCGATTCCTTGCCACGGGTTACATAGCGCTGCGCTGCGATACGTCGACGGCGGCCCAGCAGGGACTGCGGGAAGTCATCTTGGTCCTGAACGTCCCCGCGCACTACGTTGACGACGTCGGCCACTACTTTGCGGCACTCAGCAACTGCCGCCTCAGCGCCCAGGTCCTGGGGGCGCAGAACCTTCTGGTCACCATGTGGGTCCGTGACTACCTGCAAGTCCAGGCGTACGAGCGCGAACTGGCCGATCGGGCTCCGGGAAGTACCGTCATCTCCCGGCAGGCCGTGGTCCGGACATTCAAGCGGATGGGCCATGTCCTGGACGAATCAGGATGCAGCCGCAGCGTGGTGCCGCTGCCGCTGTGGACGGAAGGTCTGTAGCTTGGTGTCCGGTATGCCGGACACCAGCGGGCGTATTCTGGGAGAGTGAGTAGCTCACCGCTGCGCCCCAAAGCCCCTGCCGCCGTTCAGGTTCTTGCCGTTCTTAGGTACGTCGCGGAACAGGCCGGCCCAGTGGCCGCCTCGGTCATCGCCCGTGACGTGGGAGTGCCGCGGTCAACGACGTATCAGTTGATCGCGGCCTTGGTTGATGACGGGTTTCTGGTCCATCTTCCGGAGGAACAAAAATATGCGCTGGGTGTCACGGCACACGAACTCGGCACCGGCTATTCACGGCAAGCCCCTCTTCAGCGCATCGCCCGTCACCCGCTCGCGCAGTTGGTGGGGCGCACCCGCCGTACTGCCCACCTTGCGGTGATGCATGGCCGTGACGTCGTTTACGTCATCGAGGAACGCGCTCCGCGCCAGCGGCCTCTGGTGACTGATACCGGTGTCCGGCTTCCGGCACATCTGACGGCCAGCGGCAGGGCGATGATGGCGCAGATGGATCCTGCCCAGGTCGCCGCATTGTTTCCGGGTCCGGAGGCCTTCACCGTTCGCAATGACAACGGGCCGCAGTCCTTGCCGGCCCTGCAGGATTTGCTGTCGCGGGCGCGGTCCCTGGGCTATGCGTGGGAACAGGATGAAATCACTGTTGGTTACTCTTCCGTGGCTGTTGCCGTCCTGGACCGGGAGCGCTATCCCGTGGCTAGCGTGACATTGACTGTCTCCAACCGGGCGTTTCCCCCGGTGGTGCGCGCCGTGCCAAGGATGCCGAGACGCCGGAGGAACGGGCAATGCGGATTGAAGACGTGGCCCGCGAGTGGATCCCGGAGGTGAACCGTTGTGCCCGCGAGATATCGCGCAGGCTGGGTATCCGTGGCCGGCTTCCCTTAACCCGATGAGTGTCCCGGCCACGCGTGGCCGGGACACTCATCAGGCATCAATACTGTTTGTCGAGTGCAGGTGCATCAGGGCCGGCCAGGGCTGCCTAGCCGGCAGGGTTGGCTGGTGCGGAATCCGTAACTGGTTCCACTGCTTCTTGGCCCGTTTCAGCCGGATAAATCATGTGGGACGGTGCGTTGGAGGTCCTCTTGGCCAGCGGGAAGTACACCAGGGCTGTAACGACCAGCCCCACGAGCCAGGAGATGTCAGCACCGCCCAGCAGCTTCGTCATGGGCCCGGTGTAGAGGGCCTGGGCCAGGAACGGAATCTGTACGATGATGCCCACAGCGTAGGTGATCAGGGCGGACTTGTTCCAGCGCCCGTAGCGCCCGTTCAGGTCGTACAGGGCCGGGATATCCACCTTTTCTTTGGAGATCAGGTAGTAGTCGACCAGGTTGATTGAGCTCCAGGGGATGAAAACCATGAGCAGCAACAGCACGAAGTTCTTGAAATTGGCGATGAAGTCCGGCGACGCCAGGACGGCGATAAGCACGGACAGCCCGATGAAGCCGACAACGTACGCGAACCGCGTCCACGTGGCTACACCCGTTTTGCGGGTGAACGCGGTCACCGAGGTCAGCATGGTCATGTAACCGCCGTAGGCGTTCAGGGTGTTGACCGTAAGCTTTCCGATCACGATGACCAGGTAGATGACCACAGCGATGAGGCCTCCGCCGCTCATGTGTCCAAGGAAGGCCACCTGGCCGTCCAGAAACCTCTCCCCCTTGGGCAAAGCAAGGGCGGCGAAGAGAGCTCCGAGGGTCATGGACCATTGGGAACCGAGCACGGTGCCGAAGTAGGACGCTTGGAACGTCTTGCGGGCCGGAGTGTTGGAGGGGAGGTAGCGGGAGTAGTCGGCCACATAGGGCCCGTAGGTCAGCTGCCAGCCGGCGCTGAGGGAGATGGCGAGCAAGAAAGTGGGAAATTCGAAGTTCCCCGCCCCCAGGAGGGCGCCTACATCCTGGCTGATGAGCAGCCTGATGCCGAGGTAGGTGAAGCCGAGCACTCCGACGATCGTGGCGATGCGGCCCATCATGTGAATGTACTTGTAGCCCAGCGTCGCGACGAGGATGGTCAGCGCCCCGAAGAGGACCATCCCCACGGCCGGCGTGCCGGTGTGCAGGATCTGGTCCACGGCCTGGCCAGCCAGGACGGTGCCCGTGGCGGCGAACCCAAGGTACATGATGACCACCAGCACCAGCGGGATGACGGCACCCAGAATGCCGAACTGGGCCCGGCTGGAAATCATCTGCGGAAGCCCAAGTTTGGGCCCTTGGGCCGCGTGCAGCGCCATGACAGCCCCGCCCAGAAGGTTGCCGATGAGCAGGCCAATGATCGCCCACAAGGCATCCGCTCCGAACAGGACGGCGAGGGCACCATCGACGATGGCGGTGATCTGCATGTTCGCCCCGAACCACAGGGTGAACTGTTGCGCCGGGGAACCGTGACGTTCGTCTTCCGGGACGAAGTCGATGGAGCGGCGCTCAACGCGCGGCCCTGATCCCGTTTTTGTTGTGGCCTGCATGCTGTTCCTCACTTTGACGACCGGATCGAGGTCCCCCAACCTTTCAATCAATCTGAGCACGCGCTGTGAGCGGCATCACCCGAAAGCCGCGACGTTGCGTCCGGGGTTTCGGACAATGCGGCAAAACTGTGATTCAGGGGGTCAGACGTGCTGGCCGAACACGTGCCGGCGCACCCAGGCGTGCATGGCGATCGCCGCGGCCGAGCCCGCGTTGATGGAGCGGGTGGACCCGAACTGCTCGATGGACAGTGTTGCTTCCGCCGCCTCGTGGACCTCCGGGGTCAGCCCCGGGCCTTCCTGGCCGAAGACCAGCACGCACTTCTGCGGCAGTTCGTAGGTCTCCAGCGGCACGGAGTCGGGGAAGATGTCGATCCCGATGATGGCCAGCCCCTCCGCCTGAGCCCAGGCCACGAAGTCCTCCACGGTGGGGTGGTGGCGGACGTGCTGGTAGCGGTCGGTGACCATCGCTCCACGACGGTTCCACCGCCGTCGTCCGATGATGTGGACCTCCTTGGCGAGGAACGCGTTGGCGGTGCGCACCACGGTGCCGATGTTGAGGTCGTGCTGCCAGTTCTCAATGGCGATGTGGAAATCGTGACGCTTGGCGTCCAGGTCCGCGACGATCGCCTCGTGCTTCCAGTACCGGTACTTGTCCACAACGTTGCGCCGGTCGCCGTCGGCCAGGAGGTCAGGATCCCAGTGGTCGCCGGCCGGCCATTCACCTTCCCAGGGCCCGACGCCGACCTCCGGCTTTGGCTCCGGCGTTTCGTTTTGGTCTGGTTGGGGTTCGGGTGTCCCGGGCGTTTGCGTCACCCCTCAACACTAGACTGGGCTCCGAACGCAAACATCTCGGTGAAGGAATGACATGGCAGAAGCGGACAAGGTAAAGACATCGGCGGCCGTCTACCGCAGTGGCCAGGAAATTGAGTGCTGGCTCACCGACATGGACGGGGTCCTGGTGCATGAGAACCAGCCCGTACCCGGCGCCGCGGAACTGATCCAGCGCTGGGTGGACACCTCAAAGCGGTTCCTGGTCCTGACCAACAACTCGATCTTCACGCCTCGTGACCTCGCCGCCCGGCTGCGGGCCTCCGGCCTGGAAATCCCGGAGGAGAACATCTGGACGTCGGCCCTGGCCACCGCCCAGTTCCTGAAGGACCAGGTATCTGCCGGCGGACCGGACAGTGGCAACCGCGCGTACACCATCGGTGAGGCAGGGCTGACGACGGCACTCCACGAGGCCGGCTTCATCCTCACCGACCAGAACCCCGACTTCGTGGTGCTCGGCGAAACCCGCACGTACTCCTTCGAAGCGATCACCATGGCGATCCGGCTGATCCTTGCCGGGGCGCGTTTCATCGCCACGAACCCGGACGCCACCGGCCCGTCCAAGGAGGGCCCGATGCCCGCCACCGGCGCCATCGCCGCCCTGATCACCAAGGCCACGGGACGGGAACCGTACATTGTGGGCAAGCCGAACCCCATGATGTTCCGCTCGGCCATGAACCAGATTGATGCGCACTCGGAGACCACCGCGATGATCGGCGACCGCATGGACACCGACATCATCGCGGGCATGGAAGCCGGGCTGCACACCGTACTGGTGCTCAGCGGCATCACGCAGCGCGACGACATTGCTTCTTACCCGTTCCGCCCCAACCAGGTACTGAACTCCGTGGCGGACCTCAAGAACCAGATCTAGAACGGTGTCATCTTCCCGCCGCCTCCGGGCAGCGGGAAGATCTCGTTCTCCAGGTCCTCGAGGATGGGCCGGTACACGAACGGGTTCCAGCCCGGGCTGGCGTGGGCCGGCAGCGCCCCCGTGGTCTGCCGGTCGGCAGAGACCATGTTGGCGGCGAACGTACGCGCCCACGATTCGCGGGCCGTCTGGTAGTTGACGGTCTGGTCCCGCGGATTTCCGATGTACGCCATCCGGGTGTCCCCGATCTGGCCCGCGAAGCGCGTGGCATCGAAGTGGTAAATGTAGGCGGATTCCGTCTGGACCAGTACGCTCGAGGGGGCGATCGGGGACAGCTGTTCCAGTGTCTGGTCGAGAATCTGCCGCCACGTGCGCTCGTCCTTGTGTACCACCCGCTCCCCCAGCTCGTAGCCCCCGCGCAGCACGGACGGGATCCGGAAGCCGCTTTCGTAGAGGAACACCACGCCGTCGAACCAACTCTGGTCCAGGACGTCGAACTTGCTGTAGGGGCTGCAGTCGAGAACGATCAGCTCAACCTTGACGCCGTGCAGCTCCAGCAGCCGGGCGGCCACCTGCGTCGCCACCATGCCGCCGAAGCTGTGGCCGTAGAAGTAGAGGGTGGTGATGTTGTGCGCCCGGACGTGCTCGATCACCGCGATCACCAGCTGGTCGATGTCCAGTCCCAGGTTCGAATACCCTGCCGCCGCGAGCTGGCCGCGCAGCCGGAGGCTGCCGCGGAGTGAGTTCAGGATCCATTGGGCCTCTTCCCAGCTCGTCTTGTATCCGGGGAACAGGATCCAGCTGGCGTTTGGGAAGTAGCTCTGCGCGAAGTCGTCCTCAACCGCGAGGATCTTGTGAACCTGCCGCTCCTCCTGCACGCGCTTCGTGAACAGCATGTCCGCGGCAAGGACGGTGGACGCGCCTGCTCCGGAGAGGAAGGTCCGGCGGGAGAACCGTTTCAGGTCTGCGGCGCGCCGAAGCAACCGGGCAGCGTCTGCGCCCGGCGCCTTCTGCCGGCCCGTCTGGCCGGCGGCCCCTTCATATGGCACTGGACTACCCTAGGCACACTTCTAACCGCAGGCACAGTTCCGGCTCCAACGGCCGGTTCGAATCCTGTGAGGTGCATCCCCTGGTCAGCTGGGTGTGGCGTGCTGCACCGCGGACTCGGTCGATTCCCGGCGGGCTATTTCCTCACCGATCGCCTCGTATCGGGCCAGCAGTTCATGTCCGGAACGCCCGGCGGGATCGTCCAGCAGTGCGAAGACCGAGTCGCTCGCCGCCAGCAGTTCGTGCGAGGAATAAGTGGATAAGGGGCGGAATCCCGCGTCGACCTGCGCCTCGGTCAGCCCTGCCGGGTCGGTCAGCGCGGTGAAGTCCGCGCGGGCTTCGGCCACGGTGTCGCGGCTGGAGAAAACCTCCAGCAGGACTCCTGGCGCCGGCCGGGAGGAGACCTGCCATGCGCCGGCGTCGAGGGTGTTGAGGTCGAAGCGAAGGCCCGCGAGCGCCGATGACTCTACGAAAGCGGCCTGGGAAAGATCCACAGTGATGGGCGACGAGATGCCCATCCTGCGGACGCGTCGGATTTCGAGTATCAGTTCGGGCCGGGACGCCTGGGTAAGGCTCCCCCGGACATCGATCCGCGCCGTGCCGTTGGCATCGTTAATCTTAATGAGGGAATTAAGCTGGTTGTCCATAGGTACTCCAAAAAGGGGTGTCTATGGCCGACGGCTCAACCTCAGACAGCCTATCCCCCGCAGGCCGGCCGCACAAGCAGCGGGCCGCGGCGCTATCCTGCCTGAACCTTCCCGGGCTCCTCGAAGTGTGTGCGCGCCTCCGCGCCGCCCACCGAGTTCACCAGCGACGCCGCGATGTCGCGAAGTTTGACGTTGCTGTGACTTGAGGCATCGGTCAGGATCCGGACGGCAGTCGCCTGGCTGCACCGGTTCTGCGCCATGACGATGCCGACGGCGATGTCGATGACGGTCCGGGATTCCAACGTCGCGCGGAGATTCGTCGCACTGTCCGTGTGCAGCGAAAACCTGACCGCCAGGCGCAGGGCCTGGGAGATCTCCCGGGTATACCCGCGGGCGCGGGCCGCGGAAACCTCAGTAAACTTGTGCGGCACGTCAGAGTACAGATTGAGCGCGGCCTTCGCTTCCCCCTGCAGGCTAAAGGGCAGCGACAGCACCGAACGAAGCCCGTGGGAAGCCACGGCATTGGCGTAGTCAGGCCCCCAACGGTCCTCTTCGAAGAGATCCGGAACGTGCACTTCCCGTTCTTCCTCCGCCGCGGTCAGGCACGGCCCCTGGGACAGTGAATACTGGATTTCGTCCACTTCCCGGGCGAAGTCGCTGCTCCAGCCGATCGTCGCCGCCTTGCGGTCCCTCAGCAGTGTGATACCGCAGAGGGCGTCGTCCCCGTCGCCCGCCACCTGGTGCGCCGAGTACCGCGCCAACTCATTGAGGAAGTCCTCAAAGTCGGCGCTCTCCAGAATGAGGTTCTGGACTTGCTCAACACTGCTCAGGGCCTGCTTCGACGGGTGCATGACGGGGTGCTCCAAAAGGAAAGGACTGATCCGGGGTACGGAAATACTAGGCCACCCGGACGGTACCGTCCACAAGGGCGGTGGCTCAGCTCAGGCCGAGCTCGTCCTTGCTGAAGGCGTACAGGTACGGCACCCCGGCTTCGGCTTCGATCTTTTCCTTGGCGCCCGTGTCGCGGTCGACGATGACGGCGACAGCCACGACATGGCCGCCGGCGTTACGCACACCCTCGACGGCGGTCAGGGCCGAACCGCCGGTGGTGGAAGTGTCCTCAAGGACCAGGACCTTGCGGCCCTCGACGGAGGGCCCTTCCACCTGGCGGCCCATGCCGTAGGACTTCTGCGCCTTGCGGACAACGAAAGCGTCGATGGCCCGGCCGGCATCTGTGGCGGCGTGCATGACGGCGGTGCCCACCGGGTCGGCCCCCATCGTGAGGCCGCCGGCACACTCAAAGTCGATGCCGGCGTCGTCAATCAGGGACAGCATGACCTGGCCGACGAGCTTGGAGGCCTCGTGGTGAAGGGTAATGCGGCGCAGGTCGATGTAGTAGTCGGCCTCGGCTCCGCTGGACAGAATGACCTTGCCGCGGACAACCGCGAGCTCCTTGATCAGTTCCAGAAGTCGGGCACGGGCAGCGGTGTTGGAAAGCGAGTCCGGGGTGGCAGTCATGGGCTCCAGTTTAGTCGGTGCCGGGTACCTTGCCGGGCCCCGCGTCCATCCGCCGGGCGAAGGCGGGTGCGTGCTCAGGCAGGGGTCCGTGCGCGATCATCCGCGGCAGCAATCCCATCAGGACGGGAACATGCCGGGCCAGGTACATCACCGCAGCCGGCGGACCCGACCTCTTGCCGGTAAACAGCGGGATGAAGACGCCCCGGTGCATGAGGCGCTGGACGGATTGGATGATGACCGTGGGCAGTTGCCGCCTCCGCTGCACCGCCGCAAGATCCTGCACCGTGACTTTCCCGCGCAGCAACGCGGGCGCGAGCCGGGCCGCCGCAGCCACGGCATCCTGGATGGCCAGGTTGATTCCCACGCCGCCGGCCGGGGACATCGCATGCGCGGCGTCGCCGATGCACAGCAGCCCGTCGATGTACCAGCGCTGCAGGCGGTCCAGCCGGACATCCAGCCAGTGGAGGTCGTCCAGGGACCCGATGGCATCGACGCGGTCGGCGAGGTCCGGGCGCAGCGCGGCGATCCGTTCCCGGAACCGTTCCACGCCCTCGCTCTTGATGCGGTCACCGGCGCCTTTCGGGGCGAAGTAGCCCATCTGGTAGTACGTGTCCCTGAACAGGGCGATCACGGCGTCGCGGTCCCCGAAGGCGGGAACGATTCCTGCGACTTCGCCTTGCTCCGACTCCGCCCGCGGCAGCTTGAACCACCATGTGTCGAACGGCACCGGGTATTCCTTCGATTTCAGTCCCGCCGCCTGACGCAGTACTGAATGCCGGCCGTCCGTGGCCACCACGAGGTCTGCGCGGAGCGCGCCTTCGGTGCCGTCCTTGGTGACGTACCGGATACCGGTGACCCGTCCGCCGTCGGACATGAGGGACCTCACCTTGTGCTCCATCAGGAGCGTGAACGTTGGCTCCTGTTCGGCGGCGCGGGCGAGGAAGTTCAGGAAGTCCCACTGGGGCATCATGGCGATGTAGTTGTACGGCGGCCGCAGCGCGGCGAAATTTCCCAGCGTGACCAGGCCGCCGCCTGGCGTCGGGAAGGCCACGTTGCGCAGCCGGCTTTGCGGCAGCCCGCGGAACTCGGTGCCGAGGCCGAGTTCGTCGATGAGCCGGATGGTGGACGCGTGGACGGTGTCGCCGCGGAAGTCCCGGAGGAAGTCGCCGTGTTTTTCGAGGACGGTGACCTCAACGCCGGCCCGCGCCAGCAAGAGGCCCAGCATCATGCCGGCCGGCCCGCCGCCCACCACCACGCACCCTGTACTCTCCATGAGCCATACGGTACGCCTCCCGGCCCGCGGCAGCACAGAGCGCGAACGGACACTTCAGCCCCGGCACGAAAGCGCGAACGGACACTTAAGCCCCGGCACGTGGGGCTCAAGTGTTCGCTCGCGCCGGGACTCGGGCGGAAACAGTTGAGCCTTGCGGATTCCGCTGACTAGGCTGTTTCCCATGCGCACACTCCAGGCCAAGATCATCGAAGAAATGGGCGTCCAGCCCCGGATCGATCCCGCAGAGGAGGTGCGCAAACGCGTCACTTTCCTCAAGGAGTACCTCAAGGCCACCGGCACCAGGGGCTTCGTCCTGGGCATCTCCGGCGGCCTCGACTCGTCGCTCGCCGGGCGGCTCGCACAGCTCGCCGTCGAAGAGCTGCAGGCAGAGGGTACGGACGCGCAGTTCGTGGCGGTCCGCCTTCCCTACGGCGTCCAGCACGACGAGGAGGACGCGCAGGCGGCCCTGGATTTCATCAAAGCCTCCAAGGAATGGACCTTCAACATTTCCGCCGCCGTCGACGGCTTCGAGGATGAGTTCGAAAAGACTGTCGGCAACGGGATCTCCGACTTCCACAAGGGCAACACCAAGGCCCGCACGCGCATGATCGCCCAGTACGCCCTGGCCGGGGAGCACAACTACCTCGTCATCGGCACCGACCACGGTGCTGAATCCGTCACCGGGTTCTTCACCAAGTACGGCGACGGCGGCGCCGACATCCTGCCGTTGTTCGGCCTGAACAAGCGGCAGAACCGTGCCCTGCTGGAGCACCTCGGCGCCCCGGAACGGGTGTGGAAGAAGGTGCCCACGGCCGACCTCCTGGACGACAGGCCCGGCCGCACCGACGAGGACGAACTGGGCCTGAGCTACGACCAGATCGACGACTACCTCGAGGGCCGCGACGTCGGCGATACCGCAGCAGAGCTGATCGAACAGAAGTACCTGCGGACCCGGCACAAGCGCACCGTTCCGGTCAGCATCTTCGACACGTGGTGGAAGCACGAGGGCCCGGAAGAAGGCCGCGCAGGACTCTAAGGCGTTGGCTGGAGCGGCCGTTTAGCTAGGCGGCCCTAGGGCGGCAGGTCCTAGGGCAGCAGGTCCTAGGGCGGCAGGTCCTAGGGCAGCAGCAGGATCTTCCCGCGGCCGTGGCCGCCACGGCTGATTTCCAGGGCGTCGGCGGCCTCGATCAGCGGCATCCGGTGCGCGATCGTGAAGGTGATCTGTCCTTCGGCGGCGAGCGTCCCCACTTCCGCCACCCGGCCTTCCAGCTGCTGGACGGCGGCCAGCCCGGCCGCGGATGACTGCTCGCCCGGAACGGTGGTCACCGCCCGGCCGACGCCCTGGAGCAGCTCGGCTGTTGCCGCCAGCGAGTCCCCGCTCCCCACAGTGTCCAGGACCGCGGTGACTGTACCGGCGTCCTCGGCCAGCGCCCGGACCCGGTCCGCAAGCCCGGGACCGTACGTCACGGGCTCGGCGCCCAGCTCGCTGAGGTACTCCTGGTTGTCTTCCGACGCGGTGCCGATCACCCTCGCACCGAACACCTGCGCGATCTGGACCGCGGCGGAGCCAACCCCGCCTGCGGCGCCATGGATCAGCACCGTGTCCCCCGCTCCCACGGCGAGCTGCTTCAGGGCCGAATACGCCGTGCCTCCTGCCACGGGGATGCACGCCGCCTGCTCGAAGTCCACGCCCGCCGGCAAGGGAGTCAGCTGGTCCGCCGGCACCACGGCTTCCGTCCGGTAGCCGCCCAGCAGTCCGTTCCAGATGACCTCGTCCCCCACGGCAAACCCCTCGAATGCGTGCCCGACGGCGGTCACCACGCCGGCCGCCTCGCTGCCCGGCACCGCCGGAAAGTCCAGCGGAACCCACTTCTGCAGATAGCCGGCCACGAGCTTCCAGTCAGCAGGGTTGACGCTTACCGCCCGGAATTCCACCCGCACCAGTCCGTCACCCGGTTCGGCCAGCTTCTCCGTGCCCACCTTCAGGACCTGCGGATCGCCGTATTCCTCAAAGTAGACCCGTGTGCTCATGGCTCTGGCTCCTTCGGTGCTGTCCAGGCTTCCACAAGGGGAAGAACCCTTCTGCAAGGGTAGGCACGCCCGGCAGGCACCACAACAGTTAGTACCGGTTCCCGGGCCGACGGGTGCAGACACCAGGACTGGCCGCTCCGCCCAGGGAGATGTGCTGCCGCTAGTTCTGCCGCCTGCGCTGACTACCCGATCCGAGCCTGACGGTGAGCCGGTGGGCCTCCTCCAGCAGGAGCCGACCCAGCAGTTCGCGCCGATCCCCACGGAAGCGCGGTTCGATCCCGGTCAGGGACAGCGCCCACGACGGACGGCCGGCCTGGTCGAAGACCGCCGCGCCCATCCCCCAACTGCCTTCCAGCACCAGGCCCGGGTTCACCGAGTAGCCGCGCCGGCGGGTCTGCCGCAGGTTGTCCCGGACCACGTCTTCGGGGTGTCCGTTGGAGTATTTGCCGGCGTGGCCAGCCCAGTCCCCCAGGATCTGTTCCTGCTCCGCCTCGGGCAGGAACGCCATGATCGCTGTTCCTGCCGATGCCACGCCCAGCGGAAAACGGACACCTTCGTGAAGCACGAAGGAGCGGACGGGGAAGCTGCCCTCCTCCCGCAGCAGGCATACGGTCTCGGCCCCCCTCCGGATCGAGAAGAAGGCGCTCTCACCGGTCTCCTCGGCAAGCCGTCGCAGGCTGGGCCGCGCCAGGTCCTCCAACGGAAAGCGCGCGGCGGCCACTGATCCCATCAGCAGGGCCTCGGGGCCGAGCACCCAGTTCCCGCTCTGGGGATCATGATCGAGGAGACCCTCGGCCGCAAGTGACGTGAGCAGACGGTGCACGGTTGGACGTGTCAGCCCCGAGTCACGCACCAGCTCCACGAGCGGGCTTCCTTCCGGCTTGCGCCCCACAATTCGCAGCAGCCCCGCAATGCGGCTGACGACCTGAGCGCCCTGGACCGGTACCTGATTCACGGCATCCTCCCTGGAAGTCCATAATATGGATACTTCCCAGCCTAGCGTCCACAGTGTAAAAGCGCGATCGGCGTGACGCGGAAGAACCTTGACACCGCCACAAGGGCACACATACGCTCCAGAGTCAGAACGAGCGTCCATAAAGTGGACTGCGACACAGCTCAACGAGGAGATGCGATGTCCAGACTGAAATCCAGCGCCGCAGAGGCCCTGCACGATGTGCTTGCCGACGGGATCACCCTTGCGGTGGGCGGCTTCGGGCTCAGCGGGATTCCGGCCGACCTGATCGAGGCCGTGCGCGATTCCGGCGTCAAGGATCTGACCGTGGTGTCCAACAACATGGGTGTGGACGGCAAGGGCCTTGGCATCCTGATCGAAGCGGGCCAGGTCCGCAAGGTCATCGCGTCCTACGTCGGCGAGAACAAGCTGTTCGCCGAGCAGTACCTCGCCGGGGTGCTGGAGGTGGAGTTCACCCCGCAGGGCACCCTGGCCGAGCGGCTGCGCGCCGGCGGCGCCGGCATCCCGGCGTTCTACACCAAAACCGGGGTGGGAACCCTGGTGGCCGAAGGCAAACCGCACGAGGTGTTCGACGGCGAAACGTACATCCGGGAGCGCGCCATCCTCGCCGACGTCGCGCTGGTCCACGCCCACACCGCCGACACGGACGGCAACCTCCTCTACCGCTATACCGCCCGGAACTTCAACCCGGTCGTGGCCACCGCAGGCGCCGTCACCGTCGCCGAGGCAGAGGTCATCGTCGAACCGGGCGCCCTGGACCCGAACCACATCGTCACACCCGGCGTCTACGTCCAGCAACTGGTCCAGGCCAGCACCAGGATCAAGGACATCGAACAGCGCACCGTCCGCCCCCGCACTGAACTCGTCAACAATTAAGAAGGAGACTCCCGTGGCCTGGACCCGGAATGACATGGCTGCAATCGCGGCCGAGGAACTGAACGACGGCGACTACGTCAACCTCGGCATCGGCATCCCCACGCTGGTGGCCAACAACCTGCCCGACGGCGTGCGCGTGATCCTGCAAAGCGAGAACGGGCTGCTCGGCATGGGCCCGTTCCCCTACGAAGGCGAGGAGGACGCCGACCTGATCAACGCCGGCAAGCAGACCGTCACCGTCCTGCCCGGAGGCAGCATCTTCGACTCCGCCACCTCGTTCGGCATGATCCGCGGCGGCCACGTGAAAGTCGCGATCCTGGGCGCCATGCAGGTCTCCGGCAACGGCAACCTCGCCAACTGGACCATCCCCGGCAAAATGGTCAAGGGCATGGGCGGCGCCATGGACCTCGTCGCGGGCACCCCGCGCGTCGTGGTCCTCACCGAACACAACGCCAAGGACGGGTCCGCCAAGATCGTCAAAGAGTGCACCCTTCCGCTCACCGGCCTGAGCGTCGTAGACCGGATCATCAGCGACCTGGCAGTCTTCGACCTTGAAAAGACGGACGACGGCGGGCGGCGGCTCACGCTCACCCGCCTCGCCCCCGGCGTCACCGTGGAGGAAATCCGGGAGAAGACGGAGGCGGCGTTTACGGTTGCGGCGGGGCTCGCCGAACCGGCCGGACTTTGACGCTGCGGCCCTGACCCCCAACCCTGCTCAACCTCACCCCTTCAACCTCAGCCCCGCTCGCGGATCAGCCGGGCGATCTCGGCAAAGCCCAGCCGCTCGGCGTTCTCCAAAGCCGTCCTGCCCTCCGGATCGCGGATATTCGGGTCGGCGCCGGCATCGAGCAACTGGCGGACCACGTCCTGCTGCCTCGGGCCTCCGTTGTTGAGGAGGATGGCTTCCTGCATCGCGGTCCAGCCGAGCTTGTTCACGTGATTGACGGGGACGCCGGCGGCGATGAGGATCCGTACAGTCTCCACATGCCCATGCTCACTCGCCGGGATCAGGGCGGTGCCGCCGAAACGGTTGGTGCTCCTGACGTCCGCACCGTTGGCCAGGGTCAGCCGCAGAACCTCGTTGAAGCCCTCGGCACCGGCGTACAGGAAGGCCGAGTCCTGGATGGAATCCTTGGCGTTCACGTTCCCGCCTTCCCGGATCAGCCGCGCCACGAGCGCAGCATTGTTGGCCTTCGCGGCCAGGACCAGCCGCTGGTCCAGCTTCCGCTGGTCACCCGGGGGCTGGGAGGGACGCGGGGCGGGGGGTGTCGACGACGGCGGCCGCACGGTCCCGCTCACTCCGGAACCTCCCGCCGCCGTCGGGCTGGCCGAACTGCCCTGGCTTGAACCGGCCGGCGCCGAACTGACTGCCCCGGGGCTGCCCGCCGAAGGGGAGCCGGCCGGGGAGCCCGAAGCGCACCCCGCCAGCAGGGAAACGAGTACAGCCACGCCCGCGAGCGGCAGAGCGGTGGCCGGCCGGCCGCCGTCGTACGCGTCCCGGGTCACGGCCCGCAACCTACTTGACGGCAATTGCGGCGGCGCCGGCCTCGGCGCAGGCTTCATCGAGCTTGCCGTCAGGGGCGCCACCGACGCCGATGCCCGCCACGGAGACGCCGTTCACCTTCAGCGGGACGCCGCCCGGGAGGAAGAGGGTGCCGGGAAGGTCGGCGATGCTCGGCCCGTTGCCGCTGATGCGCTTGGCGAGTTCGCTCGTGGGGCTGCCGAACGCTGCTGCGGTGTAGGCCTTCTGCTTGGCGGACTCGATGGTGTGCTCGGCGGCGTTGTCGCCACGCAGGAGTGCCTGCACGGTGCCGAACCGGTCAACGAGGGCCACAGTCACGAACGGCAGTTTGTCGGCCTGGCATTTGGCGAGCGCGGCGCCCACCGCCTTCGCCGAGGCGCCAACGGTGATCCGGTTCTGGGCGACGACGTTGTCCGCACCCGGCTGGACATCCGCGGCGGGCACTGCTGCCTGCGCGGCCGCAGGCTGGATCGAAGCGGCCGCGGGGGAAGACCCTGATCCGGCATTGGCGACGGCGGTGGCACCGGCGGTGATGACGAGCGCTCCGGCTGCCGCGGCGGCAAAAATCTTCTGGGACTTCTTCACGGTGGTTCTCCTTCGGTGAGACGTAGCCAAACGGCTGCATTTCCATGGTGGACCTGCCGCGGAGCGGATGCATCAGGCCATCAGGTGCGGCCGTCTGGTCCTTTCGGCTGGCGGTATCAGCCAAAAGGCTGAGAGACCAGCAACGGCGCGGGCAATAGCATGGTCCGTAGTACGTCACCCACCGGAACCGGACCCGCCATGCCCTCCCCAGCCGTCTCTGCCGCACCGGAACTTCCTCCCGCCCGGACCGGCCCTGCTCCGGGCAGCCGGCTGGGACGGATCGACGCCGCGGTCCACCTGGGCTTCGCCGTGCTCATGGTTGCCTCGGTGGTGCGCTACGTGATGCGGCACAGCGCCCAGGACAACCAGCTGGTCCTCGCCCTGGCAGCCGCCGCGTGCGCCCTGTACGCGGTCATCGCGGTGCTCGCCCAGCGCCGGCGACCCTGGGCCGTTTGGATGTTCGTACTCGTGGCCGTCTGGGCTGTGCTGGTGGTCTCCGCGCCCAGCTTCGCCTGGTGTTCGTTTGCGCTGTTCTTCCTGTGCCGCATCGCCTTCACCGGGACGGTCGCCTACGCGGCGGCAGGGGCGACGGCGGCGGCCACCGCGGCGGGGCTGTTCCGGCTCAGCGACGGCAGCGATCTGGCCATGCTCCTGGGCCCGCTCGCCGTCGGCGTCCTGCTGACGCTGATCTACGACCGCATTGAGCACGACGCCGCCGAGCAGCGGCGCCTGCACCACGAAGTATCCCTCGCCCAGGGGCAGCTGGCGGCCAGCGAGCGCCGCGCGGGCACCATCGCGGAGCGAGAGCGGGTCTCCCGGGAAATCCACGACACCGTGACCCAGGGCCTCGCCAGCAGTCTGCTCCTGCTCGAAGCGGCAAACCGGGCCTGGCCGGAGCCGGCGTCCCGGCAGGATCTCCGGCAGGCCAGTGAGCTGCTCCGCCGAAACCTGTCCGACACCCGCAGCCTGGTCCACGAACTGGCCTCGCCCGGCCTCGACGCCTCACCGCTGCCGGATGCCCTGCTGCAGGCCGCCTCCCAGTACTTGCCGGACGCCAGGCTGCTGGTCACCGGCGAACCGCGGGCAGTCCCGGCCGAAGTCCGGCACACACTCCTGCGGGTGGTGCAAAGCGCCGCCGCGAACATCAAGCTGCACGCCTCCGCGGACACCACAACCATCACCCTTGGCTTCCTGCCGGATGCGGTCACGCTGGACATTTACGACGACGGTACGGGCTTCGACCCGGCGGCGGTAGCACCGCCGTCGGACGCCGGAGGATACGGACTGCGGGCCATGCGGCAGCGCGTGGAGCAACTGGGCGGCGTCTTCTCGGTGGAAAGCGCCCCGGGCGAGGGAACTGTTGTGGCAGCGCAGCTGCCGGCAAAGGGGGAAAAATGAGCGTCATCACCGTGCTCCTCGTGGACGACCACCTCGTGGTCCGCAGCGGACTGAAGGCACTGCTGGGCACACAGCCGGACATCGAGGTGGTGGCGGAGGCGTCCTCCGGCGAGGAAGCCCTGGCCGCCGTGGAAGGGCACTCCCCCGACGTCGTGGTGATGGACCTCGCCATGGGCCCGGGCATGGACGGGATCGAGG
Source organism: Arthrobacter sp. K5 (assembly GCF_040448525.1). Taxonomy (NCBI): domain Bacteria; kingdom Bacillati; phylum Actinomycetota; class Actinomycetes; order Micrococcales; family Micrococcaceae; genus Arthrobacter; species Arthrobacter sp. K5. The sequence continues at coordinate 3,801,325 of NZ_CP159279.1, read as the reverse complement.
CCATCAGGAAGATCCGCGAACGCAACCGCCGGCAGGCCGTGCTGGTCTTCACCACCTACGATTCCGACGCCGACATTGTCCGTGCCGTGGACGCCGGCGCCATGGGATACCTCCTCAAGGACGCCGCGCCGGAGGAGATCTTTGCCGCCGTCCGGGGCGCCGTCCAGGGCAAAAGCGTGATGAGCCCACCGGTGGCCTCCCGCCTGTTCCAGCAGCTGCGCAACCCTGACGACGTCCTGACCCCGCGGGAGGCCGAGCTGCTGAGCCTCCTCACCGAAGGGCTCAGCAACAAGGAACTGGGCCAGCGGCTGTTCATCTCCGAGGCCACCGTCAAGACCCATCTCGCCCACATCTACGCCAAGCTGGGCGTCGAGACCAGGGCCGCGGCCATCGCCACCGCCATCCGCCGCGAGGGGATGCGCTAGCGGCTGCCGGCCGGCGCCCGTGCGCGTCCCTGCAGCAGGGCTAGACTCGGTCACGTCCAGCCCCGCCCTTCGAGAGGAGCAGCCATGCGCGCCACCATCATCCACGGACCCGGAGACATCAGGGTGGAGGACCGCGACTATCCGGCCGTCCAGCTCCCCACGGACGCCGTGGTCCGCGTGACTGCCGCATGCGTCTGTGGCTCGGACCTGTGGCCCTACCGCGGCGTGAAGCCGGTCCGCCACGCCTCCGCCATCGGCCATGAATTCGTCGGCGTCGTGGAAAGCACCGGTGCCGATGTGTCCTCACTCCGGGCGGGCGACTTCGTGATCGCCCCCTTCGTGGTCAGCTGCGGGCAGTGCCCGCAGTGCCTGAACGGCGTCACCGTGGCCTGTGACCGCCTCGCCGGTTGGGGCGGGACGGACGACGCCGGGCTCGCTGTCGACGGCGGCCAGGGCCAGGCCGTGCGCGTCCCGCTCGCCGCCTCCACGCTCGTGAAGGTACCGGGTGTCACCGAGCCGGATGCAAAGCTGCGCAACAGCCTGCTGACCCTCTCGGACGTCATGGCCACCGGGCACCACGCCGCCGTCAGCGCCCAGGTGGGCCCCGGCCGGACCGTAGTGGTGGTGGGCGACGGCGCCGTGGGACTGTGCGGCGTCCTTGCGGCAAAGAGGCTCGGCGCCGAACGGATCATCGCAATGTCCCGCCACGCCGACCGTCAGGCCGTCGCCCGCGAGTTCGGCGCCACGGACGTTGTGGAGGAACGCGGGGACGACGGCGTCGCCAAGGTCCGTGAATTGCTCGGCGGAGTGCTGGCCGACTCTGTGCTCGAGTGCGTGGGAACCAAGGAGTCCATGGAGCAGGCGCTGCATTCCGCCCGGCCCGGCGGCGCCCTGGGCTTCGTTGGGGTCCCCACCGGCGGTGCGGAGATCCCGCTGCGCTACCTGTTCGACAAGAACATCGCCGTGTCCGGCGGAATGGCGCCGGCTCGCACCTACATTCCCGAGCTGCTCAAGGACGTGCTGTCCGGCGCCATCAATCCCGGGCGGGTGTTCGACGTCGAGATGCCCCTGGAGGAGGCAGCCGAAGCCTATAAGGCGATGGACGAGCGCCGGGCCATCAAGGTGCTCCTGACGCCGTAGAAACGGTTGCGCCGGCCCGGCACGGGGTCTACCGTGATCCGCATCAGTCACCACCGCCGTCGAGGAGCCGTCATGGCCGGGTTTGTGCAGATCATCGAATTCCAGACCTCACGCATCGAGGAGGTCGAAGCGCTGGGCCGCCCGTCAAGAACCGAGGGAACCACCGCACCGACGTTTCGCCGCATCATCGCCACTGCGGACCGGGACCGTCCCGGGACGTACTTCACCATCGTGGAGTTCGACTCCTACGAGTCGGCGATGGAAAACTCCAACCGCCCTGAGACGTCCGACTTCGCCGCGAAAGTGGCGGCCCTGTGCGACGGTCCCCCGGTATTCCGTAATCTCGATGTGCTGTGGGAGGACACCGGACAGGGGCCGGACAGCACGGCCTAGCCCAGGAAACGGCGTTTTTAATTAGCGATCGTGGACAGAATCTCCCGTTACTGGTGGGACTCCTGATGACGGTAGCTATTGCACGCCCGGCGGAACGCCCATAGGTTGGAGACAGCGGACAACAGTTTCCGCCTCTGCCTGCTGTCGGAGCAGGACCAGAATAAGCGTTACAAAGGAAGTAGCAATGGCAACAGGCACAGTTAAATGGTTCAACGCCGAAAAGGGCTTCGGCTTCATCGCTCCGGATGATGGATCGGCAGATGTATTCGCCCACTACTCGGCAATTGCCTCGAGCGGCTACCGCTCCCTGGATGAAAACCAGAAGGTCGAATTCGAAGTGACCCAGGGCCCCAAGGGTCCGCAGGCAGAGAACATTCGCCCGCTGTAACGGCTTTCCAAAGACTCCCCTGTCCGTGCCTGGCACGCACAGGGGAGTTTTTGGTTCCCACAGTTTTGGTACTCCCGCCCGGTAGAGTGCCGCCATGGATGAAAAAGCGACCCTGCACCATTACCTGCGGACACGGCGCGCCCAGCTACTAGCCAAGATCGACGGCCTCGGTGAATATGACGTCCGCCGGCCGATGACGCCCACCGGCACCAATCTCCTGGGCCTGGTCAAACACGTGGCCAGTGTGGAACTGGGCTATTTCAGCGAGGTATTCGGACGGCCCAGCGACCGGGAGCTGCCTTGGTTCGCCGACGGTGCCGAGCCGGACGCGGACATGTGGGCCACCCCGGAGCGGACCCGCGCCGAGATCGTGGAGCTGCACCACTTCTCAGCGGCGCACACCGACGCCACCATCGAAGCGCTGTCCTTGGACGCTCCCGGGATTGTGCCCTGGTGGCGGGAAGAACGCCGGCACGTGACCTTGCACCAGATGCTGGTACACATGTGCGCGGAGACGGCGCAGCACCTGGGGCATGCCGACATCATCCGGGAACTCATTGACGGTTCCGCCGGGCAGGGTCCCAACGACCCCAACCTTCCGCAGCGGGCGGCCGAGGAGCAGGCCGCCTACGTGGAGCACCTCGAGGCCGCAGCGCGGAAAGCCGCCACCCTGGCCGAGTAAGGCGCGGGCAGGGTGACGCACTGACCGGCCAGGACGTCCTACACGAAGGCCGATTTTCCTGTGACCGCCCGGGCCACAATCAGGGAATTGATCTCGTAGCTGCCCTCGTACGTGTACAGGATCTCCGCGTCGCCGAAGAGCTTTCCCATCTCGAAGTCGCTGCTGATGCCGTTGCCGCCCAGCAGCGACCGGCCCATGGCCACGGAGGCGCGGGCCAGCCGGGTGGTGGTGGCCTTGGCCATCGCCGCCTGCGCCATTTCCAGCCTGCCGTCCTCCTGGATCCGGGCCAGCTGCGCCATCAGGGCCAGCGACGCCGAAGCGTTGCCCAGAATCTCTGCGAGCTGCTGCTGGATAAGCTGGAAGCGCGCCAGCTCCTTGCCGAACTGGCGGCGCTGCAGCGAATAGGAGCGGGCAACGTCAAAGGCCGCCAGCTGAATTCCGGCGGCCTGCCAGCCCACCCACGCCCGCGAATCCCTCAGCAGTTCGTTGGCCTTGGTGAAATCCGTGGCGCCAGGGAGCATGTTGGTTTCCGGAATGCGGACGCCGTCCAGCCGGATGTCGGCGTTCTGCATGATCCGCAGCCCGATCTTGTTGCTGATCTTGGTCGCCGTGTAGCCGGGACGGTCCGTCTCGACAATGAAGCCCTTGATCTGGTGGTCCGCCGTGTCCCTGGCCCACACGAGCGCGAAGTCGGCGATTGTTCCCGCGCCTATCCACCGTTTGGCGCCGTCGATGACCCATTCGCCGTCTTCAAGCCGGGCCGTGGTGGCCAGCCCGCCGGCGATGTCCGAGCCGTGCTCCGGTTCGGTCAGTGCGAACGCCCCCAGCTGCGTGAAAGCAGTCAGTCCCGGCAGCCATCGCTGCTTCTGCTCATCCGACCCCAGGGCGTCGATCATGCCGACGATCAGCTCGTTGTGGATGCCCACCAGGGCCGACAGGGAGACGTCGGCGCGGGCCACCTCAACGTACATCAGGCCCTTGAAGAGCGTGGATGTCCCGTCCGTCTGCAGCCCGCCAAGTCCGTGCTTTCCCAGCTCCGCGAGAAGCCCGAACGGGAACTCCTCCCGGTTCCAGTATTCGATGGACTGGGCCCGGACCCTGGACTGCAGGAAGTCCCTGATCTCGAGGTAGCGTGTCCGTTCGGCCGGCGGAAGCAGGTCCGCAACATACATAAGGTCCGCGTCGGCAAACGGCGGTCCAATCACCCCCGGTTCCTCCGCTGTCACCTCTGTGGTCTGTCCGCTGTCACGTCCTTGTGGCTGCACGGGCATAGATCCCTTCGCTCTTCCAAACCCTTGGATGTCCTAGTATATTGCACAGTGATGTGGATCACTAGGACGTGAATCCCCAGGCGAAAGGTGCCCCATGACAGTCACCGACGACTTCCGGGCCGCACGAGACCGGCTGCTCGCTGCGCGCCAGGACTACCGGCAGGCGAGAACCAGCTTCGAATGGCCGCGGCCCTCGGAGTTCAATTTCGCGCTCGACTGGTTTGACGCCATCGCGGCCGATCCTGGTCGCGGCGGGAACCCGGCACTGGTGATCGTGGAGCAGGACGGCTCGGCCACCCGCCGCAGCTTCGCTGAACTGTCGGCCCGGTCCAACCAGGTGGCCAACTGGCTCCGCAGCCAGGGCGTGAAGCGCGGCGACCGCATGATCATCATGCTGGGCAACCAGGTGGAACTGTGGGAGCTCGTGCTGGCCGGCGTCAAGCTAGGCATCGTGCTGATCCCCACCACCACCCTCATGGGTCCCGCGGACCTGAAGGACCGGGTGGAGCGCGGGGAAGCGGGCTGGGCCGCCGTCGGCAGTTCCAACCTGGGCAAGTTTGCCGAGGTGCCCGGCCGCTACCGGCTCATCGGCATCCCCGATGCCGCGGGCGCCGGCATCAACGGCACCGGCATCAACGGCACGGGCGAGGCGCTGCAGTACGCGGATTCGGCAGGGTCACCCGCCGACTTCACGCCCGACGCGCCCACCCTCGCAGATGAGACCCTGCTCCTCTACTTCACTTCGGGCACCACGTCCAAGGCCAAGCTCGTGGAACACACGCACACCTCGTATCCGGTGGGCCACCTGTCCACGATGTACTGGATCGGCCTGGAGCCGGGCGACGTGCACCTCAACGTGGCCTCCCCGGGCTGGGCCAAACATGCCTGGTCCAACCTGTTCGCCCCGTGGATTGCCGAGGCCTGCGTGTTCGTCTACAACTACGAGCGCTTCGATGCCAAGGCTCTCATGGAGCAGATGGACCGGGAGAAGGTCACCAGCTTCTGCGCCCCGCCCACTGTTTGGCGGATGCTCATCCAGGCCGACCTCACGCTCCTCAAGAATCCGCCCACCAAGGTTGTCTCGGCGGGCGAGCCCCTTAACGCGGAGGTCATCGGCCAGGTCCAGCGCGCCTGGGGCCAGACCATCCGCGACGGTTTCGGCCAGACCGAGACCACGGTGCAGGTGGCCAACACCCCCGGCCAGCCGGTCAAGATCGGCGCCATGGGCCTGCCCCTGCCGGGATACGACGTGGTCCTCGTCGATCCGGCTACCGGAGAAGAGGCCGACGACGGCGAGCTGTGCCTGCGCCTGGATCCCCGCCCCGCAGGGCTGATGAAGTCGTACTACGGTGACCCGGAGAAGACGGCCGAGGCATTCCGCGGCGGCTACTACCACACCGGCGACATGGCCAGCCGGGACGAGCACGGCGTCATCACCTACGTGGGCCGGGACGACGACGTCTTCAAGTCCTCCGACTACCGGCTGTCCCCGTTCGAGCTGGAGAGCGTGCTCATCGAGCACCCGGCGGTGGCGGAGGCCGCCGTCGTTCCTTCGCCTGATCCGCTGAAGCTGTCCGTACCCAAGGCATTCGTGGTACTGGCAGCCGGCCACGAGCCGGGGCCCGAGCTCGCCGAGGAGATCCTGCGCTACTGCCGCGACCACCTGGCGCCGTTCAAGCGCATCCGCCGGCTGGAGTTCGCCGAGCTGCCGAAGACCATCTCGGGCAAGATCCGCCGGGTCGAGCTGCGGCACAGCGAGGAGATCCGCCACGCGGACGGCACCCAGGCGGCCGTTCCGCCCGGCCTGGGCACGGAATACTCCGAAACGGATTTCCCGGGCCTGAAAAGCCAGGGCTGAACCGTGAGCCCCCCGCTGCCCCGCGACCCGATTGCCGATGCACAGCGCAACTGGGAGAGCCACGGCTGGGGCGACGTCGCCGCCCCGATGGCCGCCATCACGGCAATCATGCGCACCCAGCAGATCCTGATGGCCCGGATCGAGGGGGCCCTGAAGCCCTTCGGACTGACGTTCGCCCGCTACGAGCTGCTCGCGCTGCTCAGCTTCACCAGGAGCGGCGCCCTGCCCATGAACAAGGCGAGCGCCCTGCTCCAGGTCCATCCCACCTCGGTGACCAACGCCGTCGACCGCCTTCAAACGGCGGGACTGGTGGCCCGTTCGCCGCATCCCACGGACGGGCGCACCACCCTGATCGAGCTCACGGCCGAGGGGCGCACGCTGGCAAAGCGGGCGACGGCGGTGCTCAACGGCGAAGTTTTCGGTCAGTCCGGTTTCGGTGAAGAGGATGTGAACCAGCTGATCCGGATCCTGGGCGACTTCCGCCGCGGCGCCGGGGACTTCACGGACTGACCGGTTTGGCGGACTGACTGGCGGCCCTGCGGCTAGCAGCTTGGCACGCCGTCCTTCTCGGCAGGGCTGTCCGCATGGCTTTCGGACGGCCGCCGCAGCTCCTGGACGAACGCGTCAAGCAATGCCGCCGGCTGCGGGCTGTTGGCAAGCCGCACGAGGTCGGCAGCCGTGCTGGCGACCTTGATGTTCGTGTCCTGGCTGTATTTGGCCATCAGGTCGAAGGCGGCCTCGGAACCAATCCGCAGGATCCCCATCAGGATGCCCTTCGCCTGTTCGATGGTGCTTCGGGTGCCAAGGGCGCCTGCAACTGCTTCGCGTGCTGCCTTTTCGGTTTCCCAGTGCAGCGTGCTGGTCAGGTCAACGATGAATCCCTCAACCGCTCTGAGACTGCCGTCCTCCATGAGCGCCTCGCCCGCGGTGAGGACACGATGTTCGCGCATGCGCGCGTCGATGATGCGGTGGTAGCTGCAGAAGAATCCGCCCGCTTCGCAGGCAGCCATGAAGATGTCATGGCAACGCTCCCTGTCGTCCGGATGCTTGTGGGCATACAGCAGCTCCACACTGGGGACGATGTCGCCGCGGCGGTAACCGTGGAGGGTGTACAGCTCATCTGACCACTCGAGCCGTCCGGAGACGGCATCGTAGTAGAACGTGCCGGCGACACAATCTGTTGGCCCGAGTGCGCTCGAGTACGCCCGCACGGTTTTCGGAAGGCTCATCGCGGCTCCCGGCCGTCCTATCCGGCCATCCCCTGGCATTTGACGGGTATGCGCTGGGGAAGAGGGCGAACGGCAGTCCGGGGGCGGGAACCGAGGAAGCGGTCCACCGGGGCCGAGGCGAGCTCCCGCACGTGCCCCATTCCGGCGTACTCGCGAACGGCAGCAATGCCTTCAACCGCTGCAGCCTTACTGGGAAAAGGGCGGGACACGGCCATCACGGTGCCGTCCGGGGCGGTGAGCTGGAATCTGAATGAAGCCTCTGCGTCAATGAAGAGTTCGAACATGCCAGCCATTTAGCCCTCCTGGATCCGGGAACACGGCGTCCGGGACGCCGTCGTCGCCGGAAGCAGCTGAGATTTTCTTCCTTGCCGCTCCCGCGGATGAGCCGGGGCGGCAATTGAGGAATTTATGAAATTGTGAACCAGTTGCGGCGTCTTGGCAAGGCCTGTCCATGGCCACTCCCGGGCCGCCGGGCCGCCGCAGGACGGACGCGCCAACAAAAAGTTCACCCCGCTCGCTGGAGACAGACCGTTCTGTCTCTATACTTAGGTCTATACGCCTTGGGGGCACCAGTTCGGCGGGCCGAGCAATACCTGGCTGGCAACATCTGGCAAGGAACAGTGGAAGGAATCCATCATGGGTGACATGCCCCACGGCGTGATTCACACCGAGGTAAAGGCTGACCTGTTCAAGTCCATGGGGCACCCTGCACGCATCCTGGTCCTGGAGATGCTGGTCAGTGGTCCGGTGACCGTGAGCAACCTGCGGGACTGCACCGGCCTTGAAGCCTCGAACCTCTCCCAGCACCTCGGCATCCTGCGGCGCCAGCGGCTGATCGTTCCGTCCCGGAAGGACGGCCGCCTGTTCTACGAACTGACGTCTCCTGAGGTACGCGACGTCCTCGAGGCGGCCCATGGCTTGCTGGGCACCATCCTCAACGGCGGCGGCATGCGGCAGCAAAACGGCGGATCTGATAGCTCCCCCGGCACGGCACCAGCATCCGCCCTCACGCCGGCAGCACAGGCGGCAGGCTAGCCCGGACACTTCTACGCCGGGTTCGCTTTTGCGCCGGGCACGCTTCTATGCCGGGCCGGCTTTAGCCGGCGTTGACTTTTACGCGGGGTCGGCGACGGCGGCCGGTGCGGAATGCCCGAAAAGCCAGGCTGCGACGTCGCTCCTCAGCACAACATGCGGGCTGCCGGTTCCGCTGACACTTCCGGCCGGAACATAGTAGCCGCGGCCGCCGCCGGGACCGCCGGCGGCCCGGTCCAGCGCTTCCACGATCCTGCGGCTCAAGTGCCCCTGCGGGCCTGTGGCGTGGATTTCCTCAAGCTCAGCCGCGGTGAGCCGTCCCAGTACAGCAGCGATATCGGCCACGATCGTTCCCCTTTTCGGACGTTTGCCTGAATAAAGACTTTTGCCTGAAGTGCAAGGCTAAGGCATCGCGATTAACTGCGAGTGAAATCCCGGCGGCCAATAGCGACGGACTATGTGGAGTTTTTGTAGATGTCGCGAGCAAAAAGGGCCTTGCGAGGCCGATGTCTGTACAAAACTCCACGGGCCGCACCGGGAGGCAGTACAGAAATCAGTACAGGAAGATGTCGATCCACGCCCGGTTGTGCGCGTGGAGCAGCACCAGGAACAGCACGAAGTCGAAGAGCAGGTGCACGCTCACGATGTACGACAGCGACTTGGTCCAGGTAAAGATGCGCGCCTGGAGAAGGGCGAACGGGTAGATGAAGAACGGTGCCCAGGCCCGGAACCCCAGTTCCCACAAGAACGAGGTAAACAGGACGGCCTGCAGCAGGTTGGCCTGCCAGTCAGGCAGGTGGCGGCGAAGCAGCGCGAAGCAGGTGCAGATGAAGAACAGCTCATCCCAGATGCCCAGGGCGTTGGTGCCGACGAAAAGCCGCGCGATACCCTCGGGGTCATGCACTGCGGGCCAGTTCATGTAGACCCCGGTCCGGATCATGTACACGGGCAGCAGGGCGTAGCCAATGACCACGACGGCGGGCAGGTACCACTTCTCCGCACGCGTCCATTTCTGCCCGGTCCGGACCGGAAACACCACCGCGTGCTCCTTGGTAAGGAAGCGCGACACGGCGTAGGGGATCCCGACGGCCGCGATCATGGCCGAGCCCATGACGAGCATGTGGGAGGTGCTGACGTCGGTGGTGATCGGCACGGCACTGATGATGGCCACCCCGGCTGCTATCAGCGCGAGGTCACGGAACAGCAGCCGGTCCACCAGCGCCGCGACCACGAGCGCCGCGGCAAGCAGGGCATATCCCGGCAGGCTCTGGTCCAGCGCGAACAGGACAAAGCCGGCCAGCGAGACCATGGCTGCCGGGACAACGCGCAGGGAAGTCCCCTTCACGGTGCGCTCCCCGGTCAGCCTGGCACTCACCGGTGCCTGAACTCCGGCTGGCGCTTCTCCGCGAAAGCAGCCATGCCTTCCTTCTGGTCCTCAGAGGCGAAGAGCGAATGGAACAGCCGCCGCTCAAACAGCACGCCCTGTGCCAGCCCCGTCTCGAAGGCGGCGTTGACGGCTTCCTTGGCCAGCATGGCAGCCGGTTTCGACTTGGACGCGATGACCTCCGCGGCCTTCAGTGCCTCTTCCACGGTGTCCGCCGCCGGCACCACGCGGGCCACCAGGCCTGAGCGCTCCGCCTCCGCCGCGTCGATGAACCGGCCGGTGAGGATCATGTCCATCGCTTTGGCCTTGCCCACGGCGCGGGTGAGGCGCTGCGATCCGCCCATGCCCGGCACAACGCCAAGGTTGATCTCGGGCTGGCCGAACTTGGCGTTGTCCCCGGCGATGATGAAGTCGCACATCATGGCCAGCTCACAGCCGCCGCCCAGCGCGAATCCGGACACGGCCGCGATCAGCGGAATGCGCAGCCGGGTGAGGTCCTCCCACCCGCGGAACCAGTCGGCGTCGTACATCTCCAGGTAGCCCTTGTCCGCCATCTCCTTGATGTCGGCGCCCGCGGCGAAGGCCTTTCCCGAGCCGGTGATCACCACGGCGCCCACGCCGGGATCCGTGTCCATGGCCGAAACCGCAGCCACGAGTTCTTCCAGGGTGGTCCTGTCCAGGGCATTCAGCGCCTCGGGCCTGTTCAGGGTAACGAGGCCAACGCGCCCGCGGCGTTCCACCAGAATGTTCCCGTACTCGTGCGTCATCCATGCCCCTCATGTGGTTGCTATGTCCTGAAACTAAGCCTACTGTCCTGACTTGTCCCGGATGTCGGTGATGATGCCGGAGAAATCCCGGCCTGCCCCGCCTTCCGCGGCAAAGGCGTCGTAAATCTCGGAGGCCAGCGGTCCCATTCGGGCGGCGACGCCGGTGGACTGAAGGGCGTTCAGCGCCAGCCGAAGGTCCTTGGCCATCAGGGCCCCTGCGAACCCAGGCTGATAGTCGCGGTTGGCCGGGCTGGTGGGCACCGGTCCCGGGACGGGGCAGTTGGTGGTGAGGGCCCAGCACTGCCCTGACGCCGCGGACGCGACGTCGAACAGGGCCTGGTGCGTCAGCCCCAGCTTCTCCCCGAGCACGAACGCCTCGCTGACGGCGATCATCGAGACACCGAGGATGAGGTTGTTGCAGACCTTCGCGGCCTGGCCGGCGCCGTGCTCTCCGCACAGCACCGCGCGTTTGCCCATGACGTCGAACAGGGGCCGCACTGTCTCGAAGTCCTCCGGCAGCCCGCCGACCATGAACGTCAGGGTGCCGGCCTCCGCCCCCACCACGCCGCCGGAAACCGGGGCGTCCACGGAGCGGTGCCCTGCGTCGAGGGCCAGCCTGGCGGCTTCCCGCGCCTCGTCCACGTTGATCGTGGAGCAGTCCAGGAACATGGTGTTCGGCGCCGCGGCCTCCAGCAGCCCGGGCTGTCCGTCCCCGCCCCGGTAGGCGTCCAGAACATGTTGCCCGCTCGGGAACATCGTGAGCACGACATCTGCTCCGGGGATGGTTTCCGCGGCACTCGCGGCGACGGGGATGCCATGCCGGCGCGCTGCTTCCAGCGCCGCGGGCACCACGTCGAAACCGACGACGTCGTAGCCTGCCTTGACCAGGTTCACCGCCATGGGACCGCCCATGTGACCCAGTCCCAGGAAGGCAACACGCGGTTTCGCTTCTTCAGCGCGGGTTACTTCTTCAGGCATGGTCCGACTCCTTTTCCCACAACACCAGTTCCCGGTCCCCCAACGGCGCAAAGTACCGCCCGACGTCGTCGGCGTGTACCTCCCGCAGCGTCGCCGGACGCCATTGCGGGTTGCGGTCCTTGTCCACCACCTGCGCCCGGATCCCCTCCCGGAAGTCTGCTCCGGCGAGGCACCGCAGTCCCACGCGGTACTCCTCGGCGAGCGCCTGGTCGAGCGTCAGCCCCCGCGCCCGGCGGAGCGCGGCCAGGGTCACCTTGACGGAGGTGGGCGACTTCGCCTCGATGGTGTCGGCGGCCGCCGTGGCCTCCCCGCCGGCGGCACGCAGCCGCCGGACAATCTCCTCGGCGTCGTCCGCTGAGTAGCAGGCGTCGATCCAGTCCCGCTGCGCCTCCAGCGCCGAGGCTGGCGGCTTTTCGGCAAAGCGTACGACGGCGGCTTCCGCACTTTCGTTTTCCAGCGCCGCCGCGAGGTCCGCGAGGCTGCCGGACGGGACAAAGTAATCGGCAAGCCCCAGGAAAAGCGCATCCGCCCCGCTGAGGTGGGCGCCGGTGAGGGCGGCATGGGTACCCGCCTCCCCCGGTGAGCGTGAGAGCAGGAGGGTGCCGCCGACGTCGGGCACGAATCCGATGGTGGTCTCCGGCATCCCGGTCCGGGTCCGTTCGGTGACGATGCGCAGCGAGCCATGGGCGGAGATGCCCACGCCGCCGCCGAGCACCAGGCCGTCCATGAACGCCACATACGGCTTGGGGAACCGCTCAATGAGCGAGTTCAGCCGGTATTCGTCAGCCCAGAAACCGGCCGTTTCGTCGCCGCCGGCGAGGATGTCCCGGTAGATGGCCACGATGTCCCCGCCCGCGCATAGGCCGCGGTCGCCGGCACCCCGGACCAGCACGGTGGCCACGGTGTCGTCGTCGGCCCAGGCGGTGAGCTGCTCCAACATGGCGGAGACCATGCCGGCCGTGAGCGCGTTGACCGCCTTGGGCCGGTTGAGCGTGACCACCCCCAGGTTGCCCCGTTGTTCGAACAGCACCTCTTGTTCAGAAAGCAAGCCCGGGTTTTCCGGCGGTCCGTTCGGGGCAGGTTCAGTCATCAGCTTCCTTCCGGCATGATGAAGCTGGCGCCCTGCCGGATGCCGGAGGGCCAGCGTGAGGTCACGGTCTTGGTCTTGGTGTAGAAGCGGAAGGCGTCGGCGCCGTGCTGGTTGAGGTCTCCGAATCCGGACGCCTTCCAGCCGCCGAAGGTGTAGTAGGCAATGGGCACCGGAATGGGGACGTTGATGCCCACCATGCCCACCTGCACCCGGCTGGCGAAGTCCCGTGCCGCGTCACCGTCGCGCGTGAAGATGGCCACGCCGTTGCCGAACTCGTTCTCGCTGCAGAGCCGGAGGGCTTCGTCGTAGTCGGATGCGCGCAGGACGCTGAGCACGGGGCCGAAGATCTCCTCGCGGTAGATCTTCATGTCCTTCGTAACGTTGTCGAACAGCGTGGGGCCAACCCAGAACCCGCCGTCGTAGCCGTCCACGGCGAGGCCGCGGCCGTCCACCAGGAGTGAGGCACCTTCCTCCTCGCCGGATTTGATGTAGCCCTCGATCCGTTCCTTGGCGGCTGGCGTGACCACCGGTCCGAAGTCGGAGTCCTTGGCCAGGCTGTGGCCCACCTTCAAGGACTTGATCCGTTCCTGCAGCCGTGCCACAAGGCTGTTCGCGGTCTCCTCCCCCACGGGAACGGCCACGGACACTGCCATGCAGCGTTCACCGGCCGACCCGTAGCCGGCCCCGATCAGGGCATCGGCGGCCATGTCAAGGTCTGCGTCCGGCATGATCACCATGTGGTTCTTGGCGCCGCCGAAGCACTGCGCCCGCTTGCCGTGCGCCGCGGCCGTGGCGTAGATGTACTGGGCGATCGGGGTGGAACCCACGAAGCCGATCGCCTGCACGCGCGGGTCCTCGAGCAGCGCGTCCACGGCTTCCTTGTCGCCGTTGACCACGTTGAACACGCCGTCCGGCACCCCCGCCTCGGAGTAGAGCTCGGCCAGCCGCAGTGGTACCGAAGGATCGCGTTCGGACGGCTTGAGGATGAACGCGTTGCCTGCCGCGAGTGCGGGGCCGGATTTCCACAGCGGGATCATGGCGGGGAAGTTGAAGGGCGTTATGCCTGCAACCACGCCCAGGGGCTGGCGCATGGAGTGCACGTCGATGCCCGCGCCGGCGTCGTCGGAGAACTCGCCTTTAAGCAGGTGCGGGGCGCCCGCGGCGAACTCCACCACCTCGATGCCGCGCTGGATGTCGCCGCGGGCATCCGCGAGGGTCTTCCCGTGTTCCGAGGAGAGCAGGGAGGCGAGCTCGTCCATGTTCTGGTTCACGAGGTCCACGAATTTGAGCAGGATGCGGCCACGCCGCTGCGCGTTCATGGCACCCCACTCCAGTTGGGCCTTTTCGGCGTTCGCGACGGCATTTCGGACTTCCTCCGCGCCCGCCAGCGGCACCTTGGCCTGGACCTCTCCGGTGCAGGGATCAAAAACGTCGCCGTACCGGCCGGACGTGCCGTCTACCCGCCGGCCGCCAATATAGTGGGAAAGTTCGCGAACCATGGATGCTCCTTTGCATGACCCCGGTCATCTCTGGTGCTGAATCTACTCGGACTTCCTACTAAATTCCAGAGGTCCTAAGGCGGGGTTGGCGGCGGTGGTGAGCTGCCGCCGTCGTGGGGCACTTTGCGGCGCCAAAGGTGCCCGCGGGCGCCTAGTCCCGGCGTGTCCGCGTCAAAGTGCCCCGTTTTGGACAGCGGAATGCCCCTGTTTCGGCAGCAGCGGTGTCCAAGTTGGGTAAGTTAGGACTGTGAAGATAGCTACCTGGAATGTGAACTCGCTGCGTGCCCGTGCCGACCGTGTGGAGGCGTGGCTGCAGCGCTCCGACTGCGACGTCCTGGCCATCCAGGAAACCAAGTGCAAGGACGACAACTTTCCGTGGGAGCTCTTCGAACGCATGGGCTACGAGGTGGCGCACTACGGCGTCAACCAGTGGAACGGTGTGGCCATCGCCTCCCGCGTGGGCCTGGACGACGTTGAACGCGGCTTCACGGACCAGCCGCACTTCGGCAAGGCGGGCAAGGATCCCGTCCAGGAAGCCCGCGCCATGGCCGCTACCTGCGGCGGAGTCCGGGTCTGGAGTCTCTACGTCCCCAACGGCCGCTCCCTCGATGACGAGCACATGCCCTACAAACTCAAGTGGCTTGATTCCCTGAAGAACCACGCGGCAGGCTGGATCTCGGAGGACCCGTCCGCTCAGGTCGCGCTGATGGGCGACTGGAACATCGCCCCCACGGACGACGACGTCTGGGACATTGATCTGTTCCTCACCCAGGGCTACACCCACGTCAGCGAACCGGAGCGCGCCGCGTTCCGCGCCTTCGAGTCCGTGGGCTACTCCGACGTCGTGCGCCCCCACACCCCGGGCCCGGGGGTCTACACGTACTGGGACTACACCCAGCTGCGCTTCCCGAAGAAGGAGGGCATGCGGATCGACTTCGTGCTCGCTTCTCCTGCCCTCGCCTCCCGGGTCTCCGGCGCATCGATCGACCGCGAGGAACGCAAAGGCAAGGGCGCGTCCGACCACGCGCCGGTAATTGTGGAACTGGCTGACTGATGGGGGTTGATGGCTGATGACAGGCAGGCATTCATGACGGGCAACCTCTACCGGGGCCAGGCGGGGCTCCCGTTTTCCTCCACGCTGCGCGTTTATGAGCCGCTGGATGCCTTTCCGGAGGAGCAGCGACCCGCTATCAAGTCAGCCGGCGAGCGGGCGGTGTCCCGCGCCGCGGTCGAAAACGCGGAGCTGCTGGCTTCGCTGGGGCGGATCACCCGGCCCGGCGGCGATCCGTTCCCCACCGGCCGGACCGACCTGGTTCGCGTCACGCGCGCCCCGGGTGTTCCCGTGGAGGATGCCGGCAAGGAAGGCTCCGAGGATGAAACGGCCGACGGCGTCGGGCTGCTTTACTGCCCCAGCCAGCTGGTGCTTCGTGCCGGGTTGGCGGCCAACGCCCTGATCGAAGGCATCCACGGGCCCCTGGCCGAGCTGCTGATCCCCGAGGAACAGCGGGACAGGCACCAGGAACGCATCGACCTGGTCAATGCCCGCGAAGGCATCACCCGCGTGCACACCCGGGCATCCACCTGGGGCATCCCCTTCAGCTGGTTCTCGCTGTTCCTCGAGTCCGATCCGCAGGACGTTGTGGAGGCGGGCGGCAGGATCCTCACGGTGCGGGTTTGGACGCCGATCTCCGACGCCCTCGACCGGGTGCGCTACGCCGTCGCAAACCTTGCCCTCGCCGCGCCGGACCTGGACATGCTGGACGACCTCACACAGCTCACCGAATGGCTGGAGCTCTTCCACGCGGACTCCATGGTGGAACTGGACTACGGCGCGGTGGCGGACAAGGTCTATCCGGACGACTCCCCGATGGACGTGCGGCTGGGCATCGAGTGCCTCGCTGAGGGTGACATGACCGGTGCCGCCGCTGCCTACCGGCGGCTTGCCTCGCGCTGGATCCCGATCCGCCAGCTGGCCCGGGCATCATGACGCGGGACTGATCCCCGGCCGGGCACCGGGTTTCAGATGTCAGGTGCGCTGCTAAGCGGACCGGGGCGGCGCCGTCGTGCGTCTGACTATCAGGCGGTGGGGTGCCACGGAGGACCGCACCGAGCCGGTGATCCCCAATAGTTCGTCGAGCAGCATCTTGGTGCCAAGCTCGGCCTGCTCGTCCGGCCGCTGCCCCACCGTGGTAAGGCCGATGGCGTCGGAAAAATCGTGGTCGTCGATGCCGATCACGGACAGCTCCTCGGGTACCCGGACACCGACCCGGTTCGCTTCGAAGATGACTCCCATGGCCATTTCATCTGAAGCGCAGAAGATGGCGGTGGGTTTGGCGCCGGGCTGGGCCCACAGCCGCCGGAATGCCTCCTGGCCGCTGCGGACGGTGAAGTCGCCCCATTCGTCCCACTCCGGGCGGACTTCAAGGCCCGCGGCGGACATGACGTCCTGGAAGGCCAGGATGCGGACCCGGGGAACATCGAAATTGAGGTCCGTTTCGTCGTCGCCGTGCAGCAGCGCGATGTCCCGGTGGCCGAGTTCGATCAGGTGTTTAACGGCGGTAGAGGCTGCCGCGTAGTCGTCTATGCCGATGTACGCACATTCCTCCACGTGGCCGCCCACCACCACCAGCGGAATATCGATCTTCTGCAGGTGCTCCAGCTCGTCCCGGGTCAGCGCCATACACAGGACCAGGAGGGCATCGATCTGCTTGTAGACCATGGTCTTGCTGAAGAGCCGCTCGCGGTGGCTGCCGTGGCCCCCAAGGTTGAAGAGGGACAGGTTGTACTGCCGGGCGTGCAGTTCGCGGTCCGCGCCCTCAATGGCCTTCGAGAAGAACCAACGGCTCACAAACGGAGCTAGCACCCCGATGGTCTTGGTGCGCCCCGTGGCAAGGCCTGATGCCGAGGACGAGGCAACGTAGCCCAGTGCCGTGGCCACCTCAAGGATTTTTTCCCGGGTGGCCGGGGAGACGCGGGGCAGGCCGCGCACAGCGCGGGACACGGTGGCGGTGGAAACACCTGCGGCCGCGGCCACGTCTTCGATACTGACTCCCGAGTGGCCACCGCGCTGTGCCCTTTCACTAGTGCGCGCCACGATGTCCTCTCTAAACCCTCATGCAGATTTCCGCCACACCGTTCTCCCGGCGGCAAGTATCCATTTTAGTCCCGCCAGCCTCACTTGCGGCGCGTGGCCGTCCGCGCGGGGAGCCGCTTGCGGAGCCTGACCATGCCATACAGCGCCAGCAGCGTGGCCAGCAGCCCCAGCGCCCAGAAGACGGCGGGCTGCGCCGTCAGTTCCATCCAGACGGTGGCGACGAGCAGCACCACGGCCCAGAATCCAAGGAATCCGATGATGATGTCGAAGTCCTCGCCGGAGCGGACGCGCTTGGGCGCGATCGGTTCCGGTTTCCTGCCCTGTGGTGCTGCTCCGTGCGTCACTTGACAGCGCCCGCCGTCAGACCAGCCACAATCTTGCGCTGGAACACCAGCACCAGGATGACCAGCGGGATGGTGACGATGGTGCCTGCCGCCATGATGGCCGTGTAGGGAATCTGGTTCGGCTGCGCCCCGGCGAAGTTGGCGATGGCCACCGTCACCGGCTGTGTTGCGTCGCTGGACAGCTGGCTGGCGATCAGGAATTCATTCCAGGAGGAGATGAACGCCAGGATCGCGGTAGTAAAGATGGCCGGTGCGGCCAGGGGCATGATGACCTTGCGGAAAGCCTGTCCCTGCGTGCAGCCGTCCACCCGGGCCGACTCCTCCAGTTCCCACGGCATCTCGCGGAAGAAGGAGGTCATGGTGTACACGGTCAGCGGAAGGACGAACGAAATGTTCGGGATGATCAGCGCCTGGTATGACCCCATCCAGCCGATGTTGGTGAACAGCTGGAACAGCGGGGTGATCAGGGCAACGCCCGGGAACATGGATGCGCCCAGGATGAAGCCGAGCACCATGTACTTGAACCGGAAGTTCAGCCGCGCGAGCGCGTACGCCGCGAAAACACCGATGATCAGCGACACCAGCGTGACCACGCCGCCGATGAAAACGCTGTTGAGCAGCGCCTGGCCGAACCGGTTGCCGAACGAGGTGTCGAACGCGGTGTTGAAGTTGTCCAGCGTGACATGGGTGGGCAGGATCGAGGTGTCGTAGGTGAAGCCCACCTCGCGGAACGCCGTCACCACCATCCAGTACGCGGGTGCCAGGCACCAGATCAGGATGACGGCGGCGCTGATGTAGGTCCTGCCCTGCGCCCACTTCTCCTTGTTCTGGGCTTTGCGGCGGCCTCGGTCCTGCTCCGCGCGCAGGCTTGTGGCGGACGATGTCGCGGCGGTCATTTCTTCCCCTTACCGGTGGCGCCGCTCTGTTCAACAACATTTGCGCCGAGGAACCGGACAAAGATGAACGCGACAAGAAAGATGATGATGAAGGTGATGGTCGACAACGCCGCGGCGGCATTGAACCCTTGTCTGATTTGGTTGATCACCAGGATGGACAGCGTGGTGGTGTTGTTCGCGCCGCCCGTAAGGATGTACGGGAGGTCGAACATGCGCAGCGCGTCCAGGGTGCGGAACAGGATGGCCACCATCAGGGCCGGCTTCACCAACGGCAGCGTAATCAGCCGGAAGCGCTGCCAGGCGGTGGCGCCGTCAACCTTGGCTGCCTCGTAAACCTCGGCCGGGATCATCTGCAGTCCGGCCAGGATCAGCAGGGCCATGAATGGCGTCGTCTTCCAGACATCCGCGATGACTACTGCCCACTTCGCCGGCCATTCGCTGCCGGTCCACAGGATCGAAGTGTTGAAGAGCTTGTTGGCAATTCCTTCGAACGCGAAGATGAAGAACCAGAGCTTTGCGGTCACGGCGGTGGGAATGGCCCACGGCACCAGCACGGCCGCACGAACAAGGCTGCGGCCCTTGAAGGCGCGGGCCATGATCATGGCCATCCAAAAGCCCAGGACCGTTTCGAACGCAACGGTGACCACAGTGAAGAAGAACGTTGTTGCCGTGGCCGACCAGAACTGGGCACCGAGGGTGCCCGGCGGGCAGGCGACAGTTCCGCCAGCCGGAGCCGAGCACTGCTGCGCAATCCAGTTCACGTAGTTCTGGACGCCGGCCGGCCCTCCGGCCGTAAAGAGGCCCGTCGCGGGGTCCAGGCCGGCATCCTTCTGGAAGGACATCACGATTGCACTGATGATCGGGTAAACGATCACCACAGCAAGCGCGATGATAGTCGGGGCAAGGAGCCACGAGGCCCACTTTCCCTGACTAAGAATTTTGTTGTCCTCACCAACGCCCTTGGGGCCGTGATGCATCGGGGCACCGCCCGACGCCGGTGCCTTGACCGGCGTCGGGCCTACTTCGGTTGCCATGGCAGACCTACGATCCTGCACCGGCGGACTCGATGGACTTCTGCATGTCAGACAGTGCAGTGTCCACGGGCTTTTCGCCCTTGATGGCTGAATACGCGTTTTCCTGGATCGCCTTGGTGACTGCCGGGTAGAACGGGGTGACCGGACGCGGAACGGCGTTCTCGATGGAGGTCTTCAGGACTGGCAGGTACGGGAGCTTCTTCACCAGGGCAGCATCGGTGTAGAGGCTGCCCAGCACCGGAGCCAGTGAACCCTGGGTCGCGTAGAACTTCTCGGTTTCTTCCGAAGTCATGAACTTCAGGAAGTCCAGGGCAGTGGCCTTGTTCTTGGAGTACACGCTGACGGCCAGGTTGTGGCCACCCAGTGACGAGGCACCGGGGCCGTCCTTGCCCGGGATCGGGGCGATGCCGAGCTTGTCCTTCACCGCCGAGGAACCTTCCGTGGTCGCCAGGTTATAGACGTAGGGCCAGTTGCGCAGGAACAGCAGCTTGCCGCTCTGGAACGCCTGGCGGCTCAGCTCCTCCTGGAAGGTGATGCCTTCCTTCGGGATGTTGCCGTCGGCGTAGGCCTTGGCGAGGTTCTCAAGACCGGCCTTGGCCTCTGCGGTGTTCAGGCTGGGCTTACCGTCCTTATCCAGAACCGATCCGCCAGCGGAGTTGATGGCTTCCGAGGCGTTGACGGTCAGGCCCTCGTACTTGCTGAGCTGGCCGCCGTAGCAGCCGATGTTGTTCTGCTTGGCGATGGAGCACATGCTCATCATCTCGTCCCACGTCTTTGGCGGCGTGGGAACAAGGTCCTTGCGGTAGTACAGCAAAGCGCCGTCGGACGTCTGCGGCGCGGCGTACAGCGTGCCCTTGTACGTGCCGCTGTCAACGGTTGGCTTCAGCATGGCGCTGGTGTCAAAGGCCATCTTGTCCTTGAGCGGCTGCAGCCAGCCCTTGGCAGCGAACTCGGCTGTCCAAACCACGTCAACGTCCACGACGTCGTACCCGGCATCCTTGGCCTGGAAGTGCTGCACGAGGTCATCATGCTGCTGGTCGGCCTGGTCCGTCTGCTCCTTGAACGTGACCTTCTCATTCGGGTGCGCGGCATTCCACTTGGCAATCAGCGGCCGGACCACGTTGCTGTTGTCCTTGCCCTGGACGTATGTGATGGGCCCGCGCCCGTCAAGGCCAGCTTCGGCGTCGCCGCCGCCGGCTGTTGTGCCGCCTCCCCCGCCGCCGCCACAGGCAGACAGGGTCAGAGCGAGCACGCCGGCAGTGGCAACCGGGAGTAAGAACTTAGGGGTTTTCATTGGCTGGAGACTCCTCGCTGAGTGACATGAAAATCATTCGTGCGGTTGATGTGGTGACTGTCACACTAGTAACGTTGCCCGAAGATATGCAAGCGTTTACACCTAATTGTTACCGGAGAGGCAACTATGAGTCACCGCCCGATCAGCACGCCGGCGTCCGAAACAGCGGCGTGGTGGGCCCACGCGGCCGTGTACCAGATTTATCCGCGTTCCTTCTCGGATGGGAACGGTGACGGCATGGGTGACCTGCCCGGCGTCACGGCACGCCTGCCCTACCTGCAGCAGCTCGGTGTCGACGCCGTCTGGCTCTCGCCGTTCTACCGTTCGCCGCAGGCCGACGGCGGCTACGACGTCGCCGATTACCGGCAGGTGGATCCGGCATTCGGTACGCTGGCCGACTTCGACTCCATGCTGGACGAGGCGCACAGCCGGGGTCTGAAAGTGATCGTCGACCTGGTGCCCAACCACACATCCGACGAACATGTGTGGTTTCAGCAGGCCCTTACGGCGGAACCCGGCTCGGCCGCCAGGGAGCGCTACATCTTCCGTCCGGGGAAGGACGAGGTTCCCGGCTCCGGCGACGGCAACGTCGCGCCGAACAACTGGAAATCCATCTTCGGAGGACCAGCCTGGACACGGACCACGAATGCGGACGGCTCCCCCGGCGACTGGTACCTGCACCTGTTCGACACGAAGCAGCCGGACCTCAACTGGGAAAACCCCGAAGTCTGGGAGGAGATGCGTTCCGTGCTCCGCTTCTGGCTGGACCGGGGCGTGGACGGATTCCGTGTGGATGTGGCCCACGGGATGGTGAAGGAGGCCGGCCTTCCGGACTGGGAAGGCGTGGCCGCCATGGTGGAAGGCTCCGCCGAAGCCGCCCACGTGACGGATCCCCCGGGCGCCCACGGAGAGGCCGTTGAGCCGCATACAGCCCACGCTTCTCCGGCCGGTGCCGCCGACTTGGGGGCCGGCGATTCAGGGTCCAGTGCCGGCTCGGGTGCCGCCGTGGGCGCGGACCACGAGCCCGTGTCGCCGCTGTATCCGCCGTCCCCGTTCTTCGACCAGGACGGGGTCCATGACATTTACCGCGACTGGAACCGGGTCCTGGCCGGATACGACGGCGACCGCATGCTGGTGGCCGAGGCGTGGGTTGAACCCGCGGAACGGCTCGCCCGGTACATCCGCCCGGACGAGATGCAGCAGGCGTTCAACTTCGACTTCCTCCTGGCCGGCTGGGACGCCCAGCGGATGGCCGTGGCCATCGAGGACTCCCTACAGGCGGCCGCATCCGTCGGGGCGCCGTCCACGTGGGTGCTGAGCAACCACGACACCGTGCGCCACCCGAGCCGCTTCGGCCTGAAGGACCCCACCACCTTCCCGAAGGGCATCGCCGCGGAGGACGAGCAGCCTGACGCCGCCCTGGGCCTGGCCCGTGCCCGGGCCGCCACGCTGGTGTTCCTGGCCCTCCCGGGCTCCGCCTACATTTACCAGGGCGAGGAGCTGGGCCTCCCCGAGCACACCACGCTGCCCGCCGAAGCCCGGCAGGACCCCACGTTCTTCCGGACCAACGGGGTCGAGCGCGGGCGCGACGGCTGCCGGGTGCCGCTGCCCTGGAAATCCGAAGCGCCCGGGTATGGCTTTGCAGAGGCATCCGCTGCGCAGGACCCGGCCGCGCCCTGGCTGCCCCAGCCCGAATCCTTCGAAGACCTGGCCGCCGACCGGCAGGACGGCGTCAAGGGCTCCACACTGGAGCTGTACCGCTCCGCGCTCACCGCACGCCGGAGCCACGGGCTGGGATCCGGAACATTCTGCTGGGCGGACAACCACGACCCCGAACTGGGCGTCCTGGCCTTCCACAACCGTGATGTCCTGGTGGTCGCCAACACGGGGGCGGAGCCGACGCCGGTCCCCGACGGCTACCGGGTGGCCCTGTCCAGCGCCGAGGGATCAGGCGCTGATGAAGCCGTGGTTGGGCCCAACAGCGCGGCCTACCTGGTGGCCGGATAAGCAGCCAGGCGGCTTCTGACCAACCGGTTTCCGGCCGTCAGAGCTCCAAATAACGGCGTTAGCGGACCCGCTCAGCACGGCTGAAGCGGGTCCGCGCGCCGGCCGCGATGTGCACCAGGACAGGCGTGCGCTGGCCCACCACCGCGCTCAGGGCATCAACCAGGTCCGCCGCTTCGGCCGCGACGGCCTGCGGTGCCACACCCGGCCGTGGGTGCAGCCGGAGCTTCAGCGCGGGCTGGCCCTTGACGTCGTAGATCGAGACGCTGGCTCCGGCGAGGTCGGGGCGGTCGGCCAGTGCGTTCTTCAGTGCCTGCTCGGCCACTCCCCCGCCGATCCGGATGTCGCCGGGAACGCCGCCTGGATCTTCTGCTGCCAGCAGGAGGTCGGTGCGGCCCTTGCCCTGCTGGGCGATCCACGCAACCATAAGGCCGATCAGCAGCACCACAGCGAGGGCCAGGACGATCCACAGCCAGCTCCCCTGCCGGCCGGGGAACTGCGTGCCCTCAAAGGCAGCCGCG
Organism: Arthrobacter sp. K5; assembly: GCF_040448525.1. Lineage (NCBI taxonomy): Bacteria > Bacillati > Actinomycetota > Actinomycetes > Micrococcales > Micrococcaceae > Arthrobacter > Arthrobacter sp. K5. Next base: position 3,778,002 of record NZ_CP159279.1, on the reverse strand, counting down.
GCGCTGTCCGACACGCTTTTGGACCAGGAATGCCACCACGCCGCGACGGCAGGGACAGCGGCCAGCAGTATCAGCAGCACGCCGATGACCAGCAGCTTGAAGCCAAGAATGCCGAGAATGATTCGGTTGAGAAGCCGGGGTGTGCCGTTCATGCGCCGACCACCCCTGAGGTGGACAGATTGATGGTCACCTGCGGCATGGGAGACGGTCCCATCGCCTGCAGTTCGTCCTCCACGGCTTTGCGGATGGCGTTTTCGCTGACCGGCACACCGGATGTGGGACGGACATTGACCACCACCTGCCGCTGGGAAACCACCACCATGACCTGTTCCTGCGTGACATTGGCCGCCAGCCGCGTCCTTCGGGCGAGTGCCGCGGCTATGACTTCATCGTCAACAACCACGGCGATCCGCCGGTCAGCAAGCAGGTGCCTGGCCCGGCGCCCGGGCAGGACCGCGTTTAGGAAAAAGAAGAGACCTACCGCGGCGGTCACGGCTCCGGCAGCACCCAGCAGCAGCGGCGGTACGCCCGACGGGAGTGCCACGATCCGTTCGGCCGCCGTCTGCGGATCGATAAGCCAGGGCGGCTGGCCAATGGCGCGCACCGCGGATTCCAGGAGTGCGTAAAGGCAGAGCACGATGACCAGGGCGCCGGCGATGACCGCGGCCACCGCACGGGAGGAGTGGGTCTCGCGGTGCAGGACGCGGCGCATGTCGATGGCGGCGGCGTGCGCCGCCCCGGGCCCGCCCTGCGCCGGGTCCCCGCTGGCCTCATGCTGCTGTTCGACGACGGAACTCACTGCACCCTGCCCCTTTCCGTGACGTGGGCGCCGCTGATGCGGATGTCCACCCTGCTCAAACTCGCACCGCTGAGTTCGGTGACCTTGGTCAGAATGTCGGTCTTGGCGTGCACGGTCCTGTCCCAGATGGAGCCGCCCACAGACTGGACGCGTCCCGGGTCGCGGAGTACGGCAGTCAGACTGGGGACCTGGATGGGGGCCACGAGTGACAAAGCCAGCAGGCCGCCGTCGTCCGTCCAGTCGGCGCGCACGTCATGGGCATGAATGCCCAGGGCCTCGGCAGCGGCAGCCTGGGCCAGGCTCGTGAGCGCCTGGGTGCTGATCCTGTTGTGGCCGCTGTACTGCCGGCTGGGCGTCGCGGCTTCGGCTGCCTGGCTCATGTCGGTGCCCCGTTCATGTGGGCTGTACCGTTCATGAGGACGAGCGCCGGCCGCTGATGGCATCAATGACGCTGCGCAGGTCCAGTTTCCCTTCTGCGGCGCGGCCCAGGAGAGCGCCGATTCCCATGAACAGCAGGGATATCAGGAAGCCCCAGAGGCCGAACTGTAGTGACATGAACGCAACGAAGGCGCCGACGGCGATCCCAACGACAGTGGGGCTCACAGGACCGCCTCCCGCTCAGCGACGGCGGGCGCGCCTGTCGGCTTCACCGGCGGTGCAATGTAGACGTCGTTGATTTCGACGTTCACCTCTATGACTTGCAGGCCCACCAGCTTCTCGACGGCGGCATAAACGCTGGCCCGCACCTGGTTGGCCAGGGCGTGCAGCGGAGCGCCGTAGACCGCCACCAGGGTTATATCGACTGCCACCTGTGTTTCGCCGACCTCGGCGTGCACGCCCGCGGCATGATCGGAGCTGCCCACCGCGTCCCTGATGGCTCCGAGCGCCCGGGAGGACCCGGTCCCCAGGGAGTACACACCGGGCACGGCCCGGGCCGCGATCCCGGCGACCTTGGCCACGGCGGTCTCGGAGATCACGGTCCGCCCTCCGGCTGCGGCCGGCACCAGGGCAGGGTCCGCTCGAACGGCGGCGGTTTGTGGATTCTGGTATTCCATCAGCACTCCCCTTCTGTTGAACTCAACCCTATCCCTTAGGTCGGACAACGTCAGGGGGCCACCAGCACGTTCGCCGCGGAGCCCTGCGCCCCCGGAGGGCTAGTGGCAGTTCGCGGACAGCCAGCTTGTCACCGGGGCCATGGCCGCTTCGAACTTGCCGTTGGAGTACACGCTCTGGTCGGAGAGCCCGGCCAGAGCCACCTCGTTCAGCCGCGCGAAGTCCGCCTTCAGCGCCTCCGGCACCCGCTGGGCCGTCTCGGCAAGCTCCGCCTTTTTCTGCTCCAGTTCCGCCGTCTTGCCCTGCGCGGCGGAGAGGGGCAGCAGGGACGCCCCCGTGGCCTGCGTGGAGACGGCGTCACAGGCCTCAGCCGCCGAAGAATAGCCGCCAAAGGGACCGGACGCCACGCTGGCGGATGCGGTGGGAGCGGTGCTGCTGGCCGCCGTCGTGGACGGTCCAGACGCCGACGGCGCACTGCCAGAGGCAGGCGCGGAGCAGGCGCTAAGTGCCACGACGGCGAAGAGGGCGGCGGCGTACAACGGGCGGGCAAGATGTGTCACAGTTTCCATTCCTGGAGTGGTTTTGCCGCCTTGGGCGGCCTGGCTGGGCAGCCGCAGAACGCCTGCCCGTCCCCCGGCGTGCGAGTCTAGCCCGGCTGCCGTGCCTCTTTCCAAGTTGACAGGCCGGGTGCACTTTGCAGTCCTGTCCTTGGGGTGCCCTGTATATACAGGGCATATACACGGCAGCAGACGCGGCAGGAGGCGCCCGGACCTGGTCCGGGCGCCTCCTGTTTATTGCAACAGTGACGGCTTACTTGTAGAGGCCGTTGCCGCCAACGTGGACGTTGGTGGGCAGGTAACCGAACGGGCCGAGGCCGTTCTGGCCGAAGCTGCGGTCAACCTTGGACACGCCGTCCCGGAAGTTGATCTTCACGGTGGGCGACAGGGATCCGCCGCGGACGCCGTTCACGTTGTCGATGAAGGACTGAACCAGGCCGCCCGGCTGCACGTAGTGCGAGTAGGCCTGGAACTGACGGCCGTTCTGGTTCGGCGTCGGGGCTTCCGGGGATTCGGAGGGCAGGTTCAGGTCCGTCGGGGAGCCGAGGGCCAGGCCGCTGTTGTTCATCGGCTGGTAGTCGGAGCGGACGCCGTCGCCTACAAAGCCGTAGACGCCGTCGGGGCCGCGCATGCCTGCAGCGTAGGTGAACTGGTGGCTGATGGTGAACAGGTAGTACTTGTTCTTGCCGTTTTCATTCTGGATGAAGATCTGCGGACGCTCGGTCTGGTCGTTGACGCAGTTGGCGGAGAGGATCGGCGGCAGGAAGTGCCACTTGGTCAGGTCCTTGTTATCCGCCACGGCCAGGCCAACATTGGCGGTCTGGTAGTAGGCACCCTTGCTGTTGACCTCGTCGAGGTTCTCGGCGTTGGGGTCACCCTTGGCGTAGCCCAGGTCCTCGCTCTTGCAGCGGTAGTCGCCGCGCTTGCCGCCGGTGTTGCCTTCGAACACCATGTAAGTCTTGCCGGGGTGCGCCGGGTCAGCGAAGGTGTACGGGTCGCGGAACGCGAAGCCCGGGTTCTGTGCCTTGTTCTGGTACAGCTTTCCGTCCGGCTCGAGCAGCTTGGTGTGCTGGAAGCCGTCGAAGGTCACGCCGTTCTTGTCGGCGTGGATGTTGCCGAGCGCCTTGGCGATGACGGCGTCCGGGGCGATGCCCCCGCCGCCGGCGTTGCGCTCCTTGACGTCGTAGAACGTGGTGGCCGTGTAGAACACGTTCACCTGGTTGCCCTTCATTAGGCGGGTGGAGCCGGACCACTCGGTGTTGCCAATGGAGGTGTTGTCCAGGAACAGGTGTCCGCCGTAGTTCCACTTGTCCTTCGCCGGGTCGGCGTTGGTCTTGCGGAAGAAGTAGCCGATGCGGGCGTTCCAGTGGCGCTGGTCGAAGCCGTAGCCTGCGTGCCGGTCAGCAACCAGCGAGAAGATCACGTCGTAACCCTTGTAGCTGATCTGGTTCGCCTTCTCGTCGGTCAGCGACCAGGTGTCCCAAACCCACACGTCATCGTTCATGGCGGGGAAGTCCTCAGGGATCTCCGGCATGGTGACATCGGGGCTCATGGAGTTCTGGCCCGGCTGAACCTTGGAGTCGCTCTGAGCCATGATCTGCTTGGCATCCGCACGGGTCCACTTTGAGGTGAAGTCCGACGCCGGGTCATGTGCCGTCTGGGTGTGGGGCGTCGGCAGGGGGAAGCCCGGAGTCGGTGCCGGCATCTGGGTGCTCGACGGCGGATCCGATGGCTCATTCGCCTGCGCCGACGGCACGGCGAGGAACGCCGTGGCGGCGACAGTTGCCGCCAGAGCTGCGGCGGCGGGGCGCCACCGCAGCATCCGGGGGGTGTTGGGGTGCTTGTGCATTTTTTGCTCTTCTCGCGGAGTTACGTTCGTGGAAGACGGGCAGCTGCCCTTGTCCCCCGAACTCCGGAGACCCCGCTGACACAGCATGCGTCATCGAGGACGCCGTTGTGTCGAGGGAGAAAACGGGGTTTGGGTAGGACCCCGCGCTGGGCGATCGGAAACGTCAGACATTTCGCGGCCCACAATCAACGCTAGACAACGATGTCAGCCGAGTTCAACACGGTTTTGGCCGCGTACCCTCGGTGGGTCCGCCAGGGGTGCAAGCGCTTACATCACGTTTGCGCGCGCGTGCCGCACTTCTGGGCTGGAATCAAACGTGCCTTAATAAACGCGTCATCAATGGCTTTGGTCACACCCGTGACCAAGACTTCAGCCGACCAAAACGGGGCACTTTGACACGGGACACGCCGGACGCCGTCGTGAATTACGACGCCGGCGCCCCCAAAGTGCCCCACGACGGCTCACCGCCAGCAACCCGGCCGCCCAGGCGGGCGGGTCCCGCGGCGCCCCAAACATGGCGATCTCAGGGTGGCGACCTAAGGCTGCCGACCGAAACGGGGCACCTTGACGCCGGACACGCCGGACGCCGTCGTGAATTACGACGCCGGCGCCCCCAAAGTGCCCCACGACGGCTCACCCAGTCGGCCGCCCAACCAGGGTTGAGAAAATTAGGGGCAATGCCGGGGAACGAAAAAACCCCGCTGTTCCTGATGGAACAGCGGGGTTTTAGCTGGTGGCTCCGACCGGCGTCGATCCGGTGACCTTTCGATTTTCAGTCGAACGCTCTACCAACTGAGCTACAGAGCCTAGGTGACATGTCACCATGAGAGCCGGAATTGCTTCCGGCAATCAAAGCGACCCTGACGGGACTTGAACCCGCGACCTCCGCCGTGACAGGGCGGCGCGCTAACCAACTGCGCTACAGGGCCTTGCTATTTCTTGCTTCCACAGTATTGCTACCGCGTTTTTTCAAGGACTCCAGCCTACCAGACTTTTTTGCCTGCTTTGACCACTTCCTTGCGTACCCCCAACGGGATTCGAACCCGTGCCGCCGCCGTGAAAGGGCGGTGTCCTAGGCCGCTAGACGATGGGGGCCTGGACTCAATTTGGTTGAACAAGGGCAAAAATAAAGGGCCGAAGCCTTTCGTTCTTGTCCTTTCGTGTTCCTCCGAACTGGACCTGTAAAACTATAGAGCCTCTCGCCGGAATATCCAAAATCGGCCCGAAGACCACCCAAACCGCAGGGAAATCGGGACCCACCACTATGGCAGTTTCTTGGCTAGACATGGCCGATTTCCGCCAGCCACCGCGCGGGGAACGGAGCTAGATTGGCACCATGGCATCCACCGCCGGCACGAGCCCGCTCCAGCCCCACTCCCCCGAAGGTCCCTCCGCTGGAGGACCGGCACCAAAAGGCACCTCTTCCAAGAAACCTGCCTCTTCAGTCAACGCGCTGGGCGTCGCTGCCGTCGTGGTGACCGTGGCGCTCTGGGCCTCCGCCTTCGTGGGCATCCGCGCCGTCGGCCCAAGCTTCTCCCCCGGCGCCCTGACGCTGGGGCGGCTGGCGATCGCCGCCGTCGTACTCGGGGCAGTGGTGCTGCCGAAGCTGCGGGCGCTGCCGCGGGGCCGCGAGTGGTGGCCGATCCTCGCCTACGGCGTCATGTGGTTCGCCGGGTACAACGTGGCGCTCAACGCCGCGGAGCATTCACTCGACGCCGGCACCAGCGCGCTGCTCATCAACGTGAACCCGATCCTGGTAGCCGTAATGGCTGGCGTCATCCTCAAGGAGGGATTTCCGCGCTGGCTGATCATTGGCAGCCTTGTGGCGTTCGGCGGCGTCGCGGTCATCGCATTGGGGTCGGGGACGCGTTCGACGGCGGACGTGGCCGGAGTGCTGCTTTGCCTCCTCGCTGCTGCACTCGCCGCAGTCAGCGTCATCATCCAGAAGCCCGTGCTGCGGAAATTTCCGGCCGGGCAGGCCACGTGGTTCGGAATCATGGTGGGCCTGCTCTGCTGCCTGCCCTTCGGCGGCCAGCTTGTGACGGAGCTGCAGGCGGCGCCGCTGCCGGCAACCCTTGGCCTGGTCTACTTGGGCATCTTCCCCACCGCCATCGCCTTCACTACCTGGGCCTACGCTCTGTCCCTGATCGACGCCGGGAAGCTGGCGGCCACCACCTATCTGGTTCCCGGCACCACAGTGCTGATCTCCTGGCTGGTGCTCAGCGAGATCCCGACCGTCTGGGGACTCGTGGGCGGCGCCATCTGCCTCCTCGGCGTCGGGCTGACCCGGCGGAGATCCCGCTAAAGTTTGGATATGCCCGCAAACCTGCCGCCCGGCCTCCCGATCGTGCCGGACGGAACCGGCGACCCGTCGGGGTTCGAAATGTCCGAAGCCGACTTCGAGGCTGCGGTCAGCGACGCCCTCGATCAGCTTCCGGCCGAGGTGGCGCGGGCCATGGACAACGTGGCGGTGTTTATCGACGACGATTACGTCCCGCAGCCCGGCGAGGACCCGGACACTGTGCTCCTGGGGCTGTACGAAGGCGTACCCCTGACCGAGCGTGACTCCTGGTGGGACGCCGGATCCCTGCCGGACCGCATCACCATTTACCGCCAGCCCATCCTGGACATCTGCTCCTCACGCGAGGACGTGGTGGAGGAAGTCGCGGTAACAGTCATCCACGAGATTGCCCATCACTTCGGAATCGACGACCAGCGGCTTCACGAACTCGGGTGGGACTAGCGCTTGCAGCAGCGATTCCGCGACACGCCCGCCCCATCTGCAACCAAATGACACTCGTGTTGTTTATGTTATTGATGTGACTAGTGTTGCCAAAGTGGCAAATGGACACCTAACCTCAGAGGGCTGGGCATCTTTCGAGGGGCACTTCCGTGCCGCCTCCCGACTCGTTCGCCCCGCCCTGACTTGCGAGGTTGTGAATGAGTTTGATCGGCCCCGGCCGCACGGCGGCTGTCCTGTGCACCGCAGTCGTTCTCTTCGGAACCCTTGCAGCACCTGCCCGGGCTGACCTGGCATTTGCGGTTGCGCCGGCCGCGGGCCTTGGGGCAGCGGCCCTGACGGTTCCGACGGCGGAAATCCCCTCCCCCGAGGACATCGCTGCCGCCAAGTCCAGTGAAAGTTCGACGGCGGCGAAGGTCACCGACGTTGAAGGCCTCCTCGCCGACGCCGCGGCGGCGCAGGAGGTCACGTTCGCACGGACGCTCGAAGCCAACAACGCCTACAGCAATGCACTGGTGGAACTGGACGCGAGGTCTGCAGCGGCTGCGGTGGCCACGGCCAGGGCTGCTGCCGCAGACAAGGAACAGCTCAAGAGCCGTAAGGCCGTGGGGCAGCTGGCCGGGGACCTGTACCGGAACGGCGGCCTTAATCCGGAGCTGAGCGGCCTGGTCACGGGCTCGGGCGACGTCCTCGCCAAGGCCGCCACGCTGCAGGCCCTCACCGCAGGCCGGAGCAGGGCCTTCACCGCCGCCGAAACCACCGCCGCAGCGGCCGAATCACTCACCGCTGCTGCCGCCGACGCCCGCCGCGCGGCAGACGACGCCGCGAAAACCGCCGAGACGCTCAAGGCCGAGGCAGACCACGCCAACGCAGCGCAGTTGAAGGCAGTGGCGGATGCCAAGGCGCAGCGGACCGTCCTGGTGGGGCAGCTCGCCTCGCTGCGGAACACCACGGCAGCGCTCGAATCCGCACGCGTGGACGGGCTGGAGCGCCAGCGCCAGCAGGCCCGCCTCGCCGCCGTGACTGCGGCAGCCGAACGGGCCGCCGCAGCCCAGGCGGCCGCAGACAAGGCAGTGGCTGCGAATGCTGCGGCGGCCGGCAACGGGAGTGCAGTCCCGGCGGAACAGTCCGCCTCCGCGCCGGTCCGGACGCCGGCCCAAGCCGCTCCATCCCAAGCCGCTCCATCCCAGAACACTCCTTCACAGGCCGCCCCGGCGGCTCCTGCAGCCCCCTCACCTGCGGCGCCGGCCCGCCCCGCCCCCGTCCGCCCTGCTCCCGCGCCCGTACAGCCGGCACCAGCCCCTGCTCCTGCTCCTGCTCCCGTTCAGCCGGCCCCTTCTCCGGGCGGTTCCAACCAGGCGGCCATTTCGGTGGCGATGGGCAAGGTTGGATCGCCGTACTTCTACCAGTACGGCGGTACGGGTGTGTACGGTTTCGACTGTTCCGGCCTGGTTCAGAACGCATTCGCAGCCATCGGAAAGCAGCTTCCGCGCACGGCTGCGGAGCAGTTCGCCCAGGCGCCCGTCCACGTGCCCCTGTCCCAGGCGCAGCCCGGCGATCTCCTCGTCTGGGGATCGGCCCCGGGTTTCTACCATGTGGCGATATACCTGGGCGGCGGCAAGGTGGTCCAGGCCCTGAACCCGTCTGCGGGCATCACCGTGACGGACCTGAGCATGATGGCCGGCATGCAGCTCCACCCCGTCGCCGCGCGCTACTAGCGGAACGCGCGCTTTTTCAAGACCCCTTTGGCGGAAGCCCCACCCCTAGGACAGCACGTCCTTGCTCACGAACCTGCCGAACGCGAGCGCTCCGAACACTGCGATGTAGCCCGCCTGCAACAGCGCGTTGTCACCGAACGAGTCCCAGCCGATGGGCTGGCGAAGCAGGTCTGCGAAGCCGAACCAGTAGTGCGTGAACAGCCACGGGTGCAGCCACTCCAACTGGGGCAGCTGGTCGAGCACCTGGGATACGACGGACAGGACAATGGTGGCGGCCATGGCGCCCACGGGCACGTCGGTCAGCGTCGACAAAAACAGCCCGATGGCCGACAACCCCAGCAGGGACACGGCCTGATACGCCGCGATCAGCAGCATCCTGACCAGCGCCTCGTCCGGTTCCACCAGGTCGCCCGAAAGCAGCGCCACCGGTCCCACCGGGAAGAGCGCCCACCCGATGCCCGCGCCGGCGAGCGCCACGGCCAGCGGCGCGGAAACACAAAAAACAGCCGCCCCGGCATACTTCACCAGCAGCAGGCGCACCCTCCCGGCAGGTGCCACGAGCAGGTACCGCAACGTGCCCAGTCCGGCTTCCCCGGCAATCGTGTCCCCCGCGACCACGCCAATGGTCAGCGGAAGGAACAGCGGAACGGAAACCAGCATCGCCGTGACGGCAACGAACAGCCCGTTCTGGCTGATCCGGTCCAGGAAAGCGGGCCCCCGCCCCGGCGGAACAGCTGAGGAAACGCGGACGACGACGGCGATCACCACCGGGATGGCAGCCAGCGCCAGGAGCATCGCCTGGGTCCGGCGACGGCGGAACAGCTGCTTCAGCTCCGAGCCGAGCAGCGAAACGCTGGACGGCCAGCGCGTGGTGCCCGCCACCGGACTGTTTTGTACGGTCAGCCGCTGCATTTCCGCTTGCTGCGCTCGAGGTTCCTGCACTGCCGGCCCATCACTGTGCGACATCGAAGCCCTCCCCCGTCAAAGCCACGAAACGGTCCTCCAGGCTGCCTCGCTCCACCGTGAACCCGCGGACACGCACCCCGTCCGCCACGAGGGCAGCCACGATCGCTTCCGGTGCCACGCTGCCATTTGCGGATGGTTCACCGGCCGGCGCCGGGTGATCGGCAGGGGACCCGGCGCCCACGGGCAGGCTCGACGTGATGACGGCATCGGCGCCGTCGGGGTGTCCCACAACCGGGGACAAGCCAAACCGCGCCAAAACGCCCGCGGCCGTCCCGCCGTCGGGCGTCAGCAGGCGCAGCTGCGCGGTGCCCGCCTGGCGGAGTTCGGCCAAGGGTCCCTGGGCCACCAGCCGGCCAGCGCTCATGATCGCCGCATGCGTGCAGATCTGCTCCACTTCGGCGAGCAGGTGGCTGGACACGAACACGGTGGCGCCGTCGGCAGCGAGGGACCGCACCAGGTGCCGGACCTCCCGCGTGCCCTGCGGATCCAGCCCGTTGGTGGGTTCGTCCAGGACCAGCAATTCGCGCCGTGCCAGCAGCGCGTTGGCGATTCCCAGCCGTTGCTTCATTCCGAGCGAGTAGGCCCGCACCTTCTTGCGGGCAGCATGGGAAAGCCCCACGCGTTCCAGCGCTTCAGCCACCCGCGCGCGGCGGGTGGACGGCACGGCATGGCGGTCCGCTGCATCAAAGCGGTGCAGATTTGCCGCGCCCGAGAGGAACGGATAGAAAGCCGGACCCTCCACCAGCGCGCCCACCCTGGGCAGGACCTCATCCAGCTGCCGCGGCATGTCCAGCCCCAGGACCCTGACCTCCCCCGCGGTCGGGGCGGCGAGGCCGAGCATCATGCGGATGGTGGTGGTCTTGCCGGAACCGTTGGGGCCGAGGAAGCCGAAGACAGAGCCCCTGGGGACGGCCAGGTCGATGCTGTTGACCGCCATCTGGTGGCCAAACCGCTTGCTCAGCCCCTTGGTTTCTATGGCCGGGCTGCCTGTTGCCCTGAAAGCGGGCGCGCTGGTTTCGGGTACGGCGGGTGCCGCTGCGTCAGTTGCGGAACCCGGGCCGCGGCCAGCGGCTGTCACCTCGCGGCAGCGGCGGCCTGGAGCCGCTCCAGGGGCACGGAACCAACAAACGTCCGGCCGTCGTCCGTCAGCAGGACATTGACCAGTGATGTGGAGATGGCCCGTCCGCCCTCAACAGTCACAGTCGCCTGGCGAAGCAGGGGATCATTGAGCAGCCTGTCGACCGGTTGCTTTCCGGACTCAGGGGACCGCGCGGAAGCGGAGGGGGCCGGAATGCCGACGATCCGTTCCCAGCCTGAGCCGGTTACCGTCGGGGCGTGGCCGCGCAGGTCCTTGTGGGCTGAATCCTTTTCGGACTGATCCTTGCTGCCCAAATCCCTGTCAGCGGGATTGCTGCGGGTCCGGTTCCTGTCAGCCAGGTCCCTGGTGCCGCTGGGCTTCGCCGGCACCGCAAGTTCCTTCACCGAGGCACCCGGCGGCGGCGAGAAGTTGAACAGGCTCGCGTCGGGGGCCCCGAGCGTCAAGGTGGAGAACGCGGTCCGGAACGCAGGCTCCTGTTGCCCGCGTGCCCGCACTTCCACGCTCAGCGGCATGCCGTTCTCACCGTCCACGGCCACAGCCACGGAGCCCACCAAGGTCACGTCCGACCGCGGCGTGAGGACCAGATTGTAGGCCGTCCTGCCTGCCACCTCTGTGTCTTCGGCCACGGCCACGTCGGTGCTGCCGTCCAGCTTGTCAAGCATCTTGGCGGCCAGTTCCTCCGGCGTTGCCACACCTGCCGGCATGTCATGGCTGCGGGACTCCTTCGACGCATTCGCGGGAAGGGTGACGTGCGTGGCCGTGTTGTCCTTGGAGTTGTACAGCCACAGTTCGTTGCCCTGCCGGACGGCGTCGCGCTCGGCCATCCGGTCCATCACCTGGATGCGGGCCCTGCTTGGTCCGTCGACGTAGACCCGGGCGCTGTGTGGCCCGGTCAGCAGCTCGGCGAGGGAACCCGTGCCTGCGCCCGAGGTGGGTCCAACCTGAGGGACATCGGGCAGGCCAAGCTCGGAGGACTGCTCCACCGTGCCGGAAAAGGACTTGGTTTGGTGTTGTCCAATCATCGCCAGCACCTGTGCCGGCGTCTTCTCAGGCAACGGATCCCGCGCACTCGCGGGCAGGGACCCCGCCAGGACTCCAGCAGCAATAACAGCAGGTACGGCCACGGCGGGCGTCCACCGTAGCCAGGTCGCAGTCATGTCAACTCCGCTCCGACGTCGCAGCTCATACCATCAGGGTACGCCTCGGCATCCCTTGTGGCAGCCCCGGCCGGGCTGTCGGCTTTGCCTGTACCGGCTGGTGGACCAGACTGGGTGGGACGCCGTTTTCCAGCTTCCAGGAGCCTTCCCCACATGCGCATTCCAGGTGCCACATCCAGTCCCGCCGACGAACTGACAGGCATCGTGGGTTTTGCCGCCCAGTCGATCGATTCGCTCGGGGAATGGGGTGCGGGCCTCTTTACGCTCCTTGAGACCGTGTTCCCGCCGATCCCCAGCGAAGTGATTCTTCCCCTGGCGGGGTTCCTGACCCGGCAGGGGTCCCTCAACCTGGCCCTGGTCTTCGTCACCAGCACATTGGGGGCGTACGTGGGAGCCTTGGCGCTGTATTTCCTGGGCGCGAAGGTGGGGCTGGAGCGTTCGATCCGGTGGCTGTCCAAGCTGCCGCTGATGGACCGGGAGGACTTCGAGCGCGCAGACGTCTGGTTCCGCCGCCACGGCAGGTCGGCGATCTTCTTCGGACGGCTGCTGCCCGGCGTGCGGAGCCTCATTTCGTTGCCGGCGGGCGCCGAACGGATGCACCTGGGCACCTTCAGCATCTTCACCATCGCCGGCAGCGCCATCTGGAACGGAGCGCTGATCGGCCTCGGCGTGCTGCTGGGCCGGCAGTACTCGATGGTGGAGCAGTACTCCCGCTTCCTCAACTACGCCGTGTACGCCGCCCTGGCCATCTTCCTGGCCTGGCTCGTGGTCCGGCAGATCCGGCGGGGAAAGCCGGCACAGGACCGCCAGTAGCCCAGCCCTCAGTGGTCCCGAGCCCTTAGGCGCCGGGCACCACGGTGCCAGCACCGCCGTCGACTGTCACTTCCTGGCCCGTATTGAGCAGCGAGGTGGCGTCGGCGACGCCCACCACGGCGGGGATGCCGTACTCCCGGGCGACCACCGCGCCGTGGGAATTGGGGCCGCCCATCTCCATCACCAGGCCGCCTGCCGTGAGGAACAGCGGGGTCCAGCCCGGGTCCGTGGACGGTGCCACGAGGATCTCGCCCGGTTCCAGGTGGGCACCCACGGGGTCGAGGATGACGCGGGCGGGCGCTGTCACCGTTCCCGCCGACGCCGGGCTCCCGGACAGTGCCCCGGCGTCGGCGGTTCCGACCGCGGTAAGCAGCGTTTCGGGTTCCGTTCCGTCCGAGAGCAGCATCCGCGGAATGTGGCGCCGCTCAAGTTCCAGGTAATAGGCCCCCTGCCGCTGCGCCACAAGGTCCTGCATGTCTGTACCGTCCAGCGCCTGGTTCGCTTCGGCAAAGTCCAGGAAGAAGATGTCCTCTGCCCGGGCGAGCCGTTTCTGTTCCGCCAGCACGGTGCCGACTTCGGCCAGCTGTTTCCGGACCTCCGCCAGCGCCAGGACGATCTGGAATTTGGGAAGTTCGCGCAGCCCGGCGAAGAGCCTGGCCCGCCGCAGCGCCCCCCGGACGGCCACGGCGCGGAGGCGTCCCCTCGAACGGGCCTCGGCCACCAGCCGCTCGATGTGTGCGTCCGCTTCGGCCGCTGCCTTGCTGAACTGCCGGTCGGGGGCGCGTTCGGGGTCCTCCAGCCGGAGGTAGTTGGCCAGGACACCAAGGATGTGGGTAGGGTCGTCCCGCCAGCGGGGCATCCCGACGTCGATCTCGGCGACAGCCCGGTGCCCGTACCCGGCCAGGAATTCTGCCAGCCCATCTTGGGCTGCAGCCGGCAAGTCGCCCGCGGCGAAGCGCTGCGCCAGCACCGTCGGGGGATGCCCGGTGAGCACGGCCACCGATTCTGCGTCGGACCTGACCGCCGCGGCGATCCGCCACAGCTCGAGGTCCATCTCGGTTGTCACGTTGTTGGGGAGACCGCGGAGCACGGGCTGGAGGTCGATGTCACGTTCCGGCCCGGCATTGTCCTTGCTGGCACTGTCTTGCCCGGTGCTGCGTGTGCCGGCACCAAAAAGTTTGCCGGCACCAAGGAGTTTCCCGGCGAGCCCGAGCATGGCGAAGCCCAGGCCGGCCAGCGGGAGCACGGCTGGAAGGTTGGGGAAGAGCCGCGAGAGTATCCCCTCGGCGTGGTCAAGCCGCGCGCGCGGGGAGGCGCCCTGGGGCAGTTCCAGCGTCGCGTTGAATTCCGTGGTGAAGCGGTTCAGGCGTTTGAGGGCCGCCTCGGGACGGACCAGCGCCCGGATCGCTGCTTCCGGGACGCGGGCCCGGGCCGCGAGGGGGACCACGTGTCTGAGAAGGTCCCAGGGTGTGCGGCGGGTGACGGAGAGTCGCGGGTCGTCGAACACGCTGCGCAGGACCTTGGCGGAGCGTGCCTCCATGACGTCGAAGACATTCGGGACGATCCGGCGGCCCACGGTGCTCCGCGCGGCGGCGGTCAGGTCGACGAAGATGCGCTGTCCGGCCTCGACGTAGGGCGGGGGCCCGCTGCGGGGGTCCGGAACGTCAAAGCCGGCGGCGGCAGCAACCGACGAGCCGACCCGCCTGAGGGCGGCGAGCCCCATGGGAGTCAGCGGCCGGGTGAGGCCCTGGGCAAGGCTAAAGCACAGGTAGACCCGCAACTCCTCCACCGGGCTGCCCCGCCACGGGGCACTCTCCGTCAGACCGGCCTTCTCCCCAAGACGGTCCTGCTCCCCATGACGGTCCTTCGCCGGCAGCGGGTAAAGCGTGGTGATGGGCCGGGACTGGGTCAGCCAGACTTTACCCTCGCCGTCGAGCGCCCACTCCGTGTCCTGCGGGGCGCCGAAGTGGGCTTCGGCCTTGCTCCCCAGGGCTGCGAGTTCCCGGATCTGCGCGTCGGTGAGGCAGGGCTGGTTCGGTGCAACCTCATCTGTGCCCGCGCCCTGGTCTGTGCCCTGCTCGACGTATTCGGTGCCTCCCCCGGGCAGCGGCCTGACAGCCGTCCGCTTGTCGCCCAGGCGGCGCTGCAGGATGGCACCGGATGCGGTGTCCACGACGAAGTGGTCTGGATTGACGGCGCCCGACACCACGGCCTCGCCGAGCCCGGAGCTGGCGTCGATCACAGCCTCCCGGCGCCTGCCGGTGACCGGGTTGGCGGTGAACATCACCCCCGCCGCGTCGGCGTCCACCATGCGCTGGACGACGACGGCGAGGGCCACCGTTGCGGGGTCGATGTTCCGGCTGGCGCGGTATGCCACCGCCCGGTCAGTCCACAGCGAGGCCCAGCACTTCCGGACGGCGTCCAGCAGCGCGACGGCGTCGATGACATTCAGGTAGGTGTCCTGCTGGCCGGCAAAGCTGGCGAAGGGAAGGTCCTCGGCCGTGGCCGAGGACCGCACCGCGACGGGAACGCCGTCCAGCGCCCGGTAGGCCGTGAGTATTTCCCCGGCGGTCGCCGTCGGCAGTTCTGCTGCCGTAATCAGGCTGCGGGCCCTGCCGGCCAGGCCCGCGAGCGTTTCGAGGTCGTCGGCCGGAGTGTCCTGGAGGGCGCTGTGCACCTCTGCGAGCCCCAGCGGCCCCACGGCCTGGACGTAGGCTTCAGTGGTCAGGCAGAACCCGTCCGGCACCGGGAGGCCAGCCGCCAGCAACTCGCCGAGGTTGGCGGCCTTGCCGCCAACCTGCGGCAGCATGGATGCGCTGAGGTCCCCGAGGCCGAGCACCAGCCCGCTCATGCGCTACGAGGCGCCGAGCACCGGTCCGAAGCTGGCACGGTCGGCGAGCCGGGGGTCTTCCCGGTCCGGGACCACCATCACGGGGCTCTTGGCATGGTGCAGGACGCCATCCGACGTCGACCCCAGGAGCATGCCGGTAAAGCCGCCACGGCCGCGGGTTCCCACGACTATCAGCTCAACGTGCCGGCTGGCCTCCACCAGCACATCCACGGGCGAGCCGTCCAGCAGGCGGGTCTCGATGGCCAGCCGCGGGAAGTGGCTCTGCAGCCAGGCCACCCCGGCCTTGAGCTGGACCTGGATATCGGCGAAAAGCGCTTCCCGGTCCAGCGGGGCCGGAACCCAGGCAAGGGATCCGCTGTACTGCGGCACGGCGCAGATCACCCGAAGCGGCGCGCCGAGGCGTTCGGCCTGCTCCGCGGCTTCCAGGACCGCGACGCGGGCCTGCTCAGACCCGTCCACCCCCACGGCAACGACCTGCTCCACGGGGCCGTGGCCGGCCTTGGCCTGCTCGGCCCGGATGTGTTTGTCCTGGGTGGTCTCGCCCAGACGGTCGGAACAGATCAGCGGAACCGTGACCGTGGGGCATTTGGCGTGGGCCGGAAGCGCGCTGCTCACGGAGCCGAGGAGCCGCCCTACGAAGCCGCCACGCCCCCGCGTCCCGAAGACCAGCAGCTCGGCGGATTCGGACAGGTCCAGCAGCACGCCGGATGCGTCCCCGTTCTCGACCGAGGCACTGACGTTGATGTTGTAGCCCGCCACCTTGTCCACAGCATGCTGCAGGATGGCCTCGGCGCCCTCGCGGATCACCGAGTCATCCACGGTGGCATAGCCGCCGTCGAGTCCGGACGCGGCAAAGATGGGCACCGAGTAGGCGGTGACAATGTGGAGGGGACGACGGCGGCGTTCGGCTTCACGGGCAGCCCACACGAGTGCGCACTGGCCGTGGTCCGAACCGTCGACGCCGACGACGATTCCTTCGGGTCTCGCGTGCCGGGCACCGCCATCCCGTGCCGGGTCGGGATGCAATTCGTGTGCGTCCATTCGGTCCGCCTCCTCGCGATACTGCCTGATGATGCGGCTATTCTGCCAGAAGCGGCCCGCCTAGCCGTCACCGGCAGGCCGTCCGGTTCCCGGTTATGCACAGCCTGCCTTAAGACCAACTATTCTCGGTCGGCGACCTCTTAGCAAGCGGGCCCGACGGGGCCCTGAAGATCCTCGCGGGGTGCTGTTTTCCACCCCTTCTGGCACTCCTCCGGCGCCCTTCAGGGTGCTCCGGTGACGCCATGCAAAGCCCTGCAAATCAATGTTTCCGGAAGGGTATCCAGCGACCAAAAAATTCTGTAATGTCGAGGCACCATCGATCCGGATTGTGCTCCACCGCACAGCCGGAGATGGCTTGTGTCTGCTTGCTGGGGCAGTGGACGGTGCACGGCGATGATGCCCTGTACTTCGAAATTCTCGAGGAGGAAGTTGTAGTGTCACGCATGCCTGGTCTCAGCGGCGCAGAACGGACCACCACTGTGGTCATCGGCACCGGGCTTCCCGGTTTGGCAATCGCCACGGAACTCCGGCGCCGGGGAGTTGATTCAATCATCGTCAGCCGGCTGGAATCCCCCGGCGGCCAGTCGTTCCAGAAATCCGGGCACCAGCGGTGCGACGACGCCGAGGCGGCGTCAATCCAGGAGCGGAACGAAATCCTTCGGCACTTGCGCAACTACGCGTCAAGCCACCAGCTGGACATCCGCAGCGACACGTCTGCCGTGTTGCTCGACAAGATGGGGCCGGGGGCGGAAGCCTCGCTGCACCGCTGGGCCGTGCATACCCCGGACGGCGTCCTGCTGGCCGACCACATTGTGCTCACGCGCTGTGCGCACAGCCAGCTGCGGCGCATGCTCACGGACCTCGGCATCTCCATCGGCACCAACCTGGTCGCCGCCATGCGCGCCATAGGCATTTACCTGGTCGGCGTGGGTGAGCTCATTACGCCGACGCCGAAGGAAGTGTTGCGCCAGGCCAAGGTGGTGGGCCAGGCCATCTCGGCGAAGGTCTACCCGGACAGTGTGCCGTCGGTGCTGACCGGAAGCTTCCCGGCTCTGCCCGCCCCGGCTGTCTGAAGCGGGCGTCTGAAGCGGGCGTCTGAAGCGGGCGCTATTTCCCGGCATCCCCGTCGTCAGGCCGGTCGCCCACGCCGAGCCTCCGGCGTGCCAGCACACCGAGGATGACGAGCAGGCCGAGAGCCACGGCGGCAAACACCACGATGCTCCACGGGAAGGGCTCCGAGGACTCCGGAGCTGTTCCCGTGGCCTGCGTGGCTCCCGGCTGCGGCGTACCGGCGGTCTGAACGGGCGCCGATGTTCCCCCCGCCGCAGCGGCCGTGGCGGTAAAGGCGAACGTGCCCTCGATCGGATGGGAATCCGAGCTCACTACGCGCCACACCACGGTGTACTTCCCGGCAGGTGCGCCTTCCCGCAGCTTCTGCGAGGCGGTGTTGTCCACGATCTCCACCTTGCCGTCGGCCCAGTCAGTTCCGGCGGCGTCGGTCACCTTGACCTGCGAGCCGAGCCCCAGCGGGGTGTTGTTGAAGGTGATCGAGACCTTGGCGGGAGCTGTTGCCACCGTGGCGCCGTCGGCAGGGCTGCTGGCTTCGGCGGCGTCGTGCGCGGAAGCGGGTCCCGCGGTAAAGAGCAGGGCGACGAGCGCGAGCGCGCCAAGGAGGGCGGACAGCAGCTGGCGGGTGAAACGCATGGGCGGACGACTCCTCGTGTTGACTTCCTTACAGACTAGGCGAATTTGCTGGGTAGGCACCCGGCAACCTACTAGGATTCAAGTAACCCCACGCTCTCTCACCGGAGGACTAATGCTCAAACAGGGCTCTGCACTGGACCGGTACTTCAAGATTTCCGAACGGGGGTCCAACCTTTCCCGCGAGATCCGCGGCGGTTTTGCCACGTTCTTTGCCATGAGCTACATCGTGGTGCTAAACCCCCTGATCCTGTCCGTTGCGGACTCCTCCGGCGCCACACTCGGTTTCCAGGCGGTCGCTGCCGTCACCGCCTTTGTTGCCGGCATCCTGACCATCCTCATGGGCGCGTGGGCAAAGCACCCCTTCGCCATGGCCACCGGCCTGGGAGTCAACGCCTTCGTGGCCGTGACAGTGGCCACCAACCCGGGCCTGACCTGGCCGGACATGATGGGACTGGTGGTCCTCTCGGGCGTCACCATGATGATCCTGGTCCTGACCGGCTTCCGGACCGCCGTGTTCCGGGCCGTTCCGGACGGGCTCAAGACCGCAATCGTGGTGGGCATCGGCCTGTTCATCGCCCTCATCGGCCTGGTCAACGCCGGCTTCGTCCGGCGCGTTCCGGACGCGGCCGGGACCACCGTTCCGGTGGGTCTCGGCTTTGACGGCAAGCTCCTGGGCTGGCCCACCCTGGTGTTCGTGTTCGGCCTCATCCTGACCATCGCCTTGCTGGTGCGCAACGTCAAGGGCGCCATCCTGATCGGCATCGTCGCCTCCACCATCCTGGCCGTCATCCTCGAGTTCACGCTCCACATCGGCCCCAGCTTCGACGGCAAAAACTTCAACCCGCAGGGATGGTCCCTGGTTGCTCCCACGTTCACCGAATGGGCCGCTCCCGACCTCTCCCTGATCGGCAAAGCCAACCCGGTCGGCGCCTTCAGCCATCTGGGCGTTGTGGCCGCAGCGCTGCTCGCGTTCGTCATCCTGCTCAGCATCTTCTTCGACGCGATGGGCACCATGGTGGGCCTGGCCAACGAGGCCGGCACCGTGGACAAGGACGGCAACATCCCCAACGTTGACCGCGTCCTGCAGGTGGACGCCCTCGGCGCCATCGTCGGCGGCGGTGCGTCCGTCTCCTCCAACCAGATCTACGTCGAGTCCGGTGCAGGCATCGGCGAAGGCGCGCGGACGGGCCTGGCTTCGATCGTGACGGGCCTGCTGTTCCTGGTGGCCATGTTCTTCACCCCGCTCATCAACCTTGTGCCGTTCGAGGCCGTGGCCCCGGCCCTGGTGGTGGTCGGTTTCATGATGGTGGCCCAAATCAGCAAGATCCACTGGCAGGACTGGGGCATCGCCATGCCCGCTTTCCTCACGTTCACGCTGATGCCGTTCACCTACTCGATCGCCAACGGCCTGGGCGCCGGCTTTATCTCCTATGTCCTCATCCGCACCTTCCAGGGCCGCGCCCGCGAAGTGCACCCGCTGATGTGGGCCGTCGCAGCTGCCTTCGTCCTGTTCTTCGGAATCGGCCCGATTGAGCAGGCGCTGGGCATGTAGCACCGGCCTTCCTGGCGGGTTTGCCGTTTCCGGTATTTCAGACATCACGACGGCGGCGCTGCTGGCTTTAGCTGTGTCCTTACGGTGAGCTTGAAGCATGGACTTTCCCGCGCTCCCAGTTGACGTTCAACCCCGCCCCTGGACGGGCCGCTACGACGGCGACGGCGAAGCACACCGCCGGTGGTGGCAGGCGGTGACGCCTGCCACCGGTAAGACTGTGCTGGGCTCCGCCACACAGCGCCCGGCCGTGATTCTCGGGTTCTGCAGTGACGAGGGCGTGCGCCGGAACAAGGGCAGGACCGGAGCCGCGGCCGCCCCGGCGGCCATCCGCAGTGCACTGGGACCGCTCGCCTACCACTCGGAGCGGCCGGTCGCCGACGCCGGTGACGTGGCGGTCCGCGACGGCGAACTGGAGGCAGGCCAGGCCCGCGCAGGCCTCGCCGTTGCGGCACTGCTCGACGGCGGCCGCCTCACCGTGCTGCTGGGCGGCGGCCACGAAACCGCCTACGCCAGCTACCTCGGTGTGGCAGGGTCCCGGGCGGTCCGCGATGGCCAGCGGCTGGGCGTGCTCAACCTTGATGCCCACTTCGACCTCCGGGAGGAGGCCGCACCCAGCTCCGGGACCCCATTCCTCCAGATGGCCCGCGCGGAAGCGGCCGCGGGGCGCGAACTGAAGTACGCCGTCGTCGGAATTTCCGAACCCAACAACACGCGCGCGCTGTTCAGCACCGCCGACGAGCTGGGCGTGAAATACCTCCTGGACGAGGACTGCACCGCCGCCGCGGCCGAGGCCTTTGTGGCGGATTTCCTCAGCGGGATCGATGTCCTTTACCTGACCATCGACCTGGACGTGCTGCCGGCTGCGGTGGCCCCGGGCGTCAGCGCCCCGGCGGCGTACGGCGTTCCGCTGCCGGTGATCAGTGCCGTCTGCCGCCAGGCGGTGGCCAGCGGCAAGCTGCTGCACGCGGACGTGGCCGAACTGAACCCGGCCTTCGACATCGACAACCGGACCGCCCGCGTGGCCGCGCGTCTGGTCAGCATCCTGCTGGGCTGAGCGTTCGTCCGGGTTGTCCGGGGCCGTCTAAATCCTTGGCCCCGGCTAATCCTTGGGCTTGGGCTTGGCCGTGGGCTTCGGGGCTGGACGGGCGGGCGCCCCGGGCTTCGCCGCGGGCTTGCTGACGATCGACGCCGGCGGCTTGGGGAAGGCGGCGGCGGGATAGAGCCGCGCCACCTGGAGCATGTAGTTTGCCCACTGCGGACCCGCGATCATGTAGCCGTCAATGCGGTCGTAGTGCGTGCCCTTGATGGTGATGTTCCGGCCCGGACGCTGCTGGCCCTCGAGGGCGTCCCCGAAGAACGAGGCCGTGGCCAGGCCGGTGGTGTAGCCCAGCACCCAGGTGGCGCCGTTGCTGTTGTTGGTGCCTGTTTTGGCCGCCACCGGCACGCTCTTTTGCACCTTGGGGTTGATGTAGATTCCGGAGCCCTTGTTGAGCATGTCCTGCAATGCCTTATTCACCCCGCGGACCACGTTCTTGTCCACGGTTTCGCTGCACTTCTGCACCTCCGCGGGCAGCTTCTTGCCCGCCATGTCCGCCACCCCGGCCAGGGCCACCGGCACGCAGTAGCGGCCGTCCGCGGCGAAGGTGGCAAAGGCGTTGGCCATGGTCAGCGGGGCAACGCCGGTGCCGCCCAGGAGGTTGCCCAGCTGGTGCATATCGATTGGCGTCCCGTCCAGCCCGCTGCGGAGCCCGACCGCGTTGACCATGTTCTGGATCCCGCAGAAGTCCAGCTGCGCGGCCTCGGCAAAGGTGGCCGTGTTGATGGAGTTGTAGAGCCCGTAGTCGGCCGGCATCTTGCGGTAGTAGCCCTCCGAGGCGTTCTGCAGGTCGTCAGCCGTTTCAAGTCCTGCCCTGCGCTGCTTGGTGCTGTAGCCGCCGGCCACCTTGCCGCAGGAGGACCGCCAGCGGAAGCCCAGCGGATACTCTCGCTTCGAGGCGTCCACGACCGTGGTCATGGTCTTGCCCTGGTGCAGCCACTCGGCGAAGGTGAAGGGCTTCATGGTGGATCCGGGCTGGAACCCGCCGGCGCCGTTGAGGTCGTTGCCGATGGCGTCCTTGGCGTCCACGTTGAAGTTCAGCTGGGTGTCGAACTTGCCGGGCTGGGGCAGGTACACCGTGTTCTGCGCCATCGCCAGGACCCGGCCGGTGCCCGGCTGGACGGTGACCAGCGAAGCGCCCCACCTGTCCGGATTGGCGCCGGCGGTGGCGTTCACCTGCGCCTGGGCCTTGGCCTGCAGCCGGCTGTCCAGCGTGGTGGTGATGGTCAGGCCGCCGCGGAAGAGCCGCTTTTCCCGGGCCTCTGTGTCAGCGCCGTAGGCCGGGTTGTTGAGGAAGAGCCGGGTCACGTAGTCGCAGAAGTACGGGGCCATGGTGGCAGCGGCGCACCCCTGCCGCGAAGGCCGCACCTTCAGGCCAACCCCTGAAGCCACCGCGGCATCATGCTGCTTCTTGGTAATCATCTTCTGCTTGAGCATTTCGCCAAGGACCTGGTTGCGGCGCTTCAGCGAGTTCTTGGGGTTGGCCACAGGATCGTAGAAGCTGGGGCTGTTAACCAGGCCCGCGAGCAGCGCAGACTGCGGCAGGGTCAGCCTGCTGGCCGGAAGGCTGAAGAAATACTGGGCCGCCGCCTCAATGCCATAGGCGCTGCGGTTGAAGAAGACGATGTTGAGATAGCCCTCGAGGATCTGGTCCTTGGTGAATTTCTTCTCCAAGGCCATGGCGAGCCGCATCTCGCGCAGCTTGTCCCCCATGGTCTTCTGCCCGCTGAGCACCACCTGGTCCTCACGGCCTTCGGAAATCAGGGACTCGTTCACAATGTTGGTGACGTACTGCTGGGTGAGGGTGGAGGCGCCCTGCCGGTCGCCGCGGGTCAGGTTGCTGGTCAGAGCGCGGAGGATGCCCTGCGTGTCCACGCCGCTGTGCTCATAGAACCGGCTGTCCTCGATGGCGACGACGGCCTTCCGGATAAACGGGGACATCTGCTTCAGCGGAACGCGGACCCTGTTCTCTGAGTAGAACGTAGCGATGAGCTTGCCGTCAGCCGTCAGCATGCGGGTGGTTTGCGACGGCGCAGGCACCGCGAGTTCGGTGGGCAGGCTGTTGAAGTAGGAAATCGACCTGCTGACCGAGGTGCCGGCGAGGGCGGCCCCGGGCACCAGGAAGCTGGCCACGAGGACCCCGCAGAGGCAGCTGACAATCACGAACCCCAGCAGCTTTGCCAGCGCGAGGGCCAAACGGGATACCAACCTTCTGCCTGCCATGATCCAAGCTCACCACACGATCGGCCGGAAAGCAGAATACCCGCGAGATTCGTGATCCGCTGGGTCAGACCGGCGTGTGCGGCGCCTTTCCCTCGTCGCCGAATTTCTCGGCCGCCTTGTGCTCGCGGAGCCGGTCCAGACGCTTCATGACCGGCGCCGTGGTGGCCCCGTGAAGCACCACGGACATGGCCACGACGAGTCCGATGATGCTCCACAGGCGCTCCGCCTGGTCCCCGAAGCTGCCCTGGCCCAAGGCGTACGAAAGGTAATACAGGGAGCCGATGCCCCGGATGCCGAAGAAGGAAATGGCGATCCGTTCCCGGGGACCGGTCTTGCCGCGGGCCAGCGCCAGCCAGCCGGACAGCGGACGGACCAGGACCAGGAAGGCCAGCGCCACGCCCACCTCGACCCACCCGACGTCGGCCAGCAGGCCCCGCACGATCGCCCCGCCCAAGAGGACCAGGATGACCACCGTCAGGAGCCGCTCGAGCTGTTCCACGTAGGAGTGAAGGATGCGGTGATAGCCGTGGGTGCGTTCCGCCGCCCTGATGGTCACGGCACAGACGAACACAGCGATGAAGCCGTAGCCCTCGATCATTTCGGTGACGCCGTACGCCAGGAAGGTGGCGGCCAGCGCAACGAAGCCTTCGGAGTGGTTGGACAGCCGGATGCTGTCGTGCCGGGCGGAGAAGAACAGCCGGGCCAGCACCTTGCCAGTACCGTAGCCCAGCAGCACGCCCATTCCGATGCGCCACAGGACGTCCACGCCGAACCACTCCGGAAACCAGGCCGACGGCGCGGTCCCCACGAGGCTCATGGCAATGGCCAGGTACACAAAGGGAAAGGCCAGCCCGTCGTTCAGTCCCGCCTCCGAGGTCAGGGCGAACCTGACCTCGTCTTCCTGGTCGGTGCCCTCTTCCTCGTCGGCCGGCTCTCCCACCTGCACCTCGGACGCCAGGACCGGATCCGTGGGGGCCAGGGCGGCGGCCACGAGGAGCGCGGCGGCGAGTCCCAGGCCCAGCAGCCAGAGTCCGAGGAGTGTCAGGCCGAGCATGCACAGGGGCATCGCAATACCGAGCATCCGCCAGGTGGTGGCCCAGTTGCGCCGCCCCACCGGACGGTCCAGCGCCAGCCCGGCTCCCATCAGCGAGATGATCACGCACACCTCGGTCAGATGCAGCGTCAGTTCGGGGTGCTGGACAGGGCTCGGGTCGGGAAGATTGGGAAGCAGGCCGAAGGCGGCGGCGCCGGCGCCCAGGAACACCATCGGCATGGAGATTGGAGCATCGCGCAGGGCCTTGGGCAGGATCGCGGCAACAAAGACGGCTATGCCCGCCGCGGCGAACATGATGCTGGCACCTTCAAACACGGTCGCCTCCTGCGCCGTCGGCCTCTCGGACCTGACCAACACTAGCGCGCAAGGCACGAGGGAGCGCGGCGCAGGGGCGCTTCCAAATGCCGCGCCAGGGCAAAATGGTTGATAAGACAACTATCGTCAACAAGCTTGTCAAATGACAGTCATCTTACCTTTGGGCCGATTCCCGGTAGAATGGTCTACTGCCCCCCGGCAAGAACCAAAGAAAGTCAGTACATGAGCACAGCAACCATGGAGCGCCCAACCGCTCCTTCGAGCGCGTCCCGCTCAGCGGATGCCCGGTCCATCGACCTGGCCTTCACCAGCGCCGACCAGGTCCACGACGGCCTGGAAAGCGCGGTTGAGAGGCTGATCGAAACCGCTGCCCAGGAAGGCACCTGCGGCATCAAGGTCACCCGCCTGGAGCCAGGCCGTTACACGGTGGCCCTCGACGAGTCCGTTCCGTTCGGTGAAACACACGAGGACATCGCAGCCTAACACGCGAAAAAGCCCCCGATCCTGAGCCCATTCTGGCCGAAACGCCAAATGATCCAAGGTCGGGGGCTTTTTGATTTCCTGCGTGCGTTCTACCGCACGGCTTCAGCCGGATTACATCCGGCGCACCTGCACGCCGTCGGACTTCATAAAGAGCTGCGACTCTGCTGCTC
This sequence comes from Arthrobacter sp. K5, assembly GCF_040448525.1. Taxonomy (NCBI): domain Bacteria; kingdom Bacillati; phylum Actinomycetota; class Actinomycetes; order Micrococcales; family Micrococcaceae; genus Arthrobacter; species Arthrobacter sp. K5. Next base: position 3,752,762 of record NZ_CP159279.1, on the reverse strand, counting down.
CGCTGCAGACCAGCCACAGCACGTTTCCGCTCCGTGAGATTTCTTCCACCTCGCCTGCCGCAATGACGTGCGCCTGCTTGATGATCTCAACCCGCTCGCCCACGTGCAGCGATCCCCAGTCGGAAACCGTAGCTGCGTGTGCCATGCGTCTGGACAGAACTGTCCCGCGTGCTTTCATGTGAACTTCTACCCCTTTGTGGATGTTCTTCTTACGCCACAGCTTCTTTGATGTGACTTTTACTACACCTTTAGTTCTACTACACTCGCAGGGCTCTGTGCGGCGCGTTGCAGAGTATTTCGGCACCGCCGGCAAATGTTTGCCGGCGGTGCACAATGTTCACCTCTAGGCGAGGTTTCCGACGGCGGATTCGGCTGCCGTCCGCACCGCACCGGAGGCGACCAGCCGGTCGGCGGCCTCAAGCTCGGGTGAGAGGAACCGGTCCGTGCCCGGACCTCCAACGACGGTCCGCAGCGTTTCGAGGACCGCCGCCCCGGCAGGTCCGGGCGTCAGCTGGCCACCCGAAAGCTGGGTGCGCATGTCAATCGCCCGTGCCGAGGTCACGAGTTCAATCGCGAGCACCCGGCGCAGGTTCTCCACGGCCTTCCGGAGCTTGCGGGCAGCGTGCCAGCCCATGGACACGTGGTCTTCCTGCATGGCGGAGCTCGGGATGGAGTCCACGGACGCGGGAACCGCGAGCCGCTTGTTGTCCGAGACCAGACCGGCCTGGGTGTACTGGGCGATCATGAGGCCCGAGTCCACGCCCGGATCCGCGGCCAGGAACGCCGGCAAACCGTGCGAGCGGGCCGGGTCCAGCATGCGGTCCGTCCGCCGTTCGGCGATGGAGCTAAGGTCCGCGACCGCGATGGCCAGATAGTCGAGCACGTAGGCCACCGGGGCACCGTGGAAGTTGCCGTTGGAGCTGACCCGGCCGTCAGGCAGGACCACCGGGTTGTCGATGGCGGCCGCGAGTTCACGGGAGGCCACCAGTTCGGCGTGGTCCACGGTGTCCCTTACGGCGCCCGCGACCTGGGGTGCGCAGCGCAGGGAGTAGGCGTCCTGGACGCGGGAATCGCCCACGCGGTGCGAGGCAACGATCGCTGAGTCGGAAAGGACCCGGAGCATGTTGTCGGCACTGGCCGCCTGGCCCGGGTGCGGCCGCAGGGCGGCGTGCAGCTCGGGCAGGAACACCTGGTCGGTGCCGAGCAGCGCCTCGACGCTGAGCGCCGCGGTGATGTCCGCCGTCGTCAGCAGTTGCCGCAGGTCCGCAATGGCCATCAGGAGCATGCCCAGCATGCCCTCGGTGCCGTTGACCAGCGCCAGCCCTTCCTTCTCGGCCAGGGTCACCGGCTCGATGCCGTGCGCGGCGAGCAGCTGGGCAACCGTGGGCTGGCCGGCACCCCCGTAGAGTTCGCCGTCAGGCCCGGTTGCCTCGCCTTCGCCCATGAGGACAAGGGCGCAGTGGGACAGCGGTGCGAGGTCGCCGGAGCAGCCCAGCGAACCGAACTCGCGGACCACCGGGGTGATGCCGGCGTTCAGCACATCCACCATGGTCTGCAGGACCACGGGCCGGACCCCGGTGCGGCCCGATGCCAGCGTCTTGGCGCGCAGGAACATGATGCCGCGCACCACTTCGCGTTCCACCGCAGGGCCCATGCCGGCGGCGTGGCTGCGGATGAGGGACTTCTGCAGCTGTGTGCGCAGCTCGTTCGGGATGTGCCGGTTGGCCAGCGCGCCGAAGCCGGTGGAGATGCCGTAGGCCGGGACTTCGCTGTGGGCCAGTTCGTCGATGTGCGCGCGGACCTTGGCGACCGTGTCCAGTGCTTCCTGGGAGACAGTCACCTTGGCGTCGTGGCGGGCGACGGCGACGACGTCCTCAGGCGTGACACCGCTGGCACCGAGGGTAACGGTAAGCGGTTCGTGGGTAATGGCAGTCATGGTTCCTACTTCAGTGGTGGAGGTTTGCGGCGGTGGTTGAGCTTGTCTAAACCTGGATTTCGGCAGGCTCAATCACCGGGACTCGTTCATGGGGATGCGGACGCCGCGTTCCTTGGCGACGTCGACGGCGCGGTCGTAGCCGGCATCGACATGCCGGATCACGCCCATGCCCGGATCGTTGGTGAGAAGCCGCTCGAGTTTCTGCGCCGCGAGGTCGGTACCGTCGGCGACGGATACCTGGCCTGCGTGGATGGAGCGGCCGATGCCCACTCCCCCGCCGTGGTGCAGCGAGACCCACGTGGCGCCGGACGCCGTGTTGAGCAGGGCGTTGAGCATGGGCCAGTCGGCGATGGCGTCGGAGCCGTCGGCCATGGCCTCGGTCTCGCGGTACGGCGAGGCGACGGAGCCGGAGTCGAGGTGGTCGCGGCCAATCACGATGGGCGCCTTGACCTTGCCTTCCTTGACCAGCCGGTTGAACAACAGGCCGGCCTTGGCACGTTCGCCGTAGCCCAGCCAGCAGATCCGGGCGGGCAGGCCTTCGAATTCGACGCGCTCCTGGGCGGCGTCGATCCAGCGGTGCAGGTGCTTGTTCTCCGGGAACAGTTCCTTGATGGCCTCGTCGGTGACGCGGATATCTTCCGGGTCACCGGACAGGGCAACCCAGCGGAACGGGCCGAGGCCTTCGCAGAACAGCGGCCGGATGTAGGCGGGGACGAAGCCGGGGAATTCGAACGCCCGGCTGTAGCCGCCCTTGCGGGCTTCGTCACGGATGGAGTTGCCGTAGTCGAACACCTCGGCGCCGGCGTCCTGGAACTCGACCATGGCCTGGACGTGCTTGGCCATCGAGGCCTGGGCCTTCTTGGTGAAGCCCTCCGGATCAGCCTCGGCTTCGCGGTGCCATTCGTCCACGGAAATGCCCTCCGGCAGGTAGCTCAGGGGGTCGTGTGCGGAGGTCTGGTCGGTGACAATGTCGACCGTCAGCTCGCCGGCCTTGTGGCGGCGAAGCAGTTCGGGGAAGACCTCGGCCGCGTTGCCCACATAGCCCACGGACCAGCCGCGGCGTTCCTCTTTGGCTTTGAGGACCTTGGCGATGGCGGCCTCGAGGTCGGTTTCCACCTCGTCCAGGTAGCGCTTGCCGGCGCGGCGGCGCAGGCGGGTCTCGTCGACGTCGACAATCAGGCAGGCGCCCTCGTTCAGGGTGACGGCCAGCGGCTGGGCGCCGCCCATGCCGCCGCAGCCGCCGGTCAGCGTCAGGGTTCCCGCCAATGTGCCGTTTTCGTCCCCGGTGATCTTGCGGGCGATCGCGGCGAAGGTCTCGAAGGTGCCCTGCAGGATGCCCTGGGTTCCGATGTAGATCCAGGAGCCTGCCGTCATCTGGCCGTACATCATCAGGCCCTCGGCCTCGAGCCGGCGGAATTCCGGCCACGTGGCCCAGTCGCCGACGAGGTTGGAGTTGGCCAGCAGCACGCGCGGCGCCCACTCGTTGGTGCGGAACACCCCGACGGGCTTTCCGGACTGGACCAGCAGGGTCTCGTCCTTGTCCATGGTTTCGAGGGTTCGGGTGATGGCGTCGAATGCTGCCCAGGACCGGACCGCGCGGCCGGTGCCGCCGTAGACCACCAGGTCATCGGGGCGTTCGGCGACCTCGGGATCCAGGTTGTTCATGAGCATGCGCAGGGGTGCCTCGGTCTGCCAGGACTTGGCGGTGAGCTCGGTGCCGCGGGCTGCTTTGACCGGGCGGGCACCGGTGGTGAAATCGGCGGGTGCCATGGTGGCTCCTTCGTCTTGCGGGTGTGGGATGTATCGCTGTTGCGGGTTGCAGAATTCTTGGTTTGAGCGGAAGTGCTTCTGTATCAACTAAAGCCCCTTCTGAGCGGGCCAGACAGGGGTTTCCGGCTGGTGCTGTCCGGTATCCCAGACCCAACTAGGTAGCAGCACAGGGGGTTCTCAGGGCTGGGAACGCCCTCTGCTGCTACCTAGTTGGGCTGCTGCCTATTTCGCAGGGCGACCGTGGATGCGCACCGAGAGTTCGTCGGCGACCTTTTGCACACGGGCGGCGAGCACCGGCCACTGGTCCTCCGGCAGCTTGTCCTCGAGGAACGTGACGGCGACCGCCGCCGTCGGCCATCCAAGATGATCCGTGACAGCGGCGGCGATGGAGCCAAAGCCGGGTGTAACCTCCCCGTGTTCCGTGGCGTAGCCACGCTGCCGCACCTGGTCCAGGTGCGATGACAGGGCCGAGTACTTCATGATGGCCCCCTCCACCTCGTGCCGGGCAGTGAAGGCGGCGGCATTCGGATATAGCGCGCGTACCTGGGACTTGGGCAGTGCGGCAAGGATGGCCCGACCGCTGGCGGTAAGGTGGCTGGGCAGCCGGACCCCGACGTCGGTCACCAGGGATGGCCGGTGCTTGGCCCGCTCCTCCACAATGTAGAGCACGTCCCGGCCGTGCAGTACCGCCAGGTGTGCGCTTTCGCCAAGGACATCAACAAGGGACGCGAGCATGGGCCGCCCCAGCCTGGACAGCGGTTCCTGCCGCGAGTACGCGGAACTGAGCTCGAAGGCGCTGATGCCGAGGCCGTAGCGCTGCTCCTCGTGCAGGTGCAGGACGAAGCCGTTCGCCTCCATGACGCCCAGGAGGTGGTAGACGCTCGAGCGGGGCAGCCCCAGCGCCGTGGCAATGTTCGACGCCGCCATCGGCCCCCGCCTGGAAGCCAACAGTTTGAGGATCCGCAGGGTGTTTTCCGCGGCGGGAACCTTCGCTTTGACCGCTGATTCCGGCCGCCTTGCCGCCGTCGCCGCCATCGTGCCTGCCATGTGTCCTCCACGCCTCGTCGTCTGGCCGTCCATTCGGGATTTCTGTCTTTTCGGGGTCTAGCCCGAAAGGTGTCCGGTATCCCGTACTTAAGCTTGCGCCCAGTCCGCTCTCTGCGACCCTCCTTCGGAACCACGGCCGTCTGGAATACCAGACATCACTTGGTTGGTCCCATCATCCCGCTTCCCCGGATACGGCGGTAGCGTTTGTCCATGGAATTTCCGCTAAGGGGCAAGGTAGCGCTGGTCGCCGGGGCCACGCGGGGGGCAGGCCGCGGAACGGCCTTGGCCCTCGGTGAAGCCGGGGCGGTGGTCTACTGCACCGGACGCACTACCAAGGGCCGGACGTCCGACTACCGCCGCCCGGAAACCATTGATGAAACGGCCGCCATGGTGAGCGAGGCCGGCGGGACCGGCATCGCAGTGGCGGTGGACCATTTCAACGCCCCGGAGGTAGAAGCGCTGGTCCGCCGAATCGAGGACGGGCACGGTCGGCTTGACATCCTCGTGAATGACATTTGGGGCGGCGAAAACCTCATCCAGTGGAATACACCCCTTTGGGAACACGACCTGGACGGAGGTCTGCGGATGCTGCACGGGGCCGTCGACACGCACCTGGTCACGAGCCACTTCGCGCTGCCGCTGCTCATCCGGCGGCCGGGAGGACTAGTGGTGGAAATGACGGACGGAACGCGGGAGTACAACACCACGCATTACCGGCTTTCGGCGTTTTACGACCTCGCCAAGTCCGCTGTCCTGCGGCTCGCCTTCAGCCAGGCCGAGGAGCTGAAGCCGTTCGGTTGCGCGGCCGTGGCACTGACCCCGGGGTGGATGCGCTCGGAAATGATGCTCAAGCACTACGGCGTGACCGAAGCCAACTGGCGGGAGGCAGCGGCCACGAATCCGCACTTCGCCGCCATTTCGGAAAGCCCGTTGTTTGTGGGCCGGGCGGTCGCGGCCCTGGCCGCCGATTCTGACGTACACCGCCGAACCGGCGGCTCGTTCTCCTCCGGCGGGCTGGCACTGGAGTACGGCTTCACCGACGTCGACGGCTCCCGGCCTGACTGCTGGCGCTACCTGGCGGAGGTCCAGGACGCCGGACTTCCCGCCGATGATACCGGCTACCGCTGAGGCGGAGGGGGCTGCTGGATCTGACTTCGGCAGCTGCCATCCATCTCCTCGGGCTGCATGCATCTCGGATCCGGCAAAAACCAGGCACGGGGTTGCGAGGCATTAGCAGCAGGGACAGGGCACATTTTTGCCGACGCGGCCGCGGAGCATGGCCACCGTTCGCACCAAATGCAGTGCGTCGCACAGTCTGAAATCAAAGACACCAAGAGCCCGTGAGTCTCATCACAGCTCCTCCGAACATGGTCTGCTGGATAGCGATCCCCCTCCCAATGACGAGAAGGTATTCGCATGCAACAAGCCCAAACAACTGATGAGTTGGCGCCCGAAAACGCGACCAGCACCGCCGTCGGAACCGGGCGCAACGCCGTCGGAACCGCCGTCGGAACCGTTCTGAACCGCGGCCTCAACGTCCGCCACATCCGTTTCATGGCGCTGGGCTCCGCCATCGGCACCGGCCTGTTCTACGGTTCCGCGTCGGCCATCCAAAAAGCCGGCCCCGCCGTGCTGCTCGCCTACATGATCGGCGGCGCGGCCGTGTTCATGGTGATGCGCGCACTTGGCGAAATGGCCGTGCGGCACCCGGTTTCCGGATCCTTCGGGCAGTACGCCAGCCGCTATCTTGGCCCGCTCGCAGGCTTCGTGACCGGCTGGACCTACGTCTTCGAGATGGCGATCGTGGCCATCGCCGATGTCACCGCCTTCAGCATTTATATGGGCTTCTGGTTCCCGTCCGTGGAGCGGTGGGTCTGGATCCTGGCCATCATCTTCCTCCTTGCGGCGCTGAATCTGCTGAGCGTAAAGGTCTTCGGCGAACTCGAATTCTGGTTCACGCTGGTCAAGGTTGCAGCCATTATCGCCATGATCGCGGGCGGTGCGGCCATCCTGGCGTTCGGGTTCCAGAACGGTGACACCTCGGCAGTTCCGGGCCTGGGTAACCTGGTGGAGCACGGCGGCCTGTTCCCGAACGGCTTCGAGGGGCTCCTGGCCTCGTTCGCCGTCGTCATGTTCGCCTTCGGCGGGATTGAAACCATCGGCATCACAGCCGGCGAGGCAGCCGACCCCAAGAAGGTGATCCCGAAGGCCGTCAATACAGTGCCGGTCCGGGTCCTGCTGTTCTATGTACTCACCCTCGGCGTGCTGATGAGCCTCTTTCCGTGGAACGAGATCGGCAGCGGCGGCAGCCCGTTCGTGCAGATCTTCAGCGGCCTGGGCATTCCCGCCGCACCGCACATCCTCAATGCCGTGGTGATCACCGCCGCCCTGTCCGCCATCAACAGCGACATCTTCGGCGCCGGGCGGATCCTCTTCGGCTTGGCCAGGCAGGGGCATGCACCGCAGAGCTTCGGGCGGGTTTCCCGGCATGGCGTGCCGTGGATGACTGTGGTGATGATGGCCGGGATCCTGCTGGTGGGAGTGGTCCTGAACGCGGTCATCCCGGAAGATGTCTTCCTGCTCATCGCATCCATCGCCACGTTCGCCACGGTGTGGGTGTGGGTCATGATTCTGGCCTCCCACGTGGCGATGAAACGCGAGATCGCCCGGAATGGCCTGCCGGCGTCGGAGTTCCCCTCGCCTTGGTGGCCGGCGGCGTCGGTCCTCACCATCGGCTTCATGGGGCTGGTGATCGCGGTGCTTGGCTTCTTCGACGACACGCGCGTGGCGCTCTATGTGGGGGCCGCGTGGCTGGGACTGCTGGTGGTCGCCTTCCGGCTCTGGGTCAGGGGCAGCGGACGACGGCGTGCCCACCTTGAGGATGAGACCTCCCCGTTGCCTGTGGTCGCCAAAACTGAGTAGGATTCCCGCGAAAATGGCGTGGCAAGTGGGAAGAAGCAAAAACAAGTAGTAAAAATGGGTAAAGACAGGTACTTTCAGCCTGTTACGCGAGTGGCTGATGTGATAAATGAGGTAGATGTTACTCGTGTGACGTATGTGATTACTTCCTACAGTGGACTACACGGTGCAAGCCGGCTGGGGTAATGACCCCGGATGATGACCCGGAGCCGCGCCGCCAGTGATTCGACTATCGGTCACACTGTGAAGGAGTGGTCCTCATGTTGGAAATCCAGGCCGGGGCGCCGGCAAAGCATCTTCAATCCGGGCGGACACCCGGTTTCCTGGCCCAGACGCTGCAGCGGGCGCGCACGGCCGCTGTTCCGTACAAGATCGGCGACGTCCTGGTGGGCGACGACCCGTTCAACGGCCGGCGCGAAGGCACTGTTGTGGTCAAGAACGGCCGGTCGATCGGGATCTGCACCTCGGATCGGGTGTATTTCTACGACTACCGGCAACTGAGGCGGCCGGACTAGGCGGATCATCCCGCCAGTCCAGCCGACGTTCAACAGGAGCCGATCCCATGTCCATCACCAACCTGCCAACCGCGTACCTCACCATTGCCGAGGTTGCCGCGGCTCTGCGCCTTTCCAAAATGACCGTCTACCGGATGGTCCGGGCCGGGACCCTGGCGGCCGACCGGTTCGGCAAGTCCTACCGTGTGCCGGAGTCTGCCGTGGAGGAGTACATCCGGGCCTCGGGCAGCCCAGTTACTGAGAACCAACAGGGCGCACGCGGCTGAGGCGGGAAACTGCCTGGGCCACGGGCCTGAAGCACACAGGTGCTGGCTGGCAGACATCCGCCGGCGTTACGATCAGGCATGCTCCCGCTGCAGAATCTCCTGGCCTTTGCCTTGGTCTCGGCGCTGCTCATCGCCGTTCCGGGCCCCAGCGTCCTGTTTGTCATCGGACGGTCGCTGGCCCTGGGGCGGCGGGGCGGCCTGCTGAGCGTTCTCGGCAATGCGGCCGGGGAACTGCTGCAGATCGCAGGGGTGGCCTTGGGCCTCGGCGTGGTGCTGGCTGAGTCGGTGCTGCTGTTCACCGTGGTGAAGTTCGCCGGCGCGGCCTACCTTATCTATCTGGGAATCGTGGCGGTGCTCCACCGCCGGGGCGGCCCTGCAGGCCCGGATCCGTCCAGCCCGGCCACCACCCGGCGGATTCTGCGTGAGGGCTTCATTGTGGGGGCCACGAATCCGAAGTCCGTGGTGTTCTTCGTAGCGGTCCTCCCCCAGTTCGTGGACCATTCCGCCGGCGCCATTCCGGTCCAGCTCGCGCTGCTTGGTGCCACGTTCCTGGGCATCGCGTTGGTCTCGGACAGCGTCTGGGCACTCGCCGCAGGAACCGCGAGGCAATGGTTCGCCCGCTCACCCCGCCGGGTGGCAGCTGTCACTACTACTGGCGGGGTAATGATGATCGGGCTCGGCGGCACCCTCGCGCTGACCGGTTCAAAGAGCTGACTGGTTTCGACAAGCTCAACCACCGGGGTTACCGGGCGGACCAGCCCCCGTCCATCGTGTAGCTGGCCCCGGTGACCATTCCGGCTGCGTCGGAGGACAGCCACGCAACCAGCGAGGCAACTTCTTCAGGTTCCACGAGGCGTTTCACCGCGGACTCGGTGAGCATCACCTTCGCCAGGACCTCCGACTCCGGAATCCCGTGGACACGTGCCTGGTCCGCGATCTGCTTCTCCACCAGCGGCGTCCGCACATAACCGGGGTTGATGCAGTTGGACGTAACCCCGTGCTCGCCGCCTTCAAGAGCCGTCACCTTGCTCAGTCCCTCAAGGCCGTGCTTCGCCGAGACGTAGGCGCTCTTGAACGGGGAGGCGCGGAGGCCGTGCACCGAGGACAGGTTAATGATGCGCCCGAATCCGTTGGCGTACATGTGCGGCAGCGCGGCGCGGATCAGCAGGAAGGGCGCCTCGAGCATGAGCGCCAGGATCCGCCGGAACGCCACGGGATCGAAGTCCTCGATGGGGCTGATGCGCTGGATGCCGGCGTTGTTCACCAGGATGTCGCAGTCCAGGCTCAGCGCGGCCAGCGCCTCGACGTCCAGGAGGTCGACTGCCCAGGACGTGCCGCCCACCTCATCGGCGAGGGCCGCGGCGCCGGCTTCGTCGACGTCGGCCACCACCACCTTGGCTCCCCTGACGGCCAGTTCCCGTACGCAGGCGGCGCCGATGCCGCTGGCACCGCCGGTCACCAGCGCCTTGCGGCCGTTAAGGTTCTTTTCCACGTCCGGACCTTGTGCGTCCACAGTCTGCTCCTCAAAGTGTCCACGTTGACACGTGCCGCCACGTGCAGCACTTCCGATTCACCCGAGTATTCCTGCAGAAGGAACGGGGTTCAATGACTAATCAGGCACTGGATTCGTGCAAAATTGCAGATATGGATGCCAACCCGGACGACCTGCTGGTGCTGCTCGCCGTCTCACGCTCGGCGAAGTTCACGACGGCGGCCCAGGTTCTGGGCCTGAACCACACCACCGTTTCACGCCGGATTGCCGCACTGGAAAAGGCCCTGGGCGGCCGTGTTCTGGCCCGGGCGTCCGGGGGTTGGGAGCTGACCGAGCTCGGCGCCCAGGCCGTGCTGGTGGCTGAGCAGGTGGAGACGGCGGTGCGTGCGCTGGGACCGTCAGGCCACGCGCCCGACCCGATTACCGGCGTCGTACGCATGACGGCGACCGACGGTTTCAGCGCCTACATCGCCGCCCCGGCGGTGGCCCGGCTGAGGAAGGATCACCCGGGGCTCAGCGTCGAGATCGTCACCGTCACGCGCCGGGCCCTCCAGCAACGCTCGGGACTGGACATCGAGGTGGTGGTCGGCGAGCCGCAGGTGCACCGGGCCGAGGCGTTCCGGCTGGGCGAGTACGAGCTCGGGATGTACGCGTCCCGCTCGTACATCGAGGCCAACGGCATGCCGGACTCGGTAGAGGCCCTGACCGCACATCCGCTCGTGTACTTCGTGGATTCGATGCTGCAGGTGGACGATCTTGACGCACCGCGCCGGCTGGTGCCGGCGATGCGCGAGGGCGTGAGCTCCACCAATGTGTTCGTGCACGTCGAGGCGACCCGGGCGGGTGCCGGGGTGGGGTTCCTGCCGTGTTTCATGGCCGACCGGCACGAGGACCTGGTGCGCCTGCTGCCCGGGAACATCGCCGAACGGCTGCCCTACTGGATGGTCCTGCGGCCCGACTCGATGCGCCGGCCGGCCGTCGCCGCAGTGGTAACGGCGCTGCGCGATCAGACCACGGCGCACCGGGAGTGGCTACTCGGACGGGGCCGCGGCGGCAAAGGCAGGGACGCGGCGGTTCAACCGCTGACTGAAGGCTGAGGTGCCGGCTCGGCGGGAGGGGCGGGGTCGTGGCGCACCTGGGCCCCGGCAGCGAAGGCCCGGACCTTGGCATCGTCCCAGATGTGAGCGGGTACCGCCCCGCCCAGGAGCCGCCGCGCGAGCTGCGGATCGTCCTCGAACGGCTGGTCGCTGCCGGCCATCACCATGTTGCCGTACCGGCGTCCCTTCAGCATGGCCGGGTCCGCGATGATGGTGGTGTGCCCGAACGTCGCCGCGAGGGTGGCCGCCTCCTCACGGGCGTTTTTCAGGTCCGGGCCGTCGCCCGAATTCACCACGTAAATGCCGCCGGGCGCCAGCACCCGCCGCACATGCGCGTTGAACTCGGCGGTGGTCAGCGGAAAGGGGGTCACCGCGCCGGCGAACACGTCCCTGATGATGAAGTCGCGGGTGTCCGGGGTGAGGGTTTCCGTCACAGCGCGGGCCTCGCCGACGCGCAGCCGCAGCAGCGGGGCCTTGGGCAGGTCGAACCAGCCGCGGACGTACTCGGCCAGCTTCCCGTCAAGCTCCACCACCACCTGCCGGGCATCCGGGTAGGCAGCATGGAAGTAGCGGGCCAGCGAGCAGGCCCCGCCACCCAGGTGCAGGCCCCGCAGCCTGGGCTTGGACTCCGTCGGCCAACGCGATTCGATCAGGGCGGACATCCAGCGCATGTACTCGAAGTCAAGGAACAGGGGATCGGCAAGGTCGATGTGGGAACTCATCACACCGTTGATGCGCAGGAGCCAGCCGGTGGAGTTGTCCTGGTCTGCAATGAGCTCGCAGTCGCCTGTGTCGATGTAGTAGATGCCCTCAACAGGGCCATCTGCACGAACTCCCCCGGGACGCGCCTTACTGGCATCTTCCAGCACGATGGAGGCCGTTGCTGTGCCTCTTCTGCCGCCGGATTTGGTGGCGGCTTTGGGCCCGGATTTCCCACCTGACTTAGTGCGCCGTGCCATCAGTTCTCCGCCGCTTCCGTCATGCTTCAAGCCTAGTTGACCGCAGGCTGCCGCTGCCCCCGGCCCTGTTCCCCGCCAGAGCAGCGGGCGACAGGCCAGACCCGCGGGCCCTACGCCTCCGGCACCGGCGCTCCCTCGCCGTTGCGGATGCGCTGGACCATGGCCGTGGTGGAGCGCTCGGCCACGTAATCGAGGATGGTCACCGTGCCGCCGTAGGCCTCCACGGCCTCGGTTTCGGCCAGCATCTCCGGCGTGTAGTCCCCGCCCTTGGCGTAGATTTCCGGCCGCAGCTGTTCAATCAGCGGAATCGGCGTCGGGGTGTCGAAGACGGTCACGTAGTCCACGCAGCTCAGGGCGGCGATCACTGCTGCCCGGTCGGCCACGCTGTTAATGGGGCGGTCTGGCCCCTTGAGCTTGCGCACGGAGTCGTCGCTGTTGAGCGCCACCACCAGGATGTCGCCGAGCTGCTTGGCCTGGTTCAGGTAGCGCGTATGCCCTCGGTGCAGGACATCGAAGCAGCCGTTGGTCAGCACCACGCGCTGGCCGTCGCTGCGGTGGGCATGGATGTGCCGCTCCAGTTCGTCGGCCGCCAGCGCGGTGTCCGCGAAGCTTTCCAGGTAGCGGCCCAGCTCGTCCGTGCCGCATACCGACGTCCCGGGGTGGTGGACCACCACGTCCGCCGCCGCCTGTGCGAGGTCGAGGCTGGCCGTCAGCGGCAGCGACGCCGCACGCGCCAGGGTCAGCGCCGCCACGAAGGTGTCGCCCGCGCCGGAGGCCTGCTTCTCGGTAGCCGGCCGGGCCCACGTCCGGTGCGGGTTGCCGGCCGCCGGGATGAGCACCGTTCCGTCCCGGTCCAGCGTGACCACGACGGCGCGGGCTCCCGTTGCCTGCAGCAGCTCGCCGCCGTGCGCGGTCACCACGTCAGCGCGCCCGGGCCCATTGCCCAGCCTAAGGTCCAGCATCCTGGCCACCTCCTGCGCGTTGGGCGTGACCAGGTCCGGCTCGAGCCCTGCCCACGGGCGGGGATCGTGCGCGTCCACCACCACCAGCGTGTCCTGCCCACGGCGGGCAAGGGTCTGGATGAGCCGGCTGCGCACCGGTTCCACGAGGACTCCGGTTCCGTAGTCGCAGATCACCACCGCGTCCTGGCGTCCGACGGCGGCGGGCACCGCCGCTGCGAACGTTGCCAGGGCGTCCGCCGGGACAGCTTCCGCGGAGTCGTCGAAGCGCAGCAGGACCTGGCCGCCGCTGCTGATCCGGATCTTGGTGGTGGTGACCATGCCCGGGTGTTCGGCGAGCAGTGCGGTGTCCACCCCGGCGGCGATCAGTTGGCGCCTAAGTTCCGCGCCGGCGTCGTCCGCGCCGATGATGCCGGCGACGCTCACGCGGGCACCGAGGGCAGCCAGGTTCATGGCGGTGTTGGCGGCGCCGCCGGGGGCAAAGTCCCGCCGGTTGATGTCCACTACGGGAGCCGGGGCCTCGCGGCACATCCTGTCGATCGAGCCGGTCCACCAGCCGTCGAGCATGAAGTCGCCCACGACAGTGATGGCCGGCTGCTCCTCGGCCAGCCTCCGGGGAAGCCACGCGGCGAGGCCGCGCTGTTCGGAAAGCATTGGTTCGGAACGCATTGGTTCGGAACGCTGCCGCGCGCCGTCGTCCCCGGCGAGTCCTCCGGCGCCGGGTGCTGCGGCCGTCACGATGCTGCCCCGTCGGTTTCATGAGCAGGGGGCGCAGCTTCACGGGCAGGCGGCGCCGCGATGTGCACCACCTTGACCCGGGTGAATTCATCCAGGAGTTCGGGGCCGTAGCCAAACCCATGCCCGCTTTCGCCCCGGGGCTGGGCGGCCCCGCCGGGTGCACCACCGAACACCTCGTTGACCTTGACGGTCCCCACCGGCAGCGCGGCCACGGCCTGCTGGGCGTGGGCGAGGCTGCCGGTCAGAACGGTGGCGGCAAGTCCGTACCGGCCGGCCGCGGCGAGGGCCAGCCCTTCCTCAAAGCTGTCCACCACACGCACGGGAGCAACAGGGCCGAATGTCTCCTCGGCCATGACGTCCATGGTGTCGGCGCAGTCCACCAGGACCGTGGCCGGGTAGAAGGCTCCGGGCCCGTCCGGGACCGTGCCGCCCTCGATGGCTCGCGCGCCCAGCTGCAGCGCCTCGGCAACATGCCGGTGGACCGTGTCCCGCATCCGGGTATCCACGAGCGGCGCGAGGGGATGTTCCGTGTTGCGGTCCCGGGCCTGCCCGGCGAGCGCATGGCAGAACGGTTCGGCGATGGACCGGTGGACGTAGATCCGCTCCACCGACGTGCAGATCTGCCCGCTGTTGCTGAACGCCCCGATCGCAGCCTGCTCCGCGGCCCAGCCGGGGTCCACGTCCGCGTCCACCAACAGCGGGTCGTTTCCGCCGTTTTCCCTGATGACATAGGCACCCGTCAGCACCGCCGCCCGCGCAATCCGGTCACCGGTCGCGCTGGATCCGACGTGGGCGAACATGTCGACGTCAGGCTGCTGGGTCAGGAGGGTCCCGACGTCGGCCCCTCCGGTGAGCGTGACCAGCACGTTGGGCGGAAATACCGGCGCCACTACCTCCCCCAGCAGCTTTCCCAGGTGCGGGCACCGCTCGCTCGGTTTGTGAATGGCGCTGTTCCCGGTAACCAGGGCCGCCCCGATGAGTCCGCAGGCCACGGCGACGGGATCGTTCCACGGCGTCAGCAGGACGGCCACGCCGCGGGGCTCAGCGACCGTGTAATCAGCTGCAAGCGCGTTGCCGCGCAGGCTGTGCCCACGATGTACGGGTCCAAGTTCCGCGTACTGCTCCAGCGTGGAAACGCCGGCGGCAATGCCGGCAAGGGCTTCATCCAGCGGACGGCCGGTCTCCTGCGCGTTCAGTTCCGCAAGCCCGGCGGCGGCGGTGTCCAGCGCCCGGGCCGCCTCGCGCAGCAGCTTGCCGCGCTCCCCCGGAGGCGTTGCCGCCCAGCCGGGCTGGGCAGCGCGGGCAGCCGCCACGGCTCCCGCCACATCATCTGTTCCGGCGACGGAAAGACTGCCGACAGGTTCCCCGGTTCGCGGGTTCAGGATGGTGAGCATATCTTCCGCGTTTGTCAGCTCACCGGTGATGGTCGATTGCATGGGGCTCCTCACTGGGGATTGGCCTGCTGCTAAGAGTTTTGGCGGTCCGTTCCCGCCCTCTCTGAGGTCATCCGTACCCCGGCGCCGAAGGGTTTACACGCGCCGGCAGCAGGAGTTTTTCGGGCCGGCGGGCTGGATCCCGTTGAGTACGCGGGCCGGGTTCTCCGGGCTGGAAATACAGGTTTTCCAAGCTGGCAATACAGGGCCGATGCACCGTAGGGTGGGCCCCACTACCCACCCGACCTGAACGCATCCTGACCTAAACCATCCGGAACCGAGAGGGCTGACACCTTGGAACTCATCAACGCCGACTTCGGCGGAGCACGCATCACAGGCCACGGAATCGGCCCGGTTTTGGAAGAATTCGGCGGTGTTTCCCGCATCGCTGTCCTCCGTGGCGGCGGGCTCGGTGACCTGATGTATGCCCTCCCGGCGGTGGCGGCCCTGAAGGCCGCCTACCCTGGGGCCAGCGTCACCCTGCTGTGCACGCCGGTCCAGGCTGAACTGCTGTCGCAAACCGTGGGACCGGTGGATGAAACGGTGATTCTGCCGTTTGCCGAGGGGGTCCGCCCGGGGCCGGAAGACCCTCACGAAGTGGAGCGGTTTTTTGCCGGGATGCGCGCCAGGAACTTTGACCTGGCCGTCCAGGTGCACGGTGGCGGCCGGTACTCAAATCCGTTCCTGCTCCGCCTCGGCGCACGCCACACCGTGGGCACCAGGACCCCGGACGCAGCTCCGCTCGAGCGGACCGTGCCCTACGTGTACTACCAGCACGAGCCGCTCCGTGCCCTCGAGGTGGCGGGGTTCGCAGGGGCTCCTCCCCGTGAGCTGGAGGCCCGACTCCAGGCTCTGCCGGAGTTCATCCAGCGGCTCGGGCAGGCGCTGCCCCTGGGAAATGGCGGGTTGGCCAAAGGCGGGTCGGGGCGCGGCGACGGCGGGCCGGGGCACGGCCGGGTGCTAGTGATCCATCCGGGTGCGACGGATCCGCGCCGGCGCTGGCCGGCTGAACGCTTCGCCGCGGTGGCCCGGAGGGCCGCCGACGACGGCTTCCGGGTTTATGTGGTGGGCGACAGCAGCGAAAAGGAACTGGCCGAGACGGTTGTGGAACTCGCCCTCGAGCAGGCCGGAACAGGACAGGCCGGAACAGGACAGCCCGCCGCTGGACACGTTGCAGAAGCCCGCCCGGCCGTAGAGTCGCTGGCCGGCAACCTCAGCCTCGGTGAGCTGGCGGCACTGCTGGCGGGCAGCGCCGTCGTGGTGGCGAATGACAGCGGACCGCGCCACCTCGCCCAGGCTCTCGGCACCTCCACCGTGGGCATCTACTGGGCGGGCAATGCCATCAACGCAGCCCCGCTGGGCCGCAGTAAGCACCGGGTCCGTCTGGGCTGGGTCACGCGTTGCCCGGTGTGCGGCGTGGACGTCACCCAGGTCGGGTGGACGGCCCCACGGTGCCCGCATGACGAGTCCACCGTGAAGGCCGTCGAACCCTCAGAGGTCTACGAGGATGTACTCCAACTCACGGCCATGAGCCCTCTTCCTCATGGCAGATAAGCATTTCGCGGACCTCGCAGCCGGTGGGCTGGGACAGGACGAACAGGATTGCCTGCGCCACGTTGCCGGGATCATTCAGGCGTGAATCGTCCTGCGGCTTGTATTGCTCAGCGCGGTCGTCGAAGAAGCGAGTCTTCATGCCGCCTGGGATCATGGTGGTCACGCCGATCTCGCCGCCCGTTTCAGCCGCCAGGGAATGGCTGAAGCCCACCACCCCGAATTTTGAGGCGCAGTACGCTGTGGCCTCCGGCAGTGCCCGCTTTCCCAGCGTGGACGCGATGGTGACCACCCGGCCGCGGGACTCCTTAAGGTACGGAAGGGCCGCCCGGACGACGGAAACGGTGCCCATCAGGTTGACCCCGATGACGCGTTCCCATTCCTCCGCGGCCACGTCCTCCAGCTTGCCGCACCGGTCGATGCCGGCCGCCGTGACCACGGCATCCAGCCCGTCCAGGGTCTCAGCCGCCTGCCGTACTGCCTCGGTCACGGCTACGCGGTCCGAGACGTCCACTTCAAATGCCTTCGCCGCGGAGACGTTCCGGATGTCCCGGTCAAGCACCACCGGGGTTCCCCCGGCTTTCAGCACGGCATCGACGACGGCGGCCCCCAGTCCGGAGGCACCGCCGGTTACCAGGACCCGGCCGGGCCGGATAGTCGATTCAGTCATGGTGTTCCTTTCAGTCGGGTCTAATGTCAGGTTTGTGTGGCGGTTCAGCTGAGCATGGCCAGTTCAGCTGACCTTGGCCAGGGCGTCCGCGAGGACTGAGGTGGACCGGGCCGGGTGGAACGGCACCGTCATGCAGCGCCCTCCCCAGCTCTCGACCAGCCCCGCTTCGGGCAACTCCGAGGCGCGGTAGTCGCCGCCCTTCACCCAGACGTCCGGGCGCAGCGTCGCCAGGCAGGCCTCCGGCGTGTCCTCCCCGAAAACCAGGACGGCGTCCACGCACTCGAGTGCCAGCAGGAGCTCGGCCCGGTCCTGCTGGCTCACGATCGGCCGTTCCTCGCCCTTGATCCGGCGCACCGACTCGTCCGAGTTCAGGCACACGATCAGGCAGTCGCCAAGGTCCCTGGCCGCCGACAGCGTGCGGGCATGGCCGGCGTGCAGCAGGTCGAAGCAGCCTCCGGTGGCCACGACGGTTCCTCCGTTGGCGCGCACCCGCCGGGCAAGGCCGACGGCGTCTTCCTCGCGGCTGTGGTGCCAGACCGGCCGGTGGCGGGCCGGCAGGGAGGCCACCCCGCCAGCGCCGAGGAAGGCGGCCGCTTCATTTATGGCCAGTTCCGCTGCCTCCTGCAGGCTGCGGCCCTCCGCCAGGTGCACGGCCAGGCTTGCCGCGAGCCGGTCGCCGGCGCCGCAGGGATCCGCGACCTCGGTGGCAGGGGCCGGGATGGCCACGGGCGGGGTGTCGGGCCGGGACAGCAGGCCACCGCGCTCCCCCATGGTCACAAGGACCGCCTGGCTTTGCCAGCGGTCCAGCAGTGTTTCGCCCAGGGCGCTGCCGACGGCGGGAATAGCCCCAGGCGTTCCAACGTCGATATCCGCGGCCTTGGCGGCCTCGGACAGGTTGGGCGTCACGACCGCCACCCCCGGTACGGGCATGGCACCGGACGGATGCGGGTCCCACACGATCGGAATGTCGCCGGCGCGGGCCGCGAGCATCTCGCGGATCTCCGGGTTCGCGGCAACGCCCCTTCCGTAATCGGCCACGACGATCACCTCGGCCTGGTCCAGCGCCCTGAGCATGCCCGCGGTGACCGCCGGTACTTCCGGCCGCTCGCATCCCTCGTCCACCCGCACCACCGGCTGGCTGCCCGCCCGCACCCGGGTCTTCACAGGCGTTTTCGCACCGGAAGGCCCGGACACAACCCGCACGCCGGCGAGCGCACCTTCCAGTGCCAGGGAGGCGTCGTCGTCGGAAAGCACTGTCACCAGGGTGACCCGGTGGCCGTCGTGGGCCAGCATCCGGGCCACGAGCCCGGCACCGCCGGCCCGGCGCCGGACGTCGGAGACGTCCACCACGGGCACGGGCGCGTCGGGGCACAGCCGGGTTGCTTCGCCGGAAAGGTCCACGTCCAGCAAGACGTCGCCCACTACTGTGATCCTCATCCGCGATCAGCCCCCGGCCCGGGAACGCCCTGGCCCCTGCGGGCCACTTCAGCCTCGAAGGCCCGGCAAATTGCGTGCAGCGCAATCAGATGCCCTTCCTGGGCGTTGGCGGAGATGGCATCGACGGCCACAGCGTCGTCGCAGCATGAAGCCAGCGGGTTGGGCGCCGGGCCGGTCAGGGCCCACGTGGTCACGTTCAGCCTGGCCGCCGCCTCGGCCGCCCGGAGCAGGTTGGGGCTCTGTCCACTCGTAGACAGCAGCACGAGGATGTCCCCGGATCTGCCGTGGGCGCGGACCTGCCGCGCGAAGAGTTCCGCGTAGCCGTAGTCATTGGCGATGGCCGTGACGGCCGAACTCTCCGCGTGCAGGGAGATCGCGGAAAAGGGCATCCGGTCGCCGTCGAACCTGCCCACAAGCTCCGCGGTCAGGTGCTGCGCCTCGGCGGCGGACCCGCCGTTCCCGGCGGCGAGCAGCTTCTGCCCGCTCAGCAGTCGCTGGGCCAGTTCCACGCCCCAGCCGGCCAGCCTGTCGGCCTGGCTTTCCAGGGACCGGAGGGCAGGCAGGACGTTTTCCAGGTGGGTCCGCACAGCCTGCTGCGACCCCAAGGCGACTTCGTGCAGCGACGCGTCCGGCCCCGCCGTGTCCGGAGAAGCGACGTCCGGAGAAACCCCGTCTGGAGAAACCCCGTCCGGTGAGGAAGTTGCGGGAGGTGGGGAGAAACCGGGCCGGGCGCCAACCCGGTGCACGGCGGGAAGTTCAGCCTCCCGCAGGGATTCGGGAGTCACAGTGCCGCTCCTTCCATCGGTTCCATGCTGCCTGCGTCAGCGGTGCCTGCGACGGCCAGCTGGTAGGCCTTTTCAGTTTCCGCGGCGACCCTGCTCCAGGAGTAGCGGGCCTTCGCCCGCCGCTCGCCCGCCTGCCCAAGTTT
The DNA here is from genome assembly GCF_040448525.1 of Arthrobacter sp. K5. Lineage (NCBI taxonomy): Bacteria > Bacillati > Actinomycetota > Actinomycetes > Micrococcales > Micrococcaceae > Arthrobacter > Arthrobacter sp. K5. The sequence continues at coordinate 3,733,045 of NZ_CP159279.1, read as the reverse complement.
CGTGCGAAGGTCCGGGCTGGCCAGCAGCGTTCCGAGGGCGTCTGCGATGGCTTCGGGGTCCTTGGGCGGCACGTGCAGGCCGGTTCCGCGGTCCACCACGCTGTCCGTCAGGCCGCCAACTGCAGCGGCAACCACCGGAACGCCGCAGGCCATCGCCTCCAGGGGCACAATGCCGAAGGGCTCATACCAGGGCGTGCACACCACAGCGTCCGCGCTTCGGAAAATGCCGGGCATGGCGTCCCTGGGCACCTGGCCACGTAGCTCCACATGGCCCGCCACGCCGAGCTCCCGGGCAAGGTCCAGCAGCCTGCGCGCTTCCGGGTCCTGCCCGCCCGCGTCCGCCCCGCCGCCTACGATCAGCAGCTCAAGGTCGTCGAATCCCGCGTTCAGCAGGTACGGCAGCGCGCGGATCACCAGGTCCACACCCTTGCGCGGAACCAGCCGGCCCACGGAGAGGATCCGGTGGGAACGGGACGTCGCGTCGGTCGGGCCCTCGCTGGAGAAGAGGTCCAGGTCCACCCCGCAGGGAGCGATGGAAACCCTGCGGGTATCGATCCCCATCGCCCGAAGCTCGAAGACCTCATCGGAGCAGGTGGCCACGATGCGGTCCGCCGAGCGGCCCACGGACGGTTCGAGGAACCGCCTCTCGGCGGGGCTCGTGTCGGCGGCACCCTGGTGGCGGCGCTTGACCGTGCCCAGCGCGTGAAAGGTCTGCACCACGGGAACCCGGAAACCGCCGGGCTCGCGGCGTGCAGCGTCCAGGGCGGCCACGCCGGACATCCAGAAGTGGCCGTGCACCACGTGCGGCGGCGAATCACCCCAGTCCTGCACCACGCCGTCCGCCAGTTCGCCCATGAAGGGCAGCAGCTCGTCCTTGGGCACCTGCTCGGCGGGCCCGGCGTCCACATGGACCACTTCGAGCCGGGGATGCACCTGCACCCGCGCGGGCAGGCCGGGCGCGTCCCGCCTGGTGTACACAGTCACCCGGTGGCCCCGCCGCGCGAGGGCCGATGACAGGGCGGCAACATGTACGTTCTGGCCGCCCGCGTCCACTCCGCCTAGCGCTGCCAAAGGACTGGCGTGTTCCGAAATCATCGAGATCTTCACTGGGTATTCCTTTCTCGCGCCGCGGACAGGGCATCCGGTCCGGACACCTTCAAAGCTGCATCCCCCGATGCCACCCTCTCCTGAGACCCCCTTTGCGGCCTGGCCGCCCCCAGATCTGCCAGCACCTGGTCCCAGTCCGCCAGGAACCGCTCAAGTCCGTAGCGCTCCAGCGCCGCCTCCCGCGCCGCCTTGCCCCGCCGTCGGGCCTCCTCCGGGTCGTTGACCAGCAGCCGCGCACACCGGCGCAGCTCCTCCACATCCGTGGAGATGCAGCCCGCTTCGGGCGGGACGGCCCGCGCCGCCTCAGTGGTGGCCAGGGCCAGGACCGGCATGCCAAGGTGCATCGCCTCCAGCAGGGCCAGTCCCAGGGAAGTCCAGCGCAGCGGGTGCAGGTATGCCCGGCAGCGCGACAGTTCCCGGTGGAGCTCTGTGGTTTTCAGATCGCCCCTGATAATGAGGCGCGGCGCCGGGATTCCGGTGGCCTCGGCCAGCCCGCCGCTGCCCATGCCGAAGACCTGAAGCGGGGCGGCGGTGGCGAAACGGGGCAGCAGGTCCGTTCCCGTCACGCGTCCGCGGCGCACCGGTTCATTGACCACCACGCCCAGTTCCGGGACCTCGCCTGTGTAGAGGTAGCCGGGGTCCGCGATGCCGTGCTCGATGACCTTGGTGCGTGCCTTGCCGCTGTCCCAGAACAGCTCGTTGAAATGGGTCACGTGGACGATCGGGATGTCGCGCTGCTCCCCCAGCGGATGGACGGTGAACGGAACATCGCCCTTGGGCGTGTTGTGTTCCACGTACACGGCGGGAAGATCGATGCCGGGACGGCGGCCAAGCACGCGCGTCACCTCCGCGGCTTCCTCCGTCCGCTGAAGCACGACGGCGTCAATGCTGCCGGCGTCCAGCTCGGCGAGCGCGACCTCCCGCACCGAAGCGGGCCAGTCCCGGCCGGCCCGGCCCAGTCCCCAGGACCCGCCACCGGGCAGGACCGGCAGCAGGTACTCGTGCCGGCCGCGGACGAACGCATCCGTCCACGACCCGTGCACGTGCCAGAGCAGAATTCTCATTGTTTCCTGACCTTTCTGCGTGTGCTGAGAGAGGAGACCCCGCCCAGCAGGCGTTCCACCGCTTCCACCACCTGTTCCGGCGAAACCGAGCTGAGGCAGGGATGTCCCGGCACCGGACAGATGCGTGCGCGGCTAAGCCGGCACGGTGCGTTCTGGTCCCCCAGCAGTTCCAACGGGACGCCGTACGGCGCCCAGCGGACAGCGGGGACAACGGGGGAAAACAGGCTCACCACCGGGGTTCCGACGGCGGCGGCCAGGTGTGCGGGTCCGGTGTTTCCGGTGACCACAACGTCTGCGTTGGCCAGGACACCGGACAGGGTGGAGAGGTCCGTCCGGCCGCCCAGGTCGACGGCGGAGGGGCCGGCCACGGTTGCGGTGAGGCCAGTTTCCCCGGGGCCGCCGGTCACCACCACCCGGTGGCCCGCACCCTCCAGCAGTTCCACCGCCGCCGCATGGTGCAGCGGCGGCCAGGCCCGGGCGGGCACTGTTGCCCCGGGGTGGACTACGACGTAGGGGCCGTCACCCACCAGGTGCCGGATGCCGGGAGGGTCCTTGACCGCGAGTTTGCCGTCATCACCCGCCCTGAGCCGGAAGCCCGCCGCCCGGGCGATGCCGAGCGCCCGCACGGACTCCGGCTGGTCCTCGGGAAAGTCCTCGCCGGGTTTGAGCCGGACATCCAGCAGGGAACCCGCGTAGTCGGTGGAGGCTCCGGTGATACGCTCCACGCCGGCCAGCCGCAGCAGGAGCGCCAGGGGCAGCGGCGACTGGTGGAAGGAGGTGAGAATGACCGCCTCGGTGATACGGGAGTTCCGGACATAACCCACCAGCGAGTCGAGGTGCGGGCCGGTCACCTGCGGCGCCGGATTGCTGATCCACGGCGTGTCCCAGGCAAAAACGTCGGCGACGTTGGGCAACAGTGAAGCTGCCGCCTGGCCCTGCGGGCCGCAAAGCACGACGACGTCGTTGGGGCTGCCGCCGTCGGCCCGCCGCCCATTGGCGACAGCCCGGACCGCCGGGCCCGCCAGGAGGACGTCACCGACGCTGTCCAGCCGAGCCACCAGGACCCTGCTCATGCCGGTCCTCGAAGCAACGGTCCCTGGAGCAGCAGCGCGACGGCCTCCTCGAGGTCCGCGGCAACCTCGGCGGCGGCCTCGACTTCTTCGGTTCTGGTCTGCGGAGTGGGAACCAGGACGCCCCGCGCGCCGGCGGCCGCGGCCGCTTCGACGTCGCTGCCGATGTCGCCGATGAACGCCGCCTCTGACGGGTCGATGCCAAGGCGCCGGCAGGCGCTGTGGATCATGCCCGGCGCCGGCTTCCTGCACAAGCACCCGTCACCGGCTCCGTGCGGGCAGACCTCCCAGACGTCAAAGGGGCCCAGGAGATCCTCCACCCGCGCGTTCACGCTGTCCACTTCCGCTGCTGTCAGGAGGCCTCGGGCAATGCCCGACTGGTTGCTTAGGACGCCGGTGGCCAGGCCCCGGCTGCGCAGCCCGTCGAGGACACTCCTCGCGCCGGGATACGGCTCCACCCGCTGCGGATCACCGTTGTACGGCACATCAACCACGAGCGTTCCGTCCCGGTCGAACAGCACAGCCTTGAGCACCAAAGCGTTAGTTGCCATACCCCCTCCGTTCCCCGACTGGGAGACACCTAAACAACTGGCCGCCCACTTCTTCTCGGCTAGACTCCTCGACAAGCGGCCCCAGGGGCTGACGCCGAGGAGCAGAAGGACGGCAGTGGAAGCACTGAACGGCAAGCACGAACAACCGGTCCTGCTAGTGCTGAGGGCCCTGAAGCTGGGCGACCTGCTGGTTGCCGTGCCGGCGCTCCGAGCGCTGCGGCGTGCCTATCCGGAACACCGCCTGCTCTATGCGGCCCAGGACTGGCTGGAAGATGCGCTGGAGCTGGTGGGCGGCTACGAACTGCTCCCGACCCATGGCCTGGATGTTCCGATTCCCATCGATACTGGCACGGTGGACATAGCAGTGAACCTGCACGGCAGCGGACCCGAAAGCGAGGCCCGGCTCGCTGCCGTGCAGCCAAGGACCATCGTCGGCCACCGGACCCCCGAGCGGCCTGGCCCCGCCTGGCTGGAGGGAATCCATGAGCGCGAGCGGTGGACCAGGCTGCTGCAGTGGCACGGCATTGACGCGGAACCGGACGATTTCCGGCTGCTCCCGCCTGCCGTTTCCAGCCTCTGCCCCGGTGCCACCGTGGTGCATGTGGGGGCCGCCTACGGCAGCCGTCTGTGGCCGGAGGACCGCTTCGCCGAAGTGGCCCGCACCCTCTCGGAGGATGGCCATCAGGTGGTGTTCACCGGCAGCTCGGCGGAACGGCCGCGGGCACTGCACGTCGCACGGCTCGCCGGCCTCCCGGAAGACCAGGTCCTGGCGGGGCGGCTGCGGCTGGCCGAATTCATGGCCGCCGTCGCGGAGTCCCGGCTGGTGGTGTCAGCGGACACCGGTGCCGCGCACCTCGCCTCTGCCTATTCGCGGCCTTCGGTGGTGCTTTTCGGTCCGGCCCCGGCCGAGGTCTGGGGGCCGCCACCTGGGCCTCACATTGTGCTGACGGACGCTCAGGCGCGGCGCGGCGACACCTTCGCGGCAACCCCGGACCCGGCCCTGCTGGCGGTCACGGTGGAAGACGTACTGGCGGCCGTCGGGCAGCTCCGGCCCGTCTGATGCGCACCGGCCCTCCCGCTGCCCGCCGGGGCGCTGCCTGGCCTGGTGCTGCCCGCCCGGCAGCTGTCCGTGGTTCCGCCCCGGCCCTCTTCGTCGAGCAGCCGGCGCTGTAACCAGACCAGGATCCGGGAGAGGCGCCGGGACACCTGCATTTGGGAGATGCCGAACCGTTTGCCCAGTTCCACCTGGGTCTCCTCGCGGAAGTACCGCCGGTACAGCATTTCCCGGTCGTCAGGGTCCAACTCCTGGATCGCCTCATTGAGGCACACGAGCTCTTCGAGGTGCTCGATCGGCTGGTCCGGCGAGACAAGCCCCTCGCCCATGGCTGGTCCGCCCCACGGATCGGGGCTGTCCAGCGAGTCGGGATGCATGCTGCTGCCTGCTGCCTGGGCCTCCCGGACGTCAGCCGGGGTGACTCCCAACTCGCTGGCCAGCTCCTGCGCCGAGGGAACACGCCCCAGTGACTGGGCCAGGTCCGGGGCGGCATGAAGGAGTTGCGTCCGGACGTCCTGGACATGCCGCGGCGGCCGGACGGTCCAGCACCGGTCCCGCAGAAAGCGCTTGAGTTCGCCGTTAATAGTAGGCGCGGCATAGGCCGGGAAACTTTCGCCCTTTTCCTCATCAAAGCCGCGGGCGGCCTTGATGAGCCCCAGGTAGGCCACCTGGACAAGGTCGGAGCGCTCGCGTCCGCGGGCGACGTACCGCGAAGCGAGCGACTCTGCCAGGTCGAGGTAATTGAGTACCAGTTGATTCTGGAAGGCATCGTGCAGCCGTCCGGCCTGGGTCGCTGGCTGCGGTGCTGCGCAAGCAGGGAAGGACGCGGACAAGGAGGGCGGGGTTTCTGGCATTGTCGTGGATTCCTTCGATCGGGAGGTCGAGAAAGCCTGCGGCAAGACTTAGATGTAGGAAATCATAAGCGTGCTTATTACACAATGCCCTGAGACGCTAGGCTCGAAAGAAGCACCACGGCCACGGCCCGTCGTCGGGCGGCCGGAACATCCCACGGCAACGGACGGAGAGCATTTCATGCGTATCGCGATCACGGGCGCCAGCGGCAATGCGGGGACAGCACTCCTGCGCAGGCTCCAGGAGGCCAGGCAGGAACACCCGGGTGGACTGGAACTGGTGGGCATCAGCCGCCGCTCGCCGGACACTTCACGGCCGCCGTTCGCCGGCGTCGAGTGGCACACCCTGGACGTGGGCGGGGAGGGTGCTGTGCAGGATCTGGCCAAGGCCTTTGCCGGAGCCGACGCGGTAGTGCACCTGGCGTGGCAGATCCAGCCGAACCGGGACCTCCCTCAACTGCACCGCACGAACGTCACCGGCACTGCCAACATGCTGGCGGCTGCCCGGGAAGCAGGAGTGAAGCACGTGGTGTGCGCTTCCTCCGTGGGCGCCTACAACAAATCAGCCAAGGACCACCGCGTGGACGAATCCTGGCCTGCGGGAGGCATGGAGGGCTCACATTACAGCCGGCACAAGGCTGAGCAGGAAAAGCTGCTGGACAGGTTCGCTGCGAACAATCCGTCGGTTGCAGTGGCCAGGCTGCGCCCCGGCCTCATCTTCCAGGGCGAGGCCGGAAGCGAAATCGGCAGGTACTTCCTGGGGTGGGTCCACCCGAGGTTCATCCCGCGCCGGCCCGCGTTGCCAATATTGCCGATTCCCGAGGAACTGATCTTTCAGGCAGTGCATGCCGACGACGTCGCGGACGCGTACTGGCGCGTGCTTGAGCGCAGGGCCAGCGGCGCGTTCAATGTGGCAGCCGAGCCGGTGGTCACGCCGCAAAATCTGGCCCGGCTCTTCTCCGCCAAGAGGATCCTCCCCGTCCCGGTCCGCGCGCTGCACGCCTTCGTCGGCGCCACCTGGCGGCTTCGGCTGCAGCAGACTGACTCGGGATGGGTGGAGATGGCGGCAGGCGCGCCGGTCATGGACACCACGCGGATCCGGAACGAGCTCGGCTGGGAGCCGCAAACGCCGTCATTGGACGCCATCCGCGAAGTGATCGAGGGCATGGGCAAAGGCGCCGGCGTCCCGGCGTCGCCCCCGCTCAGGCCACGCCGCGGGCTCTTGACGCTCCTGCGCCGGCGCTAGCTCCGCCCGCTCGCTACCGCGGGCGTTGACAACGCGGGCGTCGACGGCCGGCGACGGCTACTCGCGCGGAGTGTTCCGCCTAGTGGCGTCCGTGGTGGCGTCGGCATCCGGGCGGGCATCAGCGTTGCGGGCATTATCTGCCCGTCCATCATCTGTCCGCACGTCATCTGCCCGCGAACCCATGTCGCGCGCAGCCATGTCCCGTTCACCCGTACGGGCGTCATCAGCCCGAATATCATCACGTCCCGCATCCGCCCGTGCATCGTGGCGCCGATTGCCATCATCATCCACATCCGGGTCCAGCGCATCAGCCTTGTACTGGTGCTTCTCGGCATCCGTCCGGAATTCCTGCGCGGCCGACTGCCGCTGCTCTGCCTCCTGGCGAAGCCGCGCCGCCTCGACCTGCGCCTTCTCGGCGTCGGCCTTGGCATGCATGGCCCGGGCTTCGTTTTCGCGTGCTTCAAGGTCGGCGTTCTCCGCTTTCCTGCGGATCTCTGCGGCATGCTGGCGGTTCTGCTCATCCCGCTTCTGCCGGAACGCCTCCCGGCGCTTGCGGCTGGACATCAGAAGCACCGCGATGAGCGCGATGACGACGATTACAACGACGATCCAAATCCAGGCAGTTGGGTCCATCGTGGATCCACCTCTCTCTTTTCCAGCACGTCATTTCGGGCAGAATCCGGCCGCTGGCAGCCGGCGTGACGCTGCCGGAGGGGCGGCCGTTTGAACTAGCGGCGATCAGGGTACTTACGATCTAATAGTAACCATGCTTACTATTTTATGGCGAGCGATTACCGGTGGCACTCGCCAACCCGACATGCCGGAAAGGGATCAACCATGACGGATAACCAACGGCCGCAGGGCGCCGGCGCTCCCCCGCCCAACGCGCAGGACCCCAACCCCCTGGCTTCCGGCCAACTGGCCGAAAGCCCGCAGTCGGACACCCGGACAGCGGACGATCCGCTGGGTGAGAAGCAGCTGGCCGACGATCCGATGGGGAGTGACCCGCTCACCCTGGACCGCCGCAATCCGCCCCGGTCGCCCGGATCGTAAGGGACCCGACCCCTGATGCGACCTCACAAACCACCCGCGAGCCCGAACCCCTGATAGCGGGCAGGGAACGATCCGCGACGCCGGAACACGTCCCGCCCGCGAACGAAAGGATGCCTCATGGCGACGAAAGAAGCCCCGGAAACCAGCACCGCAAAGGCCGGCAGTGCCCCCGCACCGGATGACCCGCGAAAGCCGGATAGTCCCACGGACGTGGACAAGCCGTCGTGGAAGTACATTGCCCGCAAAACCCTGCGTGAATTCACCGCGGACCAATGCCCCGACCTCGCCGCCGGGCTCACCTACTACGCCATCTTTTCGATGTTCCCCGCACTTCTCGCCCTAGTTTCCCTGCTCGGCATCTTTGGCCAAGCGGAGAAAACGACGGCGGCACTCCTGGAAATCGTCCAGGGCATCGCGCCCGGGCAGGCTGTGGAGATGATCCGCGAGCCCATCCAGGAACTGACCACCTCACCGGCAGCCGGCTTCACCTTGGTTATCGGCCTCCTGACAGCCCTCTGGTCCGCATCAGGGTATGTGACCGCGTTCGGCCGGGCCATGAACCGGATATACGAAATTGATGAAGGCCGGGGCTTCGTAAAGCTTCGCGGCACTATGCTCGCGGTGACCCTGATCTCGCTGATCATCGTTGCGCTGCTCGCCGCCATGCTGGTCATCAGCGGCCCGGTGGCAGAGGCCGTCGGCAACGTCATGGGCCTGGGCGGCGCCTTCCTGACCGTCTGGAACATCGCGAAGTGGCCGGCCATCGTCGCGCTGGTGATCGTCGTCATCGCCATCCTCTACTACGCCACCCCCAACGTCCGCCAACCAAAGATCCGCTGGATGAGCCTGGGTTCCCTCATCGCCCTGCTCATTTTTGTGCTGGCCTCTGTGGGTTTTGGGTTCTACGTGGGCAACTTCAGCAACTACAACAAGACGTACGGCGCCATCGGCGGCGTGATCGTCATGCTGCTGTGGCTCTGGATCCTGAACATGTCCCTGCTTTTTGGTGCGGAGTTCGACGCCGAGATGGAACGTGGCCGGCAGCTGCAGGCTGGCATTGAGGCCGAGGACACGCTCCAGCTTCCGCCCCGCGACACCAAGAAGAGCGACAAGCTGCAGGAGAAGGAAGAGGAAGACATCCGGCTGGGACGCGAGCTGCGCGAGAAATACAGCGGAAAGGCCAACGGCCACGAGGGCAAAGACCAAGACGGCAGCGACCGCCACAACCGGGACGCCGACCGTCGGAACGGCCATGGCGGAGCCACCGCCCGTGAAGGCAACGGCAACAGCCGCTGAACCACCCGACTCCACCCCGGGCAGCTGCCTGCCGGCAGCTGCCCGGGGGCGTTTCCGGCTTCAGCTGCTCCGGAGGGCCGCGGCCGTCTCCACGCCCAAGGCACGGAGGTATGAACCAAAACCGTGTGGTGCCCGGGCAGTGGTCCGCCCGGAAGTCAGTACACGCGTGCTGTCCGTGGCGGTGACGGCGAAGCCCCTCCGCCGTAACAGTTCCACCAGGGCACGGTCTTCCGAGGACGGCAGCGGCGGAAATCCGCCAGCCTGGAGGTACGCCGAGGCGCGCACGCCGAGATTGGCGCCGTACACATTGCCGTGCCGTTCCTCCAACGGATGTCTGAGGCGCCAGCTCCGTAGCAGCTCCGGATCCATCCCCGCGGAGTCCGGCTCCACGGAACCCAGCAACACGTCCCAGCCGGCGTCCGCGAAGTGCAACTGGCGAACAAGCCAGCTCTCTGGAACTCTGGAATCGGCGTCCGTATTTGCCAGCCAAGTGGTGTCAAGAGTGCCGCTGTCGAGGTCCCGGATGGCTGCCGCGACTCCCGCCGCCCTGCTGGCACCGGCGTTGCGGAACCGGCGGCGCAGCACTCTTACCGCCGGCTGGGACCCGGCGAAGCGGTCCGCGATCTCTGCCGAACGGTCGGTGCAATGATCGAGGACAACGGTGATTCCCACGCCCACTGAGGGTCGCCGGCGGGCCAGGGCTTCAGACGCGCTGCGGAGCGCGGAAAGGGCAGCTCCAAGGTGGCCCTCCTCGTCATGCACCGGCATCACCACCTCAACCCGGCTGATGGCTGGCCTGGATCTGTGCGGCGTCACGCGCTGGTTCCGGCGCGATCTGGTCCCGGCGCGATGAAGGTTTCCAGCACGAAGTCCCGCTCCCGGTATATGCCGGCTGACGGCCACCGCAGCTGGCTCCGTGTCATCGCGTGGACAGCGTCGCCGTCGAGCTCCCAGCCGGACACCGGATGCCTCCAATGGCAGAGCAGCAGCGTTCCGCCCGAGGTCAGGGACGCGGCGATCCGGGTGATCAGCTCCTCCAGTTCCGCGGCCGCAAGGTAGTAGCCCATCTCGGAGACCACGATCAGGTCAAAGTTGGCGGCCGGCCACTGTTCCGGCAGGGTCAGCTGCCGCGCTTCGGCGCCCGGGAACCGGGCGAGCCGTTCGGCGGCGCGTGCCACGGCAGTGCCGCTGGCGTCCACGGCCAGGAACTTACCGCAGCGCCCTGCCAGCTCCGCGCTCAGGGTGCCGATCGAGCAGCCGACTTCCATGCCGGCGTCGTACTTCTGTTCAGGGAGCGCGGCGAGCGTCAGACTGCGTTTGCGCTGCTCGTACCAGCTGTCCTGGTACTTCCATGGATCCTCGGCGCTGCGGTGCAGGGCATCAAAGACGGCCTCGGCGTCCCGGGCGCCCCGCCGTCCGGTGACCGGCGGCCGCCACGCGAAAACCTCAAAGGGCCGGGCGAAGTGCGCAAGAAACTGCTCTGACAGGAGCGCCTCGTCGCCCGGCTGGTCAGAGAGCGGCCGCAGCTGGGAGGCATGGGTGTGCAGGGCCTCGCGTTTGGTCCGCTGTTCCGCGGGGCTCAGGGGCAGCCGCACCCAGTTCCGCCACGCGGTGTCACCGGGCGTGGCCCACAGCCAGTACCAAAGGGGGTATTCGAGAAGCCCGTGGCCGCCGGCCTCGGCGGTCTCCGCAGCCACGGATCCCAGGGTGTCGTGGTCGATGTGTCCGTCTCCGCGGTACGGGGCAACAATGGCCACGGTGCGCTGCCCAATAGCGTCCGTCAGGCGTTCGGCGATGACGGCGCGGTGCTGGGCCAGCCCGCTGTCCGGCAGGTCCAGGAACTGCCAGTGGTCCGCCAGTCCGAACGCAGCCATGGCCGCCGCGAACTCCTCCCGGCGGACGGCGGCAAGCTGCTCCGGCGTCGTGGTGGGCGAATCCGGATGGGACGCCTCCCCCGCCGAACACAGCAGCACCTCAACGTGCGCACCGGCGGACGTGAGGCGGGCAAGCAGCCCTCCGGCACCAAGCGATTCGTCGTCCGGGTGGGCAACCAAAACGACGAACTCCATCCCGGCCAGCTCCGCCGCATCCAGCGGGAGTTCGCCGATCGTGTCCAGGCCGCTGGCCGCCCAGGCCGCCTCATCGGTGCCCGCATCCGCGTGCGAGAACGTCACCACGCGTGCTCCCCCTTAAGCGTGAGCACGCCCAACTGGGCGTCGTCACGCGTGGCGTGGTGCTGCCGCACGTAGAGGGACAAGTCCGCCATGCCCTTGCCGTACCGTTCGTCAAAGGCCAGGGGGCCGGGCCCCAGGTTCTGGCTCACCAGGAGCTGGACGCGTTCGACGGCGGCGGCAACAGTTCCCCGGACACGGAGCGCCTCGCTCCACCCGCCAACGGCACTGCGGTCCAGCCCGGCCCCGCCCCCGGTGCTGGGCTGGCCGTGGGCCCCGTCCATGGCGGGTTCCCGTTCCGCCCCGGCAGCGTCCACGGCGTCGGCAGCACGGGTGAGGTACTGGAGGGTAGAGGTCAGGATCCGGTCCACTTCGCCGAGGGCGGCGAGTGCCACCTGGTCCGGCTCGCGCTGGGACCTGGCACCCCGCAGGAGGGCGGCTTCGAAGTGCCGGCCCAGCGCGACGGCGCCGCCCAGCCAGCACGCTGCCACGCCCATGCCGCCCCAGGCAAAGCCGGGGCGCTGGAAGTACCAGCCGTCGCCGCCGAGCGGGACGGCCGGAACCCGGTCAAAATGGACAGTTCCGCTGGGGATCTCGCGCAGTCCGCGGCTGGTCCATTCCGGGACGTCGCACGTGACGCCGGCGGCCCTGAGATCGACGGCGAAGGCGGCCCGGCCACCGGTCTCCGTGTGTGCGGTCACCACGGCGTGGTCCACGAACTGGGCCAGAGAGCACCAGGGCTTGGAGCCGTTCAGCTGCACGCCCGCGGCTTTCCCGGTGGGTTCTGCCTCGCCGGGTCCTGCCTCGGCGGCCAGCCGCGTGCCGGGGGCCTCGGCTGCGTACACGCCCCACGATCCAGTAAAGGATTCCGGTGTTCCCGCCTGGGACAGGATGGCGCCGGCATCCAGGTGCGGTTCCATAACCCGCGCAGCAGCCACGTCCACCGCGGCCACGGATGCCAGCAGCTCCCAGAGCCGGGCTGTCCGCCCGTCACCGGGCTTCGGCGCGGAACGGCCGGCCTGCTGGGCGATGGCCAGCAGGGCAGGGACGTCCCCCACGGCCGACGCGACCCTGTCCTGTAGCTGCTCGACGTCCAGCGGAGGTTCTTCCAGGGCGGACTCGCCTTGCGACGGCGGGCTGAGGCGGATGGGCTGCCACTGGCGGTGTGGAGCGTTCATGCGGTGTCCGCTGACGAGCGGGATGGCGGGATCATGGCGCTGCTATTTCCGTTCCGGGGCGGTCACGGACGCCGAGGCCGGCATCACTTCCGCGTTCACCATCCAGGCCAGCTGCTCCAGCCGGGTGATGGCCTCGTGCAGGAGGTCCGCGCTTGTGGGATCTTCTTCATCAACCTCATCGTGGACGTCGCGGATGGTCTTGACCGTTTGTTCCAGCCTCTTGGTGATGAGCTTGGCGGTGTCCTTGGTGACGGTCAGGCCGGCAGGATACTGTTCCAGCCTGGTGCCGGACGAGACGGTGGCGCTCCGGCCGTCCGGAAGGGCATGGAGCGAGCGCATGCGCTCAGCGGTCTGGTCGGCGAGCAGCCGGGCGCTGTCCACGATCTCGTCCAGCTGCAGGTGCAGGTCGCGGAAGTTGGTGCCCACCAGGTTCCAGTGCGCCTGCTTGCCCTGAACGTGCAGCTCGATCAGGTCGGTGAGGACCTTCTGCAGATTGCTGGCCAGAGTGTCGGATGCTTTCATTGTCTTCCTCCGCTGCGGTCACCGATGCGTTCCATGCCTGGCCGGCCGGGCAGCCGGCAAGGATGATTCCCAGCATACTTATCTTTTTGGCCGGGGTCTTTTTGGCGCGGGCGTGTGCATTAGCGGCCGGAGGGCCACAGCACCGTTGCCTGCAGCGATTCCAGCGGAACGCTCCCATAGGTGCGTGAATCGATGGAGCCCGCCCGGTTGTCCCCCAGGACGAAGACGTGCCCGGCCGGCACCGTGACCGGACCAAAGTAGGTGCCGTCGATGCGGCTGTGGTCGATGCCCGGCTCGGCCTGTGCGATCCCGTCCACCACCAGCACCGAATCCTCGATGGCGACGGTCTGGCCCCCGAAGGCAATGGCCCGCTTCACGGCAGGGTTGCCGTCCTCCGGGCTCGTGAACACCACCAGGTCTCCGGTCCTGAGGGACCCCAACGCTGGGCCCGGCTTGAACATCAGCACCGTGCTGCCCCTGGGCAGTGCCGGTTCCATGCTTTCCGAGCTGACCGTCACCGGCTCCACCAGCCACAGGCGGGCGGCGAGCAGACCGGCGGCCAGCAGCACCGCCGTCGTGATTGTCCTCCCCCGAAAACCCTGCCGGGCGGACCCGGCAGGGTTTTCGGTAATGGTTCTGCTGTCCGGGCCGGTCCTGGACTTTGGATCGGCCCGGTGCGCCGCTAGCCGTCCCACTGGGGCAGCGCCGCCGTCATGGGGTCGTTGGGATCGCTGTCATCTTCCTTCAGCCCCACCCGGAACTGAACCATCATGTCGTGGTCCTCGTGGGGCAGGTTGTGGCAGTGCACCATGTAGCGGCCGCGGTGCGGACCGAACTTCATGAGCAGCCGGACCGTCTCCCCCTCACCCACGTAGACAACATCCTTGGGACCGAGCTCATGGGGAAAAGGTGCCCGGCCGTTGCGGCTCAGGACCTTGAAATCCACGAGGTGGATGTGCACGGGGTGGAACCAGCCGCCGGACCGGTTCTCGATCTCCCACACCTCGACGGCGTCCAGGTCCACCTCCGCGGCGACCTTCTTGTAGCCGCTGGCAATGACGTCCTGCCAGCTGTCGTCGTCGATGGTCCAGATGTTGGTGACGTCATTCCGCTTGACCCGGAACTTGCGGACCTTCGTGGCCTGCTTCTCGGTCATGGTCATGACCTCATTGGTGGGCGCCAGCTGCGTGGGCACCGTGTTCCAGGTCGGGTCGCCGGTGTTGACCGGTTCATCCGTAACGTCGAAGGCCATCACCTTGCTGGTGAAGTCGTAGTCAACGTTGTTGGGGTTGGACAGGTTGCGCAGCTCGATCCGCTGGCCGGCTTTGTACTTCCGGAAATCGATGAGCACCTCGTACCGTTCTGCCCCGGCATGGCGGTAGTTGGCCACCTTTTGCGGTGTGGGGACCAGGCCGCCGTCGGTACCAACGATGATCAGCGGATCCCCGGTGCTCAGCGTCAGCCTGACGGAGCGGGAAATGCTGCAGTTCAGGACCCGGAAGCGGTAGATGCGCTTCTGCACCTTCATCACCGGCCACGGCTTGCCATTGACCAGGATGACATCCCCCCAGAGTCCGGAGTGGGTATTGTCGTCGTAGCCCAGGGCGCCGTTCGCGGCGAACATCGCGTCGGAAATAATGAGAGGCACGTCGAATGCGCCTTGCGGAAGCAGCTGGCGTTCCAGCGGATCGTGCAGGTGGTACTGGGCTGCCAGGCCGGAGTAGGCGTTTTGTGCCGTGAAGTGCACCCCGTGGTCGTGGTACCACAGCGTGCGGGCGGGCTGGAAGTTCGGGTAGTGGTAGTCCTTGAAAAACCCGGTCTGGGTGACGTCACTGGCATACCCGTCGAACTGCGGCAGCGAGGCGGAACCGTGCAGGTGTGTGGACGTGGAAAGCACGTGGCCATCGTTCGGGTGTGTTGCGGGAAGCCGGTTCCGGACCCGGACCACCGCCTTGGTGCCCTGGTCCAGGCTGATCGTGGGGCCGGGGAAAATCCCGTTGTAGCCCAAAATAGGTGTCTGAAGCCGCGGCAGGATGGATGCCATGGCTGCCTTCTCGGTCACGGTGTAGTAGTTAACTGGCTTGCCGTCGGCCGGGTCCACCTCCACCTTGTCCGGGGCCAGCACCGGCGGCATCACGAACGCCGACTGGAACGGTTTGGGCATCTCTGCGCCGCTGAGCCTGCTGGCGGATTTGGCCTCCACTTCGCCGTGCGGGAGCGAAACAACGCCGGCTCCAACAACGCCGAGGCCACCCAGTAACAGGACATTTCGTCTGGACACGGTCATAACCGGGCCTCCTTTCGATTCGGATGGTTCGAGACCGGTTGGGATAGTTCGAGGATGTCGCGGCGTACTTGGAAAAAGCCGGACCGGGCTGGGAAGGGGTGGGGGTCGCCGGAGGGCGCCCCCAATTGGGCCCCCTCAAATCGATGGTCTAATTCCGTTTCACCGGCCGGAGTCCGCACGATTTCCGGACCGTATCCCTTGGCATACGCGAACATGGGGCAGCGCAGCCCCCCGAATTCACCGGTTTTATACGACCTTTATCCAAGGTGCTGCGTCCAGTGTTGACGCAGTTGGGAACGCATCTCCCGGCTTGGCCTTGAAGGTACTGGGGGCCACAAATCGAGTGTCCATAAGGAGTTACCATGTCCTCGCATTCCGCGATGAGGCCCATGATGCCCGACGGAGCCAAGCGCTCCCGGCCAGCGCACCGCAAGGCCTCCATTACGGCCGGCCGTATTGCCCCGGCTGTCGCCGGCGCCCTGCTCGCCGCCGCGTTGTCGCCCCTCGGCGCTGTCCCGGCTAACGCCGAAACGGCCGGGATGGGCCCGGTCGACCCCGCAAACGGGTTCCCCACCTGGTTTTCGGACGGCACGGTCAGGCTGCAGCTCTGCTACCAGGCGGGGCAGGGTTGCCTCGTCGAGCCGCCGAACCCCGATCAGCCGGCGTCCTACCCGGACAACTTCCCCGACGAAGCCTTCTGGTTCGCCGCTGAAGCGTCCGGCGGCAACCTTGGCCTCTACGAAGCGGCCCTCGAAGCAGCGCATGCCAACGAGGCCGTGATCGACGGCGACCAGATGGGCTTCGCCCGGCTCCGGTTCCGCCTGGACGGCCTCGTGGCCGGGCAGTCGTACACCATCACCCACCCGTACGGCATCCACACATTCACGGCAGACGCCGATGGTGTCATCAACGAGACCCTGGACCAGGGCGCCTGCGCCCCCACCCCCGACGCCGCGTGCAACTGGGCCGGCGTCGGAGCCGCCTTCCTCGGCGACTTCGGCAGGGGGACCACCGCGACCTTCCTCCGCCAGGTGGGCGCTGCGGCCGGCACCCTGGGCGACATCAACACCGCACGGACTGTCACCGGCGCCCCCTCGGGCAACAACTTCGTGAACGTCGTCGGACCGAACGCCGGCGGGCCGGGCGTGAACACCCTCACGGTGAACACCTTCACGGTCCAGGGCCTGCTCGCGACGGACTCCGTTGGGGGTCCCAATACGCCTGACCTGCCTGCTGCCAGCGACAGCGGCCGCTCCAGCTCCGACAACATCACGAGGGTCAACGCGCCTACCATCACGGGCACGCTGCCCGCGGGAACCGCGGGCCCGGTTCAGCTCGTTGTCGACGGCGGCGCTCCCCGGGCCGCCACCGTTACCGGTTCTACCTACTCCCTGAAACTGCCCACGCTGGCGAACGGCCCCCACTCTGTGCAGGCTGTTGCCGGCGGACTGACCTCCGGGACCCTCAGGTTCACCGTGGACACGGTCGCGCCGCCGGTTTCGATCGTGTCACCGTTCCCGTCCTCGCCCAGCCTGGACAACTCCCCGACCCTGAGCTTCACGAGCAGTGATACGGGTGCGCGGTTCGAATGCCAGCTCCAGCCCACGAACGTGGTCTGGGATCCCACCTGCGCCTCACCGAAGACGTGGGACGCACAGGTCAGCGGCACGTACAACTTCCTCGTCCGTGCCACGGACGCCGCCGGCAACGTCAGCCCGCTGGCGAGCCGCACCGTGCAGATCGGCACCACTGTCACCGCTCCGTACCGCAAGGTGCAGGACTTCAACGGTGACGGCCGGGCCGACATCGTTTCCCGCGACTCCACCGGAACCCTGTGGCTCTACCGCGGCAACGGCACCGGCGGCTTCCAGACCCGGACCAAGGTCGGAACCGGCTGGAACTCGATGAACTCGATCATCAGCAGCGGCGACTTCAACAACGACCGCAAGGCCGACGTCATCGCCAGGTCCTCCACCGGCCTGCTGTACCTCTACAAGGGCAATGGACTCGGCGGCTTCTCCAGCCGCAGCCAGATCGGTTCCGGCTGGAACTCCTTCACCGCCATCACCGCCGGGGGCGACTACAACGGCGACCGCAAGGCCGACCTTGTGGCCCGCGACAGTGCCGGCAGGCTCTACGCCTACCTCGGCGTCGGCAACGGCGGCCTCTCCGGACGGATCCAGATCGGCAGCAGCTGGAACACCCAGAACACCATCCTGGGCACCGACTTCAACGGCGACGCCAAGCCCGATATCGTCTCCCGGGACGCTGCCGGCAGCCTGTGGCTCTACCGTGGCGACGGCGCCGGCGGGTTCCTCGCCCGGGTCCAGATCGGCGCCGGCTGGGGCGGCCTGAGCTCCCTGGCGACCCCCGGTGACCTGAGCGGTGACGGCAGGGCGGACATCACTGCCCGTGATTCGAGGGGAACCCTCCTTCTTTACCGCGGCAACGGCAGCACCCTCGTCAGCAAGTCCACAGCCGGCACCGGCTGGAACTCGATGAGTTCGATCCAGTAGCTCACCGGCTCCTGGAAGGAAGAGCACCCAGCAAAAAGAGCACCGCCCGCGTACAGCCAGTACGCGGGCGGTGCTTCGCTGTGGGGCGGTTAACGACGACGCGGGGTTAACGCACAACGGCCAGCGCGAAGCCGTCCCAGCCTTTGGACCCCACGGTCTGGATGACGGTGGCGTCCAGCCGGCTGTCCTCCCCCATCATCTTCAGCGCGCCGATGATTCCCGGGGCGTTGACCTCATCGATCGAGGGGTCCAGCGCCACACCCTCCCATACGACGTTGTCCATCACGATGCTGGTTCCGGCCCTGCCCAGCCGCACTGCCCATTCCAGGTACTGCGGGTTGCTTTCCTTGTCTGCGTCGATGAAGACGAAGTCGAACGGAGCCGCACCTTCGGCTTCGAGGGCGGCCAGCGTGTCCAGCGCCGCACCCGTCCGGATCTCCACCTTGTGGCCGACGCCCGCCGCGTCCACGTTTGCCCGGGCAACATCGGCATGCTTCTGGAGGTATTCGCACGTCACCAGCCGCCCGTCGTCGGGCATTCCCTGGGCCATCCAGATGGTGCTGAAGCCAGCCAGCGTGCCGATCTCCAGCACCCTGCGGGCGCCGGACGCCCGCACCAGCAGCTTCAAAAGCTTTCCGGCGTTCGGGGTCACCTCGATCGGCGGCATCCCGGCCTCTTCGGCGGAGCGGACGGCGCGCTGGACGGAATCGTCGGGGTGGACGACGACGTCGGACAAGTACTCTTCTACGGCCGTCCACTCGGGCCGCGGCTTGTGCTCAAACATGCGCACAGTCTTACAGCAAGCGCCCGGCCCGGCTAGGCTGCGGCAGTCAGTAGCCTCAGGCTTGGGGACCGTTCAAGGCACCTTCCAGGCGCTCCACTTTGGCCGTGAGTTCGCCGGAATAGCCGGGCCGGATGTCGGCCTTGATCACCAGGGACACCCTGCTGCCGAATTTCCCCACCGCCTCCGTGGCACGCTTTACGACGTCGAACACCTCGTCCCACTCGCCCTCGATGGTGGTGAACATGGAGTCCGTCTGATTGGGCAGCCCGGATTCCCTGACGATCTTGACAGCGGCAGCCACGGCGTCGTGCACCGAGGCATCGCCGTTCCCCGCCGCAGCGTAGGCAGTATCAGCGGGAATTCCGGAAGGGGCGACAGAAAAGGCAAGCAACATGGGTCCAGTCTGACACGGAGGAATCTGCCGCCCGGAAACGTGTGCTGCGTCATATTCGGCGCTACCAACCGGTAACGGAGTCAGGCTGACACAGCGTTGCTAACCTTGGTTCCATGAACCTCGCAGTAGAGCGCAAGCCACTTCGTGCTGACGCTGCACGCAACGTGGACAAGATCATTAATGCCGCCCGCGAGTGTTTCCGGCAGTATGGCCCGGATGTTCCGTTGCAGACCATTGCCGCCACCGCGGGAGTGGGGCCGGCAACACTGTTCCGTAATTTCTCGGACAAGGAGCAGCTCGTCCTGGCTGCCCTGAACCGACAGCTCCGCCTCCACGTGGACCCTGTTATCGACGTCGCCCTTGCCGGCACCGATGCCGCCGACGGCCTGTTCCGGGTCATTGACGCCGTGATGAGCGCAGCCAGCGACAACGCCAACCTGCTCGGTGCCGTAGCCGGCCGGCGGGACTTGCTGACCGGAATCACCGGGAGCCTGATCGAGTCCGTTGGCGTACTCCTTGACCGCGGCCAGGACCAGGGCACCCTGCGGGTGGACATCTCACTCACGGACATGGTGCGGCTCCTGGCAATGCTGATCGGAGTGGTCGACACCATGGAGCCGGGTTCGGACGCCTGGCGCCGCCCGGCTGCCCTTGTCGAGGACGCCATCCGCGCGGAACGGCCCACCAGGCCGCTGCCTGCCCAGGTGCCGCTCCCGTCATCACAGTTTGAGTAGCAACTGGTGTGGCGGCCTCGGAAACCCGGGCCGGCATATTCCGCACACAGTGCTTGCACAGTAAGCTAGGCACACCAGTGGGTTAGGCAGCCAGCCTCGGGCATTCCAAATACGGAGCACATCATGTCATTCTTTTCATGTGTTCATCTGAAACCGGCCGTGGCACCATGAACCGCTCACAGCTTGCCCAGTTCATGAAACACGCGCCGGACCCTGAAGCTACCCTGATGGCAGCCTCCACCGACGAGCTCGCCATCATCGTGGACGCACTCTACCGGAACCTCGATACCCCGACGCCAGTGTTCGGCGCCCAGGACTGGTACGATCTCGCCACCGAAGAGCTCGCCAGACGGTCCGAGCCAGCTTCCCCTGACGCCTACGGCGCCGCCTGAGTCCGGCCCGACCAAGCCCAACCCCGCGCCTCAGGGCCCCTGGGGCTTCGGGTTCATCTGGGCGGTTCCGGCCGGGTGGCCGTGGCGTGCAGGGCCGCAGCCAGGCATTCGCTCATGGCTTGGAGTGCGATCAGTTGCGCTTCCCGCACCTGCGGTTTGGGAGCGTTGATGCAGATCGATTCATCCGCAGCCTGGGCCAGCGGGTTGGGCGCCGCCCCCGTCACCGCCCAGACGGTGGCTCCGGCTGCCCGCGCCGCGGTCGCGGCCTCCAGCAGGGCATGCCGGTGCCCGCTGGCGGAGACTACCAGGAGGACATCGCCGGAACGGATGTGCGCCCTCACCCCGACGGCAGCCTCTTCGGCGTGGCCCTGCGCGATTTCGATGGCACTGACCGGCGCAGCGCTGGCTGCCACCCCTGGCCGAAGGGCAATGACGGAGAATGGCCGGCGCTCACCGGCGTGGCGCCCCAGCAGTTCCGCGGTGAACTGCTGCACTTCGGCCGCCGAACCGGCGCTTCCCGCCGTGAGCAGGCGGTTTCCGGACAGCAGGCGGCGGGCCAGTTCCTCTCCCCAGCCAGCCAAGCGCGAGGATTCGTTCCGCAGGGAGGCCAGTGCGGGGCCCACCTGGCGCAGGTGCTCGAGGACGATATCCACCGGGGCTTTCACTTCGAACTGCGCGTCGGTGGCGCGGGTACGCGACAGTCTGCTGACGGCCTTCATTTTTTGATGCTCCTCTTAGCTACTTCGAGCATACAACGGATGTGATTCACGTCACTCAAAATGCCGCGTCGGCCTGGCTGATGTGCCAGCCGGCTCAGTTCCAGCCGGCCAGCCGGAGCAGGGCCGCAGCTCCCGCACCTGCCAGCACAACCACCAGGAAGGGCGCCCGGAGGAACAGGGCTGCAGCGGCGGCCGCCAACGCGCCCAGCCGGGCATCGAGTACCAGCGCCTGCCCGCTGGCCAGGGTGTTGACGATCGTCAGGGATGCCAGCAACCCGATGGTCATGGTTCCGGCCATCCGGGACATCCTGGGGTTCTGCAGCAGGCTGTCCGGAAGCAGGTAGCCCACCAGCTTCCACGCGTAGGCGAAGAGGCAGGAAAGCAGCAGCCACACCCACAGACTCATTTGGCTCCTCCGGGGTTGGTCCCGTTGCCCTTGTACTGTCCGGCGCCCGGGTGATGGCCGGGGTGCCGCTCCGTATAGGGATCGATGTCCGGTTCAAGCCCTTCGTCCTGGCGGCCATGGCTGAGCCAGCCGATGACGGCGGCCACCACGGCGGCAATCAGGATGGGGACACCCGCCGGGACGAACGGCACCGCCAGCACCGTGGCCAGGGCGCAGACAACGGCGATTGCCACCGGCTCCCGGCCCTTGAGCCGCGGCCACAGCAGACCGAGGAACGCCGCGACGGCTGCGCCGTCGAGCCCCCACTGTTTCGGGTCTCCCAGCGCACCTCCGGCCAGCGCGCCAACCGCGGTGAAGACGTTCCAGAGGACAAAGATCCCGATGCCGGCGGCCCAGAATCCGCGCCTCTGCTCGTCCGGGTCGGACTGCCCGGTACTGGTGGCGGTGGACTCGTCAATGGTGACGTGTGCGGCGGCAAACCGGCGCCACCCCCGCGGCTGCAGCAGTGCGTTCAGCTGCATGCCGTAGATGCCGTTGCGCATGCCCAGGAGAGTTGCCGCGCCCATAGCGGCCACCCCTGATCCGCCGCCCGCCACCACGCCGATGAACGCAAACTGGGAGCCGCCGCTGAACAGCAGCAGGCTCAGTGCCATGGTCTGCCAGAAGTCCAGGCCCGAGGTCACGGAGAGGGCCCCGAAGGATACCCCGTACAGGCCGGTGGCGACGCTGATGGAAAAGCCAACACGGACCGCAGGGGAACGCAGGAGTTTCGGGGGCCAGGTGATGGGCATGCCACCACTCAATCACAGCGGCGGCTGCGACTGGGTTGTGGTCGCGGTTGACGCCAGGGCTGGTTGCCGGAGATGGGCCAGGACCTGCCCCGGCCGGTTGGTGGTGATCTCATGGATGCCCAGCCCCCGGCACAGCTCCACATCGTGGTCCTCGTCCACCGTCCAGACCCGGAACCGGCGCCCGGAGTCCAGCCAGCGCCGCACAGTGCCGGGATGCCGGCGGACATAATCAATGCCGGGCCCGGCCATTTCCACTGCGCCCTCGTTGAGAATCCGTTCACCCTCCAGCTGCGCGGCCTTCATCACGTTGGCCACAGCACTGCCCGTGAAAGGCCCCAGGCCCAGCTCCTCACGGATCCCGGTGACATTCACGTCGTCCACGAGCTGGCAGATGAACTCACCGGGCACCGACTTGCGAAGGTGCCTCACCGAGTCCGGGCTGAAGCTCATGAAGGTCACCCGGATGTTGCCCAACCTGGATGTGGCGGCATCCCAGCCCTCGGCCCGCAGCACTTCCAGCACCCGGTCCTCCAGCCGCAGCTGGTAGGGGCTGGGATGCTTCAGCTCGATGGCCAGCCCGATCTCCCGCCCGGCAGCCCGCAGCAGGTCCAGCAGGTCCGGCAGGGTCAGGAACTGTTCGGACCTGGGCCCGTAGGCCTCGGGGATCCGGACGCCCTTCCAGGATGAAAAATCCAGCAGCCGCAACTGGTCGACGGTGCGTTCGGCCACGGGACCGGTGCCGTCCGAGGTCCTGTCCAGATTGGAGTCGTGCAGCAGGACAACGTGCTGATCGCGGGTGAGGTGCACATCGCACTCCACGCCGTCCGCGCCGTCGGCGAGCGCCCGGAGATAGGCGGCGCGGGTGTGCTCGGCGAAATCCGCACTGGCACCCCGGTGGGCGTAGACCAGGGGACGGGTTAGGGCTGACTCGTCGGCTGTCATGGTCACACGTTAGCGGACCGCGGCCGCCAAAGCGGGGCTAGGCTTGGCACATGCAGGTGAACTCTGAGCCAACCACCCAGCAAGATTCGACGGAGGAGCTTTCCCCGGAAAGCCCCGAGCGGAAAGACGAACAGGGCGGCCGAACTCCGGCGCGTCCCGCCGTCGTACGCCAGCTCACGGCGGGCGACGCCGAAAAGGCGGCCGCACTCCGGAAGATGAAAGTGGTGGCACTGTGCCTGCTCATAGCCATGGCTGTGGTGTTCGTCGTGGCCTTCGCGCTGCAGAAGCAGTACCCCTGGCTGGAGTACGTCCGGGCCGCTGCGGAAGGCGGCATGGTGGGCGCACTGGCCGACTGGTTCGCAGTGACGGCCCTGTTCCGCTACCCCATGGGGCTGAAGATCCCGCACACCGCCATCATTCCGCGCCGCAAGGACCAGATCGGCGCGTCCCTGGGCGAGTTCGTGGAGACCAACTTCCTCTCCGAACAGGTGGTCCAGGACAAACTGGCCAGCATCAACATCTCCGGCAAAGTGGGTAGCTGGCTGTCGGGCCCGGGCGGCGCCGAGCGCGTGGCCAAAGAGGGCGCCGCCGTCATCCGCGGTACGTTCAAAGTCCTGAACGACGACGACGTCCAGGCCGTTATCGAGGGCATGGTCCGCAGGCACCTGCTGGCTCCCCCGTGGGGCCCGCCCGTGGGACGCATGGCCGAGCGGATCTTCGCCGACGGGCACCACCACAAGCTGGTGGACCTCCTCGTGGACCGGGCAGCGGACTGGGTGGCGGCCAACCACCAGACGGTAAGCCGGCTCGTCACGGAGCGCTCCCCGCAGTGGGTGCCCAGCTTCGTGGACGGCCTGGTGGGGGACAAGGTCTACATCGAGCTGCTGAAATTCACCCGGGCGGTCCAGGATGACCAGCAGCACCAGGTCCGGCTGTCCATCGACAAGTACCTGACCGACCTGGCCCAGGATCTGCAGCACGATCCCGCCATGATCGCCCGCGCGGAGGGCATCAAGGCGCAGGTGCTTGGCGATCCGGAGGTCCGTGAACTTGCTTCCCGGACCTGGGCCACCATCAAGGGCGCGCTGCTCACCGCCGTCGACGATCCGGACAGCGAACTGACGGTGAAGTTCAAGGCGGCCGTCCGCGATTTCGGCACCCGGCTGGTCACCGACGAGGAACTGGCCGGCAAGGTCAATGCCTGGATCGGCGACGCCGCCGGCTATCTGGTCCGCACCTACCGGTCCGACATAGCCGGGGTGATCACGGATACGGTGGCCCGCTGGGATGCCGAGGAAACGTCGCAGAAGATCGAGCTCCAGGTGGGCAAGGACCTGCAGTTCATCCGGATCAACGGCACGGTGGTGGGATCCCTCGCCGGACTCGCCATCTTCACGGTGGCCCACCTGACGTTCGGCTGACACGCCGCGTCCCCGGGCTGACGGGTTTAGGCGAACGGCGTTAGTTCCACGCCGGCTTCCTCCAGGCCGGCGCGGACGGCCGCAGCCATTTCCACCGCGCCGGGGGTGTCGCCGTGGATGCACAGGGAATCCGGGTCCACCCGGACCACGGTCCCGTCCACCGCCACCACCTCACCCTTGAGCGCCAGGCGCACCGCCCGCTCAACGATCGGCACGACGTCGTGCAGCACGGCGCCCTCCTGCGAGCGCGGCACCAGAGTGCCGTCCGGCAGGTAGGCGCGGTCCACGAACGCCTCGCGGAATACGGGATGCCCGGCATCCTGCGCCTGCTTCAGCAGCTCGGAACCCGGAAGACCCAGGATCGGCAGCCCGGGATCGTACGCGTGGATGGCTGCCACCAGCGCGGAAGCCTGCTCGGCATCGTGGAATGCCCGGTTGTAGAGGGCACCGTGCGGCTTGACGTAGTCCACGGTGGCACCCACCGCGTGCGCTACCCCGTCGAGCGCCCCGAGCTGGTACAGGACGTCGCCGAACAATTCGTCGAAGGACATGTCCAGGGAGCGCCGCCCAAAGCCGGCGAGGTCCCGGTAGCCAACGTGGGCGCCGACCGTGACGTCCAGTTCATAGGCGGCGCGGCAGCTATCCAGCATCGTCACGGGGTCTCCGGCATGGAAGCCGCAGGCCACGTTAGCACTCGTGATGAGCTCGAACATGGCCGCGTCATCACCCATGGTCCAGGAGCCGAAGGACTCCCCGAGGTCAGCGTTCAGATCCACCCGCACTACCTTCCGTTGTGTCCCGTTGACTCGTGAGCTCGCCCGGTAACGTGTCCGGCATCGGCCCGAAGGCTTCTTTCGCGTTGGCGACGACGGCCCTGCCCATCATGAGGTTACCGGCACCGCCCACCACCGCTCCAATGCCGAAAGGCAGCGCACGTCCGAACAGGGCGGTTCCCTGCCGCCTGAGCAGGTTCCGCAGGAAGGCCTTCTGGATGCGCTCACGGATGAAACCGAACCCGGACGACGGCATCCTGCCCGCCAGCGCATTTCCCCAGGCCTGGCTGGCACCCTTGCCGCGGCCCATGGCCTGGCCGCTGAGCGAGCCCAGCAACGCGGTGCCCTCCTCGCCGAGCATCACGGCCATCACCAGGGTGCTGGCTTTCTCCGGATCCGTCATCCGGATCCCGTGCAGTTCGGCCAGCGAGGTGGCGTACAGGGCCGTTGCCTCGAGGAAACCGACGGTGGCGGCGGCAGAGAGGCCCAGTGACGCCACAGTGCCGACCCCGGGAACGACGGCGGTGGCCCCGACCAGCGCTCCCCCGCCTGTCACTGCCCGAAGATAGTCGCGCTCCAGGATGTCCGCGAGCTGGGCTGCAGATGCCCGCGGGTTGCGGCGCTGGAGCCGGCGGATGTTCGCCACCACCAGCGGGCGCTGGATCTCCACGGCCCGCAGCAGCAGGTTGTGAACGCCGGGTTTGGGATTGCCGTGTGCGTCGAACACGGCGTTGTGGGCTGTTTCCTGCGCGATTCTCATCGCGGGATTGCGTCGCTTGGCCATCATCACCTCTACCTCGGAACAACCGGCGGCCGGAGACCGCCGTCTAGCCTTAACACTAGGCCACACCTCAAGATACCAAGCATGCTGATCATAGTGGTGCCGGGCCAGCCCTCACATCAGCCGGCACTCACAGCGCCCAGGACTCGCCCACGGCCATGTAAGCCGATGAGGACGGCCCGCGGGGTCCGGGGTAGACAGTAGGGGCGCCGGGCCATTCGACGCCGAACTCGGAGAGTTTGCCTCCGCTGCAGGGGTGGTAGACGTTGCTCATGGAGGCGCTGGCGGGTCCCAGCTGGAAGTCCGGCGCAGAAAACTGCCGCCGGTCCAGCACCCCGGAGATCTCGAGGGCGGCCCGCCGCCCCGTCGCCCGGAATCCGCGCTCAAGGTCCAGTTCGACGTCGAACTCGTCCTGGGTGTGGCTGACCGCACCGAGCGGAAAGCGCGTGGCCTCCGGAAAGAAGCGCGTCAGTTCGGTGGCCAGGGAAGAGGCGAAGAATTCGTTGGAGCCGTAGCTGCGCCAACCCTGGAGCGTGGCCACCATGAGGACCGTTCCGGTGCCCCACCGGGACCAGTCAGCCACCCAGAAAGAGGCGAAACAACTGGCGGGTTCACCGGGGATATGGACGCCGTTCCGGTCCACCGGGTGCAGGGCAAGGCCAAAGTTTGCGCCGATCAGCGCCACATTGCGCCGCCCCGGCCGGGCCGGTGTGTTCCCCATGGCTAGAGCCTATCCCGCCGGACGCGTTCCACGCGCCAGAGGCTCGGCCTAAGATTGCCGTGTGCCCCTCCCCCGCGCCATCCGACCCTTTTCCCACCGCGAATACCGCGTCCTGATCGGCGCCCTCGCCGTATCCATCTTCGGCTCAGGCATGTGGGCCGTGGCCATGGTGTACCAGGTCATCCACATCGGCGGCGGCCCGCTCGAACTGTCCCTCGTCGCGGCGGCAGGCAGCGTGGGCCTCGTGGCATTCGTCCTGGCCGGCGGCATCGCAGCGGACCGCGTTCCGCAGCGTCTGCTGATAATCGCCGTCGAGGGAACCAACCTTGCCGTGATCGCAACTGTCAGCGGGCTGGCGATGGCCGGCTGGCTTCAGCTCTGGCATTTGGTGGCCGGTGCCTTCGTCCTTGGCGTCGGGGCGGCGTTCTTCTTCCCGGCGTACTCGGCGATTCTGCCGCGGATCCTGCCGCCGGAGGACCTGCTGGCCGCCAACGGCATGGAAGGAACCCTGCGTCCCACACTGCAGCAGGCGGCGGGTCCTGCCGTGGCCGGCATCGTTGTGGCGGCGTTGTCGCCGTCGCATGCGGTGACGGGCGTGGCGGGGTGCCACCTGCTGGCCTTCATCATCCTGAACTTCCTCGGCCAGCACGCCCTTGCGGCCCCCGGATCCGCCACGGCAGCACCAGCCAAGACTTCTTTCTTCTCCGACCTCCGTGAGGGCGTCAGCTATACGGTCCGGACGCCGTGGCTTCTGTGGACGCTGCTGTGGGCGTGCATTTCGGTGCTGTTCCTGATCGGGCCCATCGAAGTGCTCCTGCCTTTCGTGATCCGGGACCAGCTGGGCGGGGACAGCCGCATGTTCGGGTTCCTGCTGGCCGTCATGGGGGTCGGCAGCGCCGTGGCCTCGCTGGTTACGGCGTCCGTCCGGCTCCCGCGCCGCTACCTCACCGTCATGATGGTGTGCTGGGGAGCGGGCACCCTGCCGCTGGCAGCGGTGGGGCTCATGGACAGCTTCTGGCTGCTGGCCCTGGCACTCTTCATTTTCGGTGCCACGGGCAGTGTGGGCATGGTCATCTGGGGAACGCTGCTGCAGCGGCGCGTGCCCCCGCATCTGCTGGGGCGGGTTTCCAGCCTGGACTTCTTCGTGTCGCTGGCGCTGATGCCGGTCTCCATGGCGCTGGCCGGTCCCGCCGCCGCCGTGCTCCCGATCTGGCTCATCTTCCTGGTGGCGGGCGGGGTCTGTCCGGTCATGGCGGTGGCGGCCCTGCTGGTGGCCCGGATGTCCGTGGACGAAATCGCCCATCCGCTCGACCGCCGGGACGCGCTGCCCGCCGGAGCCGAGGCCACCACCTGACCGCGCGCCCGCTACGGTGTGCCCGCTGACGCCCGTCCCCTGACCGGGCACCACCAACCGGGCACCACCAGGTCCCGGGTCACTCGCGGGCGCGCACCACGGGGATGCTCGCCGTCGGCGGCCCGCTGGGGAACACCGAGGGCTCGGGGACGTGCACCGGTTCCAGCGCAACCCGCACCGGGTGGGAAGCCACGGAGTGCCGGACCCCGCGCACGTCGATGTCCAACGCATCGCCGTCGAGGACTGTCAGCGTAATGGCGTCCTGATCGAGTTCCACCAGGAGCCGGCGGCCCTGGAGCTGCAGGTGGAAGCTTAGGGTGTCCCATTCCTCGGGCAGCCGGGGATCGAAGAACGGCACGGGGCCCTGGTCGCGGAGTCCCGCGAAGCCGCACACCAGCGAGCTCCACACCCCGCCGGTGGAGGCGATGTGGACGCCGTCGATCGTGTTGCCGTGGGAGTTGTCCAGGTCGATGAACACGGCATTGGTGAAGTGCTCCAGGGCAGCCTTGCGGTACCCCACCTCGGCGGCCATGATCCCCTGCACACACGCCGACAGCGTGGAGTCCCCCGTGGTGATCGGATCGTAGAAATCGAAGGCACGGCGCTTCTCCTCCGCGGTGAACTCCTGCCACTGCAGGAACATGGCCAGCACCGTGTCCGCCTGCTTCAGCACCTGGTGGCGGTAGATGACCAGCGGGTGGAAGTTCAGCAGCAGCGGGTACTTGGAGCGCGGCGTTGTCCAGTCCCACGGTTCCAGGGTCATGAAGTCGTTGTCCTGCGAGTACACCTGGAAGTGCTCGTCGAAGGGCAGCTGGATCCGCTCCGCAGCCGCTTCCCACAATTCCCGTTCGGCGTCGTCGACCGCCGCGTGGTTCAGTGCGGCGGCTGCCCGGAGATTGAACCGGGCCATGACGTTCGTGTAGAGGTTGTCGTTCACCACCGCGGTGTACTCGTCCGGGCCCGTCACGCCGTGGATGTGGAACAGGCCGTCCTTGCCGAAGAAGCCCAGGGAAACCCACATGCGGGCGGTCTCGATGAGCAGGTCGGCCCCCATCCCGGCCCGGAACTCCGAATCACCGCTGGCCCAGAGGTACCTGTTGGTGGCAAAGGCAATGGCCGCGGCGATGTGGAACTGCGCCGTGCCGGCGGCGTAGTAGGCGCTCGCCTCCAGGCCGTTGATGGTGCGCCAGGGGAAAAGCGCCCCGTCAACGCTCAGCTCCTTGGCGCGGATCTTGGCGTCCGGGAGCATCTCGTGCCGGAACTCCAGGACCTGGCGCGCGCCGTCGGGGTTTGAATACGTCATGTACGGCAGGAGGTAAACCTCCTGGTCCCAGAAGTAGTGCCCGTCGTAGCCCGAACCGGTGACACCCTTGGCCGGGATGCCTGCGACACCCGCCCTTGCGGTGGCCTGCGCCAGCTGGAAGAGGTTCCAGCGGATGGCCTGCTGCAGTTCAGGCTGCCCGCCCACCTGGATGTCGGCGCTGGCCCAGTAGCTGCGGTAGTGTGCCTCGCTTTCGGCGAAGACATCGCCCACCGGCTTCAGCCCGGCTTCCGCCGCGACGGCCGGGTCCTCCCCGGCTTCCGCGTCCGCAGCGCCGGGCACACCCGTCCGGGCACCCCGGGACACGGCGTAGCTGACACTCTTTTCGAGCCGGAACGGCTCGTCGGCGGCGACCGCCAGCACGTAGCGGACGCTGCTGCCGTCCTGGTCCACGAGGGTGTCGAACGGCTGGTGGCCGGCGGACGTCCAGTGTTCGACGGCCATTCCCACCCGCTGTTTCGATTCAGCAGCCTCCCACGACAGGCGCAGCGAACCGTCGCCGCCCTCCATCTTGAGAGGCAGCAGGACCCGGCCCGCGTGCCGGCCCGACCGGCGCGGGTCGTGGGTGGAGTGGTCCTCCACTGGCTGGTCCTGCCGGTTGATGACGGACGAGGTGACGTCGGCGGAGACCGCCCGGTCGGCAGAAACCTCCAGGGAGATGCCCAGGCTGCCGCGCGTTTCGAAGCCCACAGCCCGGCGTTCCACGGTGGTCACCGTGGCGCCGGAACGGCACTGCCAGACGATGCTGCACTCGTAGATGCCGGTGGCGAAATCAACGGACCGCCGGTAGTCCAGCACTGCCGATTCGGTGAGGCTGAGCATTTCACCGTCGATGATGACCGTGAAGTTGTTGGCGTCCGGAATGTAGAGGATGCGCTGGCCCGTGCGCGCGAAACCGTAGGCATTCTCTGCGTGCTTGATGTCCCAGATCTCGTGGAACCCGTTGATAAAGCTGCCGGGCAGTTCAGCATCGGCCGATGCCCAGTGGGCACCCCGGACACCGAGGTGTCCGTTGCCGAGGGCGAAGAGCGTCTCGAGCGTCCCGGCGTCGCCGGGTGCGTGGCTCGTCTCCACGAGCCTCCAGGGATCACTGGGGAAGCGGACGCGGTCAGCGTTGATGAGTGCCATGAGTGGCGTTCCTTAGACGGTCGAAAATGGTGCTGGAAGTTCTGTCGGGCCTGCGGGGCCCGGTCGGTGTACGGGAGCTGCGGGCCTAGAGAAGTTCCTCGAGGTCGTTGACCACCAGGGTGGCGCCGGCATCGAGCAGCGTCTGCCGCCCGGCCCCACGGTCGACGCCGATGACTGAGTGGAAACTGCCGGCGCTGCCCGCCTGCACGCCGGACACGGCGTCCTCGACGACGACGCACTGCTCGCTCGGCAGGTCCAGGAGCCGGGCGGCATACTCGTAGGTCGCGGGGTCCGGCTTGCCGGGCAGCCCTTCCTCAGCGGCCACGACGCCGTCCACGACCACCGGGAACCGCTCCGCCAGCCCCGCCGCACGCAGCACCGAGGGGGCGTTCCGTGAGGAGGAGACGACGGCGACCTTCAGTCCGCGGTCCAGCGCGGCTTCCAGGAAACGCACCGATCCCGCGAAGGGCTCCACCCCGGAACTGACAATGTCGTTGAAGATCCGGTTTTTCCGGTTGCCCAGGCCCTGGACCGTGATGTTGTCCGGATCGTCGTCGGCCGGGCCCTCGGGCAGCGTGATGCCACGGGACGTCAGGAAGTCCCGGACGCCGTCGAACCTCGGTTTGCCGTCGATGTGGTCAAAGTAGTCACTCTCCCGGTACCCGTCCTTTTCCGGAACGGTTTCGAGGTAGCCGTCGAACAGCTCCTGCCAGGCGCGCTCGTGGACCACGGCAGTGGGCGTGAGCACGCCGTCAAGGTCAAAAAGGATGGCGGCGGCGCCGGTCCAGCTGTTTGGCCGGCTGCCAGCGCTGGTATTCAGGGTTTTGGTCATGCTTTGTTCCGTGTCCTTTCGGGGGTCGGACAGCAATGTGTTGGGAATTACCAGGAACGTGGTCGCCGGTGACCTAAGAATGTGGTGCGCCCGCAGAAACTGCCGCTTGCTGAACCTGCGGCCTGCAGCATCTGGGTTCAGGGCAGCGGGCTTGGCGGGTTCAGTTACGGTGATTCTGCGGCGTGAACAACAGGCCGGCACATCCTGCGGACCGGGCTGCGCTGCCCTGGCCGCCACCAGCGTCCTGCTGTTGGCGCGGCCGGCTTGGTTATGTCCGGCGGGTGAATTCTCGCGGTTCCGCCACATGCACCGCGGCGTTGCGGGCCAGGCAGAAGGCTTCCATGCGCGGGCGCACGATTTTTTGCCTATGTCCATGATGAGGGCGCGGGCGGTTCAGGGCAAGCCAGCGGAACATCCCCGCAGGACGGGTGGCGCAAGGATGCATGGCGCGGTCCTGCCCTTTCGAACACTCTTCGGTGATGCACTGCCAGCCGCCACCCCCGAATGGACGCCTGCCGGCCGAGTCCCGGCCGAAGAAGAGTGTAAGCGCTTGCAGTTTTACCCCGCAACTGTTTTTAATTGCGCCTCCGCCGGAACCGGGAGTCAGCCCAGGACGTAGTGCCGCAGGAACGCACTGACGTCCACCATCTCCTGCTTGGACATGGCGTGGCCCATGCCCGGATATGTCCTCGCCGTGAGCCGGGTGTGCGTGTTGAGCCACTCCTCGGTGTACGCGGTTGCGTCCCCGTTGATCACGAGATCGGCCTTGTCCCTGCCCCAGAAGAACGGGGGCCGCTCGTCAAACGACTCGCTGAGCGCCAGCAGGTCGTTGTCCAGGACGAACCCGGAAAGCCCCACCACCGCCGGGAAGCCCCGGGGCCGCAGGCGCAGGAGCGTGCTCGCCATGGCCATCCCCTGCGAATAGCCCAGCAGGCTCACACTGGTGTGGAGCGACCGGACCGAGTCGATCCAGGAAAACACTGAATTGGCAGCCGTGATGACATCGGCAAAATCGTTGGTCAGGAAATAGTCCAGCAGGAACCAGCCGTAGCCCTCAGCGATTGGCATGGGCGCGCGGAGTGCCGCACAGGTGAATTCCGCGGGGAGATAGTCGAAGAGGTTGACCATCCGGGATTCATCGGTCCCGTAGCCGTGCATCATCACCAGCAGCGGGGTGCCGGGACGCTCCTCTTGCGGCTTGGACCATACAACCGTCTCCATCCGACCAGCCTATCGAGTTGCCGAAAGCCACCCTCGCCCTGACCTGCGGATTTGATTGAAACGGGACTTACCCGGATGTAGCCTGACGCTTGACAGCATGCTTAGCAAATGACGCACGGCCAACCGTAAGAACCAAGTTACGAGAAGTCCGCGAACGCAAGGAGCAAGTCATGAGAATCGGTTCCGCCATTTTCCTCATCGCCCTGGGTGCGATCCTCGCCTGGGCCATCACACCAGGCCTCATTCCCAACGTGGATCAGACCCTGATCGGCTACATCCTGATGGCCGTGGGGGTGATCGGCCTCATCGCATCCCTGGTCATGGCCTCCCCCGGCCGGAGCCGCCGCATCAGCGAGACACGCTCCGTCGTGGACCCCAACACGGGTGAAAGGATCACCCGGAATGAAAGCCGTGACAACGGCCTCTAGTTGCGACGGTGACGTTGAACGGGAAGCGGTGAAGCCAGCAGCTTGGCCGGACCGGACCTTGGGGTCGGGTCCGGCCATTTTGGTTTTCTGTTGTTTTTTCGTTGACAAACCAACAAGAACGAAGATAAAGTCAAGTACTTGCAGATTTGTGACAGCGGTCACTGACCACGGTTACTGATCGAGGGATTACGACAGGTGCAGGAAGACGCACTGCAGAAAATTGCAGCGCAGTAACTACGCAATGGAGGGTATGTGTTTGCCGAGGAGCGTCAGCAGCAGATCGCCGGGCTCGTTGCGGCCAGCGGCCGCGCCAGCGTGACCGATCTCGCCGAGCGCTTCCGCATCACCACCGAGACCGTCCGCCGCGACCTCGCGGCCCTGGAGTCGGCAGGCACGGTGCGCCGCGTGCACGGCGGTGCCGTGTCCGCAGACCGCTTCAGCACCACGGAGGAGAGCATCCTCGAGCGGACCATCCAGCGGCAGGCGCAGAAGCTCCGCATCGCCGAAGCCGCCCTGGGCTTCCTTCCAAAGGGCCCCTCCAGCAGCATCCTCCTCGACGCCGGTTCCACCACCGAGGTCCTCGCCGACCTCCTCGCCCGCCGCGGCGCCGCAGCTCCGGCCAAACCGGCTGATCCGTCCCGGGAACTCCTTGTCATCACGCACGCCGTCCCCATCGCCGCCAAGCTCGCAAGCACACCAGGCATCGCCCTGCAGATTCTCGGCGGCCGGGTCCGCGGACTCACGCAGGCCGCGGTGGGCCAGGGCACGGTGGAAGCCGCCGGCAAGCTGCGTCCGGATATCGCTTTTGTGGGGACCAACGGCATCCATGCAAGCTTTGGCCTCAGCACACCAGATTCTGAAGAAGCCGCCGTCAAGGCTGCCTTCGTCCACTCGGCACGCCGCATCGTGGTGCTGGCCGACTCGTCCAAGCTGGATGCGGAAACGCTCGTCCAGTTCGCCTCGTTGAAAGATCTGGATACCGTGATCACTGACCGCAAACCCAGCTCGGAACTAGCGGCGGCCCTCGCCGACGCCGGAGTGGAGGTGGTAGTCGCATGATCGTCACCCTCACAGCCAACCCAAGCCTGGACCGGACGGTGGCGCTGCCCGGCCCCCTCGAACGGGGCGAAGTGCAGCGCGCAGTTTCCGTCCGCCAGGAATCCGGCGGCAAGGGAGTTAATGTTTCCCGTGCCCTCGTAACCTCCGGCCTCGAAACACTTGCGGTGCTGCCCGGCGCGGAAACCGATCCCGTGCTGGCCGGCCTGCGGGAAGAAGGCGTGCCCTTCGCTTCGCTCGCCATCCACGAACCGTTGCGCACCAACGTGGCGCTGACGGAGCCGGGCGGTGTCACCACCAAAATCAACGAACCTGGCCCTGTCCTCGCCGAGGACGCACAGGAGGCGCTGATCAGTCTGCTCCTGGAACGTTCACGCGGAGCCAGCTGGGTGGTCCTGGCGGGTTCGCTTCCGCCCGGCGTCCCGGCTGACTTCTACGCCACGGTCACCCGGCGGCTGCGCAATGCCGACGCCGGGGCCGGCGTTCCGATGATTGCCGTCGACTCCTCCGGCGCACCGCTGGCAGCGGCCGTCGCCGGCGACGCAACAGAAGCAGCGTCCGGAAAACCGGACCTGCTCAAACCCAATGCCGAGGAGCTGGCCGAACTGGCCGCAGCAGCAGGATTTTCCTCGGCAAGCACGGCTGAGGAACTCGAAGCGGATCCGTATGCCGCCGCGGCGGCAGCTGCCGCCGTCGTGCGTTCCGGTGTGGGGGCCGTGTTGGCAACGCTCGGTTCAAAGGGCGCTGTCCTCGTGACGGCCGACGGCGCGTGGCTGGCCACGCACCCGCCGGTCACCGCAGTCAGTACGGTCGGCGCCGGTGACTCGTCGCTGGCCGGCTATCTGCTGGCCGCCAGCCAGGGCGCAGCCCCGGCTGACTGCCTCCGCCAGGCTGTGGCGCATGGCGCCGCTGCCGCTTCCCTGCCGGGCTCCACCGTCCCGGCAGTCCACCAAACAACCCCCGACGCCGTAACCATCACGGCTCTCCGGAAGGATTGACAGTGACTCAGCTCATCACCGCGGACCTGGTCGAGCTTGACCAGAACCTGGGCAATTCGCCCGAGGACGTGATCCGGCACCTGGCCGGCCGTGTTGCCGCCAACGGACGCGCCAGCGAAGTCGAAGGCCTCTTCACCGATGCCTTCGCCCGCGAGCAGAAGACCGCCACCGGCGTTCCCGGCGGCATCGCCATCCCGCACTGCCGCTCGGCTGCCGTGACCGAACCGACCCTTGCCATGGCACGCCTGTCCCAGCCCGTCGACTTCGGCGCCAAGGACGGTCCCGCCGACCTCATTTTCTTCATCGCTGCACCGGCCGGCGCCGACCAGGAGCACCTGAAGCTGCTGTCCAAGCTTGCCCGCTCGCTCATCAAAAAGGACTTCACCGGCGCGCTCCGCGCGGCCACGTCCCGGGAAGAAATCGTGGAGCTCGTGGACAACGCCCTGGCAGACAAGCCGAAGGCTCCCGCCTCCGAAACCGCGGCCCCCGCTGCTGCCGGCGGCGCCACGGCCGGCGCTGCAACTGCCGGCGCTGCCTCCGGTGGCGCTGCTGCCGGTGGACCGCGGCGCCTCGTCGCCGTCACGGCCTGCCCCACCGGCATCGCGCACACCTACATGGCCGCGGACTCCCTCGTGGCCGCGGCCCAGGAAATGGGCGTGGACCTCCAGGTTGAGACCCAGGGCTCCTCCGGTGCCAAGCCGCTGGACCCGGCAGTCATTGCCGCAGCCGACGCCGTGATCTTCGCGGTGGACGTGGACGTGCGCGGCAAGGAGCGCTTCGCCGGCAAGCCGGTCATCAACGCGCCGGTCAAGCGCGGCATCGACGAACCCGCCAAGATGGTCCAGGAAGCACTCGACGCAGCCAACGACCCGCACGCGCGCCGCGTCCCGCACTTCGGTGCCGAAGAGCAGGCGGAAAAGGAAGCCGCCGAAAAGGGCGAGCACATTGGCCAGAAGCTGAAGAGGGCGCTGCTCACCGGTGTGAGCTACATGATCCCGTTCGTGGCCGGTGGCGGCCTCCTGATCGCTCTGGGCTTCCTGCTGGCCGGGTTCGACATCGCCCTGGGCACCAAGGCCAACGACATCCTGGCCAACAACTCCCTGGTTAACCTTCCCGACGGCAACCTCGCCCTGTACCTCGGAACCGTCTTCTTCAAGATCGGTGCCCTGTCCATGGGCTTCCTGGTTCCCGCCCTCGCCGGCTACATTGCCTACGCGATCGCCGACCGTCCGGGTATTGCACCGGGCTTCGTTGCGGGTGCTGTCTCCGGCTTCATGGGTGCCGGCTTCCTCGGCGGCATCGTCGGCGGCCTGCTCGCCGGCTACATCGCCCACCTGATCGGAACATGGTCAGTGCCCCGCTGGCTCCGTGGCCTGATGCCCGTCGTCATCATTCCGTTGCTGGCCTCCATCATCGCCTCCGGCGCGATGTTCCTGTTCCTCGGTGGACCGATTGCCGGCATCACCGTCGGGCTGAACACCTGGCTCTCGGGCATGTCCGGCGCGTCCGCCGTCGTTCTGGGCATCATCCTCGGCCTCATGATGTGCTTCGACCTCGGCGGCCCCGTCAACAAGGTGGCCTACGCCTTCGCCGTCGCCGGCCTCGGCGCCGGCAGCGCCACCAACCAGGCACCCTGGCAGATCATGGCCACCGTGATGGCCGCCGGCATGGTACCGCCGCTGGCGATGGCCCTGGCCACCGTCCTGGACAAGAAGCTCTTCAGCCTCGCCGAGCGCGAAAACGGCAAGGCCGCCTGGCTGCTGGGTGCCTCCTTCATCTCCGAGGGTGCCATTCCGTTCGCTGCGGCGGACCCGCTGCGCGTCATCCCGGCGAGCATGGTCGGCGGCGCTGTCACCGGCGCGCTCACCATGGCCTTCGGCGTCACGTCACAGGCACCCCACGGCGGCATCTTCGTGTTCTTCGCCATCGGCAACGTGCTGATGTTCATCGTGTCCATCCTGGCCGGAACCGTGGTCACGGCGCTCATCGTGGTGGCCCTCAAACGCTGGGCTGCCCGCAAGGCCGTTGATACGGTGGAGAACGTCCCCGTAACTGTCTGACCGCGCTGTCCTTCAGCACCCAAACCCACACTGCAAATGCAAGGAGCAGAAATGTCCGAACGTACCGCAACAGTCGCCAGCCGCGTAGGCCTGCACGCCCGTCCCGCCGCCATCTTCGCTGAGGCAGCAGGCGAGTTTGACCTCGACATCACCATTGCCCGCGAAGGGGAGCCTGCCGACGAGGCCATGGACGCAGCCAGCATCCTTTCCCTCATGAGCCTTGGCGCATCGCACGGCGACGTTGTGGTGCTGCGGGCCGACGGTGATGGCGCCGACGCCGCCCTCGAGCGCCTGGTCCAGATCCTGGAAACGGATCACGACGCCGAGTAGGCACCGCGCGCTTTACGGCCGGCCTTCGCAGCAGCTTCCGTCAGGGGACTGCCGCGAAGGCCGGCCGTTGCCGTTTCCGGATGGTTATTGCCCCGGGTGCATGGGCGGGGCCCGTCATCGCACCTGATCAGCGGGCGATTGCCCGTCAGTAAGCAAACTTAGTAGTTTCTTGTTTTTGATTCTTCGCCGCACTAGCTTGGAACTGTGGCCAGCCATTCGATTGACCCCGGGACTGCCGGGCTGAAGGAGGATGACAGAGTGGAAACCTTGCAGGAAAGCGTGGACGTCGAGGTACCAGTCAGCACGGCCTACAACCAGTGGACACAGTTCGAATCGTTTCCCCGTTTCATGAAGGGCGTCGAGTCCGTGGAGCAGATCGACGAGACCTCCCTCCATTTCCGTACCAGCGTGGCGGGCGTCAGGCGCGAATACGACGCACAGATCCTGGAACAGACGCCGGACCGGTGCATCGCCTGGGTCAGCAAGGACAAACCCCGCAACGCCGGCCGAGTCACGTTCGAGGACTTGGGCGAGGACCTCTGCCGCGTGAACGTGGAACTCGCATGGGAGCCCGAGAGCCTGCTGGAAAGGGCCGGTGCCGCCGCCCACGTTGATGAGCAGCAAGTGTCCTCCGACCTGGTGCGGTTCAAGGAATTCATCGAAGCCCGGGGCATCGAGACGGGCGCCTGGCGTGCCGCGGTGGACCGGGGCGAAGTAGACAGTCCGGGAGCCCACTGACCTGATCCACCCGATCGTTCCTTACGGCCTGTCGTCCCATCACGGAGGTAGCAATGCCAGGGAAGAAGAACCCCAGCGTGAAAGATCCAAAACTCTACGAAGAGCTCCGCGACGAGGGGGCCTCGAAGCAGAAGGCTGCGCGCGTCTCCAATGCGGCAGCCAACAAGGGACGCTCCGAGGTGAGCCGCAAAGGCGGCAAGTCCGGGAACTATGAGGACTGGACCGTGGATCAGCTCAAGGCCAAAGCCAGGGAAATCGGCCTCAAAGGATATTCAGGCAAGAAAAAGAGCGAGCTCGTCTCCGCGCTCAGGAATTCCTAAGCGGGTGCACATGCAGCCGCGCCGCGGGGCGCCCGCCCATTCAGGCGCCCTTACGCGCGGTCTTCGCCGTGGACTTGGCAGCGGTACTGGTCTTCGAGGCAGCGCCGGTTTTGGAGCCGGCGCCGGTCTTGGAGGCGGTGCTTGCCGCCGACGCTGTGCCGGTTTTCGACGCTGCGCTGGTCTTGGCAGCGGTACTGGTCTTGGACGCGGCACTCGTCTTGGCGGCGCCGGCAGTCTTGCTGCGGGTCCTGGCGGTACCGCTCTTGGCGGTTTCGGCGTCGGAATCCTCCGCCTCCTTTTTGGCGGTGCTGCTCCGGCTGCTGCTGCGGCCGCTGCGCTTGGCCGGACCGGAGGGTTCGTCCTCGGACGACTCGTCTTCAGAGGTCTCCTGTGCGGCCGGCCCTCCACCGCGCTTCTTGTCGAGGCTGCGTTTCAGGGCCTCCATCAGGTCGATCACTTCCCCCTTGCCACCCTCGGCCTCGGCACCGAACGTCTCTTCGGTGTCCAGCGCGTCGCCCTTTTCCAGCTTCGCCTCGATAAGCTGCCGGAGCTGGGCCTGGTAGTCGTCGGTGAACTGCGCGGGCTCGAAGTCGGAGGCCATGGACTCCACCAGCGCGGCGGACATCTCCCGTTCCTGCGCGGAGATGCGGATGGACGTGTCCAGGGCAGGGAACGAGGCGTCCCGGACTTCATCCGCCCACAGCAGCGCCTGCAGCATCAGGACGTCGTCCCGGATCCGCAAAGCACCCAGCCGGGTCTTGTCCCGCAGCGCGAACTGCACCACGGCCACCCGCTCAGTGTCCTCCAGTGCCCTGCGCAGCAGCATGTAGGCCTTGGGCGACTTGGAATCCGGCTCCAGGTAGTAGCTCTTCTCGAACATGATGGGGTCGAGCTGTTCGGAGGGGACGAACTGCACCACTTCGATTTCATGGCTGTTCTCCGCGGGAATGGACTTGAGCTCCTCTTTGGTGAGGATCACCGTCCGGCCGTCGTCCTCGTAGGCCTTTTCAATGTCGGAGTAGTCGACGATCTCGCTGCAGACCTCACAGCGGCGCTGGTAGCGGATGCGGCCGCCATCGGCGTTGTGCACCTGATGGAGGCTGATGTCGTGGTCCTCGGTGGCGCTGTAGACCTTCACCGGGACGTTGACCAGCCCGAACGCGATGGCACCTTTCCAGATGGCTCTCATGGGACAAGTCAACAGCACACAACGCCGGAGGTGAAGCCCCATGGCCGGCGGTAAGGAACGTGTGCGCGTCGGCGGCCGCGAATTGACCCTGACCAACCTCGACAAAGTGATGTATCCCGCCACCGGCACCACCAAGGCGGACGTCATCGCCTATTACGCCGCTGTGGCCCCGGTGCTGATCCCCGCCGCCAGAAACCGACCGGCAACCCGCAAAAGGTGGGTGCATGGGGTAGGAACCGAAGCGCAGCCCGGCGAGATGTTTTTCCAGAAGAACCTGGACGACTCTGCCCCGGGCTGGGTGCCCCGCGCCGCCATCACGCACAAGTCCAATACCAACTACTATCCACTGGTTAATGATCCGGCCACCCTCACCTGGCTGGCGCAGATCGCCTCGCTGGAAATCCACGTGCCGCAATGGACGGTGGACTCCCACGGCAGTGCCCTGCCGCCCGACCGGCTCGTCCTGGACCTCGATCCCGGGGAAGGCGCGGGACTGCCCGAATGCGTGGAGGTGGCCAAGCTGGCCCGGACCATCCTGCAGGACGTGGGACTTGAGCCGGTTCCGGTCACCAGCGGCAGCAAGGGGATCCACCTGTACGCGGTCCTGAAAGGTACCCAGACCTCGGACGAGGTGTCAGCTTTCGCCCGTGAACTGGCGCGGGCGCTGGAGGCCGACCACCCGGACCTTGCGGTCAGTGACATGAAGAAGACCCTCAGGACGGGAAAGGTCCTGGTGGACTGGAGCCAGAACAACGCGGCGAAGACCA
The DNA here is from genome assembly GCF_040448525.1 of Arthrobacter sp. K5. Lineage (NCBI taxonomy): Bacteria > Bacillati > Actinomycetota > Actinomycetes > Micrococcales > Micrococcaceae > Arthrobacter > Arthrobacter sp. K5. The sequence continues at coordinate 3,692,479 of NZ_CP159279.1, read as the reverse complement.
CCATCGTTCCTTATTCGCTCCGCGGGCGCCTGCACCCCACCGTGGCGGCTCCGCGGACCTGGCGTGAGTTGAGCTCGCCGTCGCTCAGGCACCTGGACTATGAGGAAGTCATGCGCCGGGTGGCAGCCGGCAAGGACCCCTTCGCCCCGGTCAGTGCGGGCACCGGCCACCCCGGCCCCGCCCACGCTGCCCACGCCGTCACCATCCATGCATCCCCCGAGCCTCCAAAAACGGCGGGATCGCGCGGCGGCGGGCACGCGGATCCCCGGCTGACCAAGTACCGGTCCCTGCGCGACCAAGGCAAGACGCCCGAGCCGTTCACCGCGGAAGAGCACCACGCGGCAAAAGCCAACGGCCTACCGGGGCAGGCGGGCAAGGAGATCTTCGTCATCCAGGAACACCACGCCAGCCGGCTCCACTATGACTTCCGGCTGGAGCACGAGGGCGTGCTTGTCTCCTGGGCGCTGCCAAAGGGCGTGCCGGAGTCAGGGGACAAAAACCATCTGGCGGTACAGACCGAAGACCACCCCATGGACTACGCCGATTTTGAAGGCGACATCCCCAAGGGCGAGTACGGTGCGGGCAGTGTGAGCATCTGGGACAAGGGCGTCTACGAGCTCGAAAAATGGGTCAACGGCAAGGAAGTAATCGCCACGCTGACGGGCCGTGAGGGCGGCGGGCTGGGCGGCAGCAGGAGGTTCGCCCTGATCCACACGGGAAAGGGCCAGGGCGAGGAGTCACAATGGCTCATCCACCTGATGGACAGGGTTTCAGGGGCACGGAAATCGCCTGGTAGCACCAAGGTACCGGCTGGCGCCAAAGAACCGGCGGGACCGGCCCGCACGGCGGCTTCCAGGACGGCAGCACCCCGAAGGGATACCCTCCAGGAGGACCCGGCCCCCATGCTGGCCTCGGCGGGCACCCCGGCGGACCTGCACGGCAGCGACTGGCTCTTCGAACTCAAATGGGACGGGATCCGTGCGCTCGTGGTGGCGGACGGCGACCGCATCCGGCTCCTGAGCCGCAACGGCAACGACATGTCGGCCAGCTATCCCGAATTCACGGACCGGAGCTGCTGGCCACCGCAGGACTTCATCGCGGACGGCGAGATTATCGCCGTCGGGCCTTCCGGCACGCCCGACTTCGGGCTCCTGCAGGGAAGGATGAAACTGACCAGGCCGGGCGACGTGAAACGTGCCCGTGCCGCCATCCCGGTCCGGATGATGCTCTTTGACCTGCTCGCCGACGGCGGCGACGATCTGCGCAGGCTTTCCCTGCGGAAACGGCGGGAACGCCTCGCTGACTTTTTCAAGCCCGCGGACTGCCCGGTGGAACTCTCGGAGACCCTGGACGACAGGGTGGAACACATCCTGGAGAGCGCCCGCGAGCTCGGCCTGGAAGGCGTGATGGCCAAGCGGGCGGACAGCCGCTACGTCAGCGGGCAGCGGACCCACACGTGGATCAAGCTCAAGATCGAGAAGACCCAGGAAGTGGTGGTGGGCGGCTGGCGCGCCGGCAGGGGCGACAGGTCCAACACCGTGGGCTCCCTCCTGGTCGGCATTCCGGAGGGCAAAGCGCTGCGGTATGTGGGCCGCGTGGGAAGCGGTTTCAGCATGCGTGAACTGGAGGAACTGCGGAAAAAGATGGAGGGGCTGGCCCGGAAGACGTCGCCGTTCGATGACGTTCCCTCGGCGGACGCGGCAGACGCGCGCTGGGTGAACCCCGCCCTGGTGGGTGAGGTGACCTTCGGTGAATGGACCGGAAGCGGCAAGCTCCGCCATCCGGTGTGGCGCGGCTGGCGGCTGGACAAGGAACCGGCGGAGGTCGTGATGGAATCCCCGCAACCGTGATGGCACAGCCCTGCCAGCCACACAGAACAGCCTGGCGGCGCCCGATATTGGGCGCTGCCAGGCTGACTGGTGTTTTTCAGCTGGTCAGGACGAGTGCGGCATCTGCGGGCGGCTGGTCCGGTGGATTGCCGTCACAGCGGCACCCTGTCCAAGGCGGCCGGGGCTTGCGCCGTGTTCCTTGGGGTGGCGCCGTTTGCCGTTGCCGTCCGGCCACTGCTTCGCCCCACCCATTGCCGTGGTCACGGCCAAGGTCTCGGGAGTGGGCAGCGGCGGCGTGTCCATCGATTCCGCCAGATGCGCAGCGACATCCGGCTTGATGCTGCTTCCGTTGTGGGAGTCGGCCATTTGTTCTTCCTTTCCGCGATGAAATGGAATGTCCCCATATGAGATCCGTGATTCCGCCGGTACCGGATGGCAAGGAAGCCCTGCTCCAGCGAAGAAGCAGTGCGAAGCCAGAAAACCTGAACAGGCGGAGTTGATTGCGGCGGCGAATGCCAGAGCCGGCACTACTCAAAGATCAGTGTTCCCATGGGTCCACCTTAGGCAGAATCACGCTGTCCGGGAAGAGACTTCTTTAGTCGTCGGCCCCGGTCCGGAAGGATCCTTCCCAGACCGCCCTGGACCCTGATTCCCCGATCAGCGCCACGGCAGTTACTGCGCCGCCGCAGAGCACCAAGGCGACCACCACGGCGACAATCCCCGCGATGCGGGACCCGGCGGCACCCATTCGCCTCCGCATCCCCTCTGCCTGCGTGGTGCCGTAGCGGAACCACAGCCACTGGGCCAGGGCCACGAGGAACACGCCCACCACCCACGGCAGGAGCGTCCCGGCAAGCTGCATATGGGCATTGATCCGCGGGGTGGGATCAACGCGGTCCAGGAGCCACGCGCCGGCAGCGGCGGTGACCGGCACCAGGACCAGCGCCAACAGGCCAATAAGCGGCGTAACGATTCCCAAACGCCGTCGGGCCGCGGGCCAGAGAAGGCTGAGCAGCGTGCAAAGGGCCGCCAACGGAACGAAGACCACCGTTGCGTGGACGAGCAACACATGCATCGGCAGACCGCTGATCTCGTAGTCCATGGCGAACACCCTGTCTGGAAGTGATGAACTGTCTGGAAGTTATGACCTAACCAATCAGACGAGCACCGCGGTTGAACGGTTCAATCAGCACCCGTCCGTTGCTCATTTCCCTTGCCGGCAGGCCCGGAATCGGCACAAAATCGGGCCCGTACAGCCCTGTTCCAGAAAAAGGTTTGATAACGATCGCCGGCGATGCGGAAAATCCGCGGAATGGCGGGGCCAGATCGGCCAAAACAAATCTGACTTTCGGTCAGTTCCACCCCCCGAAACCGGGCGATCATACGGCACCCAACTCTCGATTTCCATGGAAATCCCGTAAAATTGAAGGCCTGCCCGGAGCGGGGCAGCTATAAGTCGCAAGCAAATGACCTCCACAGGAGTTGCCCAAATGCCCACAGACCGAAGCACGACCGACTCTTCAGCAGGCGCCAGGAACGCCAGCGGAACCAACCAGGCCGCACCCCAGGGTGCGAAGAAACCAAAGCTGCTCGCGCGGCGCCGGCTCAAGGTATCCGACGTTAACGTCGTCGACCAGCCCATGCTCAAGAAGGCCCTCGGCGGCACGATCGTGGGCAACACCATGGAGTGGTACGACGTCGGCGTGTTCGGCTACCTCATCACCACCATGGGGCCTGTGTTCCTGCCGGAAGCCGACAAGAGCGTGCAGACGCTGTTCCTCCTGGGCACGTTCGCTGCCACCTTCATCGCGCGCCCGCTCGGCGGCGTCGTGTTCGGCTGGCTGGGCGATAAGGTCGGCCGGCAAAAGGTCCTCGCGGCCACGCTGATGCTGATGGCGGCGAGCACCTTCGCCGTCGGCCTGCTGCCCGGCTACGCGCAGATCGGCATGTGGGCAGCCGCCCTCCTGGTGGTGCTCAAGCTCGTGCAGGGCTTCTCCACCGGCGGCGAATACGCCGGCGCCACCACCTTTGTCAGCGAGTACTCCCCTGACAAGCGCCGCGGCTTCTTCGCCAGCTTCCTGGACATGGGCAGCTACCTCGGCTTCGCCCTGGGCGCCGCGCTGGTGTCTGTGCTGCAGCTGACCCTGGGCCAGGCCGCCATGGAGGACTGGGGCTGGCGCCTGCCCTTCCTGATCGCGGGTCCCCTGGGCCTCATCGCCGTGTACTTCCGGAGCAAGATTGAGGAGTCGCCCCAGTTCCAGGCCACCCTGGACGCCCAGGAGGAACTCGCCAAGGATGCTGCCGCCGGTGATGAGGCTGCCGCAAAGGGGCCCATCGGCATCGTCAAGGCTTACTGGCGCTCGATCATCGTGGCCATGATCCTCGTGGCAGCGGCCAACACCGCCGGCTACGCGCTGACGTCCTACATGCCCACCTACCTCACCGAGTCCAAGGGTTACGACCCCGTCCACGGCACGCTGCTCACCATCCCTGTGCTCGTGGTCATGAGCCTCTGCATTCCACTGACCGGCAAGCTCTCTGACCGCATCGGCCGCCGCCCGGTTCTCTGGATCGGTGCCGTCAGCACCGTGGTCCTGGCCGCCCCGGCGTTCATGCTGATCGGCATCGGCAGCATCTGGTCAACCCTGGCCGGCCTGTCGCTGATCGCGTTCCCCGTGACTTTCTACGTTGCGAACCTCGCCTCCGCGCTGCCGGCGCAGTTCCCCACTGCCAGCCGTTACGGCGCCATGGGCATTGCCTACAACTTCTCTGTGGCAATCTTCGGCGGCACCACGCCGTTCATCGTGGATGCCCTCATCAACGCCACCGGCAACGACATGATGCCTGCCTACTACCTGATGGCCACCTCGGCTGTTGGTGCCGCAGCCATCTACTTCCTCAAGGAATCCGCCCAGCGCCCGCTGCCCGGCTCCATGCCCAGCGTGGACACCGCGGCGGAGGCCCGTGAACTGGTGGCCACCCAGGACGAGAACCCGCTGATCGATCTCGACGAACTGCCGTTCGACGCCATCGACGAACTCGACCGGGACCTGGACAAGGACCTCGACGACGAACTCAACAAGGTGCCCGCCCGCGCCTGATGCAGGCTGTTGGCACTGAAAGCTGACGCGACTGAAGGCCCGTCCGGGCCACCCTCTCCAAGGGGCATACCGGGCGGGCCTTCGCGCTGCCATCTCGACAGCGCTGACCCAGTTGCCGCCTGTTGAACCGCCCCTGTTGCCTGCCTCACTTTGTGACGCAGCCCGCGGTGAGATCTTTGCGGCGGTGTTACCTTCGTAGGGTGAAAGGGGTCGTGCCGGTGCAGTCTGTAGTGCACCACCTGCGGCAGCTCCACAGCCTGGGCCCCGCCAACAACGACCACCTCTCCGCATGGCGTGTGGCCATCAGCGTGGCCGTCCCCTCCCTCGTCCTTTTGCTCGCCGGCCGGCCGGAGCTCACCATTTACGCCGTGTTCGGAGCGCTTACCGGCATGTACGGCCGCTCGGAGCCGCACCAGCTCCGGCTCAAGCACCAGCTCCAGGCGGCGCTGGTCCTGCTCTCGGGCGTGACCGTGGGCGTGTTCCTTTCGGTCAACGGCCTGCATTCATGGTGGCTCGTTGGCATCGAAGCCCTTCTGGCCGGCGTAGGATCCGTCTATTCGGACAAGGTCCATCTCCGGCCCAACGGCCCCTTCTTCGGGATCCTTGCCCTGGGCGCCTGCGCATCCGTTCCCACCGCCGTACCTTGGTACGTTGCGCTGCTCATCGCTGCCGCGGCCGCCGCTTTCTCCCTGCTCGTGGGATTCGGCGGCTGGGTCCGGGGCAGGGCATGGCGCCGCGGCGCAGCGCGGCCGTCCGCCCGGCTGCGGGGAGCACTGCGCCGCCGGACAGCCCTGCACGCTGCCCGCTATGTGCTGGCCGTCGGCGCCGCCGGTGCCATCGGCGTCCTGACCGGAAGCGGCCACCCGCATTGGGCGATGGCTGCGGCGGCGGTTCCCCTCGCCGGCGCGGACCTGCCCAGCAGCGTCCACCGCGGCATCCACAGGATCATGGGGACGTTCCTCGGGCTGGTGCTGGTCGCCGTCGTACTTCTGCCTGGGCCATGCGCCCCACTGCACTTCTTCCCGGGCGCGGAGGCTGCGATGCTGGCGCTGCTGGTGATCGTCTTCCAGTTCGGCACCGAGCTGTTCATGACCCGGCACTACGGGCTGGCGATGGTCTGGTTCACTCCGGTAATCCTGCTGATGACGCAGCTTGCGGCGCCGGCGGACCCGCAGGTGCTCATCGTCGAACGCGCCGTCGAAACCGTGGTGGGGGCCGGCACCGGAATCCTCGTGGTGCTCCTTATCCGCTCGCGGCGGAACCGACGCCAGGCTCCTGCGGCCGGCGCGGCGGCCCGGCCGTAAACCTGTCCGGCACCACGCGGACGACGGCGGCCAGCACTTTGTAGCGCTTGGTCGGGATGGAAACAGCCTTTCCGCGCTCATTGTCCGCCAGCGCTTCGCGGACCACGCGCCCCGGCCGCAGCCACGTCCAGCCCGGGGACACGGACTTGTCCATCCCCATCCGGTCATGGAACTCGGTGTGGACAAATCCGGGGCAGACGGCGGTCACCTTAACGCCGCGGGGTGAGTAGGCAAGGTTCGCCCAGCGGCTGAAGCTGAGCAGCCAGGCCTTCGCCGCCGAGTAGGAACCGCGGGGAAGGAAAGCCGCCACACTGGCCACGTTGATGATCCGGCCGGAACCGCGGGCCAGCATGCCCTGCAGGGCGGCGTGGCTGAGCTCCATGGCCGTCTGCACATGGAGCTTCAGGTGCTTCCGCTCGTCCTCGATCGGGTTCTCGTCGAAGTTGTGCAGCAGCCCGATTCCGGCGTTGTTCACCAGCACGTCCACCGGCCGTGACGGGTCGGAAAGGCGTCCGACGACGGCGGCCACGCCGCCGTCGTCGGTCAGGTCCGCGGTCAGCACCTCCGCCGTGGTTCCGTACCGCCGCCGCAGCTCGTCCGCTGTGGCCTGCAGCCGTGCCGTATCGCGCGCCACGAGCACCAGGTTGTTTCCCTTTTCGGCGAGCTGGCGGGCAAATTCGGCGCCAAGTCCCGCGGTGGCGCCGGTGACGAGGGCTGTGGGTCTGGCGGTATTGGGCGTCATGCCACCAGCCTAGCCCCGCAGCACCGATGAATCAGCCGTGCCTGACGGCGGAGTTCAGGCGAATGTGGCCAGCGGATTCGCGAGCCGTCCCGCCTTCTGCAGGCCCCCGGACGGGTCAGCCAGGTCCAGCATCTGCTGGTTGTTGCGCAGCTGCAGCCGGTTCAGGCAGGACAGTTCGAAGTCCGGGGCGAACAGATCGTGGCGGGCAAACTGGTCCGCGAGTTCCGGGTGCTCCGCCTGGTAGCCGCGAACCGCTGCGGCCGCTGTGCGCCAGAACTCCTCGCCGCCGAGCACGCCATCCTCCTCCAGGAGGGCGGCGAGGAAGCGGAAGATGCAGTCGAACACGTCGGTGAAGATGGATAGGACCTTGTCGCCGTCGGGAATGTCCACCTTGATCCGGGACACCGCTTCGGGCAGGTCAAGCCTGTCCCCCATCACCACGATCTCCTCGGCGATGTCCTTCATGACGGCGCGGACCGGCACGCCGTTCTCGAGGACCAGGATCACGTTCTCGCCATGGGGCATGAAGGCCAGCTCGTAGCGGTACAGGCAGTGCACCAGCGGGACGAGGTACGCCTCGAAGTACTGCCGCAGCCACGCGCCCGGCTCCATCCCGGACTGCTCGATCAGCGCGGACACCATGGGCTTGCCCGCGGCGTCGACGTGCAGGAGGGAGGCCATGGTGGCCAGCTGCTGGCCGTCCTTGAGCAGCGGCAACGGACTTTCCCGCCACAGCGCGGAGAGCATCTTCCGGTACGGCGACTCCTTCGCAGCAGCTGCCTCGTAGTAGCCGTTGTGGTAGCCGATGGCCGCCACTTCACGGATCATGGCAAGCCCCCGGCCCTGGAGTGCCTCGTCACCGGCGATCAGGTCCTGGAGCCAGTCGTTGATCGCCGGCGTTGCCTTCATGTACTGCGGTGACAGCCCGCGCATGAACCCCATGTTGAGCACGGACATGGCTGTTTTGACGTACGTTTTCCCCGGCGCGGTGGTATTGAAGAACGTGCGGATGGACTGCTGGGCCTGGTACCTGTCAGCCCCGATTCCGAGGTGGACAATGTGCCGCTGGGCGATTTCGGCGGCAAACGTGACCGTCAGCTTGTTCTCCCACTGCCACGGATGCACCGGCATCAGGAAGTACTGGGCAGGGTCCGGGCCAAGGGCGCCGAGTTCGGCGTCAAAGAAGGCCAGGGTGCCTGCCCCCAGTTCCGCTTCCAGGTGCGCGGCGTAGTCCAGCCCTTCGCTGGATGTGAAGACCGCCTTGCTGCGGTGCACCGCGATCCATTCCAGCTGCACCGGGGCTGCTGCCTCCGGGGCAAAGGCACGGTAGTCACCGATTCCGAACCCCAGCCGCCCGTTGTTGGCGACAAAGCACGGGTGCCCCTCGGTCATGCTGCGTTCAATCGTCTGGAAGTCCGTGGCTGCGTCCGCCCCGCGGGTCACGCCGGCTGCCAGTTCGGCCGACGACGGCTGGCCCATCCACTGCTTGAACGCATGGCTGGAGAGGGTGCTGCTGATCTCCTCGAGGTAAATGGGCAGCATTTCCTGGCGGATGCCCAAGGTTCCGGAGAGTTCAGTAATGAAGCGCAGCGCATCCAGCGGGGCGTCCTGGCCGTCGCGGCTGCAGGTAATCGAAGCCGCGTCGACGGACCAGTGGTCCATCTGCAGGATCCGGGCGGAGAAGCGGTATTCAACGGTGCCGTCGTCACTGCGGACCCGGTACCCGCCGTCGCCGTTTCCGGTCGGTTCCGGGACGAGGATCCGCTCGTGCGAGAACTCGGCGAGCGCTTTGCGGATCAGGTGCCGGTTGGCAGCGGCCCAGCGTTCCGGCGTGAGGTGGGGAGCCGCATTGCCGGCGGTCAGGACAGATTCAAATTCAAGGGTGGTCACAGTGATGCTTCCTGCGTTGATTGGCGTGTCGGGGTCAAGGAACGGGCGGCACGCGCAGCGTGGAATGACTCGCGCGTACAAAAGCTCAGGAGTGCCTGCTTGTCCGGCAGGGTCACCTCGCCGGCAGGCTCAAAGCCCAGCCGGGCGTTGAGGACGTGGATCTTCGTGTTGCGGGCGTCGGGCTCCACCACCACGCGCTCCACACCGGGTTTTTGGAAGAGCCGGTCCAGGACCGACTCCATGACGTCGGCAGTGAACCCCGGACGCGGCATTCCCTGCGGCGGGGCGACCAGCAGGTGCATGCCGATATCACCCGGCTGGACGGCGTAGACGCTGCTGAGCGGCGACAATGCCGGCAGGTACTCCTCCATCAGGAAGGCCGGGACGCCGTCGTCGATCCCCAGCAGCGCGTGGTGGTGTCCGCTGGACTGGATCTTGGAATATTCCTCCACCACGTCCTCGACTGACGCGTTCAGCATCCCCCAGAAGGAGGCGTACGGGCGGGTGACCCAGCTGTGGAGGAGCGGTGCGTCGGCTGCTGCGTCAAGGCAGCGGAAGGCGAAGCTCATGCGGGCACCTCCGCGTCCGCAGCCAGTCCGGCGGCGTCCGCCGGCGCAAGCACGGCGGGCGCTCCGAACTCCTGGAAGGCAATGCTGCGCTCCACCGGATAGACCTCGCGGCCCAGGATGTCCCGGAGGATGCAGGAGTTCCGGTAGGCGGCCATGCCGAGGTCCGGCGTGACGAAGCCGTGGGTGTGGAGTTCGGCGTTCTGCACGAAGATTTCGCCGGGTTCGACGCCGGTGCTGTAGTTGCGCTGGACGGCGAACCTTCCGGCGCTGTCGCGGGCAATGCGGTCCTGCACGCCGGCAAGGAACGCCGGCTCGCGGTAGGCGTATCCGGTGGCAAGCACCACGGCTTCGGTGTCCAGCGAATAGTCCGCGCCCTGCTCCCCGTGGGACAGCTCCAGGGTGTGGGACCCGGTGGAGGCGTTCCAGTCCGCACCGGTCACGGTGGAATGCGTGAGCAGCCGGGTGTCCACCATGCCGGAGAGGCTCTTGGTGTACAGGAGGTCGTAGATGGCATCGATGAGCTCGGAGTTGATGCCCTTGTACAGGTTTTTCTGGCTCTTGATGAGGCCGTCGCGCTGTTCCTGCGGGAGCCCGTGGAAGTAGTCCACGTACTCCGGCGACGTCATTTCCAGGGTGAGCTTGGTGTACTCCAGCGGGAAGAACCTTCCCGAGCGAGTGACCCAGTTGAGCTGGTACCCGTGCACGTCGATGTCCTGAAGCAGCTCGTAGTAGATCTCCGCCGCGCTCTGTCCGCTGCCGACGATGGTGATGCTCCGCCGCTGCTGGAGTTCGCTTTTCCGCGCCAGGTATTCCGCGTTGTGGAGGACCGGTCCCCCGGCAGCCAGAATGCCGCGGCATGCTTCGGGAACATAGGGCGATGTTCCGGTGCCGAGCACCAGCCGGCGCGCACGAAGCACCTCCGGCCCGGCCGGGCCGTCCACCGAAAGTGTGTACACGCCGCCGTCGTACGTCACGTCGGTGACGTCCGCGCCGAACCGGACCGACGGCAGTTGGCCGGCCACCCACTGGCAGTACTGGTTGTACTCGGCCCGCAGCGGGTAGAAGTTTTCGCGGATGTAGAAGCGGTAGAGCCGGCCGGTCTGCTTGAGGAAGTTCAGGAAGGAGTACGGTGATGTCGGATCCGCCAGGGTCACGAGATCCGCCATGAACGGCACCTGCAGGTGGGCCGGCTCCAGCATCATGCCGGGGTGCCAGTCGAAGGATTCCCGCCGTTCCAGGAACACGCCGTCCAGGCCCTCGATCGGTTGGCTCAGCGCGGCGAGCCCAAGGTTGAAGGGCCCGACACCGATGCCGGCGAAATCGTAAACGTGGCCTGCGCCTGAGGTACTGAAAGATGCCGTGCTCATGCGTGTGCCTCCGTCCGTGCGGCCGAGCCGGCAGCGAGCAGGCTCTCGCCCGAGCTTCGAAGCAGGGCAATGATCTCGCCGATATCCTCGAGCGTTGCCTCGGCGTTGAGGAGCGTGAATTTCAGGTAGTGCCGGCTGGCGACCTTGGTGCCGGCCACGACGGCCTGGCCGGACGCGAACACGGCCGAGCGGATCGCCGGATTCAGCTCATCGGCCGCGTCCTCGGATAGCCGCGTCCCGTCCGCCGTGAGCGGCCGGTACCGGAAGACCAGCGTGCTCAGCTGCGGCTCGGCCGCCAGCTCGAAGTCGTCGTCCGCTGCGAGAACGGAGCCCACACGGGCCGCCAGGTCGATCGCCTCGTCGAGCAGCGCACCCACGGCATCGGCGCCCATGATGCGGAGCGTCAGCCACAGCTTGAGGGCGTCGAACCGGCGAGTGGTCTGGATGCTCTTGTCCACCTGGTTCGGGATCTCGGCGCGGGCCGCGGTTTCCGGGTTCAGGTAGTCGGCGTAGTAGGTGACATGGCGCAGCATTGCGCCCTCACGCACCAGCAGCGCGCTGGAACTGACGGGCTGGAAGAACGTCTTGTGGAAGTCCACCGTGACGGAGTCCGCCAGCCTGATGCCTTCCAGGAGATGGCGGTGGCGGTTGGAAACCATGAGTCCGCCGCCGTAGGCAGCGTCAACGTGGAACCATGCACCGTAGGCTCCGGCGAGGGCGGCCAGTTCCGCCAGCGGATCCACGGCGCCGAAGTCCGTGGTCCCGGCCGTACCCACAACCGCCATGGGAACCAGGCCGTCGTTGTGGGCCGTGGCCAGGGCGGTGGCCAGGGCGGCCGGATCCATGCGGTGGTCGGGCGAACAGGCGACGGACACGACGGCGTCGAACCCCAGTCCCAGCATGGACGCCGACTTCTGGATGCTGAAGTGGCTGTCCACCGAAGTGAAGATCCGCAGCTTCTCCAGCAGCAGCGGCAGACGCAGCCCCTCGTTGGCCGGATCCTGCCGCAGCCGGGCCACCGCGTGGTTGCGGGCAATGAGCAGCGCCTGCAGGTTGGACTGGCTGCCGCCGGACGTGAACACGCCGTCGGCGGTGCTTCCCAGGCCGAGCCGCTCGGCGGTCCAGTCGATGAGGCGGCGCTCGATCATTGTGGCGCCTGCGCTCTGGTCCCACGTGTCCAGCGACGAATTCACGGCCGACAGCACTGCCTCGCCCACGAGGGCGGGAATGACCACCGGGCAGTTCAGGTGCGCGGCGTACTTTGCGTCATGGAAGTACACGGCGTCGCGCAGGTAGGTGTGCTGCAGCTCCTCGAGGGCTGCCGCCGTGTCCGGCAGCGGCCGCTCCAGGTCCACTGCCTCGACGCGGCGCTTCATCTCGGCCGGGCCGACGCCGGTGAACGGCTTCGAGGTGCGCTCGAGTTTGGTGGCCACGGCGTTGACGCCCTGCAGCACCTGGGCCACGTAGCGCGGCGCATTCCGGGCGTTGAACAGCTGGTTGCTGGCCGCGAGCGCGAGTTCCACGCCGGACCCGAAATCCAGGCCGGAAGTGCCTTGGGCAGACGTGTGTTGGGCATGCGGGCCAGTTCCGGCATCGAAGTCCACGCGTGGTTCCTCCACGTCGGGCAGCAGCGTCATAAGTCATCCTTTTTTCGGCGTGATATGCACCAGGCACCAGCAACGGGCACCAAGCAAGGCAAGCCTTACTTAGGACAGCCTTTTAGTCAAACTTATGTGATGTATTTCTGGGAACCGCGAAGATCCGCGGTTTTTTCCCCGTTTTTCGAGGTCATTGACTTTCGCCGCCCAGCCGAATCGCACATAATGCCCGCCTGGCGGGCGGGACGCCCTCCCGGGACACGATGGGACGGGCGGAGTAGAGTTTCTGCACGAGGCGCCGACCGCAGCAGGAAGCAGGGGGAACATGTCCGGCTACGAGCAGGATCCGATAAATTTTCGGGAAGTGGATTCGCAGGGCAATCCCACCGCATACGGGCCCGGCGCCGGGCAGCCCGGAATGCAACGGAGCCGGCTGTCCGTGAACCCATTCATCGTTGCGCTGTGGGTGATCGAGGCGATCCTGCTGGTGTCACCATTCGGAGTCTTCACACTGGCCCAGGAGTCATTGAACTCCGGTACCCAGCCGCAGGTCATGCCCGTGAGCTACATGTGGATCACGTTCGCGCCGCAGATGCTTTTCGCCGGCCTCGCTGGATTCCTCGGCCTGCTTTTCTGGCACGCAGCGCAATGGCAACGCAACCGCGCCACGCAGCCCCCGCCGTCGTAATCCCACCCAGCGCGAACGCACACTTAAGCCCCACGGCGCGGGCGCGCCTACCCGGCGGCGGCCTCGCTTGCGACCGGGTCCGCCGGAGCGGCGCCCGGGCGGGACGGGCGAAGGCGGCGCCGCCTGAGTTCCTCACTGACCTGGACATACCAGAAGCGGGCGCCGAAGGCAGGGCTGGGCGTGTCCAAATGCCGGTACAGCCCGTCCGCCAGCCGGGCCAGCTCCGCGTCCGGCACCGCAGCGAGGGTTGCAGCCGGGTCCACGGCTCCGTCCAGGCGTCCCTCCAGGTGGCGGCGCAGCTCCTCATCCGTCATGGCACGGTCGCTCATCGCCGGATCAGTCAAGATTTCGTCAGTCATCGCACCGCACCCCCGGGACCAGGCAGGTGGGCACACGGAGGCCGGAAGTGACGTGCCAGGGGTGTTCGACCCGCACCGGCACCACGCAGTTGTGATTCAAAGAGATCCCCAAGAGAGAGTCCAAAGGCCAACTGCATAGCCTTGCCCGATCGTACGGAAATGCCCCGCAGCTCACAAGTGCCGCGGGGACGCAGGTACGGCGGGGACGCTGCCGGCTTGGGACGTGCGTCAGGTACCGAGAAGCTTGGGTGCGGCCGCCTCAGGCCAGTCGATGCACTGCGTGTACACCTCGTGTTTGCGCAGGTAGCGGGCGGTAAACGGGCAATGCGGAATGATCCGCTTACCCGACGCCACAACATCGTCGAGGGCAAAGTGGATGAGCACCTTGGCCAGGCCGTGGCCCTGGAACTGCTCGGACGTCTGGGTGTGGATGAAATCCACGTGCCCAGGCTTGTCTTCGAACCTGACCTCCACCGCCAGCTTTCCCCCCACGTGCAGTTCGTAGCGGTGGAGCTCATCGTTCCGGAACGTGGTGACGTCCGGGGTGAAATGGTCCTCGGTGGCTGCCGTGTTCTCCGTCATGGTTCGACATTGGCACTTAATGCCTGTGCTGGCAATGGTCGAGTGCCGCGGGCGGGAACGCGCCCCAGCAGCAGCACAGCCATCGCAAAGCAGGCGGCACCGCCGCCAAGGAGTCCCAGCGTCAGGCCGTTGACGGCGGCGTCAGCCACCGGGACAAAAACGACAACGACGGCGGTCACCACGGCGGCCGGTGCCCGGCCGCGTGAGTGCATGGCCGGCGTCGGCCGTTCCTCAAGCCGCCCGAACAGGAGAACCGCGGGCAGCAGGAGGAGGACCACGCCGAAGAAAACGAGCGGGCGGGACCACCACCATCCGGCGGTACCCGAGGCGGGCTTGGGAAAGTCGGTCAGCAGGAGCAGCCCGGTCATGGCGGCCAGCAGCGGCAGGTGCCAGAGATAGACCGTCATGGCATGGCGGCCCGCAACAGCCACCACTGCACGGATCCACCGCACGGCGGCGAGTGCGCTCAGCAGGGGTCGGGTGAGCTGCAGCACCGCCGCCTGCGAAACGCCCAGCAGGACCAGGCTGAGGTTGGGCGGATTCAGGTTCACCAGCATGTTGTCCCGGCACAGGCCCAGCACCACCAGGACAACCATCACCAGGTTGCAGGCTGCGATCAGCCCCACCAGCTGCGAGCCCCTCCACCGGTCCAGCCAGCCGTCGGCCATGAAGAACCCGAGTTGCTGCACGGCGCACCAGACGAACACCATGTTGATGTAAGCGAACGACGGGAAAGCGCCGCGGAAGCAGTCCACCGTCACCACTAGCGCCACCAGTCCCAGGAGCGTCAGCCACGGGGCACGCCGGTGCAGCCGCACCAGGAGCGGAATGTTCAGCTGGGCCGCCAGATAGGCAGCGAGGAACCACAGCGGCATCCCGGCTCCACTGGCCAGCAGCTGCACCACCTGCGGATCCACACCGGCCAGCAGCGCACCCCACAGGCCAACAAACATTGCCGCCAGCAGGGCCGCCGCCGGGCGGACCAGGCGCAGCAGCCGGGACTGGACGAACTCAAGGCCGCTGCCGCCGCGTGCCTGCATGCGCCGCCAGGATTGAATCCCGGTGATGCCCCCGGCCACAAAAAACAGCGGCATCACCATGAAGACCCAAATGACCGGCTCGAACCAGTCCTGCTCGGCCAGGGTGTTTTCGGTGGTGACGGTGCCGTCGGGATGCAGTACCGGGCTGGTCATCATGCAGTGCCCCACCACCACAAGGGCGAGGCAAACGAAGCGCGCGAGATCGATGGCCAGGTCGCGGGCGGTCCCGGCCATGTCCTTTCCTGCCGCTGGCTCCGTGGAATTCTTCATGGCGCCCCACTGGAACTCGCTTACGTCGTTGTGGTTTCCATTGTGCGCCAACTTCCCCCACATGTGGCGGCATGGAGTCCTTGTCCACTTATTGGCCCCTAAGGCCCCCGAACTCGCGAGACGTGTACAAAACTCCCGCGGGACGCGCTCAGTAGCTGCCGGAGCGCACCGGCATGACACTGGCAGAGCCCGCCAGGTCCGGGGCCTCCCGGGCCACGGCCTCCTCGACGTGCTCAAGCGCCGCCGGCGCCAGCCCGTCATACAGGCGGACCAGGACCTCGCGCGCTTCGGTGCGTGGCCAGGCCTCCGGCAGCAGTTCGGCAGGAAGGTCCGGGTCGCTCCAAGGGAATGCCCGCCAGGCATCCATCAGCTCGGTCCGCACCCGCAGGGCCTCCGCCGGCGTCACAGTCCCGGCGTCGAGGCGCTCCAGCCACGGGGCAAACCTGTCGATGAAGGGCTGATACTGCGCCCTGAACTCCTGCGGCGACCAGGCATCGATGAACCTCTTGCCGCGGAGAGTTGAATCGGCGGTTCGAAATATGGCGAAATCGTCAACGCCGAAGGCCTTGCATGTGCTTTCGAGTTCCTCCGAGTGGTCCTGGGGCGAGACCCACACCGCCCCGAACAGCGGCGCAAAGCCGCGCCACCGCAGCCGCGACCGGAACAGTTCGCGGACATCCCGTGACGTCTCAGGGATGGAAAATGCGATAACCGTCCAGCTGCCGTCCCAGGGACGCGACTGCTCACCGAACACCGAAACCTGCGCCAGTCCGGAGCGCACACGCTTTCGCGCACCCTCGGTGATGCGGTAGCGGGACGACCGGCCGGCGCTTGACTGCTCCAGCACACCCCGGGAGGCGAGGCGGCTGAGGGCCGTGGCCGACGCTGAAGCCGTGATGCCCAGATCCGCTGCCAGCGCACCGATCAGCCGGGAAGGCAGCCACGCATCGCTGTTGACCCAGTAGTCAACCAGCAACGTCATCAGCTGGTGCTGGCTCGAGGGCCCCTTCAACGGCCGCGGAAAATCAATGGCCATGTCCGGATCCATGCCGGGGCCGGGGACACGAAGCTTGCTCATCACGCCTCCATCATGCCAGCAGCGCATCCCGCACTTATTTTGCATGTTTATTGACGAGCGCAGAATCAAGTGCATACTATTGACCAACGCGTGACGGAGGCCACAGCCGACCCCGCCACGCGGCTCAGCATGCGAGCCCCAGTAATCTTTCCTTCCCTTGCCTCAGTAGGAGATCCGCAATGACCGCTGGTCCCATCGATCCGCCGACGCCGTTGACGCCGTCCGCGGAACAGGTCACACCCGCTTCCCATCAGGGAACCAAGCATGCACGCCGTGCCGCCGTTGCCAGTTTCATCGGCAGCACCCTTGAGTACTACGACTTCTTTATCTACGGGTCGGCGTCCGCGCTGATCTTCAACAAAATCTTCTTCCCGGGGATCGATCCCGCCTTGGGCACCATCCTGTCCATGGCCACCATCGGCATCGGCTACGTTGTCCGCCCGCTGGCCGCGAGCGTGATCGGGCACTACGGCGACCGCATCGGCCGCCGCCAGATGCTGGTGCTCACGCTCGTGGTGATGGGCGTGGCAACCTTCCTGATCGGCTGCCTGCCGCCCACCGCTGCCATTGGCGCGGCGGCCCCCATCCTGCTGGTCGTCCTGCGTGCCCTGCAGGGGGCCTCGGCCGCCGGTGAATCTGTTGGCGCCGTCACCATGACAATGGAACATGCCCCCAGCAACAAGCGGGCCTTCTACAGCAGCTGGGTCAACACCGGCGCGGCTGCCGGAATCATGCTCGCCTCGCTGGCGTTCCTTGCCGTTTCGATGCTGCCGCAGGAGGACCTGCTCAGCTGGGGCTGGCGCCTGCCGTTCCTTGCCAGCATCCTGGTGGTCGGCGTCGGGCTCTACATCCGCATGCGCCTTCCGGAGTCCGAGGTGTTCGAGGCCGCCAAGGAAGCCGAAACCGAAACTGAACTTCCCATCAAGGTGGTCCTCCGCGACCACTGGACCACCATCATCAAGGTGATCTTCTTCGGACTCTGGAGCGTGGTGTCCTCGGTTTTCGCCGCATTCGGCCTGGCCTACGCCACCAGCAAGTTCGGCATCCCGGCGCCGGCCATGCTGGGCGTCACCATCCTCACGGCAGGGCTGGCGGTCATCGCCCAGCCGGCAGCCGGCATCCTCGCGGACAGGATCGGACGCAAGCCTGTCTTCATCACCGGAAACCTGATCTGCGCCGCCGCAGCGTTTGCCTTCTTCTGGTCCATCAGCACCACTTCGGTGCCGCTGATCTTTGCGACCGGCATCCTGTTCATGACAGTGGGATACGGCATGGTCAACCCGCTCGGCCCGGCGATGACAGCCGAAATGTTCCCCACGAAGGTCCGCTACTCCGGAGCCGCCACCGCCTCCCAGCTGGGCCTCGTTGTCACCGGCTTCGCACCCGCCATCGCGGCCGCGGTCGTCCAGCCGGGACCCACCGGATGGATCCCCGTGGCCGCGTTCACCGCAGCATGCTGCCTCGCTTCGGCTGCCGTGACCGCCATTTGGGTCAAGGAGACCTACAACGTAGCCACCGAGGACCTTGGAACCAAGGCAACCGCCAACACCTAAACCTTTACCCCGGGCAAGGAGGGAGTGACAGGGCACCCGCCCCGGCGCTCCCTCCTTGCAAATCCGGCCACACCACAGTGAGGAACCTTCCGTGACAGCCCGCCCCGTACTGATCGAACAAGACGTCGAAACCCCGCTCCCGGACGGCACCGTCCTGCGCTCCACCGTTTACCGCCCCGCGGATGGCGAGCCGTGCCCGGTCCTGCTGACCAGGACACCCTACGGCCGCGACCTCGCCGTCAATTCCGCCTACTTCAACCCAACAACCGTTGCGGCGGCCGGGTACGTCGTGATCATGCAGGACTGCCGCGGACGCTTCGGTTCCGACGGCGACTTTGACCCGTCAGTCAATGAAGCGTCCGACGGCGCCGCAACAGTCGAATGGGCAGCGCGGCTGCCGTACGCCAACGGTTCCGTCGGGATGTGGGGCCGGTCGTACTTCGCCGAAACCCAGTGGCGGGCGGCGTCCCTTGCCCCGGCCGGACTCGCCGCCCTGGCACCGGGCATTTCAGCGGGGGCCAACGCCAACAACGGCTCGCTGTACCGCGGCGGCGCCGTCGAACTCGGCTGCCGCTTCAGCTGGGGCCACGCGTCAGCCTCAGCCAACGAGGTGCTCCGTGAATTTTCGGAGGACGCTGAACGGCAGGGCAAGGAATTCCAGTCCTGGCTGGACCTGGACCGTTCGTTCGCCGGCGGCGACGCCTTCGATGCCCTCCCCCTGTCCGACCTCTCCGCCAGGCTCGGGACATTCATGAACCGGCACATCCTGCCCTCGGCCGGTGAATCCCCCGGGAACGGCTTCACCCGGCTGTGGGACGAAACTTCGGCGAAGCCGGTGCCGCTGCCCACCCTGCACATCGGCGGCTGGTTCGACATCTTCTGCCCGAGCACACTCGCGCAGTACGCCATGCAGCTGGCGCACAGCCGGACGGGCGCCGCACCTGTGCCACGGCTCATCATGGGTCCGTGGACCCACACGAACTTCTCCGGCGGCTACGCGGATGTGAACTTCGGGGTGAACGCCGCCGCATCCGTGCTGAACGGCCTGGGTGATCTTTCCGGGCTCCACACGGCCTGGTTCGATGCCGTGCTCAAGGACCGGCCGGAAAGCATGGACCGTGTCCCCGCCGTCCTGCTGTACTTCATGGGCGAAAACCAGTGGCGCGGTTTTGACGAACTTCCCTCGCCGAACAGCCAGCGCAGCTGGTTCCTGGGTGCGGACGGGACCCTCATGGACACGCCCGCGTCCGGCGGTTCCATCGAATACGACTACGATCCCCTGGATCCTGTGCCCACGGTCGGCGGCGCCACCATGATCCATGGCGCGTTTCCCGCCGGGCCGGCAAAGCAGCACGATGTGGAAGCCAGGGCCGACGTCCTCACCTTCACCACGGAGGAGTTCGAGGAGCCGGTCACGCTGTTCGGTGAAGTCACCGCCACCTTCTTCGCCGCCTCCACCGCCGTCGATACGGATTTTGTGGTGCGGCTGTGCCGGGTGGCTCCGGACGGAACGTCACTGAGCATTGCCGATGGAATTGTCCGGGCCTCCTGGCGGGACAGCCATGCCGGGACCGGCCTGTTCCAGCCCGGCCACGCGCCGTCGCCGATCGAACCGGGCAGGGCCTACGAGTACTCAGTCAGCCTGTGGCAGACCGCCTACACATTTGCCGCCGGCGACAGGCTGCGCGTCCAGGTCACGTCCAGCTGCCATCCGCGCTGGGACCGCAACCTCAACACCGGACGGCTGGCTTATGACTCGGCCGAGACCATGGTTGCCCGGCAGACCATCCTGTTCGGCGAGGACCATCCGAGCCGCCTGACAGCAGGCATCCTGTGACCGCCCCGCCGGAAGCACGGCAATCCCCGGCAGCCCCCGGGCTCACCTTCCTGGCGGAACTGTCAGTCACCGTCGGCGAGCCGATCGACGTCGGGCCCACCCCGGAAGGCCACCGCCGCATCATCCCCATCACCGGCGGAACAGTCAGCGGCCCGCGCCTGAACGGACGGGTCCTGCCGGGCGGCGCCGACTACCAGCTCCTCCTTAGTCCCACACTGACGGAACTGGACGCGCGCTATGTCCTGGAGACCACGGACGGCCACCGCATCTTTGTTCAGAATTCGGCGCTGCGCCACGGGAGTGACGAGGACATGGGGCGGCTCAACCGCGGCGAGCCCGTAAATGCCGGCAGCATCTACTTCCGCTGCTGGCCACGGCTCACCGCGTCCGCGCCGGAATGGGACTGGCTCAATACGCGGCTGGCGGTGGGGACCGGCGAACGGCATCCGGACCGCGTGGTGATCCGGGTCTTCGTGATCGACTGACGAGCTTTTGTCCACGTATTGGTTTCTGAAGGCCCCCGAACTCGCGATACGTGTACAAAGACTCCAATCAGCGGCTGAGGATCGCCAGCGTGCTCGTGCCGAAGTCCTTGGCGGCGGCGTTCCACCGGGTCAGGAGTCCCTGCAGGTTCTCGCCGTCGGCCCGGTGCGCGGGGAGCTGTTCCTCGAGCGTGGCGAGGACGCCGGTGCGGAGTTCGGTATTGAAGTTGACCTTGCCCACGTTCATGGCGGGCGCCTTGGCCAGCTCGTCCGCCGGAATGCCCGAGGCGCCATGAAGCACCAGCGGGATGTGCGTGCGCACGGCAATGTCCTGCAGGACGTCCCAGCGCAGCCGCGGCTCGCCCTTGTACTTCCCGTGGACGTTGCCCACGGCGACGGCGAGCAGCTGTGCGCCCGTCCGTGCCACGAAGTCCTCCACCTGGGCGGAGTCGGTGAGCCCGGCAACCTCGTTGCCCGCCCCGTCGCCCTCCGTGCCGAAGGCCCTGTCCTCGTCCCCGGCCAGGCCGCCGAGTTCAGCCTCCAGGACCACTTCGGCATGCCCTTGGGCTTCGAGTGCGGAACGCACTGCGCACACCAAGGCAATGTTGTCCTCGTACGGCAGCGCCGAGCCGTCCGCCAGGACGGAGTCGGCCCCCGCGGCGACGGCGGCGGAAATGACGTCAAGGTCTGTGGCGTGGTCCAGCTGCACGGCAACCGGGACGGACGCGTCGTCGGCCAGACCCCGGAGCGCGGAGATGAGCCTCAGTCCGTTGGCCGTGGCGGCAGTCTTGGGCGCCACCAGCAGGATGACGCCGCGCTGCGCTTCCTCCGCGGCGCTCACCACCGCCAGCGCCGTGGTGAAGTCGTAGCAGGTGAACGCCGGTACGGCCGACCCCCGTTTGAGGGCGGACACCGCCAGCTCATCGAGTTGTGCCCGCATCAGCCTTCCCCGCCGGTGCGCTTGGTGGGGGCAACAACCTTGATGACGGCGGAGTCGTCAGCGGCGGCCAGCCCGTGGGCCTGGCCCAGCAGGTACAGCTGCTCGGCGGCGGCGGCAACGGGGGTCGCCAGGCCGGCACTGCGCGTAGCCTTGCCCACAATGCCCATGTCCTTGACGAAGATGTCGAGGCGGCTGAGCACCTCGGCGCCTTCCTCGCTGTAGGCCTCCAGGATCCGCGGTCCGCGGTTGGACAGCATGAACGAGCCCGCCGCGCCGGCCTCCAGCGCGGCCAGGGTCTTCGCCTGGTCCAGGCCCAGCGCGTCGGCCAGCGCCATTGCTTCAGCGGCAGCCGCAATGTGGATACCGCACAACAGCTGGTTGACGGTCTTCAGCGCCTGGCCGTCACCGGGCTTGTCGCCCACGACGGTCAGCGTCGACGCGAGCAGCTCAAGGACCGGACGCGCAGATTCCAGCGCCTTGGGTTCGGCTCCGACGACGATCAGCAGGTCGCCCTCGCCTGCACGCTTCGGGCCGCCGGACAACGGGGCGTCCACAAGCCCGACGCCGAATTCGGCCAGGCGCGCGACGGTGGACGGAATCGCCTCGGTGCCCACCGTGCTGGTCAGGATGACGACGGCGCCCGGCTTCAGTACCGAGGCCACGCCGTTCCCGCCGAACAGAACATCGTCGAGCTGTTCGCTGTTGCGCACGGCGAGCAGCAGGGCGTCAGTGTCCTGGGCGGCGTCACGGGCGGAAGCGAAGGTCTTCACACCGGCTTCTTCGGCGAGGCGCAGGCGCGGTTCGGCGATGTCGAACCCGTGGACGGTCAGCTGGCTGGCGAGTCGGGTGGCCATGGGCAGGCCCATGGCACCCAGGCCGAGGACGGTGACTTTGTAATTCGAGGTCATGGTGTTCTCCGTTGAAGTTTCTTGGGCCCCCGCGTACTGGGTTCCCTGGCCGAGCTTGCGAGGTTAGGGGATACGCGGGGACGTGTTGCTGAGCTTGCTGGTGACCTGGGCGAGCGACTCGTCGTCACCGACGTTGCCGGCAAAAACGATGTACGGAATCCCCTTGGCCGGGCCGTCAACCGGCTCCCAAAGGCTCACGATGCCGGGCAGCATGGGCCCGCGGACGATCGCGTGCCGGATCTCCAGCCCGTGCGCGGCAACATCCGAGGATGTGATCCCGCCCTTGGCGATGACGAACCGCGGCGGGAAGGTCTTCAGTGTCCGGTTCACTACGGCGACGACGGCGGCGGACACGGTGCGCGCGATCCGCAGGCTTTCGGCCGGGTCATCGGTCTTGATGAGCAGGCGGCTGGTGTGGACGATGACGTCGCCGCTGCGCAATGCCGCCACCACGGCATCCACCGTCTGGTCGAGGTAGGCGGGTGCATCCTCGCCCAGGAGGTGTTCGACGTCGATCTCCACGATGCGCGCACTGCTGTGCCGGTCGGTGAGCACCTTGAGCTGCCTGGTGGTCACGCCCACATGCGAGCCCACCACGATCAGGCCGCCGGCTTCGGACGGGGTGTTGCCCGCGTAGGCTTCCTCGCCGCTGAGCTCGGGCCGGATGTCCTGGCCGATCCGGGCGCGCATGAACGGCGGGCCAACCCGATACAGCAGCTTCTTTCCGCGGCGCTCGGCCTCTTCCAACCCGAGGGCCAGGGCGCGCATGTCGTTTTCCGTGACGATGTCCACCACGATGGGCGTGGACTGCGTGGCCGGCTCGATGGCGTCAGCAATTGCCTTGGCCGACACCTCAGCCTGCCCGGTGGCGGAACCGGCGCGGATGATGTTCAGGTCCAGCACGATCACGGAGTCCGCGGCAAACCGCCCCTGCGACTTCTCTTCCACGTACTTGGCCATCTCGGAATTAGCGAAGCCGAAGGTGGCATCCTTGGCGAATTCGGTCTCGGCAACGGGGGTCAGCTCGCCGGCCCCGGGTCCGCGAGTGTAGTGGACACCGCCAATGGTGATGCGGCCGGCGTCGGGAAATGCGGGAACCATCACGACGCCGTCGGTGGCCTCTCCGCTTTCTGCCGCCACCGTGGCGGCGATGACGTCCGGTTCCAGGGGGAAGTGGCCGCGGAGGGTCGAATCACTGCGGCTAACAAAGCCGAGCCGGACCTCTCCGTCGCGGGCAGCGGCCAGGGCGTTGCGCACCACCTCTTCGTTGCGGGCGGCTGCTTCTTCCGGGTCGAGGCTCCGGGTGTTGGTCAGCACGTACACGGCGGGCTTACCCTGATGCAGAGCCCACTGGAAGTCCTCGACTTCCCAGCGGGTGAGCACAGGGAGATCTGCCACCGACTGGGTGCCGGTGGGGTCGTCGTCGAGCACCACGAGGACGCGCGGGGACGTTGCCGCCGTGGCCGCAACGGCGTCGGCAACCTGCCGGGCGGGGATCTCGAGCTCGGCGGGAAAGGCGGCCAGGACGTCGGATTCGAGGGGCACTGTGCACTCCGTTGTGTCGAAACTGTCATGCGGATGATTTGTCAGATGTCAGACATCTTGCGTCTGGTGCTAGTGTGGCATAACGCACAGCACGTGCGCAAGTACACTTTTGCAGACATCACGGCTGAAGGGCCGCACACGCTGAACGGAAGAAATGGCACGCAAATCATTGGTGGGCGTCGTCGCCGACGAACTCCTTGACCGCATCATCTCCGGCGAGTTTCCGCCGGGCAGCAGCGTGCCGGGGGAGCTCGAACTCAGCGCGCGGCACGACGTCAGCCGCATGACGGTGCGGGAGGCGATGAAGACGCTTGAAGCGCAGCGCATCCTCAGCGTGGAACGGGGCCGCGGCACGTTCGTGAACCCGCTGAACCGCTGGTCGTCACTGGAGGCAGTGCTCCGGGCCGCCTCCGAGGGCCAGAACGGGCCGGCCGCCGCGGTCCAGCTGATCGAGCTGCGCCGGATGCTGGAAACAGGCGCCTGCGAACTGGCGGCCCAGCGCATCACCGATGACGAGCTTGATGGCCTTCGGACCTGCGTGGCGGATATGCGGAAGGCGCACCAGGCCAACGACGTGGCGAGCTTTGTTGCCGCCGACCTGGCATTCCATGACCAGATTCTCCACGCGTCCGAGAACGTCTTCGTGGCAGTCCTCTTCGAACCGCTGCACCGGGTTCTCGAAAAGGGCCGAACGGAAACCTCGAAGGTGCCTGATATCCAGGAGCATGCGATCGGGCACCACCAGAACATTTTCGAGGCCCTGGCTGCCCGCGATCCGCGGCAGGCACGCAACGCCATGGACGCCCACATGCAGCAGACCCTCGACGACCTCAGAAGCTACGTGCTGGAAGCCTAGTCCCTGGGCGCCTCGTCCGATACTCTGCAGGAACGGCCCGCAGCCGGGTATCGATGGCGATCACGAGGAGCGAAGATGTCTAATAACACCTACAGCATTTCTGAAATTGTCGGAACCTCGACCGAAGGCGTCGACGCGGCCGTCCGCAACGGCATTTCCGACGCCGCAAAGACCCTGCGCAACCTGGACTGGTTCGAGGTCAAAGAGATCCGTGGCCATCTCGAGAACGGCCAGGTGGCGGACTGGCAGGTCACCCTCAAGCTCGGATTCCGCCTGGAGCGGGACTGACCGCGCGGCAGCGGAACAGCGGCAGCGGAACAGCGGCAGCGGAACAGCGGCAGCGGAACAGCGGCAGCGGAACAGCGGCAGCGGAACAGCGGCAGCGGAACAGCGGCAGCGGAACTAATAATGCGGCGCCGGCTGTTGTTCAGCCGGCGCCGCATTATTTGCTTAATCCTGGCCGGCAGCACTCCGGCGCCACACGGTGGGGATCCCGCGGAACGCGGGAAATACCTGTCCTTCAAAGAAGGCGTGCGCCTCGTCCGGCGCGTCGACGGGGGCCCACATTCCCGACGCCGGGCAGTGGGTTCCGGTCGAAGCGGAGGGTGTGGAGCGTTCCCGAAGCAGTGCGATGCGTTTCATCGTTGAAGGTCATCCTTGGGTCGGAGGGCTGGGAGAAGTTCTCCTCCAAGGCTAGGAAACACGCCACACGCGCCCAATGGACGAATGGATAGAATCCTGCCCTACGGCTGGGCATCAGCACAGGCCGGCGACGGGGCGCGGGCCTGTGCTGATGGGTTGCTAACGGGAGGGCGGCCGCTGCGGATCCTCCAGCGCGGGCTCATCAGGTTCGCCGTCCGGGCCGGTGGGTGGCCCCGGGGTGTCCTGGTGCGGAACTGCCGGTTCCTCCTGGGGCGGGTCCTGGTTGGGGTCGAAGGGGAATCCCTGGGGTGAACCTCCCTCGGTCTGGTCCGTCGGGTTCTGCTCCGGATCGGCGGGCGTGTCGCTCATGGTCTGGATCCTTAGCTGTTGGAAGGGCCGGGACTTTCCGGCCGGGCCACTCCAAGAATTACCAGCGCCTCCACGGTTAGTCCAGAGCACCAAGCCCTTCGCCACGTGCAGGCGTCGGCAGTTCACCTGGAGCCGCCAGTTCACCAGTAGCCGTCAGTTCACCAGTTCAGTCCTGGAGCGGTGGCCGGTCAACTTGCGGTGGCCTTGTTCCAGTTCGACGATGTCGCGCCCGAACGAAGCCCCCAGCGTCACGAGCGCCACGACGACGCTTGACGCGCCGATTCCACCGGGGACTCCGGGCGTGAGTGCCACCAGCAAGGCGAAGGGCTGGAAGGCGCCGATAACCTTGCGCAGCCTTTTAACGGGCAGCATTCGTTTCAGTTCAGGCCTGATCCAGCCGGCGGCAACGAAGGCATACCACAGGAGCCCGATGGCCAGCACCCAGGGACCGACGACAGGGATAGCTGCACACGACAGTACGAGGACCAGCGCTGCGTCGGTCTGGACATCCAGCCGAGCTCCCGCCGGGCTCACGCAGGCAAACCGCCGTGCAACGGCCCCGTCCACCGCGTCAAGAAGAAAAGCCACCGCACCAAGCACGACCACCGGCATGCCGGGTCCGGCTCCGCTGAACAACGCCGGAACCGTTGCCGCCGCACAGCATGCCACCAGGACAGCACGGGTCAGGGTAACGCGGTCCGCTGCCGTGGTCAGCCGGGGCCTGCGGCAGACGATGGAAGCCGCAGCATGTCCTACAACCGCCACTCCGGCACCTATCGCGGCAAGGAAGTGCGGTGCCCCGGCACCGGTAGCAGTCAGAAGCCAAGTCCCGGACACAAGGAAACCAGCCATGGCAACGGCTACGTCCACCAGAGCGCGCCTACCGAGCAAGACCTGCATATGCCTCCTTGCGCTCATCGTAACAACAGGCGGCCCGTAAGCTTTCCCGGGCTGACCTCGGAAGATAGCAACACGGGCGGTCAAGCTGGCAACCGGGGTCTGGGCAAACAGCCCCCGATAGGAAAGACTCTTCCGCATGGCACTCGCACCAGTCATCGAGCTGAACGACGGCAACCGGATACCCCAAATCGGCCTTGGCACCTGGCCGCTGAACGACCGGGAGGTGAGTGACGCCGTCGTACGCGCTGCGGAAGCCGGATACCGTCATATCGATACGGCCGTGCGATACGGGAACGAGGCCGGCGTCGGATCCGGAATCCGAGCCAGCGGCCTGGACCGGGAGGAGTTCTTCATCACCACCAAGCTGGACGGGGAATTCCAGGGTGGGGATCTGGCCGTGGCAGGCCTTGAAGGCGCGCTGAAGCGCCTGAACCTGGACTATGTGGACTTGCTGCTGATCCACTGGCCGCTCCCCCGCCGCGGAGATTTCATCTCCACGTGGAAGACCTTTGAACGTCTGCAGGGCGAAGGGAAAGCCCGGTCGATCGGCGTATCCAACTTCAAGCCCGCCCACCTGGAAAAGCTCATGTGGGAGACCGACGTTGTACCGGCCGTGAACCAGATCCAGCTCAACCCCTCCGTGACCCGCTCCGCGGACTGCGCCTACAACGAGCGGCACGGGATTGCCACCGAATCATACAGTCCGCTGGGTGCCGGATCGGGCCTCCTCTCCGCGCCCGTTCTGAACCGAATCGCCGGCAAACACGGCCGGACGGTGAGCCAGGTGGTGCTGCGCTGGCACGTCCAGAAGGGGCTGGTGGCCATCCCCAAGTCCGCCGATCCGCAGCGAATGACGGAGAACATTGACGTCTTCGATTTCACTTTGGATGAGGAGGACCTGACCGCCATTAGCACCCTCGATGAAGGGCCCGAGGCGGGCGTAAATTCCGACGTCCAGGGCCACTGACGCCCGGGCGTGCGTTCGCCTTCCCGGCCGCTCCGCACCGGAGGGCGACTGGAAGAAAAATAGTAAGCATGTTTAGTATTAGGGAGAAGGACGAAGCGTACCCGGCAATCCGGGTAACTCCTTTAGCTGAAGAAGGAACGATAAAAAATGGGTTTTTTTGCATTTCTGATTCTGGGTCTCATCGCTGGAGCCATCGCTAAGGCCATCCTCCCCGGCCGACAGGGCGGCGGCATTTTCATCACGCTCTTGCTGGGTGTCGTCGGCGCAATCCTCGGCGGCTTTATCGGCAGCGCGCTCTTCAACGTGGGTATCAACGAGTTCTTCTCGCTGTCCACATGGCTGCTGGCGATCGGTGGGGCACTTATCGTCCTGCTGGTCTACGGCATGATTACCAAGCGCTCGGCCCACTAGGCCGGACAGTGCCGGAACCGGCTCCGGGGAAACTTCCCGGAGCCGGTCTCCTACCCGGCCCAACGGGCCGAATCAATTCGTACAGATCCCCCTCAAGAGCAGGAGATCATCATGAAATCCAAACTTCTCTTCGGCGCCGGAATCGCTGCAGGCTACGTGCTCGGATCCAGGTCCGGCCGGGCAGCTTACGACAAGCTCAAAGCACGGGCCGCAGGCATCTGGGACAGTAAGCCGGTCCAGGACAAGGTCACGGCAGCAACGGAAGCCGTCAAGGAAAAGGCCCCTGAGGTCGGTGACCAGTTGGCGGAAGCCGCGCGCCGGGCAGGAACCGTACTCAGCTCGGCCATGCACCACGACACGCCGAAACCGGGTGATGCTGGCACCGCTTCCGCCGGCACTGCATCTGCAGCCGGTACCTCGGCAGACAGCGGGCACGTGCCCGCCCACAGCACGCATCCGGAGACGGTCAACCTCGGAACCTCCGATGTGGAGTCCGATCCGGCACGCAACGACAGCACGGGCCAGGACTGGTCGGACGAGGGCGGAGCCACTCCCGCCGGCGCCGCCACGAATGTAAATCCAGACAAGCAGTAGCCGGTTGGCTGCTTGAGCCTGCACCCTGGGTGGTGTGGGCAAGAAATTAAATGTCAGACCCCTCTGACAATGTTTTCCTATGGAAGCCACCGGGGAAACTGCGGACAGGATGTCAGGCCGGGCAACATTGCCCGGCCTGCATTCTGCCCTGCTGCATGGCATCCCCGCTTCCGGACGTCCGGCTTCTGCCGGATCAGGCACCGCCGTTGCGGACACTCCGGCGGCGGTGCCGCCGCCGGCTTGGAGGCAGGCAGTGCTTTCGGTCACATCCAAAAATGTCAGACCCCCTTGAGATAGTTTTCGCATGGAAGCCTTTGGGGAGGATCGAGCGGAGATGGCAGCCGGGACTGACGTCTCGAGCCTGGGTTCCGCGGCCCTGCTGCCTGGCCGCCGGCTGCGCAGCGTCCCTGCAGCTCCCCTTTCTGACGCACCGGCCAAGGACGTGTCCGACGGCGGTGCTGCCGCCGGCTTTGCAGCTGGCTCCGGCCCTGCCACTCCACACCTCGGCACGGACGGCCCGGAGTCAGCGGCCCTGTTGACCGCTGAACTGGCGCTGGCAACGACTGATCTGAACGCGTCACTGGCGCTGCTGGAGTCCGCCACCAGCTCGGCGCCGGAGGAGCTCGCCGCGGCCAACTTCCTTCAGGCGGCCGATTTCGCGGAACTGACCGAGAAGCTCTCCCGCCGCGTCGAACACCTGCAAGTACTCGCCGCCGCGGCAGTGGACCGGACACGGACCGAGGCGATCAACGCCGCCGCGACCGCCAGCCGCGCCGCCGGCTGGACCACAGGCTGGTGCACCGAACCCGGGCCTGTCCCGGATCCTGGCGCTCAGCCCTCCGAGCCGGCCGCCACCACGGCTGGAGCCTCTGGCTCCTCCTTAGCCGCTGCCGCCGCCCCCGCTCCAACCCCGGCGGCCTCTGCCTCTGCGGTGACCTGGTCCCCGGCCGATGACGGAGCCCGAAACACCGCCGAGTTCCTCCGCACCCGGCTCCGGATCAGCACCCCCGAAGCACGCCGCCGCCTCGCCCTCGCCAACGCCACCCTCCCCCGCACCGGACTCGCCGGCCGGCCCATGCCACCCGAACGCGAAGAAACCGCAGCAGCCCTCACCACCGGAATCATCTCCTCCCGCGCCGGAACCACCATCACCACCGCCCTGGACAAAGTCCGCCACATCCCCCACCCCGCCCTGATCACCGAAATGGAACACAACCTCACCCAAACCGCGATCGAAAACGACCACGACTTCCTCACCCGCATCGCCCACCGCTGGATCGACGCCCTCGACCAGGACGGCACCGAACCCTCCGAAGAAAACCTCCGCCACCGCCAAGGCGTCTTCCTCCACCACAAACGCGGCGGCCTCCACCACCTCGAAATCCGCGCCACCACCGACCAATACGAAGTCCTCACCACCGTCATGAACACCGCCACCAACCCCCGCACCACCACCCCCAACACCACCTGCGGGAATACCGACAACGGCACCAGCGGTCATGGCGGTACCAGCAGTGACGGCTGTACCAGCAGCGCCGGCAGCGCCGGCAGCGGTGACGGCGGTACCGGCGGTACCGGCAGCGACGACGGTATCAGCGCCGCCGCTGCCGACCCCGACGCGGCCTTCACCGCCCCCACCCCGGAACCGGACCTGGACCGCCGCACCCTCGCCCAGCAACGCCTCGACGGCCTCGTCGGCGCGTCCAAGGCAGCCCTCGCCGCCGGCACCCTGCCCACCACCGGAGGACTCCGCCCCCAAGTCATGGTCACCATCGGCTACCGGGACCTCCTCAACAGCATCCAAACCACCGCCAACCGCGGCCCCCGCTACGCCCCGAACACAAACGGCCCCGGCACCCGGCGAACAGACAGCCCCCGGCCAACACCCACCCCCTGGCAGGCCACCATCAATCCGCCAACAGGCCCGGACATCTGGCAAACCAGCGAATCCCAACCCGAGCCAGGCACCGACCCGACCAACTGGCAGACCAGCGAACCCGACACCCTGACAGGCAAACAGCCCGTCACCACGCTCCCCGGCATCAACTGGTCCGGCACTGACCTCTTCGCCACACCCCCCTTTAACGCACCCGCAAGCACACCACCCACCGGCAGCGGAACATTCACCTACACCGGCCCCGTCACCGCCTCCACCATCCGCAAAATCGCCTGCGACGCCGACATCATCCCCGTCCTCCTCGGCAGCCAAGGACGCATCCTCGACATCGGCCGCACCACCCGCATCTTCCCGCCCCACATCCGCAAAGCCCTCAACGCCCGAGACAAAGGCTGCGCCTTCCCCAACTGCACCATCCCCGCACCCTGGTGCGAAGCCCACCACATCACCTACTGGTCCCAAGGCGGACCCACCAGCACCGACAACGGCGTCCTCCTCTGCACCCATCACCACCACTTAATTCACAAGGAACAGTGGAAAATCCACGTCAAAAACGGGGTCCCGTGGTTTATCCCACCGCCCCACATCGACCCCCGACAACAACCCCGACAAAACCACCACCACAAAACATAAGCCCGCCCGAAAGACGGGCGCCGGGCCCGCGGGACCCGCGGTGAACGCCAGCGTTGGCGGGAAGAGCGCGACTGCGCGGCAAGTGGGGCGAGCCCTGCACCCCAAGCGGGCTACAGCCGCTGCCCGATCGCCACTGTCCCGTCCAGTTCGGCTGACGTGGCGATCCGAGGGCGCAAGCCCGCACTGACCATGGCCGCAGCTGTACTTGGAGCCTGCAGCCGGCTCGTTTCAATGAGAAGGTGCCCGCCGGGGCTGAGCCACGCGGCTGCTTCTGCGATGACCCGACGCTGGATGTCCAGGCCGTCGGGCCCTCCGTCGAGCGACACCCGTGGCTCGTGAACTCGGGCCTCGTGGGGCATGCTGCGGATGGAAGCCGTGGGTACATACGGCGCATTTACCGCCAGGATCTCAACATTGCCCCGGAGCCGGGCAGGCAGCGCAGAGTAGAGGTCACCCTCGTGGACCACTCCGCCCACCGGCACGACGTTGAGGCCGGCGCAACGCACCGCAGCTGGGTCGACGTCGGAAGCGTGCACCTCAATGCCGGGCACGAGTGCCGCCAACGCGGTGCCTACAGCTCCGGAGCCGCAACACAGGTCAATGACGACTGGCGGGGTCGATGGCGATCCCTCCGCGGACGCCGCCTCCAAGGCAGCAAGGAGTGCAGCTGCCTCGCGGACCAGCAGCTCCGTCCGGCGGCGCGGCACAAAGACTCCGGCACCGACCCTGATCCGCAGGCCGCAAAACTCTGCCCAGCCGAGAATATGCTCGAGCGGAAACCCTTCGACCCGCATCTGCACGGCGTTCACCAGCTCATTGGGGGCGAGGCCAGCGGAAAGGAGGAGGTCCGCTTCGTCTTCGGCAAAGACACAGCCGGCGGCGCGCAGTCTGCTGATGACGGTGAAACGGGAAAGCGGCGATTGAACCTGCATGGAGGCGTCCTTCGGCTGGATGATGGGCGCTCCGTGCATACGGCCGTCTAACCTTGGCGGTCCGAAGGGCGGCGAGCAGGAAGAACCCAAGCTGGCATTGCGTGAATGGCTCTCACCTCCCGGTAGTACCGAATCGGCACATCATTGACGCTGCGCCGGCACTTCAAAACGTGCCCCGCAGCCAAATCGGCGCTGCAAAAGTCCATGTTATCCGACGCCGAATCCGGCAATTATTGGCAGGATATAACGATGACCCACAGCGAAACCCACACGCTCATCTGGACCGGCTCCTACACTGCGGACAGCGGCGGCCACGGTGCCGGAATCGGGGCCGTATCGGCCAGCGCTGATGGGACGCTCACCTGGCGCGGCACGGCCGCAAAGGCGGACTCGCCGTCGTTCGTTGCCGCGCACCGGCAACTGCCGGTGGTTTACGCCGTTGGCGAGAACGCCAAAACCGTCCAGGCGTACCGGCGACGCGGAGAGTTCGGCCTCGAAGCCGTCGGCGAACCCTGGGTGGCCGGCGAAGCTGCCTGCCACGTCACAGTCGATCCGCAGGGCAAATTCCTGATTGTTGCCTGCTGGGGTGACGGCCAAGTGCTGTTGTACGAACTGACGGACGACGGCGGGATCACCCGCCGCCTTCCGGCGGCGCCTTCCAGCTATCCGCACCGGGACGACCGCCCCAGCCGGGCGCACGCCAGCCTGGTACTCGCTGACGGCCGGATCATGACCACCGACCTCGGCCACGATCTCCTCCGGGTGTGGAACCACGTCCCCGGGACGGGCCTGGTGCTGGACCATGAGGTGGTGCTTCCGAAGAACAGCGGGCCCCGCCACCTGGTGCAGCACTCCGATGGAACGGTGTTTGTGGTCTCCGAGTACTCCATCGAGGTTTTCGCAGCCCGGGCCGCCTCGGCATCGGGGAAGTTCGAGCTGACCGGGCAGGGTCCCGCGACGTCCGACGGCGCCAAGGACGGTGACTCCGCGGCCGAAATCGCCTTGTCGGCAGACGGGCGGTTCGCCTACGTAGGCGTGCGCGGATCCAACCGCGTCGGCGTGCTGGAAGTGACGCCGTCAGCTGAGGGCAGTCTGCTTAGCCCGCTCGGCGACTTTGCCAGCGGCGGCGACTGGCCCCGTCATCACCTGGTCCGCGGCGGGTGGCTTCACGTGGCCCATGAGCGGTCCCACGACATTACGACGTTCCGCTTGGACCTCCGGACCGGACTTCCGGAAGGCCCACTTCAGCGCCTCGTTGCGGGTTCCCCCACGGCCTTGATTGTGGCAAGCTAAACCGCAATCGACAAAGCCAATACAGGATTAGTCATCGCCAATACCGTTCCATCACAGGAGCTGGTATTGGTTATCGGGCTTGCCTTGGACGAGTCGGCACCCTAACGGATTCCGGGCTTCCCCACCCGGACAAGCAACGTTGCTTTGCGGAAGGTCCAACATGTTCACCGTCCCTCGCCTGAATTCCCCGCGCCGCACCGGCGATCGCACCAAGCCCGCCCGCGCAACTCTGGCAGCGGCCGGCGCGCTCGTTCTGCTGGCTGCATCAGCACTGCCCGCCCAGGCAGCCCTTCCCACCCAGGCACAGACCCAGGCCGCCGTCACCAGCAATACCCCGGGACCGCCGTCGGACGCGGATAAAGGCGCCCATTCCCTCCGCACCCCTGTCACCGACGAGAACTTCTACTTTGTCATGGCGGACAGGTTCAGCAACGGCGATACCGGCAACGACCAGGGCGGCCTGGGACCGGATCCGATGGTGTCCGGCTTCGACCCCACCCGCAAGGGCTTCTACAACGGCGGGGACCTCAACGGCCTGCTGGACAAGATCGACTACATCCAGGGGCTCGGAACCACGGCGATCTGGCTGACACCGAGCTTCAAGAACAAGGCGGTCCAGACCGAGGACAATTCCGCCGGCTACCACGGCTACTGGGTCACGGACTTCACCCAGATCGATCCGCACCTGGGCACCAACGCCGAGCTGAAGGCGCTGATCGACGAGGCGCACGCGCGCGGCATGAAAGTGTACTTCGACATCATCACCAACCACACCGCGGACGTTATCGGCTACAAGGAGGGCGCCCGCACCGGCTACGTCTCCAAGGACAAGGAGCCGTACCGCACCGCCTCAGGCGCTGCCTTCGATGACCGGGACTTCGCCGGCCGCGCGGACTTCCCAAAGCTCGACGCCGGGACCTCCTTCCCGTACACACCGGTGCTTGATGCGGCGGAACAGAACCTTAAGGTTCCGGCCTGGCTCAATGACCCCACGCTGTACCACAACCGCGGCGACACCACCTTCGCCGGCGAAAACTCTTTCTACGGAGACTTCTTCGGCCTGGACGACCTGTTCACCGAACACCCGACGGTCGTGGCCGGCATGACGGACATCTATGAGGCGTGGATCCGGGATTTCGGCGTGGACGGGTTCCGCATCGACACGATGAAGCACGTCAACGATGAATTCTGGCAGCAGTTCGGGCCCGACGTCCTGGCCTACGCCAGGGAGCACGGCAAGGACGAGTTCTTCATGTTCGGCGAGGTCTTCGACACGTCCAAGAGCAACACGAGCCAGTTCACCACCCGGAACAGGATGCAGGCGGTCCTCGACTTCCCGTTCCAGGATGCGGCACGCAACTTCGCCTCGAAAAGCGAGGACGCGAAGCAGCTTGAGACCTTCTTCGTGGCAGACGACTGGTACACCGACGCGGATTCCAACGTCTACCAGCTGCCCACCTTCCTGGGAAACCACGACATGGGCCGGATCGGCAGCTTCATCGGCACCGACAACCCGGGCGCGGACGACGCCGAACGCGTGGCCCGGGACGAACTCGCCCACGAGCTCATGTACTTTTCCCGCGGAAACCCGGTGGTTTACTACGGCGACGAGCAGGGCTTCACCGGGAACGGCGGGGACCAGGACGCCCGCCAGACGCTGTTCGCCAGCAAGGTGTCCGACTACCTCAACGATGACCTGCTCGGCACGGACGCCACCCATGCCACCGACAACTTCAACACCGGGCGTCCCCTCTACGCCAAGATCCGCGAACTCGCGCAGCTGACCAAGGAGCACCCCGCCCTGCGCGACGGCGCCCACCAGCACCGCTACGCCTCGGACGGGCCCGGCATCTATGCGTTTTCCCGCACCGATGCCAAGGACCAGCGCGAGTACGTGGTAGCGCTGAACAACACTGAGGAACCGCAGACCGCCGCTGTTCCCACCTACATCCCCAAGCGCAATTACAGCCTTCTCTACGGCGACGCCGCCCAAAACTCCAAGACCTCAGCCGATGGCAGACTGACCGTCACGGTGCCGCCGCTGTCCGCCGTCGTCTACCAGTCCTCCGGCCGGATCCCCCGGGAGAAGACGGCACCCGCCGTTGCACTGCAGCCTCCCGTTTCCGCCGCGGCTACCGCCACGTCCGCCGGGGACAACGGCCGCCTCCAGGTGACGGCCGACGTCGGCGGCAACTCGTTCTATGAGGTCACCTTTGAGGCCAGGACGCCGGGCGGCACGTGGGAGCGCGTTGGCACAGATGACACCGCCCCCTACCGCGTCTTCCACGATGTCTCGGGACTGAATCCCGGCACTGAGGTGGAATACCGGGCAGTCGTCCTGAACAACGCCGGCCGCACGTCTGTCAGCGCTTCCCGGTCCGCCGTGGTGCCGGACCCGGTGCTGACCATCCAGCAGCCGGCCGAGGGCAGCACCGTCCAGGCGAACGTGGAAGTGGTTGCCACGGCGGACCCGGAGAAGGCCAGCCACGTGGTGCGCTTTGAGCGCAGCATCGCGGACGGACCGTGGACAGCCATCGGCACCGAAGATGACTCGTCGCCGGCCTACACGGTGGCAGACGACCTGGCCGCCCGGAACCTCGCCGACGGGACCAAGATTCGCTACCGGGCACGCCTCGAAGGGTCAACCGTGGTGAGCAATGTCCGGACCGTGGTGGTGGGCGCCGCACCGCAGCCCGACTCGGTCACTGTGGCGGGAAGCCTGAACAGCGAGATGGGCTGCCCTGACGACTGGCAGCCGGCGTGCGCGGCGGCGTTCATGGCTTTTGATCCGGCTGACCGGCTGTGGAAACTCACGGCCGACCTTCCGGCGGGGCAGTACGAATTCAAGGCCGCCATCAATGGCTCCTGGGACGAGAACTACGGCCAGGATGGCGCTCCGAACGGTTCCAATATCGTGCTGAATCACGACGGCGGCCCGGTCACCTTCCGGTACGGCCACACCACGCACGTGATCACGGCCGGCTAGGCACGCCCGGGCGCCAAGCCCGCCGGCCGTGGCGGCCGGTTTGGCGCCCCGGGGAGTCAGGACCGCATGGCCTCCTCGACCGCCGCGAGCAGGGAGTTGAACCGGTCATCGTCCGCGAGGGTGTCGATCAGGACCGGGTCCCCGTCGGGGTTGGCCAGTGGCACCTGCCAGTTGGGGTACTGGGCGGAAGTGGTGCCGGGCTGGTTCTGCACCCTGCGTTCTCCGACAGCGTCGACGAGGGCCACCCCGAGCAGGACTGACGGGGTCTGCGCGAGCAGCCGGTGCAGCGCCTCGATGCGTTCCTGTTCGGAGCCGGCGTCGCTGGACGAAAGGAGGCCCCGCTGCCGGAGCAGGTCCATCATTTTCTCCAGCTTGGCGTTGTGCTCCAGGCGCTCCTCCTCCGCGGAACGCTCCAGCAGCCCCAGCGCGTTCCGGAGCGTCACGTGGTCACCGGCGAGGTACCCGGCCGTGGGCGGCAGGTCGTGCGTGTTCACGCTGGAGAGGGCCTGCAGCCGGTACTGTTCGGGCGGCAGCGGAGCGTCGCCGTCGTTCTCAAACCACAGGATCGAGGTGCCCAGGATGCCCCGCGCGGCCAGGTAATCCCGGACCCACGGCTCGAAGGTGCCCAGATCCTCGCCGATCACCACTGCGCCGGCACGGTGGGCCTCCAGGGCGAGGATGCCGATCATGGCGTCGTGGTCGAACCGGACGTAGGCGCCGTCCACCGGCGAGTTCCCTTCCGGCACCCACCACAGCCGGAAGAAGCCGAGGATGTGGTCCACCCGGATGCCGCCCGAATGCCGCAGCACGGTCGCGAGCATCTCCCGGAACGGCTTGTACCCGGCTTCGGCGAGGCGGGTGGGGTGCCATGGCGGCTGGTGCCAGTCCTGACCCAGCTGGTTGTACATGTCCGGCGGAGCGCCAACGCTGACGCCGGGCGCAAGGACGCCGTGCAGCGTCCAGGCATCGGAGCTCTGAAGGTCCACGCCCACGGCAAGGTCGTTCACCACGCCCAGGCGCATGCCGGCGTTGCGGGCGGCCTGCTGGGCGGATTCAAGCTGCTCGTCACAGAGCCACTGCAGCCAGCGGTGGAATTCGATCCTTTCCGCCAGCTCACCCCGCAGTTTCTCCGCCAGTGGCGAGCCCAGCGCTGCCGTCGGGTCCGCCCAAAACGGGTCGTCGGCATCGAGGTCCTCACGGATGGCGCACCAGAGCGCAAAGTCATCCAGGCCGGCGCCGGCACGGCGGCAGTAGTCCTCAAACGCGAGTTGCCGCGACGGCGAACGGCGGACGTCAAAGATCAGCTCCAGCGCTGCCAGCTTTGCGGAATAGACCTTGTCCCGGTCAAGCCGCGTCGCATCGTTGTTCAGCTTCCGCGCCCGCTTCATGAGGTTGTGGACCAGCGACTGCTTCTTGGGTTTCAGGTACGCAAGTTCGGCAATGGCCTCGATCCGAAGGTACAGGGGGTTGAAGAAGCGGCGGGTCGACGGTGAATAAGGCGACGGCTCCAGGGGCGGCACGGGATCGGCCGCGTGCAGGGGATTCACCAGCACGTAGTCTGCCCCGCGTGCGCCGGCAACCGCCGCCAGCTCGGCGAGGTCGGAAAAATCCCCCACACCCCAGGACCGCTTGGAGCGGACGGAGTACAGCTGCGTGGCCAGTCCCCAGCCCCGGCGCTGCTCAAGGTCGGCTGCCGTGGACAGCCGGGCGGGGGTCACCACCAGCGTGGCTTCGGCAACCACCCCGGCCGCCTTGGCACGCAGGGTGTGCCATCCAAGGCCCGTATTTTGTGGCACGGCGAAGGTGGCGCGGCCGGTCAGAATGCCGTCCACGTCGCGGGGTTCCACCCAGACATCTTCCTGGACGGCCTCCAGCTCGCGTCCGTCCTCGGTGATGGCCCACATACGGACGCTGGAACCGTGCGGGACATGGACGCTCACCTGCCCCGGCGTGCCCTCCTGAATCACGACGGCGGGCGGCAGCATGCGGCGCCAGGGCGCCAGTTCCGCCTCGGCCAGTTCGTGTTCGATGAGCTGATCGGTATGGGCGTGCACGCCCAGCGCGGCCAGGACACTGATCAGGGTTTCAGCCGCAACGTCATGCGGCTGCCCGTCCCACCCCTGGTAGGAGGTTCCGACGCCGTACGCCTCCGCCAGCCAGCGCAGCAGCTCGGGATTGACTGCGGTGCCGGCTACCGGGGCTCCGGTGTCCGCCGGCGCTTCAGAAGAACTTTCAGGTGAAGAAGGCTCAGGGGAAGAGGTTGCCGGGAAAGATGCCCCTGGGGAAGTCGCGTGCTGCTGGCTGGGAGCCTTCATATGTCCGCCTCGTCTGCTGTGATGGGCCCGAAACTAACGCTGCTGCCCGTTGCGGCCGGCCGTTTTCAGCACCCCCGCAACTGCTGGTTCCGATTATTGCAGGCTGCGCTGACTCCACGGTTCAGGCGGCGGCGCAGGCCTTCTGAAGCTCGCGGACAGAATCGCTGGGAACCTTGTCGCCCGCTTGGGCGATCTCCTTCAAGGGTCCGGTGATTTCGGCGGGCACGCCGGCTGTTTCGGCGCCGGCGACAAGGCCCGCGAGCGCAGCCTTGTCCGAGGCGCTCACCAGGCCGTCCTCGATCACGGTGCAGATCTGCCCCTTCACCTGTTCGGCCGCCGCGTTGGCCACCTGGGACACTGCCGAGCTAGCCGCATTCTGGGCTGCTTCCTCGGCCTGGGCGCAGCCCGCCAGCAGAACGACGACAGGAAGCATGGACATGGCGAGCAGGCTGCGTTTCATGATTCCACCCTAGCAACGGCGCCCCCGGCGAAGTTCGACGCCGGGCGTGTGACAACGGTGTCTGCCCTTGCCTTCTCCCCTGGAGACGGCGGCGGTACTGCCAGGCGCTTCCACCGGGGGCTGACAGCCGCTGGCCTGGCGGCAACCCCAGGGGCCTCCAGACCAGGCCCTAGGACGACGAACAGCCAGCCGATTTGCCGCCGTCGAATCCGTTGACTTGTCTTGTGGACATCACCTAGCGTTCCAGTCATTGACAACGTTGTCTACCTACCTGCGGGTGGGGAAAGGCACGCGCGATGAAGGGCGACACCAGCACAATGCACCAGAGAAAATTTGGCAGACTACAGCTATGTACCGCGTTGACCGTGGCCGGTCTCAGCCTGGCCACGGTACTCGCCGGAGCAGCGACGGCAACGGCGGCGGGCACTGCCGGCGACGAGCAGTTTCGGCCGGCATATCACTACACGCCACAGCAGAACTGGATGAACGATCCCAACGGGATGGTGTTCTACAAGGGCGTCTACCACCTCTACTACCAGCACAATCCGTCCGGCAACCAGTGGGGCAACATGTCCTGGGGACACGCCACGTCAACAGACCTGGTGCACTGGAAGGAACAGCCCCTGGCCATCGCCACGGACGACCAGCAGGACATCTTCTCCGGCAGTGTGGTGGTGGACAAGAACAACAGCTCCGGCCTGGGCACGGCCGAGAACCCTCCTCTGGTGGCGATCTTCACCAGCGCCTACAAGGACGCCTCACCGTACAAGGGGCTGCAGGCACAATCCCTTGCGTACAGCCTGGATGAGGGCAAGACCTGGACCAAGTACAGCGGCAACCCGGTGCTGAACCGCAACTCGGCGAACTTCCGGGACCCAAAGGTGTTTTGGTACGACTCCCCCGGCGGAGGCGGCTACTGGGTGATGACTGCCGTCGAGGCCACCGAGCACAAGGTGGTGCTGTACAAGTCCGGCAACCTCAAGGACTGGACGCAGCTCAGCGAGTTCGGCCCGGCGAATGCCACGGGCGGGCTCTGGGAATGCCCCGACCTGTTCCCGCTTGCCGTCGACGGCGACCCCGCGAACGTCAAGTGGGTGATGGTGGTCAACATCAACCCGGGAGGCGTGGCCGGCGGCTCGGCAGGGCAGTATTTCGTGGGCAATTTCGACGGCACCACATTCACCTCGGAGACAACGAAGGCCAGTGACGCGCTGCCCGCGGGCACTCCCCTGGCAGGCTTCAACGACGGCACGTACAACGGCTGGACGGTGAACAACGAACCCGGCAACTGGAAGGACGGGCCATTCGCCGGGGCACCCGCCGCCGGCACGATTGCCGGGCAGAACGCCGTCACCGGCTTTGCCGGCGCCGGCCTGATCAATTCATTCAACGACGGCGACTGGCCGCTGGGATCGATGACCTCGCCGCAGTTCACCGTGGACAGCGATTACCTCAACTTCCTGGTGGGCGGCGGACAGCACCCGCGAGTCTCGGACAAGCTGGACAACACCCCGCCGCCCGGGGACCTGTTGTTCAACGGCTTTGAGGTACCGGACGGCTCCACGCTGGCCGACGCCGGGTGGACAGGAACCGGGGATCTGGCCCCGGCGTTCCAGCCGGCAACCTCCGGCGGCGACTTCTATATCGGCGCCAAGCGGATCAACACGTTCGATACGGCAGGCGCGCCCGGCGACGACAGGCAGGGAACCCTGACGTCGCCGTCGTTCACGGTAAACCGGAACTTCATGAGCATGCTGGTGGGCGGCGGACACCGCACGGCCGGCTCCGGGCAGACGCTGGAAGCGCAGCTGCTGGTGAATGGCAACGTGGTCCGCAGCCTCGCCGGCGATGACGCTGGAGCCCTGAATTGGAAGGGCTGGGACGTATCCGAGTTCGCCGGGCAGCAGGCACAGCTGCGGATCGTGGACCAGGCCACCGGCGGCTGGGGACACCTCACCCTGGACCACGTCATGCTGACGGACCAGGCCGCAGTACCCCGTTCCGATGAGACCACCGTCAACCTCGTGGTGGACGGCAAGGTGGTCAGGTCGGCCACCGGGGCTAACAGCGAGGTCCTGGACTGGGCGTCGTGGAACGTTTCCGAGTTCAGGGGGCGGCAGGCCAGCATCCGGGTGGTGGACAACAACCGCTTCGGCTGGGGCCACATCCTGGCCGACGAGTTCGTCGCCTCCCCGCAGCCGGCCACGCCGCGGGTCCAGACCTACGACTGGCTCGACTACGGCCGGGACTACTACGCGTCCGTGTCCTTCAACAACATGCCGCAGAGCAAACGCATCATGCTCGGCTGGATGAACAACTGGGACTACGCCAACAACATTCCAACCTCGCCCTGGCGCAGCGCCATGTCCCTGCCGCGGGAAGTGGCACTCACGCAGACGGCCAATGGTCCACGGCTGACGCAGAAGGCAGTCCAGCAGGTGGATGGCCTCGGCACAAAGGAAAGCTACGCCGAAAAGCGGGCGCGGAACATTCCCGCCGGCACCCACGCGCTGCCGTCTGCGGCCTCGGGCGACGTGCAGCGGATCGACGTGACGTTCGCCCCCGGATCAGCGTCCAAGGCCGGGATCACAGTGCTGGGGAACGGCAATAAATCGACGGTCATCGGCTACGACAAGGCAGCCGGGGAGCTGTACATCGACCGAAGCAACTCCGGCAACACTGACTTCCACCCGCTCTTCGTTTCGGTGGACTCCGCCCCCGTGACCCTGGACGCCAGCGGCAACGTGACGCTGCGCATCTACGTGGACCGGTCCTCGGTGGAGGTGTTCGCCCAGAACGGCCTGCGGACCATTACGGACCAGGTCTTCCCTGAACAGGGCGCCAACCAGGTAGCGCTCTTCGCCGAAGGGGGAACCGCCCGCCTGAAGTCACTGACCGTCACGCCGCTCAGCCGGTCCATGTTCCTGGCAGCGCAAGTGCCCACCAAGAACAGGAAG
Source organism: Arthrobacter sp. K5 (assembly GCF_040448525.1). Lineage (NCBI taxonomy): Bacteria > Bacillati > Actinomycetota > Actinomycetes > Micrococcales > Micrococcaceae > Arthrobacter > Arthrobacter sp. K5. The sequence goes on along the minus strand of NZ_CP159279.1, from coordinate 3,650,585 downwards.
TAAGGGCCGCTAAACGGGAGGCCGGTGTCCGCAGAACCTGCGGACACCGGCCTTTTTCGTGCCGGACCGGGCCGTTACGCACCGCCCTGGCCGGGCGGTCTTTGTGGTGAGGCGGCGCCGGGTTTAGTGGACCGGCTGCAGCCAGGTCAGCACCGACCCGTCCTCCTCGATGTGGTCCGCGAGCTCCCCGTTGAACCGGGCACCGTAGTCCGCCGTGATGTGTTCCTGGAAGGCTGCCTCGTCGCGATACACCTCGAAAACGAAGTATTCCCGGGGGTTGCTTTCCCGGGTGTACGGCAGGAACAGCTGGTTGCCGGGCTCACGGCGCACCTGTTCGGTGAGTTCGCGCATCATTTCGGCAACCCGGGCTTCGCTGCCGGGCTTGACGGTGAATTCGGCGTAGAGCGTCTTGGTCATGGTTCTCCTGTCGGGGCGGGTTTTGAGGGTTTGGTTGTTTGGTTCATTCCGGCGGGGGCAGTTCGCCGGACCCGCGGGTAATGAGCTCTGAGGGGACGACGTACGTCTGCGCCGCGCCGTGGTCGCCGTCGATCCGGGCCAGAAGGCGTTCGGCGGCGAGTTTTCCGATCCGGTCAGGGTGCTGGGCAATCACGGTCACGCCTGGCTCCATCATGTCGGCCAGGGTGAAGTCGTCGAAGCCTACGAGGGCAACGCGCTTGCTGGCGCCGAGCTCTTTCAGCGCCCGCATAACGCCGAACGTGACGAGGTTCTGACTGGAGAAGATGGCCGTGGGCGGGTCCTCCGACGTCAGCAACTGAAGGGCGGCCCGCCTCGCCGAATCCTCGTCGTGAAGGCCTTCAAGCACCGGAACCGAGGAGGTCGCGATGCCCGCCCGGCCGACTTCTTCGATGAAGCCGCGCCGGCGTTCGCGGGCAGTCTGGATATCTGTGCGGTCACCGAGATAGGCGAGCTTCGAGTGGCCCTGTGCAATCAGGTGGCTGGCGGCCATGGCTGATCCGACCGCGTTGTCCGTCACCACTGCGTCCGCCTCGATGCCCACGGGTTCGCGGTCGATGAAGACCATGGGCAGATCGCGTGAGTGCTCCGGAATGACATAGGACTGGCTTTTCGCGATAGGCGTCAGGACCAGGCCGTCCACGCGCCTGCCCAGGAAGGCGGCAACCAGGGCCTTCTCCCTTTCGGGGTCGTCATCAAGGCTGGCTGCGAAGACCGCAATGCCTCGGGCGGCCAGGGAGTCCTCCAGGGCGCGGTGAATCTCACCGCTGAAGGGGTTGGACACGCTTGGCAGCAGGAGTCCGATGGAAAGGGTCCGGCGGCCGGCCCGGCGAAGGCTTCCCGCTGCCATGTCCAGCTGGTAATTGAGCTGCTGGGAGGCGCCGAGCACGCGCTGGCGGGTTTCCTCGGACACCCCCGGTTCATCGTTCATCACCCGGGAGACGGTCTTGATGCCGACGCCCGCCAGTGCCGCGACGTGGCGCATGGTGGGCCGGTTCTTTGTCGTATCAGGCTGGTAACGATTAGACATCGTTGTCATTCATTGGTCCTTCATCATCGAATTTCTCTTGACTGTACCTTGTGATGTTGATTACATGATGCATGACATCGTTGTCAGGCACCAGAAGTGCCACGAAAACAGGAGATTCAATGTTGAGTTCCAAAGCCCCGCGGACAGTTACTCACCGCCTGCTTGCCATCGGTGCAGTCCTGACCCTCGGCACGCTCAGCCTCACCGCTTGCGGCGGGAGTTCGTCAACCGCCTCGCCAGCCGGAACATCATCGGGTGAGAAGGTCGGCGTGTCCCTCATCGTCAAGACCACCTCGAACCCGTTCTTCGTTTCCATGCAGGACGGCGCCAAGAAGGCCGCTGAAACCGACGGCGTGGACCTCAAGCTCGCAGCCGGCAAGGCCGACGGCGATGAAGAGACCCAGATCCAGGCGATCGAAAACGCAATCTCCAAGGGCGACAAGGGCATCCTCATCACGCCCAACGGCCCTTCGGTTGTCGATGCGCTGAAGAAGGCCAAGGATGCCGGGCTGTTCGTCATCGCCCTGGACACCCCGCCGGACCCCGCCGACGCCGCCGACATCACCTTCGCCACCGACAACTTCGCCGCGGGTGAGCTGATCGGCAAGTGGACCGCCGCCCAGCTCGGCGGAAAGAAGGCCACCATCGCGCTGCTGGACCTGTTCGACGACAAGGTCGTCTCCGTGGACTACAACCGGGACCAGGGCTTCCTCACCGGCCTCGGCATCGACACCGCAGACAAGAAGAAGAACGGTGACGAAGCCAAGACCGGCAAATACACCGGCGGCAAGGGCGGTGACTACGAGATCGTAGGCAGCCAGGCAAGCCAGGGCGCCGAGGACGGCGGCCGGACCGCCATGGAGACCCTCCTCGCCAAGAACCCGAACGTCAACGTTGTTTACACCATCAACGAGCCAGCCGCGGCAGGCGCATTCGAAGCCCTGAAGTCGGCGGGCAAGGAAAAGGACGTTCTGGTGGTCTCGGTGGACGGCGGCTGCTCGGGCGTCAACAACGTCAAGGCCGGCGTCATCGGCGCCACCGCCCAGCAGTACCCGGTGAAGATGGCGGAACTGGGCGTCAAGGCCATCGTTGAGCTGGCCAAGACCGGTAAGAAGCCGGCCAACTCACCAGGCCTGGACTTCTACAACACCGGTGTCGAGCTCGTCACGGATAAGGCCGCCGACGGCGTCAAGAGCATCACCACGTCCGAGGCCTCCAAGATCTGCTGGGGCAAGTAGCCAGCGTAGCCCTCGCACCGCGGGAAGGTGCTGAAGATGCAGTACCTTCCCGCGGTCCACAGCAGGAGAATTTAACTGCAAAATCAGCAGCCGCCGCACCAGCCCCAGCCGCACCAGCCCCAGCAGGACCTTGAAGTTCAGGAGCAACCGTGACCCAGCAACAGACCGCCGGCCCGCCCGCCGCAGGCCATGCCGACCCGGCCGAGGAATTCCTCGACCGCCAGACCCCGCTTAGCCGTATCCGCAACGTCCTCCACCGCTATCCAGCACTCAGCCCGGCCATCGTCCTGCTTGTTGCGGTGGTGGTCTTCGGCCTCCTCAATGAGAGGTTCCTGCGGGTCGAGAACCTGTCCCTGATCACCCAGCAGGTCTCGGTGGTGGGAACCCTCGCCATCGCCCAGACCCTTATCATCCTCACCGCCGGCATCGATCTCTCCGTGGGCGCCGTGATGATCCTCGCGTCCATGGTGGTTGCTCAGCTGGCCGTCGGCAGCGGCACGCCGGCGCCGCTCGCCCTCCTCCTCGGCCTCGTCGTGGGTCTGGCCGCGGGGGCGCTGAACGGTTTCCTGGTCACCAGGTTCCGGCTCCCCCCGTTCATCGTCACGCTCGGAACGCTGAACATCTTCATCGCCGTGACGCTTCTCTACTCCGGCGGCTCCACAGTCCGCGGCTCGGCCATGCCCGGCCTGCTGACGTGGATGGGCAGCACGTTCCCGGTCGGACCCGTCCGGATCTCCACCGGCGTGGTCATGATGCTCCTGCTCTATGTCGCGGTCGCCTTCATCCTCGGCAAGACCGCCTGGGGCCGGCACGTCTACGCGGTGGGCGATGACAAGGAAGCCGCCCGCCTGGCCGGTATCCCGGTGAACCGGGTCCTGATGAGCGTTTACCTCGCCGCCGGGGCCGTGCTGGCCATCGGTGCGTGGATCCAGATCGGCCGTACGAACGCAGCCAGCCCCAACGCCGGAGTGGACCTGAACCTCGACTCCATCACCGCTGTCGTCATCGGCGGAACCAGCCTCTTTGGCGGACGCGGCTCCATCTGGGGCTCCCTCCTCGGGGCGCTGATCGTTGGGGTGTTCCGCAACGGCCTCTCGCTGGCGGGCCTGGATGTGCTCTACCAGACCCTTGCCGTGGGCATCCTCATCATCCTCGCTGTGTCCATCGACCAGTGGATCCGAAAGGTGAAATCATGACCGCCACAGAATTCCAGCCGGCTAAGACCCCGGTCCGCCAGCCGATCCTGCAGGCAAGGGACCTCGTCAAGACCTTCGGACGCGTCGTGGGCCTGGACGGCGTCAGCCTCGATCTGTACCCGGGCGAAGTCCTGGCGATCATCGGCGACAACGGCGCAGGAAAGTCCACGCTCATCAAGTGCCTCACCGGCGCAGAGGTCCCGGACTCCGGCGAACTGAAGGTCTCCGGACAGACCGTCCACTTCAAGCGCCCGCAGGACGCCCGGGTACACGGCATCGAAACTGTCTACCAGAACCTGGCCGTGTCACCCGCGCTCGATGTTGCCTCCAACCTCTTCCTGGGCCGCGAAGAACGGCTCCCCGGCCCGCTGGGGAAGCTCTTCCGCGTCCTTGACACCAAGGGCATGCGCCGCAAGGCCAAGGAGGAACTGACCCGGCTCGGCATCTCCACGCTCCAGGACGTGACCGTCCCCGTGGAAAACCTATCCGGCGGCCAGCGGCAGGCCGTGGCAGTGGCCCGCGCCGCCGCGTTCGGCTCCAAGGTGGTTGTCCTCGATGAGCCGACGGCTGCCCTGGGCGTCCGGGAGTCGAACCAGGTCCTGCAGCTGGTCCGCGATCTCCGGGACCGCGGCCTCCCGGTCATCCTGATCAGCCACAACATGCCCCACGTGTTCGATGTCGCCGACCGCATCCACATCCAGCGGCTCGGGAAGTGCGCCGCCACCATCACCCCTCAGTCGCACAGCATGACCGACGCCGTCGCGATCATGACAGGTGCCGCCACAGCCTGACCGGCCAACGCTACCGAAAACCCCGCCATACCAAACCAGCGCCACCTTAGAACCAGCACGTCACCACTTCCGTCCGCGGGCCGGCTTCGGCCCGCGGACGGCCCCATGAAAGGCCCACCGTGATCCCAACCTCAAACCCCGGAACCGCCGACGCAGGACCTGCTGACTCAGCAACCCGCGCAGCAACGCCGGAAGTCATCGTCATCGGTGAAGCGCTGGTGGACGTCGTTGCCTCTGCGGAAGGTGCCGTTGAGCACCCGGGCGGATCGCCGTCGAACGTTGCCTACGGGCTGGGCCTGCTCGGCATCCGGACAGCGCTGCTCACCTCCATCGGCGACGACGACCGCGGGCGGGCCATCGAGGCGCACCTGCAGCGCGCCGGCGTCGCACTCCTGCCCGGCTCCAGGACACCGGGACGGACGGCCAGCGCCACCGCGACGCTGGCCGCAGACGGCTCCGCAACCTACGACTTCGACATCCGCTGGGAATTGCCTGCGGTGGCCCCGGCATCCCTTCCCAAGGTGCTCCACACCGGTTCGATCGCGACCTTCCTGGCTCCGGGCGCGGCAGCAGTCAGGACCCTCCTGGAGCAGGCACACCGCGAGTGCGTGGTCACTTACGATCCCAACATCCGCCCCGCACTCCTCGGCAGCCAGGCTGAGGCCCGGACCATTTTCGAAGAGCTGGTCCCGCTCACCGATGTGGTCAAGCTCAGCGACGAGGATGCCAGGTGGCTGTACCCGGACCTGCAGCTCGAGGACACCGCAGCACGGATCCTGGGGCTGGGTGCGGGGCTCACGGTGGTCACGCGCGGTTCCGGGGGATCACTCCTTGCCACTGCCGACCTGCAGCTGACAGTGCCGGCCGTCCGGTCCGCCGTGGCCGACACCATCGGCGCCGGGGATTCCTACATGGCGGCGCTGATCTACGGACTGCTTGCGCGTGGAACCGACGGCCTGGCGCCGGCCGTCCTGGAAACCTTGGGGCGCACCGCCTCGAAGGCCGCCGCGATCACCGTGCGCCGCCCCGGAGCCAATCCGCCTACGGCGGCCGAGCTCCTGGCGGACCTGCCTGAAGACACTGCGCCCGAGGGTGCAGCACCCGCGGAGGTGGCCCCCGCCGCCGTCTAAGAGAGCCGTCGACTAAGGATCGCGCGGGCAGGTCAGGGACGGCGACGAGCGCCGCCACACGCGGGCCGGGAAATTGCCGTGTCCGAGCCGGGCGTCTCCGTACACTGAGGTTCATGGCATGCCGTATCAGCGAACTTGTCCTCAGCTGCGCCGACCCCGAACTGCTCGCGCGGTTCTGGTGCGAGGTCCTCGGCTACGTCGAGCTCGACCGGGAGGATGGTGCGATTGAGATCGGCCCGCCCGACGCCGGGTTCGGCGGCCTGCAGCCCACCATCATCCTGAGCCCCAGCAGCGACCCCCGGATCGGAAAGCTGCCCCTGCACATCGACGTCAACCCCGTGGACCGGGACCAGGACGCCGAGCTGGAACGGTTGCTCGCCCTGGGCGCCCGGCCCGCCGACGTCGGGCAGACCGGCGACGAGCGATGGCACGTCCTGGCCGATCCTGAGGGCAACGAGTTCTGCCTCCTGCGAAGGCGGCTTGAGCCCATCACCGCCTAAGGCAGCGAGGAGAGCTGCCTGCCGGTCCCGACCGCCACGTGCTGCGCCTGCCCGTCCACGAATGTCGCCAAGACCCGGGCCGCTGCAAGGTCATCCGGAGCAGCCGCCAGCGGATCCACGTCAAACACCGTGAAGTCGGCGCGCTTGCCCACCGTAACGGAGCCGGCAACCTGCCACTCCCCCGCAGCCCGGGCGGCGTGCGAGGTGTAGCCTTCGAGCGCCTGACGGGCCGTGAGGGCCTGGCCGGGAACGATCGGCTGGTCACCGGGCCGGCCCGACCGCCGTCGCAGTTGCGCGTCCGCCAGGATGGGCAGCGGTTCGAAGGGGGCGATCGGCCAGTCGGAGCCGAGCCCCAGGATGGTTCCCGCCGCACGGAGATCCGCACACCGCCAGGCGTTGTTGGCCCTGTCCGTGCCCAGCCGGATGGACCAGTTATCCGAGTGGTCGGCACGGGAGTAGTGCGTGCAGTGGGTCGGCTGCATGCTGGCGATGAGCCCGGATCGGGAGAACCTCCCGATCAGCTCATCCGGGACGGTCTCGAGGTGTTCAATCCGGTGCACTCCCGGCAACGCCGGAGTAGCCCCTGTGCCCGGAGGCAGGGACTCGAAGGCGTCCAGGACCGCGGCCACCCCAGCGTCGCCGATTGCGTGCGTGGCCGTGGGAATGCCGCGCCCGGCGAAGTACCGTACAGCCGCCGCGTATTCCTCGGGCCGGGGCCAGAACGGCGCCACCGACTCGCCATACGCATCGGGCTCAAACAGCCACGCCGTGCCGTTGTCCACCGTCCCGTCAACGAACAGCTTGACTCCGGCCACCTCCCAGCGCCGCCCGCCGACGCCGATCTGTTCGGCCAGCCCGCGCCAGTCCGGCTCACCGGTGCCGGGCATGCACCAGGGCGAGATCCGCAGGCGCAGCGGGAGGCCGCCGTCGGTCTCTTCTTCGAGGGCCCGGTAAAGCTCCAGCGAATCGTCGTTGCAGTCCATCACGTGTGCCCCGGTCAGTCCGGACTGCGAAAACTGCGTAAGCAGTTCAGCCAGCCGTGCCTTCCGTTCGGCGAAGGACTCGGCAGGCATCACCCGCGCAACGAGTTCGACGGCGGCCGCCTCCAACAGGAGCCCTGTCGGCCGGCCGCTTCCGTCGCAGACTACCTCGGCGGCCTGGTCGAAGGAGCGTGGCCCGGTGACCCCGGCGATGTCCAGGGCCCGGGAACTGGCCAGCGCGGAATGCCCGTCAAACAGCCGGATGAGGCACGGCTGTCCGGAGACTGCGTCGTCAATCTGACTGCGGTGGGCAGCAGCGGATTTAAACACATTGGGATCCAGGCCCCAGCCGCGCACCCACTCGCCCGGCGCTGTTGCGGCCGCCTCAGCACGCAACAGTGCGCGCACCGCTGCCAGGTCCGCGGCGCCGGACAGGTCGCAGCCGCGGGTCAGTTCCAGCCCGAAGACAGGGTGGATGTGGCAGTCCACCAGGCCGGGGGTCAGCACGGCGTCACCGAAGTCGATGACCTCCGCTGCCGGCCAACCGGCCGCATCCGCACGGCTTCCGACGGCGGCGATCACGCCGTCCCGGATGGCAACGGCCTGCGGCGCCGGGCTCCCCGGCGGCCTGCCATCCATCGTGTGGACGGTGCCGGCAAGGATGATCACATCAGGGTTCATGGGTTTCGAAGCTTCCAATCTGGGCGAAGGTTTCCGGCCGGTGGCGGCGCACCCAGCGGGCGGCCAGGAGTCCGGCAATAAAGACGATGGGCGTCACCAGGATGAGGATGGTGTTGGTCAGCGCGTCGGCGAAGGTGAGCAGTTCGATGTTGAACCCGATCAGCAGCACCACGCCGAAGAGCAGGATGGCCGACGCCAGACTCAGCGGGACCATCAGCCGGTGCGTGACGGCGTCGGGATTCCGGCGCAGGTAGAGGAAGGCGGCCACAGACACCAGGCCCTGCAGCCCGACGATCCCGAAGATCCCCGGGGTGTTCACCCAGATCAGCAACTGCTGGTACGGATCGGCGTTCAGGAGGGCACAAATGGTGATGACGACGGCGGCCAGGATCGTCTGCAGCTGTCCGGCCCGGTGCGGTGATTTGAACTTCGGGTGGGTCCGCCCCAGGAAGGCCGGCAGCACGCCGTCGCGGGCCAGCATGTAGACGTAGCGGTTGATCGCGTTGTGGAAGGCCAACTGGGAAGCATAAACGCTGGTGACGATCAGGAAGTACATCGCCACCTCGGCCCAGGGACCCACGTAGTGGTTGATGGTCTGGAAGAACATGCCGCCGGCCAGCTCCCCGGCGGCTTCCACGGCACGGTCTTCGCCGTAGGCCTGCACCACGGCCCACACAATGAAGGCGTAGAACACCGACATGAAGCCGACGGCGACGTACGTGGCGCGCGGCACGGACCTGTCCGGGTCGCGGGCCTCTGAGCGGTATAGCACGGTGGACTCGAAGCCCATGAAGGCGGCGAAGCAGATGCCGAGGATGGCCAGCACGCCCGGCCCGAAGGCATTCTCCGGGTTGAAGGAACCCACGCTGATTCCATGCGCTCCGCCGCTGCCGAGGATCCCCGCCGCCATCAGGGCCAGGATGCCGGTCTCGGCAACGAGGAGCACGCCGAGCACCTTGGCGCCGACGTCGATGCCCCGGTAGCCGAGGAGCCAGACGGCTGCCACGGCGGCGAGGGCTATCGCCGGCCAGGGCACCTCGAGCCCGAAGACCACCTTGAGCATGTCGTGGGTCTGGACGGCGAAGAGGCCGTAGACACCGATCTGGAGGCAGTTGTAGGAGACGATCGCCAGGATGGCCGAGGCGAGTCCGGCCGTCTTGCCCATGGCGAGCGAGATGTAGGTGTAGAAGCCACCGGCTGCCTTCACGTGCCGGGTCATGGCCATGAAGCCGACGGCGAAGAGGGTGAGCACGATGCCTGCCAGGAGGTAGCCGGCCGGGGCGCCGATGCCGCCGACGTTGATGGCCACCGGGGCAACGCCCGCCATGACGGTCAGCGGCGCTGCCGCCGAAATGACGAGGAAGGCAATGCCGCCCGTGCCCAGGGCATTGCGCTTGAGGGCGCCGTCCGCAGACGACGCCGGAGGTCTGGTTTGGATATCCGGCACTGGTCCGTCCTTTCTGGGAAAGCCCGACTAAACGAAAGGCTTTCGTTTTAGTATGAGGGCGTGTGGCGCCGAGCACAATAGCTTTTTCAAAAGCGGCTGCAACCGCTGCCGGAGACTAGGCTGGGTTCCGATGTTCCAGAGCTGCAGACAGGAGATTCCATGGGGCGCCCGCTCCTCCCGCTGATATCCGTGGAGGCCCTGACGACGGCCGCGCTGGAGCTGGTCGATGAGAGCGGCGACTTCAGCTTCCCGAAGCTCGCGAAGAAAATCGGCGTCAGCCAGTCCTCCATCTACAACCACGTCAGCGGCCGGGACGAGATCCTGGAACTGCTGCGGCACCGGATCATCACCGAGGAGCCGTACCCTCCCGTGGACCACAGCGAGTGGGAGGGCGCGCTGCGGGTCCTGATCCGCGCGTACCGGGACGCCTTTGCCCGCCATCCGCGCCTGGCTCCGCTGCTGGTGCTGCAGTCCATCACCGATCCGGCGGTCATCGGCCTCTACGAGGACCTGGCGCTGGCCCTGGAAAGCGCGGGATTCAGCGGGCGTGACGTCGTGGCGGCCATTTCCACCATCGACAGCTTCGCCCTGGGCGCGGCCCTGGACCTGGCGGCGCCGGAAGTGGTGTGGGATCCGCCGGCGGAGGGCTACCCCACGCTCAAGCGGGCGCTCGGCAATGCCGGACCGTCAGAGGAGCGGGGCGGACACGCCTTCGACTTCGGCCTGGAGGTGGTCATCGGCGGGCTTCGGGCGAAGCTGGGAGGCCAGGAAACGCGGGCCTAGGAAACAGCCCGCCGGCGCGCCCTCAGGGTGGCCACTCCCCACAGCGCCAGGAAGGCAGCCACCAGGAGCAGCCCGGCATCGCCCAGGTCTATCCCGCCCAGCCAGGCCGTGAGCGGGTCCTTCAGTCCGAACGCCGCGTTGCAGAAACCGGCGAGGGTTATTCCGGCGACGAAAAGCGCGGACAGTGCCGAGAGCCCGGTGATGACGGCGTTGAACCCCAGCTTGCGCAGGGGATCATGGATGGCGGACCCGTACATCCGCATCATCGCCACGCCGTTCGCCGTGTCGCACAGGGTCATGGCGGCGGTGAAAGCAAGCGGCAGTGCCAGCAGCGCGGCGGGCGACACGCCCGCCAGGGATGCCGCCGTCGTCATCACCAGAAGTCCGATGGTGGTGGCCGTATCAAAACCGAGCCCGAACAGGAACCCGATCACGTACACGTTCCTGGGCCGCCGCACCTTGGACAGTGGCCGGGCCATGAGGCGGGCCACAAAGCCCTTGGCCTCGAGTTCCCCGGGGAGCACCGTGCCGCCGCCGCGGACCCTGCGGTAGGATCTGGCGGCTCCCAGAAACGCCGACCCGTTGAAGATCCCCATGGCCAGCAGGAACAGGCCGGAGACGCCGCTGCCGATCAGCCCCAGGACCAGGTTCCCGGTGCTGCCCTCGGTCATGAACCTGCCCACCAGCGATACCCCTGAAACCACAAGTGCCCCGGCCAGGATCACCACCGAACTGTGCCCCAGGCTGAAAGCAAATCCCACACTCGTGGGATCCTGCCGCTGGGCCACGAACTTCCGCGTGGAGTTGTCGATCGCGGCGATGTGGTCCCAGTCGTAGCTGTGCTTGATGCCGGCCAGGTATGCCGTGAGCACCAGTCCGAACGCCAGCGGCTGCCCCGACGCTGCCGTGCCGGCAATCAGGAGCACGACGGCGGCCAGATGCAGGATGCCCACCGCACCAAAGGTGGCCAGCAGGCGCGTCCGGAGCGGCAACTGCTCACGCTCGCGGTACATGGCTGCGAACTGGGTCAAGGTAGTCATCAGTACTTCCTGAGGTTCAGGGGCGCTTGGCCATACCAGCGTTGACGGAGAAGGCCGCTGCAGCCACCCAGTAGCGTATTGAGTTTTTCGGTGCTGTTGGACAGTGACCGGAGCACCAGGGCCGTGATGCCGTCCATTGTGGCACTGAGCGAGACCCCTGTGTAGGCGTCGAACTTTTCCGCCAGCCGGTGCAGGTCGTCGGCGAGCGCCTGGTCTACGCGGGCGTCCACCACCACCAGCGAACCCAGGTGGCTGTAGCCCTCCATGAAGCCGGTCCCCGTGACGTCGTCGAGCGGCGGCCGGACCAGCAGGTTGTCCAGGGCGAGCAGCCGGGTGCCCGCGTCCGTCTCCACGCGGATCTCGTTGCGGAGCCGCAGTTCCTCGTACCGGAAGGAGGCCCCGTCCGGGGACCATCCCGGCGTGATCACCTCCGCCATCATGAGGCTCGACGTCGGCCGTACCGTGATGTGGGTGTTCTGCCGGTAACTGGCCTCCCGGTAGGCGATGACTTGGTCCGGCGCCAGTTCCAGCCGCGAGCCCTCCCCCAGCCGGACGCTCATGCGCTGCTCGGCAAACGATCCCGGGGTCCGGTAGATCTTCGTCGCGGACTGCGTGGTGAGCAGCAGGTCAGCCCCGTCACCCACCTCCACGTCCAGAACGTAGAGATCTGCCCCCAAGTAGGCCCCGCCCGGATTCACGACGACATAGCAAACCTGCCCGCTGTCATCCAGGTAATGCGGCCGGAGCACCCGTAACGCGCCCCGATGGTACTGGTGCGTTGCCACGGACTTCCCCGCACGAAGCTCGATACGCAGGGCAAGCTCGCCCATGGGTGCGGGGGTGCGTCCGGCGGCTTCGTCACCTTGAGGGACCGCCAACGGGATCGTGCTCATGTCGCCAGGTCGAGCATCAGGACGTCGCGCCGGATCCATTCGATGACGTGCTCGAGGCCTTCGTCCGTCTTGAGATTGGTGAAGCAGAACGGCTTGGCGCCGCGGAATTCCCTGGAGTCGCGTTCCATGACGGCGAGGTCGGCGCCGACGTGCGGGGCGAGGTCGGTCTTGTTGATGATGAAGAGGTCGGACTTGATCATGCCCTGGCCGGCCTTCCGCGGGATCTTCTCGCCCTGCGCGACGTCGATGATGTAGACGGAAAAGTCCACCAACTCGGGGCTGAAAGTGGCGGAAAGATTGTCGCCGCCGGACTCCACGAAGATCACCTGCAGGTCCGGGTGCCGCTGTTTGAGCTCTTCGATGGCGGCCGTGTTCATCGACGTGTCTTCGCGGATGGCGGTGTGCGGGCAGCCGCCCGTCTCGACGCCGATGATGCGGTCCTCGGGCAGGATGCCGTTGGCGGCGAGGATCTTGGCGTCCTCGATCGTGTAGATGTCGTTGGTGATGGCGGCCATGGAAATCTCCGCGCTCATGTGGCGCGTGAGCCGTTCCACCAGCTGGGTCTTTCCGGCGCCGACGGGGCCGCCGATGCCGATCTTGATGGGTTCAGTCATGTTGTCCTCCTGCTAGCTCATGAACATGCGGGCACGCTGGCGCTCATGCCTCATCTGCGAAATCTCCAGTCCGGGGCTGACGGCACCGAAGTCGTCCGGTGTGAGGCGGGCGGCCCGCTCGACGGCGGCAGCAACGGCGTCGTGAGCGTTTCGCAGCACCCGCTGCCCGGCGGTCTGCCCGAGCGGGATGGCCCGGACGGCGTTCTGCGTCAGGGACGTGACGGTCGCGAAAAGGTGCGCGGCGATCGCCTCAGCCGCCGGAACCCCGAGGGAACGGGCGACGACGGCGAACGCCAGCGGCTGATGGCCGGCGGCCCGGCCACTACTCACCAATGCCCGGTACGCGGACAGTTCGGCCGAGGGAAACACTTCGGCGCCGATGTCGAGCATCCGGTTTCCCATCTTGATGCTGGCCTCACGCACCTGCCGCGGCAAAAGCTGCGCGGTCAGCAGCCCGTCCAGCTCGAGAACATCCCACCCCTCATACAGGAATCGCATGGTCGGGGCGTCGGAATAGGTCAGCTGCTGCGAGAGGAACGCTCCCAGCCACCGCCCAAAGGACTCCTCATCATGAACGACCCCCCGCTCAATGTAGGTCTCAAACCCCAGCGAGTGAGCAAACGCCCCTGTAGGAATCGAGGAATCAGTTAGCTGCCGCAGGGAGAGCTGGTAGCTGTTCCCTGAAGCCGACGGCTCGTCAGTGCGTGTGTTCAGCATGGCGGAAAGGCACTGGCATGACGCGTTCCTGGCGGTTGTAGGGCACTCCGACGTGTTTGAGGTAGTCCTCGACGGTGTGGTCGTACTGGCACACCATGACGTCGGCACCGTACTCGGAGGACGCGTCGAAGAACTGCGCCTGCAGGTGCCGGTTGCCCAGGGAATGTGCCACGACGCCCATTTCGTGAATGGTCCGTGGCGCGATCACCAGGACGTCGGTGGGCAACACGGAGACCACGATCATGTTGGTTTCGGCCAGGTGCAGCACGTCGCCGTCGCGGAGGTCTGCCGATCCCGCTGGAAGCCTGATGCCGATCTCGTTGCCGTGGTCGGTGGTGACGCGCTGGATGCGCTTGACCAGCTGGGCACTTGGCAGGACTACTTTCTCCCGGTGCAGGCCGGCGTAAGACTCGGCGGCCGGAAGGTCGTGCAGGTTGCCGAGGATTTTTTCGATGATCACGTCAGGCTCCGGGAGTTAGAAGAGGAAGTAGCGCTGTGCCATGGGCAGGACGTCCGACGGTTCACAGGTGACGTCCTCGCCGTCCACGCTCACCTGGTACGTTTCGGGGTCGACCTGGATGTCCGGTGTGGCGTCGTTGAACTTGAGGTCGGCCTTGGACAGCGTGCGGATCCCCGACACGGGGCGGATGTGCTTTTGGAGCCCCAGTTCTTCCGGCACCCCCGCATCGATGGCCGCCTGCGACAGGAACGTGATGGAACACTGCTGCACGGCTTTGCCGAACGCGGCGAACATGGGGCGCATGGTGCGCGGCTGCGGGGTAGGGATGGAGGCGTTGGCGTCGCCCATCAGCGCGTAGGCAATCTGGCCGCCCTTGAGGACCAGCTCGGGCTTCACGCCGAAGAACGCGGGGTCCCAGAGCACCAGGTCCGCGAACTTGCCTTCCTCGACGGAGCCGATGGAGTCGGCCATGCCCTGCGCGATGGCGGCGTTGATGGTGTACTTCGCCACGTATCGCTTGATCCGGAAGTTGTCGCTGTCTGCCGAGCCGTGTGTTCCACCGGCAGGGTCTTTGAGGACGCCGCGCTGCTTCTTCATCTTGTCCGCCACCTGCCAGGTGCGGGTGATCACCTCGCCCACGCGCCCCATGGCCTGGGAGTCCGAGGACGTGATGGCGAAGATGCCGAGGTCCTGCAGGACGTCCTCGGCGGCAATGGTTTCGGCACGGATGCGGGAATCTGCGAAGGCCACGTCCTCGGGGATGTCCGGATTGAGGTGGTGGCAGACCATGAGCATGTCCAGGTGCTCTTCGATGGTGTTGCGGGTGTAGGGCAGCGTGGGGTTTGTGGAGGCGGGAAGCACGTTCGGCAGGCCGGCGATTTTGATGATGTCCGGTGCGTGCCCGCCTCCGGCGCCTTCGGTGTGGAACGTGTGGATGACGCGCCCGCCGATGGCGCGGATGGTGTCCTCCACGAAGCCGCACTCGTTCAGGGTGTCCGTGTGGATGGCCACCTGGACGTCGTACGCGTCCGCCACTTTCAGCGAGGTATCGATCGATGACGTGGTGGAACCCCAGTCCTCGTGGACTTTGAGCCCGATGGCACCGGCCCGGATCTGTTCGGCCAGAGGTTCGACGGCGGACGCGTGGCCCTTGCCGAACAGCCCGATGTTGATGGGCATGCCCTCGGTGGCCTGCAGCATCCGCTGGATGTGCCACTTGCCGGGAGTGACGGTGGTGGCTTTGGTGCCTTCGGCCGGCCCGGTGCCGCCGCCCACCATGGTGGTGACGCCGCTGGTAAGGGCGGTGGGCACCTGGTCCGGGGAGATGAAGTGGATGTGCGTGTCCACGCCCCCGGCGGTGAGGATCTTCCGCTCCCCCGCAATGATCTCTGTACTCGCGCCGATGACGATGTCCACGCCGTCGGCAATCTGCGGGTTGCCGGCCTTGCCGATCCGGAAGATGTGGCCGTCCTTCAGTGCGACGTCGGCCTTGTAGATCCCGGTGTAGTCCAGCACCACTACATTGGTGATGACTGTGTCCGGCACACCGCCATCAGGACCGCCGTCCCGGGTGGCCTGGCCGTTCTGTCCCATGCCGTCCCGGATGACCTTCCCGCCGCCGAACACCACTTCCTCACCGTAGTTCGTGAGGTCCTTCTCAATCTCGAGGAACAGTTCGGTGTCCGCCAAGCGGATGGCGTCGCCCGTCGTCGGGCCGTACAGGTCCGCATACTGCCTGCGGGACAATTCGAAACTCATTGGCGGCCGCCGTCCCGGTCAGCACCGAGGCTGCCGTTCACCGCGTTGCTCAGGCCATAAACCTCACGGCTGCCGGCCAGCCGAATCAGCCGGACGGTTTTCCCGTCGCCCGGTTCGAACCGTGCGGCGGTGCCGGCGGGGATGTCCAGGCGCCGCCCATAGGCAGCGCTGCGGTCGAATTCCAGCGCCGGGTTCGCCTCCGCGAAGTGGTAATGCGAGCCCACCTGCACGGGCCGGTCACCGGTGTTGAGGACGACGACGTCGATCGCCTCCCTGCCCGCGTTGAGGACCAGCGGTTCGGGACGCAGGACGTACTCTCCGGGAATCATGATGCCCCCTATCGGATGGGGTTGTGGACGGTGACGAGCTTGGTGCCGTCAGGGAAGGTGGCCTCGATCTGGACATCGTGGATCATCTCCGGTACGCCCTCCATGACGTCGTCACGGCTAAGCAGCGTGGTGCCGTAGCTCATGAGCTCAGCCACGGTGCGGCCATCCCGGGCACCCTCGATCAATTCATAGCTGATGATCGCCACGGCTTCCGGATAGTTCAGTTTGAGTCCCCGCGACTGGCGCCTCCGGGCGAGGTCGGCGGCGACCACGATCATGAGCTTTTCCTGCTCACGGGGCAGCAGATGCATGAGGTTCCCTTCAACGGCCTACGGGTCGGCGTGGGACCCAGACTAAGCCCCGTTCGTTTCCACCACGTTTCCGGAGCATCAGGTCGGCCCCCAGCAGCCGCGTTTCCCAACGGCCTCCGCCGTCAGCGGTCTCGGCTCTTGTCTCCGCTGAGGCGGGCGAGGATTGCATCGTTCGACTGGACAGGCTGGCGGTATGTGGTGGACAGGATACGCAGCATGTCCGCTGCGTCCTGGCTGTCCTCCGAGGCCATGGCGTCCTCCGCATACGTCACCCGGATGTTGTGGGCGAAGGCGTCCGCTCCGGTCTGGGCGATGCAGTTGTGCGTGGAGACGCCCGCCAGCACCACTTCGTCGGCGTCCCAGTTCCGCAGCCGGGACAGCAGGTCGGTTCCCATGAAGGCGCTGTCCCGCGTCTTGCTCAGCTGCGGCAGGCCGTCGGTGACGAGGCCGGGCACAGCCTCCGCCTGCTTGCTGCCCCGAAAAATGAAGCCTTGGTCATCGTCCAGCATGCTCAGCGTCCACGTTGACTTGTCCCGCTCGTGCTCGGTGCCAACCAGCAGCGCCCTGTGTCCGTTGGACGTGAACCCCTCCAGCAGCCTGTTGCAGGAGGCGACCAGCCGCTCCCGCTGGGCTGCCAGTTCCGGCGCTTCGAAGTATGCATTCTGCATGTCGATGATGAGCAGGGCAATCATGGATCCACCTTTCGTGCACTGAGAATTTTAGGGGGCCGAGGCACGGATCCTCAGTTCAAATTGCGCTTCCACATGCGTGCCTTCGGCAGCCTTCCCGGATTCCTCAATCCGGTCGATCAGCAGCTGCACGGACCGCTCGGCGATCTCGTTCATGCCGGGGGCAACAGTGGTCAGCGACGGGGACGAGAACCGCGCCTCATCAATGTCGTCGAACCCTGCCACGGCAGCATCCTCGGGCACCCTGACCCCGCGGAGCAGCAGTTCGTGCATCGCCCCCAGAGCCAGGGCGTCGTTCAATCCAAAGACGGCGTCGAACGGCTGGCCGCCGTCCAGGAGCCTCGCCACCGCCGTCGAACCGCCGTCACGGCGCCACTCCGATGGCACAATCAGGGCCGGATCAAAGGCCACACCCGCCTCGGCCAGCGCCTCCCGGTACCCGGCCAGCCGAAGTCCAGGCGAGCCGGCACGGTCTTCGGGAGAGGCGCCGATCACCGCGATTCGGCGCCGTCCTCCCGCCAGCAGGTGGGCTGTCATGGCCTTGGCCGCGCCGACATTCTTCATGGTGACGAGGTCGAACCGCGGGTCGTCGATGTGCTCGCCGAGCATCACGACGGGTTTGGTGCCACGGCGGGCGGCGGCCACGGCGTCCGCGTCGAGCACCAGCGGAGTGAACAGGAGGCCATCCGTCAGCTGGCTCAGGGATCCCTGCAGGGCGGTGAGCTCGTTGGCCCTGGTCGCCGCGGACTGCTCGACCAGGACGCGGTAGTCCCGGGCGGCTGCCACAGTCATGAGTTTGGAAGCGAGCTCAGCGTAATACGGCACGGAGAGATCGGACACCACCAGGCCCAGCATGCGGGACTTCCCGGAACGCAGGCTCCTCGCCGTCAGGTTCGCCTCATAGCCAAGCTCGGCGATTGCGTCCAGCACCTTCTGCCGGGTGGCCGGCCTGATGAACTCATAGTTGTTGAGCACATTTGACACGGTTTTGAGGGAAACTCCGGCCGCACGGGCAACATCGTTCATTGTCACGGCCATGCAGGGTCCCTTTCGCGGCAGACATCCCCCTCGGACATCTCTCTTTCGATACATCGTTGCAGAATGCAGGCCACCCCGCCCATCAAGAATTTCCCAAGGTGGGTCCCCCACTCTTTCTGCAAGGTCTCTTGGCTCTGGGGCCAGGCAACGGCGCCTGGCCCCGGCGACAATCGGCGGTGTCCTCATAAGCGGCGGCCACCGGCGGGACCGGTCCGGAACGGGTGTCCTCTTAAGTGTTAAGCGGCGGCCACCCGGGCCGGCCACCAAGGATCGCGGCAGGACAGGGTGGGGAACGTTGCGGCGGAAGGGGGCCGATTTGTTGCAGGGTGCAGGGGGATCCATCGAGGGATTACCCCCGTCA
The DNA here is from genome assembly GCF_040448525.1 of Arthrobacter sp. K5. Lineage (NCBI taxonomy): Bacteria > Bacillati > Actinomycetota > Actinomycetes > Micrococcales > Micrococcaceae > Arthrobacter > Arthrobacter sp. K5. The sequence continues at coordinate 3,632,125 of NZ_CP159279.1, read as the reverse complement.
GAACGGCAGTTTGCTCTTGTGGTTTCCCACCATGCCCGCACACCGCACCAGGGAGCCGTTCCCCGGTGCGGAGACGGGGGTCCCGAACCGGCTGACGGCGCGGACGGCCGGGGAACCGGCCTGGAGTTCCTGGCCCGCCTCGGTTCGGGACCCATCCGCATCACCTCGGACGTCATCGCGGACCTGGACGGCATCGCGGGAGCGGTTGTGCTTGCCACGTGCAACCGGTTCGAGGTCTATTGCGACGTCTGTCCGGCGGCCGATCCGGAAACCACCAGGAGGCACGTGCTGGGTATCATCAGCACATGCTCGGGTGTTTCCCACGATGAACTCAGCCGGGCGTTTGACTGCCTGACCGGCACCGCCCTGACCGAGCATCTGTTCTCGGTGGGGGCCGGCCTTGACTCGGCGGTGGTGGGCGAACGGGAAATCACCGGGCAGCTGCGCCGCTCACTTGCCTCGGCCCAGGAGACCGGATCGGCCAGCGGATCACTGGTCCGGCTCTTCCAGGCAGCCTCCCGCGCCGCCCGCGAAGTTGGATCGCTGACGGCCCTGGGTGAGGCCGGCCGCTCCATGGTGTCCGTTGCGCTGGACCTGGCTCTCTCCCGGCTGGGACGCCGGGACCTGTCCGGCCTGTCCGTGGTGGTCCTCGGCACCGGCGCCTACGCCGGATCCACCCTTGCCCTTCTGGCGGCAAAGGCGTGCCCGGCGGTGTCCGTGTTTTCCTGGTCCGGGCGGGCCGAGGCCTTTGCGTCAGCCCGGGGCGCCACGGGCCTGACCTCCGAGGATCTGCCCGCTGCCGTCCGCGGAGCGGATGTGGTGATCGGCTGCAGCGGCCGCGGCCCCCGGCTCGGCTCCGGGGACTTTCGCGCCTTCCGGCAGGGCGCTGCCGCACCGCTCGTCGTCGTCGACCTCGCCCTCAGCCGGGACTTCGAACCGGAAGTGGGCGAACTGCCGGGGCTTGACCTCATCACGCTGGAGCATGTGCGGCTGGCCTCGCCGCGTGAACAAACCGACGTCGTCCGGCAGGCCGGTGAACTGGTCCGGCAGGCCGCCCGGCGCTTCGAGGAGGACCGGCACGTGCGGCTCCTTGATCCGGCGATCGTGGCGCTGCGCGAACACATGCAGTCGGTGCTGGCGGGTGAAGTGGCCCGGGTGAAGAACCAGCATGGCTGCACGGCCACCGCGGAAGCGGTGGAATTCGCCCTGCGGCGGGTGGTGCGGCAACTCCTGCATGTTCCCACCTCGAGGGCACGCGAGCTGGCGGCAGCCGGCCGGCAGGACGAATACACCGCCGCCCTGGAAACGCTGTTCGGGCTGGACCTGACGGCGGCCGGGAAAGCGGAGGCCGGCGCAAATAAAAAGTCCCCGGATTCCTGTTCCCAGGAAGCCGGGGACTTTCCACTCTTCGCTAAAAGAGTGGGCCCTGTGGGGATCGAACCCACGACCCACGGATTAAAAGTCCGATGCTCTACCAACTGAGCTAAAGGCCCAAACTGTCTGCTGAAATGCGGGCTTCAGCAGCCTGCAAACGCGAAACAGTTCCTGTCCATTTCTGGACGTTTAATACTGTACCCCAGACGGTGGCGACTTCAGCACGGCGCCCCGCCGCCGCCGTCGAACGTGTCTTTTTTGGGAGACGGCAGGGTTTCGGGCTGCTGGTGCAGGACGGGCCGGGCGCTGCAAGGGGCGCTCGATTCCGGTTCCTTGCAGGAGTAGCGTGGGACCATGAGCCAGAATGCAGGAACCAGCGGCCCGGGCGGGGCGGAGCGGCACCACAAACCGAAGCCTTTTGCGCCCATAGATTTCGAACCTTTCGCGGGCGGCGCCGATCCGGCGCGTGTCTCGGAAGCTGCGCACCTGGCCGCCCAGGCCCTGGTGCGCCACGGGCGGGACAGCGATGATCCCGTCATCACCAAACGGCTGGTCAAGCTGGCCGACGAGCAGGGCCTGGAGGCAATCGCGGAGATGTGGGCTGAAAGCCCGGCACGTTCACTGCCCGGCGCGCTGTGGCGGCTGTATGCCCTCCGCGCGGCAACCGTGCAGGATCCCGAGCGCATCTCCGTTTATTTCAAGGCGGGCAAGGACACAGCGCAGGTCTCCAATGTGGTGGCCGGCGCGGCCGAACCGCCGGGCGCCGACGAAATGAAGACCATGGCGGACGCTATCCTGTCCGGGGCATTCGACGGCGACTTCGACGTTGCGCTGGAACGGTCCGCCGCGTTCTGCCGCGTGGTGGCGCTGGGACAGGCCACGCTCGCGGACGGTGCGGAGCATTCAAACGAGAGCCACGCGCGCAAACTGACGCGCAACTCGCACCTGCTCGTCAAGACCGCAGAGGACCTCGAACACGCCGCCAACGCCTGGCGACTGGGTGAGCTCGACTGACCCATCAGGCCCGATCTGTCAATGTTGACTTGGCCCAGCCAAAGTAGAACACTGAAATAGGTGCCGAACCGCGAAACCCCCGGGCTTCAACATTTAGCCGCCTAGAGCGGCCTACCGCCGAGAGGCGTATCCGGTTCGGCACCATTTTTATGCCCTCATCCAGCTGCCGGTAAAGTACTGGGTAGCTGCGGCTCCGAGGTCAAGTCAAAAGCCTCCCGCGGCGTCCCGCCCTGACGATCCTCCGGAGACCGGTACTCATGAAGCTGCGCCTTTTTCCCCAGGAGCCCGCAGGCCTGAACCTGCTGTCGCAGCTGGCCCGGCAGATCGTTCTTGCCAGCGCAACCATGGCTGAAATCCTCGGCGCGCCGGCCACCGAACACCACCGGCTGGTCGAGGACATGCACAACCACGAGGCAAAGTCGGCCGAGCTGCACTTCGCCCTGCTGACCCACATGCGCACCAGCTTTGTGAACCCCCTCCCGCGCGAGGACATGTACGCCCTTTCGCAGTCCCTGAATGAAGCCATTGAGAAGCTGGACGCCGCGGCCGAACTCGTAGCGCTCTACAACCTGGACCGGCTGCCCAAGCGCGCAGCCGACCAGCTGGAGATCATCAGCCGCCAGGCCGAGCTGACGGCAGACGCCATGCGCCGGCTGAACAACCTGGACGACCTTGAGGACTACTGGATCGAGGTCCTGCGCCTGGCCAAGCGGGCCGAACGGACCCACCGCGTCTGGGTCGCGGACATGCTCAAGGACATGAAATCCGCCCAGTACGCCCGCAACCGGGACATCGCCAACCAGCTGGTGGACGTCACCAAGGACATGCGCCGTATCGCCACCCAGGTGGGCAGCATCATCGTCAAGGAATCCTGAGGTGACGCTGTTCATCTTTGCCCTGGTGGTGCTCCTCACCGCGGCTTTTGCATTCATCAACGGCTTCAGGGACGTGTCCACCTCCGTGGCCCTTGCCGTGCGGACACGCGCCCTGACACCCACCGTGGCCGTGCTTCTGGCTGCCCTCTTCAACCTCATCGGCGCGCTGCTGAGTGCCGGCCTGGCCGTGGCCATCAGCCAGAACTGGGTTGTTCTCCCGCCGGGCGACAGCGGCCTGACCATCATCGCCGCGGGCCTCGCCAGCGCCTGCGCCTGGGGCCTGTTCCTGTGGTGGCGGGGCATTCCCTCCTCCTCCACTCACGCCCTGGTGGGCGGCCTGGCGGGCGCGGGAACCGCCAGCGTGCTGGTGGGCGGCAACTCCGTGGGCGGCGTGGACCAGTCACTCCTGTTCCAGGTGGTCCTTCCCCTGGCACTCTCGCCGCTCATTGCCTTCATCGCCGCCTACCTGCTGGTGTTTCCCGTCACCTGGGCCGCGCGGTACACCCAGCCGAGCGTGGTCAATAAACGGTTCCGGGCTGCACAGTCGATCGCGGCCGGCGCCGTGGCTTTCGGCCATGGGCTGCAGGATGGCCAGCGGGTCAGCGCGGTACTCATCCTGGCGTTGCTGGCCGCCGGTTACTCGGACGGCGGCTCGCTTCCTATGTGGGTGGCGCTGCTGTCCGCGGTCATGATCACGGTGGGCACGCTCTTTGGCGGCTGGCGCATCTCGCACACCATTGGCTACCGGCTCACCCGGATTGATCCGCTGCGCGGTGTGGTGGCCCAGGGTTTCAGTGCTCTCCTGCTGTTTATTGGCGCCATCGGGCTGCACTGGCCTGTCTCCACCACTCACACGGTCACGTCCGCCGTGCTTGGTGCGGGGGAAAACCAGCAGTTCGCCACCAGCCACCGCAAGCTGGTGACCCGGATCCTGTCACTGTGGGTCCTGACGCCGGCGGCCACCGCCGCGGGAGCCTTCGTCCTGGAACTGGCACTCTCCCCGCTCATCGCGGCCTAAAAAGATCGATTGCTCCCCACAGGCTCGGCGAGCTTGCGAGTCCGGGGTGCGGCTGGGTGGGCCCACAGCCGCAGGGGTCCCCGGGCGAGCTTGCGAGTCCGGGGTGCGGCTGGGTGGGCCCACAGCCGCAGGGGTCCCCGGGCGAGCTTGCGAGTCCGGGGTGCGGCTGGGTGGGCCCACAGCCGCAGGGGTCCCCGGGCGAGCTTGCGAGTCCGGGGTGCGGCTGGGTGGGCCCACAGCCGCAGGGGTCCCCGGGCGAGCTTGCGAGTCCGGGGTGCGGCTGGGGATTATCCGAAGCGGCCGGAGACGTAGTCCTCGGTGGCCTTCTGGCTCGGGTTGTTGAAGATGGTGCTGGTCTCGGCGAACTCGATGAGCTTGCCCGGCTTGCCGGTGCCGGCGATGTTGAAGAACGCCGTCTTGTCCGAGACGCGGGCGGCCTGCTGCATGTTGTGGGTCACGATCACCACCGTGTACTGGTCCTTGAGCTCGTTGATGAGGTCCTCAACGGCCAGGGTGGAGATCGGGTCCAGGGCGGAACACGGCTCGTCCATGAGGATTACCTGCGGTTCCACGGCAATGGCGCGGGCGATGCAGAGGCGCTGCTGCTGGCCGCCGGACAGTCCCGAGCCGGGCTTCTCCAGGCGGTCCTTGACCTCGTTCCAAAGGTTGGCGCCGCGGAGCGAGCGCTCCACCAGGGCATCGGCCTCGCCCTTGGAGATCTTCTGGTTGTTCAGTTTCACGCCGGCCAGGACGTTGTCCCGGATGGACATGGTGGGGAACGGGTTGGGCCGCTGGAACACCATGCCGATCTGGGAGCGCACCGTCACCGGGTCCACGCCGGGTCCGTACAGGTTGTCGCCGTCGAGCAGCACCTCGCCCTCGACGCGGGCGCCCGGCAGCACCTCGTGCATGCGGTTCAGCGTGCGCAGGAAGGTGGACTTGCCGCAGCCCGAGGGGCCGATGAACGCCGTGACGGACTTGGCCTCGATGTTGATGCTGACATCTTCCACGGCCAGGAAATTGCCGTAGTACACGTTCAGGTCTTTGACGTCGATGCGCTTGGACATGATGTTCCTTAACTTGCTGGGATGAATTGAAGTCTAGAGCCCGGCCTCCCGGGCCGGACAGCGATCGGTGTGGGCGGTCCGGCCTAGCGGCCCGTCTTCGGGGCGAAGACCCGGGCAATCAGGCGGGCGCCGAGGTTGAGCAGCATCACCAGGATGATGAGGACCAGGGCCGCACCCCACGCCCGCTGCGACGAGGGGTCGGGGTTGGACGGCGAGGTGGGGTTCAGGATCTGCGTGTAGATGAACGTGGGCAGCGAGGCCATCCATCCGCCGAACACGTTGTTGTTGATGCTCGTCGCGAACCCTGCGGTCACCAGGATGGGGGCGGTCTCGCCGATCACCCGGGCGATGGCCAGGGTGACGCCCGACGCAATGCCGGAGATCGCCGTCGGAATAACCACCTTGAGGATGGTCCGCCACTTGCGGACGCCCAGCGCGTAGGAGGCCTCGCGGAGCTCGTTGGGCACGATCTTCAGCATTTCCTCGCTGGACCGGACCACCACCGGGATCATCAGCACGGACAGTGCGACGGCGGCGACGGCGCCGGTCTTGGTGCCGGGCCCTACCACCGCGAAGAAGAACGCGGCGGCGAAGAGGCCGGCGACGATGGACGGGATGCCGGTCATGACGTCCACGAAGAATGTGATGGCGCGGGCCAGCGGGCGGTCGTTGCCGTACTCGACGAGGTAGATCGCCGTCAGCAGGCCCACCGGAACGGAGATGACGGTGGCCAGCAGGGTGATCTGCACGGTGCCCAGGAGCGCGTGGTAGATGCCTCCGACGACCGGCCCGGTGCCTTCGGCCGCACGGTTGTCGAACACGCCCGTGACGCCGTTCATCGAGGTGCCCAGGAAACCGGGGTTCAACAGGCCCGGGATGCCGTTGACCATGACGGTCCAGATAACGGAGATCAGCGGCAGCAGGGCAACCAGGAAGGCGCCCACCACCAGGCACGTGGCGAGCTTGTCCTTGGCCTTGCGCGCCCCCTCAACGGCACCGCTCCAGCCCACGAGCCCGGCGGCGAAAAGAACGGCGGATACGACTCCCCAGCCGAAGGCGTTGAAGCCGATCAGCGCGAGGATGGCGGCCCCGAGGACCAGCGCGACGCCCAGAACCACGTAAGGGGCATATTTGGGCAGCTGGCCCTTGGTCAGGGCGGACCGCTTGCGGACGGGGGTCAGGGTGGAGGTCATTTAGTTGGCTCCCGAGAATTCTTTGTGCCGGCTGATGATCCACCGGGCGATCATGTTGACGGCGAGCGTGATCACGAACAGGACCAGGCCCGCGGCGATCAGCGTGCTCACCTTGAGGCCGCTGGCCTCGGGGAAGTTCAGGGCGATCTCGGCGGCGATGGTCTGGTTGCCGGACTGGATCAGGCTGGCGGTGAGTGCGCCGGAGGACAGCACCAGCGCCACGGCCATGGTTTCGCCCAGCGCGCGGCCGAGGCCCAGCATGACGGCGCTGATGATGCCCGGGCGGGCGAAGGGCAGCACCGACATCTTGATCATTTCCCAGCGGGTGGCGCCCAAGGCGAGGGCTGCTTCCTCGTGCAGCTTGGGGGTCTGGAGGAAGATCTCGCGGGACAGCGACGTGATGATGGGGATAACCATGACGGACAGCACGATGCCGGCGGTCAGGATGGTCTTGCCTGTGGCGGAGGCCGGACCGTGGAAGATGGGCAGCCAGCCCATGTTCGCGGCGAGCCAGCCGTAGGCGGGCGAAATCTGCGGGGCCAGGAAGGCGGCGCCCCAGGCACCGTAGATCACGGAGGGGATCGCGGCGAGCAGGTCAATCACGTAGCCGAGGCCGGATGCGAGGCCGCGAGGGGCGAAGTGCGAGATGAAGAGGGCGACGCCGATAGAGACCGGCGTGGCGATGGCCAGGGCGATGATGGCCGCGATGAGGGTGCCGACGACGATCGGCCAGATGTAGGCGAAGAAGCCCTCGCCGCCCTGGATGTCCGCGGCGGGGGCGGTGAAGGCGGGAATCGCCTGAATGACGAGGAAGAGCGCCACGCCGAACAGCACGGCAAGAATCAGGCAGCCTGCCGCCAGGGCCGCTCCGGAGAAGACTTTGTCCCCGGCGCGGCCGGCGCCTCGGGAACTGGTCAGGGAGGTGGTGGTCATACCCGGCCCTTCGGTGTTGTTGATGCATCAGATGTGAATCGGGGTGGAACCGCGCTTACACGGCTAAGTTCCCCGCCCTGCCTGGCGGCTGGGCGGGGAATCTCGGCGAACAGGACAGACGTTACGACTTGACCTTGATCGACTCGATGGCCTTGGTGGCCTTCTCTGCCAGTGCGGCGGAGATCGGAGCCGACTTGGCAGACTCGGCGGCGGCGTTCTGGCCCTCTTCGGAAACTACGTAGGTCTCGAAAGCCTTGACCAGGTCGACCGTTTCCTGCTTGTCGTAAGTGGAGCAGACGATGTGGTAGGAAACCAGGACCACTGGGTAGGCGCCGGATTCGGTGGTGGTGCGGTCAAGCTTGATGGCGCCGTCGGTGTCGGCGCGGCCGTCAACCGGCTTGCCGGCGTCGACTGCCTTGGAGGCGGCTTCCGGGGAGATCTTGACGAACTCGGAACCGACCTTGATCTGGGCGATGCCCAGCTTGCCGCCTACGGCGGAGTCATCGGCGTAGGTCACGGCGCCCGGGGTGTCGGTGACGGTCTTGACGACGCCGGACGTGCCCTTGGCGTTCTCGCCCTTGAGGGATGCAGGCCAGATGCCGTCGGCCTTGTCCTTCCAGATCTCGGGAGCCGCGGCGGAGAGGTACTCGGTGAAGTTCTTGGTGGTGCCGGAGTCGTCAGAGCGGCTCACCGGAGTGACGGCGAGGTCCGGGAGCTTGGCGTCCGGGTTCAGCGCTGCGATGGCGGGGTCGTTCCACTTGGCGATCTCGCCGCGGAAGATCTTGGCCGCGGTGGGGGCGTCCAGCTTCAGCTCGGTGATGTCCGGCAGGTTGAAGGCAATGGCGATCGGCGAAATGTAGACGGGGATCTCGATGGCACCCTCGGGGCCGCAGACCTTCTTGGCCGAGGCCAGTTCCTCGTCCTTCAGGTAGGCGTCGGACCCGGCGAACTGTGCCGAACCGTCGAGGATGGCCTTGCGCCCGGCGCCGGAGCCGTCCGGGGAGTACTGGACGGTGGCGCCTTGGTTGGCGGAGGCGAAGTTCGTCTTCCAGACGTCCATGGCCGCGCCCTGCGCGGAGGAGCCGATGCCGGTCAGGGTGCCGGTGACCTTGGTGCCGGCGGCGGAGGCGCTGCCTGCCGGAGCGGTGTTGGTGGCATTGTCTGAACCACAGGCGGTGAGCGCGAGTGCGCCGGCGGCGATAACAGCGATAGCCGCGTGGCGGCCGAAGCGGAGTGCCTTCACTGGGTGTACCCCTTCCAGGGTTTTTCGATGCGGTACGGACCGGAGACGTCCGAACGTGACATGCGTACTTTTTGTACCTTCACTGAAGTTATGGGCCGCAGGTAACAAGTTTTGGGGTCCGAGGTGAACGCAGGGTTAACGACGGCGGGCCATTGGCTTACAGATGCTGAGTTGCCATTGCGTTAGTTTCGCCACAGTCGTAGTGATTCGGCTACACCGTTATCAGCCTTAACACTGGCCCCACGTGGCACGATGGGATCATGGAGACTTCAGGGCCCCTGGACGCGCGCCAGTGGGGTGAGGGGCCGCCGTCGGACGCCGACGTGGACCTGTACCGCAGGCTAAGTTCGGACATCACCGCCGGCGTGGCCGTCGTTTCCGCCCGGCTGCGGAACCGGGACTACGCCGCCACGGTGAGCGGCTTCCTCTCGGTGTCGTACGACCCGCCGACCATGCTGGTCAGCCTGTATGCGGAATCCCGCATTGGCGAGGCGGTGGAGGAAGCCGGCTCCTGGGCCCTGAGCGTGCTGTCCGGCAAGCACCAGGGCACGGCGACGTGGCTGGCCAGTCCGGGGACACCGCTGCACGGGCTCCTGGCGCAGGTCCCCTTCCGGCGAGGACCGGCCACGGGATCTGCGATCATCGACGGCTGCCTCGCTTACTTCGAGCTGCGGACCGTTTCGGTTCATGCTGCCGCCACCCACCTGCTGGTGGTGGGCGAGGTGGTGGCCATGGGCAGTGCGGCGGATCCGTCCGAGGTTCCGGACCCGCTGGTGCATTTTGGCTCGGAGTTCCGCCGACTGGCACCGTAACCGTTCAGCTCAAACCTGCTGGCACAGTAATAAAGGGTGCGTTCGGTCGGGAATCCCGGCCGAACGCACCCTGTTGTCGTCGCCTCGGGGGCTACTCGAGGTGGACAGGTTGGGCCGGACGGCCGGCCGGAGTGGGCTGCTGTCCCCGGAAGAACCACGCCAGCAGCACCGTCCCCAGCACGGCGATGGCGGTGGAGACCATGGCAAGTCCGGGAACCGCCGGGAGGACAAGAAAGACGACGGCTGCTGCCACGGCCAGGGCGATGACCGTGGTGCGGGGCTGCCTCATGGAGACGATGGCCTGGACCAGCACGGCGCCAAGGACGGCGGGCAGCACGTACAGCCGGGTCACGTTCATGACGGCAGGCGGGATAACGCTGATGAGCCAGCTGCCCAGCAGCCCCACGAAAATGGCCAGTGAGGCCAGGTGGACGGCGGCCGCACCGCAGATGGCGACGACGGACGCCAGCTGGCCGCGGCGGGTTCCGGGTTTGGCGCCGATGTTCGTCTGCGCGATGAGGGCGGCGGGAAGGAGCTTGTTGGAGATGTTGCCGATCATGAAGGCCTGGTACATGGCGGCCGGTCCGAGGATGGGGTAATACGTCAGCGGCTCGACGATCCAGATGATCCCGAATGTGGCGGCGACGGCAGCGAAGGCGATCCAGAGCTGCGCCGGCGCAATGTCCAGTCCTCCGGCGAAGACGAGATACAGGGGGCCGGCGACGGAGACCAGCAGGCCCGCGATCATGGTGGCCCGTCCCCAGCGCGAGGTGGTGCGGTCAAACTCGGTCATGGCCTGGTCCGTGGCTGCGAGTGCGGTGCTGCTGGCTGTCATACCTGGATTCCTGTCCATTGGTTTCGGGGGGGCGGGGTTGGCCGGTTCTGGCGGGTGGCTCGTGGTTGGCGCCGGTCAATTGCCGGACGCGAGAAGTGCGGCGCCAAGGGCGGCGACGATCGAGATGCCCAGGCCCCACTCCCGGAGCCAGCTTTTGCCGAGTGCCCTGGCCAGCAGCAGGGACACCGCCATGACGGAGGCGGATACGGCGAAGGTGACCACGTGGGTACCGGACTTTGGCAGCTCGGTGAAGCCCAGGCACGCGAAGGCTCCGATGAGGGCCGCCGCGGGGACGATGGCCATGGCCGCCGGGTTGATCGCGCGGACCTTCGCGTCGCCGCGGCGGAGCAGCGGGGTGAGGATCAGCGTGGCGATCATCCACATGGCTCCGCCGATGCTCATGGCAAAGAACGCCACCGCGAATACGCTTTGGGTGTAGCTCTCGTCGCCGAGCTTGGCGCCCAGGGTGCCTGCGGCGATGCCGGCCGCCGAGACGTCGTAGGCTGCCGAGCCGATCAGTCCGATCCTGGACAGCACGGCGGGTGCACCGAAAAGTGCCAGCAGCGCAATGGCCACGAGCGCGACGGCGAGCGACGGCCCGATCGCGGAGACAGCCCCGGACCGGAACGACGTCCTGATGTCCCCTGGTGTCATCTGCACCGACGGCGCGGCCCGGCGCACGGCCCGGAGGAAAATCAGTGACTGGACCACGATGACGCCGAAGACGCCCGCCACGCAGAGCCAGAGGACGGGGGCGTTGGCGATTGCAAGGATGTCCGTGGAGCCGGTGGGTGCCAGGGGTGCGTGCATGGGAGCCTCCTGATTGGGGCCCGCTGGGGGCCGGCGATGCTGATGCCGCGGGCAGGACCGCTGCGTTGCGGGATCTGTGACCTCCGACCGGATCGGCCAGCAGGTTAGGAATACTGTCCGGGACGCTGGCCCGGACAGGCAAGGGATGGCGGAATCGGCCAAAATTCTGGCCGGATCAGTCAAGCCGCGGATTCAGTTGCCGATGCCTTCCGTTCACGTTCCCGGTCCTCCACACTTCAGGGAAGTACAACCGCGCACTCTTGAACCACCGCCCGAAGGAGCACCATGTCTGACGCGATCAGCGAACTTTCCGCCGTCGAGCTCACCGCCGCCATCAGGAACAGGGAAATCTCGGCGAGGGAGGCCCTTGACTGCCACCTCGAACGCATTGCCGCAGTGAATCCCCGGCTCAACGCAGTGGTGACACTCGACCCCGAGGGCGCCGCGGAACTGGCAGCCCGCGCCGACGAGCTCACGGTCTCCGGCAACGAGCTGCCGCCCCTGCACGGCCTGCCCCTGACGCACAAGGACACCAACAACACCGCCGGCATGCGCACCACCCAGGGCTCGGTGGTGCTGAAGGACTTCGTGCCGGCCAAGGACGACCTGATCATCGCCCGGCTCAAGGCCGCCGGCGTGGTCAGCACGGGAAAGACCAACGTTCCCGAGTTCGGGGCAGGCTCCCACACGTTCAACGATCTCTTCGGCACCACCACTAATCCGTATGCGCCGGACCTCAGCGCAGGCGGAAGCAGCGGCGGGGTGGCCGCCGTCGTGGGTTCCCGCGTGCAGCCTATGGGTGACGGCAGCGACATGGGCGGCTCGCTGCGGATCCCCGCGTCCTTCTGCAACATCGTCGGATTCCGGCCGTCCCAGGCTGTCATTCCGGTGCCGTCCGATATCAACGCGTGGTCCTGGCTGGGGCGGACCGGTCCGATGGCGCGCACGGTAGAGGACATCGCCCTGTTCATGTCCGTCACCGCCGGACGGGATCTGCGGGTGCCCCACCCGCAGGTTATTGATCCGGCCGAATTCAGGGCCGGGCTGCAAACGGACATGCGCGGGGTCCGGATCGGCTGGTCACGGGACTTTGGCATTGGTGTTCCGGTGGAACCGGAAATCGCGGACCACCTGGAACGCCAGCTCGCGGTGTTTGAGGAACTGGGAGCCGTGGTGGAGGAAGCGTGCCCGGATTTCAGCGAGGCGGATCTGGTGTTCGGCACTACGCGGGCACTGGATTTCGCTGCCGGGCTGGGCGGGCTGGTCGCCGAATCAGGCGAGCTGATCAAGCCGGAGGTGCGGTGGAACGTCGGCAAGGGGCAGGCCCTCACCGCTGAGGACATCATTGCCACCAACGCCGCCCGCACCCGGCTGGAATACAGCGTGCAGGGCTTCTTCAGCCGGTACGACATCTTTGCGAGCCCGTGCGCGCAGGTGCTGCCGTTCGATGCCTCCCTGCGCTACCCGCAGGAGGTAGCCGGTGTCCCTACCGAAACCTATCTGGACTGGATGCGGTCGGCGTGCCTGCTCTCAGCCACCGGCCTGCCGGTGCTGAGCCTGCCTGCCGGGTTCAGCCGCTCCGGGCTGCCTATCGGACTGCAGCTGGCCGGCAACCACTACTCTGACGTGCAGCTGCTGCGCTGGGCGAGGGCGTTCGAGCAGGAGACGGACTACGCAGCCGTCGCCCCTAAACTGGCAGGCCTCAGCCAGCCCGCATGATGCGGCCGCCGCGTTTGCGGGCGTCCAGCAGCACGGACACGTCTACACCGGAGGCCTGCGCCGCCCATTCTGATGCCGTAATGAGGCGGTACAGGGATGCCAGATCGGGCACGGTCACGTCGGCCACGATCTGGTAGTCACCGGCAAGCGCTGCCGCGTAGCGCACGGTGGGCAGCCCGGCAAGGCTCTTGCCGAGCTGCTCCACCTGGTGCGGCGCGGCCCTGATCCACAGCAGTGCCTCGACGGCGAGCCCGAGGGCGGCCGGTTCCACCACCACACGGGGCTGGACCTGGTTGTTGGCGAGCAGCCATTCGCAGCGCCGGCGGGCCGTCGCCTCCGAAACTCCGACGCGCCTGGCCAGAGCTTCGAAACTGATCCGTCCATCCGCGCAGAGGGCCTCCACGAGCTCGGTGTCCTGGCGGTTCAGGACCTGCCGGACTGCGTACACGCCCGTGTCCGCAGCGACCGGCGAGCGCAGGGCGTCTGCCTGTTCCGCGGTGAGCATCTCCGGCCGCCAGCCCTGGATGGTCCGGAAATACCGCAGCACCGGATAGCTCACGGAGTGCCGCAGCCCGATCGTGGAAGGCAGTTCATCGGAGAGGATGTCCCCCATCCTGTCCGGGTCCGTGAGGATCTCGGCCACGCAGTCGCCATTGCCGGTGACGGTGTAAACGAACGTGGTGTCGGAGCGCTGCGCGAGCGACTGTGCGGCCGCGCGGGCCGTGCCCGGCGTGCAGCGCATTTCCACCAGCATCGACGCCGGATGGGGCCGCACGGCAGCGATGGAGACGGCGCCGGACTCCAAGAGCTGCGCCCCGCGGCGGGCCACGGTGCGTTCGGGCTCGCCCAGGACGGCGGCCATCTTCCGCCAGGGGCAGCGGGGATCGAGCTGCAGGGCAGCCACAATCTGGCGCTCCAGTGAATCGAGCAGGATCATCCGTGCACCGTCATCCTCAAAAGGGCCTTCCGCTAGAGCTTCATTTCAGCATGGACGGAGCGAAGGCGGGCGAGCAGCGTCGCGGCGAGGAACGCCGTCGTAATCTCCAGGACGACGACGGCCAGCAAGCCTTCGGCGCCCGACCCCAGGAAACCCGACACCAGGAAACCCGGCCCCAAAGAGCCCATCCCAAAGAAACCCGCACCAGGCGCCGCCGCGCCGGCGTGGAAGTGGCCCGGCGCGCCACTGCCGGAAACGGCGGGGGCGCCCAGCAGCAGTGCGGCGTGCAATGCAGCCATGGCCAGGGCACATCCCATCACCTGGCGCAGGGTCTTCTCCCGGCCGCCGCGCCACAGGTGCACAGCGCACGGCAGGCAAACCCCGACCATCGCGAGCATCACGACGCCCAGCCACGGTCCGTGCTGGTTTCCGGCCACCAGTCCCAGGTGCACCACGCAGGACGCGGCGGTCACCGCAGAGACGGCACGGGAGTGCAGGGCGGTCACGGCGTGGCCCTAGCCGTGGCAGTGGGAGCCGGACTGGCTGGGGTTGGCCGGGACATCGAGGACCGGGCTGCGGTCGAAGAAGCCCTCGGGACGGAGCTTGAAGCCGACGGTGTCCACCGGCATGATGGGCCAGTCCTCCACGCGCGGGAAGTGGGTCAGGCCGAAGGTGTGCCACACGACGATGTCCTGGCCGTCGATGTCGCGGTCCTGGGCGATGTAGGAGGGCAGGCCCGCGCCGCCGGAGTGCTGGTTGACGAAGTCGCCGGTGGGGTAGCGCTCGTCGTCGGCGTAGCGGGTGACCCACAGGTCCTTGGTGGCAAAGGCGGCCCGCCGCGCAATGGAGGACCCGGGGTCGGCCAGCAGGGTGGGCTGGTTGTGGGCGTGCAGCTTGTAGCCCACCGGCTCGTTGAGACGGTTCTTGGATTCGGGGTTGGAGATGATCCAGGTCCGGCCGGTGCGCGCATCGGCCTCGCGGACAGCCTCCGACTCACGGGTCAGCACGGTGCGCTTTCGGGAGAACGCGTTGCCGCGCTCGTTGCCCGGGCCCATGGTTTGCCGGACCACGTCCTCTTCCTCCACCCTGTTGGTGAAGCCGTCGATGGCCATGTCCAGGCGGGCGCTGAAGATGTGCTGGTGGAACGGCGCTCCCAGGCCCGGTGCCAGCTGGGAAATGTTGTCCGAGCCGCCTTCCGGGAATGCGGACGTGAAGACGACGCCGGTGGCTTTTGCTTCGAATTCGATGGTGCCGTCGAGGTAGAGGTACCAGTAGAAGCCGTAGTCGTAGTTGCCGATAGTGGTGAAGAAGGAGATCACCATGCGGCGGTTCCGGCGGGTGTAGTTGATGCCGGACCAAAGGTCGCTGTGCTTGGCCAGGATGCCCCAGTCCTCCTCGTGCATGCAGATACCGTTGCGGATCTCGCGGGGGTTGCCGAAGGCGTCGCTGATGACCGGGCTGAGGTAGGTGATGTCGCCGAGGCAGTCGCAACCCAGTTCGAGGGAGTTGGCGTACTGGCCCACCAGGTACTCCCCCGTGTCGAAGTAGTTCTGCCAGGACCTGATCGGGGACGGATCGCCGTACGGCACCACCATCTCGGCGATCGACGCGCGGTTGATGATGGGCCGGAGCCGGTCCCCGTCCCGGAAGGCGATGTTGTGCAGCACCACACCCTCGCGGACGTCAAAGCCGACGTCCAGGCTCCATTTTTCCCATTCGATGTGGTTGCCGCCGGTCACCGTGAAGCTGGGGCCTTCGGGCTGGGTGATGCTGATGGGTTTCTGGGTGGTGCGGAGTGGACCCGTGAGTTCGGGATCGGTGTAATTGCCGTGCTCTGCCGGGACGGGGAAGACGCCGGTATCGATCACCCGGGTGACTTCCTTGCTGACCACGTCCACGTAGGCCACCAGCCCGTCAACCGGATGAGCCCAGGCGCTGTCCTCCGGAAAATCCTGTACGAAGGCAAGCCCGCGGAGGATCCGGCGGCCCCTCTCCTCCGCATACTCGAAGACACCCGCGGACAGCGGGGCAACGCGCACCTTGCTGACGTCAAGGTTCCGGGCGGCCAGGGCCTTCAGCCACCGTTCGTCGGTGGCCAGCAGCTGCTCCACAACCTCGAACTCCTCTTCCAGGACCGGCAGTTCTCCGGTGGCCGCGGTGTCGAGTTCGACGGCGGAGATCACAGTGCCGTGGGTGACCGAGACAGTGACTTCCTGGGGCCGGGCGCCGGAGACGTCGTGGATGAAGACCCGGAAGCGCCGGTCTTCCGCTTCACTGCCGGCGCCGCGGGCCGGGTCAAGGACGCCCAGGTAGGCAATGCGCTTCTCCGGGCCAAGGAGGCCCGCGGTCCGAAGAATGCCCTGCACCTCACTGATTTCCCCAGCTGAGGCAAGGCGGAAGGGGCTGGCTGTTTGGATAGTGGAGGGCGTCATAGCAGCCTTCTGTCCGGGACCCTGGCGGGTCGGATTTTTATTTTCTATAGTTGTAGAGAATAAGCGAACGTAAGATGGCTCACAAGAGTCTGGGCGAAAATATTTACTGGGGAGCGGCCGCGTGCCAAAGATTGTTGACCATGACGAGCGCCGCCTGGAACTCGTCGATGCGACCTGGCGGATCATCGCCCGGCTGGGCATTGAAAGCGCCACGATGCGGGAAATTGCCACTGAGGCGGGCTTCGCAAACGGTGCCCTCAAACCGTACTTTCCCACCAAGGACACGCTGCTGACTTTCGCGTTCGGCCACGTCTTCAACCGGACCAACGAGCGCATCGCCGAAGTCACGTCGGGGCTTTCGGGGCTGGCGGCCCTGCGCGCCTTCTGCGTCGAAGTGCTCCCGCTGGATGAGGAGCGGATCAATGAAGCCCGGATCGTCATCCCCTTCTGGCAGAAGGCCATCAACGATCCCGGCAAGGCGCAGATCCACCGGGAATCGATGCAGCAGTGGCTGGATGCAATCCGGCGCCACCTGGCGGAGGCCAGGGACAGCGGGGACGTCAGTACCGCCGTCGACGACGACAGCCTCGCCGGCCAGCTGCTCAACATGCTGCTCGGCGCCCAGATCGCGGCAGCGCTGCTTCCGGAGGGGCAGACGGATCTCGGCCTGGACAGGCAGCTCGAGGGCTTCCTTTCCCTGCTGACACGCTAGCCTCCCGACCCGCTAGCCTCAGGACCCACGCATCGCGGACCGACCCGGACCGCGGAAACCGACCTACAGCCAGGAGACGCCGGCAGTGACCATCCCGCAGGAAATCGATACGCCGGAGCTCATGATTGACGTCGACATTCTCGACAGAAACATCGAGCGGATGGCGTCAGCCGTCCGGGCACGCGGCCTAAGCCTGCGGCCGCATGCGAAAACGCACAAGATTCCCCAAATAGCCGTCCGCCAGATCGCAGCCGGAGCCTCCGGGCTGACGGTGGCAACCATCGGCGAAGCTGAGGTGTTCGCCGCCGGCGGCGTCGGCGATCTCTTCATCGCCTACCCCCTCTGGATGTCCCCGCAAAAGGCCGAGCGGCTGCGGCGCCTGTCGCAGACTGCGCGGATCGCCGTCGGCGTGGACTCCGTGGAGGGCGCAACGGCACTGGGATCCGGCCTGGGAGGTGCCGCGGGGAGCACTAGCGTCCTCGTGGAGGTCGACAGCGGCCACCACCGCAGCGGCGTCCACCCGGAAGCCGTCGTACCGGTTGCCGAAGCAGCAGCGCGCGCTGGACTGGAAGTCGCGGGAGTGTTCACCTTCCCGGGACACAGCTACGCGCCGGGCATGCCGGTCGAAGCGGCCAGGCAGGAGCAGCAGGCCCTGAACCGGGCGTCCGAGGTTCTTGTGGCGGCAGGATTCGACATCACCTGCCGCAGCGGCGGATCCACCCCGACGGCGATGCTGACCGGGAATTCGGCTGCCACCGAGGTGCGCCCGGGCGTCTACGTCTTTGGCGATGCCCAGCAGCTGGAGCTTGGGCGGTGCGCCGCCGAGGACATCGCACTGACGGTGGCGGCCACCGTGGTCAGCCACCATGCCACCCCCGCGGACGGACCGGCGCGTTTCATCATCGACGCCGGCAGCAAGGTTCTCGGCAGCGACCGGCCCGCGTGGGCAAGCGGCTTCGGACGGCTGATGGACCACCCCGACGCCCGGATCACCGCACTGTCCGAGCACCACGCAACTGTCGAGTGGCCCGATCCCGGGACCGCGCCCGCCATCGGGCACCGGCTGCGCGTTATCCCCAACCACGTGTGCCTCGCAATGAACCTGGTGGATGACGTCGCAGTGGTCAGCGGCGGCGCGCTCGTGGACCGCTGGGTGGTGGCAGCCCGGGGCAAGAACAAGTAGGGGCCGACCGCTGTGCTTCCCGGAATCTTTTTTCGCCACATGTTGAAAAAAGATGACAGGGCGGAATTTCGCCGCTAACCTGAAATGACTGTGTCCCAGGACACAGTGTTGGGGACCCGCCACAAGACAGCCGACCGGCGTCAGGAACGTTCATGCCAGCAGCCACCATCCGCCCCGCGGACCAGACCCTCACCTCCAGCGTGGCCACCTCCTTTGACCACTGGAGACACCTCGTAGCGCAGTCCTTCGTGCCGCTGTCCGCCGAAACGGACCGGCCCGAGCTGTTCCGCGGCCGCATGCGCTCCAGGGTGCTGGACCGCACGTGCATCGTGGAAGTCTCGGCCTCGGGCCACAGCGTCCACCGCACACCGGCACTTTTGGCGCAGTCCGACCAGCGCTATTTCAAGCTCAACCTGCAGCTGGAGGGTACCGGGCTCCTCATCCAGGACAACCGCGAGGCAGTGCTCCGCCCCGGCGACCTGGCCATCTATGACACCAACCGCCCGTACACGCTCGCATTCGAGGAGCAGGCCCGCATGATGGTGGTCATGTTCCCGCACGATTCCCTGTCGCTGCCGCCCGACTATGTAGGGCAGCTGTCGGCCGTCCGCCTGGCCGGCGGGTCGGGACTGGCGGGCATTGTGGGGCCGTTCATCACGCAGCTCGCCGGCAACCTGGAGGCACTCAGCGGGCCGAGCGGCTCGCGGCTTGCGGCCAACACCCTGGACCTCGTTTCCACCATGCTCCATTCGGAACTGGATCTGGCTGCGGACAGCATGAAGCCCCAGGCTCTGCTGGCGACGTCGGTCCGTGACTACATCGAGGCGAACCTCGCCGACCCGCAGCTGTCACCGGCCAGCATTGCCGCGGCGCACTTTATTTCGACCCGCCATCTCCACAACGTCTTCCACGAGTCCGGCAGCACGGTTGCCAGCTGGATCCGGAGCCGCCGGCTGGAGCGGGTCCGCCGGGACCTCAGGGACCCGCTGCACTCCGGCACCTCCGTGGGAGCCGTGGCAGCACGGTGGGGCTTTCTGGACGCGGCGCACTTCAGCCGGACGTTCCGGGACGCCTTCGGCGAATCACCCAGCGACTGGCGGCGCGGCGCCTGAACCGGCACAGCCCCTGAACCGGCACAGCGCCTAGATCAAACCCTGCGCGAGCATCGCGTCTGCCACCTTGACGAAGCCGCCGATGTTCGCGCCCAGCACGTAGTTGCCAGGTTCGCCGTATTCGTCCGCGGTGGACGCGCAGCGGTGATGGATTCCCACCATGATGTCCGTGAGGCGCTGTTCAGTGTGTTCGAAGGACCATGAGTCACGGCTCGCGTTTTGCTGCATCTCGAGCGCCGACGTGGCCACACCTCCGGCGTTGGCGGCCTTGCCGGGCCCGAACAGCACGCCCGCCTCCTGGAACACTGCCACGGCGTCGCGGGTGGAGGGCATGTTGGCGCCTTCGCCGACAGCCAGCAGTCCGTTGCGGACCAGCCGCGCGGCGGCACCGCCGTCGAGCTCGTTCTGCGTGGCGCACGGCAGCGCGACAGTGGCGTCGACGTCCCAGACGCAGCCAGCCTCCACGTAGGAAACGCCGGAACGGCGGAGGACATAATCCTTGAGGCGTCCGCGCTCCACTTCCTTGACCTGGCGGAGAAGCCCGACGTCGATTCCCGCCTCATCGACCACGTAGCCGGAGGAATCGGAGCAGGCCACCACGGTGGCTCCGAGCGCCTGGGCCTTGGCGATGGCGTTGATGGCCACGTTGCCGGAGCCAGAAACCACCACGCGCTGCCCGTCGAAGGATGAGCCGCGGGTCTTGAGCATCTCTTCGGTGAAGATCACCGTGCCGAAGCCGGTGGCTTCGGGCCGCACCAAAGAGCCGCCCCAGGAGATACCCTTACCGGTCAGGACTCCCGATTCGTAACGGTTGGTGATGCGCTTGTACTGGCCGAACAGATAGCCGATTTCGCGGCCGCCCACGCCGATGTCACCGGCCGGCACGTCGGTGTATTCGCCGATGTGCCGGTAGAGCTCGGTCATAAACGACTGGCAGAACCGCATGACTTCGGCATCACTGCGGCCCCGGGGGTCGAAGTCGGAACCGCCCTTGCCGCCGCCAATGGGCATGCCGGTGAGCGCGTTCTTGAAGATCTGCTCGAAGCCGAGGAATTTCACAATCCCGAGGTAAACGGAGGGGTGGAACCGGAGGCCGCCCTTGTAGGGGCCGAGCGCCGAATTGAACTCCACGCGGAAGCCGCGGTTGATCTGGACCCGGCCGGAGTCGTCGGTCCACGGCACCCGGAAGATGATCTGCCGCTCGGGCTCGCAAAGCCGTTCCAGGATGGCGGCTTCCAGGAATTCGGGGTGCCGGTCGTGGACCGGGCCGAGGCTTTCGAATACCTCGACCACCGCCTGGTGGAACTCAGCTTCGCCCGGGTTCCGCGCCAGTACCGTGTCCCTGACGGCCTCCAGCCGTGCATCCATGAATCTTCCTTACGTCGGCTGCCGACGGTCGGAAAGCATGAAGTCCGCCGCCTTATAGTTGAGCTTTCAACCTAACCGATTAAGACCACAGCCAGGTAGGCGGCCTGGGTGTTATCCCTTATTCTCCGTATTGTGACAGTAAAATTCCGCATTATGAGAGGTGTGTTCACGATGACCTGCTCCCTGATGGCCGCCTGATGGCGTATGTGTGCCTCCTCCTCTCGGGCGCCGCGCTGCTGATCAACGGACTCGCCACCCTAGGAGCCCTCCCGCGCCGGGATGCAGCCGTGCTGAGCCTGGTCATCGGCAGCCTCCAGCTGCTCTTGGGCATCACCTACTTGGGCAACGTTCGTTTGGACAGCACGGCTCCGGACGCCGACGGCGGCGTGCAGCTGCTGCTTTCGGCGTCCGGCATGTTCCTGTTCGGCCTGACCTACGTCTACGTTGGCCTGGATTTCCTACTGGGGCTCGGGTCCAGGGGCCTCGGTTGGTTCTGCGGCATGGTGGCCGGGTGCGGCCTGCTGCTCGCCGCGGCCTGGTTCCCTGAGGACCCGCTCCTGGCAGTGCTGTGGCTCTGCTGGTCCTACCTGTGGATGCTCTTCTTCTTCTCGCTGGCCCTGGACTATAGCCGGCTGTCGCCGCTGATCGGCTGGTCCCTGGTTCTGGCCAGCCAGGCGACAGCTACGGTGCCTGCCCTTCTCGGGATCTCCGGGAAATGGCCCGAAGACCCCGCAACGGCCGGCGGGGCCGCGGCGTGCATCGCCGCGTTGCTTTTGCTCGCCGGCGGCATGGCCAGGCGGGACGGCAGGCGGAACCGCCGGCCCGCCGTCGTCGTCTCCAATGAGCCGTTAGTCGGCGGTGGCGGCAGCCTCATCGGCAAACGCGGAATTTGAGGCGCGGCCGCGCTTTTCCACCGCGATTTCCGCCACCACTCCGGCGACGAACATCACGGGGACGGCTACCAGCAGCCCCACGGCCGTTTCGGCGCTGCCGCCGATCAGGGAGGTGAAGTTGCTGACCACCAGGTACAGGACCCAGGCCAGCAGCAGCGAAGCAAGGGCCGGTGCAATGAGGGTCTGCCAGAGTTGCCCCGGCTCCCGTTCACGCCGGAAGAATGCGACGACGGCCAGGGAGCAGAGCATGTACAGCACCAGCAGCGCTGCAACGGCGAGTCCGCTGAACCACGAGAAGAGCGTCAGGACCGGATCCATCCCCAGTACCGCGAACGGGGCCACCAGCAGCACGGCGACACTTGTCTGGATCCAGGCGGCGGACGCAGGGGCTCTGTGATTGTTGGTCCGCGCCAGGACAGCGGGCAGGGAACCACGCAGGGCCAGCGAGTGGAGGTAGCGGTTGATGCCGTTGTGGAAGGCGATGATGCCGGCCAGCAGGGACGTCACCAGGAGGATTCCCGCAGTCAGACCGGCCCACGGGCCGAACAGCTCAACAAGCGGCCCGATCACGAAGGAGGTCGCGTCTCCCGACTCCAGGGCAGCTCCGGCGGCATCGATGACGTGCGAGGGCCCGTAGAAGCTCACGAGCATCCACGTGATGAAGGCGAAAAACACGGCGATGATGCCCACGGAGAGGTACGTTGCCCGTGCCACCGTCCGGTGCGGATCCTTCGCCTCGGCGGAGTAGATGGCCGTTGACTCGAAACCGAACATGGATGCAACGGCGAACATGATGGCAACGCCTGGCGCGCCGCTGGCGATCGCTTCAGGGGAGAACGAGGCTGCCATGTTGAGGCCTTCGGGGCCTCCACCCTTCAGCAGGACGGTGAATCCGAACAGCAGCAGAATCGCCACTTCCAGGCCCACAAGGAAGGCCAGGACGCGGGCGCCGAGTTCAATGTTCATCGAGCCAAGCACCTGCACGCCTGCCATGGTGGCAATGGCGAGCAGCCACCAGGGAACGGCCACGCCGGCGGAACCCAGCAGGCCGGAGAAGGCCGCACCATAGAGCCCGTACATGGCGGCCTGCACCGTGCTGTACGCCAGCAGTGCCAGCCAGGCAGCTCCCGTGCCTGTCTTTCGGCCGAAGGCAGCGGAGATATAGGCGTAGAAGGCGCCGCTGGCCTGCACCTTCCGGCTCATCGCCACGAAGCCGACGGCGAAGATGACAATGACGATGCCCACGACGAGATACGCGCCCGGCGCCCCGGCGCCATTGCCGAGGGCAGCAGCCAGGGGCGCTGCGCCGACGATGCCGGTCAGCGGGGCCTGGGCGGAAAGAACGAAAAAGAGAATGCCCAGGACGCCGATGCTGCCCGCGCGGAGGGCGGTGGACTGCTCCTTGCGCGGATTTGCTTCTGCAGTCCGGGACTCGGAATTTGAAATACTCATTGGATCCTTCTTAACGGTCATGAGCGTTGGAGAGGGGTGCCGGCAATGGCCTCGCACCGCTACATCCAGCTTGGCAGTCCCGGTCGGATGGGGCTTGTCTGGCAGCGATCAGTTGTTGTGCCTCAGCGCACTGGTCGGCTGGCGCAGGCTTTATTCAGAGGGTCCCGCGGCTGCAGCGCGCGGTCAAGGAGGCTGCTGCCGCGGGCCGCGGGCTCGGCTGAGGCGGGTCCCGGGAACAATGCGCACCCGGAAACAAGAAAGTCCGGATCCCTTGCCGCAAAGGGACCCGGACTCTGTTGTTCCGACGGAGTGAGAGGCCTGCCGGCGAGGCTGCTGCGCCCCCGGCAGACCGGCTCCTACACCAGGTTGGCGACCAGCCCCGTGCCGGCGGACTGAAGCCCCTCGGTCTGAACCGGCTCGGCCTGATGCCCTTCGGCCAGGACCGGCTCGGCACGGCGGGCCGGCAGGAGGGGCGCAAAGAACGCCCCGAGCTCCGCCGTCGCGGTCAGCGGCAGGACGTTCGCCACGTACTGGTCCGGGCGGACCACCACCACGACGCCGCCGCGGTCGAGGCCTCGAAGCTCGAAGATGTCGGCCTTCGGGTCGGTGCCGTAGACCTTCTCGAGGTTGGTGAGCTTGAACGGCCCGACCTCCGGCTTGAACACGGCCGGGACGGCGTTGATGTCGATGCCCCTGTGGTCCTGCTGGTAAATGACCTTCACGTCGAACCAGGCGTCGGCGTCGGCACCCTCCGGCGTGGCCGCGAGCGGCGACTCCGGAGAGTTCTCCAGCCAGTGCGCGAAGTCAGTGGTCGGCGACGCGGCTCCGGCTTCGGCGGGGTCGGCGAACACGTAGATGCGCCAGCGGCCATCGGCCGTAGCCTGGTGCCCCAGGTGCAGCGGGTTGGTGTCGCAGACGCGCTGCACGGGGGCGGACTTAAAGCGCTTGCCGGTGGGAAAGCCCGTGGCCAGCCCGGCATGCTTCGCCTCGGCGACGATCATCGACGGCGCGTACTCGGTCATGAAGCCGGCCGGGAATTCGGCAGTGCGCACGTAGAAGTCCTCAAGCTCGGAGGGGTCCTCGAACTCCTCGGGCTTCTTGGCCATCAGGGTGGACCATTCCTTGTCGAAATCGATCAGGTTTTTCGCGACGATCTGGCGCTCGGCGGAGTACGTGGCCAGCAGCGACTCCGGGCTGCGGCCCTCCAGCACGTGGCCAAGCTTCCAGCCGATGTTGAAGCCGTCCTGCATGGACACGTTCATGCCCTGGCCTGCCTTGGCGCTGTGCGTGTGGCAGGCGTCGCCGGTGATGAACACGCGCGGCGTGCGGGTGTCCCGCTGCTCCGGGAGAACGTCGTCGAACCTGTCGGTGAGGCGGTGGCCAACCTCGTACACGCTGTGCCAGGCGACGTTGCGGACGTCGAGCGTGTAGGGCTGCAGGATCTGGTTCGCGTGGGCGATGATCTGCTCGATGGTGGTCTTGCGGATGGCACCGTTGTCGTTCTCCGGCACGACGCCGAGGTCGACGTACATGCGGAACAGGTGGCCTCCCTCGCGCGGGATCAGCAGGATGCTGCCGCCGTCGTGGGACTGGATGGCGCATTTGGTGCGGATGTCCGGAAAGTCGGTGGATGCGAGGACGTCCATGACGCCCCAGGCGTGGTTGGCCTGGTCGCCGGCGAGCGTGCAGCCAATCGATTCGCGGACCTTGCTGCGCGCACCGTCAGCACCCACGACGTATTTGGCGCGCACAACACGTTCCTGGCCCGCCAGCTCACCGGTTGTGTGGACCAGGGTCACGCTGACCGGGCACTCCCCCGTCTCCGCGACGTCGAGGCTGCTGAATTCGTAGCCATAGTCGGGGGTCATGCGGGTCGGGGAAAAGGCCATGACCCTGGCGAAGTAGTCCAGCACCCGGGCCTGGTTGACGATCAGGTGCGGGAATTCGCTGATGCCCATCTCGTCGTCGACCGCCCGGGCGGCGCGGACGATGTGCTTCGGGTTCTCCGGACTCGGCTTCCAGAACGCCATTTCGGTGATCCGGTAGGCCTCCGCGGTGATCTCCTCGGCGAAACCGAACGCCTGGAACGTCTCGACACTGCGGGCCTGGATGCCGTCGGCCTGGCCGATGGCGAGGCGGCCGCCGCGGCGCTCCACAATGCGCGTGGTGATGTCCGGGAACTGGGAGAGCTGGGCGGCTGCGAGCATGCCTGCGGGGCCGGAGCCCACGATGAGCACGTCGACCTCGTCGGGCAGCTCTTCGGGGCGGTTGATGCCGACGCCGGCGGCCGGCTGGATGCGCGGGTCACCGGAAACGTAACCGTGGTGGTGGAACTGCACGGGCTTTCCTCACTTCACTGTGTGGCTGGCTTTCGCCAAATCTTGTGTTCTATATTGGAACAGATGGTTCGATAATAGAAATGTGGTTATGCTTCAGTACTGTACGTCACATATGACCCGCGTTACAAGCAGCTTCCCCTCCCCCGAAAATCAGGGGTTGACGCAGCCACCGGCAGCGTCCAGTATGTTTCGTATACGATTTCGTACCTGATGAGGAGAACGCTTTGGAGCAGGTCAACGACGACACCCTGGCAGCAGCACGCAAGGTGATCGCGGTGCACATCAACTACCCCAGCCGTGCCGCCCAGCGCGGCCGGACGCCGGCGCAGCCCTCCTACTTCCTGAAGCCGTCGTCCTCGCTTTCCCTGAGCGGCACCGCCGTCGAACGCCCGGCCGGCTGCGAACTGCTCGGCTTTGAGGGCGAGATCGCGATCATCATCGGCAAGGCGGCCCGCCGCGTCGAGCCCGAAGACGCCTGGAGCCACGTTGCCGCGGTCACGGCCAGCAACGACCTCGGCGTGTACGACCTCCGCTACGCCGACAAGGGCTCCAACCTCCGGTCCAAGGGCGGCGACGGCTTCACCCCGGTGGGCCCGGCACTGATTGCGGCAGACGCCGTCGACCCCGCCAACCTGCGCATCCGGACCTGGCACAACGGGGAACTGGTGCAGGACGACACCACCGAAGACCTGCTCTTCCCGTTCGCCCGGCTCGTGGCGGACCTGTCCCAGCTGCTCACCCTCGAGGAGGGGGACATCATCCTCACCGGCACACCGGCCGGCGCCTCCGTCGCCGTGCCCGGCGACGTGCTGGAGGTGGAAGTCAGTACCGCCGACGGCGGGCTGAGCACCGGCCGCCTCACCACCACAGTCAAGGAAGGCACGACGGCGTTCGCTGACTTTGGTGCCCGGCCCAAGGCCGATGACCTGCAGCGGGAGGAGGCCTACGGATCGCGGGAAGCCGCCGGCCTTCCCGCCACACTATCTGCACTGAGCCCGGAGCTCAAGGCCAAGCTGGAGAGCGTCTGCACCGCCACACTGTCCTCCCAACTGCGCAAGCGCGGCCTTAACAACGTCAGCATCGACGGCCTCACCGCCACCCGCCCGGACCGCAAGGTAGTCGGCCTGGCACGGACCCTGCGCTACGTGCCCAACCGTGAGGACCTCTTCAAGACCCACGGCGGCGGCTTCAATGCGCAGAAACGCGCCATCGACTCCGTCAACGAAGGCGAAATCCTGGTCATGGAAGCCCGCGGCGAGAAGGGCACCGGGACCATCGGCGACATCCTGGCCCTGCGCGCCCAGGTCCGCGGCGCCGCAGCCATCATTACCGACGGCGGGGTCCGCGATTTCTCCGCCGTGGCCGCCATGGAGCTGCCCACCTACTACTCCAACCCGCACCCCGCCGTGCTGGGCCGCCGCCACATCCCGTGGGACACCGACATCACCATCGCCTGCGGCGGCACCACGGTGCAGCCCGGGGACATCATCGTGGCTGACTCGGACGGCATCCTGGTGATCCCGCCGGCCCTGGCCGAGGACGTCGCCAACGACTCCATCGCCCAGGAACGCGAAGAGGTTTTCATCGCCGAAATGGTGCAGCAGGGCCACAGCGTGGACGGACTCTACCCGCTCAACGAGGAATGGCGCACCAGGTACGAAGAGTGGGAAGCAGGCAAAGCCAATGACTGAAACGGCGACCGCCCCCGCCGCAGCGACCATTGCTGACGGCACCACCGGCAGCAAGTCCGAGCAGGCCTACCAGGCCATCAAGGCGCGGATCGTGGAAGGCACCTACACGCCCGGCTACCGGCTGGTTCTGGCCGCCATCGCCAAGGACCTCGGCTTCAGCGTGGTCCCGGTCCGGGAAGCCATCCGCCGGCTCGAGGCCGAAAACCTGGTGAAGTTCGAACGCAACGTCGGAGCCACCGTGGCCGGCATCGACCCCACCGAATACCTCTACACGATGCAGACCCTGAGCATCGTGGAGGGTGCGGCCACGGCGCTGTCCGCGCCGCTGGTCGGCGAAGCGGACATTGCCCGGGCCCGCGCCGTGAACGCCGAGATGCGGGAATGCCTGCAGCACTTCGACCCCGTCCGTTTCACCCGGCTCAACCAGGACTTCCACAGCGTCCTGTTCGAGCACTGCCCCAACCCGCACATTCTGGACCTGGTCCACCGCGGCTGGAACCGGCTGGCATCACTGCGGTCCTCAACGTTCCGCTTTGTTCCTGGCCGGGCCCACGAGTCCGTGGACGAACACGAGGCCCTGCTGAAGCTCATTGAAACCGGCGCCGACGCCGACACCATCGAAAAAGCAGCACGGCTCCACCGCAGCGCCACCCTCGACGCCTACCTCTCCCAAACCAACCCCCAAGACAACACTCCTTAAGACCACACAGTTAGGACCTCAACGATGACGACCCCTGTAGAAACAGCAGCAAAGCACTACGTCCCAGAGAACCTGCCCACCCATATCCAGCACTTCATCAACGGCAAGTTCGTTGACTCCGTGGGCGGGAAGACCTTCGACGTCCTGGACCCGGTCTCCAACCAGAACTACGCCACCGCCGCCGCCGGCCAGAAGGAAGACATCGACCTCGCTGTCGCCGCCGCCCGCGAAGCCTTCACCAGCGGCCCCTGGCCCAAGATGAAGCCGCGCGAGCGCGCCCGCGTCCTGAACAAAATCGCCGACGCCGTTGAGGCCCAGGAAGCCCGGCTCGCCGAACTGGAAACCTTCGACACCGGCCTGCCCATCACCCAGGCCAAGGGCCAGGCCCTGCGCGCGGCCGAGAACTTCCGCTTCTTCGCGGACCTGATCGTGGCCCAGTTCGACGACGCCATGAAGGTCCCCGGCTCGCAGATCAACTATGTGAACCGCAAGCCGATCGGCGTCGCCGGGCTTATCACCCCGTGGAACACCCCCTTCATGCTGGAGTCCTGGAAGCTGGCGCCCGCCCTGGCCACCGGCAACACCGTGGTCCTCAAGCCGGCCGAATTCACCCCGCTGTCCGCATCGCTCTGGGCCACCATCTTCAAGGAAGCAGGCCTGCCGGACGGCGTCTTCAACCTGGTCAACGGCCTGGGCGAGGAAGCCGGCGACGCCCTGGTCAAGCACCCTGACGTCCCGCTGATCTCCTTCACCGGCGAGACCACCACGGGCCAGACCATCTTCCGCAACGCCGCAGCCAACCTCAAGGGCCTCTCCATGGAGCTCGGCGGCAAGTCCCCCTGCGTCGTGTTTGCCGACGCGGACCTGGACGCCGCGATTGACTCCGCGCTGTTCGGCGTCTTCTCCCTCAACGGCGAACGCTGCACTGCCGGCTCCCGCATCCTGGTGGAACGCGCCATCTACGACGAGTTCTGCGAGAAGTACGCCGCCCGGGCCAAGAACATCGTCGTCGGGGACCCGCACGACCCCAAGACCCAGGTGGGTGCCCTGGTGCACCCGGAACACTACGAGAAGGTGGCCTCCTACGTGGAGATCGGCAAGTCCGAAGGCCGGCTGCTGGCCGGCGGCGGACGGCCTGACGGACTGCCAGAGGGCAACTACATCGCCCCCACCGTTTTCGCCGATGTCTCCCCCGACGCCCGGATCTTCCAGGAGGAGATCTTCGGTCCTGTGGTCGCCATTACCCCGTTTGAGAACGACGACGAGGCCCTCGCCCTGGCCAACAACACCAAGTACGGCCTGGCGGCCTACATCTGGACCCAGAACCTGACCCGTGCCCACAACTTCTCGCAGAACATGGAAGCCGGCATGGTGTGGCTGAACAGCCACAACGTCCGAGACCTCCGCACCCCGTTCGGCGGGGTCAAGGCCTCCGGCCTGGGCCACGAGGGCGGTTACCGCTCCATCGATTTCTACACCGACCAGCAGGCCGTGCACATCACGCTCGGCGCTGTCCACACCCCCAAGTTCGGCGCCTAAGCGCCAGCCACCCCCTTTCAAAGAAGAGAGAACATCATGACCAACTTCGTTCCCACCCCCTCTGTCCCGGCACCGGATATCGTCCGCTGCGCCTACATGGAAATCGTGGTCACCGACCTCGCCAAGTCGCGCGAGTTCTACGTGGACGTCCTGGGCCTGCACGTCACCGAAGAGGATGACAACACCATCTACCTCCGCTCCCTGGAGGAGTTCATCCACCACAACCTGGTACTCCGCCAGGGACCCATCGCCGCCGTCGCCGCCTTCGCCTACCGGGTGAAGTCCCCCGCCGAGGTGGATGCCGCCGAGGCGTACTACAAGGAGCTGGGCTGCCGCACCGAGCGCCGCAAGGAAGGCTTCACCAAGGGCATCGGCGACTCCGTCCGCGTCGAGGACCCGCTGGGCTTCCCCTACGAGTTCTTCTACGAGACCGAGCACGTGGAGCGCCTCACCCAGCGCTACGACCTCTACTCCGCCGGTGAACTGGTGCGCCTGGACCACTTCAACCAGGTCACCCCGGACGTTCCCCGTGGCCGGGCGTACCTGGAGGACCTCGGCTTCCGCGTCTCCGAAGACATCAAGGACTCCGACGGCGTCACCTACGCCGCCTGGATGCACCGCAAGCAGACCGTGCACGACACCGCCCTGACCGGCGGCAACGGCCCGCGCATGCACCACGTCGCCTTCGCCACCCACGAGAAGCACAACATCATCCAGATCTGCGACAAGATGGGCGCCCTGCGCATCAGCGACCGGATCGAACGCGGCCCCGGCCGGCACGGCGTCTCTAACGCCTTCTACCTCTACATCCTGGACCCGGACGGCCACCGCATCGAGATCTACACCCAGGACTACTACACCGGCGACCCGGACAACCCCACCATCACCTGGGACGTCCACGACAACCAGCGCCGCGACTGGTGGGGCAACCCCGTGGTCCCGTCCTGGTACACCGAGGCCTCCCTGGTCCTGGACCTGGACGGCAACCCGCAGCCGGTCATCGTCCGCGAGGAAAAGTCCGAAATGGCCGTGACCGTCGGAGCCGACGGCTTCTCCTACACCCGCAAGGATGAAACCGGCGAGGCCGCTGAAGGTTTCAAGCTGGGAGCCCAGGTCTAAACCATGCTGGACGCGAAGACGATTGAGGCCATCGCGGACGAGCTGGTGGAAGCCGGCCGGACCCGCACCCCGGTGCCCCGCCTGACTGCCCGCTACCCGGACATGACGGTGGAGGACTCCTACGCGGTGCAGCAGCTGTGGCGGCGCCGCAACGAGGACGCCGGCCGGACCCTGGTGGGGCGCAAGATCGGCCTCACGTCCAAGGCCATGCAGGCGGCCACCGGCATCACCGAACCCGACTACGGTGCCATCTTCGATGACATGGTGCTGGAAACCGGCTGCGCGGTGGAATGGGACCGCTACACGCACCCGCGGGTGGAGGTGGAGCTGGCGTTCGTCCTCAAGGACGGGCTCAAGGGCCCGGGCTGCACCATCTTCGACGTCCTGAACGCCACGGACTACGTGGTCCCGGCCCTCGAAATCCTCGATTCCCGGATCGAGATGGAGGGCCGGACCATCGTGGACACCATCTCCGACAACGCGGCCATGGGTGCCATGGTGGTGGGCGGCCGCCCGGTCAAACCCGACGCCGTCGACCTCCGCTGGGTCTCCGCCATCCTGTACAAGAACCAGACCGTGGAGGAAACCGGCGTGGCCGCCGGTGTCCTGGACCATCCTGCCAACGGCGTGCACTGGCTGGCCAACAAGATCGCCGCGCACGGGGACTCGATGAAGGCCGGCGACATCATCCTGGCCGGCTCCTTCACCCGACCGCTCTGGGTGTACAAGGGCGACACCGTCCACGCCGACTACGGACCCCTCGGGAGCGTCACATGCCGCTTCGAGTAGAAGGCACCTTCCGGAAGGCTTTAGCGGCGGCGGACCGGCCGCTGGCGGGGATGTGGGTGTGCTCCGGCAGCCCGCTCATCGCCGAACTCTGCGCCGGGTCCGGCCTGGACTGGCTCCTGGTGGACGCCGAGCACAGCCCCAACGGACTTGAATCCATCCTCGCCCAGCTCCAGGCCATCCACGGCTACCCGGTCCACACCCTGGTCCGGCCACCCGTGAACGACACCGTCCTCATCAAGCAGTACCTGGACCTCGGAGTGCAGAACCTGCTGGTCCCGATGGTCAACTCCGTGGCCGAAGCGGAAGCCGCGGTGGCTGCCACCCGTTACCCGCCCCACGGGGTCCGCGGTGTCGGCTCCGCACTGGCCCGGGCCGCCCGCTGGAACCGGGTCCCGGACTACCTCGCCCGGGCATCTGAAACGGTGAGCGTCACCGTCCAGATCGAATCGACGGCCGCCGTTGAAGCGGTGGAGGACATGCTGAAGGTCGACGGCGTGGACGCCATCTTCGTGGGTCCGTCCGACCTTGCCGCATCCATGGGGCTGCTGGGACAGCAGGAACACCCCGAGGTGCGCGCCGCCGTCGAACACTGCCTCGCCGCCGCACAAGCGGCCGGCAAACCCGCCGGCGTGAACGCCTTCGCTCCCGCCACTGCCCGGCACTACCTGGCGGCCGGCGCCGACTTCATCCTGGTGGGCGCCGACGTCGCCCTGCTGGCCCGCGGCTCCGAAGCACTCGCCGCCGAGTACATCCAGACCGCCGACGGCGAAACACCGGCCAGCTACTGACCCCGCTGGTTGGGCCCGCCGAAACCTCTTCCACGGCAGACCCAACCACTGGACCCCACACACTTGTCCAAGGAGACTCCCGCATGACCACTTCGCCCGTACTCTCCCCTGCCCTCTCACCGACCACCGTCTCGCCCGACCGTGAGGCTGAGCTGCTCGCGTCCGTGCCCACCGGACTGCTCATCAACGGCCAGTGGCGGGAAGCGTCCGACGGCGGCACGTTCGATGTCCACGATCCGGCCACCGGGGAGGTCCTCGCCACCCTGGCCTCGGCCACCAGCGACGACGCCCTCGCCGCGCTCGACGCCGCCGACGCTGCCCAGGCCTCCTGGGCCCGCACCGCACCCCGGGTTCGGGCGGAGATCCTGCGCCGCGCCTTTGATTTGGTCACCGCACGCGCCGAGGACTTCGCCCTGCTGATGACCCTGGAAATGGGCAAGCCCCTGGCCGAGGCCCGCGGCGAAGTGACCTACGGCGCGGAGTTCCTGCGCTGGTTCTCCGAGGAAACCGTCCGCGACTACGGCCGCTACCTCACCACCCCCGAGGGCAAGAACAAGATCCTCGTCCAGCACAAACCCGTCGGGCCCTGCCTGCTCATCACCCCGTGGAACTTCCCGCTGGCCATGGCCACCCGCAAGGTCGCCCCCGCCATCGCCGCAGGCTGCACCATGGTCCTCAAGCCGGCCAAACTCACCCCGCTCACCGCCCAGTACTTCGCGCAGACCATGCTCGACGCCGGGCTGCCCGCCGGCGTCCTCAACGTCGTCCCCTCCTCCAGCGCTTCCGGGATCTCCGGGCCGCTACTGGCCGACCCGCGCCTGCGCAAGGTCTCCTTCACCGGCTCCACCCCTGTGGGCAAGCGGCTCATGGCCGACGCCGCGCAGAACGTGCTGCGCACCTCCATGGAACTCGGCGGCAACGCACCCTTCATCGTGTTCGAAGACGCCGATCTGGACAAGGCCGTCGAAGGGGCCATGGCCGCCAAGATGCGGAACATGGGCGAGGCCTGCACCGCCGCCAACCGCTTCCTCGTCCACGAATCCGTCGCCCAGGAATTCACCGCCAAGTTCGCCGCCGCCATGGGCGCCCTGGCCACCGGACGCGGCACGGAACCCGGCACCCAGGTCGGCCCCCTGATCGACGCCGGCGCCCGCGACGACGTCCACACCCTGGTGCGTGCCGCCGTCGACGCCGGAGCCACCGCCGTCACCGGCGGAGCGCCGGTTGACGGTCCGGGGTACTTCTACCAGCCCACCGTCCTCGCCGACGTGCCCAACGACGCGGCGATCCTGGGCCAGGAAATCTTCGGACCCGTCGCCCCGGTCACCACCTTCAGCACCGAAGAAGACGCCATCCGGCTGGCCAACGCCTCCGAGTACGGCCTCGCGTCCTACCTCTACAGCCGCGACTTCAACCGCCTCCTGCGCGTGGCCGAACAGATCGAATTCGGCATGGTGGGCTTCAACGCCGGCGTCATCTCCAACGCCGCAGCACCCTTCGGCGGCGTCAAACAGTCCGGACTCGGCCGCGAAGGCGGCTCCGAAGGCATCGCCGAATACACCACCACCCAGTACATCGGCATCGCCGACCCCTACGCCAACTGACGCACTGACATATCCGCACAGCGCCGTCTCCACACAATGACGTGTCCACACAGCAAGGAAAAACATTGAGTACTGTCCAGCACGGGCAGCGCAGCTCGGCGAGGGATAACCGCCGGGTAGCGTTCGCCACCATCATCGGAACCACCATCGAGTGGTACGACTTCTTCATCTACGCCAATGCGGCAGGCCTTGTCTTCGCGAAGCTGTTCTTCGAACCCGCCGGGGCCGATATCGGGATCCTGATCTCCTTCGCCTCGGTGGGACTCAGCTTCCTGTTCCGTCCGCTGGGAGCCTTCCTGGCCGGACACTTCGGGGACCGGCTGGGCCGCCGGGCCATGCTCGTCATCACGCTGATCATGATGGGGGCGGCCACCACCCTCATCGGCGTGCTGCCGACCTTCGAGACCGCCGGTGTCGTGGCGCCCGTCCTGCTGCTGCTCCTGCGCATCCTGCAGGGCATTTCGGCCGGCGGCGAATGGGGCGGCGCCGTCCTCATGGCGGTGGAACATGCGCCCCGCGGCAAGCGCGGCCTGTTCGGGGCCTTCCCCCAGCTCGGCGTTCCGCTCGGCATGCTGCTGGCCTCCGGCGTCCTGGCACTGATGTCCGGCGTGGTCTCGCCGGGTGCAGCCTTTGTGCAGTGGGGCTGGCGCATTCCGTTTCTGCTCAGCTTCGTTCTGATCGTCGTCGGCTTCATGGTCCGACGCAGCGTGGAGGAAAGCCCGGTATTCGAGGAGATCGCCCAAAAGAAGCAGCAGACCCGCACCCCGGTTGTCGAACTGTTCAGGAAGCACTGGCTGCTGGTCATCATCGCGGCCCTGGTCTTCGCCGGCAACAACGCCGCAGGCTACATGACCACCGGCGGCTACATCCTCAGCTACGCCGCAAACCCCGCCGGACTGGCCATGGACCGCACGGAAGTGCTCCTCGCAGTCACCGGCTCCGCTGCCCTGTGGTTCATCTTCACGCTGGTCTCCGGCTACCTCGCAGACAGCATTGGCCGCAAGAAGACCTACCTCATCGGCTACGGCTGCCTCATCGTCACGGTGTTCCCGCTGTTCTGGCTGGTCAACACCGGAAACATCTGGGCGCTGTTCCTTGGCCTCGCACTGTTCACCGTTGGCCTCGGCCTGACCTACGGGCCGCAGGCAGCCCTCTACAGCGAACTGTTCCCCGCCTCCATCAGGTTCTCCGGCGTCGCGATCTCCTACGCGCTCGGCGCCATCATCGGCGGAGCTTTCGCCCCCATGATCGCCACCGCCCTGGTCCAGGCCACCGGCACAACAGCCTCCGTGTCCCTCTACCTGCTCATTGTGGCTCTCGTCTCAACGGCCGCCGTCCTGGTGATCCGGGAACGCAGGGGGATCGACCTGGGCATCAACAACCAGGCCGAGCAGGAGGTGGGTGCCACGATCTTCGACCGGCGCCGGGCGGATGCGGCTGACTCAGCCGCCGAGCCCGCCAACGTCTAACCGCCAGTCAGTTCGCCCCAAGTCAAGGGGTCTGCACCCAAAGACAAGCCAGCGGCCCGGCGGGCGGGCAACACTTAGGTATGCCCGCCCGCCGCCCGGCTGAGCGCACTTTCCTACTCGAAGTGGAGTACCCCTTGGAAACCTACGATGCCCTCCTCGCGTCCATCACCCCCGGCTCCGGCGAGACCCGGACTATCTTCGATCCGGCCACCGGCGGGGCGGTCGGCGAGGCGCCGGTCCACACCGTTGAAGACCTCGAGGCCGCGGTAACCGCCGCGGTCGCTGCCCAGCCGGCATGGGCCGCCCTGGGCCACGACGGCCGGTCCGCGGCGCTGCTCAAAGCCGCCGACGCCGTCGAACGCTCCGCCGAAGAACTCGCCCAACTCCTCTCCCGCGAGCAGGGCAAACCCCTCAACGGCCCCAACGCCCGCTTCGAAGTCGGCGCCTGCGCCGCCTGGCTCCGCGCCACCGCCACCACCGAACTCACCCCCGAAGTCGTCGTCGACGACGGCGAAACCTACGCCGAACTCCACTACAAGCCCATCGGCGTCGTCGGCGCCATCGGCCCCTGGAACTGGCCCATGATGATCACCATCTGGCAGATCGCCCCCGCCCTGCGCATGGGCAACACCGCCGTCGTCAAACCCTCCAAAATGACCCCCCTCTCCGTCCTGGCCCTGATCAAGGTCCTCAACGACGAACTCCCCGACGGCGTCCTGACCGCCATCGCCGGCGACCGCGAAGTCGGCGCCCGCCTCGCCGAACACCCCGCCATCGGCAAAATCATGTTCACCGGCTCCACCGCCGCCGGCCGCGCCATCATCAAATCCTCCGCCGACACCATCAAACGCCTCACCCTGGAACTGGGCGGCAACGACGCCGGCATCGTCCTGCCCGACGCCGACCCCGCCGCGATCGCCGAAGGCCTGTTCTGGGGCGCGTTCCTCAACACCGGCCAAACCTGCGCCGCCCTCAAACGCCTCTACGTCCACACCGACATCTACGACGCCGTCTGCGACGAACTCACCAAGGTCGCCGCCGCCATGCCCATGGGCAACGGCCTCGACGAAAACAACGTCCTCGGCCCCCTGCAAAACAAAGCCCAATACGACATCGTCGCCAACCTCGTCGAAGAAGCCCGCGCATCCGGCGCCCGGATCCTGCTCGGCGGCAACCCCGACACCGGCCAACCCGGCTACTTCTACCCCACCACCCTCGTCGCCGACATCGACAACACCAACCCCCTCGTCACCGAAGAACAGTTCGGCCCCGCCCTGCCCATCATCCGCTACAGCACCATCGACCAGGCCATCGAATACGCCAACGGACTCGACGTCGGACTCGGCGCCTCCGTCTGGTCCCCCAACCTCCCCGCAGCCCGCGAAGTCGCCAACCGCATCCAGGCCGGCACCGTCTGGATCAACAAACACGGCAACGTCGACCCCCGCATCCCCTTCGGCGGAGCCAAACAATCCGGCTACGGCCTCGAATTCGGCGTCGAAGGCCTCAAAGCCCTCGGCGTCCCCCAGATCATCAACGACTAACCCCACCCACCACAACAGCAAGGGCCGCCGCCACCCGCGACGGCGGCCCTTTCTCTTGGGATCATCGGGTCTGTTGGGATCGGGTCTCTTGGGATCGGGTCTCTTCGGATCATCGGGGCACCGGCTCCCGGGAGGCTTGTCACCGGGACGTTGGGTTCCCGGTTCGCGACGGCTCCGGCAATAGACTGAAGCCATGCCCCAGACCGGACTCTCCGCCAGCAGACGCTTCCTCCGCGGCCGGATCAGGACAGGGATGGTCCGGAGCCGGAATTCACTGGTCCCCGCGATCCAAATGACGTTCGGCGCCGTGGGAGCCTATGCCTTCGCCGAGTTCATCCTGGGCCATACCGGTCCGCTGTTCGCCGCCACGTCCGCCCTGATCGCCCTCGGTTTCTCCCGCGACCTGCGCATGCGGAGGGTGATGGAGGTGGGCCTGGGCTGCACCATCGGCATTGCCGTGGGCGACATGCTGCTCCACTGGCTCGGGGCCGGGATCTGGCAGGCCGCCGTCGTGCTTTTGGTCTCCATCCTGCTGGCCCGCTTCCTGGACAGCGGCAACATCTTCACCACGCAACTGGCACTGCAGTCGCTGCTGGTGGTGCTGCTGCCGGCGCCTGCCGGGGGCCCCTTCACCCGCAGCATCGATGCCGTGGTCGGCGGCGTGGTGGCACTGCTGGTCACCATTCTGGCGCCCAAGGATCCCCGCCGGGAACCGCGCAGGGACGTCCAGAAACTGCTCCATGAACTGGCCGAAGTGCTGCGGGAATGCGCCGCAGCACTGGTCGACAGCGATTCCACCCGGGCCTGGCATGCCCTGGTCCGGGGCAGGAACAGCCAGCCGCTGGTGGATGCCATGCGGCACACGCTGCGGGCATCCGGGGAGGTAGCCACGCTGGCGCCCGCCTACCGGCGGCACCGGAACGAACTGGACCGGCTGGAGCAGTCGCTCGAGTACATCGACCTTGCCCTGCGCAACAGCCGCGTCTTCGCACGCCGGCTCACCAGTTCCATCAACCACGCCGCGCTGTCCGACGAAGCCACCGAAAACATCGCCGAGGTGCTGCAGGAAACCGCGGCGGCCGTGGATGAGCTCTCGCTGGGCCTCGCTGAAGTGCAGGAGGGTGCCCGTGATGCCCACCTGCGCAGCGCCCGGCAGAACCTGAGCGATATCGCAGGGCGGCTGCACCCCAGGATGCTGAAAGTCCAGAAGCTCGAGGGCGAGACCGTGGTGATGCTGTTCCGGCCGCTCATGGTGGACCTGCTGGAAGCCACCGGCATCGATTCCCGCGAGGCACGCGACGTCCTGCCCCCGCTGTAGAACTTCATTGTCACAGGCCCCGGTTAGTGTGGAGCAATGGCTACAAAGACTTCCCGGGTTTCCAAGGCTCCGGGCTATAAGTGCGCGGAATGCGGCTGGACCACGGTCAAGTGGGTGGGCAGGTGCGGTGAGTGCCAGGCGTGGGGCACCGTTGAGGAAACCGGCGCCGCGGTGGCACGTACGACGGCGGCCACCACAGTTCTGGAGCCAGCCCGCCCCATTGCCGAGGTAGACGCCACGACCGCCGCCTACCTGCCCACCGGCGTGGATGAACTCGACCGCGTGCTCGGCGGCGGCGTCGTGCCCGGCGCCGTCATCCTGCTTGCAGGCGAGCCGGGCGTGGGAAAGTCCACGCTCCTGCTGGATGTCGCCGCCAAGTTTGCCAGGACCGGGCAAAGTGTCCTGTATGTGACCGGCGAGGAATCAGCGGCCCAGGTGAAACTGCGGGCGGAGCGCATCAGCGCGATCGCTGACACCCTGTACTTGTCCGCCGAGACCGACCTTGGCCAGGCGCTTGGCCAGGTGGAGAAGGTGGAGCCGAAGCTGCTGGTGGTGGACTCCGTGCAGACGCTCAGCAGCGCCGATGTGGAGGGCAGTTCCGGCGGCGTCTCCCAGGTCCGCGAGGTGGCTGCCTCGATCATTTCGGCGGCCAAGCGCCGGAACATGACCACGCTGCTGGTGGGGCATGTGACCAAGGACGGCTCCATCGCAGGGCCCCGACTGCTGGAGCACCTGGTGGACGTGGTGTGCCAGTTCGAGGGCGAGCGCCACTCCCGTCTCCGCCTGCTGCGGGCAGTCAAGAACCGCTACGGGCCCACCGACGACGTCGGCTGCTTCGACCTCACCGAGGACGGCATCCTTGGCCTTGCCGATCCCAGCGGGCTGTTCGTGACGCGCACCAAGGAGCCGGTATCCGGCACCTGCATCACCGTCACCATGGAGGGCCGCAGGCCGCTGCTGGCCGAGGTCCAGTCCCTGCTCGCCGACACCCAGAACTCACAGCCCCGCCGGGCAACCAGCGGCCTGGACAGTTCCCGGGTGGCCATGCTCCTGGCAGTGCTGCAGCAGCGTGCCGGGTGCCAGCTGCAGAAGGACGACTCCTACGTGGCCACGGTGGGCGGCGTGAAGCTCAGCGAGCCGGCCACCGACCTCGCGGTGGCGCTGGCAGTGGCGTCCGCGAAGCACAGGAAACCGCTGCCGCAGCGACTGATCGCCTTCGGCGAAGTGGGCCTGGCCGGCGAGGTGCGCCCCGTCCCGGGAATCAACCAGCGCATCCATGAGGCCCACCGGCTGGGCTTCACGCACGCAGTTGTTCCCTCCAGCCCCACAGGTCCCGGCCCGGTCCCGGCAGGCTTTTCCGTGAGGGAAGTGGGCCACCTGACGGAGGTCCTGGAACTGCTCATCACCAAGCCCTGAGCAGCTCCAGGACTTTGGCTACTTCTTGACAGCCCGCGTGCGGGCCAGTGCCGTGGCGCCCGCGGCAAGGCCCAGGAGACCCGCTACCAGCCCGATCCAGCCGGCGGCCTGGCTGCCGTTGGAAGCGGCGGCCTGCGTTGCCGGACCAGCCGGTGCGGCATCCGGCGCCGCCGTTGCGGACCCTTCAGCGGTCTCCGCTGCAGTGACGACGAATGAGGGTGCCGGGCGGTGCTCCTCTGCCTCGGCCGGTGCGGATGAAGCCGCGGCAGAGGAGTTCGCGGAGGACGTTGCGGACGCGTGCCCGTGATCCGCCTCGGCGGCGTCCGCCCAGTTGACGGTGGTTCCGTCGGTGTAGCCCTGCGCTGCGGGCAGCATCAGGGTGGTGCCCGCAGCCGGAAGCCGGCCGACGGACAGCGTGAACGTCTGGAATTCGTTCTGCCCGATCTGGTGGGCGGCATCCGCGGTCCAGATCACGCTGGTCGGCGCCTTAGTCACGGTTGCGCCCGCAACCTCCACGGGCTTGGGCAGGGTGGTGGCGACCACCTGCGCCTTCCAGCCGTCCATCGGCTTCACGGAGACCGAGGTGAGCGGGGTGTCGGTGGGGAGCTTCACCTCGAGCCGGTTGGTCTTGGCCGTCTCGGATTCGTTCGGAACGCTGAACGTCAGCTTGGTAAAGCCGCCCTCGGCGGTGGCGGAGGGATCCACCGTGACGTGCGCGGACGCAGCGGCGGCACCGGCGGCGAGGAGTCCGGCCGTGAGGGAGGCGGCTGCTGCGGTCTTGAGGGTACGGCGAACGGAGGTGTTCATGAGGGTAATGCCTTTCACGAAAAAAATCAGTCAGGGACCCATGCACCCTCAGGGCTGCACGGGCAGGTAGCTGCACGCCGCGTCGGACCCTGCCTGAAAAGCGGAGCCGTCCATCACGGAACGGCCCGTTCTGCCAGGAACCCGTCTAGGCGGCCGATGGCAGCGGCGGCCCGCGCCGGGTTGGCAGGCGCACGCCGGCGCGAGTCCGCGAAAGGACGGCCGGAACCGGGAAAGGCGCCGGGACGCGGGCGGGAAGAACAACTGCGGGCTCGTGCCGGCGGAAAAGGGGCTGCAGCCACGAGGCAAGTGTTGCCAGCACCCGTTCCCCGCGGGCCAGCAGGACTGCGGTGCACAGGGTGGCAACGGCGTGCGCAACGAACATGACGCCGTCGGACGCAGCGGAATGGGCGCTTTCGGCCACCGCGGGGCTCGGGAAGGCCGAATCCAAGGCTCCCCCTGCATGTCCGGCATGGCCGCCATGGCCTGGCAGCAGGGCAGCGGACTCCGGTTCGGCTGCACCCGCTCCGCCCAGCGCATCTAAGGCCCAGTGCAGCCAGAACTGGCCGGCACCCAGGAGGGCCACCAGGGCAGGGAAGGAGAGCCGGAACCGCGTCAGCGCGGCGACGGGAACCAGCGTCACGGCGAACAGTGCCGCCAGGATGGCCGCTGAGGGAAGCTGGCCGCCACCTGCAAGGTGCCCGCCGGTGGCGAACCCGATGACGAGGGAGCCGATCAGCCCGGTGCGGAAAAGCCGGAACGAGGCACGGGGCATCATCTGCGGTCCTTTCCGGAAGATCGACGGGCACAGCGGGGCGTCACGGTAATTCTACGGGCAGCCTCTGTGGTGCAACCCCGTGCCCAGCTTTCCGGCCCACCATTCCGGGCCGCCCAGCGGTACAACAGGCCGGGCCAGCGCCCAAGGTTTTCCCACGCTGCCGTGTTTACGGTCGGGATCTTAGAGCAGCAGTTCCGGGCCTGGGAGGGAGGCACCGATGGATCCTCGAGGTCCCCTGCGCCTCTTCCGCGCAGCCCTGGTCACTTCACTGGCGGTCTCCCTGGCCGTGGCCGGCCACGTGCTGGGTGGCGGCCAGCTCCCGGACACCGTGACACTTGCCGTGACGGCAGCGCTCCTGTTGGCTCCGGCCGCCTGGCTGGCACGGCGGCAGCTGTCGTTCGCTGCCCTGTTCGGCGTGCTCGGCGCCGGCCAGGTCACGCTGCCCACGGCGACGCCGTTCACCTCCGTTTCGGTCAAGCCCATCGACGGCTGGACGGCGAAGATCACCGAGGCAGCCCTGCCCGCTCCCGTCACCGTGGAAGGGGCCAAGGTCACCAGGGCCGCCGCCACGGTCACCTGGACCGCCGATACGGCCCACCAGCTCGGGCAGCACGAATACCAGACCTTCTCCATCTCGGTCGGCCGGCTTCCGGAGGCCGGGACCACCGTGGCGATGCCTGCTGCACAGACCTACTCCGACGGAACGGTGGTGAACTGGAACCAGCCCGAAACCGGCGGCCAGGCCGAGCCCGAGCTCCCGGTCCCCTCCTTCGTCACCACCGCGGCGGCCGACGAGCACTCCCATGCGGCACCGGCTGCATCGGCGGCCCCCGCAGCGGATACGGCAACTGGGGACACGGCCGCGGACACCGCGTCGGCGTCGTCGACCGCCCCGGTCGCGGCTCCTGACAACACCTTCGGCATCGTCGGCCTGGGCGCAGGTCTGCTCGGCCTGGCCGCCGGTTCGGCGGCGCTGGTGCGGACCAGGAAGGGGTAAGAGTTAGGCGCGGGTGACCACGAGCGCCGCGCTGTGCCCGCCGAACCCGAAGGCATTGACGAGTCCCGCCGTCGCGGTGCTGCCGCTGACGGTGCCGGTGATGACGTTGAGGTCCACCTCGGGGTCAAGGGCAGCCACGTTGTAGGTGCCGGGCAGGTCGCCGGTCCGGAGGGCCTGCAGCGTGGCGATGGCGGCCAGCGCACCCGCTCCGCCGAGCAGGTGTCCGGTGAGGGACTTCGTGGAGGTCACCGGGACCTGGCTACCGGCAATGGCCTTGATGGCCTGCGCCTCCAGCCGGTCTCCCACGGGCGTCGAGGTGGCGTGCGCATGCACGAACCCGATGTCAGTTCCATGGAGGCCTGCGGAGGCAAGGGCTTTCTCCATGACCCGCACCTGCATGTCCGGATCGGCGGCCACGATGTCGTTCGCGTCCGAGGTCACGGCAGCCCCGGCAATGCCGCCCAGCACTTCCGCGCCCCGGGCACGGGCGTGGTCCTCGCTTTCGAGCACCACGATCCCCGCTCCCTCGGACAGGACGAACCCGTCGCGGTCCCGGTCGAACGGCCGCGATGCCCGCTCCGGATCGCCGTTGCGGGTGGAGAGCGCCCGGATCTGGGAAAAACCGCTGATGATCAGGTCGTTGACGCAGGCATCAACGCCGCCGGCGATGACGACGTCGGCCGCCCCGGACCTGATCATTTCGGCACCCTGGGCAATCGCCTCGGCCCCGGACGCACACGCGCTGACGGGAGTGCGTGCCCCGCCCTTGGCACCGAGATCGATGGAAACCCATGCGGACGGCCCGTTCACCATGAGCCGGGTCAGGGTGTGCGGGGAAACCTTGCGCGGGCCGCCGTTATCCAGCTCCCTGACCTGCGCGAGCACGGTGTCCATGCCGCCGTAGGCCGAGCCGATCACGACGGCGAAGCGCTCCGGTTCGACGCTCGGCCTCCCGGCCTGCTCCCAGGCTTCGCGGGAGGCAACGAGCGCCAGCTGCCCGCAGCGGTCCATCCGCTTCAGCTCGCGGGTGCCCAGGAAAGCGCCAAGGTCGGCGGTGACCCGGCCGGCGATGCGCACCGGGAGGGCCTCAGCCCAGCCGTCCTCCAGTGCCGCGATGCCTGAGCGCCCGGCCAGCATCGCCTCCCAGGTCTCGGCCACGGTGGCCCCGAGCGGGTTCATGGAGCCCATTCCGGTCACGACGACACTGGATGATCCTGTTACAGGTGCCGCTGCAGACGGCTGGTTTGTGGACACGGCGATACCTTGCTTCGTTGGTTGGGAGACCGTTCGCGAGCCGGAGCCCCTCGTTGGCGCGCTATTTTGCGGGGTTGTGCGTCCCGATAGGAACCAGCGTGAGGTCGGGATGGTTCTTCTCGATGCGGCGCAGGGCCCAGACATCGTTGAAGAGGGCCAGGTATTCGCCGTCGGACCGCAGCAGCACCTCGGCACCGGGCACGTTGGCCAGCGCCGGCATGGCGTCCGCCGTCGAAATCCTGGCCATGGAATACGGTAGGCGTTCCAGGCGCATGGGCGCGCTGAAGTCGTGCGCCATGCGGTCCTCCACCACTTCGAACTGCATGGGTCCGACGGCGGCAAGCACCGGCGCCTGGTCACCGCGGACGTCGGAGCGCAGCACCTGGATGACGCCCTCGTGCTCGAGCTGCTCGATGCCGCGGCGGAACTGCTTGAAGCGGCTGGGGTCCTTGGAGCGGGCAACCTGGAAGTGCTCGGGAGCGAACAGCGGAATGGCCGGGAACTCCACGGCTTCCTCAAGGAACAGGCTGTCGCCCACGCGCAGCGAGGACGCGTTGACCAGGCCTACGACGTCTCCCGGGTAGGCCTCGTCGATGACCTCGCGTTCGCGGCCGAAGACCTGCTGCGCGTATTTGGTGGCGAACGACTTCCCGGTCCTGGTCTGGGTGACCACCATGCCGCGCTCGAACACGCCGGAGCAGACGCGGATAAAGGCCACGTGGTCGCGGTGGGCCTTGTTCATGCCTGCCTGGACCTTGAAGACGAAGCCGGAGAACGGGGACTCGACAGGACGCGGGGTGCCTTCGATGTCCGGCCGGGGCGCGGCCGGCGGGGCGAAGTCCACCAGGGCGTCCAGAAGTTCTTTGACACC
Organism: Arthrobacter sp. K5; assembly: GCF_040448525.1. NCBI lineage: Bacteria > Bacillati > Actinomycetota > Actinomycetes > Micrococcales > Micrococcaceae > Arthrobacter > Arthrobacter sp. K5. The sequence continues at coordinate 3,588,123 of NZ_CP159279.1, read as the reverse complement.
GAAGTTCAGCGCCGCGGAGCTGAACAGGATGGGGGTGGCCTTGCCCGCGTGGAAGCTCTCGACGTCGAAGGCGAGGTTGGACTCGATGACCAGCCCCGCCTCGTCCACGGCGTCCGTCCAGTTGCTGCCCTGGCTTTCGGCCGCCTCTTCGGGGGTGAAGTATTCGGTGAGGGCGATGCTGGCGCCGGCGTTGTTCCGCTGGAAGCGCGCGAACCTGTCGTTGCGCAGGTCCCAGACGCCGCGGAAATCACCGGAGATGCCCACGGCCCAGGTCAGGGGCATGGGCTGCAGCCCGGTGCGTTCGGTGATCTCATCCATGAGGGCCAGTGCGTCCAGGCCGGGGCGGTCCCACTTGTTGATGACTGTGATGATGGGGAGGTTCCGCTGCTTGCAGACCTCGAAAAGCTTCATGGTCTGCGTCTCAAGGCCCTTGGCCGCGTCCACGAGCATCACGGCGCAGTCGACGGCGGCCAGCACCCGGTAGGTGTCCTCGGAGAAGTCTGCGTGGCCGGGGGTGTCCAGCAGGTTGATCACGGTGTCCCGGTAGGAGAACTGCAGGGCGGCCGAGCTGATGGAAATGCCGCGGTCCTTCTCCATCTGCATCCAGTCCGAGACCGTCTCCTTGCGGTTGGCCTTGCCGCTGGAAGCACCCGCGGTGCCGATCACCTTGGCGTGCAGGGCCAGGGCTTCGGTGAGGGTGGACTTGCCGGCGTCGGGGTGCGAGATAACGGCGAACGTCCGGCGCCGGGAGGCCTGCTTGTGGATCTCGTGCACTCGGGCGGGGCTCTGCACTTCTTGGGACACGGTGCTACTTTCACTGCGATCGCGGGGGATCAATGTTGGAAAAGGTGGCGGCGGAACCTGCCAGCCAAGGCTTCAAGTTTATCGCAGCGGCGGAATCCGCACCGAAGGCGGCCCCAAAGCGCCCCTCAACCAACCGCCGTCGGACGCACTCCGGATGCCTGTTCCGCAGTCCTCCGACGGGGCACTTTAAGGCTTGCCTGTGCGGTTGCTGGGGTAATGTACCTCTAGGATGGTGCATGCGGGAAACCGAGTACTTTTGATCCTGCCGGCGGACTAGGGAAAACCGGCAAACCTGCAGGCCCCGCCTGCACCTTTGAAGGGAATATCTATGGCTCGCAGCCCTGAAGAATCGCTCAAAGCGACTTTGGGGAGGGTGGCCCCGGGGACCGCGCTGCGGGACGGCCTGGAACGCATTCTCCGCGGACGAACCGGCGCGCTGATCGTGCTGGGCTCGGACCGGACCATCGACTCGATCTGTTCGGGCGGCTTCGACATCGGCATCGACTTCTCACCGACCCGGCTCCGCGAACTGGCCAAGATGGACGGCGCCATCATCTGCGACAGGGACGCCGGCAACATCCTCCGGGCGGCCGTCCAGCTCGTGCCGGACCCCAGCATCGAAACCCAGGAATCGGGCACCCGGCACCGGACCGCCGAACGCGTCGCCATCCAGACCGGCGTCCCGGTGATCTCGGTGAGCCAGTCCATGCAGATCATCGCCCTGTACGTCAACGGGCTTCGGCACGTGCTGGAGGGCTCCGAAAAGGTCCTGGCGCGCGCCAACCAGGCCCTGGCCACGCTTGAACGCTACCGTTCCCGCCTGGACCAGGTGACCAGCTCGCTCTCCGCCCTGGAGATCGAGGCCATGGTGACCGTGCGCGATGTCGCCGTGACCCTGCAGCGCCAGGAAATGGTGCGCCGGATTTCCGAGGAGATCTCGCAGTATGTCCTGGAGCTGGGCGAGGACGGCAGGCTCCTGTCACTCCAGCTTGACGAGCTCACCGTGGGCCGCGGCCCGGGCAGCGACATCATCATCCGCGACTATGCCGGGCCGAACGCCTCTCCCGAGGACATCGACGGTGCGGTCAGCGCGCTCCTCAACCTCGGCCCCACCGAACTCATCGACCTCAGCAAGATCGCGGGGATCATCGGCTTCGCCGGCGGCGTCGACACCCTGGACGCTGTGGTGCAGCCGCGGGGCTACCGGCTTCTTTCCGGGCTCAAGGCCGTGCCGAAAGCGGTTGCCGACAGGCTGGTGGACCACTTCGGCGGGCTGCAGTACCTCATGGCTGCCACCATCGACGACCTGATGACCGTGGACGGCATCGGCGACCAGCGCGCCCGCACGGTCCGGGAGGGCCTCAGCCGGATGGCCGAAGCCAGCCTGCTGGACCGCTTCCTCTAATCCCGGGCTTCCTTCTAACCCCCATCGGCTGCTCCACAAGTGCCCTTTTCGGCGAATAGGGCCGTTACGGAGCAACCGATGGGTCAGGCGGCGTCAGCTGAGCTGGAAGACCGTCGGCGGGCTGACCTTGGCGCCAAGCTTCGCGATGAACACGTAGTAGCCGCTGCCGGCAACCGTGCCGTCCGGGACATTCTCGCAGCCCTGCACGGAACGGTTGCGCGGCCACGGGAAGTTCGCGGTTTCGCTCTTGCCGGGCGCGATGGTCTTGACCAGGTCAGTGCTGGCAGCCTGGCAGTCGGCGGAGGAGAAGACACGGTCCGAGCCGCTGGTGACCAGGAAGTCCATCTGCGACGTTCCAATGTTCACCTTGCACGGCAGCTTTCCGCCGTTGGTGACCGTGAGGCTCAGCACTGGCTTTTCGTCCGCAGCGTAGGACGTCTTGTTCGTAGTTGCCTTGACCGTCACCAGCTTCTGGTCGCAGGTGGGCGAGGCGGACGGGGTTGCTGACGGGCTGGCCGACGCCGTGGACGCGGACTGGGCGGTGCCGTCGCCTTCCGTCGAAGGATCCGGTGTGGAGTCCTGGGCGGAGGAGGCCTGCTGGGCGCCGCCGAGGAGACTGGTGAGTGTGGCAACCCCGCCGGCGATCAGGCCCAGGACCAGCAGCAGCGCCACACCGGCAAAGAGCCGGCGGCGGCGGTACACGGCGGGGCTCGGCTTGCGCCCTGCGCGGGGTGCCGTGCTGTTCCGTGCCGTGCTGTTGCGTGCCGCGGATTTCTGCGCCGCCGATTTCGGCGGCCGGTTCCGGCCCGCGCCGGAGTTCGGAGTGTCTTGCCTGCCCATCCCTCTAGGCTAAGGAACGGCCGGCTTTCTGCGGCCCCACCACGCCGCCCCTGCCGCACCATGTCCAATTCGTGACTCAAATTCGGGTGACAACTGTCAGCACACTTACTAAAATTGAATCCCGGTTACCACTTACCGGGCCGAGTTGGAGAGGACCACTGATGGTAGATCACGTTTCTGGCGGTCACCTCGAGCGCGTCCTGCTGCCGCTGACGTTTGGCAAACATCAGAGCCAGGGGATTGAGTTCACGGTGCTTGCGGTTGAGATCTGGGACACCGGGATAGTGGTGAACCTGCATCTCGCATCAGTCAATGAAGACGAGCCGCAAACCCCCGCAATCGTTGTCCATGACCACTTTGGCACAGAGTACAGGCTGGATGAGGTGGCCACCGTCGGCTCCCGCCAGCTGCAGTTCTTTGCGCCCTCAATACCGGAAGGAACGCGCAGCCTGACCATCCGTTCCGGGGACCCGAACAGTGCCAGCTTCGTAGTGGCCCTTGCTGTTCCGGCACCCAACGGTCGCGGCGGCGAAACCCTGCACGGCCATGTGCGGCGGCTGCCGGCGCGGCGGGAGGGACTGCCTCCCGAGGAACAGGAGGCCAGCTGACGGCACGGGCCGGGAACCGCCGTCGGGGTTTTCAACTAGAGTGTTGGCATCAAAACCACAACCGATTACCCCGAATTAATTGACGTCCACTCCACGCTGGAGGACTGGTTCGAGGCCGAGGCCCGTGACTTGCCGTGGCGCGCGGCCGGCTGCCCGCCCTGGGGTGTGCTGGTCAGTGAGATCATGCTGCAGCAGACCCCCGTGGTGCGTGTGCTGCCGGTCTGGGAGGAATGGCTGCGTCGGTGGCCCGAGCCTGCTGCGCTCGCCCGGGAACCCGCGGGTGAGGCCGTTCGCGCGTGGGGCCGGCTGGGCTATCCGCGCCGCGCGCTCAGGCTGCACGGTGCCGCAGTCGCCATCGAACGCGACCACGGCGGCACTGTCCCGTCGGACTACGCGGAACTGCTCGGCCTGCCGGGTGTGGGCAGCTACACGGCGGCCGCCGTCGCCGCCTTTGCCTTTGGGCGCCGCGAGACAGTGGTGGATACGAACATCCGGCGCGTCCACGCGCGGCTCTTTTCGGGAGCGGCCCTGCCCGCCCCCGCCCTGACGGCGGCGGAGATGCGGCTTGCCGCGAAGCTGCTGCCCTCCGATGCCGCCAGCTCCGTCCGCTGGAACGCCTCGGTCATGGAGCTGGGGGCGCTGGTGTGCACGGCGCGGGCACCCAAGTGCCCTGCGTGCCCGGTGCGCGACCGGTGCGCGTGGCTCGCCGCCGGCGAGCCGCCGCCGGCGTACACGCCCAAGGGCCAGGCGTGGCACGGCACCGACCGTCAGGTCCGAGGCGGCGTGATGGCCGTCCTCCGGCTGGCAGGCGCGCCGGTCCCGGCTGAGATGTTCCAGCAGGCCCCGGCCGACCTCGGGTTCGAAGCCGCCGGCATCGGCGTGCCGCTGGCCGCCCTGCACCGGCTGAACTGCGCGCCGGAGCAGCTGGAACGGGCGTTGGCGGGCCTGCTGGAGGACGGCCTGGCCGAGCTGCATCAGGGCGGATACCGGTTGCCGGCCTGACAGGAACAGGCACGGCGTAGCCCCAACTCCGCGCCGGGGACTTTGGTCTCAAGGGATTTTGGTCTCAATTAGGCACCCAGCACCGGGAACGGAATAACAATGCGGGCGCCAGTTTCGCCCCGCCGGCTCCTCCGCCGACGGGCGGATCTACCCTGAACTATGGGCAAGGCAGGGGTACTTTTGGCCACAATCACGACCACGGCGCTCATCTCGGGCTGCCATGCTTTCGAGTCGGCATGCCCGGCCGTCGGCCAGGTGTCCGGGGTCGCCGTCACTGTGGCGGCCGGCTACTCCCAAGAAGTGAAAACGCTCCACCTCAAGGCCTGCCAGGACGGCAAGTGCAAAGAGGACACCGTTGACCTTGTGCCGGGCTCCGTCCCGGTGGATCTGGGCTGCGCCGATGATTCAAGGCCCGACGGCGCGTGTTCGGCAACGTCCAAGCCCGACGGCACCCAACGCGGGCTGCTTGAACTGGATACCCTGGGCGACTCCCCCATCGACGTCACCGCAAGCGGGTCTTACGCCAACGGCAAGCCGCTGCCCCCGCGCACGCTGCACTTCGAACCCAAGGCCAGCTATCCGTTTGGCGAACAGTGCGGACGGTTTGTCTCCGCTTCCGTGGTGCTGGATGCGGCGGGCCTCAGGCAGGACAGGTAACCCGGGCTGATCCGCATCAGGGTTCCCCGAATCCGTTCCTGACCAGCCCCGCCACGTACGCGACGGCACGCTCGGCGTCGGGTCCGGACGCTTCCACATGAAGCACCGAGCCCTTGCCGGCGGCGAGTGTCATCAGCCCCGTCATGGAGGCGCCATCCACTCCGTTCACCGTCACCTCCGCGTCCAGCGCCGACAGGCCGCCGGCTATCTTAGCGGCTGGCCGGGCGTGCATGCCTGCGAGGTTGACGAGCTCGAAGTCGCCGCTGGCATCCGGGGCGGCCGGTGCTGCGGGCTCTCCCGCCGCCGGGCCGTAGGCCGCCGGGCCGCCCGCGGCCACATGGTCCTCGGCTTTGGGACGGGACGCAGGATAGCCGTGCGTGGCCTCGGCGGCACGCCGGACAGCATGGACGCTGGCGCCGCCCTGGGCTGCCACCGCGGCCGCCACGAGGCCCTCCACAATGGGGGCGTCTGCGAGTAGCACCGGGGCGCCGCCCTCGGCGAACTCCATGGCGGACTCCGCCGTCATCACTGCTGACCCCAGATCGGCCAGCACCACAACGCCGTCGCCTCCGGCCGCGGTTTCCAGTGCTGCCATCACCTTGTCCATGCTGGTGCCGATCCGGCCGTCAGACGTTCCGCCGGCCGGAACCATCATCACGTCCGGTGCCATCTGGGCAGCGAGTTCCACGGCCCCGTCTGCAATCTTGTCACTGTGCGAAACCACCACGATCCGCACCGTCATGCGGCGGCTCCGGCTGCGGCGCGGAGAATGAGGGCACTCGAGGCCGCCCCGGGGTCACGGTGCCCCGCACTGCGCTCCCCGAGGTAGCTGGCCCGGCCCTTGCGCGCCACCAGGGGGTCCGTGGCCACGGCACCGGCCTCGGCAGCTTCCGCCGCGGCGATGAGGACTGCCAGGGTGTCGCCGTCTGCCGCGGCTGCCGCCGCCGCATCAGCGGCCGGCGTCCAGGCATCCACCATCGTCTTGTCGCCCGACTCCGCCTTGCCCCGGGCCACGATGCCGTCCCTCGCCGCCGCGAGTGCTGCCGCGAGCGCCGGGGCGTCGACATACGCGGCATCCCCAAGAGTGGTCGCGGCCCGCAGGAAGGCCGTGCCGTAGAGCGGGCCGGCAGCACCGCCGACCTTCGACATCAGCGCCATGGCCGTCAGCTTGAGCGCCGCACCGGGGGTCTCAGGAGGGCTTTCGGCCAGCTTGTCGAGGACCGCCTGGAAGCCGCGGTCCATGTTCTCGCCGTGGTCCGAATCCCCGATCGCCCTGTCCAGCTCGATGAGTTCCACCCTGTGTTCCGCCATTGCCTGGGCGGACAGCGTCAGCCATTTGACGGCCCAGGTCACGTCCAGCCCCACTGCTACACTCCCCAGCGCAGGGCAGGCGTGTGCACAGGTGCGTCCCAGAGGGCCGTCATCTCGTCGTCAAGCCGCAGCACGGAGACGGAGCAGCCCTGCATCTCAAGGGACGTGATGTAGTTCCCCACAAGGGAACGCTCCACCGCGATGCCGCGCTCCGCCAGGATCTGGGCGGCCCGGCGGTAGACAATGTACAGCTCACTCAGCGGCGTTCCGCCCATGCCGTTGACGAACAGGAGCACCTTCTCCCCCGACGCCGTTCCGAGGTCGCTGAGAATCGGTTCCAGCAGGCGGTTGGTGATGCCGTCGGCGTTTTCCATGGCGATCTTGTGCCGGCCCGGCTCGCCGTGGATACCGATGCCAATTTCAATTTCGTTGTCCTCAAGGTCAAAGCTCGGGGATCCGGCGTGTGGCACCGTGCAGGCCGAGAGCGCAACGCCCATGGTCCGCACGTTCTGGTTCACGCGGTCGCCGATGGCCGCCACCGCGTCGAGGTCGTCACCGCGCTCTGCTGCGGCACCGGCGATCTTCTCCACCAGCACCGTGCCGCCCACCCCCCTGCGCCCGGCCGTGTACAGCGAATCCTCCACTGCGACGTCGTCGTTGACGAGCACGGTACGGACTTCCACACCCTCCGCCTGGGCCATCTCCGCCGCAGTCTCAAAATTCAGCACGTCGCCGGTGTAGTTCTTGACGATGTGGACCACGCCGGCACCGGAGTTCACGGCGAGCGTGGCCGGAATGATCTGGTCGGGGGTCGGTGAGGTAAAGACGGCGCCGGGCACGGCGGCGTCGAGCATGCCACGCCCCACAAAGCCGGCGTGCAGCGGTTCATGCCCGCTGCCACCCCCGGATACCAGGCCCACTTTGCCTGCAACGGGGGCATCCTTGCGGGTGACGTACTTCGGGTCGGCGCTGACGGTCACGAGGTCGGCATGGGCAAGGCCGAATCCCTCCACGGATTCATCGACTACAGCGCGGGGGTCATTGATGAGCTTTTTCACGGCCGGCTCCTGGGCTCTCGGTGCTTCATTGACATCGGTCAGGATGTGCTTTGACCCTACTACCGGCACCGGCTGCGGGGAAGTTCGGAAATGGCGGAAGGGGCAGCCCCCAATGCTGCCCCTTCCGGTTCCCCGATAGTTTATCCAGCAAATTTATAAAATGAAAGGGGTAGCACGCAGCAATTTTGATCCGATCTTGATCGGTTCCCGCGGGAAACCCGAGACGGTCCTGCAACGATCGCTTCGGTCAGATCGACGACCACGTCAGCCCGCACACCGGATGGAGTGAACCATAAAACCGCCACGCACGCTGCAGAAGACCGCCGGTATGATGATCGCCCTGGCGGCTGCCGGCACAGCCGCGCTGCTGTGGCTGGCGGTGACGGCCACCCTGCCGCCGGCGGTGTCCGCCCCGAGCAAGGGCATGCTGCTGGGGATCTGGGGCGTGCTCTACGTCGCCGAAGCCCCGGCGCCGTGGCTGCTGACGACGTCGGTCGCCGTCGCCTTCCTGCTCATTGCCGGGATCGCGCTGGCCGACCGCCACATCTCCCTGAAGGCGCGCCGGTCAGCAAGCCCTGGACAGCCACTGGCGCCCCGGATCGTGATGGCGAAGACCAGGGGCGTTTACACCGGCCCGGTCACCCTCACCGTCCTCATCCCGGCGCACAATGAAGCAGCGTCGCTGCCTTCGACACTTGCGTCGCTTCTCGCCCAATCCCACCCGCCGCAGCGGATCATCGTCGTCGCGGACAACTGCACCGACGCGACAGTCGACGTCGCCCGTGCGGCCGGCGTCGAAGTATTGGAGACGGTATACAACAGCCAAAAGAAGGCCGGTGCCCTGAACCAGGCGCTGAAGCGGCTGCTCCCCGGGCAGGGCGACAACGATCTGGTCATGGTGATGGACGCCGATACCCTGCTCGACGACGGCTTCCTGGCCTGCGCCGTCGAATACTTCACCCGCGACAGGGCCCTCATGGCCGTCGGCGGGCTCTTCTACGGCGAACAGGGCCACGGGCTGCTTGGCCAGTTCCAGCGCAACGAATACATCAGGTACGCGCGGGACATGAAGCGCCGGCGGGGCCGGGTCTTCGTGCTCACGGGAACCGCCTCCGTATTCCGTCCGGCCGCGCTGCGGGCCGTGGCCGCGAACCGCGGCACTGCGCTGCCCGGCGTGGCAGGGGACGTCTACGACACCTGGGCACTCACCGAAGACAACGAGCTGACCATCGCCCTGAAGTCGCTTGGCGGCCTCATGGTCTCACCGTCTGAGTGCGCGGTGGTCACCGAACTCATGCCCACGTGGCGGACGCTCTGGGCCCAGCGCCTGCGGTGGCAGCGCGGTGCCCTGGAAAACCTCGGAGCATATGGCCTGACCCCGCCCACCGCACGGTACTGGGCCCAGCAGTTCGGCCTCGGTTACGGCGTCATCGCCTTGACTTCCTACCTGATGCTGATCCTCCTGACGGTGCTCGCGCTGGACACCTGGATCTGGTTCCCCTTCTGGCTGGGACTGGGGCTGCTCTTCTCCTTTGAGCGCGTGGTCACCGTCTGGCGCGGAGGCTGGCGGGCGCGACTCCTGGCGATGACCGTAGTCCCGGAGCTGATGTTCGACATGTTCCTCAACGTGGTCTACGTGAAGGGCATCATCGACATGTCAGTGGGCCGGGAGGCCAGCTGGAAGCACCTGGCAAAGGCGGGCTGAGCATGATCGCAGCAGCAGTACCAGCAGGCATCCTCGTGCCCGAGGCGCTGCTCTTCACCGACTGGTTCCGCTTCATGGCCGCCTTCGTGGCGGTGAACACGGTGATGTACGCGGCACTGGCCCTCGCCAAGGTCCTCCCGAAGCTGCAGTCGCCGGACTGGCGGCGCGGGCAACGGTCCGAACCCCGCGGCATCTACCCGGACGGGCAGGGCGAGCCGGGGCGGGCGGACGCGGAGTACAGCCGCGAGGAGGTCGGTGCAGGCTCTAGAGAGCCTTGATCATCCGGGTGTTGCCGAGCGTGTTGGGCTTCACGCGCGCGAGGTCCAGGAACTCCGCCACGCCTTCGTCGTGCGAGCGCAGCAGCTCGGAGTACACCTGTGGGTCCACTGCCGACTGGTCGGCCATCACCTCGAAGCCGTGCCGCTTGAAGAAGTCCACCTCGAAGGTCAGGCAAAACACCCGCGCGACGCCCAGCGCCTCTGCCTGTTTCAGGAGGCTCTCGACCAGGACGTGCCCCACGCCCTTGCCACGCCACGCATCCGAGGCCGCCAGCGTGCGGACTTCCGCGAGGTCCTCCCACATGACGTGCAGGGCGCCGCAGCCGATGACCTCACCGGCCGCCGACTCGGCGATAAGGAACTCCTGCAGACTCTCGTAATAGGCCACCGTCTCCTTGGCCATCAGTATTCGCTCTTCCGCCAGCGGCGCCACCAGCTTCTTGATGGCAGCGACATCGCTGGTCCGGGCAGGGCGAACGGTGAAGGAGTCAGTCACAGCCCCCATCTTACGGCGACAGCCACGGTCCTCTTCGGCCCGGAGGTCACAGGCCCAGGTCGGCCGGGAGTTCGATGTCCCTGCCGAGGACATTCCTGGCCAGGAAGTGTTCCACCACGCCGTACCAGACCTTGGCGTGCTGCGGCTGCAGGATCCAGTGGTTCTCGTCGGGGTAGAAAAGGAACCGGTGGCTCGTCTGTCCGTTGTCGTCGGAGGGGAGCTGGGACTTGGACAGCAGCTCGTACCAGAGCCGCAGGCCTTCCCCGATGGGCACGCGGTAGTCCTTGTCGCCATGGATGACCAGCATGGGCGTCCGGATCTTCTCGACGTGCAGGTGCGGGGAGTTCTCCAGCGCCATTTCCGCCGTCATCTCCTTGAGCCAGTACTGCGACGCGTCGGTGGTGGGCCCGAACTGGTCCAGCGCCCACAGGCTGGCATGGGTGACGATCGCCTTGAAGCGGTCGGTCTGCCCGGCTACCCAGTTGGCCATGTAGCCGCCGAAGGAGCCGCCCATCGCGGCCGTGCGGCTGCCGTCGATGTCCGGCCGCTGCACCACCGAATCAGTGATGGCCATGAGGTCCGTGTACGGCGCCTTGCCCCAGCCGCCCCAGCCCCGCTGGATGTATCCCTGCCCGTAGCCCGTGGACAACGCGGGATCCGGCAGCAGCACAGCGTAGCCCCGGGCCGTGAGCAGCCACGGGTTCCAGCGCCAGGTCCAGGCGTTCCAGGATCCCAGCGGACCACCGTGGATCCACAGCAGCAGCGGTGCGGGGCTCTCGGCGGAGGCCCCGGCCGGCAGGGCCAGGTAGGCAGGAACACGGGTGCCGTCGGCCGCCGTCGTCTCCACGCGCTCCAGCGACCCCTCCGTTTGCGGCCGTTCGGCCGGGGACGGCAGCCGCGTGACATCCCCGGCGGCGAGGTCGATCCGGACAGGCTCGGCGGGGAACTCATACGAGCTCCGCAGCGCGTAGGCGCTGCGTCCGTCGGGTGAAACGACGACGTCGGTGTAGGCGGCGGCGTCCGGCGTCACCCGGGTGACGCTCCCCCGGGCGGCACCTGCCGCAACGGTGATGGCGAAAACCGGCGACGCGCCGTCGTCGTCCGCGGTGACCAGGAGGGCGGAGCCGTCGGGTAGCCACGCCTCCGGGTGGGCCCACCTGTCCCATCCGTGCGCCAGGGGCTGCAGGTCCTCCCGGCCGGCTTCCCCGGACACGTCGAGCAGGTGAAGTTTGACCTGCGGGGCCTGCTGGGGCGTTGTGTCGCTTTCACTGACCACCGCCAGTGTGCTGCCGTCGGGGCTGACAGGTCCCGGGAAGTAGTTCATGCCCTCCTCGTCGAGGAGGACTCTGAGGGTGCCCGTGGCGACGTCCACGGCGGCAAGGACCGAGCGCAGGTCCGCCTTCGGCAATGGTTTCACCAGGCTCGTGTAGATGGTCTTGCCGTCCGGGCTGACCACAGAGATGGCCTCGCGGAGGCGGGACCCTGCCTGCGGGGTGAGGTTGCGCAGCGTGAGGGGCGCGGCGCTGTCCACGATGGCGGGCTTGCCGGGTTCCTGCTCGGGCCCCGGCTCCACGGCGAAGAGCCTCGGCTGGGCAGGACCGAGGTCCGCGTCCCAGTAGCGCACCGGATATTCGCTGTGCAGGATGGCCGCCACCTTGTTGTCCTTGCGGCTCTTGCGGCGTTCGGCGTCGTCCTCCTCGTCGCTGGATCCGGCAAGGACGGACGCGGTGACGAATGCCGCGTTCGCGTCCCTGGCCGCCATGACCTTGTCCACGCCGCCTGGCCTGGAAAGGACCATGCGGGCCTCCCCGCCGTCTGCGGGGAGCACCCAGAGCGCACTGACGGGATCACCGTCGGCCTCCTTGTCCGGATCCGGCCGGGCGGAGGTGAAGTAGACGTCGCCGTTGGCCGCGAACGCGGCGCCGGCTTCGCCCTTGGCACTGCGGGTGATCCTGCGGGCCTGCTTCTCGCCCGCCGGGTCCAGCTCCCACAGCGCCGTGCCGTATTCGGTCCCCTTGCTGTTGAGTGTGGCCACCGTGGTCACCAGCCGGCCGCCGTCGGGGCTGAGCGCCAGGCCACTGACGCGCGGGATCGCCAGGTAGTGGTCGAGGTCGTGGAAGGGCGTCGCCGGTTGCTCACGCAGGATCGCTGCATCTTCAGTTGACATGTGCTGATTCAACACCTCCTATGCCCTGGATCACAGCAGGGTTCACTATTAGTGAAACAGTGCTTTCAGAACTGCGCCGCCACGGACCGACGCAAGAGGCCCCGCCTGCCCCCTTTCGGGGACTGGCGGGGCCTCTTGGCGCTGGAGTGCGGCCGGCAGCTAGGCGCTCGGGGCGATTTCCGGGATGCGCGGCTTGGCGTTGCCGGCGAAGGTGAACTTCGCGTCGTCGCCTTCGCCGTCCACATCCACCACCACGATGTCGCCGGGGTGCAGCTCGCCGAAGAGGATCTTCTCGGAGAGCTGGTCCTCGATCTCGCGCTGGATGGTGCGGCGCAGCGGCCGGGCACCCATGGCGGGATCGTAGCCGCGGGTGGCCAGGAGAACCTTGGCTGCCTTGGTCAGCTCGATGCCCATGTCCTTGTCCTTGAGGCGCTTCTCCAGGCGCGTCACGAACAGGTCCACGATCTCGATGATCTCGTCCTGCGTCAGCTGCGGGAACACCACGACGTCGTCAACACGGTTGAGGAACTCGGGGCGGAAGTGCTGCTTGAGCTCCTCCGTGACCCGGGCGCGCATCCGGTTGTAGCCGGTCTGGGTGTCCGTGCCGGACTGGAAACCGGTGGCAACGCTCTTGGAGATGTCCCGGGTTCCGAGGTTCGTGGTCATGATGATCACGGTGTTCTTGAAGTCCACCACGCGGCCCTGGGAGTCGGTCAGGCGGCCGTCTTCCAGGATCTGCAGCAGCGAGTTGAAGAGGTCCGCGTGGGCCTTCTCCACTTCGTCGAACAGGACCACGGAGAACGGACGGCGGCGGACCTTCTCGGTCAGCTGCCCGCCCTCTTCGTAGCCGACGTAGCCCGGAGGGGCACCGAAGAGCCGGGACACCGTGTGCTTCTCGGAGTACTCGGACATGTCCAGCGTGATGAGGGCATCCTCTTCACCGAACAGGAACTCCGCGAGGGCCTTGGCGAGCTCGGTCTTGCCGACGCCGGTGGGGCCGGCGAAGATGAACGAGCCGCCCGGACGCTTCGGGTCCTTCAGGCCGGCACGGGTGCGGCGGATGGCCTGGGACAGGGCCTTGATGGCTTCGTCCTGGCCGACGACGCGCTTGTGCAGTTCGTCTTCCATCTTCAGCAGGCGCGAGGATTCTTCCTCGGTCAGCTTGAAGACCGGGATGCCCGTGGAGTTGGCGAGGACTTCGGCGATCAGGTCCTCGTCCACCTCGGAGATGTCGTCCATGCCGCCGGTCTTCCAGTGGCGTTCCTTCTCGGAGCGCTCCGTGATGAGCTTCTGCTCCTTGTCGCGCAGCGCGGCAGCACCCTCGAAGTCCTGCGCGTCAATCGCGGACTCCTTCTCCATCTTCAGCTCGGAGATTCGCTCATCCATCTCCTTGAGCTCCGGCGGAGCAGTCATGCGGCGGATCCGGAGCCGGGCACCGGCTTCGTCGATGAGGTCGATCGCCTTGTCCGGCAGGAACCGGTCCGAAATGTAGCGTTCGGAGAGGTTCGCGGCCGAGGCGAGGGCGCCGTCGGTAATGGTGACGCGGTGGTGCGCCTCGTAGCGGTCACGCAGGCCCTTGAGGATCTCGATCGCGTGCGCAACCGAGGGCTCCTTGACCTGGATGGGCTGGAAGCGGCGCTCAAGCGCGGCGTCCTTCTCGATGTGCTTGCGGTACTCGTCCAAAGTGGTGGCACCAATGGTCTGCAGCTCGCCCCGGGCCAGCATCGGCTTCAGGATCGAGGCCGCGTCGATGGCACCTTCGGCGGCACCGGCGCCCACGAGGGTGTGGATCTCGTCGATGAAGAGGATGATGTCGCCGCGGGTGCGGATTTCCTTGAGGACCTTCTTCAGCCGCTCTTCGAAGTCACCGCGGTAGCGGGAGCCGGCCACGAGGGAGCCAAGGTCCAGCGTGTACAGCTGCTTGTCCTTGATGGTCTCCGGCACGTCGCCGCGCACGATCGCCTGGGCCAGTCCCTCGACGACGGCGGTCTTGCCGACGCCGGGCTCACCGATCAGCACGGGGTTGTTCTTGGTGCGGCGGGAAAGGACCTGCATGACGCGTTCCATTTCCTGCTCGCGGCCGATCACAGGGTCCAGCTTGTTCTCACGGGCGGCCTGTGTCAGGTTCCGGCCGAACTGGTCCAGCACCACAGAGCCGGCGGGGGTACCCTCTGCCTGGCTCTGGCCGACGCCGGCGCCAGTGCTTTCTTTGCCCTGGTAGCCGGAGAGCAGCTGGATCACCTGCTGGCGGACCCGGTTGAGGTCGGCACCGAGCTTCACCAGCACCTGCGCCGCCACACCCTCACCCTCGCGGATGAGTCCCAGCAGGATGTGCTCCGTGCCGATGTAGTTGTGGCCGAGCTGCAGGGCTTCGCGCAGCGAAAGCTCCAGCACCTTCTTTGCACGCGGCGTGAAGGGGATGTGGCCGGAAGGCGCCTGCTGGCCCTGGCCGATGATCTCCTGCACCTGCTCGCGGACGCCGTCGAGCGAAATGCTCAAGGACTCAAGAGCTTTGGCGGCAACGCCCTCACCCTCGTGGATCAGACCCAAGAGGATGTGTTCGGTACCAATGTAATTGTGGTTCAGCATGCGTGCCTCTTCTTGGGCAAGCACAACTACGCGACGGGCACGGTCCGTAAATCGCTCAAACATTTCGCCACACTCCTAGCTACGACGTACTTTGATGCTACGTGGGGGAACCCTGACTTGGGGAGCTTGTTCGCCACAGGGGAAACCGGGGGTCTTGCACGGGTCCGCGCAGCCGGCCTAACGGCCCTGCCGGCGCGATGCCGGAGAAGGCCTGAATAGCATCCGGCTGGCACGCGGCGTGAATTTACCGTTTCGCTTGGCGGGGTGCCGGAAATCACCCGGCGCGGAATGTGCCAGCGGCAGCAGATTAGCTTGCACACCGTCGGATTCCCGTGCTCATCGGAATCGATTACCGCCTGGCTGCGGTTCTGATTAACGCCGGTTCTGATTAATGCGGACGGCAGCGGCCGGTTAAAGCGCAGCGCCCCCGTCAACCGGGGGCGCCGCACATTTGCTTCGAACTTTTTGCCCTGGCTGATTGTCAGGGCTCCAGGCTAGGAATTGGCCTTTTGGTAGGCTTCCTGGATTTCTGCCTGAATACGGCCGCGCGCGTTTACGGTGTAACCGTGGTCCCGCGCCCACTGGCGTATCTGGGCAGAGTCCTGACTGCGTCCTCCCGTTGCCTTGGCACGGGTCGGACGGCCGCCGGACGTTTTGCGGCCGGCTGAAACAAAGCGTTCCAGTGATGACCGCAGTTCTGAAGCGTTGGCCGAGGACAGGTCAATTTCATAACCGACGCCATCCAGGCCGAAGCGAACGGTTTCGTCCGCAGATCCCCCATCCAGATCGTCCACGAGGACGATATTGACTTTCTGTGCCATCAAAAATCTCTCTTTTGGAAAGGACGTGTAATCAGAAAAGCAGGATGTTTCCACCTGAAGTATCTCCCCCAATAAGGCAACGCGTCAAAACACGCAATGGTTCCTTGGGGAAAACCGCGGGGCGAAAAAAGTCACCTGCTATTTGTCTGATTTACTCGGCGGTTCTGCGGAATCGTCTCCGGCTGCCGCCTGCGCGTCGGCTTCGGCCTGCGCGCGTGCTTCGGCCTGGCGTTCTGCCTTGTCCGCGTTAAAGATCGACTTCATTGCAAACCAAAAGAGCAAGCCAACTACCAGCGAGGGCAGCAGTACGGCGACGTAGTCCATCATCAGTGGCCTTCGGGCTTGAGCAGGGGGAAGAGAATGGTTTCGCGGATGCCAGCGCCGGTGAAGAGCATGACCAGCCGGTCGATGCCCAGGCCGATGCCGCCCATGGGAGGCGCACCGTACTCCAGGGCGCGGAGGAAGTCCTCGTCCAGCTGCATTGCCTCGACGTCGCCGGCTGCCGCGTGCATGGACTGTTCGGTGAGGCGTTCGCGCTGGATGACCGGGTCAATGAGCTCGGAGAAGGCGGTGCCGCGCTCCATGCCGCCGATAATCAGGTCCCAGGCCTCGATCAGGCGGCCGTCCTCGCGGTGCGGGCGGGCCAGCGGCTGTGCGGACGGCGGGTAGTCGTAGACAAACGTGGGGTTCAGCAGGGTGGGTTCCACGATTTCGCCGAAGAGTTCCACCGCCAGCTTCTCGGCATCCCACTTGGGGTCCACCTTGACGTCGTGCTTCCCGGCCACGGCTCGCAGTTCCTCGAGTGTGGTGTCCGGGGTGATCTCCTGGCCCACTGCTTCGGAAAGCCCCGGGTATACGGCCACCCAGGCCCAGTCGCCGTCGAGGTTGATCTCCCCCGCCTCGGTCTGCAGCGTGCGTCCGGCCCCCACGGCGTCCGCGGCGTCCAGGATGATCTCCTTGATGCGCTCGGCCATGACGAACTGGTCCGCCCACGCCTCGTAGCACTCGAGCGTGGTGAACTCCGGGCTGTGGGTCGAGTCCACACCCTCGTTGCGGAACACGCGGCCCATGTCGTAGACGCGGTCGATGCCGCCCACCACGGCGCGCTTGAGGTACAGCTCGGTGGCGATGCGCAGCGTCATCTTCTGGTCGAACGCGTTCATGTGCGTTTCGAACGGACGGGCGAGGGCGCCGCCGTGGACCAGCTGGAGGATGGGCGTCTCCACCTCGACGTAGGCGTGGCGGAACAGGGTCTCGCGGATGGAGCGGGTGATGGCGGCGCGGGTGTAGACCATTTCGCGGGCCTCGTCGCGGACCATCAGGTCCACGTAGCGCTGGCGGACGCGGGTTTCCTCGTTGAGTTCGGCGTGCAGCACCGGCAGCGGGCGCAGCGCCTTGGAGGCCATGGACCAGGACTCGGCCATGACGGAGAGCTCACCGCGGCGGGACGAGATGACTTCGCCCTTGATGAAGACGTGGTCGCCCAGGTCAACCAGGGCCTTCCAGTCCGCGAGCGCCTCTTCGCCCACGTTCGCCAGGCTGAGCATGGCCTGCAGCCGGGTGCCCTTGCCGTCGGTGCCGCCTTCCTGCAATGTGGCGAAGCACAGCTTGCCCGTGTTCCGGACGAACACCACGCGGCCGGTGACGCCCACGACGTCGCCGGTGGTCTCGTCGGCCTGCAGGTGGGCGTACTTTTCGCGGATCTCGCTGAGCGAGTGCGTGCGCTCAACACCCACCGGGTACGCCTCCGACCCGCGTTCGATCAGCTTGGCGCGCTTGTCCATGCGGATGCGCATCTGTTCGCTGGCGTCGAGCGGTTCTGGGGCGTTCTTGGGGGCGGGGGTGTTTTGGGAAGTCACAGTCATCAAGTTTACCGGGACTTCCCGGATCGGAGTTCGGCCCCCCGCACCTTGGAGTTTTTGTCCAGATATTCGGACTTCCAAGGCCATTTGGGCGCGATATCAGTACAAAAACTCCGGAGGGGGTGGGGCATAGACTCGGGCTGTGGAGACCTGGACAGTTGAGACGGACGACGACGGCAGCCGGCTTGAGGTGCACTCCTTCAGGCCCGCCACACTCACCCGCGCCCACGGCGGCAGCATGGCCGGCACTTCTGCCGGCAGTGCCTCCGCGAAAGGTGACCCGGCCCCGGTGACGGCGCCCGGCGTCGTCGTTATCCACGGAACACTGGTGACCGACGCACTGTACCGGCCGTTCGCGCGCAACCTGAGCCTCCTGCTGAGCCGGCCGGTGCACTGTTACAACCGCCGCGGCCGCGCCGGTTCCGCGCCGCAGCCGGACGACTATTCCGTCACCACCGAGATCGGGGACCTCGCCGCCGTGATGAAGGCGACGGGGTCGGAGGATGTGGTGGCGCACAGCTTCGGCGGCTTCGTGGCCCTTCAGGCGGCGCGCAACATGCCGTTGCGCCGGCTCGTCACGTACGACGCCGCGGTGTCCCTTTCCGGCAACCTGGACCACCGCTGGCGGCCGGAACTGGAGCAGGCCGTGACGGAGGGGCAGCTTAACCATGCCTGGGCGCATTTGGTGCAGGGCCTGGCCACGGCCGGGCCGTTGTCGTACCTGCCCCTCGGCGCGCTGCGGATGCTGAGCATCATGTCGGCCCGGACCAACGTCGGAGCCGAAATGCGGGAGTTGCTGCCGACGGCCGTCAAGGAGATGCGGGCGGTGCTCGACGCCGACGCTGAGCTCGCGGATTACATGGAACTGACCACCCCCACGCTGATGCTCAGCGGCGGCTGGAGCCCGGGATACTTTGCCGACACCGGCCGGCAGCTGGCGTCGGCGGTGCCGGCCATCGACTTCGCGGTGGTTCCCGGCCAGCTGCACGAGGGGCCGATCCGGCCGGGCAAGCGCCTGGCCATCCGGATGGCGCGCTTCCTGAACGGCACTGACGGAACCGTCCGGCCACTGAGCAGGAAGCGCCGGCGCAGGTAGCCGCTGGCTGTCAGCAGGGGCCCGCCTCCGATAGGCTCGGAGCATGACTCGCGAGATCATCAGCACACCCGACGGCGGCAAGCTCGAGCTGTTCAGCACGGGCGCTGAGTTGGCCACGGCCGGTTCCGGCGTGGTTGTGGTTACGGCCTCCATGGTGACGGCGGCGGACTACACCCGCTTCGCGCAGAAACTCAGCGCCTCCCTCGGCCGGCCGGTGCACACATTCAACCGCCGCGGCCGGGGCGCCTCCTCCGAACAGGCCGGGGATTACACCCTGGACGTCGACATCCGCGACCTCGACACCGTCATGAAGCACACGGCCAGCACCGACGTCTTCGGCCACAGCTTCGGCGGCGCCGTGGCTATCCACGCGGCGCGGACCCTCCCGGTGGAACGGCTCGCCGTCTACGATCCCGCAGTCTCCGTCAACCACAGCGTCACGGCCGACTGGACCACCGAATACGAACGGGCGACGGCGGCCGGGGACGACGACCGTGCCCTCGCGGTCCTGCTCCGCGGGCTCGAGGCCGAGAGCGCCTTCTCCTCCCGCATGCCGCTGTCCATGATGACCCTCGCCAACAAGCTCACGGCGGGAACGTCGGTGGGCAAGCAGATGCGCGAAATGATGCGCACCGGCGTCCGGGAGATCAAGGCGATCATCGCGGCGGACATGCCGGCCGAACCGTTCCTGGCGCTGCCGCTCGAGACGCTCATCATCGTGGGCGAGAAGAGCCCGGCCTACTTCGGCGTGGCCTGCGGCCAGATCCACGACGTCCTCTCCGGTTCCAGCTACACCATCCTGCCGGGCTTCGGGCACGACGGCGCCAACCGCGCCCCGGACAAGCTCATCACCGAACTCAGCGAGTTCTTCGCCGGCTGAGCCCCCGCTGGTTGGGCCTGTCGAAACCACAGCGCGAACGAACACTTGAGCCCCACTTTCCGGGACTTTCCGGGGCTTAAGTGTACGTTCGCGCTTCGGTGGCGGGGCTTAAGTGTTCGTTCGCGCCCTAGTGGGCGGCGGGTGTGCCTTCGGCTCCTGCCGTCTTCCGCATCATGGTGGAAAGTACGACGGCGGCAACGGCTATGACGGTTGCCGTCAGGAATGCGGCATTCATGCCCGCAACGAGGCCGGAGCCCGCGGAAACGAAGGCGAAGATGGACACGAGCAGTGCCGTGCCCGCCGCGCCGGCCACCTGCTGCAGGGTGCTCATGATGGCCGAGCCGTGCGAGTACAGGTGCGGCGGCAACGGGTTCAGGCCGGTGGTGAAGGCCGGCGTGAAGAGCAGCGCGAGCCCGAAACTGAGCCCGACGTGCAAGGTGACGATCCACCAGACCGGAGTGCCGGCGTCGAGCATTGCGAACTGCCAGAGTGTCAGGACCATGAGCGAGGATCCGGTGACCGTCAGCGGCAGGGGGCCGACCTTGTCGAACAGGCGGCCGATCACCGGGCCGAGCAGGCCCATGGCGAGGCCCCCGGGCAGCAGGGCCAGGCCGGTCTCAAGCGACTGCAGCCCGCGGATCTCCTGCAGGTACAGCGGCAACAGGATCACGGCGCCGAACAGGGCCACCATGGACACCACCATCAGCAGCACGGACACCGTGAACATCCGGAAATTGAAGGCCCGCAGGTCCAGCAGCGGAGCCTCGGACCTCTGCAGCCGGAGCTGGCGGAACGTGAACGCGGAAAGGCCGGCCACACCAACAACCAGCGCCACCACGGCCAGCATGCTCGGGCCGCTGCTGCCGCCGTGGCCGCCGCCGATCTGGCTGAGGCCGTAGACGAGGCCGCCGAAGGCGGGGACGGTCAGGACCACGGAGAGGAAGTCGAGCCTGGACTTTTCGGTCTCGCCGACGTTGGTGAGGAACCTGGCACCAATTGCCAGGGCCGCCAGGGCAATGGGCAGGACAAAGATGAACATGAAGCGCCAGGAGAAGTGCTGCAGGATGAAACCGGAAACCGTGGGTCCCATGGCCGGTGCGACGGAAATGGCAATGCTGACATTGCCCATCACGGCGCCGCGGCGGGCCAGCGGGACCAGCGTGAGGATGGTGGTCATCAGCAGGGGAAGCATGATGGCGGTACCGCCGGCCTGGATGATCCGCGCCAGCAGGAGGATTTCATAGCCGGGCGCCGCGGCGGCGAGCGCCGTGCCGCCGGCGAACAGACCCATCGCCAGGAGGAAGACGGACCGGGTCGACAGCCGCTGGAGGATGAAGCCGGTGGTCGGAATCACCACGGCCATGGTCAGCATGAACCCGGTGGAGAGCCACTGGACGGTCGGGGCATCCACGCGCAGGTCCACCATGAGCCGCTGCAGGGCAACGTTCATGATGGTTTCGTTCAGGATCACCACGAAGGTGGCCACCAGCAGCGTGACGATCACCGTCACGGACTCGCGGGACATCTTGTCCGACGGCGGTGCTGCGGCCGGGGATGCCGGCGCACCGGCCGGCGTTACAACGGGAGCGGCCGGCTCCCGGGCAGGTTCGCCAGACGAGTTGGACGTGACGTTGGTAGACATGGCGAGGCCCTCAGGGAGTTGGAGTGGTGGCTGGCGGTCAGCGCCGCTGCAGACTCCAACAGTGTAGTGGCACCGCTCATTCCCCGCACAGGGCCCAAGCCACCCGGGATGCGGGTCACCCGGCGAGTTACTCGTTAGGAACTGAGCGGGACGTTGTCGATCAGCCGCACGGCGCCTACCTTCGCGGCTACCAGTGCCAGTCCTTCACCGCGGAAGGGTGTCTCGTGGCAGTTCTCGGCGAGCGGCTCCAGGGTGACGGGATCCACGACGTCGAGGTAGTCGAGCCGGACCAGTGGCTGGGACTCGATCAGTGCCCTGGCCGAGCCCACATCGAGGGGCTCGTTGGTGTTCGCCCGCTCCTCAATGAGGTGCAGCGCGCGGGACAGGACCAGCGCTGCCTCCCGTTCCTCGTCCGAGAGGAAGCGGTTCCGGCTGGACAGTGCCAGCCCGTCGGCGGCGCGGGCGGTTGGCACCGCCACGATCTCCACGGGAAAGTTCAGGTCCGCCACCATCCGGCGCACCAGGACCAGCTGCTGCGCATCCTTCTGGCCAAAATAGGCGCGGTAAGCCGGCAATCCGCCGCCGGCGCCGGCAACGAAGGCGCTGCCACCGGGGAGGCCCGTGCTGGGGATGCCCAGGTGCAGCAGCTTGGCCACCACGGTGAGCGCGCCGTCGAAGTGCCCGGGCCGGGAGGCGCCCTCCCACTTCTCCCCCAGCGGGCCGGAGGTGACCCGGACCATCGGCTGGCCGCCCGGGTACATCTCCTCGACCGATGGCGCGAAGACCAGGTCCACGCCCTGCTCCTCCAGCAGCGCCATGTCCGCCTCGAGGGTCCGTGGATACCGGTCCAGGTCCTGCGCCTCGCCGAACTGCAGCGGGTTCACAAAGATGGAGGCCACCACAACATCGTTCTGTTCGACGGCGGCCCGCGCCAGCCGCCCGTGGCCAGCGTGCAGGGCGCCCATGGTGGGCACGAGGCCCAACGACGAGCCGTTCTTTTGGGTCAGCAGCAGCCGGCTTTGTGCACGGAGGGAGTCCGCCGTCGTTACGAGTCGGATTGCCATGTCAGTGTCCTCCCTTGGCCCTGTGGCCGTTTTCACGCACGGCCGTCACGGCCCTATGCCGGGCCGTCGTCATCGGTGCCCTCGAGTGCGATACGAATATTGTCCGCCTGATCCGGCTTCAGCAAACCCCGCCCTTCAGCGCGCGTGGCGGTGGCCCGCGCCATGGCGAGGTACGCGGCGAGGACGTCCCCGCCTGTCCCGCCGTCGTGCTCGCGCAGCGCACGGGCGTGCGCCTCCACCGTGCCGGCGTCCCCCCGCGCCACCGGGCCGGTCAGCGCCGTCTCGCCGGAGGCAAGCGCGTTCTCCAGGGTTGCCCGAAGCAGCGGCCCGAGCATGCGGTCCGGGGCCTCGACGCCCACCTCGGCGAGCAGCTGCGACGCCTGCGCCACGAGCGTGACCAGGTGGTTCGAACCGTGGGCCAGGGCCGCGTGGTAGATCGTGCGGTCGCCCTCGGCGATGACCACCGGTTCGGCCCCCATTTCGACGACGAGGGCCTGGGCGATGGGGAGCATGGCGGCGTCCGCTGTGACACCGAACGTGCAGTCCAGCAGGCGGGTCAGGTCCAGGCTCATGCCGGTGAAGGTCATGGCCGGGTGCAGCGCCAGCGGCACGGCACCCGCTGCCCGGACGGGATGCAGCACGCCGACGCCGAACCTGCCTGACGTGTGCGCCACGAGCTGGCCGGGCTGCCAGGCGCCGAGCTTGGCGAGCCCTTCCACGAGTCCGCCGAGGGCATCATCGGGGACGGCCAGGAGCACCAGTTCCGCGCGTTCCACGATGTCCTGGATCTCCAGGACGGGAACGCCGGGCAGCAGGGTTTCGGCCCGCTCCCGGCTCGCGTCGGAGACGGCCGAAACCCCGACGACGGCGTGCTCGGCTGCGCGGAGCGCCGCACCGAGGACGGCGCCCACTTTGCCGGCACCGATGATTCCGACGCCGAGGCGTCCTGGCTTAGCCACGTTGCTGGCCTTCCTGTTGGGGTGCTGTCGGGGGTCGTTGATCGAGCTTGGGGCCACGCCAGCCGGGTTCCCTAGGAGAGCTTGCGAGCCTAGGGGGCTGCTGGGGAGTGAGATCAGGGGTTTCGGCGGGCTCAACCAGCGGAGTCGGGGCGGGCTCGGTCAGTGCGGGGGCCACCTGCGCCAGCCACTGTTCGCTTGTCTGGCGCCAGCGGGCGGCGCGGGCGCGGGCTGCCTGGGCGTCGAAGAGCGCCTGCGCCTCCCGGATGTCGGCCTGGATCACCCGGGACACCACCGGACCCGCGGTGGTGTGCAGCACGAGATCGGCCAGGCCAAACCGGCGGGCGAGGGGCCCCTGCTGCAGCGCAATCGACTGCGTCCTCTGGTGCGGCACCACCACAAGCTGCCGCCACCAGCGGCCCGACCGCATGAGCAGTGCGGTGTCCGTGGCCGCGAAGGCGTTGCGCCGCCAGCCCAGCGGCGCCAGCAGCCGCGCACGGCGCGGCGTGGTGACAAAACCGGCGTCGGAATCCAGCCCGTTCACCCCCTGGTGGAACACGCGCAGCGGATCGGCAGTTCCCGGATCGGGCAGCACCAGGGCCAGCATGTTCAGGACGTCGTCCATCTTTCCCACCGGCAGCAGCGTGGTGCGGGAGCCGCCCTCGCCGTTGTTCGCTCCGGCCCCGTACCCGGCGGCGTTGACCTGCATCCGGTACCAGCCGAAGAGGCGCCACAGCGGCGGCTGGGCCACCCTGAGCGCCTGGACCCGGCCCGGCGGCAGGGTCTGCGCCTGCGTGTCGAGCAGCCCGTACCGGAGCCGGATGCCGTCCGGGGAGATGGCCGCCGTGAAGTTGTAGCCCTTGCTGAACGAGTTCCAGTACGCGGCAATGAGGCCGAGGGCCGCGGGAATCAGGTACAGGAAAAAGGCCCTGTTTTCGGTGAGCGCGGACAGCATCACGGATGCCGCGGCGCCCAGGACCACAAAGACGCTCTGCTCGCTGAGCAGGAGCGAACCGACAAGACGCGGCGGCGGGACCTGCAGTACCAGCTGCTCCGGGGCCTCGGGGGCGGCTGCTTCGGGGTGCTCGGGATCCAGCCGGATTCCCGACGCGCGGGCAAGGATGGTGGCGCGCAGCTGCCGGGCGTCGTCGATGCGCAGGAATGCCAGCCGGACGGCGGATTCGCCGGCGTCGGCAACTTCGAACTTGAGTTCCGCGAGGCCGAAGATCCTGGCGAGCAGCGGCTGGACGATGTCGATGGCCTGGACGCGGTCCAGCCGTGCCTGCCGCTGCTGCTTGAACAGGAAGCCCGTGTTGACCCGGACGTAGCCCTCCGCCACCTGGTACCGGGTGAAGTACCAGGACAGGATGAAGCCCAGCACAGCCAGCACCAGCATCAATGCCCCGCCGCCCAGGAGCCACGGGGCGCGGCCGGCGATGCGGTCATCGATCAGCGGCTGGCCCTGGAGCATCCGTTCAAAGCTGTCACGCCCGAAGAAGTAGCCGATGGCCGCCAGCGCAACCCAGCCACGAACGAACGGTGTGGCCGGGTGCACTCGCAGCCACTCGCCGTCGGGCTTTCCGGAAGCGAGGCCGCCGGCGCTCACAGCCCGGCCAGCCTGGCTTCGCCGCGCGCTGAGAGCTGTTCCCTGAGCCGGGCGCCTTCCTCGGCGGGAAGCCCGGGAATGCCGGCGTTGGTTCCGGCGGACGCCGTGTGCAGCTTCAGGGTGCACAGCCCCAGCCCGCGTTCCACCGGGCCGGCGCTGATGTCCACGTACTGCATGCGGCCGTACGGCACCACCATGACGCGCTGGAAGAAGATGCCGCCGCGGATGAGGAGGTCATCGTCGCGCTCGGCATAGCCAATGGCGCGCACCTGCCGCGGGATCAGGACCAGGCGCCACAGTGCCAGCAGCAGCATGAAAGCCGGAATGCCGATGGCCAGCCACAGCGGCGGCCACCGCCACCAGCCGAGCCGGACGAACACCAGCGGAAGGCTCAGCACGGCCAGCATGACCAGGTTGCCGAGGGCCCACTCCACGAGCCGGACCGTGACGTACTTCGGGGACACGCGCAGCCAGGTGATCCCGGGAGGATCAATCGCCGCGGTAGGCATACTCGCCTTCTCCCTTGGCCTTGCCCCGGCCATGGCCCGGCAGGCCTTTGCTGGCGTCCGTCTCGCCGTCCTCCGGCGGAATCTTGCAGAAGCGTTCGACGACGAGCCCCACCACGATCATGGCCAGCCCGCCGCCGGCCATCCCGAGGGCGAGCCAGGTGACGTCCAGCCCGCTGCGGATGCTCCAGAACCGCAGCTGGTCCAGGAAGATGCCGGCGTGCCAGCCCAGCAGCATCGCGCCGGTGTAGGCGCAGGCCTGGGCGAGGACCAGCGTCCACGCCGCCAGGATGGGGTTCAGCATTTTCTTCTTCTTGCCGTTCCGCCAGCGGAGCACGCGGATGCCCAGCACCAGGGTCAGGGCCACAATCACGCCCATGGTGACCAGCGCCGTGGCCGGCAGGACCGGCGTGGCCATGCCGTAACGGACGGTCAGGACGGCAGCGGACCAGCCGGCGATGGCCAGGGCAATGCCCACGACTGCGAGCAGCAGAGGACTCACGGGCTTCACGGCTGTTCCACCGCCCCGCCATCGGGCACGCCGTCGAAGTCCCCGAAACCGTCGAACGGCTTCAGGTCCGGGAAGTCGGCAGCCCTGACGGCAAGCTCCCCCACCGGCTGCCCGTTAAGGGTGGCGGAGGGGTCCATCTGGGCCCAGGGGAAAAGCACGAAGGCCCGCACTGCCGCAAAGGGATGGGGCAGGGTGAGTACGGGATCGTCACTCTCTAGTTCACCGAAAACGATCACGTCGACGTCGAGCGTCCGCGGACCCCAGCGGACCTCACGCACGCGGTGGTGCTTGTTTTCCACCGACTGGCAGTGCCTGAGAAGCTCGAGCGGCTCCAGCGAGGTTTCAACCGAAATCACCATGTTGAGGAAGTCCGGCTGCCCGGCCGGGCCGCCGACGGCTTTGGTCTGCACTATCGGCGAGACGGCCAGGAGCCGCACCTCCGGGCGGTCCACAAGGTCCGCAACCGCCTCGGACAGCGTCTCGTTCCGCGCCCCAAGGTTGCTGCCCAGCGCCAGCACCGCCCGGGTGTAGGCGGTCCTGGCCGGTGCCGGCTGCTCCACCGGTTTCTCATGCAGTGCGGGGGCCGGAGTCATGTCCGCTCCCGGTAGACGCTGACGGCGACGTCGCCGAAGGGGACCTCGATGGGCGCCTTCGGCTTGTGCACCGTGATCTCCACGGCCTGGATCCTGAATTCCTTGAGCAGGCCCTCGGCCATGCGCACAGCCAATCCCTCAATCAGGTTCAGGGGCTCGCCGGTGATCCAGTCGGTGATCCGTCCGGCCACCTCGCCGTAGTGGGCGGTGTCGCGGACGTCGTCCGACTCCGCTGCCTGGCTGAAATCCAGGTGCAGCACGGCGTCCACAACAAACGGCTGGCCTTCGCGGCGCTCAAAATCGAACACCCCGTGGTAGCCGGTGGCGGTGACACCGGTCAGCGAGATCCTGTCCATGGCTGTTCTGCTAGGCCTTCCTGGTCAGCGGCCGTGGTCCGGGGCCGCCATGCGGGCGGCCACTTTGACGGCGTCAAGGCTGGGTCCGACGTCGTGCACGCGCACGGCCCAGGCGCCGCGGGCGGCGCTGATGGCGGTGATGGCGGCCGTGGCGGCGTCGCGCTCTTCCGGGAGCGCTGCCTTGCCGGCGACCGTCAGGAGCGTGCCAAGGAAGCGTTTGCGGGACGCGCCCACCAGAACTTTGTGGCCCATGGCATCGAGCCGGTCCAGGTTCCGCAGCAGTTCCCAGTTCTGCACGTCAGTCTTCGAGAACCCGATGCCCGGGTCCACGATGATCTGCTCGGGCAGGACGCCGGCCGCGTACAGCTTGTCGCGGACGCCGTTCAGTTCGGAGACGACGTCGTTCGCGACGTCGTCGTACTCCGTCAGGGAGGTCATGGTCTTGGCATCGCCGCGGCGGTGGGTCAGCACGTACGGCACCTTGGTCTTCGCCACGAGCTCGGCCATGCCGGGTTCGATGGTGAGGCCGGAGATGTCGTTGATGATCGCTGCGCCGGCATTTAGCGCGGCTTCGGCGGTGGAGACATGGGTGGTGTCGATGCTGACCAGCGCGCCGGCCTTCACGAGGGCTTCGATGACAGGCAACACCCGCCGCTGCTCTTCCTCCGGGCTGACCTCCTCGGCGCCGGGGCGGGTGGATTCGCCGCCGACGTCGATGATGTCGGCACCCGCGTAGAACATCCTCAGGCCGGCGGCGATGGCGGTGTCGGCCGTCGCGTGCTTGCCGCCATCGCTGAACGAATCGGGGGTGACGTTGAGGATGCCCATGACGAGCGTGCGGTCGGTGGGCAGGTCGTCGAACTTGGCTGCCGGCCGCGGTTTGCGCAGGATGGGCAGGGGTGATGTTGCGGGGCCGGTTCCAGGTGCTGCAGCTAGGGAATCCATAGTCTGTTTTTTACCTTCCGAGGATGAGGCTCATGGCTTCGGCGCGGGTGGCCGGGTCATGAAGTTGCCCGCGAACCGCGCTTGTGACGGTTTTGGCTCCGGGCTTGCGGATGCCGCGCATGGACATGCACATGTGTTCGCATTCCACCACCACGATGGCTCCGCGCGGCTTGAGGAAAGTGACCAGTGCTTCAACGATCTGCGTGGTGAGGCGCTCCTGCACCTGCGGGCGGCGGGCGTAGATGTCCACCAGGCGTGCCAGCTTGCTCAGGCCGGTCACCCTGCCGTCGTGCGAGGGGATGTACCCCACATGCGCGACACCGTGGAACGGCACCAGGTGGTGCTCGCAGGTGGAGTAGAACGGGATGTCCTTCACCAGCACGAGTTCCTCGTGGTCGAGGTCGAAGGTGGTGCCAAGCACGCTGCCCGGATCCTGGTGCAGGCCGGCAAACACCTCGGCATAGGCTTTGGCCACACGCTTGGGTGTGTCCTGCAGCCCGCCGCGGTCCGGGTCCTCGCCTATGGCCAGCAGGATTTCCCGCACAGCTGCTTCAATTCGGGGCCTGTCCACCTTGTGGTGGTGGCCCGATCCGCCCACCGCCGAATGGTCGGCGGTGGCGGTGAGGTCGTCGTCGTCGAAGTGAGTCACACCAAAGAGCTTAGCCGTGGTGGCCGTCTGGTCCGGCTTCCGTTACTCCGCCCTGGAAGGAGGCGTCCTCCGGAACACCCTGGGGATGCGGCGGAATTGCGTCCAGCGGTTCCTCGAGGCGGGCTTCCTTGGCTTCTTCCTGGGCTTCGCGTTCTGCACGCTCCTGCCGCGACTCCACCGGACCGGCCATCTGGACGGGACGGGTCTCCTTGGACAGCCAGATCTCGCGGAAATCCCGCTTGCGGATGTCGCGGAAGACGTCGGCTATTTCGGCCTGGTTCAGGGTTTCCCGTTCCAGCAGTTCCAGGGCCAGGCGGTCCAGGACGTCCCGGTTCTCGGTGAGGATGGCGTAGGCCTCGTCATGGGCCTGGTCGATCAGGCGGCGGACCTCCTCATCAACGATGTAGGCGATCTGGTCGGAGTAGTTCCGCTCATGGCTGGCGTCGCGGCCGAGGAACGGCTCGCCGCCGCCCTGGCCAAGGCGCACGGCGCCCACGCGTTCGCTCATGCCGTACTGGGTGACCATCTGGCGGGCCGTGGACGTGGCCTTTTCAATGTCGTTCGAGGCGCCGGTGGACGGATCGTGGAAGACGATTTCCTCGGCCACGCGGCCGCCCATGGCGTAGGCCATCTGGTCCAACAGTTCGTTACGGGTGACGGAGTACTTGTCGTTCTCCGGGACCACCATGGTGTAGCCCAGGGCGCGGCCGCGGGGCAGGATGGTGATTTTGGTGACCGGCGCGGAGTTCCGCAGCGCCGCGGCTACCAGGGCGTGGCCGCCCTCGTGGTACGCGGTGATCTTGCGCTCGTGCTCCTTCATGACGCGGCTGCGCTTCTGCGGGCCGGCCATGACACGGTCGATGGCCTCGTCCAGTGCGCGGTCATCGATGAGGTTGGCGTTGGAGCGGGCGGTCAGCAATGCGGCCTCGTTGAGCACGTTGGCCAGGTCTGCACCCGTGTAGCCGGGGGTCTTCTTGGCGACGGCCTTGAGGTCCACTCCCTGCGCGATCGGCTTGCCCTTGGCGTGGACCTGGAGGATCTGGTCGCGCCCGACGAGGTCCGGGGCTTCCACAGAGACCTGCCGGTCGAAGCGGCCGGGACGCAGCAGCGCCGGGTCCAGCACATCGGGCCGGTTGGTGGCGGCGATCAGGATGACGTTGGTCTTGACATCGAAGCCGTCCATTTCCACCAGGAGCTGGTTGAGGGTCTGCTCGCGCTCGTCGTTGCCGCCGCCGATGCCGGCACCGCGGTGGCGTCCGACGGCGTCGATCTCGTCAACGAAGATGATGGCGGGTGCGTTGGACTTGGCCTGCTCGAAGAGGTCACGGACGCGGGAGGCGCCGACGCCGACGAACATTTCCACGAAGTCCGAGCCCGAGATGGAGAAGAACGGCACGCCGGCCTCGCCTGCGACGGCGCGGGCCAGGAGGGTCTTGCCGGTGCCCGGAGGGCCGTAGAGCAGGACACCCTTGGGGATCTTGGCCCCGACGGCCTGGAACTTGGCAGGCTCTGCAAGGAATTCCTTGATTTCCTGCAGTTCCTCGACGGCCTCATCTGCGCCGGCGACGTCCGCGAAGGTCACCTGGGGCATGTCCTTGCTGACCATCTTGGCCTTGGACTTGCCGAACTGCATGACCTTGGAGCCGCCGCCCTGCATACGGGACAGGAGGAACCAGAACAGGACACCGAGCAGCAGCACCGGCACCAGCAGCGAGAAGAGTCCCGAGAGCCAGTTGCTCTCCACCGGCTGGTCCGTGTAGCCCTTGGAGGGGTTCGCAGCAGTCACGGCCTTGACGACGTCCGGGCCGCGGTCATTGACAAAGAAGAACTGGACGTTCTTGCCCTTGTCCTGGCCGTCGATGACGAGGTTGTCTTTCAGCACCAGGTCGACGCGGTTTTCGCCGTCGAAGATCTTGGCCTGTTCCACCTTGCCGCTCTGGGCGAGAAGCTCGAGGCCCGGCTGCGTGTCGATGCGCGTCGAGCCGCCCGGAGCCAACGTTGCAAAGGCCAGCAGAAGCATGCCGACCACAACAATGATCCAAATGCCCGGGCCCTTGAAGAAACTCTTAGCTTTCATCTGTTCGGGGGCTGGCCCCGTCCCTCCTGGTAGTGCTGCACGGCGCGAGGACTGCGCGCGTGTGGTGCTGCGTCGTTTCTAGCTATACACCGTCAGGACTAATTCACGCACGGTGTAATACAAAAGTTCCCTCAGGGCGTAGTGGCTGGTGGGAGCGCGAACGGGTCCCCGTTGGGCCCCCGTGCTCCCGCTGAAGGATGTCCTCATCCACGCGCTCCAATGCCTGCCCGAGCTGGAGTCCTTGGTGATGGTGGAATGTGCCTACAACCGCGGCGAGATCGACCTCGATTTCCTGCGTCGGCTGCTGCCCGGAGCCCGCAACGGCCGGGCGCGTGCGGTGCTCGACCTCGTGGAACGCGGGTCGGATTCACTGCTGGAAACGGTGGCCCGGGTACTGTTCCGGCGGCACGGTTTCGATGTGCGCACCCAGGTCTACCTGGCGGGAATCGGCTATGTGGATTTTCTGCTCAACGGATGCCTGATTGTGGAAATCGATGGCGTTGGCTTCCATCTGAACAAGCCCCAGTTCAAGAAGGACATCCGGCGGAACAACGTGGGGGCGCCGCCGTCGGGCTTTTCTGTACCTCTTTGAACGGCAATGCGCCGCCGTCGGGCCCGTGTTTCCAGGGTCCGACGGCGGCGCAGTCACCGAAAGCGGTGCAGAAATGCGGGGGCAGCTCCGGCAGGGGCGCCTACTCGTAGACGTGCGGGGCCAGGGTGCCCACGAAGTCCAGGTTGCGGTACTTCTCGGCGTAGTCCAGGCCGTAGCCCACCACGAACTCGTTCGGGATGTCATAGCCGACGTACTTGACGTCGATCTCCACCTTGGCGGCGGTCGGCTTGCGGAAGGCAGTGCAGATTTCCACCGAGGCGGTGCCGCGGGATTCGAGGTTGGTCTTGAGCCAGGACAGGGTGAGGCCGGAGTCGATGATGTCCTCGACGATGAGCACGTCCTTGCCCATCAGGTCTGTGTCGAGGTCCTTGAGGATTCGCACCACGCCCGAGGACTGCGTGCCGGAGCCATAGGAGGAGACTGCCATCCAGTCCATGGAGATGTGGCTGTGCAGTGCACGCGCAAGGTCAGCCATGACCATGACCGCACCCTTGAGCACGCCTACGATGAGGATTTCACGGCCTTCGTAGTCGTTGTCGATCTGCGCCGCGAGCTCGGTGATGCGCTGCTGGATCTGTTCCTTGGTGTAGAGAACGTGCTTGAGGTCTGCCTGGACGTCGGATGAATCCACCAATTGCTCCTGTGTAGATGCGGGTGCGACTATTTGCGGGACGGTTTATGAAGCCGGAATACAAGCTTCCCACAGCGGGCGGCCTCGCGGGGAACGCCTTCCGTCCCGCTCGGCCCCTGGGTACGCTCCCGGCCCTGCAGCTCGGCGAGCGAGAGGCGGTACACGCTTACCCCGCCGGGCAGTTCCACCGGACCGGCCGAGCCCTTCCGCCGCAGCAGTGTTTCCGCCGCCAAAAGGCGCTGGTAGCTGGGCTGTTGACCGCCGACGCCGGCAGCCGCCATAGCGATCACCCGGAACCTGATGGCCGGGGCAAGGTCAGTGAGGGCAGCCTCCGGGAGGCTGATGTCCGGGCCGTCGTGCTCTGCGAGCGACGCGTAAGTGCTGTTGGCCACGTCCGCCAGGTAATCGGCATCCAGCTGCAGGATGGCGGCGGTGCGAGCGAGGGACTCGGCAACGCCCGGGCCGAGTTTTTCCTCCAGCACCGGCATGACCTCCACCCTGGTCCGCGAACGTGCGAAGGCAGGATCAGAATTGCTGGGGTCGTGCCAGGGATCGAGGTCCTCTGCACGGCAGATCTCCAGGGTGTCCGCCCTGCGCAGGCCAAGGAATGGCCGGAGCAGCTTGCCCCGGGCAGGGCGCATCCCGGCCAGGGAACGCGTGCCTGAGCCGCGGGCCAGGCCGAGCAGCACCTGCTCCGCCTGGTCATCGAGTGTGTGCCCCAGGAGGATGGCGCCGGCTTCCCACTCCCCTGCCGCCGCCTCGAGTGCGGCATGGCGCGCATCGCGGGCTGCAGCTTCCGGACCGAAACCGGTGGAAGCGACATCGACAGTGCGGATCTGTACCGGGTCCAGTCCCAGGTCCCGGAGGGTCTCAGCGGTTCTCGCCGCAACATCAGCGGATCCGGGCTGCAGCTGGTGGTCCACAACCACCGCGCCTACGGTGACGGGACGGCCGTCCACGTGGCCGCGGCGCGCAAAGTAGGCGGCCACGGCTGCCAGGGCCAGGGAATCGGGGCCGCCGCTGCAGGCCACCAGGACGCGCCGGGGAAAGCCGGCTTCGGCCAGCGCATCCTGCAGCATTTTCCGTGCTGTGCCGAGGACCGGCGCCAAACGGCCAGGCCGCCGCCTTCCGCTGGGAACGGGCCCACTGGGAACGGGGCCGCCGGCAGCAGGCCCGCCGCGGACAGAGCCGCCTGGAGTGTTGGGGAGGTGCTGCACGAAAACCTAGAAACCCATCCTGTCGAGCCAGATCCTGGCGTTGTGGATTTCCTCTTCGGTGGGCAGGTTCGCCGGAGCCTCCCAGACGCGGTTGAAGCCGTCCATCCCGGCCACGTCCACCACGGCGCGGACAAACTTGGCGCCGTCGCTGTACTGCTTCATCTTGGCGTCCAGGCCCAGCAGGCTGCGGATGAACTTCTCAATGACACCCCTGTCCTTGCCGCGGGCGTTGAACCGCTGCCGGATGGTCTTCACTGAAGGGACGATGCTGGCGTCCACGGCGTCCATCACCACGTTGGCGTGGCCTTCGAGCAGGCTCATGACCGCGGTCAGGTGGGACAGTGAGGCCTTCTCCTCGGGATCCTGCAGGAGATCGAGGATGGCGCCGCGGCCGGGAGTGGAACCGGAGGCGGCGCGGTCCTTGAGCGAGCGCGCGGCCGCCGAGGCACGTTCCATCAGGGAGTCCACGTTGCCCAGAAGGTGCCCGCTGAGGTTGTCGATCTCGTTCAGCATGTGGTGCCGGAGCCACGGTGCCGCAGCGAACTGCACGCGGTGCGTCTGCTCGTGCAGGCACACCCAAAGCCGGAAATCCGTGGGGTCCACATTCAGCTCGCGTTCGACGGCGATGATGTTGGGCGCGACGAGCAGCAGGCGGCCGCCCGACGGCGCCTGCGATCCTTCAGCCAGCGCGGCAAAGGGATCATACTGGCCCAGGACCTTGCTGGAGAGGAACGCGAGCACGGCGCCGAGCTGGCTGCCGGTGATGGCGCCGCTGACCGTGGCGGCTCCAGGGCTGACGGTGCCGCGGCGGTTCTCCAGCATCTTTTCGATGGCGGGCTTGAGCATCACCGCGAAGCTCTGCGTGTTGGCCTTCGCCCACGAGGCACGGTCCACGACGAGGACGGAGGAGTCACGGAGATCCCGAGCAGCTTCCAGCCCGGTGATCTGGTGGACGTACGAAACGGAGGCATCTGCCAGCTCCCGCAGCTGGGAGACGGCGTCCCCGATCTCGGCGGCAGTCAGCGTCGGACCGGGCGGAGCCAGCCGTGCTGCTGCGGACGCGGCAAGGTCCCAGTTGATGAGGGCCTGGGCAGGGGCGGATGACTGGCTTGCAGTGGACTCCATACGCTCCATCAGAACATACGTGCCTTGCAGCGCGCCTTAAGTTCGCTGACCGGCGAACGGCAAGGGCACCGCACCGGAGCCATAAGACACGCCTAGCTGCAGCCGCAGCCGGCCAGCGCCGTGGCCGCTGTGTCCAGGGCCGGCTTGTTGCCCGCGGCTCCCGGCGTCAGGCCGTTGCCGATGAAGGAGAACACCAGGAGCCTGCCGTCGGCGTCCACCACGTACCCGCTCAGCGCGATGACCGTGTTCAGGGTTCCCGTTTTAGCCCGCACCAGGCCAGCGCCCTCGGCCGTGGACTCGTCGATGTACCTGTCGCCGAGCGTGCCCGTCAGCCCCGCCACGGGGAACCCCGCCAGTGCAGCCCTGAGCCGGGTGTCCTTGCCGTTGGTGATGGCGCGGACCACCTCGGAGAACTGGCGGGCGGAAACCTGGTTGGCCGGGGCCAGTCCGGACACATCCGCGGCGAACATTCCGTCCGTGGGGATTGCCAGCCCGGAGAGCTGCTCAAGAACGGCCGCCCTGGCCGACTCGTTCGTCCCCGGCTGGCCGCCCGCCACAGCTGTCATGCGGCCAAGGGTTTCGGCGAGGTAGTTGTCCGAGGTCTGGAGCATGAGGTCGACCTGCTGGCTGACCGTCGCAGACCGCACCTCGGCGAGGACCTTGGCGTCCGCCGCCGGCTTTCCGTCAAGACGTACGACGGCGGGTGCCACCGTGAGGCCAGCGGCGGCACCCGCCGCCTTGAGCCCGGCAGCGAACGCCTCGCCGGAGGCCATGGCGGAGTCCTGGGGCCGGGGAGCCGTGGTGTCTGCGGGATCAAACCGCGCCGAGTTCAGTGCCAGCGGAAACAGCGGGGCCATCTCGCCGGCCGCAACGTCGTCCGGGCTCCAGGCCGGGTTCAGTGCCGGACCGGTGAAAAGGGAATCATCCACAAGCACCTGGAGCTGCCCCTTGAAGCCGCCTTTCCGCAGTGACTCCACAGTCTGCTTGGCCAGCGTGGCAAGCCCGGCATGGCCAAGGACCTTGGACTCGGCGGAGTCACCGGCGCCGAGCAGGACGTCGCCGCCGCCCACCAGCACGACGGACCTGGTTGCAGCTCCCGGAGTTGCTCCCGGTGTTTCGGCCGCCGGCCCGGCGAGGACCCTGGTGCTGAACCGTTCCTCGGGGCCGATCCCCCGCAGCGCGGCCACGGCGGTGAGGAGCTTCATGTTGGAGGCCGGAATCCTGCTGGCGGCACCTTCGCGGTCATAGAGAACCTTGCCGGTGGCGGCGTCCTGGACCACGGCAGTGAAGGAGCCGCCGCCGTCGGTCTTGAGGACGGGGTCGAGCCGGGCCGCCACGTTGGCGGGAACCGGCACCGGTGCGGCGTTGCTGAGCGGATCGATGCCCTGCGGGACGGACAGGCGTTCCGGGACCAGTTGCCAGGAGGGGGTCTGGGCGGGTTCGGCCGTGGACCGGGCCGGGCCTGTCAGCGCAGGGGCAATGAGCATCCCGGCGGGAAGGGTCAGCGCCAGGAGAAGCACTGTGAGCAGGACCATGGGCCAGCTCCGGACCATGGTGGTAAGCCTGCCGCGGCCGCTCGCCGTACTCCTGGTGCCGCTCATGCTGCTGGTCCTCAAAGTCCTGAAATTACCCCATTAGTTCCTGAAACCTGGGCCTCTCGCTATATCCTCAATAGTAGTCGGCGGCACCGACAGTCCATTTTTGGTTGATCATCGCGTGTGCCGCGAACACCAAGCAATCGTCGAGGAGCATTCCATGAAGCATGACGTGACCATCGAGATCCCCAAGGGATCGCGCGTCAAGTACGAAGTCGACCATGAGACCGGCCGAGTCCGCCTGGACCGTGTCCTCTTCACTTCCATGCAGTACCCCACCCACTACGGCTTCTTCGAGAACACCCTCGGCGAAGACGGTGACCCGCTGGACGCCCTGGTGCTCCTGCAGGACTTCGATCTGCACCCGGGCGTCATCGTCGAAGCCCGCCCGATCGGTGTCTTCAACATGACCGACGACGGTGGCGGGGACGCCAAGGTCCTCTGCGTTCCGGCCGACCCGCGCTTCGACCACATCCAGGAAGTCAGCGACGTCAACGAATTCCTGATCAAGGAAATCGAGCACTTCTTCACCCGTTACAAGGACCTGGAGCCCGGCAAGTGGGTCAAGGCCGAAGGCTGGGCCGACCGCGCTGCCGCCGAAGCCGAACTTGAGGCTTCGATCAAGCGTTACGTGCCCGCAGCGCACTAATCCCCACCCACCGCCTCCCTGACAAGAGGCCCGACGGCGGCCGGTGCGGTTCCCCGTGAACCGCACCCGCCGCCGTCGTTCTTTAACGTGCGAATTGGCGGGCCGAAGTGTCCGTTCGCGCTCAGCGTGAGATCCGTAACGTGCCATCGGCTCCCAGCTTGCCTCAACGTGGGCACCGGGTAGTCTGATTTCCACAATGTTCACGCTGACTATCAATCAAACAGACAGCCGGCGCGACGGCGACCGGGTCCCGCACCTCCTCAAGGACCTACGGCATATCCCGGCGCGTCTGGACTTTGACCGCTCCGTTGAGGACGAGGTGCAGGGAATCGTGGATTGCCCGCACCAGGCGGTGGATGCCGCCCTGGTCGCGCTCCGCTGCGGGAGCTGGTATGTGGGGATCGGCGTGGGTCCGGTGAATGAGCCGCTGCCGAACCAGATCAAGGACGCCAGCGGGCACGGCCTCATCTACGCCCGCCGGGCCGTGGACCGCCTGCGCAACAGCAAGGAACGCATCCCGGTGGCCGTGGAGGGTCCCCTGCCGGACGTCGCGGCCGAGTCAGAGTCTGTGCTCCGTCTGCTGGGCCACATAGTCCGGGACAGGAGCGAGGCCGAGTGGCGCGTGCTTGACCTGATGACCCCCGGGGTGCGCGGCCAGCAAAAGATGGTGGCCGCCGAACTCGGCATTACTTCCCAGGCTGTCAGCAAGGCCGTGGCGAGGTCGCAGTGGAACGAGGAGCACGCAGCCCGGCCGGCGGCGGCCAGGCTGCTCGCACTGATTCTCGACGTGCGCTAGACCGCCCGTCACGGCGGGCCGGCAGCTAGGGGGCCGGCCGCTAACGGATGCGGCTACAGGAGGCCGCGCAGCACGTGGGCGGCGCCGTCGTCGTATACCGATTTGGTGACCTCGTCCGCGGCGGCGACCACCTCCTCCGGAGCCTGCCCCATGGCTACCCCGCGGCCCGCCCAGGCGAGCATCTCGATGTCGTTGCGGCCGTCGCCGATGGCAACCGTGGCGGCGGGATCAACGCCGAGGCGGCTGCGGAGGTTCTCCAGCGCACTGGCCTTGGTGACGCCGGCAGCGGCGATGTCCAGCCACGCGGTCCAGCCGACCGAATAGGTAACACCGGCAAGGCCGATGTGCTGGATGGCTTCGTTGAACTCCTCCGGTGTGTTCTCCGCGCTGAAGACCACGACGCGGACCGCTGTGGCCTCGAGCATGGTCTGGAAGTCCACGCCGATGGCCTCGACGCCGAAGCTCGCGTCCTGGAAGCGCTCGGTGGAGAGGAAGTTCCCGTCCGCGTCCTCCAGCGCGTACTTTGCTGCCGGCAGGCGCTTTCGGAGGGCGCGGAGCGCCGGACCCGGATCGAAGGTGGCCTTGTGGATGATGTCGTAGCCGTTGGGCAGTCCGGGGTCCAGGCGGAGGGTCACGCCGCCGTTGCAGCAGACGGCGTAACCGCGTTCCAGGCCGATCTGTTCGATGATGGGCAGCGTGGCGTTGAGCGAGCGGCCGGTGGCGATCATGACCTCATGCCCGGCCGCGACCACAGCCTGCGCGGCATCGCGGACCGGAGCGGACATGTGGCCGTCGTGGTCCACGAGGGTGCCGTCCACGTCCAGGGCGATCATGAGGTTCTGTTGTGCTTCTCGCCGGTCTTCGATGCCGGCGGCTGAGGATTCAGTCAGTGTAGTCATGCTTCCTAGTACAGCAGACGCCCCTGACACCAGCTAGGACGCAGAGCACAGCAGCGCGTTAACAGCGGGTAAATATTCACACGTTGTCCCCGGTGTGAGTATTTACCCGCTGGACGGAACCGGCTTAGAGAACCGGGAGAACCTGGAGGCCGCCGAGGTACTTCTGCAGGGCCGCAGGCACGTTGACCGAGCCGTCGGCGTTCTGGTGGTGCTCCAGCAGCGCCACGATCCAGCGCGTGGTTGCCAGCGTGCCGTTGAGCGTGGCCACAGCACGGGTGCCCTTGGGGCTGCCGTCCTCGGTGAACACGCGCTCACGGATGTTGAGGCGGCGCGCCTGGAACGTGGTGCAGTTGGACGTGGAGGTCAGCTCGCGGTAGGCGCCCTGTGTGGGGACCCACGCTTCGCAGTCGAACTTCCGGGCCGCGGACATGCCGAGGTCGCCGGCGGCGGTGTCGATCACGCGGTACGGAAGCTCGCACTTGGCCAGCATCTGCTCTTCCCAGGCCAGCAGGCGCTCATGCTCGGCTGCAGCCTCTTCCACCGTGGTGTAGATGAACATTTCCACCTTGTTGAACTGGTGGACGCGGATGATCCCGCGGGTGTCCTTGCCGTGCGAGCCGGCCTCGCGGCGGTAGCAGGAGCTCTGGCCCGCGAAACGGATCGGGCCTGCGGAGAGGTCCAGGATCTCGTCGGCGTGGTACCCGGCGAGCGGCACTTCAGAGGTGCCCACAAGGTAAAGGTCGTCTTCGGCGAGACGGTAGATCTCGGCGTCGTGCTTGACATCGAATCCGGTGCCCTGCATGGTCTCGGGGCGCACCAGGGTGGGGGTGATCATGGGAATGAAGCCGGCCTCGATGGCCTGCTCCATGGCCATCTGCAGCAGGGCCATTTCCAGCCGGGCGCCCACGCCGCGCAGGAAGTAGAAGCGGGCACCGGAGACCTTGGCGCCGCGCTCCATGTCGATCGCGCCGATCAGTTCGCCGATCTCAAGGTGGTCGCGGGGTTCGAAGTCAGGGAATTCGCGCGGCGTGCCGACGGTCTTGACAACAACGTAGTCGTCCTCGCCGCCGGCCGGAACGCCGTCTTCAATGAGGTTGGGGATGGTGCGCAGCAGTTCTTCCTGCTTGGCCTGGGCAGCGTCGGCCTCAGCCGAGGCTGCCTTCACCGCACCCGCCAGCTCGCGGACCTCGGCGAGCAGTGCCTGCTTTTCCTCGCCCTTGGCCTGCGCCACCTTCTTGCCGAACGCGTTCTGTTCGGCCCGGAGGTTTTCGAAGCTGATCAGTGCCGTGCGGCGCGCGGCGTCGGCGTCGATGATCGCGTCCACCAGGGTTTCGTCCGCACCGCGGGCGCGCTGGCTGGCGCGGAACTTGTCCGGATTTTCGCTGAGGTCTTTTACGTCGATCACCAGACAAGGGTATCGAATCTGCGGGACACTCCGGGCGGGATAGTGTTGGAGCACCATGAGCGACCTGCTTCTTTACGTCCTGATCGCTGTAGCCCTGGCCTTCGCCGTCTCCAGCTGGTGGGGCGTGCGCAGGCTGAAGGCCCTGCACGTCCGCAGCGCCGTGCGGGAAGTGGCCCATGAACACGGCCTGGAACGCCAGCGGGTCGCCGTCGTCCTCAACCCCATCAAGGCCAAGGCCGATGAAGCCCGCGCAACCATCCAGCGCGCCTGCCTGGCCGCCGGCTGGGAGGAGCCCCGCTTCTTCGAAACAACGCCGGAGGACCCCGGCCACTCGCAGGTCCGGTCGGCGCTGGAGTACGGGGCCGACGTCGTTCTTGTGGGTGGCGGTGACGGTACCGTGCGGGTGGCCGCCGAGGCCCTGGCCCACACCGGCGTGGCGATGGGCCTGATCCCGCTCGGCACCGGCAACCTGCTGGCCCGCAACGTGGACCTGGATGTTTACGACCTGCACGGAAGCATCCAGACCGCGCTCTTCGGCCACCAGCGGTTCATCGACACGGCGCGGATGAAAATCGAAAACTCCCGCACCGGCCACTCCTCAAGCCACTCGTTCCTCGTCATCGCCGGCATCGGCATGGACGCCGAGGTGGTGGGCGACACGAACGATGGCCTGAAGCGCGCTGTCGGCTGGCTTGCCTACACCGAGGCCGGCGTCCGCCACCTCCGCGGGCGCAGGAAGAAAGTCGCCATCTCGCTGGATGACCAGCCGGACCAGTCCAGGAAGATCCGCAGCATCCTGTTCGCCAACTGCGGCCTGGTTCCGGGCGGCATCGACTTCATCCCGCAGGCAATGATCGACGACGGGATGCTGGACGTGGTGGTCATGAGCCCCCGCAGCGCCGTGGGATGGCTGGCGATGTACGCCAAGATCCTGTTCAAGCACAAGCGGCACCTGCCCGTCATGAGCGTCTACCGCTCCGGGAAGGTGGTCATCAAGTGCCCCGAACCCATGCCCACCCAGCTCGACGGCGACACGTCGGGTGATGCCACAAAGGTGACTGTGCAGGTGGAGCCGAGATCGTTGCTGGTGCGGGTCAGGGAAACCCTGGGATGACTGCGCCCTAGGCTGACTGCGGTGTGCCGGCGTGCTTGGCAGACTCGGCAGCGGCCTTGGCGGCAGCCCGGGCTTCGGACTGTTCGCGGATCATGGCCTGCTCCTCTTCGAAGCGAAGGCGGTCCGCACGGTCGGCGTCGTCCCCGTCCCAGTCCTGGTTCTCCGCTGTGGGCTTGGGGTTGACGATCATTCCCTGGCCGTCGTTGTCATTCTTGTCCGACATGACCCGCTCCTTTCGTTGGGGTCATCCCTTTGTTGATCATGCAAGCATACGCACAGCAACAGGGGCAGGGAAGTGCCCGGCGGGGCATTTATCTACGCTGACGGCGAAGCTTCCACCGGTGTCTCCGGGCCCAGGGAGTCTCCGGCGAGTATCCCATTGACCCATGCATGCGCTGCCTGGAATGCCTCATCGGACGTGTGCTCCGGCACCACGGGAGCCTGCGCATCGGCACGGCCGTACGAACCAAGGAACCGCGTGGCGGGGCTGATGCGGTGCAGGCCGGCGAGGGCGTCGGCCACCCGTGCGTCGCCGACGTGGCCGTCGGCGTCGATGCTGAAGAAGTAGTGCCCCAGGTACTGCCCGGTGGGCCGGGACTCGATGCGGCTCAGATTCACGCCGCGGGTGGCGAACTGGTCCAGGATTTCCATCAGCGCGCCCGGCCGGTCCTCGGGAAGGGGCACCACGACCGTTGTCTTGTCCGCGCCGGTCCGGGCCGGCAGGATGCCTGGACGACTGACCAGTATGAACCGGGTCACGGCGCCGGGATTGTCACCGATGTTCTCGGCCAGCACATGCAGAGCCGGCTGCTCAGCGGCGACTATCGGCGCGCAGATCGCGGCGTCGTAGTGCACGTCGTCCTCCAGCAGGCCCATCGCAGCAGCAGCCGTGGAGGACCCCGGAATGTATTCTGCGCCGGGAATATGCTCGTCGACCCACAACCTGCACTGCGCCCAGGCGTGCCCGTGCGTGGAGATCCGGCGGATCTGGGAAAGCTCGACGCCCGCCCGTGCCACCAGCACGAAGCTGATGGGCACGAGAGCCTCGCGGATGATCCTCAGTTCCTGTCCCGTGGCAATGGAATCCAGGGTG
The DNA here is from genome assembly GCF_040448525.1 of Arthrobacter sp. K5. Classification (NCBI taxonomy): domain Bacteria; kingdom Bacillati; phylum Actinomycetota; class Actinomycetes; order Micrococcales; family Micrococcaceae; genus Arthrobacter; species Arthrobacter sp. K5. The sequence continues at coordinate 3,546,502 of NZ_CP159279.1, read as the reverse complement.
GCCGTAACACCGCCCTCCACCGAGTTTTCGATGGGCACCATCGCCGCGTCGGCTGATCCGTCCCGCACCCTGTCCAGAGCGGCGTTGACGTTGGAGGAGGGGATGCGCAGGGATTCGGCCGCGTCCGGAACCTGCAGGAGCGCCGCCTCCGTAAACGTGCCCTCGGGGCCGAGGAAGGTGTAGGTGCGGCGGGCGGAGGGCATGGATATTCCTTTGCGTGTGTGGGAAGGGCAGGCAGGAGTTGCTGCTGCTACAGGACCACGGGCTTGCGGCCGTTGTCGGACACCAGCGGTTTGCCGGACTCGAGCCACTGGTCCATGCCGCCGGCTACGTTCACTGCGGAGTAGCCCTGGCCCACCAGCCACTGGGCTGCCCGGAAGGAACGCCCGCCGGTCCGGCAGATGACATACAGGTCCTCGTCCGGGTCCAGATCATCCAGGCGACCAGGCAACTGGTCCATGGGGATGTGCAGGGCACCTTCGGCGTGACCTGCCGCCCATTCGTAGTCCTCCCGCACGTCCAGGATGGTGGCGTCCGCGGGGACGTCCTTAACGGTGACGGTATCGAAGTCGCTCATGGGAGTCCTCTCCTTGGCCTCAAGCTCTCCGTTCCAGCGTATCGCCAGCGCAGCCCCCGCACCCTTCGGCCGGCACAGGTTACGCTGGTCCGAAGCCCGCGAGCCGCCGCAAAGGAGCACAGTGTCCGCCCCACCCCGCCTGGCCGACATCCACCGCCTGCCGGCCGTGCAGCTGAGGGCAGCGCTGCGTTCCGGGGAGGTCTCAGCCCGCGAAGTCACGGCGCATTTCCTCGCGCGGATCGAGGAATCGAACCCGAGGCTGGGTGCCTTTATCACCGTCACCGGGCCGAGGGCGATGGCCGAGGCCGCCGCAGCAGACGCCCTGTTCGCCCGGCGTCGTCCGGACCAGCCGCTGCCGCCGCTGCACGGGATGCCAGTGGCATTCAAGGACCTCACCGATGTTGCCGGCGTGGTAACCACCCACGGCAGCGCAGCACTGGACCGGCGGCCCGCACCGGCCGACGGCGCCCTCGCGGCAGCCGTCAGGGGCGCTGGTGCCATCTCCCTCGGCAAGACGCAGGTACCCGAATTCGGGCTGACGGCCTACAGCGAAAACCGCATCGCACCGCCGTCGCGTAATCCGTACGCCCTGAGCAGGAGTTCGGGCGGTTCCTCCGGCGGCAGCGCCGCTGCCGTGGCGGCAGGGCTGGTGCCGTTCGCGCCCGGGACCGACGGCGGCGGGTCGATCCGGATACCGGCGGCAGCGTGCGGCCTGCTGGGCCTGAAGCCCGGCAGGGGCGTGGTCCCGGCGGGTGAAAGCAGCGGGGATCCGGCCGGCCTGGTGGTGGCCGGACCGCTGGCGCGCTCCGCGGCCGACGCCGCGCTGCTGCTCGATGTCTTGGCCCCCACCGGCCCCGGAACGCCGGACGGAGCGGGCTACCTGGAAGCCGTCAGCCGCGCGCCTGCCTCGCTGCGGATCGGCGTCAGCCTGGACAGCCCGTGGGGCGGGATCTTCCCATTCACCCCGGATCCGGAGGCCCTGGACGCGCTGGACGCCGGCGTCCGGCTGCTCACCGGGGCGGGGCACCACGTCGCCGAGGCTGAGATCCGGTACGACAACCGATACCCCGACGCGTTCACCACCGCCTGGACAGCAGGCGTGGGCGCTGCCCGGATCGCGCCGCACCGCGAGGTCCTGCTGACGCCGCTGACGCGCACCTTCCGGCGGCGGGCGCAGCAGCGGAGCGCCGCCAAACTCAATGAATGCCTCGCGTTCCTGCGGCAATTTGAGCGCGACACGCTGGCACAGTATTCGGCCTGGGACCTGGTCCTGACGCCGGCGCTGGCCCAGACGCCGCGTCCGGTGGGCTGGTTCACCGGGTCGGGGCACGGGGACGGCAGGTGGCCGTCCCCGGAATGGGCAGGCGACGCCGACGGCGATTACCGGAGGCAGTGCGAGTTCGCACCATGGTCGTCCATGGTCAATGTGTGCGGCCTGCCGGCCATCAGCATTCCCGTGCACTGGACCGGCGGCAGCCCCGGGGCGGGGCTGCCGATGGGCATCCAGCTGATTGGGCGGCCCGGCTCAGAAGCACTGCTCCTGCAGGTGGCAGCCCAGCTGGGGTTCTAGGTTGGGGACCGGCCGCTCAGATGGTGCTGGACGTGCTGGCAACGCTCGCCAGGATGGTGAGTCCCACGATCGCGAGGACGGTCAGGACCAGGCCAAGGTACCCCATCACCAGGCCGGCGATGGCGAAGCCGCGGCCTGACGGTTCACGCCGCAGCGCCAGATGGCCCAGGATCACCGCGGCCAGCTGCGGCAGGATGAAGAATCCGAAGCCCAGGTAGACGGCAATGCCGCAGCAAAGGCTGGCAATGCTCAGGCCCTTCGGCTGGGGTGCTGCGCCGTAGTAGGAGGGCTGGCCGTACGGGCTGGAATAGGCCTGATTGTATTCCTGGCCGTACTGGTAGCCGTACTGCTGGCCATAGGGGCTGGCCGGCTGGCCGTACTGCTGGCTGGCGTCGCCGTACTGCCCGCCATACTGCTGGCCCGGGGTGTACTGCGGCGGGGTGTATTGCGGCGGATCGTACAGTGGCGGGGCCGGGATGTCCGGGCCCTGTTTGCCGTACGACGACTGGTGGTGGGTGTCCGGCGTCGGCTCGTCGCCGGATCCGGGACGCTGCTCTGTCATGGAAATCCCCTCATATGGTCCTCAACAGAACATTACCGCCGCCGCCACGGCAACGGATCGTGCACCGCAATGGATCGTGCACCGCAATGGCTCGGGAAGCCGGCTCACTTGGGGAGCAGCTCCCACAACAGCCACAGGGGCGGCGCCAGCAACGCCGCGAAGACGAGGCCCGCGACGAGCGACCTTCCCACAACGCGCAGCACGGGGCCCGGACGTTGGTCCCGGCCGTAAAGGTAGTTCGGTGGAAGGGGACGGCTGTGCACGGTGTACCTGTGGACCGGGCGCCGGAGCGCAGCCGGGGACGTTTCCGGCCGGGGGGTGTCCGCGCGTCGTGTATCGGGGCGGTGCTGGTTCCCGACGGTGCCGGCCTCCGGCACCTGCGGACGGGTGAGGAGCTGCCCAAGCTGCGCGTAGAGCAACAGCACCGAAGGGGCATCCAGCACGTCGGGCAGGTCGGTCACGGCGGCCGCGATGCAATCCATCCCCCGCACCTCGATGCCCGATCCGGTGGTGCCCTGCACTTCGGGCTGGGCCGTCAGGCAGATCAGCGAGCGGACCAGCCTCCGCCGCGGCGCCGGCAGGACAGCAGCCACCGCGGCTGCCTGCGCCAGCGCCGTCTCCACTGCCGGGAACCGGTCATGACCGTTCTGCCGCAGGGTGCCATCAACTACGTCGACATCGCCGGACCAGTTCTTGGCACTGACCACCACCACCCCGCCGGGTCCCACCAGGACATGCTCCAGCCGGGCCAGCGGGCGGCCGGGCCAATGCACATCGTGCAGGAGGAACCAGCCGTAAGGCCCCAGTTGGGCTAGCCTTTCGGCCACGAGATGGCTGCTTTGCTCCGCGCTGACGGAGCCAGCAGCAATCCGTTCAGAGGCGAGCCTCGTCCGTTCGAATGCTGCATCTCCAGACCCCATTGTTCACCTCTGCATTACTCGCGCGTCGTCCAAATGACCTGCCCAATTCAGCCGAACCAAATCACCCGGACGTAAATGGCCCTGCCCGAAAAGCCGGCCAAATTGCCGTCCGAAACCGGCCGAATTATCCGCCCCCGTGGGCACGGCTGGAATTCAGCCACAGGCTTCCTGGACGTTTCCGCTGGTCCGGACGCCCGGCGTCGTACTTCATACCGGACTGATTCCTGCCGTTTGAACGTAACAGCCCCCTCAGGGGTGGGTATATAAGTACTTTTCCGGCACTACTCAGTTTCTTATCCCGGATAAATGCAAGTAGCCCGGAAAATTGATGACATTCTGCGTCACAGGGGCCGGATTCCGGACACTCCGTGTTGCCCTCCGCCGTCGTCTGGCATGCTGGTGCCATGGCTAGCCGAGCGGGCACAGTTGCCCAACCCCAAGACCTTGTCGACCTGACCGCACTGCTCGACGCGTACTACGACGTCAAGCCTGACTTGGGGGATCCCGGCCAGCGCGTGGCTTTCGGAACTTCCGGGCACCGCGGATCAAGCCTGAAAGCGTCCTTCAATGAAGGGCATATCGTGGCGATCACGCAGGCGATCGTGGAATACCGCGCCGGACAGGGCATCACCGGCCCGCTGTTCCTGGCCAAGGACACCCACGGACTGAGCGAACCGGCGCAGAACTCCGCCCTTGAGGTGCTGGCGGCAAACGGCGTGAACGTCCTCATCGACGCGCGGCACGGCTACACCCCCACCCCGGCGCTGAGCCACGCCATCCTCACGTACAACAACAACGCCCCGGCCGGAGCCCCGCAGGCTGACGGCATTGTTGTCACCCCCAGCCACAACCCGCCGGCTGACGGCGGCTTCAAGTACAACCCTCCGCACGGCGGCCCTGCAGACACCGACGCGACGGGCTGGATCGCCAACCGCGCCAACGAACTGCTGGAGAACGGGCTCCGCGGCGTGAAGCGTATTCCGCTGGCCCAGGCCCTCGAGGCCGAAACCACCGGAAAGTTCGACTTCCTGAGCAGCTACGTGGACGATCTGCCCTCTGTCCTGAACCTGGACGCCATCCGGGACGCCGGGGTCCGGATCGGCGCCGACCCCATGGGCGGCGCGTCCGTCGACTACTGGGGCGAGATTGGCGAACGCCACCAGCTGAACCTAACGGTGGTCAACCCCACGGTGGACCCGCAGTGGGCCTTCATGACCCTGGACTGGGACGAGAAGATCCGGATGGACTGCTCTTCCCCGTCAGCCATGGCCTCGCTTATCAACCGGATGGCTGTTGGTGCGGACGGGTCCGCCGCCTACGACGTCGCCACCGGTAACGACGCCGACGCCGACCGGCACGGCATCGTTACCCCTGACGGTGGCCTGATGAACCCCAACCATTACCTTGCGGTTGCCATCGATTACCTGTACCGCAACCGCAGCGGCTGGAACCCGAACTCCGTCGTGGGCAAGACCCTCGTATCCTCCTCGATCATCGACCGCGTGGCGGGCGGCCTGGGCCGCAAGCTCGTGGAGGTGCCCGTGGGCTTCAAGTGGTTTGTCCCCGGCCTGCTCTCCGGCGAAGGCGCGTTCGGCGGAGAGGAATCAGCCGGCGCTTCCTTCAACAAGCGCGACGGCAGCGTCTGGACCACGGACAAGGATGGCATCCTGCTGGCACTGCTGGCTTCGGAGATCACTGCTGTCACCGGCAAGTCGCCGTCTCAACTCTACAAGGGCCTCACCGACCAGTTCGGCGCGCCTGTCTATGCACGCATCGACGCCGCCGCCACCCGGGACCAGAAGGCGGCGCTGGGCAAGCTGTCCCCGGAGGACGTCACTGCCACTGAACTGGCCGGCGAGACGATCACCGCGAAGCTGACCAAGGCGCCGGGCAACGGCGCCTCCATCGGCGGCCTGAAGGTGGTTACCGAGAACGCGTGGTTCGCGGCCCGCCCCTCCGGCACCGAGGACGTCTACAAGATCTACGCGGAGTCCTTCAAGGGCGCCGACCACCTCAAGCAGGTCCAGGCCGAAGCCAAGGCGCTGGTGGACGGGGTCATTTCGTAGGGCTCCACCGGCCCCGCAAGGAACCGGAAAGCGCCGGATGGCGTTGGCCATCCGGCGCTTTTCTGCTGCGGCCGCAGGCGCATAGTTGGGGCAGAACGGACCGGCCCAAGAAGTCCAAACAGGACTAACATTGGAATTGGCCCGGAGCATGCCTTGCAGTTCTGAACTGCAAAAATACTGTCCCGAATGCCTCCGGAATGTCCCCCATATTGCCGGAGGCATTCCGTGTCCGGGGCCAGGCAGTGGCGCAGTACGCGAAACGCTCAGACCGTGCGGACGACGTCCTCGTAAGCGAACTTGGGCTTCGCCTCACCCCAGGCCTCGGGACCCGGCTGGCCGATGTTCACCACCAGGAAGCTCTTCTGGTCGCCTGCCGGGAAGAACTCAGCGTCGATGGCAGCGAAGTCCGCACCGGTCATCGGGCCGGCGGCGAAGCCGAGCGAGCGGACGGCCAGGATGAAGTAGCCGGCCTGCAGGTGGGCGTTGTTGTTGCCCGTGGAGGTGGCCAGGTCCGGGGATGCGTCGTACATGGCTTTGGGGGCGTTGTAGCCGGGGAGGAAGTTGTCCCACTGCTCCTGCCAGGCGGTGTCGTAGCTGAGGATCGCCACCAGGGGTGCGGAGGCCGTCTTGGCCCGGTTGCCCGAGGACAGGGCGGCCACGAGCTTGCCGCGGGCCTCCTCCGAGCGCACATAGGTGACGCGCAGGGGCTGGGAGTTGAAGGCTGTGGGGCCGAACTTGGTCAGTTCGTAGATGGCGCGGGCCTGCTGCTCGCTGACTTCACCGGTAAACGCGTTGGCGGTGCGGGCCTCGGCAAAGATGGCATCCACGGCGGCGGAATCGATTACTGCTTCTTCGTGGGCGATGGTCATTCGCGCCCCTTTCACTAGGCCGACATCCCAGCGGGCGTCGGGCAGTCCTGTTGCTTGCGGTGGTTCAGTTGCTTTCCCCGGGTTCAACCGGATGCAGCGGCAGGCTCTTCCCGGAACAGCCAAATGGGCGGCGTGACGTTTGACACACCCAGGCGCCTGCTTGCTGGACACACTGCCGGCAGGATGCCCTCTCGTGCCCGCGTCCGGCGGGGTATTCTTGCTCCTGAAGATCCAGCCCGGCGAGCGGGCAAACTCCCTCTCCGAAAGGCCCCGCCAATGAGCATGCTCGGAACCAAATGGAAGCTGCACGGCAACGGCAAGGCAGTGCGTCCGGGCGAAGTTGTGGCTCCCGGCGAACGGCTCACGTGGCCGCTGACCATCGGCGTGGGAATGCAGCACGTCGTGGCCATGTTCGGCGCCACCTTCCTGGTGCCGATCATCACCGGCATGCCGCCGGCCACCACCCTCCTTTTCTCCGGCATCGGCACGCTCCTGTTCCTCGTGATCACCCAGGGCCGGGTTCCCAGCTACCTCGGGTCAAGCTTTGCGTTCATCGCCCCCATCACGGCGTCCCAGCAGCAGTTCGGCGTGCCCGGCGCGCTGGGCGGCGTGGTGCTGGCCGGAGCCGGCCTCGCCGTGATCGGCGCGATCGTGCAGAAGTTCGGCGCCGGCTGGATCAACCGGCTGATGCCGCCGATTGTCACCGGCGCCATCGTGGCCCTGATAGGGCTCAACCTGGCTCCGGCCGCGAAGAACAACTTCGATGCCGCCCCCGTGACAGCACTGATCACGCTGGTGACCATCATCGTGGTGAGCGTCCTGTTCCGCGGGATCTTTGGCCGCCTCAGCATCCTGGTGGGTGTGGTGGTGGGCTACCTTGTGGCCATGCTCCGGGGCGAGGTGGACTACTCCAAGATGGACGCCGCCCCGTGGGTGGGCCTCCCCCACTTCCAGACCCCGGAGTTCCACCTCGGCGTGGTGGGCCTGTTCGTTCCTGTGGTCCTGGTCCTGGTGGCGGAGAACATCGGCCATGTTAAGTCCGTGTCCGCCATGACCGGCCAGAACCTGGACGGGGTCTCCGGCCGTGCCCTGATGGCCGACGGCGCCGCCACGGTGCTCGCCGGCTTCGGCGGCGGCTCAGGCACCACCACCTATGCGGAAAACATCGGCGTCATGGCTGCCACCAAGGTCTACTCCACGGCTGCTTACTGGGTGGCCGGCATCTTCGCCATCCTGCTGAGCTTCTCACCGAAGTTCGGCGAACTGATCGCCACCGTTCCGCCGGGCGTGCTGGGCGGCGCGGCAACCATGCTGTACGGCATGATCGGCGTCCTCGGTGTGAAGATCTGGGTCCAGAACAAGGTCAACTTTTCGAACCCGGTCAACCTGACCACCGCCGCGGTCTCCCTCATCATCGGCATCGCGGACTACACCTGGACCGTCGGGGAACTGAAGTTCACGGGCATCGCGCTCGGGTCCGCTGCAGCCCTGGTGATCTACCACGGCATGAAGGCCATCGCGCGGGCGCGCGGCACCGCTGCCGAGCCCGAGACCGAGCAGCAGGGCCTGCCGCCCGCAGCCAAGGCGGCCATCAACGCCGCAGCGAAGAGGCAGCCCAAAAAGCGCTAGCATTTCTGCACCACTTTGTGGCTCCGGCCCAAACGGCAAGGCCGCGGCGCCCCTGTTCGAACGGGGTGCCGCGGCCTTGCCGGTTTCTCAAGCGGTGCAAAAATGCTTACCCGGCGTCGAACGTTTCGTCGTCGTCGTTGGGTGACTTCTCCTTCGGCAGGTCGTCCCCGCTACCGTCCGGAATGCCCGAGGCGTCCTGCCCGGGTTCCGAGGAGAACTGCCCGGCGCCGGATTCGTCAGCGTTGCCTTCGTCGATTTCGGCGTCCGCAGAGGGTACGGCCGTGTCCGCGTCTTCGGCGCCCGCCCCGGGTGAGGCGTCCGGATCGCGCGGCAGCGGTGATTCGCCGGGGGCCGGGTCAAAGCCCGCCACGCTGCTTTCGTTCTCGGCGTGCAGCTGCTCATCGGTTCCGCCGAAGCGCCCTGCGCCGGGTTCGCCGGAGCTGTCCTGGTCTTCCTCGGCGAAGTGGCTGAGGTTCGGCGTGCCGGTCTGGAAGGTCTCACCCTCGGGGCTGTTCTGGTTCAGGCCCGCGGCATCGAAGTCCTCCTCTTCCCGGGGCTGGGCAAACTGCTGGCCGCCGGCTTCCTGTTCCGCGGTGGGTGTGCCGTAGCCTCCCACTTCCTCTTCAGGGGCGGCGTGCTGGTTGTCCTGGCTCATCTGTTCCTCCTGCTTGGTGGGGAATTGCTTGGCTGGGAATTGTTGGGTATTCGGGAAAACTCACAGGCCTTTTCCGCCGGTCACGGGAACCACCGCCCCGGACATGTACGAACCGGCGTCGGAAGCCAGCAGAACGTAGGCGGGGGCGAGCTCGGCAGGCTGGCCGGCGCGCTGCAGCGGGGTGTCCTGACCGAACTTGGGCAGCTTGTCCGGCCATTCGGTGGCGGGGATGAGCGGCGTCCAGATGGGCCCGGGCGCCACGGCGTTCACGCGGATCCCCTTGGGTCCCAGTTCCTGGGCGAGGGCTTTGGTGAAGGCCACCTGGGCCGCTTTGGTCATGGCGTAGTCAATGAGCCCGGGAGAGGGATTGAATGCCTGGATGGAGGCCGTGGTGATGATCGAGGCACCGGCTTTCAGGTGCGGCACCGCTGCCCGGGCAGTCCACAGCAGGGAGTACAGGTTGGTCTTGAAGACGCGGTCGAACTCCTCCGTGGGCAGCGTTTCAAGGCTGTCGCGGTTCTTCTGGTAGGCGGCGTTGAGCACCACCACATCGAGCCGGCCGAACTCAGCAACAGCGTCCTGGACTATCGCCGTGCTGAAGTCCTCGTTCCTGCCGTCACCGGCGAGGAGCAGTGCCCGCCGGCCGGTCTTGCGGATCCATTCGGCGGTGTCCTGCGCGTCGGCCTCCTCTTCGGGAAGGTAGGAAATGGCGACGTCGGCCCCCTCGCGTGCGAAGGCGATGGCCACCGCCTTGCCGATGCCGGAGTCGCCGCCCGTGATGAGCGCCGCCTTGCCCTCCAGCGCCTCGCTTCCTTCGTAGCTCAGCTCGCCGTGGTCCGGTTGCGGGTCCATGGGTGCGGTCAGGCCCGGCTGCTTCTGTTCCTGCCTTGGAAAGGGCCCTGAATGGTACGTCCCCCGGGGATCACCGGGTTGGTCAGACTGCTTGGCTGGGTCGCTCATTTGTCCACCTGCTCACATTGTCGGGCTGCCGGTTGTTCGAACCTAACGCAGGTTTGCGGAGCAAGTCCACCACCTGGCGCAAAGCTAGTCAGTAAACTTAGCATTTGTTGAATTAGGGCAGACTTGAGCCTAGGTTTGAGGCAAACTCGCACGCCACGGGCACGACAGAGGAGGGCTAATGACCGATCCGGATGCCCCGGCCGGCAGCGGCCGGAACGAGACCCGCGAGGAGCAGCTGGACCGGAACTGGATGGAACTGATCCAAGAGCTGCGGGTCCTGCAGACCGGCGTCCAGATCCTTGCCGGTTTCCTGCTGACGTTGCCGTTCCAGCAGCGCTTTGAAACCCTCGATGACTACCAGGTCAATCTCTACCTCGTGAACGTGGCCCTTGCCGCGCTGACCACGGCGTTCATCCTCCTGCCGGTCAGCGTCCACCGCCGGCTGTTCCGGAAGCGGCTCAAGGCAACCCTCGTAGCCAGCGCGGACAACATCACCAAAATCGCCCTCGGCGGCGTGGCGGCCCTGAGTGTGGGAACCGCCGCGCTGGTGTTCGACGTTACGGCCGGCCGCAGGGTGGGCCTCATCGCCGGCGGCGTGCTGCTGGCCGTGCTGGCCATCCTCCTGGCCTATGTCCCCGTGCACCTGCACAGGAAGGCCAGGAAGGAAGAGCAGTAGCGTCAGGCCCCTTCCAGCACCTGGCGCGTGGCCCAGGCGAGGTATTTGCCGGCGTCGGAGATGGCGTCCTGCGGACTGGGTGCAACATCCAGCAGCTGCGCCGCAGCCACCACGCCATGTTCGGCCAGTTCCTCCGGCGTGACCAGGATGCGTCCCGCCACCGCGACCACGGGGATGCCCCGCTCCCGGGCGGCCTCCGCAAGCGCGATCGGGGCCTTGCCGGTGAGCGACTGCGAGTCCATGGAGCCCTCGCCGGTGATCACCAGGTCGGCGTCGGCAAGCTTCCCGGCCAGCCCGGTCAGCGCGGCAACCAGCGCGAATCCGCCTTCCAGGGTGGCCTGGGTGAAGGCCAGGAACGACGCCGGGAAGCCGCCGGCGGCGCCGGCGCCGGGGACGTTGATGTCCCGCCCCGTCGCCTCCCGGAGGAGGGATGCCCAGTTGCGCAGGCCGGCGTCGAGTTTTTCAATGGCGTCGTCGTCGGCGCCCTTCTGGCGGCCGAAGACATGCGCGGCGCCGGTGGTGCCGTAGAGCGGGCTCTGGACGTCGCAGGCAATCCGGAACTGGACCGCGGACAGCCGCGGGTCCAGGCCGGAGACATCGAGGGAAACGACGTCGGCCAGCGAGCCGCCGCCCAGCGGCACCACGTTCCCCGCGGCGTCGAGCGGCTTGAGGCCCAGCGCGCGGAGGGCACCGCTGCCGGCGTCGGTCATGGCCGAGCCGCCGACGCCCAGCACGATTTCCGTGGCCCCGGCGTCGAGGGCAGCGGCAATGAGCTGGCCGCAGCCGTAACTGTGCGCCCGCAGGGAGTTCTCCGGTGTGGGCTCCATGTGGGCCAGGCCGGAAGCCTGCGCGGTCTCGATGACTGCAGTGGTGGCGCCGGACTTGTCCTTCCGGAGGGCCCAAGCGGCGCCAATGGGGGCCAGGATGGGACCAACAACGGCGTTGATCCTTTCCTCGTAGCCGGCGGCGACGGCGGCTTCCAGGGTTCCCTCGCCGCCGTCGGCAATCGGAAACTGGGTGGTCACGGCGTCCGGGTAGACACGGAGTGCACCCTCGGCGATGGCGGCGGCGGCTTCGACGGCGGTGAGTGATCCCTTGAATTTGTCAGGGGCGATGAGGATACGCATGCCCCTATCCTGCCATCAGCGCCGGGGAATGGGCTTGCCCGGTCCGTCATGCGGTCAGCTTCAGGCTCCTGAGGCTGGTGGTGATGCCGGCGTCCAGCTGCTGCTTATTCGTCGTGCCCCTGGTCGCCGCTCATCTGGTCTTCGGCGGGCGGCGTCTCGCCGGGCGGCACTCCCCCGCCGGGCTCAAGTCCGGTGATGTTGCCGTCCAGGGGGTCGGGGTTGGGCGTGGCGGCCGGGTCCCCGCCTGCAGGTCCCTCTGCCTTGGCTTCGTCTGTCCTGGCGGCGTCCCGGTCCGGATTGGCCGGGTCATTTTCGGGATGGTAGGTGCTCATGGTCCTGCGGTCCTCCTTGGAACAAGCCGCCGGCGTGGCGACGGACTTCGGTGACGGACTCATGCTGCCGGGTCCGGCAGCACTGGACTAATTGTAAGCATGCTGATAATTCTGGAACAGTCAGATGCCACGCAGTCCGGCCCCCGCCGGAACGTATCGAAGGAGCAAACTGATGGGAATCGGCGACAGCATTGGCAAAGCAGCGGAAAACGCAATGGAGGACCTGGCGCAGACGTCCGATCCCACGGATGACGCTCACGTTCCTGAGCCCGGAGCATCCGACGAGGACATCCAAGTCCACTCCTCCATCAGCGAAGGTTCCAACGCCGGGGATGACGACCTCGGCCCGCAGCAAAGCGGCCGCACCACCTACACGCCGCAGGGCCCGGGCACCGAGGCGAGCGGTGGCCAGGGCACGGCGGACACGTCCGGCGACGAATCCGACAGGTCAACCGGAGTGCCGGCGTCCGGCGGCATCGGCGCGGCAAGCGCCACGGACGCCACGGAAGCAGCGCGCGGCGTGCCCGGCCCGGCAGGTCTTCCCGATCCGGATCCGGAGGAAATGCGGGCAGATCCTTCCGAAGGGGACCAGGACCCGGGCACCGGCCTGGGACGCGGTTAGGTCCTGAGCGCGCCTGGCCGGATACCTAGCCCCACTGCCCGCGTGACTGCAGGACTTCCTTCAGCAGGTCGGCGCGGTCGGAGACGATCCCGTCCACGCCGAGGTCGAGCAGCCGGTGCATCTCGGCGGGGTCGTTGATGGTCCAGGCGTGCACGTACAGCCCGAGCTCATGCGCCCGGCGCACAAATCCCGGGGTGATGACGGGGATGGCCCGGTAGCGGACGGGGACCTGCAGGGCATCGACGTCGCGCAGCGCCCGGCCCAGCACGGCGCGTACCGGTGACCTGAGCGCGCGAACGGACAGCAGCGGCCCCAGCACCAGGACGAGGGCGCTGGCCTGCGTCCCCGCCGACGACGCGGTCCTGCGGCTGAGCTGCTTCAGGACCGCGCGGCGCCGGCGGTCGGAGAAACTGGCTATCAGCACCCGGTCATGGACCTGGTGCCGCTCTATCGCGGCCACCACGCTGGGGACGGAGTGCCAGTCCTTGACCTCGAGATTGAAGCGCGTATTCGGAAATGCCGCCACAAGTTCGTCAAACGTGGGCACAGGCTCGGTCCCGCCGATCCGCACGCGCCGCACCTCGGCTGCCGTGAGACCACGGATCCGGCCGTGACCGTCTGTGACCCGGTCCAGGGTCAGATCGTGGAAGAGGAGCAGCTCGCCGTCGGACGTGGTGTGGAGATCCGTTTCGAGGTGGGAATAGCCAAGCTCGACGGCGGCGCGGAACGCCGCCAGCGAGTTTTCCAGGCCGCTACGCGAAAATCCGCGGTGGGCTAAGGCCACAGGCCCGGCAGTGGAGAAGTAAGGCAGGGTTCCCGTCATCCCCGAAGCTTAACGGAGCACCCTCAGGCGGGCAGGATCTCCACGCCGTCGCTGCAGTGCAGGAGCGTGCGGCCGCGGCCCCCGTCGAGATCCACCCACACCACGGTGCGGTCCGGAGTGACAGCCGAAACTAGGCCGCCGGTTTCAATCCCCGGTGCCAGCCGGACACTGACCCGGTCCCCCTCGCGCAGGGCCGACCAGTGCGGGGCGGGCTCCACGGGACGCAGCGGAGCCTCGGCCGCATTTTTGCTCTTTTTCCTGGCCACGATGTCCCCTATCGGTCACTCACCCAACAGGCCACACCCTACGGTCCGCACATGAACGCAGGTTGACCGCCAGCCGGGAGTTCGGTGACAGGCGGGCGACGGCCGGCTTACGGGAGCTGAAGCCCCAGCGCGGCGAGCTTTTCCTCAAGAATCTGGGCCACGCCGTCGTCGTCAAAATGCGGCGCCTGCTGGCCTGCCGCCCGGATCGCCTCCGGATGCCCGCTGGCCATGGCGTAGCCGTGGCCAGCCCAGCGGAGCATCTCAATGTCGTTGGGCATGTCGCCGAACGCCACAACGTCCGCGGCATCTATCCCCAGCGAGGCGGCGTATTCGGCCAGCGTGACGGCCTTGTTGATCCCGGGTACGGCGAGTTCCAGCATGGCGACGGTGGGCGCCGAGTGCGTCACCGACGCGAGGCTCCCGACGGCGGGACTTACCTCCGCGAGGAACTCGTCGGCCGTGCCTTCGCGGACGATGGCCAGGAACTTGACGACGGCGTCCTCCGCGGTGAGTGTCGAGTCCAGCGGGGCAGGGGTGAATTCGGACAGCAGTTCGCTTGAGCCGTTTTCGATGAAGCCCGGCTCGAGGTGGAAGCCGGTGAGGGTTTCGGCGGCGAAGAGGGCGGTGGGGCGCACCTTCTTGATGATCCGCCGGATTTCGAAGATGTCGTCGATGGCCATGGTCTGCGCCGAGACAACCTTGTCCGCTTCGAGGTCCCAGACCACGGCGCCGTTCGAACAAATCACGGTGCCGGTGTGGCCCAGCTGCTCCTCGAGCGGGTGCAGCCAGCGCGGCGGGCGGCCGGTGACGAAGACAAGTTCGACGCCGGCCCTCCGGCAGGCGTGGAAGGCACGGACGGTGCGGTCACTGATTTTTCCGTCGTGTCCAAGGATCGTTCCGTCTATGTCACTCGCTACCAACCGCATGCTGCCAGTTTACGTGGGCGGAGTGCATGGTCTCCGCGGCAGCCGACTCCGGCTCAGGAGACGGGCAAGTTCACCGTCACGGTAGTCCCCTTGCCGGGCTCGCTCCGCAGGCTGATGGAACCGCCGTGGCCCTCGACGATGGTCTTGCTGATCGGCAGTCCCAGTCCGGCGCCCGGAATGGCAGTCTCTCGTGAGCGGGCGGACCGGAAGAACTTGGTGAACGCCTGCTCCTGTTCCTGCCGGTCCATGCCGATGCCGGTGTCCGCGATGGAGCACACAACGTGGCTGTCCGCCCGGTGGGCACGCGCGATAACCCGTCCCCCGTCCGGCGAGAACTTGATCGCGTTGGACACCAGATTGCCGAACACCTGGCGGATCCGCCCCGGATCGACGCGGGCTGTCAGGGGCTCCTCGACCTCGAGGACCAGTTCCACAGCACTGCCAGTGGCATGGGCGCGCGCGGAAGCCACGGCGCCTGCCAGCAGGCCGGCAACGTCGGTTTCCTGCAGGTTCAGTTCCACGCGTTCCGAAGCGACGGCGATCAGATCGTTCACAAGGCCGAGCAGGTGAGTGGCATTGCGCTGCACGATCTTCAGCTCGTCTTCGATGTCTTCGTGACCGGGCTCGTCCAGGACCAGTTCGAGGTATCCCAGGATGGAGGTCAGCGGGGTGCGGAGCTCGTGCGACACTGTGGCGACGAAGTTGTCCTTGGCCGACAGGGCACGGATCAGCGCCGTGACCTCGGCGAAAGTGATCACGGCACCGGCATGATCGCCGTTCCCGGAACTCATGGTGCGGGCCGTGACCGAATAGGCGCGCATATCCTCGCCCTCGCCGGCAATGCTTTCACTGGCCTTGCTTTCACTGGCCTTGGTTTCACCGGCCCAGTACAGCGCGTCGGTGAACGTCTCGCCAGCGGCGGCGCGCGCTGTCGGAAAGCGCTCCGGTGCCACCGGAGTGATCCGGTCAGCTTCGAACAGCCGCGGCTGGCTTGCTGACGGGGCCAGTCCGGACAGCGCCGCGTCCGCCTGCAGGGCTTTGTTGGTCAGCACGTCCCGTCCGTTCTGGTCAACGACCCACACGCCAACATGGACAGTGGAAAGCACTGCGTCAAGGAGTTGCTGCCGGCGGATGCTCTCGGCGGCCGTGTCCGCGAGCGCTTCGTCCTTCCTGACCAGTGTCTCGCGCTGGCGGTAAAGCGTGCCCGCCACCACGTGGGCCGTCACTGCGATGGCGGCCATGACAAGCGGCAGGAAGATCGTCCGGATCATCGACCCCTGCGTGGGCGGGGTGCCCATGGCCGCCGCGGGCAGCACAGTGCTGAGGACGGTTGCGGCCACGGCGAGGACGACGCCGGCCCTGTTGCGGTCGACGGACAGCCAGACCACCGGAAAGACCAGCAGAAGGCTCAAGACGCTGAAGCTGGGACCGCCCGCCTCCCGCGTGAAACCGATGGCCACACAGTCCAGCGCCGGAATCAGCACCCATGTGCTGGCCGGAAGCCTGCCCCAGGGAGCGGCCACGCTCAGGACAAAAAGCGCGGTATGCGCCAGCAACGCGAGCCGGAAGCGTGGGTCGGCCAATGTCTCCGGGTGAAAGACTGGGGCCGCGGCAACCACCAGCAGCACCGTGACGGAAAGGGGCAACTGCCGGACTATGACGCGGCCGCGATCGCCAAGGCTGCCAAAGAGTGCGTCGACCTTATCCGCCACATCGGAGCGGGAGCCGCCGCCGGGCAGTTGTTCCGACTGGGCACGCGTTTCACTTACCTGGCTCATCAGTCTCTTCCCCCCGGAGCAGAATGAAGTACGTTCCTCCAGCTGCTTGAAGGCACTGGTCACAGCCTAACCGGCAGGAGGCGGCCGAGCCGAGGCTAGCCCGAGATAATCCCATCTTTACGAAGCCGGTTTTTCCGCGCCGCCCCCTCTTCCCGCGGCGGCGCCGTGGACTCCCTGACCACCAGTTGGGTGGCGAGTTCCACCCTTCGCGAATCCAGCACCTCGCCCCGCATCTGGCGCAGGACGAACCGCAGGGCAGTGGCACCCATCTCCTGCAGCGGCTGCGAAACCGACGTCAGCGGCGGCACCGACTCCTCAGCCTGGTAGGTGCCGTCGAAGCCGACCAGGCTCATGTCCTCAGGCACCCGGATCCCCTGCCGGCGCGCTTCGGCGAGCACACCCAAGGCAATGCTGTCGCTGCCGGCGAAGATGGCCGTGGGAGGCTGGTCCAGTCCAAGCAGGTGCTTCATGCCCTTGGCGCCGTGTTCCGACCGGAAATGACCCGACAGGACATACTCGTCCTCGACGCCCACGCCGGCGGACCGCATGGCCGCCATATAGCCGTGCAGACGCGCCTGGTTGCATTCGGCCGTATCCGGGCCGCCGAGGAAGGCAATCCGGCGGTGGCCAAGCTCCAGCAAGTGGGAGGTCGCGGCCTTTCCTCCCGCCCAGTTGCTTGCACCGACGCTGACCACGTCCCCCGGCGGCGGATTCAGGGGGTCAATGACCACCACGGGGATCTTCCGCCGGTGAAAGGCATCCAGCTGGGCATCCCCGAAGGCTGATGTCACGACGATCATGCCGCAGCGGCCCTCATCCACGATCCGCTGGGCGCGCTGCTCCGGGGTCAGGGTTGATGCGCCCTGCTTGCCGGTGACGTTCAGCAGGACTTCGATGTCCGAGACGGCTGCGGACTCCAGCACGCCGTTGAGCACCTCTACGGCATAGCCGGATTCCAGATTGTCGATGACCACCTCGACCATTTGACGGCCCGAGACGTTCCGGCGGTTCTGCAGGGGGGACTTGTAACCGGTCCGCGCCAGCGCGGTCAGCACTTTGGCACGTGTGTCCGCAGAGACGTCGTCCCTGCCGTTGATCACCTTGGAGACAGTGGGAGTGGAGACACCCGCCTCCCGCGCCACGGCCGCCAACGTCAGCTTGCCTTGAGATTCGATCCTGGACATCCGTTCCCTTTTCGAAAGATTTCGAGACCTCAGTCTGCAGGGTTCCTATGCTTTCGTCAACGCCCCATCACGCTTTGGTCGCAAAAGAAAGCCTTGACGCATCCCCGCACCGTCGTTATGTTTTATCTCACACCGCAAATTTTATCGAAATATTTCGAAGCAGCGGTGAACGTCTCAGCAAACAGTTCATGGGCAGTGCCGCCTGATTCCAGGCGGTCTCCCGTATAAGCAAAGCCGGGCTATCAGCGTCGAGCCCGATGGATGAATGGAAATGTTCAGATGACAACTCGAAAGTTGCGCTCGGTCGCGATGGCAATCTCAGCAGCCGCCCTCTCTGTGAGCCTGGCTGCCTGCGGCTCCAGCGGCCCGGCCGGATCCACCGCGGCAGGTGACGGTTCGGCCTCCATGTGGGGCCTGACGGGCGGAAACCAGCCTGTACTGCAGAAATCCGTCGAGGCCTGGAACAGCGCACACTCCGACCAGTCCATCAAACTGGATTTCTTCGCCAACGATGCCTACAAGACCAAGGTCCGCACCGCCGTCGGCGCCGGCGAAGGCCCCACCTTTATCTACGGCTGGGGCGGCGGTGTCCTGAAGTCCTATGTTGATGCGGGCCAGGTGGAGGACCTCTCCGCCTTCGTCAAGGAGAACCCCGAGGTGAAGGAGCGCTATCTTCCTTCCGTCCTGAAGAACGGCGAGATCGACGGCAAGACCTACGCCCTGCCGAACAACAATGTCCAGCCCGTGGTTCTGTACTACAACAAGGAAGTCTTCGACAAGGTCGGCGCCCAGCCACCCAAGACCTGGGACGAGCTGATGGCGCTCGTGCCGAAGTTCAAGGAGGCCGGCGTCGCCCCGTTCTCCCTGGGCGGCCAGTCCAAGTGGCCGGACCTGATGTGGCTGGAGTACCTCGTTGAGCGCATCGGCGGTCCCGAGGTCTTCGCGAACATCGCTGCAGACAAGCCCAACGCGTGGTCGGACCCCGCTGTGACCGAGGCGCTGACCAAGATCCAGCAGCTGGTGGACGCCGGCGGCTTCGTGAACGGCTTTTCCTCCATCGCCGCGGACAGCAACGCCGACCAGGCCCTGCTCTACACGGGCAAGGCGGCCATGGTCCTGCAGGGCGGCTGGATCTACCAGGGCATGAAGAAGGACGCAGGCAGCTTCGTCACCGGCGGCAAGCTCGGCTTCACCACCTTCCCCACCGTCGAAGGCGGCAAGGGCGACCCCGCCAACGTGGTGGGCAATCCTTCCAACTTCTGGTCAATCTCCGCCAAGGCCACCGACGAGCAGAAGAAGGCCGCCCTCAATTACGTCAAGCATGGCATGTTTACTGACGCCGACACCGATGCCCTCATTGCCTCCGGCGCCGTCCCGGTAGTCAACGGCATCGACAGCAAGCTCGAGGCTTCACCCGACAAGGACTTCCTCACCTTCGTCTACGGCCTGGCCAAGAGGGCACCCAGCTTCACACTCTCCTGGGACCAGGCGCTGAGCCCCGCGCAGGGCGACGCGATGCTGTCCAACCTTGACCAGATCTTCCTCAAGAAGATCACCCCGGAGCAGTTCGTCGCCACGATGAACGCCACGATCGGGAAGTAACAGCGTGACCATCACGAGTTCCGACCGCCGGCGGGTCCGCGACACGGGCCCGTCGGGGTGGCTGGCAGCGCCGGCCCTTGTCTTCTTCCTGGTGTTCGCCGTCGTCCCGCTGGCCGGCGTCGTTTTCCTCAGTTTCACCAGCTGGGACGGCCTGCGCGAGATCCGGTTTGAGGGTCTGGCCAGCTGGACCACGGTACTCACCGACGCCGTCACCGGCAACGCCCTGCTGGTGACCGCCAAGATCATGTTCTTCTCGTTCATCGTCCAGGCTCCGATCAGCCTGCTGCTCGGCGTCTTCACTGCAGGAAGCCAGAAGTACCGGGCAGCGCTCGCCGTCCTGTACTTCCTCCCGCTCCTGCTCTCCTCAGCCGCCGTCGCCATTGCCTTTAAGGCGCTGCTGGACCCGAACTTCGGCCTGGGTCCGGGCCTTCAGGTGCCGTTCCTGATCCAGGACTGGCTGGGTAACTCCGACCTCGTCCTGTTCGTGGTGGTCTTCGTCATCGCGTGGCAGTTCGTCCCGTTCCACACCCTCATCTACCAAGGCGGCGTGCGGCAGATCCCCACTTCGCTGTATGAGGCCGCGGAGATCGACGGCGCGGGGCGGGTCCGGCAGTTCCTGAACATCACCCTGCCCCAGCTGAAGTACACCGTCATCACCTCCTCCACGCTCATGGTGGTGGGCAGCCTGGCGTACTTTGACCTGATTTTCGTTCTCACCGGCGGCGGCCCGGGTTACAGCACCCGGCTGTTGCCGCTGCACATGTACCTGACCGGTTTCAAGGCCAACGACATGGGTGCGGCGAGCGCCCTGGGCGTGATCCTGGTCGTCATCGGACTGGGCCTGGCCCTGCTGCTGCAGCGCCTCGGCGGCAAGAACCGGAACGACAGCCAATTGGAAGGAGCCTGATGGCTTCCACAACGCAGCTCCCCGCGGCTCCGGAGGCACCTGTCCTTACCCACGCCGCACCGCGCCAGAACTCCAGGCGCGCCGGCCGCCGTCGGCCAAACCTGCCCGGCGGCTTCGGCGGCTGGCTCTGGCTCGCGGTGATCGTCCTGCCCATCTACTACGTGGTGATCACCAGCCTGAAGAACCAGGCCGGATTCTTTGCCACCAACCCCATGCTTCCGCCGGCCGAACCGACACTGGACAACTACAAGCTGGTGCTGGAAAACGACTTTGCCCGGTACTTCCTGAACAGCGTCGTGGTCACGCTGGGCACGGTCATTCCGGCGCTGTTCGTCTCGTTCATGGCTGCATACGCGATCGTCCGGGGCAAAGGCCGGTTCGTGAACTGGACCAACAACCTGTTCCTCCTGGGCCTGGCCATTCCGCTTCACGCCACCATCATCCCGATCTACTGGATGATCACCCGGGCCCACCTGTACGACACACTGCTGGCCCTGATCCTGCCGTCCATCGCCTTCGCCATTCCGGTGTCCGTCCTCATCCTGTCGAACTTCATGCGGGACGTACCCAACGAGCTGTTCGAGTCGATGCGGCTGGACGGCTGCTCGGACTGGGCCATGCTGTGGCGGCTGGCCCTGCCGATGACCAAGCCCGCGGTGATCACCGTGGGTATCTACAACGCCCTGCACGTCTGGAACGGCTTCCTGTTCCCGCTGATCCTCACCCAGAGCCCCGCCACGCGGGTGCTGCCGCTCTCGCTGTGGACGTTCCAGGGCGAATTCAGCGTCAACATCCCCGCGGTGCTCGCCTCGGTAGTGCTGGCCACGCTGCCACTGCTGGTGCTGTACATCGTGGCCCGACGCCAGCTGATCAGCGGCCTGACTGCCGGTTTCAGCAAGTAACTACACGGATTTCCCACGAAAGGACATTGGATGACAACCGCAAAGCCGCTGCGGGTCGGCATGGTGGGCTACGCCTTCATGGGGGCCGCCCATTCGCAGGCCTGGCGTACAGCGCCCCGGTTCTTCGACCTGCCCCTGCAGCCGCAACTCACCGCCGTCGCGGGCCGAAATGCCAGCGGCGTCAGGGCCGCCGCGGACAAGCTCGGCTGGGAGTCGGCCGAAACGGACTGGCGCCGGCTGATCGAACGCGACGACATCGATCTGATCGATATCTGCACGCCCGGCAACACCCACGCCGAGATCGCGGCCGCCGCCCTCGAGGCCGGCAAGCACGTGCTGTGCGAAAAACCGCTGGCCAACTCCGTTGAGGAGGCGGAGCGGATGACCCTTGTGGCAGAGGCGGCTGCGAAACGGGGTGTCTTTGCGATGTGCGGATTCAGCTACCGCCGCACGCCGGCGCTGGCACTTGCCAAGCGCATGGTGGACGAAGGCCGGCTGGGGACCATCCGCCATGTCCGCGCGCAGTACCTTCAGGACTGGCTGTCCGATGAGAACGCACCCATGACGTGGCGGCTGGACAAGAGCAAGTCCGGATCCGGATCTCTGGGGGACATCGGAGCGCACAGCATCGATGCGGCCCAGTGGATCACCGGGCAGAAGATCACCGGCGTTTCCGCGCTTCTGGAGACGTTCGTTCCCGAGCGGCCCCTGGCCGGGGACCTGGTGGGCCTCGGCGGTCACGGCGACGTCGGCCAGGACGCGCCCCGCGGGGCCGTCACCGTTGATGACGCCGCGATCTTCAGCGCCCGCTTTGAAGACACAAGGTTCGACGGCGGCGCTACCGCAGGGGGCGCCGTCGGCGTCTTCGAGGCGACCCGCTACGCACTGGGGCGGAAGAACGCGATGCGGCTGGAACTGAACGGCACCAAAGCTTCCCTCGCCTTCGACTTCGAGGACATGAATGCCCTCTCCTTCTACGATGCGGCCGAATCACCCGACGCTGGCTTCCGCCGGATCTTCGTCACCGAACCTGAGCATCCGTACGTCGGCAACTGGTGGCCCACCGGGCACGGCCTCGGGTACGAGCACGGCTTCACCCACCAGGTGGTGGACCTCGTTCACGCGCTTGCACAGGGCACGCAGCCGGAACCGTCCTTCGCGGACGCCCTGCAGGTCCAGCGCGTACTGGCCGCTGTGGAGGCCAGCGCAGCCAACTCCAGCCAATGGCAGAAAGTCTGAGACCCATGACTGCAGAACAGGAAACCCGATGACACGACCCATAACACTCTTCACCGGCCAGTGGGCCGACCTGCCTTTCGAGGAGGTAGCCCGCCTCGCCGGAGAGTGGGGCTTTGACGGCCTGGAGATCGCCTGCTGGGGCGACCACCTTGATCCGCGGCGCGCCGCAGAGGACGATTCCTATCTCCAGGGCCGGCTGGACATCCTGGAGAAGAACAACCTGCAAGTCTTCGCCATCGCCAACCACCTCACCGGGCAGGCTGTTTGCGATGACCCGATCGACGAGCGCCACCAGGGCATCCTGACGCCTGCAGTCTGGGGCGACGGCGATCCGGAGGGCGTCCGCACCAGGGCGGCGCAGTTCATGATGGACACCGCCCGGGCCGCGGCCAGGCTTGGCGTGAAGACCGTGACCGGGTTTACCGGCTCCTCCATCTGGAAGGCCGTGGCGATGTTTCCGCCCGCTTCGCAGGCCATGATCGACGCCGGGTACCGGGACTTCGCTGACCGGTGGAACCCTATCCTCGACGTGTTCGAGGAGGTCGGGGTCCGCTTTGCCCTTGAGGTGCATCCCTCCGAGATCGCCTACGACTACTGGACCACCAAGCGCACCCTGGAAGCCATCGGGCACCGGGCCGCCTTCGGGCTGAATTTCGACCCGTCCCACTTCATCTGGCAGGACCTGGACCCCGTGATGTTCCTGCAGGACTTCGCCGAGCACATCCTGCACGTGCATGTGAAGGAGTGCGTGCGCCAGCTTGACGGGCGCAACGGCCGGCTCGGCTCGCACCTGGCCTGGGCGGATCCGCACCGTGGTTGGGACTTCGTCACGGCGGGGCACGGGGATGTGCAGTGGAACAGGATCTTCCGCACCCTGAACGCCATCGGCTACGCCGGCCCCACCAGCATCGAATGGGAGGATGCCGGCATGGACCGGCTGACCGGTGCGCCGCAGGCACTCGCACTGGTCAAGAACCTCGCGGCCATTGCCCCGCCCGCCACGGCATTCGACGCCGCCTTCGCCACCCGCTGAACCACCGATACCTCTTAACCAAAGGAGCTTTGTCATGACCGGAAACAAGTCCGCCCTGGTGGTGCGCGGCGGCTGGGACGGCCACCAGCCCTTCGAAGCCACCGAGCTTTTCATCCCGTACCTGAAAAGCAACGGGTACGACGTACGGGTCGAGGAATCGCCCAAGGTCTACGCCGACGCCGCCTACATGGCGGGCGTGGACCTGATCATGCAGTGCATGACCATGACCACGATTGAAAGGGACGAGTTCGAGGGACTGCGGGCCGCCGTCGAGAACGGCACGGGCCTGGCCGGCTGGCACGGCGGGATCGCGGATTCCTACCGCAACAACTCCGACTACCTGCACCTGATCGGCGGCCAGTTCGCGTGCCACCCCGGAAAGCATCCGGACGAGCGCATCGGGGAGCAGTCCGACAACTACGTGCCGTACACGGTGAACATGCTCCCGGCCGCCGCCCACCACCCGATCACCGAAGGCATCTCCGACTTCGAACTTGTCACCGAGCAGTACTGGGTCCTGGCCGACGACTACATCGACGTCCTGGCCACCACCACCCAGAAGGTCCGCGAGTGGGACCCCTGGCACCGCGAGGTGACCTCACCGGCCGTCTGGACCCGCCAATGGGGCAAGGGCCGGATCTTCGTCACTACCCCCGGCCATCACGTCGACGTCCTCCAGGACAGCAACGTCCGCACCATCATCGAAAGGGGCCTGCTGTGGGCAAGCCGTTGAAAGTAGGAATTATTGGCTGCGGCGCCATCATCGCCCAGTACCTCACGAATTTCCGCCGGCTGGACCAGATCGAACTGGTGGCCGTGGCCGACCTGGACCCCGCACGCGCCCAGGCTGTTGCGGACGACTACGACGGCGTCCGCGCACTTTCCGTGGACAGCCTCCTCGCCGCGGACGACGTCGACCTCGTCCTGAACCTGACCATCCCCGCGGCCCACGCCCACGTTGCACTCAAGGCCATTGCCGCCGGAAAGGGCGTGTACGGGGAGAAGCCGCTCGCGGCGACCACCGCCGAGGCGCGGCAGGTGCTGGAGGCGGCACGCGAGGCGGGCGTCGTCGTCGGCTGCGCCCCCGACACGGTGCTCGGCACCGGGATCCAGACCGCCCGCAAGGCGATCGACGACGGCCAGATCGGCGCGCCGATCAGTGCCACAGCCACCATGGTGACGCCCGGTCACGAACGCTGGCATCCCAACCCGGACTTCTACTACCAGCCCGGCGGCGGACCGCTGCTGGACATGGGTCCGTACTATGTGAGCGCGCTGGTCACGCTGCTGGGCCCGGTGGTCTCCGTCGTCGGTGCCGCAAGCCACACCCGCAACGAGCGGACCATCGGCTCCGGGCCGCGCGCTGGTGAGGCGGTGCCGGTGGCGGTCGACTCGCATGTCACTGGGGTGCTGGTGCACGCTTCCGGTGCACTGTCCACGCTGCTCATGAGCTTCGACGCCGTAAAGTCCAAGTCGCCCAACATCGAAATCCACGGTGAACGCGGCTCCTTGGCGGTGCCCGACCCGAACCATTTCGACGGCGACGTCCAGGTCTTCCCGCTTGGCGCGGACGACTGGCAGACCCTGCCAGTCTCGGCGGGCTACGTCGACTCCGGACGCGGTTTCGGGATCGCCGACCTCGCCGCAACACCACAGGGCTCAGAGCCGCGCGCCGGCGGGCAGCTGGCCTACCACGTCCTCGACGTGATGGAGTCCATGCTGGCTTCGGCCCGGACGGGTTCCGCAGTTCAGATCAAGAGTACGGCGGCCCGTCCGGAGCCGGTGGAACTGACGGCGCTGGCCGCGCAGGTCGCCGAGGTCAGCTCGTAGGACCTGATTCCTCTCTTGGCCAGGTTCGGCGGCGGCGGTATTTCCGCCGCCGCTTCACCGTTTGTCGGATCAATGCTGACCGTACCGTGCGGGTTATTTCGGGCAGCCCGGTTCCGATTTGTCCGGATCCGGGCAGTGGCGTTCCCGGCAGTGGTGGTGCGGTGGAGTAGTAGGTGTGGCCGGTGGGGGTGGTGAGTTCGAGGGTGTGCAGTGGGCCGGGTCTGGGTTGGGCTTTCCAGCCGGGCAGTTCCTTGGTGTGGTTGCATGCTTCGCACAATCCCGCGCCGTTACTCAACGAGGTGGGGCCGTCGTTGTGCCAGGGGATGATGTGGTCGTGGTGGCGGATGGGGGCGTCGCAGTAGGGGGTGCGGCAGGTGTCGTCCCGGATTTGGATGAAGCGGCGCAGCGGTGCAGGGAACAGCCGCCGCGGCGAGTCCATGGCGACGAGGTCACCGGTCCCGGGGGCGGTGTAGAGCCGTCGGATCCAGGTTTTGAGCTCCTCGCTTTCTTCTCCCTGTTCCTGCGTTATCAGGTCCCGGGCCCAGGCGGCTGGGACAACGCCGTAGCCGGCGAGGCGGGCGGGTTCGCTGTCGGCTTGGAGGAGCGTGCGGTCGGTCATGATGAGGCTGATGTCGATGCCGGTGATGCCGCCTCGGGTGCCGGTGGTGCGCTCGACGAGGGTGTCGGCCATGGCCTGGTTCCGGGAGCGCGAGTCACCGGCGGACTTGAGGGTGTCCGCTTGCCGTGCCAGGGCCGCGTAGACCGCGATTCCCTCATGGGCGGGGAGCAGGGCTGTCAGGTAGGTCATGCAGTCCGGGGCCGGGCGCAGGCTCACGGACCGCTCTGACGCGGCGTGGCTGGCACGCTGGGTGACCGAGCGGGAGTCCCGCCGGATAGCGGCGGCCTTCACAGCGGCGATGACGGCCCGGGTCCCGGCGCCGGTGAAAGTCCCCGTATCCGCAGCCAGCTCCTCATCGACCGCTGACCGGTCTTCGACACTCAGGCAGGCTGTTTCTTTCACGAGGTGCGTGGCGCGTTCTTCGTTGAGCTGGCCGGTGTCCAGTGCGGCCAGCGTGTGGGGCATCTCGGTGACCAGCGCCTTGGCCATGCCAAGCAGCCGGCCGCCGCGGTGCGGGGACTCGCCGCGAGCCAGGGCGATCTGTTCGGCCGCGCCCAGGCTGTGTTCCTTGGGGCGTTTCTTGCCGAAGCCTTCGGCAGCGAGCGTCTTAGGGCCGTCCTGCGCAAGGCCTGCCCGCGTCCCGGGTTCGGCATGTTCCTGACGGTGCCGGATCTCGAAGGTCACGGCAAGCCTCGCCTGCTGCCCGGCAAGCATATTCTTGACGTTCTCGAAGGCGTGCGTCTGGTCGATCAGCCCGGCACTGCCGGCGTTCAAATCAGCCCGCAGAAGGGCGGTTGCCGCGGCGACCCTATCCGCCAAAGCCGGCCGCAGCGTACCGGGCCCGCGCCCATCAGTGCCGGTACCGGCGCTAGGAGCGGCGCCATCGGCGAACAGAACGTCGGCAAACAGGTCCTCGGGAAACGGGTCCTCCGGGAACTCATCGTCCGCAAGCAGGGCCTCGGGCAAAGGGTCCTCCGGAGGAACGCCGTCGGAGTCCACGAAGTTGGGGTCATCGTCATACGGAAACCCGTCAGGAACCGCGGCAGCCTGCAAAACGCCGCCGTGCGGCGCTCCTTCTGTCAGTGCCGAATTCCCGAAGCTTTCCATGAATACAGTCTGCCAAGGTGGTACGACAATAAAGGGCCGATCGGACGCAGGCTGAGGGCGTGATCCAAAAAACTTCTTGAACCCACCGGACAACGAAACTGGGTAGCACCTTAGGGCGTTCCCAGCGCTGAGAAGGCCCTGAAGTGCTACCCAGTTGGGTGCCGCCGACAGGCAGAGGCTCCCCCGGTTGAGCCTGTTGGTTTCGACAGGCTCAACCAGCGGCTCAGGTTTCGACAGGCTCAACCAGCGGCTCAGGTTTCGACAGGCTCAACCAGCGGCTCAGGTTTCGACAGGCTCAACCAGCGGCTCAGGTTTCGACAGGCTCAACCAGCGGCTCAGGTTTCGACAGGCTCAACCAGCGACGGACTCAACCAGCGGAGGACTTCAACTGGCGCCCTGCTCCGCTTTGCGCTGCTCCGCCCTGTATTGTTCCGCGATGGCAGGCCGGAAGTCCGGCTCGGGGTGGCCGTCCAGCGCCACGTTCCACGCCGGCCGCTCCCCCGTCAGTGCCCAGGCCGCCTGCACGGCAGCTCCCCGGGCCACGTATTCGCCAGGGCTCGGAACCAGCACGGGCAGGTCGAAAACCTGGGCCGCAATCCGCTGGACCGCAGGGTTCTGCACCGCGCCGCCGATCAGCAGAAGCCGCTCGGCCGGGTGGCCCAGGGCTCGGAGGGCATCCAGTCCTCCCGCCAGCCCGCACAGCATCCCTTCGACGGCGGCCCGTGCAAAGTTACTGCGCGTGGTCGAGGCGATGGTCAGCCCGGAGAAGCTGGCCGTCGCGTGCGGCAGGTTGGGCGTCCGCTCCCCCTCGAAATACGGGACCAGCACCACGCCGCCCGCACCCGGTTCAGCCTCCAGCGCCAGCCGGGACAGCTCGTCGTAGTCCACCCCCAGCAGCCCGGCCACCGACGTCAGCACCCGCGCTGCATTGAGGGTCACGGCAATCGGCAGGAACAGGCCACTCGCATCCGCGAAACCCGCCACCGTCCCGCTCGGATCACCGACCGGCTCATCGGAGATGGCGAAAACCGTCCCGCTGGTGCCCACGGACACGACGACGTCGCCCGGCCGGGCGTCCAGGCCCAGTGCCGCCGCGGCGTTGTCCCCGGCGCCCGCGCCTAGCAGCACGGAGTGCCCTGGCGGCAACGCCTCCCCGGCGACGGCAGGATGGACCTGGCCAGGCGACTCGCCCGGTGCCAGGACGCGTGGCAGGATGACCGCACCGGACCGTTCAGTGTGTGATTCGGTTCCGGCTTCGACGGCGCCGCGGCCGAAGGCCAGGCTGAACAACTCCAGGTCGTAGGTGCCGCTTGCCGGGTTCCAGTAGCCCGTGCCGCTGGCGTCGGAACGGTCCGTGGTGAGCTGCCCCAGGTCGGGCCCCAGCGGGCTGGCGCCTGCGGGGCCGTAGCCCCGCAGGCGCCAGGTCAGCCAGTCGTGCGGCAGGGCGACGGCGGCAACCCGGCCGGCGATTTCCGGCTCATGGTCCCGGACCCAGCGGACCTTAGTGACCGTGAAGGAGGCCACGGGCACCAGGCCTGTCCGTTGCGCAAAGTCCTCCGCGCCGACTTCTTCGGTGAGGGCCGCGGCGGCGCCTGCCGAGCGGGTGTCGTTCCAGAGCAGGGCCGGCCGCAGCACCGCACCGGCGGCATCCAGCAGCACCATGCCGTGCTGCTGGCCACCCACCGAAAGTGATTTGACCCCGGCGAGTCCCCCGGAGTCGTCGAACGCTTTGGACAGAGCCCACCACCAGTGGTCCGGGTGGACCTCGGTGCCGTCCGGGTGGCTGGCCCGGCCCTCCCGGACCAGAGCGCCCGTCTCAGCATCCAGCACCACGACCTTGCAGCTTTGGGTCGAGGAATCGACGCCGGCAACCAGTGACATAAGAGCAGCCGTCACAGTATCAGCGGGCGCCGAGCAGGTGCTCGATGAAGAGCTGCTGGAGCTTCACGAAGCCGAAGCCCTTGCCGCCGAAGTAGGCGTCGGCGTCGAAATCCTCGTAGGACGAGCGGTCGGCGAGGAGCTGTTCGTATCCTTCGCCCGGGTTCAGGGTGGGGACGTTGATCTCGGAAACCCGCGACGCCTCCAGGGCAGCCTGCACCTCGGGGTCCGAGCGGAAGGCCTTGGCGCGCTCCTTCAGGAGCAGGTATGTCTGCATGTTGGCGGCCGCCGAGTCCCAGACGCCGTTGATGTCCTCGGTGCGGCTGGGCTTGTAGTCGAAGTGGCGCGGCCCCTCGTAGGCCGGGCCGCCCTGGGGACCGCCGTTCTCCAGCAGGTCAACCAGGGAGAAAGCGTTCTGCAGGTCGCCGTGGCCGAACACCAGGTCCTGGTCGAACTTGATGCTGCGCTGGCCGTTGAGGTCGATGTGGAACAGCTTGCCCTGGTACAGCGCCTGGGCAATGCCGTGGGTGAAGTTCAGCCCGGCCATCTGCTCGTGGCCCGTTTCGGGGTTGATGCCCACAAGCTCCGGGCGTTCGAGGGTCTCAATGAACGCCAGGGCGTGGCCAAGCGTGGGCAGCAGGATGTCGCCGCGCGGTTCGTTGGGCTTGGGCTCGATCGCGAAGCGGATGTTGTAGCCCTTGTCCGTCACGTAGTCGCCCAGCAGGTTCACGGCCTCGCGGTAGCGCTCGAGGGCACCACGGATGTCCTTGGCGGCGTCGTACTCGCTGCCTTCGCGCCCGCCCCACATCACGAAGGTTTCGGCGCCCAGCTCGGCGGCGAGGTCGATGTTTTCCAGGACCTTGCGCAGGGCGAAGCGGCGAACACCCCGGTCGTTACTGGTGAAGCCGCCGTCCTTGAAGACCGGGTGGCTGAACAGGTTGGTGGTGACCATGGGCACCACCATGCCGGTGGCCTTCAGTGCACCGGTCAGGCGGTCGATCTCCCGCTGCCGGTCAGCCGCGGAGCAGCCGAACGGGAACAGGTCGTTGTCGTGGAAGGTGATGCCGTAGGCGCCCAGGTCACTGAGCCGGTTGATGGCCTCCACGGTGTCCAGCGGCGGGCGGGTTGCGGAGCCGAACTGGTCCTGCGCCTCCCAGCCGACGGTCCACAGGCCGAAGGAAAACTTGTCATCACGCGTGGGCTGAATCGCCATTGAGTGCTCCCGTTTGGTTTGGAGGGACCTGTCCCGCAGGCAGATCCGGAAAATGTTCCACAAACAAACATATTCGCTTTTGGCGGTCTGTCAACCATTTTTACAGAGCGAAATCCGGCGACATCAATGCCGTGGAGCCCTATCCTTCCCGCCTCAAGGGGTGTTATGTTCTCTAGGACACCAAACGAAGGGCAGGCAATGGTCAGCGAAGCAGGAACTGAGCTGCACACCGAGGAGTACAACTGGGCGGGCAACCTCAGGTACGCCGCGGCCGAGGTGCGGGAACCGCGGACCATGGCGGAGCTTCAGGACCTGGTGGCCGGCGCTTCCCGGCTTCGGGCGCTCGGCTCGCGGCACTCCTTCAACCGCATCGCCGACACCGCCGGAGCCCTGGTCTCGCTCGAACACCTCGCGCCCGCCATCGAGGTGGACTCAGAGAGCATGACAGTGACCGTGAGCGGCGGCACCCGGTACGGGACCCTGGCGGCCGAGCTGCAGCGGCAGGGCTATGCGCTGCACAACCTTGCTTCCCTCCCCCACATCTCGGTGGCCGGGGCCGTCGCCACCGCCACCCACGGATCAGGCGACCGAAACGGCAACCTGGCCACCGCCGTCGCCGGCCTTGAACTGGTCACCGCCGACGGCGGGATCCTCACCGCCCGCCGCGGCGAAACCCCGGACTTCAACGGGATGGTGGTGGGCCTTGGCGCCCTGGGCGTGGTCAGCAGCCTGACCCTGGACATCGAACCTGCCTTCCCGGTGGTGCAGACGGTCTTTGAGAACCTCTCGTGGGACCAGGTGCTGGAGAATTTCGACGACGTCACCTCCTCGGCGTACAGCGTCAGCCTGTTCACCGACTGGAGCGGGGACCGGATCGGCCAGGCCTGGCTCAAGGCCAGGACAGAGGAAGCAGGAGGAGCGGAGCGTCACAGTTTCTACGGCGGCAGCCCGGCCGCCGAAGCAAGGCATCCCATCGCCGGGGTTTCCGGGAGCACCTGCACGCAGCAGTTGGGAGTGCCCGGCCCCTGGTCGGACAGGCTGGCCCACTTCCGGATGGAATTCACTCCGAGCAAGGGCGACGAGCTGCAAAGCGAATACCTGGTCCCCCGCGAGCACGCCGCGGACGCCATCCAGACCATGCGCCGGCTGTCCCACCTGGTGACTCCGCTGCTGCTGGTCTCCGAAATCCGCACCATGGCCGCCGACA
Organism: Arthrobacter sp. K5; assembly: GCF_040448525.1. Taxonomy (NCBI): domain Bacteria; kingdom Bacillati; phylum Actinomycetota; class Actinomycetes; order Micrococcales; family Micrococcaceae; genus Arthrobacter; species Arthrobacter sp. K5. The sequence goes on along the minus strand of NZ_CP159279.1, from coordinate 3,515,423 downwards.
GCCTCTGGCTGAGCCCGAACTACGGAACCGACAGCATCGGCCTGCACCTCACCTGGCGGCAGGACCAGCCCGCCGTCGAGGCCGTGCTCCCGGCGGTCGAGGCCGCGCTGGCGCCGTTCGGCGCCCGTCCGCACTGGGGCAAGCTGTTCGACGCCGATGCCTCCCGCCTCGCGCCGCTTTACCCGCGCTTCGCCGACTTTAAGGCCCTCGCGGGGCGCCTCGATCCGGAGGGGAAGTTCCGCAACGGCTTCCTCGACACCAAGGTCTTCGGCAGCTGATATCGTTCCGATGATGTCTTCCCCTCGCCAACGGGCCGCCCCGGCCGCCCCTCCCAGCGAGCTGGACCCCTCCCGGCGGAACAACCTGGCGCTGATCACGTCGCTGGTCCACCATCACCGTGTCCTCAGCCGGGCCCAGCTGACGAAAAGGACCGGGCTCAACAGGTCAACGGTCGGCACCCTGATCGGCCAGCTGGCCGCGCTCGGGCTGGTCTATGAGACGGCGCCAACGGGCGAGGCCCAGGTGGGCCGTCCGAGCCCCGAGGTGCGTCCGAGCCCTTCCATTGCGGCGCTTGCTGTCTACCCGGAGATCGATGCGGTCACCATCGGGCTGGTCAACCTGGGCGGCATCGTGCAGAAGAAGATCCGATTCGCCACCGAACGGATTCCCAGCGCACGGGAGGCGGTCAACATCGCCGCTGCCGTCATCGAGGGAATGCGGACGGAGCTGGACCACTCGTACCGGATCACCGGCATCGGTGTGGCGGTGCCCGGCCTGGTAAACCCCGACGACGGGACGGTCCGCCATGCGCCGCACCTGGGTTGGCGGGACGAGCCTGTTGCCCGGATGCTGAGCGAGGCCACCGGCTACGCCTGCCAGGCCGCCAACGATGCCTCACTCGCGGCGGAGGCTGAACTGATCTTCGGGGCCGGCGCCGGGCGGGACAACCTCGTGTACCTCAACGGCGGGGCCAGCGGCATCGGCGGCGGGATCATTTCCAACGGCATGCTGCTCCGCGGCGCCTCCGGTTACGCCGGGGAACTGGGCCATACGTTCGTCCGGACCTCCGGCGAACAGTGCCACTGCGGCGCCACCGGCTGCCTGGAAACAGAGGTGTCCCAGGGACGGCTCTTCGAACTGCTCGGCGTCAGCGGCGGCGACACTTCCCAGCTGGAACAGGCCCTCCGGGCGTCAGGCAGCCCCGCCGTCGCAGAGGAAATATCCCGGCAGCTGGGATTCCTGGCCATCGCCCTGCGGAACGCCGTCAACACCTTCAACCCGGAAGTGATCATCCTCGACGGTTTCCTCGGGGTCCTCTACGCGCTTGCGCCGTCCGCCCTCGATGACCTGCTGCTGTCCCAGGCGTTGGACGGGCCGGCCGCCCAGGCCAAGGTGCACCCCGCGGCACTCGGCTCCAACCTCATGATGATCGGCGCAGCGGAACTTGGGTTCGCCCGGTTCCTGGCGGACCCCACAGGATTTGTGACAACCGGGCTGGGTTCCGCCGCGGAATAGCGGCGGAACCCAGCTTCCTACCGGCCGAAAGCGACCTCGTACGTCCGGGTCTGGCTTCCGTCTTCGCTTCGGACCGTGACGACGGCGGTTCCGGACTCCGACTGCGTAACGGTGACCACCGCGTACGGGTCAGCAGCCGTGGCCGTGACTTCCTGCCGCGCTCCCTGGACGTCGGTCCGGTAGGAGGTGACGTCCGGGTCGAAGCCGGCCAGCGGCTGGCCGTTGACGGAAATGCCGGCCGCGGCGGCGTCGGAGGACTGGCCCGGAGCCAGCGCCAGGACCTGCACTTCGCTGACCGTCATGTGGGTGTTCGGCCGTGCGGTGAGGACCACGCGGACGTCCTTGGTGTCCACGCTGGCTACCGGAACTGTGACCACCGGGGCGGGGCTGCCGCCGGGGACCTGGACCGGGGCGCCAGCGTTCTGCCACGCGCCGTCGGCAGCCTTTGTCTGCACCTGGAGGCTTTGGGCGTAGCTGTCGGTGGATCCGTCGCGGTAGAAGTGGACCTTCACGCCGGTCACCGTCTTCTGGCTGGCCAGCGCCACGGAGAGGGTGTCGGTGGTGTTCTTGGTGCCCGACTTCCAGTTGGACCAGGCCTTGTCCGTCAGGTTGCCGTTACCCAGCCCTGCGGTGCTGTAGCCCGGCTCGGTGAAGGTGGCGCTGAACGTGGCACCGGGGTCATCGGCCACGTTGTCGGCCGTTCCCGCCGTGACCTGGACGCGCACGGCGGCGGGCAGTGTCCGCCCGTCGGCGGCGTCGGCTGTGCCGGCAACCGTGGCAACGCCCGTTTCGGTGAACGGCCCGGCGGCATCCCAGACCACCGGCCGCTCCACTTTGCTTCCGCCGGCGGTCACCGCTGTCACGGTGGCAGGCATCGCAGGCGTGCCTCCGGCGTAGGTCTTGGCCCGCGCCGGAAGTGTAGCCACCAACGTGTCGACGGTGACCTTGGCCGTCACCGGATGCGCAGCGCCCAGCACGTCCGTCGCCGTCCCGCGCACGTCAACGGTTCCGGGCTTGCTCCACCGGCTCTCCGTCGGCAACGCCCAGGTCACCGGCAGTTCGCCGCGGGCACCGTCACGGTAGACGGGGACCACGGTGGCGGGCAGCTGCGGAGCGGTCCCTGGCACCGTAAAGGCCGCGACGTTCCGGAATCCCTGGACAGTTTCGTCGATGACCCGCCAGCGCTGGTTCTCGCCGGAGTTGGCGGTCCACAGGGTCACCGGGGATCCGTCCGCGGTGGCGTGCCCGCCCACCTCGAGGAGCCGTCCGGTGGCCGCGTTGACGAACGTGTAGGTGCCGTCGCCCGTGGTTGACATGGTCCACTGGGAGGCGTCAGCCGGGGCTGCCTCCGCCGGTACCAGCTGCGGGGCTCCGTCGACGACCGTGAGCTGCCGCCCGCCGTCGGGCGTTTCAAGGGCATAGCGGGCACGGCTGCTGTTCTCGCCGCTGAGGCGGCGGATTCTCCACTGCTGGTCGGCACCCGCACCGGAACGGATGACGGCGGCGCTGCCGGTTCCCTGGCTAAGGGACTTGCCGCTTTCCACGCCCTGGAGCCGGTAGACGTGGTCCGCCTGAACCAGGGCGGCCTCCTTGGCCACGCCGTGCACGCCGTTGACGAGGAACGTCGTGACGGATTCGGCCGGTACCGTGAGGACCGCCGTGCGGTCCTTTCCGACGGCGACCGGCTCGCCCTTAACCAGTGCGCCGGACGCGTCGCTGGTCACCGGCGTCACGGTGGCATTGCCCTGGACGGCTTCGAAGCCGGAAAGATCCAGGGCAACCTGGCGCTGCTGCTTGCCGTCGTTCACGTGCACCACGGTGGCTCCGGAGTCGGAGACGGCGGCCGCGCTGTTGGTGTCGTCCACCTTGACCAGGCGGTCGCCGGGCTTGATGTAGTGCGTGAAGTTCCGCGCGGTGTTGAACTTGGTGTTCGTGTAGATCGGGCAGCTTTCGAGGTTGTCCCCGGCCTCACAGTCGAAGGGCAGCTGGATCTCGCCCCAGTTGGAGCCGATGGCGCTTTCGCCGCCGGGCTTCATGTTGTTGTAGTCCTCGACGGGCTGCCAGAACACCCAGGCCTCGGGCTCGAGCTCGCGGAGGTCGTTGACCATGTGCTGGGCCAGGCCAAGGCCGGGCTGCATGCTTGTGAAGTTCTGCCCGTCCAACCAGGAACCGCCGGTTTCACTCATCCACAGGGGCTTGTCCTCTCCCTTGGCGATGTCCCGGACGGCTGTCCGCTGCCCGGTCCCGTAGGTGTGGACGTTGAGCTGCGCGACGTTTTCCTTGGCGTCGGCGGAATAGCTGTTCCAGTTGCTGGCGAACGTCGAGGGGTTGGTCTCGTCCATGGCGCTGATGACAGCGCCGGTGTCGGCACTGGCCAGTGCCTTGGCCAGGGACTGGACCACCTTCTGCTGCAGTTCGGGGCCCATGTGGGCGCCTTCCTGCCGGCCCCCGACGGGCTGGCCCGCCGAATTCAGGCTGGTTCCCCAGTACGGGGTGTTCGGTTCGTTCATGGGATCGATCGTGTCGATCTTGATGCCGTGCGCCTTTTCCAGCTCCTTGACGACGCCGACCAGGTAGGAGGAGAAGTCATCAACGCTCTCGGTCCGCAGCTGGTCCTGCGAGGAGTTGAAGCCGCCCGAAACGTAGCCGCTGACCGTCTGGAACCAGGGCGGGGAGTTGCTGAAGGCTTCCCAGTGCGTGATGTCGTTCTTGATCCGGTCCACCCACCAGCGCTGCGTCTGGTCGGCGTCGAGGTTCCAGTGGTCCGGATTTTCCGGATCCCACCAGTCTTTGTCCTGCCGGGTGGTGCCCTCGGGGGCCTTCCACCAGCCTTCAACGGCGCCGCCGGCGCGCAGGTAGTCCTTCACGTCGGGCGCGTTGCCGCCGCCGACGTTGTACCGGGCGATGTTGAGGTTCAGCCCTTCGTCGCCGAAGACCATGTCGGCAAGCTTGTTGCGGATTTCATCCGGATAGTCGCCGGTGGCGTTGGCGAACCACACCAGGCTGGTGCCCCATCCTTCGAAGGCATCGCCCTGGTAGGAGGGGTCCGGCCGCACGGTGACGGCGCCGGCCGGCACGGGTTCGTCGGCTGCCTTCGCCGGTGCCTGCGCGGCGGACGCGGGTCCGGCCACGAGCCCTGCGGAGAAGACCGCCGCGCTGACGGCGGCGGTCACGGCCCAGGGCCGTCTGGATCTGTTCGTCATTGAATTCCCTTCGGTGCGGTGATGCTGCTGTTCTCTGGGGACTGCTTTATTTGGGGCTTTTGAGGACGGCCACGCCGCGGGCGGCGAGCTTAGCGGTACCGTCGCCCGGCCCGGGGACCGCGAGCACGGCCCCGGGGACCGCCGAGATGTCCACGGCCTGGTCCGTTCGGTTGATCAGGAAAAGGAAGCGCCCGTCCTCCCCGGTGCGGACGGCGAGTTCGACGGCGCCACACAGCTCCGCGGGCAGTTCAGACTCGACGCCGGCCAGGCCGGCGAATTCCCGCAGGACAGGGACCAGGCCGGCTGATCCGAGCCGCGTCGCCACGTAGCCGGCGGATCCGCTGCCCACGCTGCGCCGGGTTACAGCCGGTTCGCCGGCGTGGTCACCGGAGGCGAACCGTCGCAGGATCTTGGTCTCGGCGGAGGTGGTGGCAACGGAGTCCGCCCACAGCGTGCCGGTTGAACCGTCGTCGAGCCTGGCTTCTTCCCCTGGTGCCAGCGGCCCGAACTCTTCCACCCGGATCCCCAGCAGATCGCTGAGGGCGCCGGGATATCCGCCCAGCCACACGTGGTCGTTCTGGTCCACGATGCCCGAGAAGTACGTGGTCACGAGGTGCCCGCCGGACTCGACGAAAGCGGTCAGTCGCGAGCGCAGTTCGGCCGGCACAACGTGCAGGACCGGTGCGATGACCAGCTGGTAGCCGTCAAGGGAGGCTGCCGCGGGGAGGACATCGGCGCGGATGCCGGTGGCCAGGAACGCCGAGTACCAGTCGAGTGCCTCCTGCCGGTAGCGGAGGCGGTCGCTCGGATGGGAGTCCAGTTCGCTGGCCCACCAGGAGTCCCAGTCGAAGAGGATCGCGGCCCGTGCCGGCTCGCGGCGGCTGCCGGTGACCGGCGAGAGTTCGCCCAGCGTGCGTCCCAGCGCGGTGACGTCGCGGAAGAGCCGGCTGTCGCTGCCGGCGTGCGACACCATCGCGGAGTGGTATTTCTCTGCCCCGGCGCGCGACTGCCGCCACTGGAAGAAGCAGACCGCGTCTGCGCCGTGGGCCACGTGGGTGAGCGAGTCCCGGGCGAGGGCACCGGGCTTCTTGGGCGTGTTCACGGGCTGCCAGTTCACGGCGCTGGTGGAGTGCTCCATGAGGAACCAGGGGTTGCCGCCGGCGATGTTGCCGGTCAGGTTCGCGGAGAAGGACAGTTCGTCGTGGTCCTGCGGTCCCGGGACCACGTAGTGGTCGTTGGAAACGAAGTCGACGTCGGCCGCCCAGGCGGAATAGTCCATTCCCTTCGTCTCCCCCATCACCATGAAGTTGGTGGTCACGGGGATGTCCGGGGTGATGCTGCTCAGGATCCGGCGCTCCGCGCGGAGATAGTCCCGCAGCGAGTCCGAGGAGAAGCGCTTGAAGTCCAGCTGCTGCGTGGGATTCGGGTAGGACGCTGCCTTGCGCGGCGGGAGGATGTGGTTCCAGTCCGCGTAGCGCTGGGACCAGAAGTCGGTCCCCCAGGCAGTGTTCAGCTCCTCAAGGGTGCCGTAGCGGTCCTGCAGCCAGCTGCGGAAAGCAGCCGCGGCGTCGTCGGAATAGTCGTAGATGTTGTGACAGCCGAGTTCGTTGGAAACGTGCCAGGCGCAGACGGCGGGGTGGTCCTTGTAGCGCTCCGCCATGGTGCGCACGAGCGTCAGTGCATGCTCGCGGAACACCGGCGACGTGGGCCGCCAGTGCTGCCGGCCGCCCGGCCAGAGGGTTTCGCCGTTCTGGGTGACCGGCAGGATTTCCGGGTGTTCGGCCGCGAGCCACGGCGGCGGGGAGGCGGTGGCGGTGGCGAGGTCCACGGCAATGCCGTTGGCGTGGAGCAGGCCGATGATGTCGTCGAGCCAGGAAAAGTCCCAGCTGTCCCGCGCGGGCTGGATGCGTGCCCACGAGAAGATGGCGAGGGAGACGATGTTGACCCCGGCCTCCCTCATGAGCCGCACATCCTCTGTCCAGACCTCGCGGGGCCACTGCTCGGGGTTGTAGTCGGCACCGAAGGCCAGCCTCTTGGTGTCCGGGGACGGCCAGCGCAGCCAGCGGTGGTGGGTGGTGTGGGTCATGAGTTCCTCTTTTTGGGCGCGTTTGGGTGGCCGCGGACGCGCCGGGCTGGCTGGCGCGTCCGCGGAGATGGTTTGGGTTGCCTGCGGGCTCTTATTCCTTGACGTTGAAGCCCTGCTCGGTGCCGTACTTGGCCGAGGCTTTCTGCCACGCGGCCAGGCCGTCCTTGAGCTTGGTGCCGGAGACATAGGCCTGGCCGGCGGTGTCGTTGAAGATGCTGTTGGCGTAGACCTGGAAGGGCAGGTAGGACCAGCCGGCGGGAACATTCTTCGCTGATTCGGCGAAGATCTCGTTTGCCTTCTGGCCGCCGAAGTACTTGAACTCGGTGTTCTGGAATTTCTCGGACGCGAGATCCTTTGACGTGGCGGGGAACGCGCCGCCGTCGATCCTGGCCTGGACGCCTTCTTCAACATTGGAGTACTTCAGGAAGCCGTACGCCAAGGCTGCCTGGCTGCTGGCGGCGGGGATGGCCAGCGAGCTGCCGCCGTTTTCCGCGCTGCTGCTGGCGCCCTTCTCCCACTGCGGCAAGGGGGCGACCCGCCATTTGCCGGCCCCGTCGGCTACGCCGGACACCAGGTTCCCGGGCATCCAGGCGCCGGTGGACAGGGTGGCGATGGTGCCGTTGCCGAGGCCCTTGTACCACTCGTCGCTCCAGGAACTGATGGGGGCAAGGAGGTCCTCGTCGATGAGCTTCTGCCAGGTCTCGGCGAACTTGGTGGACCCTTCGTCGGAGAAGTTCACGCCGACGTTGGTGCCGTCCACTTCGTAGGGCTTGCCGCCGGCCTGCCAGATCATGCTGGTGGTGAACCCGGCGTCACCGGTGTCGTTGGCGATGTAGGCCTTGGGGTCGGCCTTCTTCAGCGCACGGCCGGCCTCGAGGAACTCATCCCAGGTGGTGGGCACTGCGATGCCGTGCTTGTCGAAGAGTTGCTTGTTGTAGAAGAGGGCCATGGGGCCGGAGTCCATGGGGAGTCCGTAGACGCCGCCCTGCGCCTGCACCGAGGACCACGGACCGGCCGTGAAGGTGCCGTCGAGGCTGGCGGCGCCGAACTGGCCGAGGTCAGCCAGCGACTTGCTGAGCGCAAACTGCGGAAGTGCGTAGTACTCGATCTGCGCCACGTCGGGGACGCCTGAGCCGGCTGAGATCGCGTTCTGCAGTGCGGTGTACTGGTCGTTGCCGGTGCCTGAGTTGACCAGGTTGACGTCCACGTTGGGGTACTTGGCCTCGAAGCCCTCGGCGACCTTCTTCAGGGACTGGTCCCAGGCCCACACCGTCAGCTTGCCGCCTTTTTGGAGCGCGGCTTCGACGGCGTCGCTGTTGACCGTTTGCTGCGGCGCCGCGTTGCCGCCGCCTCCGCAGGCGGTGAGCCCCAGGGCGAGTGCGGCGGCGACGGCGGAAGTCTGCAGCAGGCCGCGGCGGGTCAGGGTCTTGATCATGTCTTCCTTCTAACTGCGTTGTTGGAGCGGGACGGGCGTTATTCTTTGACGCTTCCGGCGGAAAGGCCGGACTGCCAATAGCGCTGGAGCAGCAGGAACGCTGCGATCAGCGGCAGGATGGTGAGCAGGGAACCGGTGATGACCAGGTTGAAGATGGCTTCCCCGCCGGCGGTGCCGGCCTGCGCGTTCCACGCGTTCAGGCCCAGGGTAAGGGGGTACCAGTCGGGGTTCTTCAGCATGATCAGCGGCAGGAAGTAGTTGTTCCAGGTGGCCACCATGGTGAAAAGCAGCACGGTGACAATGCCCGGTGTCAGCAGCGGCAGGCAGACCTGGAAGAAGGTGCGTGCCTCGCTGGCGCCGTCGATCCGGGCGGACTCCATGATCTCGGTGGGGATGGCCTCGGCGGCGAACGTCCACATGAGGTACAGGCCGAAGGGCGAGATGAGCGAAGGGATGATCACGGCCCAGGGGGTGTTGGTGAGGCCCATCTGGCTGAACATCAGGAACGTGGGGACCGCGAGTGCCGTGCCCGGGATGGCCACCGCTCCGATGACGACGGCGAACACAGCCTTCCGGCCGGGGAAATCGAACTTGGCCAGCGCGTAGCCGCCGAGGACGGCGAGGAAAGTGGCACCGCCAGCGCCGAGCACGACGTACAGGACTGTGTTGGCGAACCAACGAAGGAAGATCCCGCCGTCGTAGGTTGCTGTCCGGGCGATGTTGTCCCAGAGGGCAAAATCACCGGCGAACCACAGGCCGAAGGAGTTGAGCAGGCCGTCCTGCGTTTTGGTGGCGTTGACCAGGAGCCAGAACAGCGGGGCCAGGCTGTAGAGCAGGACAAGGCCCATCAGGAGATTCAGTGCCAGGCTGCGGCGCGAGCGCCGGGAGCCGGCTGCGCGCGGGGTCCGCAGGCGCGGGGTGCGGAGTTTCAGCGGCGCCGACGTTCCTGCGCCGGCACTGCCGGGGCGGGCGGCTGTCTGAACGCTCATGGTCAGCGCTCCTTTCGCATGCCGCGGACCTGGACGGCGTAGGCAATGGCCATGGTGATCAGCCCCATGATGATCGCCACCGTGGCGGAGTAGTTGTACTGCTGCCCCGAGAACGACAGGGAGAAGGCGTACAGGTTGGGCGTGAAGTAGGTCGAGATGGTGTTGGGTGAGAGGCTCTTGAGGATGCTGGGCTCGTTGAAGAGCTGGAAACTGCCGATCACCGAGAAGATGGTGGCCACTACGATGGCGCCGCGGATGGCCGGCAGCTTGATCGCGGCGATGACCCTCAGCTGGCCGGCGCCGTCGATCTCGGCGGCCTCATACAGGGATTTGGGGATAACGGTCAGCGCCGAGTAGAAGATCAGCATGTTGTAGCCGATGAACTCCCACGTGACGATGTTTCCGATGGAGGCCAGCACCAGTTCGGAGGACAGCGGGCTGGGCAGGTTCAGACCGAAGGCCTGGTTGATGTTTCCCACCAGCCCGAAGCGGGTGCCGTACATGAAGCCCCACATGAGCGTTGCGACGACGGCGGGCACGGCATAGGGCAGGAAGATCGAGATCCGGAAGAACGACTTCCCGTAGAGCCTGCCGCTGTCCAGGGCGAGGGCCACAACCAGGGCGATCACCAGCATGACCGGCACCTGGACCGCCAGGAACAGCGAAACCCGTCCCAGTGCGGACCAGAACTGCGGGTCCCCCAACGCCCGGGCGTAGTTGTCCAGGCCCACGAACGCGGTGCCGCCGATGAGCTGGTTGCGGAAGACGCTCAGGTAGATGGAATACGCGATCGGGGCGAGGAAAACCAGGGCGAAAACGGCCATGAACGGGCCGATAAACCACCAGCCGGCCCACGAACGGCGGCTGGCGCGGCGGCTCGTGCGGCCTGCCGGCTCAGCCGCGCCGGCTGGCGGAGCGACTTGCGGGGACGTCATTGTCATGAAGGGTCCTCTGTAGGGCTTCGTCACCTGGCGGGTGACCGAGTATTTCTGTTTACGTAAACATTTTTGTGAGCTTTTGTGAATGTTTGCGCAAACATGATTGGTACGATGGTGACATGGAGCACGAATCCGGTCAACCCCCGGCCCGCAATTCGTCCCCTCTAAAGGAGGTGGCCGGCCCTGCGCCGCTGCGCAAACAGCAGGTCTCCATGGCCGACGTCGCCAAGCTCGCCGGAGTCTCCTCCCAAACGGTTTCCCGCGTGTCCAACGGGAGCCCGGACGTCATCGAAAGCACGCGGCGCCAAGTCATTGCGGCAATGAACGAGCTGGGGTACCGGCCCAACAGTGCCGCCAGGGCACTCAAACGGGGCAGCTTCCGGACCATCGGGGTGATCACGTTCTCGCTGTCCTCGCTGGGGAACATGCGCACACTGGAGGCCATCGCACTGCATGCAGCCCGGCAGGACTTCGCCATCACGCTGATCCCGGTCACGGCCCCCACCCAGGCCGGAATCCAGGGCGCATTCTCCCGGATGGGCGAACTCGCCGTTGACGCCGTGATCGCCATCATGGAAGTCCACCTCCTCGATGCAGCCACAGTGACGCTGCCCCCGGGAGTCAAGGTCGTCGTCGTCGATTCCGACGCCGGCGAGCAGTACAGCGTGGTGGACACCGACCAGGCCGACGGCGCCCAAAAAGCCGTCCAACACCTCCTGGACCTCGGCCACGACACCGTCTGGCACGTCGCCGGCCCCGAAGAGTCCTACGCCAGCGAACGCCGCGCCGCCGCCTGGCGCACCACCCTCACCGCCGCCGGCAAGCCCGTCCCGCCCGTGCTCCGCGGCGACTGGTCAGCCGACTCCGGCTACGCCGCCGGACTCCGCCTCGCCGACGAACCCGGCTGCACCGCCGTCTTCGCCGCCAACGACCACATGGCCCTCGGCCTGCTCCGCGCCTTCCGCGAAAAAGGCCTGTCCGTCCCCGGGGACATCAGCCTGGTCGGCTTCGACGACGTCCCCGAAGCCTCCTCCTACGCTCCCCCGCTCACCACCGTCCACCAGAACTTCGCCGACGTCGGCAACCGGTGCGTCGACAACGTCCTGCAGCAGATCCGCACCAACACCACCCAACCCGGCGTCACCCTCGTCCCCACCGACCTCGTGATCCGCCAAAGCACCGCGGCCCCGAAGGCAAGATAGCTCACATTCACCCCGCATTGGTTGCCGCCCGGAGGTGCTCGGTGGATAATGGTTAGACCAGCTAATTAGCGTTGCTAACTATCAGGAGGCGCACTTCCTCAATGCCTGCACCCGGAGCGGCACACCAAGAGACCCCCCAGTCAATCAGGCCGGACATCCTGGCGATCGACCTTCGGACGGCCGTGATGCGGACCTCCCGCCGGCTTCGCGTTGAGGCCACCGGCGACGTCATTACGCCGGGCCAGTACACGGTGCTGGCCCAGCTCCACAGCGACGGCCCGCGCACCCCCCGCGAACTTGCGGAGCGTGAACATGTGCAGGCACCGTCCATGACCCGGATTGTGAACGCCCTCGCAGAGCTGGGATTTGTGTCCCGGTCAGCGCACCCGGAGGACGGCCGCCAGATCCAGGTGGGCATCACGCCTGCCGGCGTGGACGTCCTGGAAGAGGCGCGGGGCCAGCGGACCGCCTGGCTGGCGCAACGGGTCGCCGGGCTGAGCCCGGCGGACAGGCTGACCCTGAGCCGGGCCGCGCACATCATGCAGGAGATGAGCGCCCGATGAGCGCCACCTTCCGGGCATTGCAGAACCCCAACTACCGACTGTGGGCCAGCGGGGCGCTTGTGTCCAACATCGGCACCTGGATGCAGAGGGTGGCCCAGGACTGGCTGGTGCTGACCGTCCTCACGGACCATTCCGGCACCGCCGTCGGCATCACCACGGCCCTGCAGTTCCTTCCCATGCTTCTGCTTGGCCCCTATGCAGGAGTCCTCGCAGACCGGCACCGGAAGCGCGTGATCCTGTTGTGGACGCAGTCGGCCATAGGCCTGTGCGGGCTGGTCGTTGGGCTCCTGGTGGTTACCGGCGCGGCGCAGCTGTGGCAGGTGTACGCAGCCGCCCTCTGCCTTGGGCTGGCCAGCGCCATTGACGGGCCCGCACGCCAGGCCTTCGTCTCCGAACTCGTAGGACAGGACGATATCGCCAACGCGGTGTCCCTCAACTCCGCCTCCTTCAACACTGCCCGCCTGACGGGGCCTGCGATCGCTGGAGTACTCATCGCCTGGGCCGGCACCGGACCCGTTTTCCTGCTCAACGCCGCCAGCTTCGCCGCCGTCCTGATCTCGCTGGCCCGGATCCGCACGGCGGGACTCGCCCCGGCCCCGCCGGCAGTCCGCAGCAAACACCAGGTCGCCGAGGGGCTGGGCTACGTGCGCCGGCGTCCGGACCTGGTGCTGATCCTCGTCCTGGTGGGCATCCTGGGGGCATTCGGCATGAATTTCCCCATCACCAACGCGCTGATGTCCACGGCGGAATTCGGAATGGGGCCCGGCGAATTCGGGCTCCTGGGCTCCATCATGGCGGTCGGGACACTGGCCGGAGCCCTGCTGGCCGCCCGCAGATCCGGCCCCCGGCTGCGCTTCCTGCTCGGCGGAGCCCTGGGCCTTGGTTTCTTCACGCTGGTAGGCAGCGTCTCGCCGTCGTTCTGGCTGTACGCCGCCGTTCTGGTTCCGGTGGGGCTCGCCTCAATGACGTTCCTGAACAGCTGCAATACGAGCATCCAGCTCTCCGTGGAGCCACAGTTCCGGGGCCGGGTACTTGCTCTTTACCTGGCAACCCTGCAGGGCGGAACTGCCCTGGGGGCCCCGCTCATGGGCTGGCTCGGCAGCACGTTCGGCGCCCGCTGGTCGGTGGCCGCCGGCGGTGCCGTCGTGCTGCTGACCGGATTGCTCGCAGTGATTGTGGTGGTCCGCAGCAGCCGGCTCACCATGCGGCAGCAGCTTCTGGCTTCCTTCCCGCGGAGGCGGGCGGTACATGGGGGCAGCGGTGTGGTTAGCCCTTCGCCGGGAGAGTCATCTCCAGGATGAAGTCGCTCTCCACCGAGTCGCCCAGGGTAAACGACTTCGTCCCCACATTGGTGAAACCCGACTTCTCGTAAAAGCGGATGGCTTTGGCGTTCTGGCTGTTGACCCCCAGCCAGACGCTTGCCGCACCCTGGCCCGCAGCCCAGTCCAAGGACGCCCGCATGAGCGCGGAGGCTGCGCCCCGTCCGTGGTGGTCCGGGCGCACATAGCATTTGCTCAGCTCGACGGACCGGCGTCCGTCAAGGGCGCGGAGCACGTCGGGGTCCGTTGACTGCCGGTCGACGAGCAGGGTATACCCGTCAAGCCGGCCGCCGCCCTGTTCAAGCACCAGGATGGCGATTTTGCTGTCCGCGAGGTACTCCGCGAATTTGTCCTCGCTGAGCGTCCGCTTGAGGTGGAGCCGGATGTCCTCGGTCGAGGAGCCGGGCGGGCAAGCGAGCGGGAACGTCGCCGCCGCCAAGTCAGCAAGGGCGGCAGCGTCTCCGGCAACAGCCTTCCGGATCATTGGAACTCCAAGGTGTGGGAGCGGGCAGAAATAACTAAAGGATTGTAGACCCGCCCCGCCGTTTGGCCGCAGGTCAGCGGCTGCCGGGCACCTTGGGCTCAACAGCCCATGCCAGGCGGTGAAGGGCACTGGCGGTCCTGCCCCTGAACGTGTGCCAGGCACCTGACCGGGGCGCCGACTCCTCGACGACAGTCGGGGCTTGCGGCAGGGCGCTGGTGGCCAGGTTGTCAGAGCCAGCCAGGAACAGGGCCATCATGCCGGTGCTTTCCATATTTTCTCCAGAACGGTTTCGCAAAAGGGGAACGGCGGCAATCGAATTATTCCCTATCGGTCAACCGGTTGACGAATCGACAGTGGCCCGCAACCGGCACGATGGGTGACGTCAACTTTCGTTGACCCCCTTCTGCCCGTCAACTAAAGTTGACGCCATGGAGGTAGGGCGTTTGAAAACTTTGGTGGGATCCATGGACGGCGACAATCCGGTGAATGGCCTGCAGGCCGTGGCCGAACTGCATCGGGAGATCGGACGGGCGGAAGCGGCCCTGGTGCGGCGGGCCAGGCTGGCGGGTTTGCCATGGGAGGCGATTGCGCAGGCCCTCGGCGTCAGTAAACAGGCTGTCCATAAGAAGTACGGCAGGAGATAAAACGTAAAGGACAGGGGGCTCCGCAGGCGGAACCCCCTGTCCTCTTGCGATCAGAGCAGAATCACAGCTGGCTGTGCAGGCGCTCCAGCTCCGTCTTGGTGACAGGCAGAACCGTGCCGTGGCGCGGTGCGCGGGGCAGCTCGTAGTTGGTGGAGAGCTTCCAGTTGGGGTTTTCCAGGCTGGTGCTTTCCAGCGGGATGTAGCCGCGGCCGCCGAATTCGTCGACGAACAGGTAGTACTTCTCCTCCGTGTTCGACTTGAAGACGGTGGGCCCTTCCACTCCGCCCGTTCCGGCGTTCTTGCCGATGCAGTTGCCCATCAGCGACCAGTTGCGGGGGTTCGTGGCGGGCAGGTCAACGGCCAGCAGGTCCTTGGACTTTTCCTGCATGATGTCCAGGCATCCGGAAACCTGTCCCTCGTCCTTGGTGAACCGGTAGAACGTGTCGCCCTCCTTGATGACGGTGGAGTCAATGACCGAGTTGCCCGGGTCATTCCACACCTTGGCCTCGGTGAAGGTCCGGAAGTCCCGGGTGGTGGAGTACATCATCTTGTTGTACGTGCCGCCGGCGTGGCTGGGATCGTTGTCTGCGTAGAGCTTGGAGGCCCAGTACACGACGTAGGCGCCGATCTTTTCGTCGTAGTGGGCTTCCGGAGCCCAGGTGTTCCCCGCGGTGTCCGGCGAGACTTTCACGTGCCGCTGCCCGGACCAGCTGACCAGGTCGGTCGACTCCCAGACCTCGATGTACTGGCTGCCCTGGCGCTGGGAGGAGTCCCAGCTGGTGCCGCTGCCGATGGAGAGGTCCGTGGCGATCATGTAGAACTTGTCGCCTTCCGGCGAACGGATGATGAACGGGTCGCGCAGCCCCTTGGTGCCGAGCCCGGACGTGAGGACCGGCTTTCCGCCGTTCAGCTCGTCCCACTTGAGCGCGTCGTTGCCGCGGCTTGCGGCCATGTAGATGTTCTCGCCGGCGAGGTCGTTGCCGGTGAAGTACGCGAAGGCGTAGCCTTCCTTGGCCTCGGCCTTGGGCAGCGGCAGCACAGTGACGCGGAACTTCTTCCTGGCCTTGGTCTTGCCAAGGGAAACCGTGGCGTGCAGGTTAAGCCTGGCCTGCTCGCTGCCGTAGGCCGGCCGCGTCACCTCGCCGGTGGCAGTGACCACGGACTCGTCGCTCGACGTCCACTCCACTTTCGTTCCGTACAGCCCCGCGGTAGGAAGGGTGATGTTCCCCCGGATCGCCTTGGCATCCCACACGTTCAGGGCCGCCGCGGCCTCGGTGACCTTCTGGTCGTCGCTGATATCTTCCCGCACCGTGACCGTGAACGTTTTCGACGCCGACGCCTCTCCTGAGGTGGCCGTGGCGGTCAGCGTCACGGTCCTGTCTCCGGTTCCGTTAGGCGGGCGGGTGACCGCGCCCTGAGCTGAGACCGTGGCCGGATCCGAGGAGGACCAGGTGTAAGCCGAGCCGTTCGGGCCGGTGGTGGGCAGCTTCAGGTTGGAGGTCACTGCGGAAGTATCCCCCAACGACAGGTCCTGCAGATCGAGGGCCACCCGCTGTTCCGGGGAAACGTATCCGAGTTCGCGGACCTCGGCTGCCGAGAGGGCGCGGTTGTAGATGCGGAAATCCCGGACCTGCCCCTTGAGGTACTTGTCACCGCTGTAGACCGACCGCCCAAGGTAGTTCGCCGTCGTCGTTCCTCCCCCAATGCTTCCCGGCGTGATGGTGACGCCGGTCTTGCGGGCAACCTCGGTGCCGTCCTCGTAGAGGACGGCGGTTCCGCCGCTGAGGGTGTAGGTGATGGTCTTCCAGGCGCTGCGCGCCAGGTCCCGGTTGGCACTGAGGGTCTGCTCGGTGGACCAGTTGCCGCTCGCGATGGAGGTCCGGTACGCGTTGCCGGTGGTGAACAGGTAGCCGCTGCCGGTGCCGTTGGTGGTGTTGCCCATTCCCCAGATGAAGTAGGGGGCGCCCTGGTCGGCCGCGATCTTCACGTCGGTGGAGACGGTGATGGAGTTGAGCCCGCGCATGACGTCGTTCGGGAGCCGGACATGGCCGTTTGTACCGCCGAGCTGCAGCCCTTCGCCGCCCAGCGCGGTGGCGTCACCGCTAATCACGCCGTTGCGTCCGTTGCCGGAGCTGTCCTCCGCAACGGTCCCGGCGGCTTCCGTCAGGTTGTATTTGAGGACCAGGCCGTCGTCGACGGCGGAGTGGGCCGGCGCCGCGGCGACCAGCCCGCCGAGCGCCAGGGCAGCCGAAGCGGCCAGCGCGGCCGCCGTTGTCATGGCCGGGCCCGTGCGGGCCCGTGAGTGGGTAGGGAGCATTGAGACACTTTCGTTCGTGCGGCCCGGAGGCCGCGATGGTTGGGTGGGTAAGTCAGGTCAGCCTGGCCACCAGCGCCTGGGCGCCGCTGACCAGCAGGTCCCGCAGGGATTGGTCGGCAATGTCCCGGGTGGTGCCGTCGATGTACTGCCCGAGGTAGTGCACGGCCTTGGCCGGGGTTTTCTGGGCGAGTGCTTTGCTGGCCGCTTTCAGCCTGGCACCGAGCATGTCGCCGGTTTCCGCCGTGATCCGGCCGGCCGCGAGCGCCGCCGCCGCAATCTGCTGCAGGTCGTCGATCTCGCTTTCGGGGCTGCCGAACGCGGCCCGCTGGGCTGCACCGTAGATCCGGTCGGCGTCCGCGCGGCTGAGCGAGCCTTCCGAGACCCACGCCGCCGTCACCTGGGCCACGCGCCGAAGCAGCTCCGGCTTGTTGGCGAAGGGGGCTGACTGCCAGACGTCGTCGAGGAGCGTGGTCTTGGTGGCCCGCGCCGGGTTGGCCACGCCGGAGTCCACGCCGCCGAACACGACTGAGGCCTCGGTGCGCCGGAAGTACGAGTGGCAGGCATCCTCGGTTCCCTCGAGGAAGGGTGCCAGTTCGACGCCGGCAACGGTGAAGTGCAGGGGCTTGCCTGCGATCGGCTGAAGAGCCGCGGCAAGGTCGCCGTTGAGTTTGGCCGTCCCGTAAAGGCTGAACGGTAGAAGATCCGTGCGGGCGTCGCATGCCACGAGGTGCACCGGCCCGTACATGAGGGTCTGCACGGAAGGGTCATCCAGGGCCCGCTCGGCGCGGAGGGTGAACGGCATCTCGACGTCCACAGTGTCCCCGTCCTTCCAGGCCCTGGCGATGCTGAGGTAGGTGCCCGGCGTCGCTGCCGCCTCCGTTACTGCACCATTGACCCGGACGGTGAAGCCGGCGGTGGCCCACGCCGGGACCCGCAGCCGGAGCTCGAACTGCCCGGAGCCCGAAACCTGCAGGGTGGTGCGCTGTTCGAAGGGGTAGGAGGTCTGCTGGGTGACCGTGACGTTCTTCGCAGCCCACCGGAGCGTAGACGGCATGTAGAGGTTGACGTAGAGCGCGCTTCCGTCACCGGCGGTGAAGTAGACCGAATCCTGGTACTTCGTGGCCGACTCGAGGCCGGTGCCCTCGCAGCACGTGGTGCCCTGCTTGGGCGTGAAGTCGCGGACGGCGCCCGGCTGCAGGCCGATGAAGTAGGTGGCCAGCGGCAGCTCCGCACTTTCCTTGTCCTGCTTGGACCCGAGGACCTGGTTGAAAAGTGCCCGCTCGTAATAGTCCATGTACGCGGGGTTCTGCTCCCTGAAGAACAGCTCGCGGGACAGCTTGAGCATGTTGTAGGCGCAGCAGGATTCGGCGTCGGTCGCGTTCAGGGTGGCCGCGATCCGGTCCCGCTCCTTCCAGAACTCGCCCTGGCTGGTGCCGCCGATGCTGAACATGCGGGTGGGCACCACCATGGTCCAGAAGTTGCGGGCCGCGGCCAGGTAGCGCTCCTCGCCCGTGGCGTTGTACATCAGCACCAGCCCGGTGAAGATCGGGATGTGCTGGTTGGCATGGAGCCCGGCGAGGATGTCCCTGTTCTGGGCGCACGCATCAATGAGGGAGTCGAGGTCGAAGTACTTGGCGAGCTCCAGGTGCTCCGGCTTGCCCGAGTGCCCGTAGGTCTCCAGGATGGCTTCCACGACGCCGCCGTATTCGCCGCTGGAGAAGATTCCCCACATGCGCTGGCGTACGGCCGGCGTGAGTTTGCTCAACCGCGAGTGCATCCAGTCGCAGAGTCCGGTAGCCAGGTCCAGCGCCTTTGGTTCCGCGGTAGCGGTGTAGGCGTCGAGGAGACCCTTCAGGATCTTGTGCGCGGTGTAATAGGGAGCCCAGACACGGAAGTAGTCCGGCGTGGTCCTGCTCTCCAGCTCGATGAACTGGGTCTCCGGGTACGCGGCCAGGAATCCGGGGTGGCTGGGCACGCCCCAGGTGCGCCGGAGCGCTGCATGCCGGCCCTTACCGGAGGCATCGGCCAGCACGTTTCCGCCGGTTTCGCTGCAGGCGAGGGAGACGACGTTGCCGTTCCCCGCCGAAGTGCCCGACGCGCGGGCTGCCGCCAGCTCGCCGATCTGCCCTGCGGTCAGTGCGGAGGACCAGATGTTCACGTCCTGGTAGGCGCCGGCGAAGTTGGGATCATTGTACTGCGACCGGCCGAGCCACACCTTGGCGAGGCTTCCCAGGAGGGCCGGGGTCAGAGTCAGGGCAGCATTCCTGCCGGCCTGCTTTCCGTTGACGTACAGCGTTCCGGCCTGGCCGTCCAAGGTGACCGCAACGTGGCTCCACTCGTTGACCGGCAGCGGGGCAGCGCCCACGATCGTCTGTTCACCCCCGGCAAAGTTCCGGGTGATGGCGAACCGCGGCAGCCCGGCGCCGTCGCGCTGGGCGAGGAAGGCGTACGTTTTGGTGTCGTTGCCGAAGTCGAAGATGCGTGCCCAGTTCGCCGCCGCCGTCGGGCGCACCCACGCGGCGAAGGTCATGGCCGCCAGCCCGTCAAGGGAGCCCGCGGGGAGCTGGCCGTACATGTAGGAACCGCGGGCAATATCGACGGCGGTCCCGGGCAGGCGTCCGGCAACGGTCTGGATGGCGGGCTCCTGGGCGAGCGCCTGCCGGCATTCGTGCAGGGACGCCACCAGGTTCCGCAGCTTGGTTCCGAAGACCTCCTCCCCCGTGCCCGCATACGCCTGGGCAAGCATGGACATGTGGTGCCCAGTGAAGTGGCCGCGCAGGTTGCCGTTCGCCTCGCCGTCGAGCCCTTCCCAGCCTCCCGCCGGCAGCGGAACCACGCCGTCGAGCGGCCGGAGGCCGGCATTGGCGCGGAAGACGTTGACGTAGCGCCGCTCGTCGTACCCGCGGGCGAAGTTCAGGATCAGCTCACGTTTCCGTGCGAACACCCCTGGCCCCAGGCTGACGTCGGACAGTTTGAAGGGACGGACAGCCGCCGCCGCGGCGGCGAGTGCATTGGTCATCGGGCCCTCCGCGGCCGTCGCGGCTGCGGAGGCAAGCGATGGCAGCCAGGGCAGGGCGGCCGCGGCCGCCCCCAGCCGAAGGATGTTTCGTCTGGACACGTGATTCGTCATTGGATCTCCTGGGTGAATGTTCCGGGTAAAGGGGAAGGCCCGGCTGTGCGATCCAGCCGGGCCTTCCCGGTCAAAGCCGTGGCTTTGGTGTGCTGCCTACCTGCGGGCTGCGGCGAGCCGGATGAAGGTCACCGACTTGGGCTCGAACTCATAGGTGAACGCCGCCCCGGCTCCGTTGAAGGTGCTCGACGCCGGGGCCAGGTTTTGCCCGTCAGCGGTCTGGGTCAGGGTGGTTACAGCGGCCGTGGTGCTGATGTTGGCTGCCCCCGTCACCTTGATGTCCACCGGCGTCTTGTCGGCCTTCGTGTTGACCACCTTCACGATGGTGTCCCCGGACTTGGTGTCCTTGGTGACGACGGAGTAGACGGGATCGGCCTGCGTGTCGTCCACCGTTCCCCACAGGACTCCGTCCAGGTAGAGCTTGGCCGTGCGCCCGGTAACCTCGATCCGGATGTCGTATTCATGTCCGGTCTGGATCACGGTGTTCTTTTCGATGACGTTCGTCTTGCCGCCGTTGACGGCCTTTTCGACGACGGACTTGGAGTTGTTCCAGCCGCCCAGGTTCCACCAGAAGTAGTTTCCGGTGTCCTTGACGCCGAAGGAGACGAGGAAGCCTTCGGAACCGGCCAGCTTGGTTGCCTTGGTGCTGAGCGTGTAGTTGCTCCAGTCGGCGCTGCCGGCGGTCACCATCGTGTTCTGGGCGGTGGTGCTGGACTGGACGTAGCCGCCGTCCTGGATGGACCAGGATCCGGTACCGTTGCCGGTCCAGGCCGCGGCGGTTCCGGAGAAGTCGTCGCTGAACAGGGTTGCGCCGTCCTGGCCGGTGACCTTCACGTCGTCGTAGCGGGCGGAAGTGGCCCACGTGGACAGGCCGACCTTGCCGGAAATCGGCACCACGGTAGAGGCCGGGTTGTCCTGCGTGCTCGGCACCACCTGGTTGCCGACGTTGTTCATGAACAGCTTCTGCACCTCGTAGTTGGGGGTGGTGCGCACGGAAGTTCCGTTGAAGAACATCATGTCCGGGCTCCACTGCGTGTTCGCTTCGTTCGCGATCAGCGGCGCATAGGACGCCATCTTCACCACGTCCGCATTCCGCTCGAGGCCGGTCATGTAGGAGGCTTCGGCCAATGCGTTCTCAGGCTTGTTTCCGCGGGAGGCGTACTCGCCGAGGAAGACCTTGTAGCTGTTGCGGTCGTAGGAGTCGTAGCGGTGGTTGTTGTTCAGGAACCAGGAGGGGTCGTTGTAGTAGTGCTCGTCCACGAGGTCCACGCCGGTGTCGGCATTGAATTTGGCGAGGTCGTCGAATTCGGGACCCTGGCTGAACGGGCCGGTGTTTCCGATGATCTTGATCTCGGGGTGGGCCTTGCGGACGGCGTTGTAGAACTGGGTGAAGTACTGCTTGAACTCCGGCTTGTACTCCTCGTTGCCCAGGGAAATGCGGTCGAGGTTGTACGGTGCCGGGTGGCCGTAGGCGATGCGCTTGGCGCCCCACTCGGTGCTGGCGTCGCCGTTGGCGAACTCGATCAGGTCCAGGGTGTCCTGGATGTAGCGGTTAAGCGTGGCCTGGTCCGGGGCCTGGTTGTTGTCGCCGCAGCCGGTCACGCCCACCGGCACCACAGGCACGGGGGCGGCGCCCATGTCCTCGGCCCACTGGAAGTACTCCATGTAGCCCAGGCCGTAGGTCTGGTTGTAGCCCCAGAAGTTCCGGTTCGCCGGACGCTGTTCCACCGGGCCGATGGTGTCTTTCCACTGGTAGGTGCGGGCCCGTGTGTAGTTGGGGGCCGAGTAGGTGTCATAGCTTCCGGTGTTGACGATGCAGCCGCCGGGGAAGCGCAGGAATCCCGGGTGCAGGTCGTTGATCTTCTCGGCAAGGTCCTTGCGGAGTCCGTTTTCCCTGCCGTTCCAGGTGTCCTTGGGGAACAGCGAAACCATGTCGATCCGGACGGTGCCAGTTCCCTGGACAAGGGTGGCGAGCCGGCCGGCGTCCGTGGAGGACTTGGGCGACAGCGTCACCTCGTATTTGGCCCAGCTGTCACCCTTGATCTTGACCGTGGCGATGTCCAGCCGGGTACCTTCCGGGGTTTCCAGCGTGACGGCGACGGTGGACCCCGCAGGGTTGGACGTGCGCGCCCACACCGAGTAGTTGTACTTTTTGTGCGCCTCGAGCTTTTGCCCGGCGTTCCAGCCGCTGTTGCGCACGCCCACTCCGGCGCCGGTTCCCGCGCCCGCGCTGGTGGCTTCGATCTGCAGGTAGTTCCGGTTGTTTTCGTTCAGCCGGTTGTTGTCATTGACGACAGTGACTGTTCCGGCACTGCCCCGTTTCAGGGTTTCCCAGGCGGTCAGCGGGCTGTAGGTGCGGTTGTCGGCGGAGTTGAACTCAAACGACCGGTTCTGGACGAGCTCCGCGTAGATGCCGCCGTCGGCGCCCTGGTTGATGTCCTCGTAGAAGGCTCCATACATGGTGGAATCGATCGACGGCCCGGAACCGGCGGCGTCGATGCTGATGGTCCGGTTCTGGGCGGACTCCGCATTGGCGCCGATGGCCGGCGTCAGTGACAGCAGAGCGGCCGTCAGGGACCCGGCAAGCACCAGGGTGCACGTCCGTTTGGCGGGACTTGGTGGTTTGGATGGCATGGAAGGGAAGGCCTTTCTCCATTGAACGGTTCGCCGGCAACCAGTGTTAACGCTAACAAAACGCCGACCGGAGTTGAGTATTCGACATCTTTCGCATCTTGTAAAGAGGATTCACAAAAATCAGCAGCCTCTGCATACGGGTGCGGAATTGTGACCCGAACTACTTGACGGCCCTGATTGTTAGCGTTCACAATGATCCACGAGCGCATCAGCTCACTTGCAGCAACGGCGGTGTTTGAAGTCTCCCGCCTGCAATGTAACTACGCTTCCGGGAGGATGTTGTGTTTAAGAAATCCCTGCTTGCGGTGGCCGCCGCATCAATGCTTACCCTCACTGCGTGCGGCGGGACCGCTGGTGCCGGCAGTGCTGCCGGCACCTCCGGCGGTGACAAGATCACCATGGGCTTCGCCCAAGTTGGCGCCGAGAGCGGCTGGCGGACGGCCAACACCAAGTCAGTCCAGGATTCGGCGAAGAAGGCCGGAGTCGACCTGAAGTTCTCCGACGCCCAGCAGAAGCAGGAGAACCAGATCAAGGCCATCCGCTCCTACATCCAGCAGAAGGTCGATGTCATCGCGTTCTCTCCCGTGGTGGAGTCCGGCTGGGACACGGTGCTGAAGGAAGCCAAGAACGCCAAGATTCCGGTGATCCTGACGGACCGCGCGGTGGACTCCTCGGACAAGACGCTCTACAAGACCTTCCTCGGCTCCGACTTTGTGGAGGAAGGCAAGAAGGCCGGGGACTGGCTCGTCAAGGAGTCCAAGTCATCAACCGACACCGTCAACATCGTCGAAATCCAGGGCACCACCGGATCCGCACCTGCGAACGACCGGAAGGAAGGCTTCGCGGAAGCCATCAAGGCTGACCCGAAGCTGAAGATCGTCGCCTCGCAGAGCGGCGACTTCACCCGCAGCGGCGGCAAGCAGGTCATGGAGGCCTTCCTCAAGAACAACGCTGACATCGACGTCGTGTTCGCCCACAACGACGACGAGGGCCTCGGCGCCATCGAAGCAATCGAAGCCGCCGGCAAGGTTCCCGGCAAGGACATCAAGATCATCACCATCGACGCCGTGAAGGACGGCATGACGGCGCTGAGCAACGGCAAGATCAACTACATCGTCGAGTGCAGCCCCATGCTCGGCGACCAGCTCATGGATCTCGCGAAGAAGGTCATTGCCGGTGAGACCGTGCCCGAGCGCGTCGTCACCGAGGAGACGACCTTCACGCAGGAGCAGGCCAAGCAGGTTCTTGCCAGCCGCCCGTACTGAGCCGCGGCGCCCCTGAACGTCCGTGCGGCGGCGGATCACCGCCGCCGCACGGCACACCAAACACAGGAAAGACACGAGGATGAACGAAATCGTTCCGGTCGTCGAGATGACCGACATAGCTATTGGATTCCCAGGGGTTAAGGCGCTCGACGGCGTCGATTTCCGCCTCTTCCAGGGTGAGGTCCACGCCCTGATGGGCGAGAACGGAGCCGGGAAGTCCACGCTGATCAAGGCCCTGACCGGCGTGTACACCATTGATTCCGGTGCCATCACGGTCCTCGGCGAACCGCAGCGGTTTTCGACACCGGGCGAATCCCAGGCCGCGGGCATCAGCACCGTCTACCAGGAAGTCAACCTCTGCCCCAACCTCACCGTTGAGGAAAACGTCCTGCTGGGCCGCGAGCCCCGCCGTCGGGGTTCCATCGACTGGAAGGGCGTGCGGTCCCGGACCCGGGAGGTCCTGGCCGAACTGCAGCTGGACCACATCGATCCCGGATCCCTGCTATCCACCCATTCCATCGCCGTCCAGCAGCTGATCGCCATCGCCCGTTCGGTGGAGATCAACGCCAAGGTCCTGATCCTGGACGAGCCGACGTCGAGCCTGGACGCCGACGAGGTCAACCAGTTGTTCCGCGTCATCAGGGACCTCCGCGACCGCGGCGTCGCCATCCTCTTCGTTTCTCATTTCCTGGAGCAGGTCTACGAGATCTCCGACCGCATGACCGTCCTGCGCAACGGAAAACTCGTGGGTGAGTACCTGACCCGTGACCTCTCCCGCATGAGCCTCATCTCCAAGATGATCGGCAAGGACATGGAGGCCCTCGCCGAACTGGACCAGGCCCCTGCCCGGACCCGCGCCGGCAGCGGCGCCGGCGCCACGCCCTTCATCGAAGCCCAGGGCCTCGGCCGGAAGGGGTCCGTATCCAACGTGGACCTGGCCATTTATCCGGGTGAAGTGGTGGGCCTGGCCGGCCTGCTCGGTGCCGGCCGGACCGAGATCGCCCGGCTCTTTTTCGGAGCGGACAAGGCCGACGAAGGCTCCATCAAGGTCAAGGGCGCGAGCCAGAAGATCCGTTCGCCGCGGGCGGCCATCGACAAGCGCATCGGATTCTGCTCCGAGGACCGTAAGGAGGAAGGCCTCATCGGGGACCTCACCGTGCGCGACAACCTGGTGCTGGCCATGCAGGCCAGCAAGGGCTGGGCGCGCCGCATCCCCCGCCGCGTCCAGGACGAGCTGGTGGCCGAGTACATCGAAGCCCTCGACATCCGGCCGGCCAACCCCGACGCGCTTATCCGCAACCTCAGCGGCGGAAACCAGCAGAAGGTGCTCCTGGCCCGCTGGCTGGTGACCCACCCCGAACTCCTGATCCTCGACGAGCCCACCCGCGGCATCGACATCGGAGCCAAGACCCAGATCCAGAAACTCGTCAACAAACTCGCCGCCGACGGGATGTCCATCCTCTTCATCTCCTCCGAACTTGAGGAGGTGCTGCGCGTGAGCGACCGCGTCGCGGTCATCAAGGACAGGGCAATGGTCGC
Source organism: Arthrobacter sp. K5 (assembly GCF_040448525.1). Classification (NCBI taxonomy): domain Bacteria; kingdom Bacillati; phylum Actinomycetota; class Actinomycetes; order Micrococcales; family Micrococcaceae; genus Arthrobacter; species Arthrobacter sp. K5. The sequence continues at coordinate 3,490,160 of NZ_CP159279.1, read as the reverse complement.
CGAAATCAACAACGACGGCGTCTCCGTGGAAGACGTCATGACGGTCATCGCCGGAGGTGCCCAGTGAAATCACTCCTCAAACACCGCCTTGCCTGGCCGGTGATAGCCCTGGCAGCGCTGCTGCTGCTGAACCAGATCTTCCGCCCCGACTTCCTGGGCCTTCGGATGCAGGACGGGCACCTCTACGGCAGCCTGATCGACATCATGCGCAACGGCGCACCCACTATCCTCATCGCCCTCGGCATGACCCTGGTCATCGCCACCCGCGGCATCGACCTCTCAGTCGGCGCAGTGGTGGCGATCGCCGGCGCCGCCTCGTGCGCCTACATCGCCGCCTCCCCCGACCCCGGGTCCCCGGTGACGGCCGCCACGGCGGTCCTCATCGCCGTCGTCGCCGGCCTCGCCCTCGGCGTCTGGAACGGCTTCCTGGTCTCCACCATCGGCGTGCAGCCGATCATCGCCACCCTGGTCCTCATGACAGCCGGCCGCGGAGTCGCCCAGCTCATCACCGGCGGCCAGATCATCTCCGTGTCCAACGACCACTACAAATCGATCGGTGCCGGGTACCTGTTCACCCTGCCGATCTCCATCCTCATTACCGCGGCCGTCTTCGCCCTGGCTGCCGTCCTCACCCGGCGCACCGCACTGGGAACCCTGATCGAGGCCGTCGGCATCAACCCCGTCGCCAGCCGCCTGGCCGGACTCCGGGCACGGAACATCATCTGGATCGTCTACATCTTCAGCGCAGTCTGCGCCGCGATTGCCGGCCTGATGATTAGCTCCAACGTCACGGCGGCCGACGCCAACAATGCCGGGCTCTACATCGAAATGGACGCTATCCTGGCCGTCGTCATCGGCGGCACCTCACTGGCAGGCGGGCGCTACACCCTGGTGGGAACCGTCGTCGGGGCCTTCATCATCCAGACACTGACCACCACCGTCTACACGCTCGGGATCCCGCCGGAGGTGACCCTGGTGTTCAAGGCGCTCGTGGTCATCACCGTTTGCCTCCTGCAGGCGCCCAAGGCGCGGAACCTGCTCAACAGGCTCAAGGCAGCACCGAAGCCCGCCGCCAAGGAAGCCGCAAAGGAAAAGGTCGCCATCTAATGTCCCCGCTGTCCACGCTCACGCCCCTGACCCTCAAGAAGCCGTCGCCGGCGCGCAGCCGCCTGCGCGGTGGTGCCCGCTACGCGCCGGCCCTGGCCACGGTGGGCCTGTTCCTCGCCATGTTCGCCGTGGGGGCGGGGATGTACCCCAGCTTCCTCTCCGGCCAGGTCTTCCTGAACCTCTTCATCGACAACACCTTCCTCATCGTGCTGGCCGTCGGCATGACCTTCGTGATCCTGACCGGCGGCATCGACCTTTCCGTCGGGGCCGTCGTCGCGCTGTCCATGATGGTGAGCGCCACGCTCCTGCAGCAGGGCTGGAACGCAGGGGCCGTCATCGTCCTTGTGCTCCTCATCGGCGGCGGGCTCGGGCTCCTGATGGGGCTGATCATCCAGTACTTCGACATCCAGCCGTTCATCGTGACCCTGGCCGGCATGTTCCTCGCCCGCGGCCTCTGCTACGTCATCAGCCTGGACTCCATTCCGGTCACCGAAGGATTCTTCACCGGCATGGCGCAGGCACAGATCCCGCTGTCCGGGGACCTCTTCGTCTCACCCGGCGTCCTCCTGGCCCTCGGAATCGTGGCCATCGCCTTCTTCGTCCTGCACCACACCCGCTTCGGCCGAACCGTCTACGCCATCGGCGGCAACGAACACTCGGCCATGCTGATGGGCCTGCCCGTGAAGAGCACCAAGATCCTGGTCTACGCCCTCAGCGGCCTCTGCTCAGCCGTTGCCGGCATCCTGTTCTCGTTCTACAGCCTCTCCGGCTACAGCCTGGCGGCCCAGGGCATGGAGCTCGACGCCATCGCGGCGGTGGTCATCGGAGGCACCCTGCTGACCGGCGGCACCGGCTACGTGCTCGGATCCGTCGTCGGGGTTCTGGTGCTGGGGATCGTCCAGACCTTCATCGCGTACGACGGCACCCTCAGCTCCTGGTGGACCAAGATCGTCATCGGCGGCCTGCTCCTCGTCTTCATCCTGCTGCAGCGGCTCTTCGCCCGGAAGGCCGGCTGACTTTTTACCTGTCCCGCTTTGCCCGTTCCTCCCTCCTTCCCGCACGTCGAAAGGACTTTTCAGCATGAATGATTCCGTCAACCGCCAGTTCTCCCGCCGGTCCTTCCTGGGCACCGGATCCGCGGCCGCAGCAGCCTTCGCCGTCGCGGGCGCCGGCGGCGGGGCCCTGGTGGCGGCGCCCGCCGCTGCCGCCGCCGTTGATCCGACTCAGGTGATCAACCCGGTGGTGCCGCAGCGGGCGGACCCGTGGCTCATGAAGCACACGGACGGCAAGTACTACTTCACCGGTTCCGTGCCCGAGTACAACCGCATCATCGTCCGCTCCTCCCACACCATCGCGGGGCTTGGCACCGCTGCGGAAGCGGTGGTGTGGACACGGCCCGCCTCCGGAACCATGGGCGGCCACATCTGGGCTCCGGAGCTGCACCACTTCGACGGCCAGTGGCACATCTACTTCGCCGCCGGGGACAGCAGCGATGTCTTCCGGGTGCGAATCTACGTGATTTCCACAAGCGACGCCGATCCGACCACTGCCGTATGGGGACCGCCGGTTCGCGTGTACACGCATGCCGACACCTTCTCCCTGGATGCCACCACGTTCGAGCACGAGGGCACGCGCTACCTGCTGTGGGCACAAAGCGACACCGGCGTGAACTCCAGCCTGTACATCGCGTCCATGTCGTCGCCGTCAACGCTCTCCAGCACCCCCGTGCGCATCGCTGTTCCGACGCTGGACTGGGAGACCCGGGGCTACAAGGTCAATGAAGGCGCCGCGGTCATCAAGAGGAACGGCCGCATCTTTGTCACCTTCTCCGCCAGCGCCACGGACGCCAACTACTGCATGGGCCTGCTGACGGCGGATGCCGGCGCCGACCTGCTCAACGCATCCTCATGGACGAAGACCCCCGTCCCCGTCTTCGTCACCACCGAGGGCGCCAAACAGTACGGTCCCGGGCACAACTCGTTCACTGTGGACGAGGCCGGAAACGACGTGCTGGTGTACCACGCCCGGTCCTACCGCGCTATCGTCGGCGACCCGCTGTACGACCCCAACCGGCACGCCCGGGTGCAGCGGCTGTACTGGAACGCGGACGGCACGCCGAACTTCGGCGTACCGGTGGGTGACGGCGAACTGCCCGTCCGGCTCGAGCCCGCCTCGGGTCCGGGCACATTCCTGGCGCACGACGGCGCCACCGTCACGGCCGCTTCATCCCCTGCACTGGGGTCATCCCAGTTCCGCATCGCGCCCGGCTACGCCAAGAAGAACTCTGTGGTCATCGAGCCCGTGCTGACGAAGGGCCGCTATCTCCGGGTGCAGGGAACATCGGTGAGCATCGCGACCACGGAGGGATCGTCGTCGGCCTTCCTTCGGCGGGGCGGTCTGTCGGATGCCGCCGGCGCCTCCTTCGAGTCCGTCGACATCCCGGGCGCCTACCTTGTCCTCCGGCAGGGTGCCCTGGCGCTGGCGAAGGTGGGCAAAGACGAGCGGCCGGCGGCCACGTTCTACCTGCGCTCCTAGTCCTTTCCGAATCCTGAGACTCCCGCGCGCCGGGCGCGTGGGTGACTGCGAATCACTGGTGATGTGGTGGTTGTGCATATGGCAGGGCCAGCGGTCTCACCGCCGGCCCTGCTGTTTTTAACAGGCCCCACCCGAAAGGGTAGTCAGAACCGTCAGAAAACGGCGTTACCCCTGCCCGTTCGTTTCGGAATCATGGATTTCAGGCAGAAGCCATCAGCATCAGCTGGTGCAGCTACTAATCGAAAGGAAAGATCATGACGCGGGAAGAAGCTTACGCAAGGTGCCCCCCGGACTCCTATGTCGAGTTCTACGGCGGCCGGTGGCTCATCGTTCCGTTCGCGCCGGTAGAGCAGCCGCAGTTCTTCGTTTGCTCGCCGGAGAGTGTGGGCGTCTTTAGCGCCAGGCGCGGGTTCGAAATAGCCGGCTTCGATCGCCAAAGGGCAGCCTGAAATTCCCAAAGGGTAGCAGCACGCATCGAAAGGTATTCCTGCATTCACCGGAATGCCTTTTCATCCCTAAGTACAACCCTGTCGAATAACTTTCGTAGAACTCGACGTACGAGTCCGAGGTGCACTCGCAAACGTGTTCGTAGAATGCTACGCCTTCGGCGGCGTCCGGGCGGGCTGGCGTGGAGTCAGGACAAACAGGCTCGCCAGCACCATGACGACGCCGAGCCATCCCAGCGAAGGTAGCCGCTCCCCCACCACCACAACCGCCAGCACGGCGGCGACAACGGTCTCCATGAGGGAAAGGCCCGTTGCGGTGCTCGCGCGGACGCGCGCCAGTCCCCAGCCGAACAAGACGTAGCCGGCGAACATCGGCACAAGCGCCATGTAGGCGCCCACGGTGAAATTGCCCCAGGACTCAAGGAGCGGCCCGCCGGTCACGGCGAGCACTGGCATCAGGAGCACTCCGCCCAGCCCGAACACAGCACCCATGGCGGCGCGGGATGACACTCCCCCGCTGATCAGGCGGTGGGCAGCCCACGAGTACAAAGCGTAGGTGACGCCCGCTACGAGCCCCAGAACGATTCCTGCCGGCGCGGCCCAGGGTTCAGCAACGGCGCCCGGGCGTTCCGCACCGCCACCGGCAAAGCACAGCAGTCCGGCGCCCGCCACCCCGATCAGCGCGCCGAGCATCCAGCGGCGGGTCAGCACTTTCCGCTCCGCAAAACGCTCGATGATGGCCGATGCCAGAGGGGCTGAGCCGATCGAGACCACCGTTCCGAGCGCCACGCCGGCCAGGTGCATGGAGCTGTAGAAGGCAAGAGGGTACACGGCCACCGCCGCGGCACCCAGGGAAACCAACAGCCACCGGCCGCGGAGGCTGCCCCAGTGACTGGCAATCGGCTGCACCGCGTATAGCGCCTGCAGCAATCCGCCCACACCCATTGCCACGGCGCCGATAGCCAGCGGACTCACCGACGGTGCGAACGTGGCGACGGTACCGGTGGTGCCCCAAAGCACCGACGCGCCCACAACAAAAACCGCACCCAGGAGGGGCCCGCTGAATCGGCCACGCACCGCTTTCATAGCTCCGCCAGCATCCGGGCCGCGATTATCCGGGCCTCGTGCAGGCAGCGGTCTCCGCCTTCAAGGCCGGCCCTCGCCATTGAACCCTCGAGCAGGAACGCCAGGTGCCGGGCAACCCTGCCTGCCGCTTCATCCTGATGCGGCAGCAGCTCCGCCAGGTGCCTGAGCAGGAGGCCCTCGACCTCTTCCTTGTGCTGCCGTACGGCCTGCCGCCCCGGAGCCCCCGCAGGAAGTTCCGCGGCAGCGTTGAGCAGGCCGCACCCCCTGAAACCGTGTTCGTAGGCAAAGTTCGCGTGGTCGATGTAGGCGTCGAACACCGCCAGGACACGCTCCTGGGCGCCGGCCGCCGACGCTACCCGATCCCGGTACAGGGCGAGCCATTCCTCATGCCGGTCGGCGAGGTAGGCCGCCACCAGGTCCGCCTTGGACGCGAAGTTGTTGTAGAGGCTTTTCTTGGCCACCCCGGCCGCCGTCGTGATGGCGTCGATGCCCGTGGCCGCAACGCCGTCGGCATAGAAGAGCCGCGCCGCAGCCTCCAGGAGCGATGCGCGGGCAGGCCGCTTTACTCCTCGGCCTTCAGGTGCAGTCACTGTTAAAACCTCCTGCAGCAGATAGTGAGTAGGTAGGCCAGTCTACCTACTCTCTGCATGCGGGTAAAACCTCCGCAACCCCGGGAGACGCACGTCGAAACAGCGCCAGGCACTGCCGTCATTGTCATCAATCTGTGTCTTGCTTCACAGCCGCGGCGGGGATAATATAGTCCTTGATTGTTAGCGCTAACAGTAATGTTGGGGCAGCCGGAGTCTCCGCTCCGGTGATAACAGCCTCCGTTGCCGGTCCTGCGGAACGGCCTCGGTACGCCGGACACAAGTGGCCGGCTCTGGCGGAAAGTACATACGCTTTCCGCTCAAGCACCGATTCGTGGCCCGACCAGGCCACGGAAGGAGAATAACGTGAGAATCAAGAAACTCCTGGGCGCCGTCGCCGTCGTCCTGGCTGTTACGGTGGGGGCCACCGGCTGCGGCAGCCGTCCCGGCGCCGCCACCAACTCCAGCAGCGCCGACGCTGCCGGTGCCCTGGTGGGAATCTCCATGCCGACACAGACGTCGGAACGCTGGATCGCGGACGGCAAGAACGTCTCCGAATCCCTGACCAAGCTCGGCTACAAAACGGACCTGCAGTACGCCAACGACGACATTCCCACCCAGGTCTCGCAGATCGAGAACATGCTGACCAAGGGCGCCAAGTCCCTGATCATCGCCGCCATCGACGGCACTACGCTGACAGATGTCCTGGCCAAGGCCAAGGAACAGAACGTCAAGGTCATCGCCTACGACCGGCTGATCAACGGCACCCCGAACGTGGACTACTACACCACCTTCGACAACTATGAGGTGGGCGTCCAGCAGGCCACCTCGCTGCTGACCGGGCTGGGCCTGGTGGACGCCTCCGGCAAGAAGGTCGAGGGCAAGGGCCCGTTCAACGTGGAACTCTTCGCGGGCAGCCCCGACGACAACAACGCCAACTTCTTCTGGACCGGTGCCATGGACACCCTGAAGCCGTACCTGGACGCCGGCACCCTCAAGGTGCCCAGCGGCCAGACCAAGTTCGAGCAGGCCGCCATCCTGCGCTGGCAGGCGGCCACCGCCCAGAAGCGGATGGAAGACATCCTCACCGCCGCTTACGGTTCAGGCAAGAAGCTCGACGGCGTGCTGTCGCCCTATGACGGCCTCTCCATCGGCATCATCTCGGCCCTGACCAGCACCGGCGGCTACTCCAAGGGCGCCCTGCCGGTCGTGACCGGCCAGGACGCAGAAAAGGGCTCGGTGAAGTCCATCGTTGCCGGCGAGCAGTACTCCACGATCTTCAAGGACACCCGCAAGCTCGGCGAGCAGGCCGTGAAGATGGTGGACGCCGTCCTGAAGGGCCAGCAGCCCGAGACCAATGACACCGAGACCTACAACAACAAGGTCAAGGTGGTCCCGGCCTTCCTGCTGAAGTCCGTGATCGTCACCAAGGACAATTACAAGCAGGAACTCATCGACTCCGGTTACTACACCGACGCCGACATCAAGTAGCAGCATTGCGGGGGTGCCTGCAGGCGCGGGCACCCCCTCCCCCTCAACAGATCAGCTCATCGAACAGATCAGCGGGAAATAACCAATGAACGTACCCATTCTTCAGATGCGCGGGATCACCAAGACCTTCCCCGGCGTCAAGGCACTCCAGGATGTCACGCTGGATGTGAACCGCGGCGAGGTCCACGCGATCTGCGGCGAAAACGGGGCAGGCAAGTCCACCCTGATGAAGGTGCTCTCCGGCGTCTACGCCCACAACACCTTCGAGGGGGACATCCTCTTCGAGAACGAACGCTGCGACTTCGCGTCCATCGGCGACAGCGAGAAGCGCGGCATCGTGATCATCCACCAGGAGCTGGCCCTGAGCCCGTACCTGTCCATCGCGGAAAACATCTTCCTGGGCAACGAAATGGCTTCCCGCGGCTGGGTCGACTGGCGCAAGACGAACCTGGAAGCGGCCAAGCTGCTGGCCCGGGTTGGCCTGGACGAAAACCCGGTCACTCCCATCCAGCACATCAGCGTGGGCAAGCAGCAGCTCGTCGAAATCGCCAAGGCGCTGTCCAAGGAGGTGAAGCTGCTGATCCTGGACGAGCCCACCGCGGCCCTGAACGACGAGGACTCGGACCACCTGCTGGACCTGATCCTGCACCTGAAAGGCCAAGGCGTCACCAGCATCATCATCAGCCACAAACTCAACGAAATCCGCAAGGTCGCGGACGCCGTCACCATCATCCGCGACGGCAAGTCCATCGAAACCCTGCGCGTGGACCAGGGCCAGATCACCCAGGAACGCATCATCCGCGGCATGGTGGGCCGTGACCTGGACAGCCTCTACCCCGAGCGGGAACCGCAGATCGGCGAAGAAGTCCTGCGCATCGAGGACTGGACGGTACAGCACCCGCAGGACCACAGCCGCACCGTGGTGCACAACGCCAGCCTGAACGTCCGCAAGGGCGAAGTAGTGGGGCTCGCGGGCCTCATGGGAGCCGGCCGCACGGAACTGGCCATGAGTGTCTTCGGCCGCACCTACGGCCGCACCATCTCCGGAAAGGTGTTCAAGTACGGCAAGGAAATCAACACTTCCACCGTCCCTGAGGCCATCCGCCACGGCATCGCCTACGCCACCGAGGACCGCAAGCACTACGGTCTGAACCTCATCGAGGACATCAAGCGGAACATCTCCATGGCCGCCCTGCCCAAGATCGCCAAGCGCGGCTGGGTGGACAAGAACAAGGAAACCACGGTGGCCAACAGCTACCGGAAGAGCATGAACATCAAGGCCCCGTCCGTCGCCGCCATCACCGGGAAGCTCTCCGGCGGCAACCAGCAAAAGGTGGTCCTCAGCAAATGGATGTTCTCCGACCCCGACGTGCTGATCCTGGACGAGCCCACCCGGGGCATCGACGTCGGCGCCAAGTTCGAGATCTACACGATCATCGCCGAGCTTGCCGCCCAGGGTAAGGCCGTCATCGTGATCTCCTCCGAGCTCCCCGAGCTCCTGGGCATCTGCGACCGAATCTACACCCTTTCCGCCGGCCACGTCACGGGTGAAGTCCCGATCGCCGAGGCCTCCCAGGAAACCCTTATGCACTACATGACCCAAGAGAAGGAATAACGAGCCATGTCCGCCCTACGAGAATCCCTCGGCTTCCTGGCAAGCCGCCTCCGCCAGGTAGGCATCTTCGTCGCCCTGATCCTGATCGTCCTGCTGTTCCAGGTCCTCACCGACGGGATCCTGCTCGAGCCGCAGAACGTCACCAACCTCGTCGTCCAGAACAGCTACATCCTCATTCTGGCCATCGGCATGGTCATGGTCATCATCGCCGGCCACATCGACCTCTCCGTCGGTTCCATCGCCGGCTTCATCGGAGCCGTCGCCGGCGTCATGATCGTGCACTGGGGCTGGGCCTGGTGGGCAGCGATCCCGGCCTGCCTCCTCGTCGGTGCTCTGGTCGGCGCGTGGCAAGGGTACTGGATCGCCTACGTCGGCATCCCGGCCTTCATCGTCACCCTGGCCGGCATGCTCATCTTCCGCGGCCTGACCCTGATCACCCTCAAGAACCAGCAGATCACCCCGTTCCCGGACGAGCTCCGTGCCCTCGGCGGCGGCTTCCTGCCGGACATCTCGGGCGGCACCTCCGTGCTCGAATGGCTCACCGTAATCCTCGGCGTCGGCGGCACTGCGGCCCTGCTGTTCCAGTCCATCAAGGAACGCCGTGTCCGCCGCAGGTTCAACCTGGAAAACGAGCCCATGGCCTGGTTCGCCGTGAAGACCGCGTTCATCGCCCTGCTGATGCTCATCATCACGTTCCTGCTCGCCAGCTACCGCGGCACCCCGATCGTGCTGCTCGTCCTCGCGGCCCTGGTTATCGCCTACTCCGCGCTGATGAACAACAGCATCTTCGGCCGGCACACCTACGCCATCGGCGGGAACCTGCACGCCGCCGAACTCTCCGGCATCAAGACCAAGGCCGTAACCTTCCGGCTCTTCGTGAACATGGGCGTCCTCGCGGCACTGGCCGGCCTCATCTTCACGGCCCGGCTGAACTCCGCCCAGCCCGCAGGCGGCACCGGCTTCGAACTGGATTCCATCGCCGCCGCCTTCATTGGCGGAGCAGCGGTCCAGGGCGGCATCGGAACCGTGGCCGGAGCCATGATCGGCGGCCTGATCATGGGCGTGCTCAACAACGGAATGTCGATCCTCGGCCTCGGCACCGACTACCAGCAGCTGATCAAGGGCCTGGTGCTCCTGCTCGCCGTCGGCTTCGACATCTTCAACAAGAACCGTGCCGGCGGCGGATCCTCCATCGCCAAGCGCTTCAAGCTCAGGACCACCCCACCCGCCACCGAAAGCAAGGCACCGGCCGTGGCACCCAAGTCAGCCAAGGCCCCGGCCGAGCCGGTGGCAGCCGGCAGCCGCGACTCCGGCGACGCATAAGCACCGGGCCCGCAGCCAGCAGAAAGGACACGCCATGACAGCCCTCCTCGATTCCATCGACATCCACGTCACGAGCCGGCACGCCCTGGACGAGCACCTCGAAGCAGCAGTCAGAGACCTGCAGGAACTGGCGATGCTCACGGGCACTCACGGCATCCTGGTCACGCGCCACAGGCCGGGAAACTACACGGCCGCGCTTTCCGATCAGGTCCCGTTCGGCATGACGCGCGAAGTGATTCACTGACGCGCTTCGCGCCGACCAAGCAACACAGCAAAGCCCCCCGCGGTTTATAACCGCGGGGGGCTTTGCTGGTTAAGAGAGCGAGTGGTGCTCTATTGGGCCGGCGGTGCCGTGGAGCCCCGCACCACGAGCTTGGGGTTGAGGACCGAGGCCGCCGCCGAAGGGCCGTTGGCCATGTCGGACAGGAGCATCCGGATGCACCGCGCACCGAGCTCCTTGAAACCCTGGTTCACCGTGGTCAGCGGCGGGACGAAATAGCCGGCCTCCGGCTGGTCGTCGAAGCCCACCACGCTGATGTCCTCCGGCACGCGCAGGCCGGCCTCGCTGAACGCCCGCAGTGCCCCCAGGGCCATCTGGTCGTTCGCCGCGAACAGGGCGGTGACGTTGCCGGCAGCCGCCAGTTCGAGTCCCGCGCGGTAGCCGCTTTCGGCGCTCCAGTCGCCCTGGACCAGCACGCCTTCCGGCAGCCCGGCCTGTTCAAGGGAGCGCCGCCAGCCCTCGGTCCGGGCCGCGGCGTCAATCCAGTCCTGCGGGCCCGAAACGTGGGCAATTGACGTGTGGCCGAGGTTCACCAGGTGCTGCACGGCGAGGGCCGCGCCAACGCGCTGGTTCACGGCAGCGACCGTCAGGTGTTCATCCGCGCCGAAGCCCACGGCAACCAGCGGGACGGACAGTGCGATGGCGTGCAGCGATGTCAGCATCGTCTCGTGCGGGACGATCACCACGATCCCGTCGACGGACTGCAGCAGGAAGTGTTCGAGGGCATCGTGGATTCCGGAGGGCGTCACCTCGCTGAGGCTGGCCATGCTCACGGCATAGCCCTCGTTCCGGGCCGCCTGCTGGACGCCCAGCAGCGTGTTGGCAGGGCCGTAGTGTGCCGTGCCGGCGCCCAGGACCCCGATGGCCTGCGAACGCCGGGTGACCAGGCTGCGGGCTGCGGTGTTGCGGCGGTATCCCAGCTCGGCGATCGCGCGTTCCACGCGCTTGCGGGTCCGGGCGCTGACGTTCGGGTGCGTGTTCAGCACGCGCGAGACGGTCTGGTGGGACACGCCCGCGAGGCGCGCCACGTCCTCCATGACGGGAGGACGTGGCGTGGTGTTTGCGCTCACTGCGTCGAATTGGTCATCTGGCGAAGATGCTCCAGGAGGCCTCGTGGGTGGCGCCCGGCTCGAGCCGGATCAGGTCCACGCCGCTGTTGAAGGCATCGGGCGGGCAGGTCATGGGTTCCACGGCGAGGCCCAGCCGGTTTGGGGCCGGGGGCTGCTTGTCGGCGGTGTGGATCTGGAGCCACTGGCAGGTGCGGTCCCAGGCCATTCCGACGCCGGTTCCGCCCGGATCCCGGACCAGCACGCGGGCCTGCCCGCCGCCGTCGAACGCTATGTCCGTGAAGGCGTGGTCGATCTCCGTGGCGCCGATGACGCGCGGCGCGCGGAAGTCGAACTCATGGCCTTCCACGCTGCGCGTTTCCTTCGGCAGCAGCCTGTCCGGGGTGACCTCGAGGAATTCCCCGGCGGGGATTTCGAGGGTCCATTCATCGAGGGGCGACGGACCGGCGACCAGGTAGGGGTGGGGGCAGACCCCGTAGGGCGCGGCGGTACCGCCGACGTTCACCGCCGTGACCTGGCTGGACAGGCCCTCCCCGGACAGCCGGTATTCGACGACGATCCGCACAGTGTGCGGGTAGCCCGGCGTCGGGCCGGCGGTGCAGGAAAGCGTCACTGAGGACCCGTTCTGCGATTCAAGGTCCCAGTCCAGGGGGAACACCAGTCCATGCAGGGCGCAGCCGCGGTCGGGTTCGTTGACCGGCACCTCGAACTCGGCGCCGTCAAACGTGTACCTGCCGTCGGCGATCCGGTTGGGCCAGGGCGCCGCGACGATGCCGCGGTAGTCGGGGATGGGCCCGCCCGCCGGGAACGGAACGATGAGGTCCCGTCCCCGGTGGCGCAGCTCGCGCAGGGCACCCGCCCGTGCCGTGATGACGGCGGTGTACTCCCCCGCCCGGATGTTGAATTCGGCCCCAGCCCCGTATTCGGTCACAGCCTGCCGGCCAGCCTGTAGTAGGCGGCGTTCCACGCCAGTTCCTTCTTGAACTGCTTGAGGGTGGTGCCTTCGTCGATGGTGAGCAGCTCGGTCTGGGCGATTTCGGCGAAGTCCTCGAACACGTCCACGCCCACCTGGGTGGAAAGAACCGTGTGGTGCGCGGCCCCGGCGGTGAGCCAGGCGGCCGCGGACGTGGCGAAGTCGGGCTTCGGTTCCCACAGGGCGCGTGCGACCGGCAGGTTGGGCAGCGGCTCGTCGAGGTCGACGACGTCGACGGCGTTCGCCACGAGGCGGAAGCGGTCGCGCATGTCGGACAGGGCGACCACGACGCCGGGGCCGGCGTCGGTGTCGAAGACCATGCGGACCGGGTCCTCCTTGCCGCCGATGCCCAGCGGGTGGATTTCGACGCGCGGCTTGGTGGCAGTCAGGGAGGGGCAGACCTCCAGCATGTGGGCGCCGAGGATCCTCTCCTGGCCGGGCACCAGGTGGTAGGTGTAGTCCTCCATGAGGGAGGCGCCACCGGGCAGTCCGGCGCCCATCACTTTGGCCGCACGGATCAGGATGGCCGTCTTCCAGTCACCCTCGGCGCCGAAACCGTAACCGTCGGCCATGAGCCGCTGGACGGCCATGCCCGGCAGCTGCCGCAGCTCGCCGAGGTCCTCGAAGGAGGTGGTGAAGGCGGCGGAGCCGTTGGCTTCGAGGAAACTGCGCAGCCCGAGCTCGATGCGGGCGCTGTAGCGGAGGGACTCATGGCGGGCTCCGCCGGAGCGCAGCTCCGGCGCCACGTCGTAAAGCCGCTCGTACTCGGCCACCAGGGTGTCGACGTCGGACTCCGCGGCGCCGTGCACGGCGTCGGCGAGTTCGTTGACGGACCAGGTGTTGACCGAGACACCGAAGCGCAGCTCCGCCTCGGTCTTGTCGCCTTCGGTGACGGCGACGTTGCGCATGTTGTCCCCGAACCGGGTCAGCTTCAGGTTCCGGACGGCGGCCCAGCCGGCGGAGGCGCGCTGCCAGACACCCACCTGGCGGGCCACCTCCGGGTTGGACACGTGGCCCACGACGGTCTTGCGCGGAACGCCCAGACGGGACTGGATGTAGCCGAACTCGCGGTCGCCGTGCGCGGCCTGGTTCAGGTTCATGAAGTCAAAGTCGATGTCCGCCCAGGGCAGTTCCACGTTGGCCTGGGTGTGCAGGTGCAGCAGGGGCTTGCGGAGCAGGTCCAGGCCCTGGATCCACATTTTGGCCGGGGAGAACGTGTGCATCCACGCCGTCACGCCGATCACCGAATCGTCCGAGTTGGCTTCCAGCGCGGTGCGGCGGATCGCATCCGAGTCCGTCAGCACGGGCTTCCAGACGAGCTTGACCGGAACCTCCGAGGACTCATTCAGGGCGGCGGCGATCTCCTGCGACTGGGCCGCCACCTGCTTCAGCACGTCCTCGCCGTACAGGTGCTGGCTGCCGGTGAGGAACCAGACCTCGTAGTGCTCGAGCGAGGTGTTGTTGGCGCTGGACATTGGTGTCTCCTTTGAAAGTCTTGGGTGTGCGGGGCCGCGGCGGCGGCGGGGGCGGACCTAGCGTCCGTATACGTTCTGGTAGCGGTCGTAGAGCGACTCGATCTGCCCCTGGTCGATGGGCAGCGGTTCGCCGAGCTGGCGGGAGACGTGGACCGTGCGGGCCACTTCCTCGCACATCACGGCGGCCTTGACCGCCGAGCGGGCGTCTTTGCCGATGGTGAACGGGCCGTGGTTCTGCATCAGCACCGCCGGGGAGTTGGAGTTCTTGAGCGTCTCCACGATGCCTTGGCCGATCGAATCGTCGCCGATCAGGGCGAACGGACCCACCGGGATGGGCCCGCCGAATTCATCGCCCATCATGGTCAGCACACACGGGATCTCCTCGCCCCGCGCGGCCCAGGCCGTGGCGTAGGTGGAGTGGGTGTGGACCACGCCGCCGACGTCGGGCATGTTCCGGTAGACGTAGGCGTGCGCGGCCGTATCCGACGACGGGGTGAGGGCCGGGTTGCCCCACTCAAGAATCGTGCCGTCCCCGCCGGTGGAGGTACCGCTGACCGGGGTGCCGTAAAGGTCGGTGACCACCATCAGTTCGGGGGTCAGGTCGTCATAGGAGACGCCTGAGGGCTTGATGACCATGAGGTCGTAGCCGGGGATCCGGCCGGACACGTTGCCGGCGGTCCAGACCACCAGGCCGTACCGGGTCAGCTCGGCGTGCAGGTCGCAGACCTCGCGGCGGATGCGGGCAATGGTTTCCAGCAGGGCGCTCATGCCGAAACCTCCTCGGCGTTGAAGGACTCGGTAAGCAGGGACTGGACGTTAGCCGGCTGGGCAGCGCTGCGCTGGATGGCCTTGAGCCGGTGCATGACGTCGTTGGTTCCCCTGCCGAAGTAGTCGTGCAGGGTCCGGTACTCGCGGAACAGTTCGTTGTACGCTGCGACGTTTTCCGGGATGGGGGTGTAGACGGCCCCGGGTGCGGCGCCCATCGCTTCGGATGCGGCACGGACATCGGCGTACTTGCCGGCGGCAACGGCCGCGTGGATGGCCGAACCCAGGGCCGGTCCCTGCGTGGAGCCGATGGTGGAGAGCTGCAGGCCAGTCACGTCCGAGTAGATCTGCATCAGGAGCCGGTTTTTCAGCAGGCCCCCGGCCACGATGAATTCCTTCACCGGCACGCCGGAATCCCGGAAGGCCTCCACGATGGTGCGGGTACCGAAGGCCGTGGCCTCCAGCAGCGCCCGGTAGATGTCCTCCGGCCGGGTGGCCAGGGTCTGGCCGACCACCACGCCGGAGAGCTCGTGGTCCACCAGCACGGAGCGGTTGCCCGAATGCCAGTCCAGGGCAATCAGGCCGTGCTGGCCGATCGCCTGCCCGGCGGCGAGGCCCGTCAGGTATTCATGGATGCCCTGCCCTGCCGCAGCCGCGGCCTGGTGGTATTCCGGAGGGACCCCGTACTTGGTGAACCAGCCGAAGATGTCACCCACGCCGGACTGGCCGGCCTCGTAGCCCCAGAGCCCGTCGACAATGCCGCCGTCCACCACGCCGCACATGCCGGGTACCTCATGGAGTTCGGCACCGTTCATGACGTGGCAGGTGGATGTGCCCATGATGGCCACGAGCTGGCCGGGTTCCACGGCCTTCGCTGCGGGGGCGGTGACGTGGGCGTCCACGTTGCCGACGGCGACGGCGATGCCCTCCGGGAGCCCGGTCCAGGCGGCGGCCTCGGCGGTCAGGTAGCCGGCGGCGTCGCCCAGGCGGCCGATGGTGTGGTCCAGTTTGGCGCTGACGAAGTCCTTGAACTGCGGGTTCAGGGCGGCGAGGAAGTCATCGGACGGGTAGTGGCCATCCTGGTAAATGCCCTTGTAGCCGGCAGTGCAGGCGTTGCGGACGTAGTTGCCGCAGAGCTGCCAGACGATCCAGTCGGCGGCTTCCACCCAGTGGTCCATTTCGGCGTAGGCTTCAGGGTCCTCCTCCAGCAGCTGCAGCCCCTTGGCGAATTCCCATTCGGACGAGATCAGTCCGCCGTACCGCGGCAGCCAGGATTCTCCCAGCTCGGCGGCGAGAGCGTTGATGCGGTCCGCCTGGCCCTGCGCGGCATGGTGGCGCCACAGCTTCACATAGGCGTGCGGACGGTTCGCGTAGCCGGGCAGTTCGTTCAGCGGGGTGCCGTCCGCTTTGACAGGCACCATCGTGCAGGCCGTGAAGTCCGTGGCAATTCCGACGACGGCAGCCGGGTCGATCCCGGCGTCCGCGATCGCGGCGGGAACAGCGTGCCGGAGCACGTCCCGGTAATCGTTGGGCACCTGCAGCGCCCATTCACCGGGAAGCCGGGCGGCTGTTCCATCAGCCGCGCCTGCCACATCCGCCGGAAGCGCTTCCGTGACTACCGCATGGGGGTAGTCGAACACGCCACTGCCGAGTTCCTTGCCGTCCCGGACCCGCACAACCACGGCCCGGCCGGACAGGGTGCCATAGTCCACCCCGATGACATAGTTTTCGCTGCCGTCTGCTGTGACGTCCATGAATCCTCCAGATAAAGGCCCGCTGCTTGTCGGGCTGAAACTATTGTGAGCGCTAACAACTTACTGCGTCAAGTGCCGTGGATCACCGGTTCCAGGATCTAGGCCCTCAGGCCGGGGCGGACGTGCTCCGGCGGACGACCAGCTCGGGCGCCACCACGGTGGTGCTCACGGTGTCGCCGTTCGCGATGGCGCTCAGCATCAGGTCCATGCA
The DNA here is from genome assembly GCF_040448525.1 of Arthrobacter sp. K5. NCBI lineage: Bacteria > Bacillati > Actinomycetota > Actinomycetes > Micrococcales > Micrococcaceae > Arthrobacter > Arthrobacter sp. K5. Next base: position 3,473,445 of record NZ_CP159279.1, on the reverse strand, counting down.
GCGCCTGCCCAGCTCCTCGAAGTCCTGGCGCACGGTGGTGAGCGGCGGCGTGAAGTAGCCCGACTCCGGCTGGTCGTCGAAGCCCACCACGGAGACATCCTCGGGGACCCGGACGCCGGCTTCGTTGAAGGCGCGGAGCAGGCCCAGGGACATCTGGTCGTTACCTACGAACAGCGCGGTGGCAGTCCGTTCGGCGGCCAGCTTCCGGCCGATCTCGTAGCCGCTGCCCGCGCTCCAGTCCCCCTCGACCACCAGGCTGTCATCCAGCCCGGCCGAGCGCAGTGCCGCGCTCCAGCCCGCGGCGCGTTCCGCCGCATCAATCCAGTCCTGCGGACCGGCAACGTGGCCAATCCGGCGGTGGCCCTGCTCGATCAAATGCCCGACGGCGAGCTCAGCCCCCCGCTTCTGGTCAACCATGGCGCCGCTCACTCCCTCACTGCCGAGGGAGCCCACGGCCACCACCGGCACGCCGGGCTTCAGCTCGGCCAGGGCAAGCAGCGTCTCCGAATGCGGCACGATCACCACGATGCCGTCCACGGACTGGTCCAGGAAGTGCCTGATGGCATCGAAAATCGCCTCCCGGCTCACCGACCTCAGCGCCGCGATGCTCACGAAATAGCCGGCGTCGCGCGCGGCCTGCTCCACGCCCAGCAGCGTGTTCGCGGGGCCGTACTGGGACAGCTCGCTGCCCAACACACCGATGGTCTGCGACTTCCGCGTGACCAGGCTCCGCGCCGCGGTGTTGCGCCGGTAGCCCAGCTCGGCAATGGCGGCCTCGACGCGCTCGCGCGTGGCCTTGCTGACGTTGGGATGGTTGTTGATCACCCGGGACACAGTCTGGTGTGAGACTCCCGCGCGCTCCGCCACATCCTCAAGCCGGGGTAGCCGGGCATTGCTTTTTGCCATGGGGTAATTGTGCGTGACCCATAGCCTTCAGCACGAATAGGCGCGGCGCCCCCGGCACGAATGGCCGCGGCCGGACGTAAACTGATGGCAACAAAAGGAGCGCTGGCGATGGACGGAAAAGTTCATCATTCTGGGGCCGGACCTTCCGCACGGCACATGCTGACGGGCTTGCTGCTCCTGTTCGCCCTCCTCCTTGGCTACCTGCCCGGCGCCACCACCGCTCGCGCCGTATCGCTCAACGGCCACGACATCTCCTGGCCCCAATGCCCGACGGCGGTGGGCGGCTTTGGCCTGCCGCTTCCGCCGGCGTCGTCCCAGTTCGTGGTCATCGGTCTGACGAAGGGGCTGCCCTTCACCGAGAACCCGTGCCTGGCCAGCCAGGTCGCCTGGGCGTCCGGCAACCGCAAGCCGGCGCAGGCCTACACCATGGCGGCCTTCCCCACGGCCGCCCAGCTCACCACCTACCGGTCCCAGGGACCGTGGTCCGCCGCCACCCGGGCGGGACAGCTCTCCAACGTCGGCTATGCGGAAGCACGTTTTGCGGTTGCCAGCCTGGCGCGGGTCGGGTTTGCGCCACGCGTGGTGTGGATTGACGTCGAGCCCCGCCCCGCCCAGCCGTGGCCCACCGCGGGCGCCGCGCAGCAGCGTGAAAACCGGTACATCGTCGAGGGCCTCATGCGCGGGCTGCGCGATGCCGGCTATTCCTACGGCCTGTACTCGTTTGCTTCGGGCTGGGCCAGCATCACCGGTTCCTGGCGGCTGTCCGGCGTTCCTGTGTGGGCCACCGCCGGCCGGCTGGATTTCCCCGGCGAAGCCCTCAATCTCTGCCGTTCCCCCAGCTTCTCCGGTGGCCGCGTGTACCTTTCCCAGTGGTACGACGACGTCCGGGATTACGATCTGACCTGCGACCCCTACGCCTTCACTCCCCTGCCTGTTCCGGCGTCCACGCTGTCCCGGTCCACTGCTGACTTCAACGGTGACTGGAACACGGACATCCTGGCCCGGGTGACGGCGACGGCCGAGCTGCGGCTGTACCCGGGGAACGGCCGCGGGGGCCGGCTGCCCGGCGTGCGCATCGGCACCGGCTGGAACGGGTTCAGCGCCCTTGAAACACCAGGAGACTTCAACGGTGACGGCCCGCAGGACGTCTTTGCCAGGGAAGCCGCCACCGGGTACCTGTGGATGTACCGCGGCAACGGCACCGGCGGGTTCCTGCCCCGGATCCGGCTGGGCACTGGCTGGAACAGCTTCAGCGCGATCATCGGCCCGGGTGATTTCAACGGCGACCAGCGTGTGGACATCCTCGCCCGCGAGACTTCCACCGGCTTCCTCTGGCTGTACCGCGGCAACGGCGCCGGCGCGTTCCTGCCGCGGATCCGCGTGGGCTCCGGCTGGAACAGCTTCAATGCCCTGGTGGGTCCGGGCGTCATGAACGGCGACGGCGCCGCCGACATCCTCGCGCGGGAAACAGCCACCGGTGTCCTGTGGCTCTACCGCGGCAGCGGCACCGGCGGCTGGCTCCCCCGCGTCCGGGTGGGCGCCGGCTGGAACTCCATGACCGCCGTCGTAAGCCCCGGCGACTTCAATGGCGACCGCAACCCGGACCTGCTGGCACGCGATGCGGCCGGGGTCCTCTGGCTCTATCCCGGGCTGGGCACGGGGCAGTTCGCCTCCCGCATCCGTATCAGCGCGGGCTGGAACGGGCTCGCGCCGCTGTTCTAAGCATCACGGTTCCAGCAGGACGGTTCCAAGCAGCACGGCTCCGGCCAGCGCGGCTTCAGCGCGTGCTCTCCGCCCTATGACGGCCACCCCCTTATACCCATCTCATTGAGGGGTATGCACCGCACCCGCCCAATGTTTTCCCAAGCCCCGGCCCGCACTGTAGTTGCGCGGGGCAACGACAAGCGCAGCCAGCTTCCGCAAGGCCAGGATTCGCGGTGCAGAAACCGCGGGGGAAGACCCTGGGAAAGCTCGAACACGGGGCCAGCAGGCCATACTTTTTTGCCCCGAAGGAGGCGCGTACCCATGTCAGATGAAACTGCAACCACAAACGAAGTGCCGACAAACACAGTGTCCCGCCGCAATATCTTGCGGCTCAGCGCGGCCGGGGGCGCCGGCGCCGCCCTCGTCGCCGCCCAGGGCTGGGCTGGACCGCTGCTCGCGCAGAAAGGACTCCTTTCGCCCGACGGGGCGTTCGCCGCTTCGTCCACCGCCCTCGGTGATCTGCTGTTCTACATCGAAAAATTTCCCACCAGCCCGCTGATCCTGACGCCGTTCAAGGACCAGCTGCCCGTCCCCAAGCCCCTTGCCCCTACGCCGGCCGTGGGCGACGAATTCATCAAGGGCTATACCGAGTGGAACGATCCGCCCGGCCCTGGCGAGGGCCAGCAGAGTTCCTTCAAGAATGAACGGCACCAGATCTGGCCAAACCAGATCGGTTCGTCCGACCCGCTGGTGTACAAGATCGATCTGCTGCTTCGGCAGCACGCGTTCACGACTTCCCAGGTGCTGCCCATCGACGCCAACGGCCGCCCCACGATCTCCTTTGACGAAAAGCGCAAGACGTACCCTGCCGGCACCAAGCGGACCCTTCCCCTCAGCACGATCTACGGTTTCAACGGGACCTTCCCCGGTCCAATGATCAACGCCGAGTACGGCAAGCCCGTGCTGGTCCGGTTCGAGAACCATCTGGATGAGAACCCGCTGAACCTGGACCGCCAGGACTTCGGCTCGCCCGACTGGTCCTTCCTGACCCACTTGCACAACGGCCACACCGCTCCGGAGAGCGACGGCAACCCGCACTACACCATGGTGAGCGGACCTAAATACGAGGGGTATTTGCCGCAGACCTTCTGCGACAACCTGTACCTGAACTGGCCGGCCGGCAATGACGACCGGGAAAAGCAGAGCTTCTTCTGGTTCCACGACCACCGGATGGACCACACGGGGTCCAACGTTTACAAGGGCATGGTGGGCCTGTACCCCATCTATGACCCGAAGAACGGCATGGACATGGGCGATGAGCGCCAGGGCCTGCGGCTCCCGGGTGTCCGCAAGGACAACCCGGACGGGTCCTTCGACGTCGACTACGATATCCCGCTGGCCTTCTACGACTGCCGCCTAGATGACGGTGTCACGACGCACCAGGACATCCACGACATACAGAAGGAGTTCCCGGACTCCAAAAACCCCGCCAAGCACCCCGAATGGTGGGGCAAGACGTTCTACAAGCATTTCCCCAACCACGGGTTCGTGGGCGACATCTTCACCGTGAACGGCACCGCCAACCCGGTGTTGGAGGTGAAGCGGCGCAAGTACCGCTTCCGCTTCCTGGACGCGTCCATTGCCAGGATCTACGAGTTCAAGCTGATGAGTTCGACAAAAGGTCCCAAGACAGCCGTGTCCCTGGGCTACACGGGCGACGAGCTGGAGGGCCAGTACCGCATCCCGGACGCCCAGCAGTGCATGCAGTTCACCCAGATCGCGTCCGACGGCGGGCTGCTGCCATTCCCGATCAAGCGCGATTCCTTCGAGCTGTGGCCGGCCAAGCGCCGCGAGGTGGTTGTCGACTTCAGCCGGTACCAGGACGGCACGCCCACCACCAAGGGCGACGTCATCTACCTGACCAACGTGATGAAGATGCCCAACGGCCGGATGTGGACCAACTCGTCCCGGTTCTCGCCCGACCCCGCCTACAAAGTCCCGGTACTGAAGTTCGTCATCGGCGACGACGCTCCCGACGACAGCCAGATCCCCGTGAAAATGCGCGACCTTCCGCCGTTGCCCGCCAACTGGCAGACCATGCTGGACAACCGGCTGATCTTCGAGGTGGAGCGCGGTTCCGGCGGGGGCGAAACCGAATGGCTCATCAACGGCAAGCCCTTCATCCCTAATACGGTGGCCACCAGCCTCAAGAACCGCGCAGGACGGTCACCGCTCGCCCAGCAGAAGAAGGGCAGCTACAACCTTTGGGAAATCCGCAACGGCGGCGGCGGCTGGGTCCACCCCTTCCACCTGCACATGGAGGAACACCGGACGGTCATGCGCAACTGCCGGGACGTGACGCGCGGCGGCGACAAGGGCCATCCCGACGATGTGTCACGTGAGGATCTGGTGGCCCTGGATCCCGGCGAGTCGGTGATCATCTACCGCGGGTTCCGGGACTTCGTGGGACCGTATGTGGCGCACTGCCACAACCTGGCGCACGAGGACCACGCCATGATGTTCGGCTGGGAAATCACGCCATGACTGCGGTACCCGCGGGCACCGCCAGCTGGAGCGGCAGCGGGACCGGCGCCCTGGCGCCGGCCCGCCCCGCGGTCCCGTGGCTCACGGTCATCCCGCTGGCGGCGATGATGGCCTACGCCGACGGCTTCTGGATGGTGTCGCTCAGGGGCGCCGTGGGTGCCATCGAGCGCACCCAGGAGCCCTTTGCGAGCTGGCTCCGGGAGTCAACCGTGCTGCTCCCGGTGTTTGTCGTGGCTGTGATCGCGGCCGTGACCCTGGCGCTGCGGTGGTTCGGCCCGGTGCTGGCGGGCAGGAAGGCCTTCCTCGCGACAGCCCTGCTGGTTGCAGCGGCCGGAACCCTGGCCGGGACGGTCACGCTGGCCGTCAGTGAAGCCTGGGACTATGCCCTGCAGCACGACCTCATGGGCACCCTGCACCATGCGTCTTCCATCCAGTCGGCGGAGCAGCTCGACCAGGCGTCGCTGGGGTTGCAGCTAGCCGCCTTTGGCTATGGCGTCTGCCTGCTCGTGGTCACCAACCTCGTGGTAACCGGGTGGACGGTGGCCATCCGGGGCGGGCGACTGGACGTCAGCCGGCAGCAGAAGGCGACGCCCGGGCGCACCATGCGCCGGGTGCGGGCACGCCGTGCCCGGACAGGCGCCACGGACCTCAGCGCCATGGACCTCAGACAGATGCTGGCGGCGGTGGCACTGTTCGGCTGCGCCGCCATCCACCTCGCAGTCATACCGGACCACATGGATCATTGGCCGGTCGCCAGCGCTTTCTTCCTTGCACTGGCGATGGCGGAGATAGCCTGCGGTGTCCTGCTGCTGGGACGGGCGGGGCTTAGCGTCGTTGTTGCCGTCGCGGCCGCCGCCGTGGTTCCGCTGGCACTCTGGGTCTGGTCTCGCACGTCCGGACTGCCGTTCGGCCCCAACTCCAACGTGCCCGAGCCTGTGGGCCTGGCCGATGTGGCCGCGGGCCTCCTCGAGCTGGGCACCCTGGTGATCGCCGTCGTCCTGCTCCGCGCCAGGCGCGGGGGTACCGTCCGGCGGGCAGGTCGGACGGCGACGTCGGCCCACCTCCGCGCACTGGCCGTGGTGGGGGCAATCGCCGTTGGCTTCCTGGGCGTGGCCGGAGCGGTACCCGGCTGGTTGGGTGAACTGCCGAGCTCAGGGGACATCACCCACAGCAGCACGCATTAGGAGCACTCTTCAACTCAATTCCCGACGACGGCGGTCCCCGGTGTGGGGCCGCCGTCGCTGTTGCGGCAAACAGTCCCGGTAACAAGAAATTTACATTCCTGAAACCCACCGCAGCTGGCGGTGCCCTATGTTTTGGGGACAAACGGCATTCGTCCGGGTCTCAGCAAAATGCCACCACCGATTTCTTGAGTGGAGTTCGAAATGAACGCTGGAGATGTTGCCTGGATCCTCGCAAGTTCTGCACTGGTATGCATGATGATTCCCGCCCTAGCCCTCTTCTACGGAGGCATGGTGGGGTCGCGCCGGATCCTGAACATGATGATGATGTGCTTCGGCGGGGCCAGCCTCGTAGCCGTGCTGTGGGCACTCTTTGGATACTCGATGGCCTTTGGCAACTCAGTGAACGGCCTGGGCCTGATCGGGAACATCACGCAGTATGCAGGCCTCGAGCCGATGCTGACAGACAACCCCGATGCCTCCCTGCCCGCGGCGCTGTTCACGGCCTTCCAGCTGTTCTTCGCCTGCGTCACCACCGCGCTCGTTGCCGGCGCGGCCGCCGGGCGGATGAAGTTTGGCGCCTGGATGGTGTTCGCCGGGATATGGGCCACGCTGGTCTACTTCCCCATCGCGCACTGGGTGTTCGCGTTCAATTCGGCGGACGGCTCGGTGACCGGCGGGTGGATTGCCAACGGCATCAAGGCCATCGACTTCGCCGGCGGAACAGCCGTGCATATGAACGCCGGTGCCGCCGCGCTCGCCCTGGCGCTGGTCCTGGGCCGCAGCTCCGGCTGGCCCAAGATGGAGCATTCCAAGCCCCACAGCCGTCCCCTGGTGCTGGTGGGCGCCGGCCTGCTGTGGGTCGGCTGGTTCGGCTTCAACGCCGGCTCCGCGCTGACCGCCGGCCATTCGGCGTCGGTGGTGTTCCTCAACACAGCCGTGGCGGCCGCCGCTGGCCTGCTCGCCTGGGCTCTCGTGGAACGGATCCGGCACGGCGCCACCACCAGCCTGGGCGCAGCCTCGGGGCTGGTTTCCGCGCTCGTGGCCATCACCCCGGCCTGCGGTGCGGTCAGCCCGCTCGGTGCCGTGGCCATCGGCGCCATCGCCGGTGCTGTCTGCTCGCTGGCGATCGAATGGAAGTTCCGCCTCGGCTTCGATGACTCACTCGACGTGGTGGGCGTGCACCTCGTGGGCGGCATCATCGGCACGCTCCTGATTGGCATCTTCGCCACGGACAGCGCGCCCAACGGCGTCAGCGGCCTGCTGTACGGCGGCGGTCTGACGCAGTTGGGCATCCAGTCGCTCGCCACCGTTGCCGTGCTGGTCTACTCCTTCGGCCTGACCTGGGTGATCGCCAAGGTGGTGGACATGGCCATGGGCCTGCGCATCCACGAAGAGGACGAACTGCGCGGCATCGACATCGCCGCCCACTCCGAGTTCGCCTACCTGACGGACGAAGATCCCGTGAACCTGGGCTCCGCGCCCCGGTCCTGAGCCGGTCCCCCGGCAAGGACAGCCAGGTCCTTCGTGAACGCCAGCGGACCTATGGTTTCGGGGTCGGCGGCGAGGTCGAACTGCGCCGTGTACCCGGTGTTCAGGTACAGGTGCTTGGCCTCCGGCTGGCGCGGGCCCGTGGTGAGGTACACGCTGCGGTACCCGCGCTCCGCGGCCAGCCGCTCCAGTTCCGCCAGCACCCGCCGCGCCAGGCCCCGCCGCCGGTGCGCCGAGTGCGTCCAGATCCGCTTGAACTCGGCGGTTTCCGCGTCGTAGCGGCGGTAAGCCCCGCCGGCCACGGACTCGCCGTTCTCCTGGATGATCAGCAGGGCGCCACCCGGTGCTTCGAATTCCTCGGCCGGATACCTGTTCAGTTCTTCCGCCGCCGCGCCCCGGCCGAACAGGTCGCCGTAGCGGGTGTCATACTCGACGGCGAGCTCGTCCAGGAGCGGGCGGACCCGGGGATCGTGCATGGGCAGTTCGAGGACGGTAAGAGCTGGAATAGACACGGCAGTAAGGATCCTTCTGGCCAGGGCGTCGTTCTCCCGGAACGGCGCCGCGTTGGTGCCGGGACGGGCAAACGCGCCCGCTCCCCAGCCGGAGGTCCCCGGGCCGATGCCGAACAGGCGGCTCCGGGTGTCACCGCTGCGGCCCACGATCCGGTGGCCCGAGGTGACGAGGAGGCGTCCGGTGGAGTGGGCGCCGTCCGACGTGAGCAGGTGCTGCTCCGCTCCCAGGCCCGCGCCGTGCAGCGAACGGAGCAGCGGGTTGGCGGAACGGGCCACGGCGGGACCGGGCAGCCGCGCCTCGATGAAGGCCTTCGCCCGCACGCTCACTGGTGACTGCGCCGACGTCGCCACGAACTCGCCGGTGGCGTCGTCGGCGGCCACCGACAGTCCCGGTCCCAGGAAGTGCAGCAGCCCGGCGCGGTGGGCGGCCAGCATCTCACGCAGCCGGCGGGGCGGCGGACCGGAATCCACGAAGCTGAAGAACCCGTGCCACCAGCCGTGCACTTCCTCCTGCGAGCGCGCGTTCAGCCGTTCGGGCGGGACAATCCTGCCCAGTTCCATGTACACCCTCAGCAGTGCCATGAACAGTGCCAACGTTTCCGGGTGGTCCGGTCCCGTCCGCAGTTCGAGGTCACGCTCGATGTAGGCGGCCACCGCCTCCTGTACGTCATCGTGGCCGGAAAAGATCTGCCCGCCGAACGGCCGGTCCAGCCGTTCGAGGTCCAGGTGCAGCCCGGCGTCCGGCACTGCCGCGGCAACGAGCTCATGCCGCGCGCTGCTGTACCAGTCCAGGGCGGCAAACCGCACGGCAAACTCGTCCCAGCCGAGCGCAACGCGTTCCGGGCTGCCGGTGAACAGCTCCCGGTAGTAGCCGTAGCCGGCGTCCTTCGCGATCAGGGGCCAGAGGTGGGCGCGGAAATCCAGTTCAGCGTGCTCCGCCAGGAGCGCGCCGACGGCGTCGGCGGTGAAGAAGCGGGGCGCGCCCGCCGGCTCGCCGCGCAGTGCCACGGAGATTTTGGAGTGGAACGGCACACCGCGGCGCGACCCGGCCCAGAGCCTGGGTTCGGCCCCGGACGGAAGGTAGCGCAGCCCGCCGTCGGACGTCTCTTCAAAGCGCCCGCCGCGGCCTTCGGTGAGCAGCACCAGCAGGTCCACGAAGGCCAGTCCCATGCCGGAGACGATGACGTCCTGTCCGGGGGCGATGGGGGAATAGTCGACGTCGGTGGTGTAGCTGGGTGCTGCATGGAACCCGCCGTGCCGGGCCGCGAAATCGGTCCAGGCGGCGGAGCGGGGGTCCGGCTCCGCGTCGGTGTGCCCCAGGGCGGTAACCACGACGTCGGCGTGCAGCGTGCCGCCGCCGGCCAGCCGCACGCTGTACCCCCCGTCGTCGGACTTCCGGTCCACGTAATTGCCACCGTCGCGCGGTTCGACGCTGAGCGCGGTGTCGCGGTGGACGGTGACGCGGACGTCGCTGCCCAGGGCCCGGACGGCGCGGCGGAAGAACCACTCAAGGTACTTGCCCTGCAACTGCCGCGTGGCAAAGGAGCTGTCTGTCAGCGAGCGCAGCTGTTCCTGCAGGTGCGGCGGCATGGCGGGCACGTCGGTGATGGAACCGTCCCGGACTCCGGCAGCCCACGCGGCCAGTCCTGGCCCGTCGATGGGGGGCCCGTCGCACAGCACCGAGGAGTCGGTGAACATCGTGACGTCCGCCGCGGTGGAATTCATCATGAGGCCGGGCTCCTGGTCGAAGCGCCAGATCCTGCCGGAACCGGGTTCGTGCGGCTCCACGATGTGGATCTGCACCGGGCCGTCCGTGAGCCCGGGCCTGTTGGCCGCGAGCCGTTCGAGGATGCCGGCCGTGCGCGGGCCACCGCCGATGAAGACTACGGATGGGTGCTGCGCTGGCATCGGAACTCCTAGTGAGAAAGGGCCGCTTAGAAAGGGGTTGGGCCCTCAATCTAGGGTCTGGACAAACCCCCGGTCGAGGGCCCTGTCACGCCCGTTCACCCCGCGTAACGGCGGGTAAATCAGCGCAAGAATTCGTCTCATGACGCCCCGCTAAGCCGCGTGAACGATTGCAACGGAGCGCTTTGCCGGACCTCCCGGGCGCACCTAGATTTGCAGCCAACTACCCCGAATGACCGACCGGAAGAAGCGAGATGGCGCATGAGTTCAGCAGCAACCAGGACGTCACAATCCACACCTGAGGCACAGTCCACACGCGACGCACCGGCCGCCGCCGACGCACCGGCTGCCGGGACACCGTCTCCAGCGGAGCCGGTCCGTCCCGCAGGGCTGCGTGCCGCCGTCGACTACGCCGACTACCGGCTGGTCCCCGCCCGCCGCCCGTGGCGCTGGGTGGGCACCGTGCTGGTGGCACTCGGGGTGGCTGCCGTGGCGTGGTCCCTGGCAACGAACCCGCGTTGGGAATGGGGCGTGGTGGCCCAGTGGTTCACCGCCAAGTCCGTGGTGAACGGCCTGGTGGAGACCCTCAAGCTCACGGCAATCTCCGGGGTCCTCGGCTTCATCCTGGGCTTCATCCTCGCCCTAATGCGGCTGTCCGCCTCGCCGCTGCTGGTTTCCGTGTCCTGGACGTTCTCGTGGATCTTCCGGTCCACGCCGCTGCTGGTCCAGATGCTCCTCTGGTACAACCTGGGCTACCTCTACGAGAAGATCAGCCTCGGCATCCCGTTCACGGACATCCGGTTCTTCGAGGCGCAGACCACCACCTTGATCAGCCAGTTCGCGGCCGCCGTGCTCGGCCTGACGCTGAACCAGGCCGCCTACTCTGCCGAGATCATCCGCGGCGGCATTCTGTCCGTGGACCAGGGCCAGCTCGAGGCGGCAGCCGCCCTGGGCATCCCCGCCTGGCGCAGGTCCACCCGGATCGTGCTGCCGCAGGCCATGCGCGCCATCCTGCCCACGGCCTTCAACGAGATCATCGGACTGGTCAAGGGCACCTCGATCGTCTACGTCCTGGCCTACTCGGAGCTCTTCTACACCGTCCAGGTCATCTACAACCGCACCCAGCAGGTCCTGCCGCTGCTGCTCGTGGCCACGCTCTGGTACGTGGTGATCACCTCCGTGCTCAGCGTGTTCCAGTACTACATCGAACGCCACTACTCCAAGGGCGCCGTGCGCACCCTGCCCCTCACGCCGCTGCAGAAGGCCCGGAAGTTCTTGGCCACCCACGCCCCGGTCAACACCGCCGGAAGGAAATGATACGGATGAGCACAACACTTGAAGCCCCCGCCGCCACGCGCGGGCTAGTGGAAATCACCAAGGTCCGGAAGACCTTTGGCCCCACCGAAGTCCTGAAGGGCATTTCCCTGACGGTGGAGCCCGGCGGGGTGGCCGTCATCGTCGGCCCCTCGGGTTCCGGGAAGTCCACCCTGCTGCGGACCATCAACCACCTGGAAAAGGTGGATGCCGGGTTCATCGCCATCGACGGCGAGCTGGTGGGCTACCGGGTCAAAGGGAACAAGCTGCACGAGCTTCCCGAGAGGGACATCCTGAAGCAGCGCACCGAAATCGGCATGGTGTTCCAGAACTTCAACCTGTTCCCGCACCTCACGGCGCTGGAGAATGTGACCGAGGCACCCGTCGTCGCCCCGCGCCCCGGAAAACCCCGACGGTCCCGGGCCGAGGCCCGCGAGCGCGGCCTGGAACTCCTGGACCGGGTCGGCCTGCGGGACCGCGCCGATGCTTACCCCCGCCAGCTCTCCGGCGGCCAGCAGCAGCGCGTCGCCATTGCCCGGGCCCTGGCACTGGACCCGAAGATCCTGCTCTTCGACGAGCCCACCTCCGCCCTTGACCCCGAGCTGGTCAACGAGGTGCTGGACGTGATCCGCGAGCTGGCCAAATCGGGCACCACCCTGATCATCGTCACCCACGAGATGGGCTTTGCCCGCGACGTGGCCGACACCGTGGTGTTCATGGACCAGGGCCAGATCGTTGAACAGGGCAAACCCCAGGACATTTTCACCAACCCGCAGGAAGAACGCACCAGGAGCTTCTTCTCCAAGGTGATCGAGCCTGCCTTCAATATCTAAGGAGAAACCGCATGTCTCGCTTCTCCCGGCGGCAACTGCCCGCCGTCGTTCTTCTCGGTACGCTGCTGAGCACCGGGGCCCTGTCCGCCTGCTCCGATCCCGGCGCCGCCGCCTCCGGCGGTTCAGCCCGCGCCGCATCGGGTGCGGCGACGACGGCGGCCCGCAACGGCGTCGTCTACAACACGTCACCGGACCAGCAGCGGATCCGCGCCGAAAAGGACGCCGCGCTGGCCGCGAAGGTACCGGCGCTGATCGGCAAGGACGGCAAGCTCACGGTGGCCACCACTGCCGCCTCCATCCCGCTGTCCTTCCATGCCACGGACGACAAGACGCCCATCGGCTCCGAGCTGGACATCGCCCAGCTGGTGGCAGACAAGCTGGGCCTGGAGCTCGACGTCCAGGTCACCTCCTGGGAGAACTGGCCGCTGAAAACCCAGTCCGGCGACTTCGAGGCCGTGTTTTCCAACGTGGGCATCAACAAGGACCGGGTGAAGCTGTTCGACTTCGCCAGCTACCGGGCGGCGTACATGGGCTTCGAGGCGAAGAAGTCCTCGTCCTACAACATCGAGGGCGCCGACGACATCTCCGGCCTGAAGGTTTCCGTGGGCTCGGGCACCAACCAGGAGAAGATCCTGCTGGCCTGGAACAAGGAGCTTGAGGCCAAGGGCAAGGAGCCCGCCAGCCTGCAGTACTACTCCTCCGACGCCGACACCATCCTGGCGCTGTCCTCCGGCCGGACCGACCTGAACATCGCGCCCTACCCCTCGACGGTCTACCGGGAAAACACCCGCGACGACCTCAAGATCGTCGGCAAGGTCAACGCCGGCTGGCCGTCCGAGACCCTGGTGGCCGCCACCACGCTTAAAGGCAACGGCCTGGCACCGGTGATCACCGAGGCACTGAACTCCGCCATCAAGGACGGCTCCTACGCCGGGGTGCTGGACCGCTGGGGGCTGTCCGAGGAGGCCCTGCCGGAATCCAAGACCGTGACCGAGGCCAACTTCGCGGGCACACAGGCGGGTGCTGCGAAATGAAGTTCCAGGTCCTGGACATCATTCCGCACCTGAAGAACCCGGTCACCGGGGAGATCGTCTCCACCGCCGACCGGCTGAACCAGGTGGTGCAGACCGCACGGCGCGCCGAGGAGCTCGGCTATGACAGCTTCTCCGTCGGTGAGCGGCACGCCGGGGAGTTCATCTCGTCCTCCCCCACCACGGTGCTTGCCGCCATCGCCGCCGTCACCTCCCGGATCCGGCTGCAGAGCGGGGTCACCGTCCTGTCCGTCCTGGATCCGGTGCGCGTGGCCGAGGACTACGCCACGATCGACCAGCTCAGCCGCCGACGGCTGGAACTGGTGATCGGCAAGGGCAACGAGGTGCTGCAGTACCCGCTCTTCGGCCTGGACCTGGCGGACCAGTGGGGCCTGCTGGAGGAGAAGTACGCCCTGCTGCGCCGGCTCTGGCGCGAGGAGGACGTCACGTGGTCCGGCCGCTTCCGTCCGGCGCTGCCCGACAAAACCACCACCACGCCCCGCCCCTACGCCGGTTCTCCGCGGATTTGGCACGGGTCTGCTACAACGCTGACGTCGGCGGCGCTGGCCGCGCGCTGGGGCGACCCGCTGTTCACCGCGAACGCCATCCAGCCGCGGGAAAACTACAAGGTGCTCATCGACCACTACGTGGCGGAGTACGAGCGGCACGGCCACGATCCGCGGCACCGCTACGTGGGTTCAGGCAGCGGGGCCGGCGGTGTCTTCATTGCCGACACCACGCAGGAGGCAAAGCGCCAGTACGGTCCGGTGTACGAGGGCCTCGCGGCTGCACGCAATGTTCCCGGCAACAACTCGCCGTTCCGGGACATCGACCACGCGGTGGCGGAGGGCCCGGCACTCGTCGGAGGCCCGGAACAGGTGATCGACAAGATCCTCAGCTACCACGAGCTGTACGGGCACAGCCTGCAGTCCATCTCGCCGCCCACCACCCTGCCTTTCGAGCAGCAGCTGGACATCCTGGAGCGGTTCGCGCTCGAGGTGGTCCCGGCCGTGCGCGCATCAGCCCCCACCACCCTCTGGGAGTCCGCGGATCCCTTTGGCGGCCGTCCCGGTTTTGCGGGAGCCACCCAACCGGACGCCGCCTCCGCCGTCACCACCGACCACGACAACCACAGGAGCGACATTGCCTACGTCTACGCACACTGAACCGGATCTCGACAGGCCCGATCAACAGGATGCGGCCGCCTTCGCCGCCGCATGGGAGCAGTGGCACGCCGCGCACGAGCGCCGCCGCGCTGACCCCCACGGCTTCCTCGCCGTCACCCACCTGCACTGGCTGGGTGCGGAACCCTCCCGGCTCGAGGGCGTTCCGGGCATCTGGAGCGTGCAGGACGACGCCGTCACCGTAGTTTTGGAGGCCGGCGAAAGCTTGCTGCGGGACGGCCGGGAGCTGACAGCCGACGGCGTCACCGCCGTCGTCTTCGATCCCATCGCCGAGCGTGAGGGCATCATCCTCACTGCGGGTCCCGCCGTCGTCGAACTCGCCAAGCGCGGCGGGGAATACATCGTCCGGCCGCGGCACCCGGAAAACCCGCTGCTCAACGAGTACCGCGGCACGCCGGCCTACGCGCCGGACCAGCGCTTCGCCGTCGAGGGCGTGTACGTGCCGTTCGAGTCGCCCCGGCCCACCACAGTAGGGGCCGCGGTCGAGGGCATCGTGCACGTGTACGAGGCACCCGGCCAGATCCGGTTCGAGCTGGACGGCCGGAACCTCACCCTCACGGCTTTCAACGGCCACGCGCCGGGCACCCTGTCCGTGCTGTTCACGGACGCGACGTCCGGCAAGACCACGTACGCGGCGAACCGCTCGCTCACGGTGGGCGCACCGGACGCGGACGGCCGCGTGACCCTGGACTTCAACCGCGCCGTGAACCTTCCGTGCGCGTACACCGACCTCGCCACCTGCCCGCTGCCGCCGGCCGAAAACCGCCTGCCGGTGGCCATCGAAGCGGGCGAACAGATCCCCCACGAAAGGCAGGCCGGACAGTGAGCACTGCAGCCACCCCCTCTACTGGTTTCCTCGCGCTCGAACTGGACGGCGACGGCGGGCACCCCGCCGCCTGGCGCAAGGCCCGGCACACCCCCGCCGAGCTGCTGGACGGAACGCGGGTCCGCGCCACCGTGCTGGCCGCCGAATCGGCCGGGTTCCACGTGGCCACGTTCGCGGACGGACCGCTGACGCCTGCGGCCGATTCGGCGGACGGCCGCGATATCCCTGGCCGGCTGAACGCCCTCCAGCGCGCGGCATTTGCCGGCCCGGTCACCGCTTCCATCGTGCTGGTCCCCGAGGTGGACACCGTCTACACGGAGCCGTTCCACATCTCAACGCAGCTGGCCAGCCTGGACTACGTGTCCGGCGGCCGCGCCGGCTGGCTGGTGGCTGCCTCGGACCAGGCGGCTGACGCTGCCGCCGTCGGACGTTCTTTAGTCCCTGCTGACGGGCTGGGCCGGGAGGCCGCCGATTCGATCGAGGTCGGCCGCCGGCTCTGGGATTCCTGGGAGGACGACGCCGTGATCCGCGACGTCGCCACCGGCCGGTACATCGACGCCGACAAGCTGCACTACGTCGATTTTGAAAGCGGCGCCGGCTACTCGGTCAAAGGGCCGTCCATCATCCCCCGTCCCCTGCAGGGCCAGCTGCCGGTCCTCGCACCGGCCGGCCTGCTGGGCGCCGACCGGCTGTCCGCCGGGGCGGCGGACGCCGTGCTCGTCTCAGCGCCCACGTCCGGGCTGCTTGCCGGCGAGATCGCCGAGGCCCGCGCTGCCGCTCCCGCCGCGGCCGTCATCGCCGAGCTCGACGTCGTCCTTGACGCACGCGGGCAAAGCGCCGCCGGGCGCCTCGCCGAGCTGGATGCGCATACTCCCTGGCAGAGCAGCCGCGCCCGTTTCATTGGCACCGCAGCGGAGCTCACTGAACTGCTGGCCTCTGTTTTGGAGACTGCCGACGGCGTGCGCCTCCACCCCGCGGTCCTGGACGTGGACCTGGAGGAGCTGGCCCAGCTGGTGCTTCCTGCACTCCGGCGCCGCGGCGTGCTGGCACCGCAGCAGCCCGGTGCCACCTTCCGGGACCTGCTGGGCCTGCCGCGGCCCACCAGCCGGTATGCCGCCGTATCCGCGCCCGCCGCGGCCGAGAACTAGGGAGAAACCCATGACAGACACACACATCGGCAACGGCTTCGTGCCCTCCGGCAAGCTCCAGCTCGGCATCTTCTTCCAGGGCGTGAACTCGGGTACGGTCTGGAAGTCGCCGGAATCCGGATCACAGACCGACTTCGAGTCCTTCCGCCGCATCGCCCAGACCGCCGAGCGGGGCCTGTTCGCCGCGTTCTTCCTCGGTGAGGGGCTGCGGCTCCGCGAGCACCTCGGCCGCCCGCACGCGCTGGATGTCGTGGGCCGGCCTGACGCGCAGACCATGCTGGCCGCCCTGGCTGCCGTGACCACCCGCATCGGCCTGGTGGCCACGCAGAACACCACGTACAACGACCCCGCTGATCTGGCACACCGGCTGTCCAGCCTGGACCTGCTCTCCGGCGGCCGTGCGGCCTGGAACGTGGTCACCACGGACAACGCCTGGACCGGCGCGAACTTCCGCCGGGGCGGCTACCTGGACCACGCCGACCGGTACGTCCACGCCGAAGCGTTCGTCACCACGGCCAAGCGGATCTGGGACTCTTGGGAGGACGGCGCCATCGCCGAAACGCCCGCCGCCCCCGCCTGGGCCGCACCCGGTTCATCCCGGCCGGTGCACCACCAGGGCAAGCACTACACGGTGGACTATGTGCCCCGGCTGCCGCGCAGCGCCCAGTACCGGCCGGTGCTGTTCCAGGCGGGCGACTCGCCGGAGGGACGCGACTTCGCTGCCCGGCAGGCCGACGTCATCTTCTCCGCCCACCCGAGGCTCGACGATGCCCTCGACTTCCGCCGCGACATCGTCGAGCGCACGGTCAGGGCCGGCCGCGGCGCGAACGACGTCAAGATCATGCCCGCGAGCGAATTCATCCTCGCCGCCACCCCGCAGGAAGCACTCGAGAAGAAGGACTGGGTGCGGAGCCTGCAGATCGGCCCCGAGCAGGCCATCGCGTATCTCGAACAGTTCTGGGGCCGCGAGCTTCAGGGCTTCGATCCCGACGGGCCGCTGCCGGACATCGACCCCGTGGTGGAGGAGACCTCCGAGACCCGCGGCAGCGGTTTCCACGGCGCCAAGGCCAAGCAGCTGGCGGACCAGTGGCGCGCCGAAGCAAAGGACAAGGGCCTCAGCATCCGGCAGTTCGTCTCCGCCCGGACCAGCCGCGGGGACTCCAGCTTCACGGGTTCCTACACCGAGGTGGCGGACCGCCTGGCGGAGTATGCCCGCACCGGCGCCGTGGACGGCTTCAACATCTCGCCGTGGCTGATCCCCACCGGCCTGGACGACATCGTCAACCACCTCGTCCCGGCGCTGCAGGAACGTGGCGTCTATCCGACGGAGTACGCCGGAGCCACGCTGCGGGAGAACCTCGGCCTGGCGACGCCAGTCCGGCAGGACACCGACACGGTCCGGCTCCAGCTGACCGTCGGGGAGCAGCTCCTTTAACCCGGTCGGTTGCTCCGTAGGTGCCCTTTTCACCCTCCGAAAGGGCACCGACGGAGCAACCGATGAGAGTTTTGTGATTGCGTCAGCCCTCCGGACGGAAGCACTCGATGAAGTGTTCCACCAGTTGCTCACCCCCGCCGGCGCGGCTGACCACGGACAGCTCAACAAGATCCACCCGTCTGCGCAGTTCCCGCCAGACAATGCTGCTGCCCGGATGCTGCCTGGCTGAGCTCTCCGGCACCAGGGTCACGCCCAGCCCGCACTCGACCATCGCGAGCTGAGAATGGATGGAGTTGGCATAGTGGTGAGCCTCGGGGCTGAACCCTGCCTGGCGGCACGCCGCCACGAGCTCGTCGTGATAGTCGGGCGAGATGTGCCGCGGCAGCCACACCCACGGGTCGTCCCGGAAGTCAGCCAGGCTGACGGGTTCCGGGCCGGATTTCCCGCCACCGGCCAGCCGGTGGTCCTTCGGCATGGCCACCACGAAGTGATCCCGGCGGAGCGGCAGCGATTTCAGCTGCCGCCCGGTGACCGACTGCCGGATCACCGCCACATCCAATTCGCGGCGCATCAACGCATCCCGGCCGTGGTGGGAGTCGATCTCCGAAACCTGCAGGTCCACCTGCGGCCGTGACTCCCGGAACCGGCGCAGAACATCAGGCAGCAATTCGCTGAACGCCGAGGTGACGGCACCCAGCCGGAGCGTCCCGGACCTGCCGGAGCTCGCCAGCTCAGCAACTTCCCGGGCACGCTCAGAGGCGCCCACCAGGATCCGGCACTGCTCGAGGAACACATGACCGGCTTCCGTGAGCAGCACGCTGCGGCTGGAGCGGTTGAGCAGTGTGGCGCCCAGCTGGCGCTCCAGCTGGAGTATGGCCTGGCTCAATGGCGGCTGCGACATCTTAAGCCGGTCCGCGGCACGGCCGAAGTGGAGCTCCTCGGCCACGGCAATGAAGTACCGGGCCTGGCGTACCTCCACCATCAGATCAAGTCGCCCTTCGTCTCACAGCGAGTCAAAACTAGACCTTCACTATATCAACGGGATGGCCTGTACTGGATGCATGACTTCCCAAAACACCCAGCTCCTCAGCGGTTACGCGGAGCTTGATTCCGCCGCCGTCTCCGACGCGCTCGATGCCCTCGGCCTGCCGACCGGGCAGACCGGCTTTCTGCCGGTCTGGGGCCATCCCAAGATCGTCGGCTTCGCTGTGACCGTCCAGCTCGAGCCGTATGTGCCCGGCCCTTCCGGCGCCCACATCGGCTCCGCCGCGGTCGCCGCCGCGTCCGATGAGAACGTCATCGTGGTGAACAACGAAGGGCGCACCGACGTCTCCTGCTGGGGCGGGCTCCTGAGCCTGGGCGCATCCCTGAACGGCGTCCGCGGCGTAGTAGCCGACGGCGCCTGCCGCGATGTCAACGAAGCCCGCGAAATGAGCTTTCCTGTCTTCGCCAAGGGACGCATCCCGGCCACCGCCCGGGGCCGGCTGCAGCAGCGCTCCACCGGCGAACCGGTCCAGCTCGGCAGCGTCACCGTTACCCCCGGCGATGTCGTGTTCGCCGACGAGACCGGCGTCGTCGTCGTGCCCCGCGCCTACGCCGAAGAAGTGCTGGAAAAGGCCCAGGCCGTGGCCGAGCGGGAGCGCGGCATCGCCGCGGACCTGCGCGCCGGCGTCGCACTCCATGAAGCCATGCGTGACGCGCGCCTGGCCGGAACCACCGAAGGACACTGATGAACACCACCACCTCAGACATCGCCGCACGCCTCAAGGCGATCCCCACCGCGTCCATTTCAGATGCCATGGATTCCCTCGGCATCCACGGCACCCTGCACGGCCTCGCTCCGCTGACCTACGACTTCCGCATCGGCGGGCCGGCCTTCACCGTCCAGTACGAACCCGCAGGCTCCGAACGCGGCAGCGTCGGCGACTTCCTGGACGACGTCCCGCCGGGCGCCGTCGTGCTCATCGACAACCACGCCCGCACCGACGTCACCGTCTGGGGCGGCATCATGACCGAAATCGCGGCCGCCCGCGGCCTCGGCGGCACTGTCATCAACGGCGTCTGCCGCGACCTGAACGCTGCCCTCCGGCAGAACTATCCGCTGTTCAGCCGCGGCCGGTTCATGCGCACCAGCAAGGACCGCGTGCGGCTCGTCGCCGTCAACGCCCCGGTGACCATCAACGACGTCGAAATCTCCCCGCTGGACATCATCTGCGGAGATGCCGACGGCGCCCTGGCGGTTCCGGCGTCACGTGCCGAAGAGATCGCTGAGATCGCCGTACGCATCGAAGGCGTCGAGGCCAGGATCGTCGAGGCCGTCAAGGCAGGATCCACCCTGGTCCAGGCCCGCGCAGACCTCGGCTACCACGACCTCCAGTGGAGGAAAGCATGAGCGCCGCAGCCGGCGGACACTCCGCGGCCACACTGTACGAAGCCGCCAAGCTGCCCTGCGCCTGCGATCCGGGCCTCCGCGCCGCCTGGGCCGGGGCAAAAGTCGCCGGGCCCGCGTTCACCGTCCGGGGCATCGGCGGCGATAACCTTGCTCTCCACAACGCCGTCCTGGCCGCACCGGCCGGCAGCGTGCTGGTCGTGGACCTGCAGGGCGCGGCCTACGGCCACTGGGGTGAAGTGCTCGCAGTCGCCGCGCAGCACCGTGGAATTCTTGGGCTGGTAGTCGACGGCGGCGTCCGCGACTCCGAGGAAATGGCCGCCATGAACTTTCCCGTCTTCTCCCGGCACGTCACCGTCGTCGGGACCGTCAAGGACTACCCGGGCGACATGCGCTCCCCCGTCCGCGTGGGCGGCGTCGTGGTCCACACCGGCGACCTGGTCGTCGGTGACGCGGACGGAGTCGTCGTCCTGCCCCAGGACTCCGCAGCCGTCATCATCAGCCGCGCCGACCAGCGCGTCGCCGACGAGCAACGGATCATCGCCGACATCAGGGCCGGCAAAACCACGCTCGAACTGTACGGCCTGAAGACTGAGGGGAGCTGGTGATGTCCGCCAGCCATGCCGTGGAACGCATCATCAGCAGCAGCCGTCGGCCCAAGACCCTCGGTGCCGGCAAACCCGGCGCCATTTCCCTGGCCATGGGCGAACCGGACGCCGGCACCCCTACAGCCATCGTCGAAGCAGCCGTGAACGCCTTGACCTCGGGCCGGACCCGGTACGCACCGATGGCCGGCTCCCCCGAACTGCAGCACGCCCTCGCCAGGTACACAACCGCCAAATACGGCCGGCCCACAATGTCCGAGGAGATCGTGCTCACCCATGGCGGCAGCGCCGGGCTCGCAGCAACCATGCTTGCCCTGGTCAACCCGGGGGACAGGATCCTGATCCCCGAACCGACCTACTCCCTCTATGCCGACCATGCAGCCATGATCGGCGCAGAGGTCATCTGGGTACCGAACCTCGCCGGCGGCTCCCTGGACCTGGACACCCTCCAGCACCAGGCGGCGGACGCCCGGATGATTATCCTCTGCAATCCCGGAAACCCCACCGGCCGGGTCTACCCCGACAGTGACCTGCACCGGCTCGAGCAGCTCCTCCAGGACAACCCCGAACTGCTGCTGCTGGCCGATGAAGCCTATGCGGACATCACCTTTGACGGCGGTGCCTTCACCTCAGCCATGACGCTGGCAAACGTCCGGGACCAGGTGATCTGCTGCAGCACGTTCTCCAAGACCTACGCCATGACCGGCTGGCGGCTGGGGCATGTGGTGGCCCCCGCGGAACTGGCCAGCCGGATCAACACCATTCACCGCACCCTCAACGGTCCGCTGAGCACGTTCATCCAGGACGCGGCATTCACTGCCCCAGATTCCCGACGCCGACCTTCAGGCCGCTGCGCTGTCCTACCAACAGCGGCGGGACATCGTGGTCGAGTTCCTTACCGGGCTGCCCGGCGTCGAAATGCTCACGCCCCAGGGCGCGTTCTACGCCTTCCCCAGGATCACCTCATCCCTGACCTCTGACGAGATGGCCGAGCGTTTTGCCGAGGCCGGCGTCCTGGTCCGGTCCGGCAGCGAGTTCGGGCCCTCCGGCGAGGGCCACATCCGCATCTCCTTCGCCACCGACGTCGACAGCCTCAAAGAAGGGCTCGTGCGTTTCGCGTCGACAGTCCGGGACATGACGCGCGCGGACGCGCGAACCAACTGAAAGGAATACCTTGACCATCCACGCAGGCCTGACCCGGCACTGGCTGCCGCTGAGCATCGACGGGACCGGGGTGCGCCTGTCCTGCATCAGCCGCGAAGGCACCGGGCTCCCGATCGTGTTCCTGCACGGCTTCGGCTCCACCAAGGAGGATTACGCCGACGTTGCACTGCAGCCTGCCTTCGCCGGCCGGCCCGTCTTCGCCTATGACGCGCCGGGCTGCGGTGAGTCAGAATGCGCCGACCTGGACAGGATCTCCATCCCCTTCCTGGTCAAAACGGCCCTGGCGGCACTCGCCGAGCAGGGCATCGACCGGTTCGACCTGGTGGGTCACTCGATGGGCGGACTGACCTCCCTGATGCTCGCCCATCAACACCCGGAACGCGTGGCAAGCTTCACCGACATCGAGGGAAACGTCGCACCGGAGGACTGCTTCCTGAGCCGCCAGATTTTCCTGCACCCGCATGAGGACCCGGAGCAGTTCCTGGAAGACTTCATCGCCCGGAACTGGGCTGCGCCGTTCTACTCGAGCCCGCTGTATGCCACGAGTGTCCGCTACAAGGTACGCGCCCGGGCCGTCCGGGGAATCTTTGAATCCATGGTGGACCTCTCAGACAACGCAGACCTGATGGAGAAGTTCCTCTCCCTGCCGTTCCCGCGGATGTTCATGTACGGCGAGCAGAACAACACTCTGAGTTACCTGCCGCACCTGGCCGCCAACGGCGTGGAGCTGGCCGAAATCCCCAACAGCGGACACTTCCCCATGTACTCCAACGCCCCGGAAATGTGGCGCAGGATTGCCGCCTTCCAGGCACGGGCGGAACACTCCGCCTAGCTCAGTGCGCGGCTCCCGCGGGGACCGCCAGTGACAGGAAGTCCTCGATCCACGTCTGGACCCGGGCCTCGTCCAGATGAAGTCCGTGCCGGCCGCTGTCGACCTGGATCAGCTGCGAGTTTGGACTCCGCTCCGCCATCATGACGGCGTTGGCAACAGGCGCGAGGGCATCTTCGCTGCCGTGGATGATCAGGGTCGGGGCCTGGATTGAGGCAAGAACATCCCAGGCGTCGTGCAGCCGGCTTGCCCTGAAGTGCCGGCTTTTCACGGCGGCCGATGCCTGGACCCGGAAAAACGCGGCAACGGCCGCCGGGTTTGCGCGGGTCCAGTCAGGACTGAAAAACAAGGGTGCCATCTGCGCGGGGTCTCCGCTGATGAGGGCGGCGGTCGCGGAAGGGTCGCGTCCTACTCCCCCGGCGTCGCCAGCGCTCGTCGCCGCCAGGACGAGCGAAACCACCCGGGAAGGGAAGTCCACGGCCAACCACTGGGCGACCCGGCCGCCCATCGAGTGCCCGTAGACGTGCGCCTTGCCGACGCCGGCCGCGTCGAGAACCGCAACCGCGTCCGCAGCAAAGGCCCGCGTGCCGTAGTTTTGCGCACAGCCTTCGGTGCTGGTGCCGATGCCGCGGTGGTCGAAGCGGATGGCCCGGAACGACCGGGCCAGGCCGGGCACCACCGGATTCCAGCCGGCCATTCCTGTGGCCTGGCCCGCCACCAGCAGCAGCGGTTCGCCCTGGCCTTCCTCAGCCCAGGCAAGCTCGGCCCCGTCGGGAGCGACGGCCCTTTTCAACGTCACCCGTTCAATTTACCTGCAGAGGGCCGGACTGCAGACTGGGCGAAGAATGGGCTGTGGGGTTGGCCAGCGAAATTGGACCGTGGTGAAGCCACGGTCTAGCGTGAGTCCTATGTCGGCAGCCGATGCTTCAGCCAAATCCAGCAGCAACCCCCTGCTCGTCCTGGGGAAGATCACGTCGATCCTGGATGCCTTCTCGCTCTCCCGGCCGGTGCTCTCGCTGAGCGACATTCGGGAGTACACCGGGATGCCCACTTCCACCGTCCAGCGGCTGGTCACCAACCTCACCTCCCAGGGCTTCCTGGACCGGGAGGAGGATGCCTACCGCATCGGCATGCGGATGGCATACTGGGCGGCTCCGGCCACGCGGGGCATGGAAGTCATCGACGTTCTCAGCCCCCTGTTGAAGACCCTGCGGGACACCACTGGCGAGACGGCCTGCTTCTTCAAGGCCGAGCAGCATTACCGGGTGTGTGTCGCCATGGCTGAGACCCGCCACGCACTGCGCCGGGAGATGCATCTTGGCAAGGTGCTTCCGCTCTACGCCGGCTCCGCGGGCCGGGTCCTGCTGGCGTGGGATCCCGAGCTCATGGACGCCGTCCTCAAGGATCCGCTGGAGCCGATCACCGAGTCCACGATTACCAGTTCCGAAGACCTGGAAAGCGTGGTGAAGCAGACCCGGACGGACGGCTTTGCGATCACGGTGGCTGAGCGCGAACACGGGGCTTCGGGGCTTTCCGCACCGGTTTTCGACTCCGCGGCCGGACTGGTGGGCGCGGTGACCATCAGCGGACCTACCCTGCGCATGCCCCTGGAGACCTGTGAGGCCTGGGTGGAGCCGCTGCTTGCGACCGCCGAGCACATGACCAGGCTGATCGGCGGTCGGTTTCCGGGCGAGGCGTAGGGCTGCGGCTCGCGCCCCGCGGAAAACCGCGCCCGGAAACCCCGCCGGGAGACCCCGCTGCCAGGCAAACCGCAGCGCTACAGGCGCGCCGCCGAGTACCAGGCCAGCGACTTCCCCGCCGCGTACATCGCCGCGGCGTCGGAGGCCACGAGTATCTCGCTGAAGTTCCGGGCGTACCCGCCGAGGTCCGCCGCGACGGACCCCACCACGGCCACCACGGGGATGGTCCGCCCCGATCTGCGAACCCTTTCCAGGATGGCCGAGATGATCTTGCCTTCCCCGGTCTGCGAATCGAGCCGCCCCTCACCCACCACGATGGCGTCCGCGGCAGCCAGGTGCCCGTCGAACTGCGCGGCATCCAGGACGGCGTCGGCCCCTGACACCAGCTCGGCGCCGAAGTGGGCCCACAATCCGCCGGACAGGCCGCCCGCCGCGCCGGTGCGCGGCACGCCAACGGGGTTGCGGGGATACGACTCCGCGAGTTGCCTGAGCCGCTGTTCCAGCAGTCCGATCTCGGCAGGGCCGGCGCCCTTCTGCGGCCCGAAAATCCGCGGCGCCTCCAGGAAAGTCGACGTGACATCGGAGAGCACAGTGAGCCGGGCACCCCGGAGGCCGCCGCCGTCATTGATCGCCTGGACGGCACCGGCACCCCCGTCGGTGGTGGCGGAGCCGCCCGCTGCCACCATGACGTGCGTGGCGCCGGCGTCCACCGCGGCGGAAACCATCATGCCCGTGCCGTAGGTGCTGGCCGACACCGCATCACGCGGTCCGCTGCTCGGCACCGTCAGGCCGCTGGCCTGCGCAAGCTCGACGACGGCGGTTCCGTCCGCTGCCAGCCCGATGGCCGCCGCGAGCGGCTCACCCCAGGGGTTCTGCGCGACGACGGAAACAGCCGACGCCTGCAGGCTGCTGCACAGCGCGTCGAACGTTCCCTCCCCGCCGTCGGCGACGGGCAGTTCCGTCGCCGTCCCGCCTGCGTCACGGATGCCGGCGGCGATGGCCGCGGCCACGTCCGCTGCCGCGTACGTCCCCTTGAAGCTGTCCGGGGCAACCAGGACGGTCATGTGCCGGTGAGGGTGTTGACGGCGTGCGGCGGGGTGCGTCCCTCGGCGATCGCGACGGCGTTCAGCGCGCTGAGGCGGGCCATCTCGCTGCGGACCGGGACGGTGGCACTGCCCACGTGCGGCAGCAGCACGGTGTTGGGCAGCTCGGCGAGTCCGGGTGCGAGCCGCGGCTCGTCCTCGAACACGTCCAACCCGGCACCGGCGATGACCCGGTCCCGGAGCGCCTCGACCAGGGCGGCTTCGTCCACCACCGGGCCGCGGGCGGTGTTGATCAGAATGGCATCGGGCTTCATCCGCTCGAGCACCGCCCGGTCCACCAGGTGCCTGGTCTGCTCATTGAGCGGGACGTGCAGGGACAAGAAGTCGCTGCGTTCCACCAGCTCATCCCAGGAAACCTGCCGCACCTTCCCCGCGAATTCGCCCAGCTCCTCGTCACTGACCGGCCGGTGCCCGGGAGGCCGCGGCGCGAAGAGGATTTCCATCCCGAAGCCCAGGGCGCGGCGGGCGGTGGCGCGGGCGATCCGTCCGAACCCGGCCAGGCCCAGCACCGCGCCCGAAACGTCCCGGCCCAGCAGCAGCTCGGGTTCCCAGCCGTGGAATTCTCCATCGCGGACCAGCCGGTCCGCTTCCACCACGCGGCGGGCGGTGCCGAGGATGAGCAGCATGGCGATGTCCGCCGTCGCATCCGTCAGCACCCCGGGGGTGTTGCCCACCAGGATGCCGTGGCGGGTGGCGGCGTCCACGTCGATGTTGTTGTAGCCGACCGCGAAGTTGGACACACCCTTCACCCGCGCGCTGCCCAACAACGGGGCGTCGACGACGTCGCGCAGCTGGGTGAGGACGACGTCGTACTCTCCCGAGGCGCACAGCGCCGCCAGCGTTTCATAGTCGGGAGGCGACGGCAGCACGGTGACCGTCCCGGCATCGGAAAGTAGCTGCAGCCCGGGGTCCGGGATGGCGGTGGTGACCAGGAAGCTGCTGCCCACGCCTACTCACCTCCCGTCGCGCAGGATGTCGCGGAAGCGGGACTGTCCGACGGGATCACCCAGCCGAACGCCGGGGCTTTGGACCGGGCACCCTGTGCCGCCTTGGAGCGGTTGGGTTCGCCCAGTTCGGCGAGCAGCTTCTCGGACAGGACAACGAGGTCCGCGAAAGTTCCCGGAGTCACCCAGCCGGGCCGGGTGGCGAACAGGATGTCTTCACTGGAGGTGTTGCCGCTGGCCCCCGGAGCGAAGGGGCAGCCGCCAAGTCCGCCAAGCGCGCCGTCCACCATGGCGGCTCCTGCCTGGATCGCGGCGAGGGTGTTGGCCACGCCCAGGCCCCAGGTGTCGTGCCCGTGGTAGACGATCCGGCGCGCCGGGGATTCCGCCCGGACCCGCTGGATGAGACCCGACACCTGGGCGGGGATGGCCTGGCCCAGCGTGTCGCAGAGGACGATGTCCGTGGTTCCCTCAGCACGGGGGTCGTTGGCGATCGCCAGGACCCGCTCCTCAGGCACGGTTCCCTCGAACGGGCAGGTGAAGGACGTGGCGATGCAGAGCTGGATCTGCCCGTTGACCGCCTGCGCGTACTCCACGGCCTGGGGCAGGGCAGCGAGGCTTTCGTCAGTGGTGCGGCCGATGTTCGCCTTGTTGTGCGAGTCCGACGCCGAGAGGCAGTACTGGAAGTTGCGGGCACCGGCGGCCGCGGCCTTGGCTACGTGGCCGGGGGTGGCCACCCAGATCCAGCATCGCTCCAGCTCTTCGGGCGTGAGGTTCTGGACCACCTCCAGCGTGTTGGCCATGGTGGGGACCAGGTCCGGACGAGCCATGGAGCCCAGCTCGATGGCCGGGACGCCGAGGCGGAGCAATTCCCGGACCGTCTCCAGCTTCCGTTCGGTGGACAGGACTTTCCCGGTGAGCTGCAGCCCGTCCCGCAGCGTGACATCGCGCAGGATGGCGCCGGACAGGGTCGAGGCGAGGGTGTTTCCGTGCTGGTTCATGCCTGGAGTGCCTCCTCGCGGCCCGATGCCGCGCTGATCTCTGCCGGGTCCATGCCGAGGAGCCCGGCGAGGATTTCTGCCGTGTTTTCGCCCAGGTCCGGGCCGAGGTTCCGGATGGGGAGCGATTCGCCGCCGATCACCGGAACAATGCCCGGGAATCCGACGCCGGGCAGGATCTCCTCGCCGGTGGAGACGTCGAATTTCTGGACCATGTTGCGGGCAGCGTACTGGCTGTCGGTGCTGATGTCCGCCGCTGTGTAGATGGGGCCCGCCGGGACGCCGGCAGCGTCCAGGGCTGTCAGGGCGTCGGCGGCATCCAGTTCCGCGGTCCAGGCACCGATGGCGTGGTCCAGTTCCTCGCGCCGGGACCACCGGCCGGCGTTGCTCTGCAGCGCAGGGTCCTCTGCCAGGTCGGGGCGGCCGATGGTCTGCATGTACCGCTGGTAGATGGAGTCCCCGTTGCCGGCGACCACGATGCTGGCGCCGTCCCTGCAGATGTAGGCATTTGAAGGCGCAATCCCCTCCATTCGGCCACCCACACGCTGCCGGTCAACTCCGTACGCCTGGTAGTCGGGGATCAGGGATTCCATCATGGAGAACATGGCCTCGTTGAGCGCCACGTCGATGATCCGCTCGGTGAGCGGCACAGCGCCGGCCGTGTCCCGCCGTCGTGCTTCCCTTTGGTACAGGCTCATCATGGACCCGAAGGCGGCATAGAGTCCGGCGATCGAGTCCCCGATCGAAACGCCCACCCGGACAGGTGCGCGGTCCGGGTCGCCGACTAGGTTCCGGAACCCCCCGTACGCTTCGGCGACGGCGGCGAAGCCCGGACGCTGGGACAGCGGGCCTGTCTGCCCGAAGGCTGAGATCCGCGTGATGATGAGGTCCGGGTTGGCCTGATTGAGGACCTCCGGCCCGAGGCCCCACTTCTCCAGCGTGCCCGGACGGAAGTTTTCCAGCAGGATGTCCGACTTGGCGGCGAGCTTCAGCACCGCCTGCTTTCCGGCCTCGGTCCGCAGGTCCAGCACCACGGACTTCTTGTTGCGGTTGATGGTCCGGTACAGCATGGAGGTGTCGCCCTTGTGCAGGCGCCAGTTGCGCAGCTCGTCACCGGTTCCCGGCCGCTCCACCTTGATGACCTCGGCGCCGAAGTCTGCAAGGAGCCTTCCAGCCGTCGGTGCGGCGATGTAGTTTCCGAGTTCCAGGACGCGGATGCCTTCCAGGGGCGCGATGCGTGGTGGTGTCATGGTGTCTTCTTCTTTCGTTGGCGTAGACCGGGAACGCACAGGGTCTCGGGTTCGATTAGAACAGCAGGCTCATGGGCAGGATCAGCAGGATGGCGACGACGGAGGCCACCGAAACCCCGACGGTCACCGATTTCAGTGCACCCCGCACGCTTTGGCCGAGGAGAGACTGCAGGAGCCAGAAGGTGTTGCTGGTGACGTGGACCATGAACAGTGATCCGGCGCCGGCCGACAGCGCCAGCAGCACGGGGTCCAGTCCGATGACGGGTGCGATCGGGGCCAGCAGGCCTGCGGCGGTGATGGCGGAGAGCGTGACGGAGCCGACGGCGATGTGCAGCACGGCGGCGATGGCCCAGACCACCAAGAGCGGGGCAACGGTGCTTGCGGAGAAGAAGCCGCCGAGGATGTGGCCGAGGCCTGCTGCTGCGACGGTTGCGGCGAGTGAGCCGCCCACGCCGGTCAGGATCAGGATCTGGCCGCTTTCCTTGAAGCCGACGGCGATGGCCTCCTCGACGCGCTTCTGCCCGATGGCGGAGCGGGTGACGAGGCAGGTGCCGATCAGGCCGATCAGCAGGGCGATGACCGGTTCGCCCAGGAGCTGCAGCCAGGGCAGGTCGATCTTCAGGATCTGCAGGATGGCTCCCGCGCCGATGAGGAGCAGCGAGGTCAGGAGGGGTGCAAACAGGACGATCAGC
This sequence comes from Arthrobacter sp. K5, assembly GCF_040448525.1. Taxonomy (NCBI): domain Bacteria; kingdom Bacillati; phylum Actinomycetota; class Actinomycetes; order Micrococcales; family Micrococcaceae; genus Arthrobacter; species Arthrobacter sp. K5. The sequence continues at coordinate 3,443,760 of NZ_CP159279.1, read as the reverse complement.
GGGAACTGCTTGGGTTCGCGTTCGGCGACGGCGACGCTACCGGTGACCTGGGCGGCGGTTCCGTTGGTTCCGGGCCCGCTGGCGGCGGTGCCGGCGGCAACGGGGCGGCCAGCACCGCCGTCGTACTCTTCCTCTTCACCCTCACGGTCCTCCTCGGCGACGAAGGTGTGGTCCTCATCCTTGGCTTCGTTCCAGAAGCCGCGGCGGAAGAGGAACGTCATGATGGCGATGGCGATGATGATGGTGGGGATGACCAGCAGCAGGCCGAAGAGCAGCATTTTGCCGAGCGGCACGTTCAGGAGGCCTGCCAGGGCAAGGGACGCGACGCCGGGAACCGTGAAGACGATGCCGCATTCAAGGGCGATGGCCATGGCGGTGGCCATGCGTGCCGTGCCGAGTTTGCCGATTTTGGGTGCCAGCTTGCGGGCGAGCGGGGCGGAGATGACGAGCAGGACGTCCAGGAAGATGGACTGAAGCACCGTTCCGATGGCCAGGCCCATGGTGTACGGCAGGCGCTTGGGCCCGAACGTGTTCAGCAGATGCTCCACGAGGCGCCGGATGGCCCCGCTCTGGTTGAGGATGGAGCCCATGAGGACGCCGAAGGCGATGAGCAGGCCGACGTCCACCATGATGTCGCCGAATCCGGCGGTGATGGTTTTGACGGTCTTTTCGACGCCGAGGCCGACGGCGAGGCCGAGGTACACAGAGCTGACCACCAGGGCGATAACCGGGTTGACTCTGAAACGGACAATCAGCAGCACGGCGGCGAGAACCGCGACGGCTGTGTTGATCAGGACAGCGATGTCTTGCATGTGGGGGAATCCGATCGTTGGGCCTTCCGCACTGAAGGCTTGGGAGCAGGGGCCGGTCGTGAGGAGCGACACATTCGCTGTTCCCATATTATGGGTTTCAGCTCACAATGCAAGATGTGTCGGGCAAGGAAAAAGCGCGAACGTACAGTTGTGGCCCCATTTCCCGGCGGAAAAGGGGCCGCAACTGTACGTTCGCGCTATGGGTACGGATTTAGCTCAGGAAGCCTTCGCGCCTTCCCCTGCCGTCCAGTTGGTGGCCGGCTGGGTTTCCACGTTGTTGAACGTGTAGAGGTGGATGCCCGCAAGAGCAGGTTCCATGGCGGCCAGTTCGGAAACCAGGGACCGGGATGAATAGCTGCCGGCGTTCAGGAGCCTGCGGGCGAGGGGCCCCTTGCGGCTCAGGAACTTCAGCGAGGGCCCTACCCCGATCTTGGCTGCCAGCGAAACGAGCTTGGCCCGCGGTACGGCCCCGGCCACGCCCGCCCAGACGGGAAGGTCAACACCTTCGCGGCGCAGCAGTTCGGCGTACCAGCCGATCCTGGGTGCCGAGAAGCACATCTGCGTCACCACGTTCGAGGCCAGATGCTGTTTCTCCAGCAGTGCGTCGAGCATCGTCAGCTCGTTGTGTTTCGGGTGGCCTTCCGGGTAGCCGGCGACGCCGATGGCCATGGCCCCGCCGGTCAGGTCGGCAATGTCCTCCATGAGCCGGCTGCTGGTGCCGTAGGGACCGGCGGCCTCCGGAGCGTCGCCCCCGATCGCGAAAACTTCAGTGATCCCCGCAGCCTCGCAGTCGCGGAGCATGCCCGCCAGCTGGACCCGGCTTTCGATGCTTCGTGCGGCGAGATGGGGAATCACCTTGTAGCCAAGCTGGGCAAGCTGAACCGAGGCCCGCACCGTGGCCCCAACCCCATGGTGCGGCAGGCACGTCACGGTCAGCGTTGATCCGGCCGGAACGTGGGCCTGGACTTTGGGAATGATGCTGTCCGTCGGGATGATCTCCAGGCGCAAGGGCATTTGGTTCGTCATGAGCAACTCCAGGTCTGGTTGGATGGGCTTGTCAGCGGAGGATGACCGTGCGGTTTCCCGACAGGATGATTCTTCCTTCGGCATGCCAGCGCACGGCATTCGTCAGGGCCTTGCATTCCGCATCCTTGCCCACGGACACCAGGTCCGCGGGGGTGTACGTGTGGTCGACCTCAATCACCTGCTGCGCAATGATCGGCCCCTCGTCAAGCTCTGAGTTCACGTAATGGGCCGTGGCGCCGACTGTCTTCACTCCGCGCTCATGCGCCTGGTGGTACGGTTTCGCGCCCTTGAAGCTGGGCAGGAACGAATGGTGGATGTTGATGGCCTTGCCGGTGAGCCGGGCGGTGGCGGAGTCGCTGAGGACCTGCATGTAACGGGCCAGAACCACCAGCTCAACCTCATACGCGTCCACCAGTTCCAGGAGCCCGGCCTCCGCTTCTGCCTTGGACTCCGGGGTTACGGGGACGTGGTGGAACGGGACCCCGTGCCAGGCCGCGAGCCCTTCGAGGTCCGGGTGGTTGGACACCACCGCCGCTATCTCGACCGGCAGTTCGCCGCTGCGGGCGCGGACCAGCAGGTCGTTGAGGCAGTGACCATACTTGGACACCATCACCAGGATCCGCTGCTTGCGGTCATGGCGCTCGAGGCGCCAGTCCATGGTCCATTGTCCGGCCAGCGGCGCGAAGCGGTCCCGGAGCTGTTCGACGGCGGCGGCGTCACCCGTCGAGGCGAAGTGGACCCTCATGAAGAAGTGCCCCGCGTTCCGGTCGCCGAACTGTTTGAGGTCAACGATGTAGCACTCCTGCTTGAGCAGGAAGTCCGCCACCGACTGGACGATTCCCAGGGAATCGGGGCAATGGAAGGTCAGCACAAACTCCCCGCCGGCTCCGGGCGCCTGATCCGCCAATGAGGGCTTTTCCTCTGTCCTGATCATCCCTTGACGCTTTCCTTCTCCTCGAGACGCCGGCCCGCATGGTCGCGGGCGGCGGTCTCCTCGGACTGCAGTTCATCCTGGAAGGCTGCATAGCGGGCCAGGTGCGCGGGCCGGCGGCGCAGAACCAGCCAGGCCGCACCGAGCAGGACGAACCAGACGGGTGTGACCAGCAGCGCGGTCAGGGTGTCGGGCTGGGTGGTCAGGGTCCACAGCACGAAGGCGAAGAAGGCGAAGACCACCCACACCATGGGGATGCCGCCGGGCATCTTGAACCTGGAGGCGGTGTGCAGGTGCGGGCGACGGCGTCGGAAGGCGATGTAGCTGGCGAGGATGATCGACCAGACGAAGACGAAGCAGACAGCCGAAACGGTGGTGACCATGTCGAACGCCTTGCCGATGTCCTGGCCCGCGTACATGAGCACCACTCCGGAGAGCAGCAGCACACAGGACAGGAACAGGGCGTTATTGGGTACCTTGCGGCGGGACAGGCTGCCGAAGACGGCCGGCGCGTCGCCTTCCTGCGCCAGGCCGTAGACCATGCGGGAGGTGGAGTAGATGCCGGAGTTGGCCGAGGACATGGCCGAGGTCAGCACCACGAGGTTAACCACCGTGGCGGCGGCCCCGAGTCCGGCCAGCGAGAACATCGCAATGAACGGGCTGTGGCCGGCGGCGAACTGGGTCCACGGCGTGACGGACATCAGGATGATGAGGGCGCCCACGTAGAAAAGCAGCACGCGCACCGGGATGGAGTTGATGGCTTTGGGAAGGTTCTTTTCCGGGTTCTTGGCCTCCGCAGCCGTGGTGCCCACCAGTTCAATGCCCACAAAGGCGAACACGGCGATCTGGAAACCGGCCACAAATCCCATGAACTCGTTGGGGAAGAAGCCGCCATGGCTCCACAGGTTCGTAAAGGTGGCGGGCCCGGCGTCGGACTGGAAACCGGTGAAGATCATGAACAGGCCCACGACGATCAGCGCGGCGATGGCGATGATCTTGATCAGCGCGAACCAGAATTCGGTTTCACCGAATGCCTTGACTGTGGTGAGGTTCAGCAGCAGCAGGATGGCAACGGTGGCCAGGCCCGGGATCCAGAGGGGCAGTCCCGGCCAGAGTTCCTTCGAGTAGCCGGCGATGGCGATGACGTCCGCGATTCCGGTAATCACCCAGCAGAACCAGTAGGTCCATCCCGTGAAGAACCCCGCCCACGGGCCCAGCAGGTCGGCGGCGAAATCGCTGAAGGACTTGTAGTTCAGGTTGCTCAGCAGCAGCTCGCCCATGGCCCGCATGACGAAAAACAGCATGAAGCCGATGATCATGTATACGAAGATCACGGACGGCCCGGCCGCGGAAATGGTCTTGCCGGAGCCCATGAACAGGCCCGTGCCAATGGCGCCGCCGATGGCGATGAGCTGGATGTGCCGGTTGCTCAGCTGCCGCTCCAGGCGGGGAGCCTCACCGGCCGTGGAGGCAGGAGGATGAATCGTCATTAGGAACTCCATCGTTCAAGTGGCCCTGAATGGCCACACTGATTCGGTTCCTCCCCGCTCTGTATGGGACCTGAGAGATTCCGCGGACATGGTCTTCCGCTTGCACCGTCGGTGAGACAGGACGCGCCTGCCTACTTTCCAGAGTTGCCTCGCCGCGGCGGTACGTGGGCCTGAGAGTTTCCTGGGGAGGGTTTGCTCCTACGGCGCCTGCTGAACGTACCGGCAGGGCTCTCCCGCCGCAGATCGTAAGCATTTTCAATTATGTCGAGAAAAAATGTATGCATACCGGCAGCGGCCGCCTTGCCGGCACGTGCCGGTCAGCGCAGCCCGCCGGCCACCGGTTCAGTGTGGTCTCGGTCACGAAGAATTGTCAAACGGCGGTTGGCCCGGCCGCCTTGCCGGGCCGCAGAGGGAAACGTGGGGACACCCACGGATGGCTCCGATTTGGTCTGGGCCGGATTGTCCGGTATCTTATGATCCGAATCACCCACATCTTCATAGCCTTTCGAACCGTGGCGGGAGAGTCCTCCCAGTCATTCACCGGGCAGGCGCCGTAGGAGCAAATCCTCCCCAGGAATCTCTCAGGCCCCCGTACCGCCGCGGCTAGGCAACTCTGGAAAGCAGCCAAACCTTGTTTGGCTCACCGACGGTGCAAGCGGAGAACCACGTCCGCGGAATCTCTCAGGTCCAATACAGAGCGGGGAGGAACCCAAACCATGCCGTGCCACACGTGGCAGGCCAAACCTGGAGTTCCTCATGACGATTCAATCGCTTCCATCAACCTTTGCCGACCGGCATATCGGCGCCCGCCGCCAGGCCGATATCGACACCATGCTCAAGAACATCGGCTATGACTCGGTCGATGGCCTCGTTGATACCGCCGTCCCGGCGTCCATCCGCCAAGAGAACCCCCTGCTGCTCACCGCTGCGCTGAGCGAAGTTGAGGTCTTGGCCGAGCTTCGCCGCCTGGCCGCCAAAAACAAGACCGCCGTCCAGATGATCGGCCAGGGCTACTACGACACCGTGACGCCCCCGGTGATCCGCCGCAACGTCCTCGAAGCCCCCGCCTGGTACACCGCATACACCCCGTACCAGCCGGAGATCTCGCAGGGCCGGCTGGAAGCGCTGCTGAACTTCCAGACCATGGTGCAGGACCTGACTGCGCTGCCGGTCGCCAACGCTTCCCTGCTGGATGAGGCCACCGCCGTGGCGGAGGCCGTGCTGCTGATGCGCCGGGCCAACAAGAAGAACGACGGCAAGACCGTTCTGGATGCCGACTGCCTTCCCCAGACCATCGCCATCGTGCAGGGCCGGGCCGAAGCACTCGGCTTCGAGATTGAAATTGCGGACCTGTCCCAGGGACTTCCCGACGGCGACATCAACGGCGTCGTCCTCCAGCAGCCCGGCGTTTCGGGCCGCGTGTGGGACCAGTCCGGCGTTATCGCCGCCGCCAAGGAGCGCGGCGCGCTGGTCACGGTGGCCGCTGACCTGCTTGCCCTGACACTCATCACGCCTCCGGGCGAGCAGGGTGCGGACATCGCCGTCGGAACCGCCCAGCGCTTCGGGGTGCCGCTGTTCTTCGGCGGCCCCCACGCTGCCTACATGGCGGTGCGCACCGGCATGGAGCGCACGCTTCCGGGCCGCATCGTTGGCGTCTCCAAGGACAACGCCGGCGCCTCCGCCTACCGCCTGGCGCTGCAGACCCGCGAGCAGCACATCCGCCGCGAGAAGGCCACGTCCAACATCTGCACGGCGCAGGCGCTGCTGGCCATCGTGTCGTCCTTCTACGCCGTCTACCACGGCCCCGACGGCCTGAAGGCAATCGCCGAGACCGTTCACAACAACGCCCGCGTCCTCGCCACCGCGCTCAGGGCGGCAGGCCGCGAACTCGTCAGCGATTCCTTCTTCGATACCCTCACCGTCCGCGTGCCGGGCAAAGCCACCAAGGTCATCACGGCGGCAGAGGCCCGCGGCATCAACCTGCGCCTCATCGACGCGGACACCGTGGGCGTCTCCATTGATGAAACGACGACGGCGGCAACACTTTCCGCTGTAGCCGTCGCCTTCGGCGCCGGACCGGTAGGGGACGCAGCGGGCTTTGAACTTCCCGAGGCAGTGCTGCGCACCTCCGACTACCTGCAGCACCCGGTGTTCAACACGCACCGCTCGGAAACCCAGCTGCTGCGCTACATCCGCAAGCTCTCCGACCGCGACCTGGCGCTGGACCGCACCATGATCCCGCTGGGCTCCTGCACCATGAAGCTCAACGCCACCACCGAGATGGAAGCCATCTCCTGGCCGGAGTTCGCCTCGATCCACCCGTTCGCCCCGGATTCCCAGACCGCAGGCTGGCGGGAACTGATTGATGGCCTGGAGGCGGACCTCGCCGAGATCACCGGCTACGACCAGGTCTCCATCCAGCCGAACGCCGGCTCGCAGGGCGAGCTCGCCGGGCTGCTGGCCATCCGCGGCTACCACCTGTCCCGCGGCGACGACCAGCGCAACGTCTGCCTGATCCCTGCCTCGGCACACGGCACCAACGCCGCCTCGGCTGTGCTGGCCGGCATGAAAGTCGTCGTGGTGGCCACCGCCGCCGACGGCACGATCGACCACGCCGACCTGTACGCCAAGATCGAGCAGCACCGGGATGTTCTCTCCTGCATCATGATCACCTACCCGTCCACGCATGGCGTGTACGACGCCGACGTCCGCGAGGTCTGCGACGCCATCCATGCGGCCGGCGGCCAGGTCTACGTGGACGGGGCCAACCTGAACGCGCTCGTCGGGCTCGCGCAGCCGGGCAAGTTCGGCGGCGACGTCTCGCACCTGAACCTGCACAAAACCTTCTGCATCCCGCACGGCGGCGGCGGACCCGGCGTCGGCCCGGTCGCGGCCAAGGCGCACCTGGCACCGTTCATGCCGGGCGATGCGAACAAGGCCGCCCATGAAGCGGGACACGGCGTCGCCATTTCAGCGTCGCGGTTCGGTTCGGCGGGTGTGCTGCCCATTTCCTGGGCCTACGTGAAGCTGATGGGCGGGGCCGGCCTGACCGAGGCCACCAAGTCTGCGCTGCTCGCGGCGAACTATGTCGCGTCCCGGCTGAACGAGTTCTTCCCGGTCCTCTACACAGGAGAGAGCGGGCTGGTGGCGCACGAGTGCATCCTGGACCTCCGCGAGCTCACGGCCCGGACCGGCGTCACCGCCGAGGACGTGGCCAAGCGCCTGATGGACTTTGGCTTCCATGCGCCCACCCTGGCGTTCCCGGTGGCGGGCACGCTGATGGTGGAACCCACCGAGTCGGAGGACCTGGCCGAGATCGACCGGTTCATCGACGCGATGATCACCATCCACGCCGAAATCGAGCAGGTTGCCAGCGGCGACTTCACCGTGGAGAACTCCCCGCTGCGCAACGCGCCCCACACGGCAGCCGCCGTCGTCAGTTCCTCCTGGGACCGTTCCTACCCGCGTGAGCAGGCCGCGTTCCCTGTGCCCTCGCTCAGGCAGGACAAGTACTTCCCGCCGGTGGGCCGCATCGACGGCGCGGCCGGCGACCGCAACCTGGTCTGCTCCTGCCCGCCTCTCGAAGACTTCGAAAACTAAGGACTGACAATGACCGAGAATTACACGGCGCTCTACGACCAGCACAAGAAGGCCGGCGCATCCTTCACCGACTTCGGCGGCTGGCAGATGCCCCTCAAGTACACCTCCGAGCTCGCCGAGCACCACGCCGTGCGCAACGCGGCCGGCCTGTTCGACCTCTCCCACATGGGCGAAGTCTGGGTCACCGGCCCGGACGCCGGCGCCTTCCTGGACTACGCCCTGGCCGGCAAGCTGTCCGCGATCGCCGTTGGCAAGGCCAAGTACTCGCTGATTTGCGACGCCGACGGCGGCATCATCGACGACCTGATCTCCTACCGCCGCGATGATCACAAGTACCTGGTGGTCCCCAACGCCGGCAACGCCACGGTGGTAGCCGCGGCTCTGGCCGAACGTGCCGCCAACTTCGACGTCGTAGTGGAGGACGCCTCCGCCGAGACCTCGCTCATCGCCGTCCAGGGTCCCGCCGCGGAGGCGATCCTGCTGGCCCTGGTCCCCGCCGAGCAGCACACGCTGGTCACGGAACTGAAGTACTACGCCGCCGTCGAGGTAGGGCTCACCGTCAACGGCACTGTACAGACCCTGCTGCTGGCCCGCACCGGCTACACCGGCGAGGACGGCTTCGAGATCTACGTCCCGAACGCGGATGCCGCCGGACTGTGGGAGGCGCTGCTGGATGCGGGTGCCGCCCATGGGCTCATTCCGGCAGGTTTGGCCTGCCGCGACTCGCTGCGCCTGGAAGCCGGGATGCCGCTCTACGGCAACGAGCTCTCGCGCCACGTCAATGCCTACGCCGCGGGACTGGGCCCGGTGGTGTCACTGGCCAAGGAAAGCGACTTCGTGGGCAAGGAGGCGCTGGCCGCAATCAAGGCAGCCGGCGTCGGTTCCACCATCGGCCAAAAGCTCGTGGGCCTCAAAGGCCTGGGCCGCCGCGCCGCCCGCGGCCACTATCCGGTGCTCAAGGACGGCATGCTGATCGGCGAGGTCACCTCCGGCCAACCCTCCCCCACCCTCGGCTACCCGGTGGCGATGGCGTACGTCGACGTCGAGCATTCCGAGGTAGGCACGGTCCTGGACGTCGACCTGCGCGGCAAGGCAGAGCGGTTCGAAGTGGTGGCACTGCCGTTCTACAAGCGCGCGCACTAGGCCCGGCAGCACCAACAGACTTTCAAACGTAAAGGAAAATCACATGAGCAAAGTTGTTTCTGAACTGAAGTACTCCGCCGAGCACGAGTGGGTTGCTGCTGACGGGGGCGGGCCGGTGGGGATCGGGATCTCTGCCGTCGCGGCCGACGCCCTGGGCGACATCGTCTACGTGGACCTCCCCGAGGTCGGTTCCACCGTCACGGCAGGCGAAACCTGCGGCGAGGTGGAGTCCACCAAGTCCGTCTCCGACCTGTACGCGCCGGTCACGGGTGAAGTGACCGAGATCAACGACGGTGTCGTCGCCGACCCGGCCCTGATCAACAGCGACCCCTACGGCGCCGGTTGGCTGTTCAAGGTGGCCGTCACCGAGGAGGGCCCCCTGATGTCGGCTGAGGAATACGCCACAGCAAACGGCGGCGAACTGTAACTTCCCCCAGCAAGTCCACCTCCCCAGCCCGAACCGACCACAACTATCCAGTTAGGAACCGACCATGGCTGTTGGCGTCTTCGACCTGTTTTCCATTGGGATTGGCCCTTCGTCCTCGCACACCGTTGGACCCATGCGGGCCGCGGCGGTGTTTGCCGAGGAGCTGAAGGCGTCCGGCAAGCTGGCGGACGTGGCGTCGCTGCGCGTGGACCTGTACGGGTCGCTCGCGGCGACGGGGCACGGCCATGGAACCATGACGGCGATCCTGCTGGGGCTGGAGGGCTTCCATCCGGAGCTGATCCTGCCCGATGAGGTCGAGGAACGGCTGGCGTCGATCGCCGAGACCGGGACCCTGCAGCTGGCCGGGTCCGTCGCCCTGCCCTACGGCGTGGCGGACATGGTCCTGCGGCCGCTGACCGTGCTGCCGCGGCACACCAACGGCATGACCTTCACGGTCTCGGACGCCGCCGGGAACGTGCTCCACGCGGCGACGTTCTTCTCCGTGGGCGGCGGGTTCATTGTCCGCGAGGGCGAGGAGGACGCGGCCCAGCAGGAGCTCGATGAGTCCAAGAAGGAGCTGCCGCTGCCGTTCCGGACCGCCGCCGAACTGCTGGAGCACTGCGGCGCCCAGGGCCTGTCCATCGGCGAGGTCATGCTGGTCAACGAGCGCGCCTCCCGGTCCGAGGAGGACATCCGGGACGGCCTGCTGCACATCTACTCGGTGATGGAGGGCTGCGTGGCGACCAGCCTCAAGCGTGAGGGGCTGCTGCCCGGCGGGCTGAAGGTCCGCCGTCGTGCCCCGGACTGGCACGAGCGGCTCCTGAAGGAAAGCCGGGACCACGATCCCGGCTACCGGGACCCGAAGTACTGGCAGGAGTGGGTGAACCTGATCGCCCTGGCGGTCAACGAGGAGAACGCCTCGGGCGGGCGGGTGGTGACTGCCCCGACGAACGGCGCCGCGGGCATCATCCCGGCGGTGCTCTACTACGCGCTGCATTTCGCGCCGGGCATGGATCAGGCGACCCGGGAGGACCGCGACGACGTGGTGGTGAAGTTCCTGCTCGCCGCCGGCGCAGTGGGGGTGCTGTACAAGGAGCAGGCGTCCATTTCCGGGGCGGAGGTGGGCTGCCAGGGCGAGGTGGGATCGGCGTCGTCGATGGCGGCCGCCGGCCTGGCAGAGGTCATGGGCGGCACACCCGCGCAGGTGGAAAACGCCGCGGAGATCGCGATGGAACACAACCTGGGCCTGACCTGCGACCCGATCGGCGGGCTGGTCCAGGTGCCCTGCATCGAACGCAACGCCATCGCCGCAGCCAAGGCGATCAACGCGGCGAAGATGGCGTTGTGGGGCGATGGCTCGCACCGGGTCTCGCTGGATGAGGTCATCGTGACCATGCGCGAGACCGGCAAGGACATGAGCTCCAAATACAAGGAAACCGCGATGGGCGGCCTGGCGGTCAACGTCGTGGCCTGCTGACTTAGCACTCCTACTGATTTAGCAACAGGGAAAGAGAACAATGACACTGGCACCAGAAGGCCGGAAAATGCTGCGGATCGAGCAGCGCAATGCGGCCACCCCGGTGGAACGCAAACCGGACTGGATCAAGGCCAAGGTCCAGATGGGCCCGGAGTTCGTCGGCCTGAAGAACCTGGTGAAGAAGGAAGGCCTGCACACCGTCTGCGAAGAGGCCGGCTGCCCCAACATCTTCGAATGCTGGGAAGACAAGGAAGCCACCTTCCTGATCGGCGGCTCCGAATGCACCCGCCGCTGCGACTTCTGCCAGATCGACACCGGCAAACCCTCCCCCGTGGACCGGTTCGAACCCACCAAGGTCGCCCGGTCCGTGCAGTCGATGCAGCTGCGCTACGCCACCGTCACCGGCGTCGCCCGCGACGACCTCGAAGACGAAGGCGTCTGGCTCTACGCCGAAACGGTCCGCAAGATCCACGAACTAAACCCCGGCACCGGCGTCGAACTCCTCATCCCGGACTTCTCCGGCAAACCCGAACACATCGCCGCGATCTGCGACTCCAAACCCGAGGTCTTCGCCCACAACGTCGAAACCGTGCCACGGATCTTCAAACGCATCCGGCCCGCGTTCCGCTACGAACGCTCCCTGGACGTCATCACCCAGGGCCGGAACCTGGGCATGGTCACCAAGTCCAACCTCATCCTGGGCATGGGCGAAACCCGCGACGAGATCTCCGAAGCCCTGAAGGACCTGCACCAGGCCGGCTGCGACCTGATCACCATCACCCAGTACCTGCGCCCCTCCGAACGCCACCTCCCGGTGGACCGCTGGGTCAAGCCGCAGGAATTCGTCGACCTCGCCACCGAGGCCGAAGAGATCGGCTTCCTCGGCGTCATGTCCGGCCCCCTGGTCCGTTCCTCCTACCGGGCCGGCCGGCTCTGGGCCACCGCGATGCGCAAAAAGGGCTGGGAAATCCCCGCCGAACTCGCCCACATCGAATCCTCCGGATCCACCCGCCAGGAAGCCAGCTCCCTGCTCGCAGCACACCAGTAACACACCCAACCGGCCTGGTCACGGGTATAGCGTTATTGCATGACCGAAACGTACCGGTACGACGTGGACGTGCTGCATCTGCTCGTTTCGCCGGCGCACGCCTACTTCGGCCGCGCGCGGGACGGCGCCGCCGACGTGCCCACAGCGGATGCCGACCGGGTGGAGATCGTGGCCGGCAAAGGCATCGTCGGGGACCGGTTCTTCGGCAAGGCTGCGCACATGGACGCGGCGGTCACCCTGTTCGCCGTCGAGGCCCTCGAAGCCATGGCTGCTGAACTCGGCGCCGGTCCCTTCGACCCGCTGCTGACCCGGCGCAACGTGATCGTCAGGGGCGCGCACCTGGCGCCGCTCCTCGGCCAGGAGTTCACGCTGGAATCCCGAGGGGACGCAGTGCGGTTCAAAGGCGGACGGCCCGCCCACCCGTGCGCATGGATGGACCGGATGCTCGCGTCCGGAGCGCACGCCGCCATGCGGGGGCGCGGGGGCATGCGCTGCCGGGTGCTTTCCGACGGCGTGCTGCACCGCGGGCCTGCCGTGCTGGTCAGCCCGGTGCCGCTTGAGCCCGGACAGGCCGGCGTTCCGAGTGTGCTGCGGCCGGGCCGGCTGCCGTAAGGTCAGCCTGCCGCGGCTACAGCCCTGCCGTGGGCTACAGTCCCGGGGCCTGTCCGAGCTCGGCCCGGAGCTGCGAGAGCCGGGCATAGGCAGTGTCGCGGTAGGCGACAAGGCTCTCCCTGCCGGCTGGGTCGATGTCCAGGAACCCGCGGCCGGTTTTCAGCCCGAGGTTGCCTTCCTCCACCGTGGCAGTCAGCGCCGTGGGCGGGGTAAACCGTTCGCCGTAGGCCTTTTCGAGGGTCCGGTAGGAGGATTCGTACACGTCCAGCCCGGCCATGTCGCCGATGGCAAAAGGCCCGAAGAGGGCGAGCCGGAACCCGAACGTGTTGCTGACCACCGCATCAATCTGGGACGGGGCCGCCACGCCTTCTTCAACGATCCGGGCCGCTTCCTTGTACAGCGCGAACTGCAGCCTGTTGGCAACGAATCCCGGAGTGTCCGCCACCCGCGCCGGCGTCTTGCCCAGGGCCAGGATGAGTTCTTCAGCGAGATTCATGACCTGGGGCGAGGTCTGCGGTCCCGGAATGAGTTCGATGCCGGGAATGAAGGGAGCCGGATTCATCCAGTGCACACCGAGGAAACGCCCGGGACCGGTGACGGACGCTGCCAGTTCCCCGATAGGAATGGCCGAGGTGTTAGAGGCGATGACCGCCCCTGCCGGCGCGGCAGAGGAGATGCGGCGGAGGATGTCCGCCTTGATGACCGGGTCCTCCGGGACTGCCTCGGCGACGTAGTCCGCCGTCGAAACAGCATCCTCGATGCTCCCGGCAGCGGCAAGGTTGGCTGCAATGGTTTCGGCTGCGCCGGCAGCCAGCAGCCCCCTGGCCTCGAAGTCCCGGGCCTGGTCCACGAGGCGGACGCGGGCGCGCTCGGCGATTTCGCCGTCGACGTCACCCAGGGCCACTTTGTACCCGTGCAAGGCCAGGACCTGCGCTATGCCGCCGCCCATGTAGCCCACACCAACCACTGCCGTGGCCGCGATGGTCTGCGTGATTTCCATGTTGCTGCTCCTAAGTAGAGGCCAGGTGTGGGTCAGCGGATCGTGTAGCCGCCGTCGACAGCCAGTGTGTGGCCGGTGATGAGCGACGCCGCGTCGCTGAGCAGGAACGCCACCCCGCCCGCGATGTCTTCGGGTTCCCCGAAGCGGCCAGCCGGGATCCGGGACAGCAGTTCTTCCGCCCAGTCCGGCCTGCTGAGGGTGGACGCGGTCAGCTCCGTCCTGACGAACGTCGGGGCGATAGCGTTTACCCGGATTCCCGCGGCGGCCCACTCCAGGGCCAGGATCTTGGTGAGGTGGATCATCCCCGCCTTGCTGGTGCCGTACGCCGCCCGCTCCTCGATTCCCACGATCCCCGCCTGGGACGCGATGTTGACGATGGCGCCGGCAGATCCGGAGTCGATCCAGCGCCGCGCCACCGCGGTGGTCAGGAAGAAGGCGCCCTTGAGGTTGGTGTCGAAGACACTGTCCCAGTCTTCCCCGGTGAGCTCCACGGCAGGCTTGGGCACATTGACGCCGGCATTGTTGACCAGCAGGTCAATGCCGCCACTGGCCTGCTGGAGGGATTCGACGAACCCTGCGATGGCTGCGGTGTCGGTGACGTCCACCACCAGGGGCGGGGTTCCGTACCGCTCGCTGATCTGCTTGGCGCTTTCGGCGTCGCGGCTGGTGCCGTAGACGGTGGCGCCGCACTCGGCGAGGCCATCAGCGATGGCCTTGCCGAGCCCCCGGCCCGCCCCGGTCACCAGTGCTTTCTTGCCGTCCAGGCGGAAATTCAGCACGTATGGCCCTCTTAGCTGTCGAAGGTGTGGTCCGACCAGGGCAGGGACGTGCCGCGGTACTTCGCCGCGCGCACGTCTCCGGACCGGGCGTGGCCCTCAAACCGCTCTACCCTGGACGCCCGGCCGCAGAGCTCGCCGAAGAAGGCGCTGGATTCGGTGTTGGTCACTTCCTGGTACGTGACGGTGCGAAGGTACTTTCCGACCCAGAGGCCGCCGGTGTACCGGGCCGCGCCCCGGGTGGGCAGCACGTGGTTGGTGCCGATCACCTTGTCGCCGTAGGAGACGCAGGTGCCCTCCCCGAGGAACAGGGCGCCGTAGTCGTGCATCTTGTCGAGTGCTTCGCGGGGGTTCTGAGTCAGGATCTGGACGTGCTCGTAGGCGTATTCATCGGCCAGGGCGTAGGCGTCGTCCAGGGTTTCCACCACGTGCACGGCACCCCAGTCGCGCCAGGCTGCCGCGGCATAGTCGCGCGTGGGCATGTCCACGAGGATGGTGTCGATGTGCTCGATGACCTTGCGGCCCAGGTCCTCGCTGGTGGTGATCAGGACGGCCGGAGAGTCTGGTCCGTGCTCGGCCTGGGAGAGAAGGTCGACGGCGACAATGAACGGGTCGGCGTGCTCGTCGGCCACGACCAGGACTTCGGTCGGTCCGGCGAAGAGGTCGATGCCGACCTCGCCGAAGAGCTGGCGCTTGGCCTCGGCAACGAAGGCGTTGCCCGGCCCGGCCAGCATATTCACCGGCTTGATGGTCTCGGTGCCGATGGCCAGCGCGGCCACGGCCTGGATGCCGCCCAGCAGGTAGATCTCATCGGCGCCGGCCAGGTGCATTGCAGCCACGGTAGCGTCCGGAACCTCGCCCTGGATGAGGGGGGTGCATGCCGCCACGCGCTCGACGCCGGCCACCTTGGCGGTGACGATGGTCATGTGCGCGCTGGCGAGGAGCGGGTACTTCCCGCCGGGGATGTACGCTCCGGCAGCCTGGATGGGAACGTTCTTCTGCCCCAGGAAAACGCCGGGGAGGGTCTCGATCTCAAAGTCGGACAGCGACTCAAGCTGCTTCTGCGCCATCACGCGGACCTGCTTCTGGACGAATTTGATGTCCTCGATGACCTGCTCCGGAACCCGGGCCATGATCTCGTCGAGCTGTTCCTGGCTCAGCAGGAAGGATTCGGGGGCGTGCTTGTCGAACTTGGCGGAGTACTCGCGGACGGCTTCATCGCCGCGCTCACGGATGGCCGCAATGACGGATTCCACGGTGGCACGGACCTCCGGGGTGCTCCCCCGGGCCACGCTGTTGCGGGCCGGCTCCTTCAGCAAGGTGGAGTCCACACCGGTGGTAAGTGCTGTTGTAACGGTCATCAGGGTACCTTTCCATCTTCATTGATGGGCGACCTTTGGAGCGCCCGGGCCAGACCCGCAGGACTGGATGATTGACGAGTGTATACGTATACATTTTAGGTCGCAAGGGCTTGATTCCTATTTTTGAATACGTATACACTCTGGTCACGAGGCAGCCGGTGTGGCTGCGCTCACTGTCCGGACGAAGACAAAGGAGTCTCTGAATGAGCACCCCCGTGACAACAGCAGCACCGCCGGCCATAGATCCGAAGATGCGCCGCAAGGCCCTGGTTTCCTCGGTGCTTGGCAGCTGTATCGAGTGGTATGACTTTTACGTCTACGGCGTTGCTGCCGCCATTATCCTCAACACCCAGTTCTTCCCGCAGGTCAGCCCGTTCGCCGGCATCCTGCTCTCGTTCAGCACCTATGCCATCGGCTTTGCCGCCCGCCCCTTGGGCGGAGTGATCTTTGCCCACTTCGGCGACCGCATCGGCCGCAAGAAGATGCTCATGATGACCCTTGGCCTGATGGGCGCCGGCACCTTCCTTATCGGCTGCCTGCCGAACTTCGCCACCATCGGAATCGCGGCGCCCATCCTCCTGGTCCTGCTCCGGATCATCCAGGGCATCGGCGTCGGCGGCGAGTGGGGCGGGGCTGCCCTCATGGCCACCGAATACGCCCCGGCCAAGCGCCGCGGATTCTTCGGCTCCTGGCCGCAGATCGGCGTTCCGGCCGGCACGCTGCTGGCCAACGGGGCGTTCTTCATCATGGGCGGTCTGATCTCCCCGCAGGACTTCATGGCGTGGGGCTGGCGCATCCCGTTCCTGGTTTCCATCCTGCTGGTGGTGCTGTCCTTCTACATCCGCCGCAACGTGGACGAGTCCCCCGCCTTCGAGGAAATCAAGCGCAAGGGCGAGATCGAGAAGCTACCGGTGGTCAAGGTCATCAAGACCCGCCCGCTGACCATCCTCAAGGTCATCATGATGCGGTTCGCGGAGAACGCCAACTACTACATCTACACCACGTTCCTGCTTGCCTACGGCCCGGCAATCCTGCTGGAAAAGAACAGCATTCTGCTGGCCACCATGATCATGGCCGGGCTGGGCATCTTCTCGATTCCCTTCTGGGGCTGGGTTTCGGACCGCTGGGGCCGCCGTTACACCGTGATCGCCGGCGCAGGAACCATGCTCCTGATGGCCTTCCCGTTCTTCTGGGCCGTGCAGACGGGTGACTTCCTCATGGTGCTGCTGGTCCTCATCCTGACCTGCAACGTCGGGCGCGACCTCTGCTACTCGGTGGAACCGGCCTACTTCACCGAACTCTTCGAGCCCAGGCTCCGCTACTCCGGAGCGTCGGTTGGCCCGCAGGTCGCCGCGGTCTTCGCCGGCGGCTTCGCACCGCTGATCGCCACGGCGCTGATCGGCCCGGACTTCGACCGGTACTGGCTGGTTGCCCTGTACATGATCGTCACCTCGGTTATCACCATCGTCGGCGCGCTCTGGTCCCCTGAGACTGCTCCCCGGGTGCGCCTGCGGCGCGGCCTGAGCGCCGAGCACGACCCCACAACCGGCCGGTAGGCTGGCATCAACACGCCGGCGTGAGCCGCGCCAGGAAACAAGGAGAACGCACCGATGGTCACAAGCCGTGATGTGGCAGAGCTCGCCGGCGTCTCGCAGGCCACGGTCTCCCGGGTAATGTCTTCCTCCGCGAAACTGTCTCCTGCAACCCGTGCGCGGGTACAGGCGGCCATGGAGACACTGGGGTATGTGCCGCATGCCGGTGCACAGGCCATGAAGACCAGGCGGACCAACACCATCGGCGTCGTGGTCGCCGACCTGACCAATCCGTTCTATCCGGAGGTTCTCGATGAACTCAGCCGGGAACTGGACACGGCGGGCTTTCGGGTGGTCATTTGGAACGCGGGAGGCGGTAGCCACCACGACGCGCTGAAGGCCATCCGGGAACACGCCGTCGACGGGGTCATCTTCACGACGGCGACGGAGGATTCCGTCGAGCTGCAGGCGGCCATTGAGAAGAAAAGCCCCATCGTGCTGATCAACCGCGTGGTGGAGGGCCTCGACTGCGACCAGGTCTCCAGCAGCAACACCGAAGGGGGCGCCGCCGTCGCCGATTACCTCCTGGATAACGGCAGGACCCGGGTGGCCTTCATCGGCGGTGCTGAAAACGCGAGCACGTCACGTGAGCGCGCCCAGGGCTTCCTAGGCAGGATGGCCGAGCTGGGGCACGCCGTGCCGGAGCATTTCCGTTTCCAGGGCGGGTTCTCCCACGACGTCAGCGCGCAGGTCATGAACCGGCTGCTCGCCCGCGCCGACCGGCCCCAGGCCGTCTTCTGCGCCAACGACCTGATGGCCTTCGGCGCCCTCGATGCCCTGCGCGCCAACCGGGTCCCGGGGCAGGAGTGCTGGGTGATCGGTTACGACGACGTCGACATGGCGGCCTGGGATTCATTCAGCCTCACCACGGTGCGCCAGCCCAGCCGGGAGATGGCCCGCGTGGGAGCCCGGATGCTGCTGGACCGCATCCACACGCCCGGGCAGCCGCCGCGGAGGGTGGACTTTCCCTGCGACCTGATCGTCCGCGGCAGCACCGGACTTGCCGAAGCGGCAGCGCGGTGAAGGCCGGGGGTCCGTAGCTGCGCCCTCGGCCGGGCCGGCTACCGTAGCGGCTGCCACAACGCAGCGAACGCTGCTGTCCGTTACCGCTGCGCGTTCTCGAGGGCGGCGAGGTGCTCGGGGTGCACAGGTGTCGCGCGCTGCTGGTAGTCCGGGTGCTTGCGCAGCCAGAGCTTGACGTACGGGCAGACGGGCACGACGGCGATGCCGGCGTCCAGCGTATCGTCCAGGGCATCCTGGACCAGGCGAGCGGCCAGACCCTGCCCGGCGTAGTCCTCGCTGACGGTCGTGTGGTAAAAAATCCGCTCCGGCCCCTGTCCCCCGTCATACGGCAGGTAATGCGCCTTGCCGATGACGGTGTCGCCGTCGGAGCTCGTAGCGGCGGCGCTGCGGTGCGTTCTGGACGGTCAGGGTTGTTTGCTGTTCCAAGAGTCCTCCTGGGTCGGATGGTCGGTTAACCGCGGGGCCGAAGCCGGGCGTTGGGCAAAGCTGGGGCGGGAAGCGGCGCCGGATACCCTTCCGGGAACGGCCCGAAGCGGGGGAACGGGGCACCGTCCGGGTAGGTATTGCCGGCGGGAGCGTCGGCCGGCTCGGCGCCGATCTCCGCCTGCCAGGCTGCGCGGTAGGCGACCACTTCCTCGTGGGTGCGCCCCACAAAGTTCCACCACATCACTATCTGTTCTCCAAGAGGCTCTCCGCCGAGGATCAGCACCCGGGCCGGCGTCTGCCCGGCCTCCAGCGCGACCCTGCTCCGCCCGGGGCGCAGATAGTGCAGGTGGTCCACCGCCATAGGCGTGCCATCGATGGAAACCTCGCCGGTGTCGAGCAGGATTCCATGCTCAAAGGACGGGTCCAGGTCCAGCTCGAGCCGTCCGCCGGCATGCAGGACGGCCTCGGCGCCGAGCAGCGGCGGCGTGTAGGTGGTGACGGGCGAGGACGACCCCGCCAGGGAACCGAGGAAGACACGCAGCTCGCTGCCTTCTCCCTGCACGGGTTCCGGGGCATAGTGCTGGAAGGTCGGGGCCATGTTCCTGGTTTCCTCCGGCATCGCGTACCAGAGCTGGGCGCCGTGAAGGACGCCTGTGTCCGGGGTGGAGAACTCCTGGTGCGAGATCCCGCGCCCGGCAACCATGAGGTTGACCTCTCCGGGGCGGACGATTGCCTCGTACCCGGCCGAATCGCGGTGGGCGACGCTGCCGGTGAACAGCCAGCTCACCGTCGCCAGGCCCGTGTGGGGATGACGCGGGACCTTCATACCCCCGGATTCCGGGACGAGGTCAGGGCCGTAGTGGTCCAGGAAACACCAGGCGCCGATGAGGCTGCGCTGCTTCTGGGGAAGGGTCCGCCGCACCGGCATGGCGCGGGGCCCGCCCAGAGGAACCATCCGGGGTGCCAGGATTTCCACCGCTTCCGCGTGGTCCCCCTCGGTGCACACGATCTCCTCGGGGAAGGTCTCCAGGTTGCTCATGCCATCACCCCGCAGACGCGCTGTGGACAGGGACCCGGTCCTCGGGGACGTTCCCCGCAGCCGGCCGCGGCCGGACGGGGTGGCCACTGAGGATGGAGACCCGGACATTGAGCAGATCCACAACAGTCCTGCCCAGCCCGGCTGCTTCCGCGGAGCCGGCAACCTTCAGGGCCACCCCGTTCAGGGCCTTCCAGCTGCCGGGATCGGACTTGTCCAGGAAAAACGGGTTGAGCATGGCACTCCTTAGTACGGCGTCGCACCGACGGCCGGCGCAGCATCACGGCTCCGCCGTCCACAGACTCGGAGCCGGCGGAACCAGGATCATCCTTTCAACAATGCAGCTTCCAGAGCAACGGCGCTGCCAGTTGCGGACCGGAACCGGCCTGAAAACTGATCGGCTGCTCCGTAACTGCCGTTTTCGGGGATCAAAAGGGCAGTTACGGAGCAACCGGCGTCGAAACTAGCTCTTCGGGAGCCCTGCCGGGTTGAGTTCTGACTTGGCCACAGCCTCGGATGACAGGCCCCAGCGGTCCAGGATCTTGCCATAGGTGCCGTCCTCGATCAGGTGGTTCAGCCCTGCCTGCGCAACTGCGGCGAAGCCGTTGCCCTTCTTGGTGGTGGCGGCAATGCTCGCCTTCAACGGCCACCCTCCGTCCACCAGGCCCACCAGCTTGGTCTTCTGGTCGGTCGCGGCCTTGTAGGCGGCGGTGGCGTTCGGCCCGAAGGTCAGGTCCGCGCGACCGGACTGCAGGGCCAGGTTCGAAGCGGAGTCGTCGTCGTAGTACTGGAACTCGACCGGCTTCAGTCCCTTGGCCTTGTTCTCCTCGTCCCAGCGCAGCAGGATGGATTCCTGGTTGGTGCCCGAGCCAACAATGACGCGCTTGCCCGCAACGTCCGCGGCGGATTCGACCTTGGTGATGCCGCTGTCGCTCTTGGCATAGAAGCCGAGCTTGTCGTCCCGGTAGCTGGCGAAGTCGAACTTGAGCTTGCGCTCCTCCGTCACGGTGACGTTGGAGAGGACAGCCTCGTACTTGCCCGATTCGACGCCGAGGGGCCAGTCCGCCCAGGCGGTGGGAACGATCTCGGCCTCCAGTCCCAGCGTCTGGGCGAGTGCGACGGCGATGTCCACTTCGTTGCCCACCGGCGTTTTGTTGTCCGTGGCGTAAACCGCCAGCGGCGGTGCGAACGGGCTGACGGCAACCGTCAGCTTCCCGTCCTTCTTGATGGCTTCCGGAACCTGCGCCGCAGCGGCCTCGTCCACGGTGACGGTAAAGCGGTCCTGCTCGGGCGTCAGGTTGAACGTCTTGGCCGCCGACGTGACGGCGGTGGCGGGCGCCTTCGAGGACGCCGCACCGCCGGCAGCCGCAGCCCCGGGGTCGGAGCAGGCGGAGAGCGCCAGCAGGCTGATGGCGGCGAGGGCCAGGCCCACCCCCGGCTTGAGTGCGCCCGCGCGGGATTTGAGAGACTGACGGACCATGATTGCCCCCTGGAAGTAGCGGAATGGAAAAGTGAACGCGAAGGTTGTGGCAGCAACTATCCGGTAGCCCAAAACGGCGGTCAAAGCGCGGAGAAACCGGAAGATACGCGGCGTAACCGCGATTAATACGGCGTTCGACGGCGTCATTGGGCCTGCCGCTCACCCCGGAACCGCGCCTAGCATCGAGTATGAGCGATCAATTCACCACCGAACGTGACGGCTACGGCAGGCTTCTGGCAGACCGTGAAGTGTGGCGGCAGGCAAGTACACTCGCTGCAGCCGGAGAGCTGACCGCGCGGTGGCTTGAGGGCACCAGCGAGTACCAGCCCGGAACCCTCGCCCCGCGCTTCGACGACGAGACCCTGCCCATCGCCGGCCAGCTGGCTGAGCTCAACCGCAGCGGACTGTTCACCAAGGAATCCCAGCCCGGCCTCGGCCCCGACGCCGGCCACGCCCAGCGTGAATACGTCACCGGCTTCTGCTCCGCCGAGTCGGCGGCCCTCCTGCTGCGGCTGTCCGCCGGGACGGAACTCATTGCCATCGCCCACGCCCCGGGGGAGGTCAGCCAGGCGTCCGTTCCGGTCACACTGCACGACGGCGAAGTGGTGACCGTCCTGGGAAGTAGCGAAAATCCGGTCGAATCAGAGCAGATCCAGGACTGGGCGCGCGAAAGCAACGAATCGCTCGCCCTGCTGCTGGCCGACTCCTGGTACGTCGAACTGCTCGACCCGGTCTGGGGCCGGCAACAGCACCTCCTGCCTGCCGTGCTGGAAACCTTGACGTCCGCCCAGGACGGGCTACACGCCTGATTTTTGACGTTCCGCGACTCCCGGTGAAGCCATAAGACCGCCAGGATGAACCATTGCGACGCCGGGTGAACGCCTGCGTCGGCTGCCATTGTGGCCGCCCGAGGGGCCTCCGTAATCTCAATCCAACGCTCAGCGCTATCCCCTCCGCTCCATCATCCAGAAGGAAACATCATGACTTCTCCGAACGATTTCCCGGGCTCCACCCGGATCGCCGCAGGCCAGCCTGCCGGCCGGAAACGCCCCAGCGGGCTCAAGATCGGCATTGCCGCCGGCATCCTTGCCGTTCTGGGAGCAGGCGTCGCCGTCGCCACCACGGCCGCCAACAACGCCGCCCCGGAGTCCGCCAACGCGGCCGCCGCCACCAGCCCCGCCACCGAGCTGAAGCTGGGCTACTTCGGGAACATCACCCACGCCACCGCGCTGGTTGGCGTCCAGAAGGGCTTCATCGCCAAGGAGCTGGGCGACACCAAGCTGAGCACACAGGTGTTCAACGCCGGCCCGGCGGCGATCGAGGCGCTGAACGCCGGCGCGATCGACGCCACGTACATCGGCCCGAACCCGGCCATCAACTCGTTCGTCAAGAGCAAGGGCGAGTCCATCAGCATCATCGCCGGGGCGGCCTCCGGCGGGGCGCAGCTGGTGGTCAAGCCGGAGATCAAGACCGCGGCCGACCTCAAGGGCAAGACCCTGGCCTCCCCGCAGCTGGGCGGCACTCAGGACGTGGCACTGCGCGCCTGGCTGGGCAAGCAGGGCTACAAGACCAACACCGACGGCGGCGGGGACGTTGCGATCAACCCCACCGAGAACGCCCAGACCCTGAAGCTGTTCCAGAATGGCAAGCTCGACGGCGCGTGGTTGCCTGAGCCGTGGGCCTCCCGTCTGGTGCTCCAGGCCGGAGCGAAGGTCCTGGTGGATGAGAAGGACCTGTGGGACGGGTCGCTGACGGGCAAGCCCGGCGAGTTCCCCACCACCATCCTGATCGTGAACAAGAAGTTCGCCGCGGAGCACCCGCAGACGGTGGAGGCCCTGCTCAAGGGCCACGTCGAGGCCGTGAAGTGGCTCAACGACACTCCGGCCGCCGAGAAGGCCGCCGTCGTCAACGCCGCCCTCAAACAGGACGCCGGCAAGGCACTGGCCCAAAATGTCATTGACCGTTCGCTGAAGAACATCGTGTTTACGGTGGACCCGCTGGCCGGGGCGTTCAAGAAGCTGCTGCAGGACGGCGTGGACGCCGGCACCACCAAGCAGGCCGACATCAACGGCATCTTCGACCTGGCGAAGCTGAATGAAGTCACCGGTGAAAAGACCTCTGCCGCAGGGCTGGGCAAGGAATAACGGCGAAGATATACAAAAAGGATCCGCAGGAACATTCCCGCCGGATCCTTTTGGTTTGGGCCGCGTTTACGGGACCGCGGAATAGTCCGAAGAGTACTCCGGCACTGCGGAATACTCAGGCACTGCGTACGGGTCCTCTGCGTTTTTCAGGGCGTAGTGAAAGGTCTTGCCGTCCGGGCCCTCCTGGCTTCCGACATATTCGGCGGCAACCCATTCGCCGCCGGCCACGGCTCCGGCCCAGGCGTGGGCCTCCTCCCAGTGGACGGCGGAGGCCATCCGGCCGGGCTGCAGGCTCATGGACACGGCGACGCGCACCGAGGGGGCGCCGTCGGAGGAACGGGGGCAGGTGAAGCCGACGATGTCAACGGACACTCCCGGGGTGGCAAGGCACGGCCGGCGGGCCATGGTGGTGGCCGCCGCATCCAGGCCTCCGGAACCGATGTCCTGCCGCGCCAGTGCGTGCACCTGGCTGCGGAAGGTGTTCAGTTCCGCCCCGCATTGCGTCCGGATTCTGTGAACCAAAGCTGTGATCATGTCCCCCTCGATTCAGGGAGGGCGTTATGCCGCCCCGTCGTGATTATGGACTTACACAACCACCCGGTAACTTGCTTCACAATGCCCGGCGACACCCGCCGTCGCGCAACGAAACAGTGCTTCATCTTCCGCAGTTGGGCGTAACAAACGGGTGTGCCGACGGCACGGTTCCGGGTGTGCCGGCAGCACGTTTGCGGGCGTTCCGCCCAAGGGCCAGCACCGTCCCTAAACGTGCATCCGCGCCACGAAGCGGAACCGGTCGCCCCGGAACACCGATTCGGTCCACTCCACGGGCCGCCCGTCGGGGGTGAAGCCGAGCCGGTGGACCAGCAGCATGGGGGCGCCCATTTCGACGTCGAGGAGCTGCACCTCCGCCGGTCCGGCCAGCTTGGTCTCCACGGTGTCCTCCACCTCGACGATCCGGATTCCGTAGTCCTCGCGCAGCGCAGCATACAAGGAGCCGCGCTCGGCCACGGTCCGCGCCAGGTCCGGGAGCGGCCCGGCAAGGAACGCAATCTCGTGCGCAAGAGGCTCGCCGTCCACCAGCCTGATCCGCTCCACCCGGTGGATGTCCGTCCCCGGCTCCACCGCCAGGCGCCGCGCCGTGGCCGGATCCGCGGGAAGCACGCTTACATCCACGATCCGGGCCGCAGCAGTGAGGCCCTGGCTCGCGGCGTCGTCGGAAAAGGACGTCAGCTGGCGGACGTGCGTCACCTTGGGCGGCGCCACAAAAGTCCCGCGCCCCTGCGTCCGGTCGAGGCGGCCCTCGGCCACCAGCTCACCGATCGCCTGCCGGACGGTGGTACGGGAGGTTCCGTACTGCTCCGCGAGCGCGCGTTCGGTGGGGATCAGGGTTCCGGGCACCGCGTCCTCGATGAGGGTGAGGATCTGCTCCTTGAGTACGTAGTACTTGGGCAGGACAGCGGCCGCGGAGGTTTCCATAAATCTGATGGTACCTATTGACACGAAAATTGGTCTAGGCCAAAATAATGGAAATTGGTTTACACCAATTCCGGTTCGTACCGGTTCCCGGACCCCCAATCCCCCATCCCACTTCCAAGGACCCAAAGATGTCGTTCCTGCAAGACCTGCGCCAGACGCCCCGCCTCGGCCTTCTGGTCGGCGGCACCGCCGCCACCATTGGCATAATCTACGGCTACGATCTGTCGAATATCGCCGGCGCCCTGCTGTTCATCACCAAGGAGTTCCAGCTCTCCACCAGCCAACAGGAGCTGGTGACCACCGCCGTCGTCATCGGTGAAGTCCTGGGCGCCGTCCTCGGCGGCTGGCTCGCCAATAAACTGGGCCGCAAGGCCTGCATGGTGGGCGTCGCCGGAGCGTATGCCGCCTTTGCGGTGCTCAGCGCCCTCGCGGCTGACGTGCCCATGCTGCTCGTGGCCCGCCTGCTCCTGGGCCTGACCATCGGCATCTCCGTGGTGGTGGTGCCCGTCTTCGTGGCCGAGTCAGCGCCACCCAAGGTACGCGGCGCCCTGCTCGTGGCGTACCAGGTGGCCACGGTCATCGGCATCATCATCGGCTACCTGGCCGCTTACGTACTGTCGGCCTCCGAAAACTGGCGGCTGATGCTGGGCCTCGCCGCCGTTCCGGCCCTCGCGGTCCTCGCCGTCACCCTCCGCCTGCCCGACACCGCCCGCTGGTACATGATGCGCGGACGCACCGAAGACGCCCGCCGCACGCTCAGCTCGATCGAGCCGGATGCCGACGTCGACGCCGAGCTGGCGGACATGCGCCGCGCCATCAGCGAAGAGCGGGGCGGGGGCCTGCGCGAGATGCTCCGCTCGCCGTACCTGAAGGCGACTGTGTTCGTCGTCGGGCTCGGCTTCTTTATCCAGATCACCGGCATCAACGCCGTGGTCTACTACAGCCCGCGGATCTTCGAGGCGATGGGCTTCACCGGCAACGCCGCTCTGCTCCTGCTGCCCGCACTGGTCCAGGCGGCTGCCCTGGTTGCCGTCTTCGTGTCGCTGTCCCTCGTGGACCGGGTGGGCCGGCGTCCGATCCTGCTCGGCGGCATCGGCATGATGATTGTCGCCAACATCATCCTCGTCGCCGTCTTCATGGTGGGCCGCGACTTCGGTGGAATCCTGACCGTGGTCGGCTTCCTCGGGGTCCTGCTGTTCACTGTGGGCTTCACGTTCGGTTTCGGCGCGCTGGTCTGGGTCTACGCCGGGGAGTCGTTCCCCGCCCGGCTGCGTTCCCTGGGCGCCAGCGCCATGCTGACCTCGGACCTCGTGGCCAACGTAATCGTCGCGGCGTTCTTCCTGACCATGCTCCAGCGGCTCGGCGGTGCCGGCACGTTCGCAGTGTTCGGGGCGCTGGCCGTCGCCGGCTTCGTCTTCGTCCACCGCCTCGCCCCCGAGACCAAGGGCCGGAACCTCGAGGAAATCCGCCACTA
Organism: Arthrobacter sp. K5; assembly: GCF_040448525.1. Lineage (NCBI taxonomy): Bacteria > Bacillati > Actinomycetota > Actinomycetes > Micrococcales > Micrococcaceae > Arthrobacter > Arthrobacter sp. K5. The sequence continues at coordinate 3,417,406 of NZ_CP159279.1, read as the reverse complement.
CTGGGAAAACGGTGCCCGCTGGCCCGAGGCCACCGGCACCACCGGCAGCAGCACCAAGCCGGCGGCCAAGTGATGCGGCCCCTCCCCGGCCCGGACCGTGTCCTCGGTTTAGACATTGGCGGCTCCAAGACCCACGCCATCCTGGCGGACGTTGAGCGGTCCGCTGAGTGCGGACGGTTCACTGAATGTACGGTGGGCAGCGCGAACATCGCCTCCGTCGGTCCGGACGAAGCCGCCGCGGCGGTGGATGACCTCGCTGCCCGGCTGGGCGTCGCCGATCCTGCAGGCCACGGAATCGGTGCCGTGTTTGCCGGTGCTGCGGGGGCGGACACCCCGGCAGCCCGGGAACAGCTGGCCGGCCTGCTCTCCCGTCGGTTCCCCGGTTCCCGGATCCACGTGGACCACGACACCCGCATCATCCTTGCGGCCGGCGGCCTCACGGCAGGCACCGTCCTCATCTCCGGCACCGGTTCCGCCGCGTGGGCGAAGGCCGTCGACGGCCGCGAAGCCCGGGCCGGCGGCTGGGGCTATCTGCTCGGCGACGAGGGCAGCGGCTACGCCGTGGCCCGCAGCGGGGTCCGCAACGCCCTGCGGGAATCCGACGACGGACTGGCCGCCGGGCCGTTGACCGTCCACCTCCTGGCGCAGACCGGACTCACAGAACCCGGCGACCTGCTGGACCTGTTCTACCGCCGGCCGGAGCGCCGGTACTGGGCCGGGCTGGCCGGCACCGTGTTCGACCTCGCCGCCTCGGACGCCGCGAGCGCAGCCATCGCCGAGGACGCCGCGCAGCACCTCGCAGTCCTGGCCCTGACGGTGAACCGGCGGCTGGGCACCATTCCTGAAGGAGCACCGGTCCTGCTGGCGGGCGGAATGCTGGTCAACCAGCCGTCGCTGGCCGGCAGGGTGCGTGAGCTGCTGGCAGTCAGCGGCCTCACCGACGTCCGCGTGCTGGACCGCGCACCCGCTTGGGGCGCCGTGGAGCTGGCCGGCCAGCTTGCGGGCGCACCGCCAGCCGCCAAGATCCCCGCCTGATCCGTCCCCTTTTATCCCTGCCCACTGATCCCAACCCAAGGAGACCCATGACCTCGCAAAACACGCTCGCCCCTGCCGCCGCAACCCCGCTTCCCGGTTCCCTGATGGCCGCTGAAATCCTGGAACAGCCGGAGGCACTCGCCCGCCAGCTTGAACAGGGGCGTCCCGCCATCACCCGTCTGGCCGCCACCCTCCGGGACGCGGACATCAGGTACGTCCTGCTGGCCGCGCGCGGCACCAGCGACCATGCGGCCCTGTACGCGAAGTACCTCATCGAGACGGTGCTGGGACTGCCGGCCGGGCTGGCGTCGCCGTCGAGCCTTACCGTCTATGGCGCGGAACCGAAGATGGACGGCGTGCTGTGGCTGGCGGTCAGCCAGTCCGGCGGCTCCCCGGACCTGGTGGACTCCACCGCCGCTGCTGCCCGGGGCGGCGCCCTCACCGTAGCCGTCACGAACGCGCCCTCATCTCCGCTGGCCGCTGCCGCCCGGCACCACCTGGACATTCTGGCCGGGCCGGAGCGTGCCGTGGCCGCAACCAAGAGCTACACGTCGCAGCTGCTGGCGCTGTGGCAGCTGATCGACGCCTGGGCCGGAGGAAACGGGGCGGAAGCCGCGGGCCTGCCGCGTCTCGCCGCCGATGTGCTGGCCCGGCCGGAGATACTGGAGGTTGCAGACCGCTACCGCTTCGTAAACCACATCATCACCACGGGACGCGGCTTTTCCTACCCCACCGCACGGGAGGCGGCGCTGAAACTGATGGAAACGTCCTACCTGGCCGCGCACGCCTTCTCCGGCGCCGACCTGCTGCACGGGCCCTTCGCCATGATCGACGCCGACCGGCCAGTCATCGCCGTCGCCTCGCCCGGCGCCGGCGGCCGTGCCCTGCACCCCGTGCTGGACCGCCTCGCCGAACGGGGAGCAGATGTCTGCCTGGTGGGTGATGCCGGGGCCGCCCGCCCGCTGAACCACGTGGTGCCGCTGCCGGCCGTCCACGAACAGCTCTCGCCGATCCTGGAGATCATGCCCCTGCAGCGGCTGGCCCACGCGATGGCGGCCGCGCGCCACCGGGACCCGGACGCTCCCCGCGGCCTTCGCAAGATCACGGAAACCTGGTGAGTCCCACGCTCATTTCCGCGTCACGGGTCATCCTGCCTGATGCCGTGCTGGAGCCCGGCTGGGTGGAGACCGACGGCGGCCGGATCACCGCGGCGGGTCCCGGGCTGCCCGCCCGGGAGCCCGACGCGCACTTTCCGGACGCCATCCTCGCGCCGGGCTTCGTGGACGCCCACATCCACGGCGGCGGCGGCTTCAGCTTCAACGACTCCGATCCCGCTGCCGCCGGGGTCCGGATCGCCGGCGTGCACCGCTCGCACGGCACCACCACGCTGATGGCCAGCCTGGTCACCGCCCCGCTCACGCAGCTCGAGAAGGCGGTGGCCGCGCTGGCGGCCCTGGTGGAGCGGGGGGTGCTGGCCGGCATTCATCTCGAGGGCCCGTGGCTCAGCCCCGACCACCGGGGCGCCCACGCGGCGGAACTTCTGCTCGCGCCGGAAGCGTCGGCCATCGACCGGCTGATGCTGGCCGGGCGGGGCACCGTGCGGATGGTCACGATCGCGCCTGAACTGGAAGGCGGGCTGGCCGCCATCCGGCAGATCACGGGCTACGGCGCTGTCGCGGCCATCGGCCACACCGGGGCTGGATACGACGTGGCCCGCGAGGCGATTGCCGCAGGAGCCACCGCCGGGACGCACGTGTTCAACGCGATGCGGCCGCTGCACCACCGGGAACCCGGGCCGGCTTTGGCGTTGCTGGAGGACCCCGCCGTTTTCGCGGAGGTCATTGCCGACGGCGTCCACCTCCACCCGTCGCTGGTCCGCTTCATTGCCGCCAGCCCGGCCCGCGCTGTCTTCGTCACCGACGCCATGGCCGCGGCCTGCGCGCAGGAAGGCACATACCAGCTCGGCGGGCTGGACGTCCGGGTGTCCGACGGCGAGGCGCGCCTCGTCAGCGACGGCACCATCGCCGGCAGCATCCTCACGCTGGACGCCGCGGTACGGCACGCAGTCCACGACGCCGGCATCCCGCTCGCTGACGCCGTCCGGGCGGCCAGCCAGAACCCGGCGGACATGCTGGGGCTCTCCGACGTCGGCCGGATTGAGGCCGGACGCAAGGCGGACCTGGTGGTGCTCAGCCCCGAACTCGAGGTGGCCGCCGTGATGAAGGCAGGCCGCTGGTTGACCGCGTCGACTTAGTGTCGTGGCGCCGCTGACCCGCAACTGTAGTGCTCAGCCAGCCTTGCCAGTCCCTCGTCAAGCGAGACAGCGGGCGTCCAGTTGAGGAGTTCACGGGTCTGGCGCTGATCGAACCAGTGGGCGGTGGAGAGCTGCTCAGCCAGGAACCTGGTCATCGGCGGCTCCTCTTTCCGTCCTGCCCAGGTCCAGAGCTTTTCCACCACCGCTCCCGCCGCCCGCGCCACCCCACCTGGCACAGTCCACGACGGCGCAGGCACGCCCCCTGCAGCACATATGCCCGCCAGCAGCTCACCGACCGGGCGGGGCTCGCCGTTGCTGACGACCACGGCGCGGCCATGGACGTGTTCCATGCGGTGCAGCGCGGCAACCATGGCCGAGGCGGCATTGTCCACGTAGGTGGTGTCGATCAGGGCCGCACCCGCGTCGAGCAGCGGCAGACGGCTGCGGCTGGCGCGTGCCAGGACCCGTTCCACCAGTTGGGTGTCGCCGGGGCCCCAGACGATGTGGGGCCGCACCGCTGCGACGCGGCATTCCGGAGCATCCGCCGCCAGTGCCAGCAGCTCCGCCTCGGCCTTGGTGCGGGAGTAGTCGCCGTGCGCATGCTGCGGGTCAGCCGGTTCCGCGCCCGCCCCAACGATGGCGGCGCCGGAGTTGGCGACGGACGGGGAGGAGACGAACACCACGTCCCGCACCCCGGCCGCACGGGCGGAATGGAGCAGACGGCGGGTTCCTTCGACGTTCACCTCGTCGAACTCCACGGCACGGCCCGTAAAAGAGACTTTGGCGGCCAGGTGGATGATTCCGTCAGACCCTTCGACTGCTCGCCTGAGCGCTGCATCGTCCGTCAGGGACCCGCAGAAGTCTGCTGCGCCGTCGATTCCTGAGGGACGGCGCTGGAACGTGGCCACGGCATGGCCCTGGCGGACCAGCAGCCGGGCCACTTCCCGCCCGAGCAGCCCGCTTGCGCCGGTGACGAGGACCCTCATGGCTCTCCCGGACGGCCGCCGGCCAGCACCCGTGAAGCCCAGCGGGACAGGCGGGTCCTGTCGATCTTGGCGTTGTGCCGGATGTCGGTGGGCAGAGCGGGGACTGCGAGCACGGCGGAGACATTCACGCCAGCCTCACGGGCCGCCCTGCGGACGCGCCCGGAGAGTTCCGGCGCAGCAGGGCCGGCTTTCCGGGCGGGAGGTACGGTCTCGATGACGGCGACGACGGCCTGCGTCCCCGCCGGCCCAACCCCGGCGATGGCGGCCAGCCGGACGCAGTCCAGGCGTTCGATGGCCTGTTCGGCGCCCACGGGCGTCACCGCGGCCCCGGGCGCCGTCACGACATGGTCGAGACGTCCTTCCACCCAGAGCCGGCCGGCGGCGTCGAAGTGCCCCACATCGCCGGTACGGTGCCATCCGGGCAGACTGGTGCTTGCCCGCTGGGTCAGCCAGAGCCGGTCATAAGCTTCCTTGACGTGCGCGGCGCTGACCAGAATCTCGCCCGTCACGCCAGCCTCCGTCACGAGGTGGGACCCGGGTGCAGTGCCATCGGCAGCCAGTGGGACAACGGCCACGCGGGCGCCGTGCACAGGCCTCCCCACGCACACGCCGTTGCCTGCTCCCGCCACGGTGCCGGCAACCGTTTCGGCATCGGCGGCCTGGATTTGTTCGAGGCTGATGTCGGTGACCGGCAGCGCCTCAGTCATCCCGTACGGGGTATGCAGCGAGGCCCGGGGCATCAGCCGCTGCACCTCCGCCAGGAGCGGTTCCGGGACAGGTGCGCCGGCAGAAAGAAGCAACTCGATGCTTTCCAGGGCTTTATGCCCTGCGCCACCCACGGCATCCCGGGTGGCAAGGACGTTGCGCAACGCCGCCGGCGAGGCGAAGACCACGGTTGCCTCTATGGCCGCGGCGGCGTCCGCCAGCGCGCGGGCCGTCAAGGTGCGGGGCGCAGTAACGTCCATGGCCGGCGTCACCGAAACCGTTCCGAGCGCCGGCCCCAGCAAGGCGAACGGGGCAAAGCCCGCCACGAGCCGGGCACCGGGACGGATCCCGAAAGTTTCGGCCACTGTATCCCGCATCGCGGCAAGCTGCCGGTGCGTATAGAGCACACCTTTGGCAGGGCCGGTGGAGCCGGATGTGAAGAGTACGGCGGCTGGGGCGGCTGGGTCCACGGTGTGCGTTGGCCGCCGTGCACCGCGTCCGGCACCGCGCCCGGCCAAGGCGGCGAGGGAGGTTTCGACACCCACGATGCGGCGGCGGGCGGCCGGAAGGTCCTGCACGCTGATTCGCCGTCCCGGCCAGCCGAGCACCGAGGCCGCCGCCAGCGCCTTGTCGATTCCGATGAGGAAATCGGCGGTGGCACCCTTCACGGCGCGGCTCAGGCCGCTGGTACCCAGTCCGGCGTCGGCCACAACCACCACGGCGCCCAGCCTCAGGCAGGCGTAGAGGGCTACGGTCAGGTCCACACCGGGCGGAACCATCAGGCTCACCCGGCTGCCGCTCCGCACTCCGGCTTCCCGCAGCCCCGCGGCGAGGTCCAGGATGTTTCCGTCCAGCTGCTGCCAGCTGAGCGAGCGGCTGACTCTGCCGTCCGGCCCCATTTCCGCAACGGCGGTAGCTCCCTTCGCAGGCCCGGCCGCCAGTTCGCCGAGCAGCTCCCAAAGGGGCCGGAATCCCGCGCGCCCCCGTTCCTCCGCACCCTTCAGCCCCTGGCCACGGGTCGCTGCGGCTTCGGCTGCCGGGGAACCGGCTCCACTGGTACCGCGGTGCCCGGCAAGCCATTGGAAGACAGGCGCGGCAATGTTTCGGTCTTCAGCCACGAGATGTCCGGCACCTTCGAAGCGGTGAACGTCCGCGTGCGGAAGCCGGCTGATGAGGTCCTTGAGGTACCGGTCGGAAAAGATGGGATCCCGGGGACCCCAGAGCATCAGGGCCGGAACCTTGAGCCCGCGAAGCCCTTCCGCGACGCGGCTAAGCGCCGGGAAGCTGGGATGGGAAGCGTCTGCGGGAATGTCCGCAACAAAATTCCCCACCCCGGCCCGGCGGCGGGCTCCGCGGTAGGGGACCATGTAGGCCTTTCGGATGTCGGCGGGCAGCGGCGGGTTGGCCAGCGAGTGTGTCACCCGCAGAAAGGTGTCCGACGTCGTCGTGCCCCACCGGTGCACGGCGGGGTGCAGGGCAAGCCGGAGGGCCGGCGGGATTGCCGCACCGGAGGGCTGGTGGACGGCTGTGTTGGTCAGAACCACCCCGGAGACGTGCTGCGGGTGCGCCAAGGCCCAGCCGAGGCTGATCACGCCGCCCCAGTCGTGACCGACCGTGACGACCGGCCCGTCCAGGCCCAGCGCGTCGGTAAGGTCGCCGAGGTCGTTGATTCGGTCCGCCAGGCGCCGGAACCTGCCGGTGCGCTCGGAGAAGCCCATATCCAGCTGGTCCACCGCCACCACGCGCCACGGATGTGCGGGATCGGACCCGGCGGCCAGCAAGGTCCGCCACAGGTAGGACCACGTCGGGTTGCCGTGGACGCACAGCAGGGTGCCGGCGGGAGCCAGGCCACGGCGGGAGAGCTCGGCGCCGTTGTCGAGCAGGTGCCAGCGGCGCACGGTTCCGGGCTCATCCGCGGCAGAGGTGGACGCCACCGCGATTTCGCGCGACCATGCGGGGTCGACGCCGTGCCAGCCGGCGGTTACCAAACGATTTCCACCATGGCGGTGTTGAGACCGGAACCGACGCCCATGCACAGCACGCGGTCCCCGGTTCCGAGGGTCTGGGCTTCAGCAGCGAGGGTCATGGGGAGGGAGGCCGGGCCCACATTGCCCCAGTGCGGGAACGTGATCGGCACCCTGTCCGGGTCCAGGTCGATGGCGCCGATGATGGCCTGGGTATAAGCAGTGCTCACCTGGTGCGTGATGTAACGGTCCATCGACGCCCAGTCCCATTCCGGCTGGGCCTCATTCCAGGCGTCGACCACGAGCCGCAGGCCGCCGTCGAGCAGGCCCTTGGTGTCGGTGGCCATCCCGTCGATGCCGCCCACGCACAGTTCATGGTGCTCCGTGCCGGCGCGCATCACGCCGCCGAGGATCCGGTGCGCTCCTGGGTGCTGGTCTGCCGGGCCAAGGACGGCCGCAGCGGCTCCGGAGCCGAGGGTAAGGGTGGCAAATTCGCGGTTGAAGTCCTCGCGGGTGGTCTCGGGCCGCTGCAACCGGGCCAGGGTCGCCTCCTGCGTTGCCTGGGCATCCTCACCGTTGACGATCATCGCGTACCTGATCTGGCCGGAGTCGATCATGTTGGCCGCCAGCGTCATGCCGTTGACGAATCCGAGGCAGGCGTTGGCCAGATCGAAGTTCATGGCCGACGACGGCAGGCTCAGTCCGTGGTGGATCTTCACCGCCACGGACGGTTCGAGGTTGCGCCGCGTGACCGAAGTATTGATCAGCAGGCCGATGTCGGACGCTTCGACGCCGGCCTCCGCCAGGGCCTTGGCGCCCGCTTCAACCGCGGCATCATCGAACGAGGTCCCCGCGGCCCACCAGCGGCGGTGCGTGATGCCGGCGACGCGCTCAAGCAGCCGCGGCGGGAACTTCAGCCGCTGCAGGGTCGAAGCCAACCTGCGGTCGAAATCCGTGGAACTCACGATCCTCGGAGCCTCGACACTGCTCACCGAAAGCAGCGCGGTGTTGCTGTGCCTGAAGGTTGCATTTCCTGCCAAGTCAAGCCCCTGTTCGTTCCCGTCCTGCATTCATGCGGTGACTGTACCCATAAATGCAAGCCCAAAAGCTTAACTATGCCGATACGGGTCCGGACCCCTTCATATTTCTCGCCCGTGGCTGCGCAGTAAATCCTCGCCGCGGCTGCGATGCATCCACGAATGGGGAACGCGGAGACATTGCAACCCAAAATATCGTCAGTAGGCTTAGTTTTCAAATCATCCCGCCGCCGTGACTACACATGCCGCCCGGGGATTGCCCCGGATTTGTTCACCTCAGGGGTTGTTGCGCGGAGTCAGCCTGGCTGCGAGGCCGGAGAGCAGAATGTCCAGGCCCTGGTCCAGTTCGGCCGCCCCGTCGTAGTCAGCCAGAACCGGAGCCAACGCGCGGAGCCGGGGAAACTCCCGAGCGGGAAGACGGTGCAGTCCAAGACGGAGCAACGCCTCATTCTCTTCCGGATCGACGATGAATTCCTGCAACTCATTGAGGATGTGCCCGTACAGGAACCCGTAATAGGCCCTGTACACATGGAGCGCATCGCCGGGCCCGAATCCGGCGTCGATCAGCAGGGACAGGATCTGCTCCAGAGGGCGCAGCGTGCCCAGCGGACGCAGGCCCAGGGGAGTGGAGAGTGGGCGCGTCACCAGCAGCGGCACAACATTGGGGTGCCGGAGCGCCAGGAGCCGCAGGTCATGGGCTATCCGCCGCAACTGCGTCTGCCAGTCCCGATCGTCACCGATGATCGCCAGTTCGTTCAGGACCAGCTCGGTCACGCCGTCCAGCAGCGCGGCCCGGTTGGCAGCATACCGGTACAGGCTCATTGGATCCCGGCCGAGCTCCTGCCCCAGCCGGCGCATTGTCAGGGCGTCCAGCCCTTCGGCGTCCAGCAGCTTCAACGCCGCAGTGAGCACAAGGTCACGGCTGAGGCGGCTCTTCGTGCCCGCAGTCGTGGCGGTCAACGGCTTATCCACGGGCGACACGGCTCCTTTGGGCGGTCCAGGGGACCCACCTCCTCTGTGGTCAGCGCGGTTGCTTATTAGGTAGTCTACGCGTAAAGTCTACAGCGTAGAGAAGTTGTTATCGCCGGTTTCAGAAGCGGGACCCTGGTGGCATGACCGTTCCGGTCGCTCACACCACCCAGGAGTACCCATGTCAGCTCACACGCAGTCCAGCCAAGCAGGTAACCGGAGCCACGCTCACTCCTAAACCGAGCTATGGGGCCGTGTAAAGCGGCCTCCCCCCGCCCGGCGCTCCTCGAGAGCGCCGGCCGCCGGACCCCCGCTTCGCCGCTCCCGTGCAGGGCCCCGAGGCGTAACCCGCTGCAGCCCGACGGCGGCACCCAGGCACCCAGCGGAAAAGAGCCATCCATGGCACATTCGCAATATGACCAGTTCCTCCAAGAAGCCACCACCGCCGATGACCACTCGGACTCACCGCTGGGCCGGGACCGCCTCTACGGCCTTTACACCAGTTGGTGTTTCCTCCGCCAAGAGGCGCCGCGGCCCGAAAGCACCTTCTGGGCGGCCATGAAGAAAAAACACATCCACCCCGGGCGGAACGGCCTGCGCATGAAGGGCCCAGCCGCCGCGGACTACATCCTGGCCAGCTGCCCGGGCCTGGTTTAGTCGACGTGGACACGTCCGTCAGCACATACCTTCCCGGGGATGCGCACCAGCCCCGGGGCAACCGGCCCTGGTGCGCAGGATGCGACACCGACCACCACCTCGTCGTCGACTCCATTGCCGTCATGGACCCCCAGAGGGAAACGCTTGCCGCCGCCTTCAGCTGCGCCAAATGCGGCGGCTCCCGCGTTCTGGCCACCACCGAACGCTTCGTCCTGCCATTCAGATTCCCGAGAAAAGAACCTATGATGACTACCCCCTGCAGCCTCTCCCCCGCCATTCCCGAGCGCCAAAGCATCCACGAATTCGACCTATCACCGGCGGGACTCGCAGACGCACCGGCAAACGAACAGGACTCCGACAGTCTCGTCCACCCCGGTAACAGCTGACCGACGCAGCGGTGACCAGCTCGACCAGTGGTGGCTAGACCGATCGGCAGCGCGCGCCCGTCAGTCGTCCGGACTCTGGCTCAGGACCTGGAAGTTGGCGCCGATATTCACTTCCACCTCGGACCCGTCGCTCTTCCGGATCTCCACCTCATACGAAGAACCCGCGCTGTCGCCCCGCTCGACTTCGGTCACCTGCCCTGACCCGACTTTGGCCATTGCGGCGTCGATTGCTTTGTCTCGGTCGGTCTGGTTCAGCTGCTGTTCCGTGCCGCCATTTGTCCTCGAGTCATCGTCGAAGGGGTTCACGGAAGCCGCTGCAACCGAGGCGCCTCCCAGAGCCGCCGCGGCGACGGCTGCTCCAATAAGCCACGCTGTTTTCTTGCCCACGACAGACTCCTTCCGCATCCTTTTTCCAGTGTCCTCCTGCTCAGGGGGCGGGACAAGGCGCCTCAGTCAGCCGGCGCCGCCGTCGTCATAGGCCTGCCGCGCGAGGCGGGCAAAGTCGGAGATGAGCACGGACGGATCGTCTTTCCAGTACGCGAGGAACACGGAAATGGGCGGGGCGTCCCGGACAACCTTGTAGGCCACGCCGGGCCTCGGGTACTGCGCCGTAGTTGCCTCCGAGGACATCCCCATCGCCTGCCCGGTGGAGATCAGTGTCAGCCAGTCGTCCACTCCCTGGACGGGGCGGAGGGATGCCGGCTGCGCTTCCGGGCTCCACAGGTCCACCGTGGTTGTTCCGGTCCGGCTGTCGACGGCGATCGTCCGCCCGGCAAAGTCAGCCAGGCGCAGGAAACGCCGCCGGGCCAGCGGATCCGTGGCGGCCACCGCGGCGTAGCGCCTTTCCGTTCCAATCAGCACCTCGGCGAAGCGGGGGTCGTTGAGCTGTTTGCGGACGACGGCGACATCAACAGTACCGTTGGCCAGTCCGGCGGCCGGCGACCCGGATTGCACCCAGACCAGCGGGACAGCGGGGTTCGATTCCTCCCAGCGCCGCTGCACGGCCAGTGTCCGGCTGCCCACCGCGGACCAGGCGTATCCCACCCTGAGTTCCCCGGCGCCACCCCGCGCTGCCTCTTCCAGCAGGCGGGCTTCGTCCAGGACCCGCCGGGCGTGCTCGATGATGCGGTGGCCGGTCGCCGTGGGCGTGACCCTGCGCGTCGTCCGCTGGAAAACCCGCACGCCGAGGGCCCGCTCCAGCGCCGCGACCGATCGCGAGACGCTGGCCTGCGACGTGCCCAGGGCGATGGCCGCGTCGGTGAACGTCTGCGCCTCGGCAACGGCCACGAGGGCCCGCAGATGGCGCAGTTCCAGATTCATACGGCAATCGTATAGAACCGGCAGCCGGAACATTTATAGGTTCGCCGCTCTGCGCCCACACTTGCTGTCTATGGAGACTTTCGCAGAGCCCGGCACCGGCCGCGTCCGCAGTCAGTCAGCACCAGCCCAGGGACGGATCCTGGGCGGCGTCCTGACCATGACCGGCAGTGGAATCAGCAACCAAATCGGCGCCGGCATCGGCGCACACGCATTTTCGGCAGTCGGCCCCGCCGGCGTGGTGGCCGTGCGGCAACTCGTCGCTGCCGCCGTACTCCTGCCTGTGGCCCGGCCTCCCCTGCACCGGTTCACCTGGCGCCAGTGGTGGCCGACGATCCTCCTGGGCGCTGCCATCGCCCTGATGAACATTTGCCTGTACGTCGCCATCCAGCGGATCGGCCTGGGCCTGGCCGTGACGCTGGAGTTCCTCGGCCCGCTGGCCATTGCCCTGATGCGCTCGAGGACCTGGCTGGACATCCTGTGTGCGGCCTGCGCCGGCTGCGGCGTCTATGTCCTGGTGCTGCCCGGTCCCAGCAGCGACTTCGCCGGCATCGGCATCGCCATGGCCGCGGCCGCATGCTGGGCCGCCTACATTGTCCTGAACAGGGTTGCCGGGCAGCGGCTGCCGGGCCTTCAGGCCCCGGCGGCCGCCACGGCTGTTTCCCTTGTCTTCTACCTGCCGGTGGCCACCTATCTGGTGGCCCAGGGCTCCCTGTCCGGTCCGGCGCTGGGCTACTCGGTCGTCGCCGGCGTGCTGTGCTCGGTCATCCCCTACGCCGCGGACCTCATCGCGCTGCGGCACATCCAGCCCGGCTTCTTCGGCGTATACATGAGCATCAACCCGCTGCTGGCCGCCCTCTCGGGGACCATCGTGCTGGGCCAGTTCCTCGTCCTGCACGAGTGGCTGGGCATGGCCGTCATCGTTGCCACCAACGTGGCGGCCGTTCTGCTGGCCGGACGCTGCCGGCGCCGGTCCGTCCCGGCATCCCCGGGGTAGCCTTGGGGCAGGAGGGCAACATGGCTGTCAGGAGTGCAGGCCTTCTGCTGCATCGGCAGAACAGCGCGGCGGAAGTGGAAGTGTGGATCGCCCACATGGGCGGCCCCTTCTGGGAGCGCAAGGATGAGCGGGCCTGGTCGATACCCAAGGGCGAGTACCTTGAGGATGAGGATCCGCTCGCGGCGGCGCAGCGTGAGTTCGCCGAGGAAATGGGCGTCCCGGCCCCGTCCGCGGACTACGTGCTGCTCGGCACGTTCCGGCAGCCCTCGGGAAAGCTCATCACGGCATTCACGGCCGAGTCCGCCTTCAAGCCCGAGAAAATCCTGAGCAACACGTTTCCGCTGGAGTGGCCCAAGGGCTCAGGGACGGTCCAGCACTTCCCCGAGATCGACCGGGCCGAGTGGATCGGCGAATCCGAGGCCCGCATCAAACTGGTCAAGGGCCAACTGCCAATCCTCGACGCGCTTATCCAGCATCTCCGGGGCACCGAGGTTGAATGACACGATGCGTGCGGCGTTCATACACGAGGCCACTGTAATGATGGAAGCCGACGGCGACCTGCGCGCCTTGGGTGCCGCGGTCACCCTTGAGCTGTGCGGAAGCTGGGACCACCCGCCGTGCTGCCCGCTGGCGCCGCACCACACCCGGCCGGACAGGGACGGGGACGGGAACACGGTCGCGCTGCGGATCATCTTCGCCACGGAACCGGCGAACGAGGCCCTGGTCCGCAGCCGCATCGACAGCGCCCTCCGCCAGGAAACCCTGACCGGCCCGGATGGCCGCACCAGCCACTGGAAATTCCTTGGCGCCGGCCCCGGCGAGCTCGACCCCGCCGAGGCCGAGCACGCCCGGCGGCTCACCGGCTCCTGACGTGGCGCCGGGCGGCCCCCGCACCTAGCTGGTTTGCCCCAGGACCGTCCGGTAGATCCCGGTGTGGTCGAGGTCGCCGTCGCCGGCCTCCACCATCACCTCGAAGGCAGCGCGGACGCTGGCAGAGAGAGGCAGCTTCAACCCGGTGTCCTTGGCGATCTCGGCGATGAAGTTCAGGTCCTTCAGCTGGTTTTTCGCAGAACCGCCACCTTCGAACTCCCCGTCGATCCAGCGCTGGCCCTTCTGCCTGAGCACCTCCGAATTCGCCAGTCCCCCGGCAAGGATCGACTGCACCTTTCCGGGGTCGAGCCCTGTGGCCGTGGCCACGGCCATGGCCTCAGCCAGGGCCGTGACGGTGGCAGAGACGACGATCTGGTTGCAGGCCTTGACCGTGGACCCGGCCCCCGCTTCCCCGAACCAGACGACGGTGGAACTGTAGAGCTCAAAGAGCGGCACGAGGCTCCGCACAGTGTCGCGCGGTCCTCCGGCCATGGTGCTCAGCCGGCCTTCCTCCGCCCCGATGGTCCCTCCGCTCAGGGGCGCGTCCACTACCGTCACCCCGTACCGGTTCCGGCTGTCCTCGGCAAACCGGGCCACGGCCACCGGAGACACTGTTCCGTGAATGACCAGGACCGGTTCCCCGATGCCGGCCGCCTTCCACCCGGCCAGGAGTCCGTCCTCGCCGGGCAGCAGGTCGGCGACCTGCGGCAGGTCCGGCAGGACGGTGAGGACCACGCCGGCCGCAGCCTCCGCCGGCGTCGCGGCCACCCGGCCCCCGCCGATGGCCCTGGCCTTTTCCGCGGTGCGGTTCCAGAGTGTGAGGGGGACCCCGGCGGCCAGGATGTTCCTGGCGATGGGCGCACCCATCGGGCCGGTGCCCAGCAGAGCCACCGACGCTGGAACCCCGGACTTCTGATCCTGCATGCCTGTCACTGCTTTGTCTGTCACTGTGCTCACGCTGCTAGAAGGGAATCAGGCCGGCCATGGCCGGCAGGAAGGTGCTGAACCAGGGAACGGCGGCAAGCACCAGCAGCCCGATGAACACTGCGATGAGGTACGGCCAGAAATGCTTGAGGCTCTTTTCCACGGTTTCGTGTCCCGTCGCACAGGCCACATAGAAGCCGACGCCGGCCGGCGGCGCGAACGAACCGATGCCCATGGCGATGATCAGGACCATGGCGTACTGCACCGGGTTGACGCCGAAATCAGTGGCGATCGGCAGGAGCAGGGGCGCGAAGATCAGCACGGCCGGCAGGCCCTCCAGCAGCTGACCCATGATGATCAGCAGCACGATGGTGAAGAGCATGAAGAGCACGGGCGAGTCGCCCAGGCCCGACATGAGGTCGTGGATCTGCTGGGACACACCGGCGAGCGCGAGGGTCTGGGCGAGCGGTGAGGCTGCCGCGATGATGAACAGGACCATGCCCGCTGTCGTGGTTGTTTCCCGCAGGGTATCGCCCAGCAGCCGCCTGCTGCCGCGCCGGTAGGCGGCGGCCAGCACGAAGGCGTAGGCGACGGCGACCGAGGACACCTCGGTGGGGGTGGCGAAGCCGCTCAGGATGCCCACCACCATGCCCACCGGGAGCAGCAGTGTGGGGATGGCGAAGAAGGTGGCGGAGCCGCGGGCGCGCCAGGTGGCCTTCGGGCTGGACACGCCGCCCTGCTTGCGGGCTCGGAAGAAGACGAGCCCCATGACCACGAGGGCCAGGAACGCGGCGGGAACGAAGCCAGCAAGGAACAGCGTGGTGGTGGAGATGGTGGTGATGGAGCCGAGGATGAGCAGGACGATGCTCGGCGGGATGGTTTCACCCATGATGGCGGAGGCAGACAGCACCGCGACCACCTCGCCGCGGGGGTACTTGCGTTCCTCGAGCATGCCGCGCATCGTGGTGCCCACGGCCGCGACGTCCGCAACCTTGGAGCCGGAGATGCCGGAGAAGATGTACATGGTCACAACGACCACCTGGAGCAGGCCGCCCCGCAGGTGCCCGATGAGCGCGTCCACGAGCTTGGCGAGCGGCAGCGTCAGGCCGGCGGAGTTCATGACGGTTCCGGCGAGGATGAAGAACGGGATGGCCAGCAGCACGAAGCCCTTCGCACCAGATGCCATGCCGATCGGGATGGCACTGACCTCCGAGATGCCGCCCAGGTAGAGGTAGATGCCCGAGGCGAGTGCGAGCACGAACGCGATGGGCAGGCCGAGGAACAGCAGGGCGAACAGGCCAACGAGAACCACGCCGAGCACGACGTTCGGCGAGGCGTAGTAGAAGAGCGGCTGGGCGAAGAGGACGGCCGCGGCCAGAACCGCCGTGATGCCGGTAGCCGCCAGGACCGCGCGGCGCGGCTGCCGCCAAAGCTTCAGGACCGCGAACCAGGCGATGAGCACCATGCCCAGCGCGAACGGCAGCGAGACCCAGAAAACCGGCAGCTGGAGGATCGGCGTCTTTTCCTCAAGCTGCTGGACCAGGGTGGGAATGAACAGCGCGAGCGAGCCGGCGCTCATGACGAAGACAAGGCAGTCCACGAGGGCCGCCAGGTACGGCTTCCAGCTCACCGGCAGGCGCATCACCAGTGCCTGGACTGACATGTGGGCACCCTTGGGGTAGGCGATGGCACCACCGATGAAGGCGATGGTGAGCAGTGCAATCTCGGAGACTTCCTGCGTCCACAGCACGGAATCCCCGGTGACAACCCGGACCATGATGTTCAGCAGGATAACCACGAGCTCGGCAAGGATGGCCGCGCCGACGGTCCATTCCAGGGCCTTGTCCAGCCAGACGGCTCCGCTCCAGCGCGGTGCGACGTGCCCGTGGTGGAGGATCTCTTCCGCATCGGACGGAAGGACCTCTTCGAGTTCCTTCGGGGCGAGTGTATGTTCCATGTTTTTCCAGACTGTCATCGTTGAGAGCGGGATGGTGAGTGCGGGATGTGGGCGGAGGGCCGGGGCGGCGGACTGCGCTCCGGCCCTCGAAAGGGGATTACTGGGCTGCGGCGATCGCCTGGTCGAAGAATTCCTTGCCGATCAGCTTCGAGAAGTCCGGGTACAGGCTCTTGGAGACGGCTTTGAACTGTTCGAGTCCGGCGGCGGTGGGCTCGTTGGCCTTCATGCCCTTGGCGGTGAGTTCGGCCAGCTGCTTCTCCGACTGCTCGGCGTCGTATTCGGTCTTGAACGTGGCGGTCTCAGCCGAGGCATCCGTCAGGATCTTCTTCTGGTCCTCGTTCAGCGAGTCCCACTTCTTCGAGGACAGGGCCAGGACCCAGGCATCGTTGATGTGGTGCGTCAGTGAGACGTACTTCTGGACTTCCGAGAACTTGTTGGTCCACGGCACCTCAATCGGGTTTTCCTGGCCGTCAATCGTTCCGGTCTGCAGGCCGGTGAAGACCTCGGAGAAGGCCATGGTGGTGGGGCTCGCGCCCAGCTTGCCGAAGAAGTCCGTCCACAGCGGGTTGCCGGGGACCCGGATCTTCAGGCCCTTCAGGTCCGACGGCTGCTCGATGGGACGTTCGGAGTTGGTAATCTGCCGTCCGGTCCGGGTGAGGAAGGACAGCGCGACGGTGTTCTTCTCCTTGAGCTTTTCCTTCAGGACGTCCCCGGGTTTGCCGGCCAGGAACGCGGCTTCTTCCTTGGTGTCGTCGAAGAGGTAGGGGATGCTGATGGCGTTCATTTCGGGCACCACAGACGCATATACCGACGTCGACAGGATCAGTGCGTCCAGCGAGCCGCCCTGCAGCCTCGTGACAGCGGCGTTCTGGTCCCCGCTGAAGCTCGTTCCGTTCGGTACCACCGTGACAACCACGGACCCGTTGGACGTCTTCTTCACCTGGTCGGCGAAGTGCTGGGCGGAGACGCCCACCGAGGAGGTCAGCGGGTCCGGGATGGACAGCTGGATCTTGGCAACGGGCGAGCCGCCGCCGGGCGCCCCTGGTGCGCAGCCGGCGAGGACGGAGGCGGCGACGGTGCATGCCAGCACTCCGGTGAGGGCGCGGGTCTTCGATTTCATGTGATGCCTTTCTTCATTGGAAGGAGTCTTGTTCCCGGGCACGGGAAGCTTGGGGTTCGCAGCGCGCCCGGGAAACGGGATTCGTGTGAATTAAGTGGTCAGCGCGGCTTCGGTGACGAGCGCCTCGGTTTCGCGGCGCAGCTCGAGGGCCTGGGAAAGCGACTCGTCCATGATGACGTCTTCCCAGCGGACGGTGGCACCCTTGGCGATGTCGGTGCGCAGCTCGACGTGGTGCGCCAGGGCTACCGGCAGGGCGCCGATTTCCACGGAGTGCTTGGCCGAGACGAGCTTGCCCCAGACGGTGAAGCCGCCCTCGCCGTCGAGGAATTCGCCGGCCTTCAGGTCCTTCTTGGCGGTGGCAACGACGTCGCCGAAGAAGCCGACGGGCGAGCCGGTGGCGATGCCGCGGAGGGCTGCGTTGGCGATGGACATGTTCAGTTCGAGGCCCACGTAGTGGTACGGGCGGTACAGGGCCGCGTACTGGCCGGTGGGGTCCGGGTGCCAGGGGTATTCGTTGAAGCAGCCGGAGACGTAGCCGTTCGTTGCCTTGACCACAACGAAGACGCCCTCCTGGGTGTTGTGGCTGATCCAACTGCCGTCACGGTTGACGCTGGACATGACGTCCACACTTCCCTCGTGCGCCAGGGCACCCCCGACGTCGGCCGGGCGGCAGATGGTGGCGATCTCTTCCACGTCACCCGGGGTGAAGGTCAGTCCGGAGTCCGACGGCGTGAGGCCTGCGCCGTTGGCGACGGCGGCCATCTCGATGGATGCCTTGGTGCCGTCCCGGAAGGAGGTGTGCATGTAGGGGTTCAACTGGCCGGAGTCGGTGAGCTCCTTGGAGAACTCCCAGTTTTCCCACACGTTGTCCGGGTTCATCTCGTGGTAGTGCTCAAGGTACTTGGCGCCCTTGCCCGCGCAGACCACGTCGAAGCCGCTGGTCCGGGCCCAATCCACAAGTTCCATAATGAGGGCGGGCTGGTCACCGTACGCCATGGAATAGACGACGCCGGCCTCCTCCGCGCGCTTGGCCAGCGCCGGCCCGGCCAGTGCGTCCGCCTCGACCGTGACCATGATGATGTGCTTCTTGGTTTCGATCGCCCGCAGCGCGTGCTTCACACCGACGATCGGATTGCCGGTGGCCTCAACGATGACGTCGATGTCGACATCGAACAGCTCGTCAGCGTTTGCCACGATGGTGGTGGAGCGGTTCTCCAGCGCGGTGGCGATGTCCGGGGCGATCTGGTGCTGGGGCCAGCCGACCAGCTCGAACGCGCCTTCCGCCCGCTTCACATTGATGTCAGCGATGGCTACAACATGGATGCCCGGGATGTTGTTCGCCTGGGCGAGGTACATGGTGCCATAGCGGCCGGCGCCGATGAGACCGACGCGGATCGGGCGGCCCTGGTTCTCGCGGTCGCTAAGAAGCTTGTGAAGGTTCATGGGGATCTCTCTGTTTGATGTCTGACCGAAGAGAGATGGCCGTCCACCTTGGTGGTGGAGCAACCTCTTCGTCGCATTGTTTGTGATCTGGGTTAGCAGACGTTGTGATCTGGGTTAGCAGATGTTGTGATCTGGGTTAGCAGATGTTGTGATCTGGGTTACCGAAGTGGAACCGGTTCCACTTTTGTACCAGTCAGTGTTAAGCTGTGTCAACAGATGTCGGTGAACCCCACCGGCCGCAAGGAGGAGCATTGAAGAAGGCGCCCACTATCCGCGATGTGGCGGCAGCGGCGGGGGTCTCGGTGTCCGTGGTGTCGCGGGTACTGAATCCGGACTCCGGCCCCGTGGCGCCGGCCAAGCGCGAACAGGTGCTCAGCGTCATCAGCGACCTCGGATACCGTCCCCGCGCTGCGGCTCGGGAACTCAGTGCCGGCCACGCACTTACCGTCGGCCTGGTGGTCACGGACCTTGCCAACCCGTTCTTCGCCCAGCTGGCGGACCGCGTGGTCTGGGAGGCCCGCAGCCACGGCGTGCAGGTGGTCGTCATGACCACCCAGGAGGACCCGCACCTTGAGGCGGAATCCCTCGATACGCTCCTGGACCGTTCTGTGGGCGGCGTCATTGCCACACCAACAGGCGGAAACATCGAGAAATGGGACCGCCTGCGGGACCTCGGAGTCAACGTGGTTTTTGTTGACCGCGCCATTGCGGAGCTTGGCGACGTCGATGTCGTCAGCATCGAAAACTCCGATTCGGCCCGGCGCGCTACCGACCACCTCATCGCGCTCGGCCACGAGCGGATCGGCCTGGTCACCGGACCCGCCAGCACTTCCACCGGGCGTTCGCGGATCGGCGGCTACCGGGCCGCCCTCGAAAGCGCTTCAATAAACATCGATCCCATACTGGTCCGGGACGTTCCCTTCCGCGGAGACGGCGGGGGCGACGCCGTCGGATCGCTTCTGGCACTCCCGGAGCCCCCCACGGGACTGATCGTCGCCAACACCGCGCAGGTGCAAAGCTCAGTCCGGCGCCTCGTCCAGATGGGCGTCCGGATCCCCGACGACCTCTCGGTGATCGTCTTTGACGACAATCCATGGACGGAACTGACCAGTCCGCCGCTCAGCGTGATCCGGCAGCCGATCGGCATGCTGGCCGTGCATTCCCTCGAGCTCGTCCTCGGACGGATGCAGGGCCGGCTCCCTGCGGGCGCCAGGACCATCGAGGTCAAGGCCGACTTCGTGCCGCGTAGCAGCTGCGCGGCCCCTGCCCGCTCCGCCACCAGCAAGTCCGCAACCAGATAAGGAAAAGGAAAACCCATGACCGTAGTTGTCACCGCCGTGTTCACGCCCAAGGAAGGTGCCTTCGATGACGTCGTCTCCGCGCTCTCCCCCGCCATCGCGGAGGTGCACGAGGAGCCGGGCTGCATTCTGTACGCCATCCACGAAGCCCCGAACGGCCAGGTCGTCATGATCGAAAAGTGGGAAAGCGCCGAACTCCTCGATGCCCACGGTGCCGGCGACGCCGTCAAGCGCCTGAACGCCTCGCTCGAGGGGCTCCTGGCGGAACCGGTGGAGGTTACCCGGCTGGCCGCCATCCCGGCGGGCACCAGCGCGCAGGGCGCGCTCTAACCACACGAACGACGGCGGTCCCTCGCCTGGGCATTTCAGGCAGGGGGCGCCGTCGAGCCCCGGACCACCAGCTCCGGGTCCACGAGCTTCGTCTGGACGGGCAGGTCCGGATCCTTCATGCGCTCCAGCAGGGCCTTTGCAGCTCCTGCACCCACCTCGCCGTTGCGGCCGTCGATGGTGGTCAGGCGCAGCAGGTTCGCCGAGGCGAGCGGTGAATTGTCGTAGCCGATCAGGGACAGATCCTCCGGAACCCGCCGTCCCCGGTCCCGCGCCGCCGCGGCCACCCCCATCGCCATCACGTCATTGGCGGCAAAAATCGCGGTAAGCGCCGGGTTGCGGTCCAGCAGCTTCAGGGCGCCCTCGTAGCCGTCCGGCTCCATCGTCAGGCCGTGGCCCTGCGCGACGTCCGGAGAAAGCCCGTGTTCGCGCATCACGGCCTCAAACCCCTGCGCCCGAAGACGGGCGGCGCCGCCCCCGCCGGTCACATGCCCGATCTTCCTGTGCCCCAGGCCAATCAGGTGCTCGGTGGCCAGGCGGCCGCCCGCCTCGTCATCATTGGCCACAATGTCCGCCCCCGGGACAACGAGGTCACGGTTGCCCGCCACCACCGCGGGAACGTCAACTGCGGCGAACATCTCCTCCGTGGGCTCAGTGGCGATCACAATGCCGTCCACCCGCAAAGACATGAGACCGTCCACCGGCGTCCGGTCCAGGTGGGCATTGAAGGACGGGTCGGCGACGGCAACCCGGAAGCCGAGAGGGGCGAGTTCATCGTGCAGCCCGCCCAGCAGGCCGACGAACCAGAGGTTCCGGTAGTCATCCAGTACGACGCCGATGGTCCGGGACCGGTTTCCGGCAAGGGTCGCCGCCGCCCGGCTGGGGCGGTAGTTCAGCCGTACGATGGCTTCCTCAACGGCGGCGCGTCGCGCAGCTGACACGCCGGGCGCACCGCGCAGGACCAACGAGACCAGGGATTTCGATACCCCGGCCGCGGAGGCAACGTCATAAATGTTGGGGCGCTTGCCGGTCTCCTGGGTCACTCTGCAATTGTCACCCATCGGTGGACCATTGGGATATTGACAGGACAAAGTCACAGCCCTATCGTATTTATGGAGCGCTCCATTTTGCGTCACACGTCACAGCGGCTGAGTCCCGCAAAGCCCGTTTCAAAGGAGAAAACCAATGCCCAAAGATCTCGGCGTAGCCGTCATCGGGGCGGGCATGGCCGGCAAGGCTCACGCTGCCGCCTTCCGCACCGCGTCCGCCCTCTACAACCCCGTCCTGCCACCCATCCGGCTGGTCTCCATCGGAGATGTGAACCCGGAGTTCGGCTCCCTCGCCGCCCGGCGCTTCGGTTACGAGCGCAACGACACCTCTTGGCAGGCCATCGCTGAAGCCGATGACATCGACGTCGTCAGTGTTGTCATCGCCAACTCACTCCACCGGGAAGTGGTGGAGGGCCTCCTCGCCGCCGGCAAGCACGTGCTGTGCGAGAAGCCGCTGAGCGACACCCTGGAAGACGCGCGGGCCATGGCCGACGCAGCCCGCAACGCTTCCTCGATCGCCCGCATCGGGTTCACCTTCCGCCGCACCCCGGGCATCGCCTACATCCGCGACCTCATCCGGAACGGAACGCTGGGCAAGGTGCTGCACTTCAGCGGCCGCTACTGGACTGACTACGGCTTCAGCCCGGAGGCCCCCATGAGCTGGCGCTACAAGGGCGGCCCCGGCTCAGGTGCGCTGGCCGACGTCGGAAGCCACCTGGCCTATGTCTCCGAATTCCTCTGCGGCGACATCAAATCCATCAGCGGCGGCCGCCTCAGCACGGCCATTGACAAGCGGCCCCTGCCGCTGGGCGCCGTCATGGGGCACGACCACGCCGCCGTCAGCGACACCTTCGAGGCCGTGGAGAACGACGACTATGCAGCCTTCTCCGCCGAGTTCGAAAACGGCTCGGGCAGCTTCGAGGTGTCCCGCGTTGCCGCCGGGCACGCGAACAGCCTCAACTTCGAGGTCTTCTGCGAGAACGGCTCGGCCAAATTCGACCAGCGCCGCCCGGCGGAGATCCAACTGTTCCTCAACGACGGCTCCGGCCACGAAAACGGCTACCGCCAGGTCATCCTTGGCCCGGGCCACCCGTACATCGCCGGCGGCCTGGCCATGGACGCCCCCGAGGTCGGCTTCGGCCAGAACGACGCTTTCGCCTACCAGTCCCGCGCGTTCCTCGAAGAGGTCGCCGGCCTCAGCGAAGCGGAATCCCTGCCGCGCTGCGCCACCTTCGACGAAGGGGTCCGCAACATGGAACTGCTCGCCGCGGTCACCGAATCAGCCCTGAACGACGGAAAGAAGATCACGCTATGAAGCTCGGCGTCTACAACGCGATCCTGCATGACCGCCCGCTGCCCGAAGCGCTGAAGGTCGTCGCCGACCTGGGCCTGACTGGCATCGAAATCAACTCCGGCGGGTTCCTCCCGGCGGTGCACGTCCCCACCTTCGACGAGATCCTCGAGAGTGACGCCGCCCGCGATGACTACCTGGCGGTCTTCGAAGGCACCGGGGTCTCCATCGCGGGACTGAACTGCAACGGCAACCCGCTGCACCCCAACCCCGCGATCGGTGACAAGCACGCCGAGGACGTCCGCCGCTCCGTCCGACTGGCCCACCGGCTCGGACAAAACCGTGTGGTCACCATGTCCGGCCTGCCCGGCGGGGAACCCGGTGCCACAGTGCCGAACTGGATCGTCAACGCCTGGAACTCCGCCGCACTGGACGTCCTGGACTACCAGTGGGGCGTCGCCGCCAAGTTCTGGAAGGAAACCGACAGGCTCGCCGCCGACCTCGACGTCAAGGTCGCCCTGGAACTGCACCCGCAGAACCTCGTCTTCAACCCCGCCGACGTGTACAGGCTCGTCGAACTGACCGGCGCCACCCACGTCGGCGTGGAACTCGACGCCTCCCACCTGTTCTGGCAGCAGATGGACCCGGTCGCAGTCGTCCGCGAACTCGGCCCGCTGGTGTTCCACGCAGCGGCCAAGGATGTGCGAGTCAACAAGGACACCGCTGCGGTCTACGGCGTCCTGGACAACCGCTTCCGCCGCCTGTCCCCGGAAGAGAACCGGACCAACCTCGGCGGCGACGAGTGGGCCAACGAATGGCCCAAGCCCGCCGCCTGGGACTTCGTCGCCCTCGGCAAGGGCCACGACACCGCGTACTGGACCGAGTTCCTGCGCGCCCTCCACGACGTGGACCCCGACATGCTCGTCAACATCGAACACGAAGACGTCGAACTGGGCCGCATCGAGGGCCTGGAAGTGGCTTCGAAGGTTCTCAAGGAAGCAGACGCAGCCCTGGCCGCCTCGCTGGTCAGCCCCTAGCCGCAAGACCCGCGATACGGGCACACACAGGAAGCCTGCCGGCAGTCAGCCGGCAGGCTTCCTGTGATGCAGGTACAACGCGCCGGACGCTCCGTGGGCGGGGAGAAAAGCGCCGCGGGCAGATGCTTGGCGTCCTTCAGGTTGGCTGGTTCATCGGTGCAGCCCTGGCATCCCTCGTCGGCTTCGTCATCTTCGAAGCATTCGGTGCCGGCTCCTGGCGCTGGATCCTGCTCACCGCCGCCGTACTGGGCACCGTCGTCATGCTCATGCGACTGGGGACACCGGAGTCCCCGCGCTGGCTGCTGCACAACGGACGCAAGGCCGACGCCAAGCTGGCACTTCGTGCCGCCCTCTCGGACCAGCTGAACGTCGACCACGTGGTCTTTGAAACGGCTGATGACGCTGCAGTGGGCAAGAAGAAGGTGGATCTCCGAGTGCTGCTGCGCCGGCCCTACCTCAAGCGCATCATCTTCTGCAGCTCCTTCTACGCCCTGCAGGTTGGTCCCCTGTTCGCCATCTTCACCTTTGGCCCCACGATCCTGTCGGCGTTCGGCATGGGTGAGGGCAACCTCTCCAACCTCGGTTCCGTGATTATCGATATGGTCTTCCTGGCCGGCTGCATCCCGGCACTTAAACTGATCGAGTCCTGGGGCCGCCGGCCGCTCATCATCTGGTGCTTCGTCCTGATGGCCCTCCCCCTCTTCGTCCTGGGTCTCTTCCCGTCGGCTCCCGCTGCCATCATTGTGGGCTGCTTCGTGGCCTACGCACTGTTCTCCGGCGGGCCCAGCATCCTTGAGTGGGCGTACCCCAGCGAGATTTTCCCGACCCACGTCCGTGCCAGCGCCGTGGGCATCACCACCGCCGTGAGCCGCATCGGCGCGGCCCTCGGAACGTTCGCGCTGCCGTTCGGCCTCGCCTACTGGGGCATCGGTCCCACCATGCTTGTCGCGGCAGTCCTGACCGCCGTCGGATTCTTCGTCTGCCTGTTCATGGCCGAGGAAACCAAAGGCATGACAGCACAGGTCCGGACCCATGGCCAGGACGTCTCCGGCCGCGCCGAGCAGGTGGCCCTGCAGTTCGAGAGCGCCATCGGCATGGGGCTGCTCAACCCGGGCGAGCGGCTTCCGCCGGAATCGGTGATGGCCGAGCACCTCGGCGTCTCGCCCCTCACCCCGCCAGTCGCTGGCGGCACTGCGAAGCAAGGGACTTCTAGGCACCCGCCGCGGGCGGCGGCGGCGGAAGCTACGTGGCGGGGGTGCTCCCGGTGCGGGAGGCGGAGATCGCCCAGCGGGTGCGCCGGCACAAGAGCGACGACCTGCGCGACCTCATCGACCTCGCCGCCGCGACGGCGGGCTCGGCAGCCCGCCTGGCGTCCAAACGCTCCGACGAGCAGGACGTACGGCGCCCCCGGAAGCTCGCCCAGCGCCTTTCTGCAAGCACGGAGCCGCACAGGCTTCGCCAGGCGGATGCCGGACCAAGCTGGAGTCCCTCCGGCCGGTCGTCGAGGACATCGTCACGGGGCAGGCGGGCCTGGTGGACAGCGCCGGGGTGTCCGTCACCCCGGGCTTGTTCGCCGACGCCGGCGCGTGGCACCAGTGGTGGAGCCTGGTGGGCGGGAAGCTGGTGTTCATCCCGCACCATCTGAATCCCGCGTCGATCGATTACTACGACTACACGGAGATGACCTGGTACGAGCGGCCCCTCGCGTCCGGCCAGCCCGAACTCATTGGCCCGTACATTGACTTCGGCGGTGCCGACATGAAGATCGTCACGGCGTCGCGGCCGGCGCTGCAGGACACGCGCGCCGTGGCCGTGGCCGGTGGCGGACCTCACCTCTCCCCCGTGGCACCTCGTCGCGGACCGCTGATTGGCCGACGCCGCTGGCTGAGGTTTCGACAAGCTCAACCAGCGGCGGTTTCGACCAGCTCAACCAGCGGCGGCTAGCGGATGCCCTGGTCGGCGAACTTCACGACGTCTGCCGCGTTGGACTTGTCGACGATGGTGGGCCCGGTGAGCACGGGCTGCCCGCCGCCGAGCTTGAAGCCGCCCCGCTTGACCTGCCACAGGGCGTCCACGGACCCGTAGCCCTGGAGCCAGGGCTGCTGGTCGACAGTAAACAGCACGGTGCCGTCGGCGATCTTCTGGGCGAGGTCCTTGTTCAGGTCAAAGGATGCGACCTTTGCCGAGCTGCCCGCGGTGGCCACGGACTTCAGGAGGGTCAGCGTGATCGGGGCACCCAGTCCAACGATGACGTCTGCGTCCTTGGCTGCCTGCAGCTTGGCGGTTGCCGTAGATTCGACGGACGTCATGTCGGCGCCGTTCACGTACAGGATCTCGGTTCCCGGAACCTTGGACTTCACGCCGGCGCAGCGGGCTTCCAGCCCCACGTGCCCCTGCGCCTGGATCACGCAGATGGGGTGCTTGAAGTTCTCGGCCGCCAGTTTCTCGCCCACCGCCTGGCCGGCGAGTTGCTCGTTGGAACCGAAGTGCGTAAACGCCCCGAGCTGCTTGGAGACGTCCTCACCGGCATTCAGGCTCACGATGGGGATGCCGGCGTCAGAGGCTTTCTTGAGGGAATCCTTCAGCGCGCCGGGCGTGGCCAGCGTGACGGCGATTCCGTCCACCTTCTGGTCAACGGCCTGCTGGATCAGCTGCGCCTGCCGGCCGGCTTCGGGGTCGTTCGTGTAGAGGAGCTCCACGTTGTCCTTGGCCGCGGCCTCCTCGGCGCCCTTCCGGACGGTGTCCCAGAAGGTGTCCCCGGCCGGAGCGTGAGTAATCAGCGCAATCTTCATGCGCGGAGTGGAGACGGCCTGGCCCCCGCCACCTCCGCTGTTGGCTTCCGGCGCTCTTCCGCCCTGGCTCGAACATGCCGTCAAAGCCAGCATCGGGATTGCAACCGCGGCGACCGCTGCGCGGCGCCAAAAAAACTTCTTCACTGGTGATCTCCTTCGATCGCGTCCAGATGATTAGGGGAACACACCGCTGCATCTTTCCGGCCGGATAAGAGGGATGTGACCGAGCGCTTGGAGCGCTCCATAAATTGAGGATAGGAGCACGAGTTTGTCCTGTCAATAGTTCTATTCGGCGGAGCCCGCCGCGGGCGCCCTAACGCTGGTAAACACCCGTGAGGGTGGCCGTGCCCAGCAGGTGACGGGCAAGTTCGGAACCCAGCCCCGCAGGCTTCGCCCCTGCGCCGCCCGGCAGCTCCTCGACGTCCAGTGCGTAGACGGTGACGACGTAACGGTGCTGGCCGTGCCCCGGCGGCGGGGCCGCCCCCACGTAACCGCGGAAGCCGGCGTCGTTCTTCAGCTGCGTCGCGCCGGGCGGGAGCTGCGGGCCGCCCTCGGCCCCGGCGCCCTCCGCCAGGGAGGTGGTGTCTGCGGGGATGTTGAGGACCGCCCAATGCCAGAACCCGCCGGCGCCCGGCGCGTCCGGATCGAACACGGTCACGGTGTAGCTCCTGGTCCCGTCCGGAGCCCCGCTCCAGCTCAGCTGCGGGGACTCGTCCGCGCCGCCGGCATGCATCCTGCCGCTGCGCTGCGGCGGCGGCAGGATCCCGCCATCCTCGAAGGACCGGCTGGTGAGCCCGAACACGGGAACATCCGGCAGGTGTGAAAACGGACCCGGCGCTGTCATGGCTGCTCCTCAGGTGGTGGGAACTTCGGATTCTTCGGCTGCTGCTTCGGCGCCTGCTTCGACCCGGTTCAGCTCCGCCCGGGTGGGCGGATTCGCACCGGCACGGGAGACTGTCACGGCCGCGGCGCGGGTGGCGTGGGCCAGGAGCGCCGTGAGCCCCCCGACCGGGAGTGCCCGCAGGTCCGCCCGGTTCTGGGCGCCGTTCAGGCCCCGGTCCACCACGCCGGACAGCAGCGCGGCCATGAAGGAATCCCCTGCGCCCACGGTGTCCGCCACCTCCACGCGGGGCGCGGCAAACTCGGCCTCGCCCGCGGCGGTAATCCCCCAGGGCCCGGCCGCGCCGCGCGTCACCACCACCATGGCCGGCCCTTCCGCCCCGCCAAGCGTCAGCCAGCGGCGCGCGGACTCCAGCGGGTCCACTCCGGGATACAGCCAGGCGAGGTCCTCGTCGGAGGCCTTGACGATGTCGGAGAGGGTCACGAACTTTTCCGCCTGCCGGCGGGCGTAATCGGCGTCCGTGATGATGCTGGGGCGGCAGTTGGGGTCAAAACTGATGGTCGACGCCGGGTGGGCATATTCGACGGCGGCCAGCACCTCCGCGGCGCCGGGCGCCAGCATGGTGGCAATGGAGCCTGTGTGCAGCAGCGTGTTGGCCTGCAGCATGAAGGGCAGCCGTTCCCGCAGTCCGGGGAGCTCCCAGGCGAGGTCGAACGTGTAGGTGGCGGCGCCGTCGTCGTCCACCAGCGCGGTGGCCACACTGGTGGGCAGCCCGTCCGGGCCCTGCGGGAGCATGACGGAACTCGCCCTCAGGTGGGCGGCCACCGACTCCCCGTACGCGTCCCGGCCGTACCGGCCGACGAACTGCACGGGGTGCCCCAGGCGGGCCAGCCCGACGGCGACGTTGAGCGGGCTGCCGCCCACATGGGCTTCGATTCCGGAGCTGCGCTGGACCACGTCAACGAGGCCCTCGCCGATAACAGTGAGCATGGTCATACTCTGCCAGAGAACGCCGCCCGGCGCTCGGGGTTCCTGCAGTCTGCTAGGCCTTCTTCCCCGGCAGCGCGAGCTTGAAGACCTTCGCCCACGAGGATCCCACCTGCTTCAGCAGCGGCCCGGTGGTGTACGGCAGGCCGTAGCGCCGGCAGATTTCCTGCACCTTCGGCGCCACCTCCCCGTACCTGTTGGACGGCAGGTCCGGGAACAGGTGGTGCTCGATCTGGTGGGACAGGTTTCCGGTCATGATGTGCATGAACTTGGAGCCGGAAATGTTGGCTGAGCCGATCATCTGCCGGACGTACCAGTCGCCGCGGGTCTCGCCCTCCACCATTTCCTCCGTGAACGTGTCCGTCCCCTCGGGGAAGTGGCCACAGAAGATCACAGCGTGGGCCCAGACGTTTCGCACGGCGTTGGCGGTGAGCGTGCCGTAGAGGGCCTGCTTTCCCGAGCCGGTCAGCATGGCCACGGCCGGGGTGGCAGCGTAGTCCTTGGTGAACTGCTTGAGAGCCTTGACGCCGAGGGCCTTGAGGTCCCGGACCATGGCCTCCTTGCTCTTCTTGCCCTCCTTGTAGTCGACGATTTCCAGGTCGTAGACCGCGATGCCCCATTCGAAAATGGGGGCGAGGATGGCGTTGTACAGCGGGTTGCCCAGGGCGCGCGGGGTCCAGGGCTGGTCCTCGTCCATGCGCAGCAGGTTGTATCCGACGTCGTTGTCCTTGCCCACCACGTTTGTCCAGCGGTGGTGCAGGTCGTTATGGGTGTGCTGCCAGGACCGCGCCGGGGTGACGAAGTCCCATTCCCACGTGGTGGAGTGGATGTCCGGATCGCGCATCCAGTCCCACTGGCCGTGGAGGATGTTGTGGCCGATCTCCATGTTTTCCAGGATCTTGGCGAGGCTGAGCAGGCTGGTGCCGGTGACCCAAGCGGCCTTGTTGCGGCCCATCAGCAGCGCCGCCCTGCCGGCGATCTCCAGCCCGCGCTGGATCTTGATCACCCGGCGGATGTAGGCAGCGTCGGAGGCGCCGCGCTTGGCCAGGATCTCGTCCTTGATGGCGTCCAGTTCCCGGCCGAGCTCTGCCACCTGCTCGTCGGACAGGTGCGCTGCGGCGGGCGGGCGCACGGCCGGCCGGCCGGAGGCGGCCAGGGCCCCCGGCCGCGGTTTCGTGACCGGCTTGTCGGTGGCGGTCTTCGTGGTCGCGTCTGTGCGATCGGATATTGCAGTCATGCTTGTGTTGCTCCTCAGATGTCGAGGTTAACGGGCCCGGCAGCTGCCGAAACGCACGTCTGGATTAGTTGGCCCGGTTCACCGTGGACTTCACCGGTGCGCAGGTCCCGGACCTGCCCTGCACGCAGGGGCAGCAGGCAGCTGTGGCAGATGCCCATGCGGCAGCCGCTGGGCATGAGGACGCCGGCGTCTTCGCCGACGTCGAGAAGGGGGGTGTCGCCGTCGGCCTCCACCTCCCGGTCGGAGGCCTCAAAGGTGACCAGGCCGCCGTCGTGCCCAACACCGCCCAGCAGGCTGGTGTTGAAGCGTTCGATGATGAGGTTGACGGGGTCGGCCGCGAACGGGCCGGTGGCCCCGTCCGCACGGGTCGATTTGGGGTCCTTGGGATAGGCGGCCGCTTCGGCGGCCCACAGTGCTTCGGCGTCGTCGAGGAACCCCTCCGGGCCGCAGGCGTACGCAGCACGGCGGCGCCAGTCCGGGCACAGCGCATCCAGTCCGGCGGCCGTGCCGAAGTCCATCCGGCCGCGCTCCCCCGTATACCAGTGCGTGACCCGGAAGTTGGGAAACTGGTCGGCGAGCTCGGAAAGTTCTTCGCGGAAAATGCTGTCCTCCGGCCGCCGGGCGGAGTGGATCAGCACCACATCGGCGTCGGGGCGGTGCGGCACGAGCGTGCGGACCATGGACATCACGGGGGTGATGCCGCTGCCGGCGGTGAGCATCAGGAGCGGCCGCGGATGTTCGGGGAGGACGAAGTCGCCCTGCGGGGGCGCCAGGAACAGGACGTCCCCGGGCCGGGTGTTGCGGACCAGGACGCCGGACACGGCACCCATGTCACTCACGGTAATGGCCGGATCCTCGCCTGCCGGGGCGCTCAGCGAGTAGGAGCGCCAGTGCCGGACGCCGTCGAGCTCCACGCCAATCCGGGCCCACTGGCCGGCCTTGTGGGCCTTCCAGCCGCGGCCGGGCCGGAAGTGGATGGTGGCCGAATCAGCCGTTTCAGGAACGACTTTGGTGACCACGCCGCGCAGCTGCCGGGCGGAAAACACCGGGTCAAAGAGCGCGAGAATATCCTCCGGGGCCAGGGGAGTTGTCAGCACGGACGCGGCGCGCGCCAGCTTTCGAAGCCGGATCACGCCGACCACCGCATGATGGGTTCACCCATGTGTATCTCCTAGTGAAACCCGGGACCGTAATATACAAAAGTACCTCAATCCCCACCTACTAGATTCCTCCAAGCCGGCGCCGGTAGCAACCGGCGTCCACTTTCGCGCTCTACCCGCCGGCCCGGCCTTACTCATCGGCAGGGCATGGGGCGGCCGAAGCTGGCGGGTGGCGCGCTGTTCCTGACAAGGCAATGTCCCTCCGTTGTGGCGTCTGCGGCATTCGTGGTTGATGACAAGCATACTTACTGTCGGCGCGCATATGCCGGCTCAGCCCATATCAATGCAACGAACGGACGTCGGAGGAGTTCCCGCGCTAGAGCTGCAGCAGCTCCTGCACCAGGTCGCGGCACTTCCGGTAGGACGGTGCCTTCGGGTCGATCAGCGAGAAGTGGTCGCCGGGGACCTTGACCACCTGGACCGGGGCGCCGGCCGCGCGGGCCGCAGTGGCGTAGGCCTCGGACTGGCTCACCGGCACGGTGTCATCGTCGAGCCCGTGGACGGCGTAGACCGGGATGCTCAGCGGCACGGCACTCATCGGGTCGGCGTACTTATGGCGCTTGGGGTACCGTTCGGCGGAGCCGCCCAGGAGGTTGCTGACGGCGCCGTTGCTGAGGTCGGCCCACTCGGCCTGCGCGAGGTTCAGCAACCCGGACTGGCTGACCACTCCGGTCAGGTGGACGGCCTCACCGTTGAGGTTCCGGGCGACCTGCCGGTCGGCGTCGGCCGCACCGAGTTCGGCAAGCCGGTCCCGCCCTGCCGCCCAGACGGCCAGGTGCCCGCCGGCCGAGTGCCCCAGCGCCACCACCCGGTTCAGGTCGAGGCCGTGCTCGCCGGCCACCTCGCGGAGTTTGTCGATCCCGGCGAGGACGTCCTCGAACGTCCGCGGCCAGCCGCCGCCGTTGCCCGCCCGCCGGTACTCCAGGTTCCAGGCCACGATGCCGTGCGCTGCGAGGTCCTTCGCCAGCGGCTCGCCCAGCTCCGCGCCGTATTGCGAGCGCCAGTAGCCGCCGTGGATCACCACAACGATGCCGCGCGGGGATGGCGGCTTGCCGTTGCGTGCGGCAGGTGCCTCCGGCAGGAAGAGCTCGCCCCACTGGCTGGGGTGGTCACCATAGTGGTACTTCTGCCGCTTCACTGCATCCTCCTAGGATCCTTCAAACGGGGCGCCGGGCCCCTCCTTGCCGCCTCCCGCACGCCCGGGATCCGGGATTGCAGGGCACGACGGCGCACAACAGCCATATGCCGAGCCTACAGGGAGGCCGCTTCCATGGGGCGGAAGGGGCTGCAGTGGCGGGGGTGTCACCGGCACCGCTGTCGCACCGTATTGATAGTTTGGAACCATGGCAAGCAACTGGGATCGCCTGGACGTCACTCAGCGCGACTCCGTGCAGGAAAGCGTGGAACTCTATGAGCGCGTCCGGCCTGCCCTGAAGCTTGTCACCAGGGAAGTCCTGCAGATACTGCGGACCATGCTCAAGGACACCGAGGTCACGCCGCTGTTCGTCACCGGCCGGACCAAGTCCGTGGATTCCTTCCGGGAGAAGATCGCCCGGACCGAGGAGCCGCTGGAACCCGGCGGCCCGCGGCTCCTGAAGTTCCCGGACCCGTTCCGGACCCTCAACGACATGGTCGGCGTCCGTGTAATTACCAAGCTCCCGGCGGAGAACGCCCTGGTGGCCAACCTGATCAAGCGCCAGAGGCACCTGTTCGACTGCCGCGGGGACCGTGAAAAGGACATCGGCTCGATCGAGTCCGGAACGTACGGTTACTCCAGCCGGCACCTGATCCTGCGCACCATCCAGAACGACGTAGTGAAGAACTACCAGCAGGTGTTCAACCCGGAGGTCCAGCCCAACGGCAGCTACTTCTTCGAATGCCAAATACGAACCGTCTTCGCGCATGCCTGGAGCGAGATCGAGCACGACATCCGGTTCAAGGCCGAGGACCCGCGGGCCTGGACGCCGCACTTCGACCGGCAGTTCACGGCCACCGCCGCCATGCTGGAGACCGTGGAGACCGCCTTCGCCGACCTGCATGAACGCTACGAGGAGGTCCGAAGCTACTGGGACCTGGACGGTGAGGGCGCGGCACAGCTCACCCCCAACCGCATCCGCGACGTCTGGCGCACCCTGCTCCCGCACGTGGACCGTAAAGTAGATGACGACTGGGGATGGGCGGCCGAACTCCTGGCGGCCCACGGACTCAAACAGACCGTCCAGCTGGCCGGACTGCTCAGCGCCAACCGGATCACCGAGGTCCGCCGGGCCCTGGACCACCGCTACTCCCCCGGACCGGACCGCCTGCTGGATGACCTCCTGCTGTGGCAGTACGGCACCAAACACATCGACCTCACCGCTGAGGCGCCCGACGCCGTTCCCCACCCGCGGCGCGACAGCCTCCTGCGGCGGCTGAAGCAGATCGAGCGCTACCGCCAGACCAAGAAATAGAGTTTCATGAAGCCCGAACAGCTCCAGTCCGTCCGGGCCACGCTCCGTTCCCCGCGGCGCCTCAAGACCGAGGCCCTCGCCGGACTGGTGGTGGCCCTCGCCCTCATTCCTGAAGCCATCGCGTTCTCTGTGATCGCCGGCGTGGACCCCCGGATCGGACTGTTCGCCTCCTTCACCATGGCGGTCACCATTTCTTTCGTGGGCGGCCGGCCCGCCATGATCTCGGCCGCAACAGGCGCCGTCGCCCTGGTGATCGCGCCGCTGATGCGCAGCCACGGACTGGACCACCTGATCGCCGCGGTAATCCTTGCCGGGGTCTTCCAGATCCTGCTCGCCGTCCTGGGCGTCACCCGGCTCATGCGCTTCATCCCGCGCTCGGTGATGGTGGGCTTCGTGAACGCGCTGGCCATCCTCGTGTTCATGGCCCAGCTGCCGGAACTGCTCGGCGTTCCGTGGCCCGTCTACCCGCTGGTGGCCGCCGGCCTGCTGATCGTGGTCGGCCTCCGCCGCATTACGACGGCGGTGCCGTCACCGCTGGTGGCTATCGTCCTCCTGACGGCCCTCGCCGTGATGGCCGGGATCGACGTCCCCACCGTCCAGGACAAGGGCCAGCTGCCGGAAAGCCTGCCCACACTCTTCATCCCGAATGTGCCCCTGACGTGGGAAACCTTCCAGACCATCGCACCGTTCTCGCTGTCCATGGCGCTCGTGGGGCTCCTGGAATCCCTGATGACAGCCAAACTGGTGGACGACATCACCGATACCCGCTCCAACAAGACCCGCGAATCCTGGGGACAGGGCGTAGCCAACATCGTCACAGGCTTCCTGGGCGGCATGGGCGGCTGCGCCGTGATCGGGCAGACGATGATCAACGTCAAAGGCTCCGGCGCCCGGAGCCGGGTGTCCACGTTCCTCGCGGGCGTCTTCCTGCTGGTACTGGTGGTGACCCTGGGTGACATCGTGGGCCTCATCCCCATGGCGGCGCTGGTGGCGGTGATGATCTTCGTCTCGGCCATCACGTTCGACTGGCACTCTGTTGCACCGGCAACGCTTAGGCGGATGCCCAAATCAGAAACCGCGGTCATGCTGATCACTGTCGGCACGGTGGTGGTCACGCACAACCTGGCGATCGGCGTCGGGGTGGGGGTGCTGGCAGCGATGGCGATGTTCGCCCGCCGGGTGGCCCATTTCGCCACCGTGGAGCGGACGGAAGTGGAGCTCAACGGCCGGACGGTGGCCACCTACACCGTGGACGGCGAACTGTTCTTCGCCTCCTCCAACGACCTCTACACCCAGTTCAACTACGCCCGCGACGCCGAGCCGGACATCGGGGGCGTGGTGATCGACCTGCACGCCTCGCACCTGTGGGATGCCTCCACCATCGCCGTGCTGGACGCCGTCACGGAGAAATACCGCAGGCACGGCCGCGAGGTGGAACTGATCGGCCTCAACTCGGCCAGCCTCCAGATGCGGGAGCGGCTCGCCGGCAAGCTCCGCGCCGCAGAGTGAGGTTCACCACACAAATCGGACCTCGATCCCTTACCTGACGCGGGCCGCGGCGGAATAAGCGACACACCCCCGTTACCCTAATGTGACATTTGGCGAAGCCTCCCGTACCGTGAAAAACGTGCCTTTTTCACCGATGAGGCACTCCCGCGCTGATTGCCTAACTCTGCCGCAGCCCGAGGAACCAACCGAAGACCCATGTCCGGCAGAGACGGGGAAACCACTTTTCGGCCTGCTTGAAGCGGGCCTTGGGGTGAAGCCGCACAGTTCCTGACCACGTTCAGGACCGCGGCCGGGTGCCTCCCATCCGAATCCGACAGCTCACCTCGCAGGCATCGGGAGAGGCTTCTTCATGTCGTTCCGCTTTATTTCTGGCCGCCGTGCTGCGGCCGCCCACTCCAATCCGTTCACCCGCATTGCCTCCGCAAATTCCGGTCTCGGCCGCCAGGCAGCCGTGATCCTCGCGGCCTCCGGCCTGGCGTTCACGGGAACCGTTGCGGCCAACGCCGGCGGCGCCGCCCCGGCCCAGCCGGCGCAGGCTCCGGCCGCCGCCCCCGAGGCCGCCAGCCAGGTGCAGGCTCCCCTGAACGCTGCTTCCAGCGTCAAGATCGAGTTTGAACGCACCGCGGTCAAGTCGGCCCCGGCTCCCGTGGTGGCAGCACCCGTCGTCGAAAAGCCGGTAGCGAAGAAGGCCGCGGCACCCGCCGCCGCCCCGGTTGCCGCGCCCGCCAAGGCTGCAGCTGCGCCGGCCGCCGCACCGAAGGTCACCGTCAAGGCCGCGGCTCCCGCGCCGAAGGCCCCCGTCCAGGCTGCGGCAGGCGTCAACGCAACCATGCTGGCTTCGGCCTACGCCCAGATCGGCATCACACAGGACTGCACCGCCATGGTGGAGAAGGCCCTCGGTGCCGCCGGCATCCGCGTGGGTGACCTCGCCCCGATGCAGTTCCTGAGCCACGGCAAGGTGGTCTCCACCCCGCAGCCCGGCGACATGGTGGTCCAGTCCGGCCACGTGGCCATCTACGCCGGCGCCGGCAAGGTCATCAGCGGCGGCATGAACGGCATCAACGCCACCATGGCCCACCCGCTGTCCTGGCTCACTGCCACCGGCCCCGTCACGTTCGTTCGCGCGGCCTAGCAAAAGCTGAAAAACCGCCGTGTTCCGCTGCCTTGGGGGCGGCGGAACACGGCCACCCCAAGGTGCTCCCACCTTTCTACAAGGATCGTGGAACACACTGGCTATGCCTGATGAAAGACCGCAGTCTCCAGCTGCGAGTCAGGATCGCCGGGTCCGGATTGTCCCCCATGCATTCCGGATCCGGTGCCTGCTTTAAGAGGCAGCAGGGTCTTAAAAAGGCAACAGCTCCGCCTCAGCCCCTGACCGTGCGGTTCCGCCCCTGTGATTTGGCTTCATAGAGGGCGACGTCGGCGGCCGCGATCACCTCGTCGAGGTCCGCGGTTGTCGCATTGTAGGTGGAAATGCCGTAGCTGACGGTCGGCATCCGCAGCAGTTCCGGTATGTGCTGCTCTGCCAGCCTCCTGCTGATTTCGCCCGCGATGATTTCCGCGCTCTTGGGGCCTGCACCCGGAAGCAGGAGGATAAACTCCTCGCCGCCGTAGCGCCCGGCGACGTCCGTGGACCGGGCCGACGCGCTGCACGCGTTGGCAAACGCCTGCAGCGCAAGGTCGCCCGCCGCGTGGCCGAAGGTGTCGTTGACCGACTTGAAGTGGTCCAGGTCCGCGAGGATCAGCGAGCCGCCGCTGTTGGCTGCCTTGCTGCGTTCCAGTTCCTGGGCGGCCGCTTCCAGGAAAGCGCCTCGGTTAAGCAGGCCGGTCAGCCCGTCCTGCGTGGCGACCGTTCGGAGCGCCCGCGTCTGCTGCTCGGTGCTCAGCCCCGCCATGCTGAAGGAAACCACCACCAGCAGCACCATGGTGACCATGGTGGTCACCGCGGACCCGAAGTAGGTGGAAAAAACAGGACCGCTTGGCCCTTCGATAAGGAACACCACCAGACGGCAAAAGTAGAAGACGGCCACCCCGCCCGCTGCGATGGCCATGGGAATCCTCACCCGGGAGTACCCGGGTTCAAGCCGCCACAGCTCGTGCGAGGCCAGGCCGATCAGTGTGGCCATGGATGCCAGGAAGACTGCACCGCCTGCCCAGGTATTGGATCCCGGGCTGTCGATGCCGGCCGCGGCGCCGGCGATGACCGGCAGCGCGGTGGACAGCCACAGATTGTGCTTCAGGTTCCGGAGGGAACGCGCCCCGGCCCAGACCCCTGCCGCGCCGGACACCAGCAGGAAATTACCCAGCGGATTGGCCCAGACCTGCTGCGGCGTGCCGTTGAGGAGGAATGACGCGGAACCGGAGAGGAACAGGAGCAGGGCGGCGCACCACCAGGCGCTGTAGGGCGAGCGGGTGCTGCGGAAGGTCGAAAAATAGAACAGCAGCGCCAGAACCAAGGCCATCGCCGCGAAAGCAACCCGCAGTGTTGCCGTGTCTAGGATCATTCTGTCCCCTTGAATCCCGATCCGGTGCAATCCAGTATCGCACCGGGAGCGCCCGGGGTCCCGGTGTGCCGCGGAGAATTTCCCGGGGACGACACATTTGTCAGACATCAGTTCACGAACTGGGCCGTAGTGCCCCTCCGGTGCCAGCATTATTGAATGCTTGAGGCAACAAAAGACCCCGTACCCGCTTCCTCGGCCACGGAGGCCGGCGCCGCACCCCTGAATCCGGCCCTCGCCGCGGAGGCCAGGATCGCCCGCGTCGCGGTGACCGTCTTCCCCCTCCTGGTGCTCGCAGCCGGCGTTGCCGGGTTCCTGCTTCCCGGCGCCTTCAAACCCCTTGGCCCGGCGGTCCCTTACCTGCTGGGAATCATCATGTTCTGCATGGGCCTGACACTGACGCCGCCCGACTTCGCCGCGGTCGCGCGCAGGCCGTGGGCCGTGGTGCTGGGCATCGTGGCCCATTACGTGATCATGCCCGGGGCCGGCTGGGCAATCGCCACCCTCCTCCATCTGGAACCCGCACTCGCCGTGGGCCTGATCCTCGTGGGCTGCGCGCCGTCCGGCACCGCCTCCAACGTGATGGCGTTCCTGGCCAAGGGCGATGTGGCCCTGTCCGTGGCGGTCGCCAGCGTATCAACTCTCATCGCCCCGGTGGTCACGCCCGTCCTGGTGCTGTTCCTGGCCGGTTCCTTCCTGACCATCGACGCCGGCGGCATGGTGCTGGACATCGTCAAGACCGTGCTGCTGCCGGTCATCGCGGGCTTGCTGGCCCGGCTATTCCTCAAGAAGCTCGTCGCGAAGGCGCTGCCGGCGCTCCCCTGGGCATCCGCCGTCGTTATTTCCCTGATCGTGGCGGTTGTGGTAGCGGGAAGCGCCAGCAAGATCCTTGCTGCCGGCGGCATTGTGTTCCTGGCCGTGGTGCTGCACAACGGCTTCGGCCTGGGGCTCGGCTACCTGGCCGGCAAGCTCGGCCGCCTGGACGCCAAGGCGCGCAGGGCACTCGCGTTCGAGGTCGGCATGCAGAACTCCGGCCTGGCGGCAACGCTGGCCACCGCCCACTTCACCCCGCTGGCGGCCCTGCCCTCCGCCGTCTTCTCGCTTTGGCACAACATCTCCGGTGCCATCGTCGCTGCCTGGCTGGCCCGGAAGCCCCTGCCGGAGCAGCGGGAAGCCTAGACAGCAGCGGGCACGGCCCGCTCCGTTTCAGCCGCCTCGGCGGAGTCGGCCGGGGCAATTCCGTTCTCGGGCCGCGGCAGTCCGTAGTGCTCACGCAGGGTGCGCCCCGAGTACTGCTGGCGGAACAGTCCGCGGGACCGGAGGATCGGAATGACGTGGTCCACGAAGGTGTCCAGGCCCGAGGGCAGCACGGGCGGCATGATGTTGAAGCCGTCGGCTGCGCCCTTCTCAAACCACTCCTGAATGGCGTCCGCCACCTGCTCGGGCGTTCCGGAGAAAGTGCGGTGCCCGCGGCCGCCGCCCAGCCTGCCGATGAGCTGGCGGACGGTGAGCCGTTCGCGCCGGGCGAGCTCCACGATGAGCGTGTACCGGCTCTTGGCTCCCTCGATCGCATCCTCCGAGGGGAGGTCTTCGGGCAGCTGCGCATCGAGCGGAAGGGATTCCGGCGAGACCCGCAGCACGCCGGCCAGCTGCTTTCGCGCGTGCTCGGGGTGGATGAGCTCGTCGAGCTGCTTCTCCAGCCGCCGTGCCTCGTGCTCGGTGGAACCGATGACCGGGACGATGCCCGGCAGGATCTTGATATGTTCCGGGTTGCGGCCGACGGCGGCCGTCTTCCGCTTCAGGTCCGCATAGAAGCGCTGCGCCTCGGCCAGAGTCTGCTGCGCGGTGAACACGGCCTCGGCGTAGCGGGCGGCGAAGTCCTTGCCGTCTTCGGACGAGCCGGCCTGCACGATGACAGGGTGCCCCTGGGGTGAGCGCGGCACGTCCAGGGGACCCTGGATTCGGAAGTAGCGGCCGGTGTGGTTGATGGGGTGGACGCGCGAGCTGTCGGCCCAGACCCCGGCGGCCTTATCCCCCACCGCGGCGTCGTCGTCCCAGCTGTCCCAGAGCTTCCTGGCGGCGTCGAGGAACTCGGCGGCGCGCTCATAGCGGCGCCAGTGCGCAGGCTGGTCCTCCAGGGAGAAGTTCCGCGCGGCGGCCTCGCCCGCGGTCGTCACCACGTTCCAGCCGGCCCGGCCGCCGCTGATGTGGTCGAGCGAGGCGAACCTGCGGGCCAGGTTGTAGGGGTCGTTGTAGGTGGTGGAGGCCGTGGCGATCAGCCCGATCCGCTTGGTCACGGCGGCGATGGCGCTGAGCAGGACCGTCGGTTCGAGGGTCCCGTAGGGGCGCTGGCGCACGTCGCCGTGCAGTACGGGCGAGTCGGCGAAGAAGATCGAGTCGAAGGCGCCGCGTTCGGCGGTGCGGGCGAGCTGCTGGAAGTGTGCCACCTGTGTTCCGGCGAAGCTGTCGCTTTCGGGAAGACGCCAGGAGGCCTCGTGGTGTCCGGTGCTCATAAGGAAGGCGTTCAGGTGGAGTTGGCGTGCGCCGGCGTTGGCGGGGGTACGTTCAGGCATGATCTGGTTCCTTGTGGGTATCGGGAGGGCGGGCTAGGCGGTGCGGGATCCGACGGCGGTCCGCCAGCGGGAGAAGTGGCGTTCGACGCCGACCAGCAGGTAGTTGACCAGCAGGCCGAGCAGGGACGCGGTCAGGATGCCCGCGTACATGTCCGGGATGAGGAAGCTCATCTGGGAATTGACGATCAAGTAGCCCAAGCCGGCCTTGGCACCGACCATCTCGGCGGCGATCAGGACGAGGATGGAGGATGTGCCGGCCATCCGGATGCCTGTGAAGATGGTGGGCACGGCGGAGGGAAGAATCACCTTCTGGAACAGCTGGAAATTGGACAGCCCCAGTGAGCGGGCGGCCCGTATCAGCAGCGGGTCAACGGTCCGGACGCCGGCAATGGTGTTCAGCAGCACCGGGAAGAACGCCGCGTAGGCCACAATGCTGATCTTGGACGTCTCCCCGATGCCCAGCAGCAGCGTGAACACCGGGAGCAGCGCAAGTGCGGCCGTGTTCCTGAAGACTTCCAGCAGCGGGTTGAGGAAGCGGTCAAGGGCCCCGTACCAGGCCACGAGCAGGCCGAGGGCCACAGCGGAGACAACGGCGATGCCGAATCCGCTCGCAGAGCGGCTCAGGCTGGCGGCGAGGTGGTTCTGCAGCTGGCCGTTTGCGATGAGCGTGCCCAGTGCCTCGAGCACCACGTGCAGGGGCGGAAGGAACACCCGCGTCGAGGCCGGGGCGAGGTAGGTGGGTCCCAGTTCCCAGAGCAGCAGGAACAGGATGATGGCCCCGGCACCCCACACGGCGTTGCCTCCCTGCCGGGCATACAGGCGCAGCCTGGCCGCAGGTGTCTTGCCGGACCCCGGGCGCAGCGCCGGATTCCACTCCTTCGCTGCGTCCCCGGCAGCCGCCGCGGGACCGGGCCGCGTTTCCGTTTCCTTGGTCAGTGTTGGCGTGCTCATCAGGCTGCCTTTCCGGTGGTGATCGTCCTGGTTTCGTCCGGCGCTGTTCCGTCGGGCTGGATCTTTGCGTGCCCGGCGGCCTGGGCACGGCGTACCTCGTCATGCAGCAGCGACCACACCTTGTGGCGGTGTTCCACGAAGGCCGGGTTAGAGCGGACGTCCTCATCGCCGGAGCGGTCCCCGAGGTCGATGTCGACGATTTCCTTCAGCCGCCCCGGCCGGGAGCTGAGCACGGCCACGCGCTGGCCGAGGTAGACGGCCTCGTCGATGCCGTGGGTGATGAAAATGATGGTCTTGCCCGTGGTGGCCCAGATGCGGAGCAGTTCGGTCTGGAGCTGCTCGCGCGTTTGTGCATCCAGCGCGGCGAAGGGTTCGTCCATCAGCAGGATGTCCGGTTCGTAGGCCAGGCTGCGGGCGATGGCCACGCGCTGTTTCATGCCGCCGGACAGTTCATGCGGGTAACGGTCTTCAAATCCGCCGAGACCCACAAGCTCGAGGTATTCGCGTGCCTTCTCGGCCCGCTCCTTGCGGGTGTAGCGCTTCCCGTCGCTGCCCGCGCCTTCCAGCCCAAAGGACACGTTGGCAGCAGCCGTGCGCCAGGGGAACAGCGCATACTGCTGGAAAACGACGGCGCGGTCCCGGCCCGGTCCTGCCACTTCCCGGCCGTCCACCAGCACCTTGCCGCTGTCCGGCTTGGTGAGGCCGGCCAGGAGGTCCAGGAGGGTGGTCTTCCCGGAGCCGCTGGGGCCCACCAGGGTGATGAATTCGCCTGCGGAGACGTCAAGGGAGATGCCGTCCAGCGCGGTCAGGACCGCCCCGTCCGGGTTGTCCTTGCTGGGCCGCACCGTGAATCTCTTGGTGATGTTTTGAAGGCTGATTTTCGGTATCGGCCCGGTTCCGGAGGTCATGGTGTGCTTCCCTTCAGCAGGTCGTTCAAGGCGTTTGGTGTCCACCATGAGAGCAGAGAAGGACCACCGTCTGAAGGGCGCGGTCACGAGGGGAAACGGGGCGTAATCTGCCGGCCGGGGCCGCGGATTGCGGCTCCGGGACGCGCGGGGACATCAAAATCAACAATGCGTAATGGCGTGCGTCTTCCGGGGACACCGGATGACGCGCGGCGACAAAAACCGGCCACGAACGCGGCTGATGTTGCGGCCGGCTACGGTCCATGACGGACCGGCACCGCCGGCGACCTGCACCGAAAGCGGACGGCGCGAAGGTCCGATTGTTACGCGGCTGCCGGCACGCGGTTCCGGAGCAGCCGGTTGCTAGAGGACGGGAATCTGTTCGGCAAATGCGCCGGCGGCGGACAGCACGTCGTTCAGCAGCAACGGGAGCGCGCCGCCGCCGAACAGGGCATATCCGCTGAGGCGCTTCCAGGAGGCCGAGTTTTCTGCGGCGCTGGCCGCGTATCCCGCCATCCGTTCCATGAGCAGCGCGACCGCCTGTTCTGCATGCACCGATTCGGAGATGACCACCTGCGCGATGCCGCGCCTGGCCAGCTCGGCGATGGCGTGGTCCTCTTCCTCACTGGTGGGAGTGACGCCCATGATGACGCCGTCGGCACCGCCGGCCAGCATGAAGTGCCGCCATGACTGGCCGAGCAGGATGACCGGCTGGTAGCCGTGCCGCGGAAGTATCGCGGCGGCGGCCGTGGCCAGCGCCCGGTCCGGCGGCCATTCCAGGTCTTCAATGGCGATGGCCACCAGATCTGTCCTGCCGCGCCGCATTCCCCGAGCCGCCTGGTTGGGCACGTAGCCAAGATCGCCGGCGGCGGCCATGACACGTTCCTGCGTGGACGGACTGACCCTGGTGGTGCCTCCGCTCCTGCCGGACAGCACGTAGGACACCGTCGTCAGTGAGACCCCGGCCCGTTCGGCAACGTCCCGGATGGTGGGGCTGGACATGCTCCTCACTGTTTTCTCCTATCATTTCTGCGCACAGTTTCTGGTTTGGACTGGTGCATCACTCCGTGTGCGGATGTATTGCCTGGCCTTCGAGCTGCTCCGCGTCCCACGCCGGTTCGGCGGCCATGTCCACGCCGGTTCCGGACACAGACCGTGGGCCGACGTTCACCTCGGCGGCGGGAATGTGTGCCTGCCGGCTGATGCCCTCGCGGACGCTCTCGACCGTTTCGTCGCCGAGCAGCGGGCCCGTGTAGCTGATACTGAGCTGGCCGTCCTGTGCCACGGTGTTGTAGTTCCCGAGCGCGTCGGAGACGATGCCTTCCCTGTCCACCGCGGCCGATACTGCGGCGGGGTTGGCAGTGGCAATGCTGAAGCGCAGGTCATGCACCAGGACCGGGAGCACGTAGAAGTTCTTCACCCCCAGTTTTCCGGTGTCCTCCTCGGTGACTGCACGCACGATGATGCGTCCGTCGTCGGGAGTTGCTGTTGGCGGGAGGGCCACGATGACCTCGGGGACCATCTGCTGCAGCACCGCGGGTTCGAGCACATCAGGTGAGATGGCGGACAGGGCCGTGCCCCGTGCGGCGGCGGCCGCGTCCAGCCGCTTGCGGATACTGGCGATGTCGGCATCCAGTGCGGTGTGCACGGCAACCACTACCCTGCGCCGGACCATGAGGCCGTCGTAGCTGACGGTGGGCCGCCCGTTGCCCAGGTCCTGGCCTTCTTCGGCCTGCGCGAGGACCCGGTCCGCGGCGTCCGCGGTGGTGGCGGGGCTGCTCGCGGGCGGGGTGGGAGCCGGGTTGGCCGCCGGGCTGGCCTGGACACCGCCGGTGCAGCCGGCCAGGGAGAAGGCCAGCAGCACCGCCGGTGCGATCAGCAGCGTCCGTTTCATCTCACGTCCCCGCCGGGTAGGCCAGCTTGTATTTCGAGGCGTAATACCCCTCGGGCCGCGTTTCCAGCACAGGCTTGTCAGCATTGATGGGGTCGTTGTTCCGCAGGTCGCCCACGGCGAACTGCACCATCATGTCGTGGTCCTCGTGCACGAGGTTATGGCAGTGCACCATATACCGGCCGCCGACGTGCTTGCCGGTATCAAACTGCATGAGGACCGTGACGGATTCGTTTTCCCCCGCGTAGAAGACGTCCTTCGGCCCGCCTTCCCAGGCGAACGGCTTGCCGCCGTTGGTGTTGCGCCCGATGATTTTGCCGTCGATCAGGTGGATATGGACCGGATGGAACCAGCCGCCGGACTCGT
Organism: Arthrobacter sp. K5; assembly: GCF_040448525.1. Classification (NCBI taxonomy): domain Bacteria; kingdom Bacillati; phylum Actinomycetota; class Actinomycetes; order Micrococcales; family Micrococcaceae; genus Arthrobacter; species Arthrobacter sp. K5. Next base: position 3,373,620 of record NZ_CP159279.1, on the reverse strand, counting down.
TGACGATGGTCCACTGCTCCACCTGGTTGCGCTGCGGGTTGGCGAAGCACCGGGTGAAGTTGGATTTTTCCACGGTGTCCCAGGTTTCACCGTTGATGGTCCACTCCCCGCTCTGCCGCTGGACCCGGAGTATCCTCTTGGCCACGGCCATGTCCGGGGTCAGTGCCATGGTGTCCAGCCCGCCGAGTGCCTTGGTGGGGTGCGGGCCGGCATCCAGCGTGGTGGGGATGGCCGCGATGGTGCGGGACCCGGGCTGCGCGGGGGAATCTGCCACCACCTGGAACTTCATGACCTTGCCGGTATTGGCGAAGTTCACGTTGTTCTTGTTGCTCAGGTTCCGCAGCTCCACCGACTGCCCTGGCTTGTACTTCCGGAAGTCGATCAGCACCTCGTAGCGTTCGGCCGTGCCCTGCCGCCAGGAGGACACCGCCTGCACCTTGGGGGTCATCCCGGCGTCGGTGCCCACCACATGGAAGGGGTCACCGTTGGACAGGGCGAAGCGGTAGGAGCGGGTGATCGAACCCACCAGGAAGCGGAACCGGTAGATGCGCGGCTTGACCTTCATGGTGGGCCACGGCACGCCGTTTACCATGATGATGTCGCCCCACAGGCCGGCGTGGCCGTTGTCGTTGTAGCCGAGGGACCCGTCGGCGTTCAGCATCACGTCGGAGACGAGGATGGGCACGTCGAACTCGCCCTGCGGCAGCTGCGCCCGTTCACGCGCGCTGGTGATGGAGTAGATGGAGGCGAGCCCCGAGTACACGCCCTGCGCTGTCAGCATGTGGTTGTGGTCGTGGTACCAGAGCGTCCGCGCTGCCTGCCAGTTTGGATAGTGGTAGTTCTTCACCCTGCCCGGCGCAGTGCGATCGTTGGCGTACCCGTCGTACTGGGGCAGCGACGCCGATCCGTGCAGGTGGGTGACGGTGTTGAACGTGTTCGGGTAGAGGAGGCCGGTGGCGGGCAGGCGGTTGCTGATCCTCAGCTCGCTCCGGGTGCCCTGCTGCACCCGGATAGTGGGGCCGGGAAAAACGCCGTTGTACCCGGCCAGGGTGGTGCTCAGCCCGCGTGCGATCTGGGCCCTGCCCAGTTTTTGGTTCAGCGCGTACTTCGCAAACGGCGTGCCGTCGCGGTCCCTGCCCGTGGCATAGGGAAGCAGTTCCGGCGGCCGCCGGAAGACGGTGGTGAACGGAACGGGCATGTTCGCGGGGGCAAGCTTGCTTGGAGAGATGACCGTTTCTTCATCGTCGTCCGCGCCCCGGCGTCCGGGGACACCCGCGATGGCCGGCCCTCCGGTTGATGCTGTGACGGCGACGGCGCCGCCCAACAGGCTTAGTTTCAACACGTCCCTCCGTGTTGTTGCCATGACATCCTCCCAGCTGGTTGCGATGGCCTCGGCGGCAGCATTGGCGCCGGGCCACATATGAGACACAGTCATGGTGCTCCGCGCGACTCCAGAAAACCTTGGAAACAGGCGCCTGCGGGGGCCTGTCCCACCTGAATAGGTGGGAGTGCCGCCGTCGGGAACGCCGCGGGAGCGGCCCCACCTTCAAACTGGCTGCCGCGGTATACCGCGAGGGCGGGACCCCCTAGGTTTGGCCACCGCATTCGCGGCATAGCCGACGGGTTCCCGGCTAATCACAACGGCCGGGCGGCACACTGCACCCAGGAGCAAAGGAGGGTGGTCCCATGCAGGAGGAAGGCCTTCGGCGCCAGATCATGGGCGTCATTAGCCACGTCCTCACTGACGAGGCAACGGACATGAACGTACGGATGGCGCTGCTCCGGCACCTCGGCGAGAATCCCGGAAGTCCGGAACAGGCCCTGCTGGCACACCTGCGCGACTGCCGGGGCGCCGGGACGACTCAGGGATCAGGGCCGGCGCCTCCGCCCTGAGCCTGTGGCCCCCTCAACGGTGGACGGGGACTCTTTTAAGGGCATCGGTTGGGTGGGCTATACCTCGTCCGCGCCGGTTCCCGCGGTGCGGTTGGTTCGTCGGTTGATCAGCCAGGTGATGAACCACAGCACGACGCCGATCGCCATCAGTCCGCCGGCGATCTGGTACTGGATGACGTTTCGACCCACCCACGGGCCGGCGAGGAAGGCACACAGCAGCGCGGCCACAAGCGGCAGCTGCCCCGGGGAAGTGAAGAACACCTCGCGGTTGGGGTCACGCTTCCGACGAAGAATAAGGCAGGCCACGTTCACCACCGTGAAGACGCACAGCAGCAGGAATGCGGTGGTGCCGGAGAGGTTGGCCACGATGTTGCTCTCCGGATCGCTGGTGACGTACCAGATCAGGCCCAGCGCCAGGGCGGTGGAGAACACTATCCCCGCCCACGGGGTACGGCGAACCGGCAGAACTTTTCCAAGCGCCGGGGGCAGGACGCGCTGGCGAGCCATCCCGTAGATCAGGCGGCTGGCCATCAGCATGTTGATCAGCGCAGTGTTGGCGACAGCGAACACCGCCAGGAACGGGAAGATCCTGTCGATCGGGAAGTCAGGTGAGCCCTTGTGCACCACTTCCAGGAGCGCGGCGCCTTCGGCCTCCCGGATGTTTTCCAGCTCGGTGGGTGAGAGAACGCTGACCACGGATACGGCAACCAGCATGTAGAGGATCACCGCTATGCCGAGACCGGTCAGCATGGTCCGGGGGAAGATCTTCTCCGGGTGCTGGGTCTCCTCCACCATGTTCACGGAATCTTCGAAACCGACCATCGCGAAGAAGGCGATTGAGGTGGCCGCGGTGACCGCCAGGAAGAGTCCTTTGTCCTGGTAGTCGTTGAAGACGAAGATCTCCCCCGCATTTCCGGCGCCCTGGGTCATGACAAAGAAGCCGACGCCGATCACAATGCACAGGGCGGTCATCTCCACCAAAGTCAGCACCACGTTGAATTTCACGCTCTCCCCCACGCCGCGAAGGTTGATCACCGCCAGCAGCAGCATGAACCCCATCGCCACCGCTGTGATCACGCCCTGTCCGGGCAGTCCCATCCAGCCGTTAATTTCCAGGCCACCGAAGAAATTCTGGGCGAGCACGTTCGCGGAGGTCGACGCGCTGGTGATGCCGGAGCAGACGACGGCGAACGCCACCAGGAAGGTGACGAAGTGGATCCCGAACGCCTTATGCGTGTACAGGGCTGCACCTGCCGCCTGAGGGTACTGCGTGACCAGCTCGAGGTAGGAGAACGCAGTGAGGGTTGCGACGACGAATGCCAGCAGGAACGGCAGCCACACGATGCCGCCCACCGTGCCGGCCATGGTCCCGGTGACCGCATACACGCCCGCGCCGAGGATGTCGCCGACGATGAAGAGAAGCAGGAGCTTTGGTCCGAGGACCCGTTTCAGCTCCGGTGCGTCACCTTCGGGGGTGGCGTCGAACACGTCATGGGACGTCGTGCTCATGGTGACCTCCACAGCGGCGCCGGTTCTGTTGGAACCGTTTCTGTTGGAACCGCGGCCAGGGTTCCGGCCTCGGCGTGACCTACTTCACTGTGGACCTGCGCGCGTCACTTTGGCAACACCAGTTACCGCTTGCCCTTCTTCCGCGAACCGCGGCCCTTCCCCTTGTCCGGGTTGGGTGCGTAGCGCTGGGCGACCTTTGGCTTCTTGCCGCCGGCACCAGCGCCGCCGCGGCGGTCCGGCTTAGGCGCCTTCTTCGGCTTCTCCTGCTGCGCGGACGGCTGCCGTGAGCTCTGTGCCGTGCGGCCGCGGACAATGCCGATGAACTCTTCAATGACCTCGTCCGTGGCATCGATGGGCCAGGCGAGCGCGATCTGGGTTCCCGGCGCGCCTGTGAGGCGGCGGGCCACAGTGTCCTTGGTGTTGAAATGCCGGGCGACGGACATGGGAAGTATCAGCAGGCCCGCGCCTGTTGCCACCACCTGCAGGGCCATTTCCGGCCCGCCCAGTTCATCGGCGTCGAGAAAGGTTTCTTCCGCCAGGTCCTCAAGCGCCACGTCCTCGAACACGGTGATTTCATGGCCCTTGGGCGCCACCACCACGGGCTGTTCCTCGTACAGCGGGATGACGTTCAGGCCTTCGCGCTCCACCGGAAGGCGGACAAAGCTGAGGTGCGCCGAACCGTCACGCAGCACCGAAAGCTGCGTGCCGCCGTCGGACATGAACGAACGCAGGGGAACGTGTGGCATCCGTTCCTCCCAGCGCCGGATCCACTTGCCCGGCGTGACGCCTGCGACGTAGGCAAAGCGGAGCTCGCGGGGCGGGGACTCCGGCGAGGCCGGGTCCAGGGTGGGTTCATCTTCAGCGGGCACACCTTCACAGTACTGCCACCGGCACAGCGCGGGGCGCGTTGGCCACGGGCCGTGGTCAGGGAAACAGGCCCAGGCGGATACCCTTAATGCATGACCTCTGCTAACTCCCAGTCCATGAAGCCGGCCACCGTTGCCAAGAAGCTTGGCATCTACCTGCCTGCGACGCCCCAGGAGTTCCAGGATTCAACCATCACCCGCGCAGAGTTCGCGGAGCTGCAGTCCAACCCGCCGGAGTGGCTGGCCGAACTGCGCCGCAACGGCCCGCACCCCCGCCCGGTGGTGGCGCAGAAGCTCAACATCTCCATCAGCGGCCTTGCCCGCGGCGGCGTTGAAGAGGCGCTGACGACGGCGGAGATCACCGCGCTGCTGCAGGCTCCCCCTGCCTGGCTGGTTGCCGAGCGGGCTACCCACGCCGCCGTCCGCGCCGAAGCCCAGCGGGTCAAGGAAGAGTCCGCCAAGAAGGCGGCTAAGAAGGCCCGCCAAGGCTAAGGCTGCCCGGTTTCCGGGCATTCCCTTGGGGAAACCCGGGGTTCTGATCCCCCCGCAGAGGGGGAAGTGGGGGTTCCCGTCCCCGTGGGGGGTTCACGTCCCGCGAACGGCTGAACGCCGGGAATGCCCGCACTGACGTGGGCAAATCACTGCGTTCGCTCCTGGGCCCCTCCATGTGGGGGGACCAAAAGGTACGGCCAAGTCGGTGCCGCGGGGCGTTTTTCCAAGCCAAAACGCCCAGCGTTTCCCCAAGGGGCCTTCTTGATTCTGTGATTGTGCGTGAAGGTCGCGCACCTCGGATCGATGAGGTCATCATGAAATCAGCACAAAGCGAGCCGGGAGCGCACACTTCTCGCCTTCCCGGTATCCGAAGGGCCGGAATCTTCGCAACAGTCTCGGCCGTCGTCTGTTCAACATCCATGTTCGCCATTCCAGCCGCCAGCGCTGCCGTCCCTACGTTTCCGGACAACATTGTTGTCTTCCCCGATCGCGACTTCGTCTCCATTGAGGGGTATGAGGGGCACGCCGGTGAGACTGCCACCCTCGAGGTCAAGCGCGCCGGCAAGGTCATCGGCTCGGCAGAAGCAGTGGTCGACGCCGGCGGCGTCGCCTTTGAGGTCAACCACCCCGGCGGCGTCTGCTGGGGTGCCGGCACCGGTCTTGCTGTCACGCCCGATATCCGTCCCGGTGACATCGTCTCCATGAAGTTCGGCACAACCGCCGCCGGTGAAACCACCGTGCAGGACACCTACGTGACGGGCGATGCCGAGCTCAGCGGCAGCACCATCACCGTCAAGGGACACATCGGAGCCAGCGTCAATCCCGCCCAGCTGGAACAGCGCATCATTGAGCCGGCGCTGAAGGACACCAGCATCGGCCGCCGCGACATCCGTGCCATCCCCGGCCCCCTCACTCCGTCGGATAAGGGCGGCTACTCCTCCGGGCTGGAAGTCACGGGCGATACGTTCACCGCCACCTATGTCTTCGATGACGCTGCCAACGCCGAAATCGCTGCGAACGCCGGGCTTGGCGAACGCGCCATGGCCTGGGAGTTCGAAGACGCAGACGCCAACCGGCAGGGCCTGACCATCGCCGAGTACGGCGAGCCCGGCGGCCCCGGCATGGGTGGCTGCCCCAACGGCCCCCTGCAGTCCGGACCCCCCGCCCCCTCCGGCATCACGGCTGCCAAGGTCTCCGGCGGACTGAAGCTGAACTGGACCCCGGCCGAAGCCATCCCCGGCACCCCTGCAATCACCGGCTACCGCGCCGTCGCAGTCGGCAAGACCGTGACCGGCAGCGAGCAGGTGGAGATCGGCAAGCGCATCTCAGGCCAGGCAGCCACCGGCACCACGATCACCGGTCTCTCCGCCAATGAGGATTACGACGTCTACGTGGTCGGTGTCAGCAGCGTCGGCGAGACGTTCCCGGCAGCACACGCAATCCCGGTCACGGACGCCACGGCTCCAACGGTGTCTGCCACCCCCAACGGCGGCAGCACGGCTGTGGCCCAGACGGTCACCCTGACAGCCAGCGAGACGGGCAGCGACATCTACTACACAATCGACGGCTCCGATCCCGTCCTGTCGGGCGGCGTGCTTGCACCCGACGCGATCCACTACACCGGACCGATGGAGATCGCATCCACGACCACCCTGAAGTTTGCGGCCTTCGACCCCTCGGGCAACGTCTCCGCCATCAGCGAGGTCCTCTTCACCGTCACCAATGACCCGGTACCCGCGGCTCCGACGTTTACCGGCACACCTGTGGTGGGCCAGGGCACGGCAAACCTGTCCTGGACCGCACCCAACCCGGGCGCCACGGGACTGACCATCACGGGTTACACCGTCCAGGCCTACACCTCTGACGGCACGGCGTTCGGTCCGGCCAAGACAACGGCCGGGAACGTCACGTCCTTGGTCTACGACGGACTCAGCGGCGACACGGCCTACCAGTTCACGGTCCGGGCTTCCAACACCAACGGCATGGGCCCGGAATCGGAGAAGACCGCGGCCGTCACCGTCCAGGGCGCCCTCGTTGCCGTCGCCGGACCGGACCAGAACGTTGTCCGCCGTACTACGGCCACCACCGTCACGCTTGACGGCACCGGCTCCACCACCACGGGCGCCACCTACCAGTGGGAGCAGGTCCTGAGCAGCGCAACCGACCCCAACAAGGTGTCGCTGACCGGAGCCACCACGCTCAAGCCGACGTTCAGCCTTCCGGTCTTCCGGACGCCGATGACCAACAGCCCGCTGACATTCCGGCTGACGGTGACCGCGGGCGGCCAGACACGGACAGATGAGGTCAAGGTAGTCCCCGTTCCGGACCGCGTGACCATCAGCAGCGCCCAGTGGAAGACCGGCGACTTCCGGGTCAACGGCACCGGATCCGTGGTCGGCGCCACCATCACCTTCCGCGTCGGCGGCGCGACCGGCAGGATCCTGGGCCAGGCAGCCGTCACCGCAGCCGTGGCGCCGGAAACGGGTGGCGTCTACACCCTTCGGCTCCGCAATGCCGCCGCAGGCACCACCAACCCCGGCACCGTTTGGATTGAGTCGACGGTAGGCGGCATGGCAGGACCCCTGACGGTAATCAACAAGTAGTTTCCATCAGACACACCGAGTCCGGTGCCTGGCGGCGATCAGCCGCCAGGCACCGGACTTCGTTGTGTCCGTCGGCTCAGCCACGGTTTGCCGGCCCTAGCTGCTGGTGACGTCCTGTACCTCGCCCACCAGTTCCTCGATGATGTCCTCGAGGAACAGCACCCCCGTGGTGTTCCCGCGCGTGTCGAACACCCGGGCCACGTGGGCGCCGGTGCGGCGCATGGTCGCGAGGGCATCCTCCAGTTCGCTGCCGCGGAAGGTCGAGGCCAGTCGGCGGATCCGTTTCTCCGGCACCGGCCGGGTGAACTTTTCCGGTGTGGTGAGGTCCATAACGTCCTTCAGGTGAAGGTAACCGGAGGGGTCGCCGTCGTCGTCGGTCACGATGTACCGGGAGTACCCGTGCTCGGCAACGGCCCGCTGGATGTCTGCCGGAGTCGATGACGCCGGCAGGAGCACCATCTCCGTGATGGGAACCTCGACGTCGGCCACGGTCTTCTCCGTAAACTCGAAGGCTGCGGTGAGGGCACCGGTGTTGTCGGTCAGGACGCCTTCCCTCGTGGATTGCTCGACGATGTTCGCCACCTCGTCCAGGGTGTAGGCGCTGGTGGCCTCATCCTTGGGCTCCACCCGGAACAGGCGGAGGATGGAGTTGGCGATGCCGTTCAGCGTCCAGATGACCGGCTTGAACACGCGCGCCACCATCACCAGCGGCGGGGCCAGGATGAGCGCGGCGCGGGTGGGCACCGAGAACGAGATGTTCTTGGGGACCATCTCGCCGAGGACCACATGCAGGAAGGTCACCAGCAGCAGCGCCGCCACGAAGGCGATGATTCCGATCGTTTCAGCGGACAGGGACGTCAGGCCCAAGGGGATCTCCAGCAGGTGGTGGATCGCCGGTTCGGAGACGTTCAGGATCACCAGCGAACAGACGGTGATGCCCAGCTGGCTGGTGGCCAGCATGAGCGTGGCGTGTTCCATGGCCCAGAGCGTGGTTTTCGCGGCCTTGCTGCCCGCCTCCGCCTTGGGCTCGATCTGTGAACGGCGGGCGGAGATGACGGCGAACTCGGCGCCGACGAAGAAGCCGTTGACCACCAGCAGGACGGCGAGCCAGATGATGCCCGGAAGGTACTCACTCATGGGTCAGCTCCTGGGTCAGGCTGTCAATGATCCGGTCGTGGGCACTTTTGGGTGGCCCCGCCGATTCCTCCGGCGTGAATTTGAGGCGCTCGACGTGCGTGCCGGCCACCCGCTCCACGCGGAGGGTGCCGCCGTCGATGGCCGCCTCGTCGCCAAGTTCAGGGATGCGGTCCAGCTGGTCCGTGACGAAACCGGCCACGGTGTCGTAGTCCTCACCGTCGGGGACGGCGATGCCTGTCCGGTCCAGAAGCTCGTCCGGGCGCAGCGACGCGTCGAACGTGATGGACCGCCCGGTCCGGACCACGCCCACACGGGCGCGGTCGTGCTCATCTTCCAGTTCGCCGACGATCTCCTCCACCAGGTCCTCCAGGGTGACGATACCGGCAGTTCCGCCGTGCTCGTCGGAGACGATGGCCACCTGGAGGCCCTGCTTGCGCAGCAGCACCAGGAGGGAGTCGACCCCCATGGATTCAGGAACCATAAGCGGTTCGATCATCAGGTCGGCAGCGAGGACACCGGGGCGTTCCTCAAGGGCCACAGCGAAGGCCTGCTTGACGTGGAGCACGCCGAGCACGTCGTCGCGGTCACGGCCAATGACGGGAAACCGCGAATAGCCGGTGGAGCTGGCCAGCGCGATGATCTGTTCGGCCGTGTCATCGGTGTTCACCGCCGTCATCCGCACGCGCGGCGTCAGAACATCCGCTGCGCTGTGCTCGGAGAAACGCAGCGTGCGGTGCAGCAGGGCCGCGTGGTCCAGGTCAAGGACGCCTTCCAGCGCCGAGCGGCGGACCAGCGAGCTCAGTTCCTCGGCGCTGCGGGCACCTGAGAGTTCCTCCTTGGGCTCGATGCCGAAGGACCTGATGACCGCGTTCGCGGTGTTGTTGAACAGGAGGATGACAGGCTTGAACACCGCGGTAAAGAGGGCCTGGAACGGTATCACCATCTTGGCAGTAGCCAGGGGCTGCGCCAGCGCGAAGTTCTTGGGAACCAGTTCGCCGATCACCATGGAGAAGACGGTGGCGATGAAAATCGCGACGACGGCACCCACCCCGGGCACGAGGCCTTCTGGGAACCCGGCCGCCGTCAGCGGCCCACTCAGCAGCATGCTGATGGCAGGTTCAAAGGTGTAGCCGGTCAGGAGGGTGGTAAGGGTGATGCCCAGCTGCGCACCGGAAAGGTGCGTCGAGGTGATCTTCAGGGCTTTGATGGTGGGGGCAAGGCGTTTCTCACCCCGGGCCTGGCGAGCTTCGAGGTCGTTTCGGTCAAGGTTGACCAGGGCAAACTCGGATGCGACGAAGAATCCGGTGCCGACTGTCAGGATCAGGCCGATCCCGATCATGATCCATTCGTTCATTGGAGGCGCCCCTCTCCCGTAGTAACCGGCTTGCCGGTCAAATGGGTGAGGGGCCAGGGCATATGTGAAGGAGGGTCGTCCATAGTGCCTTCAACTATATCGGGTGTTTCTTTGTCACTCCGTGGCTTCGCTTAGGCTTCGGCTGGAACGCCTAGCGAGTAGACAGCCATCAGTGCGGCTGACACGGCCCAGACGACAGCAGCCCGCCACCGTACAATACGAGCGGACGGCAGCCAGGGAGCAGGAGCAGCAATGGCGGAGACAACAATTGACGGTTTACTGGCCGAACTGGCCGCGCTTGAGGATCCGAAGATGCGCGCGGCGAACCAGAAACGCGGCGATGACCACGGCGTGAACCTGTCCGCATTGCGTGCGGTCGCGAAGCGGCTGAAGACCCAGCACAACCTCGCCCGTGAGTTGTGGGCCACGAATGACGCCGCGGCCCGCTTACTGTCACTGCTGATCTGCCGGCCGAAGGCATTCGAGCTGCAGGAACTGGACGTCATGCTGCGGCAGGCCCGCGCCCCCAAGGTACATGACTGGCTCGTGAACTATGTGGTGAAGAAGAGCCCGCACGCTGAACAACTGCGCGTCACCTGGACTGACGACCCGGACCCGGTAGTCGCGAGCGCCGGCTGGGCCCTGACCACGGAGCGGGTCGCGAAAAAGCCGGAGGGCCTCGACCTGTCCGGGCTCCTGGACACGATCGAAGCCGAAATGAAAGGCGCCGCCGAGCGCCTGCAGTGGGCCATGAACCATACCCTGGCGCAGATCGGCATTGAACACGCGGACCACCGGACCCGGGCCATCGACATCGGCGAACAGCTGGAAGTGCTGAAGGACTACCCCACCCCGCCGAACTGCACATCCCCCTTCGCACCCATCTGGATCAAAGAGATGGTGGGCCGCCGGGGCGAAGCCTGACCCCGCCGCTCTTCGCCTGCGGCCGTTTGCAGCCCGCCCGGCCGTCCGGCAGGTCCCGGCACGTAACCTGCCCGCATCACTTGACCGTGATTCCCGTCACTGATTTACTAAATGAACTTCATTCATTTATATCCGGCTTCGCGGACCGGAACTCGGGTGAGCCCCGATGTCCCGGGCGGGAATGTGGCACTGACGGCGTTGCCACCGCCCCTGCACCCGCGGTGTCCATGAGCTGGCTTTGGCTTGCGCTCATGCCCTTCCCGCCGGCCGCGGCGGCCTCAACGCTTAGGAATCCCCATGAGCTCAGCCCCTCACACACAGACCCCCACAGGCGGAGGCCGGCCAGGCAGCGGGCCCGGGAGATCAGGCAACGGCTGGCGCCGGGTGCTCGGCGTCCCCTCCCTGGTCCTGCTTGGCCTGGTCTACATGGTGCCCCTGACCATCTTCAGCACCTACGGCATCGTCGTCGAGCTGACGGGCGGGCGGCTCTCCGCCGCCTATGCCGCTGCCCTGGTGGTCATGCTCTTCACCGCCCGGTCCTATGGCCGGATGGCGCAGGCGTTCCCGGTCGCAGGGTCTGCCTACACTTACGCCACCCGGTCATTCGGCCCGGGACTGGGCTTCATGTCCGGCTGGTCCTTGCTGCTGGACTATCTGCTCCTGCCAATGATCAATTACCTGCTCATTGGCATTTACCTGAACGCCGCCTTCCCGGCCGTCCCCGCATGGGTGTTTATGGTCGTATCCATCATGGTCGTGACCGCGCTGAACATCCTCGGAATCACAGCGGTGGCCAGGGCAAACTTCGTGGTGGTGGGCCTCCAGGCCCTCTTCATCATCCTGTTCGTGGGACTCGCCTGGGCCTCCGTCTCGCGATCCGGCAAACTTGATCTTCTTGCCCCGTTCACCGGTGTCGACGGCGCCGAAGGCTTCTCGCCCATCCTGGCCGGGTCCGCGATCCTATGCCTGTCCTATTTGGGATTTGACGCTGTCTCCACCTTCGCCGAGGAGGCAAAGAACCCACGGACGAGCATCCCGCGGGCCATCATGCTGACCACCGTCCTGGCCGGGCTGATCTTCCTTGGGCTGGCCTACATCAGCCACCTGCTGCTTCCGGTGGGCACCTTCGCCGATCCGGACTCCGCGGCCATCGAAGTGGTGGGGGCGGCAGGCGGCAACCTTTTGGTCGCATTTTTCACGGCCGCCTACATTGCCGGAAGCCTCGGATCCGCGCTGACCTCGCAGGCCTCCGTTTCCCGGATCATCCACTCGATGGGTCGCGGCCGGGTCCTGCCCGCAGCCTTCGGACGCCTCCATCCCCGCCTGGGCACACCGGTGGTTCCGATCATCGTCACCTCGGGAGTATCCCTGCTGGCCTTGGTCCTCGACCTGACGACCGTGTCGTCACTGATCAGCTTCGGCGCCCTGGTCGCCTTCTCGGTGGTCAACCTGTCCGTCATCAAGCACTACTTCATCGACCGGAGGAACCGGGGAACCGGGAGCCTGCTGCACAACCTCCTGCTGCCGGGCATCGGCTTCCTGCTGACACTGTGGCTCTGGACCAGCCTCAGCGGACTGTCATTCTCGCTGGGTCTTTCCTGGGCAGCACTGGGCCTCGCCTACCTCGCGTACCTCACCCGCGGCTTCCGCCGGCCAACGCCCCATCTGCAGCTTGAGGAGGCCTGACCGGCAGGGCCCGCACGGGCGCCCGAGGAACACTCGGAAAACTACTTCGCCGCGATGGCCAGGAACCGGATGGGCAGGTCCAGAAGCTCCAACGGACCGTGCGGGCCCTCGCCGTCCAGGAGCAGGGAATCGCCGGGCTCCATGGTGTATTCATATGCGCCGTGGCCGTAGACCATCCTGCCGGCCAGCATGTAGATGAACTCAGTGCCGGGGTGCTGGAACAGCGGGAACACGTCTGAAGCATCGGTCAGTGTCACCAGCGTCGGCTCGATGGCGTCGGTCCGTCCCTTCAGGGTCCCCAGCACCCGGTATTCGTGCCCGTGCTGGGTTCCGCTGCGCACCGTCAGGCTGCCCTGGCCGTTCTTAGTGAAGGTAGCGTCCCGGTCCGTGTCCGCGCCCCGGAACAGGGCGGTGACCGGAATTTTGAGCCCGTCCGCCAGGCGCTGCAGCGTGGTGAGGGAGCAGGACGTGCTGGCGGTTTCAATCTTGGAGATCATCGCCTTGGACATGCCGGTCCGTGAAGCCAGTTCCGAGGCGGAGAGCCCGTTCGCCGTCCGGTAGTGGCGGACCTGACCGGCAATGATCCGTTCCAGCTTGCCGGCCACGCCGTCCTCGGTGTTCTCCGCGGCCATGTCCCTCGCTTCGCCAGCCTGATCCGTCATCAAGCCATCATAGGCGGAGCCTGCAGGTCGGATCCGAGTGCTCTGGCCGCTCCCAGCAGGCCCGAAAGGACATCCGCCAGCGCCGCCGCACCCGCTTCGGCATCGGCATCCTCTACGAGCTCCTCAGGCGAGTGCGAGATGCCGGTCGGGTTCCGCACAAACAGCATGGCCGTGGGAATGTGGCTGGCGAGCACTCCGGCGTCGTGGCCGGCCCCGGTGTCCAGTACCGGTGACTTCGGAAGCATCGCCTGCAGCTGGTCCCGCAGGCCTGCGTCGAAGTGCACGGTGGGGCTGAGGGATTCGGCGCCGAACGTCACGGTGCAGTTTTCCTCCGCCGCCATCACCTGCGCGTTCAGATGGATGGATTCCACCAGGGCAGCGGTGACCTCATCACGCGGATGGCGGACATCGATCCACATGTCGACGCGGGAGGCGATGACGTTGGTCCCGCCGGGGACGGGCTGGAGCCGGCCCACGGTGGCCCGCGCATCCCGGTACTTCGCAGCGGTGTCCCGGATGCCAATCATGATCTTGGCCGCGGCAATCATGGGATCCCTGCGGTCCTTCATGAGGGTGGTTCCGGCGTGGTTGCCCTGGCCGTGCACAGACAGTTTCCACCGGCCGTGGCCCAGGATCGATGAGCCGATGGCCACCGGCTGGCCGAGATCGGCCAGCCCCCTCCCCTGCTCCACGTGCAGCTCCACAAACACGCCCAGCCGGCCGAGGTTTTTGTGGTCAGCACCGATGAGCCGGGGGTCCTGTCCGTTCTTGGCCGCCACGTCGGCGTACGTATTGCCGTCCGCGTCCTTCAGGTTACGGGCCTTGTTCGGGTCCAGCGCGCCGGTGAGCAGCCGTGACCCCAGGCAGGCGACTCCGAAGCGGGAGCCCTCCTCTTCCGGGAATACGGCAATGGCCAGCGGCCGGCGGGGACGGAACCCGCGGGTTTTCAGGAGGTCGACGGCGACGAGTGCGGAGGCAACGCCGAGCGGCCCGTCGTACTCGCCGCCGCCGGGCACCGAGTCCAGGTGGCTGCCTGTGACGACGGCGTCCCGGCGGGTTCCGGTTGCCGTATCCCACCACGCCCAGATGATGCCGTTCCCGTCGGTGTGGACATCCAGCCCGCGCCGTTCGGCCTGCTCCGTGAACCAGCTCCGGAGCTCTGATTCAGCCGAGGAGAAAACCGGCCTGGAGTAGCCGCCGCGGCGGGCGTCAGCGCCGACGTCGGAAATGTCCCGCATGAGACCTGCCACGGTGTCCATCGCGGTGGCGGCACCGGCCCGCCCGGCGCCACCCACCGCGTACTCGGAGGATTCCGGCATCACTTCGCTCCGGGGATCCAGCTGGTGCCGGCCAGGGGAACGCGGGCCATGGCGGAGGCTTCGATGGTGAGGGCCACCAGGTCCTCCGGCTCGAGGTTGCGCAGGTGCGACTTCCCGCAGGCCCGGGCGATGGTCTGGGCCTCCATGGTCAGGACGCGCAGGTAGTTGGCCAGCCGCCGCCCGCCCGTGATCGGGTCAAGCCGGGAGGAGAGGTCCGGGTCCTGAGTGGTGATACCGGCGGGATCCCTGCCGTCCTGGAAGTCGTCGTAGAAGCCCGCGGCCGATCCCATGGCCGCGTATTCGGCGGCGTACCGGGGGTCGTTGTCGCCCAGCGCAATGAGCGCTGCCGTGCCGATGGCCACCGCGTCGGCACCGAGGGCCATGACCTTGGCGACGTCGGCCCCGGTGCGGATGCCGCCGGAGACGATGAGCTGGACCTTGCGGTGCAGGCCAAGTTCCTGCAGCGCTTGGACAGCCTGCGGAATGGCCGCCAGCGTGGGGATGCCGACGTTTTCGATGAACACCTGCTGGGTCGCGGCCGTGCCGCCCTGCATGCCGTCCACGACGACGACGTCGGCTCCGGCCTTCACGGCCAGTGCGGTGTCGTAGTAGGGCCGGGACGCGCCGATCTTGACGTAGATGGGCGTCTTCCAGTCGGTGATCTCGCGAAGTTCGCCGATCTTGATTTCCAGGTCGTCCGGTCCGGTCCAGTCCGGGTGGCGGCTGGCCGAGCGCTGGTCGATGCCCACCGGCAGAGTACGCATTCCGGCCACGCGCTCGGTGATTTTCTGGCCCAGCAGCATCCCGCCGCCGCCGGGCTTGGCACCCTGGCCGAGCACGATCTCGATCGCGTCGGCCTTGCGCAGGTCGTCCGGGTTCATGCCGTACCGGGAGGGCAGGTACTGGTAGACGAGGTGCTTGGACTGGCCGCGCTCCTCGGGGGTCATGCCGCCGTCGCCCGTTGTTGTGGAGGTGCCCACCTCGCTGGCGCCGCGGCCCAGGGCCTCCTTGGCGTTGGCGGACAGGGCGCCGAAGCTCATCCCGGCGATGGTCACCGGCGTCTGAAGGTGCAGCGGCCTGGAGGCGTAGCGGTCACCGAGGACGACGTCGGTATCGCACCTTTCGCGGTAGCCCTCCAGCGGGTAGCGGGACATGGAGGCGCCGAGAAACAACAGGTCATCGAAGTGCGGGACCTTGCGCTTGGCTCCCCAGCCGCGGATGTCGTAGACGCCCGTGGCGGCGGCGCGCTGGATGTCGGCGATGGTGGCGCGGTCGAACGTGGCAGATTCGCGCAGGCCCAGTTCTTCGACCTGCCGTGCAGCTGAGGCGGCCGGGGCGCCGGGGGTCAGGGAGGTGATGGTCATGGCGTTGTCCTTCTAGTAAGACGTCGAGTTGTGGACGCTGAAGTGGTAGAGGTTCCGCGCCGAGCCGTAGCGCTTGAAGTCCGCGGGGTTGTCGGTGCGGCCGGCAGCGGCGAGCAGCCCGGCGAGCTCCTCCAGGTGCTCGGCCCGCATCGGCTTCTCAACGCAGTCCGCGCCCAGCGAAGCGACGGTTCCCTTGACGTAGATCCGTGCCTCGTAAATGGAGTCGCCCAGCGCGTCGCCGGCGTCGCCGCAGACCACGAGCCGGCCGGCCTGTGCCATGAAGGCGGACATGTGGCCGATGTTGCCGCCCACCACAATGTCCACGCCCTTCATGGAGATCCCGCAGCGGGCTCCGGCGTTGCCGTCGATCACCACGAGTCCGCCGTGGCCGGTGGCCGCGGCCGACTGGGAGGCGTCCCCTTTTACATGGACCTTGCCGGACATGATGTTCTCGGCGAGCCCGACGCCGGCATTGCCTTTGACGGTCACCTCGCCTTTCTGATGCATCCCGGCAGCGTAGTAGCCGGCGTGGCCGTTGATGGTGACAGTCACCCTGGCGTTGATGCCGACGGCGAGGCTGTGCTTGCCGCCCGGGTTTTCGACGGTCCATGACTGGCCGTCAGTGGCGTTATGGAGGGCCTGGTTCAGGTCGCGGACCGGGCTGTCGGCCAGGTCCGTGCGGGTGGAAACCTCAGCGGTGACCGTGGCGTATTCCTGTGTCTGGGTTTCGATCAGAGTGACCATGTGTAGACCTTTCCGGGTTCCGGTTCAAAGATGCGGGCTGTTTCGATGCCGGGCAGGGATGCCAGGGCACGGTATTCGGAGGCCATGGCCACGTAGTCGTCCGTTTCGGCGATGATGGCGGGCTTGCAGGCGATGGGGTCGCGGACCACTGCCATGCTGTCGGCAGTGGTGACGACGAGCGTGTAGAAGCCGTCGAAGACCTTGCCGAGATTGGTCAGGGCCTCCTCCAGGGTGTCGCCCTGCTTCAGGCGGGAGGCGATGTAGCGGGCGCCGACTTCGGTGTCATTGTCGGAGTCGAACACCACCCCTTCGCGCAGCAGGTCCCGCCGGATCGTGGCGTGGTTGGAGAACGAGCCGTTGTGGACCAGGCACAGGTCGTCGGCCACGGAGAACGGGTGGGAACCGCCGGCGGTGACCGCCGACTCCGTGGCCATCCGGGTGTGGGACAGGCCCTGGCTGCCGGACATGGCGCCCAGCCCGTGCTCGGCGGCGATGTCCATCGGATGGCCCACGCTCTTCATCACGGCCACGTGTTCACCGCGGCCGATGATGGTGGAGTCCGGGAGGGTTTCGCGCACCGCCTTTGCGAGCAGCTCGGTATCGACGGCGGAGCTCACGAAGGTGGTGTCGCCCACCACCCTCACTGCCGTTCCGGCGGAGGCGGGCAGCAGGTTGTCCAGTGCGGCAGCGATCCCGGCGGCAGGCAGGCCCTGTTCCCTGCCCAACAGACTCAGTGTGGAGGTGTTGGCGGAAACGAGACCCGGGGTGTCGTAGACGGCGAGGCCGGCGGAGTCCGGGCCGCGGTCCACGATCTGGCACATCATCGAGGACAGGAGGCTGCCCATCCGGGGGTGCAGCAGGGGGTTGCGCAGCTGCAGCGCGGCGATTCCGCACATTTCAGGATCCTTTGCTAGGTGGGGGGTGGTTCTTGGTTTGGGCCGGTTCGTGATTGCAGCCGGGTCAGATCGAGGTCAGGTAAGTACGGATCTCCCAGTCACTCACCTGGTTGTGCCAGGTCAGGAACTCCTCTTCCTTGGCGTTGGCGTAGTACTGGCCGATCGCCTCGTTCCCGCTGAGGCTGGCGAGGATGACCGGGTCCCGGCGCAGGGCCTCCACGGCGTGGAGCAGTGTTGCCGGCAGCAAGTGCGCATCGGGCCGCGCTTCGCCCGGACCGGAGGGTGCCCCCGGGTCGGTGCCGTTCGTGACGCCGTCCAGTCCGGCTTCGATGGCCGTGGCGATAGCGAGGTACGGGTTGGCCGAGCCGTCGCCGGAGCGGAGTTCGATCCGCTTTTCGTCCGGGACCCGGATCATGTGGGTGCGGTCGTTGCCTCCGAACGAGGCCTTCCGCGGTGACCAGGTGGCTCCGGAGGAGCTGGTGGTGGCCCCCGAACGCTTGTACGAGTTCACAGTCGGGGCGAGGAATGCTTGGAGGGCCGGTGCGTGGTTCAGGATGCCGCCGATGAAGGAGTAGGCGAGCTCCGAGAGCCCGAGTCCCCTGCCGCCGTCGTCCCCGGGGAACAGCGCCTCCGCGCCGGACCACAGGGACAGGTGGAAGTGCAGGCCCGTGCCGGTGCGGTCGGTAAAAGGCTTGGGCATGAAGGTCGCGGTCATTCCGCGCTGTTCGGCGAGGATGTTCAGGATGTAGCGCAGCGAGACCACGCGGTCGGCAGTGGTCAGGGCGTCGGCGTAGTTGAAGTTCTGTTCGAACTGGCCGGCGGCGTCCTCGTGGTCGCTGGCGTAGTTGCCCCAGCCCAGGCTGTTCATGGCTGTGGAGATCGATGTGAGGTGCTCATACATGCGGGTGACGCCGCGAGCGTCATAGCAGGGACGCGGCGAGTCGTCGCGGGCATCGGCGGTGCTGAGGCTGCCGTCGGCGTTCTTGTTGACGAGGAAGTATTCCACTTCGGCACCGATCTTTGCCTGCATCCCCTTCTCCGCCAGGCGGGCGAGGGTGTTCTTGAGGATGACGCGCGGCGCGTAGGGCCAGGGCTTGCCGTCGACGTGGGGATCACAGTGGATCAGCGCAAGGCCTTCCTTGATGAACGGCACAGGGGTGAAGGACGCAAGGTCGGGAACAGCAATAAGGTCTGAATCCTGCGGCTTCTGGCCAATGAGGCCCGCAGCGTAACCGGCGAATCCCATGGCGCCGGCCTCGAGCTCGTCGGCGGCTTCAACGGGCACCAGCTTGGCGCACGGCTTGCCGGTCATGTCCACGAAGGTGGCCAGCAGGAAGCGGACATCGTGGGCCTTGGCGATGTCCGCCAGGGAGATCCGTCCGGGTTCCAGCGAAACGGGGGACTCCGTTGCTACTTCAGGTGTTGCGATACTGGTCATCGGAACTGTCCTGTTCGATTGGGTGTTACCTGCGGTGAAACGTTGTTGAACCACAGTAGCCAAAGTGATGTTACAAAACAGGGCTCCGATTGTTAAATCCGCAAGACGCCCGGAAGTGCCGATTGCAACGCGAAATTAACCCGCGCGAAACCCATGCATGTTCACTGTGGTGAATCATGGTTTCACGTCACTACTCAGTCGGTTCACCGCTTTCCCACTTGGGAGCACCCACTTGTAACGGCCGCGCAGGCCGCTTCCGTCCCTGATTGGAGTCCCCATGAATTCTGGAGATGTTGCCTGGATTCTCGCCGCGAGTGCCCTGGTCTGCATGATGATCCCCGCGCTTGCCCTGTTCTACGGGGGCATGGTCGGGTCCCGCCGGATCCTGAACATGATGATGATGTGCTTCGGCGGCGTCAGCGTCGTCGCCGTCCTCTGGGCGGTATTCGGCTACTCGATGGTCTTTGGAAATTCCCTCGGCGGAGCCGGCCTCCTCGGCGACGCCACCGAGTACTTCGGTCTTGGCCAGCTACTGGCCGAGGACCCCGACGCCGCCATACCGCCGGCCCTTTTCGCCGCCTTCCAGCTGTTCTTCGCCGGAATAACTACGGCCATCATCGCCGGAGCCGCGGCCGGCCGGATGAAGTTCGGTGCCTGGATGACCTTCGCCGCGCTGTGGGCAACACTGGTCTACTTTCCGGTTGCGCACTGGGTATTCGCTTTCAGCTCGGCGGACGGTTCCGTCGCCGGCGGCTGGATCGTCAACAACCTCAAGGCCATCGACTTCGCCGGCGGAACGGCCGTGCACATGAACGCCGGAATAGCAGCCCTCGCCCTCGCCCTGGTCCTGGGACGCAGTGCGGGCTGGCCCAAGAGCGAGCACGTCAGGCCGCACAGCCGCCCGCTGGTGCTGGTCGGAGCAGGGCTGCTGTGGGCCGGCTGGTTCGGCTTCAACGCCGGCTCCGCCCTCACCGCCGGGCACTCGGCGTCGGTGGTTTTCCTGAACACCGCCGTTGCCGGCGCCGCCGGCCTGCTCGCCTGGGCCCTGGTGGAACGCATCAGGCTCGGCAGCGCCAGCAGCATGGGCGCCGCTTCCGGACTGATTTCGGCCCTCGTGGCCATCACCCCGGCGTGCGGCGCCGTGAGCCCCCTCGGCGCACTGGCCATCGGCGTCATCGCCGGCGCCGTCTGCTCCCTAGCCATCGAACTGAAATTCCGGCTCGGATTCGACGACTCGCTCGATGTCGTGGGCGTGCATCTCATCGGCGGCATCATCGGAACCCTGCTGATCGGACTCTTCGCCACGGACGCTGCCCCGAACAAGACCAACGGGCTCTTCTACGGCGGAGGATTTGGCCTGCTCGGCATCCAGACGGTCGCCACTGTCGCCACCCTGGCCTACTCCTTTGCGGTCACCTGGGTCATTGCCAAGGTCATCGACATCACCGTGGGCCTCCGCATCGACGAAGCGGCCGAGCTCCGCGGCATCGACATCGCGGCCCACTCCGAATCCGCCTACCTGATGGATGAGGAGCCAGTGGAACTGGGATCCCCGCACCGCGTCTGAAGGGAACCGGGACTGAAAGAACCCGGCGTGAAAAAGAACCCCATCTGAACTGAACAGGATCTGCGTTGGCAGGCCGGGCCTACTTGATAGGCCCGGCCTGTTCTGCGTATTCAACGGCCACCTCGCCCACCTGGCTCAGGTAAGCCTCGGACTGGTTGTAGGACCAGATGGCGTCGCTCCACCCCTGCGCCGTGGTGAGATCGCGGCCGCCGGCGCACAGGTAGCCGGCCGCACTGAGTGCGGCGTCGTCGATGTTGTGCGGATCGGCCGCCCCATCGCCGTTCGCGTCCCGCCCTGCCAGTTTCCACGTGGAGGGGATGAACTGCATGGGCCCGACGGCGCGGTCCCAGAGGGCGTCGCCGTCCATCGCACCGCCGTCGGTGTCGGCAATGGCAGCGAATCCGTCGCCGTTGAGGCCAGGCCCGACGATCGGACCACTCACCTCCCCCGACGCCATGAGGCGGCCTCCCCCGAGGGCACCGTGCGCGGATTCCACGAACCCGACGGCGGCCACCGTGTTCCAGCCGATCCTGCACGCCGGCTCTGCGGCATTCGCCATGCCGGCCGCGGCGACGTACGCCCGCAGGGCCCGGGCGGGGATATCCGTCCGGGCGGCGGTGCGGGCCAGCCAGCCCGGGTCGACGGTCCTGGTGATGTTCACGGCATGGGCACTGCCACTTGCCAGCGGCACGAACTTTCCGGCCGCCTGCGGCGGGGCCGGCCGGGCCGCGCGCATCCCCGCACCGGAGTTCCCCGCGCCGGGCACGCCCGAATTGGTCGCGCCGAGGAGCCAGAACGCGCATGCGGTGATGGCGCAGAACGCGAAAAGGCTGAGAACCGCGAGGCGTTTCAGTCGGAGCACGGAACAGCCTAACCCGGCGGCGGCGCGCAATTGCCCGCCCGGCATACAAAGGCGTCACAACCCTGTTGCGCAGGTCACACGGCCCTGCTATTGTTTCTCCGCCTAATGACAAGCTCATCCCACAGAGTGGGAAACTCGGCGCCAACCGCGCAGGCAGGAATGACATGACTGACGAACTACACATCGAGGGCAACGCCCTCCCGCTCCGCGGCATTCGAGTGCTCGAGCTGGGCAGCTTCATCGCCGCCCCGTTCGCCGCCCGCCTCTTTGGCGACTTCGGAGCAGAGGTTATCAAGATCGAAAAGCCGCAGGGCGGCGACGAACTGCGTGACTGGCGCAAGACCCGCGGCACCACCTCCATGCTGTTCCGCACCATCGGCCGCAACAAGAAGTCCGTGGCCCTGGACCTCCGCTCCGAGGCAGGACGCGAGGCAGTCAAGAAGATCGCTGCCCAGTGCGACGTGGTCATCGAAAACTTCCGTCCGGGCACGCTGGAGAAGTGGGGCCTCGGCCCGGACGTGCTGCAGGAGCTCAACCCCGAAGTCGTGATGGTAAGGATCTCCGGCTACGGCCAGACCGGCCCGTACAAGAACCGCGCAGGCTTCGGCAGCTCGGCTGAATCCTTCGCCGGCCTGCGCTACATCACCGGCGAACCCGACCGTCCCGCCGGGCGCGCGGCAGCCAGCGTCGGCGACACCGTCGCCGGCCTCTACGGCGTCATCGGCGCCCTGATGCTCATGCTGCAGAAGGCCCGCGGACTGGCGACGGGAGCTTCCCAGGTTGTCGACGTTGCGCTTTATGAAGGGGTCTTCAGCCTGCTCGAATCGCTGGTCCCGGACTATGACGCCTACGGCATGGTCCGGCAGCGCACCGGCGGTGCGCTGCCCGGGGTCGTTCCTACCGGCTCCTACCTCTGCGGCGACGGCCTCGAGGTGGTCATCGGCGGCAACTCAAACTCCGTCTTCGTCCGGCTCATGCGCGCCATCGGCCGCGAGGACCTCGCCGAGGACGCCAGCCTCCTCACCACGGAGGCACGCGGCGCCCGCGAGGAGGAGCTCAACGGTGCCATCTCCGCGTGGACCGGTAGCATGCCCCTCACTGAGGTCCTCGACAAGCTGGACGCCGCCGGTGTTCCCGCCGGTCCTGTGTATGACGCCCCGAGCATCGCCGTCGACCGCCACTACCTGGCCCGGGACATGATCCAGACCCATGAAGTGGTCATCGAGGACGAGCCCGAGCTGATCCGCTTCCCCGGCGTAGTGCCGAAGATCCCGGGCCATGAAGGGCGCGTCCGCTGGGTGGGCCCGGAACTGGGCCAGCACACTGCCGAGGTCCTGCAGGACCTTGCCGGAATGGACGCCGACGGCATCGCCAGCCTCGGACTGCAGGAGGTGCGCTGACATGAGGGTGGAAGTCACGGACGTCTTCCTGCGGGACGGACTCCAGGACGAGCCCGTCATCGTTTCCACGGCGCACAAGCTGGAGATCGCCGAGGCACTCGTCGACGCCGGGCTGAAGCGCATCGAGGTGTCCTCTTTCGTGAACCCGAAGCGGGTGCCGCAGATGGCCGATGCCGCCGACGTCCTCATGTCCCTGCCGGCAGTTCCCGGGGTCGTCTACACCAGCCTGGCGCTCAACGGCCGGGGCATCCAGCGCGCTGTCGACGCCGGCGCCACCGACATCCAGGTGGTCACCTCGGCAAGCCAGGCGCACAGCAACGCCAACGCCGGCCAGGCCATCGAGGACGCCCTGGCCAGCCTCGGCGCGGCCGTGGCCGAGTTGCCGGACGTCCGGTTCTTCGCCGGCATCTCCACCGCGTTCACCTGCCCCTTCGAGGGGGCCATCGACGCCTCCTACCTGCTGCGCGTGGTGCGTGCCTTCAAGGGCATGGGCATCACCGACATCGGGCTCGCGGACACGCTCGGCACCACCCCCACCGCGCGGGTGATGGCCAGCCTGCATCACGTCCGCGAGGCCGAACCGGACCTCACGTATTACCTCCACCTGCACAACGCGCACAGCCAGGCGCTGGCCACCGCGAGCGCAGCGGTGGAGTCCGGCGTCGTCCGTTTCGATGCAGCCCTCGGCGGTTACGGCGGCTGCCCGTTCGCCCCCGGGGCGCACGGCAACATCGCAACCGAGGAACTTGTCCGCCACCTGCACGACGCCGGGCACCAGACCGGCATCAACGAGGACCGCCTGGCCGAGGCCGTCCGCCTCGCCCGCGACGTAGTGGCGCATTCACCGGCAGCCGGGGCACTCGACCCGGCGCGCTGACCGCTTTCCCGTTTCAACTTCCCGTCCACGGGCCGCCGACAGCGGTCTTCCCTCCAAACGTTTTGGGGACAATGATGTCTACAAATTCACGTACCACGGACCTCACCAACGAACCTACGGACCAGCCAATGAGCGAGACCGGCCCCGGCCCCGCCGGCGGCATTGAGCATCCGGAGGCCCGCACCGCGGGCCCGCGGCCGGGCACGCACTATCGCGGCCGGCTGGGACCTAAAATCGCCAGCCTTCCCGCCCCGCTCTACCTGGTCCTTGCGGGGCTGGTCCTGGCCGCGGCAATCACCGGCAACCTCCCGGACACCATGGTCGCCGGCTTCGCAACCACCATCCTGCTCGGCGGACTCTTCATCTGGATCGGCAACCTGTTCCCGGTGGTCCGCGACTTCGGGCTGCCCACCATCCTGTGCACCTTCGCGCCCGCCACCTTGGCCTTCCTCGGCGTGATGCCGGAGAACATGGTCACAGTGGTGCAGAACTTCATCGACGGGCATGGCTTCCTGGACTTCTTCGTCGTCGGCATCATCGCCGGCTCCATCCTTGGCATGCCCCGCACCCTCCTGCTGAAGGCCGGCCCGCGATTCGCGGTACCTGTCGTGGGCTGCCTCCTGGCCACATTCGTCCTGGTGGGGCTCATCGCGGCCCTCACCGGGTTCGGATTCATCGAAGGCATCCTCTTCGTCGCCGCACCTATCATGGCCGGCGGCCTGGGCGTCGGGGCCCTGCCCATGTCTGAGATGTACGCCTCGGCCACCGGCGGCGACTCCGCCACCTTCATGGGCGACCTGATGTCCGCCGTCGTGATGGCCAACGTGGTCTGCATCCTCATCGCCGGCATCTACAACGGCCTGGGCAAGCGCAAGAAGCAGCTGTTCGTTGGCTTCAACGGCCACGGGCAGCTGCTGCGGATCAAGGGCCGCGCGGACGAACTCACGTTGCCGCCCAAACGTGACACCTCCTCCTTCATCGCCCTGGGCAAGGGCCTGCTCATCGCCGGCAGCCTCTTCGTCTTCGGCAATCTCGCCGCTGCCCTCATCCCCGGACTGCACCCCTACGCCTGGACCATCATCGCGGCGGCGGCCGTCAAAATCTTCGGCCTGCTCCCCCAGGATGTGGAGGACTCCACCGCGGACTGGGGCGACCTGATCGGCGCCATCCTGGTACCGGCCCTGCTCGTGGGTGTCAGCCTGACCTACATCGACATCACCGATGTGCTCGCCTCATTGAGCAACCCGCTGTTCATCGTCCTGACCGTCTGCACCGTCGTCATCGCGACCCTGACCTCCGGTGTCCTCGGCTGGCTCGTGAAGTTCAACTTCGTCGAGGCATCCATCACGCCCGGCCTTGTCATGGCGGACACCGGCGGCAGCGGCGACGTGTCAGTGCTGAGCGCCGCGAACCGCATGCACCTCATGCCCTTCGCGGCCCTCACCAACCGGCTCGGCGGAGCGCTGGTGCTCTTCGTAACGTCGCTGATCGTGCCGTTTCTTACCTAGCGCCGTTCCATAGCCAGCCCTTAATTACGACGGCGGTGCCCGGCAACTGCTGCGGGGCACCGCCCGTCCAAGTCAGCACCGCCCTTCCAACTCACCACTAGGACCAAACATGAGCTTGAACATCCTGGCCGTCGACGGCCGTTCTCCCCAGATCAGCGGCGACGCGTGGGTGGCGCCCTCCGCCACCGTCGTCGGGTCCGCCGCCATCGGGTCAGGGACCGGGATCTTCTACGGCGCCGTCATTCGTGCGGACATGGAGCAAATCAGCGTCGGCGAGGGAAGCAACGTCCAGGACGCCGCCGTCGTCCACGCCGATCCCGGCCACCCGGCACGGGTGGGCAACCACGTCAGCGTGGGGCACGGCGCGGTGCTGCATGGCTGCACGGTGGGCGACGGTGCGCTCATCGGCATGAACGCCACGGTCCTCAACGGCGCGATCATCGGCGCTGGCTCCCTGGTGGCCGCCAACGCGCTGGTTCTGGAGGGCACCCAAGTGCCGCCCGGCTCGCTCGTGGCTGGGGTGCCGGCCAAGGTGCGCCGCCCTCTCACGCCGGAGGAAATTGAGCATTGCCGGCAAAACGCCCTGACGTACGCCGCACTCACTCTGAGGCACCGGGACGCCACCACCGTCGCGCTGCCGGCCTGACCAGTTTCCACCCCACGAACGCAAGGACCGCCAATGACCACCACTCCCGCCATCTCCCGACCCGCCAGTCCAGGTCCCGCGGGGCAGGCCCTCCCCGATGAGGGCCACGTCTCCGCGGCCGTCGCTGATGTCCTGGCGGAGCGCGCAGGACACCTGTTCGGGCTGATGGGCAACGGCAACGCCCATCTCATCAGCAGGCTCACCCGCCGGGGTTTTCCCTTCACCTCGGCCCGCCACGAGGCCGCGACCGTCGCCATGGCCGACGCGTACCACCGGGCCACGGGAGGCGTCGCGGCCGCCACCACCACCTACGGCGCCGGCTTCACCAACGCCTACACCACTCTTGCCGAAGCCCGGCTGGCCCGCATCCCGCTGGTGTTCGTCGTAGGAGACGCCCCTGCCGGCGGCCGCCGGCCGTTCGACATCGACCAGGCCAAGGCAGCCGAAGCAGTCGGCGTCACCACGCTGGTGGCCGGCCCGGACAACGCCACCGCAGTCACCCACCGGGCCTTCGACCTCGCCCTGCAGACCGTCCAGCCAGTAGTGCTCGCAATTCCCTACGACCTCGCCACCGCTCCCCTGTCTGCCCGTATGCCGCTGGAGCCGCTACCCGCCAAGCCCGCATGGCCCGCGGCGCCTGACGAGCTGGACCGGGTGGCGGAGTTGCTCGGCTTGGCGCAGCGGCCGCTCATCCTGGCCGGGCGCGGCGCACTCCTGGCTGGCGCGACCGCGCCGCTGCGGGAAGTGGGCCACCAGCTCGGTGCCCTCTTCATGACCTCGGTGATGGCTGCCAATGCGTTCAGCAGCGACTGGGACCTCGGCATCGCCGGCGGCTTCACGCGCAGCCACCGCCTCAACGTCGCACGCCAGGCTGACCTCGTCCTGGTGGTCGGGGCCAGCCTGAACACCTTCCAGACCCGCTACGGAACCCTGTTCCCGGCAGACACCAGGATCATCCGCATCGACAACGAACCCGACGCCGGGCAAAACTCCGGCGCCGAGTACGTCCGGGCCGACATCCTTCCGTTCGTTGAGGGCCTGCTGGAACGCGTACCGGCTGCTGCATCGCCAACCTGGCGGGACCTTGTTCCCGAGGTTTCGGGAGCGGATTTCCGCTCATCCAGCCCGGTTGAGGACCCCGTCGAGTTCGGGCCGGACGGCCGGCTCAACCCGCGCGCCGTCGTCGCTGCCCTGGACCGGATCCTGCCCGCCGAACGCTCGGTGGTGATGGACGGCGGGCACTTCATCGGCTGGGCGCCGATGTACCTTTCCGTCCCGGACCCGCACGCCATGGTCCTGGTGGGGACCGCCTTCCAGTCCATCGGGCTGGGCTTCGGCTCCGCCGCCGGGGTTTCGGCCGCGCGCCCGGAACGCACCACCGTCCTGGTCAGCGGCGACGGCGGCGGGCTCATGGGGCTGTCCGACTTCGAGACGTTCCTGCGGGCCACCCGCAGGGGTGTGGTGGTGGTCCTGAACGACTCGGCGTACGGTGCGGAGCTGCACCAGTACGCCGCAAAGGGGCTGCACAACCAGGCGATGCTGATCGACGAAGTGGACTTCGCCGCCGTCGGACGCGCCCTGGGCGCCGACGGGGCCAAGGCGCGCACGCTTTCCGACCTGGGGCTGCTCGAGGACTGGCTCGCGACGCACGATGACGGCGTGTTCGTGCTGGACGTGGCGATTTCCCAGAAGGTGATTGCCGAGTTCATGGCGGAGTCACTGGCCGCCAAGGGCTGAGCCGGCGTCATAAGCTGGCCACATGCCGCCTACTGAACAGAACGGAAGCAACCGCACGCTGGAGCGGGCCGCCGCGATCCTCGACGCGGTGGGCCGGTCGGCCGTGTCAGCCAGTGAGCTGTCCCGGCGGACCGGCCTGTCGCTGTCCACAGCGCACCGCCTGGCCCTGCAGATGGTGGACTACGGCTTCCTCCGCCGCACCGAGGGCGGCACCTTCCGGCTCGGGCAGCGGTTCGTCCGTTCGGCCCTGGAGAACGTTGCCCTGCCCGTGCTCCATGAGCTCCGCGACCGCACCGGCGAGACCGCGCAGCTCTGGGTCCGGCGCGGGGACGAACGCGTCTGCCTCATCAGCGCGGACAGCCGACACGAACTCCGTGCCACCCTGCCGCCCGGCTCGCGCCTCCCCCTGCCCGCCGGCTCCAGCGGCCGGCTCCTGGCCGCCGACGACGAGGTTCTGGCCGAGCTGGCTTCGGCGGGCTGGATTGAATCGGTGGGGTCCCGCACCCCCGGCCTCGGGTCCATCAGTGCGCCGGTACAGACGGACGAGGGAATCATCGCCGCCGTCTGCCTCGCCATGCCCCTGGCCCGGGTCACCGGTTCCCCCGGCCAGGACCACGGTGCCGTCGTGGTGGAGGCGGCGCGGCGGATCGAGGAAGCGGTGCGCGAAGGGCGCTAGGGTTCGGCTGGGGCCCTCTCGCGGCCGCTCCGCGCCGCTCCGGGCCAAAAACGTTGACAAAGCGCCGGTCCCCCGGTTCTACTTTTATGCAGGCACCGAATATGACGCACGCGAACCGTACGCGTGGACCGGCTCACACCAGAGCCCGTGGGGGGCGGTGCACCAGCGGCCTACAGGCCACACATAGGGGCATCCGGTAGACGCTGCATACGCAGACATCCCGGAGCGCCCTGCCGCCGAATCGCGAGCGGCCCGAAACTCTGAACAGCTCAAACGCTTCAACTCCCCAAAGGACACCCATGCCCAGCACCACGAAGACCATTGACATCCAGGTAAATGACCGCAAGATCCTCGACGAGAGGCTGGATGCCGCCGTCAGGTGCCTTCAGGAGGCGGCCATGCTCACCGGGACACACGGGATCATGGTCACGCGCAACAGGCCCGGGGACTACACCGCCACGCTTTCCGATCAGGTGCCATTCGGCATGACCCGCGAAATTTTCCTCTAAACTTTGGGGACCTTAACCCGTCCCCGGTATCCGGGAATACCTGGCGGCGCCCGCTCGTTGAGTCCTGCGAATGCGCGCCGTCCGGCGCACAGCCGAAGGAGTAAAAACCATGGCAACTGACTACGACGCCCCTCGCGTGGCCCAAGAGGACCAGCCGGCCAACGAGTCCCTGGAGGCCATCCAGTCCCGCCAGGGCGGATCCCAGACTGCCCTGCTTGATGTGGAAGAAGCCGACACCGCCGAAGGCATCGACCTTCCCGGTGCCGACCTGTCGCACGAAGAGCTGCTGATCCAGGTTGTTCCGGTGCAGGAAGATGAGTTCACCTGCATGTCCTGCTTCCTGGTCCACCACCGCAGCCAGCTCGCGCGCGAAAAGGACGGCAAGAAGTACTGCTCGGAGTGTGAAGGCTAGCACCAGAGGGCTAGCTCTGAAGGGCCAGCACTGAGAAGATAGCGCTGTGCTGGCCCGGCTCCGATCGTCCTGGACCGCCGTCGTTCCCGTCGTCGGCCTGATCATGCTGGCCGTGACCTGGGGAGTTTCCCCCGGCCCGGTGCTGGCCACCGGCATCGCGGTAGTCCTGGTTGGCGTAGTGCTGGCGGCTGTGCATCACGCCGAAGTCGTAGCCGAGCGCGTCGGCGAGCCCTTCGGATCGCTTGTGCTGGCGGTCGCCGTCACCGTCATCGAGGTGGCCCTGATCGTCACCCTGATCGCCTCCGGCGGCGAAGGGAGCCACTCGCTGGCACGGGACACAGTCTTCGCCGCCGTCATGATCACGGCCAACGGCATCGTGGGGGTTGCCCTGCTGGTGGGCGCCCGAAAGTATGGCATTCCCCGGTTCAATCCGGAGGGAGCCGGGGCGGCGCTGGCCGTGGTCACCACCCTCGCCACGCTGACGCTCGTCCTGCCCACCTTCACATCGGCGCGGCCCGGACCCGAGTTTTCGCCCCTGCAGCTGGGTTTCGCGGCCGTGGCCTCCCTGGCGCTGTACGGCGTGTTCGTGCTGACCCAGACCGTGCGCCACCGCCACTTTTTCCTTCCCGTCGTGGCCGCCGACGACGGCGACGACGGCCTCCATGGCCCCACCCCCACCAACCGGGCCACCTACACAAGCCTTGCGCTGCTGTGCGCGGCACTGGTCGCCGTCGTCGGACTGGCCAAAACCGTATCCCCGGTCATAGAAGCGGGCGTGAGCCGCGCCGGGATCCCGGAGTCCTTCGTGGGAGTGGTCATCGCACTCCTGGTCCTGCTGCCGGAGGGTCTCGCGGCCACCCGGGCCGCATCGCGGAACCGGATCCAGATCAGCCTCAACCTGGCCTACGGCTCAGCCATCGCCAGCATTGGCCTGACGATTCCCGCCATCGCCGTGGCCAGCATCTGGCTGCAGGGACCGCTGACGCTGGGGCTCGGCGGTACGCAGATAGTCCTGTTCCTGCTGACGGTCATCGTGGGAACACTCACCGTCGTCCCCGGCCGCGCCACCCGCCTGCAGGGGGCCATCCACCTGGTGCTGTTCGCCGCATTCCTCTTCCTCGCCATGTTCCCGTAACTTCCGCCGGGACTCCGAGCGGCGGTCAGCCGCCTCCACCGGCCACTTCGATATCATGGCTTCATGACTTCCCCTCCAGGGAGCGACGATGACCTCCTGCTCGAGCGGCAGCTCTGCTTCGCCCTCGCTGTCGCCTCGCGCACCGTCATCGGCGCCTACCGGCCCGTGCTGCAGGAGCTCAACCTCACTCACCCGCAGTACCTGGTGATGCTGGCACTGTGGGAGAAGAGCCCGCGTTCAGTCAAGGAAATCAGCGATGCCCTCCTCCTGGTCCCGGCCACCCTTTCCCCGTTGCTCAAGAGGCTCGAGGCCCTGGGATATGTCACCCGCCGGCGCGTTCCCGGAGCTGAACGCTCCCTTGCTGTCGGACTGACCCCAGAAGGGACCGCGCTCCGCGACCAGGCGATGGGCGTGCCCGGCACCATGCTGGCCAAGCTCGGCCTCACCCGCGCCCAGGCGGAGGACATCCACGTTGCCATGACGCAGCTCATCGAATCCGCCCAGGTCGATCACACCCTGCAGTCTGACCCCAGACTGGAAGACGAAGCCACGGCCTAACCGGGAGACGAAGAACGCCGGGAGCTGGCCCCATTCCCGTCGGAATATTGCATGCCAGAGGTAGAATTTGCAGGCATGAGGCCAGTCAGAGACAACCTTGAAGATCCTGATGACGTCCGCACCCGTATTGTGGTCACCGCCTACCAATTGTTCTCCCACCGCGGAATCCGTGACGTCGGCGTCGACGAGCTGATCCGCGCCTCGGGAGTTGCCAAGTCGACGTTCTACCGGCATTTCCCGTCGAAGGACGACGTGGCGTTGGCCTTTTTGAAGCGCCGGGACGAGCTGTGGATGATGGGATCGGTGGTCCCGGAAGCCAAGAGCAGGGCAGACAACCCCGAAGACCAGCTGCTGGCCATCTTCGATGTGTACGACCAGTGGTTCCAGGAGGATGACTTCGAAGCCTGTTCCTTCGTGAAGGTGCTGCTGGAAATGGGGGCCACGCATCCGCTGGGGCGGGCCAGCATTGAGTATCTGGCCCGAATCCGCCAGCAGGTACGGCTTTTGGCGGACGAAGCGGGCCTGGAGGACTCCGAGGCGTTCGCCCTCTCCTGGCACATCCTCATGAAGGGCTCGATCATCGCCGCCGCCGAAGGTGACAGACTCTCGGCCCGCCGCGCCCGGCGGATGGCCAGCGGACTGATCGCCACGCACCGCCCGGCATAGTTCCTCCGGAGTTCTTGTACAGATAAGGGGTTCTACAGCCCCATGAACTGGCGATATCTGTAGAAAGATTCCGTGGAATTAGAGCCCGACGGCGGTAAGCGCCGGGTCGAAGAGCTCCGTCGTCGAAATCACCGGCGGGGATTACGTGCGGTGAGGGCGAAGCGCATTGACGACTGGGGCCTGCTCAGCGGGGCCAGCGTGGAGATTCGCGCGCAAGGCGGGACGTTTCATACGCTGACGCTGATGCGCGCCAGGGCGTCCCTTCGGCTGATCTCGCATGCCAGCGGGGTGAGGCAGGTTTCGTAGTCCGCGATCTGCGCTATACGGCGTTTGTGCCGGGAGTCATGGGTGAAGGGCTCCTGGAGGAAAAGGGCCGCGAATTTGAGGCATTCTTCCGGTGTGTGTTCGCGGGCGCCGAGGGCGATGACGTTCGCGTCGTTGTGCTGCCGGGCCAACCGCGCAGTTGACTCGTTCCAGACCAAAGCGGCGCGGATGCCCCTGACCTTGTTCGCCGCGATCTGTTCACCGTTGCCGGAGCCGCCGATGACGATGCCGAGGCTTGGCCGGTTGTCGTTGATGTCGCGGGCGACGCCCTCGGCGGCGCCGATGCAGAAAGCCGGATAGTCGTCCTCGGCGTCGTACGCCGTCGGCCCGTGGTCCACCACCTCATACCCCAGGCTGGTTAGTTCCTGTTGCAGCGAACGGCTCAATTCAAGACCCGCATGGTCGGTGCCTATATGGACCCGGGACGCAGCCCCGGCTCCGCGACGCACAGTGGCTGATGATGGTTCAGTGCTCATGTGATCACTTTCAACGTGTAGTGGTGGTAATTGGCTAGAGGGTCTTGCCGGCGGAGCCGAGCTGCTGGGTTGCTTCCACAATCCGTGCGGCGAGGCCGGCCTCGGCGGAGGCGCCCCAGACGCGGGGGTCGTAGGTCTTCTTGTTGCCCACCTCGCCGTCGACCTTCAGGACACCGTCGTAGTTCTTGAACATGTGGTCCGCCACCGGACGCGTGTACGCGTACTGGGTGTCCGTGTCGATGTTCATCTTGATCGTGCCGTACGAGACGGCGTCCGCGATCTCCTGGTCCGAGGAGCCGGAGCCGCCGTGGAACACCAGGTCGAACGGGCTGTCCTTGCCGATCTTCGCCCCGACCTGGGCCTGGATGTCCTTCAGAATCTCCGGACGCAGCTTCACCCCGCCCGGCTTGTACACGCCATGCACATTGCCGAACGTCAGCGCCGTGATGTAGCGGCCGTTCTCCCCCGAACCCAGCGCCTCCACCGTGGCCAGCGCGTCCTCGACCGTGGTGTACAGCTTCTCGTTGATCTCGTTCTCGACGCCGTCCTCCTCGCCGCCGACCGTGCCGATCTCGACCTCCAGGATCATCTTCGCGGAAGCGGTCCGGTCCAGCAGCTCACGGGCGATCCGCAGGTTTTCCTGCAGCGTCTCCGCCGAACCGTCCCACATGTGCGAGTTGAAGATCGGGTTCCGGCCGGCCTTCACCTCGGCCTCGGACGCGGCCAGCAACGGCAGCACGAAACCATCCAGCTTGTCCTTGGGGCAGTGGTCCGTGTGCAACGCGATGTTCACGTTGTAGTTCTTGGCCACCTCACGGGCAAACGCCGCGAAGCCCAGCGACCCGGCAACCATGTCCTTCGTCGAAGCACCGGACCAGTACGCCGCACCACCGGTGGAAACCTGCACAATGCCATCAGACTCCGCCTCCGCGAAACCACGCAACGCCGCGTTCAGCGTCTGCGAAGACGTCACGTTCACGGCCGGGAACGCGAAGCCGCCCTTCTTGGCACGGTCGATCATGTCGGCATAGATCTCTGGGGTTGCAATGGGCATGCTGACTCCTTGCTCCGGATGTCTGGGTGAAGCGCCGAATTATTCGGCAACCTCGCCAGTGGTCTCATATGTGGCGATCTTGCCGATGCGGCGTTCGTGGCGTTCGGCATTGGTGAATGGTTCGGCCAGGAATGCCTTGATCAGTTCGGTGGCCTCTTCAACGGTGTGCTGGCGCCCGCCAACTGCGACGACGTTGGCGTTGTTGTGCTGGCGGGCCAGCTTGGCCGTGTCCAGGTTCCAAGCCAGCGCAGCACGCACGCCCTTGACCTTGTTCGCGGAGATCTGCTCCCCGTTGCCTGAGCCGCCCAGCACGATCCCGAGGGCGTCCACGCCCGCGGCCTGGTCGGTGACGACGGCGGTGGCGGCGTTGATGCAAAAGGCCGGGTAGTCGTCCTCGGCGTCGTAGGTGGCCGGCCCGTGGTCAACCATCTCGTAGCCGCTGGCTGACAGTGCCGTGATGAGGTGGGAGCTCAGCTCCATGCCGGCGTGGTCGGTTGCGATGTGAACGCGCATGAGTGGTCCTTCAGGCTTGTTGGAGTACGACGTTGTTGGGGCGCGATACTGCTGGGCCGAAGGCGAGTTGGCCCTTTGCCCGCAGCGACTCAATAGCGTCCTCAGGTGAGGGCTTGCCGTACACGGCCGACCCGGCGACGAAGACATTGGCGCCGGCCTCGGCGGCGCGGACGATGGTTTCTTCCGTGATGCCGCCGTCGACCTGAATGGCGACGTCAACGCCGGAGCCGTCAACCGCGGCGCGGGCGCGGCGGATCTTGGGCAGCATGACGTCCAGGAATGCCTGGCCGCCAAAGCCCGGTTCGACCGTCATGATCAGCAGCATGTCCAGTTCGGGGAGCATGTCCAGGTATGGTTCCACCGGCGTGGCCGGGCGCAGTGCCATGCCCGCCCTGGACCCGCGTGCGCGAAGTTCGCGGGCGAGCTTGATGGGGGCGTCGGACGCCTCGACGTGGAAGGTCACCGAGCTCAGGCCGGCGTCGGCGAACTGGGGCGCCCAGCGGTCGGCTTTGGAAATCATCAGGTGCGCGTCCAGCGGCACGGGGCTGACCTTCTGGATCCGCTCGACGACGGGCAGGCCAATGGTCAGGTTCGGCACGAAGTGGTTGTCCATGACATCCACGTGCACGGCGTCGGCGTTGCTGATGCGGGCCAACTCGGCTTCGAGGTTGACGAAGTCGGCCGAGAGGATGCTGGGGTTGATACAGCAATTCAGGGGTGAAATGGACATGATGTCTGCCTTTCGGTGATCTGGGGACCCGGCTGCGTGGAGACCCTAGGGGTCTCCACACGGCCGGGACGGACGGCGGATAGCTTGGTGGCTAGGATGCCTTCCGTGCGGTGGTGAGGGCGCCGTTGACGTCGGCCAGCAGTTCCTTCCAGCTGGCAACAAACTTGTCCAGGCCTTCGGATTCCAGGAGGGAGACGACGTTGTTGTAGGAGATGCCGAGGTTCTCGAGGGCGTTGAGGACGGTGTTCGCCTCCCGGTAAGTGCCGGTGATGGTGTCGCCGGTGACCACGCCATGGTCGAAGGTGGCGTCCAGGGTCTTCTCCGGCATGGTGTTCACGATGCCGGCGGCAACGAGTTCGGTGACGTAAAGGGTGTCCGGGTAGGCCGGGTCCTTCACACCGGTGGAAGCCCATAGCGGGCGCTGGGGGCGCGCACCAGCCTCGGCCAGGACTGCCCAGCGTTCGGTGGAGAAGAGCTCTTCGTAGACCTGGTACGCGAGGCGGGCGTTGGCAACGCCGGCCTTGCCCTTGAGGGCCTTGGCTGCGTCGGTGCCGATCGCATCCAGGCGCTTGTCGATTTCGGTGTCCACGCGCGAAACGAAGAATGACGCGACGGAGTGGATCTTGGAAAGGTCGTGGCCGTTATCCAGGGCCTGCTTCAGGCCGGCCTGGAAGGCGTTGATGACTGCCCGGTAGCGTTCGAGGGAGAAGATCAGGGTCACGTTGACGCTGATGCCCTCGGCCAGCACGGCAGTAATGGCTTCCAGACCCTCAATCGTGGCCGGGATCTTGATCAGGACGTTGTCCTTGTCGACCTTTTTGTAGAGATTCTTGGCTTCGGCGATGGTGCCGGCGGTGTCCCAGGCAAGGCGGGGGTCGACTTCAATGGAGACACGGCCGTCGACGCCGTTGGTGGCGGCGGCGATCGGGGCGAAGAGGTCGCAGGCGTCGGCGACGTCCGCCGTCGTGATCTCGAAAATCGTCTCCTCGACGCCGGCGCCCTGCGCTGCGAGTTCGGCGATCTTTGCGTCGTAGTCGGTACCGGAGGTGATCGCGGCTTGGAAGATGGACGGGTTGGTGGTCACGCCGACGACGTTCTTTTGGTCGATGAGCTTCTGCAGGCTGCCGCTGTCGAGCCGCTCCCGGGAGAGGTCGTCCAGCCAGATGGACAAACCGGCGTCGGAAAGCTGTGCGGTGGGTGTTGCGTTGGTCATGGCTTCTGCTTCTTCCTTCGAAAATGATGACAGTTTGCAGTGCCGCGGGACGCCCGGGCGCCGTCCCGCGGCACCGGCCGCAGCGCAGGTGGGAATTAGTTGCCCGCGGCGGCGAGGGAGTCCTTGGCGGCGGCAGCGACTGCTTCCGCGGTGATGCCGAACTCCTGGAACAGGCGCTTGTAGTCGGCGGATGCGCCGTAGTGCTCGAGGCTGACGGAACGGCCCGCGTCGCCGACAAATTCCTTCCAGCCCAGGGCAAGACCTGCCTCGACGGAGACGCGGGCCTTGACCGCTGCGGGCAGGACTGCCTCGCGGTAGGCGGCGTCCTGCTTGTTGAACCACTCAACACACGGCATGGACACGACGCGGGCTGCGATGCCTTCGGCCTGCAGGGCTTCGCGGGCCTGGACGGCCAGCTGGACTTCCGAGCCGGTGGCGATCAGGATGACCTGCGCGTCCACGGTCTTGCCGTCCTTGGACGCCTCGGCCAGCACGTAGCCGCCCTTGGCCACACCGGCCGGGGAAGCGAAGGTGTCACCCTCGGCGGCGCCCCCGCCGCGGGCGAACGTCGGGACGTTCTGGCGGGTCAGGACGATGCCGGCCGGGTTCTCGTGGTTCTCCAGCATGGTCTTCCACGCGACGCCAAC
Organism: Arthrobacter sp. K5; assembly: GCF_040448525.1. Lineage (NCBI taxonomy): Bacteria > Bacillati > Actinomycetota > Actinomycetes > Micrococcales > Micrococcaceae > Arthrobacter > Arthrobacter sp. K5. The sequence goes on along the minus strand of NZ_CP159279.1, from coordinate 3,337,223 downwards.
TTCGTTGGCGTCGGCCGGGCGGACGACGTCCAGGCCGACGATCGCACGGAGGGTGGCGAGCTGTTCCACCGGCTGGTGGGTGGGGCCGTCCTCGCCGAGGCCGATGGAGTCGTGCGACCAGACATAGATGGACGGGACGCCCATCAGGGCGCCGAGCCGGATGGCCGGCTTCTGGTAGTCGCTGAAGATCAGGAACGTGCCGGAGAACGCGCGGGTCTTGCCGTGCAGGCTGATGCCGTTCACGATCGAGGCTGCGGCGTGCTCGCGGATACCGAAGTGCAGGACGCGGCCGTACGGGTTGCCCTTCCACGCTTCCGTGGAGCGGGAAGCCGGGATGAACGACGGCGAGCCCTCGATCGTGGTGTTGTTGGACTCCGCGAGGTCTGCCGAGCCGCCCCAGAGTTCCGGCATGACCGGGCCGATGGAGTTCAGGACCTTGCCGGACGCGGCGCGGGTGGAGACGTCCTTGCCTGCTTCGAAGACCGGCAGGGCGGCCTCGAGTCCGGCCGGCAGCCGGCGGGCCTCCACGCGCTCCAGCAGGGCAGCGGCTTCCGGGTTGGCGGACTGCCACGCGGAGAAGGACTCTTCCCATTCCTTGCGGGCGGCCGCGCCGCGGTCCACGACCTGGCGGGCGTGGGCCAGCACGTCCTCGTCCACCTCAAAGGACTTGGCGGGGTCGAAGCCCAGCACTTCCTTCAGGGCTGCCACTTCATCGGCGCCGAGGGCTGAACCGTGGATCTTGCCGGTGTTCTGCTTCTTCGGGGCCGGGTAGCCGATGATGGTGCGCAGCGAGATGATGGACGGCTTGGAGGTCTCAGCCTTCGCGGCCAGCAGCGCAGAGTAGAGCTCCTGGACGTCTTCGACGTATTCGCCCGTCTCGGTCCAGTCCACGCGCTGGGTGTGCCAGCCGTAGGCTTCGTAACGCTTGAGGACGTCCTCGGTGAAGGCGACGTCGGTGTCATCCTCGATGGAGATGTGGTTCTCGTCGTAGATGACCACGAGGTTGCCGAGCTCCTGGTGCCCGGCCAGGGACGAAGCCTCAGAGGTCACGCCTTCCTGGATGTCGCCGTCGGAAGCGATGACCCAGATGGTGTGGTCGAACGGGCTCTCGCCGGCGGGAGCATCGGCGTCGAACAGGCCGCGCTGGCGGCGCTGGGAGTACGCGAAGCCGACCGAGGAGGCCAGGCCCTGGCCCAGCGGACCGGTGGTGATTTCCACGCCCGGGGTGTGCCTGTATTCCGGGTGGCCGGGGGTCAGCGCGTCCCACGTGCGCAGCGCCTGAAGGTCCTTCAGTTCCAGTCCGTATCCGGAGAAGAACAGCTGGCTGTACAGCGTCAGGGAGGAGTGCCCCGGTGACAGGATGAAGCGGTCACGGCCGATCCATTCCGGATCGCGGGGGTCGTGGCGCATCAGCTTCTGGAACAGCAGGTAAGCGGCCGGAGCCAGGCTCATCGCGGTGCCGGGGTGGCCGTTGCCGACCTTCTCCACGGCGTCGGCGGCCAAAACCCGGAGTGTGTCCACTGCCCGCTGGTCCTGGGACGTCCAGTCGAGTGTTGTGGTGCTGTCTGCGATAAGCGTCGCGGTTGCTGTCGGATTCACAATTAATCCCCTTTAATTCGGTTCGTCGGCCTGCAGCGGCCGAACGGATGCTTTCCGGTTGAAACCCATACTCCCGAAACAAATGGGTAGGGGTAACACTGTTTTCTGACGGTTTTTACTACACTTTCGGACTGGGTGGCCGTAAACTGTTCGGATGAGCGCAGCAACCGACCAGCCCACCAAGGCGTCCACCATGCCCGTTTCAGACCTGCCGTGGCCGCTGCTGCATTCCGTGGCAGCAGTCGCCGATGCCCCCCCGACCCAAATAGCGGAGCGGCTACGTGATGCCCTGCTTCCCTACCTGGGCAGCAGCGCACTGGTGATCTTCACCGAAGACTGCACGGGGCGCCCGCAGAAGAAGGCGGGTGCGGAAGAAATCATCTCCCGGGTTTCCATCGCCGAACTTGATACGCTTCGCGCTACCCTTTCGGATGAGACCCCCTGGTTCGGGGAGGCCGAGCTTGCCGGCCGGCCCCGGGCAGCACTGGCCCTGAAGCACGCCTCCAGCCAGGCCCTCCTCGTCATCACCGATCCCCAGCCCGCCGATACAGGCAATAACGCCGAGCCGGAACTGGTGAGGTATCTCTGGAACCTTGCTGCCAAGCGGATCCAGGAGAAAGTGGCCGATGCGCCGCCGTCGTACCTGCTGGAATCCCGGGCGGCCTCGGCTGAACGCATCCGTGTGACGGCGGAACTGACCGACCTGCACTCCACCACCCTGGAGACCCTCCTGGCAGCCCTGCGCTCGTCCCAGCTGGACAATGCAGTAGCCCGCACAACTGTCACTGACCTCACCGCCAAGGCCCTGGTCAAGCTCCGCACCCTCAGCGACCGTACGACGGACCTGGTTGAAGAGCCGGTCGCCAAAGCCTTCGAACGCCTGCGGGAGGACCTGCGGCCGCTCACGGGCTACAGCGGCATTGAGGCCGAGTTCATCGAACCGCCGCTGAATGGACGGGCACTTCCCGGCGAAGTTGCCCACGCGGCAAGGGCAGTCGTCCGCGGACTTGTGCTGGCCATGATGGAACAACCCGAGGTCAGCCGAATCCGGACACAGTGGGACTGCGACGGCGAAAACCTGCTGATCAACGTACGCGACGACGGCCGCGGTGCACTTGCCGCCGACGCGCCGAGCATCAGCCGCCTGGACCGCCGGGTCCAGGCGCTCACCGGCCAGCTGCGGATGGACGTCATGCCGGGCTGGGGTGCGGACGTCTTCGTCTCGCTCCCCCTCGACCTGCCGACGCGCCCCGCCGGGGATGTCGCCGGATGGAACCTTGCCGCCCGGGAACTCGAAGTACTCCAGCACCTCGCCGCCGGAAACCGCAACCGCACCATCGCCTCCGCGATGGGCATCAGCGAGAACACGGTCAAGTTCCATGTGCGGAACCTGTTCAAGAAGCTCGAAGTCGGCTCCCGCACCGAGGCCATCGCCCTGGCACACAACCACGGGCTCCGGTGACGGCGTAGGAATCCGGCCGCACCGAAAGCACTCGAAACGGCGGCACCCGAAAGGGTGCCGCCGTCGTCGTATCTGGCTCTGCTGAGCCTATGTGGTCATGGTGGCGAACATGAGGGCCATGGTGGTGGCGCCGAGGGCTTCGAGGGCGTGTTCGGTGCGGGTGGAGTGTGTGGTGGTGTGGTGGTGGGTGGTTGTGGTGCGGCGGGTGAGGAGGGTGAGGAAGGTCAGGGCTGCGGTGGCGAAGAGCAGTGTGAGCAGGATGCCGGGTGGGTGGTCCAGTGGTGTTGGCGCTGTTGTGGTGGTGTGGGGTGTGGTGGTCATGGCGTGGTGGGCGGCGGGCGTGGGGGTGTGGTTTGCCGGGCCGGTGCCGTGTCCGGTTCCGGTTGCGGTGGTGGTGGCGGGGTGGGTCATCATGGCGATCATGAGGGCTGCGGCGGCCATGGTGAGGGCGTGGTAGGCGCATTTGATTCTGCCCTGGGTGCCGGCGCAGAGGAGTTTGAATTCGGGCCGGGCGACGGCCTGGATGATGAACCAGAGGGCTGCGGCGGCGAGGAGGCCGATCTGGGCGAGGATGGTGGTGGGTGCGAGGTTCCAGAGCATGGCGGCCATGAGGGTGTTCATGAGGGCGTGGAGGGTGTTGTTGACCCGGTCGGTGAGGTGGTGTGACCGTGTGGCCTGCCAGAGGTGGTAGCTTCCGCCGGCGAGCAGGACGGCGGTGAGGGTCCAGGTAAGTGCGGGGATGTTGAACACGTTCGATCACGCTTTCACTACTGGGATCGGGTCAGGAGAACGGGCATTGCCGGTGTGGACCGGAAATGGGTTCGGTCCCCGACGCGGGTGTGCTGACAGCATCGGGGACCGAGGTTTTGGGGTTGGATGCAGGTGGTCCCCGGTGCTGCCGTGGGGCGGCGCCGGGGACCACCTGTTTCAGGGCTGGTTGGAGTCCAGCTCTTGGTTCTTGTCCGGTTCTGGTTGTTGGAACCCTGGCTGTTTAGTGGCCGTTGCTGGTGGAGCAGTGGCCGCCGTTGGTGGTGCGGGTTTCGGTGGGGAGGTTCAGGGTGGGGTTTTGGTTGAAGAAGCCGTGGGGTTCGAGCATGAAGCCGATGTTCTGGCGGGGCATCACGGGCCAGTCTTCGAGGCGGACGACGTGGTGCATGCCGAAGGTGTACCAGACCACGAGGTCCTGATCGACGATGTTCCGGTCTTTCTGGGTCCAGATGTGCAGGCCGTCATCGGCGCCGGTGGCCTGGTTCGGGTACTCGCCGGCGGCGAAGCGTTCGGTCCGGTCGTAGGCGGTGACCCAGAGGTTGTTCCGGGCGAACTGGGCGCGTTTGGAGACGTAGGACTCGTCCCCGGCGGCGAGCTGGATGCCGTTGGTGGGGATCAGCCGGTAGGCGACGGGTTCGTCCACGATGTTCTTCTTCTCGTGGTTGGCGATCTTCCAGAACCGGTGCTTGGCGCCGTCGGTCTTGCGGATCGCGGCCTGTTCGGTTTCCAGGAGCCGGTCCACTGCCTTGAACGCGGTGTGGGTGGGGTTGTGCTCGGGGTATTCCATGTCCACTTCGTAGACGGCGTTGTTCGGGCCATCGACCTCGAAGTCCATCCGGACGTTGAACATGTGCTGGTGGATCGGGGCGTAGAGCCCGTCGTTGTTCAGGGACTGGCCGTACGGGCTCTTCGCACCGGGCTGCTGCCCGGCGGTGGAGAGGATGCCGGTGGCCTTGACCAGGAACTCGATGGACCCATCGAGGAACAGGTGCCAGTAGAACGCGTACTCGTAGTTCGCGACCGTGGCGATGAAGGAGATCACGAGCTTGCGGCTGCGGCGGGTCTCGGCGGTGCCCTCACGGAAGTCGAAGTGCTTCCACAGGATCGAGTCGTCTTCCTCGTGCATGCAGATCGCGTTCTCGATCGTCCACGGGTTGCCGTGGCTGTCCACGCTGTGCCCGTCGAAGTACTGGATCTCGCCCAGGCAGTCACAGCCCAGGGTCAGGGAGTTGGCCATGTTCCCGATGTTGTACTCACCGGAATCGAACGCGTTCTTCTTCGCCTGCACCGGGGCGGTGTCACCGTACGGGACGACCATTTCCGAGAGCGAGGCACGGTTGATCACCGGACGCTCCACACCCTGGTCACGGAACTTCAGCTGGTGCAGGACCAGGCCCTCACGCGGGGTGAACCCGACCCGGAAGGACCAGTCAGCCCACTGGACATGGTTACCGGTCACCTGGAACGAGGCGCCCTCGGGCTGGGTGATCTCGATCGGCTTCAAATCCGTGCGGGCCGGGCCAACGTACTTGGGCAGGTAATTGCCCCGGGCGGACGGGACCGGGATCGCCTGGTCATCCTCGAGCCTGACGACCTCACCGGAGGACAGGTCATAGAACACAATGAAGTTCTCGATCGGGTGCGCGTACGGGCTGTCATCGGGCTCGTCCCGGACGAAGACCAGGGCACGCATCAGACGCCGGCCCTCGGCGTCCTCACCGAAATACCCCACCGACCACGGCTCGAAGCAGACCAGGTCCAGGTCCGTCAGGCCCCGCTTCGCCAAAGCCTCGATAACCTTCGGATCCTTCCGGCACGCCTCCTCACACTCGGCGAACTCATCGAGCATGAACGGCGGCTGGACATTGGCAGCGAGCTGGACCCACGAATCCACCGTCCCGGTCTCCAGATTCACGACCGCCTCGTACGACCGCGCCGCGGCCCGGTCCACCAGAACAGCGTCCGCCTCACGGCCCACCTGCACACCATTGCGCAGGTCCTCCTTGGCCGGCTCACGCAACTCAACGCTGATAAAACGGAACGACTCCGCCGCCGCCGGCCCCTCCTTCAAAACCGCCACCGCACGGGAAATCTCCTCCCGCGACAACGGATCCAACGGATGCGCCACCCCAACAGCGGCTGAAGTTTCAATGTCGAGAGTCATGCTTATCTCCTAGATAAATCCTGGTTCAGGATGAGGTTGCTTAGGTGGTGTTGCTTTTGGGGGGCAATGTCCCCGGATTCTCAGAACTGTTCGTCTTCGTCAGAACTGTTCATCGGTGGTGCAACTAAGACTGTGCTGAGGGCCCCTCCGAGCCCTTAGGATCCGGGAGGGACCACCTGCCGGTGTGATGCCGGCCACGTGCATTCCGTTCGTGTAGAAAAAGCTACGCCATGTTAATCATCTAGTCCAGCCTTTTTTATGGATTACTTCCATAAGACTGTAGTTAATAGCAATGGTTGGGGGTTGAGCCGGCGTTTTAGCCGGCCAGCAGCCAGTCGGACGCAGCCTTGCGGTAGCGGATGATGCCTTTGTACTCGGCCATGTCGTCCGGGAGTTCGGCCAGGACGTGGCCGAACTTTTGGCGCCAGGTCGGGACCTTGGCGATGTCCCTGAGGGGCAGGAGGTAGCTGCGGATCAGGAACAGCAGGACCCCGGTGTGGGGGAGCCGGACCAGGTGCTGGACTTCCACGCGAAGGTGGAGCTTGTCCGGCATATCAGGGTCAGTGGCGATGGTTCCGCGGTCCGGTCCCCATTCGGGGTAGGTTTCGGTGGAGGTGTCCAGCCGGTTGCCGACGGTCATGGTCCAGTTGGTGCGACGGAACTGTTCGCCCGGCTGCAGCCGCATGAGGAATTGTTCGGCACGGCTGATGATGTTTTCTTCCTTGACCCGCGGTACGGGGCCGTGGATTTCGAGGAAGCTCATCCCGACGTCGAAATTGAAGGACCAGTCCGCGGCGAAGGTGACCAGGCCGGCGTCGAGCCACATCGTGTTGTCCCGAATGTCGAGGAGAACGATGTCGTCCTGGATCTGAGTGCCAAGGAACCTCAGGGGGCCCATGGGCAGCGAATCGTCGTCGCCCACGGTGAACTGCACGTCGAGGTCCTGCAGTTTGTTCTGCCAGCGGCATGCATTCCCCTCGCGGTGGAAGGACATGATGTCCGGGTATTCCGCGGCCATGGCGGGAAGCAGGGTGGCGATCGTGTCCCAGACGGCGGGCCGCATGTGGGGCAGGACGGCCATGCGCGAGGGGTCGCGGGCCAGGATCGCCTCGCGGTCGGCCAGTTCCTTATGGTAGAACTCGTCGATGTCGATGAGCCCGGCCCCCCAGGCGCCGGCGTCTGTCGGCACGTTTTTGTTGGCCGGTTCGACGTTGGCGCTATAGCGGTACTGGTCACCGAGAAACGGGAAAGGAAAGTGCCTGATGCGTTCCGGGAGGGTGGCGGTGTCAGTGTCTTTGTCGAGAGTGATGCTCAAAGGTCCAACTCCAATTCTGGGTCTTCGCTGCGTGAAACACAGCACATCATTGTGGTGTTCTCGGCCTTTTCCTGGTCGGTCAGATAGAGGTCCCGGTGCTGCGGGTTTCCCCGGAGGACCGGCAGGACACATTCTCCGCAGATGCCTTTACGGCACATGTTGGGGATGGTTTTCCCTGCCTTTTCGAGCGTTTCCAGAAGCGACACGCCGGACGGCACGTCCAGCTTGAGGCCGCTGCGGACCAGGTTAACGGTGAACGGCTCGCCGTCGTCCAGTTCGGCCGCACCGAAGGCTTCCGAATGCAGCCTCGCCGGTGGCCATCCCAGCTCCCGTGCCTGATCCAGAACCGCATCCATGAAGGCAACCGGGCCGCAGACGTAGAGGTGGGTTCCCAGGCTCTGGGTCATGAGCTGTTCGGCGAGGACCTTCTGGAAACTGTTGCGGTCGCTGCATTCGGTCAGGGCAGGTCCCAGCAGGTCCCGGGCCTCTTCCACGTGGGCTCCGGCCCCGGGCCGGTACACGTAGATCAGGGAGGAGGTCGTGCCCCGGTCCGCTGCCGCACGGGCGTGCGAGAGGACCGGCGTGATGCCGATGCCGGCGGCGATCAGCAGGTGGTGGGTGGCTGTTGAGGCCGGGGCGAAAGCACTGCGGGGCCGCGAAACGTACACGCGGTCACCTACGCCGAGTTGGTGCATTGCCACCGATCCACCCGCTCCGTCCTCGACCCGGAGGACGGAGATGGTGTATTCGGTCGGGCCGTTGCCCGAGCCGGTGAGCGAATACGCGTTGACGCCGCTGCCGTACTGGACCACCAGGTGGCTGCCCGGGACATAGGACGGAAGCCGTGCCCCGGACGGATCAGCCAACGTGATGCTGACAATCGATTCCGTCTGGGGACTGATGTTGGTCACCTCCAGCTGGAGGCCACCTTCCACCGCCGGGTGGGCAGTGATCGGGAGCGCCGTGATAGTCATGATGCCTCCTCGGCGTGGGCCGAGTACCCTAGGTACGCGCCCATTCGGCGGGAAAAATGATCTGTGGTGGCCAGGCTGGTGGCACATCCCCGGCATTGGACCTCGGAGCCGGCCGGCCGAACGGTTGTGGTGGTCGCGTGGCAGTGCGGGCAGTAAATTACCCGGGGAGCGGTCTCGTCACTGAGAAGGGTGAGCTCCTCCTGCTGCAGTCCGCATTCCGCGGCGGCGGCCGCGGCTGCGCGGATGTCCGCCGGTGGCCCGGCGAGCACGAGGCGAACTCCAACGTGCGAACGTCCAAGTACGGACCTCAGCTCCGAGAGGGCTTCGGGGTTTGCAGCTTTGAAACGGAGATCATGCCTGGGCTGGACACCGGTGTGTTGACCCGCGGTGTCACCTGTGGCGCCAAAGGACGCACAGATGACACCGCGGAAACCAGGTTCCAGGCCTGTGCCTGCTGCCGGCGGCATGGACGCGGAACACATGGTCGGATCCTTACGGTGCGAAGGAACGCTCGCCGGTGAAAAACCCCAGACCGTACTCCGGGGTCTCAAACTTAACCGTGGTGCCCTTCGGGAAGAACAGCACGTCGCGCTCCTTCGCGTGCGTGACTTCGCCCGTCGCCTGGTCGGTGAGGATGAACTCGCCCTTGATGACGACCTTCATCTCGTCATAGGTGTACGTGTACACCAGGGGTTCGGAAGCCTTCAGCTCGAAGAAGCCGGCGCTCATGACCGACCCTTCAGGGTTATGCAGGGAGTCACCGATTGCGGCGACAGTGCCGGGCTCGTTCATCGGCGGCAGGCCGACATCTCCGCCTACTACCTTGTGGATGGATCCGGCCTTGGTCAAAGTTCCTGTGAGGATGGTTTCCATGGGTCTCTCCTGGGTTAATGGTTTGTCAGGACTGTTCGTCTTTGGGTGCAAATAAAGTTGCGCTGAAGGTCATCTCAAGCCGGGCTAAGCTCCGGGAGGGGACCTGCAAAACCCGACATCCTCTGCTTCCAGAGGGGCCAGCGGAGCTCTTCACCGAGGTCTGCTGGTGTGATGCCGGTCACGCTTTTTCGTCCCACAAGCAAACCTACTCCTCCTAATTCATCTAGTCCAGACTTTTTTTGGAATATTCACGCAAAGAGACATTTTTGTCTCCTGGACCGTAACGCTTGCCTTGATCTTTCCGGGTGCCACCTCCAGAAGATTGCTTGGTTTGGCGGCGAGCAGTCCGTGCGCAACCGCTGCCGCCGGGCAAGTTGCTTCTCGTCCCGCGAGGCACGCGATGGGACCAAAAAAGTTCGATGTGAGGATATTCGCGTGGTAGCGGTTGATGACGATGCAGCGTCCCCGAGGAAACGCAGGGAAGGCAGGACCGTTTTTCAACGGTCCTGCCTTCCTGTCTTTATGGGGTCACACTACTGCGCGGACGAGCTGACCCGCGTTGGGCAGCCGGAACTGCCGGCTGCGTCACATGGGATCTGGGACCCGTTCCCTATCGGCCGCATCATGATCTGACGAGCGGTCAGTTGCTGCCTTCTGGTTGGAGCGGCGCGATTCGTGCTGGGAATAGAACCAAATGGGGATGTAGAGCGCCAGTACGATGAAGCCGACCCACGTCGGGGTCCAGCCGATCTCCAAGCTGTTGAGGTAAACCACGCCTATCAGGCACAGGGGCAGATTGAACAGGCCGAAGAGCATGGCGACGTGTTTCCAGCCCTTGGGCGCCTTGAAGGGCCTTGCCAGGCCAGCAAAGGCGGGGTGCTTTCTGGCTCTCACGTAGGCGAACAGGCTGATGCCGTTGGCGCAGGTGTAGCCGATCGCCGATGCCGCGACAATCGCAGCGGGGTTTCCCATCGAAATCAGCACCAGGTTGAAGGCTCCGATGACCAGCATGGCAACAGCCGGAGTGCCGTGGCGGTTCGTTCTGCCGAGGGCCCGGGGGAGGTTGCCTTCGGTCGCCATGGAGTGCATTGCGCGGGACGAGCCCAGATAGGCCGTTTGGATGATCAGTATCATCGCCGCGATCAGCATGATGATGGTGATCATGGAGCCGGCTTGGCCAAAGACTGCCTGGGCGACCGGAATCAAGGGCGATACGGGTTCGTCCAGTACGCCGTCAACACCGAGCACGCCGATCACTGCAGCTTGCACCAGTACGAACGAGAAGAAGCAAATGATGCCGCAGGCAAACAACGCCTTGGAGACATCTTTGGGCGGGTTTTTGTATTCCGGGCCGTAGATGGCTGCCGTTTCCCAAGCGCAGGCACTCCACTGAGCGATGGCAAAAATGCCCAGGAGAATCAGGATGTGGTGCATGTCCCACGACCAGTCGGCCGGGATCCAGCTGCCCGTGATGTTGGTCATCTCTACGTGTCCGGTAGCAAAAGGCGCCACGGTCAGGACAACCAGCGGTATCAGGGAAAACGCAGCGAGGATGTAACCCAGCTTGGCGCCATCCTTGAGGCCGAACCAGTTGACCACGAACAGTCCGCCGAAAATCACCACCCCGGATATCAGTGAGAGCTGGTACTCGGTAAACGTTTCGCCCAGCACCGGAAAAAGCCCATGCAGGTAACCGCCCACCAGGATGGAAAAAATCGCCAGTACGGGGGTCCAGGCGAACCAGTAGCTCCAGGCGCTGAAGCCGCCGATCAACTTGCTCTTGTCGTACTTTCCCTTGTAGTTCTCGGTGCGAAAAATATGCTGCGCGAAACCCGGCAGGCCAGAGGCCTTGGGAAAGGTCGTAGCCATCTCAGCGTATGCAGCGTTCTGAAAGAAGCCCTGAACGACCGACAGTCCCCAGATAAGAATTGCTGCGGCGGACAGGTACATCGGAAGGTAGCCCAGGGAGGGCAGAATCAGCAGGGGTACGCCCAGCGCAATGGCCAGACCCTGCTTCCAGTCGATAGACCTCTCCAGGTCATCGCCCCCATCCAAACGATTTTCACTCATAACAATCTCCCTTGAACAACTAAGCGTTGTCAGATTTTTGTCTACGTCCTGTGTCAAATCGCAGGACGGATGAGGAAGCACTTCCCCGATTACGACACCTTCGTCCCGGTTCCGCCGCTAGTTCAGGCCTGGCTCGTCAATGAACCTGCCTGAGAGCGAAGCCGCTATCGGTGATTCCTCTCCAGCCCCGGTGGCTCGGCCATGAGCGCCGGATCTTCGAGCTGAAGGCTTCCGAGCCTGCGGTGTGGACGTGCACGCCTGGGCTCTCCTGTGAAACAGATCACTTCGAAGATTACTCCTTAAAGCTGCAATGCAATAGCTTTTAATCGCGGGAATCTTGCGCTTCGTTGAAGCGCCCGCCGGGACTTGAGTCCGGGCAGTGCGTCCATCGCACACGCGGGTGTGATGGCGCTGGAAGGTCACACAGCGTTGGATGGCCGCCCGGTTATGGGCTGTTTGCCTTGCGAGTGCCAGGCCGCTCACGCGGGACGCTAAAGCTATACCGGCAAAGGTTTTATGTCACAGCAGCGGGGTGGCTGGACCGCCGTCCCCCAAGACGGCCGCCTACAGCGTCACGAGGCATGACGCGTTGATGTGTAAATCAAGGAGAGCCCCAGGTGTGGAACATCCAAGGCCATTCGGTGCTGCTCCGGAGACCCGGATTTGATCCGCTCGCCGACCAGGTACATCCCGGAGTTGCCGAGAATGACGCGGTTACTGGCGTTGACGAGGGCGGCATCGCCCGGGATACCGCGCAAGTGCGGCATGATGAGGGGTTCCAGGTCCTTGATCCGAATGTCGCATCCGGCAACCCCCGTGAAGGTTCCATGAACGGAAAACGGTGCGGTGAACGTCAGGATGTATTCCTCGAAGCCGAGATAGTCGATGTACGGGCCCCAGAGAGTCTGTTCACCTGTGGAAGCGGCGGTCGAGAAAAACGGCAGCTTCTCATAGTCGTAATACCGGTTGCTGCCCGGAGTCAGATCAAAATCCAGCCTTCCGACGGAACCGGATCCCTTGCGGGACCACCAGTCCAAGGTCCGGCCGCCCTCCTCAACGGATGCATGGGCGAAGAACGTTCCGGCACCTACGGCAAAAGTGTTCTTCGCAAGGAACTCGCGTGAGAGTTTGTCCAGGCCGGCCAAGGCAGCTTTATCGACCTTGGGCCTGCCGACGAGATTTCGTTCAAGCAGCGAGGCGACGTTTCTGGAAAGGTCCTCGATCTCCGCGGAGACGCCGTTGGTCCACGAAGTGAGGGCATTGGCAGCATGTACGACTTCAGTGTCGGGCTTCATTGGGTTCCTGGATTGATTGGCTGTAACCGAGGGTCAGTTTCGTGTCTATGAGGTGAAAAATATTTCGCCTGATGTGCTCAAGTGCCAGTTTTTGGGCCCTCTCGGGTTGGTCCTGGGCCACTGCCCGGACCAGCTCCAAGTGTTCTGCGGTTGCCGTTTCAGGGTCAAGTGGTACGCCGAGCGGAGCCCACAACTGTTGGACTGACTCTTCCTGAAGCCGGATTTCGGCGTTGGCCAGCCTCGGTGACTGCGCCGATACTGCTAACTCGATGTGGAAGCGGCTGTCAGCAGATGCACGGACCTCGGGGGTCCGGGCCAGAACCAATGCCCGCGCAAGTTCTTGGAGACGCTCGAAGTCATGAGCTTCCGCGCGTTCACATGCCAGGCGAATGGTGGTGGCGGCTATGGCCGAATGTTCGTCTCCGAGGTCGCGTATTTCAGAAATAGACGTCGAGAGAAACCAGTCCCGGATGGCGTCGGTCTGGCTCTGAGGCTGCTTGACGACAAAGGATCCCCCGCTCCGACCTCTGCGGGTCTCAACGATGCCCCGCTCGCGCAGTTCCCCCAAGGCTTCGCGAAGGGTGGCGCCGCCGACGCCGAACATCTCCGAGAGTGCCGCTTCAGGTGGCAGTCGTTCACCGACCTTGAGCAGCCCGAGCGAGATGGCCGTGGAGATTCTGTCGACAATCGCATCGGCCCGCTCGATTTCGGGCAATGACCGATATATCTGCGACTCGAAGGGTGTCGGCGAGGCCAAAAGTCTGCGCTCCGAAGATGGGCTATGGGTTGGGCTAATACTACAGTCCGGGAGTACTTAAAGGCCTTTGATCTCCCGCAAGAGGCTTTGGTGTCACTTCCGTTGCTGAACGCCCGTTTCGAACCGGACCAATCCTTAAGGGTAGTCAAAACCGTCAGAAAACAGTGTTACCCCTGCCCGCTTGCTTCGGAATCATGGATATCAACCAGAAAGCATCCACTCGGCTGCTACAGGCCGATGGCCGAATCGAAGGGAAAAACCGTGAATCCGACAGCAACCGCGACGACTGCGGTGTACAGCACCACAGATGACATTGTCCGCAATCTGTCCCTCGTAAGGGACGAGATCGCGGATACGGCGGCCAAGATCGACGAGCAGCAGGTGGCCAGCCTGGCACGCCACATCAGCCTGACGGGCCGCGTGTTCGTCGCCGGAGCGGGCCGCAGCGGCCTCGTCCTGCGCATGGCTGCCATGAGGCTGATGCACCTGGGCCTGAACGTCCACGTCGCCGGCGACACCACCACACCCGCCATCAGCTCCGGCGACCTGCTCCTGGTCGCCTCCGGATCGGGAACGACCTCCGGAGTGGTCAAGGCAGCGGAAACAGCAGCGAAGGCCGGCGCGCGGATTGCCGCGTTCACCACCAACCCGGATTCGCCGCTCGCCGGACTCGCCGATGCAGTGGTGATCATTCCTGCCGCCCAGAAGACCGACCACGGCTCCAGCGTTTCCCGCCAGTACGCCGGGTCCCTCTTCGAACAGGTACTTTTCGTTGCCACCGAGGCCATCTTCCAGTCGCTCTGGGACAACGACGCCCAGCCGGCGGAGGAGCTGTGGCTGCGCCACGCCAACCTCGAGTAACCGCCAACCCCGAGTAACCGCCAACCCCGGGTAACCGAGGCCGTCAGTTCCTCACCCAACGTTTTTCCACACCCAATTGCAGTCCTACAGAAAGAAACAACATCATGAAGCTCCAGGTTGCCATCGACCTCCTGACCACCGAAGCTGCTCTCGAACTGGCCGGCAAGGTTGCCGAGTACGTCGACATCATCGAACTGGGCACGCCGCTGATCAAGGCCGAAGGCCTTTCCGTCATCACCGCCGTGAAGGAAGCCCACCCGGACAAGATCGTTTTCGCTGACCTGAAGACGATGGACGCCGGCGAGCTCGAAGCCGACATCGCCTTCAAGGCCGGCGCTGACCTGGTCACCGTGCTCGGCGCCGCTGACGACTCCACCATCGCCGGTGCGGTCAAGGCAGCCCAGGCCCACAACAAGGGCGTCGTCGTTGACCTCATCGGCATCGAGGACAAGGTCACCCGGGCCAAGGAAGTCCGCGCCCTGGGTGCGAAGTTCGTTGAGATGCACGCCGGCCTGGACGAGCAGGCCAAGCCCGGCTTCGACCTGAACGGTCTGCTCCGCGCCGGTGCCGAAGCCCGCGTTCCGTTCTCCGTGGCAGGCGGCGTGAAGCTCGCCACCATCGGTGACGTGCAGAAGGCCGGCGCCGATGTCGCCGTCGCCGGCGGTGCCATCTACGGTGCAGCCGACCCCGCCGTGGCCGCGAAGGAACTCCGCGCAGCCATCGTCTAGGTCGCTAATTGTCGGTGGCGTCCCGCACCCTTACGGCGCGGGACGCCACCGACGGAGTTAAGACACAGCACACCCCGAGGATGAGGGGTTGGCATATTGGGGGACCCTGATCCCTGGGAAGGAAGCTGTTCATCATGTCTAGTCAGGCCGCCGAGTACGTGGAAGTCCTCATTAATGACCCTGTTCGGCTTTACGAGTTGCTCGACGATGCAGAGGCATTGCTCCGCCGGGCGCCCCAACAGTTTGCCGGCATCCTGGTCACCCGCCATGATCCTGGCCGGTACACGCTCACGCTCAGCGACACCGTTCCCTTCGGGGAGACTCGCGAGCTAGTTCTCTCGTGACCGTCGGTCGACACGCACTGCATGTCGAAAGTTAGAAGGCAACAATGTCTGTTACTTACCCTGATTCGAATGTGAGGTCCGGGCAGAACCCGCTGCGGGATCCGCGCGACCGCCGGCTGTCCCGGGTGGCCGGACCATCGTCCCTGGTGCTCTTCGGTGTCACCGGCGACTTGGCACGCAAGAAACTCTTGCCCGCCGTCTATGACCTCGCAAGCCGGGGACTCCTGCCGCCGAGCTTTGCACTGGTGGGCTTCGGCAGGCAGAACCGGACGAATGAGGATCTCAAGGCCGCGATCAAGGAGTCCGTGAAAGCATATTCCCGGACGCCATTTTCTGAGGCGGTATGGGACCAGCTTTCCGAGGGCATTCGTTTCGTTCAGGGCGAGTTCGACGACGACGCCGCCTTTGGGCGGATTTCCGCCACTCTGGCCGAACTGGACGAGCAGCGCGGTACGCGGGGAAACCACGCGTTCTACCTGTCGATCCCGCCGAAGGCCTTCGAACTGGTCTGCCGGCAGCTCTCGAAGCACGGCCTGGCGCAGGCCGAGGGCGAGAAGTGGCGGCGGGTGGTTATTGAGAAGCCGTTCGGGCACGACCTCGAATCGGCCCGGCAGCTGAACGACATCGTGGAGTCGGTGTTCCCGGCCGATTCCGTGTTCCGCATCGACCATTACCTGGGCAAGGAGACGGTCCAGAACATCCTGGCGCTGCGTTTCGTCAACCAGCTCTTCGAGCCGTTGTGGAACGCCAATTACGTGGACCACGTGCAGATCACCATGGCCGAGGACATTGGCACCGGCGGCCGGGCAGGGTATTACGACGGCGTGGGCGCGGCCCGCGACGTGATCCAGAACCACCTGCTGCAGCTGCTCGCCCTGACCGCCATGGAGGAGCCCATCTCCTTCAACGCCAATGACCTGCGCGCGGAGAAGGAAAAGGTCCTGGCCGCCGTTCAGCTCCCGGAAGACCTGTCCACGCATTCGGCCCGTGGCCAATTCACCGGCGGCTGGCAGGGCGGGGAGCAGGTCCAGGGCTACTTGGAAGAGGACGGCATCCCCGCCGACTCGACCACCGAAACCTACGCCGCGATCCGGGTGGACATCAACACCCGGCGCTGGAACGGGGTGCCGTTCTACCTGCGCGCCGGCAAACGGCTCGGCCGCCGCGTGACGGAGATCGCGGTGGTGTTCAAGCGGGCACCGAACCTGCTGTTCGGTAACCAGGGGAACGGGAGCCACAGCGACGACGATTTCGGCCAGAACGCCGTGGTGATCCGGGTCCAGCCCGACGAAGGCGCCACGATCCGGTTCGGGTCCAAAGTCCCCGGCACCCAGATGGAAGTCCGGGACGTGACCATGGACTTCGGCTACGGGCACGCGTTCACCGAGTCCAGCCCCGAAGCCTACGAGCGGCTGATCCTGGACGTGCTTCTCGGCGAGCCGCCGCTGTTCCCCCGCCACCGAGAGGTGGAACTGTCCTGGAAGATCCTGGACCCGTTCGAGGAGTACTGGGCCTCCCTGCCCGACCGGCCCGAGCCGTACGCGCCAGGCAGCTGGGGCCCAGCCTCGGCGGATGAGCTGCTTACCCGCGACGGACGCACCTGGAGAAGGCCATGATTGTAGATCTCCCCAACACCACCACCTCTGCTGTTGCCAAGAAGGTCCAATCCCTGCGCGCGCAGGGCGGCGTGATCGCCCTCGGCCGGGTCCTCACCCTGGTGGTCATCACAAAGTCAGGACTGGAAGAGGAAGCGATCGAGGCGGCCAACGAGGCCAGCCGCGAGCACCCCTGCCGGATCATCGTGCTGGCTGCCGGTTCTCCGGAGGAACCCACCCACCTGGACGCCCAGATCCGGGTCGGCGGGGACGCGGGCGCGTCCGAGGTCATCGTGCTGCGCGGCTTCGGTGAACTCGCCGAGGAAAGCGAGTCCCTCGTTGCCGCACTGTTGCTGCCCGACGCCCCGATCGTGGCCTGGTGGTCTAACGGGGCACCGGCGAATGCCAGCCAAACCTCGATCGGCAGGATTGCGCACCGCCGGATCACGGACTCGGCCAACGAGGCGGACCCCCTGTGGGCGCTGGAGAATATCCGGAACACCTACAGGGCAGGCGATACCGACCTGGCCTGGACGCGGCTAACGAACTGGCGGATTAAGCTCGCTGCAGTTCTGGATCAGGCCGACGCCACGCCGATTACCGCCGTCACCGTCGAGGGCGCCTCGGACTCGCCCAGCACCATCCTGCTCGCAGCGTGGCTCACGCAGGCCCTGGACGTGCCGGTCAACATCCTTGCGGACGCGCCCGGCACCGGAATCCGGGGCGTCCAACTGATCAAGACGTCCGGCAGCATCCGGCTGTTCCGGCCTGGACACACCGTCGCCGAACTCACCCAGCCCGGGCAGCCCGCGCAACGGATCTCGCTGCCGCGGCGCAGCCTCCGCGACTGCCTCGCCGAAGAACTGCGCCGCCTCGACCCCGACGAAGTCTTCGGTGAAACGGTTCGCAATCTGGCTATTTCCAAGATGCATCAGGTCAGCCTTCAGGAGCAGGGCATCCCGGACCTGGAGGCATTCGGGGTGCCAGCATGAGCCTCACAATCCAACCCGGAGGACCAGGTGCTCTGGGAACAGGTCTACCCCGGCACCACGCCCGATAAGGCCATCGCGGACGGGGACGAGTTCCGGTTCGCCGGGGCGGTGTAAGAAGAAAGACAAGATCGCCACACGCAAGGCGCGTCAGGACTGCCTGACGCGCCTATGTGACGTTAATCAGAACAGGAAAGGTGCCAGCCGTGAGGCCAGTTCACGGGCGGCTTCTGCGTGCTCGCGGGTTGCCGTGAACCGCTCTGCCGGGCTGGACAGGCACAGGGCTGCGCCGGCCACGCCGTTGGGCAGCCTTACGGGAAATGCGAGACTGGCGGATCCTTGTTCCAATTCGTTGATTTCCGATGCCTCGCCTTTGAGCCTAATTTCGGCGAGTTGTTCTTCCAGTTGACCACTGTCTGTGATGGTGTGCTGTGTCAGCTTCACCAACGGTCCTGTAGGGAATGGGGATGCCGAATCCCCAAGTTCAGCAAGCATCAGTTTTCCTGCTGCAGAGGCGTGCGGATACCGGAGCATTTCGAAAACAGAGTGGAGCGGATAATCCGGGTCCTCATCGGCGACTCTGAGGGAAGCGCTGCGGAACATCAAGAGATGCACGGCGAAACGGTTCCCGCCCCGAAATTCCTCTATGAGGGCGCGGGCTGCGGTGGGAACGGTTGGGGGAGTCGCAGCCGTAATGAGCCCCGAGATCGCCTGACCTAGTGCAAATCCGCGGAGGTCGGACGTGCGGGCCAGATATTCGTCCGCGACGAGCGAATTCAGGATCCGATACGCGGTCGCCTGGGGCATCTGCAGGGCATCGGTGACCTCTTTAGCCGTTGTCCCGGTGCCGAACCGTGCCACGATTTCCAGGATCCTGAGCGGGTTTGACGTTGTGCTGGGTCCGGAGTGTGTGGGCCTGTAGGTCATGGGGTGGGCCTGCCATGAAAGAGGTCCAATTCCCGGGTTTCGTCATAGATGCCGACGGCCGCCAGACGCCTTGGTAATCGGAAGTGTAGGAACGTCGCATACATGGTGCTAGCCAGGAGGACGCCCGCGTAGATAACGGTCTCAAGGCTGCCTGTGCGGATAGATGCCGCTGCGGCTGTCCAAAAGACGGCTCCGAGGGCGAGAGTGGTTACGGCTCCCAGTATCCAGCTGGCGTAGGTACTCTCCCCGATCCGGCGCAGGAAGAAGGGCAGGGACGCGCTAGCAAGGATATAGGACCCCAGATATCCGTAGGCGCCCAGCGTGAGGAGGTTCACGAGCCCCCGTTCCGGACTGGCAGTTGAAGTCACGACTGCAATGGGCACGATGGCAACTACGGGCATTATGACCATGATGGCCATCGAAGGGGTTCGAAAGACGGGATGGGTCCTGCCGGCTATTTTCGGTGCAACCCCTTCCCGGCCCATACAGAAAAATATCCGGGCAAGGGCGTTAACAGAGGCGATCGCGCACGCAAACCACGATGCGGCGATGCCAAGGTCAAGGATTGCAGCGGAGACAGGTGAAGACTGGGAAAAGAGGTCAGACAACGGCGTAGAGCTCGCTGCGATGCTTAACGGTGCCTCCTTGAGCGCTGCATCTTGGGCGGTCACGGCGAGAAGGCAAAGCACACCCATGAGGATGGGGGTCCAGGTGATGGCGCGGGGGACGGTGACGAAGGGTCTGTGCGCCTCCCCTCCCAGCGTGGTCGGGCTTTCGAAACCGACAAAGGCACTAACGGCCACGACGATGCCGATCGGTAGCGCGTCAAAATTTCCGTTCCAAGCAAACACGCTACCGAGACTGAGCTTCGACGGGTTGACGGCGAAGTAGATGATCATCAGGGTGGCGAGGACTCCGATCGAGATGGACTCCATCAACACCATGAACCACGCCGATATGCGGATCCCCCTGACCATGAGGAGGCAAGCGGTAGCCGCGGAGGCAAGTATGACCAGCACTGTGAACACCTTGGAGTCTGCAGCGGGGACCCCAAGGTTGGAGAACAGTTGGCCGACGTAGACGCCAACAAGCAGCAGTGCGGCCATGGCCACGAGGCCGTAACCGAAAATGGCTGACCATCCGGCGGTGATCGCCGTCCGCTGCCCAAGTCCCTTGGCGGTGTAACTGTAGAGGCCGCTGACGGCTGCCATGCGCTGTGCCATTGGTCTTAGGCAGAAGGCAACCAGGACCATGACGGCCATGGCCACGCCGAATGTCACCAGGAGGTTCGGTCCGTTGGATCCAAAGACAAGACCCGGGAAGACAAGAGCCGGAATGACGGACATGGCACCTGCAGGCGCCACGCCGGCAACCGCCTGCGCGAAGACCGGCAAGAAGGAAAGTTTCCGGCGGCGCAGACCCTCCACCGGTGAACGGGGAGTGATAAAGCGATCACCGCGTGCAGACACTGGGTACCAACTCTCCCTTCGGGTGGGGCGCGCTCGCCTTACTCCGAGGGCGGCGCAAGTCATCGAGCCAAGGTGCAGAACATTAGCATTTCGGAGGCCGTCAGCGATAGGTATGCCCGTGTTTCCGAATGTTTCCAACATGTTAACTGGAGTGGGAATTTATGCGCCGGAATTTCTCAAGTAAATGTTTATGAAAGCCTCGCCTAAACGAATTCCGTGGCATAGCTTTGCTTCTTGTAAGGAATGCAAGTGACCGGGATCACATCGCCAGGTTCGTCGCAGAGCCCGGCTGACTCTCTGGAACAGAGGACGTTCACTTGCACCGGTGATGAACAGTTCGGACAACGCCGAACAGTTCTGAGAATTTAGGGACCTTTCGTATCCATTAGCCCCACGGCCACACCAGCTACCGGGGCCGGGCACGAGATACAGGCCGGGCGTGTTTGGGTCAACAACCACCGTGACTACCCTCGGCTACTTCAAGCCCCGTTTCCGGAGCGCTTCACCTCCGCGCCGTATGCATCCCCCATTCCGATTTATCTAGGAGATAAGCATGACTCTCGACATTGAAACTTCAGCCGCTGTTGGGGTGGCGCATCCGTTGGATCCGTTGTCGCGGGAGGAGATTTCCCGTGCGGTGGCGGTTTTGAAGGAGGGGCCGGCGGCGGCGGAGTCGTTCCGTTTTATCAGCGTTGAGTTGCGTGAGCCGGCCAAGGAGGACCTGCGCAATGGTGTGCAGGTGGGCCGTGAGGCGGACGCTGTTCTGGTGGACCGGGCCGCGGCGCGGTCGTACGAGGCGGTCGTGAATCTGGAGACCGGGACGGTGGATTCGTGGGTCCAGCTCGCTGCCAATGTCCAGCCGCCGTTCATGCTCGATGAGTTCGCCGAGTGTGAGGAGGCGTGCCGGAAGGATCCGAAGGTTATCGAGGCTTTGGCGAAGCGGGGCCTGACGGACCTGGACCTGGTCTGCTTCGAGCCGTGGTCGGTGGGGTATTTCGGTGAGGACGCCGAGGGCCGGCGTCTGATGCGTGCCCTGGTCTTCGTCCGGGACGAGCCCGATGACAGCCCGTACGCGCACCCGATCGAGAACTTCATTGTGTTCTATGACCTGTCCTCCGGTGAGGTCGTCAGGCTCGAGGATGACCAGGCGATCCCGGTCCCGTCCGCCCGGGGCAATTACCTGCCCAAGTACGTTGGCCCGGCCCGCACGGATTTGAAGCCGATCGAGATCACCCAGCCCGAGGGCGCCTCGTTCCAGGTGACCGGTAACCATGTCCAGTGGGCTGACTGGTCCTTCCGGGTCGGGTTCACCCCGCGTGAGGGCCTGGTCCTGCACCAGCTGAAGTTCCGTGACCAGGGTGTGGAGCGTCCGGTGATCAACCGTGCCTCGCTCTCGGAAATGGTCGTCCCGTACGGTGACACCGCCCCGGTGCAGGCGAAGAAGAACGCGTTCGATTCCGGTGAGTACAACATCGGGAACATGGCCAACTCCCTGACCCTGGGCTGTGACTGCCTGGGCGAGATCCAGTACTTCGACGGGCACAGCGTGGACAGCCACGGCAACCCGTGGACGATCGAGAACGCGATCTGCATGCACGAGGAAGACGACTCGATCCTGTGGAAGCACTTCGACTTCCGTGAGGGCACCGCCGAGACCCGCCGCAGCCGCAAGCTCGTGATCTCCTTCATCGCCACGGTCGCGAACTACGAGTACGCGTTCTACTGGCACCTCTTCCTCGATGGGTCCATCGAGTTCCTGGTCAAGGCCACCGGCATCCTCTCCACCGCCGGGCAGCAGCCCGGCGCGAAGAGCCCGTACGGCCAGTCCCTGAACAACGACGGGCTCTACGCCCCGATCCACCAGCACATGTTCAACGTCCGGATGGACTTCGAAGTCGATGGCCCGAACAACGCCGTCTACGAAGTGGACATGGAATACCCCGAGCACAACCCCACCCACACCGCGTTCAAGGCAGTGGACCGGCTCCTGGAAACCGAACAGGCCGCGATCCGCAAGACCGACGGCGCCAAGCACCGGTTCTGGAAGATCGCCAACCACGAGAAGAAGAACATCGTGGACGAACCCGTCGCCTACCGCCTGATCCCCACCAACGGCATCCAGCTCGCCGCCGGGGACGAGTCCTACGTCTCCAAACGCGCCCAGTTCGCCCGGAACAACCTCTGGGTCACCGCCTACGACCGGACCGAACGCTTCGCCGCCGGCGAGTACCCGAACCAGGCCACCGGCGCCGATGACGGCCTGCACATCTGGACCCAGAAAGACCGGAACATCGTCGATCAGGACCTCGTGGTCTGGTACACCTTCGGCATGCACCACGTCGTCCGCCTCGAAGACTGGCCCGTGATGCCCCGCCAGAACATCGGCTTCATGCTCGAACCCCGCGGCTTCTTCAACCAAAACCCCACCCTGAACCTCCCCACCGAAACCCGCACCACCAACGGCGGCCACTGCTCCACCAGCAACGGCCACTAGTCCAAAGTCGAGATCGCGGGAGCCCACTCGTCTATTCGCCAGCGGCGCTCCCGCGCTCCCGCCACTGGGGCGGACTAATCCTCCGCACCCACCTACGTGCTCGGATATTTGCCGTCCGCGGGTCCGTCGAGGACGTGCCGCAGGCCACGGGAATCGATGCAGCGTAGGACACAAAACGATCAGTTCATCAAAGGAGATGTTATGAGTGAAAATCGTTCGGATGGCGTCGATCATCTGAAAAGGTCGATCGACTGGAAGCAGGGTATGGCCATCGCCCTGGGCGTGCCGCTGCTGATTCTGCCATCCTTGGGTTACCTGCCGATGTACGTGTCTGCCGCAGCAATCCTCGTCTGGGGGTTATCGGTCCTTCAGGGTTTCCTGCAGAATGCCGCGTATGCGGAAATGGCCACCACCTTTCCCAAGGCCTCCGGTTTGCCGGGTTTTGCGCAGCTTGTGTTTCGCAGCGAGAACTACAAGGGCAAGTATGACAAGGGCAAACTGATCGGCGGCTTCACGGCCTGGAGTTACTGGTTTGGCTGGAACCCGATTCTGGCGATCTTCGCCATCCTGGTCGGCGGTTACCTGCACGGGCTGTTCCCAGTACTGGGGGAGACCTTCAGCGAATATCAGCTCGCACTGATTGCAGGGGTGGTGATCTTCGGCGGGCTGTTCGTGGTGAACTGGTTCGGCCTCAAGGATGGCGCTATGTTGGGTTACATCCTGGCGGCCGTCTCCCTGATACCCCTGGTCATCCTTGCTGTAGCGCCTTTTGCCACCGGACACGTTGAAATGGCCAACATCACCGGCAGCTGGTGGCCGACCGACTGGGCCTGGGATATGCACCACATCCTGATGCTGTTTGGCATCTTTGGAATCGCTCAGTGGAGTGCCTGTGCCTGGGAAACGGCCGCCATCTACGGACCTGAATACAAGAATCCCGGGAAAGACGTCCCCAAGGCGCTGCTTGCCTGCGGTCTCATATGCCTGGTCCTGTATGTACTGCTGCAAACGGCGGTGATCGGTGTACTTGGGGTTGAGGGTGTGCAGGCCGAAGCGGTGTCGCCCCTGATTCCTGTCGCCCAGGCTACCTTCGGCGAGGCCGGTTCGATCATTACGATCATCATGCTGGTCGCCGCCATGATCTTGATCATCCAAACGGCATACCTGGGTTCGTCACGGGCCATGCACTCCATGTCGGCCGAAGGCAACCTTCCCAAATTCATCGGCAAGACGAACCGGCAAGGAACCCCCTTTGTTGCCATGTTGATCATCGGCGCCTTCAACCTGGTGCTGATTTCCATGGGAAATGCCGCCGCAATTCTTGCAGCCTCCGCCATTGGTTACACCCTTGCCAACGGCATCAGCCTGTTTGCCTATGTCAAAGCCAGTAAGCACCCGGCCTTCGCCAACCTGGAGCGGCCTTTCAAGGCACCGAAGGGCTGGAAGCATGTAGCCCTGACCTTCGGCCTGTTCAACGTGCCGCTGTGCGTGGTCGGCGTTGTCTACCTGAACAGCCTGGAGATCGGCTGGACCTCAACCTGGGTCGGCTTCCTCGTACTGGCGCTTTACCTACCCATCTGGCTGTACTCCCAGCATGAGTCGCGCCGCGCGGGCAGCAAAGCAGCGGTGGCCGACGTTCCGGACTACCGTGCCGCAGATACCGAAAAGGTTCTGGATCCGACTCCGTGACGTACATGGCTCCTCAGCCGCCGGTACCTTTCGCAGCATTTCAGTCAGCCTGATTCCCATGGCGATCGAGGTACTGGAGCTGGAGAACGAGCAGCCCTAAAGACGCGGTCCCCGGCGCGACTCGACAGTCGCGCCGGGGACCGAACCCAGTTAAGCAAAAGTTGTTCGTGCTTCAGAGAGGAAGCCACCATGCCCAACGCTTTCAGCATTCTGTCAGTTGCCCTTGGCGCCAAGCCCGCAGGCAGGTGGTGCGGAGTCTCCCCTGTGGCGATAATTCTGCAGCGGGGGTAGACGCCATGGACACGCTAGCCCTGAGCCTCATTGAACTGGGGGCCGTGGTGTTCTGCCTCGGCCTCCTGGCCAAGCTTGCCGGACAAATCGGGGTCTCACCCATCCCGCTCTACCTTTTGGGTGGACTCGCCTTTGGCACGGGCGGAATCATCGAGCTTGCAGGCATGAAGGAATTCGCGCACCTCGCCGGGGAGATCGGCGTCATCCTGCTCCTGCTGATGCTTGGTCTGGAATACACGGCGTCCGAGCTTTTCACCGGGCTGCGGAGGTCATGGCAGGGCGGCATCCTTGACCTGGTTCTGAACTTCCTGCCGGGGGCAGGACTCGCCCTTTTCCTTGATTGGGGACCTGTGGGTGCCATGGTGATGGGCGGTGTCACCTATATTTCCTCGTCTGGCATCGCCGCGAAGGTGATCAGTGACT
The DNA here is from genome assembly GCF_040448525.1 of Arthrobacter sp. K5. NCBI lineage: Bacteria > Bacillati > Actinomycetota > Actinomycetes > Micrococcales > Micrococcaceae > Arthrobacter > Arthrobacter sp. K5. The sequence continues at coordinate 3,312,136 of NZ_CP159279.1, read as the reverse complement.
TGGGCTGGCTGGGCAACCGCGAAACCCGTGTGGTGATCTCCATCCTGGTGTTTGAGGACCTGACCATGGCCGTGTATCTTCCCGTCCTCACTACAGTAATTGCCGGCGTCAGTTTCCTCGCAGGGCTCACAACGGTGGGCATCGCGCTGACTGTAGTGAGCGTTGTTCTCGTGGTTGCATTGCGTCACGGACACCACGTCTCCAAGGCCGTTCACAGCGAGAATTCAGAGGTATTCCTCCTGAAGGTCCTGGGGGCGGCGCTGCTGGTAGCCGGCATGGCATCAGCCATGCAGGTGTCAGCGGCAGTGGGCGCCTTCTTGCTCGGCATCGCAATCTCCGGTGGCACATCGCGCAATGCCAAGCTCGTCCTGGCGCCACTACGGGATCTTTTTGCCGCGATCTTCTTCGTCGCATTCGGGCTGAACACCGATCCTGCCTCCATCCCGCCCGTGCTTGGCTGGGCACTCGTGCTCGCCCTGATTACCGCAGCCAGCAAGATGGCCACCGGCATCTGGGCTGCAAAGCGTGCGGGTATTGCCCGCACTGGCCGCCTTCGGGCCGGAACGGCGCTCATAGCCCGCGGGGAATTCTCGATCGTTATCGCCGGGTTGGCACTCGCATCCGGCGCGGTAAGCCAGGAACTGGCGGCCATGGCCACTGCCTATGTGCTGGTCATGGCTGTTGTGGGGCCGTTGGCCGCGCGCTACGCCGAACCATTACTCGAAATGGTGCTGCCGTCCAAGGACGTGGTTACGAGAGCATAAGTAGAGCTGGAGAAAGACCAGCCTGACGCGGTCCCCGATGTTGCCTCAAGCAGCATCGGGGACCGCGTCTTTTAAGGCCAGAAGATCCTTGGGGCGGAGGGGCAGGACGTCAGCGGTCCGGGCCAGCGGCGACAGGACTCGATGTATTTCCGAATGTTTCCAACATGTTAACTGGGGTGGGAATTTATGTGCCGGAATTTCTCAAGTAAATCTTGATAAATAACTTTCATAAACGAATTCCCTGACGTAGTTTTGCTTGTGGAAGGAGCGCGGGTGACCGGTATCACACCTAGTCATCTGCGCCGGAGATGAACAGATCTGACAAGGATGAACAGTTCTGGGAATCGAAGGAACCCTTTTCTGCCTATCGCCCGCCAACGGCAACATCATCAGGCTTTCCACGCCATAGGCATCCTCATTTTGTTCAAGGATTTATCTAGGAGATAAGCATGACTCTCGACATTGAAACTTCAGCCGCTGTTGGGGTGGCGCATCCGTTGGATCCGTTGTCGCGGGAGGAGATTTCCCGTGCGGTGGCGGTTTTGAAGGAGGGGCCGGCGGCGGCGGAGTCGTTCCGTTTTATCAGCGTTGAGTTGCGTGAGCCGGCCAAGGAGGACCTGCGCAATGGTGTGCAGGTGGGCCGTGAGGCGGACGCTGTTCTGGTGGACCGGGCCGCGGCGCGGTCGTACGAGGCGGTCGTGAATCTGGAGACCGGGACGGTGGATTCGTGGGTCCAGCTCGCTGCCAATGTCCAGCCGCCGTTCATGCTCGATGAGTTCGCCGAGTGTGAGGAGGCGTGCCGGAAGGATCCGAAGGTTATCGAGGCTTTGGCGAAGCGGGGCCTGACGGACCTGGACCTGGTCTGCTTCGAGCCGTGGTCGGTGGGGTATTTCGGTGAGGACGCCGAGGGCCGGCGTCTGATGCGTGCCCTGGTCTTCGTCCGGGACGAGCCCGATGACAGCCCGTACGCGCACCCGATCGAGAACTTCATTGTGTTCTATGACCTGTCCTCCGGTGAGGTCGTCAGGCTCGAGGATGACCAGGCGATCCCGGTCCCGTCCGCCCGGGGCAATTACCTGCCCAAGTACGTTGGCCCGGCCCGCACGGATTTGAAGCCGATCGAGATCACCCAGCCCGAGGGCGCCTCGTTCCAGGTGACCGGTAACCATGTCCAGTGGGCTGACTGGTCCTTCCGGGTCGGGTTCACCCCGCGTGAGGGCCTGGTCCTGCACCAGCTGAAGTTCCGTGACCAGGGTGTGGAGCGTCCGGTGATCAACCGTGCCTCGCTCTCGGAAATGGTCGTCCCGTACGGTGACACCGCCCCGGTGCAGGCGAAGAAGAACGCGTTCGATTCCGGTGAGTACAACATCGGGAACATGGCCAACTCCCTGACCCTGGGCTGTGACTGCCTGGGCGAGATCCAGTACTTCGACGGGCACAGCGTGGACAGCCACGGCAACCCGTGGACGATCGAGAACGCGATCTGCATGCACGAGGAAGACGACTCGATCCTGTGGAAGCACTTCGACTTCCGTGAGGGCACCGCCGAGACCCGCCGCAGCCGCAAGCTCGTGATCTCCTTCATCGCCACGGTCGCGAACTACGAGTACGCGTTCTACTGGCACCTGTTCCTCGATGGGTCCATCGAGTTCCTGGTCAAGGCCACCGGCATCCTCTCCACCGCCGGGCAGCAGCCCGGTGCGAAGAGCCCGTACGGCCAGTCCCTGAACAACGACGGGCTCTACGCCCCGATCCACCAGCACATGTTCAACGTCCGGATGGACTTCGAGGTCGATGGCCCGAACAACGCCGTCTACGAAGTGGACATGGAATACCCCGAGCACAACCCCACCCACACCGCGTTCAAGGCAGTGGACCGGCTCCTGGAAACCGAACAGGCCGCGATCCGCAAGACCGACGGCGCCAAGCACCGGTTCTGGAAGATCGCCAACCACGAGAAGAAGAACATCGTGGACGAACCCGTCGCCTACCGGCTGATCCCCACCAACGGCATCCAGCTCGCCGCCGGGGACGAGTCCTACGTCTCCAAACGCGCCCAGTTCGCCCGGAACAACCTCTGGGTCACCGCCTACGACCGGACCGAACGCTTCGCCGCCGGCGAGTACCCGAACCAGGCCACCGGCGCCGATGACGGCCTGCACATCTGGACCCAGAAAGACCGGAACATCGTCGATCAGGACCTCGTGGTCTGGTACACCTTCGGCATGCACCACGTCGTCCGCCTCGAAGACTGGCCCGTGATGCCCCGCCAGAACATCGGCTTCATGCTCGAACCCCACGGCTTCTTCAACCAAAACCCCACCCTGAACCTCCCCACCGAAACCCGCACCACCAACGGCGGCCACTGCTCCACCAGCAACGGCCACTAAACAGCCAGGCCCTCCATGAAGTAGAGCTGAAAAAAGACCAGCACCAACAACCCGGTCCCCGATGCTGCCCGCGGGCAGCATCGGGGACCGGCCCGTTTTCCTGACCCGATCCCAGTAGTGAAAGCGTGATCGAACGTGTTCAACATCCCCGCACTTACCTGGACCCTCACCGCCGTCCTGCTCGCCGGCGGAAGCTACCACCTCTGGCAGGCCACACGGTCACACCACCTCACCGACCGGGTCAACAACACCCTCCACGCCCTCATGAACACCCTCATGGCCGCCATGCTCTGGAACCTCGCACCCACCACCATCCTCGCCCAGATCGGCCTCCTCGCCGCCGCAGCCCTCTGGTTCATCATCCAGGCCGTCGCCCGGCCCGAATTCAAACTCCTCTGCGCCGGCACCCAGGGCAGAATCAAATGCGCCTACCACGCCCTCACCATGGCCGCCGCAGCCCTCATGATCGCCATGATGACCCACCCCGCCACCACCACCGCAACCGGAACCGGACACGGCACCGGCCCGGCAAACCACACCCCCACGCCCGCCGCCCACCACGCCATGACCACCACACCCCACACCACCACAACAGCGCCAACACCACTGGACCACCCACCCGGCATCCTGCTCACACTGCTCTTCGCCACCGCAGCCCTGACCTTCCTCACCCTCCTCACCCGCCGCACCACAACCACCCACCACCACACCACCACACACTCCACCCGCACCGAACACGCCCTCGAAGCCCTCGGCGCCACCACCATGGCCCTCATGTTCGCCACCATGACCGCCTAACACCCGGACACCCACCCAAAAGGATCGTTAAAACCATCCCGAATTAGCGTATCCCCTACCCGAAAATGGCAGGACGATGGATGCCAAGCCCCTCTCTGGACCACCTCAGGAGCTAGAGCTAAACCAGACCCCACCCTCTTGGAAAGGCAGTCCGATGCTAGAAACCCCAGATTCGAGTCTTGCTACTTGGATGGGCCGGGAGGCCCTCGCCGAAGCTATGATTCCGGTGATCGGCCGGCTGTACCGGGAGAACAACGTGGTGACCAGCATCCATGGCCGGTCCCTGGTCAATAAGTCCACCATGAGCATCCTGAAGGCGCACCGCTTCGCGCGCCGGATCAGCAAGGACGAGCTGCCCCTTGAGGAGACGGCGCCGCTGCTAAACACGCTGGCGCAGCTGGAGCTGGGTGCCGCTGCCATCGACATCGCCCGCCTGAACCAGAAGTTCAAGTCCGACGGCGGCCACCGGAGTTTGGAGGAATTCCTCCGTGCCGAACTGGCTGAGGTAGTGGGCAAGCGCGGCGCGGACAGCCGCGCCAGCACCGACGTCGTACTCTACGGCTTCGGCCGCATCGGCCGCTTGGTGGCCCGCCTGCTCATCGAAAAGGCGGGCGGCGGCCACGGCCTGCGCCTGCGCGCCATCGTGGTCCGGCGCGGCTCCGACAACGACCTGGCCAAGCGGGCAAGCCTGCTGCGCCGCGACTCTGTTCACGGCTCCTTCGAAGGAACCATCCGTGTGGACACCGACGCCAACACCATCACGGCCAACGGTGTCCGGATCCAGGTCATCTACTCGGACAATCCGGCCACCATCGACTACACCGCCTATGGCATCAATAATGCCCTCGTGGTGGACAACACCGGCCGCTGGCGCGACGCCGAGGACCTGTCCCAGCACCTGCTGAGCAAGGGTGCGGCCCGTGTGCTCCTGACCGCGCCGGGCAAGGGTGACCTGAAGAACATCGTGCACGGCATCAACCACCGCGACATCACGGACGCGGACCGGATCGTGACGGCGGCTTCCTGCACCACCAATGCCATCACCCCGGTCCTGCAGACCCTGAACGACAAGTACGGCGTGGTCCACGGCCACGTGGAGACCGTTCACTCGTTCACGAACGACCAGAACCTGATCGACAACTTCCACAAGGGCGACCGCCGCGGACGCTCCGCCGCCCTGAACATGGTGATCACCGAAACCGGCGCCGCCAAGGCCGTGGCCAAAGCTCTCCCGGAGCTGCAGGGCAAGCTCACCGGCAGCTCCATCCGGGTCCCTACCCCGGATGTGTCCATGGCCATCCTGAACCTGAGCCTGGAACGCGGCACCACCAAGGACGAGGTCAACAACTACCTCCGTGAGATGGCGCTGCACTCGGACTTGCACCAACAGATCGACTACATCGACTCCCCCGAGGTGGTCTCCACCGACTTCGTCGGTTCCCGCCACGCCGGCATCGTGGATGGCCTCGCCACCATCTCCAACGACAAGAACCTTGTGCTCTATGTCTGGTACGACAACGAGTTCGGCTACAGCTGCCAGGTGGTCCGCGTCATGGAGGAAATGGCCGGCGTGAACCGGCCATCATTCCCCGCGGCGGATGTCGTTGAGGAGGCCATGTCGGTGCTTGCCGCCATGGAATCGGCTTCCCCCACGATTTGAGCCGACCATGAAAATTGGAATACTCACCAGCGGTGGCGACTGCCCCGGCCTGAATGCGGTTATCCGCGGCGCCGTCCTCAAGGGCATCGCTGTCCACGGCCACGAGTTCGTGGGGTTCCGCGACGGCTGGCGCGGAGTGGTGGAGGGTGACGTCATCGAGCTCCCCCGAACCATGGTCCGCGGTATTGCCAAGCAGGGCGGCACCATCCTGGGCACGTCCCGGACCAACCCGTTCGAGAACGGCGGCGGCCCCGACGTCATCAAAGCCCACATGGACCGGCTGGGCATCGACGCCATCATCGCGATCGGCGGTGAAGGAACCCTCGCGGCCGCCAAGCGCCTGACGGATGCAGGGCTGAAGATCGTGGGTGTTCCCAAGACCGTGGACAACGACCTCGACGCCACCGATTACACCTTTGGGTTCGATACCGCGGTCCAGATCGCCACGGAGGCCATCGACCGGCTGCGGACCACCGGCGAGTCCCATCGCCGGTGCATGATCGCCGAAGTGATGGGCCGGCACGTCGGGTGGATCGCGCTGCACTCCGGCATGGCTGCTGGCGCCCACGCCATCCTCATCCCGGAACAGAAGGTCAGCATCGAGCAGATCGCCCAGTGGGTGAAGGAAGCCCATGCCCGCGGGCGCGCACCGCTCGTGGTCGTGGCCGAAGGCTTTGTGCCGGAGCACATGGAGAGCCCGCACTCCGAGCGCGGCCTTGACACCTTTGGCCGTCCGCGCCTGGGCGGCATCGCCGACCAGCTGGCACCGGAACTGGAAGCCCGGACCGGCATTGAAACCCGCGCCACCATCCTGGGCCATATCCAGCGCGGGGGCGTGCCGTCAGCCTTTGACCGCGTTCTTGCCACCCGGCTGGGCATGGCTGCCATCCACTTGGTGGTGGAGGGCCTGTGGGGCACCATGGTGGCCCAGAGGGGAACGGACATTGAACATGTGGTCTTCCAGGATGCTCTGGGCCGGCTGAAGACGGTTCCGCAGAAGCGATACGACGAAGCTGCGGTCCTGTTCGGCTGAACTGCCCGGGCGCTGGGGCACCGGGACGGGTATTGCTTTGCCTTGTCTGCCAGCCCCATGCGTCCCAGAAGCTCCATGACTCCGCCGTCCCGCCCGAAAACTGGGCGGATATCTGCGCGGCATGGAAGCGCTCATGGCCGGTGACGGCCGTGCGCGGTCGGAACTGCTGAAGACCATGTACAGCACGGAAGCCCTCCGGGCCATGGAAAGGTTCAAGGCGCTGCTAGCCGCACTGCCACCAGTACTCGGTCCTCGTCCAGGTCATCGCCCAAGCACTCCGCGAAGAAGGGGAATGACGCTCTCGGGCACAATGGAAGGCATGACCCTTACGACTTTCGCCCTCATCCGCCATGGCCAGACAGACTGGAACGCGCAGCGCCGGCTGCAGGGATCCAGCGACATTCCGCTGAACGACGTCGGCCGCGGCCAGGCGCGCGACGCCGTCGGCGTGCTGTCCGGACAGGGCTGGGACGCGATCGTATCCTCGCCGCTGAGCCGCGCGGCCGAAACCGCTGACCTGATCGCCGCCGGCCTGGGGCTCACAGTGGCCCGGCACGTGCCGGAGCTTACGGAGCGCAGCTTCGGACCCGCCGAGGGCCTGCAGGCCGGCCCGGAACTGGAAGCACTGCGCATTCCCGGCGGCTTCCGTGGCGCCGAAAGCGACGACGAAGCGGCCTGCCGGGGCCTGGCCGCCTTGGAGGCACTGGCCGAGGAGTTCAGCGGCCGCCGCGTTTTGGTTGTCGCGCATGGAACGCTCCTCCGCCTGACCCTCAGCCGTGCCATCGGCAGCACCCTAAAGAGCATCGACAATGCCGTGCTGAACCTGGCCCACCACCACGCCGTCGACGGTTGGCAGCTCGAATACTTCAACGGCGAACGGGTCGTGGAGGCCGCCCACAGCTGACGGATGTCGCTGCTGCCTCTGTCCCCGGCGGCCCGACAGGTCTACCTTTTTCCTATGGGCCGGGCAAGCAACAGGTGCGCCGGGCCGGATCAGGGTTTCTACTCAACGAGGAGTGGGACGGGACATGAAGGCACGAACCATAATCTTGGGGATCATCGTCGTGTTGCTGGTGGCTGGCGGGGCATTTTTTTACCTCAATAATTTGAGAACCAGGGCTGCTGACTACAATCCGCAGATCACGCCGGCTGATTTCACGACGAAGATAACCAATAAGTACTTCGCGCTTCCCGTCGGCAAGAAAATGACCTACGGGGCCGGCGGCGACAGGATCGAAATCGAGATCCTCAAGGAGACATTGGTCATCGAGGGCGTCGAAACCGTCATCTACCTGGACAAGGAATTCAAGAACGGGCAGCTCGTCGAGGAAACCAGGGACTACCTGGCACAGCACAAGAACGGCGATGTCTGGTACTTCGGCGAGGACGTGAACAACTTCAAGGACGGGAAGCTGCAGGATCACTCCGGCAGCTTTATCCACGGCCAGGACGGGGCGAAGGCCGGCATCTGGATGAAGGCCGAACAGCGCGTGGGCGACACCTATCGGCAGGAGTACTACCTGGGCCATGCCGAGGACATGCGGGACACCATCGCCATTGGCCAGACCGTCATGACGAAGATGGGCACCTACAGGGACTGCGTCAAGGTGGACGACTGGACACCGCTGGAGTTCAACTCGCGCGAGCACAAGTATTACTGCCCGCAGGTACGCTCGATGGTTCTGGTTGAGGAAGCCGGCGGCAAACGCGTAGAACTCACGAACATCGACCTGCCGTAGGCAGGCATGGGCCGCCCCCGGGACCAGCCCCGGCGGCGCGTGAAGGGGCGCGGGAAGGCCAGGGCCGGAACGCGGCCCCGGCCTTCACCAGTTCCTGCTACCGGCGTGTTTCGTCGATGCCGTCGGTGTCGATGCGTTCCTTCCGGACTTCTTCATCCACGGTCACCTCGTCCGTCACCGTTTCCTTATCGAGATGGACCCGCTCAGCCGGGACTGTTTGCTTCTCGACGACGGGACGCTCCTCATGGAGGGTCACCTCGTGTTCCTCTTCGCTGATGTCAGGCCCGGACAAAGCCGCACCCCGGTTCGCGTCCGTGATGGGCTCGCGCTCGATCCGGACCTCTTCGCGCTGCACCGGGACAGTCTTGGTGACGTTCTCGGTGGTGACGTACTTGCGAAGCCTGGCCCGCCCGGCTGCATGCCTTTCCGTGCCGATGTTCAGCCGCTCCTCGGACCGGGTCATCGCGTCATCGGTGGTGGGACCGGACGTGTCGCGTCCAACCGTTCCGGGGGCGTCGGCTGTTCCGGTCCGGGTGTCGCTGTACGCGGCATTGGCTGTATCGGCGTGTCCTGCATCTGCGCGGGTGCCCGTTCCCGTGTACTTCTGGTTCCCATCCAGGCCGTAGTGACCGAAGAGGCGGTCCTCTTCCGAGGGTTCGAGGTGGCCGTCCGTTTCTACCCTGGGCGCGTCTTTGACCTGGTCCTTGGTGTAGGGAACCACAATGTCGCCGCCCTGAACTCGGGCGCCCTGCAGCGGGACAAAGGATTCGGACGTCCCGAATAGGCCGGTCTTGACCGTCACCCAGGTCGGCTGGCCATCGTTGTCGTCGGCGTAGACCTGGCCGATGGACCCGATCTTGTTCCCGTCCTCGGAAAGGACGTTTCCGTTGCGCTGTAGCAGATCATCAATGTTTTCCGTGGTGAGCATGGCGTCTCCTTGGATCTCAGATGTTTTGGGGTTGGCAACGCCTCCCTGCAGGACGCCTCACCCAAATACACTAAGCATGCTTAGCATGCTGGTGGCAAGCATACTTATTAATTAGAGCGGGGGTCGCCGTCGTCTGGCCCGGCCGTCACGTGAAGCGTATTCTGAAGACACGCTTTTATTGGGGTGTGAACCGCAGTGATGGTACGCAAAAGCTTGGCATCGCGATCGCATTCGGCCTTCGCAAGGCTGCTCGGGTTCGTGGTGCTTAGTTGCGTCTGTGGAGCCTTGGTTGCTGCCTACTTCGTTCCGCAGATTGCCGCTGCCGGCGCCGCGATGAGCGGCTCGCTCAACTTCTATAACGGGCTCCCGTCCGACCTGACGGTGCGGCCCCCGGCGCAAACCACAAGGATCCTGACTTCGGACGGAAAGCTGATCGCCTCGTTCTACGAGGAAAACCGGGTCCGGGTTCCGCTGAAGCAGATGTCGCCATACATCAAGGACGCCGTGGTAGCTATCGAGGACAGCCGGTTCTATGAGCACAGCGGCGTCGACCCGGTGGGCGTCCTCAGGGCGCTGGTGAGCAACGTCTCCGGCGGGGACCGGCAAGGTGCGTCGACACTAACCCAGCAGTACGTCACCAACGTGGCCAATGAAGCCAAAATTACCTCCGGCCGCGAGGATGAGGTGGTCCTCAGCGGGGAGAAGACCTTTGGCGACAAAGTCCGCGAAATGAAGCTCGCCATTGAGCTGGAGAAGAAATTCACCAAGGACCAGATCCTCGAGGGCTACCTCAACATCGTGTTCTTCAGTCGCAGCGCCTACGGCATCGAGGCTGCCGCGCAGCGTTTCTACAGCGTCCCGGCGAGCAAGCTGTCCCTCCCGCAGGCCGCGATGCTGGCGGGGCTCGTCAACAGTCCCAGCCTCTACGACCCCGTGACGAACCCGGAGAACTCGCTCAAGCGGCGCAACCTGGTCCTGGACGCCATGCTGGCGCAACGCAAGATCACCAAGAAACAGCACGACACGGCCGCCGCCACCGGCGTTGGCCTGAAAATCCGTAACTCGAGGCAGGGCTGCGCCGCAGCCACCATCGCCCCCTATTTTTGCGACTACGTGTCCCATCTGATCCTCAACAACCGGGCTTACGGCGCGGACACGGAAGCCCGGGAGCAGAAGCTGTTCCGGGGCGGGCTCACCATTACCACCACCCTGGACAGCCGTCTGCAGGCGGCCGCCCAGGCCCAGGTGAACTCCACGGCCGGGGCCAATCCGGGCAAGTGGGGTGCTTCGCTGCTGACGCTCCAGCCGGGCACCGGCAAGATCCTCTCGATGGCGCAGAACACGGTGTTCCTCCCGCAGCCGGGTAAGTTCGATACCCAGCTGAACTTCAATGTGGATGCCAAGGACGCCAACGGCAACGACCTCAACGGTGCGGGCGGGTTCCAGCCCGGATCCACCATGAAGCCGTTCACGTTCGCCGAGTGGCTGCACCAGGGACGGAAGATCACCGAGGAGGTGGACGCCTCACGGCGGGAGTACCCGCTGGGTTTCCGCTGGCGGGATTCATGCGCCAAGGTGGTTGGCGGCTACAGCAGCAAGCAGCGCGCCGCCGGCCTGGAAGCTGCGGATGACCTGCAGAACGCGTCGGCGGGCTACTACCGCAGGATGCCCGCGAACTACGGGCTGTACAACTCCATCAACACGGCCACCTTCGCCGAGGTCGCACAGCTGGACATCTGCGGCATCCAAAAGATGGTGGACACCCTGGGCCTGCACAGCGGTCTGGACGGGTCCGGGATCAACATGCACCAGCTGGGCAACATACTCGGCGGAACCGCCGTGTCACCGCTCAACCTGGCCACCGCCTTCGCCACCTTCGCCGCCGACGGCCGCTACTGCGCACCGATCGCGATCCAGCGCATCACCGACTTCACCGGACGGGTGCTGGCCAGCCAGCAGCCGGCGTGCCGGACCGCCGTGGAGCCGAACATTGCCCGCGGTGTGAACTCGGTGCTGCAGGACGTGCTCAAGAAGGGTTCAGGGGTCTACATCGATCCCAAAGTCCAGAGCAAGGTCCCCGTGGCGGCCAAGACCGGCACCAACAACAGCAACGGCGCCACGTGGGTACTGGGCTACACCAGCGGCATCGCCACGGCCTCCTTCTTCGGGGACGCCCTGAACGGCCAGAAACGGCCCGGCAGGAACATCACCATCAACGGCAAGCACTACGACCGGATCGACGGCTACATGATCGCCGGGCCGCAGTGGGCCAACTACATGCTGAAGGTAGCCAAGATGTATCCGGCCAAGCCGTTCCCCAAACCCCCGGCCTCCATGATCGGCAAAGGGGCGAAGTAGCCCGGCGGTGGCCGAAGGCTACTCGAAATGTGTCTCGACAGCTGATCCCGTAAGCCTGCCCAGAAGTTCCATGGCGACGTCGCGCAGCTTCTGGTTCCGGTTGCTCGAAACTTTGGTCAGGATCTCCATGGCTTCCTTTTGCGAGCACCTGTTCTGCGCCATGATGACGCCGCAGGCAACGTCTATCGCGGTCCGGCTCTGCATGGCGGCCTCAAGGTTCTGCGCCCGGGCCTGGGCGGCCCCGATCCGAACCGACAGGTGCAGCGTCCGGCTGGCCAGGTCGCCGAACTCGACCGCCCTGTCGAAGAGCTCGGACGTGAACAGGCCGGGTGTGGGACCGAAAAAATTCAGCGCCGCACTGGCTCCGTCCCCAATGTCCAACGGCACACCGAGGCTGCTGTAGACACCGTGCTCGGCCAGCTGCTTCTGGTATTCCGGCCAGCGGTCATCCGTTCGGACATCGTTGAGCAATTCGGGAGCCATGGTGAAAAGCGCCCGGATGCACGGCCCGTCGCCGACGCGCTGCTCGATGTGGTCCAGCTCTACTGCGCGTGGGCTGCTGCCCGCAACGGTTGAAGTTTGCCTGCGCCGCTTCAAGGTGATGGCGCATTCAACGGCCGTTCCCGCCATACCGGTGAGGGTGGACGCAGCAAATCCGGCCAAACCCTCAAGGAAACCGTCAACATTGTCGGCCCCGATCAGGATGTCCTGCAGCTGCAGAACGGCCGAATCTTCGTTCGCTTCAGTCATTCCACAATGCTAGACGCTCCCCGGGTGCGGTCCTAGGCAGAAGCCTGTTGCCCGGCCGGTACCTGAACCAGCTGCACCTGCACGCCGGCCTCGCTGAACAGCGCCACCTGGCCCGGGTCAGCGCCGGAGTCCGTCACCAGGGTCCATGGCAGGGCGAGCTTCGCCCAGGCATGGAACGGGCGTTTTCCCAGCTTCCTGGAGTCGGCCAGGACATAGACCGCGTCGCCGCGCCGGGCCATGAGTTCCTTCAGCCTGGTCTGCGCGTGGTCCGCCTCGCAGAGCCCATCGTCGGCAGTGACGGCGTCGGCGCCCAGAAACACGCGGTCAAAGCTCATGCGTTCCAGGGCCGCCTCGGCAAGGGGACCCACGAACGTCTGGCTCACGCCGCGCAGCCGGCCGCCGAGGCAGTCCACCTGAATCCCCGGCGAGTCAGCGAGCTCCTGCAGCGTGTTGATTCCGGGCGTCGTGACGGACAGGTTTTCCCTCCCGCGCAGTGCGTGCGCCAGTGCACCGACGGTGGAGCCGCCGTCGAGCAGGATGTTCTCGCCGTCCTTCACCTCCGCGGCAGCCCAGGCCGCGATGGCGTGCTTTTGCTCGTACGCCTCGCCGGTCCGCTGCCGCAGGGACGGTTCAGGGTGCGCGCCCAGCGCTACGGCCCCGCCGTAGGTCCGCGTCAGCTTCCCCTCCTCGTTCAGGTGGGCCAGGTCGCGCCGGATGGTGGAAGCGGTCACCCGGAAATGCCGCGACAGTTCCTCCACAGACGCCAGCCCAGTGGTAACGGCGAGGTGGTAGATCTCTTCGCGCCTGGCTTTGGCGGTGGTCATCTGTGGCTCTCCTTTGCTGTCACCATCGTAGGGGTCGGGCGGCTGGGCGGCTTACAGCGCGGCACCTCACAGGGAGGCGCCGCCGCAGATCACGTAGTTCTGACCCGTGATGGACTTTCCGTGCGGCCCCAGCAGGAAACCGGCGAGCGCCGCAACGTCCTCCGGATCCACGAGCCGGCCGAGGGCCGGAAGCTTCGGCGGTGTGGCCGCCCGCCCGGGGTCAGCCAGCATGGGCGTGTCCGTGGGCCCCGGCGACAGCACATTGACCGTGATGCCGCGCGGGGCAAGTTCCTGCGCCCACGTCCTGCCCATGCCCATCAGCGCCGCCTTCGTGGCAGCGTACTGGCTCTTGCCGGCCGCGCCCGTGGAGGTCCGGCTGCCGATCAGCAGCACCCGGCCGCCGTCGGGCATCCGCGGCACTACCTCGTTGGCCAGCGCACTGGCAGCCCCGACGTGCACGGCGAACATGCCGGCGAGCGCCTCCGGGTCCAGCTCGCCCAGCAGCGCGGTGCGCTGGTATCCGGCGGCGTGCACCAGCGCGTCCGCAGGGTCAATCCTCGCCGCGGTCTCCGCCACCGACGCCGGGTCGGACAGGTCAGCGTGCAGCCACCGGAACCCCGGCCCCAGCGAGCCCTCGCTGCGGCTCAGCCCGGTGACGGCCCAGCCGTCGGCCAGCAGCCGTTCGGCGATCGCCTTGCCGATCCCGGAGCTGCAGCCCGTGACAATCGCGTGGCGGGTGCCGGTCACCGCTCGTCGCCGCCCGGTGTCGTGCTGCCCTCGTACGCCCACTGCGGGTCCACACGGACGTACTTGATGGCCTGCCGGAAGTAGGTGTACGCGATGTTCAGCGCACCGTCCGGGCCCTGGTGGACCGACGGGTAGGAATACTCCCGGTTCAGGCCATCGCGGGAGTTGTTGGAAAGGCAGTAGCCGTCCCCCACGTCGAGGTTGCGCCGGATGGGCCAGCTGCGGCCCGAATCCTCCGAGATGGCCAGCGTCATGGGCGAGCGCGGCGTCCCCCAGAAGGCGCGCCGCCCGCCGTCGTCCGTCCCGGCGCCGGCAGCCGGATCCGGTTCCGTGAGCTGGCCCTGTTCGGCGGCCAGGCCGTCGTCGTCAATTTCGTCGTACAGCGAGAGCCGCCGCTCGGTGTTCTCCTCCGCGCGGCTGTGGTTGTAGACCAGCGCCAGGCGGCCGTCGGCGAGCGCCGCGAACTGGATTGAGGAGTTGTTGTTGGGCAGCTCGGTGGGAACGGGCTCGCTCCACGTGGTGCCGTCATCGGTGGAGCGGGATTCGTAGATCGAGTCGGCCCAGCGGCTGCGGAACAGTGCCAGCAGCGAGCCGTCGGCCACAGGCTGGATGTTCATGTGGACGCAGCCCAGGCTGCCCGGCAGGATGTGCTCGCTCCAGGTGGCCCCGCCGTCGTCGGAAATCATCACGGCGCTGTCGTCGCTGTTGCCCACCCACTTCTCCCCCGGCGTGGTGATGCAGCGGAAAATCGGGATGATCAGGCGGCCGGACGGCAGCAGCACCGGCAACTGCCGGACAAAAACGCCGCCCGTTTCGTTGGCGGGGAACAGCGTTTCCACCGGCCCCCAGGTGCGGCCGCTGTCCGTTGAAGTACGACGGCGGACCTCCGCCGTGTCCTGGTTGCCCGCCTTCTGCGCGGTGTACAGGAGCCAGAGCGCCCCATTCGGCGCCGCGAACAGGATCGGGTTTTGCTCCGACCGGGTGGGGTCGTCCGACAGCTGCTGCGCCGGTGACCACTGGTCGCTGCCCGGCTCCAGGGTGGAGAACCAGATGGAGATGTCCGGCACGCCTTCCTGGGTGCCGCCGAACCATACGCAGCCGAGACGGCCGTCCGGCAGGGTCAGCAGGTTGGCGGCGTGGCTCTGCACGGTGGGCGCCGGCAGGTACGCGAAGTCTGCGCCGTCCGCCCGCTTCACGGCGCCGTCGGGCGTGATGGTGTTGTAGCCGGCGTTGGTTGTCCGCATTCCTCAGCCCTCCGACTTGGCGGCGGCCAGGTGCGCCTTGGCGGCCAGCTCCAAGTGGGTCAGGTCCGACGCGACGGTGGTGAACGTGTAGCCCTGGCGCAGCCGCTGGGCGGCGATCTCCCCGGCGGCGGTGTGGATTCCGGCGGCGATGCCTGCCGAGGCGGCCGCGTCGGCGATGGTATCCAGTGCCGCGTTGAACTCGGCCTCGATGGCGGGATCGCCCGGGAAGGCGCCGCCGACGGCGATGGCCAGGTCCGAGGGCCCCACGTAGATGCCGTCCAGGCCGGGCGTCGCGCAGATCTCCTTCACGTTGGCCAGCCCCTCGGGCGTCTCGATCATGGCAAAGACCAGGGTGGCGGCGTTGGCTTCAGCGGGCACCGGGCCGATCCGCAGGGCCGAGCGCATGGGTCCGTAGGACCGCCCGCCCAGCGGCGGGTACTTCGCGGCGGCGACGGCGGCCGCGGCGTCCGCGGCATTGTTGACGAGCGGGACGATCACGCCGACGGCGCCGGCGTCGAGCGCCTTGCCGATCGCGGTGAAGTCGTTGGCCTCCACCCGCACCAAGCCGACGGCGGTGTGCCCGGCGTCGATGGCCATCAGGCCGTTCAGCACGCCGGAGTAGCCGAGCAGCCCGTGCTGAGCGTCCAGGGCCACGTAGTCATAGCCGAGCCGGCCGATGCGTTCCGTTGCCACGGGCGCGTCCAGCACTGCCCAGTAGCCGACGGCCTGCTCACGGGCGCGGACCTTGCGGGCGAATTCGGTAGCGAGTTCAGATGTCATGTGGTGTCTTCTGCCTTCAGTTCGGGAATTCAGCGGGTAATCAGCGGTTGTAGGCTGGCATGGGCCCGCGGAGCCCGGAGCCGACGGCGTCGCACGCGGCGCTGACGTCCTCGGGCAGCGGGCCCTTGGCCACGGCGGCGATGTTGGAACGCAGCTGCTCCACCTTGGAACCGCCCAGCAGCATCGAGCCGACGCCGGTCCGGTAGGCGAGCCAGCGCAGGGACAGCTCGGCGAGGGTGATGCCTGCCCCTTCGGCGATGCCGGCCAGGGCGCTGACGGCGTCGAACAGCTGCTTGTCCCAGTAGCGCTGGGTGTACATGGCGGCCAGCTTGGAATCACCGAAGCGCCCCTCCGAGGGCTTGGCCTCGAAGCTGTGCTTGCCGGTGAGCAGGCCGCCGCCCAGCGGGTTGTAGACCATGGTGTGGACGTTGTGGGTGGCGGCGAACTCGAGGTATTCCTCCTCCACCCGCCGGGCCACCAGGTTGTAGAGCTGCTGCGCCACCACGGGGGCAGGCGCACCCACCTCGCGGGCAACGTGGATCACGTCGGCGATCTGCCAGGCCGCGAAGTTGGAGACACCCAGCGCCCCGATCTTCCCCTCTGCCGCCAGGTCCGCCACGGTGCGCAGGGTGTCCTGCAGCGGGGTGGCACGGTCCGGCTGGTGCAGGTAGAACAGGTCGATGCTTTCCACGCCGAGCCGGCGCAGGCTGCCCTCCAGGCTGTTGCGCAGCCCTTGCGGGGACAGCGGTGAGTGCTGGCCGTGGTCCGCGTGCGGCATTCCGGCCTTGGAGGCGAGGATGACCTCGTCGCGGCGCCCCTTGAGGAGGCGGGCGAGCATCTCCTCCGTCACGCCGCCCACATACGCGTTGGCGGTGTCGATGGTGGTGATGCCGGCGTCGAGCGCTTCCTCCACCATGCGTCCGGCGGTGGCTTCATCGGCGGTGTCGCCGAACGTCATGGTGCCCAGGACCAGCCGTGAGATGGGAAGCTTCAGTACTTCCACCGGGGTTCCTTCTGGCTGCTTGCTCATGCGTTGATTCTCCGTGGGTTGCAGTATCGGTCGTGGTCAGGGGTTCAGGTTCCAGAGGTTCGGGCAGCCGGTTCAGGCGCCTTTCAGCGCCAGCGACCGGACCACGTGACGGGGCTTGAGGCCGCGCATGGTGGACGGGTCCAAGGCGGCCCGGCGGAGCTTGCGGGTGTAGTCCTCCCTGGGCGCGGTCAGCACCTGCGCCGTCGTTCCGTGCTCCACGAGCTTGCCCCGCTGCATGACCATGACGCTATCGCTGATCTCCTGCACCACGCCAAGGTTGTGCGAGATGAACACGTAAGTGATGCCGGTTTCGTCCTGGATGGACTTCAGCAGCCGCAGCACCTGGGCCTGGACGGACACATCCAGCGCGCTCGTGGCTTCGTCGCAGACCAGCAGTTCCGGCTTGGAGGCGAGCGCCCTGGCAATGCCAATGCGCTGCCGCTGGCCGCCGGAGAACTCCGCGGGGTGGCGGTCCAGGGACTTGGCCGGCAAGCCCACCTGGTCGATCAGCTTCGCGGCTTCCTTGTGCCGTTCGGCCTTGGACCGGACGCCCTGCAGCTTCAGCGGTTCGGCCACGATCTCCTGCGCGGTGAGGTGCGGGTCCAGGGAGCCGTACGGATCCTGGAACACCATCTGGAACTTCGACCGGAGCGGCCGCAGCTTGGCTTCGCTCATGGCTGCGATGTCCGTTCCGTCCAGTTCGATCCGGCCGCTGGCCGGCGTCACCAGCCGCATCAGCGCCTTGGCAATGGTCGACTTTCCGCAGCCGGATTCACCGACGACGGCGATCGTCTTGCCTTTGTCCACGGAGAAGGAGACGTCATCCACGGCGCGGAACGTTCCGCCTGGCACGTGGTAGTCCACCACGAGGTTCTCGACGGAGAGAAACGGCTTAGTCATGGCTGGCTCCGGTGTTGGTCAGGGCGGCCGCTGCCGCTGCGTCGGGTTGCGTGTTGCCGGCAGGGGTTTCGTCCCACGGCCCCAGGACCGGCACGGCGGCCAGCAGGTTGCGCGTGTACTCGGTGGCCGGATGCTCCACGACCTGCTGGACATCGCCGGACTCCACGAAGGAGCCGTCCTTCATCACATGGATGCGGTCCGAGATGAGCCGGGCCACGCCGAGGTCGTGCGTGATCATCAGGATGCCGATGCCGCGCTGCTCCTGCAGTTCCAGCAGAAGGTCGAGGATGCCGGCCTGGACCGTGACGTCCAGCGCAGAGGTGGGTTCGTCGGCCACCAGGAGCTGGGGTTCGCTGGCCAGGGCGATCGCGATCAGCACGCGCTGGAGCATGCCGCCGGAGAGCTGGTGCGGGTACTTCTTCAGCTGCACTTCCGGGGTGGGAATGTGCACCTGTTCCAGCAGCCGGATGGCGCGGGCCCGGACAGCGTCCTTGTCCTTGGAGGCGGCACCGGCGATCCGGATGGCCTCGGAGAGCTGGCTGCCGATGGAATGCACGGGGCTCAGTGCGGTCATCGGGTCCTGCGGGATGAGCGCGAGGGTGCGGCCGCGGACCTTGTCGATGGCCTTGGGCTCGGCTACCACGTCCACGCCGTCGATGAGCACGGTGCCGGAAAGCGCCGCCAGATCGTCCGGGAGCAGGCGCAGGATGCCCATCGCCGTCGTCGATTTGCCCGAACCGGACTCACCGATGATGGTGACCGTCTCACCGCGGTGGATGCTGAAGTTCACGGAATCCACGGCCCGGATGATGCCGGCGTCGGTGATCAGCTCCACCTGGAAGTCGCGGACCTCGAGCAGGGCCGGCTCCTTGTAGTCCTTCGTGGCGGCGGGTTGTGCGGTCATGTCAGGCACCCTTCTTCTTGCGGCGGGGACGGTCGCGGAGGCCGTCGCCCAGCAGGTTCACGCCCACCACCATCAGCACGATTACCAGACCGGGCAGGGTGACCATCCACCAGGAGGTGGTGATGTAGTCCTGGCCGTCCGAAATGATGCGTCCCCAAGTGGCGAACGGACGCTGCGGGCCGGCGCCGAGGAAGCTCAAGGCGCTTTCCAGGAGGACGGCTTGGGCCAGGAGCAGCAGCACAACAAGGGTGGCCTGCTTGATGACGTTCGGGATGATGTGCTGGATGAGGATCTGGATGCGGTGCAGGCCCAGGATCCGGGCCGCCGAGACGTAGGGCTTTTCGCGTTCCACGAGCACCATGGACCGCGTCAGCCGGGCCACTTCGGGCCATTGGGCTATGGCGATCACGAAGGTGATGACCGGGATCGAGGGGCCGAACAGCGCCACCACCAGGAGCAGCATCATGAGGAGCGGCAGGGACATCTGGGCTTCGAGGACGCGGGAAACCACCGTATCCACCCAGCCGCCGAAGTAGCCGGCGGCGGCACCGAGGATGATGCCGATGGCGCCGGAGACCACCACGGCAAGGATGCCGATGGTCAGGGAGACCTGGCCGCCGTGCAGGACGCGGGAGAGCAGGTCGCGGCCCAACTGGTCGGTGCCGAACAGATGGCCGTCCATGAGCGGAGCGAGCCGCCGGGCGGAGAGGTCCTGGTGGTTGGCGTCCGGCAGCGGAAGCACCTGGGCCAGCAGGATGGGAATGATGACGACCAGCGTGCAGACGGCGCCGATGCGCAGTTTCCACTTGGCGGCGTTGCGGCGCCGGGTGGCCCCCGCCTTCGCGACGAGTGCCTTGGTGACGGCGCTCGGGGACGGCGCCCGGGATGGTTGCGCGGCCGAAGCCGCCGGCGTTGCGGTGTCGCTGATGCTCATGCTGCTGCCGCCTTTCCAAGACGAACACGGGGATCGAGAAGCGGGTAAGCGAGGTCGATGACGAGCTGGACGGCTACGGCCAGCAGGGACGTCAGCAGGACGGTCGCCTGGATGAGGGGATAGTCGCGGGTTTCGAGGGCCCGGACAATGAGGGAGCCGACGCCGGGCCAGGCGAACACGACTTCCACCACCACCACGCCGTTCAGCATGGCCGCGAAGCGCGTGCCCAGGGCGGTGAAGACCGGAATGGCGGAGTTGCCCATGGCATAGCGCCAGGTCAGCGCCGGACCGCCCACTCCCCTGGACCGCGCGACGGTCAGGTAAGGGGCCGCGAAGTTGGCGGTCATCTCACGCCGCACCATCCGTGAGATCAGTGCGATCTGCAGGATGGCGATGGTGACCGTGGGGAGGACCAGTCCGCCCCAGGTGGCGAAGCCCGAGGCCGGGAACAGCGGGATCAGGACGGCGAAACCGGTCAGGAGCATGATGCCGGTCCAGAAGTCCGGCATGGACTGCCCGGCGATGGTGAGGACGTTGACGCCGAGTTCCCGGTTGGTGTCCGGGCGGCGGGCCATCCACACCCCCAGCGGGATGGCGACCACGGCGGTGAGGAGGATGGCCGCGGTGGCGAGGGTGAGCGTGTACGGCATCCGCTCGGACACCACCTGCATGGCCGGCGCCTGGAACGAGTAGGACGTGCCGAGGTTCCCGGTGAACAGCTGCTGCAGGAAGATCCAGTACTGCTCCAGCACGGGACGGTCCAGGCCGAACTGTTCGCGGACCCTGGCCAGCTGCTCGGTGGTGGCCAGCGGTCCGGCGTAGGACACGGCCGGATCACCCGGAGCGAGGCGGATCAGGATGAAGACCGTGGAGACCGTCAGGAACACGGTCAGCAGGCCTTGGCCCAGCCGCTTGAGGATGTAGTTGGTCATGACTCAGGCCTCCAGCCGGACGTCAACAAGGGGGTAGGAGTTGGTGGGCGCCAGGGCCAGGCCCGACACGCGCTTCTGGTGGGCCAGCACCGACTTGGGAACGAATGCCCAGGCGCACGGCCAGGTGTCCCAGATGGCCTTCTGCGCGGTGGCGAGCAGCTGCTCCCGGAGTACCGGATCCACTTCGGAGGACGCGGCCTGGATCTTTGCCTGTACGTCCGGAACCACGTAGCCCTGGTAGGTGTCGCGGGTTTTTTCCTTCTCCGCGGTTCCGGCGTACATGCCCTGCATCATGGTGATGGCCAGTCCGGTGGGGCTGCTGAAGCCGTTGCCCAGCAGGTCCCAGTCGCCCTGCTTGCCCTGGCGCCAGGCCAGGATGTTGCCGCCGGGCTCGAACTGCTGCAGCTGGGTCTTCACGCCGATGTTGCCGAACATCTCCACCAGCGCCTCCATCACGGAGGTGTCGGAGGCAAACTCGCCGGTTTCCCAGATGATCTTCAGGTTGAGGTCCGTGACGCCGAGGCTCTTCAGCGTGGCCTTTGCCTTCTCGGGGTCGTAGGTGTAGTTGCCGGTCTTGGCGAAGCCGGTGAGGCTGGACGGGACCACGCCTTCAGCCTCGCTGACAGAGTCGACCAGGACGTCCTTGACCAGCGCCTCGCCGTCGACCGCCCAGCTGAGGGCCTGGCGGACACGGACGTCGGAGAGCGGGTGGCTGGACGGCTTGCGGAAGTTGTAGAAGATCTGGTTCAGCCGGAGGCTGGACGCCTCGGCCAGGACGACGCCCGGAAGTCCGGCCAGCTGTTCGCGCGAGTCAGGCGTGATGGAGTCGATGACGTCCACCTCGCCGCTGCGCAGCGCGATGACGCGGCTGGATTCCTCCGGCAGGAACCGGACCTCGACGTTGTCCACCTTGGGGGCGGGACCCCAGTAGTTCTCGTTGCGCCTGAGGCTGTAGGTGCCGGCGCCGCGGTTGAACTTGGTCACCACGTACGGGCCGGTGCCCACGCCTTCCTGCAGCTCCTCCGGTTTGTTCTTGGCTGCCGGGCTGATCAGGATCATGCTCATCAGGGAATCGAGGATGGGGATGGGGTTCTTGGACTCCATCCGGAACGTCCTGTCATCCACCGGTACCACTGTGGGGAATTCCGGGAAGAACCCGGCGACGAAGGAGCCCTGCACCTGCTGGTACATCTTCAGCGCCGTGGCGATGTCCTCGATGGCCACCGGGGTGCCGTCCGAATACCGGACGCCGTCGCGCAGACGCACCGTCCACACGGTGGGCGAGGTCATCTCAAAGCGGTCCGCCAGGACCAGGATCGGCTTGGTTTCGGGGCCGATTGCGGTCAGTCCCTGCCGCACGGCACGCTGCACGGTGACGGCGGCGTCGAACTGGTTGAGCTTGTTGTCCAGGCTGACGAGGGACCTGTTGAGGGCCAGCGTCAGGGTGCTGGGTCCCGGCAGGCCCGTGGGGCCGGCACACCCGGCCATGGAGCCTGTGCCCAGGAGAAATCCGGCGGCCGCGCCAAACTGCAGGAGGCGGCGCCGTGAGATCTCACTTCCTTGAGGAAGAACGGTCATCGTTGACCTCTCGGTTGAATGGGACGGCTGGCGGCCGGATGGCCTGCGCCGTGTTACATGCATCACTCTGCCACCTCTGCGCGAAATGCGCAATCGCTCTAGCGCAATTCGCGCAGACATGCCATCATGGTGCTACCGATCCATAGAAGAAGGGAGGACGACGTGACTGCAGTCCTCATCCAGGCCGATGACTTTTCCGGCGCAGCAGAAGTGGGGCAATGCTTTGCAGCCCAAGGGCTGGACACACGGCTCCTCCTGTCCGCTCCGGCGGCAGACACGACTGCCGAAGGCGCAGGCACAGCCGCAGACGCCGGCAGCCGTCCGGACGTTGTGGTTGTCGACACCCACTCACGCGCAGTGTCCCCGGAGTCGGCAGCCGGGGCTGCGGCGGCCGTTTTCGGCAGCCCCGCCGCAGACGGCGCAGGTGTCCTGTTCAAGAAGATCGACTCGCTGTGGCGGGGCAATGTTGGCCCGGAGCTCGCGGCACTTTCGGCCCTGGGCCATCACATTGTGGTGGCCGGAGCCCTCCCCCAGCTGAACCGGACAGTCGTGGGCGGCCGGCCCTTTGCCGACGGCGTCCGGCTGGACCGCACTGAACTGTGGCGGGCAGAGGCAGCCGCCCCGCCCGCGGAGATCGCGGAGCTGCTGGGTCCTGGCTCTGCAGTTCAGCTTGCGGAGCTGTCCGCGGTGCGGTCGGGCGGCCTCGCCGCCGTCCTTGGCGAGGCACTGTCTGCCGGGGCAATGTCTGAGACATCATCCAGTGCCGCTCCCGCCACCGTGATTGTCGACGGCGAGACTCCGGCCGACTTGGAGGCCGTCACGGATGCGCTGCTGGACCTGGAGTTCAGGGCCGGCGGGCGGCGCATCGTGTTGGCCGGAACCGGCGGAATGGCCCTGCTGCTGGCAGCGAAGCTGGGCAGCAGCTCTGCGCGAAACGCGCGACAGCAGGTGTCGCCCGGCCTGACGACGGCGGGCGGACCCCGGACGGTGCTGGCCGCCGTCGGCTCCGCCTCGGAGAAGGCGGCGGCGCAGCTGCGGAATCTGGAGGCCGGCGGCTTCACCACCCTGCGGCTCGCTCCCGGCGAACTGCAGCGGCCGGAGGATTCCGGCCCGAGGCTCGCGGAAGCCCGGCAGCTCCTGGCGGCGGGCGAGCCGGCAGCCCTGACTGTCACCGCCGGCGTCGTCAATCCCGACGAGTCCGGCAGGATCGTACAGAACCTGGCGCGGCTGGCTGCCAGCGCGGCGGCTGGTCCTGCGACAGCTGCAGACCTGATCCTCACCGGCGGGGAAACGGCCCGCGAGGTACTCGACGCCCTCGGCGTCCGCTCGCTGACCCCGCTGGCGTCCGTACAGCACGGCGCCGTGGTCAGCCTTTCCGACGACGGGCGGCTGGTGGGCACCAAGCCCGGCAGCTTCGGCGACGATAACGCCCTCGTCCAGCTCTACTCCGCCATCAAAGACCTCCGGTCTTCCAACAGCACCTCCCACCCCTCCCTCACACCTGGAGCTCCAATGACATCAGCAGTGAACGCAACCGAACAGCAGGACACCCGGCCTTTCATCGCCGTGACCATGGGCGACGGCGCCGGCGTGGGCCCCGAGGTGACCGTGGGTGCCCTTCTCGACGGGAACGCCTACCGCGACTGCCGCCCCGTGGTCGTCGGCGACGTCCACCGGCTGCAGCTGGGCGCCAAGGCGCTGGGCGTCGAAGCCAACATCGTCGAGGTGGAGACGGTGGGTGAGTCGGTCTTCGAGGCCGGCCGGATCAACGTGATCGACCCGAAGCTGCTTTCTGCCGACCTGCCGTGGGGCCAGGAGTCCGCCGAGGCCGGCAACGCCGCCTACCACTACATCCGGATCGCCTGCGAGCTGGGCATGGGCGGCCAGGTCCAGGGCATCTGCACGGCGCCCCTGAACAAGGCCGCGCTGCACAAGGCCGGGCACATCTACCCCGGCCACACCGAATTGCTGGCGCACTTCATGGGCGTCGAGGAAGTGTCCATGATGCTGTCCACGCCCAAGGTGAAGGTCATCCACGTCACCACGCACATCGGCCTCATCGACGCCATCAACAAAATCGAGCCCGGCCTGGTGGAGCGGACCGTGCGCCGCGGCCACAGCGCCATGCAGCGCGCCGGCATCGCCAACCCGAAGATCGGAGTGTGCGCCATCAACCCGCACGCCGGCGAAAACGGCCTCTTCGGCTACGGTGAGGAGGCCGAGAAGATCACCCCGGCCATCGAGAAGCTCCAGGCCGACGGCATCGACGCGCGCGGCCCGCTCCCCGCGGACACGGCGTTCTTCCTGGCCGGCCGCGGCGACTACGACCTCATCGTGGCGATGTACCACGACCAGGGCCACGGACCGATCAAGGTCCTCGGCATCGAAGCCGGCGTCAACATCACCGTTGGCCTGCCCGTCATCCGCACCTCCGTGGACCACGGCACCGCCTTCGACATCGCAGGCAAGGGCATCGTGGACGTCCGCAGCATGATCGAGGCGCTGCGCCAGGCGGCGGAGATGTCGCCCAGCCCCGCGGCAGCCTGAACAGCGCCCGCGGCAAGCCAGGCAGCCAGTCAGGAAATCTGCAGGCCGCCGTTGATGTCGTACGTCGCGGCGGTGATGTAGCCCGCGTCCTCCCCCATCAGGAACACCATGAGGGCGGCGATATCGCGGACCGTGCCCACCCGGCCCACAAGGATGTCCCTGGACATGTCCGCCTTGCGTTCGTCGGTCAGGGTGCCGCCCATGATGTCCGTGTCCACGGGGCCGGGGGCGATGCAGTTGACGGTGATGTTGTGCTGGCCCATTTCGCGCGCGAGCGCCCGGGTGAAGCCGATGATGGCTGCCTTGGAGGCGCTGTACGCCACCTTGGAGTAAGTGCCGCCGCCGCGCTGCGCGGAGATGGAGGAGACGCTGACCACCCGGCCGAGCCTGCGCTCGATCATGCCGCGGAGCACGCGCTGGGTGACCAGGAACGTGCCGGTCATGTTGATCCGGAATACCCGCTCCCAGGCCTCGAGCGTCTCGTCCATGAACTCGGTGGGCGAGCTGATGCCGGCGAGGTTCGCCAGCCCCACGATGGGCGGCATGTTGGCCTCCACCTCGTCGATGGCGGCGTTCACGGTGGCCTGGTCGGAGACGTCGGCTCCCACGCCCCTGGCCAGGACGCCGTACACGGAGGAGATGTCCTCCGCTGCGCGCCGTGCCGCGTCGCCGTCGATATCGAGGATGGCCACGGACCAGCCCTCGCTGGCGAGCATTTCCGCCGTCGCCCGGCCAATGCCCCGTGCGGAAGCGGCCCCGGTCAGCACCGCGGTGCGTTCAGCCGGGAACGTGTCGTGGTGCGTCATGTCGGTGATCCCCTTGCCTGATGTCGTCCAGTAGTAGTCGGTGTCGTCTAGTGTTTGGTGTCGTCGAACTCGTCGGCCGCCACCGCTTCTTCGCCCACAGCCGCGTGTGTGCCCGGCTTCACGTGTCCCTCGGGACGCTTGCGGGCGTACAGGTAGGTGGCGACGGCGGTGACCGCGAGGCAGGCAGACAGGAACATCAGGCCGGACCGGTTGTCGCCGGTGGCGTCATTGAGCAGGCCCACGATGTACGGCGCCACGAAGCCGCCGAGGTTGCCGAGCGAATTGACCATCGCGAGGCCGGCCGCGGCGGCGGCTCCCACCAGCGCGGTGGACGGCATTGCCAGGAACGGGGCGATGGCGGAGTAGATGCCCATGGCCGCGAGGGTCAGGGCGATCAGGGCCAGGATGGCGTTGACCTGCACCAGGCTGCCGGCGGCCACCAGGCCGACGGCGGCCATCACCATGCTGATGCTGGCGTGCAGCACGCGGTTGCCGGTACGGTCGGACCGCCTGCCCCAGAAGTAAACGAACACCGCGGCGATCGTGTACGGGATGGCGACGATGAAGCCCACCTCGGTGGTGTTGAACTTGCCCAGGGCGGCGACGATGGTGGGCATCCACAGGCCCAGGCCGTAGATGCCGCAGACCAGGCCGAAATACAGCGCCGAGTAGGCGACGGTCCGGGAATCCTTCAGGCCGGCCAGGAAGTGGTGCGGCTGGCCCTTTTGCTTGTGGGCGAGTTCCTCGTCCATGGTCCGGGTGAGCCATTCCCGTTCGTCCGCGGCGAGCCAGTGCGCGTGGCTTGGCCGGTCCGTCATGAGGACCGGCGTGAGCAGGCCGAGGAGGATGGCCGGGACACCTTCGATGATGTACAGCCACTGCCACCCGTGCAGGCCGGCGATGCCTTCCATCTGGAGCAGGAGGCCGGACACCGGGGCACCGAGCGCGTTGGAGACGGGCTGGGCGAGGATGAAGATGCCCAGCACCAGCACCCGCTGCGGGGCGGGGAACCACAGGGTCAGGTAGAAGAGGATCGCTGGGAAGAAGCCGGCCTCCGCCGCGCCGAGCAGGAATCGGATGACGTAGAAGGTGGTCTCCCCGTTCACCAGCGCCATGGCCGTGGCGAAGATGCCCCACGAGATCAGGATGCGGGCGATCCACTTGCGGGCGCCGAACTTGTACATGCCGGCGTTGCTGGGGATTTCCAGAAGGGCATAGCCGATGAAGAACATGCCAGCGCCGAGTCCGTAGGCCGCGGCACTGAGGCCGATGTCCTCACTCATGGTCAGCTTGGCGAAGCCGACGTTGTTCCGGTCCAGGTATGCCACGAAGTAAAGCAGCACAATGAGCGGCATGAGGCGGCCGCGCACCTTTCTAAGGGTCCGTTGGCCCAGTTCGTCCAGATGGTTCGCCGGATTCATAGCGGTCATGGTGCACCTCGCAAGGAAGACGGATCCGCCCGGGTTCCGCGACGGAACAATTAAGGTGTACCACTCCGTCCATGCATAGTCATTATGCTTACTGAATTCTTGAGCAGCGATCCGCGCCGGCTAAGTCCTGCTGTTCAGCCATTCCCGGAGCCGGTCCAGCGGCCACGTGGTGATGATCCGCTCGGCCGGGACGCCGTTGCGTGCGGCCCGCTCGGCGCCGTACTGCAGGAAGTCGAGCTGGCCCGGAGCGTGGGCGTCGCTGTCGATGCTGAACAGGCAGCCGGCCTCGAGTGCCAGCTGCATCAGGTTGTCTGGGGGGTCCTGCCGTTCGGGCCGAGAGTTGATTTCGACGGCGACATTGGCTTCCGCGCACGCCGCAAAGACCCGCTCGGCATCGAATTCGGACTCGGGACGGGTCCCGCGTGACCCCTGCAGCAGGCGGCCGGTGCAGTGGCCCAGGACATTGGTGTGAGGATCCCGGATGCCGCCGAGCATCCGCTCCGTCATGGTGCGCCGGTCCGAGCGGAGCTTGGAGTGGACGCTGGCCACCACCACGTCAAGCCGGTCCAGCATCTCCGGCGTCTGGTCCAGCTCGCCGTTTTCCAGGATGTCCACCTCGATGCCGGAGAGCAGCCGGAAGCTCCCGTCGGCGTCGCTGTTCAGCCCGGCCACCACGTCCAGCTGCTCGCTGAGCCGCTCGGCAGTCAGCCCGTTGGCGATCTTGAGGTTTGGTGAGTGGTCCGTCAGGGCCAGGTATTCCCGTCCCAGGTGCCGGGCGGCGTCGGCCATCAGCACCGGCGGGGAACCGCCGTCGGACCAGTCACTGTGGCTGTGCAGGTCGCCGCGGAGCAGCGGGCGCAGCCCGTCTCCCCCCGCGGCCAGCGGCTTGGCGCCGCCCTGGCGCAGCTTCTCCAGATAATCGGGCACGTCGCCGTCCACAGCCTGCCGGATGACGTTGAAGGTGGTGTCCCCGATCCCCTTCGTCCGCTTGAGCCTGCCGTCGCGGGCGCGCTCCGCCACCTCGTCCGGTGCCAGTCCGCTAATCACGCCGGCCGCTTTCCGAAATGCCTGGACCTTGAATGTCGGCGCGGCAGAGCGCTCGAGCCAGAAGGCAATCTCGTTGAGGGCGTCAGCGGCGTCCATGCAGTACTAGTCCTGGTGCAGCTGAATATAGTTGCCGCAGCCGTCGTCGAACACCGCGGAGATCCCCGACGGATCCTCGGCGGGCTCGCCCCGGAACTGGACCCCGGCGGCGGACAGGCGCTCATACTCCGCTTTGACGTCCGGTGTGCCAAAGACGATGGCGGGGATCCCGGCGTCGTACAGTCCCTTGCTGTAGGTGGAGGCGATGGGGTTGTCGCTGGGCTCCAGCAGCAGGCCCACGGTGCCGCCCGCTCCGGGGTCCTTGACGATAAAGAGGTTGTGCTCGGGCATGGCCATGAGCGTGTCGAAGCCGAGGGTCTCCGTGTAGAAGGAGTGCGCCGCGGCAGGGTCCTGGACGTGGATGCTGCACATTTTGAGTCGCATGGCGCCTACGCTACGCCGCACGGCCGCCGCTGCAAACCGCCCGGCCGGTACCCATTGACCCGGACTTGCGCAGGGGCTGCAATTTAAGTGCGGCCCGATTTGCCGGGCAGCGCCCGTCCTTGGGAGGTGCAGTGGTGCCCGCAGTTTCCGAAGCCGCCCCCTTGGGGCTGCTGCAACTGGTCCTCTGGAGCGCAGTGCAGGCGACCGCAGTCGCCTGCACGGTTTTCATCGTGCGCCACCATTTAAGGACGTCCGACGGCGACAGTCCCGACCTGCTGTTCTGGGACCTTTTCGGCGGCGCGGTGGTGATTGCCCCGGCACTGCTCATCCCCGCGGTTACCTCGCCGCCGGCGGGCCTGGCCCTGGCCGCCGTAGCAGCGGTGAGCGGCATTGCCGCCTACCGCGGCAGCCCTGCAGTGCTGTCCTGGTATGAAACCCGGCGCCGCAGGCGGGTGGACGGCCCGCTGTGCCGTGCGGCCGCCGCCGTGCATGAAGAGATCGTCGGACGCTGGGCGCGCTACGAACTCGACCCCGCGCTGGCTATCAGCTACCCGGACCTGGCGGACGTCCGGCGGCCTGAAACCGCTGATTTTGTGAAGGCCCTGCGGGAGGCCGAGATGCTGAAGACCGCAGGGGACCCCGGGTATCCGCATGCCGTGGCTCGCCTCGGCCAAGCGCTCGACCGCGCGGAAACCGCCGCCGGAGTTCCGGCGGGCGTGCGGCGGGCGGGACAAAACGCCTGATCAGGCTCGGTCTGGCTCACTGAGGCCCGCGGAGGCCGCCCGTAGGATGGGGCCATGTCAACCTACTCAGTCACGCGCAGCACAGTCATTCCTGCCCCCGCCAAGGATGTGTTTCCGCTGGTCAACAGCTTCCGCGAGTGGCCCAAATGGTCGCCATGGGAGACCGTGGACCCGGACATGCAGCGGACATACTCCGGCGCTGAATCCGGCGTCGGCGCCAAGTACGCCTGGAGCGGCAACCGCAAAGCCGGCGCCGGCAACATGGAGATCGTCGAGTCGCAGGAACCTGATGTCATTCGGATCCGGCTGGAGTTCACCAAGCCGTTCGCCGCTGTGAACCCCACTACCTTCACGTTCGTTCCGGAGGGCGGCGGCACACGCGTCACCTGGACCATGACCGGCGAGCACAAGGGCATCGGCAAGGTCTTTGCACTGTTCATGAACATGGACAAGATGGTGGGCGGCGACTTCGAGAAGGGCCTGTCGTCGCTGGCGTCCGTCGTCGGGAGCGGCAAGGCTTAGCCCCCCTTCTTCTGTCGCGGGCTCCTGGCGGCACTTGTTCGGCGAGCCGTTTTCCGGGAAGGTAATAAGCACCCTTAGCAGTTCCGGACATCGCAAAGGAGAACCACCATGCAGATCGACAAGGCCCAGATCCTCGACTTCCTCAGGTCCCAAGGCGACAACGACAAGGCCGCGCAGGCCGAGACGCAACTGCCGGACCAGGTGGACACCGACCAGCACGCCGGGCTGCTCTCCCAGTTCGGCATCAACCCGGCGGACCTGCTGGGCAAGCTTCCCGGCGGTTTGGGCGACAAGCTCGGGGGCCTCGGGCTGTAGCGGCCCCAAGGTTACGGAAAGGGCGGGTTCCCCATGGGGAGCCCGTCTTTCTGTGTGCGCGGACGCTGGATTATCGTCTAGACAGTGCACTGACCGACGTACGGCCATCAAACCCATGGAGGGGCAGGACGAATGAAGCCAGCAGCCGCACCGCGGCAGCGTCGCCTTCGGCAGGATTCGATCCGCAACCAGCAGGAACTCGTGGTGGCTGTCGGCGAACTTCTCCGTGAGGATCCGGACTCGGCGACCATGCCGGCCGTGGCTGAACGCGCGGGCCTCTCCCTGGCCACGGCCTACCGGTACTTTCCTACGCTCGATGAGCTTCACCGCAAGTTCATGCTGAGCGTCATCGACGAGCTTTACGAGTCAACGAAGGGCCTGAAAAGCAATGGCATGGCCCTCTTCAACGACACAATGGCGCAATGGCTCAAGGTAGTAGCCGAATACGGCCCGGCCATGGTTCTTGTCCGCTCCCGCGAAGGGTTCCTGACAAGGCTGCAGGCGGGCGAACCCCACGCCCGCGCCCTGGAACGGGTCTGGGCGCCACCTGTCCGGCAGCTGCTCGATGAAGCCAGCGTTGACCCGGACCAGCTTCCTTACGCGCTTTCCCTGTTCAACGCCCTGTTCAATTCCAGGGAGATCATGGACTTCCGCGCGGTGGCAAGCATGCCTGACGAGCAACTCGTGCAGCGGTGCAGTCGCCTTTACTGGAGCGCCCTTCAGGGATTGCGCAGCGCCGAAGACTGACCCTGCGGCCCCGGGCCGCGAAGCCTTTCCGAACACGACCCGGCACTAAATAACATTGTAGTCTTAGATAAGCCCCGACCGTCCGGCGTCGCAAGGGCGGGAAACAGACGATTGAGGACAGCGCCTTGGATGGAGTCTTAAAGGGATTCTTTGTGGTGGGCATGGTCCTGCTCGTCGGCTACATTTTGGCCAGGACAAACGCGCTTGGACCGCACGGGACGAAGGTGCTGTCCACCCTGACGTTCATGGTCGGGCTGCCAAGCCTGATGTTCTCCACCATCGCGTCCCGGCACATTTCCGAAGTCCTCAGCCAGACTGGCCTCATCTCCGTCGTCACGGCGCTGTGCGTCATGGCGCTGTTCGCGTTGAGCGGGGCCATCGGCCGGTGGGGCGTCCGGCGCACCACCATCGGCGCGCTGGCCACGGGAATCGTCAATTCCACCAACCTCGGCGTTCCGCTGTCCCTGTACATTCTCGGCAGCGCCACGTTCGTCACCCCCATCATGCTGTTCCAGCTGGCGCTCGTGACCCCGGTGGCGCTGACCATTCTGGACCTGACCGACCCTGAGGGGAAAAGGGCCTCTGTGTGGAGCATTCTGTCCACTCCCCTGCGCAACCCCGTCACGGTGGCGGCAGTTCTCGGCGTCATCGTCAGCGCGGCCGGAATTGAACTTCCGGCCCTGGTGCTGGATCCCCTGAAGCTGGTCGCCCAGCTGACGGTTCCGCTGATGCTGATCATCTTCGGCATGTCGCTGCACGGCCTGTCACCGCGCCAGGGCACGGCGGACCGCGTCCCCACCCTGTTCGCCGTCGTCCTTAAATCGGCCGTCCAGCCGGCACTCGCCTGGCTGCTTGCCGTGTTTGTGTTCCGCCTCGATACCTTCAGTACCTTCGTTGTCACGGCCTGCGCCATCCTTCCCACCGGCCAGAACGTGGTCCTCTATGCCGTCCGGTACGGCGTGGGCCAGAACCTGGCGCAATCCACGGCGGTCATTACATCGGCCCTGGCAGTCCCGCTGCTTCTGGGCGCGGCCTGGATGTTTGGCTGAGTCCTGCCACGCTACTGACGGCGGGCGCCTTCCCGGAATAAACTCGGCTCCTACGGGCCTGTTGGCCCCACCGCCTGGACGCCCCCGGTTAATGCCGGAAGGGCGCCGGGCCGAGCAGAGAGGCGGGCCATGGACTTCGTGCGCAGCGACGGGGCTTCGCTGGACCCGTTCCCGCATTATGACAGGATGCGGGAATCCGCTCCGGTGTTCCACGACGAGCAATCCGGAAGCTGGCATGTCTTCCGGTACGACGACGTCCAGCGGGTACTTTCTGAACACGGGACGTTCTCTTCGAAGATGGGAGGAGACGATCCGTCCGAGACCGGCCAGCTGTTCGCGGCAAGCCTGATCACCGCCGATCCGCCGCGGCACCGGCAATTGCGTTCCCTGGTGACGCAGGCCTTTACGCCGAGGGCAGTGGAGGCCCTTGCGCCCCGTATTTCGGCGCTGACGGACGAGCTGCTGGACGGGATTGCCTCCAAAGGATCGGCCGACCTCATCGACGAGCTGGCCTACCCGCTGCCGGTGATCGTGATCGCGGAGCTCATGGGAGTCCCGGCCGCGGACCGCGACCGGTTCAAGCACTGGTCCGATGTGATCGTGAGCCAGACGCAGGCAGGCCCCCGGACCGCCGACCACAGCTCCACCAACCGGGAGATGACCGACTACTTCCTGGCCCTCATCGAACACCGCCGGCGCCAGCCCGGAAACGATCTGATCAGCAACCTGCTGATGGCCGAGATCGAAGGCCAGAGGCTGAGCGTGGCCGAGCTCCTGGGCTTCTGCAGCCTGCTCCTCGTGGCAGGAAATGAAACCACCACCAACCTGATCGGCAACGCCGTCCTCAGTTTCACCGAAGCGCCGGGAACGATGGAGCGGCTCCGCGCCGAGCCGGCCCTGCTCCCCCAGGCCATCGAAGAGGTGCTGCGCTACCGCTCCCCCGTCCAGTCGATGTACCGCGTGACAGCTGCTGACACCGCGGTGGGCGACGTCCAGATCCCGGCCGGCGCCCCGCTGGTGGCCTGGATCGGTTCGGCCAACCGGGATGAGCGCCAATTCCGCGATCCTGGACAATTCGACATCGGCCGGACGCCAAACCGGCACCTCGCCTTCGGTCACGGCATCCACTTCTGCCTCGGTGCCCCGCTGGCCAGGCTCGAAGCCAGGATCGCACTGCAAGCCGTTCTGGACCGGTTCCCCGGACTGGCCCTCACGCCGGGAGCCCACCTGGAACGGATGGACAGCACCATCGTTTACGGAGTCAAGGAGCTGCCCGTCAGCTGGACAGCCCCTTGACCGGGCAGGGATTCGAACGGATGCTGGTTCCTTCTTTGTTGACCGCCCCGAGGAAGGCCGATGATGTCCGCTACTCGATCAGTTCTGTCCAGTGTCCGGTGGCTTCCGGCGCTGGCCGTCAGCATAGTGCTGATGTTTCAGGCCGTCCCGGCCGAGGCCGCCGCCGCGGGAGTCGGCAATGATGTTTCCTGGCCCCAGTGCGGCAGGGCGCTGCCGAAGGGTCCGGCTTTCGGGATCGTGGGGGTTAACAACGGCCTCGCGAACACGACGAACCCGTGCCTGGCCACCCAGCTGACATGGGCGGCGTCCTCGTCGGGCACCACGGCCCAGCCCAAGGTGCAGCTGTACGTCAACACCGCCAACCCTGGTCTTGCCGGCAGCTGGTGGCCCACCAGCAACACGTATGCCGGCACTAACGTCTTCAACCCCTACGGCGACTGTAAGGCGAACGACGTCGGTCCGGCCTGCTCCTACATGTACGGCTGGGCCAAGGCCTACGACGATGCGTACATCCGCGGCATCAGCAACCCTTCCGCCTACACCTGGTGGCTGGACGTGGAAACCGGAAACTCCTGGTCCGGCGACAAGGTGGCCAACCGGGCAGACCTGGAGGGCATGGTCGCCTTCTTCAGCAGCATCAATGCGAAGACCGGCATCTACTCCACCGCCACGCAGTGGTCCCAGATCGCCGGCACCGTGCCCGCAGCCAGCCCGCTGTTCACGCTTCCCAGCTGGCTGGCCGGGGCACGGACCCTGGCCGCGGCCACCCGCAACTGCTCCAATGCCGCTCTGACCGGCGGCGGCAGTGTCGCACTCACCCAGTACGTCTCCGGCGGCTACGACTACGACTACTCCTGCATCTGAGCTAGCTCCACCTGCCGCTGCTCCGCGAGGTAGCCGAACAGCTGCCGCAGGCCGAAGGTCCACTCCGGGAGCTCCTCTGCCGTGCCCACACGGTTGATGAGGGCACCGAGGTGCCGGCTCCGGATGGTCACAACGTCCCCGCGCTTGTGTGTGAACCCCTGCCCCGGCTCGTCGCGGTCCTGGGTCGGTGCGAAAAGCGTGCCGGTGAACAGTGCGAAGCCGTCCGGATACTGGTGGTGCCTGCCGCGGGTGGCCGCCACGAGCTCCTCGAAGGGCCTGCTGATCCTCGCCAGCGTGTTCCGCCCCTCCAGCAGGTAGCCGTCCAGGCCTTCGACGCGCAGCAGGATCTCCTCCTCACGGAGGGTGTCCACCGTGAAGCTGCCGTCGAAGAGCCTGATCAGTGGTCCGAGGGCACTGGACGCGTTGTTGTCCTTGGCTTTGCCCAGCAGCAGGGCGCTGCGGCCCTCAACGTCGCGCAGGTTGACGTCGTTGCCCAGAGTGGCGCCCACCACCTCGCCGCGGGAGGTCACGATCAGCACCAGTTCCGGCTCCGGGTTGTTCCAGGAGGAGAACCGCGGAATCCCGATGCCCGCGCCCAGGCCCACCGAGGACAGCACCGGCGCCTTCGTGAACACCTCCGGGTCCGGCCCGATGCCCACCTCGAGATACTGCGACCAGAGCCCCTCGGCAATCAGGACGCGCTTGGCCTCGGCCGCCTCCGGGGACCCCGGCCGGACCGTGGCGATGCTTCCGCCGAGCGCCTTCCCGACAAGCTCGCGCATCTCGGCCGCCCGAGCGGCGTCGCCGGCGCACCTTTCCTCGATCACCCGTTCGATCATGCTGTCCACAAACGTCACGCCGCAGGCCTTGATGACCTGCAGGTCAACCGGGGCGAGCAGGTACGGGCGTGCTGCGTCACCGGCCAGCGAGGCGGCGACGACGTCGGCCGTCGCCCACCGCTGTACCCCCAGTGCCGGGTCAAGGAGCGCCGCACGGACTGCCGCGGCTGGATCAGGCAGTTCGAGCAGTTCCGAGACGGTTCCGGCCAGTCGCGTCAGGTCGACGGCGGAGTCCCCGCTGAGAGCCACTACCCGGGGACCGCCGGTGGCGGGGTCCCAGATCCGGCCAACCAGCAGCGCCTGGCCAGCGTCATCCGGAAGGACAGAGGTTGCCGGAGGAACGGAACTCCCGGGAATCGGCGGCGCGGTCACGGTCTGCCCCCGACCGTCGCCCCGGAACCGGCAGCGGATGGCCTGCGCCAGACTCCGTCCACGCGCTGCGGCACTCGCCACGGGTTGCTGTCCCGCAGCGGCTCCGGCAGGCGGGCGGCGGGGAACGCCTGGTACGCCACCGGCCGCAGGAAGCGCCGGATCGCGGCCGTCCCCACGGAGGTGGTGGCCGACGTAGCGGCCGGATACGGGCCGCCGTGGTTCTGCGCGTAACTGACGGTGACCCCGGTGGGCCAGCCGTTCCACAACACCCGGCCGCTGATGTCGGCGAGCCGGGCGGCGAGCCCGGCGACGTCGTCGTCCTCTTCCGCCTGCAGCGTCGTGGTGAGCTGCCCCTCGAGCAGGTCGGCGAGGCCCGGAAGCTCGGCCTGGTCCGCGTATTCGACCACCAGGCTGGCCGGGCCGAACATCTCCTGCCGCAGGATGCCGGGATCTGCGCGCACCGCATCGGCCGTGGTGCGCAGGACGGTGGGTGCCGGTGCTGCCGCGAAGTCCCCCTCGAGCAGCACGTCCACTCCGTGGCTGCCGCTGAGCCGGCGGACCGCGTCAGCGTAGCCGCCATGCAGCCGTTCGCTCAGCAACTGCGCCGGCGTGAAATCCGCAAGGGCACCTGCCAGGACACGGCCGGCCGCCCCGGTCCCTGCGGCAGACCCGCCGGCCGGAACGAACAGCAGCCCCGGCTTGGTGCAGAACTGGCCCATGCCGAGCGTGAAGGAGCCCGCATAGCCGGTGAGGATCTCCTCGCGGCGGGCCGCCCAGGCGTTCGGCGTGACAAAGACGGCGTTGATGCCACCGAGCTCCCCGAAGAACGGGATGGGTTCGGGCCGCGCGGCGGCGCGGTCCAGCAGCGCCCGGCCGCCCGTCGTCGAACCTGTGAAGCCGACGGCTTTCACCAGCGGATGGTCCACGAGTGCCTCCGCTGCCCGCCGTCCGGAAACCAGGGAGAACAGGCCCGACGGCGCCCCGGCAGCTTCCAGTGCGGAGGTCACCGTTTCGGCGGTACGGACCGCAAGTTCGCGGTGGCCGTCGTGGGCCTTGTGCACCACGCTGCAGCCGGCGGCGAGCGCCGACGCGCTGTCGCCGCCCATCACGCTGAACGCGAAGGGGAAGTTGGATGCACCGAAGACGCCCACGACGCCGAGCGGAACGTTGTAGCGCCGCAGATCCGGACGTGGACCCATGCCCCAGTGCGGGTCGGCGTGGTCGATCGTGGCGTCGAAGTGCTCGCCCTGCAGGATCTCGGCCGCGAAGAGCCGGAGCTGGAAGACCGTGCGCTTGAGCTCCGCCTCGAGCCGGGGAACGCCCAGGTGGGTTTCGCGGGCGGCAATCTCCACCAGCGTTTCGGCGGCCTGCTCCAGCCCGCCGGCCACGGCCTCCAGCCAGCCGGCACGGGTGGTGGGATCCGCGGTCCTGCCGTTTTCAAAGGCCGACTGCGCGGCCTCGACGGCCGTGTTCAGCTCCTCGGCAGTGGTGGCTCCTGCAGCGATGACGGCAGCGCCGGCGCCGGTCATCGGGCGGCCCCGGCGGGAGCGAGGCTTGCGCCTGTCACGGCAGCGCGGCTGCCCACTTCCTGCCAGCCGGAGCCTGCGGGGAACTCCCAGCGGGAGCGGGACGCGCTCAGCATCTCGGCGCCCGTCCCGGGAAGAACCGGCGCGGCGTAGCGCCCGCCGACGATCCGGACCGGCTCGGCGAAATGCTCGTGCAAGTGGTCGACGTACTCGATCATGCGGCCCTCCTGGCTGCCGCTGACCACTGCATAGTCGAAGAAGGAGAAGTGCTGGACCAGTTCGCACAGGCCCACACCGCCCGCGTGCGGGCAGACCGGGACGCCGAACTTGGCCGCGAGCAGGAGGTTGGCGATGTTCTCGTTGACGCCGCCCACGCGGGTGGAGTCGAGCTGCAGGACATCGATCGCCCCCGCCTGCAAAAGCTGCTTGAACACGATGCGGCTGGCCACGGCCTCACCGGTGGCCACCCGGACGGGCGCAACGCCCTTTCGAATGTCGGCGTGGCCCAGGATGTCATCAGTGCTGGTGGGCTCTTCAATCCAGTAGGGGTTGAATTCAGCGAGCTCGTTGACCCAGTCGATTGCCTCGGAAACCTCCCAGCGCTGGTTGGCATCAATCGCGATGGGCAGGTCGCCCACAGCCTCGCGGGCAAGGGCCATGCGGCGGCGGTCGCCCTTGAGGTCGCCGCCCACTTTGAGCTTGATCATCGAGAAGCCCTCGGCGGCGGCCTCCTTGCTCAGCCGCACCAGCTTCTCGTCGCTGTAGCCGAGCCAGCCGGGCGAGGTGGTGTAGGCCGGGAACCCGTCCGCCTTGACTGCAGCAATCCGGGCGGCCTTGCCGTCCTGGCCGGCACGCAGGATCTCCAGCGCTTCCTCGGGGCTGAGGGCGTCGCGGATATGGGTGAAGTCGACGACGCTCACCAGCTCTTCCGGGCTCATTTCGCTGAGCAGGAGCCACAAGGGCTTGTTCTCGCGCCGGGCCCGGATGTCCCAGAGGGCACTGACCAGGGCACCGCAGGCCATCTGCGTCACGCCCTTCTCGGGGCCCAGCCAGCGCAGCTGGGAGTCGTGGACCAGGCGCTTGGACGCGCCGCCGAGGTCATAGATCAGTCCGTCGATGTCCCGGCCGACGAGGAGGCGCGCGTAGGCGTCGATGGCGGCGGTGAGGATGTCGTTGCCGCGGCCGCAGCTGAAGACGAAGCCGTGGCCTTCGTCGCCTGCGTCGGTGCGGATGACGACGTAGGCAGCGGAGTAATCGGGGTCAACGTTGACCGCGTCGGAGCCGTCAAGCTCCAGGGACGTGGGGAACCGGACGTCCTGCGTGCTGATGGAGGTGATGGAAGGCATGGAGGCTTCTTTCAGGTCGGGGCGGACTGGGCGATTCCTATATGAATTTTGATAATCATATAGGAATCGTGATCCAGATCAAGCCTTTCCGGCGCCGGGATCCCGAGCTTGCCCTGGTCCGGGCACGAAAAAACCCCGGCCGCAATGGCCGGGGCTTGCCCGTCGAAGCGGTTCCGGTCCGACTATTTGATGATCCGCTTCCCGGGCGGGCCAACCTCTTCCAGCGGGGCCAGCTCGCCCTCGAAGGCCTGGGCGAATCTGTCGAAGGAGTTGCGGATGTGCCGGGTCATGGCCGCCTCCGCCCCCTCCGGATCACATGCCTCAATGGCATCCGTGACGGCAGCATGCTCCGCGACGGTGATGGCGCCATCCACGTCGGCCGGATAGAGCCGGAAGGTATGGAGGTGGCAGTGGGTCTGCGCGAACGCATGCCGGACCACGGGATTCCCCGAGGCGGCCAGGATGGTGTCGTGGAAGCGGGTGTCGTGCGCCACGAGGTCCTGGCGCAGGTCCCTGGTGACCTTCATGGTCCTCCTGAAACCGGCGAGCTCCTTCCCCAGGGCGGCCGCCGGGTTGGCCAGCCGGTCGACCGCGGCGGCCCGGGCAGCCCAGGGCTCCACGAGCAGCCGGAACTCAAACAGCGAGCGCAGCTCAGCCAGGCCCAGCAGCGGCGTGGTGCTGTACCCGCGGCCGGGGCTGTAGACCACCAGGTTGTCGCCCTCGAGTCGCTGGAGCACCTCGCGCACGGGCGTCTGGGACACGCCGAGGCTGCGCGAGACCGCGTCGATGTTGATGCGCGCGCCCGGGGCCATCTCACCCTCGAGAATGGCCGCACGCATGGACGCGTACACGTCGCTGACGGCAGCCTTTCCGCGGGAAGTATCGGACGATTGACGTGGTGGCACGCGGTTACCTCTTGATTCTGGTCTGACGGGAGTCGCTGGGGGAATCATAAGCCACGCGCCCCGACGCCTCTGGGCAAACTTTTTTCGACTGCCCCTTGATCCGCGCCGCCTGATCTATATGATTAACCAGATTCCTATATGATTTTGGCGTCGATCCCTTCGGCGTCTTCCCCTACCGCCGGTGCCCACAGCACCCGAAGCCATGTTCACGTCGAAGGAGACCGCATGACTGCGCTCGGAAGCAAGACCGCCGCCACACCATCCGCCACGCCACCCCGCCTGATGACCCGAAAGCGCTGGGTCATCATCTGGCTCGCCTTTATCGGTCTCAGCATCAACTACCTCGACCGCTCGAGCCTCAGCGTGGCCCTGCCGTTCATGGGCAAGGACTTTGAGCTCACCGCCACCCAGCAGGGGCTCATCTTCGCCGCCTTCTTCTGGGCCTACGACTTCTGCCAGCTCGCCGCCGGCTGGTACGTGGACAAGGTGGGCCCCCGCCGGTCGTTCTCCCTGGCGGCGGTCTGGTGGTCCGCCTTCACCATGGTCACGGCCGCCGCGTCCAGCTTTTGGTCGCTGTTCGCGGCCAGGTTCCTGCTGGGCGTCGGCGAGAGCCCGGCACCCAGCACGGCCGCCAAGGTGGTGGCCACCTGGTTCCCGGTCCGTGAGCGCGCCTTCGCCACCAGCATCTGGGACTCCGGTTCGCGGGTCGGCGCCGTCATCGCACTGCCCATCGTCACCCTGATCGTTGCCCTTACCTCCTGGCACGCGGTGTTCATCATCATCGGCGTGGCCGGCATCATCTGGGCGGCCGTCTGGTGGAAGTACTACCGCAGCCCCGAAGAGCACCAGGGCGCCAACACCGCCGAGGTGGACTACATCCGCGAAGGCGGCGCCCGCGGCGAAGCCAGCGATGATGCCGGCGCCGCCAAGCTCCCGTGGCGCTCACTCTTCAAGTACCGCACAGTGCTCAGCATGATGTTCGGCTTCTTCTGCCTGAACAGCGCCATCTACTTCTTCATCACGTTCTTCCCCAGCTACCTCGTGAAGGAACGCGGCTTCGACCTCCTGAAGCTTGGCTTCTTTGGCGCCATCCCGGGCATCTGTGCCGTGCTGTTCGGCTGGCTCGGCGGCTACCTGGCCGACCGCGCCGTCCGGGCGGGGGCATCCGTGACCAAGGTCCGCAAGACCGCCATCGCCGGCGGCCTGGCCGGCGGCTCGGTCATCATGTTCGCCGCGCTGGTGCCCGAAGCCTGGATGGCCCTCGCCCTCCTGTCCGTGGCCTACTCCAGCCTGACGGTTGCCGCCACCGGCATCTGGTCGCTGCCGGCCGACGTCGCCCCCAGCTCCCGCCACGTGGGTTCCATCGGCGGCCTGCAGAACTTCGCCTCAAACCTGGCCGGCATCTTTACCCCGATCCTGATTGGCGTGCTGGTGGACCAGACGGGATCGTTCGTCGCGCCGCTCGCGGTAATCGGCGCAGTGTCGCTGGTCGGTGCCGCCAACTACCTGTTCATCATGGGCAAGATCGAACCCCTGAAGGTCAAGGAAGCCTAGACACAGCAGTAAACACACAGCAGCGCGGGGTCGAAGTGACCCCGCTCTGCTGTGTGCCGTTACAGTTCGACGGTCCCGCTCTCGCCCACGCTCATGCGGCTGTGCGTGACCTTCGACTTGACCCATTGCAGGACAGTCGCCGCGGTGCCGCCCGGGCTGGTCCAGTACTCGGCGGAGTCGGAGTCCACGCGCAGCAGGACCACCCCGGGGGTGTCCGGCCCGTCCGGGAACCAGGCCTCAACCGCCTGGTTCCAGAGCTCGTGGATCTTGGCACGGTCCCGCACCACCTCGGCGGTCCCGGCCACGGACACCCACTCGGTGCGCTTGCCGAAGGACACGTTGACCCGGGGGTCCGCCGCGATGTGGGCCACCTGGGAGGTTCCCTCCCCGGTGAAGAACCACATGTCGCCGTCGTCCTTAACGTCCTGGACCGCCAATGGGCGGCTGACCAGGGCGCCTTCCTCGTTGATGGTGGTGAACATTCCGATGTGGGAGTCGTTGATGATGTCCGTGACCTTGCTGATGCTTTCCGTGCCTGCCATGCTGCCACCTCGTTCTGCTCGTTTGCGTTCTCTTCGATGCGTTCAGCTGAACCGGGTCAATGCCCTGACAACCACCTTATTGGTAAGCGTGCTTACTTTCCAGCCGGCCGGGTCAGCCGACGGCAGCCGCTGCGTCCGCCAGTTCAGGGTGGCCAGTCGCTGCGGAAGCCTCCGCAATGCGGGCTGCGGTGGCCTGGCCCATGCGGACGGCCCCGTCGACGTGCTGGTACCCTTCGGCGGCGAGGTCGGAGGAGCACCAGTAGATGGGACCGACGGCAGCGTGCTGGTCCTTGCCGTACCGGTGCAGCCCGCCAAGGTCGTAGCTGGCGGCGTAAGCCCCGCGCGTCCACTCCTCGGAACCCCAGTCGGATTCGTAGTACACCTCTGGCTCGAGGGCCCTGTCGCCCAGGAAGCCGGCGATCGATTCCAGGATGGCCCGGCGGCGGTCGTCGGCACTCAGCTCGAAGACGGCGTCGGCCTTTTCATCCGAGATGAAGCCCACGAGTGTTCCACGGGTGTCGCCGTGGTTGGTGTTGTCGTAGACCTCCTGGACCAGCGAGCCCGCACCGAATCCGGTACCGGAGAGCCCGTCCTCGCGCCAGAACGGCGTGCTGTAGACGGCGTGCACCTTGATGACCAGGCCCAGCGACTGGTGCTGGTGCATCTGGTGCTGGCGGCGCGGCAGGGGCGGGTTGAAGGAGACGCGGGAGTACAGGTTGGGCGGCACGGCCATGATCACGAAGCGCGCGTTCACCGTGGCCCGGTCCGAGACGGCGGTAACCCGGTGGCCAACATCACCGTCAGCCTCCCAATGGATGGTCCGCACCGGGCTGTTAAGGACGACGTCGGCACCCAGTTCCGCTGCCTGCAGCAGGGAAACCTGCTGCATCCCACCGATAACCCGCTTGTCCAGGATGAAGTCCTCATCCGTCAGGTGGGTGAAGGAACCGGCGGAGGCGGCCATCAGGACGGCCTGCAGGGCGGAGAAGGCGTGCGCCGGCTTGGTAAGCATGCCGCCGGCGATGAAGAGACCGATGTTGTTGCAGGCCTCCTCGTCCGGGGAGTTCTGGCGCAGCCAGTGGTGGAAGGAGATGGTGTCCAGTTCCCTTGCCTTGGGATGCGCCCAGGGCTCGGTGGGTCCGACCTCGGCCGCCAGTTCGTCCAGCAGCGCGATGAGCTTGTCCATTTCGGCGGCCGTGGTGGCGCTGACCGGGAACATGTCGCCGGTGTAGCGGACCGGGGCGCCGTCGGCCCCGATGTAGACGGACTCCCCTTCGCGGTAGCGGGAGTACGTTTCCAGCCCGAGTTCGTCCAGCAGGGCCAGCAGCGCGGTCTGGTCCGGCGATACCCACTGGCCGCCGATCTCGAGCATGGCACCGTCAACGGTGTCGGTCCACGTCCGGCCGCCCACGCGGTCACGGGCTTCCAGCACGGCGACGGTCAGGCCCGCCTTTTTCAGTTGGCGGGCAGCGGTAAGGCCGGAGGGGCCGGCGCCTACGATCACTACGTCGCGGTCAAGATTCAGCATGATGTCCTTTCTCTGTGGCCGCGTGAGTGATGCGAACCACTAAATGAATGCCATTCATTTATAAGAACTATAGGGCCTTTGGCAGAGGAGCGGAAGAGGCTGATGGAATAATGCGAAAGGACGTTCACCCGCAGAAAGGTCAGCCATGCCGGCATCACCAGCCGTAGCAACCGCCGGTTCAGCGACAGCTGGGCAGGGCACCCGGCGCCGCGCCGGGCGCCCCGTGGGAGGCGTGCTGGACAAGGGCGGCATCACAGAAGGCGCGCTGGGGCTCATCGAGAAGAAGGGCTACGACGGCCTGACCATGGCCGCACTGGCCCGCTCACTGAACGTGGCGCCGTCGGCCCTTTACAACCACGTGAAATCCAAGCGGGACGTGCTCCTGCTGGTGGAGGACCACTTGGCATCACTTGTGGATGTTTCGGCCTTCGGTGCCGGCCCGTGGGAGGACGCCGTGCGGAAATGGGCCTGGAGCTACCGTGACGTCTTCTCCCGCCACACCCCGCTGATACCGGTCATTGCCGTGCTGCCCGTGACCGATGCGCCACAGACCCTGGCCATGTATGAAACGGTCAGCTCCGGCTTTCGCGACGCCGGGTTTCCGGAGGAGCGGATCGTCTCTTCCATCGTCGCGCTGGAGTCCTTCATCTTCGGCTCGGCCTACGACGTCACGGCGCCGGCGGACATCTTCGATCCCGGAACCATGGCGGAGGCGACGCCCAGCTTCACGGGCGCGGTCCGCAGCCTGGCCGAGCAGGGCCACGAGCGGCCCGCCGATGTCGCCTTCAGCCTTGGCCTGGAAGCACTGATCAGCGGGCTGGGCGGCCTGCGGGGCTGATCCCATTCCTCCCGCCGCCCAAGGCGACTAAGATTCCCAAACACGCAAGCTGCGAGCCCAAGGACGGCGCCATGACCGTAATCGATCCGGAGTCGCTGATCTTTGAGTACAGGCTCCGGTACCGCGGCACGCCGGGGCTTGAGCATGACCCTGCGGACTATCCGCTGCGCTGGGAAGTTGCGGTGAGTTGCCCATTTCCCGCCCCCGGCGGCGACGAGGAACGGCAACTTGGCAGCGCCGTCGTCCAGGTTGTTCCCAAAGCCGGCATGATCAACCTCTTCCTCACTACCGGCACGGCTGACCCGGAAATGGCCAAAGCCGTTGAAATGCTCACCACGGACCGCCCGGACCTCATCAGGGAGTACCTGCAGGACGGCGGAGACCTGATGATCGTCTCCTCGTTCGAGATCTTCCCCGAGTACCGTGGCGGCAGGACGGGCTACTCGGTGCTCAACGCCATCGTGGAAACCGTGGGCCGGTCTGTGAACCTGGTGGTGGTCCATGCCGTGCCGGCGGACGGCGCGGGGGTCCCGCCGGCGGACTCAGCAGAGCATGAGGAGGCCAAATCGGCGTTGCGGGCCTACTGGAAGGACTTCGGGTTTGAGGACGCCACCGGCGACTACCTGGTGTTCTTCCACAAGAACATCCTGGTCTGACACCACACAGGCGGCGGCGCACTATATGCTCGTGTCCGGATGGCGGCCGCGGGGGGATGCGGGCGTCGCCATAGGCAAAGGTCTCCGCCGTGTCTGTTCTGAAAGTCCTGATCGCTGCCCTTCTCGCGC
Organism: Arthrobacter sp. K5; assembly: GCF_040448525.1. Lineage (NCBI taxonomy): Bacteria > Bacillati > Actinomycetota > Actinomycetes > Micrococcales > Micrococcaceae > Arthrobacter > Arthrobacter sp. K5. The sequence continues at coordinate 3,267,762 of NZ_CP159279.1, read as the reverse complement.
TGGCCCTTCCGGCCGCAGCGGTGGCCACGGCCCCGCCCGCCAGCGCGTCGGCGCAGGTTTACAACCCCTGCGCGCGGCTCAGCGCCGGACAGACCAAGTTTTCCGGCTTCGGGGCGAACAGGGTCACGTTCGCCACGGCCACCACCCGCAACACCGGCCTGCTCACCATCACCGGCTGCGTCCGTTCGGGAAACCGCTATATCCAGGAGTGGCAGGACTGGGGCTACGGCGGGCAGTACGGGTTTGCGGCGCAGAACCGGGAATGGGAGGACACTTACCGGTCCCCCACTGGCTCGTTCAGTTTCACGGAGGCCCTGGGGCGCAGCAATCCCGGCACGGCCCTGAAGTACTACAAGATCAACGGCCGGTCCCGCTGGGGCGGTGAATGGAACCGGAACTACAACCAGTACTTTGAAGGCGCCGGCGGCGAAGCCGATGAGAACCTTTGGACCTTCATGAACCAGGGCTATTACGAGCAGGCCGCCGTCATCAACTACAACCGGCCGCCGGACTCAAAGACCGTCCTTGGCGCCTCGTACGCCATTTTCTTCCATGCCGGCCGCGCCCCCAGCGCCGGCTGCATCTCCACGAGCCTGACCACGGTCACCCGTCTGCTCCGGACCAGCCGGCCAGGAGACCGCATCATTATGGGGGCGGTGGATGACGTGTTCACGCCATACTCGAGCAACCCGTTCGGTGCCATCACCGCCAAGTACGCCCGCACCGGGGGACCCGCCAGCTGGCTGGGCAACCCCGCCTCCCGCGAGGTGACAGGGCTGCGGAGCGGCGGGGCGTACCAGGCGTTCCGGGGCGGGTCGATCTATTGGTCGGCGGCGGGCGGTGCGCGTACGATCGGCGGCGCGATCCGCAGCAAATGGGCTGCCGCCGGCGCGCAGAACGGCAGGCTTGGCTACCCCGCGTCGGATGAGGGACGCGGCCTTACGAACGGCGGTGCCTACCAGAGCTTCCTGGGCGGCCGGATCCACTGGTCGCGGGCGACGGGGGCGCACATCACCCGTGGCGGAATCCTCGCCGCTTGGGCCGCATCAGGCTACGAACGCGGCGTGCTCGGCTACCCCACGTCCGATGAGACCGGCGGCCTGAAAGACGGCGGCAGCTACCAGACGTTCCAGGGCGGGATCATCCACTGGTCCCCCGCCACAGGCGCCCGCATCACTCGGGGCGCCATCCGCACAGCCTGGGCCGGGGCCGGTTCGGAACACGGCACCCTCGGCTACCCCACAGGCAATGAGTACGCTTTCAGTGGCGGCGCGGCGCAGGACTTCCAGGGCGGGACCATCACGTGGACTGCCCAGTCGGGGGCGCGGATTGTTGCCGGGGCCATCGGCGCGAAGTTCAAGGCCGCCCGCACGCTTGGGCATGCCATCACCAATGAATTGTCCACCGGGGTCGGCGGACGCTACCAGGGCTTCCGGACAGGCTACATCATCTGGCACAGCGCCACGGGCGCGCACATCTCCACGCCGGCACTGCGTGCGGCATGGATCGCCGCCGGCGGCGGAACCGGTCCATTGGGCTTCCCGACCGGGGACGCCGCGGGCTCCCTCCAGGAGTACCAGCACGGTCGGATCGCCATCGCCGCGGACGGAACCGTGACCGTCACGCTGGACCCACCGCCGTCGTCCGCCCCAACCGCCGCGGCTCCAGCCCCGACCACCGTCCCGACAGCCACTCCCACACCAGCCGGCGGCTAAGCGCGTCACGCCGAGGGCAGCCCGCTGTCCAGGCGGGACGCGGTGAACCAGTCGTTCAGCTCGGCGGCCGGTACAGGCCGAAGGATGTGGAATCCCTGTGCCTGGTCGCAGCCGTAACGGCCCAGCTGGTCCAGGGCATCTCCGTCCTCTACCCCTTCGGCCACAACCGTCAGGCCAAGGCTGTGCGCAAGGTTGATGGTCGAGGACACCAAGGCCGCGCCCCGCGGGTCCCCGATCATAGAAACGATGAAGGAGCGGTCAAGCTTCAGCTCGTTGATGGGCAGGTCCCGAAGGTAGGCCAGCGAACTGTAGCCCGTGCCGAAATCATCGATCGCTACCCGGATACCCCGGGCCTGCAGCCCGGACAGGATGTCCCTGGCACGGACACGGTCCGGCATCATGAAATCCTCGGTGATCTCGACCATCAGCGCAGACTCCGCCAGGCCCCGCTCCTGGATCATGGCTGCAATCCGGTCCGGCAGCTCTGCATCGATGAGTGAGCTGGCAGAGAGATTGGCAGCCACGGTCATCGACCTGCCCTGCGAATGCCAGATGACCGCCTGGTCCAGCGCCAGGGTAAGCACCCGGTCGTTCAGGGCGTTCATGAGCCCGCCCTCCTCGGCAAGGAGAAGAAACGAGCCGGGGGCCAGCAGCCCGTGCCGGGGGTGGTTCCAGCGGACCAGGGCCTCCACGCCCTTCGCCTCACCCGTGATCACGTCCACCTTGGGCTGGTAATGCAGCAGGAGCTCATCCTCGGCCAGGGCTGCGCGAAGTTCCTGGAGCATCCTCAGCCGCTCCTCCCCGGGGCTGTGGTCCTCACTGGCGTACACGTGCCGGCCGCTGCGCGAGTTTTTGGCACGGTACATGGCCGTGTCCGCCTTGCGGAGCAGCGTCTTCAGGTCCGTCCCCTGCTCCGGGAACAGGGCGATGCCGACGCTGACACCGACCTGGAGGGCGATCCCCCTCAGGGTCAGGGGCTCACTCAAGGCGGCCCGCAGCCGGTCCGCGAGCCGGAGTGCCTCGTGCTCGCCGGCATCAAGAAGGATAATGGCGAACTCGTCCCCGCCCAGCCGGGCTATCAGGTCACCGGGCCCCAGGCACCGGCGGAGCCGTTCGCTGATCTGGATCAGCAGCCGGTCCCCCACGTCATGGCCCAGGCTGTCGTTGATTTCCTTGAACCTGTCCGCATCCAGGAGCAGGAAGGCGCACGGTGCATCCTGCTGCGCCTCGAGCACCCCGGGAGCGTCGGCGTAGAGCGCCCGCCGGTTCGGCAGCCCCGTCAGTTCATCGGTCCTCGACTGCCGGCGCACCTCGGCGAGCGTGACCAGCTGGCGGAAGGCCATCTGGGTGCGGATGCCGGCTGAGATCAGGGTGGCTGCGGCCAGCCCGACGGCGAGTTCCGGCACCGGGGTTCCGGTGCCCACGATCAGGACGCCCAGGCCGGCGGCGGTGGCAACCATCGGAACCGCCGGCGTCCACGCCCCTTCGCTGGCACCCTCGGCGGCGGCCCCCTGCCTGGTAAAGTCATCCGCCCAGGCGGCGATGAGGCACATGCCCGCTGTCCAGCCGGCATCCAGGGGTGTGCCCAGATAGTATGTGTCGTTCGCCAGCCGGAAGGCGTACGCAACATCGGCCGCGGCGAACACCATAAGCCCCAGCATCAGGATCACCCCGCTGCGGCCGGTGGCGAGACCCGGCACGGCTGCCATTCCGGCGGTCACGGCCAGGACCACGAGATCCAGCAGGGGGTAGGCGACCGCAACGGACGTGGCGAACGAGGGAAACCCGCCGGCAGCCGACAGCAGCGGGCTGAGCAGGACCACCAGGACAGAGGCCGCACCGAAAGAGCCGACGACGGCGTCCAGCAGCACCGAACGTGCCAGCCGCTGCCGCAGCGCGAGCAGATAGACGAACAACCCGCTGAGAACCAGCGGATAGAACAGCAGGTAGCCAATATCCGCGGGCGACGGGAAGGGCAGCGAACTGGCCCCTGCCAGCGAGGAGACGTAGATGGTGCTCCCCGCCGCAAACGCACTCAAGGCCATCGCCACGAGGGCGAGTGCCCGGCGGTTCTTGGCGCGATAGGCCGCCAGCCAGGCCACGGCAGCGGGCGCCCACGATGCCGGCATCCCCAGCCAAAGGTCCACGAGCGGATTGAACCCCTCGCCGTGCACCATCAGCCCCGCCAGGTACAGGCCAAGGAGCACCCACATGAGCCACCGGAGCCAGGGCCGCGGCCCCGTCCGCCCGCCAGACCGAAACGCTCTTCGAATCACGCCTGTTTCCATCCGCCCCCCAGCATCAGATGCGCCCAGCAACTCCTTTGCCCCCTGGATCAATTCGGGGCCGCCGGAGGCGTGACTGAAGTATTCAGCGTTGCTGTCAACCCGAGGGGTACACGGCAACCGCATGTGACTCGTATCGTACGTCACATGCCGGGCCGATCCGATAGCCATCTCATGAAAGAAGCCCCGCACCGCCCGTGTTCAGCGGCGGTGCGGGGCTTCCGTCTCTTCAGGTTAGGAGAACCGGCCGGGACGGAACGTGGCCAGCATGGGGTGGCTGTCTCCCGTCAGGATCTCGCCGGCGAGGAGTTCGCCGACCACCAGCCCGAGCGTGGCACCGGAGTGGGTGAAGGCCACGAAGCAGCCGGGCACCTGGCCCAGCTCGCCCAGCACCGGCTCGCCGTCGCCGGGGATCGGCTTGTAGCCGATCTTCCAGCTGCCGGGCTTGAGCTCAGGGTTGCCGGCAATGAGCTTGCTGGCTTCGTCGGCGAGTTCCTGCACCACATCCTCGGGGATGCTGAACGAACCGTCCGCATGCTCCGTGATGTGTTCCTCGTACCAGTCGTGGTCCAGGGCGAACGTGCTGCCCGGATTGGGGCGCACGGCGGCCCGCGGTGTGTTCATCACGGCCCTGACGCTGTGCTCCACCGGCTTGGTCAGCACCAGCATGGACACCGGGGAACCGTTGGGGATGTCCACGCCCAACGGAGCGACGACGGCGGGTGTCGCCGCCCCGCACGCCACCAGCACCGCGTCGGCGTCGTACGTCTCCCCCGCCGCCGTCTCGACGCCCACCGCCCGGCCGCCGTCGACCACCACGGCGGACTTGCCGGCGTTCAGCACCAGCCTGCCGCCGCGCTCGTGGAATTCCTCCATCAGGAAGTCCACCAGGTCCGGCAGGCTGACCCAGCCCTCACCGGGGTTGAAGATGGCGTTTTCCGGAACGGCCCCCGCATCGATGCCGGGCGTGAACGCGGCAATGTGCTCCGGGGCCAGCAGCTTCGAGTCGTAGCCGACGGACTTCTCGAAGGCGTGGCGCGCCTCGGTGGTCTCCCGCTGCCCTTCGGCGTTCCACATCAGCCCGCCGCCGAACTGCAGCCACTCCCGGCCGGGGTCGGCGGCGAAGAGCGTGCGGTACCGGTCCACACCGGCGAGCCGGAGCTGGTGGTAGGGAGTGGACCTTTCGCCTGCGGAGTTGAGCCAGGAGAGCGAACGTCCGGTGGCTTCGCTGGCCAGGCCCCGTTCGGTCAGCAGCGTCACGGATGCTCCTTCGCGGAGCAGGTGGACAGCGGTGGAGACGCCCAGGATGCCGCCGCCGATGATGGCGACGTGCTTGGTGGCGGTGGAGGACATGAGTTCTCCCTTTCTGCGGATTTTGGACACGGTTGATGGGGACGCGGCTTTGGATTCGCTGCGTCCGGGAAGATAGGGCGGCGGGTTGCCGCACGAGTGGGGACCGGGCGTCAGGCCAGCGCGTGGATGCTTTCGATGACCTTGAGGACTTCGAGCGGCCCGGCCGGATCGACGGGCAGCGGGCCTTGCCCACGCAGGGCCGTGGCCAGCTGCACATAGAACTGGGGATAGGCGCCGCGCTCTGCGCGAACGGGAATGGCGGCTCCATCCACCCCAAGAAGCCCCCAGGACTCCTGGGGATCAACGCCATAGGCGGGATCCGACGGTGTCATGCCGGCCGCGAGCGCGGGTTCCTGGCCGTCCAGGCCCCACTTGGTGTAGCCCGAATCGGAGCCCAGGACGTGGAAGCGCGGACCCACCTGGGCTGCTATGCCGTTCATCCATAGCCTGCTGCGGACCCCGGACCTGTGAAGCAGGGAGACGAACGCCTCAGTGTCTGCGGCCTCCGGATCCGATCCCCGGTTGGCCGTCTCCCCGTAGCTCTTCTCGACCGGCCCGAACAGCCGGACAGCCTGGTCGATCAGGTGCGCGCCGAGGTCGTGGAGGATCCCGCCGCCCTGGGCAAGGGAAACGGTGTCGCGCCAGTTCCCGAAGCCCTCCGGCCGCCACCATTCGAACCGGGATTCGAACGTGCGCACCTCGCCCAGGGCGGACTCCCGAAGCAGCTTCTGCAACGTCAGGAAGTCGGCGTCCCACCGGCGGTTCTGGAACACCGTGAGCTGCACACCGGCGTCGGACGCCAAGGCGATCAGCTCCTCCCCCTGGGCTGACGTCGGCACGAAGGGCTTGTCCACCACCACGTGCAGGCCGTGCGCAATGGCTGCGGCCGCCAGGTCGAAGTGCGTGTGCGGCGGCGTGCCCAGGATGACGAGGTCCAGGTTCGCGGCCTCTGCGAACATCGCTTCCGGCGTGGAAACGATGCGTGCCTGCGGGTAGAGCCTGGCCGCTTCCGCGGCCCGCGCCGGGTCCGCCGTCACGATCACGTTCAGCGAATAGTGCGGATCCGCTGCGACCAGCGGCGCGTGGAAGACCTTGCCGGAGATCCCAAAGCCGACGACGGCGGTCCGGATGGGCGCCTCTGTTGGGTTGCCCATCACAGCACCTCCGAGAGGAAGCGCTGCAGCCGTTCGCTGCGCGGGTTGTCGAAGAGTTCGGCCGGTGTGCCAACCTCCACCACTTCGCCCTCGTCCATGAAGACCACCTGGTCCGCGACCTTGCGGGCGAAGCCCATCTCGTGCGTGACCACCAGCATGGTCATGCCGCGCCGGCCGAGTCCTGCCATCAGGTTCAGGACGCCTTTGACCAGTTCCGGGTCCAGGGCGCTGGTGGCTTCGTCGAACAGCATCACCTCCGGTTCCATGGCCAGCGCTCGGGCGATCGCCACGCGCTGCTGCTGGCCCCCGGAGAGGTCTCGGGGGCGGTGGTCGGCCCGCTCGGCCAGGCCCACTTCCGCCAGCCGGCGGCGCGCACGGTCCATGGCCTCGGCCTTGGGCATGCCCTTGACGCTCCAGAGGGCAAGTGCCACGTTCTCGAGTGCGGTGTGGTCAGGGAAGAGGTTGAAGTGCTGGAACACCATGCCGATCCGGCGGCGCAGGGTGTCCGGCTTGACCTGCAGGGCGCTTTCACCGGCCAGCAGCACGTCGCCGCTCTTGGGTTCGTGCAGCCGGTTGACGCCCCGCAGCAGCGTGGACTTGCCCGAGCCCGAGGGCCCGATGATGCAGGTGGTGGTGCCCGGGGCTACCGTGAGGCTGACGTTCCGAAGGACCTCGATGTCCCCGTAGGCCATGGTCAGATTCCGCAGTTCCAGGCTGGAGCCGTGGAACGTCTCGATGTCCTGGGCTTTGTGGGCGGGTATCTTGTTTGGGGTCGTTTTGCTGGCGCTGGCGCTAGTGAGGTTCATGTGTTGCTCCCGGTGGTGAGTGGCGAGGCCGCGTCGAGTTCCGTGACTTCCTTCAGGCCGCTCGTGGGCGGAGTGGGCCGGCGGCGTCCAGTGCGGAACCTGTTGTCGAAGTAATTGACCAGGTGCGTCAGAGGCACCGTGATCACCAGGTAGAAGATGCCGGCCATCACCAGGGGCGAGAGGTTTCCGGACAGCACGGCGGCATCCTGACCCACCCGGAAGAGTTCGCGTTCGCTGACCAGCAGGCCCAGGAAGTAGACCAGCGAGGAGTCCTTGACGATGGCAATGAACTGGTTCACCAGGGCCGGCAGGACGCGGCGGACGCCCTGCGGGACCACCACCAGGGCCATGGATTTCGCGTAGCTCATGCCCAGGGCGCGGCACGCTTCGCCCTGGCCCTTGTCCACACTGAGGATGCCGGCGCGGAAGATTTCGCCGATGTAGGCGCTGGCGATGAGGCTCAGCGCGATAATTCCCAGCGGGTACGGTGAGGGCCCGAAGACTGACTGGCTGAAGCGCGCGAAGCCCTGGCCGATCAGGAGGATCGTGAGGATGGCCGGCAGGCCGCGGAAGAGGTCTGTGTAGATCCGGGCCGGGATGCGCAGCCACCGGGACCGCGAGATGCCCATGACCGCCACCACCATGCCCAGCACCACGCCAAGGATGGTGGCGGCGACGGAGATGATCAGTGTGTTGAGAAGGCCAACCCCGAGAAGTTGGGGCAGCACCTCAAGCATTGCTTCGAAGTCGAAGAAGGTGCGGCCGATGATGTTGAGCCAGTCCATTGATTGCTCTCAGACGTTAGTTGTTTTTTATTCGAGTGCCGGACGGGTGTCCCTGTGCCGGGCGGCCGGCGTGCGGGCCGCCCGGCGGGAACGGCACTGGGCCGTCCGGCTGCCGCTTACTTGCTTGCGGTCGGGGCCGGGGTGGCGGTCTGCTCGGCCTTGGGCAGGTACTGCTCAGGCATCGGGGAGCCCGGGAACCACTTCTGGTAGAGCTTCTTCCACGTGCCGTCTTCCATCGCCTCGGCCAGACCCTTGTTCAGGGCTTCCTTGAAGGCGGGCTTGTCCTTGGCGATGGCGAAGCCCGCAGGGGCGTCAAAGGAGGGGATGTCAGCCGCACTGATCAGGCCGTACTGCTCCTGGTACGCCTTGGCAGCTTCGTAGTCAAGGAAGTGGGCGTCCACGGAGCCGCTGTTGACGGCGGCGATCGCGGTGTTGTTGTCCGGGAAGCGCACCAGGCTGGCGGAGGTGAAGTTCTTGACCGCGTAGGCCTCCTGGAGCGTTCCCTGGACCACGCCCAGCCGCTTTCCGTTGAGGCCGTCCACGTCCTTGATGCCCGAGGCCTTGGTGGTGATGACCGTCAGGTAGCCGGCAAGGTAGCCGTTGGAGAAGTCGACGGTTTCCTTGCGCTTGTCGGTGATGCCGATGGCGGCCACACCGACGTCGAACTGGCCGTTGGCCACGGCGGCGAGCAGCCCGGAGAAGTCCTGACCGGTGAAGACTACTTTGTCTACGCCGGCGCGGTGGGCCACGTCCTTGAACAGTTCGACGTCGAAGCCGGTGAAGTTACCCTGCGCGTCCGTGAAGGTGTACGGCTTTGAGTCGCCCAGGCTGGCCACCCGGATGGTGCCCGGCTCGATCAGTCCGTACGGGTTCTCGGCCGGGCTGGAGGTGGCGGAGGATGACCCGCCGCAGCCGGACAGGGCGAGGATGGCCGCCAGGGCTGCCGCAGCCACTGCTGCCGGGCGGAAGTTCAGTTTGATCACAGCGTTGTCCAATCGTGGGAGGGAAAGCGGTGCTGTCAGGGCCGCCGAAGGATTTGGTCGATGAAGCTCTTGCTGAGTCCGGTCTCAGTCCCTACGATTGAGACCGGACTCACATCGATTGCTAGAAATGTAGCGGAACTCACAGGCCGCGTCAACAGCCCCCTCGGAAAGGTGAACATGAGCAGTGACGGAGCAAGGCGCCGGGACGTTACAGTTGCCGACGTCGCAAAAGCTGCCCAGGTGTCCAAGGCCCAGGCGGCACGCGCCTTGGGCAACTACGGGGCCGTCAGCGACGACGTCCGCGAGCGGGTTCTCGCCGCGGCGGAAGAGCTGGAGTACCGGCCCAACGAGCTGGCGCGCAGCATGAACACGGGGAAATCGCACACCATCGGCGTTGTGGTGGGCGACATCGAAAACCCGCATTTCGGGCTGGCCACCAGGGGGATCACGGACACGGCCAAGAAGAGCGGGTTCAACGTCATCCTGATCAACACGGACGAGAACACCGCTGCCGAAATGGACGCCGTCCGCGTACTGCTCGACAAGCGGGTGGACGGCCTGATCGTCGCGCCGGCCTCATCGGTGGAGACGGAACATTTGCGGCGGGTCCACGAATCGGGCCGGCCGCTGGTGCTGCTGGACCGCTCGGCCGACCGCCTCGCGGTGGAGACCGTCGCCGTCGACATGGCCGCCATCTCTTACGAATCGACCCGGTACCTCCTGGACGCCGGGCACCGCAGGGTCGCCTTCATCTCGACACTGCGGACCGACGCCGGGTATTCCGTGGAGATGCGGCTGGATTCGTCGCAGATCTCGGACCGCATTGAGGGGATGCGCCGGGCATTTGCAGACGCGGGGTGCGAGTTCCCTGAGGACCTTGTGCGGCTCAACGCCGGCGATGCCGGCTCTATCCGGAGCCTCACGCGGGAGGTGCTGCTGGGCGCTGACCCGGCCACCGCCGTCGTGGCTTCCGACGGCCTGATTGCCCTCAGCGTGGTGGAAGCCATCCAGGAGATGGGACTCCGAATTCCCGACGACGTGTCGTTCCTGATGTACGACGACTTCGCCTGGACCCGCCTGACCACGCCACCCCTGACGGTGGTGGCGCAGCCCGTCTACGAAATGGGCGCGGCGGCGGCGAGCGCCCTGATCAGGCAGATCGAGGGCCGCCCGCCGGTGGCGCCGGCACCGGAGTTCCAGGCCGCGCTGGTGCGGCGCGGCTCGGTGGGCCCGGTGCCGGTGGCGGTGCCGGCACCGTAGGTGCCGGGCCCGCTCACTCGGCGTCGCCGTCGTCCTCCTTAGCGCCCTCCTTCAGGAGCAGCGCCGTGCCCTGGTAGGCACCCAGTTCCAGGAAGAAGCTGTGCAGGTCGTCGACCTGCCCAACGGCCTCGCCGCTGAAGAGGTCATGGACGCTGCTGCCGGGAACCAGGTGCGTGGACTGGATGCTGCCCGCGATGTCCTGGCCGGAGAAGTTGAGCACAGTGGCCTGCAGGTCCCCGCTGCCCAGCCTGTTGACCATGACCAGCAGCCCGCGGTGCGAAACGTCCGGCACGTCCAGCAGGGTGCTGGTGGCGATCCCGCTCTGTTCCCGCACGGCAAGGATCTTCTGCAGGCGCCGGGCGTAGGATGACGGGTCCTTGAGCTGGTCTGGCAACGGGCCGTAGAGGCTGCGGGCACGGGGCATGCCGGCGGAGGAGGCCTCCGCCTCGGGGCTGGTGCCCATGATGTCGTGGGCGCCGCGGTTGATCCAGCGGGTATCTCCCTGCGCGGTGAGTTCCCGCACCTTGTGGCGGTCCAGGGCGGCGACGCCGGTGAGGTCCCAGCCGGACAGGGCAAAGACACCCGGCTGCAGGGCGTTGTACATGGACAGCAGGATGTGGACATCCAGGACCTGGGCCTGCTGTTCGTCGGAGAGGTTCTCCGGGTCCTGGATGCCCAGGGCGGCCATGATGAAGCTGGCCGTGGTGCAGGCGATGCCGTTGGTGGTGAACAGGGCGTTGTACGGAGTGTCCGGCCCCGTCAGCCGTTCCCGCAGGGTCTGCTGGACGTGCTCGGCGACTTCGGCACCGGTAAGTTCCTGGCCGTTGAGTTCGAACACGTCATCCTTGTGGCCGGCGGCGAAATGGACCAGCTCGTAGGTCAGTTCGTCGTGGTTCTGAAGGGCGTGGACCAGTGATGCCTGGTCGACGCCGATTTCCATGGCGAGCCGCAGTGTCAGGCGCAGGAATTCGGTGTCGGCCGTCACCAGGGCGTAATGGTATGCCGGCCTGGTCACGAAGTCGTAGGAAAGATCCGGACCGGCCTCCGAGGTGGCCTTGATGTCGTCGATGGTGAGGTTGAGTTCCTGGAACGAGAACCCGCCCACCTTGCGGATCATGGATCCGATCAGCTGGTTTGCGGCCTCGGACAGCGGATGCCCCTCGGACCAGCCCGGCTGCTCCTCGGCGCTTTTCTCAACACCCAGGAACCCGTTCGCGTCCAGCCGCAGGGCGCCGGTTCCGAGGTCGAGCAGTGAGTGCAGGGCGTCCCCGACCACCAGGCGCATCCCGGCAAAGGTGGGGTCCAGCCAGTTGATGGACGGCTGTCCGGCCTTGAAGTAGTGCAGATAGACCCAGCGCCGGGTTTTCCCGGCCGTGTCCACGATGGGCCGCGTGGCGCTCCAGTTGGTCTCCTTCACGCCCGGCTCGTAAAAGATCACCCGCTGCAGCCGGCCGATGATGTACCCGGCCTTCTGCAGTGCCTGCTCGGCGTCGGGGCTGATGTTTACCGAATCTTCGCCGTCAGGAACATCCGGCAGCAGGTGCCAGTCCTCTTCCGGGATGTCGATCATGTGATAGATGCCGGGGTAGTCCCGGAAGTTCATCTCGGCCAGACGGAAGTCAGCACCCTTGCCCGTGTGGCCGGGAACGATGTCATCGATCACGGTGCCGTCATGGTCGGCGGCGACCTCGCACATCTTGCGGAATTCGTCCTCGGTGCCAAACACCGGGTCGATCGCCATGCTAATGCGGTCGAAGTGCCCGTCCACGCTCGGCGTCTGGGACCACCCCCGAATGCCGCCGGCGAGCTTGACGGGACCGGTGTGCAGGCCCCGGATCCCGATCTCCCGGAAGGCGTCCCACAGTTCAGGATCACCCAGGGCGGAGAGGAAGGACTGGCCCGGGCGGGTGATGAAGGACAGCGGGTAGGCGGTGAACCAGACGGGCGCGCGTTCCACGGCGGCCCGGGGGTTCGGATGGGCATAGGAGTTCTGCCACATGCTGGCCTGACCGGAGAGCTGCCGCGCCATCACGTTCGCGTCCCCAAGCATCGCCTGGTTCCGCAGCCACTCGACATAAGCGGCGTTGCGCCCGTCGAACTCGAGGGAGGGCCGGTCGGCAAAGAACTGTCGACGGCGTGCGATCGGCCTCAGCGCCTTGGGACGTGCCGGATAGAACTGCTCGTCATAGGTGATGTCAGCCGCTTCGGTTGCTTCGGGCGCTTCCGGTGCTTCGGTCGCTGAGTCAGCCGGGGGCACTTCGGCTGCTGAGGCTTCCGTTGCTTCCGGCGCTTCGGCCGCTTCCGCGGCCGCCGTATGAGCCGGGGCCGCATCGAGCCCGTCAGGCTCGGCGGCCAAATCGTCGGCTACTGAAACGCTCTTGTTGAAGCTTGCTTCCCGCACAGATTGCTCCTTTATCGGTGGTTCCTGCGTGGCACCTCCCGGGGTGTTCTTCAGTCTTCCCGTACCCCGGCGCCTTGAGAGTATTCACATTTGTCCGCTTAGCCCACCGTATGTCGACGGCCGCCGGAATATCGACTATTTGCGTCAGCGGTTCTTTCAGCGGTGAAGGAACCCGTACGGAACCCAACTCTCAAAAGGCGGCAGGGCGAGCAGTCCCGCCCGGACTACGTGCTGAGGTCCCAGTGGGCCCGGATAGCCTCGGCGATTGGGCCGGAGGTGACGTCCACCCGGAAAGCAACGGGTGCGGTCCCGGTCTCTTCGACTATCGAGTCACGGTACACGCGGCCGCAAGAGGGACAGAGGGTGTAGAGGTCCTCATCCGCAGGCCATTCCGCCAGCTCCGCGGGAACGGAGGTGTTTCCTCCGGCGTAAACGGGGACGCCTTGTGAATTGGCCTGTATCAATCCGGCCTGGCTGACGGTGTTGCCGCACACGCAGGTGATGGTGGTGACGTCATGACCGATCACATTGGCGGTTTCAGTGTCCACGATGAACTCTCCGGTGCTGGAAGCGACCTTCTGGTATTAGCTTATGCCTGCCGAAACGGACGGTCGCCTGCTGGCAGACCGCGGACGGATTTCCCCGCTGCCACGCTCTTTGAGTGTTGCCGGAATGAGGTGGGTTGCGGGTTCCCCGGAGAAACCGTTCATCCGTGCGAACAACCTTTCTGCCGCGATCCGCCCGATTCGTTCCGCATCCTGGGCGATCACTGTAATTCCAGGGTCGACCAGGTCAGCATAGGGAAAGTCGTCAAAACCGACGACGGCGATTGAGTTGTTCATGCCGTTCTCGCGTAACGCTTTGATCGCCCCGGCGGTTCCTGCCGAACCGGCGGTGAAAATCGCTGTGGGCCGGGGACCGCTCCGGATGAGCCGGGCAATCTCGTGTCGAGCACCTTCAGTGTCCCGTAAGTTCTGGAGAACGGGTATGTCGCGGGCTGTGATGCCCGCTTGGCCGAGTTTCGCCATGAATCCGCGGTACCGTTCCCCGGCGGCGACATCACCTGCGCTTGCGGGGACGGCGCCGCAGTACGCGATCCGGCGGTGGCCGAGTCTGAGGAGATGGTCCGCTGCCTGCCCCGCGCCGGCAGCGTTGTCCGTGGCCACCGCATCTGCAGGCACTCCCGCGGGCAGCGCGCCCAGGAAGACGAGCGACGTGCCCTGGGCCGCTTCCAGGGCACGGAAGGAATGCCGTCCGCTGGCTGGTCCCAGGATGATCCCGTCGACACGGCGACCCAGGAAGTTGTTGATGATTTGCAGCTCCCTTTCGGGGTCGCAACCATGACTGGCCGAAATGACGGCAGTCTTCCGGTCCCATGCCTCTTCCTCTATTGCCCGGAGAACCGCAGCCGAGAACGGATCGGCCAGGTTTTCCACCAGAAACCCGAGCGTCAGTGTCCTGCCGTTTGCCCTCTTGAGGTTCGCGGCATCCAGATTGGGCTGGTAGTGCAACCGCTCTATCGCCTGGCGGACGCGTTCAATGGTCGCCGCGGAGACGTTCGGTTCCCCGTTCACAACGCGGGACACCGTCTTGGTTCCCACACCGGCCAGTGCGGCGACATGGCGCATGGTGGGACGCGATGGCCCTGAACGGGCCGGGCCGGCGGTGCCTGGCATTTTCGGTCTGGACATTCGGTCTTCTAGGAGCGGGCCGCGAGGGATTGCAGGGCTGCCGCGGCCCCGTCGGAATGGAGCTCATCGAGAACCCGCGCGTACGCGTCCACGAAGCGCCCGTTGTCGGCAAGGTCGCCGAAGACCTCCCGGTTGGCGATGAACGCCAGCGGTTCCCTGAGCTGCCGTGCGGCGGCGGCCATCAGGGGTTCTTTGAGCCGGTCGACGACGTCGATGGGGTTTCCTTGCTCGTCCGTGCCTTCGGCGTAGCGGGCCCAGCTGGCGACGATTGCCGCGGAGCGGTGGATCTCTCCGCCGTTGTCCAGGTTGAGGCGGATGACCGGCAGCAGCCATTTGGGGATCCGGTCGGAGCTTTCGGCGCACAGCCGGGCGAGAGTGTCCCTGACGTGCTGGTTGGAGAACCGCTCAATCAGGGTTCGCTTGTAAGATCCGAGATCGATGCCGGGCACGGGCTGGAGCGTGGGCGTGGCTTCCCTGTCCATGTAGTCAAGCAGGAACTGCGCGATCAGCGGGTCCTGGGCGGCTTCGTGGGCGTAACGGTAGCCGGCAAGGTAGCCGAAATAGCACATGCCCTGATGGCTGGCATTCAGCAGCCGCAGCTTCATCAGTTCGTACGGTTCGACGTCGTCCACCAGCTGGACACCGGCGTCGTCGAACGGAGGGCGGCCGAGGCTGAAGTGGTCTTCGAGAACCCACTGCTCGAACGGCTCGCACACCACCGGCCACGCGTCCCCGACGCCGAATTCCCCGGCAATGGCGGCCCGGTCGTCATCGGTGGTGACCGGGGTGATCCGGTCCACCATGCTGTTGGGAAAGGGGACGCTGTCCGCGATCCAGCCGCCCAACCCCGGGTCTTTGAGGCTCGCAAACGCTGTGAACATCTTGCGCGCGACGTCCCCGTTGCCCTGGATGTTGTCGCAGGACATCACGGTGAAGGGAGCCAGCCCGCGTTCCCGCCGCCTCGCGAGTGCTTCCGTGACGAGGCCGAATGTCGTCTTCGGCGCGGCTCCTGGCTGGAGGTCGTGGATCACGTCGGGGTTTTCCGCGTTGAAGTCACCCGTGACATGGTGGAAGTTGTAGCCGCCCTCAGTGACGGTGAGCGAGACGATGCGGATCTGTTCCGAAGCCATTTTTTCGATGACCGGCTCGGGGTCGTCAGGGGCGAAGAGGTACTCGATGATCGATCCGATGACCCGTGCCTCCCGGCTTCCGTCAGGATTTTTCACCACCAGGGTGTAAAGGCAGTCCTGGCTGTCCATGACCTGCTTCATGCGGGCGTCCCCGGGCAGGACCCCGACCCCGCAGATGGCCCAGTCGTGAGCTAGTCCGGCATTCATCAGCCGGTCCAGGTACATGGCCTGATGGGCGCGATGGAATCCGCCGACGCCGAAGTGGACGATGCCGGCGGTGAGCTTCGTCCGGTCGTAGGACGGTACGGCCACCGGTGCAGCCATCCCGGGCAGGGAACTGTTGCTCAGTGTTTGCATGGTCACGCCTTCTGGGCGGAAATGGAGCCGGTCAGGGGACCCAGCTCTGCCGACGTCGGCGGGTTCGCCCCTTGGCGGGAACAGGTGATCGCCGCGGCCCGGTTCGCATAGGCGGCCAGGGCGTGCAGGTCATCCGGGGACAGGTTACGCAGGTGTGGCCTGCCGGCCGCCCCCAGCATGTCCATCTGGGCGAGTCCGGAGATCAGTCCGGCCATGAAGGAGTCTCCTGCCCCAACGGTGTCAGCCACCGTGATGGGCTCCCCCGGGGTCTCCACGCGTCCCTGCCCTGTCATGAGCACCGGGCCGTTGGCGCCGCGGGTCAACGCCAGCAGCGACGGGCCAAGGTCCAGCCACGCCGCCATCGACTCCTCCAGCGTCCTGTGTGGGTAAAGCCACAGCAGGTCCTCGTCACTGGCCTTGACGATGTCACTGGCGGCCACAAAGTCCTCGGCCTGTTCCCGTGCCGCGGCCACGTCCGGGCTGATGGCCGGACGGCAGTTGGGGTCAAAGCTGATGGTGGCGTGCGGGCGTGCCGCGTCGACCAGTCCCCGTACCGACTTGTTGCCCGGGGGCAGTGCAGTCGCAATGGACCCGGTGTGGACATGGAGCGAACTCTCCGCGGCTGCCAGGGCAGGTATGGATGCTCCGTTGATGTCCCAGCCTATGGAGAACGTATATTGCGCCGCACCGGCGGCGTCCAGGGAGGCCAGGGCGGTTGAGGTCGGTTCGGAGCCGCCGACGATGCTCCGGACGCCGTTGCTGTCCAGATGGTCAGCAATCATGCGCCCGTAACGGTCCTCGGCGAAGTGCGTGACGAGTGTGGTGCGGAGGTCCAGGCGGGCGCAGCCGACGGCAACGTTGAGCGGGCTGCCGCCCGGGTGCATCTCGGGGTCGCTGTTACCCCGCCGCTGGTCATCGATGATGTCAACCAGCGATTCGCCGATGACGGTGATCATGGTCAGCGGCCCGGGTAGACGACGGCCTTGAGCTGGCCCGGCTGTTTGCCGGCTTTGAGTGCTTCCTCGGACTCAACGAGGGAGAACTTGCCGGTGACCAGGACATCCAGGTCCACTTTGCCGTCGGCGATGAGCTGGATCGCCAGAGGCCAGGTGTTGGTGTAGCGGAAGACTCCGGAGAGCCAGATCTCCCGGTTCTGGATGTATGAGACGGGGAGTTCGACGTCGTCCGCCCCCAGCCCGACGAGGATGACCCTCCCGGCCGGTCCCACGGCCTTGATCCCGGAACGGACCGCCTGCGGTGCGCCGGAAGCGTCAATGAAGGCATCGACGTCGAGCCCTTCCACAGTGTCCGTCTTCGCGTTCAGCGCCTGGGTGGCGCCGTGCTCCAGGGCGAAGGCCAGGCGGTCGTCGGCGATGTCGCTGATGTAGATTTCCGTGGCACCGAAGGCGCGGGCGGCCTGGGCGGCGATGATGCCGATCGGGCCGGCGCCGGCGATCAGTACCCGGCTGCCGGGCCGGATTTCGGCGCGTTCGCAGGCCCACAGCCCCACCGACAGCGGCTCGATAAGGGCGGCGGCCTCGTCGCTGACGCTGTCCGGGATGTCGTAGGCGAAGTCGGATTGGATGGTGACGTATTCCGCGAAGGCGCCGTCGATCGGCGGGGTGGCGTAGAACTCGATGTCGGGGCACAGGTTGTAGCGTCCGGCCTTGCACTGCTTGCACGTGCGGCAGGGACGCTGGGGTTCGACGGCGACGCGGTTGCCGATGCGGTCAGGGTCGACGCCGCTTCCGACGGCGGCGATCCGGCCGGAGAGCTCGTGGCCAAGGATAAGCGGGTGGTCCACCACGTAGTCCCCGATCCGCCCGTGTTCGTAGTAGTGGACGTCGCTGCCGCAGACGCCGACGGCGGCGACCTGCACCAGGACCTGATCGGGCTCCAGGCCGGGGACGGGAAGGGTTTCCAGTGCCATGTCGCCCTGGCGCTTCAGGATGGAGGCGCGCATGGAGGTTGGCAGTTCCGGCTGTCCGAGAACCGGTGAGTGTGCGGTTGATGTTGTCACAGGAGTGTTCCTTTGGGATCAGAAGTGGGAACGGGCGGCCGCTGCGGGGGCGTTACTTCACGGCGCCGAGGGAGAGGCCCTGGACGAGTTTGTCCTGGGCGGCGAAGCCAGCGAACAGCACCGGCAGCGAGATGACGACGGCAGCGGCGCAGACCTTGGCGAGGAACAGTCCCTGGCTGGAGACGAAGCCGGTCAGGAAGACGGGGGCGGTTCCGGCGACGACGCCGGTCAGAACCCGGGCCAGGAGGAGTTCGTTCCAGCTGAAGATGAAGCAGATCAGGGCGGTGGCGGCGATGCCGGGCATGGCCACCGGAGCGACGATCCTGCGCAGTGTCAGGAGCAGGCCCGCGCCGTCGATCTGGGCGGCCTCGAGCATTTCCTCGGGCACTTCGGCGAGGAAGGAGCGCATCATCCAGACGGCGATGGGCAGGTTCATGGAGGTGTACATCAGGATCAGGAACCAGATGTTGTCCAGGGCGCCGGTGGTCTTCGCGAACAGGTACAGCGGCAGGATCGCAGCGACCACGGGCATCATCTTCGTGGAGAGGAAGAAGAACATGACGTCCGTCCACTTCTTCACCGGTTTGATCGACAATGCGTAGGCCGCCGGGATGGCCAGAACCAGAACCAGGACGGTGGACAGGATCGAGGCGGTGGCGGAGTTGATCAGCGGCGGCCACGGGCTGACCCCGGAGCTGGCGCCGAAGAACTCCTTGTACGCGTCCAGGGTCAGGTTCGCGGCAACGGAGGGCGGGTTTGTGGCGGCGTCCGTTTCAGAGTGAAATGAGGTCAGGATCATCCACAGGACGGGCGTGGCGAACAGCAGGGCCAGCAACCAGGCGGCCACACCGGCGGCGGTGTTGTTTCGCGTCGGGTCCATCCGGGACTTGCCGCGGCCGAACTTCCCGAAACCGCGCCGGGATCCGGTGTTCAGCGCCGTGGGCCCGGGGCTGCTGTTTTGGGGTGCGGCAGGGGTGAGGGTGCTCATCGTGCTGCCTCCTTCTTGAAGAGCGAGAAAACGGTGCGGAGGGCGAAGGTCGCCACGATGATGGTGCCGATGACCACTACGACGCCGGCGGCCGAGGCCAGGCCGTATTCGTTGGCGAAGTAGAACGTCTGGTAGATCGCGTAGGGCAGGTTCGCGGTGCCCAACCCGCCGGAGGTGAGGGTAAAGACGGCGTCGAAGTTCTGCACAATGTAGATCGCGCCCAGCAGTCCGCCCAGTTCCAGGTACTGGCGCAGGTGCGGCAGTGTCAGGTGCGTGAAAATCGCCCACGGGGTGGCGCCGTCCATCTGCGCGGCTTCGACCGTGTCCATGGGGCGAGACTGCAGCCCGGCGAGCAGGATGAGCATCATGAACGGCGTCCACTGCCAGACCAGGGACACGATCACGGCCATCAGGGGCGCCTGGGACAGGAGGTCCGGCTGGGGCGGGGTGTCGCTGCCAAACAGGGACCAGATCCAGGTCAGGATCCCGTTGATCAGTCCGTAGGTCGGGTTAAGGAGGGCGTGCTTCCAGATCAGGGCGGCCGCGACGGGCACAACGAGGAACGGGGCGATCAGCAGGGTCCGGGCCAGTCCCCGGCCGATGAACTTTTTATCCAGCAGCAGCGCCAGTCCGAGACCAATGACAAGGCTGGCCAGGACCACCGCGACCGTCAAAAGGATGGTGGTGAAAATTGCCCGGCGCAGGTCGGCGTTGGTGAGGACCTGGATGTAGTTGTTCAGGCCGGCGAAACCGGTCTGGTCCGGGCGAAGGCTGTTCCAGTTCAGGAACGAGATGATCAGCGTCACCACGAACGGAAGCTGGGTGACGATGATGAGGAAGATCAGGGCCGGCAGCAGCGGCGCACGCCGAGCCCAGGCCAGGGCGCGTTCGCGGGACCTGGCGCTTTTGGAAGGTTTGGTTGCGCTGTGGCCAGGCCGGCCGATGCGCGCTGTTGCGGTTGTCATGATGTTCTCCTGCGGTTCTGTGGCCCGCCCCATTGGAGGGGCCACAGAACCGATTGGTGGGTTTATTACTTCTTGTACTTGTCGCCGATTTTTTGTGCGGCGTCCTGGCCCTTGGCCAGCGCGTCCTCCACGGAACCCTGGCCTGCAATGGCCGAACTGACACCTTGGGAGACCGTGGTGCCAAGGTCGGCGAACTCGGGAATGCCGACGAACTGGATGCCGACAACGGGGCGCTCCTGCACGCCGGGGTTCTTCGGATCGGCGTTCTCGATGGCGGAGCGTTCGGCCTTGAAGAACGGTGCCGCCTTCTGGAATTCGGCGTTCTCATAGGTGGAGATGCGCTTGCCGGAGGGGACCTTCGCCCAGCCCAGCTTGGAAGCCACGAGTTCCTCGTACTTCTTGGAGCTGGCCCAGGCGATGAACTTGCCCGCAGCATCCTGCTTCTTCGAGGCTGCCTGGACACCCCAGGACCAGGTCCAGAGCCAGCCCGAAGACTTCGTGTTCTTCACAGGCGCCTGGGCGTAGCCGATCTTGCCCTTCACCGGCGAGTTCGCGGCCTCCAGCGCGCCGGCAGCGGACGTCGCGTCGTACCACATGGCCACCTTGCTCTGGCTCATGTTGTTCAGGCACTCCGTGAACCCTGCCTGCGCAGCCCCGGCCTCACCGTGCTTCTTCACCAGGTCCACATAGAACTCGGTCGCTTCCTTGAATTCGGGGGCGTTGACCTTCGCGTTCCAGTCCTTATCGAACCAGGTGCCGCCGAAGGTGTTCACCACCGTGGTCAGCGGCGCAAAAACCTGGCCCCAGCCCGGCTGGCCGCGGAGGCAGATGCCCTTCATGCCCGCAGCCGCTCCGTCGGCCTTTGCGGCCAAATCAGCGACCTGGTCCCAAGTGGGGTTCTCCGGCATGGTCAGGCCCTTGGCCTCGAAAATGTCCTTGCGGTACATCAGGAAGGAGGACTCACCGTAGAACGGCTCGCCGTACAGCTTCCCGTCCTTGCCAGTCAGGGAAGCCGTGTAAGCGGGCAGAATGTCTGCCTGGTTGAATTCGGCGTCCTTGGCTACATTGTCCAGGGGTGCGAGCCACTTGTTCTCGGAGTAGAACGGAATCTCGTAGTTCGAGAGGGAAGCGACATCGTACTGGCCGGCCTGGCTGGAGAATTCCTGGCTGATCTTCGCCCGGACGTCATTCTCCGGCAGGATCGTGTAATTGACCTTGATGCCGGTTTCCTTGGTGAAGTTATCTGCGGTCAGCTTCTGCAAGTCTTCCATTTGCGGGTTGTTCACCATCAGCACGTTGATGCTGTTCTGGTCTCCCGCTGCAGAGCCCCCGCCCGCTCCGGAACATGCGGAGGCGGCGAGAGCGATACACAGAGCGCCGGCGGAAAGCACGGCAGCGCGCATTTTTGAGCGCATTGAGGACTCCTTTGTTCTTCAAGGGGGTGCGCAGCCACTGCACCCCGACTGCTGTGTCGAAGTACCGGACTGGAGCGGGCATTTGATCGGGGGATCCGATGTGCCGCGCTGGTGTTCCTCAACTTTAGGTCTGTGGGATACCGCACAACTAGCGTCCTGGTTGCTGAATTCTGATACAAATTTTCCATGGGATGGTCTGCGTTGGCGGTAATCTAGGCGAAGGCACTGATCTGCGGTGTCCATATTTCATAAACATCCCACGACACGGAGACCCGCAATGACCGCCCCTACCGACGGCGCAACGGCCAGGCTCGCAGAGCGGCTGCTGGGCATGCGTGCCAACCGGGAGGTCATCCCGCCGGACCCCAGCCACTCGGTCCGGTGGCACGAGCACGACTACCCCAGTCCGTTGGCGCGCTGGAACTACCACCCCGAATATGAGATCCACCTGATCCGCAAAGGCACGGGAAAGTTCATCGTCGGCGACCACATCGGCACCTTTGAGGCGGGACACGTCTCGCTGGTCGGGTCGGGGTTGCCGCACGACTGGGTCAGCGACCTGGAGCCCGGAGAGGTGCTCGAACGGCGCGACGCCGTGATCCAGTTCGACGGGAAGTGGATTCAACAGGCCGCTGTGACCGTTCCTGAGATGGAGGAGGTCAAGCCCCTGCTGGATCAGTCCGCGCGCGGGATCGAGTTCCTGGGCCGCTCGGCCCGGGCCGCCGCCGCATCCATCGAAGCCATGGGCGAAACCGAAGGGCTGGAACGGCTGCACCACCTCCTGGAACTTTTCACGATTCTGGTGCGGGCCCCGCAGGAGGAACGGCGTTACTTGGCCGAGGAATGGTTCCGGCCGCAACTGGACGGCCAGGCCGCGGCCGTCGTCGATATCGTCCTGGAGTATGTCTTCAGCAACCATGCCGGCAACATCAAGATGTCCGAAGCGGCAGCGTTGGTCGGCATGAGCGAACCAACATTCTCAAAATACTTCAAACGCTCCACGGGCCAGAACTTCAGCGACCTGGTCCGAAAACTCCGTCTCGCCCACGCGCGGCGCCTGCTGGAGCACAGCGACAGCGCCATCTCCGACATCTGCTATGAAGTCGGCTTTTCCAACCTGTCCAATTTCAACCGGCATTTCCTCAACGACACCGGCGAAACGCCTCGTCGGTACCGGCAGCGGACGCAAAACTGACACTCAGCGCATATGGGCGGCACGAAAAAGCCCCGGACCCAAAAAGGTCCGGGGCTGCGCAGGATTCTGTTACCGCTCGATGCTGACGGTGAGATCCAGGTGGATGTCCGTGTCGGCGGCAAGGCGGTCCTGGAGGTAGCGGGCGAGACCCGCGTCTGTGGCGGTGTGAACGCCCTGCGGGATCGCTCCGCGGAGGAGAGCCTTGGTGTTGGTGGACTTGAGCACATCCAACGGCGCCCAGCCACGGTGGACGGACGTGAGGCGTTCCAGGTCGGTGCGGAAGGAGCGCCGGTGGTCGTCGCGGACCGTGGCGCACATGGTGAACGGGATGAAGGCAGTAGGCAAAAATGTCCTTTCACGAGGCGGCCGGTGGTCGGCAGCCCGTTTAGCACAAGGTCCCTGCGGTGCCCGCTATTCCTGTGAAGCAGGTTAAGAGTCCGACGTCACGGCCTGCGAGCGACGGCGCCTCCGCCCGGGGATGCCTTCCGGAAGACCGTGAGCCCGTCGTTCTGGTGGATCATGGTGCGGCCCTTGCCGTCCTTCTGGTTGATCCAGAAAACGTGCGGGATATGGCTGAGGCGGGCCGGAATCCCGTTCGGGTGCCGGCCCGCCTCTTACCAAGTGGTGCTGCGGGAACTAAAACTGGCCGCCGTCGGCCTTCACGGCCAGAACGGGACGGTCTGCCTGCATGAGGATGCGCTGGGCGTGGCTGCCGAGAATGAACTTGCCCACCTGCGTGCGGTGCCGCAGCCCGATGACGATCAGGGAGGCGTTTTCCTCCCGCGCGACGTCGAGGAACTCATCGGCCAGGTCATGCTGGTACGGCGGCTGAATCACCCTGGCCGTCACGCCGGCGTCCGCTGCCTGCCGGGAAGCGTTGGCCAGGACGTCGTCCGGTGCCACGGACTTGTCCACCAGGGCGCCTTCCCGGGCGGAGTTGACGATCACCAGATCCTGGTTGCGGAGGCGGGCCTCCGCGATGCCCGCCGCGAGGGCGGCCTCCCCCGCCGGGGTGGGGACGAATCCGACGATGATGCTCATACCTTCTCCTTAATTTCTGTGGCGGCGGTGTCCGCGGGGATTGTGGCCTTGCGCTTGGCCAGCCCGGAGCGGATGCCCGGGAGCGCGGCCACAAGAACGAACACGATGAGGAGCGTGGCGGAGATAGGCCGGCTGAAGAAGCCCAGCGGGTCGCCGCCAAAGACCAGCAGGGCGCGGCGGAGGGAGCTCTCCAGCAGGGAGCCCAGCACGAATGCCAGTACCAGCGGACCTGGTTCGAAGCCGAATTTCTTCATCAGGTAGCCCACGATCCCGAAGACCACCACGAGCGTCACGTCGAACATGCTGTTGTTGATCGTGTAGGCGCCGAGCAGGGTGATCAGCGCCGTGATCGGCGCCAGGATGGCGGCCCGCACGCGGAGGATCTTAACGAAGATCCCCACCAGCGGCAGGCTCATGATCAGCAGCAGGATGTTGCCGATGTACATGGAGTTCACCACGCCCCAGAACAGTCCCGGGTCCTGCTCCACGAGTTGCGGGCCGGGGGTGACGCCCTGGATCAGCAGTGCGCCGAACATCAGCGCCATGGTGGCGTTGGCCGGGATGCCGAGGGTCAGCAGCGGAATGAACGAGGACGTCGCCGCGGCGTTGTTGGCGGTTTCCGGCCCGGCCACGCCTTCCGGCGCACCCTTGCCGAAGCGCTCCGGCTGCTTGGCCCGCTTCTTCTCCATGGCATAGGAGGCCATCGAGGCGATGGTGGCGCCGCCGCCGGGCAGGATGCCCAGGAAGAATCCGAGGACGGAGCCGCGGCCGATGGCGCCGGATGCCTGCTTCAGATCGCCCCGCGAGGGCCAGACATTTGCGACGGCGGAGGGCGCCTTGGCGGCGCGGTGGCGCTCCTCGAGGTTGTAGAGGATCTCGCCGAGGCCGAAGATGCCCATGGCGATCGGCACGAAGTCGATGCCGTCGGCAAGCTCCAGGCTGCCGAAGGTGAACCGGTTTTCACCGGTGAAGATGTCCCGGCCAACCGTTGCCAGCAGCAGGCCGAGGGCTGCCGCGATGAGGGCCTTGGTCTTTGAGCCGCTGCTGATGGTGGCCACCAGCAGGATGCCCAGCAACGCCAGCGCGGTGTACTCGGCAGGCCCGAAGTCCAGGGCGAAGCTTGCCACGATCGGGGCCAGGAAGGTCAGGCCGATGATGGCCGCGGTTCCGCCGACGAACGAGCCGATGGATGCCAGTCCGAGGGCCGTGCCGGCCCGCCCCTGCTTGGCCATCTGGTAGCCGTCGAACACGGTCACCACGGAGGAGGCCTCGCCGGGCAGCCGCAGCAGCACCGAAGTGATAGTGCCGCCGTATTGGGCGCCGTAGAAGATGCCGGCCAGCATGATGATGGCGGTGACGGGCTCAACGTTGTAGGTGAGCGGGAGCAGGATGGCGATGGTTGCCGCGGGCCCCAGACCGGGCAATACACCGATCAGCATGCCGATAACGACGCCGATCAGGCAGTACAGGAGGTTCATTGGCTCCAGGACGACTGCAAATCCGTTGATCACGGGATTCAGGAAATCCACGGTGGTCTCCTAGAAGAGGTGGGGGATGGAAGTGTTGAGCGCCGTCACGAAGATGCCGTAGAAAGCTGCCACGACGACGGCGCTGACCACGAGCGTGGAGCGCCAGGTTTCGCCGCCGAGGTAGCGCATCCAGATGATGCACAGCACCAGGGCCGGGAGTTCGAAGCCGGCAATCGGCATGAGGGCCACCATGGCGGCCAGAGTGACCATGCCGGTCAGCGGGGCCACGGACATGCGGGTGAACTTCTCCGCGTCCCGGTTGCGCCGGCCCATGATCAGCTGGAACAGCCCGAGGACCACCATCACGCAGCTGATCATGAAAGGCCACAGGCCAGGCTGCGGGGCGGACGGTGTGCCCAGGCCCATCGCAACCGACAGGACCACGGCCCCCACGCCGACGCCGATGACCACCAGGGAGGACCCCACGTTGGCCAGCGCGCCCGCGGCAGGCGGCTTTTCTTCCTCCCACTGGGCCGCCAGCTGCTCGGGAGTCAGATCGTCGGGCTCGGCGTCGGGAAGATCAGTGGTGCCGTTCCCGGCGGAGGAAACAGCGTTGGAGCTGTTCCCGCCGCCGGATAACGGTGATGCTGCCTGCACTGGAATCACTTGTTCCCGGCAAGGCTGATGCTGTACTTCTCCACCAGGGCCTTGTACTTGGCTGCGTAGTCCTTCCACTGAGTGACTACTTCCGCACCGGAGATTTCCTTCGGGGTCAGCATGTTCTTCTTGTTGAACTCCTTGTACGCGTCCGACTTCAGGGTGTCCTGGATAGCGGCCAGGAGCTTGTCCTTGACCTCCTGCGGGGTTCCCTTGGGAGCGGCGACGGCGCGGTACTGGGCCACCGGAACGTCATAGCCGGATTCCTTGGCGGTGGGCGTGTCCGGCAGGAAGGAGTTGCGCTCCTCCGAGAAGACGAGCAGCGGGGACACCTTGCCGGCCTCGATCTGCGGCATGGCCTCGCCAAGCTGGATGGTGGCCAGTTCCACCTGGTTGCCCAGGACGGCGGTCAGTGCGGGCTTGCCGCTGTCGAAGGGAACGTCGGTGCCCTTCACGTTGGCCTGCTTGAAGAGAACGGTCTGGGCAAGCTGGCTGCCGGTTCCGACGCCGGTGGTGCCGTAGGTGACGTTGCGGCCGGCCGAGGTCACGTCCTTGATGGACTTGAAGCCGGACTTTTCGCTGGCAACCAGCACGTAGTCGTCCTGGGACAGGCCGGTGATGATGTCAAAGTCATCGATGTTGACGGCCTCGTCCTGCGTCACGGCCAGCGGCGTGATGGTGATCAGGGAAGCGTTGATGAGCAGCAGGTTCTGGCCGTCCGCCGGCTTTCCTGCCACCTCCTTGCTGGCCAGTGCGCCGTTTGCGCCCGGCTTGTTGACTACGGGCATCGGTGCGCCGAGGGTCTTGGCTGCGCCTTCGGAGATGGCACGGGCGATGAGGTCGGTGCTGCCGCCCGGTGCCTGGCCGACGGTGAGGTTGACCGGGCCATTGGGGTACTTGGATGAATCGCTGCCGCCGCCGGAAACGTTGCCGCACGCGGTCAGGGCCAACAGGGTGATGGCCGATGCCGCACCAAGAATGGCGCGGCGGTTGGGGAAGTGCATCATTGAAACTCCTCGTTAGCACTGCGGGCTGCCTCAGCCCGTAGATGGTGTGAACCGGGTCACTGCCCGGCTCGCTAGATCGAGTGTAGGGACGCGCTATGATGCCTGTCTAAGCCCAAATATGCATCAAGTAATACCGGGAGAGCATCATGTTTACCTTGGACCAACTGACCGGGTTCATCGCCGTGGCCGAGGAACTCCACTTTGGCCGGGCCGCCGAACGGCTCAACATGACCCAGCCTCCACTCAGCCGCCAGATCCAGAAACTGGAGAAGTCCGTGGGGGCTGAACTCCTCGAGCGGGATAACCGCCGGGTCGAGCTGACCGCAGCAGGACGCGCTTTCCTTGACGAGGCCCGCCGGCTTATGGCGCTGGCCAACAGGGCCCCTGTGACCGCACGGCGCATCGCCTCCGGCCGGCAGGGCCATCTCCGCATCGGCTTCACCGCCGCGAGCGGCTTCAGCATCCTCGGACCCCTGCTGGAGGAGATTGGCGCGATCGTGCCCGATGTGGACATCGACCTCCAGGAGTTGGTCACCGGCGAGCAGATCCAGGGCCTGCTCACCGGCGAACTGGACCTCGGCCTGGCCCGGCCGCCTTTTGATACGGAGGTATTCGACTCCCACCTGCTCTACCGCGAGTCAATGGTGCTGGCCGTTCCCGCATCGCATCCCCTCACCGGCCTCAAACGGGACATCGAGAACGAGGACCTCAAGGACGAGCCGCTCATCATGCACTCCCCCACGCAGGCCAGGTACTTCTACGACCTCGTGGTCCGCCTGCACGCGGTCCGGCACGAAAACGTGGTGCACACCGTGAGCCAGATCCTCACCATGGTCTCGCTCGTGGCTGCCAAGCGCGGTGTGGCCTTCGTACCGCATTCGGCCACCGCGCTGGGGATCCGCGGCGTTTCGTTCCTGCCGCTGGCCAGCAGGGAAGAAGAACCGGTGGAACTGCACGCCATCTGGAACCGGGATGCCAAAAACCCCGCGCTGGCACGCCTGCTGCGCGACCTGGAGTTCGCGGCGAACTGAATGCCTTTGGCTGCGCGGACTCAATGCACCGAGGGTATCAATGGATACAAAAATGCACTTGGACAGGCATGGACGGGCCTCCCTAGTCTGAAAAGGAACCACACCACCCCAGCCCCCGCCGCCCGCGGCGCCAACTCCAAGGACATTCCGTGGCAAAGTACTCACCCCAGGAACTCGCAAGCATCCTCAAGGAAGGCCTGCTCTCCTTCCCCGTGACCTCCTTCGATGCAGAGCTGCAGTTCGACGAGGAGAACTACCGCAAGCACCTGGCGTGGCAGGCCAGCTACCCCGTTGCCGGGCTCTTCGCCGCCGGCGGCACGGGTGAGGGCTTCTCCCTCACCCCGGCCGAGTCGGCCCGCGTGGTCCGCGCCGCCGTCGAGGAAGTCGGCAGCACCGTTCCCGTCCTGGCCTCCGCCGGCGGCTCCACCGCCCAGGCCGTCGAAAACGCCAAGGCCGCCGAGGCCGCCGGTGCCGAGGGCATCCTGCTCCTGCCGCCGTACCTGACCGAAGCCGACCAGGGCGGCCTGATCGAGCACGTCAGCGCCATCTGCAGCGCCACGTCGCTGGGTGTCATCATCTACAACCGCGCCAACGCCATCTACAAGGACACCACGGTGGCCACCCTGGCCGACCGGCACGAGAACCTGATCGGCTTCAAGGACGGCGTGGGCGACCTCGAGCACGATGCCCGCGTCTACGCCAAGCTCGGCGACCGACTCTTCTACCTCGGCGGCCTCCCCACGGCAGAGACCTTCGCCCTGCCGCTCCTGCAGCTGGGCATGAGCACCTACTCCAGCGCCATGTACAACTTCGTTCCGCAGTTCGCGCTCGACTTCTACC
This sequence comes from Arthrobacter sp. K5, assembly GCF_040448525.1. Lineage (NCBI taxonomy): Bacteria > Bacillati > Actinomycetota > Actinomycetes > Micrococcales > Micrococcaceae > Arthrobacter > Arthrobacter sp. K5. The sequence goes on along the minus strand of NZ_CP159279.1, from coordinate 3,239,214 downwards.
AGGACGTCCGCAACAACGACCGCGTGGCCGTGAACCAGAAGCTCAACGACTTCGTCATTCCATACCTGGACATCCGTGACCGCGTGAAGGGCTACGCTGTCTCCATCGTCAAGGGTGGCCTCGACGCGATCGGCCGCTCCGCCGGCGGCGTCCGCCCCCCGCTGCAGAACCTGGCACCGCAGGACCTGGCCGACCTCAAGGCGCTCATCGCCAAGGTCTCCTAGTTGCCGGCCGCTTAGCCAAACCACCTATACCCAGGAGGAACCACCGTGACCCTCACCGGACACTCCCTGATCGCCGGACAGACCGTTGCCGGCGAAGGCAAGACCACTTTCGCCTTCAATCCGGCCACCAACGAACAGCTCGAACCGGCCTACACGCTGCTCACCGAGGAGCAGCTCAAGGCCGCCACGGCCGCTGCGAAGGAGGCCTTCGCATCCTTCAGCACGCTGGACCCCGAAACCCACGCAGCATTCCTGGACGCCATCGCGGACAACATCGAAGCCATCGGCGACGAACTGATCGTCCGCGCCGGCCAGGAGACCGGCCTGCCGGCCGCCCGGCTGCAGGGCGAACGGGCCCGCACCACCGGGCAGCTGCGGCTCTTCGCCAACGTCGTCCGCCAGGGCGACTTCCGCGGGGTACGGATCGATCCGGCACTGCCGGAGCGGACGCCCCTGCCGCGCGCCGACATCCGCCAGCGCCAGATCCCGCTGGGTCCTGTCGCCGTCTTTGGCGCCAGCAACTTCCCGCTGGCCTTCTCGACGGCGGGCGGGGACACCGCCTCGGCCCTCGCCGCCGGCTGCCCCGTCGTGTTCAAGGCCCACAACGCCCACCCCGGCACCAGCGAACTGGTGGGCCAGGCCATCGCCAAGGCAGTTGCTGACCTCGGCCTGCACCCGGGCGTCTTCTCCCTGATCTACGGCCCGGGCAGCAGCATCGGCCAGGCCCTCGTCGCCGACCCTGCCATCAAGGCCGTCGGCTTCACCGGCTCCCAGAGCGCCGGCATCGCCCTGATGCGCACCGCGGCCGCGCGCCCGGAACCCATCCCGGTCTACGCCGAGATGTCCTCCCTGAACCCGGTGTTCGTCTTCCCCGGCGCCCTGAACGGCTCCGCCGAACAGATTGACGCCCTGGCACAGCAGTACATCACCGCCGTCACCGGCAGCTCCGGCCAGCTCTGCACCTCCCCCGGCCTGCTGTTCGCCCCCGCCGGTGAGGCAGGCGACAAACTGGCTGCCGCCGTCGGCCGCGCTGTTTCCGCCTGCGCCGGACAGACCATGCTCACCGCGGGCATCGCCGGCTCCTGGAACTCCGGGACCGAGGCGCTCGGCGCCGCCGGGAACGTGACCATCGTCGGCACCGGAACCCCGGGCCCCACCGAGAACGCCCCCGCGCCGGCCATCTACGGCACGGACATCAGCAACTTCATCAGCAACGAGGTGCTGCACGCGGAAATCTTCGGCGCGGCGTCCCTGGTGATCCGCTACTCCTCCGCCGAGGAACTCATCGAGGCCACGAACCGGATCGAGGGGCAGCTCACCGCTTCCCTGCAGCTCACCGAACAGGACTACCCGACGGCGGCACAACTGATCCCCGCCCTGGAGCAGAAGGTGGGACGCATCATCGTCAACGGCTGGCCCACCGGCGTCGAAGTCGGCCACGCCATGGTCCACGGCGGCCCCTTCCCCGCCACCTCCGACACCCGCACCACCTCCGTGGGTACGCTGGCCATCAACCGGTTCCTCCGGCCCGTCGCCTACCAGAACCTGCCCCAGGAACTCCTGCCCGCACCGCTGAAGGACACCAACCCCTGGCACCTCAACCGCCGGATCGACGGCACCGTCATCGCCGCAGAGAAAGAGGAGGTCAACGCATGACCGCCCAGCCGACAATTGCCCGCGTGGAAGTGGTCCCGGTTGCGGGCTACGACAGCATGCTGATGAACCTCAGCGGCGCCCACGGGCCGTTCTTCACCCGGAACGTGGTCATCGTGACCGACTCCGAGGGCAGGACCGGCCTCGGCGAGGTCCCGGGCGGCGAGAAGATCCGAACCACCATTGAGGAAGCAGGCGCGCTGATCGCCGGCAAGCCGGTGGCCCGCTACCGCTCCCTGCTGCGCGAGATCGCCGCCGAGTTCGCCGACCGCGACGCCGGCGGCCGCGGCCTGCAGACCTTCGACCTGCGCACCACCGTCCACGCTGTCACCGCCGTCGAATCCGCGCTGCTGGACCTGCACGGCCAGTTCCTGGGCGTCCCGGTGGCCGAACTGCTGGGCGACGGGCAGCAGCGCACGTCCGTGCCCATGCTCGGATACCTGTTCTTCATCGGTGACCACAAGCGGACGGAACTGCCGTACCTCGTGGAGGACGCGCCGTCGGACCGCTGGGAAGAGCTGCGCCGCCAGGAGGCCATGACCCCCGAGGCCGTGGTGGCGCTGGCCGAGGCCGCGCAGGAGCGCTACGGCTTCAGCGACTTCAAGCTCAAGGGCGGCGTGCTGTCCGGCGACGACGAGGTGGACGTGGTCACTGCGCTGGCCAGGCGCTTCCCGGACGCCCGCGTCACGCTGGACCCGAACGGCGGCTGGCTGCTCGAGGAGGCCATCCGCCTCGGCAAGCGGATGCAGGGCGTTGTGGCTTACGCCGAGGACCCCTGTGGCGCGGAAGGCCGCTTCTCCGGACGCGAGGTCATGGCCGAGTTCCGCCGGGCCACCGGCCTGAAGACGGCCACCAACATGATCGCCACGGACTGGCGCGAAATGGCGCACGCCATCCGCAGCAACGCCGTCGATATTCCGCTGGCGGACCCGCACTTCTGGACCATGCACGGCTCGGTCCGGGTGGCGCAGCTGTGCAACGAGTTCGGCCTGACCTGGGGCTCGCACTCGAACAACCACTTCGACATCTCGCTGGCCATGTTCACGCACACCGGCGCAGCAGCCCCCGGCGAGATCACCGCGCTGGACACGCACTGGATCTGGCAGGACGGGCAGGGCCTCACCAAGAACCCGCTGCAGATCAAGGGCGGCGCCATCGAGGTTCCTGCTGCGCCCGGCCTCGGTATTGAGCTGGACCGTGACGCCTTGGACAAGGCGCACCGGCTGTACCTGGAGCACGGGCTGGATGCCCGTGACGACAGCATCGGCATGCAGTACTACATCGACGGCTGGTCCTTCGATCCGAAGCGGCCCTGCCTGGTCCGGTAGTACTGGAGTTACAGATCTTCCGCACGGCCAAGACTCCTCGCGCAACTTCGCGCGACGGGGCCGGCCGTGCGGAATACACATGAATAGAAGGGTCAAGAGTGGGCGGCGTTGTCTCCGGAATTCTCATCGTTTCGGCAGTCATCGCCGTCGGTTACCTCGCTGCCAGGTTCCGCATTCTGGGGCCCGAGGTGCAGGGTGCGCTGACCCGCACAGCCTTCTACGTCACCAACCCCGCCCTGCTGTATACCGTGGTGGCCGGCTCGGATATCCGGGCGGCACTCGGAACCGATGCCCCGCTGGCGCTGCTTTCGGCAGCGGCGGTGGGGCTTCTTTATTGGCTGCTGAGCTTCCTGTTCTTCCGGCGCCCCGCCGCGGAGACCGCCGTCGGCGCGATGGCCAGCAGCTACGCCAACGCCAACAACATCGGCATTCCGGTCTCGCTGTACGCCGTCGGCACCGCCCAGCACGTGGCGCCGGTACTCCTGGTGCAGCTCCTGGTCATGGCGCCGTTCTACCTCACGCTGCTGGGGATTTTCGCCGGCGCCCGGATTTCGTGGAAGAAAGTGCTGCTCCAGCCGCTGTCCAACCCGATGATCATCGCCTCCGCGCTCGGCGTAGCTGTGGCCGTGACCGGCTGGAACGCTCCGGACCTGCTGCAGAAGCCCATCGACATGCTGGCCGGCGGGGCCGTCCCCATGGTGCTTCTCGCCTTTGGCCTGTCGCTGGCCGGCCGCGCACCGCTGCAGAAAGACGACGGCCGGACCGAGACCCTGGTGGCAACGTTCCTGAAGATCGCCGGCATGCCACTCATTGTGTGGCTGCTGGGCCGGTTTGTCTTCGGACTGGAGGGGCAGCACCTGCTGGCCAGCGTGATCATGGCGGCCCTCCCTACCGCCCAGAACGTCTTCCTCTTCGCCTCCCCCTACGGCCGGGGCATGAGCGTGGCCCGAGACGCGATCCTCTGCACCACCATCCTGTGCGTGGGAACGCTGGTGGTTGTGGCGTGGGCTGTGGGGTAGGTCAGTTGGTCTTCCGCGCGGCGGGTCGGAGCAACAGCAGCTAGCCAGCCGGTGCCGGCTCCAATGCGTCGAGGATCAATTCCAGCCCGTAGGCGAATTCGTTGGCGTAGTCGTAGCCGGGCTGCATGACGACTTGGGTGGCGATCTCGACCATGTGGGGGTATTCGCCGGTCGCGAAGCGTTCCATGATGGGACCGGCCACCTCCGCCATCGGCTCATCGCCTGCTATGGGCAGTGCGGCTTCCTGGAGGGCGAACCCGTAGATGTAACTGTCCAGGAGCGAGTAGGCCCGGGCCGTCTGCTGCACGGTAAAGCCCGCGGCACGCAGTGTCCCCAGGGTTGCCTCGTGGTGCTTGAGGGTCGCCGGGCCGGGAGCTTTGCGGGATTCCAGCAGCCCGACCGCCCATGGATGCCGGCGCAGCACTCCGCGCGCCGAGTGGGCCCGCCGTCGCATCTGTTCCTTCCACTCACGCCCAGCTTCCGGTGTGTCGATCTCGGTGAAGACGAGGTCCACGAGGCCGTCTAGGATCTGGTCCTTGTTGGCCACGTAGTAGTAGAGCGTCATCGGCTTGGTGCCCATCCTCTGGGCGAGGGAACGAATCGACAGGGCAGCGATGCCGTCCCTGTCCGCCAACTCCAAGGCCTCCCGCAGCACCTTCTCGCGGCTGAGCCCCGGCCGGCCCCTGCCGCCCGCGCCGGCGTCCTTCATCATTTTGGTCCTCCCGGCCCTTCCAGTTCCGTACATTGTACGATACTTTTCTCGTACAGCGTACGAAAGCTGACTGGACATGCAGAAGGGATCGTTATGAATACGCAGGGGCGCGCTCAACGGCAGGGCACCGGGACCGAGGCGGACATGCGCGCCATCGTCAGGGAGGCCTATGGGGGGCCGGAGGTGCTGCGCCTGGCGCGGGTGCCCCGCCCCGTTGTCAAAGGCGACGACGTGCTCGTTCGTGTCAGGGCGGCCGGCGTCGACCGCGGAGCCTGGCATATGATGACCGGCCTGCCATACCTGGGTCGCCTCGCATTCGGCGTCCGGAAACCGAAGGACCCGGTTCTGGGCCTGGATCTGGCAGGAACCGTGGAAGCGGTGGGCCCCGACGTCACGCGATTCGCCGTTGGCGACGCGGTGTACGGCAGCGGCCGGGGTTCCTACGCGGAATACGCCGTTGCAGCCGAGGCCAAGCTGGCCGCGAAGCCCCAGGCCCTCTCCTTCGAGCAGGCCGCGGCGGTGCCGGTCTCTGCGGTCACTGCGCTCCAGGGCCTGCGCGCCGGGAAGATCAGGGAGGGGCAGAAAGTGCTGGTCACCGGCGCGTCCGGCGGCGTCGGCAGCTACGCGGTCCAGCTCGCCAAGGCCTACGGTGCGCAGGTCACCGGCGTCTGCAGTACCGGCAAGGTCGGGTTTGTCCGTGGCCTCGGCGCGGACCACGTCATCGACTACACCCGTGAGGACTTCGCAGCCGCCAGCCCGTACGACCTCATCCTGGACATCGCCGGAAACCCGCCGATCTCGCGCCTGCGCCGCGCCCTGACCCCTACAGGAACGGCCGTCATCACCGGCGGCGAGGGCGGCGGGAAACTGACCGGGGGCCTGCACCGCCAGCTGGGCGCCCTGGCACTGTCACCCTTCATCGGCCAGCGGCTGACCACGTTCCTGGGCGTGGTCCGCGCCGGCGAACTTCAGGACCTTGCCCCGCTCATCGAGGCCGGCAAAATAACCCCGGCTCTCGACCGGACCTTCACGTTAGCTGAGGCTCAGGACGCGCTCCGCCTCCTGGAAGACGGCCACGTGTCCGGCAAGGTGGTGCTCACCATCTGACAGGCACAGTTCGCAGACGAAATGAAGCTTTCGTCTCGGGCGGGCCAACCGCCCGGGTAAGGTCTCGCGGCAGGAGGTTGGTTTCTTCTACTTCCGTGGGTTGAAAGCCGATAATCGTGATTTCGTAAAGCTGCTCCGTGGGCTTTGGCTACCTTTATGGTTCGGTAGGTGGTGAGGCCCGTCTGACGAGGTGCTCCATGGAGGTCTGCATCCGAGGATTTTGCGTGGTCGCTGGTTGAGTTCGGTGGCGACAACACTGAGGTGTTCGCGCTATGAACGCCGAGGTCTGTTCCTCTAGGAAAGTACTGGCGGAGCATGCCATTGGTGTTCTCGTTTGATCCGCGTTGCCACGGGCTTGCGGGGTCGCAGAAGTACACGAAGGTCCCACGCGTGACTTCGCGGTACACCAGCCCTGCATCCTCCAGCACGTTAAGGGCGCGCCGCGCTCTCATGCGGCCAATGCCGAATTCCAGGCAAAGCTCACGTTCCGGCGGCAGCGGGGACTGAGGCATGAGATCACCGGAATTGATGTAGATTCGCCAACACCCAAGACCGCCTTGCTTCGGTGTTGAGTCCGGTCTTAACCAGTCCAAAAGGCCGCTTTGGATGCGTCGGATCAGAACGGGACCTGACCGAAGAACAGCGCTTTTTGACAACAAGCGCTCGGCGCCAGGCCGCCTGGACTCATGTCGGGGAAGCTGTGATCGATTCCCCGATCGTCCGCGCTCCGTGGTGCGGTATAGCCGGTGGGATGTACCACATCAATGCCAGCGGCGACTCCCCAGGACCGTCACAGCGGCGGCGATGGCGATGCCGAGGCCGATCGGGACGCTGAGATGGATCTGGAGCAGGAGTACTCCGATGGCGGCCCCGGCGAACATAGCGAGGACAGCGCCCAGCCGTCGGTTGAGTAACCGCGGCCGTTGCTTGCCCACAAGTGACTCTCCGGCGAGGGAAGTCATGGTGGAAGTAATGACCACTGTGGTCATGTCTCGTACGCCCAAATGCCGCGCAATCAGGGCCTGGGAGCCCATGTGCATGGCGATAACGGCGGCAACAATGACACCAATGGACTGCCGGCCGACGTCTTCCACGATGAGAGAGATGGCGGCGGTTCCCGTCAACGCGATACAACCCGCTGTGAGAAGGAGCGTGACCCTGCGGTTCCAGCCTTTCGGGCTTGACTGGAGCGTAAATCCGGCAACCGCCGCGCCGAGGAGAAAGGCGCCAAGTGCTACGAGTGGGCCCAGAGTTGGCAGGTTCGCCGCCCCGGCCAACGCCATCGCAAGAATCACCACGTTGCCGGTCATGTTTCCGGTGAAGATGTGATCAAGTCCAAGGTAGCCGACCGCGTCAACCACACCTGTAACGAGCGTGAGGGCCATCATGAGGATCAGTCGGAACTTTTCCGGAGACGCATTTTCTTGCGGGGTAGAGGCGGTTTTGGTACCTGGGCTGGCTACGGCTGATGTCATGGTTTAAGGGATCCTTCATCGTGAGGGGTGGTCTCTATGACCACCCCTCGGACATGCTTGTTGGTGGCTTTAGATGGACTGGCTGGCAACTACGGCGATGCCGTCGCTCCCGGGATCTGCGCCGGCGGCTAGGGCGCCATCGTAGCGTCGACGTGCAATCATGGAATCACCGACAAGGTCGTCCTGGGCCCTTGCCGTTCAGGATCGTGAACGTTGTCTCGTCCAACTGGACAAGGGTGTCATCGCCAATCAGGCCCTCGGCAAGGATGTGGTCGTTGGCCGTCTGTGCGTCCATGCCGCCAACCACGAAGGGCGGACGGCGGGAGTTATGCTTCCGCCGTCGTGAGCCCTCCGGCTTCCTGCCTCGCATTGTTGGCGCGGCGCTCAGCCTTCAAGCTTGGAATGCTCGCCCAGACGGTGCCATGAACGGTTGTGGTAGACCAGAGCGTCGCCGGGTTTGCCCGCTTGGGCGTCACGCATCACGCGGGACTCCAGGGCGTGAACGGCGATGATTGTGGAGGTCCCGACCTCCATGCGATTGATGACGGCGCACCGCACCCAGGCGCGGACATCGTCATACACCGCTTCGCCGGTTGCAAGGGCCGACCAGCGGTGCGTCTGGTCAAAGCGGTCGGCGCCGGGGGTCGCTCCAAACTTCGCCAAATCGACGTCGTGCGCGTCCAGCAGGTGCACGACGACGGTTTCGGCGCGCGAAAGCATCTCGGACGCAGAGGACAGTGCCGAGACCGAGAAAATCAGCAACGGAGGTTCCGCACTCACTGACACGACCGACGATACCGTCAGTGCCACCGGTCCTTCGCCGGCATCCGCTGTGATGACGGCGACACCTCCTGGGTGGCCACGGAACAGTGCCTTGAATTCGTCGGCCGAGAGGGAGGACGGGAAGCTTTGCTTCGGAGCCTCGAGCCAAGTGTCTGGGGGGTAGGCGTGAAACATCGTTATGACACCGTGGGGGCGGAGCGGGCGAGTTCCTCGCGAATGATGTTCGTCCCTGCGCTGAGAGCACTCAGCTTGGCCAGTGCGACGTCCCGGGGGAAGGGTGCCATGCCGCAGTTGGAGCTGGCGATGAGCTTGTCCGCATCGACGAACTGCAGGGCCTTGCGGAGGGTGTTGGCGACGTCCTCCGGGGTCTCGATGGTCTCGCTTGCGACGTCGATTGCCCCGAGCATGACTTTCTTGCCGCGGAGGAGCTCGATGAGGTCCATGGGCACGTGGGAGTTCTGGGATTCCAGCGAGATGATGTCGATGCTGGAGCTCTGAAGCAGCGGGAACGTTTCCTCGTACTGCCGCCACTGCGAGCCGAGCGTCGCCTTCCAGTCAGTATTCGCCTTGATCCCGTAGCCGTAGCAGATATGCACGGCGGTCTCCGCACGCAGTCCTTCTGCCGCTCTCTCAAGCGCAGCCACGCCCCAGTCCTTGACCTCGTCGAGGAAGACATTGAACGCGGGCTCGTCGAACTGGATGATATCCACGCCGGCCGCCTCCAGTTCTTTCGCCTCCTGGTTCAGGATCGTGGCGAACTCCCAGGCCAGCTTCTCGCGGCTCTTGTAGTGGTCATCGTAGAGCGTGTCCACCATGGTCATTGGGCCGGGAAGAGTCCATTTGATCGGCCGGTCGGTGGTTGCGCGAAGGAACTTTGCGTCTTCGACGAATACCGGCTTCTCGCGGCGCACCGCTCCGACGACGGTCGGCACGCTGGCGTCGTAGCGATCGCGGATGCGCACGGTCTTGCGCTGTTCAAAGTCGACCCCGCTGAGATGCTCGATGAAGGTCGTGACGAAGTGCTGGCGGGTTTGCTCGCCGTCGCTGACGATGTCGATGCCGCGTCGGCTCTGCTCGTGGATGGCAATGCGCAGCGCATCCTGCTTGGCCTCGAGCAGCGCATCTCCCTCCAGCTTCCACGGGGACCAAAGAGTCTCCGGCTGTGCGAGCCACGATGGTTTCGGCAGGCTTCCGACAACGGTGGTGGGCAATAGTGTGTTCATGATTGACGATTCTCCGTGGGTCAGTTGACGAGAGCGGGGTATTTGGCGGTCCACTGGTCCAACAGGTCCTTGTGGGGCGTGATGAAGTGCTCCTCCGTGTACTTCGCCTGCGTGATCGCGAGCTGACTGCGCTCGACGCGGTCGTAAGCGATCTGGGTCCGCGAGTAATCCTGCTCTCCCAGGCTCGGCTGGTAGACGGCGGCGGCGGCGGAGTTCGCGTTGTAAATCTCCGGGCGGTAGATCTTCTGGAACGTCTCCATGGTGCTGATCGTGCCGATGAGCTGCAGGTTGGAGTAGTCGTTGAGCAGGTCGCCGCGGAAATAGAAGGCGAGCGGCGCAACGCTGCCGCGTGGCATGAAGAAACGAACCTGCAGCCCCATCTTTGCGAAATACGCGTCCGTCAGCGAGAACTCGTCCTGCTGGTACTCGACGCCCAGGACCGGGTGACGGTTCTCGGTTCGCCGGTACGTCTTGCTCGTGGAGACGCTGATGCACACCACTGGCGGCTGCGGGAAGCGTTCCTGGCATGCCGGGGAATCGAGGAATTGCTGGAACAGTTTGCCGTGAAGATCGCCGAAGTCCTCGGGAACGGTGGGCTTGCCTGACTCCGCTGCTGCCGCTGGCAGTACGACGCTGAAGTCGAAGTCACGGACGTAGGAGGAGAAGTTGTTCCCCACGATCCCTATGTGGCGGACCCCGTTCAGCTGGTCGACGATCTGGATGTCGAGAACCTCGAACAGCGGGAACTGCTGATCCGTACCTTCCGCAGTGAACTCTATCTGCACGGAGACGATCTCAAGCTCAAGCGTATAGCGGTCCCGGTCCGGGTTGTCCCAGTCTGCGAGATCGTTGAAGCGGCGCCGCACCATGGTCAGGGCGTTGCGGAGGTTCTCCTGGCGGTGCTCGCCCCGTGCGAGGTTGGCGAAATTCGTCGTGATCCGGGAGCCTTCCGACGGGGAGTAGTCCTCGTCGAAGCGGGTCGTGGTGATGCTGAAGGTGAAGTCGTCTGCCATGCGCTGCCAATCCGTTGATGATGGGCCGGAGACGGCCTTTCAGAAGGGGATGTACCCATGTTGCAACCTTCCAGGGATATCGAGTAACTAGGCGTTGCTATGCATTCATATAGGCTTTCCCTATGCCACAGCTTTCGAGCGGACTAACCCTGCAGCAGCTCCGCTACTTCATAGAAGTTGCAGCTGAGGGGTCGATCTCGGCGGCTGCCGATCTTCTCTACGTGGCGCAGCCGACAATGTCCGCAGCGATGAAGGACCTTGAGGCCCGCGTGGGCCGTGCGCTCCTGGTTCGCTCCGCCCGCGGGGTCACCCTCACCGCCGACGGGGCAGAGTTCCTCGGCTATGCGAGGCAGGTCGTCGAGCAGTTCGCTCTCCTCGAGCAGCGCTACCTTGGTAGGCCACCGACGCGACGTCTGCTCGGGGTGTCAACGCAGCACTACTCGTTCGCGGTGGACGCCTTCGTCCGGATGGTCAAGACCACTGAGGTGGCCGAATACGAGTTCTCGCTCCGTGAGTCCCGCACCTGGGACATCATCGAGGATGTCCGGACGCTCCGCAGCGAGATAGGCATCCTCTACCGGAACGATTTCAACCGGAAGATCATCGACAAGCTGCTCCGGGAATCCGGGCTCGCGTTCACTCCGCTTTTCCTCGCCGATCCGCACATTTTCATTTCCCGGAACAACCCGCTCGCCTCAAAAGAGCGTGCGACTCTCGCCGATCTCGCCGGCTTGCCGCGGCTAACCTTCGATCAAGGTGCGAACAACTCTTTTTACTTCGCCGAGGAGATTCTCTCCACCATGTCCAGTAAGCAGGAGATCCGGGTCTCTGACCGTGCGACGATCTTCAACCTCATGATCGGGCTCCACGGCTACACGATCTCGACGGGCATCATCAGCGGGCAGCTCGACCCGGAGATCGTCGCCATCCCGCTCGACGTTGACGAACGCATCGAGATCGGCTGGATCGGTCACGCCGCGATTCCGCTTACCCACCAAGCGCAGCGCTACCTCAGGGAATTGCGGGCCGTCGTCGCTGAGTTCGGCCTAGCGCTACTCGACTGACTGCAGTTGAGCGGGCGGGTCTTTACCCTTTCGGTGATTGGACGTGTTTGTTGCAGCCGAGCGGGTTGCTGGTGCCGTATATGCCCGTCGCCGTCGTTGGCATGACCGGGGCGGACGCCAGCGAGGAAACCGGCCTGTTCCAGGTAGTGGCGATCCAGCCAGGGACATCCAGGCTGGGTTTGTAAGGCCGCGGTGCCGTCCTGGCCGCCACCTGTGGAGGCCATTGAGCCGCAAACCGATGGTGGCGACGTACCGGCTCGCGGGCGGGAGAAGGTTAAGTGGCTCACGCATTTGGGGGTGTAGTCAGGACCTGACTCCGCCGGCTTCGAGTAGTGACGGGCCATGTAGTTGGCAAGCTTCTGGAAGCCGAGGGCAGAGCCGCGGAGGAGTTCGAGCCTGGGCGCTCGAACCCAGCATAAGAATGGCCGCAGCCATTGTTCCCAAACGTTTGACCGATGAAGCTCAGGAAAACGCCATTGAGAGGGCATGACCTTGCGGATGGCCCAAACCCTGGCCGAGTTCGGTCCCGGATTTGCTTTCGTCGGTCGGCAGTACCCGTTGGATGTCGATGGCGACGAGTTCTGCATTGATCAGAGACTCCTCAACCACATTTGCCGCCAGCCTGAGTGCTTGAAAATTGGACGTAGCGATCAGAGATGCTGACCAAAGATCACCCCAGACAGCGACCCACCCGGTGACGTCTTCGATCGAAATGTTCAGCTACAAAACGCTTTGACTCTGGTCACGAGACGGCAGTTCTCGTAGCTACTTCTACTCTTGTGATTTAACTGGCATGCACGGGTATTCGTGGGCCGGGAGTAGGTGTCGCTCTGCAGTGGGTTGGTCCGATTAGCGGAGTGTCTCTGAACTGATCAGTCTCATCTGCTTGTAACAGCGCCGCGCACGGCTGAGATGTACTGGGCGTAGGCGGCTGCTGAGTCGGTAGCGTGGCGTTCGATGGTTGTAGGGGAGTAGCCGAGGGTGTCGGCGATGATGGCCACGGGTGCAAGTTTGGTGAGCTCGTGGAGAGTTCCGAGTCGCGCGGCTCGGGTGCTGAATAGCTTGCTGAGGCGTGTTGTGAGGTGTCCTGGGTGGATGTGCCGGCCGGGTGAGGTTCCGCGGAATACCCAGTTGGTGTTCGGGTGCGAGGCGGTTAGGTTGTGGCCGGGGTTTGCGGCGAGTTCCCGCCAGGGCGCATCTAAGGGCTCAGGCAGTGCGATCTGGATCGTTCCCAGCTGGATGGTGACCAGTTCTTCGGTGACGGTCACGTCATCCCAGGTTAGGCGCGCTATGTTTTCGGCCTGTTGCCCGAAGACAAGAACGAGGATCGCGGCGGCCTGATCTCGTCCTTCAATTTGTCCACCGGCCTGGAACACGCGGTTGAGTGCTTCATCCTGTCCTGACTTGTCGAGTTTGGGGCTCGTTCCACGACGATGCGGGATGATAGCCAGTCCTGCAGGAGCGGCCTTGGCCTTGATGGCCCATTTCAGAAAATGTTCAGCAATCCGCCTGGTGGTAGGTCCTTCTGCCTGCCATAGGTCGAGACGAGCCTGGGTCAGCCCGGCAAGGCTGGTGCCGTGGCCGGTGAGCCAGTTGAGCAGATCGATGGCGACTGTCACTTGCTGCTTGGCACGCAGGAAAGTGCCGCGGGTGACTTCGTCCATCTGGTTCATCCGGCGTAGGTGATGCCAGCGGATGTAGCGGCGGATGATGTCACGGTCCTCAGGGTTGCTGACCCGGTCTAAGGCCTGTGCTGACCAGTTCTCGTAACGCGTGCGGAGTTCATCGCGGCGGGGCAGCACCCCGTGTTCGGTGAGGAGGCCGCGGACGTATTCGCGGGTCCGCGAGTCGGGCAATCCATCGAAGCTTTCATGCGTGATTTCTGGCGTGACGGCGAGGTTTCGAAGGAAAGCGGTGACGTGCTTTTGCTGGATCCAGGTGATGCCGCTGTTGGCGCGTTTCATCGACTTCAATGCTGCAGCAAGCGGAATCAATTCGGGCGCCATGACTCCCCGCGACGGGTCCGTGAGCAGGCCATCAACAACGGTGGCCAACACACAGCTCCAGCAACGGCCGCCGCTGTGGAGTTCGTCTTCTGCTCCGCAGCTCTCGCAGTCGACGTTGAGTCGGATGCCTGAGCATCGACGGCAGGCAGGTTGGTCATCGATAATTCCGGGCAGGACGCCTTCGTGGCCGCAGGCGCAGGTGCCACGAGTGCGTTTGGCTTGCTGGTAGCAGTAGCCGCAGACTCCGCCATCGGGCCATCGAGCGACGGTTTGGTGGTGCTGGCCGCAGCGGCCGCAGGGGACCGGCCAGCGGATGGGGTCCTCTGCTTTGCGTGGCCTACTCACCCGTCTTCGGGAGCAACGAGTCGGACGCGTCGTGCGACCGGGTTGCCTGGTTGGATGCCGAGGTCTTCGCTGCGCTTGGGGGCGTTGGCTGTCGCTGCGGCGCGCATTTCCACGAATGGTTCGAACAAGTCGTTGGGTGTGCAGTCCAGGATGTCGCAGAGCGCGGCGAATGTCCTGGCCGGAATGCGCTCCGGCGTGGAGGTGACCAGCCTGTAAACCTGACTCTCGGAGAGATTGATGCCACGGGATTTCAGGAGCGGCATCAATTCGGTGGTCTTCCACAGGTTCTGTTTTGCCATCAAGGCTCGCAGGTTCCAGCGGTAGCCAATCCGGCGCTGTTCAGGCATCTGGGTCCTCCAAGTTCGCGATGCGACGTGCAATCATCTGCTGCACGGTTTTCTGCTTGAAGTCCGACGATACCGAGGTGTAGAGCCCGGTGGTCGAGGCGTAGGAGTGGCCAACCTGAGTCTGCACGAAGGCCGCGTCGTAACCGGCTTCGATCAGGTGGGTCACGTAGGAATGCCTGAGGCAATGCAGGCCCAGCTCTTGGGGCAGGCCGACGGCATCCCGTGCAGCGGCGAACGCATCCCCGAACGAGCCCAGGGACATCCGGGCGCCACGCTCACTCGGCCAAAGCGCCGAGGACCTTTCTGCGGTCGGGAACTGCTGCCGCAATCCACCGGATGTCCATGTCTTGAGCTGGTCCACGACCCAGTCGAACTCCGGCACGGTCAACACGGTGCGCCGTCTGGGTCCTGAGCCCGCGGTGCCCTTGGCAAACCGAACCTGGACTGCCCCGAACCGGCCGTAGTCGCTGACGTGAGGGTTCGGGCCGAAGTCCTCCAGGTCCAGCATGGTCATTTCACGCCGGCGAAGCCCGTAGGCATAACAGACCTTGAACGCCACCGAGTCACGGAACAGGGGCAGCCAGCGCTTACTGCCGGCGGCGTATTCCCGGTCGACGAGGTCATCGATGTAGTCGAATAACCGCTGCAGCTCCGCCTTGGTGAACGAGCGCTTCTTCGCCGGGACGGCATCATCGGTGGTGTGCCGTGGCATGTTCCACTCGAAGCAGATCTGGCTTGGAATATCACCGAAAGTCCGTTCGCAGAACTCGCCCCACCCATAGCCCGGATGGGTCAGGTAGGAGCAGAACATCGCCACAGCGTTGCTGTACGAACGCAAGGTCTTCAGGCTGATCGGCTTCTCGCCAGAACGCAGATCGCCCAGGAAGTCTTCGATGTCGGCCGGGCCCCATTGCCACGGAAATTCACCCGTGAAGCCCTGAAAACGCTCCAGCAACTGGCAACGCTTCTTGATGGTCTCGGTCGTGAGGCCGCGCGCCAACATCTGCGCCCGCCAGCCATCGAGCATGGCAGTAAAAACCCGTTCATCAGCCCGGAACAGCCCAATGTCCGGATCGACCAGCATCCGCGGGACGAAACCCGGAATGGCACCGCTCATTGCAACCCCTAAACCATGGAAACATGCATTAGATGCAGGAAACCTATAGCGGCAAGGGATCCGCGGGCAAATTCAGCCGTGTCGACAGAACGGTTAGGTCCGTCGGAAAGCCTGCCTGACCTGCGGAAACACCCCGCTTCCTCCAAGCACGGGAGTACTCGCAGCTACTTCTACTCCCGTGGTTTGAATGCCGATAACCGGTGTTACGTCAAGTAAGTAGGCTGATGGTTGCATACGCATGCTAATTCTACTCTACTCCCCTCACTGCCGTGGTGGCCGACGGAGCCATTTGCAGCGGCACTAACGTCGGCGTTCTTTGGCTTCATTGGGGCGGCCACGATGACCTTGGCTTTGACTCCGTCGCACCTCGTGCGACGGAGTCAAATAACGGGACCGAGTTAGTCATCTACTTCGCCCTCAGAAACGGCGAGCGACGGGTCCCTGCCACTAAGGAACGCCGTCACCTTGATCGTCTCCGCTACCATCAGCTCGACCTGGTCGTCCCCGGCCCTCACCGCAGGATCCGAGTCATCACTCCCCCAGCCGGACGGAACGCCGGACGGTGGGCGTCCGCCCCTCCCTGAGCACAAGTCAGGCCGAAGGGTTACTCCATACGACGTTACCCCCCCAGGGCCGTCAACCGGCGTTTCAGCTCGAAGCCAAACATGATCAAAGCCCAGATGTCGTATGAACCGAAAATGGCACCATCAATATCCCCGCCGGGGCCAAGAATTCGCTGAAGAATAGACGTTATCTCTTGAGATTCGCTTTCAGCCGAGATGCGCTGTTCCAGTCTGGAAGCAAGGTCTGCCAAATACGGATTTGCCCGGCATTCTCGAAGACGTTCATCAGTGCAGCGAGTATGACGCTGTGGGCCGATCGTTTTGTGTACGGCGCGAGGACGGACACCCACTCCCGACGGATGCTCCAATAACCGTGCTTCCTAGAGTCGTATGGCTGCGGCTGTCCCGCCACCTTCACCGAAACCCATATATTGACTTGGCGCAGCTGGGGCTCCTCCGCGAAGACATAGTTGACCACCTCCCAGAAGTCCACTAAGTAGACGACTTGGTCATAAGGCTCGAGCCGGTGCGGCAGGTCGTCGGCTGCCGTGGTGCTGCCCAACGTGTCGCTTAGCTGCCTGATTGCTATCGGCCTCATGCCCATAGCGAATCGGAATTCGCCGCCCCCTCTACCCTGATATCTAGCTTGGTGACGGTGGCCGCCGTTCTTCCGGGGTTTTCGATGACGATCTTGGACAGCTCGACGCCCGTTGGGTCGTAGTTTAGAAGATCTAAGCCCCAAGTTCCTTTGTCATTGGAGATAAGAGCACGCGCAGGGTTCAACAACGCAGCATTCATCTCCACTACAACCTGCCCTGCGGACCTCCTGAAAAGGACGACGGTAACCACGATATTCACGACAGTAAGAAGCAATGCGGCCAATGCCATGACGAATGAGAGGGAGGGGTCCATGTAATCGCCTAGTCTTCCACTGCCCCAGGCGCTCGAGTTGATTCAGCGTCCATCTCCCTGGTCCTGCTAGACAGGCTCAATATCTGGCCCCCGCTTGGCTCTATGGGCAGCGGGCTTCAGCCTGTATATATGTGGCAGCTCAGCGTCGCTTTCAAAAAAGTACGGTAGCCCTGAAATCACCATGCCGGCAACTGCGCCCAGTCCATGCAACCCTGGCTCGTTTAACTGGGGAACGCCAATCCAATGAAGGCCAGCAGACCGCAGGCCCGAACGCTCATCAGAATTGCTTAGCTGGTTAGCGTCTTGGGTGATTATGGCATCGAAGTCCCGCTCTGATAGGGATTCGAAGAGCTCTACATCCTCTACGCCTGTCAGAGTTTCTTGCCCAGGGTGCCGGAAAACGTGCTTTCGGAAAAGCTTTGTGAGCGGCTCAACTAGAGCGCGATAAGGCAGATTTTCGTCGATGTAGATTTTCAACGGGTTTGCCGCCGCTGTTGGACCGAAAAATCAAAGTCGGCGGCGTCCAGCGCGGCCTCGGCCGAGACTTCCGGGTAATAGTATTGCGTCTCTTCGGGCTGTACAGAGCCATCACTGAGAAGAAGTGCGACCGTGTCGTACCTCAGTCGAGTCCCTGCGATGGTCGGCCATCCCCCCATGCGCTTTTCGCGTACTTCTATGTTTTGACGGGGACGGCGGAAGTCCACAACATCTTGGCCTTGAAGATTGGTGAAAGGGGCGAAGACGTCCGCCATGGACAGGAGAACCGTCTGACCTCGCCTCTTTACGAGGTCAACCATGTCCTTGCCTTCATCGTCCACCAAGAAGACCGTTTTTGAGTCCGTCACCAGTTGATAGCTGGACGGATGGTCAGTGAGGTCGTAGTCCTGCAGAGTACTCAGGGCCGTGCGGATTCTCTGAAGCGGAAGCTCCCGACGAAGACGAACAAACGTCCGGAGGGCGACGATATCGCGGAATGAATATAGAGCCTTTGGCTTTGAGGCTACTTCTGGTGCCAGGAGCGCTGGCGCGGATCGCCAGTGGCTCAGCTGCGACATGGAGGCACCAGTAAGAACTGACGCCAACTCGGACGGGAACGTCATTGAAGCCACCAGCCTTTCATGTGAGTGCTTCCCGGACATTCCGGCGCGACGGATGAAGCCCCCGTTACTCCGATCTAATGTAACAGCCGGTGCCGATAAAATTACGACGGCATTCCTATACAAGTCTTGGGAAAGCATAAGACTCTAAGTCCGCGTGTATTGGAAGGCCCGAGCTTTCCATCGTGAGCCCGCAGAACACGAGCATCCGGGGTGAAGAAGGTAACGACATCAACGGTTGCGGGCATCGTCTCCAAGAAGGCGCAGTCGAAACCTGGGAAGCTGAGGACGTTCTAGCCCTGTGGCGCTACTGCCGGAAAGTAGGGCGCCACAAGGCGGCCTTCTCTGTCGGCCCCGTAGGAACTACAGGTCGACGAAATCCCCAATATCGGCTCTTTAAGACAGGCGGGGAAGTGCCTCCGGAAGCGGCCGTTTTCCAGCATCTTGTGATGGCGTTTACCCAAGGGTTGGGGCTGCGCGGCGTTTAGCCGCCAGCCCCGGAACTGAAAATCGCGTTCGAAATGCCGTTACCGACTATGCCGAGGACAACCGCGGCGACCGCCGAACCGATGAAGCCCAGTAGCGCCTTCCCGCGAGAGCGTCCCCCGGAATGGACGACTTCAAAGGCAGGCACGTATTTCTTCGTCCAGTCCACAGCCGCCCCGGCACCAAAAAACGAAATCACGAGGAACGCCACGTAGACGATCGAGATCAACGGTTCGTCAAACTTACCCGACGCGGTCGTCCGTCGGGCGATCTCGTCGAAGATGAAGTACACCAAGGACCCGATGGCGACCAGGTACAACGGAAACAGAACGTAGGCGGACCTCAGTATCCTCCACGCTGGGACGTGGCGGTTCGCCTCAGCTTCGATTTCGGATGCAGCCGACAACGCCCAGGTTGCATCCTTTGAAGACACCCTGACGTAAAGCCCGCTATCGCGTCCGGCTCTTGCAGTAATCGTGTAACCGAGGAGATAGCCCGAAGGGGCAGTAATCTCCAACTCTTGGATGTGCCGCCCATCCAGGTACTCGCTCAGTTCATCGGCAGTTCCGGTGACCTTGCGGCGATCATCATCCTTCACGGTGAGGGACAGATCAATAAGCCCGATCCGCCGCGCCTTAGCCTCCGCAGTCTCTATGGCAGCGAGCCGGCTTTCAAGCTCCGCCTTTACCTTCGCGATCTCCTCGTCGTAGTGGGCCGGCTGGCCCTTCTCTGCCGCCATCTTGGCTTTAATCTCGAGGGCCTTCAAGCGGTCGCTTGGGTATTGCGCCATGTTCCGAGGATGCTCGGTCTCTCGTTCAACGTGCGCGGGGACTAGTGGCTCCACTGCCTTTTCCATGAGCCGGAGGAGGCGCCTGAAATCGGCATCGGTGCCGACCCAGATCGGCCATTGTTTGGTTTTCGTAACGCTCTCGTCGAGTGATGGCATAGGAAAAAGCTTATCTAGGCGTTCCGACATTGAACGTTTGCGGTGGCGGCGGCAATAGCTGAAGTAGTTTCGGCAACGTGACCGAGTTTCAGTGGGCAACTTCGGGCGCCAGCCGAGTGGGAGCACTTCCAAGGCAACCTCCCCAATCCACCAGGCCGCCGGCTTACCTTCGCAGCAGTAACTACCTCGGCGTTTTCCCGCGGCGGTAAACTTCGGCGAGTTGGTCCGCGCCCGCGATCCGGATAGCCAAACGCAGGATGCGGCTTGCCATGTCAGCAAACGCTTCCGCGTCAGCGATGGCGTCGCGGGTGAACGCTCCAGTGACAGGAGCGAGGAAGTTCAGGACTGCGCCGGCCTGATCGCCCAGCGTGAGCGGGACCCCCATCGCGCTGCGGCACCCCGCCTGGAGAAGACTCTCGCTGTAGCGGGGCCAGCAGGGGTCGGCGGAGGCGTCGCTCAAGACGACGGAGTGCCCCACTTTGAGCGCCTCCACGCAAGGTCCTTCCCCCAGTGCCTGTTCAATCCTGTCCAACAGCACGGCATCGTCGCTGCTGCCGGCAATGGTGGCACTGCGCCTGCGTCGGCGAAGGGTCACCGCGCACTCGATTCGCTCCCCCGTGGACCTGCTCAGCGCGCGTGCGGCGAACCCTGCCACGCCGTCCAAGACTCCTTTCAGGTCCTCGGACCCGGCGATCATATCGTGCAGCCGGTCGAAGTCTCCGTGCTGGCCGTGCTCCATCATCCCCCAAATCTAGAAGCACCACCCCGGCTAGACAACAAGTCGCCCGGGCCCCAGTGCCTGCATTCCTCCCATCCAGCGCCCGGGCATGGAGCGAGGGGAACCAACCATGATCAGCACTGAGGACCGGCACGCCCGCGCCGGCAGCGTGCCGGCCTGTCGCAGGCTGAGGCACTCGCCCTTCCTATCAGGGTGCGGTAACGTAGAAGTAGTAAGTAAGCTGATGAAATTGGTTTTGAAGTCTATGCCGGAGCTTAGCCTCCGATCGGAGTTACCCCCCGTGGAAGACTGGACACAGCGGAATCAAATTCTCGCCGCCCTGACCCGCCTCGATCTACGGGCCGGGGACCTCTGGCCGGCGTACTTTGGGCAGGGCGGAAACTGTTCCGAGGTGGAGATCGATGCGTACCTGAATGGCGCGCTGAGCCTGCCGGCCATGGATCAGGACCTCCTTGCATGCGCCGTCAACGATGTGTCAGAAGCTGCCGGTGGGCCAGCGCTCGTTCCCTCTTCTTGGGATTCGGCTACGCCGGTGACGCCAGGACTTCCTGGTCATCCTGCAGCGGACCTGGGGGCCGCAGGGCGATTCCTTCTTCCCCCAGAGGGCGCCGAGGCCGAGCGCCTGTCAGCGCTGCTGAAGACAGGGCTGCTGGACAGCAGCCCTGAGCAACGATTTGACCGGATAGTCCGTGACGTTCGCAAGTTCTTTAGTGTCAGCATCACCGCGGTTTCCCTGATCGCCGATGACAGGCAGTTCACCAAGTCGATCGTGGGAGCCGCGGCGCACGACGTACCCAGGGATGTGGCCTTCTGCAATGAGACGGTCAGAACCAATGCCCTTTTGGTTGTTCCGGACGCGCGAGCGGATGGCAGGTTCTCCGCCAATCCCTTTGTTCTGGGCGAACCCCACATCCGCTTCTACGCTGGGTTCCCCTTGCACGGACGCCTTGGCTGGAACATCGGAGCCCTCGACGTGATCGACCAGAAGCCGCGAGATTTCAGCACCCAGGACCAGCGGAAGCTGCGCGGGTTCGCCCGCAGAATCCAACAGGAGATCGACGCCTGAACAGTGCAACTTAGCATCGCCCTCGGCCTACGCGCCGACGGCCTCGCGCACCCGACGTTCATGTCAGCACGGTGGACCAGAACGAGAAACGCCAACTCGAGGGCAACCTCGATGACCTGCGTGAAGAGGTCCAGACTCTCACCCGTAAGGGCGTGCGCGTGGAGTTCGTCAAGGAACACCTGCTCTTCACAGGGGAGGACTCCCCCATGGCCAGCCAATCTCATGCTCTCTGTCATGGGAGCCTTCGCCGAGTTCGAACGCTCCCTGATCAGGGAACGGCAGCGGAGGCGTTGCTCTGGCCAAGCAGCGCGGGGCCTACCACGGGCGGAAGAAGACCCTCGCCCCGGAAACCGGCCGCCTAACTGGTCCAGCGGGCCGCCAGCGGCGTCCCTAAATCCGTCCTTGCCGGCGACTACGGGGTCCGAATAATCTCACCGCGTCTGAGCATGGGCTTTCCCGCTTAATGGTCAGACTTGAGCCTCTGGCAGCCTGCGCCCTGAAGCTGGGGCACTGATACTGCGACGGCACCCAACCTACCCGTTGGCGCCCGCGCCTTTGGGTGACGAAATCTCCATTATCGGATTTCAAGGCACGGGAGTAGGAGTCCTCTCGCACATCACAGGAGTCGCGTGCGCCTGCAGGTCGGGATGCCTCTAGCGTGAACGCTCCGAGGGGACTTGTGGGCAGGGCACGCCAGTGCGGATCCAACAGATTCAACAGAAGACCACGGCACGTCACTTGCTGGGGCTAAGCATTGCTCATGTCGGGAGTAACAGTTCAGTGACCGTCGGTGCGTGCTTCTTTGGAAAAACGCAGCTTGACGGACGATAGCCATCATGGATTTGTCTTGGTTGCCATTAATCGCGTCAATACTGGGCACAACGAGTGTCTCAGCCGTAGTAACGGCGCTACTCGTTCCACGGACAGAAGCTCGGAAGCTGCACAAAGAGATCGAAGATCTCAAAAGTACACTGCAGGGTGCTGCGCCGGAATCGACTGTTGAACTACAGCAGGCCCTGGAAGCGACCGGCTTCCGCTTAGCCTCCCTGAGTCTCGTGCGTTACAAGACCATCGTTGGCCTGATCGCGGGCGGTATAGGGGTACTTATTCTGGCTATAGCAGGAGGAGCCATGGCGACCGTTGCCGGAGCGGCGACCGGCGTTCAGGATCATATTTCTGCGTCTTTCCGCATGGACCCGTTTGGCTCTTGGGCCATAGCCGCTGGGGTCCTGCTCTGGGCGATAGCGGTAGGGATTGGTTTCGGTTTCTTCCGAGCCATGTTGCTCAAATCAGCACGCACTAAATACGTGAAGGTCCATCTCGACCGAATTAGGTCCGGGCAGGCCCCTGCGCCCGTGCGTGAAGCAGATTTTAAGGGAGCGAACTGGCTGTTCGATATTGGGTAGATGACAGATCGGTTTTCGGTCCGCCAAGTGAAGAAAGCCGATGCTTCATTCCGTTCCGCGCAGGCGTTGTCTCCGCCTCGGCGAAGAACCAAAAGTGCCTCCCCAGAGTCCTTTCATGTACTCTCACCCAGTGACAAAAAGTCTGCCATCCGTGGCAGGGTGCACCAACGCATGATGAGTTGGAGAAAGTCTGGACAAGGAGCGCCTGTGAAGCGGACTGATGATCAATACGAGGACATCGAACCCGAGACCGAGCCCTTGTCAGAACAGTTCGGCACGGGCGAAGGAGGAAAGATTTTCCTCGCCGCCGTCGGTGCAGCGCTTGGGGCGGCAGCCCCAGAAATGAGCGTTCCAATCGCGACCGGGGTGGCAGCACTTGATGGGTTGCGCGAAAAAGTCCACAAGCAGCAAAAGCGACGCCACGGCACGGTTCTCCACGCGGCCTCCGAGAAGACAAGAACCAGCCCCGAAGACGTGGTCCGTCGAATCACCGAAAATGATACATATGCGCTTTTAGCTGCGGAAGCCCTCGACGCCGCCGGCCGCACCAGGCTCGACAGCAAGGTTGCTAGTTTGGGGCGCTCTCTCGGGACGCTGCTACGAGATGACGCGCTCGTAGATAAGGAAAGCATCTGGATCAGAATTCTTTCTGTCATCGAGTCACCCCATGTTCGAGTTCTGAAGTATTTCGTCACCGGCAAGAAGTTGGGAAAAGGCCTAACTCACTGGACGCCCGGGACAGAGGTATCTGTGCGGACTGTCAGTGAAGGCCTCGGGCTGGAGGACGCAGTGCTCCCTTTGGTCCAGGACCTATTGCGCTGCGGGTTGCTAATGGTCCCCGGAGGCATCGATGGCGGCAACGCAGAAAGTGTGTACACCCCCGACGCTCTAAATGAGGTGCTGATGGCTACACAGCTTGGGGCGGAACTCTTCGAGCGGCTGGAGCTTGCAGCCGAGGAATCTTGAATGAGGTGGCCACTTGGCATCCCCTCCCCTCCTCAGCATGCGGGAGCGGTGCCAGATCTAACTACGTCGGGGGACTTTGCCTGAACCGACAGGTTAACGAAATCTCGGTTATCGGCGTTAAACAACGAGGTAGAAGTAGCTGCGAGAACTCCCGGCCCTTCACGTATTGGACGTTTTCGCAGGTGTGAGCGGGTGTGTCCTTGCGCCCGAATCGAGTGAGGTTGTTCCGATTTGCCCGCGTTGAGCGCGGAAGCTATTGGTTTCCTGCATCTAATGCATGTTTCCCTGGTGCCTAGGGCATTTTTCCGAGCCGCCAAAGCTGTAAAAATCACGTAACGTCGGTACACGTTGGCTTCGTTCTCCTATCAAGGGGCGCTCCCTGACGAGAGTCTCGTTGCACCCGGCAAAGCTGGGAGTGCAATCTGAGTATTTGAAGGTTTGGAAGCCACGCGATATTGCCTTTGGGGGCCATTGATATTGCCGGTGGGGGCCAGTGTCCGTGGTTGTGGGGGCCGCCGGCTCCCACCGGCGTTTTCTCATTGCGTCATGGTGGCGTGTTCACGCATGTTGTGGTTGCCGGTATCGACCCAGATCGTGTTGTGCACGATGCGGTCCATGATCGCATCGGCGTGGACCCCGGAGCCGAGCCGCTGATGCCAGTCCTTTTTGGCGTATTGCGTGGAGAACACGGTCGAAGCTGTGTCGTACCTGCGCTCGAGCAGCTCCAGCAGCATGCTGCGCATGCCCTCGTTGGGGTGGTCGAGAAGCCATTCGTCGATCACCAGCAGGGTGAAGGCCGCGTACTTCTTTAGGAACTTCGTGGCGCCCAGAGGCTTGTCCTTCGCCAGCGCCCAGGGCTCTTCCAGATCGGGCATGCGGACGTAGTGGGCCCGGATGCGGTGCTGGCAGGCCTGTTTGGCCAGAGCGCACCCCAGGTAGGACTTCCCGGATCCGGTGAATCCCTGAAAGACGACGTTCTGCTGCCGTTCGATGAACGAGCACGTGCCGAGCTGGGCGATCAGGTTCCGGTCCAGGCCGCGTTCGTCGATGAGGTCGAGCCGGCGCAGGTCTGCGCCTGGGTAGCGTAGTCCGGCCCGCCGGATCAGTCCCTCGACCTTGGCATGGTTGAACCCGGAATGTGCTTCGTCGACGATCAGTCGGAGCCGTTCCTCGAAGGCCATTCCAAGCACGAGCGTCTCGTCCTGGGCTTCGAGCGCCTCCAGCATCGGGGCGGCGCCCATTTCACGGAGCTTGCGCTTGGTTTCGGTATCGATTCGGCTCATTTGGCACCGCCTGCGTAGTACTCGGCGCCGCGCACGTAGCCGCCGTGTTCGACTGGTTCATCCCATGGTGGCCTGAGACCGGCGGCTTTGTCCTGCTCCGTGGCCAGGATCGGATGCAGATGCGCAAACCGCGGGGACCTCACGTGGCCTGCCAACGCCAGCCGGCAGGCCGCCTCGACCCGTTCGGCCGAGTAGCGCCGGGAAAGCCGCAACACTGCCAGTGCCGCGTCCAGGCCCTGCTCGTCGACCGGGACGGACTCGAAGATCCGGTTGACCACCGTAACAGCTGCCGGGCCGATCCGTCCGGCCCACTCCCGCACCCTGAAAGGGTCCCACTGCCGGTACTGCTCGCCGGCGGGCAGGTCCGCATCGTTGGTGCGGTACTCGTTGGCCGCGCTCTCGGGCAGCAGCAGGTGGCTGGTTAGCCGTTCGGTGCCCCGGTAAGCCTGAAGCACCTGATCCGTGATCCGCAGGTCAACCGTGGTGCCAATATTGGCAAAGGGCACCGAGTAGTAGTTCCTCGCCCAGACAACGTGCCCGTTCCGGCCCACCCGGCGCCCGTAGACCCACCTGCTGATCTCGTAGGCGGCTGCCGGCAATCCTGTCAGTAGCGGCTGCTCTTCGGCTGCGAACACGCTGGCCCTGGACCCTGGCCGCTTCTGGAACGGCTCCGCGTTATACGCAGCTACCCGGTCGATGATGGCGGCCCGAAGCTCCGGTAACGAGGTAAATTGTCGCTGGCGCAGCCCGGCAATGATCCAGGTAGCCACGTGGGCGACCGTGTTTTCCACGCTGGCCTTGTCCTTCGGCGCTCTGACACGTCCGGGCAGGACCGCCGCTGAATAGTGCGCCGCCATCTCGCGGTAAGCGTCATTGAGCACGACTTCGCCCTCACGGGGATGCTTGATGACGCCGGTCTTCAGGTTGTCCGGCACGATCCGTGGCACCGAACCGGTGAAAGCTTCGAACATGGCCACGTGGGCCCGCAGCCAGCTGTCCTGCTTCATGTCCAGAGTGGGCTCGACGAACGCGTACCGGCTGAAAGGCAGGCATGCCACAAACAAGTAAACGGTCCGGGGCTTGCCCGTGACCGGGTCGGTCAGTTGCATCGTCGGCCCTGACCAGTCGACCTCGACCGTCTGCGCTGCCTTGTGCCCGACCCGGGATGCCACACCCGTGACCAATACATGCCGCTGGTAGGTCCTGCAGAACCGGTCATAACCCATCATCGGCTCACCGGAAGCAGCGCATGAGTCGGCGTACTCGCCATGCAGCAGCTTCAGCGTCACCCCGACCCGGGCCATCTCCCGGTGCACCTGGTCCCAATCCGGCTGCGCGAACACGCTTTGATGCTCACCGCGCCCGGGAAACAGCCGGGCATAGACCTCGCCCTCCGAGCTGTCGGCGATATCGTCCCACACTACACCGGCCGCGTCGGCAGCCTCCAGCACCGCCGTGATGCTCTTTCGGGACATTCCCTGCGATGCCGCGATCGCTCGCCCGGACAGGCCCTCGGCCCGCAACTGCAGCACGAGCTTCGCTCTGATCTTCCGTACCATTACTGATTACTCCTTCCGCCGTGCGCCCTATACACACGACGGAAGGAGCCTAAATCGGGGTGGCCCCCAAGCACGCCACTACCGACGCCCAAGACGGCTACGGCGCGCTCTGCCCGCTGGCCCCCAAACACACGACGGATGGACCCCAACAGCGCGAATATTCATGCAATCGCCCACACGGCGGATACAAATTCAGGAGCATAATTTCGGATGACGTGCAATGACACCCTGCATGCGGAAGTAGTAAGTTTCGATGACCCACGGGCCGCTCACCTGCGGGATGCCTTGAGCACCGAACTCCTGGCTCGTTATGCCACGGACGAGTTCCCTCACCTTTCGCCGGCCGCCCGGTCAGCCCTGGCTGTACCGCCCGAGGAATTCATTGCCACCGTCCTGGTGCTCACTGAAGACGGAACAGCTATGGGCCACGCGGCGCTCAGACGCCTCGGTGGTGAATTTGAGGTCAAGCGCGTCATCGTTCTGCCAGAGGCCCGGGGAAAGGGCGCTGCGTCGATACTGATGTCTGCTCTGAGAAGCTGGCAATCAAAGGGGCGCCAAGCGGCTTATCCTCCAGACTGGGAACAAGCAGCCAGAAGCCGTGGCTCTATACCGGAAACTCGGGTACACGCCGATTCCTGTCTACTCGCCCTATGACACCGCGATCCCGTTCTCGGGCTGCTTCGCAAAGTCACTCACCCTGAACTAGTTCGCGCAGAAAGTCAGCCCTTCCGGGCAGAAGCAGGTGGCTCACACATGATCTTTGACCACCAACCGCGGGGTGAGGTTGTTGGCCTGGTTCAGCTCGCTCTATTGCCGGCCGAGCGCCCCATCCATTCTTTGATGCTCTGCTTTCGAACACTTCGTTCGGGAGTCCGCGCGGCTTCGGCTGAGGTGAATTTCGCGAACCCACGTTCGGTGATATTCCGATACCGGTAAGGTGCCCGCGCAGCTACTCCCGGCCCACAAATACCCGCGCATGCCAGTTCGCCGTGCTGTTCTTTGATTAGAGAAAAGTGCAGCTATTGCACGAAGCGGATACGTGAGCTCACGGGCCATTGACTTCAAATCCGTCACGGACTTAGCAACGATCCCAGGTAGCTCCGACGGCTGAAAGCCCGCATTCCCCGGCAGGGTGTTGGGCGACAAGTGCCTTGGCTACGTTACGGCCTCGGTACCACCTGTGAAGCGAGGGTTGCGGCGGAGATGAGTTCCTCCCGTGGGGCCCCGGAGGCCGCTTCAACGCTCAGACCATAAACCGCGGCCATAACGTAGCGCGCCAGGGCCGAGCAGTCGGTACCGGCTGGCAAATCGCCCTCTGCGAGAGCCTTTTCGAACCGATCCAGCACAGTTTGCCGCATCTGCTCGCGTGCGGCGGTGAGGAGATCGACGATTTCATGGTGCGGCTCTCCGGAAGCAAGCCCAGCTTGGACTGTCATGCAGCCGAAGGGCCGACCCGGGGCAGTGAACACTTCCGCTCTTCCCGTCAGGAGGTGCAGCACCGCCTCGTGCGCAGTGGGCTGCGCCATCGCTTCCTTCAGTTGGACGCTGCGTTCGCACATGTACCGGTCCAGGGTCTTCTCGAACAGGTCCCGCTTACTGCCAAATGCGGCGTAAAGGCTCGGCGGGTTGATGCCCAGGGCCTTTGTCAGATCAGCGACGGATGTGCCTTCGTATCCCTGGCGCCAAAACAACTCCATGGCCGTCTGCAAGGCCACCTGATCATCAAATCCGCGCCTCCGGCCTCCCGGCATGTCATGCCCTCCTGGTCTCAGCAAACTCTGTCATTTGCTTTTTCTGTAGTAACCACTACAGTATAACTCAGAAGTTCTTTAGTGATCACTACAGAAACCTTGGTAGATCCAGTCTCCGGAGCTCGTCCGCCCAGCGACGCATGACCTAATCCCCAGAGCGGCTGATGCCAAACCTGGGCCAAAACCCCACATGCCCTAACCAACAAAAATGAAAGAGGAGCCCATGTCTGCACGATCAACAACCACTTCCGCATTCCAAGCCGATGTCCTCCAGAACGACCTGCCGGTCCTGGTGGATTTCTGGGCGCCGTGGTGCCCGCCGTGCCGTGCCGTCGGGCCCGTACTCGATGAGCTGGCCCAGGAGCAGGCCGGGAAAGTCGAGGTCGTCAAAGTGAACGTCGACGAGAATCCAGAGCTCGCGCAGCAGTATGGCGTCACCTCAATTCCCGCTTTCCGGGTGTTCAACAACGGTGACGTCGTCGGTTCGTTCCTTGGTGCCATGCCAAAGGAAGCATTCGAAGACCGGCTTGCCCCCTACCTGGGCGCAGCAGCCCGCAACTGATGCCTCTGCAGCCCCGGTAGCCAAGACCGGGGCTGCACCTTCCACCCGCAATGCACCTCCTGCACGAAGGAAAAAACTATGGGCTACCACGAGCACACAGACCACCGTTACCTCCGCAACCTCAGGAACGCTGCCCCTGACGCTGTGAAATCGTTCCTGGCATTCGATCAGGAAGTGCTGAACGGCGCCGGCAAGGTCATCTCGCGCAAGAACACCGAACTCATGGCCGTCGCCGTGGCCCTCACCACACAGTGTGCGTACTGCATTGAAGCGCACGTCAAGGCCGCCAAGGCCGAAGGTGCCACCGAAGAGGAACTTGCAGAAACCGTCATGATCGCTTCATTACTGCGGGCGGGCGGCAGTTTCGCCCATGGCTTCATGGCAATGAAGTTCTTCGAAGGTGCACCGGATGCCGCGGCAGCAGCACACACGCACGCTGCGGCTGGAGTTTCCTAGGCTCCGCCGAATACCGACGGTTCAGGCACAAGGGTGCGAAGGCCTGGGGGCATAACTGGTGCCCCCAGGTCGGCCATCTAGTGACTACCACACTCCACCGCCCGCTTTTGAAAGGCAAAATACATGCTGTTTTCCCCTATGACCCTCGGCGAGCTTGAGCTGCCCAACCGGTTGGTGATGGCCCCATTGACCCGCACGCGCTCCGGAGACGAAGGTATCCCCGGCCCGCTGATGGCTGAACACTACCGCCAGCGGGCTTCCCTGGGCCTGATCGTGAGCGAGGCCACCTACCCGGGCCTCGCGGGACGCTCGTGGCCTGGCCAGCCCGGACTCCACACCACAGACCAGATTTCCGGCTGGAAAAAAGTCACCGACGCAGTTCATGCCGAGGGCGGCCGGATCTTCGCCCAGATCATGCACGGCGGCCGTGTCACACATGAGGACATCACGGGCGGCCACCGCATCGTAGCCCCCAGTGCCCTCGCCATGGCAGGTGAAGCCCGGACGCCGGAGGGCAAGAAGCCGTACCCGGTCCCGCATGCCCTCACCATCGAGGAGCTGCCGGCGGTGATCCAGGAGACCGTCACGGCCTCACTGAACGCCATCGAAGCCGGCTTCGACGGCGTCGAAGTGCACGCCGGCAACGGGTTCCTCCTGCACGAATTCCTGTCTCCCAGCACCAATGTCCGCACCGACAGCTACGGCGGCACGCCGGAGAACCATGCCCGTTTCGTCATCGAGACCGTCGAGGCAGTAGCAGCTGCGGTAGGGGCCCAGCGCGTCGGTATCCGTATTTCCCCCGAAAATGAACAGCACGACATGGACGAAGCCAACAACGCCACCGCGCGCGCCACCTACCAGGTGCTCGCGGACAGCATCTCTCCGCTCCAGCTCGCGTATCTGAGCATGCTCCACCACGACCCGTCAGGTGACTTTGTCCAGGACCTCCGTGCCCGTTTTGCGGGGCCCTTCCTGGTCAACAGCGGCTTCGGCATCGTCACCACCCGCGACGAGGCAGTCTCCCTTGTCGCTGACGGGCACGCAGATGCCGTAGTCGTTGGCCGGCCCGCCATCGCCAACCCCGATCTCGTGCGCCGCTGGAAGGACGGTCTTCCACTCACTGAACCGGATCCATCCACGTTCTACGGGGCAGGCGCCACAGGGGCAAAGGGCTACACCGACTACCCCTTCTACCAGGAATCTTTCTCCTAAGAAGGCGTTCCTCGAGAGGCTGCTGACCGGCAAGGCGCCTCAGCTGTGGAAGGCCTGATGGTCCGCATCAACATACAAATGAAAGGAAACACCATGACCGAAATGAATACCCTGCGCACAGAGGCTTTTGCCGACCTCGCGGCCATTGAAGCGACAGTGGCAGCCGTCACCGAGCAGCGTGAGCTTGGCAAGGTCAGCTTCAGTATGCTCAGCGAGTCTGCCGGGGGGCTGACCGCCGAGACCATCACCGGACCCCTGACCCAGGCAGGCATCGCCGACGAATCGCGCCGCGGTAAGTTCACGCTGCACAGCGATGAGCCGGTCTCCCTGCTTGGTACCGACACTGCCGTCAGTCCTGCTGAATACATCCTCAAAGCCCTGGCTGGCTGCTACATCGTCACGCTGGCTTCCCTGGCGGCAGCCAGGAACATCCCGCTTAAGCACGTCGCACTGACCCTGGGCTTCGACATCGATCTCAGCGGCTTCCTCGGAATCGACGACAGCGTCCGCAAGGGTGCCCAGCAGATCACTGTGGACGTCCAAATCGACAGCCCCGGCACGTCCCGCAAGGACCTGGAAGACCTGATCGGCGCACTTGAAGCGAGCTCACCGATCCGCGACACTCTGGCCAACCCCGTCCCCGTCATTACCCGCCTCGGCTAACACCGACCGCGCCCGACCAGGGCCTACATTTTTCAATGGAAGGAACATCATGGCGACGACCAACATCACTGGAGAACAATTCACCGCCGCGATCGAGGGCAACGACATTGTTCTCGTGGATTTTTGGGCAGCTTGGTGCGGACCCTGCCGCCAATTCGGCCCGATCTTCGAGAAAGTCTCGGAAAAGTATGACGACGTCGCTTTCGTGAAGGTAGATACAGAGGCCGAACGGGAACTCTCCGGAGCCTTGGGAATCACTTCAATTCCCACCATCATGGGCTTCCGCGAGAACGTCCTGGTGTTCTCCCATTCAGGCGTTCTCAGCGAACCCCAACTGGGCAACATCGTCGAGGCCATCGCCGCGCTCGACATGGCCGAAGTCCACGCCAAACTCGCTGCTTCACCGGCCCAGCTCTGACCGCATTTCAGACTTGGTTAAAGCCTGAGTGGCTGGGTCGCCCTGCGCCTCAGCCACTCACGGCGACGGCTATCAGAGAACTTTCGATCGGTCTTCACCACAGAGGTGCGATGGCGGGTCCACGGGCCCCGTTCAAGGGCTGCCGACGAAGGCAAAGCAAGGAAAAGTGCATGGCGGAGGCCTCAACATGTCCTCGCTAATTGGATACCAGCTGGGGACATCGAGTGTGAAAGTCCCGGACCCGCAGCGTTACACGAATGACAGCCCCTCCTGGCGCTGTATGCAGAAAAGGAGAACAAATTTTGAGGCAAATCTTAATCATCGGCTCGGGCCCTGCGGGCTATACCGCGGCCGTCTACGCAGCACGCGCCAATATGCGCCCGCTCCTCATCGCATCGTCCGTAGAGGCCGGCGGCGATCTGATGAACACCACTGAGGTGGAGAACTTCCCCGGATTTCCCGAAGGGATCATGGGTCCGGATCTGATGGCAAAGATGCAGGCCCAAGCGGAAAGATTCGGCACCGACGTCCTCTATGAGGACGTCACAAGCGTTGACTTGGCCGGCCCGGTGAAGAGCGTCACCCTCGGGTCAGGTGCGGTCCACGAAGCACTGAGTATTGTCTTTGCCACGGGTTCCGCCTACCGGAAACTCGGATTGGCTGATGAGGACCGTCTGTCGGGTCGAGGAGTTTCGTGGTGCGCCACGTGCGATGGCTTCTTTTTCCGCGATCGAACTATTGCTGTCGTCGGCGGCGGGGACTCAGCCCTTGAGGAGGCAATGTTCCTCACCCGCTTCGCTGAGAAGGTCTACCTGGTTCACAGGCGTGGCAGCCTGCGGGCATCCAAGATCATGCAGGACCGCGCTTTCGCTAACGACAAGATCGAATTTGTCTGGAACTCCGAAGTCGTGTCCATCAACGGCGAGGATCAAGTGGAAAGCGTCACAGTCCGTGATACCGGTACCGGCGGGCAACAAAATCTGGCGGTGCGGGGCCTGTTTATTGCGGTCGGGAACGACCCCCGAGTCCATTTGATCCACGGGCAACTTGATCTGACGCCCGAGGGCACGATCGCCGTTGAAGACCGCAGCTCCCGGACAGCCCTTCCTGGGGTCTTCGCTGCCGGTGACGTCACTGACCCGACCTACCGCCAGGCAGTCACCGCGGCCGCATCGGGGGCTGTAGCCGCCCTTGACGCAGAGCACTACCTGGCCACGCTTTCGCCGGACCTATTGGGCAGCGCCGCAGGGGACTCCTCCCGCAGCCTCGCAACAACAACTGCCTAACGGGTCCTGGGCCGCCGCACCTGTAGAACCGATTGCCTTGGAGTATCGCGTCGTGCGGCCTTTAAATCGTGGATCTTCACCAGGCTTGCTGAAGACTGCGTCCGTCAAAGGCCAAGGTCTAGCCAACACGGGATGAGCAGGTGCCCTCGAATGCGTCTGGCACCCGAAGAATGCTGGCCACCTCCGTCCTGAGGCGCTGCGGTTTGGGATTCAAGCTGAATTACAAGGCAGAGGACCCGCTTTGCTCGCCAGCCCGTCCAGCAACCTGACTGGCCCAGCCCGGTTTCCAAACAGCTACTGGCGTGTGCCAGGAACTGCCCCCAAGAAGCGAGTGGTCCCCGAAGCTACGATCAACTCTTGGTTTTTATCTGTCCTGAAGCGGAAAGGAATTCCTCCATTGCACCCAACACCCGTCCCGTGACTTCTCGAGGCCCTCCAATTCCGTTGATCTGGAGTAGTATATTGCGCTCAGCGTATGTCGAAATTATAGGCCGAGTTTGTTCCTCGTAAAGTCTGATCCGACGCCGGATAACCGACTCATTGTCGTCGCTGCGGTTCGACTGTTTTCCTCTCTCCACTAGACGCTGGACAAGTTCTTCGGCGTTGACCTGAAGTTCGATTGCCATGTTAAGACTGCAACCAGACTTGGCAAGGAACTCGTCAAATGTGTCTACTTGCTCCATGGTGCGTGGGTATCCATCAAGTAAGAAACCCTGCCGAGAGTCTGTTCTGCCCAGGCGCTCCATCACCATTTCGTTGCTGATTTCATCCGGGACGAAGTCCCCTTTATCCACATGCTTCTTTGCTTTGCGACCTAAAGCCGTTTTGGCGCCTATGTTGGAGCGGAATATTTCTCCCGTTGATATTGGCACTATTCCTAGGCGCTGTGATAGCTGTTCGGCCTGCGTGCCTTTCCCAGAACCGGGAGGACCAATTATAAGCATTCTTGACATGGCGGTCTTTCTATTGGTTTACATCTTATGCGCGAAAATATTAAAAATCACCTTTTAATGCGGTAATCATTGAGTTTCCTGAACCGCCGACCCTATGGGAACAGTAGAACTTGCCTCGGAACCGACCCATGAATGAAATGAGTCGCTGTGACAAACGCCGGGTACGAGATCGCGGCGAACTGTTTGGGGTTCAGAGTAGGGCCTGGCTTTGCTGTCCTGTGTACCGCTCTCTTTGAGCGGTACACAGAACAGGGCCGGTGATGGTGCATGTAAAGCACACATAACCGTGTCGCGGCTGGCCCTGCCCCCGAATTTCGGGGTTCCTGTTGCGTTGGATGCGAGGCTGGCCAACGTTCTATTACGCCAAGTCGACCAGGTCCGGGCCCGGCACTTCATGCGCATCAGTGAGGTAGCGGGCGTAAGCGGGGAGGGTCAGGAAGGACGGGAAGTCGTGGCCCAGGGTGACTTCTTCGAAGATGTCGCGGGCGTCTTCGAAGCGGTCGCCGTCAATACGCTTCAGGGCGCCAAACTCCTTGTCGACCAGCTCGTTAACCCATTCATGGCTGACAATCCGGCCGTGGTCGGTGATGGCTTGGGCCGAGATCCACTGCCACAGCTGGGAGCGGGAGATCTCGGCGGTGGCGACGTCTTCCATGAGGTTGTGGATGGCGACTGCGCCGTTGCCGCGCAGCCAGGATTCGATGTAGCGGATGCCCACTTCGATGTTGTTCCGGATGCCCTGTTCGGTGATGGTGCCGTGTGTCGCGGCCACGTTGATGAGGGCCCGGTCGTCCGGGGTGACGTCTTCACGCAGCCGGTCCAGCTGGTTGGGCTTCTGGCCGAGGACACTGTCGAACACCTCGCGGCAGACGGGCACCAGGTCCGGGTGCGCCACCCAGGAGCCGTCGAAGCCGTCGTTGGCTTCGCGGGTTTTGTCCGCGCGGACCTTCTCGAAGGCGTTGGCGTTGGCGGCCTCGTCCTTGCGGTTGGGAACGGCGGCGGCCATGCCCCCGATGGCCATGGCGCCGCGCTTGTGGCAGGCCCGGACCAGCTGTTCGGTGTAGGCGCGCATGAAGGGGGCGGTCATGGTCACCTGGGCGCGGTCCGGGAGGACGAAGCGGGGGCCGCGGGTGCGGAAGTTCTTGATGAGGGAGAAGATGTAGTCCCAGCGGCCGGCGTTCAGACCTGCGGCGTGGTCCCGCAGTTCGTAGAGGATCTCCTCCATTTCGAAGGCGGCGGTGATGGTTTCGATGAGCACGGTGGCGCGGATGGTGCCTTGCGGGATGCCGAGCAGGTCCTGGGCCAGGATGAAGATGTCGTTCCAGAGCCGGGCTTCGAGGTGGTTTTCGATCTTCGGCAGGTAGAAGTACGGGCCCTTGCCCTGGGCGAGGAGGTGGCGGGCGTTGTGGAAGAAGTACAGGCCGAAGTCCACGATGCCGCCGGCGATGGGTTCGCCGTTGATCAGCATGTGCTTCTCCGGCAGGTGCCAGCCGCGGGGCCGGACCACGATGGTGGGCAGTTCCTCGGCGGCCTTGAGCTTGTATTCCTTGCCCTCGGGTGAGGTGAAATCGATCCGGCGCTCCAGCGCGTCCGTGAGGTTGAGCTGGCCCTGGATGACGTTGCGCCACGACGGAGTGGAGGAGTCTTCCATGTCCGCCAGCCATACCTTGGCACCGGAGTTCAGGGCGTTGATGGTCATTTTGCGGTCGACCGGCCCGGTGATTTCCACCCGCCGGTCTTCCAGACCGGGCGCCGGGGGAGCCACCCGCCACGACGGGTCGTTGCGTATGTGCTCGGTTTCACGCAGGAACCGGGGATCGGCGCCTGCGGCGATTTCGGCATGCCGGGTCCGGCGGGCCCGCAGCAGCTCCTGCCGCCGGTCGGC
Source organism: Arthrobacter sp. K5 (assembly GCF_040448525.1). Taxonomy (NCBI): domain Bacteria; kingdom Bacillati; phylum Actinomycetota; class Actinomycetes; order Micrococcales; family Micrococcaceae; genus Arthrobacter; species Arthrobacter sp. K5. Next base: position 3,203,589 of record NZ_CP159279.1, on the reverse strand, counting down.
TGTGGCCCGGTGCAGTTTCGCGACGAAGTCCAGCGCATCCGGAGTCAGCACCTCGTTCTGTCGGCACACAGGCTGGGCGCTCAACGTAATGCCGTTGATGGTGAAGCTGTCGGTGAAGGTGTTCATGTCAATTGCTCCTTGCGCAATGCCCAACTGGGTAGCAGTAGGTGTCGTTCTGAGCCGCCAAAACGACACTTAGTGCTATTTACCTGGGAAAGATTTAGTGGAACTGGCCCTCTTCGGTCGATCCGACCAGGGCGAGGGTGGATGCGTTCGGGTTGAGCGCGGTGGAGATGTCGTCGAAGTAGCCGGTGCCGACTTCGCGCTGGTGCTTGGTTGCGGTGTAGCCGCGGGATTCGGAGGCGAATTCCTTTTCCTGGAGTTCGACGTAGGCGCTCATGCCTTCGCGGGCGTAGCCGTGGGCGAGGTCGAACATCGAGTAGTTCAGGGCGTGGAAGCCGGCCAGGGTGATGAACTGGAACGTGAAGCCCATGGCGCCGAGTTCGCGCTGGAACTTGGCGATGGTGGCGTCGTCCAGGTGCTTGCGCCAGTTGAACGACGGTGAGCAGTTGTAGGAGAGCATCTGGTCCGGGAACTCGGCCTTGACGGCTTCGGCGAACTTGCGGGCCAGCTCCAGGTCCGGGGTGCCGGTTTCCATCCAGATGAGGTCCGAGTACGGGGCGTAGGCCTTGGCGCGGGCGATGCAGGGTCCGATGCCGTTGCGGACCTTGTAGAAGCCCTCGGGGTGCGTTCGCCGGTGATGAATTCCTGGTCGCGCTCGTCGACGTCGGAGGTGATCAGGGTGGCTGCTTCGGCGTCGGTGCGGGCGATGACGACGGACGGGGTGCCGGCGACGTCGGCGGCCAGGCGGGCCGCGTTCAGGGTCCTCACGTGCTGCTGGGTGGGGATCAGGACCTTGCCGCCGAGGTGGCCGCACTTCTTCTCCGAGGCGAGCTGGTCCTCCCAGTGCACGCCGGCGGCGCCGGCCTGGATCATGGACTTCATCAGCTCATAGGCGTTCAGCGGACCGCCGAAGCCGGCCTCGGCGTCGGCGACGATCGGCACCAGCCAGTCCTCAACGGTCTGGATGCCCTCGGAGAACTCGATCTGGTCCGCGCGGAGGAGGGCGTTGTTGATGCGCCGGACCACCGTGGGAACCGAATTCGCCGGGTACAGCGACTGGTCCGGGTAGGTGTGGCCGGAGTTGTTGGCGTCCGCGGCAACCTGCCAACCGGAAAGATAGATGGCGCGCAGACCCGCCTTGACCTGCTGCACGGCCTGATTGCCGGTCAGGGCGCCCAGGGCGTTGGTGTACTTGCCTTCCTTGTGCTCCTCGGTCAGCTGCTTCCACAGTTTCTCGGAACCGCGGTGGGCCAGCGTGTGTTCTTCGGAGACCCGGCCGCGGAGGCGGACGACATCCGAAGCCTTGTAGTCACGGGTCACACCTTCCCAGCGCGGGTTGGCAGCCCACTCGAGCTCCAGTGCGGCGGCCTGCTGCTCGGGCGTCTGCTGGTTGGGCTCAAATGCTGCAGTCATCGTTGATCTCCTTGATTGAGCTCCGGATTCGGAGGCAGGGGTGGCGTTCGGCAGCCTCTGGCACCTAGCCACTGCTTAAAACATAAAGTGATTCGATTCACGCGTCGTCAGGACGAAACGAAGACTTTGCTGAGAAACGTTGCATTTAACGCAACGGGGCTTTTGTCGCAACACGGGGGCACGCACTTCTAGCTGCCTTGGACATTCCTCGATGGAGGAGCAGGAATAAATACATGGAAAAAATCAAACTGATTGCTGCAGGAGCAGTGGTGTCCGTTTGCAGTGTCCTGCATTTCATGTCGACCGAAGTAGGGCTCACAGACCAGCAGAGTGTGCTTCACGGTGTTCCAGGCTAAAATTCCAAGCTTCATGGCGTGTCTGTTCGATTGTTGAATTCCACTGCTACCACCCCATAAGGCCCTTAGCGATAGCTCCGAGCGCACTGGCCCAGGCGACGGTTAGAGTAATCGCTGTGGCTGTCTTGGACGTGATGCGGCTGCGGACAAAGGCTCCGGTGCAGACACCGAGCAATAGCACGGGACTCAGGATGGCGGATTGGAGCAACAGAGAACTCGACCATCCCCATGCTAAAAGTGAGGCCACGTTGAAAAATACGAAGACGACCTGTGAGGACGCGACAAATCTCTGGTTGGTCCAGCGGCATGTGATGGCGTAGGCGGTCAGCAGAGGAGCCGAAAGCCCGCACAAACCGTGAATGAAGCCCGCAACTAATCCCGTTCCTAAGGGCAATGACACCCGCCCGTTCAGCTTCTCTACGTGACTCATTGCCGGACCGGCCAAGAGCAGTGACGCCAGTAATGTGCCGACCACCATGAGAAGAGCAGACAAATTGAGCGCATGTGCCAGGAGCGCCCCCAGTGGAATGCTGCCCAGTGCTGGGAGAGCCAGGAGTGCAGTGGTCCGAAGGTCCACTGCACGCCATGTCTGTACGAGAGCTGCTACCGAAACCATTAGTCCTAACAGCAGTCCCAGTCGCATTCCATCGGTGGGGCCCAGAAGCAGGATCAGGACCGGCATCGCCACGAGCGCGAAACCGATCCCACCTACACGATGAACCGCGGACGCAACCAGGACTGCAGCTGCAGTCAGCACTGAACCACGGCAGTTGGAGTGAGGTCAGCTTGGGCAGGCATCACATCAGTTTGAGGAGAATGGCCTGGCCTTGGCCTCCTCCCCCGCAGATTGCTGCCACACCTAAGTCCACTTCGCGGTCCATCATTTCTCTGGCCAGTGTTTGTATTAGGCGGAATCCTGAGGCCCCCAGGGGGTGGCCCAATGCGATGGCGCCGCCGTTGACGTTTACTCGTTCCATGCCGATGTCCAGTTCCCGGACGGATGCCAGGACCACGCCGGCGAAGGCCTCATTGATTTCCCAGAGACCGATATCGGCGGCGTTGAGCTTGTTCCTCTTTAATAGCTTTTTTGCGGCTTCTGCCGGCTTGAGATGGAGCGAGAAGTCAGGGCCAGCTATCGTCGCTGAGTCTACAATTTCCACCATGGCCGTGTGGCCGCGGTCTCGGGCGAGCCCTAGGTTCATGATGATTCCTGCGGCGCCTGCATCGGACATTTGGGACGCGTTCCCGGCTGTGATGCTCCCTCTCTCGGAGAATGCACTCTTTAGCTGCCCGAGCCTGTCCAGGGTAGTGCCCGGGCGGATCCCCTCGTCGTCCACAAGTCCTTGGAAGGGGACAATTTCCTTTTTGAAGCGGCCATCCTGGGCCGCTCGGGCGGCGCGGAGATGGCTTTGAAGTGCGAAGGCATCTTGGTCGGCACGGGAAATTCCCAGCTCAGTGTTCGACTCATCCGAAAGGGGTCCCATGCCTCGATCGGAAAGGGCGCACCAGAGGCCGTCTTTAGAAAGTAGATCGATGACCTGGCGGTCACCGAAGACCCCCGCTTGCCGGATTTGGATTCCATGGAGGGCACGGCTCATGGAGTCGAATCCGCCGACAAGTGCCGTGTCCAGCTCTCCCGACCGGATCAGAGTCGCGGACAGGCTGGCAGCGGTCATGCTCGCCAAGCAGACATTGTTGAGGGTGGTGGCCGGTACCGTCGGCGGGACGCCTCCCCTCACTGCTGCGCTACGGGCAGGGTTCTGTCCGTTTCCGGCTTGGACGACATTGCCGAGGAAAATGTGGTCCGGGACGAGTCCATTCAAGGGCTCCAATGCCCCTTCCACCGCGGCGGCCCCCAGGTCGATGGCGGAGGCGGTCCGTAAGGCGCCGTTGAATTTCCCTACGGCGGTCCGCGCGGCCGAGACGAGGACGGGGATGCGGGGTGACGTCACGACTCGTCCTCCCCCATGCCCAGATCCATTGTGTAGCAGACGGCGGTGCCTTCAAGTACTACAGTTCCGTCATCGCGCACAACGGACGTCCGAAGCTTCGTGATCGGCTTGTCGGCACGCGCTTCGGTGACTTCGACGTGTCCGGTGATCACGTCTCCTGGCCGGACGGGTGCCTTGAAGTCCCAGTTCACGTTCAAAAAGACGGTGCCCGGTCCGGGTAGTTCCTCCGCCACGACGGCGTTCAGGATGGCGCTGGTCACTCCGCCTTGGACAACTATTTCGCCGAATCTCGAGGCCTTCGCTGCCGCGGTGTCGTAATGCAGGGGGTTATGGTCGCCGCTTATTTGCGTAAACAGCACAATGTCGCTGTCAGTAATCGTTCGCGACAATTGGGCAGTCTGTCCGACCTTGGGTTGGGAGCGGGTCTGAATGGGGGTCATGATTGACCTTTCTTGTAGGGGGTTCGGTTCTTGCCAGCCTGCGCATTGCCATGACGCCGATCAGCGGGCCGGGAAGCAGTAGAACGAAGGCGTACTGCCATCCGACGATCGCCGCGAACAGTGGGACGAGCTGGATGGTGACTACTGTCAGGAGGAATCCGATGGCGGTCTGGGTGGTGAGCGCTGTTCCGATGTATCGCGGATCGATGTTTTCGCTCAGCGATGTTGAGAAGACACCGGAATCGGCGATGACTGCGGCTCCCCAAACGAGGAGAAAAATCAGCATGGGGATGCCTTCGGCCCAAAACATCAGGGGAGACAGGAGGCAGCAGCTACCACTCACTGCCAGGGCCATTGCGGCTGCCTTGGGCCGTCCCCAGCGATCCGCGGCCCATCCTCCGAACAGGGCGCCGGCTACCCCGCCGACTCCCATCGTAAGGAACATTGTTAGCCCTGTTTGGAGAGTGCTGTCCTTGCCTCCCTGGCTGGCGAGCAGGTACATCGGGAGCCAGGTCCAGAGTGCGTAGAGCTCCCACATGTGCCCGAAGTAGCCGATGTTCGCCAGCTTAGGGCGTTGTTCTTTGAACATGGCCAGGGCATAGCGGCGGTTTGGCCTGGCACTGGCTGTCTCGGCGTAGGGTCCCGGCCGAATAGCAACGACCGCAGTCAGGGCACCGGTGGCGGCAAGCGCTGCGGCGGAAGCCATGACGTTCCGCCATGGAAGATCGCCCATGCTGCTGATCAGGTGCGGTACGGCGGATCCCAGAGTTAAGGCTCCTATGAGGATTCCGAAGGCCTTTCCCCGTAGTGCAGGGGCAGACCATGACGCCATTAGCTTCATACCGACGGGATAAACGCCTGCCAGGAAGACGCCGGTCAGGAACCGGATCGCGATGGCCGGAAGCAGACTGTCCACGAAGGCTGCCAAAGCGGCGGTGGTAAGGGCGGCCCCGGCGGCGCAGGTGCCCAGCAGCACTTGCGGCCGGAATCTGTCAGCAAGGCTCAGTACCGTTGACGCGACCGCGCCGGCAACAAAGCCGACCTGCACCGACGCGGTCAGCCATACGCCGGCCGCGGCGCTGATGCCCCATTCGCGCTGCAGGGTAGGGACCACTGCGGAAGCAGAGAACCAGACAGCGAGGCCGAGGATCTGCACAAGGGCGATCAAGGCCTGCTGCCGGTTCGCCCGCTCAAAGTGCATGGTCAGTCGCGTCCTGCAGTTGCTGGAACCTGGATTTCATTCGCCTTCGCCTGCTGAACCGCAAGGGGGCCCCCTTTGCGTCGGTTTCCGCGGTGGGTCTCCGGGGAGAGCCATGTCGCCACGATAGTGATGATGCTCATTCCAATCATGTAGAGAGCCACCAACCACGGCTGATTGTCAGAAATGCTGAGGAGGAATACGGCAAGAACCGGGGACACAGCACCAGCGATGGTGGATGCTATCTGGTACCCGAGGGACGCACCTGTGTACCTGACATTCGGTTCGAACATTTCGGCCATGTACGCGGCTTGCGGGCCGTACATCAGGTCGTGGAAGACCAGTCCAGCCACGATGGCCAGCCAGATGAGGATGGCGCTGCCGGTGCCCATCAGCATGAAGAAGGGGAAGGCAAAGAGCGCAGATAGAACCGCGCCGATCATGTACACACGGCGTCGGCCGTACTGATCGGACAGCCAGCCAGAAATGAGGAGGGTGAAGCTGCTCACGACTGAACCAATAAGCACGCCGATTAGGGCCACCGACTGCGGAAGTCCCAACGCTGTACTTGCGTAGGTCAGCGCGAAGACCGTGATGATGTAGAAGATGGCGTTTTGGGACATCTTGATACCCACCGCCAGTGCCACTGCCCGCCACTGGGTCCGGAGGACATGGAGGACCGGGAACTTCGCTACCTCGCCCTTGTCCTTGACGTCTTGGAAAGTCGGCGTTTCCTCCATTTTCAACCTGATCACCAGGCCGACGACGATTAGCAGGGCGGATCCGACGAAACCGATGCGCCAGCCCCATGCGAGGAAGGCTTCTGGAGACAGCATCAGGCTGGAGGCCATGAAGACACCGTTTGCCAGCAGGAGCCCGACCGGAACCCCTGCCTGAGGCCATGCTCCGAAGAAGCCACGCTTTTCGGGAGGCGCATTCTCAACCGCCACGAGGACTGCTCCGCCCCATTCTCCGCCGACTCCGAAGCCCTGGATCATTCTCAGCAGCAGGAGAAGGATGGGCGCCCATACTCCAATGGAGGCGTACGTCGGGAGAAACCCGATCAGCGTTGTCGCGAGTCCCATGACGAGCAACGAGGAGACTAGCATGGCTTTGCGGCCGATCTTGTCCCCGAAGTGGCCCATGATGACACCACCCAGGGGGCGGGCGATAAATCCCGCTGAAAACGTAAGCAGCGCCATCATTGTTCCTGCCATGGCTGAATATGACGGGAAAAACAGTTGATTGAAGACAAGGGCCGCGGCAGTGCCGTACAGATAAAAGTCGTACCACTCGATTGTCGTTCCCACGAAGCTTGCGATGCGCGCACGGCGGCGGGTAACTGCTTGTTCGAGCGTTTCAGTGCTTTCTGTTGACATGGTGATCCGATCCTCGTTGATCGTTAGTGGATGGGGGTGAACTGAAGCAGGGTTTGGTTATCCGTCTCATCCCTGCCGGGAAGAAGCCTGACTGCCTGCCCGCAATAGACGGTGTCGGGTGGGCAGGCGACGATGTTCGTCATGAGGCGTGGACCCTCGTCCAGTTCGACCAGGGCCAAGACGTAAGGCACGTGCGGCCCCCAGGCAGGATGACCGGGAATGGCGACCACGGTATAGGTCCAGACGGTTCCGGTCCCTGCGGCCTGTTGCCAATCGAGATCGTGGGACCAGCACCTTACGCAGAGGCTTCGAGGGTAATGCTGAAGATGTCCGCAATCCCTGCAACATTGCAGCAGCAGCTCGCCCTCGGATGCCCGCTGCCAGTAGGGAGAACTTCGGGAAGTGAATACAAATCCCGGCTTGGGAATCAGGCGTGTGTCAGTGGGAGTCTTCATGTATTGGCACCTCCCAGAACAAGGGCGACTTCTTCACTCATCGTTGCTCCGTTTCCGGTGACGAGGGCAATGTCCGGGTCAGTAATCTGGCGTTCCCCTGCTTCTGCTCGGAGTTGGCGGACGGCCTCCACGATGTGTCCCATGCCGCCGGCAAGATCAGCCTGACCGCTTGCGAGCTGACCACCGTGGGGGTTGATGGGAAGCTTGCTGTTGATGGAGAAGTCATGCGCCTCCAGCCAGGCTCCACTTTCGCCCTTGGCGCAGAACCCCGCGTCCTCCACGGTGATGGCAACGACGATCGAGTAGCAGTCATAGATGGAAAGGAAGTCGATATCCGCCGGCCCTATTCCGGCCATGGAGTAGGCGTCACTGATGGCCGGAGCCAAAGGAGACGTGGTCAATCCGGGTGCCTGACTGAGCGCGCGGTGGGTCACTCGTTCTCCCGCCCCGAGCACGTAGACGGGCGCTTTCTCCATGTCTTTGGCCCGGTCAGAGGAGGTGACGATGACGGCTGCTCCGCCGCCGCAAGGCATGACTATCTCAAGAAGCCGCAGTGGTGACATGACCATCGGTGAATTCAGGACGTCATCAGTGGCGATGGGTTTGCCATGAAATACTGCAGCCGGGTTGAGCATTGCGTTGGCCCGCTGTTTGACTGGGACCTGGGCCAGTTGTTGCGGTGTGGTGCCGAACTCGGCCATGTGGCGCTGGGCGATCATGGCGTATGCCTGGTTGGCGCCGCTGGCTCCATAGGGTACGTCGAATTCCCGGATCGGGTTGCGATTAGGTGACCGGGTAACACTCCCAGGGTCACGCGTATTGCCTAGGACGCAAAGGACGGTTTCGCACATGCCGGCGGAAATCGCCGCAGCCGCGCGCCACACCATTCCCGCCCCAGTGGCGCCACCGAGGTCAACTATGTCGGCGAAACGGGGTTGCAGGCCCAGATACTCCGCCACGGTCGCAGGAACGTGCTGCGGTGTTTCCCCAACTTGGGGACCGACTATGAGGCCGTCAATATCCGAAGGGGCCAGGCCGGAATCCTTGAGGGCCATTCTGGACACCCGAGCGATCATCTCCAGCGTTGTAACGCCGGGCGTTGATCTAGTGGGAGGAATCTCGGCAACCCCTACCACGGCACACCGCTGACGAAGCGTCACCGACTGCCTCCTATGGCCGACAGGGAGGCCGGGTCCTCAAGTGAGGAGGTATCCCCCGGCGTTTCCCCCAGATACACGGACCGGATAACGCGTCGAAGGATTTTCCCGCTCCGCGTCCTGGGCAGCGTGTCTACAACATGGACGAGTTTTGGCTTGAGCGGTTTGCCCAGGTCTCTGGAGACGACGTCGGAGATGATCTGAGCAAGTTCGCGCGTGTTCTCCGTCCGGGGGCCACCCTCGCAAAAATGACTAAGGCTTCACCTTTGATGGGGTCCGGGACGCTGATGGCAGCGGACTCCATCACAGAGGGAACACTGTTAACAACAGACTCAACCTCGGCCGGTCCAAGGCGTTTGCCTGCGATTTTGAGGGTGTCGTCACTGCGGCCCCGCACGAACCAGACTTTTTCGTTGTTTACCTCAACCCAGTCACCGTGGAACCAGGTGGCGGCCCATCGATTCCAGTACGTCGAGTAGTACCGTTCAGGTGCTCCCCAGAAAGTGATCGGCATACCCGGTGAGGGACGACGCAGTGCGAGCTCACCGATGCCGGTTCCCACGCTGTTCCCGTCAGGGTCCACGACATCCGCGCCCATTCCGGGCAAAGGGCCTGCGAAGCCGCAGGGGTGGATGGGCTGGGCGGTGAAGTTGGTCAAAATGGCGCCCGAAACCTCAGTGCCGCCGCTGTAGTTTATAACCGGAAGTTGACCCTGGGCCACGCGCTCGAACAACCACTCATAAGCGTCAGGAGTCCACGCCTCGCCACTCGACGCCAGCACACGCAGGCTTCCGAGGTCGATATTGGCTGCATCCGTATCCTGGGTCATGAGAGAGCGGATCAAAGTGGGCGATACCCCGAGCATCGTGACGTTAAGATTCCGGACCACCTCCCAGATTCGACCCGCGGAAGGAAAGTCAGGGCTGCCACTGTAGAGTGCCACGGAACTACCGGCAATAAGGCCTCCCAGAACAGTTATGGGACTCATAATCCAGCCTGGATCTGTCACCCACATGGCCACGTCTCCGCGTCCAACATCGAAACTGAAGGCGACATCACTGGCCGCTTTCACAGCAAAGCCGGCGTGGCTCAGGACAATCCCCTTAGGAGCACCTGTTGTACCCGACGTGAAGGCTATGAGAAGGGGATGATCTGCCGGGCAGGTGGCTGCTTCCAGCGGAGCTGCCGGAGCTTCGGCTCCCAACGCCTCCCACGCTACTTCCCCAGGCAGAGCAGGGTCGCTATTTCCTGGTGCAAGGGTGACGACGACTGTAGTGTGAAGTGACTCGACGCCTTGTAGAGCCGCTGCTGCTTCTTGGCGCAAGGCCACGACCCGCCCGCGGCGGTCGAAGCCATTGGCAACAATGTGGGCCTTCGCTCCGGCAATCCTAAGACGGTCAGCAACAGCAGTTGCCCCGAAACCGGAAAAGATCGGCACGGAAATAGCCCCGATTTTCGCGCAGGCGAGTTGAGCCACCGCCGCTTCCTTGACCATTGGCAACTGAATTCCGACGGTGTCCCCGAACTTCACACCTGAAGTCAGCAGTCCCCTGCTGACCCGGTCTACCTCGGCAGCAAGTTCGTCAAACGTCCACTTTCCGCTTTCACCGTTTTCGACTTCCCAGGCGAGTGCGGTTTCATTTCCACGGCCGGCCCTCACCCACCGGTGTACGGCGTTGTCCGCGGCGTTGAATTTGCCGTTTACGAACCATTTCGTCGCATGAGGCTTGTCCAGCTGATCGAGTGTGGCGGTAGGGGTTTCCTGCCAGTCCAGCTCCAGCCACTCCGAAACGGTTCCCCAAAACCAGGACGGCTTTTCATATGCTTTGGCACCCAGCTCGCTTATTGTGGCGCAGTCTGCAGCGGCAGCGAATTTCAAAATTCTGCTGCGCCCGATTTCGGTGGGACCCGGCTGCCACACCAATCCTTGGGTAGGGCTTGCGGATGTGATGGTCACAACTTCTCCTGACGCTCTTCATTGTGTTTCAGGTCACGACTGATGGTCTGATAACCGTAGGAGTGCTGACCCGTTAGTGTCCCTACGGGGAAACGCCAAGTTTGATGGTGTTTTTTGCGCTTAACGCAGTGCCCCCGCGTACCAGGCAAGCTGGTGCAAGCATTCAATGAACGTCTAGTTGATCCTCGGTGTCCTGCAGTCTGAGGGACAGGGCGAGGAGTGTGAGATCTTCCGCGTTGAAAGGGTCGTGCCCGGTTATTTCTTGGATCTTTTGGAGCCTGTATTTCACGGTATTGGGCTGAACGTTGAGGGCATCCGCGGCTTGAACCAGCTTGAAATCCGCCCTAACATACGCCCGGAGCGTGGCGAGCAGTGAGGTGTGTCGAGCTGCGTCATGATTGCGAAGGGGGGTCACTGTTTCTTCGGCAAGGTCGTTGCGAAATGCGCTGGTCCTCACCAGATGATCAAGGAGCGTGTCGCTGTACAGGTATGCGCGTGGTTCCGACTTGTCTAGGGGCGCCGATGCGATCGCGTTCTGGGCTTCTACGTAGCCGCGGGCCACTCCGGCGAGACCGTCGTGGGGCCTGCCAGCACCCAGGACGAAATTGGGCAAGGCCGCAGCCAAATCATTTAGCCGTGCACGAAACCTATCCCCGGTCGGTGCGCGGAGGTCCTGGATCGCTACTATCTCCTCGTTGCGCACACCAACCAGCGCCAACCGGAACGGGGGTTCTGAGAGCCGGGCCGTCACGATGTCGAGGGAACCACGAAGGAATTCCGAAGCAGCCGCGGAACCGGCTGCCCACCGCAGTAGCAGGACCTGATAGCGGCCCGTCATCTCCAACCGGTGCAGCTTCGCGTGCCGTGAGATTCTCGGCACGTTTCCATCAACCAGTGCTTCCAGCAAATCCCGTCGACCCATTTCGCGGTCATGAATCAGTCCCGCCGCCTCACTAAGGTACGACTGGGCTACAGCGGTCGACACGAGGTCAACGTGCTTCATGATCATGCCGGCGAAAGTCAGCGCAGATTCAGGATTTTCGTGCGTTTGTGGGGCCGCCAAAACTTCTTCCCACACGGTGTGCCCCCACAGCCGATAAGCATGAAGAAGCGCTTGAATCGGTACCCCTTGTCGAAAGCGCCGAATGGCACTTTCCCTGAATGGGAGCAGTTGGTCGCTGGTCAGCTCCTCACTGGATTCGATGCAGTGGAGCATCACCTCAAGGTTTCGGCGCGCGGTGGGTGCCACGTCCTGCTCGATGAATCCCTCCGGCAAAGAGCGGTATTCAACGATGTCTTCCCGGTAGCGCCGGGCCAACAACTCTCCGATATCATCAGCGCGTTGTTTCAAGTACTCCACAAGGGTTGACTTCTCGTCAGCCAGACCAGGCCAATTCTGACCCTTCATGACGTCACGTCCTCCTGTTGGGTTCGACCGACTATCGCAGAAGTTTGGATGCCAGCCAGCTTCAATGTGCCCGAGTCGAGGTCTCCGGTTGATGCTCTGTGCGGCCGGGCTGGTAGTAGAACAAGCTGGTCCACAGACTGTAGCCTTGAGCCTTTTCGATGAACTCCCTGGAGTGGACTCCGTCGGCGGCAAGCCAAATACCTGAATCGTCGGTCATCACGGCATCGACTAAGCCAGCGCGGTACAGGCACCGGCCCAGCCGGACTTCAACCATCGCGCCTTGAACCAATCGCCATTCAGTGCAGGGTTGCAAGCTCATGAATACATCTTTCGTTGGTGGATTCCGCATCCTTAGTGAACAGGCGACCGTGCAAAGCCGGGGCGACCCGGGCTGTCCTGTCCTGCCTTGTTCCGACCTTGCCGTGAGTCGCCGCTCCTTTCGGCTAAAACTCCCTACCGTTCCTCCCTGCCGGCTACGCTCGCGCGATAACCAAACAGACCAGGTTGGCCTCCTGTGTGGAGGAACAGGATGTCACTGACGCAGCCAAACCCATGTTCCTTTTTCCGGATCCCGGCAACCAGACCTGCCATGGCCTTGCCGGTGTATACCGGGTCCAGAAGTATTCCCTCGGTTCGGGCCAAGAGGTGCACGACGTCCAACATGTCATCAGTGGGTAATCCGTAGCCGGGGCCGATGAACCGGTCATCCACTGTGACGTCGTCCATCGTTGGGCTGTTTGCTTGATCGGCACCCAGCAGGGCGGAGGTGTCCAGGGCTAGCCGGTGGACTGCTTCACGCTGGGGATGTTCCGGGAAGGCCACGCTGAAGCCGACCACCGGGGTCGTATCACCCGAAAACCGGAATCCGCTCAGAAGCCCTGCCTGGGTACCTCCGCTGCCGGTACCCAATGCCACTGCGTCGAATCTAATTCCCGTGGCCATTATCTCTTCTGCGCACTGGACGTATCCGAGTCCAGCCTTGGCGGTGGAACCGCCAAGGGGAATAGCGTACGGAGTTTCGCCGCGCTCACGGACAGACTCCACTGCGAGTTGGAGCTCCTCGGCGAGCGTTAGCTCCGAACCGACGAACTTGATCTCTGCACCGAACATGCGGTCAAGAAGCACGTTGCCCGAGTTGCGGTAGTCCGCATCGGAGAGTGCTCCTGGCCCGAGTACAAGGACGCATTTAAGGCCAACCCGGGCTGCGGCCGCGGCAGTCTGTCTTGCATGGTTTGACTGCATTGCCCCGCACGTCACCAAGGTGGTTGCTCCAAGGCGCTGTGCCTGGCCGATGAGGTATTCGAGCTTGCGGACCTTGTTGCCTCCCAGCGCGAGACCGCTTTGATCATCCCTCTTAATCCAGATACGTATGGGACCCCCAAGAGCCTCCGAGAACCGGTCGAGCGGGTGCAAGGGCGTTGGGAAGTAGCCCAGCCTGGTCCTTACCTCGAGTGCTTCAGCAACCACGGTTTTGATCCATTCTTTGCGTTTATTCTAGAGCGCGGGTTTTCCCGCCTTAGGGCTTGATGCCAGTGATAGGAATCAGCCCTGTGGCCACCAGCCGTGCTGAAATGCGGAAGGGGCAGAGGGTTTTGGGTGCCACTAGTGACCAGGAGTCTTGCCTCGGCCCCTGCCACAACCTCGCAGGCCGCGGAGAATTGTTTATCCTGGGCTGCGTCCCACGCCAACGAGGACCTTGCACGATCGCTTGTTCGTCCGCTTCGATGAGGCAACAGTTTCAGCGAGCGTTCGCTTCCCGTCGCGGACCGGTTCAGCCGTTGACGCTGAGGCGGCGCATGCTGCTGTTGCTGAAGCGGGGATCAAGTTCGATCAGGGCTTCCGAGAAGGCGGCAGCCTCCTGCTGCAACCACTCGACGATTTGGGATCGCCGGGGCTCGGTCATGCGCGGTTCTATTGCGGCAACGCTGAGCGACGCTACAGGGTCTCCGTCTGCTCCCAAGACGGGAACCCCAAGACCGGCAGAGTCCGGGATCAGGAGCCCGGGGAAATACGCATATCCGTTGGCCCGGGCTTCATCGACCATTTGACGCACCACGGTGGATTCAAGGCCAAGATTTCCACCGGGGTGATCGGCATCGTCCCGGATGATTCGTTCGATGTCGTCGTCACCGAGCCATGCCAGCAGGGCAAGGCTCCCGGCGCAGGTTCCGAGCCGGAGCCGGTCGCCGACGCGCGGGTTGAGAGTGCGGATGGGGAAAGACCCTACGGCCTGGTCAATGCAGAGGGCCTTGTTGCCGGCACGCACCGAAAGGTAGACAGTGTCTCCGGTCAGTTCAGCGAGGCGGAGCAGGTGTGGTTCAGCTACGTCAAGTAGTCCGTGCCTGTCTGCTGCGGCGCTTCCGTAACCAACCAGGGGCAGGCCCAGGAAGAACGTCCCTGACTCGTCGTCCTGCTCGACCCAGCCAATTTTGGAGAGCGTTGCCAGCAGCCGGTGAACTGTGGTCTTGGAGAGTTTGGTCTCAGCGGCTATGTCGACCAGGCGGCTGCCGCTGCGGCCCGCGGCGGAGATCGCCTGGATCACAGCGGCAGCGCGCTCTACACTACGGATGCTGTCCGTGGCCCCAGCTAGCGCAGGCCCCTGCTCTTCGGGCGTCGTCATGGAATCAGAGTATCCGGTATTGACATGCGAAGATCCGGGCGCTGTCATGGCTACCGCTTTATCCCGAGATACGCAGTTCGTTTTACAGCCGGTCGCGAGAGGATCGCCTCTTCAATGGGTTCTGTCCCCCACCCTGGGCGGCCGGGCACCTGGAGCCGGTCCCCTCGCAGGACCGGTGCGTGGGTGAAGAGTTCATCGTCGAATTCAAGGCGGTCCACATCGTGTTCCATAATCCGCAGGTTCGGTGCCGCTGCTGCGAAATTAGCGGACATCATGGTCGAGAGGTGGCTGTAGAAGTTATGCGGGGCAACGTTGACGTCGAAAGCTTCGGCGGTGTTTGCAATCTTCATTGCCTGCCAAGCGCCGTTCCAAATGACATCGACAATGCCGACGTCCAGGGATTGCCGCTTGAAGTACGGCAGGAACTCGCGGACGCCAAACAGGGTTTCGCACGAGGCGATGGGGACGCCGCTCTGTTCCCGGATGTGAGCCAGGGCATCGGGGTTGTACAGGTCGAGCTCAGCCCAGAAAAGGTTGACGTCCTTCAGTGCACGCAACAGGCGGAGGTATCCCTCGGTTCGAGCGTTGAAGTTCATGTCCAGGAGGATCTCAACCTCGTCCCCCACTCCTTCTCGAAGCGCCTCGACATGGGCCACGACGTCCTTGATGAGCTTGAGGTCGATGTTGAGTCCTGGCTCGTAGGGGTTACCGAAGCCGGCGCCCCAAGACTTAGGGCCATTGGGACCATAGGAGAACATGTTGGTCTTGACCGCTCCGAAACCGCGATCACGTGCTTCGCGCCCGGCCTCAGTAACGCCCGCCAGGTCCGAAATGCGCGATCCATAGTGATCGGGGTGGCTGATGCGCCAGCTGGCGCAGTGGGACCAGTAAACCTGGATTTCATCCCGGTGCTTGCCGCCGAGCAATTGGTGGACAGGAATACCAAGGATCTTCGCTTTGGCGTCGAGCATGGCGTTTTCGATCGCGCCGAATGCTTCTGCCGGCAGCCCGGATGGTGCGGGCCGCGCCGTTGCTGCGACCTGCATATAGGTGCGCTCGTGGTTGAAGATATCGGCGCCCACAAACAGCGGGGCGTAGAGCTCAATGACGTTAGTGAGGCCTCGTGGGCCGAAGTCTTCGTCAAATTCTGACCAGCCGACGACGCCGTCCTCGGTCGTGAGTTTGACGAAGTGGTAATTTCGCCAGCCTGCATCGCAGGACAGTGTTTCGATGCTCTTAATTCGGACAGTCACTTCATCGTGGTTCATCTTGCCTCCATCGGAAAGAGTTGGTCTGCGGAGTGTTTACCGGGTGGGCGACCTGCTGGCCTTTCAACAGGCGGGCTATGTCGGCAAAGGCTGTGGTGCTGACCTCTTGAAGGGAGTCAGCTGAAAGATACGCGATATGCGGCGTCAGGGTGATAGCTGGCTGGGACCGCAGGGGACTGGTCTCGTGAAGCGGTTCCTGCGCAAAGACATCCAGGGCTGCGCCGGCCAGGTGCCCGGAACCGACTGCCTCGGCCAGGGCGGCTTCGTCGATAATGCCGCCCCGGGATACGTTGACGAGGAAGCTACCTTTCTTGAAACGGCCCAGTGCGTCCTTGTCGATGAGGTTTCTTGTCTGGTCGGTCAGTGGGACGTGCAGCGACACTATGTCCGATGTGGAGATGAGCTCATCGAAGTCCATCGATTCCGCACCGACTGCCCATATTTGCTCAGGATTTGTGCGCGGGCTATTGGCGCGAGTGGAGAACCCGATCGGGGCAGCCATCTCCGCCAGCCGTTTCCCGGAGCGCCCGAATCCGATGATTCCGAGGGTCAGTTCGGACGGGCGCCGGATGGTCCTGCCAATCTCCTGACCATTCCATCCGTGCGCCCGCACATCCGCCTCGAAGTCCTTGAGCCGGCGTATGCCGTTCAGGATGAGTGCGAGGGCATGGGTTGCGACATCTGTGTAGTTGCCGTCCGGCACATTGGTCACCTGTACCCCCAACTCCGTTGCGGCAGTGATGTCGATTGAATCGACACCGACTCCGGGCCGGGCGATTACCTTGAGGTGCGGCAAGGCTTCCAGGACGGTCCGCGTGATGGGCTCGGTCATGACGACGAGCCCATCCGCGTCCCTGCAGTTCGTGATGATTTCGGCCTCCGTCGCACAGGGCCGTACCTCGACTGAAACACCGAGTTCTTCGAAACCCTTCATCGTTGCCTGGTCGACAGCGATTGGGGAGCCATCAATTTTGTATACCCGGTGCATCACGAACGCTTCCTATCCTGCGGTTTGTCGATCTGGGGTCGGACTACGCCAGCGTCGTGACCACATCAACGGGGCGGATCAGGGTGTCCCGGATCGGGGACCGCTGCTGCACCGTCTCGACCAAGTCCTCAAGTTCCTCGCGGGTTGCGGTCGGAGCGTCGAGTTCCACCGTGACGCGGATCTGGCTGGCACCGGGGTTCTCTTCAGGGGCAATGCCTAGGAAGGAGGCAAGGTCGAAGTCAGCCTCGAGCTGCAGCTTGTAGCTTTTCAGTTCGATGTTCCTGGCAGCGGCATTGGCCGTGAGGGTGACGGTGTAGCAGCCTGCGAGGGCCTGCAGGACATATTCGGCGGGTGATACCGCGGTGTCCGTTCCGAGGAGGCTGGCCGGCTCGTCGCTGCGCATCTCGAACTTACCTGCCCGAGAGGCATCCTTCTGGCCTGCCTGGGTGAGTGCGCCGGTGGCGGACCGAAGCTTGAAGCCGTCTTCCCATTCGCCCTCTACCGAAAAGGTGACTTCACCGAGGGTCCGCTCGCCCCGCACCGCCTCGATGGTGGCCGTGAGCTGGTCCAGGTCGACGCCATTGACGATGCCGCGCTCTGTGTTGGTCTCTGTTACAGACATTGATGATCTCCTGTTTGTTCTGGCAAGTGCTTGGTCAATGTAACCATAGTTCCGTTGGGCGGAACAGGGTTCCGTTTTATTTTATAGCAACCGGGGCATGAGCGAGTTCTTCTGCCGCTACTTTCGCGTTCTTGATGATCCTGGCCCGCGCAACGAGGACAAGGGCGCCTGACAGTAGCGTGAAGGCGCTGGCGACGAGCATTCCGGGCTGAAGGCTTCCGGTCATGTCCTTGAAGTATCCGGAGATGTAGGGGGCGAAGAATCCGGCGAGGTTGCCGATGGAGTTGATCAGGCCGATACCCGCGGCCGCGGCTGTGCCGGTCAGGAATGTGGGGGGAATCTGCCAGAAAACTGGAATCGAGCAGAAGACTCCCACAGCCGTGACGCAGATGCCGATCATACTCAGCAGGGGTGAGCCAAGGACCAGCGATATGGCGAGGGCGGTCCCGCCCAGGAAGCAAGTGATGGCGACATGGATGAAGCGTGACTGCGTCTTGTCCGAATGCCGGGACCAGGGCAGCATGACGGCGGTCGCGACGGCATAGGGAATGGCCGAAATCAGGCCGATCTGGGTGAGGTCGAACTTCACGCCGTACGTTGCCTGGAAGCCGGAAACAATCTGCGGGAGAAAGAACCCTACCGCGTAGACGCCGTATGCGATTCCGAAGTAGATGAATCCCAGCATGAAGACGCGGGGGCTGAAAGCCTTGCGGATCGAATGCCCGTCGTGGGCTGCGTCAACTGCCGCGTCTTCGGCCGCAATGGTGGCTTCCAGCCGTACGGCGTCAGCCCTGTCGAGCCATTTGGCCTTGGTGGGGCGGTCAACAAGGATGAAGTAGCCGATGACTCCCGCGAGCACTGTAATCACGCCCTCGATGAGGAACATAAAACGCCAGCCGACAAGTCCGAAGATGCCGTCGCCGTACTGCATCATCATGGTCGAAATTGGCGATCCCAGCAGGAATGAGATCGGAGCCGCGATGTAGACGAAGGCAACGATGCGTGCCCGCTGCCCGCGGGGGAACCACATGCCAAGGAAGTAGATGATCCCGGGGAAAAACCCTGCCTCCGCAACGCCGAGCAGGAAGCGCAAAATGTAAAAGCTGATTGGTCCTTGCACGAAGGCCATCGCGCCAGCGATGGCGCCCCAAGTCACCACGATCCGGGTGATCCAGATGCGGGCACCGAACCTATCAAGCATGAACTGGCTGGGTACTTCAAAGAGGAAGTACCCAATGAAAAATACGCCTGCGCCCAGCCCATATGCAGTGGCGCTCAGGCCCAGGTCAACGTTCATGGTCAGAGCGGCGAAGCCTACGTTGACGCGGTCTACGTAGCTGAGGAAATACAGAATCATCAGCATGGGAAGCAGGCGCAAAGCGACCTTCTTCAGAACTGGTTTGTCGATGTCGGCGATAGTCATCGAGGTGCCTCCTACAACGTCAATGTTGTTTGTGAATGTGACAGTTTCGGTTTCCACCCCAAGTGGAATGTTTGTAGTGCCGCCGGCATCAGCGCGCGGTGACTCAAGCTCTTCAGTCAATTGGACTGGGGACAAGGCCCGATCCGAACGGAGTCGTTTGCCTTACGCCTTTAGTGAACCAGCTCACGTAGCGCCACGTCAAGAAAAAGTTTCGCTAGACGGGTTTCTGTTCTACGTAGCGGAACACAAGCGGAGTGACGGGCCCAGCACTCCTATTGAAGGCCGCCCCTGGCTGGAGGGGGCGTAGTGCCAGATTGACGCCCGGAAGTGATGCGCGCAGCCGAGAGCGCAGTTATGCGAATAAACCCAGTAGCAATAGGTCCGAGGAGTTGTCCATGGCTGGAACACGGTCAAAGTCAGGACCGGCGATGCGCGCCGTCGCCGCTGCCGCTGGCGTCTCGCAGGCTACGGTTTCCTTGGCGCTGAACTCGGATTCCGGGTCATGGTTCGCGGAGGAGACGCAAGCGGGTCCGGGAACCCGTGGCCCGCCCTGGCCTACCCTTCTATCGCCCACGCCAAGACCGATCGTGAAAGCGTGGCCGGAATGATTGGGTCTATCGGCGATCCTTTGCGACCATTCCTTTTGTCGGTGGCATCATCGAGGCGCGCAGCAGCGGGCATGGAAGACGGGCTCCTTCTGCTGACCGTGAATACCCACGGTGACAAGGAGCTTGAGGCCGGCCGCCCCGGGAGATGTTCCGTAGTTCCAGCGAGCATTTCGTTGGCTCAACGAGGAGCACGGCTCCGGTCGAGGTGGTCGCGCCCTGTACGGGTAAGTGACAGCAGTATGAGTCGTGGCAGGGGCAGGTGTTAGTCCGTTTGCTCGAGGTGGAGGAGAACGGGGGTTGGATTGTCCACCCCCAGTGCAGGCTCACCTGAAGTATTGGAGTCGCCACGCTTGCGGGGTTTGAGTTCGCTGACGAGGGCGCCGACGGCAATGAACACGGCCCCGACGATCGCGACCGGGGGCAGCCGGTCCCCGGCGACCCGGCCGATGATCGCAGCCCATACAGGCTCGGCGGCGTAGATGATCGTTGCCCGCGTAGGCGAGATGGATTTCTGGGCCCAGTTCATCGTGAGCTGGATGAGGCAGCTCGCAGCCCCCAGGACGACAGAGGCCGCCACCCACACCCAGGAGAATGCGGGCAGCTCCTCACCGACGACGGGCATGGCCAGAAAGCCCAGTAGTCCCGCGACAAGCAACTGGACCACGGTCACCCGGCCCAGATGCACCTTGCCCGCGAACCAGCCGATAAGGATGATTTCCGCTGCAATCGGAATGGTGCTCAGGACGGTTGCGATCTCCCCCGAGCCGAAGGTGAAGCCGACGCTGCCCGGGTCGGCGAGCAGCACGAGACCTACGAAGGCAAGCCCCACACCGATCCATGTAGGAAGGCGCGGCGGCTTTTTGAACACCATCCACTGCAGGATTGGAACAAGGGGAACGTAGAGGGCTGTGATGAATGCGGAGGTGCTGCTGTTGATCGTTTGGAGTCCGACGGTTTGCAGTCCGTAGCCGAGGAAGATCATCACGCCGATGGCTGAACCTGCCGCAAGGTCTTTCCAGGCAAGGCCATGGAGGACGCGCGCGAAAACGAGAGCACTGATGATGCCAGCGGTCACGAACCGCATGCCCACAAAGAACCACGGTCCGCTGTACTGGACAGCGATGTGAACTACGAGGAACGTCGCCCCCACATGGCTGTGATGAGGACGAGTGCGAATTCATGCCTGGAGAGCAGGCGCCATCGCGGACGAGTGTGCAACATGCTGCACACTCTATGGTGCAGAATAGTGCACATGCAAACAGAGGGAACTAACGGTGTCCTGGAGCACGTCAGTGCGAACGTGCGTCGCTATCGTTTGGCGGCTCAGCTCAGCCAAGTCGCTCTGGCGGACCGCGCAGGCATCAGCCGCCGTACTGTCGTCAAGCTCGAGGCAGGTGAGGCAAACATCAGCCTGACAGGCCTCGATCACCTCGCCGATGCGTTGGGTGTCACATTCGTCGATCTCGTTGCCGCACCAGCCGCACCTCATACCGATATCAACGAAGTTGCATGGCGAGGAGACCGGCAAGACAGCGTCGCGGTGCTGCTGGCATCCGTTCCCGCCGCCAAGGACGCCCAATTGTGGGCGTGGACCCTCGAAACGGGCGATCGCTACGACGCGCAGCCGGATCCGGTGGGATGGTCGGAGATGCTCTTCGTCTCCGAGGGCTCCATCCGCGTCGAACACGAGCACGGCGACACCGAGCTCCGCACGGGTGACCACCTTGCCTTTCCGACCTCACAGCAGTACGCCTACGTCAACGTCGGCGACACTCGGGCACGCTTCGTGCGAGTCGTCGTCAGCTAACGCACCAGCCCTACATTTTTCCGGACGAGCATTGATCAGTCGTTGAGATCGGCGATGTTTGCCCGCGATTACCCCGATCTGCTTAGTGGCGAAAAATCGCACTTCGAGGGGTGTCTCCGAAGGCGGTCATCATGACTCAGCGCAGGGAAGTTCGTGCCTTCGAAATGCTAATCGGGTCGAGGACAGGCGGACGAGGAAACGGGAACCCGGCCTATGCCTGTCTCTGAAACGCCATCACCCCTGGCCGCACATACGGAAAGTCACGAAGCCCTCGTTGATGTCGCCCCGTCTTTTTGAACAAAGTGTTAAAATTCTAGGACTGAGTGCAGTGGATTCAACAGCTTTGCAACGGAGGACTAGCATGGGCAGTCAGATGAGGGACACGATGGCGCCGGCTCCAGAAGGTCTCCAAGGAATGGACGCTGAATCAATCAACTGCGTCCTAGAGCTTCTAGTGGAGCCTCTCCAGGCTTCTGTTCCCCAGCCGACGGAGGTTGTACTGCACGATTTGCAGCGAATCCCGGACACGGTCCGGGCCATTGCCGGGGTAGTTACCGGTCGGCGCATCGGCGATCCGCCCACAGACAAACTTCTGGAACGAGTTGCTGCCGGGGACCTCAGCCACGAGATTGGATATCGGTCGCAGTTACCCGACGGGCGGATACTTCAGAGCACCACGATCATCTACTCCGACCGGGACGGTCGTGCCGCAGCAGCACTGTGCCTGAACACAGATGTGTCAGCCTGGGTCACGTTGCGTGCAGCAATGGATCGTTTTGTCTTGGGCCACGAGGCGGCACCCGCGCAGACGCAGGCTTCGCTGGCGGCGCACCGGTCGGCCCCATCGTCGGGACCGGTGAACGGAAGTGAATACTTTCCACATAGTGTTGAAGAGCTGAGCGGCCGCCTTGTTGATGCGGCGATTTCAACTGTTGGGGTGCTGCCCGAGAAGATGCGGAAGGAACATAAGGTCCAGGTAGTGGCTGAACTTGACCGGCGAGGCTTCTTCTTGATCAAGCAGGCCGCGGAGACAGTTGCCGCGGCGCTGGGAGTCACCAGGTTCACGATTTACAACTATCTCAATGAAGTGAACGGATCGACCGAACAAAGCGATTAAGCAAAGCAGGCCCGGGGCTCCTTCCCGGGCCTGCTTCCTTTGGTTTTAGGGACGGACTCGCCCCATTCGTTCGACAGCTTCAGTCAGGATCGTCTGGGAGGTCGCGAAGTTCAAGCGGACGTGGCCCTCACCGCCACTGCCGAATACGTGCCCTGAGCTCAACGCCACCCTGGCTTTGTCCAGGAACAGCTGCGCTGGTCCGGCCAAATCACTGACCACAGCTAGCCCACCGGGGCTCTGGGGCGTTTGTACTCCGAGGTGTCGGCAGTCCAGCCAGGCCAGGTAGGTACCTTCGGGTTCTTTATAGCCAACGTCCGGCAAATGTTCTGCAAGCAAATGCCTTAGCAGGGTTCGGTTCGAGTCCAGGCCCTGAATCAACGCTTTGAGCCACTCCTGCCCGTGCTTAAGCGCCGCTGTGTGAGCGATAAGCCCCAGATGGCTTGGTCCATGGCTGACTTCTTCGGGCATACGGGCGAGGTCTGCAGCAGCGTCGGGGCCGGCCACAGCCAGTGCGGCTTTCAGCCCGGCCAGGTTCCATGCCTTCGAAGCCGACATCACGGCAAAGGCGTTCTCGGAGCCGGGGACACTCAGGAACGGGATGAACGTGGAGCCAGGCAGGACGAGCGGGGCATGGATCTCGTCCGAAACGACCCTCACTCCATACTTGCTGGCTAGTTCAGCCACCGCTGTCAGCTCACGGAGCGTGTGAACGGTGCCGGTGGGGTTGTGGGGGTTACTCAGCAGGTAGGCCGCCCTGCGTCCCTCGTGCCTGATACGGCTAAAGGTTTCCTCAAGGGCATCCAGGTCAATCCGCAGGTCTTCGCCCAGGGGTGCTTCCAAAACCTGCCGGTTGTCGTGCGTAACGAAGGCGTAGAAGGGTGCATAGACCGGGGAGTTGACGACAACTGCGTCACCAGGACTGGTGACCAGTCGCAGAACTTCCACGACGCCCATCATCACGTCAGGAACAATCGCGGTCCTGTTGACATCCAACCCACTCCATGACCAATGCGCGGCCGCGAAAGCAGCAAAGGCTTCGGCATAGGCTGTGCCGACCGGATAACCTGTGTCACCTGCGTCGATGGCACGATGGAGCGCCTCGGCGACGGGGGGCGCCAGTCTGACGTCCATCTCCGCAACCCACAGCGGCAGCACGTCATCCGGGTGAGTCCGCCACTTCATGCTGGTGCGCTGACGAAGCTCGTTCAGGCTGAGCTCCTCCAGAGGGTTGGGAAGCTGGCTGGCGTCGTCGGCATGCATGCCATTCATTCTCTCTGTGATCAGCATTGGACTGCCAACTCAATTTCCACGCACGCCCCCAACGGAAGAGATGCCACACCCAGCGCCAAACGCGCATGCCGGCCCCGCTCCCCCAAAACGTCCAGAATCAGTTGGGATGCCGCATCCACAACTGCAGGCGCGTTATTGAACCCTGCTCCGGCAGCGACATACCCGCCTAGCCGTGCGACACCCTTCACCGCATCCAGCGAACCCAACGTCTCACGGATCACGTTGAGGCAGTTGGTGGCGGCCAAGGTCGCCGCCTCCCTGGCCTGTCCCACGGTCACTTCCGTCCCCACCTTGCCGGGATACAGCAGCCCGGCCTCGTTGACAGGAAGCTGACCCGATACAAACAGCAGGTCACCGACGCGCACGGCGCGGGCGTAAAGAGGAGGGGCAGTTACTGGCGTAGTCATAGTAGGCCTTCCATAAATTCAAGAATCGGAGCAGACGCACCCAGTGCTGCTGCGTATTCGCAGCCGAAGCTCGATTAGACATCTGTGGGTGGTGGTCGGAATCATAATTACACAAAATGTGTAGATATGGAAGCGGCAGGGCTTCAGTAGCGTCGCGCAACCGGTGTGTTTGCGACACCGACTTGAAGTTTTTACAACTAAGTGTTGATTCTGTTGTGACTTGGGGCATATCCTCAACTCTGAATTGAAAGTATGTAGGTGCCCTCGCGCCTCGACCTTCAATCCGGATCCTTGCTTCTTGGCCTTCCAGTGCTCTTGCACGCGCGGTTAGGGATGCAGGAAAACCCTTCGACATCTCCACGGCAGATGCTCCCATCCAGACAACCTCCTACGGTTGACGGGCATGGTGACATCACCGGCCAATGAAAGGTCCCCATGTCCGTTCCTTTGCCTGACCTTGACCTGCCACCTGAGCGGGAAAACACCCGTGAAACCCGCTCTGTTCACGCTGAAGACGCCGGCTATCAGAAGAGCCTGAAGCCGCGCCAAATCCAGATGATCGCCATCGGCGGCGCTATCGGGACCGGCCTGTTCTTGGGCGCTGGCGGCCGCCTTGCGGCTGCAGGACCGTCGTTGATCCTGGCGTACGCCCTTTGTGGATTCTTCGCTTTCCTCATCCTTCGTGCTCTTGGTGAACTGGTACTTCACCGACCGACATCTGGCTCGTTCGTCTCCTACGCCCGGGAATTCTTCGGTGAGAAGGCCGCGTTTGTATCCGGTTGGTTCTACTGGCTTGTCTGGGCCACAACTACGGTGGCTGACACCACCGCCGCTGCCCTCTACATGAACTTCTTCGGCAACTACGTGCCGTGGATCGGAGCAGTTCCGCAGTGGGCCTGGGCACTTATTTCGCTCGTGCTGGTGCTCGGCCTGAACCTGATCTCGGTCAAGGTATTCGGCGAGATGGAATTCTGGTTCGCGTTCGTGAAGGTGGCGGCGCTTGTTATCTTCCTCGTTGTAGGCACCTACTTCGTTGTCTTCGGGACTCCCACGGGGTCACCTGTCGGTATCCAGTTGATCCTGGATACCGGCGGACTTTTTCCCACCGGTGTGCTGCCCATGATTGTCCTTATGCAGGGTGTCATCTTTGCCTACGCCTCCATCGAGCTGGTCGGCACAGCCGCCGGCGAAACGAAGAACCCCGAGAAGATCATCCCCAAGGCCATCAACTCCGTGGTCTTCCGCATCGCCGTCTTTTACGTCGGCTCCGTCATCCTGCTTTCCCTCCTGCTGCCCTACACCTCCTACCAAAAAGGCGTCAGCCCCTTCGTGACGTTCTTCGGCTCCATCGGCATCCAGGGCGTGGACATCATCATGAACCTCGTGGTCCTCACCGCCGCCCTGTCCTCTCTCAACGCCGGCCTCTACTCCACCGGCAGGATCCTGCGCTCCATGTCGGTCAACGGCTCAGCCCCCAAATTCGCCTCCCGTATGAATAAAGCCGGCGTCCCCTACGGCGGCATCGCCATCACCGCGGTGGTCTCGCTCCTGGGCGTCCCGCTGAACTACTTGCTTCCGGGCGAGGCCTTTGAAATCGTCCTCAGCGTCGCGGCGGTCGGCATCATCACCACCTGGGCCACCATTCTTCTTTGCCAGATCCAGCTCAAACGTTGGGCCGACAAGGGTTGGCTCAAGCGCCCCTCCTTCCGCATGTTCGGCGCCCCCTACACCGGCTACCTCTCCCTCCTCTTCCTGGGCGTGGTTCTCATCATGATCTTTATCGACACTCCCGCGACGCTCCTCGTCACCATCGTGGCCGTGGCCCTCATGGTGGTCGGATGGTTTGCCTGCAGAGACCGCATCAGGACCATTGCAGAGACACGGGAGGGCTTCACCGGCGCCGCTTCAGCCATACCCAGCCCGGACCGCGAGAAGCCATAACCTCTCCCCCGCGCCGGCCGGCGGCATGCCCCTCCCAGCCCAGTGTCGTGTGATGGGGCGAAAGCCCACGACTAGCAAACTCAAACGCCGGGTTTCGGCCCATGACGATGGGGCCGAAACCCGGCGTCCAACAAACTTCGCCTTAAACAACCCCTTAGATGCAGGTAGACGAAGTTTGCCTACCCGCCCAGAGGAGTAGTTGCAAACCCACACGTCTAGAAGAGGCGTCGCAAAGGATCCGAGTTCGAGCTTCGTCCCCTACATAGGCGCGCAGGTTTCTTGCCGGCAACGAGTCCAGCTGCATCATTTGCCATCACCAAGGACAAACATGAAGCTCGAAAATCACAACCAGTGGAGCGCCCTCATTGGCGCACGCGTGGAAATCCGCCACAACGGCGTCGCCATCAGGAACGGCGCTGTCGATGACGCAACGGACGATTCCTCCGTTCTCTGGATTGCAGCCGAGGGCGTCCAGCCGCGAACCATGTACGAGGCAGCCCTGGGCTACCAAGCCTGGGTCAAACCCCAGGAGCTAGACGGGACCAGCTGCTTCCGATACCGGATGACAACTGCTCATCTCTATCCGTTCAACCAGGCAGCCGCCCTCAGCAACGCTCGGTGAGCTCGTTCATGGACGTCCCGCCCTTAGCTCCTGGACACCGGGTGGATTTTAGATCGTGTCGATCACGGCATCTTGGGGACCCGGAGCCATTAAGTACGGATAACAGACGCACATGTGAGTGTTCTTCCAATTAGGGCACACCTGAATCTGACACCGGCCGTTTGCTTGACGGAATATCCGTTATTGGCTCTTAAAATAGGCGGGCGAGCGGGCTGTCAAAGGGGTTCTGCAGCTTCGGTATGCGGGTCCAGACGATGACCGACCGGTTCTCGCGTGTCGCGCCTTGCTTGGCGTTACTCAGTCCTTTCGGCCATGCTTCTCATCGCTTTCCACCCGTGGGTCACTCCACCGCCGGCGCGCAGCGCTGTAGCAACCATGACAGCCTCCGCAATGTCGGCTTTGGAGGCTCCTGCGGTGGCGGCACGCTTGGTGTGATCCTCGATGCAGAAGTGGCATTGCGTGGTGACCGCGACACCAACGGCGATAAGTTCCCGGACAAGGGGGTCAAGGCCGCCGGTCTTCTTGCCGAAAACCGCCTTGTCGAACGCAAAGAACGCGGAGACCATCTCTGGCGCGCTCTCCTTCAGATCGTTCATGTACTGGGCATCTGCCTGGTGATCATGCATTATTTAGCCTTTCGTTGCGCGGCGTTACTGCTATTGCTGGTGTTACTGAGGGTGACCATGACGAGACGATGAGTTCGGCGGCGGCAAGGATAAAGACTCGGCTGCTTTCGGGACACGGAGTCAGGATGGGGAAGGATGCTGCCGCCGCGATTGGCTTGGGCTCGAAGGACCAACGTGCCCGCCCTGATGGGGGCGGGCCTCCCTGCGGCTAGTGGCTCGGCTGCTTGACCACAGCCACAGCGGACTTGCCATCGGCTTGTGCCGTTGGTTTAGACGGCAAGGTGGTGGCTGCCAATAGCCCGGCAGCTGCGAGCATGCCGGTGGCGACGGTGAGTGCACTGCCGTACCCGGCGATCAACTGAGCGCCCGCTGTTGCGCCGGGTTCGGACGTCCCGGTGACGGTTGCGGCGATGCCAGCCAGAACCGCCAATCCCAGAGCCACCCCGATCTGTTGCGCGGAGTTGAGCAGTGCGGAGGCAATGCCGGCCTCGTTGGCTGCCGTGTTGTAGACCGCGGCCTGGGTTAGGGCAATGACACCGAGGCCGAACCCGAGGGCGAGGAAGAACATAGCCGGGGCAAGGTGCAGCCAGTAGCTCGTGTCTACCTGGATGAAGGAGAACCAGAAGGCCGCCGCCGCGCTGAGCAAAGCGCCCCCTGCTGCGATAACGCGCGGAGCCACCTTGTTGAGCAGTTTGGGAGCGCCGCCGGCTCCGACGACTATCCCGGCAGCGAAAGGAAGCCAGCTCAGCCCGGTCTGCAAGGGGCTGTAGTGCTGTACCTGCTGGAGGTAAAGGGTGATCACATAGAAGGTGCCCATGGGCCCAACGGCCAGCAACAGCATAGACGCGTAGGCACCGGCGCGGCCGCGGTCCCTGAACAATCTCAGCGGAACCAGCGGCGTGCTGCTGCGTGCTTGAGTGGCGATGAATGCTGCAAGCAGTACCAGTGCGGCGCCGAGGAGCCCAATCCCGATCAGGTCGGTGAAACCATCTTCGCCAAAGCGGGTAATGGCATACACCAGGGCCACCATGCCGCCGGTTCCCAGCACTGCGCCCCTGACGTCAAGGCTGCCCGGGTGGCGCTCTGCTTCAACAAGCGTGCGGCTACCGAGAAGCACCAGGATGCCGATAGGGATGTTGATGAAGAACACCCAACGCCAGCCCAGGGTGTCGGTCAACACGCCCCCGAGGAGCAGGCCGACCACGATTCCGAGGCCGGACATCGCGCCGTACAGCCCGAGGGCGGCGTCCCGTGTCTTGCGCTCGGCAAAGGTTGTGGCGATCAAGGCCAGGGCATTCGGCGCGACCAGCGCCGCCCCCAGCCCCTGGACGGCCCGGGCGCCAATGAGCGCCCCACTGTTCAGGCCGAGACCGCCGACCAGTGACCCAAGCACAAAGATAACGAGGCCCGCCTGCAGGGCACGCCGGCGCCCATACAGGTCGCCGATCCGACCGCCCAGGAGCAGCAGGGCGCCGAACGCGAGGATGTAGGCGTTCACTATCCAGGGCAAATGCACGGCATCGATCCCGAGTTCCTGCTGGATGCTCGGCAACGCGATATTCACGATCGAGTCGTCCAGCACCAGCATCAGCTGCGCGGTGGCTATCACCAGCAGGGGTATCAATCCGCTCCGCTGTCCCGCCTTTTCAGTCACGACAATTTCCTCTTCTCCCTGGCAGGATCACAGCCCGCACTTCAAAGTTCAAGCAACATACCCCCACGGGGTATGCTCTGCAACTATACCCGGAGGGGGTATATGAGTTCAAGCAAGCCCTTGAAGTTGGATCGCCCAGCGGCGGTCTCGTTTGCGTCAGTTGTGTATAGCGGCGGGCATTTGGGCTGCGATCCTGAGGGATTCGGCCATGGTGAGGAACGGGGCCCAGGTAGTTGCGAGCTGTTGGGTGGTGAGGCCGGCAGACAGGGCATAGGTTGCGGCAGTGATGACCTCTCCTGCTTCCTCGCCGACCATATGGACGCCCAGGAGCCGGCCGGTGTCCGGGTCTGAGATCAGCTTGAGCAGGCCGGAGGTCTTGCGGTTGATTAGTGCCCGGGGCACGAAGTTGAGCGGGAGTTCGCGTGTCTCGAATGGGCTGCCGGCGGCGTCGGCTTGGGCGGGGGTCAGTCCCACCGATGCCACGGCCGGGGAGGTAAAGGTAACGCGGGGCAGCACGGTGTAGTCGAGTGCCTGGGGAGCGTCCCCGAAGGCGTTGGAGACGGCGGCGGCGCCCTGTGTTGCTGCAACATAGACGAACTGGGGGTGTCCCGTAACGTCGCCGGCGGCCCAGATGCGGGGGTGGGAAGTGCGCAGATGCGCGTCCACAGGCACTTCCCCGCGCACGCCGACGGCGAGCCCGACAGAGTCCAGGTTCAGCCCATCGGTGATGGGGCGTCGTCCTGTGGCGATGAGCAGCCGTTCAGCCGGGACGCGGATGGTGGTGGCGTTGACCTCGACCGTGGCGAGGACACCGTCGCCGTCCGGCTGGACCTGTGTCAGGTTAGCCGCTGTAAGTATCTCGATATCTTCCGCCTCGAGGGCCTCCTGAAGTGCCGCAGAAATCGCG
Source organism: Arthrobacter sp. K5 (assembly GCF_040448525.1). Taxonomy (NCBI): domain Bacteria; kingdom Bacillati; phylum Actinomycetota; class Actinomycetes; order Micrococcales; family Micrococcaceae; genus Arthrobacter; species Arthrobacter sp. K5. Next base: position 3,173,851 of record NZ_CP159279.1, on the reverse strand, counting down.
GGGTCCTCGAAGGGGGCGATCCTGTCGGCCACTTCGATGACGGTGACCTTGGCGCCCAGTCTGGAAAATAGCTGTGCCTGCTCCAGTCCGATCGCGTTGGCCCCGACCACTACGAGCGATGCGGGCAGTTGATGCAGTGACATTGACGTCACGGAGGTCAAGTAATCGATTGTGTCGAGCCCTGGAATGGGCGGGACGAACGGTTGGGCGCCGGTGGCGATAAGGACATGATTGGCAGCGATCTTTTCCGCGTTGCCGTCCTCATCGGTGATGCTCAGGGAAACGCCGGTTTCGTCGGCTTTAATGAACGATGCGGTGCCCCGGCGCAATGTGATGCCGGCCTGTGCTGTCGCGTGGACGTGGTCGCGTTCTCGCAGCTTGGAGATGAATGCGTCCTTGTCGCTGATCAGTGATGCCATGTCCACCGGGCCGGCGGAGGAGGTGATGCCGGGGAATCTGTTGCTGTCGGCTCCTGCTCGGGCCGCTGCAGCTGCCAGGAGGTGTTTGGAGGGTACGCAGCCCACGTTGAGGCAGGTGCCGCCGGGATGGCCGCGCTCGATCATAACGACGGATTTTCCGCGGCGGCGGGCTTCCGTGGCTGCGGCCTTCGCGGCGGAGCCGGCGCCGATGACTGCCAGGTCGTACATGTGGTTTGTGGTGGGGGTGTTCATGGAAGTCTCCTATGCGTTGGTATCGGACTGGTTCAGGACGGCAGCGGCAGGAGCCGCCTGTAGACCGGGACGGCGATCGCTGCGGGCGCTACGTGCATGAGGACTGCAGCGAGGACGCCGGCCGCCCCGCCCTGCTCGAGCAGGAACACGTCCGGAATGCAGGAGGCAAGGACGACCACCGGCACGAGCCAGCTGAGCAGTTTCCGCGGATTTTTCGAAACCGCACGCGTGATGGCCCAACCCACCGTGCCCATCAGCACTCCGAGTACCGTCAGGAGGGTGTACGAGGGCGGGTTAAGGGGCTGGAAGTTGTTGGGCACGCCGGCGATGGGTGCCAGCAACGCGATCATCGCGTTGGCCCCGACGCCGGCCAGGGCTGCGGCGCTAAGGCCCAAGGCGACGGACCAGCGGTTCCGCCGGATGGTCGGCTGGACGGGCGGTGTATCAATGACGGGATGCATGCTTCAGCTCCAGGACCGGTCGAGGAAACCGTCGATGAGCTGAGCGATCTCCGCCACATGCGTCTCGAGGGCGAAGTGGCCGGTGTCGAAAAGATGAAGCTCGGCACCGGGCAGGTCGCGGAGGTAGGCCCGGGCGCCCGGCTCAATGAAGAAGGGGTCGTTCCGCCCCCAGACAATGAGGGTTGGCGGAGCGTACCGGCGCAGCCATTCCTGCCAGCGGCCATAGCTTGCGATGTTCGTGTGGTAGTCGAACAGCAGGGCGAGCTGGGCGTCCTTCCGGCCCGGGAGCTCCAGGAAGTGCTGGTCGAGCGTCCATCCGTCCGGGGCGATCATGCCAGGGTCGGCAACCCCGGTTTCGTACTGGCTGCGGGTTCCGTTCAGGGTAAGGAGGTCCTGGAGTGTCTGCACGGCGGCGGAGTCTTCGGGGTCCAGAGTGAGGAGCCCGCGGGCCGCCTCTGACAGGCCTTCCTCGTAGGCGTTGCCGTTCTGTACCACAAGCCCGGCGATCCACTCCTGATGCCGCTCCGCGATGCGGAACCCGACGGGTGCGCCAAAGTCGAAGACATACATCGCGAACCGGGACAGCCCCAGATGCTGCACGAAGCCTTCGATGATTCCCGAGAGGCTGTCGAAGGAATAGAGGAAACCTTCCGGGACCTCGGTATGGCCGAATCCAGGCAGATCGGGTGCGATCACCCGGTAGCGCGAGCCCAGTGCGTCAATCAGACGGAGGAACTGGTGGGATCCCGAGGGGAAACCATGCAGGAGCAGCAAGACGGGTGCATCCGCTTGGGCTGGGCGTGATTCACGGAAGAACACCCGGACACCGTCCACTTCAACATGGCGGCAGGCGACGGGGGGAAAGAGGGAAGACAAAGGCTAACTCCTTATGGGGTCTTTTATGCATTAGTTGCGCAACGGGAACGAGTCTAACCCCTAAACCGGCGTCGGGTAGCATTAGACTATGAGTGCCCTTGCCCCGCTGGTTGGAGAGCCGTTGGCTCTGGACCTGGTCAATACCCGTTACGCGCACGGTGATTTTCTCGTCACGCCTGAGGATCTGAGCGCCTGGCTTGCTTTACAGGCCGATCGCTGCCCCGAAGGCCTCTCCGGGAACATTGGCCCTGCAGAGCTGGCCGTTGTGCGGTGTGTCCGGGACCGATCAGCGCGGGCCATCGAGTGTGCCCGGAGGGAAACCCCGCTCGGCCACGATGACCTGGACGCCATCAATCAGATGCTGCGGGGGTCTCCCTGCATCCTCGAGCTTGTTGATGGCCCCGACGGGCCCACTGCCAACCGGCGACGCCTGGGCTCCGCAGCGGAGCGCCTGGCTGCATGGCTGGCCGAAGGCGTCGTCGAACTCCTCACGGACCCGGCGGTTGCCCGGATCCGCCAGTGTGAGGCCGAAGACTGCGTCCTGCTCTTCCTTCCATCCAACCCGCGTCGCCGCTGGTGCTCGCGCACGCGCTGCGGAAATCGGATGCGGGTTGCCCGCCACTATCAACGGCGGAAGGCGGGATAAAGCAGCGCCGGCGCGGCGGGGGCCACCCCCGAACCTGTGCAAGTGACCCTCACTTGGGGTCAGTTGCTCGAGGCGGTCGTGCTGACGTGGCGAACACCTAATGGTCATGAGCCGGGGACGTGCTAGTCAGGTCCGCAGGGCTGAAAGTGTGGCAGGGGCGGGAATCAGGTAATTCCGCCCCTGCCTCTCCTGATGCCTGTCCCGGTTCAGCCGGCCTTGGCGTATCTGGCGGGGTCGGCGTCGAAGGCCGGTCCGCATCCGGGGCAGCAGAGCCAGTAGCGGTTGCCTTGGTAGTCGCGGTAGAGGCCCCTTGCTTCGGCGACGGCCTTGACCACGGGCGTGCCGGGCATGACCGGGCATTCGGCGATGGAGTCATCAGTGTGCGCTGGCCTGACAGTCAGGGTCAGGTCCTGGGGCATGGTGTTCTTGGTGGTGTTGCCGTCGCAGCAGCTTCCGGTGTTGTCTCCCATGGATGGTGTCCTTTCGGTAGGGGTGGGATGGATTCAGGCGTCGAGCGGCTGGTGCGCCCGGGGGCTGGTGGTTGCCCGTGGGAGTCTGGCCGCTTCGCTGGTGAAGGTGCGCAGGCGGAGGCTGTTGCTGACGACGAAGACGCTGGAGAACGCCATCGCAGCTCCGGCGAGCATCGGGTTGAGCAGGCCGAGAGCAGCCAGCGGAACCGCGGCTACGTTGTAGGCGAAGGCCCAGAACAGGTTGGTTTTGATGGTGCCCAGGGTCTTGCGGGCCAGCCGGATGGCGTCGGCGGCGGCGCGGAGGTCCCCGCGGACCAGGGTCAGGTCGGCGGCTTCGATGGCAGCGTCCGTGCCGGTGCCCATGGCGAGGCCCAGGTCGGCCTGGGCCAGGGCTGCGGCGTCGTTAACGCCGTCGCCGACCATGGCAACGACCTTGCCGTCCTTTTGGAGCCGGGTGATGACGTCGACCTTGTCCTGGGGCAGGACTTCGGCGATGACGTGTTCGATGCCGACCTTCGCGGCGACCTGTTCGGCCACCGCCCGGTTGTCACCGGTCAGCAGGACGGGGGTCAGGCCGAGGGACCGGAACCGGGTGATGGCTTCGGCGCTGGTGTCCTTGATGGCATCGGCGACGGTGAGCACGCCGCTGACTTCGCCGTCCCATGCCACGATGACGGCGGTCTCCCCTGCGGCTTCCGCCTCGGCCTTGGCTCGGGCCAGGTCTGCCGGCATGGCCAGGGCCCAGTCCGTCAGCAGCGTCTCGCGTCCCACGATGACCAGGTGCCCTTCAACGTTGCCCTGCACGCCGCGTCCTTCGTGATTGGTGAAGGATTCCGGGGTTGGCAGAGCGCCGACGCGTTCGGTGGCGCCGCGGGCAATGGCCTGGGCGATGGGGTGCTCGGAGGCGTCCTCCAGTGCACCGGCGACGCGGAGCAGCTCATCCCTGTCGGTGCCGTGTGCGGTGTGCACACCCAGCAGCGTCATTTTGCCGGTGGTGACGGTGCCGGTCTTGTCCAGCACGATGGTGTCGACCTTGCGGGTGGATTCGAGCACTTCAGGGCCCTTGATGAGGATGCCGAGCTGCGCGCCGCGTCCCGTTCCGACCAGCAGCGCGGTCGGGGTGGCCAGGCCCAGGGCGCAGGGGCAGGCGATGATGAGCACGGCCACGGCCGCGGTGAACGCCGCCGTTACCGGGAACCCGGCGCCGAGCCAGGCGCCGAGCGTGGCCACGGCGATGGCGATGACGACGGGCACGAACACCCCGGAGACCTTGTCGGCCAGGCGCTGGACCTCAGCTTTGCCGGACTGGGCGTTTTCCACGAGCCGAGCCATCTGCGCCAGCTGCGTGTCGGATCCGATCCGGGTGGCGCGAACCACCAGCCTGCCACCGGCGTTCACCGTCGCCCCGGTCACCGCGTCGCCTTCACCGATCTCCACCGGTACGGACTCACCGGTGAGCATGGACTCATCCACGGCGCTGCGGCCGCTGACGACGACGCCGTCGGTGGCGATCTTCTCCCCCGGGCGGACCACAAACTCGTCCCCGACGGTGAGCTGGTCCGTAGGGATGCGGGTCTCGGCCCCGTCCCGCAGGACGGCTACGTCCTTGGCACCCAGTTCCAGCAGGGCGCGCAGCGCAGCACCGGCCTGGCGCTTGGAGCGCTTCTCGAAGTACCGGCCGGCCAGGATGAACATGATGACACCGGCGGCCACCTCAAGGTAGATGTTCGCTGCACCATTGGTGGGCGTCACGGTCAGTTCGAAGGGGTGTGTCATGCCCGGGGTTCCGGCGGTGCCGAAGAACAGGGCATAGAGCGACCACAGGAACGCCGCGGTCGTTCCCATGGAGACCAGGGTGTCCATGGTGGCGGTGCCGTGCCGCAGGTTAGTGAACGCTGCCTTGTGGAACGGCCAGCCTGCCCAGACGATCACCGGGGCTGCCAGGGCGAGGGACAGCCACTGCCAGTAGGTGAACTGCAGGGCAGGGATCATCGCCAGCACGATCACCGGGACTGCCAGCAGGACGCTACCGATCAGCCGGTGCTTCAGGGCCAGCAGTTCCGTGTCGGGCCGGTCGGCTCCTGCCATCTCCTGTTCCTGCCTCGTGGCGGGCAGGGTCGCGGTGTAGCCGGCCTTCTCGACCTCCGCGACAAGTGCCTGCGCGTCGTACCCGGGCGGGACGTTGATGCGTGCCTTCTCAGTGGCGTAGTTCACGGTGGCGGTGACGCCCTCGAGCTTGTTGAGCTTTTTCTCGATCCGGTTAGCGCACGAGGCGCAGGTCATGCCCCCGATCTCGAGTTCGATGCCGGTGCCCAGCACCTGATAGGGGGCCGAGAATTCAGACATGGAGTGCTTCTTTCTGCCGCTGCCGGCCCGGTCAGAGCGGCCGGGCGAGTCGGTGGTGGTTGGGTTCAGTGACCGCTGTGACTGTGATCGGCGCTGCCGGGGGTCCCGGTGCTGCCGTTCGGTGGGTTGTGGGCGGATCCGGTGGTGTCGAGGACGAATCGGGCGCTGTGGACCTGCCCGTCGACCTGGAAATCGAAGTAGAGGTAGTAGCGCCCCGGGGTGGGGGCCGTTGCGGCGAATTGGACCTCGGGCCCTGAAACTTCACCCTCGACCGGTCCGGCCCCTTCGGGGTGAACGTGCAGGTAGGCAAGGTCCCCGGAACGCAACGCCACCAGGTGGCCGTAGGCGCCCAGATAGGGTTCGAGGTTAGTGACGGGCTTGCCGTCGCGGGCAACGTTCACCGTCAATGCCGAGGCCGCCCCGGCGGACAGGTCACCGTTCAGGGAAACCCGGAAACCATCAACGTCGTCGGTGGCCGTTGGGGCCGGGGCGGCCGGCTCAAACATCCCGGCCACATCCACCGTGCGGGTCAACGTCAGGCTCTTCCCGGCGCCTGCGGGCATGCCGTCGGCGTAGATCCGGTAGGTGCCCGCGGCTTCCCACTGCCACGGCAGGGACCAGCGGCCGCCTTGGTCCATGACAGGGTGGACGTGCCGGTACCGGGTACCGTCGGAGCGCACCACGATCAGGTGAAGATCCTTTCCGTGCTCGGTCTCGAATTCGGTGACCGGCGCCCCGTCAGGACCGGCGATCGCGAACGAGAGGCGCCCGGCCTGCCCCACCGCACCCGGTGCTGAAACCTCCTGAAGCAGGTAACCGTCCTGCTCCACCGCCACACCCGGGACCATTGACCCGGCCGCTCCGGTGGCAGTCGGGGCGGCAGATGCTTTATGTCCGCCATTGTGCTGGTCCACTTCATGTCCTTCCGCTGTCTGTGTCCATGCCGCTACCGTCTCTTCCGGAACGGCGACCCCCGCCGCGGTGAAGGCGCCGGTAAACACCACCGCCAACCCCGCGGCATACACTCCCAGGCGTCCGGCAGCGTTCATCCTGCCTGCACCGCCCGGTACCCTGCCGCTTCGACGGCGGCGATGACCGCGCCCTGCTCCAAGGGCTTGTTGCTGGTGACTGCCAACTTGCCCGTCCGATGGCTTACCTCGATCGCTTCGACCCCGGGAATCTCCTGAACCTCTTCCCGGACCGAAAGCTCGCAATGCCCGCAGGTCATCCCCGTCACTTCGAATTCAGTGATAGTCATGCCCAGATCCCTTCCTCGTGCATACCCCCATGGGGTATGGGACTTCAGACTATAGATATACCCCCTATGGGTATGCATGTCAAAATACTCGTCGTGGGGACGCCGTGCTGAAAGACGCAGGGATCGACAAGGTTCCTCAAAGGGCGCTTCCCCTGGGGGGCTCAGCACAAGCAGCAAACTCCCACGGAGATGGCGGGAATCCTCAGCCTTCAAAAGGCTTGTATTGCTGCCTTCCCTTGAATACCCTTAGGGGGTATTCCTACGAAAGGCAGAGCATGAACTCCCGCAACCGTATGGCTGCCAGCGCTACCCTGCATTGCCTTACGGGCTGTGCTATCGGCGAGATTGCGGGACTCATGATCGGCACGGCCCTGGGCCTCTCCAACGGCATCACCATCGTCTTGGCGATCATGCTCGCTTTCCTCTTCGGTTACACCCTCTCGACGCTGCCGCTCATCCAAGCCGGGCTCGGCTTCAGCGCCGCCCTCAGCGTCGTATTCGCAGCCGACACGATCTCCATCGCTGTGATGGAGATCGTGGACAACGCCGTGATGGCCATCATCCCCGGTGCCATGGATGCCGGGTTGGTCAATCCAATCTTCTGGATTGGCATGATCGTTGCCCTCAGCGCAGCTTTCATAGCGGCATTCCCGGTCAACCGCTACCTGATCGACAAGGGCAAGGGACACGCGCTGACCCACCAGTACCACGAAGGCCACCAGGGCCACGGCGGCGACCAGGGCCACCATGGCCCGGCAGGTGCCAGTGGTGCCGGGCCGGACGTCGGCGACCATCACGGCCATCACCACTGAGAACTCGTACTAGGATCCACCGGAGGATTCCATGAACACCAATATTCTGGCCGCCGGCTTGATCGGTTTCCTTCTGGGCGGACTCGTAGTATCGATCGCGGCCCAGCTTGAGGGCAACGGCGCTGAAGCGCCCTCTCATTCCTCCAGCAGCCAGCAGATGATCGATACTGAATACGGGATCGCAAGCCCGGGGAACAATGTGTTGCCATGAGCAGAACGATCCGCTGGGACAGCAGCCTGCCCGCTCCGCTGCGCCGTTGACCTCACAGCCCAAGTCCTCAAGTACGGATACCCCTGCCGCACACCGGGACCGCCCTCGGCGTAAAACGACATACCACAAGGAACGACATGACAATCTCCACCACCGAAACCGTCAACACCCCGGACCCCGAAGCCGCGGGCGAGTCAACCCATGGCTACATCACTGACAAAGACCGGTACCTGGCCCGGGTGAAACGGATCGAGGGACAGGCACGGGGCATTCACCGGATGATTGAGGAAGAGCAGTACTGCATCGACATCCTCACCCAGATCTCAGCTCTAACCGCCGCGCTGCGCGGCGTCGCCCTGGGACTGCTCGATGACCACATGAAGCACTGCGTCCTCGATGCCGCCCAACTCGGTGGAGATGCCGCGGAAGCAAAGTTCAAGGAAGCCTCCGACGCCATTGCCCGCTTCGTCCGTTCCTAACCCTAACGAGCCGTGAGAAGCACTTGTGGTGACATCCAATGAAGCTCTCCTCCAGAGGTGCATTACCGCAAAGGTGACGATTGGCTCACCCGTACCAACTAACCCAACGCAGGTGCCTTCTGACACTCTTAGTGCAGACGACCTCGGAACCTGACCAGCCCGTCCCGATACACGCAAACTTCACGACACCGGGAACAGGAGCAGTGCGGCGGACCCTCACATCCGGTTGAACTACACCCCAACCTGACGTTTTGAGCCCGAATGTCTTGACGTTCTTCTGGGAAGGCTCTAGAACTCAAGCTGACAGGTTGACGGGTTTGGAGGCATCGGTGGCTGGACAACGAATCAGGTATGTGCGCGTAAGCACCCTTGACCAGAACGAGAAACGCCAACTTGAAGGCCAGGTCCTTGCACCGGGTGTTCACCGACAAGGCCTCCGGCAGGGACACGAGCAGACCGGAGCTCACCGAGCTGCTGCGCTTCGCCCGTGACGGGGACACCGTGGTGGTGCACAGCATGGACCGGCTGGCCCGCAACCTCGATGACCTGCGTTCACTGGTCCAGACTCTAACCCGTAGGGGCGTGCGGGTGGAGTTCGTCAAAGAGAGTCTGGTCTTCACCGGGGAGGACTCCCCCATGGCCAACCTGATGCTCTCGGTAATGGGGGCCTTCGCCGAGTTCGAACGCTCCCTGATCAGGGAGCGGCAGCGGGAAGGCATCGCCCTGGCCCGGCAGCGCGGAGCATATAAAGGGCGGAAGAAGACCCTAACACCGGAACGGGCGGCCGAACTGGTGCAGCGTGCCGCCAACGGAATCCCCAAAGCCCGTCCTCGCCAGCGACTACGGCATCAGCAGGGAAACGGTCTACCAGTACCTACGCCAAGCCAAGCTATCCTGATCCCTCCCCCGCCGTCCCAGCCGCTTCGCCGAAGTTGAACCCGTCAGCTTGTACATACGAACGCTCCGCGTCCCGCTTTCGCAAGCGGGACGCGGAGCGAAACGCCGAGCTAGTCCCCCGGTCTCGGCGCACTACTCGAGTCGCGGTCAGCCCATATTCTCGGCTTTCGAGTCTCCTGTTGCGATCGATCGCTATGGTCTGACCGACGCTTTACTAGGCCATCGAGAGCTCATCTACCGATGCCCTTTCTCGGGTCTCCGTGAGGTAGCGGGCGTAGGCGGGGAGGGTGAGGAAGGACGGGAAGTCGTGAGCCAGTGTGACTTCCTCGAAGATGTCCCGGGCGTCTTCGAAGCGGTCGCCGTCGAAGCGTTCCAGCCGGGCGAATTCCTCGTCCAGGAGCTGCTCCACCCAGTGGTGGCTGACGATTTCGCCCTGGTCGGTGATGGAGCGGGCGTAGATCCACTGCCACACTTGTGAACGGGAGATTTCCGCGGTGGCGGCATCTTCCATCAGGCTGTGGATCGTCACCGCGCCGTTGCCCCGGAGCCAGGATTCGAGGTAGCGGATGCCCACTTCGATGTTGTTCCGGATGCCTTGTTCGGTGATGGTCCCTTCAGTGGCGTCCACGTTGATCAGGGCTTGGTCATCGGGGATGACGTCCTCGCGGAGCCTGTCCAGCTGGTTCGGTTTTTCGCCGAGGATGCTGTCGAACACCTCGCGGCAGACCGGTACCAGGTCCGGGTGGGCCACCCAAGAGCCGTCGAAACCGTCGTTGGCCTCCCGTAGCTTGTCGGCACGGGTCTTCAGCAAGGCCTCAGCGTTTATCGCTGGATCCCTCCTGCTAGGAACGTAAGCGGCAGGGCCTCCGATGGCCATGGCGCCGCGCTTGTGGCAGGCGCGGACGAGCTGTTCGGTGTAGGCGCGCATGAACGGGGCGGTCATGGTCACCTGGCCGCGGTCCGGCAGGACGAAGCGCGGGCCGCGGGTGCGGAAGTTCTTGATCAGGGAGAAGATGTAGTCCCAGCGTCCGGCGTTCAGACCTGCGGCGTGGTCGCGCAGTTCGTAGAGGATTTCCTCCATTTCGAAGGCTGCGGTGATGGTTTCGATCAGTACGGTGGCGCGGATGGTGCCCTGCGGGATGCCGAGCAGGTCCTGGGCCAGGATGAAGATGTCGTTCCAGAGCCGGGCTTCGAGGTGGTTCTCGATCTTCGGCAGGTAGAAGTACGGGCCCTTGCCCTGGGCGAGGAGGCGGCGGGCGTTGTGGAAGAAGTACAGGCCGAAGTCCACGATGCCGCCGGCGATCGGGGTGCCGTCGATGAGCATGTGCTTTTCGGGCAGGTGCCAGCCGCGGGGACGGACCACGATGCTGGGCAGGTCACCGGCCGGGCGGAGCTTGTATTCCTTGCCTTCCGGGCTGGTGAAGTCGATCCTGCGCTCCAGGGCATCCGTGAGGTTCAGCTGGCCTTTTATGACGTTCCGCCAGGTGGGGGTGGAGGAGTCCTCCATGTCAGCGAGCCACACCTTGGCGCCGGAGTTCAGGGCGTTGATGGTCATCTTCTTGTCCACCGGCCCGGTGATTTCCACGCGGCGGTCCTCCAACCCGGGTGCCGGGGGAGCGACCCGCCACGACGGATCGTTGCGGATCTCCTCGGTCTCGCGGAGGAACCGCGGATCCTGCCCGGAAGCGATCTCAGCCCGCCGTGCCCGGCGGGCCTGCAGCAGCTCCTGCCGGCGCGCCGCCGTCGACCGGTGCAGCTTCCCGACGAACTCCAAAGCGTCCGGAGTGAGCACCTCGTTCTGCCGGCAGATCGGCTGTGCAGTCAGGGTAATGCCATTGATAGTGAAGCTGTTCATTTCTGTCTCCTGGTGCAGGGACCAACTGGGTAGCAGTAAGTGTCGTTTTGAGCTTTCAAAACGACACTTACTGCTACTTACGTGGGGGAAAATTAGTGGAATTGGCCTTCTTCGGTCGATCCGACCAGGGCGAGGGTGGATGCGTTCGGGTTGAGCGCAGTGGAGATGTCGTCGAAGTAGCCGGTGCCGACTTCGCGCTGGTGCTTGGTTGCGGTGTAGCCGCGGGATTCGGAGGCGAATTCCTTTTCCTGGAGTTCGACGTAGGCGCTCATGCCTTCGCGGGCGTAGCCGTGGGCGAGGTCGAACATCGAGTAGTTCAGGGCGTGGAAGCCGGCCAGGGTGATGAACTGGAACGTGAAGCCCATGGCGCCGAGTTCGCGCTGGAACTTGGCGATGGTGGCGTCGTCCAGGTGCTTGCGCCAGTTGAACGACGGTGAGCAGTTGTAGGAGAGCATCTGGTCCGGGAACTCGGCCTTGACGGCTTCGGCGAACTTGCGGGCCAGCTCCAGGTCCGGGGTGCCGGTTTCCATCCAGATGAGGTCCGAGTACGGGGCGTAGGCCTTGGCGCGGGCGATGCAGGGTCCGATGCCGTTGCGGACCTTGTAGAAGCCCTCGGGGGTGCGTTCGCCGGTGATGAATTCCTGGTCGCGCTCGTCGACGTCGGAGGTGATCAGGGTGGCTGCTTCGGCGTCGGTGCGGGCGATGACGACGGACGGGGTGCCGGCGACGTCGGCGGCCAGGCGGGCCGCGTTCAGGGTCCTCACGTGCTGCTGGGTGGGGATCAGGACCTTGCCGCCGAGGTGGCCGCACTTCTTCTCCGAGGCGAGCTGGTCCTCCCAGTGCACGCCGGCGGCGCCGGCCTGGATCATGGACTTCATCAGCTCATAGGCGTTCAGCGGACCGCCGAAGCCGGCCTCGGCGTCGGCGACGATCGGCACCAGCCAGTCCTCAACGGTCTGGATGCCCTCGGAGAACTCGATCTGGTCCGCGCGGAGGAGGGCGTTGTTGATGCGCCGGACCACCGTGGGAACCGAATTCGCCGGGTACAGCGACTGGTCCGGGTAGGTGTGGCCGGAGTTGTTGGCGTCCGCGGCAACCTGCCAACCGGAAAGATAGATGGCGCGCAGACCCGCCTTGACCTGCTGCACGGCCTGATTGCCGGTCAGGGCGCCCAGGGCGTTGGTGTACTTGCCTTCCTTGTGCTCCTCGGTCAGCTGCTTCCACAGTTTCTCGGAACCGCGGTGGGCCAGCGTGTGTTCTTCGGAGACCCGGCCGCGGAGGCGGACGACATCCGAAGCCTTGTAGTCACGGGTCACACCTTCCCAGCGCGGGTTGGCAGCCCACTCGAGCTCCAGTGCGGCGGCCTGCTGCTCGGGCGTCTGCTGGTTGGGCTCAAATGCTGCAGTCATCGTTGATCTCCTTGATTGAGCTCCGGGATCGGTGGGCGGGAACCGCACCATTGCGGTTCCCGCCGGTTTCTCCGGTGCGGTGTTTCTTTCCGTAAGTACTACTTTTCGGCACTTCCAACAGGGTTGGTAGTGAAAAACTGTGAAAGAAGTGCAGTTCTTCCCGAATTCTTTAGAAATATCGCTTACAAGCTGGAGCAGGGAAGTCTCACGGCTGGGGGGGGTGCGCACCTCGGCCAGCGACATGGGCGACTTGGTGTCAGCTCCTCCGGTTGATCCTGGTCCCGGTTGCCTTTCAGACTGCTGCGGGCTCGGATTCCTGACGCACAGGATGCGGTACGCGGGTAATCTGAAGTTCGCTCATGTCCATCAGCCGCCGTTCGCCCAACGCCGGTTCCCGGATCCAGAACAGGCCCAAGGCGGGTGAGCGATCGGTGATGATCCCTGTATGAAGCAAATGGCCGCCCTGCCAGGCATTTATCTGGTCGCCCACGGAAAGATCGGCGCACTCATGGACGATAAGGTCTGGATCGAAAATCATGTTGCTGCTCCTTTTGCTATTGGTTTGTCCTGTCCTTAGCTTGAGATACGGCCAGCACGGCCAAAACGAGAGCGACACCACTCTCGCTGGGGCGAGTCGCAGGTCCTCTAAGGGTTCAGGCATGGAAACTCCTTTAGGGTGAGCGCCGTCGTGGGGACGTTGAATTGGTTCTCAGCGGGATAGCAGCAGCGCCTCGCCCTGGCCGCCGCCGCCGCACAGTGCCACGGCCGCTTTGCCGGTCCCGCGGCGCATGAGCTCATGTACGGCCGAGACGACCACCCGTGCGCCGGAGGCCCCAATGGGATGGCCGAGGGCGATCGCACCCCCGTTGACGTTAACGCGGTCCATGCCGAGGCCCAGCTGTGCCGCCGATTGCAGAGCCACGGAGGCGAACGCCTCGTTGATCTCCACGAAGTCCAGGTCCTCTGCTGTCCAGCCTGCCGTCTGGAGTGCTTTGCCGATGGCGCGGGCCGGTTTGTCCGGCAGCGAGGTGTCCGGTCCTGCGGTCTGTCCCGGGGAACCGACCGTGGCAAGGATTTCGAGGTCTTGGGCCTCCGCGTAGCTGCGGGTGGTCAGGACGACGGCGGCAGCGCCGTCGTTCAGTGGGGAGGCATTGCCGGCGGTGACCGTACCGGTCGGGGAAAACGCCGGCCGGAGCCTGGCGAGGGACTCCGCCGTGCTATCGGGACGCACACCCTCGTCGGTTCCTACGAGGTCGACGTCCCCGCGGCGCCGCGGCACTTTGACCGGGACGATCTCGGCGTCGAAGAGTCCGCCAGCCTGGGCCGCTGCGGCACGCCTGTGGGAGTCGGCGGCGGCTTTGTCCTGCTGGGCACGAAGGATGCCCAGGGCATCATTGGCCCGGTCGGTGGCGAGTCCCATCGCCTCATGGTCGAAGGCATCGGTGAGTCCGTCGTGGGCGGCGGAGTCAATCAGCACTGCGTCGCCGTAGAGGTGCCCGGCCCGGGAACCCGCCAGCATGTGCGGGGCGTTGCTCATGGATTCCTGTCCCCCTGCAACCGCCACCGCGGCCTCTCCCAGCCGCAGCAGCCGGCTCGCCTCGATGATGGCGCTCAGCCCGGACAGACACACCTTGTTCACGGTGGCTGCGTGGGCGCTCAACGGGATGCCCCCGACGACGGCAGCCTGCCGGGCAGGATTTTGTCCGGACCCGGCCTGAAGCACCTGTCCCATTATGACCGCCTCGACGGCGCCAGGTTCGATACCTGCCCTATCCACCGCTGCGGCGACAGCTGCACCCCCGAGCTCGACAGCGGACAACGGAGCGAGCTGGCCCATCAGCCTGCCCTGCGGTGTGCGGGCGGCCCCGACGATGACAACATCTGTACTGCGGTTCATTTTTCTCCTTGAACGGGTATCGGGCGAGAAGTTTGGGTCCCGGTAGCTGTGGCGGCCATGATCGCGGGCTAGCAGTACAGCTAGCGGGCGGAGGGAAAAGGGGTGTGCGCATTCCCGGATGTAATACGGAGCCAACGAGGTGCATTGCTGCGCTAGCCACGGCGGAGCCAGTGTGGCGAGGTACCGGCAGCTACGAGTGGATGCGCCTATTCTTGATGGCAGCAACGGTGTGCATCGCGGGGACAAAGGAGCCCCTAATGCTGGAAAACAATCTTTCCGAAAGTTTGCCCATCGAGCATCTTCGGGAATCCGTGCCGGGCGGATTCCAGTGGCATGATGCTGTCAATTGCAGGCATTTTTATGCCTTCTTCTTGGACTGTTCTCCTGGACGGAATGGATTGGATTGCACGGTGGCGGCCGACGGCTGCTTCGGGATCAGAGGACCTGATGTGGGAGGTGAGGGTGTGGTTGACCAGACGGGTTCATTGTCCTTGTCCACCAGCACGGCGCGGTCCCTCTGCGAAGTCATTGGAACCGATGAGGCCAAGCCACAATAGAGCGCGTCGCCTTAATCTATCCGATGGCCGGTAAGCCCCCCAGGGGCATCCCGAGGGACCTGGGGAGGCATGACAGGAAGAAGCTGGCTTCGACATCGGGGATGGATCCAATGCCTGTTTCCGGTATCGCCGTACTGGCTGTCTCCGTGGCCAGCCTGAATTTCCCCAGGGACCGAGAGGCCGAGCCCTCCCCCTAGACACAGACCGTTGTTCAGGGGCGCTGCTGGGCGAGTTCAGCAGCGCCCGTCCATATCCGCATCCCCCGTGCGTGAGCTTCTACAGTTCATCGAATACTCGACCCATGTCGGCCCAGGCCTGAGCGCGGGCACGCTTGGTCCAGGCGGCCAACGCCCAACCGGCCAGAACGATCGCGACTAAGACCCATGGGATGACACGAAGGACCATCGGAATGTCTCCGCCGGGCTCAGCCGGAACGAACGAGAAGTAGAGACCGCCGAGTATCGCAACCATAGCGAATATCCCAGCTCCTACTCCGGCAAGGATAAACTTCCGCATACGATTTCGCACTCCGTGAATGATCCCGGCGATACTGAGCATCAGGTACACGAACATCACCACGGGGGTTCCAAAGTTGAGTAGAAGCGTGAAGACGAAGATGCCTCCCGTGACATGATTATCTGTTCCAGCAAGCTCGACTTGCGCGTCCTTTGCAACGAAAAGCACAGATCCGGCGACCAGAAGGATCCAGATCACTATAGCCAGGATCATGGAGTTCCACGGGGTGTTCCAATGCGGGTGCAGTCGTCCAAGTCGCTTCGGCAACACGCCCTCGCGCCCCATGGCGAACAGGACTCGAGACGATGCAGTGTGGAATCCCAAAGCGCAGAACAGGCTTGACCCACCAGCGGCAGCGAGCACCAGTGCGGAGGTGAGCGTGTTCGGAGCCACTGCGGCGAGACCGGTCGCCGAAGCAGGCCAGTCAATCTTGGCCTGTTCCACTCCGAAGCCAATCGCAGTCGCGTAGCTGATGATTACGTAGAAGATGCCGGCGATCAGGATGGAACCGATAATTGCGCGGGGAATGTTGCGCTTCGAATCACGCGTCTCCTCAGAGAGGGACGCACTCGACTCCGAACCCACGAAAGACAGCATCGCGAAGCTCATGCCGAAGAAGACACCTATCCACGGGGTTCCTGCGGCGGGCGGCCAGAAGGCTGTCGGGTCCCAGCTTGTACCGGCTGCTGCAATCGGTGTCTCACCATCGACAAGGCTGACCGCAGGCGAACCAATAGCGATAACAATGAAAGCGACCACGAGCATGGCTGACATGCTCAGCACAAGGAAGATGAGCTGGTTCCTCGTTGAGACAGCAACGTTGAAGAAGTTGAGGAGGGTGATGATGACGATACCGAGCAAGGTGAACCAGTACCACTGCACTGCACCACCAAAGAGTACTTCGACGAGCTGAGACATGAAGAAGCCGAAGCCGCCCAACACGCCTGCGCCGAAGAGAAGGTATGCGCTCACATATGCCCAACCTCCGACAAATCCAGTTTTACGACTAGCGCCCTTGCTCAGATAGGTGTACATCGATCCGGCTGAGGAGAGGGTTCCTGCGAACAAGGCGACAACGGACCCCACGCACAACATACCCAGCGCCCCCAGCAAGAAGGAGAGCGGCGTTGCTCCCCCGGCTTGCGTGGCGGCCAAGTAGGTCAGAAATGCGCCTGACATTGCCGGTGCAATTACCGACAAGCTTTGAGCAAGAACATCCTTGAGTCCGAGTTTCCTGCGAAACTCCTGGACAACCTGTCCTTCTGTCTGGACAGCCTGTTCTTCTGTACTGTGGTTCATTTTTCTCCTTGAGCGAGTGACGGGCGAGACCTGGGTCTCGGTAGCTGGATGGCCAGGGTCGCTGGCTATCGGGCGGAGGGAAGCGGTACGCGCAGCTCCTGATGGAATGCGGTGCCGGTTTCCCTGTCCAGCAAGGGGGTCAGTCCCCCGGTATGGAGGGGGTAGTTGGCGCCGAGGATCATGCACAGGTCAATCTGTTCCGGCCCGGCAACCACACCCTCATCCAACATTTCCGTTACTTCTTCGGCCAGCGCGGTGAGGATCCGGGCACGGACGGTCCCGGCATCTGCTGCGACGGGTGACGCGAGTAGTGAGGTCGCCTCAGTTGAGATGCGGCCGTTGTTGTCCAAGTAACCGGGCAGTCCTGCGGATACAAGCCTCTTCAGGCTGGTACTTGCGCTGAACCGCTGCGGGTAGGCCTGGTGCATGGTCTCGCAGATGTGCAGCTGAACGGCCGGGCCGATGAACTGCAGCAGCTGCAGCGGCGTCATGGGCAGGCCCAGCGGGTCGAGGGCATGGTCCACGGTCTCGGGATCGTTCCCGTCATCAAGCAGGGAGAGGACCTCGCTGAAGAGCCGGGTCAGTATCCGGTTGACCACGAAACCTGCCGTGTCCGTGACGAGCACAGCCGCCTTGTGCAGCCGTCGGGCCAGTTCGAATGCCGTCGCGAGCGTGGTCTCGTCCGTTTGCGGGGTGGTGATGATTTCCACTAAGGGCAGCACGGCCACGGGGTTGAAGAAGTGGAAGCCGATCAGCCGACCGGGACGGGCGAGGTCCGCGCCCATGGCCTCGATGGACAGCGAGGACGTATTGGTCAGCAACAGGGCGTCCGGTCGGAGCAGCGGTTCCAGTTCGGTGAAGACAGCCCGCTTAACGTCCAGCTCCTCAAAGACGGCCTCGATGACCACGTCGCAGTCGGCGAACGCTGCCTTGTCGGTGCCGCACGTCACCAGGGTGCGGATAGCCTCGGCCCCGGCCTGGTCCAGGCGCCCGCGGCCCACGAGCTTATCCAGCTGAGCCACTATCCAGCCCAGTGCCGTGTCGATGCGCTCCTGCGACAAGTCCGTGATCCGCACCGGCACGCGCAGCTGCTGCGCAAAGACAAGGGCGAGCTGGCTGGCCATCAGCCCTGCCCCGATGACGCCGACGGCGCGCACCGGCAGCGGTTCGGCAGCGGGACGGCCCTCAGGTTTTTTCGCCAGCGACTGTGTCAGGTGGAAGGCATAGATGCTGGCGCGGGCCTCGTCCGAGAGCAGCAGTTCGCCGAAGGCCCGGGTTTCCGCCGTCGGGTTGGCAGCCTGCCCGGCGGGGTCCCCGGCAGCTCTGGCGATGAGTTCCAGTGCGCGGTAGGGCGCCGGAGCAGCACCGTGCAGACGGGCATCGAACTGGGTCCGGATGTCCTCCAGCGCCGCAAGCACCCCAGCGGAGAGGACTCCAGACTTCGAATCGCCGGCGGTGTCGGACTGCAGCGAGGCCGAAACCGCGGCCGTGGCCCTGCCGGCGAGGATACCGGCCGCGAAATCCAGGGAGGCGGCCAGGAACCCGTCCTCTGGAAGAACAGCATCAACCAGGCCAAGGTCAGCGGCAGTCTGCGCCGATAGGTTCTTCCCAGCAAGCGAATCCGTAATCACCAGACGGGCCGTGACCGCAGGGCCCACAAGAGCTACCGTGCGCGGGATGCCGCCCCAGCCCGGGATCAGGCCCAGCCGCACCTCGGGAAAGCCCAGCACCCGGACCGAGTCCGCAACGGTACGGTGGCCCGCATGCAGAGCCAACTCCAGCCCTCCGCCCAGCGCAAGACCGTTAATGAAAGCAAAGGTAGGCACGGGAAGCGCCTCCAGCAAGCCGAAGGCCTCAAGCCCCCGGCGTGCGACGTCCTCGGCCTGTTCGGCCGTGGCCGCCTCCGCCATCTTTTTCAGGTCCGCGCCGGCGCAGAACACAGGGCCAGTGCCGGTCACCGCCACTGCATCCACCTCGAACAGGTCCAGGCGGCGCACCGCTGTCGTAAAATTGCTCAGGGAGGCCGGTCCCATCGTGACCGGCCGGCGACCGGCATTCTCCAGCGTCAGAATGGCAAAGCGGTAACCGGCGTGACCAAGGTAGTCAGTCCGGACATTCGTCAGAGACTCCACGGAGGTCGGGGCCTGGTCCCCGGCTCCTGTCCGGTGAGTGTTGTCGCCCATGCTGCTGTGATCCTTCCATTTCGTGTGGTGGTGCTCATGTGCGGGTGCGTCCGGGACATCGGTTTGGTGGCTGTTCCTACTGGCTGGCACGCTGTTTCCGGAGGATGTACCGCTGGATTTTCCCTGACGGCGTTTTCGGCAGATCCTCAACGAAATGGATCCGCCGTGGAAAGGCGTGCGCCGCGTACTGGGTTTTAACCAGGTTCTGAAGTTCGGAGACGAGCTGTTCGGTGCCTGTGACGCCTTTTTTGAGGACGATAAAGGCTTCGAGGACTTCTCCCCGGAGTTCGTCCGGAGCCCCGATGACACAGCTCTCGAGGACTGCCGGGTGGGTTGACAGGACGCTTTCAACATCGAACGGTCCAATGCGGTATCCAGCCATGATGATGAGGTCGTCATCTCGGGATGAGAAATAGTAGTAGCCATCGGCGTCGGTCTTTCCGGCATCCCCGGTGAGGTACCAACGCCCATCCTCGGTGAAGTGCTCGGCTGTTTTTTCGGGGGCGTCCTGGTATCCGGTAAACCACATCATGGGGCTTTCGGGGACGCTCACGGCAACCCGCCCCATCTCATCGACAGCGGCTAATTCGTCAGAACCGTCTTTTAGTACAGCGCAGGTCCAGCCCGGTAGGGGATGTCCCATCGAGCCTGGACGCACGTCCTTGCGCACGTCATCGTGCCAGGCGTTGACGATTATCATGCCGTGCTCGGTCTGTCCGTAGTGGTCCCGGACCGGCACACCGAAGACTTCTTCGGCCCAGGCAACCACTTCAGGTGTCAGCGGCTCCCCACATGAGGATGCCCTGCGCAGCCTCAGGTTCTTTGGCATTGTCTCGGACTTGGCACGCATCGTACGGTAAACGGTGGGGGCGGCAGTGAAATTGGTTACCTTGAACAAGTCGAGCACAGCAAAACTGAGCTCCGGGGAGAACGATGCGTGCAGCAGCAGGGTGCGGCGGCCCGCGGCGAGGGGGCCGAGGATCCCGAAATACAGGCCGTAAGCCCAACCCGGGTCCGAGGCGTTCCAGAACACATCATCTTCGCGTACATCCAGGCCGAGTTCGATGTATTGACGGAAGCCCGCCAGCGCGCGGACCGGAACCAGCACGCCTTTGGGCGTGCCGGTGGTCCCGGACGTAAAGAGCATCACCAGGGTGCCATCGCCTCCAACAGCTTCGGCGGGGATACCCGGCTGCTGTGCGTTCAACAGAGGAGCCAGGGCAAGGTCTTTCGCCGTTGCTTGGTCCCCAGCAACCATGATCGTGGCTGTGGTGTTTTTGATCTTTTCGCGCTGGTCCGCGTCGGTGATGACGACCTTGGCGCCCGATGCTACGAGCCGCAACTCAATCGCCGGCCACGCGAAGGCCGTGAACAGAGGTACATGGACTGCCCCTCGCCGCCAGATCGCCAGGAGCATGACGACGAGGTCGGCGGATTTGCCCATTAAAGTTGCCACCGTGTCGCCCGGCCCGACTCCCAGTTCCGCCAGGGCGGCAGCTCCCCGTTCCGAGCGTTCGCGGAGTTGGCCGTAGGTGATGTGCTCACTGGACAGGTCGGCTTCGATGATGGAAAAGGCCGTGGCATTGGGGTCATGTGCGTCGCAGAGCAGCTCGGCGGCGCAGGCGTCGGATGCGGCGTAGCGGCCAAGAACGGCCTCTGCGGTGGGGACGGGTGCGGGCATTTCAAACTCTCCTACGGGTAAATGATGGCCGGCCGGCATGAAGACTAGGTGCTCCATGCCCTGTACCGGATAGCAGTGGCAACATGGTTCGGGCAGGTCGCCTTGGCCCATGCCGGGGTGCTGGTTGTTGTTAGAGCACGATGCTTACGGACATGCCTTGGATGTATAGGCCGATCGCGCCTTCATCGAGTTCCTTGCCCCAGGCTGAGTGCTTGTCCGGCCGAACAGCTGTTAAGGGATATAGATTGTGAGACGTGGTAGGGATCTCTTCCGTCGCTGCAACCGCAGCTCCGGGTGCTAGAAAGCTATGACGGCCATGATGAGGACCGAAAGTCCCATGGCCGCCGACTCGATACGGTCAAGCGGCCGTCTGGTCTGGGCTCTGCACGCTTGCCAAAGGCTGGCGAAGGCATAAGCGGCGGCCCCGGCTCCAAGAAGGATTCCCAGCGGGTTTGTGGAGCCGTGCGTGCTGTGTCCCGTGTGCGGCAAGGAAGTGTGGACGGCTTCCATGCAGATGAGCAGCGCGGCCATCAATATGGCGCCGATGTTTCGGTGGACGGCCATGTCACCGCACTCAGGGGTGGAAGTAACGTTGCGCATGAGATGGTGTTGCACACCCGAGGCCATCGCCACAGTAAGCATGGCAAGAGACCATCCCAGGGCAGGAAGGAGGTTGAACCCGGCGACCGCCTCAATCATCGCGATGAGCATGACAACCGAACTGGTGACAGCGAGAACTTTCCCCCGGCCTTTGGCCGCGGCGGCGCAGCTTGCGCCGACCGCGGCCAGTCCGACGGTCCCCAGGTGCAGGGCTTCAACCATGGCTAGCTATGGCACCCGTGGGCCTCGCCGGCCGAGGGGTTGGTGCAGTGCCCCGCGGCCTGGTTCGGCGGGACGTTCAATGCCGGGTTCTTACCAAAGAAGCCATAGGGCTTGAGGGTGAACTTGGCATAGTCGGTAGGCATGACCGGCCAGTCCTCGGGGCGCGGGAAGTGGGTGGGTCCGAAGGTGTGCCACAGCACGATGTCTTCGCCGTCCACGGACTTGTCCTCAGCGGTGAAGGCCGGCAAACCACCGCCGCCGGTGCTCTGGTGGACGAAGTCTCCGGCAGCGTAACGCTCGGCCGGGTCGTACTGGGTAACCCACAGGTGCTTGGTAGCGAATGCCGCCCGGGCGGCAAGCGAGGATGACGGGTCCGCCATCAGGGTGGGCTGGTCGCCGGGATAAAGGACGTATCCGGTGGGCTGGCCCAGCCGGTTTGTCTTTTCAGTGTTCACGATATGCCAGGCGCGGCCTACTGATCCCTTGGCTTCACGGGCCGCTGTTTGTTCTGTGGCCAGCCGGGTTACCGACTTGGTGAAGGCCTCCCCCCGGTCGTTGGTGTCGCTGAACGGCAAGCGCACGGCGTCGACTTCATCGACGGCGTTTTTTACGCCGTCCACCATCATGTCCAGTCGGGCGCTGAAGAGATGCTGGTGATAGGGCGCTCCCAGTCCGGGGGCGACCTCGGAAGTGAACGGGGCGTCGGCCTCGGCGTAACCGGAGGTGAAGAGGATGCCGGTGAGCTTGGCTTCCAGTTCGATGGTCCCGTCGAGATAGAGGTACCAGTAGAACCCGTAGTCGTAGTTACCTACGGTGGTGAAGCTGCTGATCACCAGACGGCGGGAGCGCCGTACCTCGCTGGAGTTGGTGAACATATCGCTATGCTTCCAGAGGGTTCCGAAGTCCTCTTCGTGCATGCAGATGCCGTTTTTGATGGTGAACGGCGTTCCTAGTTCGTCGCTGAGGACAGCGTCGAAGTACTTGATTTCGCCCACGCAGTCGCAGCCCAGTTCAAGGGAGTTGGTGAAGCGGCCGAAGAGGTACTCGCCAAGGTCAAAGTAGTTTTGCCAGAACCGGATGGGGGAAGGGTCCCCGTACGGCACGACCATCTCCGCGATCGAGCCCCGATACATGACCGGCCGTTCCTCGCCCCCGTCAGTGAAGGACAGATTGCGCAGGATCAAGCCTTCGCGGGCATCGAAGCCGATGTCGAATTTCCAGTTGGCCCAGGTGACCGACCGCTCTTCAACAGTGAAGCTGGGGCCTTCGGGCTGGGTAATTTCTATGGGCTTGAGCGTGCTTAGCGGTTCGCCCTGCACGGCGGGGTCATCAAAGTTGCCGGACTCGGCCGGAACCGGCACGGCCCCGGTATCGATGAGGCGGGTGATTTTGCGGCCGATGGTGTCAACATAAGCGCAGAGCCCTTCCAGCGGGTGTGCCCATGGATGGTCTTCGGGATAGTCCTGGCGGAAGGCCAGCACTCGCACGATGCGACGCCCTGCTTCCTCCTCGAAGCCGTAGGAACCGGCGGACAACGGAATGCATACGACCTTCTGCGGCTCCGTTCCCCGGTCAGCGAGGGACTGCACCCAGCGCGGGTCTTCGGCGCAGATTCCGGCAATGGCATCGAACTCCTCCAGCAGGATGGGGGTTTGGCCCTCGGCTGGGTCGATGTCTACGGAGGTCAACACTCGGGCCTGGTCCAGGGAAACGATGTTGTCCGTCGAAGCACCGGTGGCCATGTCCAGCAGCATTACCCGGGCCCGGCGGTCCGGTAGGGGTCCGGCACCTTCTTTGTAGGCAAGGACTTCCCGTTTGTGGGGTTCCTCCAGCCCCACATAGGCAAAGCGGGTGGTGAGTGTGAAGGTAGGTTCGGCCGAAATGATCTCCCGAATCTTGACGAACTCCTCGGCTGTCAGATCCGACAGTGGTGCTAACGGAGACTGGGCAGGATGACCTGGATGATGAGCGGAACTTTCAACAACGGGGATGGTCATGGAAGTCCTTCTTTCTGGTTGTGGTGATGCTGACGAGGAAATTGCTTCGATTTGGACGGTGAGGCCAGTGCGTCCTTCCGCCTGCGCTTTAGGCCTGACTGGACGAGCCCGGCGATCAGGGCGGGGCGCCGCCCGCGATCCGGCGAGTTTCCGAGAGCGCGGTTTCCGTGGGACTTGCTATCGGGCTGGATGTGATATTCATGCCTGTGATGCGGTTTTGCTGCGGCCCGCGAAGGAGATGATGCGGTTCCTGGTGTTTTCGTGGGAGATGATGGTTGAGATGGTCGCTACTTCGTCCTCCAGATGTTTGCTGTAGGCGGCGACAGCGGCCGTGGTTAGCAGGCGTTTGGTCGGCCCCAGCGTCTGGGCGGCAGATCCCGCGAGCTGGAGGGCCAGGTCTTCGGCCCGGAGTTGAAGGTCGGATTCGTCCACCACTTCATTGACCAGCCCCCACTGGAGCGCTTCGGGTGCCGTAACCACGCGGCCCGACAGGCAGATTTCGGCCGCCCGGCGCGGACCTACCGCTTGGGGGAGTAGATATGAGACGCCGCAGTCAGGCGTCAGCCCCACCTTGGCATAGGCACTTTGGAAGGACGCGTTTGAGGAGGCCAGGACGAGATCGGAGTTAAGAACTAGGGCGAGTCCTGCCCCCGCGGCTGCCCCATGAACGGCTGCGATCGTAATAAGCCGGGACCGGGCCAAGGCGAGCAGCCCTTCGCTCATCTTTCCGGCCAGAATGCGCAGGAATTCGGCAGGGTCCTCGGCCTCGGCCATGGCCGCCACGTCGCCGCCGGCGCAGAAGAACTTACCGGCACCTTGGAGAACGATCACGTGCACGTCTGGGTTGTTGTTTGCGAGGTCTACTGCCGCGCAGAACTCCTCGGCGAGGCCTATGCTCAGCGCGTTGGCAGCAGCGGGTCGGTCCAGCGTGATCCAGGCAACTCCGCCGTTGCGCTGGAACTGGAGGTTTTCAAATGTCATCGGGCTTTGCTTCCTTGGATGGTTCGCGATGTTCAAAGGCTGACAAGTCGGAATGTTCGGCAGCATCGTGTCCTTGGTGCAGGACGGGCAAGACTTCGTCCCGGTAAAGCAGGTTCAAAGGATGGGCTGTCCTGATGAAGGTCTGGGCTTCACTAGTGAGGGTCATGTCATTCCCCGTGCTCAATTCCGAATTGATGGTCCGTTGGGTTGGGAGCGCGGCTGCCTGTGCAGCTGGCAGTGCTGTCTAAGCGGGCCAGTTCATGAGTGTGGAGCGGACGAGGAAGCGCACTCCGTCGGGTGATTCCAGTGAAAACCCGCTCCCTCTGCCCTGCACCACGTCCACCGTCAGATGGGTATGGCTCCAGTAAGCGAATTGCTCTCGGGACATCCAAAAATCCACTGGCTGGTGTTCAGCGCCTGCGTTCTCCGCATCATCGGAGGCAATGTCGAATCGTCCTAGCAGGACGTCGGCCGCTCCGGTTTGAAATTCCCCTGCGGGATAGCACATGGGCGCCGATCCATCGCAGCAGCCACCGGATTGGTGGAACATCAGCGCTCCATGCCTCGCCCACAGTTTTCTCAGTAACTCCACTGCGTCCGCCGTCAGCGCCACCCTGGAGAAATCCTCTCCAGGAAGTGTCACCGCAGCGTCAAGGCGAGTTGTTGTCACGAGGAACTCCTCAAGTAGAGCCGTTCAGACACGTCTCTGCAGCGTTGGGGGCGTTCGACGTTCGAAAGGGGGTAGAGGTTGGTGCGACAAGACGACCAAAAACTGTCAGACCTGCCCCACCACCCCGGAACGGGCTAGAAGAAGCCGAGTTTGTTTTCGTTGTAGCTGACCAGGAGGTTCTTGGTCTGCTGGTAGTGGTCCAGCATCATGGCGTGGTTCTCGCGCCCGATGCCGGAGGACTTGTAGCCGCCGAACGCGGCGCCGGCCGGGTAGGCGTGGTAGTTGTTGACCCAGACACGGCCGGCCTGGATCTCGCGGCCTGCCCGGTACGCGACGTTGCCGTTGCGGGACCAGACGCCGGCGCCAAGTCCGTAGAGAGTGTCGTTTGCGATCTCAATGGCGTCGTTGTAGTCGCTGAACTTTGCGACGGAGACGACAGGTCCGAAGATTTCCTCCTGGAAGATCCGCATCTTGTTGTGGCCTTCAAAGACCGTGGGCTGGACGTAGTAGCCGCCGGCCAGATCGCCCGGGAGCTGGGCGCGGGTGCCGCCGGTGAGGACCTTGGCGCCCTCCTGCTTTCCGATGTCGATGTAGGAGAGGATTTTTTCGAGCTGGTCGTTGGAGGCCTGGGCTCCGAGCTGGGTTGCGGTGTCCAGCGGGTTGCCTTGGATGATTGTCTCCACCCGGGCTACGGCGTCGGCCATGAAGGACTCGTAGATATCCTCCTGGACGAGTGCGCGCGACGGAGCGGTGCACACCTCGCCCTGGTTTAAGGCAAAGAGGGTGAAGCCTTCGAGCGCCTTGTCGTAAAAGGCGTCGCTGGAATCGGCGACGTCGTTGAAGAAGAGGTTGGGGCTCTTACCGCCGAGTTCGAGCGTGACCGGGATCAGGTTCTGACTGGCGTACTGGCTGATCAGACGCCCCGTGGTGGTCTCGCCCGTGAACGCGATCTTGCGGATCCGCGGGCTGGACGCCAGCGGCTTGCCGGCTTCAACACCAAAGCCGTTGACGACGTTGACCACGCCAGCGGGCAGGATGTCGGCCAGCAACTCCATCAGCACCAGGATCGATGCCGGAGTCTGCTCGGCCGGCTTGAGGACCACGGCGTTACCAGCAGCCAAAGCCGGGGCGAGCTTCCAGACGGCCATCAGTATCGGGAAGTTCCACGGAACGATTAGTCCCACGACCCCGAGCGGCTCGTGGTAGTGGTAGGCGGTGGTGTTGTCGTCGAGCTGCGACAGCCGGCCCTCCTGCGCCCGAATTGCGGAGGCGAAGTAGCGGAAATGATCTGCTACCAACGGGATGTCCGCCGCGAGCGACTCGCGCACCGGCTTGCCGTTATCCCAGGTCTCGGCCACGGCCAGCAGCTCCAAGTTCTGCTCGATCCGGTCAGCCACCTTGTTCAGTACCGCAGCGCGCTCGGCCGCCGATGCTTTACCCCAGGCGGGCGCGGCTTTATGCGCGGCATCCAGGGCCAGATCGATGTCCTCGGCCGTGCTCCTGGCTACCTCACAGAAGGCCTTACCGGTGACGGGGGTGATGTTCTCGAAGTACTGGCCCTTGACCGGAGCCACCCATTCGCCGCCGATCCAGTTCTCGTAGCGGTCCTTGAACGTAACCTTCGAACCAACGGTACCGGGCTGTGCGTAAACAGTCATTGTTATTCTCCTGAGTTTCTGAAATTCCTCATCCTCGAGGAACTTGGGCGGTTATTCGTGCAGACATAGCCATTCCTTGAAATGAGGCCTAAGGCGGACTATTTCAATGGCGATCGTCCGGAATAACTCGTATTCAGGTGGATCCACCACCTCGCCATGGGATGTGATGCGCGTCTCCCGGTGTCGGCTGTAACCACGGTAAGCCATCTGCAAGTCGTAAATCGAGCCTTTTTACACAAACTCCTTTGGGAATTTTCCGGCAAATTGTCCCATGCCAGTTAACATGCCCGAAACATTCGCGAAACATCGCGGAAACGTCCCGGGTTGGTCTGAGAACATGTCGATTTCCTCTAGTTACCCCAATGCCTCAGAGTGTTATGGTCGATTAATCGCGGGCCATGTCTTACCGCCGCAGTGACGGGATGGGCAGCCCTTTGCATTGAGAGTCAGAAGCCTTGTCTGTTCGTCGAAACCGCGTGATATCCAGCCATTCACCCGTCGCCGGGCTCAGTCGCCGGAACCTCCCATTTATCCCCGTCTTCGCCCAAGCGGTGGCTGCCGTTGCTCCGGCCGGCGCAATGTCGGTTGTTCCTGCTCTGGTGTTCGGCACCACGGGCACCAACCTCGTCTTGTCCTTCATAGTGGCCATGGCAGTGATGTTGCTGGTCTCGTCCTGTCTGCGCCCGATGGCGCAAAGAATGGCCGCCGTCAGTGGTCTTTACAGCTACACAGCAAAGGGACTCGGCCCCCGAGCAGCCATCACTGCAGGGTGGTCAGCGATCTTCGGCTATGGCCTGATTTCTATGGCGGGCCTGCTGGCCGTCGGGACATACGGGGCCAACATTATGGAGAGGCTGTGGGGTTCCGCCGGCGACGGGACTTTGGTCATAACGCTGATCATCCTCGCCGCCGCCGCACTGGCGGGCTTTTTCATGATCCGCGGCATCCATATATCAGCAAAGGTAACCCTCCTGGTGGAGTGCGTTTCGATCCTGCTGCTGGCCTCGTTGCTCACGGCATACTTTGTACTGGCTCGGCCTCACGTGGATCTCGCTTCGCTCAATCCAGTGAACGGGAATTTCCATTCGCTCTCGCTAGGGGTGGTGGTGGCGGTGAGCGCTTTTGTTGGCTTCGAAAGCTCAACGACTTTGGGAGGAGAGGCGCAGCGGCCCTTTATCAACATCCCGCGCACGATCCGGTGGACTCCGATAGTCACCGGGGCGCTCTACCTACTTGCGGTAACGGGACAGGACATCGCCCTCAAGGATGCACCAGGTTTTATCGCCTCCAGCCAGACACCTCTATCTGACATGTTCTACTTCAAGACTTCAGCCCTAATGGCGGTCATGCTGGATGTCGGAATAGCCGGATCCTTTTTTGCATGTGTGGTTGCCTCCACAAACGCACTGGCCAGAACTCTTTTCTGTATGGGGAGGGAGGGGGTTGCACCAGCAATAATTGGGCACACTCATCAAACGTTTAGAACGCCATGGGCAGCTATTCTGACGGCCATGCCCGTCATTACCGGCGTTCCCATCGTGATGGTCCTGTATGGCGTATCACCCGAAAAGGGACTCACCGACCTCTTCACCCTGGGCGCCTACGGCTATCTTGGTGCCTACGTTCTGGCCAGCGCATCCCTGCCCTTTTTCCTCAGGCGGATCGGGGAAGGAACGTGGGCGTCTTGGGCCTCGGGAGGGATAACTGTTGGCGCCGTGACTTTCGTGGTCTGGAACGCGGTCACGCTCTCAGCTTATGAAGGCAATGTCCAGCCTGCCATCTACGGCGCCCTTGTCACGCTCAGTGTCCTCAATGCCGAGTTGCTCCGGTGGCGCTTCCCCGCTCGCCTGAATGCGGTGGGAATATACGATGAACCAAGAGAATCCGACATCCACTCCTCCGCGAAATCCGGGCGGATACCGTGAATCTCGGAAGATCAGAGCGATTGCAGTCGAGTGCAACAGTAAACTCGCTGCGAATTCTTGAAACAATTGCCCGCTTGGGCCCCGGTACAACCGCTAAAGATATTACTGATACCTTATCGATGCCACCAACAACCGCTTATCGTCTGCTCAATGCGCTCGTTGGTGACGAGTACCTGGTACGTACCCCAGACTTGCGCGGCTTCACTTTAGGTCACGCAATCACCGGATTCATATCAGCAACTACTGTGCTGCCATCAATTCCAACCGCAGCGCGCAATATTCTCGAAGAATTTCGAGGCCACACCCGTTTTGCCGTGCATCTTGTTACGTTTCAAATCGCATCTATAAAAATTGCTGATTCTGATCCTGACCATCCGCCACGCTCGGAAGCTGAGATGGTGCGGTATCTCCACGCGTCAGCGGCCGGCAAACTGTTTCTTTCTACACTTGAAAATCTCTCCGCTGTTCTTCCTAGGAATTCTCTCAAGAAGCTAACACCCAAAACGATCACTGACGTTAAATCCCTGCAAAGCGATCTTGAGCAAATCAACAAGCGAGGCTACGCAATACAGATCAATGAACTGGAGGAGGGTTCTTGCTGTCTTGCAGTTCCCATAGCCATACCAGGTTCACCACCGGGAGGCGCATTATGCCTTGGCGGTACATCGGAACGGCTAGGTGCCATCAGGGCGCATGGAACATCAGCACAGCAGACGGCCGCACGGCTGGCTCCTCTCCTATTCTGACGTCGGGATGCTGGCGATACCGTAGCCGATTGGTACTCCCGTCGCGGCTCCTCTGATGCTCTTACCGGTGAAGGCAGCCGGATCGCGGCGGCGCCGACCTCATCTTTTTGCGAAACGACGCAGCCCTCAAAGCTTCTAGGATCCTTAGCGCCGCAGTAATCATTCCCGTCCACAGCGATTCGTGAGGCGCATTTCGGGCTGACCGCGGTAAAGATACGCAAACTTTTCGGGGCGGCGGCAGCCGTGACCGGCCGCCGGCCTTGGTACTAGGAGAAACCGCAACGGCGCACCGACCGGAGTTTCTGCCGGGCTGAATGTCTTGCAGCTCGAGTATGGCCCTGAGTCTCCGCTCAACCCGGAGCTCAGGGACAACGGTAGTAACGATCCGATAAACAGACCGAGTACTCGGTCTGTTATGGTTATCGTGGTAGTCATCACATCCGGCATCGCTGCCAGATGTTCCCCCCTCCAATCCACAGAAAGCGATGAGACCCATGGTTGTGTCTGATCCGGCTGCAGGAGCGACGTTGCCGTCGCTCACCGCCTTTGCTCCCAAAGAAAAAGCCAAAGCAAGCGTGATCGCCACGATGGTGCTGGCCCGGCTCGGACTTCTGACTGCCCTTTCCGTGCCAATCGTGGCCGGAATGACGCTCAAAGTGCAGTCCTTGGTGTCGCCGGCGGACGTTGCCCCTACACTCGGTTTCGTCATCTCCATGGGCGCCTTCGCCGCCCTCCTCTTCGATCCCGTCTTTGGCCGGCTGAGCGACCGGACCATTGGCCGTTTTGGCCGCCGTCGCCCATGGCTGGTCGCTGGAGCTGTCGGACTCCTGGTAAGCCTGGCCGTGATCGCCGTGGCACCAAATGTCGTGGTTCTGGCCATCGGTTGGTTCTTCGCACAGGCCCTTGGCAATGCAGCTGTCGCTGCCCATACGGCCTCCCTGGCAGACCAAATACCTCAGTGGCAGCGC
This sequence comes from Arthrobacter sp. K5, assembly GCF_040448525.1. Classification (NCBI taxonomy): domain Bacteria; kingdom Bacillati; phylum Actinomycetota; class Actinomycetes; order Micrococcales; family Micrococcaceae; genus Arthrobacter; species Arthrobacter sp. K5. The sequence goes on along the minus strand of NZ_CP159279.1, from coordinate 3,143,560 downwards.
GGCAAAGTCAGCGGCATGATTGGCATCGCCTCCCAGGCCGCGGGCCTCGGGGCGGCGTACTCGGCAAGTCTTCTCGGACAGAACATGCTCCTTCTCTTCCTGGTTCCCGGGATCCTGGGGCTGATCCTGGTCATGGTCTTTGCATTCGTGCTGCCGGACCAGCCCATGAAACGCCGACCTGCATCCGAAGGTGGCTTCCGCACCGCCTTGAAGACCTTCTGGGTCAATCCGGTCAAGCACCCGGACTTCGCCTTCGCCTGGATCTCACGCTTTCTCGTCGTCCTGGCACTGTTCATGTTCGTCACGTTCCGCCTCCTCTACCTGCAGCAGGACCTGGGCCTCTCCAAACAGGACGCAGCAGGTGCTTTGGCGACCGGTGTCCTGATTTATACCCTCGCGCTCGTTACGGCGGGCCAAATCGCCGGATGGATCTCGGACAGGCTCGGGCGTCGAAAGGTCTTCATCTGGATCTCAGCCATAATCTTCGGCCTAGGCACATGGATGCTCAGCCTGGCAGACACCACTAGCGGGTTCTACTGGGCGGAACTGGTCATCGGCATCGGCTTCGGCACCTACATCGCCGTTGACCTTGCCCTCGTCATCGATGTCCTCCCCAACCCGGATGACACAGCGAAGGACCTCGGCGTCTTCAACATCGCCATGGCCGGTCCCCAGACCCTTGCACCGGCAGTATCAGCAGCACTGCTGACAATGGGTGGAGGGAGCTACGACCTTTTGCTGGCCGTAGCAGCCGTGATCGCCCTGCTCGGTGCGCTGACCATCCTCCCGGTAAAGAAGGTCCGATGAGCGAATATCACACCCTCACGAGCACAGACAGGCAGGAGACCGCAGCAATGGACCAGGACACTGTCGGCGCCATCGAACAGGCACTTGCCACTTTGGACCTTCCTTCGAAGGTAAAGCTCCTCTCCGGGGCAAGGATGTTCAGCTTGTCCGATGAACCCGCGATCGGCCTGCGGGAGATCGTCATGTCCGATGGGCCCTCAGGGGTACGGGGGCCGCTGGTGGTCGGGGGGCGGGTCGCTTGCCTGCTGCCCAACGCAACGCTCATCGCCCAAAGCTGGGACCTGGACGTGATGCGCGAGGTCGGGAAAATCCTTGCAGACGAAGCAGAGGACCAAGAAACCCATGTGGTCCTGGGGCCCACGGTAAACCTTCACCGGACCCCTCTGGGCGGACGCCTGTTCGAATGCTTCAGCGAAGACCCTGTCCTCACGGGCCACCTCGGGGCGGCCTACGTACAATCCCTGCAGGAACGGGGGATCGCGGCGACGCCCAAACACTTCCTGGCCAACGAAGCCGAAACCGAGCGCACCACCGTGGACTCGGTGGTTCCGGAAGAGGCCCTACGGGAGTTGTATCTGCTTCCCTTCCAGATCATGGTCGAAGACGCCCGGCCCTGGACGATCATGGCCTCCTACAACAAGATCAACGGGACCACGGCCACCGAGCACGACGAACTCCTGAACCAGATCCTCAAAGAGGAATGGGGCTTTGACGGGCTGGTGATCTCCGATTGGCTCGCCACCAAAACAGCCGTGGAAAGCGCCAACGGCGGACTGGACCTCGTCATGCCCGGACCGGACACTCCCTGGAGCCGGTCCCTGGCTGCCGCCGTCCAAAAAGGTGACGTCTCCGAGGACACCATCGATGACCACCTCCGCAGACTTCTCAGGCTCGCCTCGCGGGTGGGCGCCTTCGCCGGCGGCCGAACCTGGACAAAGCATCTGCCCCGGCCCGACAGCCCGGAACGCCGCGAACAGCTGCGCCGGCTCGCCGCCCGCAGCATGGCCGTCCTTGTCAACCGCGACAACACGCTTCCACTCCGCAAGGACTCCATCGAAAGCGTCGTGGTCATCGGCCGTCACGCTATCGATACCGTGGCGCAAGGCGGCGGCTCAGCCATCGTGCGCCCGCCCCACGTAGTCAGCGCCGCCACGGGAATAGCGCGGGCCCTCGGCGAGGACCGCGTAACTGTCGTCGACGGGGTCCAGACCCGCACGCAATGGCTCGCAGCGAATCCAGAACTCCTCCGCGACCCGGAAACCGGGACCCGCGGTGCACGCGCCCGCATCTACGACAAACAAGGGAATCTGCTCGGCACCCGCCATCTTGAAGTCCCGGAGCTTGAAGTCAGTGGCGAAAGCTGGGCCTCGGGAGCGTCGTCCATCGAACTCTCAGCCGAGCTGGTACTCGATAAGCCCGCCAGGATGATGGTCGGCACCCGCGGGGCCGGCAACTGGGACATAACTGCACCCGGCAACCGCGAATCGGTACGGACCCCCTTCCACGACGGCCCCGGCGGCGGATTCTTCCGCCCCAAGAGCTACGCCTCAGCACGGGACGTCGCTCCGGGCGCGCGGATCACGGCGATCACTGATGCGGAGGACGAGAACCGCCTCATCGGCTTGGTCGCAGAACCTGCGCTGAAAAACAGCGCCGCCGCCATCCGGGACGCTGTGGCGGCCGCCGCTGACGCCGACGTTGCCGTCGTGGTCGTCGGTTACACGCAGGAACAGGAAACGGAAGGCCAGGACAAGAGCACCCTCGCCCTGCCCGGGGACCAGGATGCCCTCGTGGCAGCGGTGGCAGCCGTGGCGAAGCGGACCGTCGTGGTCCTGAACGCCGCTACACCTGTTCTCATGCCCTGGATCGCGGACGTGGACGCCGTGCTGTTTGCCGGCCTGCCGGGGCAGGAAGCGGGCGACGCCATCGCCGCGGCACTGACCGGCGATGTCGAACCTGCAGGACGCCTGGTGACCACCTTCCCTGCCCGGGACGGCCAAGGCCCGGCATGGTCAGTGACACCACGGGGCGGCAAGCTCCCGTACTCGGAGGGAACAGGAGTGGGATACCGCGGATGGAGCACCTCCGGCGAGCGGCCTCTGTTCTGGTTCGGACATGGCCTCGGCTACACCGAATGGGACTACAAGGCCGCCAAGATCACGTCCATGGAGCGGGAAGCCGTGAAGTCCGTACGCGTGACAATCCGGAACGTCGGCAACCGCGGAGGAACAGAAACCGTGCAGGTCTACCGCTTCCCCGAGCACCCCTCCGTTCCTCCACGCCTCATCGGCTGGGCGCAGCTTCACCTGGGACCCGGCGGGCAGGCAAGCATCGACGTCAGCTGCGACCCCCGCGCGCAACGGCTCTGGAACAGTACCGCGCGTCGCTGGGACGACATCGCCGGAGGCCGGATCGTCGTCGCGCGTGGACTTGGCGATGTCAGACTGGAACTGCCTCCCACAGGGCGCGAGGCCATGGCGGCCGGAACAAGCAAGGAGTAAACCATGTCGTATCCAGCCGGATACCGGATAGAGCGGGAGCACCCCCGGCGCCGCCGCAACGGCGAAACCGCAAGGCTGAAGGCAATCCAGGCCGCGATTGAGCTCTTCGCAGTGGGCGGTTACGGTGGAACGTCCATCGCCGATGTCGCGGCGAAGACCGGACTCTCGCAATCCGGCCTGCTCCATCATTTTCCGTCCAAAACGGCCCTGCTGTCGGCAGTGCTCGAACACCGCTCCAAGGAAGACGCAGACTTCCTTTTCGACGGAGAGCAGGCTCCACTGGGCTGGGCAGCCTTCGATGCCCTGGTGTCCCTGGTTGCGAGGAACTCCACCCGGCCCGACTGGGTGGGACTTTTCGTGCGGCTCTCCGCCGAGGCCACCGAACCGGGACATCCCGCGCATCAATGGCTTCTGGACCACTATTCGAGCCTGCGCCGTTGGCTTGGCGAAGCGTTGGAAGACGGGAAGGCCCAGGGGGACGTCGCACAAGACGCACCCGTGGCGGCAATCGTCAACAACACCATCGCAGTCCTTGACGGCATGCAGCAGCAATGGCTCTGCGCTCCCGGAAGTTTCTCCATGGTGGCGCAGTTCAGAACGTTCATCGAAAGCATCAAGACCACCTGGGGCTAAGGCCCGGCAGAGGGGAAGTTCCGCTTGATCCGCGGACCTTCCCCTCTGTTGCCGTGCCCGGTTCACGGAGAAAGTCGGAAAACATGGAAACTCCTGCCACACAGCAACTAGCGGTTGAAACGGACACCCCGGACCGGCACGAAAGCCAGCGGCGCACCATCGGCGTTCTTATCGCAGGACAAATCCTCGGCGGACTAGGAATGGGAGCCTCGCTCTCGCTCGGTTCCCTTCTTGCCGTCCAGGTTTCCGGTTCGACGGCCTGGTCCGGAATGGCCGCCACGATGAACACACTCGGGGCCGCCGCCTTTGCCATCCCCCTGGCCCGCGCGGCCGTAAAACGCGGACGGAGAGTCTCGCTCGCGGCCGGATCACTGACCTCCGGATTCGGTGCAGCCATCGCCATCGCTTCGGCGGCACTGTCCTCCTTCCCGGCCTTGCTGATTGGGCTCATCCTGCTTGGTGCGGGAACCGCTGTGAGCTTCCAGGCCCGCTTCGCTGCCACGGATCTGTCAACGCCAAAGACCCGTGGCCGCGACCTTTCCATCGTCGTATGGTCAACCACCATTGGGGCAGTCTCGGGCCCCAACCTCTTCGAACCCGGAGAGGCCTTCGGCGCACTGCTCCACTTACCGACGCTGACGGGCGCGTTCGCGTTCACAGTGGCAGCCCAGTTACTTGCCGCCCTGGTCTTTTATGCAGGCCTCCGGGTCAAGCCTCCAGTCGAGGGGCCCCCACCGGGAGACGACAGCGGCATCACCACCAAACCTGATTCCGGCTTCTCAATCCTTCGCCGTATTCCCGCCGCCCGTTACGCCGTTACGGCGGTGGCGCTCAGCCACGGCACCATGGTGGCACTCATGTCGATGACCCCGGTGCATCTGCACGACAACGGGGCAAGCCTCGCCGTCGTCGGCATGACCATCAGCCTCCATATTGCGGGGATGTTCGGCCTTTCGCCGCTGTTCGGATGGCTCTCAGACCGCCTTGGCCGGATTCCCGTGCTACTGACGGGGCAGGCAATGCTGCTGTCTTCCTTAGTGCTCGCCTGGCTCGCCCCGCACACCATGGTGACTCCAAGCCTGATCCTCCTGGGTCTGGGCTGGTCGGCATCAATCGTTTCCGGTTCGGCCCTGGTGGGCGACTCGGTGTCCGCAGCAGAACGGGGTCCCCTACAAGGTGTTTCAGACCTCCTCATGAACCTCACCGGAGCAACTTGCGGAGCCCTGGCAGGACCCGTCCTCGCCGCCGTTGGCTATTCCGGGCTTGGCACCGGAGCCATGGCACTGGTCGGCGCCGTCACCGTGTGGACCCTTTGGCGGTTGCTCACGGGCCGTCAGGCTCCAGCCGCCTGACCTGAGGACTGTCAGCTGTGCACCACAGGCTGAAGCAGTTGCCGGGATATTCGCAGCAGCCCAACATGATAAGGAGTTCCAATCACGCAACCTGAAAACCTGATTGCCGGTTTCTCTGCCACGGTAGCCGCCGCAGATTCTGAAGGGCTGGCGTCACTCCTTCGGGGAGCCCGCCAACGCGGAAGAACACGACGGCGGGCGGCGTCTTATTTCGCCGGACGAGGCCCTTGGCCGGCTTGCCCCCGGAGGGCGGCACGTCGTCTTCACCACAAGCAATCTCAGCCTTATGTACATCGGGCAGACGTCGAATACACGGGCACATACCAGTGCTGGACGCCGGAGACGGAACCGGAGTGCGTGCGCCTTGGCACCTTCGGCGGGCGCTTTGTTACCGGGCCTCAGGTCTGGAGATGGTCAGAGCACCTGTTTCGTTTTCCGTTCCAGTATGGCGCGCCTGGAGAGCTGTTAGGATCCCATCTGACATTCCCCTCACGGGTGGTGAGGAGTTCGTCTGGTTGAAGCACACCCCACCGTGGCATCGAACCTCTGCGCTGGCTGTTCGCTCTCGCCGTCCCCTTCTTGGGTGCCGCAGGGCAGGAATTAGGGTACGGAGAGAAGCAGCGTGAGCCGCTGGGCAGCCCGCTGGACCATATGAGCGAGTGCCTCGACGTCCAGATCGGGCAGTCGTAGCCGTGACACTGTCGCTGTGATGGAGCCAGCAATAGCGCCGTTGATGAAGTAGGGGGCACTGACGCCGAAGGCGTCTGGGATACGCTCCCCGTTGCCGGTCGCCCACCCGCGCTCCCGAATGGACCGGAGGTCGTCGGCGAGGGCATCACGGTTCGTTTGGGTGCGTTCGGTGAGGGGTTCCAGCGCGAGTTTGTCCAGTTCATCGGGCGGGCAGTGGGCGAGGATGGCCTTCCCGCCGGCACCGGCATGGAGGGGAATGGCAACGCCTGATGCAAGCCCGTAGTGCAGCGGCTGGACACCGTCTATCACCGTCGTCATCACAGCGTGTTTGGTGTCGGTGTGAAATTGGATCAGCCCGATGGTCTCACCGGATTCTTGGGCGAGGTCATGGAGGATCGGTTGTGCTGCGGAGGGGACATCGACTGTGGCACCTAGACGGGCGGCCCAGTGGAACAGGCGCGGGCCAGGGTGCAGGGTGTCCCCCTGGGCCAAAGCCAGGCCGGTGGCGACCGCGGTGGAGACCAGACGGTTGGTGGTGGCTATGTTGGCCCCGATCCGGCGCGCCAGGGCCGGCCCCATGGTGATCCCTGATGGTCCGGCGACCAGCGCCGTTACGAGCTTGATTATGCGCACCAAGGCGGTGGAGCCGGCAGGGTTTCCGATGGGCTCCGGATTCTCCGGCGACTGGGGTAATGCGCATTTGGCTTCTATTGCGTGAGCTGCGTCCTGGACCATCGGTCCGAAGCGGACCAGGTCTTCATCACTGGTGAGGAAGCGCGGACGCGTAATTGAAACAGACCCGGTCAGACCCTCGCAGTAAAAGGATGCGGCGACGCCGGCAGCCAGCGGGAACTGCTGTCCCACGCTGATCGTATATCCGGCCTTTCTGTCCTCCTGGAGCAGCTTCTCCAGTTCCGCCCGATTAATGACGGTGTCGGGAGTCGCGGCCGTGAGCGGGCGGTCGCCCAAGGCATTGATCCCAAGCCGGCCCAGGATTGCACGGCCGGTCGCTCCTGCGTGGAGGGGCAAAACCGTTCCGGGTTCAAGAAGATACTTGATGGGCCCAGGCCGGCGCCGGCAGGCGACGACGACGACACTGGGTCGGGGTGCGTCGTGCACTGCGACGAGGACCGTGGCATCGGATTCTTCGCCCAGGCGTTCGATGATGGTTTCAGCATTGCGCAGCAGCGGGTGGCGTGCGTGGAGTGCCGCAGCCAGGACGCGCAGCCGCGGTCCGACCTGATAGTTTCCGCTGCCGGTGACCGCGGCCAGCCCGTGCTCCTGCAGCCCCAGCAGGATGCGGTTTACCGTGCTGCGGCTGGCGTCCAGGGCATGAGCGAGTTCCCGTACGCCGGTCGCCTCTGCGCGGGACGCCAGGGCGTGCAGGACGTCAACAATGCGCTCGTTTCCTGCTACTGCGCTCTCGCTCACTACGGTTCCACCACTTCCTTGATATTCCGCTTCACCTCAAAGGCCCGGACTGCTTTCACCACGCTACCGTCCGCACACCACCAGTCTGAGGACCAGGACATGCGTGCACAGCGAAGCTCGCTTGACAGAAACCATGGTCCACATCACACTTAACTTACATTCTAGGACAGTGTCCCACTTTTTATAGGAGCGAAGATGCCCCAAGTCAGTCAGACCGTCCCCCCGGCGACGGATGCCCTCCATCTGAAAAAGGCGAAGAAGGCCACCGGTGTTGCAGCGTTCGGTACTTTTATCGAGTACTACGACTTCAGTGTCTTCGGCTATGTAGCCGCGACCATCGCTGTGGTGTTCTTCCCCAGCGGGGATCCTGTAGCGGGGCTGCTGAACACTTTCCTTGTGTTCGGCACGGCCTTCCTGGTACGGCCGCTGGGCGCGATTTTCTTCGGGCGGATCGGCGACCGTTACGGCCGGCGCGCCAGCCTCATCGGTTCCGTGATCCTGATGAGTGGTGCGGCCGGGCTGACCGCGCTGCTGCCGACATACGCTCAGATCGGTATCTGGGCGCCCATCCTGTTGGGCCTGCTGAGGATGCTCCAAGGCCTTTCTGCAGGCGGGGAAATCGGTGGCGCCGCGACCTACATCCGTGAGTGGGCCCCGGTGGAACGCCGGAACCTCTACATCTCCTTCATCCCCAGCGTCGGCGTGCTGGGTAAGGCAGGCGCTGCAGGAATTGCTGCACTGGCTGCCACCCTTGTGCCAGCTGCGGAAATGGAGTCCTGGGGCTGGCGGGTCCCGTTCCTCCTCGCGATCCCGCTGGGCATCCTGTGCCTGGTCATGCGGTTGAAGATCGAGGACAGCCCGGAGTTCACCCAGAGCGCGAACAAAGGACAGACGACCCGCGCCCCGATCGTTGAACTGTTCCGTAACCACCGCTCACGGTTGACGAAGGTCTTCTTCATCGCCCTCGTACAGAACATCGGCACGTACATCGGCACGGTCTACGTCGCCGTCTACTTCAGCACCGTCCTGGACTTCACCAAGGCCGAGGCAGCAACCATCGTCCTCATCGCCGTCACCGCAGCGGCACTGCTGATCCCCCTGGCCGGTCAGCTGGGCAGCCGCATTGGCAGCAAGCGCCTGCTGACGGCCTCCTACATCGCCTACATCGCGCTCACGTTCCCTTCCTTCATGCTCATGAACGCAGGCTCCCTGTCGCTGGCAATCTTCGGCCTGCTTCTTGGCATGGTGCCCTACGCCCTCTGCCAGGCAGGCACCTACGCCGCCATGCCCGAGTTCTTCCCCGTCGAGGTCCGGCACAGCGGAGTCGCATTCGGCCACAGCGTCGGAGCAGTGCTCGGCGGCGCCGGCGCCCCCTATGTCGCCACCTGGCTCATCGAGAACACCGGCAACACCATGATTCCCGCCTACATGCTGATGATCTTCGGCGCCCTGGGCCTGGCCGTGCTGCTGGGCACGGTCCGCAAAAACACCCTGACCGCTGCTTCCCATCTCTACCGCTAGGAACACCATGCCAACCTTCTACGTCTCCGACGAGATCCACGCCGACGTACTGGCAGAACTAAACACCCTAGGACAGGTCCACCTGGGCTACGGCACGGACGCCGTCCGCTACGAAGACGTCCGCACCGATATCGACGCCGTCCTGCTCCGGGCCGAACGATTCGACCGGGAAAAGATTGAAGCTTCCCCAAGGCTGCGCATCATCGCCCGCCACGGTGTCGGAACCGACAACGTCGACATCCAGGCGGCCACCGACGCAAGTGTCTGGGTGACCACAACTCCGGGCAGCAACAGCCGCGCCGTCGCAGAGCACGTCTTCGCCCTCCTGCTCTCACTGGCCAGGAAAGTCCCCTACGGAACAGCCCAAACCACCGCCGGGCACTGGGCAGCAGCCAAACCCAACATGAACGGCTTCGAACTGCACAGCCGCACCTTGGGACTCCTCGGCTTTGGCAACATCGCCCGCATGGTCGCCACCATCGCCCAAGGCTTCGGCATGCACGTCCTGGTACATGACCCCTTCGTCCAGGGCTCCATCATCCAGGCTGCCGGTGCTGCACCCGCAACACTCGATCAGGTTATTGCCGGCTCGGACGTCCTAAGCCTGCACATGCCGCTGACCGACCAAACCGCGCGGATCATCGGTACGGACGCCCTGGCCAGGATGAAGAGGGGAGCGGTGCTGATCAACACCTCCCGCGGAGGACTCATCGACGAACTCGCACTGGCCCAGGCACTGCAGAACGGGCACCTGGCCGGAGCAGGACTCGATGTCCTTGAAGGAGAGTCCATGGACATGAAAGACCCCATCGCCTATTCCAAGATCCAGATCGCCGAGGTGCCGAACCTGATCGTGACCCCGCACGTCGCAGGGCAAAGCAAAGAGGCCTTCTTCGCCGCCGGCACAGGCGCCCCGCAGGCCATCCAGCAGGCCCTCGCCGGACAGCGGCCAGACCACGCAGTCAACAACATCGCCGCCCCCGCCCCGGCATAACCAGCGGAACAAACCCCGTACCGGCTACCCCGCCCGCCGCCCCTGCCCGCAGCAACACAACACACCACCCGCAGGTGTGATGAAGCGGCACAAATACACACACTACGAGCCTCTGAAAGACAACATGTTTATCGACGCAGCAACTACTTCACTCACCGTCGGCCACCGTCCAACCAACTCCGGCATGGAGTTCGTGGAGGGTCTGAAGCAGTACCCCACAGCCAATGTCGGGGACGCCATGGACAGGCTCAACCTCATGGACACGGGCATCGCATCACAATGGGCCACCGGCCGGTGCGTCGGACCGGCACTGACAGTACTCACCCGAGAAGGCGACAACCTCGCCATCCACCGCGCCCTCGACGACGCAGAACCCGGCGACATCCTTGTCATCAACGCGCTCGGGGGAACAACCAGGGCTGTATTCGGTGACCTTTTGGCCGAAATTTGCCTCGCCGCCGGCATCGCAGGCGTCGTCATTGACGGACTGACACGGGACCGGGCAGCCATCAAGGAACTCGGCCTGCCCGTCTGGGCCCGCGGCGTATCGCCCGCCGGACCCGCCAAATACGGCCCAGGTTCCGTTTCAGTGCCCGTCGCCTGCGGCGGCACGGTCGTCAACCCCGGCGACCTCATCACCGCCGACGACGACGGCGTCGCCGTCATACCCATTCAACGCGCCGAAAGCGTGCTCCGCAGGCTCGCGGACATCGATAAATTCGAAGAGGACCTCCGCGCAAAGATCAGAAACTCCACGACGGCAACTGCCGTTGGAGCCGTGAAGCACCTGGCAAGCAGTATCTAAGAACAGGCAGAGGACGCCTGCGCCAAGTCACCATTAGTGCCACGACCAACGGATAAACGGTGACAATGCAGGCGGCAGCCGTCAGTCACTGATTCACGCAGCCCTCGCGTCCCACCGGACATGAAACGCCGCCGCCCCTGCCGGCTGGTGTGCCGTTGCCAAGCCCGATCCCCTATGGCGTCCCGATGTCCTCCGGCGCCGCTTCCGCGACTACTACTCGAGAGAACGAGAGATGATCAAGTACCGTCATGACGACTGGGACCGGCTCATCGGTGCCCCGGTTGAGATCCGAAAAGACGGCAACGTCATCAGATCCGGCAGAGTCGACGGGGCGATGCCCGACTCTTCTGTGATTTGGCTGGCGTCTGACGAGTGGGCACCCAGGGCTCTCTTTGAGGCCGCTCTGGGCTTTGAAGTGTGGGTCGAACCCCGGCAACTTGAAGGAAAGCTCTCCTACCGCATGACCACCGCCGCCCTTCATAAGGAAGACGAACGATCGGTGTGCGCTTGAACACTTCGCCTTCAAGGTCTCGTCAGGAGCGACCGCCAGGAACCGGCGGCCTAAGGCAGGCAGGCCATCGCCCGTGGTCAACTCCGTGAGGCCGCGCGGGCGGGTATCGCCAACCAGCTCAAGATCCGCTTTCAAAGGAGAAGGATGATGGACACGAAAGGAAAAGTGGTCGTCGGCGTCGACGGCTCTGAATCTTCGGTACAGGCGCTGCGGCTTGCGGCCAGATTAGCGCCTGCACTGGAAGCCGCGATTCACGCCATAGCCGTCTGGGAACTCCCGCCGGTGTACGCGGATGAGACTGGCTACGTACCGCCGGACTTCGACGTGATCGAAGCGATCGAAGCGGCTGAAGCAGCTGAAGCGAAGATCCTGGCCGAAACCGTCGCCAAGGCCTTCGGGCTGGACGTACCCAGGAATCTCAGCCAGGAACTGATCCGTGGCCCTGCACGGGACCAACTGGTGGAAGCCGGCGCCGGCGCCGCGTTGCTGGTGGTTGGGCGGCGTGGTCACGGAGGCTTTCTGGGCATGCATCTTGGGTCCGTAAGCTCGGCCTGCGTTTCCCACGCTGACTGCCCTGTGCTCGTGGTGCGTTCGGATGGTGAGGTGCACGCCGAGGGCAGCCCCCGTACACACCATCTCTGGAAGGGATCCAAGACCAAGGGCCAGAACCCGTCTACGGCATAGCTCCCAGGCGTTGTGCCTCTCACGGAACCGCCACCCGAAGTTCCAGCGGGTGGCCGTTACTTATACACATGATCAACCGACCCAGATGTCGGCCTGAGGCACACCCCAAGCTGACAGCGGAAACCACTTAGGTTGACGGAAGACCGGTTATGGGAGCTCAAGGTCGGGCCTAAACGGCTGCGGTTCTCCTAGTGGGCCGCGCCCAGTTCAATGAGTAGGACGCCGGCAATGATGAGGCCAAGACCGGCGATCATGACGGGGGTCAGGTGTTCTTTGAAGAGGATGCGGCTGGCGATCGCGGTAAGGGCGACGCCTGCGGCAGCCCAGGTGCCATATGCGACTCCGAGGTTCATGCCCTGATCCAGGGTCAGGCTGAGGAGTGTGAACGCCAGCAGGTATCCGGCGCCGACAGCGATGTACCAGATGCTTTTCCCCTGGGAGGCGAGGCGCAGGCACAGGGTGGCGCTCAGCTCGGTGAGGATTGCCGCCGTTAGTAGCAGCCACATCATGGGCCAACCTCCTTTTGGGGTTGTTTGTGGGAACAGAGTTCGACGCAGAGCACGCCGCCGATGACCAGGGTTACCCCCATGAGCATCAGTGGCGTCAGTGGTTCGCCGAAGATGGCTGCTGCCAGCAGCACGGTGAGAATCACGCCGAGAGCGGCCCAGATACCGTAGGCAACCCCCAAGGCCAGACCTGCCCGGAGGACTCCTGCAAGGAAGGCGAAAGAGGCGATGTATCCGGCCACCACGATGATGAAGAAAGCCGGATCATTCAGGGCAGCTTTCAGGGAGAGGGACGCGGCCACTTCGCTGGTGATCGCGCCGGCCAGAAGTATCCACTTCATACATTTAGTCCTTGGAAGGTCGTGGGGTAGGCAGGCTGGGAGCGCTTGCTGCGCCTTAGCGCTGCCACGGCAACAGCACCATGCCGTTAAGAGGCTGCAGGATGGTGGCTTCGGTGGCCGGCGTAGCCGGGTTCTCGGCTCCCCCGATGGAGGAGCCGGGAAAGCCGGTTACGCCCGTGCCAGGCGTGCGGCCCCGGCTATTGCCGAGCTTCCAAGATCGCTCTTTGTCAGGGCCTGCCGGGTTTCAAGGGCATCGGTCCAGGCGTCGGTGGTGCTGACGGCGGCCCAGTTTGAGTTCAACAGTGTGAGCAGGGTGGTGTGCACAGTTTTGGCCTCGGCGAAACCTGCGTCGTTGGCGAGGTTGATCGCCCCGGTGGCATCCGAGAGGACTTCGGTATTGAAGCCGAGGAATTCGGCTTCCACGGCTGAGGCGAGGACGCAGTTGTTGGTCATGTAGCCGACGAGGGTGACGGTATCGATGTCATGCTGGCGCAGCCAACCGGCGAGGTCAGTGTCTGCGTAGACGGAGCCGTACTGCTTGATGACACCCTTCCATGCATCGGTCCTGCGGCGTTCGATCTCGGGGTGAAGCTCGAAATCCGGTGTGCCGGGTGCGAAGACCGGAGCGCCCTCGCCTGCGCTGTGCTGTACGGCCACAATGGGGATGCCTGCGGCGGCCGCAGCGTCAATAGCCCGCGCGATCATCGGCAGGGACTCCTGGTGCGGCGGGTACTGGATCTCCAGAGGTCCATTGAAGTACTGCTGCTGGACGTCGATGAGGATAAGGGCGCGACGAGGGGTGTTCATGATGTTCTCCCGGATAGTGGTTCACTGGCCGCCTGCTGGCAACCCTTCCATCTTTCGCGCTGCAGCTATCGTCCACCAGTGGCACGTATGCCTGTGTACGATTGATTCAGGCCAAACTATGAAGGAGGGGGCAGGATGCGCATCGCGGTGTACGCCTTCGACGACGCGACGATGTTTCACCTTGCTGTTCCGCAGATGGTGTTTGACGAGGTCACGCGCCAGGGCCTCGCCGAATGGAAGACCGTTCTTTTCTCCGACCAGGCGGGCCAGGTTCGAACGACAGAGGGCTATCTGCTGGGAGAGGTGCAGGGACCCAAGGCCGCGGAGGAAGCGGATGTCGTCGTGGTGCCCTCCTGGTTCGATGACGGGCGCGCTCCTAGTGAATCACTGCGCCTGGTGCTTCAAATGGCACACCAGCGGGGCGCGGCTATCCTGGGGCTCTGTCTTGGCGCTATCCCCGTCGCCGATGCTGGACTGCTTTCCGGGCGCCGGGCAGTCACGCACTGGCAAGCCTTCGATTCCCTCGCTTCCCGGCACCCTGATGTTTCCCTCGATAAAACCGTGCTCTACATCGATCATGGTGACGTGCTGACCTCGGCCGGGACGGCATCGGCGCTGGATGCCTGCCTGCATCTTGTGCGGGCCCGTCTCGGGGCGGACGCGGCGAATAAGGTGGCACGCAGTCTCGTCATCGCCCCGCATCGGGAAGGCGGACAGGCCCAGTACATCGAACACCCCGTTCCCCCGCGCTCCTCAGAGGACCCGATCGCGCGCCTGCTCGAATGGGCGTTGGGCCGTCTGGGTGAGCCCCTCAGTATCGATCGCCTCGCCACCCAAGCGCACATGAGTCGTCGAACCTTCATCCGCGCCTTCCGTGCTTCAACAGGAACAACGCCGTCGGCCTGGATCCGAACCCAACGGCTCGACGCTGCCCGGCGACTGCTGGAAACCACCGACCTGTCCGTTGAGCAGGTTGCAGCTGACTGCGGCTTCGGCAGCGCGGTGACCCTCCGACAAAGCTTCGCAACAGCCTTTTCGACCAATCCGACGGAATACAGACGCCACTTCGACGCACGGCTCAGGCAGGGACCCGCACGCTGATTCACCTGAGTCCCCAGCCCGTTGCCCATCCATGCAAGCCGACACTTTGAGCTTCAATATGTCCGCTCCAGGGCTAAGAGTTAGTCAGAAAAACAGTGCTTGGATGACAGCTTCGATAACGAAGGCGGAACTGTGGCCGTCAACGCTCGCCGTCGCTTTTCATAGTGACGCTGCTGCCGCTCCCAGCCGAGGATCCGCAGCGGTGTCCGGTACGCTGCGGCGTTGGGTTTGTGTGGAGCGCGGCCGCTCAGCCTGCACGAACCGTTTCCTGTTTGCGGGCGTAGGCGCGGTCGGCCCGCTGCCTGGCGCCGCATCGGGTGGAGCACCACTGCCGCCTTGCATGTGTGCGAACCATAAATCTGTCGCACGGAGCGGACCGCGTCGAACGCCCGCTGGCCGGGCCGGGCTGCCCTCGCCCTGCCTGCCAGCTGGTGGAGTTTGGCCGCCGGGGCGTTCCCTGCGCGGGCAATGACCGAAGAGAGGGCTTGCCCGGCATCATCCAGTTGCCGGGCCCGGGCGATCGAGTGCAGGACAGTCTCGAACGTCCCTGAGGTGCTGCCCCGGTCAAGCTTGGAGTCGTACTCGACGCTGATATCGGCAAGGCATCGCCACCTCCGCCCGGCCGCAGCCCTGCCACGCATGGATTGTGCCGATGCCCGGCACCCGCCGTGAACGTCTCGCAGAGAATCAGACGTGGCCACCGCCGTGCTCGTCCGCCGATGAAACCGCCGGCCTCAATGCTGTCGCCAGCCGCGTCGGCGTGCAGGGAAACCGCTACTACAAGCTGCACAAAGGTGTCGCGGGACGATGGGGCCGCTGCCCTGCCCCTCCTCAACCGACTCTGGCAGTCAGGCGCTCGCGTCAGGCAAGGGAGAGGAAGAGCTTTTCCAACTCTTTCCTGTCCAGACTGGTGTCCTCGCGCACGATGCACTGCTCCAAACCGCTGGCAATGATAGCGAAGCCCGCCCTGTCCAGAGCTTTCGAAACAGCTGCCAGCTGCGTGACGATGTCTTTGCAGTCGCGCCCTTCCTCCAGCATGCGGGTAACAGCGGCGAGCTGACCCTGGGCACGCTTAAGGCGGTTGACCACCGGCGTCAGTTCAGTGGAATCCAGTTGCATGTGCTCTCCAATGAAGTCATTTACCCTTCCATGGTATACCCCCCGGGGTGTTTGACTACCCCCCGGGGTATCAGTAATACTCGGTGGGGTATCCAGTAGCCCATCCCGAGAGGCCCCCATGACTTCCCCTTCCACGCCCGCAGCCGCTGTTACCACCCTCGCTCCGGAGACTTTGCGGAGCTGGATCCTGGAGCATCAAGACCTCGTCGTCATCGATGTCCGCTCCGCTGCGGAGTTTGAAAGCATGCATATCCGTGGCTCCTACAACGTGCCGCTGCCGCTGCTGTCTGAGCACACGAATGACCTTGCGGCACGCCTGGGCGGCCGGGTGGTCCTGGCCTGCCAGTCAGGAGCGCGCGCCGAGCAGGCGCGCCAGCGCCTGGCCAGGGCCGGCATCGAGACCGCGTACGTTCTCACCGGCGGGGTGCCTGCTTTCGCCGCTGCCGGAGGCGACGTCGTGAAAGGCAAGAACCGCTGGGATATAGAGCGCCAGGTCCGCCTCGCCGCCGGATCCCTGGTGGTTCTGGGCCTGGCCGGAGGCAAGTTCGTCTCGCCCAAGATCCGGACGCTGGCAGGCATCATTGGCACCGGACTGACCTTCTCCGCGGCCACCAACACCTGCGCCATGGGCAAGGCGATCTCGGCAATGCCGTGGAACAGGGTCGCGAAGGAACCCACCCGCGAAAGCATGATCTTGGCCCTGCCGGTCAGCGGCGGGGCAAACACCGGAGCGAAGGCAGGAACCAAGGCGCCGTGACCGCCACGCTGATCCTTGTTCTGGCACTGTCGGTGGTCATCGGACTCTCGCTCGGTGTCCTGGGCGGCGGCGGCTCGATCCTGACTGTGCCGACCCTGGTCTACGTGGCCGGGTTCGAGGCCAAGGAAGCCATCGCGGCATCACTGTTCGTCGTCGGCATCACCTCCGCGGTGAGCATGCTCAGCCACGCCCGCGGCGGCCGCGTCATGTGGCGGACGGGCCTGATCTTCGGCGCAGCAGGCATGGCCGGCGCTTTCATCGGCGGCCTGCTCGGCGGGCACATCCCGGGCCAGATCCTGCTCATCGCCTTCGCCATCATGATGGTGGCCACCTC
Organism: Arthrobacter sp. K5; assembly: GCF_040448525.1. Lineage (NCBI taxonomy): Bacteria > Bacillati > Actinomycetota > Actinomycetes > Micrococcales > Micrococcaceae > Arthrobacter > Arthrobacter sp. K5. The sequence goes on along the minus strand of NZ_CP159279.1, from coordinate 3,126,666 downwards.
CGTGGCCATGCTCCGCGGGCGGAAGAAAACGGACGACGGCGCAGTGGCGGTCAAGCATGAACTACCGCTCGGCCGGGTGCTGCTGGACGGCGCCTCCGTCGGGCTCGTGACCGGTCTCGTCGGAGCGGGCGGCGGATTCCTGGTTGTCCCGGCCCTGGCACTCTTGGGGGGCCTGCCGATGTCCGTCGCGGTGGGAACCTCCCTGGTGATCATCTCCATGAAGTCCTCTGCAGGGCTCGCCGGATACCTCACGACCGTCCAGCTCGACTGGGGTATCACTCTCGGGGTGACCGCCGCCGCCATCACCGGCACCCTGGTTGGCTCCCAGCTTGCAGGACGCATCCCGGAAGCCGCCCTAAGGAAGGCCTTTGGATGGTTTGTCCTGGCGATGGGAACCTTCGTCCTGCTCCAGCAGGCTCCGGCCGACCTGCGCTGGTTCATCGCTGTCGGCACTGCGGTCCTGGCAGCAGCCACAGCCGGCATCTGTTGGTTCTTCGTCAGCTCCTGTCCGCTGCGCAACAGCTGGCACGGCAATCTGCACTCGACAGCCTGAACCTACTAGCACCGCTAAAAGGAGAACACCATGGGCCTCATCAGTTCCCCGAAGAAAGCCTTCAAGAAGCCCTGAAAATCCATCTCGGTAAGTGGGGCGAAGGAACTTCTGGCCTCAGGCGCTGCCCTGATCGATGTCCGCTCCACCCGGGAATGGCACTCCGGCCACGCATCACAGGCCAAGCACATCCCACTGGACCGGCTCCAAACCGGCACTGCCGGATCCAGAAAACCCGGCCCGTGATCGCAAAATGTGAGTCCGGAGTCCGCTCAGCCATCGCCGCCCGGCTCCTCGCCGGTCAGGGCGATCAGGCCTACTCAGTCCAAGGCGGCATGAGCGCCTGGCGCGACGCCGACGAACCCGTCAGCTAAACCACACGGCCAACAGCCAGGTAAACCCGGCTCTGATCAGACAGCACAGCCACCCCAGCATCACCGAACCCCTGGAAGGAACCCAACGAAAACATGGCAACCATCGACATCATCGGACAAAGCCTCGCTGAAACCTTGGAGAGCAACGACATAGTCTTCATAGACTTCTGGGCAGCCTGGTGCGGCCCCTGCCGAACATTCGCCCCCACCTACGGTGCCGCCTCTGACAGGCACCCGGACATCACCTTCGCCAAAGTCGACACCGAAGCAGAGCAAACCCTCGCCGCAGCGGCCGGCATCACCTCCATCCCCACCCTGATGGCCTTCCGGGATAAAACCCTGGTGTTCTCCCAGCCCGGTGCCCTTAATGCCACCGGGCTGGAGGAAGTCATCCAGAGCGTAAGAAGCCTGGACATGGAGAAGCTCCACGTCCATGGCGCAACTCAGCAGGACTAGACCGCACACACCAACCTTCAAAGAGGAGAACCCCAATGCTCATCGAGCGCATTTACGACGAAGACCTCGCCCAAGCCAGCTACCTGATCGGCTGCCAGGCCAAGGGCGAAGCGTTAGTGGTCGACGCCCGCCGCGACATTGCCGTCTACCGCGACCTCGCCGCAAAGAACGGCATGAAGATCGTCGCTGTCACCGAAACCCACATCCACGCCGACTACCTCTCCGGCACCCGCGAACTGGCCGCCGCGACCGGCGCCAAGACCTACGTCTCCGGCGAGGGCGGGCCGGACTGGCAGTACGAATTCGACGGCGAGCGGCTCTACGACGGCGATACGATCACCTTGGGCAACATCAGCATCCAGGCCCTGCACACCCCCGGCCACACCCCGGAACACCTGTCCTTCCTGGTCACCGACGGCGCATTCAGCTACCAGCCCGGCTACCTGCTCTCCGGCGACTTCGTCTTCTCCGGCGACCTGGGCCGCCCAGACCTGCTGGATGAGGCAGCCGGTGGCATCGACACCCGCATCGAGGGCGCCAAGCAGCTCTTCGCCAGCCTGCGGAACAAGTTCCTGGCCCTGCCTGACTACGTCCAGATCCACCCCGCCCACGGCGCCGGCAGCGCCTGCGGCAAGGCCCTCGGCGCCATCCCCTCCTCCACCGTCGGCTACGAACGCCTCTACGCCTGGTGGGGCCCCTACCTCGCCGCCAAGGACGAGCAGGGCTTCATCGCCGAACTCCTCGACGGCCAGCCCGACGCCCACGCCTACTTCGGCCGGATGAAGCGCGAAAACCGTGAAGGCCCGGCCATTCTGGGCGAACGCGCCCCGCTGAGGGAACTGGACCCCTCCAACGTCGCCAAGGACCTCGCCGAGGACAATCTCACCTTCATCGACACCCGCAACCACACCGACGTTCACAAGGGCACGGTGGTCCGCTCCCTGAACGTTCCCGCCGGCAAGTCCGTTGCCAGCTATGGCGCCTGGGTCGTCAACCCCGAAACCGACACGAACCCCCTGGTGCTCCTGGCTGCTGATCAGGAGGCCGCTCAGGAAATGTGGGCCCACCTCGTCCGCGTCGGCATCGATAACGTCGCCGGCTACGTCACTGGCACCGACGGTCTTCCCACTTTCACTCCCAAGCTGATCCAGCCAGCCGACCTGGCCGGTTTCGATGCCGCCATGGTGCTGGATGTCCGCAACCGCACCGAGCACACCGCCGGGCACATCCCAGGATCCCACCAGCTCAGCGGCGGCCGCGCCATGTGGCACCTCGACGAACTGCCCGCCGAAGGCACCATATTGACCTACTGCCAGTCCGGTGTCCGGAACTCTGTCACCGCCAGCGCCCTTCGCCGCGCCGGGTACGACATTGCCGAACTCGACGGCAGCTATGCCGGATGGTCCGACTGGAAGCAAGGAGCGGGAGCCGTTGAGTAACTAAACGATGCAGAAATGACGGCTGGACCACGCGCTGGCACTTCTATCTTCAGTTGTCCGGCTGAAGCACGCCCCAGCCTGACACGTAAACCCTTCGTCTCTTGACGTTTGTCTGGGAAGGCCCTAGAACTCAATCCCACGTGTGTAAGAGGGTTGGAGGCGGCGGTGGCGGGTCAACGGATTGGGTACGTGCGGGTGAGCACGCTGGACCAGAATGAGAAACGCCAGCTCGACGGGCTGGTGCTGGATCGGGTCTTCACGGACAGGGCCTCCGGCAGGGACACGGCGCGGCCGCAATTGGCAGAACTGCTGGCCTTCGCCCGGGACGGGGACACCGTCGTGGTGCACAGCATGGACCGATTAGCACGGAACCTCGATGACTTGCGCGCCCTTGTGCAACGGCTGACCCGGAAAGGCGTGCGTGTGGAGTTCGTCAAGGAGCATCTGCTCTTCACGGGCGAGGACTCCCCCATGGCAAACCTCATGCTGTCGGTCATGGGCGCCTTCGCTGAATTCGAACGCGCCCTTATCAGGGAACGCCAGCGCGAAGGCATCGCCTTGGCCAAGCAGCGAGGCGCTTACAAGGGGCGAAAGAAGATCCTCACCCCGGAACGGGCAGCGGAGCTGGTCCGGCGGGCGGCTAGCGGCATCCCGAAATCTGTTCTTGCCGGCGAGTATGGCATCAGTCGGGAGACGGTATACCAGTACCTGCGGCAGGCCACACTGTCGTAGACGTCCGAAAACCCTTGCCGGTTCCCAGACAGCTTCGGTCAGTGTCCCGGCGCCGCAGCCTGGCCTCGGTTGTCCTGCCGCGGGACCAGGTGTTCGGAGATGACGATGGCGCAGTCCTGCAATTCGATACTGCCAGCGGCGACGCCGAGGACGAGGTCAAATGCCTCGTCGGCGCTGAAGTCATGGCGATACCCGTTGATCCACAAGGTCAGCACCATGAGCGTCCAGCCAGTGCGTTTGTTGCCGTCGATGAGCGGATGAAAACGTGTGACGGATTCGAGGACAACCGCAGCCTTCAGTGCGAGCCCTGGATAGGCTTCGCCCCCCATCACCGTTGTCGCCGGCCTAGCCAGCGCCGAAGCGAGCAGGCCGACATCACGGATGTGGAACCCATAACGGTCGATCACCTGCAAAGCGTCCTCGATGTCGAGGTACGCCGTCATGCGTCTTCGAGGCGCTTCAGAAGCTCCGCGTCGTGGCCCAGCACAAAGTCCATACCTTCACGGATCTCGCGGCCCCGTGCACGCCGCTGCAACAGCAGCTCGGCGCCCTGCAATAGTAGCGCCGACTTTGACGTGTGTTCTTCCGCGGCAAGCTCGTCCAGCCTGCGATCCAGATCCGCCGGGAGACGAAGATTCATAGCCATAACCCAATGGTACCAACTTGGTACCGACTCATGGATAGGGTCATTGAGAGGCGGACGGGTCGGGCATAGCCTGTTGTGGTGGCCAGCATCACCAGTCGGCCCCGCGTGGACGGGACAATGTCGTGCATGGTCCGGTGGCGGGACCCGGAGACGCGGCACCAGCATGGACTGACCTTCCGGTCTGAGGATGAGGCGTCCGAGCTGATGCGGGCGCTCAACGCCAGCAAACAATCGCTGGCCGAGGCGTTCCGGATCATCAGGCGGCAGAAGTCGGTCGCATCAACAGTTGGTGAGGTGGTTCAGGAGCACATCGACCTTCTTGTCCGCCCTTCGCCCGGGAGCATCCGAACGTATCAGCGGATGCTGGAGCTACATATCCGAGGCACGATCGGCGCCATCGCAGTGGACGCCTTGGGTTACCGGGACATCATGCGCTGGGTCCAATCGCTGCTCCGAAAAGGGGTTGCCCCGAAAACCATTCATAACGTGCACGGCCTGCTGTCAGCAGCCATGACTACCGCGGAGATGCTCGGATACATCTCACGCAACCCCTGCCGCGGTGTCCGGCTACCCACCATCGAGCACGTCGAGGACAGCACGAGGTTCCTCACCCACGCCGAATTCTTCCTCGTCCTGAACGGCATGGATGACCAATACAAACCCTTCATCAGCTTCCTGGTGATGACAGGAACCCGGTTCGGGGAAGCCACAGCCCTGACAGTGGCCGATATCGATTTGATGTCCCAGCCATCAGCGGCTCGCATCAACAAGGCATGGAAACGCGACGGCCACTCCCAGTACTACCTGGGAGCGACAAAGACAGGGGCCGGCAAGCGCATCATCGGCCTGAACCCCACACTGGTCGAACTCCTCATCCCGATAGTGGCCAGCCGGACAGGAACCGACCTCCTGTTCACCACACCCGCCGGCAACCGCATCGCCGAAAAGCCATTCTGGGAACACTACTGGCGACCCGCCGTCCGCGCCGCCCAATCGCGAGGACTAACCAAGTCCCCACGCATCCACGACCTGCGGCACACACACGCCTCTTGGCTTATCCAGGACGGAAAAGTGCCCATATTCATCATCTCCCGACGGCTTGGCCACGCCTCGACCCGAACTACAGAAGACACTTACGGCCACCTCATGCCACAGGCGCTCCAAGATGGTGCCGACGCCATCGAACGCGCCCTCCACGGCTTCCTCTGACCACGCAAAAATCCAGACCGCCAGCAAAGAGAAGCCCAGCGCACAGGTTGACCAAAGAGAAGCCCAGCGCACAGGTTGACGGAATATCCGTTATCGGCAATCGAGGAGCCCACGCTTTGGCCCTGCAACCTCGAGTAGCCACTCACGTTTCAACACCCCTCACTGAGCAAGCTAGCGAGGGAGACCATGTACCGATCTTGATCAGCTAACCTTCAGCCTTTTTTGGGTGGAATGTCTTGCCGGTTTTCTATGTCACGAAACACGCTGGGTCGTGAGTAGATAATGGAAACATCCTTCCTAAGTCCCACTAGCGCGAGGGCAAGATAAGATTTTACGTTGGCACCGTCGAACGCTTTTCGAAGCGCATCGCTGTTAGGTAAATCAGCGATCTTCGATTCCGACACTGCAAGGAAAGTAAAAGACGATCCAGGTGCGATTGCCTCGGCACCGGCCACCGGCTGTTCTTGCCACGTTCCAGTAAAGCGAAGCCAGACGTCAACGTCATTCTCAATCTGGCCTGCTTCCCTTTTCTCCGTTACAACAGGGTGTCCCTTCAGTTGGATGAAAAGCTTGCACCGCGGCAAAGCTGAAAGCGCCCGTGCACCGGAGTTAGTGATGATCCCTTCCACCACAATTTTCTCAAATGGAATGAGGGCTGAAGTTATGGCAAGTTCAAGTTTGGAGCAGACGTCCCTCTGCTCGGATACAAGCGAACCTGCGTATGTAGCCATCTTGGATAAACCAGTTTTGTTGTCACTCCAAAGGAGTCGGCAAAGACCCACAGCTAGAACTTCGAGGTTGTCCCAGTGGTTTGGGGCCCACGATTTTGATATGGAAAAGCTGATGCTTCTGGGGCCAGGAGTGGTACGGACAACGGTTAGGCGTGGATTTGGCTTCTCCCCCTTGAAGATCTGGATGCCCTCATCAGGCTGGAGAGAGGGTTTTCCAAGCTCCAGAATTGTGGTGAGCTGGCCACCGCCATAAATGAGATGCCCCGCCAGGGCATGAAACACCCCTTCGTCAATGTCCGCGAATATGACCCGTGCATTCTCTAGCCTGCCACCGTCTACGTGGTTTTGGAAATCCTTGAGGCAGAGGCCTAGGTGTTCATAACTTGTGATCGACCTCTTTACTTGATCACGTGTTTCCATAAGTGCTCGTACGTATTCCGTCTCCGTGGGGACGGGTGGGATGCGACTCAAGGCGCTCCACTCGTACCACTTCTGCACATAATTCATCAGTTCCGGGTTGGGTTGGACGGACCCTTCGGGATCCGGGTAATCCGGCCGAAAGCTCTGAGAGTACAAAATGGCCTGCGGGCGAGCCCTTTGTAGCCAGAAGGTCAAGGTAGCGCCTATCAGTGCACCGATGACTGCGCCGGTGATTGCTGTTGTGGCTGCCTCTTGAAATGTCATGGCATCCCCCATGAATACGGGCAATGGGCCTGCGACTGGTTAGGTCATTGCACTTCATGTCACTGCGGCTGTCAAGGTCCTATTGCAATCCGACAGGTTGACAGAATCCCGGTTATCGGCTCTTAAACAACGGGAGTAGAAGTAGCTGCGAGAACTCCCGGCCCTGGACGTATTGGATGTTTTCCCAGGTCAGATGCGGTTTTGTTTTGTGGGCGAATCCAAGCGATGCTACCCAGATTTGCGGCGTTGAGCGCAGAAGCTATAGGTTTCCTGCATCTAATGCATGTTTCCATGGTTTAGGGGTTGCAGTGAGTGGTGCCGTTCCGGGTTTCGTTCCGCGGATGCTGGTGGACCCGGACATCGGGCTGTTCAGGGCCGATGAGCGTGCTTTTACGGCCATGCTGGACGGCTGGCGCGCGCAGATGCTGGCCCGTGGGCTGACGACACAGACCATCAAACAGCGCTGCCAGCTGCTGGAACGGTTCCAGAGGTTCACGGGTGAGTTTCCGTGGCAATGGGGTCCGGCCGACATCGAAGACTTCCTGGACGATCTGCGTTCTGGCGAGAAGCCGATCAGCCTGAAGACCTTGCGCTCATACAGCAACGCTGTGGCGATGTTCTGCTCCTACCTGACCCATCCGGGCTATGGGTGGGGCGAGTTCTGCGAACGGACTTTCGGTGATATTCCGAGCCAGATCTGCTTCGAGTGGAACATGCCACGGCACACCACCAATGATGCCGTCCCGGCGAAGAAGCGCTCGTTCACCAAGGCGGAACTGCAGCGGTTATTCGACTACATCGATGACCTCGTCGACCGGGAATACGCCGCCGGCAGTAAGCGCTGGCTGCCCCTGTTCCGCGACTCGGTGGCGTTCAAGGTCTGTTATGCCTACGGGCTTCGCCGGCGTGAAATGACCATGCTGGACCTGGAGGACTTCGGCCCGAACCCTCACGTCAGCGACTACGGCCGGTTCGGGGCAGTCCAGGTTCGGTTTGCCAAGGGCACCGCGGGCTCAGGACCCAGACGGCGCACCGTGTTGACCGTGCCGGAGTTCGACGGGGTCGTGGACCAGCTCAAGACATGGACATCCGGTGGATTGCGGCAGCAGTTCCCGACCGCAGAACGGTCCTCGGCGCTTTGGCCGAGTGAGCGTGGCGCCCGGATGTCCCTGGGCTCGTTCGGGGATGCGTTCGCCGCTGCGCGGGATGCCGTCGGCCTGCCCCAAGAGCTGGGCCTGCATTGCCTCAGGCATTCCTACGTGACCCACCTGATCGAAGCCGGTTACGACGCGGCCTTCGTGCAGACTCAGGTTGGCCACTCCTACGCCTCGACCACCGGGCTCTACACATCGGTATCGTCGGACTTCAAGCAGAAAACCGTGCAGCAGATGATTGCACGTCGCATCGCGAACTTGGAGGACCCAGATGCCTGAACAGCGCCGGATTGGCTACCGCTGGAACCTGCGAGCCTTGATGGCAAAACAGAACCTCTGGAAGACCACCGAATTGATGCCGCTCCTGAAATCCCGTGGCATCAACCTCTCCGAAAGCCAGGTTTACAGGCTGGTCACCTCCACGCCGGAGCGCATTCCGGCCAGGACATTCGCCGCGCTCTGCGACATCCTGGACTGCACACCAAACGACTTGTTCGAACCTTTCGTGGAAATGCGCGCAGCGGCGACAGCCAACGCCCTCAAGCGCAGCGAAGACCTCGGCATCCAACCAGGCAACCCGGTCGCTCGACGCGTCCGACTCGTTGCTCCCGAAGACGGGTGAGTAGGCCACGCAAAGCAGAGGACCCCATCCGCTGGCCGGTCCCCTGCGGCCGCTGCGGCCAGCACCACCAAACCGTCGCGCGCTGGCCCGACGGCGGAGTCTGCGGCTACTGCTACCAGCAAGCCAAACGCACTCGTGGCACCTGCGCCTGCGGCCACGAAGGCGTCCTGCCCGGAATTATCGATGACCAACCTGCCTGCCGTCGATGCTCAGGCATCCGACTCAACGTCGACTGCGAGAGCTGCGGAGCAGAAGACGAACTTCACAGCGGCGGCCGCTGCTGGAGCTGTGTGTTGGCCACCGTTGTTGATGACCTGCTCACGGACCCGTCGCGGGGAGTCATGGCGCCCGAATTGATTCCGCTTGCTGCAGCATTGAAGTCGATGAAACGCGCCAACAGCGGCATCACCTGGATCCAGCAAAAGCACGTCACCGCTTTCCTTCGAAACCTCGCCGTCACGCCAGAAATCACGCATGAAAGCTTCGATGGATTGCCCGACTCGCGGACCCGCGAATACGTCCGCGGCCTCCTCACCGAACACGGGGTGCTGCCCCGCCGCGATGAACTCCGCACGCGTTACGAGAACTGGGCAGCACAGGCCGTAGACCGGGTCAGCAACCCTGAGGACCGTGACATCATCCGCCGCTACATCCGCTGGCATCACCTACGCAGGATGAACCAGATGGACGAAGTCACCCGCGGCACCTTCCTGCGCGCCAAGCAGCAAGTGACCGTCGCCATCGACCTGCTCAACTGGCTCACCGGCCACGGCACCAGCCTTGCCGGGCTGACCCAGACTCATCTCGACCTCTGGCAGGCAGAAGGCCCCACCACCAGACGGATCGCTGAACACTTCCTGAAATGGGCCATCAAGACCAAGGCCGCTCCTGCAGGACTGGCTATCATCCCGCATCGTCGGGGAACGAGCCCCAAACTCGACAAGACAGGACAGGATGAAGCACTCAACCGCGTGTTCCAGGCCGGCGGACAAATTGAAGCACGAGATCAGGCCGCCGCGATCCTCATCCTCGTCTTCGGGCAACAGGCCGAAAACCTTGCGCGCCTAACCTGGGATGACGTGACCGTCACTGAAGAACTGGTCACCATCCAGCTGGGAACGATCCAGATCGCACTGCCTGGCCCCTTAGATGCGCCCTGGCGGGAACTCGCCGCAAACCCCGGCCACAACCTAACCGCCTCGCACCCCAACACCAACTGGGTATTCCGCGGAACCTCACCCGGCCGGCACATCCACCCAGGGCACCTCACAACACGCCTCAGCAAGCTATTCAGCACCCGAGCCGCGCGACTCGGAACTCTCCACGAGCTCACCAAACTTGCACCCGTGGCCATCATCGCCGAAACCCTCGGCTACTCCCCCACAACCATCGAACGCCACGCCACCGACTCAGCAGCCGCCTACGCCCAATACATCGCAGCAACGCGTGTATCCAGGCAGCAAGTAGCGAGCAACGCACCCGTTTAAACATCCCTGCAGGGCCGCTCGTCATTCGGCGATGCGATTGCGATCTTCCTCCCCGGGACATCCGTGAGCCGCGGATGTATGCTCCGAACATGTCAGACGCCACGGGGTCAGAGGCAGCACGCCACAAAAAGCGTCAGTTCCCAACTCTTGGGGGCGTATTTGCTGGGGTCCTCGTTTTAGTCATGGGCATCATTGCCCACTTCTCGAACCCACAACCATTCTGGGCCACAGTGAACGCTGTGGTGATCGTCCTCAGCACCGCGTTGATTCTGGCAAACCTGATTGGGATATTCGTGCTGCGAAAGCGCAAGCAAAGCTAACGACCACTCTGTCAGGGTGCCGCTGCAACTCCCGTACTGGCTGCCTACTCCCGGCCCACGAATAACCGTGCATGCCAGTTTCCAGGTATTTACGGCAGGGAGCAAAATCCTCCGCGGACGTCCTCGGGAATAATCACCGGAGCTTGCTCGATAGGAACCCGCGCCCCGAACCGCCTGTTTTACCGATACGGAGCAGCCAAAGTCCGGACACGATGATCAGTATTCCGGTAATGATAGCCATGGCCGAGAGCAGACCAAGGATGCTCAGGATGCCAAGACCCGGAAAGATCACCAGGTGCAGCCCAAACAAAGCGGTGATGACTCCGGTAATAAACCAGAGCCACCAGGGCCGGTACATTCTCCGCAAGTGAGAGCCGAATCCAATCTGGGAGACACCAAGCAGTACGGCCCAGCACCCGATCAGGAAAGTCAGCGCCAGGGCGGTGATCCCGGGCCAAAGCACGGCCACGATCCCGGCGATGATCGAGATGGCGTTTCCGGCCAGCGCCCACGGAGAACGGCGCCTGCGGCGGAACCAGTCAACGGTGCCGGCAACGCCATCGATGAGAGCGTACACGCCGAACAAGAGCACCAGCGCCAAGACGGGTACATCGGGCAAGAGTAGGACGAGGATACCGAACAGGACTGCGGCGATTCCGCGGATGATCAGGGCTGTGGCCGAGCCCCTGAAAACCTCCTCGAACAAACGGTTGGACATTTGCTCACCTCCACCTGTGGTAAGGGCCAGCGTCGCGAGAATTCTCGTCAGATTGTCCTCTGCATTAGAAAGTGTCACCCCGGTTGAGTTCGTTGGCCGCCTGGAAGTAGAGGCCATCACCGCAAGTTCCTCGCCCTCCAGCCGTAGAGGAACTGCGAAAAGGAACGGGCGTTCTGCCGGACGGCTGTGAACGGCTGATTGAGGAAGAGTTCTTTAGGCCGGTCCCGGCCGCGGTGCAGGAACCGGAGGCAGCCTTCGTAAACCACGCCCCGCCGGAGCCGGCGCTTCGGCAACCTTCATGACCTTTCTGCAGGCAGGGCAGGGTGCAACTACCCCCTACCCTGCCGCTTCATCGGGTGTCGGCAGTCTATGTTTGCGCGGCCGAGGCCCTTTCGCCCGTGCCCGAACCCGCAGCCCCCGTTGCGTTCCCGCGGGTGATCGGTATCTTCCGCGACGCCGCCTCGGCACCCTCGGGAATGGGTATCCGCACTTCAAGGACTCCGTCGTTATAGGAAGCCCGGATGTCTTTCTCGTCCACGGGCCCGGGAACCGTTACGGTCCGCGAAAAGGTGCCGTACCGGAATTCCGAACGGTATCCGCGCTTGTCCTTGTGCTCGTTCTTCTCTTCGTGGCGGACATCGATCTGCAGTTCGTTCCCGACCAAGGTGATGTCGACGTCCTTCTCAGGATTGATGCCCGGTACCTCCGCCTTGACCACCAAGGTCCCGTCCTCGCGGTATTCCTCCACCCGCAGCCAAGACCCCGGGTCCCCCTCCAGCAAACGGCGCAACGGCTCGGTGAGGTCAGAGCCTGCCCGGCGAATGATGCTGTTCATCTTTGCCACCCCTTTGTACTACCCGGTCCCCGGGAAGAGACTCCCCGGGGACCGGGAATCGGATTTCCAGCACCACCAAGATACGGCCGCAGTCCCGCGATGTTAAGGCCTTCCGGCAGAGGGCAAGGGGGCGGGGGCAGCCTTGGTCGAACCGCCCGTTGGTGCCTCAATGCTGCTGCCTGGGAGCCATTCAACGCGACTCTGCCGAGAATCCTGCCAGTGAGCCGAAAACGGCAGGAACCGACCAGAAGCCCGGTACGTTGGGCCCGACCTGGGGCGGGGAGCCAGGGAAACCATTCCCGGGCATAGTTGACGTGCCAAACTTGCGTGCGGGGCGCTCCGGGAAACAGGATGGGGAGGGACGGTCACCGAAACAGGCGGTAGCCTCTTCGGGAGGCGGAGGCCCAGTGGATCTGCGCTGCGCCCCCGGCTTCCACTTTTACCGGCTACGGGAAATGGGACTGATGGACATTCCTGATGTGGTACCCGACCGTCACCGGAACCCTCGCGCTGCTGGTCTTTGATTCCATTCTCCCCCCGCTGTGCGCATATTCCGTCCTGCAGGAAGCGGCGGTGTTCCTCCGCGTCTGGGGGGATCGGTGTGCCTCGGCCAGGGCCTTCTCGTCTTCTGCGGAAGCATCCTGGTGCGCACTGTGCGCTGGGTTCTCAGTCAGTGCCCCCAGCCCAGCAAAAGAGGTGCTGTTGTTTTGACAGTCTTGCGCTCGCGCACGCACTCTTCTCTTCTGCAGGGGCGCGTTCCCCGAAATGAGGGTCCTTGCAAGGGAATAGTAAGCCCGTTTATCTTGATGTATCGCCCGGTTCCCTGCCGTCCGGGAGGGGAACGGGGAGTTTGCTTGTGCTGGAGCCAGTGCCCTTTGGATTGGAGGAACAGCAATGACGACGGGACCCGAACCTGTAACCGGCTCCCCGGCCGGGCCCCGCAGCTCTGCTGTGCTCCGGGAGTTCGATGACTATGCCGATGCCGAGCGTGTGGTGGACAGTCTCTCGGATGTGGGCTTTCCCGTTGAACATGTCATCGTCGGGACCGGCACTGCACCGTCGCACAGGTCACGGAGTCCATGGCAACTGGTAAGGCTACCCTCGACGGTGCCGGGAGCGGGGCCTTAATGGGGCGTGTTGATCGGGATGATCTTAGAGTTGCTGACCAAAGGACCGGCTTGGATTGTCGTGTTGCTGATCCGTCTGGCAGTGGGTGCTTTCTGCGGTGCCCCTGTTCGGCTCGCGGCACACCCGGATGACCAGAGGCCAGCGTGACTTCAGCTGCATCAAGCCCTGGACGCCGAACACTACGCGGTGCTGGTTGACGACGTGCACTTGAGCGAGGCACTGCGGCTGTCCCGCGGCCGGCTCTGACCAGGAGAGAAAACAATGTGGAGGGGTAATGCCATGAGGCGGAACCGGGAACCCGAAAACCAGGCATTGGCCAATGACATTTGTGACAGCAGAGCAGGTGAGGCAGCCATGGCTAATCTGGTGGAGGAGCCGGTGAAGGTAATCCGTATCGGAAGGATGCTCCTTCAGCTTTTGGACGAAGTCCGCAGCGCCTCCCTTGATGATGCTGCCAGGGCGCGCCTGTCGGAAATCCATGAACGCTCTGTCAAAGAACTCCAGGACAGCCTCCCGCCGGAGCTGGCCGAAGAACTCTGCCGGATCTGGGTGCCCGTATCCGGTGGCTCACAGGCGTCAGGCGAAGAAGTGCGGGTCGGCCACGCCCAGCTGGCAGGGTGGCTGGAAGGACTTGTTCACAACATCCAGGCCACCATCGCCCAACAGCAGGCACTGACACGGTACCTGAGCCCGGGCATTGCTGGCAGAGTGTTCCCGGCGAACGCCGTCATCATCCCGGGATCCATACTCAGCAACAATGCCCTTCAGCACGGGATCGCAGGTCTAAAAGACCCCTGCGCCGGCGCAAGTCCCGCCGGCGCAGATGCTCCGCCGGGTCAATATCTCTGAAGATGGGGTGTTGCCAAGGGCCGCCCCTCAAGCCGTTGTGCGGGCGGGCCACGGGAGTGTAAAGGGGGCGTGTGATGGGCCGGGACTTCGGTCCGCTGTTTGTTGGTGTCGGGCTCCTGGTGGTCCTGGTGGGTGTACTGGCCTGGAATGGCTGGCTGTCCTGGTTCGGCCACCTGCCAGGGGATGTCCGAATCGATCGGGAGAACGTGCGCGTTTACTTCCCCTGGGTCTCCATGATCGTCGTTTCGGTTGTAGTCAGCCTCGTGGTTTCCCTGTTCCACCGCTGAGCCCGACAACTGTCTGCACGATCACGGCAGTTTGCCGTGGTCGGCCCCACGCAGCTGCGCACCGTGCTGATCGCCGCCTCGGACGAGGACCGTCTGACCGTGCGGCAGGGGCGGATCTACAAGTCCGCCTCGAATGACATGCATGCGACCTCAGCGGGGGCCGGAGAGGAGCGCAGGCTGTGGAGAAGAACTCCTTCACGCTGCCACGAGTGGACCGTACTGAGCAGTGCCGGCGGCAAATCCGGTTCCCCTGAACATCAGGGTTACTTCAGGTGGGACCTATCCGAGCCTGACAACCAAGGTACCCATCCTGGACGCCACAGTCGCGAACTCGGCACCGTAGCTTCCCGGCGGAAGCCTACCTCCGAGACCCAACGCGGCCAGCGTAGGGAGAGCCCTGGCCCCGCGGTAGGTCACAGACGGTGTCACCACTACTACCCCACCAACGAGCCCATCACCGGTCTGAAAACCGGTAAAATTTGGTACAACATCCGTCGAACATCTGCAGGAGACAGGGTGCGTTCGCCATCGAGGCAGCTTTGGGACGTCCCGAACGCTCATCCCCCACTGCACTTTCCCGCGCACGAAGGTACCGATGGCGCTGTCTGATGAAGAACGCAGGCGCCTCGAACAACTCGAAAAGGAACTGGCAGCGGCGCATCCGGAACTGGCCCGGAAACTGCAGTCCGGCTTCACTCACAGCAGGCCCACGTCCCGTATGATCTGCGGCATCCTAGCCGCGTTAGCCGGCTTGGCAGCACTCATTGCCGGGATCATCACTAAGCTCACAATCATCGGCGCCGCCGGCTTCGCGTTGATGGTGGCAGGCGGTTACTGGCTCCTTAACGGCATCCAGGCACAAACAGGACGCCAGCATCAGTCATGAGCATCAGCGGCGGTCAGAATGCAGAAATCTATGGCGGTGCAAACGGGGGGCAAGGCCCTCCGAGGGGACAACAGCTCGTGTTGTAAGGCCGAACTGCGTAGAAGATTCCGGGCCGCGGATCCTCGGCCCAGGATTCCTCGACGATGACGGTAGCGCTCACTCCTCGATTTTTCGCGTCTCAGGGCAGGGTTCCTTGATCCGGTCATCTCTCATAGTCCCGGAACGAAAGCCGCAAACAGGGTGGGGTCTGCCCTTCCGCTGGCTTCGTCATGGATCCCGACTAGGGCTTCCTGAATCTGCCCAACACGATAGATACGTGTGCAGACCTGATGATTACCAGCCGGATCCCCTTCTTCAGCAGGGTGGAGAATGCCGGTCGCGTCGCTAGCCTTGAGCCGGGCACCACCTGTTTGATGGTGACCCAACACCAGGTTGTACTGGTATTTAGCCTCAGATTCACGCGTCGCCGTCCGCAGGAAATCCCGCCCGAAAAGGCGCTGGTACCCCAGAGCAATGCCGTCGAATCATGCAACTGGCAGTCCCTAACTGTAGTCGCTGGATACTGAGGACATCGAAGAGCCGACGTACCCTGCCCTCGCGCTTATGTGTCCTTGTCCTTCACGTCCGCGGCCGTCCTCACTGATAGCGGTCATTCACCAGGGCCGGATGACCAGCGTGTTTGCAACGATACCTTCTATACGCAGGTGCCGGAGACTGAGGCGTGCGGTCCTTTCCTCTTAGTCCATCCGTGCGTTCCCCCGTCTGGCTAACGCAGTCTCATCAGCAGGATCAGAGCTCTTGTGGACCTGCCCGATGGTTAAACCACACACCGCCATCACCGGTGACTGGGCTTCGATGCGCGTCCGGCGCCGATCGAGCAATAGCACCCGGTTCGTTCTCTGACGTGTCCGTGTCATGAATGCCTTTGCCTTCCAGGGGCAATCCTGATTAGACCGGGTGCTGTGCAAACTATGTGTTCCGCCGGCCGGTTCCGCGCCGATTTCAGCTGATTGTGCAGACACTGTCTGCACAGAGTCTCCGGTTTCGGGTGAGCGGTTGTTCGAGGTCCGGTGCGGAGACAATCGCAGCTGATGAGGGCAGCATTCGATGCTCCCGCCACGCGCAGGGCCTCGTAGGTGTAGGAGGCGACGGCGAGAGGGGTGGGCAGCATCGTCCAGAGCGTAGCGAACCGTGCGCCCATTTTTGATTTGCAAATCAATATTAACCGACCTGACCAGTCGCCGAGGGGAGAACGCAGGCTCCGAAGTATTCGTCCGAAGCTGGGGGCGCTTGCCGGACGGTATCTTGTCAGCGGCCGAAACGGGTGCTATTAAATCTATGTCAGTGGATATAGATCGATTTGTTCATGGGCCAAGCCGGGAAGGCACCATCCTTCACATCACAAGCCATGTTGTCCACTTAGTCAGGACAGTGGCGCCGCCCTGATTCCAAACGGAGGCAAGACGAAGACGATCCAGTACATGAACAACGGTTTCGCTCCCCGTGTTGACAGGGCTTGGAACGGCAAGGTCGCGTCTTGACTCCAGCGCCGTGGGGCAGGACCCAGGGCGGGGGCGGAGAAGCACTCCACGGCTCTGGTCGAGCATATTCTCGCCTTTGGAACCTGCACGCGTCCCCGCCGTAACGGCTGACCAGCGTCTGCCGGGGCGGCCGGACACGGGGGCGCCGACCTCGGCGGATGCTTCTCGTGCCGGGGTGCGCCGCCGGCACAGGCCACATAACAGGAAAGGAAGTTCCGATGCACCCCCGGAAGCCAACACCGCCCCGTATCTCCCGCATGGGCGGGGGCATGTGTGCGGCGGCGCTACTCGCAACAATCCTATCGGGGTGCACGGCGCCCGGGCAGGTACCGGTTCCGTCATCACCGCAGTCTTCGGGCAGTGCCGAAGCCGGCGCATCAGGGAGTGCTTCGGGCGGTGCACCAGACGGCCAGATCACACCGGGCCAAGGGCAGGTCGATATTCCCACAATTGTCAGCAACGTCCAGCCCTCTGTTGTGACTGTCTTTACCGATGGCGGGCTGGGAAGCGGCGTGGTGTATTCGAAGGACGGTTTGATCCTCACCAACGAGCACGTGGTGCGCGGAAACAGCAGTGTGGAGGTGGGCTTCGCCGATGGCCGCCGGGTGGCCGGAACGGTACGGGCAACGGACCCGGTCTCGGATCTTGCCTTGGTGGAGGCAAAGCGGACGGGCCTCCCGGCCGCCAAATTCCAGTCTGCCCTGCCCCGGATCGGTGAACTGGCCGTGGTGATCGGTTCGCCGCTCGGTTTTGAGAACACCGCCACGGCGGGCATCATCTCGGGCCTGCACCGGCAGATACCGGGGTCGTCGTCCAGCAGCCAGTCCCTCGTCGACCTCATCCAGACCGATGCGGCAATCAGCCCCGGCAACTCCGGCGGCGCCGTCGTGAACAGCAGGGGCGAAGTGGTCGGAATCAGTGAGGCCTACATACCCCCGCAGTCCGGGGCTGTGGCACTCGGCTTCGCCATCCCGGCCGCCACCGCGGTGAAGGTGGCAGACCAGCTCCGCGCGGACGGAACTGCCGAGCACTCCTTCATAGGCTTGGGACTGGGCGAGATCAGCCAGCAAATCGCCGAAGAACTGGGGCTGCCGGACACCCGCGGGGCGCTGGCACTCACGGTCCAGGAAGGCGGACCCGCAGACAAGGCCGGTATCCGGCCCGGTGACGTCCTCACGAGGCTCGACGGCGCCGAGCTCGCAACCCCTGAGGACCTGCTCGCCGCGCTCAGAGGCAAGAGCCCCGGGCAGACGGTGACCGTCGAATTCCGCCGAGGAACGACCCGACAGGAGGTCAAAGTTCCGCTGGCCGCCCGCCCAGCCTCATAGGGTACACGCCTGCCTAATGGGCCGGAACGGCAATCCCAGGAACGGGCATTGCGCGGGCTGTACTGCCCGCCCCGCGTTACCGCCTGGAACGTCCCGTCCACGGGGAATAAGGCCCTTGCCCTTGAGGTTGGAACTTGGTTACGAAGCTTTGCCCATGACCAGAGGAAGGAGCATCAGGGGTGTCCATCGATTACGATGCTCCGCGGGCGACACAGGACGACGAGGCCACGGAACCGCTCGAGGAACTGAAAACCGACAAAACCGGCGCCGCAGGCGGGGCGCCCATCGACCCGGACGAGGCAGACCTCGCCGAATCCTTCGAACTGCCCGGCGCGGACCTCTCCAACGAGGAACTGCTCGTACACGTCGTGCCGGTCCAGTCCGACGAATTCACGTGCATGTCCTGCTTCCTCGTCCACCACAGAAGCCAACTGGCCCGTGAAAAAGGCGGTAAAAAGTACTGCACCGAATGCGAAGGCTGACCTTCCGGGCCGGAGTGTCCACCGGACGCACCGGCGTGACAGGTCCGTCCCGCCTGTCCGCCCGGCGACGCGCCGGCCGCGCCGCCAGCGACAACGCGTCGTTAAGACGCGGATGTCGCCCTAGCCTCCACAGGGCAACCTACACAGAGGGGAGCTCCCCTCCGCCGCCGAACGAGGTGGGACGCAACCACGCCACCCTCCTTTCCTCATTACGGGACGGAGTTTCACCCGTCCAGGCCCTTGCCAGAGGTTAACGGAAGTGGTAAATAATCTATATCAGCGGATACATATCCGCGCCCGTGAAACACGTGAACAAGGAGGTATGTGATGTTGATGATGAGCGATCCGCTCCGCCAGCTGGACCGGTTTGCCCAGCAGGTGTTCGGCACGGCCGCGCACCCGGCCGCCATGCCGTTGGATGCCTGGCGGGCGGACTCCGAGTTTGTAGTCGCGGTCGACCTGCCCGGCGTGGATGTTGACTCGATCGACGTCGACGTCGAGCGGAACGTCCTGACCGTGAAAGCCGAGCGGAAGAACACAGCTCCCGAAGGTGCCGAGCTGGTGGCAGCTGAGCGGCCCCAGGGCGTCTTCAGCCGGCAACTGGTCCTCGGCGACGCGTTGGATGCCGAAAGCGTGACGGCCAGGTATGACGGCGGGGTGCTGACCCTGCGGATCCCGGTCGCGGCCAAGGCACAGCCGCGGAAGATCGAAATCACCAGCGGCCAGGGCGCCCAACAGCAGATCAGCGCTTAGCCGACAGGGAGGAGCGCCGGACGCCATACCTCTCTGCCTGGCAGGCAGCAATAGCGGCCAGGTGCCCCTCCCCCGGCGCGGTCCCCGGTACCCGTGACCCGGGGACCGCGCCCTAGAAGACGAAGGAGACACACGACCCCGGGACCAGAAAGTTCCTGGAGTATGAGGAGGACGGGGTTCGCTGCAATGCCAGTCACACGCAATGTTGCCTGGGACAGGCGTTTGGAGTCGTTCAAAGGCAGGGACACGGTTGACTACGTGCTCACGGCTGCCTCGATGGCCAGCGCGTGCGCCGCGTGCCGGGCGCCCCTGGAACCCGGTGAGCCGCTCTCGCTGCTGGTGAACGTCACGGAAAGCACCGGGCCGGACGGCACCAATTACGTCACGTTCACCGACTGTGTGTGCCACCGCGGCTGTAGCGGTCCCGGTCTGAGTGTCCAGCGGGGCCGTTGGGCTCCCAGCGAGCTCACCCCTGTGGCGGCCCGGTTGGTCCTGACGCATCGGTCCGTTAACGGAGAGGAACGGTTGGTGCCGGTGCTGGCCTACACGCTGGTCCCGGTCGTGACGTTCCGGGAGAACGACGGCGACCTGACCTCCGCCCTCGTCTCGGTTCTGCTCTTCCATGGCTTCCAGCTGGCTCTGAGCCCGGATTTGGGCGACATCCTGGAAGGGGCCACCGCAACGTCTGCGAGCTGCAGCTTCGCCGTGACACCACAGGGCCTCATCACCCTCAGCATCCGCGGCAAAAACCTCTTCCGGGACCAGCTCCGCACGGAGCAGCCTGCCGACGCGCTGTGGCTCGAAGCCGCCCGCGGCGGCCACGTCCTGGTCATCAGCGGGGACAACCTCATCATCACACCCAATGGCCTCGACCTCCGCCACGCCGCTGCCCAGGGCACACTGGTCATCGGCACCGTCCCCGTCCACGCATAGGCCGTGAACTGCTGCCCGGTCCTGCACTGTGGACACCCGGCGCTCCTTCTCCTTCCCGCGGTGGAATAACGCCCCCGGCAACCACTATTTTTTCCGGATCGAAGACAGCCACTGCTTGTCCGGACCGAAGCTCTTCGGCTTGAACCCTGCAGGCCGGAAAACTAAGGTCACTCCACGAGCGGTGGCGGGCCGAAGAGGAATTCGTTGGCGTGGGACACGGCCTTGCGGAATGCGTCGTTGCGGAGGGCCACCAGGTGCTCGAAGTCGTCAACGCCGGGTTCAAGGAACCCGGTGAACCCTGGTCGGAGCATCCAGATGTCCCCTGCCGGTGGCAGGTAGAACACGCCAAAGGAACGGTGCTGGCTGTCCTCTTTGTCGGTCCAGATGGGGACCACGGCGAGGGCGGCACCGGTGGCGGGGTTGATCCATTGTGCGCGGGGCAGTGGCTCCTCGTGGGCCTCGGGGTCCAGGAACGGTGCTGTGCCCTTGCCCCAGCGCTGCTCGAACCGCTCGTGGAAGGCCGGGATCAGGTGTGAGTCGTAGCGGCGCCAGTCGCTCATCGTGGTGGTTCTCCTCTGGGGTCTGGTGCATGTGCGGTTACGCCCACGGTCCGCTCTCCCACCTGACCGGAGTGGCGCGAAATGGCGGTTCCCGGCGCCGGACCATCCGGACCGGAATGACCTGCGGGCGGCCGTTCCGCCTTTCTGCCCGTGGGCGCGCCCCCTGAGCGTCCGCTTCAGGATGTTCCTGAGGCCCGGTCGCCCTGGCGGGTGGAACAGATTTCCTGGTGCGGGCGGCTTCACGGTCATAGGCGCGGCGGCGCTGGGGGTCCCGGAGCACGGAGAACGCCTGCATGATGAGCTGCAGTTCGGCGGGCGCGGACTCACCGCCGGCGACATCGGGGTGGTGCCGGCGCATGAGGGCGCGGTAGGCGCGGGCGATTTCCCGTGACGTTGCGTCAGCGGAAACGTGCAGGACTGCGTAGTGGTCCGGGACAGGTCTGGTCATCATGAAGCCTGTTGCTGCTGGCAGGATTCTTTTGCGTATTGCGGTTGCAGTGGCAGCAGTAGGGGGCAGGCCTCCGGTCCCGCGCCTGGACGCGGGATTCCGGATGCCGCCCCTTCGCGTGCATCGAAGCGTTATGTTCCGATCTGTTGCTGCTGGCCTTTGCTTTCGATTTCGATCTTCCGCGGCTTTGCCTGTTCGGCAACGGGGATCCGCAGTGTCAGCACACCGACGTCGTAGCTGGCCTTGATGTTCTCGGTGTCCAGCGTGTCGCCAAGGATGAGCTGGCGGCTGAAGACGCCGCGCGGCCGCTCGGAGACCACCAGCTCGACGTTGGGCTGGGTGGCGTCCCGGCGCTCTGCCCGGACGGTAAGGACGTTCCGTTCAACGTTCAGATCCACGGCGTCGGGCGAAATCCCGGGCAGGTCAAACGCCACCACGAATTCCCCGTCCTCCTGCCACGCGTCCATTGGCATGGCCGCCGGACGGGCTGCTGTTCCGAAGACCTGCTGCGTGAGCCGGTCCAGCTCACGGAACGGGTCAGTACGGATAAGCATCATTTCCCACTCCCTTCAGCATCTAGATTCCATGGCTACCCACCGCCGGGTATCTGTGACAGTGGATATAGATTTCTTATAGCACTGGTGACAAACTGGTGCAAGAGGACGATCCATGGAAATTGACGGGAAACTCATGGCAAACCAACGCAGCAGCGGGCGCCGGCTGTACGCCATTTCAGTGGTGGCGGAACTGCTGGGGACGGGCCAGCAGAACATCCGGCTCTATGAGCGCCGCGGCCTGCTCACCCCGAAACGAACAGAGGGAGGCACCCGCCAGTACAGTGAATCCGACCTCGCGGTCCTCCGCCGCATCGGAGAACTCCTCGATGAGGGGCTCAACCTGGCGGGCGTGGCCAAGGTGCTGGAACTGGAAATGGACAACACCCGGCTCCGGCGCCAACTAAAGCGCGCCCGCACCTCCCGCCCGATCAAGGACAACGACAACAGTGACGGCGTATAAGGCAAGCAGGGGCAGGGACGGCCGGCGTACAGCCGACGGGCGCCGGCGAAGCTTCTCCAGCACGAACGCCCGAACGGCCCGGGGCTCCGGCCCCGGACGGACCGCCGGGCGGGAAGGTCAGCGACCCGCCGGCGACGGCAGAGCTCCCGCCCGGCATTCCGGCTCACTGTTCCGTGCAGAAGCGTTCCGTTCAGCGGCCAAGGATTCGAACCCGGAGCGGATAGATGACACCGTCCCGGGATTCGTCCCTGGCGGCCGCGGCTTCCATGCTCGCGCACCGGCGGGCAGCCATCTTATGGGTCTGGCTTCGGCCCGGGAGCTGAACGTCTGTCTCTAGGACAGTCCTGCGATCCCGGGTTGCTTCCAGGACGGTTCCCGTCCTGGAAGGTTCCGGCTGAGCAGCTCCAGCAGTTCACCCTGGTCCAGGCCGGTGGCCTCACTGACCTCGGCAAGGGTGGCATCTCCGGTGCGCAGCAATGCCGTGGCGGACTCCCTAAGGGTCCGGCATGCCACGTCCAGCGTGGCTTCGGCGGTTGCTATGACTGCAGCCAGCGCCCTCAGCCCCTGGAGCTCCGGATTCATCTCGTATCACCGCCCTTTCATCTGGATCCACACCGGACTGGGAGTCCGGTGCGCTGTTCAGGTGTGCACCCGGTGGGGATCGAACCCACGACCCGAGGATTAAAAGTCCCCTGCTCTTCCAGCTGAGCTACGGGTGCCCGCCGCCCTGAGCAATATCCGTCGCCTTCTCTCCCTCTCCTCATCAGGATCTATATCACCAACCATAGATTTAGTAGCACTTCCACGCCGCAGGCGCAAGATTTTTTGGGCATAAGAGCCCCCGGAAACTCTTGCACGGGGCGGCGGCCGGTGCTATTTAAATCTATGTCAGCGGATGCAGATCCGGTCGAAGATGATCAAGGAGGCATGTCATGTTGATGCTCGATCCGTTCCGTCAGCTGGACCGCCTCGCCGAACAGGTGCTGGGCACCGTGGCCCATCCCGCCGCCATGCCGATGGACGCGTGGCGGGAAGGTGAGGAATACGTCATTGCTCTCGACCTGCCCGGAGTCGAGGTCGATTCCATTGACCTGGGCGTTGACAGGAACGTCCTGACTGTCCGCGCCGAACGGAAGGACCCGGTCGGCGAAGGCACCGAGATGGTGGCAGCAGAACGCCCCCGCGGGGTCTTCAGCCGACAGCTCATCCTGGGGGACGCCATGGAGACGGAGAACATCAAGGCAGGCTACGACGCCGGCGTTCTGACCCTGCGCATTCCCGTGGCCGCCCAGGCCGCACCGCGAAAGATCGAAATCGAAACCAAGGGAGGCCAGCAGCCCCAGATCAACGCGGCTTAACAGACCGGCACGGGACGCCCGTTACACGCTAACGCTGCCTCATCGGGCGGTAGGCATTCAGAAATGCAACGCCACCGCGCCTTGTAGCGCACATGCAGCAGCAGCGCACGGGCTGTCCTAAACCGGCGGTCCCAGGTCGCGCGAGCGGCCGGGGACCGTTCCATTGGTGTCCGGCCGCAGGCGGCCGGGGACCACACAGGGATCGCCGCCCCTGTTGACCCAACCATTTCCGGCTTCACGACTGCCGACCAATGTTCCAGGAAGGGGGTGACAGCGGTGAATGATGAGGGCCGGCCGGTTGCCTACACAGCCCTGGCGAGGGGGACGCCGGTTATCTCCCGCTCCGGACGGGCGTTTGGAACGCTGGAGCGGGTCCTGGATGACAGAGGGGACATTTTCCACGGCATCGTCGTCGCCACCGGGGCGGGCCCGAGGTTCGTGCCCCGGGACTCGATTGAGCGGATGACAACCACGCAGATCCGTTGCGCCCTCACCGACGAACAAGCCGCGGAACTGCCACCGGCCACGTCTGACCGGCGCACCAGGACCAAACCATGGTTCGCCCGGAGGGTCCAGTGACGGTCAAGCCCCTCCGTTGGCGGCCATGCCAGGAAAAGTTCCTTTCCAAACAGAAGAAGTGGAGGTGTGCAGGGCTATGCCGGATCGTTCCCCGGTTGTTGATCAAAAGACCGAAGCTGATGGCCGGCCGGGTAGCGGGGCCGGTGCGGGTGCGGTTCCCTGGCGGACGGAGGGTCTGCCGGGTGGTGAGAGCGGCGCAGGCTCCCCAAAGGGTTCCAGGGGCTGGGGAGCCTGGCAGAAGTGGGCACTGTGGGCCACCCTGCTATACGTTGCTGTCTTTGCCGCGCTCTCGATTCAGGATCAGTCAGCCCGTCCCCAGCCCGTACCATACACAGAATTCAAGGCACAGGTGGCGTCCAACAACGTCTCCGAAATCTTCGCCCGGGGAAACACGATTGAGGGAACCCTGAGGCAGGAACGGCCCCTGCCCGGAGCGACAGCCAATTATCAGCAATTCACCACCGAGCGGCCGGCCTTCGCTGCCGATGACCTTCTCGGCGTTCTGGAGCGAAACAAGGTCGCAGTGCGCGCCACCCCTGCTATCCAGGAACGGGGACTGCTGCTCAACCTGCTGCTCTCCGTGGCGCCCATAGGGCTGCTCGTCCTGTTCTACCTGTGGCTGCTCAAGCGGCAATCCGGGCTGTTCGGCATGGGGGGAGGGAAGAAATTCCAGCCGGTGGACCCTGGGAAGATCCGGGTGACCTTCAAGGACGTGGCCGGTATCGATGAAGTCGAGGCCGAGATCTCCGAGGTCGTTGACTACCTGAAAGCACCCGACAAGTACCGGTTGATTGGAGCCAAACCACCAAAGGGCGTTCTGCTGAGCGGCCCGCCCGGAACAGGAAAAACACTGCTGGCCCGGGCGACGGCGGGAGAAGCCGGGGTCCCGTTCTTCCACGCCAGTTCCTCCGAATTCGTCGAAATGATCGTCGGGGTGGGAGCCAGCAGGGTCCGCGAACTCTTCCAGGCCGCCCGCGATGCGGCGCCGTCGATCATCTTCATCGACGAGATCGACGCGATCGGGCGGAAACGCAGCGGTTCCCTTGCCGTGGGCGGCCACGATGAACGGGAACAAACCCTGAACCAGATCCTGACCGAAATGGACGGGTTCTCCTCCTCCGAAGGCGTCGTCGTCCTCGCCGCCACCAACAGACCGGACGTCCTGGACCCGGCCCTGCTGCGCCCGGGCCGTTTTGACCGCTCCATCACCGTCCACGCCCCGGACCAGAAAGGCCGGGCACAAATCCTGCAGGTCCACTCCCGGACCGTCCGTCTGGGACAGGACACCGACCTCGACGCCCTGAGCCGGATCACCCCGGGCATGACAGGGGCCGAACTTGCAAACCTCATCAACGAAGCGGCCTTGCTCGCCGTCAAACGTGAACATTCCGCCGTCAGTCACCGGGACCTGCTCGACGCGCTCGAGAAGGTGCAGCTTGGCACCGTCCGCAACGTCGTCATGCCCGCGGAGGAGCGCCGGAGAACAGCCTTCCACGAGTCCGGGCACGCCCTGCTGGGCATGCTGGAGCCAGGAGCGGACCCGGTACGGAAAATCTCCATCATCCCCCGCGGCCGGTCCCTCGGGGTGACCCTGTCCACTCCCGACACGGACAGGTACGGCTACGACGAGCACTACCTTAAGGGCAGAATCGTGGGTGCCCTGGGTGGGATGGCCGCCGAGGAACTCGTCTTCGGCGTCGTCACCACCGGCGCGGAAAGCGACCTTGAAACCAGCACCCACCTGGCCCGCATGATGGTCGGGCGCTGGGGCATGTCCGAACGGATCGGCCCGGTCCAGGTCCTTCCGGAAGAAGGTGATCCACGCACCGCCGGTGTCTCCGAGGGCATGCTCGACGCCGTGGCCGATGAAGTCAGAACCTTGGTGGCCGAGTGTTACCAGCGCGCGCGCACCCTTTTGCAGGACAACCGGCGGCGGCTGGACTCTCTGGCGGAACGGCTCCTGGAAGCGGAGACCTTGGATGAACAGGAGATCTACGCTGCCGCGGGCATCGAACGGACCGGAACACCCGACGGAGCGGAACCGCGCCGGCACATGCCGGATGCGGGTCTGCCGGCCAGTGGGCCTGGTACGCAAGGATCCGGCGCCGGTGCTGCAGCAAGACAATCGTGAGGTCCAGGTCCCAGGAGGAATGAATACCAGGCTCCTGAACTTGCCCTGGCCGCCCGATGAATCCCTTGTCACCATTTGACGCCAGTGCTATTAAATCTGTGCCAACTGATGTAGATCCTTGGGAAATCGCATCGGGACGATTCCCGAAATGGAACTAGATTTGAGGAGAGAACCATGACAATCCAGTACATGGACGACGGTTTTGCCCCCCACGTGGACCGGGGAATCACCACGGCAAGGAGCCGCCTGGAGCCCAGCCGTCTGAGCCGGGATCAGGGCGGGGAGACCGAGAAGCATTCCCGGGCGATGGTCGAACACATCCTCGCCCTCGAACCCGAACGGGTGCCGGCCGTCACCGCCGAACTCTTTACGGAAGCCATCGCTATTGCCAACGCTGTCCGGAAAGCCCAGGGACGAGGACCGGTTACCTCTTTCCGGGCCAGGGACTTCTGGGAAATCCTCAAAGACCTCATCGACAGCGTTCTTGAAAAATGACCCCGGTGACATGACGCCGGGTATACCCGTTACCGGAAGGAGTGGTTCGTGTGGTGAAGATCGCCGTGGTGGTCGGCAGTACCCGGCCGGGGCGCCGAAGCAGGCAGGTGGCAGACTGGGTGATGGCCAGGGCAACCTCTCGGGGAGGTGCCGAGTTTGAGATGCTCGACCTGGCCGACTACAGCCTGCCGCTGCTGGATGAGCCCATGCCGCCGTCGCTGGGCAACTACCAGCACGAGCACACCAAGGCCTGGGCGAGGGCTGTCTCGCGATTCGACGGGTTCATTTTTGTCACGGCCGAATACAACCACTCCGTTCCCGGCGTCCTGAAGAACGCTTTGGATTTCCTTTATGCGGAATGGAATAACAAGGCCGCCGGCTTCGTCTCCTACGGAAGCGCCGGCGGCGTCCGCGCCGCCGAAAACCTGCGCCTGATCGCCGGTGAACTGCAGATGGCCGACGTCCGGGCCCAGGTGGCACTCTCCTTCGCCACCGACTTCGAAAACTTCACGAGCTTCACTCCAAGCCAAGCCGCAGAAGATGCCCTGGAGCCGCTGCTGGACCAGCTCATTTCCTGGGCAACGGCGCTCAAGTCCCTCCGCACATAAATTACGGGCGGTTCTTCGCAGGGTACAGGGGCAAGTTTGGACCGTGTCCGTCGTCCGTTGTGCAGCCCTTGAACGGCCCATCAGTGGAGAGCAGAACGGACATGTGGTGGTCTGCGTGGTCGCTCCACCACACGCTCATCCCCGCTGTGCCCTCCAGACGCAGGAACTCCCAGGCACGCCAGAGCGCTTCGAGGGGCTGATCGCTTCGGCGTGCTTTCACCACTGCGGGCACCAGGTCACACCGCCTTGCACGTTGAGCTGGCGGCGGTAAGGTGTTTGCACGCTTTTTGCTGATGAACTCGGCGACGTTGGATAGAACAGCTCGGGAGCATCCTCGCCGTTTCCTTCCCCGTTCCCCGAGATGCTCGGGACGATCTGCTGGTGAACGCCGTCCAGCTCGTCGTCGCACTCCCCAACGCCTTCACTTATCTGAGGCTCCAGCAGTGACCCACCCGGTTACGGGCGGATTCAGCGCGGTTTGCCGGGTCATGTTCTGCGATCGGTACCGGACTACTTCGGCGTGGGGGCGCTCATCCCGGCACTTCTCCAGCAGCGCGGCTGGAGCGCCGGAGGCGAACATGATCGCGCGGCCAGCGGGGGAAAGCGGCAAGATCCGAGACGTCCACCTTGCGGAATGCGTCGTTGCGGAGGGCCACCAGGCGCTCGAAGTCGTCAACGCCGGGTTCAAGGAACCCGGTGAACCCTGGTTGGAGCATCCAGATGTCCCCTGCCGGTGGCAGGTAGAACACGCCAAAGGAACGGTGCTGGCTGTCCTCTTTGTCGGTCCAGATGGGGACCACGGCGAGGGCGGCACCGGTGGCGGGGTTAGTCGTAGCGGCGCCACTCGCTCATCGTGGTGGTTCTCCTCTGGGGTCTGGTGCATGTGCTGTTACGCCCACGGTCCGCTCTCCCACCTGACCGGAGTGGCGCGAAATGGCGGTTCCCGGCGCCGAACCATCCGGACCGGAATGACCTGCGGGCGGCCGTTCCGCCTTTCTGCCCGTGGGCGGGACAGGCGGGTGCGGCCTTTGTGCTGATTCCCTGTGAGTGTGCTGCCGCCGGTGCGCGCGGGCGGGTCCTTTCAGGTTCCTTTTGAAGAAGATGCCGGTTGCATCCGGTTGCATCCGGGTCTGGCCGGGCCCACGAAAACCTGTACCAGGACCAGATCAAGTAGGGCTTGCCGTCATCTCCGGAATCGAATATCGTCCGGACTTTGAAGATCTGGCAGGCTCTCCACCCCGGATTCCGTCACTCCTGCTGGAGAGACCGCCCAGGACATGGAGTTGTACATCCCCTGAACAGTTCAGCAGGCAGGTAATTCCCCTATCACTGGCCCGTACGCTCGCCATGTGAAGGCCAGGGTACGGCTGTGGCCCGCTGCGCACGCACTGGGGGCGCTGCCAGAAGCCTGCCCTCAGGAGGGGTTCCTTGCGTAAGATTGAGTTCAGGCAGGCAGCGACCCCGGATCTTGTTTTTGGCATCCTGTTCAAGAAGACAGGGCCGCTGCGTGCAGTTCAAGAGAGCAACCCGTGAAAGAGCATCCTCCCACCCCTGAATCCTCGGACACCCGGACAGCACCCTCCCTGCAGTCACCACTCGTGGGTGGCTGGAACGCCGGTCCAGCGGCGGGACCGCCGGGCGCCGGCGCTGTTACGGTCGTTGAAGGATCCTCCTTCTGCATTTCTTCAGCCGGCGGGGACATCCTTGCCGACCTCACACAGGGCCTCTTTTACCAGGACACGCGCATCCTCTCCTGCTGGTGCCTGACCGTCAACGGCCTTCCGCTCGAGCCCCTGTTGCCCCGTGTTCTGGAACCGTACCGGGCCGTCTTCATCGGGCGGGCCCGGAGCGCACGCGGGCACGCGGACTCGCCGCTGGTGGTGGAGCGCGAACGGCTGGTCGGGGCAGGTCTGCGGGAGGACATTGTGATCCGCAACTACTCGGCGCAGCCGGTCGAGTGCGTGCTGGAGCTGCAGGTGGCGTCGGATTTCGCGGATCTCTTCGACGTGAAAATCGGCCGGACGATGTCTGATGCGCAGCCGGTACGGCGGGTCCAGGGCGATGAGCTGCTCCTCGAAGCGGTCCGTCACCGCCGCCGGCGCGGCATCCTCGTGCACGGCCGGGGTGCCGACGTGGGCGAAGGCCTGCTCCGCTTCGAAGCGCTCATTCCGGCGCGCGGAAAATGGTCCACGAACATCATTGTCACCCCGCTGGTGGAACAGGGCCTGCCCGCGGACCGGTTCGTCGCATCGACCTCCCCGTTCGAACTGGAAGCGGCACGCCGGCATCGGGCCTGGGGAGAATCAGCTCCCCAGCTGGATCTGGCCAATGACGAGATCGCACGGGTGCTGCGGCGCAGCCACGAAGACCTCGGCTCGCTGCGGATCTTCGACCCCGCCCATCCGGGGCGCGCAGTTGTCGCCGCCGGCGCGCCCTGGTTCATGGCCCTGTTTGGCCGCGACTCCCTCCTGACGGCCTACATGTCACTGCCCGTGGACCCCTCCCTGGCGCTCGGCACGCTGCAGACCCTCGCAGAACTGCAAGGCACCTCGGTCAACCCGGAGACCGAGGAGGAACCCGGACGAATCCTTCACGAGGTGCGCCTGGGCGTCGCCGCCGGAGCTGCCCTCGGTGACCACAGCGTCTACTACGGCACGGCAGACGCAACCGCCCTGTTCGTCATCCTGCTGTCCGAACTGAACCGCTGGGGAATGGAACTGGATGTCCTCCAGTCGCTGCTGCCGCACGCGGACCGGGCGCTGGAGTGGATCCGGGACTACGGGGACCGGGACGGCGACGGTTTCGTCGAATACCACAGTGCCACCCCGCACGGCCTGGCCAACCAAGGCTGGAAGGACTCCTGGGACGCAATCACCTTCGCCGGCGGAAGGCTGGCTGAGCCGCCGATTGCCCTGTGCGAGGTTCAGGGCTACGTCTACGCCGCCTACCTTGGCCGCGGCCTGCTGGCTGCCGCCGCCGGCAGGCGGGACGAGGCCGCTGAATGGGGAGTCCGTGCCACAAGATTGAAGGAGGAATTCAACAGGCGCTTTTGGCTGCCGGACAAGGGATACTACGCACTGGCTCTGGATGGCAACAAGCGCCCCGTTGACGCGTGCGCCTCGAACATGGGGCACTGCCTCTGGACCGGAATTGTGGATGAGGACAAGGCCAGCCAGGTCGCCGCACGGCTGATGTCCCCCGAAATGTTCACAGGCTGGGGAATCCGGACCCTGGCATCGGACATGGTTGCCTACAACCCGGTCAGCTACCACAACGGCTCCGTCTGGCCCCACGACAGCACCCTCGCCGCCACCGGGCTGATGCGCTACGGCTTCGTGGAAGAGGCCCGGAGACTGGCCACCGGACTCTTCGACGCAGCCATCCGCTTCGGCGGACGGCTACCCGAACTGTTCTGCGGCTTCGACCGGGACGAGTACGACCTGCCCGTCCCCTACCCGACCTCCTGCTCCCCCCAGGCCTGGGCCGCCGCCTCGCCCGTGCAGTTAATGCGCATACTTCTGCGCCTGGACCCATATCTCCCAGGCGACGAGCTATGGCTGGATCCTGTCATTCCGGCGGGTTTCGGTTCCTTGCGCGCGCAGAACCTGCTCCTGGGCAACTCCCGCATATCACTGACCGTCACAGGGGAAAACCTCAAAGTGGAGGGCCTGGCCCCCGACGTGAGACTCCGTCAGCAGCCACGGCCGGTTGTCTCGGAACTGCTGATGCTCACCGGCCGGGAAGGCGCCGACGGGACAAGCTCCTCAGATAGCAACTAGCCGATACACCGTGCGGGCTGTGATGGGATGCAACCCATCACACTCCTGCTGCTCCGCCCAAACATCAAGCGCAGACGGTGAAATCAGCCCTGATCGTCATGCCGCCCCGGGCGATCCGCGGAACCCGTACGCACACGTTGCATCAAGAGGTTCACGGTGCGACTGCCGTCAACCAGAAGTCTCTTGCACTCCAGCGCCGCCGTCAAAGGGCGTAAAACCGAGCGCTCCGGGTGTGGCCGCATCTGCAGGTGAAGACCCATGCACCGCAGATCCATCAGCCCGTCTCCCGGCCTGCGTTCTAGTCCTATCCGGTATTGATAGTCACGGTGCAGGAGACAGGGGTGCGTTCGCCATCGCAGCAGGTTGGGACTTCCGAGCCTTCAGTCACTGCTGCACTTATCGAGCGACGAATATTCCCGTGGCACTGTCAGATGAAGAGCGCAGGCGCTTGGAATAGCTCGAACGGGAACTCGCAGCAACGCATCCCGACCTGGGACGGGAATTCCAGCCCGCATTCACCCGTCAAGGAGATGCGCCGGCATGATCTACGGCGTCCTCGCCGCTTTGGCCGGGCTCGGGAGTAGTCATGTGGGAGCCGCCATGGGGCCGACCATCATCGACGCCATCGGCTTCCTAGTTCTGGTGGCAGACGGCAACCCATTCCTCAGCTGCATCCGCCGGGAACCAGACGTTTCATTGCCCCTTGTCGACCATGACGTAGGCGGCCAGCGACGGCGGGCTCATGCAGGCGGTTTCCCGCCGCCGGTACGCGTCCGACCTGTCGGAACCTCGCACCGCGCCAGCCGGAATGCTGAGGAAACCTCGTGAGCTTTACCGACAGCAAGGCAGGGCAGGTCGCGGTTCTGCCCTGCCTGCTGCTCCGCCCGGAGTTTGGGCGTCTACGTTTGCGCCGTAGACGCCTCCGTTCCGGTGCCGGAACCTGTGGCCCCGGTTCCAGTACCGCGGGTGATCGGTATCTTCCGGGCCGCTGCCTGGGCATCATCGGGAACGGGTATGCGAACTTCAAGGACCCCGTCGTCATAGGAAGCCCGGATGTCTTTCTCGTCCACGGGCCCGGGAACCGTTACGGTCCGCGAAAAGGTGCCGTACCGGAATTCCGAACGGTATCCGCGCTTATCCTTGTGCTCGCTCTTTTCCTCATGACGGACCTCGATCTGCAGTTCATTCCCGACCAAGGTGATGTCGACGTCCTTTGCAGGATCGATGCCCGGTACCTCGGCCTTGACCACCAAGGTCCCGTCCTCGCGGTATTCCTCCACCCGCAACCAGGACCCCAGGTCCCCTTCAAGGAAACGGCGCCACTGTTCGGTGATGTCAGAACCTGCCCGACGGATAATGCTGTTCATCGTTGCCACCCCCTTGTTTACTGCCCGGCCCCTACGACGGATGCGGGGACCGGGGATCGCATTTCCAGCACCACTAAGAATTCCCAGCACCATTAAGATAGGACCGGGAGGCTGCAATGTTAAGGTCTCCACGGCGGTTGCCGACACGAAATGAACGACCGCCCTTGCGGTTTCTGGCAGGGTCCCCCCACCAGCGGCGAGATGATGAGCCCCTGGCTGTTTCCGGCATGATGGCCACCGGGCAGGCCCGAAGAAAGCCTAAGAAGCACACGAAGGAGTCCTCGCGGCCACCAACAGGCCGGACGTTCTGGACCCGGTCCTGCTGCGCCCCGGCCGTTTTGACCGCTCCATCGTCTTTGTCACGGCCGAATGCAACCACTCCGTGCCCGGGTCCTGAAGAACACATTGGGATTTCCTATTATGCGGAATGGAACAATCACGCTCCGCCCAAAAACCTGCCCGATCGCCGATGAACTGCAGAAGGCCGATGTCAGCGCCACGGCGTTCTCCTTCGCCGCAGACTTCAAAAACGTCACTACCTTCACCCCCAGACAGGCCGCAGAAGATGCCCGGGACCAGCTCATTTCCTGGGCAACAGCACTCAGGTCCATCTGCACGTCATGGCCTGCCTGCGCTTTCCCGGGCTTGCTGTCCTGACGCTCATCCAGTGTCACCTGGCGATCATGACGTTGCAGCGAGCATGCGCCAGAACGGTTGTAAGTGTTCCCGGGTGCCCCTCGCGCCCATGAGCGCCCAAGACTAACAGTTCCGCCTCTCCCCCGGCAGCGATCAAGGCGCTGGTCACGGATTGTCCAGTCAGAAGCTGTTCCGTCACGGCCAGGTTGGGGTCCATCTCCTGCGCCCAGAGCATGGCGTTTCGCAGTACGTCGCGGCTGTGCGACTGTGACGTACGGTGGGGCTTCCACCGCGGCCCGGCATGCTCCACATGAACGATCCGCAGTTCGGTCTGGAGCGTTTGCGCTACACGGATCGACTGCTCCAGAACCTTGCTGCTGCGCAGGTGCCCGTCCACGCAGGCCACCACCGGCCTGCCTTCCTCCCGTTGCGCCCGCACCACGACGAGGGGGCAAGGGCATCCTCCGGCCAGGTCAAGGGATACCGAACCGACCAGTTTCCCGAGGAAACTCCCCAGCCCGCGGCTGCCAACGACAAGCAGGCTGGCATCGAGGGACTCCTGCCGCAGGATCACCCCGGGCAGGCCGGCAACCATGCGGGCATCCACCTTCAGGTCCGGTGAAATCTCTGCAGCGATATCGCACCCCTCTTTGACAATGACCTCAGCGGCGTGGCGCAGACCGCTGTCCGCTACGCCCTCTACCGGTCCAACATCCTGAGTGAAAAGCGGCCAGATCCACGCATGAACCACCCGCAGCCGGGCCCCGGAAGCGGTCGCGAAGTCCGCGGCCCACTTCAGCGCGAGCTGAGAGTGTTCGGAACCGTCATAACCCACCGCTACCATCGCTGCCATAACTACCTCCTTTCGATCGAGGGCGCCCTGATGTGCAGCAGGCCGTCACCTCCCGGTTTAATCAGAACGACAGTATTGCCCCACCCAATATTCCCCGGCGCGGCCAGACGAGACATGATGGCTCCTGAGCTGACGGGCACGGCATCACAGCTGCTCTCCCTATGCCCTACCGCGGTTCGGTGTCATCTGCAGAAGGCGTTACAAAATCCCTCGGGCGAGGCTTTCGCCGCGTTCCTCAACGCCGGCACGCGCCCGTTCGATGCCATCAACTACCGGGGCGCCCGTGGCGCAGCCCTGTTTTACAACAAACGACGGGTGGCCCGGAAACTCGAGACAACCATCAAGGCCATCACCCGCAGACTTGAACGAGGACCCAGGCGTCACTCTCACGAGCGAATGCGGGCTTGGCTGCTGCTCGGAGGCCTGGCGTGCGAGTGGGAAAGGTGCCTAATTGATCTCATCCAGCCAAACTTACTGCCCGGTAAGGCTTACTTTGGCCTGATGCAAGGAACTACCCTTTCGGGGGTGGCCCGAGGCAATAAATTGGGCCGGGAGCAGAGGATCGGTTCATGGCCAAGGCAGTGACATTTTCCATGACGGCGGTGCCCAAAAACGGTGCGCAGGGCAGCTTCCGCAACACCGTTTTGAGCCTGGAGACAGCTAACCTCAAGGACTGCTTCCTGTCCGTGTTCCACATTGGCGACTCGTACGCACTGCTCAGTGGCGAAGCCCTCCCCGCCTCACACACGACCACAAACGCCGCGCTCCGCGCGTACCTGCTCCGCGGGCTCGTAGGAAACGCCTCCGACTTGGACTTCGACGTAAAAATCGACCGGCGTTCAGAATCCACCCGCTCCCGCTCCTGATCTGATGCTCCGGCCATCGTAACGGGTGTCTGCCCCTCCTAAGAGGGCAGGCAAACCCAATAAGCGATGAGAGGCGGCTATAGCCGCTACCGTCGGCAAGCCGTTCACCGATACGGCGCGCATCCGCCCGGCAAACCGGCAGCACTCTCTTCTGAATGTCCGAGTGGCAGGTTCACGTCCGGTTGAACTACACCCTAACCTGACACCAGGGGCGATAGGTTTGAAGGACCGTTATCTGTTGTTGGAAGGGGCTCTGATTGCTCAGCCTTAAAAGCAGCCGAAAAACCCCTAAGTCTTGGGTTTCCTCTCCGTCTTGGGACGGTGTCTGGTCCTCAGGAATCGTGCTGATTGCAGGGGGCGCCGGCCACGGGGGTAAGAGCGGGCTGAGTCGCGTCGATACCGCGTAAAGCCCGGCGGCCGGAGCCGCACCCTCGGTGGAATTGTCGGTCTTCACGGGGAATCCTACTGATACGGCAATCAGCTGAAACTCGGACAGTTGTCGTTTCGAGCGGTCATGATCGCTCGCGCTGTGCTCTCAGCGACTGGCAGTTGCGGTAGGAGAATCGCTTGAAGCGTGTGGTAGATGTCTGGCTTCCCGGACCACATTGTGTAGCTTGGGCGGTTGTTGGGGTCGAGAAGGGGGTGCCAGCTGCCGTGTTCGGTGTCGATGAAGTGCATTTGGGCGAAGGTGGCCCATTGCTGCAGGTGGCCTGCGTAGCGTGCGGAGCCCGTCAGCCGTGTCCAGGTCGCTGCCGCGGAGATCGCTTCCGCTGTTACCCAGTGCGGGCGGTCACGAATGACCGGTTGCCCGTCCCAGTCCACCGTATATACGAATCCCCCTTTGCTGTCTGCAGCCCATCCGTGCTTCACGGCTGTTTCGTAAAGGCCTGCAGCTGCTTCGCGCAGCCAGGCCGGCGGCCGCTCAAATGTTGACTCCAGCTGCAGCAGGAGGCGGCTCCACTCGAACAGGTGACCGGGCGTCATTCCGTAGGGGTGGAATTCGTGGCGGGGATTGTCGGCGTTGAACTCGGGCATCGCTGTCCAGTCCGGCCCATAGTGTTCGTTAAGCCACCACTTGGCCGACCTTGCCCGGGTGTTGATGAAAGTCTCGGCGATGCGCAGCCCGAGTTCCCGCCACTCGGCGTTTCGGGTGTAACCGTAGAGTGCGAGCAGGGCTTCCAGCCCGTGCATGTTGGCGTTGGCGCCCCAGTAGGGTTCGGGTTCGGCGAACTCCCGGTCCCAGGATTCGAAGAACGCGCCAGCTTCATTCGACCAGAATCGGGCCTGGAGCACGTCTGAGACGTCCGCCGTCAGTGCTTTGGAGCCTGGAATGCCGGCGGTGGCGGCGCTGGATGCTGCCAGTGCGACGAAGCATGTGTCGTATGCTCGTTTCCGTTGCGCGGCCGGTGTCCCGTCAAGGGAGCTCACATAGCCGCCAAATGTTTCGTCCCGGAATGTGCCGGAAAGGCTGGCAACACCGTGGGTCGCGTAGCGTTCGACGTCGGGCATGCCGAGCAGGGCGGCGATGCTGAAGCAGTAGGTCATTCGGGCAGTGACAAAGCTAGCGGGTGATCGGTTCTTTTCCACGGCTCCGAAACGGTCAAGGAATCCGAAGCCGCCAGGAACGGCTGAAGCCTTGGCGAAGTCAATCAGGCGTGCCAGTTCGCGATGGCTGGTGACAGTCGTTGAGTGGGGATGGAGGAGCAAGGTCACCTCTCTGTGCTGGATATAGCCCCTAGGTGGAAGGGTTGTATCGGCGGGCGGAGTGCGGCCCCCATCTCCGGGCCCGACCAAAACGCGGTTACCGCCACTTTGGCGGCCCAGCCGTCGGGTTTGCAACGGGCCGGTCAGGGCACGAGACGGCGCAGTTAGCCAACCGTCATGAGGCTTGGTTCAGGGGGAGTCAGCGCCGGGCTGGACTGGCACGACTGCCGTTCGATGAGCTTAACGGAGAGAACGTTTTTGCGTCGGAACCTCTTGGTAGGGGCGGAAATCCGGGCAAGGACGCGTTCGGCCGCTACGCGTCCAACGTGGCGGGGGTCCTGGTCGATGACGGTCACCGAAGGGCGGAGAACATCCGCCATGGTGAAGTCGCCATAGCTGATGAGGGCGATATCGGTTCGGTTCAGTGTTTGAAGGGCTGGAAAAACGCCGATCGAAAAGCGCGCGTTGGACGAGAAGATCGCGGTTGGGGGCTCGGGCAAGGCGAGCAGCGTTTTGCAGGCCGCAGCGGCACAGTCCGCGTCGTGGGAACCGAGCATGACCAGGTCTTTGTCGACGTTCAGGCCTGCGCTGTCAAGGGCAGCCAGGTATCCTTCCAGGCGAAGCCTTGTGGTGGGCACCTCGGTGGAATCTCCGACGATGGCGATGCGCGTGTGCCCGTGTGAAATGAGGTGCTGGGTGGCTTCACGCGCTCCCCCGAAGTCGTCCTCCACAAAGTAGTCGGCGTTGAACTTCGAAGGCGTCCGGTCAATGAAGACGATCGGGAAGCTGTCCTGCCAACGCGCGAGGTAGGACTGGTCTGCGGAGATCGGGGCAATAATGAGGCCTCCGATCTGGTGGCGGACAGTTGTTTCGATGATGCTCCGCTCCAGGGATGGATCATCCCCCAGGCTGGTCACAACTATTGCCATGTCCTGTTCACGCGCAGCCAGTTCGATTTCCTTTGTGACGGCTGCAAAGAAGGGATCGGCGACGTCGGGAACTGCGATGCCTATGACAGCTGACTTGCCTTCGCGGAAGGTCCGCGCCAGCATGTTCGGCACGTACTTGAGTTCCCGCATGGCCGCCTGCACGCGTTCGCGGGTGTCTTCCGTGACATGCGGGTCGTCATTGAAAACCCTGGAAACCGTTTTGGCGCTCACGCCGGCGCGCGTGGCCACGTCCTGCATGGTAGTCACTGTTCGGCTCCTTCACCGTCCGCTTCAAACAGCCGCGTCACCCTGGCTGCCGTGACGCGGGAAATGTCTTCGCGAGCACCCTGATCATGTCATCGGTGACAATCGCCTGCGCCTCCATCCTGCCCCATGGCGGACGGAACTTCAAGCAATGGATGTCATCGATGACATGAATTTCTGCTTTTTTCTTGACATCGATGACATGAGGAATCTAGATTGCTGTCAGGCAGGTCACAACGAGCCCTCCGTCAAGCAGGCGGAGCGCGGACTTCGGTGGCCTTCCGCACTTGATTTAGACAGCGCTTCAATGGTGTAGCAGCACAGCTTCTTCACCGTGGCAGGACCATCGGAGGAGACAGCGATGACTACCGCTGAAGACCAGACGCATGCCCCGTATCGACGGGGAGAACGGCTGACCTGCACGCTGGAGGAGCTGGTGGAGCGCGCCAGGTCCCTGGCTGCCGGAGGAAACCGCTTCGTGCTGGGAATTACAGGGGCGCCCGGGGCAGGCAAATCCACGGCGGCACTAGCCATCGTCAAGGCTCTGGGTGACCAGGCAGCACTGGTGGGCATGGACGCATTCCATTTGGCCAACGGAGTCCTCGCCGGCCATGGTTCGCTTGACCGCAAGGGCGCACCGGACACCTTTGATTCCTGGGGTTACGCCCATTTGCTTTGGCGGCTGAAGTCCAACCGGGAGCCGGTGGTTTATGCCCCGGTATTCGACCGCAGCCTCGAGGAATCCATTGGCTGCGCGGTCCCCGTGGGCTGCGACGTTCCGCTGGTCATCACGGAAGGAAACTACCTTCTGCTGGATGCCGAGGGCTGGCGGGAGGGCAGGGAAGTCATAGACCAGGTCTGGTACCTGGACACAGGAAACGACGAGCGGCAGCGGCGGCTGATACGGCGCCACGAAGCCTTCGGGAAACCTGCCGCGGAGGCGGAGGCGTGGGCGCTGGGCAGCGACCAACGCAATGCCGACATTGTCGAAAGCACCCTGGAGCGGGCCGACCTGATCATCAACCTGACCGGCATCCACCGGCCGCAACCAAGCGCATGAGTGTGAAACGAGGGAGCCAAGAATGACAGCACAACGAAGTGTCCCCGGCCCGCTGGCCGCCGGGACTGAGACGACCGACCACCATCTGACAGGTACCAGACCATGACTACCATTCCGGTTCTTGAAGCACGCGGCCTGACCCGCAGTTTCGGCAACGTCCGGGCCCTCGACGGGGCCGACTTTGACGTCAACGCCGGCGAGGTCGTTGCCCTGATCGGCGACAACGGCGCCGGAAAATCGACGCTGGTCAAGGCACTCTCGGGCAATCTCGCCCTAGACTCAGGCCAGATCCTCTTCGCCGGCGGCAAAGTCGAACTCACCTCCCCCAGCCACGCCAACAGCCTGGGCATCGAAACCGTCTATCAGGACCTTGCCCTGGCACCACATCTGAACGCGGCCCAGAACATGTTCCTCGGACGCGAGATCCCCAAGCCCGGCCTTCAGGGCCGCCTCGGATTCATGGACAACAAGGCCATGCGGCTGAAGTCCCGGGAGGCGTTTGACGAACTGGGCGCCACAGTGCGCAGCCTCTCGGACCCGGTCGGCAGCATGTCCGGGGGACAGAAGCAGGCCATCGCCATCGCCCGCGCCGTAGCCTGGGCCAAAGGCGTCATTTTCCTGGACGAACCGACGGCCGCACTGGGCGTCGTGCAAACCAGGAACGTCCTCGACACCATCCGCCGTGTCCGCGACAAGGGCGTGGGCGTCGTCTTCATCAGCCACTCCATGCCACACGTCATCGACGTCGCCGACCGGGTCCAAGTCCTCCGCCTAGGGCGCCGAGTCGCGACCTACGAGGCAAAGAAAACGTCTGTGGAAGAACTAGTCGGCGCCATGACCGGCGCCCTTGACGGAGCACACTCATGACCACCACCACCGCCACACCCCGCACAGCAGGGACCGCCAGCGCCCTCACGCGCACCCATTCCCTTCGGCAGGTACTGCAGGTTCAGTCATTCCAGATCCTGCTCGTCCTGCTCGTCATCTTCCTGATCTTCGCCGCCATGGCTCCGGAGGTCTTCCCGACCTGGGGCAACGTCCGCCAGATTATCCAGAACGTCTCCATCCTCGGCGTCCTGGGCATTGGCATGACGTTTGTTATCGTCACCTCGGGCATCGACCTGTCAGTCGGTTCCAACCTCGTCTTCTCCGGCGTCGTAGCTGCCAAAGTCATGCAGTCCATGGGCGATACAGGATGGGGAACGGCCTTCGTGGGCATCATTGTTTCCGTCAGCTGCGGACTCGGATGGGGCCTGCTCAACGGCGTCCTTATCGCAAAGGCCAAGGTGCCGCCCCTGATCGTCACGCTGGGCACCCTCGGTGGAGCGCTCGGGCTCGCCCAGGTCATCACCGGAGGCGTGGACATCCGGGAAGTTCCCGCGGTTCTGCAGGACACCATCGGCTACGGCAACGTCCCCGGGACCACGCTGCCGACGATTTCCCTCATCGCGATGGTGCTCATCGTGATCTTCGGAATCGTGCTGCACCGGACCCGGTTCGGCCTCTACACCTTCGCCGTCGGCTCCAACGAAGAGTCTGCCCGTCGGGTGGGCGTGAAAGTGGACCGCCAACTGATTTCCATCTATGCACTCTCCGGGGCCCTGGCCGGCGTGGCAGGGATCCTCTCACTGGCCCAGTACGGCACTACGGCCATCGCTGGGCAGTCCGCAACGAACCTGAACGTGATCGCCGCGGTCGTGATCGGCGGAACCTCACTCTTCGGCGGAGTCGGCACCATTTTTGGAACCGTCGTCGGGCTCTTCATCCCCGCAGTCCTGCAAAACGGGTTTGTGATCGTCGGCGTCCAGCCGTTCTGGCAGCAGGTCGCCGTCGGCGCAGTCCTCGTCGCCGCCGTCTACGTCGACCAGCGGCGCCGGGCCGCGGCGGCCCGCGGCCATACCGCCAAGGACGAAGGCAAGAAATGGCTGTTCGGGCGCCGGTCCAACTGAAGTACCGGTCCAACTGATTTCACCTACACCCCCAACAGATCAAAGCAATTAGAGGAGCTAGACAATGAAGTTGACCCCTAAGATCACCCTGCTCGCTGCGGGCGTGCTCGCAGCATCGTCCCTTTCGGCCTGCGCCGGCGGCAACGCCTCCGCGGGAGCCTCCGGTTCGGCGCAGCCGAAGCTGGCGTTCATCCAGGGTGTCGCCGGCGATGAGTTTTACGTCAGCATGCAGTGCGGCATTGATGCTGCTGCCAAGTCGGCGGGGGCTGTCATCAACACCCAGGGGCCGGCCAAGTTCGACCCGACGCTGCAAAAGCCCATCGTTGATTCCGTTGTGGCCTCGAAGCCGGACGCGATTCTCATCGCACCCACGGACGTGGCGGCAATGCAGGCGCCGCTGAAGGCAGCTGCCGCGGCCGGAATCAAGGTCGTGCTGGTTGACACGACGGTCCAGGACCCGTCCTTCGCCGCGTCATCAGTCGCTTCAGATAACAAAGGCGGCGGCTTGGAAGCCTTTAAGGCGATCAAGAACCTCAACCCCAAGGGCGGCAAAGTGCTCGTGATCTCCACCGATCCCGGCGTCTCCACGGCCGATGCCCGGGTCGCAGGTTTCGAGGAGGGAGCAAAAGCGGATCCGGCATTCGAGTACCTGGGCGTGCAGTACAGCCACAACGACCCCTCCGAAGCAGCCAAGCTCGTGTCCGCGGCCTTGGCCAAAGACCCTGACATTGTCGGCGTCTTCGCAGCCAACACGTTCGCTGCCGAGGGAACAGCCACCGGTATTCGCCAGGCCGGCAAGCAGGACCAGGTGAAGATCGTCGGATTCGATGCCGGACCGGCACAGGTCAAGCAGCTCAAGGACGGTGTCGTGCA
Source organism: Arthrobacter sp. K5 (assembly GCF_040448525.1). Lineage (NCBI taxonomy): Bacteria > Bacillati > Actinomycetota > Actinomycetes > Micrococcales > Micrococcaceae > Arthrobacter > Arthrobacter sp. K5. The sequence continues at coordinate 3,085,046 of NZ_CP159279.1, read as the reverse complement.
GGCACTGATCGCCCAGGAACCGGCGTCCATCGGCACCCAGGGCGTCGAGCAGGCGCTCAAAGCGGTCAAGGGCGAATCCACGCAGAAGGACATCCAGACCGGGTTCAAGCAGATCACTGCCGACAACATCAGCGGCGAGGGTGCGCAGTACGTCTACAAGTCCTCCTGCTAGCAGCCTGAAGGCCGGTGCTGTTGCCCGCACTCCAAATGGGCAACAGCACCGGCCCAAAACCTCCCATTGAAGGAAAGAATGACATGACGTCCCTGAACGAGGTGGCCCTTCCAGGACTTGCCCGGAGACTGCCGGTTCCAACGTACAACCGCTCGGCAGTCAAGACCGGCATCGTCCATTTCGGAGTCGGAGGATTCCACCGTTCCCACGAGGCCATGTTCATCGACAGGCTCCTGAACCGCGGCGGCCCGCAGGACTGGGGAATCTGCGGCGTGGGCGTCCTGCCCTCGGACGCACAGATGCGCGATGCCCTCAAAGAGCAGGACGGCCTCTACACCCTGGTGCTGAGGGCCCCCGACGGCACCGAAACCGCCCGCGTCATCGGCTCCATCACCGAATACCTGTTTGCCCCCGATGACCCCGGCGCGGTCATAGCCAAACTCGCTGATCCTGATACCCGCATCGTCTCGCTGACCGTTACAGAGGGCGGCTACAGCATCAACGACAGCACTGGGGAATTCGAGCCCCGGGTGCCGGAGGTCGTCCACGACTTGCAGCCCGACGCCGTCCCCTGCTCGGTATTCGGCCTCATCACCGCAGCCCTGGCCCTGCGGCGGGAGAAGGGCATTCCCTGCTTCACCGTCATGTCCTGCGACAACATCCAGGGAAACGGCGACACCGCCCGCAAAGCCCTGGTGTCCTTCGCCCGGCTCAAGGACGCAACCCTCGCCGGCTGGATCAACGAGAACGTCGCCTTTCCAAACTCCATGGTCGACCGCATCACCCCCGCCACAACTGACGCCGATCGCGAAGCCGTCTCCACCAACTACCACCTGACGGACGCATGGCCAGTCGTGGCCGAACCTTTCGAACAGTGGGTCCTGGAAGACACCTTCGCCAACGGCCGCCCGCCCCTGCAAGACGTGGGCGTGCAAATCGTCAACAACGTTGAACCCTACGAATTGATGAAGCTTCGGCTGCTCAACGCCAGCCACCAGGTCATGAGCTACCTCGGCTACCTCGCCGGCTACCGGTACGTCCACGAGGTCTGCTCCGACCCACACTTCGCCGAATTCATCCTCGGCTACATGGCAGAAGAAGCCACACCGACGCTGCAGCCCGTACCCGGCATTGATCTGGACGCCTACCGGACAGAACTGCTCCACCGCTTCTCCAACCCAGCCATCCAAGACACCCTCGCACGCCAAATGGTCGACGCCTCCGAAAGGATTCCCAAGTTCCTTCTGCCCGTCATCCGTGAACAGCTCCAACTCGGCGGGCCCATCGACCGTGCCGTCCTCGTCATCGCCGCCTGGTCACGGTTCCTGGAAGGCACCGACGAACACGGCGCCCCAATCGACATCACCGACCGGCGGCTCCACCAACTGCAGACAGCTGCCCATGCCGGCCAGGCCGAACCGGACGCATTCCTGAACCTGACCGAAGTCTTCGGCGAACTGGGACAGAACCCACGCTTCACCGCCGCCTACCGTCAGGCCCGCGCAGCCCTGAAACGCTCCGGCACGCTCAGCGCCGTCCGAGACCTCACTGACCAATCCGTATCAACAAGGAGAACTTCGTGAACCACCCGCCAACATCCAGCACCAGCTCCGAAGCACGTACGGCAGCGATCGACTTCAACGGCCGCACCATCCTCGTCACGGGAGCAAGCGGCGGCATCGGGGCCGCGACGGTCAGGCAGCTCACCTCCGCCGGGGCAAAGGTCATCGCCAGCGCGCGGACGCTCGACTCGCTCGCCGCCCTCTGCGACGAAACAGGCGCACAACCCCTGGCTTTCGACCTCACCGACGAGGACGGCATCAGGGACGCCATCGAAGGCCTTGACCTGTGGGGCGTCGTGAACTGTGGCGGGTTTGGCGGCGAAATTGCTACCCCGCAGGACACCGATATCGACGTTTTCGACAAGGTCATCAGTATCAACGCCCGCGGCGCCCTCCTTGTCATCAAGTACGCCGTGCCCTCCATGATCCGACAGGGCAACGGAGGCGCCATCGTCAACGTCTCCAGCCAGGCCAGCCTCGTGGCCCTCCCCGGGCACATCTCCTACGGTTCCTCCAAAGCCGCCTTGGATAACATCACGCGTGTTTCAGCGCTGGAACTGGGCAAGCACAACATCCGCGTCAACAGCGTGAACCCCACCGTTGTCATGACGCCGATGTCCGCATGGTACTGGGGAAAGCCTGAAATTGAGGGCCCCTTCCTCGACCAGATGCCTCTGGGACGCTGGGCAACCGTCGAGGAAATCGCCGCACCCATCGTCTTCCTGCTCAGTGACGCAGCCTCGATGATCACCGGTGTCTCCCTGCCCATCGACGGCGGATACTCCAACCGCTGACCGCCGCCGCCGGCAACGCAAGGCTGCAACCTGGAACGGATAACACACATGACAGAAGAAACCACTTCCGAAGCAATTATCGTCTGCGGAGTACCCGCCAGTGGCAAGACAACATTCGCCCAGGGACTCGCCCGCGAACTCCGCTGGACCTACCTCGACCTCGACACCCTGACCAATCCGTTGTTTGAATACATGGGCGGCGAGTTCCTGGTCGACGTACCCACATCGGAACCCCCCGCACGCGCAAGCGTGAACGACATCCGCTACACCTGCCTCTTCGACACAACACGGGAAAATCTTGGTCTGGGCAACAGCGTCGTAGTTGTCGCCCCGTTCACGTCCGAGCGCACCTACCCGGCGGCCTGGGCGCGACTTGTTGAACGTCTGGCAATTCCGGCCTCCCGCGTTCACCTCGCCTGGATGGACACCCCGGCGGACGAAGTCGTGGTCCGTATGCAGCTCCGAGGTGCCGCGCGCGACCTCGAAAAGGTCAAAGAACCGGAACGCTTCCTCTCCCCCGACGTGACACGTCCTCCCGGTGTCGAACACATCCGGATTGACGGGCTGCTCGCCCCGCACGACCAGATCAACCACTTCCTGCAGGACTTTGAAGTGCGCGAGGCCGTGCACTAAAAACCCGTCCCAAGCCGCCTAACTGTTCCACCAACAAAGGGGCATGCCTTAGAAAAGGCCCTCCGGTGAGCCGGCGCGCCCAAAAACAGCGCTGCGGACCGTTTTTTCGGCTCAGCCACTGCCCCACAAGACCATAACCACCAATAGGAGAACCCAGTGAACGAACTTACGACCCTTGAACGCCGTGGGATGGCAGCGATCTCGACGCCGGGCGGCAAGATGCTGATCGTCGCCGCCGATCAGCGCAACGGCATGAAGGCCGTCATGAACGACGCGCCGGACGGACCGAGCTCGATCACCGCCCAGCAGCTCTCCGACGCGAAGGCAGACTTGGTCCGCTACCTGGGCAACGCCGCACCGGCAATTCTGCTCGACCCCGAAGTCGCACTCCCCCGGGTAGCAGACGAGGGAGTCCTCTCCCGCGACACCGCACTCGTCGTCGGCCTCGACGCCTCCGGCTTCGAGACCGTCGACGGGCTTCGCTACACGAAGTTCGTCCCCGGCATGACGCCACGGAAAGTGCGCGAACTTGGCGGTGACGTCGCCAAAATGCTCTGGTACATGCGGCCCGACCGTCAGGACGCCACCTCCCGCGTCGCAGACGAAATCCGCGAACTCGTCGCCGAATGCTCCGCGGAAGGCCTCCTCCTCATCGTAGAAATCCTGGTCTACCGACTCGAGGGCGAAAGCGAACAGGACTACGCCGCAGCCTTTCCCCGGCTGGTCGCCGACGCCGCACGACTCTCCGTAGAATGCGGCGCTAAAGTCCTCAAGCTCCAGTACCCGGGATCAGCAGAAGCCAGCGCATCCGTCACCGAAGCCGCCCACGGCGTACCCTGGGCCGTCCTCTCCGCCGGCGTCGACCACGAAACCTTCATCAAGCAGGTCGAAATCGCCGTCGCAAACGGCGCAGGCGGCGCCATGGCCGGCCGCTCACTGTGGAAGGACAGCCTGGCCATCTCGGCAGAAGTCCGCGAGCAGCTGCTAACCACACGGGCGCTGCCCCGCCTGCACGAACTCGAAGCAGTAGTGGACGGCACCCTCGTCAGCTCCTAACGACCCATAGGTGCCGGCAGCTACCTAAAATACAGCAGCTGCCGGCGCCGGATTGCTTTCCCAAGAATGCCCGCTGTGCAGCCTCGGAAGCTGAACTACACCCCAACCTGACGTCAGGACAAAGCCCAAAAGGCGTCAGGATAGGGTCCGAATTCCAATTCCTTGCCACCCATTGGTCAAGGTCTAAGAGCCAAAGCTGACACTCAAGGAGGCGGACCGCGGAAGCTACTTGTACTACAAGTAGCTAACTTATATCCTAGGCGAGCGGGCGATGTTGCCCCTGATCCCCAAGGAGAACCATGAGTACCGTCGATCTCATCCGGCACGTCAAACTGTCTACCGCCCGCCTTCCGCTGGCTGTCCCGGTCAGCGACGCCAAGGTGTTCACCGGCCGCCAGAAGCCCATGACGGAGGTTGTCTTCCTCTTCGCCGAGATCACCACCGAACAGGGCCACACCGGCCTCGGCTTCAGCTACTCCAAGCGCGCCGGCGGCCCCGCCCAATACGCCCACGCCAAGGAAGTTGCCGAAGGCATCATCGGCGAGGACCCCAACGACATCGGCAAGCTCTACACCAAACTGCTCTGGGCCGGTGCCTCCGTGGGACGCTCCGGCGTCGCCACCCAGGCCCTTGCCGCCATCGACATCGCCCTGTACGACCTCAAGGCCAAGCGCGCCGGGCTCCCCCTGGCCAAGCTCCTGGGCTCTTACCGCGACTCCGTCCAGACCTACAACACCTCCGGCGGCTTCCTCAACGCCACCCTCGACGAGGTGAAGGCCCGCGCCACGCAGTCCGTCGAAGAGGGTATCGGCGGCATCAAAATCAAGGTCGGACTCCCGGACACCAAGGAGGACCTGCGCCGCGTAGCCGGCATCCGCGAACACATCGGCTGGGATGTGCCGCTCATGGTGGACGCCAACCAGCAGTGGGACCGCGCCACCGCACTGCGCATGGGCCGCCAGCTCGAAGAATTCAACCTCGTCTGGATCGAAGAGCCGCTGGACGCCTACGACTTCGAGGGCCACGCCCACCTCGCGCAGGTCCTGGACACCCCCATCGCCACCGGCGAAATGCTCGCCTCCGTAGCCGAGCACAAGGGCCTCATCGCCGCCAACGGCTGCGACATCATCCAGCCGGACGCCCCGCGCGTCGGCGGCATCACCCAGTTCCTCCGGCTGGCAGCCCTCGCCGACGAACGCGGCCTGGGCCTGGCCCCGCACTTCGCGATGGAAATCCACCTGCACCTGGCCGCCGCCTACCCGCGCGAACCGTGGGTGGAGCACTTCGACTGGCTGGACCCGCTGTTCAACGAACGCCTCGAAACCAAGGACGGCCGCATGATCGTTCCGGACCGCCCGGGCCTCGGCGTCAGCCTCAGCGACCAGGCCCGGGCGTGGACCACCGAGACGACGGAATTCGGCGCGTAACCTTGAATCCATGAGCCGGAACCTGACCGCGGACCTCGCCGCCGATCTTCGCACCCGCATTGTCGACGGCGTCATCCAGCCCGGCGAAAAGCTTCCGAGCGAAAACACCCTCATTGGCGAGTTCGGCGTCAGCCGGACGGTCGTCCGGTCCGCCCTCACCCGGCTCCAAGCCGAAGGACTCGTGGAAACCGAACGCGGGAGGGGCAGCTTTGCGCTGACCCCTCCCCCGGGAAGTCCGACGTCGGGCCAGCCCACCAGGGCTGTGGTCACCGCCGAGGACCGTCTGCATCTGCTGGAATTCCGGATCGGCGTCGAAACCGAAGCGGCAGCGCTTGCCGCCGGAAACCGGACGGAGCGGCAGCTGAACGCCATGCGGCAGGCACTGGGGGAATTCACGGACAGCGGCGAGCACCCTGCGCACGCGATGAAGGCGGATTTTGAGTTCCACAAAGCCATTGCCGCTGCCTCGGGAAACCCCTTCTACACGGACTGCCTCTCCTCGCTGGGCCAGACGATGATCGCCATGCCGCGCACCCGGCTGATGACCGGCGTCGAGCATTACGCCCGGGACCACTTCGAACAGGTGGTCCACGAACACGGGTCCATTTTTGCCGCCATCGCGGACGGTGACGGAGCCGCAGCGTCCGCGGCGATGCGCAACCACCTGGCCAACTCGCGGCGCAGGCTCCGGGCCGGTCGCGAGTAGGCGCCTCGAATCACGCCCCTCTGGACAAACTACTCTGCGAGGATGCGACAGTAGTTCCCTGCGGGTATCACGCCATGCAATATGCGTGTTGGACGGGCATGAATCCGACTGCTTACAGTTAATACGTGCTGTGGTGAGGACCACAACGGCCTGCCCCGTAGTCCCCACAGCGCGATGTTGCTGCTCTATCAAAGAGGATTCCCCCCATGCAGTCTGTAGACACCGCTGTCACGGATCTGGCTTCGGCCACGAAGAAGTTTTTCCGGCGCGTGCTGCCCATCATGCTGGTCATGCTCGTGTGCAACCAGCTGAACCGGTCCAACATTGGTTACGCCCAGGACCATCTGCAGGCTGACGTCGGCATTGGCGCCGCGGCTTACGGCTTCGGCGCCGGGCTGTTCTTCATCGCCTACGCCATTTTCGAGCTTCCGAGCAACGTCATGATGGAAAAGTACGGCGCCAAGATCTGGCTGACCCGGATCATGGTCAGCTGGGGCATCGTGTCCTTCCTCATGGCGTTCGTTCAGAACGAGATGATGTTCTACGTTCTGCGGTTCCTGCTGGGTGCCGCCGAAGCCGGTTTCTTCCCCGCCGTCATCTTCTACTTCGCCCGCTGGGTGCCCGCCGGGCAGCGCGGCAAGGCGACCGCTGTCTTCATCGCCGGATCATCGGTGGCAGCCGCCCTGTCCGGCCCCATCGCCGGCCTGCTCCTGAGCCTGCACGACGTCCTGGGCCTGCGCGGCTGGCAGTGGCTGTTCGGCTTCGAAGGCGCGCTCTCCGTCGCCGTCGGCATCACCGTGTTCTTCTTCCTCGACGCAAAGATCCAGGACGCCAAGTGGCTCACAGCCGGCGAGAAGGCGGCTCTCACCGCAACAATCGACCAGGAGGACGCCCAGCACACCAAGGCCGACGGCGGCAAGGCCAACCGCTGGAAGATGCTCCTGAACCCGCAGATTCTCCTGCTGTGCGGCATCTACTTCTCGGTACAGCTCTCCATCTACGCGAACACGTTCTGGCTGCCGACCATCGTCAAGCAGATCCCCGGCACCACGGACCTGAGCGTCGGCTTCCTTTCCTCCATCCCCTGGGTGTGCGCCGTCTTCGCCATGTACTTCGCGGCCAAATGGCAGGACAAGGCGAAGTCCAAGCGCCCGCTGCTGGTCGCAGCACTCCTCGTGGCCGCCGTCGGCACCCTCGCCGCGGCTGTCGCCACCCCGGTCCTTGCCCTGGTGTTCCTGGCCGTCGCGGCCATGGGCTTCAAGAGCGCATCACCGCTGTTCTGGACCATCCCGCAGTCGGCCCTGCACCCGCTGGTCCTCGCTCCCGCCATCGCCATCATCAACTCCCTGGGCAACCTCGGCGGCTTTGTGGCACCCTTCGGTTTTGGCATCATCAAGGAGCAGACCGGAAGCGTGGTGCCCGGCCTGTTCGCCCTGGCTGCGGCATCCACGGTGGCAGCCATCCTCGTGTACTTCCTCAAGGAACGGAAGCCGGCCCCCGACGTCGCGGAGCAGTCACCAGCCGCGGGCACAACACGGTTGGAGCCGTCAACGGCGAAGTAAGCCATCGACAGTGATCTGATCGTCCCGCCGTATTGGGACCGGATTAATCGGACGGAGCGGGGCGGGTGCCGGAATTCCGGCACCCGCCCCGGGGCGTTGCTGAAAGTCTCTGCCGTTTGCCGGGCTTCCGGGACAGGCCAGCGAAAACCCGCGGGTCAGCCGGCACAGGGAACGGGGATCCACTCGAATTGAAGGGGCAGAAAATCACGAGTGCATTGAAGCTGGTCGACGTCGCGGTGGAGGCTGACAAGTCGGTAAGTGCCCTGCAAACCCAGACCTCCCCACCGGAGAGCAGGATTTTGTGCAATAACCCGGGCGACAGCCGCTGAAACAAGAAAGAACCCCGGGAAATCATTGATTTCCCGGGGTTCTGATGCGTGCGCGAGGGGGGATTTGAACCCCCACGCCCTTTCGGACACTGGCACCTGAAGCCAGCGCGTCTGCCGTTCCGCCACTCGCGCGCAACTTCTCCCACTTGGCCCCACCGGAATCCGGTTTGCGACCTTGTAAAAGCAGCGAGATCAAGCATAACGGACACTCGCCGCAAATTCCTAATCGGCGCATCGCGGCCACTTTGCGGCACGGTTTTCCCCGGCGCCGACACGGATGACAGGATCCCCGAGGCCGCGGCCGAGGGGCGATCCCAGCTTGTGACTGCGCCCACAATAGCCAGCGGAACGTGAACGAATCGGGTTCCCGGCGCGTTGTGGATTAAGGTCTTTCGCAGACGTGGCAAGTAGTATCGGATACATAGGGGCCCGCTTCCGGCGGGCACGGTGTTTTGTTGTGACTGCGTTGCCAGAATGACTTCCACGGGACGTGCTGTCCCTCAGCAGCAAGGAAAGGAGAAGACCATGGGTTTGCTGGACAAGGTCGAGCGCGGCATTGAAAAGGCCGTCCGCGGCGTCTTCTCCACCGGCTCCAAAGCCCAGGTTGAGCCCGTGGAAATCGCGAGCCGCCTCCGCCGCGAAGTGGACCACAAGGCCATCACCATCGCGGCCGGCCGCACCCTGGTGCCCAACGTCTTCGATGTTCTCCTGAGCGACGAGGATTTCCAGCGCGCCCAGGAATGGGGAACGCCGCTTGCCGAGGAACTCTGCGACGTCGTGATCAACCACGTCCGCAGCCAGGGGTACATCCTCCAGGGACCTGTCCGCATTTCATTCCGCCGGGACGAATCCCACCGGGCTGGCGACTTTGAGATCACCTCAAAGACCGAAAAGTCCTCCGGTCCTGCGCCGGCCGCCCCGCGGGCAAACGTGCCGGCAGCGCCAAGCCGCCAGCCAGTCCGGCTGCAGCCTGTCCTGGACATCGACGGACAACGGTATTCACTCAATGCGCCCTCAGTCGTCCTGGGCCGTTCATCAGAGGCTGACATCCTGGTGGACGACACCGGAGTCTCCCGCCGGCATCTGGAAATCCAGACCCACGGCGGAACCGCCACCGCCGTCGACCTGGGATCCACCAACGGCAGCTACGTCAACGGACATAAAGTGGCCGGCAGCATGGAGCTCACCGACGGCTCCACCATCACGATGGGACGGACCAAAATCATTTTCCGCCTCCTGCCCGCCAACAATGGCGGCCGCCCATGAGCGAACTGACCATCACGGCCCTGCGCTTCGGTTTCCTGCTTCTACTCTGGGTCCTCATCTTCAGCATCGTCTCGGCCATGAGGCGTGACCTCATGATCGGCCGCAAGGCCGCCACGGGAGCCCCCACGGCACGGCAGGTGCGGAAGAATCCCGAACTCGCCGAACCGGCTCCCGCGCCGGCCAAGCAGCAGGCCCGCCAACTGGTGGTCACCGAAGGCCCGCTCAAGGGCCGTACTGTCCCCCTGGCTGCCAGTCCCATCCTGCTGGGGCGCGCACAGGAGGCCACGCTGGTACTCGAAGATGACTACGCTTCCGGCAGGCACGCCCGGCTCTTTCCACAGGGCAGCCGCTGGTTCATCGAGGACCTCGGCTCCACCAACGGCACCTATCTGGCCGACCAGCAGCTCACCAGGGCCCTGCCCGTGGACCTTGGTGTACCCGTGAGAATCGGCAAGACGGTCATTGAATTGAGGCCGTAGCCATGGCCGCTCCGGACATGCCCGCGGGCGAGGTTCCAGCCTCGCCCCGGCCCCTCATCCTGCGCTATGCGGCGCGCTCCGATGTTGGCCGCATCCGTGCGAAGAACGACGACTCCGCCTACGTGGGCCGGCACCTGGCCGTCGTGGCGGACGGCATGGGTGGCCATGCCGGCGGCGATGTTGCTTCCGCCGCCACTGTCCTGGACATGATCCATCTGGACACCGACGACTACGACGACGCCGGCACGGTCCTGGCCGACGAAATCCAGACCGCAAACTCGCTGCTCTCGGAGCTCGTCCACATCAATCCCAAGCTGGCGGGCATGGGCACCACCGTGACCGCCCTGCTGCTGGCCGGGGGCAAGCTGCATTTCGCCCACATCGGCGATTCCCGCGCCTACCGCCTGCGCGACGGCGAGTTCGAACAGATCAGCATTGACCACACGTTCGTTCAGCGCCTCATCGACGAGGGCCGGCTGCGCCCCGAAGAAGCGGAAACCCATCCCCACAAGAACGTCCTGATGCGCGTCCTCGGTGACGTCGATGCCAGCCCCGAGCTGGACCTCGCCACGATCGAGGTGAAGCCCGGGGAGCGCTGGCTGCTCTGCTCCGACGGTCTGAACTACGTGGCCGGCCACGTCGTGGAGCGCACCGTGCGGGAAACACCGGATCTCCGCGAATGCGTCGAGACACTCGTTGACCTCACCCTGGAGGCAGGCGCACCGGACAACGTCACCGTTGTCATGGCAGAAATCGTGGAGGAAACGCCCGACGACGTCAGTACCGCCGCCGTCGACATCGTCCCTGACGCCGGACAACCGGAAGCAATTACCGGAACGAAGGCTGCGGCCCCGGCTGTCGCTTCCGACGCTCCTGCCGGCGAGCCCGCCGCCGGGGCACCGGGTGCTGTGCCTGGCGCCGCGCCAGCAGCTTCGGGACCGGCAGATTCGGTGCCCGGCTCCGCGCCTCCTCCCACCCCGCCGGCCGCGGCACCCGCGTCCGCCGGCTCCCCGCCCGACCGGACAGCCGGGACCGAGGCGGCAGGAGAGGGTGCCGGCAAGCCGGACAACGAGCCGGCGACCAGCACCGATCCCCATCTGGGCGAACATCTTTCCGCGGAGGTGCTGCGCGAGGAGCTTTCCTCCCGGCCGCACATCCTCGTCGGCGCGGCCGTTGCTGCGGCCGAAACCGGTTCCATCCCCACCATTGCCGGCCGCACCGTCGCGCGCCGCGCGGCCACGGTCCTGACCCACAAGTCGGACCAGGCCCGCGAGGAAACTGAGGAATTCACGACGGCGGGGCGTCCACGCCGCTGGCTCACCCTGGGAATCGCGGGTGCGGCACTCCTGGTCCTCGCCGTCGGTCTCTGGCTCGGTTACGCCTGGACCCAGACGCGCTACTACATCGGCGAGTTCGACCAGCGGGTGGCCATCTTCAACGGGGTATCCCAGCGCCTCGGGCCCATCCAGCTGTCCACGCTGGAAGCGGTCACCGACATCAAGATGGACTCGCTGCCCCAGTTCTCGCAGCAGCGGGTCCGCCAGACGGTCCCCGCGCGGGATCTCTATGACGCCCAGCGGATCGTGAAGAACCTCGAGCGCACGGGAAGCACGGCGCCTTCGGATGAGTGCCTGACTCCGTCGCCGACAGCAACGGCTTCGGCCACAACAAAGGCGACAGCCACGGCTAAGGCCTCTGCCACCCCGAAGCCAACGGCCACGGCGTCCCCGAAGGCGACCTCAACCACCAAACCGACGGCATCACCGACCGCAACAGCCGGAGCCTCGGCCGTACCCACCCCAACCGCAACCTGTGAGGGGGGCCAATGAGCCACGCCGACACTATGCCCAAACCCCGGCGCAACGTGGAACTGCTGTTGCTCGTGCTCGCCCTGTCGGTCAGCATCGGCGCCAACGCACTGACCAGCATCGACGAACAGACGTCACTGGACACCGACTTCTGGTTCCAGTCCAGCCTGCTCGCCGTGGCATCCCTCGTATTCCACGTGGTTCTCCGGCTCCGCGCCAAATATGCCGATCCGGTAATACTTCCGCTGGTGGTTGCCCTCAACGGCCTGGGCCTGGCCATGATCCACCGCCTCGATGCCCCGGGCGACGACACCGGCAACAACCAGCTTCGCTGGACGGTCATTGCCATGGCCGTGGCCATCGCCGTGATCTGGTTCCTCAAGGACCACCGCGTGCTGCGCCGCTTCACGTACATTTCCCTGGCCGTCAGCGCCCTGCTCCTGATCCTCCCGCTGGTCCCCGGCATCTCCGCCGGCGAAATCCTCGGCGCCCGGGTCTGGATCCGGCTCGGTCCGATGACGTTCCAGCCTGGCGAGGTCGCCAAGATCACCCTCGCCATATTCTTTGCCGGGTATCTGTCCTCGAACCGTGACCTGATCATGCTGGCCGGGCGCAAGATCGGGCCTATGCAGTTCCCGCGCTTCAAGGACATGGGACCGATGATCACCGCCTGGCTCGTGAGCATCGGCGTGCTCATCTTCCAGCGCGACCTCGGATCGTCCGTGCTGTTCTTCGGCCTGTTCATCGTGATGATCTACGTGGCCACCAGCCGCATCAGCTGGGTGGTCATCGGCCTCACCCTGATCCTGGGCGGCGGCTTCGTGGCGTCCAAGGTCTTCTCGCACGTTGCGCTGCGCGTCGACAGCTGGCTCAATGCCTTCACCGAGGAAGTCTTCGGGCGGTCACCCGGCGGCAGCGGCCAGATCGTGGAAGGCCTGTTCGGCATGGCCAGCGGCGGACTCGTGGGCACCGGCCTCGGACAGGGCCGGCCCAACCTGGTCCCGTTCGCCAACAGCGACATGATCATCGCCTCCTTCGGCGAGGAGCTGGGCCTGATCGGCCTCTTCGCCATCGTGATGATGTACCTGCTGCTCTTCACCCGCGGTTTCCGCGCGGCCCTCGGCACCCGCGACGCCTTCGGCAAACTCCTGGCCTGCGGCCTGTCCTTCGCGGTGGCGCTGCAGTGCTTCGTGGTGATCGGCGGCGTCACGCGGCTGATCCCGCTGACCGGCCTCACCACGCCGTTCCTGGCCGCGGGTGGCTCCTCCCTGCTGGCCAACTGGATCATCGTGGGCCTGCTGCTGATGATCTCGCACACGGCCCGCGGCCCGGTGGACACGTCACCGATGCAGCCCGGCCGGACGCCGGAGGCCCAGAAGCCGGCGGCCCCCGCAGGAGGCCGGCAGGACCGGAACGCCACCCAGACCCTCCCAGACGCTCCCACCGAGGCGGTGAAACACCTGTGAACCAGGCCATTCGACATTCATGGATCGCCGCGATCGCCATGTTCGCCCTGATTTTCGGTGCGATCAGCTACGTCCAGGTGGTGGGCGCGGACGAGCTCAAGGCCAACGCGTGGAACAGGCGGGCCATCCTGCAGAACTACTGCAATGACCGCGGTGCGATCCTCGTGGGCGGCTCTGCCATCGCCGAGTCCGTGCCGGGCAATGAATCCTGCAAGTTCCAGCGCAAGTACAACCAGCCCGAGCTGTATGCCGGGCTGACCGGATACTTCTCCCGGAGCTACGGAGTCACCGGCCTCGAAGGCGCCATGGATGCCCAGCTGGCCGGAAGTTCGGACCAGCTGTTCTTCGACCGGATCGGGCAGCTCTTCCTGGGCAACCAGCCCAAGGGCGCGTCCGTCGAGCTGACCATTGACCCCACGATCCAGAAACTGGCGTACGACCTCATCCCGGACGGCCAGCGGGGGTCGATCGTGGTGACCGATCCCAAGACGGGCAACATCCTGGCCATGGTCAGCAAGCCGTCCTATGATCCCAACTCCATCGCTACCCAGGACATCGCCAAGGAACAGGCTGCCTACAACGAGGCCATCAAGATCCCGGGCGTCAACCTGAATCCCTCGGTCAGCGGCCCCACGGGCGCCCTGCTGGCGCCGGGCTCGGTGTTCAAGCTGGTGGACACGGCAGCAGCCCTGAACTCCGGCAAGTACAACGCCGACAGCGTGCTGCCCAACCCGGCGCAGATGAGCTTCCCGGGCATCCAGTACCAGCTGCCCAATTACGCCGGCGGCAACTGCTACACCCGGACCACGGCCAGCTTCGCGTTCGCGTTGCAGCAGTCCTGCAACACGCCCTTCGCCAGTATTGCCCGCGACCTCGGGGAAAATGCGATAGCCCAGCAGGCCAGCAAGTTCGGCTTCGGCCAGGAGCTCGGCGACCAGCTCAAGCTGGACTACGCCAAGAGCGTTTTCCCGTCGGATCTCGACGCGGCAGGACTGGCGCAGTCCGCCATCGGCCAGCGCGACGTCCGTGCGACGCCGCTCCAGATCGCACTGATGACCTCGGCCATTGCCAACGGCGGAGTGCAGATGGCTCCGAACCTCATCAAGGCAGTCCGTTCCCCGGACCTGAGGGTCATCGACGAACCGAAGCCGGTGGCTTTGCGGACCTCGACGACGCCGGAGATCGCCGGACAGATCACCGACTGGATGACCAGTGTGGTCAGCGAGGGCATCGGCTCCGGCGCCGCCGTACCCGGTGTCCAGGTCGCCGGCAAGACCGGCACCGCCGAGCTCGGGGACGGCCTGAACAACTCCTGGTTTACGGGGTTCGCCCCGGCCAACGATCCGCAAGTGTCCGTCACCGTTGTCATGCAGGGCGTGGACATCACCACCGGAGCACAGCTAACCAGTCCGAACGCAAAGAAGATTTTTGAGGCGGTGTTGAATAAGTGAGGCCTACATCGGGAATCACCCTCGGCGGCAGATTCCAGTTGACCACGCGTATTGCGATCGGCGGCATGGGTGAAGTCTGGAAGGCCAAGGACCAAATCCTGGGCCGGATCGTGGCCATCAAGGTACTCAAAGAGGAGTACACGGGCGACCCCGGCTTCCTCCAGCGGTTCCGCGCCGAAGCCCGCCACACCGCCCTCCTCAACCACGTGGGCATCGCCAACGTCTTCGATTACGGCGAGGAGGAGGGCTCCGCCTACCTGGTCATGGAGCTGGTCCCCGGCCAACCGCTGAGCAGCATCATCGAGCACGAGCAGGTCCTCTCACCGGACCGCACGCTGTCCATCATGGCGCAAACGGCGCGGGCCCTGTCCGTGGCCCACGCCCAGGGCCTGGTGCACCGTGACATCAAGCCCGGAAACCTTCTGATCATGCCGGACGGGCGGGTCAAGGTCACCGACTTCGGCATCGCGCGCCTGGCGGACCAGGTGCCGCTGACCCAGACCGGCCAGGTCATGGGTACCGCCCAGTACCTCGCCCCCGAACAGGCCACCGGCCAAACCGCCACAGGCGCCTCGGACATCTACTCGCTCGGCGTGATCGGCTACGAGTGCCTCACCGGGCACCGGCCGTTCTCCGGCGAATCCCAGATCGCCATCGCCCTGGCCCAGGTCAACGACGCGCCGCCGCCCCTGCCGGAGACGCTGCCCAAGCCGGTCCGTGCGCTCCTGATGTCCATGCTGGCCAAGGACCCGAAGAACCGTCCGGCCAACGCCATCAAGCTGTCCGAGGCCGCAGAGGCGATCCGTAACGGTGACATCTCAGCAGCCCACGCCGCTGTCCCGGGCATGCTCCTGTACGAAGGCGGCACGGGCGCCATGACGGCCCCCGTTAATATCGCCACGGCACCAACCGGCGTGATCGGTTCGGAGAAGAGCTCGACGTCGGCAACCTCCGCCCTGCCTGTGCTGGGCGCGGCGGCCGCGGGTGCTGCTGCCGGCGGAGCGGCGGCTGCAGCCGCCGGAGACCCGGATGCCGCCCCCACACGGGCGGGGAGCACGCTGTCGCGTGCCGACGCCTTGGCGGCCGAGCGCAGTTGGGACCAGGAACCGGAACAGTACGACGACGAACCCGAGGATGAGCCCGAGCGGCGGAAACGCAGCCCGTGGACGTGGCCGCTGATCGCCCTGATCCTGCTGGTACTGTTCGCCGTCGTTGGCATCCTGCTGAGCCAGGCGGGCTTCCTGTTCCCGGGCCAGGGCCCTGCGGCCACCACCTCGAGCACACCGAGCCGCAGCGTAAGCACCAGTTCCACGCCCTCACCGACCCAGACCTCGGAGACGCCGACGCCGACCCCCACACCGACTCCCACCACGGCCGCGGCCATCAACCTGATTCCGGACGCATACCTCGGCAGGCAGTACAGCGAGGTCCGCGCCGAGCTGATCGCGCTTGGCCTCCAGGTGGACGGCAAGGAAGTGTTCGACCCTGCCACTCCCGGCACGGTTACGGACCTGAATCCGACAGGCCCGGTGCAGGCGGGTCGCACCATCACGGTCACCTATTCCAAGGGACCGAAACAGATCAGAGTCCCGGACATCAGCACAGGCAGCAGCGAGGCCGAAGTCCAGTCAGCAATCGAGAAGGCCGGTCTGCGCTGGCAAAAGGGCGCCGACGAGGCCGGCGAACCCGGTCAGGACGCCGGAACGTTTGTCCGCTCCGAGCCCGAAAGCGGCCAGGAGGTCGCCGCCGGGTCGGTGGTGACCTATCACCTGTCCCAGGCGCTGATCCCCACACCATCGGACACGCCGTCAGCCACGCCAACGCCAAGCGGCTCACCGACCGGACCGTAAGCCGTGACCACGCCACGAACTCCGTCACACCGGGAAGACAACATCCCGGTGACAAGTCAGCGCGTCCTCAGCGGACGCTACGAACTTGGCGAAGTCATCGGCCGCGGCGGCATGGCCGACGTGCACCGTGGGCTGGATACCCGCCTGGGCCGGACGGTCGCGATCAAGCTGCTCCGCCCCGACCTGGCCCGGGACCCCCAGCTGCAGGCCAGGTTCAAGCGCGAGGCGCAGGCTGTCGCAGCCCTGAACCATCCCTCGATCGTAGCCATTTACGACACGGGCGAGCACGCTGTGCCAGGCGACGCGCACGACCAGGTCCGTGTTCCCTACATCGTCATGGAGTTCGTGGCCGGCAAGACCCTCCGGGACCTGATCAGGGCCAGTGACATCACCATTGACCAGGCGGTGGAGTACACGCTGGGTGTCCTGTCTGCACTGGAATACAGCCACAAGGCCGGAATCGTGCACCGGGACATCAAGCCGGCGAACGTGATGTACTGCGAGAACTCGGACATGGTCAAGGTCATGGACTTCGGCATCGCCCGCGCGGTTGCCGATTCCTCCGCGACGATGACCCAGACCCAGGCCGTGGTGGGCACCGCCCAGTACCTTTCGCCGGAGCAGGCGCGCGGCGAGGCCGTGGATGCCCGCAGCGACCTGTATTCGGCAGGCTGCCTGCTGTACGAAACGCTGACCGGCCGCCCGCCATTCGTGGGTGAAAGCCCCGTATCCGTGGCGTACCAGCACGTGCGCGAGAAGCCCGAACCGCCCAGCAGTTACAATCCGGACATCTCCGAGGCGCTGGACAGCGTGCTGGAAAAGGCGCTGCAGAAGAACCGCGCGGACCGTTTCCAGGACGCCGCGGCTTTCCGCCGTGCGCTGCGGGCGGCAAAGAACGGGATCGCTGTTCCGGCGCTGTCGCCCAGCGAAGCGCCGACGGACCCGAATGACATTCCTGAGCCGCACCGCACGCCGCCCACGGAAGCATTTTCCATGACCGGGGCCAGCTTCCTCGACGACGCTCCCGCCGGCCGCCTGCGCCGCAGTTGGGGCACTGACGATGATGAATCCGTGCTGCCGGCCGAAGCCGCGGCGGTCTACGAGACGGCCGAGCACGATGAACTTCCGCTGGGGCTTCCCCGCGAACGGGAGCGGTCGGGCCTTCAGAAGTCCCGCCGTCGGGCCTGGATCACGACCTTTGTGATCTTTACCCTCCTGGTGCTGGCCGGCGGCGGCCTGTGGTTCTACAACTTCCTCAACCAGCCGCCGGCCGAACCGGCGCGCGTCGCCATTCCCTCGGTGGAGAAGCTGTCCGAATCAGAGGCGCTGCAGACGCTCTACGACGCCAAGCTGCGTCCACAGATCAAGCGGGTCCAGCACGATTCGATCGCCAAAGGCACTGCCATTGGCACCGCGCCGCCCGCGGGATCCTCGCTGGAACCGAACTCGGAAGTGGTCCTGAACATCTCGTCGGGCCCCAGCGCCGTCAAGATCCCGGAGACGCTGCCGGGACGGACGGAGGCGGCAGCCCGCGACATCCTGCGGCAAGCGGGCCTGGTGGGCGCGCCGTCTACCACCATGGCCAACAGTTCCACTGTTCCGGCGGGCCTGGTAATCACCACCAAGCCGGCGCCAGGCCAGCAGGTGGCGGTGGGCAGCACCGTCGAGATCCTGGTGTCCACGGGCAAGGTGTCCATGCCGGAGCTTCGCGGCATGACCCGTGCCGAAGCCGAGGCGGCGCTCAAGGAACTCGGCCTGGTTGCCGTCATCCGTGAGATCGAGAACTCCCAGGTCCAGCCCGGCAAGGTGACCGGCCAGAGCGATCCGCTGAATTCGCTGGTGGAACAGGGCAAGGCCATCACCGTGACGGTGGCCACGGCCCCGGCGCCCCCGCCGGAGCCCACACCAACCCCGACGCCGACGCCGAGCGCCACCAAGGGCAAATAGAGCCCGCCGGCTCCGGGCCAGTGCCGGACCCGGGCTAGTGCTGGATGAGGGGGCTGAGCTTGGCTGCCCGTTCGGCCGCACCCTTCATGCCCAGCGACTCGAGCCAGTTGCCCAGCATCTGGTAGCCGCCCTCGGTCAGCACGGATTCGGGGTGGAACTGGACGCCGCACAGCGGTGCGGTGCGGTGCTGCAGCCCCATGATGACGCCGCTGGCGGTTTCCGCCGTGACCTCGAGGATATCCGGAATCGTGTCGCGGACAGCGGCCAGTGAGTGGTAGCGCGTGGCCGTCACGGGGGAGGGCAGACCGGCAAAAACGCTGGTCCCGTCATGCTGGACCAGGGAGGTCTTCCCGTGCATGAGCTCCGGGGCGTGGGTCACCGTTCCGCCGTACGCCTCAGCCAGGGCCTGGTGACCAAGGCAGACGCCGAACATCGGCTTCGTCTTCTCGCCGCACCAGCGGATCAGCTCGACGCAGACCCCCGCTTCGGACGGCGAACCCGGGCCGGGCGAGATGAGTACGCCGTCGCGCGTTTCCGCCATTTCGATCGCTTCGGCGAGGGTCACATCATCGTTGCGGACCACTGTTGTCTCGGCGCCCAGCTCCTGAAGGTAGCCCACCAGGGTGTAGACGAAGCTGTCGTAGTTGTCCACGACGAGAATCTTTGCTGTGCTCATGGGTTTTTTGGCGCACCAATCGTTGAGTCGGTGAATTGGGTGAACTGGGACATCCAGGGGAAAAGGAACTCGACCATCAGGAACAAGGCACCGGCAACCAGCACCAGTGACGTGAGGACGCGCAGCCAGAGCGGGCCGGGGAGATGGCGGAATATCCAGCCGTACATGCCTAGCCTTCCCCTCGTGCGCGTGCCACCTGGGCTGCGATCTCGTCGGGTGGCCCCGCCGAGGCCGGCTGCCAGTGGTCCAGCACCGAGTACGCGATAATCCGTTCCTCGGAGCCGAAGCGGGGATTGCAGCTGGTCATGGTGAGAAGTCTTTCGGTGGGGCGCACTCCGGGCTGGTTGGGCACCGGCAGGAGGACATCGGCTTCGGTCGGCAGAACGATGCGGTTGTTGCGGAAGACGTAGACGTAGTAGCCGTCCCGCGTCTGGACGTAGATCTTGTCCCCGGGGACCAGCGTGTGGATATTGTCCAGCACCGCGCCGTGCGTCTGCCGGTGGCCTGCCACGGCGAAGTTGCCCACGGCCCCGGGCATGGCGGTGTTGCCGTAGTGGCCGAGGCCCAGGGTGTCCAGGACATCCGCG
This sequence comes from Arthrobacter sp. K5, assembly GCF_040448525.1. Taxonomy (NCBI): domain Bacteria; kingdom Bacillati; phylum Actinomycetota; class Actinomycetes; order Micrococcales; family Micrococcaceae; genus Arthrobacter; species Arthrobacter sp. K5. The sequence continues at coordinate 3,065,275 of NZ_CP159279.1, read as the reverse complement.
CTGGTGCCTTCGACGATGGGCCGGGTGTAGTTCTCGCCGAACCGGGGGATGAAGATGATCCCGATGGTGCCGCCGTGCCCGGGAGCCTCTCCAACAACAGGCGCTCCGTAGTCCTTCGGGACGGCAGCGGCCGTGCCGCCTGTCGCAGTGGGCGTGGGTCCGGGGGTCACGGGTCCGCCCAGATCCCGGACAAAGTCCTTGACCGCGGCGGTTTGCTTGGCATCGGATTCCACGTTGGTCCACCAGAGCTGCCACGCGACAAACAGGAGCAGCACTATGCCGGCGGTGATGAGCAGCTCGCCGAAGATCTGCACGGCTTTCCGCAGGATTACGACGCCGGTCGCCGGCTTGGCGGTGGCCGTCACCTTCTCCTGCACTACCACGCGATCTCCTCCAAGGCGGTTGCGGGGCACCGGCGCGGACTGAACTACAGCTAGAATTGGCTGCTAGTAAGACTTCAGACCTGACCAAGAGCGTGCAGACCGCCGGCAATCCCCTCACAGCAGGATATCAAGCCCCGGTCCCTCCTCTTGATTCAGCCGCCAAGGAGGACATGTGCCCGAGTCAAAGCCACGTAAGAAGCCTGCCCGCCCGGCCGAGCCCGTTTCCACTCAGGCCTACAAGCCGAACCCCGTCTGGTTCAAGCCCGTCATGTTCGGCCTGATGATCATCGGCCTGCTCTGGATCATCACGTTCTACATCAGTGAGGGCCAGCTGCCTGTTCAGGCGTGGGAGTCGTGGAACATCCTGGCCGGGTTTGGCATTGCGATCGTCGGCTTCCTGATGACCACGCGCTGGCGCTCCTGAGCCGACGCCCATGACCGCAGAAGGCATCGTCATCGGCGAGGATGGCCTGGCCCGACCGCTGTGGGCTTCCTCGGATCCCCTTCTGCGCGAGTATTACGACACCGAGTGGGGCCTGCCCGTCAGGGACGAGCAGGGCCTCTACGAACGGATCAGCCTCGAGGCGTTCCAGGCGGGCCTGTCGTGGGCAACGATCCTGCGCAAGCGCCCCGCGTTCCGTGCGGCCTTCGACAACTTCCATCCCGAAACCGTGGCCGCCTTTACCGAGGCCGACGTCGAGCGCCTCCTTCAGGACCCCGGCATCGTGCGCAACCGCCTCAAGATCCGGGCCGCCATCACGAATGCCAACGCCACCATCGCGCTGCGGGACGAGGGCGGGCTCGTTGACTTTGTCTGGAAGTTCCAGCCAACCTCCACCCCTGCCCCCACCACGTACGCCGACGTGCCCACCACGTCCCCTGAGTCCATCGCCCTTTCCAAGGCGCTCAGGAAGAAGGGCTTCGCCTTCGTGGGGCCGACCACCATGTTCGCGCTGATGGAAGCCATCGGCATGGTGGACACTCATCTTGTGGACAGCCACCGCCGGGGAACCTCAGGCGTCTGGTCCTGACAACTGCCGGGCACTCTGCCGTCCCGCACGCACCGGTCCACACGTGTTGGTAAAGATATCCACAGTGTTGATAACTTTGCCGGTTGCGCACCGCGGAAAAGGCCCTGTGTGCCCGGTTGGCGCCCCCGGATGCCAGAAACTTGCATTTTCCAAGTTATTAACAGTTGTGGAAATGACTGTGGAAAACCCCCGGCATCCAGCCATGTTTACCCCTGTTCAGCCCGGACGGGATGCTGGCTGGTGATGGAAACGCGATTGAAGGCGTTCATTGCGATGGCCAGCCAGCTCACCGCCGAGTACTGCTCGTCCGTAAGGTGCTCCCGCGCGTAGGCGTCTTCCAGGCCCCGCGTGCGGGCTTCGGGGAGAACCGTGATGCTCTCGGCCAGGGCCAGCGCGGCCCGCTCGTGGTCCTCGAACACCGCAGTGTCCCGCCAGGCTGGCAGGACGGCCAGTCGCTGTGTGGATTCACCACCCTTGACCGCGTCCGTGACGTGCATGTCGAGGCAATAGGCGCAGCCGTTGATCTGCGATATCCGGACGTTGAGCAGTTCGATGAGCTTCTCATCCAGGCCTGCCTCAATCACCGCTTCCTTGGCCTTTAGCCCCAGCCCGTTCAGCGCCCGCCAGGCTGCTGGGTGGTGCTTGTCGAGGAAGATATGGCTGTGGGTACTCACGTAATTGCTCCTTGGGGGTCCGGACGGGCTCACCTCGCGGCTGTCAGTCAGAGACTACACGGGGACGCTGTGGACAGGGTGAGGGTTATCCACTTAGCAACAGGCGACTGCCCACAATTTATCCACAGGTGGGGAAAACTTGTGGGCATCGGCGGCCTGAACGGCATGATCTAGGCCTTGTGAGGCATCCGAACGGTGGAATGACGCCTCTGTGAGTTATTAACAGTGTGAATAACCCTGTTGAAACGGCACCCTCAAAACCCCCGCTCGCTCCCTCAAGTGTCCGTTTACGCCCAGAACACCCGGTCAGGGTGAAATTTGGGTGAAGTTGTCCACTTAACCACAGCGGCAGGTCCGAAAGTTATCCACAGGTGTGGACGGAAGCGTGCATATTGATCGCGAGTGGCCCAGCGGCCCGGTATCTCGGGGTCCGACCAGTGAGTTACAGCTGTGTAAGTTATTAACAGTGTGGATAACCGCTGTGGAAAACCCAACCGCTGGGTGCGATCCCGTCACCTCGTGAGGGAACTTCGCGGGGGCACAAAAATGGCCCCCGCTTCGGAAAGCGGGGGCAACGGGGGAGGGGACCGCCGGCTAGTTGCCGGACACCAGCGTCAGGCGGCTGCGAGCACCCGGTACCAGGAAGCAACCGCCAGGAGGGCCAGAACGAGCGCCAGCCCTCCGGCCTGCAGGGTGGTGCGTCGCGGGCCGCGCGGGACGTAGGCGATGGCGGCCGCGCACAGGGCGCCCGTGATGAAACCGCCCAGATGGGCCTGCCAGGCAATCTGCGGCACCATGAAGCCGATCACGCCGTTGATTGCTATCAGTACCCAGAGCTGCCTCGTCTCCCCGCCACGGTGGCGCTGCACCACGAGCATGGCGCCGAACAGCCCGAAAATAGCGCCGGAAGCACCAACCAGGCCCACGGGGCCGCCCTCGGGCAGGATCGGTGTCAACAGCAGGTAGCCCACCGACCCGCCGATGGCGGACAGCAGGTACACGGCAAGGAAACGGATCCGGCCCAGCAGCGGTTCGAGCGCCTGGCCAAAAATCCACAGCGTGTACATGTTCAGGACGATGTGGAGCAGGAAACCCTGGGAGTGCAGAAAAGCCGAGGTGAGCATGCGCCAAGGCTGGAACACCCCGTACTCGGGCGTGGCGTAAACCGACGCGTAGGCGAGGGTCCGGAACACCGCGTTTCCGGGAAGCACCCACTGCAAAACAAACAGCAGGGCGCACGCGGCGATGATTGCGTACGTCACCACAGGCTTGCCGGACGCAACGGCACCGCCGTAAACGGTCCGTGCTGTCGGCGTCGTACGCCTTGCTTCGTTGACGCAGTCAACGCACTGGAACCCGACGGCGGCCGCGCGCTGGCACTCGGGGCATGCCGGCCGCCCACAACGCTGGCAGCTGACATACGAGGGCCGGTCCGGGTGCCGGGGGCACACCGGTACCTGCGCTGACGGCTCCGCCGCCGGAGTTCCGTAGCTCATGCGGCTAGAGCTGCTCGATATCGATGCTGTTGATGGTCACATCTTCAACCGGGCGGTCGCCCATTCCGGTGCGGACACCTTCAATGGCGTCCACAACCTTCTTGGACTCGTCGTCGGCAACCTCACCGAAGATGCTGTGCTTGCCCTGCAGCCAGTCGGTGGGGATGGTGGTGATGAAGAACTGTGAACCGTTGGTTCCCTTGCCCATCTGGATGCCGGCGTTGGCCATGGCCAGCTTGTACGGAGCGCTGAAGCTCAGCTCGGGGTGGATCTCGTCGTCGAACCGGTAGCCCGGTCCGCCGGTGCCGCGGCCCAGCGGGTCGCCGGCCTGGATCATGAAGTCTTTGATGATGCGGTGGAAGATGGTGCCGTTGTACAGCGGCGTGCCGGTCTTGTCCTCGCCGGTCTCCGGGTGGGTCCAGGCCTGTTCGCCCGTGGCCAGTCCGATGAAGTTCTTGACAGTCTTGGGCGCGTGGTTGCCGAAGAGGTTCACAACGATGTCGCCGAGGCTGGTGTGGATGGTTGCTTTTGCAGTTGCTGAGGCAGTCATAGGGTCATTCTTTCACGGCGGGTCAACGCGAACCCGAGCGGAAAAGACAGTTCCGCGCTCGGTGAAATCCACCGTGAATCCGCCGGAACGATAGCAGCCCGGCTGTTCGTACACGTAGGCTAACAACAGAACCGTCACATTAATCGGGAGGTAGTTGTGAAGAAATCGGATCGTATTGCCCGCGAACTGGAGTTGTCGGTCAGTTCTGCAGTCGAGAACGCAAAAGACCGCGTGGAAGCAGCAGTGGACTGGGCAGTTCCGCGCCTGCAGCACGGCATTGATACCGCTTCCCCCAAGATCCAGGAGGGGCTCAAGGTGGCGGCACACAACCTTGCCGACGGCGTCGCCACGGTCACGCCGCGCCTCCAGGACGGCCTGGCGCAGCTTGCCCCCAAAATCCACGACGTCGTGGAGGGCGCCCCGCCGCGGCTGCACGAGGCCCTGGACAAGGCAACTCCCGTCATTGCCCAGGCCCGCGACCGTGTAGTGGTTGAGTACCTGCCCCGGCTCTCGGACCAGATCGGGACCGCCTCCGAGGCTGTCCACAGGACGCTCGAGAGCACCCCGGCCCGTGTTGACGCCGTGGCCCAGAGACTCGGCGACGTCGGCATCATCCACACCATCCAGGAACAGGCTCATGTGGCCGGCGGCCACCTGAAGTCAGCCGCCAACGAGGCCAGCCGGGCAGTGACGGGCAAGGCGCTGGTGGTGGAGCCCCAGAAGCCGAAGAAGCGCGGGCTCCTCATTGTCGGTGTGATCGCCGCGGCCGTGGCCGCCGGCGTTGCCGCGTGGAAGGCATCAAAGCCGGTTGAGGATCCCTGGAAGACCCCCGCACCCGTGACCCCCGCTCCGTCGACGCCGGCCGCAACCACCCCGGCAGCGTCCGGCACCGGTGTTGGATCGGCCGCCGCGACGCCGGCTCCGGTTCCGGCGGCAACCACGTCGACTTCCCTGGAAGAGCTGGCTTCCCTGGAAGAGGACAACGCCGAAGGCTCTGACAAGGCTAAGCACGTTGCCGAGGACACCGATACCGTTGCCGGCGAAGTCTCCACCGATGCAAAGACCGCGGTGAAGAACATCGCGTCCAACATTGAGAACGGTGCCGACAAGAAGGCTTAATTAGGGCCCCGTCAGGGCTGGTTACAGGAGGGGTTCCGCTTCGGTGGAGCCCCTCCTGCCGTCTCTGCCGGATTATCAGGACCCCTCTCCGCCTGACAGGCACGGTGCCGCCGGGATGGAAAGCATCGATGCTAAGTTTGAGGTGATGTCACCCGATAGATCCGACGAGGATGCCTTGACTGACACTGAGCCGCGCGTATCGATTGTTATTCCGGCCTACAACGAGGAAAGTGTCATCCGGCAGTGCCTGATCGCGGCGGTGTACCAGTCGGTTCCGGCGCACGAGATCATCGTGGTGGACAACATGTCCAAGGACCGCACAGCGTCGATTGTTACGCAGATGCAGCAGGAGTACCCGGAGAGCCCCATCATCCTGCTCCGCCAGGACAGGGAACAGGGACTCATCCCTACCCGCAATTTCGGCCTGGACAACGCCACCGGGGACATCCTTGGCCGGATCGACGCCGACTCCGTGGTCGAACCTGACTGGGTGGAGCAGGTGCAGAAGGCCTTCGAGGACCTGTCCACGTCGGCGGCCACCGGGCCCGTGGTCTACTACGACATGCCGATGCGGCGCTTCGGCCTCAAGGCAGATGACAAGATGCGCCAGCTGATGCTCAAGCTGGCCAAGCACCAATACCACTTCCTGTTCGGCTCCAACATGGCCCTCCGCCGCTCTGCGTGGGAGACCATCCGCAGCGAAACCTGCCGGGACGAAAGGGACGAGATGCACGAGGACATCGACCTGTCCCTGCATCTCGCGGACCACGACCTCAAGGTCCAGTACTGGCCGCAGATGGTCTCCGGGATGTCGGCCCGCCGGCTCGAGGACTCACCCCGTGACTACCGGTATTACGTGACACGCTTCGACCGTACCTACAAGGCCCACAACGTGAAGAAGATGGCCCTTAAGGCACCCATGGTGGTGTTCTTCTCGGTATATTTCCCAGCCAAGCTGCTGCGCGCCATCCACACCGTCAACACCAGCCAGCCGGTCCGCCGCGGCGGGCAGTGACCCCGGCGGGCGGCCGCCGTCGTCAGTCAGCCCCCAGCTCCGCCACCGGGCGTTCCCCGGCCGGTTTGTCCCGCCTGCCCTTGCCGTTCCGCTGTCCGGCCACCACGACGGCGAGGCCCACGAGGATGAGCGACAGTCCGGCATAGGTGCCTGCCGGCAGTGTCTCGTTCAGGAACACGGCGGCCAGCAGGGCCGCACCCGGTATTTCAAGCAGGATGATCATGGACACCAGCAGCGGGCTCATCGTGGCCAGCAGGTGGTTGAATGCCGTATGTCCCACGAGCTGGGCGCACACGGTGATGGCCAGAATTCCCAGCCAGCCACCGGCGTCGAACCCGGTCAGGGGCTGGTGGGTGAAGGCTGCCAGCACCGCTACCAGGACAGCACACATGCTGTAGCAGAGGGCCGTGTAGGTCCCGGTGGTCATGCTCTGCCGGGCCCGGCCTCCGGCCAGAGTGTAGATTCCCGCAAGGAGTCCGCCGGCCATGGCCAGGACGTCACCCAGCAGGGCGTCCGGGGAGGTGCCCATGTCGAAACCTGTGATGGCCACTACACCGCCGAAGGAGACGCCAAGGCCAACCAGGACCTGCCAGCGGTGCCGCACACCGCGGAACAGCTGGATGATGGCGATCCAGGCGGACTGCAGGCAGACGAGTGCCGTGGCGGCAGCCACGGAGGTCAGCTGCAGGGACGTGATGAAGCAGGCGAAGTGCAGGGCCAGGGCTACGGCCGCAACGAGCGACCAGCGGAACTCATAGCGCCCGATGCGGCCGAAGAGGCGCGGCTCCCGGATCAGGGTGGGGGTGGCCATGACGGCTGCCGCGATGGCATTGCGCCAGAAGGCGATGGCGAGGGCCGTGACAGTGGTGGCGCCGAGGGTGGCGGCGATGAGCGGTCCTGACGAAGCCACGCCCAGGACGCCCAGGGCTGCAAGGAAGAGATTCACGCTCCCACAGTAATGTGCAGACCGTGCCCCGCTGGTTGAGCCTGTCGAAACCAGGGTCCGAACTATGTTCCGGCAACGCGAAAGGTCCCGGCCGTTTCCGACCGGGACCTTTTCTTATGGTGGAGGCACGGGGACTCGAACCCCGAACCCCCTGCTTGCAAAGCAGGTGCGCTACCAATTGCGCCATGCCCCCATAAGAAGCAACCCGTCCATCATACCCTAGTTCCGGATCCTGGCTGACCAGCATCCGTACCGCTAACCGGGCTATTCAACCTTGTCGGTTGATTCGCTCCAGACAGTTTTCCGGGCTTCGGATTCCTGCACCTTCTTCTTGTAGAAGAGGACGCCTGCGACCGCAGCTGCAATAACCAGCAACTTCTTCACACGCACCCCGTTCCGGCTTGATTCCAGTGGAATCCAGCCTAAACCTCTACTTGAACCTGTGCAGGTTCCGTGGGCGTACCAGGACTTGAACCTGGGACCTCTTCGTTATCAGCGAAGCGCTCTAACCGCCTGAGCTATACGCCCCGATGCCTCATCGGGCCGAGACAAGACTCTACAGCACATCCCGGCCCGATCTCAAATCGAGGCATTCCTGCGGGGTTTTCCGCGGAAAGACAGGGTTTTAATCGTCCGTCAGGGTCACGCCGATGCCGCCAACAAGGGTTGCCGAAATGTTGTACAGCACGGCTGACAGCATGGACAGGGCCGTCAGCAGCACAACATTCACGACGGCGATGATCGTAGCGAACGATGCCACCTGGCCGAGCGACGCGACCTTCTTCAGTTCGAAGCCGCCGCCCTCAGACCCGGCGAGCGTTCCCAGCAGGCTGTCCACCTGGTCGAAGATGCCGGTCAGGTCCAGCACGGTCCACAGCACAATGGCGGCCACCACCGTGACGATGCCAAGCGCGACGGACAGCAGGAACGCCATTTTCAGGACGGACCAGGGGTCAACCTTGCTGACCAAGAGCCGGGCGCGGCGCACCTTGGCCTTGGGAGCCGGCTTGACCAGTCCGGGCGCACCCTGTGCGGCCTGGGGCCGCTGTCCGGGGACTGCCGGGCGCTGTGCCGGCGCGGCCGGCCTCTGTCCCTGCGGGCGCTGCCCTGCGGGCGCCGGGCGCTGTCCCGCAGCTGCAGGACGCTGTCCCGGAACGCCCGACGGCGTGGCCGGGCTCTGCTGGGGACGCACCGGGGCATTCACCCGGGGAGCGGATGCCGGCTGACGCATCCCGCCGGGACCATTACTGCTCGGCTTGGGAAATGAGTCGGAATTGCTCACTCGTTACCTCCGGTGTTGTCTTCGTTCGCCTCAGCATCGCCGGACGTTCCTTCTGCTTCATCGGCCAGTCCTGAAGCCTCCTCGGCGGATTCCTCGTCTGGTCCGGCATCTTCAGCCAACGTTACGTCATCAGCGGCGATAGCCAAGATTTCTGACGCACTGGGTTCATCGGTGTGGTCGGCCTCTGACTCCCGCTCGGCGCTGGCTTCAACTTCCTCTTCCAGGCCGCGTTCGGTATTGCGGGCAACCTCGATGATGCGGTCGTTCTTGTCCGGCTTCGCGAAGATGACGCCCATGGTGTCCCGGCCCTTGGCAGGGACGCCGGCCACGGATGACCGGACCACCTTGCCGCCGCCCATGACCACCAGGACCTCGTCTTCCTCCTGGACCACCAGGGCACCCACAAGATCCCCGCGTTCCTCGGCGAGCTTGGCTACCTTGATGCCCAGGCCGCCGCGGCCCTGCAGCCGGTATTCCTCGACGGCGGTGCGCTTGGCGTAGCCGCCTTCGGTCACGACGAACACGTAGGAGCCCTCGGCCACCACGTTCATGGCGAGCAGTTCGTCGTCCTCGCGGAACTTCATGCCTGTCACGCCGGACGTGGCGCGGCCCATGGGGCGCAGCGCGTCATCGGTGGCCGTGAACCGGATCGACTGGCCCTTGCGGGACACCAGCATGAGGTCATCCGTCTCGGAAACGAGCTGCGCGGAGACCAGTTCGTCCTCGTCCCGGAGGTTGATGGCGATGACGCCGGCGGACCGGTTGGTGTCGTAGTCCTCCAGCCGGGTCTTCTTGACCAGGCCACGCTTGGTGGCCAGCACCAGGTAGGGCGCGTGTTGGTAGTCCTTCAGGTCCAGCACCTGGGCGATGTGCTCGTCCGGCTGGAAGGCCAGCAGGTTGGCCACATGCTGGCCCTTGGTGTCGCGCCCGCCCTCGGCAAGTTCGTAGGCCTTGGCCCGGTACACGCGGCCGAAGTTGGTGAAGAACAGCAGCCAGTGGTGGGTGGTGGTGACGAAGAAGTGCTCCACCACGTCATCGCCGCGCAGCTGGGCACCCTTGATGCCTTTGCCGCCGCGCTGCTGCGAACGGTAGTTGTCACTCCGCGTCCGCTTGACGTAGCCGCCGCGGGTGATGGTGACCACCACTTCCTCTTCGGGAATGAGGTCTTCCATGGACATGTCGCCGTCGTAGCCCATCAGGATCTGGGTGCGGCGGTCGTCCCCGTGCTTGGCCACGATCTCGGCGAGTTCCTCGCTGATGATCGAGCGCTGGCGTTCCTCCGAGGCCAGGATCGCGTTGTATTCGGCGATCATCGCTTCGAGTTCGGCGTGGCGGTCCTGGATCTTCTGGCGTTCCAGGGCAGCGAGCCGGCGCAGCTGCATGTCGAGGATGGCGCGGGCCTGGATCTCGTCGATGTCCAGCAACTGCATGAGGCCATCCCGGGCTGCCTCAGTGGTGCTCGAGGCCCGGATCAGGGCGATGACCTCGTCCAGCATGTCCAGGGCCTTAAGCAGCGCACGCAGGATGTGCGCTTCTTCCTCGGCCTTCCGCAGGCGGTAGCGGGTGCGCCGGGCGATGACATCCAGCTGGTGGGTGACCCAGTGCCGGATGAAGGCGTCAAGGCTGAGAGTGCGCGGCACTCCGTCCACGATCGCCAGCATGTTCGCGCCGAAGTTCTCCTGCAGCTGGGTGTGCTTGTAGAGGTTGTTCAGCACCACCTTGGCGACGGCGTCGCGCTTCAGGACGATGACCAGGCGCTGGCCGGTGCGGCCGGACGTCTCGTCGCGGAGGTCGGCGATGCCCTGGACCTTGCCGTCCTTGACCAGTTCGGCGATCTTGATGGCCAGGTTGTCCGGGTTCGCCTGGTAGGGCAGCTCGGTGACGACGAGGCAGGTCCGTCCCTGCAGCTCCTCGACATTGACCACGGCGCGCATGGTGATGGAACCGCGGCCGGTGCGGTAGGCGTCCTCGATGCCCTTGTGGCCCAGGATGGTGGCGCCGGTGGGGAAATCGGGTCCCTTGATGCGCTTGAGCAGTTCTTCGAGGAGCTGCTCGCGGCTGGCGGTCGGGTTGGCCAGGTACCACTGGACGCCATCGGCAACTTCGCGGAGGTTGTGCGGCGGGATGTTGGTGGCCATGCCGACGGCGATGCCTGAGGACCCGTTGACCAGCAGGTTGGGGAACCGCGCCGGGAGGATCGTGGGTTCCTGGTTCTTGCCGTCATAGTTGTCCTGGAAGTCGACGGTCTCCTCGTCGATGTCCCGGACCATTTCCATGGCCAGCGGTGCCATCTTGGTTTCCGTGTACCTCGGAGCCGCAGCGCCGTCGTTGCCGGGCGAGCCGAAGTTGCCCTGGCCGAGCGCCAGCGGGTACCGCATGGTCCAGTCCTGGATCAGGCGTACCAGCGCATCGTAGATGGCCGTGTCACCGTGCGGGTGGTACTGGCCCATGACCTCGCCGACCACACGAGCACACTTGTTGAAGGCGCGGTCCGGGCGGTAGCCGCCGTCGAACATCGCATACAGCACGCGGCGGTGGACGGGCTTCAGCCCGTCCCGTACGTCCGGCAGCGCACGGCCGACGATAACGGCCATCGCATAGTCGAGGTAGGAGCGCTGCATCTCCGTCTGCAGGTCCACCTGCTCCACGCGGTCGACCAGCACGTCGCCCTCCAGCACCGGCTCCGTGCCGTCCGGAGACTCCGCCGGGACCTCGGGTGTTTCGTCACTCATAGTCTGTATTTTCCGTTTCAGGTATATGTCAGTTCGGGAATATCAAGTGCGGAATCCGCTAGATATCGAGGAACCTGACGTCCTTGGCGTTCTGCTGGATGAAGTTTCGGCGCGACTCGACGTCCTCGCCCATCAGCACGGCGAAAATCTGGTCTGCGGCGGCTGCGTCCTCCATGGTCACTTGCAGGAGGGTGCGCCGGTCCGGGTCCATGGTGGTGTCCCAGAGCTCTGTGTAATCCATCTCGCCCAGACCCTTGTAGCGCTGGATGCCGTTTTCCTTCGGAATGCGGCGGCCTGCTGCCTGACCGGAAACCAGGACGGCGTCGCGCTCACGGTCGCTGAAGACGTAGTCATGCGGTGCGTTGGACCACTTGATCCGGTACAGCGGCGGCTGCGCGAGGTAGACGTAGCCGTTCTCGATCAGGGGGCGCATGTAGCGGAACAGCAGCGTCATCAGCAGCGTGGTGATGTGCTGGCCGTCGACGTCGGCATCGGCCATCAGCACGATCTTGTGGTAGCGCAGCTTGCTGAGGTCGAAGTCCTCGCCAATGCCGGTCCCGAATGCTGTGATCATGGACTGCACCTCGTTGTTGCCCAGGGCCTTGTCCAGGCGGGCACGCTCCACGTTCAGGATCTTGCCGCGGAGCGGAAGGATGGCCTGCGTTTCGGGGTTGCGCCCGCGCTTGGCCGAACCGCCTGCCGAGTCACCCTCCACCAGGTAGACCTCGCACTTGGAGGGATCCTTCGAGGAGCAGTCCGAGAGCTTGCCAGGCATGCCGAAGGACTCCAGCGGGCTCTTCCGGCGCGCGTTGTCGCGGGCCTTGCGCGCGGCCATGCGGGCCTGGGCCGCCGAAATGGCTTTGCGGATGACGTCCTTGGCGGGGCCGGGGTTGCGCTCCAGCCAGTCGCCGAGCTGGTCGGTGACCACGCGCTGCACAAAGCCCTTGACCTCGGAGTTGCCCAGCTTGGTTTTGGTCTGGCCCTCGAACTGTGGTTCGGACAGCTTCACGGAGATGACGGCCGTCAGGCCCTCGCGGATGTCGTCACCGGTAAGGTTCTCATCTTTTTCCTTGATGATGGCCTTCTCGCGCGCATAGCGGTTGATGAGCGACGTCATCGCGGCGCGGAACCCCTCTTCGTGGGTGCCGCCCTCGTGGGTGTTGATCGTGTTGGCGTACGTGTGGACGCTTTCGGAGTACGCCGTGGTCCACTGCATCGCCATTTCGACGGCGATATGCCGCTCGGTGTCCTCAGTCTCGAAGGCGATGACGTCCTCGTGGACAACATCCACCTTCTTGCTGGAGTTCAGGTGCTTTACGTAGTCGAGGAGGCCGTCGTTGTACTGGTACACCACGGTGCGGTGCTCGGCGAGGACCTCGCCCTCGGTGAGCACGCCGTCAAGGTCCAGGTCGCCGGCGTCGTCCGTGCCGGCAGCCGTTTGGCGCTCGTCCGTCAGGGTGATTTTCAGCCCCTTGTTGAGGAAGGCCATCTGCTGGAAACGCGCGCGGAGCGTCTCGAAGTCGAACTCGGTGGATTCGAAGATGCTCGGATCCGGGTAGAAGGTCTGGGTGGTTCCGGTCTCGGCCGTTTCCTCGCCCTGGACCAGGGCACCCTGCGGCTTGCCCCCGTCGGCAAAGGACATGCGCCAGACGTGGCCCTGCCTGCGGACTTCCGTGTTCACGCGGGTGGAGAGGGCGTTGACCACGGAAATGCCCACGCCGTGGAGGCCACCGGACACGGCGTAGCCGCCGCCGCCGAACTTGCCGCCGGCGTGCAGGATGGTCATGACCACCTCAACCGTGGGCTTGCCCTCGGTGGGGTGGATGTCCACCGGAATCCCGCGGCCGTCGTCGGATACCTTGACACCGCCGTCCGCCTGCAGAACAACTTCGATGTGCGTACAGTAGCCTGCGAGGGCCTCATCCACGGAGTTGTCCACCACTTCGTACACCAGGTGGTGCAGGCCGCGCAGACCGGTGGAGCCGATGTACATGCCGGGCCGTTTCCGTACGGCCTCGAGTCCCTCAAGAACGGTGATGTCGCTGGCGCCGTACTCCCGCGGTGTGGCAGCCTCAGCCGGGGCGCCGGACGTCCGGGCATCCTCCGTTACAGGCTCCACTGCCTCGATATCTGCATTGTCGTTAGCCACAGGCGCTTTCGACTCCTCTATGTTCGATGATGGCCGGCCTCCGCCGTCCGCCGGGAAAAAGGGCGTCCGCCAAAAGGCACGTCACTGCCAGCGCCAGCTGCTGAGTTGACGCGCAGAACCGTTTTCCCGCACGGAAAAAGCGCGGGAAAACGGACTCAGTCAACGTTTCACCGGCGCCCAGTTATCTAGAGGAATTCTATCGTGAAACACGGTCGATCCCTGCATTGGCGGGGCGATGAGGCGGCTCAATGTGCCTCTCGCTGGCCATTGGCCCCGCCTGCAAGGCTCCAGCAGTCCCCTTTTTGGACTCCTATACGGCCGACGGCGGTTTGAGCGCCCTGCACGCCGTTTGGGCTTTGTTCCCGGCAGGCAGAATCGGAAGGAGACGCACCCGGCGGATCCAGTCCCGGCAGTCCCTGGTTGTGGCCGCTATCCGTAGGTGTCCCTGGGCCCGCGTCCGTTGACGGTGCGTCCACCCTTGCGCCAGCTGGGTGCTGACGGGCCCAGCACCTGGATGCTGGTGACCACGCCGTCACCGAGTTCGGTGCGGAACTTTTCGAGCAGGCTTATGCTGAGCAGCCGCAGCTGCGTGGCCCAGGCCGTGGAGTCGCACCGGACATGAAGGGTGGTGTCCGTGAAGCTTTCCGGGGTGCAGTGGGCAGCGATTTCAGGGCCCACGAGCGCCGGCCACTCGGCCATGACCGAGCCGACGGCCACCGGGGAGGTCCAGCCTCGCTCGGCAACCAGCCGGCCCACGACTTTCCCCAGTCCCAGGGGGTCGCGTCCGGTGGAGTGGAACTGGCTGAAGCCCCGCGTTCCCTGGGCTGCGGTGCGCGGTTTTTGGCTGGCGCCTGCCCGCGGCGCCTTGCGGCGGACCTCTCCACGGGCGGCCGCTGCGTCACGCATCCTGTTCAGCGCAGCCTGGGCGGCATCGATTTCATCGGGATCGCGGCCTGGCTGCAGGCCGCCGTCCTTATCCCTGTTCATCGATTCCTCCCGGGATTACCTTCACCCGCCGGCCCGCAAGCTCGTCCGGAATATCGGCGTCGACGGCGGCGGTCACCAGCACCTGCTCGGCGCCGGCAACTATTGCGGCCAGTTTACGCCGCCGCTGGACATCAAGTTCGGCGAAAACGTCGTCCAGGATGAGGATCGGCGCCGATCCTCCGGTGCGGGCGTCGTCAAGCATGACGTAGTAGGACGCCAGCCGCAGGGACAGGCACATGGACCACGTTTCACCGTGCGAGGCGTAGCCCTTGGCCGGGGCCTGCCCCAGCACCAGTTCCAGCTCGTCCCGGTGCGGACCCACCAGCGAGATGCCGCGTTCGAGTTCCTTGCGGCGGGACGCCGCGAAGGCCTGCACGTAGCGTTCGGCAAGGTCGTCCACGGACAGCGGGCGGAGATCCTCCGCCTGCTGTCCTGGCTCTGACGGTGCGGTCGAAGCGCCGGCCGGCTCGCCGTCGTCGTCCATCATGTTCTGCAGAGTTGAGCGGTAGACCGCATCCGCGGCCTTCGAGCCATCGGTGAGTTGGGCATAGGCACTGTTGAGGTGCGGCCGCAGGCGCTCTACGAGTTCCAGCCTGGCATGGAGCAGCTCCGCTCCGGCGCGAGCCATGTGCTGGTCCCAGACATCGAGGGTGGCTTCGTGGCCGGCGGTGAACTTTCCGGCCCGTGCTGACTTCAGCAGTGCGTTCCGTTGTTTAAGCACGCGGTCATAGTCGCTGCGGGTGGCGGCGTGCCGGGGAACCAGGCTCACCAGGAGCTCGTCCAGGAAGCGGCGGCGGTTCGAGGGATCGCCTTTGACCAGCGCCAGGTCCTCCGGAGCGAACAGGACCGTGTGGCAGATGCCCAGCAGATCGCGCGCACGGACGGGGTTGCTGCGGTTGATGCGGCCCCGGTTTGCCCGGCCGCCGTTGATCTCCAGCTCCAGGATGGTGGACTGTTCGCCCCGGACCAGCTTTGCCCGGATCAGGGCGCGGTCGGTTCCGAAGCGGAGCAACGGGCCGTCGGCACTGACCCGGTGTGAGCTGAGGGTTGCCAGGTAGCCGATGGCTTCCATCAGGTTGGTCTTGCCGATTCCGTTGGAGCCGACCAGAACCGTGACGCCCGGGTCAAACCGGAGATCAACCTGGGCGTAACTGCGGAAGTCGGTCAGGGACAGGTGTTCTAGGTACACGCGATCTTCGAATTCTCGGGAACCGCCGGTCCGGAAGACGGCCGGAACCCGGACACGGACTTACTTGGCCGGACGGGTGGCATGTCCGCCGAACTGGTGGCGCAGCGCGGACACCATTTTCATCGCCGGCGAGTTGTCCTCGCGGGAGGCGAAACGGGCAAAGAGTGCTGCGGTAATGGCGGGGGCCGGCACGGCATTGGCGATGGCCTCTTCCACGGTCCAGCGGCCTTCACCGGAGTCCTCGACGTAGTCGTCGATCGAGGCCAGTCCGGGATCCTCGTCCAGGGCCTTCACCATGAGGTCCAGCAGCCAGGACCGGACGACGGTTCCCTTCTGCCAGGCCCGGAAGGTTCCCGGGAGGTCCGTAACGATTTCCTTGGCGGCGAGGAGTTCGTAGCCTTCCGCGTAAGCCTGCATCAGGCCGTACTCGATGCCGTTGTGCACCATCTTGGCGTAGTGGCCTGCGCCGACGCCGCCCACGTGGACGAAGCTGTCCGCGCGGTCGCCTTCGGGTCGGAGCGCATCAAAGACGGGAAGGGCGCGCTCGATATCCTCGGCGTCGCCCCCGGCCATGAGCCCGTAGCCGTTCTGAAGGCCCCAGACTCCGCCGGAGACGCCGCAGTCAGCGAAGCGGATTCCCTTTTCGGCCAGGGCCGCCGCGTGCTTCTGGTCCTCGGTGAAGCGGGAGTTGCCGCCGTCGATCACCATGTCGCCGGGCTCCAGTTTGGCACCGAGCTCGGTGATGACGGCGTCGGTGATTTCACCGGACGGAACCATAACCCAGATGAGGCGGGGCGCAGGAAGGGCGGCGATGAGTTCGTCCGTGGTGGCGACATCGGTAACCTCGGGGTTGCGGTCGAACCCAGTGACTTCGATCCCGCCTTTGCGCAGCCGTTCGCGCATGTTGAAACCCATTTTTCCAAGGCCGATCAGTCCGATATGCACCGTGTGAACTCTTTTCTGCGCGGATGGTTAGGGATGGGCGGTCCACCCAACTAGGTAGCAGCTCAGGGCGTTCTGAACGCTGGGAAGCCCCTCAGCTGCTACCTAGTTGGGTGTGGGTTAGTTGGGGAGGCGCACCGGCATCACGAGGTAGCGGTAGTCGTCCTGGTCTTCGCCTTCGATGTCGTTCTGCGCTGTGATCATGGCGGGCTTCGGTGCCGTGGTGAAGGAAAAGCGCACAAACTTGGTTTCAATGACGCTGAGGCCTTCAACCAGGTAGTGCGGGTTGAAGGCAACGGTGATGTCTTCGCCGGACAGCTGTGCTTCGAGCTCTTCGGAGGCCTGGGCGTCCTCGCCGGTGCCGGCGTCGAGGTGCAGCTGGCCCTGGGTGAACGCGAGCCGGACCGGGGTGTTGCGTTCCGCCACGAGCGAGACGCGCCGGACGGCCTCGACGAGCTCCTGGGTCTGAACGGTGGCGTGAATCGGCGTGGAATCCGGGAACAGCGAGCGGATCTTGGGGTAATCGCCGTCGACCAGCAGCGACGTGGTGGTGCGGCCGCCGCTCTCAAAGCCGATAAGGCGGCTGTCGTCGTCGGCAATGGCGAGGTTGATGTCACCGCTGCCGCCCAAAGTCTTGGCAACCTCGTTCAGCGTCTTGGCTTTGACCAAGGCACTGGTGGAGATGCCCGGTGTGACGGGCTTCCAGGGAACTTCCCGCATGGCGAGCCGGTAACGGTCCGTAGCCAGGAGGGTGATGAGGTCGTCCTCGATCTCCATCCGCACGCCAGTGAGGATCGGAAGGGTGTCGTCCTTGCTCGCGGCGATGATCACCTGGGAGACAGCCTGGGCGAACGCGTCACCTGCGACGGTTCCGGTGATGGTGGGCAGGGCAGGCAACGGCGGGTACTCGGCCTCGGGCATGGTTGCCAGGTGGAAGCTGCTTCGGCGGCAGGTGAGCGTCACCTTGTTGCCGTCGGTTTCGATGTCCACCGGCGCTGAGGGCAGGCTGCGGCAGATGTCCGCCAGGAGGCGGCCGGAGACCAGGATGGTGCCTTCCTCCCTGATGTCGGCAGGAATTTCAAGCCTAGCGGAGGTCTCGTAATCGAAGCTGGACAGGCTGACTGTCCCGGATTCGGCCTTGAGAAGGAGGCCGGAGAGCACGGGTACGGGCGGCCGCGGAGACAACGACCGGGCTGTCCATGTGACGGCTTCTGCCAGGACGTCCCGTTCGACTCTGAACTTCACGGAAGGGTGCCGCCTTTCATTGCTGCTGCCATTTTCTGAACGGGAACTCGCAAGGAGCCCATAAGACCGTTGCCCCCAAAGCCCTTGACCTGCATGGTCCACGCATGGCCGACCGCAAACAAACCCAGGGATGGGAGCGCTGCAGACAGCTTAGCCGGAACTACAAGGATTTCCCCATCCCCGCCAGTGACGCCGGCTCTGCCAGCGGCCAAGTGGCCGGTGCTTTGGCCGGTGCGGGGAGGTCGGGGATGGAGATTGTTGTTTGAGGGACTTCAACTTTTTGGGATTAGTAGTGTTAATAACTGCTGTGGAAACTGTGGATAACCCGGTTTCGCGGTGCAGATCCGCGGTTAAGCCCTGTTCATGGACTGTGGGTTCGGCACGTTTTAAACAGGCTGTGGATGGGGACAACATTTTTGGCCCGTTGCGGTGATCCACAGACGGCTTAAGGGTTTTAAGCCCATTAACCGCGGTTGTCCCCTTAACTGTCCACAGGGTTATCCACACGCGCCTGTTAATAAGGTTAAGAACCTCGGCTCAGGAGTCGCGCTGCTGCTGCTTGATGCGGTTGGTGAGCTCAGTAACCTGGTTGTAAATCACACGCCGCTCAGCCATGAGCTCACGGATTTTGCGGTCAGCGTGGATCACGGTGGTGTGGTCGCGGCCGCCGAGTTCCTGGCCGATCTTGGGCAGTGACATGTCGGTCAGCTCGCGGCACAGGTACATGGCGATCTGCCGTGCGGTCACCAGCGTCCGGGTCCGGGACTTGCTGCAGAGCTCCTCCATGCTGAGCTTGAAGTAGTCGGCCGTCTGCTGCAGGATCTGGCCCGACGTGATTTCCTGGGCGCCGTCGTCGGTGATGAGGTCCTTGAGCACCATCTCTGCCAGGGCCACATCCACCGGCTGGCGGTTGAGGCTGGCGAATGCCGTCACCCGGATGAGGGCGCCTTCGAGCTCGCGGATGTTGCTGGCGATCTTCGAAGCGATGTACTCCAGCGCGTCGTCCGGCGCGGAGAGGCCTTCGCTGAGCGCCTTCTTCCGGAGGATGGCGATGCGGGTTTCCAGTTCAGGCGGCTGGATGTCCGTCAGCAGACCCCACTCGAAGCGGGATTTCATCCGGTCCTCGAAGCCTGCCAGCAGCTTGGGCGGCTGGTCCGAGGTGATGACCACCTGCTTGTTGTTGTTGTGCAGCGAGTTGAATGTGTGGAAGAACTCCTCCAGCGTCCGGTCCTTGCCGGCCAGGAACTGGATGTCGTCGATCAGCAGGACGTCGACGTTGCGGTACGTCGTCTTGAAGCTGGCGCCTTCATCGTCACGGATCGAGTTGATGAAGTCGTTGGTGAATTCCTCGGAGTTGACGTACCTGACGCGGATCCCGCTGTACAGGCGGCGGGCGTAGTGGCCGATGGCGTGCAGCAGGTGCGTTTTGCCCAGGCCGGAGTCACCGTAAATGAACAGCGGGTTGTAGGCCTTGGCAGGGGCTTCCGCCACGGCGACGGCGGCGGCATGGGCAAACCGGTTGGAGGATCCGATCACGAAGGTGTCGAAAACGTACTTGGGGTTGAGGCGGCCGAATTCGTGTGAGGTGCTCGGCAGCATGGGCTGCGGCTTCTGCTCAATGGACGGATCGTTTGCGAGGGAAAGCTCGACGGCGGGTTCCGGCTCCTCGTGGATGGGCACCAGATCGGTGTCCACGTCGATCGCGCAGCGGATGTCGTCCGAGAAGACGTTGCGGAGCGCGTCATCGAGAGCGTCCTTGACCTGCGTCTGGAGCACTTCCCGGGTCAGCTCGTTCGGGACTGCGACGAGAAGGGTGGAACCGATGAGGCCCTGGGCCTGCGCGAGGATGACAAAGCCGCGCTGCCGGGGCGAAACGCGGTCGTCCTGTTCGAGAAGGGTCACCACGCGCCGCCAGGAACTTCCGACAGTGTTGGCGTGGTTGGCTTCGTCTACTGTCATCAAATTTGGTTCCTCAAAGCTTGCTGCCTGCATTACATGCAGCCGCAAGCCTGGAACCAGGGTGCTGGCCCGGCTTAATCCACAGGGTTATGCACAGTCCGTGGATAATCGGCTACTGAGACACTCTAGGGGATGAAAAGCCTAGAAGATAGCTGGGAAGTGCCTTGTGGATAATTACACCGTTGTGGTTCGAAAACAGCGGTTGTGAGCCGCTTCATCCACAGGTTCTCAACGCCGTTAGCCACAGCTGGGGAAACACGCCGGGCAGCCGGCTGGTTTGACTCCCGGCGGCGTTTTGCCCTAACGTTGTGGAGTCCTTTGTGCCTGCTTTCTGACCCTATTTTGAACTTCCGGACACTCCGTGTGTTCCGGGAAATTCAGGGGAAGCAGACACATACAAAACTTAGCGTCGGCCAGTTCTTCCCCTTACTGATCGGGTGGGCGCACCTTTGATCCACTGGAGTAACTAACGTGAGCAAGCGGACTTTTCAGCCGAATAACCGCCGTCGGGCCAAGAAGCACGGCTTCCGCCTTCGTATGCGCACCCGTGCCGGCCGTGCCATTCTGGCCGCCCGCCGTGGCAAGGGCCGCACCGAACTGTCGGCCTAAATACTGACTTGTCGGTCTTCTTCCTTCTGCGAGATTAGCGGTGCTTGCCACCAGGAACCGCCTGAGGACTTCAACCGATTTTTCAACAACTGTACGTTCCGGCGTCCGCAATGGACGCCGGAACGTAGTGTTATATACGGCAACTATTGGAGCCGACGAGCCCAGCCGCATCGGGTTCATCGTTTCCAAGGCTGTCGGGAACGCTGTTGCCAGGAACCTCGTTAAGAGGAGACTTAGAGAAGCCGGCGCTGTCTCGCTGCACGAGTACGGCACCGGATTCGCTATTGTGGTGCGTGCTTTGCCCGCCTCCGCAACAGCCAGCTGGGATGAACTCCTGGCGGATTACAACGCCGCCTTGGAAAACACCATGAGGCGGCTGGCTGGCCGCCTTCCGGCGGTGACCGGAAAACGGCCAGCTGGAACGCCAACGGACGCAACAACACAGGAAGGGACACAGCGTGCTTGACCCGACTGCCGCCGTCGTCCATTCCCCCAAGTCCGCAGCAGCGGCCGCTGGCAGCTTCATCTGGAACCTGCCCCGCAATATCCTCATTCTTCTGCTTCTGGCCTACCGCAAGGTGGTTTCGCCCTTGTACGGCCAGGTCTGCCGCTTCTTTCCCTCCTGCTCGGCCTACGCGCTTGAAGCAGTCACAGTCCACGGCGCCGTTAAAGGCAGCTGGCTGGCGGCCAGGCGCCTGGCACGCTGCCATCCGTGGAACGCCGGTGGCGTGGACCATGTCCCCGCCGGCCACCGGGAATGGCCTGAAAACCGGACCCCCAGAATTGTTGTGCTGAATAACCCGGACAAGTACCTGGCTGCTCAGACTGATGGAGAAGGCCGCACTGCGGCCTGACGAATAGGGATATCGTATGGACTTCTTTGAAACAATCATGTTTCCGTTCAAGTGGCTTGTGTCCATCATCATGGTGGGCTTCCATGAGGGCCTGACTGCCATCGGGCTGCCTGCGGCCTCCGGCTGGACCTGGACCCTGTCCATCATCGGGCTCGTGCTCGTGATCCGGGCCGCCCTGATCCCCGTGTTCGTCAAGCAGATCAAGGCCCAGCGCGGCATGCAGCTGCTGCAGCCGGACCTGAAGAAGCTGCAGGACAAGTACAAGGGCAAGACCGACCAGCTCTCCCGCCAGGCCATGGCGCAGGAGCAGATGGCCATGTACAAGAAGCACGGGACCAACCCGTTCTCGGCCTGCCTGCCGATGCTGATTCAGATGCCGTTCTTCTTTGCACTGTTCCAGGTGCTGTCCGGCGTTTCGAATGCCAGCTCCAGCGGTCAGGGCATTGGTGCCATGAGCGCGAACCAGGTCCAGCAGTTCGACAAGTCCAGCATTTTCGGCGCCCCGCTGTCTGCGACCCTGCTCCACGGCACGCCCCCGGGCGGCAACGAGGTGGCCGTGTGGGTCCTGTCCATTCTGATGATCCTGGCGATGACGGCGTCCCAGTTCATCACCCAGAAGCAGATCATGGCCAAGAACATGTCCGAAGAGGCCATGGCCAGCCCGTTCATGCGCCAGCAGAAGATGATGCTGTACATCCTGCCCATCGTTTTCGGTGTGGGCGGCATTAACTTCCCCATCGGTGTCCTGATCTACTGGACCACCACCAACCTGTGGACCATGGGCCAGCAGTTCTTTGTCATTCGCCGCATGCCGACGCCGGGATCCCCCGCCGCCAAGGCCCTCGCCGAGCGCCGTGCCGCCAAGGGCCTTCCGGCCCTCCCCATCCTCGGCGGCAAGAAGGTCGACGCCGAAGCGGAAGCAGCTGCCGCCGCTGCGGTTGCGCAGGCCCGGACGCAGCGCATTCAGCCACAACGTAAGAACAGGAAGAAGAAGTAATGTCTGTTGAGAGCTCTGAACACGCACTTTCCGCTGAGGCCAGCGAAGACCAGGACTCCGTTGCCGGCACCGTGAACGCGGGCAAGGGCACGTCGGCAAGCCGCCTGGAAGAAGAGGGCGACGTGGCCGCCGACTACCTTGAGGAACTGCTGGACATTGCCGATATCGACGGCGACATCGACATTGAGGTCCGGAACGGACGCACCTACATCTCGATCGTGGCCGAGGAAGAATCCGCCGGGCTCGAAAGCCTCGTGGGACGCGACGGCGAGGTGCTGGAAGCCCTGCAGGAACTGACCCGGCTCTCCGTTCTTTCCGCGACGGAAAACCGCTCTCGCCTGGTGCTCGACATCAACGGCTACCGCAAGGAACGCGCTGGCCACCTGCAGAAAATCGCCGAGGACGCCGTCGCCAGCGTCAAGGAAAACGGCGAGGCCGTGGCGCTGGAGCCCATGAGTGCCTACGAGCGGAAGATCGTCCACGACGCCGTCGCCGACCTTGGATTCGTCAGCGAGTCCGAGGGCGAGGGTGCAGGCCGGCACATCGTCGTTTCCGCCGACTGAACCGTTGGCTGACGTACTGATGGTTGAAATGACGGCTGCCGAGCGCCTGGCGGCGGAGAAGATCTTCGGCGACCGCCTGGGCCTGGCTGAACGGTATGTCGAACACCTGGCGACGTCCGGGACCGAGCGCGGACTGATTGGTCCGCGGGAAATCCCCAGGCTCTGGGGACGCCATGTCCTGAACTGCGCGGTGATCGAAAGTGAAATTCCGCAGGGAAGCCACGTGGCCGACGTCGGAAGCGGCGCCGGCCTTCCGGGCCTCTGCCTGGCCATTGCCCGTCCTGACCTCGAGCTGACCCTCATCGAACCGCTGGAACGCCGGGTGATCTGGCTGCAGGAAGTGGTTGACGATCTGGGGTTGGGCAACGTCACGGTTATGCGCACTCGCGCCGAACTTGCCGTTGGCATGGTGACGGCCGACGTCGTAACGGCCCGGGCAGTGTCCGCACTGAGCAACCTTGCAGGCCTCACCATTCCGCTGCTCGGCGGTGAAGGTGAAGTCGTGGCCATCAAGGGCCGCAGTGCCGGCGAGGAGATCGAAAAGGCAGCCAAGGCCATCCGCAAGCTTGGCGGCGTGGAGACCTCGGTGGTCACCGTGGGCCAGGACCTGCTCGAGGAACCCACCACGGTGGTGCGGATCGTAGTTAAGAAGACCCAAAAGAGCGCCTAGCCCCGCAAGGTGCCGCGGGTCCTTAGGGTGTAGCGGTTAGGCTAGAGAACGGCAGTGAAAGCCGAACGAGAGTGAGTGTGTCCCAGTGACCAGTAGCGAAACCTCCACGCAGCGGATTCCCCCGTTCGTGTCCCTGGGGTCGGCGCGTGCCTTTGGCGTATCACCGGTCGCTACAACGGCAAATCAATTCAATCCGGTTGCTGGCACGGGAGCTGCCAAGGTTTCACGTGAAACTGCGGCCCGCGGGAACGTCTTGGACACACTGGATGACTCAAGCCCCATCGCCCGGGAACTCGCGCACGAGAACCGGCGTCGGGAGCGGCTCCTCGGCCGTAACCTGCCGAAACCGGAGAAGACGCGAATCTTCACAGTTTCAAACCAAAAGGGTGGCGTGGGTAAAACCACAACAACTGTGAACATCGCTGCGGCGCTGGCAGCGGCCGGCCTGAACGTGCTGGTCATCGACATCGACCCGCAGGGCAACGCGTCCACGGCTCTGGGCATTGAGCACCATGCCGACGTCGACAGCATCTATGACGTGCTGATCAATGATGTGGCGCTTGAAGACGTAGTGGCACAGTGCCCGGACATCAGCAACCTCATTTGCGCGCCGGCCACCATCCACTTGGCCGGCGCCGAGATCGAACTGGTCTCGCTGGTGGCACGGGAACAGCGCCTCCGCCGCGCCATCGACGTCTATGCCAAAGCCCGGCAGAAGAAGGGCGAGCAGCGGCTGGACTACATCTTCATTGACTGCCCGCCCAGCCTGGGGCTGCTGACGGTCAACGCCTTCTGCGCGGCCGGCGAAGTGCTCATCCCCATCCAGTGCGAATACTACGCACTCGAGGGCCTGAGCCAGCTGCTGAAGAACATCGAGATGATCCAGAAGCACCTGAACGCGGATCTGGAGGTCTCCACGATTCTGCTGACCATGTACGACGGGCGGACCAACCTGGCCGCCCAGGTCGCAGCGGAAGTCCGGCAGCACTTCCCGGACCAGGTCCTCGACGCCGTTGTCCCGCGCTCCGTCCGGATCTCCGAAGCGCCGAGTTACCAGCAGACTGTCATGACCTACGATCCATCCTCCAGCGGCGCGTTGTCCTACCTGGAAGCCGCAGCGGAAATCGCTGAGCGTTAGAATTTTCCAAACACAGCAACAGCCGGAGCCCGGCATAGCCGGGCTCTTCCGATGGAGGGAATCATCCATGAGCGATAAGCGACGCGGGCTCGGTCGCGGTCTTGGCGCACTCATTCCAAGTTCCGCTTCCGCAGGCGCTTCGGGTAACGGAGCAGCTCCGTCGCGCCCTGTGGATCTCTTCTTCCCGGAGGCGCGCAAGACGGCTGAACTCGTCCCTGCGGCAGAGCCGGACAAGTCTGTCCCCGACGAAGCCCCGGCTCGCCGGTCCGGCCGGAAGGCTGCGGAGTCTTCCGAAGCCCCGGAGCCGACCGAAGCGGATGCGAAGGATGCTTCGGATTCGGTGAAGGCCTCTTCTGCGAAGACCGCCGCTTCCCGGACCGGTGGCGCTTCGGGTGCCGCCGCGGATGCCGTCAAGAATGCTGTTGCGGCCAAAGCCGCCAAGGACGCTAAGAAGTCCGAGCCCGTTCGCCCGGACACGTCCGCCGTGGACGGGCCTCAGGACGACGCCGCTTCAGCCCAGGCTGCCGACGGCCGGCACGAGGCTGACTCCGCTGCTGTCCCCGACAACGGCGTCGATCTCGTCGAGGTGCCCGGCGTGCGTTTCGCTGAAATCCCGGTTACTGACATCCATCCCAACCGCAAGCAGCCGCGAACCGTCTTCGATGAGGACGACATGGCGGAGCTTGTTCACTCCGTTCGGGAAATAGGCGTCCTCCAGCCAATTGTGGTGCGTACTTCAACCGAAAAGGGTGGAGAACCGTACGAGCTGGTGATGGGTGAACGTCGGTGGCGTGCAGTCCAGGCCGCCGGACTCTCCACGATCCCGGCGATTGTCCGTGACACGACGGATGATGACCTGCTCCGGGACGCGCTTCTGGAGAACCTCCACCGCAGCCAGCTAAATCCGCTCGAAGAGGCTGCCGCGTACCAGCAGCTGCTTGAGGACTTTGGCACAACGCACGAGCAGCTGGCTGACCGCATCGGACGCTCCCGCCCGCAGGTCTCCAACACTCTGCGTTTGTTGAAGCTTCCCCCGCTGGTCCAGCGTCGTGTGGCAGCCAATGTGCTCTCGGCCGGCCACGCCCGGGCCCTCCTCTCGCTTCCCGACGCAGCCTCCATGGAACGCCTGGCCCAGAAGATCGTGGCTGAGGGCATGTCGGTCCGTGCCACCGAGGAAGCGGTAACGCTACACCGCGAACCCGCAACGCCGGCCAAGAACAACATCCCCCGCCCTGGTGCACGCCACGAGCGGTTGGACTACCTGGCCTCCTCGCTCTCGGACAGGCTGGACACAAACGTGAAAATCTCGCTCGGAGCGCGCAAGGGCCGCGTGAGCATCGAGTTCGCAAGTGTTGAAGACCTCAACCGGATCATGGATGTTCTTGCACCGGGAGCCGACAACTAAGGTACTAGTCGAAGATTGGGGTCCGTTCGAATGAACGGGCCCTTTTCTATTCCTTCGCGCGGACCCTGGCGAGGATAGTCGATGCCTTTGACTGTCTAGCTAGCCCCAGGAACGACTGCGCAGCCGGGATGGATCGCAAAACGGCTTTCGCGCTACTGGACCTGGTGTTTGGGAAGGACGGCACTGGGGGGTTGATTCCCTCCTGGGCTGTTTATGAGGCCGGCCTCCAGACGAACAGTGCTGCTCAACGGCTTTCTTCGATGCCGATGGTCGTTTCACGTGGAGACGAGAATGACTGGCTCCAGAGGTGCGGCAATGGCACGTTTTGATACCCAAGGCCAGTGCGCTCAGCTGCATCTCGCTTTGCGGGTTGTGGTTACCGCCCGATGCCCTCCCCAATGTGATCGATGCGCTGCATTAGAGGGTCTGTGGAAAACCCGGTCGTGCCGGTCGGATGATGGTGCGATGGCCGCTTCGCCGCGCCAGGTTTGAGTATTCAGACCGACGTCCGGGGTTTTGTGCGGGTTTAGGTCGACTCCTCACGGCGTCTCGACCAATTGCGGATGTTGGCCGGCACCATGCAGGCAGTCCCCTAGCAGCTCCTACCCGGGGCCCGTTCCACGTCCTCTGTGCCCTCTACGCGTCAAGGCTGGAGGGTCTTCCGCTTCCCGCACCTGCGTCGTGGGCTTGGGCCTCATGCGTTGCGGCGAATCCGAGATGGAATCATGCGTGCCTTTGTCGTCGTCATGGCCCGCACACCTGCAACTCATGATGACACTGGGTGCAGTGCAGGCTGGTGCTGTGTGTTTGCCTGGTTAGACGCAGGAGTGGCTTTGGGACTTGGTGCATGTTTCACGTGAAACTCCGGGCTAGCTGCCTGTTATAGCCTGCCTTCAAGATCCTCAACAACCGTTCCCAGAGCCTCAAGGGCCGCTCTCTCGCTGGTGCCAGTGTGGCCGGTGCAGCAGGTCCAGGATGAGCTCTTGCGGTTTGGGCCTCCGACGCTACCGGGAGTGCGCTGGATACCTGCCGGTTCTATGTTCGCTCGGTACGTTCAGTCAGGACACGTCGTCGGGTTGCAACGAAGGGAGCTGCGATTCGCATCAGAGAATGGCGTCGCATCGAGGATGCCTGCCAACAGCGCGCGACGGCGCAGCTACACAAACACCGCGGTCGTCATCTCGTGAGTCCAGGACCGGGTCTGGTGGATTCGGATCGCTTGATTTTGCATGGGTCCGATGTGTCGTTGGCCGGCTTTTGTAATGCTCCGGCGGGCCAGGTGGCATCGCATAATCCCGTTTCGTTTCACGTGAAACACGGGGTCAGGGAAGGGGCGGGGTCTGGTGCGAGTCGTGGCTGTGGTCACGGTCCACACAGGTGGGCGTGCCTCCGCCATTGGGCGCCGCTTGTTTCACGTGAAACAAGCGCAGCCACATGCTCCGGGGTGTGCCAGCGAGCGACCGACAAATGTGGATCCAACGCCAGAGCGGCCTGAGTTCGGCGGGCGCCTGCCTTGGTGTGCTGTTCCGCAGTCTGAACTGGATGACGGTATGCCGCTACGCCATTCATCGCAAGTGCGCGTAGCCAACGTGCGTATCGAGTGGACAAGGTGCTAACGGCTTCGTGGGGATGCTTAAGCTGCTCTCCTCCCCCTAGCGTCCCCGGGGTGGAGACGCAGACACGTAGCTGCAGAGGGACGCGGACTCGGTCATCAGTTGCGTCCGGCTGGCAAACGAACGACGGGGACCGAAGGAACCGCAATAGGCGGGAGTATCACCCGGACGTAGAACCGCTTCGTAGCTACAGGCTCGATGGCTGAGGGCGCTAAGGACGGGTTCCGCAGGTGCTATACAAGGTCCTGCCAGCATTCGTATCCCCCGTGTTCGCGGTCATCCGGGCATGCGGGCCTCTCCCCGCGGCCTGACAGGGTATTGTGTCAGCCCAGTGGGCGGGCACCGCAACGCACACAGCTCCTTCAAGGACAGGTCGTGCCATGCTTCGCTGATCCCCTGGCGTCTGGTTTCTTGTCCCCTTCCATGAACGATCTACGTCGAGCCTTGCAACGCGGCGTCCGTCCATCCGAGGGTGGCCATCCTCGGGCCGGCTTCCATCATGATTCGCGGCGCCTACCGCCGACGTGGCCTCGTCCCAACTGCAGCGGCTGGGCGCCGCTCTCCCGTCGCCCGGCCCGTTCCACGTTTCACGTGAAACACTCGGGCCTCGTTTCTCTGCTTTGGTAGCTGGCAGCCGGCGCAGAATCGTGAATCATCCCCAGCTGAGCCAAGTGGAGGCCAACCCTATATCCGTGGCAGCGTGGAAGCGCAGCGCTCCCTCCGAAGGGAATGTTGCTCAGGTCCACCCGAAATTCCCGGGAGCGACGGCCGACTGGGGCATGACGAGAACTCTGCAATCCCCCAACTATGCCCGGCCACATTGGGTGGCCCTGTCGCGGAATCGTGTCAGCTCTGGGTCCGATCTCGCAGATAAGGGCTTCCCGCCAGTGCACCAAGGCTTTGGTCCAGGCTGGTAAAGAAGCCCGGGCCAGTACCGACATTCTGGTCGTCCTGGCAGAATCCGGCGTATCTGGCTCGCCTCTACCCGATCTGGTGCAGCACCAGTTCCTAACCTCACCAACCCAGAATTGACCTCGCGTCCCACCGTTGTCGGCATCCGTGTGGTACAGCATCGACTCGTCAGTCACTGAAGTCATTGGCCTGGAGCGAGACCGGTTCGGCCTGTGTTTATGTTGCGGGACGACCTCCCGACGACCAGGCGTGTCGGCTAATTTCGCTGGTGACAAGCCGGTGGATAACGCTGTGGATAACCTTGTGGATAAAGCTGGGGATATGACACAGGTCGCGGGGCTCTAGTGCGATGTCGGCCAATGCGGCTAGGCCCGGGCTATGTTGGTCCTAGTCGGCATCTGACGTGGACGTTTCACGTGAAACGCATCGCCTACGCTGGGGCCGCGTTCCGCCGCGCCCCAAGGCGGCTTCCGAAGGGTGATCATCTACCTGAATCCGTAGTTTGTCCCGCGTGCGGCGCCAAAACTGGCCTGAGCCATCCCCCCGGGTGGCCGGCAAAGTTCGTGAACGCAATTTGGTGGCTCGGGCGTCCACGACTTGCGGCATCCGTGATTGTAGTCACGTATGGCCCGGTGGATCCACAGGCTGGGTGAGGAGGTTGTGGATAACCCTGTGAATTTGGCTGTGGATAAAGGTGTGAATAATGTCATGGTGAGTCTCACCATATCGGCACGTGACGTAACCGAACTGGCCTCAGCGTCGGTCGTGCCGTGAGCCTCGTCCGGAGTTCCTGACCGAGTTCGGGGGGCAAAGGCAGAACCCAGATGCCGATGGGTGCCCCACTGATGCGGTCTTGAGCGAGGTGGCGCGCGACTTTGAATTGCCAACCCAGAGCCGACGCCGGCTGGCCAGTGCTGGGAGCTGGACTTATCCAGCTCCCAGGAGCAAAGAGGGATGTGCCTTCTTGAACCACGCTGGACCTTGCTGGATTGGCTGGTGATGTCCGGAGCGCAGTTGCGATGATCCCCAGCCGCTGAGCCGACCAACCTGCGCCATCCTCAATGGTGACGGGGCGGAATTCAACGCTGCGGTCATTCGGCACTGCATGTAGAACCGCACCATCGCGTGTTGCCCTGACACTCCGGCAGTACCCGCCGCTCGTACGTTCCACGGGTACAGTGCTCCCTGGGCTCGGCTGCGTCTTGAAAATCGGCGCGAGATTGCCCTATGCGTAGCGGGTCTCGATCGACCGGCTACCCGGTCCACCACGTACTGGGACGCTGTAGCCCAGGTCCCATGGTCCGCCAGTCGCTTCTGTTGCCCCGGGCGGACGGTGCACCGGTGGTGAGAGGACAGGGTACGAACGAAGTGGGAGGCCGGGATGCTGCTGCCCCACCCCTGACTTGTCGACTTCTCTCGAGGTTCCGGCGTAAGAGGCTCCACGTGCGGCTGACTGTTGTGGGGCCGCCCAGGTGCTTCGATTCGGGATCGGGCCTGCGTACTGAATCGCCGCCAAATGCAAAGCTTGCTTTGCTTCGATTTGCATTGCGTCGGCGGCTATGGCGCGGTTGGCATCCGCAGCCTCTCAGCAGGCCAAGGCCTGTGGCCATGAAGAGCCCGTCCACACGAAGGTATCGTACGAGGTGACGCGGGAGCCGGAACCCGCCCGGCAGAATTCGGTGGAGAATCATGCTGGGGGACGTGCCGCGATATGCTCGACGCGTGGATGGCGTGGATGGCGTGGATGGCGTGGATGGATGGGGACCTGCGATGCCCTGGACGACTCTCTGGGCTAAAGACGCTTGCGACGACGGCCCTGCTTCAGCACTACTTGGCGCACACCGTTCAGTGCACCTGCGTTGTACGTCCAGCTCCTGTGTGAGCTCATCCGACGGGCTGATGCCTCGGGTCATCGTGTCTCTTCCTGTGCAGCGTCAGGTCGTGGGCCTCACAGTCCTGTCCTCACGTTTCACGTGAAACGTTGAGCCTGAGCCCAGCCGTCCCTCCCCCAAGGCGCATCGGATCGAGTATGTCACCGACCGCTGATCCGAATGCGGCTTCGCCGGGCGGTGGCCTCCGTACTCAGTGAGGCGTTCGGTGGCAGAGTCCGGTACGTAGTAGCCGGCAGGCCGGAGCGCCCTGGAACGCGAACGGACCGTTAGCACGTGCGGCTTATCAGAAGCTCAAACCAGGCGTCGCTCTAAGAACGGAGGCCTAAAGAACCCGCGCACCACCGCCCTTTTGATTCCAGGGTAGGGCGCCACTTGGCTGCCTGCGTGCCCGTGTTGGATCCGCACATCGCCGGCCTGCAGCGCTGTTTCACGTGAAACACGGACGCCGATCGATCACGTCCGAGCGGTCCGGAATGTACTCCTGCGCTCAAAATGAAGAGCACGGATCCGGCTAGACGCAGCCGGTGCTTCACACGAATGACGGTGCAGCAAGGCTTTGGCGGCGCGCCAGGATGACTAGCGAAGCCTAACGGCTACAGCAGTTGGCGGCATTCAGAATAGGCCTCCCGCCTTGTCCGTGTCGTCGAGGGCTGCAGCGTGCGCAACAAGATGCAATGAGGGCCGATCGGCAAGTCGAAGCTCTTGGGCCGGTTCCTGAAAGAGCCGCAGTCCAAGGAGCGGTGTCTCCACTGGTCCACGCGTGTATTCCGGATGCCTACCTTGCTTCGGCCGGCGACTGCTTCGGTGCACTGACGTGCTCTGCCTTAGTACACGAGGCCTTCAGTGCCCGAGCTCGATCCGGACCGAACCGATTCCGCGCTGTGTGCCAATGTCGCATTATGTACCGACGGTTCGACGAGGTGAGGCGTGTTCGTCGCTAAAAGAGGCGAAACCACGGATTCGCGGCCAGGCCGGTCTGAAGGCATCATCGACCGTAGCCAACGTTAGGCGTCTTTGTGTTCGCACGGCGGCTGGGTGTAACTCGCGGCTCGCCCTGCCCTGTTAGCAACTTGGCTACGTTGTTAGCCTGGAACGGAAGCCTAACCTGTTGTGGTTCAAGATTGCACGAATCCGATTATCTCTGAGATCCGGGTGAAGGGACGCTGCCCATTTTTGGGTCACCAGGTCAAAAGTACGGCCCACGGAAGAGTATTGCGCCGGCCCGGTGTTGGGGGTGCCCTGTCAGCCAGGCCAGGCCCGACTAGGCCGGGCCGGGAAACGCTGGGGAAGGGCGTGATTGGTGCTTCAGGATGTTCCAACCTGACGCGGGCAGGGCACTGGCGTGCTGAGCCGTCCGTGCAGGGTCGGGTCGATCTCAGATCGCGGCAGGCGCTGGTCCCTTAGGGGAGATCGAGTGGGGCTCTCTATTGCCGCCCGTGCTGGAGCCGATAACTGGCGGTAGGCGGCCGACTAATGCCCCGCGGCGATCATGTTTCACGTGAAACACGCATGCCGGAATAGGCATCCGGTCGGACATGGAGCCGGGATGGGTGGTGTCCCGGGAGGCTACGTTTGAGCCCGCCATGCTGCGTCCATGGGTAGCAGCGCAGTCACCGGTTTGCGCTGAGACTTCCAGATCTCCGCCAGGAGGCGTACCGCGGGCCAGATGGAGACGTGACTTTGATTCAGCAAATATGGAGCGCACATAATGGCGGGGCGGATGGTTTATGTTGATTAATGGTCCCTCCTCCGTATGGAACGGTGCCCGCTAACAAGGATTCCACGAGGAAGCTTGGCTACTGCGACAATCACCCCCAATGCCCGACCGTACACGTGGGAGCACGGGCCTGGTGCCGGGCCCCGGTAAGGAGCGGCGTTGTACGAAAAGAATCGATCCCGGGGATTTGGCGCGTATAGACGGAGACTTGTCATTTCTCGGCAGCGAGGCAGCGGAGGGCGGTGTCCGCGTGCTGCAGGGACGAGGGAACCCTCAGGCGGTGCGGGCAAGAACTACGGCCAAGAGTGCGCGAGACGGTCTGCGTCCCCGGAGTCAACCTGGCATGCTCCCCGCGTCCCAACAGTCGGCTGAGTCTACCCAGTTAGATAGGCCACCGCGAGTGACCCAGTTTCACGTGAAACATTGCCAGCGTACGGCTACATGCGTTTCTGGCTCCGGCTGGCATCGCGCGGCGTCGATCGCACCTGATCCGCCGCCGCCGCGACGCAAAATGCAGCGGTTCGATGGGGCGTATGGGTCAAGATCGCTTGTATCGAGACCTGTAACAGTCACAATGATTCTTGGCCAATGTATCGACAGAATGAGATTGAACCAGGTTACTTTACGACTCTCTCGAAGCCCCGCTCAGTCCAGAGGCTGGTGATGCCGCCGGCACTCAGTTGAAGGTGTCTCAAAATGAGCGAGACCCAGTTGAGTGATACCCAACAGGGACGCAAAAAGGTGGCCACCACTCCCCTGAGAGTGATGGCCACCTTTGCACGCCTAACGCCGGCGGTGCCTGTCAGGTTTCCCATCCAGGCCTGTTACGGCTAGGACAGAACGTCCGCGAATTCCTTCTCGAAGAACTGCTTCGGCTTTGCACCGATGACCGTGCTCTTCACTTCGCCGCCCTGGAACAGGTAGACGGCGGGAATGGAGGTGATGCCGTACTCCGCGGCGATCGCCGGGTTGTCATCAACATTCACCTTCACGACGTTGACCTTCTCGCCGTACTCCACCGAGATCTCATCCAGGATAGGACCCAGCTTCCGGCAAGGACCGCACCATTCGGCCCAGAAGTCAACGATTACCGGCTTGTCAGCGGCGAGTACGTCAGTGCTGAAGCTTGCGTCAGTTACATCTTTTGCGTTGCTCATAACCCTTGTCTCTCTCTTCGAATGATTTTCAGCGCCGGTCAGGCGTGAAGGTCTGCGAGGTAGTGCTCGACGTCGATCGCTGCGACACAGCCCGAGCCGGAAGCAGTGATCGCCTGGCGGTAGGTCGGGTCCACGACATCGCCGGCGGCGAAGACGCCCTTGATGCTCGTGCGGGAGCTGCGGCCTTCGACGGCGATGGTCCCGGCTTCCGTGATCTCCAGGCTGTCCTTGATGAGCTCGGTGCGCGGATCGTTGCCGATAGCCACGAAGACGCCGGTCACGGCCAGTTCTGACTCGGTGCCGTCGACCAGGTTCTTCAGCTTCAAGCCAGTGACCTTGTCTTCACCGAGGACGTCTTCAACGGCGGTATTCCACACGAAGTTGATCTTCTCGTGGGCCTGCGCGCGGTCGCCCATGATCTTGGATGCCTTCAGCGTGTCGCGGCGGTGCACCACAGTGACGGACTTGGCGAATTTGGTGAGGAAGAGTGCTTCCTCCATGGCAGAGTCGCCGCCGCCGATCACTGCGATGTCCTGGTCCTTGAAGAAGAAACCGTCGCAGGTTGCACACCAGCTGACACCGTGGCCGGAGAGCCGCTTTTCGTTGGCCAGGCCGAGCTCGCGGTACGCCGAACCGGTGGAAAGAATGATGGCGCGGGCGCGGAAGGTCTCCCCCGTCGCGATCGTGACAGTCTTGATGTCGCCGTCGAGATCCAGGGCGGTGACGTCTTCGAACTGGATCTCGGTGCCGAAGCGGGCGGCCTGCTTTTCGAAGTTCTCCATCAGGTCCGGACCCATGATGCCCTCGGGGAAGCCCGGGTAGTTCTCGACATCCGTGGTGTTCATGAGCTCACCGCCCGCAGTAACGGAGCCAGCCAGCAGCAGCGGCTTCAGGTTGGCGCGGGCCGTGTACACGGCGGCCGTGTAGCCTGCGGGGCCGGAGCCGACGATGATGACATCACGCACTTCTGACGCGCTGTTTTCTGCGGTGCTCACTGAACGGTGAACCTCTTCCTTTGTCGATGCGCCAGCCTTCCGGCCGGCCACATGGCA
The DNA here is from genome assembly GCF_040448525.1 of Arthrobacter sp. K5. NCBI lineage: Bacteria > Bacillati > Actinomycetota > Actinomycetes > Micrococcales > Micrococcaceae > Arthrobacter > Arthrobacter sp. K5. The sequence continues at coordinate 3,030,997 of NZ_CP159279.1, read as the reverse complement.
CAACTGATTGGCAGTGTGGAATATTCCAAACGTATTTGGAGGCAGGCGAAAACACCCGTGCCTGCACGGGAACACCGCCACGGGACTTTCCACAAGGGTACCGCCTCCGGCAACCTGAGGGCATGCCGGTTACGCCGGGGAGGAACGTGACTTCCGAACGGCAGCGTTCCCTTACTGGACCTTGATCTCCGCCAGCCGCAGGCCGTAGCCAAAGCGGGTCTTCGGAGCTGCAAGCTTGGGCAGGTTCTTGATCGAGATAATGACGTACTGAGCGGTCACCGGTTCGGCAAGCGGCATAGTGAGGTCAGGCGAGGTGAAGCTGTTGGTTCCCACCTGCTTTGCACCGTCCAGCGCCGGGCGGTCGTTGGTGTAAACCGTGATGCTTCCGCCCGAGGCACCCAACTGGTTCAGGGTGATCGAGGAGACCTTGGAAGAGCTCTTGAGCTTGACCACCAGCGGGACACCCTCGGGAGCAAGGCCGCCCCAGTCCTCGGTGGCAAACTCCATGTCCGACCAGTAGCTCGCCGCGTTTCCGTCGAAGGCCTTGCCGAGGTCGTCGTCGTACGTCGCAGCGAAATCAAAGTTGCCCTGGCGGGTGATCCCCTCGATGGCCGGCGGCCCTGCCGCCGGAGCAGTGCTCTTGGCCGGCGTTCCGGTACTCGGCTGCGTGGCAGCCGACGGCGGTGCGGTGGCTCCGGGGGTCGCTTCCGTTTGCGGTGCGCTCTTGAAGAGGCTGCCGAGGTTGGTTACGGCGAAGATGAGTCCGACAATCAGGACGGCCGCAAGAAGGCCTCCGACGAGCCACCGCATGGAACGCGGCTCCTTCTGTGGCTCGTCGTCTTCATCGTCGTAATAATCGGCAGCGGGAGCGGTACCGGTTCGGGCGACGTCAGGGAAGTTCCCTGCACGGCGGTCCTGTTCGTGCGCGTTGCTGCCGTCGTCGTCGTACTCGTCTTCGGGGACGTAGTCATAGTCGTTTTCGGACCACAGCGACACCTTGGATGAGTTGTGCCCGTCACCAGAAGCAGCGGCGGCACCGGCGGCCGCTGCACCTGCGCCGGCGGCACCTCGTGCGGCGTTCCCGGAGCGGTTGTTGTCGCGCTGCAGAAGTGCCTGCTCAACGTTGTCGTGCTGCGTGGCGTCCTGCTCATAGCCCTTATCCGGCTGGATCGGCTGCGGCGCAGTAGTCTCCGGGATGCCCTGCCGGTCGCTCCGCGAACCGGTCGCGGCGGCACCGGCTGCGGCGGCACCCGCCGCGGCCGCACCTGCGGCACCGGCACGCGCGGCGGGACGGGCTGCTGGGAGCGGCGGCACGACGGGAGCCTTCCGCACCGGCGCTGTGGGTGCCTGGGCAGGCGCTTGCTGTCCGTGCCCCTGCGGAGCTGCTGCCCCGTGGCTGGAATGGCTGGAGTGGCCGGACCGGCTGGCGGCTGGCGCAGGCGCGGTGGCGGGGTACTGCCCGCCCGGCTGATTTTCGTTGTAGTTGATGTACCCGGCTTCGACCTCGTCGTCTTCGTCGTAGGCTTCGGGTTCGTGGGAGCGGGCCTGGCCGAAGATCTCGCTGCCCAGGGTGTCCGTGAAGAACGGCTCGACATAGGGCGGATTGGACGCAACCACAAGGTCCAGCAGGTCAGCGGCCGAGGTGTGGTTGGTGATCAGATACGTCGTGGCATCGCTGACTCCAAGGTCCAGGATCTGCACGTTCCCGGGGCGCTCCCCCGTCGCCACTTCGCGGGCGCTCTGGGCTACCTGGTCGGCGTTGTACGGGCCGGCCACCAGGATGCTTACCGGGCGGTTAAGCACCTGGTCCACTCCGTCCAGCACCAGATCCTGGTCATGCGAACTCAGCACTGTGGCCGTGACCTTGTAGCGGCCGCCAAGTACTGATCCGACATCGATCGGGTGGGACACGTGTTCCTCCTAGCCTGTCCGGGAATTGCTTCTGGCCCTGGCGATGCAACGCCACCGAAGGCCTCCGGCGCGCCGGCGGACCCCTTGGCCTGCAACTACCCTTGTTCCCCTCGATCCTAGCCGATGCTGTGCAACGGCCGCGGAAGACGGGGCTGGCCGGCCCCCGTCCGGGCTACTTTTTCCTCCGCCGCCGCGACGGGAAATGCGGGTTCTGGCCGGGGGTCCCCTGGTAGGTCCGGCGGCCCGGAAGCGGAATCTCCCCGCGCAAGCCGTTCCCTCGGGCCGTCCCGGGGACGTCCTCCTCGGGGAGGTAGGTGGCGCCGTCGTAATCTTCCGGTTCCGGCTGGGGCGCAGGCCCGGCACGGAAGGAGGCAGAATCGAACTCGCCGGAAATCCTGGGAATCAGGCCGGTGTCCGACGAGACCGTGGCGCGTTCCGGCGTCGGACGCCGCCGCGATGCAGTGCCGGCGGATGCTCCGGCAACCGAAGCCCCGGCGGAGGCAGGGACAGACGGAGCAGCTGCCGCTGCGCCGGAACCGCGGCCCAGCCGCCCCAGCAACGGCCGCAGCAGGTCGCGCAGCTCCGTGACCCGGAACAGCTTCAGCAGAACCAGATACGCGGCGAGCATCACGGGGCCGACGACGACGATGGTCACCAAGGCAGCGGGCCGGCTGCTCCAGGCGAAGCCGACCGGGCTGTAGCTGCCCATGAGCCACAGCGCCCCCGCACCGGCAACGGCTGAGCCGAGTGCCGCATAGCCCATGCGGATGTACGAGTTGATGATCCGCGGACCGTCCAGGTGTCCCAGCAGCCGGCGGAGGAAGATGGCGGAGACGACCACCGAGAGGATGTTCCCTCCGGTGTACAGGACGGCGATGGCGAAAATGATCTGGTCGAACGGGAGGAACTGGATGAAGAACGCGGCCACAACATTAACCACGGCCAGCACCAGCTGGATGTAGAACGGCGTGCGTGCGTCCTCGTTGGCGTAAAAGACCCGGGACATCATGAAGTTGGCGCTCATGAACGGGGTGCTGAGCGCCAGAATGGTGAGGGTCTGCGCCAGCAGGATGCCGTCCGTGGGGCGCCCGCCGGAGAAAAACATGCCCAGCGGACCCGCCAGGGCGAAAAGCGCCAAAGCTCCAAAAACAGTAGCCACGGCCATGGTCCGCAGGCCGTGGGACAGGGCTTCGCGGAGTTGTGCGCGGTTCCCATCCTGGGAGGCCCGCGTCATCCGGTTGAACAGCACGGTGGCCAGGGAGAGCGCGATGATCGAGTGCGGCAGCAGGTACAGCTGGCTGGCCACCTCGAGCACGGCGTTGCCGGGCAGCAAGGCGGCGGCGCCGTCGTCGCCCGCTTTCTCGAGGCGAAGCCGCTCGGTACCGGGAATGGTGGCGATGCGCATGACATAAAGGAACGCCAACTGCCCGACGGCGGCCGTCAGGAGCGTCCACACGCTCAGTCTTGCAGCGTGGCCGAGTCCCACGCCGCGCCAGCCGAACCGCGGACGCAGCCCCAGCTTCAGCCGGAAGACGGGAATCAGCAGAATGGCGGTCTGGGCAACCACGCCGATCGTGGAGAAACCAGCGACAAAAAACGTCTGCGACGCGCCCCAGTTGTCCAGTGAATGCGGATTTGCTTCGTTGGCGCCGAAGATCCAGATGAACATGCCGAGGCCCGCGATGGCCACGATGTTGTTCAAAATGGGCGCCCACATGGCAGGTCCGAACGCGCCATTGGCATTGAGGACCTGGGTGAGCAGGGCATACAGGCCGTAGAAGAAAATCTGCGGCAGGCACCAGAAGGCGAAGGCAACGGCCAGCGACTTTTGCTGCGGCGAGTAGCCCTGCGTGGTGAGTTCAATGACGGCGGGAGCAAACAGCGTGACGAGCAGGGTCAGGGACATCAGCACCAGGACGGCCAGCGTGAGCAGCCGGCTGATGTAGTCCGCTCCCCTGTCGGGGGCCTTGCTCGCTTTGATGATCTGGGGCACCAGCACGGCATTGAACACGCCGCCGGCCACCAGCAAGAAGATGAGGTTGGGCAGGTTGTTGGCGTTGATGAAAGTGTCAGTGACGGTGGAGCCCAGGCCGAGGGCGGCGCCGAGCATCCAGGTCTTGCCGAACCCCAGGAAACGCGAAACGAGGGTTCCTGCTGCCATGATGGCGCTGGAACGCGCCTCGCCGGGCTGCGCGGCACTGGAGGCTGCCTCGCTGGCGGGCGTCACACCTGGCGGTGTTTCGTCCGGCTGCGGGGGCTGGTCGGAGGACGGACTGGCTGCTGACATCGTCTTCATCGTCTCACCCGGGTGCTGATATTGCGGCACACAAAGGGGTATCCGGCGGACATTGCCGGACGGTCAGAGGTGCTCGGGAAGGACTTCGCGTGCCAGGTCGGCGATGCGGCGTTCGTTGGGGAACGAAAGCTTGCGGGCAAGCTCGTGGATGGGAACCCAGGCAACATCAACCGCTTCCTTGTCAGGATCGTTTTCGATGGTGAGTTCACCGCCGGTGGCGCGCAGCAGGTAGTGGTGCACTGTTTTGTGGACGCGGTGCCCGCTGACGGTAAACCAGTAATCGATGCTGCCCAGCGGGGCAAGGATGTCACCGTCGATACCGGTTTCCTCGGCAATCTCACGGACCGCGGCTTCCTCGTTGTTCTCCCGGCCTTCAGGATGACCCTTCGGCAGGCACCACTCCAGCCGTCCGCCCCTGTTAAGGCGGGCAATAATCGCAACCCTCAGTTCGTCGTCGGACGTGTCCACCACGACGCCGCCGGCCGAGACCTCCTCAACGGTGGGGAGCGAGGCCGGGGCCGAGTGCGGTGCAGGCGCGACGTGGGCACCGATTGCCGACGGCAACGGTGGGTTCGTCCTCCTGCCGGGAGCGCTCGGTACTGGATGGGCCATGGAGTCCACTCTAACGACTCTTGCCCCGCCGTGATGACCGGGACATGGCTTGCAGGTGGACTGCATGTAACGGGCTTCGCCGGCGCCGTCGCACAATGACGTGATTTGGTGCGGTGGGGCTTGGTTTTCTGACAAGCTTAAGTAACTATGGCGCACGCACATCAAAAGACTGATCTTCACACCGTTGACTTCCAGGTGGACCCGGTGGTCCTGGAGCTCGGTCAGCGGTTCGTGGATGCCGGTCATGAGCTGTCGCTCGTCGGCGGCCCGGTCCGGGACCTCTTCCTGGGCCGCACCTCCCCCGACCTCGATTTCACGACGGACGCGACGCCGGACCAGACCGTGGCGCTGATCAAGAAGTGGGCGGACAACTTCTGGGAGATAGGCCGCGCCTTCGGAACGATCGGCATGCGCAAGGCCGGCTTCCAGATTGAAATCACCACCTACCGTGCCGAAGCGTACGACCCCGAGTCCCGGAAGCCCGTCGTGGCCTTCGGTTCCTCCCTCACCGATGACCTGCTGCGCCGCGACTTCACCATCAACGCCATGGCCCTGCGGCTGCCCTCGATGGAACTGGTGGATCCCTTCGGCGGAGTCCGCGACCTGCACGCCTCCGTGCTGGCCACGCCGGGCGCTCCCGAGGCGTCTTTTTCCGACGATCCGCTGCGGATGATGCGGGCAGCGAGATTTGCCTCCCAGCTGGGCGTGGCTGTGCGGGACGACGTCCGGGTTGCCATGACCCGGATGGCCGAGCGAATCAGCATCATCTCGGCTGAACGCGTCCGTGATGAGCTGGTCAAACTCGTCTGCGGGCGGCACCCCCGTGTGGGCATCGATCTGCTGGTGGACACCGGCCTGGCGGAGTTCGTGCTGCCCGAGGTGTCCGCGCTCAGGCTGGAATCTGACGAGCACCACCGACACAAGGACGTCTACCAGCACTCCCTCCAGGTCCTCGAGCAGGCGGCCGCCCTGGAGACAGATTCCGACGGCGCCGTCCCCGGCCCGGACTTTGTCCTGCGGTTTGCGGCACTGATGCACGACGTCGGGAAGCCGGCTACGCGCCGGTTCGAACCGGGGGGTGCGGTCAGCTTCCGCCACCACGACATGGTGGGGGCCAAACTGACGACGAAGAGGATGAAGACCCTGCGCTTCGACAACGACACCATAAAGGCCGTGGCCCGCCTCGTGGAACTGCACATGCGCTTTTACGGCTACGGCGACGCCGGCTGGACGGATTCCGCTGTGCGCCGCTACGTCACCGACGCAGGTCCCCTGCTGGAACGCTTGCACCGCCTGACCCGCTCCGACGTCACCACGCGCAACCAGCGCAAGGCCGACCGGCTGTCCTTCGCCTACGACGACCTCGAATCCCGGATTGCGGCCCTCCGCGAACAGGAATCCCTGGACGCGGTCCGCCCGGACCTCAACGGCGCCGAGATCATGGCCCTGCTGGACCTCAAACCCGGACCCGTGGTGGGCAGGGCCTACAAGTTCCTGCTGGAGGAACGGATGGAAAACGGGCCACTCGATCCTGCCGACGCCGAGTCCCGGCTGCGGGCCTGGTGGGCTGGGCAGCCTGAAGCCGATGCAGCCAACGCTTCCGTTTCTCCCGAGTCTCCTGCTTCTCCCGCCGACGTCGAATCTTCCCCAACCGAGGAGTCCAAGTGAACGCCGCCAACCTCGCCCGCCCCCAGCTCTGGATCCTGCGGCACGGCGAAACCGAATGGTCCAAGAGCGGCCAGTACACCGGACTGACGGACCTTCCCCTGACGGTGGAGGGCGAGCAGCAGGCAGTCGAGGCGCGCAGGATCCTGGACACCGTGGATTTCGACCTGGTCCTGACCTCTCCGCTGCGCCGTGCCCGGCGGACCGCGGAACTCGCCGGTTTCCCCGATGCCGTCCACGAGCCGCTGGCGGTGGAATGGGACTACGGCGACTATGAGGGCATCAGCTCCGACCTGATCCGCAAGGACAACCCGGACTACCTCATCTGGACGCACGGTGTTCCCAACGGCGAGAAGCTTCACGATGTCGCCGCCCGGGCGGACAAGATCGTGGCCCGGGTGCTGGAGTCCGGGCTGGACAACGTCCTGATCGTGGCCCATGGCCATTTTTCCCGCATCCTTACAGCACGCTGGCTCGAACTCGAACCTGAAGAGGGCCGGCACTTCATCCTGGGAACAGCCAAAGTGTGCACCCTGGGCTGGGACAAAAGGACGCCCGCCATTGTCCGTTGGGGTCTGTAAAAGCACCTTTTCGGATTTATTTTCCAGAAAATTCTGGAATCGAGTAGTCAGCTGTGCTTTTTCTGGTGTACTTTTATTCCTGACCCCACAGCGATCTGCCAGGGTCATGGCGCGCGTTGTACCGGCCCGTTATCCCGTGCAGCGGCAGAGCAGAAAAGGAGGTTGGGAAAATGATTACTTTGACTAGCGGATGGAAGATGACCATCATCGCGTTTCCGGCCTTCGCTGCTGACCTGCGCCCTCTTCACGGACTCGCCCGAGCCTAATTCTGATTCTCCAGCCCTTCTCCCGCGCATAACGCGGGCGAGCAGGCGGGGCATCGGCAGGTTCTGCCCCTTTCGCAGAACCCTGACCCCGGCGGCCTGATGTAGCGGAACCACGCGGTTGCGCAGCTCCCCCATAATTCGGAACCCTGCTTCCTGTTGGGGGTGCCGTGCTGCCGTTGCCGGGGCCAATTGCCGCTTTTGCGGATTCCATTTCCTTCCCTTCCAGGGTATTTCTTTGCCTTTTTACGGCCGTTTCTTTGCGTGCGCGAATGACACTAATTGCCGTGCCCGGATTCTTTTGTCATTTCCTGAAAGGAGGTGAAGAACCATGCTCCGCAAACTCCAGGAGATCCTTTCAAACCGCGATTCCAGCGGTGAGGCCGGCCCTTCCGGCCGCGATTCCGCACCGGCCCAGCAGCCACAGTTCGATGGCTCGCTGCTGGACCGGAAACGGGAGGACGTCTACGCGCTCATGCATCAGCAGATGAGCAGCCTGCGCTGAGCCTTTTATGCAGGGCCTTTTAATCAGGGACCCACCGGTAAGCTCGAAACCATGCAGGAGACACAGCCGCCGCCCGATCGAAAGCTCGCGCGCCTGGTGGTGCCGAGCCGCAGCGACCGGCTCCTGCGGAACTTCACCGAGCTCATCGGCGGGCCCCTGGGCCAGCGGTCCGCGCCGGGGGTGGTCGCGCCCGGCTTCTTCACAGTGGAACGCGTGCTGATCATCCTGACCGTGCTCGCCGCCCTCGCTGCCATCACCATCAAGGACTACTGCCGGGTGAACGGCTGGGAGACGCCGTCGCAGTTCTATGCGACCTGCTACTCGGATTTCCCTGAGCTGTTCCGCAACCGTGGCCTGGGCGACGGGGCCTTTCCGTTCTTCACGCCGGGTGCCCTCTTCGAGTATCCGGTCCTGATGGGTCTGATTGCCGGCATCACGGCCCGCCTGGTGCCCGGCGACGGAGTCACGGACGCCCGGATCCTCGGCTACTTTGACGTCAACGCGACCCTGATCGCAGCCGTCTGGATCATCACCGTGCTGGCCACTGCACGCATGACCCGGCGCCGGCCCTGGGATGCGGCCATGGTGGCCCTGGCGCCCGGCATCGTTCTCGCCGGAGTGATCAACTGGGACATGTGGGCCGTGGCCATGCTGGCCCTCGGCATGTATTTCCTGTCCCGGAAGCGGCTGATCCTGGCCGGGGTCCTGATCGGGCTGGGGACTGCCACCAAGCTCTACCCCCTCCTGGTCTTCGGCGCCATCTTCCTGCTGGCCCTGCGTACAGGCAAGATCCGTGCCTTCCTGGTCCTGGCGGCCTCCGCTGCCGCAGCGTGGCTCGCCGTCAACCTGCCCATTGCCGCGCGGGACCCGGCCGGCTGGAAGTACTTCTTCGAGTTCACGCAGGACCGCCCCGCCGGCTACAGCTCGCCCTGGTTCGCCTACAACCTGGTGGCCGGGCGCGTACGCTGGACGCTTCTCACCCCGGAGGCCATCAACACGCTCGCCCTGAACGTGTTCCTGCTGGCGTGTGTCCTCATTGCGGTGCTGGCTCTGACCGCTCCCCGGCGGCCGCGGATTGCGCAGCTGACCTTCCTGATCGTGGCGGCCTTCATCCTCACCAACAAGGTCTACTCTCCCCAGTTTGTCCTGTGGCTCGTGCCGCTGCTGGCACTCGCCCGGCCGAAGTGGCGCGATTTCCTGATCTGGCAGGGCATCGAGGGGCTGCACTGGGCGGCCATCTGGATGTATCTTGGCCAAGTGACCAGCGGCGGCGTCTCACAGCACAACATCGACATGCCGTACTACGTCCTGGCCGTCGCCGCCCATATGCTTGCAACTGCATATTTAATGTTGCGGGTCGCGTGGCACATCTGGGACCCCCGCTACGATCCCATCCGGCGCCATGCCATGGACGATCCTCATGGCGGTCCCTTCAACAACGTGCCGGACAGGCTGCGGATCGACCTGTTCCGCCCCTCTGCTTCCCTGCTCCCGTGGCGAACGGTCGCCCGGAATGCCTGACGTCGCCGTCGTTGGTTCCGGACCCAACGGACTCGCCGCCGCCGTCGTCATGGCGCGGGCGGGGCTCAAGGTGCACGTGTACGAGGCCGCGGACCAGCTCGGCGGTGGATCCCGGACGTCCCAGGTCATCGAGGAAGGGCACTGGCACGACATCTGCTCGGCCGTGCACCCCATGGCGCTGGCCTCGCCCTTCTTCCGGGCATTCGAGCTGGAGCAGCGGGTGGACCTGCAGCTTCCGCCGGTACAGTTCGGCTCCCCGTTGGATGGTGGCCGGTCGGCCCTGGCCTACCGGTCGCTCGACCGGACCACCGACGAGCTGGGCCGGGACGGCCGCGCCTACCGCCGGCTCCTCGCCCCACTGGTGCGGCGCATCGACGGTGTTGTGCAAACCACGTCCGACCAGCTGCTGCGGGTTCCCGGCGACCCGCTGGCCGCAGCCATCCTGGGACTGCGGACCTTTGAGCAGGGCTCGCCCCTGTGGAACCTGCGCTTCCGGGAGGACAGGGCGCCCGCGCTGATCAGCGGAGTGGCAGCCCACGTCGTGGGGCGCCTGCCGTCACTCTCCGGGGCGGGAGCCGGCCTGTTGCTCAACGCGTTGGCGCACAGCGGGGGCTGGCCGATTCCAGTGGGAGGATCGTCCGCGATCGCCGACGCGATGGCCAAGGACATCGAAGCGCACGGCGGCGTACTGCAGACAGGGTTCCGCGTCACGTCGCTGGCGGAGCTGGAACCGGCGAAGGCAGTGCTGCTGGACGTTGCGCCTCCTGCCCTTGCACGCATCGCCGGCAGCCGCCTGCCCGCCTCCTACCGCCGCGCGCTGGAGTCCTTCCGGTTCGGCAACGGCGCGTGCAAAGTGGATTTCATCCTGTCCGGTCCCGTGCCGTGGACCGCTGCAGGACTGGCAGAGGCCGGAACGGTGCACGTGGGCGGCACGCGCGGGGAAATGGCGGAGGCGGAGCACGCCGTGTCCCGGGGCCGGCACCCGGAGCGGCCCTACGTCCTGGTTTCGCAGCCGTCCGTGGTCGATCCCGGCCGGGCGCCGAAGGGCAGACACATCCTCTGGACCTACTGCCATGTGCCGTCCGGGTCCACGGTGGACATGGGCGAGGCCGTCATGAACCAGCTGGAGCGCTTTGCGCCAGGGTTCCGTGACCTCGTACTGCGGCACAAGGTCACGACCGCGGCCGAACTGGCCGCCTACAACGAAAACTACATCGGCGGCGACTTCAGCGCCGGACTTCTGGATCCCCGGGGCCTGATCCAGCGGCCTGTGGTCTCGCCCGTTCCATGGCGCACTCCCGCACGCGGCGTCTACCTGTGCTCCTCCTCGACGCCGCCCGGACCCGGTGTCACCGGCATGCCCGGATTCCGCGCCGCCAAATATGCTCTCAACGACATGTTCGGGTTGGACGTGCCGGCACTCGGACTCTAGCCGAGCGGGCCGGGTAGCGGCGTTGCTGGGGCACGGCTGTGTTGTGGCTCGCTGCCCGCATCCGCCGGGGGATAATAACGCCGTGGGGAACACTAAAAAACTTTCACTTGTCCTTGCCGGTCTCATACTCAGCGGCTCACTGGTGGCCTGCGACGACGGCCGCGGCGGTGCGGAAGCCGCAGCAAAGCAGCTGGCCTCCGCCGTCGCCGGCCTGGACCTCCGCCCGGTCGCCTTCGATGGGCGTGATTCGACGGTGGCCAACGACCAGCTCAACCAGGTCTTCAAGGCGCTGGCGCCGGCCAAGCCCTCCGTCGAAACGGGCGAGCTGACGCTCGAGGGCGACACTGCCCGGATCCCGCTGAACTACAGCTGGAAGATTTCCACCGGCGAGTGGAAGTACACCGTCGAGGCCGACTTGCGGAAATCCGGCGACAAGTGGCTTACCGTCTGGTCGCCCGGACTGCTCGTCCCAAATCTGGCCGAAGGCGAGATCCTCAGCAAGGCCACGCAGTCGTCCCCGCGGGCCGACATCCTCGGTGCCGGCAACCAGAAGCTCGTGACGCTGCGGCCGGTGGTCAACGTGGGCATCGACAAACCGCAGCTGGGCGGCGCCGATGCCGCCGATGCCGCCACCAGGCTCGCCAGGCTCGTGGGCGTGGATCCCGCGGCCTACGTGCAGCAGGTGGAGGCGTCCGGTGCTGAGGCATTCGTTCCCGCCATCACCCTGCGCAACACCAGCGACCGTGCCGTGACCGACGCCGAGATCGAGGCCATCCCGGGTGGCCGGGCCATCCCGGCCGAACTGCCGCTGGCACCGACGCGGAACTTCGCCCGGGCCGTCCTTGGCACCGTTGGCGAAGCCAGCGCCGAGCAGATTGAAAAGTCCAACGGCACCCTGACCGCCGGCGACGTCATCGGCACGGGCGGACTCCAGCAGCAGTACGATGCACAGCTCCGTGGAACAGACGGCACCGTGGTCCGCGTGCAGCGCGCCGATCTGACCCGGGAAGAGATCCAGGCCGCGCCCACCGACCCGCGGCGCACCGTCTTTGAGGTGCAGGCAGTTCCCGGCACGCCGTTGCAGACCACCCTCGACACGAAGCTGCAGCAGCTTGCCGAGGACACCCTTGCCGACGTCAAGCCTGCGTCAGCCATCGTGGCGCTCCGGCCGTCCACCGGGGCGGTCCTGGCCGCCGCGTCGGGTCCCGGAAGCAACGGCTACAACACGGCGATGCTCGGCCAGTACGCGCCGGGATCCACGTTCAAGGTGGTGGACTCCCTCGCCATGCTCCGCAACGGGTTCACCCCCGATTCCACCGTTGAATGCACGCCTACGCTCACCGTCGACGGCCGGAAGTTCAAGAACGCCGAGGGCTATCCGAAGGACTCCCTGGGATCCGTGACCCTGCGTGACGCCTTCGCCCACTCCTGCAACACCGCCTTCATTGCCGCCCGGGACAAGGTCACCCAGGCCCAGCTGGAGTCGGCCGCCACGTCCCTCGGAGTGGCCGTGGAGGCGCCGAAGCTTGGCGCCGAGGCGTTCCTTGGCTCCGTTCCCGGTGAGGCCGAGGGCACCGAGCACGCGGCAGCCATGATCGGCCAGGGCAGGGTGCTGATGTCCCCGCTCTCCGCCGCCGTGATGGCAGGCTCGGTGGCGAAGGGCGCCCCCGTGTCCCCGGTCCTGGTGGAGGAGAGCGCTCCGTCCGCGTCGGCATCGGCCACTCCCACGCCGACACCGGAAGGTTCCGCCCCGTCGTCGACCGTCACAGCGGAAGCCCCCGCAAAGACCGCCCAGACCCCTGTGACCAAGGCGGAAGCAGCCGCCCTCGCGGACATGATGCGTGCCGTAGTGACCTCGGGCCACGCCGGATTCCTGGCCGAGGTCCCCGGTGAACCCGTGGGTGCCAAGACGGGAACCGCCGAGTTCGGCAACGCCAACCCGCCCAAGACCCACGCGTGGATCATCGCCGTGCACGGGGACCTGGCCGTGGCCGTATTCGTCGAGGACGGCGGGCTTGGCGCCACGACTTCCGGCCCGCTCCTGAAGAAATTCCTGACCGCCGCTGGCTGACACCCGCGCACCTCCCACCCCCGCCTCCCTCGGAGTTCTTATCGACTTGTCGCGACTCCTGGGCGCATTTGGGCACGATATCTGTGCAAAAACTCCGGCGGGCGGGGCGTGGGAGAATTGCCCGGTGGCCCATATTGACGTTTCCGGCATCGACTACTTCCTCTCCGACGGCAGCCAGCTGCTCAACGGGGTGACCTTCAAGGTCCCGGACGGCACCAAGACGGCGCTCATCGGACCCAACGGAACAGGCAAAACCACCCTCTTCCGGATCATCGCCGGAGACCTCACTCCGGACGAAGGCGTGATCGGCCGGTCCGGAAACATGGGCATCATGCGGCAGTTCGTGGGGCAGGTCCGTGACGACTCCACGGTCCGCGACCTTTTGCTGTCCGCCGCACCTCCGGCACTGGCGGATGCCGCCCGCGCCGTGGATGAGGCTGAGCTGGCCATGATGGAGCACGACGACGAGCCCACCCAGATGCGGTACGCCCAGGCAATCGTCGACTGGGGAGACGCCGGCGGGTACGACGTCGAGACCGTCTGGGACGAGGTCTGCATGGCCGCGCTGGGACTGCCTTTTGACCGCGCCCAGCACCGCCGCGCGTCCACGCTGTCCGGCGGCGAGCAGAAACGGCTGGTGCTGGAGGCGCTCTTTGCCGGTCCCGACGAGCTGCTGCTCCTCGATGAACCAGACAACTACCTCGACGTCCCGGGCAAGCGCTGGCTCGAGGACAAGCTCAACGAATCGAAGAAGACCGTCTTCTTCATCAGCCACGACCGGGAGCTGCTGAACAACGCCGCCGGCCGCATCGTCACGCTCGAGCCGGGCATCAACGGGGCCGGCGCCTGGATCCACGGCGGCGGCTTCGGGTCGTATGTCGAGGCCCGGGCGGACCGGAACGCCCGCTTCGAGGAGCTTCGCAAGCGCTGGGACGAGGAGCACGCGAAGCTCAAGGAACTCGTCAACATGTACAAGAACAAGGCCGCCTTCCGCTCCGACATGGCAAACCGCTACCACGCAGCCCAGACCCGGCTGGCCAAATTCCTCGAGGCCGGACCGCCGGAAGCCCTGCCCATCGAGCAGAACGTGCAGATGCGGCTCAAAGGCGGCCGCACCGCCAAACGGGCCGTCGTGGCCGAAAAGCTGGAACTGACCGGTCTCATGAAGCCCTTCTCCACCGAGATCTGGTTCGGGGACCGTGTGGGCGTGCTGGGCTCCAACGGCTCCGGCAAGTCGCACTTCCTGCGGCTGCTCGCCACCGGAGGCACTGATCCGGAGCGGGAGCACCTTCCGGTCTCCGACGTCGAAATTGCCGAGGTGCCCCACGAAGGCACCGTGAAACTGGGCGCCCGTATCCGGCCGGGGTTCTTTGCGCAGACGCACGTCCGGCCCGACCTCATGAACCGCACGCTGCTGGACATCCTGCACCGCGGCGACGAACACCGTTCCGGCCTGGGCCGGGAGGCCGCTGCCGGAGCTCTCGACGGCTACGGGCTCGCGGGGCAGTCGGAACAGAAGTACGAGTCGCTGTCCGGCGGACAGCAGGCACGGTTCCAGATCCTGCTGCTGCAGCTGTCCGGTGCCACGCTGCTGCTGCTGGATGAGCCCACCGACAACCTCGACCTGCACTCGGCCGAGGCCCTGGAACGGGCCATCGACCACTTCGAGGGCACGGTCCTCGCCGTCACGCACGACCGCTGGTTCGCCCGCACCTTCGACCGCTTCCTGGTCTTCGGCTCCGACGGCAAGGTGTACGAGTCGGCGGAGCCGGTCTGGGACGAGAAGCGGGTGGAACGCGCCCGCTGACGGGTTCGACAGGCTCAAGCTGCGCGGCACTAGAGTTGACGAATGACTTCAACCCAGCAGCTTGCCGGCCGGCAGGTTTCCGCCGCCGCCTTGGCCACGTTCATCATCTTCGGCGCCAACGGCCTGGTCTTTGCGAGCTGGGCGGCCCGCATTCCGGCTGTGACGGAGATCCTCGGGATCTCGTCCGGGCAGATGGGAACCCTGCTGCTGTGCACCGCCGTCGGGTCGCTGATCGCGCTTCCCACCGCCGGGCACGTCATCAGCCGGATCGGCACCGCCAACACCGTCCGGGCGAGCGGCCTGCTGGCCGCGCTGGCGGGTGTAGGCATCGCAGTGTCGCTGCTCGCTGAGTCGGTTCCCGGCACCGCTGCATCCCTCTTCTTTTTCGGCATCGGCATCGGGCTGTGGGACGTGTCCCAGAACGTTGAGGGAGCCGACGTCGAGCACCGGCTCCGCAAGACGGTGATGCCCAAGTTCCACGCTGCCTTCAGTGGCGGTGCCTTCGTAGGGGCCCTGATCGGGGCTGGCCTGTCGGGAATCGGCGTGGGTTTGCCGCAGCACCTGCTGGTCATCGCCGCCTCAGTGGCGGTGCTGACAATCGTGGTCCCCCGGTACTTCCTCCCCCACACCGCACCGGAGCGGCCCGCCGACGGTGAAGCCAAGACGGTCCGCGGACCTTCGGCATGGCGGGACGGCCGCACCCTGCTGATCGGCGTCGTGGTTCTCGGCGCCACGCTGACCGAGGGCGCAGGCAACGACTGGATCGCCAAGGCGTCCGTGGACGGGCTGGGAACCTCCGAATCGACCGGCGCACTGCTCTTCGCGCTCTTCGTCCTGGCCATGACCACGATGCGCTTCTTCGGCGGCACCGTCATTGACAGGTACGGCCGGGTGGCAGTGCTCCGGGGCAGCATGGCAGCCGCCGCCGCAGGCCTGGCACTGTTCGTGTTTGCCGGAAACCTGTGGCTGGCTGCCGTTGGAGCAGCGCTGTGGGGAGTGGGGGCGGCCCTGGCCTTTCCCATGGGGATGTCGGCAGCCGCAGACGATCCCCGGCACGCAGCGGCAAGGGTCTCGGTGGTTTCCACCATCGGCTATGTCGCCTTCCTGGCCGGTCCGCCGCTGCTCGGCTACCTGGGGGACCTGACCGGAATCCATATGGCACTGCTGGCCATCGGTGTGCCCATCCTGGTCGCCCTGATGCTCGCGGGTGCCGCCACGCCGCTTCCCGCCAGGGAATGACCCGCCTGGAACAGAAGCCGGGAGCACACCGCTGTACCGGGCGGTAGGGTGGGGAAATGCGACGAATGCTGCACCGGGGGCCAGGCTGGATTGCCGCCCTCGACCGCACGTTGATGCGGACCGTTTCCGGCTTCCCGGGCGGGCACCACGACACGTTTTTCCGCCGGCTCTCGGCCTCGGCCAACAAGGGAAAGCTGTGGTTTGGCGTGGCTGCCGTGGCTGCCGCCATCCCGGGGCGCACCAGGCGCGCAGCACTCCACGGCCTGCTGGCCCAGGGCGTCGCCTCAGCAGTGACGAACCTCGTTTTCAAGACCCTGCTGCCCCGCGCGCGGCCGCTCCCTGAGCATTTGCCGGTGTTCCGCTTCGTCCATCCGCAGCCCACCAGTTCATCCATGCCGTCCGGCCACTCCGCCTCGGCGGTCGCATTCGCCCTGGGCACTGGAATGGTCCAGCCGGTGCTCGGAGCGGTCGTCGCTCCTGTTGCCGCCGGCGTTGCATACTCCAGAGTGCATACAGGCGCCCACTGGCCCTCGGATGTGCTCTTCGGTTCGGCAATCGGTGCCGGCGCAGCCCTCGTGACGAGGAAGTGGTGGCCTGTTCGGCCGCCCATGCCTCCCACGTCGAGGCGGCGGGTGCAGGTGGCCCCGCTCCCGCAGGGCGAGGGCCTGAGCATTGCCGTGAACACGCTGGGTGGGTCGTTCACCGAGGAAACCGCCGCCGCCCTCAAGGAAGTATTCCCACTGGCACATATAACGCTCATTGCACTGGAGGACGATGTTGCCCAGCGGGTGGAAGAGGCAGCCACCCGGCCTGGCACCCGCGCTCTGGGTGTCTGGGGCGGGGACGGAACAGTGGGCACCGCGGCGGCGGCCGCCATCGACCATGATCTTCCCTTGCTGGTGCTGGCCGGCGGAACGCTCAACCACTTCGCCCGGGACGCCGGCACGCCCTCCGTGGTCGAAGCGGTGGCCGCAGCTGAACGCGGCGAAGCGGCCCTGGCGGACGTCGGCGTCGTGGCCGTTGAACGCGGTCTCGCGGACGATCCCGAACAGGTGGAGCTGACGATGCTCAACACCGCGAGCATCGGGCTGTACCCGAACCTGGTGCGACGCCGCGAACAGTTGCAGCCCGCCTTGGGGAAGCCGCTCGCCGGGGTTGTGGCCATGTTCCGGACATTCGCCGTGGAGAAGCCGATAACGCTGATCGTCAATGGCGTCCGCCACCGGCTGTGGATCATGTATCTGGGCCGCGGCCGCTACTTCCCTCGGGACCATGCTCCGCTCTTCCGGCCGGTGCTGGACGACGGCGTCCTGGACGTCAGGATGATGACCGCTGACGAGTCTTTCGCCCGCCTCCGCATGCTTTGGTCGGTGCTGACCGGCACGGTGGCGACGTCCAGGATCACCCACCTCACCGAAGCCACCCGTGTCCGCGTGGAGTGCGGCACCGCCCCCATGGTGCTGGCGGTGGACGGCGAAGCCATGCCAGGCGTCCGGGCCGTCGAGTTCACCCTGAAACGTGCCGCCCTGCGCTATTACTCACCGGCGGACGGCAACTGACGCGTCGCTCATCCCACCGGATGACACCCGGTACCCTGATTCGCCCCTGAATCATCCCTGAGACCGGCGAATTCGGCAGCCGACGTGGGTAGCGTGGAACGTGCACACCAGACAGCACGCCCGTAGCTACGCAAAGGAAAGCTTCCATGATTGAGGCAGAAGGCCTGACAAAAGTCTACGGCGACAAAACCGCCGTCGGCGGTGTCAGTTTCACCGTCCAAGCCGGCCAGGTCACCGGCTTCCTTGGACCCAACGGGGCCGGCAAGTCGACCACCATGCGCATGATCATGGGCCTGGACACCCCGACGGCGGGGACGGTCACCGTCAACGGTGTCCCGTTCGCCCGGCACACGGCACCGCTGCGCGAAATCGGGGCGCTGCTGGACGCCAAGGCCGTCCACACAAGCCGCTCCGCGTACAACCACCTGCTGGCCATGGCCGCCACGCACAGCATCCCGCGGAAGCGGGTGCACGAGGTCATCGACATGACCGGTCTGGCCGACGTGGCCCGGAAAAAGGTCAAGGGGTTCTCCCTTGGCATGGGCCAGCGGCTGGGCATCGCCGCCGCGCTGCTCGGCGATCCGCAGACCATCATCCTGGACGAACCCGTCAACGGGCTCGATCCGGAAGGCGTGGTCTGGGTGCGGAACCTGGTGAAGTACCTGGCTTCCGAGGGGCGCACGGTGTTCCTCTCCAGCCACCTCATGAGTGAGATGGCCCTGACCGCCGACCATCTGATCGTGATCGGCCGCGGGAAGATCATTGCCGACGCACCCATCAAGGACATCATCACGGGCAAGGGCCAGAGCCGGACCCGGGTCCGCTCCGACCAGCCCGACCGGCTCATGCACGTTCTCGCCGGAACAGGTGTCTCGGTGGAGCTGCAGGACCACGAACTACTCGAGGTCACGGGCCTGGACCCCCGGCAGATCGCCCGCAGCGCCCTGGACAACCACGTCCTGATCTACGAACTCACCCCGCTCCAGGCCAGCCTCGAAGAGGCCTACATGGAGCTGACCAAGGACGAGGTCGAATACCACTCGCTGATCACCACGGGAGCCCCGGTTTCCGCCCAGTCCGGAGGCAACTGACGCCATGAGCACATCGACTTCCACCCAGCCGGCCGCCGGTCCCGGCCGCGCGGCCCATCGCAACGCTGCAAACCCGGGACCGGGTCCAAGCTTCTTCCGGGTCCTGAATTCGGAATTCATCAAGTTCCGCACGCTCCTGTCCACACTGATCCTGCTTGTTTCGACGGCCATCGTCATGGTTGGCTTCGGCGCCCTGTCCGCCTGGGGAACAGGCCAGTTCGCGGACCAGGCCAGCTCCGATCCCGAGGCGGCGGCGGCCATCGCGGCACAGGGCGGCGACCTTGCCGTCACGGTCCCCACCTCGGGCGTCGCCTTTGCACAGCTGATTCTGGGCTCACTGGGCGTCCTGCTCATGAGTTCCGAGTTCACCACCGGCATGGCCCGCTCGACGTTCGCGGCGGTGCCCAAGCGGCTCCCCGCGTTCATTGCCAAGCTCGTGGTGGTGATCCTCAGCGCCTTCGTCGTGACGGCCGTGTCCACCTACATTGCCGGCCTGGTGGCGGTGCCGATCCTGGACAACTTCGATCTCAAGCTCGACCTCGCCAGCTCGCAGTCGGTCAAGCTGCTCCTCGTCACCAGTGTGTACGTGGCAGCGGTGGCCGCAATCGGCACGGCACTCGGCACGATGCTGCGGAATTCAGCCGGGGGCATCATGGCCCTCGTTGGCCTGTTCTTTGTGGCCCCGATTGCGTTCCAGCTCATCCCGGGCGACTTCTTCGAAGAGGCCCGCAAGTACCTCCCCGGAAACACGATCAACCCGCTGACCGCCGTGGAGCACGTCCCCGACACGCTGGAGGTGTGGCAGGCGGCCCTGGTGCTGGGCGGCTGGGTGGTGGTGCCAGTGGTCCTGGCCATGGTCCTGCTGAAGAAACGGGACGTCTAGCCGCACCCAGGTCCTGCCCATGATTGATGCTGTCTCGGTGAAGGACGCGCCAGCCACGCCGGCTGACGCGTCCTTCGCCGAGCTTGCTGCCCGACGGCGGGGCCTGCTCCGGCGCTACCTGCACCGGCGTCCGCGGGTAATGGACGCCGTGGTCGCCGCCTGCTATGCGGTGCTGGTGGTGCCCACCGTGATCGACGCCGCCACTACGGGCAGGTGGGCCGCGGTCGCGCTGCTCGCGGCCGTCGCCCTGTCCCTCTTCCTGCGGCGCCGGCGCCCGGTGGCCGTGGTGGTGTTCGTCGCGGCGGCCGAGGTTGGCGTGAGTCTGCTTCATCCGTGGGGATCCAATGTGTCGGCAGGGCTGTGGTTCTCGCTGTACGCGGTGGCTGTGGTCCACACGCGCCGCTTTGCCCTGGTCACGATGGCCGTGGCCACAGCGCCACTGGCGCTGCTGTACTTCCTGGCCGCCGTGGGACCGCTGGAGCGGGAACTGCCCAAGCACGCCGCCTCGCCGGAGGAGTTCCACCTGGTGACCAGCATCGCGGCCGGCACCAGCATCGCGTTCTCCAACATCATCGCCACCGGAATCGGCATTTCCGTCCGGCAGCGGCGGGAGCACGAGCAGGAAATCGCGGCGTGGGCCGCGCAGGCCGCACGCCTGGGCTCAGTCAACGAACGCAACAGGATCGCCCGTGAGATGCACGACGTCGTTGCCCACTCGCTGACCGTGATGGTCGCCCTGTCCGACGGCGCCGCCGTCGTGGTCCGCAGGGATCCGGAACGCGCCGCGGAGGTCCTCGCGGAACTGTCCAGGACCGGGCGCACCGCGCTGGCGGACATGCGCCGGGTCCTCGGCGTCCTGCGGGATGACGCCTCCGCCGGCCGGGCGCCCCGTGAGCCGCTCGCGGACGGCGCAAGCCTCGGGAAGCTGCTGGACGGCTTCCGGACCGCAGGCCTTCCCGTCCATTACTCGCATACGGGTCCGGCGCTGCCGGAGGAGGTGGCTCTCCAGCTGACCGTGTACCGGATCGTGCAGGAATCGCTGACCAACGTGCTGCGCTACGGCCGCGCACTGAGCCGGGTGGACGTACTGGTGGTGCGCGACGATTCCACCGTCACCATAGAAGTGCACGACGACGGCCGGGGCACCGTTGAGGCCGCCACTTCCGGCGGGACAGGACAGGGCCTGGCCGGGATGAAGGAACGGGCCCGGATCTACGGCGGTACGGTGGAGGCAGGCCCGGCCGCCGGCGGCGGCTGGCGCGTGCAGGCCGTCCTGGCACTGAACGGCCGGACACAGGACGGCGCACGCTGACCGGCGGGATGCGGGACGGCAACTTGGAAAACGGCAAAATGGGGGAATAAATGAATGAGTCCGGACACCTCCGGGTCCTGCTGGCGGATGACCAGCCGCTGCTGCGGATGGGGTTCCGGCTCATCCTGGAGGGTGAGGACGGACTTGAGGTGGTGGGCGAGGCCTCCGATGGGGCCGAGGCAGTCCGCCAGGTGGGCCACCTCGATCCCGACGTCGTGCTCATGGATGTCCGGATGCCTACGCTCGACGGGATCGAGGCCACCCGGGCCATCACCAGTTCAGGTTCGCGTGCCAGGATCGTCATCCTGACCACCTTCGACCTGGACGAGTACGCCTTCGCCGGCCTGCAGGCCGGCGCCTCGGCCTTCCTGCTCAAGGATGTGGCACCCGCCGAACTGGTCCAGGCCGTGCGGGTGGTGGCGAGCGGCGACGCCGTAGTGGCGCCCCGGGTGACCCAGCGGCTTCTAGAGACGTACGTCCGCGGGGCAGAACCCGTTTCCGCGTTGAATGGTCCAGCCGAGGCGTCCCCGCCAGCCACGGCACCTGCTCCCCGCGACCCGCTGCTGGAGGACCTCACTCCGCGCGAAACCGAGATGCTGGAAGCGATGTCCGAGGGGCTTTCCAATGCGGAGATCGCGCACCGCTATTTCCTGTCGGAGGCCACCGTGAAGACACATGTCCGGCGGATCCTGACCAAGCTGCACCTCCGTGACCGCGTCCAGGCCGTGGTGTACGCCTACGAAACCGGCCTGGTGACCCCGAGCAACCCGGACTACTGAACGGGCAATTACGGAAACAGGCTCCACAGCTTGCACACAGCCGGGCCCTATGCACGCCATAGCAGGCTGGAGTTGGATGATGCCATGACAACTCCACGCACACCCGAAGGGCAGCAGCCCCGGCACGAGCCGCATCCCAGCCATGACCGCGGGCTCGAGTTCGATCTGTCCACGCTGATGTCCCGACGCTCGCTGGGAATGTTCCTCGGCGCCGGCACGGCGGCCGCGCTGGCGGCTTGCACGCCCGGCGGGTCATCGTCGGCACCCTCAGGATCGCCGTCGACGGCTTCCGCTGCCGCAACCGCTACCGCCACCACAACGGCGACGGCGCCGTCCGGCTCGGCTACCTCGACCCCCACCGTCACCCGGGCGATCGCCGAATGCGGCGTCGAGATCCCGCAGGAGACCGCCGGTCCGTATCCGGGCGACGGCTCCAACGGGCCTAACGTCCTGGAAGCCTCCGGGGTGGTCCGGCAGGACATCACCTCAAGTTTCGGCACGTCCACCACGACGGCGGACGGCGTACCACTGACCGTCACACTGACCCTGCTCGACAACTCCAACGGCTGCGTCCCGCTGGCCGGTGCGGCCGTCTACGCCTGGCACTGCGACAAGGAGGGACGGTACTCGCTCTACGATTCGGGGCTGGAGAACGAGAACTTCCTGCGGGGCGTGCAGGAGGCGGACGCCAACGGCCAGGTCACCTTCAAGACCATCTACCCGGGCGCCTACAACGGCCGCTGGCCGCATATCCACTTCGAAGTGTTCGAGTCCATGAACAACGCCACGGCGGCAGGGCAGGTCCTTGCTGTCTCGCAGCTAGCCATGACCGACGCTGCCTGCAGGGAGGTCTACGCCTCTGCGGGCTACGAAACCAGCGCCCGGAATTTCCCCAACACAACCCTGCAGTCAGACAACGTGTTCGGCGAAGACGGCGGCATCTACCAGCTGGCCACCATGTCGGGTTCCGTGTCCGGCGGCTACACGGCAGGGCTCAACGTCACCATCTAGGGCAACGCTAGACTCGGAGCCATGCCTCTCCATTCCTCCGCCGCAGAGCACATCCGGGACCTGGGCGACTATGTCAGCGCCTCGCCGTCGAGCTTCCACGCCGCCCACGAGGGCGCCCGGCGCCTGGCGGAGGCCGGCTTCACCGGCCTGGACGAGCTGCAGCCCTGGGAGGCCACGGCAGGCAAGTTCTACGTTGTCCGGGACGGTGCGCTCATCGCATGGGTCACGCCCGAAGGTGCCGGACCCACCACCGGCTTCAACATCCTGGGCGCCCACACGGATTCGCCGTCGTTCAAGCTCAAGCCCAAGCCGACCACGGGCCGTTTCGGGTGGCTCCAGGCGGGCGTGGAGGTCTACGGCGGTCCGCTGCTGAACTCGTGGCTGGACCGGGAACTGCAGCTGGCCGGGCGCCTCGTGATGCTCGACGGCACGCAGCACCTGACCACCACCGGTCCGTTGCTGCGCTTTCCGCAGCTGGCCATCCATCTTGACCGGGCCGTGAACGAAGGCCTCACCCTCGACAAACAGCAGCACATGAACCCGGTGTTCGGGCTCGGCGATCCTAACGGGGAGGACCTGCTGGCGGTGCTGGCCGAACGGGTGTCCGGCGGGGGCAATCCTGTTGGCGGCACGCCTGTTGATCCGGCCCAGATCGGCGGGTACGACGTCGTCATCGCGGACACGCAGCCGGCTGCGGTCTTCGGGGTCAGGAGTGAATTCTTCGCCTCCGGGCGGCTGGACAACCTGTCCGCCACGCACGCCGGGATTACGGCGCTGATCGCCCACGCTGACGCTTCCGACGGCGGCCCGGAGGCTTCCGGGAGAACCGCACCGATTGCTGTGCTCGCCGCCTTCGACCACGAGGAAATCGGTTCCGCGTCCCGGTCCGGGGCGTGCGGGCCGGTCCTGGAAGACATTCTTGTCCGGATCTCGGACGGGCTGGGCGCCTCGGCGAGCCAGCGGCGGCAGGCGTTCGCGGCGTCGCTCTGTGTTTCTGCCGACGCCGGCCACGCCGTCCACCCCAACTATGCCGAACGCCACGACCCCGTCAACCGTCCTGTCCTCAACGGCGGACCGCTGCTCAAGATCAACGCCAACCAGCGGTACGCCACCGACGCAGCAGGGGCTGCACTCTGGGCGCGGCTGTGCGGTGAGGCCGGCGTTCCCTTCCAGGAGTTTGTCTCCAACAACGTGATGCCGTGCGGTTCCACGATCGGCCCGCTGACGGCCACCCGGCTGGGCATCAGGACCGTGGATGTGGGTGTTCCCCTGCTGTCGATGCACTCGGCCCGGGAGCTCTGCGGCGTGGAGGATCCGCACCGCCTGGCCCGTGTGACTGAGCTGTTCTTTGGGACGCGCCCTCGGCTCTAGCCGGGGCGAACGAACATTTCAGCCCCGTTACAAAATTGCTTTGCAGGCAACATTAGTTGCATTGTGATTCCTCAGCTTGGGAGAGTGCCTGTTTTGTAGTGCCGTAAACTGTGTCTTTGCACAGCCCGGACCTGCCCCCGGCTCCCTTAGTGTGAAACGCACAGTGTGGTCCCCGGCACAGACTCTGCCGCCCGGCCACCGCCCCAAAACCTGCAATCAAAACGAGGATGGCGCAGCCATGCACGCTGACCAACAACTGTCGAAATCCCTAAAACCCCGGCACCTGTCGATGATCGCCATTGCGGGCGTCATCGGCGCCGGCCTCTTCGTCGGCTCCGGCGCGGCCATCCAGCAGGCCGGTCCCGGCATCCTGCTGGCCTACATGGCCGCAGGCATCGTGGTCATTCTGGTCATGCGGATGCTTGGCGAGATGGCGGCCGCTAACCCCGAAACCGGTTCCTTCTCCACCTACGCGGACAAAGCACTGGGCCGCTGGGCGGGCTTCAGCATCGGCTGGCTCTACGCGTGGTTCTGGATCATCGTGCTGGGCATCGAGGCGACCGCCGGCGCGGCGATTATGCACCGCTGGGTGCCCGGCATCGACCAGTGGGTCTGGGCCCTGGTGCTCATGGTCCTGCTCACGCTGACCAACCTGGGCTCGGTGAAGTCCTACGGGGAGTTCGAGTTCTGGTTCGCCTCCATCAAGGTCACGGCCATCATCCTGTTCCTCCTCTTCGGTGTGGCGGCGATCCTCGGCCTGGTTCCGGGCGTTCCGGCGCCTGGCCTGAGCAACCTGACGGGCAACGGCGGCTTCCTCCCCAACGGGCCGGGAGCCGTCCTGGCCGGAATCCTCGTGGTGGTCTTCGCGTTCTTCGGGGCTGAGATCGCCACCATCGCAGCCGGTGAATCCGAAAACCCGGTTGAAGCGGTCAAGAAGGCCGTGAAGTCCACCGTCTGGCGAATCCTCGTCTTCTACATCGGCTCCATCGCGATCGTTGTCACGCTCTTGCCCTGGAACTCCGCCAACGTTGCCAAGAGCCCCTACGTCGCAGTCATTGAGCTCTTTGGTATTCCCGGTGCGGGCACCATCATGGACGTCGTGGTGCTGACCTCTGTGCTGTCCTGCCTGAACTCGGGCCTCTACACGGCCAGCCGCATGCTGTTCTCGCTCTCGCAGCGCGGGGACGCCCCGAAGTCCTGGACCCGCATCTCCAAGCGCGGCGTGCCGGCCGCTGCAGTGTTGGCATCGACCGTGGTCGGATTCATCACCGTGGGACTGAACTACATCGCCCCGGACACGGTATTCCTGTTCCTGGTGAACACCTCCGGCGCCATCGCGCTCTTTGTCTGGCTGGTCATTGCAGCGTCGCAGCTGGTGCTGCGCCGCCGGATGGGAGCGGCGGCCAAGGACCTGACGCTCAAGATGTGGTTCTTCCCCTACCTCACCTGGCTGGCGATCGGCAGCATCGTGGCGCTCATCATCGGCATGGTCATCCTGGATACCACCCGCGAGTCGCTCCTGCTCTCCGTTGCCCTGGCCGTCGTGGTGGTCGGTATCGGTGTGTGGCGCTACCGCAAGGGCGGTCCGGGCCGGGCTGAGGTGCCGGCCACCTCCGAAACGTCCCCCGAAACCGCGGAAGCAGGCGTCGGGTCCGGCCCGGCGTCGTAAACCGGCGCCGCATCTCAAACCGTTTTTCTGAAATCATCCGCCCGGTTGGCCGTCACGGCCGGACCGGGCGGATGATTTCATTTGGAGGTCAGCCCTGCCGTGGGGCGAACATGATCACGGCGACGCCAACGAGGCAGACGGTGGCACCGATGAGGTCCCAGCGGTCGGGCCGGAACCCGTCAAGAAGCATGCCCCAGGCCAAGGACCCGACGATGAAGACCCCGCCGTACGCCGCGAGGACACGGCCAAAGTGCGCGTCCGGCTGGAAAGCGGCCACGAAGCCGTACAGCCCCAGCGCCACAATTCCGAGTCCGGCCCACCACCACGCCTTGTCCTCCCGCACGGCCTGCCAGATCAGCCATGCTCCGCCGATCTCCGCAACCGCAGCCAGGGTGAAGAGGAGCACGGATTTCAGAATCGTCATGGCTCCAGTATCCCGGGCCGGGAGTTGTCCGCAGCCCGGGCCATATGACTGGCGCCGGCGCCGGGGTCAGTCGGGCGGCCGGCTTCCTGCGTGTTTTCCACATAGGCGGCCCGCCGCTTCCGGCTCGCCATCGCGGCCACTAGCCTTGGAGCTGTCCGAATCGCAGAATTCCGTCCCGATGCACTAAGATAGTGAAGTCTGTGCTGCGCCCTGGTCCATTTTTGGACGCGGGCCTGCACGGCACCGCAAATGAACCTCCTGTTACGGAAATACCGTAACCGCTTAGCCCAAAGGAGGTGGGTTCACATATGCGTCCTTACGAATTGATGGTAATCATCGACCCCGAGGTCGAAGAGCGTACCGTAGAGCCGTCGCTTCAGAAGTTCCTGAACGTCATCACCAACGATGGTGGAACCATCGAAAAGGTTGACATCTGGGGCCGTCGCCGTCTGGCTTACGACATCAAGAAGAAGTCCGAAGGTATCTACGCCGTGGTGAACTTCACCGCGACGCCGGCTACCGCCAAGGAACTTGACCGCCAGCTGGGTCTCAACGAGACCATCATGCGCACCAAGATCATCCGCCCCGAAGAGCAGAAGGTTGTTGCTGAGTAATTTCAGCTCACAGCTTTCATTCTTTACACCGCAGGAACGAACAAGGAGGCAGTAGATGGCAGGCGAAACCACTATTACGGTCATCGGTAATCTGACCAATGACCCCGAGCTGAGGTTCACACCGTCAGGTTCGGCAGTAGCGAACTTCACCATCGCGTCCACGCCTCGCACCTTCGACCGCCAGTCCAATGAGTGGAAGGACGGGGAAACCCTGTTCCTCCGCGCTTCGGTTTGGCGCGAGGCAGCAGAGAACGTCGCCGAGTCCCTCACCAAGGGCACCCGCGTGATTGTTTCCGGCCGCCTGAAGAGCCGTTCCTACGAAACAAAAGAAGGCGAGAAGCGCACCGTTATCGAGCTCGAAGTCGACGAAATCGGCCCGAGCCTGCGTTACGCCAATGCCAAAGTCAACCGCACCCAGCGCTCCGGCGGCCAGGGCGGTTTCGGCGGCGGCAACAGCGGCGGATTCGGTGGCGGTGGATTCGGTGGCGGCCAGGGTGGAAACCAGGGCGGCAACACCGGAGGAAACTGGGGCGGCAACCAGCCCGCAGCAGCGCAGGATGACCCATGGGCCACGCCCGGAGTCAGCAATGCGGGCGGCGGCTGGGGCAACGGCCCGGATTCCGAACCTCCCTTCTAACAACAAAACAAAGGCCCGGCGCAGCATCCGCCAAGGCGTTCCACGCGGGACGTTTTGTACATGTCGCGATCGGACCACCACCATCCCGTGGATCACGATTCACGGGCTCCCTAGAATAGGAGCTCCACGATGGCTAAGGCTGAACTCCGTAAGCCCAAACCAAAGTCCAACCCCTTGAAGGCCGCTGACATCACTGTCATCGACTACAAGGACGTAGCATTGCTGCGCAAGTTCATCTCCGACCGCGGAAAGATCCGCGCCCGTCGCGTCACTGGCGTCACGGTGCAGGAGCAGCGCAAGATCGCCCAGGCAATCAAGAACGCCCGCGAAGTTGCTCTGCTGCCCTACTCCGGCGCTGGCCGGGGCTAAGGAAAGGGATTAACTAACATGGCAAAGCTCATTCTGACCCACGAAGTAACCGGTCTCGGTGCTGCTGGCGACGTTGTCGAGGTCAAGGACGGTTACGCACGTAACTTCCTGCTGCCCCGCGGTTTCGCTCTGACCTGGTCCAAGGGTGGCGAGAAGCAGGTTGAGTCCATCAAGGCTGCCCGCGTTGCCCGCGAGCACGCTTCCCTGGAAGACGCTCAGAAGCAGGCTGCTGCACTCTCCGCCAAGCCGGTCAAGCTCGTTGTCAAGGCTGGCGAGTCCGGACGCCTGTTCGGCACCGTCAAGCAGGGCGACGTAGCCGACGCTGTTGAGGCCGCTGGCCTCGGCCGCATCGACAAGCGCAAGGTTGAACTGCCGGCACACATCAAGTCGGTTGGTTCCTACCAGGCCAACGTTCGTCTGCACGACGACGTTGCCGCTGTGATCGAACTCGACGTAGTCGCAGGCAAGTAGGAGATCCGGCTTTTGCCGGTCCACTCCGCAGTCCTGAACTGCTGACGGCCCCCGCCGTCGGATTCCTCCGGGAAGCCGACGGCGGGGGCTTCGTCGTTCCTGCGGGTCTCGTCCTGCTTCCTACCGGCTGTGCAGGACTGTGGTCCCATAGCGGTAGCCGATGCTGATCAGCTCGGCCAGCACGGCCTCATCGATGTCGGACAGCTTGTTGATGTAGAGGCAGCCGGCACCCGTCTTGTGCCTTCCCAGACGCTCGCGGAGCGCAGCCGACTCCGGCGCATTCGTTAGCCCATACAGTGACAGGCTGGCTTTGCGGGGAGAAAACCCCACTGCTGCAGTGTCCCCTTCGCGCCCGGTGGCGTATTTATAGTGCACCGTTCCGAATCCGACGATCGTAGGACCCCACATCTCCGGTTCCTGGCCCGTCAGTTCCGCCATGAGGGCGCGAAGGCGTAGGCCGTCCTGCCGGCGCACCGGATGCTCCAGAGCCGCGAGGAAGTCGTCCGCCGAAACCCCTGTCACCTGTGTCTTGTTATCCGCCATGGACGCAGTGTACTGGGCCGTCTACGGGGCAGCGGAATAAAGGCAATCCCTCCCGGGTTGAGCTAGTAGATGCAAATGCATATATAGAGCCATCCAGAGGAGACCGCCATGGAGACCCGCCGCATTACCGTTCTGTCCGCCGGCCTGGGAGTGCCTTCGTCGACCCGCCTGCTGGCCGACCAGCTGGCCGCAGCCGCGACACGGGAGCTGGCAGCCGCCGGCTACGAGGTGACCACCGACGTCGTGGAACTGCGTGAACTGGCCGTGGACATCGCCAACAACTTCGTCACGGGTTTTGCCCCGCCCCGGCTGGCAGAGGTCATCGCCGGCGTCGAGTCCTCCGACGGCATCATCGCGGTCTCACCGGTGTTCAGCGCGTCCTACAGCGGGCTATTCAAGTCCTTCATTGACGTGCTCGACCCCAAGTCGCTGGACGGCAAGGCGGCCCTCCTGGGGGCCACCGGCGGAACGGACCGCCACCAGATGGTGCTCGACCACGCCATGCGCCCGCTGTTCAGCTACCTGCGCACGCGGACGGCCGCCACGGCCGTCTTCGCCGGCCCCCAGGACTGGGGAAACACGGACGACGGCGGAACCCCCCTTTCGGCGCGGATCGAACGGGCGGCGGCAGAGTTCAGCAGCCTCCTGGAGGGCGACCAGCCGGGCCGCAGGCCGGCCCTGCTGGAGTCGCTGCCCTTTGAACAGCTGCTGGCCGGGATCTCGGCGGGCGGCAACGCGAACTAATCGCGGTACCCGCTCGTTGTGCCGGGCATGAAATGTCCCATTGATTCTTCAGACCTGGTCATGAGCGAACGCAGCGGGGTCGAAATCGACTACTGCCCTCAGTGCCGGGGTGTGTGGCTGGACCGCGGCGAACTGGACAAGATCATCGACCGGGTCAACGCGGGGGCGACGGCGGCACCTCCGGCGCCCGCTCCCCCTGCGCCGGTGTCGCCCGCGCCCGGCATGGTTCCTCCGCCGCTGTACCGCAACGTGGAACCGCGGCGTGACCAGCCGCGCTACGACGACCGCAGCTACGGCAAGGGATACGACCGCGACCATGACCGCCGCCGCCACAAGAAGAAGGAAGGCTGGCTGGGGGACCTGTTCGACTTCTAGGCGGCTGCCGCTACGTGCCCGCGGGCGCCCGACCGCTGCTAGTCGTCCAGCAGGGCGATGAATTCGCGCGCCTGCTTCATGGTGATGTCTGAGTGCCGGGTCAGCGCGGTGGCGGCTGCTTCGACGTTGCCGCTCTTGGCAAGCGTGCGGATGCGGCCGTAGATCTCGTCATTGAGCATGTTGCTGCTGACCTCCCGGGTGACATCGCCTTTGCTGGCAATGGCCCGGTACCGGTACGGGAACCGCTGAGGCGGCTCGTCGTCGTCTTCGGGTTCGCTGGGTACCTGGGCCGGTAAGCGGAAGGGCTGCGGATGGGCTGCCAGCGCGGCCACTGCGTCCCGCGATGCGCGCAAGCCCTGTCCTGACACCTCGTAGTACAGCTTGATCGCCGCCATGGCCTGGCCCTGGGCGATGAGCGCATACAGGCGCCTGTGTTCGTCCTCGGACAGCTTGGCTGCGGCTTCCTTTGCGAGCTCCGCGGACTCCGCCGGCGGCTTGGCTGGCTCACTGACCGTGCGCCGGCGGCGGCTGAACGCACGAGCCGCGAGGGCCACGGCGACAGCCACGGCCACGAGGATCAGGAAGGGGATCACGAGCGATTCCATGGTTACAGCCGATCTACATATTGCTTGGCGGTCAAAAGGTTTGAATGGGTGGCCTGGCGCAAAAGCCGGATGGCCTGGAGCTTCTGCCCGTTGCGCACCAATGTCTGCAGCTGCAGCGCCAGCTGCGGGTTCAGCATTGTCCCGGGCCCAAGCGCTGCAGGATACGAGCCGTGCGGGTAGTCAGGAAGGTGGCCGGGATCGTGGCCGGCATGGCCCGGCGGCGGCGCCTGACGATGGTCGTGCTGCTGGATCTGCTGCTGCCGGTTCTGGCTTGGCAGGGCTGCCGCCTCTATGCGTGCCCGGGCCGTCATGGCCGCCTGAACCTGGGCTGCGTAATGGGCCTGGGAACGCCGGGCCAGATCCAGCTGGTAGCGGTCCGCGTCGGACATGCCCCCATCCCGCGGCTTCAATGCCGTTGCGAGAGCCCAGAGGACTGCGGCGAGGACAAGGGCAGGAACCAAGACTGTCAGAACGTCGCCCATACCTAGAGCTTAACGCCAGATCAGCGTTATCCACAGCATATGCCCGGCTGCGCATGGTGCTGCCCTCCTGTGATGACCCTCGATCGGAAGGTTCGTCCAGGCGCCATGCATGCGTGGACGGCCCCCGACATATGCCGGTGATCAGTATCACAAAGTGGGAATACAGGCCGCGAAAACTCCCACCGGAGGCAGACTTACCGGCCGGTATCCCCAGACAACGGTTAAGGCTGTGGATGAAGGTTGGCGCAAATTTTAAATTTGTCCACAGGAAAATCTGAACGTTTCCGCAGGTCAGGCGGCATATATGCCGAAAAGAAATTTACTATCCACAGCTTCCCCCACAGGCTGTGCACAAGCAGCAGTCTGTTGTTCACACGTTATCCACAGAGGTGCGAAACTGCCGGCTTTGTGAGTGGCCACCCGGGCGCTAACGTAGCGGAGACACCCCATTCGGGTGAGTTTTCCCTGCCGGCCTGAAGACCGGAGCCGGCGAACAGCCGGGCTCCGGGAGATTAGTGCTGCCCTGTGGAAAACCTGTGGATGAGGCGTCGCCTGGGTCAACGGCCAGGACCGAAAAATGTCAGGGCCTGCTGGTGTAGTTGCACCAGCCCGGGCAGCAGATCCTTGCTGCGCGGCCCACCCACGGCACACGGCACACGCGCCGCAGTCCTCCTGCACGGACTGCGGACACATTGGAGGACGGCAGCTTTGTCAGTTACGCACCTGGACTCAATCGAAGGTACCCGCGAATCCGAAGGCAGCCGTAAACCTCCCCAGGATATCCCCGCCGAACAGTCCGTCCTGGGCGGCATGATGCTCTCCAAGGACGCCATTGCGGACGTGGTTGAGATCCTGCGCGGGCAAGACTTCTACCGCCCTGCCCACGAAACCATCTACGAGGCGGTCATTGACCTCTATGGCCGCGGAGAACCCGCGGATGCCGTCACGGTGTCCGATGAGCTGACCAAACGCGGCGAAATCAACCGGATCGGCGGACCGGCCTACCTCCATGAGCTCATTCAGACGGTACCCACGGCCGCGAACGCAGGCTACTACGCCGAGATCGTGGCGGAGCGCGCCGTGCTCCGGCGGCTGGTCAATGCCGGCACCAAGATCGTGCAGCTCGGCTACGGGCAGGACGGCGAGGTCGAAGACCTGGTCAACCAGGCCCAGGCGGAGGTCTACGCGGTGGCCGAGCGCCGCACGGCGGAAGACTACGTCGTCCTGAAGGACGTCATGGAGTCCACGGTGGATGAGATCGAAGCCTCCGGCCACCGCGGCGAGGGCATGGTGGGCGTCCCCACCGGCTTCTACGAGCTGGACGAGCTGACGCACGGGCTGCACCCGGGCCAGATGATCGTCATTGCCGCCCGGCCTGCCGTGGGTAAGTCCACCTTCGCACTGGACTTTGCCCGCTCGGCAGCCATCAAGAACAACCTGAGCACAGTGATGTTCTCCCTCGAAATGGGCCGCAACGAGATCGCCATGCGTCTCCTGTCGGCCGAGGCCACCATCGGCCTGCAGGACCTTCGCAAGGGCACCATCAAGGACGAGCAGTGGTCCAAGATTGCCACCACCATGGGGCGCATGAATGATGCCCCGCTGTTCATTGACGACAGCCCCAACATGTCCCTCATGGAGATCCGGGCCAAGTGCCGCCGCCTCAAGCAGCAGCACGACCTCAAACTCGTCATCCTTGACTACCTGCAGCTCATGAGTTCGGGCAAGAAAGTGGAGTCCCGCCAGCAGGAAGTCTCCGAGTTCTCCCGTGCGCTGAAGCTGCTCGCCAAGGAACTCCAGGTCCCTGTCATCGCGCTGTCGCAGCTGAACCGTGGATCTGAGCAGCGCCAGGACAAGCGCCCCATGGTCTCGGACCTGCGTGAGTCGGGGTCCATCGAGCAGGACGCCGACATGGTGATTCTGCTGCACCGCGAGGACGTCTACGACAAGGAGTCCCCGCGGGCCGGTGAAGCAGACATCCTCGTGGCCAAACACCGTAACGGCCCTACCAAGGACATCGTGGTCGCCTTCCAGGGCCATTACTCGCGGTTCGCCAACATGGCTGGGGACGCCGGCGGGGGCGGCGGCTTCTAGGCTGCGGCGGCCTCGGCCTGGCGTTCCGCGGGAGCGATGTCCAAGGGGTCAGTGTCCGCGCGAGCAGTGTCCGAGGGGGCAGCGCAGGCCGCCGGTGCTAGTGCCGTTGCGACTGCAGCAGGTGGTTGGGCAGCCTGTTTCCCGGGGCTGCTGCCCTGATTTCCAGGAGTTCCCGGGCATGGGCGTGAAGCCGCTTGTCCTCCTCGGACACGGGGGTCCATGCAGGGATGGGGACCGAGGTGCCCTCGGCGTCGCGGGCGACCATCACGGTGAGACAGTAGGTGGTCAGGTTCAGTTCGCG
Organism: Arthrobacter sp. K5; assembly: GCF_040448525.1. Taxonomy (NCBI): domain Bacteria; kingdom Bacillati; phylum Actinomycetota; class Actinomycetes; order Micrococcales; family Micrococcaceae; genus Arthrobacter; species Arthrobacter sp. K5. Next base: position 2,997,760 of record NZ_CP159279.1, on the reverse strand, counting down.
GCCCTTGGGGTCCCCGGACCGGACATGTACGGCAACGTGCATGCCCTTGGTGCCCGTGTAGACCAGCCGCGCCTCCACCTCCACCACGTGGCCGATCAGCAGCGGCCGGTAGAAGCGCACGCCGCCGGAGAAGACGGCCACCGTGTCCCGGCCGCAGTAGCGTGAGGCGCAAACATATGCGGCTTCGTCGATCCATTTCATGACGATGCCGCCATGGACTTTTCCGCCCCAGTTAACGTCGGTGGGCGCTGCCATGAACCGCAGCACGACGCGCTCGGCGGTCCCGGCATCTGTATATTCCTGCGCGCTCATGGCTTCGACGATCTGCTCGCGGATCCCGATCCGGGCCAGGGCGTGGTCCCGCTGTTCCAGTTCCTCCGCCGTTACCGGCTCGAACTGCTTAACCGGGACGGGCTTCCCGTCCTCGCCAACCGCCACAAAGATCACCATGCACTGGCTGCGCATGGTGGCCGGCCCGCCCTTGGGGTCCCCGGAGGAAACCACCGTTCGGATATGCATGGAGGAGCGGCCGGTGAAGACGATGGTGGCCGTGACCTCAACCATGTCGCCGATGTTCACCGGGTCGGCAAAGTGGATGTTCCCCACGTAGGCGGTGACACAGTAGGACTTGGCCCAGCCGACGGCGGCGGCATATGCCGCCTTGTCCACCCACTCGAGCACCGTGCCGGCGTCGACGGATCCGCTGTGGCCCACGTCCATGGGGGCGGCAAGGAAGCGGAGGGTCACTGAGTTGGCGGCAGTCTCGCTCATGGTCGCAGTTTACTGACCGCCTTCCTTTGGTCAGATCCGGGGCTTCACAATCGTGTTCATCGATGCCATAAGACGCCCGCGCGATGAATCCCGTGCCCTGAATTCCCCGTCACGCAAGAGCCGGAGTCGCCGGATCACTAATAATAATGATTATCATTAGTGTCATGTTGACGAGACGATTCAATTCTCCTGCCCCGCGCAGCACCCGCCGCCGCGCAGAGAGCCCATATTCAGGGCTGTCCACCAAGCCATTCGTGGCGGCTTTCAAAAGGCCCCTCGCAGCGCCGCTGGTAGTGCCCGTGGCCGCTGCCTGCGGAGTTGTCCTGCTGCTGGCAGGCTGCGCCATTGGCCCCGCGCAGAGTACCGCCGAGAGTTCCGGCAGCACCTCCCCGCACGGAGGGACCGCGGAACCGGCCGAGCTTCGCGCCCCTGAGCCGCGACTGGTGTACACCTACGCCGGCGGCGTCGGAGTGCTGGACGCGGCAACCCTTCAGCCCGCCGGGGACGTTGTAATGGACGGCTACACCCGGATCAGCCCTGCGGGGGACGGCCGCCACGTCCTGGTGGCGGCGGACGACTCGTTCCGCGTTCTCGATGCCGGCACCTGGACCGAGCAGCATGGCGACCATGGCCATTCCTATGCCGCCGAGCCAACACTGACGGATCACGCGTTCGGGGCCAGCAAGCCGGGCCATGTGGTGCGGCACGCGGGAAGGACCGTCCTGTTCAGTGACGGGTCCGGCAAGGTGGAGTCCTTTGAATCGGCCGCCCTTGGAACGCTGGCGGATGACGGGCTTCCGGAGACGGCGACCTACACAGCGCCCGAGGCCCACCACGGCGTGGCTGTGGAACTGGATGACGGGAAGCTGCTGGTGACAGTGGGGGACGAGGATGCCCGCAACGCCGTGGCCCTCCTGGGGCAGGCCGCGGGCCAGGACCGCAGGGAGATCCTCCGGAGCCCGGACTGCCCGGGCGTCCACGGTGAGGCAGTGGCCGGCGACAGCACCGTGATCTTCGGATGCGAGGACGGGATGCTGGTATTCAAGGACGGCAAGTTCGCCAAGGTCGCCAGCCCGGACACCTATGGCAGGATGGGCAACCAGGCCGGCTCGCCGGCGTCGCCTGTGGTGCTGGGGGACTACAAGGTGGACAAGGAAGCGGTATTGGAGCGGCCCACCAGGATTTCACTGGTGAACACCGACACCAAGGCCCTGAAGCTGGTGGAACTCAGGACGAGCTATTCCTTCCGGTCGCTGGGGCGCGGGCCGGCCGGGGAGGCACTGGTCCTTGGCACCGACGGCGCGCTGCATGTTCTCAACCCGCTGACCGGCGCCACCGAGTCCACGATTCCCGTCGTGCCGGCCTGGCAGGAGCCCGAGGCGTGGCAGGACCCGCGGCCCACCCTGTACGTCCAGGGCTCCATGGCCTATGTAACCGAACCGGCCACCCGGAAACTGCACGCCGTTGACCTGAAGGCGGGAAAGACTGTCCGCACAGCAACGCTGGCCCACACGCCCGATGAACTGACGGGCGTCACCGGCTGAACAACAGACATGGCTGAGCTGACAGCAGCCGGCCGAAACCACGGAATGACATTAAACGACGGCGGCCGCCCGCCGGGCGCCGAAGCGCCAGGCGAGCAGCCGCCGTCGTTGTTCCCGGACAATCACCGCCCTGGAACGGTGCTGCCTGTCCGGGGATGTTACGCGAGAACCTTGAGCTTTGAATCGCTGCGGCCGAACAGGGCTGCGTCCGCCGAGAGGCGGCCGGCTCCGGCAAGGGCGATGGCCGCTGCCCCGGCTGCAAGCAGGAGAACCAGCTCGTAGCCGCCGGTGGCGACGAAAACTCCGGCCGAGGCGTGGACCAGAAAGAGGGCGCCGAGCATGTCCAGGGCGAGAAGGGCGGCGAAGACGCGGGTCAGCACGCCGAGGATGAGGGCGATGCCGCCCACCAGTTCCAGCGTGGCGACGACCGGGGCGGCGACCTCAGCGGCCGGGACCCCCATCTTGGCGAAGGATGCCTGCGTGCCGGCGATGGTGAATTCGTTGAACTTCTGCCAGCCGTGCGCGGCGAAGAGGAATCCCGCGATCACTCGCAGGATCGTCAGGGCTGTGGTGGTCTGGGTGGACTGGTTCATGGAGATTCTCACCGTTCGGATCGATTGGGGGTTTGTCTCTTTTACGCATGCAGTCCGGAGCGCGTCCGGTGATGCTTCCATTCCACTCTCCCGAAATTTTGTTGAAGTGTCAACTAATGTGTCGTGGTTATCTTTTCTGCGCCAGCTAGGCTGAATCCGTGCCACAATCGCCTTCCGCCGCCGTTTCCACCCCCAAACCCGAGAGCCACGGCCGTGAAATCCTCCGGCTGGCCGTTCCAGCCTTTGGCGCGCTGATCGCCGAACCGCTCTTTCTGCTTGCCGATTCGGCCATCGTGGGGCACCTGGGCGTGGCCCAGCTGGCCGGCGTCGGACTGGCCTCGGCGGTGCTGCACACCGCGGTGGGGCTGATGGTTTTCCTGGCCTACTCCACCACCCCGGCCGTGGCGCGGGCGGTAGGGGACGGCCAGCTGGGCAGGGCGCTGGCCGCCGGGCGCGACGGCGTCTGGCTCGCCCTCCTGCTCGGGACCACGCTGGCGCTGGCAGGGTTCCTCGCCGCGGAGCCGCTGATCGGGCTCATGGGGCCGAGCCCGGAAATCCGCACATTCGCCGTCGACTATCTGCGCTGGTCCATGCCCGGGCTGGTCGCGATGCTGCTCATCTTCGCGGGCACGGGCGTGCTGAGGGGACTGCAGGACACCCGGACGCCGTTGGTAGTGGCCACGGCGGGCTTCGCCCTAAATATCGTCCTGAACCTGGTGCTGGTGTACGGACTCGGGCTGTCCGTGGTCGGGTCTGCAATGGGAACCAGCATCGCGCAGTGGGCGATGGCCGCAGTGTACCTGGTGATGGTGCAGCGCAACGCCAGTCATTACGGGGTCAGCCTGCTGCCCGACTGGCATGGGATCCGGGCCATGACCAAGGTGGGCTCCTGGCTCATGCTGCGGACCCTCAGCTTGCGCACTGCCATCCTTGCCACTGTTCTCGTGGTGACGGCCCAGGGAGCGGTGAACCTGGCCGCCCACCAGCTGGCCATGACGGTCTTCACCTTCCTTGCCTTCGCACTGGACGCACTGGCCATCGCCGCGCAGGCGCTGATCGGAAAGGAGTTGGGCGCCTCCAACCCCGGCAAAGCCCGGATCCTGACCCGGACCATGATCCGCTGGGGCACCGGCTTCGGTGTGGTCACCGGCGTGCTCCTCGCCCTGGCTGCCCCGTTCGCCGGCGCTCTCTTCACGCCCGACGCCGGCGTCCAGTCGGTGCTGACAGCGGCCCTGTGGGTTCTGGCCGCGGGCCAGCCCCTCGCCGGTTACGTGTTCGTCCTCGACGGGGTGCTGATCGGGGCCGGCGACGCGAAGTATCTGGCGATTGCCGGCGTCGTAAATCTCGCGGTGTACCTTCCGCTGCTGCTGGTGGTGCCGCTGGCCGGGGCCGACGGCGCTGCGGCGCTGGTTTGGGTGTGGGTGGCCTTTTCGCTGGGCTACATGTGCGCCCGGGCCGTGACCCTGGGACTGCGGGCCAGGACGGACCGCTGGATGGTGCTCGGCTCCTAGCCTGCGGCCCGGATTCGCGGGCACAGGCCGGCGCACTAAACTGGGGCAGTGACTTCCCCCGTTAACCCTGCTGAATCCGATGTGCCTGCCCCCTCGGCGGAGCTGTGGAAACCCGCCCTGCTGCGGGCTGCCGCCGCGCTGGCGTTCGGCGCCGTGACCGTGTTCTGGGCGGCCCCTTCGGTGGCCGGAATGTCGCTGACGGGCGGGGTGTATCTGCTGGCCACGGGCCTGATCCTGCTGTGGGGCATTCCGATGACCGGTTTCCGGCGGGAAGCGCCCGCCGGCCGCCTGCTGTCCGCTGCGGGTGCGGCCCTGACCGGTGCCGGCGTGGCCCTGCTGTTCCTGCAGGGCAGCCTGCTGTTCGCCGTGATTGGCGCTGTGGGGCTGGCCGTGGCGTCGGCGGCCGAGCTGTGGCTGGGCATTACGCTGCGCGGACGGCATGTCCTGGCCCGCGACTGGCTGGCCTCCGGAGTCATCGGGCTGGGCACGGCCGGCACCCTGCCGTTCTTTGTGGGCCTTGGTCCCCACGCGCTGCTGGGTGTTGCCGGCGGCGGGGCCATAATCTCGGGCGTGCTCTGGATCCTGGCAGGCCTCTCGCTCCGGCACGATGCGCGGGCGGACGCGCCAAAGGCCGTAAACTAGTACCAGGGCTTCTACTCGTTGTAGAACAGCCTTCGACACCCAGTACCCCTTCAGCACCAGCACACATCACAGCGGGCAGGCCGCATCGCGCCGCCCGCACGGGAGGAATCACCTTGGCACACCAGAAACCAGGAGAACCGCGAAACCTGCGGACCTCGGTGAAGGGACCCCTGATGTTCTCCGCCTTCTGGGCTGTGGTGGCGTTCTTCGCAGTTCTGATTTTTGCTTCCGGCGGCAGCGCCCGGTCGCCGCGGTTCGACCTGGCCTTCACCGCCGCCGGCATCGCCTTCATTGTCACCCTCGTCATCGCCGCGATGCTGTCCATGAGCTACAAGGACAATGCCGCCCACCTGGGGAAAGGCTCCGGGGTGAACCTGAGCTCGGCCCGGAAGCCCTCGCAGGGACACGGCGGCCACGGGGCCCAGGGAACCTCAAGCGGGGGAACCTCAAGCGGGGGAACCCAGCGCCGCCCGGATGCCCCGGGTTCGGCGGGTTCGGCCGCAACCGGCGAATCCGGGCCCGACGGCGGAACCTCCTAACGCCTAACCGCCAGCCGCCGCCTGCGCGGCATACTCTCTGCTCGCGCTGACTACTCTCCGCTGGCGCGCCGTGCCCGGTACGCCGCCACGTGCGCTCGGTTGGCGCAGTTCCCGGTGTCACAGTACCGCTTGGACCGGTTCCGGCTGAGGTCGAGCACCGCAGCGTCGCAGTCATCGGCCGCGCACACGAGCATGCGGTCCATCTCCTTGCTGCGGATCACGTCCACCAGCGCCATGGCTGCTTCGGTGCCCATCCTGTCCGCCAGCGGGGCATCGTGCGTCGTGGCGTGCAGGTGCCAGTCCCACTGGTCGTGCTTGAGGAGCTGGGGGAGTGCCTGGGCCTCGCGCAGGAGACGGTTCACGCCAGCCACGGCCGTGTCCTCATCCGCCGTCCACAGGGCTGCCAGTTCCGTCCGCAGTGCGTGGATGCTGGACAGCTCGGCGGTGTCGCGGGTGCGGAAACCGGTAAAGCCATCCTGCCGCAGGAACTCGTCCAGATCTTCCACTGTGGCCAGGTGTTCCTCGCCGTTGGCGGCCGAGTTGATGAGGTTCACTACGAAGCGCAGCGCGAGTTCCGTGTCAGGGGCAAAGACCATCTTGACTCCTTACAATGCGGGGGCATAGTGTCAGGACCAATACCCCACTTTACTCCTGACGGGAGGCATCCGTGCCCGCATCGAACAACCGCACCAAAACGGCGCTAACCTCAACGGCTCCCGCTTCGGTGGAGGCGCCGGCCCCAGTGCCGGCCCAGGCTCCCGCCCCTGCTCAGGACGCCGCCCCCGGCCGGGCGGCCACGGCCAAAGCCTCCGGCTTCCTGGCGTCAGGACTGGGTGTCGCCCTCTTTTCCTCCGCGATCTTCGGGCTTTCGGGCTCCTTCGCCAAGGCACTGCTGGAAACCGGCTGGACGCCCGGGGCAGCCGTGACTGCCCGGCTGACGGGGGCCGCGCTCATCCTCGCAATCCCCGCGGTTCCGGCGCTCCGGGGCCGGTGGCACCAGCTGCGGTCGAACTGGCTAACCATTGTCCTGTTTGGCCTGATCGGCGTCGCAGGCTGCCAGCTGTTCTACTTCAACGCCGTGGCCCGGCTGTCTGTTGGCGTGGCACTGCTGCTCGAATACCTCGGCCCGGTACTGATTGTGCTGTGGCTCTGGGCGGCCAGCCGGAAGCGGCCGCGCCCCCTCACCATCGCAGGGACGCTGCTGTCCCTGGGCGGGCTGGTCCTCGTCCTGGACCTCACGGGTGCCGTGCAGGTCGACGCCGTCGGCGTGCTTTGGGGCCTTGCCGCGGCTGTCTGCCTTGCCATCTATTTCTTCCTCACGGCCAAGGAAAACGACACCCTGCCGCCCATCGTGCTCGCGTCGGGCGGGCTTCTGATGGGTGCCGCTGTCATGTGGCTGATGGCGGCCACCGGCCTCCTGCCCATGGCCATGAGTACGGCCGATACCAACCTCGGCCCATGGACCACGCCGTGGTGGGTTCCGCTGGGCGGCCTTGTGGTGCTTGCAACCGTCCTGGCCTACGTCTCGGGGATCGTGGCTGCACGCGCACTCGGCACCAAGGTGGCCTCGTTCGTGTCCCTCACCGAGGTGCTGTTTGCCGTGATCTGGGCCTGGCTGCTGCTTGGCGAACTGCCCGGCGCCATCCAGCTCGCGGGCGGAATGCTGATCGTGGGCGGCGTGCTGTGCGTCCGGCTGGATGAGCTCCGCGGAGCCAAATCTGGGGGACCCGCAGCGGTGACTGGACCGCTCGACCACGCGAACGACGTCGAGCCCGTCCCCTAAGTCTTCAATGGCGGGGACCTCATTGACGGACCGTCAGTGACGCACCGCTTAAATGCCGGAGGGCCGGACGCATGGTGCGTCCGGCCCTCCGGTGCGTTCCCGGCTTAGCGGGAGGCTTCCTCCTGCTGGGAAGCGTTGCGGCTGGCCTGCTTGCCGGCCTCGTCCAGCGCCTGCGCCACCTTGGCAAGGGCTGCTGCGTGCTGGCCGTGCCACTCGCTGCGGAACTTGTCGGCGTCCGGGCCCTTCCAGTCGGTGCCCTCGAGCACCTTGGTCAGCAGGGACTTCTGCTTCTCGATTTCGTTCGAACCAGCCTGAAGCTTGGTGCCCAAGTTCTTCAGCTGCGCAATGTCTGCACCCCAAATAGCCATTAAATATCTCCTTCAATCAACGGACCCGATCCAGTCGGCATCCCCAGCGGCCTCCGGCTCGTCCGGAAGATCCATTGCCTAAAAACTATCCTCCGGCCCAAAAGAGTGTCGATGGGCAGCGCTCCCCATGGAGTCATCCCCACAGGCAGAAGCCCCGCCAGAAGCGGGCACGGAAGGGTCGATCCTCGGCGCTCCAGAGCCTAGCATGGGGGTATGTGCCGGAATATCCGTACCCTTCACAACTACGAACCCCACGCCACGTCCGAGGAGGTACACGCCGCGGCGCTGCAGTACGTCCGCAAAATCAGCGGCAGCACCAGGCCCTCCAAGGCCAATGAAGAGGCGTTCGAGCGTGCCGTGCACGAGATAGCGCACGTGACCCAGCATCTGCTCGAATCCCTTGTGACGCACGCTCCGGCCAAGGACCGCGACGAGGAAGCGGCCAAGGCGAAGGCACGGGCGGCCGTCCGCTTCGGGGCGGCCTAGGCGCTGGTCCGCCGGCCCAAGTGAGTAGCAGCTGAGGGCGTTCCCAGCGCTGGGAACGCCCTGTGCTGCTACCTGGCTGGGTGCTGCCTGCCGAAGCGGCGCAGCCTCAGCGAGTTGGCCACCACCAGCACCGAACTCGCCGCCATGGCCACACCGGCCACCATGGGATTGAGCAGGCCGAGGGCCGCCACCGGAATGCCCACCGCGTTGTAGAAGAAGGCCCAGAACAGGTTGGTCTTGATGGTGGCCAGCGTGCGCCGGGACAGCTCGATTGCGGTGGCCACCTGCCCGAGGTCGTTGCCCATCACGGTCAGGTCGGCGGCTTCGATCGCCACATCCGTGCCCGAGCCCATCGCGATGCCGAGGTCCGCCTGCGCCAGGGCCGCGGCGTCGTTCACACCGTCGCCGGCCATGGCCACCGTCGCACCGCCGGCCTGCAGCCGGCGGACAGCTTCCACCTTGCCTTCGGGCAGCACGCCGGCGAAGACATCGTCCGCGTCGATCCCGACGGCGGCAGCCACCTGGGCTGCGACCGCGGCGTTGTCGCCCGTGAGCAGCATGGGCCGCAGGCCCAAGGCTTTAAGCCGTGCGACAGCCGCCTTTGATCCCGCCTTGACCGTGTCCCGCAGCTCGATGATGCCGGCAGCCTCGCCGTCCACGGCCACCCAGATTGCCGTGGCACCGGACTCTTCAGCGGCGCGGAGCGCCTGGCCCTGCGCCGGCGTGGGCTCAACGCCGTTGTCCCGCAGCCAACCGGTGCGCCCGGCAGCCACGAGCCGTCCTTCAACGGTTCCCACCACTCCGCCGCCCGGGGCCGAATGGAAGCGGACGACGGCGGGCAGGCCCGCGCCGTCGTCCGCTTCACTGCCGCCATGGCTGGTGTGCGACCGGGGGCTCGTTGCGGGCACAGCGGACCGTGCGGCAGCAGCGATCGCGGCGGCGATCGGATGCTCCGACGCCGACTCGACCGCACCGGCCAGCCGCAGGACTTCCGCCTCGCTGAACGGGGCGAACGCCGCGGTTGCGATGACGGACAGCTGGCCGCTGGTGACGGTTCCGGTCTTGTCCAGCAGGATGGTGTCCACCGTGCGGGTGTCTTCCAGGACCTGCGGACCCTTGATGAGGATGCCCAGTTGAGCGCCGCGGCCCGTGCCGGTCAGGAGGCCCACGGGGGTAGCCAGGCCAAGGGCGCAGGGGCACGCGATGACCAGCACGGCAACCGCCGCCGTGAAGGCCGCGCGAAGCTCCGGTCCCGTGATGTCCGGCCCGGCGGCGAGCAGCCAGCCGGCGAACGTGAGGACGGCGATGGCCAGGACCACCGGCACGAATACCGCGCTGATCCGGTCAGCAAGCCGGGCGATGGGCGCCTTTCCGGTCTGCGCCTGGGACACGAGCCGCCCCATCTGGGCCAGGGTGGTTTCGGCACCGACGCGCGTGGCCCGGACCAGCACCCGCCCGGACGTATTGATGGTGGCACCGGTGACAAGGCTGCCCGGACCGACGTCCACCGGAACCGATTCGCCGGTGACCAGGGATGCGTCCACTGCCGAGGCGCCGTCCACCACCACGCCGTCGGTGGCGATCTTCTCACCGGGGCGGACCACTATCAGGTCACCGACCGCAAGCCGGCTTGCCGGGATCTTTACCTCGGTGCCGTCCTGGAGGATGGTGGCGTCCTTGGCGCCCAGGTTCAGGAGGGCGCGCAGGGCGTCCCCGGCCTTCGACTTGGCGTTCGCCTCCAGGAACCGGCCCAGCAGGAGGAATGTGGTGACCACGCTGGCCACCTCGAAGTACAGGCCGCCGGAACCCGCACCCATCTGCTCCATGCCGGGATGTTCGGTCAGGCGGGGGTTGGCGAGGAGCTGCCAGGCGGAAAACAGGTAGGCGGCGGTGACACCGAGCGACACCAGGGTGTCCATGGTGGAGGCGAAGTGGCGGGCGTTGATGGCGGCAGCCCGGTGGAACGGCCACGCCGCCCAGCTGACCACGGGCAGCGCCAGGGCGCCCACCACCCAGCCCCAGTTGGCGAACTGGAGGGCGGGGACCATCGAGATCAGGAACACCGGCACGGTCAGGACGGCCGCGACGAGCAGGCGCGGCTTCAGTTCGGATGCCGTGCCGCCGTGGTTCATGTGATCTTCGTGCTGTTCCGGGGCTCCGCCGTGCGCCGGTCCGCCGTGCTCCGCGTGCTGGGTCGCTGCGGCGTCGTGCCGGGCGCTCTCTTCCGGGTCTTGGTGGAGTGGCCTCCGGATCCTCGCCTTGTACCCGGCTGAGGCTACTTGGTCGGTGATCTGCTGGTCCGTGATGCCTGCCGGGACTGATACGTGGGCCGTTTCCAGGGGGAGGTTGACCGTGGCCTGGACGCCGTCGAGCTTGGCGAGCTTCTTTTCCACCCTGTTCACGCACGACGCGCAGGTCATGCCCTCGACGTCGAGTTCGATCACCCGGCGGGCGGAACCTGCGGAAAGGTGTTCGGTGCGCATGACTGGTCCTTCGGTGGTGGTGCTCTGGTGGTGCCCGGTGCGAATGGGAGGCCGGGGTTAGGCCTCGTTGGCCACCACAAGGTAGCCCGCCTCGGCCACTGCCTCGCCGATTTCCGAGGGGGAGAGCTTCTGTGTGGAGGTGATGGTGACAGTCGAAACACCGCCGGCATTGAGGTCGATGTCGATCTCCTCGACGCCCGCCAGGGCCTCGAGTTCCTCGCTGACGGCGGACACGCAGTGCCCGCAGGTCATTCCGGAGACGTGGACTTTTGTGGAGATGGTGCTCATTGCTGACTCCTCGCTGGTGAGCTGACTGGGTTGGCCAGTTGTGTGGTTGGTGGTTGCCGCTAGCGCAGCAGGCGCCCGATGGCACCCGCCGCCTCCTTGACCTTGACGTCGATGGCTTCAGCCCGCAGATCCGGATCAGGTTCAGAGACCGCCCCGACAACGCAGTGGCCGATGTGTTCTTCCACCAGGCCCAGGCTGACGGCGTGCAGGGCCTTAGTCACGGCCGCGACCTGCGTCAGGATGTCGATGCAGTACTTGTCTTCCTCGACCATCCGGGCAATTCCCCGGACCTGTCCCTCGATCCGGCGGAGCCGGCGAAGGTACGCCTCCTTGTCCGCCGTGTAGCCGTGCTGCAGGGGTTCAGTAACAGCTTCTTCGCTGGGCGCCATGGGCGTCCGTTCCTCGGAAGTCTCCATGCGTCCAAAGTTATACCCCTAGGGGGTATCCGTCAAGGAGGGTTCGGCAGTCAGCGGCGGCGGGGAAGGGAAGGGTGCGAAAGGAGGCTGACGCGCGGAAGACTTCGGGCAACAAAAAAGCTCCGGAGCGCGTTATTGGGGGATACGCACTCCGGAGCAGTCTTCGGGCGGGCTCTGGATCAGCCTGCCTGATTAGCTTACTTGCCGGTAGCCAAGTTGGCCACCGCCGCGAATAACTACTTTCGCTTTATTTTCGCCGGCCGCATAAAGCCGGCGACGAAGCCGCCATCCGCTATTCCGCCCGGTCCTGATGCGCTGCCATCCGGAAGGGCACCACCAGCACAGGCCGGCTCTGGTGGTGGGTGAGCCAGGCGGCCACGGAACCGTTCAGGAGTTCCGTTACGCGGTGCCCGAACCCGCGTTCCGGCGTACCCACAATGATCATCGGAGCATTGACTTCGGACGCCAGCCTGCCCAGGGCGCGGGCGGGGTCTCCGGCCAGCGTACGCAAGGTCCATGCCGGTCCGCCGCCCTGGATGGCCGACGCGATGACCGACTTCAGTTCCGTGGTTACGGAACGGATGTCGTCGTCGTCCCTGTCCGGATGCAGGGAAAGGCGGTGTGCGGAGCGCGCCGGATCCCACTCAACGAGATAGCTTGCCTCATCCACATAAGCGCAGAGCAAGGGGGCCGACAGCTTTTGGGCCAGGCCGACGGCGGTTTTGAGGACCTCCGGATGCTGGCCGGGAACCACGCCCATAAGGAGGGGAAGCGGGCCGCTGAAGTGCTCTGCATCCATAAGTCAATTGTGTGCCCGCGGCGTCAGGAAAGACCAGAGCCAGTCCGGCCTTCGCCCCAGCTCAGCGGCTGTTTTCAATCCAGCGGTGCGGCTGCTGCCCGTGGGGACGGGTGTCGATTTTCCCTTGAATACTGACCGCCGCGAGCCTAGCGTGGAGACGTAGAAAGGCGGCATCCCATGCAGATTTTCATGTGGTGGCTTGATCTGGACCTGAAAAGCAAGGAGTGGCTTCGCGAGAATCTGCGGGCCGGCGACGTTCCGCTGTTCGTGATGCAGGGGATCGCCGAAGCGGGAGGTCCGCACCCGGACACCCCGCAGGCAGTCCTCACCGAAGCCGAGTGGGATTTCATCGAGACACAGTCTGAGTTTGTGGACTGAGGAGTTCGTGGACTGACGGGTTCGCGGACGCGCGGGCCGGTCAGTTCGCGCGTCAGTTCGCGCGCGCCACCGGTAACTCGTCCCAGTGCGTGGTGTAGCGCGGTGAACGCATTCCACGCTTCATGCTCCAGTCCAGACCGCTCCTCAGTCCCGCGAACCCGAGCCCGATCGTACCCCTGCCGTACTTCCGGCTGATTTGCTCAACGAGCGGGCCGATCCCGCGTTCCTCGTGCGGGTTGGTGAAAGGCTCCAGGGGCTGCTGATTGCCGGACGGCCGCAAGTCGGTGACCATGATGCCGGCCCGCGCGTATTTGACGCCGTCCTGGATCGCGGGAAGCAGGGCGTGGGCCGCACGGGTGAGCAGTACCGGGTCTGAGGTAGGCATGGGCAGCGGAACGCACACCGAGGGAAACGACTTGTCCTTCGGGTTGTAATGGGACGTGCCGGCGAACGCGGTGAGGACTCTGGTCTGAAGGTGGTGCCGGGCCAGCCGGGCACTCGCCTGCTGGGCGTAGACGCTCAGGACCTGGCGAAATTCGGGGACTGACGTCAGGGGAGTGGAAAACGAGCGGGAGAAGATGAGCTGGTCCCGCCCAACGCGTTCCTCCTCGAGCGGCAGGCAGGATGTTCCGCGCAGTTCCAGCACAGTGCGCATCAGCACCACCGAAAAGCGGTCGCGCACCATCACCGGATCGGCCCGGCTGAGCTCCAGGATGGAGCAGATCCCCATGGCGTTCAGCCGTCTTTCCAGCCGGCCCGCCACGCCCCAGACCTCCGAGACCGGCAGCCGGGCCATGAGCAGTTCACGTGACTCCGGATCCATCGACTCCCAGCGGCACACCCCTCCAAGCGCGGGATTGTTCTTGGCCCACCGGTTGGCGAGTTTGGCCAGCGTCTTCGTGGCGGCGATGCCGACGCACACGGGCACCCCGACGTTGCGCTGGACCGCGGTCCTGATGGTCCGGCCGAGACCCACCACCTGGTCGGGGCTGCCCTTGATGCCCAGGAAGGCCTCGTCGATGCTGTACACCTCGAGCCAGGCCGAATAGCGTCCCAGCAGTTCCATGACCCGGGCGCTGATGTCGCCGTACAGTTCATAGTTGCTGGACCGGGCAACGAGGCCCCACTCCTTGGCCCGCGGGGCGATTTTGAACCACGGTTCGCCCGTGCTTATCCCCAGGGCCTTTGCCTCCGGACTGCGGGTCACGGCGCAGCCGTCGTTGTTGGAGAGCACAACCAGGGGTTTTCCTTCGAGCGAGGGGTCGAAGGCGCGCTCCGCGCTGGCGTAGAAGCAGTTCACGTCCACCAGTGCTATCTGCTGCCGCGCCTCAGACATGGTGCAGGCACCTCGTGGCCACGCCCCAGATGGTGAGGTCGGCCAGAGCGGGGACGCTGATGTCCGGATACAGAGGGTTGGCCGCCTGGAGCACCACGCCGGCCGCGGTAATCTTCAGGCGCTTGACGGTGAGCTCGCCGTCCAGCACTGCCACGACCACGGATCCGTCCCGCGGTTCCAGTGCACGGTTGACGATCAGTTCGTCGCCGTCACTGATGCCGGCCTGTTCCATGGAATCACCGGACACCCGCACGATGTAGGTGCTGGTGATGTCCTTGATCAGGTGCTCGTTCAGGTCGATCCGCCCGTCAAAGTAGTCCTGCGCGGGGGACGGGAAGCCCGCCGCCACAGCCACGGGAGAGATCAGCACCAGCCGCAGGGACAGTCCCGCCTCTATCACGCGGGGACCAATGATCACGCCCACAACACACCCTTTTTCGAATATATGTTCGATAGCTCAGTGTAGTCCCCGGGGCTGACAAATTGTATTCCCCACCTGCGCCCCTACGTGGGATCAGGCACGCACGTGCTGCCCTTCCTGAACGGTATGGCGCATACCGAGCGGCTGGACCAGGAATTCCCCGGCCGGGTGCTTGGCGGCCTGGTGAAGATCGTCGCCACCATGGACGGCGATTCGGTTCGTCAGTTGACTGATCTGACCACGGGTGACGGTGGGCGCGCTCAGCGGGCCGACGTTCCAGAACTTGACCTGACCCTCATCCAGCTCAGAGCGAACCAGCCGACACGCTGTTAGGGCGCAGTAGCGCCTGCGGTAGCGGTTGTGTTCATCACACGTTCGTCGTGCCGTCTCCGTCGCAGCGGGTCTGCGTCGCATACTGGTCTCATGGGGATGCAAGGCGCAGGAGGATCAGTGGTGGAAACCTTGAAAAGGGTGGTGCGGAACGAGTACTTTCCGGCAGCAGCCGTGCTGGCGCTGGTGGTGCTCTTCTGGGTCGCGGGCCTGTTCGGCGGCCTGTCCCTGCTGAGCCGCAGCCAGCCCCCGATCGCCACGCTCACCTGGCTGCTGTTCGTTTACGCCGCCGCCGTCCTTACCCCACTGGCCGGAATCCTGGCCGCCGCCGATCTGCTCCGCCGGTGGTGGCGGAACCGCGCTGCCGCGAAGGCCGGCAGCGCAAAAGCCGCGAAGACCGGGTCCTAGGGCCGGCCCCCGCGAGTTCTCCTGGTTTATCAGCGGGGGCCAAAACCATTGCAGCCCCTCCGGCCGAGTGGTTGCATGGGGTGCATGAATGCCTCAGAGAGTTTCGTTTTAGCCATCGGGACCAAAAAAGGCCTCTGGCTGGCCACCAGCCAGGACCGGAAGCAGTGGTCCTTTTCCGGCCCGCACTTCCTGATGAGCGAGATACCGAGCATCGGAATCGACACACGGGACGGCCGCACACGCATCATGGTGGGGGTGCGGTCCGAGCACTGGGGCCCCTACGTTGCCCACTCTGATGACCTCGGCGCCAGCTGGACCGAGCCCGAGCAGGGCGCCATCAAGTTTCCGGAAGGCACCGGCGCCGCCGTGGAACGGATCTGGCAGATCTACCCCGACGCGGAATCCCGCCCCGGGGTGGTCTGGGCCGGCGCGGAGCCGATTTCGGTGTGGAAGTCGACCGACGGCGGTGAGCACTTCGAGCTTAACCGCGGTCTGTGGGACCACCCGCACCGCAGCGAGTGGGGTGCCGGTTATGGCGGCGCAGCCGCCCACTCGATTGTGGTCAACCCCGCCGGGGACAACGTGCACGTGGCCATGAGCACCGGAGGCGTGTACCGCTCGCTCGACGGCGGGACGTCCTGGGAGCCGCGGAACAAAGGCATCTCCGCCTACTTCATGCCCGATCCCAACCCGGAATTCGGCCAGTGCGTGCATAAAATCGCGGCGGATGCCGCCGTCGAAGGCCGGCTTTACGCGCAGAACCACCACGGCGTGTACCGCACCGATGACAACGCCGAGAACTGGGAGTCGATAGCGGAGGGCCTGCCGGCCGACTTCGGGTTCGTGATGCTGACGCACCCCAGGCGTGCAGGCACGGCCTGGGTTGTCCCCTTAAAGGCCGACGGCGAACGCATCCCGCCGGACGGAAAGCTCGCCGTGCACCGCACCGACGACGCCGGCGCCACCTGGAAGCGACTGGACTCCGGGCTGCCGCAGTCAGAATTCAATGCCGTGCTCCGTGACGCGGCCGGCGTGGATTCCGCTGAACCCGCCGGCGTGTACTTCGGAACGCGCGGGGGCGCTGTGTATGCCAGTGCCGACGAAGGTGAAACCTTTACGGAGGTGGCGTCCCACCTGCCGGATGTGTTGTGCGTCCGCGCTGCTGTTGTGGCCGGGGCCCCGGTTACTGTGGCAGCATCCGCATGAGGATGTGCGGTGGCTGAGATCAGCGTGGTCCTTCCCAGTGTCCTCCAGCCGCTCGCCGGCGGGCAGTCCGTACTGACTACACCCGCCGACGGGGCGGTGACTGTGGGGCGGTTGCTGGATTCCGTGACCGGGACTTACCCGGTGCTCGCCAGGCGGCTGCGGGACGAAACGGGTGCCCTCCGCCGCTACGTGAATATTTACGTGAACGGTGAGGAGGTCCGGCGTCTCCGTGGCCTGGATACGGAAGTTTCTGCCGGCCAGGAAGTGCTGATTATTCAGTCGGTGGCCGGCGGCTAGGTGGCTCAGGCGACGCGCCAAACGCTGCATTCATCGGTATTGATGGCCTTGCGCATGCCCGTGTGATGATCCATGATCCACACGACGCCGATGCCCGGGGCTGTCTCCTGGACGCTGCCGCGGCGGATGATGACGTCGTCATAGCTGGGGCCCACCGACAGGCGGGCCTCGATTTCGTCGCCGCGATGCAGCTGGTCCAGGGCACGGACCCGGGTGATGTGGGGTTTGGCTTCCTTCAACATGGCGTGGCCTCCTGAGCTGGAGCTGGTGCCTGCAATTGCCGGCACAACCAGTGTGGCGCGGCATTGTTGCGCAGGCATTTCCTGCCCGTTAGCGCCCGGTTAGTTTCCGGAGCCGTGACGGTTTCCGCACGCCATCGGTGGCCGAGGGCCTCCGGCCGGCGTGTGGGGAAGCCTAGGAGGAGGCCTGCATCCTGTGTCGCATTTCGCCGACGCCGCGCATGTACGTGACGAGTTCGTCTCCCGGGGCCAGGAATCGCTGGGGCACCCGGCCCACGCCCACTCCGGGAGGCGTGCCCGTGAAGATGACGTCTCCGGGGAACAGGGGCGTGACTTTGGAGAGGCGGGCGATGATCTGGGGAACGGGGAAAACCATGTCCGAGGTGTCGCCCTGCTGGACTTCCTCGCCGTTGATGGCGCAGCCCAGTTCGATGCTGTCCGGGTTCTCGAACCCGTCCGGTGTCACCAGCAGCGGACCAACCGGCCCGAAACCGGGGAAGGATTTGGCGAGGCTATATTGCGGCGCCGGCCCGGCCGACTGCATGGTGCGTTCGGACAGGTCCTGCCCGATGGTGATCCCTGCGACGTGACTCCATGCCTTGTTCGCGGGTATGTGCGAGCCGCCGCGGCCGATGACTGCCACGAGCTCGACCTCCCAGTCCACGGTCCCGGGCGGGAGGGTGACGGTTCCGTAGGGTCCGGCAAGGGAGCTGGCAAACTTTGTGAAGACGGTGAGGTCCTCGGGCACGGCGAGCGAGGCTTCGGCGGCATGGGCGGCGTAGTTGAGACCGATCGCGAAGACCTGGCGCGGCTCCGGTACCGGGTTGCCGAAGTCTTTGGGCGGGACATCGGCCAGGGGCTTTCCGGGGGAGCTTTCGCGGGTGCGGGCGTACTCGAGGAGTTCATCCCACCGTTGGTAGCACTCCTGGATCGAAGGACTGAAGCGGCCGCCCGACTCCTGCGAGAGGTCGATGACTTCATTGTTCGGCGTGACGAGTGTCAGCCGGTTCGCGATGTTGGCCAGGCGCACCGTTGGTCCTTTGGATGAATGGCTCGGTTGGGTCAGTTTGTGCCTGTGCGCCCCTGCCGGGGCGCACAGGTTCGAATTTTTTGGCTAGGGCGCTACATCGAATTCGATGGTTCCCCAGCCCTCGAAAGTCCCCGACCAGCGGCCGGCTTCACGCATGGGAACAGCCTGCAGGCAACTGCCGGGCAGGATGACCTGTCCGGGTTCGAACTCCACGTCGTAGTCCGACAGGCGGTTGACGAGCCAGGCCAGGGCAGCGATCTGGTTGCCCAGGATGTTGCCGGTAGTGCCGGAGATGACTTCCCGGTCGTTGAACCGCAGTACTCCGCGGGTATCCCGGAGGTTGAGGTCGGTGAGGCGGCGCGGCGTGCCGCCGAGGATGATCGCCCCGGTGGAGCCGTTGTCCGCCAGGGTGTCGGGAAGACCGATCGCCCAATTCTTGACCCGCGAGTCGATGATTTCGATGGCCGGCAGGGCATAGTCAATGGCGTTGATGACGTCGGCAATGGTGGTGTTCCGTCCGCCGAGGTGCCCCTTCAGGACGAAAGCGGGCTCGAGTTCCACGAAGGGCTCGATGAACGTGTCCAGCTTCAGGGTGGTGCCCTCGTAGGCGAAGCTGCTGGCCAGCAGGTGCCCGTAGTCTGGCTGGTCAAGGCCGAAGGCGTCCTGCATGACCTTGGCGATGTTGCCGAGCTTGTAGCCCACCAGGCGGTCACCGTTTTCGACGGCATGGCTGACGTTGATCTTCTGCACCTCGAACGCGGCATCGACGTCCAGGAACGGCCAGGTTTCAGTGGGGGCTGCGATCGGCTGGCCCTGCAGCCGGGAGGCCCGGAGGGAGCCGGCGATTTCTTCGAGCGCGGTGGTGGTCATGTGTGAAGTCCTTTGTCTGCCAGGTAGGTGGTACTCCGGCCCCGGACGGTGTCTGTTGCGGGAGCCTGTCCGGGGCCGGAAGTTTGGGATGCTACTGCGCGTGTTCGGGTTTGCCGTCGATGAGGCGGTTGATCTGCCAGGGGTTGGCATCCTGGAGGGGTGCGGGGCGGAGTTGGTCGGGGAAGTTTTGGTAGGCGACAGGGCGCAGGAAGCGGTCGATCGCGAGTGATCCGACAGAGGTGGTTTTGGCGTCGGAGGTGGCCGGGTAGGGGCCGCCGTGGACGACGGCGTGGCCGACTTCGACGCCGGTGGGCCAGCCGTTGATGATGATCCGGCCTACCTTGCGTTCGAGGGTGGGGATCAGCGGTGCGGCGGCGGGGTAGTCGTCCTCGGTGATGTGCAGGGACGCGGTGAGCTGTCCTTCGAGCTTGCCGGTGACCTCGATCAGGTCTTCGATGCCTTTGTAGCGGACCACGAGGGATGCGGCGCCGAAGACTTCTTCGTGCAGGACGGGGTTGGTGATGAAGACGTCCAGGTCGGCGGTGAAGACCGTCGGTGCCGGGGAGTTTTCGCCCGGGCCTTCGGTGCCGCGGCCGAGGAGTTTGACGTCGGCGGCTGCCTGGAGTGCGTCGTGTCCGTGCTGCCAGGCGGTGGCGATGCCGCCGCTGAGCATGGTCTGGCCGGACAGTTCGGTGACGGCGTTGGTGACGGCGGCGGTGAAGCGGTTGCCGGCGTCGCCTTCCGGGACGAAGACCAGTCCAGGGGAGGTGCACAGCTGTCCGGAGCTGCCGGTGACGGATCCGACGTACTGCCGGGCGAGGGTCTGGACGTCGCCTTCGAGGGCGCCGGGGAAGACGTACACGGGGTTGATCGAGGACATTTCGGCGTAGACCGGGATCGGTTCGGGGCGTGCGGCTGCGGTGCGCATGAGGGCGGTGCCGCCGGCGCGGGAACCGGTGAAGCCGACGGCTTTGATGGCGGGGTCGGCCACGAGGGCCTGGCCGATGCTGGCGCCGGAGCCGTAGACGAGGGAGAAGACGCCGGGGTGCAGGCCGAGGTCGGTGACGGCCTTGGTGATGGCCTGTCCGACGAGTTCGGCGGTTCCGGGGTGGGCGTTGTGTGCCTTGACGATCACGGGGCAGCCGGCCGCGAACGCCGAGGCAGTGTCGCCGCCGGCGACGGAGAACGCGAGCGGGAAGTTGCTGGCACCGAACACGGCCACGGGGCCGAGCGGGATCTGGCGCTGGCGGATGTCGGCGCGGGGCAGGGGTGTGCGGTCCGGGATCGCCGGGTCGATGCGGACCCCGCGGAAGTCGCCGTGGCGGACGACGTCGGCGAAGAGCCGCAGCTGGCCGGTAGTCCGGGCACGTTCGCCGCGCAGCCGGTCCAGGCCAAGCCCGGTTTCGATCGAGGTCCGTTCGATGAGGTCGTCGCCGATGGCCTCGATGTTCTCCGCGATTGCTTCCAGGAACCGGGCGTGCTGTTCCGGTTCGAGGGTGCTGAAGGAATCGAAGGCATCGGCGGCCGCCTCGGTGGCCGTCTTGAGCTGCTGGTCGCTGATCAGGGTGTAGGCAGGTTCGAGCTGTTCGTTGGTGGCCGGGTTGATCCCGTGGGCCGTGCCGCTGGTGCCGGGGGTAGCTTCCCCGGCGATAAGGGAATGTCCTGCGAGAGTCATGTGTGGCGCCTCCTGGGGCGGTCGAAGATCAGAAGAGGTGGGCGTTCCGGCAGGGGCACGCCTAGGCGTTGCCTGCTCCCAAGTGCCAGATGCCGAGGGCGGAAAGCAGTTCGCGCGGGTCCCAGACCACCCATTCCTCGGCGAGCTTGTCGCCGTCGAAACGGAGGAAGGACGCGCCGGTCACGGCGATGCTGCGTCCGGTGGCGGGGACATCCATGAATTCGCCGGTGTGGGTGCCTGTGGTTTGCCAGTGGACGGCCACCTTGGTGCCGTCCTCCACGATCTCCAGGATTTCGGTGCTGGAATCCGGGAACGCGGTGTGCATCGCTTCGATGGTCTTCCGAAGGCTGGCGTAGTCCTCGGTGCCGGACTTGGAGCGGCGGACGTAACCGGGGGCGAGGAGCTGCTCGAACGCGGCCAGATCTCCGTCGCCCCAAGCGCCGTTCCATGCCTTGAGAATGGTGTCGCGGCGGCTCATGATGCGCTCCTTGCAGGTTCCGTGGCGGGGATTTCGATGGGCAGGTACTGGCCGAACTTTCCGCCCCTGAACAGCAGGGCATCGCCGGTTCCCTCGCTCATGTTCGTCACGGAACCGACCACCATGTAGTGGTCGCCGACGACGACCTCGGCCGTCACGACGCAGTCGATGTAGGCTGAGGCACCGGCCAGGTGCGGGGTTCCGAGGGGGCCGGGGGCGCAGGGCAGGCCCTCGAACTTCTCAGGTCCCTTCCGGGACAGCGACCGGCAGATGCTGATCTGGTCGTCGGAAAGGATGTTGGCGGTGAATCTCTGCAGTTTGCGCAGTTTCGGCCAGCTGGAGGAGGACTTGTCCACGCAAAACATGACCAGGGGCGGCTCCAGTGACAGGGACTGGAAGGTGCCGACGACGAGGCCGAGCTTCTCGTCGTCGTCGTTGATGCCGGTGATGGCCGTGACACCGGTGGGCAGCTTGCCCAGGATCTGGCGGTACAGGGTGGGGGTGATGTCGCTGTCCGGAGTTTTCTCGGGACTTGGGGTGATATCCATATCAGTCTTCCTTGATCAGATGGATTGGATCGGGCGAAGGATCAGGCATTTTCGCGGAAGCTGCCGAAGCGACCGCCGTGGAAGATGAGCGGGGCGGAAGCCCCCTCAGCGGGCGTCATGTCCAGCACGCTGGCGATGACGACGACGTGGTCTCCGGCGGTGAACTGCTGTTCGATCCGGCAATCGAACCAGGCGAGCGATCCGTGGAGGTGGGGGGTGCCCCATGCGGATTCGGACCAGCCCACGTTGCCGAGCTTGTCCTCGCCTTTCGCGGAGAGGGCACGGCACACCTGCTGCTGGTCCTCGGCGAGGAGGCTGACGCTGAAGGTCCCGGCGTCGGCGATCCTGGGCCAGCTCGTGGAGGAGTGCATCACGCTGAAGGTCACCAGTGCCGGCTCCATGGACAGCGAGGCGAACGTTCCCACGATCATGCCATTCTGGGTGCCGGTGACCGGGTCTGTGGAGCAGATCGCGGCAACCCCGGTGGGCAGGTGCCGCATGACGGCGCGGTAGGTGTCGGAATCGATCCGACGGGCTTCCAGGACGGGGGCGGTCATGCGCTCTCCTCCCGTACGGCGGCCTTGAGTTCAGCGTGGATGTTGCGGCCGGTGCGCAGGCCGGATTCGATGGCGCCGTCGAAGAAGCCGGCCCAGATGTTCGCGGTGTCGCTGCTGGCGAAGTGCAGTGCGCCTTCGCTGGCCTGCTGTGCGGCGTGGTACTTGGTGAGCTGGCCGGGGCGCTGGATCTGCCAGGTTTCCTCGGCGTAGGGGTCCTCGCCCCACTTATGCCCGGTGACCTCGAGGACTTCGAGGTCGTCGCGCCAGACTTTGATGGCTTCCTGGACCTGGTCCTTGTCGGTGACGTCGATGCGGTTCGCGTCGGCGCCGAAGCCGACCAGGACGGCGTCGTCTTCTCCGACGAACTCGGTGCGGATCACGGAGAGCGGCTTGTCCTGGGCGGAGTAGGCGAAGAACGGCTTGATGGGCCCCTTGACCCGGATCCACGCCTTGACACCCTGGGACGCAGTCTTCTCCCGGCTCGGGGCGAGCTTGCCCTCGGACAGGGCGGGCTGGACGTCGAGCTTATGCAGGATGTTCTGTGACAGGGTGATGACCGCCTTTTTGGCCTGGATTTCCTGGCCGTCGCCGTAGGCGATGGTGGCGCCGTCGCTGTTGTGGCGAACGCTGGCCACCGGGGCGTTGAGGCGAATGTCGGCGGTGCTGTCCTGGGCAATGGCATTGACCAGCCCGTCGTTGCCGTTCTTCAGGCGGTAGATGGCGGAGGCCTCGTGCATCAGGTGCCAGTGGCCGGAGGACCCGGCGGTCCAGCGCAGCGCGTTGACGTAGGCGCACTGGTCCAGGGGTGCGTTGAAGTGGCCCACCCAGGCTGCTTCGTTGGCGTTCCGCTCGTCCTCGGAGAGGTCCAGCTTGTCCAGGATTTCCTGCAGGTTGTACTGATCCACCTCGGCCAGGCTCTCCACGGTCAGCGGTGCATCCGGGCGGGGCAGCCACTTCATGGTGTCTTCCAGCAGCCGGGTCATGCCCGGGTCGATCAGCTTCATGAAGTCGTCCAGGTTGCCGCGGCGGACTTCGTTGCCGGCCAGCCAGTAGGTTTCCTCCGAGCGGGGGCCGCGGGAGACCTCCAGGCCGTAGCGGGTGACCTCGGCCCAGACGTGGGGCTGGGTCCAGTGCAGCCAGTTGCCGCCGAGCTCCAGGTTCTGGCCCAGCCGGCGCTCGGTGTACACGCGGCCGCCAAGACGGTCGCGGGCTTCCAGGACGACCACGCTGTGGCCGCGGTTGCTCAGTTCACGGGCTGTGGTCAGGCCGGCAAGACCGGCACCGATGACGACGACGTCAGTCTGTTCAGTCATTGAAGTATCCTTCGTTGTTTCCGTCGTGATGCTTAGTTGCTGGCCAGGGTGAGCCGGGCCGTGCGGTGCCCCGTTGCAGGGTGGCCGTCCAGGGTGTGCTTCTGGCCGAAGAGCTTTTCGCGCAGGGTTACCGGATCCTGGTCCGGGCCGGGAGCCGGGGCGATCAGGCCCTGTGCGCGCAGTTCCGGCAGGGCGAGTTCGATGAAGTCTTCCCAGCTCCCGGGCTTGGTGATGTAGCTGAGGTTGACGCCGTCGACGTCGGCTTCATCCCGCCAGCGGCGCAGCTCAGCGGCCACAGTTTCCGGGGAGCCGACAATGGTGGAGCCGGTGCCGCCGACCGCGAGGAACTCTGCGATCTGGCGCGGGGTCCAGTCCCGGTCCGGGTCGGCTTTGGAGAACATGTCCACCATGGACTGGCCAGCCTTCGTTCCGACGGACCGCAGGGGGGTGTCCAGCTCGTACTCGGACATGTCGATGCCGGTCCAGCCGCTGAAGCGGGCCAGGATTCCGTCGATGGGTGCGTTCTCCACGGCCTTGCGGTACTTGGCCTGGGCTTCCTCATCGGTGGGGGCGACGACGACCGTGAGGAGGATGACCACCCTGACGTCCCGGGGGTCGCGGCCGGCGTCCGCCACTGCCTGGCGGAGCTTGGCCACCGTGCGCTTGGCGCCCTCCACGGAGGTGCTCTGGATGAAGACTGCCTCGGCGTGCTTGCCGCCGAACTCCATGCCCCTGGCGGAAGAACCGGCCTGGAACAGGACTGGGGTGCGCTGCGGGGAAGGCTCGCACAGGTGGAATCCGGGCACGGTGAAGTGCTTGCCGGAATGGTCGATCTGATGCACCTTGGTGGGATCGATGTACGTTGCCGATTCAACGTCCCGGACCACGGCGTCCTCCTCGAAGGAGCTCTCCCAGAGCTTGTAGACGACGTCCATGTACTCGTCGGCCATGTCGTAGCGCTCGGCCGGGGTGAGCTGCTGTTCCTTGCCGAGGTTGCGGGCGGCGGCCTCGGAGTAGGAGGTCACGATGTTCCAGCCCACCCGGCCGGACGTGAGGTGGTCCAGGCTGCTGTACTTGCGCGCCAGCAGGTAGGGCGGCTCGTAGGTTGCCGAGCAGGTCACGCCGAACGTGAGGTGCTTGGTCACGGCGGCCATGCCGCTGATCAGCACGGTCGGGTCGTTGATCGGGAACTGTGCGGCGTCGCGCAGGGCTGCATCCCCGTTTCCGCCGTAGACGTCGTGGTAACCGACATTGTCGGCGAAGAAAATACCGTCGAAACCGGCCTTTTCGAGCGTCTGCGCGACACCCGTCCAGTACTGCAGGTCCGTGTACCGGTGGCCCTGATCGCCTTCGGCCCGCCAGGAACCAGAGGTCAGGTGGGACGGCGCAAAGACGTCAAAAGCGAAAAGGCTCAATGGTGCATTTTTCATGGCAGCGGTGCTTCCTTGGACTCGTGCCGGACAAGGCGACAACTTTCGGGGTGACGTTCATAAGATGAACACTGCGTTCAATTTATGATGTAAGCCAGCTCACTGTCAAGGGCTGGTCTATTGGTCCGCGGGATTACGTGCCGCATCTTGACACCGAATGTGGCGCATGCCATATTTTTGACCACGGCGTTCGGAAACTGAACGAACCCGCCTTGGCTCTTTCGCCTCCCCAACCACCGCCGCTGATATCGCCGGCGCCTTCATCCCCGTTCGAATTGGCACGATCCACAAGGAAGTCCATCGTGAATACACCTGTTACACCGGCCCCGGGGCCGTCGCTGCAATCGTCGGTTGCACCGGATCCGCAGAAGAAGCGGTTCTTGTACAAGCTCAGTGGAGTGATCGCCGGCGGCATGTTCATCGACGGCTTCATCTTGGGCGGTATCGGGCTCGTCATGCCGGCCATGACCTCCGACTTGAGCCTGTCTGCCACGTGGCAGGGCCTGATTGGCGCCTCGGCCCTGATCGGCATCTTCTTTGGCGGTCCACTTGGTGGCTATTTCGCCGACAAGATCGGGCGCAAGCCCATGTTCATCGTCGACCTGGCCATCTTCCTGCTTGGCTCCGCGGCACAGTTCTTCGTTGCCGACGCCTGGCAGTTGTTCCTGATCCGCCTGCTCATGGGTATGGCAATCGGCGCCGATTACGCCATCGGCTGGCCCCTGCTGGTCGAATTCTCGCCTGCACGGTTGCGCGGCAAGCTCATGGCCTTCCAGGAGGTGGCCTGGTACGTGGGTTACCTGCTCTCCTACGCCGTCGGTTACTACATGTCCACAGCGATCCATGCCGACTGGCGCATCATCCTCGGCATGAGCACGGTTCCTTCCCTGATCGTCTTCCTGCTCCGGCTGGGCACTCCCGAGTCGCCGCGTTGGCTTATCAGTAAAGGCAGGGTTGAGGAAGGCATGGCCATCGCCCGGGAATGCATGGAGGAGGCCGACGTCCGGGACCTGGCGCACGAGAAGTCCGAACGCCCCGACTTCCGCAAGCTTTTCTCCCCCCAGTACCTCAAGTCCACGATCTTCGTCTGCATGTTCTGGGTCTGCAATGTGACCCCGTACTTCGCCATTGCCACCTTCTCGCCGATCGTGCTCGAGAGCCTGGGCGTTGAGGATGGCCTGGCCGGAGCGCTGCTGCTCAACGGCGTGGTCGTGGCCGGCGCATTGGCCTCCATGTTCCTCATTGAGCGCGTGGGACGCCGCAAGCTGTCCATCCCGCCGATGTGGATTGCCGCCGTCGCCCTGGTTGTCATCGGCCTGTTCGCCCACGTTTCGCCGATCATCATCCTCGTCTGCTTCATCACCTTCTCCTTCTTCAACGCCATCTCCACAGCCCTGACCGGTGTCTACCCGGGCGAGGTATTCCCCACGGAAATCCGCGGTGCCGGCGTCGGCTTTGCCACGGCTTTTTCCCGCATCGGTGCGGCGGCAGGAACATTCATCCTCCCGATGTCGGTAGAGGGCCTGGGCGTGGGGGCTACCATGCTGATCGCCGCCAGCATTTGTGTGCTCGGCGCAGTCATCTCCCAATACCTGGCGCCGGAGACGAAGGGTCTGAGCCTCAGCGACACATCGGCACCCATGGCCAAAGCGGCCCTGGCCAAGGCCGCAGCGAAGTAGCACCGCGGCCTTACCGGTTTGAGTAATCGGAAGGGGCCCTGCCCGGGCTTGCGCCGGCAGGGCCCCTTCCGTGCTGAGCACCAACTCCGTGCTCCACACCAACACAAGGCACCAAACAACCGTTGACCCCAAGGAGAACCAGCACATGAAAATTTACGGTGACAGTGAACGGGACAGCGGTCTGCGTACCCCGCCGCTGATCCTCGACGACGGCGAGACCCACCCGGGTGCCTGGATCAGTTTCTGTGACCCGGCTGTTGTGGACACGCTCGCGGCCGAAGGATTCGACTGGATCTGCATCGACGGCCAGCACGGCGGCCCGGAAACCCACAAGATGCAGCCACTCATCGAAGCCGCACACCTGTTTTCCGTCCCGTCCATCGTCCGTGTTCCCGGGCACGACATGGGCACCATCGGCCGGATCCTCGACGCCGGAGCCGGCGGAATCATCTTCCCGACGGTAGAGACGGCGGCGGCCGCGGCGTCACTCATTTCCGCCTGCCGCTTTCCCTCCCGCGGAAACCGCAGCTACGGTCCTACCCGCCGCAGCCCGCGGTACCCCAAGCCGGTCCCGGGCAACCCGCACGACGACGCCCTGTGCATTCTGATGATCGAAACAGCCGCCGGACTGGCGAACCTCGACGAGATCCTCGCGACCGGACCGGACGGCATTTTCGTGGGTCCCTACGACCTGTCCCTCAGCCTGGGCATGACCCTGGAGGAACTGACGGGCGAAGGGCCGGACGGAATACTCGCGGACATCGCACGCCGCTGCGCGGCAGCCGGCGTCACCCCCGGCATCTACACCGGAGAGCCCGCACTCTCCGAGAAGATGGCCGCCCTCGGATTCCGCTTCATGCCGGCCGCCTCTGACACCGGGCTGCTGGCTGTCGCGGCCCGCAACGCAGTTTCCGCGGCCCGGCGGCTCACGGCCGCAAAGGCCATGAGCTAGTCCCGAAACCAAGCCGGTACGGGGAGCGCCGCACCAATCGTCGACTGGCCCCAAGCCAACCCACAAGGAGAACTGCCATGCCCTATGCCATGCAAATCACCCGGGCCGGAGGCCCGGAAGTGTTCGAGCGGATCCACGTTCCGCGTCCGGTCCCCGGCCCGGGCCAGGTGCTGGTACGCGTCGCCGCGGTGGGGGTGAACTTCATCGAGACATACCAGCGTTCGGGCGTCTACGCGGTCGACTACCCCCTGGTTCCCGGCGTCGAGGGTGCGGGCACAGTCGAGGAGGCCGGAGCGGGCGTCACCGGGTTTGCGGTGGGGGACCGGGTTGCCACGACAGAGGGCGCGGGCAGCTACGCGGACTACATGGTGCTGGACGCTGATAAGGCGCTTCCCGTGCCGGACGGCGTCTCTGACGACGTTGCCGCGGCGCTGCCGGCGCAGGGCATCACCGCCCACTACCTGATCAACTCCAGCTACCGTGTCCAACCCGGTGACACCGCCCTTACCTATGCCGGTGCCGGCGGGGTGGGACTGCTGCTGATCCAGCTGCTCAAGCTCCGCGGCGCCACCGTCATCACCACGACCTCGACGCCGGAAAAGGCCGAACTGGCCCGGGAAGCCGGCGCCGACCACGCGCTGGACTACGCCGAGGTCCCCCGGCGGGTGCGCGAGCTGACCGGCGGCCGCGGCGTCGACGTCGTCTATGACGGCATCGGCAAAGACACCTTTGAAGGTTCTCTGGACGCCCTGCGGGTGCGCGGCACGCTGGTGCTCTTTGGCGGAGCTTCCGGGCAGGTGCCGCCCTTCGATCTGCAGCAGCTCAACGCCCACGGTTCCCTGAGCGTCACCCGCCCTAAAATCGACGATTTCCTGCTTGACACCGTGGAGCGGCGCTGGCGTTCCGAGGAAATATTCGGCCTGGTGGCCGACGGAAAACTCAAGGTCACCATCGGCGCCCGCTATCCCTTGAAGCATGCCGCTGCTGCCCATGCAGCAATGGAGTCGCGTGCAACCACCGGCAAGGTCATCCTGCTCCCGTAGCTCTGGGTGAACGCCCCGTTCGCTAATTGAAGGGGCATAGGATGGATGTGGACAGCACGGGCCACGCGCCCTGAGCGAATGTGAACCGGGAGCAGACATGGCGGCGGGACAAAGCGCATCAGAAGCAGATGAAGCACAAGGTAGCGATGCCACGACTGCCGAAGAGTCGGCGGACCTGACCAACAAGTCCGTCATTAAGGCAACCGTCCTGCTCAGCGAACTTGGCCGCCACCGGCAGGGCATCACCGTGACGGAACTGGCCCAGGCCGTGGGGATGACCCGTCCGACGGCCTTCCGGCTGCTTCTGAGCCTGGAACAGACCGGCTTCGTGGACCGCGTGGACAACCGCTATCTGCTCGGCTGGCAGGTGGCAAGGCTGGGCAGGCTTGCCGACCCTTACACGGGTGCCGTTGCCAGGATCCAGCCCATCCTGGACGAATACGCCGCGAAGCTCAAGGAGACGATGAGCTTCGCGATGGTCCGGAGTGAAACTTCCTACGACGTCATCGCCGAGGCCTCGGGCTCCCGCTACCTGAACGCCACCCACCTGTACGTTGGCGGGAACTACCCTGCTCATGCCAGTGCTACGGGGAAACTCCTTCTCTCTGAACTCAGTGACGACGCCATTGCCGCCACGCTGCCTGAGAAGCTGGAGTCCTACACCGCCCGCACCATCACGAACCGGAAGGCACTCCTGCAGGAGATCCGGCAGGTCCGCGAACAGGGCTATGCCGTCATCGATGAGGAGCTCGAAGAGGGCCTTTTCGCCGTCGCCTATCCGGTGCGCAACGGTTCGGCCGGGCTGATCGGAGTGCTTGCCGCCCAGGGGCCGGTTCAGCGGTTCAAATCGGACAAGCTGCCTGGAGTTGTCGACCAGCTACATAAGGCCGCCGACGAGGTCGCGAAGGCTTTGTCCTAGAGACCCCTGCGCGGCCCGGTAATCGTGCGCGCCCGGTAATCAGGTGTTCGCCATGGCGATCAGGTGCTCACGCGACGGGTATTTCCATTCCACGTACTGAACGGGGACGTCGGCGCGTTCAGCCACCACTCCATGGGTGACGCCGTCGGGGCCCTCACTGCTGCTCACCTCGGTGATGCAGGCGATCAAGGCTGCCGTTCGCCGTTCATTGCGTTCGCGGATGATGTCCGCGGCCCGCTTGGGGGTCTTACGCCTTGCTTTCTGGCGCCAGTGCGTCATGTCTGATCTCTGACGGGCGTTAGGAAGCGTTGTGGCCTTCAACGTACAGGCCGGCCCACGGAGTGCAGGTGAGCACATCGGAGCCCATGGACTGCTGAGCCATGGGGCTTACGTTGCCAGCCAGCCTGCGCCCGGCGATGGGGCGGGCGGAACGTGCGAACGCGCTGAGAAGGATGCGGTGAACGGTGCTCATGGTGGGTTCCTCGCGGACTGCCGGGGGAACCAGGGGTTCCCGGGTGAAATTTCGGATACCGGAAAGCCGCCTTTGGCCGTCCGATGCGACTGCAAGTGAAAACGTTCTTTTTGAACGTGACGTTCATTTAATGAACGTATCTTTATTGTGGCCTCTGTCACGGCATTTTGCAAGGGGCTGTTCAGGGCGCCGCAGCCGGGGTCCAAATGATTGCCCGCAGGCGCACGGCATCTGGGACCGGTAGCCCCGCTAGACGCCGCAGAAATGCATCAGCGGCAATATCCGTAATCATTGCGCCGGAAGGTGAGCCGTGCCACAATGGACCACGTTCATAAATTGAACGTGACGTTCAAATTTCTTGCCAGCAAGTTTTTACATGACAAGGATCCCGGCCGGATACGCAGATGTGCCGGACGGCAAGGCAGAAGGGAAGGAACCATGTCCATCTCAGTAGGTCACCGAGCAATTGCCAGCGCCTTCGGCTGGGGGCAGGGCCCCGCCCGCCGCCCGGCTGGCGCGCCTTCGCCCGCCACGACGACGGCGGCGGCACAGTCCTCCGTCCAGGCCGCCGCCGTCGAACCCGGCGAACTGGTGTGCTCCCCCTGGGAAGGCCTCTACCGGGAGCAGGCCCACCCGGTGACCGCACGCGGGAAGGAAGCCACGACGCGTCAGCAGCTGGACTCCTTCCTCAACAGCCTTATGTACGGCGAATAGCCAGCACGATGACAACCATTCTGTACGCGGGGGCCGCGGACGACGCCCCATCCACGGCATCATTCACCGAGGACTGCGACGCCAACACCTGCTTCTACTGCGCCGGCCCTGAAACGGACTGAGGACAGCAAGCCCCCGCTCACCACCTCCCCGGGATTTCGGACGGCTGCCGCGAAAGCGGTCCACGGAGGCCATTGACCGCCGATTCTTCTGGAATAAGACTTTCAGTGGGCCAGCAGCCCGCCACCGTCGACCAGGAGGAGCCAGCGATGACCACGCAGGAAACCGAGGCAGAGGCGGCCTACCGGGCCGGCCGGGAATGGTTCAAGAGCGCGGTGGTGTACCAGATCTATCCGCGCAGCTTCGCTGATTCGGACGGCGACGGCATCGGCGACCTCCGCGGGATCATCGGCAAGCTGGACTACCTCCAAAAGCTGGGGGTCGACGTCGTCTGGCTCTCCCCGGTGTACCGGTCACCGCAGGATGACAACGGCTACGACATCAGCGACTACCGCGACATCGACCCCGTGTTCGGTGACCTGGAGACCCTTGACGAACTGCTGGCGGGACTGCACTCGCGGGGGATGAAGCTGGTGATGGACCTGGTGGTCAACCACACCTCGGACGAGCACCCGTGGTTTGTGGAATCCCGCTCCAGCAAGGACAACCCGAAGCGGGACTGGTACTGGTGGCGGCCGCCGCGCGAAGGCCATGGCCTGGAAACAGCCGAGCCAGGCACACCCGGCGCTGAACCTAACAACTGGGGCTCTGCCTTCTCGGGGCCGGCCTGGGAGTACGACGCGGAAACAGGGGAGTACTACCTGCACCTGTTCTCCAGGAAGCAGCCGGACCTCAACTGGGAAAACCCGGAGGTGCGGGCCGCCGTATACGACATGATGAACTGGTGGCTTGACCGCGGCGTGGACGGCTTCCGGATGGATGTCATCAATTTCATCTCCAAGGAGCAGTCGCTGCCCGACGGTCCGCAGGCCGAAGGGATGCTCTACGGCGACGGCGGCCCGTACTTCATCTGCGGCCCGCGCATCCACGAGTTCCTGCAGGAGATGCACCAGGAGGTCTTCGCGGGGCGTGACAAGGACCTGCTGACCGTGGGCGAGATGCCTGGCGTTACCGTCGAGGACGCCGCCCTGTTCACGGATCCCGGCCGGCGGGAAGTGGACATGGTCTTCCAGTTCGAGCACGTGGCCCTGGACCAGGAGGGCGGCAACAAGTGGCGGCCCAAGAAGCTGCTGCTCACCGATCTCAAGAAGTCCCTGGGCCGCTGGCAGGAAGGGCTCGCCGAGAGCGGCTGGAACAGCCTCTACTGGGGAAACCACGACCAGGCCCGCGCCGTTTCCCGTTTCGGCGACGACGGCCAGTACCGGGAGCTGTCGGCGAAGATGCTGGCCGCCGTCCTGCACCTGCACCGCGGCACGCCGTACGTTTACCAGGGCGAAGAGCTGGGCATGACCAACATGGCGTTCGGCGCCATCAGCGACTACCGGGACATCGAAGTCCTCAACCACCACCGCGAGGCCACCACGCACCTGGGCCACACCGACGCCGAGGTCCTCGCGGCCCTGGCGCCGCTGAACCGGG
The DNA here is from genome assembly GCF_040448525.1 of Arthrobacter sp. K5. Classification (NCBI taxonomy): domain Bacteria; kingdom Bacillati; phylum Actinomycetota; class Actinomycetes; order Micrococcales; family Micrococcaceae; genus Arthrobacter; species Arthrobacter sp. K5. Next base: position 2,965,643 of record NZ_CP159279.1, on the reverse strand, counting down.
ACAACGCCCGGACGCCCGTGCAGTGGGACGCCAGCCGGCACGGCGGCTTCACCACCGGAGCACCCTGGATAGCCGTGAACCCGAACGCAAACACCATCAACGCCGCGGCCCAGGTTGACGATCCCGGGTCGGTATTCAGCTTCTACCGCAAGGTGATCGCCCTCCGGCACTCGGATCCCGTGGTCGCATATGGGGATTTCAGCATGCTGCTGCCCGACGACGAACACGTCTACGCGTTCAGGCGCTCGCTTCCGGACGTGGAGCTGCTGGTCCTTGGCAACTTTTCGGGGTCCAACCGGACAGCCGGGATCGACGACGGCACCTGGCTCAACGGGGGCGCTGAGCTGGTGCTGGCAAATTATGCGCCGGAAGACGGCGAGGTGCCATCCTTCGACCTGCGCCCGTGGGAAGTGAAGGTTTTCCGCCGGAACGTGTAGCGCAGCCCAGGGCGTCTAGGCGACTACGGCGCCAGGCGGTCGCCGGGCCGGTGGACGCGGAACCAGCGGTAGCCGTACCGTCCCAGCTCAAGGGTGAACCCGCCGTCGGCCTCCAACGGAACGTTGCCGCCGTCGAACAAATCCAGCAGCATGGCGTTCCTGAACGCCCGCCGCGGACTGTCCCCGGACCCGACGTTCGCGGTGACCTTGACCGGCTCGTCGCCGAAGTTGTGGAGCAGCACCACGGTGGCCTCCGGCGAGCCGCAGCGGTGCGCAAACACGGCCGGCTCGGGCTGTTCGAGGACGGCGAACTCGCCCCAGCCCAGCTCCGGTGACTCGCGGTACCGCTGGATGAGCGTGGCCATGAAGTTCCACAGCGACCCGGGGTCCCGTTTGGCGCGGGCCGCGTTGACCTTTTCCGGGCCGTACTCCCCGCGGGGCAGCGGGACCACCAGCTCCGACGCCTTGGCGCTGGAGAAGCCGCCGTTCTTTTCGTCGTTCCACTGCATGGGCGTGCGGACGGCGGCACGGCCCTTCTGCCGCAGGTCCTCGCCCATGCCGATCTCCTCGCCGTAGAAGAGGACCGGCGTGCCGGGCAGGGAGAACATCAGCGAGTAGACCATCCGGATCCGGTCGGCGTCGCCGCCCAGCATCGGCGGCAGCCGGCGCCGCAGTCCCCGCCCGTAGAGCTGCATGTTTTTGTCCGGTCCGAACGCGGCGAAGACCTCCTCCCGCTCTCCGTCGCTGAGCTTGTCCAGCGTGAGCTCGTCATGGTTGCGCACGAACATCGCCCAGTGGTTGTCAGGATGCAGCCGCGGACGCGTTTTCAGCGTTTCGGCCAGCGGACGGGCGTCCTGCCTGGCGAGCGACAGGTAGATGTGCTGCATGGACATGAAGTCGAACTGCATGTTCAGCTCGTTGCCTTCGTCGCCGCCGAAATACTCCAGCTGGTCCTTGTACGGCAGGTTCACTTCGCCCAGCAGCACCGCGCTGCCGTTGCGCCGGTTCACGAAGCTGCGCAGGGCGCTGAGGTAGTCGTGCGGGTCGATGTTGGCCGCCTCGTCCTTGGGCGCGCCCCGGGTCTCCAGGAAAAACGGCACCGCATCCAGCCGGAATCCGTCCAGCCCGAGCTCCAGCCAGAGGCCCATGGCCTTGGCTATCTCGTTGCGGACTTTGGGGTTGGTGACGTTGAGGTCCGGCTGGTGCTCCATGAACATGTGCAGGTACCACTCGCCGGTGGCATCGTCCTGGGTCCAGAGAGAGGTCTGTTCGCCCGGGAACACCACTTCCGAGGACGTGTCCGGCGGCGGATCACTTCGCCAGACGTAGTAGTCCCGGTACGGGTTGTCCACGGATTTGCGGGCCTCGACGAACCAAGGGTGCTGGTTGGAGGTGTGGTTGACCACGAAGTCGGCGATCACCCGGATGCCGCGGTCCTTCGCGGTGCGGATGAACTCCACAAAATCGCCCAGCGTGCCCAGCCGCCGGTCGACGTCGAAGAAGTCCGTTACGTCGTAGCCGTCGTCGCGGTCCGGTGACGGATAGAAGGGCATGAGCCAGATGCAGTTCACGCCCAGCGCCGCCAGGTAATCCACGCGCTGGGTCAGGCCGCCGAAATCACCGGTGCCGTCGCCGTCGTAGTCGAAGAACGTCTCAACATCCAGGCAGTAGACGACGGCGGTTTTCCACCACAGGTCCGATGTCTCCGCGATGTTCATGCCACCGGAACCTTCCGCAGCTGCGGCAGGACGCTCTGCGCGAAGGCGTCGATGAACGGCGCCTGCTCCTGCCCCACGAAGTGCAGGTACAGCTCGTCGAACCCGAGATCCAGATACTCGCCCAGCCACTGCACGTGGCGGTCCAGGCTGGCGGAGACGTTCACCGATTTCCGGACCTGGGCCTCCCCAACGTCGGCGCTGACACCGTCGAAGTGCGCCGCAGTCGGCAGGTCCCAGGGGACGGGCGGGGCGAAGACGTTCGAACGCCACTGATCCATGGCAATGGCGACGGCGTCCTGCTCCCGGGGAGCCCAGGACAAGTGGATCTGCAGCACGGCCTTCCCCTTGCCGCCCTCTGAGCGGTACGCAGCCAGCATTTCCGTGAGCTTTTCGGCCGGCTGGTTCACCGTCACCAGGCCGTCTGCCCAGCCGGCCGCCCGGCGGGCCGTTTCCACGCTGATCGCCGGTGCGATCAGCGGCGGCGGTGGTGAGGGCACATCCCAGATCCGCGCCTGTTCCACGGTGACCAGGCCGTGATGGGTCACCTCCTCACCCGCATGCAGCCGGCGGATGACGTCCACGCACTCCTCAAGCCGTTGCTGGCGTGTCTCTTTCAGCGGCCACGGGTCACCCGTGACGTGCTCGTTCATGTTCTCGCCGCTGCCCGGAGCCATCCAGAACCGGGCCGGAAACATGGACGCCAGTGTGGCCGAGGCGTGGGCGATGATGGCCGGGTGGTACCGCTGGCCCGGCGCTGTAACCACGCCGAAGCGCAGGCTGGTGGTGGCCAGGGCAGCCCCCAGCCAGGACCACGCGAAGCCCGAGTGCCCCTGCCGCGCCGACCACGGTTCGATGTGGTCCGAGCACATGGCGGCGTCGAAGCCCGCCTCCTCGGCGAGCCGGACGTCCTTGAGGAGCTGGCCGGGGCTGATCTGTTCATGCGATGCGTGGAAACCTATAGCTGCCATCGTTAATGTCTACCGGCGGCCAGGGATCGTGTCGAGGGGGCTATGTCGGGGGCGGAGCGGTGCCGGGGGTGGCGTCCGGCAGGGTCCCGGGCAAGAATGGGGCCTATGCAGCTGCCGGTCATGCCCCCTGTCGCCCCCATGCTGGCCAAATCGGTCGGCGCCATCCCCGAAGGCCGCTTGAGCTACGAGCCGAAGTGGGACGGATTCCGCTCCATCATCTTCCGCGACGGCGACGACGTGGAGATCGGTAGCCGCAACGAGAAACCGATGACGCGCTACTTCCCCGAACTCGTGGAGGCGCTGAAGGCCAACCTGCCGGCCAAATGCGTGATCGACGGCGAGATCGTCCTGGTGGGCTCGTCCGGCGACCGGCTGGATTTCGACGCACTGCAGCAGCGTATCCACCCCGCAGCCAGCAGGGTCAAGATGCTTTCCGAGCAGACGCCGGCAAAATTCGTGGCCTTCGACCTGCTGGCCCTCGGCGACGAGGACTTCAGCGGCCGTCCCTTCGCCGAACGGCGCACGGCCCTGGAACAGGCATTCGCCGCCGCCAGCGCCCCGGTCCACCTGACCGCCGCCACGCAGGATCCGGAGCTGGCCGGAAAATGGTTCCACCAGTTCGAGGGCGCCGGCCTGGACGGAATCATCGCCAAACCCCTGGACGGCCCGTACCAGCCGGACAAGCGCGTGATGTTCAAGATCAAGCACGAACGAACCGCTGACTGTGTCCTGGCCGGTTACCGCGTCCACAAGAGCGGCCCGGACGCGATCGGGTCGCTGCTGCTGGGCCTGTACAAACCCGGCGGCGAACTCGCCAGCGTGGGCGTGGTGGGCGCCTTTCCGATGAAGCGGCGCAAGGAGCTTTTCGAGGAGCTCCAGCCCCTGGTCACCAGCTTCGACGAGCATCCGTGGGCCTGGGCAAAACAGGAGGAGGGCGCCCGGACACCCCGCAACGCGGAGGGCAGCCGGTGGAGCGCGGGCAAGGACCTGTCCTTCACGCCGCTGCGGCCGGAGCGCGTGCTGGAAGTGAAGTATGACCACATGGAAGGCGAGCGGTTCCGCCACACCGCCCAGTTCGTGCGCTGGCGTCCGGACCGGGATCCAACGTCCTGCAATTATGAGCAGCTCGAGGAACCGGTGAAGTTCGACCTCGCCGAAGTGCTCGCCACCTGAAACTGATTAAACCCCGACGGCGGTCCGCCCCTTCCGAAAAGGGGCGGACCGCCGTCGTCGTAATAGTTCGCCTAGGCTCCGGTCTACTTGAGCCCGAGCTCCTTGGTGGGAACCTTGAACGTTTCCTTGGCCGTCAGCGCGGAGACGGCGGCGATGACGCAGATGACCGCGGTAAAGATGCTGATCTGCACCCAGCCGCCGGGCTTGATGCCGCCCATGGCCGCAACGATGGCCGGCGCGAAGCCTGCCATCAGGAAGCCGAGCTGCGTGCCGATGGCCAGGCCGGAGAAACGCACCTTGGTGCTGAACATCTCGGCGTAGAAGGAAGGCCAGACGGCGTTCGAGGCTGCATAGCCGCAGGAGAAGAAGGCGATGGCAGCCAGGAACATCAGCGGCACGTTGCCGGACTCGAGGCTCAGCAGGAACAGCGGGGCCAGGGCCGCGCTGGACAGGGCGCCATAGATGTAGACGGGCTTCCGGCCGATCCGGTCGGCCAGCTTGCCGAAGAGCGGCTGGGTGCCCAGGGCAACGAGGTTGGCGCCCACCACGAGCCAGAGGGTGATGGTGCCGTCCACGCCGGCAACGGTCTTGGCGTAGCTGATGGCGAGGGTGCCGAACACCGTGGAGACGGCGGCGATGAAGGCGCAGCAGATGACCCGGAGGACGTCGCGCCAGTGGGTCTTGAGCAGGTCAGCCACGGGCAGCTTGGCGATCTGGGCCGACTTCTGGGCGGCTTCGAAGGCCGGCGGCTCGTGCAGCGTGCGGCGGATGAAGAAGGCAATCAGGACAACCACGGCGCTGAGCCAGAAGGGGATCCGCCAGCCGATGCCGTACTTGACCTCGTCCGGCAGGGCGAGCACGGGAATGAAGACGAGTGCCGCCAGGATCTGGCCGCCCTGCGTGCCCGTCAGGGTCCACGAGGTGAAGAAGGAACGCTGGTTGTCCGGAGCGTGCTCCAGGGTCATGGAAGAGGCGCCGGCCTGTTCGCCGGCCGCGGAGAGGCCCTGGCAAAGGCGCGCCAGAACCAGAAGGGCCGGAGCCCACCATCCCACCGTGTTGAAGTCCGGCAGGCAGCCGATCAGGAAGGTGGAGGCACCCATGAGGACCAGGGTGAACATGAGGACCTTGCGCCGGCCAACCCGGTCCCCGAAGTGGCCCAGGACAACGGCGCCGACGGGCCGGGCGATGTAGGCAAAGCCAAAGGTCGCAAAGGACATGATGGCGGCGTTGGCGTCAGCGTTCGGGAAAAACACGTGCGGGAAGATCAGTGCGGCTGCCGAGCCGAAGATAAAGAAGTCGTAGTACTCGACGGCGCTGCCGAGGAAGCTGGCAAGGGCTGCCTTCTTCGGTGTCCCGGCCGGGGCAACAGTGCCCGGCGCGGCGGACGGAATGGTCTGGCTCATGGTGTTCCTTCAGGGGGACGACGTTGTCGCGGGATGGATCAGGGGTCGCGGCCGCCGTCCTTGTTGGGGAAGAGGCGGCGGAGGTCCTTGGAAAGACCGACCCGGACCAAGTAGCCACATGGTGAGAGCTACTTGTGCGATACAGCAATGATGGCTGTGAGGGCAGTCACCTGTCAAGAAAACTGCTCGCGATCTAGAAATAGCTCTCACATTGTGGCAACATCGAGCTATGAGTGTGAAGGAAGCCACAGGCGAAGACGCCTCCCCGGCCAACCCCGTTGAAGCAGATGCCCCCGTTGAAGTGGCAAGACCCGCCAAGGGGGAATCCCGTACCGACATGGTGGGCAAGGCCCTGGGCCTGCTGGTCCTGCTGGGGGATGAGCCCCGCGGGGCCAGCGCGGCGGAGATTTCCCGGCGCGCGGACCTTCCGTTCAGCACCACCTACCGGCTCCTTGGTTCGCTCACCCGTGACGGGTTCGTGGACTACGAGCCGGACGGCCGCCGCTACCACCTTGGCCTTCGCATCTTCCAGCTGGGCCAGGCGGTCTCCCACCACCACGGGTTCGCCGGTACGGCGCTGCCCATCCTGCGCCGCGTTACCGAGCAGACGGGGGAGGCGACCATCCTCTCCGTCCGCGACGGCATCCACCACCTCACCGTGAACAAAGTGGACGGCCCCCAGACATTCCGCGTGACCAGCGACCCCGGGCACCTCGGCGCGCTCCACACCACCTCCGTGGGCAAGGCGCTCGTCGCGTTCGCCGAGAAAGAGGACCGCGAACGGCTGCTCGAGGAACTCCCGCTGGAGCCCCTGACCGCCCTGTCCATCACCGACCGGGACGCCTTCCGCGCCGAAATCGAGAAGGTCCGCCGGCAGGGCTACGCGGTCATGGATGAGGAGAACGAGCTGGGCATGCGCGCCGTGGCGGTGCCGGTCTTCAACTCCCAAGGCATTGCCTTCGCCTCCCTGGCCACCGCTGTTCCGGTGTTCCGGCTCAGCATGGAGGCGCTGGTGGCACTGGTTCCCCTCCTGCAGGCGGCCGCCGTCGAGCTTTCCGCCCGGCTGCCCCAGCGCTGAACCGCGCAGCGCTAAACCGCCGAGAGGTGCTGCCCGAAACTATCTTGTTCGTATCTAGAACAATAGTGCATCATATGAACTTTTCCTGTACTGTTATCCGTATCACCCGGCCAGCGCGGGGCGCAGCAGGCGCCCAAGCCGGTCGAGTGCCGTTGTCAAAGGAGCCGCACGCATGAGCAATCGAACCGAGTCCTACCTCATAGGACTTGTCGGGGATGGCGTGATGCCGTCGCTCTCGCCCCACATGCACGAGCGCGAAGGCGACGTCCAGGGCGTCCGGTACCTGTACCGGCCCGTCGACCTGCACGAGCTCGACCTGCCGGCCACCGCCGTCGGCGACCTGCTGCAAAGCGCCTACCGGATGGGCTTCAATGGGCTGAACATCACGCACCCGTGCAAGCAGCTGGTCCTCCAGCACCTCGACGAGATCGCCCCCGATGCCGAACGCCTGGGCGCCGTCAACACCGTGGTCATCCAGGACGGGCGCTTCATCGGCCACAACACAGACTTCTCCGGCTTCGCCGCCGCACTGGCCTCCGGACTTCCGGACGCCAGGCTGGACCGCGTGGTGCAGCTGGGAGCGGGCGGCGCCGGATCCGCCGTCGCCTACGCCCTGCTCACGGCCGGCGTGCAGACGCTGGAGCTCGTGGACATGGACCCGGCGCGCTGCGCCGAACGCGCCGCCGAACTGGCCGGATTCTTCCCGGACCGCACCGTCACAGCGCGCACGACGGCGGAGCTGCCGCAGCTGATGCCCGCCGCCGACGGCCTGGTGCACTGCACTCCCGTGGGCATGGCTGCCCACCCCGGCACGCCGCTGGACATGGCCCTCGTGGAGCCCCGGCACTGGGTGGCGGACATCGTCTACCGCCCCATCGAAACCGAGCTCGTCCGCGAATCGCGGGCCAAGGGCTGCCAGGTGCTGGACGGCGGGCGCATGGCCGTGGGCCAGGCCGCCGATGCTTTCCGGATCTTCACCGGACTCGAGCCCGACGCCGAACGGATGCGCGCCCACTTCCTGGAGCTCATCGCAGCGGAAGAGGTGGCCGTCTGATGCGCACCGGGATCGCCACCGTATGCCTTTCCGGCACGCTGAAGGAAAAGATGCAGGCCTGCGCCATCGCGGGCTTCGACGGCATTGAGATCTTCGAGCAGGACCTGGTCACCTCGTCGCTGAGCCCCGAAGACGTCCGCAAGATGGCCGCGGACCTGGGCCTCACGCTGGACCTCTACCAGCCCTTCCGCGACTTCGACAGCGTGACCGAGGACCTGCTCGCGGCCAACCTCCGCCGGGCCGAGGCCAAGTTCGGGCTCATGTCCCGGCTGGGCATGGACACCATCCTGGTGTGCACCAACGTCGCCACGGCCACGATCGACGACGACGACCTGCGGGCCCAGCAGCTCGCCGCCCTGGCAGACCTCGCGGGCGAGCACGGCGTCAAGGTTGCCTACGAGGCCCTCGCCTGGGGCAAGTACGTCAACGACTATGAGCACGCCCACCGCCTCGTGGCGAAGGTGGACCACCCCAACCTCGGCACCTGCCTGGACTCCTTCCACATCCTGTCCCGGGACTGGGACACCGCGCCCATTGAGGAGATCAACGCGGACAAGATCTTCTTCGTCCAGGTGGCCGACGCCCCCAAGCTCTCCATGGACGTGCTCTCCTGGAGCCGGCACTACCGCGTCTTCCCGGGCGAGGGCCAGTTCGAGCTCGCCAAGTTCATGGGCCACGTGGTCCGCGCCGGCTACACCGGGCCGGTCTCGCTCGAGGTCTTCAACGACGTCTTCCGCCAGTCCGACGTTGAGCGCACCGCCGTTGACGCGATGCGCTCGCTGATCTGGCTGGAGGAGCAGAGCGCCAAGTGGCTGGACACCAACGCGCCGGCCGCTGGGAACGCTGCCGGTGCGGGTGGCACCCAGGGCGCCGCCCGCCGTCGTTATCCCATGGAACTGGCAACGCTCCCGCAGGTGGCGGAGCCCGCCGGCTTCAACTTCGCCGAGGTCAAGGCCGCGGACACCGGGGTGCTGGAAAAGGTCCTCGGACAGCTTGGTTTCGAGTTCAACGGCCGCCACCGCACCAAGGACGTCCAGCTCTGGACCATGGGCCACGCCCGGGTGATCATCAACGAACAGGCCCCCGAGGCCGCCGAACCGGCCATCGCCGCCCTGGGGTTCGACGTCGACTCCCCGGTGATTGCCTCCGCCCGCGCCCAGCAGCTCAAGGCCCCCGTGGTTCCCCGGAAGAGCCAGGCCAACGAGGAAGTGTTCCAGGGCTTCGCCGCCCCGGACTCCACCGAGATCTTCCTGTGCCAGGGCAACCCGGACGGAACCGCCGCGTGGACGCGTGAGTTCGGGGAGGGACTCGAGGTAGCGTCCGGTGCACGGACCGCGGTGATCGACCACGTGAACCTGGCCCAGCCGTGGCAGCACTTCGACGAGGCTGTCCTCTTCTATACGAGCGCCCTGGCGCTGGAGCCGCAGCCGTACGCCGAGGTCGCCAGCCCCAGCGGGCTGGTCCGGTCCCAGGTCATGCAGACCTCGGACCGGGACGTGCGCCTGGTCCTGAACCTGGCCCCGGTCATCCAGCAGGACGGCGCGGACCCGGGGACGGCCCCACGGAAGACCTACCAGGAGCACATCGCGTTCGCCGTGGATGACCTGGTGGCCACCGCCCGCGCCGCCCGCGACAGGGGCCTGGCGTTCCTGCAGATCCCGGAAAACTACTACGAGGACCTGGACGCCCGCTTCGACCTCGACCCCGGTTTCCTGGGCACGCTCCGGGACCTCAACCTGCTGTACGACCGCGACGCTGACGGTGAGTTCCTGCACTTCTACACCGCCACGGTGGGCAGCGTGTTCTTCGAAATGGTGGAACGCCGCGGCAACTACGACGGCTACGGAGCGCCCAACGCACCGGTGCGCCATGCAGTCCAGTACGACCACCTGCACGACCTGACCAAAACCAACCACTGATTCCAACCACAGATTGAAAGGAGGCTGCTGTGCCTGAAGACGTGAATCTCGCAACGTACAACGCCGACGCGCTGACCGAGGACCTGTCGGACGCAGTACCTGCAACCCCGGCCGCCGCCCCGGCAGAGAAGCCCCGCGTGGAAACCCAGCAGGATCTCAGCGCGGAGATCAAGGCCCTCGGAGACGCCTACGCCCGGGCCCTGAAGGACGGTGCGGAGCCGGAAACCCAGCCGCGCCTGGACTTCCCGCCCTACCGCAGCAGCCTCCTGCGCCACCCCACCAAGAGCCTGCACCACGCGGACCCGGAAACCATCGAGCTGTACTCCCCGGCGTTCGGCCACCAGGACGTCCACGCCCTGGAGTCGGACCTGACCATCCAGCACAACGGTGAGCCCCAGGGCGAACGCATCATCGTCGCCGGCCGGGTGCTGGACGGCGACGGCCGGCCGGTTGCCGGCCAGCTGGTGGAGATCTGGCAGGCCAACTCCTCCGGCCGCTACATCCACAAGCGCGACCAGCACCCGGCACCGCTGGACCCCAACTTCACCGGCGTGGGCCGCTGCATCACCGGCCCGGACGGTTCCTACCGCTTCACCACCATCAAGCCGGGCGCCTACCCGTGGAAGAACCACCTCAACGCCTGGCGTCCAGCGCACATCCACTTCTCCCTGTTCGGCACGGAGTTCACGCAGCGGATCGTCACGCAGATGTACTTCCCGGGCGACCAGCTCTTCCCGCTGGACCCGATCTACCAGTCGATCGTGGACCAGGATGCCCGCAACCGCCTCGTGGCCACCTACGACCACGACCTGACCCAGCCGGAATGGGCGCTGGGCTACAACTGGGACATCATCCTGACGGGCTCCAAGCGGACCTGGACCGAGAACGAGGCGCTGGGCGCGGAAGGCGACGACCATGAGTAACTCCACCAAGCTTGTTCCCACCCCCGGCCAGACCGTAGGCCCGTTCTACGGCTACGCCCTGCCCTACGACAAGGACCGCGAGCTGCTGGCCCCCGGCTCGCCGGGATCCATCCGCCTCCAGGGCACCGTCTACGACGGCGCCGGGCACGCCATCCCCGACGCCATCCTCGAGATCTGGCAGCCGGACTCCGAGGGCAACATCGTGCACCGGACCGGTTCGCTCGTCCGGGACGGCTACACCTTCACCGGCTTCGGCCGCAGCGCCGTGGGCAACTCCGGTGTCTACACCTTCACCACGGTGAACCCCGGCCCCACCGAACCCGGCGCAGCAGCCTTCATTTCCGTCGCGATCTTTGCCCGCGGCCTGATGAACCGCCTCTTCACTCGCATTTACCTGCCGGAGAACGAGGAGGCGCTGGCGAATGACCCGCTGCTGTCCTCGCTGGACCCCGAGCGCCGCAGGACGTTGATCGCACGCCGCGACGCCGACGGCGGGCTCACCTGGGACATCCGCCTGCAGGGCGAGGGCGAAACCGTCTTCCTCGACTTCGAGGGAGCCGGAACCGGGGGCGCCGCAAAGTGACCGGCTTCCAGGCAGCGGGCGCCGGCGGGCTCGGCGACGTCGGACTGCTCAGCCCTGTGTCGGCGTCGCCCCTCGTGGAGGCCCTGACCGGTGACCGGGCCATCCTTGCGGCGATTCTCGCCGTCGAGGCCGGCTGGGCCGCCGTGCTGGAGCACCATGACCTCGCTCCCGCCGGGTCCGCTGCCGTGGTGGCCCACGCCGCCGACGCCTCCCGGTACGATCTTGCCGATATCGCTAGGCGCGCCCAGGGCGGCGGAAACCCGGTGATCCCGCTCCTGGCCGACCTCCGGGCCCAGGTCAAGGCGCTGGACACTGCCGGTGCCGGTGTGCGTGCCGCCAAGGCAGTGCACACCTCGCTGACCAGCCAGGACGTGCTGGACACGGCCCTGATGCTGGTGGCACGCAACACCGTCGCGGCGCTGCTCGCTGACGTGAAAGGCACGACGGCGGCACTCGCCCGGCTGGCGGGACAGCATGCGGACACGCTGTGTGTCGGCAGGAGCCTGACCCAGCACTCGCTGCCGTTCACGTTCGGGCTTCGGGCGGCGCAGTGGTTCTCCGGCCTGGCTGCTGCGGCACGCCGGCTTGAGGCGCTGGTGCTGCCGGTGCAGTTCGGCGGCGCGGCGGGTACGCTCGCCGCCGGCACGGTGCTTACCTCCCAGGCAGGGCTGACGTCCGGTTCTGCCACGGATCCCTTTGCACTTTCCGACGCGCTGGCCGCCCAGCTGGGCCTCGCCGCCGCCCCCGCCCCGTGGCACACCAACCGGCTGGCCGTGACGTCGCTCGGCGACGCGGTCGCCTCCGTGGTGGACGCCCTCGGCAAGATCGCTGCGGATGTCCTGTTCCTGAGCCGTCCCGAGGTGGCCGAAGTGGCCGAACCGCGCGCCCCCGGCCGCGGAGTTTCCTCGGCGATGCCGCAGAAGCAGAATCCCGTGCTGTCTGTGCTGGTGCGCAGCGCCGCCCTGCAGGCGCCCGGCCTCGCTGCGCAGCTGCACCTTGCCGCGGCCACCTTCAACGATGAACGTCCCGACGGTGCGTGGCACACCGAATGGCCGGCCCTGCGCCAGCTGCTCGCGCTGGCCCTCGGCGCCGCCGGCCACGTGCGGGAACTCGCGGAGGGGCTGCAGGTCTTCCCCGACGGCATGCGGCGGAACCTGGACCTGTCCGGCCCGCTGCTGCTCAGCGAAGGCGTCTCCGCTGCGGTGGCACCGCTTCTTCCCGCCGACGGTGATGGTACCCCCGAAGCCGGCCTTGACGGGAAGCAGCAGCTGCAGGCCGTCGTCGACAAGACGCTGCAGGCGCCGCCGGCCGAACAGGCCGCCACCTACCGCCGGCTGCTGCGCGAGGCCGTCCCCGCGGACAGGCTCTCCGACGCCCGGCTGGAGGAGCTGCTCGACCCGGCCAGCTACCTCGGGCAGGCAGCCGAGATCTCGCGGCGGATCCTGGCGGCTTTCCCGGATTTTGCGCCTACTTCAACCGAACCAGACGGAAACGGAGATTCCCGTGGCTAAACCAGCAGTGAAGGCAGTGCTGCTTTCCCCCCAGCGCGCGCTGGGGGACAAACCGCTCCTGATCGTCGGGCCGTCGCTCGGCACCTCCTCGGTGCTGTGGGCCCAGGTCGGCTCGCTCCTGGGCAACGACTTCGACGTCGTCGCCTGGGACCTGCCCGGACACGGAGTCTCAGCCGCCGCCAGCGAAACGTTCAGCGTCGCGGACCTGGCGGACGCTGTCGTCGAACTTGTTGACTCGATCGCCCCCGGCGAGAAGTTCCACTACGCCGGAGTGTCCCTGGGCGGAGCCACCGGCCTGCAGCTGGGCATCAAGCACGGCGACCGGCTCAAGAGCCTCTCCGTGCAGTGCTCCGGCGCCAAGCTCGGCACCCCCGAGGGTTGGCTGGAACGCGCCGAGACTGTCCGCACCCAGGGCACCCCGGTGATGATCCAGGGCTCGGCCGAACGCTGGTTCGCGCCCGGGTTCATGGACCGCGAACCGGAAGTCAGCAGCCGGCTCCTGCACTCCCTGCGCGACGCCGACCGCTTCAGTTACGCCTTCTGCTGCGAGGCACTGGCCGGCTTCGACGTGCGCGACCAGCTCGGCAGCATCACCGTCCCTACGCAGGTGGTGGCGGGTGCGCTGGACGGGGTGGCCCCGCCGTCGTTCGCCGAAGAGGTAGCCGCCGGCATCACCGCCGGCGGCGGAACAGCGTCCGCAGCCACCCTCGAGGGAGTGGCGCACCTGGCGCCCGCCGAGGCACCCGCCCACGTGGCCGAGCTGATGCGGAGCCTAATTTCCTGGACCGAAACCCGTGGAGGAGCGAAATGAGCGGCGCCGAAGCTACCGGTACACAGGCAACGGACACACAGGCACCCGGCAACCGGGCAGCCGACGCCCGGCGCAACGGTGTGGTTCAGCCGGACGCCACCAGCCGGGAGATTTACGACGGCGGCATGGTGGTCCGGCGCGAAGTGCTCGGCGACGCGCACGTTGACCGGGCAAACGCCAAGAAGGACGCCTTCACCGAGGACTTCCAGGACATGATCACCCGCATAGCGTGGGGCGGCATCTGGACGCGTCCGGGCCTGCCGCGCCAGATGCGCTCCGCCGTCACCATCACCGCCATGGTGGCGCACGGGCACTGGGAAGAACTGGCCATGCACATCCGCGCGGCCATCACCAACGGCCTCAGCCGGGACGAGATCAAGGAGATCCTGCTGCAGACCGCCATTTACTGCGGAGTCCCCTCCGCCAACACCGCCTTCAAGACAGCCCAGCAGGTCTTCCATGAAATGGACAGCGCCGGGCTCGACAACACCCCCATCCCACCCAACTAGGTAGCAGCAGACGGCGTTCTGAGTCCTCACAACGCCCTGAAGTGCTACCCAGTTGGGTCCAGAGAATTCGAGGAATTCATGAACCAGGCTTTTGTTTACGACGCCGTACGCACGCCGTTCGGGAAGTTCGGCTCCGGTCTCGCCGGGGTCCGTCCGGATGATCTTGCAGCGCATGTGATCGGCGAGTCCGTCCGCCGGGCCCCCGGGCTGGACGTGGAGCGCATCGACGAGGTGGTGTTCGGAAACGCCAACGGCGCCGGCGAGGAGAACCGCAACATCGCCCGGATGGGCACACTGCTGGCCGGTTTGCCGGTCTCGATCCCCGGCACCACGGTGAACCGGCTCTGCGGGTCGTCGCTGGACGCGGCGATCATCGCGTCCCGGCAGATCAACGCCGGCGACGCCGACCTGGTCCTGGTGGGCGGTGCCGAATCGATGTCACGGGCACCATGGGTTTTGCCCAAGACGGAGAAGCCGTACCCGGCCGGGGACATGACCCTGGCGTCCACCACGCTCGGCTGGCGCCTGGTGAACAAGGCCATGCCCAAGGAGTGGACGATCTCCCTGGGCGAGGCCACCGAACGGCTCCGCGAGAAGTACGGCGTGACCCGGGCCCAGCAGGACGAGTTCGCGGCTGCCTCGCACAACCTGTCCGCCGCGGCGTGGGACGAGGGGTTCTACGACAACCTGGTCGCACCCGTGCCGGGCACGGACCTGGTCCGCGATGAGAGCATCCGCCCGGGTTCGTCGGCGGAGAAACTGGCCGGGCTGAAGACGGTGTTCCGGCCTGAAGCTGCTGGGGCTGAGGGCGGCACGGTGACCGCCGGAAACGCCTCCCCGCTCTCCGACGGCGCGTCCGCGGCCTGGATCGGGTCCGAGAACGCCTCGTCCATCCTGGGCCTGGAACCGCTGGCCCGGATCGCCGGCCGCGGCGCGCACGGCAACGATCCCCAGTTCTTCGGCTTCGCTCCGGTGGAGGCGGCAAACAAGGCCCTCGCGAAGGCGGGCATCGGCTGGGACGAGGTGGGCGCCGTCGAACTTAACGAGGCGTTCGCCGCGCAGTCCCTGGCATGCATCAACGTCTGGGGGATCGACCCCTCGATTGTGAACCGGCACGGCGGTGCGATCGCGATGGGCCACCCGCTGGGTGCCTCCGGTACCCGGATCCTGGGCACGCTGGCGCGGTCCCTGCAGGCGTCCGGGCAGCGCTGGGGCGTGGCGGCGATCTGCATCGGCGTCGGGCAGGGCCTGGCAGTGGTGCTCGAAAACGTAACTTCTTCCAATGGAAAGGCGTAGGCGATGCTGAATTTCGTTGACACGGTCGGCGAGGCCGTCGCGGCCGTCAAGGACGGCTCCACCGTGATGATCGGCGGGTTCGGCAACGCCGGCCAGCCGTTCGAACTGATCGATGCGCTGCTGGACAGCGGCGCCACGGACCTGACCGTGGTGAACAACAACGCCGGCCAGGGCGACCAGGGCCTGGCTCTGCTGATCAAGGAGGGCAGGGTCCGCAAGATGATCTGTTCGTTCCCGCGGCAGTCGGACTCCTGGCACTTCGACGCGAAGTACAAGGCCGGTGAAATCGAGCTGGAGCTGGTGCCGCAGGGCAACCTGGCCGAGCGCATCCGCGCGGCCGGGGCCGGGATCGGCGGGTTCTTCACCCCCACCGGGTACGGCACCATGCTCGCCGAGGGCAAGGAAACCCGTATCATCGACGGCCGCGGCCAGGTCTTCGAAACCCCGATCCACGCCGACGTCGCGCTGATCAAGGCGCTGAAGGCCGACCGTGTCGGGAACCTGGTCTACCGCAAGACCGCACGGAACTTCGGCCCGATCATGGCCGCCGCCGCGAAGCACACGGTCGTGCAGGTGTCCGAGATCGTGCCCACCGGCGGCCTGGACCCGGAGAACATCGTGACCCCCGGCATTTACGTCAACAGCATCGTCCGTATTGACTCCAGCGGTGCTGCCGCCGCCGGCACCGCAGAACAGGTGGCCTGAGATGAGCCTTGTAGAAACGTCCATCCAGACGTCCGAAACCCCGCTGGGCCGCGACGACCTCGCCCGGCTCGTGGCCCGGGACATCAAACCCGGTTCGTTCGTGAACCTCGGCATCGGGCAGCCCACCCTGGTATCGAACTACCTGGTGCCGGAGCAGAACATCACGCTCCACACCGAGAACGGCATGCTCGGCATGGGGCCGGTAGCCACCGGGGACCAGATCGACGAGGACCTCATCAACGCCGGCAAAATCCCCGTCACCGAACTCCCGGGAGCGTCCTACTTCCACCACGCGGACTCGTTCGCGATCATGCGCGGCGGGCACCTGGACATCTGCGTCCTGGGCGCGTTCCAGGTCTCCGCGACCGGTGACCTCGCCAACTGGCACACCGGCGCACCCGACGCGATCCCGGCCGTGGGCGGCGCGATGGACCTCGCCACCGGAGCCAAGGACGTCTTCGTGATGATGACACTCCTCACCCGCGAAGGCGCGTCCAAGATCGTCGAAGCCTGCACCTACCCCCTCACCGGCGTCGGCTGCGTCACCCGCGTCTACACCGACAAGGCCGTTTTCCTCACCGGACCCGAAGGAGTCCGCGTCCGCGAAACCTTCGGCTGCACCCTCGAAGAACTCCAGGCCTTGGTGCCCGTCCCCCTCACCGCAGCCCCCGCCGTCGAACAGTAACCCAGCGCGAACTGGCAGCAGATGCCTCAAATCCCGGATCTGAGGGCATCAGCTGCCAGTTCGCGCTCCGGCGGGCTAATAGGATTGGTAACCATGACCGACGCAGCAGCAGGGACCACGCCTCGGGCGGGCCGCCCGCCGAAGGACGGAGCGGCGCCGGCGGCCAGTGACCAGTACGTGCAGTCGCTCGCGCGCGGGCTGGCTGTGATCCGCGCGTTCGACACCGAACATGCCGACATGACGCTCACCGAGGTGGCTGCCCGCACGGATCTCACGCGTGCCACCGCGCGGCGTTTCCTGCACACGCTGGTGGAGCTCGGTTACGTCCGGACCGACGGCAAGACCTTCGCACTCACGGCCCAGGTGCTGCAGCTTGGCTACGCCTATCTTTCCGGTCTCTCGCTGCCGCAGCTGGCGCAGCCGCACCTGGAGGAGCTGTCCCTGAAGCTGGGGGAGTCGACGTCGGCGGCGGTGCTGGACGGAACGGACATCGCTTACATAGCCAGAGTTACCACCCGCCGGATCATGACCATCGGCATCACAGTAGGGACCAGGTTCCCGGCCTACGCGACGTCGATGGGCAGGGTGCTGCTCGCCGGCCTTCCGCCGGAGCAGCTGAAGGAATACCTGGCCGCGGCGGAGATCAAGCCCCTGACTCCGCGCGCGATCGGCACGGTGCAGGACCTGTTGGCCGTTCTGGACAAAGTTCGGGCTCAGGGCTGGTGCCTGCTGGACCAGGAGCTGGAGCTTGGGCTGATGTCCGTGGCCGCGCCTGTTTACCACGGCCCGAAGGTGGTGGCCGCCGTCAATGTATCGCTGCAGGCACAGTCTGTAGCCGCCAAGCCGGATCGCGAGGCCTACCTCGAATCCGTGCGGAAGGAAATCGTGGCCACGGCAGAACGAATTTCCTCGGACTTCTCCAGCGGACGGTAGCTGTACTCACCCGGTTGGTTGGTGACGCCGCCGAGGATCTGCGCGCCTTCCCACAACGGAGCTCAGAGAAAACCAGCAGTGAGCCTATTCCCGTTGGGGTCGTGAGCGGAAGTAGTGGTTGCGGCGGGGTTTTCGGTGGGGGTCGAGTTCTGGTGGGGGTTTGAACCAGGGGACTTCGTTGGTGATTTCGATGGTCCATAGTTCTTTGTGGATGAGGTGGTGGTGGTGGGTGCAGAGGAGGACGCCGTTGCCGGTGCCGGTGGTTCCGCCCCGTGACCAGTAGGTGATGTGGTGGGCTTCGCACCAGGGCGCGGGGATGGTGCAGTCGGGGAACGCGCAGCCCTGGTCCCGGGCCATGATGGCTTTGCGGATGTGGGGCGGGAAGACCCGTGAGGCGCGGCCGATGTCCAGGATCCGGCCGTCGCTGCCGAGGACGACGGGGATGAGGTCGGCGTCGCAGGCGATTTTGCGGATCGTGGCGGGGTTTACCGGGCCGGAGAAGGCGAACAGGGCGGTCCCGTCGCCGGTCCGGCCGGTGTAGCCCGGCCGGGGGCCCTGCACTCCTTGGAACGAAGGCGCTCCTTGGAACCACTGCGTGCCCTGCGAGGACTCCTGCGGCGGTGCTGCCCGGTCCTGCGGCGGTGCTGCCCGGTCCGGCGGCGGTGCGGCCCACTGTGCGTTGTGCCGTTGCTGGAGTTCGGCGAGGAGGTCGCGGTAGTTGATGGTGACCAGGATCTGGGGCCGGTGTCCGCCGTTGGCGGGCAGGGTGTCGGTGGTGAGGGCGGTTTGGCAGGCGCCGACGAGTCCGTCGAGTCTCTTCTGGCCCTGGGACCGGTGGTCCAGCGGGATTTCCGGGAGATCCGGGAGGTCCCAGCCGGCCGGGCCGCCCTGTTCCCCGGCCCCGGCACCGTCCGTCCCGTCACTGTCCGTCCCGGCACTGTCTGTCCTGTCGGTGCCGGTTGGGGTGCCGGGTGTTGGGGTGCGGGGGTTGGTGGCGGTGTTCATGGCGGTGGTGAGGGTTTCGAATTGTTCGGTGGTGGCGAAGATTTCCAGGTGCTGCAGGCCGTGTTTGGGGCGGCGGATGAAGGCGCCCTGGATCTGGCGGAGGGCCGGTTCGGAGGGTTCGGTCCCGTCCTGGTCGATGGCCTCGGCCCAGTGTTTGGTGACCCGGGTGAGGAAGTCGCCGTCGCTTTCGACGGCGGTTTGGGTCAGGGCGTGTTCCATCGCGGCGGTGAGGTCCGCGGTGGTGAGGTGCCGGGCCCGGTCCAGGGCCAGGGTGATGGTGCTCCCGGCGCGGGAGCCGATCCGGGCGGCGCTGACCGCGGCGGCGAGTTCTTCGTAGCGGGGCGGGAGCGGCTGCCCGCCGAACCCGGCCCGGGGCAGGACGGCGTCGGCCAGGGCGAGGCGGCGGCGGGCTTCGGCGGCCGGGATCCGCAGCCTGGCCTGCAGGAACTCGACAGTGGTCCGGGACCCGTCATCCCCCGGGCCCGGGCGCGCTGCGGCGGCGGGGCCGGGGACGAGGGGTGCCGCGGCGGTCAGCGGCCCGGTGAGCGCCGCGGCGCGGGCCCGGTCCACCGCGCCGGCGGCCACCACCTGCAGAAACTCCACGTGGCGGGAGAGCTGCTCGACCCGGTCCGCGAAATCCGCGGCCTGCCCGAAACCCCACAACGCCGTGTCTTCGGCGGTGATGGCGTTCGAGGCCAGATCAGCAAGGCTGCGGTCCACCACGTCCGCTCCGGAAGAAACGACCTGCAGGGCGTTGGCACCGGCAGAAGCCAACCCACTGGCACCGGGCCCTAAGGCCCGGTCTGCGGTGAATCCCCCCATGGCTTCCATGGAACCAGTCTGGTCCGGGGGTCTGACATTAAAAGCCCCGCCGGCCGAGGGGCCCAAAAAGTTTTTCGCGGACCACCCGAAGCGGCAGTCCAAAGCGTAAGCGGCCCGTCACCCTCCCGCCGCGCGCCCTTGGGCCATAGACTCTAGCCAACTACGTGTAGCAGCGCCGCTCCGTCCATCCGGCCGCTAAGGTCCGGAAACTCCAGGGGAGCAGGGCGCCGCTGCACCCGTTGGAAGGAAGTGGCGGGTGAAGCTGGGCATAGCGCGGGAGCGCCGGGAAGGCGAGCGGCGGGTCGCTGCGACGCCGGAAACCGTAAAGCAGCTGGCCGGACTGGGCCTGGAAGTGCTGGTCGAATCCCGGGCCGGCGTCTCGGCCGGGCATGCCGACGATGAATACCGCCAGGCAGGCGCCCACATCGTTGACGACCTCGATCCCGCCCTGCTGGATATCCTCGCCCATGTCCGGCCGCTGGAACTCCCGACGGCGACAGCCCTGAAACGCGGCGCCGTCACCGTGGGTTTGGCCTCGCCGTCGTCCGAACTCACCACCGTCAGGGTGCTCGCCGAAGGTGGCGTCACGTCCTTCGCGCTGGAACTCGTGCCGCGCATCTCCCGTGCCCAGTCCATGGACGCTCTCTCCTCGCAGGCCCTCGTGGCCGGCTACCGCTGCGTCCTCGAAGCTGCCATCCGCCTGCCCCGCTTCTTCCCGCTCTACATGACAGCGGCCGGAACCGTGCCGCCCGCGAGGGTGCTGGTGCTCGGCGTCGGCGTGGCGGGGCTGCAGGCGATCGGAACGGCTAAACGGCTGGGCGCCCGTGTGTCCGCCAACGACATCCGGCCGTCCTCCGCGGAAGAGGTCACGTCCATGGGCGGCACCTTCATCAAGCTGGACCTGGAGACGGCGGAGGCGGCCGGCGGATACGCCCGCGAGCTCACTGCCGACCGCGGCGCCCTGCAGCGGCAGTTGCTGGCGCCGCACGTAGCCGACGCCGACGTTTTGATCACGACGGCGGCCGTCCCCGGCAGGCGTGCCCCGCTTCTGGTGACCCGCGAGATGGTGCAGGGCATGCGCCCCGGGTCCGTCGTCGTCGACCTCGCCGCGGAATCCGGCGGCAACGTCGAGGGGTCCGTTCCCGGCCGGGACATCCACGTCCCCACCGCCGACGGAAAGGGGACCGTCACCGTCGTCGGCCTTAAGGACGCGCCCTCCGCCATGCCCACCGACGCCTCCCGGCTTTACGCGAAGAACGTCGCCAACCTACTGGCCCTGATGACCCGCGACGGGACGGTGGACCCGGATTTCGATGACGACGTGATAGCGGGTGCCTGCCTGACGCACGACGGCGTGGTGCGTCATCCGCCGACGGCGGAGGCTCTTGCGGCGCTCACGGGGGAGAACGCGCCCGGTGCCGCATCAACGGACGGACCACCCGGCGACACGGACACCGCAAGTGACACGGACCACGAACTCGCCGACGAGCTGGCGAACGGGCCGGAAAAGGCGTCGGAAAACGAAGGGGTGGTCTGATGGACGGTATCAGCCTGCTGACCATCACCGTGCTTGCGGTGTTTGTCGGCTTCGAAGTGGTGTCGAAGGTGTCCAGCACGCTGCATACGCCGCTGATGTCCGGTGCGAATGCCATTCACGGGATCATCCTGGTGGGTGCCATCATCGTCGCCGGGCAGGCCACGCACCCCTGGGTGCTCGCGGTGGCGCTGCTGGCGGTGGTCCTCGCCACGGCGAACCTTGTGGGCGGTTTCGTGGTAACGGACCGCATGCTGGAGATGTTCCGCGGCCGCAAGGAAAAACCGGCGAAGCCCGCCCCCGGGGTTGGGGCTCCGGGCGTCGCCCAGCCTGAAACCAAGGAGAACACGGAGGCCACGCGGTGATCCTCCTCGACCCCAACGTCACCGCCCTGCTCTACCTCGCGGCCGCCGTCTTCTTCATCCTGGCGCTGAAGGGCCTCAACTCGCCGCGCACCGCCCGCCGCGGCAACCTCATCGGCGCCTTCGGTGCGCTGGTCGCCGTCGTTACTGTCTTTTTCTCGACCCGGCTGGACAACGTCCCCCTGATCCTCGGCGCCATTGCCGTCGGTTCCGGTGTGGCCGCCCCCGTGGCCAGGCGCGTCAAGATGACCCAGATGCCCCAGCTCGTCGCCCTCTTCAACGGGGTGGGCGGCGGCGCCGCCGCCCTCGTGGCGCTGCTGGAACTGCCGCATGCGGAGGACGCCTGGGTGCGCGTCGCCGTCGTTTTCACCCTGCTGGTAGGGGCGGTGTCCTTCGCCGGCTCAGCCGTGACGTTCGCAAAGCTGCAGGAGCTCATGACCACCCGCCCCGTGGTGTTCCCCGGCCTGCCGGTGCTCATGGGGGCGGTGCTGCTCGCCGCCGTCGGTGCCGCGGCCGCCGTCGTGACGGGTGGCTCGCTCGCCCTGGCGCTGCTGCTCCTCCTGCTGGGCCTGGTGGCAGGCGTGCTGCTGGTGCTGCCCGTGGGCGGCGCCGATGTGCCGATCGTCATCTCGCTGCTCAACGCGTTCACCGGCCTCGCCGTTGCCGCGTCCGGCCTGGTGCTGGGGAACGTGCTCCTCGTGGTGGCGGGCACGCTGGTGGGGGCATCGGGCACCATCCTCACCCGGGCGATGGCCGCGGCCATGGGCCGCAGCGTGGCCGGCATCCTGTTCGGCGCGTTCCGGGGAGGTTCGACGGCGGGATCCACCGTCGTGAGCGACCGCCCGGTCCGCTCATCCAGCCCGGAGGACGTGGCTGTACTGCTGGGCTACGCGCAGCGCGTGATCATCGTTCCCGGCTACGGGCTCGCCGTTGCGCAGGGACAGCACACCGCGGCAGAGCTGGCGCAGGCCCTGGAATCCCGGGGCATCCGCGTGGACTTCGCCATCCACCCCGTGGCGGGACGCATGCCCGGGCACATGAACGTGCTCCTTGCCGAGGCCAATGTGCCCTACGAATCGCTCAAGGAAATGGGCGAGATCAACTCCGAGTTCCGCACTGCCGACGTCGCGCTGGTGGTGGGCGCGAACGACGTCGTGAACCCCGCCGCGAAGACCACCGCAGGCTCGCCGATCTACGGGATGCCGATCCTTGAGGTGGCGGACGCGCGTCAGGTGGTGTTCCTCAAGCGCTCCATGCGGCCCGGGTTCGCCGGGATTGAGAACGACCTCATGTTCGAGCCGCAGACAACGCTGCTGTTCGGCGACGCGAAGGAGTCCCTGACGAAGGTGCTGGGCGCGGTAAAGGCCCTGTAGGGTGGGGCCTTCGGGGACCCTCTATCCCGGCTCCTGCAGTACCGCCTCCGCCTCCGTCCGTTACCGAAATGTGACTTTTGCTGCGTGAGTGCGATAGCCTCGGGCGGTGTCCTGGTTCCGCTCAGGGCATTCCCGGGCAGAATGCCGAGCCCTGCCGCTGACCGGGATCCGTTCGCTACGACCAACAGGCAGGGACGGGGGAACCACCTTTTTACCGGCCTTGCGAGTCGAGGCCTAGGGGTTAAGTCCAGACGCTCCGCCTAGCCGCGGGCAGGACCGGGTGACTCCCATCCGAACCCGACAGCTCACCCCGCAGGCATGGGAGAGGCAAACCACCATGTCACGTAAGTCCATGTCCGCGCGCCATCGCGCCACCCCCACGACGTCCATCGCCCTGCAGGGCCTGTCGTATTCCCTCAAGTCCAACGCCGCCACGGTTGCCAAGCCGGCGGCAGCAGCCGCCGTCGCTTCCGGTCTCCTCTTCGGCGCCGGGGCGCCCGCCCACGCAGGTTCCTACGCCCCTGAGACGCCGGACGCCGCTGCCCAGTCTGTCGCTGGCCAGGCGCTTGCTGCCCCCGCCGCGCCGGCAGTCCCGGCCCCGGCGGGCGGCGGATCTGCTGTTGCCGGAGCGTCTCACACCGTTGAGCCCGGCGACACCCTTGGCGCCATCGCAGCACGCCACGGCGTCAGCCTCGATGCTCTTCTGGCAGAGAACGGCCTGTCCCTGGCCTCGGTCATTTACCCAGGTGACCAGATCTTCATCCCCGGGCCGGGCGCAGCTGCAGCCCCCGCAGTACCTGCGGCTCCGGCAGCACCCGCGGTGCCTGAGGTTCCTGCCGCGCCGGCGGCCCCTGCGGCCCCGGCTGTCCCCGAGCCGACCGGCATGGGGATCTACAACGCCTCCGCGTCGATAACGCCGGCAGCAACCGCTCCGGCAGCCAGCGGCACCGGCGCAGCCATTGTGGCCTCCGCCCGGGCGCAGCTCGGTGCCACCCAGGACTGCACCGTCCTGGTGGAGCAGGCCCTGCGCTCCGTCGGCAAGTCCGTCGGCGACCTCGCGCCCGCACAGTTCCACCAGTACGGAACTCCGGTTTCGGCCCCGCAGCCCGGGGACCTGATCATCAGCGCGGGACACGTCGGCGTCTACATCGGCGGCGGGCAGGCCATCAGCAGCGGCATGAACGGTGTCAACGAAACCATCGTGCACCCGGCCTCCTGGCTCACCGGCTCCACTTACGTGCGGGTGAACGCTTAGCAGTCGGAAGGGTTTACACGGCAGCGGCGGGTGCATCGGCACCCGCCGCTGCTGCGTTTGGTGGCAGTTGAGCTTGCTTCACGCCCGCTTCGCGGCTCCCCGGCGGCCACGCAAGCTCCGCGGCCGTCCGCGGCTGACATAAAATGTCACTTCCACGCAACAATTGTTGACCTATGGATACCGAGACGGTTAACTGGCAACCTGACCGGATGTGAGGTGGGACACGTCACGGCTGAAACTTCGCAAGCAACGCCGAGAGTGAGTTCCCGTGGACCTAATCACCACCGCCGAGGTTGAGGCAGCAGCGACGAGGCTGATGACCGCCTTCGCGGCCACCAACACAGACGACTACTTCGACTGTTTCGCGCCTGACGCGACCTTCGTCTTCCATTCCGAACCGGACCGCCTCACCTCGCGCGGGGAATACCGCGCCCTGTGGCAGAACTGGCTCCAGGATGGTTGGCAGGTCGCAGGGTGCACCAGCTCTAATCCGCGTATCCAGATCGCCGGCCCAACCGCCGTTTTCAGCCACGATGTCGAAACCGTCATCGACGTCGCCGGCACCAAAGAGACCCTTCACGAGAGGGAGACCATCATTTTCACCAGGACGGAGTCTGGCAGCGTGCTCGCCCTTCACGAGCATCTCTCTCCGGCGCCGGCTAGCCCAAAGGCAATCTCATGACAAACGAACTCAAAGCCCCTGCCGTGACCGAGGTCGAAAAGCATGGCATCGAGCCGATTCCCGCCGCCGACCGGACCGCAAAACCGCTGGATCTGTTCCGTCTCGTGTTCGGCGGCGCGAACACCTTCGCCACGGTAGTCCTGGGGTCGTTTCCCATCCTCTTTGGGCTGTCCTTCAAGGACGCGCTGTTGGCCACGGTCCTGGGCGTGGTGGTTGGTGGCCTGATACTTTGCCCAATGGCCGTTTTCGGCCCGACCAACGGAATGAACAATGCCGTTTCGTCGTCCGGGCACCTGGGCGTGCACGGCCGTGTGGTGGGATCCTTCCTGTCACTCCTGACAGCCTTCGCCTTCTTCTCCATCTCCGTGTGGAGTTCAGGGGACGCGCTGGTAGGGGGCGCGAACCGCCTGGTGGGCCTGCCCCAAAACGCCGTGACGCTAAGCCTCGCCTACGGCGTCTTTGCTGTCCTGATCCTGACCGTGTGCATCTACGGGTTCCGTTTCATGCTTTGGGTCAACAAGATCGCAGTGGTCGCAGCGTCACTGCTTTTCCTGCTCGGAATCGTTGCTTTCGCGGGCACGTTCGACGCGTCGTACGCCGGGACGTTCGGTCAGGGAGCGGATGCAGCTACCAACGCACTGTTCTGGCCGTCCTTCATCGGATCGGCACTGATCGTCATGTCCAACCCGATCTCCTTCGGCGCGTTCCTTGGCGACTGGTCCCGGTACATCCCGGCTGAGACGCCCAAGCGAAAGGTCATGGCTGCCGCCTTCCTGGCCCAGGTGGCTACCCTCGTGCCGTTTGGCTTCGGCCTGGTCACGGCCACCATCATTGCCACGGAGGCGCCGGCATTTTTTGAAAACTCCGATTATGTGGGCGGGCTCCTGGCCGTCTCCCCTGCCTGGTACTTCCTGCCGGTGTGCCTCATTGCCCTGGTGGGCGGAATGTCCACCGGCACCACCGCGCTTTACGGAACTGGCCTCGACTTCTCCAGCGTCTTTCCCAGGTTCTCCCGCGTCCAGGCCACGTTGTTCATTGGCTCCATCGCCATCGTCTTCATCTTCGTAGGCCGCTTCGCATTCAACATTGTGCAGAGCATCTCCACGTTTGCGGTGCTCATCATCACCTGCACCGCGCCCTGGATGATCATGATGATGATCGGTTACGTAACGCGGCGGGGCTGGTACGACGCTGACTCCCTCCAGGTTTTCAACCGCCGCCAGGTTGGTGGCCGGTACTGGTTCAACCGCGGGTGGAACTGGCGCGCGATGGGCGTCTGGATCTTCTCGGCGGTCATGGGAATCATGTTCGTGAACGTTCCTAACCAGTTCGTCGGTGCTCTCGGCAACCTCGCCGCGGGAGTGGACCTGAGCATCCCAATTTCGATTGGCCTGGCTGCAGTTCTTTACCCCGCAGTGCTGTGGCTCTTTCCGGAACCTGCGGACGCGTATGGCCCGGAGGGCCCAAGGTTCGTCAGGGCAGCTGCCCCGAAGAACATCCCGATCGTCGACGAGAAGAAAGATCTCGAGTCCGTGCTGTCCTGACGACCCCGCCGCACCGAAACTAATTTCGGTGCGGCGGCAGGGTTTGTGCGGCGCGGACGACGGCGTTCGTCACCTCCGCGAGGCCCGGCGAGTCCAGGGTCCACACCTGCCAGAAGAGCCGCAGGTCCTCGCTCCACCCCGGGTCGAGCTCTACGAGCGTGTTCCCGGGGTCCTGTTGGTCCGGCACCATGCCCCAGCCCAGGCCCGCGTGAATCGACTCGACGAACTGAACTGAATCGGGGATAAAGTGCTGCGGGGGCGTGGCGTCCGGCGCGACGCGCGCGAGAACAGCGAGCTGGTGCGTGTCCTTCCGGTCGTACTGCATGACAGGGGCGACGGCGAGGGCCTCCGGCGTGGGGCCGTCCGGGAACCAGCGGGCGGCGAAATCGCGTGAGGCCTTGGCCCGGTACACCATGGTGCCCAGCGGCCGGAGGGTGCACCCCTGCACCGGCCGGGGATCCGCGGTAATCGCGCCAACGGCGTCGCCGGACCGCAGCAGGTCGGCCGTGGCGTGCTCGTCGTCGCGCAGCAGCTCGAGGGCCACGCGGCCGCCGAGCGCAATCTCCCGGTAGGCCGCCGGCAGCCACGTCGCGATGGAGTCTGCGTTGGCCACGACGGGAACCCGCAGCCGCTCGGCGCTGGGCGGCGCGCCGCCGTCGTCGTCCCCCTCGTCGTCCTCCGGCTCCCGCAAGGAAAGGACCGCCTCGTCGGCGAGGAGCAGGAGCTGGCGCGCGGAACGGAGGAGCCGTTCGCCCGCCGGCGTTGGGCGAACCGGCTTGAGGCGGCGCACCAGCACACTGCCCACGGAGCGTTCGAGCGCCTTGATGCGCTGGCTCACGGCGGAGGGAGTGAGGCGGAGTTCCGACGCGGCGGCGTCGAAGGTCTCGTGATCGACGACGGCGGCAAGGGCCCTGAGCTGATCGAGTTCCATGAAGAAATTCTAATGGAACTTCAGAAAAAGTGAATTGCTTTTCAGATTTTCGTCTCGTACCTTCGAAGAATGCTTCCCTTCCTCACCGGTCTCGGAGCCGGCCTCAGCCTGATTGTCGCCATCGGAGCGCAGAACGCGTTCGTCCTGCGGCAGGGCCTCAAGCGTGAGGCTGTCCTGCCGGTCATCCTGGTGTGCCTCCTCAGCGACGCGCTCCTGATTCTCGCCGGCGTCGCGGGGATCGGCGCGCTCATCCAGGGCGCACCGGTCCTGCTCGCGGTGGTGCGCTGGTTCGGTGTCGCGTTCCTTCTCGCCTACGCCGCTTTCGCGGCCCGGCGCGCCTTGCGCCCCGGGACCTTGAAGGCGGCGGAATCCCCCGGCAAGGGAACTGTCTGGTCGGCTGTACTCACCGCCGCCGCCATCACCTGGCTCAACCCCCACGTGTACCTCGACACGCTGGTGCTGCTGGGCTCGCTCGCCAACTCCCATGGTGGTTCCGGGAAGTGGCTCTTCGGGGCAGGGGCCGCCGCCGGCAGCGCCCTCTGGTTTCCCCTGATCGGCTACGGGGCGCGCGGACTGAGCGGCTTTTTCGCGCGGCCGGCGTCGTGGCGCATCCTCGACGGCGGCGTCGCCCTGCTCATGCTTGCCCTGGCCGTCGTCCTGGCAACCGGACACTGACGTTCGCAACGAAAGACCGACGGCGGCGTTGCCGGCCGCCGCGGTTATCCGCTGTCGCCAGCCATTCGGTCGAGTATCCCGGCGATGATGTCCAGTGCACGGGCAAGCTGAAGATCGGTCGGGGCGCCGTATCCGATGACGAGGCCGTTTTCCGGTGGTTGTTCTGCAAAGTAGCTTGCGAGTGTCACAACCCGCACCCCCAGCTGCAGTGCTTCCTCGGCCACACGCCCGGCCGGGACGTTCTGTGGGAGCCGGATGACGGCGTGCAGGCCGCCGTCCAGGGCCGCCAACCGGACGTCTGCCCGTCCTCCGAGCCGGTTCAGCAGGAGTTCGCGGCGGTGAGCGTACTGTCTCCGCGCCCGGGCGATGTGCCGTGCGAGGCCTCCGCCCGCAATGTAATGGGCCAGGGCAGACTGCAAGACCCCGGAAACAGGTGTGCCGAGGTCAAGCCGTGCGTCCTTGAGGCGCTGCCCGGAGGTGCCGCGAACCACAAGGTAGCCGCACCGCAGCCACGGGCTCAGCGACTTTGAAAAGGTGCCCACCAGGACGACTTCGGCAGCGGAGGGCAGCGAGGCCAGGGCGGGCAGGGGCATCCGCCGGTGCCGGAACTCGCTGTCGTAGTCGTCCTCGAGGATGACCACCCGGTTGGCTTCAGCCCAGGCCAGCAGGGCCAGCCTTTCCTTCACCGGCATCCGGCCGCCCAGGGGGTACTGGTGGCTGGGTGTTACCAGGATCGCGTCAGGGCTGGGATCAACGCCCGCAACCTGTGCTGCTTCCAGCCCGTCGTCGGCAACCGGAAGGGCTTGAACCACGGCGCCCGCCGCGGAAAGCACCCGTCTGGCCGTGGGATAGCCGGGGTCCTCCATCAGCACGCGGGGCCGGTCCGCCGCGCCGCGGAGTGCCGTGACGATCAGCTGCAGGGCGTCACTGGTACCGGCTGTGATGACGACGTCGTCAGCACTCACCGTAAGTCCGCGGGACGCGGCGAGGTGCTCGGCCACGGCAGCACGAAGGGCCGGAGTGCCCAGAATGGCAGGAATCTCGACTTCCACCGGCTCGGCAACGGCCGTCCGCCACGCGGCCCGCCAGCCGCGGTCACGGAACGGCGCGCCGGACGGCCGTCCCGGGGTGAGGTCGATCGTTGCGGTTTGCTCCGTGCCGGACACGGCCCGAGGGCCTGCCGACGCCGTGCCCTGGCCATCGGAGCGTACCGTCACGCGGGTGCCGCCCGAGCCCCGGCTTTCCAGGTACCCTTCGCCGGCGAGCTGCTCATAGGCGCGGACCACCACTCCGCGGGAGACACCAAGCCCGGCGGCAAGCCGCCGCGACGCCGGCAGGGTGTGCTCCGGCCTCACGGTTCCGTTAAGGATTGCTTCCCTCAGCCGGACAACCAGCTGGGAGGTCAGCGGAACGCGGCTCCGGTGGTCCAGCACCAGGGGCAGTTCGGCTTCGATCTTGGTCCTCCTGAATCGTGGATTCTTGGATCTATGTTAGGACCAATCAGGCTGTGAGCATGAGGAGAGAAACCTAAGCCGAACTGATGAGAGGACACGCCTCGTGTTTACCGGCCTTTGTGCATTTCCCCTGACTCCGCTCGCCGGGGACGACGTCGACGAAACCGCACTGGTGCGGCTGGTTGCGCGGTGCGTCGATGCCGGCGTGGACTCCATCGGTGTCCTGGGTTCGACCGGCATCTATACCTATCTGCTGCGCGGGGAACGCCGCAACGTGGTGGAGGCTGCCGTTGATGCTGCCCAGGGAACTCCGGTGGTGGCAGGTGTGGGCGCCATGCGCACCCGTGACGTGCTGGGCTGCGTCGAGGATGCCCAGGCGGCGGGCGCCTCCGGCCTGCTGCTGGCTCCTGTTTCGTATCAGCGGCTCAGCGACGACGAGGTCTACCGGCTGTACTGTGATGTCTCGTCCGCGTCCGATCTGCCGATTGCCGTCTATGACAACCCGGCCACCACAGGGTTTACCTTCTCCGATGAACTCCATGGCCGGATCGCCGAACTTCCCGGCATCGCATCGATCAAGTTCCCGCCTCCGGCTCCGGGCTTGGCCGCCGAACGCATCGCTAGCCTCCGCGCCGCAGTTCCCGAAGGCGTATCCCTGGGCGTCAGCGGCGACTGGGCCGCAGCGGAGGCACTTCTGGCCGGCTGCGACATTTGGTACTCAGTTATCGCCGGCCTGTTTCCCAAAGCCGCCAGGGTGATCGTTGATCTTGCCCAGACGGGTCAAGGTGGCCAGGCCAGCCACGGCCGCCTTGCGCTTGAGGCATCTGCGGCACTGGAACCGGTGTGGTCCCTCTTCCGCACCTACGGGAGCCTGCGCGTCGCTGCCACCATGGCCGAAGTTCTCGGCTTCGCGGAGGCGCCGTGCCTGCCCCGCCCGCTGCAAAGCCTGCATGGTGAGGGCCGCAGCCGCGTCGAGGAAGCCCTCCGGCTCAGCGGACTGGGCGCCTGAGCAGGTACGGCATGGGCAGCCTGAACCGCGGTACCGCGGAGCAACAAGCACCCACGAAACAGGCCCCGGCCCGCGGCCCGGTCCGCGGAGGATTGGTCCGTTACGTGGCGGCTGCGACGCTCGCACGCACCGCCGACGGCGGAGCCGTGGTGGCAATTGTCCTCATGGTCACAACGAGCGGGGCACCGGGCTGGCTGGCCGGCCTGCTCGGCGCCTGCATCACCGCGCCGCACCTGCTGGGGCCGCTCGTGGCGCGGAGCCTGGACTCCTGCCGCGACGGACGCGTCCTGATCGCGTGGGCGTGCGTCGTTCACGGCGCCACGCTCGCGGCCGCCGTGCTGCTGTACCCGGTGACGTGGCCGGCGGTCACCGGCGTTCTGCTGGTGGCTTCGGGGCTGGTCGGGCCGCTGCTGACCGGCGGCATCAGCAGCCGCCTACCGGCGATCGCCGGCCCGGACCAGGTCAGCCAGCGCCGTGCCCAAGGCTGGGATGTGGCCACCTACGGAATCGGCGGGACCATCGGCCCGAGCGTCGTGGCCGCTGTCTCCGCCTGGGCCGGACCCACCATAGCCGCGCTGATCCTGGCGGCTGCCACCTTCGTGGCCGCCGGCGTCGTTCGACTGCTGCCCTATGTTCCTCCCGCCGCAGTGGCAGCCGAGGTTCCGAGGCCTGCCCAGACCCTGCGGCTCATGGCTGTCACGGGCCGGCTTCGGAGGATGCTGTACCTGACCATCACGGTGGCGTTCTCCGTGGCGGCGCTGCCCATCGCGGCCGTGGCGTCCACCGCCATGTTCCAGGTCCAGCCGGCAGCCGCCGGCGTTCTCACGGCGGCTTACGGGCTGGGCGGCCTGGCCGGTTCCGCCGGAGTGATGTGCCACCCGCTGCGGGGCGACGCGGACCGACTGGTGACGCGTCTCGCGGGATTCGTTGCCGTGGCGCTGGCCGTCGCCGCCTTGTCCGGGTCCTTTGCGCCTGCCGTCGCCGCCTACGCAGCCGCCGGGGTCGTGAACTCGTACTTTTTCGCGGCGACCCTCGCCGCCCGCAGCGAGTTTGCGCCGCCGCAAGTCCGGGGGCAGGTGTTCGTTTGGGTTGGTGCCCTCAAAATCGCCGCCGGGTCCGCCGGAACAGCCACGGCCGGCGTCGTCATCACGGGGGAGCCGCAGCTTCCCCTGTTCCTTGCCGCCGCACTCATTCTGGCCAGTGCCGGGGCATCGGTCCTGGACCGCCGCGGCCCCGTCGGGCTGAAGACGTCGGGCTGAAGCCGGTGGGCTGAAGACGGTGCGCTGAGGGTCGCCGGCCGCCCGACCGCGCTCGCAAGTATCAGCCGGATTGATCGGACTGTGCCCCATATCCGGGGAACGCGGTTACGATTTGAGTTCCGGGGCTTTCGGGCCCGCCCGCAGCAGCCGAAGGACACCATGACAGCCCAGAATGCTTCCTCGCCGCCACGGGCAGCCGTGGTGGTCAACCCCGCCAAGGCTGTTGGCGCCGATCTCCGCGCCTCGCTGGTCCGGCTGTGCGACACTCAGGGCTGGGCCGAGCCGCTGTGGCTGGAAACAACGGTTGAAGACCCGGGCGTGGGCCAGGCCCGCGAGGCGCTGGAGGCGGGGGTCGACGTCGTTATAGCCGCCGGCGGCGACGGTACCGTGCGGTGCGTGGCTGAGGCGCTGGCCGGCACCGGAACGCCCATGGGGATGGTGCCGCTGGGCACTGGCAACCTGCTGGCCCGCAACATGGGCGTGGACATCACGGATCCCGTTTCGGCAGCATACGACGTCCTGAACGGCACAGTCCGCACGGTTGACGTCGCCCGGACCACCTTTGACGGGTCCGACGACGAGAACGTCTTCCTGGTGATGGCCGGAGTGGGCTACGACGCCGCGATCATGGCGGACACAGTGGACGCGCTGAAGGACCGCATGGGTTGGCTCGCCTACGTCGAGGCCGGGATCCGCAAGCTCCCGGGTAAGCCGGTCAGGGCCACCATCAAGGTGGACGACAAGCATCCGGTCAAGCGCCGCATCCGGAGTGTCATGGTCGGCAACTGCGGCCGGATCATGGGCGGCATCGAGATTTTCCCCGAGGCGAAGATCGACGACGGCATCGTGGACGTGCTGATCCTTGCCCCCCGCGGCCGCTTTGGCTGGCTCGGCGTCGCGGCAGGCATTTTCGGCCGCAGGAAGAACAGGAAGGAATCCGCGGAATACTTCCAGGGCAAGAGGATCGAGGTCACCCTGGAGCACGAGGAGGAGTTCCAGCTCGACGGCGACCACGTGGGCGCCGTCAAGCAGCTGTCCATTTGGGTGGATCCCGGGGCGCTCAAGGTCCGGATGTAGACCCGATCCGGGTATAGATCCGCTCCGGACGTAGAGCGCCCCGGGCTTGGGAGTGCCCGGACCTGGCCGATATGGCCAGGCGCGTCAGTCCCCGAGGAGCCGCCCCCACCTTGGTGCGAGCAAGGGTGAGCCGGCAAGTTTCAGGCAGTGCCACAGCGTCACGGCAACCGAATCCAGGACCGGGACGCCCGTGCCCGCCTCGATTTCAGCCGCGATGTTGGCGCCGTACAGGTTGGTGCAGAGATAGATCAGCGCATCCGGCGCGTCGGCCGCGAGTTCCAGGGAACCGGGACGCATCTCATCATCGGTGACCCGGCCGAAGGACTCGTTGTCGCTCAGGCCCAGGCAGCGGTGGCTGACGGTTTTGATGCCGTCCCGCTCATAGGACCTGATGATGGCCTCGTTGACGTCCTGCGTGTATGGCGTGAACAGCCCGATCCGCTCGGTGCCGAAGGACCGGAACGACTCGAGGTAGGCGAGGGTGGACGTCGTGGCGGGGATGCCGGTGGCGTCTGTGATTTCAAGGACGAGGTCGCGGTCGTGCGCGGACCCCAGCCACGAGCCCGAGGTGCCGTTCCAGGCGATCACGTCCACGTCCGCCGTCGCCAGCAGCCTGGCCGCCTCGCGCATGACGGCGGGGTCGAACTGCCGGTCCGACGAATCGTCCAGTGCGATCCGGGTGACCGGAATCCGGGTGAAGTGGATGGTGACGTCGGTGCGGTCACCCAGGATGCGGTAGCTTTGCGGTTCCAGGCAGGTGTTGGAGGACGGCACGATCATGCCGATCCGGGTGGGGCGGGCAGGTGCAGTCTGGCGGTTCAGCGAGGTCAACGAATGCTCCTAGAGGGTCGCGGCGGACAGGTCGGCAGTGGCGGCCAGGTGTTCCCGGAACCCGTTCCGGGACACGAAGCGGCCCACGGCGCCCGGATCGTGGAAGCCCTCCCGGTCCAGTACCACCCGGCCTGCGGAAACCACGACGGCGGGCCAGCCGGCCAGCGTCCGGCCGTCAAACGGCGAGAAGTCGGTGCCCATGTGCAGCGCGCCGCCGTCCACTGTCCGCTGGACGGAAGGATCGAAGAGCACCAGGTCGGCGTCGAAGCCCTCGGCGACGGAGCCCTTGCCGGGCAGGGCATTGATGCGCGCCGGGCCGGCGGCGAAGACCTCCACGAAGTCCTCCACGCTGCTGCCGGCTTCGGCCATGGCCGTGAACGTGACGGGCATGCGGGTTTCCACGCCGGGCAGGCCGTGCGGCATGGCGCGGACGTCGTCGGTGCGTTCCCGCTTCTGGGTCAGGTCGTAGCAGGAGTGGTCCGAGGCCACGGTGTGGATGGCACCGCCGGCCAGCCGCTGCTTCAGTGCCGCGACCGTTTCCGGGCTGCGCATCGGCGGGCAACAGGCGTACCACTCCGGGAACGCCGAGCCGTAGACCGTGTCATCCAGGGTGAGGTAGTGCGGGCATGTTTCCGAGTAGGCCTCCTGGCCGCGGGCACGGGCCTCGGTGACCAGGTCGACGGCGCCGGGCGTGGACTGGTGGACGAAGTACACCGGTGCCTTCGTGTACTGGGCCATGGCCAGGGTTTCCTTGACTGAGGTTTCCTCGGCAAGCTCGGGGCGGGTGCGGTGCAGGTGCTCGATGCCGATCCTGCCGTCGTCGGCGTGCTGCGCCGTGCAGTCCGCGATGATGGGGTCGTGCTCGGCGTGGATGTAGGTGAGCCCGTCCAGCCGGACCATTTCGCGCATCACCTTCAGGATGGTGTCCCCGTCCGCCATGGTGGTGCCGCGGTTGGTGGTGTACATCTTCACGGAGCGGACGCCCTCGGCGGCGAGCTGTTCGAGCTGCCAGGGCACGGTCTCATCCCAGCTGACCACAGAGCCGTGCAGTGCCACATCGCAGCGTGACTCCTGCGCCAGTGCCTTCTTGCTGAGCACGGCTTCAAGCGGGGTTTCGCGGGCGTCGCGGGGGATGCCGAAGTCGATGATGGTGGTGGTGCCGCCCCATAGGGCAGCGGTGGAGGTGGTCCGGTAATCGTCCAGGGTGCGGAACCTGCCGGTTACCTGGGCCACGTGGCAGTGCCCGTCCACACCGCCGGGGATCACCAGCTGGCCGGTGGCGTCGATGGTGCGTTCGGCGTCGGGCACGGGTTCTGTGGCGTCGACGAGCTGGCTGATCTTGCCGTCCACCACCACGATGTGGGCGTGCCGGCGGCCAAAACTGTTGACCACGGTGCCGTTGGCGATGACGAGTTGGGGGATGCGGGACATCGTTGTCCTCCTGACTGGGAAGCTGATTGGAAGGGAAGCTGCTGGGACTAGCTGGGGGAAGGCGCCGCGGCGTTCGACGCCGTCTGGGCGGCGGTCAGGGCGGCGTCGAGGTTTTCGGACAGGCCCTTGCGGGCCTTGACGGGCGGCGGAGCGAACGCGCCGGCCCGGTGCGGGCCGGACTGAAGCCCCACCACGGCCTCCGCCATGCGGATGCCGGCGGAGATGCCGTCCACCACGGGCACGGGGATCTGCCCCCGGAGTTCCCGGGCCAGCCCCGCCAGGGGCGCCCCGGCGAGGATGACGACGTCGGCCCCGTCCTCCGCGACCGCCCGCTGGCTCAGTGCCAGGAGGGTTTCCTTGAAGTCCTGCTGCACGGAGCCGATGGCGTTCAGGGTCTCGTTGATGGAGCGGATGGAGGCCAGGCGTCCGCCCAGGCCAAAGCGTTCCACGCAGTCCACGTACCACGGGCGGATCCGGTCCGAGATGGCGATGATGGAGAAACGGTGCCCCTGCAGCGCAGCGGCGCAGAGGGCCGCCTCGGTGATGCCGATGACTGGAACGTCGGCCAGTTCCTTCAGGGCCGGCATCCCCGGATCCCCGAATGCGGCCACGACGACGCCGTCGATGGGATCGGCGTCGCCGCCTGCAGCAGGGCAGATGGTGTGCTCGGCAATGATCTCGGCGACGGCGCCGGCAGTGATGAGTGATTCAAAGCGGGTTTCGATGTATTCGACGCCGTGGCCGGCGGTGCGGACCAGGAGCTCGGTGCCCGGGGAAGCGGAGCGGCGGGCCTCGGACTCGATCAGGGCGGTGACGTCGTCGCTGATGTTGGGGTTGATGACAAGGAGTTTCATTTTTTCTTCCGGTGAAGGTCGGGTTCTGTTTTCTGGAAGTCGTCGGGGAACTGCTCGCGGTATTTGCCGATGTGCGACGCCGACTGCGCTGCGGCGCGGTCGGGATCACCGCTGGCGATGGCGCCGTAGAGTTCCCGGTGTTCCTGGATCAGTTCGGGCAGGTCGCTCACGTGCCGGAACAGCCAGTGCATGCGGCCCTGCAGCGGTTCGAGGGCGGATTTGAGGAAGCCGTTGTCCGCGATCCGGGTGATGGCGTCGTGGAATTCGCTGTTGGCGCGGTGGGCCTCCATGACGGCGCCTTTGGCGAGGCAGCGTTCGGCCTCGTCCAGCAGCCCTTCAAGATACTCAAGGTCCTCGGGTGTTGCCCGGACAGCGGCGAGGCGGCAGGCCAGCACCTCCAGCGACTGGCGGACGTCGAACAGGTCCTCCACGTCCTTGGGGCTGAGGGAGC
Organism: Arthrobacter sp. K5; assembly: GCF_040448525.1. Lineage (NCBI taxonomy): Bacteria > Bacillati > Actinomycetota > Actinomycetes > Micrococcales > Micrococcaceae > Arthrobacter > Arthrobacter sp. K5. Next base: position 2,929,388 of record NZ_CP159279.1, on the reverse strand, counting down.
TGACCTCGGCGCCGCGGGCTCCCCGGTCGCTGAGGAGGCCCTCCTGGCGCAGCATCCGCAGCGCCTCGCGGACCGGCAGCCGGGAGACATTGAACTCGGCGGCGAGGTCGCGTTCCACGAGCCGTGTGCCCGGAGCGTAATGTCCTTCGAAGATCCTGGTGCGCAGCGTGTCCCGGACAGTCTCGCGGAGGGGACGTTCCTTGTTCTGGGTTTCTTCTGCGGCAAGCATGGTGCTCCATTCGTGGTTTTTTTAGCGACTCTATGTCCTCGGCGGCTTCCATCTCTGCTCAGTCCGCTGAAGCTGGCCTGGACCTGGGTGGCGGTGGGCTGAAGCGGCCAAACTCCCGTTCGAGGGCCGCGGCGACGGCGAGTACTTCGCGGTCGCGGTAGGGCCTGCCCACCACCTGGACGCCCACGGGGAGGCCCTCGCTGGAAAGCCCGCAGGGCACAACCGCCACCGGGAAACCCAGGATGCTGATGGCACGGCAGCAGGATCCCAGCTCCGTCCACGGAATGTCCTTGCCGCGGACGGTGAAGGTTCCGGTCCGGGGATCCGACGCCGGCAGGCTGGCCACAGGCAGCAGCAGGATGTTGTGCTCCGCCATGAACCCGAGCACCTCTGCGCGGATCGCATCCCGCTCCGCGGCGGCCTTGCGGTAGTCCGCCACCGTGCTGGGTTCTCCGCCCAGCACGGAGTCGCGCAGGTTGGCGCCCAGCCCGTCCTCGCGCCCCGTGGCAAGCTCCACCACCTCGGGCATTCCCTCGGCCGTGCGGAGGGCAACGAAGGCTGCCGCCGCCCGCTCCAGGCCTGGCGGCCTGCCGTGCTGCATTGGAACACCGAGGCCCTCGAGGGCTTCCGCGGCCCTCCGGACGGCGGCCACCAGATCGTCCCGGACGGGGTGGGTGCCCTCGTCCTCGAACCAGGCACAGCTGATCCCGGCCAGGGAACCGACCGGACCGCCCAGCGGAACCGGCACGGTGGAGGGATCCACCCCATCCGGCCCGGCGAGGATGCCGAGCAGTACGCCCAGATCCTCCACGCTCCGGGCCAGCCAGGCCACGGTGCCAAGCCGGTGCAGGGCAGACATTGAGTTGGGTGCGGGGAGGCTTTCTCCGGCCGCCGGCGGGACATACGGCAGGAGCCCCGTCTCGGGTACCAGTCCGACAGTGGGCCGCAGGCTGGCCAGGCCCGTGCAGTGGGCCGGCCAGCGGATGGACCCGCCAAAGTCGGTGCCGAGCCCGAAGGCACTCATGCCGGAGGCCACGGCGGCGCTGTCGCCGCCGGTGGAACCGCCGGACGTCAGGCGCGTGTCCCACGGATTCCAGGTGTCCCCAAAGAGCGGGTTGCGGGTGTGGGTCTCGACCGCGAATTCCGAACAGTTCGTCTTGCCCAACAACACCGCTCCTGCCTCCTGAAGGCGTTGGACCGCCGTCGCGGACTGCTCCGGTACGTAGTCCCCCAGAAGGGGGCTTCCCGCCGTCGTGCGCAGGCCCTTCGTCGCCAGGGTGTCCTTCACCGTGAACGGCACGCCGTGCAAGGGGCCCAGGGGTTTGCCGTCGGCGGCGGCCCGGTCCGCGGCGGCAGCGTCCTCAGCGGCCAGCGGGTTGAGCGTGACGATGGCGTGCAGGCGGGGGTTTTCCTCGGCGATCCGTTCGAGGTGCAGTTCCAGGCATTCGGCCGCCGTCAGTCGGCCCTCCCGCATGGCGCTCGCCCATTCGGTCAGGGAAAGGCCGGTCAGCTGCTCCCTGTCCAGGGAGGTCCTGTCCACAGTGGTCCTGTCCACGGTGGTCCTGTCCACGGTGGCCTGCGCTGAAGGCAGGGCGGTGTTGTTCATGTCCATGATCCTTATCGTGTGGTGCTGGCCGTCTTGCCGGCCTCGTTCATGGTGATCCTGGACGTTTCTTTAGCTACGTAGACGCAGTACACCATGAGCAGCAGCGCGGCGGACAGGTAGCCGGCCACGGCGAATCCGGAGCTGGTCAAGACGATCAGCTGAATGGCGATCAGCGGGGCAAAGCCGCCGCCGAAGACGCCGGCGAGCTGGAAGCCTACGGCGGAGCCGGTGTAGCGGACCTTGGTTGCGAAGAGTTCGGGGATGAAGGAGGCCACCGGGCCGTACATGGCCGCAACGATCACCAGGCCGATGGCGGGGGCGATGAGCACCAGGAACGGGTCCTTGGAGTTGAGCATCGCAATGAACACGAAGCTGTAGATGATGCCCGCGACGGCGCCGCCGATCATGACGGGCCTGCGGCCCACACGGTCCGAGAGTGCGCCGAACAGCGGGATGCTGATCATCTGGGCAACGGCCGAGATGGTGGATGCGGCCAGGGCCAGGCTCTTGGGCAGGCCCAGGTGTTCGGTTCCGTAGACGAGGACGAACAGCGCGAAGATGTAGAACGCGATATCGCTGCCGATGCGGGCACCGACTGCCAGGGCCAGCTGCTTCTTGTAGTGCTTGAAGACGTACAGGAGCGGAGCCTTGACTTCTTCCTGCTTCTTCTCCGCGGCCTTCTGTTCCGTCTCCTCGAAGATCGGCGATTCCGCGAGCTTCAGCCGGATGTAGAGGCCGATGGCGACGAGTGCGAAGCTGATCAGGAAAGGGATCCGCCAGCCCCAGGCGAGGAAGGCTTCCTTGGAAAGGGCCGAGGTCATGAGCGTGAAGATGCCGGTGGCCAGGAGCAGGCCCGTGGGCGCGGCGGTCTGGACGAGGCTGCCGAAGAGTCCGCGCCGGCCGCTCTTGTCCGACTCGGTGACCATGAGGGCGGCGCCGCCCCATTCGCCGCCGATCCCGATGCCCTGCAGGAAGCGAAGGGACACCAGGAGGACCGGAGCCCAGACGCCGATGTTTTCGTAGGTGGGCAGGAGGCCGACGGCGGCACTGGCCAGGCCCATCAGGAGCAGTGTGGTGACCAGGACGTTTTTGCGTCCGATCTTGTCGCCGAAGTGGCCGAAGATGGCGGCGCCCAGGGGACGCACCACGTAGCCCACAGCGTAGGTGGCCAGGGCCAGCAGGAGGCCGGTGGCGGGCTCTGAGCCTGGGAAGAACAGGATGGGGAAGACGATGGAGGCGGCTGTGCTGTAGGCAAAGAAGTCGTAGTACTCGAGCGTGGTGCCGACGAAGCTCGCGGCGACGACCCTCTTCATTGAGTTCCCGCCGCCCTTCGGCTTGGCGTCGGACACGGAACTGCGGGTTTGGGAGTTGATCGACATGTGGCCCTCCTGGGCGATGCGATTGGTGGTGCAGGAACCGGGTTGGGTTGAGGAGGTTGTCCTCGCAGTGCCGGTTTGGGATCCCAAATATGACGGTAGGTTGTGCGGGGGCTGATGTCAATGGTTTGGGATCCCAAAACGGGATAAGTGTTGCGGGGGTGGCTCGGCAGGTTTAGACGGGAAGGCGCTTGTTGTAGTTCAGGGTGAGCACGGAGGCGCCCATGATGATGGCGGAGCCCACGAAGTACAGCAGCGCCCAGGTGTAGGAACCGGTGGCGCCCACGATCAGGCCGACGGCGATCGGGGTAACGAACCCGGAGATGTTGCCGCTGAAGTTCATCGCCCCGCCCAGGACGCCGGCGTTGGTGCGGCCGCCCAGGATGGACGGGATGCTCCAGAACAGGCCCACCCAGCGCAGGAAGAACATCACCACGGAGAGCAGTACGACGGCGGTGGTCGGGTCAGCGACGACGGTCACCCCGATGAGGCCGCCCACCACCACGACGCTGGAGATGCCCAGCAGTGTCCGCATAACGCGGTTGGCCGAGGCGCCGGCTGCCCGCCACTTGTCGGCGATGGTGCCGCCCAGGATCTCGCCGACGAAGCCGGCTCCGAAGATCACGAAGGTGGACCAGCCGATGGTTTTCAGGTCGAAGCCCTTGGCCTGGGCGAGGTAGAGCGGTCCCCAGGTGAGCAGGCCGTAGAACACGCCGTTGAAGCCCAGCCAGCCAAAGCACATGGCCCAGAAGGAGCGGAACTTCAGGTACGGGAGCAGTGCCCGCTTGCCCTTGCTGCCTTCCTTCTCGGCTTCGGCGTCCTCCGCCGCATGCGAGGCTTCGATGTAGTCGGCCTCGGCAGCGTTGACGCCGCGGTGCTGGCGCGGGTTGTCGCGGACATACCACCAGACGGCCAGGCCCATCAGGACGGTGGCGGCGCCGGCGATGACGAACGAGCTGCGCCAGCTGCCGGTGGCGGCGATGAGGCCGGCGATAAGGATGCCGCCCAGGCCGGCGCCGAGGGGAGCGCCGGCGTCCAGGATGGTGGCACCCCGGCCGCGCTCCGACTTGTGCATCCAGATGGCGTTCAGCTTGCCGCCGGCAGGCATGACGCCCGCTTCGGTGACGCCGATGCCCAGGCGGGCGATGAACATGCTCAGGAATCCGCCGGCCATGCCTGAGGCGGCGGTCGCCGCGCCCCAGCCCACGCAGGAGGCTGTCATGACCTTGCGCGGCCCGAATTTGTCGATCAGCAGACCCACCGGGATCTGCATCAGGGCGTAGGTCCAAAAGAAGGCCGAGAGCAGGAGGCCCACGAGCTCCGGGGCGAGGTTGAATTCCTTTTGGATGATGGGCAGCGCCACCGAGATGGAGCCGCGGTCGATGTAGTTGACGGCGACGAGGACGAGCAGCAGCAGGAAGAGTCTCCAGCGGACGCTGGTGCGCCGTTGCACGCCGTCCTTGCCGGGCTCGGCACCTCGGGATTCGGTGGATTGGGCCGGGGTTGTCACTGCTTCAGTATCTGGAAGAGACACAGCTTCTCCTTTGCGGGAAGGGTGCGGACAGGGGGATGGGGGAATGAAGTGGGGGCGGTGCGGCCGCGGTTTGGCGGGAATTCCCGGGCTGGCGGTGTTGGGTCTGGGTCAGCGGGAGAGTCCTGCTATTTGGGATCCCGTTTTGGGATCCCAAATTCAAGGTAAGGAGTGGCGTGGGACACTGTCAAGGGTTTTCGGAGAAGTGACCCGTGGCCCGCGAAAAAACGAATTGTGACAGCGGCCGAATGGCAAAGCATCGAAAGGGAGTACCGAATGAAGACGGTCCGACTTGGAAACTCCGGGCTGGAAATCAGCGCCGTTGTCCTGGGCATGATGAGCTACGGCGATCCGGCGAAGGGGTCGCACGAGTGGAGCGTGGGGCTCGATGAAGCCAGGCCGTTGGTGCGACGCGCCTACGAGGCGGGAATCACCACGTTCGATACAGCAAATGTGTACTCGGCCGGCTCGAGCGAGGAGATCACCGGCACCCTGCTCAAGGAACTGGCCCCGCGTGAGGAGGTCCAGATCGCCACCAAGGTCCACGGGCGGATGCGCGGGGCCCGCAACGGGGCCGGACTCAGCCGGGCCGCGATCATGCACGAGATCGACGCATCCCTCACCCGGCTCCGCACCGACTACGTGGACCTGTACCAGATCCACCGGTATGACCCGGTGACGCCCGTCGAGGAGACGATGGAGGCCCTGCATGACGTCGTGAAGGCCGGCAAAGCCCGCTACATCGGGGCGTCGAGCATGTGGGCCTGGCAGTTCGCCCGGATGCAGCACGTGGCGGAACTGCACGGCTGGACGAGGTTCGTGTCCATGCAGGACCAGTACAACCTCCTCGAGCGGGAGGAAGAGCGCGAAATGCACCCGTTCTGCCAGGCAACCGGCGTGGGTGTCATCCCCTGGAGCCCCCTGGCGCGTGGAAACCTGACCCGGCCGTGGGGCGCAGCCGGATCCGGGACCCGGCAGGACACGGACCAGTTCGGCAAGGGCCTGTACAAGCAGGACGAGGATGCGAACAGGGCCATCGTCGACGCAGTCGCCGCCGTGGCGGACGAGCGTGGCGTGCCGATGGCGCAGATCGCCCTGGCCTGGAGCGCGGGCAAGTCCGCCGTCACCGCCCCCATCGTCGGGGCGACGAAGGAACGACATGTCGACGACGCCGCTGCCGCCGTCGGGCTTGACCTGACCGAGTCGGAGGTCCGGCGCCTCGAGGAAAGCTACACGCCCCGCTACCCCTCCGGGTTCTGACCTACCCGCAGAGACTCCCGGTGCGCCAGGATTTCGGCGAGCTCCGCGAGCCGGTGGGCACGGGCCGATTCGGCCGGCGTGAACGGCTCGCCGGGACGGAAAAAGGTGATGGGTCCGTGCCAGGCGGTCGGGATTTTCAGGATGGTCCCGGCGTCGTTCGTTTCACTAAGGTGGCGGGCCGACTCGCTGGCGGGATCGAGGATCCGGGCGGACAGCAGTTCCGCCACGGCCAGCGGAAGTTCCCCCGGCGTGGCGGCGATCCGGGCGGCCAGGCTCAGGGCCTTGGTCTGCCCGTCGGCCATGGCCAGGGCGGTGGTGGGCCAGACCTGCGTGCTGCGTCCACCGCCGTCCGCCAGGGCCTCCAGCAGCTGGCGCTCGCTGACCTCGCCCGGGGCCGACAGGACGAATTCATCCATCACCCCGCCCCGGACCGGATGGACGTGGATGCCCAAAATGTTGGTGTCCAGCAGTGCCAGCGACCTGGTGATCCGCTTAAGGGAACCGGGCTCGTCTCGGAGCACGGTCCGCGCACGCCACAGCGCCGGAGCCGTGCCAAGGCGCCGGCGGTGACGCAGCGCGGGTGCGTGGAGCCACCGCCGCAGAATCCGGGCCGCGGAGGGCTCGGCCACCCAGATCACCAGGACGGTGGCCGTCAGGGTCAGGACCAGCACCTTGGCCAGATAGGGCAGATGCGTCTGGACCACCAGCGCGTGCACCAGCAGTTCGATCGGGAGCATGACGGCGACATTGGCCACCGTGAGGCGCGTCTTGGTGGGCTCGGGCATCTGCCCGCAGACTTCGCAGCTCAGTTCGGCCGCGGCGGGCTTCGGCGTGTGGGGCTTCATGGTGCCAGACTGCCCGGCCGCTGTTACGGGGTGATTGCCCCTGCGTTCCGATCCCGCGAAACATCCCCCGGATGCATGGAGTTTTTGTACAGATGATGGCCTCTGGCGGGGCTTTTGCGCCCAATGGCTGGACAAGAACTCGCGGCTCCTGCGGGGCTATGGCCAGCCTCCGGCCCGGTCCCTACACTGAAGGGACCAGCGTGCGGACTCCCGTACAACGGCCTGCTCGCACGGAAGAGTCGACTCGTGGAGAGCACCGCCATGTCCATCAGCACCAGTTCAGGTCATATGCGCCGCCGTGCCGCGGTAGGGTTCCTCGCCCTCGCCGCGCTCCTGGTCCCCGCACCCGTCGCCTCGGCCGGAGAGACCCGGTCCGACGACATTGCCCCGGTGATCCTGCTGGACGGGGCCAAGGGTGCCGAGGGCATCGCGGCCGCCGGCAGCACGAAATTCTTCGCGGGTGACCTGGTCACCGGGGACATCTACCGCGGCGACATCCGCAAGGACAAGGCGACCAAGTTCATCGATGCACCCGACGGCAGGATGGCCGTGGGCATGAAGGCGGACCGGCACAACGATCTGCTGTTCGTCGCCGGCGGCCCCACGGGCCGGGCTTACGTGTACGACACCGACACGGGCAAGACGGTCAAGACCTTCCAGCTGACCAGGAAGGAAGCCTTCATCAACGACGTGGCACTCACGGACCATGGCGCCTGGTTTACCAACTCGCGGCAGGCTGAGCTGTACTTCATCCCGGTTGACGACGACGGCGACCTCGGCAATGTGCGCACGCTGACGCTGAAGGGTCCCGCGGCGGACACCAGCAAGCAGTTCAACCTCAATGGCATCGCCTATTCACGCGACGCCCGCCGGCTCGTAGTGGCGCACACGGACAATCAGGAGCTGTACACCGTCAGCCCGCGGACCGGTGCCAGCACCGAGATCACCGGCGTGACGGTCCCCAACGTCGACGGCGTCCTGGTCAAGGGCGACACCGTCTGGGCAGTGCAGAACTTCTCCAACCAGATCAGCCGGCTGCGGGTGAACTTCCACGAATCGACGGCAAAGCTGCGCGAGGTCATCACCAGCCCGGACTTCAACATCCCGACGACGGCCGCTCTGTTCGATGACACCCTCGCCGCCGTCAATGCCAAGTTTGGCGTGCCGAACGCCAAGACCTTCGAAGTGGTCACGGTGGACGCACGCACCAACGCCACGAAGTAAAGAGACGGCTGAGGAGACGAACGCAACAGGGCAGCAGGCGGCCTCCGCGGGGAAGGCGGAGGCCGCCCCCGTTAAACTGGGAAGCGGACGCCAGCGCCGCCGTCGTCAGTTCCAAACTGCAACGAAAGGCGCGATTCCCCCGTGAAGCTGCTGGCCGAGATGTTCACCCTTGCCCCGGCAAACAAGGACCATCACGTCGCCATGCGGTGCGCCGTGGGCGTGTTCGTGCCGCTGATCACCCTGGTGCTGCTGGGCCGGCTGGACCTGGCGATCTTTGCGTCCTTCGGCGCGTTCACCGGCATCTACGGCCGCGGCGAGCTGCACCGCAAGCGGTTCTTCATCCAGGTCCGGGCGGGTGCGCTCATGCTCCTGGTGATCCTTCTGGCCACGCTGACCGCCCGCATCGTGCACAACGGCGGCCTGTCCCAGGAGGCGGGCATCTGGCTGCAGGTTCTGGCCACCACGCTGGTGGCCGGCGCCTGCTCACGGGTGATCGCCCGGTGGCGGCACCGGCCGGCCGGCTCGCTGTTCCACATCTTCGCCTTCGCGGCGATCGCGTCCATCCCCAGCCAGCCGCCGCTGTGGCAGAGCCTGCTGGTGTCCGTCGCGACCACGCTTTTCTGCCTGGCCGTTGGGCTGTCCTCCCGGGTGCTGCGGAGCCACCGGACGCCGTGGGAGATGCCTCCGCCCGTCCGGCTCACCGCCGAGGAGAAGCGTGCGGCCGGGCTTGAGGCGGTGGGCTACCTGGCGGCCGCGGGGCTTGCAGGAACCCTCGCCACACTCATTGGCCAGCTGCTCGGCTTCGGGCACAACTACTGGGCCATGGTGGCGGCAGTCGTTCCGCTGGTGGGACGCACCACGCGGCACCGCATTGCCCGCGGCGTCCAGAGGATTATCGGCACCGTGCTGGGCCTCATCCTGCTGGCGGGCATCCTGCTGCTGCAGCCCGTGCCGTGGCAGACGGTCCTGGTGATCGCCATCTGCCAGTTCGGCGCCGAGCTCTTCATTGCCCGGAACTATGTGCTGGCCCAGGTCTTCGTGACACCGCTGGCACTGACGTCCACGCTGCTGGTCTCGCCTGCCGCACCCGGCATCCTGCTCCGGGACCGGATCGTGGAGACGGTGATCGGCGCCGCCGTCGGAATCGCCGTGGTGCTGGCCCCCGCCCTGTGGTCCCGGCGTTCCCGGCGGACCTCGGCCGGGGTGGCCACGCGCTGAAGCGCGCGGCCCCTGGTCATTCAGCTACCAGGAGCGCCTGGGGCGCGGCCTGCTTCATCCTGGTCTGCAGCCACCGGATCTGCAGCTCCGAGTCGTCCTCACATTGCTCCACGACGCCTTGGAGTTCCTTGTCCCGGTCACCCTTGGCTGCCTGCCCCACCATCATCCAGGTGACGTCGATGTGGTTGACCAGCACATACAGGTCCTGCAGGTCCAGCATCAAAGCCAGCGGACCGGAGCGGACTTCCTTCACGCCGTTGGCCGTCAGCCGGTGCTCTTCCTCGCCCTCGACGTCTTCGCCGTAGCGGCCGATGACCGGCTTCAGTGCCTCCCGGTGTGCATCGCACTTCTTGGCGAACGTCTGCAGGATGAAGTGCACGTCGGGTTCGTCGCCGTGGCCGTTGGCCACAACCCGGAACGAGGACGCCAGCGTGGCTTCCGCCTCGTCCAGCAGGCCGATGTAGACAGGGAGTTTCATCGCTGGGCTCCTGTTGCGCGGCGGGATGCGGTGGTGTCCGGAGCCTTCGACGGGCCGTCGCCGCTGCGCAGTTTTTCCACCCGGACGGCGGCGTTCTTGAACAGCGGCTGCTTGGACACCGGGTCCCATTCGGTGACGGTGAGTTCGTTCGCGGCACGGTGCCTGCCGCCGTCGGGCGCGTCCCAGTAGCCGTAGTGGAACGGCGCGAAGACGGTGCCAGCCCGGATGTCCCCGACCCGCACCGGAACTTCCAGGCTGCCGCGGCGGGACGTCACCCGGGCGATGTCCCCCTCCTGGCAGCCGGCGCGTGCGGCGTCCTCCACGGACATCTCGATCCACGGCTCGGGTGCGGCGCCGTTGAGGCGGCGGCTGCGGCCGGTCTTGGTGCGGGTGTGGAAGTGGTACGCCGTCCGGCCGGTGGTGTAGCGCAGCGGGTACTCGGCGTCGGGTTCCTCGTGCGGCGGGCTGTAGTCGAGGGCCTTGAGCCAGGCCTTCCCGGGTTCGACGGTTGCCTTGTACTGGGTTTCGCCCGTCGTGGCGCCGGTGAGGAGGTCGTGCCCGAAGGACTCGCAGTACTCCGGCGCGGTGGGGAACCGGGCATCGGTGTACAGCCGCTCGGTGCCGGCGGGCTGCTCCGCCGTGCAGGGCCACTGGATGCCGCTGCTGCCCCGGAGCTTGTCGTAGCTGAGCCCCGTGTAGTCGCAGGGGCGGCCGCGCGAGCATTCCTTCCACGCCTCGAAGCCGTCCTCGGGGCCGGACCAGTCCAGCAGCGGCTGCCCGTCCTTGTCCTTGAACCCCATCCGGCGGGCATAGTCGAGGAAGACGTCGAGGTCGCTCCGTGCCTCGCCCGGCGGATCGACGGCCTTCTCGGACAGGTGGACGGTCCGGTCAGCGTTCGTGAAGGTACCGGTCTTCTCGCCCCACGCAGCGCAGGGGAGGACGACGTCGGCATACTGCGCCGTTTCGGTGAGGTAGATGTCCTGCACCACGAGGAACAGGCTGTCCCTGCCCAGGATGTGCCGGATCCGCTCCAGCTGCGGCATGGACACGGCCGGGTTCGTGGCGGAAATCCACAGCAGCCCGATGGAGCCCTGTTCGACGTAGCGGAAGATCTGCAGGGCGTGCGTCGGCGGGGCCCAGTCCGGAATGATCCCGGGGTCAACGTTCCACAGCCGGGCCAGGTCCTTCACGTGCTGCGGGTTCTCCCAGTTGCGGAAGCCCGGAAGGTCGCCGTCGGCCCCGCATTCCCTGTTGTTCTGGGCAGTGGGCTGCCCGTTCATCTGCAGCAGGCCGCAGCCAGGCTTGCCCAGCATGCCGCGGAGCAGGTGGAGGTTGTTGACCTGGCACGCGGACGCCGTCGCGTGGGCCGACTGGTAGAAGCCCTGCAGGACGGTGGAAAGCACCCTGCTTTCGGTGCCGAAGATCTCCGCCGCACGCCGCACGTCGGCAGCCTCCACGCCGCAGGTTTCGGCCACTTTCTCCGGGGTCCAAGGCTCCACCACGCTGCGCAGCTGGTCCACGTTGGCGGTGTGCTCCGCGATGTGGGCTTCGTCGATCCAGCCGTTGGCGAAGAGTTCGCGGACCAGCCCGTTCATCAGCGCCAGGTTGGTGCCCGGATGAACCGCCAGGTGCACGTCGGCACGGCGGGCCACCTCGGTGTCGCGCGGGTCGACGCACACGAGCTTAGGCGGGTTGGGCCCGTCCAGCCTGTCCAGCACTCGGGACCACAGCACCGTCTGCGTCTCGGCCATGTTGTGGCCGTACAGGAACACGGCGCTGCACTCATCGACGTCGGCGTAGCTGCCCGGCTGGCCGTCGGCGCCGAAGGATTCCTTCAGTGCCGCCGCGGCCGTGGCGGTGCACAGCCGCGTGTTGCCGTCCATGTGCGGCGTGCCGATCCCGGCCTTGCCGAGCATGCCCAGCGCGTAATACTCCTCCAGGAACAGCTGCCCGCTGGTGTAGAAACCGTGGCTGAGCGGACCCTTGCTGGCCAGAAGTTCCTTGCTCCGCGCCACGATGCGGCCCATGGCGGTGTCCCAGTCCGTCTCCACCAGCTTGCCGTCCACCCTGACCAGCGGGCGGGTCAGGCGGTCCCGGTGATCCTCGCCCTGCCAGCTGCCGTAGAGGCCCTTGGGTCCCAGTCGGCCGCGGTTCACCCGGTCCTCCCTGCGGCCGCGGATGCCCACCATTTTGCCGTCCTTGACGGCGATGTCGCAGCCGCAGCCGTTGCTGCACAGGACGCACGCCGACTGCACCCAGCGGTCGACGTCGCCGTCGGTGAGCCCCTCGGCCAGGACCTGGTCCACGCGTTCGGGCCACGCCTGGCCGCTTCCGTGGGGTGTCCGCTCACCCCAGATGTCTGCGATCCGGTCCGTCATGGGGGTCAGCCTCCAGGATGGTAAGTGAACTTACTGTCCCTAGGTTACCCGCCGCCGTCGCTGGCGGAAGTGGCTGGCCCATGGGTTTCCGTCTAGGAACGCCCGACGTCGGACGGCTGGCCGGGTGCCGGCGCGATGGCATGGGGGACGGTCACCAAGGCCAGCAGACCCAGCACCGCGGCGCCGGCGAAGACGTAGAAGCCCCACGGGTAGGCGATGCCGGCGGCCACGAGCGTTCCGGTAACGGCCGGTCCCATGATGGCGCCGAGCCGCCCGACGCCCGCGGCAAAGCCCAGGGCCGTGCCGCGGAGCCGGGCCGGGAAGAGCTGGCTGACCCAGGCGTAGACGAGGACCTGGGAGCTGAACACGAAGACGCCGGTCACGAACACGGCAGCGTTGAGCAGCAGTTCGCTTTGGACCTTGATGCTGAGGACGGCCAGGAAGAGGGCGGATAGGCCGAACCAGAGGAGCACGATCTTCTTGGTGCCGTGCTTGTCGGCCAGGATGCCGGCCACGATCAGGCCCACCACGGCGCCCACGTTAAGCACCAGGAGCAGCACCAGGCCCGTGCTGACTGTGTAGCCGGCGGAGGACATGAGTTGCGGCAGCCAGGTATTCAGGCCGTAGACCAGCAGGAGCCCCATGAATGATGCGACCGCAATTCCCAGCGCAACCAGCGGATACGGCTTGCGCGTGAGGTCCCGGAAGCTGGCCCGCTCGCCGGCCTGGTCGGCCAGCAACGACGCCGGCGCAGCCTCGGGCTCGGCCGCCGGCAGGGCGATGGGCCGGTGGTGTGTCCGGGCGGGGCCGGCGCGGCGGGCTTCTGGGGCCGGACTTTCGGCGCGGTTGGCCTCGGCATCGTTGATTGCCGCTGGCTCCGCGTGGACGGGCGGCAGGGTTTCCGGCAGCCGGAACCATAGGAACGGCACCAGCACGAACCCGGCAAGGCCTCCCACGATGAACATGATGCGCCAGTCAGGCACCACCAGGATGGCAAGGAACGCTGTGGCCACGGCGCCAACGTGATAACCGGTCATGGTCCGGGTCGTGGACTTGCCGGCGGTGCCGGCGGGGGCGTAATCGTTCATGTAGGCCAGGGCTGCGGGCAGGCAGGCGCCGAGTCCCACGCCCGCGAGGAGCCGGAAGATGCCGAACATGGCAACGTTGGGGGCAAAGACGACGGCTATGGTGAAGAGCGAGAACCAGGCCACGCAGGCAACCAGGAGCCGTCGGCGGCCGAAGCGGTCCGAGAGCGGCGCGATGAAGAGCGCCCCGATGCCAACGCCCACCAGCGAGATGGTGGCCGCGTAGGTGGCCCCGATGGCGTCGAAGCCCAGGTCCTGGGTCTTGATCAGGGTGGGTATCACGGTGCCCAGCACCACCAGGTCGAAGCCGTCCAGCACCATGGCCAGCCAACAGAGCCAGACGGGCCACTGGGAGCGGCGGGCAACAGGGAGCGTTGACATGGGAACCTCATCGTTCGGGTAGAAGCGTCACATTCGACATGAGAGTTGTATCACCGCCGGGTGTAATCTGGGACAACTCAAACCATTCAATGGAAGCGAAAATGCGGTGGCCAATTCAGTCTCGGGCGACTCGGTGGTGGACCGCGTTGTGCGCGTCATTGCGGCGTTCCCGGCCGGCGTTACCGTCCTGCAGCTGTCCGAGCTGGCCGAGCGGGCGGACCTTCCGCTCACCACCGCCCACCGCCTGGTGCGGCAGCTGGCCACGCACGGCCTGCTCGAAACCAGCCCCGGCGGCTCGGTGCGGCTGGGCCTGAGGCTGTGGGAGCTGGTGAACCGTAATTCGCCGACGCTGGCCCTGCGCCAGGCAGCCATGCCCTTCATGGAGGACATCCAGCACGTCCTGAACCAGAACGTGAATCTCGCGGTGCTCGACGGATGGGAAGCGCTTTTTGTTGAGCGGCTGTCCCGCCGCGGGTCCGTGGCCAACCGCGCCCAGATCGCGGGCCGGATGGCAGTCCACGTGTCGTCGGCCGGGCTGGCGCTGATGTCGCACCAGCCAAAGCACGTCCAGGCCGAATACCTGGACCAGTTCGCGGACCCTGCCGGAAAGGTCAGCCGCGACGAAGTGCGCGCCGTGCTGGCCGAGGCTGCCAACCAGGGGTATGCCGAACTGGCCGGTGTGATCGATCCCGATACCTGGGGAATAGCTGTCCCCGTACTGGACGGCCAGAAGCGCGCGGCGGCAGCGATCGGCGTCGTGGTTCCGCTGCGGGAGATGCGCATGCAGGCGCTGGTACCGGCACTTCAGACGGCGGCGCGTGGCATCGCGCGGCGGCTCGCTGAGGGCGTCGGCTGATTCTTGCCCGGGCGCACGCTTCCATTCAGCGGAATTGCTGTAACGCCGACCACACTCCCCGGCGCACACTGTTAGCCAGCAACCACCTTCCGCCCGGACTCCCGGGCCACGCAACGGAGCGAGGAACACCATGGCACGACAGATCATCACCACCCAGGTGGCCATTCTGGGCGCGGGCCCTGCGGGACTCATGCTGTCCCACCTGCTGGCCAAGGCCGGAATTGAATCCACCGTGATCGAAATCCGCAGCCGCCAGGAAATTTCCGAGACGGTCCGCGCCGGCATCCTGGAGCACGGCACGGTCAATATGCTCGTGGAGGGCGGCGTGTCCGACCGCGTGCTGCGGGAAGGAGACCGGCACGACGGCATTGAGCTGCGGTTCAACGGCGAAAGCCACCGCATCGACTTCAAGGAACTCGTGGGCGAGTCCGTCTGGCTCTACCCGCAGACCGACGTCTTCATGGACCTCGCCGCCCGCCGGGAAGCCGACGGCGGCGACGTGCGCTACAGCGTTACCGACACGACCATCCACGACATCGAGGACAAGCCCAAGGTCTGGTTCACCGATGCCGACGGTATTGAGTTCGAGCTGCAGGCCGACTTCATCGCCGGTGCCGACGGCTCGCGCAGCCACTGCCGTTTCCAGATCCCTGAGGCGCACCGCAAATGGTACTTCCACGAGTACCCCTTCGCGTGGTTCGGCATCCTTGCCGAGGCGCCGCGCAGTTCCGACGAGCTGATCTACGCCAACTCCGAGAACGGCTTTGCCCTCATCAGCCAGCGCACCGAGACCGTGCAGCGGATGTACTTCCAGTGCGACCCCAAGGAGAACGTGGCCGACTGGAACGATGAGCGGATCTGGGCGGAGTTCCGCAGCCGGGTCAACGGCAACGGCTTCGAGCTGAAGGAAGGCCCGGTCATCGACAAGATGGTCCTGCCGTTCCGCAGCTTCGTGCACACTCCCATGCGGCACGGAAAGCTGTTCCTCGCCGGCGACGCCGCGCACACCGTGCCGCCGACGGGCGCCAAGGGCCTGAATCTGGCGATCCACGACGTGAAGGTGCTGTTCGAGGGGCTGGACAGCTACTACAACAGCGGCTCCACGGCCCTGCTGGACTCGTACAGCGACCGCGCCCTGGACCGAGTGTGGAAGGCCCAGCAGTTCTCCTACTGGATGACCACCATGCTGCACACCCCTGCGGATGCCGGCGACTTCGCCCGGGCCCGTCAGCTGGGCGAGTTGAAATCCGTGGTGTCCTCGCGGCACGGCCAGGCGTACCTTGCCGAGGCCTACACGGGCTGGCCGTCGGCCTAAATCCCCGTGCCGCCCGCGCCGGGCGGACCGCCACACCCGGCGTCCCGCCGTCGGGCTTAAGATCGGGTCCATGGAAGCCATAACCATCATCGGCGGCGGCATCGCCGGCCTCGCGCTCGGGGCCGGCCTGGACCCGGAGCGCTTCGACGTGACCATCCACGAGCAGCGGCCCGGTGTGCCGCCGGTGGAGACGTCGCTGGCCATGTGGCCGGAGGCGCAGGCGGCCCTGGCGGTCCTGGGAGTCCTGCCGCAGATCAGGGAGGCGGGCACGACCCTCGGCGGGATGGCCTTGCGTGACGCCACGGGCACAGCCCTGATGGCACCCGAGGTGCGCGGGGTCCTGGGCGTCTCCCGGGCGGACCTTATCCGGATTCTCGACGGCGCCGTGCCCGCATCCGTGCGCCGCGTTGAGGGCAGGGTTGACGGCATCCCCGCTACCGGACCGCTGGCGTCAGGCCTGCTGGTGGGGGCCGACGGAGTCCACAGCGTGGTCCGCCGCTGCTTCTGGGGTGCCAGATCGCAGGCAAGGCTGACGCCGTACCTCGCCTTGCGCGGCGTCCTTCCCGAGCCCGTCCAGGCCGACGCCGGCGGGGAATATTGGGGACGCGGGCAGCTGTTCGGCATCACGCCTGCGTCCGGCGGCAGGACCTACTGGTACGCCTCGTTCCGCTCAAACCTGGGACCGGCAGGCCTCGATGCGGCCGAAGCGCTGAAGCAGGCAAAGGAGCGTTTCGCCGGAAGCGCGCCGGCCGTCCGGAAAGTGCTGGAGCTGGCCACGCCAGACGCCACGCTGGCGCAGCGGGTCTGGACCACGCCCAACCTCGGCAGCTTTGTGCGGCCGGGCGCCGTGCTGGCGGGTGACGCTGCGCATGGCATGACGCCCAACCTTGGCCGCGGCGCCTGTGAGGCACTCGTGGACGCCGTCACGCTGGCCGAACTCCTCAATGCCCGTCCGCCGGAGGACGCGCTGAAGGCCTACAACCGGCAGCGCGCCCTCAAGACCCAGCTGCTGCGGCTGGCCTCCTCCGCCATGGCGGGCGTGGCCCTGACAGAACGGGCACAGCCACTGCGCGACGGGCTCCTGAGGCTGGTTTCCCGTTAGAAGCCGGACGACGGCGGCTCGCTAGTCCTGCTGCAGCGTTTCGGTGAGGTGGTGCGTGGGAATGCGGTCGCGGTCGTAGGTGATTTCCGTGTAGCCGTGCGGCTCCGGCTTGCCGGTGGTGCTGAGGTTGACGAACACTATCTCCTCAATGGTGAGGATGCTCTGCCGCGTGATCATGTTGCGCACCTCGGCGCGCATGGTCAGCGACGTGCGGCCGAAGCGCGTGGCGGTCAGGCCCATCTCGATCAGGTCGCCCTGGACCGCGGAGCTGACGAAGTTGATTTCGGAGATGTACTTGGTGACCGCGCGGCCGTTGCCCAGCTGGAGGATGGCGTAGATCGCGGCTTCCTCGTCGATCCACTTCAGCAGGCTGCCACCGAACAGCGTGCCGTTGGCGTTGAGGTCCTCCGGCCGCACCCACTTGCGGGTGCGGAACGTAATGTCTTTGGTTTCCATAGCGCGAGATTAGCCGACGGCGGCCCGACCCACCTGAGTGTGACGGCCGCCGTCGGACTGTAGGAACGGAGCCGGCTCAGGCCATGGCGGTGTGCGCTGCGCTGTGGGAATTGATGCTCTTGGCGTAGCAGTACGAATGCTCGACGCCGATGTAGGGGCCGAAGTTGGGAACCTGGTCGAAGCCGGAGTTCGCGTAGAAGTTGCGGCCATCGGTCTGCGCGGAGCCCGCTTCCGCCGTGATCCGGGAGATCCCCTGTGCGTAGGCTTCCGCCTCAAGGGCGGCCAGGATGGAGCTGGCCACACCTGATCCCCGGGTGTAGGGGAGAACGTAGAGCCGCTTGATTTCCGCCGTATTGGAGTCGAGCAGCCGCAGGCCGCCGCAGCCCACCGGCTGGCCGGATCCCTTGTCGTAGGCCACGAGGAACACGGCCGTGTCCACTTCGGACGGCTTGGGCCCAGGCTCATGGTCGGCACATCCGAAGCGGGCGTCCAGTTCAGCCTGTTGCGCGGCGCGGAGGTCGGCGCCCACAGGGTTCGACCAGGTGACTTTCCGGATATTGAGCCTGGGATTGGTCTGCATCTGTGCCTCGATTCGCCGAAGGGTTGTGCGAATTAAGGCTAGAAGCGCACCGTTACCGCGGTGTTTCCTGCCGGTAAGCGCCGTGGGAACACTTGGCGTTGCACTGTTACGGCTGGCACCCTTACGGCCGCACCAGCGTCCGCAGGAGCTTCAGGGCTACCGAGATCGAGGCGATGTCCACCTGCCCCGGCTTGGTCACTTCGGCGAACGTGTCCTTGATCCGGGCCAACTGCTCCTGGTGCCCCCGCTCCCACGCCACAATGCGGCCAATCGGGTCGGGGGCAGCCGGGTCGGTGTCCCGGGTGTGCTGCATGACCGAGACCGTCATATCCGCCACGGCGGAATAGACGTCGTCCCGCAGGGCGGCCCGGGCGAGGGCTTCCCACCGGTTCTGCCGGGGCAGGTCGGTGATGCGCAGCAGCAGGCTGGCGGCCCCGATGCGCTGGAACACCGTGTAGTACAAATCCGTGATCGCGGCCAGGGGCTCCCGGACCTGTTCCGAAACCAGCGAGATGTCCAGCAGTCCGAAGCTCTCCAGCATGTCCGCAGCCCGCTTCCCCAGGTCGTGCGGCAGCCCCACCTGGTCCCAGTGCGCGAGGCGGTCCTGCACGCGGTCCAGGTCCGAGCCGCGAAGGTAGTCCACGGTGCGGGTCCGGAACATCTCCAGCGTTGGGGTGATCCTTGCCAGCGCCTCCGTGACGGGCCGGTCCCGGTGGTCATGGGTCACGTACCAGCGGGTGGCCCGGTCGAGCACCCGGCGCATGTGCAGCGAGACTTCGGCAGCATGCTCGGTGGGGAACTCGGGGGGAAGGGCGGCGATCCGGTCCACAATCCATGGCAGGTCGTAGACCTCGCGTGCCACCACGAAGGCCTTCGCGACGGCTGCAGGAGTGGCGGTTGTTTCCTCGATGGCGCGGAAGGCGAAGGTGATGCCGCCCAGATTGATCATGTCGTTGGCCACCACGGTGCAGATGATCTCGCGGCGCAGCGGGTGCGTGTCCAGTTCGGCGCCGAAACGTTCGGACAGCTGGCGCGGGAAGTAGCTGCGGAGCGTGCCGTGGAACCAGGGGTCATCGGCGAGGTCGCTGGCCACGAGGTCCGCGACCAGCTCGATTTTGGCATAGGCGGCCAGCACGGACAGCTCCGGGGCGGTCAGTCCGTGGCCGGAAAGGAGCCGGTCATGGAGCTCCTCGGTGCCGGGCAGTGCCTCGATGTTCCTGTCGAGGTCCGCGGCGGTTTCCAGCCAGTCCATGGCCCGCTCGAAGCCGGGGCTCCAGTTGGACACGAGGTGCCGGTCGTTGAGCAGGAGCACATTCTGATCGGTGTTGTTCTTGAGGACCAGCCGGGCGACTTCATCCGTGAGGGAATGCAGGAAGCCGGTCCGTTCCGCGGCGTCCATGCGGCCGGCGGCGATCATCCGGTCCACGAAGATCTTGATGTTGACTTCGTGGTCGGAGCAGTCCACTCCGGCCGAGTTGTCGATAGCGTCGGTGTTGAGCAGGACCCCGCCCAGCGCGGCCTCGATGCGTCCGCGCTGGGTCAGTCCCAGGTTGCCGCCTTCGGCGACCACCCTCGCCCGTAGCTGGGACCCGTCGACCCTGATGGCGTCGTTGGCTTTGTCGGCGACGTCGGCGTTTGTTTCCGTCGCGGCCTTCACGTAGGTGCCGATCCCGCCGTTGTACAGGAGGTCCACCGGCGCCCGGAGAATGGCCCGCAGGAGTTCCTGCGGCGCCACCTCGGTGGTGCCGTGCTCCAGCCCCAGGACGCGCCGGACCGGTTCCGTCACCATGATCGACTTTGCCTGCCGGGAGTACACGCCGCCGCCCTCGCTGATGAGTGACGCGTCGTAGTCGGCCCAGGATGAACGGGGCAGCCCGAACAGGCGCCCCCGCTCGGTGAAGGAGGCCTCCGGATCCGGATCCGGATCCAGGAAGATGTGCCGGTGGTCGAAGGCAGCCACCAGGCGGATGTGGCGGGAGAGCAGCATGCCGTTCCCGAAGACGTCGCCGCTCATGTCGCCGATGCCCGCCACGGTGAAGTCCTCGTTCGCGATGTCCAGCCCGAGCTCCCTGAAGTGTTCCTTCACGGACTCCCAGGCACCCCGGGCGGTGATGCCCATCTGCTTGTGGTCGTAACCCACCGAGCCGCCTGAGGCGAAGGCGTCACCCAGCCAGAATCCGTATTCACCGGCGAGGAGGTTCGCAGTATCCGAGAAGGAAGCGGTCCCCTTGTCCGCGGCCACCACCAGATAGCAGTCGTCGCCGTCGTGGCGGACCACATGGTCCGGCGGGACCACTGTTTCCCGGCCACCGGGTTCAGCGCCACCGGTTTTTCCGACGGCGGTCAGGACCAGGTTGTCGGTCAGGTCCAGCAGGCCGCGGATGAAGATCCGGTAGCATTCCTGGCCCTCCGCCAGCCACGCCGCCCGGTCAACGGCCGGGTCCGGCAGCCGCTTGGGGTAGAAACCGCCCTTGGCCCCGGTCGGGACGATGACCGAGTTTTTGACCACTTGTGCCTTCACCAGGCCGAGGATCTCGGTGCGGAAGTCCTCACGCCGGTCGGACCAGCGCAGCCCGCCCCGGGACAGGGCACCGAAACGGAGGTGAACGCCTTCCACCCGCGGCGAATACACCCAAATCTCGTATCTTGGCCGGGGCAGGGGCGAACTGTGGATGGCCGCGGGGTTGAGCTTGATGCTCAGGTGCGACTTGGCCTGGTAGTAGTTGGTGCGCACGGTCGCCTCCACGAGGTTCATGAAGGTCCGCAGCAGCCGGTCGGCGTCCAGTACTGGGACGTCGTCGATGGCGGCCAGAAGTTCCTGCCGTGCCGCGGCGGTGCTGCGGAGCCGCTCAACGGCGGCCAGCTCCGGATCGAACTTGGCCGCAAACAGCTCCAGCAGGGCGCGCGTCGCCCGGACGTTGGCCAGCAGTGTTTCGGCGATGAAGCCGTAGGAATTGGTGGTCCCCAGCTGCTGCAGGTACCTGGCATAGCTGCGCAGGATGACAACCTGCCGCCACGGTACCGCCTCACGGATCACCAAGGCATCAAAACTGTCGGACTCGATGTCTCCCCGCATGGCTGCGGAAAAGGAATCCGCCAGCAGCGCGCCCACCTGGGCGGGGTCGACGCCGTCGGGATACTTCACGCCCAAGTCGTACAGGTGCAGCTCGCGGCCGCCGCGGCGCAGGCCGAAGGGCCGCTGGTCCAGCACCTCGACGCCGAGATTGTGGAAGAACGGCAGGAACGTCGTGAGGCTGCGGGGCCGGGTGAGGTAGAGCCTGATGCGGGAGCTGCCGGCCGCGGCGGGGGAGGCATCAGTGGTGGTGGGACCGGCGGGGGTGGCACCGGCAGGCAGGGGCAGGGTGTAGACCGTCAGAGCCGGATCGTCGGGGTCCCGGCCGCCCCGCCCGTCCAGGTCAAACTCTTCGAACCTGCCGATGTCCCGAATGGCATCGTCCGCGCTGTACTCTGCGCGGTAGCTGGGCGGAAAGGCGCCTGACCAGAGTGCCGTGAGCCTGGCCCCCTCGGGGCCGGGAAAGTGGTCCCTGAGTGCTTCGTCGAGGCCCTCGGTCCAGGAGCGCGTGGCCTGCAGCACCCGCTGTTCCAGGGCCGCGGCATCTACGTCCGGTGTGGCGCGGCCGGCCAGTAGGATCCGGAAGAAGACGCGGGCCATGGGGGAATCTCCCAGCCGCACCTCGAACTCCATGTCCCGTGGCCGGAATGTCTGGCGGAGTTCGTGCTCGATCCTGAGCCGGACGGCCGTGTTGTAGCGCCGCCGCGGCAGGAACACCAGGGCATGAACAAAGCCGCCGGGACTGTCCGGGCGCAGGAACAGCCGGGTCCTGCGGCGTTGCTGCAGGTCAAGGATGTCGGCGGCCAGCCGGGTCAGGTCATCAACGCCGATCGAGAAGAGCTCGTCGCGGGGAAAGGACTCAAGGACCGCCAGGACATCCTTGCTCCGTTGCGACCGGTGCACGGATTCGAGACGCCCCAGGACCGCCACCAGCTTGTCGCGGATCACCGGAATCCGGCGCACCGACTGGCTGGACGCGCCCGGCGTGAAGAGGCCCACGAAGCGCCTCTCACCGGTAACCGCGCCCGCGGCATCGAAAATCGGGAGCCGCAGTTCGTCCAGGTAGGAGGCCCGCAGCACGCTCGAGTGGAGGTCGCACGTGGTCAGCGTGAAGACCTGTCCGTCCCGGGGCCCGTCCCACTGTTCGGTTCCGGCCTGTGCGATTCCGGCCAGTGTGGTTCCGACGTCGTTCGCGTTGGCACCGCCCGCCGCCTGACCGCCGTCCGCCTGTCCGGCGCCGTCCGCCAGGGGACGGCGCAGCAGTCCCAGCGCGCTGACGGGCCGTCCCGCTCCCTCCGGCGACGCCGGCAGGCGGCGTTCCGCGTATCCCAGGAATGTGAAGTTGCCTTCGTCCAGCCACCGCAGCAGGTCGCGGACCTGGTCCGGCGGCGGAGCGGATGACGCCGGGAACCTGTCCACCGAGCCGATCGCAGCGACCACCGCTTCCTGTATGGCCGGGGAGTCATCCGCGGCCGCCCGGACATCGTCCAGCACCCGGTGCAGGTTGGCGGTCAGTCCGTCCACGTTTGATTGCTCCGGAAGCCTGTCGATTTCCACCGCCACCCAGGTCTCGGTGGCCGTCCAGGCGTCGGGCCCGCCGCCCGGTTCGTCGCCCGCGGCCTGGGCCGGCGGCCGCTGTTCATGAGCCGCCCGGGGAACAGCCAGCCCCGACCGCGAAGGTCCGTGCCGCAAGTCCAGCAGCCGATGGGTCCGGGAGTCCCGCCGCACCTCGAACGTTGGGTGCACCAGGAGCCGGATCGCGGCGTCCTCGCGCGTCAGTTCCGCCGTGACCGAGTGGACCAGAAACGGCATGTCGTCCGCGACCACGGCCACGATCGTGGCGTCAAGGTCGTTCAGAACCCCGACGGCGGCGTGCCCCGGGGCGCGTTCCGCCGCAACGGAAAGGTGGTGCATGGCCCGCTGGCGGAGGACGTCGAGGCTGTAGTCCCCGATGTCTTCCCCGGACACGTGCTCGTAGTAATCAGTCAGGAACGATTCGCCGGGCAGGAAGGGGCCATCCTCGCGGTCCCCGCCCCGCGGCACCGTTTCTTGTGCCATGGCAGTGCGCCTCCACCGTGCGGGACACCGCCGCAAGTCGCGGTTGCCGGTCCTGTCCCGACGCCTGCTTTCATGATGGCCGCGTGGGCTGGCGCCCGTCCAGTACGGCGGGGCCACTACGGCAGGTTGGGTACATGCGGGCCCGCTTGTGGACCAGTCGCTAAGGCCACGGCGGCGGCTGACCTAGCCCGTGGTCTTTCCCATCGGGTCTTCGGCGGCGGGGTCGGCCAGGGCAAGGCCGCCCACCGGGCTGGCGTCCCAGTGGATCAGCTGCCAGCCGGCTTCGGGGTCGCCTTCCAGCGCCACGATGCCGGTGTTGGCGAGGACGTGCCGGGCGGCGAATTCCATGTCGATGTTGTCCGCGCGGCGCGCTGCCCAGACGCGGATCGCGGCGCCGTGGCTCACCAGCGCGACTGCGCCGGCGCCGGCGGCTTCCGCGGCCACCTTCGCGATGGCCGCGTCATAGCGCCCGAAGAATTCGTGCCCGTCCGGTCCGGCGGGCATCCGGCGGTCGAAATCGCCGTCGCTCCAGGCGAACACGGTGCTCATGTACCGCCGGTGGGACTCGTGGTCCGTCAGTTTTTCCAGGGCGCCGGCTTCGATCTCGTGGATGCCGTCCAGGATCTCCACATCGAGGCCGAGTTCCCGGCTCAGCGGTTTGGCCGTGATCTGGGTGCGGAGCAATGTGGACGCGTACAGGGCGCTGACCGGCTCGTTCACCAGAGCTCGCGGCAGTGCCTCCGCCTGGCGCTCGCCCAGCTCGGTGAGGCCGGGACCCGGGTGGGCGGTGTCCAGCTGCCCCAGCACGTTCCCGGGAGTTTCGCCGTGGCGGATGAGCAGCAGCCTCATGGTTTCGCGTTCCTTGTCATGGTCGGGAAGGTGGGCCGCACGAGCCGCCTTGGGCGGGATCGGCCGATTCTTTGCGGGGCCGCCGGAAACGGAAGCGGTGCCGGGCAGCAAAGCCCGGCACCGCCGTCGTACTTATTTGAGGTGGTCCACCAGCTGGTCCGCGATGCCGGTGTACTTGCCCGGGGTCAGGGCGAGCAGCCGCGCCTCGGCCTCCGCGGAGAGGCCCAGGCCTTGGACGAACTCCTGCATCCGGGCGGCGTCCACGCGCTGCCCGCGGGTGAGGTCCTTGAGCCGCTCGTACGGGTTCTCCATGCCTTCGACGCCGGCAATCGACTCCGCCCGCATCACCATCTGGATGGCTTCGCCCAGGACTTCCCAGTTGGTGTCGAGGTCGCCGGCGAGGACGTCCTCGGCCACGTCCAGGCGCTCCAGGCCCTTGGCCACGTTGGAGATGGCCAGCAGGGAGTGGCCGAAGGCCACGCCGATGTTGCGCTGGCTGGAGGAGTCGGTGAGATCGCGCTGCCAGCGGGAGGTGACCAGGGTGGAGCCCAGCACGTCCAGGAGGCCGGAGGAGATCTCCAGGTTGGCCTCTGCGTTCTCGAAGCGGATCGGGTTGACCTTGTGCGGCATGGTGGAGGAACCGGTGGCGCCTGCCACGGGGATCTGCGCGAAGTAGCCGATCGAGATGTAGCTCCAGATGTCCGTGCAGACGTTGTGCAGGATCCGGTTGAAGCGGGCGACGTCGGCGTACAGCTCGGCCTGCCAGTCGTGGCTTTCGATCTGGGTGGTCAGCGGGTTCCAGGTCAGTCCCAGCTTCTCCACGAACGACTTCGCGACCTGCTGCCAGTCCGCGCCCGGGACCGAAGCCACGTGGGCGGCGTAGGTGCCGGTGGCCCCGTTGATCTTGCCGAGGTATTCGGTCCTGGCGATCCGCTCCAGCTGCCGGTTCAGGCGGTGGGCGATGACGGCGAGTTCCTTGCCCAGGGTGGTCGGCGTGGCGGGCTGGCCGTGCGTGCGGGACAGCATCGGAACGGCGCGGTTATCTTCGGCCATCTTGCCGATCTGGGCCACGAGGGCCCGGGCGGCGGGCAGCCACACGTCCTCCACAGCGCCCTTCACGCCCAGCGCGTAGGACAGGTTGTTGATGTCCTCGGAGGTGCAGCCGAAGTGCACCATGGCGGTCAGGTTCTCGATCCCGATGGCGGGCAGGCGGCGGCCGATGTAGTACTCCACGGCCTTGACGTCGTGGACGGTGACGGCTTCGATTTCGGCCAGCTCGGTGACGGAGGAGGCATCGAATTCGGTGACGATGGCCCGCAGCTGCTGCTGCTGGTCCTCAGTCAGGGGGCCGGCGCCCGGGAGGACGTTGTCCCCGGTCAGGTGGATAAGCCACTCCACCTCGACGGCGACGCGGTCGCGGTTGAGGGCTGCCTCGGACAGGTAGTCAACGAGGGGTGCGACGGCGGACTTGTAGCGGCCGTCCAGCGGGCCGAGCGCGATTTGTTCCCCTGACGCGGCGAGGGCGAGGCGTCCGGAGGGCGTACGGGTGTCAGCTGTGGCGGCAGTTTCAGGCATGACCTGATTCTTTCATGAAGTTCTGTGCCCGCTGAAGCACGGGATTCCGTGTGACTTCTCCTCCACAGCCCCGCCCTTCCGCACTTCTCCACATGGACGACGCCGGCCGTTCCGTCGGCGGCGGCCGGCACCTTAGCGTCGTGGGCAGGAACAGGGGAAAGGGCGGACGCGGGGGACGCCGGCCCACAGGGGATGGAGGTACCCGCATGAGCGCCAGCACCACAGCGATGAGCGCCGGCGTCACAACGATGAGCGCCAGCATCACGGAGGCCGACGCCGCGGCATGTTCGTCGCGCAGCTTCGAAGTCCAGCTGCTGGCCGGGCGGGTGGAGGCCTGCGCGGAACAGATTGAAGCCGTCCAGGCCAGGCTCGTGCAGCTCCAGCTTATGGACTGGCGGTCGCCTGCCGGTCTGGCATACCGGTCCAAGCTCCGGGTGCAGGCCGGTGCCGTGGGCGGGGCGCGGGACAAGGTGCGTGCTGCGGCACGTGCCCTGCGGCGGCACGCCGTGCACGTCGCCGAGTCCGCCCTCCCCGCTGCCGGAGGCTGCTGATGGCCGAAACGACGCCGGACAGCGGCGGACAGCTCCGTCCCGCCGAACCGGCCTCCAACAGTGTCCTCTCCGTGCGCGGCGGAGTAGGCGGGATCTCCTTCCAGCTCGAGGAACTGGACGCCGGAGCGCGGGAGCTGGATGCGCTCGCCCGGGATTTGGCGTCCGTGGAACTGGGCGTTTACAGGGTCTGGGAGGCATCGGGAAGCTACCAGCGGGATGATCCGTTTAGCGGCGCCGAGGCCCTGACCGCGGTCTGGGAAGGGCAGCGCTCCGTGGCGGCGGTACGGGAGGAGCTGGAGCGCCTGGCTGGCGGCGTGCGCGCCTGCCAGCTTGAGTACAGCGCCGCCGAGTCGGCAAACCAGCTGGTGATGCAGCTCGGACTGAATGCGTCATGGCTATGGGGGCGGCAGGTGGTGGACTTTGGTCTGTCGGGGGACTGGCGTCCGAATGGGGCGAGCACCGAGGCGATCACCGGGAGCGTCCCCCTCCTGGGCGGCACGATCCTGGCGGCGCTCCTGGGAACGCGGCCAGGCGAGATCGATGCCGCAGCGCGGATGGCCATGACCTCTGGCGGGCGTGCCAGCGTGCCGGTTATCCTCCGCATGCTGCTGGACCGGGTCAAACCCGAACTGAAGCCGCGGCCGGTCAGGGCTCTGACGCAGGGCTCCGCGGACATTGACCTGGACGCTTCCCCGGCAGGCCTCCTCGCCCGGGCAGGGGAGGTGGCAGACGCCGGCCCGGGCCACATCGAGATCATCCAGACAACCACCGGCGGACGCGATGCGTACATCGTGATCATTCCAGGAACCCAGCCCGGCAACACCGGCGGACCCAACCCCTTCGACGAGGCCGGCGTCGGCGAAGCGCTGGGATATGGGTCCGAGTACACCACCGCAGCAATCCGCGCAGCCCTTCGCCAGGCCGGCGCGGAGGCCGGGGACCAGGTGGTGGCCGTGGGCTACAGCCAGGGCGGCATCCATGCAATGAATTTGAGCCAGCACAAGGCTTTCCTCGCCGAGTACAACCTCAGGTACGTGCTGACTGCAGGATCGCCGGTCGGCGCAATAACTCCGGAACCCGGCGTCAGCAGCCTGCACCTGGAGCACCGGCAGGACTGGGTTCCGGGCAGCGAAGGCCTTCCCAACCCGGACACCAGCGACCGGGTGACAGTAACGCTGAACGGAGTGGTCAGGACGCCTGCCGGTGAGGACGCCGGACTCGGCCCCGGGCACCGGCTCGCCAACTACGAGGCCGGGGCCCGGGCAGTCTCCGCGAGTCCGGATACTTCGCTGGTGGCGTCCACCGCCGCGCTTGCCGGAGTAGTGGGTGCGGGAGGAACGGCCAGGGCCACCCGCTTCCAGCTGGTCCGTGCGCCAAAGCCGCATGCGCCCGCCGTGCAGCCGTCACTGCCCGGCCTGGGCAGGGGAATCCTTCCCCTCGGCGGGGGTGTCAGCCTCGGGGGTTTCAGCGGCGGGGGTGTTAGCGGTGGCGGGCGCCGGGGAGCCGGTCTGCCACCAGCGAAATGACGGTGATGATGATGGCAGCCAGCACGGCGGTCCAGAAGAACGAATCGATGGTGAAGTGCACGGGCGTGTAGCCGCTGATCCAGGAGGTGAGATAGAGCATCGCGGCGTTGATCACCACCGTGAACAGCCCCAGTGTCAGGATGGTGATGGGCAGGGAGAGGAAGCTGACCACCGGCCGCACAAACGCATTGACCAGGCCGAAAATCAGCCCGACGAACAGGTACGCGACGACAATGCCGGCGGCGTCGGTTCCCTGGTTTACCCCGGTCTTGGCTACGGCTTCCGTGGTGGCTGTGGTGGAGATATCCAAGCCGGGCAGAAGCCAGCTGGCAACCCACAGCGCCAGCCCATTAATGATCACGCGCATGATGAAAGACCGCATGCGCCCATGCTTTCACACCGCACGGCCAGGCAGGCAGCCAGGGGCATAGGCTAGGTGGCATGACTTCATCAGAGACTATGGCGGGGGGCCTGAGGCCCCGACCGGTGGTTGATCGGCTGCCCCGCTACGCTGCCGGCAAGCCGCCCGTCGCCGTCGACGGCCTTGCAAGCTACAAGCTGTCGTCCAACGAGAACCCGCTGCCGCCCATCCCTGCCGTGGTGGAGGCCATTGCCGCCCAAACCGACTTCAACCGCTACCCCGACCCGCTCAGCACCAAGCTGCGCACCGCGCTCGCCGGGTTCCTCGACGTCCCGGCCGAGGACATCGTCACCGGTGCCGGCAGCCTCGGCGCCCTTACCCAGCTGCTGGCTACGTTCGCCGGCCAGAATGACGATGGCAAACCGGACGAAGTGATCTACGCATGGCGGTCCTTCGAGGCCTATCCCATCTGCGTCGGGCTGGCCGGTGCGGAAAGCGTCCGGATTCCCGTGACGGCTGACGGGCGCCATGACCTCGACGCCATGGCCGCAGCCGTGACAGCGCGAACAAGGGTGATCCTGCTCTGCACCCCCAACAACCCCACCGGCCCCATCCTGACCACCGTGGAAACTGAACGGTTCATCAGGTCCGTGCCTTCGGACGTTGTGGTGGTCATCGACGAGGCCTACCAGGAGTTCGTGCGGGCAGAAGACGCCGTGGACGGCATCCGGATGTACCGCAAGTACCCCAATGTGGTGGTGCTCAGGACGTTCTCCAAGGCACACGGCCTCGCTGGCCTCCGCGTCGGCTACAGCGTTTCCCAGCCCCAGCTCACCCAGCACCTGCGCGTCGCCGCCACCCCGTTCGCGGTCTCGCAGATCGCCGAACAGGCCGCGGTGGTGTCCCTGCAGAATTTTGACCACGTTGTAGAAAGGGTACAAAGCCTGGTGGAGGAGCGGGACCGCGTGACAGCGGGCCTCCGGGACCTCGGCTGGTTCGTCCCGGACGCGCAGGGGAACTTTGTCTGGCTTGATCTGGGCGCGAACAGCGCGGAGTTTGCCCAGCTCGCCGGCGAACGTGCACTGTCTGTGCGCGCCTTCGGAAATGAAGGCGTCAGGGTCAGCATCGGCGAAGCGGAAGCGAACACCCGTTTCCTGGAACTCTGTGCGGTTTACACAAAACCGCCACGCCGTTCCTAGCGCTTAACAAACAGCCGGCGCTACCTACGCCCGATAAAGTAAGGAACAGTAAGCCAAATATATATGCCTCGCGGGGAATGCATTCCCCGCGAGGCATATATCCCAGCGACATTGCAACGCATCCGGATGCGGCAGGCAAGGAGACGGTATGGGCGCAACACATCTGCCCTCCACCGAGTTCGATGGAACGGAACTGGACGACCAGCTCGAGGCGCAGGCCGAGGCTGCCTTGGGCGTGCCTCCGACTGAAATGGTCCAGCTTCTGCGCCCCGATGGCACGCTGGGCGCGGACTCCGTGTTCTCCGAGTACGCCGAGCGTCTCGACGCCGAAAAGCTCCGGGGTTTCTACGCGGACATGGCGGCCATCCGTCGCTTTGACCAGGAGGCCACGGCCCTGCAGCGGCAGGGCCAGCTGGCATTGTGGGTTCCGCTCACGGGCCAGGAAGCCGCCCAGATCGGATCCGGGCGGGCCAGCCAGCCGCAGGACTACATCTTCCCCACCTACCGTGAGCACGGCGTCGCCCTGACCCGCAACGTGGACCTGGCCGAACTGCTGAAGCAGTTCCGCGGCGTCTCCAACGGCGGCTGGAACCCCAAGGACACCAACTTCCACCTGTACACACTGGTGCTGGCTGCGCAGACGCCGCACGCCGTCGGATATGCCATGGGCATCCAGCGCGACCAGCGGCTGGCAGCGGCACAGGGTGTGGAAGGCTCGGTCGAACCGAAGGCCGCCGTCATGGTCTACTTCGGCGACGGTGCGAGCTCCGAGGGTGACGTCCACGAGTCCATGGTCTTCGCCTCCTCGTACAATGCCCCGGTGGTCTTCTTCTGCCAGAACAACCACTGGGCTATCTCCGTGCCCACAGCTGTGCAGACCCGCATCCCGCTCTCCAACCGCGCCAAGGGCTACGGGTTCCCGGGCATCCGCGTGGACGGCAACGACGTCATCGCTGTCCACGCAGTCACCGAATGGGCGCTCGAACACGCGCGGCAGGGCAACGGACCGGTCCTGATTGAGGCCTTCACCTACCGGGTGGGAGCCCACACCACAGCCGACGACCCCACGAAGTACCGCGAGTCCTCAGAAGAGGCCCTGTGGCGCGAAAAGGACCCGCTGGACCGCCTGGAGAAGTACCTCCGCTCCGAGGGCATGGCCGACGAGGCCTTCTTCGCCAAGGTTGCTGCCGAGGGCGACGAACTCGCCGCCTACATCCGCAAGTCCACCTACGCGTCGGACGCCCCGGACATCAGGACGGCCTTTGCCAACACCTACGTCGAGGCGCATCCGCTCGTGGCCGAGGAACTGGCGTGGTTCGAACAGTACAGCGCAGGCTTTGCCGGCGAGGACGAGGGAGAAGGGGCAGGCCGCTGATGACCACCATGACCATTGCCAAGGCCATCAACGAAGGCCTGCGGGCCACGCTCAGCAACAACCCCAAGTCCCTGCTCATGGGCGAGGACATCGGCCCTCTCGGCGGCGTCTACCGCGTCACCGACGGCCTGATCGGCGAATTCGGGCCAGACCGCGTGGTGGACACCCCGCTCGCCGAATCCGGCATCATCGGCACGGCGATCGGCCTGGCGCTGCGCGGCTACCTGCCCGTTGCCGAGATCCAGTTCGACGGCTTCGTCTTCCCCGGCTTCAACCAGATCACCACCCAGCTGGCAAAAATGCACTCGCGCAGCAACGGCAACCTCACCGTGCCCGTGGTCATCCGCATCCCCTACGGCGGCGGCATCGGCTCCATCGAGCACCACTCGGAATCGCCGGAGGCGCTGTTCGCGCACACCCCGGGTCTGCGCATCATCACCCCGTCCAACCCCCACGACGCCTACTGGATGATCCAGCAGGCCGTGAACTGCCAGGACCCGGTGATCGTCTTCGAGCCGAAGCGCCGCTACTGGCTCAAGGGCGAGGTCGACACCGAATCCGCCGGCCCGGCTGAGGACCCGTTCAAGGCCCACGTGGTCCGGGAGGGGACGGACGCCACCGTGGTGGTTTACGGCCCGCTCGTTCCCGTGGCCCTCGCCGCCGCCAACGCTGCGGCCGAGGACGGCCGCAGCATCGAAGTGATCGATCTGCGCTCCATCTCGCCGATCGATTTCGACGCCATCGAGGCCTCCGTCAAGAAAACGGGCCGGCTCGTCGTGGCGCATGAGGCTCCCACCTTCGGCGGCATCGGCGGCGAAATCGCTGCCCGAATCAGCGAACGGGCCTTCCTCTCGCTGGAGGCGCCGGTCATCCGGGTAGGGGGCTTCCATATGCCGTACCCCGTGGCCAAGATCGAAGAGGACTACCTCCCGGACATCGACCGCATCCTTGAGGCGCTGGACCGCACCTTCGCGTACTGACGCCGTTGCACCAGCGCCTGCTGACTCTTTCGCCTACCGCCTCCGCACCTCCCGGAGCGCCCGAGCTTTCGAACCCGAGGATCCCATGACGCTTAACAAGTTCAACCTCCCCGACGTCGGTGAGGGCCTGACCGAGGCAGAGATCGTTTCGTGGAAGGTCAAGCCCGGCGACGAGGTGGCCATCAACGACGTCCTGTGCGAAATCGAGACGGCCAAGTCCCTCGTTGAGCTCCCGTCGCCGTTCGCCGGTACCGTCACCGAGCTGCTGGTTCAGGAAGGGGCAACGGTCGACGTCGGGACTGCCATCATCAGCGTGTCTGACTCCATGTCCGGCGATCCTACGCCGGCCGACGCGCCGCTGCCCCCGGTCCCGGATGCCGAGCCGGCGCCGATGTACGGAAAGCTGAAGGACGACGGTGAAGCTGGCGTTAGCGGTCTTGCTGCCGGTCCGCTGGTGGGTTCCGGGCCGAAGGCGGACGCCGTGAAGCGGCGGCCGCGCAAGACGGGGCACGTTATTCCGGCGGATGCAATGCACGGTGCTCCGGAGGTTGAGCCGGTCCAGCCCCGGTCTGCCGAGGAAGTGCTCTCGGATGGTCCGGCCAGCGCCGGACCGGTGGCCGCGTCTGCCGTGTCGAGGCGGCCCGAGTGGACTCCAACAATCGAGAGCGACAAGCCGACCTTCGGCGGGGCCATTTCCGGGCTCGTAAACAGGGTCCTGGCCAAGCCGCCCGTGCGCAAGATTGCCCGCGACCTGGGGATTGACCTGGCCGACGTCGTGGCTACGGGCGCGCGCGGCGAGGTGACGCGCGAGGACCTGGTCAGCTACCAGGCGCAGCGCGATGCGGAACTGGACAAGGCGGACACCTTCTGGGGCACGTCAGGCCGTCCCCAGGAGCAGCGGATCGAACGGATCCCCGTCAAGGGTGTCCGCAAGGCCACCGCGAAGGCCATGGTGGAGTCGGCGTTCTCCGCCCCGCACGTGAGTATCTTCGTGGACGTGGACGCCAGCCGGACCATGGAGTTCGTCAAGCGGCTCAAGGCTTCGCGGGACTTTGAAGGCATCAAGGTCTCACCTCTGCTGATCCTCGCGAAGGCCGTCATCTGGGCGGCGGCACGGAACCCGAGCGTCAACGCCACCTGGGTGGACAACCCGGACGGCAGCGACACCGCCGAGATCCACATCAAGCACTTCATGAACCTGGGTATCGCCGCGGCCACGCCCCGCGGGCTGATGGTCCCGAACATCAAGAACGCCCAGGACCTGTCCCTCAAGGAACTGGCGCTGGCCCTCAACGACCTCGCCACCACCGCGCGCGCCGGCAAGACCCAGCCGGCGCAGATGCAGGGCGGCACGCTGACGGTGACCAACATCGGCGCCCTCGGCATCGACACCGGAACCCCCATCATCAACCCCGGCGAGGTGGCCATCGTGGCGTTCGGCACGATCAAGCAAAAGCCGTGGGTCCTGGACGGCGAGGTCATTCCCCGCTGGATCACCACGCTTGGCGGATCCTTCGATCACCGGGTCGTGGACGGCGACCTTTCAGCCCGCTTCATGGCCGACGTCGCCGCCATCCTGGAAGAGCCGGCACTGCTGCTCGACTGACCTGCCCGACTGGCCTGCTCGACTGACGGTCCCCGGAGGGGTACCCTCCGGGGAAAGGGGGAAGAGCCGGACAGTCAGGGACGGGGTTCCCATGGGTGAGGATCGCGGGATCGTCAGCATCCGCGTGAAGAACCGCGTGGCCCGGGCCATCACGGAGGCCCTTCAGCCGCCCATCACCGTGGCTTTGCTGCTGCTCCTCAGCCCGGCAATGGAACCCGGCTTTCCGGGCACCGTGTGGTTCGGCGCCGTGGCGGTACTGTTTGTGTGCGTGCTGCCGCTGGCCGCCGTCGTCGTTCTGGTCCGGATGGGCAAGGTGACGGACCGCCACGTCAGCGACCGCAAGCAACGCTTCCCGGTGCTCGCCATGTCGGTGGTGTCTTTGCTCGCGGGGCTGGGAGTCCTGCTGGCCATCAACGCCCCGTACAGCGTTATCGTGGTGGTGCTGGCCATCGTGGGCGGTGTGGTGGTGCTCGCCGTTATCAGCCTGTTCTGGAAAATCAGCGGCCACGCCGGCGCGATCGCCCTGACGACTGTCATTACCGTGCTGATCCTGGGCACGCCGTGGATTCCGCTGCTGCTGCTGATACCCGCTGTCGGGTGGTCCCGGGTGGTGCTGCGCGCGCATACCGTGGCGCAGGTTGTTGCCGGTGCCCTGGTGGGAGGCGGCGTTACCGCAGCGCTCTGGTGGCTGCTCCGCGAGCTGCTGGTACGGACGGCTGACGGCTGACGGCTGACGGCGGGCGTGGGCGGATGCCGGGGGCCCCTTGGACCGGGGGCCGGCGGCGGAGGCTGGCCTTAGTAGGCGGCGTAGGAGTTGGCCAGCAGCTGGGCCATGGCCGGGTCGGCGGACATGCCTGCCATGCTCACCGCAGCGGCCAGCATGACGCCAGCTACGGCGGCGATGCCGCAGCTCACGAGCGTGAGGAACTTCCAGTCCTCGCGCACGACGCTCTTCAGCGTGTCCGGCAGCTGCAGGTCGGGGGAGATGAGATTCGGGGCGCTGTCCACCGAGCCGTCGTCGAGGAGGGCGATTACGCGGCCGGCCGAGCGGTCCACGCGCATCGCGCTGATGTGGTTGCCGTGGCGGGCAAGGAGGATGTCGTGGCCGACGAGGTGGCGGCGCTGGAGTGTAAGCACAGTGTTCCCCTGAAAGGTAGATTTGGGTTTGTCCGCACCATCGGGGGCACCTCCAATTTTATCTTTCAGGGCATGCCGGACTGCCCGAAACGGGGGTGAGACTGCCCACCAGCCCGGGTGATCCGCGTCAAGTCAGGCCCGCGCTGCTGCTAATCGGCTCCGTAGGTATTCGCGATGTAGACGTCGCAGGACGCGCTGTGGGCAACGCTGTTGGCCACACTGCCCAGCACGCGCCCAAGGCCCTGCATGCGGCGGTTTCCCACCACGATCATGCTTGCGTCGAGCCGGTCCGCCTCCCTGACCAGGGCTTCTGCTGGCTTGCCCCGCGCGGAGGAATAGGTGACCTGGAGCTCGCCGGCCGCCAGCGCGGCCGCCACATCCCGGGCCACCTTTTCCGCTTCGCCGGCGTCCGAGACGATCCACCGGTCACTGCCGCTGCCGAAGACTTCGGTCCTGTCGGTATCGAATGCGGACACGACGTGGAGCCTGGCGCCCAGCGCCGCTGCCAGGTCCCGGGCCACTTCCGCCGCCTTGCGTGCAGTACCGCTTCCGTCCACGCCCACCACAATTGTTCCCGCCATGGCCTTATCTCCTTTGATTAATCGTGACTCATCTGGTGCCCCGTTCGCGGCCGCAGCTCAGGCCAGGGCGTCTATGGCTTCCCGCAGCACCGGAGCCAGGCGTCGCACGCCCTCGGCGATGGCCTCCGGCGGAACGGCGCTGAACGCCAGGCGGAGTTTGTTCGACGGGGAATCCGAATGCATGAAGGCCGCGCCGGGAATGAAGACGACACCGGCATCAATCGCCTTGTGCAGCAGGGGGTAGGTGTCCACGCCCTCAGGCAGCGTCACCCAGACGAAGAATCCGCCCTGCGGCCGGGTCCAGCTGAGCCCGTCGGGCATGTGCATCTCCAGGGCCGCCAGCATGGCGTGGCAGCGCTCGGCGTACAGCCCGCGGTACGTCTCGATCTGGCCCTTCCAGTCGTAGTCCCGGAGGTAGGCCGAGACCAGCATCTGGTTCAGCGTGGGCGGGCAGAGCGTCACTGCCTCGGAGGCCAGGTAGTAGCGGCGCTGCAGGTGGGCGGGAACCAGGGCCCAGCCGATGCGCAGTCCCGGGGCAAAGATCTTCGAGAACGAGCCCATGTAGATGACGTCGTCGGGGTTTCCTGCCCGCAGCGGGGCCAGCGGCTCGCCGTCGAACCGCAGCAGGCCGTAAGGGTTGTCCTCGAGAACCAGGATGTTGGCGCGGCGGCAGATGTTCACGATCTGCTGCCGGCGGTCCTGCGCCAGCGTGATGCCCGACGGGTTGTTGAAGTTGGGGATGGTGTAGAGGAACTTGATGTTCTTCCCGGCGGTCTGGAGCGCCGCGATCCGGGCCTCGAGAAGCTCAGGCACCAGGCCGTCGTCGTCCATGGGGACGGCCTCCACCTGGACCTGGTACGCCTCGAACGTGTTCAGCGCCCCCACGTAGGTGGGTTCCTCCACGAGGACCACGTCGCCGGGGTTGCAGAACACCTTGGTGGCCACATCCTGGGCGGACTGCGAACCCGCGGTGATCACCACGTTCTCCGGCCGGGCGTCCAGGATGCCTTCCGCGGCCATGACCTCGCAGATCTGCGTGCGCAGTTCCTCGGTGCCCTGGCCCCCGCCGTACTGAAGTGCCGTGAGGCCGTCCTCGGCGATGATCCGCGCGGCCGTCTCCGAGAGCCTTTCAAGGGGCAGGGACTGCAGGTAGGGGCTGCCGCCGGCGAGCGAGACCAGGCCCGGCCGCATGGAGATATCGAAAACATCCCGGACCGCCGACTGTTTGATGTTCGCGGCGCGCTCCGAGAAGAGGTCGTCGTGGCGGTGGGCTGAGGTCGCGGCCCGCTCGATGGCGTCAATGGCTTCGGCGGGGAGGACGGCTGCGGCGGCGTCGAGTGTCTCGTGTGTCACACCCCCAGAGTACAGCCATTGG
Organism: Arthrobacter sp. K5; assembly: GCF_040448525.1. Taxonomy (NCBI): domain Bacteria; kingdom Bacillati; phylum Actinomycetota; class Actinomycetes; order Micrococcales; family Micrococcaceae; genus Arthrobacter; species Arthrobacter sp. K5. The sequence goes on along the minus strand of NZ_CP159279.1, from coordinate 2,893,222 downwards.
TTGCTGATTAGGCAACAGGTGTTGACCAGAATCTCGCAAGGAATCTGAACTGGTGCCTGCGGACGCCTTTACGTCCGGCAGGGCAGGGCATGGAATGGAGCCATGACGTCACTCGAGCCTACGCCCGCACTGTCCCAGCCCGCCAAGGCCGACGCCTTCCACCAGATGCACGAGGGCGGCCCTGTCCCGCTGGTGCTCGTGAATGTCTGGGATGCCGCGTCGGCCCGGCTTGTGGAGAAGGCCGGGGCGCGCGCCATTGCCACCTCGAGTTCAGCCATTTCGTGGAGCCTCGGGTTTCCGGATGGCAGCCACGTGCCGCCGGGCCTGGCCTTCGGCGCGCTCCGCAGGATAACCGCGGCCACGACCGTCCCTGTCACGGCCGATATCGAAGCCGGGTACGCGGGTGCGGACGGTGCTTTCGACGACGGCCTGCTCCGGCAGACTGTCGCGGCGGTGCTGGAGGCCGGCGCGGTGGGCGTGAACATCGAAGACTCAGGCGGTACGTCCCTCACAGCCGTGGACGAACAGGCCCGCAGGATCAGTCTGGTCCGCAGCATCGCGGCGGAGTCCGGTGTGCGCCTCTTCATCAATGCGCGCACGGACACGTACCTTTCCGGGCAGTTCGGGGACGCCGCCTTCGAGGAAACGCTGGAGCGTGCCGGGGGCTACCTCGCCGCGGGCGCCGACGGAATTTTCGTTCCCGGCGTGACGGACCTGCATATCCTGCATGAACTCAGCCGGCGGATAGCGGCGCCGCTCAATGCCCTTGCCGGCGTCGGGTCGGCGTCCGTGGGCGAACTGCACGACGCCGGCGTGCGGCGGGTCAGCATCGGCGGCAATGCGGCGAAGGCGGCGTATGCAACGGTTTCCCGTGTGGCAGCCGAAATCCTGGGGGACGGCAACTGGTCCGAACTTGCCGGTTCGCCGAGCCACGCCGACATGGACGCCCTGTTCTCCGGGTCAGCGGGCTCTCCCGGGACACCGGATGCCTAGCGTCCGGGTCTCCACGCGGGTCTAGCTGAGGCCGAGAACGTCGGCCAGCGGCACCCCGCTGACATAGATTTCCGCCCGGACGGCACCTACGGCCGTGACGGCTGTGTGGGTGAGCTGCGCTTCAATCCGCGGAAGATCGCAGACGCCGCCGGGCTGCACCGCGCCCGTCAGGTTCACCACCACGGTAGTGCCGTCGAGATAGCCGGAGACGTACTGGAGCGAGGAAGCCGACAGCGCGTTGTACAGCCCGCTGGCCGGCGGCGCACCCGGGCCGGACAGCAGCCTGCTCATGGCCGCCTGCAGCGGCTCGCTGATGGCGGAGTCGGCATTCCGCACGGCCACCAGGCTGTCGTTGCAGCCAAAGCGTACGCCGGATCGGCCGCCGTCGTCGATGGCAACGTAGTAGACCGCAGTGCCGGCGCTGGCAGCGCCGGAGGCCGCGCCCGGACCCGCACCCGGTGACATGGAACCCGGTGACATGGAACCCGGTGCGTTGGGGCCCGTCGTGGGCCCTGGGGAAGCGGGGCCGGCTGCGGCGCCGGAAGCAGGCGCGGGCTGGTCGCCGGATTCGCCCGGCAACTGCGCCTGGGTGTCCGGACCGACGCCGGCCGGCTCGCCAGCAGTCGGGCCGCCCGGGTTTGAGCCCGCGGACGGGGGAGCCAAACCGGCCGACGGGACGGGTTCGGAAACCCCGGCCCCTGTGCCGTGACCTGTTGTTCCCTGACCTGCCGTGCCCTGACCAGCACCCTGGCCGGAGGCTCCCAGTGCGGGGCCCGGTCCGGATCCGGAGGCGGCGGGTGAGCCGGCTTCCCCGGGCGGGTTCACTGGGGGTGCCGGGCGTGGCTCGGGGGCTGCCGCAGGGGCGGCCCCGGCGTCGTACGCGTTTTGGAGGGGGGCGCAGGAGGTGAGCCACAAGGGAAGTGCCAGGCAGAAAGCGGCAACCGCCGTCGTCAGCGGTCTGACTCCCCAGCTCGACTTCATGACTGCACCGCACTCCCTGCCCCGGCACGTCCCGTACATCAACGTTACGGCGGGGCGGCGGGCCGGGGAACGGTGCCCGGGTGTCAGTTTGGCCGCAGCTCAGTCACGGATTGGTTGCAGCCTGCCCTCGCTGGCGGCCGGCATGCAGAGACCGGAAGAAAGCGCATGCCCCCGGCCCCTCGACGGCCGGGGGCATGCGAACGAGCGGAGCAGCCTAGGCAGCAGCGCCGGCCGGCTCGACGGCGGCAAGGGCGCCGAAGAGTTCCTTGATCTGCTCAACGACCTCGGCGTCGTCCTTCGGGTGGGTCTCCGCGAAGCGGACCATGGAGCCGGGGACGGCGAGCTTAGCGTCCTCCAGGACGCGGGCGCCGGCGATACCAACAGCCTTGCGGGCCTCGTCCTGGGCCCAGACCCCGCCGAACTGGCCAAAGGCGGTGCCGACGACGGCGGTGGGCTTTCCGGCGAGGGCGCCGGCGCCGAACGGGCGGGACAGCCAGTCGATGGCGTTCTTCAGCGAGGCTGGCATGGTTCCGTTGTGCTCGGGGGTGACCAACAGCAGGGCATCTGCCTGGCCGGCTGCCTCGCGCAGTGCGGTGGCGGCTGCCGGGACCTGGCCTTCGACGTCGATGTCCTCGTTGTAGAACGGGATGTTGCCCAGGCTCTCGTGGATCACGATCTCGACGCCTTCCGGCGCGTTCAGCTGGATGGCTTCGGCAAGCTTGCGGTTGTGGGAGTCGGCGCGCAGGCTTCCCACCAGGGCGAGGACGGTGCTCTTGGACATGTGAACTCCTTAGGTCTTGCCGCGGAACGCTCCGTGGCGAGTGGTTCTGGAGGCGTTTGGTGCCTTCATCAAGACTAAACGGACTACGGTCCGGATATTATTCCCGGGTCTAGAATGCTTGGTGTGAGCCTCATCCCCATCCGCCCCGGGTCTTCGCCCGGATCCGGAGCGGAACGCAGCGATGCTGCCCGCAACCGGGAGCTGTTGCTGTGCGCTGCCCGGCAGCTCGTGGAGGAGTGCGGCGCCGACGGCGTGACCATGGACAAGCTGGCGGAGCGCGCAGGCGTGGGCAAGGGGACGGTGTTCCGCCGCTTCGGCAGCCGCGCCGGCCTCATGATGACCCTGCTGAGCGACGCCGAGGCTGAATTCCAGGGCCGCTTCATGTTCGGGCCGCCGCCGCTTGGTCCCGGGGCGCCGCCGCTGGAACGGCTGATCGCCTTCGGTGCCGAACGCATCCGCTACGTCCTGGAATACGGTGAGCTCGCGAGGGCCGCCGAAGCGTCCCTGCACAACAGGTTCGAGGCACCCCCGGCGGTGCTGTGGCACCGGCACATCGAGCACCTGTTGCGCTCGGCGGGCTTCGATGCGGACCCGTGGCTGATGGCCATGTCGCTCAGCGCAACCCTCGATCCCGACCGGCTGCTGCACGCCGTCCGCGTGCAGCACGTTTCACAGGAGCGGCTCGAGGAGTCATGGCGCCAGCTCGTCACCCGCGTCGCAGGGGGTACCGTGGCACCATGAGCACCGATTCCTCGATGTCCCCCGCCCCCATTCGCACCGCCGTGGTGGGCTTCGGCCTGTCCGGCCGGGTATTCCATGCGCCGCTGGTCGCCGCGGACCCCGGCTATTCGCTGGACGTGATCGCCACCTCTGACCCCGGCCGGCAGGCGGCCGCAGCCGGACAGTACCCGGGCGTGAAAACAGTGCCCGACGGCGATGCCGTCCTTGCGCTCGCCGCTGACCTTGACCTTGTGGTCCTGGGGACCCCGCCGGCCACCCATTACCCACTGGCGAAGGCCGCGCTCGAGGCCGGGCTCGACGTCGTCGTTGACAAGCCGTTCGCCGTGACGAGCGCCCAGGGGCAGGAACTGATCGCGCTCGCGGAGCGGCTGGGGCGGGTGCTGACGGTGTTCCAGAACAGGCGCTGGGACGGGGACTACCTCACGGTCAAAGCCTTGCTGGAGGGCGGCGTGCTGGGTGAGGTGACGCGGTTCGAGTCACGCTTTGAACGGTGGTCGCCCGAAGTTTCCAAGGCCTGGAAGGCGGAGGCCACGGCGGCCGACGGCGGCGGCGTCCTGTTCGACCTCGGCACCCACCTCCTGGACCAGGCGCTCCAGCTTTTCGGGCCGGGCACGGTGGTCCATGCCGAGCTCCAGGCCCGGCGCCCGGGAGAAAAGACGGATGACGATTGCTTCGTGGTCCTGCGGCACGGGAACGGCGTGGTCAGCCACCACTGGATGAACATGCTCTGCGCACAGCAGGGACCGCGCTACCGGGTCCTCGGCACCGGCGGCGGCTACACCAAGCATGGCGTGGACCCGCAGGAGCCGTACATCGTGGCCGGCGGGAGCCCGCTGGACGCAGAGTACGGTGTGGAGGCCGCCGAATGGGCCGGGCAGCTGGGCCGCGACGGGCATCTGGACCGGCTGCCCACCGAGCGCGGAAACTACCCAGAGTTCTACCGGATCCTCGCCGCAAAGATTTCCGACGGCGGCACCGCCTCAGCCCTGTCCGTCCCGGTAGATCCTGCCGGCCCCGTGGAAGTCCTCAAGCTGATAGAGCAGGCCCGGGAACTGGCCGGTTAAGCACGTAACCGCTGGGTGAGCTCGTCGAAACCTCGGTTTCGACGAGCTCACCCAGCGGCGGTCTCTCGGCTGCTAAGCGGAGACCAGCTCGTGCCAGTCCGCTACCAGGGGCAGGTTGTGCGCCTCGGAGACGGAGAGGTGTGCCACGTGGCCTCCGGCGATGTTCAGGCCGGCGGCGAGTGCCGGGTCCTTCTCGAAGGCGGCCTTCACGCCGAGGTTTGCCAGGGCCACGCCGTAGCGGAGCGTGACGTTGGTCAGCGCGTAGGTGGAGGTGTTCGGGACGGCGCCGGGCATGTTGGCCACGCAGTAGAAGATCGTGTTGTGGACCTTGTACGTGGGTTCCTGGTGCGTGGTGGGGCGCGTGTCCTCGAAGCAGCCGCCCTGGTCCACGGCGATGTCCACCAGTACCGAGCCGGGCTTCATGCGGGCGACGAGCTCGTTGGTCACCAGCTTGGGTGCCTTGGCCCCTGGGATCAGGACCGAGCCGATCACGAGGTCCGCGTCCACCACGGACTTCTCGATCTCGTACTTGTTGGATGCCACGGTCTTGAGCCGGCCCTGGTACTGGGCGTCGAGTTCGCGCAGCCGGTTGATGTTGATGTCCAGGATGGTGACGTCGGCGCCGAGTCCGAGTGCCATGGCGGCTGCATTGGTGCCTGCGACGCCTGCACCCAGGACCACGACCTTGGCGGGGCGGACGCCCGGAACGCCGCCGAGGAGCACACCCTTGCCGCCGGCGGGCGCCATCAGGGAAGTCGCGCCGACCTGCACCGAAAGCCGGCCGGCCACCTCGGACATGGGGGCGAGCAGGGGCAGGGTGCGGCCTTCCTGAACGGTTTCGTAGGCGATGGCGGTGACGCCGGAGTTGATGAGGGCCTGGGTCAGCTCGGGCTCGGCGGCCAGGTGCAGGTAGGTGAAGAGGATCAGGCCCTTGCGGAAACGGTGGTACTCGGCCTTGATCGGCTCCTTGACCTTCATCACCATGTCCGCGCGGGACCAGACCTCGTCGGCGTCGGCGACGATTTCGGCGCCCCCGATCGCGTATTCCTCGTCGGTGATGCCGGAGCCCAGGCCCGCGCCGCGCTCCACCAGGACCGTGTGGCCGTGGGTGCGGAATTCGTGAACGCCGGCAGCCGTGATGGCGACGCGGAATTCGTTGTTCTTGATCTCTTTGGGGACACCGATGATCATTTTTGGGCTCCAGATCCGATGGCTTTCAAGGCCGGAATGTGTGGGGAAGTTGTGATTCCAGAATAGATCCGGCTGTGAGGCGCGCTACAGGAATCCGCCGCCCTGCCCGGGACTAAACCGCGTGTTTCCGCGGATTTTCAGCCCGCCAGCTCGACTAATGTCGACCGCTGGGGCGTCAGGTGTCGCCTGATGTCCGTTCGCCCGGGACCCCCCGCGGGACGTAGTCTGTCACCATGCAGCAGGATGTGGAACAGCTCGTCGAGCGGGTGGCCCTGAAGCTGGGCCGCGGGCTTTCCCTGGAGGACCTCGACGGCCTTTTGCTGGCCTACAGCTCCAACCAGTCGCATGCGGACCGGGTCCGGGTTAACTTCCTGCTCAGCAAACGGGTGCCGCTGGACGTCAAGAACTGGCAGCTCTCGCACGGCATCGCCACCGCCGTACGGCCCGTGGTGGTGCCAGCCAACGAGGAGCTGGGGATGCTTGGGCGCGTCTGCGTCCCGCTGCTGGTCCGTGGGTTCCGGGTAGGTTACCTGTGGGTGCAGCTGGACGTGGAAGACCAAAGCGCGACGGCTATCCTCGCCGAACTGCCCGGCCTCCGGGACGATCTGGACGTGCTGTCCGGGCTCCTGCTGGACTCCAACACCGCGGAATCCGAGTTCAGGCGCAGCCGCGAACGGGAGTTCCTGGCAGCCTGCGCCGGGGAGGCCAATGCGGTGGCTGCCGTGGCGGGCTGGAAGGAAGTGCAGGACCGCGGGCCCTGGCAGCTGGTCACCGTCCTTGACGCCGACGGCTGGATGGCCGGTCCGGATCCGATCGCTTCGACGCTCATCCACCGCGCTGCGGCGTTGCAGGCCACCATCGGCGTGGACGCTGTCCTGTTCAGCGCCGGCGCGGAAACCCATTCGGTGGTCCTTTTCCGGGAGTCCACGGGGCGCGCCAGCCAGGCGCAGGTTCTGGTGCACTACCAGTTGGAGCTTGCCAAGCGTTCCGGCAGGTCCGTGGAGCGGATCATCCTGGGAACCAGTGAGGGATTCAGCCGCATCAAAGACCTAAGCGAGGCGTACCGGCAGTCCAAGGTTGCCGCCCTGGCAGCGGCGGTTGATCCGCGGCTCGGCGAGCTTGTGGATTGCCGGGCCACGGGCGTCTACCAACTCCTGGCATCGGCCGGCGGCGGGGCCGGCGTCTGGAGCGATGCAAGTTCGGTGAATTTCCGGGCCCTTGAGGAACATGACCGGAACGGGGAACTGCTGCCCGTTTTGGAACTGCTCTACGACAATGACGGTTCCGTCCAGGATGTTGCCGAAAAACTGCATCTGCACCGCAGCAGCATCTACAACCGGCTGGGCCGCATCCGTCAGCTGCTGGGCGTCGATCCGCTCAAGGGGATGGTGCGGCTGGAGCTGCACGCCGCCCTGAAGGCACGGCGCTGGGCATCAAGGCCAAGAATCTAAGGAGCAGGTTATGCGGCGTTGCCTTCGCCGCTGGGCAACTGCTCAGCGCTCCGCTCGGCGGCCCGTTCGGTGGTCCGCTCCGCGGTCAGATCGACGGTCCGTTCCAGCGCGACGCCGTCGGGAAGAGGCTGCGGAAGTCCCTGGAGCCGGGTGCGGGACTTGGCGACGCGGCTCTGGACCCACAGGGAGACTGCCACGAAGACCACGCAGCTGGAGGTAAAAACGGCGGTGTTGTTCAGGCCCATGACGATTCCCAGGGCAGCCGCCAGACCCATTGCGGCGATGCCCGCCACGATGTGCAACCCCCTGAATCTCACCACGAATAAAGAGTAACCCCGTGCGCCAGCCGGAAACCCTGGTTCCGGGGGATCGTTGCTTGATCCTTATCACCGCGTCATTTTTGCGTGCACAGCGGCGATTTACGGCCCATGGAACGAGGCAAGGAGCCTAGTCCCGGAGGGTGACCAGCTTCCAGGGCAGGCGCGCGGGGTTGTCGGGCGAAACGTCCACTGAGATGTCAGCCCGTGCCATGTCCTCTTCCAGGAACAATGTTCCGGTGGCGATGCGTGCGTTGTTGGACGCGATGACGCGGCCGTTGGGACCCACGAGCACCACCACCGGCTCGCGGAGCTGAAGGGCGCGGAGGAAGATGCCCTCAAGGTTCGCGAGGGTCAGGTCGCATCCCAGGATCTGAATTCCCTGCGCGGTGGGCGCCGGAACGCACAGCGTGATGATGTTGACGTTGATGCCGCCGAAATCAACGTAGGGTCCGACGGCCACGGGCTGTCCGCTGGCGGTCGGGATGGTGAACCAGTCGCGGGTTGTGTAGTCGTAGTAGTTCAGCGAGTCCGGGTTGAGGTCATGGGTGACGAAACGGGGTTCACCTGTCCGCTGCGTCCGCCACCACTCCAGCCAGTGGGTTGCTTCCCGGAGGCTCCCCGGAGCGTAGGCGATGCCGGCGCCGACGATGATGTCCGAGTGCTGCTTGATGAAATTGGCCAGTTCCTGCTTCAGGTACAGGAATTCGCTGCGGCGGGGGACGCCTGATGCCGCTGCCGCCGCGGCCGTGACGGTGCCCGCAATCTTCTCCAGGTCGACGAAAACGCGGCTGATGCTCGAGGAGAGTGCGGTGGCTGTCCGCTCGAGGGCTTCTTCTACGGTCTCCACGTCACGCACCTTCTTCGGGCCGCATCGTCAATCTGAGATGCTGCTCTATCAAGTATTCGGTCTCGTTGCGGCTGTGGCGCTCTGCCGCGCTGGCGGCCACGTCAGCGTCCCGCGCCCTGATGGCATCAAGGATTGCGGCGTGTTCCTCCACGGACTTGCCGTCGATGCCGCCCTGGCCGGAGTGCCCCCACCACAGGGTCATGAGTTCGGCTTCAAGCTGAAGGGCCGCCGAGGTCAGCCTGCTGGACTGCGCGGCGATGCTGACGGCAACGTGGAACCGGCTGTCCATGCGGCGGCGCTCCCGGTCATCGGCCGCGTCCCGGTGGCGCCTCGCCAGATCTTCGAGGTGCTCCACATTCTTGGGATCCGCCCGGCCGGCGGCAAGCCGCGCGGACATTGACGCGATGGCGGCCCCCAGGTCGCCGAGGTCCCTGAGGGCCTCGGTGCTCGTTTCCCGAAGTTTGGCCTGCAACTGTGAATCCGTGAATTCGATCTGCCGGCGAATCACACTGCCGCCGCTGCGTCCCCGGCTGGTTTCGATCAGGCCCTTCGTCCGCAGGGCGGCCAGGGACTGCCGGAGGGTGATCGGGGAGATGCCCAGTTCCCCGGCAAGTACGGATTCCGTGGGCAGCCTGTCACCTTCGGTGAGGATGCCCATCAGAATGGCGGTTTCGATCTGGTAGGAGACCTGGTCGGCCCGGCCCAGCCCCTCTGGCTCGCTTCCGCGGAGGAGCAGCAGCAGGTCAAGCGCGGAAGTGGAAATTGCCGCACTTTCCATTCCCAGGCCTCCTGCAGTCCGTGGCTCCGATGTCACCGGCGTCGATGCCCGGGCTTCGGGCGTCAGCGCTTTCCGATTACCTTCAATCTTTGCACATTTACTTTTTTCGGCCACTGCCGCGCCGTGCGGGGCGCTACTGTCCGGATTCGCCGGCGGAGGTCCCGCCGTCGGCGGCTTCCCCGGCAGCCTCGGCTGCCGCCCGCTTCTTTTTCTGTCCCTCCAGCCAGCCCATGATGGCGGCCAGCCTGATGCGGCGGTGCGTGCCGCGGTATTCCACGGGTATCTCGCCACGGTCCGTCATGTTCCGCAGGTAGGTGTGGGAGATGCCGGCCAGCTCGGCAGCCTGCGAGGTGGTCAGCATTTCCTCCACGCTGCTCACGGTCACCGCTTCGCCGCGGCTGAACCTTGCCAGGAGGTCGACGACGGTGTCCCTCGCCTGCGGCGGGAGGCGGTGGACGGTGCCGTCCACGAAAACTGTGATGTCAGTGCCGCCGTCGAGCGCGCGCTGCAGCGCCAGCGCGTCTTCGGGCGGAAGGGCGGGCGCCACCCTGGGTGCAATCAGAGCCATGGCAGAAGCCTAGCCGTTGCGGAACGGTGCGTTGTGTATGCTCGGCGGATGAGACTTGCCGGCGGAGCAGCAGTGACGGCGAACGGCCTGACCGGCCGCGTGTACTCGTCCAACGCGCCCTCGGCGGCGGGCGAGCCGGCCTATGTGCTGCTCCACGGCATTGGCGTCTCGCACCGCTACCTCGCCCGGCTGCACGTCGAGCTTGCCCAGGGCGCGGATGGGCAGGGCCAGCAGGCGGAGGGCGCGGATGGGCAGGGCCAGCAGGCGGAGGGCGCTGACCAGGGTGCCGCCGTCTACTCCTTCGACCTGCCGGGGTTCGGGGGCACGCCCCGGCCCGGGCGTCAGGTGACCGTCGGCGAATATGCGGCCTTCGTCGCGGCGGTCCTGGCGGAGCGTGGAGTCGAATCCTGCATCGCGGTGGGCCACTCCATGGGAGCACAGTTTGCGGTGGAGTTATCGCTCCAGGCGCCCGGGCTGGTGATCCGGACAGTGCTAATGGGCCCGGTGGTGGATTCGGCGCGCAGGAGTGCCGCCTGGCATGTGCTGGCGCTGACGCGGGATGCCCTGTTCAGCGAGCCGCCATCCACCAACGCCGTGGTTTTCACCGATTACTTCCGGGCGGGGATGCGGTGGTATCTGACCGAACTGCCCGTGATGATGCAGTACCCGCTGGACGTGCGGATTCGCGGCGTAGGGCAGCCGGTGCTCGTGCTCCGCGGCGGAAGGGACCCGATCGCCCGCCGGCCGTGGTGCGAGCACCTGTCCGCGCAGGCACCTGACGGTGCGTTTGCCGAGATGCCCGGACACGGTCACGTTGTTCAGGAGACCGCTGCCGGGGATGTTGCCCGGCTCATCCGGCGCTGGGCCGGCACCGCAGCCGAGGGCTCTCCGGCGGCAGGCGGATCCACCGCCTGAAACCCGAACAGCGGGCAGGCACCAACCCAAGGACCAGGCAGGCGCCCGGAACTCCGTGCGCCTGCCTGCTTCAGACGGTTGCCAGCTGCCGGTGCCTCCTGTCGGCTTCCGGGCCGGCAGGCTTACAGTCCGAGCTCCTCCAGGACGGGCAGCTTCTCCCGGACCCAGGCCCGGGCTTCCACGGCGCTCGGCGCGGACAGGGCCAGCTTGGCCAGCTCCTGGGCCTCCGCCAGCGTGACGGTCTTCAGCACGGCGGCCACAGCGGCCAGCGACCGGGCGGTCATGGACAGGGTGGTGACGCCCAGGCCGGTCAGCACGACGGCGAGGGCCGGGTCCGCAGCGGCCTCGCCGCAGACGCCCACCGGCTTGTTGTGTCCCTCGGCCCTGGAGCCCTCAACTGTCAGGCCGACGAGGCGCAGCACCGCGGGCTGCCACGGCGTGTTCAGCCCTGCGAGCGGACCCAGCTGGCGGTCGGCGGCCATGGCGTACTGGGTGAGGTCGTTCGTTCCCAGGCTGGCGAACCCCACCTCGCGCAGGATGGTGTCGGCCGTGAGGGCGGCGGACGGAACCTCCACCATCACGCCCGGCGTCTTGATGCCGGCCTCGGCGCACATGGTGGCGAAACGGGCAGCCTCCTCCGCCGTCGAAATCATCGGAGCCATGACCCAAACGTCAGCCTCCGACTCCTTTTCGGCCTTTGCGATCGCCTCCAGCTGCCGGTCCAGGACGCCGGGAGTCGTGAAGTCGGTGCGGTAGCCACGAACACCCAGCGCCGGGTTGGGTTCGGTGGAGTCGGTGAGGAACGGGAGCGGTTTGTCCGCGCCGGCATCGAGGGTGCGCAGCACCACCTTTTTGCCGGGGAAGGCGTCGAACACGCCCTTGTACGCGGCGGCCTGTTCCTCGACGGTGGGCTCGGTGTCTCGCTCCAGGAAGCAGAACTCCGTGCGGAACAGGCCCACGCCTTGGGCGCCGAGCTTGGCCGCCGCCTGGGCATCCTTGGCCCCGCCCACGTTGGCGAGGAGGGGCACCAGGTGGCCGTCCGCCGTCGAACCCGTACCGCTGAACTCGGCCAGGAGGGACGCCGTGGCGGCCCAGGCCTCGGCGGCTGCGCGCAGTGAGTCGTCCGGGTCGGCCGTGATGGAACCGGCGGCGCCGTCGACGTAAACCTCGGTGCCGTCCGGGAGTTCGTCCACACCGACGGCGGCCACGACGGCGGGCAGGCCGAGTGAGCGGGCGATGATCGCCGTGTGGGACTGCGGACCGCCGCCGGCGGTCACGAGTGCAAGGACCTTGTTGGGGTCGAGGGTGGCGGTGTCGGCCGGGGCCAGGTCCTCGGCCACCAGGATGAACGGTTCGTTCGACGTCGGGATGCCCGGGGCGGGCACGCCGCGGAGCTCGGCCACGATGCGGGCGCGGACGTCCAGGACGTCGGTGGCGCGCTCCGCCATGTAGCCGCCGAGGTTGTGCAGCATTTCCGAAACCGAGGAGCCGGATTCCCAGATGGCCCGCTGCGGCGAGGAACCGCGCGCGATCAGCTTCGCGGCGCCCTTGATCAGCATGGTGTCCTTGGCCATCAGGGCCGTGGCTTCCAGGACGGCCTTGCCATCACCGGTGGCATGGTCTGCACGGGCCTTCAGCTCATCATGGACGGCGCCCGCCGCAGCCTTCAGGGCAGCCGTGGCCTCTTCGGGCGTGGTCCCCGCAGCCAGCTGCTCGCCCGCCGGAGGTTCACTGATGGGCTTGGGCATCTGGCGGATCGTGCCGATGATGCGGCCGGGGCTGACGCCTACTCCTGGGAAGTTCTGCACTGAAGGTCCTCGTTCTCTGCCGGTAGCCAGGCCCGCCGGTATCTGCCCGGGCGGAAGCCCGGAAGGTCGGAACAGCTACGTCCGATGATGCGGTTGCGGTGCCTGAAAAAAATTGTATGTGATTCAGTTCATATAGCGTTGCTATAGCTGCTAGGGTAGCGGTTATGAGTTTCGATGGCCAGCTTCCGCCCAAGATGAGGCTGTTGCGTGCGGCAGCCGAATTGCTGGCCAAATCCGCGGGGGCAGCTGTTTCCACCCGCCAGATCACGCAGCTGGCGGGCGTTACAGCGCCCACCCTCTATCACCACTTCGGTGACAAGGAGGGCCTGTTTGACGCAGTTGTCGCCGCGGGCTTCGAAGAATATGTGGCGGGCGAACGCGACTTCGCCCCGTCCGGCCAGCCGCTGGTGGACATCCGGCGGATGTGGGACAACCACGTGCAGTTCGGGCTAAAACAGCCGGAGCTTTATCTGGTCATGTTCGGTAACATCCGCCCCGAGAGCCGCCCCGCCGTCGTTGCCGATGCGGAGGGCCTCCTGGAGGAAATGCTGAACAAAGCCGCTGCGGCGGGGCAGCTGAGCGTCCAGCCACGGGAAGCAGCCCGGAGCATTCTGGCTGCCAACGTGGGCGTCACGCTCATGCTGATCGCGGAACCGGTTGCGGAGCGGAACCTTGAGCTCTCCACCATGACCCGGGACGCCATGATTTTTGCCGTGTCCAGGGACCAAGGGCCGGATGCAGCAGCCGAGGACTCCGGGAAGTCATCGGTAGTCGTGGCTGCCATCGCGCTGAACGCGGCGTTGCAGGCATCGCACTCGGACCAGCTCACCAGTTCGGAACTCAAGCTCTTCCTCGAATGGCTCCACCGGATCTCCACCAGTTCCACCGGCTAGACGAAACTATCGGACCATCCTGCGGTGCAGCAGGGACCACGTTAGGAAATCACATGGCAACAGAGACAGTTGCAAAACCCAAAACCAGTGCGCGGGTGCACGTCCAGAAGTTCGGGACATTCCTGTCCGGCATGATCATGCCCAACATCGGGGCGTTCATCGCCTGGGGCATCATCACCGCGCTCTTCATCGAAAAGGGCTGGATCCCCGTACCGCAGCTTGGCGGCTTTGGCACCAACGCCGCGGGTGCCCCGAACACGGGCCTCGTAGGTCCCATGATCACCTATCTGCTGCCCCTGCTGATTGCCTACACCGGCGGCCGGATGGTTTATGACGTCCGCGGCGGCGTCGTGGGCGCCATCGGCACCATGGGCGTGATCGTCGGTGCCGGTATCCCGATGTTCATCGGCGCCATGATCATGGGCCCGCTGGGCGGCTGGACCATGAAGAAGCTCGACTCGATCTGGGACGGCAAGATCCGGCCCGGCTTCGAGATGCTGGTCAACAACTTCTCCGCCGGCATCTGGGGTGCCCTGCTGGCGATGCTCGGCTTCTACGGCATTTCCCCGCTCGTGACGGCCTTCAGCACGGCTGCCGGCAACGTGGTCCAGTTCCTGGTGAACAACGGACTGCTGCCCCTGACCAGCATCTTCATCGAACCGGCCAAGGTACTTTTCCTCAACAACGCCATCAACCACGGCGTACTGACGCCGCTGGGCATCCAGCAGTCGCTGGAACAGGGCAAGTCCATCCTGTTCCTGCTCGAGGCCAACCCGGGCCCGGGGCTCGGGCTTCTGCTCGCCTACATGTTCTTCGGGCGCGGCGCGGCCAAGGCCTCAGCCCCCGGCGCCGCCCTCATCCACTTCTTCGGCGGCATCCACGAAATCTACTTCCCCTACGTCCTGATGCGCCCGATGCTCATCCTCGCCACGATCGCCGGCGGCATGACGGGCATCGCCACCCTGGCCATCACCAACTCCGGGCTTGTTGCGCCGGCGGCCCCAGGGTCCATCATCGCGGTGATCGCCCAGACCTCCCGGGACAGCTACTTCGGTGTGATTCTGTCCGTCCTCCTTGCTGCGACGGTGTCCTTCCTCGTCGCCTCGCTGATCCTGCGCACCACGCACCACAGCGACGAAGGCGACCTCAACGCGGCCACGTCGAAGATGGAAGCCATGAAGGGCAAGAAGAGCTCCGTCGCCTCCACCCTCACCGGCGCAGGCGCAGGTGGCGGCGTGGGCGTTCTGACCGGCCCCATCAGCAACATCGTGTTCGCGTGCGACGCCGGCATGGGCTCCAGCGCCATGGGCGCCTCGGTGCTGCGCAACAAGATCAAGGCGGCGGGCTTCCCGGACGTCAAGGTCACCAACGCATCCATCGCCAACCTCAGCGACACCTATGACGTGGTGGTCACCCACCAGGACCTCACTGAACGGGCCAAGCCGTCAACGGCCAGCGCCGTGCACGTCTCCGTGGACAACTTCATGAACAGCCCGCGCTACGACGAGATCGTGGAAATGGTCCAGCGCAGCAACGCCGAAGGAACGGCGGCGCCCGCCGCCGGGGCTGCAACAGCGGCAGCGCCGGCTGCCGCCACCACCTCCGGAACCGCCGCTGCCCCCGAAGCCGCCGCAGCGCCGTCGGACATCCTGGTGCCGGAGAGCGTGGTCCTGAACGGCTCCGCGGCCACCCGGGATGCCGCCATCGACGAGGCGGGCCAGCTGCTGCTGGCGCGCGGGGCAGTCGACAACGACTACATCCTCGCCATGCATGAACGCGAGGAGTCCGTCTCCACGTACATGGGCAGCTTCCTGGCCATCCCGCACGGCACCAACGCCGCGAAGGACCACATCAGGAAGTCGGCCGTCTCCGTGGTCCGCTACCCCGACGGTATCGACTGGAACGGCAAGCAGGTCAAGTTCGTGGTGGGTGTGGCCGGCGTCAACAACGAGCACCTGCACATCCTGTCCTCGATCGCCAAGGTCTTCACGAACAAGGCGCAGGTGGCGCAGCTTGAGGCGGCGACATCCGTGGACGAAGTCCTGGAACTGTTCGGAAAGGTCAACGCATAGTGAAGGCTGTACATTTTGGGGCCGGGAACATCGGCCGGGGGTTCGTCGGCCTGCTGCTGCACGAGGCCGGGTATGAGGTGGTGTTCGCCGACGTCGCGGACACCCTGATTGCCCAGCTCGCCGCGGCGGACAGCTATAGCGTGCACGAGGTGGGAGAGAACCCTGCTGTGCGCACGGTGGACAACTTTCGGGCGGTGAACTCCGGCACCCAGGAGGCGCAGCTGATCGAGGAAATCGCGACGGCGGACATCGTCACCACCGCGGTGGGTCCGCACATCCTGAAGTTCGTGGCCCCCGCGATTGCCAAGGGAATTGCCTCCCGGGCAGCGGGGCTGCCGCCGCTGCAGGTGATGGCCTGCGAGAACGCCATCAACGCCACGGACATCCTGCGCGAGTCGATCGTCTCGTCCTGGGACGAGGCCGCCGGGTCGCTGGCGGATGCGGCCGTGTTCGCGAACACGGCCGTGGACCGCATCGTGCCCAACCAGGAACCGGGTCAGGGCCTGGACGTGACGGTGGAGACGTTCTATGAGTGGGTTATCGACCGCACGCCGTTCGGCGGTGCCGCCCCGGTGATTCCGGGCGCCACCTTCGTGGACGAGCTCGGCCCCTACATCGAGCGCAAGCTGTTCACGGTGAACACGGGGCACGCGTCCGCGGCGTATTTCGGCTTCGAAGCCGGGCTGGAGAAGATCTCGGATGCCATGGCTGACGAGGACGTTGCCGCCGACGTGCGGGCCGTGCTCGACGAGACCAAGCAGCTGCTCGTGTCCAAGCACGGCTTCAGCTACGACGAGCAGGAGGCCTACGTCCAGAAGATCCTGGCGCGCTTCACCAACCCGCACCTGCCGGATACCGTGCACCGCGTGGGTCGCGCGCCGCTGCGCAAGCTCAGCCGGCATGAGCGCTTCATCGGCCCGGCAGCGGAACTGGCCGAACGCGGGATTGTCCCCGAGGCGCTGCTCGGGGCGATCGCGGCAGCCCTGCGGTTCAACGACCCCGCCGACGCCGAGGCCGTGGAGCTGGGCCAGATCCTGGCGGACTCCGAGCCCGCCGCCGCCACGGAGCGAATTACCGGACTGGCGCAGGACCACCCGCTCTTCGCCGCGGTTTGCGGCCTCGTCGAGGAGCGCAAGGCGGAGGACGTCGCCGCCCCGGCCTAGCCAACCCACAGCCGCGGCCCTGCTGCCCTGCTGCGGGAGGGACCGCGGCCTGACGGAACGTCTGCACCGCGGAGCCGGAAACAGCGGAACTGAATACAGCGCAACGCACGACGCCGGAACTCAACCGAGTTCCGGCGTCGCCCATTTAACGGGGCCACTCAGACGCGTCCTCAGGTCTTGTCGTCTTTTTCCCGACGCGTCCTCAGGTCCTGTCGCCTTCGGTGCAACGCTTCCGCACTTGTTGAAGCCGGGTCATGCCAGAGCCTCCCCGTGCCAAGTGCGGAAGGGTTTGAGGAAGACCTGCAGGAGGTGAGGGAGGGTTGCCCAGAAACCTGCAGGAGGTGAGGGAGGGTTGCCCGGAAACCTGCAGGACGTGAGGAAGGGTTGGTTGGCGGGGGCGGGGGTTAGTGGCTAGCTCGCCTGGAGGCTCGCGGCGGCAGCTTGGACCGCCTCGCGCAGCGGCGTGGTGGGGCGGCCGAGCAGGGCACTGAGGTCCCCACTGGTGACCAGGAGATCGCCGCGCGCTATGCCGAGGTCGCTGTCCGCCAGGATTGCCGCGTAGGGTTCCGGCAGCCCGGCTTCCACCAGGACCTGGGTGTATCTCTCCGCCGGAAGATCTGTATAAGTCACGGGCATTCCGGACGCCGCGCTGACTTCCCCGGCCAGCTCACTGAGGGTGAAGGCGTCGTCGCCGCCCAGTTCGTAGACCTTGCCGCCCTGGTCATCACGGAGCAGCACGGCCGCCGCCGCCGCGGCGTAGTCGGCCCGGGCGGCGGCACTTACCCGGCCCTCACCGGCACTGCCGAAAACAGCGCCGTGCTGGACCTGAACCGGGAGCTGGCCGGTGTAGTTCTCCAGGTACCAGCCGTTGCGGAGCAGGACGAACGGGACGCCGGAGTCCCGGAGGATCTCTTCAGTGGCGATGTGCTCGGCAGCCAGCTGCATGGCGGTGGTGTCCGCGTTTGCCACGCTGGTGTAGGCAATCAGGCCGACGCCGGCGTCGCGGGCCGCTTCGATCGCATTCCGGTGCTGCTCGACGCGCTGGCCCACCTCGCTGCCTGAAACCAGCAGGACCTTGTCGGCCCCGGCGAACGCCTGCCGCAGTGACTCGGGCTGGCTGTAGTCGATGGTGCGGACCTGGACGCCGCGCTGGCCGAGGTCAGCGATCCTGTCCACGGTCCGGCCGGCGGCCACAATCTGATCGGCGGGCAGGCCGCTGTCGAGCAGTGCTTCGACGACAAGGCGGCCGAGCTGGCCGGTGGCTCCGGTGATGGCGATGGTCATTGATGGTCCTTTCTGAGGTGACTGTCAATGGTGTCAACCCGGCCCCGTCCCGATTACTTCCCAAAAGAGAGTACGCACTTTCAGGTAAGGTACTGTCATGACGGTAAGTACCTCAGCCAAGGTCCCCGCGTTTCCCTTCGCCGATGGGATTTTTCCCGCGGGTTGCCCCAGCCGGACCGTGCTGGACCACGTCACCAGCAAGTGGGGCGTGCTGCTCCTCGTTGCGCTGTCCGAGGGGCCCCAGCGCTGGAGCGAACTCCGCCGCCGTGCCGAAGGCATCAGCGAGAAGATGCTCGCCCAGACACTGAAGACCCTCGAAGCCGACGGGTTTGTCAGCCGCGACGCCCAGCCGGTCATTCCGCCACGCGTGGACTACAGCCTGACCGGCCGCGGGGAGGAACTGAGCGCCCTGCTGCTGCCCCTGGTCGCCTGGGTGGCCGAGCACGCCGAGGCGATCGTGAGCCGCCCGGCGAGCTAGGCCGCATCCCTAGGCGGTGCGGGCCACGGTGTATTCAAAGGTGCCGGATCCGACGTCGTGCGGTTCATGGCCCGGCAGCTCAACGCGTGCTGTGGCACCGGTGGGGACTTCGACCGTCACGCTGTAGCCGCCGTCGTTGCTTTGCCATTCAATCGACGCCCGGCCATAGGGCGTTTCGTGGCTCGCGGCAGCTGACGTCAGCCCTCCTCCCGGCTGTGGGCGGAACAGGATCCGGCGGTAGCCGGGCTCCAGCGGTGCGAGGCCTGCCACCGTGCGGTGCATCCAGTCCGCCACGGCACCCAGCGCGTAGTGGTTGAAGGAGGTCATCTCGCCGGGGTTGACGGTGCCGTCCGGGAGCATGGAATCCCACCGCTCCCAGATGGTGGTGCCGCCCTGGCTTACGGCATACAGCCAGGACGGGCATTCCTTCTCCAGCAGCAGGTCGTAGGCGGCGTCCAGCCCTCCGGAGATCGTGAGCGCGTCGGTGATCACGGGTGTGCCGGCAAACCCGGTGGCGATGCGGTTGCCTGCCGCCCGGACCAGGCCGGCCAGCCGCTGCCCGGCCGCCCGCTGCAGCTCGTCGTCGGGAAACAGCCCGAAGACGATGGCCAGGGCGTAGGCCGTCTGGGCGTCCCTCGCCATCCGGCCGTCGGAGCCGATGTACTCGTTGGCGAAGGCCTCGGCCACGGCACGCGAAAGCTCAAGGTAGCGCAGTTCGTCGTCGGCCTTGCCCAGGACCCCGGCAGCCTTGGCAAGGTGCAGGGCCGACCACGCGAAGTATGCCGTGGCCACGATGTGCGGATCCGTCATCGCCTGGGTGGGATCCTCCGGCGGGGCGCTCGGGTCCAGCCAGTCGCCGAGCTGGAAGCTGGTGTTCCACAGATGCTTGTCCCCGGCCAGGCTGTCAAGGAGGTCCACCCATGCCTTGGCGCTCGGGTACTGGTCGGCGAGGATTTTCGGGTCGTTGAACCGCTCGTACAGGCTCCAGGGAGTGAGGACGGCGACGTCCCCCCACACCGCGCCAGGGCGGATTGGGGTCCAGTAATTGCCGCCCGGAATTACGGGAACGTACCAGGGGACGGTGCCGTCGGGCAGCTGCTCGGCCGCCACGTCCTTCAGCCAGGAGGACAGCATGCCGCTGCAGTCATAGAGGAAGGCCGCGGTGGGCGTGAAGACCTGGATGTCGCCGGTCCATCCCAGCCGTTCGTCCCGCTGCGGGCAGTCGGTGGGGATGTCCACGAAGTTGCCCTTCATGCTCCACAGCACGTTTTCGTGGAGCCGGTTCAGCTCCGGGTCGGAGCTCTCAAACCAGCCGGTCCGCTCCATGTCCGTGTGATACACCCTGGCCACGATGTTCTCCGCCGCGTTCCCGCCGGTCCAGCCGCTGACCTCGGCGTAGCGGAAACCGTGCAGGGTGAATCGCGGCTCCCAGGTCTCTTCCTCCGCACCGGCCAAGGTGTACCGGTCGGTGGCGTCGGCAAGGCGCAGCGGGCGGGTGTAGATCTCGCCGTCCTGGAGGACCTCGGCGTGCCGCAGCGTCACTGTTGCGCCGGCCTCGCCGCGCACGGTGATGCGGAGCCGGCCCACCAGGTTCTGGCCGAAGTCCAGCACCAGGTTCCCCGACGGGGATTCGGTGACGCTCACCGGCCGGATTTCGCCGGTGCACCGGACCGGGGGCCCCTCCGGGGCCACGAGCGTCGCGGGATCGCGGGGAACGACGACGACGGGGTGCCAGTGCGCGTCGTCAAACCCCGGGCGGCTCCATCCTTCCGGCAGCTCGCGGGCATCGTACGTTTCGCCCTCGTACAGGCCGGTGAACCGGATGGGGCCAAAGGAGGCCTTCCACTCAGTGTCCGTGCCCAGCACGGTGGTGGTGCCGTCGTCGTGCGTCACATGAAGCTGGGCAAGGACGGCTACTTTGTCCCCGTACAGATTGCGGTAACCGCCGTTGAAGCCGATCCGGCCCCGGTACCAGCCGTCGGCGAGCCATGCACCCAGGGCATTGTCGCCCTGGCGGAGGTGGTCCGTCACATCGTAGGTGTAGTAGCGCAGCCGCTGCCCGTAGACGGTCCAGCCCGGTGAGAAGGCGTCCGTGCCAACCCGCGCGCCGTTGATCTCCATTTCGTACAGTCCGTGGGCAGTGGCGTAGAGCCGCGCGGAAACCACCGGACGGTGCAGCGCGAAGGACCTGCGCAGCAGCGGCGGCCGGCGGTCCGAATCCGGGTCCTCAGGCCAGGCCGGGGCCACCGGCTTGGCAGTCCAGTCCTGGGGATCCAGCAGTCCGGGCTCGACGGCGGAGGCCGGGCTCCAGTCACTGGGTTCGCCGTCGTCCTCGCCCCAGACGCGCACGCTCACCTCGGCGCGCTCGCCGGATCCCAGCGGAGCTGCAGGCCAGGGAAGCAGCACCGACTCCGCAGAGGCGAGCCGTTCGCTCATCCAGCTGCCCTCGGCAGTGGTGACCGCGAGCTGGTACGCGGCCTGGGTCCAGCCGGGCGCCGCGCTCGTTTTCCACGAAACGCGAGGGGTGCCCGTGCCGATCCCGAGGGCTGTTGGAAGGTGTTCGAAGGTCACCGGGCGGACGGTGGTGGACATGCGGATGTTCTCCTGTGGTGGCGAATGCTGGTTGTTTGTTCCGGTGCTGGCCTGGCCGGACCTGGCTCTTGGCCGCGGGGCTAGCCTTTGACGGCACCGGCGGTCATGCCCGCAACGATCTGGCGGTTGAAGAACAGGTACATGATGAACGGGGGGATGGTGATGAGCAGGATGTTCATGAAGAGCAGGTTGTAACTGGTGGCGAACTGGCTCTGGAAATTGAAGAGGGTCAGCTGGACGGTCGCGTTGGCATCGCCGGGGAGGAAGTACAGCGGGTTCTGGAAGTCATTGAAGATGTGGACGGACTGGACCACGATGACGGTGACGATGACCGAGCGCAGCAGCGGGAAGATGACCCGGAAGAAGAGTCGGACCGGGCCGCAGCCGTCGATGACCGCGGCTTCGTCCAGTTCCTTGGGGATGCTGGCGATGAAGGCGCGGAACAGCATCACGCAGAAGGAGAGGCCGAAGGCGACTTCGATCAGGATCAGGCCGGGGAGGGTCTTGAACAGCCCCATGCTCTGCAGCACCCAGATGGTGGGGACCACGGCCGGCGGGATGATCAGGCCGGAGAGGATGAGGAAGTTCGCGACGCCGTTCCAGCGTGAGCGGCGGCGCTGCAGGATCCAGGCGACCATGGCGGCGAGGATCACCAGGATGGTGACGCTGGCCACCGTAAGGATGGTGCTGTTGATGAAAGCGGTCACGAGCATGAACTTGCGGGCGGACAGGACGTCCTGGAAGTTTTCGATGAAGTTGAAGGTGGTGGGCCAGGCGAAGTCCAGCTTGGCCGCCTCCCGGCGGTCCTTCACGGCCGTGAGTGCCATGAACGCGAGCGGGACGATGAAGAGGACGACGGTGACGGCGATGGCCAGGACGCCCAGGCCGTAGCGTTTGAGTGCGGTGGTCACTGTTCGACCTCCTTGCGGTTCAGGAACATGGACAGTGGCAGGATGATCGCGGTGACGATCAGGAACAGCACGACGTTGCCTGCTGTGGAGAGGCCGTAGAAGCCGGCCTGGTACTGCTTGAAGATGACCGAGGCGATCACGTCGGAGGTGAAGCCCGGTCCGCCCTTGGTCATGGCCCAGATGAGGTCGAAGGACCGGAGCCCCCCGATCAGAGACAGGATGATCACGGTGGCTGTGGCCGGGCGGGCCAGGGGAAGCGTGATGTTGAAGAAGCACTTGACGGAGCTGGCGCCGTCCATTTTGGCGGCTTCGAAGTATTCCTGCGGAATGGAGACGATGCCGGCGATGTAGATGACGGTGGCCAGGCCCACGCCCTTCCACACATCAACCATGGCGACGGACAGCAGGGCCCAGGCCGGATCGACCAGCCAGGCCGGCCCCTCGATCCCGACAACGGCCAGGGCCTCGTTGATCATGCCCTTGGACGGGTCCATCAGCACCGTGAAGACAATGCCGACGCCGATGCTGCTCAGCAGGACGGGGAAGAAGATGACCGACCTGAGGTAGCCGCGGGCGATGATCCGGGAGGTCAGCAGCACGGCCAGGAGCATGCCCAGGACCACCTTGAGGGTGGAGGTCACCGCACCGTAGATGAACGTGTTGGTCAGGCCCTTAAGGAGCGCCGGCTCCTGGAAGAACTGCACGAAGTTGTCCAGTCCGATGAAGGTGAAGTCGGTGAGGGTCCAGCGGGTAAAGCTGAAGAAGAAGGACGCGAAGGTCGGGACCAGGAACAGGGCGGTGTAGACCACCGCGGCCGGCAGGTAGAACCAGTACGGGTACGGTGATTTGCCTTTGCGGCGGCGGGCCTGGTGCTCTGCTCGCCGCGCGACGGCGGCAGGGGCAGGGGCTGCTGTCTTGAGTGTCATGGTGTCTCCGTCGGTGCCGTCCGGGCCGGTGCGCGGCCCGGACGGCGGAGTGGGGTGTGGGTTAGTTCCAGCCGGGCAGGTTGAGCTGCTTGGCCTGCTTCTTGACGTCCTCGTCGTAGAGGGCGGCGGCGTCCTTGGCGGAGCGGATGCCCGAGCCCACCTCGACCGTGATCTGCTCAAGGGCCGGGCCCTTGACCGGGGAGAGGTACTCCAGGGCGGGGCTGTTCCTGGACTCGTCCTCGAAGTAGGGGAGCATGTCCTTCACTGCCGTGGGCACGTCCGCCGGCAGGTCGCAGCCTTTGACGAGGTAGGGGCCGTTGGCCCCGACGGCCTTGGTCTGCGAGTCGCAGCCGGCCTTGCTGGCGATGAAGGCCTGGAACTTCTTGGCCTCCTCAAGGTTCTTGGTGGACTTGGGGATGTACACCCCGCCCGGAAGCCAGACAGTGAGGGCGTTCTTTGACGCGTCCTCCCCGGGAAGCGGGAAGAGGCCGATGTCGTTGAGCTTGTCCGGGAACGTCACCTTGATCTCCGGCAGGGCGAAGCTCAGGATCGGGTACTGCGCACCCTCGCCGTTGGCCAGCTTCTCCAGGCCCTGGGCGTACGTGGCGGACGCGAAGTCCTCGTTGAAGAGTCCGGCCTTCGCGGCCTCTTCCTGGTGTTCAAAGCCCTTGATGGCTGCGGAATCGGTGGCGTACTTGGCCTTGTTGGCCGTGTAGTCGGCGGCAAATCCTGGGCTGGCGGCAGCCACATTGGCGAAGTCGCCCAGCACGAACAGCTGGGACGTCCAGGTGGTCTGGTACGTCTGGATGATCGGAGCGATGCCGGCGCCCTTGATCTTCCGGCTGTTGGCCATGAACTCGGACCACGTCTTGGGCACTGACAGGCCAAGCTTTTCGTAGACCTTCTTGTTGTAGAGCACGGCGCCGGCGTTGCCGGTGCCCACCGGCACACCGTAGACCTCCTTGCCGGCCGTCACCACGGGCTTGAACGACTCGGAGACGTTGGCCATGTACGGCTCGCTGGTCACGGGCACCAGGTTCTGTTCCGGGCTGATCTGATGGAACAGGGAACCGGAATTGTAGGAGAACAGATCGGCCATGTCGCCGGTGGACAGCCGCGTCTTGACGATGTTGTCGCCTTCCCCGCCCTGGGGGCGGGTCTCGACCTCGACTGTGATGTTCGGGTTGGCAGCGTTGAAATCCTTGGCGATTTGCTCCGCGTAGGTGACAGTGTTTTCGGTGTTGTCCACCAGCCACGTGATGGTCTTGGACTCCCCGCCGCCGGCGCTTCCGCCGCTTCCACCCGCGCAACCCGTCAGAGCCACCGCCAGCACCGTCACGCCAACGGTCAGGGAACCCCAAGGCCGCCTTCTCGATGTGGTCATCTTTACCTCCTCGTAAAGCCCCTGGCCCTGAATCCGTTTATGGAACGTTTCAAGCTGTCTTGGAATGCGTTCCGCCATGGGGGTGTGTATTTGTGTAGATCGGTCTACGTTTTTCCACTGTAAGTCATGTCACAGAAGGTTTCAAGGGATTGTGTAGATCAGTCTACAATTTTGCTAAGGATGACGGCCAGGCGCCGGAAGGGGAGCGATGTCCGAGCAGGTCAAGCGGGCGACCATCGGCGACGTTGCCCTGCACGCCGGGGTCTCAAAGGCTGCGGTCTCGAAAGTGCTGCGCGGGGCTTACGGCGTCAGTGAAGCCATGAAAGCCCGGGTTGAAGCCTCCATGGCCGCCTTGGGCTACCGCCCGTCCGCTTTGGCGCGCGGCATGCGCGGCAGCAGTTTTACCCTTGGTGTCTTCGTTGTGGACCTGCAGAACACCTTCATGTCGGTGCTCATCGAAGGCATCCGGGCCGAGGCTGAGGTCAGCGGGTACCAGGTGTTCATTGGCGAGGCGAGCCGCGGGCTTAGCCAGCAGCAGCAGATGATTGAGGCGATGCTCGACCGGAAGATGGATGGACTCCTGCTGATCGCGCCCTTCGGTACGGCGGAGGATCTCGAGGAAATAGGCCGGAGCACGCCCACCGTTGTCCTGGGCCGGCACGGTCCAAGCAAGTCCTATGACACCGTGGCCAGTGATGACGTGGCTGGCAGTGGCCTGATCGTGGATCACCTCGCGGCGCTCGGCCACCGCCGCATAGCGCACCTGAAGCACGTCGGCCGGGAGCGCAATGAGGATGGCATGCCCCAGGTGGTACGCGCCCGGGGGTATGTTGAGGCGATGGTCCGGAACGGGCTGGAAAGCGAAATCGACCTCATCGAAGGCCGGTGGCACCAGGCCGGCGGCCAGCGCGCCATGGAACTGATGCTCGAGCGGCCGCTCCCGCCGACGGCCGTGCATGCCGGCACTGACATGGCGGCCCTGGGCGCCCTCACGGCGCTTCATGAGGCCGGCATCAGGGTGCCCGAGGAGTTCTCCGTGGTGGGCTATGACAACGTCTTCGCTGCGTCCCTGCCTCAGGTGGCGCTCACCAGCGTGGACCAGTCCGGCGTCGAGATGGGATCGCTGGCGGCCAAACTGCTGGTGGAGCGCATCCAGGGCCGGCGCGAAGCGGTTTCGACCGTCGTGGCGCCGAGCCTCGTCGTCCGGCGGACCACGGGCCAAGCCCCGGCTGCCATCGCCCCGGCCGGCCGCAGCTAAACACCGGCAGTCCTCCTCGCCGGCCTTTCCCCGAGGCCTTGATATTAGGTTACCTAACTATTAGGATACCTAAATATGAAATCCCAGAATGCCCCGGCCTTGCAGGAGCTTGCTCAAGACTTCCGGGAGGCCCTGCGGCACAGCGTGTACCTGGTCCGCCGCCTCGACGCGGACGGTGAATTGAGCACCGCCCAGCTGAGCACGCTCAAAATGCTGCTCGACGACGGCGTCCGGGTGGGGGAGATCGCCAAGAACCTGGGCGTCAGGGTGCCCAGTGCCACGGAGCAGATCATCAAGCTCGAGCGGGCAGGACTGGCCCGCCGGGAAGCGGACCCGGACGACTCCCGCGCGGTGCGCGTTGTGCTGACCCCGGAAGGCCGCGACGCCATCGAATCCGCCAACCGGCGCCGGAACGCCGTGATGGCCGGCATTCTCGAATCCCTCACCGATGACGACCGGCGTGCCCTTGCCGCCGCCCTCCCGGTCATCGAAAAGATCAACAGCACCATCCAGAACTGACAAGCGACTCAAACTGACACAGCGACACTTAGGAGTTCCCTCCATGGACGGCCAGCTCGCAGACACCCTGCCGGCACCACAAACCTCCCTCGGGGCTGAGAAAGCCTCATTCCTCAAGCAGCCCAAGGCGGTGTGGGCCACCGCGCTCGCGGCCGTGTTCGCGTTCATGGGCATCGGCCTGGTGGATCCCATCCTGCCGGCCATCGCCAAGAACCTGGACGCCAGCCCCAGCCAGGTCTCTCTGCTCTTCACCAGCTATTTCCTGATCACGGCGGTGGCCATGCTCGTCACCGGTTTCATCTCCTCGCGCATCGGCGGCAAACGGACCCTGCTGGCAGGGCTGGCCGTGATCGTGGTGTTCTCCTCGCTGTCCGGCCTCTCCGGCAGTGTGGGGGAACTGGTCGGATTCCGCGCGGGATGGGGACTCGGCAACGCACTCTTCGTGGCCACCGCGCTCGCCGTCATTGTGGGCGTGGCCAGCGGCGGCGCCGGGACGGCGATCATCCTGTATGAGGCCGCGCTGGGCCTGGGCATTTCGCTGGGCCCGCTCCTCGGCGCCCTCCTCGGGGGATGGCAGTGGCGCGCCCCGTTCTTCGGCACGGCCGCGCTGATGGCTGCGGCGTTCATCGCGCTGACCGCGCTGCTTCCGAAGACCCCGCTGCCTGAACGCAAGGTGAGCCTGGCCGATCCGCTGCGGGCCCTGGGCAACAAGGGATTAAGGACGACGGCGGCCAGCGGGCTGTTCTACAACTACGGCTTTTTCACCGTGCTCGCCTTCACCCCGTTCATCCTGGGCATGGATGCCTACGGCATCGGCGGGGTGTTCTTCGGCTGGGGCGTCGCCGTCGCCGTCTTTTCGGTCTTCGTGGCTCCGGCGCTGCAGAACCGTTTCGGCGCCACGAAGGTGCTCCTGGGCACCCTTGGCCTGCTGATGCTGGACTTGGCAGGCCTTGGCCTGGCTGCGGGCCACTCCGTGCCGGCCGTTGTGGCGCTGGTGGTGGCCTCCGGCGCGCTGCTGGGCATCAACAACACCATCTACACCGAACTGGCCATGGGCGTCTCGGACTCGCCGCGCCCGGTGGCCTCGGCGGGGTACAACTTCGTCCGCTGGATGGGCGGCGCCCTGGCGCCCTTTGCCGCGGCGCAACTGGGCGAGCACTTCGGGCCGCAGGTGCCGTTCTTCGCCGGCGCCGTAGCCATGATTGTCGCCATGGCCGTCGTGGCCGGCGGGCGGCGCTACCTCGCGGCCCACGAACCGCACGTGGTCTGAGCCGCGAGCCCCTCAGCCCGAAGGCACGCACAAAACAAAGACGCCCACACTCCCGGGACATAGTCCGCAGGGAGCATGGGCGTCTTCCGTTTCATGCCGGAGGAGCCAAGAGCCGGTCAGACCTTGACGGACCCCTTCGGAACAAACAGGGTCTCAGCCTGTTCCAGCGACATGCCGTTCGTCTCCGGCACCTTGTACATGACGAAGAAGAACGAGGCTGCCGCGAAGAGTGCGTACATGGCGTACGTCAGCGGCAGCGAGCCTGCGGCCATCACGGGGAAGCTCAGCGTGATGGCAAAGTTGGCGATCCACTGGGCGGCCGCTGCCAGGCCCAGGGCGCGGGCACGGATCCGGGCCGGGAAGATCTCGCCCAGCAGCACCCACACCAGCGGTCCCCAAGATGCGCCGAAGCTGATCACGAACACGTTCGCGGCCACCAGGGCTACGGGGCCCCAGGCGCCGGGGAGCGTGATGTCGGAGCCGGTGCCCTTGGCAGAGGCGAAGGCCAGGGCCATGGCGCCGAGGGAAACGGCCATGCCGATGGAGCCGGCCAGAAGGATGGGGCGGCGGCCGATCCTGTCCACGAGGGCGATGGCCACGAGCGTGACCAGGATGTTGGTGATGGACGTGGCCACCGAGATGGTCAGGGAATCCTTCTCCTGGAAACCTACGGCCTTCCAGAGCGTGGTGGAGTAATAGAAGATCACGTTGATGCCCACGAACTGCTGCAGGACGGATAGGGTGATGCCGATCCAGACCACGGCCTGCAGTCCGAAGGCCTTGCCGCGCAGGGAGCCCTTCCTGCCGGCCAGCTGGTCCTCCTCGATGGCCTCCCGGATTTCGCGCAGGTGGCGGTCGGTGTCCTCATCCGGGGCGATGGAGTCGAAGACCTTCCGTGCCAGGTCCTCCTTGCCCTGGACCACCAGGAAGCGCGGGGACTCGGGCAGGGTAAACGCGATGACGCCGTAGAGCACGGCCGGAACAGCGGCGGCCAGGAACATCCAGCGCCAGGCCTCGATGCCCAGCCAGAATGCCTGGTGCGCGCCGCCGGCGGAGGTCGCGAACAGGGCGTCGGACAGCAGGGCGGCGAAGATGCCCGTGGTGATGGCCAGCTGCTGCAGCGATGCGAGCCGGCCGCGGACGTGCCGGGGCGAGATTTCGGAGATGTACGCGGGGGCAATGACGGAGGCCAGGCCGATGCCGAGACCGCCCACCAGGCGCCAGAAGATGAGGTCCCAGACGCTGAAGCAGAAGCCGGTGCCGATGGCGCTGATGAGGAACAGCAGTGCCCCAAGCTTCATCGCGGGGATGCGGCCGTAGCGGTCCGCGACCTTTCCGGCCAAGTACGCGCCGGCCGCGCAGCCGAGCAATGCCACTGCCACGGCGAAACCGGTGACGGCCTCACTGAGCGCGAATTCGTCCTTCATGGCGTCCACGGCGCCGTTGACCACGGAGGAGTCGAAGCCGAAAAGGAAGCCGCCCACGGCGCCGGCAAGCGCCAGCCAGATCACCCGCTTGGGGATCTTGGCGGTTGTCTGCTTGTCGGTGGACATGGTTCTCCCTTGGTTCGGGGGTGGGTGGATGCGGTGCAAACGTCGTCGGCTGCGGAAACCGGCCCTGTCGGCCGGCGCACACGCGCCTAACAGTGTGCCACGTCACCGCCTGCTGATCCACTCCGGGACGGAGGACGACGACGGCGGCCGGTCCCGCCGTCGTCCATCTCCCGGCCTGGCTCCGGGCCGTCACGCAGCGCAGGCTTTTGCTTGCCGAGGCGCCGGTGCGTCCCGGAATTCCGCGGAAACGAAACGGCGGGCAGCCCGAAAGGCTGCCCGCCGTGACATGCAGGTGTGGCTAGTGCGCCGAAACGGATTCCTTGGCCACGGCCTTGGGGTCCGTCAGTTTCTTCTTCGGCAGTGCGAAGCTGATGAGGAAGGCGATGCCGGTAAGGACGGCGGCGGTGAGCATGACCGCGTCGATCGACTGGGCAAAGCCCTCCGTGATGGGCCGGGTGAGCACCGGGTTCGCGGTGTGCAGCCAGCTGGTGTCGTTGAGGGAGTCGTTGCTGGCGCCGTTCTTGAAGAAGTCGTAGAGCTTGGCGTTGGCGGGGTCGGCGGCGACGGCGGGGTCCTGGAGGACCTTCACGTAGTCGGCGTTCTGCATGGCGTCCTTCATGCCGTTGGCGATCTTGTCCGCGGCCATGCTGAACAGCATGGAAATGAACACGGCTGTGCCCACCGCGCCGCCCATGGAGCGGAAGAACGCGGCGGTGGAGGTGCCCACGCCCATGTCCTTCGCGGGCACCGAGACCTGCATCGCGAGGGTGAGCGGCTGCATGCAGAAGCCCAGGCCCAGCCCGAAGAAGACCGCAATCAGCCCCGGGACCCAGAGTTCGGTGTCAGCGCCAAGCGACAGCCCCATGACGACGGCGGCTGTGGTCAGGATGGCGGTGCCGAGGATCGGGAAAATCCGGAAGGTGCCCGATGACGAGATGGTCCGTCCGGCGGTGATGGAGCCGGTCAGGATGCCGATCGTGAAGGTGATCATCATCAGTCCGGCTTCGGTGGGCGTCAGGCCCTTGACCAGCTGCAGGTACATGGGCAGCATGGCGATGGCACCAAACATGCCGATGCCGATGATGAAGTTCAGCAGCGAGGACAGCCCGAACGTGACATTCCGGAAGAGACGCAGCGGGATCAGGGCGTAGTCCCCGGCACGCCGTTCGGCCAGCAGGAACGCGACGACGCCGACGATGCCCAGGCCGTAGCAGATGAAGGAGCTGACCGAGGTCCAGCCCCAGCTGCGGCCCTGTTCGGCGACGAGCAGCAGCGGCACGATCGCCAGGGTAATGGCAGCGGCGCCCCAGTAGTCGATCCGCTGCTTGACATGTTTGGCGGGCAGGTGGAGGTAGAGGAACACCACGGCCAGCGCGGCCAGGCCGATGGGCAGGTTGATGAAGAAGACCCAGCGCCACCCGTCGAAGCCGAGGATGCTCTCCGAACCGGCAAAGGCGCCGCCCACCACCGGGCCGAGGACCGAGGAGATGCCGAACACGGACATGAAGTAGCCCTGGAACTTGGCCCGGTCCTTGAGCGGGACGATGTCGCCGATGATGGTCAGCGCCAGTGCCAGCAGGCCGCCGGCGCCCATGCCCTGGATGCCGCGGGCGATGGCCAGTTCGGTCATCGAGTGCACCGATCCCGCATACAGCGAGCCGGCCAGGAAGATGATGATCGCTGCGAGGTAGAGCGGGCGTCGGCCGAAGATGTCGCTGAGCTTGCCGTACAGCGGCGTGGTGACCGTGGACGTGATGAGGTACGCGGTGGTCGCCCACGCCTGGAGTGAGAGCCCGTCCAGGTCGTTGGCGATGGTGTAGATGGACGTGGACACGATGGTCTGGTCCAGCGAGGAAAGGAACATGCCGAGCATCAGCCCCACCATGACGGTGATGGTCTGCCGCTGCGTCAGGGCCTCTCCGGGCGCGGGTCCGGCGGTGGTTTTGGACATGGGTGCTCCAGGGTCAAGAGAAAGGGGGATCGCATTTGATAGTTGCTTTCAGTAACTATGTTACTTCCTGCTTTGTTCCCCGGAGCAACGAATTTTTTTTGGGGTGCGACGGCCGAGGTTCAGCGTTCGACGAGGATGCCGTCGGGATCGCACCAGATCGTGGCCCCGGCGCGGATGGTCACGCCGTCGATCAGCAGGTCCACTTCTGTTTCCCCCGCGCCGGCCTTGGCGCTCTTGCGCGGGTTGCTGCCGAGTGCCTTGACGCCGAGCGGCAGTTCCGCGATGGCCCCGCGGTCGCGGATGGCACCGTTAATTACGACGCCGGCCCAGCCGTTTGCCACGGCGCTCGCCGCGATCATGTCCCCCATCAGGGCGGTCCGCAGGGAACCGGCGCCGTCGACGACGAGCACGGCTCCGTTGCCGGGGGTGGCAAGGATCGATTTGACCAGGGCGTTGTCCTCCAGGCAGCGCACGGTCCGGACAGGGCCGCTGAAATGCGTGCGGCCGCCCAGGGACTGGAACTGCAGGGAGATGGAGTCCAGTTCGTCGCCGCGCTCATCGTAGAGGTCTGCGGTGTTGACGCTGCGGCTGGCGGCCGCGGGAGAGGCGTCCGGGGTTTCTGGCGTGCTTGCCGGGGAATCGGTCATTGGTCCTCCTCGAAATGCGTGTGGACAACCCGCGTGCGGGCCGTGCTGCTCACGATAGTCTGAAACCACACCGACCATCAGTTCATGGGGGAGCCGCAATGAGCCTGTCCGACCTGCCGGGGCACGTCCCAGACCCTTCCGCCGTGGCCGCCTCCCCCGGAAGTGGTTCGACGGCGGCGCTCGCCGAACCGGAGCGGAAGGTCACCGCGCGCTGGGTCACCGGCCTGGTCCTTGTCAACGTCGGCATCAATGCCGCCTTCTTCGGGCCCATCAACATCTTCATTGGCCAACAGGCCATCAGCATCGATGCACCCAGCAAGGAAGCGATCTTTTCGCTCGTCACCGGCTGCGGCGCCGCGGTTTCGCTGGTGGCCAATCCGCTTTTCGGCGCCCTGTCCGACCGCACGGTCTCCGGCTTCGGCCGGCGTGCCCCGTGGATCCTGGCCGGAGCCATCCTCGCGGCGGCGGCACTGCTGGCGATGTCCGGGGCAACGACCGTTGCCATGATGCTGCTGTTCTGGTGCCTGGTCCAGCTCGGTGCGAACGCCGCTTACGCCGCCATCACGGCGGCCGTTCCGGACCGCGTTCCGGTGCCCCAGCGCGCCACCGTTGGCGGGTTGGCCGCCATGGGTCAGACTGTTGGCATCCTTATCGGCGCCGTCTTTGGTGCGGTGGTCTCCGGGAACTACATGGTGGGGTACTGGCTCTGTGCCGCGGCCCTCGTACTGTCAGTCTTGCCGTATCTGTTCCACAGGAACGATCCTGTGCTGCCATTGTCCGCGCGCCCGCCGTTCCGGCTGAAGGCCTTCGCCCGGGGTTTCTGGATCAGCCCGGTACGGCACCCTGACTTTGCCTGGGCCTGGATCACGCGCTTCCTGATGAACGTGGGCAACCAGCTGACCATCGTGTACCTGCTTTTCTTTCTCCGGGACGTCATTGGCCATGAGGACCCGGCCCTGGGGGTGCTGGTCCTTACCGGAATCTACGCGGTCCTGGTGATTATCACCGCGGTGCTGGCCGGACCGTGGAGCGACCGGGTAGGCAAACGGAAGCCATTCGTGATCGGGTCATCCCTGGCCATCGCCATGGCAGGACTCATCCTGGCCTTCTTCCCTGTCTGGCCCGGTGCCCTCGCCGGCGCTGCCGTGCTGGGGATCGGCTTCGGCGCCTACCTGGCGGTGGATTTTGCCCTGCTGACGCAAGTCCTGCCGCAGGCGGCGGACCGGGGTAAGGACATGGGGGTCATCAACGTGGCCGCCTCCCTGCCGCAGGTGTTTGCCCCGACGCTCGCCTTCCTGTCCATCCAGTACCTCGGCGGCTATGTCACGCTGTTTTCCGCCGCCGCCGTCATCGGCCTGCTGGGTGCCGTGTTCGTGGTGAAGATCAAGGGCGTCGCCTAGCGCCTGGCCGGTCCAAAACTGCCGGGCGCGGGGGGCGGGCCCTGCAGTTCCCGGGCGGCACGCCGGGCTTCCGGGGAGCAGGCCAGGCTCCCAGGGAACCCGGAGACCCGTGCCGTATAGTGGAGTGCGAATCGCGGCAGGACCGGGAATGGGGCTCTCCCTGACTGCACCAGGAATCTCAACCTCCGGACTGATGATGCTTGACTCTATGCCTGATCTTCCGCCCATGGCCGCCCCGCCCTCCCTTCCCCGGCAGCAGCGCCGCTACAACCGCATCCTCGAGGTGGCTGCCGGGTTCGCACGTAAAGGCCTCCAGTCCGTGACCCTTTCCGAGGTTGCCGCCCAGGCCAACGTTCCTCTCGGCACCCTGTACCGCTACTTTCCCTCCGCCACCCATCTGATGCTTGCCCTTTACCGGCACCAGCTCGGCGAGCTCAAGACAGGGACCGGGCCGGGCACCGTCCGCATCCACGCACTCTCCGGCGTGGCCATGGAAATCTTCCACATGCGCGTCATGCAGCCTGCCGTGGAGCAGTGCCTCAGCCAGGGCGTGTACCTCAAGGACCGGGACACCACCGGCCTGCTGCGGGAGATCGACTCCTTGGCGGAACGGGCCGTGAGCGCCGTGTGCGGGGACGCGGCCGTCGCCCGCGTTCTCTTGCCAACGGTCAGCGGTCTAGTCCAGTCGGTGCGCTGTCGCCGGCTTTCCCTGTTTGAGGCGGAGGAAGACCTGAAGAAGGCATGTACGTTGTTGATGCCGGCACCCCGGCTGGCGCGGAATAGCGCGTAACTGGTCTAGACCGGCAGGTCATAAAAGGCCCAAAAAACTATGAAACAGGCCACAACTTGGCCCAAAATATGCTTTATTCCGTCAAACCGCCCCGATCTGGCACCGGCTGGGCTTTTGTCCTGTCTAACATGGCAGTAGCGGAGTGGCCAGCACCCAGCACCTCCACGGGCTTTCTGACGGAACCCGCCACCCTTGGGCCGTCAGCGGAAGCGCGTTTCTGACCATCTTGAGCCTCGAATGCTTGAGCCATACTGTGCCGTGCGCCCACGGCTAGCAACAGGAGACAACGACGTGTCCACTGAAACTATCGCTCCGAATGACACCAGCGCAGCCGCAGAGCTGACTGACCAGGAAATTTTCGCTGCCCACGAGGGCGGCAAGCTTTCCATCGCCAGCACCGTTCCCCTCAGCAACAAGCGCGACCTCTCCATCGCCTACACGCCGGGCGTTGCCCAGGTCAGCCGGGCCATCCACGCTGACCCGGAACTCTCCAAGAGCCACACCTGGGCCCAGCGCCTCGTGGCCGTCGTCAGCGACGGCACCGCCGTCCTAGGCCTCGGAAACATCGGCCCCAGCGCCTCGCTGCCCGTCATGGAGGGCAAGTCCGCCCTCTTCAAGGCCTTCGGCGAGCTGGACTCCATCCCGCTGGTCCTCAACACCACCGACGTCGATGAGATCGTGGAAACCCTTGTCCGGCTGCGCCCCAGCTTCGGTGCCGTCAACCTCGAGGACATCGCCGCCCCGCGCTGCTTCGAACTGGAAGAAAAGCTCATCGAAGCCCTCGACTGCCCCGTCATGCACGATGACCAGCACGGCACCGCCGTCGTGGTCCTCGCCGCGCTCACCGGCGCCGCCAAGGTCACCGGCCGGGGGCTCGAGGAACTCCGTGTGGTGATCTCCGGCGCCGGCGCCGCAGGCATTGCCATCGCGGAAATCCTCCTCACCGCGGGCATCGATGACGTGGTGCTGCTGGATTCGCGCGGCGTGATCAACTCCGAGCGGGCCGACATCGCCGCCGACCCGGCCAGCAAGAAGGCCCAGATGGCGCAGCGCAGCAACCCGCGCGGCATCTCGGGCGGCCCCGGGGAAGCCCTGCTGGGCGCGGACGTCTTCGTCGGCGTTTCCTCCTCCAAGCTGGATGAGGAGCACTTGAAGCTGATGAACCACAGCTCCATCGTGTTCGCACTGTCCAACCCGGACCCCGAAGTCCTGCCCGAGGTCGCGTCCAAGTACGCCGCGGTTGTGGCCACCGGCCGCAGCGACTTCCCCAACCAGATCAACAACGTCCTGGCGTTCCCCGGCATCTTCCGCGGTGCACTGGACGCCGGTGCGCGCCGCATCACCCCTGCCATGAAGGTTGCCGCGGCCCGCGCCATTGCCGAACTGGCCGAGGACAAGCTGTCCGCGTCCTACATTGTGCCCAGCCCGCTGGACCCGCGCGTTGCCCCGGCGGTCACGGCCGCGGTTGCCGCGGCAGTCGAAGCCGAAGCCAACTAAGGCCGACGCCGGCTTGGGCCGGCTGAAGCGTCGGCTTGAACGCTGGCCGGGAACGGCTGACTGAAGGCGCAGGGCTGACTGGAGCCCGACGGCGGTGCCTCCCCTGCTGGGGAGGCACCGCCGTCGTCGTTCCCGGCAAGGTCCGCGCTCCGCGGACCCCCCGCCCCGCCCGGACCCTAGACTGGGGGCATGAACGCCCAAACCCTCGTGACCGTCCTCTGCGGCCTGGCCATCCTGGTAGGCGTTGCCGGAACCGTCATTCCCGTCCTGCCCGGCAGCTTCCTGATCGGCCTGAGCCTGCTGGCGTGGGCAATCTGGGGCGGTGAGGGCGCCACCGGCTGGGTGGTTTTCGCCGTGGGCATGGTGTTTGTGCT
This sequence comes from Arthrobacter sp. K5, assembly GCF_040448525.1. Classification (NCBI taxonomy): domain Bacteria; kingdom Bacillati; phylum Actinomycetota; class Actinomycetes; order Micrococcales; family Micrococcaceae; genus Arthrobacter; species Arthrobacter sp. K5. Next base: position 2,857,822 of record NZ_CP159279.1, on the reverse strand, counting down.
GGCAGGCATGGCGGCCAGCGCCGTCCTCGCCGGCCGCAAACTGAAGGAACACCGTATTCCCAACCGGAGCGTCGCCGTAGGGGTTGTACTGGGCATTGCCGGCATGTTCGTCATTCCTGTGGTGGGCCTGTTCGTGGGTTTCGCCGCCGGGCTGCTGCTCAGCGAAGTCCAGCGCACGCGAAACTTCCGGGCGGCGCTCACTTCGAGCTGGGCGGCCCTGAAGGCCACCGGGCTGGGAATGCTCGTGGAGTTCGGCCTGGCCTGCCTGGCGGCCAGCACCTGGGTGGTGGGCGTCTGGGTGGGCGCCGCTTCGGCTTAGTTCCGGCCCGCCATTAGCATGGAGGAATGAGCGCGGGGCAGTTTCCAGGACCGATCTACCGCGACACGCGCGACCTCACCCCCTTCGGCGGCGGCAAGGTCCGCACCCCGGTGCACGAAATAGCCGAGGGCATGGGCGGGCTGATCCACGGCGTGCTCGGGGGAGGGGACTCCCGGATCAGCGTGGACGGAAGCCTTCCGCGGCTCAAGCTGCTGCCCGGCAAGGCTGCCAGGACCGTGTACGACGCCATCTTCTCCAGCACCGATCCCAACCGGCTCATCGCCGCCGGCCGCGCCTATCCCGGCTGGGCCGGGCTCTGCTGCGTGATGGCCGGGCTCCTCGCCTACAAGCAGGGCGGTTACCTGCGGGCCGCGGAGCTGCTGCAGCGCGGGCTCTCCATCAGGAACGACGACGAGGCTAACCAGTTCGCCGCCAGTTACCTGACGCGGGTGGTCACCCGGGTCGAGGTGGCCGAACGCATCGTGGTGCCGGTGCTGTTCAGCGAGGAGTCGGTCTTCCTTGCGCTCTCCCATTGCCTCCGGGAAACGGGCCAAACCGAGGCGGCTTTTGAAACTCTGGTCAGGCTGCCGCCGTCGCTGCCCACCGCACTGGCGAGGTGTGCACTGGCTGCCGCCCTGGGCAGGGACCAGGAGGTGGTGGTCTGGACGGAGGGCCTGCTGAACGCGGACGACCTCTCCGCGGCGCTGCTCCTGGTGCGGGCGCGCTCCCTCCGCCGGCTCGGCGCGTACGGGCAGGCCCAGCAGGCACTCAAGGAAGTCCTGCGGCGGCAGAAGACCAGCATGTCCCTGCGCAACGACGCCCTGACCGACCGTGCCCTGATGCTCCTGGACAACGGCCGGAAGTCCCTCAACCCGCGGGACTGGCAGCGCGGCAAGCAGGGGGAGGTCGAAACGTTCGAGGTCATCCGCAAGGACATCGAGGCCCGCCGGGCGTGGGAACAGAAATGGAAGCAGTTCGGCGGCGACTGAGGCGCTGCTTGTGGGCGGCAGGCTCTTGTGGCTGGTACAGGGCCGCGATACAACGGACCCATGACTGACGCAATCAGGCAGTGGATGGACAAGTACATCGCGGCGTGGACCACGAACGACCCCGAGGATATCGGGGCGCTCTTCACGGAGGAGGCCGTGTACGCCACGCGGCCTTACGATCCCGACCCCTGGCGCGGCCGCGAACAGATCGTGGAGCGGTGGATCGGCTCCGCGGACCAGCCCGGCGACTGGAGATTCGAATGGTCCCCGCTCGGGTCCGACGGGGACCTCGCGTTCGTGCAGGGCCGCACCACGTACCTGGATGACCGACCGAGCTACGAGAACCTGTGGGTGATCCGGCTCGATTCCGACGGGCGCGCGTCGAGCTTCACCGAGTGGTTCATGGAGCGCGAAGTCTGAGCCCGCTAGGCCGGTTCCTAGGCGGCTCCTATACGAACCGGGCCAGGGCTGGAAGCAGCTGCTCCGAGAGCAAAGCGGCGCCAAGGACCACCATGATGATGCCGCTGGTCAGCGTGACCCTGCGGGCTGCGTTCGGCCGGGACTGCAGCAGTTTCCGCGACAGCAGTGCCACGCACGTGTAGACGAGGGCCGCGAGCAGCACGAAGGTCAAGCCTAGCAGTCCCGACTGCACCGGCACGGGCAGCGGGGCGTCGGCGCTGACGAACTGCGGCACGAGGGCCAGGAAGAACAGCAGCCCCTTGGGATTGATGCCGCTGGTCCCCATGCCCTGAAGGAAGGACCGGAGCTGGTTCTGCCCCGGATGTCCGACGGCGGTCGCTGCGGAAAAGGTCGCGCCCCGCCACGACCTGATGGTGACGGTGCCGAGCCACAGCAGATAGACGGCCCCGGCCACCGTGATCCAGCCCAGCAGGCCCGGCATGCTTGCCAGGACGGCGGCGAGCCCGGCCACCATGAGGAGGGTGTGCAGGACGTATCCGCTGCACAGCCCCGCGACGGCGGGGACAAAGCTGCGGCGGCCGAGGCCGGCCGTGATGGAGTAGGCCCAGTCCACTCCCGGGGTGCAGGCGAGGGCGGCCGCGACCACGATAAAAGCGAGGAAAAGCTGGGGATTCATGGCGGGCTCCTGCGTGTTTGACTGTAAGAAAAGCCTAGGCAAAACAGCCCCAGATGTGCTCTCAAACTTCGCGCGGATCGCGGTCCTCAGAGTAAGATTCTTGCGTGATTGACCATATCGACAGAAGTATTTTGCGCCATCTCAAAGAGGACGGCAGAATGACTGCCACGGCCCTCGCCGCCAAGGTGGGGCTGACCGTGGCGCCCTGCCACCGCCGGCTCCGGGACCTCGAGCAGTCCGGCGTGATCCGCGGCTACAAAGCGGACATTGACCCGGCCGCCGTCGGGCTTGGCTTTGAGGCGATTGTGTTTGTCACCCTCCGGCAGGTGGACCGCCCGACCATGGAGATCTTCGAGAACCGGGTGGCGGAGAACCCGAACATCGTGGAGGCGCAGCGGCTGTTCGGTTCCCCGGACTACCTGCTCAAGGTGATCGCGGCGGACCTGCCGTCCTACCAGCGGTTCTACGACAGCGAGCTGACAGTGCTGCCAGGGGTGGAACGGCTGACCTCAACGCTGGTGATGAAGAACCTGAAATCCAACGCCGGTCCGCCCGTCTGACGTTCCTTCCAACCGCGCAGGCCTGCGAAAAAGCGCGAACGCACACTTGGGGCCCCCGATCCGGGTGGATCAGGGGCCCCAAGTGTTCGCTCGCGCTGGACTGTCTCCCTGCTCAGCGGGGGTTCAGCACGACGTTCTGGAAGATGCCCTTCCCGGTGCCGGTGTGGAGCCAGAGTGACCCATCGGCCGACACGGAAACGACGTTCGGATTGCCCGTGCCCGCAAAGCGGCCCACGCTGGCGAGGGTGGTGAAGGCGTTCCAGCCGGTGCCGAGCTGCGTGCGGGCCAGGAAGCCGGAGGCGCCGCTGCCGGGATAGAGCCAGAGCGTGCCGTCCGACGCGCGGGCCATCAGGTCAGCCTTTCCGTCACCGTTGAAGTCGTTGCCCGCAACAACCTGGCTGAAGCCCGCCCAGCCGGAGCCGATCTGCTTCCGGGCAAGGAAGGCGCCCGCCCCGTTGCCGGGGTAGAGCCACAGCTTGCCGTCCGGCTCCTGCGCGATGATGTCCGTCCTTCCGTCGCCGGAGAAGTCGCCGGGGGCGATGATCCTCGCGAAGGCATGCCAGCCGGTGCCGATCTTCTTCGCTGTCTGGAAGAGTCCCGTTCCGTTCGTGGGGTAGAGCCAGAGCGAGCCGTCGGGCTTCCGGGCCAGGAGATCAGGGCCGCCGGCGCCGTTGAAGTTCCCGGCGGACACCACCTGGTCGAAGGCCTGCCAGCCGGTACCGAGCTGCCGGGACGTGCGGAAGCCGCCCGAGCCGTTGCCGGAGTAGAGCCGCAGGACGCCCTGGGCCGTCCGGGCCAGGATGTCGGGCTTGCCGTCGCCGTCGTAATCGCCGGCTTCCCAGACCTGGCTGAAGCCGGCCCAGCCGGTGCCGATCTTCAGCTTGGTTGCGAAACCGCCGACGCCGTTGCCCGCGTACGCGGTGATGGCCCCGCTGGTGCTGGCCGAGAGGATGTCCGTGTGCCCGTCGGAGGTGAAGTCCTGGCCGGCGATCAGTTCCGTGCTGGCCCATCCGGTGGCCAGCGTGCGGCGGGCCAGGAAGCCTCCGGTTCCGCTGCCCGGGTACAGGTAAACGGTCCCGGTGCTGGAGCGGGCGAGCAGGCCGGGGCCCGTGGCGAGCCCTCCCGCTGCGGTGACGGCGGTGAAGCCCTGCCAGCCGGAGCCCACCTGTTTGGCCGCCAGGAAGCCTCCGGTTCCGTTGCCGGGGTACAGCCACAGGGTTCCGTCGGCGCGCATGGCCAGCAGGTCGGCCCGCTTGTCGCCGTTGAAATCGCCGGGTGCGATGATGCGTTTGAAGCCCTCCCAGCCGGAGCCGATCTGCTTGCGTGCCAGGAAGCCGCCGGTTCCGCTGCCGGGGTACAGCCACAGGGCTCCGTTGGACGTCCGGGCAATGAGGTCCGTCTTCCCGTCCCCGTTGAAGTCGCCGTTGCCGAGGACCATGTTGAATATGTTCCAGCCCGTCCCGATCTTCACGGCCGTTCCGAGCTTGTTTCCGCCCATGCCCGCGAACAGCAGGAGTGAACCGTCGGCTTCGCGGGAGACCATGTCCGGGCGTCCGTCGCCGTTGAAGTCGCCGGCCGAGAACTGGATCTTGGTGCGCAGGGCGAGGTCGGCGTCGATGGTGACAGTGGCCGAAGTGGCGGTCACGGTGTTGACCGTGACCCGGGTTCCCGCGTGGGTGATGAAGGTGCGGCCGGCCTGCCAGGTGTGGTTGGTGGCGTAGTACCCGCTGAACGGAACCGTGGACGGCATCAGCGCGAGCGAGGACCACGGGGTGGCGCCGCCCCGCTGGACCACTTTCACGCCCCGGTTGCCCGCGGCCCCGCTGGCCAGGTAGGCGTCGTAGCCGGCAGGCTGCCGGAGCTCCAGATAGTAGACCTCCCTGCTGACCGGATCGGTGAACTTCACCGCGCGGTAGGCCAGCTTCGTGTCGCCCCAGGGCCTCAGCGTGTAGCTCTTCACGCCGGATGCCACGCCGAGGTCGCGGATGTCGGTAGCCGAGCCCAGGCCCTTGGCGTCCCAGAACGGCGAGCTGATCACCGGCATGTTGTAGCTGGACAGCCCCATCAGGTCGGTGCTGTCGCCGTATTCGCGGATGTAGCAGGAGGAGTCGGTGAACTGGCCGGTGCTCGTGGTGCCCACATCGGATGCGCCGCTGCTGCACTGCAGGGCATCGGCGTGCATGGACCCCAGCACGTGGCCGAACTCGTGGGCGATCACGCTGTTGGTGAAGCCGCTGATCTGCGGCATCAGAACCCGTCCACTGTTGCCGGTGCTGCTGTAGCCGGCACCGAGGGCGCCGCCGGAGAGCGTGGCGCTGGGAACGAAGACCACCAGCGCCTTGTTGGTGCCGTAGGTCCACTTCAGCTCGGTGGTGATCTTGTTGATCATGTCGTAGTAGGAGTCCGTCGACCTGGCTGTCTTGGACGCCAACGCGGCACGTTCTGTCACGGTCATGGAAATGCGGCCGCCGGACATGGCTTTCCAGTAGTTGCTGGAGGCCGCCACGGCCGCTTCAGCCTGGGCCATCGGAACGGTGGCCTTGTTGTCCACCAGCGTGGCGACGACGACCTTGATTGTGAGGGCAGCGGCGGCCGTTCCTCCCGCCTCGGTCTGGAGGGCCAGGCCTGCAGGCGGCCCGTCCGCCGGAACGCCGGGCGCGGATTCGTAGCCGTGGTGCACCTGTTCCGAACCGGACTCGACCGGCAGTGACGTGCCGTTGCCGGCAGGACCCGTGGCTGCCATTGCGGTGGCGGGAAGCGAGACGAGGCCAGCGGCCAAAACCAGCAAACCTGTGGCCGACGCGATTGAACGGGAAAAAGAGCGCATTGAGTTCCTTATTGAGACCGACCCCCCGGCGGAGACCCTGAGTGAACAATGCACCCGCTGCGTGCCCAGCGCTGCGGCAGATGCTGAATCAGGTTACAGTTGCCACCGCAGGACAGCCGCCGGAATATCCGCAGTTTTCCCCAATGATTTGCGCAATATCGGAGCGCCGCTCCGCAGGGCCGGAATCAGTGCTCTAGCAGGCCCGTCGTCCGGTAGGGAATCACCTCGCGCAGGAACATGCTCGTGGACGTCCGCACGATTCCCGGGCACAGCCGGATCTCCTCCGAAACCCGGTACAGGTCGTCGGGGCTGGTGGCCACCACCCGGATCAGCAGGTCCGTGTCGCCGGCCGGGGCGTGGCACTCCAGCACCTCGGGGATCTCGCGCAGCGCCGCGATGGCCTCGTTGAGATGGCTCTGGTCCAGTTCGGCGCTGACAGCGGCGGCAACGCCCCGACCCAGGGCCGCGGGCAGCACGCGGCTGCTGTTGGGCCGGAGCGCACCCGACGCCGTCATCCGCTCCAGGCGCGACTGAACGGTGCCGCGCGCCAGGCCCAGCCGCTGGGCCAGGACCATGATTGGCAGCCGGGGATCCTCATCCAGGGCGGCAAGGATGCGCCGGTCCGTGGCGTCGAGCAGCTGCAATATGATCACTTCCTGTCCGGTTTCCGGGTGCAGGACCGATCAGATTGACCAGTCCATGCCATGCCCATTGCGCCTACTGTAGGTCTTCTGCTCAGATAGTGGCAACGCAGGCGACGGTTACCCCCACCGCCGGCAGGCTACAGGCTCACGGCACACCACCCGGCCCCCTGGACCACGCTTCCCGCAAGGAGGCAGCCGCTGATTGACTCTTGTTCACGCATTCGTCTTTCCGCAAGAAGTGCCTCGATTTCCGGACGGAGTTCCGTCCGGGGCAGGCACGGCAAGAGCCCCTGAGCCACCGATTCCCGGCCAACGCCCGGAGTGCGCGGTAGCTGAGGGGCTCTTGTGGTGTTCGGCATAGGCTGGAGGGCATGACTCACGCTGGCCGCTTCGCCCCCAGCCCGTCCGGTGAGCTGCACGTGGGAAACCTCCGCACGGCAATCCTGGCCTGGCTCTTTGCCCGTTCCACCGGGCGCCGGTTCCTGCTGCGGGTCGAGGACCTCGACCGGGCACGGGCCGGAGCCGAAGCCGCGCAGCTGCGGGACCTGGCCGCCGTCGGAGTGACCTGGGACGGCGGGGTGGTGCGGCAGACGGACCGCGAACCGCTGTATACGGCGGCCATCGGAGAGCTGGCCGCTGCCGGGCTGACGTACGAATGCTTCTGCACCCGCCGTGAGATCCAGGAGGCACCCTCCGCGCCGCACGCGCCCCAGGGCGCCTACCCCGGAACGTGCAGGGGGCTGTCGGCGGCGGAGCTCGAGTTCAAGCGATCCACCCGCCCGGCGGCCATCCGGTTACGTTCCTCCGTGGCCGAGTGGACTGTCGAGGACATGCTGCATGGGTCGTTCACTGGAGTAGTGGACGACTTCGTCCTGCGCCGGAACGACGGTGTGACGGCGTACAACCTGGCCGTCGTCGTCGATGATGCCGAGCAGGGCGTAGACCAGGTTGTCCGGGGGGACGACCTCCTGCCCTCGACGCCCCGGCAGGCATATCTCGCCTCGCTCCTGAATATGCCAGTTCCGGAATATGCTCACGTGCCGCTGGTGGTGAACGCCGGCGGCGCCAGGCTTGCCAAGCGCGACGGCGCGGTCACCCTGGGTGACCTGGCCGCCGTCGGACATCCAGCCGAAGCCGTGCAGAGGACGATTCTGCAGTCGCTGGGCCTGCCCGGCGACTCTCTAAATGCCGCCCTCGAAGGGTTTTCGCCCGCCCGCCTGCCGCGCGAGCCATGGGTGTGGCCCGGGGCATAGCGGCCGGCGTCACGCATTCCTGGCCCGCTGTTCCAGCTTCTCCAGCGACGCGTGGAGCAGGTCCGTGCTCCGGCGTTCATCAATAACGATCGAGGCCCCCAGTGCGGCAACAATGATGAGCAGGCAGGCGGGAACCGAAACGCCCGCCGCCGCCAGGGCCACGGTTCCGGCGAGGACGCACACCACTCCCGTGGTGACGGCGATGAGGGTGCGGTCGACGCACGTCATGACGCTGAAGAGCGCCGTGAGCGAGACCTTGAACAGCGCCACGGGAACGGCGATGCTGGCCACCGCCACGGCGGCGCTGACGTGTGCGGCATGGTCGATGTAGTACGCGGCGACGTGCAGGCCCGCCCCGGTGGCGGCGATCGCGGCGAAGACGGGGATGTGGCCGTAGCCGAAGAAGTAGGAACGGTGACGCTGCAGGTGCAGGGCCCGGCCGGCGGGCAGGATGAAGTAGATCCACCACATGCCGAAGGCCAATGCGGTGCCGCCGAAACCCACCAGAGCAGCATCAAGCGACCATCCATGGTTGGCGATGATGGCGCGGAGTGTCTCGACGGCGCCGATCAGGCATTCACCCAGGGCGATGATGGCCAGCAGTCCGTAGCGTTCGGCGATGTGGTGGGCGTGCCAGGGAGTGGTTGCATTCCGCTCGGCCGCATACGGGGTGGCGAGTTCCAGGACGTACAGCGGTGCAATCATCAGGAACGTGGTGGGCACGTCCGCCTGGATGAACAGCACCGCGATCCACCCCAGCTGGACAACCGCCAGGTATCCCGCGTAGCGCAGGCACGTCTTCCGGCGGGCAGGGTCCTGCCGGGCGGCCCGCAGCCACTGGGAGACCAGGGCCAGGCGCATGATGATGTAGCCGCCCACGATGACGGTGTTGTCCACGTGCTTTCCCTCCACGAGGGAGTGGAACATGGGCTCGATCCCCATCGCCAGGATCAGGACGCCCACCAGTTGGACCATGGTGACCACCCGGAACACCCAGTCGTCGGTGTCGTAGGCGCTGGCGAACCAGGTGAAGTTGATCCAGGCCCAGATCACGGCAAACATCGCGAAGGAAAAGCCGAGCAGCCCGGCGCCGAAGTGTCCCTCCGCGATCTCGTGCGCAAATTGGCTGCCGGCCACCCCGAACGCGATCACGAAGGTGAGGTCGAAGAAGAGCTCCAGCGGGGTGGCTGTCCGGTGCGGCTGGTGCGGATCCCGGCCGCCCATGCGGGCCACGGCGTGCCGGAGGGGATTAGAAGGCATGGGTCAAACAGTAGCGCGTCTGCGCGCCCGCCAGAGCAGGGCAATGTAGGCCAGGTCGAACACACTGCACAGGGCTCCGAGCCCAAGGATCAGGGCCGAACTTCCGTACCCGCCGTAGACAATGGTGGGGGCAAGGGTGCCGACCCACTTGGCCACCGCGATGACGGGCGACTGGCCCCGGCCGCTTCCGCGCGAACAGCAACTGCACAATGGCGCCGCCCAGTTCGCCGGAACAGTGCGGGTTCGCCGTAAACTTCCGGCGAACCCGCACCGCGGCGAGTTCGGCCAGCGAACGGCGGGACCGGCCGGCTACACCCGGCCCAGGGCGTCGATGTCCTCCAGGAACTCCTGGTGCACCTCATCGCTGACGGTGGTGCGGGTGTCCGCAATGGCGTCGAGGTAGTCCTGGGTGGCGGGCCCCTTCCGGACCGCCTCGCGGACGGACACGCCGCCACCGGACGCCAGCCCGCCGTCGTCGTACACGGCCTTTTCCAGCGCCCGCTGTGAGGCGCTCCGCGCGGCAAACTCGATGTCCGCGGGGGAGAAGCCCGCGGTGCGGTCCACCAGCTGCTCCACGTCCACATCGTCCACCACGGCGGCGGGGATGAAGCGCTGCCACATGGCCTCGCGGGCCTGCCGGTCGGGGAGGCCGATGGGGATGACGTAGTCGAACCGGCCGTGCCGCAGGAAGGCGGAGTCGAGGGCACGGATGAAGTTGGTGGCGCAGACCAGCAGGCGGCCGGGCTGTTCGCGGAAGGCCGGGATGATTTTGAGCAGCTCGTTGGTGACGCCCTGCAGCGGCGACGGCGGGTCCCCGGCACGCTGGGAGGCGATCTCCTCCACTTCGTCGATGAAGACGACGGCGTGCTCGAGTTCCGAGATCTCCAGGAAGGTCTCCCGCAGCGCGCCGGCCAGGCCCTTGGGATCGGCGGCAAGACGGGAGGGGAAGACTTCCACGAATGGCCACTCCAGCCGGGAGGCGATGGCCTTGGCGAAGGTGGTCTTGCCGGTGCCGGGCGGCCCGAACAGCACCACGGCACGCGGCGGCACGACGCCGAACTCGTCGGCGAGGTCGGCCTCGGCCAGGGGCAGGACCAGGCGGCGCTCCAGCAACTCCTTCTCCCGGCGCATGCCGGCCACGTTCTCCCACAGGTCCCGGGCCAGGATTCGGCCGCCGAGCAGGCCCAGGGGCTCGAGCTCCTGGCGCTGCACGGGGATGGTGCGCTCGAAGTAGCGCAGGTTCTTCTTGAGCACGAAGCCGCGGCTCAGGAAGGCCTCCACCCGGGTCTCCGACTCGGGCATCAGGGCGGAAAGCTTGTTCAGCCCGTGCGGCGCCATCCGGTTTTCGACGGCGGCCAGCAGGGAGGTGCCGATGCCCCGGCCGCGGAATTCGGGCAGCGTGGCCAGGAAGACGATCCAGCCCTGGTCATGCGCTGCGCGTCCGACGGCGGCTCCCACCACCTGGTCGCCGAGGACCGCCACCACGGCGTGGTCCTTTTCGCAGGAGGCCAGCACTTCGGAGAGCGCATAGACCGGCTCGACATTGGTGGCCTTCAGCGATTCCCAGAGGTGCAGGATGCCGTCAAGGTCCGCGGAGTGGAAGTCCCGGATCCGCCAGTTGGTCATGAGGTTGTCTCCCGTGGTTCGACGTTGAGCCAGTTCTGAGCTGCTCAGCCGAGCATAGGCGATGGCGCGCCGGCACGGGGTTGCAGGTGCGTTGCGTTACGCGCGGCGGTCAGCCCTTGGCCGCGTCTTTGGCCGCTGCGCCCCTGCGGAAGTGGTGGTTGCTGTGGTGGTCCTCCTTGGTGTGCACCACGAGGACCGGGCATTCGGCATGCGCGACGCAGGCGGTGCTGACCGAGCCGAGGTGCAGGCCCATGAAGCCGCCGTGGCCCCTTCGCCCCACCACCAGCATCGCCGCTCCGGCGGCGGCCTCCACCAGCGTGGCCGGGGCCGGGCCCCGCACGAGCTCACTGGTCAGGGTCTCCGGGACGTCCGGCCCGAACGCCTTCTCGACGGACTGGGCCAGGACCTTGGCAGCCGAGGTCTCGAACGCCTCGAAATCCGGGGGGATGTACCCGGCATACATTTCCGGGAAATGCCAGCACGCCACCGCATGGACACGGGCACCCAGGCCCGGTGCCAGCCGCGCCGCCAGGCGGAGGGCCTCCACCGAGGAGTCGGAACCGTCCACGCCCACAACCACTTTGCCTTCTCCATCCATCGTTGTTCTCCTTTACAACCTAGACTTTGCGACTTCGACCGGATTGTCGGTCACTGATAGGACGGTCACCGCCGCGGCAGCGGCTGTATCTGCAAGGTGACGCCGGCGGCCGCGGCGTCGCGGAAGCGCGCATCGATCTGCACCACGTCCCGCCCGGCCCGCTGCAGCAGGCTGGCCGCGACGCCGGCGCGGTAGCCGGTGGCGCAATGGACCCAGAGGCACCCCGCGGGCAGTTCGCCCAGACGGTCCAGCAGTTCGTGCAGCGGCACGTTGATGGCGCCGGCGACGTGGGAGGCGGCAAACTCGTCCGGGCGCCGAACGTCCACTACGGGGTCGCCGTCGGGCTTCTCATGAACGACGGCGGGCCAGCCCGCCCGGGGGTAGGAGGCGACGGCGGCTCCCGGCGCGAGTTCGCCGGGTTCCGTTCCCACCGCGGCATCGGGGTGGTCGATGCCGATGCGGGAAAGGTCCCGGATGGCGTTTTGCACATCCTCGCGGGCGCCGACGAGCGTCAGCTTCTCGCCCCAGGGCAGGACCCAGCCCAAGTACGAACTGAAGCTTCGCCCCGAGCCGTATTCGAAACTGACGGTGCCCTGCAGGTGGTTGCTGGCGAACAGGACGCGGTGGCGCAGGTCCACCACCCACTCGCCGCCCGCCAGCCGCTCCGTCAGTTCACCGGCGCCGAGGGACTCCGGCAGGCTCAGGTCCGCAGGCTCGGGGCCGGTCATGTTGAGGGGGGCCATGTGGGCGTAATAGGAAGGATAGGCGGACAGGTTGGCCATGAGTTCGGCCGCGAAGTGCTCGGGATCCGGATCCATGAGCGCGTGGTTGGCTTCGAGCTGCTCCGCGATGGTCGACGCCTCCGCACGCGTGGCGGGCCCGATCGAGCAGAACGAGCCGAACCCGTGGGTGGGATAGAGGGCAGCATCCGGGCCTGCTTCATCGGCGAGCCGGTGGACGGACGCGTACTGGTCCCGCGTCAGTCCGGCGGTGTCTCCGGGGCCGAGGAGGTCGGTGCGGCCCACGGAGCCGAAGAGCAGGCTGCCCCCGGAAAACACGGCCCGCACCCGTCCGTCCGTGACGATGTAGGACAGGTGCGTGCGGGTGTGCCCTGGAGTGGCCACCGCGCGGAGCGTGAGCGCGCCGATCTGCATGGTTTGGCCGTCCTTGACCGGCTCGCACTCGTAGGCCACCTGGTCCGCGGCGTTTATCAGGTATTTGGCGCTGTGCGCGCGGGCGAGGATCAGGCCGCCGGTGAGGTAGTCGTTGTGGACGTGGGTTTCTGCCACGTGGGTGATCTGCACTCCGGCTTTCCGGGCAGCTTCCTCGATGCGGTCCGTGTCCCGCTGGGCATCAACCACCAGCGCCACGCGGCCGTCATGGACCAGGTAGCTGCGGTCCCCGAGTTGCGGGGTTTCGATGACAACGACGTCCACTGGTCCGGCCCCTTCGACGCGCCGGAGAGGCGCCGCTCATCGCGGGCCTCGCCCCGGATGCCTCCATGGTAGGCCGATTGAGTTCAGATGTGGCCTGCTGAACTTGAGTTCTGCGCAGTTCTGCACCACTTTCCCGGGGCGCTCAGCTGCTGGCGACCCGATTGTCGCGGCGGCGGCGTCCGCAGGGAGGCAAAGCGGTGCAGAAATGCGCGACCAGGACTACAGATGCGCCGGGAATAACGCTCAGACCCTGAGCGGGACGGCGTGCACCTCGTCCGCCGGGTGCCCGGCCCGCTCGTGAATGCGCTGCACAGCCTCGGCCGAAGGCGCTTCCGAGAGGCAGTAGACGAGCCCTGACTCCGGGTCCGCCCAGGCGGACTTGAAGTCGACCTTCTCGTCGTCCTGGATGGCGAGGTCGGCATTGTGGGCTGCCAGCAGATCCTCCTGGGTGATCCCCTTCATGTTGTGGTGAACGTCCATGAACTCCGGCATGATAACTCTCCCTTGAGCTGCTCGTGGGTGGATGCGGCTTGAGACTAAACCCGCCCCAACCGGGCGTCAAGAGAAGCAGGGAAAGGCGCCCGGCTAAGCACGACGGACAGAAGCGCGAACGGACACTTGGGGCCCGGGGAGTGGGGCCCAAGTGTCCGTTCGCGCTGTGTTGCGGGGGTGAAGCGCTGGCTTGCTAGATCCGGTCCGCGGCACCCGGCCCGGGGCGGTTGGCGATGACGGGGGACATGCCGGTGAAGCCTTCGCGGGCTTCGGCGATTTCGTGGATGCGTTTGCGGCAGGCGTACCAGCCGGCGGTCATGAGGGCGGTGGCGATGAGGGTGACCAGGAGGGTCAGGGGTGAGTCGATGAAGACCATGACGAGGACGCCGAGGAGGAAGAGCAGGGAGAGGTAGCCGGTGTAGGGTGCGCCGAACATCCGGAATGAGGGTCGTTTGAGCCAGCCTTTGTCGGCCCAGCGTTTGAGTTGGATCTGGCACAGGACGATGGTGGCCCAGGTGACGATGATGCCGACGGAGGCGATGTTCAGGACGATTTCGAAGGCCTGGGCGGGGACGAGGTAGTTCAGGGGGACGCCGAGGAGGGAGACGCCGGCGGTGATGGCGATGCCGCCGTAGGGGACGCCGGCTTTGTTCATGCGTTGGGCGAATTTGGGGGCGGAGCCGGCGACGGACATGGAGCGCAGGATCCGGCCGGTGGAGTAGAGGCCGGCGTTGAGGGAGGACAGGGCGGCGGTGAGGACGACGAGGTTCATGATGACGTCCACGCCCTGGATGCCGATGGAGCCGAAGAACGTCACGAAGGGGCTGACGCCTTTTTGGTAGGAGGTGTAGGGCAGGAGCAGGGCGAGGAGGATGACGGAGCCGACGTAGAACACGGCGATGCGGAAGACCACGGAGTTGATGGCTTTGGGCATGATCTTTTCGGGGTTTTCGGTTTCGCCGGCGGCGGTGCCGACGAGTTCGATGGAGGCGTAGGCGAACAGGACGCCTTGCATGAGGATGATCATGGGCAGCAGGCCGTTGGGGAAGATGCCGCCGTTGTCGGTGATCAGGCTGAAGCCGGTTTCCTGGCCGGGGACGGGGGTGCCGAAGATGACGAAGTAGGTGCCGATGAGCAGGAATGCGACGAGGGCGGCGACTTTGATGATGGCGAACCAGAATTCCATTTCGCCGAAGACCTTGACTGAGACGAGGTTCAGGCCGAGGACGACGATGAGGGCGGTCAGGGCCCAGACCCATTGGGGGACGTCGGCCATCCAGGGGATGTAGTTGCCGAAGAAGTTCATGTAGAGGGCGGCGGCGGTGATGTCCACGATGGTGGTGGTGGCCCAGTTGATCCAGTAGAACCAGCCGGAGACGAAGGCTGCTTTTTCGCCGAAGAATTCGCGGGCGTAGGAGACGAATGAGCCTGAGGAGGGCCGGTGCAGGACCAGTTCGCCGAGGGCGCGCAGGATGAGGAAGGCGAAGAAGCCGCAGACGGCGTAAGCGATGACCAGGGACGGGCCGGCGGCGTTGAGCCGGCCGCCGGCGCCGAGGAACAGGCCGGTGCCGATCGCGCCGCCGATGGCGATCATCTGGATCTGCCGCGGCTTCAGGCTCTTGTGGTAGCCCTTGTCCTCGGCATGGAGAAGGTTTTCGGTGGCGTGTGCCTGGGCCGGGACCGTATGGTCAGTGACTGCCGCGTTCGAGGCGGCGCCCTGTGGGGAATTGGACATGGGGGATCCTTTGGTTTCCGGTTTGGGGAGTCGGGGCTTGCGGGTACTACTTGCTGAGGTTGGCCAGGCGTTCGGGGCTGAGGAGCTCCCGGAGCTGCGTTTCGGTGAGCAGGCCGTGTTCGAGGACGAGTTCAGCCACGCCGCGGCCGGTGGCGAGGGCTTCCTGGGCGATCGCGGTGGCGGTGGCGTAGCCGAGGTGCGGGTTGAGGGCGGTCACCAGGCCGATGGACTGTTCGACGGTGAGGCGGAGGTGCTCGGTGTTGGCGGTGATGCCGCGGACACAGCGGGCCGTGAGGGTGCGGCAGGCTGCTTCGAGGTGCGAGATGCTCTTGTGCAGGCTGTGCACGATGATCGGTTCGAACGCGTTGAGCTGGAGCTGCCCGGCTTCGGCGGCCATGGTGATGGTGACGTCGTTGCCGATGACCTCGTAGGCCACCTGGCTGACCACTTCCGGGATCACCGGGTTGATCTTGCCGGGCATGATGGAGGATCCGGACTGGACGGCGGGCAGGTTGATCTCGCCGAATCCGGCCCGCGGTCCGGAGGAGAGCAGGCGGAGGTCGTTGCAGGTCTTGGAGAGCTTGACGGCCACGCGCTTGAGCACGCCGGAGAGGTGGACGAAGGCGCCCACGTCCTGGGTGGCCTCGATGAGGTCGACGGCGGTGACCAGCGGCAGGCCGGTGATTTCGGCCAAGTGCCGGCAGGCGGCCTCGGCGTAGCCGGCGGGGGCGTTCAGGCCGGTGCCGATCGCGGTGGCGCCGAGGTTGATCTCGTGGATGAGCAGATCCGCCTCGGCCAGCCGCTGCCGGTCCTCGCCGATCGTCACCGCATAGGTGCCGAATTCCTGGCCCAGGGTCATGGGTACGGCGTCCTGGAGCTGGGTGCGGCCCATTTTCACGACCGTGCGGAACTCCATGGCCTTTTCCGCGAACGCCTCTTCGAGTTCGGCCAGCGCGGAGAGCAGCTCGCGGGCGGCGAAGATGGTGCCGAGCTTGACCGCGGTGGGGTACACATCGTTGGTGGACTGGCTGAGGTTCACGTGGTCGTTGGGGTGCAGCCGGGCGTAGTCGCCCTTGGGGTGGCCGAGGATCTCCAGGGCGCGGTTGGCGATGACCTCGTTGGCGTTCATGTTCGACGACGTTCCCGCGCCGCCCTGGATCACGTCGACCACGAACTGTTCGCTGAGTTCGCCGTTCATCACATCGGTGCACGCCTGTTCGATGGCCGCGGCACGTTCGGCGTCCAGCAGCCCGAGTTCCAGGTTGGTGCGCGCGGCCGCCAGTTTCACGGCGGCGAGGCCGCGGACCAGGTGCATGTTGGAAGAGAGCGGCTGGCCGGTGATGGGGAAGTTTTCCACGGCGCGCAGCGTGTGGACGCCCCAGTAGGCGCCGGCGGGGATATCACGGTCGCCGAGCAGGTCATGCTCGGAACGGACGCCAGGAAGAGTCTGGCCGTCGGACAGGGATTGGGCATCCGGCAGGGTTTGGGTCTCGGTCATGTGGTGCGGTCCTTAAAGAACGTCGTCGGTCGGGGACAGGGAAGAAAAGTCTGCGGCCCGGAGCAGGCCCACTTGGCGGCCGCCGCCGAGGACCGCGCCGGTGGCGATGCCCGCAAGGGCGGAGGTGTCGACGTCGAGCGCTTCCAGCGCACGGACGGTGACAGGCATTCTGGCCCGGTCACCGCCGTCGGAAATCTTGACGGCGACGGCGCGTCCGTCCGGCAGCCCAACCAGTTGGATGCCTTCGAAGCCGTCCTTCGCCAGGGCGCCGGGCAGGAGGCGCATGAGCTCCGTGACGTCGCGGCCCTCGCCCGCCACCATTTCCGGATGGCGGCGCATGGACTGCGCGACGGCGGCTTCCGGGCTTTCGGGGGCGGACTCACCATCCGCCAGTTCGGCGGAGGCGAGGCGACCGAAGGCGCGGGCCATTCCGGCCAAGGTGAGGGCGAACAGCGGGGTTCCGCAGCCGTCGGTGCTGACGCCGGCGGGTTCCTCACCGGTCAGATCGGTGACGGTTTCGGCGACCAGCTTTTGCAGTGGATGGGAGGGGTCGAGGTAACCCTGCACCGGCCAGCCGTTGATAACGCAGGTGGCGGCCATGGCGGCGTGCTTGCCGGAGCAGTTCTGGGCCAGCTGGGTGGGCCGGCCGCCGTCACGCAGCCACTCCTCGCGCTCGCGGACGCCGTAGGGGAGGTCGGAGCTGTTTTCGAGGGCCGCAGCCGTGAGGCCGTGCAGTTCCAGGATGCGGCTGGCGCCGTCGAGGTGCCGGGCTGCGCCGGAGTGGCTCGCCGCGGTGAGGGCCAGCAGATCGGCCGGCAGGTCCAGCCCGGCCCGGACCATGGCCACGGACTGCAGGGGCTTGAGGGAGGACCGGGGGTAGAACGCGGTCCGGGGTTCGCCGGCGGTGAGCAGGGTGCGGCCGCCCGGGGCGGTGGCGATCAGGGAGCCGTAGTGGACGCTCTCCACCAGCCCGTCACGGGTCTGGAACGCAAGGGGCTCGTGCCGCGGCAGGATCGCTGCTGCGGCGGCTGGCGGCGCGGAAAGGGAATGGCTTGCCGGCATGGCGGGGGAAGGCATGGCGTCCTCTGGGTTGCGTGTTGACTTGAGTTGGGTGTGGCGTGGAGGCGTCGGGGGAGCGGTTGGTTCGGAGTGCCAGGGATGCAGGGCCGCTACTGGTTGAGGATGGAGTCGAGGGCTTCGCTGACTGCACGCAGGTGTTCGGCCATGGCCGCGCTGGCGTCCGCCGCGGATCCGGCTTCGACGGCGTCCAGGATGAGCCGGTGCTCGACGTCGGAGGCGTGCTGGCGGTCGGCCACCATGTTGAGGGTTTCGGACTGGTGGACGAGGGCGTCGCGGATGTCGGCCACCACGCTTTCGAACACCTTGTTGCCGCTGGCCCGGGCGATGGCTGCATGGAAGCTGGAGTCGAGGGCAACCCAGGCTTCGGGGTCCGTTTCCGCGGCCATGGATGCCATCATGCCGCGGAGGATCTCCAGGTCCTCGGTGGTGCGGCGCTCGGCAGCCAGGCCGGCGGCGGGGACCTCGATGTGCGGGCGCGCCTCGGTGAGGTCCCGGGCGGAGAACTGGCCCAGGACAAGATCGTTGGCAACATGGTCGGCCACGACGAACGTGCCGCGGCCAGTCTTTGTCACGGTCAGGCCGAGCGCGGTGCAGGAACGCAAGGCTTCGCGGATCACCGAGCGGCTCACTCCGTACTGCGAAGCCAGGGCAGCTTCCGAGCTGAGTTTGGCGCCGACGGCCAACGCGCCGCTCTGGATGTCGGCGCGGATGGCGTTGAAGACAGCTTCGGCCGCGCTGAGGCGCGCTAGCGGAAGGGTACCCGCTCCGCCCCGCTGCTCGGCTTGCTGTCCGGCTGTCCGGCTGTCTGACAGGTTCACGATTAAGAATATGGCACGGGTCACAGGCGGCTGTCAACCAGGAGTCGGCAAAAGGGGGGGTAGCCCTCCCAAGCTTTTTACAGGTTATTCAGTCGAACATGGTCCGAGGGGGAGTGCACGCAAGTTGCCAGGACCGCAGCAGCAGGCGCTTCGATTTCTCGTATTCAACCGGAAAGGTTGCACGGGACTGGCATTGGCAAACGACTGCGATGAGTGGTGAGGCTAGTGACCATCCCGATACAGGCCGACGTTCAACTCCCGGAATTAACTTTTTTTCACTCGGGCGGGCGCAGTAGAGGTCGCAGGGCCTCCTGGCTCCCCGCGCTGCTGGCAGCGCTGTCGCTTGCGCTGACTGTTTTGGTGGTGCCGGTTACGGCGACGGCTGCTGAAGGTGACGTTGGGGTCCAGGGTCCGTCCCATACGGGGACGGGGACGCCGACGGGGACGAAGCGGCAGACGAATGCGTTGTGGTTCAACGACGGGATCTGGTGGGGGAACCTGTGGGACACGGCTAGCTCGGATTTTCATATCTTCCGCTTCAATGCCGCGACGAGCTCGTGGGTCAACACGGGTGTGACGACGGAGACGCGGTCGAACACCCATCATGACGTGTTGTGGGACGGGACCACGTTGTATGTGGCGAGCTATCGGTTCGTCAACGACGGTCTGCCGTCCGAACCAAACTTCCCGACGACGATGCGGCGTTACAGCTACAACTCGAGTACAAAGACGTACTCGCTGCTGACTTCTAGAAACATCCACAACCGCAAAGTCGAGACCATGTCCATCGACAAGGACTCCAGCGGCCGGGTGTGGGCCACCTGGCAGCAGGATAACCGGATCTATCTGAACGTCACTGCCACGGATGGCACGACGTGGGGGACGCCGTTCCCGCATCCTGCATCGTTGGGCACCGTGTCTGTGGACGACAACTCGGCTCTGATCGCGTTTGGACCCGGCAAGATGGGTGTGATGTGGAGCCGGCAGCTCGGTGACGCCAACGACGGCATGTACTGGAGCTCCCACGTCGACGGAGCGGCAAGCACCACCTGGACCACTCCTGTGGCGGCGGTGAAGGGGCTGCGCAGCGGTGATGACCATATGAACCTGAAGTGGCTGGACTCCTCGACTGATCGGGTTTTCGCCGCTATCAAGACGTCGTTCACCTCGGCGTCTCAGCCCCTGATCCAGCTGTTGGCATTCAACGGTACGACGTGGTCGGCCCACACGATCGCGACTGTGGCCGAGTGCCCCAACCGCGTGATCGTCATGCTTGATGAGAGCACGCAGAGGGTGCGTACCTTCGCTACCTATCCGAAACCGAGCGGCACGACGAACGCCGGTGTCTGCACCAGCTCGGGGGGTGCGATCTACGAAAAGTCCACGCCGCTGGACAACATCAGCTTCACCACCGCGAAGACGGCCCGCATCGTGGACGCCGACCAGTACGTGCACAACGTGACGTCGACGAAGCAGAATCTCAACAGTACGGCGCGGGGCACGGCCAACAGCGGCCTGCTGCTGCTCGCCGATGTGAACGCCACGAGCCGGTACTGGCACTTCTACGACCCGAGCGGCGGTGCGGGTGGCGGTGGTGATACGACGGAGACCATCACACTCACGGCCACCGCAGACAGCTATGTCTCGAGCGGGGCGACGGGGACGAACTTTGGCACGAGTACCACGCTGCGTTCGGACAACAGCCCGGTGGAGGCCACGTACTTGAAATTCGACCTCTCGCCGTATGCGGGTAGGACGCTGGTGAGTGCCAGGCTGCTGCTGCGCAGCGGCGGGAACGGGTCTACGGGTACGCAGAACGTCAAGCTGGTCGCCAGTGACAGCTGGACCGAGGGCGGTATCACGTACACCAACCGTCCGGCGGTCGGCACCAGCATCGGCAGCCTCGGCCAAACAACGACCAACACCAGCTACAGCGTTCCATTGGCGGCCAGCGCCCTGACCGGCGACCTCGGCCAGCAGCTCTCTCTTGGAGTGGACGCCAACGGCAGTGACGGCCTGGAGCTCAACTCCAAGGAAGCCGGAAGCACGGCCGCACCCAAGCTGGTACTCACGCTGCAGAAGTAGGAACACGCTCTCGGCCGGGTGCTTCGCAAGGCGACAACGAGGACGAAGCCCTCGGCCGGGACGGTCCACATCAGCAAAACCCTCCGACCGACACCACCCAGACAGGGGACGATCATGCGCAGGCAGACCAAGGCACTGCACTTCGACATCCACGGCCGCGTCACGATACGCGTCGACGCAAAAGCGCCGGCCGCGGCCCAGCTCCAGAGCATGCTGGCGTGTTTCGCCACCGACACTGAACGGCCGGCCAACATCATCGTCGATGACCGGCCGGAGGCCATGCCGGATGCGGGCCTGGTCGAGCACGAGCTCGCGTACACGGAGAGCAGCGTGCGTTTCCAAGACGATCGGGTCCAGGTCGTGAGAGATGCAGAGCAGTGGCGCATTCACGGGCCGGGCGAGCTGTTGACCACCGTGGTGCCTGTTCTGGATTCCGCCATGGTGGGCCGAGGAGCCGCCATGATCCACGCGGCAACGATGGCGTACCGGGGTCACGCGATCGCGCTTCCCGCCGCCGGAGGGACCGGTAAGACGAGCACCGTAGCCAAGCTGATGCGGCGCGAGGGGTGGTCGTTCATGGGCGACGACTGGGCCTTCCTCACCGAAGACGCCACCCTACTCGGCTACGCGAAGCCGATGTTCATCAAGCCGCACCACCGGGCCATCTACCCGCACCTGTTCGAAGGTGTCCGGAAACCCCTGGTCCCGTCACGGCTCTCGGATAGCGTCAGCCGGCTCACCACCGTGGTGCACCCGTACGTCATCCGTTATCCGCGCCTCGCGGACTTCTCCCGGCGATGGTCGCCGGAGCACCGCATGGTCTCGCCGGGGACCGCGTTCCCGGGGCGGGAATTGACGACCTCGGCACCCCTCGCGGCCGCCATCTACGTTGAGCGCTTCGAGGGCGCCCGGTCTCGGGTCGTTGAGCGGACGAGCGAGTGGATGGTCGACCGCATGCTCGGCAATTTCCATATCGAGATGGCGGGCTTCTCGCAGCGGGTCGTGACCGGCCTGGCGGCCACGTCCGTCGTCCCCTGGCGCGAACACTTCACAGCGAAGGGGCTCGTGCTGGACAAGGCGCTCGACGGCCGGCCCTGCCACCTGCTGCAGGTGCCATCCTCGTACACGGCGGACGAGGCGTCGGACGACATCGTCCGGCATCTCGAGCAGCTGCTGCCGTCAGTCCTCGACGAGCAGATCTGAGGGGTGGAAACCGTGAGTAGCAGCCCTGCCGAGGTCACCGCCGTCGTTCCGGCCCGAAACGCGGAGAGCCTGCTCCCGCGCTGTCTCGAGGCCCTGCGCCAGTCCGGTGTCGCCGAGATCATCGTGGTGGACGGATTGTCGACCGACCGCACCGTCGACCTCGCCCTCGCGGCCGGTGCCCGGGTCCTGAGTGACGAGGGCCGCGGCCTGCCCTGGGCTCGAACGCTTGGTGTAAAGAGCAGCAGCACCCGCTGGGTCCTGCTCGTGGATGCCGACGTCGTCTTCGGGCCTTCGGGGGTCGGCGACCTGCTCACGGAGCTGGTGGAGGGCGGCTATGACGCACTACAAGCCGGCCTGGAGAGTGTCGCTGGACCAGGCTACTGGGGACAGGCGCTGGCACATCATCACCGCACCGGCCGCAGCCGCAACTGGTTCGGCCTCGTGGCGACGATCGTTGACCGGGACCTGATGCTGGGCCTGGGATTCGACGACTCGTTTAAATCGGGGGAGGACATAGAGCTGCGTTGGCGGATGCGCCAATCAGGGCTGCGAACAGGGGTGTCACAGCGGGTCACCGTCGAACACCGTTTCGCCGCAGACGACTTCGACTTCGCGCTCGACCAGTTCCTCATGGACGGAACGGGACTGGGCCGGATGGTCCGCAAGCACGGCTGGCGTGGTGCGAGGCTGGCGCTGCTGCCTGCCGCCGCGGCAGTCCGGGGCGGTGCCTTGAGTCTCGCCGCGGGCCAGCCCCGGTGGCTGCGCTACTACGTCGCCTTTTGCTGGTACAACTACGTGGGCCTGACAAGGGGTCTCGCGTCGTGATGGCCAGGGGCGTGAGGGCCAAGCGGGCGACCGCTGTCACGGACGCCTCGATCGTCCGGCACTCCGCCCTGCGCAGCTCGCTCGGCCTCGTTGCGGCCAAGGCTGCCCAGACGGGCGCTGGTTTCGCCTTCTGGATCGTGGCCGCGCGCGCGACGTCCGACCGTGAGGTCGGACTCACCACGGCCGCGGTCTCGGCAGTAATGATCTGCACGCAGCTCGCGGTGCTGGGCGCCGGATCTGCCGTGATCGTCTCGGTGGGGCGAGGGGAGCCGCCCGCTCGGGTGCTGGACGCGGCGTTTGCCATCGTGGGGGTCGCCGGAACAGTGCTGGCCCTCGGCTACCTCGTGCTGCAGTCTGTCGTGGCGCCGGACACGGCCTCGGCATCGGTTCTCTTCTGGCTCACGTTCCTCGTGGCTGCCGTCGCCGGAACCCTTGTCATCGTGCTGGACCAGGCGCTCGTGGCGTTGGGACGCGGTTCCAGCGCGACCTTGAGGTATGCGTTGGGAGGCGGGGTCTCACTCGCAGCTGCAGGGCTCGTGGCCTGGCGGGCGCACGGCGCCTCCGCCGACGTGCTGATGGCCTGCTGGACCCTCGGGACGGCGGTGGCGTGCGTCGTAGGTGCTGTCCAGCTGCGAAGACTGGTCGGCTACAGGCCCCGGCCGTCCTTGCGCTCGGCGCGCGGCCGTCCACTGCTGGCGCTGGGCATTCCGCACCAGCTCCTCACCCTCACCGAGCGAACCCCTGGGCTGGTGCTGCCGCTCCTGCTCGCGCACATGGTTGCGCCGGAGGCAGCCGCCTACTGGTACCCCGCATGGATGATGGCCTGGGCCGCCTATACCGCTCCGGTGCTGATGGGCATCGTCCAGTTCTCAGAGGGTGTCCGCGACGCGGACCGCCTGGTGTCAACCACATGGGCGAGTCTCCGTTGGTCGCTCACCGTGGGGGGCCTGGCTGCCGCCGTCCTCGTCCTCTTCGCCCACCCGCTGCTCAATCTGCTGGGGGAGCGGTACGCCGAGTCGTCCGCCGGCGCTCTGCGGTGGTTGGCGGCCGGACTGGTGCCGTACGCGGTGCTGCAGGCCTACAACGCCGTCTGCCGGGCCAGCGGCCGCTACGCGGAGGCAATCGTGGTCGGTGTGGCGCTCGGTACCGCACTCTGCGCCTCAGCCCTGGCGGCCGCCGACAGGGGGGCCACCGCCATGGCCCTTGCATGGCTGGTGGTGCTCTCCATCGGGGCAGTGATGGTCGGCCTCCGGCTGGTCGCTGTCCTCCGGCGCGTCACGCAGGACGCGCCATGATCAGCACGCACGATGGGACCTGCCGCAGCGACGGACGCTGGAATCCCCGTTACGTGTGGCCGACAGTGATGTGGATCGTCGTGGTGGTTGTGCTCATCGCGTCCGGAGCCTTCGTGCCGGACGTGCCGCGGGATGAGCTCGCGCTCCGTGAACTGGGTATCGCTGATGCCCTCTCGCGCATCCAGGGGATCGAGCCCAGCATCGAGGGGCACTTCGGCTGGCCGGGGTTGTTCGCCCTCCGAGCCCCGATGGGCCGGGCCAGACACCGGACAGCCCTGGCAGAGGCTCCTTGGATTGAGGACGATGTAGCTGCGCCTCTTCCTTCCGCGCACTCCGGGAGTGCTCGGGTGAGCCACGCGGCGCGGTGGTGGCTCCTCAGCGATCTGCACCTGGGCGCGACGGACGACGATCCGCGGTGCCCCGGGAGGATGCTGCCCCAGTTCCTGTGCCGTGAGGTGCTCGCCGCCTCCGGTCCGCAGCAGCACATCGCCTTCGTCGGTGACACGTTCGAGCTGGTGGGGTTCGCCGAGGACGAAAGCCTGGCCCGGCTCGAGTCCATCCTCACCCGCCACCCCGACACGTTCTGGGCGCTGCAGGCCTGCGCGGCCCGCGGCGTGCAGCTGCACTTCGTGTGCGGCAACCACGACGCGGACCTGGCCCGCCCCTCAGTTGCCGCACGCCTGTCGGCGTTGTTATCACCGGCCGAGCCGGCACGGGTCCAGGTGTACCCGTGGTTCCTCCACGTGCCCCGTGTGCTGGTGGCCGAGCACGGGCACCAGCACCATGCCCTGCATCGGATGCCCGAGGTGCTCCGCGTGGCGGTCAACGGCACCGACGGGCTGGACCTGCCGCCGCTCGCCGCCTGGCACGCCGACCCATCGAAGTCTCCCCTGAGCCGTGCCGCGGCCGTTGCCCGGGCGTGTCTGGCGTCCGAGCGGGCGGAACGCCGCGTCCGGGAGCTCGCATACTTTGAGCTGTTGCAGGCCGAGTCACGGCGGCTCGCGCTTGATGAAGTGGCCATTCGGGACCTGGCGCACCTCTCCCGGTTCCGGACGGTGTCGGCGCTCCCGGTCGCCGCGACTCGCATGGTGCTAGCAGCCGCCGGGCGCAGAGCCGCCGGCAAGAGGGCTCCTGCTGCAGCGGCCCGGTTCGCACATACTCTCAGGGCGCACGGCGCCGGCGTGGCCTGGTACGTCTCGGCCCACACCCACCGGGCCTTCGAAGCGGCGCTCGAGGCGTGCCCCACCCGATACGTCAACACCGGCACATGGAGTTCGGACGTCCGCGGTCGTGGACCTGACCAGACGGACCGTCGGGCGTTCCCCTACGCCGTGGTCGACGTCGCCCGCGACGGTAGCACCAACGGCGGGCTGCGGTACTGGCGTCCGGACGGTACGTGAGCCATTGCTCAAGAAGCCGGTACGAACGTTCCGATTATGGTTCTGCCCGCATCTGTAATTAGGGAGTACGATGTGGGTGGAAACGAAAACGGCACGATCGTACCGGCGCGGGAGCGAATGTGGCTCAGGATTTTGCAGCACATCTTGCAGCAGCCGTCCGTGCCCGTCGTGGGGCCCTCCGCCTGAGCCAGCAGGACCTCGCGGACATGGCCGGAGTCTCCGAGCGCTTCGTCCGCTTCGTGGAACAGGGCAAGCCGAGTCTCCGGCTGGACACCCTGTTGGCCTTGCTGGACACCCTCGGCGTCGAGCTCCAGCTCGCAACCCGGACCAGCGCCGCCGCCCGCGCGCTGGCCGCCCAACCGCCGGCCGCCCAACCGCTGGCAGCCCAAACGTTGGTGACCCAGCCGCCGCCGGCCGTCCCGCCGTCGGCCGCACCGCTGGAAGGCAACGGACCCAGCGCACGGGAGAGCCAGCCGTGAGGCACCGCATCGCGGACATCTACAAGCGCGGCGTCCTGGCCGCCCGGCTGGAGCGGCACGACGGCGGCACCAGGTTCAGCTATCTGCCGGCGTACCTGCAAAGCGGCCGCCCCGCCGTCGCGAGTTCGCTGCCGCTCACTGAAGAACCCGTACTCTCCGGGGCGGGTGCCGCGCCGCCGTACTTCACCGGGCTGCTCCCGGAGGGCCGGCGGCTGAACGCGCTTCGCCGGTCCATCAAGACCAGCGCCGACGACGACCTATCCCTGCTCATCGCCGCCGGCGGCAACCCGGTGGGCGACGTGCAGATCGTGGGCCACGGGGAGCCGCTCGACCCGGAGGAGCACGCCGTCGAGGTGGACCCGCGCCGGCCCGTTGACTTTGACGAGCTGCTGGGCGACTCGGGCCTCATCGATCCGGTGGCACTCGCCGGCGTACAGGACAAGCTGTCCGCCGGGATGATCTCCATGCCGGTGGCAAGCGCGGGGCGCCGGTTCATCCTCAAGCTCAACGCCCCGGAATTCCCGCACGTGGTGGAGAACGAGTTCATCATGTTCCGCTACGCGGCCAAGCTGCGGATTCCGCTGAGCCGGGTGCAGCTGATGCGCGACGTCGCGGGCCGGCCGGGGCTGCTGGTGGAGCGCTTCGACCGGGTGCCGCTGCAACGCAAGGTCACCGACAGTGCGCCGGACGCGGTGCAGCGGCTCGCCGTCGAGGACGGCGCACAGGTCCTGAAGCTCTACCCGGCGGACAAGTACAACGTGGGGTTCGGAACGGTGTGCCACGCGCTCGCCGAGTACTGCTCGGCGCCGCTGCCGGCGCTGCGGAACCTCGCCATCCAGGCCGCCTTCGCGCTGCTGAGCGGCAACGGCGACCTGCATGCGAAAAACGTGTCCATGGTGCAGCAGCCGCACGGGGAGTGGTCCATCGCGCCCGTGTACGACATCCCCTCCACAGTGGTCTACGGGGACAAGACGCTCGCCCTGACGCTCGGCGGCAAGCGCAGCGGCATCTCCCGCAAACACTTCCTGGCCTGGGCCACGGGCCTCGGGCTGCCACAACGCACTGCGGTGCAGGCGGTGGATTTGGCGCTGAAGGCTGCGGGTCCGCTGCTGGCTGATCTGGAGGCCGGGACGGCTTTTGCGGCAACTGCCGCCGGTTCAAGGGCTGCCCCAGTTCCAACGGCCACCGTTTCAACGGACGACGGCGGCGCCTCGCCTTTTCCGGACATGGTCACCAGGGCTTGGGTCAAGGAGCTCAAGCATCGGCGGCGGCTGCTGGAGGGGTGAGCCCGGGAAGCCTAAAGCCCAGGACCGCCGTCGTACCAGCGGAGTACGCGCAGGGCCCGAAGCGTGTTCCAGCGGCTGGGGCGCCCGTCGCCGTCCTCCATGGTGAAGTGGATGCGGCCGGGGTGGGTGTTCTCGAGCAGCCAGGTTCCGTCGGGCTGCCGTTTTGAGTGGAGCAGACCGACGGCCTCGGCAAGCCGGGTGTCCGGCGGTCCGTCCGCGTCCTGGAAATACTTGTCCTGGAAATACGCGTCGCGGAAGTAGTCAAGGCCGCGCAGCGCGTCGTAGAACCAGCGGGTCGGGTAGGAAAACTGCAGCCACTCCGGGTCCACCAGCTCTCCGGTGCTCTTGCGCCGGAGCAGCGCCCGTTCCAGCAGGTATTCCTCGCCCCGCTTCCGCGCGGCAACCGACTCCGGAATTCCGCCCGTGGCCCGCTCATGTTCCAGCAGCCCTTCCAGCACATTGATGGTGGTCGCGAACGACGAACGCACCGACCCCCGCTCCGCCTCGCAGTTCCAGCCGCCGTCCGCGAGCTGCTCGCCGAGAAGCCGCCGGACGATGCCGTCGACGTCCTCGCCGAAGTACGCTCCGAGGGCGACGGCCTTGCCGTTGATGCAGGGCTCCACCTCGCCGTCGAAGAACGGCTGGCCGCCCTCTTCCCAGCGGCTGTTCTCCCGCACTTTTCGGACCGCGGCGCGTGCCTGCCCGCAGCCGGGGTCGAGTCGGAGGTCGCGCAGGAGCAGCAGGCTGTAGGTCGTTGCGGTCCAGGGCTGGCCCGCCTCGGAGCCGTCGTAGGGGACCGGGAAGAATGTGCCGCCGTCCCACTGGCCATCGTCGCCCTGCAGGGCAAGCATGCGCGCACCCCAGCCCTCGGCGGCCACCCGGGCACGCTCCGTTCGCACCACGTCGGCGGGCGCATCCGTCAGGTCACGCAGGACCTGCCACCGGATCGCGGGGTCGGAATCGAGTAACCAGTCGAGCACGCGTCTAACCGGGCCGGTAACCGGAAGCTAGAGGTGCTGGATGCCCGCGCGCTGCATGGCGTCCTTATAGACCTCCACGCTCTTGGTCAGGAGTTCTTCCTGCTTGGCCTCGGAAACAGCAAAGGCCCGCCCGCCGAGCGCGCTGGCCTTGTAGATTTTGATGCCGTTGTTCTTGAGTGAGTAATGGTACGTCTTCTCGAAGAGGGTCAGGAAAGTGGCGGCGTCGGTCCCGTGGGCGATGATGGCCGAGACGCGCCGGTTGATCTTCAAGAACTGCCGGAAGGGGCGCAGGCCGTCCGTTTTTTCCTGGACGCTGAGGGCCGAGGGCATGTCCGGGTCGCGTACCCAGGGGTAGGCGTTCCACGGCATGACGTAGCGCGGATCCAGCTCGGCGAGCTCGTAGATCTGGGTGGCGCGCCGGGCGGCCTCATCATCGTTGAAATGGGATACGAAACCGGACTCGGTTCCCTTGCCCGGGCTGACCTGGAGGCTCACAATCCGGCATTCGTCCTCGTCATGGACGGGGTCGATGTAAGGAACGGTCGATCCCGGCTTCTTCTCCATGAGTTCATCGCACAGTTGCGTCACTGCTGCGATGTTCGGTTCCTGTAGCAGGGCTTTCTTTTCGTCCCAGTCAATCGTCACGATTTCTCCCTTAGCTGCATGGCGTCCAAGAATCAGGCGTCTTAGGCCACTCTACGCTTTTGACGGTAAGGGTGGGTGGGGGAGTTCCCGCCGACCCAACAGGACTCCTAAACCCCTGCACCGCGGAACGTGAACCGGCCCGCCACGAGCGTTGCGGCGACGGGCATTCCAGCGAACACAGCATCCGGCGCGGCAAGGGGATCCGCATCCAGCACGGCGATATCCGCCACAGCCCCGGCCCGGATCCGGCCGCACCCCCGCGTTGATGCGAGCAGCGCCTCCTCCCGGGTCAGTGCCTGCTCCGGGTGCCAGGGGCCGCGGCCGTCGTTCCGCGCCCGCGTCGTCGCCGCGGACATCGCCAGCCACGGATCCAAGGGGGCCACCGGCGCATCGGAACCCAGCGCCAGCCGCGCCCCGCCGTCCAGCAGCGAACGCAGCGGGAAGGCCCGGCCAGTGCGGCCGGCCCAGTTGGCGTCAGCGGCGTCGCGGTCGTCGAGCGCGTGGGCGGGCTGGACGCTGGCCGTCAGGCCAAGCTCACCGAACCGCGCGAAGTCCTCCTGCCGCACAAACTGTGCATGCTCGATCCGGCCTCCGGTCCCGGCTTCGGCGAAGGCATCGAGCGCAACCTGGTTGGCGCCGTCGCCAATGGCGTGGACCGCCGGCACAAAGCCCGTTTCCCGGGCCCTGGCGAGCAGCGCAACCAGCTCGGCTTCGCTCACGGTCAGGATGCCGTGCCCGCCGTGCGGGTACGGGTCAACACAGAAGGCGGTGCGCGTGTTGAGGGAGCCGTCGATGAGCACCTTCAGCGGACCCACCCGCAGGAGTCCCGCCCCGCCGCCGACCGTTTGCCCCGTCCGCATGCCCGCGTCGGCCGCCCGCTCCAGGTCCTCCGGATACACGCCCGCGTCAACGCGCAGAGAGCCGAACCCGCCGGCGATCCGGCGCAGCCACACGTCACGGTTCCACGTCATCTCCAGATCCACCACGCCCACAACACCCCGGGCGGCGGCTTCCTGGCCGGCCGTGCGCACCCAACCGTCCACGACGTCGTCGGGCAGCTTTCCGAGCTCCCGCGTGACGGCGAACGCAGCCTCCTCGCGGAGCAGCCCGTCTGCCGGGAGCTGAAGACCGTATCTCCGGGCGGCCGCTGAGTTCAGCCAGACACAGTGCAGATCATGGCTGATCAGGGCTGTGGGCACTTCCCGGGTGGCGTCGTCGAGCATTTCGGCGCTGGGGACGTCGTCCCATACGGCGTCCCGGAAGCCTGCGCCCACCACCGTCACTTTCCGGTCCGCCCCGGTACCCGCCGCCGTCATCCGGTTACGGACAAGCTCGACGGCGGCGCGCGCCGAAGCGGCGCCGGACAGGTCGATCCGGTTGGCGGCCAGCGCCCACTGCGTCATGTGGACGTGCTCGTCCCATAGGCCGGGCACGACGAAACGCCCCTCAAGATTCAGCACCTGGGCATCCGCTGCCGTGGGACCTGCGCGGCGTTCTCCGGCTGCGGTGATCGCCGAGACGTGGCCGTCGCGGATATGGACGTCGCGGCATTCTGTCTCGCCGGGCAGTCTCACGGAGGCCAGCACCAAGTCGGTGGGCGTCGGGCGTTGCGTTGCTTCGTGGTCCTCGCTGGAAGGCATAGGGACAGGCTAGGCAGGTTTCCGGCCAGCGCCAATCAGAGGTCCGCCGGAACGCCTCTTCCCTGTGCCAGCAACAGGGTGCATTCTGGACGTTACACGGTTCCGACAAAGAAGTCGGGGAGGCGTTTGCCATATGAACCTTAGTATCCGGTCCCTTCGAGTGCTCGGACCATGCCGTCTTGGGCAGCAGCGGCCCGCCGCGGGGACGTGACGCCCATGGACCGCACTTCCAGCCATCACCGCCTCAAGGTCGTGGTCCACATCGACGCCAACATGGAGCGCGCCTGCATCGAGGTCCGCGGAACGCTGACACCGGCCAACATCCGGGCGCTTTATGTTGTGGCGCGGCGTGCCAGGACTCTGCTGCCGGGCAAGGAAATCATTCTGGACCTGTCGATGGCCCGTGCCGCCATGGACATCATCACCGCGCTCCATGATCCCGCCCAGCTCACCCAACTCAGCGGTGAAGGCACGTCCGAGAAACCCTGCCGGCTCAGCATTCTGGACCCCCGTCCGGGCATCCACGCGCACCCCTCATTCACCCACGGTCACGGCGACCACAAGCACGCCGACCATAAGCACGGTGTCCACCTGCGTGCTGACGACACCGGCCGCAGTGCCCGGGACAAGGAACTGGCATGAAACCCGGCCGCATGGTGATGCTCGTCCTCGGTACGATCGCCGCACTCCTGGGGCTGGGGCTGCTGGCGGGCGCTGCCGGGGTGGGCTGGCTCAACTTCCAGCAGCGCGACGAAGGCTACTTCACCACGCAGTCGCACCGGTTCGATGCCGCGTCCTCCGCCATCACCGCGGCAGGGCTGGACGTCATGGTCAGCGGCAGGCTGCCGGACGTCATTCCTTCGGAAACGGCCGGCAGCATCCTGCTCCGCGGAGTGGCCGCCAACCCGGGCAAGGGCATCTTTATTGGTGTCGCACCGCAGCAGGAGGCGGCGCGCTATCTCGAGGGAGTGAAGCGCTCCGAAATCCGGGAACTGAATCTGCGGCCCTTCAGGGTCGATTACACCGAAGTGCCGGGAACACGGACGCCGGCCCGCCCCGGAGCCCAGAACTTCTGGGCGGCATCCGCTGAGGGCACCGGCACGCAGGAACTCAAATGGAACGTCCTTCCCGGCAGCTGGACCGTGGTGGTCATGAACGCCGACGCCACCGCCCCGGTTTCCGTGGATCTGCAGGCCGGCGTCCGCTCCGACCTGCTCTGGCCGCTGTTCCTGTGGCTGCTCATCGCCGGGATCGTGTTGCTGGTCATCGGCGTGCCGCTGATCGTTGCCGGGGCAATGGGGCTTGGACGGCACGGTCCGCCGCCGCACCTTCCGCCGGGCCAGTACTACCCCGGCCAGGACCACCCGGGTCGCTACCCTCCTGGCCATCCGCTCGCGGGCCGTGCTCAGCCGGTGGAAAGCCCGACGGCGGGACCTCCCGCCGCTGCCGGCGCCTCCGGGCCGCTCGCCAGTTCTGCCGTGCCGGGCGGAAGTGCAGGCGTTCCGCCCGGGAACGCTGGGGTACCACCGGGGGCCACGCCTGTGCCACCAGGCATGCAGCCGGCTTCCCCATACTCGGCTCCTGGCTATCCCGCGCCCGGCTATCCCGCCCCCGGCAGCGGGGCGGGCGCACCGCCGCCGCCCGCCGTCGTCGACCTTTTGGAGAACCCGAGGTACCCGGCCCGCCTGACAGGCCATGTGGACCCGGCGCTGTCCCGGTGGATGTGGCTGGTCAAATGGTTCCTGGCCATCCCGCACCTGATCGTCCTGTTCTTCCTCTGGTTCGCACTGATCGTGACCAGCATCGTGGCGTGGTTCGCGATCCTGTTCACGGCCCGCTACCCGCACTCACTGTTCAACTTCAATGTGGGCGTGCTGCGCTGGAGCTGGAGGGTGTCCTTCTATGCCTTCACGGCGATCGGCACGGACCGCTACCCGCCCTTCACCCTGGCCCGCACCGACTACCCGGCCGACTTTGAGGTGGACTATCCGGACCACCTGTCGCGCGGCCTGGTGCTGGTGAAGTCCTGGCTGCTCGCCATCCCGCACCTCCTGGTTGTGGGCGTGCTCGCAGGTTCCTCGCGTACCTGGGTGGCGGCGTCAGATGACGACTTCGCCGGTGCCGGCCGGTACTCGGCAGGAGGCGCCGTCTCCCTGCTCTCGCTCCTGGCCTTCATCGCCGGCGTCATCCTGCTGTTCACCGGCAGGTACCTCCGGAGCCTGTTCGACCTGCTGATCGGACTCAACCGCTGGGTCTACCGCGTCCTGGCATACATCGCGCTGATGCGGGACGAGTATCCTCCGTTCCGGCTCGACATGGGGCCCGTCGATCCGGGCGGACCGCCGGCCGCCAGTCCACCAGCCACCCCACCGGGAAGGCCATCATGAAACTCACGGTCCACACCTTCGTGAGCCTCGACGGCGTCATGCAGGGCCCGGGAGGCAGGGACGAGGACACCAGCGGCGGCTTCGAATTCGGCGGCTGGGTGGTGCCGCTCTTCGACGAGGACATGGGCAGGATGGTGAACGCATGGTTCGCCGAAGCCGACGCCATCCTCCTTGGCCGCACCACCTACCAGATGTTCCAGCCCTACTGGGAGCAGGTCACCGACCCGGACGATGCCGTAGCCAAGGCGCTCAACAGTCTGCCCAAATATGTGGTGTCCTCAACTCTGACCGAGGCGACGTGGAACAACACCACCATCCTCCCGGCGAATTTCCTTGAGGCTGTTGACGACCTCAAATCAGGCCCGGGCCGGGAGCTTCAGGTCCACGGCAGCTACCGGCTGGTCCGTGCCCTGCACGACGCCGGCCTGGTGGACGAGTACCGGCTGATCATCTTCCCGCTGGTCCTGGGCCAGGGCAAGCGGCTCTTCGAACCCGGCGTCACGCCCTCGGCGTTTACCCTGGCCGGGAGCAAGGCGACGTCATCAGGTGCGGTCCACCTGACCCTGCTGCCCGCAGCCTTCGGTGCCGCCGACCTGGAGGTGGGGGAGTTCGAGGTGCGGGACGGCCGCGAGCAGGTCAAGGACTGACGCCGCACTGGATTCAGCCCAGGCCGCGCAGGCGCTCCATTTCACGGCGGTCCTTTTTGGTCGGCCGGCCCGTCCCGCGGTCCCGCTGCGGCAGCCCCAGCGCCGGAGCCGCGGGCCGGGGAGGCGTATGGTCGGTGAAACAGTGCGAGGCTGCCTCCGCGCCCACGCGCTTGGCGATGAGCCGGCGCACTTCGAGGATGCGTTCGTAGCCGGGCTGGCGGACGCGCACGGTGTCCCCGGGCACGAGGGACTGCGAGGCCTTGGCCGGGTTCCCGTTGATGCGGACATGCCCGGCGCGGCAGGCGGCGGTGGCGGCTGAGCGTGTCTTGTAGGCGCGGATGGCCCAGAGCCAGGCGTCGACGCGGACGGTGCTCGGGGCTGAGGGAAGGCTGCTCATGGTTGCAGCCGAGTATAGCCGGGCGCCGCGGGGTAGGCGGCTACGCGACGAGGACGGCGGCGGCTGAGTCCATGTGCTCGCGGATGGTGTTGCGGGCCAGGGTGGCGTCGCCGGTCTCGATGGCGGCAACGATGTCGTTGTGCCGGTCCACGCTCATGTTCCGCACGCCCTTTTCGAGCCCGGCGAACATGATGGACATCCGGATGGACCCTTCCAGGGATTCCCAGGAGTGCAGCAGGGTCTCGTTGCCGGTGAGGCGGCACATGGTGCGGTGGAACTCGAGGTCGGATTCGACCCGCTCCTCCAGGGTGCCGTGGGTGGCCGCCTCCATGGCCTGGATGGCCGCGCGGAGCGACCCGATGACGTGCTGCCGGTCCGGCAGTTCGCACAGCGTGCGGGCCGCCAGGGATTCAAGGGCCGCCCGGACGGAGTAGATGTCGCGGATTTCCTTGGCATCCAGGTGGCGGACCGAGAGCCTGCCGCGGGCCCCGGCTGACACGAGGCCCTCCTGCTCGAGCTGCCGCAGGGCCTCCCGGAGAGTGCCGCGGCTGATCTGCAGCATTTCGGACAGCTCGGTTTCCACGAGGTGCCGGCCAGGCTCGAGGGCACCGCTGGTGATGGCGGTGCGCAACGCGGCCAGCGCCTGCTCGCGAAGGCTCTTCTTTTCCAGTCCCAGCAGGGTTGCTGTCGCGGCCATCGGATTCTCCCAAGGTCAGGGGTCGACTGTTTACAGTCGCCGTGTTAACAATGATGCCACGGCAGGAGCGCGGGGCCGGCTGTTGTCCCCGCGCTCCTGCCGCGGCCGTGCGTGAGCCGGGCCGAAGCCGGATCTCAGCCGAGTTCGGCGAGCACCTTCGCGACGATGCGCTGGACGGACAGGCCGTAGCGTTCGTGCAGTGTTGGCAGGGCGCCGGCATCGAGGAATTCGTCGGGCAGGGCCACCGGCACCACGCGCTTGCCCAGGCCTGCGGTGACCACGGCGGATGCGACGGTCTCGAACAGACCGCCGATGACGCTGTGGTTTTCCAGGGTCACCGCCAGCCGGTCGGTGTTGATCTCGGCCAGGACGGTTGCGGCGTCGAACGGTTTGATGGTGGGGGTGTGCACGACGGCGACGTCCACGTTGTGTTCCGCCAAAGCCTTGGCGGCCTGGAGGGCACGCATGGTCATGAGGCCGCTGGAGACGAAGACGACGTCGTTGCCCCCGCGCAGGACCTTGGCCTTGCCGAGTTCGAAGGTGTAGTCGTACTCGTCCAGCACCGTGGGCACGTTGCCGCGGAGCAGGCGCAGGTAGGTGGGCCCGTCGCTGGCGGCCAGTTGCGGGACGGCCTGTTCGATGTCGATGGAGTCACACGGGTCCACGATGGTCAGGTTGGGCATGCCGCGGAAGATCGCCATGTCCTCGGTGGCCTGGTGGCTGGGGCCGTAGCCGGTGGTGAGTCCGGGGAGGCCGCCCACGATGTTGACGTTCAGGTTGGGCTCGGCCGCGTCCAGGCAGAGGAAGTCGTAGGCGCGGCGGGCAGCGAAAACGGAGTAGGTGGAGGCGAACGGCACCAGGCCGGTCTCGGCAAGGCCCGCGGCTGCGCCGAAGAGGAGCTGCTCGGCCATGCCCATCTGGAAGAACCGCTCCGGGAAGGCCTGCGCGAAGATGTGCATGTCCGTGTACTTGCCCAGGTCCGCGGTCAGGCCGACGATCCTGTCGTTCTCCTGCGCGGCCTTGACCAGGGCATGCCCGAACGGGGCAGAGGTGGTTTTCTGGCCCGGGTCGGCGAACGACGCGATCATGGCCGAGGTCTTGAGCTTGGGCTTGGCGGCTGTTGTGGTGTCGGGGGCCTCGGTGGTGGCGCTCATGCTGAAGCCTTTCCTTCGTATCCTGCGGTCAGCTGCTCGCGGCAGAGCTGCCATTCGTGTTCTTCGATGCGCATGAAGTGCGCCTTTTCCCGTTCCTCCAGCAGCGGCACGCCGCGGCCCACCTTGGTGTCGCAGAGGATTACGGAGGGGCGTCCGCTGGTGGCGGCCTGGGCTGCGGCGTTGTCGAACGCGGCGAGCAGCGCGGCCATGTCGTTGCCGTCCACCCGCTGGGTGTACCAGCCGGCGGCTTCCCATTTTTCGGTGATCGGTTCGGTGCGGAGCACGGTGTCGGTCTTGCCGTCGGCCTGCAGGGCGTTGATGTCCACCATGGCGGTCAGGTTGCCGAGCTGGTGGTGGTGGGCGCCCATGGCTGCTTCCCAGGTGGAGCCCTCGTCCAGTTCCCCGTCGGAGAGGAAGTTGTAGATCCTGGCGCTGGAGCCCTGGTAGCGCAGGCCCAGCGCCATGCCGACAGCGATGGTCAGTCCGTGGCCCAGGGAGCCGCCGGAGATTTCCATGCCGGGGGTGTAGGTGGACATTCCGGACATCGGAAGCCGGGAATCATCGGAGCCGTAGGTCTCCAGCTCGGAGACGGGGACGATGCCGGCCTCGGCCAGCGCGGCGTAGTGTCCGATGGCGTAGTGCCCGGTGGAGAGCAGGAACCGGTCGCGGCCCTCCCAGTGCGGATCCTCGGCGCGGTACCGGAGCTGGTCGGCGTACACGGCGGCGAGCATGTCCGCTGCGCCCAGCGCCTGGCCCACATAGCCCTGGCCCTGGACCTCGCCCATGTTCAAGGCGTGGTGCCGGATCCGGTAGGCGGCGGCACTGACCCGCTCAAGTCGGTCGGTGACAGTTTCCTGGGTCATTCGTTCCTTCTGGGGGAGTTCTTGGGTGTGCAGTTCCGGCGGGGTGGTTTCGCGGACGGTGGTCATCAGGCGTCCACTGACTGCGGGGTGCTTTTCGTGGCTTCATCAGCCAGCTGGCGTTCGCGCTTGCCCCAGGTTTCGCGGGTTACGAGTGCTGCCCAGAGGCCGATGGCTGCGTAGAAGCTGAAGAGGAGCGCGGGACCCATCCAGCCGAGGGCTACGAACAGGAGAGTGGTGATGAAGGGGGTGAATCCGGAGACCATGGCGGAGATCTGGTAGGCCAGTGAGGCACCGGAGGAGCGGGTCTTGGCCTGGAACAGCTCGGGGAACCACGGGCCCTGGGCCCCGGCGAGGGAGTTCTGGCAGACGGCGTAGGAGATGACGATGGTGGCGATGACGAAGACGAACAGTCCGGTGTTCACGAGAAGGAACATGGGAATGCCGAAGAGCAGGGCGAAGGCTGTGGACCAGATGTAAAGGGGCCGGCGGCCGATCCTGTCGGTGAGGCGGGCCCAGGCCATGGTGGCGAAGATGCCGATGGCCGAGGCGATGCAGAGAGCCACGAGAGTCTGGCTCTTGTCAGCGAGCTGCTGGGTGTGAAGGTAGGAAATCATGTAGGTGATCGACACGGCGTAGCCGGCGGTCTCGGCGATGCGCAGGCCGATGCCCCGGACGATGCTGCGCCAGTCGGTCTTGATGACCTCGACGATCGGGGACTTGACGATGGAACCGCTTTCCTTGACCTCGTCAAACACGGGGGACTCGGGGACCTTGGAGCGGATGATCAGGCCGACAACCACCAGCACGATGCTGGCGAGGAAGGGGACGCGCCAGGCGAGTTCGCCGCCAAGGTTCACGCTGACCAGGAACACCAGGTTTGCCAGGAGCAGGCCAACGGGGAAGCCGGCCTGCACGATGCCGGTGTATTTGCCCTTGGACTTCCAGGGGGCGTGCTCGTAGCTCATCAGGATGGCGCCGCCCCACTCGGCGCCGAAGGCCAGCCCCTGAACGATGCGGACGAAGACCAGCAGTGCCGGAGCCAGCAGCCCCACCTGCTCGTACGTGGGCAGGAGGCCGATGAAGAAGGTGGCGATGCCCATGAGGATGAGCGAGGTCACCAGTACCGGCTTGCGGCCCACCTTGTCGCCCAGGTGCCCGCCGATGATGCCACCGATCGGCCGGGCGGCGAAGCCGACACCCAGCGTGGCGAAGGCGGCCAACGTCCCGGTTACCGGGTCACCGGTGGGGAAGAAAGCCGTTCCGAAGTACAGTGCGGCCGCGGTTCCGAAGCCGATGAAGTCGTACGTCTCGATTACGGCGCCGACGCCCGAGCCGATGGCGACCCGCCTGGCGTCCTTGGTGCCGTGGACGTGCCCCCGCATTTTTAGAGCTTCGTTGCTCATGGTGGTTCCCTTTCGAAGAGCGGCTGAAGAAGCTTCAGCGCGGTCGACTGTTAACAAGATACGTCCCAGTGTGACGGGCGTCATGCTGACTGTCAACAGTCGCCATCAGGAGTTGACTGTTAACAGTCGCCAGAGATATTGTGGTGTCCATCACTACCGCCTGCCGGGCACGACCAGAGGATCAACGACGATGTTCCATTCCCGACTCGGGTGCTCATCCATCAGCTTCCGCCACCAGGACCTGCCGACAGCCCTGCGAACCATCGCGGGCCTCGGGTTCGCTGAGATCGACCTTGGCGCCCTCCCTGGAGTCTGCGACCACGTTCCGTATGAACTTGACGCCGATGCCGTCTCAGCCGTGGCCAGTGACGTGGCTGCATCAGGCCTGCGGGTGCGTTCCGTCAACGGGGACATCGGGGATCTGAATGCAGTGCTCGACGCCGGCTGGCAGGCTGAGCGGGACAGGCACCTTGATGCCCTGCTCACCCTCACCGCTAAAACGGGGGCCAGGGCGCTGGTCCTTCCCTGCGGTGCCCTGAGCCACGGGCCGGTGCGAAGCCTCGAGGAGGATCTGGACACCGTCGCAGCCCAGCTGATCCGGGCCGCGGAGCGCGCGGCGGAGTTCGGCGTCGAACTCTGGACCGAATCGCTGCACTTCCTGCGGTTCTGCTGGAACCTGGAACGTGCCGAGCTGCTGGCGCAGCGGCTGGCGGGGTCCGGCGTCGGGATTGTCATGGACTTCAGCCACATCGTCGCCGCCGGCGAGGACCCGCTGGAGTACCTGGCACGCCACAAGGGCCGGATAGCCCATGTGCACCTGCGCGACGCCGCGCCCGGCAACATCAACCTCAGCATCGGCAACGGCCAGGCCGATTTCGCCGCCGGGCTGCGGGGCCTTGCCGGCCAAGGCTACACCGGGCACTTCAGCCTGGAACTCGAAACCCGGGACGTCACCCACGACGAACGCCCGGCGGCCGCCGCCAAGGCAGCCAGCTTCATCACTGACCTCATCTGAACAACCCCTCAAAAACCACCAAGGAGAATCATGACCGCCATTCAGCGCACCGCCGTCCTCACCGGAGCCACCTCGGAACGGGGCATCGGCATCACCACCGCCCGCCGCTACGCCAGCCAGGGCTGGGGCGTGGTGATCCTGGACCTCGACGGCGAGAAGTCTGCAAAGGTCGCCACTGAGATCGGCAACGAATTCAACGTCCCGGCGTTCGGCTACGAGATCGACGTCGCCAACGAGGACTCCGTCAACGCCGCGTACAAGGCAGTTTCAGCCGAGGTCAAGAGCGGCGCCCTTCCCGCTGTCGGCGCGCTGGCCAATATCGCCGGCATCACCTCGCCGGTGCCTTTCCTGGAAACCACGCTTGACCTCTGGAACAAGGTCATGGCCGTGAACTCCACCGGCACCTACCTCGTCACGAAGGCTTTCCTGCCGGACATGATCGACAACGGCTGGGGCCGCATCGTCAACATGTCCTCCGTTTCCGCACAGCGCGGCGGCGGCGTCTTCGGCAAGGTCCCCTACTCCGCCGCCAAGGCCGCCATCCTCGGCTTCACCAAGGCCCTGGCGCGCGAGCTCGGCGACTCCGGTGTGACCGTCAACGCCATCACCCCGGGCGCCGTGGACACCAACATCCGCGTCGGCAGCACCGAGGAGCAGGAGGCCGCAATCAACGCCGGCATCCCGCTGGGCCGCAACGCCACCACTGAAGAAGTCGCCGCCGTCATCACGTTCCTGTCCTCCGAGGACTCCGCCTACCTGACCGGCACCACCATCGACATCAACGGCGGAAGCCACATGCACTAAGAACGCGTCAAAGCGCCGCAAACCCCGTCCAGCCCACGCCCCACACCGCCGCACAGAGAGCCAGCCATGACCAGAATCTTCAACAATCCAGCGGACTTCGCCGAGGAAGCCCTCGCCGGCTTCTGCGATCTTCACTCCGGACTGGTCCGCCAGGTTCCCGGCGGCGCGGTGCGCCGCCACCGCCCGGCCACGCCCAAGGTGGCAGTCCTGGCAGGCGGCGGTTCGGGGCACTACCCCGCTTTCGCCGGGCTCATCGGTCCCGGCTTTGCCGACGGCGCGGTGGTGGGGAACATCTTCACGTCACCGTCCGCCCAGCAGGCCTACGCCGTGGCCAAGGCAGCGGACAGCGGTGCCGGTGTGGTGTTCACCTACGGCAACTACGCCGGCGACGTGATGAACTTCGGCATGGCCAGCGAGCGGCTGGCGGCCGAGGGCATCGCCGTCGAGAACGTCCTCGTGACGGACGACGTCGCCAGCGCCCCGCCGTCGGAAGCGTCCAAGCGCCGCGGCATCGCCGGGGACTTTACGGTCTTCAAGATCATGGGGGCTGCCGCCGAGGCCGGTGCGGATCTGGCCGAGGTTGCCCGCCTGGGCCGCAAGGCCAACAGCCTCACCAGGACCATCGGCAGCGCCTTTGCCGGTTGCACCTTCCCGGGCGCCGACACGCCGCTATTC
Organism: Arthrobacter sp. K5; assembly: GCF_040448525.1. Taxonomy (NCBI): domain Bacteria; kingdom Bacillati; phylum Actinomycetota; class Actinomycetes; order Micrococcales; family Micrococcaceae; genus Arthrobacter; species Arthrobacter sp. K5. Next base: position 2,817,711 of record NZ_CP159279.1, on the reverse strand, counting down.
TCGCTGGGCGAGGGGCAGATGGGGCTGGGCCTGGGGATCCACGGCGAGCCCGGCCTCTTCGACACCGACCTTCCCCCGGCAGCGGACCTGGGCCGCGAACTGGTGTCCCGCGTGCTGGCAGAAACTCCGGACGGGGCGGGGCAGCGCATCGCCTTGATCCTCAACGGACTGGGCTCCACCAAACATGAGGAGCTGTTCGTGCTGTGGGGAACTGTGGCACCGCTGCTCCGCGACGCCGGTTACACCCTGGTGCTCCCGGAGGTGGGTGAGCTGGTCACCAGCCTGGACATGGCCGGGGTGTCCCTCACCGTCACGTGGCTGGATGATGAGTTGGAGCCGCTCTGGTCGGCACCGGCGGAAACCCCGGCCTACCGTCGTGGAAACACCGCGGCACAGGCCGGCAGCGTTCACGCCGCCGAGGCCTCCGACGGCGAGAGCACCGTTGTCGCCTTCGCCGCCACCGCTTCCTCCCGCGGGTATGCAACGGCGTGCGTCGCGGCCCTGGAGGCGGCACGCGACCTCCTGCATGCGGAAGAGCCGCGTCTGGGCGACATGGATGCCGTGGCGGGCGACGGCGACCACGGCCGCGGCATGGTCAGGGGCGTTAACGCAGCCGTGGCCGCCGCCGCTGACGCTTTCGCCCAGGGCGCCGGTGCGGGAGATGTGCTGGCCGCCGCCGGCGATGCCTGGGCGGACCGGGCCGGCGGCACGTCGGGGGTCCTTTGGGGTGCGGGCCTGCGTGCCCTCGGCGAGTCGCTCGGCAACAGCCAGACTCCCGGACCGGCGGAGCTTTCGGCTGCCGTGACGGCGTTCGCCGGCCGCATCACCGGCCTGGGCAAGGCCGAGCTGGGGGACAAGACCATGGTGGATGCACTCCTGCCGTTCGCCGAAACCCTGGCCCGCCGGACGGAGGAAGGCGCCGGCGCCGGGGCCGCCTGGCAGGAAGCCGCCGCTGCCGCAACGTCCGCCGCGGCTGCCACCGCCACGCTTCGCCCGCTCAAGGGCCGCGCCCGGCCGCTCGCGGAGAAGAGCCTGGGCACTGCCGATCCGGGCGCCACTTCGCTGGCGATGATTTTCACCGTTCTGGGCGAACACCTGGCCCGTCACGCCGCCTCGCCATCAGCAAGGCAGGTCCGCGAGGAAGCGGAGGCCACGGCATGACCGCCGCCGGAGCTGTTCCCGTACTCCGGGTCATCGTGGGTGCCGACGAGGCCGGCGTCGACTACAAGAACCGCGTCATGGAGGACCTCCGCGCCGACCCCCGCGTGGCCGACGTGATCGACATCGGGGTTAACCGCAGCGATGAACCGGACGAATTCAGCAAACCGTACCCGCATGTCGGCATCACCGCAGGCGAGATGATCCGGGACGGACAGGCCGACCGGGCCATCCTGTTCTGCGGGACGGGGACCGGGGTGGCGATTGCCGCCAACAAGGTGGCAGGCGTCCGTGCAGCTACAGCCCACGACTCGTTCTCGGTGGAGCGGTCCGTACTCTCCAACAACTGCCAGGTCCTCACCATGGGCCAGCGGGTGGTCGGCCTCGAACTGGCGCGCAGGCTCGCCCGGGAATGGGTGGGCTACACCTTCGACCCGGAGTCAGCGTCGGCGGGCAAGCTGAACGTACTCAGCGACTATGAAGGGTGCTGAACGGCCATAACCCTGCGGCTCATTCGACGATGACCCTCACCCGCTGCACGGTGTTGTTGCCCATGCCCTGGTAGTTCCAGTGCTGCTCCAGCGGCTGCACGGCGCCGGTGGCGTCGGTGGCCCGGCACACCAGCTCATGGTGGCCGGCGTCGGCCACCCAGGGCAGGCTCCAGCCGCGCCAAGCAAAGGCGCCGGCAGGCTTGTCCAGCTGGGCCGGAACCCACTTGCCGTCGATGCCGACCTCCACCTTCGTCACGGCGCCCTCACCGGACCACGCCCGCCCCTGGAGCATGACGGGCCCGCGGGGCAGGTACCGGCGGCGGGTGAAGAAGTCGGGAATGCCCGGCGGAACCATCAGGGACCGGACCCTGATCCGCGAAACCGGGGTGCCGGCGTCGTCCGCGTTGTGTTGGTAGCGGTAGGCGACCGCCTGCTGGAAGCCCTGGAACGGCGTGGTGACCACCTGGATCGACTGCAGCCATTTGACGCTTGCCATGCCGTACCAGCCGGGGACCACCAGCCGCAGCGGATAGCCGTGCTGCGGCGGCAGCTCACTGCCGTTCATCTTGTAGGCAAGGACGACGTCGGCCCGCGACGCTTCCGAAATGGGCAGGCTCCGGGCGTACTGCTGCCGGACGCCGCCCTGGATGCCGGCGTCCAGGCCGGTGAACACCACCTCAACGGCCTCGGGCTCGACGCCCGCCTGGGACAGCAGGTACGCGAGCGGAACACCGGTCCACACGGCCGTTCCCACGCCCTCCAGGGTCCAGGGCTGGCTTAGTGGCCGCGGCCTCAGCAGCGACCGCCCGTTGCCGGCGCATTCCATGGTTACCTGGACGCTGATGGCCGGATCCCGCTTCAGCGCCGCGAGGCTCAGTTCCATGGCCCGCTCCACGGCGCCGCCGATCCGCAGGTGCCACGCGCCGCTGACCTGCGGAATGTCGAAATGCGTCAGCACGTAATGCAGCCCGGGCGGAGTCAGGTCCTCGCGCAGCGCCTCAAGCGGCATCGAGTGGTTCCGCACAGCGAGCTGCAGCTCTTCCCGGGTGAGCGGTCCATGCGTGGGTTCACCGCTATGCGCTGCGACACCGGAATGGGCTGCGGGGCGGGCGGACGGTCGGCGGCGGTAGATCAGCTTGGACATGGCCTTGCGATTCTGCTCGGTGCTGCGGGGTGCAGCTGCTGATGGGCGTGCTCCTCTTCACAGGTTTACGCCGTGTCCGCAGGACGGTCAACACAGGCCGTCAACAGCCCGGCACCGCCAGCAGGCCCTACAACTGGGGCAGCTTCACCAATTCCTCCAGTGCCATCGGGTCCTGACCGGTGAGGCCGTGCACGTCTGAGGTCGCCCCGGACAGCTCTCCGGCGGCGATCGCCGTGTACGTGCTGACCCATGCCTCGACCTGCCAGTCCGGTGCGCCGTAGGAAGCGCGGGAGGCGAACGCTTCGTCCACTGTTTCGTGCTGGTACGTGACGGTCCTGCCCGTGGCATGCGTGAGCACCTCGGCGGCCTGCGCCAGCGAGATGTCTTCCGGCCCCGTCAGGTCGTAGGTAGCCCCGGCATGGACGGCCGGGTCACGGAGAACGGCCACCGCGGACCGGGCGATGTCCTCCCGCGCGACTGCGGCCATCACGCCGTCGCCCGCCGGGCCCCGGATGACGCCGTCCTCCCCGGCCAGCATGGGCAGAAAATCCAGGTAGAAGTTGTCCCGCAGGAAGGTAAATCCCATGCCGGACGCCCTGATCCGCTCCTCGGTGGCATAGTGGTCGCGGCCCAGTGTGAAGGTGCAGTCCGGCGCCGCCCCGAAGAAGGACGTGTACACAACGTGCTGCACGCCGGCCTCCGCTGCGGCGTCCACGAAGGCATAATGCTGCTGCAGCCGGTCCTCCGCCTCCGCCGCCGACACCATGAACAGCACCTTGACCCCCTCGAGGGCCGGGCGGGACAGTGCGGGGTCCCCGTAGCTGACCGCCAGGGCCCGGGCGTCCCTCAGGTCCGGCACCCGCCGGGGGTCGCGCACCAGCAGGCGCTGGGAGAACCCGGCGTCTGACAATTGGCGGGCCACCATGCCGCCAAGGACCCCGGTGGCGCCGGTGACCGCAAGGTCTGGAAGATCCGTCATGGGTGCTCCTAGGCCTCGCGGGTCGCGGGGGACTTTGTCTGTGCCGGGTCCCGCTCGGCGAGGGAGCCGACGGCGGCATCGATCTTCTTCAGGACGTCCGGTTCAAGGCGTACGCCGGCGGCCGCGGCGCTGTCGGCCACCTGTTCTGGCCGGGAGGCGCCCACGATGGCGGAGGCGACGTTCGGATTCTGCAGTACCCAGGCCACCGCCAGCTGCGGCATGGTCAGCCCGGACTCCTCGGCGACCGGCCGCAGCTCCTGCACGGCGGCCAGGACATCGTCCCGCAGCCAGCGCTGGATCATCTTGGCGCCGCCCTTGTCGTCGGTGGCGCGGCTGCCCTCCGGCAGCGGCTGGCCGGGCAGGTACTTGCCGCTCAGCACACCCTGCGCCATGGGGGACCAGACGATCTGGGAGACGCCCAGTTCCTCCGACGTTGGAACCACTTCCTCCTCGATGACCCGCCACAGCATGGAGTACTGCGGCTGGTTGGAGATCAGCTGGAAGCCCAGTTCCTTGGCCAGGGTGTGGCCGTTGCGGAGCTGCTCGGCGGTCCACTCGCTGACGCCGATATACAGGGCCTTTCCCTGCCGGACGATGTCCGCGAACGCCTGCATCGTTTCCTCGAGCGGTGTTTCAAAGTCGTAGCGGTGCGCCTGGTACAGGTCCACGTAGTCCGTCTGCAGCCGGCTGAGGGACCCGTCGATGGATTCCATGATGTGCTTGCGGGACAGGCCGAGGTCGTTCTTGCCCTTGGGGCCGGTGGGACCGAACACCTTGGTGAAGATCTCGATGGACTGCCGGCGTTCGCCCTTGAGCGCTTCGCCCAGAACGGTTTCCGCCGCGGTGTTGGCGTAGACGTCCGCCGTGTCGAAAGTGCTGATGCCGGCGTCCAGCGCCGCCTGCACGCACCGGGTGGCGACGTCGTTCTCCACCTGGGAGCCATGCGTGAGCCAGTTGCCGAACGTGATTTCCGAAATCTTGAAGCCGCTGTTTCCGAGGTATCTGAATTCCATGGGCTTCACGCTAGCGGAGATGGTTGCTCAGGGTAAGGGATGCCGGCGGCTTATCTCGCGGCCCGCCTCGCGGCTGACCCGCGGCGGGCGCCAATTGGTACGGAACCAGCGCGGTCAGGCGCGGGTGCGGGCGTCCGGGCGCTGCGCGAGCGATGTCATGGAACCGGTGTCCAGGACGGTGACACGTCCGGCTACGGCCGGTTTCCTCGCTGGCCGTGGCGGCTGGGCGGACAGCGCTAAGGCGGACCGGACGTTTTCGCCTTTGCTGGTAGCGCTTTTGTTGGGCGCACCGTTGCTGCCAGGGTCGTTGCTGCCAGGGTCGGCCGGCACGGCATCGTGGCGCAGGGCCGATTCCACGAGCGGAGCCACCTCGGTCACGCTGGCCGCGGCGACGTCGGGCGGCGGCAGGTCCCGCACGGTGACCTTGACTTCGGGCGCGGCGGCCCGGGCGCGCGCCACTGCGCGGGCGTCGGCGGCAGCCACGGCGTCGGCCCAGTCCTTCGCGAGGACGGGCGGCACCGGCCGGGCGGCAGTCACGAGGGGATGGTGGACGACGGCGCTGCGGAGCGCCTCCTGAAGGCCGGCGCGGGTCCGCAGTTTCTTCCAGTCGATCGGGGTACGGGGCTCGCGGACCGGTCTGGGGGCCTTGGCCTTTTTCGCCTTGGCTTTTGCCGGCACCACTTCTGCGTCCGCGGGCAGCGGGCTGCCGTCAGCGGCGAGCCGCACGATCTCGACGGTCTCGTTCCTGGGGAAGCGGCCGAACAGCGCCATCACGATCAGCGCCATAAGGCGTCCCAGCCCGGCCAGCACCAGCGTGAGCATGACGCTGATACACAGGCCGACGAACATCAGGAAGGCAACACCCAGGGTGCCAAGAAAGGTCAGGTTCAGTGCAATCGTTGTCGGATCTTCCACTTCACCCTCCTTACCATCGGCGCCCGGCCCGTCACGCAGTGATCAAGCCCGGTGATCACGCCGGAAAACAGCCCCTACCCACCATACGGACTATTTACTGCCGACATGCCCTCATGACAAGTGCCGGCAACTGTTGTTTCAAAGCTGTTATAGGACCCGGTCGCATCAAGCTGCCTATAGTCTGATTCAGCAGCGACCCACCACCTTCCCGAAAGATGCCATGACCGAGCCAGAACCCTTTTCCGGTAACTGCCCGTGCCTTTCCGGCGAGCAGTACGCGGACTGCTGTGGCCGGTTCCACAGCGGTGCGGCGGAGGCAGCCACCGCCGAGCAGCTGATGCGTTCCCGCTACTCTGCCTTCGTCCTGCTGGATGCCGGCTACCTCCTGAAAACATGGCACTCCAGCAAACGGCCCGCGGAGCTGGAGTTCGACCCGGGCCTGGAGTGGCGGCGGCTGGACATCGTGTCCGTCGAGCGGGGCGGCCCGCTCGACACCGAAGGCGTTGTGGAATTCAAGGCGCACTTCCGTCAGGACGGCGGGCGCGGCGTCCACCACGAAACCAGCCGCTTCCTCAGGGTGGACCGGCGCTGGTACTACGTGGACGCCGTCGCGCTTCACCGTTAGGGAATCCGGCAGCCGGTCAGCGGTCCTCCTTATTCAGTGCTCCTCATAATCCGCGGTGGGTGTGAAGCCGGCGCGGTCCACCTTGCGGTGGAAATGCATGCCTGCCATGCCGCCCAGGACGGCACCTACCAGCGCCACCAGTGCGACCACGACGGCGGCAATGATGCCGGTGGTGGTCACCTGGCCCTCATTGACTGGAATCCGGGGGAAGCTGTTCAGCTGCGCCAGGATATTGAACTGCTCGCCGGCGATCATGCCCAACACGGCCACCAGCACAGCAGCGATCAGGGCCCAGATCCACACCATGAACCCCTGCTTCGCACCATTGAACCGTGCCATCCTGCCGGCGACGTAACCGCCGCTGTAGTAGGAAGCGAAGAGGATGACCAGCAGGACGATGATGCCCACGATCCCCACTGTCTGGTTCGAGGCGGCCCGGCCCACGGCGGTGTTCACGTCGGTGTTCGTGGCAAGTCCCACGGCGGTTCCGGCCGCGGCGACCAGGGCGGTCAGCAGCACGGCCATGCCCGTGGCGGCCAGCCAGCCAAAGAACGCCGAGCCGATCTTAATGCCGCCAAACGCCTCCCGTTCGCGGGCCGCGGCCATCTCCCGGGTGGCAAAGGCCGGGTCCTCGGGCCGTGCCGTGTCCAGGCGGCCGTGAGGTTCATTGTCGGGTGTGTAGTCGCGCTCGGCGTACGGCGTGTCCGCGTCCGTGGTGTTAAGGGCCCGGGTGTGCGTGTCAGTCAAGGCACCGGTGCCGGTGACGGTGGCGCCGGGTCGGGCTGCTGAACGCCGGGACTGGGTGGCATCGTAGACAGGCGTGGCTTCCGTGGGGGCGTCTGCCGCGCTGTGTTCGGGCCTGCTGGTTTCGGATCTGCCTGATTCAGGGAAAGTGCCCCGGGGGCGTCTGTCCCCGGAGCCTGTTGGGGTACTCATCAGCGACTCGCTTTCATTGAACGGACCCGGGCTCAGGGGCCTAAGCCGGGCAACGCAATGCCGAGGCCAAGGCACTGGCCTCACTTTCTAGCTAACTCCGTTCAATGGGCATTAGCAAGGATGCTTAGTATCGTGGTGTGGCGTGTCTTCCTTGTCAGGGGCAGGGGAATCAGGGGCAGACGCCCGTTACCTGGCGCGGTCAGCGGTAGGCGCGGTGCAGGTTCTCCTTGGTCGACTTGCGGGCGGAGGCATCGGCGATCCAGGGGCCGGTCCCTTCGGACTGGTCCAACACACCGGCCTCCAGCCATGTGTAGTTGCCGGCCAGCACCTTGCGCGCGAGGTCGCGGTCGCCGTCGTCGGTGTTCCGCCACAGCTGGTCAAAGTACTCGTCCACGCGGACGCGTGCCTGCTCGCAGAAGGCGTCGGCCAGTTCAAATGCGGTGGCGCCGCGTTCGGGTGCCGTGCGGAGCAGCATCTCGGCGCGGGAGCAGCTGGCGGCCATGGCGAAGAGCTCGGCCCCGATGTCCACGATCCTGCCCAGGAACGCCTGTTTGTGCTCAAGGCGGGCCTGCCAGCGGCCCATGCCGTAGAAGGTCTGGCGGGCGAGCCGGCGGGAGGACCGCTCCACGAAGCGGAGGTGCTTGGCCAGCCGCCCGAAATCCCTGTAGGAGCGCGGATCCATGCCGGCGCCCGCTACCAGTTTGGGCAGCCATTTTGCGTAGAAGCCGGAGGCGCCGACGGCGGCCCGCGCCTTGTCCGAAAGGCTCGCCTCGGCGGAGGCCAGGTCCCCGGCGGCGGCGAGGTGCGCGTCCACGGCCTCGCGGGCTATCAGCAGCCGCATGATCTCCGACGAACCTTCGAAGATGCGGTTAATCCGCAGGTCCCGCAGCTGCTGCTCCGCGGGGACGGCACGCTCGCCGCGGGCTTCAAGCGAATCGGCCGTCTCATAGCCGCGTCCGCCGCGAATCTGTACGAGTTCGTCCGCGATCCGGTAGCTGATCTCGGTGGACCACAGTTTGGCCAATGCCGCCTCGATGCGGACGTCCTTTTGCCCGGCATCGGCCATCTCGGCGGACAGCTCGAACACGGCGTCAAGGGCGAAGGCCGTGGCGGCGATGAACGCGATCTTCTTGCCCACTGCTTCGTGCTTGCCCACCGGGCGCCCCCACTGAGTGCGGGCGTTGGACCATTCCCGCGCGATCTTGAGGCTCCAGCGGCCCGTCGCCACGCACAGCGCCGGCAGCGAGAGCCTGCCGGTGTTCAGGGTAGTGAGCGCAATCTTCAGTCCCTGCCCTTCACGGCCAAGCCTGTTCGCAGCGGGCACACGGACCTGGTGGAACCGGGTCACGCCGTTCTCGATGCCACGCAGTCCCATGAAGGTGTTGCGGTTCTCCACCGTGATTCCGGGGGAGTCCATTTCCACGACGAAAGCGGTAATGCCGCCCTTGTGGACGGTGCCGCCCGCGTCAGTGTGCTGCGGCACCACCGCCATCACCACCACGAGCTCGGCGATCACGCCGTTGGTGGTCCAGAGCTTGACGCCGTCCAGAACGTACGACTCGCCGTCGGCAGTGGGAACAGCGGTGCTGCCCATCCGGGCGGGGTCGCTGCCGACGTCGGGCTCGGTCAGCAGGAATGCCGTGACCGCCCCCTCCGCGCAGCGCGGCAGATACTTGCGTTTCTGCTCGGGCGTGCCGAACACCTTCACCGGTTCCGGCACGCCGATGGACTGGTGGGCGGAGAGCAGGGCGCCCAGACTCGGGTGCACGGATCCGAGCAGAGCCAGCGCGCGGCCGTAATAGACCAGGGACAGACCCAGGCCGCCGTACTCCTGCGGAATCTTCATGCCGAACACGCCCAGCTCTGCCAGCCCGCGGAGATATTCGTCGGGAATTTTCGCGTCGCGTTCGATGGTCCGTCCGGACATGGTGCGGCAGAACTCCGTCAGCCGTGCCATGAAGGCCTCGCCGCGTTCCACGTCATCGGGTCTGGCGGCGGGCCAGGGATGGATGAGGCCCAGGTCAAAGCTGCCGAGGTACAGGCCCTTGGCGAAGCTGGGCCTGACCCACTCGGTTTCGCGGGCTGCTTCGGCAATGGCACGGGCGTCCTCGGCGGACGCGCCCGCACCGATCTTCTCTGGAGCGACGGGTGTTTCGGACGCCGGACTGTCGATGGGCGGGACGGCGCCAGTGCCGTCCTCAGCTGTGGTGGTTGTGGCCGGGCGTTCAGCCGCCTGGCTGTCAATGGCGGAGCTCACGGGGCATCTCCTCTAACCGGATGACCGGCTCAAGCCCTGGGTCCGCCGCGGGTGGAGAACCCTTCAGCTGTCCCTCAATGCTACCCGCGGGTAGGTTCCGGTGCTAGGGGACGGCTGCCCCTGAAATTCCGTGGGAAACTCGACAGCAGAGGCATGGTGCACCAGGCTGTCCCAGGCGTGGTTGATCCCGTGGACGGTCCTGAGCAGCGCAGCGGCAATGACCAGCCAGGCCAGCCTCCCCACGCCTACCAGGACGAGCGCGGCGAATGCCGCCGCCGCCACGAACAAGACAAGCACCAGTGCAAACGCCAGCGTTCCAATGAACACCAAGGTGGCTGTCTCCACTGCACTCAAGTCGAACTGCATGCTTCCCCCTGCGCCGTTGCTGCGGATGGATCAGTAGCTCGAGACTAGGGCCAGGAGCGAAGCTTCCTCCAGCGTTTCGGCCATGCTGTGGCCGCCTTGATACGGGATCGAGACAATACTCCCGCGTAGGTCACAGAGTGATTGCGAAAACCTCATCTGTCACACCCGTAACGTTGCCTGACCGGCAACGGCATCCGTTTCGGGGTGGGTGTGGGATCACGGCGCGGGCCGGCCTGCGGCTCTGCGTTAACCTTGTAGTTGGCAGTTTTCGGGTTTCCGCTGCCCAGACCATCCCCCAAGTTGCTAGGAGAGTGTGTGCCCCGGTCCGCCACGTCCTCCGCTGACGCGATCAGCGCAAGGCTCAGGGACCTTGAGCTCCTCACCAAGGGGCCTGCTTGGGCCCTCACCCGTTCCGCCCCGTGGGTGATCGCGGTCCTGCAGGCATCCTTTACCCGCACCCGGCCGCAGCTTCCGCTGGAAGAATTCCACGCCGACGTCGACTCCTTCCTTGAGCAGTTGCGCCGCCAGGAGCCGGGGCTGGGCGGGCATGCCAACGGAAAATCCTTCGGCGATGAGTGGACCCGCAAGCAGTTCCTGACCCGCCGGAACCAGTCGGGGCAGATCGTTTACGAAGTCACGGAGGCGGCCGCCCGCGTGCTGGCGTTCCTGGACAGCCTCTCCAGCGAAAGGTCCACGCTCAACGGCTCCCGGCTGGGCACACTCCTGGGTGACGTGGAGAAGCTCGCGAACGAGACCAACCCGGACCAGAGTGCACGGCTGGAAGCGCTGGAGGAGGAGATCGAGGAGCGGCAGCAGCTGATCGAGGACATCAGTTCCGGTGACTTCGACGGCCTGCTCGACGACGACCAGGCTGTGGAAGCAGCCGGCAACATCCTGGATCTGGCCGCCAGCCTGCCCGCTGACTACAAGAAGATGCGTGACCGCATCGAGGAGCTCGTGGGCGAGCTCCGGAACCAGATCATCGAGGAATCCCTGACCAAGGGCGCCACGATGGCGCAGGTCCTTGAGGCGGACAAGCGGCTGCGCCAGAGCCCGGAGGGCAGGACCTTCCGTTCCTTCACCGCCTTCCTCGAGGACCCGCAGCAGCAGCTGCGCTTCCGTTCCGCGATCGGCGAGGTGCTCAGCCGCCAGTTCGCAGACGACCTGTCGCCGGAAGACCGGGAGACCCTGAAAAACCTGGTGGCCGAACTCCGGCAGCAGCACAGCCAGATCCAGCGCATCTACGGCAAGCTCAGCGAGAGCCTGAACACCTACGTCCAGAGCGACGACTTCCGCCAGTCGGTGCGCCTCCGCAAGGTGCTGCGCGAGGCGGAGCAGGCCATCCGGTCCATGCCCTACGAGCGCGAACGGCCGGGCCTGGTCCGCGGGCCGGTACTGTTTAACGCCGGTTTCGAATCCCTCGCCATGGTCAAGCTCTTCGACCCGGACGAGTTTGCCGCCCCGCCCAAGCTCGCCGACCCCATCGCGTTCAGCGACTCGGACCGGGTCCGCTCCCCGCGGACCGCCAAGGCCAGGCCGGAGGCGATCCGCGCCGCCGCAGCCGGCGCCTCCACCCTCGCCGAGGCCTGGGAGCAGCTTCCGCCAGAGGAACAGCACATCAACTCCATCCGCGCGCTCCTCTCGCACGCCCTCCACACCGGCGCCGGCTTTGACCAGCTGGCATATGAGGCCCTCGACTTCGAACAGATAGACGGCACCACCCGCAAGGCATACCTGCCGGTGGTAACGCTCAAGAAGGATTAGCGATGACTGAAGAGATGACGACGGCGGACGCCGATTCCCCGGTGGTTGAGCCCGCCGAATCCGCGGCCATGCCGGCAAGCTCCATGGGTAGCGGCGTCACCCCCCGCGACACGTTTGTGGACGGCGCCGCACTCTTTCCCGGTGATACCGGTGTGCTGCCCATGAAGGTCCGCCAGGCCCTCGTGAAGTTGCTGAAGGGCCCGTACGTCGACGGCGGCCGGGACGAGAAACTCTGGACAACGCTGCTGGACAACCAGCTGATCCTGCGCAGCCGGCTGTCCGAGCTTTTCCTCACGCTGCAGCTGGACCACGAGCGCAAGATCGCGGTGCTGCGTCCCGTTGACCCCGAGGCGATCGGCGGCAGTGCCCGCTCCAGCATCCTGCGCCAGCAGCGTGCCCTGAGCCGGGTGGAAACGATCGTGCTGCTGCGCCTCCGGCTCCTGCTGGACCGCCACGTCACGGCGCAGACGGACCCCACCATCACCCGCGAAGAAATCGCCGAACTCGTGGCGCACTACCAGCCGGCCGGCCAGCAGGACGCCCTGCGCGACTCGGACGTGGTGAACCGCGCGATCACCAAGCTCCTCGCCCGCCAGCTCCTGCTCACCACCGGCCTGGACGACGTCTACACCATCTCCAACGCCCTGCCCCTGGCCCTCCCCTTCGACAACATAGGCGACATCCCCGCCCAAATCGAAGCCCTGATAGCCGCCACGGCAGACCCGTCAGGGACAGAACCACTCATAGAACTCGACGCCGACCGCTCCGTCAGTGACGAAGAAGCGGACAGCGACGAAACACCGGCCACGGGCGGAGAAGCCAAGTGAGTATCGCAAGCATGCTCCCGCTGGGCGAGGTCGTTAACCCGGGCCAGATGCGCCTGGCCCTGGTGCAGGTGGTCAACTGGGGAACTTTCCATGGTGCCCACACGATGCACGTGGACCGCAACGGCACCCTGCTGACAGGCAACTCGGGTGTGGGCAAGTCGACGCTGTTCGACGCCATGCTGCGGGTGTTCGATGCCCGGCCGCGCTCCAACGAGGCAGCCGCGCAGCGCTCGGGAGCCGTGGAGGACAAGCGGACCACGTTCACATACATGCGCGGCAAGGTGGGGGACAAGGCCGTCGGGGAGGGCTCGGCCAGCGCGTTCCAGCGTCCCGGCGCCACCTGGTCCGCCGTCGCCCTGACATTCGACAACGCGGCGGGCACCAGGGTGACGGTGTCGGCGCTGTTCGACCTGCCCAAGAACGGTACGGAGTCGAGCGTCGGCCGGTACTACCTGATCGACACCAGGCCACTGGACCTCGCCGCGATCGAGGACATCGCCGAGAAGCGCTTCACCAAGGCTGCGCTGGAAAACATCTTCCCCGACGCCCAGGTTTTTGATGTCCATAAGGCGTTTGCGGAGCGGTTCCGCCGGCTCCTGGGCATCAACTCGGACCAGGCGCTGCCCCTGCTCCGCGTCATCCAGGCCGGAAAGGGCCTGGGCGGCAGCGTGAACACGTTCTTCCGAGACCAGGTGCTGGACGCGCCGGCCACCCTGGCCGCGGCGGACGACGTCGTCGAGGAATTCAGCAACCTCATGTCCATCCGGCAGCGGCTCGAGGATGTCCGGCAGCAGCGCGACCAGTTGGCCCCCGTCCCGGGCCTGAACAGGGAGTACGCCCAGTCGCTGCTGGACGCGAACCGGCTCCGCGAGCTCGCCGGCGAGGAGTTCGAGTCCTACCGGCAGCAGCTTGCCGTCACCGTGCACGAGAAGACGCTGGCCCGCTTCAAGGCGCTCGCCCAGACGAAGGCCAAGGAGCTCGCAGCGGAACGCGGCGTCCGGGACGGGCTGGCCAAGGAGCTCCGGCAGCTGGAGGCGGACTACAACAACCAGGGCGGCAACGCCATCTCCTCGATCGAGCAGTCCCTCGAGAACGCCCGAGTGGGCCTGAAGCTCCGCCAGCAGGTGGAAGAGGCGGCCCGGCAGGCGCTGGCGGACGCTGGCCTGGATCTGGAGTGGACGGCTGAAGGCTGGGAGCAGGCCCACGAGCAGGCGGCCACCCGCTCGGCTGAGCTGAAGGATGACTCCGCGGCCCTGCAGGAGCTCCGCTTCGAGGCCTTCGACGCCCATGCCGCGAAGAAGCGCGAGCTTGCCGCGGCCGAACAGGAGCTTGTGTCGCTGAAAACGCGCAAGTCCCTGCTGCCGCCGTCGAGCATTGAAAACCGGGCCGCGATTGCGGCGGCCACCGGCGTACCCGAGGAGCAGATGCCGTTCGGCGGCGAGCTGATCGACCTTGCCGAGGGCCAGGAGCAGTGGCGACCCGCCGCTGAGCGTGCGCTGCGGAACCTGGCCACCACGCTGCTTGTTCCGGGCGAACATTTCGCGGCGGTCACCCGCTACCTGAATGACCACACGGTCCGCGGCGCCCTGCGCGCGGTGGACGTCTCCAAGCCGCTCGCCGGGGCAGCGCTCGCGGTGGAGGACGTGGCCGACGGCGACCTGCTGACCAAGCTGGACATCCTCACCACCGGGACAAACGCAGAAGCCGGGATGTGGATCCGTGAGCGGATCGCGCTTGACTTCGCGTACCCGTGCGTGGCCAACCCCGACGAACTGGCGGCCCTGGACAAGGGCCTGAGCCTGGGCGGCGTGGTCAAGCGCAACCGGCACACCGTGGAGAAGGACGACCGCTTCACCAGCCGCCAGGACTACGTCCTCGGGTTCGACAACGCCTCCAAGCTGGAGCTCGTGGCCGGGCAGGCGGAAGACCTGCGCCAGGAACTGGCGAAGGCGGCGCAGCTGGCCCAAAGCCGCGAGGAATCACACCAGGGCCTGTCACGCCAGCTCGAGGCCCTCCGCAGGGTTGCCGAGGACGACCGCCCGTGGGAACAGGTTTCGGCGGCGGTTGCTGCAGACGAGCTAAGCAGGATTGAACAGCGGCTCAAGGACGCGCTCGCCGCCCAGGCCGACCTCGAACCGCTTCGCGCCAACATCGAAGCGGCCCGCCAAAAGCACCAGTCCAGCACCGAGGCCGCGGCCGTGCTGCAGAGCGAATACAAGGCACTGGACCAGCAGCTCACTGCCTCCGATTCGCTGCTGGAAGCCGCACGTACCCGCCTGAACCAGGCCCCGCCGTCGGACTCCACCACCGCAGCGCTGGCGCCCTACTTCGCCGAGTTCGGCGACGTCACGGAAATGCACGAACTGGACAACCTCGCCGGCCGGGTGCGGACCCAGCTGCTCGGTGATTTGCACGGTGCGGAGTCCCGCGCCCAGGCCACGTCGGAGCGGCTCACCCGGATCTTCGAAGGGTTCGTCCGCGACTGGGGCACCGCCATTTCGGCCGACCACGGCACGTCCATCGGCGCCGTCGGCGAGTTCGAGGCCCGCTACCACGCGATCATCAATGACGGGCTACCCGCGCAGGAGACCGAATTCCGGCAGTTCTTCAACCAGCGCACGCACGAGTCGTTCAGCACCCTGCTCCACCTGCTGGATGAGGAGCGCCGTTCCATCACCAGCAGGATCCTGCCGCTGAACGGAATCCTGTCCGAGGTGAATTTCCACGAGGGCAGCTACCTCGAACTCGACATCAAGCAGACCCTGCCGGCCACGGCCAAGCAGTTCAAGGACGCCATCCAGAACGCCCTGAAGACCCGGCACACCCGGCACGGCAAGACGGAAAACGCTCATGCGGGCCAGAATGACGACGCCGAACTGACCGCCCGCTACAAGTCGCTGGAGACGCTGGTGAAGCGGCTGGGGTCGCAGACTCCCGAGGACCGGCGCTGGCGGGCCGAGGTGCTGGACGTACGCGGCCACCTCTTCATCCAGTGCAAGGAGCACCGAGAGATGGACGCCCCCGGGAAGAAGGGCGGCAAACGCACGGAAGTGTTCATGCATGCCGACACGGGCTCCATGTCCGGCGGTGAGCGCCAGCGGTTCACCGCGTTCATCATGGCGGCGGCGCTGAGCTACCAGTTGGGCATCGCCGAGCAGGGCTTCACCACGTACGGCACTGTGATGATGGACGAGGCTTTTGTGCTGGCTTCCGAGGAGTTCGCCGGCGCGGGCATCAAGGCGCTGCATGAGTTTGGCTTCCAGTTGCTCCTTGCGGCACCGGAGAACGTCATCGACCTGTCCCGGCACCTGGGCTCGGTCACCGAGATCCTGCGGGACAGGCGAACCAACCGCTCCGGCGTGCTTACCGCCCCTGTTATCACCCCGAAACCGGGAACAGCAGGGCAGTGGCGGTCCGAAGCCAATCCCGTGGATATCGTGCTGCGCTAGTCCGTAACGCTTTGGTGCGGTTCATAACAAATCGATGGATTTATTGCGACGGCACTAGTGGCGGGCTGTTTTGGCGTGCCACTGTGGTGACTCCACCAGTCTTCGCCACACGCTCCACAGGGTCAGGGCATTCCCACGCGGCGGGCAAGAGCAGCCCCTTGCGAGCTTGACGGCGTCATCATGAAAGGCACCACCATGCGCCCTGCGTTCCGCGCCCCCGTCGTCACTGCCCTTGCCGCCGCCGCCCTCTCCCTGGCCGGCTGCGGCGCCATGGTTGCGGCGGCTCCGTCGTCGTCCTCCCCGGCCACGTCCGCGACCGCGTCGGCTTCACCGACCCCGTCAGCCTCCGCCGGAGGCGGCGCGGGGGCCGGCGGTGCGGCGAATCCGGGTACCTCGCCGTCGCCGGCTCCGGCTGCCGACGTCAAGACGTTCACGTTCCCGAACGGCCACGTGTCCTTCAAGTACCCGGCCGGCTGGAAGGTTGAGCTCTTCACCGGCTCCGGCTCGCCGTCGGACTCGGCCACGGCGACGGTCGTCGATGCCGGCGGTACGAAGCAGGCCACCGTGTATTCCGGGCGGATCGCCGACGGCGTATCCCACCCGGTGACCCGCACAGTCTTCGAGTCGGCACCCGTACCGGGCCTCGCGGCGCAGCCCGCGCCTGCCGCCCAGTACGCGTTCTATGTGGACCGGATGGACAGCAACGCGACCTACCGCATGCACCTGGCGGCAGGGGCCCCCAAGTCAGGACAGGGCACCGCGCTTGACGGCATCATCCGCGCCGGCGACGGCGTGATCGTGGCGGACGTGCAGTTCATCGAGAAGCCTTTCGCCAATGATGCCGCGGCCAAGTCCTGGCTGGCAGGCGCCGAAGGGCAGGCCCTCAAGGCGCTGCTGCTGAGCATCTCGTATCGCTAACCCGACTCACCGCTGATTGAGTGGTCCGCTGGTTGAGCTTGTCGAAAACCTTTGGGTTTCGACCAGCTCAACCAGCGGTTTTGCGTTTGGGGGCGTTTAGGAGTGTGCGGCTGTGCAGGCGTCGATCTGGGCCTGGACGATTCCGCCGTAGTAGGCCACCAGCTCGTCAAAGTCCCAGCCGTCGAAGAGCCCCAAAGTCCGGACCGTTTCGCCGAACCCGGTCATCAGCGCTGTGACCGTCGAGGCATAGCGGCGGTCCGGCGTCGCATCCCCGATCAGCTTGGCAATGCTGCCGAGGTAGCGTTCGCGCAGTTCGTTCCGCGACGCGTCGGGGTCCGGGGCATCGTGAACATTGATCGGAATCATGGCCCAGGGTTCCTGCATGCCGCGTTCCCGCCGCATCAGCACGCGGAACACCAGCGCGCCGCCGAGCTCGGACGCCGGGACGGTCAGTTCGGTGAGCAGCGACTCGTCCGGCTGCACAGCAGCGAACAGCTTGGCCTTGGAGATGAACAGTTTCATCACCAGGGCCGCTGAAACCCCGGCTTCCGCTGCGATGTCGCGGACGGTCACGGCCCGGTAGCCGCGTTCGCCGAACAGCCGCCCGGCCGCGGTGAGAATGGATTCCTGGCTGGGGCTGCTCATGCCCGCACCGGCTCCCCGCCGGTCCGGCCCGCGGCGGTCCGCTCTGCGCCGGCCCGCTGGGGGAGGTGTTCGGCTGTAAGGTCCACGGTCACGGACCGGTTGTCGACGGCGAGCTTCCGCGCCACGGCTTGATGAGTCACGGGATGAAGCATAGTCACTATGTAGCGTCCGGCGGCGGGCAGCGGACGTGTGTACACGCCGTCGTCGTCCGTCCTGGCGGTGCCCACGTGCTCGCCGGTGGCGCGCAGCAGCGTCACCACGGCGCCGGTCACGGGCCCGCGGCCAATGGCTGCCCGGCCGCTGATTTCCAGCCGCTCGTGCAGGAGGAAGTTTTGCTTCAGCGTGCGGCCGTCGAAATCGAAGACCTCCGCCATCGGCGCCCAGCCCGCAGCGTTGGCCACCACGAGGTACTTCCCGGCACCCGGCAGCGCCACGGAATAGTTGCCGTCGGTGTCCACCCGGCTCCAGTCCACCGGCTCGCCCTCAGTCTGGAGGACGGTAACGACGGCGGGCGTGAGCGGGCGGTGGTCGGGTGCCAGGACGCGCCCCTGCACCACCAGCTCTGCTGCCGCCGGCGCAGCGGGGCGGTGGGTGGTGATGCGGGGAATGAAGATGGCTGCCAGGACGGACGCGGCGGACGCCAGCGCGGCCATCCAGAACACATCCCTGAAGGCATCGAACGAGGGCAGCCGGGCGGCGCCGAGCGGAATGGTGACCGAGGTGAGCACGGCGGCGACGGCGGCGCTGGAAGTCGACGTGCCAATGGAGCGGACCAGGCTGTTCAGGCCGTTGGCGGAGGCGGTCTCCGTGATCGGGACGGCTCCCATGATCAGCGTTGGCATGGCGGCATAGGCAATGGCCGTGCCGACGCTCACCACCGTGGAGCCGATGATCACCCACGTGATGGAGTCGTAGAAGAACACCCGCCCCACGTACCCGACGATCATCACGCCGGCACCGGTCATCAGGGCGGACCGGCCGCCGAAGCGCCGGATGATGCCGCCGGACACCGGGGCGAACACCACCATCGCCAGTCCGGAGGGCACCATGCAGAGGCCGGCGGTGATGACATTCAGTTCAAAGCCGTAGCCGGTGGCGAGGGGAAGCTGAAGCTGCTGGGTGGTCAGGAGCATGTTGGCGAACATCGCGAAACCGATCAGCAACGACGCAAGGTTGGTCATCAGGACCGGCCGCCGCGCCGTGGTACGAAGATCCACCATGGGCTGGCCCACCCTGAGCTCGTAGGGAATCCAGACGGCCAGCAGCAGCGCGGCCGCGAGGAATAACAGGAGCACAGGTTCCGAGCCCCAGCCCCAGGTGCCGCCCTTGGAAATGGCCAGCAGCAGCGATCCGAGTGCACCGGAGAGCACCAGCGCGCCCGCGTAGTCGAAGCGGCCGGGGGTGCGCACCTTGGATTCCGGCACCACGAGCACCACTGCCAGCAGCAGCAGCGTCCCGGCGGCCGCGGAAACCCAGAAAATTGAGGTCCAGCCGAGGCTTTCATAGAGGAGGCCGGCGAGCGGCAGGCCCAGGGCGCTGCCGATGCCCAGGGTGGCGCTCATGAGCGCCACCGCGGAGCCCATCTTTTCCTTGGGCAGTTCATCGCGCATGATGCTGATGCCCACCGGGATCAGCGACGCGGAGAACCCCTGAAGGGCCCGCCCGATGATCAGCCACAGGAAGGTCCCGCCGAGGGCGGCCATCACCGAGCCGGCCACCATGATGGCCAGGCAAATGACCATCATCTTCCGCTTGCCGTACATATCGGCGCTGCGGGACACGATCGGGGTGGCGACGGCGCTGGCGAGGAGCGTGGCGGTCACCAGCCAGGACGCGTCGTCAGGAGTGACGGACAGGATCCGCGGAAAATCGGGCAGCAGCGGCACCACGAGGGTCTGCATGAGTGCCACGAGTGTCCCGCTGAGCGCCAGGACTGTGGTGATCGCGGACGGGCTGCGGGTTGGCTTCGGGGCAGAGGGTGCTGTCATGTGTGGCGGGCCTTTGTGGGGACGGGCGCCCGGAATAAGGGTGAACGGGCGTTTACCCTTCGAGTGAACCATTGTTCACCCCTGGCTGGCAAGGCGCCGGGGCGTTAGTCCTGCCACTTCGGGCAATTACGTGACGCAAACCTTTCGTAATCTTCGGAAGGATAGGCTAGCCTTACTTGGGTTCGCTTCATTCACCTAAGGAGTTCCGTGACTTCCCCCCTCTTCCCCGGCCGTTCGGCCGTTCCCGGCGGTTCCGCTGCCGCTGGCACCACGCGCCGCTCCCTCCTCAAGACCGCCGGCAAGGCCACCGCCGTCCTCGCCGCCGCGGCTCTTTCCCTGACTGCATGCTCCACCGGTCCGGCCTCCACCGCTTCGGAAACCAGCGCCGCATCGTCCGCCAGCGCCCAGTTCCCGGTGACCATCAAGCACGTCTTTGGTGAAACCACGATCAAGGAGCAGCCCAAGCGCGTCGTCACCGTCTCCTGGGTCAACGACGACGTTGCAATCGCGCTGGGCGTGGTCCCGGTGGGCGTGCCCAAGAACGAATGGGGCGGCAACGCCAAGGGCTCCACGCCGTGGAAGGACGCCGCGCTGGAGAAGCTCGGCGCGGGCTTCGGTTCGGACAAGGCGCCGGTCCAGTTCTCCGAGGCCGACGGCATCAACTTCACTGAAATCGCCAAGCTCAACCCGGACGTCATCCTGGGTGCCTACTCCGGCCTGACGGAGGAGGACTACAAGAAGCTCAGCGAAATCGCTCCCGTGGTTGCGCATCCCGAGCTGGCCTACGGCACGTCCTGGCAGGACTCCACGAGCATCATCGGCAAGGCGCTGGGCAAGGAAGCCGAGGCCACGAAGCTGATCGCCGACACCGAAGCCACCATCAAGGACAAGGTCTCCGCCTACCCGCAGCTCGAGGGCAAGAGCTACATCTACGGCAACCTCGAGCCGGCCAAGAGCGACGGCGTGAACGTATACACCGCCAACGACAACCGCCCGCGCTTCCTCAGCGAGATCGGCATGAAGCTCGCCCCGGTGGTGGAGGAGAACTCGAAGGGGTCCAAGGAATTCTTCATCCCGTGGTCCGCCGAAAAGGCCAACGAGCTCGAGTCCGACATTTTCGTGACCTGGGTTCCGGACGCCAAGACCACCGAATCCATCAAGGCCGACCCGCTGCTGGGCCAGATCCCGGCCATCAAGAACGGCGCCATGGTCGCGGACTCGGACAACACGCTCACCCTGTCCATCTCGGCCTCCTCGCCGCTGAGCCTGCCGTGGTCGCTGGACACGTTCCTGCCGCAGCTGGCTAAGGCCGCAGACGCGGTCAAGTAAGCCCGGTCACGTAAGCAACCTCTGATGACACCGAGCACGACGCCGGCCCCCGCCACCCGGCCCGAACGTACACTTGGGGCCCCTGCGGCTGCAGCCATGGGGCCCCAGCTGTCCGTTCGCGCCCAGCCTGCGCGCAAGGTCCGCGGGCCGCGCGCAGCCTGGCTGCTGGCCGCCGTCGTCGTGCTCGTTGTTGTCTGTTGCGCCTCACTTGCCGTCGGCGCGCGGGGCCTGTCCCTGGAAACCGTGTGGCAGGCCCTGTCCCAGTTCAATCCGGCGGACGGCGACCATGCCGTGGTGCACGCCCGGATCCCGCGGACCGTGCTGGGCCTGCTCGCCGGTGCGGCGCTGGGCCTGGCCGGTGCCGCCATGCAGGGCGTGGCACGCAACCCGCTGGCGGACCCGGGCATCATCGGCGTCAACGCCGGCGCCGCCCTGGCCGTGGTCACCGGAATCCACGTCTTCGGCGTCTCCTCCCTGACCGGCTACATCTGGTTCGCCTTCATCGGCGCGGCCGCTGCCGCCGTCGTCGTTTACCTCATCGCGTCCATGGGCCGGGACGGCGCGACGCCGGTCAAGCTCGCCCTGGCGGGTGCCGCCCTGAGCGCGGGGCTGTTCTCCCTGATGAACGTCATCCTGGTTTCCAGCCAGGACACCCTGGACCGCTTCCGGTTCTGGCAGGTGGGCGGCATTGCGGGGCGCGACTGGTCCGTGGTGCTGCCCGGCCTGCCGTTCCTCATCGTGGGGGCACTGATCGTGCTCCTGGCCGGACGGGTCCTCAACAGCCTGGCGCTCGGCGACGACGTCGCCCGCGGGCTGGGCCAGAACGTCGGGCTGGCGCGGGCGGTCACCGCGCTGGGCATCGTCCTGCTGTGCGGGTCGGCGACCGCCCTGGCCGGCCCCATCGGATTCGTGGGCCTCGTTGTCCCGCACGCCGTCCGCTCCCTGACCGGCCCCGACTACCGCTGGATCCTGCCGTTCTCCGCCGTGCTTGCGCCGGCGCTGCTGCTCGTGTCCGACGTCGTGGGACGCGTGATCCTGCTTCCCGGCGAGGTTCCGGCTGGGATCATGACGGCCCTGATCGGCGCTCCTGTCTTCGTGTGGCTGGTCCGCCGCGGCAAGGGGGCAGGCCTGTGACTCCGAAGGCCCCCATCCCCATGCGCGAACGGGCAGATAATGCCCGCAAAACCCCGGAAACCGGGCATTATCTGCCCGTTCGCGCTTCGAACCAGAGGCGGACTGTGCTGAACCGGCGGCTGGTGAACCGGACGGCGGTACTGGCCGTCGGCGTCGTGCTGTTGCTGGCTGCCAGCATCCTGCTGGGCAGCTACACCGTGACCATCCCCGACTTCTTCAAGATCCTCGCCGCCCACTTCACCGGCGGCGAGAAGATCCCCGGTGCCAGCTTCATCGTGATGGAGGCCAAGCTGCCGCGGGCGGTCATCGGCACGCTGATCGGCCTGGCCTTCGGGCTCTCGGGCGCGCTGTTCCAGACCATGCTCCGCAACCCGCTGGCCAGCCCGGACGTGATCGGCATCAGCTACGGGGCCAGCGCCGCAGCCGTCCTGGCCATCGTCGTATTTGGTGCCTCGGGTGCTGTGGTGTCCGGTGCCGCCCTCGGCGGTGCGATGGCTGTGGCGGCGCTGATATACGGCATTTCCCGCAGCGGATTCCTGGGCCTCGGAGGCGGCAGCCGCGGGAACGCCGCCGGCAGCCGCCTCATCCTCGCCGGCGTCGGCATCGCCGCCGCGCTGCACGCCATGGTCAGCTTCCTCATGACCCGGGCCGACATCCGCACCGCCGCGGAGGCGCTGATCTGGATCAATGGCTCGCTCAACTCCGCCAGCTGGGACCGTGCGGGCGTGCTGGCCCTGACGCTGATGGTCCTGGTCCCGGCCGCCGCCGTGCTGGCCGGGGCGCTGCGCATCCTCGAACTGGGGGACGACGCCGCCGCGGGTCTCGGCGTGCGGGTGGGTGCCTCCAGGCTGGGTCTGGTGCTCACCGCCGTCGCGCTGGCGGCAGTGGCGACGGCGGCTGCCGGGCCGGTGGCATTCGTCGCCTTCCTTGCCGGCCCCATCGCGCGCCGCTTCACCGGCCGCTCCAGCCTCCCGGCGTCGGCCCTGGTGGGCGCCCTGATCGTCCTGGCGGCGGACTACTTCGCCGCCAACATCGCCCCGCTGCTGCTGGACGGCACCGTCCTGCCGGTCGGCGTCGTCACCGGCGCCCTCGGCGCCCCGTTCCTGCTGTGGCTCCTGGTCACGTCCAACCGAAAGGATGCCTGATGGCTGTTCTGCAAGCCCGGGACCTCACGCTGCAGTACGATCAGCGCCGGGTCGTGGAAAACCTCACGGCGGAGATCCCCGAGGGCAGGGTGACCATGATCGTGGGCGCCAACGCCTGCGGAAAATCCACGCTCCTGCGCGGCCTGTCCCGGCTCCTGAAGCCCGCCGGCGGCACCGTCACCCTCGACGGCAAGGACATTCACTCGCGCCCGGCGCGGGAGCTGGCCCGCACCCTTGGCCTGCTCCCGCAGCACCCGACGGCGCCGGACGGCATTACCGTCCGGGACCTGGTGGGCCGCGGGCGGTACCCGCACCAGGGCTTCTTCCGCAGCTGGTCGGAGAAGGACGACGCCGCCGTGCAGCGGGCGCTGGAAGCCACCGAAACGTTGGAGCTCGCCGGGCGGAACGTCGACGAGCTCTCCGGCGGGCAGCGCCAGCGGGTGTGGATCGCCTTGGCGCTCGCCCAGGAAACGGACGTGCTGCTGCTCGACGAGCCCACCACCTACCTGGATCTGGCGCACCAGGTTGAGGTTCTGGACCTGGTCACCGACCTCAACCGCCAGCGCGGCACCACCGTGGCGATCGTGCTGCACGACCTGAACCTTGCCGCGCGTTACGCCGACCATGTCATCGCCCTGAAGGCCGGGCAGATCGTGGCCGAGGGCGCATCGTCCAGCGTGATCACCGAGGAGTTGGTCCGGAACGTTTTCGGGCTGGAATCCCGGGTGGTCCCGGACCCGGTGTCCGGCACCCCGCTAATCATCCCCCTCGGCAGGCACCACGCTGACCCAAAAGTTTCGACCACGACCCTGGAGATGGCCTCATGAGCGCAGCACAGAACAGTTCCGCCCGCACCTCCGTCACGGACCGTCCCGGCCTCGCCACCGAGCCGATGACCCTGGCGTTCGATGTCACTGTCTCGGCCGTGCAGGAGCTGAGCCCGAACTTCCGGCGCGTGACGTTCGGCGGCTACTCGCTGCGCGACTTCGGTGTCCACGGGGACAGCCTGGACCTGCGCATCAAACTCATGATCCCATCGCTGTCGCCGGACGGGGGCCGGATTCCGCTGCCGAAGTTCCGGATGGAGGAGAGCGGCTGGTACCAGGAGTGGCTGGCCATGGATCCGGCCACTCGGGGCTCCATGCGCACCTACACCGTCCGCCAGTCCCGGCTGGACGCCGTCTACCCGGAGATCGACGTCGACTTCGTGATGCATTTCGACGCCGACGGCAACGGTGGTCCCGCGGCGAACTGGGCGCTGACGGCCAAGCCGGGTGACGCCCTCACCCTGATCGGGCCGAACAACCGGGCGGCGCACTGCATCACCGCGGAAACGTATTCGGGCATCGAATGGCGGCCGGGCCTGGCCGGGCGTGTGCTCCTGGCCGGCGATGAGACGGCTGTCCCCGCGATCAGCGCCATTCTCGAAAGCCTGCCCGACTACATGACCGGGCACGCCTTCCTGGAAGTGCCGGAGGCCGGCGACTTCATGGACCTGGAAACGGCGGCCGACGTCGAAATCACCTGGCTGGCGCGCGGCGCCTCGATCGGCAGGTCCCGGCCGCACGGCGAACTCCTTCAGGAAGCGGTCAGGGCGGCCGTCCCCGTGCCGGGCTGGGTGGGCATCAAGTCCGCCGAAGCCGCCGGTCCGGAACCCGACGACGTGAACGTTGACCAGGAGATCCTCTGGGAAACCCCTGCCCGCCTCGACGCCGCCGCTGTCAGCGCCACAAAGAACCCCGACAAGCCCGCGGGTGCCTTGCCGTTCTACGCGTGGATCGCCGGCGAGGCGGGTGTCATCAAGGAGATGCGGCGCTACCTGGTCCGCGACGTCGGGATCGACCGGAAGCAGGTGGCCTTCATGGGCTACTGGCGCCAGGGCAAGGCCGAGCTCTGACCCCGGACGCTCCCTCACCTTTTGCCGCCTAACCCCGGACGCTTCCTCACCTTTTGCCGCTTCAACCCGGACGCTCTCTCACTTTTGGCTGGTTTCCCCCCAACGCTCTCTCATCAGAAAACCAACGGTGAGAGAGCGTTTAGAGGATTTTTGCAGGAACTGAGAGAGCATCGGTGTTCATCTGGGGTTTCCTTGGATGTTGCCCCGTGTGTGTAGTTTGCCGGGGTGGGTGTCTCTCCATTGCTTCCCGACCGGGGCCGGCGGGTGTTTGTCGCCGTCGGGGATTCCTTTACCGAAGGCGTGGGCGACCGGAGTTCCCGGATGCCGAACGGCGTGCGCGGCTGGGCGGACCGCGTGGCGGAGAAGCTGGCGAAGGCAGAACCCGGCTGGCATTACGCCAACCTGGCGATCAGGAGCAAGCGGCTACGCCATATCGTGGATGAGCAGTTGGAGCAGGCGATCGCCATGGAGCCCACACTCATCACCCTCTATGCCGGCGGCAACGACATCCTGGACTTCGGCACTGACATGGATCAGCTCCTGGCCCAATACGAGGAAGTGGTGGCCCGGCTGGCGGCCACCGGCGCCACCCTGGTCCTGTTCACGGGGTTCGACGTCAAGGTGTCCGCTGTGCTTGAACCGCTGAAGAAGCGGAACACTCTATACAACCGGCGGGTCCGTGAGCTCGCCGCCAAGTACGGGGCTGTGCTCGTGGACTACTGGTGTTTCGAGGCCTTCCATGACCGCAGGATGTGGGACACCGACCGGCTGCATATGTCCAAGGCCGGGCACAAATACCTCGCGGCGCAAGTTCTGGACCACCTGGGTGTGCCGCACAAGATCAGCCTCAAGGAGTGGGAGCCGCCGGCCAGGACGACGCTCCGCGACTGGGAGCGGCGGCAGCGGCGCTGGGTCAATGACTGGGTGCTGCCGCTGTTTGGCCGCAAGCTCCGAGGCGTCACTCTGGGCGATAGCCTTAGCCCCCGCTGGCCGGAGCCGGTGAAGGTTCCGCGCAAAGGCGGCCTGAAAAAGCTGATGGAGCCGCGCGACTAGTCCAGCAGGTTCTCGAACCCCGGTGCAGTGCGGTTTGCGGCGAATTCAATGACGTCGAAGTCGGCTACGCCGTGCACGTTGAACGGGTCCTTGGCCAGTGACTCGTCGAGGGTCGGACGGTCGGCCCTGGAGAGCAGCACGCCGCCCGTGCGCGGAACCTTGCGGCCGGCGGCGATGAAGACGCCTTCGTCGAAGGCATCCTTCAGCCAGTCCACGTGGGCATCCAGGTGCTGGTCCACGATCTCTTGGGCAACTTTGTAGGTGAGGGAAACTACGTACATGACCGCCAGCCTACCGCCAGAGCCCTGGCCGCCCGGCGACTCGCCGCCGCGGGAACCTGCCTTGAACCGTCAAGCGTTAGTTCTCCTAGGATGGAGTAATGACCGAACCGCGCTGGCTTAACGCCAATGAACGCCGGGCCTGGCTTGCCCTGCTGAGCATCAACACCATGCTGCCCGCGTCGCTCGATACCCAGCTGCATGCCGCCGGCAAGGTGTCGCTGTTCGACTACAACGTCCTGGCGATGCTCTCCGAGGCCGAAGGCCGCTTCCTGCCGATGAGCGAACTGGCGGCACGGACCAGCGCCTCCCTTTCCCGGCTGTCCCATGTGGTCACCAAGCTCCAGAACCGCGGCTGGGTGGAACGCCGGCCGCATCCCGGAGACGCCCGGGTCACCACCGCGCACCTCACCGAAGAGGGCATGTCCACCATCGTGGAGCTGGCGCCGGGCCACGTTGAATCCGTGCGCTCGCTGTTTCTCGATGCCCTGACTGAGCGTGATGTTGCGGACCTCGCCCGCATCGGCGAAAAAATTGTGGCCCGCCTGGACAGCAACCACTGGATCCTCCGCGAGCGGCAGCAGTAGCATCGCCCAGACGGTAGCGGGACCGCGATCGGACCTGTCTTGGTTGCTCCCGGCAACGGGTGGCAGACTTGCTCCCATGGATTTCACGGCCCGCTACGTTGCCCTCGGAGATTCTTTCACGGAAGGAGTGGGCGACGACGACCCGACGCGGCCCAACGGGGTCCGCGGCTGGGCTGACCGGGTGGCCGAGCAGCTGGCCTCGGCCGACCCCGGCTTCGGTTACGCCAACCTCGCCATCCGCGGCCGCAAGCTGCGGCAGATCCTGGCCGAGCAGGTGGACGCCGCCATTGCGCTCAGGCCCACCCTGGTAACCCTCTACGCCGGTGCCAACGACATTCTCCGCCCCAAGATCGACATCGACGACCTGCTCGCGGACTACGAAAAAGCCGTCGGGAAGCTCGCGGCCACGGGCGCCACCGTGGTGCTGTTCACGGGCTTCGACGCGCGGGGCTCGAAGGTCTTCGGCACCATGCGGGGGCGTACGGCCATCTACAACGAACTCGTGCGCGGCATCGCCGGGGACCACGGAGCCCTGCTGGTGGACTACTGGCGCTTCAACGAATACTACGACTGGGGCATGTGGGCCAGAGACCGGATGCACATGTCCGCCGCCGGCCACGCCAACATGGCCAAGCGCGTCCTGACGGTCCTCGAACACGAGCACTCCATCGAGGTTCCACCCATGACCCCTGTCCCGGAGCTGAGCAAGGCGGATGCGCTAAGGGCCAACGCCCGCTGGGTCCGGGAATTCGCCGCGCCGTGGGTGGTCCGGCGGGTCACGGGCAAGTCCTCCGGCGACAACCTCCAGCCCAGGTACGCCCAGCTCACCCGGCTCCAGCTCACCCGGCTCTAGCTCACCCGGCTCCAGCTCACCCGGCTCCAGGCGGGCAAGCCAAACTACCGCCGGAATCCGCCCGTCGCCAGCAGCTCGCCATTTGCACGCACGGCCAGCGCCTCGATGTCCCACATGGCGGTGGCCCGGTTGAGCATCGGAACCCCGCCGGCTACGATCGCGGTTGCCAGAACATCGGCGGTGACCACGTCCGCTGCAGCGACGGAGACCTGCCGGAATTCCGCGGTTCCGGCCGTGACGCTCCAGATATGGTCCCCGCGTTCAGCAGAGCCGGAGGTGGCCAGCGCAACGCGGGTCCCGCCGTCGGCCGTCTTTCCAACCGGCGGACAGGGCGCCGCCCCGCCCAGCGGGAAACCGGCCAGCAGGGTCCTCCGGTCCGCCGGATCAACAATCCCCGCCCGCCACGGCACATCGGTGCCGGGATTGGGGGAGCCGCCGACCAGCACGTCCCCGCCGGCGTTCAGGCACCAGTTGGCCATGCCGAGCGCCAGCAGCGACATGCCGGCTTCCCTGATGGCGTGCCCCTTGACGATTCCGGAGAGATCCAGCGCCCCGTCCGGACGTTCCGGCGTGAACGCACCCTCCGTGAGGAGCCTCCACTCGGCCGCCTCCTCATATCGCGCCCGCATTTCCCCGGAAGCCTCCGGCAGGGCGAGCTCGCCGCGCACCAGCCTGCTCGCCTCTGAATCGGGGCGGTAGAGGCTGAAGATGCTGTCCAGTTCAGTGAAAAGGCGTTCGACGACGGCGGTTGCCGCTTCCAGCTCATCCGCCGCTGCCTGGGGTGCTTTGTGCGCGTCCGCAGCGACGGTCAGGCTGATGACGGTACCCATACAGGTGAAGGTCCGGGCCCGGAGCCTTGGTTCAGAGGTTTGCTGCATCGAGGGCTGCCTGGAGAGAGGTGAGGTAGGCGTCGCTGGTCACGGTGGCTCCACCCACGGTCTGCACGTCAGCGGACTGTGCTTGGAGCACCTCGCTGCGGAGAATGGGGGCGGCGTAATTGCTGATCTGCACGGACCGGCCCTCGGCGTCGGTGAGTTTCAGAGCCGTGACGTCGGTAATCTGCCCAGCCTTCACGGTGATCTGGACCTGCACGGTGCCGAAGCGGGTCTGGACCATATCGCCGTCGTACGTGCCGCCGGCCTTTGCCGCGGCACCCGCGGCTCCCGCCCCGCCGGATGCGCCCGCCGTTCCGGAACTGTCCGTCGTCCCGGACGACGCCGCAGATCCCGACGACGCGGTGCCGCTGCTGTCCGTGGTGCCCGCCCCGGAAGCCTGGTTTCCCGTTGTTGCAGCCGCAACCGCGCTGCGGGTATCGGCCACATGGACACCTGATTGCCAGCCGACCAGGAGGATGCCGGCCGAAGCCAAGGCGGCTGAAACTGCTGCTCTGATTCTCACCAGTCAAACCTTTCGTGATGGAGCTGATCCTCATTGACGCCAGCGGCGCGGGCTGCGTTCAGGACGTTGCCCGCCCAGCGCGAGGGACCGCAGACATAGACATCGGCATGGGCGATTTCCGGAACGTAGTCCGCCAGCGCATACCCGGCGAGGTGCTCTGCGGCCGGAAGCCAGCTGTCAGGTGAGCCGGGGTCCCGTCCGCCGGTCAGGTGGAACAGGGTGGCGCCGCGCTGCCGGCACAGTTCGAGGATCTCCTCGCCCAGATAGAGCTCCTGGCTGCTGTGCCCGCGGAGCAGAACCGTCGCCCGGCCGGGGTCGAAAGGGGTGGTCTCCAGGAGGGCCCGCAACGGCGTAATGCCGATGCCGGCGCCGATCATGACCACGCGGTCCTTGCTGCGCGCCGCGGAGCTGAAGAGTCCGTACGGCCCTTCTATGGCGACCTTCGTTCCGCGCCGGAGCCTGAGCAGTTGCGCCGAGCCCCGGCCGAGACCGCGAACCGTGACCCGCAGCCGCCCCTGCCCGTCAGGTCCGGTCCGCACGGGCTCCGCAGACAGGCTGAACGGATGCGGATGCCACCACAGCCCCGGGGCGAGGAAGCGCCAGATGAAGAACCGCCCGCCGTTGCCGGCCAGCGAACCGAGCTGCAGGCCGCTCATTTCGATATTGACCACCCCGGGAGCGACGGAGGTGACGCGCTCAACCGTGAGCTGATGCCTGAAGGTTGCCCGCACCGGCAGGATGATCCGGTAGTACAGCAGGGCGGCCCCGGTGGCGATGCAGATAACCAGCCAGTACCAGCGCTGCCACGTGCCTGCGGCGAACAGCCCGCCCACGCTGAACTGGTGCGGCAGCGACGTGAGCACAGCTGCATAGGTGAGCAGGTGCACGGCGTACCAGAATTCGTACGGGAAGCGCCGGCGGACCGCCACCAGGGACGTGACAACAACTGCGATGAAGAGTGCCAGGGAGATGAACGCGAGCCACATGTCGGGTACCAGCACCCAGAGCGCCACAGCCTCGCTGACCGGATCAAGCCCTTCTGCCATGCCGTAGCCCACCGCGATGAGGAGCCCGTGGGCCAGTAGCAGGTACAGCGAGGGTTTCCCGAGTTTCCGGTGGAACTCCAGCGCCCGGTCATGCCCAACCGCGCCGTCAATGAACGGAATCCTGGCGGCCAGCAGCAGCATGAGCAGCACCAGGTCCATGCCGGCAAGGCCGGCAACAATGCCCAGCGCCGTGACCAGTCCGGCAGGCGAGGACGCCGCCGTCAGGCCGCCGTCGGCAAGCCAGAGAGCAACCGAGGCGGCCAACGAGGACCATGCCGTCACCGGCAGGGCATCGGCGCGGACGAGTCTGCCCCGGTGCTGTCTGGCGAAGCGGCCGGTCTCCCGAACCGGAGCAGGCCGGCGGTCCGGACGCATCGGGGTGCCGGTCCCGGGGGAGGGCAAGAGCTGTGTGTTCATGGCTCAACATTCCGCTGCGAGCCTTTGACTTTGCTGTGAAGAGCCTTCTTTCCGGATATGTCTTGCCAAGAGGCCCGCTCGACGGCGGGGCCGCGGCATCTGAAGAGGGGCGGGCCGCTCTGCGGCGACCATGACGGTGCCGCGCGGGGGCACCGGGTCATCAAGATCCGGGGCTGCTCTATAACACCGTTCCCCGCTGGATTGGTCTTTAATTCGCGTGTCTCGTAGACTTGGTTGGCGCTAGGTGGCGCGGAGCGTGTGCAATTGCTCCGGTTTGCGGTGGCTGTTGGCAGTTTTCACAGTCCCGGAGGCCGGTAGTTAGGGGCTCAAGTTGCGTGCATTCCTGTATTCGCCCAGTATCCCGGCACGTCGCAGTGGCTTCCACTGCCAGGTGTTCGTGGCTCACCGTATTCCGCCGCAGTAAACCCGGTTCGCCGGTGTCGAAACGAGCGGATGCGTGAAACTGGATGCGGACGCCGCCTGCCGCACGGTGAAGCAGAACTCTGCCCGCCGTTTCATTCATTTTTCAGAGGAGAGTCGTCATGGCAGCACACTGCCAGGTGACCGGAGCCGAGCCGGGCTTTGGACACAGCATTTCGCACTCGCACCGCCGCAACAAGCGCCGGTTCGACCCGAACATCCAGAAGAAGCGCTACTGGGTTCCGTCCCTGCGCCGTAATGTCACTCTGCAGGTCTCTGCAAAGGGCATCAAGACCATCGACGTACGCGGCATCGACGTTGTCGTCGCCGACATCCTGGCGCGAGGAGTGAAGCTCTAGTGGCAAAGGACAAGGACGTACGTCCGATCATCAAGCTCAAGTCGACCGCGGGCACGGGTTACACCTACGTAACCCGTAAGAACCGTCGTAACGACCCGGACCGCCTGGTCCTGAAGAAGTACGACCCCAAGATCCGCCAGCACGTCGAATTCCGAGAGGAGCGCTAAACACATGGCTAAGAAGTCCAAGATTGCTCGCAACGAGCAGCGCAAGGTCATCGTTGAGCGTTACGCTGCAAAGCGCCTCGAGCTGAAGAAGACCCTGGTTGACCCGAACGCGACTGACGAAGCACGCGAAGCTGCACGCCTCGGCCTGCAGAAGCTGCCCCGCAACGCCTCCCCGATCCGTCTGCGTAACCGCGACATCATCGATGGCCGTCCGCGCGGTACCTTCCAGAAGTTCGGTATCTCCCGTGTTCGCTTCCGCGACATGGCTCACCGCGGTGAGCTCCCGGGCATCACCAAGTCTTCCTGGTAATCCAGCACCGCTGATTCCAGCTGCCTGAGGAGGGCCGGCGACCACATGGTTGCCGGCCCTCCTTTGTGTTAACCCGCCCTCGTTCGTGGCGACCGTCGCCGGGTGACGCACCACACATCATTGAATTACGGCGTCGATCCCCGCCTTTTCGGCGCTTGGTACCTGCTTTCCCCCGGAATGACGGGGTTTTCGCTGCAATCGGAGCTGGTTTGCACCCGCACCCCGGGCCGTGTAAAGTCATTCGAGTCGCCGCCGCTGAAGCGGAAAGATAGCGACCGACCCCCTTTCTGACAGCCTGAAAAACGGTGCACTTAGCGGTGTGCCGGACACGGGCCGGGGACCTTCCTGCAAGCGGAAATCGCGGAAACGCTGATTTGCAAAGCTTCGCCGGGTCGGGTAAGTTTGAAAAGTTGCTCCGGAGCGATCCTGAACGTTGGTTTGGGTGGTGCCGGGTGTGTCTGTTGTTTGAGAACTCAATAGTGTGCCAAGTTTGTTGATACCGATTTTTTTATGAATTGGTTGATTGTGCCGGGCTGCCCACCCCCGTGGTGTGGCCTGGTGTTTTTAGCTGGTTTCAAATTTTGTGCAGCCTTCGTTCCTGTTATTTCCGGGGGTGTTGGTTGTGTCTGTTTTACTTCAACGGAGAGTTTGATCCTGGCTCAGGATGAACGCTGGCGGCGTGCTTAACACATGCAAGTCGAACGATGATCCGGTGCTTGCACCGGGGATTAGTGGCGAACGGGTGAGTAACACGTGAGTAACCTGCCCTTGACTCTGGGATAAGCCTGGGAAACTGGGTCTAATACCGGATATGACTCCTCATCGCATGGTGGGGGTGGAAAGCTTTTTGTGGTTTTGGATGGACTCGCGGCCTATCAGCTTGTTGGTGAGGTAATGGCTCACCAAGGCGACGACGGGTAGCCGGCCTGAGAGGGTGACCGGCCACACTGGGACTGAGACACGGCCCAGACTCCTACGGGAGGCAGCAGTGGGGAATATTGCACAATGGGCGAAAGCCTGATGCAGCGACGCCGCGTGAGGGATGACGGCCTTCGGGTTGTAAACCTCTTTCAGTAGGGAAGAAGCGAAAGTGACGGTACCTGCAGAAGAAGCGCCGGCTAACTACGTGCCAGCAGCCGCGGTAATACGTAGGGCGCAAGCGTTATCCGGAATTATTGGGCGTAAAGAGCTCGTAGGCGGTTTGTCGCGTCTGCCGTGAAAGTCCGGGGCTCAACTCCGGATCTGCGGTGGGTACGGGCAGACTAGAGTGATGTAGGGGAGACTGGAATTCCTGGTGTAGCGGTGAAATGCGCAGATATCAGGAGGAACACCGATGGCGAAGGCAGGTCTCTGGGCATTAACTGACGCTGAGGAGCGAAAGCATGGGGAGCGAACAGGATTAGATACCCTGGTAGTCCATGCCGTAAACGTTGGGCACTAGGTGTGGGGGACATTCCACGTTTTCCGCGCCGTAGCTAACGCATTAAGTGCCCCGCCTGGGGAGTACGGCCGCAAGGCTAAAACTCAAAGGAATTGACGGGGGCCCGCACAAGCGGCGGAGCATGCGGATTAATTCGATGCAACGCGAAGAACCTTACCAAGGCTTGACATGGACCGGACCGCCGCAGAAATGTGGTTTCTCCTTTTGGGGCCGGTTCACAGGTGGTGCATGGTTGTCGTCAGCTCGTGTCGTGAGATGTTGGGTTAAGTCCCGCAACGAGCGCAACCCTCGTTCCATGTTGCCAGCGCGTAATGGCGGGGACTCATGGGAGACTGCCGGGGTCAACTCGGAGGAAGGTGGGGACGACGTCAAATCATCATGCCCCTTATGTCTTGGGCTTCACGCATGCTACAATGGCCGGTACAAAGGGTTGCGATACTGTGAGGTGGAGCTAATCCCAAAAAGCCGGTCTCAGTTCGGATTGGGGTCTGCAACTCGACCCCATGAAGTCGGAGTCGCTAGTAATCGCAGATCAGCAACGCTGCGGTGAATACGTTCCCGGGCCTTGTACACACCGCCCGTCAAGTCACGAAAGTTGGTAACACCCGAAGCCGGTGGCCTAACCCCTTGTGGGAGGGAGCCGTCGAAGGTGGGACTGGCGATTGGGACTAAGTCGTAACAAGGTAGCCGTACCGGAAGGTGCGGCTGGATCACCTCCTTTCTAAGGAGCACCTACAGTCTCTGCGGCCCGTGTAGGCGGGTGTGGAGGGGTTGTCAGGAGTAAAGGCCCGTTGCGCAGACGTTTGTTCTGCGGCGGGTGCTCATGGGTGGAATATCAACGGATAGCGGCCGCGTGTTTTTTCCTGTGTTTAGTACGGATGGGTTCCCTGTGGGGGTTTGTCCTGGAACGGTGCGGGTGGGGGATGCGTGGTTTAGTGTTTGGCACACTGTTGGGTCCTGAGGCAACAGGGCCGGGGAGGCTGCGGTTTTTGGCCGTGTTTTCCCGGGGCTTGTTTGTTTCTGGTTTCCTGGCTGCACCGGTCATGCGCGTTGGCCCCTTTGGGGGTTGTGTGTGGGGTGTGTGGTACGGGGTTGTTGTTTGAGAACTACATAGTGGACGCGAGCATCTTTTATAAGAAGCAATTTCCAAGAATATGAACCTGGATCTGGCTGCGCGTGATGATGGCTTCCTTTTTTGGGGGTGGTTGTTGGGTGTGGTTGGTTTTCATGGTTCTCTCGAAAATTACTGATTGATCTTTTGTGGTCAAGTTTTTAAGAGCACACGGTGGATGCCTTGGCATTAGGAGCCGAAGAAGGACGTAGGAATCTGCGATAAGCCTGGGGGAGTCGATAACCGGACTGTGATCCCAGGGTGTCCGAATGGGGAAACCCCGCCAGACGCGCGAGTGATCTGGTGACCCGCATCTGAACACATAGGGTGCGTGGAGGGAACGCGGGGAAGTGAAACATCTCAGTACCCGCAGGAAGAGAAAACAACAGTGATTCCGTTAGTAGTGGCGAGCGAACGCGGATCAGGCTAAACCGACCCATGTGTGATAGCCGGCGGGCGTTGCATGGGCGGGGTTGTGGGACTTGTTGTCCTGGTTCTGCCGGACCGGGGAGGTGTGAGTGCTGGTATAGGTGAACGGTCTTGAAAGGCCGGCCGTAGAGGGTGTGAGCCCCGTAACCGTAATGCTGTGTACCGCCTTTGATGAGTATCCCAAGTAGCACGGGGCCCGAGAAATCCCGTGTGAATCTGTCAGGACCACCTGATAAGCCTAAATACTCCCTAATGACCGATAGCGGACCAGTACCGTGAGGGAAAGGTGAAAAGTACCCCGGGAGGGGAGTGAAACAGTACCTGAAACCGTGTGCTTACAATCCGTCGGAGCAGCCATAGTAGTTGTGACGGCGTGCCTTTTGAAGAATGAGCCTGCGAGTTAGTGTTACGTCGCGAGGTTAACCCGTGTGGGGAAGCCGTAGCGAAAGCGAGTCTGAACAGGGCGTTGCAGTGGCGTGATCTAGACCCGAAGCGAAGTGATCTACCCATGGCCAGGTTGAAGCGACGGTAAGACGTCGTGGAGGACCGAACCCACTTCAGTTGAAAATGGAGGGGATGAGCTGTGGGTAGGGGTGAAAGGCCAATCAAACTTCGTGATAGCTGGTTCTCCCCGAAATGCATTTAGGTGCAGCGTTGCGTGTTTCTTACCGGAGGTAGAGCTACTGGATGGCTAATGGGCCCTACAAGGTTACTGACGTCAGCCAAACTCCGAATGCCGGTAAGTGAGAGCGCAGCAGTGAGACTGTGGGGGATAAGCTTCATAGTCGAGAGGGAAACAGCCCAGACCACCAACTAAGGCCCCTAAGCGTGTGCTAAGTGGGAAAGGATGTGGAGTTGCGAAGACAACCAGGAGGTTGGCTTAGAAGCAGCCATCCTTAAAAGAGTGCGTAATAGCTCACTGGTCAAGTGATTCCGCGCCGACAATGTAGCGGGGCTCAAGTACACCGCCGAAGTTGTGGCATTCACATATTTTCCAAGCCTTTGTGGTTCAGGAGTGTGGATGGGTAGGGGAGCGTCGTGTGGGCGGTGAAGTCGCGGTGTAAACCAGCGGTGGAGCCTACACGAGTGAGAATGCAGGCATGAGTAGCGAAAGACGGGTGAGAAACCCGTCCGCCGGATGATCAAGGGTTCCAGGGTCAAGCTAATCTGCCCTGGGTAAGTCGGGACCTAAGGCGAGGCCGACAGGCGTAGTCGATGGACAACGGGTTGATATTCCCGTACCGGCGAAAAACCGCCCATGTTGAACAGGGGATACTAACCGCCCGAGACCTGCCTGACACCCCTTGTGGGTGAAGGGTTTTGGTGGAGCGCGGGACCTGATCCTGGGAGGCAAGCGTATTAACAGGTGTGACGCAGGAAGGTAGCCGAGCCGGGCGATGGTTGTCCCGGTCCAAGGATGTAGGGCGAACGGTAGGCAAATCCGCTGTTCATGTGCCTGAGATCTGACGGGACTCCCGTAAAGGGGGGATTCGGTGATCCTATGCTGCCTAGAAAAGCATCGGCGCGAGGTTTTAGCCGCCCGTACCCCAAACCGACACAGGTGATCAGGTAGAGAATACTAAGGCGATCGAGAGAATTATGGTTAAGGAACTCGGCAAAATGCCCCCGTAACTTCGGGAGAAGGGGGGCCCCAACCTTGAACGGACCGTGCGTCCGGGAGGGGATCGGGGCCGCAGAGACCAGGGAAGCGACTGTTTACTAAAAACACAGGTCCGTGCGAAGTCGCAAGACGATGTATACGGACTGACTCCTGCCCGGTGCTGGAAGGTTAAGAGGACCGGTTAGCCTCACGGCGAAGCTGAGAATTTAAGCCCCAGTAAACGGCGGTGGTAACTATAACCATCCTAAGGTAGCGAAATTCCTTGTCGGGTAAGTTCCGACCTGCACGAATGGAGTAACGACTTCCCCGCTGTCTCAACCATAAACTCGGCGAAATTGCAGTACGAGTAAAGATGCTCGTTACGCGCAGCAGGACGGAAAGACCCCGAGACCTTTACTATAGTTTGGTATTGGTGTTCGGAGTGGCTTGTGTAGGATAGGTGGGAGACGTTGAAGCCCGGACGCCAGTTCGGGTGGAGTCATCGTTGAAATACCACTCTGGTCACTTTGGACATCTAACTTCGGCCCGTAATCCGGGTCAGGGACAGTGCCTGATGGGTAGTTTAACTGGGGCGGTTGCCTCCTAAAAAGTAACGGAGGCGCCCAAAGGTTCCCTCAGCCTGGTTGGCAATCAGGTGTCGAGTGTAAGTGCACAAGGGAGCTTGACTGTGAGAGAGACATCTCGAGCAGGGACGAAAGTCGGGACTAGTGATCCGGCGGTACATTGTGGAATGGCCGTCGCTCAACGGATAAAAGGTACCTCGGGGATAACAGGCTGATCTTGCCCAAGAGTCCATATCGACGGCATGGTTTGGCACCTCGATGTCGGCTCGTCGCATCCTGGGGCTGGAGTAGGTCCCAAGGGTTGGGCTGTTCGCCCATTAAAGCGGTACGCGAGCTGGGTTTAGAACGTCGTGAGACAGTTCGGTCCCTATCCGCTGCGCGCGCAGGAAATTTGAGAAGGGCTGTCCTTAGTACGAGAGGACCGGGACGGACGAACCTCTGGTGTGTCAGTTGTACTGCCAAGTGCACCGCTGATTAGCTACGTTCGGATGGGATAACCGCTGAAAGCATCTAAGCGGGAAGCTCGCTTCGAGATGAGATTTCCATACACCCTCGGGTGTGAGAGGCCCCCAGCCAGACCACTGGGTTGATAGGCCGGATGTGGAAGCGAGGACTAACGACTCGTGAAGCTGACCGGTACTAATAGGCCGATAACTTACACCACACAAGAACAAAGCATGCTTGCGTCCACTATGTGGTTCCCAACCAACAAACCCGTTGGAACAGGAACCAAAATAAACTGAATAACAACACCACAGTTGTTGTAACCACAAGATTTCCCCCGCACACCCGCACGGGTGTGTGACGGGACACAGGGTTACGGCGGTCATAGCGTGGGGGAAACGCCCGGTCCCATTCCGAACCCGGAAGCTAAGACCCACAGCGCCGATGGTACTGCACCCGGGAGGGTGTGGGAGAGTAGGTCACCGCCGGACAACCATTAGGTCGAGAGCCCCGAACCAGTCATGGTCGGGGCTCTCCCGCATTAAAGCACCCTCCCCAGGGCCCCGGCGCATACGCCGGGGCCGCGCTGGTTAACAGCCCGCGCTGTTTAGAAACCCGCGCTGTTTAAAAACCTGAGCCGTCCAGAAGTCGCCGCCCGGCGGACGTGCCGGCCACGGTGTCAACAGCCGGCCACGGCGCCCGGGGCGGGCCGCGGTGCCAATTGATGCGCCGGCACCGGCTGCGAACCCCATTCTGAAGGCCCTTCGTCCCTCACGTCCCAAGGACCTGCCGGGGCGGGTCCTTGGGTTGCCGGTGCCGGGGCAATGCGGGCAACGCGGCCCGCGGCGCTTCGGTGAGGAACTTCACCCTGGCAGCCTTCCGGACGTTTTGCGGGGGTTGTGGTTTGTGGAGGCTGTTGTTTGCGGAGCCTGTGGTCCATAGCGGCGGGTGCCGGCTGGCGGCGGGCTGGCAGTCTGAGGTGCGGTTGAGCGGGGGAGGACACCTGGTGCGCGGGGCCGTCGGCCCGCCGGCCCCGGGGAACATGCCGGACTGTGACGCGGTCCATAAAACCAATCCGGATCCTGGTTGTCTCCGTTGACCGTCCTGGAGGGGCCAAAAACCGCGGCAGTCCAAGGGTTTCGGTGCGCGTTTCACGTGTTTTCGGCTGGGTTGCTTTGGCGGTGGCGTGGGTGTAATGTTTTCCAAGTCGCCGCGAGGGAGACAGCGAAGAGCTGGTAACCGCGGGCGGCCAAACCCCCGAAATCAAGACCAAAATCTGGTGACTCTTTTAGATCGCTCGAACTTGGTGGGGCTGGTTTGTTTGCCGGTGCGGGTCCTGAAACACGGATTTGCGTCGGGGAGTGAAACCGGGTAAGTTTGAAAAGTTGCTCCGGAGCGATCCTGAACGTTGGTTTGGGTGGTGCCGGGTGTGTCTGTTGTTTGAGAACTCAATAGTGTGCCAAGTTTGTTGATACCGATTTTTTTATGAATTGGTTGATTGTGCCGGGCTGCCCACCCCCGTGGTGTGGCCTGGTGTTTTTAGCTGGTTTCAAATTTTGTGCAGCCTTCGTTCCTGTTATTTCCGGGGGTGTTGGTTGTGTCTGTTTTACTTCAACGGAGAGTTTGATCCTGGCTCAGGATGAACGCTGGCGGCGTGCTTAACACATGCAAGTCGAACGATGATCCGGTGCTTGCACCGGGGATTAGTGGCGAACGGGTGAGTAACACGTGAGTAACCTGCCCTTGACTCTGGGATAAGCCTGGGAAACTGGGTCTAATACCGGATATGACTCCTCATCGCATGGTGGGGGGTGGAAAGCTTTTTGTGGTTTTGGATGGACTCGCGGCCTATCAGCTTGTTGGTGAGGTAATGGCTCACCAAGGCGACGACGGGTAGCCGGCCTGAGAGGGTGACCGGCCACACTGGGACTGAGACACGGCCCAGACTCCTACGGGAGGCAGCAGTGGGGAATATTGCACAATGGGCGAAAGCCTGATGCAGCGACGCCGCGTGAGGGATGACGGCCTTCGGGTTGTAAACCTCTTTCAGTAGGGAAGAAGCGAAAGTGACGGTACCTGCAGAAGAAGCGCCGGCTAACTACGTGCCAGCAGCCGCGGTAATACGTAGGGCGCAAGCGTTATCCGGAATTATTGGGCGTAAAGAGCTCGTAGGCGGTTTGTCGCGTCTGCCGTGAAAGTCCGGGGCTCAACTCCGGATCTGCGGTGGGTACGGGCAGACTAGAGTGATGTAGGGGAGACTGGAATTCCTGGTGTAGCGGTGAAATGCGCAGATATCAGGAGGAACACCGATGGCGAAGGCAGGTCTCTGGGCATTAACTGACGCTGAGGAGCGAAAGCATGGGGAGCGAACAGGATTAGATACCCTGGTAGTCCATGCCGTAAACGTTGGGCACTAGGTGTGGGGGACATTCCACGTTTTCCGCGCCGTAGCTAACGCATTAAGTGCCCCGCACTGGGGAGTACGGCCGCAAGGCTAAAACTCAAAGGAATTGACGGGGGCCCGCACAAGCGGCGGAGCATGCGGATTAATTCGATGCAACGCGAAGAACCTTACCAAGGCTTGACATGGACCGGACCGCCGCAGAAATGTGGTTTCTCCTTTTGGGGCCGGTTCACAGGTGGTGCATGGTTGTCGTCAGCTCGTGTCGTGAGATGTTGGGTTAAGTCCCGCAACGAGCGCAACCCTCGTTCCATGTTGCCAGCGCGTAATGGCGGGGACTCATGGGAGACTGCCGGGGTCAACTCGGAGGAAGGTGGGGACGACGTCAAATCATCATGCCCCTTATGTCTTGGGCTTCACGCATGCTACAATGGCCGGTACAAAGGGTTGCGATACTGTGAGGTGGAGCTAATCCCAAAAAGCCGGTCTCAGTTCGGATTGGGGTCTGCAACTCGACCCCATGAAGTCGGAGTCGCTAGTAATCGCAGATCAGCAACGCTGCGGTGAATACGTTCCCGGGCCTTGTACACACCGCCCGTCAAGTCACGAAAGTTGGTAACACCCGAAGCCGGTGGCCTAACCCCTTGTGGGAGGGAGCCGTCGAAGGTGGGACTGGCGATTGGGACTAAGTCGTAACAAGGTAGCCGTACCGGAAGGTGCGGCTGGATCACCTCCTTTCTAAGGAGCACCTACAGTCTCTGCGGCCCGTGTAGGCGGGTGTGGAGGGGTTGTCAGGAGTAAAGGCCCGTTGCGCAGACGTTTGTTCTGCGGCGGGTGCTCATGGGTGGAATATCAACGGATAGCGGCCGCGTGTTTTTCCTGTGTTTAGTACGGATGGGTTCCCTGTGGGGGTTTGTCCTGGAACGGTGCGGGTGGGGGATGCGTGGTTTAGTGTTTGGCACACTGTTGGGTCCTGAGGCAACAGGGCCGGGGAGGCTGCGGTTTTTGGCCGTGTTTTCCCGGGGCTTGTTTGTTTCTGGTTTCCTGGCTGCACCGGTCATGCGCGTTGGCCCCTTTGGGGGGTTGTGTGTGGGGTGTGTGGTACGGGGTTGTTGTTTGAGAACTACATAGTGGACGCGAGCATCTTTTATAAGAAGCAATTTCCAAGAATATGAACCTGGATCTGGCTGCGCGTGATGATGGCTTCCTTTTTTGGGGGTGGTTGTTGGGTGTGGTTGGTTTTCATGGTTCTCTCGAAAATTACTGATTGATCTTTTGTGGTCAAGTTTTTAAGAGCACACGGTGGATGCCTTGGCATTAGGAGCCGAAGAAGGACGTAGGAATCTGCGATAAGCCTGGGGGAGTCGATAACCGGACTGTGATCCCAGGGTGTCCGAATGGGGAAACCCCGCCAGACGCGCGAGTGATCTGGTGACCCGCATCTGAACACATAGGGTGCGTGGAGGGAACGCGGGGAAGTGAAACATCTCAGTACCCGCAGGAAGAGAAAACAACAGTGATTCCGTTAGTAGTGGCGAGCGAACGCGGATCAGGCTAAACCGACCCATGTGTGATAGCCGGCGGGCGTTGCATGGGCGGGGTTGTGGGACTTGTTGTCCTGGTTCTGCCGGACCGGGGAGGTGTGAGTGCTGGTATAGGTGAACGGTCTTGAAAGGCCGGCCGTAGAGGGTGTGAGCCCCGTAACCGTAATGCTGTGTACCGCCTTTGATGAGTATCCCAAGTAGCACGGGGCCCGAGAAATCCCGTGTGAATCTGTCAGGACCACCTGATAAGCCTAAATACTCCCTAATGACCGATAGCGGACCAGTACCGTGAGGGAAAGGTGAAAAGTACCCCGGGAGGGGAGTGAAACAGTACCTGAAACCGTGTGCTTACAATCCGTCGGAGCAGCCATAGTAGTTGTGACGGCGTGCCTTTTGAAGAATGAGCCTGCGAGTTAGTGTTACGTCGCGAGGTTAACCCGTGTGGGGAAGCCGTAGCGAAAGCGAGTCTGAACAGGGCGTTGCAGTGGCGTGATCTAGACCCGAAGCGAAGTGATCTACCCATGGCCAGGTTGAAGCGACGGTAAGACGTCGTGGAGGACCGAACCCACTTCAGTTGAAAATGGAGGGGATGAGCTGTGGGTAGGGGTGAAAGGCCAATCAAACTTCGTGATAGCTGGTTCTCCCCGAAATGCATTTAGGTGCAGCGTTGCGTGTTTCTTACCGGAGGTAGAGCTACTGGATGGCTAATGGGCCCTACAAGGTTACTGACGTCAGCCAAACTCCGAATGCCGGTAAGTGAGAGCGCAGCAGTGAGACTGTGGGGGATAAGCTTCATAGTCGAGAGGGAAACAGCCCAGACCACCAACTAAGGCCCCTAAGCGTGTGCTAAGTGGGAAAGGATGTGGAGTTGCGAAGACAACCAGGAGGTTGGCTTAGAAGCAGCCATCCTTAAAAGAGTGCGTAATAGCTCACTGGTCAAGTGATTCCGCGCCGACAATGTAGCGGGGCTCAAGTACACCGCCGAAGTTGTGGCATTCACATATTTTCCAAGCCTTTGTGGTTCAGGAGTGTGGATGGGTAGGGGAGCGTCGTGTGGGCGGTGAAGTCGCGGTGTAAACCAGCGGTGGAGCCTACACGAGTGAGAATGCAGGCATGAGTAGCGAAAGACGGGTGAGAAACCCGTCCGCCGGATGATCAAGGGTTCCAGGGTCAAGCTAATCTGCCCTGGGTAAGTCGGGACCTAAGGCGAGGCCGACAGGCGTAGTCGATGGACAACGGGTTGATATTCCCGTACCGGCGAAAAACCGCCCATGTTGAACAGGGGATACTAACCGCCCGAGACCTGCCTGACACCCCTTGTGGGTGAAGGGTTTTGGTGGAGCGCGGGACCTGATCCTGGGAGGCAAGCGTATTAACAGGTGTGACGCAGGAAGGTAGCCGAGCCGGGCGATGGTTGTCCCGGTCCAAGGATGTAGGGCGAACGGTAGGCAAATCCGCTGTTCATGTGCCTGAGATCTGACGGGACTCCCGTAAAGGGGGGATTCGGTGATCCTATGCTGCCTAGAAAAGCATCGGCGCGAGGTTTTAGCCGCCCGTACCCCAAACCGACACAGGTGATCAGGTAGAGAATACTAAGGCGATCGAGAGAATTATGGTTAAGGAACTCGGCAAAATGCCCCCGTAACTTCGGGAGAAGGGGGGCCCCAACCTTGAACGGACCGTGCGTCCGGGAGGGGATCGGGGCCGCAGAGACCAGGGGGAAGCGAC
The DNA here is from genome assembly GCF_040448525.1 of Arthrobacter sp. K5. NCBI lineage: Bacteria > Bacillati > Actinomycetota > Actinomycetes > Micrococcales > Micrococcaceae > Arthrobacter > Arthrobacter sp. K5. The sequence continues at coordinate 2,774,561 of NZ_CP159279.1, read as the reverse complement.
TGTTTACTAAAAACACAGGTCCGTGCGAAGTCGCAAGACGATGTATACGGACTGACTCCTGCCCGGTGCTGGAAGGTTAAGAGGACCGGTTAGCCTCACGGCGAAGCTGAGAATTTAAGCCCCAGTAAACGGCGGTGGTAACTATAACCATCCTAAGGTAGCGAAATTCCTTGTCGGGTAAGTTCCGACCTGCACGAATGGAGTAACGACTTCCCCGCTGTCTCAACCATAAACTCGGCGAAATTGCAGTACGAGTAAAGATGCTCGTTACGCGCAGCAGGACGGAAAGACCCCGAGACCTTTACTATAGTTTGGTATTGGTGTTCGGAGTGGCTTGTGTAGGATAGGTGGGAGACGTTGAAGCCCGGACGCCAGTTCGGGTGGAGTCATCGTTGAAATACCACTCTGGTCACTTTGGACATCTAACTTCGGCCCGTAATCCGGGTCAGGGACAGTGCCTGATGGGTAGTTTAACTGGGGCGGTTGCCTCCTAAAAAGTAACGGAGGCGCCCAAAGGTTCCCTCAGCCTGGTTGGCAATCAGGTGTCGAGTGTAAGTGCACAAGGGAGCTTGACTGTGAGAGAGACATCTCGAGCAGGGACGAAAGTCGGGACTAGTGATCCGGCGGTACATTGTGGAATGGCCGTCGCTCAACGGATAAAAGGTACCTCGGGGATAACAGGCTGATCTTGCCCAAGAGTCCATATCGACGGCATGGTTTGGCACCTCGATGTCGGCTCGTCGCATCCTGGGGCTGGAGTAGGTCCCAAGGGTTGGGCTGTTCGCCCATTAAAGCGGTACGCGAGCTGGGTTTAGAACGTCGTGAGACAGTTCGGTCCCTATCCGCTGCGCGCGCAGGAAATTTGAGAAGGGCTGTCCTTAGTACGAGAGGACCGGGACGGACGAACCTCTGGTGTGTCAGTTGTACTGCCAAGTGCACCGCTGATTAGCTACGTTCGGATGGGATAACCGCTGAAAGCATCTAAGCGGGAAGCTCGCTTCGAGATGAGATTTCCATACACCCTCGGGTGTGAGAGGCCCCCAGCCAGACCACTGGGTTGATAGGCCGGATGTGGAAGCGAGGACTAACGACTCGTGAAGCTGACCGGTACTAATAGGCCGATAACTTACACCACACAAGAACAAAGCATGCTTGCGTCCACTATGTGGTTCCCAACCAACAAACCCGTTGGAACAGGAACCAAAATAAACTGAATAACAACACCACAGTTGTTGTAACCACAAGATTTCCCCCGCACACCCGCACGGGTGTGTGACGGGACACAGGGTTACGGCGGTCATAGCGTGGGGGAAACGCCCGGTCCCATTCCGAACCCGGAAGCTAAGACCCACAGCGCCGATGGTACTGCACCCGGGAGGGTGTGGGAGAGTAGGTCACCGCCGGACAACCATTAGGTCGAGAGCCCCGAACCAGTCATGGTCGGGGCTCTCCCGCATTTAAAGCACCCTCCCCCAGGGCCCCGGCGCATACGCCGGGGCCCTGGCTGGTTAACAGCCCGCGCTGTTTAGAAACCCGCGCTGTTTAAAAACCTGAGCCGTCCAGAAGTCGCCGCCCGGCGGACGTGCCGGCCACGGTGTCAACAGCCGGCCACGGCGCCCGGGGCGGGCCGCGGTGCCAATTGATGCGCCGGCACCGGCTGCGAACCCCATTCTGAAGGCCCTTCGTCCCTCACGTCCCAAGGACCTGCCGGGGCGGGTCCTTGGGTTGCCGGTGCCGGGGCAATGCGGGCAACGCGGCCCGCGGCGCTTCGGTGAGGAACTTCACCCTGGCAGCCTTCCGGACGTTTTGCGGGGGTTGTGGTTTGTGGAGGCTGTTGTTTGCGGAGCCTGTGGTCCATAGCGGCGGGTGCCGGCTGGCGGCGGGCTGGCAGTCTGAGGTGCGGTTGAGCGGGGGAGGACACCTGGTGCGCGGGGCCGTCGGCCCGCCGGCCCCGGGGAACATGCCGGACTGTGACGCGGTCCATAAAACCAATCCGGATCCTGGTTGTCTCCGTTGACCGTCCTGGAGGGGCCAAAAACCGCGGCAGTCCAAGGGTTTCGGTGCGCGTTTCACGTGTTTTCGGCTGGGTTGCTTTGGCGGTGGCGTGGGTGTAATGTTTTCCAAGTCGCCGCGAGGGAGACAGCGAAGAGCTGGTAACCGCGGGCGGCCAAACCCCCGAAATCAAGACCAAAATCTGGTGACTCTTTTAGATCGCTCGAACTTGGTGGGGCTGGTTTGTTTGCCGGTGCGGGTCCTGAAACACGGATTTGCGTCGGGGAGTGAAACCGGGTAAGTTTGAAAAGTTGCTCCGGAGCGATCCTGAACGTTGGTTTGGGTGGTGCCGGGTGTGTCTGTTGTTTGAGAACTCAATAGTGTGCCAAGTTTGTTGATACCGATTTTTTTATGAATTGGTTGATTGTGCCGGGCTGCCCACCCCCGTGGTGTGGCCTGGTGTTTTTAGCTGGTTTCAAATTTTGTGCAGCCTTCGTTCCTGTTATTTCCGGGGTGTTGGTTGTGTCTGTTTTACTTCAACGGAGAGTTTGATCCTGGCTCAGGATGAACGCTGGCGGCGTGCTTAACACATGCAAGTCGAACGATGATCCGGTGCTTGCACCGGGGATTAGTGGCGAACGGGTGAGTAACACGTGAGTAACCTGCCCTTGACTCTGGGATAAGCCTGGGAAACTGGGTCTAATACCGGATATGACTCCTCATCGCATGGTGGGGGTGGAAAGCTTTGTGGTTTTGGATGGACTCGCGGCCTATCAGCTTGTTGGTGAGGTAATGGCTCACCAAGGCGACGACGGGTAGCCGGCCTGAGAGGGTGACCGGCCACACTGGGACTGAGACACGGCCCAGACTCCTACGGGAGGCAGCAGTGGGGAATATTGCACAATGGGCGAAAGCCTGATGCAGCGACGCCGCGTGAGGGATGACGGCCTTCGGGTTGTAAACCTCTTTCAGTAGGGAAGAAGCGAAAGTGACGGTACCTGCAGAAGAAGCGCCGGCTAACTACGTGCCAGCAGCCGCGGTAATACGTAGGGCGCAAGCGTTATCCGGAATTATTGGGCGTAAAGAGCTCGTAGGCGGTTTGTCGCGTCTGCCGTGAAAGTCCGGGGCTCAACTCCGGATCTGCGGTGGGTACGGGCAGACTAGAGTGATGTAGGGGAGACTGGAATTCCTGGTGTAGCGGTGAAATGCGCAGATATCAGGAGGAACACCGATGGCGAAGGCAGGTCTCTGGGCATTAACTGACGCTGAGGAGCGAAAGCATGGGGAGCGAACAGGATTAGATACCCTGGTAGTCCATGCCGTAAACGTTGGGCACTAGGTGTGGGGGACATTCCACGTTTTCCGCGCCGTAGCTAACGCATTAAGTGCCCCGCCTGGGGAGTACGGCCGCAAGGCTAAAACTCAAAGGAATTGACGGGGGCCCGCACAAGCGGCGGAGCATGCGGATTAATTCGATGCAACGCGAAGAACCTTACCAAGGCTTGACATGGACCGGACCGCCGCAGAAATGTGGTTTCTCCTTTTGGGGCCGGTTCACAGGTGGTGCATGGTTGTCGTCAGCTCGTGTCGTGAGATGTTGGGTTAAGTCCCGCAACGAGCGCAACCCTCGTTCCATGTTGCCAGCGCGTAATGGCGGGGACTCATGGGAGACTGCCGGGGTCAACTCGGAGGAAGGTGGGGACGACGTCAAATCATCATGCCCCTTATGTCTTGGGCTTCACGCATGCTACAATGGCCGGTACAAAGGGTTGCGATACTGTGAGGTGGAGCTAATCCCAAAAAGCCGGTCTCAGTTCGGATTGGGGTCTGCAACTCGACCCCATGAAGTCGGAGTCGCTAGTAATCGCAGATCAGCAACGCTGCGGTGAATACGTTCCCGGGCCTTGTACACACCGCCCGTCAAGTCACGAAAGTTGGTAACACCCGAAGCCGGTGGCCTAACCCCTTGTGGGAGGGAGCCGTCGAAGGTGGGACTGGCGATTGGGACTAAGTCGTAACAAGGTAGCCGTACCGGAAGGTGCGGCTGGATCACCTCCTTTCTAAGGAGCACCTACAGTCTCTGCGGCCCGTGTAGGCGGGTGTGGAGGGGTTGTCAGGAGTAAAGGCCCGTTGCGCAGACGTTTGTTCTGCGGCGGGTGCTCATGGGTGGAATATCAACGGATAGCGGCCGCGTGTTTTTCCTGTGTTTAGTACGGATGGGTTCCCTGTGGGGGTTTGTCCTGGAACGGTGCGGGTGGGGGATGCGTGGTTTAGTGTTTGGCACACTGTTGGGTCCTGAGGCAACAGGGCCGGGGAGGCTGCGGTTTTTGGCCGTGTTTTCCCGGGGCTTGTTTGTTTCTGGTTTCCTGGCTGCACCGGTCATGCGCGTTGGCCCCTTTGGGGGGTTGTGTGTGGGGTGTGTGGTACGGGGTTGTTGTTTGAGAACTACATAGTGGACGCGAGCATCTTTTATAAGAAGCAATTTCCAAGAATATGAACCTGGATCTGGCTGCGCGTGATGATGGCTTCCTTTTTGGGGGTGGTTGTTGGGTGTGGTTGGTTTTCATGGTTCTCTCGAAAATTACTGATTGATCTTTTGTGGTCAAGTTTTTAAGAGCACACGGTGGATGCCTTGGCATTAGGAGCCGAAGAAGGACGTAGGAATCTGCGATAAGCCTGGGGGAGTCGATAACCGGACTGTGATCCCAGGGTGTCCGAATGGGGAAACCCCGCCAGACGCGCGAGTGATCTGGTGACCCGCATCTGAACACATAGGGTGCGTGGAGGGAACGCGGGGAAGTGAAACATCTCAGTACCCGCAGGAAGAGAAAACAACAGTGATTCCGTTAGTAGTGGCGAGCGAACGCGGATCAGGCTAAACCGACCCATGTGTGATAGCCGGCGGGCGTTGCATGGGCGGGGTTGTGGGACTTGTTGTCCTGGTTCTGCCGGACCGGGGAGGTGTGAGTGCTGGTATAGGTGAACGGTCTTGAAAGGCCGGCCGTAGAGGGTGTGAGCCCCGTAACCGTAATGCTGTGTACCGCCTTTGATGAGTATCCCAAGTAGCACGGGGCCCGAGAAATCCCGTGTGAATCTGTCAGGACCACCTGATAAGCCTAAATACTCCCTAATGACCGATAGCGGACCAGTACCGTGAGGGAAAGGTGAAAAGTACCCCGGGAGGGGAGTGAAACAGTACCTGAAACCGTGTGCTTACAATCCGTCGGAGCAGCCATAGTAGTTGTGACGGCGTGCCTTTTGAAGAATGAGCCTGCGAGTTAGTGTTACGTCGCGAGGTTAACCCGTGTGGGGAAGCCGTAGCGAAAGCGAGTCTGAACAGGGCGTTGCAGTGGCGTGATCTAGACCCGAAGCGAAGTGATCTACCCATGGCCAGGTTGAAGCGACGGTAAGACGTCGTGGAGGACCGAACCCACTTCAGTTGAAAATGGAGGGGATGAGCTGTGGGTAGGGGTGAAAGGCCAATCAAACTTCGTGATAGCTGGTTCTCCCCGAAATGCATTTAGGTGCAGCGTTGCGTGTTTCTTACCGGAGGTAGAGCTACTGGATGGCTAATGGGCCCTACAAGGTTACTGACGTCAGCCAAACTCCGAATGCCGGTAAGTGAGAGCGCAGCAGTGAGACTGTGGGGGATAAGCTTCATAGTCGAGAGGGAAACAGCCCAGACCACCAACTAAGGCCCCTAAGCGTGTGCTAAGTGGGAAAGGATGTGGAGTTGCGAAGACAACCAGGAGGTTGGCTTAGAAGCAGCCATCCTTAAAAGAGTGCGTAATAGCTCACTGGTCAAGTGATTCCGCGCCGACAATGTAGCGGGGCTCAAGTACACCGCCGAAGTTGTGGCATTCACATATTTTCCAAGCCTTTGTGGTTCAGGAGTGTGGATGGGTAGGGGAGCGTCGTGTGGGCGGTGAAGTCGCGGTGTAAACCAGCGGTGGAGCCTACACGAGTGAGAATGCAGGCATGAGTAGCGAAAGACGGGTGAGAAACCCGTCCGCCGGATGATCAAGGGTTCCAGGGTCAAGCTAATCTGCCCTGGGTAAGTCGGGACCTAAGGCGAGGCCGACAGGCGTAGTCGATGGACAACGGGTTGATATTCCCGTACCGGCGAAAAACCGCCCATGTTGAACAGGGGATACTAACCGCCCGAGACCTGCCTGACACCCCTTGTGGGTGAAGGGTTTTGGTGGAGCGCGGGACCTGATCCTGGGAGGCAAGCGTATTAACAGGTGTGACGCAGGAAGGTAGCCGAGCCGGGCGATGGTTGTCCCGGTCCAAGGATGTAGGGCGAACGGTAGGCAAATCCGCTGTTCATGTGCCTGAGATCTGACGGGACTCCCGTAAAGGGGGGATTCGGTGATCCTATGCTGCCTAGAAAAGCATCGGCGCGAGGTTTTAGCCGCCCGTACCCCAAACCGACACAGGTGATCAGGTAGAGAATACTAAGGCGATCGAGAGAATTATGGTTAAGGAACTCGGCAAAATGCCCCCGTAACTTCGGGAGAAGGGGGGCCCCAACCTTGAACGGACCGTGCGTCCGGGAGGGGATCGGGGCCGCAGAGACCAGGGGGAAGCGACTGTTTACTAAAAACACAGGTCCGTGCGAAGTCGCAAGACGATGTATACGGACTGACTCCTGCCCGGTGCTGGAAGGTTAAGAGGACCGGTTAGCCTCACGGCGAAGCTGAGAATTTAAGCCCCAGTAAACGGCGGTGGTAACTATAACCATCCTAAGGTAGCGAAATTCCTTGTCGGGTAAGTTCCGACCTGCACGAATGGAGTAACGACTTCCCCGCTGTCTCAACCATAAACTCGGCGAAATTGCAGTACGAGTAAAGATGCTCGTTACGCGCAGCAGGACGGAAAGACCCCGAGACCTTTACTATAGTTTGGTATTGGTGTTCGGAGTGGCTTGTGTAGGATAGGTGGGAGACGTTGAAGCCCGGACGCCAGTTCGGGTGGAGTCATCGTTGAAATACCACTCTGGTCACTTTGGACATCTAACTTCGGCCCGTAATCCGGGTCAGGGACAGTGCCTGATGGGTAGTTTAACTGGGGCGGTTGCCTCCTAAAAAGTAACGGAGGCGCCCAAAGGTTCCCTCAGCCTGGTTGGCAATCAGGTGTCGAGTGTAAGTGCACAAGGGAGCTTGACTGTGAGAGAGACATCTCGAGCAGGGACGAAAGTCGGGACTAGTGATCCGGCGGTACATTGTGGAATGGCCGTCGCTCAACGGATAAAAGGTACCTCGGGGATAACAGGCTGATCTTGCCCAAGAGTCCATATCGACGGCATGGTTTGGCACCTCGATGTCGGCTCGTCGCATCCTGGGGCTGGAGTAGGTCCCAAGGGTTGGGCTGTTCGCCCATTAAAGCGGTACGCGAGCTGGGTTTAGAACGTCGTGAGACAGTTCGGTCCCTATCCGCTGCGCGCGCAGGAAATTTGAGAAGGGCTGTCCTTAGTACGAGAGGACCGGGACGGACGAACCTCTGGTGTGTCAGTTGTACTGCCAAGTGCACCGCTGATTAGCTACGTTCGGATGGGATAACCGCTGAAAGCATCTAAGCGGGAAGCTCGCTTCGAGATGAGATTTCCATACACCCTCGGGTGTGAGAGGCCCCCAGCCAGACCACTGGGTTGATAGGCCGGATGTGGAAGCGAGGACTAACGACTCGTGAAGCTGACCGGTACTAATAGGCCGATAACTTACACCACACAAGAACAAAGCATGCTTGCGTCCACTATGTGGTTCCCAACCAACAAACCCGTTGGAACAGGAACCAAAATAAACTGAATAACAACACCACAGTTGTTGTAACCACAAGATTTCCCCCGCACACCCGCACGGGTGTGTGACGGGACACAGGGTTACGGCGGTCATAGCGTGGGGGAAACGCCCGGTCCCATTCCGAACCCGGAAGCTAAGACCCACAGCGCCGATGGTACTGCACCCGGGAGGGTGTGGGAGAGTAGGTCACCGCCGGACAACCATTAGGTCGAGAGCCCCGAACCAGTCATGGTCGGGGCTCTCCCGCATTTAAACCCGGCTTTCACAGCACCGGGCGCGCCTGGTCTCGACAGGGCCAACTAACGGACCACTCACACAGGCTCCCGCACATCCCCGCCAATGAGTGAGGAGGCGACGGGATGTGAGGAAGCGTCGGGAGTGAGGCGACTGGACGTGAGGAAGCGTCGGGAGTGAGGCGGCGGGATGTGAGGAAGCGTCGGGAATGAGGCGACGGGATGTGAGGAAGCGTCGGGAGTGAGGCGGCGGGATGTGAGGAAGCGTCCGGCGGGGCGGCGCCTGAAAGCCAAGACGGACCAGGGCATAGGGCCGCTTTTGGCTGGAAATCCTTGAAATACCGGTGATTTAGGTCAAAAAGTCGCGGAAACACGCGGAATTTATCCCCCTCCCGGGTGCAAGCTGGTAAGTTTTCGAACAGTGGCTTGCACGCACGCCGCATGCAGGCTCCAGTATCAAGAGCGTCCAGGAGGACATACATGGCTAAGAACCGTAGTGAACTTGTTTCAGAGGTAGCAGGCAAGGCCGGCACCAGCCAGGCAGCCGTCAACTCCGTGCTCGATGCACTGTTCGAGGTTTTCGAATCTTCTGTCGCCGCCGGCGAGAAGATCACCATCCCGGGCTGGCTCGCAGTTGAGCGCACCGACCGTGCAGCCCGCACTGGCCGCAACCCGCAGACCGGCGAGACCATCCAGATTGCAGCCGGCCACAGCGTCAAGCTGACCGCAGGCTCCAAGCTGAAGGCCGCTGTCTCCAAGAAGTAGTCTTTCGCAGCTCAGAGGAGCGGCAACCCGCGGGTTGCCGCTCCTCTCGCTTTTAACCCCCGATCCGCCAAATCCTCGATTCGCCGCGTTGGCGACGGTAGCGGACAATGGATAGGTGCCCTCAGCAGCAAAGCCCCTCACTCCGCAACCCGCGCCCGATTCGGGCACGCGGGCCACTGACAGTGCCTTTGGCATCCAGCGGGCCTGGCAGGCGGCCGCACTGGGTGCCCTCTTCGTGGGGCTGGTGGCCGCCTTGCTGTTCTCCGGCGCCGCGGCCGCCCGTGAAGTTTCCGACCCCGGTGCGCTGGTGCGTTGGGGCCTGCCGGTGAGCAAGGCCATCCACAATGTCTCCCTTGCCGCTGTAGTGGGCGGGCTCATCTTCGCTGCAGGTATCCTGCCGCACAAGCTCGGCGGTGCGCGGTCGAAGGACAGCGACACGCCCGAGCACCCCGCCTTCGCCCGCGCCCTGGCCATCGCGGCAGCCGCAGGCGTGGCCTGGACGCTGTCCGCCATCGCCGTCCTGGTGCTGACTTACTCTGATGTGGCGGGGCAGGGCATCTCCGGGGATGCCGAGTTCACCCGTGCCCTGGTCTTCTTCATGACAGACATTGAAACCGGTCGCGCCTGGCTGGCTGTCACGATCATCGCCGCCGTCGTGACGACCGCCCTCTTCGGGGTGCGTTCCCTGACCGGCCTGGTGTTTACGCTGCTGCTGGCACTGATCGGCCTGGTCCCCACCGCGCTGATCGGCCACTCCGCGAGCTCCAGCGACCACGAGGGGGCCATCAACTCGCTGGGCCTGCACCTTGTGGGCGTCAGCGTCTGGGTGGGCGGCATCATCCTGCTCGCCCTCCTCTCCGGCATCCTCGCCCCACGCAGCCAGCCCCGCAGCAGCCTGGCGTCCCAGCCGGGCGTCCACGACATCACCGAACCGGTTCTCCGCCGGTTCTCGTCACTGGCGGGGTTCGCCTTTGCGCTGGTGTTCGCATCGGGCGTGATCAACGCCAGCATCCGCGTGACCAGCTGGGCTGACCTCTTCGGCTCGGCCTACGGGCAGCTGATCCTCGCGAAGTCCGCCGCCACACTGGTACTGGGCGGAATCGGCTTCATGCACCGGCAGTGGGTCATCCCGCAGCTGGCCCGCGCGGGGGCTTCCATGTCCGCGCGTCGCGTGCTCTGGCAGCTGATTCTCATCGAACTCCTCATTATGGGCGCCACGTCCGGCATCGCAGTCGCGCTGGGCCGGTCAGCGCCGCCGGAACCAACAACCTATGCGGCGGACGCCTCGCCGGCGTTCATCCTCTCCGGCTACGAGCTGCCCCCGGAATTGACGCCCGAACGCTGGTTGACTGAATGGCGCCTGGACTGGCTCTGGATCGCCGTCGCCGTCTTCGGCCTGGTGTCCTACCTCCTGGGCGTCGCGAAGGTCCGCGCGCGCGGGGACAAGTGGGCCTGGTTCCGCACCACAAACTGGATCATTGGCCTGCTGGTGCTGACCTACATCACGTCCGGACCGCCGTCGGTATACGGCCGCGTACTGTTCTCCGCGCACATGGTGGACCATATGGCCCTCACCATGGTTGCACCGATCTTCCTGGTGCTCGGCGCCCCCGTGACGCTTGCGCTCCGGGCCCTGCCGGCACGGAAGGACGGGTCCCGCGGCCTCCGCGAATGGCTCCTGCTGTTCGTCCACTCGAAGTTCTCCCAGGTGGTCACCCACCCGCTGTTCGCCGCCGCCAACTTCGCCGGCTCCATCGTGCTGTTCTACTACTCGGATGCCTTCAGCCTCGCGATGCGCGAACACGTGGGCCACGAACTGATGAACCTGCACTTTGCGCTGACAGGCTACATCTTCGTGCTCAGCATGATCGGCACCGACCCGCTTCCCCGCCGCGCGCCATACCCCCTGCGGCTCCTGCTCCTGCTGGCCACCATGGGCTTCCACGCCTTCTTCGGCGTGGCCATCATGGGCGGCACCAACCTGCTGGCCGCCGACTACTTCGGCAACCTCGGCCGCAGCTGGGGAGGCTCGGCCCTGCTGGACCAGCAAATGGGCGGTGCCGTGGCCTGGGGCATCGGCGAGGTGCCCACCCTGCTGGTGGCGATCGGCGTCGCCATCATGTGGTCAAGGTCCGATGAACGCGAAACCCGGCGCACCGACCGGGCCGCGGACAGGAATAACGACGCCGATCTCACCGCTTACAACGATATGTTTGCCAAATTGGCTGAACGCGACGCCAAGCTGGCTGAACGCAACTCAAAGCTGGAAGGACGCTGATGAGCGAAACCGTACGCACCCACCTCCGGGTCCGCGCCTCCGAACTGGTGGGCCGCAACTGGCTGAACACCGGCGGCAAGTCTTTGGACCTGGAGGCCCTGCGCGGCAAGATCGTGCTCCTGGACTTCTGGACCTTCTGCTGCATCAACTGCCTTCACGTGCTGGACGAGCTCCGCCCGCTGGAGGAAAAGTACTCCGACGTCCTGGTCACCGTGGGCGTGCATTCCCCGAAGTTCGAGCACGAGGCCGATCCCGTCGCGCTGGCCGCCGCCGTGGAGCGCTACGAAATCCACCATCCCGTCCTGGACGACCCCGAACTGGAAACGTGGAAGGCCTATACGGCCCGCGCCTGGCCCACGCTGGTTGTCATTGACCCCGAGGGCTACATCGTGGCGCACCTGTCGGGCGAAGGCCATGCTGACGGCCTGGGCGTGCTCATTCCCGAGCTGATCGCCGAGCACGAGGCCCGCGGCACCCTGCACCGCGGCAACGGCCCGTACGTGGCCCCGGAGCCGACGTCGGGAACCCTGCGCTTCCCGGGCAAGGCGCTCTACCTTCCGTCCGGCCGTGGTTCAGCTTCCGCCAGGTCAGCCTCCGACGCCGGTGCTGCCGCCGGCGCCGCTGACGCCGGCACCTGGCTTGTCACGGATACCGGCCACCACCGCGTTCTGGAGCTCGGCACCGACTTCCACACCGTGCTGAGCACATACGGTTCCGGGGAGAAGGGCCACGCCGACGGTGCCGCCGGCACCGCGCGGTTCAACGAACCGCAGGGTCTTGTCCTGCTGCCGGAAGACGTGGCAGCGAAGACGGGCTACGACGTCGTAATTGCCGACTCCGTCAACCATCGCCTGCGGGGGCTGTCGCTCGCGGACGGATCCGTCACTACCCTCGCCGGCAGCGGCGTGCAGCGGCTCCTCGAAACCGGGCCCGCCCGCGTGGACGAGGACGCGGCCGGGTTCACCGGACGTTTGGGCGACCACCCCCTGGACGTGGCGCTCAGCTCGCCGTGGGATGTCGTCTGGTCCAGCAAGCTGAACGCCGTGGTGATCGCCATGGCCGGTGTGCACCAGATCTTCAGCTACGAACCGCTCACCGGGGATGTCTCGATCCTCGCCGGCAACGGGCTGGAAGGGCTGCTCGACGGGCCCGCACACGAAGCCTGGTTCGCGCAGCCCTCCGGCCTGGCAGAGGACGCCGACGGAAACGTCTGGGTGGCGGACTCGGAGACTTCTGCCCTGCGCAAGCTGGTGATCAGCGACGACGGCGCAGTCACCGTTGAATCAGCGGTGGGCAAGGGCCTCTTCGACTTCGGCTTCCGGGACGGCGAGGCGTCCGAGGCGCGCCTGCAGCATCCGCTGGGCGTCACCGTGCTGCCGGACGGGTCCGTGGCCATTGCGGACACCTACAACGGTGCTGTCCGCCGCTACGATCCGGCAGCCGGCACCGTGTCCACGCTGGCGCGGGGCCTGGCCGAGCCGTCCGACGTGATCGTCGACCACACCCAGGTGGCCGGCTCTGAGCCGCTTCTGGTGGTGGTCGAAGCGAACAAGCACCAGCTTGTCTACGTGCCCATCCCCAAGGAAGCCCAGCAGGTGGACGAGGGCGCCGTCCAGACGCACCGGCCCAAGAGCCCTGTGGCGCCCGGTCTGATGGAGCTCACTGTCCGCTTCACGGCCCCCACAGGCCAAAAACTCGATGACCGCTGGGGCGACCCCACCCAGATGAAGATCTCCTCCACCCCGCCGGAGCTGCTCGTGTCCGGTGCCGGGACCTCCGTGGGCCTTCTCCGTACGCTCGAGCTGTCCTCCGACGTTCCGGAGGGCATCCTGCACATTACGGCCCGCGCAGCTGCCTGCGACGGCCCGGAAACCGAAGACGGCGAGATCCCCGACCACGCCGCCTGCCACCTGTACCAGCAGGACTGGGGCATTCCCGTGGTGCTGCAGGCCGACGGCGACACCGACCTGGTGCTGGACCTGCGCGGCATGGACTAATCCCGGCACGGTGCATCGGCTGCCGTTCGTGAACGCTGTTTCGGCGTCACGGGCGGCAGCCTTTCGCGTCAACAGGGGGAGGCGTGCGCCGGAAACTCGCGGCCAGTGAACAGCCCAAGACTCAAAATCGTGCCCGGCGTGACGGCCCGGAAGTCCACATAGGGGAAATGGCGGGTGCCTGGGCGTCCGCTGCGCGTGCACGATGGCGGCATGGACGTAATTCAGGCGCTCAGCCTATGTGGCGGCGTGGCCAGGCGGCCGGTGCTGGCCGGCCTTGGTGTCAGCGATGCTGCCCTGCGCAGGGCAGTGCGTGGAGGCCTCCTGCAGCCTGCCCGCGGACTCTATGCACTCCCGTCTGCGGCCCCGTCCGCCGTGGCGCTGCTCAGCCGCCGTCAACTCCTTACCTGCATCAGCGCGGCGCCGTTCTACGGGCTGTGGACGGTGGCGCCAGCTGGGCTGCTGCATGTCCACCACCGCCGGGAGGTGGCTGCTGAGGGCGAGGTTGCCCACCGGGAGCTGAGCCTGCCGCCACACCCTCACCGCCCCGTCGCAGCCCTGGGCGACGTCCTGATCCACGCACTGCGCTGCCTGCCTCCACGCGAGTCGCTCGTGATGGTGGAGTGCGCGGTGGGGCGGGGTGACATTTCCCTGCAGTTCCTGCGGGAGCGGTTGCCGGGCAGGCGCAACGGCAAGGCCCGTCAGATGCTGGAGTGGGTGGACCGTGGCGCCGAATCGCTCCTCGAAACGTTAGCCCGGACCACGTTCCGCAGGGCCGGCATCCACGTCGAGGCACAGGTGTACATCGAGGGGGTCGGCTATGTTGACCTGCTGCTCGAGGGCTGGCTCGTGGTGGAACTCGACGGCAGGCACCACAGCGACTGGGCACAGGTGAAGAAGGACCACCACCGGAATAACAAATCGGTGGTCCAAGGGTACACGGTGCTCCGTTACTACTACGCAGACGTGGTCCACCGGCCCGAACACATGCTGGCCGAGGTCCTGGCAGTCCTCGCGGGGCAAGGGGGAGCGCGGCCAGCAACCCGGTGAGCGGGGCAGCCGTCACGCCATGCGGGTTTTTGGCCCGGGACGGTGCATTGTGCCCTGGATTGGCGGGGCTGGACGGGATGAGGTGCGCGAAAAAGCCGCTCTGCGTGACGCGGGACGACGCGGGAGGACGCGGGACGACGGGAGGACGCGGGGTGACGCCGGCCGGACGCAGCCCCTAGAAGGTGAGCAGGGGCGTGACCTTGATGGTGTCCCCGTCGATGTCCAGCCGGGTGGTGAAGCTGAAATCGTGCTCCACGTCCAGGGGCGAGACGGCTCCGGTGAACAGATCGACCTGCTCGGCCGTGATCTTAGCCTTGCCGTCCAGCGGCGCCACCACCCACCTGCCGTCGAAAGGCTCGATGGTGATTTTCGGGTACTCGGTGATGCTCCACTTGATGGTGCCGTCCACCACGCGGTTGTTGGTCACGTGGTAGAACGGGCAGTCGGGCTGGAGCTTTTGCTGCTGGCCGGCTTCCGCCGCGCACTTGTCGAGGAACTCCTTGACCCGGGCGGACACCGCCTGGTTGAGTTCGTCCGTGGCATGCGTCAGCAGGTTCAGCGGGGCAGCAGGAGCTTCCCGTCCCGAGACTGTGGCCCGCGTGGGGGGAGCTGCGAAGTACTGGCCGTTGAGGGACGCCTCATACTCGCCCGGGTAGAACACCGCGAAGCTGTTGTGCCCGCCCGGCATGTTCACCGGCACGCCGTTCATGGTTGCCTCGCTGGAGTTCACCACCGTCACGTCGACGGTGGGGAGGGTGCTCGGCACGAAGGACCACTTATGGAAGAACAGCCATTCGGTGCCGGTGCTCTCCAGCAGGAACTCGGTGTGCAGCTGGCTGCCGTCGATGGTGTAGTCCATCGGCACCATCACCCGGTTGCCGCCGCGGCCCACTGCTGCGCCGAGCTTGACGTTCGTGATCCGCGACGCCGACGTCTGCAGGGCAGTTCCGTCGAGCATGGCTGCGTCGGCGTCCGGCACCGACGCGCGGAGCAGGCCAAGCGCCCGCTCCCCTTCGCCGTGCTGCAGAGCCTCCAGATATTCGCGCACGGGCTGCTGCGGACTGGCCACGGAGGAGTTGACCAGATTGACCGAAACGATGGACCCAACGATGGCAAGCATGAGGCCCAGCAGCCACCCGGCCGCCGTCTTCACCAACGCTTGACTCATTTGCACGCACCCCACGTTACCTGCAACGCCACGCAACTCTGGAGTGCGGCCGGTCCCCATGACGCCCGCCCAACGCGCAGGAACGCACGACGGCGGGGCCCCACCCGCCGCTTTCGGCGCTGCCTGCGGCTAGCGGCGGCGCCGGGACGAGGTGCCGAAAACGCTCCGCAGGAGCTCCCGGCCGAGCTGCGTTCCCATGGACCGCGCCATGCTTTTCAGGCCGCTGCCAAGGACCCCGCCGAGGGCGCCGGTGATGTCGTCCATCATGCTGCCGGACTGGGGAGCCTGGCGCCTGGCCGGGGCCGGAGGTACGGACCCGCCATCGGGCTGGCCGGTACTGGGCTGCCTGCTGCTGGGACGGCCGAGGATCTCCTCCTCAATGCGGCGCGCTTCGTCGTCGATGGCTGTGGGATCAGGATTGCCCGGGACGAACACTTCGGGCGATGGCGACGGCGGCTGCCCGGGTGCCGCGGCCCCTGTGGACGCCGCGGCCTTGCCAGTCAGCTTCTCGTACGCCGAGACGTTGTCCACCGCAGTGCCATACTTCGCGAGCAGCGCAGACCCTGCCACGGTGCTCCTGACCAGTTCGACGGCGCTGGGACCCATGACGGATTCCGGCGCCCGGAGACGGGTCAGGGCAACCGGCGTCGGGGCTCCGCGCTCGTTCATCACCGTGATGACGGCTTCGCCGATGCCCGCGGACGTCAGGGTTTCCTCGAGGTCATAGTCGCTGACCGGGAACGTGGAGACCGTGGCCTTGAGGGCCTTCGCGTCCTCCGGGGTGAAAGCCCTGAGGGCGTGCTGGACGCGGTTGGCCAGCTGTCCGAGGACGTCCGCCGGAACATCCTTCGGGGTCTGCGTGACGAAGAAGATGCCCACACCCTTGGAGCGGATCAGGCGGACGGTGGTGGTGATGGCTTCCAGGAAAGCCCTGGAGGCGTCGTTGAAGAGCAGATGCGCCTCGTCGAGGAAGAACACCAGCTTGGGCCGGTCGAGATCGCCGGCCTCGGGCAGGTCCTCGAACAGGTCCGCGAGCAGCCACATGAGGAACGTGGAGAAAACCATCGGCTTGGTCTGCAGGGTGGGCAGCTCCAGGCAGCTGATGACGCCACGCCCGTCCGGCGCCGTGCGGAGCAGCTCGGCGGTGTCGAACTCGGGCTCGCCGAAGAAACGCTCCATGCCCTGCGCCTCGAGTGTCACCAGCTCGCGCAGGATGACGCCGGCGGTGGCCTTGGACAGGCCGCCCAGCTCCTTGAGCGTTTCCTTGCCCTCATCGGAGATGAGGAACTGGATGACGGCTCGCAGGTCCTTCAGGTCCACCAGCTCGAGGTTGTTCTTGTCCGCAAAGTGGAACACGAGCTGGAGGCTGGATTCCTGCGTGTCGTTGAGCTCCAGCACCCGGGAGAGCAGGATGGGCCCGAACGATGTAATGGTGGCGCGGACCGGGATGCCGTCGCCATCCCCGCCAAGGGCCAGGAACTCCACCGGAAACGTCTTTCCTGACCAGGCCTGCCCGATGCTCTCGGTACGCTTGGCCAGCTTGTCGCTTCCGGCCGCCGCCGTGGCAAGCCCGGAGAGGTCGCCCTTGATGTCTGCCAGGAATACGGGCACCCCGGCGGCCGAGAGCTGTTCGGCCATCATGTGCAAGGTGACTGTCTTGCCAGTGCCGGTGGCACCGGCCACGAGCCCGTGCCGGTTCATCATGGACAGCGGCAGCCGGACGGGAGCTTCCTTGTGCAGTTCGCCGTCGACGATGGCGGCGCCCAGTTCGATGGTGGCACCCTCCAGGGCATAGCCCTTTTGGATGGTGGCTACTTTATCTGCAGTGGACTTGTTGGCCATGCCGACAGCTTAGCCGCGGGAATCCAGATCTCTGGTGAAAGCCAGGAAATTGATGGTTTCGGGATGGGGAGCCTCAGCTAGATATTGAGTAGAGCGTCCATAAAACAGGTACGGAAACACGCAAAGTCGAGTGGAAACTACTGGTGTCTTTCCGGGCGTGCGCCCATAGCCTCTGATCTACATTTGCGGCTAATGGTGGCCGCATTCTCGCGAGGGAGGCGCTGCAGTGAACTATTCAGACCGAAAAAGCCCCGGGCACAGAATGAGGGCCCGGCCCCGAGCTGGGTGGTGGTCCGCCACGCCTGTTGGCGCCGGACGGAAGGTCCTGGCCGCGGTCACGGTGAGCGGCCTGCTGCTGTCCGCGGCGGGTGTGGCACAGGCGGACGTGGTCTACAACAACGTTGATGCGAGCCTGGATGCCGCGGCCGAAAGCATGCCATTGAATGTGGGCGGCGGCACTGGCACCACAACGCTTGCCGTTTCCCCGGCCAACGATGATGGCAAGAACGGCTGCAATCTGACCGGCAGCACCGTCTTGACCCTGGGCCTGGCATCAAGCAATCCGGCGGCAGCAACCGTCAGCCCCTCGTCCGTGACGTTCACAGCCTGCGGCAGCACGAAGCTGGTGACGGTCACCCCTGTGGCAGCTGGCTTGACCACCATCTCCGCCATTCAGACCTTCAATAACACTGGCGGAACCTTTGACCTTGCCCCGGCGACGTTTACAGTCAATGTGGCGGCCCCGGCTCCTGCGAACACGGCGCCGACCCTGTCAGTCGCCGGTGTGACTACGGGCGCTTCGTACTCCAAGGGCGCCGTCCCCGCAGCGTCCTGCAGCATCGTCGACGCCGAAGACGGGAACAGCACGGTCGCTGCAACACTCAGCGGCATCACCGGTCCTTACGCAGCGGACGGCATCGGCCAGCAGACAGCGAGCTGCAGCTACACGGACGGCGGCGGGCTCACCGCCAGCGGCTCAGCCACCTACAGCATCGGGGACCCCAGCGGTCCGCAGATCAGCTACACCCTGAACCCGGGGACGCCCAACGGCCTCAGTGAGTGGTTCACCGCTCCGCTGATCCTCAGCTGGACGGTCACCGATCCCGAGTCGCCAGGCTCGTTGGTCACTACCGGCTGCGAGGACCAGGCCATTTCGGCGGACCAAGTGAAAATCGCGTACACCTGCTCCGCAACCAGCGCCGGAGGCTCCACCTCCAAGGACACTGTGCCCGTGGGCCTTGACGCCACCGCTCCCCAAGTGAGCTACACAGGGGCAGAAGGACCCGTCGGCAACGACGGCTGGTTTAGGGGGCCCGTTACGGCCACGTTCACCGCCACCGACGAAACATCCGGCCCCGCCGCCCAGTCCGCGAGCGAAACAACAGCTGCGGGCACCGAAGGAGCGGCCATAGAGGTCAGGAGCCCGGTGTTCAGTGACACCGCGGGCAACGCCTCGGCCCTTGGAGCGGTTACCCCAAGCTTTAAGATCGACGGCACGGCGCCAGTGGTGGCGTACACGGAAGCCGACAGGGAGCCGAATGCCAAGGGCTGGTACAACGCCCCCGTCACGGCAACGTTCACCGGAACTGACGCAGTGTCGGGGCCGGCCGTCGCAACCCAGACCGCAACATCCGCTGGCGAGGGAGCCGCCGTCGTTGTTGGCAGCCCGGTCTTCGCGGACCTTGCCGGCAATGCCTCAGAGGCCGGCACGCCGTCCGCAAGCTACAAGATCGACCTCACGGCGCCGTCCGTTTCGTTCACGAACCTCAGCGGCACGGAGGGCGCGAACGGCTGGTACACCGGCCCGGTCACGGCGACGTTTACCGGGACGGATGCACTCTCGGGTCCGGAGTCCGCCGTCAAGACGGCGGTGTCCAGTGGAGAAGGCACCGGCATGGTCCTGGCCAGCCCGGCGTTCACGGATGTCGCGGACAACACAACGCCCGCCGGTGAAGTGTCCAGCGCGGCCTTCAAGGTGGATCTGACGGATCCGGTTGCCACATTCGACTCAGTTCTGGCGGACGCGTACTTCAGGTCCCTCGGCGCCCAGCCCACGTGCACCGCCACGGACGCAGGTTCAGGTCCGGCGGGTTGCGCGGTGACCGGCTATTCCGCGGAGGTGGGCACCCACACGTTGACGGCCACGGCCACCGACAATGCGGGGCGCAGGTCTGTCACTACACAGACCTACACGGTGAAAGCCTGGGAGCCCAAGGGCTTCTACCAGCCCATCGACATGGGCGGCGTCCTCAACACGGTGAAGGCAGGAAGCACCGTACCTGCCAAATTCGAAGTGTTCTCCGGCGCCACAGAGCTGACGGACACCAGCATCGTGAAGATGGGAGTCCGGCAGATCGCGTGCAGTCCGCTGGCTCTCCAGGACGGAATCGAGATCACGGCCACCGGAAATACCTCCCTGAGGTACGACTCGACGGGTGGCCAGTACATCTACAACTGGAAGACGCCGAACATGCCAGGGGTCTGCTTCCAGCTCAGCATGACGTCAGCCGACGGTTCCCACATCGATGCCAACTTCAAGCTGAAGTAGCGCTGCTGCGGACTTGAGCCGGCAAGTAGCACGTATGGGTTAAACCGCGGGAAGGGGGTCGCCGGAAACGGTGGCCCCCTTCCTCCGTGTCCGACGCCACGGCGACATCCAGAAATATCCCGGCCGCCGCCGTCGTTGTTCCCAACGTGCCGGACCCCGCGGGGCCGGCGGCTGCGCAACCCCTACGAAAGGCCATCCTGCCGTGACTGTTCCCCTCTCCATCCTCGACCTGGCAACCATCGGCAAGGGCCAGACGGCGGCGGAGAGCTTTGCCGGGAGCGTCGCCATGGCGCAGCTGGCGGAGAAGCTCGGATACCGGCGGGTCTGGTACGCCGAGCACCACAACATGTCTTCCATCGCGTCGTCTGCCACGTCCGTGCTGATCGCCCATGTCGCCGCCCACACCGACACCATCCGTCTGGGCGCCGGCGGAGTGATGCTGCCCAACCATTCCCCGCTCACCATCGCCGAGCAGTTCGGCACCCTGGAGACCCTGCATCCGGGCCGGATTGACCTGGGCCTCGGACGTGCGCCGGGCAGCGACCAGAACACCATGCGGGCGCTGCGCCGTGATCCGCATTCGGCCGACACGTTCCCGCAGGACGTCCTGGAGCTGCAGGGCTACCTCACCGGGCCCACCCGCGTGCAGGGCGTGGAGGCGACGCCGGGAAGGGGAACCAACGTTCCCCTCTACATTCTGGGCTCCTCCCTTTTCGGGGCGCGGCTGGCTGCGCAGCTGGGGCTGCCTTACGCCTTCGCCTCCCACTTCGCCCCGAACGCGCTGCAGGACGCCGTCGCCGTGTACCGCCGGGAGTTCAAACCGTCAGAGCAGCTGGCCGCGCCGCACGTCATCGCAGGCGTCAACGTGGTGGCCGCCGATGCTGCCTCAGACGCCCAGGAGATCCTGCGCGCCACGATGCGTGCCCGCGTCTCACTGTTCTTCGGCGGCGGGCGGCAATTCACCGACGACGAGGCGGACATGATCCTGGACTCGCCGCAGGGACAGCACGTCTCGCAGATGATGAAGTACTCCGCCGTGGGCACCCCGGACGTCGTGCTGGACTATCTGGACGGCTTTGCCCGGCACGCCGACGCCGACGAGCTCATCGTGGCGCACCAGAGCACCGGAACCGAAGAACGGCTGCGCTCGGTTGAGCTCCTGGCAGAGGCAGCCGGACTGGTCAGCGTCTAACTCCCTCAGGAAAAAGAAATATTGGTCCCGCTCTGGCAGATGCGTGTTGACTAAACCTGCAGGTCAACGCGTGGAGCGGGAAATGACCGCCGCATAATGGGGCATTCAGTGCCTCACTATTCAACTGATATCTTTTGACTTCGGGCGGGGCGGAACCTAGCTTTAAGTGCGCAAGGTCTCAATCTGAACACTCATTGCCGGCTGGGTTGAATGTAGCGGTCTCAAATCACTACACGCCGTTGTCCCGCTCCCGAATGCCAAGGGTGGGGTAATTCGGCGTGCCTGATCTGGATCGACCGTGCACGGGGTGCTTTACGAATAAGGCATTGCTCTGCCATAAAGCACGTCCCGCCATTGATCAGATGCAGGTAAAAAACATGAAGATCAAATCTCCGGCCGCCGCAGTTCTCGCCACTTTCCTCATGGTCGGCGGATTGATTGCCGGAGCTGCTGCTCCGGCGTCCGCCGCAGGCACCACGTACTATGTCAGCGCAGCCGGCAGCGACAGCAACTCCGGCACGGCCAGCACATCGGCGTGGAAGACCCTCTCCAAGGTCAACCAGGCGGTCCTCAAGCCAGGCGACACCGTCAGGTTCCGCCGGGGCGACACCTTCACTGGTGGCGTCGTCACCGCACAAAGCGGAACCTCCACCGCTCCCATCACGCTCAACAGTTACGGCACGGGCAACGCCCCCATAGTCACCGGCGGAAAATCAGGAAACTGCATCCGGATCAACGGCAGCTACACCACCGTTGAGGGTCTCCGCGCCGTGGCCTGCGGCTACGCCGGAATCAGCATCACCGGCGACCGCAATACCGTGAGGAACACCAGCGCGTCCAACAATGCCGTCGGGCTAAAAGTCGGCAGCGGGTCCGACTACGGCAACTACACGGGAAATTCGCTCACCAACAACAACGTGATGAATGTGAATACGCCGGGCACCAATTGCGGCACGTCTGTTGCCGTGAACTGCAGCGACGACTCGGGAGCTTTTGGCGTCCTGATAAACGGCAGTGACAATGAATTCTCCGGCAACACCGTCAGCGGGTCCACCGGCAAGTCCTATGACTACAACCAGGACGGCGGTGCGTTCGAAATTTACAACGGCAACCGCAACAACATCCACCACAACGTGTCGCTGGACAACAACAACTTCTCCGAACTTGGAAAGTCCTCCGGAACGGCGGACGGCAACACGTTCCGCTACAACCTCATCCGCTCGACCTGCGGCGCCAACTGCTCCGAGGCCAAGGGCCTCATTGCCCGTGGAAACGGGACATCGTTCGGCCCCACCAACGGCACTGTTTTTGAGTTCAACACGGTCTACCTGACCGGCACCCAGTCGCAGGCGATCGTGTGCCACGCGACATGCCCGTCCTCAACGGTGGTCCGGGCCAACATCCTGGTGGGCGTCAAGAACTCCCTGTGGATCAACGGTTCGGGCTGGACCGAGAAGCAGAACGTCCTCAACGGCCCCACGAACATCATGCCGAACAGCACCACCAGCATGGCGCCTGCAGGTTTTGTCAGTGCACCCGCGGACCTCCGCCTGACCAGCACCAGTCCCGCCATCGACAGGGCCGGCACCACGCCCTACACGGTGGACCTCATGCAAGCCCCCTCCGTTCAGAACGGGGACTGCAGCGGAACGGCCGCTGCTGACGCCGGAGCCTACGAATATGATTCGCCCAACTGCTGACCCGGCTGGCAGGAAGAGAGCCCACAAAGTTACACGACCGCAATAACGGGGATATTCAGGGGAAACGGCCGCGGCGGACACTTGAGGTGTCCAATACCGATTGGGGATAATCCGAAGGATTGCCGCGCATGCCAACTCCGCTCAACCAGACGGTGGCCGATTCCGCACTGCTGACAAAATCCCTGCCGCTGGGCCTGCTTCGGGCCTTCGTCCAAGCGGAGGCGGCCGACGACGGGCTCACACCCCAGTTGCTCGGCGAACTGAAGATTCTGGCCCGGACGCCGGGGCTGCTCGTCGCCTGCAATTACGGCGGGACCCTGTGTGCCGCCGAAGGCATCTCCACGGAAACGTTGCCGCTTGGTGGCGCGGCCATCGCCCTCAGGGCCCTGGCCGCCCTGCCCAACACGCACGCCGCCGTCATCTCCGGGCGGTCGCTGCGTGACCTGGCCGCGGTCTCCAGGCTTCCTGCCGAGGTCCACCTGGTGGGTTCGCACGGGGCGGAGTTCGACATGGGATTCGCGCACGGACTGTCCCTGTCCACCGAGTCAGTGCTGCAGCAGGCCAACCAGTCGCTGCTCGAAGCCGTGGGCGCCTACAAGGGAATCACCATCGAACGGAAGCCTGTCGCGGTCTCTGTCCATACCAGGTCCGCCGCCCCGGACGTCGCGGCCGAATGTGCCAGGAAGGCCGAGGAGGTTGCCCGGGCCCTCGGGCTGTTCTTCATCGTGGACGGTTCCGTCCTGGACCTGTCCGTGGTGCAGCCCTCCAAGGCCGATGCGCTGGACCATCTGCGGGCACGCCTGGGGGTGAGCGCCGCGCTGTACGCGGGGGACGCCGTCAGCGACGAACTGGCCATGGCCACGCTGCGCGGCCCGGACATGGGGCTGTGGGTGGGGGACCTGCCGTCGCAGGTCAAACACCGGCTGAAGGATCCCGAATCGTTCGCCCGGGTGCTCGGAATCCTCTTTGAGCTGCGCCGCGCCTGGCTTTTCGGTGAGGACGCCGTCGGCCTGGAGCGGCACTCGATGATCGGGAACGGTTCCTCCACGGCGCTCGTGACGCCCGAGGCTAAGATCTGCTGGATGAGCCACCCGCTGCCGGACTCGGGCTCCCTCTTTGCCCACATCCTGGGCGGCGACGCCGCCGGGCACTTCTCCGTGGAACCGGTCAAGGCGTCACGGGTTTTGGGCCAGCGGTACGTCGACAGCACGATGATCGTGGAAACACGGTGGGCGGACGTCTCCGTGACCGACTACCTTGAGCCCGCCCCGGAAGGGATCACCAGCCTGGTCCGGGTGCTGTCTGGCACCGGTGCGGCCCGGATCGTCTTCGCACCCCGGCCGGATTATGCCAATGCCCCCTTCAGCATGGAGGCACGCGGCGGCGAGCTTCACGTGGTCGGTACGTCCGACCCCATCATCCTGCTGGCACCGGATGTCAGTTTCACCATCACCTCGGACGGGCGGCACGCCACGGCCACCGCCGAGGTTAACCTGCAGCACGGACCGGTTGTCCTCAACCTCCGGTGCGGTGACACGGAGCCGCAGCGCCCGGCCGGTGCGGACGAAGCGGACCGCAGGGCCGCCGTCGCCCATCATTCCCGCCGCTGGGTCCAGGGCCTGACGCTGCCGTCCGTCAAACCGTCCCTGGTGCGGCGCTCGGCGCTGGTGCTGCGCGCGCTGGTCCACGAGCCCACCGGCGCGGTGCTCGCGGCCCCCACCACATCCCTGCCGGAGGGCATTGGGGGGACCCGCAACTGGGATTACCGCTACTGCTGGCTGCGCGACGGCTCCATGACCGTCAGCGCCCTGGTGGATCTGGGGTCGACGGTGGAGGCGGACGGTTTCCTCAGGTGGCTGACCGGCATCCTGGCCAATGCCCCGGGGCCGGAATGGCTGCATCCGCTGTATTCCGTCACCGGCGCACCGCTGTCCACGGAGGCCATCATCGAGAGCCTGCCCGGATATGCCGGCTCGCGTCCCGTGCGGATCGGCAACGCCGCGGACCACCAGGTCCAGCTGGATGTCTTTGGCCCGATTGCCGAGCTGATCCACGGGCTAAGTGAGTCCCGGGGTTCGCTGGCGGACGAGCACTGGGAGTTGCTGGTCCAGATGGCCAGTGCCGTGCTGACGCGGTGGCATGAGGCGGACCACGGCATCTGGGAGGCGCGCCGCGCACCGAGGCACCACGTCTACACCAAGGTGATGTGCTGGGTCACGCTGGACCGGACCCTGCGCACCGCCGCACGCCACGGCCGCAGCCCCGAGCCTGCCTGGGCGGACACGGCCGCGACCATCCGGGACGAGGTGCTCCGCGAGGGATGGGACCACACCGCCGCGTCCTACACAGTCGCCTACGACAGCCCCGACCTTGACGCCGCGGTCCTGCACATCGGACTGTCCGGCCTGCTCGACGCCAACGACCAGCGGTTCCTGGACACCGTCACTGCCGTGGAGCGGGAACTCCGCGTGGGACCCACGGTCTTCCGGTACAAGTACGACGACGGCCTGCCGGGCCTCGAGGGCGGCTTCCACATCTGCACCACCTGGCTGATCGAGGCGTATGTGGCCGTAGGCCGGATCGCCGAGGCCTGGGACCTGTTCGACCAGCTGGTCAATCTGTTCGGACCCACGGGGCTGCTGCCGGAGGAGTACGACCCGGGCACCGAGACGCACCTGGGGAACCACCCGCAGGCGTACTCACACCTTGGGTTCATCCGCTGCGCCCGGCTCCTGGACCAGCACCAGCGGAACTGACGTGGAGGCAGCGAAGCCGCTCTAGGCCCGGGAGGCTGCGAAGATCGCCGGCGCCGGGCCCTCTCCGGTGGCAAGGTCCGCGAGGATCCGGCCCACCACAGGCGTGAACTTGAAGCCGTGCCCGGCGAAGCCTGCCCCGATGACCACGGGGCCGATCCGGTCCAGGACAAAGTTGTGGTCCGGGGCGGTCGTGTAGGTGCAGCTGATGTCGGTCATGGCGTCGGCGTCCACGCCGGGCAGCCAGTCCCGCGCGTACTGCTGCAGGGCCGCACGCTGGCGCGGTTCTGGCAGGTAGGACCTCCGGTCCGGGTCCACCACGGGCCCCACGCCGTGCCAGCCCGCCTTGACGCCCTCGCCGGGGGTCAGCATGCCATACACGGGGGAGTAGAAGCCGGCGTAGTCCGAGCCCTCACCGGGGAAGTGGTTGAATCCGGGCCACGTGGCGCCGTCATCGGTGATGCCGAAGTGGGCAGGCTGCTCCTGCGTGACCGTCAGGCGCGGGGTGGAGACCGACCCTGCGAGCAGCTTTGACGTCCAGCCGCCCGCGGTGACCACCGCCTGCCGGGCGGTGAGCACCTCCGTCCTGCCGCCGTCGTCCACGGTGAGCCGGACGCCGTCGTCGAGTATTTCCAGCCCCACAACCCTCACGCCATGCCGAATAGCCGCACCGTTCCCCGCCGCGAGCCGCTGGAACGCCGGGAGCGCGGCCTCGGGGTTGAGCTGGCCGCCGTCGGGCATGTGGAGAACCTGCTGGTCGAAGCGGATGCCGCGCCAGCGCTCACCGGCTTCGGCGAGCGGCACGAAGTCCGCCCGCAGGCCGGCGCTGTTCAGCGCTGCGTGAATGTCGCCGAGGCGGGGGTCGGGCCCGTGGTTGACGAGGCCGGTGCGCGCCAGCAGCCGTTCGCCGCTCTCGTCTTCGAGCTCGGCCCAGAGCTTCAGCGTTTCGGCCAGCATGGCGACGTACTCTGGCTCGGCGTAGGAGAGGCTCAGGTTCCGGGTTGCGCCGTGCGAGGCACCCTTATGGTGGCCCGGAGTGAACTGCTCGAGCAGGGTCACGTCGCGCCCCCGGCCGGCAAGCGCCCAGGCGGCAGCGGAGCCCATGGCTCCGCCTCCGATGATCACGGTGTCCAGGGTAGTGTTCAAGATTTCCTCCAATTCGGGCGGCAGCCGCGGAGCGGTTAGGGATGGTGCGGCAGTTATGCCAGAAGCAGGGCCACACCGATCATCGCAGGCACGGCCACGATTGTGGTGATCAGGACTGTGTCCTTCGCGACCGTGAGCCCGGCCTTGTACCGGCTGGCGGCGACGAACACATTCTGCGCGGTGGGCAGGGCGGACGTGACCACCACGGCGAACAGGGCCGGGCCGTCCAGCCCGAGGGCGAAGCGTGCAAAGAGATACGCGATCGCCGGGTGGACGAAGAGCTTGAAGCCGCTGGCCAACAGGGCATCGGTTCTCCGGCCGGCGGCCGCCTGCAGCGGCTTTGACCCGTTCAGGCTCATGCCGAAGGCCATCAGCATGGCCGGAATCGCGGCGCCGCCGATCAGGTGGATGGGCTCCAGGACCAGCGGCGGAACCTGCCAGCCCGTTGCGGCGACCAGCAGCCCAAGGGCCGAACCGACGATCATCGGATTCTTCAGGATCAGCATCACGAACCGGAGCGGGGTGGTCCGGTGCGAGCTGGTGGTGGCATCGAGGGCCATGAGGAACATCGGCGTGAAAAATGCCAGCTGGAAGATCAGCAGGGGAGCGACATGGCTGGCGTCGCCGAGGACGTACACGGCGATCGGGATGCCCAGGTTGGCGGAGTTGGCCAGTGATGCGCTCATGGACGACATCAGTGATTCCGGAATGGTGCGCTTGAGCAGGAACCTGACGATGACAAAGAACAGTGCGGCGGTGGAGGCGGCGCCTACTGCTGCCACGAGCAGTGGTGCCGCGAATACGTCGCGCAGGCTCGCCCTGCTCAGCGTCTCGAAGAGCAGCGCGGGACTGGCCACGAAGAAGGTCAGCCCGCTCAGGACCTGGCGGGCATTCTCGCCCAGGATCTTGCGCCGGCCCACGAACATGCCCACCAGGATGATGGACCAGACCACAAAAAAGCCTGCGAGGACGCCTAGCATCCGGGTGTCTCTGAAGGCTCGGGTCTACAGGCGGGGGCGTCCACCATCCCAGCCTAATCAGATTTATTCAGCGGCGGTTCACCTTGTGGCAGGGATCTCGCCATTCTGGCGGCCCAGTGTCCCGGATCAGCCCGTTGTCCCGGATCAGCCGAGGGGCGCCGTCAACTGCACGTGGCGTTGTTCAACGCGAACGGCGGGCGCATGAGACCTGTGGTGTGGCCCTCCGCGGGGTCGTTGCCGATCTGGACGATCCTGTTGTCCTTGTCCACGTGGACCACCCTGGGGGTGTAGGCCTTGGCCTCATCCGTGGTCATTTGGGCATAGGTGATCAGAATGACGATGTCGTTTTCGTGCATCAGGTGCGCGGCCGCGCCGTTGATCCCGATGACACCGGAACCGCGCTCGCCGGCGATGGTGTAGGTCTCGAGGCGGGCGCCGTTGGTGACGTCCACAATGGCCACGAGCTCGCCGGGCATGATGTCGGCAGCATCCAGCAGGTCCAGGTCTACGGTGACCGACCCCACGTAGTGCAGGTCCGCGTGCGTGACGGTGGCGCGGTGGATCTTGGACTTAAACATTGTGCGATTCATAACGTGAACAGTCTAACGCCGGGGTCAACGCTTGGCTGTGAGCCAGGGAACACCCCCGCTACACCGATTCTCCGCCTCCTGCTGCTTCTGCTGCCGCGGCGGCTGTTGCCGTTGCCGGCGTAGTCGGCGTGGTCGGCGTTGCCGTGGGGGCGCCGGAGGCGTCCGCGCCGGTGTCGATTTCCTGGGCAGCCGCGATGGAGGCGGCGGTGGAGGCAAGGATTTCGCGGGCCGCGAGGATGGCGGGGCGCTGCGCCCCGGAGCGCCGCACGGACGTGAAGACCGTCCGCCTCGGCTTGCCGGGAAGATCCAGCAGCTGGGCCGTGGTGCCCCGGCCGGTCCACACCAGGTCCGGCATCAGGGCGACGGCGTTTCCGGACTCGATCAGGCGGATCTGGGCCTGGAGGTCTGCTGTTTCAAAGCGGACGTCGGGCTCGAAGCCTGCACTTCGGCAGGCCTGCTCGGCCCAGTGGCGTGACGCTGCGCCGCGAGGTTCCATCACCCAGGGCATCTCTGCCGTGTCTGCGAGTGAGCCGACTTCCGCCCTGCCCTCGGCGGGCGGCGGCACTGCGAGGCGGATGGCGTCACTCGTCAGGCGCACACGGTCGAGCTCCGGGTAGCGGGGCGCCGCATGGCCGGGATACTGCTCGGCGATGACCAGGTCGAAGTCCCGGGCCCACGTCTCATGCAGCGCCGTCTCCGGTTCGCGCTGTGTCATCTCGATCCGGACCTCGGGGTAGGTCGCGGCGAGGCGGGTCAGCGCGTCCGGCATGAGTGCCAGTGCGGCGGACTGGAAGACGGCGATCCGCACGGTGCCCGAGACTGTGGTCAGCGATGCGGCCAGGTCTGCCTCCGCCTGTTCCAGCGTTTCCAGCAGGTGGGCGGTGTGCGCCACCAGAACCTCGGCCTGCGGTGTGAGTTGCACGCGGCGCCCAGTTTTCCTGAGCAGTTCCACCCCAACTTCCTTCTCAAGCAGGGCCAGTTGTTGGGAGACTGAGGAAGGACTGTACTGCAGAGCTGCGGCCACCTCGGCGAGCGTGCCCCGGATCTTCAGCTCGCGGAGCAGCCTCAACCGTCGAACATCAAGCATGGGCTGTTCCTTGGGTTGCACAAATGAATAGCTGGACTAATGAATACTGGTTAGAAGTATGCACTTTATCTAATGCAACACTGCTTGCATACTAAACAGATTGAGTTACCCCCATCACAGGGCGAAATGATGGGGCCGCACCTACGCAGGAGTCCCGATGAGTACACCAGATCACTCGCAGTCAATTTTGAGGCGCAAGCCCATTGACGACATCGAAGTAGAGAACAAGCACAGCGGCCTATTCAAGTCCCTCGGACTGTGGCAGCTGACCGCCATCGGAGTCGGCGGCATCATCGGCGTCGGCATCTTTTCGCTGGCCGGACTCGTGGCGCACGGCAGTGCAGACACGCCCGGCGTCGGGCCTGCGGTGCTGATTTCCTTCCTGATCGCCGGGCTGGCTTCGGCCGCAGCGGCACTGTCCTACGCAGAATTCGCCGGCATGATCCCGCGCGCCGGCTCTGCATACACCTACGGCTATGTGGCCCTGGGCGAAATCGTCGGCTGGTTCATCGGCTGGGACCTGCTGTTGGAGTACATCGCCATCGTGGCTGTGGTGGCCATCGGCATCTCCGGCTACTTCGACGCGTTCCTGTCCGGCATCGGGATCCACATGCCCGTATGGATGACATCCACCGCGGACGAAGGCAAGGGCGGTATCATCAACATCCCCGCCATCCTGGTCTGTCTGCTGGTGACCTGGATCCTCTCGCGCGGTACCAAGACTTTCGGCCGGTTTGAACTGATTGCCGTTGCCATCAAGGTTGTTTTGATCCTGTTCATCATTGGGCTGGGCGTCTTCTACATCAACACCCAGAACTTCAACCCCTTCATGCCCAGCGGCTTTGGTCCCGTCCTGGCCGGCTCGGCCACCGTGTTCTTCGCCGTGTTCGGCTACGACGCCATGAGTACCGCCGCCGAAGAGGCAACCGACGGCAAGAAGCACATGCCCAAGGCCATCGTCCTGTCCCTCATCATCGCCATGCTGCTTTACGTTGCCGCCACCCTCGTGCTCACCGGCATGCAGAACTACAAGGACATCGATCCCGCCGCCGGATTTGCTTCGGCATTCCAGGGCGTCGGCCTTCCCGTCATCGCCACCATCATCTCGGTCTTCGCCGTGCTGTCCATCCTGACCGTGATGCTCACCTTCCTCCTCGGCGTCACCCGCGTGTGGTTCTCCATGAGCCGCGACGGACTCCTCCCCGGCTGGTTCTCGAAGACGGACCGGCACGGAACCCCGCAGCGCGTGACCTGGATCGGCGGCATTGCGTCGGCCCTTTTGGCCGGCGTGTTCCCGATCAAGGCCGTCGCCGATCTCACGAATATCGGCATCCTCGCCGCATTCGTGGTGGTGTGCGTTTCCGTGATCATCTTCCGCTACACCAAGCCGGAGGCCCCGCGGACCTTCCGCCTGCCGCTGATGCCTGTGGTTCCCGCATTCGGTGTGCTGGCCTCCGCCTTCCTGATGTTCCAACTGCACTGGGAAACCTGGCTGCGTTTCGGCATCTGGCTCGTCATTGGCCTGGTGATTTACTTCGGCTACGGCAAGCGGCACTCCCTGATGAACCCGAACAGCCCGCGGCACGACGAGGCCGTGGAGATGCACACGCCCGTGTAGTTCTCTTTATCGGTCATCCGGCGCCAAACCGACAAACCCTCCCGCACCGCTCTCAGGTGCGGGAGGGTTTGTCGTTTAGCGGCGAAAGCTGCGGGAGGGTTTGTCGTTTAGCGGCGAAAGCTGAGCCGGGAGGGCGGCAAATTGGGGCCGCCAACGCAAAAACAAACCGATCGGTTTTTCTAACGTGTATCGCTCAGTAAAGATCGCTTTATCTTAAGGGAAGTGAAGCTCATACTGATGGATAAGACGATCCAATCGCACTGAAAGAACGAGGAAAGCCATGACCAACACCGCAACGGATCACCGCGTGCAGGCAGGCAAGGACGCCGCTGTTACCGGCGCCGTCGCCACCCCCTCGGCAGGGTCCGCCGTCGCCGAAGCGACGGCTCTGGCCACCGACGCCATCGCCCTCGTCCGCCGCTGGCTGACCGAAGCCAGCAAGGTTCCGGTGGACGCATCCGCCGAGCAGCTCGCCGGCGTCCTCAAGGACCCGAACGGGCTGGACTTCACCGTGGGCTTCGTGGACGGCGTAGTCCGTCCCGAGGACCTGCACGTTGCCGCCCGCAACCTCGCCGCCCTCGCCCCGAAGGTTCCCGCCTTCCTGCCCTGGTACATGCGCAGCGCGGTCCAGGCGGGCGGCCTCATGGCCCCGGTCCTGCCGCAGGTTGTCATTCCGGTGGCCCGCAAGGTCCTGCGCGAAATGGTGGGCCACCTCATCGTTGACGCCACCGACTCCAAGCTGGGCCCCGCCATCGCCAAGATCCGCAAGGACGGCATCAAGCTCAACGTGAACCTGCTCGGCGAGGCTGTGCTGGGCGAGCACGAGGCCTCCCGCCGGCTCGAGGGAACCCACACGCTGCTGGCCCGCCCGGATGTGGACTACGTCTCCATCAAGGTGTCCTCCACCGTAGCCCCGCACTCCGCCTGGGCCTTCGACGAGGCCGTGGAGCACGTCGTCGAGAAGCTCACGCCGCTGTTCGCCCGTGCAGCCTCCTTCCCGAAAGCCAAGTTCATCAACCTGGACATGGAGGAGTACAAGGACCTGGACATGACCATCGCGGTCTTCACCCGGATCCTGGACAAGCCTGAGTTCAAGAACCTGGAAGCAGGCATCGTGCTCCAGGCCTACCTTCCGGACGCACTGTCCGCCATGATCCGCCTGCAGGACTGGGCCGCCGCCCGCCGTGCCGATGGCGGCGCGGCCATCAAGGTCCGCGTGGTCAAGGGCGCCAACCTTCCCATGGAGCAGGTGGAATCCTCGCTGCACGACTGGCCGCTGGCCACCTGGGGCACCAAGCAGGACTCGGACACCAACTACAAGCGCGTCATCAACTACGCGCTGCACCCGGACCGGATCAGCAACATCCGCATCGGCGTTGCCGGCCACAACCTGTTCGACATCGCCTTCGCCTGGCTGCTGGCCAAGCAGCGCGGCGTCGAGTCGGGCATCGAATTCGAGATGCTGCTGGGGATGGCGCAGGGACAGGCCGAGGCAGTCAAGAAGGACGTCGGCTCCCTGTTGCTCTACACGCCGGTGGTCCACCCGGCCGAATTCGACGTCGCCATCGCCTACCTGATCCGCCGCCTCGAAGAAGGCGCCAGCCAGGAAAACTTCATGTCCGCCGTCTTCGAGCTCAGTGAAAACGAAGCACTCTTCGAGCGCGAAAAGCAGCGCTTCCTGTCCTCCCTGGAGAAGCTCGACGACGAGGTCCCGGCGCCCAACCGCCGGCAGAACCGCAGCCTCCCGGCCGAGCCGATGCCCCGGACCGGTTTCCGGAACACCCCGGACACGGACCCGTCCCTGCCCGCCAACCGCGACTGGGGCCGGGCCATCCTGGACCGGGTGCCGACGTCGACCCTGGGCAACGCCTCCGTTGAAGCCGCCACCATCGCGGACGCGGACACGCTCAACACCGTGATTGCCACAGCCGTGGAAAAGGGCAAGACCTGGGGTGCAATGTCCGGCGCCGAGCGCGCCGGGATCCTGCACCGCGCCGGCGACGTCCTCGAGGCCCGCCGCGCTGAGCTGCTCGAGGTCATGGCCAGCGAGACCGGCAAGACCATCGACCAGGGCGACCCCGAGGTCAGTGAGGCGGTTGACTTCGCCCACTACTACGCCGAATCCGCCCGCAAGCTCGACGACGTCGACGGCGCCACGTTCGTTCCGGCGAAGCTCACCGTGGTCACCCCGCCGTGGAACTTCCCGGTGGCCATCCCCGCCGGTTCCACGCTCGCGGCACTCGCCGCCGGCTCCGCCGTCGTCATCAAGCCCGCCAAGCAGGCCCGCCGCAGCGGCGCCGTCATGATCGAGGCGCTGTGGGAGGCGGGCGTGCCCAGGGACGTGCTCACCATGGTGCAGCTGGGTGAACGCGAACTCGGCCGGCAGCTGATCTCCCACCCCGCGGTGGACCGCGTCATCCTCACCGGCGGCTACGAGACCGCCGAACTCTTCCGCTCGTTCCGCAAGGACCTGCCGCTGCTGGCCGAAACCAGCGGCAAGAACGCCATCATCGTCACCCCCAGCGCTGACCTGGACCTCGCCGCGAAGGACGTGGCC
Source organism: Arthrobacter sp. K5 (assembly GCF_040448525.1). NCBI lineage: Bacteria > Bacillati > Actinomycetota > Actinomycetes > Micrococcales > Micrococcaceae > Arthrobacter > Arthrobacter sp. K5. The sequence goes on along the minus strand of NZ_CP159279.1, from coordinate 2,741,267 downwards.
TACTCAGCCTTCGGCCACGCCGGACAGAAGTGCTCCGCGGCCTCGCTGGTGATCCTGGTGGGCTCCGTGGCCACCTCGAAGCGGTTCCACAACCAGCTGATCGACGCCGTGACCTCCCTCAAGGTGGGCTACCCGCAGGACCCCACCAGCCAGATGGGCCCGATCATCGAGCCGGCCAAGGGCAAGCTGCTCAACGCGCTGACCACCCTCGGCGAGGGTGAGAACTGGGCCGTCGAGCCCCGCAGGCTCGACGACACCGGCCGGCTCTGGAGCCCGGGCGTGCGCTACGGCGTCAAGCGCGGCTCCTACTTCCACCTGACCGAGTTCTTCGGCCCCGTCCTCGGCGTCATGACCGCTGACACCCTGGAAGAGGCCATCGCCATCCAGAATCAGATCGAGTACGGCCTCACGGCCGGCCTGCACTCCCTCAACACCGACGAGCTGGGACTCTGGCTGGACACCATCCAGGCGGGCAACCTTTACATCAACCGCGGCATCACCGGTGCCATCGTGCAGCGCCAGCCGTTCGGCGGGTGGAAGAAGTCTGCTGTTGGTGCCGGAACCAAGGCCGGCGGCCCCAATTACCTCGCCGGCCTCGGCGGCTGGACCAGCACCGAGAGCACCCGGGGCGCCGCGGCGGGCATCGCCAACCGCAGGGTGCAGCGCCTCGTGGACGCCGTGAAGGGCGAACTCGGCGCCGCTGACATCGAGGCCCTGCAGCGGGCGCTTGGCTCCGACGCCATCGCCTGGGCGGACGAGTTCGGCACCGCCAAGGACGTCTCGGGCCTGAGCGCCGAGCGGAACATCTTCCGCTACCGTGCGCTGCCGGTCACCGTCCGGCTTTCCGACGGCGAGCCCCTCCGGGCGCTCGTCCGGACAGTTGCCGCCGGCGTACTTGCCGGTGCCCCGGTCACCGTATCGTCCGGCGTCGACCTTCCCGCCCGGCTGCGTTCCGTGCTCACCGGACTGGACATCCCCGTGACGGTGGAGGACGACGCCGCGTGGCTGGCGTCCGTAGGCAGACTCGCCGCGGCGGACAAGCTGTCCGGCGGGCGCATCCGCCTGATCGGCGGCTCCGCCGCTGAGCTGGCCGACGCGACCGGCGGCCGCCCGGACCTGGCCATCTACGCCCACGAGGTGACGGAGGCTGGCCGTGTTGAAATGCTGCCGTTCCTGCACGAACAGGCCGTCAGCATCACGGCGCACCGTTTCGGTACGCCGAACCACCTCTCCGATTCACTGATCTAGGGGCCTGCTGATCGAGCGAACAGGGCAATAGAACGGGCGGGCACCCACAAGGTGCCCGCCCGATCTGTTTGCCTGTTGCTGCTTAACCCAAATACCAGCCGGGTGGAGTCCACGACGCGGGAACGCTGTGTGCGGAAAAGTCCTCGCAGCGCGTGCAGGTGTACGCGACTTCGCCCAGCTTGCGGACGGTGCCGTCCTGGCGGTGCTTGGGCGGCACAAAGGACTCAAGGTAGATGAACTCGTCTGTTCCGCACTTTTCGCAGTTTGGTTGGCCGACATATTCGGCGTCGACGGCCATGGAGTGGTTGGTATAGCGGGGGTTTGCGGCTGTGGTCACGGCGTACCTATCCCGAACACGCGGGCGTCATTGCCAAGCAATGTTCGTTATCGAAACCTGTGTGTTATCGGCCGCTGCATGACCGCAACAGTCACAGCATAAGACAGCTGCGAACCGTTATCAATCATTTTCCGGCTCAAACAGGCTTCTTCAGGGTCCTTCCCATGATGGCCTGGGTCAGGGCATCGATGACTTCGGCGTTCGCCAAGGGGTTCCGGATCAGTGTGAAATCGACATCCCCCACAGGCGGCAGCTCGAAGCGCCGGGTGATGATTTTCAGGTCGTCCGGTACCAGCGACGAGGGCATCACGGCCACCCCGATGCCGGCGCGGACGGCCGCCAGCACGCCGCTGATCTGCTTGGTGGTGCACGTGATGCGCCACGTCCGGCCCACGGACTCGAGGGCGTCGATGGCAAGCTTGCGGCTCAGGCTCGGGGCCGGGTAGGCGATGAGCGGCACCGGATGGCCCGGCTCCAGGGCGGTCTGTTCGAGGCCCACCCAGGAGAACGTGTCGTGCTGGACCACCGTGCCGTCCTTGGCGCCGGCAACCCACTTCACGAAGACGAGGTCCAGCTGGCCGGAATTCAGGCGCTTGTACAGCTGGTCGCTCTGGCCGACCGTGAGCTCGAGGTTGATCTGCGGATAGATCTGCCGGAACTCACGCAGGATGCGCGGCAGACCGGTAATGGCGAGGTCGTCGGCGGTGCCGAAGCGCAGGCGGCCGCGCATGGCCGAACCGGAAAAGTAGCGGGCGGCGGCATCGTGGGCCGCCAGGATGCTCCGCGCGAAGCCTGCCATGGCATCGCCGTTGTCCGTCAGCCTGACGTCCCGCGTGTCCCGGCTGATCAGCGTCCGCCTGGCGGCAGTCTCAAGCTTGCGCACGTGCTGGCTGACCGTCGGCTGGGCCAGGCCCAGGCGTTCTGCCGCCTTGGTGAAGCTCAGCGTTTCGGCGACGGCGAGGAACGACCGGAGCTGGGCCGGTTCGAACATGCGTCCTCCTCGACGGCGGGGCATCATTACGTTCAGCAATGATAGTTATAGGAGCAATAGTCTTCCACAATTGGAAGGGTGCGCCATAGCGTTGAGGACATCCCCGCCGGCCCGCTCACCTGAGGAAACCCCTGTGACACCCCCACCGCCGCCGCTGGCCACCGTCACCCAGCCCGTCGCCGTCGTCAGTGAACGCCTTCCGTGGCGGCACACCTTCATCTCACTCCGGGTCCCCAACTTCAGGCTCTTCGCCACGGGCCACTTCATTGCCGTCATCGCGATCTGGATGCAGCGGATCGCCCAGGACTGGCTGGTGCTCCAGCTCTCCGGATCGGTCACCGCCGTCGGCTTCACGGTGGCGCTTCAGTTCCTGCCATCCCTGATCCTGGGACCGTGGGGCGGAATGGTCGCGGACCGGTTCGCCAAGCGCAGGATTCTCATCATGTGCCAGTCTGCCGCTGCCATCCTCGCCGCTGCGCTCGCGGCCCTCGCACTCACCGGGAGGATCGAGGTCTGGCACGTCTACGTCATCGCCCTGGTGCTCGGTTTGGTCACCGTACTGGACCAGCCAGCCCGGCAGGTCTTCGTCCACGAGCTGGTGGGGCCACGGTACCTGCGCAACGCCATCAGTGTGAACTCGACGACGTTCCAGCTGGGAGGGCTGATCGGGCCGGCCATCGCCGGGGTGCTGCTCACGGCCGTCGGTGCGGGCTGGGCCTTCGCCGCCAACGCCGCGGCCTGCTGCTCCACCGTGGCCATGCTCCTGCTGCTGCGCCGGGACGAGCTGTTCGTCAGCGCGCCGGCACCCAAGTCCAAGGGCATGCTGCGGGAAGGACTGCGGTACGCGCTGAGCAAACCCACCATCTACTGGCCGTGGCTCATGGTGGGGTTCATCTCCGTGTTCGCCATGAGCCTGCCGGTCCTGCTCGCCGCCTTCGCGGACCGCGTGTACAGCATCGGCGCCGGCGGTTACGGGATGCTCAATGCGCTCGTGGCCCTCGGGGCGCTGACCGGGGCGGTCGCCTCCACCCGTCGGCGGCAGCTCCGGCTGCGGTCGGTGGTCCTCGCGGCCGGGATGTACGGGCTGATGCTGTGCCTCTCCGCCGCCGTCCCCACCCTGCCGCTCTTCGGCGCCGCCCTGGTGCTGTCCGGGTTCTGGTGCCTGATGTTCCTCACCGCATCCAACCAGCTGGTGCAGACCAGCTCCAACATGAGCATCCGCGGCCGCGTGATGAGCCTGTACATCATGGTGCTGATCGGCGGCCAGGCCCTCGGCGGACCGATGATCGGTTTCATCGCCGAGCACTTTGATCCGCATGCCGGACTGCTGGTGGCCGGAGGGGTGCCGGCGCTCGCCGCGGCGACTGTCGCCGTCGTGCTTGCCCGCAAAGGTGAGCTGACGCTGAAGGTGGACCTGCGGAACCGGCGGGGACCACTGCGGGTGGTGCGCCGGGCGGCATGACGCCGCAGGCGGCGCGTTCAGGAGGTGGTTTGGAGCGGCTGACGGGAATCGAACCCGCGTATCAAGCTTGGGAAGCTAGCGCTCTACCATTGAGCTACAGCCGCAGTCGCACCGGAAACTGCCCGGGGCAGAACCTAGCTTAGCGCAGTTGTGCGGCGACTCCGGCCATCTGGATCACGGGTCCGGGCGCGTCGCAACACGGACGAAAGCCCTCCCGTAACTGTTCGGTAAAGGCCCGGGCGGTGCGCGGCCGCGGGCCGGTGCGGGTGACTATCCTGAATCTCGTTAGCTGCAGTAAGGGGAACGGGCTACGCAGGGTAAGGCCCGACGTCGGAAAAGGATCCCCATGGCAGGTGCAGAACACGAGGTCCTCGTTGCGCGCGACGCCATGACGGTCTACTCATTCCTCCTGGACGGCGCGAATCTGCCCATTTGGCAGGCCGACGTCCGGAGCATAGGGCTCAGCTCGGGTAGCGCCGGCAGCGTGGGAGCCAGGTACCAGGTCACCATGGACGGTCCCCGGGACCGGCCAGTGGCGCGCGATTACGAGATCACCCAGGCGCGGCCCGGCGCCGAAATACAGTTCCAGGTGGTGGCCGGTCCGTCCCTCCTGCGCGGCGGCTTTTACCTCAGCACCGAGAGCGCCGGAACCCGGGTGCGGTTCGCACTTGAGGCGCCGACACTCGGTTTCTGGAGCTTCCTCCGTCCGGCATACCGGCGCCAGCTCCGTGCGGCCGTGGGACAGCTTGCCAAGCTGCCCGCCGTCATCGAAGAGCGGACGACGGCGGACTGAGACTTCACTGGGCCAGCCGCTGGCCCGCCCATGTCCCGGGGACGGACGACGGCGGTGACAGGACTCCGGCGTCGAGACTCCAGTACTGCACGGGGCTGGTCTGCCCGGCGGTGCCGGTGCGCTGCAGGACCAGGCCGACGGAGTAGGTGCCGGTGACGCCGTGCAGTGCGCGGACGGCTGTCACATCACCCCACCCGCTGGCGACGAGTGTCCGGGTTTCGGCTTTGGGCGACGGCCCTCCGGAACCCCGGTACAGCAGAACGTTGCCGTCGCCCCGGCGGGCCAGCAGGTCCTGGAAACCGTCGCCGTCGTAATCCACCATGGCGAGCCGCGTCGCTGCGACGCCGGAAGCGATGAGGGTCCGCTGGACGAGGTCGACGGCGCCCCGGTTGGGATAGAGCCAGAGGTTTGAGTCGGAGTCGACGGCCAGCAGCTCGGGAAGCCTATTGGTGGAACACCATCCGCCGACAGCCAGCGTCATGCCCGCCCAGCCGGACTGCCCCAGCGTGACCGACGGCAGGAACCCGCCCGCCAGTTGCCCTGGATACAGGGTCAGGCGGCCATCGGACCATTGCGCCAGGACGTCGAAAACACCGTCCCGGTCCCAGTCGGTAACAAGAACCTGCCGCGCGGCCGCGAAGCCGGAGCCGATGGTTCCGGGCGGGCCGAACTGTCCGGCGCCCAGTGCGGGCCGGTTGATGAGCTGCCCCGCTGCGTCGACCGACACGATGTCCCCGGCACCCTTGATGGCCGCCGTGGCCAGGTCCAGCGTGGGCGGCATGTGCTTGACCAGGGGCTCGCACACATCTGTCGGCTGCACGGTAACCGAGGTGCTGCCACCCGGAGCGGCCGTGGTGCCGGCGGGCAGCGCCGAGTAGCCAAAGAAATTCACCACGCCCCACATGGTGTAGCGGCTCGGGGTGGTTTGCCAGTTCCCGTCGGTGAACGTGATGCCAATGCCGACGACGTTGAACCGGGGGTCGGTAAGGATGGCGTTGTGGGCCGGCGAATTCTGCCACCATTCGACGAGTTGCGCGGCGTCGCGGTCCCAGCGGACGGCAATGACCTCGCCGGCGCCGTTGTTTGGACTCATGGCGCGCGCATCTGTCCAGAAATTCGCCCGGTGTTCAATGACCTCGCGGGAGGCGATGCTGTCCGACCATTCCTGCGCCATGCCGGCAACCGTCGCGTGGTACTTCACGGCTGGCAGGCCCATAGACGCCCGGTAGGTGTTGATGGCGTTGAAGACGGCGGCCACCTGGGCGGCATTGCTGTCCGGCACCAGCGCCTGCGTTGTCAGCAGGCCCTTGGCGGCGCTGCCCGGCTCTGTGCGGGCCGTGTATAGCGGTGCGGCGAACGCCTCGGCAGGGGCCGAGAGCGGCGGGATCGAAGCTGGTTCGGGCGGGCCCTCGGGCGCTGCGGGGTGGGTGGTCTGGGTGGCCGGAGGCCGGGCGGGAGCGGGTTGCGTGGTGTGGATTGGAGCGGCGGGTGCCGCTGGTGACTGTATCGCTGCCCCGGCGGCCGCCGCTGTCCCCGCCGCTGTTGGGGTGCCAGCCGGAGGGGTGAGTGGAAGCCCGGGTGAGGGCGCCGCTTGGGCCGGGCCGCCGCCGGGCATGGCCGGTGTTCCGGCCGGAAGGGCAGCTGCTGCACCGGAACCGGAAGCCGCTTTTCGCACCGGGGCTTCCGGTGCAGGGGCAGTGGTGCCCGGCATGGCGGCAGCGGATCTGCCGGCGGGTGCCACGGTTGGCAGGCCGCTGGCCGCGGGCGTCGCCAGCGCCAGGGCGCAGGCGAGTGCAACAGCGGCCTTGGCCGCAATCCTGTTCAAAATATCCCCAGCTCTATTTCTGACCGTGTGACGTGAGACCGTCGGCCTGATTGTCCACGCAACACTAGCGGCAGGGCAGGGGACCGGCAATGGTATTTTTGACGGTGTGCTGATCTCTGACCGCGACATTCGTGCCGAAATTGATTCCGAACGGATCGTCCTCGATCCGTACGAAGCCGCGATGGTCCAGCCGTCCTCGGTGGATGTCCGGATTGACCGCTATTTCCGGCTGTTCGACAACCACAAATACGCCCACATCGACCCGGCCGAAGAGCAGCCCGAGCTGACCCGGCTGGTGGAGGTGGAAGAGGGCGAGCCGTTCATCCTGCACCCCGGGGAATTCGTGCTCGGCTCCACCTACGAAACGGTCACGCTGCCGGACGACATCGCCGCGCGACTCGAGGGCAAGTCCTCGCTCGGGCGCCTCGGCCTGCTGACGCACTCCACGGCCGGCTTCATTGATCCCGGCTTCTCCGGGCACGTCACGCTGGAGCTGTCCAACATGGCCACGCTGCCCATCAAGCTCTGGCCGGGCATGAAGATCGGCCAGCTCTGCTTCTTCCGGTTGACCTCCGCCGCGGAGTTCCCCTACGGCTCCGGCGAGTACGGCAACCGCTACCAGGGCCAGCGCGGACCCACCGCGAGCCGCAGCCACCTGAACTTCCACCGGACCGACATTTAGCGCGGCCGCCGGATTGGGGCCGGCCGGGCCGCAGGCCGGCTGGAACGGCCCCGGGCCGCCGGATTGGGGCCGGCCGGGCCGCCACGAACGGGGTCAGGCCGGCACTGGCTCCGGCCGCGCCGGGCGGGAGAACTTCTTGACGAGCGGCTCGATGTAGCGGGCGGCCAGCGGCCCCAGGACCGCCATGATCAGAACGTATGCCGTGGCCAGGGCGGCCAGCTCGGCCTCGACCGCTCCGGATGTTACGGCGAGGCCGGCGATGACAATGGAGAACTCGCCCCGGGCTATGAGCGCAGCTCCTGCGCGGAAGCGTCCCGGACGCGCAATGCCTGCACGTTTGGCGGCCCAGGCTCCGGTGATGATCTTGGTGGCCGCGGTGAGCACCGCGAGGACCAGCGCCCAGGCCAGCACCGGCGGGATGGAGGTGGGGTCCGTGTTGAGCCCGAATGCCACGAAGAAGATGGCGGCAAACAGATCCCGCAGCGGCTCAAGGATCCGCGTGGCACTATGGGCCGTGGCGCCGGAGATCGCGATGCCGAGCATAAAGGCGCCCACCGCGGCGGACACCTGCAGCGCCGCCGCCAGGCCCGAAACCAGCAGGGCGGCGCCCAGCAGGTTCAGCAGGAAAACCTCCGAATTTTCGCTGTGCACGGCTTTGGAGACGTGGTGCCCGTGCCGGAGGGCAACCAGCAGCACCACGGTGACGACAGCCAGCGAGACGCCCACGGTCTGCATGCCGCCCAGGAAGCTGACTCCGGCAAGCGTGGCGGTGAGGATCGGCAGATAGATCGCCATGGCCAGGTCCTCGAAGACCAGGATGGAGAGGACCACTGGTGTCTCGCGGTTACCGATGCGGCCAAGGTCTGTGATGACCTTGGCCGCGATACCCGAGGACGATATATACGTGACGCCGCCCATAACCATGGCGCCCGCGACTCCCCACCCGAGGAGGGCGGCCAGGGCAGCGCCGGGAACGAAGTTCAGGACGAAGTCGAGGATGCCGGCCTTCCATGATCTTCGCAGGCCGGTAACGAGTTCTGTCGCCGTATATTCCAGACCGAGCATAAGCAAGAGCAGGATGACGCCGATCTCACCCGAGAGGTGGGAAAACTCCTTCATGCCGCTCAGTTCCACCACGCCGCCCGCACCGAAGCACAGGCCGCCTACCAGATACAGCGGAATGGGGGACATCCCGATCCGCCCCGCGAGCCTCGCCAACAGGCCGAGGCAGAACACGACTGCCCCCAGTTCGATGAGCGACAGGGCCACGCGGTCCATGAGGATCAGCCGTTGCGCAGGATGTCGGCCGCAGCGTCCAGGCCTTCTTGCGTGCCGACGGCGACCAGCAGGTCGCCGGGGTGAAGGAGGACGTCGGGGCCAGGCGAAGGAACCACCTCGCCTTCACGCATGATCGCCACAATCGAAACGCCGCACCGCGTGCGGATGCGGGCTTTGCCCATGGGCTGGTTCTGGAACGGGGAGTCCGCGGCAATCGAGAATTGCCGGGTGGCGATGCCGGGAACCTCCCGGTGGGCCTCGGTCAGCGTCATGGCAAGGTGCTGGCCTCCCAGCAGATTCCCCAGACAAGCCGCTTCCTCGCCGGTCAGCGGAATCGAGGCCTGGCACGTGTCCGGGTCATCCCAGGTGGAAACGAACAGCTCGGTCTGGCCCTCGCGCAGTTCCACCACCCCGATCCGCCGGCCGGAAGCGGTCATGAAGTCCTTGCGCCTGCCCAGGCCCGGGAGGTCTGTCTCTTCCATGTACATAACATCAGCCTAGTCCGCGAACCTGCGATTTCGGCTGAAACTGGGTCCCCCTGCTGCGGGGCTTAAATGTGCGTTCGCGCTGGACCGGTGGGGCTTAAGTGTTCGTTCGCGCTCAGGGTCGGGCTAGGACTGCGGGACGACCGCGATTTCGGCTTCGCTCGGGGCCTTCACGGGCAGGAGGACCAGTAGCCCGGCCAGCAGCACCACCATGATGCCGAGGATGCCCCAGCGCTGTGCTTCCCCTTGGGCCACCAGGGGAGTGGCAACGGTGATGCACAGGGTGAACAGGGCGGGTGCGAGGAAGCTGACGGCGCGGCCGGTGGTCGCGTACAGGCCGAACAGTTCGCCGGATTCGCCCTGAGGGGCCAGCCGGGCGAGATAGGCGCGCGAGGAGGACTGCGCGGGGCCGACGAACAGGCAAAGGAACAGGCCGAAAACCCAGAACGTCGTGGAACCCGACCACGGCACGCCGAGGAACGTGTGGTTGTCGTTACCCAGCACCAGGATCACCGTCCCGGCGACCAGGAGTCCGGTGAGGGAGCTGATGATCACGGCCTTTGGCCCCACCCTGTCGTCCAGGAAGCCGCCGATGATCGCGCCCACGGCCGCCACGATGTTGCCGAAGATGGCGAAGAAGATGACCTGCGGCAGAGCGAAGCCGAAGGTTCCGGCCGCGATGATTCCGCCGAAGGTGAAGACCGCCGCCAGCCCGTCCCGGAAGATGGCGCTGGCCAGCAGGAAGAAGATGGTGTGCGGGCTGGTCCGGTAGATCGCCTTGATCCTGCGCGCCAGCAGCCCGTACGACGCCAGGAATCCGAGGCTCGCTGCGCGTCTCGGCTTGGGCAGCTCAGGGACCGCGAACATCACCGGCAGCGCGAAGATGAAGAACCACAGGGCGGAGAACACCGCCACCAGCCGGATGTTGAGGCTGTCCTGGGTGGAGGCGCCGAACCACTCGAAGCGCGGCTGCACGAAGAGCTGGAGCACGATGAGCAGGGCCACGATGCCGCCGAGGTAGCCCATGCCCCAGCCGAACCCGCTGACCTTGCCGATGTTCCGGGGCGTGGAAATCTGCGCCAGCATGGCGTTGTAATTGACGCCCGCAAACTCGAAGAACACGTTAGCCAGGGCGATCAGGGACACCCCGAGCAGGAGGAACTCGGGACGGGGAAACACGAAGAAGCACAGTGCCGTCAGGACCGCGACGGCGGCCGTGTTCACTCCCAGCCAGAGTTTGCGGCGGCCTCCGGTGTCGGACCGCTGGCCGGTGACCGGGGCGAGCAGCGCGATGGCCGCCCCGGCAATGGCCACTGCTCCGCCAAGCACCGCCGATGCCTGGTCTTCGCCGCCGAATGCCTGGGAGGTCAGATAGACGGTGAAGACGAACGTCGTCATGACCGCGTTGAACGCCGCGGACCCCCAGTCCCACGCCGCCCAGGCCAGAACACGGCCCTTGCTGGACGCCCGGGGCCCTCCTTCAAGTTCCGACGACGGCTGCGTTGCCTCGGATGCGGCTGCGGAGTTCATAGGCCGATGCTATCCGCCCGTGGCGAACAGGCAACGGAAACTCTCCCGCAGACTGGCGAAACTCGCCCTGCGCCCCGCCAGTGCGGGAAAAACTGTCAGTGCCCCCTTGATAAACTGTCGGGACCGAACCCAACGAATGACCGCCTGATCCAACTTTTGATAACCGAATTCTGACTTTGCGGAGATACCAGTGATCACAGTCCTTGCCGTGCACTTCGCGGTGGCCGCTGTGGCGCCGTTCGTCTTCCGGAAGTTCGGCCGCAACTCGTTCTATGCGCTGGCCGCGGTGCCTGCCGGTTCATTCATCTGGCTCCTGTTCCAGCACGCCGCCGTCTACGGCACGGGAGCACTCGCCGAAACTGTCCCGTGGATTCCAAGTCTCGGCATCGAATTCGCCTTCCGCATGGACGCCCTGGCATGGGTCATGTCCCTGCTGGTCCTGGGGGTGGGCGCCCTGGTGCTGGTCTACTGCGCACGCTACTTCAAGGACAAGGACAGCTACCTCGGCGGGTTCGGCGCGCAGCTGCTGGCATTCGCCGGGGCGATGTTCGGGCTGGTCACCGCGGATGACCTGCTGATGATGTTCATCTTCTGGGAACTCACCACGGTCCTGTCCTACCTCCTGATCGGCTACGCACGGACACGGCTTGCTGCCCGCCGCTCCGCGCTGCAGGCCCTCATGGTCACCACCGCCGGCGGCCTGGCCATGCTCGTCGGCCTGATCATGCTCGGCGCCAGCGCCGGCACCTACCGGATCTCGGCCATCCTGGAACAGGCACCCGGGCTGGTCTCCGGACCGGCGGCGGGAGCCGTGGGCGCCGCCGTCGTCCTCATCCTGATCGGCGCGGTCACCAAATCCGCGCTGGTCCCCTTCCACTTCTGGCTCCCGGGCGCCATGGCCGCACCAACACCCGTGAGCGCGTACCTGCACGCCGCCGCGATGGTGAAGGCCGGCGTGTACATCGTGGCGCGCCTCGCGCCGGGCTTCACGGACACCGCCTACTGGCTGCCGATGGTCCTTGGGCTCGGGCTCGCCACGATGCTGGTGGGCGGCTACCGGGCACTGCGCCAGACGGACATCAAGCTCATCCTGGCCTACGGCACCGTGAGCCAGTTGGGCTTCATCACCATGGTGGTGGGGCTCGGCAAGCCCGACGCCGCGCTCGCCGGGCTCGCCATGCTGCTGGCACACGGGCTCTTCAAGGCCACACTCTTCCTCGTGGTGGGCATCATCGACCACCAGTCCGGCACACGCGACATCCGCAAGCTTTCGGGCGTTTTCCGCTCCGCCCGGGCCCTCGGCATCGTGGCCAGCGTCGGCGCCGCCTCCATGGCCGGCATCCCGCTGCTGGGCGGCTTCGTGGCGAAGGAGTCGGTGCTCGAGGCGCTCGTGCACTTCGCCGCCGCACCCGGATACGGCCCCTGGGGCGCAGTGGCTTTGGCAGGCGTGGTGCTCGGCTCCGTGCTGACCTTTGCCTACAGCGCGCGCTTCATGTGGGGCGCGTTCGCCGTGAAACCGGGCGTCGAGCGCACCCCGTTCAAGGCCATCCGGCCCTCCTTCCTGGCGGCGCCTGCCGTCCTGAGCGTCCTCACCATCGCTTACGGCCTGTGGCCGGCTCCCGTGGATGCCTGGGTCCAGCCCTACGCGGCACTGTTTACCGAGGGAACGCACGACGCCGCTACTGCTGCTGGTGCCGCAGGGCACCTCGCGCTGTGGCACGGGCTGACCCCGGCCCTGGGCCTGACCGCCATCACCTTCGCCGCCGGTGCGGCCATGTTCTACGGACGGGCGGTGGTGGACAGGATCCAGAGCGCCGTTCCGCCCTGGTTCGACGCCGACCGCGGCTACCAGCTGACCATCGGCGCGCTGGATGACGCCGCCGTGTGGATCACCGGACGCACTCAGCGTGGTTCGCTGTATTTCTACCTGGCCGTGATCCTCAGCGTCGCCTTCGTGCTGCCCCTGTCCGCCCTGATCGCCGCGAACAAGCCTCTTCCCGAAGGGCTCTATTTCGTCGACCCCAACTCGCCCCTGCAGCTGGTGGCGGGAGCCGGGATCGTGATCGGGGCACTCGCCGCCGTCCGGGCCAACAAGCGCTTCCTTGCCGTGCTCATGGTGTCCGTCACCGGCTACGGCATCGCGCTGATGTTCGCGCTGCAGGGCGCCCCCGACCTGGCCCTGACGCAGATGCTCGTGGAGACCATCATCCTGGTGGCGTTCGTACTGGCCATGCGCAGCCTCCCGGCAGAGCTGCGGGACCGCACCAGGGGCAAGTACCGGGTGGTCCGCGTGATCATCGGCCTGTCCTTCGGCGCCACCATGATCTTCGCCGCCATCCACGCCATGGGCGCCCGCATCGCCACACCCGTCTCCCTCGAGTTCCCCAAGCTGGCATACGAGGGCGGCGGCGGGCTCAACGTCGTCAACGTCACCCTGGTGGACATCCGTGCGTGGGACACCTTCGGTGAGATCTCCGTGCTGGCGCTGGCCGCGACCGGCGTGGCAAGCCTCATCTTCGTCCGGGGCCGCGGGGACCGGCTGCGCACGGCGTCCGCCGTGGCCGAAGGCACGGTGGGCCGCCGCCACGGCGTGGACAAATCCTCGAGGGATGGCGCCGCGCTGGCGCTGACCCGCAAGTTTGCCGCGGCCACCCGGGACCCGTGGCTCGTTGCCGGGCGCACCCTGGCACCGGAGCGCCGCTCCATCATCTTCGAAGTGGTCACCCGGCTGGTCTTCCACTCGATGATCATCTTCTCGCTCTACCTGCTGCTCGCCGGCCACAATCTCCCCGGCGGCGGCTTCGCCGGTGGCCTCATGGCCGGGCTGGCCCTCACCCTGCGCTACCTTGCGGGCGGCCGCTTCGAACTGCGGGAAGCCACCCCCATCAGCGCCGGCACCCTGCTCGGGATCGGCCTTGCCACGGCCTCGCTGTCCGGCGCCGCGCCCGTTTTGCTGGGCGGCCAGGTGTTCCAGAGCGCCATCATCGAGTTCTGGCTGCCGGTCTTTGGCGACATCAAGTTCGTCACCTCCACCATCTTCGACACCGGTGTCTACATTGTCGTCGTCGGCCTGGTGCTGGACGTGCTCCGCAGCCTTGGCGCCGAAATCGACGAGCACTTTGAAGAGCGCCCCCTGCAGCAGGACGGACCGGACGGCGACGAGGGCAGCGAACCGGTGCCCACGGGTATCCCGGCCGGATCAACCCGAGGCGGCACCCCATGACCGTTAACCTGACGCTGCTCACCGTCATGGGTGCGCTCTACGCCTGCGGCATCTACCTGATCCTGGAACGCAGCCTCACCCGTGTGCTGCTGGGGCTGATGCTGCTGGCCAACGCCACCAACCTGCTGATCCTCGCCACCGGCGGCTACGCCGGGCTGGCACCCTTCTTCAGCAAGGACACGGACCCCGCATCCTACAACGACCCCTTGCCGCAAGCACTGATCCTGACGTCCATCGTCATTTCCTTCGCGGTGACCGCGTTCATGCTGGGCATCATCTACCGGACCTGGGTGCTTGCCCGCCAGGACGACATCCAGGACGACATCGAGGACCGCCGCGTGGCCGAAACCCCCAGCTTCGACGCGGAGGACGACGCCGTCATCCCCGTGGAAACCTCAGAGTTCCCGTTGCCCATGCGCGGACCGGACGGTTCCGCCGCGGCAGAGCCGACGGCGACTGTCGAAGCGGGCGGCCGGACCCTTCTGGCAGAGCACGCGGCGCTGGAAGAAAAACCGGGATCCGCCAACGTCACCGGCGCGGACACAGACACAGACACGGATGGAGGGGCGAAGTGAACCTCGCAAGCCTGGCCCCGCTCGCCGTCGTACTTCCCATCCTGGGTGCGGCGCTGACGTTCGTGCTGATCCGGCACTCCCGCGCCCAGCGCGCCGTCAGTATCAGTCTGCTCTCGCTCACCCTGCTGCTGGAGTGCCTGCTCCTGGCATCCGTCTGGAACGGGGGCACCGCAGCGGTGAACATCGGCGGCTGGGTGCCGCCGTGGGGGATCGTCCTGGTGGTGGACCAGTTCTCATCGCTGATGCTCGTGGTGTCCTCCGCGGTGAGCCTCGCCGTCCTCGTGTATGCCACCGGCCAGGGCATGGCCGACGGCGACCAGGACGCCCCCGTGTCGATCTTCCACCCGACCTACCTGATCCTCGTGGCCGGGGTCTCCAACGCGTTCCTCTCCGGGGACCTGTTCAACCTCTACGTCGGCTTCGAGATCCTGCTGACGGCAAGCTATGTGCTGATGACCCTTGGCGGCACAGGTCCGCGCATCCGTGCCGGCGTCACCTACGTGGTGGTCTCGGTGGTGTCGTCGGTGCTGTTCCTGATCGCCATCGCGATGGTCTACGGCGCGACCGGCACCATCAACATGGCGGACCTGGCCATCCAGCTGTCGGAACTGGACCAGGGAACCAAGACCCTCCTGCACGTCATGCTGCTGGTGGCCTTCGGCATCAAGGCCGCCGTTTTCCCCTTGTCCTTCTGGCTTCCGGACTCGTACCCCACCGCCCCGGCCCCGGTCACGGCCGTGTTCGCCGGCCTGCTGACCAAAGTGGGCGTCTACGCCATGGTCCGCACGGAAACCCTGCTGTTCCCCGGCGACAGCCTCAACACGCCGCTGATGGTGGTGGCGCTGCTGACCATGGTCGTCGGCATCCTGGGTGCCCTCGCCCAAAGCGACATCAAGCGTCTGCTGTCCTTCACCCTGGTCAGCCACATCGGCTACATGGTGTTCGGCCTGGCGATGTCCTCCGTGGCCGGCCTCGCGGCTGCCGTGTTCTACGTGGCACACCACATCACCATCCAGACCAGCCTCTTCCTGGTCACCGGGCTGATTGAGCGCCGCGGCGGCAGCTCCTCGGTGGACCGGCTCGCCGGGCTGGCTAAGCTGTCGCCGCTGCTGGCCCTGCTGTTCTTTGTTCCCGCCATGAATTTGGCCGGCATACCGCCGTTCTCGGGCTTCCTGGGCAAGCTCGGCCTGATCCAGGCCGGCATCGGGCTGGGAACCCCGCTGGCGTACGCCCTGGTGATCGGCGGCGTGCTGACAAGCCTCCTGACCCTCCTGGCCGTCGCCCGGGTGTGGAACCGTGCCTTCTGGCGCAAGGCCGAGGACGCGGAGCACCCCGACCCGGTACTCCTGGCGGTCCCCGCCCCGGAAAGCGGCACGACGGCGGTGCGCCTCCTGCCCCGGACCATGGTCGGGTCCACGCTGGGCCTGGTGGTCCTGGGTGTCGCGCTCACCGTGTTCGCCGGACCCCTCTTCCAAGTGGCGGACCAGTCCGCCGCGGCCATGCTGGACAGGTCCGCCTACATCCAGGCGGTGCTCGGTGACGGCGCGTCCGTCCCGGCCCTGGCGCTGAGCGGAGGCGGAAAGTGAGCCGGCAAAGGGTGTCCCTGCGGCAGGAACTGCCGCTGCTGGTCTGGCTGGTCATCGTCTGGGGAGCACTCTGGCAGGACTTCAGCCCCGGCAACCTGCTCTTCGGCGCCCTGCTGGCGGTTGCGGTGGCCCGCCTGTTCTACCTGCCGCCGGTGGAGCTGAGCGGCCGCTTCAACGTGCTGAAGGCCGTACCGTTCGCGGTGGTGTTCCTCGGCAGGGTGGTGGCCGCCAGCTGCCAGGTGTTCTACCTGGCGGTGGCCCAGGGGCCCAAGGTGACCAACGCCGTCGTGGCCGTTCCGCTGCGCAGCCATTCGGACCTGATGGTGACGGCAACCGGCCACGTGATCTCCCTGATCCCGGGGTCACTGGTTGTGGAGGTGGACAGGTCCACCTCCACGCTCTACATCCACGGGCTCAACGTGCGGAACGGGGAAGACGTCCTCAAACTGCGCAAGGAAGTCCGGGACACCGAGGCGGGGCTCATCCGGATCATGGGAACGAAAGAAGAGCTTGCCGCCCTGAAGCAGGAGGTTGGCGCATGATGGAGCTGGTCCTCACCGTCACGGCTGTGGCGCTGGCCCTCGCCGCCGCGGGTGCGATCATCCGCATCGCCCGCGGCCCGTCCCTGCTGGACCGGGTCCTCGCGGCCGACGTGCTGCTTGCCATCCTCGGGGCCGCGCTGTGCATCGACATGGCAGTGAACCGGCACCTGAACAACCTGATGCTGGTGGTGGCCGTGTCCGTCATCGGATTCATCGGCTCAGTGACGGTGGCACGCTTCGTGGCCGACAGACGGGAGCAGCCCAATGAGTCCTGAACCGAACGCCGTGGATACCCTGATCGATGCTGTGTCGGCCGTCTTCATGGTGGTGGGCGCTCTGATGTCCCTCGCCGCCGCCATCGGCCTGCTGCGCTTCCCGGACCTGATGAGCCGCATGCACGCCGCCACCAAGCCCCAGGTGCTCGGACTGTTCCTGCTGCTGGCGGCGGTGGGGCTGCAGTTGCGCACCTGGTGGGTGTGGCCGGTTCTGCTCGTGGCCTGGATCTTCCAGCTGCTCACCGTGCCGGTCTCGGCCCACATGGTGGGCCGCGCCGGCTACCGCACCAAGCACCTCCACAAGGAGCTGCTCAGCACTGATGAGCTGGAGGCCGTGGTGGTGAAGGCCGCCAAGGCGGCCCGGGAATCGGAAGAGGACGACGCCGGCAACCGCACCGCTGGTTGACGGCGGCCGAAACCACGGGCAGGGCCCCGCCTGCTGAGCAGACGGGGCCCTGAGCGGTAGCAGCGGATTTCTACCGGGTTGCGAGCACCCCGGTTGCGGTGCCGCCACGGCTGGACTGGACCAGGACGCTGGTGATCTGCCGGTTCGGTCCGGGCTTCACCCGGTAGGACCAGGCACCGAGGGTGTCGACCTGTGCTGTGCCGATCTTGGTGACGGCCCGGCCGGGCGTGGTGTCGTAGATGACCACGGTAGTGGCCGGGATCAGGACTGCCGTGTTGCCGGCCAGCGTTGAAGTGCCCGTGACCCGAAGCTCGGTGCCCAGCCGGTGGCGGGAACCGGCGACAGCAACGGTGTCCGTCTGGACCGTCAGATTCACCGTCGCCGGTGCGCTGCCGATGCCGTTCTTGTCCGTGACGATCAGCTGGATCTGGATGGGGTCGTTGGCCTTGGCTGTCAGCGGCGCCGTATCGGTGGTCTTGGCGTAGTACGGGACGGTGACGGTGGGCTTGGCGGCTGTGTCGCTGGAGAAGGTGACGGCGGGTCCGCTGACCTGGAGCCACTTGTAGCTGGCGGCACCCGTGGAGGCGCTGCCGTCCAGCTGGACTGTTCCGCCGCGCGTGACCGTGGTCGAAGCGGCGGTGGCTACCGCCGTCGTCGGCTGCGTTTCGCCGGGGACGGACCCGCTGCCGGTGTCGACGACGGGGCCGGGATCCGGGGCGGGAGTGACCGGGTCCAGCCCGACCGGAGTTGCCGAACCGCCGGTGACGGTCACGGGCAGGGACGCGGAGCCGCCGGCTGCGGTTTTCACCGTGACGGTGGCCGGGGGAGCCTTCACCGGGAACGACTTTTCGGCTGCTGTTCCGGCCGCCGGCTCATCCAGTGTGCCCAGACCGGTGACGGTCAGCGGGTAGCCAACGGAGGAGAGGGCACCGACGGTCAGGTTCGTGCCGTCATAGACAGCCTTGGTGATCAGGATGCCGCTGGGCTTGGTGACGCTGATCTGGCTGCTGCTGGCGGGCTTGTCGCCGATGTTGGTGACCTTCACCGTGGCCGGCGCGGTCCCGGTGAACTGGACCCGGGCGTAATACCTGCCCGTGTCGGGGTCACTGAGCATGGGGGTGGTTTCGAAAACCCCGGCCTGCCCGTCCACCTGGAGCTGGGCGCCGTTCCCGCTGCTGGCGAACACATCGATCATGGTGCTGTTCAGGACGGCGCTGTCGCCGTTGACTCCCTGATTGGTGGAGATCTTGCCCTGGACGGTGAACTGGTCCGTTTCCAGGGCCAGGCCGCCGCCGTTCACCGAGAACTTGTTGTAACCGAACGGGCTGCCGGTAACGGTGTGGTCCTGGCCCGGGTCTCCGAGGTAGCCTTCGGGCGCTGCCGGGGCGGCGGCCGGATCCCACTTCAGGAACGGGCCGATGTTGCTCTTCAGGGCCGTGGAGAAGTTGCCGACGGCGGGTGAAATGTCCTCGACGAGCTTGCCGTCGCCGGCGCCGTCGGTGTCGATGGTGATGGTGCCGTAGGGGTGCTGGAACGTCAGGGTGGCGTTGGCCGGTCCGCCCTTGACGACGATGCGCTGCCGCCCGAACACCACCTGGTCGCCTTCGGTGACCGTGTTGGCGAACGCTGCCTCCAGACCGAGGACCAGGACGGCGCGGCCTCCACCGGGAAGGGCCAGTTCCGAGCCGGCGAGCATGTAGAACGCCTCTTCCGGGAAGTTGTCCGGGAACGAAATGGGGGCGGTCTCGTCCGGGATGTCTCCGGGCAGGAAGCCGCAAAGCGGGTTTTCCGCGTCAAGGCAGAGCTCGACGCGGGTTTTGTTGCTGTCCTCGTACCAGGACGGGAAGCCATACTCGGTGTTGACGGGCCCGACGGCGGTCAGTCCGCCAGGGTTCTTCACCGTCACCTGTGTGGCGGCAAGCGATGTGCCGGCGCCGGTCGCGGCGAGCAGCACGGCCGTCGCGACAGCGATTCCGCGGCGGCGGGATGGGCGCGGGGCCCGATGTCGTGGGGTCAGGCGCTGGGCCGACAGGAAAGGTGGGATGGATACCATTTTTGTCTCCTCGAAAAGACGCTGATGGCATCCACCTAATGCGGCGTGGGTTGGAAAAACGTTCGGGTACGAGGTTGCAAAAACCTTGGAATCTAAGGTTTTTGGCGGCGGCGTGGGGGGACCCGTGGTGCTCCTGCCAAGGCCTTGCCAGCGCCGCCGCGGGCCGTGCCGGGGCTTGATGCCGGCGGCTGCGGGGGCACGTGACCGGCTGCCGCCGCAGGACGTGACCGGACCCGGCACCGCGGGTCTGCGGTGCCGGGTCCGGCTGTTGTGAGCCCGGCCGAGGTCATCAGCACTGCCGGGTTCAGAACATGTATAGATTGGCGTGCCGGGCTTGGAGAAACCCGGCAGGATGCCGAACCGGCCGGACCAGGCTCACCCTATGTTGGGGGGCTAAAGGGCCGGGACGATGTCCTGGCGCTGGACGATGTCCTGCGCTGGGAGATGCCTGGGTCTTGGCGAAGCTTGCCGCTAGACGATGTCCTGGGTCTTGGCGAAGCGGGTGATGGCCCGCTGGGTGCCACGGTTGGCCAGCACCTGGATCACCGCGCTCACGGAAGCGGAGACGAGGGCGAACGTCAGGGCTGTGCGCAGCGTGGTGGGGACGTCGTCCTTGTCACCCTTGGGGGGCTTCCGGCCCGTGACCTTTTCCCAGATGGTATCGACGGCCTTGGTGCCGGCGAACCCTGCCAGCAGGCTGATGCCGGTGCCAAGCAGCTTGATGAAGAAACTCATTGCGGAACTCCTCGCGTGATGAACACTGGTCTTTTCCTACCCTATCCGCATGAGGCGCTAGCCTAGCCGCATGGACCGGTGGATTTCCCGCAACGCCTGCACCACAAGGTCGTGGTCCGCCTTCTGCGGCAGCCCGGACACCGTGACCACGGCCACCGCTCCCACGTCCCGCACATAGATCGGGAAGGCTCCGCCGTGGGCAGCGTAGGTGGACTGGTCGAACCAGGCGTTGTCCTCGATCCGTCCCCCGCCGGCCCTGCCGCGCAGGCCTACCAGCAGTGAGGGCTCCTCATAGCGCACGGCAGTCCGCTGCTTGGCCCGCACCCAGCCCTCGTTGTCCGGAGTGGCTCCCTCGAGCGCAACGTGGAAGAGGACCTGTTCGCCTTTGGTGATGTCGATGGCAATGGGCAGGTTGTCCTCCTTGCCGCGTTCCACCAGTTCCAGGCCCAGCGCCAGTGCATCGTCCTTGCTGAACCTCGGGAACTGCAGTTCGGCGATTTCACCCTCGATCTGACCGATCAGGGCTTCCAGGGATCCCGCCGGCTGTTCCTCGGAGGCATCGGGGTCAAAGGCGGGCAGGGCAGTGCTGCCGGAGTCCTGTAGCGTCATGGCCCCAATGTACTCCGGACAGCTGTCCCGACGGCGCAGGAAAACTCCGGCATTGTGACAACGGCCCCGGGATTCCGGGACCTCCGAGGTGTAAACTGGACCGGCCCACAAGGGCAGATTTATCACGACAGGGGAGCGCCGCCGTCGGGATGCAAAGGCAACTGCCAGCGCAACCGCGGATGGGCGCTGAGAGTGCGGACCGCCGCAGACCCTCGAACCTGATCCGGCTAGTACCGGCGTAAGGGAGTCGAGTTCTCAAAGTGCCCGGCAGCAGGTGGCCCAGCCACCGGCAGCCGGGGGAACGCTTTCCCCTCCTGTTCCTCAGGAGGACCATCATGACAACTGCAGCAATCAAGAAAACCAGCTACAACTGGCGCGTGGCCGACATCGTCGTGGCAGCACTTATCGCCGTTGCCGGCGGCGTGATCTTCTGGGCCTGGTCCCAGGGGGCCAACCTCATCTCCACCCCCATCAACGCCGTCTACCCGCCGCTGACCGGCCTGTACGCCGGCGGCTGGATGATTCCGGCGGTCCTGGGCATGCTCATTATCCGCAAGCCCGGCGCGGCCCTGTTCTGCGAAACGGTGGCAGCCACGGGTGAACTTCTCATGGGCTCGCAGTACGGCACCACGGTGCTGATCTCCGGCGTCCTGCAGGGCCTGGGCGCGGAGCTCGTGTTCGCCGCCCTGGTGTACCGGAAGTTCAACCTCCCCGCATCGCTGCTGGCAGGCGCCGGTGCCGGGCTGTTCTGCGGCCTCAACGACTCCTTCGCACCGTGGGGCTGGAACATCGCCTACGCCGCAGGCGACAAGTTCGCGTACATCGTGTTCTGCGCCATCTCTGGCGCAGTCATCGCCGGTGCCCTGTCCTGGATCGCCACCCGGGGCCTGGCCAGGACCGGCGTGCTGAGCTCCTTCGCCTCCCGCAAGGCAGCCACGGAGCCCGTCTTCTCCTAATGCCCGGACAACACGACGGCGCGGTCCGCCCCGCCGCGGTACACGCCCGCGGGTGGGGCTGGCGCCACGCCGGCCGCACCAAACCTGCCGTCCACGCCCTGGACCTGGACATCCGCCCCGGCGAACGCGTCCTGCTGCTGGGCCCTTCCGGGGCAGGCAAGTCCACGCTGCTCCACGCCCTGGCCGGGGTGCTGGGGGACAGCGACGCGGGCAGCAGTACCGTGCACGGGACCCTGGACGCCGGGACCCTTGACACCGGGGCAGCGGACCGCGACGACCCGGATGAGAGCGGCGAGTTGCTCATCGACGGTGCGCCGCCGCGCGCGCAACGGGGCCGTGCCGGACTCATGCAGCAGGACCCGGAAACCCAGGTGGTGCTCTCCCGCCTGGGCGACGACGTCGCCTTCGGCGCCGAGAACCTCTCCGTGCCCCGCGACGAGATCTGGCGCCGCGTGCACGAGGCGCTGGACGACGTCGGACTGTCGCACCTGCCGCTGAACCACCCGACGTCGGCCCTGTCCGGCGGCCAGAAGCAGCGCCTGGCGCTCGCCGGCATACTGGCGATGCGTCCGGGACTCATTCTGCTGGACGAGCCGACCGCGAACCTCGACCCGGTCGGCGTCCTGGAGGTCCGGGACGCCGTGGGCCGCTGCCTCGACAAGACCGGGGCCACCCTGGTGGTGGTGGAGCACCGGGTCGCGGCCTGGAAAGATCTGGTGGACCGCATCGTGGTCATGCAGCCGGGGTCCGCAGCGAACGGTGCGGTGCTGATCGACGGGACGCCGGACGAGGTCCTCGAGCAGGCCCGCGGGATGCTTACCGCCGCCGGCGTCTGGGTCCCGGGCTACGTCCCCGAAACCCGGCGCCGCCTGGCTGTCCCCGGCATTGACGGCGGCCAGCTGCTGCTCGCCGCCGAAAAGCTCGCGGTGTCGCGGGAACGGCCCCGGCGCCGCGGCTTCCGCTCCGTACCGCCCGAGCCCGTACTGCGGGACGTCACGGCGCAGGTCCGGGCGGGGGAGGCGCTGACCGTCACGGGTCCCAACGGCGCCGGCAAGTCCACCTTTGCGCTGACGCTCGCCGGGCTGCTGCCTCCGGTGGACGGCAAGGTCTCCGCGACCGTTGAGTTGAGTGGCGGAGCAGGAATTGACCCTTTCAAGTGGAGGGCCGAGCAGCTGATCGCCCGGATCGGCACGGTGTTCCAGGAACCCGAGCACCAGTTCGTCACCGGCCGCGTCCTGGACGAGCTGCAGTTCGGGCCGCGCCATCTGGGCCACGGCGAGGACCGCGTTGACGAGCTGCTGGAGCGCCTTCGCCTCACGCATCTCGTGGACGCCAACCCGTACACGCTGTCCGGCGGGGAGAAACGCCGGCTGTCCGTGGCCACTGTCCTGGCCGCCCACCCGCAGGTGCTGGTCCTGGACGAGCCAACCTTCGGCCAGGATGCCAACACCTGGGCGGAGCTTGCCTCGTTCCTTTCTGAGCTGCTCGACGCCGGCACGGCGGTCGTGTCCGTCACGCACGACGAGGAGTTCACGCATGTGCTCGGCGGCACCGAGCTGCGGCTGGGCTCCGGCGGACGGCCCGAGCCGCGACCCGTGGAGCCCGGGCTCATTGTGCCCACTTCAGAAGCCGAACCAACGTCAGAACAGGCTGCGACATGAGGGAAGCACTGACACTCACCGGAAACCGGGCAGTGCTGACACGCGCCAATCCACTGGCCAAATTCGCCGCGGTCTTCCTGATCACCCTGGTGCTGGCGCTGTCCATCGACTGGATGTCCGCCTCGGTGGCGCTCGCGTGCGAGCTGCTGGTCTTTCCGCTGGCCGGGTTGACGTTTTCGCTGCTGTGGCAGCGCGGGTGGCCGCTGATCCTGGCTGCCGCTGTGGGCGGCTGGAGCACCTCCATCCTGGCGCCGGACAGCGGAAGGATACTGCTCGACGTCGGACTTTGGTCCATGAGCGAAGGTTCCCTTCAGCTGGGGCTGGGTTTTCTGCTGCGGGGCCTGGCCATCGCCCTGCCTGCGGTGCTGCTGATGAGCTGCACCGATCCCACGGACCTGGCGGACGCCCTCGCCCAGAAGGCGCGGCTTCCGCATCGTTTTGTGTTGGGGACCCTGGCCGCGATGCGGCTGGTCGGGCTGATGGCCGAGGAATGGCAGACCATCGGCATGGCCCGGCGCGCCCGCGGCGTCGGATCGCGCGGCAACCCGTGGCAGCGGATGCGGGCCACCCTCGGGCAGAGCTTCGGTCTCCTGGTCCAGGCCATCCGACGCGCCACCCGGCTTGCCGTGACCATGGAGGCCCGCGGATTCGGCGGGGCCAGCCGGACCTGGGCTCGCGTGTCCACCTTCAGTGTGCTGGACGTCTGGGTGGTGCTCGGCGGAGTGCTGATTGCCGTCGGTGCGGTGGCTGCCGCGCTGTGGGCCGGTACGTGGAACATGGTGTGGCTTGAGGGCTCCTAGCCCGCAGGCCGCGCCATCCGGACCTCGGGCAGCCCTTCCCAATCCTCGATCGTGTCCCTGGCGCCGGTGAAGTCGAAGCCGTTGCGCCGGTAGAAGGCCTGGGCGCGCGGGTTGTCCTCGGCCACCCACAGCGCGGCCGTTTCCTTCCCGATCGCGGCATCGAGCAGTTCCTGGCCCAGGCCCCTGCCATGGTGGGAGGCGAGGAGATAGATGCCCCAGAGTTCGGTCTGCTCCCGCACCCCGTCCTCGGGCGGAAACGAACCGGCAAACCCCACCAGCGTCCCGCCGTCGACCGCTACGTAATGGCGGCCCGCGTGCGGTCCGGCCAGGAGTTGCCGCCACATGGCCAGCCGCCCTTCCACGCCCTGCCTGGCCATAAAGCCCGGTGAAAGCAGGTGGGCATACGTTTCGCGCCAGCATTCCAGGTGGAGCCGAGCCAGGGCCTCAGCGTCTTCGGGTCCGGCCTGGCGGACACGGCAGGTGTGATTCATGCCGCCGAGTCTAATGTGCGCGGGTCCAATGTTCCGGATCTAACGTTCCCGGCCGGCCTCAGATGCAGGAGTGGTCGTGGTCGAAGCCGTCGGCCACGAACTGGGTGAGGACCACCCTGCCACCGGCGGTGAGGGGCGCCGCAGAACACATGCTGGCGGCCTCGCCGGCGGTGCGCGCCCCGGCTAGCCAGCTTGGCAGGGAGTAGAGGCTGCTGGCCGATCCCACTTCGCCCACGATCTGCCCCCACTGCCGGGCAGAGGAGTAGATGCCCACCCTGGCGCCGATGCTGTGGAAAAAGTCGGCCATGCCTTCGAGGTCCGCCCGGTTCGCGTTCCTGTCGCCTGACCAGCTGTTGCCCGTCTCCACGTCCAGCCACCAGAGGTACGTCCCAGGCTCGGCAATGGTGCGGAGGTAGGCGTCGTCGAAGGCCTTGGCGTACCCGTACATGTAGGCACACGCCGCGTCGTCCTGCCCCTGGCAGGTGCCGTACGGGTTGGCCACGACTTCGCCGCCGTACTCGTTGTTCGTCGGCCACCAGGAGCCGCGCAGCCCCGGGTTGGCCGTGTTCACGTAGAGCGCCAACCGCGGCTGGCCGGTCCCGCCGGCCGAGTCATCCGCCCAGTCAAGCTGCTGGTGGAGGCACGGGTTGGTAGTGTTCGCCAGACCGTTGTTGACCCCGACAATCGCGAACGCAGGGTCCTCAGGCAGGTCGCCGCTGCACTGCGGCCAGGAGACGTCATTGCCCAGCAGGGTTTCGTTGCCTGTTTCGTCGTCGCCAGGGGCTTCGTCGCCAGGCTGGGCGGAAGCGGACTGTGCCGGCTGCGGGGATGGCCGGGACGCGGGCGGTTGCGCCTGCGCGTCGCCCGTGGGAGCGGCGGAAGCCCGGGGCGAGGCCTCGGTGACGGTCGATTCGGGGGCCGGCGGCGCGCCGTCGTCGAGCCGCGGTCCCGGAACAAAACCCACGGCGGTGGCGACCATGAACGACAGCAGCGCTGAAGCCCGGCGCCCGGCCGGGCGCCTCCTGGTCAGCACAGCGGAGCTAAAAATGGACACGGCGGCCTCCCGTTCCCTTATGGCCGCAACAGGTACCGCTAGCTTGCTCCCGGTACGCGCCGAGGTCAAGGCGGGCGCAGGACGCTTGACGAAGCCGTGGGGCGCCTCCACGGATTCTGTCACACCCTCCGGACCGTTACCGTAAGTTTATGCATGTAACGGGTATATCAACGGCACTCCCCGGAAGATATCCGCATCTATGGCGACTAAATAACTCATACCTGATATATTTTTGTCCATGACTCAACAGACCGCTGAACACGTTGGCCTGCTGCTCCGCGACGCCCGCGGCCAGAAGGGGTGGACCCAGGGCCAGCTGGCCGCGGAACTTGGCACCAGCCAGAGCGCCGTGGCGCGCATGGAACAGGGCAAACAGAACCTAAGCCTGAAAATGATCCAGCGCCTGGAGACGATCTTCGGCCGCAGCATCGTCCAGCTCGGCAAACCCCAGATGACACACCTCCGCGTGGAAGGCGGCCGGACGCTTTCGGGCTCCGTTGAGGTCAACACCAGCAAGAACGCCGGGGTCGCCCTTTTGTGCGCCAGCCTCATCAACCGCGGCACCACGACGCTGCGCCGGCTGGCCCGCATCGAGGAAGTTAACCGCATCGTCGAGGTCCTGAGCAGCATCGGCGTCGAATGCACCTGGCTCAACGACAACGACCTCCGCCTGCGCCGCCCCGCGGACCTTGACCTGGCGTCCATGGACGTCGAGGCCGCGCGCCGGACCCGCAGCGTCATCATGCTCCTGGGCCCGCTGCTCGATGAGACGGACGAATACCGGCTGCCCTACGCCGGCGGCTGCGATCTGGGCATCCGCACCGTGGAGCCGCACATGCAGGCACTCCGCCAGTTCGGTCTCTCCGTGGAGGCCAGCTCGGGCTTCTACTCCGTGCAGGCACCCCCGACCGACGATCTCGACCGCTCCTTCGTGCTGACCGAACGCGGTGACACCGTGACTGAAAACGCCATCATGGCGGCTGCCCACCGCTGCGGCACCACGGTCATCCGCAACGCCAGCCCCAACTACATGGTCCAAGACCTCTGCTTCTACCTGCAGCGGCTGGGAGTGGAGATCGACGGCGTCGGGACCACCACGCTGAAGATCACCGGCAAGCCGACCATCGACGTCGACATCGAGTACTTCCCCTCGGAAGACCCCATCGAGGCGATGAGCCTGATCACCGCCGGCGTCGTCACCAACTCCGAGGTGACCATCCGCCGTGTTCCCATCGAATTCATGGAAATCGAGCTGGCCACGCTGGAGCAGATGGGCCAGCAGCTGGAGGTCTCCGGCGAGTACATGGCCCGCAACGGGCGCACCCGGCTGGTGGACGTGACCACCAAACCCTCCGAACTGCGTGCGCCCGAGGACAAGATCCACCCGATGCCGTTCCCCGGGCTGAACATCGACAACCTGCCGTTCTTCGCGGTGATCGCCGGCAACGCCGAGGGCCAGACCATGATCCACGACTGGGTCTACGAGAACCGCGCGATCTACCTGACGGAGCTGAACAAGCTGGGCGCGCGGGTGCAGCTGCTGGACCCGCACCGGATCTACGTCAACGGCCCTACCCGGTGGCGTGCCGCGGAGGTGGGCTGCCCGCCCGCGCTGCGTCCGGCTGCCTGCCTGCTGCTGGCCATGCTCGCGGCCCGCGGCGTGTCCGAGCTGCGCAACATCTACGTTATTGAGCGCGGTTACGAGGACCTCGCCGAGCGGCTCAACACCATCGGCGCCAAGATCGAGTACTTCCAGGACTGACCCCGCTTCTAGCGCGAACGGACACTTAAGCCCCATCAAGGAAGCGCGAACGAGCACTTAAGCCCCGCGACTGGCCGGTCAGGGGCCACAAGTGCCCGTTCGCGCTTCGTCATGTCGGGGACGTTTTCGCGGTGCTGGCGCACAATGTAGGCATGCGGACTTTTGGCGTGGAGGAAGAGCTCCTGATCGTTGATCCGGACAGCGGGGAACCGCTGGCGCTCGCCGATGCCCTGCTGGCGGGCCGCAAACTCGCCGCCGATGACGCCCCGGGCAAGCCCCGGTTGGTGAAGAAAAAGGCCGAAACCCAGTGCGACGACGAGATGGGCTTGAGCGCCGAACTCAAGCTTGAACAGATCGAGACCCAGACGCGTCCGTGCCTGGACCATGCCGAACTGCTGCGACAGATCCGTGCCGGCAGGGCATTGGCGGACGGCGCCGCACAGGCGCACGGTGCGCGGATTGCCGCCTTGGCCACGTCACCGCTGGCCCTCTCCAGCCACACGACGCCGGATCCGCGCTACGCCAGGATGCTGGAACGTTTCGGCCTGACCGCCCAGGAACAGCTGACCTGCGGCTTCCATGTCCACACGTTCATCGAATCCCCGGACGAAGGCGTGGCCGTGCTGGACAGAATCCGGGACAAACTGGCGGTCCTGATCGCGCTCAGCGCCAACTCGCCGTTCTGGAACGGCGTGCAAACCGGGTTCGAGAGCTACCGGACGCAGGCATGGAACCGCTGGCCGTCGTCGGGCCCGTCTGCCATTTACGGCAGTCTGTCCTCCTACCGCCGTGTGGTGACCCGGCTGCTGGACAGCGGCGTGGTGCTGGACGAGGGCATGATCTACTTCGACGCACGGCTCTCCCGGAACCATCCCACCGTGGAAGTGCGGGTGGCGGACGTCTGTCTCCGCGCCGAGGACGCCGCGCTGATCGCCGTCCTGGTCCGGGCGCTCGTGGAATCGGCATGCCGGGAATGGCGTGAAGGTGTGGAGCCCACGCCCGTGCCGACCGTGCTGCTGCGGATGGCCGCCTGGCAGGCCAGCAACTTCGGCCTGCGCGGTGAACTGCTCGACTTCGGCAGCTTCCGGCCCGTGCCCGCCGAGGATGTGGTGCGCTCGCTGGTCGACTTCCTGGAGCCGGTGCTTGCCGAGAACGGCGAGCTGGACCTGGCCCGGCGGGGCATCGAGGAGATCCTCGCGCGCGGTACTGGCGCCGCAGAGCAGCGCGGCGTCCGGCAGGTGGTGCTGGACAAAGCAGATCCCGACGACGGCGGCCTGGGTGCCGTCGTCGCACACGCCGTGCGGGCCACCCACAAGGGAGCCGAGGGGTACGTCGGCCCGAATACCGACGTCGCCCCGGAGCTACTGCGCGTCCGGCAGCTCTGACCCGCGCGGTTCCCGCAGCCCGAACGAACACTTAAGCCTCATTCCTGGCGCGCGAACTGGCAGCTAACGCCCTCACAGCGCGCGTTTGAAGGCATCACCTGCCAGTTCGCGCGGGGTGGCCGCGGCCGGCGGGGCTTAAGTGTGCGTTCGCGCCCCGGGTGGTGCGCTGGTGAGGCGGGCATGTTTCCGATGGTCATTTTCCGGCAAACCGCGTGAAACCTCGGCTGGCTAGTGTGGCATCACAAGAACCGCACGGGGGAAGGAACGCACCATGCGCGTAGGAATCATCAGGGCTTTGACCACTACCGACCGGCGCCTGCTCAACTCACACGGAAGGCTGCTCCGCGAGACCTTCGGCTTCGATGTCACAACGCGCTGCATCCAGGACCAGCCCTCCGGCGTCCACGACGCTGACTCGCTGCAGCGCGCCGTACCCAAGGTGGTGGAACTCGCGCTGGAGATGGCTCCGGACGTCGACGCGCTGGTCATCAGCTGCGCCGCCGACCCCGGTCTGCCGGAGGCACGTGCCCTGCTGGACATCCCCGTGATCGGTGCCGGCTCCGCAGCGGCTGCGGCCGCCTTCGCCTTCGGCGGCCGGGTGGGCGTCCTTGGCCTCAAGCACTCCGTGCCGGGGCCCATTTCCGATGCCCTCGGCGAGCGTATGCTCCTGATCGATGGCCCCGAGAGTGTGGAAACGCCGGACGGCTTCCTCATGCCAACTGGCATCTTCGACACTCTCGCCGCCGCCCACATGCTGGTGGACGCCGGAGCGGATGTCATCCTCGAGGCGACTACCGGACTGACGAGCATCGGCATGGCGGACGTCCTGCGGCGCAGGCTGGGAATTCCCGTTATTGACCCTGTCACGGCTGCGGGCTCCATGCTTGTCTCCGCCGTGGCATCCCGCGACCTCCAGGCCGTCTAAGCCCAGGCCGTCTGGTTCAGGAGGTGTGCGCCTTGGACCGCCTGAACCGGCGGCGGAGGTTGGCCCAGCCACTCCGGCTCAACACCCCCATGACACGCGTACACAGCGCCCAGTAGGCCACACCGGCCGCCAGGGACGCTGCCACCGCCAATGCCGGGCTGGTTGCATCCAGCAGCGGGTAGACCAGCCAGTGCACGAGGTACGCGTAGAGGGAAGCGCTGGCCAGCAGGACCGCCAGCCGCTGCAGCCCCTTGGGCACGGGAATGGTGGGCAGCCACGTGAGCAGCAGGATTCCGGCAACAAGCGTCAGCTCGCGGTGGGTGTCCCCGAAGAAGCATCCGGGAACCGTGAGCATCGCGAGGACCGATACCGCGCACCGCTGCACCCACGTCCGGGTCCGGGCAATGGCCCACCCCAGGGCAAACAGCCACAGTGTTGGCGACGGGTGGGGGATGCCGGGATCAACGATGTCATAGCGCGAGAGCAGTGCGAGGCCGGTGACGGCAAGCGGCAAGAGCAGCGGGAACCGCCGCTCCGCCCGGTCCACCCAGGGGATGGCCAGCAGGGCCGACATGCCCAGGAGGATGTAGACCAGCACCTCGATGAACCAGAAATGCCACTGCGTAGTCACGGCTTCAGGACCGACCACGGAGTTCAGGAGCAGGACGTTGGCCAGGGTGTACCGGTCGGTGATCAGGTAGGCGACCCCGATGAAGGCCATGCTGGGCACCGCCACCCGAGCCAGGCTGGTGAGTTGGCGCCTGAACCGCGGAAGCCGGTCCCCGCTGAGCTGGAACCGGGCGAAGTTGTACCCGGCCACCGCCATGAGGACGTGCGCCATCCCGGGCCATTTCATCAGCCCCACGTGCGTGCTGACGATGAGCACGATGGCCACGGCCCTGAGCACGATGCTGGTTTCGAGCGGGGCAAAGAACGGACGCATCTTCCCGGCAGGCTTTGTCCCCGCGTGCTGCTCCAGGTCGCGGACCGGCGTCACATGCCAGTCGGGCGGAAGGTGCCCCAGCAGCTGCTCCAGGCGGACGGACGTCGCCACGTAGGACAGCGAGTCGCCGCCGAGCGAAACGAACGTGTCGCCGTCGCCGATGTCCGCGCGCTCCAGCGTGTCGCGGAAGACCCGCCGCACGTCGTCGGGGCCGGCAGACGGGTCCGGACCGGGTTTTGAGGGCGCAGGTTCCGAAAGCGCAGGTTCTGACAGCGCCAGGACCGCCTGGTAGTCCACTTTGCCGGTGCCCAGGCGGGGGAGATGCTCGACGGCGTGCAGCTCCAGGGCCGCACGGGGCAGCCCGATGCCCTGCGCGAGGACCTTGGCCAGCAGCTGGGTGTCGTGGCTGCCCTCGACCGCGACGACGAGGCCCTGGTCCGTGCCCGCGCTCGCCGCTTCAACGCCGAGGTCGGCCAGGATGCGCTCCACCTGGCCGAGGTCAACCCGGAGCCCCACGATCTTGACGAACCGGCTGCGCCGCCCCACCACTTCGTAGACGCCGGACGGGTGCTGCCTGGCCAGATCCCCGGTGCGGAGTTCGTGGACTGTGCGGCCGGCGCCGAGATCCTCCGGCGTCTCCGCATAGCCGAGCATGACATTGGGCCCGGTGTAGACGAGTTCGCCGTGCTCGAGGCCGGGCACGGGCTCGATGCGGAAGGCGCCGCCCGGCACCGGGATGCCGATGGCACCGGGGTGCTCGGCGGCCAGCCCGGGCGGCAGGTAGGCCATCCGCGCGGTGGCCTCTGTCTGGCCGTACATGACGAACAGTTCCCAGCCCTTTCGGCGGCCGAGTTCGGCGTAGCCCTGCACGCGTTCGGGGGCGAGCCGGCCGCCGGCCTGGGTGACATACCGCAGGCCAGGCAGGTCCATCCCGGCAAAGCCCACGCGTTCCAGCAGTTCGAAGGTGTAGGGCACCGCGGCAAACGACGTTGCCCCGCCGGTGCGGAAAAGCTCCCAGAAGCACGGATCAACAACGGACAGGTCGGTCAGCACCAGGCCCGCACCCCGGAGCAGGTGGCTGTTGATCACGGACAGCCCGTAGCAGTAGGACATCGGCAGGGTGGTTGCGGCGCGGTCTGCCGGGCCGATGTTCAGGTACTCGGCAATCGACTCGGCATTGGCCTGCAGGTTGGTGGCGGACAGGCGCACCAGCTTCGGCGACCCGGTGGAGCCGGAGGTGCTGAGCAGAAGCGCAAGATCCGGATGGAGTTCGTGCCGGCTGCCCGCCCTGCGTTCCTCGAGCAGCGTCTGTCCGTTGGCGGAACGCAGCACGACGTCGGGGTCGTACGCGGCCACCAGGGACTCGAGCGCCGCCGGCTTGTCCTCCGGAAGCAGGATCAGCGGGTGGCCGCCAACCAGGGCAGCGAGGTAGGCCACCAGGGAGTCGACGTCATTCGCCGCCGCCAGTGCCACCAGGCGCCGCTGCGTGCCTAGCCGGAGCGCGAGTGCATCAACCCTGTCGGCGAGTTCCCGGTAGCTGAGGGTGAAACTGTCGGTAAGAATGGCGGGCCTGTCCCCGTGGCCCGCGAGATCGGCGGCGAAGGGCACCCGCGCGAAATCAAGCTGCGTGGTCACCGGAAGAGGATATTAGTTAAGCCTTACCTAAGTAAAACCGTTCCGCGGCCTGTTACGGCGTGCGATACTCGCTCCGTGAGCGAGTCTTACCAGTTCAGGGCCCCAATGTGGTTGTATCCGGGCGAATCCGGCTGGCACTTCATTACGTTGCCCGTGGATATTGCGGACCAGATCCGCGAGGAGTCCGCGGGCTTCCGCGGAGGGTTTGGCTCGGTGAAGGTGACGGCAGACATCGCCGGCCACCAGTGGCAGACCTCGATCTTTCCCGACACCGGCAGCGGCTCCTACCTGCTGCCGGTCAAGAGGGCGGTGCGGATAGCTGCCCACATAACCGCAGGGGACGACGTCGGGGTCCGGTTGGTCGTCAACAGCCCCTAGGCAGGGCCCCAAGGCGCCAGATGGCGACGGCCGGTCAGGCAGCCCCGGTCCACCGGGCCGGCGCTGCCGCCTGCCGGCGCAAGGGCGTTCCGGTGGCATCGGACGGCGTGCGCTTCTTGCCGAAACCCTGCCTGCGGTGCTCGGCCCGTGCCGACAGCGGCGACTGGGCAGGCACCTGCGGTACAGTGCATCCCTGCTCCGCGGCGTTGGCCGTCACCTGTGCTGCCGCCGGGGAAAGGTCCGTGATGAGCCCCGTCCCGGCGCATTCGCGCACGTCCGCGATCCCGGCCGCGGCCGCGCGCTTGTCCTCGAACGGCGCGGAGATCGCCAGCACAGTCCCATCGGGAGACTTCAGCCGGAACCGGAACTGGGACTCTGCATCAACAAAAACTTCAAAAACTCCGGCCATGGCGGTCCTTCCGGTCAGGGAGGCTGCCGCAGCGTCTTCGCGGCCGCGGCCCCGAACGCATCGCTGCGTCTTTCCTTGGGTGGGGTGCTGAACCGACAGGGGTTTGATCGGTTCATCGGTGTTATTAGAGTCTGCCCAGTGCGCACGGAACCTCACAAGACCATCCGTGTAAACCCTGGGTAAACCCTGCCTGTCCACCCACTAAACCGTGGCGCAGCCCCGTTCTCAAGGACGCCCGAAACGAAGGGACGTGCCGCGCAACGCACGTTCACGGCCCGCCATCGGAAGTAAGAAACAGCCGGATCCCGAAGGGCGAAATCCGGCAAGCCAGGACCCTGGAGGGTCAGATCTGCTTGAGTGCCTGCTCCAGGTCCGCGATGAGATCATCGGCGTCTTCCAGGCCCACGGACAGCCGCACCACTCCATCGCTCAGTCCGATCGCGGCGCGTCCATCCGGCCCCATGGCCCGGTGCGTCGTGGTGGCGGGATGGGTGATCAGCGACTTGGCGTCGCCAAGGTTGTTGGAGATGTCGATGATCTTCAGGGCGTCCAAAAGCGCGAAGGCGGCTTCCTTGCCCGACTGGCCTGCCGTCGTCGCAAGCTCCAGCGTGAGGACGGTGCCGCCGGCCTTCATCTGCTTGGCCGCCAGCTCGAACTGCGGGTGCGACTTGAGCAGCGGGTACTTCACCCAGTTGACGGCGGGCTGCGCCTCCAGCCATTCGGCCAGGCGCAGCGCCGTGGCGGAGGAGTGGTTCACGCGGAGCGCCATGGTCTCCAGGCCCTTGGTGAGTACCCAGGCGTTGAACGCGGAGAGTGCCGGGCCGGTGTGCCGCATGAGCTGCTTGACCGGACCGTCGATGAATTCCTTGGTGCCCAGGATGGCGCCACCCATCACCCGGCCCTGGCCGTCGATGTGCTTGGTGCCGGAGTAGACGATCACGTCCGCGCCGAGGTCTCCGCAGCGCTGCAGGAGCGGCGTGGCGAAGACGTTGTCCGCCACCACCTTGGCGCCCGCGGCGTGGGCGAGTTCGCTGACCGCGGCGATGTCCACGATTTCCTGCATGGGATTGGACGGGGATTCGAAGAAGACGGCCGTGGTGGGCACCGAGAGGGCAGCACGCCACTGCTCGAGGTCCGGACCGTCCACGAAGACGGTCTCCACGCCCCAGCGCGGGAGGATCTCGTTGAGGATCACGAAGCAGGAGCCAAACAGGGAACGGCTGGCGACCACGCGGTCCCCGGCCCCGAGCAGGGCGCCCAGGGCGGTGAACACAGCGGACATGCCGGACGCCGTCGCAAAGCACGCCTCTGTGCCTTCCAGCAGCCGGAGACGTTCCTGGAAGGTGGCCACGGACGGGTTGCCGTAGCGCGAGTACACGAAGCGTTCGTCCTCGCCGGTGAAGGCCCGTTCGGCGGCGGCGGCGGACTCGTAGACAAACCCCGAATTCAGGAAGACGGGCTCGGTGGTCTCTTGGAAATTGGTGCGGTCAAGCCCGCCGCGGACGGCCTGGGTATCGGGGCTCCAGCCGGCGGCGTCGTGATTAAAGGTCAATTTAGTTCTTTCCCAGGTTCGTCGGCAGGCCGCGGTTCTTCCAGCCGTTCACGGTCCGCTCACCATAGCGGTCGGGTTCGCCCTCGAAGCCTTCGAGGACGTTGTAGGCCGTGAAACCGGCCTGTGTGGCGGCGATGGCTGCGGCGATGGAGCGCTGGCCGGAGCGGCACAGGAACACCAGCTCCACGCGGTTGTCCTCAGGCGCCTGCTGCTTCAGCTGCTCGACGAAGTCGGGGTTGGGAATGCCGCCGGGAAACGTCCACTGGATGAACAGAGGATCATTCTCCGTGGCCTTGGTGTCCGGGATGCCGATGTGCGCCCATTCGCCCTCGGTGCGCACATCCACCAGGACGGCGCCCTCCTCGAGCTTGGCCCACGCGTCCTGCGGGGTGAGGTCTCCGGCGTAGCTCATGCGTGGCCCTCGTAGGCTTCGGCGCTGAGGTCGTCGTCGGAGTCCAGCCGGTCCACGGCGGTGGCGACGGCGGCATCTGCGGTGGCGATGGCGGCGGGCAGGACAAGGGCCTGCGCCACAATCACGCTGGTGCCGTTGAAGGTGGCGGCCGGGCTGCCGTGCAGCACGTATCCCTCGGCCAGGGCAGCCGAGATGCGCTCACAGAACGCACGGTCGTCCGGGCCCGTGATCAGGCGGTAGGACAGCTTTTCCTCAGGTTTATCCTGCTGGGACGGCAGCGTTGCAACGGCGGGGGCGTCTGACACGACGGATCTCCTTTTCTCACGCTTGCAGCTCGAAGTGGTCGATATGCCGAGTATTCACCTGAGGCACCCCGCCGTGGAAGGAGGGTTGCCGACCGGCCAGTCAGGGCTTCATGCCGGTACTCATTACTCCCCAAAAACGTAACACTGACGACGGCGGTGCGCACCGCCGCCGTCGTCATGTTCCGTAACGCATCAAAAACAATGCGGTGGGCCCACGCCCGCCGGGTTCCCTGGCCGAGCTTGCGAGGGAAGGGAGCGGGTGGGGACGGCAGTCCCCGCGCTGCGGTTACAAAGCCGGTGGCCGGGAGGATAATGACGGGAGATGAACCGCCGTAACGCCGGATGAAACCAGGCCACAGTGAATGATTCGACCGCGAATACAGTGACTCCCATGCTGCACTTTGGATGGTTTGTGGGCCACGGCTTCGGGGTTCAGGGCTGGGGGACGCCCGGCTACGGAATCGGCTATGACTGGAAGAAGCCCGCCCCCTACCAGCACGCGGTCCGGGAGTTCGAGCGGGCCGGGCTGGACCTGTTCATCATCGAGGACTCGCTCACCGTCCCCGACACCTACGGCGGCAGCGCGGAGGTTTCGCTGGCGCAGGCATCCTTTGCGCCCAAGCACGATCCTCTGGCCCTGGTGCCGTATCTGCTCTCCGCCACGGAGCACCTCGGCATCGTGCCCACCATCAGCGCCTCCTTCTATCCGCCGTTCACCGCGGCCCGGCTGCTGGCCACGCTGCAGCACTTCTCCCACGGGCAGCTGGGCTGGAACGTGGTGACCTCTGGCAGCGACCTTGCCGCGCAGAACTATGGGCTGGACCAGCAGATCGAGCACGACCTCCGCTACGAGAAGGCCGAAGAGTTCGTGGACGTCGTGCGCAAGCTCTGGCGCAGCTGGGAACCCGACGCCATCCTGGAGGACGCCCGGGCAGGCATCTTCGCCGACCACACCAAGGTCCGGCCGATCCACCACGACGGGGAGTTCTTCAAGGTCCGGGGACCTCTGAACACGGCACCGCTGCCGGAGGAACCGGTGCTGGTGCAGGCCGGGGCATCCCCGCGGGGCAAGGCCTTCGCCGGCGCGAACGCGGATGTTGCCATTGCCCTGGCCCGCGGCGTGGACGGCATGAAGGCCTACCGGGACTCCATCCGCGCCGAGGCCGCCGGGGCCGGCCGGAACCCCGACGACGTTAAGGTGCTGTTCGTCCTGAAGCCCACAGTGACCGGTTCCAGGGCCGAGGCGGAGGAGCTGCGGGCTGCCCGCCGGGAACTCACGCAGCGGGACATCGACAGCCAGCTCAACTCGATCTCCTACCTGTCCGTCATCGACTTCAAGCAGTTCGACCTCGACGCGCCCCTCCCCGAGCTCAGCACCAACAGCAACCAGGGCACGCTGGAGCATTTCTCCAAGGCCGCACCGCCGGGTTCCACCCTGCGGCAGATCCTGCAGGCACGCAGCGGCGGCGCGGGCGACAGCATCATCGGCACCGCAGAGGAAATCGCCGACTACCTCGAGGAAACCGGGGCTGCGGTGGGCGGCGACGGCTTCCTCTTCTCCGGCTTCGTGGATCCGGCCACCATTCATGGCGTGCTGGACAGGCTGGCGCCGGTGCTCCGGAGGCGGGGACTGCTGCGGACGAGCTACGGCGACGGCGGCTTCCGCCGGAACCTGCTGGACTTCTAGCGCCATGGCAGGGGCTGGTGCAAGGGCAGGAGCCGGGGGATACGACGGACCGTTGCCGGGCGTCCGGCACGGCACGTTCCTGATCGGCACAGCCCACATCCGTGCCGATGACATGGCCGCGGCAGCCGCCGATCCCGCGGTGGAGGTGGTCCTCAGTGCCGAAGCCCTCGAGCTTGTGGGCCTGTCCCGCGAGGTGGTGCAGGCCGCCATCGACTCCGGCCACCGCGTCTACGGCCTGAACACCCTGCTGGGTTCCGGCCGGGACACTCCCGTGGAGCAGGAATCCATCCTCGACTTCCAGCTGCAGGTGGTGCGCTACCACCACAGCGGCGTCGGCGAACTGCTGGACCGGGACGAAGTCCGCGCCCTCATCCTGGCAAGGCTCATCGGGTTCACCCGGGGCGGCTCGGGGGTGCGTCCGGAGACTGCCCGCTTCTATGCCGGGCTGCTCAACAGGGGCGTGGTGCCCGCCGTCCCGCGCGACGGGTCCGTCGGCTCGTCGGACCTCACCCAGTTGGCGGCGGTTGCCGCCGTCGCCATCGGTGAGGGACAGGCGCTTGCTCCCGACGGCGGCCTGCAGGACGGTGCGGAAGCGCTCACCGCCGCCGGGCTGGAACCGCTGGTGCTGGCGCCGGGCGAGGCCCTGGCGCTGGTCAGCGCCAACTCCTATTCGATCGGCGCCGGCGCGCTGGAGCTCCGCCGCATCCGGCGGCTCGCCGATCTGGCGGACACCGCGCTGGCGCTGTCCCTCGAGGCCACTGCCAGGTACGACGGCGGCGGGAACCTCAGCCCGTTCTCGCCGGCCGTGCAGTCGGCCAAGTCAGTGGACGGCCAGCGCATCTCGGCGGCCAACGTCCGGCGGCTGGTTCGCGGCGGCTGGCTGGAGGACCCGCGGCGGCAGGTATCGGTCCAGGACGCGCTGTCCTTCCGCGCCGCGCCGCAAACGCACGGTGCGTTCCGGGCGCAGGTCACGGCCCTGGCCGACGCGCTCGAGGTGGAGCTCAACGGCAGGGGCGACAACCCACTGACGGATGTCGCCTCCGGCCGGATGGTGTCCGGCGGAAACTTCCAGCCCATGCAGCTCGCCTTGGCGTTCGAGGCCCTGCGACTGGGACTGGCGCATGTCGGAATCAGCAGCGAGCGGCGGGTGGCCAAGCTCTATCCGCCGCAGCGCCTGATCCGGCAGCTCAACCTCGAGGCGGCCCGGGCCGGCACTCCACTCGCGTCCGAAGACCTGCCGGGACTGCTCTGGTACTCGGCTGCCGGCCTGCTGGCAGAGCTGAAGTTCCTGGCGGCGCCTGCCACCCTCGGTGCCCCCACCCTGTCCGCGGACGTGGAGGATCATTCCACCCTGGCCCCGCTGGCCCTCCAGCAGCTGGAGCGCTCGGTGGAGGCTGCGGCCAAGCTCCTGACCATTGAGGCGTTGACGGCCTCCTACCTGTTGGCGGAGGCGCAGGGCACGGATCTGCGGGAAGCGGAGATCCGGCAGCTTGGAGCAGGCACCGGCGCCGTCGTGGCGCGGCTGTCGGAGCTGTTGGCCGGGCAGCTGCCGGCGGCGGTGCTGGTTGACAGCACCCGTGCTGCGCTGGAGGAGCTGTTGGCAGAACTGCCCGAATTGCGGAGACCGGACGTGGGCGGGCCGAACGACCGTGGCCCGAACGAAATATATCCGGATGATGGGGGAGGAGAATCATGACCACCGTGACAGGAAGCGGCCGCCAGGCAAGGCATGTGGGGCAGGTACTGGATCCTGGGATGGACGCCGGTGCGGTGCTGGCACGGGTGGGGAACACTCCGCTGGTGCCGCTGGACGTGCTGAGCCGCGGGCTGGGGAGCACTGTCTTCGTCAAGCTCGAATCGGAGAACCCCGGCGGTTCCATCAAGGACCGGACCGCGTTGAGCATGGTCCGGGCGGCTGAGCGCAGCGGCGAGCTGCAGCCCGGCGGGACCATCGTGGAAAGCACCTCCGGGAACACCGGAATCGGGCTCGCGCTGATCGGGGCGCTGACCGGCCATCCGGTGGTGGTGGTCACGGGTGATTCCATTTCGTCGGAGAAGCTGGAGGCCCTCAACCGATACGGGGCGCGGGTGGTGTTCACCGACTGGAGCGCGCCGTCGGATTCGCCGGACAACGCGCGGGCGGTCGCGGCCCGGATCACGGCCGAAATTCCGGGCGCGTGGCGTCCGCTGCAGTTCGACAACCCGGCCAACCCGCGGGCGCACTATGAGGGGACGGCGCCGGAAATCTGGGAGCAGACGGCGGGCAGGGTGACGCACTTCGTCGCCGGCGTGGGCACCGGCGGCACCATCAGCGGGAACGGGCGGTACCTCAAGGAGAAGTCCGGCGGGCATGTGGAGGTAATCGGCGCGGACCCGTACGGTTCGGTCTACAGCGGCGGGCATCCCGGCCCGATCCTGGTGGACGGTGTGGGCAACTCCTGGCCCAAGCCCGACTGGCCGAAGGTCTTCGATCACGGTCTGCTGGACCGGTTCCTGCGGATTCCGAATGACGAGGTGTACACCACGCTGCACCGGCTGCTCAACGACGAAGGACTGTCCCTCGGGCCGTCGTCGGGCCTGACGGTGGCCGCAGCGCTCCGGGTGGCCAGGGCGGCGCCGCACGGGTCAGTGGTGGTGGCGATCGCCCCGGACACGGGCAGCAACTACCAGAGCAAGGCCTTCAACCCTGTGTGGCTGGCGGACAACCACATCCGCCTGGCCTCGGATCTTGCGGAGGACTAGGACCTGGCGGAGGACCGGACCCGCAGGAACCCGTCAGGAGGCAGGGCCGCTGGTGGCCGTCTCGCTTTCTGAACGGATCCAGGCATTCCAGTCCAGCGGGTGGACGGAGGGCCTGCCCAGCAGGTAGCCCTGCGCCGCGGCCATGCCGAGTTCGGTCACGGCCTCGAGTTCCTCCGGCGTCTCCACGCCCTGGGCGCCGAGTGCGGCATCGATGTACCGGGCGAGTTCGGCCATGGCAGCGGCCCTGAGCCGCTGGCCGGGCGAGCTTTCAATGCCCGCGATGAAGCTCCGGTCCAGTTTGATGACGTCCGGGTGCAGCTCCAGGACCTGGTCCATGGACGTGAAGCCGGCCTCGGCGCCGTTCACGGCGATCCGCAGCCCGCGGCGCCGCAGAGGAGCGATGGCGGCCGTCAGGGCCGGGTACTGGTCGAGGGGAATCGGGCCGTTCAGGTCGATGACGATCCGGTCCATGGCCAGCTGGGAATGTTCCAGCAGCCCCGTGATCCTTGGGTCCGCGCACGTTGCCGGTGTCAGGTTCAGGGCGATGAACATGTGGCCGGGCACCGCCTGCGCAGCAGAGAGGGCCCGGTGCAGTGCCGCGAGTTCAAGGTCTGTGCCCAGGCCGACGGACTCTGCCTCGTTGAACCAGTGGTCTGCGCTGGCGCCGTCGTCGCTGACGAAGCGAGTCAGGGCCTCGACCCCGATCACCTGCCCCTCCGGAAGCCGGCGGATCGGCTGGAACGCGGTCATCAGCATCTTGTCGGAAAGAATGGCTTCAATCCGGTTCCTGCTGCGCCGGGTAAAAGGAACCGGCTCAGGAGCAGCCACAGCCCGGGAAGGCACGCCGACCGGGATGGCACTGTTCTCGGCGTTGGCCAACTCTGTGGTGGCGGTGAGGTGCTCAAGCAGCACGTGTTCGGGATTATCCGGATGTGCCTCGAACAGGGCGCGCAGCTGGGCGCGGGTCCACTCGCTAGCCGGATCGGTCTCGGCGAGCAGTTCGGTGATGATCTGGCGGGCTTGCCAGCGCACGGAAATTCCACCCATGTCCCCCGGCAGCGCTGCCTGGGCCCCCAGGCCCGTGGGTGGTGAGTTTGTCCATGCGGGAAGGGAATTCTCGTCCCAAGACATCGGCTATTCCTTTATACGTACTCATTCCGGCTGAGCCCGGAACCAGGCCGCGTGCCATTACCCCTGCGGGTACGGGCAGTTGGCCGTGGAAGAAGACTACAACGCAGGGCACCGGCTTGTCCCAGATTTTTTCGAACGGTGCCCTTTTGTTACTACTCGATGCCGGCAAACAGCTCGTTCAGCTCGGCGGTCAGCTGCTTGCGGAGCGCCGGCGTGCCGATTTCGCGTCCGTCAATGTGGTTGACCGGGGCCAGGAGGCGGATGCTGGAAATCAGCCACACGGCGTCGGCGTCCACCAGGTCCTGGGGCTTCAGCGGGCCGTAGCCCAGTTCCCAGCCGGCGGCCTTGGCGGCGGCGAACAGGGCGCCCTGCGAGGTTCCGGGAAGGATGCCGCTGTCCAGCTGCGGCGTGACGAGCCGCTTAACTGTTGCGCCGCCGTCGTTCTTCTCCACGTTCGCCAGCAGCACGGTGGACGTGGGGCCCTCCAGCACGCGGCCGTCCGAGGACGTGAAGATGACGTCGTCCGCGCCCTGCTTGTGGGCGTGGCGCAGCGCGGCCATGTTCACCGCGTAGGACAGGGTCTTGGCGCCGAGCAGCAGCCACGGGGCACGCTCGGCCGCATCGCTGTCATAACCGCGGTCAAGGAGGATGACGTCGATGCCGGTCTCGCGCTGGCGCCGGCCGGCCGCGGCCACGGGGGAGACCTGCACCCAGCAGGTGGGGGCGGCGGCGCCCTCGACGCCGCGGGTGACGATGAGCTTGACCACGGCCTCGTCCAGCTCCGGCGAGGGGGCGGGGTTGTCGGAACGGAACGCCGCGACGCCGGTCTGGACTGCCCGGCGCCAGTCGTCCTGCCCCGGAATCTCAAGGTCCAGTGCCTGGGCCGAGCGGGCCAGCCGGTCCAGGTGTGCCTGGATCTTCCGTGTGTGGCCGGCGACGGCGAGCATGGACTCGAATACCCCGTCACCGCGGGTGGCGCCCAGGTCAGTGGCCATCAGCTGCGGCTTTTCGGGGTCGGCAAGCCGGCCGTTCACATAGTCGGGATCCAGGAACACCAGCACTGTGTGGGAGGTACGAGAGCTCATGCCTCAAGCTTAGTGCGGCCGGCGCCCGATAGGCTGGCCTCACCGCTCCATCCGGAATGGCTGCGAAGGCAAGAAATAACGGGGGTTTCAACTGTGTTGTGGCCATTTCCGCTGGCGGAAACACTGCCGGCCTGGCTGATCCTGCTGCTCAGCGGCGTGGATCTGGTCATCCGGGTCCTGGCCGTGGGCATCATTCCGGGCAACCGGCGGCCCACCACGGCCATGGCCTGGCTGCTGGGCATCTTCTTCGTGCCGGCCCTGGGGCTGATCCTCTTTCTGCTCTTCGGCAACTTCAAGCTCTCGCGCCGCCGCATCGAACAGCAGCAGCAGGTTAACGAGCGGGTCCGCGCCGGCAGTGCGGCGCTTTCCGATGTTGCCAGTGAGTATTCGGGTCCCGAGTGGGTTCAGTCGGCGGCCGAACTCAACCGCCGGCTCGGGTCGATCCCGCTGGTGGACGGCAACCATGTGGAGCTGATTCCCGGTTACCCCGACTCCATCCGCGCCATGACCGAGGCCGTCCGGAAGGCCAAGCGCTTCGTCAACGCCGAGTTCTACATTATGAGCACGGACCACGTCACGGATGACCTCCTCACGGCCCTCGAAGAGGCGGCGGACCGCGGCGTCGAGGTCCGCGTGCTGTTCGACCACATCGGAACGCTGCGCGTGAAGGGGTATAACAGGCTGCTGAAGCGCCTCAGGGCCAGCCGCATCCAGTGGCGGCGGATGCTTCCGCTGCTTCCCATCCACGGCCAGTGGCGCAGGCCGGACCTGCGGAACCACCGCAAGATCATGGTGATCGACGGCGAAGTCGCCTTCACGGGGTCGCAGAACCTGATCGAGCCCTCCTACAACAACCCCAAGCACCGCAAGGCAGGCCGGGAGTGGATCGAGCTGATGGCCTGCCTGCGGGGCCCGATCGTTCCCACGCTCAACGTCGTCTTCGCCACCGACTGGCTCAGCGAGACCGACGAGTCACTCGAGGACCAGCTGCAGGTGTCTGCCGAGCCGTCGCCGGGTGGCGTCACGGCCCAGGTGGTGCCCAGCGGCCCCGGCTTCACCACCGAGAACAACCTCCGGCTCTTCAACACGCTGATCTACTCGGCGCAGCACCGGATTTCCGTCTGCAGCCCCTACTTTGTGCCGGACGATTCCCTGCTCTACGCGATCACCACCGCGGCGCAGCGCGGCGTGGACGTGGAACTGTTCGTCTCGGAGAAGGGCGACCAGTTCCTGGTCCACCATGCCCAGCAGTCCTACTACGAGGCCCTGCTGCGGGCCGGCGTCCGGATCTACCTGTACAAGGCCCCGTTCGTGCTCCACGCCAAGCATTTCACCATCGACGACGAGGTGGCTGTCCTGGGTTCCAGCAACATGGACATGCGCTCCTTCTCCCTGAACCTGGAGGTTTCGGTGATGCTTGTGGGTGCGGACATCGTGAACAGCATGCGCGCCGTGGAGGACACCTACCGCGACATCTCCCACGAACTGCGGCTCGAGGACTGGATGCGCCGGCCTCTCGCGGCAAGATACGTGGACAACGTAGCCCGCCTCACGGCCACGGTCCAGTAAAAGCGCGCCAGCAGCCCGCGACCTCTGGAGCGGCTTAGAGGCCCTTTAGCCCGCGATATCTGTACAAAAACTCAATCCGGGAAGGCCGACCCGAGGGTGGAGAGCACGCCGTAGGCCTTGGTGCGGATCTCCTCGTACTCGTCCTGCGGCACGGAATCGGCCGTGATGGCCCCGCCGACGCCGAGGCTGAGCCTTACCTTTCCGCCTTCGCCGCCGTCCTGCATCACCAGGGTACGGATGGCCACCGCCAGATCTGTGGCCCCGTTCAGCGAAAAGTACCCGATCGCGCCCGAATAGACGCCGCGCGGGCCCTCCTCCAGCCCGTCCAGGATGGCCATGGTGCTGATCTTCGGCGCCCCGGTCATGGAGCCGGCCGGGAAGCAGGCGGCCACGGCTTCGGCCCGCGGCGACCCCGGCAGGAGTACGGCGTCGATGGTGCTCACCAGCTGGTGGACCGTGGCATAGCTTTCGATCTCGCACAGCCGGCTGACGGTCACCGATCCGGGCTCGGCGAAGTGGCTGAGGTCGTTCCGGAGCAGGTCCACGATCATGATGTTTTCCGCCCGGTCCTTCAGGGACGTGGCCAGATCCTCGCGCAGGGCGGCGTCGGCGTCCGGGTCAGCAGCCCGGCGGCGGGTTCCCTTAATCGGCTCGGCGCGCATGCCGCCGTCGGACGCTATCCGCAGGAAGCGCTCCGGCGACGTGCTGGCCACCGTGAGCCCGCCGAACCGCAGGTAGCTTGCAAACGGCGCCGGGTTCCGCCGGCGCAGTGCCAGGTATGCGGCCCACGGGTCGAGTGCCGGCACCTCCGCAGCGAGGGTGGTGGTGAGGCAGACCTCGTACGAATTCCCCTCGGCGATCTGATGCTGTGCCTCGGCGATCTTGCGCTTGTAGCTCGTCTCGGTGTCGCGGCCGGCAAACGTCGGGGCTGCGGCGTTCGCCGCCGGAAGTACGACGCCGGTGCTGCCGCCGGATTCTGCTGCGGCGGCCACCGCCTCACGGGCGCGGTCCAGCCAGGCCGCGGCATCCGGCGCGTCGAGGGCAAGCAGCCACACCGTGTTGTCCGTGTGGTCCAGGACCACGCCCCGGCCGGCAAAGATCAGGCCCGCATCAGGCGCATCCGAGGGGATGTCGTGCCCGCCGGTTTCCCGCTTGAGCTCATATCCGAGGTAGCCCAGC
Source organism: Arthrobacter sp. K5 (assembly GCF_040448525.1). NCBI lineage: Bacteria > Bacillati > Actinomycetota > Actinomycetes > Micrococcales > Micrococcaceae > Arthrobacter > Arthrobacter sp. K5. Next base: position 2,696,571 of record NZ_CP159279.1, on the reverse strand, counting down.
CAGCCCAGCGCAAAGTCGCACGGGTAGTCCTCCGGCCCGCGTACGGCCTTCCGTCCCCACACGGTCTCCAGCCAGCGGAAGAACGGGCCGGACACATTGGCCGTGGCGCATCCGGCGGTGATCCGGGTGACCCCGGAACTGTGCAGGACAGACTGGCCGAACGTGCCGCCGTCGTCCGCCAAAATACTGAAGCGGCTGCGTTCCGCCGCGGGGGTTTCCTTGCCGGGACCGGCTGTTCCGGCCAAACGCAGGGAGGAGTCCAGCCAGACGGCATTGCCGGACGTCGCGTACAGCGCCTGGAAAAGTATGGCGGGATCAGGACTGGCCTCGATGCGTTCCGACAGCAGGCGCAGGCCGCGCCGCGAGGAGAGCTCGGGAACCAGAGCCGTGGTGAGCGCCGGGAGGTAAGTAAGTGCCTGCAGGGCGTCCGCGGGGGCGGTGCCGTCCGCACGGTTGAGGACCCGGACATGGGCATACTGCGGGATGTCGTCCGCGGCCAGGAGTTCCGCCTCCTGCCCGGCCCACTGGTCCCAGAACGGCTCGTACGTCTCGCCGTCACGTGCCAGCGCGCGCGTGCGGCGCTCGCCGTCGGGGGCATCCGCCCAGATGACGGCATCCAGATGCGGTCTGGCGGCGGCTGCGGCGGCCCCAACACCCTCGACGATCACGATCTCGGCGGGCAGCGTGACCCGCGGGTCGCCGTCGTGATGGTTTTCCCAGTCCCAGCTGACCCACGTGGCCGCTTCGCCGCGGCTCAGGGGAGCCAGCACCGTGGTGACGTAGCGTTCGATGCCGGCCGACAGTCCGTCCCAGCCGGGATAGATGTCCTCCAGGTGGAACAGCGAGACTTTGTGGTGGTTCCGCAGTGTGGCCGCGAGCTCGATGGCCAATGTGGTTTTACCTGCGCCGGACCGCCCGTCAATGGCGATGATCACAGGTGCGGGGGTCATGAAATAGAGCGTACCTGCTGGCTGTCCCTAACCTGGTCGTTGTGAAGCGGGCTGCCGCCGGCCGGGTGGCCGTGGCGCTTGCCGCTGCAGGCCCGGTGCCAGTCCATCCGTACATTCACCGGGCAGGGGCCGCGACGGTGCCGGCCTCGTTCCGGTCAGCGGCGGGTGCGTCCTGCGCGATTGCGTCCTGCACGTAGCGGACGATGCCCGGGACAGCAGCCTGGACCTGGTCCCAGACTGCGTCGAAGTCGGCGTGGCCGCCGTACCAGGGGTCCTCGATGCCCTGCTCGAGCGGATCGCCGTCCTCCAGGGCGGGGTCGAAGCTGCGGAGCATGCGGATCCGGGACAGCGACTCGTCGTCCGGGGCCGAGGCCCGCAGCCAGCCATAGTGGTCCACGTCCAGCGCCAGTATGAGGTGCCGTTCGGTGAACCAGTCGGATTGCCATTCCCGTGCAACGTGACGGTCCGAGAAAAGGTTGTGGGCGGTGAGTTTCCGTGCAGCCCGCGGATCGATGGGGCGTCCGACCTCGTAGGCAGTAGTGCCTGCCGAATCAACGATCACGACGTCGGCGAGCCCGGCCTCCGCGAAGGCGGCACTTAGCATCAGCTCCGCCATGGGCGACCGGCAGATGTTACCCGTGCAGACGGCGATGACGCGGTATGGGCTCGTCGTTGAGTTCATTGGCTAAGCATGGAGGATGCCAACCCCGCTTGGCTAGTAAGTGCCCTTATGATCGGCGCTCTGCGTAAAGTTGGCTGGCCTGGCCGTCACAAAAGTGCGCCGGGGGTGCTTCGTGGTCAGTGGATGAATGCCAGCAGCACGCCCACCGCGACGAACAGGACACCGAAAATCCGGTTCAGAACGGTTTGGCCGTGGGCATTGTGGGTAAAGCGCTGGAACGATTTTGCCGCCGCCGCGAAGAAGAACCACATGACGAGGACGTCGATGAGCACCACGGTCGCGGCGAGCACGGCGTACTGGGGCAGGAGCGGGCTGGCGGGCCGGATGAACTGCGGCATGAAGGCCAGGAAGAACACGATGGCCTTGGGGTTGAGCAGGTTGACCCACAGTCCCCGCCGGAACATGGACCAGGCCGGCTCGTTCCGGAGCGCTGCGACTTTCTCCTGGTCCAGGTCAGGTTTGCGCAGGAACTGCCTGATGCCGAGGTACACCAAATAGGCGGCGCCGGCGTAGCGGATGGCGTTGAAGGCGACCGGGGAGCCGGCAACCAGGACGCCGACGCCGAGGGCCACAACGATGACGTGCAGGATCAGGGCGGCCTGTTGCCCCAGAATGCCCCAGATGGAGCGCTTGAATCCCGCGGTCAGCGAGTTGCTCATGGTGTTGATGGCACCTGCGCCCGGCGTGAAGCTGATGAGGACGCCGGCACCCGCGAGGGCCAGCCAAAGGGAGAGTTGCACCCATCAAGTTTAGTCGGCCCCCGGGGCGGGGCGTTCCGCTCACACGCGTGGCCCGCCTCACGCCCGGGCGATGACCTCGCCGTTGGGAATGAGGAACCAGCCGTCGTCGGTGGAGCCCCAGCGGTGCCAGCCGGCCGAGATGCGTGTGAGGTCGGCCTCCTGCGCGAAGCCGTACTCGAGGGCCTGCTCCGCGAAGGCGGAATGCAGCACGCGCTCGCCCCACACCCTGGCCTGCCAGCGGCGTTGCTGCCCGGTGGCGTAGAGCCAGTTGCTGCTGGTCGGCGCCACATCCGTGAAGCCGGCGGACTGGGCCCACGAGACGAGCCGGCGGCCGGCGTCGGGCTCGGCACCGTTCCGGCGGGCGATCCGCTGGTAGAGCTCCATCCACTCGTCGAGCTCGGAAATGGCGGGATACCAGCTCATGCCGTGGAAGTCCGCGTCACGGACGGCAACGATGCCGCCGGGCCTGGCCACCCGCCGCATTTCCCGCAGCGCCTCCACCGGATCGGTCAGGTGCTGCAGGACCTGGTGGGCGTGGACCACATCGAAGGTGTCGTCCTCGAAATCAAGGTCGTAGATGTTGCCGGCTACAAACTCAACGTTCTTCACTCCGCGGTCGGCTGCCAGCTCGCGGGCGTGGGTGATCACATCGGGGGAGCGGTCCAGTCCCGTCACCTTCCCGGGGGCCACCAGAAGCGCGAAGTCGCACGTGATGCTGCCCGGCCCGCACCCGACGTCGAGCACCGACGCGCCGGGGGTGAGGTGCGGGATGACGAACGCGGCCGAATTCTCCGCCGTCCGCGAGGCGTGGGCCCGGACCACGGACTCGTGGTGGCCGTGAGTGTAGACATCTTCCGGCTGCTGCGCGCTCATAGGGAAACGCTACTCCTTCTCCGCACCTCGGGCAGGTAGTGGAAGGGGGCGTTATGGCGCGCCGGAAGCTTCCTGGCTGGCCTGGACCGTTGCGGCGATCATCGCGTCCATGAACCGGGCGGCCGTCTCGAGTTCCTGCGCGGTGAACCCGGCCATGGCGCTGTCCATGCGGCGGGCAAGCGGCAGGAACATGGCGGAGCCGTCCCGGTACGCCTTGTCCGTCATCCGGAGCTGCACCTGCCGCCGGTCCTGCCCTTCACGGACGCGGACCAGGTGCCCGGAGCCGCACAGCCGGTCAACCAGTGCCGTGGTGGCCGGGGAGCTGAGGTTCAGTTCCTTCCGCAGCGTTCCCGGGGTGACGACGTCGCCGTTCGCTGCGTGCCTCATGACGGCGGCGAGGGCATTGAGGTCGGTCCGGTGCATGTCGTTCCGGCCGCCTGCAGAATCAACGTAGCGGTTGGCCTCCAGGGTGAACTCCTGCAGCAGCCGTACCAGGAGGTGCTGCGCGCCCGGGGCGGAGGGTCCGTCGGACTGCCGCGGGGTGTCAGGCTTCTCGGCCACGTCCGCCTCCTCTCCTCAGTGTTGCCTTCCGGAGTTTACCGTCCGGCCGTCCGCACTCCATGGGAAGTTCGTATGTATCTCCATGGTAGAGATAGTCTAAGCTGGAAGCATCATTGACGGCGGCCCGCGTGGCTGTCACGCCCAGGAGGTCTTCCGCATGAACCATGCAGCCCGTACCCCCACCATTCCGTTCTGGCTCCGGTGGCTCATCCCGGCAGTCCTCGTCGTCGGCTGGGTTGCCATTGCCGGGGTCGGCGGACCCACGTTCGGCAGGCTGGATGAGGTTTCGTCCAATGACCAGGCGTCCTTCCTCCCGGCCGGCGCGGAGGCCACCGAGGCCCGCGAGTGGCAACAGAAGTTCCAGGACTCCGGCGAGGTGCCCGCCGTCGTCGTTATTGAAAGCGGCAGCGCCCTCACGCCTGCCCAACTGGGCACGGCCGCCGGCCTGAAAGCCGCGCTGGAAGACCTGCAGCTGGGCAGCACCGTGGTGGGGCCGGTGCCTTCTCAAGACCGGAAGGCCGTGCAGTACATCGTGTCTGTGGCGGCGGCGGAGCCAGCGGACGCCGTCGAAGAGTTGCGCAACGAGGTCCGGGCGGCGGCTCCGGACGGCATGCAGATTTTCGTCACCGGTCCTGCCGGGCTCGCGGCCGACCTCACGGGAGCCTTCGCCGGCATCGACGGCATCCTGCTGCTCGTCGCGCTGGCGGCGGTATTTATCATCCTCCTGGTCGTGTACCGCTCCCTGCTCCTGCCCTTCGCCGTGCTCCTGACGTCGGTGTTCGCGCTGTGCGCCGCCATCCTGCTGGTGTTTGGCATGGCGAAGGCGGGCTGGATCCAGCTCAACGGCCAGAGCCAGGGCATCCTCTCCATCCTGGTGATCGGCGCCGCCACAGACTACGCCCTGCTCTACGTGGCCCGTTTCCGTGAAGCACTCGAGCACACGGCCAACCGCACCGCCGCCGCACTCGCCGCCTGGCGGGCCTCCTTCGCGCCGATCCTGGCATCCGGCGCCACGGTTGCGATCGCCCTGCTTTGCCTGCTGTTTTCCGACCTCAACTCCAACAAGGCGCTGGGCCCGGTGGCGGCCGCCGGCATCGTGTGCTCCCTTGTCGCCTCGCTCACCCTGCTCCCTGCCTTCGCGGCACTCCTGGGGCGTGCCGCCTTCTGGCCGTTCCGGCCCAGGCTCCTGCCCGACGAGGCGCATGAGCCGGAGCTGACCACCGGGCTGGAGGGCCAGCGCGGGCTCTGGCGTGCCACCGGAACACTGGTGTCGCGGCGTCCCCGCACTGTGTGGGTGGCATCCGTTCTCCTGCTGGTCGCGGCCTCGGCCGGGATCCTGCAGCTGAAGGCCAACGGCGTGCCGCAGACCGCCGTCATCCTCAGTGCCTCCAACGCCGTCGACGGGCAGGACGCCTTGGCGCGCCACTTCGACGCCGGCAGCGGCAGTCCCGCGGTCATCGTCGCCAGCCAGGGGAAAGCCGGCGAGGTCCTCGAAACCGTCAAGGCCACCAGCGGCGTGGGGGCCGCCTACCTCCTGGCCGAGGGCGGCGCGCCCATCACGGGAGCCCCGGGAACGCCTGCCAGCCCGGAAGTGCGGGACGGCCGGGTGCTCCTGAACGCCACCCTCGACTTCGCAGCCGATTCTGATGCTGCGGAGAATGCCGTGGCAGCGATGCGGACCAGCGTGAAAAGCGTGGACCCCGGCGCCCTCGTCGGCGGCGTGACCGCCACCGCCCTGGACACGAACACCACGGCCCAGCGCGACCTGGCCACCATCATCCCCGTTGTCCTGGCCGTCATTCTGCTCATCCTCATGGTGCTGCTGCGGTCTGTCCTCGCACCCGTCCTGCTTGTCGCCTCGGTGGTTCTGTCCTATGCGGCCGCGATGGGCGTTTCGGCCCTCGTGTTCAACAACATCCTGGGCTTCCCCGGAGCCGATGCCACCGTGCCGCTGTTCGGCTTCGTGTTCCTGGTGGCACTGGGTGTGGACTACAACATCTTCCTGATAAGCCGGGTCCGCGAGGAATCGCTGAAGCACGGGACCCGGCCTGGGATTCTGCGCGGACTGGGAGTGACCGGCGGAGTGATCACCTCGGCCGGGGTGGTCCTGGCCGCCACGTTTGCGGCCCTTGGCGTCATCCCCATCATGTTCCTGGTGCAGCTGGCCTTCATCGTGGCATTCGGGGTGCTGCTGGACACCGTCCTGGTGCGCTCGCTCCTGGTGCCCGCCCTGGCTTACGACCTGGGCCGGCGCATCTGGTGGCCGGGTAAACTCAGCCGGCCCGAAGCGCAGGAAGCCAGCAAGCTGGAAGGCCGTGCGGAAGTTTCCATCCGCTAAACGGCCGCCTGGGCCCGTCCCGTCCCTGCAGTGAGCTCCGAACGCCACCACTCCACCGTCTCCCTGGCTGCCACCTGCAGGGGAGTCGGGTGAAGACCCAGCTGTTCCTCGCTGGCCGTTGAATCCATCACGAACGGCCGCTGGAACTGGTAGAGCACCTCGCCGAGCTCCCGCATGTCGGCGGAGAACAGCCCAAGGGCGCGCAGGGCCCATCCCGGTATCGCGTTGACCTTCGCGGATGGCACGCCGGCGGTTGCGGCGAAGGCTTGAGCGATCTGGCGCTGCGTGAGCGGCGGGTTGGTGGGCGCGTGGAGCACCCGGTTCCACAGCTCAGGCTTCCCCGCGGCCCCGATCATTGCCGCGGCCAGATCGGGAACGTACGTGAAGGAATGCGGCTGGTCCGCGCTTCCCACCACCTGCAGAGGGCGACGGGCGAGGACGGCCGGCACCATGCGCTCGCCGGCGTGTGCCATCCGGACCCGGGGGCCGAAGAAATCGCCAGCCACCACGGACACGGTGTCAGCGGCGCTCGCCGCCCGTGCCCGCAGCAGCGCGGCGCGGACGCCGCGTTTGCCGCCTCCCGCCTCCCGCGGGCTGTTTTCGGTCATCACCCGCTCCGGATCGCTGTAGGAGTAAAGGCTTTCGGGAAAAACGACGACGGCGCCCGCCTCGCCTGCCGCCGCCAGGACCGTCTGTTCGGCGGCGGGCAGCTCCCGTTCCCAGGCCGCGGCGCTGTAGGAGGAGGCGTGGACGCAGTGGAAGACCGCCGCCGCACCCTCGAAAGCGTCACCCAGCAGGCCCGGGTTGGAGACATCCACCTGCAGTTTCTCGACCAGTGGGTGGCCGGGCCCGCCGCCGGAGCGGGTAAGAACCCGGACGCGCTCGCCCCGCTCCGCCAGCTGCTCGGCCACCGTCCAGCCCACAGGGCCGGCGCCGGTGACCACATAAAGACCGGACATAAATATTTCTCCTTCGTGCGGGTGGTTCCGGATGGTCCCAGGCGGTAAATGAGAGTACCGCTCTCGAAATAAGGATGCTGCCGCCGGCAAGCAAAGTCAAGAGCAGTGCTCTCATTTGTTGACACTGCTCTGATTCATGCCATGCTGGGCTGATGCCAGCCACCTCCCAGACCGACGGCGGGGAAATCCGTACGCCGCGTGAACGCGCCCGGGCGCAGACCATCGCCGACATCATCCGGCTGGGCCGGCAGCACCTGGCGGAACATGGGGCCGCCGCCCTGTCGCTCCGCGCCGTCGCCCGCGACCTGGGCGTGGTCTCCTCCGCCGTCTACCGGTACGTCGGGAGCCGCGACGAACTGCTGACCCTCCTGCTCGTGGATGCCTACAACGACCTGGGGGATGCGGTGGAGGCCGCCGTCGGGTCCGTCCCTGCGGAAGAGTCCAGGGGCCGGTTCGCTGCGCTGGCCCGCGCTGTCCGCGGGTGGGCCCTCCGGGAGCCTGCGCGCTACGGCCTCCTGTTCGGCAGTCCGGTGCCGGGCTATCAGGCTCCGGCGGAGCGGACCACGGCGCCCGGCACGCGGGTGGTCAACAGTTTGGTGCAGATTCTGGACACCGCGCACCGGGCCGGACGCCTTGCCGAGCGCGGGCCTTCCGTGCTGCCGGCGCCCCTGGCCGCCGATCTCGAGGCAATCCGGCGTGAGCTGGGCGCGGAGGTCCCGGGCGCCCTGCTGGCCCGCGGCACCCTCGTCTGGACCTCACTCTTTGGAGCCGTCAGTTTTGAAGTATTCGGGCAATATGGCGCCGGTACTTTTTCCGCGCCGGATGAACTGTTCGAGCACCACATAGCCGTCCTCGCTGATCTCGCCGGACTGTAATTCGGCCGCATCGGACCCGGCCTGGCAGCCCCATGCCTGGCCTCTGTTGCCGCCCGCGCCGGCTGAGTAGACTTCCACTGCGCCCGAACCAGGCGCAGCCCAGTCCTTTCGAAGGAGTGATCAACCGATGACCGAAAACAGTGAATCCGGCGACGCGGGCAGGACGCACAACAGCTCCAGGAATCCGGCACTCGAAGGGGGCGGCGGCCAGTACGTGGAGGGTGATTACGGCGATGCCGGCGTGGCAGGGCAGGAATCCGCCGCCGAGCCCAAGGGCGAATACCCGGCAGGGGACTATGGCGACGCCGGAACTGTTGAGCCGTCCGCCGAGGTGGAAGAAGGCGAGTACCCGGAAGGCGACTATGGCCGGGCCGGAACCGTCGGCCAGGAGTTGCCCGGGGAAGAGGAAGGCGAATACCCCGAGGGTGACTACGGCGCCGCCGGCACGGCCCCCGAAGGCGGCGCCGCCGAAGATCTGAAGGATGAGCTGATCGGCGGCCAGGTCAATGCGCCGCGGAACGACGACGGCGGCACATCCTCGGGAGGCTAGGCGCAGGTTCACGCTGGGCGAAATCCGGCAGCCGATTATCGAAGAACCCCCGGTTTACGCGGAAATACCGTGTAGCAGCCGGGGGTTCTTCCGTGCAGCGGCGTCGCCTAAAAGGCAAAGTTGAGCGTCCTCGACTCAAGTTTGGTTGACTTAAATTGCGGGCTGAGTAAAGTTGAGTGCAGATCGCTCAAGGAAGTGGGCGAGCCCAAGTTTCCACGGAAAGAAGGAAGCAACACATGTCACGTGCAGTAGGTATCGACCTCGGAACCACCAACTCCGTCGTCTCCGTTCTCGAAGGTGGCGAGCCCACCGTTATTGCCAACGCCGAGGGTGGCCGCACCACGCCGTCGGTCGTTGCGTTCTCCAAGTCGGGCGAAGTCCTGGTCGGCGAAATCGCCAAGCGCCAGGCCGTCAACAACATCGACCGCACCATCGCCTCCGTCAAGCGCCACATGGGCACCGACTGGTCCGTGGCCATCGACGACAAGAAGTACACGGCCCAGGAAATCTCCGCCCGTGTCCTCATGAAGCTGAAGAACGACGCCGAGTCCTACCTTGGCGAAAAGGTCACCGACGCTGTGATCACCGTTCCCGCCTACTTCAACGACGCCGAGCGCCAGGCAACGAAGGAAGCCGGCGAGATCGCCGGCCTGAACGTCCTGCGCATCGTCAACGAGCCCACCGCGGCCGCCCTGGCCTACGGCCTGGACAAGGGCAAAGAAGACGAACTCATCCTGGTCTTCGACCTCGGTGGCGGCACGTTCGACGTCTCCCTGCTGGAAGTCGGCAAGGACGAGGACGACTTCTCCACCATCCAGGTGCGCGCCACCGCCGGTGACAACCGCCTCGGCGGCGACGACTGGGACAACCGCGTCGTCGACTACCTGCTGAACCAGCTCAAGGTCAAGGGCATCGACCTGTCCAAGGACAAGATCGCCCTCCAGCGCCTCCGCGAAGCTGCCGAGCAGGCCAAGAAGGAACTCTCCTCCTCCACCAGCACCAACGTTTCGCTCCAGTACCTCTCCGTCACCCCGGACGGCCCGGTCCACCTGGACGAGCAGCTGACCCGCGCCAAGTTCCAGGACCTGACCAAGGACCTGCTCGAGCGCACCAAGAAGCCGTTCCACGACGTCATCAAGGAAGCCGGCATCAAGCTTTCCGACATCGACCACATCGTGCTCGTCGGCGGTTCCACCCGCATGCCCGCCGTCTCCGACCTGGTGAAGGAACTGGCCGGCGGCAAGGAGCCGAACAAGGGCGTCAACCCGGACGAGGTTGTGGCTGTTGGCGCAGCCCTGCAGGCCGGCGTGCTGAAGGGTGAGCGCAAGGACGTTCTCCTGATCGACGTCACCCCGCTGTCCCTGGGCATCGAAACCAAGGGCGGTGTCATGACGCACCTGATCGAGCGCAACACCGCCATCCCCACCAAGCGGTCGGAGACCTTCACCACGGCTGACGACAACCAGCCGTCCGTGGCCATCCAGGTCTTCCAGGGCGAGCGTGAGTTCACCCGCGACAACAAGCCGCTGGGCACCTTTGAGCTGACCGGCATCGCGCCGGCCCCGCGCGGCGTCCCGCAGGTCGAGGTCACCTTCGACATTGACGCCAACGGCATCGTGCACGTTTCGGCGAAGGACAAGGGCACCGGCAAGGAACAGTCCATGACCATCACCGGCGGCACCGCGCTCTCCAAGGAAGACATCGACCGCATGGTCAAGGACGCCGAGGAGCACGCAGCCGAGGATAAGGCGCGCCGCGAGGCCACCGACACCCGCAACACCGCCGAGCAGCTCGCCTACTCCGTGGACAAGCTGATCGCCGACAACAGCGACAAGCTGCCTGAAGAGGTCAAGACCGAGGTCCAGGCCGACGTCGACGCCCTCAAGAAGGCCCTCGAAGGCACCGACGACGCCGCCGTCAAGACCGCGTTTGAGAAGCTGCAGGCTTCCCAGACCAAGCTCGGCGAGGCCATCTACGCCCAGGCAGGTTCTCCGGACGGCGCCACCGGCGCCGCGGGTGCTGAAGGTGCTCCGGCCGGCGAAAGCAAGGCTGACGAGGACATCGTCGACGCCGAGATCGTTGATGAAGAAGAGAAGAAGTAGCCATGCCGCATCACGGTAACGAAGAAGAGCACAACTCTTCCCGAGACCAGAGCAGCAAGCGCGACGAGCCGGTCATCCGGGACCACCGCAAGGTGGATCCGGTGACCGGGGAGGCCCGGCATCCGGAGGGCGCACAGTCCTCCGCGCCGGATGCGGATTCCGACGGCGACGCCCTCGCCCAGGCTGAGGAAATCCTCAACCAGGTTGAGGTGCCCGCCGAGGAGTCCGTGGCGCAGGGGGTTGCGGCAGGCTCAACCACCGGCGAGGCGGCGGAGCTGAAGAACGACCTGCTCCGCCTGCAGGCCGAGTACGTCAACTACCGCAAGCGCGTTGAACGCGACCGCGCCGTGGCAGGGGAGATGGCCGTCATCGGCGTCCTGAACTCCCTGCTCCCGGTGCTGGACGACGTCGACGCCGCCCGCCAGCACGGTGACCTCGCGGACGGCCCGTTCGCCGCGATCGCCGCCAAGCTGGAGAATGCGCTGAAGACGTACGGCCTGACCCGCATCGATGAGACCGGCGTGGAGTTCGATCCGACCATCCACGAAGCCCTCATCCAGCAGCCCGGCGATGACATCGAAGTGGACACCGTCAGCCAGGTGCTCCGCTCCGGCTACAAGTCAGGCGAGCGGGTCCTCCGCGCAGCACAGGTGATTGTCGCGGTACCTGCGTAGTCTTATCTCCACGCCTCCGCGGATGAGGGGGCCCCGCCCCTACGCGTGGCGGCTTTGGTCCTACGGACCTAAGCCGCCACGCTCCGGTAGGCCCGAAGCCACTCCCGGGCCCCCTCATCCGCTGCGGCGTTCGGCGGTAATCTCGCCTTATCGTTTTGCACATTTGAAAGGAAACGCCATTGGCTAGCCAGGACTGGGTGGACAAGGACTTTTACAAGATCCTTGGTGTTGCCAAGGACGCTTCCGACGCTGACATTAAGAAGGCTTACCGGAAGCTCGCGCGGCAGTTCCACCCTGATACGAACTCCGGGGATACTTCTGCAGAGAAGAAGTTCAAGGACATTTCCGAGGCGTACTCCGTGCTGTCCGATCCTGATGAGCGGCAGCAGTATGACGCCATCCGGGCCATGGGAGGCGGCGCCCGCTTTGCCCCGCACGGCGCCGGCAGCACCGCGAACGGCGGCTTCGAGGACCTCTTCGGCGGCCTGTTCACCGGCGGCGGCGGCCGGCACTCCGGCGGCTTCAGCACCGCCGGCGGCGTCCCGCCCGAGTTCGCCGACCTGTTCGGCGGCGGCTTCGGTGGCGGCCCTGCCGGTTACCAGCGCGCACCGCAGAAGGGTGCCGACCGGACGGCCAGCACCAGCATCTCCTTCGCCGGGTCCATCCGGGGCACCACCATCGGGCTGCGTGAACCGGACGGCGAGGTCATCGACGTGCGGGTGCCCGCGGGCATCAAGGACGGCCAGAAGGTGCGCGTGCGCGGCAAGGGCCAGTACGGCCCGGCTGGCAACGGCGACCTGCTGGTCACCGTCAACGTCAAGAACCATGACTTTTACACGCGCGACGGCGACAACCTCCGGATCCACGTGCCCGTCAGCTTCCCGGAGGCTGCCTTGGGTGCCGACATCGAGGTTCCCACGATCGACGGCGAACACGTCCGGGTCCGCGTTCCTGCCGGCACCCCGTCGGGGCGCACGCTCCGGGTCAAGGGCCGCGGCGTGAAAACGTCGAAGGGCACCGGGGACCTGCTGGTGACCATCGACGTCGCCGTACCGCAGAACCTGAGCAAGGAAGCCGAGGAGGCCGTGAAAGCATTCGCAGCCGCCACCACCGGCGCGGATGTCCGCCAGGGCCTGGCAGCCAAGGCCCGGCTTTAGGGGCGGGTGCCGGCCGTGGACATTAATTTCGATCAGCCGATCTTCGTCATCTCGGTGGCCGCCGAGCTCGCCGACATGCACCCGCAAACACTCCGCCAGTACGACCGGCTGGGCATCGTTTCGCCCAGCCGGGCACCGGGCAAGTCCCGCCGGTACTCCCAGCGGGACGTGAACCGGCTCCGTGAAGTGCAGCGGCTGTCCCATGAGGGTGTTTCGCTCGAAGGCATCAAGCGCATCCTGGAACTCGAAAACCAGGTTGCTGCCCTGCAACACCGGGTGAGCGAACTGACCCAGGAACTGGCCCGCCGTCGTGAGCCGTTGGAGTCCCGGATCTTTGCCGCCGGCGCCGCCGGTGACGTGGTGAGCCTGGCGCGCGGCCAGCGCCCCCGGCCCCGTTCGCAGGCCGTGGTGGTGTGGCGGCCGCGTGGCGACCTCTAGCCATCCCGGTCTAGCCGTCTCCGCCTGGCATCCCCCATTGCCAGAACCGGGTGCAGTGCCACAATAGGGTGCAGCGCCGGAACGGGGCCACCAGCCGCAATGCCGCGGTCCCGGCTCCCGGCAGAAGGGACGCAGGGTCATGACCTACATCAAGGACTTTGACCAGCTGGGACGCAGCGATTTGGACGAGGCAGGCGGCAAAGGCGCCAACCTCGGTGAGCTGTCCCGGGCCGGGTTCCCGGTGCCGCCGGGCTTCGTGCTCACCACGGCGGCCTACCAGGACTTCGTCAACGCCAACGGGATCGCCGGCCGCATCCTTGAGCTCGCCGCCCTCCCCGCCGGTGCCTCCAACGACGACTATGACGCCGCCGCCGGGCAGATCCGCGCCCTCTTCGCCGAGAGCACGATGCCCGAGGAGATCGCCGGCGAACTCCGCGCGGCCTACGGGCGGCTGAGCCACCAGACGCTGGACCACCAGGCGGCGGCCGGATCAGGTGACGGGGCCGGCGCGGAGCCCGGCGACGGCCACGCCGCGCGGGTGGCGGTGCGCTCCTCGGCCACCGCGGAGGACCTCGCCTCGGCCAGCTTCGCCGGCCAGCAGGACACCTACCTGAACGTCTCCGGGCACAACGCCGTCGTCGCTGCCGTCATTGACTGCTGGGCGTCGCTGTGGAACGCCCGCGCCATGGCATACCGCTCACGGAACGGCTTCGATCCCGCCACCGTGCGCCTCGCCGTCGTGATCCAGGAGATGGTCGATGCCGGTGCCGCCGGCGTGCTGTTCACGGCCAACCCCGCTACCGGCCGCCGCGACCAGGTGGTGATCAGCGCTGCCTGGGGGCTTGGCGAATCAGTGGTCAGCGGGGCCGTCACCACGGACGACGTAGTGGTGGATGCCGCGACGGGCCGCGTGGAGCAACGCAGGACGGCGGACAAGGACGTCATGACCGTCTACGACGGAACAGGCACCAGGGAGCAGCCGGTGCCCGAAGCGAAGCGCCGGGAGCCCGTGCTCGATGACGACCTGGCGGTCGCGCTGGCCCGCCAGGGAACGGCCATAGCGAAACACTTCGGGGTGCCCCAGGACATCGAGTGGGCGCAGGCGGCAGGGGACTTCTTCATCCTGCAGGCCCGTCCCATCACCGCCCTGCCCGAGCCCTCGGCCGACGCCCCGACGCAGTGGCCGCTGCCCTACCCGAACGGGATGTACTTCCGGGCCAGCATCGTAGAGCAGTTGCCGGACCCGTTATCGCCCCTGTTCGCCGACCTCATTGACGGCGCTGTGGTGCGGTCGCTGAATGCCCTGTTCAGCGAGGCATTCGGCAAGAGCGTCGTGCGGCCCGGGGACGTCTCGCTGCCCACCGTCAACGGCTACGCGTACTACTACTACAACAACGCCGGAATGCGGCGGGTCATGGGCAAGTCGCTGACGGCGATGCGCGCTCTGGCCCAAGGCAAGGCCCACATGGGAATCAAGGGCTGGCGCGATCACTCGCACCCGAAGTACCGCGGACTCGTGAAGTTCTGGGCGGCCAAGTCGCCCGCCGACCGTCCGGCCACCGAACTGCTGGAGGGCATTTCGGCGCTGCTGGACGCCGGCGCCGCGTACTACACCGCCGTGCAGTCCATCATCCCTATCGCCGCAACCAGCGAGATCATGTTCCGGGGCTACTACGACAAGCTCGTCCGGCGGCCCGGCGATCCGTCCGCGGAGGTCTTTCTCCTTGGCTACGACAGCGAACCCATCCGCGCGGAGAAATCCCTGTACGACCTTGCGGCGTGGACCCGCGAACGGCCGCAGCTTGCCTCGGCCGTCACGGAAGGATCAGCGGCCGGCATCGCCGACGCTCTCCGCGCCGGCACGCTTCCCGCGGGCGTGGACGGAGCCCCGGCTGTGGATCCGGAACAGTGGGACGAGTGGCGTTCCCGCCTCCAGCGGCACCTGGACCGGTACGGGCATGCCGTCTACAACCTGGACTTCATCAACCCTGTGCCGGCCGATGACCCCTCCGCCCTGCTGGAGACCCTGAGGTACTTCGTGCGGGGGCAGGGGAAGGACCCGCACGAGCGCCAGCAGCGGTCCGCCGACCGGCGGGAGGAACAGAGCCGGCTGGTCAGCGCCAGGCTGGGGCCGCGCCGCCGCGCTGTCTTCCGCAGGCTGCTCCGCTGGGCGCAGAAGGCGGCGCCCGTCCGTGAGGACGCCCTGGCCGACGTCGGACTGGCCTGGCCGTTGATGCGCCGGATGCTGCTGGAACTGGGGGAGCGGCTGACGGCCTCGGGCGTCATCGGGACGCCGTCGGACATCTTCTGGCTACGGCTCGACGAACTCCGCAACGCCATCGACTTCGGGCTGGCCACGCCCGGCGCGGCCATCACCGGCACGGACCGGCCGGTGCGGGCTGAGGCCGTTGAACAGCGGAAGATGCTGTGGCGTGGCCAGCGGAAAGCGGCTGCCCCGCAGTTGCTCCCCGAGAGCCGCTGGATGGAGCGGGCCTTTGGCAGCATGATGCCAGCCCGATCGGTGCAGCAGGCCGGGAACGTCATCACCGGCGTGGGCGCGAGCTCCGGGCAGGTGAGCGCGCAGGCCCGGCTGCTGCACGGCCCCGACGACTTCGCCAGCATGCGGCCCGGCGAGGTGCTGGTGGCACGCATGACCACCCCCGCCTGGACACCGCTGTTTGCGATGGCGTCCGGCGTCGTCACGGACGTCGGCGGGCCGCTGAGCCACAGCTCAATCGTCGCCCGGGAGTACGGCATTCCTGCCGTCCTTGGAACGGGGGTGGCCACCCGGCGCGTGTCCAGCGGACAGCAAGTTAAGGTCGACGGCGACGCCGGCACCGTCACGCTCGACGGTTCCGGGACCGTCGAAGGTACGGGCAGCTGACTGCGGGGCATGCTTCCCGCGGGGGCACCTTCTCGGCGCCGTCGGGGAGCCGAACCGCTGGTTGAACTTGTCGAAACCAACCCGCGCAACCAGCGGAGCCGCCCCTGGGATGGTCTGCCCTGCGCTCCGCAAAATTGTCGGTGCCCCCTGCCATGCTGTGGGTATGGAAAGCACGGCAGTGGTGGAAACGTGGGAGGGCATTGAGTCCTCCGTTGCTGTGCTGGCCGGTTTTGTCCGCGCGGCCGCCGGGGGTGATGGCCAGGCACCCGGTGATGGCCACGCGCCCGGTGATCTGGCCGCTGTGGATCCCGCTGCGGGTGATCCGCTCCGGGATCAGGCGGACGCGTGTTTGGACGGCATGGCGGAGCTGGGCAGGTTGGAGGCCCGGCTGGCGGCTCTGAAAGTCCGTTTGGTCGCGGGGTATTCCACCCTTGACGAGGCCTTGGTGGTACCGTCGAGTTCGAGGCAGGAGGGCAGCGCCCGGGAAATGTCCGTGACCGCTGAGGTCGCGGGTGCCCTGAGCGTGAGCGAACGCAGTGCCGGTGCCCTGCTGTGCGAGGCGCATACCCTGACCGCCGAGCGGCCGATGACGCTGACTGCGCTGGGGGTAGGGAGGATTTCGCTGCAGCATGCGCGGGTGATGTGTGATGAAACAGCCAACCTGGAGCCCGCCGCGGCCGCCGCCCTGGAGGCCCATTTCCTCGACCCGCACGCGCCTAACCCGGCGCGCGGCTGCCCCGCCGGGGAGCAGGCACCGGGGAGGTTCCGGGCCAGGGCACGTGCCTGGCGGGAGCGGCATCATCCGGTGAGTATCGAGGCCCGCCACCGCAAGTGTGCGAAGGACCGGCGGCTGGAGTATGCCCCGGACCGGGACGGCATGGCCTGGCTCTCGGCGTACCTGCCCGCGGACCAGGCCGCCGGGATCTGGGACCGCACCACCGCCGCCGCCCGCGCCCTGCAGGGACCTGCCGAAACACGGACCCTGACCCAGCTGCGGGCTGATGTGGCCGCCGGATGGCTGCTCGCGCCGGCCCAGGGGATTGACGGCCCGGCCACAGGTTCTCTGCCGGCAGACGCCCTATTCGCTGGTTCAGCGCGTCCCGGTCATGTGCCGTCTCCGCGGGCGCAGGTCCTGGTCACGGTTCCGGTGTTCTCGCTGCTCGGACAGACGGAGGAGCCGGCGGTGCTTGACGGGTACGGGCCGATCCCGCCGTCCATGGCCCGCCGGCTCGTCGCTGACGGCTGCACGTCCTTCCTGCGGGTCCTGACCGACCCTCGGGACGGGGCACCGCTGGAGATCGGACGCACCAGCTACCGATTGACGAAGCCGATGCGCCACTGGCTCCGGCTCCGAGACGCGCATTGCACGTTCCCCAACTGCAACAACCACTCCCTGGACAACGACGCCGACCACATCCTGGCCTGGGCCGACGGCGGGACCACCGGGATCACCAACCTGGGCCAGCCCTGCCCCAAGCACCACCGCCTGAAACACACGTCGGGGTGGAGACCGGTCGATGCCACCCGCGAGAGCCCGCCCGGCTGGATCTCACCCGCGGGACGGTCCTACCCAGCGGAACAACAGGACTGGGAACCACCCCACTGGCCCGATAGCCTCAAGCCAGACAGACCCGGCCCGGTCAGCCCGGCGCCCCGCAGCTTCGAGTCCGACAGGCCCGGCCCGGTCAGCCCGGCGCCCCGCAGCTTCGAGTCCGACAGGCCCGGCCCGGTCAGCCCGGCGCCCCGCAGCTTCGAGTCCGACAGGCCCGGCCCGGTCAGCCCGGCGCCCCGCAGCTTCGAGTCCGACAGGCCCGGCACGGTCAGCCCGGCGCCCCGCAGCTTCGAGTCCGACAGGCCCGAGCGTGGCGGCCCCGAGCCTGACTGTGTCGAGCCGGACAGCCTCGAGAACCTTGGCCCACCGCTGCCTGTGGAGCCGTTGCCCGGCTGGGCACCAACTACGGCCGCCTAAAAGCGCGTGCCTCATGTCAGCGGTTGCCCGCTATTTCGGTGGCTGCCGGTTTGGGCGCCACCGTCTTCTCTACGGCGTCAGTTCCCGCACCGGGGCGCCGTCCAGCCACGCAGTGACGTCCTCGAATGCGCCGCCGAAAAAGGCCCGGTAACTTTCCTGTGTGACGTAGCCCAGATGGGGCGTCAGGAGTGTCCGGGGCGCGGTCAGCAGCTGATGCCCCGCCGGAAGGGGTTCCTGGTCGAACACGTCGATCGCGGCGCCACGGATCCAACCCTCTTCGAGGGCGGTAACCAGAGCCTGCTGGTCCACCAGCGGGCCGCGGGCGGTGTTGACCAGGACACCGTCGGGCCCGAGGAGCTGCAGTTCCCGTTCTCCAACTGTTCCCTCCGAACGCGGCGACAAGCGCAGGTGCACGGACACGACGTCGGACTCTGTGAAGAGTTCTTCCTTGCTGACTCTGCGGGCACCGGCCGCCAGGGCGGTTTCCTCGGTGAGGTTCTGGCTCCAGGCCAGCACGTCCATCCCGAAGGCGCGGCCGTAGGCGGCGATTCGCTTCCCGATCTTCCCCAGCCCGACGATTCCCAGGGTCTTCCCGGACAGCTCGAACCCGAGGCCTGTCTGCCAGTGGCCGGAGCGCAAGGAGGCCTCTTCCGCGGTCAGGTTCCGGGCAAAAGCCAGCAGCAGTGCCCACGTCAGTTCCGGCGCGGCTGTGGGGGAGCCGCCGGTTCCGCACACCACGACGCCGTGGTCGGCTGCCGCCTGCAGATCGATGGCCGCATTGGCGGCGCCGGTGGTCACGAGCAGTTTCAGCTGCGGCAGCTGCCCGATGACGCTGCGGGGAAACGGCGTCCGCTCCCGCATGGCGATGACGATGTCAAAGTCCGCGAGGGCCGCCGCGGTTTCGGCCTCCGAGCCAAAATGCGCGCCGAACACCGTGACGGCGACGCCACGCTGCGCCAGGGAACTCCATGGGGCGAAGTCCTCGGCGACTCCCTGATAGTCGTCCAGAATGGCTAGCCGGTACTGGTTCATGGCTTTACGGTATCGGACGGTTGCGCAGGTCAGCGGTGGTCAGCGCCCGTGGGCCTGGCCGGCCTTGCGGGGAATCCGGGTGTGGCCCGTGCCGGCGATGTTCCTCCGGGCGCGCCGGAAGACCGTCACGCCGTCGCCTTGCAGAAACAGCGCGCGCCCGCGGCCGCCGTCCTGGATGAGCCAGATGATGCTGCCGTCCAAGGCCCGCATGTCGACGCAGCCAGCGGCGACCGTGCGCCCGTTGCGGCGGATCTCCACCTCCTCAGCCGGGGAGAGCGTGGCCCAGTTGGCTACGGGTTCACGGGCCGGAAATGGTGAACGGGCGTGGGTTTTGGAGGCGTAAACGGTCATGGGTGGTCCTTTCGAAATGCCATGGGCCGGTGTCCGGATCCCGACGGATCCGGACACCGGCCCATGGCATTAATTAGTGGCAGGAGCCGTTTAGTGGCGGTACTCGCTCAGGCTCAGGCTCAGGCTCCGGCCTTGACGGCCAGCACCGGGCAGGATGCCTCCAGCAGGATCTGCTGCGCAGCACTGCCCATGATCAGCTTGCCCACCGGAGTGCGGCGCCGGAGGCCGATCACAATGAGTTCGGCCCGGTACTTCTCCGCCGCCTCCAGCACCTCGTTGGCCGCGTCGTTGCCGCGCACCGGCTGCAGGACCAAATGCTCAATCCCTTCCCGGTCCAGCCTTTCCGTCAATGCGGAGATGTCCTCAGCCTGGGCGTAGCGCTTGTCAACGATGGCGTCTCCCCGGGAGGAGTTGATGATGACCAGCCGGCTCTGGCTTTTCTGCGCCTCGGTGATGGCCCGGTCCAGGGCCGCGCTGCCCTCGGCCGTGGGGATATAGCCGACAATGATGCTCACGATTTCTCCTGTCCGTGGTTGGCATGGGTGGCGTCCGAGCGGCGGCGGCCTGCATCAGGCCCCCGATCGGCGGGTGCCGCAGCAGCGGATCCCTCAGCAGCGGATCCCTCAGCAGGCGCCTCGACTGGGGGTGCGGCAGCGGGTCCGGCGGCGGGTCCGTCAACAGCAGGTCCGCCGGCCATGACGAGCCCGCCCGTCCGGGGACGCCGGGCGCGCCAGAGACGTGCAGCCAGAGGCCAGAGGAGTACCAGTGCCACGATGATATAGACCACGACGGCGATCGGCTCGCTCCAGAGGCCCGACACGTCGCCGGCGCTTAGCTGCAGCGCCTGGCGGAGCTGCTTTTCGAGGCGGGGTCCCAGGATCACGCCGAGAATGAGCGGCAGGACAGGCAGCCCGTAGCGGCGCATCATGAAGCCGAGGGCGCCCAGGACCAGCAGAAGCATCAGGTCGAACGCCTGCAGGTTCACCGAGTAGGCGCCCAGCGTGGCGAAGAAGAGGATGCCGGCGTACAGGTAGGGGCGCGGCAGCCGGAGCAGCTTCGCCCAGACCGGGGCCAGGGGAAGGTTGACCAGCAGGAGCAGGAAGTTGCCGATGAACAGGCTGGCGATCAGTGCCCACACCAGCGGACCCTCGTTCTGGAACAGCAGCGGCCCCGGCTGGATGCCGAACTGGGTGAACGCGGCCAGCATGACGGCGGCGGTGGCGTTGGTCGGCAGACCGAGTGCCAGCATCGGGGTCAAGGTGCCGGCTGCGGCCGCGTTGTTGGCGGCCTCCGGCCCGGCGACGCCTTCGATGGCGCCCTTGCCGAACTCCTCGGGGTGCTTGGAGAGCCGCTTCTCGGTCACGTAGGAGAGGAAGGTGGGGATCTCCGCGCCGCCGGCGGGCAATGCGCCGAAAGGGAAACCGAAGGCCGTGCCGCGCAGCCACGGCTTCCAGGACCGCTTCCAGTCCTCCTTGCCCATCCACGGCCTGCCGACCGGGATGATCTGCAGCGGGGTGCGGCGCAGGTGCGCCGCCACCCACAAGGCTTCACCGACGGCGAAAATCGCCACGGCGATCACGACGACGTCCAGGCCGTCGGAGAGCAGCGGCAGGCCGAAGGTGAGCCGGGCCTGGCCCGAGACGAAGTCGAGGCCGACAAGACCGATTGCCAGACCGAGTCCAAGGGACGCGAAGCCGCGCAGCTTGGACGAGCCCAGGACGGCGGTGACGGCGAGCAGGGCCAGCACCATGATGGCGAAGTAGCTTGGGGCGCCGAGGCTCACGGCGAACTGCACGACGATCGGCGCGAAGACCACAAGGAGCGAGGTGCCGATGGCGCCGGCGACGAACGAGCCGATGGCCGCCGTCGCCAATGCCTGGGCCGCCTTGCCGGCCTTTGCCATCAGGTTGCCCTCGATGGCGGTGATCACCGAGGACGATTCGCCGGGGGTGTTAAGCAGGATCGAGGTGGTGGAACCGCCGAACATGCCGCCGTAGTAGATGCCGGCAAACATGATGAACGCACTGGTCGGTTCAAGGACAGTGGCCACCGGCAGCAGCAGCGCCACGGTCATGGCCGGGCCGATGCCGGGCAGGACGCCGACGGCGGTGCCCAGGATGACGCCGATCAGGGCGTACAGGAGGTTCATGGGGGTAAGCGCGGTCGCGAACCCGTCCATGAGTGAGGACAGGACGTCCATCTAGAGAATCCCTTCAAGGAGCCCGGCGGGAAGGGCAATGCCCAGGCCGAGGTAGAAGCCGTAGAAGGTCAGGAGCGCCAGAGCCAGGGAGATCAGTCCGTCGCGGACATAGTGGCGGCTTCCGAGCGCCCAAACGCTGCCCCAGAAGAGCACCGTTCCGGAGATGACCCAGCCGGCCCAGTCGATCAGCAGGATGTTGGCGATGAAGGCGCCGGCCAAAGGCAGCACGGTC
The DNA here is from genome assembly GCF_040448525.1 of Arthrobacter sp. K5. Taxonomy (NCBI): domain Bacteria; kingdom Bacillati; phylum Actinomycetota; class Actinomycetes; order Micrococcales; family Micrococcaceae; genus Arthrobacter; species Arthrobacter sp. K5. Next base: position 2,675,004 of record NZ_CP159279.1, on the reverse strand, counting down.
TTCCAGTCGCTCGGGTGGGTCAGGTCGACGTCCTCGCCGGCCTCGGCCTCACCGCGTCCGCCCCGGAGAACGTTCACTGCCAGCAGCACGGCGCAGATGAGCAGGAGTCCTCCCACGATCATCGGCAGGGCCTTGGGGCCCACCGGATCCGACTGGGAGTACGGCACAACCAGGTGCGCTGCGTCAATGAGGACCAGGGCGCCGACCGCCCCGAGCAGGGCTGCGACGCCCAGCTCGGAGCGGCCTTTGAGGCGGGAGGCCGAGGAGGTCACGCCAGGCCGAGCTTCGTCAGGACGTCGGCAACGCGCTTGTCCTGGTCGGTGAGGAAGGACTTGAATTCGTCACCCGTGACAAAGGCGTCGGTCCAGCCGCGCGTCTTCAGCGTTTCCTTCCAGGATGCTGACTCATGCATCTTCTCCAGCGTTGCGATCAGGGCGTCGCGGTCGGCGTCGCTGATGCCGGGAGGGGCCACGATGCCGCGCCAGTTGGTGAAGACCAGGTCGATCTTGGATTCCTTGAGCGTGGGGGCGTCCACTCCCTCAAGCCGGTTCTCGCCGCTGGTTGCCAGGACCCGGATGTCGCCGGCCTTGATCTGCTGGATGTATTCACCGGCGCCGGAAGCCGCGAAGCCCAGCTTGTTGCCGATGATTGCCGGAAGCAGGTCGCCGCCGCCGTCGTAGGAAACGAAGTTGACCTTCTTTGCGTCGATGCCCACGGCACCGGCGAGCTGCATCGGCAGGAGGTGGTCCGGGCCGCCGGCAGAGGAACCGCCGCCGACGCTGACCTTGGACGGGTCCTTCTTCCACGCCGTCACAAGATCGTCGATGGTCTTGTACGGCGAGTCCTTGGACACCATGATGGCGCCGGGCTCTTCGATGAGCCGGGCCAGCGGGGTGGTGTCGGTCAGCTTCGACTGGGACTTGTTGGTGTAGCTGGCGCCGACGACGCCAAGGCCCATGAGCATGGCGAGGTCGCCGTTGCCCTTTTCGTTGACGATGCGGGCCAGGCCAACGGTGCCGCCGGCGCCGGCCAGGTTGAAGACCTCGGGGTTGGTGGCAAGCTTCTCGTCCTCGAGAACCTTCGCCGCGGCGCGGGCCGTGGTGTCGTAGCCGCCGCCGGGCGTGTTGGGCACCATGATGCGAAGCCCGGCAAGGGGTGCGGTGCTTGCTCCGCTCGTGGAGGGGCCGGCGGCAGTCTTGCCGGTAGCTCCGCAGCCGGACGCCATCAGGGCGATGCCTGCGGCTACTGCGGCCACGCGCAGTGCGCTCATTCCGCGCATGTTGTTCCTCTTCTCGTTTTGATCCGTTTGATCGGGTGCTTCCGATGCTAGGCCCGAACGTGACGGGGCTCACGCTTGTGTAAGCAGAGAAAGTTAAGTTCATTTCGTTCACGTTTCCGGTTCCCAACGAAGCTGCCCGCCGGGGCGTCCCGTGCAGGGTTCAGGCGCTGCGGACTCCGCGGAACAAGCGCGCAAAGTCCGGTAGCGTGTCCCGTATAGTTCACCCCCACCCGCGGACCCACAGGAAGAACAGCAGCACATGACTCGACGGCGAGGAATGTCCCTTGCGGGGCAGTATCTTCGGCTGCAGCTCCTGATTGTGCTGGCCGTGCTGGTGGCCGTGGTGGCGATTTCGCTGGCCCAGTCGGCGGCAGCTTTTGAACGGGTCGAAGGCCGGCGCGCGCTCTCTGCTGCGGAGACGCTGGCTGCTACCCCCGCGGTGCGAAGCCTCCTGCCGGATGCCCAGCCGCAAAGCGGATCGGTGCTTCCCTCGGTGTCCGAGGCGGTGCGCACGATTTCGGGGTCCTCCCAGGTTGCGCTGGCCCGGTCCGACCGGACGATGGTGACGTCGTCGGATCCGTCCCTGGTGGGCGACCAGCTGGAGCTCGGTGACAGTGCGGTGATGTCCGGGCGGGCATGGACCGGGGTGGTCGGAACCGGGGCAGAGGAGGCCGTCGTGGCTCATGTGCCGGTGCTGGACGACGCCGGGAAGATGGTAGGCATTGCCGTGGTTGGCAGGAGTTACCCTTCCGTGCTGGAGCGGCTGGGCGATGCGGTCCCGAACCTGCTGACGTATCTGGGTGTGGCGAGTGTCCTCGGCGTGGCCGGTTCGCTGCTGCTGGCCCGCCGCGTCAAACGCCAGACGCTGGGCATGGAACCGGACGAGATCACCGGCCTCGTGGAGAACCGGGAAGCGATGCTGCACGGGCTCAAGGAAGGCGTGGTGGCACTGGACCCCCAGCAGCGGATCACGGTGGTCAACGACAGTGCGCGGAGCCTGCTCGGCCTGCCGCACGACTGCGTCGGGAAGAACCTGGCCGCTCTCGAGGTGCCGGCTGCGCTGCGCGAGGTGCTTACCGAGGACCAGCCGGGACCGGACCGGCTGGTTTTGGTGGGGGAGAAGCTGGTGGTGCTGAACCGGATGCCGATGCGCTCGCACGGACGGGTGATCGGCTCGGTCACCACCCTGCGCGACCGGACGGAGCTGGCGTCCCTGGAGCGTGAGCTGGGCACGACGCGGACGGCCACCGACACCCTCCGGGCGCAGGCACACGAGTTTGCCAACCAGCTGCACACGATTTCGGGCCTGATCCAGATCGGCGAGTATGACGCCGTCGTCCAGTTCGTCAACGGCACGACCTCGAACCGGACCCGCCTGAACGACGACGTGACCAGCAGGATCGAAGACCCCGCCCTCGCCGCGCTGCTCATTGCCAAGTCCAGCCTCGCCGCCGAGCGCGGGGTGTCCCTTCAGCTCGCGGAGGAATCCCGGCTGGGCAAGGTGGATGAGGAACTGTCCCGTGACCTGACCACCGTGGTGGGCAACCTGGTGGACAATGCGCTCGATGCCGTCACCAACACCTCCGAAGCGAAGGTCGAGGTGCTCATCGGAGAGGCCGACGGCGGCGTGCGGGTTGACGTGCGGGACTCGGGACCGGGGGTCCCGGTGGAGGTCATGGACGACATTTTCCGGCAGGGTTTTAGTACCAAAAATTCGCCCGACGGCGGCCGCGGCTATGGCCTGGCGCTCGCCAGGGTGGTCTGCCAGCGGCGCGGCGGACGGCTCACCGTTCGGAACGACGGCGGCGCCGTCTTTACCGCCCTGCTGACGCGTAAGGGAGAGCAGCTTTGATCAAGGTACTTATCGTCGACGACGACTTCATGGTGGCCAAAGTGCACGCCGGCTTCATCCAGCGCACGCCGGGGTTCGCCGTCGTCGGGGTGGCGCACACGGGCGCGCAGGCGGTGCTGGAGACTCAGCGGCTGCAGCCGGACCTGGTGCTGCTGGACATCCACCTGCCCGATGTCAACGGCCTGGACCTGATGCACCAGCTGCGGGATGTGGCGCCCGAGCTGGACGTGCTGGTGATCAGTGCTGCGCGCGAGGTGGAGACCGTGCGGAAGGCGCTTCGTGGCGGGATCGTGCACTACCTGATCAAGCCGTTTTCCCAGACCGACCTGCAGGAGCGGCTGGAGCACTACCGCAACACCTACCAGAGCCTCGACTCGTCCAAGGATGTGGCGGAACAGTCGGACGTCAACCGCGTGTTTGGGCTGGAACGCGCGGACCGTCCCCTGCCGAAAGGCTGCAGCGCCGAGACGCTCCAGGTGGTGGAGAAGGCGCTGCGCTCCGGTGGCGGCGACGTGTCGGCCGCGGAACTGGCCGTGCAGGTGGGGACGTCGCGCGTCAGCGCGCGGCGCTATCTGGAGTACCTCAACGACGAGGGGCTGGTGGACGTCACACTCAAGTACGGCGTCGGGCGCCCCGAACGGCGATATGCGTGGAAGGCGGGGTGAGCGGTGCGCTGCTTAGGGCCGCGCTTCTTAGGGCCGCGACCTGACGGCTTCGATGCCCTGTAGCGCGCTGACGGTGACGGCGTCAATGTCCGCCGTGCCGTCAACGCTGACCAGCAGGGCGCGCCGGCCGTAGCGTTCGATGACCGGCTCCGTTTCCTGCCGGTACAGCTCCAGCCGGTGGCGGATAACCTCCTCGGTGTCATCGCTTCGCCCCTCGGCGTCGGAGCGGAGCAGCAACCGCCGGACGATCTCGTCGTCGTGGGCGGTAATTTCCACCACGGCATCGAGGCTGGTCCCGGCGGCGTCCAGGATGCCGTCGAGGTCATCCATCTGGCTCACGGTGCGCGGATAGCCATCCAGCAGGAAGCCGTTCCTCGCGTCCCGTTCCTGCAGCCGCTCCCGCAGCATGGCAGTGGTGAGGTTGTCCGGAACAAGGTTGCCGGCGTCGAGGAATTCCTTGATTTCCCGGCCCAAGGGCGATCCGTTGGCCAGATGGCTGCGGAACATGTCCCCGGTGGAGATCTCCGGGATGTGCAGCTGCCCGCTGAGCCGGTGGGCCTGGGTGCCTTTGCCGGAGCCGGGCGGGCCGATGAGCAGGATGCGGGTCATGCTTTTGGTCCGATCTGCCGAGAAAGCACGCTAGGGCCCATTCTTCCCCCGGCCCCGTCCGCCTGCAATGGGTGGCGGGTTCACAACGGCGGCGGCCGCTCCTAGGCTGGGACCCACCACCCACAGCCACCACCCACCGGCCAAGGAGCTTCCATGACAACGCCGAGACCATCATGACCACGCTGCCGGACCGGCCCAACACTGCCCTGGTGGTGCTTGACATGCAGCAGGGGGTCGTGGCCGAAGCGCACCAGCGGGACGCGGTGGTGTCCAACATCGCCGCGCTCGTGGACAGGGCCCGCGAAGCCGGGGCGCCGGTCGTCTGGGTCCAGCACTCCGACGACCGGCTGGAGAAGGGGAGCGGGCCCTGGGAGTACGTGCCCGAGCTGAGGCGCCGCGAACAGGAACCGGTGGTGCACAAGTCCTTCAGCGACGCCTTCGACGACACCGATCTGGAGCAGGTGCTGGCCGCCGCGGCGGTGGGCCGCCTGTTGGTCGCTGGAGCGCAGACAGACGAATGCATCAGGTCCACCATCCACGGAGCGTTCGTCCGCGGTTACGACGTGACGCTGGTCAGCGACGCCCACACCACGGAGGACCTGACCGAATGGGGTGCCCCTCCGCCGGAGCAGGTCATAGCCCACACGAATCTCTACTGGAATACCATGGCGGGCCCGGCCGGACGGCTGCGGTGGCAGAGACAAAGGACGTCACGTTCAGCGGCTGAACCCGGCTGGCTGAACCGGACTGATCCGGTCACATGCGGGCCGCCCGCTGCTCCAGGAGTTCCCGCGTGCGCTGGTTCCTGGCCAGTCCGGCCGCTGCCATGAACTCGGACCGTGCTTCCCCTGTCCGTCCGAGCCGGACCAGAAGTTCCCCGCGCACGCTGGGCAGCAGGTGCGTTCCGCGCAGGGCCCCTCCGGAGGCGAGGCCGTCCACGATGGCCAGCGCGGCCGCCGGCCCGGTGGCCATGGACACCGCCACGGCCCGGTTCAGTTCCACCACGGGGCTGGGAGCGATCCGGCCCAGCGCCTCGTACAGCAGCACGATGCGCTGCCAGTCAGTGTCGTCGACGCTGGGCGCCGTCGAGTGGCATTCGGCGATCGCGGCCTGCAGCGCGTAGTTGCCGCGGCCCCGGCCCAGCCCGTCGCAGCGGCGCAGGGCGGCGCGGCCCCGGCCGATCTGCGCCCGGTCCCAGCGGGTCCGGTCCTGGTCCGCCAGCAGGACCGGAGACCCGTCGGGAGTGGTGCGGGCGGGGAAGCGGGACGCCTGGAACTCCATCAGGGCCACCAGCCCGTGGGACTCGGGTTCGCCGGGGACCAGCCCGGCCAGGATGCGCCCGATCCGCAGGGCCTCGTGGGCCAGGTCGGGCCTGATCCATGCATCTCCCGTGGTGGCGGCGTACCCTTCCGTGAACATCAGATAGACGACGCCGAGGACTGCTCCCAGCCGGGCGCCCCACTCGTTGGGCTCGGGAACCTCGAACGGCACCCGGGCCGCCGCCAGCGTTCTCTTGGCCCGCACGATGCGCTGCTGCACAGTGGCGACGGGAACGAGGAACAGCCTTGCGATCTCCTCGGAGGTGAGGCCGCCCACCACCCGCAGCGTCAGCGCCATCTGGGCCTCCCGGGAGAGGACCGGGTGGCAGGCGGTGAACACGAGCCTGAGCACGTCGTCCTCCAGCGGAACCCAGGCCACGCCGTCGTCGTCTTCCAGGTCCCGGGCTATGGCCCGGTACCGCTCCTCGAGCCGTTCCGAGCGGCGCCAGGCGTCGATGGCCTTGCGCTTGGCGACGGCGGTGAGCCAGGCGGCAGGGTTGTCCGGTGTCCCGGATTCCGGCCACTGGACCAGGGCTTCGGCCAGGGCGTCCTGGGCCAGATCCTCGGCGAAGCCAACGTCCCGGGTGGCGCGGGCGAGGGCCGCGACGATACCGGCACCTTCGATGCGCCACAGGGCATCAATCCGGCGCCGTACGGCGGCTGCCGCATCGTTTACGGCCTCTCCGCCCACCGCCTGCTCCTGGCTCACGGCTGGTTGAGCTCCTGGCGCCACGCCGCTTCCTTCTTGATGTACTCGTTGTCCGCAAAGTCGGCGAAGTCGTCGGCCTCAGCGATCCGGCGGACCTCAAGCTTCGATCCGGGAGCAAGCGGGCAGCGGCTGGCCCACTCCTTGGCCTCCTCTTTGGAGGCCACCTGGACAATCCAAAAGCCGTTGAACAGCTCATGCGTTTCGCCGTAGGGGCCGTCCGTCACCACGGGCGGTGCTTCGGAGAAATCGACCACGAAGGCCGATCCCTCGGACAGGTCGGTCAGGCCCTCACCGGCGAGCATGACGCCGGCCTTGATGAGCTGTTCGTTGTAGGCGCCCATCTGGTTGAGGATCTCCTCGAACGGAACCTGCTTCGATGCTTCGACTGCGTCGTCCGTGGCACGCATGATGAACATGTACTTCATGGTTCTCTCCTTGCTTTGACGTGGACGCCGTGTGCGCCCGTCTACTATCCCGTCGAACGGGCATTGCGGAAATCGACAGGTATTGTGGTTTTTTTCGGCGCGGCTTTATTCGGCGCGGGCGGAGTCAGGCAGAGCACATGCAGCCCGTTCACGCTGTCTTAGCCGGTTGTGGGCATGCCCGGCTGGGGAACAAACACCGCATCCGGCTCGAAGAATTCCAGCATTCCGTCAACGTCCCGGGCATTGAAGCGTGCGGCCCAGGCCATGTGTACTGCATGCGGATCCGTTATTCCCACGGTGCCCTCCGGCGGACCTCAATCTGGCCGTCGTTCACCCGGGCTTCGTAGCTTGGCTGGGGAGTGGTTGCCGGCCCACGGACTATGTGGCCGTCCCCGAGCCGGAACGTGCTGCCGTGCCAGGGGCAGGTGACGCAGCCATCAGCGATCGTTCCCTCCTCGAGCGGACCACCCATGTGGCTGCACACGCTGTCCAGAGCCAGGACCCCGGACCCGGAGCGGTACAGCAGGACCGAGACTTTGCCTGCGTCCACCTTCCGGTGCTCCCCGTCGGCGAGCTCTGACTCGGCCATGACGGGCGTCCATTCCCTGGGGCCCGTCCTGCCTGCCGTCTTGTTGACGTTGACCGCGTTGCCGTAGCTGAGGTGGCCGCCGAGGAAGCCGCCAAACATCAGTACCCCGAACCCGGCCAGCCCAAGGGCCTTTCCGATGGTCCGGCTGCCGGAGGCCCGGGCTACGGCCGAGGACGAGAACAGGCAGAGCGCCGATCCGTTGGCGACCGCGTGGACCAGCCCCACCCGTCGTGACTTTCCCTGCGTGTCGGACCAGTCGTTGAGGCCGGCGGCTGCGGTTGGAACGGCTGTTGCTATTCCGACGGCGACCAGGATGTCCGCGGCCGGCTCGGAGGCGGTCCCTCCCACGGTGTCCAGGACAGTTGCCATGGTCCAGGCCCCGATGGGGAAGTCAGTCAACACCGGATGCAGCGGATGGCCCAGCGGCGTGCCGCTGAGGGTGTTGCGGATGAATCGCGGCTGTACCGCCTTTCCGGCGGCCTTGGAGATGGCGGAAGCCACCCCGTCCAGCCGGTCGTAGTGTTCAATGGCATCAACTAGCGCACGCAACGGGTTCACGGCGGACTCCTTGGGCCTGGCAGTCAGGACAGGTGGTGCACCAAAGTGTGCATCCCCGCGGACCCGATGACAAGGTGCCGGCAGGCCAGTCTCCGGTAACGTACTTACACGTGCCGCTGCCATTACTCCGAACATCCCGCGACCCCGCTGCCCCGGTTTCCGAGGGGCTGGTTAGGCCGGTCATGGCGGGCATCGTGACGGCGCTCGTCGGCTTCACCTCGACCTTCGCCGTGGTCCTCTCCGGTCTCCGTGCCGTAGGGGCAAACCCGGAGCAGGCGTCGAGCGGCCTCCTGGCCCTCTGCCTGGCGGTAGGTGCGGGCGTCGTGCTCCTCGCCTGGCGGAGCCGGCTTCCGGTAACCCTCGCCTGGTCAACGCCGGGGGCCGCCCTGCTGGCCGTCGCCGGAATTCCCGACGGCGGGTGGGCCGCCGCCGTCGGCGCCTTTCTGGTGACCGGTGTTCTGATCGCCGTGACGGGGATGGTCCGCCCTTTGGGCAGGCTCATCAGCAGCATCCCCACGCCCCTGGCGCAAGCCATGCTGGCGGGGGTTCTGCTGCCCCTGTGCCTTGCCCCCGTGGAGGCGCTGCAGACCGCTCCGCTGCTGGTTGTTCCGGTGCTGCTCTGCTGGCTGGTGCTGTCACGGTTCGCACCCCGTTGGTCGGTACCCGGCGCGCTGGCCGTGGCGCTCGCCGGCATCGTGGTCCAGCTGGTTGTTGAAGGACGGGCTGTGCCGGCGGACGGCCTGCTGCCGGCGATGGAATGGACCACGCCATCCTGGTCGCTGGGCGCCGTGGCGGGCATCGCCCTACCGCTGTACATCGTCACCATGGCATCCCAGAACGTCCCAGGAGTGGCCGTGCTGGGGTCCTTCGGTTACCGGGCGCCATGGCGTGCCTCCATGCTGGTCACCGGTGCCGGCACGCTGCTGGCTGCGCCGTTCGGCGGCCACGCCATCAACCTCGCCGCGCTCAGCGCCGCTTTGGCCGCCGGGGAGGAAGCAGGCGCTGACCGGGGCCGGCGCTGGGTGGCAGGCGTCGTCTCAGGACTGGCCTACCTCCTCCTGGGAGCCTTCTCCGCCGGGCTCGCCGCGCTGGTGGCTGCGGCTCCGCAGGGGGTGCTGGAAGCCGTCGCCGGGCTCGCCCTGCTGGGCACACTCGCAGGCTCAGCCGCCTCGGCGCTGGCAGAGCCGGGCGAGCGGACGGGCGCCGTCGTAACCTTCCTCGTGGCCGCATCGGGGATGAGCTTCATGGGCATCGGGGCAGCCTTCTGGGCCCTGCTGGCAGGGCTCCTGGTCCGGGAGTTCCTCAAGGACCGGAACGCGCCGCCGGGCAAAGCCGCGCGTTAGTTGCCAGCGGCCCGCGCTGTTCTGTGGTCGGCGGCCGGGTAGACGCCAAGGATCCACACCTCGGTGGTGAAGAAGTCCAGCTCCTCCAGGGCAAGCTTCAGTGGCAAGTCCTCGGGGTGGCCCTCGACATCCGCCATGAACATGGTTGCGGCGAACTCGTTGCCCACCATGTAGCTTTCAAGCCGCGTCATGTTCACGCCGTTCGTGGCGAAGCCACCCAGTGCCTTGTAGAGGGCGGAGGGGACGTTCCGTACACGGAACACGAAGCTGGTGACTGCCGGGCCGGGCAGTGCCTCCCGGGTGGGCAGTTCGGTTTCCCTGGCCAAAACCACAAAGCGGGTGGTGTTGGAGGGATCATCCTCGACCGCCGAGGCCAGGACCTCAAGGCCGTACAGTTCGGCAGCGAGCGGCGGCGCGAGGGACAGCTTGGTGGGGTCGTTCCACTCGCGAACCTCGCGTGCCGACCCGGCAGTATCGCCGGCGATCACGGGTTTCAGCCCGGCCTCGCGGATGAGCTTCCGGCACTGGCCCAGGGCATGGATGTGGCTGTGGACCTCGGTGGCACCCGCGATGGTGCTGCCCGGAATTCCGAGGAGATCGAAGTGGATGGGCAGGAAGAACTCTCCCACGATCTGCAGGCCCGAGTGAGGCAGCAGCAGGTGGATGTCCGCTACCCGGCCGGCGATGGAGTTCTCGATCGGGATCATGGCCAGATCCGTCTCGCCGCTGGACACCAGCTCGAAGGCGTCCTCGAAGCTGGCGCAGGGAATGCTCTCCAAGCCGGGGTACATCTGCTTGCAGGCTATGTCTGAGTTGGCGCCGGGCTCACCCTGGAACGCAATTTTCTGGGCCATGTTCCGTATGATGTCACGCCCGGCGCCGACTCATCCAAACGGCGCCGCTTCACCTCTTCGCGTAGTCAGAGAATCCCTGCCAGTCGATCACCACGCAGGCTTCATCGCCAACGGTCCAGGCATCATGTCCGGGAGGGATGACGGCGAAATCACCCGGCCCGTACTCCATCTCCTCGCCGTCATCCATGACGACTTTCATCCGGCCGGAGACGAAGTAACCTTTGTGGGCAGCCTGGCAGCTGTCCGTTTGCGCTATCGGCTTCACGTGCTCCGACCACTTCCAGCCTGGCTCGAAGGTGGCCCGGCCCACGCCGCCGCCCTCCATGTGGACCAGCTGGAGCTGGCCCTTGCCGTCCTCAAACGGCCGGGTCTCCTCGGGGGAGTCGAAACTCTTGCGGATCAGACCTGGCATCTTTACCTCCTGTTGTGGATATTCCTTCTCCTGGGATGAAAGCCTGGGAACGCAGTTGCTGCTGCTTGTTATGCCACGTTGTAGGCCCGCCCGGTCGGCATGTCAAGGACTCGACGCATCGGACCAGGTGCGGGCCAGGCGCTCGATGTCAGCTCCACCGGCTGGTTAAGGTGCGCCTTGGTCAAGCAGCCGGCGGAGGGTCCGCAGTGCTGCGAGTGCGTGGCGGCTGACGAGGGCGGGGGACATGCCGAACTGCGTTGCCACCTCGGCGACCGTGAGCCGCCCGTAATGCAGGGCGAGCAGGACGTTCCGCTGCTCCATGTCGAGCATCATCAGGGCCTCGCTGACGCGGGAGCCGGCGGCCTCGCTTGGGGCATTGATCATGGAGACAGGCTGGCGCCATGGCCTTCGAGATTCCTGATGGGGCACACCCCAAAATGGGCACCCCGCCGTCCGCTGCAACCCCCACCGGGCGGCGCCTACTGTGCGCTACTGGGCGGCGCCTACTGTGCGCTACTGGGCGGCGCCTACTGTGCGGTTGCGCCTACTGGGCGGCGTCGAACCCCGCGAGCAGCCGCCGCGAGGCGGTCTGCATGTGGGAGCGCATGGTCGCCGTGACGGCGGCGGGATCATGGGCTTCGAGCGCGGTGAAGATTTCGCGGTGTTCTTTGAGGGCTGCGGCGGCGTGGCCTTCGTCGGTCAGGGCGCGGTCAACCCAGATGCGAAGCAGCGACCGGATGCTTTGCAGCAGTTCACGGAGCACCTGGTTGCCCGAGCTGAGTGCGATCTCGCGGTGGAAGGCGGCGTCTGCCTCGACGAAGGCGGCCAGGTCTTCGAGGTTGTCTTCCATGGTCTGCAGGTTGGCGCGCATGCGGTCCAGCGCTGCATCGTCGATGCGTTCGGCGGCCAGCTGCGCTGCCTGCACCTCGAGCCCGCTTCTGAGCTCCACTAGCTCGCGGGTGCGGGGAGCGCCGAGCATGAGGCCCCAGCTCAGGGTGCGGGGCAGCAGTTCCGAGATGCCGTCCCGCAGGTACGTTCCCGATCCGGGCCTGACGATCACGATGCCCAGGATCTCCAGGGCCGCCAATGCTTCGCGGACTGCTGACCGGCCGACGCCGAGGGAGGCGGCAAGCGTCCGCTCGGCCGGGAGCCTGGTTCCGACTGCTATGTCTCCGCTGGTGAAGTAGGCCAGCAGGCGTTCCGCAACCTCGGATACCACCGACCCCTGTTCCATGGGGCCGAGGGCGGCGCTGATTTTGGCCGTAGCGGCTGCGGAGTTTTCGGACATCTTCAAAGGGTAGCAACCGGCTGACCAATTTCCGGGGAAAACAGCAGGAAGGCGAGAATACGTCAACCGGTTGACCAATTTGGCCTTCCGGTCGTATGGTTGATCTCACAACGCGTAGCCAATGCCGGTCCCCTTCCGGCGGACGGCATTGAGACAGCCCCCAAGCATCCAGAGCAGGACGCGGCCGGGGATACCAATATCTAGGAGTCAATGTGGACACCACACAATCGGTGGTCGAAAGATCTGCAATCAGGAAAGTGGCAGTCCGGCTGGTGCCGTTCGTCGCTTTGATGTTCTTCATCAACTACCTGGACCGCACGGCCATCTCCTTTGCCGGCCCCAACGGCATGAACACGGACCTGGCCCTCGGCGCGGCGCAGTTCGGTTTCGCGTCCGGCGTCTTCTTCATCGGCTATATCCTGCTCGAGGTCCCCAGCAACCTGGCCCTGCACAAGTTCGGCGCCCGGCGCTGGCTGGCCCGCATCATGGTCAGCTGGGGCATCGTCTCGCTCCTGTTCACCTGGGTGGGCAACGTTGAGCAGCTCTACATCCTGCGCTTCATCCTGGGTGTGGCCGAGGCCGGCTTCTTCCCGGGCGCCATCCTCTTCCTGAGCCTCTGGGTTCCGGCCCGGCACCGCAGCAAGATCCTCGCCCTCTTCTACCTGGCCCAGCCGCTGACCACCGTCATCGGTGCCCCGCTGGCTGGCCTCCTCATCCAGCAGCACGGCCTGTTTGGCCTCGCCGGCTGGCGCGTCATGTTCTTCGGTGTTGCGCTCCCCGCGATCATCATCGGCGTCATTGCATGGTTCTACCTGGCAGACTCCCCGGCGAAGGCCAAGTGGCTCACCTCTGAAGAAAAGACCTGGCTTACCGGTGCCCTGGAGAAGGAAAAGAACGAAACGGCCGCCAGCAACAAGCACGTCAGCGTCCGCACCGTCTTCGGCAACGGCCGCGTCTGGATGCTGGCCGCCATCTACTTCGGCTTCATCTACGGCCTCTACGCCCTCGGGTTCTTCCTGCCCACCATCATCGCCGGCTTCGAAGGGCTCTACGGCACCAAGTTCGATGTGCTCCAGAAGGGGCTCATCACCGCGATCCCGTACCTGCCGGCAGCGGTGGCGCTCTACTTCTGGTCCAAGGACGCCACGAAGCGCGGCGTGAAGACCTGGCACATCGCCCTTCCCGCCCTCATCGGCGGCCTGAGCATCCCGCTGGCCCTGTTCGCCGGCTCCCCGGCAGCCACCATCGCCGTCATCACCATCACGGCCATGTCCATCTTCGCGGCACTGCCCAACTTCTGGACGGTTCCCACCCAGTTCCTCACGGGTGCGGCCGCCGCGGCCGGCATCGCCCTGATCAACACCGTGGGCAACCTGGCAGGCTTCAGCGCCGGCTACATCACCGGCTGGCTCAAGGACTGGACCGGCAACTACACCGTTCCGATGTTCGTCGTCGGCGGCTTCATGCTCCTGTCCTGCGTCCTGATGGTGGCCCTGAGCCGCTCCGGCAAGGTCAGCGAGGGCGTTCCCGCCGAGGCGCTGGACCCCGCGGGCGCCGGACACCACTCCGAGCCCTAGGATCCAGCGGCACCAAAAGCCGGTTGCGCCCTCTGCCAAGGAGGGCGCAACCACACCAAACCGATTTTCGCTCCCCAACCGCCCCCTAACCTCGCAAGCTCGGTCAGGGAACCCGGCAGTCGGGGCCCCAAGCTCAATCACCGGCCCACAGCCACTTCAGGAGAAACCGCAATGACCCGCCTGTTCAATGAACCCGCAGCGTTTGCTGATGAGATGATCGAGGGCTTTGTTGCCTCGCACGGCCGGTGGGTGCGGCGTGTTTCCGGTGGCGTGGCCCGCAGCACGAAGAGCACCCCGGACACCGTGGCACTGGTGATCGGCGGCGGCTCCGGGCACTATCCGGCGTTCGCCGGCCTGGTGGGCCAGGGCCTGGCCCACGGCGCTGCGATGGGCAACCTTTTTGCGTCCCCTTCGGCGCAGCAGGTCTACAGTGTGGCCAAGGTCGCCAACAACGGCGCCGGGGTGCTGCTGGGCTACGGCAACTACGCCGGCGACGTCCTGCACTTCACCCAGGCCCAGGAACGCCTGCGCCGTGAGGGCATCGATTGCCGCAGCATCGCCGTCACCGACGACGTTTCCTCCGCGCCGCTGGACGAACGCCAGAAGCGGCGCGGCATCGCGGGGGACCTGACCGTCTTCAAGGTCGCGGCCGCCGCAGCCGAGGCCGGCTACTCCATGGACCGCACCGTCGAAATCGCCGAACGCGCCAACGACCGCACCCGCTCCTTCGGCGTCGCATTCACTGGCTGCACCCTTCCCGGGGCCGAGAACCCGCTGTTCACCGTCCCCGAGGGGCGGATGGCCGTGGGCATGGGCATCCATGGCGAGCCGGGCATCGATGAAACAGGCGTCCCGACGGCGGATGAGCTCGCCGAACTGCTCGTGGGCAAGCTGCTTACCGAGGTTCCGGAGGGCCTGCAGGCCCGGGGGGCACGCGTGGTCCCGATCCTCAACGGCCTGGGCAGCGTCAAGTACGAGGAACTGTTCGTGGTCTACCGCCGCGTCGCCCAGCTCCTGGCCGAGGCGGGACTGGAAGCCGTTGACCCGCAGGTCGGCGAGCTGGTCACCAGCTTCGACATGGCCGGCACCTCGCTGACCCTGTTCTGGCTGGACGAGGAACTCGAAACCCTCTGGAACGCACCCGCGGACGCCCCGGCCTTCCGCCGTGGTGCAGTCACCGCGGCAGCCCTGGACGCCGACGACGCCGATCTCGCCGACCCGGTGGCGGCCATTCCGGACGCCACGGACGAGTCGCGTGCAGCTGCCGTCCGCGTGCTGGCCGCCCTCGGTGCCGCCAAGGACGTCATCGACGCGAACGTCGAGGAACTGGGCCGCATCGACGCGATCGCCGGTGACGGCGACCACGGCATCGGCATGGAGCGCGGTGTCCGGGCAGCGGTCGAGGCCGCAACGGGCGCCGTCGAACGCGGTGCCGGTGCGGCCACGACCCTGCACCTGGCCGCCGACGCCTGGGCCGACCGGGCCGGCGGCACCTCCGGTGCGCTCTGGGGCATGGCCCTGCGGGCCGTCGGGGACGCGGTCGGGGACAGCACCACGCCCGACGCCGGCGCTGTCGCCACCGGGGTCGCCGGCGCCGCGGCCGCGATCATGGGCTTTGGCAAGGCCAAAGTGGGCGACAAGACCCTCGTGGACGTGCTGGTTCCGTTCCGCGACGCCCTGTCCGCCGCCGTCGGCTCCGGGCAGTCCCTCACCGACGCATGGGGCGCGGCAGCCACCGTGGCCCAGCAGGCCGCCGAGGAAACCGCCAACCTGCTGCCCCTCATGGGCAGGGCGCGCCCGCACGCGGAGAAAAGCCTGGGCACCCCGGACGCCGGCGCCGTGTCCATGGCGCTGATCGTCCGCGCCATCCACAACACCTTCGCCGAGGCGAAAGCTGCAGCAACCACCACTAAGGAGAACGCATGAGCGCCAAACTGCGCCTGGTCGTCGGTTCCGACGACGCCGGATTCGAGTACAAGGAAGCCCTGAAGGCGGACCTGGAAGCCAGTGACCTGGTCGAGTCCGTGACCGACGTCGGAGTGGACGCCACCAGCCACACCCCGTACCCGTCCGTGGCCATCGCCGCCGCCGAACTCATCGCCGCCGGGAAGGCAGACCGTGCCCTGCTGGTCTGCGGCACGGGCCTGGGCGTCGCGATCGCCGCGAACAAGGTCCCCGGTATCCGCGCCGTCACCGCGCACGACTCCTTCTCCGTTGAGCGCTCCATCCTGTCCAACAACGCCCAGGTCCTCACCTTCGGCCAGCGCGTCGTCGGCCTGGAACTCGCCCGCCGCCTCGCCAAGGAATGGCTGACCTACACCTTTGACGAGTCCTCGGCCTCCGCCGAGAAAGTCACCCTGATTAAGGACTACGAAGGTGTCACTTCCTGCTAACCCCTCGGCCTCGTCCGAGGCTGCCGCCGGCACAACACAGCCGAAGGCGATCATTGGCGTCAGCCTGAAGATGTATTTCGGCTACGAGCGCACCCTGGACTGGTGCCGGGATGTTGCCGGGATTGCCTCGGCCCACCCGGCCGTCCGCAGCGGCGACATTGAACTGTTCGCCCTGCCTGCCCATCCGGTGCTGCCCGAGTGCGCGCGGATTCTCTCCGCCGCCGGGGCCGCAGCCGGCGCCCAGGATATCTTCTGGGAGGACGAGGGCGCGTTTACCGGCGAGGTCAGCGGCAAGATGGTGGCCGAAACCGGCGGCAAGTACGCGGAGGTGGGCCACGCCGAGCGGCGCCGGATCTTCGGCGAGGACGACGACGTAATCGGGCTGAAAACCGCGGCCGCCTACCGCAACGGCCTCACGCCGGTGCTGTGCGTAGGCGAACCCGCCAGCGGAACCGCGGCGGATGCCATCAAGCACTGCATCCGTGAAATCGACGGCGTCCTGAACCGTGCCGGAAGTCTCGGCAGCACCGGGCGCACCATCGTGGCGTACGAGCCGCAGTGGGCCATCGGTGCGGCCGAACCGGCGTCGCCGGAGTTCATCAGCGAAGTAATCACAGGACTGGACGCCCACCTGCGCAGCCGCCCGGGCCAGGAAGACAGCCGGGTCATTTACGGCGGCAGTGCCGGCCCCGGCCTCATCAGCCAGCTCGGCCCCGCCGTCACCGGACTGTTCCTGGGCCGCTTCGCCCACAACCCGTCCGCGGTGCGGGACATCCTGGATGAGGCCGCAGCGCGGCTCGGGCTCCTGGAGGTGGCAGCATGAACCGGATTGGATCGGGTTCAAAAATTGGCCTCAGCAGCTACGCCTTCTTCTGGCAGCTTTCGGACCGGGTTTCCCGTCCGCTGAGCATCCACGAGGCGCTGGAGCGGACCGCGGCGCTGGGCGTGGACCTGTTCCAGATCTGCGACTACGCGCCGCTGGAAACCATGAGCGAGGAGGAACTGCGGGCCGTGCGGGCCACCGCCGATTCGTTCGGGATCAGCCTCGAGCTGGGCACCAAGGGGATCCGGCCGGAGCACCTGCGGAAGTTCCTGCACATCGCCAAGATCCTCGGGGCGCCGCTGCTGCGGACCATGTTCAACACCCCGGGCCACACCCCGACGGCGGGCGAGGCGGTGGAGATCTTCACCGAGGTCCTGCCCGAGTTCAAGGCGGCCGGGGTGCGGATCGCGGTGGAGACCTATGAGCAGGTCCCCACCTCCCGGATCCTGGAGGTCGTGGAGCGCGTCGGAAGCCTGTACCTGGGCGTGTGCAGCGACCCGGCCAACACCGTGGCGGCCCTGGAGCTGCCGCGTGAAGTGATTGACGCCGTCGCACCCCATGTTTTGAACATGCACATCAAAGACTTTGCGTTCAGCCGCAAGGAGGGGTGGGTCGGGTTCACATACTCCGGCGCACCGCTCGGCGAAGGCCTCCTGGACTACGACTACATGGTCCGGAAGCTCCAGCCCAAAGAAAGAAACATCAACCAGATCGTCGAACACTGGCTGCCGTGGCAGGACTCCGAGGACGAAACCATCCGCCTCGAAAACCAGTGGACCAAGCAAAGCCTCGATTTCCTAAGGAGCAAATGAAATGTCTGCAGAACAGTTGACCGTCGCCGTTGTCGGAGCCGGAGGCAAGATGGGGATGCGCGTTTCCCGGAACCTCCAGAAGTCCAGCCACACCGTTTTCTACTCCGAGAACTCACCCGCCGGCCAGGACCGCGTCCGTGCCGAAGGCCGTGAAATCACCGCCACCGACGAAGCCGTCAAGGGCGCCGACGTCGTCATCCTCGCCGTTCCGGACACCGTCCTGGGCGTCGTGTCCGAAGGCGTCGTCCCGCAGATGAAGTCCGGCGCCATCCTGCTCACGCTTGACCCGGCGGCCGCCTACGCCGGCCTGCTCGCCCAGCGCGAGGACGTCGTGCAGGCCGTGGCCCACCCCTGCCACCCCTCCGTGTTCCTGGAGCGCACCACCAAGGAAGAGTGGGCCGACACCTTCGGTGGCGAGGGCGCACCGCAGAACGTCGTTGCCGCGATCGACGAGGACGCCACGGAGGCCGCAAAGGCTGCCGCCGAGGCAACCATCCGCGTCATCTACGCCCCCGTGATCGACGTCCACTGGGTCACCGTGAAGCAGCTGGCCATCCTCGAGCCCACCCTGGTGGAGACGGTGGCCTGCATGATCGGCACCCTGCTCAACGAAGCGCTGCACGAGACCGTCCACACCGCCGGCGTGCCCGAGGAAGCTGCGAAGGCCATGCTGTTCGGCCACGTGCAGATCGCCCTCACCAACGCCCTGCGCGGCTCCAACCCGTTCTCCGAGGCCTGCGAAATCGCCATCCAGTACGGCAAGGACACCATCATCAAGGACGACTGGAAGAAGATCTTCGACGACTCCGAACTCGACAGCGTCATCGCCAAGATGCTGAAGCTGGACGCCGTCAAGCGCTAACGCCGCCTGGCAGCATCGGCTTAAACAGCAGTGGATCCATCCCGCCGGGATGGATCCACTGCTGTTTAACCGGCCTTCCAACCGACCTGATGGCCGTCCGTGCAGCAGCGGGACCCGCCGTCGGAAATTTCTTTTCTCGGGTGAACGCATGGTCACCCGTGCGTGGGGGCCGTGTGACTTGAACGGCCGCCGGTTTTCGCTACACGGACGGAGATCCCTTGCGGCTGGGGAACTCCTCATATCCGTGCGTCGAGAGCTTTATGCAAACGAATGGATTAGTGCACTAGTTTTCGCTTTATGTCCGGCCTGACCTCGTGTTTCTTCTCACGGGCGGTACCCTTGCGGCCTCTGTCAGGGCGTCAATAGCGTGGATAAGGACCCTTCGAACGAGCTAAGGACTTATATGCCCTCCCCAGCCGCCATGGATCCAGACCCCATTCACCCCGGCAGGAGCCGGATACCAGTCCTGGCACGCCTGACCGCGGGCCTTCGCTGGGACCTGCCGGCCTCCCTCGTGGTGTTCCTCGTTGCTGTTCCGCTGTCGCTCGGCATCGCCGCGGCGTCGGGCGCCCCGGTCATGGCCGGACTGATCGCGGCCGCAGTCGGCGGCATCGTGGCCGGCAGCCTGGGCGGCGCGCCGCTCCAGGTCAGCGGCCCCGCTGCGGGCCTGACGGTCATCGTCGCCGGTCTCATCGAACAGTTCGGCTGGCCCGTCACCTGTGCCATCACCGTGGCGGCCGGGGTCCTGCAGGTCCTGCTGGGGATGGCGCGGGTGGGACGTGTGGCACTGGCGATCGCACCCGTGGTGGTGCATGCCATGCTGGCCGGCATCGGCATCATCATTGTCCTGCAGCAGCTGCATGTGATGCTCGGCGCCGAAGCGGGCGAAGCCGCACTGCACAACATCCTGGCCCTGCCGGACAGCCTGGCCGCCGTCGACCCGCAGGCCGCTTTCCTGGGGGCAGTGGTGATCGCACTGCTCGCCGGATGGAAGTACATGCCGGCCGCAATCCGCCGGGTGCCCGGCCCGCTCGTTGCCGTTGTGGCAGCGACGCTGCTGTCGCTGCCATTCAATTCCGACGTCGACCGGATCACCTTCGACGGATCGCTGCTGGACGCCCTCTCGCTGCCGCACCTGCCGCAGGGGGAGTGGACCGCCATCGCCGTGGGCGTTGTCACCATCGCCCTGGTGGCCAGCGTGGAGTCGCTACTGTCCGCCGTCGCCGTCGACAAGATGCACCACGGCGAGCGTACAGATTTCAACCGCGAGCTTCTCGGCCAGGGCGCCGCCAACGTGACGTCGGGCATGCTGGGCGGGCTTCCCGTCACCGGCGTGATCGTGCGCAGTGCCACCAACCTTGAAGCCGGCGCGCGGACCCGCAAGTCCGCCATCCTGCACGGCATCTGGGTGCTCGTCTTTTCGCTGCTGCTGGCGGGAGTCATCCAGCTGGTGCCCGAGGCCGTGCTCGCCGGGCTGCTGATCATGATCGGCATCCGGCTCGTGAAGGTGGCCGATTTCCAGACGGCGCGTGTCACCGGTGACCTGGCCGTCTACGCCGCCACGCTGCTCACGGTGGTGTTCGTCAACCTTCTCGCCGGTGTGCTGATCGGGCTCGCCCTGGCCGTGCTGCTGGTCGTATGGCGCGTGGTCCGGGCCAGCATCCACGCGGAGCCCCTCGGCGGTGCGGCGGAAGGCCGCTGGCGGGTGGTCATCGACGGATCCTGCACGTTCCTGTCGCTTCCCCGCCTGAGCAAGGTGCTGGCCGCGGTTCCGCCGGCGGCCCACGTCACGGTGGAGCTCGACGTCGACTACCTCGACCACCCGGTTCACGACACCCTGGAGGCCTGGCGCGTGAGGCACGTCAACAACGGCGGCAGCGTCGAGATCGAGGAAACCGGCACCGCCACCCTGCATGCTGCCCTGGCGGGAACTCCCGCCCGCGGATCATCGCGCTCCGCGCTGCGCGGCGGTTTCGCGCCGTGGCGGAGCTGGCAGCGGAACAGCGCACCGCTGGCCGCAGAGGCGGCCGTGCACGTCCCGGCGCCGGTGCGCTCGGTGCTCAGCGGCGTGGACAGTTACCACCGCCGCCACGCCCACCTGCTCCGTCCGCACGTCCAGGAACTGTCCACCTTCCAGGATCCCGACACGCTGTTCATTACCTGCGCCGACTCCCGGCTGGTGCCCAACCTGATCACCAGCAGCGGCCCGGGGGACCTGTTCACGGTCCGGAACGTGGGCAACGTAGTGGGGAGCGACCGCCTCGAACCGTCGGTCGAGGCATCCCTGAAGTTCGCCCTCGACGAACTGTCTGTCACGTCGGTGGTGGTCTGCGGCCACTCCAGCTGCGGGGCCATGACGGCCCTGCTCGCCGGACCTGGCGCAAACCAGAAAGCCGCGAACCAGAAGACCGCAGGCCAGAATCCGGAAGGGCAGGAGGAGCGTTGCCCGGTCGAGTCCTGGCTGGAGCACGGCCGGCCGAGCCTGGAGTCGTTCCAGGCGGGCCACCCCGTCCGGATTGCGGCCGAGCAGGCCGGGTACGGTGCGGTGGACCAGCTGGCCATGGTCAACGTTGCCGTCCAGCTCGAGCGGCTGCAACGGCACGCCAGCCTGCAGGACGCCGTCCGGAGCGGTGACGTCCATGTGACAGGCCTGTTCTATGACATCGCCACAGCCCGGGTCCTGCAGATCACGCCCACCGGCATCAGCCACTTGGATCCGCTGCCGCGGGCCGAGGAGCTGTCCCCGGCCTGACGGACACGCCAAACCACCTTTGAACGGAGTACGCAGTCCGGCGGCATCGGCAGTGCACACTGCCGATGCCGCCGGATTTTCTAACTCTGGCGTGCTGGAGGCTTCTAGCGGACGCCGGCCTTGCCAGCTGCGTCCTCGGAGTCCAGGGAGTCCCGCGCCTGGGCCGCCTCGAGGCGGCCGCGAACGCGCTTGACGGTTTCCGGAGCCATGATCGCCGAGGCGACCGTGATGACGCCGATGACGCTGAAGTACAGGATCACCCAGCCGGGTTCGCCGTTGCCTGCGTTGAGCAGGGCGACGGCGACCAGCGGCGCGATGCCTCCGGCCAGGACCGAACCGAACTGGTAGCCCATGGAGGCGCCGCTGTAGCGGAGCTTGGTGGAGAAGAGCTCGGCGAAGAAGGCAGCCTGCGGGCCGTACATGGAGTTGTGGAAGACCGCGAGGCCGATGATGATGGCCAGGGTTGCCAGCAGGGCGCTGCCCGTGTCCGTCATGACGAAGTAGAGCGGGAAGAACAGCAGCCCGCCGATGGAGCCGAACAGGTAAAGCGGCTTCCGGCCGATCCGGTCCGACAGCGCTGCCCAGAGCGGCACCGCGATGACGCCGATGGCGGAGGCGATCAGAACGGACATGGAGCCCTGGTTGGCGCGTTCGGGCCCGAACGTCCGCATGATGTAGACAACCGAGAACGTGGTGTACAGGTAGAAGGCCGAGTTTTCGGCGAGGCGCATGCCGACGACCAGCCAGACGCCCTTGGTCTCCTTCTTCAGGGCTTCCCCGAGCGGGTTGTGAGCAGTCTGCTTCTTGGCCACGAGCTCCTTGAAGTCATCGGAGTCCTCAAGCTTTGCGCGGACCACCAGGCCCACGACGATCAGCAGCACGCTGAGGAGGAACGGGACGCGCCAGGCCCAGGCGTCGAAGGCATCGGCCGGGACCATGGCCTTCACGGCCAGGACCGAGGAGTTGGCCAGCAGCATGCCTGCCGGTACACCCATCTGCGTGAAGCTGCCGAAGAATCCGCGGCGGCCTTCCGGGGCGTGTTCCGTCGAGATGATGGCGGCACCTGCCCATTCAGCCCCTGCGCCGAACCCCTGCATGAGCCGCAGAACCGTCAAGAGGATCGGAGCCCAGACGCCGATCTGCGCGTAGGTGGGCAAAAGGCCCATCGCCAAGGTGGCGAATCCCATCAGGAGCAGTGAGAGCACCAGCATTGGCTTGCGGCCGATCTTGTCCCCGTAGTGGCCTGCGAACATGCCGCCGAAGGGCCGGGCAACGAAGCCAACCGCGTAGGTGAGGAAGGCCAGCAGGAGACCCGTGGCGGGGTCCTGCTCGGGGAAGTAGAGCCGGCTGAAAACGCCGGTGGCCGCAAGGAGGCCAAAAATGTAGTAGTCGTACCACTCGATGGTGGTTCCGGCGAAGCTGGCGAGGGATACCCGCCAGGGCACGCGGCGTGCATTGCCGGTTGTTGCTGCGGAGAGCGTCATTGGTCTTCTCTTTCGAAGGTCAAATAAGGATGCGGGGGATGATCGGGTGGAAGCGAACCGGGTTCACCAGTCAAGGGCGATGTACTTGGTTTCCGTGAAGTCCAGCAGGCCCTGGTGGGCGCCTTCGCGTCCCAGGCCGCTTTGCTTGACGCCGCCGAACGGCGCTGCCGGGTCCGAGACGAGCCCACGATTGAGGGCCACCATTCCGCTTTCAATGCGTTCGGACACCCGTAGCCCGCGGCGCAGGTCCTCGGTGAACACATACGCCGCGAGGCCGTACTCGGAGTCGTTGGCGGCTGCGACGACTTCGTCCTCGGTATCGAAGCCGATGACCGACGCCACCGGTCCGAAGATTTCCTCGCTGACCATGCGGGCGTGCACTGGCACGTTGGTCACCACAGTGGGCGGGTAGTAGTAGCCGTTGCCTTCCGGCAGTTGCCCGCCGGTGAGCAGACGCGCTCCCTGGTCGAGGGCATCGCGTACCAGGGCGTCGACTTTCAGGACACTTGCCTCGTCCACCAGCGGGCCCACTTCGGTGGACGGATCTGTGCCGGGCCCGACCGTCAGGGCGGCCATGCGGCCTGCGAGGCGGCTGGCGAACTCCGCCTGGATTCCGCGCTGGACGTAGATCCTGTTGGCTGCCGTGCAGGCCTGGCCACCATTGCGCATCTTGGCAATCATGATGCCGTCGATGGCCTTGTCGAGGTCAGCGTCATCGAACACCAGGAAGGGCGCATTGCCGCCCAGTTCCATGGAGCACTTAAGGACGTTGTCCGCGGCCTGGCGCAGCAGGTGGCGTCCGACGCCGGTGGAACCGGTGAACGAGAGCTTGCGGACGCGTGGGTCGGCGAGGATGGGCGACATGACGTCGCCCGTCTTGCTTGTGGTGACCACGTTGACGACGCCGGCGGGGACGCCGGCGTCGACCATGAGCTGGGCGATGGCCAGGGACGTCAGGGGAGTGAGGGTGGCCGGCTTGAGTACTGCGGTGCACCCGGCGGCAAGCGCGGGCGCCAGCTTGCGGGTAGCCATGGCGGCGGGGAAGTTCCACGGCGTGATCAGGACGCAGACACCGATCGGCTGGTGCTGGACCAGGATCCGGTTCGCGCCGGACGGTGAGATGGAAACGTCGCCGATGATCCGTACGGCCTCTTCCGCGTACCAGCGGAAAAATTCTGCCGCGTACGCGACCTCGCCGCGCGCGTCCGGCAGTGCCTTGCCGTTCTCAAGGGAGATGAGGTGGGCAAGCTGTTCCCTGCGTTCGGTCATCAGCTCGAAGCAGCGGGTCAGGATTTCGGCGCGGCGCCGGGGCGGCGTCGCTGCCCACGCCGGGAACGCCGCGGCAGCGGCGTCGACGGCGGCAAGGCCGTCCTCGACGTCGGCGTCCGCGATGGCGGTGATTACCGTCCCGTCGGAGGGGTTGAGGACGTCGACGGTGCGGCCGCCGGCGGCGTCCTGCCAGCCTCCGGCGATGAGTAGCTGGCGGGGGACCGCCAGCTCATCGATGTCGAGCGGTTCCTGGGCGGAGAGAAGTGTCATGGGTGATCCTCAGGGTTTGATCAAGTGTTGATGCGTCAGCGAAGTGTTTTAGCGGATGGTGCGGTCGCCGGCGTAGGCGGCGTTCACGATGGACGTGACGGACTCAAGGTCGAGCGGCACCGGGTTGTTATCGATGAGCCGCTTGGAGTTCAGCGACAGCCTGGCAATCTGGCCGAGGTCGCCCTCCTGCACTCCGAGGTCCTGTAGCGTCGCGGGCAGTTCGATGGTGGCGATGACTTCGTCGATGGCCTCCACGCCGGCGATCGCAGCGCAGCGGACGCTCAGACCCTTGATGTCGCGTCCCAGTGCGTCGGCAACCTGTGCCAGCTGAGGTTCAATGGCGCTGAAGTTGTGGCGGACGACGTAGGGGAGCAGCAGGCCGACGCCCACGCCGTGCGGAGTGTGGGTCAGTGCGCCGACTGGGTACTGGATGGCATGCGCCGCCGCCGTTCCGGCGTTGCTGAGCACAATGCCGCCGTAGAGCGCCGCCAGCATCATGTCGGCGCGGGCCTCGGTGTTGCCCGGGTCCTTGTAGGCCGTGGCCAGGCTCCGGCCCAGCAGCCGGATCCCGTCCAGTGCCAGGGAGTCCGTCAGGACATTCTTGCCCACGAACACGCGCTCGTTGGCGAGGGTGCGGGTTGGTTCCCGGGTGATGGCGGTGAACGATTCGACCAGGTGGACGAAGGTGTCCGCGCCGGTGGCCGCCGTCAGCGGCGCCGGGCAGGTGTAGGTCAGTTCGGGGTCGCACACCGAGGCGAAGGGGATGATGTGGGGGCTTGAGATGCCCATCTTCATGCCGAGTGCGGGGTCGGAAACCACGGCAATGGCTGTCGCTTCGGACCCCGTGCCCGCCGTGGTGGGCAGGGCGATGACGGGCTTGACAGGACCGGGAACGGCGAATTCGCCGTAGTAGTCGCTGGGCTGGCCGCCGTGGGTCAAGAGCACCGAGACCACTTTGGCCATGTCCATGCAACTGCCGCCACCGAAGCCGATGACGACGTCGATGTCCTGTCCCTTGAGCTCTTCGACACAGGCAACAATGCCCGGGGTGGGCAGCTCGGCCTGGGTTTCTCCGTAAACCCGGACGGACAGCTTCCGGCTCTGCAGGCTCGTGACCAGGGTCTGCAGCTCGTCCGAGGCTGCAAGCCGGGGGTCCGTGCAGATGAGGACGCTGTCACCGAGCTCTGCTGCGATATCGGCGATGGCAAAACGCTGCTGGGCACCGACGACGATGTTCCGCGGCAAGCGCAGGACGCCGAAGGTCGCGGGACGGATGCCCGCTGCATGCGCACACGACATTGTGACTGACTCCTAAAAGATGGGGATCTCGGGCTACCTGAAAGGTGCCGCAGATCTCATCGTTCCAGAGCCGTGTGAGGTCGCCTATGGATGGTTTTGCCATATTGGCAGTGGGAACATGTGCGTCTGAACCACATCCGTTCCCCGGCTGACTCAGCGTAAAGGGCCGCCGATCCCGGCGGACTGCAGGCGCCAGAGTCGCAGCGCCACGTGGATGTCCAGGGACCGGCCGCCCTTGCGCCAGCTGGCACCGAGGACAGTATCGATGCGCTCCAGCCGCTGGCGGAGGGTGTTGGGATGAACGTGCAGGACCTCCGCCGCCGCTGTGCCGGACGCGTCGTTCTCCAGAAAGGTCCAGGCTGTCAGGACCAGCTGCGTTCCCCGGCGGCTGTCGTAGTCCAGCAGGGGTCCGAGCTGGGCCGCCAGCAGTTGGGCGGCAAAGGGGCTGTCCATGGCGCCCAGCAGCATCCCTGCTGTGCCGAGGGCAGCCCGGTCGGCGGCCTCGCCGTTCCGCGACAGCGCCTGCAGCGCGCGCAGCACGGCATCGGCCTCGGCGTGCGCCCCTGCCAGGCGGGAGAATCCTGTCACCGCCTGTGACGACCCAACGCTGGCCTCGATGCGCTGGTGCTTCAGCGCATCGACGATCGACTGTCCGTTGTCCGCGACCCGGTCCGCACCCGGAGTGCCGCCGCGTGGCGCGGGCGGCTCGATGACGCACAGATGTGATTCGTGGAGGGCGGTGATCCCGTGACGGTCCTGGGCATGCCGTTTCAATACTGCGAGGGCCCTTTGCCGCTGGTCCTCCCGGACGCCCACCACCCGGACCACCAGCGGGACGCTGTCTGCCAGGCCGAATCTCCCTGCCCGCCGTTTCAGTGCTTCCGTATCCTCAGACCGCGGATTCAGGAGTTCATCTATGAGTTCGAGCTGCAGCCGGTACTGCGCGTCCTGGAAAGTCCTTTCAAAGAGCAGCGCCGCACTGAGGACCAGCGCGCTGCGCTCCAGCACTGCGAGCCGGTCCTGGCTGATGTCGCCGGCAACGACCAGCGAGGCCAGGTGCTGGTCGCCGGCGACCGCGGACATCACGGTGTACTGCCTGCCCTTGACCGTGAAAGGCACAGGCAGCGTCCGCGCGGCGGAGAGCTCCGCGGCGCTTAATGCGGCGGGATGGCCGAAGTCCGGATTCGCGCCGAGCCCTGCCACGGTCTCGCCCATGGGCGAAACCACGTACACCTCGCTGTCCATCGACTCGGCCAAAAGCAGCATGAGGTTGGGCAGGCTGTTGGCGGACGCCAGGGTCTCCATCAGCCGCTGATCGAGGGAGGAAAGCTCCTCCAACGCCTTCACATGGGCAAGATTTTGACGCTGAGCCTGATCCAGCCGGGCCAGGGCATCGGCCATTTCGGTGAAGTGACGGGCGTTCTCGAGCGCGACGGCGGCGTGGGTGCCGATTGATTCCATGAGGGCGACGTCGTCGCTGCTGAAGCTGTGCGCATGCCGGTCCGCAACGAGGAGTGCGCCGATCACCTTGCCCTCGGCCCGCAAGGGGACGCCCATGATGGCCCTGACGCCTTCCGCCGCGACCGCCGCGTCACTCGACTCAAGGTGCGACTTGGTCTGGTCGCTCAGGTAGTCTGCGGATTGCGAAGGGGCTTCACCGGTGGCCACCGCACCAAGGACACCCTCGCCCAGGGGCATGCGGATGTTCCGGAACAGCGCCGTGGCGGCACCGTCAGTCACCCGGATGTACGACTCTCCGGAGTCGTAGTCGTTCAGGCTCAGATAGGCGATGTCGCTGCCGATGAGCGAGCGGGTCCTGCGGACAATGGCCTTCAGGACGGCTTCAACATCCCGAATGCCGGTGAGGTCCGTGGCAGTGTCGTACAGGACGCGGAGCAGGCCCTCCCGCCGGCTGGCCTCACGGAGCCTGGCATTGAGGCTGCGGGCCGCTGTCGCCGTCGGCGGATCGAGCAGGCTCTCCGCCTGCATGACTGCCAGGTGAGTTTCCAGGGCCTCGGCAGAGACGCCTTCCCCCAGAAGTGCCAAAAGCCGCCCCAGCGTCATCCCTTCGGGAGGGGGAGCACCGCCGGCACGGACGGGCGTACTGTCTTGGGCACCCATAGGGCCAATGGTAATGTCTGCCGGCCGCAATCAGAGTTCCCGCATGGGTGCTGGCGGCCGGGGTACGTACAGCAGCGGGAGCCCGGGTAGTGCCGGCGCTAAAGACGAGTAGCCGGCCCTCGTGACATGCCCGGCTGGGCGGCCTTGAATGGTCTGACACCCAGGCGGTGCAGGAGCGGCACAGGAAGTTAAGAGCGCAAACGACGGAGGAGACGCCATGGAACGGTGCAGGCCATGAGTTCCGGACTGGCCTCAGCGGTACAGTTCGCCGGGTCCCTGACGGGGTCCATCCTGCTCACCCTGGGACAGGCCGTGGTGGTGGTCTGTGCCTGTTCGGACATGGTCCGCCTGCTCTCCGTGCAGCGCTCCCACCGGCGGTACCTGGCCAACACGGTCTTCCGCACCCTGGCCCCGCCGGCGATCCTTGCCGTCGCGGTGAGGGCGCTGCTCGATGCTGCCTCGGGTGTCTGGCCGAGCGTCACAGCCGGGATGTTTGTGCTGGTGGTGCTGATCTACCGGTGGCGCACCGACACGGATGAGGACAGCTGGTGGAAGGGCAAGGGCAAGGCCCTGGGAAGGTGGTTCAGCAAGCGGACCACCTTCGGGCTCCGGCCCGCCCCGGCCGCAGCGATGTCTTCCTGGGGACTGTCAGTCCTTGAAGAGCCCCGCCAGGTCCTCCGCCGTGAGCGCACCGCCTGACAGGGCATCACCCTCCATCACGTCGGCGAACAGCTGCGACTTCTTGGCCTTGAGCGCCATGACCTTCTCCTCGATGGTGTCCTTGGCCACCAGCCGGTACACCATGACATTCCTTGCCTGGCCGATGCGGTGGGTGCGGTCCACCGCCTGCGCCTCTGACGCCGGGTTCCACCACGGGTCGAGCAGGAACACGTAGTCTGCCTCGGTCAGGTTGAGGCCGAACCCGCCGGCCTTGAGGCTGATCAGGAACACCGGTGCCGTGCCGTTCTTGAACTCGTTGACGACGTCGGAACGGTTCCGGGTGCCGCCGTCGAGGTAGCAGAACTCGATGTTCTCCTCGATGAGACGCTCGCGGACCTTGCCGAGGAAGCCGGTGAACTGGCTGAAAATGAGGGCACGGTGGCCCTCGGCCACGAGGTCCTCCAGCTGCTCGAACAGCACGTCCAGCTTGCTCGACCGCACGCCGGAGAGGGACTCATCCACCAGCGAGGCGTCCAGGCTGAGCTGGCGCAGCAGCGTCAGCGACTGGAAAATGGTGAAGCGGTTCTTGTTCACGTCCTCGATGAGGCCCAGGATCTTTTGCCGTTCGCGCTGCAGGTGGGTCTGGTAGACCTTCTGGTGCCGCGGGTTGAGCACCACTTCGAGGATCTGTTCCTGCTTGGGCGGCAGGTCCTTGATGACCTGCTCCTTGGTGCGGCGCATCATGAGCGGACGGACCCGACGGCGGAGCTTGTCCAGCTGCCCCCTGTCGCCGTTCTTCTCCACCGGCTTCTGGTAGTACTCCGCGAACCGTGAAGGGCTGGCGAACAGCCCGGGCGCCACGATGGATGTCAGGGCCCAGAACTCCATGAGGTTGTTCTCCAGCGGGGTGCCGGTGATGGCCAGCTTGAACGCCGCCGGAAGCTTGCGCGCGCACTGGTAGGCCTTGGACTGGTGGTTCTTGACGAACTGGGCCTCGTCCAGCACCAGCCCGGCCCAGCGCCGTCCCGCATAGGACTCGTAGTCGATCCGGAACAGTGCGTAGGACGTGATGACGATGTCCGCACCGGCCATGGCCTCGGCGGGATCGGCGCCGCTCTTGGCGAACGTTTCGCCGACGGCACGGACCGTAAGGCCGGGCGCGAAGCGGGCGGCCTCGGCCTCCCAGTTGCCCACGACGCTGGTGGGGGCCACCACCAAAAAAGGCGTCCCGCCGTCGTCCGCCGTTGTGGCGTCCGTGTCCTTAACGTCCCCGGAAGCAGCGGAAGCCGCGGCGTGTTCCTTGGCCGCGCACATCAGTGCCAGCGCCTGCACGGTCTTTCCCAGGCCCATGTCATCGGCGAGCACACC
This sequence comes from Arthrobacter sp. K5, assembly GCF_040448525.1. Classification (NCBI taxonomy): domain Bacteria; kingdom Bacillati; phylum Actinomycetota; class Actinomycetes; order Micrococcales; family Micrococcaceae; genus Arthrobacter; species Arthrobacter sp. K5. The sequence goes on along the minus strand of NZ_CP159279.1, from coordinate 2,645,412 downwards.
GCCGAGGCTGTGGCGGTACAGGAAGCTCAGCCAGTTGTAGCCCTCCAGCTGGTACGGGCGCAGCTCGGCGTTGAGGGTGGCCGGCAGCGGCAGGCCCTGGACTCCGTCCTTCAGCAGGCCGCCCACCGCCTCGCGCCAGGCGGCGGCCTGCTCGTCAACGATCCCCAGCTGGGCAAGTTCATCCCACAGGCCCGCCTGGAAGCGGCTGATCTGCAGCGGGGCGTCCTTGTTGTCCTGAAGACTGCGGGCCTCGTCGATCAGGGCCCGCAGCTGGTGCAGCTCCGGCAGGTCGAGGGAGAAGTAGGCGCCGCTGGGCAGGAGCATTCGCGTCTGCCCTGCGGCGAGGGCGGAGAAGAGCGCCGCGAAGGACACCGGCTGGCCCTCGAGGGTGATCACGATGCCAAGGTCGAACCAGTCGCGCTGGTCAGTGGCCTTCGTGGAAATCGCCACCACCGGCGCCTCTTCGGCCTCCCGGTAGTCAGCGATGTCGCCCGAGGTGTCCACGTCCACGCCGGGCGTGTTCCGCAGCCGGGGGAGCACCTCCTCCGTGAAAGCGAGCGTGTCCAGTCCGCTCAGCTCGGCGGTGGCCGCGAGCCGCGGCGTGCCCCAGCCGCCGGTGGCTGATTCGCCGAGCTTGGGCACCGCGTCCCAGGGCTGGCCCACAGCCTCCAGGATCCTGGCCTCGGCCGGATCGTCACGGTAGCCGTGGTCGCCGGGGTGGCGCCAGAGCGGCTGGGCGGTGACGATGGTGCCGGACTTGTAGTGCCATTCCCAGTGCAGGCGCGCGCGGTGGTCGGTGCCGTAGTTGGCCAGCAGCGAGAGCGTCGGGACGGCGAGCTCGGGCAGCTGGACGGACTCGTCCGCCGCCGTCACGCGCGCGGTCTGCTTGAGCTTGGGGTAGAACCCGGTCAGGAAGCGGCCCTCATCCCGTGCCGGGATGTGCAGCGTGCTGCCTGCTGTGACGAAGGCCAGCAGTTCCTCGCTCAGTCCGCTCTCCAGCGGGGCGAGAGTGATGGTTTCATCCGCGGCGACCCCCGGCAGTGTGTCCCCGCCGGAGGTGAGGAAAATGCCGTGCGCCGGGCGGCCGATGGTGCCCACCGACGCCGGATCAACCTCGGTGCCGTCGACAGTGATGGTGGAGGCGAGCTCCAGGCCCCCGTCCCGGCTGTCACTTCCGTAGCGGCCCAGGTTGAGGCCCACCGCCGCAGGCTCCGCCGCCACCTTCACGGGCTCCTGGCCGCGGCTGTGCACCAGCGCGACGCCGATTTGCCGGGCTTCCTCCAGCAGGCCCCACAGGTTCTTGCCGGCGAAGGTGTTCAGCCCCAGCCACAGGGACGATGACGAGTACGCGCGGTTCGCGCCGGAGGTGTGCGCGGCCAGGAAGGTTTGCATCCACTCCACATGGGCCTGGTTGCACTCGCGCTTGAAGCTCAGGTAGCTCAGCGTGTTCCATGAGACGTCGCCGCGGATCCATTTGCCCTTGGCCCCCATGATCACCGGGCGGGCCTTGAGCTGGCGGACGCTACGGAGCGGATCACGGCGGCCTGTGTAGGAGAAGTGCGGGGCCGGTTCCTCCACCTCGAACTGCAGGGCCAGGGGAGTTCCGCCGCTTTGCTGGACAGGGCCGGCCTGCGAAATGAGGGGGCTGAGCGCCTGCTCCCAGTCCGAGAGCGCCGGCATGGACTTTTCCCGTGACACCCGCGAAACGTCGGCGGGGGACAGCAGCTGCACCCGCACGGCCGCGTTGTCCTCGGCCGCGAACAGGAGCGCGGCCACATGCTTGCAGTCCTTGCGGACCGGGCAGCTGCAGACGCCCACCGTGCAGCTCCAGCCGCCGCCCTTGCGGACCAGCTTGGCCGTGGTGGAGTACGGCACCTCGGAGCCGCCGCGGACCTTGCCGAGCATCAGGCCGGTGGCGGAATCGAACGAGATTCCGGAGACGCGGCCGCCCATGGCATAGGCGAGCCCGGCCGCGAGGGAGCGGTCGTTGATCGCGGGGGTCTGGATTGCCAGTGCCGCACTGTCGTCCGGGTGGGAAGGCATGGGTGCGCGCGCTACTTTCGGCAGGTCGAAAATCTGCAGGTTATCTGATCCATCCTAGTCGGGCGGGAGGGGCCCTCAAATTCGCGGCCGCCCGCCGTCGGGCTCTGCTGTTTCGTCCTGTTTGTCCCTGCGGGGAGGTGCGGCGCAAACTTCGCCTGACGTTCACTTCGCCCTAAACCTGCGGGCAGCCGGCGGCGCATACGTTGGGAGAGTCCTGAGCATCACCGGCTTTCTGCAGTAAGGATTTCCCATGACCTCCAGCGAATACCCCGTTGTCCTGACCGTCGAAGGCACAGCAGGCGGCGACAGCGGCAGCGATGCAGAGACAGTTGATTCCAACGTTGCCGTGGTGAACACCATGTACCAGGAGCTCCTCGGTCCGGGAGAGATCGCGCCCAACGCCCTGCGCAGCTACTTCGTGGACTTCTACCTGACGCAGTGCCTGGGCGGCGGCTTTGCGCAGTACGTCTTCACCGCCCCGGACCGTGAGGAGCTTGACGCCTACATCCGCGAGGGCCTGGACGGCATGGGCGCCGCAGGGCACGTTAACCTCTTCGACCGCACCGTGGAGGCATTCGGTTCCCTGCCCGAGGAGGAAGCGGACATCTACCTGGACGGCGAGGCCGGCGCCGGTGAAGACGGTGAAGCCGGCGAGCTCCCGGAACGCGTGCAGGCCATGGAGGACCTCGACGCCGAATTCGAATCGCTCCTCGAAACCGAGGACATAGTGGCCCTCAACGCGGCGTGGCTGCGCGGACAGGAAGGCCTGCTGGTCCTGGACGACGACGGGCTCACCGCGCACATCGCCCAGCGCGTGGCGGCGCTGCCGGACCTCGAAGAGCGACGCGCCGAAGCCGAGGAAGAGGCCCTGGAGAACGCCCCGGAATTCGAGGTCATCATCCGCGAGTTGTGCGACATCGCCGGGTACGAGCTGCAGAAAATCACCATGGGCGATCCGAACTACGACCACAACGGCGAGACGGTGCTCGCGTGGCGCTTCAGCACCGACCACGGAGACTTCCTCATGATCGAGGACGACGACGAGGCGTTCATGCTCAACCCGGACACCAAGGAAATCGTGGCCGCCGTCGAGTTCGAAGAACTGGGGGAAGACCTCGTGGAGGCGTAGCCCCGCACGGGGCGGTCGGTATTTCCTGTGCCGGCTGCCCCCCTCGCAGTGGCCCCCTTGAGGGGGCGGGCTGCCGGACGATCAAGGTTTCCGCAGGGTGGCGTCCGGATACTGGCATCCTCTTCAGATCATGGACCTGAAGAGGATCACCTCGCTGGGTCTCAGCCGGGTGAAGTCTGGGGCCTTTGAGGGGAGCTTTCCATGAAACCTGCAAGAATTCGTCCACGCCTGGCTGCCGCAGTGACGGCTGGCGCGCTGATTGCGCTGGCCGTTCCGACAGCGGCTGTTCCGGCCTTCGCCGTCATCAGTGACCCGGGTACGCACCCCATCACTGTATTTCCGGAACGGGACATGGTCTCGGCCGAAGGCTACGCGGCCGGCGACCGTCCCACCATCCAGGTGCTTCGCGGCGGCGCAGTCATCGGCACAGCGTCGAACTTGGTGCCCGTGGCCGGCGTCGTGGAAGTCAACCACCCCGGCGGAGGGTGCTGGGAAGGAACCACGCCGGACATCCGCTCCGGTGACGTGATCCGTGTCCTGACAGCGCCCGACGTCGGCGACCAGACGTTCGTAGGCAACGTCACAGTCACGCAGCCGGCCACCAAGGTCGACGCCGGCACTGTGGTCATGAAGGGCACCGCTGTTGCACCCGGCGGCGGGCAGCTCCCGGCGGACCAGCTGGAAGCCAGGGTGGTGGCGGCGAACCAGGAGTTCGCGCTCAACGGCCGGCGCACACTTCGTGCCAGCGCCCCTGGGGCCGGGGACGACGGCGTCATTGTTTATGACGGACCGGGCCTCACCACCTGGACCGCCACCTGGACTGGCCTCACCGGTGTGGGTGCCGACGGCCTGTCCGACGCAGACCGCGCCGTCTCGGCCACCAACGCGGAAAGCCGGGGCCTGTGGCTGGGACGCGACGCCGCCATTGGCAACGAAGTCACGATTTTCGAGTATGGGGCCATCGGCGGACCCGCCGGCCCGGAGTGCACGGCGCCCCTGGCCAGCGGTCCGACCGTGCCCGACCTGACGGCTGCCAGCGACACCGGACGCTTCAACACGGACAACATCACGCGCAGCACCACCCCCAGCTTCACTGGCGCGGCCGCCTTGCCGGACGCCACAACCGTCAACCTCTACATCGACGGCGTGGCCAGCGGCTCTGCATCGGTGGCCGCGAACGGCAGTTACTCGATCACGTCCAACCGGACGCTGACCAACGGACGGCACACAGTCACCGCCGGCGAAGTCAGCGGCGGAATCGAAACGATGTCCGTCGGCTCCCTGGCTTTCACCGTCGACACTGCGGGTCCCGTGGTCACCGCCAAGGCACCGGCCGTCAACTCGCTGATGGTCAGCCAGACGGCCAACGTCACGGCAACCTTCAACGAGGCGATCACGGGCCTGGGCACGGCATCCTTCACCCTGAAGAATTCCGCAGGGGCGCTCCTTGCGGCTCCGGTTTCGTGGAACGCCACCACCCGGGTGGCCACCCTGAACCCGAGTGCGACGCTGGTGGCTGACCGGAAGCACACCGCAACGTTGACTGCGGGCATCACGGACATCGCCGGCAACCCGATCGCTGCCAACTCCTGGGCGTTCACCACGGGACCGCGGCCGGTCGTGACCGCCAAGTCCCCGGCCGCGAACGCCACGGCCGTCAGCCGCACCGCCAACGTCACCGCTACCATCAGCGAGAACGTCATCGGCGTAGCCAATGGAACGTTTGCCCTCCGGAACGCCGCCACAGGCGCCCTGGTGAGCTACGCCGTCAGCTACAACGCCACCACCCGGGTAGCAACGCTGAACCCGAACGTGACCCTGGCGGCCAACACGAAGTACACGGCCACCATTTCCACCAGCATCAAGGATGCCGCCGGGAACCCGCTCAGCGGCCTCTCCTGGAGCTTCACCACCGGAGGGTAGCCGCACAGCATCACCGGATCTCCGGCCCGTTGCCGCCCGAAAGGGCGGCAACGGGCCGGACCCATGTCCGCTGGTTTGAGCCTGTAGAACCAGGACCCTTCCCGAGTGACGCTTGACACATGCAAAACGTTTTGTGTACTCTCGTTCACACCGAACCAAAACGTTTTGCAAAGGAAGTCGATGACGACGCGAGTAGGGATACGCGAAGTGGCCAAGGCCGCCGGAGTCTCAGTGACCACTGTGTCCCATGCACTCAACGATGCCACCAGCTCCCGGGTCAAAGCGGAAACCCAGCAGCACGTCCGGGACGTGGCCAGGAACCTTGGCTACGCTCCCAACCGGCTCGCCAGCGGGCTGCGCAACCAGCGCTCCCAGATCCTCGGCCTGGTCAGCGACGAGATCACCACCACGCCATTCGCCGGGGCCATGATCCGCGGAGCGCAGGACGCGGCCTACGAGCGGGGCTACGTGGTCATGGTGGTGAACTCTGGCCTGGACAGCGAGCTCGAACACCGCGAAATCACCATGCTTCAGCAACACCAGGTGGATGGCGTGGTGTACGCCCGGCTGTACCACCAGGGCGTCGAGCTGCCGCCGGCGCTCTCCGGAATCCCCACGGTGCTGCTCGACGCCGTCACCGGGGACCCCTCGGTTTCCTCCATCGTCCCGGACGAGGTCAATGCCGCCGAAACCGCCGTCGAAGCCCTCATCAGGGCCGGCCACACGCGGATCGGCATGATCAACAACGTGGACGACATCCCCGCGACGCACGGCCGGCTGGAAGGATTCCACAATGCCCTGCGCCGCCACGGCATCGAGCACGATCCGAGGCACCTCGTCATCGCAGAGCCGGAGACCTCCGGCGGCAGAGAAGCCGCGCTGGCGCTGCTCAGCCAGCAGGACAGCCCAACGGCCCTGTTCTGCTTTAGTGACAGGGTGGCCATGGGCGCCTACCAGGCGGCAACAGCACTGGGGCTGACCATCCCGGATGACGTTTCGATCGTCGGCATCGACAATCTGGAGCTCATCGCGGACTCGCTGTGGCCGGGCCTGACCACGGTGGCCCTGCCGCACTACGACATGGGGCGATGGGCGGTCAACCGCGTTCTGGACGACATTGACAACCCGGATACGCCGCCGGAACAGGTGCGGCTCGCATGTCCCCTGGTCGAACGGGGCTCCGTAGGTCCGCCCAGGACCTGAGCGCAGTCCACAACAGCAACCACCAGCAGTCCACCCGGCGTCCGCCTGAAAAAGGGACGCAGCCGTTGCAGCGGCCGCGTCCCTTCGGACCCGGGCCAATCATCCACGCGCAAAATCAGCAGAAAGACTGGACCTTCATGAACAAGCGATTCACACGGATCCTGGCCACCAGCATAGCCGCGGCGGCCCTCATGGGCAGCCTCGCTGCCTGCGGCAAGGGCAGCGCATCCGCCACGTCCGAGGGCGGCAACGAGATCACCATGTGGACCCACAACGCGGGCAACCCTGACGAGCTCGCCGCCATCAAGGCCATCGTCGACAAGTACAACAAGAGCGGCGACGCGAAGGCCCAGGTCAAGGTGCAGGCATTCCCGCAGGACTCCTACAACGACTCCGTGGTTTCGGCCGCCGCTGCCGGCAAGCTGCCGTGCATCGTGGACATCGACGGGCCCAACGTGCCCAACTGGGCGTGGGCCAAGTACCTGACCCCGCTGAAACTTTCGGCCGACCTGTCCAAGAACCTCCCCAGCACCGTCGCCAAGTGGGAGGGCGAGACGTACGCGGTGGGCTACTACGACGTCGCCCTAGCCATGCTTGCCCGCACCTCGGACCTGAAGGCAGCCGGCGTCCGCGTGGCCACGGTTGAAAAGCCGTGGACCAAGGAGGAATTCCAGGACGCGCTGACCAAGCTCAAGGCCCTGGGCAAGTGGCAGTACCCCCTCGACATGGGGACTGCCGGCACCGGCGAGTGGCTGCCCTACGCCTACTCGCCGCTGCTCCAGTCCTTCGGCGGAGACCTCGTCAACCGCGACGGCTTCCAGTCGGCGGACGGGGCCCTCAACGGTGATAAGGCCGTCGAGTGGGCCGGGTGGTTCCGCGGACTGGCCGACCAGGGCTTCATGGCCAAGAAGAGCGGCAAGGATTCCACCCAGGACTTCCTGAACAACAAGAGCGGCATCGTCTACACCGGCTCCTGGGCTGCGGACAAGGCCCGCAAGGCGCTCGGGAAGGACCTGGCTGTCATGCCTTCCGTGGACCTCGGCAACGGCCCGAAGATCGGCGGTGCCTCGTGGCAGTGGGGCGTGACCAGCGGCTGCAAGAACTCCGAGGCCGCCATGGACTACCTCTCCTACTCGCTGAAGCCGGAAAACATCGCCGCCGTGGCCAAGGCCACCGGAACCATTCCGGCCACCGATGAGGCCGCGGCCCTGCTCCCCGCCTTCGCCGAGGGCGGCGAGAACCGGGTGTTCATGGAACTGTCCCGCCAGCAGGCCGTCATGCGTCCGGAAACGCCTGCCTACCCGTTCATCGCCACCGAGTACGGAAAGGCCGTCCAGGACATCCTGGCCGGGGCCGACGCGAAGACCGTCCTGGACAAGGCGGTCAAGGCGATTGACGCCAACATCAAGTCCAATGGCGGCTATAAGAACTAGCCAGCCGCCGGGCGGGAGGACGACGGCGGGCGGCACCTGCCGCCGTCGTCCTCCACCCGGCACTGACTGTCAACGGAGACTCCCATGACAACCACCCAGCTTCCCTCCCGCCGCCCCGCCGTTCCGGCGCCCGGCGGAACCACCCCGGCGGCAGCCCGCCGCAAACGCCCGCGCCACCTGCGCGAACAGCTCAGCGGCTGGGGGATGATAGCGCCGGCAGCGGTCCTCCTGCTCGCCTTCGTGTTCCTGCCGGCGATCCTTGGCTTCGGCCTGGCCTTCACGAACGCCCGCCTCATCTCCCCGCGCCCGGTGGAGTTCGTCGGGATGGACAACTTCGCCCGGCTCTTCACCGACCCCACATTCTGGCGGGCGCTCCTGAACGTCAGCTACTTCGCCGTGGTGGTGGTGCCGGTGCAGTCCGGTCTCGCACTGGCCATGGCACTGCTGATCAACAAGAAGTTCCGGGGCGTGAACTTCTTCCGCACCGTGTACTTCCTCCCCGTGGTCACGTCCATGGTGGTGGTGTCGCTGCTCTGGCTCTTCATGTACCGCAAGGACGGGCTGATCAACGAGCTGCTGTCCACGTTCAGCTTCGGCCTCATCCCGGGCGCGGACTGGCTGAACGACCCCGCCACCGCCATGCCGGCCATCATCGCGCTGTCCATCTGGCAGGCCGCCGGCTTCCACATGATCATCTGGCTGGCCGGGCTGCAGAGCATCTCCGGCGAGCTGTACGAGGCGGCCCAGCTGGATGGCGCCAGCCGGTGGCACCAGTTCCGGTACGTGACCTGGCCGGGCCTGAAGCACACGCGCACCCTGGTCCTGGTGACCATCACCATCCAGGCCCTTGGCCTCTTCGACCAGGTGAGCGTCATGACGCAGGGCGGCCCGCTCGATTCCACCACCACCATCATCTACGAGGCGGTCCGCTCCGGCTTCAAGCAGCAGGAGACCTCCTACGCCTCCGCCATCTCGCTCGTATTCTTCGTCCTGGTACTGCTGATCTCCGCGGTCCAGCGCTACCTGACCCGAGAGAAGGACTGACGTGAAAAACGCGCTCCGCCTCAATTCGATCGGCGCCACGGCCGTGCGCATCCTGTTTGCCGCCGTCGCCGCCTTCCCCATCGTGTTCATGCTCGTGTCCTCGCTCAAGCCGGACCAGCAGATCTTCGGTGACATGTCCTCCGTTGCGGCCTTCCTGCCCATTGGCAACATCTCGCTGGACAACTACACCGCCGTCTTCGACCGGGTTCCGGCCGCGCGCTTCCTCATCAACTCCGTCGGTGTCTCCGCGGTGACAGTGGTGCTGGGAATCTTCGTCAACAGCCTGTGCGCCTTTGCGCTGTCCCGCATGCAGGTGCGCGGCAAGAAGGTGGTCTTCACCGCCATTCTCGCCACGCTCATCGTGCCGTTCCAGACCCTGGCCCTGCCGCTGGTGTGGTGGGTGAACCAGCTGCCGTACTTCGAACTCAACGGCTTCAGCCTGGAGATCTCGAAGGGCTGGCTGGACACCTACCAGGTCCAGATCATCCCGTTCATCGCCAACGCGTTCTCCATCTACCTGTACCACCAGTACTTCGAGTCCATTCCCAAGGAACTGGACGAGGCGGCCCGGATCGACGGGGCCGGGTGGTTCAAGATCTACCGCCAGGTGGTCATGCCGCTCGCCGGTCCCGCCACGGCCACGGTGGCCATCCTGACATTCCTGCCCGCCTGGAACTCCTACCTGTGGCCGCTCATGGTGGTCCAGTCAGAGGAGCTGCGCCCGGTGATGATCGGCATCCAGTACTTCTTCCAGCTGAATGTCTCCTGGGGTGAAGTCATGGCCTACGCCTCGCTGATCACCGTTCCCGTGGTGGTCCTCTTCATCGCGTTCCAGCGCTCCTTCATCAACAGCATCGCCTCCAGCGGTGTCAAAGGCTGACCCAGCCCCAGTTCCTAGTTCGAAAGCGAACCATGACTTCCCTGAATGCAACTTCCGCGCTCGACTGCCGCTACCGGCCCAAATGGCACTACGCCGCCGAGCGCAACTGGCTCAATGACCCGAACGGGCTGGTGTACTCCAACGGGGTGTACCACCTCTTTTACCAGCACAACCCGTTCGCTGACGTGTGGGGCAACATGTCCTGGGGCCACGCCACCTCGCCGGACCTGCTGACCTGGGACGAGCAGCCCGTGGCCATCCCGTGCGACGAGCAGGAGGCCATCTTCTCCGGCTCGGCTGTGGTGGATTTCCGCAACACCAGCGGGTTCGGCGTCGGGGGAGTGCCGCCGCTGGTGGCCGTCTACACCAGTGCCTACGCCCCGGCGTCGCCGCTCGCCGGGCGGCAGGCGCAGTCCCTCGCGTACAGCACCGACGACGGCGCCACCTGGACCAAGTACGCGGGGAACCCGGTGCTGGACCGGGCGTCCGCGGACTTCCGCGACCCCAAGGTCTTCTGGTATGACGGCGACGCCGGGAGCTACTGGGTGATGGTGGCGGTCGAGGCCGAGAACCGGGAAGTGGTCCTCTACAAGTCCGCCGACCTCAAGTCCTGGGAGTATCTGAGCACCTTCGGTCCCGCCAACGCCACGGGCGGGGTCTGGGAATGCCCGGACCTGTTCGAACTGCCCGTGGACGGCGACGCCGGCAACACCCGGTGGGTCCTTGTGGTGAACCTGAACCCCGGCGGTATCGCCGGTGGCTCGGCGGGCCAGTACTTCCTGGGAACGTTCGACGGCGTGACGTTCCGTTCCGAGACCACCGTCACCGAGGGCATGCAGACGGACGACAGCCGGATGCCGGACTACGGCTGGCTCGACTGGGGCCGGGACTACTACGCCGCCGTCTCCTTCAGCAATGCCCCCGGAGGGCGCCGCCTCATGATCGGCTGGATGAACAACTGGCAGTACGCGGCCAGCACCCCGTCGCAGGGCTGGCGCAGCGCCATGTCCCTTGTCCGCGAGGTCCGGCTGGAGACCCGCGCCGGTCACCCCGCGCTCGTTCAGGCGGCCGTTGACCCGTTCGAGGCTGCCGGTACGGAGCTGTTCGCCGCGGGGCCGGAACAGCTGGCGGACGGCGTCCGGTGGCTGCCCGCGGAGGCCTCCGGGGATGTGCTGCGCATCGACGCCGTGTTCCGGCCCGGTTCCGCGGGCAAAGTTGGGCTGGTGCTGCGCGCCGGCGAGGCAGACGGCGTGCAGGAGCGGACCGTGCTGGCCTACTCCGCCTTGTCCGGCGAGCTCAGCCTGGACCGCAGCGGGTCCGGAAACGCCGGGTTCCATGCCGACTTCCCGTCCGTGGAGCGCGTGCCTGTTTCCCTGGACGCCAGCGGCCTGCTGCGGCTCAGGATCTTCCTGGACCGCTGCTCCGTGGAGGTCTTCGCCCAGGACGGGCTAGTGACCCTCACGGACCTGATCTTCCCCACGGAGTCCAGCACCGCCGTCGGGCTGCTGGCCGAAGGCGACGGCGCCGCCCTGGTAAGCCTCAGCGTCACCGCTGGTTGAGCCTGTCGACACCGGGTCCCGCTGGTTGAGCTTGTCGAAACCGAGCGCCGGTCAGGTGGCGTGCGTTGATCTCGGGCTCGATCAGCGGTGATGTCAGCTGTTTTGCTCGAGCGCCGTCTCGAGGAAGTCAAGGAATTCCTGGTCTACCTGGGCCTCCGATGTGAGCCGGACCTTGCGGTCGAAAAAGTCGCCCTCGCGGACCCTGACTGCCTTGAGGCGCTCCCCAATAGGCGCCTCAAGGCGGAGGCTAACATCCACTGCGGTGTTGTTCGCCCGGGTCACCTGGGCGAATTTCCTGCGGCTGCTGTGCAGCGATATGTAGCCTTTGCGCATCTGGATTGCCACGCCCGGATGGGCTGCGGCCCATGCCAGGAGGGTGTTGGCGATGGGCCGCAGGTTCGGGTGGTCCCTGTACTGGACGTCAAGGAGTTCGTCGGCGTCCCGCAGCATGAACTCGGGATAGCCGAACATTTCCCAGGACACGGCGTATTGGGCGTAGCCCGTGATTCCGTGCCCGGCGCGCATCCATTCGCGCAGCTCGGCGTCGCTCTTCACACCTGCGGAGCGTCCCTGCTCTGCCCACCACTGGACGTCATGTCCTGACTTCCGCAGCAGCAGTGCCTGGCTGCTGTCCACCATGGACTTCCAGGTGCCGGCCGCTGCTTTCAGATCGAGTGGATTCACCATGCTCCGATGGTAGTGCCGGCACCTCCGTCAGAGGCGCCGGCCCCAAACCTGCAGGCTCTACTTGATCATGGTCCCGTCGGGTGCCACGAGGTACCAAACGTTGCCGACGCCCTGCCCGGTGATGTCGCCGGGGGCCTTGTCCTTCTCCCACAGGTAGACGGGCATGCCGTTGACTGTCACCTGCTTCTTGCCGTCGGGCGTATCAATGGTGCCGACCGTCCCCGTTACACCCTCGACCTTGGGGGTGTCCGTGGCGGCAAACACCGGGGGCCACTTCACGAGGCAGTCACCCAAGCAGTTGCTCTTGCCGGAGTCCTTGACGTCCTTCGTGAAGTAATAGACGCTCATGCCCTTGCCGTCCACCACGATCTCACCCTTGCTGGACGACGCGGTCTTGAGGTCCACCGTGGCGCTATCGCTGGTGGCCGATGCGCTGGCGGTGGTGGCCGGTGACTCGCTGGCCGGGGCCGCAGCCGTAGTGGTGGTGGTTGTGCCGGATCCGCCGCCACAGGCCGTCAGTGAGGCGGCAAGGGCCATAACTGCGAGGCCAACGCTCAGTTGCTTCTTCATGTGCTGCTCCTTGGCTCGGGCCGGCAGACTGAGAGACCGGCGCTATTTGGAATGACGCACAAAGGTGAAGAATGGTTCAAAGAATCTGGCGCGGACCGGAAGTGAACCTATCTCCGGATGCAGACGTCATATTTGTCAGGAAGGCCGGCCCTCGGATCCGGCTTCATAGGTCGTTGCAGGGAGGCCGAAGGTGCCGCTGGATGAGGATTTAGTTGCAGCGATCTACCGCGAGCACGGAACGGCGCTCCGCAGATTTGTGCTCAGTGCCTCCCGCGACCCGCACCTGGCCGACGACATCGTCCAGGAAACGGTGCTTCGTGTCTGGCAGCAGGCACCCACGGTGACGGGCAGCATGCGCAGCTACCTGTTCCGGACCGCCCGGAACATCATGATCGACAACTACCGGAAAGCCCAGCGCCGGCCGCAGGAAACCGAGGACCGTGACATTGCGGACCCGGAGGAGGCCACCGGACGCGTTGACGACTTGCTGAACAAGGTACTGATGGAGGAGGCGCTGCTGCGGCTGAGTTCGGAGCACCGTGATGTGCTGGTGGCACTGCACTATCGGCGGTTCACGGTGGGCGAGGCGGCGGTGCAGTTGAACATTCCGAGCGGAACGGTGAAATCCAGGGCCTTCTACGCGGTGAAGGCCCTGCGGACAATACTCGACGAAATGGGCGTGGAACGGTGAACGGCAAGGAAGTCCATGAGTTGCTGGGGGCATACCTGCTGGGTGGGCTTGATGAAGCGGACAAGCTCCGCTTCGAGGACCACCTCAAGCACTGCGAGACGTGCCGCAGTGAACTGTCGGATCTGGAATCCCTGCCGGGACTGCTGGATGCCGTGCCGGTCCCGGACGCCGTGGCGCTCGCTGTCCCGGCGGCCCGCCGGCCCGGATCGGACCCCGCGTCACCCGACCTGGCCCCCGTCCCTCAGCCCGTTCTGGACGAACTGGCTGCCCGCCGTCGTAATTCCCGACGGCGGCTGACGGCCCTTGTGGGGGTGGTGGCGGCGGCATGCCTGGCCCTGGGATTTGCGGCGGCGCCGCTTTTTGATCCCGCCGACAAGCCCGACGCCAGCTACTCGGTCAAAGCCGACACCGGCATGCAGGTCACGGTGGGAATGGTCAAGAAAACCTGGGGCACCGAACTGGCCGTCGACGGCCGGAGCCTGCCCCAGAACGGACGGCTTTCCTTGTGGGTGAAGGACCGCGCCGGAGTTGAGGACCGGGCCTGTGCGTGGATGGCGACGCCGAGCGGAAGGGTCCGGGTCACCAGCGCTACCCCGCTGCAGTACACGAACATCGCCAGCGTTGAGGTGCGGAACGACAGGCAGCAGACTATTGCCGTTATTTCCGTGCCAGGCTGAGCCGTACTGCTGACTTACATCCGCGCGAGCTTCGCCCGCACCACCATGTACACGCCGTAGCAGATGAGTCCCACGCCGACGGCAGCCAGAACGTAGATCCCGAAGGGCTGTTCACGCAGTGCCTTGAGCCCGCCATCGAGCCCCGTCGACTGCTCCGGATGCGCCGTGACGGTGGCGATGATCACCAGCAGGCCGGTCACGAAGAGGGCAACGCCCTTGGCCACATACCCGGCCACGCCCAGCGCGGTCACGGCCTTCCGCGCGTTGGGCGAGGGCGGCAAGTTGATGTGCTTCTCGAACGACTTCCTGATTCCGCGCACGCCGTAGACGATCCCAGTGATGGCCACAGCCGCTCCGATCAGCACCAGGAGCAGGACGCCGCCCGGGGCTTTCAGAAGGTTGACGGTCATGTCGCTGGCGGATTCCCTGTTGTCCTGGCCTGCCCCGCGTGCGAACGCCGCGAGCGAAAAAGCGAGTGCGGCATAAACAGCGGCCTGCAACGCGGCCTTGAGCTTCTTGGCCGTCTTGTCCTTCGGCGGCAGATGCTCGAAGTCGAAAATGGCATCACTGGCCTGCCAGAGTGCCAAGGCCACGCACGCCGCGAAGCTGGCCCACAGAAGCACGGGCCCGGCAGGCTGGCTGGCCAGCTCCGCGACGGCGCCGCTGACATCCGCCCGGCCGCCCTTTCCGGTGGCCAACCCGATAGCGATGGTCCCGACCAGGAAATGCAGCACGCCGCTCACGGCAAATCCCGCTCTGGCCAATATCTCGAGCGCGTGCGAATTCGTGGCGACTTCGGCCTTGTCCGCTGCGCTTCTCAATTCTCGTTTGATGATCGTTCCTTCGCGCCGGCACGCTCGTGCATCTCCCGCGGCTACCCGCCACACGCTTATCGTGCCACGGCGGGGCGCCGGGGAACAGAGGCCGCGGCGGCCCTAGATCCGCCGGTAGCAGAGGTCGAAAATCAAGCGGCCGGCTTCGTGCGCCTTGGTCTCAAAGCTGGTGCGGATGCGGCCCTCGAACCGGGGGGCCCAGCCGCCTCTTTCGTCGATGCCCTCGTTGGGTCCTGTGTGTTCTGTGCTCACGGGTGCCCGTCCCTCTTTCACCGGTGCGCCGCCCACCAGCGACTCGACGCCGGTCTGCCACACATGGGTGAGGGGACTCTCGGGGCCGCTGCGCTCACCGTTGTGAAGGTTTTCGAACGCCTCCGATCCGGCGAGGACGTCGCGGACGTGCACGGCATAGTTGGACCAGTCCGTGGCGATGCGCCAGAGGCCGCCCGGTTTCAGCGCCTTCGCGGCGAGCTCGGCGAATTCGGGCTGGATCAGGCGGCGCTTGTGGTGCCGGGACTTGTGCCAGGGGTCCGGGAAGAAGATCCACAGTTCGCTGACCGAGCCGGGCGGCAGCATGGTGGCCAGGACCTCGGGGGCGTTCGCCTCCACCACGCGCACGTTGGTCAGGCCGCGGCTGTTGATCTTGATCATGGTGTTGGCCAGGCCGGGAGTGTAGACCTCCACGGCAAGGAAGTCCTTGTCCGGGTTTTCCTCTGCGGCGTGGCAGACCGCCTCCCCCAGGCCCGAGCCGATCTCCACAATCAGCGGTGCCCGGCGCCCGAATTCGGCTTCGGCGTCGAATGAGTAGTCGGGGTGGACGGATGTATTGGCCACGTGGCGGGGCACGTCGATGGCCCAGCGGCCGGAGTGCTCCTCCCAGGCCGCCTGGCGGCGTCCCTGCAGCCGGGTTCCGCGCCGAACGAAGCTGACCGGCCGGCCGCCGTAGGTTCCGTAGGAGGCCTGGCTTCCCGGCGTGACCGGCCGGGGCTGGTTCGGATTTGCCGGCGGCTGCGGGGATTCGGGAGATTCGCTCATCCCTTCCAGAATACCGGCGGTCAGCAGGGCCAATTGCCCGTTTCCGCCCGCTGCCGGCGGGCGTACAGTATTGCTATTCCAACGGCCGCCCAAGCGAAACGCTGTTGAGCCGCCCTTGTCCTCGGGACGCTTTCCCGCCGCGGCGGCGGATGAACGCATGACAACGCAGCTTCAGGAAAGGCTATGGAAACATCTACATTCCCCTCCGAACCCGTGAAGCCCATCGGCACCATAGCCATCCTCGGGGCCGGACCGGCGGGGCTGCTACTCGCTATCGCCCTTGCCCGACGGGGATTATCCGCCACAGTCATCGAGCGCGACGTCCCTCCGGACATTGCACCGCGGTTCAACCCGGACCGTTCCTACACCATCGACATCTCGGGGCATGGGCTCAAGGCGCTCCGCCACATCGACGCCGTGGCAGAGTTCGACCGACGGATGTACCGGTTTAAGGGGCTCAAGATCCCGGGGCGCGGAACGGAGGAGTGGACGCTGCCCGGGTGGACCGGCTCGCGGGGCGACATCCTCCGGGCACTTATGTCGGTACTGGGCAGGTATAAGGACATGGTGGCAATGGAGTTCGAAACCAACGTGGAAGGCGTGAACCCCGTCGCAGGATCGCTGACATCCCGGCAGCGATCCGGGGAATCGATTGTCCGGAGCTTCGACCTGATCGTCGGCGCAGACGGTGCCGGGTCCACCGTCCGTTCGGCACTGCAATCCCAGGTGCCCGGGTTCACGGTCACCTCCAAGTCCTTTCCCAATTACTGCACGATGATTGAGCTCGATAATGTGGGTGAACGGCTGGACAAGCATTATCTCCATGGCCTCTCCACCCGGCCGTTCTGCGTGGCCGGGGCGATCAGGGGGGACGACGGGCCTGACTCGGCCAGATGGTTCTGCGCCATCGGAACCAAAGACCGGATCGGCTTTGCTGGGACTAACGAAGCCCGGAAGTTCCTGCAGGACCGGTGCCCCCGCGTTCTGGAATTCGCCGGCGACGAGCAAGTCCAGGGCTTCGCGGGCCGGACGTGCTATCACATAGGACGCAGCCTGAACTGTTCCCAGTTCCATGCCGAGAAAGCGGTGCTGATCGGGGACGCCGCCGCGCCCTATCCTCCGATCGGGCAGGGAGTCAACGGCGCCATGGAGTCAGCAATGGTCCTCGACGAGTGCATTCAGGATGCCGGCAGTTCACCTGGCTCCTTGCCGAGGGCTGCTGCCCAATTCACGGAGCGGTGGAAGCCGGAAGCCGATGCAGTGTCCTGGATCAGCGAACGGAGCCTCTTCGAAAACCGGTTCCACACGGTCCGCGCGCTGGCCACATCAATGCTGGGGCTAAGCATCTTCGAGCAGGCAAAAAGCGCGGAAGTGCCGTACTCCCAGGTGCGCCGCCAGGCCGAGCGGCTCTGGCCGCTCTGGGCCCGCTGATCCTGCGCCCGCAGGATGGCGCTTCATGAGAAGACATCAAATTCCCACTGCTTCCCATTGCTGCCTGTATCCGGCCGGGTGAACAGCATGGCCAGCATCGCGGGATACACGGTGACGAAGGCGCTGGGCAGGATCAGCACGCCGCACACCAGGTTGGCCACCGCTAGGCCGTACCAGGCAGGGTTCTGGTAGCCACGGTCCGGCGTGCCCGGACCAAACCCCAAAGGACCCTGTGCCCAGGGACCCGGACCCGCTCGTTGCCCTCCAGGACCTGCGCGGCCGTGCGGTGGTGGCGGATCACCGGACTCCGGGGCCTGCGGAAAGCTCATGGTTTTCCTCATGGATTCGGCCGGCGGGCTCCTTGGCCGGCCACGTGCCAGCCAGACTATTAGCCCGGGGGCGGCAAGGGATACCGTGCTGCGCCTGTATGTGGATAACTCCAATAGGTAAGGTGCCGCCGGTGGCCATGGCCCGGGCACGCACTGCGCTCCTGCAAGAATGGGCAGGTGGTCGACGCCCAGAACTCACGCCAACACGACGGCAATCAGCCGCAACCCAACGCCGGCAATCCGAACATCCTGGTGGACGCAGAGGCCGACGACGTTCCCGCTGCCGAACCCACCCGTGTGACCGGCCGCCGGGCTTTGGCTTACCTGGGCCTGTGCCTGGTGCTGATCGGGTTGAACCTGCGGACCGTGTTCTCCAGCTTTTCGGCGGTACTGCCCGAGGTGACGTCCGACGCCGGCCTGCCTGGCTGGGCCGTGGTGGTGCTGACCACGGTGCCGGTCACCCTGCTCGGTGTGTTTGCGCCGCTGGCCCCGGTCCTGGCCCGCCGGTTCGGCGCGGAACGGGTCCTGCTCGGAGCGATGGCGGTCCTGACGGCGGGCCTGCTCCTGCGGCCCGCAGAGATCGCGGGCGCCGGGCACTTGCCGGCGCTTTTCGCCGGGACGGCTGCCTGCGGGGCCGCCATTGCGCTGTGTAACGTGTTGCTGCCCGGGCTGGTGAAGCGGGACTTCCCGCACCGGCTCGGCCTGATGGGCGGCCTGTACACCACTGCGATCTGTGCGTCGGCCGCCCTGGGTGCAGGCTTCACCTACCCCGTTTTCAGCGCCACAGGCCAGTGGACTTCGGCGCTGTGGTTCTGGGCGGCACCGGCCGCCGTCGTGCTTTTGCTCTTCCTGCCGGTGGCAGTACGGCAGCGGCACGGGCAGCACACGGCGGTGCGGGAGGGCGTGAACGTGTGGCGCTCGGCGGTGGCCTGGCAGGTCACGATCTTCATGGTGCTGCAGGCGATGATGTCCTTCAGTGTCTTTGCCTGGCTCGCGCCGATCCTGCGCGAGCGCGGCGTGGACGGCGGAACGGCCGGGCTGATCGTGTCGGTGTCCATTGTGCTGCAGATGCTGGGTTCGCTGTTCGCCCCGGCACTCGCGGCCCGGTTCCGCGACCAGCGGGTGATTAACAGCGTCGTGGCGCTCATGACCGGCGGCGGCTTTGCCCTGAGCATCTTCGGCCCGCTCGAGCTGGTCTGGGTGTGGACGGGCCTGCTGGGGCTGGGCCAGGGAAGCCTCACCGCCGTCGCCCTGACGATGATCATGCTCCGCACCCGCGACGGGCACACCGCAGCCCACCTCTCCGGCATGATGCAGGGGGTGGGCTACGGGCTCGGCTCCACCGGCACGCTCCTGGTGGGGCAGCTGCACCATGGCACCGGATCGTTTACAGCGGCGGGGCTCCTGTTCCTGGCGGTGGGAACGCTGGCCGCGGTGTTTGGCTACCGGGCGGGCCGGAACCGCTACATCGGCGGCTGAGAAAGGTCAGTGCGCCAGGTCCTTGCCCTTGGTCTCGGGGATGGTGAAGATGAAGGCCACGCTGACGGCCAGCAGCACCACCGCGTAGACGTTGAACAGGTTCGGCATGTGGACGGTGGTGCCCAGCCACTGCTGCAGGTAGGGTGCCGTGCCGCCGAACACTGCCACGCAGATGGAGTACGGCACACCCACGCCCACGGTGCGGATGCTGGTGGGGAACAGCTCGGCGTACACGGCCGGAACGATGGCGGCGCTCGCGGCGATGAAGATGAGCATCACGGACATGCTCACGGCCAGCTGCCAGGCGGAATCCTTGAGCAGCCACGTCATCGGGAAATGCATCACGGCTGAGCCGATCGCGCCGGCCCACAGGACCTTCTTGCGTCCGATCCGGTCGGACAGCTTGCCCCAGACCGGAAGCGCGGCAATGAAGACGATGTTGCCGATGACGCCGGCCCAGAGGGCCTCGCCGCGGTCGATTTTCAGGGCGGTGGTCGCGTAGCTGGGCGCCACGACGCCCCAGATGTAGTAGATGACAGTGAGGCCCACGGTCAGGCCGATCACCTGCAGGGCCTGCTTGCGGTACCGGACAATCTGCGGCCAGAGCGGGGCGCGCTTCTCCGTGGCGGTCTCGCCCTCGAAGACGTCCGTCTCGTGCAGCCGGGACCGCATGATCAGTGCGTACAGGCCCATCGCGGCTCCGATCAGGAACGGGATGCGCCAGCCCCAGGCGTTCATGACCTCAGTGGTCAGTGCCATGTTCAGCACCGCGCCCAGCAGGGTCCCGAACAGGATCCCGACCGTCCCGGAGGTGTAGATCAGCGTGGCCCAGAATCCGCGGTGTTCCCGGGGCGCCATTTCGGAGAGGTAGGTCTGCGACGACGGCAGTTCGCCGCCGTGGGCCAGGCCCTGGACCAGCCGTGCCACCAGCAGCATCAGCGACGCGAAGGCCCCGACGCTGGCGAACGTGGGGGCGATGCCGATCATGAGGCTACCCAGCGACGCCAGGCCGACGGCGAGCGTCATGGACGCCTTGCGGCCCACCCGGTCACCGATCCAGCCGAACAGGAAACCGCCGAAAGGACGGGCAACGAAGCCGACGGCGAAGATCGCCAGTGTGGACAGCACGGCTGAGGCGGGATCGGACTTGCTGAACAGCTGGCTGGCGATGAACGGCGTGAAGGTGGCGTAGATGGCCCAGTCGTACCATTCAACGGCGTTTCCGATGCCGGTGCCGATGATGGTCTTGCGGGTCGAGGTCCTGCCGTCGCGCTGGGCGTTGATGATGGCGGTCATGGTTGTCTCCCTGGGATGGGCGGGCTAGAGGGCCGGAACGGAAGCGGGGACCCGGGCGCCGGCGGCGGCCAAGGCATCCAGGCGGCTGATGGCGAGCTCCGCGTAGAGCGCGGCACCGTCAGCCAGCACGCCGTCGTCGAACGTTGCGTACGGCGAGTGGTTGAACGGGGAGGTGGCGTGGTCCGCGTCCTGGGGGACGGCGCTCAGCCCGACGAACGTGCCGGGCACCTCGGCCAGCACCCGGGAGAAGTCCTCGGAGCCGCTCAGCGGCGTGGCCCACCGTGAGAGCCGCGAGTCGCCGAACAGTTCGGTGATGACCTTTTCCGCCGTGTGCGTCTCGTCCTGGTCGGTGATGGTGAGGGGGTATTCCTGCTGGTAGTCCACGTCGACGTCGAGCCCGTGTGCCGCGGCGATGCCCTTGAGCAGCCGGGGCACGGCGTCCATCATCCGTTGCCGGTTCTCCTCGGAGAACGTGCGGATGGTGGCCTCGATGCGGGCCGTTTCCGGGATGACATTGCGCTTGGTGCCTGCGTGGAGCACCCCGACGGAGAGGACTACGGGATCGAACATGTTGAACTGGCGGGTGACCATCACCTGCAGGGCCGTGACCATCTCGGCCGCGGCCGTTACGGGATCCTTGGCCGAATGCGGGGCGGAGCCGTGGCCGCCGGCGCCGAGCACGGTGACCACCAGTCCGTCGGAGGCGCTGAGCATCACGCCGGGCTTGGTGCAGAACGTCCCGTGCGGCTCGAGGGAGGAGAAGACGTGCATGCCGTAGGCCGCGTCCACGCGCCGGCCGGGGGCATCCAGGACGCCTTCTCGGATCATGTAGCTGGCGCCGTCGCAGCCTTCCTCGCCGGGCTGGAACATCAGGACGACGTCGCCCGCCAGCCGGTGCCGCCGCTCGGCGAGGAGGGTGGCCGCGCCGGTGAGCATGGACGTGTGCAGGTCATGGCCGCACGCGTGCATCGCGCCGTCGATGGTTGAGGTGTAGTCGACGCCGGTCTTCTCCTGGACGGGAAGCCCGTCCATATCCGCCCGGAGCAGGACGGCGGGCGTGCTGGCGGCGGTGGAAGCCCCGCCGCGCAGGACCGCGGTGACAGACGTCGTCTCCTTGCCCAGGGTGATTTCATACGGCAGGCCCTCAAGTGCCTTCAATACCTTTTCCTGGGTCCGCGGCAGCTGCAGTCCGATTTCGGGTTCCCGGTGCAGGTCGTGGCGGAACCGGGCAAGGTCTTCCTGCATCTGGCGGGCGTCTGCGGCAATCGGCACGTGTTCTCCTCGTTGGTGGTCCGGTGCTGTGGGTCTATTCTGGAGTGGCCTGGTTCACATCCGGCTGAAGTGCTGGAAAAATGCAAAAGCCCGGGCCCATATGCAGGATTCGTGCAGGACCTTACGGGAGGGGAGACCGCTGGACGTCACCGAGGAGGACCTCGCGCTGATCAACGCCCTGCAGATCGCGCCGCGGCTGAGCTGGGCCGACGCCGCCGAGGTCCTGGGCGTGCACGCCACCACCCTGGCCGCACGGTGGGAACGACTCACTGCCGCCGGCGCCGCCTGGGTCACGGCGCACCCGATGGGGGATCCGCAGAAAATGTGCCTCGCCTTCGTTGACGTCGAGTGCGAGCTGCACCGCCGGGCGGAGGTCACCCAGGCGCTGGCCGCGGTGCCCGAGATCGTCACCGTGGAAGAGGCGGCGAGCAACCGGGACCTGATGCTGACGGTCATCACCGGGTCACTGCAGCACTTCACCGCTGTGGCCTCGAGGCTGCATGCCATTGAAGGGCTGGCCAAATACCAGACCGCACTGGCCACACGGCTGCACACCGGCGCCTATGCCTGGCGCATCAACGTCCTCAACCGCAGCCAGCTCCAGGCGCTCCGGGCCCTTGCCGGTCCCGAGGCCGCGGGGTCTGCGCCCTCGGCGGCGGTGGGGGAGCCGCTGCCCGCCAGCCACCTGGCCATCCTGCCGTTCCTGTCGAAGGACGGCCGCGCGACGGCGGCAGAAATCGCCAGGGCATTGGACCGGCATCCGGCCACCGTGCAGCGCCAGCTGAACAGGGTGCTCGCCAGCGGAGTGCTGTCCTTCCGCTGCGAGATTGCGCAGAAGTATTCGGGCTTCCCGGTGACCTGCCACTGGTTCGCCAATGTCCCGCCGGGCCAACACGAAGCCGCGGCCGAGGAGCTCCGCAGCTTCCGGAACGTCCGGCTGAGCGCGTCCACCACCGGGCGCACCAACTTCGTCATCATCATGTGGCTGCAGTCGCTCGCCGACGTCATGAACGCCGAGCTGGCCCTCCAGCAGCGCATCCCGGGCATCGAGCTCGTGGAGAGCGTGGTCATGCTCAGGACGGTCAAGCGCGTGGGCTGGATGCTCAACCCGGATTCGACGGCCAGCGGCGACGTCGTCGCCGTGACCACCGGCGCCCCCGAGCTGGTGGGCTGAATGCGCGAATCAGCCGTGTCCGCCCGGCCCGGTGCCGGAATCCTCCAGCGGCCCTACCTGCTGGTGACCGTGGGGGCCTGCGCGCTGGTGTTCCTCGCCGCGTTCGAGTCCCTCGCCGTCACCACCGTCATGCCCGTCGTAAGCCGCGAGCTCGGCGGGGCCAGCCTGTACGCCCTCGCCTTCGCGGGACCGCTGGCCACCGGCGTGATCGGCATGGTGGGCGCCGGGAACTGGTCCGACCGGCGCGGACCCGTCGGCCCGCTGCTCTCCTCCGTGGCGGTCTTTGCGCTGGGCCTGCTGGTGGCCGGAACCGCCGGCACCATGTGGGCGGTGGTGGCCGGCCGGCTGGTGCAGGGGCTGGGCGGCGGCGCCATGACGGTTGCCCTGTATGTGGTGGTGGCACGGGTCTATCCGGCCGTCCTGCACCCCAAGATCTTCGCCGCCTTCTCCGCCGCGTGGGTGATCCCGTCCCTCGTGGGGCCGTTCGCCGCGGGTCTTGTGGCCCAGCTGGCGAGCTGGCACTGGGTATTCCTCGGCGTCGTCGTGCTGGTGCTTCCGGCCCTGGCGATGCTGCTCCCCGCGCTGCGAGGCGTCCGGTCCGGCAACGCCAACGGGAACGGTTCCGCGGACGGCTCCGGCGGCGGAACCGCATCAGATCCGGCGGGTTCCCCGGTGCCATGGGCGCCGGGACGGCTGGCATGGGCGGCCCTGGCCGCGCTGGCGGTGCTGGGCCTGAATCTGTCCTCCGGGCTTTCGGTGGCGGGACCGCTCCTGGCGGGGGCCGCCGTCGTCATTGCACTGCTGGCCGTTCGGCCGCTGGTGCCGCGCGGGACCCTCACCGCCCGGCGGGGCCTGCCCAGCGTGATCCTCATCCGCGGACTGGTTGCGGCCGGTTTCTTCGGCGCTGAGGTGTACCTGCCGTACCTGCTCGTGGAGCGTTACGCCTTCTCGCCCACCTTCGCCGGCCTCACGCTGACCGGCGGAGCCCTCGCCTGGGCGGCGGCGTCGGGCGTCCAGAGCCGTCTGGGCGGGCGGCTTGGCAGCCCGGTTGCCGTGCGGATCGGCTCGGTGATGGTGCTGCTGGCGATCGCCCTGGCCCTGGTGACCACTGCGCTTGGCTGGCCGGCCGCCGTCGCGATTGCCGGCTGGGTCCTGGCCGGCGGCGGCATGGGACTCATGTATCCGCGGCTGAGCGTGATGACGCTGGCTCTTTCCACGCCCGACACCGAGGGCTTCAACAGCTCCGCGATGTCCATTTCCGACTCGCTTGGCGGCGCGCTCTCGCTTGCCGCCACGGGGATCGTGTTCACGGCGTTTACGACGACGGCGGCCTCCTTCACCGGCGTCTTCGTGCTGACCGCGGTGATCGCCGCAGCCGCGGTCGCCCTGGCGCCCCGCGTCGCCCACTAGCAAAGTTTTTGTACAGATATCGCGAGCTAAACCGTTTCGAAGTCGCGATACGTGTACGAAAACTCCAAGGGAAAACGTCAGATGCGGGGGAGGACCCTGTAGTACAGGTGGGTCACGGCGTCGCCCTGGATCGCTGCTGTCTGCTCCAGCTTCACCGGCGCCGCCGCGAGGTTGTCGAAGAACCGGATGCCGTGGCCGAGGATCCACGGCGCCAGGTTCACCCGGATCTCCTCCACCAGTCCGGCGTCGATCGCCTGCCGGATGATGTCCGGCCCGGCCAGGGACACGTCCTTGTCCCCGGCCAGCGCGGTGGCGGCCCTCACCGCATCCGCGAACCCGGTGGTGACGAACGTGTAGGGGATTCCGTCGCGGGGCCACCCGTCCGGGACCGAATGGCTGAGCACAACGATGGGGCAGTCGATGGGATGCCGGCCGTCCCAGCCGTGCGTCAGGTCGAAGATCCGGCGGCCCACCAGCATGGCGCCGGCCGTGGACATGGTGCGCCGCAGATGCATGGCGCTGGCCTCAGTCACGTGCCAGGTCATGTCCGGCCTGGCCGTGGGGACTTCCACGGGGCCGTTGTTGTACCAGTCGAAGAGCCCGTTGACGGAGTCGTCGGGGAGGGCAATGAAGCCGTCCAGGGACATTGTCATCTCGGCGACCAACCTGGCCATCCGTGTGCTCCTCTCGATAGGTGTCCCGGCTGCTTCTGCTCGGGACTAGGCGGGTCGCGGCTGCAGGCGGGTGGCGCGCAGGACGGCGTCGGCGAGCACGGCCGACTGCCCGTCCGGGCCCGTGGCCTCGCGCTCGCGGCTGGCGGCAACATCCACGCGCCACTGCGGTGGCGCGATCCCGAGCTCGTCTGCGGCCTGCTCCGCCGTGAAGAACATCCCGGAATTCGCATGGGCGTCGCCCCCGTGCGAGTGGCTGTGCTCCCCGGTGTGGCTCTCCTCCGGGCGGCTGTCCTCGCCCGGTTGGCTCTCGTCCGGCTGGCTCCGCCACGGCGGCAGGCCCTCGGGATGGTGGCCGACAATCAGCAGCGTCCCGCCCGGGCGGACAGCGTCCGCAGCCACGCGGTGCGGCCGCTGCCACGGAGCCTCGGTGGAGTGCAGGAACTGGGCGGACACAAGGTCGAACTGTTCCGTCGGCGCCCACGCGTCAAGGTCGCGCTGCAGCCACGTGATGCGGTTTCCGGCCGCTGAGCCGGCGGCATGCTGTTCGGCCCGTTCCAGTGCGACGGCGGAAACGTCCACCGCGGTCACGGCCCAGCCTTGCTCGGCGAGCCACAGGGCATCGGCACCCTCCCCGCAGCCCAGGTCCAGGGCAGTGCCGGGCTCCAGCCCGGCTGCTTCTGCCACCAGCTGCGGGTTGGGCCGGCCGCTCCACACGCGTGGCCGGCTGCGGTACATCTCATCCCAATGGCGCGCGGCGCCGTCGTGCCCCTCGTGGTCCATGGGGATTACCCTGCCACAGAATCGTCAGTTGGGGAGAGTGTCAGGGGAGCCGCACGATGATGTTTTGTGATTCGTCCGCGAAAACCGGATAACTGCGCAGCGGGCCGGCGCCTGTGGTGGAGCAGCCTGTCTCCAGCTCAAACGCGTGCTGGTGCAGCGGGCACACCACCACCGTCCGGTCGATGGTGCCGTCGGCGATGGGGCCGCCCTTGTGCGGGCAGACCGCGGACACCGCACGGAGGGAACCGTCCCGCAGGCGGAACACGGCGACCTGTTCCCCGGCCACGCCGTACGCGCGCCCCTCGCCCACCGGGATCTGGTCCACCGGGCCAAGGACGTGAAGCCTGCCGGCCTGCGGGTCGCTGAAAAGTTCTTTTCTCATCGGACCGGCACCTGGGGGAGCACCTCGAGCGGGAGCGAGGTGCGGAACTGGCCGGGGGTGAAGGGGTCGTTGCGCTCGGCCCACGGATCAACGTAGGCGTCTACCGACTCCTGCATGGCGGCGTCCAGTTGGGCGGCCAGGCCTTCCGCGTCGTCGACAATCACCGCCCGCAGGTGCTCGATCCCCACCCGCGGGACGAAGGAATACGTGCGTTCGAGCCAGTTGGCGCGCTCGCGGTAGTACTGCATGAACCGCCCGGCCAGCAGCTTCACCGTCTCGGGGTCGTCCACGGTTGCCAGCAGGTCCCCCTTCCGGATGTGGGCGCCCGCCGCGCCGCCGACATAGATTTCCCAGCGGCCGCCGTCGACCGCCACCACGCCCACGTCCTTGACCAGCGATTCGGCGCAGTTCCGGGGGCAGCCGGACACCGCGAGCTTTAGCTTCGCCGGTGACTCGATGCCCTGGAACCGCGACTCGATCTCGATGCCCAGCTTCGTCGAGTCACCCGTGCCGAAGCGGCAGAACTCCTGCCCCACGCAGGTCTTGACGGTCCGGAAGCTCTTGCCGTACGCGTAGCCCGACGGCATGTCCAGGTCCGCCCAGACCCTCGGCAGGTCCTCTTTGGGAACCCCTAGCAGGTCGATCCGCTGGCCGCCGGTCAGCTTCACCATGGGGATGTTGTATTTGTCCGCGACGTCGGCGATCCGGCGGAGCTGCTCCGGGGAGGTCACGCCGCCCTTCATCTGCGGCACCACCGAGAAGGTGCCGTCGCGCTGGATGTTGGCGTGGACGCGGTCGTTGACGAACCGCGCATCGCGCTCGTCGATGTACTCACCGGCCCACATCATCTTCAGCAGGGACGCCAGGCCCATCTTCGACTTCGCGTCCTCGGCGCCGCCCGGAGCCAGCGCCGCGAACACGGCAGACACTGACCGCAGCCCCTGCTCCCGGATCGCCGTCATCAGCGCGGACTTCTCCAGCGGCACGCCGGGGACGTAGTAGGCGGCCGCGGGGTCCTCCTCGACGGCACCGTCCGCGGCCCACTCCACCACCTGCCGGACCAGCAGCTTGCAGGAGCCGCAGCCCTTGCCGGCCCGGGTGGCGTCCATGACGCCGGACAGCGTGGTGCAGCCACCCCTCACCGTGTCCGTGATCGCCTGCTTGCTGACGCCGTTGCAGTTGCAGACCTGGGCTTCGCCGTCGAGTTCGGCCACGCCCGCTTCCTCGCCCGGGCCGCCGAGATCGAACAGCAGCGAGACCCGTTCCTCCGGCAGCGGCAGCCCGCGGTCGAACGCCTGGGTGAGGTAGGCGACCTTGCGGCTGTCCCCGAGCAGCGTTGCGCCCACGATCTTGCTGTCGCGGATCACGATGGACTTGAACACGCCCCTGCTGGGCTCGGAGAACACCACGTGCTCGTCGGTGTCCCGTTCCGGGGCCTGCAGCCCCATGGAGGCGACGTCGACGCCGGCCACCTTGAGTTTCGTGGCGGTGCGCGAGCCCAGGTAGGTTGCCTTCGGGTTGGCCCCGGTGACGTGATCGGCCAGGACGGCGGCCTGCTCCCACAGCGGGGCCACCAGTCCGTACACCTCGCCGCGGTGCTGGACGCATTCACCGACGGCGTAGATCTCGTCCTCGTCGGGGACACGCATGTGGTCGTCCACCACGATGGCCCGTTCCACCGGCAGGCCGCTGGTCACCGCCACCTCTACGTTGGGGCGGATTCCGGCGGCCACCACCACCATGTCGCATTCGATGTCCGGCGCGTCCCGCAGCTGGACGCCTCGGACCCTGTCGCCGCCCAGGATGGCGGTGGTCCGGCTGCTCGTATGGACCCGGATGCCCAGCGCTTCGACGCTGCGGCGCAGGACCGCGCCGCCGTCGGGCCCCATCTGGGCGTTCATCAGGTGCCCGCCGGAATGGACGACGTCGACGTCGACGCCATGGCTTTGCAGGCCCCGTGCGGCTTCCAGCCCCAGCAGTCCGCCCCCGATCACGACCGCGCGGCGGCGGTGGTCCTGCTGTGCGTAGGACACCATCCCGCGGGTGTCATCGATGGTCCGGAAGGCAAACACGCCGGGCAGCAGCCGTCCGCCCGGCGTGTACAGGCCCTCGACCGGGGGCATGAACGAGCGGCTGCCGGTGGCGATGATGAGGACGTCGTACGGAGTGGCCCGGCCGTCGTCGGAGAACACCAGCTTGGCGAAGCGGTCGATCTTGTCGACCCGGACCCCGGCGTGCAGCGTGATGTCGTTCTCCCGGTACCAGTCCAGCGAATTCAGGAAAATGCCGCCGGCGTCCTCCTCGCCGGACAGGACATGGCTGAGCATGATCCGGTTGTAGTTGCCGTAGGGCTCGTCGCCGAACATGGTGATTCTGTGCCGGACAGCGCCGCCGCGGGCCAGGATTTCCTCGACGGCGCGGGCGCCGGCCATGCCGTTGCCGATCACCACAAGCCGGCGCCGGGTATCACCCGGGGTGCTCCGCCCGGAGCGGCTGGCAAGGGCGGTCATCAGTGCTCCACCATGCCCATGTCGATCACCACGGATCCGCTGACCCCAGTGTCCGCCAGCAGCCTCAGCTCGATCAGCGAGCCGCCGTCGATGTCTTCCACAACGCGGAGCGGGACGTGCACGTCGCCCCTGGCGGCAATCGGGAAGTACCGCATGGGGACGCCGTCCCGCATCAGCACCACAGTGATCAGCTCCGCGGAGGAGTTGCCGCCACGGAAATAGAGGGTCTGGTTAATCACCCCGTCCGGGACGAAATGGGAGAGCTGGCTGTGGATGGGCACGGCTTTCTCGAGCCCCGCACCGTCGAACGGGAAAATGCCCTGAAGGAAGATGTTCTTCAAGATCACGGTTCGGATCCTTTCGGCGGAGGGACGCTGCGGCTGCTGCCGTCAGCCCGGCATGAGTCCATCCTTCGCCGCACGTGTTACAGCGCCCGGCGGCCTGTGTAATTTCCGCATGACACCTTCCTCACCGTCCGCCTGTCCGGGACCGGGGCCAAGAAAACTGGAAAAGAATCCGGGCACAGAAAGGCCGCGCGGCCGGGCACCTCGGTGCCCCGCCGCGCGGCTTCTTTCGTGCGGAATTAGGAGTTCGCCCCGGCGGCAGCGGAGACGCTGGAGCCTTCGGCCTTCCACTCCTCGATCCGGGCCTGCTGCAGCGGCGTCTGGCGGTTGAAGTACCAGGCGGCGCCCAGCAGCAGGAACCACACCGGGGCAACCACCAGCGCGAGGCGGGTGTCCTCGGCCTGTGCCAGCGCCACCAGCATGAACAGGAAGAAGGCCAGGACCACGTAGGGCATGAAGGCCGAACCCGGCATCTTGAACGCGGACGCCTCGTGCAGTTCCGGCCGGCGGCGGCGGAACACGATGTAGCTGATGAGGATCATCGACCAGACGAACATGGTCAGCACCGATGCCACGGAGGTGACGATGGTGAAGGCGCCGATCACGGAGTCGCCCGCGTACAGCAGGACCAGGCCGGCCAGCAGGAAGATGCAGGAGAACAGAAGCGCGTTCTGCGGAACCTTGCGGGAGCTCAGCTTGCCGAAGGCCTTCGGGGCGTTGCCGTC
Source organism: Arthrobacter sp. K5 (assembly GCF_040448525.1). Taxonomy (NCBI): domain Bacteria; kingdom Bacillati; phylum Actinomycetota; class Actinomycetes; order Micrococcales; family Micrococcaceae; genus Arthrobacter; species Arthrobacter sp. K5. The sequence continues at coordinate 2,615,899 of NZ_CP159279.1, read as the reverse complement.
CTGCGCGAGGCCATAGACCATGCGCGAGGTGGAGTAGATGCCCGAGTTGGCGCTGGAGGCGGCCGAGGTCAGGACCACCAGGTTGATCACGACGGCGGCGATCCCCAGGCCGGCGAGGGTGAACATGCCGATGAACGGGCTGCTGGCGGGGTCGATGCTGCGCCACGGGTTGACGGCCATGATGACCACCAGGGCGCCCACGTAGAAGAGCAGGACGCGGATCGGGATCGAGTTGATCGCCCGCGGGAGGTTCTTCTCCGGGTCCTTGGTTTCGGCAGCCGCCGTGCCCACGAGTTCGATGCCGGCGAAGGCGAAGATGGCGATCTGGAAACCGAGGATGAAGCCGAACATGCCGTGCGGGAACATGCCGCCGTCGTTCCACATGTTCGCCAGGTTGGCCACCGCACCGCTCGGCGAGGTGAAGTTGGTGGCGATCATGACGACGCCGGTGGCGATCAGGGCGAGGATAGCCACCACCTTGATGATGGCGAACCAGAATTCCGCTTCGCCGAAGGCCTTGACCGTGGGGAGGTTCAGCAGGATGAGTACCACGGGCGTGATCAATGCCGGGATCCACAGGGGCGTGCCCGGAGCAAGCTTGTCCACGTAGCCGGCGATGGCCACGATGTCGGCCACACCCGTCACCACCCAGAAGAACCAGTAGGACCAGCCGGTGAAGAAGCCTGCCCAGGGGCCAAGGATGTCGCCGGCGAAATCGCTGAAGGACTTGTAGTTCAGGTTGGAGAGCAGGATCTCGCCCATGGCCCGCATGACGAAGAACAGCATGAAGCCGATGATCATGTACACGAAGATGACGGACGGGCCGGCAAGGGAGATGGTCTTGCCGGAGCCCATGAACAGGCCGGTGCCGATGGCGCCGCCGATAGCCAAAAGCTGGATGTGGCGGTTGCCAAGTCCGCGGGCGAGGTGCGGTTCCCTGCTCTGGCCAGGGTCAGCACGTTCTGTGGAGGGTTGAACGGAAATGCTGGTGGTGCGTTCAGACATCAAGTCTTCTTCCTTGTCACAGGTGCCGGCACGTGCGGGAGGTTGCCGTGCCGGCCGCGTTGGTCCGCCCAGATGTGACGGAACTAACAATTTGGATGGTGTTAAGACTATGAGCGGCAGAATGCGCCAAGTGCGTGCCTGCCGGCCACTCCGCCTGGTGGCGGGAAGGCCGGGTGCCCGCACAGTAGGCGGAGCGCCCCGGCCGGAAAAGCGCATTCCCGCAGTCCAGCCGGGAATCACGCCCGCCGGCGGGAAATTCGCGGTTGGTGCGAAACGCCGCAATAGTCTTCGACATATGTCCAGCATGCCAGTCCCAAATGTCGTCCATTGTTGTCCGTGAGCTGCATCACGCATCTTGGGGCGGTGCTGCGAAGGGGTGAACGGCTGCGGCCTGCCGTCCCGGCCGAAGCCACAGGCGGCTCGGAATTGTCCCCGAAGCGGGCCGAAAAGGGGCCGGAGCGGGCCTGACGGGCGCTGATGGTAGACTGGTGGGACTTGATGTGCAGTGATGCCCGCCTCTGGTGGGCTTTTTTCATGTGAGAGGCACATCCTGCGTCGATGAACGCTATTGGTCCCGGCGGCCGCTGTTTGAACACTGGCAGCAGCCCGGTTGACCACCTGACATTTCTTCGGCGACCCCCTGAGCCAACCGGCGTCGGGGGCCGATATCCGCTGGATACCGCCTGAAAGACCCTGATAAACGCATATGACTACTTTTGCTGCCCTCGGCACGCCCAAGGCACTCTCCGAAACCCTGGCCGCCCAGGGCATCGAATCCCCGTTCCCCATCCAGGTCAAGACCCTGCCGGACACCCTGGCCGGCCGCGACGTCCTGGGCCGCGGCCGCACCGGCTCCGGTAAAACCATTGCCTTCGCCATCCCCCTTGTGGCCCGCCTCGCCGAGCGCGAAGCCGCCTACTTCCGCAAGCCCGGCCGCCCCATGGGCCTGGTCCTTGCGCCCACCCGTGAACTGGCCACCCAGATCAACGCCACGATCGAGCCGCTGGCCAAGGCCATGGGGCTGAACACCACCGTGATCTACGGCGGCATCTCCCAAGCGCGCCAGGAGAAGGCGCTGCGCGCCGGCGTCGACATCGTCATCGCCTGCCCGGGCCGGCTGGAGGACCTGATCCGCCAGCGCATCCTGACCCTCGAGGCCGTCGAGGTGACGGTGCTGGACGAGGCCGACCACATGGCCGACCTCGGCTTCCTGCCCGTGGTCAAGAAGCTCATGGACATGACCCCCAGCCAGGGCCAGCGCCTCCTGTTCTCCGCCACCCTGGACAACGGCGTGGACAAGATCGTCCAGCGATACCTGTCCAACCCGCTGACCCACTCCGTGGACGATCCGCAGGCCGCGGTGACCACCATGGAGCACCACGTGCTGGTAGTCAACGACCAGACCGTCAAGAAGCAGCTGATCGTTGAACTGGCCTCCGGCGCCGGCCGCCGCGTGCTGTTCATGCGGACCAAGCACCACGCCCGCAAGCTGGCCAAGACCCTGACCGACGCCGGGATTCCCGCCGTCGACCTGCACGGCAACCTGTCGCAGAACGCCCGCGACCGCAACCTCGCCGAGTTCTCCTCCGGTGAGGTCCGCGTCCTGGTGGCTACCGACGTCGCCGCCCGCGGTGTGCATGTTGACGACGTCGAACTGGTCATCCACGTCGACCCGCCCACCGAGCACAAGGCGTACCTGCACCGCTCCGGCCGTACCGCCCGTGCCGGCTCCGACGGAACCGTGGTCACGCTGACCCTGCCCGAGCAGCAGACGGACGTCAGGAAGCTCATGAAGGCTGCGGGCGTCGACGTCAGCTTCGAGCGGGTCACCGCCAGCTCGCCGATCGTTGCCGATCTGGTGGGCGAGATCGCCGACAAGGTGGACCCCCGGACCCGCGCCGCGCTGCTCGCCGCCAAGGCCAACCAGGGCGGCGGCACCTCTACCGGCGCCAACGCCGAGCGCAAGCGTGCACGCCGCCAGGCATCACCCACCGCCGGCGGCCGGGGCGGGCGCGGGGGCCGCGGGCGGGTTGCCGCCGAGGCTCCCCGCACGGATCTGCCCCGCGCTGAACGCCGTGCTGCGGCCTACGGTGGCCGCGCCGCTGCCCGCGATGCTGTAGAGCGCGTCGCTGAGCAGAACGAGGACCGCGCCACTGCGGCAGCGGCAGCTCGCCGCAATGCCCGTGGCCGCGGCACAGCGGCCAGCACGCACCGCAACGACGTCCCAGCAGCCGGTGGCCGCGCGGCCGCTGGCCGCGGTTCGGACGGGCGTGCAGCGGAGGGTCGGGGCGATTCCCGCTTCACCCGCAGCGAAGCTCCCCGTGGCGGCACCGGCCGCCCGAGCACCGGTGGTCAGCGGAGCGGTCGTCCGGCCACGGGCCAGCGGGCAGCAGCCGGCAAGACCGGCGGCGGCAACGCAGCGGTCTGGTCCTCCACCACCGGCGGCACGTCCGGCGGCTCCTACGCAGGCGGGTCCTCCGCGGGCGGCAGCGGCCGCTCCGGTGACGGCCGTCCCGCCCGGAAGGCCCCGCGCCGCGCGTCTGCCCCGGCGTCGAACGAGCGCCGCGGCCGCTAAGACCTGGCCGGTGGTGGAGCTTGTCGAAACCTGGGTTTCGACAAGCTCCACCACCGGCTTTTTAGTACCCGGCTACCAGCCGCGGGCGCGCCACTCCTCAAGGTGCGGGCGCTCCGCGCCGAGTGTGGTGGGCTTGCCGTGGCCCGGATGCACCACGGTGTCGTCCGGATAGACGTCGAAGATCCGCTCGGTGACGTCCTTCAACAGCTGGTTGAACCGCTCAGGGTCCTTCTGGGTGTTGCCCACGCCGCCGGGGAACAGCGAGTCACCGGAGAAGATGTGGGCAGGTCCCTCCGGGTCCCGGTAGACCAGCGCCACTGAACCGGGGGTGTGGCCGCGCAGGTGGACGGCCGTGACGTCGAAACCGTCGAAATTCCCCACGTCGCCGTGGTCCAGCAGCACGTCCACCGTCACGGGCAGCTCCGGGGCGTCGTCGGTGCCGGCAGCGGTCTTGGCTCCCGTGGCTTCGACGAGGCCCGGCAACGCGCGCACATGGTCCCAGTGCTGGTGCGTGGTGGCGATGAGTGCCAGCTTCGGCTCGCCGGACGTGTCCGCCGTGGCGTCAGCCAGCAGGCCCTGGATTGCCGGGAGGTCGTCCGCGGCGTCAATCAGCAGCTGCGCACCGGATTCTCTGGCCGTCAGCAGATACACGTTGTTGTCCATCTCGCTGACCGAAATCCGGCGGATGGTGATGTCGCGGAGTGAGTGAATGAGCGTGTCCATGAGCCCAGTCTAGGGATGCGCCCAGTCTAGGGAGCCGGATCAGCCCCGCGCCGACGGGCGGGGGCCGCAGGCAGCATCTTCAGCCCCGCCGCGCATCCGACGATCCCCGCGATGAACAGCACCTTGAGGAGGCTGAAGGGCTCGACGCCGGTGGCCATGGCCCAGCCGACCGTCAGTGCCGCGCCAATCCCCACCCAGACGGCGTAGGCGGTGCCGAGCGGGATGTGCTTCACCGCCATGCCCAGGCCCTGCATGCTGAGCGCGGCAGTCACCACGAAAACAACGGTAGGAAGTGGCCGGGTCAGGCCGTCGGACAGGCCCAGGGCAGTGGCCCAGACGGCTTCCAGGACGGCGGAGGCGAGCAGGATGATCCAGGCGGTGGCAGGCTTCGCGAGCATTACGCCACCGCCTTCAGGCCAACCACGCATGCGGCGATACCGGCGAGCAGCAGCAGCCGTGCCGCCGTCGGCCGTTCAACTTTGGCCACGATCGCGTAGGCGGAGGTCAGCACCACACCCACGCCGACCCACACCGCGTAGGCGGTGCCGGTGGGAATGGACTGCATCGCGATGCCGAGGCCTGCGGTGCTGGCCAGCACCGCGACGAGGAAGAGGGCCCCTGCGGCGACCCGCCGCCGGCCGGAAGACTGGGACGCCCGGTGCAGCGCTGCCGCCCACACCGCCTCGAGGGCGCCGGAAAGAATGAGGATGAACCACGACATGACAGATCCTTTGGCCAGTCTTGTCGCGCACCGGGTACTGAACCGTCGTCCGGAGGTCCGGGAAAGGGACCTTGGAAATTACCATAGCAACGCCCGACGGCGGCGGCCACCGTTGGTGGTAAATCTCACCGCTGGATGACGGCGTCCGCTGCTGCCCGAAGGCCGGTGCTGATACAGGGCAGCCAGGTCAGAGGGAGCCGCCGGCCGCTTCCGGTGCGCCGGCATCGCGGCCGCCGTTGCCGATGGTTTCCCGGGCAACGAAGTTCTCGATGTCGAAGCTGTTCTCCGCCCGCTCGGCGATGTTCAGGAGGGTGGTCATCGAGGCGACCTCCTCCACCTGCTCCTTGAGGAACCAGAGCATGAACTGCTCGCCGAGCGCGTCGTCCTCGGCCCTGGCCGCGCGGAACAGGCTTTCGATGCTGCGGGTAACTTCCTTCTCCTGCTTGAGCGCGAGTGCCAGCGGGTCCGTGACGGCGGTGAAGTCGTTCCGGACGGCGGGAACGCCTGGGATGGGAACCGAAACACCGCGGTCCACCATGTACTGGACCATCATCATGGCGTGGTTGCGTTCCTCCACCGACTGCCGGTAGAAGTACTTGGCCAACTGTGGCAGGTCCTGGTTGGCGAACCAGACCGCCACGGCAATGTACTGCTGCGAGGCCGCGAATTCGTTGCCGATCTGGAGCAGCAGGAGATCACTGAATTTTGACTTGGTCATGGCACCGAGTCTAGGTTCCGGCACTCGCTGCGACCAGAGCTTTCTTAGCCGGCCACCGGATCAATGGACACCACGGCGAGGAACCCGCGGCCCAGGATTTCCGGCGTTTGGCTGTCCGAACCAACCACGGCGTCGTAGCGGCCGAGTGACACCGGTGCATCTTGGCCGCCGCTGCCGGACTCAGCGTCCGCGCCGGCGCTCCCGGGGCTGCCTGCACTCCCGGGGCTGACCGCGGCCTGTCCCTGCAGCAGGATGCCCAGCTGGCCCTCAAACACCGGATGGGCGCGCTTCTTGGACAGCTCAACGATCGAGGTGTACGCCTTGAAGGCCCCGTCGCGGGTGATGACGTTGAGGTTGCGGACGTCCCCGGTGGGCAGGGCGGAGGAGGATACCGCGCCGCCAGGGAAACGGAAGGGGCGGTACTTTTCCAGCGGGTGCTCGGCCCCGTCCACGGCCAGCAGCAGCAGTTCGCCCTCGACGACCGTCAGCACCCGTTCCATCCCCGGAAAAGCGGAGTACTCCCCGGCGCTGGTGACGTCGGCGATGCTGACCCGCCAGTCCCACGCCCCGTCTGCAGATGACGCCGGCCCGCGATGGCTGGCCAGTTCGCGGGTGACCCCGCCGCCGTTGCGCCAGGGCTGGGGTTTCAGGTCTGCGAAGCGGATGATCTGCATCAGCCCAGCCTATCCGGGCGTTGCCCGCGCCCTCCCTCCCCGCGTAAAGTCGGCGACGGATCGCTGCGGGTCGTGGGCGACGCGTACAACTACAAGGAGCCGGTAAATGTTCGTCAAAGTCTGCGGCCTGAGCACGCCTGAATCAGTCCGGGAAGCCGTGGAGGCCGGAGCGGACGCGGTCGGCTTTGTCCTGACAGCCAGCCCCCGGGTGGTGTCACCCGCGCAGGTCACGCAGCTCGTGAAGGCCGTGCCCGACGGTGTGACCGCCGTCGGTGTTTTCCGCACCGAACCAGCCGTGGACGCCGTGGCCATCGCCCGCGCCGCCGGGCTGGGCTGGATCCAGCTCCACGGTGAGCGCACCCCGGACGACGTAAAAACAGCGCACGACGCCGGCATGAAAGTCATCCGCGCCGTCACCATGGGCGCCGCCTCGGACGCGTTTGCCGACTGGGGCGAGGAACTGCTGCTCATCGACGCCGCCGTGCCCGGTTCCGGCGAGGCCTGGGACTACGGTTCCGTGCGCGCCAAAGGGCTGGAGGGACGGCACTGGCTCCTGGCCGGCGGCCTTGATCCCGCCAACGTGTCCCAGGCCGCGCGCGACGCGGGGGCGTGGGGCGTGGATGTCTCCTCCGGCGTCGAACAAAGCAGGGGAGTGAAGGACCTGGCCAAGATCAGGGCGTTCGTAGCGGCAGCCAAAGGCTGACCGCCAAGCTGCCCGTGACCCCACCATGCACAGTCCCGTGACCCAGGCGACGCGCGCCCGGACACCCGCGGCGCCCCTCTACGCTGCCGGATTCGTGACCGCGTTCGGCGCGCACAGCATTGCCGCCGGCATGGGCGCCCAGAGCGGCAACATCGGCCTCACCCTGCTGAACCTGGGCATCCTGCTGGCCGTCTACGACATTTCCGAGGTTTTCCTCAAACCCGTCTTTGGCGCATTGAGCGACCGGATCGGCGCCAAACCGGTCATCGTCGGCGGGCTCACCGGCTTTGCCGTCCTGTCCCTGATCGGGCTGTGGGCCGCCGATCCGCTGCTGCTTGGCCTGGCCCGGCTGGGCCAGGGAGCGGCCGCCTCGGCGTTCTCCCCGGCGTCGTCGGCGATGGTGGCCCGGCTGTCGGCAGGGAAGAATGCCGGGACCTTCTTCGGCAGGTACGGGTCCTGGAAGAGCCTCGGGTATGTGATCGGCCCTCTGCTCGGTGCCGCACTGATCGCCGCCGGTGGTTTTGCGCTGCTGTTCGGTGCTCTTTCAGTACTTGCCGCGGCCACCGCCGTCTGGGTCCTTTTGGCGGTGCCGCACCTGCCGCCGCTGCCGCGCCAGCGGTACACCGTGCTGGACCTGGCCCGGCAGGTTGCCGAACGCCGGTTCCTGGTGCCCACCCTGGTGCTGGCAGCGTCGATGGCGGCCATGGGAGCAGCCATCGGGTTCCTTCCGGCCCTGGCGGTGCAGCACGGCCTGGACCCGGTGGCAGGCACCGCCGCCGTCAGTGTGCTGGCCGTCGCCTCCCTGCTGGTCCAGCCGCGGGTCGGAGCGATGCGCGATCTGCACCGCATCGGCGACGCCGGCGGGATGCGCACGGGCCTGCTGCTCACCGCCGCCGGGGTCGCCCTCGTGGCCGTCGCCCCGGGGCCGGTCACCATCTTTATCGCCGCGGCGGTCATTGGCGCCGGCGTCGGCGCGGCCACACCCCTGGGCTTTGCGCATCTGGCAGACAGCACGCCGAAGGACAGGATGGGACGGACCATGGGCTCGGCCGAGCTGGGACGCGAACTCGGCGACGCCGGTGGCCCGCTCCTGGTGGGTGCCGTGGCCACCGCCGCTTCGCTCCCGCTGGGCCTTGGGCTCCTGGCGCTCCTGGTCGCGGCTGCCGGGGTCCCGCGCCTGAGCCACGGGGCGGATGTTGCCGGCGCCGAAGGTCCGCCCGCTGAAGGTTAAGGGCTAAATCAGGGCAGATCCCGAGACCCTTCAGGCTTCCTGACCGGCAGAATGGACGGATGAAGACACTCCTGAACATCATCTGGCTGGTTTTCGGCGGTTTCTGGCTGGCGCTTGGCTACTTCGCCGCCGGCGTTATCTGCTGCCTGCTCATCGTGACCATCCCCTGGGGCATCGCCTCCTTCCGGATCGCGTCCTACACCCTCTGGCCGTTCGGGCGGATGGTGGTGGACAAGCCGGGCGGCAACGGTGTGTTTTCGCTGCTCGGCAACGTGATCTGGCTGCTGGTGGCCGGCATCTGGATCGCGATTGGGCACGTGGTCACGGCTGTGGCCATGGCCTTGACCATCATCGGCATCCCGCTGGCCATCGCCAACCTGAAGCTGATCCCGGTTTCCCTGATGCCGCTGGGCAAGCAGATCGTGCCTACCGACAGGCCGTTCATCGCCGCCTACCGCTGACCCAGTTCGCCCTGCAGGTTCCGCCGGGCGGCGTCCAGCCACAGCCTTCTGGCCCGCTCAGTATGAAAGAGCGGGTCCAGTGCCAGCAGCTGGCGGACGACGGCGGCCCTTCCGGCCGCAAAATCGGCGTCGCCGATGTGCGCATAATCTTCCCGGACCGCAGCCACATACCGGGCGTACGGCTCCGGTTCCCCGCCCAGAACTGACAGGTCGGCGTCGCAGAGGAGTGCGCCGTCGTCGTCCCCTGCCTCCGGAAGGTGATCCGAAGTGAGCCGGACCAGCCGCGCCACTTCGTCCACCTCGGCCTCCGGGAGGCCGGCCTCGCCGAGCCTGAGCTCGGCGAGCCGGGCGGATTCCTCCTCGTCCTGGCCGGCGACTCCCCGGTAGACGGCGTCGTGGAACCAGGCCGCCAGCAGCACGGTGCGCGGCGGCCGGGCGGGTGCGGTGAGCAGGTCGAGGGCTTCCAGCACGGCGAGCAGATGGGTGCAGCCGTGGTACCTGCGGTGGCTCTCGCTCCAGCGGTCCAGCAGGTCCAGGAACAGGGCGTCATGGCCTGGCATCACCATGTTCCAACGGTTGAGCAAGGGAGTCTTGAGGGACTTGGTTCGGCTGCGCGCCGGGATCCTGAGTCCGCTGGCAATGAGTTTACGGACCAGGACCCGGGCCTCCACCGGAATGGCACCTGCGGCCACCAGATCGTCATAGCGGCGCTGCGGGACGTCGTAGTGGTCGCCGTCGAATGCCCGCTCCGGGATGCCCGCAGCGGCGGCGAACGCATGCAGTTCCGCCAGGGAGGTGTCCGAAATCAGGTGCGAAAACAGTGTTTCGTGGGCAGGCCAGAGCGGCGGATCGAGGTAGACGGCCATGGGGGAGAGTCTAGTCCGCGCCCGGCACAGTACGCCCCCCAGCAGAGCACAGAACGGCACGGCAGGCGTACTACCGGCCACCGCCTGCCGTGCCGTAAACGTGCCCGCTTCAGCTAGGGCGACTTCTTGACGATGACGTTGTCGATGTATTCGTCGCCCATCTGGCGGGAGTGCTCTGCTCCAAGCTGCACGTGCGTCAGGCTTGAGACGCCGAGGTTCACGGCGCTGCTGGAGAACTCCAGTGCTCCGTCAAACCACACCTTGATGGTGGAGGCGCTGCCGTTGGCCGTGACCTCCATCTGGGCCCGGTGCCAGGTGCTCAGCGGGATGGTGGAGGACTTCAGCTTGGTGTAGGAGAACGTGCCGTTGGGCGCCGTGACGCGCAGCCACAGCTGGCCGTTGCTGTTGTACCGGTAGATGTCTGCGATCCGCGTGCCGTTCGTGAAGAACCGCAGGTAGGGGACGTCGTTGCCCGTGAGTCCCGCCCTGGTGATGTTGAACCAGCCGTCGGCGTTGGCCCTCTTGACGGCGGAGCCCAGGGAGAGGGACAGCTTGGCCAGCGAACCGGAGTCCGAGGTCACGTGCAGCTTCGCGGAACAGGTACCGGACACGCGCTGCGACGTGCTGACCGTTGCCGTTCCGGTGCCCGCCGTGGTGGCCACAAACGGGGAGAAGGAACCGGCCTCGAAGCTTGTGGCCGTTACCGTGGTGCCGGTCAGTGAGTTTGTCGGCAGCGTCTTGGAATTGCTGCAGGTCACCGCATTGGCAGGTGACGAGCCGAGGATCAGCCCGCCTGTCATCAGGACGCCGATGGCGCCCACGGTGCCCAGTTTTTTCAGCTTGCTCATTTGGTAGTCCTCACTATTATGTTCGGTTCGGGGTGCACCGGCACTGCGTGCCGGTCCCGGTCCAGCAGCCGGGCAGGCCGGCCAGGAGCGAAACGCCGTCACAGCAGTTGGATCAGCCTGGTCAGAAGCGAAACGCAGATTAGGGAAAGGAGAGCCGCTGCGGCGTACACCGCAGCTTTCGGCAGGGGAGCATCCGGCCGAACAATGCGCAAGGCATCACACGTGACCACCGCCACGACGGTGGCAAGACCAGTCAAGAAGATGATCATGACGCACCCGCCGCAGAGACCGGGAACCGCTTGGCTCCGAGGGCCAGCAGGAGGAGGGTGATGAGCGACAGTACGAGCACTGCCACCGGCGGGGACCACATCCGGGCAAAGACCATGGCCGTGGCCACGATCGTGGACAGGGCCAGGCTTGATGCCACGGCGATGGAGATGGCCAGCGGAAGGGTGCTCTGCGCTGCCGAGCGGTGGGCGCCGGCACCGTCGGCGTCGTCGGTGCCCGCGGAGCCGAGCCGAATGTAGAGCACCAGGGCCGTTCCCGGCCCGGCGAGCATCAGGAGGCCGATGACCAGCATCCGCAGTCCCTCCGGACCGAAAAATGACAGCGGCACAGCGGCGACGGCGACGGCGGCCACCACCCATGCGATGTGTTTACGATCAATTGCCATTGCCTGCTCCTTGAATGTGGAAGACCACGCCACCGGCGTTCTCAAACAGCTTCGACCAGCCCGGCGAACTGCCGCAGGTGGCGATGAAACGGTCAATATCCCCGGGGGGTGTTGTTTCGAGCAGGTCCGCGGCCCGCTTCTGGCTTGTCGTTACGATCAGGTAGGCACCTGACTGCTGGGCGATCCTGTCGGCCGGATCGCAGGACAGCGGTCCTGCGCCGGGCCTCGGTTCGGCCAGCAGCAGGGCACGGTAGTCGTAGTCTGCATACTTCTGGAACTTCCACGGAGTGTCGTGCACCACCTCAATGAGGACCGATCCATCCGGCGCCGTGGCGTAGAGCTGGTTGACCAGTGAGATTTCGTCTGGCGTGAACTTCTCCATGCTGTCGTTGCCGTACCGGCTGACCACGGTGGCGGATGCCAGGACCGATCCCATCACCAGCAGCGCAAACGCACGGCGCCAGCCGGGACCGCCGGGACGGTCCGGCAGGAGCGTCAGTACGGCGAGGCAAGCGGCGAACGGCAGGCTGAACAGGTACAGGCGGAGCAGCAGTTCGCCGCCGTAGGGCTGGCCGGGAATGAGGGTGAGTGGAGCAAGTGCCCCGAGCGCCGCGGTAAGCCAGGCTGTGCGCCGCCGGTGCGCCATGAAAGCCCCGAGCGCGGCCAGAAGCCAAACCAGGGCCACTTCGGCGAGCCGGGTGTAAACCACCAGCACGTGGGGGTCGCTGCCGCCAACCCTCTGCGTCACGACCCCGAGGGTGTGGCCCTCGACGTCGCCGAACGATCCGAACAGCTGGGTCAGGTGGCCGTCGAAGAAGTCGCTCGCCACAAACACGAGCCACCCGGACGACAGCACCACGGCAAGGATCGGCAGTGACGGCATCCGGAGCCGGCCGCTCAGGAGGAACACGGTGAGGATCGGGATGGCCGCGAAGGGTGTGAGCTGGTGCGAGGCCGTCATGGCCACGAGGAGTCCGGCGCTGATGACCAGCAGGATTGCGGTATCCACCGGCGGAGGGCTGGACATGCCCTGGTGCGGGACGGTCGGATCAAGCTTGGTCACGTGGTGGGCCAGGAACCTCGTGAAGCGGTTGCTTCCGGTGGGCCAGGCCCAGCCGCTGAAGGCGCTCAGAAGGCATGCGACCAGCGTGACCAGGAGCAGGAAGGCGTAGGCCTGCGGCGCGAGGTAGTCCTGCCCCACCCAGCTGGCCAGGTAGAAGAGCCACACGCCGGCCCATGCCTGCCGGGGGTGGGAGGTAAGCCGCCTGGCCAGGGCCAGGAGTGGCGCCAGCAGCAGCAGGTTCATTCCAAGGGGTGCCCACGTGGCGATGCCCATCAGGTCCCCGACGCCGGTGGCGCCGGACAGCAGCCCCAGAAAAGAAAAGAATCCGGGCCAGTTGAAGTAGGCGTCGAGGCTCGTGTCCAGCTGCCCGGAGCTGGCAATGTAGTCGGCGACGCCAAGGTGCCGGTAACTGGCCGTCAGCCGGGGCAGGCCGTGGACGATGGGGTCGGCGGCGTGCAGGATCACCACGAGGACCAGTACCTGGGTGGCCAGCAGCACCGGGGTGTGTCGGCGCAGGTTAAGCGTTGCCACGAACCCGGTCAGGCTGAGGAAGATGGCTACGAAGAAGGCCGGCGGCACCGCCTCCACGAGCCCTGTCCCGCCAATCCGTGCCGTATCCACACTCAGCAGGCTCCAGATTCCGAGGGCCAGGGCAGTGGCTGCCAAAGCAGCCAGTGCCACCAGTTTCCAAGGCGGCGTGGGGCCATGACGGACGACGGCGGGCGGTTCAGCCCCGCCGCGCCTGGCACCGCTGTGCTTGATTTCGGCGTGCCCGCCGTGCTTGGTGTCACCGTGTTTGGTATCACTGTGTTTAGCGTCGTGGTGGCCGCTGCCGTGCTGTGTTTCGCCGTGCTTCGGCTCGGCGTGCCGGTGCGGGGCATGCGAGGGCGGCGCCGGCGTCGGTGGGGCAGGTGACGGTGGCGCTGCCGGTGCTGTGGAGGTGGGTTCAGGTGTCATGGCTTCTCGAATTCGGTCGGCTGGTTAAGGACCGCTGATGCAACCTGGACCGGTTCAGCGGCGGGCATGGCGGTGGTCAGCATCCTGAGGCGCCAGACGGCCACCAGGGCTGCGGCGGCCTGGGCGGCGGACCAGAGGGCCGAGACGCCGGTGAGGCCGAACTGTTGGGCGGCGAAGGCGGCCGGGGCCACGATGAGGACGGCTGCGGACACCGCCACCGACGTCGCTTCGGCGAGCCGGCCCCGGGCACGGCACAGGCCGAAGTAGACCTGGGTGACGCAGGCCAGCAGCAGGGCCGGCACCAGGACGGGAAGCAATATGGCGGCCGCGGCATACTCCGGGCCAAGGAAACCAAGAAGGAAGGGGCCGGCGGCCAGCAGCAGCACAGCGGCGGCCAGCGTGACGCCGAGGCTGGCCTTGAGCGCAGACGAGACCAGCCCGGGACGTGACCTGCCGCCGGCCAGCGCGGTCTGCAGCGAGAGCCCGGCGGACTGGGGCACAAAGAAGATCGCTGACGCCATCATCCACACCATGTACCAGGACGCCGTTGCGGCCGGGCCGAGGACGGCGGCCACGATCAACGGCAGGAGGTAGCCGGGCGCGCGGTCGGCGAGCATCAGCGCATGGTTCGGCAGGCCGGGCTTCAGCAGCCGCAGGGCCGGTCCGACACGGAGCCCGAGCTTCCAGTCGGGTGACACCTTGGCGCGCTGGAGTTGGCGGAGCCCGAGGACCACGCTGGCCAGGGCTCCGGCGGCCACCGCTCCGACCACCACTGCCACTTCCCGGATTCCGCCGGCGAGGGCAAGGGCCAGCACGGCCAGCTGCACCACGCTCTGGGCAAGGCTCCTCACCAGGGCGCGGTCGGAGCGTTCCTGCGCCACGCCCACATGGTCCAGCTGGTACGCGGCCGCGGCAAACACGGCCGTGGCGGCGAACAACCCGGTCAGGACGGGATCGTTCCAGGCCAGGCCCACACCGGATCCCAGCGAGTAGGTCACCGCTGCCACGGCACCGGACAAAATCACGGTGGAAACCCCGACGGTGAGGAGGCTGCTGGCAACTAGCCTGCGGCCGCCGTCGGACTGTTCGGGGAGCAGGGTCAGGGTGGCCGGCCCCACTCCCAACATCCCCAGCTGCACGGTCAGGAGCGCTGCGGCCACGACGGCGGAACCCATGCCGAGCTGTGCTGGCGGCAGCATGATCGCCGCCAGCGCCCAGAACAGGAAACCGGCGGCCATCGGGGCCACCCGGGCGGCGGTCAGCCAGGCCGCGTTCCCGCCCACGGACAGTCCGGTGCCGGGCGGACGCATAAGTTCGCCGAACATCGACCTGTAGTTGTACACCAGGAAACAGGCCCAGTACGCCAGGAACCGGGGCGCATGCAGCAGTGACATGCCGACGCCGCGGATGGTCGCCAGCAGCGGCAGCAGCACCAGCCATCCGGCACGGCCGGGGTGTTTGCGAACGGTGCGGGCCAGCCCGGCGCCGTCCTGGAGCCACTGGTCGCGGGCGGCGTCGAACGAGTCCATGAACCTGTGCCGCACCGCGGTGGTGCTGGAAACGCCAAGCCGGTAGCCGGCGTCTTCGAGCCTTATCCTGAGCTCGATGTCCTCACCTGAGCGGAAGGTGTCATCGAACGCCACGGACAGCAGGACTTTTCGGAACATGAGGGTGGCGCACACGCCGAACCACGAACGGACCCGGCTGTGGATGTGGTGCCAGGCCAGGGCCGCGCCCCAGTACCCGGGTCCGTCCGCTTCGCTGACCAGGCCGAACTGCAGTCCGTCGTAGCCGCAGGCCTTAAATTCGTCCAGGAGCCCGCCCAGGGCGCCCGGCGGCAGGACGACATCGGAATCGATCAGGGCAACGAGGTCGGAGCGGGCGTTCTTGACGCCGAGCATCCGCGCTGCCGGCAGCCCGCGGCCCTCGTCCGAGATGACGCGGGCGCCCATGGACCGTGCGATCTCCACCGTGTTGTCCGTGGAACAGCCGTCAACCACGATGATCTCCCGTGGTTTTTCGGCGCGGATGGATTCCAGGCATTCGCCCAGCCAACGGGCTGCATTCCGCGCAGGAACCACCACGGACACCTCGAGGTCACTCACGTGGGCCCCCACGTCACTCCTCCAGCTTGGAGCTGATCAGGCCGGCAACGTAGTCGGACGTCCGGTCTGCGGACCATGAGGCGGGAATCCGGAGCAGGGAGCAGGGCACGTCGTCCAAGGCCCGGCGTACCACTGCCGCCTTCTGGCTGAAGAATTCCTCCAGTGGAACGAGCCCGGTGGCACCCAGTGCCTCGATCAGCCGCCGTGACACCACCGGCAGCTCCGAATGGAAGTTCCCGACGATGCGGGAAGTCATCCATTCGCGGGTTCGCGTCTCCAGCCGGGCTTCGGACCCGTCATAGCGTTCGAGGAAGATGGCCAGCCGGGTGAGTGCCGCCGACGAGATGCCCTCCTGCCCGAAGACCAGCTCCGGATGGACCATCCGGTGCTCCGGGGACCAGCGGCGCGTGAAGGCGGCGGTCTTCGGGTAGCGGACGATCACCGGATGGACGGCTGTGGCGAGGTGGGCCACCGTGTTCGTGAGCCAGCCCGGGGCGAGGGGCTTGCGGGTACCGCTGAACACCTCGGGGTAGATCCTGCGGTGGTGCGGCTTGAGGAACATCGGCTTCGCGTAGCCCATGAGCATGCCGTCGGCATCCAGGAAGGCCCAGTCGTCGGCCATGAACCGCACGCCGGGCATGGCTACGAGCTTCGCGACCGTGCTGGTCTTACCCACGCCGCCCCAGGCGGGAAGGAGGACCCCCGAGCCGCGGAAGTCAACCACCGCCGCGTGGATCATGGCGGCGTTCTGCCTGATGCAGAGCCGGTCCAGCAGAGGGATGACGGCCGTCAGGAGCTCGCCACGGCCCCGGACGGAGTAGCCGTCGCGGGTTTCCTGGACCTGGACGCGGTCCGCGGGGATGTAGAGCGAGTCCGGCGTGAACCGGTAGGCGTCCTCGGCGTGCGACTGTTCCGCCACCTCCTCTATTTCCGCGCTGACGTTCAGCCGGAGCGGTGCCCGCGACGGTCCCAGGAACGGAGCGAGCATGTCCCGCAGCTGCGCTTCGCCGGGGGTATCGGGAGCAACATCGATGCCCACGAGGCCGTGGATATCGAAGCTGGTGCCGGTGGACGGGAGTGAACCCCGCAGAACGTCTTTTTCGGACTGGCTCATGCCCCGTACCCTCCAGCGGTATCGGCGTTACGGACAGGGGTGTACTGCGGGTACATCCGGATCATTTGACTTCCCTCCAGCTGGCGTGTGGCTCGTGCGGCGCGAGACCCGCGTCCGCCGGATCAAGGGGCAGGCGGCGTCCCCGGACGTACCCGCAGGTAGTTACGGCCAGCACGGCGACCGTGGCTATTGCGCGTCGCAGGCCGGCAGGATCCGTTCCCCGGATCGTGCCTGCTATCCCCGCCGCCACGGCACGCGGCAGCACGCTGCGGACGTACCGGCGCTCGGGCCCCAGGGCGCGCTTGTGGCCGACGATCTTGCTGACCAGGGCTTTGGATATCCCCTCAGACCAGGCGCGCCGCAGCATGTAGCTCAGCGTGCCCCGCTGGGCGGGAACGAAATGGTTCACCAGCGCCGCCGGTTCGTACACCACGCGCCCACCGGGCGAACCGATGGCCGCCCTGATGCAGATTTCCGTCTCCTCGCAACCCAGGGGCAGCGAGTTCTGGCGTCCGAGGGCAGTGTTGAAGCCTCCCACCACCTGGAGGACCTGGGAACGGAAGGACATGTTGGCGCCGATGACGTTGCGCACCTCGGCCGCCACCTTGGGCATGCCGCGGTGCGTGCAGCCGATAATCCAGTCCAGCTCCTCGCCGAAATAGGCCGGCCGGCTCGTTTCCCATTCCGGCACGACGCGTCCGCCCACGGCCAGCACGTCCGGGTCGTCGTAGAGGGCCCTCAGCCTCTCCAGCCAGTCCGGGGCCGCCACCGCATCGTCATCGAGGAAGGCAACGACGCCGGCAGTCGCCGCCGCGGCCCCCGTGTTCCGTGCTCCGGAGAGGCCTTTGGGGCCGGTGTTCTCCAGGATCACAACATCATCGACGGTAAAGATGAGCCGCTTGTAGAGATCCACGTTGTAGTCGACCACCACGATCGTCTGCTGCGGCCGTACCGTTTGGGCGCGGACGGATTCGACGGCGGCCATCAGCCTGTCCCACCGGTCTTCCGTGTAGGAGCAGATCACCACCGAAACAGCCGGGAGCCCTTCAGTGTGGTTCACCTTAATCACCCGCTATCAGGCCAAGGACGGTTGCCGGATCCGTCGGAATGTGGGGGAGGGTTATGCTGGGGTACCTGTATTTCACGCGCCTGAGCGACTCTGGCCGGGCGCCGGCCGTGGGTGCTTCCCAGCCCACGCATTCACGGGCCAGGGTCCGCAGTACCCGCCACCCGTCGCGGAAGGTATGAAGGTTGGAGTTGCCGGAAATCCGGGTCAGTTCGTTGCTGGGCACCTCGGCGATCCGCAGGCCCGCCCGGGAGGCACGGACGATCAGCTCGGTTTCAATCTCGAACCCCTCAGACTGAAGCTCGAGGATCTGGAGGCACTCCCGCCGCATGGCGATGTAGCCGTAGCAGAGATCCGAATAGTTGCTGTGCAGGACAAGGTTGGCCAGGCGGGTCAGGCTGCGGTTACCGGCGCTGCGGAGCAGGGTGATGTCCTCGGAGCCTCCGCCCGTGACGTACCGGGAGCCCTTGACGAAGTCGAATTCATGCTGGAGCGGCGAGATGAACCAGCCGATTTCCTGCGGATCCATGCTCCCGTCAGCATCCAGCATGACGATGATGTCTCCGGATGCCGCGGCCAGCCCGGCCCTTACTGCGAAGCCCTTGCCGGCCTGGGGCTCGGAGACCACCACGACGTCCAGGCGCAATGCCCTGGCCACGTCGACGGTGCTGTCCAGGGAACGGCCGTCGACGATCACCACCTCGTCCACATACGAGGGCATGCGCCGAAGGACCCACGGGAGGTTCATGGCCTCATTGAGGGTGGGAATCACCACACTGATGGAGGCCAGGGGTACCGGTACCGCATTTGATGCACGAACAGTTGAAACTTGTATGGGGATGGTCACTAGCCTCACCACTCATCGGAGTCGTATGCCTATGCCCCGCCCGAGCAGCCTCCCCGGTGGATACGGGAAAATCGAAGCGCCTGCTGCTGCGGTACTGGCAACTTGCTTGCACTCCCCCTCGGATCATGTTCGGCCGGGCAACTTGGAAAAAGCTTGGGATGCCTTGCACCGACCCCAGTTTTGGGGGTCGAGGAATCCTTGGATGCGATTAGTCTCCGGTGTCACACTTGCCCCATGGTTAACTCAGCTCACGGCAGGCACCGTGGGCGCCGCACTTTGCCCCGGTTCCCCGGGCGGCTGGCTGTGGTCGTGGCGGTGGCGGCGCTGACGGTGTACGGGACGGTGGCTACGGAAGCGCAGCGGCTTCCGCCGGACCCGCTGCCCGCCGCCGAACCGTCGGCGGCAGAAACGGGCGCTGCGTCAGCGGCCGGACCCCCTGCGTCTTCCTTCCCTGCGTCTTCGTCTCCGGCGGCGAAGGCTGCCAGGCCCGCCCCGCCGCCGTCATCCCGTCCGGAGCCAACCCGGGCCGCGGCGCCGGTGGCGGGGCCATCCGCAGCCGCACCGCCCTCAACAGCGGCCCCGGTGGCGCCGACCCCGCCAAAGCCCCTGACCCAGAAGGTGCCGGCAGCGGACCCTAAGCTGCACCAGTTGCCCACAGGTGACCTGCCCGGGTGGAAACAGGTGTTCCGGGAGGACTTCAACCAGGGAGACGTGCCCATTGGCGGATTTCCGGGCCCTGCCTACGCTGCGAAGTGGAGCGCCGGTTATGTGGACGGCACCCCGGACACGGCAGGGCAGCGGGGAGCGAAGTCGGGCTATTACCCGTCCAAGGTGCTCAGCGTGAAGAACGGCATGCTGGACTGGTATCTGCACACGGAGAACGGTGTGTCAATGGGGGCCGCGCCCACCCCCAAAATTCCGAACAGCAGTACAAACCCGCACCGGGCCAACAGTCTCCTCTACGGAAGGTTCTCGGTACGGTTCAAGGCCGATCCGTTGCGCGGCTTCAAGACGGCCTGGCTGCTGTGGCCGGACAGCGGGATCTGGCCCCGGGACGGCGAACTCGACTTCCCCGAGGGGGACCTCTCCACGAAGTTCTACGGTGCCGTTCACAAGATGGGCAACGACCCCTACGCCACCGATATCTTCTACTCCGACACCACCTTCACCCAGTGGCACGTGGCCACCATGGAGTGGAGCCCGGGCAAAGTCGAGTTTTTCCTCGACGGCCGCTCGCTCGGGGCGGGAACTTCGCGGACGCCGAATATCGCGATGCACTACATTCTCCAGACTGAAGCCTGCCTGTTTGGCTGCCCCAAGCCGGACACGGCGGGGCACGTCTACCTGGACTGGATTGCCATCTGGAAGCGGGTGTAGGGACGCCGGTTCGGCGGCGCTGCTACTTCCGTTTGATCTCGAAGCTGTCCGTAAACGTGTAGTCGGCCGCCGGAACGAACCGCGCTGAGAGCCGGTCAGCGGTGGCCGTTACGTCCAGGGTGCCGAGGGCGGCGTCGCGGTTCTTCCCGGACCAGGCAGCAAAGTAGGGGGATTCGGGATCCTGGTCGTTGACCTCATAGAGCCCCACCCCGCCGGTTCCCACGGTGGCGAACACGGTTCCGGCGCCCTGGACCATGGCGTTGTCCGGGTCGGCGAGGCAGCCGCCGGAGAAGGTGTCCGGCACCAGCGCCGGGCAACCCTGGCCGCGGCCCAGCTGATGGCTCCGCTGGTAATTGTGGTCGTGGCCGGACAGCACCAGATCCGCCTTCCTGTCGATGAGAAGGTTGGTGAAATCGCGCCCGGCCTGGCAGTCGTACTTGCCCACGCTGAGGCAGGGGGTGTGCATGCCGACGACGGTCCACGGGATCTTCCTGGACCTGGCGCCGTCAAGGGCGGCCGCTGTCCACAGCCAGCGCTCGCTGCCCCTGGAGTAGTCCAGGGTGTTTCCGTCGTGGAACTTGATGCCGGGGGACACCATGATGAAGCGCACCAGCGGGTCCCGTTCCGGGTAGTCGGCGTACCACTGGATTCCGTACTCGCCTGTCAGTCCTGGCAGTTTGTTGGGCAGGCAGTTGACGATGTTGGCGATGTCGCCGTCGTGGCCGTCGCTTTCGTGGTTTCCCGTGACCACCTGGTAGGGAAAGTCCCCGCCCAGCTTGCCGGTGACCATGTCGCAGAATTCCTGCTCGCGCCCCGCCTCGTAGGAGAAATCCCCGAGCGCAAGGTTCAGCTCGGGACGGAGGCCGCTGATGGTGTCAAGCACCTTGCGTGCCCCCGTGCTCAGCCCGATGTCGCCCTGGGCCGTGAACTGGACGGCGGCGGGCGATGTGGAGGGGGTGGTCTTTGTCGGCGAGGAGGGCCCGGCGGGGGAGGATGACCCTTCCGGGCCGGGCGCCGCGGTTGCCGGCGGTCCGGACGTGCCGGGCGGAACCGGCGTTTCCGACGGCGGCGGGGGCGGACCCTGTTGGCAGGCAGTTAGCAGCAGCGCCAGTGAGAGCACGGCCGGAGCCACGCCGGACCATCTCCGCTGTTTCGACAGTCCAGGCATGATCCCTCACATCACGGAACCGAGCCTGGTGCCGCCAGGCTGGGGGAACGGTATCTACTGCTAGGCCCTCAGGGTAATGCCCGCAGCGCCGCCGGGCCATACGCCGTTCCCGGCATGCAATAAACCAATCCCGGCGTGGAATGATAGTGACACTTCTTGTAATGAATATGACAAATTCTGTCAATGAACGTAGGCTCGAGTCGGACCTCTCGCACCCCTCGCACCAAACGCTAAGGAGCCTCACGTTGAAGATCGCGAAAATCCTGGCCACGGCCGCGGCCAGCGCGGCGCTGCTGGCTCCCGTTCTTTGCGGCCCGCCGGCTCAGGCCGCCCCTGTCGAAGAAGCGGCCCCGGCGCAAGGAGTTGCCCCGGCCAAAGAAGTGCCGGCCCCCTCCGGTGACGGCACGTTCAGCAGGGACATCGCTGGCGGCGGTACCACCACAGTTTCAGCCGCCCCCTTTGTGGCGCAAGTTTCCTACGACTCCGCAGGTGTCAACGTGGGGTGCACCGGCAGCCAGGTCGCCGCGAGCTGGGTCATCACCGCCAAGCACTGCAACTCCACCAGCCTGAGGTCGGTCCGGCTGGGCACCAGCTACCTCGGAACCGGCGGTGCGGTCCGTTCGGTTGCCGCGCGCTATGCGGCACCGGCCGGGGATGTCCTGCTGCTGAAGCTGTCCACGCCCTACTACGGCTCCTATGTGGGCCTGTCCAGTTCCTTTCCTGTCACCGGAACATCCGCAACGGTCTACGGTTGGGGCGACCAGTCCGAGGGGTCCGGCGCCATGTCCTACTACCTCAAGGCGGCGGGCGTCTCGGTGGTCTGGCAGGGCGTGGACAACTATGGCGGTCCGTCGGTCCGGACGCGGTCGGAGAGCGGCCACCCGCTCAGTGGCGACTCGGGCGGGCCGCTGATCGTGAACGGCAAACTTGCAGGGGTCCTGTCCACGTCGGACATCCTGCCGGCGCGGAATCCTGCGAATTACACCGGCTACTACAACGACCACGCCTCCGTGGTCCGCAACCTCGCCTGGATCACCAGCGTCTCGGGAGTCCAGGGCTCGTAGGAGTTACATCCCGGGCAAGTCCAGGGTCTCGTACACCTGGATGCTGGCACCGGGCATCATGAGGTGCGGGTGCCCCTCGAGCAGGGCCAGGGCTCCGTCCATGTCCTCGGCCTGCAGGATGCCGTATCCACCCACGCTGGTGGTCGTGTCCGAGGTGC
Organism: Arthrobacter sp. K5; assembly: GCF_040448525.1. NCBI lineage: Bacteria > Bacillati > Actinomycetota > Actinomycetes > Micrococcales > Micrococcaceae > Arthrobacter > Arthrobacter sp. K5. The sequence continues at coordinate 2,593,782 of NZ_CP159279.1, read as the reverse complement.
CCGACTGGCTGACTTCCTTGCCGGCGCCCAGGGGCTGGCCCATGTCCACGATGCCATTGCCGGCCCGGGACGCCCACTCCATCCACGCCTTCATGCCCTCCTGCGCGGCCTCGGGGGAACTCTCCGCCATCTGGGATTGTGCCGACTGCGGTGCGTTGTAAAGAACTACAAACTTCTTCATTGCCGGTCCTGTCTCTGGAGACGTGGGGTGTGACCCTCGCAGCCACAGGTCCGATCCTAGGGGGATTCGGCCTGCGGGGATACAGTTCAAGAGCCACCGTTCACGGAAAAAATTCGCCGCACCACCAGTGGGCATTTCGCTGTGGGAAAACTTGGCCGTGAAGACCTGAAAAGCAAAGTTGAGCGTAGTAGACTCAACTTAGCTAAACCGTCTTCGAAAGGAGCTCTCTTTGGACGTCAAATTCACCACCAAGAGCCAGGAGGCTCTTTCGGCTGCGGCCATGAACGCCTCCACGGCCGGAAACCCGCAGGTGGAACCCGCCCACCTGCTCAAGGCGCTGATGGATCAAAGGGAAGGTGTCGCCGTCGCACTCCTCCGCGCCACGGGCGCGGACCCGGATGCTGTCAGCGTGCAGGCCAGTACCGCCATCAAGGCACTGCCCGCCACGTCCGGAAGCTCGGTCCAGCAGGCCCAGCTGTCCCGACCTTCCCTGCAGGCAATCCAGAACGCCCAAAACGAGGCAGACAAGCTGGGTGATTCCTTTGTCTCCACCGAGCACCTGCTGCTGGGGCTCTCGGCCGGAAGCGACGGCGTGGGCAGGCTGCTGCGCGACGCCGGCGCGTCCCATGAGGCGCTGGCGGCGGCCCTTCCGGGTGTCCGCGGCGACCGCAAGGTCAACACGCCCGATCCCGAAAACACCTTCCAGGCCCTGGAGAAGTTCGGCACCGACCTCACGGCGGTGGCGCGTTCGGGGAAGCTTGATCCGGTCATTGGCCGTGACAGTGAAATCCGGCGCGTCGTGCAGGTGCTCAGCCGCCGGACCAAGAACAACCCCGTGCTGATCGGCGAACCGGGCGTCGGCAAGACCGCCGTCGTCGAGGGCCTGGCGCAGCGGATGGTGGCCGGCGACGTGCCGGAAAGCCTTCGCGGCAAGACCCTGATCGCCCTTGACCTGGCCTCCATGGTGGCCGGCGCCAAGTACCGCGGCGAATTTGAGGAGCGCCTCAAGGCCGTCCTTGAGGAGATCAAGAACTCCGAAGGCCGGATCGTCACGTTCATCGATGAGCTGCACACCGTGGTGGGAGCCGGGGCCAGCGGCGAGAGTGCCATGGACGCCGGCAACATGCTCAAGCCCATGCTGGCCAGGGGTGAGCTGCGGCTGATCGGCGCCACCACCCTCGACGAGTACCGCGAGAACATCGAGAAGGACCCCGCCCTGGAGCGCCGCTTCCAGCAGGTGTACGTCGGGGAGCCCAGCGTGGACGACACCATCGGCATCCTCCGCGGCCTGAAGGAGCGGTACGAGGCCCACCATAAGGTTGCCATCGCCGACTCCGCGCTGGTGGCTGCCGCGACGCTCTCCAACCGCTACATTTCCGGGCGGCAACTGCCGGACAAGGCGATCGACCTCGTGGACGAGGCCGCCTCCCGGCTGCGCATGGAGATTGACTCCGCCCCGGAGGAGATCGACCAGCTGCGGCGCGCCGTCGACCGGCTCACCATGGAGGAGCTCGCCCTGCAGGGCGAGACGGACGCCGCGTCCGTGGAGCGCCTCGCCGCCCTGCGGGCTGACATGGCGGACAAGAAGGAGCAGCTGGCAGGCCTGAACGCCCGTTGGGAGGCCGAGAAGGCCGGCCTGAACCGCGTGGGAGACCTGAAAGCAAAACTGGATGAGCTGCGGTCCACGGCAGACAAGGCGCAGCGCGAAGGTGACCTGGAGACAGCCTCCCGGATCCTCTACGGCGAAATTCCGGCACTGGAACGCGAGCTGAACGCCGCCGCCGAGGCCGAGGCCGCCGTCGCCGACAAGTCCGCGCTGATGGTGGCGGAGGATGTCACCGCCAACGACATCGCCGAGGTCATCGCGGCGTGGACCGGCATCCCCGCCGGCCGGATGCTCCAGGGTGAAAGCCAGAAGCTGCTGCACATGGAAGAGGAACTCGGCAAGCGGCTGATCGGCCAGTCCAAGGCCGTTACCGCCGTATCCGACGCCGTGCGCCGCGCCCGGGCCGGCATCAGCGACCCCAACCGGCCCACTGGTTCCTTCCTGTTCCTCGGCCCTACCGGCGTCGGCAAAACCGAGCTCGCCAAGGCGCTCGCGGACTTCCTGTTCGACGACGAACGCGCCATGGTGCGGATCGACATGTCCGAGTACAGCGAGAAGCACTCCGTGGCGCGCCTCGTCGGCGCGCCTCCCGGCTACGTCGGCTACGAGGAGGGCGGCCAGCTCACCGAGGCCGTCCGCCGCCGGCCGTACTCCGTGGTGCTGCTGGACGAGGTGGAGAAGGCCCACCCCGAGGTGTTCGACATCCTGCTGCAGGTGCTCGACGACGGCCGCCTCACCGATGGCCAGGGCCGCACCGTGGACTTCCGCAACGTGATCCTGGTGCTCACGTCGAATCTGGGCAGCCAGTTCCTCGTTGACCCGACGCTGGATGCGAACGCCAAGCGCAATGCCGTGATGGCCACGGTGAACGCCTCCTTCAAGCCCGAGTTCCTGAACCGGCTGGACGAGGTGGTGCTGTTCGATCCGCTGTCCGTCGAGGAGCTTTCCCGCATCGTCGAGCTGCAGGTGGCGGAGCTGACCAAGCGCCTGCACGAGCGGCGGCTCTCGCTCGAGGTCACCGAAGGTGCCCGCTCGTGGCTGGCAATGTCAGGCTTCGACCCGGCATACGGCGCCCGGCCGCTGCGACGCCTCGTGCAGCGCGAAATCGGCGACCGGCTCGCCAAGGCCATCCTGGCCGGTGAAATCTCCGACGGCGACACGGTCCTGGTGGATACTGCCGCGGACCTTGGGGAACTCACCGTCGAAGGCCTGGAAGCTCTCTCCGGGCCCGACGGCGGTGCGCCCCTGGGCAGCGGGCTCACGGTCCGCCGCCGGGGCTAACGGGACGGGGCTATCGGGACGCGACTAACCCGACGGGGGCAGGGAACTACGGGAGCAGGCTTGCCTTGATGACGTTGCCCGACGCGGTGACGTAGCAGTCCACGCGGCGGTCGCCCTTGGCCCAGCTTGCCGTGCTCGGGTAGGCGAGGCGGTAGTTCAGGTTGTACGCATTGGACTTCTCCGTCAGGGCCGCCGTCTGGCACGTCTCCCGGGCCCTTGTCTTCAGGCCCTCCCGGCCCGGGTACGCGTCACCGTCAGCGTAATGGGTGACCGCCACCAGCTGGGCGGAATGGTCGGAGGTGCACGCAACCACGGTGGACTTGGATGCCTCGGGGTCGAAGTCCTTGAAGCAGTCGCCCACCCGGAAGTCCAGCGGGCCCACGTTGGCCAGGGGCAGGCTGGGCCGGGGCGATACAGCCGGCGCGGCGGGGGAGGACTGCGCCGCGGTTGCCTCGGGCCGGTTGGCGGCCTGCATGGTGGCGCTGGCGAGGAGCGACGTCAGAAGCCACACGAGCAGGCCGCCCACCACGAGCAGCGCAACGACAAAACCGGCTTTGAGCAGGGTCTGCCGGACCTCGGTCTGCGCGAGCCGGGAACGGATTGATCCGAGGAGGCTTTTGAGCCGGGCAGCAATGGCCTGGGCGGCGCCGGGCCGGGCGGTACCGGGCCGGGCTGCGCTGGGTTGGGTCCGGTCCGGCCCGGCTGACTCTGGCGTTACCGGTTTGGGCTCCGCCGGTTCGCAGCCGGCTGACTGGGCCTCAGCTGGCTCGGGCTGCACGGTGACGGAGCGGACCGTCCCGCGTTCCCCGTCGTGGCTGGGATCGTTGTCATTCATATGGGGGCGGCACCCCTTCCTGGCGTTCGCTCGGCGGTGAGGATCCGGTATCCATGCGTTTCCGCGGTGTGGCCCTGGCGGCCGGTTGCCGGATTCCCATGCCCGCTAATTTCAGTCGTTCAGGAGACTCTATCGAACAAAAAATCCCTGCGAAGCCCGGATTGCCGCGGAGAAGCGGGCTGCGGGGGCCTCCGGAGGCCCGTGTGGCAAGCAGATGCCGCCGAAAGCATGTAATCTAGGGGTACGACAAATTGACCAAACATTCCGGGGCCTCACCGATCGCCAAAGGTGACCACCTCCGGTCCAAGTACAAAAGGGGGTCACGCCATGGGGCGCGGCCGTCAAAAGGCAAAAGCTACCAAGCAGGCTCGGGACATCAAGTACTACTCCCCGAACACCGATTATTCGGCCCTACAGCGTGAGCTCACGGGTCCGGGAAGTCGTGCCACGAGCCATTTCGCGAATGAACCGGTCGAGCCGGACTATTCAGCCTACGTGGATAAGTACGCGGACGATTTGGATGAAGACGACGACGAGGTAGACAGCCGTCGTATCGGTTAGTCGTTTCCCTGAACTGCCGTAAGGCAGTTGGCTGAACGCCGCCGTCGTACACCTCCTGGGTATTTCCCGCATCGGGTTGCCCGTCTCCCTGCCTGATCCGGACATCTGGTCATAGCCAGAGACGTGGCCGCAGGGATGAGTCCGGGTGTCGCCACAGTTATCAGGCCCGTTGGGCACGCCAGTCTTTGGCGTACCCAACGGGCCTTTTGTATATTCCGGGTCCGTTGCAGGGAAAGCCTGGAGTTGATCACCCAGGGCCTCGCCGCCTTCACCGGACGGGCCGTGCACGCCAGCGCCCGGAGGAATTAGGCTGGAGGAACTCAGCCAACGAAAGGTACGGACCCATGGTTCAGCGCAGCGGGTACAGCCTCGGAGAGCTCTGCTGGGCGGACGTCCAGACGCCGGATGTGGCTGCGGCCAAGGCCTTCTACGCCGCCGTGTTCGGGTGGCGCTACGAGGACCTGCCGACTCCGGACGGACGCAGCTACGCGAAGGCCTTCCTGGATGACGATCTCGTGGCGACAGTGGCACCGCAGCCGCAGCAGGGGGGTGCACAGCGGCCCGCGCAGTGGAACGTATACTTCGCCGCGGTGGATGCCCGGGCCGCCGCGGAGGAAGCCGAACACGCCGGCGGCTCGGTGCAGTTCGGGCCGGAGGCCATCGGGGACACCGGAACCATGGTGTTCGTGGAGCCGCCGGGCGGCGGTGCCACCGGCATCTGGCAGGCCGGTACCCACCCGGGCAGCGGGCGGCACAACGAGCCCGGCGCGTTCGCCTGGGCCGAACTGATCACGCCCGAGCCGCAGGCCGCCGTCGGTTTCTTCCAGCAGCTGTTCGGGCACGAGGTGACCGAGTACCCCCAGGACGACGGTGGAACCTACACCACGCTGATGGTGGACGGCGCGGAGGTGGCGGGCATCGCCGCTGCTCCGGAGGAGGACGAGGAGGGCGGGGACGCCGGCAACCGCGGCTGGCAGGTCTACTTCGGCGTCTCCAGCGTCAAGGAAGCGGTGCTGTCGGCTGTTTCCGCCGGCGCCGAGGTGCTCGTGGAGCCGGAGTTTGACGACGACGGCGGCACCGTCGCCACCCTGAAGGACCCCCAGGGCGGGGTGTTCAGCGTCCTGGAAGTTTAAACACGCATCGAGTGCTCCCCAACCGCCCTTATGAAGGTTCTAGAGGGCGGTTGGGCCCACGCCGGCAGGGTTCCCTGGCCGAGCTTGCGAGGCGAGGGGGCCGGTGGGGAGCACTCGATGATGTATTTAAGCGTAGGCGTTGACCAGCTGGACTGCGCCGCCGTCCACGCCCTTGGCGCCCTGCACGTAGTCCGGACCGGTCTTGGCCACGGCGTCCGAATCGGCGCTGACGGCGCCCATGATCCAGGACGGCAGTCCGCGCTCGTTCAGGCGGGCCACGGCAGCGTCTGCAGCTTCGGCGGAGACCACGGCCACCATGCCGACGCCGAGGTTGAGCGTGCGCTCCAGGTCGGGCAGCGGCACGCGGCCCAGCTCGGAAACAAGTTTGAAGATGGCGGGCAGCTCCCAGGTGGAGCGGTCAACGGTGGCCACGAGCCCCTGCGGCAGCACGCGGGCCAGGTTGGCTGCCAGGCCACCGCCGGTGACATGGCTGAAGCCGTGCACAGCCTTGTCCGCGGTGACCGGGAAGGCCCGTGCCAGGTCCAGGCAGTCGGCGGCGTAGACGCGGGTGGGTTCCAGTAGTTCCTCGCCCAGCGTGCGGCCGAGCTCGGACACCTGGCGGTCCAGCGCCCAGCCGGCGTGGTTGATGACGCGCCGGACCAGCGAGTAGCCGTTGGAGTGCAGGCCGGAGGAGGCCATGCCGATCACCACGTCGCCGGCACGGACGCGGTCCGGTCCGAGCAGCGCGCCAGCTTCCACCACGCCGGTGGCGGCGCCGGCGACGTCGTACTCGTGTTCGCCCAGCAGGCCGGGGTGCTCGGCGGTTTCGCCGCCCACCAGCGCGGTTCCGGCCACGGAGCAGGCGGCGGCGATGCCGCGGACGATGTCGGCGATGCGCTCCGGAACCACCTTGCCGCAGGCGATGTAGTCGGTCATGTACAGCGGCTCGGCGCCCACCACCACGATATCGTCCACCACCATGCCCACGAGGTCGTAACCGATGGTGTCGTGGATGTCCATGGCCTGGGCGATGGCCACCTTGGTGCCCACGCCGTCCGTGGAGGTGGCCAGCAGGGGCCTCTTGTAGGTGAGGAGCCTGGAGACGTCATACAGGCCTGCGAAACCGCCGACGCCGCCAATCACCGATGCGTTGTGGGTTGCCTTGACGGCGTCCTTCATAAGCTCGACGGCGCGGTCGCCGGCTTCGACGTCCACACCGGCGGCCGCGTAGGTGATGCCGGTGTTGTTCTGGGCAGCATTCATGTCAGCAGTAGAGGAAGCGGAAGTCATAGGGACTCTTTCTTGTCAGCGCCGACGGTCGCAGCGTCGTGGTGGAGATCGGGCACGCGGTCGGCGTCGGTCAGCAGGTTCTCGAGTTCGGAATCCGGTCCCGGGTCACAGCCCGTGGCGCCCGGCTTTTCCGCGGGGTCCTCGGTCACCGGGATGCTTTCCGGGTTGCCGGGGGTGGCGGCAGCCGGTTCGATGGCGGCGTCGGCGGCAGCATCCGCTGCCGAACCGGCTGCCGAACCGGCGGCCGGAGCGGCGCCGGACGGGGCAGGCAGGCCGCCCAGGTCCGTGCGCTCCAGCAGGTTCTTGCCGAGCTTGTCGGCGCCGGGCAGCTCAATGGGGTACTTGCCCGTGAAGCATGCCGTGCAGAGCCGTTCGCGTGGTTGCTGGGTGGCGCCGATCATGCCGTCTTCGGAAATGTACGCGAGCGAATCGGCGCCGATGGCCTGGGAGATCTCCTCGATGGTGGCGCCGTTGGCGATGAGCTCTGCCCGGGAGGCGAAGTCGATGCCGTAGAAGCAGGGCCACTGGACCGGCGGGGAGGAAATCTTGACGTGGACGGCGGCGGCGCCGGCCTCGCGGAGCATCCGGACGATGGCGCGCTGGGTGTTGCCGCGGACGATCGAGTCATCCACCACCACCACGCGCTTGCCGCGGATCACGGACTCCAGGGCGTTGAGCTTCAGCCGGATGCCCAGCTGGCGCAGCGTCTGCGACGGCTGGATGAACGTGCGGCCCACGTAGGAGTTCTTGACGAAGCCGTGCGCGAACGGGATGCCGGATTCCTCGGCGTAGCCCACGGCCGCGGGCGTGCCGGACTCGGGGACCGGGATGACGATGTCAGCGGTCTGGGTGTTCTCGCGTGCCAGCTGGCGGCCCATCTCCACGCGGGATTCGTAGACGGACCGGCCGGCGATGGCGGCGTCGGGGCGCGCGAGGTAGACGTACTCGAAAACGCAGCCGGCCGGCGTCGGGTCCGCGAAGCGGCGGGACCGCACGCCCTGTTCATCGATGGCGATGAACTCGCCGGGCTCGATCTCCCGGATGAAGCTGGCGCCGACGGTGGCCAGGGCGGACTGCTCGGAAGCGACCACCCAGCCGCGCTCCAGCCGGCCCAGGCAGAGCGGGCGGATGCCGAAAGTGTCACGGGCTGCGTAGAGCGTGCCTTCGTCCATGAAAACGAAGCAGAAGCCGCCGCGGATCTTGGGAAGCAGTTCGAGGGCGGTCTCCTCGAGGGACTTGCCCTCTTCGCCCTCCAGCAGCGCCGTCACCAGGGCGGTGTCGGAGGTGTTGCCCTGCTTCATTTCGCCGCTGAGCTGGCCGCCGTTGCGCTCATGGATCATGGCGTTCAGTTCGGCCGTGTTGGTGAGGTTGCCGTTGTGGGCCAGGGCCACCGTGCCGGTGGCGGTAGCGCCCAGCGTGGGCTGGGCGTTGGCCCAGTGGCTGGCTCCGGTGGTGGAGTAGCGGCAGTGGCCCACGGCCAGGTGCCCGGTCAGGGTGTTCAGCGTGGTCTCGTCGAAGACCTGGGATACGAGGCCCATGTCCTTGTAGACGTTGATCCGCTTGCCGTCGCTGGTGGCTATACCAGCCGACTCCTGACCGCGGTGCTGCAGCGCGTACAGCCCGTAGTAGGTAAGTTTTGCTACTTCTTCACCTGGTGCCCAGACCCCGAAGACGCCGCATGCGTCCATCGGGCCTTTTTCGCCAGGGAGAAGATCATGAGAAAGTTTTCCATCGCCGCGTGCCACTGGTCGATTATCTCACGTCATGGGGTATGGAAATTCCGGCCGCCGGATTATGACCGCTGGCCGGTCTCGCCGTCGTCCGTGGTCCGCTCCGGGGCGGTGCCGGGTTCTGTGGACGGTTCTGTGGACGGATGCGCGGCTGGTGCCGTGCCTGGGTGCGTGCGTTCGGGAGAAAGCTCCGCTTCCGGAACGGCTTCCACGACGCCGCGGCGGGCGCGGCGCACGCTGGCCCGGTCCAGCACCAGGGCAGCAATTGCGCCGAGAATCACACCGGCCGCGGCGCAGGGCACCATGAAGAAGCCGTATACAGCGCCGCGGTCGTAGCTGGCATCGCCGGGCAGGGCATAAGCAATGACCGCCGCCGCGGCGAAGCCCACCAGCCCGCCCAGGATCAGGAAGGGAACATACTTGGGGGCGCGCCGTACGGTGATCTGGCGCTGTTCGGGAATTTCGCCCCGTTCAGGGGTTTGACCCCGTTCAGGGGTGGGCTGGTCGGAAGACATGCCATCTAGCCTACTGTCATCCCGGCGGCCAGCCTGCCCGGCGCGATCAGCCTGTTCAGGCCTGCACCAGCCGCTGCCGCTGCCCGCCGAGCAGGTCTCCGCCGGACATCCGCATGACGTCCCCGGCTTTCAGGTAGGGGAAGCGGCCGGACAGCGCCACGCCCTCCGGGGTGCCGGTGGTGATGAGGTCGCCGGGTTCCAGCACCATGTACTGCGAGAGCCGGCGGACCAGCTCTGCCGGCCCGAAGACCATGTCCGCCGTCGAGCTGTCCTGCCGGACCTCGTCATTGACCCAGGACGCGAGACGGATGTCGTCCGCCTCCACCGCCGCGGCGGGCACCAGCCACGGCCCCACCGGGTTGAAGGTAGGGCAGGACTTGCCGAGGGACCACTGCGGCCCCGAGTGTTCCAGCTGGTACTCGCGCTCGGAGACGTCGTTGGAGAGGACGTAGCCCGCGATGCAGTCCGCCGCCTCGGCGTCGGATGCCAGGTAGCTGGCACGCCGGCCGATGACCACGCCCAGTTCCACCTCCCAGTCCACCCGCTGTGCCCCCGGCGGGATGACGACGTCGTCGTCGGGGCCCACCACGGTGTTGGGATGCTTGAAGAAGATGATGGGGCGCTCCGGCACGGGCAGGCCGGATTCTGCGGCGTGCTCGGCGTAGTTCAGCCCCACGCCGATCACGGCGCCGGGCCTGGCGATCGGCGCACCGATCCGTTTGCCGTCGAGGGTCACCCGGGGGAGGCCGCTCAGGTCCAGGTCCGGCAGCTGGCCGGTCCAGTTCTGCAGGAAGTGCCCGTCAATGTCCTGGGTGACCGGCCGCAGGTCGTAGGCCTGGCCGTCGTCGTCGATGACCACCGGCACCTCCTGGCCCGCCGGGCCAATGCGCATCAGCCGCATGCTGTCTCCTTTCAGCTGCCGCGGTAGGTGGAGTAGGCGAACGGGCTCAGCAGCAGCGGCACATGGTAGTGCTCGGTGCCGGTGACCTCGAAGACCAGGTCCACCTCCGGGAAGAACGTGGTGCCGCCCTGCTGGGCGTAGTAGTCGCCGGTGGCAAAGTTGAGCCGGTAGTTCCCGGGGGCCAGGACCTCCGGTCCCAGGTCCTTCGCGCGGCCGTCCGCATCGGTGGTGCCGCTGCCCAGCTCTGTCCAGCTGCCGCCGTCGTTCGCGTAAAGCACGACGGCGATGCCCGCCGCCGGGCGTCCGGCGCCGGTGTCCAGGACGTGCGTTGTCACATGCGAAACGCTCATTCGCTGATCACTCCTTCCAGGCGCAGCAGGGCAATTTCCCGCAGCTGCTGCGCAACGATGGCGTCTTCCTGCGCCGGGGTATTGGCCAGGCGCTCGTTCAGCGCTGCCAGGATTTCGGGGGCGGTGCGGCCGGCGGCGCGGATCAGGAAGACCCGGCCGAACTTTTCCTCGTACGCGCGGTTACCGCGTGCCAGGGCGTCGGCCACCTCCGTGTCCGCCGGGTCCACGCCTGCCTGTTCGGACCGGGACATGGCGGCCTCGGCGGTCTGCGCGGCGGGGCGTTCGCCGATCCTCGGGTGGTGTGCCATGGCGCCTTCCACCTCGTCCGGGGTAAACGGGGCCGCGGCGGCCCGGGCTCCGTCGAGGAGCTCCTGGCGAGATGCGAACGGGCGCGCAGCGGCAATCTGGTCCACCCAGCGGGGGACGTCGATGCAGGGGCGCAGGACTGCGTTGGCAGCGTCCCTGTCCGCGGCATTGAATTCGGCAAGCTTCACGTTGTGATCCTCAAGCGTCTGCTGGCATCCATGGTGACGGCTATGCGGAGGGCCGGATACTCTCCCGGCGGTCGACATCCCTTGCGAGCGTCGAGTTCCGCATCATGGAACTGTTATTTCAGCATACGTAATAGTGAAGCCGAGCGGGACCGCCGGTGTCAAGAGACTACAGCAGGGGTTGAGCCTGGCGGATAGTATCGGCGTCGGGGGGACTTGACGCTGGGTCGGAGTCCCGCGCGGCGATAGGGGACGGATGAAAGGGACCGGCGCTCGGACGCTCCCGAAGCAGGATATTGACCGGCAGGCCGCACTGCAGGCGTACGGGCTGCTTTCCGGCCAGGACGGCATAACTTCCCCGCCCATCGGCACCGCCCTCACAGGTGCCGGCCGCACTAACGCTGCCCGCACCGCATTGGACAACCTCGTGGACCTGGCGGCCAAACTGTGCGGTGTGCCCTTCAGCGTGGTGAATGTGATTACCGCGGACCAGCAGCGCCAGATCGCGGCGTCTGGCGTCGAGCCGGGCATCTGCTCCCGTGAGGACTCGATGTGCGCCCGGATCTTCCTGACCCGGGAGACCACCGTGGTCCGCGATGCCTCCGAGGACCCGCGCTTTGCGAACAATCCTTTTGTGACCGGTGAGATCGCCGCTGTCCGGTTCTACGCGTCGGTGCCGCTGGAAACCGCCTCCGGCTTCGTGCTCGGCTCGCTGTGCGTTTTCTCCGACGAGCCGGCAAGTCCCGAGCCGGAGCAGATCGCCATGCTGGAGCTCCTCGCCCAGCAGACCGTGGAGCTGCTGGAACTCCAGCACCGGACGCTGCAGTTGAATGCGGCGCTGGATGAGGTGCGGCGGAGCAACGCCAAACTGGGCGAGTTCGCGGGCCGCGTCAGCCACGACCTGCGTATTCCGCTGACCACGATTCTTGGCTACGTGGAACTGAGCGAGGACGATCCGGACATGCAGCCGGAGCATCCGGCCGCTGAATACCTGCAGCTCATCGGTGCCAGCGGCCGGCGCATGCTGGCGATGCTCGAGGACGTGCTGGACTACTCGAAGGTGGGCGGCGCCCTGCATCGGCAGCCCGTCTCACTGCGCGGGGCCGCCGCAGACGTCGCGCGGGACCTCGGCATCCCGTTCGGAGCCGGAGCCACGCTGGACTCGGACGATGCGCAGCTGCACGCGGATCCGCTCCAGCTGCGCGCCCTGCTGCAGAATCTGCTCTCCAACGCCCTGAACTATCGCAGCCCGGAGCGTCCCCTGGAAATCCGGATCAGCGCGGTTTCCAACTACCACGGCACCGCGGTCCTGGTCGCGGACAACGGGAAGGGAATCAGGCCGGAGGACAGGCAGCGCGTGCTGGAGCCGTTGGTGCGCCTGCATCGGGAAGGGGACGGCCCGGGATCCGGGCTGGGCCTGGCCACGTGCCGGCGGATCGCGCAGGCCCACGGGGGTGACCTGACCCTGACGGAGACCCGCGGGGGCGGAACCACCGTGGTGCTGACCTTCCCCGCTGCCCCGTGAGCGGCATTGCGCCGGGGCGTGGCCCGCTCCGGGCCGGCGCCGCCATACTGCTGGCGCTCATGCTCGTCCTCCTGCCGGCCGGCCTTGCTCTTGCCAGCCCGGGCGCCGTATGCAATGCAGACACCGCGGAGAAGGCGGGCGCTGTGGTCAAGGCGGGCGCTGTGGTCGAGGCGGCCACAGTGAAGAATGGGGCCGCCGGGGAGGGACCGTTCTTCGGCGCAGCTCTGGAATGGGGCAAGGACAGCGCCGCCGGCTTCGCGGAGCGGCTGGGTTCGGTGCCGGCCATCTTCGGACACGACATCGCCCTCCCGCTGCAGGAATCCGAGAAGGTCCACATTCGCGAGTTTTTCCGGCAAAGCGACGCGCAGGGAGCCCATGCCCTGCTGACGGTCAAGCCCTCCCGGTCCATGGACCAGGTGTCCGCCGACGACGCAGCAGCGTTTGCCCGGACAGTGGAGCAGCTCGGCGACGGCTTCCGGGGCAAGCTGTACATCAGGTTCGCGCCGGACATGAACACCAGCTGGGTCTCCTGGGGCCAGCAGCCGGAGGCGTACAAGAAGGCATTCCGGACCGTGGCCGCAGCCTTCAAAACCCGGGACGACGCGGGCACCGTCATGGTATGGCAACCCTTCCTGGGCCGCGACTACCCGTTCGAGCGGAACCGCAACGCTCCCGTCCAGGGATCGGACGGGTTCAGGCTGCTGGACACCAACGGCGACGGCCGCTGGGACGGCACCGATGATGCCTACGCGCCGTACTACCCCGGTGACGACGCCGTGGAGTGGTCCGGACTGGGCGCCTATCATGACGACACCGGCGGCGCCTCCGCCGCCAACACACTTCCGGCCGACGGCGAGCTGGCGGCCATGCTCACCGGCAGCGATGGCCGCGGCGGCTACGGCGACTTCTACGCGGACTACGTGCAGGGCCGCAGCAAGCCGCTGATGCTGCAGACTGCCGCATTCTTCAGCTCCACCACCGGCGGCGCGGCGGAACCGGAGATCAAGCTGGCCTGGTGGAACCAGGTGCTCGACCTGGCATCTTCGGAGCGGTTCGGGAACATCGGCGCCGTTGTCTGGGACGAACGGACCAGTACCCGGGACACCGGGGTGGCGGCCATCGACTGGCGGCTGACGGGCCAGCCCGGCATCGCCGCGGCAGTGGGCGCGCGGCTGGCGGACTCAGCGCTGGTCACCGGGCCGGTGACGGCCCGCGGCAACCTGGCCGGGGACGATTCAGACGGTGTTGGGAAAGTCCTCGGCGGAGTCGGTGCGTGGACGACGGCGGCTGTCCTGGCCGCCGTCGTCAGCTTGCTTTGGCTGCTTCCGCGCTTTCTGCCCCGGGCAGCGGGCTGGGCGTACGGCGACCCCTCCCCGCGTGATTCCCGGGTGGACTTCCTGCGCGGCCTCGCCATCGTGTTCGTGGTGGTCAACCACGTGGGCATGACCTCGTTGTTCCAGCTGCTCACCCAGGAGGCTGTGGGCTTCGTCTCCGGAGCGGAGCTCTTTGTGCTCTTTTCGGGGCTGGTGTTGGGCATGGTGTTCGGACCCCGGGTGAAGGACAGCTTTGGTGACGTAATTGACCACACCACCAAACGCGCCGGCAAGCTCTACGCCACGGCACTCGTGGTACTGATCGGCGTATTCCTGATCTCCCTGGTTCCCGCGATCAACGCGGACACCCTGACCTCCTTCGTGGACCAGGGCACGGGGGCGGCCGGACGCGGCGGAGCGGGGCGCTCCTACGACCTGTATGCCGGAATGGACTCGCTGCTGCACTTCCCGGTGGCGCCGGAGGTCATCCCGGGCATCCTGCTGCTGCAGTTCGGCCCCTGGCAGTTCAACGTGATGGGCCTGTACGTGATCCTGCTCCTGGCCAGCCCGCTGGTCCTCTGGGCCCTGTCGCGGGGAAAGGTGCTGTGGGTGCTGGCCGCCACCACGGCGCTGTACGCGGCCGGGGCCGTCTTCCGGATCCGGCTCCTGCCCTCCGAATTCGAGGATTCCTTCCCGCTGCTGGTGTGGCAGGTGCTGTTTATCGTCGGCATGGTGGCCGGCTACCACCGGCGCCGGATCATCGGCTGGCTGTCCGCCCATTCGTGGGTGGTGGTGGTGTGCACCGTGTTGGCGGCGGCCTTCGCGTTCCTGGCTTGGGGCAACCCCTACCTGGCCAACAGCTTCGACGTCCGCGTGGCCATCCTGCCGGACACGGGCTACCGGGCGCTGTATGACGCCTACTTCGGCCGGACCTACCTCGGAGTGGGACGGCTGCTGAACGTCCTGGTGCTGGTGGTCGCGGCCTATGCGCTGCTGACGGCGTACTGGAAGCCGGTCCACCGGGCGCTGGGGTGGTTCCTCATCCCGCTGGGCCGGGCCACACTGTATGTCTTCATCATTCACGTGGCCCTGATCGCCGTCGTCGCCAACATCCCGGCCCTGCAGGAGGGCCGGGTGCTGTTCAACACCGCCGCCTATGCGGTGATCCTGGCGCTGCTCTGGGTCATGGTCCGGACCCGCTTCCTTTTCCGCGTCATCCCCACCTGACGGGGCTCACCCCGTTGGCGCCGGCGGGCCGTGCCGGGGTGGGCACGGCGGGCGCCGGCGCCCTAGCCCCGGCGGGTGGCCAGGGCGCTGCGCAGCGCGTCCGCCGCGGCTGTGCTGCTGTTGATCCGCCAGTCTGTCTCCTTGTTGAAGTGGAACCAGGTCAGGGCCGTGACATCCCCCTGGGCGGCCAGGTAGCCCACCAGGGACGTCGCCCATTCGGCCTTCGACCCGCCCTGCTCCGCGGCGGACGTCTCGCCGATGAGGATCTGCTTGCCGGGAGCCAGGCCGCGGAGTTCTGCCAGGCCCTGCCCGAACAGCTGGGACGGCGAGACCCACGTGCTCCAGGACGCTGACGTGCCCCAGTTGTAGCCGTCGAGTGCCACCGCGTCCACGTAGGTGGCGCCGGGGTAGAGGGCAGTCAGCGGAGCGGAGCCCCAGTACGGCACATTCGGGTTCCACACCCAGGTGACGTTTGCGGCGCCAGTGGAGGCCACGACGTCGTGGACGTGCCGCCACGCGGCAACATAGTCCCCCGGGCCGTTCCCGTTGAGCTGTTCCGACCACGGGTACCAGTTGCCGTTCATCTCGTGGCCGAAGCGCAGCATCACGGGATGGCCCCAGGTTGCCAGGGCCTGCCCCCACTGCCGCAGGTAGGGATCGAAGTCGCCGGCGGTGATGCGGTCCAGCGCGTAGGCGGGCTGGGACGTGCCTCCGCCCCAGGCCCACGGCTCCCACGTCAGCAGGACCACCGCGCCGCGGCTCCGGGCTGCCTCAAGTTCGGCGAGCGGCGGCGCCTGGTTGAAATCCTTGTAGGACAGGATGACCGACGGCGCCTCCCCGGCCAGTGCGGCCACCTCGTCGAGTTCCGCCGAAGCCAGCGGCCCGCCGGGTGTGCCCACCCCGAACCGCAGGAGGGACGTGCCGGGCTGCGGTGCTGACGGCGCCGTCGATGTTGCCGACCCGTCTCCCGGGGCGGCCGCGGGGGCGGGCTCAGGAGCAGGATCGGCGGCAGAGGGGGAGCTGTACGTGAGGGTGAAAGGGGCCGAAGCACTCACCCTGCCGGAGGCGGCGGTTACGGGAACCACCGGATGGGCGCTCTCTGGAATGACAAGCGCAGCCGTGAAGTAGCCGGATGCGCTGGCCGTGAAGGGAACCGCATTGGCCCCGGCGCTGAGCGTTCCCGGGCTCTTCTTCGGGAAGCCTGTCCCGGTCACGGTGACGGTGGTGCCGGCGGGCCCGGATACCGGGTCGAGTGTGATGGCGGCCGGGGCGGCCTGCGCAGGTGTGCCGGCCGCCGTGATGCTGGCCGGCAGGGCTACGCACAGGGCAGCGAGGACAGTGGCGAGTAACTTGGGCAGTCTCATAGTCAGCTCAAGGTACCGTCAAGTTCTTGGCCTAGGCGCTGCAGGAGCGCAGCATCAGCGAAGGATTCGCGCAGCGGTCAGGAGCCGATGGGCTCCCGCGACAGAACCCAGGTGTTTGTTCCGTCCTGCCGGGTGAACGTCACTGTGGTGACCAGCGCACGGATCAGCGCCAGCCCGCGTCCCGACTCGGCGTCCTCGCCGGGCATGGCGGGATCGCCGTCGTCGATCGCCGGGCTGGCGGCGCCGAAGGCGCTGACCTCGGCCTGCAGGCTGGTCTGGCGGATGCAGATGTCCACGCCGAGTTCCACTGGGTCTGCTGACTCCGGCTCCGCATGCTGGACCACGTTGGCGGCGGCCTCGATCACGGCGGTGGCGAACGTCATCCGGTCCATGTCCGGGACGAACGGGGCGTCCTCCCAGAGGTCGTCCAGCTGGCCGTGCACGGCATCGACGGCCTCGGGCGTTGCCACGTTCCGGAAGCTCCGGCGGGCCAGGACGTCAGTCATTGCCGAACGCCTCGTCCGCGGTGGCGTAGGACGTCAGCACGCGGTCCATGCTGGTCAGTTCCAGGACCATCTTCACCTGCGGCTGGACGGCGGCGATGCGGAGGTCACCGCCTGCCTGGCGGGCCGCCTTCAGGCAGCCGATGAGGGCTCCCAGCCCCGAGGAATCCATGAATGCGGTGTCCTCCAGGTTCACCACGATCCGGCTGGACCCCGAGGCAACAACGTCCGCCACGAACTCCCGCAGCTTCGGCGCGGACACCATGTTCAGGCGGCCGGCGGCCTTGATTTCGGCGTACGAATCCTTGACCTCGTAACTAAGATCCATCCGTCTTCCTCTCTTCGATCAAACCCTCTGCCGGAAGATTCTCCGGCCCTGAACCCTCTTCGAAACCATCTGCCTCAAAACCCTTGTACAGCACGGCCCGGACCAGGATGCTCATGACCACGAGGTCGAAGACCACCCAGGCCACGTTGACCAGCGTACCGATCGGTTCGGACATCCCGGCGGCAAGCCGCGCGACGCCCACCACCGAGGAGATGGCCAGCAGCACGGACACCACGATCTGCGGCCGGATCAGGCTCCAGCTGGGGCCGCCCGTCTGGCGGTCCTTGGGTGTGACGGCGAACCCAAGGGGACGTCCGAACCAGACGTTCCGGGCCGCCGTCGTGCACGCCTTGATCCAGGTGGGGAACAGCGCAAGGCTGTACTGCTGCCCGCGCCAGGTGGGGATGCCGCGGCCGGCGATGGCAAACAGCAGCTGGTTGACCACCATGAAGGGGATGAAGCGGATGAAGAAGTCGGCGCTGAGGCTGGTGACCGGCAGGATGCCGAGCAGCAGGTAGACGATGGGGGCGGCGAAGTAGATCACCGCGGCAAAGCCGCTCAGGTACGTCCACATGGTGGCGAAGTACATGAGCCGCTGGCCCAGTTTGAGGCCGCGCTGCACCAGCGGGTTTTCGCGGAGCATCACCTGGATGGTGCCCTGGGCCCAGCGCAGCCGCTGCGTCAGCATGGTGGCGAGGTCCTCCGGGGCAAGGCCGTAGGCGAGGACCTCGTGGTGGTAGACGCTCTCCCATCCCATTCCGTGGATGCGCATGGCGGTGGCCATGTCCTCGGTCACGGAGATGGTGGCCAGCGGCATGACGGGCTGGGCTTCGCCGGTGCGTTCCACGGAGAGGGCGTCCAGGACCGCCTGCACCGATTCGATGGCACCGAGCGGGGACCAGTCCCGGGCGGACATGCGCTGCACGGCGTCGTCGGCCACCACCGGGACGCCGGAATCACCGACGTGGGCGAGTTCCATGGCGGCGATTTCCTCAAGGTCTGCCTGCAGTGCCGATACGTCGGCCTGGACGAGGGCCTGGACAGCCTGGTCCACTTTCCGACGGACCCGGTAGGTGATCTCGCTCAGCGACTCGCCGTCGTCAAGCTGGCGTCGGGCTTCCAGGGTGGCGGCCTCCACCTCGTCGAGCATCTGCGCCACGAGGAGGTTGTCCGATTCCGCCGATTTCCGCGCCTTCCGGATGGCCGACTGCGATGCCGCCAGGGCGCGCCGGATGCTCTTTTCCGTCTCCTTGACGTAGCCCACCAGGCCCAGCTGCATGAGGGCCTCGCGGCGGAGGATGGCGTTGGATCCGCAGAAGAAAGCGGCGTTCCAGCCGTCCTTGCCCTGCTGGATGGGGCCGTAGAACAGCGGCGCCTGGCTTCCGAGCGGATCAGAGGCCGGGACGTTGCTGAAGTACTGGGGCGTCTGCACCAGCGCAACCTTGGGGTTGGTGAAGTAGCCCAGCGTTTTGTCGAGGATGTCCGGCTCAGGGATCTGGTCGGCGTCGAGGATGAGCAGGAACTCGCCTTCGGTGACCATCAGGGCGTTGTTCAGGTTGCCCGCCTTTGCATGGCGGGGCATGTTCTTCCAGTCCTCGCTGCGGGTGACGTACCCCAGTCCGTGCTCCTCGGCGAGGCGGCGCATCTCGGGGCGGGCGCCGTCGTCCAGGATCCAGGTGCTGTGCGGGTGCCGGATGCGTTTCGCGGCGAGGGCCGTGGTCATCACCAGGTCCAGCGGCTCGTTGTACGTGGTGATGAAGACGTCCACGGTGGCGTCGGCAGGCGGAGGCGGCGCAGCCTTGCGGATCTTCAGGCGCCACACGGTCATGCCGAACAGCATGACGTCGATGAGGCTGTAGGTCTCCGCAGCCACGAGCGGCACCGCGATCCACCAGGCATCCCAGTTCAGCGAGGCCAGCCAGCGCCACGCGATGTAGTTGATCCCCAGGAGCACCGTTAAAAGCACCACCACCCGGATCCAGAAACGCGTCACGGCGCCGCCGTTCCGGCCGCCCCGGCCAGGCGGCGCACCATGACCGCAGTGACATCGTCCTCCGCGGTGTCGGCCGGGGCCAGTTGGAGCAGGGCGGCGCAGGCTTCCCTCGCGGTGGGCTGCCCATGCGTCGACCGGCGGACGGCGTCGGTGAACTCCTCGACGGAGCCAAACACGTCAAGGACGCCGTCGCTGACGACGACGAGCGAGTCACCGGGGGCAAGCGCCAGGTCCGCTTCGGTCCAGTCGGCGTCACCCCAGGCTCCGACGGGCGGGCCGCTGGACGGAAGCCGCTGCGCACCGCCGTCGGCCTGGAGGTGAAGCGCCAGGCCGTGGCCGGCGTCGACATAGCTGACTTTGCCGGAGCCGGCGTCCAGCCGGGCGTGGAAAAGCGTGACGAAGGACCCGGAGATGTCCAGGTCCGAGGCGATCGAACGGCTGGCCAGGCTGAAGGCATTTCCAAGGTCCGGGTCGTGCCGGACCGAGCGCATGACTGCCCGGGCGGTGGCCGCGATGAGGGCGGCGCCCATGCCCTTGCCCATGGCGTCGGCGAACGTCAGGTGGAGCCCGCCGGGGGTCTGGTACCAGTCGTAGAAGTCGCCGCCCACGCTGCGTGAGGGGCGGAAGACACCAGCCACCTCATAGCCATCCAGCCGGACTTCCTCGCGGGGGAGCAGGCTTTGCTGCACCTCGGCGGCGCGGCGGAGGTCGTTTTGGGCCGCTTCGTCCGCGGCTGGGGTGCGGGAACGGCGGAACAGCGCGTTGATCCGGGACTGGAACTCACGGGGGCTGAAGGGCTTGTTGATGTAGTCGTCCGCCCCGTTGTCCAGGCCGGTGAGCTTGTCCAGCTCATCCACCCTGGCCGTGAGCATGATGATGAACGCGTCTGAGAACTCACGCAGCCGCTTGCAGACCTCCAGCCCGTCCAGATCGGGAAGGTTGAGGTCCAGGGTGACCAGGTCGGCCCTGGTGTTCCGCACCGCCTCGATGCCCGGGAAACCGGCGCCGGCCTCGGTGACTTCGAAGCCCTGTTTGGTCAGGACCCGGACCAGCAGTCCGCGGATGTCCGGGTCATCCTCGATAACGACGGCGCGGCGCGGCTCAGGGGTTGCAGGCATGCCTCTATTAAGTCCGGTCTTTACAGACTTGTCACGCCGGACGCGCAGCGTGTCCAGCGTATTCGGCCGGAGTGAACCCGCTGTCAACGCTTCCTCAGCTTTTGCCGCCTTTTGACCGATCCTTCCTCACCTTTCGTCGGGTCCTGCCTGACGCTTCCTCAGCTTTCGTCGGGTCCTGCCTGACGCTTCCTCAGCTTTCGTCGGGTCCTGCCTGACGCTTCCGCAATCGGTGCGGAAGCGTTTGGGCTTGTCCTGCAGGACCTGAGGAAGGATCGGTGCATGGGGCGCAGGATCTGAGGAAGGGTTGCGGACGGAGGGGGTGGCTGGGGGCCTCGGCGGGCCAAGAATTGTCAAAGCTGGGAGAAGTAGGCTGTGCAAGCCGTGGCTATCCGCCGCGGCACCGTTCCGGCCGGAAGATAATCGGATATGCAGATCCTGGTGGTTGAAGACGACGAATCGGTGGCCGCCGGCGTGCTGGAGGGCCTGACCAGGGCCGGCTTCCAGGCCCGGCACGTCGCGGACGGGGCAGGGGCGCTCGCCGCGGTCCGGTCCTCCAGCCCTGACTTCGTGCTCCTGGACCTGGGGCTGCCGGACATGGACGGCACGGACGTCTGCCGGTCCATCCGGTCCCTGACCATGACGCCGATCATCGTTGTCAGTGCCCGCGACGAGGAGATCGACCGGGTGCTGGCCCTGGAGCTGGGCGCGGACGACTACCTGGTGAAGCCGTTCGGAATGCGGGAACTCATCGCGCGGATCCGGGCCGTGGCCCGCCGCACGGCCGACCCCCAGTCCGGGACCGCTCCGCCGGCTGACGGCACCCGTGTGATCGGCACGCTGAGCATCGACCAGCGCTCACGCAGGGTCCTGGTGGACGGCGCTGAAATCCACCTCACTGCCAAGGAGTTCGAGCTCCTCTATTACCTGGCCGAGGACCCCGGCGCCGTGTGCCAGCGCAGCGACATTCTGCGCGCGGTGTGGGACGGCACCTGGTACGGAACCACCAAGACGCTGGATGCGCATGTGGCCGCTATCCGGAAGAAGCTCGGCGACCCCCGCTGGATCGAGGCGGTGCGCGGCGTCGGGTTCAGGCTGGACGTGCCCGGGTGAGATGGCGGCTGATTGGAGCGTTCATGGCCATCACGCTCCTGGTGGTGCTGGTGCAGGACATTCCGCTGGGCAGCTACCTCGTCCGGGTGGAACGGGACCGCCTGGCCACCTCGCTCGAACGCGACGCCTTCCTGCTCAGCGGGCGGGCACGGCAGTTGCTTGAGACGGGAGGTCCCGCGCCCGGGACGGTGGCCACGGCCGTCCGCGATTACGGCCGCGCCAGCGGGGCACGAGTGGTGGTCGTGGACCGCGCCGGGACCGCGGTGGCGACGTCCGACGACGACCAGTCGGCTACCGGGGCCTCCTACCTTTCGCGCCCCGAAATTTCCGCCGCGCTCGCCGGTCAGATCACCTCCGGCCAGCGCCACTCGGACACCCTGGGCTTCGACCTGGTGTACGTCACGGTTCCCGTCCTCAGCGGCGAGAACATCACCGGTGCGGTGCGCCTGACGTACCCGGCATCGGTGGTGGAGGACCGCGTGTCCGGCCAGCTGAGGGTGATGTGGGCGGTGGCGGGCACCACCGTGCTGTTGGCCGGCCTGCTGGCCTACCTGATGGCCGGCGCCGTGACCGGGCGGATCAAACGGCTGCAGAAGGCCACCGAACTGCTCGCGGAAGGCAACCTCGCCACCCGCACCGAGGAGGAGCAGGGCCCGCCGGAGCTGCGCACCCTGGCACGGTCCTTCAACCAGATGGCGGACCGGCTGGAGCACCTGCTGCAGCAGCAGCGCGGATTTGCCAGCGACGCGTCCCACCAGCTGCGCACCCCGCTGACTGGACTGCGGCTGCGGCTGGAGAACGCCGTGGACGCTGTTGGCAACGATCCCGACGGCGCGCGCGTCATGGTGGCCGACTCGCTGGAGGAGACGTACCGGCTGCAGCGCATCATCGACGGCCTGCTCCTCCTGAGCCGGGCGGACAGCCGGCACGTTGACCGGGAGGACGTGGACCTCAGCGAGATCGCCCGGAACCGCGTGGAGCAGTGGGAGGCGCTGGCCGAGGAAAGCGGAGTGCGGACGGTACTGGACGCGGTTCCGGAGGCGAGGGTGCTGGCCATGCCCGGCGCGGCGGAACAGATCATCGACAACCTCATCGACAACGCCCTGGCCGTGGCGCCGCCGGACTCGGAGATCCGCCTCGTGGTCCGCCCGGACGGCGCCTCCGGAGCTTTCGAGCTGCACGTGCTCGACGACGGTCCCGGGCTTTCCGAGGAGGACCGGCACCGGGCCTTCAACCGCTTCTGGCGCGGCCAGTCGACGTCCGAGGGCAGCGGCCTGGGCCTGGCCATCGTCCAGCAGCTCGCCGAGGCGAGCGGCGCGGCGGCGTCCCTCGAAGCCAGGCCCGGCGCCCCGGGCCTGGACGCCCGCGTGACATTCAGGGCCGCCCCGCGCCCCTGACCGGACTTCGGCCATCGCCCGGACAGCAGATGCACCATCACGGGTTTCGCCATATTCTGGCCAAGTGGATACAAGCACCGTGAACTCCGGCGAACAGGTTGACAGGCAGGAACGCATTCTCGAAGCCGCGCTGGGCCTGCTGTCTCGCCACGGCATCTCAGGCGTGAACATGCGCGCTGTGGCCCGCGAGGCCGGGGTCGCACTGGGGCTCGTCAATTACTACTACGAAGACAAGTCGAGCCTGATCCGTGCGGCCTTGCACCGGATCGACGAACGCGATCTCAAGCTCGTGGCGCCCGATCCGGCATCGGCCCCGGACGAACAGCTCCAGAAAGCCCTCCGGCGCGTTGCCGACCCGGAATTGCTGACCACCCAACACCTGTCCCTGCGCCTCCACCTTTGGGCGCTCGCGCAGGCCCATGAGGACTTTGCGCTGATAAACGCTGCTGCATTTGAGCGGTATCTCGATGGGCTCGCGGCGCTGATAGGGAATGCCAAACCCGAGCTTTCCGGCGATGAATGCAGGGAGCGGGCGGCTGACATCGTCGTCGTGCAAAACGGGATGTGGCTGACGGCGCTCCTTGGCGTCGATGAGGCATCCATCCGCAGGAGCATCGCCCGCACGGAGCAAATCGCCTTCGCCGCGTAGCGGATCCAACCCCGAGTTAGAACAAGCGCAACCCGGGCTCGCCAAAACCGGCACAGCCCGGCCCTTCGGCAAACTGCACCCAAAAAATCTTGAACATCGGTTCAGTTTTAACCTTGAACACTTGTTCAAGGTGGACTACTCTGCATGTGTATGACCTACACCACACAAACGGGGTCCCGCCGAAATAAAGGCGTTTCATGCGCGACTCCCGGCTCGGCGGCCAAAGGTTTCGGACCGAGGGAAAACTCGACCCGCCGCAACTCCCAGACCATCCCGTCAACCCCCACGCGGGGGTAAAGACCAGCCAAGTACGTTTCCGGGGTTTCGCGATATCGCCAGCGTCCGGATGAAGGACAACCCGCCCTCAGCGGTTGATCTGCACCAGGTAGAAGGAGAATTTGCATGACACAGACCACTTACGACTACGTCATCGTCGGCGGCGGAAGCGCGGGTTCCGTGCTCGCCAACCGCCTGAGCGACGGAGGCCAGAGCAGCGTCCTGGTTCTTGAGGCCGGCCGGAGCGACTACCCCTGGGACCTTTTCATCCAGATGCCTGCCGCGCTGACCTTCCCCAGCGGCAACCCGTTCTACGACTGGCGTTACGAGTCCGATCCCGAGCCCCACATGGGCGGCCGTCGCGTGGCGCACGCCCGCGGCAAGGTCCTGGGCGGCTCGAGCTCCATCAACGGCATGATCTTCCAGCGCGGAAACCCGCTCGACTACGAGCGCTGGGGCGCCGACGCCGGCATGGAAACGTGGGACTTCGCGCACTGCCTCCCGTACTTCAACCGGATGGAAAACGCGCTGGCCGCCGACCCCGACGATGAACTGCGCGGACACTCCGGCCCGCTGGTGCTGGAGCGCGGCCCCGCCACCAACCCGCTGTTCCAGGCGTTCTTCGCCGCCGCCCAGGAAGCGGGCTACCCCCTGACCGACGACGTCAACGGCTACCGCCAGGAGGGCTTCGCGGCGTTCGACCGCAACGTCCACAAGGGCCAGCGGCTCTCCGCTTCCCGCGCCTACCTGCGGCCTGAATTCGGCCGGAAGAACCTGACCGTCCTGACCCGTGCGCTCGTCACCAAGGTCAACTTCAAGGGCAACGTGGCCACCGGCGTCACCTACCGCCGCAACGGCAAGACCCACCAGGTGACCGCGGGCGAAGTGATCCTGGCCGGCGGCGCCA
Organism: Arthrobacter sp. K5; assembly: GCF_040448525.1. Lineage (NCBI taxonomy): Bacteria > Bacillati > Actinomycetota > Actinomycetes > Micrococcales > Micrococcaceae > Arthrobacter > Arthrobacter sp. K5. Next base: position 2,569,198 of record NZ_CP159279.1, on the reverse strand, counting down.
TCAACACCCCGCAGCTTCTGCAGCTCTCCGGCGTGGGCAACGCAGCCCACCTGAACTCGCTGGGCATCAACTCCGTGGTGAACCTGCCCGGCGTCGGCGAAAACCTCCAGGACCACCTCGAGGTCTACATCCAGCACGCCTGCACCCAGCCGGTCTCCATGCAGCCCGCCCTGGACCTGTGGCGCTACCCGCTGATCGGGCTGCAGTGGATGCTGGGACGGAAGGGTCCGGCCGCCACCAACCACTTCGAGGGCGGCGGCTTCGTCCGCTCCAACGAGGACGTGGCGTACCCCAACCTCATGTTCCACTTCCTCCCGGTTGCCGTCCGCTACGACGGACAGAAGGCGGACGCCAAGCATGGCTACCAGGTGCACATCGGCCCCATGTACTCCGACGCCCGCGGCAGCCTGAAGATCAAGTCCACCGATCCCACGGTGCACCCGTCGATGCTGTTCAACTACCTCTCCACCGACCAGGACCGCCGCGAATGGGTCGAGGCGATCCATGTTGCCCGCGACATCCTGGGCCAGTCGGCCATGGGACCCTTCAACGGCGGCGAGCTTTCCCCCGGCCGGAGCGTGCAGACCGACGCGGAGATCCTTGACTGGGTGGCCCGCGACGCCGAGACGGCGCTGCACCCGTCCTGCACCGCGAAGATGGGCCCGGACTCCGACCCCATGGCCGTGGTGAACCCGCTGGACATGACCGTGCACGGCACACGCGGCCTCCGCGTGGTGGACGCCTCGGCCATGCCGTACGTCACCAACGGCAACATCTACGCCCCGGTGATGATGCTCGCCGAAAAGGCCGCCGACCTGATCGCCGGCAAAGCGCCGCTCGCACCCCAGCACGCCGAGTTCTACCGGCACGGAGTGAGCCCGCTGGAACGCGGCGGATCCGTGCCGGCGGCAGCCGCTGCCGTGGCGGCGAAGGGTTAAGGGGCATGAGCGTGACGATCGATACCCAACTGGACCTTGCCCGCGGCCTGTACATCGACGGTGCCTGGCAGGAGGCGTCCGACGGCGGGACCACCACCGTGCGCTGCCCGGCGGACGGGCGCGAGGTGGCAGTCGTGGCCTCGTCGACAGTGCAGGACGCGGAGCGGGCGATCGCCAGTGCCCGGGCCGCGTTCGACGACGGCCCGTGGCGCCGGCTCACAGACATCGAGCGTGGTGCGGTCATGCTGCGCGTTGCTGACCTCCTTGAACGGGACAAGGCCGCCTATGCGCGGGCCGAGGCGCTCGACACGGGCAAACGGCTCGTGGAGGCCGAGTACGACATGGACGACATCGCCGCGTGCTTCCGGTACTACGGCAAGGTGGCCGGGCTCGACGCCGGCCGTGTCATCGACACCGGCCGGGCGGACGCGATCAGCCGTGTGGTGTACGAGCCGCTCGGGGTCTGCGCGCTCATTGCGCCGTGGAACTATCCGCTCCTCCAGGCGGCGTGGAAGGTGGCGCCTGCACTCGTGGCGGGGAACTCGTTCGTGCTCAAGCCCAGCGAGCTCACGCCGTCGACCTCGATCCTGCTCATGGAGACCCTCGCAGAGGCCGGCGTTCCGGCCGGCGTGGCGAACCTGATCACGGGATCCGGGTCCAAGGTGGGCGGCCCGCTCAGCTCCGATCCGCGCGTCGACCTCGTATCCCTGACTGGGAGCCTGGCCACCGGCCAAACGATCATGGCCGCCGCCGCCGAAACCGTGAAGCGCGTCGCCTTCGAGCTCGGCGGGAAGAACCCCAACGTCGTCTTCGCGGACGCGGACTGGGACGCCGCCGTCGACAACGCCCTCACCGCGGTCTTCCTGCATTCCGGGCAGGTCTGCTCGGCAGGGGCACGGCTCGTCGTCGAGGAGACCATCGCCGAACGCTTTGTGGCCGAGGTGGTCCGGCGGGCGAAGACGATCCGGATGGGCGGGCCCTTCGATTCCGACGCCGAAACCGGGCCGCTGATCTCCGCCAAGCACCGCGATCAGGTCCATGCCTACGTCCAGGCCGGCATCGCCGAGGGAGCAGAGCTGCTGTGCGGCGGCTACATCCCCGACGACGGGCCGCTCGCGGACGGCTTCTTCTACCCGCCCACCGTGCTCGGCAACTGCCGCTCGGGCATGAGCGTGCTGCGGGAGGAATCGTTCGGCCCGGTACTGACCGTGGAGACGTTCCGGACCGAGGCCGAGGCCGTCGCGATCGCAAACGACACCGAGTACGGCCTGGCCGGCGCGGTGTGGACCTCGGACGCGTCGAAGGCGCAGCGCATCGCGGGCGCCCTCCGGCACGGAACGGTGTGGATCAACGACTACCACCCGTACGTCCCCCAGGCGGAATGGGGTGGTTTCGGGAAGTCCGGGATCGGCCGTGAGCTCGGCCAGGCCGGCCTGGCCGAATACCGCGAAGCCAAGCACATCTGGCAGAACATCGCCCCCGCCCCGAGCGGATGGTTCGGCTCGGCTCCCGGGGAAACCCCCGGCGAAACGGGGGCCGGTGCGGCCGGCTAGGCATCAGCTTTGGGGGGAGACGGCCGGGCGCTGCAGCGCAGTGCCCGGCCGTCGGTTTCACCTGCACGCAGTATCAACTGCGTGTAGTGTTACCCGCGTCCAAAGGCGGCCGCGGGTCATTACCATCGTGCTTTTCTGACTTAGGAGTTCAGATGTTGGAACCCAGCAAGAGTACTGATTCAAGCGGCATGGACGAGTTCGGCTATGCCCAGACCCTGGACCGGAGCATCGGCAAGTTCGCCAGCTTCGCCGCAGGCGTCAGCTACATCTCCATCCTCACCGGTGTTTTTCAACTGTTCTACTTTGGTTTCTCCATGGCCGGCCCGGCGTACGCGTGGTCCTGGCCCATCGTTTTCGTCGGCCAGCTGATGGTAGCGCTGTGCTTTGCCGAACTGGCAGGCCGCTACCCCGTGGCAGGCTCGGTCTACAACTGGGCCAAGCGCCTCGCCTCCGGCACCTCGGCGTGGCTTGCCGGCTGGCTGCTGCTGCTGTCCTCCATCATGGCGCTGGGATCCGTGGCTCTTGCCCTGCAGATCACCCTGCCGCAGCTCTGGTCCGGATTCCAGATCGTCGGCGACGGCACCGGCACCTACGACTTTGCCCTTAACGGAGTTCTGCTCGCCACCATCATGATCACCATCTCCACGCTCATCAACGCATTCGGCGTGAAGCTCATGACCCGGATCAACAGCATCGGCGTGTTCGTTGAGCTGATCGCGGCCGTGCTGCTCATCCTCGCGCTGGGCTGGCACGTGGTGCGCGGACCCGAGGTCTTCTTCGACACCGCCGGGTTCGGCGAAGGCCACGACCTCGGCTTCTTTGGCGTGTTCCTCATCGGCGCGATGGCGTCCGGCTACGTCATGTACGGCTTCGACACCGCCAGCTCCCTCGGCGAGGAAACGAAGGACCCGAAGCGCACCGCCCCCAAGGCCATCCTGCGCGCCGTCACCGCCTCCTTCCTGCTGGGCGGGCTGATCCTGCTCTTCGGCATCCTGGCCGCTCCGGACCTTACCGACCCCAAGATCGGCGCAGCCGACGGCGGCCTGCAGCACATCGTGCTCTCCGTCCTGGGCGGCCCCTTCGGCAAGGCCTTCCTCGTGTGCATCGTGGTGGCCGTCGTGGTCTGCACCCTGGCCGTGCACGCCGCCGCCATCCGCATGATGTTCGCCATGGCGCGGGACAACAACCTGCCGTTCAGCCGCCAGCTCAGCAAGGTGGACCCGGTCCGCAAGACCCCCACCATTGCGGCCATCGTGATCGGCATCCTGGCCGTCATCCCGTTGCTGGTCAACGTCATGCAGCCCGCGATTTTCACGATTCTGTCCAGCATCAGCATCGTCCTGATCTACCTGTCCTACCTGCTGGTCACGGTCCCCATGCTGCGCAAGCGCCTCCTGAAAAAGTGGCCGGGCGCCGGCGACCACTCCGACGCCGGCTTCAGCATGGGCAAATGGGGGCTGCCCGTGAACATCCTCGCGGTTCTGTGGGGCGGGGCCATGACCCTGAACCTGATCTGGCCGCGCCCCGAAATCTACAACTCGGTTCCGCCGTTCGAGTGGTACCTGCAGTGGGGCGGGGTCCTCTTCGTCGCCGCCGTCACCGGCGGCGGGGCGCTACTCTACCGCCTGAAGATCAGGCACCAGACGGGCATTCTCGCGGAGCACGCCACAGTGCACGCCGCCCCATCCCCGGTGCCCGTGCAGGAGCCGCCCACCCGCATCGAGAGCAGCAGCACGGCAAGCGGGCTGTCCGGTCCTCGGGACGGGGATTTCGAACCGCAGCAAGTCGGTTAGATTTGGCTGAGGTGCCGTAGCCAAAGGGCCCCCCGGCTCAGGAAAGGAACGCGATTTCATGGTTCATAAAGTGAAGGCAGTTGTTGTCAGGGCGAAGGATGCTCCGGTGTCGGTGGAGACGATTTTGGTGCCGGATCCTGGGCCGGGGGAGGCGTTGGTGGATGTGCTGACGTGCGGGGTGTGTCATACGGATTTGCATTACAAGCTGGGCGGGATTGGGGATGAGTTCCCGTATTTGCTGGGTCATGAGGCGACGGGTGTGGTCTCGGCCGTGGGTGAGGGTGTGACCGAGGTTGCTGTTGGTGACCGGGTGATCCTGAATTGGCGTGCGGTGTGCGGGCAGTGCCGGGCGTGTGCGAAGGGCCAGGCCCAGTATTGTTTCAACACGGCGAACGCGTCGCAGAAGATGACCTTGGAGGACGGGACGGTGCTGTCTCCGGCGTTGGGGATCGGGGCGTTCGCGGAGAAGACCCTGGTCGCTGCGGGGCAGTGCACGAAGGTCGATGAGGACGCGGACGCGGCCGCGGTGGGTTTGTTGGGGTGCGGGGTGATGGCCGGGATTGGTGCGGCGATTAACACCGGTGAGGTTAAGCGGGGCGAGTCGGTGGCTGTGATCGGTTGCGGCGGGGTGGGGATCGCCGCGATCGCGGGGGCGAAGCTGGCCGGGGCGACGACGATCATCGCGGTGGACATTGATGAGAACAAGATTGGGATGGCGAAGTCGCTGGGAGCGACGCACGGGGTGAACTCCCGCGCCACGGACCCGGTCGAGGCGATCCGGGCGTTGACGGGCGGGAACGGCGCCGATGTGGTGATCGAGGCGGTCGGCCGCCCGGAAACGTATAAGCAGGCGTTCTACGCCCGGGACCTGGCCGGCCGGGTGGTCCTGGTCGGGGTCCCGACCCCGGAGATGGTCCTGGAGTTGCCGTTGCTGGATGTGTTTGGCCGGGGCGGGTCGTTGAAGTCTTCCTGGTACGGGGACTGCCTGCCGTCGCGGGACTTCCCGATGCTGGTCTCGCATTACCGGCAGGGGAACCTGGACCTGGACGCGTTCGTGTCCGAACGGATCACCATCGACCAGGTCGAGGAGGCCTTCGAGAAGATGCATGACGGGAAGGTCCTGCGCTCGGTCGTTGAAATCCGGCCCGCGGGATCCTCCACGGCAACCGCCACGGCTGCCGGGGCTGCGGGGGTGTCCGCATGAGCGTCAGGATCGAGAACCTGGTCACCTCGGGCACGTTCTCGCTGGACGGCGGGACCTGGGATGTGGATAACAACGTCTGGATCGTCGGTGACGAGGAGGAGTGCGTGATCATTGATTCCCCGCACGACGCCGCCGCGATCATCAGTGCGGTGCGGGGCCGGAAGGTGAGGGCGGTCCTGCTCACGCACGCGCACAACGACCACATCGGCGCCGCCCGCGAGGTCGCCCAGGCTGTCGGGGCTCCTATCTGGCTGAACCCGGAGGACCAGGTCCTCTGGGAACAGGTCTACCCCGGCACCACCCCCGATAAGGCCATCGCGGACGGGGACGAGTTCCAGGTGGCCGGGGCGGTGCTGAAGGCGATCCACACCCCGGGCCACTCACCCGGGTCCACCTGCTTCCACCTCGAGGCCGGGAACACCGTCTTCACCGGGGACACCCTGTTCAACGGCGGACCCGGCGCGACCGGCCGGTCCTACAGTGACTACCCCACCATACTGGCCTCCATCCGCGAACGCCTCCTCCCCCTCCCCGCGGACACGGTCGTTCGGACCGGACACGGGGACAACACCACCATCGCCGCCGAACGCGAAACCCTCGCCAAAGTGGCACAGTAAGAAGAAAGACAAGATCGCCACACGCAAGGCGCGCCGGGAATGCCTGGCGCGCCTTAGTGGCGATCAGAACAGGCACGAAAACAGCGGTTAGGAAGTTGGAACAATGAAGTTCGGGAAGCAGCCCGCCCCCGTCGCGGACATTAACGAGGACGAGCTCGAAGTCCATAAGCCGAAGACCGAAGCGGCCGGCGTCAAGGCCGTGATGGTGGCGCTGGAACGTGCGGTGGCGCAGGCCGGCGTGACCCGCACGGCGCAGTCGCTGCTGCGGCTCAACCAGCGCGGCGGTTTTGACTGCCCGGGTTGTGCGTGGCCGGAGTCGGACAAGAAGCGCAAGGCCGCCGAGTTCTGTGAGAACGGCGCCAAAGCTGTTGCCGAGGAGAACACCCTGCGGACCGTGGGGGCTGAGTTCTGGGCGAAGCATTCCATCGCCGAGCTGTCCGAAAAGACCGAGTACTGGCTGGGCAACCAGGGCAGGCTCAGCGAACCGGTGGTCATCCGGGAAGGGGAGACGCACTACTCGCCGATCTCCTGGGCGGATGCGTTCGAACTGATCGGCGAGCACATCCGCGCCAGCACGCCCGACCGCTGCGTCTTCTACACATCCGGGCGCACGGCCAACGAGACAGCGTTCATGTACCAGCTGTTCGCCCGCTCGCTGGGTACCAACAACCTGCCGGACTGCTCCAACATGTGCCACGAGTCCTCCGGTTCTGCGCTGAACCCGACCATCGGCATCGGCAAGGGCACAGTATCGCTGGATGACATCCACGATGCCGAGCTGATCTTCGTGGTGGGGCAGAACCCGGGCACGAACCACCCCCGCATGCTGTCCGCGCTGAAAGAGTGCAAGGACAAAGGCGGCAAGGTGGTGGCGGTGAACCCGCTGCCCGAGGCCGGCCTGTTCAACTTCCGCGACCCGCAGACGCTCTCGGGCGTGGTGGGCGGCGGCACGCCGCTGGCCGACGAATACCTGCAGATCAAGGTGGGCGGCGACCTCGCATTGTTCCAGGCCCTCGGCCACCTGCTGCTGCAGGCCGAAGAGCGAAACCCGGGGACCGTCGTCGACCGTTCCTTCATTGACGCGCAGACCGACGGCTTCGACGCGTACGTCGAAGCCCGCCGGGAACTGGACTGGGAGGAGACGGAGAAGGCCACGGGCCTGACCCGGCAGCAGATCGAGGATGTGGCCGGGATGCTGGTGGCATCCAAGGCCAGCATCTTCTGCTGGGCGCTCGGCGTTACCCAGCAGCCGCACTCGGTGGACACCATCAAGGAGATGGTCAACGTCCTGCTGCTGCAGGGCAACTTCGGAAAGCCCGGCGCCGGTGCGTGCCCGGTGCGCGGACACTCCAACGTCCAGGGTGACAGAACCATGGGCATCTGGGAGAAGCCGAAGGAATGGCTGCTCGAAGCGCTGGACAAGGAGTTCGGTATCCAGTCGCCGCGGCACCACGGTCACGACGCCGTGGAGTCCATGGAGGCGTTTGAACGCGACGAGGTGGACGTGTTCGTGTCCATGGGCGGAAACTTCTCGCTGGCGTGTTCGGACACGGAGACGCTGGAAGCCGGGATGCAGCGGATCGGGCTCACCGTCCATATCTCCACCAAACCCAACCGGTCCCACATTGTGCACGGCCGCACCTCGCTGATCCTTCCCACGCTGGGACGGACGGACAAGGACGACAAGCACCCCAAGGGTGCCCAGTTCCTGTCCGTGGAGGACTCCATGTCCGTTGTCCACTCCACCCAGGGCAGGCTTACCCCGGTCTCCGAGCACCTGCTCGCCGAGCCGGTGATCGTGGCACGGATGGCCGAGGCCACGTTCGGGCCGGATCATTCGGTGGACTGGAAGGCCATGGCCGAGGACTACGACGTGGTCCGCGACCACATCTCCCGGGTCCTGCCGGGCTTTGAGGACTTCAACGCCAGGGTCCGGACCAGGAACGGCTTCGTGCTGCCCAACCCGCCGCGGGACACCCGTTCGTTCGCGACGGACATCGGCCGGGGCCGCTTTACGGTCAGCCCGCTGGAGTACCTGACGCCGCCGGAGGGCCACCTGGTGCTGCAGACCATCCGCAGCCACGACCAGTACAACACCACCTTCTACGGCCTCGATGACCGCTACCGGGGCATCTCCGACGGCCGCCGCGTGATCCTGGTGCACCCGGAGGACCTGGCCGAGCAGGGCTTCAAGGACCGCGACCTTGTGGACGTGGTGAGCACCTTCCAGGGCACGGACCGGCGCGCCGAGAAGTTCCGCCTGGTGGCCTACCCGACGGCCAAGGGCTGCGCCGCGGCGTACTTCCCCGAAGCGAACGCCCTGGTCCACAAGGAAAACGTGGCCCGCGTGTCCAACACCCCCGGCTTCAAGGCCATGTTCGTCCGCTTCGAGCCGCACGCAGGCGGGGTCGCGACGACGGAGGCTGGTGCAGCAGCCGACCTTGACGCTGCAGTGGCTCGCTAACAGTCCCAAACGGAACGGCCCCGCTTCCTTTCGGAAGCGGGGCCGTTCTGGGTCAGGGCCTCAAGCCCTGTATGTGTCAGATTGGGTTCTTAGACCTACTCGCTCTCGTGTCGGAAAAGATTGAACTGGACCCTATTCTTGTGGATTTGATCACTTTATGGCGGCGTTCTTTGATCGCTTGATGTCCTACGCGTGGTCGATGTCGCGCATGCGGACGGCTACCACGACGCCGGAGACTGCGGTGAGTGCGGCGACGGCGGCGATGGCGGTGGGAATGCCGTAGAGGTCAGCGAGGACGCCGGAGAGGACCGCGCCGACGGCGAATCCGCCGTCGCGCCACAATCGATAGACCCCCACGGATCGCGCCCGCCAGGCAGGGTGGGCTACGTCGCCGATGGCGGCCAGCAGGGTTGGGTAGACCATGGCCGTACCCAGGCCCAGGACGATGGCGGCTCCGAGCCAGTGCCCGAAACTGTGGGCTGAAGCGGTGACTGCCAGGGCGGCGGCCTGGACCAGCATGCCGGCTGTGATGAACCATTTGCGACCCCACCGGTCGGAGGCGCCGCCGGTAACCAGTTGGCCGGCGCCCCAGGCTGCGGGGTAGACGGCGGTCAGGATGCCGATCTGGCCTACATTCAGCCCGGCACTGGCGAACAAGACGGGAAAGAGACCCCAAGCCAAGCCGTCGTTAAGGTTGTTGACGAGGCCGGCCTGGCTGGCCGCTGAGAGGGACCGGTCCTTGAAGCTGGTGAGGGTGAACACCTGACCGGTCGTGAGTCCTGCATGGGCGCTGCTCTGGGCCTCTACATGCTGTCTGGCTTCAGTCTTGGCGTGGTGGTGGGTTTCCCTAACGGCAAGGACTGTCAGTCCGAGGCCCAGGGCGATGTAGGCGGCTCCGAGCAGGAAGGGGGCAGGGCGGAGGCCGTAGGTTGTGGCCAGGTAGCCGGTAACCAGTGCGGTCACGGCGACGCCCAGGTAGCCGGCCGCCTCGTTGAAGCCCATGGCCAGGCCGCGTTGCTTCGGGCCCACGAGATCCATTTTCATGATGACCGCGGTGGACCAGGTGAGGCCCTGACTGATTCCCAGCAGCACGTTGGCCGCCACGATCCAGGCCCAGGACGGGCCGAGGATGAGCATGAGCGGAACCGGTACAGCGGCCATCCAGCCAGCGACGAGAACAGGTTTGCGGCCATACCTGTCGGAAAGCGTTCCGGCGAAGTAGTTCATCGCGGCCTTGGACAGGCCGAACGCCAAGATGTACGTCAACGCGCCTGTGTACAGGTCGAGGTGGAACGTTTGGGAGGCGAGCAGGGGCAGGACGGTGCGTTCCTGGCCAAGGGTGCCGCCGACCAGGGCGTTGATGGCTACCAGCAGCATGAACTGTGCCATGTTCTGCCGCATACCCAGCACGGGACCGGCTGAACCGTAGGCGTTAGGAAGTGTTTTGCCCTGCATCGGTTTGTTCCGTCCTGGTGGGGTTACATAAAGGTGGCCCGGGCGCGTGGGGAACGCGCCCGGGCCGGAAGCCCGGGCAGGAGGGGGGTCCTGCCCGGGCGGCATTGGGCTTGGTGAGGGTTCTAGGCCGAGGCGTCGGCGTTGTGCCGTGTCCGCTGGAAGGCGTCCCAGGCGGCGTAGCTGCCGTCGAGTTCGACGACGTCGTATCCGGCGCGGCGCAGCGCGCTGGCCGCGACGGAGTTCCGGACCCCGGACTGGCAGTAAGTCACGATGGTGCCGTCAGCAGGGACTTCGTCCAGGTGCCACATGAGGCGGCCGCCGCTGAGCTGGTGGGAGCCGGGGATGTGCCCGGCGGTGTGCTCGGTGCGGTTGCGGACATCCAGCACCATGACGGGCTCGAACCCGTCCAGGTCCTCGGGCTGGATCAGCTTCGGGGTGAAGGTAGGAAGCCCTTCGATGCCGGTGACGTAGCCGGCAACGTTATCGATGCCGACCCGGACCAGGTGGTCCCACAAGTCCATGGCCTGATCCTGGTCCTGTGCCAGCAGCACCACCGGGTTCTTGTCCGTTTCCGGGTTCACAACCCAGGCACCGTAGCTGGCCACGGATTTGCCTCCCGGCACGTTCAAAGAACGCACCACCGTGGCTTCGTGGACTTCGCTGTTGGGGCGGGTGTCGATAAAGGTCAGCGTGTCCGCTGCCAGGCCTGCTGCGACGATTTCTTGTGCGAGTTCGGGCAGCGGGGTGCGTTCGCCCATGACGGCCGGGCCTTCACGGTTTTCCCGCTTCATCCGGCCGAAGTAGGCATGCGCGTCGGGCTGGCCGTCGAGGAGCTCCTCAATAAAGCCCTGCTCATCGTTCGCAGCGAGGTAGGGGCCCCACCAGGCGTAGAGCCGCTCGTAGCCAACCGTCGATGAGGGGATGGCGCCGAGGGCCTTGCCGCAGGCGCTGCCGGCGCCGTGCGCGGGGTGGACCTGGACATAATCGGGGAGGGTGAGGAACTTGTCCCGCAGGCTGGCGAAGAGCTGCTTGGCACCTTCAAAGCGGGTGTCCACGCCGCCGGCTGCCTCGTCCAGCAGGTCCGGACGGCCCAGGTCCCCGGAGAAGACAAAGTCACCGGAGAGCAGGTAGCCGGGCTGGTCCGAAAACGCGCCGTCAGTGACCAGGAAGGACAGGTGCTCCGGGGTGTGTCCGGGGGTGTGGACAGCCTGGATGCTGATGTTGCCGACGGTGATCTTGTCACCGTCGTAGAGGCGTTCGCCGTCGAATCCGTACTGCCAGTCCGGCCCGCCCTCACCGGAAACATAGATTTTCGCACCGGTCGCTGCGGCCAGTTCGCGGGTGCCGGAGAGGTAGTCGGCGTGGATGTGGGTCTCGGTCACGGCCACGATCTTCATGCCGTTCTTTTCGGCAAGTTCCTGGTAGACAGCGATGTCGCGGCGGCCGTCGACAACAACGGCGGTGCCGTTGGCCTGGCAGCCGATCAAATAGCTGGCCTGGGCAAGGTCTTCATCGTAAATGCGCTCGATAAGCATCTGGTGCTCTCCTTCATGAAGGGGGTCTCTGATAACAAGTGTAGATACCCGGGGGGGTATTATGCAAGGGGTCTGCCGCCAAGGTCATTTGGGGCGGCGGACGGGGCCGGTCAGGCGTGCTGGTGGCCGGCCTCGGCGCGGAGTTCGTCCATGTCCAGGTTTTTGACGGCCTGGATGACTTCCTCCAGGCCCGTAGCGTTCAGGGCGCCGGGCTGGGAGAAGACCAGGGTCTTGTCCTTGAAGGCCATCAGGGTGGGGATGGACGTGATGTTGGCTGCGGCAGCGAGGGCCTGCTCGGCTTCGGTGTCCACCTTGGCGAAGGTGATGTCCGGGTGGCGCTCTGCTGCGGTGCCGTAAGTGGGGGCGAACATGCGGCAGGGCCCGCACCAGGATGCCCAGAAGTCAACAAAGACGATGTCGTTCGCCTCCAGGGTCTGGGCGAAGGACTGGTCGGTGATGTCGATGGTTGCCATGATCTGTCGTGTCCTTTCGGGCGGGTTGTGGTTGCCCTGCGGCGGGGGCTAGGTGGTGGGGAGGCCGGCGCGGGTCCAGGCGGTCATGCCGCCGGCCATGGTGTCTGCTTTGTAGCCGGCGCCGTTGAGTGCGTCGGCGACGGCGGCGCTGCGGTTGCCGCTGCGGCATACGGCGATCACGGGGACGGCCGGGTCCAGCTCGCCCAGGCGCGCCTGCAGCTGGCCCATCGGGATGTGCAGGGCGCCGGGGATCATGCCGTCGGCGACTTCGAAGTCCTCCCGGACGTCGAGGATCCGGGCGGTGGAGCGGCGCTGTTCGGCTTCGTTGATGGTGATTTCAGCCATGATGGTTCTCCTCGAAGTGGTTTTCGGCTGGTGGGGAGCTACTTGTCCAGGCGTAAGGGCGGTTGCCTAGCGGACGGGTTCGCCGGCCTGGCGCCAGGCGGTCATGCCGCCGCGCACGGAGTAGGCGTCGTACCCCTTGGCGGCGAGGAGCCGGGCTGCAGATGCCGAACGTACGCCGGAGGCGCAGACGGCGATCACCGGGCGGGTTCTCTGGATGCCGGCGGTGCTTGTCCGCAGCCGATCCAGGGGGACATGCTTGGCCTGCGGCGCACGGCCGGTCCGCCATTCCTGGGCAGACCTGACGTCGATGAGCGTGGCCCCGGAGCCCAGGAGTTCCTTGGCCTGCGCCACGGATATGGTCTTGTAGGACTTGCTGAAGGCCTTCTTGAGGGAACCGATCAGTCCCATGGTGTTCTCCTTCGGTAACTGGGTGGGTGGGTCAGGCGGTGACGGTGCCGGCGGTGACCCACGCCGCGACGGCGAAGATCAGTACCGCGAACGAGATGCGGATGTGCTTGTCCTTGAGCCGGCGGGCCAGCCGGGCGGCAATGACCGATCCCGCGATGGCGGGGACCGCGAATGCCAGGGTGGTGGCCCAGTCGATGGCGTAGCCAGCGGCGTGGGCACTGAAGCCGGCGGCTGAATTGATCACGATGATCGCCAGGGACGTGCCGACGGCCTGTTTCATCCGCAGGCCCAGGAAGATGGTCAGCGCGGGGGTGATCAGAAAGCCGCCGCCCACACCGAGCAGCCCGGTGAGGAACCCGACGAGCAGTCCCACCCCCACGGCCTTCGGGGCGCAGGACCGGAAGGCCCGGTCCGGGCCGACGCTGCAGGAGCCTTCAGTTTCGCGGGTCTTCATCAGCATCCGGGTGCCCGCGGCCACCATGATCACCGCGAATGTCAGCATCAGGATCCTGGGATCCAGCAGCTTGCCTACGGCAGCACCGGCCCAGGCCGCCGGGATGCCGGCACCTCCCACCAGTGCTATCACTGGCCAGTTCAGTCCCTCGCGGATCCTGGGGATCAGGGCTGCCAGCGAGGAGATGCCCACCACCAGCAGTGAGGTGGGGATGGCCTGGGCAGGGCTCATCCCGACGCCGTAGACCAGGGCTGGAACGGCGATGATGGACCCGCCGCCGCCCACGACGCCCAGAACGATGCCGACGACGAGCCCCAGTCCCAGGGCCGGAATCATGCCGCAGCGCCCGCTTCAGCCGGCTGCACGGGCAGGGCCAGGATGGCGCTTTCGCGGGTGGGTTCCTTGGCGGCCTTGTTCCACGGCATCGCCGACAGGGCCTTGCCCATGGCGCAGGTGTTGGTCGCCGCGGAGAACGTCAGGCCCGTGCCGATGGCGCCGGCCAGCATGCGGACCTTGGGCGAGACGAACTTGCCCCCAATCAAGCCCAGTATCACCAGGGAGCCGGCGGCCATGCGGACCTGGCGCTCCAGGTCCCAGCGGACTTTGCCCTTGACCACGTCGCCGCCGGCAGCAGCGAAGCCAGGAACGCCGCCGGTGAGCACGTAGGCGGTGTCGAGGCCCGCGGTGGCCATGCGCTGGCGGGCCTGCTCGGCGCGCACGCCGGACTGGCAGACCAGGACCACGCGCGAGCCCAGCCGGGCGGCGAGCTCATCGATGTGCTCGGAGAGCAGCGGAAGCGGCACGCTGTAGGAGCCGCGGATGTGCAGGGATTCGAATTCGGCAGCGGAACGCACATCAATCACCATCAGGTCCTGGTGCTCTTTTAACCAAGACTGCAGGGTCTCGGGGGCGAGTGCGGTCAAGGCTGGTGCCTTGGAAGAAGGGGACGTCATGGGTGGCCTCTCGGAAGGGGTTGGGGGATACCCCACCGAGTATTACAGATACCCCCGGGGGTAGTCAAGACACCCGTGGGGGTATATTGTTGAGGGCAGCACCCGATCGATGGAGAACCGTTATGGAACTGAACCCAACCGAACTCACGCCCGTGATCAACCGCCTCAAGCGCGCCCAGGGCCAGCTCGCCGCTGTCACCCGGATGCTCGAGGAAGGCCGGGACTGCAAAGACGTCGTCACCCAGCTGGCGGCCGTGTCCAAAGCCCTTGACCGAGCCGGCTTCGCCATCATCGCTACAGGCCTTGAGCAGTGCATCGTCCAAAAGGACGCCACCATGGACAAGAAGGACCTGGAGAAGCTCTTCCTCTCCCTCGCCTGACCAGACCCGCTGTTTGAGCCACCCAAAGGAGAACCATGACGTACACACTCAGCACGACCATCGATCTTCCATGGGACGAAGCCGTGGAGCGCACCCGGGAGGCCTTGGCAGCCCAGGGCTTCGGGATCCTCACCGAAATCAACGTCCGGTCCACGTTCGAAGCCAAACTGGGTGCCGAAGCCGCTGACGCGGTCGGTGACTACGTCATCCTCGGTGCCTGCAACCCCGCCCTAGCCAGCCGCGCCCTTGCCGCCGAACCCGAGATTGGAGCACTCCTGCCCTGTAACGTCGTCGTACGCCGCGGCCAGGATGCAGGAGTCACCACCATCGAGGCCATCGACCCACGGACCATGGTCCAGCTCAGCGCTGCTCCTGCCGTCAAGGAAATCGCCGAGGACGCCGGTACCCGCCTCCGGAACACCCTCGCAGCACTAAACAGCTGACCGGGATAACTATGACCGCCAACCAGGGCTCTCCCATGTCATCACTGGGACCGAATGATCCGGGCCTGCTCCTCCACGCAGCAGGTCCACTTGATGCGGAATCACTGGCCGGCGTGCTGCGCAGTTCAGCAAACGCCCGAGCGGCACTAAAGCACGGCCCGGCGATGGAAGTGGTCGTTCAAGGCGCAGGCGTCCGGCTGCTCACCGGAGACTCGCCAATCAAAGAGGCGATCACCAATGTCCGGCAACTCGGCGTGGAAATTCTTGCCTGTGCAAACAGCCTGCGCTCAGCAGGACTGGAAGCAGCCGACCTTGCCGCTGGCATCGGCACTGTTCCAGCAGCAGTTGCGCACCTGGCGGAACGCCAGTGGCAGGGCTGGGCCTACGTCAGGCCCTGAGCACCCTCCCACCCACCTGCGCCCGGAGACACCACCTGCGCGCACCCTACAAATGCTGTCTTGAAAAGTAAAAGCTCTTCAAGACACTGTTCGGGGCGTCGGGAGGAGCCAACGGCGGACTGAGAAAACCGGGCTGGCTGATGTCCCGGAAACACGTCTCACCGTAAGTCGTCTCAGTGCAGGCCCGTTATGGACTTTTTGAGTCAGAATGGCCTGATGAGGCAATTGGGCTACACGCGGGTGAGTACCTCAAACCAGGATGCCCAGCTGCAGCTCGACGCACTGCTCTCCGTCGGCGTGCAAAGCGCGACGTTTTCGCCGACGTAACCTCGGGAAGTAAAACGGCGATCGAACGGCCCGGGATGAAGAGGCTCCTCGAGTACGCCGAAGAGGGCGACACCGTCGTTGTGTGGCGGGTCGATCGGTTGGGCCGGTCACTGATCGACGTGCTGAACACCGTGAACCTGCTGCGCGAACGCGGCGTCCAGGTCCGATCCATCTCAGACGGCATTGACCCGGCGACCTCGACGGGTCGGTTGATGCTGAACATGCTCGCCACCTTGGCCGAATATGAGCGCGAGCTGATCGTTGAGCGGGTCAATGCCGGCATCGCCGCCGCCAGGCAGAACGGAACGCGCTTTGGCCGCCCGCTGACGGATCCGGTTGTCATTGCGGACAAGCTGGCGATCGCGCAGGACGCCCGGGCGAAGGGACGCACCGCCGAAGACGCCGCCCGTCTCGTTGGATGGAGCCGTGCCACTCTCTACCGCCACCAGCAAGCCCTCGCCGCCCGCGAGAGCGCCGGAACGTAGGTAATCCTGAACGGCGGTGAGCGCAAGTCCTTCGACTCTACGTTGAGGACCAGATCCCGCGTGCCGCCCTCGCCCGCGAAACCGGAATCAGCACCCGCACTCTTCAACGCTGGCTCCGGCTCTACCGAACTGGTGGCGGGAGTGCTCTTGACCTGCATCCACGCGCCGATGCCGGCATACGTCGTACAGATCCAGGAATGGTTAGGTTTATCGAGGGACTCGCGCTGACCAGATCGCGCCCGAGTATCGCAACGTTGCACCGACTTGTGGTGGCGGAAGCGGGCAGACGAGGCGCCCAGGCGCCGAGTTACTCCGTCGTCCGCAAGATCGTCCAGGCACTGGACCCCGCCCTGGTGACCCTGGCTATTGAAGGTCCCGCGTCCTACCGGAACCGGCATGGACTTGTCCTTCGCCGCCGCGCCGACCGCCCAAACCAAATCTGGCAAGCGGACCACACCCAACTCGACATCCTCATCAACGGCGCCAACGGCAAACCCGACCGGCCCTGGCTGACGACAGTGATGGACGATTACTCCCGGGCGCTCTGCGGCTACACCGTCTTCACCGGCGCGCCCTCAGCGCTCAACACAGCTCTCGCCCTCCGGCAGGCCGTCTGGCGCAAGAGTGATCCCAGCTGGGCAATGTGCGGACTGCCCGACATCCTGCACGTGGACTACGGCTTCGACTGCACGAGCCACCACCTTGAACGCACTGCCATCGAGCTGCACGTCCGCATCATCCACTCGACCATCGCCCGGCCCCAGGGCCGAGGAAAAATCGAGCGGTTCTTCGGGACCATCAACACCGAAGTTCTTCCCACCCTCCCCGGACATCTGGGCCGGGGAACAGGAAACCCCAGCCCACACTGGACCTCCCCGGACTGGATCGTGCCATCGGAGGCTTCGTCGCCGCCTACAACGACCGGCCCCACAGCGAGCTAGGTGTCTCACCACGGGATGCTTGGGTCGCCGACGGCTGGCTTCCCCGGATGCCCGAAAGTCTGGAAAACCTCGACGGACTCCTCCTGACAGTTCCAAAGAACCGAACCGTGCAACGCGACGGCATCCACTTTCAAGGCCAGCGCTACCTCTCACCCACGTTGGCGCCCTTCGTGGGGCAAACCGTCACCATCCGCTATGACCCGCGGGACATATCCGAGATCCGCGTCTACGACCACGACACCTTCGTTTGCGTCGCCGTCGATGAAGACCACCCCAACCTTCGCCTGAGTCTGCGGGACATCGAGGCTGCACGCAGAGCGCGCCGAAGAGAACTGCGCCGCACCATCAACGACCGCATTTCAACAATCACCAGCCGTGAAGAACCGCACATCACTGAACCAGTACGGCGCCGGCGCCGACTTCGCACCACGACGAGGACGAATGATGAACACCACCTTCATCGTCACCAAGGAACACCGACGCTTCAACGAGTTCGCCAACTCAGGTCGAAAAGAACGAACAATAGGGATCGGCCACGGGGACGCCGGGGTGGGTAAAACACTCTCCGCGCGTCGCTACGCCAACTGGGATGACCTTGAGCCTTACATCACCGAGTGGGGACCACGCGGCGACCAGGATGAAAAGCACTACACCCTCGCCAACCGCTCCCGGACAGTCTTCTACACCCCAGACGTACTCGGCCGTCCTAAAAACCTCATGGACGACATACACCGATACCAGGTGAGAATCGGCTCGTGCATCGACGAACACCTGCACAAACTCGATGCCGCACCACGCTCAATGAACAGAGTCACCGAGCTAGTGGAGCTGCTCATCATCGACGAAGCCGAACGCCTCAACGCGACAGCCCTTGAACTTCTCCGTGACAACCACGATCGAACCCACCTGCCGATGATCCTCATCGGCATGCCCGGCATAGATCAACGCTTTCGGCACTATCCTCAGCTTTACAGCCGTCTTGGCTTCTCCCACCGATACCGCGCCCTCGGCAGAGACGAGCTCCTTTTTGTTCTGGACCGACATTGGAAACGCCTCGGCCGGACCCTCGACCCGGACGACTTCACCGATGCCCAGGCAATTGCCGCAGTGGAACGCATCACCCGAGGCAACTTCCGGCTCCTCGAGCGGCTATTCCCGCAGATCACCCGCGTCCTCAAGATCAACCAACTCGAAACCGTCACCGACGATGTGGTGGAAGCAGCGGCCAGCATCCTTGTCATCGGGAACTAGCGACACAGAGTGAAAACAGAACGCCGCCACCTAACGGACAAGTCCGCAAACTGGACCCTATTCTGACGGTCTTTTCAATGTTTTCCTGACGTCAGGTTGGGGTGTGCCCTAACGGGACGCGCGAGCGAGCACATGTCGCAGCCAGTCATGTGATGTGCAGCTGCGATACTCGCCGCGGCCCAGCGAATGGCTTCCGCGGAGGAGTGCAGCCCATCTTGGTGAGGAGCATCTCACATTCCCAGGTTTCGAGACGTGGCGGGTCCTATTGGTAAGTTGCGCCACGCGTCGCTACGTGAGGATTTTGTGGATGATGGTTCCGTCGCCGTGAAAGATGAGGATTCTGCTTTGGCCGTCGATCCGGACCCAAAAGTAGGAGGCGTCTACGGCAATGTCATTGACGGTGCCGTGTTCGGGTGGGAAGCCGGCCCGTTTGACGATCACTTTGTCGTCCGGGTTGAGGCGGATCCAGTTGTGATGGTCCAGCAGGCGGGTTTGGGATCCGGGGAGTGTGTCCGTCACTGGCCAAGTGGCTGCTCCATTCATGGTGTTCCTTCAGGTGGATCTGGCGTCTTCTTCTAGCAGGGCTGGGTATATAAGGACGGGCGGGGGTGCATGGTGCACGCCCCGCCCTTGACTCCTTTATTACTCCCAGATCAGTTTTGCGGTTCTACCGCGTGCCTGGGTACCAACTTTTCCTCGGCCGGGTCGTTGTTCATCTCTGCTGCGATCAGTTTCTTCTGCACCCTCTTTGCCCATGCTGAGGTGACGATGGGGCAGAGCACTGCGGAAACGACGACCGAGGCTGCGACCAGAACGGTGGCGTGTTCTGCGGCGGGGGCGTAGACGGGGTTGGCTGTGGCGATGATGGCGGGAACGAGCGCGGCGTTGCCGGCTGTGGTTGCTGCTGCGAGGCCGGCAACGCCGTCGCCGCCGGTGAGTTTGTCGGCGAGGAGCAGTACTGCGCCGCCGACGAAGACCACGAACAGGCCAAGGGCGATGCCGAGCAGTCCGGCTTGGACGACGGCGTTGAGGTTGATGGTCAGGCCGAGGGCCAGGCCGAGGAACGGCACCATCGCGGGCACCAGCGGGGCCAGGAGGTGACGCATGTTCTTGTCGAGGTTTCCCAGGAGCATGCCCAGTGCCAGTGGGAGGATGGCGCCGACGAGTGCCTGCCAGGGGAATGCGGCGAGACCGGCGATTCCTAGTGTGACCATGGTCAGGAAGGGGCCGGATTCGAGTGACAGGATGGAGTAAGCACCCGCATCGCGCTTACGCCCGAACTGTCCCATCAGGGAGATGTAGAGCCCGCCGTTGGTGTCGTTCAAGGCTGCGACGAGTGCCAGCGTCGACAGGCCGGCCAGTATCCCGGAGTCGATGGGGGCCTCGCCGAGGAAGCGGCCGGCGATGACGCCGATGAGGACGGCGAAGAGAATTTTGGAGCCGAGGAGCACGCCGCCCTTTTTGAGGATGTAGGGCGTTGATTTGACCTCGAGTGTTGCGCCGAGGCAGACAAAGAACACGGCCAGCAGCGGCGCCAGGCCGGTGAAGAAGGCCCCGGTGAAGGAACCGAAAAACTTGCCGGCGTCCGGGGCCAGGGTGTGGATGACGGCGCCGATGCCAAGTGGCACCAGCATCATCCCGCCGGGGACTCTTTCAAGGGCTTTCTTGATGGGAATCGTCATTGATTTCTCCTGTGAATAGCTGGGTGGTTGGAAGCTGCGCGGTTTGGACCGTCAGTTCTGTTGTTTTTTGGGGTTAGCCGAGGCCTGGGATGAGCAGGACTTTGCAGGCGTCTCCGGTGAGCAGCTCTACGGCTTCGTCGATCTCACTGAGCTTCTTGCGGTGGGTGATCAGCCAGTCGAGATCCAGCTTTCCGGAATCGAGGAGCAGCAGGCTTTGTTCCCAGGTTTCCCAGAGCCGGCGGCCGAAGATGCCGCGAAGGGTGATGCCTTTTTTGTTGATGTAGGCGGCGATATCGACCTCGGCCGGGCGGCTGGGGTGTCCGACGGTGATGACGGTCGCTTCCCGGCGCACGGCTTCGAAGAGTGTGGCCAGGGTACCGGGGGCGCCGGAGCATTCGAACGCGACGTCGAACCCGCCGCGCCGGCCGGTCAATTCGCGGCAGCGCTCGACGATGCCGTCGTTCGGGTGCAGGGCAGTCGCACCGAGCTTTTCGGCTTGGGCCCTCCGGTAGGGGTTGGGGTCGACGGCGATGACGTGGGAGGCACCCATGAGCAGTGCCAGGTTCACAACGACGAGGCCGACCGGGCCTGCGCCGCTGACGAGCACGGCCCGGCCCGCGACGGAATAGTTGGCGCGCTGGATCGCGTGGACGGCGACGCCGGCCGCCTCGAGCAGGGCACCGGATTCGAGTGACAGGCCGGTGGGGAGCTTGACGCAGATGTCCTGGGGGACGGCGGCGTATTCGGCGAAGACGCCGTCGATGTGCATGCCCAGGATGCCGGTTCGTTCGCAGGTGTGTGCGTCCCCGGTGCGGCAGGGGAAGCACTGGCCGCAGGTCAGGTGGCTTTCGAGGGCGACCTGGTCGCCCACGTTCAGTCCCGTGACGCCGGGGCCGACCTCGACGATGGTGCCTGCGCCTTCGTGGCCGAGGATGACCGGGAGGTTGAGGTTGAACGCCTGGGCGGAGGGGGTCCATTCGTAGAGTTCCCGGTCTGTGCCGCACAGGGAGGCAGCGCCCACTTCGATGACGACCGAGCCTTCTGTGGCCTTGGGATCGCCGGCGTCGGTGACGTAAGTGACGCCTCGTTCGGCTGCGTTTTTGACTACTGCCCGCATGGGGGCCGCCTTTCGTTGGTTCGGGTGATGCTTGGAGGAATTGTCTGGAGTGCTAGCTGGGGAGCTGCCCGGCGAAGCGGGCCAGAATGTCGGTTGGGCCAACCTGTCCGCCCTTAAGCAGCAGCCGGGATCCGCCGACGGCGGAGCCGCTGTCGGCCCGCAGAATGGGGCCTGCGGTGACGAACTGGTCGGACACCCGGAGTTGGCGCACGCCCATGGCGATGAGTGCGTGGCTTGAGGTATCGCCCCCACATACGGCGATATCTCGGGTACGCCCGGCGTCGGCCATCCGGGCAGCAATGCCGCCGATCAAGGTGCCGACGTAGCCGGCGTCCACTGGTGTGCTCGCACCGTAGCGGGGGTCCGCCGCGCCCCGGGTGGTGTGAACGACCACGTTGCGCCCTGCCCGAAGGGCGGCAGAAACGCGCTCATCGAGGGCGGCAACCAGTGCGGCGTCATCGCGCTGCAGCAACTCGGCAGGAACCGGGACGTCCTCCCAGCCATTCGAGATGGCGTCGTTGATCTGTTCCGCTGTGGTGCTCGAGGCCGAGGCGCTAACGGCCAGCACCGGTCCCGACGGCTTCTGCGGGCCGGGTGTGCGTGCGGCCTGGTCCGAGATGGACCTGGCCAGCGCGGCCATGATGCCGCCTGAGCCGACCACGATCGAGGGACCATGACCGTGCTCTTCCCGGGTGAGTGCTTCTGCGACGGCGTCCATCTGGTGTTCGTCCACAGCGTCGACCACGAAGGCCTGCGTCCCGAGGTCCCGCCTCCGGTCCGCCCAGGCGTCCTTGAACGTGCCGTCGTCGTAGGCGGGCAGATGGATGGCCCCGGGTACCTCGGCGCCGCCGAGCTGTTCGGCCAGAACCTGACGCAGGTCCGCTTCAGACATGGGCGTGGAAGGATGACGGGACATGACCGGGTGACGGTCCAGCCGGTAAGTCTGGCCGGCATAGGTTGCGTAGTGGTTGCTGAAGGCGGTATATCGGCCAAAAGCGGGTTGGGCCGGGACTACCGGGATGGGTCCGTGCAGCGGGAACTGCTCGTGGAGCAGCTGGATCCCGCGGCCGATGCTCCCGATAGTCGTGGAACTGTCGAACGTGGAGCAGACCTTATAGAGCAGCACCTCCAGGTTCAGCGCTGCGATGCCTGCGAGGTCACGGGTGACCAGGCTGTCGAAGGCCGTGCCGGCCAGGGAACGGGCGGGCCCGGCGAACCCGACGACGTCGGTGTCAGTGGGCAGTGGGGCGTCCCCGATGACCAGCGCAGCTTCCAGCCCGTAGCGGTGGGCCTGGGCGAGGACGTCGGCGGCTCCGGTGAGGTCGTCGGCGACGAAACCGAAAGCGGCCATGTCAGGCACCTTTCCCGAATGTCTGGACTGCGTGCAGGAGAGCCTCGTCCCCCGTTGAGGCGAGCTTGTCCGCTGCGCTCTGCACCGGCACTCCGTCCACGGCTGCTTCCCAGGCCTGGCGGAGGCTCCGCACTCCGGCTCCGGGCCCGTCCGGGTGGGCAGCGACGCCCCCTCCGGCCAGCATCATCAGGTCGGTGGAACCCACAGCCTCGAATGTCGGGCCCGGGGTGGTGACGTTCTGCCCGGACGACAACACAGGAAGTGGTGCAATGGTGTGTCCGAGAGGTGCAAGCAGGCTGCGGATGTTCGCGGCGACCTCTTCATCGAGTTCGTAGAACTTGCTGCCCAGCCCGCTGGCGTGCAGGTGATCGGCGCCGGCGAGGCGGGCCATCTGCTGCCAGACCCGGTAATCCATGCCCAGGGCCTTGGACCGCATCGAGGCCGCGAGACCGGCACGATGCCCGTGGATAGGAACCTCGGCGAAGCTGCGCAGCAAGGCCAGGGCCGGGAGCCCCATCACCGGGACGTTCAGCATCACACAGCGGCCACCGGCTTCAACAACCAGATCGTGGCGCTTTCGCAGACCAGCGAGGTCACCGGTGATGTTGAAGGCATACATGGTGGAGTGGCCCGTGACCTGCTCAGCGGCGCGGATCTCTTCGGTAGCGACCGCGACCCGGCGTTCCAACGGCAGATAGGCCGGATCAGTCATGAGCTCATCGTCCTTGATCAGGTCAATGGAGGCCATCGCCAGATCCCGGACCACCAGCCGGAACTCCTCTTCGGAAAGCCCGACATTGGGCTTGACGATGGTGCCGACCATCACGCCCTGAACGTCACTGATGAGCTTGCGCGTCCCCTCGATACCGAAGGCGGGCCCGGGGTGGGCGGCGACGAAGTCCTCAGGCAGCTGAATGTCCTGAAGCCGACAGGCATACAAATCGCCCAGCTCGAAAAGATTGCCTGCGATGGCAGTCTGCAGGGTCGCCAGGTCGGTGCCCACGTTCTCCATCGGGAAGTCAACGGTCACCAATGCAGCACGGACTTTTTCCGGGTTCGCCCGTGACGGCAGGGAAGGCCGGCAAAAGCCAAGCTCCTGAACATCCGAGATCCGGGCCGCGTGCCGCTCCCGGATCCGGGCGGATTCGCCCGGCACCGGCAGGAAGGTCCCGCTGGACTGTTCGCCGGCCATGATGGCTGCGGCCTTCTCCGGGTCAATTTCGGATTCTAGGTAGTAGGTGCAACGCACCGAGCGCGGGTCGCGCATGGACTCTCCAATTCGGGGGGGATTTGAACTTACGTATCCGACTGTCATGTGCAGGTACGTTCACTTCGCTCAGGCGCCGACGCGGGCTCAAGCAGGTGACTCGCGCTTCGGGTCTGCGGCATCTTCTGTGATTCCCGGATTCCCAAAGTTGTACGTACCTTTGATACGTACAATAATAGGTGGCGCGGATCACGTCAAGACGGGCGATTCCTGTCCAAGGGCCATTGCTTCGGCGTGAGGGCTAAGATTTGCACAGCGGCAGAGGAGTTATCGTGAGTTTGGAACCAGCAGAAACAGCGTCGGAGCCTGCGGGACGCAGCAGTGGATTGAACCGGGAAGCCGGCGGCCCTCTCCATGCCCAAATTCGGGACATCCTGCACAGGCAGATCGTGGACCTTGCACTGTCCCCGGGGTCCTCTCTGCCCACGGAAGAGGAACTGCAAAGGCAGTTCGGGGTCTCCCGCAGCGTTGTGCGCCAGGCCCTGTCAGGTCTCGCTGACCTCGGCCTGATCCGACGTCAGCGCGGCCGCGGCAGCGTCGTCGCCGCAACACCGGTCCTCCGCCGGCACGTGCAGCGCGCGGGTGGCCTGGATGAACAGGCGGCCGCGCACGGCCAGCGCCTGCGCACGCATGTCCTCAGCGTGGAACCTTCCGAGCCGCCCCAGGCAGGCATCGAGGCCCTTAACACCACCAACACGTGGAAAATCGAACGGGTCCGCTATCTCGATGACCTTCCCGTGGCCTTCATGCGGACTTGGGTCCCGCGCGACTTCTTCCCCCACTTCACCGCGGAGCTGCTCGAAAACGCCTCACTCCTCAGCCTGATGCGCGACCATGGCTACCACCCCGCCGGCGGACCCCGCCAGGTGCAGGCCGTCTCCGCAGATCCTGACCTGGCACGGAAACTGAACATCAACACCCGGGAACCCCTGCTCCTGCTCCAAGGCGTAACTCGGGACGCCCTCGGCCACGGCCTCGAATGGTTCAACGTCTGGCACAGCCCCAACACCGTCTTCGACGTTGATGCACAAGTCACCAGCCAGCCAGGGCGCGTCTCCCAAGAACACATCCGCCGCCTACGGAACCTGACCCAGCAACTTGAATCAGAACTGGCCGACCTCGAACGAGGCGCACACTAAAGCGGGCCCACGGACGACTCGTCCGATTGCGTGTGCCCTATACAGGGGAGCCTGGTCCAGTTCCAGCGTCGATGTGGTTTGACCGGCTTGCGGGAAGACTCTTGACGGCCCGTCACGACGTTTAGTCTCTAAAGGCTGGCCGGCTGAATGATTCGCTGAGCCGTTCAGAGTCTTCTTCCTGAGGAGTTGCGGAATATCTGTGTTGTCGTCATGCGGTAATTGAGGTCGCCGCTGAGTTCCTGCGGTGTGACCCACACCTGATGACCTTGGGCGGCTTCAAACAACTGACGAGGATGTACGGCGTCGGCTGCGAGCCAGAGGGCGGAGGAGTCGGGCATTGCGTCTTCCACGAACCCTGTTCGGATGACGTTGTCCTGGTGGCGGATTTCCACCAGCGCGTTGATCAGGAGGCTCCATTCGACATGCTTGCGTGGCGTGGCGCGGTTCAATGCCATTAGTTGGTTCTTTCTTGGCAGGCAGGAGTGGCAGCAGTCCCGCCGGGACTGCTGCCACTCCTGCGGGCGCTTTTAGGAGGCGACGGCTTCTTTAATGCGAGTCCGTATGCTGCGTTCGATGTCCTCCTGGCCGGGCAGGGCCTGGAGCGTTTCGATGAGCTCGGCCTGGGGGATGACGACGATGCCGTCGGCGTCGCCGATGACGACGTCACCGGGGTTGCAGACGACGTTGCCGCAGGCGACGGGCTTGCCGACATAACCGGGGCCGTTCTTGGACGGGCCTGCCGGTACGGTGCCGCGGGCAAACACGGCCAGGCCCATGTCGTTCATTTCTTCGATGTCGCGGACGGCACCGTCGATGATGACTCCGGTGACGCCTTTGCGGAGGCATATTTCGGCGAGGATGCCGCCGAAGACGGACCGGTTGGTGACGCCGTTGCCGGAGATGACGAGCACGTCGCCGGGTTTGGCTTCATCGAGGCCGCGGTGGATGGCGAGGTTGTCTCCTTCCCAGACCTGGATGGGCAGGACGCTGCCGGCCAAGCGGGTGCCGGGGGTGAGGCAGCGGATGTCGGCGGACATCATGTCCATGCGTTTGCGTACGTCACCGATCAGTGCTGGGGGGTAGGTGGCCAGTGATTGGAGCAGGTCGCGGGACGGGCGGGGCCATTCGGGGTAGACGGTGATGTTCTCTGCCGGGGCGTTGATGTACACGTTTGGTTCCTTGGATTCTGGAGGCCGGATTAGGCGGGGACTTTGCGCAGGTCGTTGGCGTTGACCGGGAAGGCAGGGGGTTCGCCTGCCAGCACGGCCTGCACGTCTGACCAGGAACGGACGCCGGCTTCCTGGAATGCTTCCTGGGTCTGGCCGGCGATATGGGGGGTGACAAGCAGAGTGGGCACTTCGTGCAGGGGCACCCTGTTCTTGGAAAGCGGGTCCTTCATGTCGATGGTTTCGGACTCGAGGACATCCAGGGCCGCCCCGGCCAGGGTGCCGTTTGTCAGGGCGGCAACCAGGGCGTCCTCATCGATCAGGCCACCGCGGGAGGTGTTGATGATGACTGCGCCAGGCTTCATGAGGGCCAGTTCACGGGTGGAGATCATGTGGCGGGTGCTGGGCAGCAGTGGCGCGTGCAGCGTGATGATGTCCGCCCCGTCGTACAGGGTGTCCAGCTCGACAAGGTCGGCGCCCGCAGTTGCGGCGTCCGCTGCGGTTGCGGCCGGGTCGGAGGCCAAAACCCGCATGCCGAATCCTTTGGCCATCGCCGCGACGCGCTTGCCGATGGCCCCGAAGCCCACGATGCCGAGGGTGCGGCCGGAGAGTTCGTGGCCGATCAGGTCGCCGCGGCCCTCGGCCCAGGTTCCGGCCAGGACCCGGTTCGCGGCCGGCACGACCCGGCGGGTCAGGGAGAGCAGGAGAGCGAAGACGTGCTCGGCGACGGCGTTGCTGTTCGAGCCCGGGGTGCTGGTGACCCAGACGCCTTTCTCTGATGCTGCCGGGATGTCGACGTTGTCGGTGCCGACCCCGTGCCGGGCAATGATTTTGAGGCGGGGGGAGGCTTCGATCATTTCGCGGGTGAAGGTTTCTGCCCGCAGGATGACGGCGTCAATGTTCTCGCTAATGTCGAGGTAATTGACCTTGCCGGGGCCGTAGCCGACGTGCACGAGGGCGTTCTTGAGGATGTCGGCCATGACGTCCCCGTGGATGGCGTCGGAAATGTAGATCTCGGTCACGGTGCGGGGCCTAACGGTAGAGATGGGAGGAAAGATCGGTGTTGGCCCTGACCGTTAGACCGACAACCAGGAGTCCGAGGGCGCCTGCGCCGACCAGGATGAACGCTGGCACGAAGGTGTTTCCGGTCAGGTCGATGAGGTAGGTGGCCAGGTAGGGGCCGGCGCCACCGCCGATGACGGCTCCGACGCTGTGGCCGAATGCGACACCTGTGTGCCGGACCCTGGTGGGGTAGAACTCAAGCATCGCGCCGTAGGTGCCGGCCTGGCAGAGGGCGTAAGGGATGATGCCAAGGCCAAGGCCCAGGAGCGCCAGGACAAAGGAGCCCTGGTTCATCATGGCGAAGGACGGGATGGTGATGGCGACGTAGGCGACGTAAGCCCAGAGCAGGACCTTCTTGCTGCCGATGCGGCTGCCGAGCTGGCCGGCCATGGGAATCAGGAGTGCCGCGAAGAGGACCGCCAGGAGAACGATGGTCGATGCTTCGCCCTTGGTGAAGCCGAGGACTTCACTGAAGTAGACGGCGACGAAGACGGTGCCGATGTAGGTGCCAAGGTTCTGCACGAGGGAGATGGTGGTGACCTTGGCCAGCGCCTTGGGGTACTTGGTCAGGACCTCCTTGAAGGGAGCCTTGGAGGTGCCTTCAGTGGTTTTGTTGATGGCCTGGAACTCCGGGCTGTCTTCAACCTTCAGACGCATGACCAGGCACAGGATGCCCAGGGGAAGGGCGAGGAGGAACGGGATACGCCAGCCCCACGCTGCCAGGTCGGAGGCGGGCATCATTGCCGCTGCGAGGGCGGCGAGACCGGCGGCCAGGCCCTTGCCGAGTTGGGCGACGGACGGGATCAGGGAGACGAAGAGGGAACGCCGGTTCGGTGCAGCCCATTCATGTATATAGGCGGCGGCGCCGCCGATCTCACCACCTGTGGAGAAACCCTGAAGCATGCGCAGCAGCACCAGCAGGATCGGCGCCAGAACGCCGATCTGCGCGTAGCCCGGCAGCAGGCCGGTCAGGGTGGCAGCGACGCCCATGCAGGTGATGCTCGCGATCAGGCTCGTCCGGCGGCCCTTGCGGTCACCGAGGCGGCCGAAGAACACCGCGCCGAGCGGGCGGACGATGAACGCTGAACCGAACACCAACAGGGTGTTCAGCAGGCCGATGACCGGATCATCACCGGGGAAGAACACGATCGCCAGCGTAGCGGCAACGTAGCCATAGACGCTGAAGTCGTAGTACTCGATGAAGGTACCGAAGGCTGCTACGCCGGTCGCTTTCTTGGCTTTGGTACGCCGGGCAGCGTCCGGGACCGCCAATGTGGGTATGGTCATCCGAAGACCTCTCTGTCTTTTGGTTTAGAAAAGTGGGACAGTGTCTCACTTGGGGGATTGATTCAAGAATGCCTGTGTTCCATGCCACTGTCAAGCGGCGGCGGGGAAGCCGGGTTCATGCAGGGAGGAGGGCGGAATGCCGTGGGATACTGCAAATATGGAGCAACTGGACCAGTCGGCACAGCGGGACGGCTCTAAAGAGGTCGTTGCCGTCCTCGAGGCTGTAATCGGCCGCGCCGGCTATGGATGGGGCGTTCGGGAGTTGGCCGAGGAGCTTGGCGCGAGCCGAAGCACTGTCAATCGGATCCTCAGCCGTCTCGTTGAGGAACGCCTGGTGTCCAGGGACGTCAGTGGCGCCTATATCGTCGGCCCACGGCTGAAGGTCCTGTCTGCTGCGCTTCAGGACGGCCATCCTCTCTTTGCCGAGGGGACGAAAATTTTGGCGCGCTTGAGCCGGGCGTCCGGGGCAACAGCTCTGATGGCCGTCGAAACCGGCAATCCGGAGCAGTGCTTCGTCCTGGCCTCCGTGGAACCTGACGCACCTGTCCGGTACACGCTTCCACCTGGTACCAACCTGCCAACCCATGCCGGTGCGCTCGGGCTCGCTATTCTCACCCGCCGGGGAACAGCAGGACTGCCCGAGGAACTCAAGAAGTACACGGAAGCCTCGATGGACAGCCGGACACGCATTGCGAATGCTCTGCAGAGCTATGCCACCGTGGGTGCGGTTGTCAGCATCGGCCAGCACATTCCCGACGCCGCAGGCATCGGCGTGCCGTTCACCGTCAACGACCGGCTGTTTGGGTCCCTGTCACTGTCCCGGCCGCGGAACGAATTCAAGGAATCAGACATCGAGGCCGGCGCAGAACTGCTCAATGAAGCCGCCCGGGAACTCGAATCCCTGCTCACCGACAGCAGCAGGAACAAGGGGCACGACGTCTGTGAAGCCGAATCGTCGGCACTTATTCAACGGATCGCGGCCATTATCACGGCATTCTGTTCCGAACCGTTGGCCCAACTATCGCTGCAAGGCCTTTCGAGCTTGTGGGGAACCCGGTCCGTGGCTACCCGCCGGCTCGCTGAATCCACCCGCGACGTGGGATTGATGACCACGCTGGACAACGGAGCCTGGACGGCTGGCCCGACGCTGCTGCGCTGGTCATCCTCGCTCGGCTCCGGCCATGATTTTTCGCAACTGGTGGACGAGGATCTGCGCGAACTTAGCGGAAAAACGGGGGAAACCACCACCCTTGCCCTTTACGATGCAGATAGCCACGTGGCCCACATCGGACGAACGATCGCCGGTGCCCGGAATGTCCGCTACGTTCTGGAAGAAGGTGAGGAAATTCCGCTGATTGCCGGTGCTGCGGGCAAAGCGATCCTCGCCCACTTGCCCGAACACGTTCGCACCCGAATAACAGATGAGGCGGGAGTATCCGCTGCGGAGCTTGGCATCATCCGCTCCCAGGGCTGGGCTGCCACCGACAGTGAACGAGTCCCTGACGCCCATGGCATCGCCGCACCATTCTTCGTCAACGGCATCATTCGAGGGTCGGTCGCTGTCACGGTCCCGAACCACCGTGTAGCTGGAACCCCGCCAACGGAGCTCACCAGCGCCGTAGTCGCCACGGCCCAGCGGCTCTCACACCTGCTCACCTTCAAAAGTGCGAGGGTCCCTGCCGCCCATGAAGGCAACCCCGGAGAGCTGGAATCTGAACGCGGCGTCGTCTTCGCTGCCGGGCAGTAAGCACCAGCGGCCTTCTGGTATCCGATTGAACGGCACCGCCGCTACAGCGGCGACGGCACTTGGGACCAGATCCTGGCCGGGCTGCTCAGGGAGCCCGACGCCCGGGGCGAAGTCAACGGTCAGTCTCGGTCGACTCGACGGTGAACCGCGTCCACCAGCATCGTGGCGGTCATCCCGCAACCATCCGATCAGATCGGTCACCGAAAACGACGCGGCTCCACCGGCGGCAGCCCGCCGGCCTTCGACAAAGAGGACTACAAAGGCCGCAACGTCGTCGAACGCAACTTCAACATCTTCAAGCAGTGGCGCGCGTTGGCAACGCGCTACGACAAACTCGCACTCACCTACCGCGGCGGAGCTGTTCTCCGGGCAGTTAGCATCTGGCTGACAGCTTTAGGAGACACATCCTAGGCGTCGATCACCAAGTCGGTTCGCGCGGTGGAGCAGCACGGCAGGAACTTGCCTGCATCGATCTCCCGTTTCCGGATTCCGCCCTGGTGGTTCATCTCGATCTCGCCGGAAAGCTTGACGACCTTGCAGGAGCCGCACATGCCTTCCTTGCAGTTCGCGCCGATCCTGACGCCGGCACGCTGGGCCGCCCCGAGGATGTGTTCGTCGGGGTCGATCCGCACGTTGAGGCCGGTGCGCGTGAAGGAAAGGGTGAGGCTTCCTGTTCCGACGGTGTCGAAGCTCGAGGCGTCGGAGGTCCCGGCATCCGGCCCGACGTCCGGACTGCCGTCGGGGCGGGGGGCGTCCGGGTCGACGGTTTCCAGCGGCAGTCCCGTGGCCTTCAGGGTTCCATCGGCGTCGTAGCCAGGTTCGTAGAGCCCGAACGCGGTGGGCTGGCTTTCATAGAAGTCCTCGGCGGAATCGGCGATTTCCTCGGCGATTTCCTCTGCAATGTCCGCTGCAAGCGCGAGCTCTGCCTGGTATTCAAGGAGCGTTTGGCGGTCTCCCGTGAAGAATTCCATGTAGATGGAGGTGTCGTCGACGCCGACCTTCTTGAGGAGCTCGGTGGCGGTGTTCAGGTAGCCCTCGGGACCGCAGGCATAGACCTGGCGGCCGTTGGCATCGGGGGCAACCTCATCGAGCATGGCCGCCGTCAGCCTTCCGCTGAGCCATTCCCACCCTTCAGGCTTGCTCCGGTCACCCAGGGAGTAGAAGACCTTGACGCGCGGGTCCACGGAGGCGATGTAGGCCAGCTCCTGGTGGAAGGCATATCCTCCGGCCTCGGCTCCGTGGTAGAGCACAACGACATCGGCCTGTCCGGGCAGGGAGTGGATGGTCCGCACCATCGACATGATGGGGGTGATGCCTGCGCCGGCGGCCAGCAAGAGGTACCGTGCCCGGCGGTCCGCGTCGGGGAGGTGGAATGCCCCGACCGGTCCGAGCATCTCGAGGACGGTGCCGGGTTTGACGTTTTCGTGCACCCAGGGTGAGACGAGTCCAGTGGAGTCGCGTTTGACTGTGATGTTGAAGGTCCACGGCTGGGTGGGCGAACTGGACAGCGAGTAGCTGCGGTCCACCGGATCCTGGTCCTCGCCGTTCACGGGAAAGGCGACGTTCACGTACTGGCCCGCACGGAACGCCAGCGGCGCACCGTCGGAGCGACGGAACACGAAGGTCATCATGCCGCCTGCCTCGGGAACGGTCTCGACGCATTCGGCCATGAACTCCTGCGGATGCCAGGGGCCCAATGCGTGGGCGGCGCGGGCGGGTCCCTCGGTGCCGCCCATCACCCTGTTCCACGGCATCTCAAGACCGCGAATGCGCTGTGGCTCCTGGATTGCCGTGTCGTTGCGGAGTTCAATCATGCCAAGTGCTCCTGCACTCGCTGCACGTACCAGTTGATGAATGCCTCGACCTGGTATTCGCTCTTCATGTAGGGGCCGGGCTGGTAGGCGGGGCTGCCGGCGCCCTTCTGGCACAGCTCCACGAACTCCTTGTCCTGCAGATTGGTCTGCTTCCAGGTGTAGGTGAGTTTGTCCAGATCGTAGTCCACGCCTTCCTCGGCGTCGTCAGCTACCAGCCAGGTGGTGCGTACGAGGGTCTGGTGTTCGTTGATGGGAAAGACGCCGAAGGTGATGACGTGGTCCCCCAGGAAGTGGAACCAGCTGTTGGGCTGCAGGTGCATGGAGCAGCGGCCAAGGCGGAAGTCCCGCAAGTCACCGAGCAGTTTCTTGGAAAGCCTGCGTCCGTCGGGAGAGAACGATTCGCCTTCACCGTCGAGCGATTCCCGTGAGATCCGGATTCCCGCGATGCGCGTGTCCAGCTCTTCGACGACCTCGTAGGGAAGTCCATAGCGGCGGCAACGCTCCTCGAGCGAGGACTGTGCTTCCTTGTTGCGGTTCCACACGTCCTCGAGATGGGCCGGGATCAGGCCCTCGGTCAGGCCCCAGGTGGGGAAGAGGGAGCAGGCGAGCTCAGGGTGGCCGTCGCAGTGATAGCACTCACGGTTATTCTCCATGACGAGCTTCCAGTTGCCCTCTTCGATGATGTTCTGCTGGTAGGCGATTTTCGTCTTCGCCAGATCGTGGGGCGCGAGGTAGGGCTCAAAGATCTTTGAGGTTTCGTCGAAGTCCGTCGGCGGCTCATTGGCAATGCAAACGAAGATGAGTCCGGCGACCTCGCGGCCGTGGGCACGCTTGAGGCCGAAGCAACTCTTGTCGAACTTCGTTTCTCCGGGTGCCGAGGCGTGGATCAAGTCACCGCTGGGTGAGTAAGTCCAGGAGTGGTAGCCGCATACCAGGTTTCCGGTTGACCCTGCGGATTCAGTCAGGACGCGGGCGCCGCGGTGGCGGCATACGTTGTGCAGGACGTTCACGCCGCCGTCGTCGTTGCGCAGGACGATCAGGGAGTAGGGCCCGTAGTCGACCGTGACGTAGTCACCCGGCTCCGGCAGCTCAGCGGTGCTGGCGGCAAAGATCCAGTGCTGGCCAAAAATGGCCTCCATGTCGATTTTGAAAATCGACGGGTCCGTGTAGAAGGGGGCGTCGAGGGAATATCCCGTGCGCCGGGACGCAAACAACTCAGTGATCTCTGCCAGCTGCTCTGCAGGCAATGATGAAGCGAGTTTTCCGCGCGAATTGAGGGGCACGTTCACTGAAGTAGTCATGTGTTTCCTCCCGGTAGGGCTGGGTAGTGTGCAAATCGTGGAGATCACGGTTTAGTGGGGCAACCGGCGTTGTCGAGAATGTTGTAGTCATGCGATTAGAGGATCGAGGTGCAATAAAGACGCACGATCTAGGGAAAAGCCATGGATAGCGGTAACGACTCCAATACTTCAGTCTTCCAAGTGCTTCCTACGCAACAGCAATCAGGATACGCAACAGGGTGACTCACGCCACGCCTGTTGTCAAGCTCCCAAGGATTCCGGCGCAACACGACAGAACAACGCAGGTCATCGAGGCTGCCAAGACCCATCCGGGACCTGTCGCGCCAAGGTTTTCGGATGTAGAACGTCATCCATCAGAAACATGGGCGCAACCTGTGGCCTCTAACCTGCAATTGTGGGGCGGTCAGCGCCTGCGGGAGGAATATAAAGGAGGCCGCACGGCGGAAGTGGCCACGGACATCGTGCGGCACCTGAGGGACACTCGGCGTACCTAAGACAAGAAGTTTGCAATGAACCTTCGGCCGCAGATGCGGTGGGGCAGGAAGCCGCTCAACGCGCAGCAGCTCAGCCAGGAACGCCCGAGCCCATGCGACCTGCGTGCCTGTATTGGCGGGCCAGACGGGAGCTCGATTACGTAACCGACGTTGGGCTAACGCCCGGTCGTGGCCGGAGTCCTGCCGGCCCTGATGGTCGACGGATTAGTCGAGAATGTAGATTTCGTAGGGGTCGGTCTTCATAATGAGCTGGCGGCCATGCACACCATCAAATTGAAGCCACATCATTGACGAGTCGCTGGATACCGCTTCCACCACTCCGTTTCGTAGTCGGTGGCCGTCACGACGCAGCTCGACTGTGCATCCGACGAGATTCTTCCATTCATCGCTCACTAACGTACGGCTCTCTTCCGTCTTCAATTCGCGTCTCCTTTTCTTGACGAAGGGGCCATCTGGCATTGGCCGCTTTCGGGGAGCCTCTTTGGGGGAGCGGCGGTGCTTTGGCGGATCAGGAGTTGGGTGGGGACGAGGGTGACGCCGGGTTGGGTGGTGTTGGTGCGGATCTGCTGCAGGACGTTGTCGACGCACCGGTTGCCGACGTCGGCGAAGTTCTGGTGGACGGTGGTGAGCGGGGGAGCGTAGGAGGAGGCTTCGGGGACGTCGTCGAAGCCGACCAGGCTGATGTCCCCGGGGACGGACAGGCCCTTTTCGCGGAAGGCGCGGAGCAGGCCGAGGGCCATGTGGTCGTTGGCGGCGAAGACGGCGGTGCAGCCGGGTTCGTCGGCGAGCCGGAGTCCGGCGGCGTAGCCGGAGTCGGCTGACCAGTCGCCGCGGAGCACGGGCGGGACGGGCTTGCCGGCGGCGGTGAGGGTGGTGCGCCAGGCGGCGGCGCGGCGTTCGCTGGCGAAAGACTCTTCGGGGCCGGCGACGTGCCAGACGGTGTCGTGGCCGAGGTCCAGGAGGTGTTGGACGGCTTTTTGGGTGCCGTCGGCCTGGTCGGTGTCCACCACGCTGTACTGCTCGCCGGCGTCGGAATCGACGACGACGACCTTGACTCCCGGAGGCAGCGTCACTGTCGCTGCATCGAGGAGGTGGACCTCCATGATGGCGATCACGGCGTCAACGGCGAGTTCGCCCATCCGGGAGAATGCGCCCTGGATTCCGGCCTGGGTGGGGGCCGTGACCGGGATCAGCGTGATGGCGAAGTCCTGCCGGGCTGCATGCAGTGCGATGGCCTCCAGTGTGCGCATGTTCCCCAGCGAGGACAGCGAGAACGTGATCACCCCGATGGTCCGGAAGCTGCCCCGCCTCAGTGCCCGTGCCGCACTGTTGGGCCGGTATCCCAGCTCGTTCATCGCCGCAATCACGTGCCGCCTGGTGGTGGCGCGCACGTCAGCGCTCCCGTTCGCGACCCGGGACACAGTCTGGGTCGAGACTCCCGCCAGCGCCGCTACATCCACCATCGATACACGATCCAGTCGACCTCGCTGCAGGAGTCGGTTCCCGTCAAGATCCGAGCACATCTGTCCTACCTAGTTTGCCGCGAGGCGATTGATGGCACTCGCGAGAGAAATGTTGACTGAGTTAGCGATAAATCAGCACCCTTACTATGCGGCTGGCCGTGAGCTGCCGCACTGTGTCCCCTTATTTTGCGCGGTATCTCGCGGAAATTCCAGCCCAAGATAGAAATTCAATGGATTTTGCTCCACCTCTTGATAGTGCGCTAACTCAGAGTGTAAGTTGGCTCACGTAGCCCCAAGATGGGGTGGTCACGAACACGAGGGAGTGTTGTTCATGCAGAGAACTACAACTGGAATTCGTCGGAACAAAAGACTTGGCAGGGCGGCTCTGTGCGCCTCTGTGCTGACGGTCGCCATGCTTGGGCTGGCGGGCTGTAAGGGCGGCGCTGCCGCGGACGATGCTGGGGAGAAGGCAAGCGGCAAAGGGCTGGTCATCGGCTGGAGCCAGCGCGGCATCAGCGGCAGTGACTGGTGGAAGACGCTCGTTGAGGGCGGCCAGGCCGAGGCGAGCAAGATCGGGGCGCGCCTCGAGTTGCTGGATGCCAATGGTGACACCGTGCGGCAGAACGCTGACGTGCAGACCCTCATCACGAAGGGCGTGGACGTCGTGGTCATGAACCCGAACGACCCACTTGGCGTCGGACCCTCGGTTCAGGCGCTGAAGGATGCGGGCATACCAGTCGTCACCGTCAACTCAAGCCTGGACAAGTCCCTGGTCCCGGACATGTTCTGCTACGTTGCGGAGGATCAGGTGCACACGGGCTCACTCGCGGGCGAAACCGCTGCTCAGAAGGCACTCGAGAAGTACGGCGACAAGGGCCAGATTAAGCTTGTCGGCATCGGCGGCTTCCCGGGAGACGTGCTAAGCGACCTCCGATTCAACGGTTTCATGACGGGGTGGAACCGCGTCATGGAAAAGCACCCGGGCGTCACCACCGTGAAGCTCGATACGAAGTACGGGGAGTGGAAGCCCGATAAGGCGCTCGCCCCGATCCGTGACGTCGCGACCGCCAACCCGGACCTCAAGGTCATCTACAGCATGAGCGACGTCATGCACGGCGGCATTGTCCAGGGCCTGCAGCAGGCCGGTCTTTGGGGTGATGGGATCATCATGGCCAGCTATGACGGCGGCATGGGTGCCATCAAGGAAATGGTGGACGACCCGAAGGGCCCGTTGCAGGCCGACGCATCCAACCAGCCATGGGACCAGGGAGTCGCCGCAGTGCGGATGGCACTTGCCGCCTTCAACGGCGACCAGTCCCAGTGCCCGGACAAGACGAACTACATCGACACGACGGTGATTACGCCCGCCGAAGCGCCCGAATACTACGTCCCCACGGACACCTACGTCCGCGCTAAAGACTGAGCCCCTGCCCGGCGCTGCCCCGTGGTCGGCCGTTCCACCCAGAGCCCTATATAAGGAGCATGATGCTCGCCCATAACCCGGTCTCGCCTTCCACCGCAGCGGTGGAGACGGCACGAGACACCCACGACGGCGCTGCGGAGCTGCGGCTCGACGGCGTCACCAAGTCCTATCCTGGCGTTCAGGCCCTGAAGGGCGTCAGCTTCAGCGTCAGCCGCGGATCCATTCACGCACTCGCCGGGCAGAACGGCGCGGGCAAGTCGACGCTCGTGAAGATCCTCTCCGGCGCGGAATCCCCGGACGGCGGAACCATCCGCCTCGGTGGCGAGCTTCAGCGGTTCCGTGACCCGATGGATGCCCAGCGCGCCGGGATCCACACGATTTACCAGGAGCTGTCGCTCGTGCCGTCACTCTCGGTGGCCGAGAACATCTTCCTCGGCCAGTTGCCCCGGCGGGCGGGGGCCTCTGTCGACTGGCAGCGCATGCAGGCCGAGGCCCGGACCGCGCTCGACCGCGTCGGCTTCCATCTGGATGTCCGCCGTCCCGTAGCAAGTTACTCCACAGCGGAGCAACAGGCCGTGGAGCTGGCCAAGGCCTTGCACAAGGACGCCCGGGTCCTGCTCCTGGACGAACCCACGTCCACGTTGCCCCTGCCCGATGTTGAGCGGCTGTTCACCGTCCTCCGGTCGCTGTCCGAACAGGGCGTGACGCTGCTGTACATCTCACACCGCATGGACGAGCTCTTCTCGCTTTGCGACGCCGTGACCGTGCTGCGCGATGGCGTGAACGCCGCGGATCTGAAGACGGCAGACTCCAAGGCCGCCGACGTCGTCACGGCAATGGTCGGGAAAAGCCTCGAAGGGTCCATTGCCGACGCAGCCCTCCGCGGGGAACGCTCGCCCAGCCTCGGCGCCGGCCCCCGGGAGAGCGTCATCCTCTCCGCCCGCGACCTCTCCGAGCAGGGGTGCGTGGACAAGGTGTCATTCGAACTGCATGAAGGCGAGGTCCTCGGTATCTCGGGGCTCATCGGCAGCGGCCAGTCAGAACTGGCTGGCCTCATCGCGGGTGCGCGGCGGCGGACCTCGGGCGAGATCCGCGTCGACGGGAAAGCAGTGGACTTCCGTGCCCCCCGCGACGCGATCCGGCGCGGGATCGGGCTGCTGCCGCAGGACCGCAAAGCCGCGGGCTTCATCCCGGACATGGGCGTCGCCGGCAACATCACTTTGGCCAGCCTGCCGCAATTCAGCCGGCTGAGCGTGATCCAGTCCCGGCGGGAGCGCGGCGTGGCCGGGGATATGGTGGCCCGGCTCGGCATGAAGGTCTCCGGGGTGAACCAGCCGCTCAAGACGCTGAGCGGCGGAACCCAGCAGAAGGCCATCCTGGCACGCTGGCTTGTCCGCCAGTCACGCATCCTCGTGTGCGACGAACCAACCCGCGGCGTGGACGTCGGGGCGAAGGAAGACATGTACGAGCTCATCCGCGAGTTCGCACAGGCCGGAGGAACCGTCGTAGTGGCGAGCTCGGAGATCACCGAGGCGATGATGTGCGACCGCGTCCTCGTAATGGCGCGCGGCCAAGTCGTCGCCGAACTCGACCATGACGACATCGACCCCGCCGGCAACGCCATCCTTGAGCGCTTCGCCTGAGGGCACCCTCGATCAGTTTCTATTCAGGAGAACAACCATGTCCCGGACCCTGTCGCCCCTGCCTCCAACAAGTGGCACCCCCTCCCCAACCCCATCCGCCAGCGTCGGCTCCCGCCTGCGGGGCAGCGCCCTCCGCGCCCTGCCAAAGAGCTACCTTATCTTCGTGCTCCTCGCAATCATCGCGGTGGGCTATTACGTCTCCGACGACTTCCTGACGTTCCGCAACGCTGAAAACGTGATCACGGCCGCGTCGATCGTCGTCGTGCTGGCGATCGGCCAATACTTCGTCATCCTGACGGGCGGCATCGACCTCTCCGTAGGATCGATCCTGGCCATGTCGACGGTACTTACGGCACTGACCTTGCAGGCCGGAATGCCCGCCGGCGCGTCCGTCATGTTCGTGCTGGCCTGTTGCGCTCTCGCCGGACTGATCAACGGTATCCTCGTCGTCTGGTTGAACATCCCCCCGTTCATCGCCACGCTCGCCATGATGAGCGCTGTTAAGGGCTTCAGCTACATCACCCAGTCAACAAGCCTGATCGAGATCCGCGACCAGGGGCTCATTCAGGCCTTCTCCCGCGGCAGCTTCCTCGGCATCCGCAACCCCGTCCTGATCTTCATCATCGTTGCGGTCGTCGCGGCACTCGTGGCCAAGTACACGACGTTCGGCCGCTCCCTCTACGCGATCGGCGGCAACCCCGAAGCCTCGAGGCTTTCGGGCCTGCCGGTCGCCCGGAACCTGATCATCACCTACACCATCTCCGGCGTGCTCGCGGGCCTGGCAGGCCTTGTCGCCGCGGCCCAGCTACGGCAGGGAAGCTCGCTCATCGGCGTAGGTTACGAACTCGACGCCATCGCAGCCGTCGTCGTGGGCGGTGCCTCCCTCATGGGCGGCAAGGGCGATCCCCTGAACGCGGTAATCGGAGTGTTCATCCTGACGACCATCATCAACATCATGAACCTCGTCGGGATCTCCTCCGAACCGCAGCTGGTCATCAAGGGAGCAGTAATCATCCTCGCCGTCTTCCTCTCCAGCGCAGGCGGCGTCCAGAGGATCTCTGGATTCTTCTCCAAACATTTCCGGCGAACCCAGGCTGCTTAGAACCCAGACCGCCTGACCGCCCACCCATCATCAACTCATTCAGCTTCAGAAAGCAGGAATACATGTCTATTCGTCCCTTTGGCCGCACCGATCTGACTGTCTCCGATATCTGTGTCGGCACGAGCGCGCTCGGCAGCTTTCCCGCCCAGTACGGTTATGAAGTCGATGAAGACACAGCCGTCGCCACCATCCACCGCGTCTTCGACGGGCCCTTCACCTTCATCGACACCTCCAACGAGTACGGCGGAGGGGCCAGTGAAGAGCGGATTGGCCGGGCGATCGCCGAGCGCGGAGGCATCCCCGAGGGATACGTCGTCGCGACGAAGGTCGACCCGGTTCCCGGCAGCACCGACTTCTCCGGAGACCGCGTCCGCCGGTCCGT
This sequence comes from Arthrobacter sp. K5, assembly GCF_040448525.1. Taxonomy (NCBI): domain Bacteria; kingdom Bacillati; phylum Actinomycetota; class Actinomycetes; order Micrococcales; family Micrococcaceae; genus Arthrobacter; species Arthrobacter sp. K5. Next base: position 2,529,341 of record NZ_CP159279.1, on the reverse strand, counting down.
CGAGGAAAGCCTCGAGCGCCTCGGCCTCGACAAGCTCCAGCTCGTTTACCTGCACGACCCGGAGAAGATCTCGTTCGAGGAGGGAGTAGCCAAGGGAGGCCCCCTCGAAGCCCTCATCGATCTCCGGGACCAGGGTGTTATCCAGTACCTGGGCGTCGCCGGAGGCCCGATCGACTTGGAGCTGCAGTACCTCGCCACAGACGCGTTCGACGCCGTCATCAGCCACAACCGCTACACCCTCGTCGAACAGACCGCCGAGCCGCTCCTGGAAGACGCAGCCCGCCGCGGAGTCGCATTCGTCAACGCCGCCCCCTTCGGCGGCGGGATGCTCGTCAAGGGACCGCGGGCCGTCCCGCGATACTGCTACGCACCTGTCGACCAGGCGACGATCGACCGGGTCCTGCGCATGGAAGCGCTGTGCGGGCAGCACGGCGTCCCACTCGCCGCAGCTGCCCTGCAATTCTCCGTGCGCGACGAGCGCGTGGCATCCACCATCGTTGGAATGTCCCGCCCGACCCGCGTCGAGGAGACCCTCGGCCTGCTCAACCACGACATCCCCCAGGAACTCTGGGACCAGCTCCTGCCCCTTGCAAGCGCCGGCCGGAACGGCATTGAAACCGTGACGGTCTGACCGCCGGGGCGCGAAGCAGGATTTTACGAAAGGAAACCAAAATTATGACCAGGAAGAAGCAGCCTGAGCCGGTGGATGTCGTCATCGTCGGCGCAGGCGCCGGCGGGGCCACCGCGGCAAAGGTGCTGTCCGAGGCTGGCCTGAAGGTGGTGGGCCTGGAGCGGGGGCCATGGCTGAAGCCCGAGCACGCCTCGGGAGACGAGCTGAAGTTCCTCAACCGGAATTTCATCTGGCAGGACCCGAAGGTCAAGCCGCGGACCTACCGCCCCAACGACAAGGTCGAGGCGGAAATCACCAACTTCTCCGCCACGCCGCAGGTGGTGGGCGGAGGCACCACCCACTGGGGTGGCATGGTTCCGCGCATGGCCGAGAGCGATTTCAAGCTGCGCAGCCTGCACGGCGATGTTCCGGGCGCGAGCCTGGTCGACTGGCCTATCTCCTATGACGAGCTGGAGCCGTACTACACGCGCGTCGAGTGGGAGTTCGGCACGTCGGGCCTGGCGGGGGCGAACAAGTGGGAAGCGTGGCGCAGCCGCGGCTACCCGACCAAGCCGTCACCGCTGAGCCAGATCGGGCGAACCTTCGCCACCGCGATGTCCAAGCTCGGCCACGGCACGTTCCCCATGCCGCAGGGCATGGTGACCGAACCCTACCGGGGGCGGCAGCCCTTCAGTGAAAACGGCTTCTGGCAGCAGTACCCCGATCCGGGCAGCGGCAAGTCATCGACGCTGATCAGCTTCATCCCGGACGCGGTTGCGACTGGGCGCTACGACCTCCGCCCCGACTCCTACGTCAGCGAGATACTCGTCGGCAAGGACGGCCGCGCCACCGGTGTCCGCTACCAGGACGAGGACGGCGACGAATTCGTCCAGCATGCGAAGGCCGTGATCGTCTGTGGCGGCGGCATCGAGACCCCGCGCCTGCTGCTCATGTCGAAGTCAGGGCTCTTCCCGGACGGCCTCGGCAACGGCAACGGCATGGTCGGAAAGAACGCGACCTTCCACCAGTACTCCTTCTCGGTCGGCTTGTTCGACCGTGAGGTCAGCGATCCCCTGTACGGGTGGGCGGGCCACTACATGAGCCTGTGTTCCTTCGACTTCTACGAAACAGACGAGAGCCGGGGCCACATTCTGGGGTCGCTGATCTTCCCGTCAATGATCGGCCACCCGGTGAACTGGAGCTTCCCCGGCAGGCCGACCTGGGGCCAGGCGGCGAAGGACGCTGACCGCGACTTCTTCAACCACAGCATGAAGATCGGTGTCCTGCTGCATGATTTGCCGGTTGAGGACAACCGCGTCGACCTTGACCCGAACGTCAAGGACGCGTGGGGTCTGCCGGTGGCCCGCATTACCCATACGCCCCACTCCAACGACTTTGCCCAGGAGCGCTGGCAGGTCGCCAAGAACGGGGAAATCCTCGAGGCCGCCGGGGCTAAGAAGGTCATTCCGGTCAACATGGAGCGGATCACGGGCAACACCTCGCACGAACTGGGCACCGCCCGCATGGGCAACGACCCGGCAACGTCCGTCGTCGACCGCTGGTGCCGCTCGCACGAGGTACCAAACCTCTACGTTTTCGACGCGAGCTTCTTCCCGACCGCGACCGGTATCAACCCGGCCCTGACGATCATGGCGAACGCCTGGCGGTGCTCTGACCGCATCCTCCAGGTCGACCGCCACGGCTGGTCCGAAAACTGATTCGCACCTCACACACGAAAGGACAGATCTCACATGGGACAGGCGGAATGGGCTACGGTACCCATCTCAACCCGGGACGTCGACGGGCCGGTGTTCTTCACCGAGCACGAGTGGAATACGATCGAGGCCGCAACGGCCCGGGTCATCCCCACCGACCACCACCCGGGCGCGCGTGAGGCCAAGGTCGTGCGCTTCATTGACCGGATGCTAGCGGGAACGCAGTTCATCTTCCCGGCCGCGGACGGCAACGGGTTCCTCCGGATGGAGGGCCGCGACGAGGCCGCGTGGCAGGAGCGCATCAAGCAGCGCCGGGAGTTTTACCGCGAGGGCGTTGTGGAGTTGGACCGGCTGGCGAAAGAGCGTGCCGACGTCGAGTTCCTCGAACTTCCGGCAGAGGACCAGGACGCGGTGCTCGAGGCACTTTCGGGCGCAGCGAAGCCACATGCTTTTTCATTGGAGCACTCCGAGGTTGGTCTTGGGGGCGCACCGGCTGGAAACCAGCCGGTCAACGAGGACTTCCTGGAGTTCTTCCCGCTGCTGGTGCTAAATACCCGTCAGGGGTTTTACGGCGACCCGGTGTACGGAGGCAACGAGAACCGCGTCGGCTGGGGTGTTATCGGCTTCGACGGACCTCCGTCGCTCGCCTCAACCATGGACGGCAGCTACACCACCCGCAAGTACATGGTGGAGGGGGCCGAGTGGCCGTACGACCAGCATCCCGAAGTCCTGCGGTACCGGCGTCCGTGACAGCTGGCGCGCCGACCACCGGCGCGTTCCGGGGCTCCTCAAGGGTAGCCGGGGATAATGGAGTGGTGTCCACGAGTCCCGCGCCTTCAGATGCCCGAAACACCAATGGGCGCGGGGAGCGGCTGGCCTCCAGGTCAAAGGCTCCCCGGATGTCCGACGTTGCCCGGCTCGCCGGGGTGTCCCAGCAGACGGTGTCACGGGTTGTCAGGGGAGCGACCAATGTGGATCCGGACATCCGCCAACGCGTGGAGCACGCAATAGCGCAACTCCGGTACCGCCGAAATCCCGCAGCCGCGGCGCTCGCCAGCAACCGGACCATGACAATCGGTGTTGTCAGCTTCGAACTGTCGGTCCTGGGCCCAACGGTGGCCCTGTACGGTATTTCGGAAGAAGCCCGGCAGCATGGCTACGCTACGCGTTTAGTCACGTTGGCCAGTCTCGAACGGCGGGACATCCGGGCAGCCTTCGAATCCATCAATTCGGATACGGTTGACGGCGTCATCGTGCTCGCGCCCTTGTTGGATGCGATCACGGTGCTCGAGGACCTCGACATCGGTGTCCCCGTGGTGACCTTCCAGCAGGGATCGCAGCCGAGCCCCACAAGCGTTTCCGTTGACGAAGTGCGGGGGGCCCGGATGGTGGTGCGCCACTTGCTGGACCTCGGGCACGAAACGGTGTGGCATGTTCAAGGCCCTCCGGGTTGGATGGCAACATCCGCCCGGGTCCAGGGATGGGCGGCGGAACTGGGCGCGGCCGGACGCGTCGTTCCGACGCCGCTCGCAACGACCGATTGGTCGGCCGCTGAGGGATACCGCGTGGGACGTGAACTCGCCGCAAGGAAGGATGTCACGGCGGTCTTTGCCGCCAACGACCCCTTCGCGCTCGGCGTGATTAAGGCCATGGACGACGCCGGGCGCAACGTGCCGGGCGACGTCAGCGTTGTGGGATTCGACGACGTCAAGGAAGCACCGTTCTTCCGGCCGGCACTGACCACGGTGAAGTTGGACTTCGAGGCCATTGGTCACATCGCCGTAGGCCGCATCCTCGCCATGATCAAAGAGGAGACGGAGGGGGACATCCCCCTGCTGGAACCGCTCCTCATGCTCCGCGACACCACAGCGCCGCCGCGAAGCCGGAGCTGACACCAGCCGCGCCTGCCTGCACCCATACCCAGGGCTGAACTCCCGGCTCTGGGACCACTAGGGCTCCTGCCCTATTTCTGAAAAGCAGTGACCCCAAGTCTTGCAATTCCCTACCTAACCGGAATACCGTGAGTTAGCGCTAACTCAGGTACTCGAAGAAGAGAAAAGAGAGAAAAACAATGGTCGATCCATTTGTCGTCGTGGCAGTCTCGCCGCGGACAATCAATGTGAAGAATCCCGGCGACGGCGTTGCCAACGTCAAGCGCATCAATGAATTCATCGACACGGCAGTCATGGTCGGGGCCTGGGAGGGCTCTCCGGTCAAGCTGGTGGTCCTGCCCGAAATGGCAATCCAGGGCATGATCGCCAACACGCCAGGCAACCGCGAAAAGGAGCGTCACTTTGCCGTGACAATTCCCGGGCCGGAGACGGACGAGCTGGCAAAGAAGGCCGTGGAACTCAACACCTACATCTCTGCCGAACTGTACATGGTGAAGGATGAGGACTTCCCGGACCGCCACTTCAATGTCGCCTTTATCATCGATCCGCAGGGCGAAATTATCTACAAGCGCTACAAGGCCACCAGTGATGCCTACGAGGGCGGCATGCTTGGCAACATGAACCCGCACGACGTGTGGGACGAGTGGATTGAAAAGAAGGGCAATGGCAATGCAATGGACGCCATTTTCCCTGTGGCTAAGACCGAGATCGGCAACATCGGGTACGCCATCTGCCACGAGGGTGTCTATCCTGAGGTGGCGCGTGGGCTCGCGATGAACGGCGCCGAGATCATTATCCGGGGCACCCTGATCGAGCCGGCCGTGCAGAACGGCATGTGGGAACTGCAGAACCGGGCACACGCCATGTTCAACTCGGCGTACGTCGTCGCTCCGAACCTGGGGCCCGAGGTCCGTGACGACGGGAGCATGCAGGACCTGTTCGGCGGCCAGTCCATGATCGTCGGACCGCGGGGCCAGATCCTCACCAAGCAGCAGGGCTGGACGTCGGGTGACTCGTTCGTCTGCACCACGATCGACATCGAAGCGCTCCGCCGGGCTCGGGTGTCGAACGGCCTGTACAACCAGTTCAAGGACCTGCGCACCGAGCAGTACCGGGTTATTTACGACAACCCGATCTACCCGAAGAACCAGTACCTCGACGCACCTCCCGGTGAGGACTGGCTGGCCCGGGAAGACTCAACCCGAGCCGCCAATATCGAGAAACTCATCGAGCGCGGTGTTCTCACGCCGCCGTCCGGCTACAAGGCCTAACGTGGGGGAATTGGCCGGGGATCACGTGTCTCGTGGGCCCCGGCCAATTCTGCCCGAACGCTCAGCTGTAGCAGGCCCCTCGCCGGAGGCTTTGGCGCCAATCATCCCGGACAGATTACTCAACTGTGCTCACCATCCGACCGAAGAGGATGCTCAATGATCCGCCAGCCAGCGCTGACCGGCGAAGACGACAAATCAGATCCGAAAGAAGTAAGAGGAAGCGACAAGCCTTCACTGCGAGCCGCCATTATCGGCTTCGGAATATCCGGCCGTGTCTTCCACGCCCCGCTCATTCAGGCAAACGATTCTTATGTTCTGGAAGCCATCGTCACTTCGGACCCAGGAAGGACTGATGCTGCCCGGGCAACTTATCCGCATGCCCGGATCATTCCCACCCCTGAGCAACTCTTTACCCGGGTTGATGAAGGGGAGCTGGCCCTGGATGTGGTCGTCATCGGCACACCTCCCCTCAACCACAAACAACTTGCCAAGGCAGCCCTCGAACGCGGTCTGCACGTCGTTGTCGACAAACCGTTCGTCCCGTGCTCGGAAGACGGTGAAGAGCTTATTGCCGCGGCGACTGACGCAGGCCGGTGCCTGACCGTGTTCCAGAACCGCCGATGGGATGGTGATTTCCTTACCCTCAAGCAGCTGATACGCGAAGGAAAGCTTGGCGAAGTCCGCACATTTGAATCCCGCTTCGAATGGTGGATGCCGGAGGGGTTCCGGAACTGGCGCGACACAGCCCTGCTAGCTGAGGGCGGAGGGATACTTCACGACCTCGGCGCCCACTTAGTCGACCAGGCCATCCAATTGTTTGGTCCGATCGCGGAAGTCTACGGGGAAACCGCCCGTCACGGCGATCCCGATCAGTCCGATGCAGACCAGGATGCCTTCCTCTCGCTACTGCACCGGTCCGGAACGCGGTCCCGCCTGTGGATGAATGGACACGCTGCCCGGCTAGGTCCCCGCTTCCACGTCCTGGGCTCCCAGGCCGCCTACACGAAATGGGGACTTGACGGACAGGAAAAGGCGCTGAGGGAGGGCATGCTCCCCACCGATCCTGAATACGGCATTGAACCTGCGGAAAGTTGGGGGAAAGTAGGTGTGGCCGGATCTTTTCGGGATGAGCCGACCCGCCGGGGTGACTATCCCCGGTTCTATGCGCAGCTGGCGCATGCCTTACAAACCGGGGGTGCACCGCCTGTTGATCCCAGCGACGCTGTTGCAGTCCTCAAAATAATCGAGCAAGCTCGCCGATAACCGTGATTCCGACAAGCCTGCCGGGCTGGCCATGTCATCGACGGATCCCACCGACAATGGTTAACCTCCCGTCATTGTCAGAAGAACCGCCACGTCCGGGCGCATATTCTGAGAAGGAGCCGCACCCCCAATCCTGAAGGAAGCCCATGCCCGACGCCACACGTCCTTTGCGCAGACTTGGATTCCTCACCATTGGCCTGTTCGATCCGGCGAATCCGGCTGCGGGACACCAATCCACTTTGCAGATCATGGAACTTGGCGAGCGGCTCGGTTTCGACAGCGCGTGGCTGCGCCACCGCCATCTGCAGTTCGGAATCTCCTCCCCGATTGCGATGATGGCCGCCGCGAGCCAGCGCACCTCCCGGATCGAGCTTGGAACCGCTGTGACCCCGTTGGGCTGGGAAAACCCATTGCGCCTGGCCGAGGATCTGGCCACCGTGGATCTCCTCGCCGGGGGACGAATCAATCCGGGGCTGAGCGTGGGGGAACCGATGCACTACGACACCGTGAAGCACGAGCTGTACCCGGATTCCGCCGAGCTGGAGGACTTCAGCTACGCCCGCGTGGATCGGCTTGCCCGCCTGATCGCAGGGGAAACGGTGCGGGAGTTTTCTGGCAGGCAAGGTGTGGTGGAGGAATTCTCCAACCGCGTCGAGCCGCACTCTCCCGGGCTTCGGGCTCGCCTTTGGTATGGAGCGGCCAGCAGGAAGTCCGCCGTCTGGGCCGGGGCAAACAATTTCAACTTGCTCTCCAGCAGCGTCGTGTTCCCCGAAAAGGATCAGGAACCGGACTTTGCCCAGATTCAGCAATCGCAGATTCGTGCCTTCCGTGAGGCCGCCGCAACGGCACAAGCCCGTGGACCAGCCCGGGTATCGCAGGGCCTGGTGGTGATCCCGACCGACTCGGCATCGCCCAGCCAGCGGGAGAAGTACCAGCGGTACGTCGATGAACGCACTCCCCGCACACGGGCGCCCCAAGGGCCAAAGGGCATGCTGTTCGCCCCGGACCTCATCGGTACCTGCGAAGAAATCGCCGAGCAACTGTACGCACATGCAGGATTCCAGGAAGTTGACGAAGCGGTGTTCGCACTGCCCTTCAGCTTTGACCACGAGGATTACGTCCAGATCCTTACCGACATCGCAGGCAAATTGGGTCCCGTCCTGGGCTGGACTCCGGCCGAAAATGGGCACGACCGGCAACGAGCGGCACGGCCTACGCCCTAGAAGCTGGTGGGAGAGCGCTGCTCCGGACCTCTGCCCCGAAGCCCCAGCCCGCCGTCGTAGCCCATGGAAACACGGCGCAATGTTTCGGCCCCGGCCGTAATCTGGTCACATGCCTCGTTTCGCGCTTGATATTGAGTCCGTTCCCCGCCCTGTTCGCGCCCAAGCACTGCTGGATGCAGTGAACCACCGGGTCGTCATTGCCGATGGTGCGATGGGAACCATGCTGCAGGGGCGGGACCTCTCGCTCGAGAAGGACTTCCTGGGCCTGGAAGGCTGCAACGAGATCCTCAACGACACGCGCCCGGACGTCCTCGCGGACATCCACGACGCGTACTTCGCTACAGGCATCGACGCGGTCGAAACCAACACCTTCGGCGCCAACTGGTCCAACCTCTCGGACTATGGCATCGACGACCGGATTGAAGAGCTCGCCCGCAAGGGTGCGGAGATCGCCCGTGAGCGCGCAGAGGCGGCAGAAAAAACAGACGGACGGATTCGGTGGGTCCTGGGGTCGATGGGGCCGGGCACCAAGCTCCCCAGCCTCGGGCACACCAGCTACGACTACCTCAAGCAGACCTTCGCCCTGCAAGCCGAGGGCCTCATCGACGGCGGAGCGGACGCCTTCCTGATTGAGACCAGCCAGGACCTCCTGCAGACCAAAGCCGCGGTCAACGGCTGCAAGCAGGCGATCGTATCCCGCGGCGTCCGGCTCCCCATCTTCGTCGAGGTGACCGTCGAGACCACCGGTACCATGCTGATGGGATCCGAAATCGGCGCGGCGCTGACCGCACTCGAGCCGCTCGGCGTCGACGCCATCGGCCTGAACTGCGCCACCGGGCCGGACGAGATGAGCGAGCACCTGCGCCACCTTTCCAAGCAGTCCTCCGTGGCCATCGCCTGCATGCCCAACGCCGGCCTCCCGGTGCTTGGCGCCAACGGCGCGCACTATCCGCTGTCACCCAGCGAACTCGCCACCGCGCACGAGCAGTTCGTGCGGGAATTCGGCCTGGGTCTCGTGGGCGGATGCTGCGGCACGACGCCGGAGCACATGGCCGCCGTCGTCGAACGCCTTGCGCCCTTCCGCACGAGCGCCGCCGTCACCGGCGGCGGGAGGGGCACCGACGGCGCCCGCGTCCCCACCGAAAGCGAAGCGGGCATCGCCTCCCTTTACCACCACGTGCCGTTCGACCAGGAGTCCTCGTACCTCGCTATTGGTGAGCGCACCAACGCGAACGGTTCGAAGGCGTTCCGCCAGGCGATGCTCGAAGAGCGTTGGGACGACTGCGTCGATATTGCACGCGAGCAGGTCCGTGTCGGCGCGCACCTGCTCGACGTCTGCATTGACTACGTGGGGCGCGACGGCGTAGCTGACATCAAGGAGGTCGTCTCGCGTTTCGCGTCGGCCTCCACCCTCCCGCTCGTCATCGACTCCACCGAACCGCCCGTGCTGCAGGCCGGTCTCGAACACATCGGCGGGCGCCCGGTGGTCAACTCCGTCAACTATGAGGACGGCGACGGCCCGGACAGCCGTTTCGCGCGCATCATGCCGCTCGTGAAAGAACACGGCACCGCCGTGATCGCCCTGACCATCGACGAGCACGGCCAGGCGCGCACCACCGAAGGCAAGGTGGCGATCGCATCCCGCCTTATCGACTCCCTGGTGGGCGAATGGGGAATGCGCGTGGAAGACATCATCGTCGACGCACTGACCTTCCCCATCGCCACCGGCCAGGAGGAGACCCGGCGCGACGCCATCGAAACGATCGAGGCCATCCGCCAGATCACCGCGAAGTACCCCGGCATCCACACCACCCTCGGCGTCTCGAACGTCTCCTTCGGCCTGAACCCGGCAGCGCGCATCGTCCTGAATTCGGTGTTCCTGCACGAGGCCGTGCAGGCGGGCCTGTCCAGCGGCATCATCGACGCCGCCAAGATCGTGCCCCTCGCTTCCCTGCCGGAGGAGCAGCGCCAGGTGGCGCTGGACCTCGTCTGGGACCGCCGCGAATATGACGCCGACGGCAACGTCACCTACGACCCCCTGGCACGCATCCTGGACCTCTTCGCCGGCGTCGACTCGGCAGCGCTCAAGGACCAGCGCGCGGCGGAACTCGCGGCGCTTCCCACCGGCGAACGCCTGCAGCGGCGCATCATCGACGGCGAGGGCAAGGGCCTCGAAGAGGACCTCGACCTTGCGCGCAGCGAAGGCATGACCCCGCTCGGCATTATCAACGACCAGCTGCTCGAGGGCATGAAGGTTGTTGGTGAGCGCTTCGGCGCCGGCGAGATGCAGCTGCCGTTCGTGCTGCAGTCGGCCGAGGTGATGAAGAACGCGGTGGCGCTGCTCGAGCCGCACATGGAGAAGTCGGACGCCTCGGGCAAGGGCACCATGGTGATCGCCACCGTGCGCGGCGATGTGCACGACATCGGCAAGAACCTGGTGGACATCATCCTCACCAACAACGGCTACAAGGTGATCAACATCGGCATCAAGCAGCCGATCGCCGACATCATCGCCGCGGCCGAAGAGCACGACGCCGACGTGATCGGCATGTCCGGCCTGCTCGTGAAATCCACCGTGGTGATGAAGGAGAACCTCGCGGAACTGCAGTCCCGTGGGCTCGCGAAGAAGTGGCCCATCATCCTCGGCGGCGCAGCCCTGACCCGCGCCTACGTGGAGCAGGACCTGGCGGAACAGTTTGAGGGAACCGTCAGGTACGCCAAGGACGCCTTCGAGGGCCTGGCACTCATGGAACCGCTGGTGCAGGTGGCCCGCGGCGCCGCGCCGGACGCCGTCGGCCTTCCGCCGCTGAAGAAGCGGATCCATAAAGGCGGCGCGAAGCTCACGGTGACCGAACCGGAGGCCATGCCCGGCCGCTCCGACGTGGCCGCCGACAACCCTGTGCCCTCGCCGCCGTTCTGGGGCACGCGCATTGTGCGCGGCGTGGCACTCCACGACTACGCGGCGTTGCTCGACGAGCGCGCCACCTTCATGGGGCAGTGGGGACTCAAGCCCGGCCGCGGCGATGACGGCGACTCCTACGAGGAACTGGTGGAACGCGAGGGCCGGCCGCGGCTGCGGTACTGGCTGGACCGCATCCTCGCCGAGGGAATGCTTGATGCGTCCGTCGCGTACGGCTATTTCCCGGTGGTCTCCGAGGGGGAACAGGTGGTGGTGCTGCACCACGGGGAGGATCACGACGGCGTCCTTGGCACCGCGGGGCTGCTCGCCCCCGACGGCGGCTCAGGCGGCCCGATCGGCACCGATCGGTTGCGTTTCGACTTCCCGCGCCAGCGCCGGGACCGGCACCTCTGCCTCGCCGACTTCGTGCGCTCGCGCGAATCGGGGCAGATCGACGTCCTGCCGATCCAGCTGGTCACCGCCGGCTCGAAAATCGAAGAGGTGACTTCCGAGCTGTTCGCCGGGAACCACTACCGCGACTACTACGAGCTCAACGGCCTGGTCATGCAGCTCACCGAGGCGCTGGCGGAATTCTGGCACGCGCGCATCCGCTCCGAGCTGGGCTTCGCGGCCGAGGAGCCGAAGGACAAGGCAGGGTACTTCAAGCTCGATTACCGCGGTGCGCGGTTCTCGCTCGGATACCCCGCGTGCCCTGACATGGAGGACCGCCGCAAGGTGACGGAGCTGCTGCGTCCCGAGCGGATGGGCGTGATCCTCAGTGATGAGCTGATGCTGCACCCCGAACAGTCCACCGACGCGTTCGTGTTCCACCACCCGGAGGCGAAGTACTTCAAGGTGTGAGTTGGTGCCGTTCCCTGTCCTGAATGGGCTGAGCCCGGGCGGCGTGTCCGCCCGGGCTGGAGACCGGCTTGACCCGCCGGAGGGCGGCGAGAATGGCCCGCCCCACCACGGCGATTCCGATGATCGTGGTGACGGCCCGCAAAGTGTCCCAGCCCGCCGTCGACGTCAACAGCGAGTAGAGCAGGAAGCTGGAGAGATTGGTGCCCAGCGGCGCGCCGGCCACGTAGGAGATGCCGGTGCCGGCACCGACAGCGAAGGGCCAGAACCACAGGTTGGTCAGCAGGCCGAACAGGTAGGACGCGACAACGCCGTAGCCGCACAGCATCCACAGTTCGGCCCGGCCCTGCACCCGGCGGGGGAGCAGGCCGGCCCCCGCGCCCACCCACGCACAGGCAAATATTTGGAACGGTGTCCAAGGCCCGATGCCGCTCCACAAGGCGCTGGAGACGGCGATGGTGGCGGCGCCGAGGAGCATTCCGAAGCGGGCACCGAAGGCCCGGCCGGCCAGGATCAGCAGGATGAAGACTGCCTCCACGCCCCCGACGCCGGTGCTGGCCACCCGCACTGCCGAACCGACGGCGGCCAGGACACCGAGCAACGCCACCGTATGAGCGGAGCTGACCGAGCCGTCGAGGGACACCACGATGGCGACGACGGCGAGCGGCGCCATGGCCAGCGCCGCGTAGGGGAGGGCCGCGGCGGCATCCTCCGGGAGGGCCGCTGCGAGCAGCGGCCAGCAGAACGCAGCGAGGGCCACAAGGTTTGCAGCGGCGAGAGCAGAGAGCTCGACGCCTCGCGGCATCCGGATGCGGCGGGATTTTTTGGCAGCTGGAATGTCTGTCCGCCGGTCAGCGAACCGTGGCCCTACGATGTGCTGCGCCGTTGCCGCATCGGCTGTGTCCGCACTGGCCGGGGCGGCTTCTGACACGGAAGCGGGCGCGACGCCGTCGCGCATCGGGAGGATCCGGGCGCCGAGGCCGTGGGCAAAACCGAGGTCGTGGGTGGCAATCAGGACCGCAGCACCGGCGTCCGCTGCTGCCCGCAGCGCGGCGGAAACTGCCGCGCGCGCCGCAGGATCGAGTCCGCGCGTGGGCTCATCGATCAGGAGCACCAGGGGGTCATCCATGGTCTGAAGGGCGATGGCAAGGATCCTGCGCTCGCCGGCAGAGAGGTCCCGGGGGTGCTCGTGGCCAATGGGAATGCTGACGTCTCCCCGCAACCGGGCAAGGTGTGACTCCGCTGAGCGTGCGGGAAGCGGGCCACTGCCCCGGCCCGCTTTACGCGAAGCGCGCGCCAGGCGCCGCTCGGCGGCGCGGAGCTCTCCCGCGACGGTATCCCGGGTGAAGAGATCGTCCGAGGCGTCCGGGACAAGGGCGACGCGGCCGCCGTGGACCGTACCGGCGTCGACCGTTCTTCCACCGCCAGTGCCTTCACCGAGCGTGCCTTCGCCGAGGGCGAGCGCCACCAGGAGGGACGACTTCCCGGCACCGTTCGGCCCCACCAGGGCCACCACTTCACCGCGGTGCAGGGTGAAGGAGGCGTCGCGCACGAGCGGCGTGCCCTGGCGGTTCACCGCGACGTTGGTGGCGGCCAGCACGGGCACGCGCGCACCCGGGTGCGCCGGCGTCGGACCGGCAACGGCAGCGGGCGGTGTCTGCGACGGCGCAACACCGGGCACCAGGGCGCCGTCGTCGATGGTCCACCACGAGTCGGCCACGGTCACGAGCGGTTCCGCCCGGTGCTCCGCCACGATAACGCAGACATCCGCTTCGCGGGCAAGGCCATTGAGCACGGCGATGACGTGTCCGCGTGCTGCGGTGTCAAGGTCGGCCAGGGGCTCATCGACCAGGAGCAGGGCCGGCTGCTCCACCACCGCGGCGGCGATGGCCACGAGCGTTGCCTCACCGGCAGAGAGGGTGCTGACATTCCGGTCCAGCAGCGCCGACACCCCGATACTCTCCGCGACCGCCAGCACCCGGGCCCTGGCGGCCCCGGATGCCACACCGCCCAGCTCAAGTGCGAGGCCGATTTCATCCCGGACCAGGGTGGTGGCGAAGGCGGCACGGGGATTCTGCAATACGACGCCGATGAGGTGGGCAGTATCGCGCGGCGGCGTGGTGGCACGGTCCGTTCCGCCGACTCGCACGGTGCCGGAAATTTCTCCGCCGTCAACGTGGGAGAGGAGGCCCGCGATACCCCGCAGGACCGTGGACTTGCCGGAGCCAGTCGGCCCGGTAATGACCGTCATGGACCTGCTGGGTGGTGCGAAACCGGCGACGCGCACCTGCGCGCCGCCAACCCGGAATTGTGCGTCACGGACGAGCAGCGGTGCGTCATCGCCGCGGCCGGGTTGGTGTGGTGCCCGGCTCCCGAAGCCTCGCAGCTCTAGGGCCGCGGCAACCCGGCTGGCGTGCTCGAGGGTGCGCTCGAGCACGGGAACAAGGGCGCGGGGTCCGAAGCGTTCGCCCCGCAATCGGAAAGCCAGGCGCACGGAGCCCACGGCGTCGGCGAGTGCCGGGAGCGCCGCCCACGCTACCACAAGCATCCGGGCCATGCCCTGCATGGGGCCGCGGCGGGCCAGGTGCACGAAGCCGCGGGCCACGTCCACCCAGGCGTTGAGGATGCCGAAACCGAGGATCATCCCGGCAATGGGCAGGGCGGACAGGACCGCCTGCCACAGGCCTGCTGCCGTTACCGGGCCCAGGATGACCACATGGGCGTACGGGGCAGGCAACGGGATCGCCGGTGTGTTGAGCAGCACCGTGTCACCAATGCCCGCCCCGTTGAAAAGGATGCGGTAGATGACCCGCGCCGCGATGAATACGACGGCGAGAACCGCCGCTGCGCGTAACGGCGCGGGTCGAAAGGTCATGCCGCGGGTGCGGCCGGTGCGCCGTCGACCGTGTAGAGCAGTTCCAGGCTCTGTCCCGGGCTGACCTTAAGGGTAGCGAGGCCTTCCTGCGCGTAGGCCCAGGCACCCGTGGCCGGCTTAACCCAGAGCGCCCAGTAGGCAAAGGCGGCCGGCATGCCGCTGCATTCTTCCTTGTAGGTGCCGCCCTTGTGCTTGATTTCGAGGTCTGCGGCGGGCACACCATTAACACGGCACACGAGTTCGGTGGGGTACTGGGTAGTGCCCTCGGTTTTCACCTTTGCTTCGTCGAGCACCTTGGATGCGAGAGTCGGCGCGTCCACGGCCACGCAAACGGACGTGTCGGCGGCGTCCTGCTTCAGGGCGCCCGAATCGACGATGACCTTCACACCGGCGCAGGGCTCGGAGGCGGCGCTGGATGAAGACGTTGCCGGGGAAGCCGGTGCAGAGGTAGTTGGCTGGGTGGCGGCCGGCGTGGAACAGCCAGCAAGAGCAAACAGGAGACCTGCGGCGGCGAGCGAGCTCGCGGCGGCGGTGCGGATCTTAGTCAAAGTCACCTGACAAGGGTAGGCCGTTGCTTATCCGGATTTGGATGCCGTCGCGTTGTGTGACGTTAGTTCTCGCGCGGGGCTTAAGTGTTCGTTCGGGCTTAACCAACAGAACGGCCCCGCTTCATTTCGGAAGCGGGGCCGTTCTTGGGTTTCGACAGGCTCAACCAGCGGGGTTTGGGCTGGCTCATCCAGCGGCGTCAGCCGCGGAGGCGCTCCATGCCGGGGTCGAACAGCGGTTCGGCGCTGACCGTGGCGGCGACGCGGCGGCCGAAGTACTCGATCTCCACGGCGTCACCCTCGGAAACCGCGGCGGGCAGCCAGGCGTAGGCGATCGGCTTGCGGATCGAGTAACCGTAGGCCGCGCTGGTGACGTACCCGGCCGCTACCCCGCCCACATATACGGGTTCCTTGCCCAGCACGATGGACGTGCCGTCGTCGACCGTCAGGCAGCGCAGCACCTTCTCCGCCGGCTGTTCCTTGCGGGCCGCCAAAGCCTCGGCCCCGACAAAGCCCACCTTGTCCTTGGCCACCGAGAAGCCCAGGCCCGACTGGTAGGGGTGGTGCTCGGTGGTCATGTCCGTGCCCCAGAGGCGGTAGCCCTTCTCCAGGCGCAGGCTGTTGAAGGCGCCTCGGCCGGCGGCGATGATGCCGTGCTCCCGGCCCGCCTCGAAGAGCAGGTCCCAGAGCTTGAGGCCGTATTCGGCGGTGGTGTACAGCTCCCAGCCGAGTTCGCCCACATAGGACAGGCGCATGGCGGTGACGGGGATGCCGCCCACCGAAATTTCCTTGGTGCGGAAGTACTTCAGGCCGTCATTGGTGAGGTCGTCGCTGCTGACCTTGCCGATCACTTCGCGCGCCAGGGGGCCCCACAGGCCGATGCAGCAGGTGCTGCCGGTGATGTCGGTGACGTGCACCCACTTCGCCGGATCAGCGGCCGACTGCTTACGGGCCTCAACGCGCAGGTAGTCGAAGTCCACGTTGCTGTTCACGCCGAGCTGGAAGTCTTCCTCCGCGAGCCGGGCGACGGTCACGTCACTGCGGATGCCGCCGTCGTGCTCCAGCAGCAGGCAGTAGGTGACCGCGCCGGGCTTCTTGGCGATGTTTCCGGTGCTCAGGCGGTGCAGCAGCTCCTGCGCGCCGGGTCCGTTGACGGCCAGGCGCTTCAGCGGCGTCATGTCGTAAAGCGCGACGGCGGTACGCGTCTTCCACGCTTCGGCCGCCGAAATGGGGGAGGAGAACATCGCGGCCCAGGGTTCGCGTTCCGGCGCCTGCCACTCTGCCGGCAGTTCGTCCAGCAGGGCACGGTTGGCCTCGAACCAGTGCGGCCGCTCCCAGGCTGCCGACTCGAGGAAGAAGGCGCCGAGTTCCTTCTGCCGGACGTTGAACGGGCTGACCCGCACGTCCCGCGGGGATTCCTTGGGCTGCAGCGGGTGCAGGACGTCGTAGATCTCCACGAAATTCTGCTGCGAGGTCTCGCTGACGTAGTCGTCGGAGGTCTGCACCTTCTCGAAGCGGCTGAGCTCTGTACCGTGCAGGTCGGTGCGGGAACGGCCCTCGGTGAGCAGCTCGGCCACGGCCTTGGCCACACCGGCGGAGTGCGTCACCCACACGGCCTCGGCAACGAAGAAGCCTGAGAGTTCCGGGGCTTCGCCGATCAGCGGGCCGCCGTCAGGGGTGAACGAGAAGATGCCGTTGAAGCCGTCCTCGATCTGGGTGGCGTGCAGGGCGGGCAGCAGGTCCTGGCAGTCCTCCCACGCGGGCGCGAAGTCCTCCAGGGTGAAATCAAGTCGCGACGGCATCCGGTGGTCGGACATTTCCTCCGCGCCGACGCGGGGCAGCTGTTCCATGTCCACCGGCATCGGCCGGTGGGCGTAGCTGCCGATGCCGATCCGGTCGCCGTGCTCGCGGAAGTACAGGTCGCGGTCCTGGTAGCGCAGGATGGGCTTCTGGGCGCCATTGGGCAGGTCGTTCACGCCCTGGAGTTCCTGCAGCGGCGTGGTCTTGACGTACTGGTGGGCCAGCGGCAGCAGGGGCACGTCCAGGCCCACCAGCTTGCCGAGCTCACGGCCCCAGAAACCTGCACAGGACACCACGATGTCGGCAGGAACCACGCCGGAGGACGTCTCGACGCCGGTGACCTTGCCGCCCCACTGGCTGATGCCGGTGACTGTGGTGGAGCCGAGGAAGGTCACGCCGCGCTCGCGGGAGCGTTCAATCAGCAACTGCACGGCACGGGCAGCCAGGGCCAGCCCGTCGGTGGGGATGAGCAGGCCGCCCAGGACCTCGCGGCCGCCGGTGAGCTTGCCGGTGTTCAGCAGCGGATAGATCTTTTCGCATTCATCAGCGTCGATAATCCGGCTTTCGACGCCCCAAGAGGTCATCACACCCATCTTGCGCTTCAGGTCGGCCAGGCGCTCGGGAGTGGTTGCCAGCTCCAGGCCGCCCACCTGGTTGAAGCAGGACTGGCCGTCCTTGCTCAGGGAGAGCAGCTTGTTGACCGTGTACGTGGCGAATTCGGTCATGGTCTTGGACGAGTTGTTCTGGAACACCAGGCCGGGGGCGTGCGACGTGGAGCCGCCGGCCAGTTCCAGTGGGCCCTGCTCGACGACGGTGATGTCGTTCCAGCCGCGGCTGGACAACTCGTCCGCGAGGTTGGTGCCGACGATGCCGGCTCCGATGATAACGACGCGTGGTGATGCGCTCATGGGGTGTGGTTCTCCTGGTTCGCGTTAGCGGAAAATTAGCGGAATACGACGGTGCGGGTCTTGTTGAGCAGGACGCGGTGCTGGCAGTGCCACTTCACGGCGCGGGAGAGCGCCTGGGTCTCCGCGTCCCGGCCCACCGTCACCAGTGCGTCCGGGTCAAGGGCGTGGTCCACCCGGAAGACCTCCTGCTCGATGATGGGACCTTCATCGAGGTCTGCGGTGACGTAGTGGGCCGTGGCACCGACCATTTTGACTCCGCGGTCGTAGGCCTGGTGGTACGGTTTCGCGCCCTTGAACCCGGGCAGGAACGAATGGTGGATGTTGATGGCCCGTCCGCGCAGCTGCCTGCACAGATCGTCCGACAGCACCTGCATATAGCGGGCCAGTACAACAAGATCGGCGTCGTATTCGGCCACCAGCTCCAGCAGCCGGGCCTCGGCCTCCGGCTTGGTGGCTGCCGTCACCGGCACGTGGATGAAGGGCAGGCCGGCAGCCTCGGCCATGGGCCGCAGGTCCTCGTGGTTGGAAACCACGACGGCGATCTCCGCACCCAGGCTGCCGGCCCGCCACCGGAAGATGAGGTCGTTCAGGCAGTGGCCGAACTTCGACACCATGACCAGCAGCCGCTGCGGGCGGCCGTCGTGGATGCTGAAGTCCATGCCGAACTCGCCGGCGACGGCTGCGAATTCGGCGGACAGGCTTTCGGCCGTCTGCTGGTCCCGTTCGATGAGCTTGTCGAAACCAAAGGCGGTGCGCAGGTAGAGCTTGCCGCTGACGTGGTCGTCGAACTGCTGGTGCTCCACGATGTCGAAGCCGCGGTCGGCCAGGAATGTGGTGATCGCGCGGACGATGCCCGGCCGTTCGGGACAGGCCAGGGTGAGGACAAATTCGGCATTGCGGGCTTTTGCCGGAGCACCGGAGTTGGCGGCGGTGGTGGCGGCGACCGCGGGCGCGCCTTCAAGGAGTGTGGACAAGGGGTGTCTCCTGGGTTGATGCAGACGTCGCTGCGGTTGTGGAGGTGACCCAAGCCGCGTTGCTTTGGTCACCGGACGGGCTTGCTTAGACGTGGCCGTTTACTGTCAGCCCGGGGGGAAGGTTGGGCTCCTCCTCAGACTCGATGACCATGATGTCGCCGTCCACAACGGTCACTTCGTGCGTGCGGACGGGGAGTTTGGCCGGCGGTGCGTCAACCTTTCCGGTCCGGAGGTTGAACTTGGAGGCGTGCAGCGGGCACTCGACCTCGCAGCCTTCCACCCAGCCGTCGGTCAGCGAGGCGTCCTGGTGGGTGCAGGTGTCGTCGATGGCGAAGAGCTCGCCCTCTTCGGTATGGAAGACGGCGATTGGCGGCGCTGTGTTCAGGCGCAGGGCTTCCCCTGGTGCCAGTTCGCTGAGCGGGCATGCCTTGTGCATGGGGGGCCTCTTTTCTGGTGTGGAAGGTATATATGGATGCTGCTGGCGGCGTGTTCCGTATAGCTCAACAGCCGTCGTAATATGCAACAGCGTGCTTTCGCTCACACTGTTTTGTCAAGGGCTAACGCCCCGATTACGCGCTCCTTCTTTAATGAGTCCCCGGCCCCTTGACAGGTACCGTGGCATGAATCACTGTGTTGCATATAGCGATTCTTGTTGCGCTAAAAGCAATTGAAAGAGGGTGAAGAAATGCAGACGCTTGCGATCGTGGGAGCCTCGCTGGCCGGACTTTCCGCCGCACGGGCAGCCCGCGCCCAAGGCTTCACCGGACGGCTCGTCATCATCGGCGATGAAGAGCACCGTCCGTACGACAGGCCGCCGCTCTCCAAGGACTTCCTGCTGGGATCCATTACGGCGGAGGACCTGTCCCTGGAAACCGAAACCGACGACCTCGACGCGGAATGGCTGCTGGGTACACGTGCGGTGTCCCTGGACGCTGATTCGAAAACCGTCAGCCTGGCCAACGGCCAGGTTGTCCAGGCCGATGGCATCGTCATAGCCACCGGTGCACGTGCCCGCCAACTGCCGGCCCTCGCCGGCTTGAGCAACGTCTTCTCCCTGCGCACCCTCGCCGATGCACAAAGCCTGGCGCCGGAACTGGTGCCCGGAAGCAAGATGGCCGTCATCGGGGCAGGCTTCGTCGGCGCCGAGGTTGCCTCTTCCGCCGCCTCCCGCGGGATGGACGTCACCCTGGTTGACACCAAGCCCGTACCGTTCGCCGCCCAGCTGGGCATGGAGATGGGCTCGGTGGTGGGCGGCCTGCACACCGCCAAAGGCGTCCGGCTCATCTCCTCGGCTGTAATTGAGGACTTCTACGCAGGCGAGGGAAATGTCACCGGCCTTCGGCTGGCCGACGGGACGTTCGTCGCCGCCGACGTTGTGGTGGTGGGCATCGGTGCGGAGCCGAACGTTGAATGGCTCGCCGGTTCCGGCGTGCAGGTCGACGGCGGCGTGCTGTGCGATGCGATGGGGCGCACCAACGTTCCGGGCATTGTGGCAGTGGGCGATTGCGCCGCCTGGTTCGACGCCGCTGTCGATCGGCACCGCAGGGTGGAGCACTGGACGGGCGCCCTGGAACGGGCGGCCCTGGCGGTTCAGGGGCTGCTCGATGACGACGCCCCGGCGCAGCCGCTCAAGCCCCCGTACTTCTGGTCGGACCAGCACGGCGTGAAGATCCAGTTCGCCGGGCACTCGGCCGGCTATGACCGTCTGGACGTCGAAGCGGGGGATGCTGCCGAGCATAGCCTGCTGGCCGTCTACTACCGGGATGACGTTCCTGTCGCCGTTCTGGGCATGAACCAGCCGCGGCTGTTCACCAAGTGGCGCAGGAGCCTGGTGCCGTCGGCACCCAAGCCGGCAGCCGCCGTCGTGCCCTCAGTTTTGACGCCGGCGGGCGGACCTGCCCTTGCCGGCGCCGCCGCGGGGCTTTAGCCCCCCACTCTTCTTGTCATTCGTGTTGTTTGTGTTGTTTTGTTAGGAGAACAAATTGTCTGTTGAGGTATCCACCCCGAGCCTGATCCCGACGCTGGGCGGGCACCTGTACACGGATCCGGCTATCTTCCGGGCCGAGCAGGAGCGTATTTTCGAGCAGATGTGGTTCTGCGCGATCCGGTCCGCGGACCTGGACAAGCCCGGGGCATGGCAGACGGTGCAGGTGGGCCGGGAAAGCGTGCTGATCTCGCGGACCCGCAAGGGCGAGATCCGGGCCTTCTACAACGTCTGCCGGCACCGCGGCGTGAAGCTGTGCATGGAGGAAAAGGGCGAAGCCGCCCGCAACTTCCAGTGCCCGTACCACGCCTGGACCTATGACTTCGAGGGCAAGCTGATCGCCGCCCCGAACCTGACCAAGATGCCCGACATCGACCGTGACGAGTACGGGCTGTCCAAGGTCCACATCCGCGAATACCTGGGCTACGTGTGGGTGTGCCTCGCCGAGGAGCCGCCGTCCTTCGAAGAAGAGGTGATGGGTGCGATCGAGGAACGCCTGGGCAACGTCCACGCCATTGACGGGTACGACGTGGCGAACCTGTCCGTGGGCCGCCGGATCCGCTATGACGTGAAGGCCAACTGGAAGCTCATCATTGAGAACTTCATGGAGTGCTACCACTGCGCCACGATCCACCCGGAACTGACCGAGGTCCTGCCGGAGTTCGCTGACGGCCTGGCCGCGCAGTACTTCGTGGGCCACGGTGCGGAGTTCGGTGAGGACATCAAGGGCTTCACCGTGGATGGCTCCGAGGGCCTGGACGTCATCCCGGGCGTGGCCGAGGACCAGGACCGGCGCTACTACGCGATCACGATCAAGCCGACCGTGTTCGTGAACCTGGTTCCGGACCACGTGATCATCCACCGCATGTTCCCGATGTCCGCAGACCACACGATCGTTGAATGCGACTGGCTGTACCTGCCCTCCGTGGTGGAGTCCGGCAAGGACGTCAGCGCCTCCGTTGAGCTGTTCCACCGCGTGAACATGCAGGACTTCGACGCGTGCGAGCGCTGCCAGCCGGGCATGGCCTCCAAGTCCTACGCCAAGGGCGGCGTGCTCGTCCCCAGCGAACACCACATCGGCGCTTTCCACGACTGGGTCCAGGAAAGGGTCGGCGACGTCCAGCTGTCCGGAGAAGCCCTGCTGGGCCTCACCGCGGACACCCCGCCGCTGGAGGAACGGGCCGAAACCCTGCAGCGCAAGGAGACCGCAAAGTCCTAGTCCGCTGATTGAGCCTGTCGAAATCTCGGCAGGCTCAATCAGGTTTCGACAGTGCTCAACCAGCGACCGGGGTCACCGGTGGGTGTAGCCCATTTTTCCGCTGATGTTCAGGCCGGCCTCCTGGAGGCCCTGGATCAGGCCGGGTGTGTTTTCCGGGTCGAAGCGGAAGGCGGGGCCGGAGATGCTGACGGACCCGATGACCGTCCCGAAGTGGTTATAGACGGGCACGGCAACCGCGGTCAGTCCGATCTCGAATTCCTCGTGGACAATTGCATAGCCGTTGTGGGATACGTCGAGGAGTTGGTTTTCCAAGGTGTCGCGGTCCGTGATGGTGCGCGGGGTGCGGGCCGGAAGGCCCGCCTCCTGGAGGATCCGGGAGCGTTCTTCAGCCGGCAGGGCTGCCAGCAGTACCTTGCCGCTGGAGGTGGCGTGGAGGGGTGTGAGGCTGCCCACCCAGTCCGATGTTGCCAGCGTTGACGGGCCCATGGCCTGGTCCACGTTCACCGCGTAGTTGGAGCGGAGGACAGCGAGGTTGACGGTTTCCTTGTACTGGTCTGCGAGGCTCTCCAGAATGGGGCGTGCCTCGTGGACCAGGCTCAGCCGGCCCGGAATGGAGCTGGCCAGCCGCAGGATCCCAAAGCCCAACTGATACTTGCCGCGGTCGTTGTTCTGCCGCACAATCTCCCTGGACACCAGCGATCCGAGCAGCCGCGAGACGGTGGACTTGTGGACCCCCATTTCGTCCGCGATGTCGCTGACGCCCGCGTGACCGTCCCTGGCGAGGATCTCCAGGATCTGGAGGGCGCGGTCCACGGACTGGACGCCTCCGCCTTGGGCGTCCGGATCCCTGCCGGTCCCTACTTCGTCTCTTGCAGCCATCAGAGGTGCTCCCGTGTTGTCGCTGTGACCAGCGGTCAGGCTCTGCGCCTTCCAGCCTGCTTCACACGTTCGATCCTAGACTGCGGCGGACACCGCGGCGTCATTTTCCTGAACACAACGTTTATTTCGCGCACGCAGCGGAGGCCGTGCCACGCGGCAGTCCGCCCAAATCTATGTGCCGGCCAGCCTATGTGCCGGCCAGCGGCGGCCGCAGCTCCGGACGCCACGGGAGCGCAAAAGCCGGAACCGGCTCACCCGGCTGGACGCCGCGGGACGGAACCACCATGACGCCGTCGGCAGTGGCCAGTCCGCGCATCATTCCGGGGCCTGTGTAGTCGACGGGAGCCGCCAGGTCCTGGATCCAGCGGAAGGGCATGAGCCGGGTGGACGCGCGGTGTGCGTCGATGATGGTGCCGCACGGCACCGGGCTGATGCCGGGTATTGGCTGGTGGCCGAGGGCAGCCAGCAGCGGACCGCCCACGGTGAAGAGCGCCATTAGGGCGGCGAGCGGATTCCCGGGAAGCCCGACGACGAACCGGCCATTGGGCAGTTTGCCCATGGCGGCGGGATGGCCGGGTCGCATGGCGATGCCGTCGATGAGGAGCCGCCCGCCGAGCGCCAGCACGGCATTTCGGAAATGGTCCGCGCCTGAACGTCCTGTGCCGCCGGTGGTCACGACGACATCGGGCCACTGCCCCATCGGAGCCTCGGAGGCGCCCAGCGCCGTGAGCCATTCCTCGTAGGAGTCCCCGATCCGGACCAGTGGTCCCGGGGTGCCGCCAAGCATCTGGATGACAGTGCTGAGCTGGGGCCCGAAGGCATCCCTGACCTGGCCCGGTGCCGGGAGCCTGGCCGCGACCACCTCTGAGCCGGTAACCAGCATCTTGACCAGGGGCTTGCCGCGCACCGTCAGTTGGTCGAATCCGGCGACGGCGGCCAGCGCGATATGCGCAGGGTTCAAGGTTGTCCCGGCGGGGATCAGCACCTCGCCGGCTGCTGATTCCTCGCCCGATTTGCGGATGTGCTGGCCCGGACGGGGTTCGCCGGGGGATGCTCCCTCGCCCAGCATCAGCATGACCTGGCCGGCTGCGTTGGTGCCAAGCCGTCCGCTCTCCACCCGGAGCACCGCCTGGGCGCCCGGAGGAATGACGCCGCCGGTGACTACGGGGCTTGCCTCTCCGCTGTGGAGGGGCTGTCCCGCTTCCGTCAATACCCAGGGGCCGTCACCACTGACCGTCCAGCCGTCCATGGCGGATGAGGCGTAGTGGGGCATCTCCTGAAGCGCGACGACGTCCGCTGCCAGGGTTCTGCCGGTCGCCTCCCCGAGGGGCATACTCTCTGGTCCAAGGGGCCCGGCGCAGTCGAAGGCCAAACGGCGCGCGTCATCCCACGTGAGCTCCCCGTGGGCGTCTCGCCCGTTATCCTTGCCCGGTCTGTCGACCGATTGCAAGGCTGGAGCTACCACTGGCCGTCCCCTCGTTGGATGGTTCGTTTCCCGAAAGCGGTGCTTCGGCGCTTACCTCCCCAGGTATTTCAGGCCTCCGAAACACCGTTTACGGGAAACGAAACTGCTTGTGCCCGGCGGACGCGGGCCGGGCGCCGCATCGTCGGCGATCGAACTGATATTCCAAATATAGCGTAAAGATATATCAGTACGGAAGGGCTGCAGGCACCTGATTTTCCGCGGTTTTGATTCGTGCCGGTTCCAGCCGCACCACGACGGATTTGGACGTCGGGGTTCCACTGGTGTCAGCGACGGAGTCGAGCGGCACCAGCACGTTGGTTTCCGGGTAGTACGCGGCTGCGCAGCCCTTCGGCGTCGAGTAGCTGACGATGCGGAAGTTCTCTGCCCTGCGTTCTGTACCCCGGAACTCAGAGACCAGGTCCACCATGTCGCCGTCGGCATAGCCCAGCTCGGTGACGTCGGCCTCGTTGACCAGCACTACGCGCCGGCCTCCGTGGATTCCGCGGTACCGATCGTCCTTTCCATAAATGGTGGTGTTGTACTGGTCGTGCGAACGCAGGGTCTGCAGGATCAGCCGGCCGGGCGGGACCCGAAGGTACTCCAGGGCATTGGAGGTGAAGTGCGCCTTACCGGATGGGGTCTTGAATTCCCTGCTGTCGCGTGGCGGGTGGGGCAGCACGAAGCCGCCGGGGTGCTGGATTCTCTCCTCGAAATTCTCGAATCCATCGATGACAGCCTCGATGTGCTCCCTGATCAGGGAATAGTCGTCCCGGAGCGAGAGCCAGTCGGCCGCCGGAGTGCCGGGAAGGGGGTGGCCGTCGGCGTCCGTGAACACCCTGTGCGCGAGGTTGCAGACGATGGCCACCTCGGACATCAGGTGCTCGCTGGCTGGCTTCAGCCGGCCGCGGGATGCGTGAACAGCGCTCATGGAGTCCTCCACGGTGACCCTTTGGTCACCGGAGCGCTGGGTATCCCGCTCGGTGCGGCCCAGCGTTGGGAGAATCAGGGCGCGTTTGCCTGTCGACAGGTGCGAATGGTTCAGTTTCGTCGAGATCTGTACGGTCAGCCGGGTATTCGCCAGGGCCTTCTCGGTGGCATCCGAGTCCGGAGCCGCCCGCACGAAGTTCCCGCCCATGCCTACGAACAGCCTGACCTTGCCGTCCCGCATCGCCCGGATTGCGGCGACGGTGTCATAGCCGTGCGCCCGGGGTGAACGGAAGTGGAATTCCTGGTCCAGCCGGTCGTGGAAGGCATCGGGCATCCGTTCGAAGATGCCCATGGTCCGGTCGCCCTGGACATTGGAGTGTCCGCGCACCGGGCAGACTCCCGCTCCGGGCTTGCCGATGTTGCCCTGAAGCAGCAGGACGTTGACCACGTCGCGAAGGGTGGGCACTGAGTGCTTGTGCTGCGTCAGGCCCATCGCCCAGCAGACGATGGTGGATCCCGAGGCCAGGAGCCGTTCACCGGTGGCGTTGATCTGCTCCATGGTCAGGCCGGTCGCCTCGACGATGTCGTCCCACTCCACCTGTTCCAGCTGCGAAAGGTAGGACTCAAGGCCCACCGTTTGCTGCCTGATGAAGTCGTGGTCAAAAACCGTGGACAGGCCAGGGGTGTTCCTGCCTGCACGTTCCGCGTCCAGCAGGTATTTCCCGAGGCCCTGGAAGAGTGCCTGGTCCCCGCCGGCCCGGATCTGCAGGAAGTCATCGGTCAGCTGCGTGCCCACCAGCGTTCCCGCGATGGTCTGCGGGTTCTCGAAATAAAGGAGTCCGGCCTCGGGGAGCGGGTTGATGGAGACGATGGCGGCGCCGTTTTTCTTGGCCTTCTCCAAAGCGCTGAGCATGCGCGGGTGGTTCGTTCCCGGGTTCTGGCCCGCCACGAAGATGAGGGACGCCGTCTCCAGATCCTTGAGGCTGACCGAACCCTTGCCGATGCCTATGGTCTCCACCAGCGCCGACCCGGATGACTCGTGGCACATATTTGAACAGTCCGGAAGATTGTTCGTGCCCACGCCGCGGACGAGGAGCTGGTACACGAACGCTGCCTCGTTGGAGGTCCTGCCGGACGTGTAGAAGACGCTCTGGTCGGGGTGGTCCATGTCCCTGAGTTCCTGGGCGATGAGCTCCAGCGCGTCGTCCCAGCCGATGGGCCTGTAGTGGGTTGCTCCCTCATCCAGGACCATCGGGTGGGTCAGCCGCCCCTGCTGCCCCAGCCAGTAGTCATCACGGGTTTTGAGGTCGGCGACGGAATGCCGGGCGAAAAACTCCGGGCTGACGCGGCGGCGGGTAGCCTCCTCCGCCACGGCTTTTGCCCCGTTCTCGCAGAATTCCGCGGCATTGCGCTTCTCATGTTCCGGCCAGGCGCAGCCCATGCAGTCGAATCCGTCTACCTGGTTGACTGCCATCAGGGTCTGGACGCTGCGCAGCGGACCCATCTGCTCGAGGGAGATTTTCAGCGCGTTCGCCACCGCGGGGATGCCCACGGCCTTGGTTTTGGGTTTGCTGACGGTCAGCTGTGACTCGTCGATATTGTTGCGGGGGGCTTTCGAGGCCATTGGAATTTCCTTTGGATCTGTGGCGGGCAGTGCGGGCGTGCGCTGCCTAGGGGGCTTCGACCGTGATGGTGTCGCCGTTCTCGCGGAAGAACATGCGACGGCCGCCCCCGGAGGCGCGAAGCAGCCAGATGATGTTGCCGTCCTCGGTCAGGTCGTCGATCCAGCCGCTGTGGGGAACCGTGTACGACTCCAGCACGGTGACGAAGTCGCCTGGCATGAGCGCGGTCCAGTCCGCCACGACCGTGGTGCCGGTGGGCCGCGGCGCAGTGCTGCCTGCCATCAGTGCCCCCGGTTACCGCGTGAGCGCAGGCGCGCTGGTTGCGCGCGACTGTTCGCGCGCCGCCTCGGCGGTGTGGAGAAGGAGCAGCGCGGTGGTGACTGAGCCCACGCCGCCGGGGACCGGTGTCAGCGCGGCAGCGACCGGACGGACGCTGGCTTCGTCGACGTCGCCCGTGAGTGAGCCATCGGAGAGCACGTTGGTTCCCACATCGATGACCACTGAATGTTCCGCAACGTCCGCCCCGGTGAGCAGCCCGGTCCGGCCCGCCGCAACAACCACGACGTCGGCCGTCTTGGTGTATGTCCCGAGGGCGCCGGACTTCGAGTGGCAGACCGTTGTGGTGGCGTCCTTCTGCAGCAGCAGCAGGGAGAGCGGCTTGCCAACGACCGTGGAACGGCCCACGACCACCACGTTGCGGCCTGCCACCGGGATTTCGAAGTGGTCCAGGATTTCCACCACGGCGCGTGCCGTGGCCGGGGCAAAGGCACGTTCCCCGACGGCGAGAAGCCCGAGGCTCAGCGGGTTCGCCCCGTCGATGTCCTTTTCCGGAGCGATGTACTTCACCAGCTCCTGGGTTCTGACGCCCGGAGGCAGGGGAGTCTGCAGGATGATGCCGTTGACGGAAAGCTCTGCGCTGAGGTCCTTCAACACGGCGATGAGCACCTGTTCGGTCGCGTCATGGCCGACGTCGATAATCCTGCAGTTGATGCCCGCGGCTTCGGCGGCGCGCTCGATTGAGCGCACGTACCAGTGCGTTGAGCTGTCCTCGGTCGCAACCACGACGGCGAGGGTTGGGCAGGTGCCCTCTTCGGCGAGGACTTTGGCTTCGGTCTGGGCCTGCTGCTGGATCAGTTTGGCGAGGGGTTTGCCGGAGAGCAGGGATGCCGTCATCGGAGGATCCTTTCCCGTACCTGGCGCGAGAGGGAGTCAGCTGCCAGCACGACTTTTACTTCGAGTCCGTCAGTTTGTTCAGCCAGTGCTGCGCGCACCTGGGCGTTCTTGATGGCGACGACGTTGATGTCGATGTTGACCCGCGCCGTGGTCGCTGCTGCCCGGGCCGCGTCGGCTGCGGCGGCAATGTCGCTGATGACATTGGGGTTCGCAATATCCAGAAGTTCGGCTGCGAGATCCACGACGGCGCCGGACAGCTTGATCAGCCGGGCTGGCGGTTCGGCGGCCTGGCAAAGCGCGTCGTCGATGGCGGCTGCGCGGGCCTCACGCTCAGCGTCGCTTTCGGCCGGCAGCTTGTACGAAGCGATCACAGCTTTGAAGGCGGCTTCGTCGGCGTCGGCCAGCCCCAGCGTCTCACCTACGAGTTGGTCGGCGGCGGCAATGATTCTGGACGTCGTCTCAACGTGCTGCTCATATTTGCCGCCGGTGCTGAAGCGCGCCACCATCGCCACCAGGGCCGCACCCTGTGCCGCGTGGAGCGCTGCGGCAGCGCCGCCGCCGGGCGTGGGCTTCCGGGCGGCAAGCCGGCCGAGGTAGTCATTAATTGTTTCTGAACCGATCATTTGTCCATTCCTGGGCTGATAGGGGCTGGAGCGGAAGGGGGCTGCACGCAGCCCGGCTCCCGTTGCGAGGATGAGCCGGGCTGCGTGTCCCCGAAGGGCCCTGCGGGCTGCTTAGCCGCGGAGCCTGGTCATTTTCGGGTCGTACAGCGGGTCTTCTGTGACGGTGGCGGTGATGCGCCGTCCGAAGTATTCGATGTCGACGGAGTCGCCGACCGAGACGGTGCCCGGCAGGTAGGAGTAGGCGATGGGTTTGGCCACGGTGTACCCGTAGGCGGCGCTGGTGACGTAGCCGACGGCCTGTTCCTTGTAGAAGACGGGTTCCTTGCCGAGGACGATGGACCGGCCGTCGTCGATGGTCAGGCAGCGCAGCCGGCGGGCCGAGCCCTCTTCGGTCCGGCCTTCGAGCGCGCCCTTGCCGATGAAGCTTTCCTTGGCCATCTTGACGGCGAATCCGAGCCCTGCTTCGAAGGGGTCGTGCTCCGTGGTCATGTCGGTTCCCCAGGAGCGGTAGCCCTTTTCCAGGCGCAGGGAGCTGAATGCCGCCCGGCCGGCGGCGATGACTCCGAAGGGCTGTCCTGCCTGCCAGAGCGCGTCCCAGAGCCGCTGTCCGTTGTCCGCGGAGGTGTAGAGCTCCCAGCCGAGTTCGCCGACGTAGGAAAGCCGCATGGCCGTGACCGGGATGCCGCCGATGACAACGTTCTTGGCGCGGAAGTACTTTAGGCCGTCGTTGGTGAAGTCGTCGTCGCTGACCTTGCCGACGAGGTCGCGGGCCAGGGGGCCCCAGAGGCCGATGCAGCAGGTGCCGCCGGTGGTGTCCCGGACCTGCACCCAGTCGGAAGCGGAGCCGCTTTGGGTCTGGTGCCGGGCTGCCCTGGTGAAGTAGGCGGTGTCGATGTTGCCGTTGGCGCCGAGTTGGAAGGTGTCTTCGCTCAGGCGGGCCACCGTGATGTCGCTTCGCACGCCGCCGGCGTGGTCGAGCAGCAGGGTGTAGGTGACGGCGCCGGGCTTCTTGTTCAGGTCCGCCGTCGTCAGTTCCTGCAGGAGCTTCAGCGCGCCGGGGCCGGAGATTTCCAGGCGCTTCAGCGGCGTCATGTCGTACATGGCCACGGCGGTGCGGGTTTTCCAGGCTTCGGCGGCGGCGATCGGGGAGCTGAACATGTTGGCCCAGGCGTCCCGGGCCGGCGGCAGCCAGTTGGCGGGCATGTCTTTCAGGAGTGCGGCGTTGGCTTCGAACCAGTAGGGCCGTTCCCAGCCGCCGGATTCCAGGAAGAACGCGCCGAGTTCTTTGTGCCGGGCGTGGAAGGGGCTCACGCGCAGGTTGCGGGGGGACAGTTTGGGCTGGAGCGGGTGCAGGACGTCGTAGATTTCCACGAAGTTCTGCTGTGAGGTTTCGCTGACGTATTCGGGGGTGAGCTGGACGTCCTCGAAGCGGGTGATGTCGCACTCGCCGAGGTCGGTCTCGGACCGGCCGGTGGTCAGCAGTTCGGCCATGGCCTTGGCCACGCCGGCGGAGTGCGTGACCCAGACGGCTTCGGCGACGTAGAAGCCATCGAGTTCCTTGGATTCGCCAAGGAGCGGCCCGCCGTCGGGGGTGAAGGAGAAGATGCCGTTGAAGCCGTCCTCGATCTCGCTGTCAGCCAGCGCGGGCAGGAGCTGCTTGGTGGCCTCCCAGGCCGGCAGGAAGTCCTCCAGGGTGAAGTCCAGGCGGGAGGGCATGTGGTGTTCGCTGACGGTCTCGGGCGCGTAGGCGCCCAGGGTGTCGACGTCGACGGGCATGGGCCGGTGGGCGTAGGAGCCGATGCCGTACCGGTCCCCGTGTTCGCGGTAGTAGAGGTCCTGGTCCTGGTGGCGCAGGATCGGCAGCCGGGCCCCGTTCGGCTGGTCGTTCTTGCCCTGCTGCGCCGGTACCGGGGTGGTTTTTACGTACTGGTGGGCCAGCGGGAGCAGGGGAACGGCCATGCCGATCATGGCCCCGATCTTCGCGCCCCAGAACCCGGCGCAGGACACCACGATATCGGCCGGGATCACGCCGTCGGCGGTCTGCACGCCCGTCACCCGGCCTCCGGACTGCTCAATGCCCGTCACGGTGGTCGAAGCGCGGTATGTGACCCCGGCGGACTCGGTGCGTTTGATCAGCAGCTGCACCGCACGGGCGGCGCTGGCCAGGCCATCGCTGGGCACGTGGAGGCCGCCCAGGATGTTCTCCCCGTCCAGGAGCGGGTACAGCTCCTGGCACTCGGCCGGGGACAGGAGGCGCCCTTCGATGCCCCAGGCGGCGGCGTAGCCGAGTTTGCGCTTCAGGTCAGCGAGGCGGGTTTCGGTGGTGGCCACTTCCAGGCCACCGACCTGGTTGAAGCAGCTCACCCCGTCCTCGGTCAGCGACAGCAGCTTCTCCACCGTGTACTTGGCGAAAGAGGCCATGGTCTTGGAGGGGTTGGTCTGGAAAACCAGGCCCGGGGCATGGGACGTGGACCCGCCGGGCATATTCAAGGGCCCCTGGTCCAGGACAGTGATGTTGTTCCAGCCCCGGGTGACCAGCTCGTCGGCCAGGTTCGTACCGACAATGCCGGCTCCAATAATGACAATACGCGGCGTCGATGCCATGCGGTTCTCCTGCAGATTTAGGTAGTGGGCGTCTGCGGCCTGTGGATGGCTGCTTTAGCGGAAGACGATGGTGCTGGCCTGGTCGATCAGCACCCGGTGCTCGCAGTGCCACCGCACCGCGCGGGACAACGCCAGGGCCTCCGCGTCCTGCCCGATGGTGGAGAGCGTGGTGGGCCCGTGGCTGTGGTCCACGCGAATGACTTCCTGCTCGATGATCGGACCTTCGTCCAGGTCAGCGGTCACGTAATGCGCGGTCGCGCCAACCAGCTTGACCCCGCGGTCGTAGGCCTGGTGGTAAGGGCGCGCGCCCTTGAACCCCGGCAGGAACGAGTGGTGGATGTTGATGGCCCTGCCCTCCAGGGACCGGCACAGGTCATCGGAAAGTACCTGCATGTACCGGGCCAGGACGACGAGGTCGATGTTGTACTCATCCACGAGCTCGAGCAGGCGCCGTTCGGCATCCTGCTTGGTTTCCGGAGTCACCGGAATGTGAACGAACGGAAGGCCGGCAGCCTCGGCCATCGCCCGGTGCGTTTCGTGGTTGGAAACCACCAGGGCCAGGTCCCCGCCAAGGCTGCCGCCCCGCCAGCGGAAAATCAGGTCGTTGAGGCAGTGCCCGAACTTGGACACCATGACCAGAACGCGCGTCTTGGTCTCGTCGTGGACGTTGAACTTCATGTCAAAGCGCTCCGCGATGGTGCCGAACTCGTCTTCGATCTTCTGCAGGTCATAACCCGTCGCGCCGGAGAAGGCGGTGCGCAGGTGCAGGGTTTGGCGGAGACCGTCGTCGAACTGCTGGTGCTCCTCGATGTTGAATCCGCGCTCGAACAGGAAAGTGGTTACCGCCTGGACGATGCCGGCACGCTGGGCACACGACAGTGTGAGCACAAACTTGCCGGTCTTGGTTTCTCCAGCGGCTTCCGTCAGCGGCGCCGGGCTGGCTTTTGTGGCTGTCTCCACGAGCGTCATTTCAAATCCTTTAGATATATGGTTGATAACCTTATTGATATATCAGCGGTGATGGCCAGCGTATACTGGTGTGCGGATGAGGTCAATAGTTGGCCCGTAGGAGAGGCGGAACGGTGGCTTTTGAAGCTTTGGCGGTGACTGAGGCCGGAGGTTCGAGGTCGTTGGCCGATGTGGCCTATGAACGGATACGTGACAGCCTGCTGACCCTGGAGATCCGGCCCGGGGACCCCCTCTATGACGAGGGAATCGCAAAGGAACTCGGCGTGGGCCGTACTCCCGTCAGGGAAGCCTTGAAACGGCTTGAAGTGGACCGGCTTGTGGTGACGTATCCCCGGCGCGGCACGTTCGCCACGCGCGTGGAGGTTACGGACCTGGCGTTCATCTCGGAGATCCGTGCCCAGCTTGAGCCCCTCGCGGCGGCGCGTGCTGCCCGTGTGGCCACCCCGGCGGCCCGGGACCGGCTCCGCCTCATCGTGGAGGAAGTCGAGGCCTTCGACGTAAACAGCGCATCCGTGGTGGAGACCCTGCGACTGGACGCCCGGGTACACCAGGGAATCTACGCCGCCGCCGCGAATCCGCACCTGGAAGACGCGTTGATCCGCTACGACAACCTGGCAACGCGCATTTGGTGCATGGTGCTGGACCGGCTGCCGAACCTTTCTGGCCATGTGCATGAGCATGTCGAACTGCTGAAAGCAGTGATCAGCGGAGATGAGGCCCGTGCGGCGGAGCTCGCCCGTGCCCACGTCGACGGCTTTGAGAAGGCCGTGCGGACGGCCCTGTTCGCTGCCTGAACAGCCCGCCTAGTGCCTACAGGCCCTGTTGACCGCCTGAAAAAGTGTCCCCGTCGTCCTCACGACGGGGACACTGCTGTTTTGGGGCCCCGGGCTAACGCCACGTGTGCTGGGACGCGATAAGCTCCTGGGCCTCCTCCTCCGTGTCAACGCTCGGCATGGAGCCCGGCAGCGGGCGACGGGCGGATTCACGAAGGAAGTAGATGGCGATCGCACCGATGACAGAGGTGCCCATCAGATAATAGGCGGGGGCCATGTCGTCGCCGGTGGCCTCGATCATGCCCTGGATCAGGAATGGTGTTGTCCCGCCAAAAATCGCCACCGAGAAGTTGTAGGCGATGCCCATGCCGCTGTAGCGGCTTGAGGTGGGGAACAGTGCAGGCAGCGCCGAGGCGAGGTTGGCCACATAAAAGGTCACAGGGAAGGCGACCAGGGAGAGGCCCGCGAGGGTGGACCAGATCTCGCCGATACCGATCAGGGTGAAGGCGGGGACCGCGAACAGGACGGTGCTTCCGGCGCCGATCCACAGGACCGGGCGCCTTCCGATGCGGTCAGAAAGCCTGCCGGTGAGAGGGATGCACAAGGACATCACCACCAGTACCGGGATGGTCAGCAAGGTCCCGTGAACGGGGTCGTAGCCCTTGGATTCGGTCAGGTACGTCGGCATGTAGGACGTCAGGGCGTAGCCAACGGTGTTGGCTGCGCCGGCGAGGATCATAGCCAACACAATCGGACGCCAGTACCTGGCGATGATGCCTACCGGACCCTTGGCGACTGCTGCATCGCCGGCGGCGGCTTCGACGGCGGCTGACTCCTGCGCGTCCAGGGCTGCCTGGAACTGGGGGGACTCCTCGATCTTGTTACGGAAGTAGATGGCGATCAGACCCAGCGGCCCGGCCACCAGGAATGGGAGTCTCCAGCCCCATTCCTCCATCGCGGCTTCGCCGAGGGTGACCTGGAGGACCGAGACCGTGGCCGCGCCCAGGGCAAACCCGATGTAGGAGCCCATGTCCAGGAAGCTGGCGAAGAAGCCGCGCCTCTTGTCGGGGGCATACTCACACACGAACGTGGTGGCACCGGCGTATTCGCCGCCGGTGGAGAAGCCCTGCACGAGCTTCAGGAGCACCAGCAGGGCTGCGGCCCAGACGCCTATCTGTGCGTAGCCGGGCAGCAGGCCGACGGCGAAGGTGCTGGCCGCCATCAGCATCAGTGTGGCGGCCAGCACCTTCTGGCGGCCCACCTTGTCGCCAAGCCAGCCGAACACGACGCCGCCGATGGGGCGGGCAATGAAGGTGGCCGCGAATGTGCCGAGCAGGAACAGTGTCTGGACGGACCTGTCCGCTTCCGGCAGAAACACCGGACCCATGGTGGTGATCAGATAGCCGAAGACGCCGACGTCGTACCACTCCATGGTGTTGCCCACGACTGTGCCGCCGAGGGCCTTCTTGAGCATCCGCTGGTCCACGACGTTTATGTCGGAGGCGGTGAGCCGGCGGGAGGCCTGTCTACTCTTGCTGCTCTGCTCGGTTGTGACATCACCTTTGAGTGTCATGAGGGGTTCCTTACTGGGTATTGACGGGACTGGCGTGCAGCGAGCTGCTGTTCACCCCGCGGACGGGTTCGGCTGGTCTTCGGACTCCAGGGCCAGGAAGCCGCTGTCCCGGACTATGACTGCCTACATGCGACCGCGCGGGGGATCGCATCGTGTTCCGTAGTAATCAACATGACTCATTCTATGCAACAAAGTGCCTCAGCTCACAGTGATAGCCACGAACATGACACGAGTTACGCAAATGGCCCCCATCGCA
Organism: Arthrobacter sp. K5; assembly: GCF_040448525.1. Classification (NCBI taxonomy): domain Bacteria; kingdom Bacillati; phylum Actinomycetota; class Actinomycetes; order Micrococcales; family Micrococcaceae; genus Arthrobacter; species Arthrobacter sp. K5. The sequence continues at coordinate 2,494,441 of NZ_CP159279.1, read as the reverse complement.
GGATGGGGGCCATTGTGTTTGCCGGTTTCTTACTGTGCCACTTTGGCGAGGGTTTCGCGTTCGGCGGCGATGGTGGTGTTGTCCCCGTGTCCGGTCCGAACGACCGTGTCCGCGGGGAGGGGGAGGAGGCGTTCGCGGATGGAGGCCAGGATGGTGGGGTAGTCACTGTAGGACCGGCCGGTCGCGCCGGGTCCGCCGTTGAACAGGGTGTCCCCGGTGAACACGGTGTTCTCCGTCTCGAGGTGGAAGCAGGTGGACCCGGGTGAGTGGCCCGGGGTGTGGATCGCCTTCAGCACCGCCCCGGCGACCTGGAACTCGTCCCCGTCCGCGATGGCCTTATCGGGGGTGGTGCCGGGGTAGACCTGTTCCCAGAGGACCTGGTCCTCCGGGTTCAGCCAGATAGGAGCCCCGACAGCCTGGGCGACCTCGCGGGCGGCGCCGATGTGGTCGTTGTGCGCGTGCGTGAGCAGGACCGCCCTCACCTTCCGGCCCCGCACCGCACTGATGATCGCGGCGGCGTCGTGCGGGGAATCAATGATCACGCACTCCTCCTCGTCACCGACGATCCAGACGTTGTTATCCACATCCCAGGTCCCGCCGTCCAGCGAGAACGTGCCCGAGGTGACCAGGTTCTCGATCCTGACGCTCATGCGGACACCCCCGCAGCCCCGGCAGCCGTGGCGGTTGCCGTGGAGGATCCCGCGGGCCGGATTTCAACGACCGAGCGCAGGACCTTCCCGTCATGCATCTTCTCGAAGGCCTCCTCGACCTGGTCGATGGTGATCCGTTCGGACACGAACGCGTCCAGGTCCAGGTTCCCCTGCCGGTAATGCGAGACCAGCATCGGGAAGTCCCGCGACGGCAGGCAGTCCCCGTACCAGGAAGACTTCAACGACCCGCCCCGGCCAAACACATCCAGCAACGGCAACTCCAGGACCATCTCCGGGGTCGGGACCCCGACCAGGACCACCCGGCCGGCCAGGTCCCGGGCGTAGAACGCCTGCTTATACGTTTCCGGGCGGCCGACCGCCTCGATCACCACATCGGCGCCGTTCCCGCCCGTCAACGCCCGGATCGCCTCGACCGGGTCCGTGGCGCGGGAGTTCACCCCGTGCGTCGCTCCCAGCGACTTCGCCATCCCAATCTTGTTCTCATCAATGTCCACCGCGATGATCGTCGTCGCCCCGGCCAGCTTCGCCCCCGCGATCGCGGCGATCCCCACCCCGCCGCAACCGATCACAGCCACCGACTCGCCCCGCTTAACCTCACCGGTGTTAATCGCCGCACCAATCCCGGCCATCACCCCGCACCCCAACAAACCCACCGCGGCCGCGTCCGCGTCCTCATCGACCTTCGTGCACTGCCCCGCAGCGACCAGGGTCTTCTCCGCGAACGCCCCGATCCCCAACGCCGGAGACAGCACCGTCCCGTCCTCCAAGGTCATCTTCTGCGACGCGTTCGCCGTGTTGAAACAATACTGGGCCTGGCCCCTCGCGCACGCCCGGCACTGCCCGCACACCGCACGCCAATTCAGGATCACCCGGTCACCAACAGCAACCTCGGTCACACCCTCACCCACGGCCGAGACCACACCGGTCGCCTCATGACCCAGCAAATACGGGAACTCATCCCCAATCCCGCCCAGCTTGTAATGCAAATCCGTATGACACACCCCGCACGTCAGCACATCCACCAACGCCTCCCCCGGCCCAGGATCCGGCACCAAAATCGTCTCCACCGACACCGGAGCATCCTTCGCCCTGACAACAACTGCCTTCACTTTATGAACCATGAAATCGCGTTCCTTTCGGGTGTTCTGCGGCTCATACAGTCCACCCAGCAGGCGCTTGGCACTGTCTTGCGGGGGAGCGGTGGCCGGAGGTCTTGTGGGTGGCCATCAGCGGCGCGGCTGATATGCCTTTGATATCTGTGAGCTAGGTAACTGATATATAAGCGATCGTATGCGCCGGAACTTGGCTGCGTCAACGTGGCCGGGGCAGGCCTGAAGCCGGCCTCATGGCAACGACGGCACAGCCAGCAAAAACCCCATGACTTACGTCGCCATGCCTTGTAGGGTCGGGGCACGAGCTTCCAGTGGAAGTGTTCTGTACAAGGAGAGATCATGGCAGTCGACGATGAAATGCAGGTCCTGTCCGAGTGGTGCGAGCAGTTGGCGAAGGCGTTGCAGATCCCGGATCTTGACGTCGATCAGGAGCTGCTTCTTGATGTGGCCAGGAAAGCTGCGGATCAAGTAATCCATGCCGCGGCACCGGTGACGGCTTACATGGTGGGCTACGTCGCCGGCCATAAAGCCGGCGGGGGTAACGCGGAGCGTTCCAGGGAGGCGACTGCCCGGGCCGCGGACATCGCGTTCCGGCTGTGCGAGGACCGGGCTAACAGCAAGGACGGCGGGGGTGCCGGCCACACCGGGGTGATGTAGCGGCAGTCAGTCGGTCTCCGGGCCGGAACAGAAGAAGCAGCCGTGATAGTCGCAGTCATCAACAGGGCGGTCTTCATCCGTCTTCGCTTCAACCTGTGTCATGGCGGGCGCCGATGCCATTTGAGATGCCTTTCCTAGTGTGAGCCGCGAGTGCGTTTCTTTAGAGGACCAACGTCAGAGCGGCCGGACCCAGGTGGCTTGTGCCACCCGGATCCGGCCGCTCAGCGCTCAGTGGTGCTTGTGCCCGTTCGGATCAAGCTCATTGTTGGCGCATCGTTCGTCACATTCGTGCTTGGTCACCAGGTCGAACTGGACGCCGCCGTGCTGTTCGACTCCACTGCGGATGGAGCGCTCGACGACAGATGTGACCAGCCGTCTCCGCAGTGACAGCGGATCCCTGCGCAGGTCCCTTGTGAGGGCAAAGCACATCAACAGCATCACGACGACGAATGGCAGCGCAGACACGATGGTGATGCGCTGCAGTCCGGAGAGCGCTTCGGCGGGCTTATCGCCACCGGCGAGCAGCATCACTGCTGCGACGGCGCCGGTGAGGGTGCCCCAGAAGATAACGACGCCGCGGCGTGGTTCTTCAGCGCCGTCGGAGCTGAGCGAGCCCATCACGATGGATGCTGCGTCGGCGCCGGTGACAAAGAAGATGGCCACCAGGACCATCGCCAGGACGGAGACTGCCGCGGCGATGCCCGTGGGGAGGGACAGGTGGTGCAGCAGGTCGAACAGGGCGCCGTCGAAGGAAATCGAGGGAGTTCCGTCGACGATCTTGGCCAGGCCATCGCCGGCGTCCGGGGTGGCATCTGCAGTGGACTGAATGTTGACGGCGGCACCGCCGAAGATGCCGAACCAGATCACGCTGACCACGCTGGGGACCAGCAGGACACCGGTGACGAACTGGCGGATGGTGCGGCCGCGGCTGATGCGGGCGATGAACAGGCCCACGAAGGGTGTCCAGGAGACCCACCAGGCCCAGTAGAAGATGGTCCAGCCGGACATCCAGGTCCGCAGGGCTTCGTCGCCGACGGCCTCTGTCCGGGAGGCCATCTCGGCCAGGTCCCGTGCATAGTCGCCGACTGCCGCCGGGATCAGGTTCAGGATGAAGAGCGTGGGCCCAGCCACGAATACGATGACGGCCAGGACTGCAGCCAGGACCATGTTGATGTTGGACAGCCACTGGATGCCGCGGCTGATCCCGGAAACCGCCGAGGCCACGAAGCAGGCTGTCAGCACGGCAACGATAACCACGAGCACGGGAGTGGCAAGTTGGCCGCCGATCCAGCCGTTGGACGCCATGCCGCTGCCGATCTGCAGGGCACCAAGTCCGAGCGATGCTGCCGTTCCGAAGAGCGTGGCGAAGATGGCGAGCATGTTGATGAGCTTGCCGATGGGGCCTTCCACCCGCTTGATGCCGAACAGGGAGGTGAAGACAGTGGAAATGAGCTGCTTGCGGCCAAGGCGGTAGGTTCCGTAGGCCATGGCAACGCCCACCACCGCGTACATGGCCCACGGGTGCAGGGTCCAGTGGAAGATCGAGGTTGCCATCGCCGTCTGAATGGCAGCGGGAGTCTGGCCGTCAACCGTGCCCGGGGGCGGGGAGATGTAGTGGTAAAGCGGCTCGGCCACACCATAGAACATCAGGCCGATGCCCATGCCCGCAGCGAACATCATCGAGACCCACGAGACCATGGAGTACTCGGGCTTTTCCGCGTCTTTCCCCAGCGGAATGTTTCCGAAGCGGCTGACTGCCAGCCACAGCACGTAGACCACGAACAGGGAGGAGAGGGAGACGAACAGCCAGCCGGTGTTTTTCATGACCCAGTCCAGGACCACCTGGGAAGTGGCGGCGAGATTCTCCCTGCCGGCAAATCCCCAGACAACAAAGGCCAGCGTGAGTACTCCGGCGACGCCGAAGACTACCTTGTCGATGCCTCCCTTCCGGAACAGGTGGCTGCTGCGCCGCGCTTCTTCGTGTTCTGATTCGGTTTCCCGAAGGGCCTGAAGGAGTTCCAGGTCCTCCTGGGGAGTTTCAGGTTCTCGTTCCGACACCGGTTCCACCCCCGAGGCCCGACCGTCTTCACTGCTTTCATCGATAGTGACGTCACTATTGATTGTCATGAGGGGTTTCCTTAATTGAATATGCGGGACGGCCCAGCCGTGCCGCCGGGGTTGGGCCCGGCGCCAGGTTCGGCTCGTCCACGGAGTCGACACCAGGGTGGTCGCCATCGACGATCCTGACTTCGTAAATGCGGACCGACGGTTTCGTCGGAAGCTTTGGTTAGCTCAATCGTTCCGCAGTAATCAACACACTTCGCCTTCAGCAACAGAGTGCGCCAGCCCACACGGGATGTCAAGGACTTTTTTATGATGCCGTCACCTCTTGACAACAGGTGCCTGATGAAATAGCTGTTGCTTATCGTGATTACTGTTGCGCATAAGGCAATGTAGAAAAGTCGACGCAGGCGAACTCCAGAGCCCTTAGAGTGAGCGGTCGGGCGGCGATATCGCAGCCCCGGCAGGCACGGTTCGCCTTGGGCGGAGGGCCATCGACCGCTTGGATGTGGCCGAGCTGGGGGAGGTCCCGCATAACGTAGCGTGGCGTTTCCGCTGCAGCCGGAGCGGGAAGCCGACGTCGGGGCGGAGGCCAGTCAGGACCAGCAAATCCGCCGCAACATTGCGGCGATGAGCCGGCGCCTCCGCAAGTCCGGCGGGGCCTCGGCGGCCGCCGATGCCATGGAGGAGTACCTGGGCGCTCTGGCTCAACGGCGGGTGTAGCCCATGTTGGCGCTGATCTGCAGGCCGGCCTGGCCGAGGCCCTCCACCAGCCCCGGTACCTTCTCCGGGTCGAAGCGGAAGGCCGGGCCGGAGATGCTGACTGCGCCAATCACCGTTCCCAGATGGTTGTAGACCGGCACTGCCATGGAGTTCAGCCCGATTTCGAACTCCTCGAGGACCACCGCGTAGCCGACGTGGGCGACGTCTATCAGCTGCTTCTCGAGTTTGTCGCGCCTGGTGATGGTTTTCGGTGTGCGGGCCGGCAGGCCTGTCTCCTTCAGGATCCGCTCGCGCTCATCTGCGGCCAATGCTGCCAGCAGAACCTTCCCGCTGGACGTCGCGTGCAAGGGAGTCAGGCTTCCCACCCAGTCGTAGGTGGCCAGGGTTGACGGCCCCATGGCCTGGTCCACGTTGACGGCGTAGTTGGAGCGGAGAACGGCGAGGTTGACGGTTTCCTTGAATTCCTCGGCCAGGTTTTCGAGGACCGGGCGGGCCTCGCGGACCAGGCTCAGGCGGCCGGGAATGGAACTGGCCAGGCGCAGGATGCCAAAGCCGAGCTGATACTTGCCCCGTTCGCTGTTCTGGTGGACCATCTCCCTGCCCACGAGGGAGCCGAGCAGCCTGGACACGGTGGACTTGTGGATGCCCATTTCCTCGGCGATTTCGCTCACGCCGGCATGGCCGTCGCGTGCCAGGATCTCCAGGACAGCGAGCGCCCTGTCGACGGATTGGACACCACCCTGCTGGCCGCCCTCGCCGTCGGCGTCGGCATCGGATTCAAGGACATTGTTCGAAGCCATGATCCATACTCTCAAGTAGTTTTCGGCAGCGTGCTTTCCCGGGAGACTGCGTGGGCCGGCCTGGCCGCCGATCCACAGTGTCGATCCTATGCCGGGAAGTGTGACGGAGCCGACATTGCGTTAAGCGCGTTAGCGCCGCCGGAAGTCTCAGGGGTGGAGCCAAATCAGCGCAGGTCAAGGCGCATGAGCACCCGCGGGAAGCCGTTGAGGACGGAGTCGGTGCCGGCCGCCCTGGTGAAGCCTGCCTCCTCGAAGAGCTTGCGGGTGCCCACATAGGCCATGGTGAGGTCCACCTTCTTGCCCTGGTTGTCCACCGGATAACCCTCGATGGCAGGAGCGCCATTGGAGCGCGCAAAGTCGACGGCGCCCTGCAGCAGCCGATGCGAGATTCCCTTTCCCCGGTACCCCGGCCGGACCCGGATGCACCACACCGACCAAACGTCCAGATCGTCCACGTGGGGGATGCGGCGGTTGCGGGCGAAGCTGGTATCGGCGCGCGGATGGACACCTGCCCACCCAACGGCCTCCCCGCCGTCGTACGCCAGCACCCCGGGTGGCGGATCCTGCGCAAGCAGTTCCTGGACCAGTTCCCCTCGGGCGGTACCCCGCAGCTCTACATTCTGCTTGGAGGGGATGCGGTAGCTCAGGCACCAGCACACGGTTGCGTCAGGCCGCTTGGGTCCCACCACCGCTTTCACGTCCGCAAACAGCGACGCCGGACGGACTTCGATCGCCATGCCGCCACCCTGCCACCGGTTGGGGATGTAGACAAGATCAAGCACCAAAACGCAACTTCAGCTTTCCCGAGGACTCTTGCTATCGTGCTCGATACGTTTTGCAGTCCCGCCCGGGACGCGGCAGGGTCAGAGAAAGTTGGGAATGGAGATGTTTGGACGCGCACACGTAGGCATCAAGGGCCACGGCCTGGACGGGCCGGGCAAGGGCTCCCGCGTCGCCTGGATCGTCGCCGGGGCCCTGGCCGCCGCTGTCACCCTGGCGGTGGTTGTGTGGGAGGTTCTTGACCGGACTGAAGATTCTGATGCCGAGCGCACCGGGGAAGAACCGGCTCCGCGCCGGAAATGGTGGTCCGTTAGCTGACCACCGTTCCGGGCGCGGCGTGGGGGTAGCCCGGCTCGCGTCCCTGGAATTCCAGCACGTCCGGGTTGAGAACGACGCCCTCGCGGATCTCGATGGCCCTCCTGATGGTCTCACTGCTATCCCAGGCCGCAGGTCCTGACATGACTGGCTCGAGAAAAGGCAGAAGGGCTTCGCTGATTTCCCAGCTGGAGGAGTTCCACAAGTAGGACGGGCTGTGATCCACCGCGTAATAGTTGATGTGCTCACCCACGGTGAACATCGGCTTTGCGAAGGTAGTGGTCTTGGCCCAGCTGAAGCCCATGCCTTCGTCGCAGGACACATCCACGATCAGGCTTCCCGGCCGGAACGCGGCCAAATCCTCCGTCCGGAGGTAGGTCAGGGGATTGTTCGGATCCTGAAGGGTGCAGTTGACTACGATGTCACCCTCTGCCAGGAACGGGGCCAGGGGAACACGGCCGCGTTCGGTGATGACCTGGCTGAGGAACGGCGCCTTGTCGTCGTGATCAAACTGGGTGATCCGCACTGAGTGGATCGGGGCACCCACCGCAGCAACGCCCCTGTTCGTCAGTACCTGCACGTCGTGGATGCCGTGTGCGTTCAACGCCGTGACAGCACCGCGGGCGGTGGCGCCGAAACCGATGACGACGGCGCGGAGGCGGCGGCCGTAATCCCCGGTGGACCCGCTCAGCGCCAAAGCATGTATGACCGAGCAGTAGCCGGCCAACTCGTTGTTCTTGTGAAAGACATGGAGGCCGAAGCCGCCGTCGGAAGCCCAGTGGTTCATGGCCTCAAAGGCGATCAGCGTCAGCTTCTTGTCGATGGCCAACTGCGTGATGGCCCTGTCCTGGACACAGTGCGGCCAGCCCCAGAGAACCTGTTCGTCCCGCAGCTCGGCAAGGTCCAGCGGCTGGGGTTTGGGTAACAGGACAACGTCCGCCTGCGCCACAATCTCCTGACGGTTGCCCAGCCGTCCGCCCAGCTCGGCGAGCTGGGCGTCGGAAAAGCCGAAACGTTCCCCGTAGCCGCGCTCAAAGATCATGTTCCGGCGCAGCTCCGGCGGGATGCGTTCGAGGTGGAGCGGGTGCAGAGGAACGCGTTGTTCATCCGGTTTGCGTGATGAGGAGAGCACCCCGAGGGTGAGGTAGTTCGGTGAAACGGTCACTTCTTCTTGGCCGGCACGGGCTTGGCGCTGGTCTTGTCAAGTGAGCTGGCGGGTGCCGCGGCAGCCCGCTTGTCGGCACGCTTTTCCTTGATGGATTTGGTGGATTTCTTGGATGCTGCTTGACGGGGGGACTTGTCAGCCATGATCGCTCCTGTAGTGGAACCGAAGAGGTTCCTGACCCCTGACCCTACACCCTGCCGCGAGCCGCCTATCCCTTTGGGTGGGAAAGACTGTCCGAACATGCTGTAGTGCCCGCCTGCCTGGCGTTCGAAGATGGAAGGGCGATCCAAAACCACCCAAGTAAGGAATAAACACATGAAGCTCCAGGTTGCCATCGACCTCCTGACCACCGAAGCTGCTCTCGAACTGGCCGGCAAGGTTGCCGAGTACGTCGACATCATCGAACTGGGCACGCCGCTGATCAAGGCCGAAGGCCTTTCCGTCATCACCGCCGTGAAGGAAGCCCACCCGGACAAGATCGTTTTCGCTGACCTGAAGACGATGGACGCCGGCGAGCTCGAAGCCGACATCGCCTTCAAGGCCGGCGCTGACCTGGTCACCGTGCTCGGCGCCGCTGACGACTCCACCATCGCCGGTGCGGTCAAGGCAGCCCAGGCCCACAACAAGGGCGTCGTCGTTGACCTCATCGGCATCGAGGACAAGGTCACCCGGGCCAAGGAAGTCCGCGCCCTGGGTGCGAAGTTCGTTGAGATGCACGCCGGCCTGGACGAGCAGGCCAAGCCCGGCTTCGACCTGAACGGTCTGCTCCGCGCCGGTGCCGAAGCCCGCGTTCCGTTCTCCGTGGCAGGCGGCGTGAAGCTCGCCACCATCGGTGACGTGCAGAAGGCCGGCGCCGATGTCGCCGTCGCCGGCGGTGCCATCTACGGTGCAGCCGACCCCGCCGTGGCCGCGAAGGAACTCCGCGCAGCCATCGTCTAGGCCCGTCCTGCTTCAAGGCCGACGGCGGCACCCGCCGCAGTGGCGGTCCTCACCGACAGGTGGGGGCCGCCATCGGCGTTTGGAAGGCGTTCCGAAGCGGTTGTTGCGGAAGCGGAACGGCTAGGAACACGATTCCCCGTCTGAATCGAGCCCGGGCAGGGACTTGAGGACCACCTCCACGCCCGAACCCTGCGGAGATTCAGTAGCCGCCTGGCTGCGGGGCACTGCATCAGCGGCCGCCTCCACCCCGACCTCCGCTGTCCGGATCTGCGCCGGTGCCTCCTGCGCGGACCTGTTCTGGTGGCGGTGCGTGGTCCTGTGTTTCCCGTGGTGATCAGGGGAAGTACTTGACACCCGGATCACAGCGTCATCGGAGATCAGCTGTTGTTTCGCCTGCCCCTGCGCGGCGAGTGTTCCACCGCCGGCCGTCCCCAGGAGGATGGCGATACCCGCCACGGCAGCGGCATTACGCGTGCTTGTTTTCATTTGTGGCCCCTTCCGGACCGGGCGGCCTGCATCCCCAGCGCCGTGGAGAAGAGGCCCTTTCTCGAAAGTTACGCCCGCCCGGCCGGGACACAAAGCCTGCGGGTCAGATTAAGAGGGAACTCACAGGTTGGTTCCAGGCAGAGAACCGGTGCGATCCTCCCGTCACCAGCCTGGTGCGGCCGTCCGGGAGCTTAACGGTGGCCTCAACACCGTTGGGCAGGTCCACCCCGAGCGTGAACCGGCCGTGCTCAAGCGTCCAGGCAACGCTGATGCGGCCCCGGGGAGTTACGACGGCGGCGCTCGCCGAAGTGATGCCGCCGCCGGGCTGTGGAGCGATGGCGAGGCGCCGGTAGGCGGCCTCCGCCTCCGCCGGATCCGCCGGCAGCCGAATGCCGGCCAGATGGGTGTACAGGAACGACCCCACCGCGCCTTTGCTGTAGTGGTTCAGTGAACCTCGGGCGCCCTGGTCCGTCACCCCATCCCACCACTCCCACATGGTGGTGGCGCCGGCTTCCAGCATTCCCAGCCAGGAGGGCGTGCCGGCGGAGAGCAGCAGGTCGTAGGCGACGTCCGCGTAGCCGTGGTCTGCGAGGACGGGCAGCAGCAGTCCCGTGGCCAGGAACCCGGTGCCGAGCCGGTTCCCGTTGGCACGGATGAGCTCCACCAGCCGGGCCGCGGTCTGCGGAGCGAGCTCGTCCGGCACAAGCCCGAAGGCCAGGGCGCGGACGTAGTGCCCCTGGGATTCCTCCCTCAGGATGCCGTTCCCGTCCAGGTATTCGGTCCGCCAGGCGGCCAGCACCTGCCGCGCCAGGGCTGCATACTTTGCTGCCGCTGCCGCGTCCTCGAGCACCTCGGCGGCGCGGGCCAGGACACCGGCGGAGCGGAAGAGGTAGGCCGTGGCAACGATCCCATGGTCGCGTGACGGGTCCGGGTTGGGCGGGCTGTCCGGCTCAAGCCACTCGCCGAAATGGAAGCCTGTGTCCCACAGGAACCGCTCGTGCGCCAGCGGCGCGGGACGCCTGCCGGACCGTTCCGGATGGCGCCCACCGGCCGCGGCCGCGGCAGCGTAGTCGACCCATCCGTGCATGGACGGGAACGCCCGGGCCAGGGCCTGCCTGTCCCCGTAGGCACGCCAGAGTGACCACGGGACCAGTACGGCGGCGTCACCCCACCCGGCGGAGCCCGCGGCCATGTCTTCGAAGGCGTTGCCGGAGGGGCCATCGCCGGCGGGGTTCGGAACGACGGTCGGCACCCGGCCGTCGGGCCACTGGTCCGCGGCGAGATCCCTGAGCCACTTGTCACTGAACGCGGCAACATCGAACATCAGGGCCGCCGTGTCCACGAAAACCTGCCAGTCGCCGGTGAATCCGGACCTCTCCCGTTGCGGGCAGTCGGTGGGGACGTCGCACGCATTGCCGCGAAAGCTCCAGGAGATGGCGTCATGCAGGGCGTTCAGCCGCGGATCGCTGCACTCGAACCACCCGGTGCGGTCCAGGGGTGTGTGCACCACGACGGCGGTGATGTCCTCCGCGGCAAGGGTCCCGGGCCGGCCCTCGACCTGGACGTAGCGGAAGCCGTGCGTGGTGTGCCGCGGCTCGAAGGCATCGTCCGGCCGGCCTGCTGACACCACCTCGTCAACCTGGCCGGCAGGCAGGGGCGTCTTGGTGGCGAAGTTGAAGGCGCGGATGTTCTCCAGGGAAACCAGTCCGGCCGTGTCCAGGACCTCGCCGTGCCGGAGGACGGTCCGCGTTCCTTCCGGCCCGAGGTTGCCCAGCCGGACCCACCCATTGATGTTCTGCCCGAAGTCCACCACCGTGATGCCGGGCGCCGGGGCCGTCATCCGGACGGGCCGGATCTCCCCGATCCGCCGCGCCGGCGGTGAGACCGGCAGGACCAGCCGGGTGCGGTCCTCGTGCAGCGGACCCGCGGGCCGGACCACCGGAACCCAGCCATCCGCCGTCGTACGGGTTTGCCCCGCAGAACCGGACGGGGTGAGCCAGGCCGGATCCAGGCGTCGGAAGTCGGTGGTCTGCCCGTCCATGAGGTCGGCGCGGGTGAGGTGGCTTTCGCGGCAGAGCCAGCTTTGGCTGGTGGCGAGGAAGGTCTGCGTAGCCGTGGCGTTGGTGACCGAAGCCAGGAAGGCGGTTTCGGTGCCGAAGCCGTCGGCCCGGCGCTCGAAGCCGTGCCGGCCCCGGAACCATCCGTCGGAGAGCAGAGCGGCAACAACGTTTTCGCCGCGGACCAGCAGGTCCGTGATGTCCCACCGCTGCACCTGGAGCCGCTTCCGGTAGGACGTGAAGCCGGGAGTCAGCTCGTCATTGCCTACGCGGGTGCCGTTGACGAAGAGTTCGTAGATGCCGTGGGCGGTGGCGTGCACAACAGCCCGCTCGTTGGCAGAGCTGCCCGTGTCCCGGGTCTCGGGCGGCCAGGTGAAGGAACCGCGCAGCCAGTAGGCTGGCCGGTTGCCGGCTTCCGTGGAGCCCGTCTCAACAGGGGAAATCCAGGCGGCATCACGGAGCGCGTCCTGGACGGAGGTATGCGAAGTATCGGCAGTCACGGCTTCTCCTTGAAAAGTGTGCTCAAAGAGTAGCCGATAAAAACCGAGTACGCACTGTTTTTATCCGTGGTCCTCCACCCGGTAAGTGTCACCGGTCCAGGCTGCCCAGTCCCGCGGGTCCACCGAGGGCCTGCCCAGCAGGTAGCCCTGGCCCCTGGCGATTCCCAATTCCACGACGGCGGCGAGTTCCTCGCGGCTTTCGATTCCCTCCGCGGACAGCGTCGCGCCGGTCTGTTCGGCGAGAGCGAAAACGAAGGGGGATGCGGCCGGCCGGTCTCCTGAAGCGACGGCACCGGCGAGGAAGTCGCGGTCGACTTTGATGATGTCGGGAAGCAGGTGGAGGATTTGCTTTGCTGAGGTGGCGGCCGGGCCGGAACCATCCACTGCCAGGCGCACACCGTGTTGGCGCAGGGGGCTCAGAACAGCGGCGAGGGCCGCCAGTTCCCGGTCCGCTATGTCGCCCATGATCTCAATGACCATCCTGTCCGGATCGACGCTCCCTCCCAGCATCAGCGCCTGAACGCGGGGATCGGCACATGCGGCGGGGCTCAGGTTGAACGACGCAAACAGGTGGGACGGAATTTCCCCTGCTGCGGCAAGAGCGAGGTGCAGGGCGGCGATTTCCAGGTCCGGCCCCAGGCCCATGGCGGCTGCTCCCCGGAACCAGACGTCTGCGCTGGTCCCTTCATGGCTGACGAACCGTGCCAGGGCCTCAACACCGATCACCTCGCCGCCTGGCAGCTGCCTGATGGGCTGGAAGGCCGTCAGCAGCATCCGCTTTCCCATTGCTGCCGGGGCGGGCTCGGAAGAGTTTTCCGGGGAATCCTCATGCGAGGAGTCGGGGACGTTCCTGGTGCTGATCAGATGGTGCAGCAGTGCCTGTTCGGGGTCGTCCATGTGCGTCGCCAGCAGGTCGAGCAGTTGCTCCCTGGCCCAGGCCTTCTGCGGATCGGAGTCTGCCAGCACATCGCTGATGATCTCCAGCACCTGGCGCCGAAGCGTTTCTCCGTCCACGTTGCGGAACAGTTCCGGTGTATGTTCACCTTCCGGAGGCGACTCGTCCATGGCGTTCACACTACTCCTCGGTAGCTGATGCCGCGATCGAGGCGGCACCCGGGCTGTGGCTATCCGTTACCCCGAAGCGGCGTGGACCGCTACCCTGAAGCGGTGCGGACGAGGCGGAAAACAGGCAGCTACGAGGTAGGCAGGGCCAAGCGGGCCGAAATTCTGGACGCTGCCACGCGGCTCTTTGCGGCCTCGGGCTATCACCGGGTGCCGCTGTCGCAGGTCGCCGCCGACGTCGGACTCAGCGAAAGCGGCCTGCTGCACCACTTCCGCTCCAAAAAGCACCTTCTGCTGGCGGTCGCCGAGCGCCGGCTGGAGCAGACCGCCCTGTGGTGGAGTTCCGTCCAGGCGGACGGCATTGACGATCCGGATGAACTGTTCCGGTCCATGGTCGAATCCACGCGCCGGCTCGTGGCGGAGCCGGGCCTGATTGAGCTCTTCGTGCTGGTTTCGGCTGAAGCCGCGGATCCGTCCACCCCCGCCCACCAGCTGTACGGCAAATGGTACGAGCAGGCGGTAACCGAAACCGCGCAGCTCCTCGACCGCGGGGTGGAGCGTGGCTTCTTCCGGCCGGACACGGATACCCAGGCCATCGCCCGCGAAATCATCGCCGTCAGCGACGGGCTGCAGCTGCAGTGGGTCATCTCCGGAGGCGGGCTGGACCTGGTTGAAGGGATCCGCGACTACGCCCGCCGGCTGGCCCGCTCGATTCTGGTTACTGGAGAACTGCAGGCGCCCTGACCAGCTGCAAAAACCCCTCCAGGTGCGCTGCCATGTCCACCGACTCGTCATACAGCCAGGCCAGCTGCACGCCCTCGATGAGTGCTGCGATTTGCCGCGCCAGAACGGCGGCATCCAGGCCGGGTGAAACGCGGCCCGCGGAAACCTCCCGCTCGATCTCTGCCTGCAGGGAACCAATGATTTCCTCATCCCGGCGCCGGATGAAGCCGTGGGCCGGATGGTCCGGCCGGACGGCCTCGGCACGCAGGGTGGCGTCCAGCTGGATCACGCCCCGTATTCCGGCGTTGCGGCGCATGACCTCCGGCACCGTTTCGAGCAGCCCTTGTGTCTCCAGCAGGGTGCGCCGCCAGGGCCCTTCCTGCTCCTCGCGCCGGACCAGGACGGCTTCCAGCAGCGCGTCCTTGCTCCCGAAGTGGTGGAGCAGCGCGGTGTGGCTGGTCCCGATTTCCTCGGCGATCTGGCGGATCGACAACCGCTGGAACCCCTTTTCGGCGAACACGGCAAAGGCCGCATCCACCAGCTCTGCCCGCTTGCGCTCGCCGTTGGCGTAGGGTGCCCGCCGCCCGCTGCGCGCCGGCTGCCGCGCCGTGGTGGCATCTGCCATGCTCCGCCTCCTTCTGGCCGTGGCCGTCCGAGCTGCACTCTTGCCTTCCTCGAGGCTACCAAGTTTCTTTTCCACTTTGGTCAACAAATTCCCTCGAAAGTATTCCAAGTTGGAAAATGTTTGCCTAAGGTGAAGGTCAACCGCAGAAAGGAACTCCATGACCGACCTCCAGCACTTCCCTGACAACTTCCTCTGGGGCGTGGCCACCGCAGCCCACCAGGTGGAGGGAAACAACACCAACAGCGACACCTGGTTCCTCGAGCACCTGCCGGGCACGATCTTCGCCGAGCCGTCCGGGGATGCCATCGACCACTACCACCGCTACCGTGAGGACATCGCCCTGATCGCCTCGCTCGGGTTTACCACCTACCGTTTTTCCCTTGAGTGGGCGCGCATCGAACCCGAGGAAGGCCACTTTTCCGTCGCGGAGCTTGACCACTACCGGCGAGTGCTGGAAACCTGCCGTGACCACGGGCTGACGCCGGTGGTCACTTACCACCACTTCACCTCGCCGCGCTGGCTGCTCGCCGCGGGAGGCTGGGAGGACGACGCCACGCCGGAACGCTTCGCACGCTACTGCAGCCGCGTGACCGAACACCTTGGCGACCTCATCGGCGTCGCCTGCACCCTCAACGAACCCAACCTGCCGTGGCTCCTCAAAGCACTCGGCATCGGTGGCGAACCGGCCGAGCGGCGTGCGGACGTGCCGCTCTGGTCGGCCGCAGCCGGACGCCTCGGCATCGAGGCAGAAAGGGTTGCACCGTTCCAGTTCACCGTGTCCGACGCCGGCTTCGACATCAAACTGGCAGCCCACCGCGCCGGCCGCGAGGCCATCAAGGCGCACCGGCCGCAGCTCCTGGTCGGCTGGACTCTCGCCAACTCCGACATCCAGGCGGCCGAAGGCGGCCAGCGGGTGGCGGACCGGGTCCGGCGGGACGTCAACGAACGCTTCCTCGAAGCATCCCGCGGCGATGACTTCGTGGGCATCCAGACCTACGGCCGGACCGTCTTCGGACCCGACGGGCTGGCCCCGGTTCCCGAAGGCGCACCCGTCAACGCGATGGGGGAGGAGATCTACCCCCAGGCCCTCGAGGTGACCATCCGCGAGGCCCACCGGATCGCCGGCATCCCCGTCATGGTCACCGAGAACGGACTGGCCACCGACGACGACACGCAGCGGGTCGACTACCTCCGCACCGCCGTCGCAGGGGTTTCCGCCTGCCTCGCGGACGGCATCGACGTCCGCGGCTACATCGCCTGGACGGCCTTCGACAACTTCGAGTGGATCTTCGGTTACGGGCCCAAGTTCGGCCTCATCGCCGTCGACCGCACCACGCAGGAGCGCACGCCGAAGCCCAGCGCCCACTGGCTGGGCGGCGTGGCCCGGGCCGCCCAGGAGCGCCTCACCACGGTGGGCTGAACAGCCCAAAAGAAGCACGACGGCGGTCCGCACCAGATGGTGCGGGCCGCCGTCGGCCGTGGTTAACGCCGCACCGAGACGCCTTCCGTGGGTCCGGCGTTGTAGCCCAGGTTCCGGGAGACGGCCCTGGCCGCAGCCTGGACGGCCGGAGCCAGCACGTTCGGGGGAGTGCCGCCGTCGGGAACCACGATGGACAGGGCCGCGGCCACGGACCCCTCGGCATCAAAAATCGGCGAGGCGACGGACACCGTCCGGGACGGCGCGGACCTCCTGATCATGGCGACGCCGGTGCGCCTGACGTCGGACAGCGTCCGCCGCAGCTGCCCTTCCGGCATGGCGTCCACGCCGGCTTCGGCGTCCGGCGGCTGCCGGATGACCGCTTCCTGGAAGCCGGCATCGGCGCCGGCCAGCAGCACCAGGCCCACCGCCGTCGAACGCAGCGGCGCGCGCCCGCCCACCCGGTACGCCACCTCGGTGGCCTCCTTGGAGGACAGCCGCTCGATGAGCACGGCCTCGCCTTTGTCCCGAACGGCCAGCAGCACGTGGTGCCGGGTGACCGCGAAAAGGTCCTCAAGGTACGGCAGCGCGATCTCCCGGACACCGTGCCCGCGCAGCGACAGCGACGCCACCTCCCACAGCCGCACGCCCACCACGTAGCGTCCGTCCTCGAGCCGCTCCAGGGCGCCCCACGCTACTAGCCGGGCAATGAGCCGCAGCGCCGTCGGCGCCGGCATCCCCGCATGGCGGGCCATCTCGGACAGCGTCAACGCCCGGCGGCGGTCGGTGAAGACGGCGAGCAGGCTCAGCGCCCGGTCGATCACCGGCTCGCCCTGCTTGGGACGCTTGCCGCGCTGCGGAGCCTCAGCTTCCGGTCCTGCTTCTTCCGCCACTGCCATCCTTCCGTTCAGTCATCCCCGTCGTTCCGCCGCCGAGTGACCAGCACCACAATATCGTTTCAACCAATGAAATTCCCGTGGGGCCCGTGACGCCGTCCAAACGATTCTTGTAGAAGCCGGTCACCGGAAGCCATCTGACGAGAGGGCGCCGACCGAACAGCCCGCAGCGGTCGACGCAGACCGCGGCGGGCCCCGGCCCCCAGATGTTGATTCCCGTTCGTCATCGAGAATGCAAAGGCGCACACATGAAACTCCTTCCCACCCCCGCCCGCCGGAGCGCGGCCGTCCTGGCCGGGGCGCTCCTGGTGAGCTCCCTCACCGCCTGTGGCGGCGGAACACAGGCGGCAACCGCCGTCAACAAGGACGCGCTCACCATCGCCATCGACAGCGACAGCGCTTCCTTCGGCTTCGATCCGCTGCGGGTCGCCGACGCGCAGCGCCAGTTCTTCGAAGGCCTTTACGAGAACCTCATGACCCTGCAGCCGGACGGTTCCGTGGGACCGGGCCTGGCCAAAGAGTTCAGCTACAGCGCGGACAACACGGTACTGACCCTGACCCTCAGGGAAGGCGTGGCCTTCACTGACGGCTCCACCCTGGATGCGGCACTGGTCAAGGCGAACCTGGACCGCCGCAGCGATCCGGCGCTGAGCGCCTACTCGGCCATTGCCAAGGGCGGCGCCCAGGAGATCACGTCGGTGACCGTGGCCAGCCCCACCAAGGTGGCCATCAAGTTCGCCAAAGCGCAGCCGGGGTTCGAAAAGAACCTCACGGGCACCATGGGCATGATCGTCGGCAAGACGGCTGCCACCAAGAGCGCCAGCCTTGCCACCACCCCGGACGGCTCCGGCCCCTACACCCTGGACACCACGGGGACCGTCAAGGGCAACAAATACGTGTTCACGAAGAATGAGAAGTACACGGACGCCGCCAAGTACCCCTACAAGAAGATCACCTTCAGCGTCATCCAGGACCCCCAGGCCCGCGCCAACGCCCTCGTCTCCGGCCAGACCGACGTCGCCATGCTCACCTCGCCCACGGTGGACTTTGCCAAGTCCAAGGGCCTGGGCGTCTCCCAGATTGGCGGGACGCTGCACACCATGGTCTCCTTCGACAAGACCGGCAAGACCTCGCCTGCATTCGCGAAGGAGAAGGTCCGCCAGGCGTTCCAGTACGCCATCAACCGCCAGTCACTGGTGGACGCCCTGCACAAGGGCGACATCCCGGCATGGAACGCCCTTCCCAAGGATTCGGCGGGCTACACGGAAGAACTGAACACCAGGTTCGCCTACGATCCGGAGAAGGCCAAGAGCCTCCTCGCCGAGGCCGGCTATGCCAACGGCTTCGAATTCACCATCGTTGGCAGCGCCGAAACCCAGACGGACCTGCAGGCCGTGCAGAAGGACCTGGCCGCCGTCGGGATCAAGATGAACATCAAGATGGCCTCCTCCACCGACGAAGCCTTCGCCGCAGTCGCCACCACGCCCCTGGGCTACGCCTCCCTCGGCTGGGACAACCCGGTGGGCCTGATGTACGGCGTTGTCCTCAACGGCTTCACCAACGTGCAGAAGGCCACCGATGAGCAGCTGAGTGCCGCCACGGGCGAGGCAGCCGCCGCGAAGGACGACGCCGCCAAGAAGGCCGCGCTGACCAAGCTGAACATCCGCCTGGTGGAATCCGGCTGGATGATCCCGCTCTACGAGTCCCTCGCCAACCAGGGCTACAACACCAAGAAGGTCCAGCAGGTGAAGTTCGCCGGCACGAATGCGTACCCGCTGCTCTCTTCCTACGCCCCCGCCAACTGATCCACCTCCCGGCCGGACGCCTTCCCGCGCGGAAGACGTCCGGCCCGGGCACTAGAAAACCTGACCAACGGAGGTCCTGATCAATGGATGTCACCATGGCAATGTTCGCCGCCAAGCGCCTGCTGATGGCACTGGCCACCGTGCTGGTGGTGGCGGTGCTGGCATTCCTGCTGGTCCACGCCATGCCCGGCAGCCCGGGCGCGGTGTCCCTCGGCGCGGGCGCATCGCAGGAAGCCATCGACGACGTGAACCAGCGCCTCGGCTGGAATGATCCCCTGGCGCTCCAGTTCTTCCGGTGGCTGGGCGAGGCCGTCAAGGGCAACTTCGGAACCTCGCTGATCGACGGCCGGTCCGTCAGCGCCGACCTCGCCAGCCGGCTGCCGGTCACGGCATCCCTTGCTGCCGGTGCCACCGTGCTGAGCGCCATTCTCGGAATCGGACTCGGGGTCACCGCAGCCGTGCGCGGCGGGCTGCTGGACCGGATCATCGGAGGGTTCGTCGGGCTCCTCGTGGCGCTGCCCGCCTTCTGGATCGGCATCATCTTCGTCTATCTGTTTGCCGTCCAGTCCTCCGTGTTCCCGGCCACCGGCTACGTCCCCTTCGAGGTCTCGCCGCAGGACTGGGCACTGTCCCTCGCCCTGCCCGTCATCACCCTCGCGGTCGGCGGTGCGGCGTTCATCGCCCGCCAGACCCGGGCCTCCATGCTTGAAGCCCTGCAGCAGGAACACATCCGCACACTGCGCGCCACGGCGACTCCCACCTGGAAAATCCTCTACGTCCACGCGCTGCGGTACGCCAGCCTCCCCATCGTTGCCGGTATCGCCCTGCAGTTCATCGGCCTGTTCGGCGGCTCCGTCATTGCCGAGCAGCTGTTCGCCATGCCTGGCCTGGGCCAGGCAGTCCAGTCCTCCGTCAGCACCCACGACGCCCCGGCCGTCCAGGGCGTGGTGGTCATCGCCACCGTCGTGGTGGTGGCTGTGAACCTGCTTCTCGAACTCGCCACCAAATTCCTTGACCCGAAGTTGCGTGCCTCATGATCACCTCCATCGCACCCACAGCCACCCCACGGAAGACAGCCCTGGCGAAGTTCTCCGGACACCGCCTCCTCACCTCACCCGGCGGCCTCGCCGGTGCTGTGTGGCTCGCCGCCCTGGTGGCCGCATCCCTCACTGCCCCCTGGTGGCTGCCGTACAAGACCGAGGACCAGGACTTCACGGCGGTCCTGTCCGGACCCAGCGCCGCCCATTGGCTGGGCGCGGATGAACTTGGCCGGGACCTGCTCAGCCGCATTTTCGCCTCGGCAGCCGGGACGCTGGGGACGTCGCTCATCACGGTGATTGTCGGCGTCGGGCTCGGGACCATCCTGGCCATGACGGCCGCGGCCAGTGACCGGGCGGAAGGGATCATCAGCCGCGTCACCGAAATCATGATGTCGCTGCCCGGAACGGTCATCATCCTGGCGGTCATTGGAGCGGTGGGGACCAACATTCCGCTGATCATGGCCATCCTGGGCATTCTCATCTCGGCCGGCATCTACCGCGTGATGCTGGGCCAGGCGAAGTCGCTCCAGTCCCAGCTCTACGTCGACGCGGCCAAGGTCGACGGCGTCGGGCCACTGGGAATCAGCGTCCGCCACGTGCTTCCGGGCCTGATGAACACCGTGGTGGTGCAGTCGGCGCTCATATTTGCCGTCGGCATGCTCATCCAGGCGGGACTGGCCTTCATTGGGTTCGGCCCGCCCATTCCCCAGCCGAGCTGGGGCGGGATGATCCAAAGTGCCTCCCAGCACGTCTATGACGCCCCCTGGCTCATGGTCCCCAGCGGCGCCGTGCTCGCCCTCACTGTCCTGTCGGCCAATGCCATCGGCAACGCCCTCGGCAAGTCGCCCAACGCAGCCGCATCCCACCTGCCCTCCGCTGCCATCCGCCGCAAGCGCGCGGCCGATGCGGCGGCAGCAGCAGCGGCCGCGCCTGCCGTGGAACACGCTCCCGCCGCCGGCCAGCTCAGCGTCCGCGGCCTCTCGGTAGGGGTCGACGGCGGCACTCCGCTGGTCACGGACGTCACCTTCGACGTCGCACCGGGCACCGTGCTTGGCCTCGTGGGGGAGTCCGGCTGCGGCAAGACCATGACCGCCGTGTCCCTGCTCGGGCTGCTGCCGTCCGGCGTTTCGGTCACCGGCGGACAGATCCTCTGGAACGGAAAGAACCTGGCCTCGGCTACGGAGAAGGACCTGGAAGGCATCCGGGGGCGGGACATCGCACTGATCTCGCAGGAACCCATGCGTGCCCTCGACCCCATGTTCACGGTGGGCTACCAACTGACCGCCGCCATCCGCCGGCTGCGGAAAGCCGGCAAGGCAGAAGCACGTGCCGAGGCGCTGAGCCTGCTGGAAAAGGTGGGCATTGTTGATGCCCAGCGCATCCTGAAGTCCTACCCGCACCAGATCTCCGGCGGCATGGCCCAGCGCGTGGCCATTGCCCTGGCCCTCTCCGGCAAGCCGCGGCTGCTGGTGGCCGACGAACCCACCACCGCCCTCGATGTCACGGTCCAGGCCGAAATCCTTTCGCTGCTGCGCTCGCTGGTGAAGGACACCGGCATGTCCGTCGTCATGGTGACGCACGACCTCGGCGTCGTGGCGGACATCTGCGACAACGTGGCCGTCATGTACGCCGGCCAGGTGGTGGAAGGCGGCCGGACCGCGAGCATCCTGGACAACCCCCGGCACCCGTACACGCTCGCGCTGCTTGCCGCCGACCCGCACGCCAACACCGCCCACGACATGCCGGAGCGGCTGGCCACCATCAAGGGCCAGGTGCCGCAGCCCAAGGACTGGCCCGCCGGCTGCCGCTTCGCCGCCCGCTGCCAGTTCGCCGGCTCAGCCTGCGCCGTCCCCGTTCCGCTGCTCCCCTCCGGCTCGGAGGACGGCGAGGTGCGCTGCGTCAAAGCCGACGAGCTGGCTGTCGAGGGCCTTGGCTGGCTTGCCACCGAGGTCCCCACCCACCGCGTACTCGAGATCGTTGAAAAGGACATGGCATGAGCATCGACACTGTGGAACTCGAAGACGCCGAAGCAGGCCTGTCCGCCCCGGCCATGCTCGAGGTCAAGGACCTGGTGGTCCGCTACGGCCACGGCCGCAAGGCGGCCTCGGCGCCGGCCGCCGTCGACGGCGTAAGCTTCACCATCCGGCCCGGCGAAACCGTCGGCCTGGTGGGGGAGTCCGGCTCCGGAAAGTCCACCATCGGCAAGGCGATCCTGGGGCTGCAGAAAGTATCCGGCGGCTCAGTCAGCTTCCAGGGCAGCGACATCACCCATGCCAACTCTTCCCGGCGACAGGAACTCGGCGGGGAACTGCGCGCCGTCTTCCAGGACCCCAACTCCTCGCTCAACCCGCGGAAGATCATCGGTGCCTCGCTGGCCGAGCCGCTGCGGGTCCGCGGCGTCGCAGCCGCAGAGGCGCGCAGCCGGGCCGAAGACATGCTGGAACGGGTCGGACTTCCCCGCGAGGCCGTGGACCGGTACCCCAGCCAGTTCTCCGGCGGGCAGCGGCAGCGCATCTCCGTGGCACGGGCCCTGATCTGCGAGCCCAAACTGGTGGTGTGCGATGAGGCAGTAAGCGCCCTGGACCTCTCCACCCAGGCCCAGGTGCTGAACCTCCTCGCCGACCTGCGGGACGAGCGGGGGCTGAGCTACCTGTTCATCGCCCACGACATCTCCGTGGTCCAGTTCCTCGCCCAGCGGGTGGTGGTGCTCTACCGCGGCCAGATCATGGAAACAGGACCGGCCGCGGCGGTCACGGAATCCCCGAAACATCCCTTTACCCAGGCCCTCGTGGCCGCATCACCGGTGCCCCGTCCGGCGGAGCAGGCCGAGCGGAGGAAGCTGCGCGAGTCGCTGGGCGTCCGGACGGCCGCCGCCGTGGCCGCCTCGGCAGGCGGCTGCCCGTTCAGCCAGCGCTGCGCGCTGGCCACCGACCTGTGCACCACCGAACGCCCCGCCCTGCGCTCAGTCGGCCAGTCCGGCGTCGCCTGCCACTACGCCTGAACCACATTGACCCCAACCACAAACTTCAAGGAGCGCCGGGTGACCCCGGAAACAGTGATGCCTGACGAAGCAATTGCCCGCCGCGTCCCCACCCCGCCGCCGTTTCCGGCCTTCCAAACACCGGGCACGCCCGAGGAAGTCTCCGAGCACTCGCGGGTGCACCGCGAACTCAACTATGCGATCGCCGTCGGCTTCCGCCGGCTCTCCATGGACATCTGGCTCCCGCGCAACCCCGACGGCGGCCCGGTCCCGGTGGTGGTGTGGATCCATGGCGGTGCCTTCCAGCTCGGAGACCGCCGCGAACTGCCGCCGACGTTTCAGCCAGACTCGGTGTTCCGGCTCCTGAACGAGGCAGGAATCGCGTGCGCCACGGTGGACTACCGGCACGCGCTGGAGGCGCCGTTCCCCGCCCAGCTCCACGACATCAAGGCCGCCGTCCGGTATCTCCGGCACCACGCTGAACTTCTGGGTATCGACCCCGAATGCATCGGTGCCTGGGGCGAGTCCGCCGGCGGCCATCTTGCCGCGCTGCTGGGCCTGACCGGCGGCCGGGCCGACCTCGAGGGCGGTCTTGGCGCGCAGGGGCACTCAAGCGCGGTGAGCGCCGTCGTCGACTTCTACGGCGTCTCCTCACTGACCCGGATGCCGCCAATGGAAGCGACCACCAGTTTCATGAGCGGTGCCCTGCTCGCGGCCGTCCCCGACGGCGTGTCACTGGAACCCGGCCCCATGCTGGTGGGCAATTCGCACGATCCGGCCCTGCTGGACGCCGCCAGCCCGCTGGGCTACGTCACTGCAGACGCTCCGCCGTTCCTGCTGATCCACGGCGACAGCGACGGCCTGGTCCCGCTCACGCAGAGCGAGCTCCTGGCCGACGCCCTGGCCGTCGCCGGCGTAGAGCAGGAACTGGTCACCATCGAAGGCGGTGACCACTGCTTCTTCTTCGCCGAAGACCAGCTGGACCGCATCCTCGCCACCGCCGTTTCCTTCTTCACGAAGGAACTGACCCAGCCATGACAACCACTCCAGGAGCCACCCCGATGACCGCCCCTTCCGCCCTCCGCTTCGAACACCACGAGGAGCCCTTCGGTATCGGCGAGGACCGGCCCCGGCTGTCCTGGCAGGTCCGCACCGACGCCCCGGGCTGGGTGCAGACGGCGTACGAACTCGAACTCGGCCCGGACACCACCAGCCTGGCCAGCTACGGGCGCGTTGACTCCGCGGAACAGCTCCTGCAGCCCTGGCCGGCGCGCCCACTGGCCAGCCGCGAACGGGTCGCGGCCCGGGTCCGGGTCTGGGGAAATGACGACGGCGGACCCTCCGACTGGAGCCCCGTCGCCTGGGTGGAAGCAGGGCTGCTGGACGCCGCCGACTGGCAGGCCTCCATGATCCGTCCGTCGTGGGACGAGGACAGCACCTCCGACGAGCCCGCGTCCCGCCTCAGCACCACCTTCGAGCTGGACGGCGCGGTGGCGTCAGCCCGCCTGTACGCGAGTGCCCACGGCATCTACGTCGCCTCCATCAACGGCCGCCGCGTGGGACAGGATCTCCTCGCGCCGGGCTGGACCAGCTACCACCACCGCCTGCGCTACCAGACGTACGACGTCGCGGACTACCTGCGGCCGGGCACCAACGTGATCGGCTTCGAGGTCGCTGACGGCTGGTGGCGGGGCAATCTCGGCTTCCAGGAGAAGCGCAACAAGTACGGAAACCGCACCGCGGTGATCGGCCAGCTGGAAATCACCGACGCCCAGGGGCGGCTCAGCGTCATCAGCACCGACGGAGCGTGGCAGGCAGGGCGCGGCCCCGTGCTGTCCGCCGACCTGTACAACGGCGAAACGTACGACGCACGGCTGGCGGATGCGGGCTGGGCGGGCCACGGTTCCCGAAGCCTGGAACCGGTGGTTGCCGAAGACTTCAACACCGCCCTCCTGGTGGCACCGGACGGTCCGCCGGTCCGCGCCACCGAAGAGCTGCCCGTCCAGGAAGTGCTGACCACGCCGTCCGGCAAGACCATCCTCGACTTCGGCCAGAATCTGGTGGGGCACGTCAGGATCCGCGTGCGCGGCGAGGCAGGCACCGAAGTGGTGCTGCGGCACGCCGAGGTGCTGGAGCACGGCGAGCTCGGCGTGCGCCCGCTCCGCGTTGCCCGGCAGACGGACACCTACATCCTGCGCGGGACCGGCGTGCGTGAATCCGGCGCCGTGGAGCAGTACAGTCCAGAATTCACTGTCCACGGCTTCCGCTACGTCGAGGTGAGCGGCTGGCCCGGTGAGCTTGACCCGGGAGCCTTCACCGCCGTCGTCGTTCATTCCGAGCTCAAGCGCACCGGCTTCTTCGAGTGCTCCGAGCCCATGCTGAACCAGTTGCACGCCAACGTGGTGTGGGGCATGCGGGGCAACTTCGTGGATGTGCCCACCGACTGCCCGCAACGCAACGAGCGGCTCGGCTGGACGGGGGACTTCCAGGTCTTTGCCTCCACCGCGTCCTTCCTCTACCGGATTCCCGGCTTCACCGCGTCCTGGCTGAAGGACCTGGCCGCCGAGCAGGGAACGGACGGGCCGCCGCCGCTGGTTGTCCCGGAGGTGACCTTCGACAAACCGCCGTTCCCCACCCGGCCCGTGATGGCCGCCTGGGGCGACGCCGCCGTGCTGGTGCCGTGGGTGCTGTACCAGCAGACGGGCGATCGTGAGTTCCTGCGCCGGCAACTGCCCGGAATGGCCGCGTGGCTGGCCGCTGCGGCAGACGCGGCCGGGCCGGAGCTGCGCTTCGAGCAGGGCTTCCAGTTCGGTGACTGGCTGGACCCGGCCGCGCCGCCGAACGATCCCGGTGCTGCGAGGACACCCTGGCAGCTGGTGGCGCAGTCCTACCTGGCGTACTCGGCGTCGATCGCGTCGCAGGCTGCTGCCCTGCTGGGGGAGGACAGCGAGTCCCTGCGCCTGCGGGAACTGTCCCGCCAGGCGCGCACCGTGTTCCGCAAGCACTACATCGCCGACGACGGACAGCTCCAACCTGCCACGCAGACCTCCTACGCGCTGGCCCTGCGCTTCGGGCTGCTCGAACCTGAGGAGCACCCGGCAGCAGGGGAACGGCTGGCCGAAACCGTGGCCGCCGACGGCTACCGGATCGCCACCGGCTTCGTGGGGACGCCGCTGGTCACCGACGCACTGAGCGACGAAGGCCAGGTGGAGGCGGCCTACCGCCTGCTGCTGCAGACCGAGTGCCCGTCCTGGCTGTATCCGGTCACGATGGGCGCCACGACCATCTGGGAACGCTGGGATTCCATGCTCCCGGACGGCACCATCAACCCCGGCGACATGACGTCCTTCAACCACTACGCGCTCGGCGCCGTGGCCGACTGGATGCACCGCACCGTCGCGGGTCTTGCCCCCGCGGGTCTGGCCAGCCGGAAACTGCTGGTCAGGCCGCTGCCCGGCGGCGGCCTGACCTGGGCGGCCTCCCGGCACGAGACCCCCTATGGCGAGGCGGCGGTGCGGTGGGAGCACGGCGCCGGCAGCTTCACCCTGTCCCTCACGGTCCCCGCCGGCTGCACGGCCTCGGTGTACCTGCCGGACGGCTCGGAGTCCGTGGAGGTCGGGTCCGGGACGCACTCCTTCAACTGTGAACCCGAGGTGTTTGCGGGGACCGCGGGCACCCCGCAACTGTCGGCCCTGCCATGACCCTGGATCCGGAGCTGGCCGGGCTTCTGCACCACCTGGCCGGCGTGGAATCGGTCCCGGAGCTGCTGACCCGGCCCGGCGGGCGGGAGCGCCTGGACGCGTTTTGCGGGGGCCTGCTCCCGTACAGCCCGCCGGACGTTGCCGTCCGGCACCTTGAGGTACCAGGACCCAACGGCGCGGTGCCGGTCCGGATCTATGGTGCACGCCCGGAGGACGGACCGCCGGCAGCTTCCGACGGCGGGACCGGCGAGGGCGGTTCCACCGCCCTGGTCTGGATGCACGGCGGCAATTTTGCGGTCGGTGACCTGGACATGCGCGAATCGGACCAGCTGGGCCGGGAAGTCGCGGCCCGAAGCGGCGGCGTGGTGGTCTGCGTCGGCTACCGCCTGGCCCTCGACGGCGTCCATTTCCCGGTTCCGCACGAGGACGTGCTGGCGGCATGGTTCTGGACCCGGGAGCACGCCCGGGAACTCGGCGCTGACCCCTCCCGGATCTGCCTGGGCGGGGCGAGCGTCGGCGGAAACCTCGCGGTGGGGGCGGCACTGTACCTGATGGATGCGGGCCTGCAGCCGCCGGCAAAACTCGTGCTCGCGTACCCGTTCCTGCATGGGGAGCTCCCCGGTGAACTGCCGGCTGCACCGCCACATGACCTGTCCTCCGCCGGACTTTTGCCGCCGTTTCTCCGGTTCACCGACGAGGACTGCCGGGACATGCTGGAGAACTACATCGGCGGACCCCTGGCCATGGCCTCCTCCTACGCCATGCCCGGGCACGCCGACCCGGCGGGACTGCCGCCGTCCGCTGTGCTCGCCTGCGAACACGACGACCTCCGGTTCTCTGCCGAGGCATTCGTCGAAGGCCTGCGCGCGGCAGACGTGGAAACCAGTTACCGGCTGGAGGAAGGGGCGTTCCATGGCTACCTCAACCACTCGGCGGCCCTTGGCCTGGTCCGGCGGGGCCTGTCGTTCCTGGCCGCCGAGCTGGAGTCGGCAAAGCCGTTTCAATGATTGAAATGGCCGGTACAGGCCCTGCTCCTGATCCGACAGTCTTAGAGGGATAGGCCCCTTGAGGCAGAAGCCCCAAGAGGACAGGCCGGGCCAAAGAGGAACCGGCAGAGGCAGCAAAGGAGTCGATGATGACGGAAGGCCGAGTGCTGAAAGGCGTGGAATTCGCCCGCACGGGTGGACCAGCCGACCGTCCGCTGCTCCTGGACCTGTACCTGCCGGAGCCGGCCGGAAACGGCGCCGGAACCCGGCCGGCAATCGTTCACTTCCATGGCGGCGGCTGGCGGGCCGGAACACGGTCATCACTGGGGCCGGTCACGGACGGCTTCGGGCTCACCCCGTTCGAGGCCCTCGCCGAAGCCGGCTTCGTCGTCGCCTCGGCGGACTACCGGCTGAGCGGGGAAGCCGTCTATCCCGCCCAGCTGCACGACGCCCAGGCCGCCGTCCGCTGGCTGCGGAACCACGCAGCCGACTACGGCGTGGACCCCACCCGGATCTATGCCTGGGGCGACTCAGCCGGCGGCCACCTGGCGAGCCTGGTGGGCCTGATTAGCGGCGACAGCCCCGTCGCGGCGGTGGCGGCCTGGTACCCGCCGACCGACCTGAACCGCATGGGCGAGCAGGCCCTGCCCGACGCCGTTGCGCGGGCCACTGACCCGGGCTCCCGGGAGGAACAGCTCATCGGCGCCGTCCTGGCGGAGGAGCCGCAGAAGGCGGCAGCCGCGAGCCCGGTCAGCTACGTCCGTCCCGGCGCCCCGCCCTTCCTTCTGGTCCACGGCACAGCCGACCGTTTTGTCCCCGCCGCCCAATCCGAAACCCTGGCGGCGGTCCTCGAAAAGGCGGGCGCCGACGTCGAACTTCTCCTCCTCGACGGGGCGGACCACATGTGGTCCCTTCCCGACGGCGGCCCCGCCGCGGCGGAGAAGGCGCTGGCCGCCACCGTGAGCTTCTTCCGCCGGCAGTCCGGCATTCCCTGAGTTTTCCGCAACATCCCGCCTGGCATGGCTGGGCTTTATTTGCCGTGCCCTCTGAACCGACACCGCCCCCGGGCGAACCTGAAAGGCCCTCCATGCAGTACATAGGCATTAATCACGACGGCGACACCTGGGCGGCTGCCCTGGCAGGCACTGGTCCCGGCGGTGTCAGGGTATTTCCGCTGGCTCCGGTGACGGACTTCTGGGCGGATGCCGACGGCTGGCAGGAGAAGGCGCAGTCGCTCGTTGCGGGCGCCGGTTCAGTTCCAATCGAGCAGGGTTCGGTCGAGCGCGGCACCGTCGCTGAAGTTCCGCTGGTTCCGGCGTCCGCCCGGGTTATCTGCGTGGGGCTTAACTACAAGGCGCACGCGGCGGAAGGCAGCTACAAGGATCAGGAGCTGCCTGCCTACCCCACCCTGTTTGGGCGCTGGACGGCTTCCCTATCGGTGGGCCACGTCCCCGTCCCGGTGCCTGGCGGCGAGGCCGGCCTGGACTGGGAGGGCGAGGTGGCCGCCTACATCGGCAGGCGTGCGGAATCCGTGACCGAGGACCAGGCGGCAGAGGCCATCTTCGGCTACTCCACGTTCAACGACATCACCGCCCGGCGCGCCCAGAAGCTCACGTCGCAGTGGGCCCTGGGCAAGAACGGGGACTTCACCGGCCCGCTGGGACCACTGGTCAGCCGGGACGAAGTGGGCGACCTGCGCGACGGCCTCGAGCTCAGGACCCGCGTCAACGGCACCGAGGTCCAGCACGGCAACACCCGGGACATGATCTTCTCCGTGCCGGCCATCATCTCGCTGATCAGCCACACGTTCACGCTCCATCCCGGCGACGTGATCGCCACCGGCACCCCCGAGGGCGTCGGGTACGCACGCTCACCGCAGTGGCTGCTGCAGCCGGGGGACACCGTCGAGGTCGAGATCGAGCGGCTGGGCACCCTGGTCACTCCCGTCGGCGAACCGTCCCTCCGGGCGAGGGCCTGATGACCGCCGTCAACTATGCCGGGCTCCAGGATGTGCCCGCCGCAACGCCGGTCCTGATTTCCGGGGGCGGTCCCAGCGGCCTGTTCCTCGCCCTGGACCTGGCCAGCCGGGGCATCCGCAGCACGGTCATTGAGCCCCGGACCCTGATCGACCCGGACAGGCCGCGCGCCAAGACCACCAACGCCCGCACCATGACGCACCTGCGGAGGCTCGGCCTCGCCGATGCGCTCCGGAACGCGGCGCCGCTGCCGGTCGGCTTCGCCCAGGACGTCATCTTCTGTTCAGCCCTGACCGGCTCCGAGATCAGGCGCTTCCCCAACGCGTTCCAGCTCGAGGCCGGCCGCTACGGGCCGCAGCCCGAGTGCGGCCAGCAGGTGCCGCAGCCGGTCCTGGAGGCTGTGCTCCGGGAAGCCGTGGCGGGGTCGGCCCACGCCACCCTCCTGACGGGGCTGCGGGTGGACAGCTTCGAGGCCCTCCCCGATGGCGGGCAGCGCGTGACCGTTGCCGACGACTCCGGGCGCCGCACCGCCGTCGACTGCGCCTTCCTGGCCGGGGCCGACGGCGGCTCCTCCACGGTCCGCCGCGGCGTGGGCCTCCGGCTTGAGGGGGAGTCAGCTTCCCTGTCCAACATCAGCATCCTCTTCCGCTCCCGCGACCTCGCCGCCACCATCACGCTGGACCCCGCCGTGCAGTACTGGGTGCTGGGGCCCGGCGCGGCGGGCATGGTGGGACGGATGGACCTGGACGAGACCTGGTGGGCCATCATCCAGGGCGTCGTCAGCCACAACGTCGGCGGAGCACCGGACCTGGATCCGGCCGCCCTGGTGCGCTCCCTTGTGGGGGCGGACGTCGACGTTGAGGTGATCGCAACGGATCCCTGGACTGCCCGCATGCTCCTTGCGCCGTCCTATGGCACGGACAGCGTCTTCCTGGTGGGGGACGCGGCGCACCAGAACCCGCCGTGGGGCGGCCACGGCTTCAACACGTGCATCGGCGACGCCGCCAACCTGGCCTGGAAAATCGCGGCCGCCTTCGAGGGCTGGGCGGGGCCGCGGCTGCTGGAGAGCTACGGGCTGGAGCGCCGGCCCGTTGCAGGCCGGACCATCCGCGACGCCGCGGCCAACGGCAAGGCCCTCGCCTACCACTTCGCCGACCCCGCCCTGACGGCGGCCGGGGTTGCAGGTGAGGCCGCACGTGCCGGCGCCCACGACGCGCTTGCGGTGAAGCAAAGCGAGTTCGATTCGCTGGGCCTGGTCCTCGGGTACAGCTACGCCGAGTCCCCGCTGGTGGTCCCCGACGGCGCACCGGTACCGGCCGAGGACCCGATCCGCTACGTCCCCTCGGCCAGCCCCGGCGCCCTGGTGCCGCACGCCTGGCTGGAGGGCGGCACCTCCCTCTACGACGTCCTCGGGCCAGGATTTTCGCTGCTCGTGGACAGCGAGGCACTCGCCGGCAACGCGGCGGAAACCGCGTACGCGGAAGTCCTCGCTGCGGGTGCCGGGCACGGCATCCCGGTGACCGTCACCTCCGTCGGGCCTTCCGACAACGGGACGCCAATGGCGGAACTGTGGGCGGCAGATGCCGTCCTCGTCCGTCCGGACCAGCACGTTGCCTGGCGCGGTTCCTCCGCGCAGGCGGCCGCCGCAGCCCTGGCCGTCGCGGCCGGCTGGGGCGCCACCCACCCATTCGACCAACTGAAGGAGGGCACCAATGCCGGCGCCGTCGTTTCGTGATTACCTGTACGCGCCTGACCACCCGCGCGTGGCGCGGCTGCGCGGACTGGACGCGCGGTCCTATGCCGAGGAGGCCAAGACCGACTCCTTTGCCGGCCCCATGATCGAGGGCTGGCAGAAGCTGTACCCGGAGCCGTTCGTCGGTGTAACGAACGACGGCGTCATCCGCCCCGGGCTATTCAGCCTCGCCGAGGCGCGGCCCGGGGAACAAGCGCCGACGGCGGAGATGGCCGCCGCGGCAGACAAGCTGCTCGCCACCGCCTCGGCGGAACAGCGCGACCGACTGAGCTACGCCGTGGATGCCCACGAATGGCAGAGCTGGGCGAACCCGGAATTCATGCAGCACGATACCGGGCTGCGCCTCGAGGACCTGGACCCGGCCGTGCGCGATGCAGCGCTCGCCGTCGTGGAGGCCAGCCTGAGTCCGGAAGGGTACGCGCTGGCGCGGAACCTGATGCGCATCAACGGCTTCCTCGGCGAGCTGGTGGAACTGCCGGAGCTCATGAATGAATATAGCTACAACTTCGCCCTCTACGGGGAACCGTCGGAAACGGAGCCGTGGGGCTGGCAGCTGTTCGGCCATCACCTGGCGCTCAACTGCCTGGTGGCCGGAACCCAGCTGGTCCTGTCGCCGATGTTCCTTGGTGCCGAGCCGGACGTCATTGACGCCGGCCCGCACAAGGGCGTGAAGGTGTTCAAGGAGCGCATCAGCCTGGCCCGTGACCTGATGGCGTCGCTGCCTGAGTCCCTGCGTGGGGAGGCGCTTACCTTCGCGGAGATGGTGGACCCGGCGATGCCCGAGGGCCGGCTGCATCCCGGCGACGAACGCCATCTGGCGGGCTGCTTCCAGGACAACCGGGTGATCCCCTACGAGGGCATCCTGGCCGGCTCCCTGCCGCCTGCATCACTGGCGCTGCTGGACCGGCTCGTGGAGGACTTCGTCGCCTGCCTTCCAGCAGGGCCCCGCGCCGCGCGGAGGCGGGAGATCCGGGAGCACTTCGATGAAACCCGGTTCTCCTGGATCGGCGGCTGGCAGGGTGAGGACGCCTTCTACTTCCGGATCCAGAGCCCCGTGGTGGTCATCGAACTGGACCACCACACCGGCGTGTTCCTCAACAACGACACCCCGGCCCCGTTCCACATGCACACCGTGCTCCGAACCCCCAACGGCAACGACTACGGGCGTGCGCTGGTGCGGCAGGCGGCGAAGGGCTGAAACCCCACTGAAACCCCCGTCGATTGCTCCGTAGCTGCCCTTTTCACGGTCCAAAAGGGCACCTGCGGAGCAATCGATGGTTATATCAACACCAAGAAGGCCCGGACTCCGTGAGAGTCCGGGCCTTCTTGATGGCTCAGCGCCCTAGATAGCTTCCTGCCTAGATGTCCAGGGCCGCGCGGCGCTGGGGCGGCGGGCCGACGACGGTGAGGTCCATCTCGGCCTGGGCGCGGCCGAAGCCCTCCATGTCCATGTAGGGCTCACCGCCCTCCGTGTACATGTAGTCGTCGGTGGGCTGGTTGAAGTATTCAAAGAAGCCGTTGAAGACCGACGGCGTCAGGAACCCGAGCATCTGCGTGTTGTGGGAGTCGAACGCGAAGGAGTGGACGGTGCCCGCCGGGGCGTGCAGGAAGTCGCCCTTGGTGAGCAGCACCTCCCGGCCGTTGGCGTAGAGCCACATGCGGCCTTCCGTGCAGAGGAAGTTTTCTGTGTGCTCGGAGTGGAAGTGCAGCGGGATGTACGGGGATTTGGCACCCTTGGTGTGGACGGCAAAGTAGTTCGAACCCGTGTTTTCCGGCCGGGAGAGGTACGTGAACATGGTCTGGTAGCTGACCATGCGTTCCCCTTCGCCGGCACTGAGGAAGTAGGGAGTCTGCGTGGCAGGCCGCCCGGCATTCTGCTGCAGGCTCGGTGCCACGCGCTCGACGTCCGGAAAGGAGATGCCGAATTCGGCGCCGACTTCCGCCTGCTCCCGGAGGCTCGGCTTGCGGCCGGCGTGCACGGGCGGAACATGCGAATCGATGGGCGTGCCGACACGCTCGTAGTAGGCCTCGGCCCCGCCGGGCGTCATCCAGTTCAGGAAGCGCGTGTAGTGGCTGGCCATCCGGTAGGCGTGCGGCGTTCCCGGCGGAATCACCACGGAATCGCCCGGCGTCAGGATGCGGCTCTCGCCGGGGAGCCAGACATGGAGGATGCCGTCAAACACGTAGAGGGTCTTGTGCTCGATCCTGTGGGTGACGAAGGGGGATTCTGCCCCCATGCCGCCGGAGATGTAGGCGGCGCTGAAGATGCCGCCGGTGTCCGCGGCGCGGGCGATCACGGTAACCAGCTGCCCGTCGATCTCGTAGCGGGCACCCTCGCCGGAGGCCATGTAGTAGGGCACGGCCTCGCCGGGCAACGCATTGGCAATCGGCAGCTGCTTGTTCATTTCCTCCACGCTGAGGGTCATTGCTTCCTTCTTTCTTCGGCATCGCCGCGGGGACGTCGTTTGGACAAGCTTGGCGGATCAGGTGGTCGAAGTATGCGTGGATTTCATTGGTTGAAAAGTTCGGGGGCGGGTTCACAGTTTTCGGGATCACGGCTTTCAGGGTTCACAGCCTCCTGACAGTTTCCGAACAGCGGTGCCCTAAGCTGCTGCCGGATCTTTGAGTGAGGGGCTACGACAGATGCCCTTCCGTTCAAAGCCGTACCGCACGGCCGATCAAGGAGACACCATGTCACGAAGCAGGAGAATCACCCTCGGCATTACCGCTGGCGCCCTGGCGCTGGGAGCAGGCCTGGGGGTTACCGGAATGGCCTCAGCCGCCACCACCCCGAGCCCCAGCGCATCATCGAGCGCATCCACGGACAGCAGCGCATCGACCGACGGTTTCCGGGGCCACAAGGGCGACCGCGGCCAGATCGCGGCAGACCTTGCCACCAAGCTGGGCGTTGACGAAGCGAAGGTGACCGAGGCAATCCAGGCGTTCCGCGAGGCCAACAAGCCCACGACGGCGCCTACCGAGGGCACCAAGCCTGACCGCACAGCCCAGGATGCCGCGATGGCCAAGTCCTTGGCGACGGCACTCGGAGTCGACGAATCGAAGGTCACCGCAGCCCTGACGGAAATCCGCGCCGCTGCCCAGGCAGAACGGGCCGCAGCGCTGAAGACCAAGCTCGACACGGCGGTCAAGGACGGCACCCTGACCCAGGCCGAAGCCGACGCCGTCACGAAGGCCGTCGAGAAAGGCGTGATCGGAGGCGGCGGCCGCTAGAAGCCACCTGAATTCACGCAAGAACAAGGAATCCCCCGGGACGGTCCCGGGGGATTCCCCGTTCCCCGCAAACGGTTCCTCACATCCCGTTGCCCCACCTGCGACGCGTCCTCAGATCCTGCCATTTGGTACCACTACCAACGGCTGGCCCAGCAGACCCAACCGGGCGGCTTTTTGAACGGCCATCAGGCGGTCGCCCACGTCAAGCTTGCGGTAGATGTGTTCGAGGTGCTTTTGGGCCGTCCGCGGCGAGATGTTGAAGTGATGGCCCAGGGATGTGGCGGTCAGCCCCTGGCCGAGCAGCTCCAGGACGGCGAGCTCCCGCTGGGTCAGTCCGGGCCGGTCTGCCGCCTTGTCCTCCGAGGCCCAGGAAAGTTGCCGGTACAGGCCTGTCAGCATCGGTTGAAGGGCCATGGCCAGGGTGAGCTCGTCCTCGTTGAACTCGCGGTCAGGTCTCGCCAGCAGGTAAGCGCGGTGAACGGGTCCATCCAGAAGCAGAGGGATGGCCAGCTGGTAGTTGATTCCCATCGGCTTGACCAGATCCTGCCATGCGGATTGCATGTGCCAATCCGCCACTTGGCTGGGGACCCGGGCCAGCGACTGGGGACCGGAAAGTCCGGATACGGCGTACCAGCGCAGCAGCGGCTGCCAGGTGGCATCAGGAATGCGCGGGCCGGGCGGCAGCTTGGGAAGATAATCGCCGGGCCAGCAGCCTTCCATATGGTCTACCCAGTCCGGCCCGACGCTGCTGCGGCTGCAGCAGGCAGCGTTGAACGACGCTGCGAGCCGCTTCGAGATGTCCTCTTCCGGACTGGGGTGGGCCGCAAATGCACGGCAACCGGCTTAAAGGCTGACAACAGTCCCGTGGAGATGTCGTTCCTGAAATTCGTCGTCACAGGTACCGGAGGCACGGTCACGGCCGCCAAGCTGCGGCTCTTCGTGGCGGACCCCTCGCCGGTTGGCGGCCAGTTCCGGCACGTGCCGGACAACGGCTGGGCCGAAGGATCTGTGACCTGGTCAAACGCCCCTGCCGCCAGCAGCACGAACATCGCATCGCTTGGAGCGGTCAGCACCGGAAGCTGGGTTGAAGTGGATGTCTTCAGTCTCATCAAGGCCGACGGCACATACTCCTTGCGCATCAGCAGCACGAACTCCGACGGAGCCATCTACAACTCAAGGGAATTCAGTGACGCCACCCGCCGGCCGCAGCTCGTCCTTACCACCGGCTCCACGCCTCCGCCGCCCCCGCCACCCCCGCCGGGAACCAATCCCTGCGGGACAGCGGCCGCACCGCCGGCGACCTACGACCACGTTATCTGGATCATTTACGAGAACAAGAGGTACTCCCAGGTCATCGGCAGCCCAAGCGCACCCTATATGACGCAGATGGCCCAAAAGTGCGCCAGCCTGACCAACTGGAGCGACGCTGGGTCCCAGTTCCCCTCATTGCCCAGCTACCTGGCGATGACATCGGGAAGCACGCAGGGTGTGTCGACAGACAATAGCCCGGGGAGCCTCCCGCCCATCACCGCGGATAATCTCTTCCGCCAGGTCCGGGCACGCGGACTGACCCAGAAGAGTTACCAGGAAGACATGCCGTCCAACTGCAGGCTGACCAATTCCGGTCTTTACGCGGTGCGGCACAATCCGGAGGCGTATTACCAAGGGACGGGCGACAGGGCCGCCTGCGCCACGAACAACGTCCCGCTCGGGACCACGACGTCCGGGAACCTGTTCAACGACCTGACGAACAATACGCTTCCCAGCTTCTCGCTGATCACCCCGAACGTCTGCAACGACACGCACGACTGCAGCATCACCACCGGCGACACGTGGCTTTCAAGGTGGCTGCCGGTAATCCTGGCGAGCCAAAGCTACCAGGCGGGAGGTACCGCCGTCGTGGTCCTGTATGACGAGGACACGCCCATCCCTAACTTCGTGGTGGCTCCATCCATCATTCCGGGGACTGTCGTTACCGGCGCCTACAGCCACTACTCGCTGTTGAGGGCCACGGAGGAAATGCTGGGCATCACCAACCTCCTGCTGAATGCCAGGACAGCGCCGAGGCTCCGGCCGCCGCTGAACCTCTAGCCCCGCTCCAGGCCTAGCCCCGGTCCAGGTTCACGGTCCAGCTGCCGCTGGCATTGACAGAGGAGCACTGGAATGCCGTGGGCGCGGGTTTGCCGGCCGTCGGGTCAGTGTATGAGCCGGTGGTCTCAAAAGTGCCGCTCTTCGCCTTGGCGTTGGACTTTGTTCCGGGCTGGACCTCGGCGGTGGGGTACTTCTCCGTCACGCGCATTTCGCAGACCGTGTTGGCCTGGTCCAGGAGCTCCGCGGCCGCCGGTTTCGCTGCTTCCTCCGTAGGGGAAGCGGAGGCCGGCGACGCGGAGCCCGGCGCGTCGGTGTCGGCGGCCGCAGATGAAGGGGAAGGGGGGTGGTGGCGGCCTGCTGGTCCGTCCGGGGTGCCTGCGCAGAAACGGCGATGGCCACACCCACCAGGACCACCACCACGGCAGCAAGGAGGATCAAAAGCAGACGACGCCGGGACGCGGCTGGAGGGGGCGGTGAAACGGACACGGCGTGCCTCTTTCGAAACGCTGGTCAGGCCTGGAAGTGGCAGGTACCTGGCCCTGCGGTCACCCTCATTGGCGGCGGACGTTTCTGGCAGAATAACCGCCGCCGTGACCGTCAACAAGCGCTCTGGCCGCCAACAAGGCCTGCGGCGATCCGACGCCGCGGTTCACAGCACCTTGCGGATGGTTTCCTCGAAGCTCGTGACGTGGTGCAGTGCGAGCTCGCCCGCCTTGTCCGCGTCACCCTCGGCCACGGCCTTGAGCAGGTCCACATGCTCGCTGATGTGGCCGCTCACCGACGGGACCTTGTCCAGGACCAGGCACCAGATGCGCGTGGCGAGGTTGTCGTAGCGGATCAGGGTGTCCTCGAGATGCGGGTTGGCCGCGGCACGGTAGATCAGGCGGTGCACCGTGAGGTCGTAGCGCATGAGCTCCCGCGACTGGGCTGGGGTGGGCGCCAGCTCCGAGATGGCCTTGGCGACGTCCAGCAGCTCCTCGCGCATGGCAGTGTTGGCCCGCTTGGCAGCCCGGCGCGCCGCGAGCGGCTCAAGCAGTTCCCGGATTTCCGAGACGTCGGCGAGTTCCGTGAAGTCCACGGTGGTGGCGAATGTTCCCCGGCGGGGGTAGGACACCACCAAGTGGTCCACCTCCAGCCGCTTGATGGCTTCACGCACGGGCGTCCGCCCGAAGCCCAGTTCAGTCGCCAGCTGGCCGTCATTGATGGGCTCGCCCGGGCGGATGTCCAGCATGATCAGCTTGTCGCGGAGCTGCCGGTAGGCAGCCTCGGCCTGGGACAGCGCTTCGTCCTCGGCGGGTGGCATGGCGGGAAGAGCATTCACAGCGAGGCTCCGTTCCTTGCTTTCAAGGGCTTCAGGCGGAAGCGAAGTGCCATTTTGCTTCCTGCTATTGACTATGTTGTGAGCTCAATCATACCATTGACCTCACACTGATATATCAGTCATAAGTAAAGTGGTATTTCATAAGGAGCATTCGTGGTTGAGCAGTTGAACGACCGACTTTCCGCAGTCGATCCCGAGATCCAGCAGGCCGTCGCACGCGAGCTGGACCGCCAGCAGTCCACGCTGGAAATGATCGCCTCGGAGAACTTCGCTCCTGCGGCCGTCATGGAGGCGCAGGGCTCGGTCCTCACGAACAAGTACGCCGAGGGCTACCCGGGCAAGCGCTATTACGGCGGCTGCGAGCACGTCGACGTCGTCGAGCAGCTGGCCATCGACCGCGTGAAGGCACTCTTCGGCGCCGAGTTCGCCAACGTCCAGCCGCACTCCGGCGCGCAGGCCAACGCCGCCGCCATGTTCGCGCTGCTGAACCCGGGCGACACCATCCTCGGCCTGGACCTGGCCCACGGCGGCCACCTCACCCACGGCATGCGCATCAACTTCTCCGGCAAGCTCTACAACGTGGTCCCGTACCACGTCCGCGAGTCCGACTTCCGCGTGGACATGGCCGAGGTCGAGGCCCTGGCCCTGGAGCACAAGCCGAAGCTCATCGTGGCCGGCTGGTCCGCCTACTCCCGCCAGCTCGACTTCGCCGAGTTCCGCCGGATCGCCGACCTCGTCGGTGCCTACCTGATGGTGGACATGGCCCACTTCGCCGGCCTCGTCGCCGCAGGCCTG
The DNA here is from genome assembly GCF_040448525.1 of Arthrobacter sp. K5. Taxonomy (NCBI): domain Bacteria; kingdom Bacillati; phylum Actinomycetota; class Actinomycetes; order Micrococcales; family Micrococcaceae; genus Arthrobacter; species Arthrobacter sp. K5. Next base: position 2,455,773 of record NZ_CP159279.1, on the reverse strand, counting down.
CACCCGAACCCGGTGCCGTACGCCGACGTCGTCACCACCACCACGCACAAGACCCTGGGCGGTCCCCGCGGCGGCGTCATCCTCGCCAAGGAGCAGTACGCCAAGAAGATCAACAGCGCCGTCTTCCCCGGCCAGCAGGGCGGCCCGCTGGAGCACGTCATCGCCGCCAAGGCCGTGGCCTTCAAGCTGGCAGCAACCGAGGGCTTCAAGGAGCGCCAGGAGCGCGTCCTGGAGGGCGCCAAACTGCTGGCCGAGCGCTTCCTGCAGCCCGACGTCGAAGCCGCCGGCATCACCGTGGTCAACGGCGGCACGGACGTCCACCTGGTCCTCGTTGACCTGCGGAACTCCGAGCTGGACGGCCAGCAGGCCGAGGACACGCTGCACCGGATCGGCATCACCGTCAACCGCAACGCCGTCCCCTTCGACCCCCGCCCTCCGATGGTTTCCTCCGGCCTCCGGATCGGTACCCCCGCCCTGGCCACCCGCGGCTTCGGCGCCACCGAGTTCACCGAGGTAGCGGACATCATCGCCACGGCACTGACCACTGCCGCCGGCACCGGAACCCTCGACGACGGCACCGCCGTCGAACTCCGCGCCCGCGTCACTGCACTGGCCGAGCAGTTCCCCCTGTACCCCCAGCTCAGCGGCGCACCCGAGATTGCCGCTTTCGAAGATGACATGATTGGAGCAGCCCAGTGAGCACCCACCAGCTCCCGGAGCACCCGGATTTCCTGTGGCACAACCCCGAGCCCAAGTCCTCCTATGACGCCGTGATCGTCGGCGGCGGCGGGCACGGCCTGGCCACCGCGTACTTCCTGGCCAAGAACCACGGCATGACCAACATCGCGGTGCTGGAAAAGGGCTGGCTGGCCGGCGGCAACATGGCCCGCAACACCACCATCATCCGTTCCAACTACCTCTGGGACGAGAGCGCCGCCATCTATGAGCACGCCCTGAAGCTGTGGGAGATCCTGCCCGAGGAGCTGGAGTACGACTTCCTCTTCAGCCAGCGCGGTGTGATGAACCTGGCCCACACCCTGGGCGACGTGCGCGAGAGCATCCGCCGTGTGGGCGCCAACAAGCTCAACGGCGTGGACGCGGAATGGCTCGACCCGCAGCAGGTCAAGGAACTCTGCCCCATCCTGAACATCCGCGACGACATCCGCTACCCGGTCATGGGCGCCACCTACCAGCCGCGCGCCGGCATCGCCAAGCACGACCACGTCGCCTGGGCCTTCGCCCGCAAGTGTGACGAGATGGGCGTGGACATCATCCAGAACTGCGAAGTCACCGGCTTCGTCAAGGACGGCAACCGCGTGGTGGGCGTCAAGACCAACCGCGGCACCATCAACACCGAGAAGGTGGGCCTCTGCGCCGCCGGCCACAGCTCGGTCCTGGCGGAAATGGCCGGCTTCCGGCTCCCCATCCAGTCCCACCCGCTGCAGGCTCTGGTCTCCGAGCTGCACGAGCCCGTGCACCCCACCGTCGTCATGTCCAACCACGTCCACGTGTACGTCTCCCAGGCGCACAAGGGTGAGCTGGTCATGGGCGCCGGCGTCGACTCCTACAACGGCTACGGCCAGCGCGGTTCCTTCCACGTGATCGAGCACCAGATGGCGGCCGCCGTCGAACTGTTCCCGATCTTTGCCCGGGCACACGTGCTCCGGACCTGGGGCGGCATCGTTGACACCACCCTCGATGCCTCACCGATCGTGGGCACCACCCCGGTGGACAACATGTTCGTCAACTGCGGCTGGGGAACCGGCGGCTTCAAGGGCACGCCGGCTGCCGGCCTGACCTTCGCGCACACGATCGCCACCGGAGCACCGCACAAGCTCAACAGGCCGTTTGCCCTGGAGCGCTTCGAAACCGGTGCCCTGATCGACGAACACGGCGCAGCCGCCGTCGCCCACTAGCCACGGTCCACAAGAAAGAAGAAGACGCACATGCTGCTTATCTCCTGCCCCAACTGCGGCCCACGGGACGAAACCGAGTTCCACTACGGCGGCCAGGCCCACGTGCCCTACCCCGAGAACCCCAACGACCTCACCGACCGGGAATGGGCCGAGTACCTGTTCTACCGCGAAAACACCAAGGGCACCTTCGCCGAACGGTGGGTGCACAGCACCGGCTGCCGGCAGTGGTTCAACATGCTCCGCGACACGGTCACGTACGACATCCAGGCCGTGTACCAGATGGGGGTGCCGCGGCCCGCCGCGCCCGTCCCACCCGCAGCTGACACCGGCACCGCAAGCACCGGCGCCGCCAGCACCACCCCCCTCAGCCCCAGCACCGCCCCGGAAGGAGCGACCAAGTGACCTCCCAGAACGCGCGCCTCAGCACCGGCGGCCGCATCGACCGCAGCATCTCCTGGCGCTTCACCGTGGACGGCGAGGAATTCACCGGACACCCGGGCGACACCCTGGCCTCCGCGCTGCTGGCCAACGGCCGCATCGCCGCCGGCAACTCGCTCTACGAGGACCGTGCCCGCGGCATCCTGGCTGCCGGCGTGGAAGAGCCCAACGCCCTGGTCCGGATCGAAGCCCGGTTCCCCGGTGACGTTGCCGAGTCCATGCTTCCCGCCACTACCGTTTCGCTGGTGGACGGCCTGAAGGCCGGCTTCCTGAACGGCCTGGGCAAGCTGGACCCCGCGGATGACCGCGCCGAGTACGACAAGAAGTACGTCCACACCGACATCCTCGTCATCGGCGGCGGCCCCGCCGGCCTGGCCGCGGCCCGCGAAGCAGTCCGCACCGGCGCCCGCGTCATCCTGATGGACGACCAGCCCGAACTCGGCGGTTCGCTGCTCTCCGGTTCCACCGCCTCCGAACTGGCGGTAACCATCGAGGGCAAGCCCGCCCTGGAATGGGTTGCCGACGTCGAGGCTGAACTCGTCTCCGGTGCCGAAAGCACCGTGCTGAACCGCACCACCGCCTTCGGCGCCTACGACGCCAACTACGTCATCGCCGTGCAGAACCGCACCGACCACCTCTCCAGCCCGGCCGCCGCCGGCGTCTCCCGGCAGCGCATCTGGCACATCCGTGCCAGCCAGGTTGTCCTGGCCCCGGGTGCCCACGAGCGTCCGCTGGTGTTCGAGAACAATGACCGCCCGGGTATCATGCTCGCCTCGGCTGTCCGCAGCTACCTGAACCGCTACGCCGTGGCCGCCGGGTCCCGCGTGGTCATCAACACCACCAACGACAGCGCCTACGCCCTGGCCGCGGACCTGCTCGCCGCCGGCGTCAAGGTCGCGGCCGTCGTCGACGCCCGTCCGGCCCTCACGCCGGTGGCTGCCGCCGCCGTCGAAGCCGGCACCCGGGTGCTTATCGGCAGCGCGGTTGCCAACACGGCCGCCGGCTCGGACGGCCGCCTGAACAGCGTCACCGTCCGCAGCATCAACGACGACGGCGAACTCACCTCGGGCATCGAAGAGATCGCCGCCGACCTGCTGGCAGTGTCCGGCGGCTGGAGCCCGCTGGCGCACCTGCACTCGCAGCGCCAGGGCAAGCTGCGCTGGGACGAGGACCTCGCGGCCTTCGTGCCGGCCACCGTGGTTCCGAACCAGCAGACCATCGGTTCCGGCCGCGGCAGCTTCGAACTCGAGGACTGCCTCGCCGAGGGCATCTCGGCCGGAGCCGCGGCCGCGATCGCCGCCGGCTTCGAGACCGCCGTCGAGCCCTCCGCCCTGGCGGAGCCGAAGGCATCCGCGCCGACCCGCCAGCTGTGGTTGGTCCCCGGCCAGACCGGAACCCCCGACGACTGGCACCACCACTTCGTCGACTTCCAGCGTGACCAGTCCGTGGCCGACGTCCTGCGTTCCACCGGTGCCGGCATGCGGTCCGTGGAGCACGTCAAGCGCTACACCTCCATCAGCACCGCCAACGACCAGGGCAAGACGTCCGGCGTCAACGCGATCGGCGTCATCGCCGCTGCACTGCGCACCGCAGGCGAAGCGTCCCGGGGCATCGGCGACATCGGCACCACCACCTACCGTGCGCCGTTCACCCCGGTGGCCTTCGCGGCGCTGGCCGGCCGCCAGCGCGGCGAGCTGTTCGATCCCGCCCGCGTCACCTCGATCCACCCGTGGCACGTTGCCCAGGGCGCACTGTTCGAGGACGTCGGGCAGTGGAAGCGTCCGTGGTACTACCCGCAGAACGGGGAAGACATGGACGAGGCTGTGCTCCGCGAGTGCGCCGCCGTCCGCGACTCCGTGGGCTTCATGGACGCCACCACCCTCGGCAAGATCGAAATCCGCGGCAAGGACGCCGGTGAGTTCCTGAACCGGATCTACACCAACGCGTTCAAGAAGCTGGCCCCGGGCTCCGCCCGCTACGGGGTCATGTGCCTCTCGGACGGCATGATCTTCGACGACGGCGTGACCCTGCGCCTGGACGAGGAAACCTACTTCATGACCACCACCACCGGCGGCGCCGCCAAGGTGCTGGACTGGCTGGAGGAATGGCTGCAGACCGAATGGCCGGAACTCGACGTGCACTGCACCTCGGTGACCGAACAGTGGAGCACGATCGCCGTCGTCGGGCCCAAGTCCCGCGACGTCATCGCCAAGGTTGCCCCGGAACTGGCCGCCAACGGCGGACTCGACGCCGAGGCGTTCCCGTTCATGACCTTCCGCGAAACCACCCTCGCGTCCGGCGTGGAGGCCCGCATCTGCCGGATCTCGTTCTCCGGTGAACTGGCCTACGAAATCAACGTGCCGTCCTGGTACGGGCTGAACACCTGGGAATCCGTTGCCGCGGCAGGTGCCGAGTTCAACATCACCCCCTACGGCACCGAGACCATGCACGTGCTGCGTGCCGAGAAGGGCTACCCGATCGTCGGGCAGGACACCGACGGCACGGTCACCCCGCAGGATGCCGGCATGGAATGGATCGTCTCCAAGGCCAAGGACTTCATCGGCAAGCGCTCCTACTCCCGGCTGGACCAGCAGCGCGATGACCGCAAGCACCTGGTCAGCGTCCTGCCGGTGGACGGCTCGCTGAGGCTTCCGGAAGGAACCCAGCTGGTGGAAAAGGGCATCAGCACCAGCCCCGCCTACGGCCCCGTCCCGATGCAGGGCTTCGTGACCTCCAGCTACCACAGCGCCGCGCTGGGCCGCTCGTTCGGCCTGGCCCTGATCAAGAACGGCCGCAACCGGATCGGCGAGACCCTGGTGGCCGCTGCAGGCAACCAGCTCGTCGACGTAGTCGTGGCCGAAACCGTACTTTTTGACCCCGAAGGGACCCGCAAAGATGGCTAACACCGCAGCCTTCACAGGCATCAATGGACTCCGGGAAATCCGCCGCAGCCCAGCCTCACACCTGGCCGAAGCATTCGACACCGGGTCCGTGCAGGGAACAGTCACCCTGAACGAGGGTCCGTTCCAGACCATGGTCGGAGTCCGGGTGGACCGCAGCTCCGAGGCCGGCGCCCGGATTGCCTCCGTCACCGGCGGCCTGCCGGAGCGCTGCGGCGATGTCGGCGGCACGGAACGCGTCAGCGTCCTGTGGCTCGGCCCGCAGGAGTTCCTGGTGGTGGCCCCGGAAGACGCCCACGACTCCCTGGGCGGGGACCTGATCGGCTCCCTCAAGTCCGCCCTGGGCGACGCCGCCGGGCAGGTGGTGGACCTGTCCGCCAACCGCACCACGTTCGAGCTGTCCGGCCCGCGGGCCCGCGCCGTGCTGGAGAAGGGCTGCGCCCTGGACCTGCACCCCCGCACCCTCAAGCCGGGCACCGCCCTGAACACCGAGGTCGGCAACATCCCGGTGGCCCTGTTCAAGACCGGGGAGGAAAGCTTCCGGCTGTTCCCCCGCGCCTCGTTCGCGGATTACCTGGGCCGCTGGCTCCTGGACGCCATGAGGGAGTTCGCTTCCCCCGAGGTGCCCTGATGGCGCTAAGCGCCCTGGATCTGTTTTCCGTTGGCATCGGGCCGTCGTCGTCACACACGGTCGGCCCGATGCGGGCGGCAAAGCAGTTCGCCGACGGGCTCAAGGGCGGTGGACTGCTGAGTGCCACCACCCGGGTCCAGGCAGAGCTCTTCGGGTCCCTGGGTGCCACCGGCCGGGGCCACGGCTCCGACAAGGCCGTGGTGCTGGGGCTGCAGGGCATGGAACCGGAGACGGTGGACACCTCCACCGCCGACGACCAGGTGGCAGCCGCCGCCCTCGACGCCGAACTCCGGATCGGCGGCGACCACCGGGTGGACTTCAACTGGGACGAGGACGTGGTGCTGCACCGCCGCAAGTCGCTGCCGGCCCACCCCAACGGCATGACCTTCCGCGCCCTGGACCACGCGGGCACGGTGCTGAGCGAACGGAGCTTCTACTCCATCGGCGGCGGGTTCGTCGTTGACGGGGATGCCGACGCCGGTGCCAAGGTGATTGCGGACGAAACCCCGCTGCCGTACCCCTTCACCACGGCCAACGGGCTCCTGGAGATCTGCAGCCGCGAAAACATGTCCATCTCGGACGTCATGCTCGCCAACGAACTGGTCTGGCGCAGCGAGGCGGAACTCCGTGAGGAACTGCTGAAGTTGTGGGCCGTCATGCGCGAATGCGTGGACAACGGCTGCGCCGCGGAAGGCATCCTTCCCGGCGGGTTGAAGGTGAGGCGGCGGGCGCCGTCGCTCTTCAAGACCCTGTCCAAGGACTCCGGCAGCACGGACCCGCTCCGCGCCATGGAGTGGGTGAACCTCTACGCGCTGGCCGTCAACGAGGAGAACGCGGCCGGCGGCCGCATCGTCACCGCCCCCACCAACGGGGCAGCCGGCATCGTGCCGGCGGTCCTGCACTACTACATGAAGTTTGTTCCGGGAGCGGACGACGACGGTGTGGTGCGCTTCCTGCTGGCGGCGGCCGCCGTCGGGATTCTGTTCAAGATCAACGCCTCCATCTCCGGTGCGGAGGTGGGCTGCCAGGGCGAGGTCGGCTCCGCATGCTCCATGGCCGCGGCCGGACTCTGCGAGGTGCTGGGCGGCACGCCCGAACAGGTGGAGAACGCCGCTGAGGTGGGGATCGAACACAACCTCGGGCTGACCTGCGACCCCGTGGGCGGCCTGGTGCAGATCCCGTGCATCGAGCGGAACGCGATCGCCAGCGTCAAGGCGATCAACGCCGCGCGGCTGGCCCTGCACGGGGACGGCAGCCACAAGGTGTCGCTGGACAAGGCCATCAAGACCATGCGCGACACCGGCGCCGACATGAAAACCAAGTACAAGGAAACCTCTCGAGGAGGCCTCGCTGTGAATGTAATTGAGTGCTGAACATGACTGCTATCCAGACTGAAGACCGTGCCTCCGGGCAGGCAAACAGCGGCGTCGAGCACGTCCTGACCCTGGACTGCCCCGAAGGCCCGGGCATCGTGCACGCCGTCTCCGGCTTCCTGCTGGAATACGGCTGCGACATCATCGACAACAAGCAGTTCGGCGACCGGTCCGAAGGCCACTTCTTCATGCGGGTGCACTTCGCGTCCGACGGGAACGATTCCACGCTGGAGCAGCTGCGTGCCGGCTTCAGCCCGGTTGCCGAGAAGTACAACATGAAGTGGCGGCTTGAACGGAATGGGTCCCGCCGCAAGGTCCTGATCATGGTCTCGAAGTTCGGCCACTGCCTCAACGACCTGCTTTTCCGGGCCCGCGTGGGGGAACTGCCCATCGAGGTTGTGGGCGTGGTTTCAAACCATACCGACCACCAGGCCCTCGTGGACTGGCACGGCATTCCGTTCTTCCACATCCCCGTCACCGCGGCCACCAAGCCGCAGGCAGAGGCGCGGCTGCTGGAAATCGTGGACGAGCTCGACGTCGAACTGGTGGTGCTGGCCCGGTACATGCAGGTTCTCAGCGACGACCTGGCGCGGAAACTGGATGGCAAGGCAATCAACATCCACCACTCATTCCTGCCCTCGTTCAAGGGTGCCAAGCCGTACCACCAGGCCTACGCCCGCGGAGTGAAGACGGTTGGTGCCACGGCGCACTACGTGAACGCGGAACTCGACGAGGGCCCGATCATCGCGCAGCAGGTGGTCGAGGTGGACCACACCTTCGGCCCCGAGGACCTGGTTGCCGCCGGTAGGGACACCGAGTGCAAGGCGCTCAGCAACGCCGTCCGCTGGCACTGTGAAGGCCGCATCATCCTGAACGGCAACAGGACCGTGGTCCTGAAGTAAGGACGCGTCCTCATATCCTGCCGCTTAAGCCGAAACGCTCCTGCAGTTCTTGCAGGAGCGTTTCGTTTTAAGCGACCAAAGGTGAGGACGCGTTTGGGGTGAGGCGACGAAAGGTGAGGGAGCGTGTCAGACGCCGAGCTGTTCGCGGAGCGCCTGGACGTGGCCCTGCGCCTTGACCTGGTACTGGGCCAGCGTGACCTTGCCTTCGGGATCCAGGACTACGGTGGAGCGGACGATGCCCTCTTGCACCTCGCCGTCGACGAGCTTCTCGCCCCAGGCGCCGTAGGCCAAGGCCACTGCGTGGTCCTCGTCAGCCAGCAGCGGGAAGGTGAGCCCGAAGTCGCCCGTGAAGTTGGCCAGCTTCTCCGGCGCGTCGGGGGAGATGCCCAGCACTGCATAGCCGGAGCCCTGGAAGGAGGCCAGGTTGTCGCGGAAGTCGCAGGCCTCGGTGGTGCAGCCGGGAGTTGCGGCTTCGGGGTAGAAGTACACGATGACGTTCTTGCCGCGGTAGTCGGCCAGCGCGGTCTGCTTGCCTTCGGCGTCCTGCAGGGTGAAATCCGGCGCCTGGGTTCCGGGCTGGAGCTTGGTGGTCAGTTTGGGGCTCATGGCATTCCTTCTGATGGATCTGGGTCGAGCGAAAAATCTGGTCAAGCACAATGACTGATATGGATAACAGCAGCCCTAGATACTGTATTCCGCCGGTCCGCGCACCGTGGCTGCGGGTCCGCAGATGAAGCGGTAGCCGCCGCCGCGGACCGTGGCGATCGCGTGCCGGCCGCCGAGCAGCTTCCGCCGTACCCGCCCCACGTAGACGTCGATGGAACGGGTGGCGGCGCCGGGGCTGTCGAACGACTCCAGGAACAGCCGCAGCTCCTCCCGGTCAACAGTCCGCGAGCAGTGCTCCACGAGGTAGCGCAGCAGCTTGAATTCGACGCCGGTCAGCGGCACCCGCTCGCCGTCCAGCAGCACTTCGGACCGGGCAAGGTCCACGGCCACCCGGCTGACGTGCCCAGCCGACGGCGGGAGGTGGGCGGCGCCGCCGTCGTCCGTTTCCGTGGACGACGGTACTGAGGAGTTCAGTTCCGCTGGTTCCGGTTGCGGGGAATCCTCCAGGGAGGACGACGGCGGCACGGGAGTTCCGCCGTCGGGCGCACCGTTGGGTTCCCCCTCCCCTGGGGGCCTGCCTGGGTGCGTCCCGGCGGCGGAAGTTGCAGCTCCGGCGGCGGGCCAGTGGACTTCCGCCTCCGGAGCAAATTGAAGGGCCCGCGCCAGCACCAGCTCGGCGGCCCGGGCCAAGACCGCCGGATCGATGTCCTGGCCTTCGGGGGGAGCTACCCAGACCGCCAGGCCGTGGGCTTTAGCAGTCCCCGGGGCCATGGCAGGCCTGTGGGCGTTGGCTGGTCTGGGGGCGTTGGCAGCACCGTGGGCCTTGGCGCCCCAGGGGGCCGAAGTGCCGCGCGGTGAATGGGCATGCACAGCCACCGCGCGGTCCTCAGATGCCGCCGCGGCGGATCAGCTTGCCGCCGGGGGTCTGGCCGTCCACCACGCTGCCGCGCAGGTAGGTGCGGCGTACGACGCCGGAGAGTGCCTTGCCGTCGTACGGGGTGATGGGGTTCTTGTGCTTGAGCTTGGAGACGTCCACCACGAAGGCCTCGTCCTGGGCGAAGACGGAGAAGTCGGCGTCGTAGCCCAGGGCAAGCTGGCCCTTGTTGGAGAGGCGGGCCAGTGCGGCCGGCTTCTCGGCCATCCACGAGACCACCTGTTCCAGCGGGATGCCGCGGTGCCGGGCCTCGGTCCAGATCAGGGACAGGCCCAGCTGCAGCGAGGAGACCCCGCCCCAGGCCACGGCGAAGTCGCCGTTTTCGAGGTCCTTCAGGTCCAGCGTCGAGGGGGAGTGGTCGGAGACGATGCAGTCGATGGTGCCGTCCTGCAGGCCCTGCCAGAGGAGCTCGCGGTTGGAGGCCTCGCGGATGGGCGGGCAGCACTTGTATGCGGTGGCGCCGTCGGGGATTTCCTCGGCCATGAGCGTGAGGTAGTGCGGGCAGGTCTCCACGGTGAGGTGCACGCCGTCGCGCTTTGCCGAAGCGATCATGGGCAGCGCGTCCGACGACGAAAGGTGCAGGATGTGGGCGCGGGCGCCGGTCCAGCGGGCGCGCTCGATCACCTCGGCGATGGCCTTGTTCTCGGCGCCGCGGGGGCGGGAGGCGAGGAAGGTGGAGTAGTGGGCGCCGCCGGGATGGGGTGCGTGGTCGATGGCGTGCGAGTCCTCGGCGTGGACGATCATGAGCGAGTCGAAGGACTTCAGCTCGCGCATGTCCTCCTCCATCTCGTCCGCCTCCAGGTGCGGGAACTCGTCCACGCCGGAGTGCAGCAGGAAGCACTTGAAGCCGAAGACGCCCTCGTCGTGCAGCGGCCGCAGATCGGCCTTGTTGCCGGGGATGGCGCCGCCCCAGAAGCCGACGTCCACGAAGGCCTGGTCCTCGGCCACCTCGCGCTTGAGCTTGAGGCCCTCCACATTGGTGGTGGGCGGGATGGAGTTCAGCGGCATGTCGATGATGGTGGTGACGCCGCCGGCGGCTGCCGCGCGGGTCGCGGAGGCGAAGCCCTCCCACTCGGTGCGGCCGGGCTCGTTGACGTGGACGTGCGTGTCCACCAGGCCCGGGATCAGGGTTTCGTCGTCGGCCAGTTCGATGACCTCGGCGCCCGCGAGGCCGTTGCCGAGCGGCTCGAGGGCCACAATCTTTCCGCCCCGCACGCCCACTTCACGGGCGGCGATCCCGGCGGTGGTGAGGATGCGCCGGCCCCGGATGACCAGGTCAAAGCGTTCTTCAGACATTCAGGGGCTCCTTCGTGTAAGCACTGTCGGTCAGGTGCACGCCGATGTGCTGACCCAATTCTTCAAGCAGTCGGCCTGCTTCAGCTATACATATCTCTACATTGCTTTCCAGTGCCGTCAGTGGGTAGACCTGCCGGAAACCGGATGTCTGCTGCTGTTCCGGCGTCAGCGTTGTCCGTCCGCAGACGGCGAGCACCGGCACGCCGGCCGCAGCTGCAGCGCGGGCTACGCCCATGGGCGTCTTGCCCAGAAGGCTCTGTTCGTCCAGGCTTCCTTCGCCGGTGATCACCAGGTCCGCGCCGGCCAGCCGTTCTGCCAGCCGGGTGAATTCAAGCACGACGTCGATGCCCGGGCGGCGTGATGCCGCCAGCGCCGCGATCGCGGCGTAGCCGACGCCGCCGGCCGCTCCGGCGCCCGGCGCGCTGGCGGCCTTGACCGCGCGCGGCCCGATCTCCGCGGCGAGAACCTGGACGAAGTTGGCCAGGGCCGCGTCGAGCTCGCCGACGTCGGCGGCGGTGGCACCCTTCTGCGGCCCGAAGATGGCTGCCGCGCCTTCCGGTCCGAGCAGCGGGTTGTCCACGTCGCTCGCGAGGATGAAGCGGGATTCCTCCAGCCGGGCGTCGAAGCCGGAGAAGTCGATGGCTGCCAGCTGCGCCAGCGCCGCGCCGCCGAGGGGCAGTTCGTTGCCGGCGGCGTCAAGCAGCCGGGCGCCGAGACCCTGCAGCACCCCAGCGCCGCCGTCGGTGTTGGCGCTGCCACCGACGCCGAGGATGATCTGCCGGCAGCCGGCGTCGAGCGCCGCGCGGATCAGTTCCCCGGTGCCCAGGCTGCTGGCAGTCCGGGCAGAGTCCGAACCCGGCCGCCCGCCGTCGTGCTCGGACACAGCGGAAGGCGGCAGGACGGCGAGGCCGGACGCGACGGCCATTTCGATCACGGCCTCCCGGCCGCGGACCGCGAACTCCGCCGTCAGCGGCTGCCCGGTGGGGCCGCTGACCACGGCGCGGCGGCGGGTGAAGCCGGAGCCGACGGCGGCGTCGAGGGTGCCCTCGCCGCCGTCGGCCACGGGAATCCGCAGTACCTCAAGGGTGCCCGGTCCCTCAGCGGTGCCCAGTCCCGCAGGGCCGGGGCCGTCCGCTGTGGCGGCGCCCTTCCGGAGCCCTGTTTCAAGGTGCCGGGCGACGTCCGGGGCGGAGAGTGAGCCCTTGAACTTGTCCGGCGCGATCACGATGCGCATTGCTTGCCTATCTTCGGTACTTTTGGGTGCGGCTGTATTGTCCGGCTGGGTGCCAGTCCTGCAGGTTGTTAGTCCTGCAGGGCCAGGATGGCGGTGGGGGCGTCGGCGGCGGAGGCTGCCAGGTCCTCGAACTCGTTCACGGCGTTGATCTCGAGGCCCATCGAGATGTTGGTGACCTTTTCCAGGATCACTTCCACCACCACGGGAACCTGGAACTCGCCCATCAGTGCCTTGGCCTTGTCGAACGCGGCCGGCATGTCCTCGGGGTTAGTCACGCGGATGGCCTTGCAGCCCAGGCCTTCAACCACCTTGATGTGGTCAACGCCGTAGCCCTCGGTCTCGGGGGAGTTGATGTTGTCGAAGCCCAGTGACACGTGGTAATCCATGTTGAACCCGCGCTGGGACTGGCGGATCAGGCCCAGGTAGGAGTTGTTCACCACCACGTGGATGTACGGCAGGTTGAACTGCGCGCCCACGGCCAGTTCCTCGATCATGAACTGGAAGTCGTAGTCGCCGGACAGCGCCACCACCGTCTCGCCCGGCTTGCCGCGCACGACGCCGAGGGCGGCCGGGGCGGTCCAGCCCAGCGGGCCTGCCTGGCCGGCGTTGATCCACTTGCGGGCGCCGAACACGTGCAGCATCTGGGCACCGGCGATCTGGGACAGGCCGATGGTGGACACGTAGGTGGTGTCCTTGCCGAATGCCTTGTTCATCTCCTCGTACACGCGCTGCGGCTTGATCGGCACGTTGTCGAAGTGCGTCTTGCGGTGCAGGGTGGCCTTGCGCTCGGCGCACTCGGCAACCCAGCCCTTGAAGTCCGGCAGGGTTCCGGCGGCCCGGCGTTCACGGGCGATCTCCAGCAGGCCGTCCAGGGCGGCGCCGGCGTCGGAGGCGATGCCGAAATCCGGGGAGAAAACGCGGCCGATCTGGGTGGGCTCGATGTCGATGTGCACGAACTTCCGGCCCGCGGTGTAGGTGTCCAGGCCGCCGGTGTGGCGGTTGGCCCAGCGGTTGCCGATGCCGATCACGAAGTCGCTGCGCAGGAAGTTCTCGTTGCCGTAGCGGTGGCTGGTCTGCAGGCCCACCATGCCGGCCATCAGCCCGTGGTCGTCCGGGATGGCGCCCCAGCCCATCAGGGTGGGGATGACGGGAACGTTCAGCAGCTCGGCCAGTTCCACCAGCTGCGCGGAGGCGCCGGCGTTGATGATGCCGCCGCCGGCCACGATCAGCGGGCGCTCGCCGGCCGTCAGCATGTCCAGGGCCTTCTCCAGCTGCTTGCGGGAGGCCTTGGGCTTTTCGGCGGGCAGGGGCTCGTAGGTGTCGATGTCGAATTCGATCTCGGCCATCTGCACGTCGATCGGCAGGTCCAGCAGCACCGGGCCGGGGCGGCCGGAGCGCATCAGCTGGAAGGCCTTCTGGAAGGCGCCGGGAACCTGGCCGGGCTCCAGGATGGTCATGGCCATCTTGGTGACGGGCTTGGCGATGGACTCGATGTCCACGGCCTGGAAGTCTTCCTTGTGCAGCTTGGCAACCGGGGCCTGGCCGGTGATGCAGAGCATGGGGATGGAATCGGCCCACGCCGCGTACAGGCCGGTGATCATGTCGGTGCCGGCGGGGCCCGAGGTGCCGATGCAGATGCCGATGTTGCCGTCGGCGGCACGGGAGTAGCCGTCGGCCATGTGGCTGGCGCCTTCAACGTGGCGGGCCAGCGTGTGGCGGATGCCGCCGTGGGCCCGCATGGCCGAATAGAACGGGTTGATCGCCGCGCCTGGCAGGCCGAACGCCTCGGTGGCGCCCTCCTTTTCCAGGATGGCGATGGCAGCGTCTACGGTGCGCATCTTGGTCATTGTGTACTCCTAAAATCTGTGGGAAAGCCTGTTTTTGGGTGTGCCGGGGGAGCCGCCGTCGTTATGTACGACGGCGGGTGCCCTGGTTTGTTGTTTGTTGTCCGCCCTGGTGGCGGCTGGCTTACTTCCGGCCGCTGAGCTGGAGGACCTGCTTGAAGAGTCCCGAGTGGTCCAGGCCGCCGTCGCCCTGGTTGACGGTGGCGGCGACCAGCTGGGCGACGACGGCGCCGAGTGGGATGGAGACGTTGGCTTCGCGGGCGGCCGAGGTGACGATGCCCAGGTCCTTGTGGTGCAGGGCCAGGCGGAAGCCGGGGTCGAAGTTGCGGTCCAGCATCTTCTGGCCCTTCTGGTCCAGGACCTTGGAGCCGGCCAGGCCGCCGCCGAGGACCTTGAGGGCGGCGTCGGTGTCCACGCCGTAGGCCTCGAGGAATGCGATGGCCTCGCCCAGGACCTCGATGTTGACGGCGACGATCAGCTGGTTGGCAGCCTTGACGGTCTGGCCGGAGCCGGAGGGGCCGACGTGGACGATGGTCTTGCCGACGGCGTTCAGGACGTCCTGGGCTGCCTCGAAGTCTGCGTTGTCGCCGCCGACCATGATGGACAGGACGGCGTCGATGGCGCCCTGTTCGCCGCCGGAAACCGGGGCGTCGAGGGGGCGGACGCCGGCTGCTACGGCGTCCTCGGAGAGGCGCTTGGCGACGTCGGGGCGGATGCTGGACGCGTCGATCCAGAGGGTGCCCTGCTTGGCGTTGGCGAAGACGCCGTCGGCGCCGCTGACCACACCTTCGACGTCGGGGGAGTCCGGCACCATGGTGATGACGACGTCGGCGTCCTTGACGGCGTCGGCGATGCTGGAGGCGCCCTTGCCGCCTTCGGAGATGAGCTTGTCGATCTTGTCCTGGCTGCGGTTGTAGCCGGTGACGGTGTGGCCGGCCTTGACGAGGTTGATGGCCATGGGCAGGCCCATGATTCCGAGTCCGATGACTGCAACATTGCTCATGATGGTTCTCTTTCTGAAGTCTGTGGTGGTTCTGGTCGTCGCTGGTTGAGCTTGCCGAAACCGAGATCTCGACAAGCTCGCTCAGCGGCTAGTTGGCGGCGTGTTCGCGGATCGCCCAGCTGAAGGCGGTTTCCTGCGGTTCCTTGTATTCGAGGCCGATGTAGCCGTCGTAGCCGAGTTCGCGGCTGCGGGCGATCCACTCGCCGAGGGGAAGCTCGCCGGTTCCGGGAGCCCCGCGGCCGGGGTTGTCGGCAATCTGGATGTGGCCGAAGTCCTTGGCGTGCTTTTCGATGACGGCGGCGACGTCGTCCCCGTTGACGGCCAGGTGGTAGAAATCGGCGAGCAGCTTGATGTTCTGCGCGCCGGATTCCGCCTTGACCCGGGCGATCACGTCGAGCGCGTCCTGGGCCTTGAGGAGCGGGTACCGCGGGGCTCCGCTGACGGGTTCGAGGAGGACGGTGCCGCCGATCCGGGCCACGCCTTCGGCTGCGGCGGCGAGGTTCCTGGCAGCCAATTCGTCCTGCTCCTCCGGGCTGAATTCCTCCTGGCGGTTGCCGTAGAGGGCGTTGAAGGCCGTGCAGCCGAGGCGTTCGCCGATGCCGGCGACGACGTCGATGTTGTCCTTGAACTCACCTTCACGGCCCACCCAGGAGACCAGGCCGCGGTCACCGCCCGGCATGTTGCCGGCGTTGAAGTTCAGGCCGGAGAGCTGGACGCCGGCGTCGGTGATGGCGCGCTCGAAAGCCGTGGTCTCGGCGTCGGAAGGGACTGAGCTCTCAAAGGGCCACCAGAACTCGACGGCGTCAAAACCCGCCGCCTTCGCGGCTGCGGGGCGCTCGAGCAGGGGCAGTTCCGTCAGCAGGATGGAGCAGTTCACTGTGTACGTCATCGTAGGTCCTTCCGGGGGAGGGGCTTTGATCTATCTTCCCTGCTTATCGGCTGTTCTACCGTTTCCGCTTTGTGGAATTTAGATTCTGCTTTATGAAAAGTGTAGGGAAGGGTTGGCAGGGTAGTCAAGGGGAGTGGTTAGGGTGAAAGTACGAAGCGGTCTGATAACCAGCGAGGAGCAGCCGTGGCCGCAGAATTCCGGATGACCGACGACGACAGGGTTGGCCCCGCCGCGAGCCTGGCCGAAGACATGCTCGAGCTGCAGTTGCTCACAGTGGAGGACAACGGACTGGGCGCCATGGACTGGGCTGACGGTGACGGCTCTCTGGACGGGTCGCTAACATCCCGCAGCGTTAAAGCCATCCTGAGGCTGCCTGGAAAAGCAGGAAGGGCCGGCACCCGTGGTGCCGGCCCTTCCTGAAATTTGACGTCCGTATTTCGCCCTGTCAGCCTAAGGGCGCGCCGCGTCGACGAGGACCCCGTCTATCCGCGACAGGATGCCGGGCCAGCCGTTGCCCATGCCCTGCAAGGCCTGCTGGCCCATCGGGGTATCGAGCTTGAAGCCGGCGTGCTCCAGGTGCAGGACTGTGCCGTCCTCGACGGGTTCAAGCGTCCACGTGATGGTGGTGTCTAGGGCGCCTTCGGCAAACAGGAATTTGATGGACGTGCCGGGGTCAACGCTGAAAACCTCGCACTGCTGGGTGCCCCAAGCTCCCATGTCGAGGGTGAAGCGGTGGCCGACGGTGGGGGCGATGTCACCCGGCGCCCACCAGCGGGCGAGCAGTTCCGGCGTCGTGATTGCCTTCCAGACCGCCTCCGGTGGATGCGGGAAGTGGCGCGTGAGGCGGATCGTGTTGTCAGTCATGATGGGTTCTCCTCGTCAAGTAGGTCGCCCAGCGCGTCGAGGCGCCGGCTCCAATAGTGCTCGTAATGCTTTAGCCAGCTGCCCACCTCGGCCATGCCCTCGGCCTGCAGGTGATACACCCGATGCCTGCCGCGCCGCTCTTCCCGGACGAGTCCGGCCTCGCGGAGCACGGCGAGGTGCTCCGATGCTGCGGAGCGGCTCTGCTCGAGCAGACCCGTGAGGTCGCCGGCTGTCCGCGGGCCGTTGCGGAGCTCGTCGAGGATCGTGCGCCGTGCCGGGTTGGCCAGGGCGCCGAAGATATCGGGAAGCACGCCTGCAGGATATGTCGGAAAAATCCGAAATGAAAGCCGGGGCCGGTCAGCCGAGTCGGTGGCCCGAACAAATCTGCACCACTTTCCCGGCGGTGCCGGCGCTGATTCCGTGGTTTCCGGGGGGGGGTCCCTATGCTTTTCGTCAAGCGGCTTGGGTGGGTTTCTCCTCGTAGAGAGTGCCGTTTCTGAGCATGGAGTAGATAACGTCGCAGCGGCGCCGGGCCAGGCAGATGACGGCGGCGTTGTGCTTCTTTCCCTGGTCCCGTTTCTTTTGGTAGTAGGCCTTCGAGGCCGGGTGGTGGCAGCTGGCGATCCATGCGGATCTGAACAGGGCGTTCTTGAGCTGTTTGTTGCCGGAGCGGGCAGGGAATTCACCGCGGATCGAAGTGCCGGAGCGCCGTGTGACAGGGGCGATGCCTGCGTAGGCGGCGAGGTGTCCTGCGGAGGTGAAGGTGCCGGCGTCGCCGATGGTCAGGAGTATCGTCGCTGCGGTCTTGATGCCGACTCCCGGCATGGACATCAAGACCTGGGAAAGAGGGAAGTCATCCAAGAGCTTTTCGACTTCCTCGGCCACGATGACCCGCTGGTGTTTGAGCTCCTTAATTTGCGCCGCGACACGGGGGATGACCAGTTCGACGGCTTCGGTGCCGATGACCGTGACGGTCTGCTCGCCCAGCGCCGTGAAGATCGCGTCGATGAGGTTCACAGGGTCCTTCCGGCTGTGGTTCCGAGCCCAACGCAGCACATGGCCCCGGCCAGCGGCCCGCAGCCCGGTGGGTCCGGAGTACTTGATGAACAGCTCAAGGACCAGGGCGCGAGTCAGCACGGTTCCTGGGAAGACACGCTCCAAGGCGGGGATAATCTGCAGCAGCAGGGACCGCAGGCGGTTGATTGCCCGGGTGCATTCGTGGGTCAGATCGGCGTCGAATCCGGAGAGCACTTTCAGCGCCGCGAGCACCTCACTGTCCCGGTCGACGGCCCGCAGCGTGTGCGGCATCGCACGCGCCGTCTCGGCGATGATGAACGCGTCCCGCGCATCCGTCTTGGACTTTCCCGGGTACAGGTCAGCGGCTTTGCGCATCGCCAGGCCCGGCAGGTAGGCAACGGTGCAGCCGCAGTCGCGCGCCACCGCTATCGGCAGCGCGCCGATCGTGTTGGGCTGGTCCACGATCACCAGCACCCTGCCGTGCTGCTGCAGGCCGGTGAAAAGCTCGCGCAGCCGAGCCTCGTCCTGCGGCAACGGCTTGTCGAAGACCCTCTCGCCGACGGCGTTCAACGCCGCGGCGTGATGCTCAGACTTGCCGACGTCCAGCCCGCAGTAAACCTCGTACCCTTCGTCCATCCGGCGCTCCTTTGCACCATTCCTGGCCGCAGTCACGACACCCGATGCTGGCACCCACGTTACAAAGAGACCTTGCCCCACGGAAGGAGCTGGCCGTGTCCCTATCAGCAGTCAACGCGTGTCTCCGAACCTGGCGACAACACCCCCCGGATCATCAGTGACAGGGCAAGAAAGTCATACCAGGTCCAGCGACCAAATCCCCGGCCCTCGGGGACGGAATAAATGTAACGGGGTGGGTCCTCCGGCTGTGCAGCAAAGCGGTGCAGATTTGCCGGATATTCGCTTGATTTGGGGATCCGGGAAACCTGAAAAGCCCTGTTTTACGGGGCTCCGGGCTCGTAAAATAAAGGTGGGGCCGACGGCAAGAGCCCCGGAGAGCGATCCTTACGAGCCCGGGGCGCCTTCCCAAACGCCGCCGGCCCTTATGAATGCCGCCAGGTTCCGATCCGGTCACGCTCCGGCGGCAACTCTTCCCGCAAAGTCACGACCATGTGACGATGGGGCATGGGCGAAGAACTTATGGCGGCGGCACCCTCCGGCGGTGGCGTTCCCCGCAATCCAACGGCCGGACTGATCCACTCCGAAGGCTCCGAGGCAACACGGAAGATGCGTGAGCAGGCCAAACGGCGTCGGGAAGCAGAAGCGAAACTGCAGCTGCACCTGATGGAAACCCGCAACAAGTCAGCAGGAACACCGGACCCCGCGCTCTGACGGGTCCTGCCTGCTATACGGGCTCAGCCACATGCGCCGCTGCAATGAATGAACCCTGCCCCTGGGAAACCGGGGCCGGCAGCTTGCTCGGGGCGCCCAGGGCGCGGTAGTCCCAGCCGGCGGCGCGGTAGGCCTCGGCGTCGAGTGCGTGCCGGCCGTCGACGATGTTCCGCCGCTGCACCAGGGCGCCGAGCGCGGCGGGGTCCGCCCGGCGGAAAACGTCCCATTCGGTGAGCAGGGCCACGATCTCGGCGCCGGTGACGGCGGCTTCGAGGGTGTCGGCGTAGGCGAGGTCCGGGTAGGCGCGCCGGGCGTTGTCCATGGCTTTGGGGTCGAACACCGTGACCTTGGCTCCGGCCTGGTGGAGCATGCGGGCCACGTCGAGGGCGGGGGCGTCGCGGATGTCGTCGGAGTCGGGTTTGAAGGCTGCGCCGAGGACGGTGACGTGCACGCCGGCCAGGTCCCCGCAGGCCATTTCCGTGATGAGGTCCACGGTGCGCTGGCGGCGGCGCTGGTTGATGGCGTCGACCTCCTGCAGGAAGCCCACGGCCTGCCCGACGCCGAGCTCCCGGGCCCGGTGGGTGAAGGCGCGGATGTCCTTGGGCAGGCAGCCGCCGCCGAAGCCGAGGCCGGGTGTGAGGAACCGGCCGCCGATGCGGTTGTCGTAGGAGAGGGCCGTGGCGAGCTGGTTGACGTCGGCGCCGGTGGCTTCGCAGATTTCGGCCATCGCGTTGATGTAGGAGATTTTGGTGGCCAGGAAGGAGTTGGCGGCGGCCTTGACCAGTTCGGCGGTGGCGGGGTCGGTCTCCACCACTGGGGTGCCGTCGGCGATGATCGGAGCGTAGCAGGCTGCCAGCCGATCCCGGGCCCACTCGGACGCCACACCGAACACGAGCCGGTCCGGGTGCAGGGTGTCCTCGACGGCGTGCCCTTCCCGGAGGAACTCCGGGTTCCAGGCGAGTTCGGCTTGATCACCCGCGGGCGAGCTCGACCGGAGGAATGCTGCGAGCCGCTCGGCGGTGCCGATGGGCACGGTGGATTTGCCGGCGACGAGGCAGGCCCTGTCCAGATGCGGTGCCAGCCGGGCGAGGGCGCCGTCCAGGAAGCGGAGGTCGGCGGCCGGCGAGTCGGGCATCTGCGGGGTACCGACGCACAGGAAATGAATATCTGCGCCCGCCGCGGCGGAGAAGTCGGTGCTGAAGCTTAGCCTGCCGCACGCCAGCATCCGGTGGAGCAGTTCCTGCAGTCCCGGTTCGTAGAACGGCAGTGTTCCACTGGCCAGTGAACGGATCTTGTTCTCGTCGACGTCGATCCCCACCACGCTGTGCCCCAGCAGCGCCATGCAGACCGCGTGCGTGGCGCCAAGGTACCCGGTCCCGATAACGGACAGCGACAGCGCGTCCGCTTCCCGCCTTGGGAAATTGATCATGTTAGTGTCGGCTTTCTGGCTGTTCCCGCGGCGCCGGGTCCAGGGACGTTAGGTACGTGGCTGCCTGCGGCCCCCAAGGCGGCCGGAACGAATACAGGCATGCCAGCCGGAGCCGTGTGGAAGCGGCATAGGCGGCAAGCCTGCCGGGGCTGGCGTGAACGCGTTCGGCCGCGGACATTATGCTGGCGTGGGCGATGTCATACCGTCGGGTGGTCAGCAGTTTTTGCCGCCACCTGAGTTCCAGATGCACATCCAGATTGGCCAGATCCAAGGCCGCCTCGGCCGTGCAGGCCTCGTCAAAATCCAGCAGGCCCGGCGCACCCGGGTAGCCCTGGCCAAGCATCTGCTTGTCATGCAGGTCCCCGTGGGCCCAGCCCAGGCGATCCCGCGGCGTGGCGAGGAGGCCGGCCGTCACCACATCGGCCCGTGCCAGGAGAGCCGCGCGTTCCTTAGCGGCTTCGGCGATGCCCTCGCTGTGGCGCAGCCAGTGCTCGATCCAACGCCGCAGGATGACCAGTTCCTCCTCTGCGTCGTGCAGGGGAAGGCGCTCCAGAAAGGCCGTGCTGCCGGCTCCGGATAAAGTCGCCGTCCAGGCCCGCTGCCACTCATCCCATTTGCTGGCATAGAACGCATCGGTGATGCCGGTTTGATCCTGGCCGAGCTCGTAGAAGGAACGGCCAGCGACGGGGCTGAAGACCAGGACATCCTGCCCGGCGCTGATCAGCCGGGGGGTTCTGAAGCCGCCACCGGCCGGGGGAGCGGTGGCTGTGCCGTGGCCGACGGCCGCCGCGGGCGCCCATCCGGGGCGGAACACCTTGATGTAGCTTGCCGAAGTGCGCAGCACAGCGCGTTTGTGGGCCCGGTGAACCACAACTTCGCCCTTCGACGATTCTGCGGAGAGGGCGGGCAAGCGGTGGTCATTGACAGTGACGGGGTCGAACCGGCCCTCACTGAAGTGGCCCGCCAGGACACCGGGCCGGGCCGGATTCCGGACTTCCAGGACATACCGGCCCGCCGAAGCGCCGGGCCACGCCCGCCGGACGGACCAGACGGTTCCGGCGGCGTCGGCCACCCGGTGGGGAACGGGAGGATGCCAGTTCACGAGATCAGCTCCATTGCCCGGTTGAGATGCCAGGACATGCCTGCCGCCCATTCCGGGGACCGGTTCCGGAAGGGCTCAACGCTGTTGTTAAAGAGCCGGAAAGCAGCCCAGGCATCTACCGCGGTCTGTGAGAACCGGCCGCCCGCTCCGACGTAGCCTTCGATGAGGCGGGCTGTCTTCGGGCCACCTGCATGTGCTCTCTCCCATCCCGGCAGCACCGTCTCCTCCACTGCGGCGAACGATCCCAGATCGGCCTCCGCCATCCCGGGACGCGCACGGTCGAAATCGATAAGACGAACCTCTGACCCTCCCACCAGCACCTGATCCGGAGAGAAGTCGCCATGAACCAGGACCCGGCCGGACCCGGCTCCTTCCAACAGCAGGAAACCGAGCTCGGCCTCGATGCACCGTGCCGGTTCCTCGTATGCAGGGACTAGGGAGGAGACCATGCTGCGGGTGGCCTTCAGCTGCGCGGTGACCTGGGCCAGCCAGCTGCCCGCTCCGTCCTGGAGGCTGGAATCAGCCGCTTCGGCAACCGTCCTGCCGGTGATCGGTATCCCATGCAGTCTGGCCAGGGCTTCCCCGGCAGTGAAGGCTCTGGAATCGTCGTCGAACTCGGTGAGGTCACCCCCGCCCCAGGCCACGCAGGCGCTGATTCCATTCGCCAGGCATTCCGTGTCCCCCAACTGGGGGAGGAGGGGAACACCGTGCAGGCGTAGCCGGTCCAGGAAATGTGCTTGTTGTCCGGGAGAGGCAGGTTTCGCGGCGGCCTTGAGCACTACCGGGGCCGCGGTGCTGGATGCTAAGAGCACCAGCCGACGTTCGGGCTTGTAGCGCAGCACGCTGCTGCCGGCTGGCAGGCCAGTGTCCGGCCCGTAGTGGAGCCCCAGCCGTTCGATGCCGTGCTCGTAAAGCCACAACAGGTTCTTGTGCAGGGCCCAGTCGTCGGCAGTGCCGCCGACCGCCACCAGCATGTCGTCCTGCCTGGGATCGGGCCGGAGAATGCGTACGTTCCCGCCACGGGACCGTGATGTACTTTCGCGCCTCAACAGCTTGGCGGGAGAGGACAAGGTGTGCGCCCAGCCGTAATCGAAACTCCCGTTGCGGATGCGCCGGAATGCCACCAGCAGGGAGGTGCGGGGTTTGTAGCGGACCCGGGTCACGCGGACGGTTTCGCCGAGCAACGAGGACAGGCGGGCGTCGTCCAACAGGTAGGGCAGGCCGGGGAGCGCATCATCGCGTCCGGCCAAGGAACGGTCCGGGTTCTTGAACTCGGAGTGCGAGGCGTTCATTGCACTTCCAGCTTCTCGTCGGGCCGGCTGGGGTCTTCGTCATCCATCCAGCGGGAGAACCTGGACCCGGGATCCCGCAGCAGCTCCTCCGGGCGTCCCTCCTCCACAATCCTGCCGTTTTCGAGCCACACGATGCGGTCGCAGGAACGAGCGGAGTGGGGATCGTGGGTGATCGTGATGGAGGTCCGTTCGCGGGTTAGGGCGGCGAGGGCCTGCAGAACGGAATCCCGGGAGGCGGGGTCCAGGCCAGCTGTCGCTTCGTCGAGAATCACGATCGGGGCCCGCCGGAGAATGGCACGGGCAATGGCGATCCGCTGCCGCTGGCCGCCGGAGAGGTCCTTCGCCGCTTCGCCCAGTACTGTGTCGTAGCCGTCCGGAAGAGACCGGATGAAGTCGCCGGCCTGGGCCAGGGCAGCAGCCTCCTCGACTTCCCGGTCCGTGGCGTCGAGCCGGCCGAACCGGATGTTGTCCCGGACGGAGGCACCGAACAGCACGGAGTCCTGCAGCAGGATGGACACATGGGACCGCACGGACGCGATTTTAAGTTCCCGCAGGTCCGCGCCGCCCACCCTGACCGACCCCGTGGCGGGATCGAGCATGCGCAGGATCAGGCTGGCCAGAGTGGACTTTCCGGCGCCGGACGGGCCGAGGATGGCCACGTGCTCACCGGCCGGAATGGTCAGGTGGATCCCGTGGAGCACCATTCCGTCGCCGTGACCCGCTGAGACGCCTTCAATCACGATGTCCGGGTTCCTGTTGTCCAGGCGGCGGGCATGGGCGGACTCCGGCAGGTCCGTCTGTGCTTCCAGCAAGTCCGCCACGCGCTCACCGGAGGCTGTGGCCCGGGCGATCCGGCCAATTTGTTTCGCCACGTCCTTGAGCGGTTTCATTCCCGTCTTGAGGTACATCAGGAATATCACCAGGTCACCCGGCGTGATCACGTGCTCCATGACCCGCCAGCCGCCGCCGGCCAAGACCACTGCCGTGGCGACGCCGATCAGCACGTCCGTGCGCCGCTCGAGGCCTGCGGCGAGCCGCAGCGCCGCAACACCCGTTCCCAAGGTTGCCTGGTTGCTGCTGCGGAAGCTGGAACTGATGGTGTCCTCCAGGCCGTAAGCCTGGACCTCGCGGATGGCACCCAAAGTCTGCGCGGCCGTCGTGGCCAGGTGCCCTTCACCCTTGCGGGAGTTGCCGGCCGCCACCGTGATCTGGCCTGAGCTGGCGCGGGACAGGAGCACGAAGACGCCGCCTGCCAAAACCACTACCAACGAGAGCAGGGGATCCAGCAGGAGCAAGATGCCGATCATCGCCGCCAGGGTGGCCATGTTGCCCATGAGCGGCAGCCCGGCGGTGATTGCCACGTCCTGCAGGCGGGACACATCACCCACCAGTCGTTGAACTGTGTCCCCGGTGGACGCACGTGTGTGGTGGCGCATGGACAGGCTCTGCACGTGGCGGAAGGCCCGTGCCCTCAAGTCCGCGGCGACCCTCGAGCCGATGAGGGCGAAGCAGACTGCTGACCAGTAGTTGGCGATGGCGCGCCCGATGCTGATGGCCACCACCGCCGCCCCGCACAGGATGAGCGTCTGCAGGCTGGCGTCCATCGAGGGCCCGGGTTTGTGGAGTGTGGCGCCAAGCGAGCGGGAAACGGCATCGACCACTAGCTTGAGGGGCCACGGTTCCACCAGGCGGAAAACCACGTCGAACGTCAGTCCGGCGAATCCACCAGTCATGAGGAGGCGATGGCCCTGGAGATGCGGGCGCACGCACCGCAGCGTGCGCCGAAGCCCGGACTCCGGTACTGACGGCCCGGCGTTCCGCCCGCGCCGTGGCGGCCACGCCTGCTTCCGCGCGGCGGCCGCTTGCTGCGCTGACGGCTGGGCCCGGTGGGCGTGCGCGGTCATGGCCAAGCCACCTCCCGCCGGATTGCCAGCGACTCGGTGATCAGGGCAAGCACACCGTCCCAACTGTGGTGTTCGACGGCGGCGGCCCGGGCCTGGGTGCCCAGCCGTTCGCGGAGCGCAGCGTCAGCCGCCAGACGGTTCAATGCTGCGGCGAAGGCCGCCGGATCGCCCGGCGCAACGAGCAGGCCTGTGCGTCCGTCTTCCAGGATGGACGGTATCTGGCCCACCGCCGTGGCCACGATCGGCATGCCGGCGGCAAGGTACTCGTAGACCTTCAGCGGTGAAAAGTAGTCGTCCCGGTCGGGGACAGGCTGCGGGTATGGAGCAGCGGCGGCATCGCATTTATGCAGCAGCCCGGGCACCGCATCAGGCGGCACGGCGCCGGTGAACTCCGCCTCGACGCCCAGCCCCGCTGCAGCCCTCTCGAGGTCCTGCCTGCCGGGGCCGTCGCCAATGATCTTCACGGTCCACCTTCCGTCAGTGCCTGCCTCGGCGTTGGCCAGCGCCACCGCGGTGAGCAGGGCGGGGACACCGTGCCAGGGTTTCAGGCTGCCCACGAATCCCACGGTCAGTTGGCGCGGGTGGCGGCGGCCGCGCGGCCGGGGACGGATCCGTTCCGTGTTTACGCCGTTGGGTGCCAGCACGGTCCTGGCCTCGGGAACGCGCTGCTTCACCCACCGCACCACGGGCTCCGAGACAGCGGCCACGGTGTCCGCTGCCAGGGCGTTGCGATGGAGTACGGCCTCGGCCAGACGGCGGTCGAACAGCTGCCGGTACTGCTGCTGTTCCTCGATCAACGGCGCGTTGACCTCCAGCACCCCTGGGACCCGTAGGGCTCCGGCGGCCATGGCCAGGGCCGCGCTGAAGAGCGAGTAGCGCTCGTAGATCACGTCGCAGCCGTCCCGGACCACCGCCTCCGCCAGGGCCGCTGCTGCCTCTTCGATGGCACGTTCCCGCTCCTCCCCAGAAGCTGGCCCGGTCCCGCAAACAGGCCCTGCCCGGTCAGCGCGGTGAGGCGGGATTTCGACGACGGGCAGCCCGGCCAAATCCGCCGGCCGGTCAGTCCCGGCACGGGTGCAGTAGACCGTGACATCGGCCCCGGCCCGGTGCCAAGCCCGCACGATTTCCTGCACATGGACTGACGATCCCTTGGTGCCGAAGACCGGGACTCCCGGGTCGGCACAAACATAGGCGACGCGCATTACGCTACCTTCCTTGCCGCCGGCGACAGGGCCCGGAGCGCCTCCGCCTGCCGCCGCGCGTCGTATTCCTTCTCGATCAGTGCGCGGGCGTTCCTGGCCAGCACAACCCGGTCTGTGGCTGGTGAACTCATGCGGCGGATCGCTTGGGCGAGCAGATGGGGCTGGCCGGGCTGCGTCAGGATTCCGGTCTGCCCGTTCCGTACAGCCTCGGGAATGCCCGTTACTGCCGTAGAGATGCAGGGCACCCCGGCGGCCATGGCCTCCAGCAGGACCGTTGGCATCCCGTCCGCGTTGCCGTCCGCCGCTACGACGCAGGGAGCAACGAACACGTCGCAGGAATCCAGCAGCTCATGGACCTGGTCCTGGGTCTGCGGACCGAGCAGCCTCACGTGCCTGTCCAGCCCGAGCTGACCGACCGTGCACTGCAGCTGGTCGGCCAACACCCCCGTGCCGGCGATCCTCATGTCCAGCGGGAAACCCTGCGACACCAGCTCCGCGGCCGCCGGCATCAGATGCTGGAATCCCTTCTTCTCCACGAGCCGTCCGACGGCGGCCACCCGCACCGTGGCGCCGACAGGCCGGGGGTCGCGGTACGGGAAGCGCTCGAGCTCCAGGCCGTTCCGCACAAGGTGCAGGCGGGAGGTAACGTCCGGGAAGCGGCGGCGGAGGAACCTCAGGTTGTACTCGCTGATCGTGACGGCGTGGTGGGCCTGGGCAAACTTGGTCCGGAGATCGTCGTCGACGGCCCCAACGAAAATATCCACCGCGTGGGCCGTGAAGGAATAGGGGATGCCGGTAATGGCCGAGGCAAGCCTCGCCACGGTCGTGGGGATTGACGCGAAGTGAACGTGCATGTGCCTGATCTTGCGGTTCTGCAGGGTGACGGCGAGGTTTATGGCCTGAAGAGCATCGTTTGTGTCCATGGTGGCCAGTTCCGCGAATACCCGGGACACAGCCGGGGCGAGACCGGCGGCTTCCGCGGCGCGGAAGGTCTCCCAGGCACGCTCGGCGCTCTTCGGGCGGCCAACATATGTTACGGGTGCCTTGACCCGCGCCAGCTCGGGATGGAACCGCGGATCGTTGGGCGGGCGCAGGGAGAAGATCTCGATCCTGTCGCCGGCTGCCTCGCGTGCCAGAATCTCTGACACGATGAACGTCTCGGAGAACCGCGGGTACATTTTCAGGATGTAGGCGGTAGCCGGTTCAGATTGCAACATGCGCGGCACCTTCCCGTGAGCTGCTGGCCGCCGAGGATGCGTCAGGGTGCAGCAGGGGCTGCAGGAGTTCGGCCGCGAGCTGCGGCACGCGGACCAGCCCGTCAAGCCGCGCCTGCCTCCGGTCGACCCTGCTGCCCAGCCGGCGGACCAGCCAGCCGGAGAGGTACCTCGGCGTCAATGTGGTGATCTCGCGATATTCCAGGTACCCCGCGGAAGCCAGGGAGGCGGCCCTGATCCGCTGCTCGAAGCGGGCGTGGATGCGCGGCACAATCAGGGCAGGAACGTCGGTGCTCATGATTTCGCACACGGTGTTGTAGCCACCCATGGACACGATGGCCTGGGCCCCCCGCAGATGAAGCACCATGTCGTCCAGAGTGTCCACGATTCTGGTGCCCGCCGTGGCGTGTAGGCGCAGGTCGTTGAGCTGTTCGGCGGGCATTTGCGGCCCGGCAACGATCAGGTGCCCCACTCCCGGCGGCAGATCGGTCGCCGCTGCCATGGCTGCCAGGGCGTGCCCGTCAGCGCCGCCGCCCACCGTCGTCATGAAATAAGGGCGCTGCACGCGGAGCTTCCCGGAGCCGGGCGGCCGCCCTGCCGCAAGGTAGCCGGTGTAGTGGATCAGTTTCCCTACGGTCAGCGGTATTTCCCCGCACGCAACGGGATCATGCACAGAGGGGTCCCCATAAACCCAGATGGCGTCAAACAGGTCTTTGACCAGTGGCGCGCCGCCCACCTTCTCCCATTCGGCGATCGCTGCCTTAGGCTCATCCAGGACCTCGCGCAGTCCCAGAACTGTGCGGACGGGCCCGGCCGCGCGTGCCCGGCGCAGGGCGGCTTCAAGTTCGCGGTGGATGCCGGTGGCGTGGCGGTCAACCACCACCAGGTCGGGTCGGAAGCTGCCCAGCACGGATTCGAGCAGGCCGGCGCGGAGCGAGATGAGGTCCTGCATCGGAACGCTCAGGTTGCGGGGCTGATAGCCGGCAGTGCTCTTTTCCACTCCGGGCAGGATGACCCAGTCCCAGCAGGCAGGAACGTCAAACCCGGGGGCCAGTGCCGTGCCGGAAACGAGGATGCCTGTCACAGGACGACCCGTCAGGACGGGAAGCTGGTTACTCAGGGCGTGGGCAAGCGCGAGATTGCGCCGAACGTGACCGAGACCCACCGAGTCGTGTGAATAAAGAACAATTCTTAAGTGTTCCATTTGGGCCCCCACAGCCTGCCGAAGCGCAACACAACGCTTGTTCGGCAGGCCTCAATGAGAAGACTTTGTCGGAAATGAGAGAACCGCCAAAGATCTCAGATGTCCGGGCACGCGGCATCGCTGCCGCAACGATTGAGGCATTAACTTTAGTTTGCCGGGCATAGGCGCCACGGCAAGAAACGGCTTGCGCTCTGCCCCGAGCATTGGGGGCATGAAAGATGAATCCCACGTTGCCACGGCGTGACGTGGAGGTCAATGCTCAATACAAAGCGTTCGAACGGATATTTAAGGCAGCAAACGACCAAAAAAACGACGGCGGGTATTCCCGCCGTCGTTTTTGCGATTGTATTGGCTGCCGCCGTCGAAAAAACGGTCGACGGCGGCACTTGGTTTTGCTAGTGCTGGCCGGACGTGCCGCCCAGCGGCGGGATGGTGCCGGGATCGCGGTCTGCGCTTTCAGCCCGGTCTGCGGCGCTGCGTGTGTCGCTCGCGGCGGTTTCGTCCGAGTCGCCTTCGTCGTCAATCAGTCCGTTGGTCTGGTCGAAGGGATGGGCGACGGTCTCGTCCGTCAGCGCCGAGCCGGCGCCGGCCGCAGTTCCGCCGGCAACAGTTCCGCCGGCAACGGTGTCCGCCGCAGTTCCGCCGGAGAAGCCCGGGGCGTCGGTCGTGTCGGTAACGACGGTGGTTTCGGTGTACTCCGGAACCACCGGGGTGACGGTCTCGTCGACGACGTAAACGGTGTCGGCGTCCTTGTCCTTGCCGCCCGCGGCAACTGCTGCTGCCGCGCCCGCAGCAGCCGCCACTCCGGCAGCAGCCGCCATCTTGCCGGAGACGCCGGCCTTGCCGCTGTCGCCGAGCGACCCGGCAGCGTGCTCAACGCCAGGGGTCCCCACCGAGCCGCCTTCATTGACCGATCCCCGCCAGGCGCCGCTGGCGTAGCCTTCGTCCTCGATGAATGCCTTGAACCTCTTGAGGTCGGCCTCGGCCTGGTGCTCCACGACGTGCAGCTTGTCGCCGATCTTTTCCACGAGCCCCTCGGGTTCGTAGTCGATGAACAGCCTGATGGAGGCCTGGCCTCCGCCCACGTCTTCAAACTCCACCGAGCCGGCGTTGGTGGCCCCCTCCGTGGCGGCCCAGGCAACCTTCTGGTCCGGCTTCTGCTCGAGGATCCGTGCCTCCCACTTGCGCTTCACGCCCGCGATCTCAGCCACCCACTCGAGGCGGTCATCGCTGAGTTGGGTCACTTTCTTGACGCCGCCCATGAAATGCGGAAAATCTTCGAACTGGGTCCACTGGTTGTATGCCGTGCTGACCGGCACGTTCACCAGAATGCGCTTCTCAACCCTCGTGCTCATAGTGTCTCCTTCGTCGAAGTGAACAGATGATGGTCCGGCAATCCGAAGTCATCAGCATGCTTACTATATCGTTGAGGGCGGGGCGTGGCCAGAGGATGCCGTGGCCGGCGGTGTCGGGGTGAAGGCGGTGCGGAGAGTGAAAGGGGAAGCCTCCGCGCGAATCAGACGACTCCAGCGCGGAGGCTTCCAGCACTCCGGTTTGGGGGGAAAGAGGAGAGCTGGCACCAATGTACAGCCGGCGGAACCTGAGGGAAGGCCTATTTGGCCGTTTCGTGAATTCTTGACTAAACCTTGAGTCGACGGCGGAGATCGACGGCGTCAAGCAGCCTGGCCAGCACGTCGCCCGGGGTGCCGCCGGCGTCGATCCTAACCATGTCCGCGTACTCGGGCAGTGCGCGGTAGGCATTCCGGAGGGCGGCTAGTTCGGCCACGGATTCCTCGTCCGTCCCGCGCGCCAGGATCCGTTGGTGCGCGGTTTCGGGGCTCACGTCCAGATGGAGAACCACGTCCGGGGCGGGCAGCGTGCGGAGCAGCCAGGGAAGCAGCCGTCCGCGGCGCAGGCCCTTTGCCTCGCGCAGCGCCAGCTGGCAATGAAGGTGCCGGTCCATGACAACAAGGCCATGGAACCGGGATGCCCGGGTATGCGACACCAGCACGTTGAATACCCGCATGGTGGTTTCGGCGGCGTCGGCCAGGCGGGATGGCAGCCTGATGCCGAGCTTGGCGCTGAGCAGCGACATCCGCCGCCGGCCGGCATAGTTGCTCAGTAAAAGCGCGTCCTTACCCTCCGCCCGGACTGCGGCAACCAGGGAACGGGCCGCCGTCGTCTTTCCCGAACCGTCGATTCCTGTCAGAACAATGAGCATGTGGCCTCCTTCCGTTCCACTGTCCAACGTTCCGGGGCCGGGCAACGTTGCTGCTTTGAGGCGCACGTCACTTTCTTTGTTCCAATCAGCAGCCGTCCGCAGCAGTATTTACGGTCCGTGCACGGCCCTAAAACGCACGACGGCGGGCCCACCGGATCTTGCAGTGATCCTGCCCGAAAGTTGCGCCATTCTTGAGCGTTGCGGGGGACAGTATTGCGCAGGGGCCGTGCAGAAGCGCCGCGGCCCCGCAAGAGACCCGACACGAAGATCACCATCCAGGTCACCGACGAAGACCACGGACTGGGACGGGCAGGCGCAATGGGGCACCGGCCCGTCCCCGGCACGTTCGTCGAACGGGCGGGCGGAATTCAAGCGGCCTCGGAACTACAGGAAGACGCTGCCCCGGATGACTGTGCGGCTGGTGCCGCCGACCCAGATGCGGCCGCCTTCGCTGGTGATGGTCAGGCGGCCGCCGCGGCCCAGGATGGTGCCCTGGCTGACGGTGTAGTTGGCGGCCACTGCACCCGAACCGATCAGCCACTGGGCGAGGCCTGCGTTCAGGCTGCCGGTGACTGAATCTTCGGGGATGCCCAGGCTGGGAAGGAAGCCGCGCACCTCAAAGTCCGCCGGGCCGCCGTTTCCGTAGGGGCCGATGACACCCACGATCAGCCGCCCCATGGCCACGAAGTCGGGTGCCAGGTCGAGAACCTGCCGGGCCGAGGCCAGCCGGATACCGAGCCAGCCTGGTCCGTTGTCCACCCAGTTGCTGTCCAGAACCTGTTCGGATGTGATGCCCAGGCTCGCAGCGGCCCGCTCCAGCACTTCTGTTTCCACGGCACCGGCACGGAGCAGCGGCGGCGCCTCGAAGAACTGTTCGCTGTCGGTTCGGCTGATCTTCACGAGCCCCACCTCGCATTCCTGGACGAGTTCGCCCGGGCGCTGCGGGCGGCCGCCATTCTCCAGCCACGCGTGCGCGGAGCCGAGCGTGGGGTGCCCGGCGAAAGGAAACTCGGACGCCGGCGTGAAGATCCTCAGGCGGTAGTCAGCTTCCGGCTGTGTCGGCTTCAGCAGGAACGTCGTCTCGGAGAGGTTGGTCCAGTTCGCGAAGCTCTGCATCTGGTCGGCGGTCAGGGCGTCGGCGTCATGGACGACGGCAACCGGGTTGCCGGGCCTTGGCCCGGGGGCGAAAACGTCGACTTGCGTAAAGGGATATTCGTTTACGGTGGCGGACATGCTGTTCCTCCTCTGGACTTCAGCCCTGCATATCGTGGCTGGGGGCTGTACGCGCTCCGGCGAGCCCGTCCACCACCTCGACTCCCGGCAGTTTGAGGAGCTCGGCCGGGTCCAGGACGATCTTGCTGGACCTGTTGCCGCCTCCCATGACCACCCGGGGCACGTCCATCACGGCCTGGTCCACATACACGGGAAGCCCGACGATGCCGGGCGCGGTGACGCCGCCCACCAGCATGCCGGTCAGCGCGGTGGTGGTGCCGGCGTCGGCGAAGGAGGCACGCTTGACGTCGAGCAGGGCGCGGACCGAGCGGTTCACGTCCAGCCGGGTGGTGCCCAGGACCACGCACACCGCATACCGGGGCGGCTCCACCTTCTTGGAGGCGACCAGGATGGTGTTGGCCGCCTGCTCCAGGCTGAAGCCGTAGTGGGCGCAGAACTCCGCGGTGTCCGCCAGATCCGGTAAGCATTCCAGGACCTCGTGGGCCACGCCGTGGGCGGCCAGGGCCTCGGCCACGGCGGGCAGAAGGAGCGTGTCAGTCACAGAGGTTCTCCCTTGAGGGCGGTATCAGCGAGGCCGGTGTCAGCGAGGCCGGTGTCAGCGAGGGCCGTGTCAACGCCGGAAGGTGCCGGCACGGGATAGACGGGGACGCTGCGGTGCAGCACGAAAAAGCGGTTGGATGCGGGCACCCACATCAGCGTTGCCCCGGCCAGCGTCAGGACCAGCCCGGCAAGGATCAAGGCCGTCAGGTCGACGGGTGCGCCGAGCGCCGACAGGGCTGCGGCGACAGAGAGGAGAATGCGGGCCCATGTGGCACCATGCAGCAAATGCTGGGCCGCCAATACCTGCAGGGCTGTCAGCGGGACGGCGAACGCCACCAGATAGGGCACCGCCCAGTCCGGGATCGACTGGCCAAAGTCGATGCCAGCCACCTCCAGGATGACGGGCATCATGCCGGCCACCACGGCGCTGGCCACCCAGCAGGCTGCCGAGAGCCGGACAGCCGCCGGTATGTTTCCGGGCTCGCCAAAGCCCAACTGCTGATCGCTCAATGAAGTCCCCATTCTTCAATTTGCGGTGTTCGATTTACGGTGCTCAATTTGCCGTTTCCGGAATTCCGGCTACGGCCCCCAGCCTACAGTCTGTCCCCAGCCGCCGGACGTACACTGGCCTTCCCATCACTTCGAGGACCTGCTGCGAGGGTGCACCTGGATGCTTTGGAAGCTTCTTGTCAGGTACCTGCAGCCGCAACGGCGGCCGCTGATCGCCGTCGTCGTTTTTCAGTTGGCGCAGTCCGTTGCCTCCCTCTATCTCCCCACGCTGAACGCGGACATCATTGACCTGGGCGTTGCCCGAGGGGACACCGGCTACATCCTGCGCGTTGGCAGCCTCATGCTTTTGATCACCCTGCTGCAGATTGCCTGCGCGGTGACGGCAGTGTACTTCGGTGCCAAGGCGGCGATGGGGATGGGGCGCGACCTGCGTGGGGCGATCTTCACCCGGGTGGGCGGGTTCTCCGAGCAGGAGGTCACCCGGTTTGGCCCGGCGAGCCTCATCACGCGGTCCACGAACGACGTCCAGCAGGTCCAGCAGCTGGTGCTGATGTCCGCCACACTGATGGTGGCCGCGCCCATGCTCAGCATCGGCGGCGTGGTGATGGCCGTCCGGCAGGATGCCCAGCTGTCGTGGCTGATCGCGGTGAGCGTGCCGGTGCTGCTGATCGGTGTCGGCCTGATTGTGAGCCGGATGGTGCCGCTGTTCCGCCTGATGCAGCTGCGGATCGATGCCGTCAACCGGGTGCTGCGGGAGCAGCTGGCGGGCATCCGGGTGGTGCGGGCGTTTGTGCGCGAGGACCTGGAAACGGAGCGCTTCGCGGGCGCCAACGCGGACGTCACGGACACGGCGCTGCGGGCCGGGCGGCTGATGGCGCTCGCGTTTCCCGTGGTGATGCTGGTGCTGAACGTGTCCAGCGTGGCGGTGATCTGGTTCGGGTCGTTCCGGATCGAGGACGGCTCCATGCAGGTGGGCACACTGGTGGCGTTCCTCAGCTATTTGCTGCAGATCCTGATGTCCGTCATGATGGCCACCTTCATGGCCGTGATGATCCCGCGCGCGGCCGTCTCGGCTGACCGGATCGGCGAGGTGCTGGAGACGGAGTCGTCCGTCCGGCCGCCGGCAAACCCGGTGGTGTTCGCGGACGAGACCGGCACCGAGGCTGGAACCGGCACCGCCCGCGGTGAGCTGGAAATGCGCGACGTCGGATTCGCCTACCCGGGTGCCGAACGGCCGGTCCTGAGCGGCGTCAGCTTCACCGCCGCCGCAGGCCGGACGACGGCGGTCATCGGCAGCACCGGCTCGGGGAAAACCACCCTGGTGAACCTCATGCCGCGGCTTTTCGACGCCACCTCCGGGTCGGTGCGGATGGGCGGCGTGGACGTGCGCGAGCTGCATCCGGACCTGTTGTGGGGGCATATCGGCCTGGTGCCGCAGCGGCCGTACCTGTTTTCCGGGACGGTGCGGAGCAACCTGCTGTACGGCAAGCCGGACGCCACCGAGGAGGAGCTGTGGCGGGCGCTGGCCACCGCGCAGGCCGAGGACTTTGTGCGGCAGATGGAGGGCGGCCTGGACGCGCCCGTTTCACAGGGCGGCACCAACGTGTCCGGCGGGCAGCGGCAGCGGCTGGCGATCGCCCGGGCGCTGGTGAAGCGGCCCGAGCTGTACATCTTTGACGACTCGTTTTCCTCGCTGGACACCGCGACGGACGCCCGGCTCCGGCAGGCGCTGCGGCGGGACACCGCCGGTGCCACGCTGGTGATCATCGCCCAGCGCGTCTCCAGCATCGTGGACGCGGACCAGATTCTGGTGCTCGACGGCGGCAGGATCGTCGGGCGCGGAACGCACCGGGAGCTGCTGGAGACGTCGGAGACGTACCGCGAAATAGTGTCCTCGCAGCTGGCGGCGGAGGAGGCGGCATGAGCACCTCAAGCCGCCCCCGGGGAACCGGGGCTGCCCCGGGAACCCGGCAGGCCGACGTCGTACGCATTCCCCGGCCCGCCGGCGGACCGGGACGCGGCGGACCGTTCGCCGGGATGAATGTCCCGGCGGAGAAGGCGCTGAACTTCGGGCCGTCGGCCCTGCGGCTGCTGGGGGAGCTGCGCCCCGAGCGGGCGTGGCTGGTGCTGGTACTGGCGCTCGCCGTCGTCAGCGTGGCGTTTTCGGTGACCGGGCCGCGGCTGCTGGGCGAGGGCACCAACCTGATCTTTGCCGGCGCGGTGTCCAAGAACCTGCCGGCCGGGGCGAGCCAGGAACAGGTGATCGCCGGGTTGCGGGCGTCCGGCCAGGATGCGCAGGCGGACATGCTCGGGGCGATGACCCTTACACCGGGGGCGGGAATCGACTTCGCGGCGCTGGCGAACGTGCTGCTGTGGGCTCTGGCGCTGTATGTGCTGGCGTCGGCGTTCGGCTGGATTCAGGCGTACGTGCTCAACGGCGTGGTGCAGCGGACGGTGTACCGGCTGCGCGAGCGGATCGAGGCGAAGATCCACCGGCTTCCGTTGCGGTATTTCGACTCCATCCAGCGCGGCGAACTGCTCAGCCGGGTGACGAACGACGTGGACAACATCTCGCAGAGCCTGCAGCAGTCGATCAGCCTGGCCGTCACGTCGCTGCTGACGGTGCTGGGCGTGCTGGTGATGATGTTCCTGCTCTCGCCGGTGCTGGCGCTGATAGCGCTGGTCACAGTGCCGCTGACGCTGGTGACGACGGCGCTGATCGCCAAGCGTTCGCAGAAGCTGTTCGTGGCCCAGTGGAAGCACACGGGGGAGCTGAACGGGCAGATCGAGGAGACGTACACGGGGCACGCGCTGGTGAAGGTGTTCGGCCGGCAGCGGGAGGTGGAGGAGCGGTTCCGGGAGAAGAATGCGGAGCTGTTTGAGGCGAGCTTCGGGGCACAGTTCATCAGCGGCCTCATCATGCCGGCACTGACGTTCATCGGGAATCTGGTGTATGTGGGGATCGCGGTGGTGGGAGGGCTGCAGGTGGCGTCCGGTGCGATGCAGCTGGGCGATGTGCAGGCGTTCATCCAGTACTCGCGGCAGTTTACCCAGCCGCTGGCCCAGCTGGGGTCCATGGCCAACCTGCTGCAGTCCGGGGTGGCGTCCGCTGAGCGGGTGTTCTCGTTGCTGGATGAGGACGAGCAGTCGGTTGAGGATGCCGGCCCTGCTCCTGTTGGCGGCCGGGGCCGCCTGGTGTTCGAGAACGTCTCGTTCTCCTACTCACCGGACAAGCCGCTGATCACGGACCTCAGCCTGGTGGCGGAACCGGGGCAGACGGTGGCGATCGTCGGCCCCACCGGGGCCGGCAAGACCACCCTGGTGAACCTGATGATGCGGTTCTATGAGCTGGACGCCGGGCGGATAACGCTCGACGGCGTGGACGTCACCTCGGTTCCCCGGCGCGAGCTGCGCTCGCGGATGGGCATGGTGCTGCAGGATACGTGGCTCTTCGGCGGGACCATCCGGGACAACATCGCGTACGGCCGGCCCTCGGCGTCGGAAGCGGAAATCCTTGAGGCGGCGCAGGCGACATACGTGGACCGGTTCGTGAGCGCCCTGCCCGAAGGGTACGACACGGTGCTCGAGGATGAGGGCTCCAACGTGTCCGCCGGCGAGAAGCAGCTGCTGACCATTGCCCGTGCGTTCCTGGCCCGGCCATCGGTGCTGATTCTGGACGAGGCCACCAGTTCGGTGGATACCCGGACCGAGCTGCTGGTGCAGAAGGCGATGAGTGCGCTGCGGTCGGACCGGACGAGCTTCGTGATCGCGCACCGCCTCTCGACGATCCGCGACGCCGACCTCATCCTGGTGATGGAGGCCGGGCAGATCGTGGAGCAGGGCACGCACGCGTCCCTGCTGGCCGCGGGCGGTGCATATGCGCTGCTGTACGAGGCGCAGTTCGCGGCGCCCGCGGCGGAGGTTTAAACCTGTCGTCCTACACGCGGGAGGACCTGCCGCGGATGAAGTGGAAGACCAGGACCACCACGGCTATGACCAAAAGCAGGTGAATTAGTCCGCCGCCGATGTTGCCGAGCAGGCCGAGAAGCCAGAGAACTGCAATGATGATGGCTATCCAAAG
This sequence comes from Arthrobacter sp. K5, assembly GCF_040448525.1. Taxonomy (NCBI): domain Bacteria; kingdom Bacillati; phylum Actinomycetota; class Actinomycetes; order Micrococcales; family Micrococcaceae; genus Arthrobacter; species Arthrobacter sp. K5. The sequence continues at coordinate 2,418,647 of NZ_CP159279.1, read as the reverse complement.
CAACATGAGAATCTCCTTCGTTTCCTCGCGGATGGAAACGCTATGTGGCGTCCCCGCCGCTCCAGCTGCGGTGCTTTCACCCTACGCCCGGAGCAGGCAGCCGGAAATAGCCGTACCCCGCCTATGTGTCCAGAGAACACCGGACACATAGAGAGAGCAGGTCAGGTTGTCGACCGGGTGTCGAACGCCGCAGCCGATTCCCGCAGAAGGCGAGCTACCGTGTCCACCGGCATGCTGGCTGACCGTCGCCGGTCGAACCGCCGCAGAACGATGCGTCGCGTACCCAGCCCGGGGACGTCCAGGACGTCCACGCCGTCCTGGACGACTCCGGTCAGCGCCAACGTGGGCACAATGGCGACACCCTCGCCGGCGGCGATCAGTGCCAGGGCGGTCAGCGTGTCCTGGTACTGGTGCACGGTCTCCATCTGGGCGCCGGTGGACTCACGGAGCCGACCGAGCACCGCAGCGTTGGCGGCTGAGGGCTCGACGCCGAGCCACGGCAGAGGCAGCCGGCCAAGATCGATGTTCTCGGTGCTGAGCAGGGCACCCGCGGGTACGACCAGTTTCCAGGGCTCGTCCAGGAGGGGCTCCTCGGTCATGCCAGCGGAGAGCGAACGTTGACCGGGCGTCGTCGAATCTAACTCGACCACGACGGCGTCGAGCGCGCGCTGCCGGAGCAGCCGCATCAAGGCGGGGTAGTCGTCCTCAATCATCCGGATCTGCAGTTGCGGGTACTGGATGCGCCACTCGGGCAGGCGCGGGATCACCACCGTACGGACAAAGCTGGTGAATCCGCCCACCCGCACGACCCCCGCGATCTTGGCCCCGCCTTCTATCCGGGCGCGGGCGACGCTGAGTGCGCGTTCGATCTCCTCGCCGGCTTCAGCTATGGCCAGGCCCGCGGGTGTCAAAACCGAGCCTTTGGGCGTTCGCACCACCAAAGCGTGACCCGTCTCGTCCTCTAATTTGTTGAGTTGCTGGGACACGGCAGACGGCGTAATCCCCAGTTCGTCAGCCGCGGCGAGCACTCCGCCCGTACGGGCAACCGCAAGAAGAACTCGCAGCCGGCGCGGATCGATATCCATGTTAAGTAGTTCTAAACCATGTCTTCAGTGGAATGCAATTGATCTAAAGCTGTTCCGTCCCCATAATTGCAGTAAAAGTAGGGACAAGGGATACAAGCCGGACCGTCCAGCGATGGAGATCCCCGCCCGGACGGCTGAGCATGCGCCGATCCAGCGATGCCTGTTTCCCTCCGGCAATGACGCCTCTTCCAAACAAAACATATCGCCCGTCATCTTCACTCCGCCCAGCGAATGGCGGCCGGGCATCAACTCTGAAAGGACATCATGGAACTGCTGTGGGAGATCTCCGGTTGGGCCGGCGCGGTTGCGATTCTCAGTGCGTACCTGGCTGTGTCCATGGGTTGGCTGAAGGCCGGCAAAGGATTCCAGACCGCGAATCTCCTCGGTTCGTGCGCCTTCATTGTCAATGGCGCATTCCACGAAGCGTGGCCGTCCGTAGTCACGAACGTCGCGTGGTTCCTCATTTCCGCGGTGGCACTTCTTCGCATGCGCGCCACACAGGAGTCGCCGGCGCCCGCTGCAGAGGCCCCGCAGGTGCAGTTTCCGGGTGTCCCCGAAACCGGCCAGCTGGCCATTGTTGAAGCGCCGCAGGTGCAGTTTCCGGGTGTCCCCGAAACCGGCCAGCTCGCTATCATTGAAGCGCCTCGGGCTGCCCGCTGCGCATAACCCGGGCGCACGACCCGAAAGCGGTGAAATAGGTCTAGGGTGGGACCTGTCGGCAATCGCCGCAAATACCCTCAAGGAGGGTGCATGAACCCCATCCAAAGCAGCTCCGATCACTTCGGGCAGCATCTGAAAAGTGTCGGGGGCTCAGAAGCTGACGTCAGCGGCTCAGACTACCTCGTCACGCCAGAGGACACCGTTGAAAGCGCGGCATCGGGCCTCCGAATTAAACAGCAGCAGCAAGGCAGCGCACCAAGCAAACAGTCCACTCTCCATGCTGCCGCCCAAGTGCTCATAAGCCGACGGGACGAGCAGGACCCCGGCAATTATCCCGGGACGTCCCAGCCCGGGGAGTACCAATTGGACATCCATCACGAGACGGGCCGCACCACGCGGGAACCCATCCCCGAGACCGATCTGGAGGCAGCTCAGATCTGGGCCCAGGGACGGATCGAAGCGGACGCCGCTAACTTTGGCGCCATCTACTTCCCGGCCGGAGGAGGCACTGACCCAGGTACAGGCGCGCTGGAGTGCAACTACGACCGCGCCGTGGGCTGGTACCGGTAGCCCTGCATCAGCGCCGCGGACCTAGGCCTCGCGGTTTATGACCGCCGCGGAGGCCCGGAAGGTCATCCCGCTTCCGGGCCAGCAGCGGCCCGCGCATACGATGCCGAAACCCTGCGGTAGACCGGCGTCAGAAAAGCCGCCAACGCTGCCGCGATCATAATGACTCCTGCCGCCAGGAAGACCAGGGCGATGCCGCGGGAGGTGCCTTCGCCCAGGAGCGGGGCCAGCTGGGCGGCGCCCTCGGCGGACCGTGCGTACGGGATGATCCAGAACTGGGCGATCGGGGCAATGAGGAATGCGGTGACCGGTGCCGCAGCGGACTCGAAGGCCATGGCGAATCCGAACACCCGGCCCTGGCGGGGCAGGGGCACCACCTGCTGGATGACGGTCTGCTCGGCGGCTTCCACGAACGGTATCAGGACCAGATACAGCCAGATGCCCGCGACGTACAGCCAGGCCCACTCCCGCAACGTGAACATCGCACCGAGGAGCCCCATCACCGCCACGGCGATGAGCATGGTGCGCAGCGGGTTGGCGCCGAGCCCGAATTTGCCGATCAGTGCGCCGCCCACGATGAAGCCGGTGGAGCCGAGAGCGAAGACGGCCCCCCACATCTCCACGGAGAACATCTCCAGTCCGTACGGATCCATCAGCGCCATGTAGACGCCGCCGATGAAGTTGTTGAACGTGGAAAACAGGATGAGCGCGAACAATCCGGCGATGGCAAGCACGGCAGCGAGTGAACCGCGCAGGTCGAATCCGCCTTGCGCATCTGTGGCGGCGGCACGCACTTCCTCTGGCATGCGCAGGGTGAGCAGGTGCGCGAACGCCAAGGCGGTGAGAACCAGGGCGACGACGATCGTCCACCCCATGCCCAGCAGCCCGACGGACAGCCCGGAGAGCAGCGAGGTGATGATGAACATCAGTCCCTGCACCATTCCCACGAGCCCGTTGGCGTTGGCCCTCCGGTCCGGCTCGATGAGGATGGTGACCGTGGTGGACAGCGCAATGTTGCGCATGTTTTCCACCACCGCTCCGACCAGGATGATCAGCGTAAAGATCCAGAACCAGGGCTGGGCCAAATCCAGGATTTGGGCGGCGGGCGTAAGGAGGAACATGACCCCGGACAGCACGAACATCACCAGGGTGAAACCGGCAGCGAAGCGCATCACGGCCAGTTTGCGGTAGCGGTCCACGAAGGTGCCGAAGCTGATGCTGGAAAGGGCGATCAACAGCATGTAGGCGCCGCCGACCACGCCGGTGGCGATCACATTGCGCGTCTCCAGGTACACCCAGAACGTCAGGGCGAACCAGAGATAGCTGGTGGTGATGTTGGCAAGCGCCGTATTCACCAGGATTCCGGCGAAGGTGCGGGACCGCTGTTTGGGACTGCGCAAGGACGTATCGACTGTGTCGGGATCGGTCAGAGTCGGAGCCTCGGCATCCGCGACCGGGGCGGGTTCCTGCTCGGTCATGCGTTCCAGTGTACTGACAGCAGACCGGCACGGATACGGCTACACCAGCGGCCACGGGTAGCGCATGCCGGTGCGGTCCACCGGCAGCACCGGTTCGTGCAGCAGGCGCCGAACCCGCCGCTGCAGGGCGGCGACCTCCGAACCGTCGAGGAGCTCGGTCACACCGGCGGGCACGGCCTCGGCGAGCGGGGCGATGTCGTCGAGCAGGGCTTGGGGGATGGGGTCACCCGCGAAGTCCCAGATCACGGTGCGCAGTTTGAAGATGGCCGAGAAGCACAGCCCATGGTCGATGCCCCACACCCGCCCGTCGTCGCCCCGCAACACGTGCCCGCTTTTGCGGTCCGTGTTGTTGGCGACGTAATCGAACAGGGCGATCCGCGCCAGGTCGCCGTGCGTTTCCGGGACGTCGGCGTACAGGGTGAAGTAGTGCTCGCTGAAATCGCAGTCGATGAACCACTGCAGCGAACCTATCCCCAAGGGTGCTTCCTCGCGGATCACCGTCGGCGGCACGATTCCCCAGCCGAGGGACTCGCTGAGCAGGTACGCCGCGCGTTCCCGCCGGTACAGCCCGGGCTCGAAATCGGACAGCGGCCGTTCCCCGGCCTCTGGCTTGTACACCGCATAGGAGGAATCGTCCCCGGCGGAGACCTCCACCAGGAACGTCTCGTTGCTGCTGCGCGGGATGCGTCCGAGCAGCTCGACTTCGCCATCAGCAAGGAGGCTCAGCTCCCGTCCGGACACCATGTCAACCTCTGCCCCATGTCACGGCACCTGACCTTCACGCCCGCAGCCCGCTCAGCGGTTCCGACGTCGAATTCACCGTGAGCACGGCGGGCGCCTGCCCGTCTGAATAGGAGATGGCCGAGACCGACCCCGGGCTGATGACAATTCTCTGGAAGAGGTCCAGGGGCGTGCCCAAGGCATGCGCGACTGCCGCCTTGATGGGATCGGCATGGGAGAAACAGACGACGACGCCCCCGGCGTGCGCTGTCCCCAGCACCTCGAGCGCCCCGACGATCCGCGCCTGCATCTGCGTGAAGCTCTCGCCGTTGGGGAAACGAAAGGCCGACGGGTTGTGCTGCACGGTATGCCATTCCGGCAGGCCCGCCAGGTCGGTGAGGGCGGCGCCGGTCCACTCGCCGAAGTCGCATTCGATCAGGCCGGCCTCCTCGCGCACCTCAAGTCCTGCGCTCTTTGCCGTGGGCTCGGCCGTCTCGCAGGTTCGCTCCAGCGGGGAGGAGTAGACGGCGTCGACCGCCAGGCCGGCCAGCCGTTCCGCGACCCGTTCTGCCTGGGCCCGTCCCCGCTCGGACAGGTGCAGTCCAGGGGCCCGCCCCGGCAGCACCTTGCCCGTGGTGGGGGTCTCCCCGTGGCGCACCAGAAGGAGGAGCGTGCCCTGGGGTCCCGCCGGCGGCGTTGCTGCAGTCATCAGCATTAAGGGTATCGGGCAAATTGCTCGATTCCCCGTACCGCCGAGGACTACGGTAGAGGGGTGAGTGATCGTCCCGATATCTTCACCGTTGGCGAACTTCGTGCAGCCGGCCATGTCCACAAGGATCTGCGCCACGAAATCCGCGACAACCTGATCGCCGCGCTCGCCGCCGGGCGCGATCCGTGGCCCGGGTTGTTCGGGTTCAGCCGGACCGTCCTGCCGCAGCTCGAGCGTGCCTTGATCGCCGGCCACGACGTCGTCCTGCTGGGCGAACGCGGGCAGGGCAAGACCCGGCTGCTCCGCACCCTGGCCGGGCTGCTGGACGAGTGGTCGCCGGTGATCGAGGAGTCGGAACTCAACGAGCACCCGTACGAACCGATCACCGAGCAGTCCCGCTCCCGTGCCCTCACCGAGGGGGACCGGATGCGGGTGGCATGGCGCCACCGCTCGGAACGGTACGTCGAAAAGCTTGCGACGCCGGACACCTCCGTCGCCGACCTCATCGGCGACGTCGACCCGATGCGCGTGGCCGAGGGCCGCCGTCTTGGGGACCCCGAGACGATCCACTACGGCCTCGTCCCGCGCTCCAACCGCGGGATCATCGCCATCAACGAGCTGCCCGACCTCGCCGAGCGGATCCAGGTGTCGATGCTCAATGTCATGGAGGAGCGCGACATCCAGATCCGCGGCTACGTGCTGCGGCTGCCGCTTGACGTGCTCGTCGTCGCGTCCGCCAACCCCGAGGACTACACCAACCGAGGCCGGATCATCACGCCCTTAAAGGACCGCTTCGGCGCCGAAATCCGCACCCACTACCCGATCGAGCTGGATGACGAGGTTTCCGTCATCCGGCAGGAGGGGAAGCTGGTGGCCGACGTCCCGCCCGTCATCCTCGAGATCCTGGCCCGCTACACCCGGGCCCTGCGGCAGTCGCCGGCCATCAACCAGACCTCAGGGGTTTCCGCACGGTTCGCCATCGCGGGCGCCGAAACCGTCGCCGCGGCTGCCCTGCGCCGGGCCAGCGTACGCGGGGAAGACCAGGCCGTGGCGCGCATCATCGACCTGGAGACCGCGGTGGAGGTCCTCACCGGGAAGATCGAGTTTGAGTCGGGTGAGGAAGGGCGCGAACAGGGCATCCTGGACCACCTGCTGCGCACGGCCACGGCAGAGGCTGTCCGCGCGCACTTCCAGGGCCTCGACATGGGCCCGCTCGTGGCCGCCCTCGACGGCCACACCACCGTGACCACCGGGGACCAGGTCACGGCGCGGGAGTTCCTCGAGAACCTTCCGTCCCTCAACGGATCAAGCCTTTACGACAAAATCGGTGAGCGCCTGGGCGCGCAAAACGACGGCCAGCGAGCCGCCGCCGTCGAACTTGCGCTGGAGGGCCTCTACCTCGCCCGGCGGATCTCCAAAGAGTCCGACGACGAGGAAACGGTGTACGGCTAAGGACAGATTCTGCTCGGTACAGGAGGCATGATGACCCTGCACAACCGGTCCAGGTACGGCCGGTACGCCGGTGGTCCGGATCCGCTCGCCCCGCCGGTCGACCTGGCAGAAGCGCTCGACGCGATCGCCGAGGACGTCATGGCCGGCTACTCACCCCGGCATGCCCTGCAGGAGTTTCTGCGGCGCGGCGGCCGGGACCGCGAAGGGCTCGACAACCTGGCCCGGCGCGTCCAGCAGCGCCGGAGTGAACTGCTGAGCCGGCACCGGCTGGACGGCACGCTCAACGAGGTGAAGAAGCTGCTCGACACCGCCGTGCTGGAGGAACGCAAGCAGCTCGCCCGCGACGCCATGATGGACAACACCGAGCGCGACTTCCGCGAGATGCAGCTGCAGAACCTGCCCCCGTCCACGGCGGCAGCGGTCAACGAACTGGCCTCCTATGACTGGCAGTCGAGCAGTGCCCGCGAAGCCTACGACAGGATCAAAGACCTGCTGGGCCGCGAGGTCCTTGACCAGCGGTTCGCCGGCATGAAGCAGGCCCTCGAAAACGCAACCGACGAAGACCGCGAAGCCGTCAGCGAGATGCTGCGCGACCTCAACGAACTGCTCGGCAAGCACCGCCGCGGCGAGGACACCGACGAGGATTTCCGGCAGTTCATGGCCAAGCACGGTGACTACTTCCCGGAGAATCCACAGTCCGTCGAGGAACTGGTGGACGCCCTCGCCAAGCGCGCGGCCGCAGCCCAGCGGCTGCTGCAATCGATGTCTCCCGAGCAGCGCGAAGAGCTGATGCGGCTGTCCGCCCAGGCGTTCGGCTCGGCCGAACTCATGGCCCAGCTTAATCAGCTCGACGACAGCCTGCGCGCGCTGCGCCCCGGTGAGGACTGGAACGGCTCCGAGCGCTTCGGCGGCCAGGAAGGACTTGGACTGGGCGACGGCACCGGCGTGCTGCAGGACATCGCCGAGCTCGACGAGCTGTCCGAACAGCTCTCCCAGCACTACAACGGGTCCTCCCTCGATGACCTGGACCTGGATGCCCTGGCCCGCCAGCTCGGGCAGAACGCCGCGGTGACTGCCCGCACCCTCGCGGAGATCGAGCGGGCGATGCAGGACGGCGGCTACCTGCGGCGCGGAGCCGACGGTGACCTCAGGCTGTCACCCCAGGCCATGCGGCGGCTCGGGAAATCGCTGCTGCGGGACACTGCCAAGCAACTGTCCGGCCGGCAGGGCGGGCGGGATACGCGCGTCGCCGGAGCCGCAGGTGAGCAGACCGGCTCAAGCCGGCAGTGGGAATTCGGCGACGCCGAGCCATGGGACGTGACGCGCACCATGACCAACGCGATCCGGCGCACCATGGCCGACGGCGGTGATCCGGGCCGGGGACTGCACCTCGCCGTCGGCGACATCGAGGTGACGGAGACGGAAGCCCGGACCCAGGCCGCCGTCGTCCTGCTCGCTGACGTGTCCTTTTCCATGTCGGCCGAAGGACGGTGGGTGCCCATGAAACGCACGGCGCTCGCCCTGCACCATCTTGTCTCGACCCGGTTCCGCGGGGACCGGCTGCAGCTGGTCACGTTCGGCCGTTACGCGCAGTCCATGGACATCGGCGAGCTCACGGCCCTGCCGCCCCTGCGGGAACAGGGAACCAACCTGCACCACGGCCTGCTGCTGGCCGGCCGCTTCTTCCGTCAGCACCCGTCGATGCAGCCCGTCCTGCTCGTGGTGACCGACGGCGAGCCCACCGCCCATCTGCTGGCCGACGGCGAGTCATGGTTCTGCTGGCCGCCGGACCCGGAAACCATCCGCGTCACGGTCGCGGAGCTGGACCGGCTGGCGCGGTCCGGCACGCAGGCCACGTTCTTCCGGCTCGGCGACGACCCGGGACTTGAACGGTTCGTCCAGCGACTGGCCCGCCGGATCGACGGCCGGGTGGTGGCGCCCGAAACCGGGGACCTTGGGGCCGCCGTGGTGGGGGCATACCTCCGCACGCACTTCCGGGACGGCCTGTACGACGACGACTGGACCGCCGGGATTTAACCCTGAGGCTGGCGGAACGTCAGGCGGCTGCCAGCACAGGTGCGGCGACCGGGAGAGCTACCAGCGTCGGTGCCAGGATGCTGAACCGGTAGTCGCGCTGGAGCGGATCGACCTGCAGCGGAAGGTGGTGGGAGCGGGCGCAGCCGCGGAGTTCCTCCAGGGCCTGGGGCTCCACCTCGGCAAGGGTCATATCCAGTTCCAGGGCCAGCCCCGGGACTAGCGAGTCGGCGCGCTTCATGACGTCGTACAGGCCCTGAATGCTCTGGACGGTCACATGACCCTGCGTCTTGACCCGGGCCTTGGCGCCGTCGAGGTCAACGCTGACCAGCACCCGCAGCTTCTCATTCACTAAGTTGTCTCCCCAATTTTGAAAGGGCCACCACGCTGTGGCCCCGGACAACCATAGACGAATGTGACGTGGCTAACAAGTCGGGGGTGGAGTTGCTACGTCACTGCCGTCGCGTTGGCCGGGGAACCGGTGGCTCCCGTGATGTTCAGCGGTTTGACGGTGACGAGCGAGTCCCAGCTGCCGGCGGCTTTCATGTGCCGGCAGAGCGGTCCGAGCTGCCAGAGTTCGCCGAGCGGAAGGCCGAGTTTGGCGAGGAACTGCTGGTGCATCATGCCGTGGTCGTTGGGTGCCGTATCCCGGAACGGGCTCGCCGGGACAGGCGGCAGGCATTCGACGGCGAAGTTGTCCGCGGCGATGACGGCGAGCCGGTTGTCCCAGGCCCAGGCGACGAACTCGGCCGACTGTTCGATGCCGCTGGCCCGGCGGCTGTCGCGCTGGCTCTCCTTTTCCCCGGCGGGCAGCGCGAGGAACCACTCACACCACCCCGTGTGGATCATGAGGATGTCCCCGGGCCGCAGAGCCAGGGACTGGGCCTCGGCTGCGGCCCGGATCAGTTTCAGGCCAAGGGGCTGCCCGGCTGCATGGTCGATGGGCGTGCCCTGATCCCGGCAATATCCGTCGACGTCCACCAGTACGCCCCGGCCGACGATGGGCTGCTCCGCCCACACCTGGATGCCGAGGGCCGCTGTTCCTTCCCGGATGTCGCCGTCGGGCGTGCCGTTGTAGAAGCCGACGTCGTCCGCCCTGCGGTGCCGGAGGCCGTCGATCTGGCTGGAGCCCTGCAGGTAGTACCCGTCAAGGTAGTCGTCGCGGTGGGCGGGGTGCGCCGAGTAGATCGTGTGCCGGGGAGCCCGCCGTTTCAGGGACATCCCGGGGTCGAAGGCGTCGGCGGGGTAGTCGAGGCCGAAGACGGCGCCGGTCCTGACGCAGCCGGCGGCATCCCGGACGGAACCGGGCTGGATGAAGGACGGAGTGCCGCGCCCGGCATCGGGAAACAGGCCCCAGGAGGTGCCCGCAAGCTGCCCTTCCCGTTCCAGGAGTGCCTCGTAGGAGGGGTAGGTCGTGCCGGATTCCGAGGACGTCATGGTGTGCGGGCTTCCTGCTGCGGGTTGTTCTGGTTCGCGGGGGTCTTGTAGCTGAGCAGAAATCCGGCGATGGCACAGACAGACGCGGCGATGCACGCCGGGCCCTTGACGGCCGCGTTGAGGACCGCCAGCCAGCCGCCCTGCCCGGTGGCCAGGGCGAGGGCCTGCCCGGCCACGAAAACTATTCCGGCGATGAGGAGCACCGCGAGGCTGATCACGAAGATGACGTTGATGGTGTGTCGCAACTTCTGCATTTCCACGTTTTCCTTAGATCGGCAGGACGCCGACGGCGATCAGCACGCCGATGGCCAGCAGCGGCAGGGCGTAGAGGACGAACAGGCGGGCAAACGTTTTGTACGGGTCCACGTCGGCGATGCCGCACGCGACGTAAAGCGGAGCGCCGCCGGGCGGCACTGCCGCCTCGCAGGAGGAAAAGACCAGCACCGCGACTGCCGCGGTGGTTGCCGGAACGCCTGCGGCCACCAGCGTGGCCACACCCACGGTTCCGACGGCGGCCATGGTCGCCGTCGCGGACAGGGGCGCGGCGACGGCGATGACGATCAGTCCGATCAGGATGGCCAGCAGCCACAGCGGCAGGTGGAGGTCGTTCAGCAGTGCTGTCATCTGCTTGGGCAGGCCGGTGGCGGCCAGCGCGTTGGCCCCGGCGAATGCGAACACCACGGTGACGCCGACGACGCCGAAGCGCGGGGCGGACTGCTGCAGAAAGTCCCAGTAGGCCTTCGGGCTGCGCGGCAGCCGCTTCCGGCCAAGGATGGTGCCCGTGATGATCAGGACCACAGGAATCCAAGCGATGACGCTGACGGACTTGGCCACGTCCGAGCCCGTCCAGTCGGAGAGGGCGTTGGCGATTGCCCCGGAGGTGATGATCAGCGGGATGGCCACCACCACGAACAGGAGCGTGGTGCCCCAGCCCTGGGCGAAGGCCCGGCGGAAAGGCGTCCGGTGCGCCCGATCGAGGGGTGCCATGTCGCTCTTGCGGATCAGCACGTAGGTAACGATCAGGCGGTGCAGGAAGCACCAGAGTCCGCCAATCAGCAGGGGTAGGACGAGGTCGTTGACCTGCAGCAGCGGGCCGACCGTGGCGGATCCCACGAGCACGAACATCGAGGCGCTGAACGGGAAGGTGATGCCCATGCCTGCGTTGCCTGCCACCAGCGTTGCCGCAGACGGCTTGTCGAGGCGGGACTTTTCCATCCACGGGATGGTCACCGATCCCACGGTCGCGGCGATCGCGGCCTGGTTGTGGACCACGCCGCCCAGGCCGGCCGACGCGACCGTGGAGACCCAGGCCGGGCCGCCTTTGACCCCGCCGATCAGGGAGTTCAGCAGGTCGATGAGCCGGTCCAGCACGCCGGTCCGCTCCAGCAGGTAACCCATGAAGACGAACGCCATGGTGGCATAGACGATCTCATCGGTGATGGCGTCATAGAACGCATCCCAGCCGGTCCGGGCGGCGGAGCCCGTGAACGGAAGGACAACGAGAAATCCGAGGAGCATGGCCTCGCCGACGCTGCGTTTGATGACAGTTGTCCAGAGCAGGATGACGGCCAGATAGGCCCCCAGTGCCCAGATGCCGATCATCGGCCGCTCCTTCGGGTTCGCTTGCTTCCGGGTTCAACGTTGACTCCCTGTTCATTGATTCTGCCTCATGCGCGCTCAGCGCAGGGCGGCCTCCGGTGCCGGTGTTGTGGCAATCCGCGTCAGCGCTGCCGCGGAGGCTTCCGTCATTTCTGCGGGTACGCCGAGTTCGGCGAGGTAGCTGGCCGTATCCTGCATTTCGTGGGACCGGCGCACCGCGTGCTTGGACGTTCCGGTGAGGAACCTGTCGATGACGGACTGTCCGTCGCCGGCGAGCTGGCGGGCGATCTGCTCCCGGATCCATCCTTCCAGCCCGGCGGCCCGGCCGGCGGTGACGGCTTCTACCACCACCGACGCGAGGCCTTTCATCAGGACGCTGCGCAGCAGCTTGTGGGACATGGCCGCCCCCGGCCCGCCGTCGGCGGTTTCGACGTCGACGCCCAAGGGCGCCAGCAGCCGCACCACGGCATCGGATCCGGGGCCGCTGACCATCAGCGGGGTTTTGGCGCCGAGGGCGGCGACCGGCCCAAGGATTGCGACGTCGGCGAAGTGAACCTGGCCGGCCTGCTGGCCGAGCTCCTGCATCACGGCGGGGGAGGATGAGGTGAAGTCCGCGTAGGTGCTGCCCGCAGGGAGCACCGGCAGGCAGTCCTTGGCGACGCTGCGGGCAGCGGCAGCGCCGGTGAGCACCAGGACGATGTCCGCGCCCCGGCAGGCTTCAGCGGCGGTGGCTGCCCGCGTTGTTCCGGCCGGGGTGTTCGGGGCTACGGGGTCAAAGCCGGTGACCTGGTGGCCGGCTGCTGCCAGCGCGGAGGCGTAGGCTGCACCCGCTTCGCCCAGGCCGATGATGGTGCACTTGGTCATGAAACTGTTCCTTACTTACTGGCCGCGGGCGGCGATGATTGACGCCCGTCGGTTGGTTTCGTCGGCGAATACCGCTTCGGCGGCTTCCGCCACGGCTGTGGCCTGCTCGCTGGGGATGACCACGATGCCGTCGGAGTCACCGATGATGATGTCGCCGGGCAGGACGGGGACGCCGCCGAAGGCGATGGGACCGCCGAGCCGGTGCGGCCCGTTCTTGTACGGGCCCGCCGGGGTGACGGCCCGGGCGAAGACCGGCATGCCGATCTCGCCGAGGGCCTCGGCATCGCGTGCCGCACCGTCAAGGGCGAAGCCGGCGATGCCGAGGTTGATGGCGCGCTCGCCAATGAGCTCACCGAGGAGGGCGCGGGACTCGTCGCCGCCACCCGCCACAACGATGACGTCCCCCGGCTGCGCCAGCTTCAGTGCTTCGTGGATGCCCTGGTTGTCCCCGGGGCGGGTCCAAACGGTGAAGGCAGGTCCGGCGATTTTCGCGCCCGGCCAGACCGCCTGAATCGCGGAATCTGCCACACCGAGCCGGTCCACCGCGTCGCCGATGTTGGCGGCGGGCAGCTTGGCCAGACGGTTGATAAGTTCCTGGTCCGGTCGGGTGAAGGAGGTGTCCTGAAGGGCGTGGGTGGTCATGGCGTGTCTTCCCTGGTGGTGTCGGTTTGAACGGGGTGGGCTGTCTGGGCCGTATGCGGGCGGGCTGGTCCTTCTTCTGGCCCAGTCCTTCTCTTGAACTAGTCCTTCTTCTGGACCAGGGGCAGGACCTTCTTGAAGTCCGCTTCCTGTCCTGCCCAGAACGTCTGGTAGTCCTTGCCGGAGAGGTAGCTGGTCTGCAGGCCGAGGTCGTTCATCTTCTTGACGACCTCCGGGTCCTCGATGGCCTTCTGGAGGGCGGCTTCGAGCTTCTTGGCGACGGCGTCCGGAAGGCCGGCGGGGGCGGAGTAACCGCGGGCGGTGCCGGCTTCGACGTCGTAACCGCTTTCCTTGAACGTGGGAACGTCCGGCAGGGACGGGGACCGCTCGGTGGTCATGATGCCCAGTACCCGGGCCTTGTTCTGCTTGGTCAGGTCGGTGACGTCGCTGACATTGGCAACCAGGATGTCGACGTGCTTGCCGAGGAACGCCGTGGTGGCCTGGGAGGCCCCTTCGGAGAAGTGGACCGGCGCGAATTCGGCGCCGGTGGTTTCCTGGATCTGGGCCAGCGCGAAGTGTTCGCCGGTCTGCAGGCCGGTGGTGCTCGCGGTGAGGGACTTGGGGTTGGCCTTGGCGGCGTCGAGCAGTTCCTTCAGCGTCTTGTACGGGCTGTCCGGCTGGACGGCGATGACGGCCGGGTCAATGACTTGGCGGCCCAGCGGCTGGAAGCTGTCGCGCGTGTATTTTGCGCCGCGGCTGGGGTCCAGCGGGGATACGACGACAGACGGGGAGCCGGTGGCTCCGATGGTGTAGCCGTCAGGCTTGGCGCTGGTCAGCTGGGTGTAGCCGATCTGGCCGCCGGCACCGGGCTTGTTGATGACCTCGACGTTGGTGCCGAGTTCCTTCTCCAGGACGGGCTGGACCAGGCGGGCCGCGGTGTCCACGGCGCCACCGGAGGAGAAGGCGACGATGAGGTCGATGGACTTTCCCTTCTTGGGGAAGTCGCCGCCGGCAGCGGAGGTTGCGCCGGCGTTGGCGCCGCACCCGGTGAGGGCGAGAAGGGCAGCAGCGGCGATGGCCGCGGTGATTTTGGTGCGTGACAAGTTCTTCTCCTTCGAAGAGGCTGATTGTTTGTTGGGGGGAGTGCGGGCGGGTTTAGGTTTCGGGGTCGTCCATCAGGGCCTTGGGCTTGCGGAGCTTCAGCAGCGGGCTGCAGATGATCAGGACGCCGAGGATGATCAGGACCAGGGAAATCGGCCGGTTGAGGAAGATGCTGAAGTCGCCCTGGGAGATTTCCAGTGATTCACGCAGCGACCGTTCCATCAGCGGACCCAGGACCAGGGTGAGGACCATGGGGGCCAGCGGGATCTCCAGGTGCCGGAGGGCCAGCCCCAGCAGGCCGAAACCGATCATCACGAAGACGTCGAAGACGCTGAAGTTGATGGTGTAGGCGCCGATGACCATGAACAGCAGGATCAGCGCGGTCAGGATCGGAGCCGGGACCCGCAGGATCGAGGTCCACAGACCCACCAGCGGGACGTTCAGCAGCACCAGCAGGAGGTTGCCGATGAAGAGGCTGGCGATGATCGCCCAGGCGATCTCGGAGTGCTCGGTGAACAGCGTCGGTCCGGGCGTCAGGCCCTGCTGAAGGAAGGCCCCCATCAGGACGGCGATGGTCGGGGAAGCAGGGATGCCGAGGGTGAACAGCGGGATGAGCGCGGCGTTGGCGTGGGCATTGTTGGCAGTTTCCGGCCCGGCAACACCTTCGACGGCGCCCTTGCCCAGCTCGTTGCGGTGCTTGGAGAACTTCTTCTCGGCGCCGTAGGAGAGCAGGGATGCGACCGATCCGGTCATGCCTGGGATCAGGCCGAGTCCGAAGCCGATGCCGGTTCCGCGGGCCATGGACGGTGCGCTGCGGCGCCATTCCTTGCCGGTGGGCAGCAGCGAGCGGAACCCGGGGGCGTGCACCACGGTCGACTCGCCCTTGCGGTAGGAGAGGATCTCGGACAGGCCGAAGACGCCGACGATGACAGCCACGAAGCTCACGCCGTCCAGGAGCCGGTCCATGCCGAACGTGAAGCGGGGTGCGCCGGCGACGGGGTCGATGCCGACCATGGAGATCAGCAGGCCCAGGGCTCCGGAGATCAGGGCCTTGACCATGGATTTGCCGGCCAGCGCCACGAGCAGAGAGATGCCGACGACCATGAGGGCGAAGAATTCCGGCGGACCGACGAGCAGGCCGAGCTCGCCCAGCGGTTTGGCCGCGGCAACGAGTCCGAGGGTGGCGATGGTGCCGCCGACGAAGGAGCCGATGGCGGCGATGGTGAGGGCCGCTCCGGCCTTGCCCATCTTTGTCATCGCATGGCCGTCAATGGTGGTGATGGCCGACGCCGCCTCACCCGGGGTGTTCAGCAGCACGCTGGTGATGGTTCCCCCGTAGGCCGTGCCGTAGAAGATGGCGCAGAGCATGATGATTGACCCGGTGGGGTCCATGTTCAGCGTGAGCGGGATGAGCAGGGCGACGCCGGCCACCGGGCCGATGCCCGGCAGGACGCCGATCACGGTGCCCAGGAGGCAGCCCAGGAACGCGAAGATGAGGTTCTGCCAGGTCAGGGCTGCCGCGAAGCCGTTCAGCAGTTCATTGAGGGTGTCCATGTCTAGAGTCCGATCAGGTTCAGGACGGGAATAGATGAGACAGGCAGGGCCACGTTCAGTCCGTAGTTGAAGGCGTAGAAAGCTCCGACGCTTCCGGCCAGGGCGGTGAGCAGGGCGGACAGCCAGCCCCGCTTCCCCCGGATCTTCAGGTGGTACATCAGGAAGAGGAACATGCTCAGCTGGAAGCCGAGCAGATCCAGCAACGCTGCCAGCAGCACAAGGCTGACGACGACGGCGAGCACCAGTCCGCCGTCGGCCTTTTCACCTGCCGCGCTGGGGCGCCTGAGCTCCTGAAGCAGCCAAAGGACTGACATCGAGGCGAGCACCGCGCCCATGGCGAACGGGAACAGTCCGGGGCCGGGACCTAGCGAGGTCCAGAGGCCCAGGCCCACTGAGCTGACAAGTACATAGGCGCCCAGTGCCCCGAAGGCGGCGATCCCGGCCAGGACGCTGCGCGCTGGCCTCGTCCGGGCGGGGGACTGGGTCAGGGTCGACTCCGTTGTCATCAAAATGCCTTCCAATTGCTTTCATAGAATGAAAGTATCTTACGTCAGAAGAAATAGTGACACGGCCCACAGGTGCTGTCAAGCGGGCAGGTAGGGACAGAACTTACATAGAATGAAAGAATGACGGTCACCAATGCGCAGCCCGGTACTGCAGCGGACGACGGCGGCAAGCCCTCCAACATGCGCTCGCTGTCGCGGGCGTTGGAGGTGTTTGCCGAACTGCAGCGGGCGGACCGCCCCCAGCGGCTCAGCGATCTGGCACGGAACTGCGGCATGAGCCTGCCCACCACGCTGCGCATCCTGCGCGTGCTGCAGGATTTCGGCATGGTCAGCCAGACGGACAAGACCTACCGGATCGGACCGGCCGTGCTGCCAGCGGCGCGCAGTTACATTGAGAACGATCCCCTGGTCACTGCATCCCGCCCGGTGCTCCAGCAGGTGGCGGCGCAGACCGGAATGACCGCGTCCCTCTACACCCGTCTGGGCTTTGAACGCATCCTGGTGGTCCGCGTCGACGGCGACGCCCCGCTCCGGTATGACATGCCGCTCGGCAAGCGGCTTCCCCTGACCGTCGGCGCGGCCGGCAAGGTCCTGCTGGCCGGTGCGTCGGACCAGCATCTTCAGGAAGTGGTGCAGGGGGCGGTCGCGGCCGGACACGAAAAGCCCACCTTCAGCCTGGCCGAGCTCAAGGCCCGCCTGCCGGAGCCCGGAACGGACTACGCTTACTCGGCCGACGAACGCGCCACCGGAGTGCTCTCGGTGGCGATCGCCATCAACCGGTCCGGGCTGCTGCCGAGCGAATCGATTGCGCTGACCAGCCCGGTGGAGGCCGCCACCGAGGAGGGGCTGAAGGCAGGCGTCCCCGAACTGCGGCGCGCAGCAAACCGGCTCTCTGAACTGCTGGAGGGCACCGTCTACTAGTGCAGGAAAGGCGAGAGTCTGAATGGCAGGAATGCCGCCGGCCACCATCGAAGTGAGTGACGCCGTCGTCCACGCCCTCATCCGGGCCCAGCGGCCGGACCTCTCAGGCCGCTCTTTGGTGCGCATGGCCAATGGCTGGGACAATGCGACCTTCCGTCTCGGTGACGATCTGGCGGTCCGGGTGCCGCGCCGTGCCGAAGCCGTGCCGCTTATCCTGCATGAACAGCAGTACCTTCCCAGTATTGCGAACCGGAACCGGACCCCGGTTCCGGTTCCCGTGCCCGTTCATGCCGGCAGCCCGACGTCGGACTTTCCCTGGCCCTGGAGCATCGTGCGGTGGGTTCCCGGCGCACCGGCGGTCGAGGCCGGGCCGGCGGACCGTGCGCCGGCCGTTGATGGCCTGGCCGCCTTTCTCAGGTCGCCTAACGTGCCCGCGGATGCAGGGGTCCCAGTGAATCCGCTCCGCGGGGTCCCACTGGCGGACCGGAACGCGGCAGTGCGGGAACGGCTTGGGGACCGGGAACGCTACCCGCAGGCGGCAGGGCTGAGGGAAGTGTGGGCGCAGGCCTGTGCGGTTCCCGTATGGGACGGTCCGGCGATGATGCTCCACGGGGACCTGCATCCGGCCAACATCCTCCTGGCGGCCGACGGGTCGCTGGCCGGCGTGATTGACTTCGGCGACGTGGGGGCCGGGGATCCCGCCGTCGACCTTGCCGTGGGCTGGTTGATGTTCGACGCCGGCGCCCGCCAGCGCTTCATCGGCGCCTTTGGCTTTTCGGTGGACCGGGGAACCTGGATGCGCGCCCGGGGCTGGGCCCTCGTCCTGTCTACCGCCATGCTGAGCAACTCCGACGACAATCCCCGGATGTTCTCCGTGGGGGAGTTCGGAATCCGGCAGGTCCTGGCGCGCTGATCCGGCGTTTCGCGCGGGCCGGGGCGGTAGGGTGAGGCCCATGGAGATGCGCCTTGAAGTTGTGCAAGTGCCGGTAGCCGACGTGGACGCGGCGAAATCGTTCTACGTGGAGAAGCTGGGCTTCGTCCTGGACCACGACGTGGAGCACATCCCCGGGATGAGGGTCGTGCAGCTGACGCCGCCTGGTTCTGCTGCCTCGATCGTCATCGGGACGGGCATGACCAGCATGGCGCCGGGGAGCCTCGAAGGGCTGCAGCTCGTCGTACCCGACATTGACGCCGTCCGCGCCGAGCTGCAGGAGCGCGGCGCCGGCATCAGCGACGTCCAGGACATGGGCGGGGTGAAGTTCGCCTTCCTCAGCGACCCGGACGGCAACCGCTGGGTCATCCAGGGGGCGACGCCTCCCGAGGTCAAGAGCGCGCACCTGGACCCAGCCGCGTCGTAGAGGTGCAGCCGCCTCGTAGCTGCCTGGCGCTGCGCCGTCGCTTTTCGTGACGAGGACATATTCGACTACGAGGGCAAGGGCACCTCCGGGGTCTACGAAACCCGACCCGCTCATCGTGCGGCGTGGCCGGGAGGACGTGGGCGACCGATCGGCGTCGTTCGGGTCAGCCGCTCCCTACCCACCCGCAACCACGCGGCGTTAGGATGCCGTGTGACTTTCACCCATGGATACGCGGCCAACGGCGAGCTCCGCATGTACTACGAGGTCCACGGCCGCCCGACAACCGACACAACACCGCTGCTCCTCATCCCCGGCGGCGGCTCCACCATCCAGACGAACTTCGCCCGCCTCATCCCGCTCCTGGCCGCCCAGCGGCAGGTGATCGCCGTCGACGAGGAAGGCCACGGCCGCACCCTGCCGACCGACCGGCCGCTCACCGCCGAGAACTCCGCCGGCGACGTCGTGGCGGTCCTCGACCGGCTGCAGCTGGACTCGGTGGACGTGCTTGGTTTCAGCGCCGGCGGCCACACCGCCCTCGCCCTGGCCATGCAGCACCCCGGGAGGGTGCGCCGCCTCGTCGCCGCCTCCACGTTCTTCAGCCGGGACGCGGTGCCCGACGAATTCTGGGAAGGCATGAAAACAGCCACCCTGGACAACATGCCGGCTGCCTACAAGGACGCGGACCGCAGCCTCAATCCAGAGCCCGGGCACCTGGAGCGGCTGTTCGAGCTGGACCGGCAGCGCATCGTCGGCTTCCCGGGCTGGTCCGAGCAGGACCTCGGAAAGATCACCGCGCCAACCCTGGTGCTCTGCGCCGACCAGGATGTTATGGGTCCCGAGCACGCCATGCGGATGTCCCGCGCCATCCCCGGTGCCCGCCTGCTGATCGTGCCCGGCGGCCACGGCGATTACCTCGGCGAACTCGCCGCCAGCGACGGCGATCTAAAGGCCCTGCACGCGACCTTCCCGCAGCTGCTGCGGTTCCTGGACGCATAGGAAGAGGAGGCACTGCTGCCGGAACGTCAGTTGCGCCCCTGCCAGGTGCAAATGTCCACCACATTCCCTTCGGGGTCGATGAGGGACACCCACGCCGGCGCATAACGGTCGCCCAGGACACGGCCGCCGGCGGCCACGATCGCGTCTATGCGCGCCTGCGCCTGGTCGTGCGGGACCGAGACGTCCATGTGGATACGGTTGCGCGGCGGAACGAACTCCTTGTCCTGGAACCACGCGGGTGGGCCGATGAGGTTGGGTTCGATGAGGTCCTCGTCCCCGACGGCGACGTAGCCCAGCGCCGCCCGCCAGAACTCCATCACGGCCGGTCGGTCCGCGGTGTCGAACGCGAGCTGCACGTGCTGCACGGCGGAGGGATCCGACTTCAGCCGCAGCCGGGTGGCAATGCCGGAGATGCTGCGGGCAAGCTCGAGGTCGCGGTCGCTCAGGCCCACGCCCGGTGTGACGACCTGGACTGTCACCGTGTCCGGTCTGAGGTCCACGAGCGGGGCATGGCCCATGGCTTCGGCGGCCTCTGCGATCGCGGCAACAAACTTCGCCCCGGTGGCAAAGTCGCCTGTCTCATAAAGTGCTTTCGCACCCCAGAACAGCACCCGCCACTCCGCGACGCCGTCGGCGGAAGAGAACTCTGCATCGGAAATCCCTGTTGCCATGCCCCCACTATTCGGACTCCGGCGGCGCCGGTCAATGGGGCCGTCCCGGCAGCTAGTAGGCTTCCTTGGGTTGGCTTCACGCCGAAGCATTCTTGGGGAATTTATTGGGGGAAATTTCATGAAGTACCGCTGGGCCACGTTCACTGCCGTTTTCGGAGCAATGTTGTGCCTCGGTTCCGCGCCGGCAGTCGCGGCACCTGATGAAGGAACAATCTCTGTCGACGGCGCACCCGTGCGGGTGGCCATTGCGGCGGACGGCACGGCCTACCTCGGCAATTACGGCCAGGGCGGCGGCATCTTCGTGGTTCCCCCCGGTGCCACCGAGCCGTCCCGCACCATCAGCACCGGAGGCTACATCACCACGGGGCTCGGGCTCGGCCCGGACGGCACCCTGTATGTGGCCACGGCAGACGGTGACCAAAGCGCCGTCGGGGTTGTTCCGGCCGGAGCTACAGACGTGGCGCGGACCATTCCGGTGTCGGCCGGGTTCCATCCGCTCGCCGTCGGACCGGACGGAACTGTATACGTCGCCAACTCCACGGGAAACACCGTCTCAGTCATTGCGCCGCAGGGGACGGCGGTGGATCGGACCATCAAGGTCGGGGCAGGACCGGCGGAAATAGCCGTGGCAAAGGACGGAACCGCGTTCGTGTCCAACCAGACTGCTGGCACTGTCTCCGTGATCCCGGCAGGGGCGGACGCCGTCTCAAAAACCATCGAGCTGGTCTCGGACACCGGAACGTCCCAGGAACCGCACGGGATCGCGGCCGGACCAGACGGAACCGTCTACGTGGCCAACATCAAGTCCAATGACATTGCCGTCATCAAAGCCGGCGCCGACACCGTGGCTGAGCGGATCTACGTCGAGGGAGGGCCGCAGGACGTGACCGTCGCACCGGACGGCTCCCTGTACGTGACGAGCCTGCTGACCCAGAAGCTCTCCGTCATCCGTCCCCACGCCGAGGACGTGGAAGGTTCCATCTCCACCGACGGCGGCCCGGGTCACCTGGCGGTGGCACCCGACGGTTCGGTCATCGTGATCAGCCCCGGATCCGGCCCCGGACAGGGCTCGGTGGTCCGGTATTCCGCGGAAGCATTGGCGGCAACGCCGCTTGCGTCCGGGGCGTCGACGGCGGCAGCACCGGCCGCAACCCCGGCTCCCGAAGCGGCGTCGCAACCAGCCGCCGAAGCACAACCGTCCGCCGGTTCCTGGAACGCCCTGCCCGCCGTGGCCGGCGGGGTGGCGGCAGTCGTCGTCGGCGTCGCTGTTCGGATTCTGCTGAAAGGCCGACGCCGGAAGGCCGGGCTGGCTGCCGGCGCCAGCCAGGCGGGGTAGCGGGCTGTAACATCGATCCCATCCGACGTTGAAAGGGGAGCAGTGCGCGCAACGGTCAAGGACGTCGCGCGCCGTGCCGGGGTTTCGCCCAAGACTGTCTCGAACGTGATGAACGGCGTGGTGCCGGTCAGCGGATCCACTAGGCTCAAGGTGGAGCAGGCCATCCTCGAACTCGACTATGTGCCCAACCTTTCCGCCCGGGGTCTGCGCAACGGCAGGTCCGGCGTCATTGCTCTGGCGCTGCCGGACCTGGCCACACCGTACTCCGCCGAGATCGCGCACAACGTGGTGGAGGTCGCCCACGAACAGGGCTGGAGCGTGCAGATCGAGGAAACCGGGTCCGATCCCCGCCGCGAATACGAGCTGATGTCCCGGGCGCGGTCCAACCTGATCGACGGTCTGATCCTCAACCCCGTGGTGCTGGACGAGAGCGCCGTCAAGGTGGGTGTCTCCCTGCCTCCGGTGGTCCTGCTGGGGGAGGTGTCCCAGCAGCTGGCCGACCGGGTGTGGGTGGACAGTGTTGCCGCCGCCCGCGACATGACCCTCGCGCTGGCCCGGACTGGCCGGCACCGCATTGCCGTGCTGGGGACTGCCGAAGGCCGGCACTCGGCAGCGGCAGTTCTGCGCACCCGCGGCTACCAGGCCGCGCTTGAGGACCTCGGCATTGACCGGGACGAATCGCTGCTGATCCCCTGTGAGAAGTGGACGCCACAGACGGCGGCTGGTGCGCTTGCCTCCTACCTGGATGCGCACCCGCTCCCGGACGCCCTGTTCTGCTTCACCGACTCGATGGCCATCGGTGCGCTCAGCGTGCTGTGGAAGCGCGGAATCAAGGTTCCGGACGACGTGGCGGTGGCAGGCTTTGACGACATCGCCGACGGGCAATATGCCGTGCCGTCCCTCACCACTGTGTCCTTCGACAAGCGCCGCGTGGCCACTGAGGCCCTGCGCCTGCTCACCGAGCGGATGACCGACCGGGCCAGCGGGCAGCGTGTGGTCACCGTCGATTACAGGATCATTGAGCGGGACAGCACCCGCAGCTAAACGAGACCGCCACATCAGATTGTTGGCGCTAACAATTTTTCCTTGTGCCGTGTTTTACAACGATGTAATGTGAGGTCTGCGTCACACGCCAGCTCCTACAGGATCCGAAATGCACTGGACCGGAAGGCTGGCGCGGTGCCATAAGGATTACTTTCAGCGGACCCATCCAAAGGAGTGACGGGTGAAGCAATTTGATTTTTTCGCCGGGAAACAGTTGTCCGGCAAACAGGTGTCCCGGCGGCAGTTGCTGGCAGGAACCGCGGCCCTGGGCAGTGTGTTTGCCGCGGCCGGCCTCACGGGCTGCGGCGGAACCGCCTCGGCGGCGGCCGTCCGGGACATTGCGTTCTGGCATCTGCTGTCCGGCGGCGACGGCATCAAGATGCAGGCCATGATCAGCGCGGCGAACGCGGCCAACCCCGGCTTCAAGGTCCATCCGACCGTCCTCGCGTGGGGCCCGCCGTACTACACCAAGCTGGCCATGGCGTCAGCCGGCGGCCGACCCCCGGAACTGGCCATCATGCACGCCAGCCGCGTCCCCGGGTATGCGCCGGGCGGACTCATCGATCCGTGGGACATGTCCCTGCTGGCCGAACACGGCGTGACCGCGGAGAGCTTCGCCCCGCGGATCTGGGACAAGAGCCAGCACGAAGGCCAGGTGTTCTCCATTGCGTTGGATTCCCACCCCTTCGTCATGTTCTACAACACCGACGTCGCCGGCAAGGCAGGGGTGCTGGCCTCCAACGGGCAGCTGCAGGTGGTGACCTCGCCGCAGGACTTCCTTGCGATGGCCCGAGAGATGCAGAAGGTGACGCAGGCCCACGGCCTGTCCTTCGGCTACCTCGGCAGCGGATCGCAGATGTGGCGACTGTTCTACACGCTCTACAAGCAGCACGGGGCGGACATGGAACTTACGCCTGGCCAGCCGATGAAGGTCGACCGGGATGCCGCCGTCGAATCCCTGGAATTCATGGCCTCGCTGTTCGATGACACCGTCGCGGCAAAGAGCGGTGACATCGGCACGGGCATCGCGGAATTTGCCCGCGGCGGTTCGGGCATGCTGTTCAGCGGCGTCTGGGAACTTCCCACCTTCAAGAAGGCCGAGCTGCCGGTCGATGCCGCCACCATCCCCACGCTATACGGGACGCCGGCGTCGTACGCGGATTCGCATTCCTTCGTGCTGCCGCGGCAACTGAACGTCGATGACGGGAAACGGCGCGACGTGTACAAGTTCGTCAGCGACATGCTCAAGGGTTCGCTGTCCTGGGCGGAGGCCGGCCACATTCCTGCCTATCAGCCGATCGTGCAGTCACAGGCCTACCGGGAGCTCACACCCCAGGTCCACTACGCCAACGCCGCGGACATCATCGCCTACGATCCCGAGGCCTGGTTCAGCGGCTCGGGTTCGGACTGGCAGACCTACTTTGCCGAAAACGTGCAGAACGTGCTCCTCGGCCGCGACAAGGCAGCCGATGGCTGGGACGCCTTTGTGCGGCGCACCAACACCCTTCTTTCCCGGCCCAACCCGGTCTGAGGCCACTGAGCTTCCGAAAGCACTGAGCGACAAAGGAGTCCCCGATGAGTTCCTTAGCAACATCCCAAGACGCCGAGCGTGAGGCGTCATCCCTGCGCGGCCAGCCCCGCAGAAACCCGTCCCGCAACAACGCCACCGGTTCAGAAACCTCCAGTCCCCGCCGGACCAGGGACAACCTCAACGGCTGGGGCTTTGCCGCCCCGTTCCTGGCGTTCTTCCTGATGTTCCTCGTCTGGCCGCTGCTGTACGGCCTGTACATGAGCCTCACCGGCAAGTCCCTCACCGGCGCCAACGACAGCCTGATCGGCCTGGCCAACTACGCCGAAGCGCTGGCCGACGCCGACATGTGGCATTCCCTCGGCAACACGCTCTATTTCACAGTGATCAGCACGGTTCCCCTGGTGCTCGTTGCCCTCGTCATGGCCGCACTGGTCAACGTCGGGCTGCCGGCGCAGTGGCTGTGGCGGCTCTCCTACTTCGCCCCGTACCTGCTTGCGTCCACCGTCGTCTCCCTCTTCTTCTCCTGGATGTACAACCCCCAGTTGGGCCTCATCAACGATTCGCTGGCGAAAATCGGTCTGCCCAAGGTGGCCTGGCTGAACGACCCGAACGTGGCCATGTGGGCCATCGTCATCGCCACCCTCTGGTGGACCGTGGGCTTCAACTTCCTGCTGTACCTGGCCGCCATGCAGAACATCCCCGCCCAGCACTACGAGGCGGCATCGCTGGACGGCGCCGGAGCCTGGCGGCAGTTCTTCTCCATCACCCTGCCGCAGCTCACCCCCACCACCGTGATGATCGTGCTCCTGCAGATCCTGGCCTCGCTGAAAATCTTCGATCAGGTGTACCAGATGACGGCCGGCGGACCCGCCGGTTCCACCCGGCCGGTGGTGCAGTACATCTTCGAAACCGGGTTCACCGGCTACCGGCTGGGCTACTCCGCAGCCATCTCCTACATCTTCTTCGGGCTGATCGTGGCCGTCTCGGTCATGCAGTTCTTCATCACTCGCCGCAGGAGTGCGTAACCATGGCCACCCAGACCCTCACCCGCCCCGCCGCCCGCAGCGCGTCCGCTCCGCGGCTCCGCCAGCCGCGGAAGAAGATGACGGCGGGCAGAACCGCAGTCCTCGCGGTCGCCGCGATCCTCGCCGTCCTCTGGCTGATTCCCTTCGCCTGGGCAACCGCCACCGCCTTCAAGAGCGAGACGGACGCCGCGGCACCGAAAGTAAGCTGGATTCCGCCGTCGGGCTTTACCGCCGACGCGTTCGTCAAGGTGTTCCAGGACGGCAACATCCCGCTGTGGACCTGGAACTCGCTCTACACCTCCGCGGCCATCACCGTGATCACGCTGGCCATTTCCGCGCTGGTGGCCTACGCCCTGTCCCGCATCGACTTCCGCGGCAAGAAAGTGCTGATGACGGTGATCATCGCCTCCATCATCATTCCGCCGCCGGTACTGATCATCCCGCTCTTCTACCAGATGGTGGCACTGCACATGATTGACACGTCGTGGGCCATCATCCTGCCGCAGGTCATCCACCCGGCCATGGTGTTCGTGCTCAAAAAGTTCTTCGACCAGATCCCGCGTGAACTCGAGGAGGCCGCGGTGATGGACGGTGCCAGCCGGATGCGGATCTTCACCCAGATCATCCTGCCGCTCTCACAGCCCATCCTTGCCGCCGTCGCGATCTTCGTGTTCATCAGCGCCTGGAACAACTTCCTCTGGCCCTTCATCTCCACGAACGACGGCTCCATCCTGACCCTGCCCGTGGGGCTGCAGACCATCAAGAGCGCCTACGGCATCCAGTACGCGCAGAACATGGCCTCCGCGCTGCTCGCGGCCCTGCCGCTCATCCTCGTCTTCCTGTTCTTCCAGCGCCAGATCATCAAGGGCGTTGCGACGACGGGACTCGCCGGCACCTGAGCCGGGCACCTTCGCTTTTCACTGACTGTCAAGAACCTGAACCACGACCAAGGAGATACCCCACATGTCCCGCGCAAGGATCACCCTCGACCGCGACTTCACCATCGGGGAAGTACCCCGCCGCCTCTTCGGCTCGTTCGTTGAGCACATGGGCCGCTGCGTCTACACCGGGATCTACGAGCCCGGCCACCCCGAGGCCGACGAGAACGGCTTCCGCCAGGACGTGCTTAAGCTCGTCAAGGAGCTCGGTGCCACCGTCATCCGCTACCCCGGCGGCAACTTCGTCTCCGGCTACAACTGGGAGGACGGCATCGGTCCCCGGGAAAACCGCCCCCGCCGGCTCGACGGCGCCTGGCACACCTTGGAGACGAACGCCTTCGGCTTGCATGAGTTCGTGGACTGGTCCCGGCAGGCGGGCACCGAAATCATGGAGGCCATCAACCTGGGCACCAGGGGAGTGGACGCGGCCCGCGAAATCGTGGAGTACGCCAACCACCCGGGCGGCACCTACCTGTCCGACCTGCGCGCAAAGAACGGCCACAAGGACCCGTTCAACATCAAGCTGTGGTGCCTCGGCAACGAGATGGACGGACCCTGGCAGATCGGCCACAAGACTGCCGAGGAATACGGCCGGCTGGCGCAGGAAGCCGCGAAGGCCATGCGGTTCGTGGACCCGGACATCGAACTGGTGGCCTGCGGCAGCTCCAACTCCGGAATGCCCACGTTCGGCGCCTGGGAGCAGACCGTGCTGACCCACGCCTACGAGGAGGTGGATTACGTCTCGCTGCACGCCTACTACCAGGAGCACGACGGCGACGTCGGCAGCTTCCTCGCCAGCGCAGTCGACACCGACTACTTCATCGAATCCGTGATCGCCACCGCCGACGCCGTCCGCGCGAAGGGCAAGCACAAGAAGCACATCAACCTGTCCTTCGACGAGTGGAACGTCTGGTACCAGCGCGGCCTCGACACCGAGGACCAGCCGCACAACGTCTCCAAGGCCGGCTGGCGCGAGCACCCCCGCGTCATCGAGGACAAGTACAACGTGACGGACGCCGTCGTCGTCGGCACCCTGCTCAACTCGCTGCTCCGGCACGGCGACCGGGTCAAGATCGCCAACCAGGCGCAGCTGGTCAACGTGATCGCCCCGATCTTCAGCGAGGAAAACGGCCCGGCCTGGCGCCAGACCATCTTCCACCCGTTCGCCCGGATGGCCGAACTGGCGAAGGGCCAGATCCTGCGCCTGTCCGTCGACTCCGACAAGTACGGGAATGCCCGCTTCGGAGACACCGACCTCGTCGACGTCAGCGCGACGTGGAACGAGGAAACCGGCCGGGTGGCGCTGTTCTTCGCGAACCGCGGCCTGGAGGAGGCGGCCGACGTCGAGGTGGCCCTGCGCGGCTTCGACGCCCGGCAGGTGCTCCGCGCCGAGGTCCTGGAAATCCCGGAGGGCGGGGACCGCTTCACGATCAATGCCCAGGGCAGCCCGGACCGCGTGGGCCTGAAACCGCTCGAAGGGGCGAAGGCAAGCGGCTCCGAGCTGCGCCTGAGCCTGCCGGCCCTGTCCTGGGCCGTCGTCGAGCTGGACGTGGTCAAGAACTAGAGGGGAGACGACGACGGCGGGTGGTCCCGCCGTCGTGCGTCCCTACACTTTGCGTGCCTACGCAGGGTAGACGGCGATGGCCGTGGCTTTGATGACGAAGTAGACGGTCATCCCGGGGGTGAGTCCGAGGTCTGCCGAGGCTGCCGGGGTGATGTCCGCGGACAGCCCGCCGGCGTGGACGCGGATCTGGTCGCCGTGGGGTTCCAGGTCCGTGATGGTGACGGCGAACGAGTTCCGCGGGCTGCCGTGTTCTGCGCCCAGGAAGACCGAGACCGCCGTCGGCGAAAAGACGGCCACGCCGTCCTGGCCGGGGACGGCACCGTCCTCGGGGTGCGCGGTGATGTCCAGTCCGCCGTCGGACGTGAGCCCACGGCCGGTGATAATGCCGGGAAGGAGGTTCATGCCCGCCAAACCGGCGGCGAACTTGCTGCGAGGTTTCTCCAGGACGCCGCGGGTGGGTCCGGCCTCGGTGATCCGCCCTCCTTCGACGACGATGGCCCGGTCCGCGAGCATGAGGGCGTCCAGGACGTCATGGGTGATGATGATGGCCCGGCGGCTGGCGAGGACGCGTTTGAGGAGCCTGCGCAGCATGGGGGCGGCGTGGATGTCGAGGGCGGCCATGGGTTCGTCGAGGAGCAGCAGCTCGGGGTCCGTGGCCAGGGCACGGGCGACGGCGACGCGCTGGGCCTGTCCGCCGGAGAGCTGGCCGGGCCGCCGGTCAGCGAACTCCGACGCTTCCACCTCGGCCAGCCAGTGCCGCGCCGTCTGCAGCGCACTGGCCCGGTTCGCGCCGGCCGCCCGCGGTCCGAAGGCGACGTTCTCCAGCACGTTCATGTGCGGAAACAGCAGCGGTTCCTGGGCGAGCAGCGCTGTTCCCCGGGTGTGCGGCGGCAGAAAGTGACTGTTCCCGGCGTCGAGGTTGAACAGCGTTTTGTCTCCGAGAACTGCATGCCCGCTGTCCGGACGGATGAGCCCGGCGATGATCCCCAGCAGAGTCGACTTCCCGGCTCCGTTGGGCCCCAGCACCGCGACGGTTTCGGCCGGTCCGAGGCTGAGGGAAACGTCGAAGTTGCGCGCGTGCAGCGCGGCGTTGAGTGTGAAGGTCATGCTGTTGGTGCCGGCTCCGCCGCCAGCGCCCGGGGGCGCCGGTAGGAAAGTCCGACGACGGCAACGGCCACCGCGACCAGCACCAGCGAGAGCGCGACGGCGGCGTCGGCGTCGGTTTCGCGCTGCAGGTAGATTTCCAGCGGCAGGGTGCGCGTGACCCCCTGCAGGCTGCCGGCGAACGTCAGGGTGGCGCCGAACTCCCCAAGGCAGCGCGCGAAGGACAGCACGGCACCGGAAGCCAGCCCCGGCAGCACCAGCGGGATGCTGACGCGGCGCAGTACCGTGGTGGGGCGCGCGCCGAGGGTTGCCGCGACCGCCTCGTATTTGGTGCCGGCGGTGCGCAGGGCGCCCTCCAGGCTGACCACCAGGAACGGCAGCGCCACGAATGTCTGCGCGAGAACGACGGCGGTGGTGGAGAAGGCGATCTGGATTCCCGCGAAGTCCAGGCTCCGCCCGAGCAGTCCCTGCCGGCCGAACGTGTAGAGCAGGGCGATGCCGCCGACAACAGGCGGCAGGACCAGGGGGAGCAGCACGAACGCCCGCAGCAGCCGCTGGCCCGGGAAGCTGGCACGGGCCAGGACGAGGGCCAGCGGCACGCCAAGAACGATGCTCAGCAGGGTGCTGGCGGCCGAGGTCCGCAGGCTCAGGCCCAGCGCGGTGAGGGAGGATTCCGAGGTAATGAGCGGGACGAACTGTCCCCAGTTCACCTTGGCCACCATTGCGGCAAGAGGCAGCAGGACAAACAGGGCTCCTGCTCCCGCGAGGACGAATACCCACGGCGGGACGCCGGTGTAGCCGGTGTCCCGCCTTTTTGTTGTGCGGGCCGTCCAGGCCTTGCTACGGGGTGCCGAAACCGGCGTCACTGAGGACCTTCCTGCCTTCGCTGCCCGTGACCATGGCGATGAAGGCATTGGCCAGTTCCTTGTTCCTGCTGCTGCCCACGGTGGCGATCGGGTAGGTATTCACAGCCTGGTCCGACTCGCTGAACGTGATGCCCTTGACCTTCCCGCCTGCGTTTTTGACGTCGGTGACGTAGACCAGGCCGGCGTCGGCTTCCCCGGAGGTGACCTTACCCAGGACATCGGTGACGGAGGATTCCTCACTGACGGGTTTCAGTGTGGTTCCCGTGGCCTGTTCCACCTTCTCGGTAGCGGAGCCGCAGGGCACCTGCGGCGCGCAGACAACCACCTTGAGGCCAGGCTTCGCCAGGTCGGCGAAGGACCTGATCGACGCCGGGTTGGCTGGCGGAACCGCGATCTCCAGGACGTTGGTGGCGAAGTTGCGCGCCGTTCCGTCTATGAGATTTGCGTCGGAGAGCTTGGCCATGTTCTTGGTGTCGGCGGCGGCGTATACGTCCGCCGGCGCCCCCTGGCTGATCTGGGTGGCCAAGTCAGAGGACCCGGCAAAGTTGAGCGTCACCTTGGTGCCCGGGTTCGCGGCTTCGAATTTGGAGGCGATCTTGGTGAAGGTCGCCTTCAGCGACGCGGCGGCAAACACGGTCACGGTGGGGGTATTGCCGTTCGCGGTAGTGGAAGTGGCGCAGCCGGACAGCCCGGCGGCAAGGACGCCGGCGGCCAGCAGGGCGCTGATGCGCACGCGGCTGATGCTCATATGATGCTCTTTCCCTGGGGTGTTTCGATGATGACCGTGGTGGCCTTGACCACGGCGGTGGCCACGGACCCGAGTTCCAGGCCGAGTTCGCGAACGGCTTCGCTGCTCATCAGGGAGACGACGCGGAACGGGCCGCACTGCAGCTCTACCTGTGCCATGACCTTGTCCGCGGTGATGCCGGTGACGAGGCCAACGAACCGGTTGCGGGCAGAGCTGCCCACGCGGGTGGGGTCCTCGGGCAGCTGCGCCTGGTCGCGGGCGAGGTGCGCGAGTTCAAGCCCCTCAACGGCCAGCCGGCCCGAGGCGTCCTTCACCGGGGTCAGGGTCCCGTTCTCGGTCCAGCGCCGGACGGTATCGTCGCTGACGCCCAGAAACCGCGCTGCTTCGGAGATGCGGATTTTCGGCATGACACCATATTCCACTATTTGCGGTAGTTTCCGCAGTTTTTTACCGCAAATCAGAAATCTGACTACAAATCCTGCTCGCGGGTAGGCTGCTGAGGATTGTCATTCAATCTAGGTAGTGACACTATCTATGAGTGAGCGGAATCGACTGGCTGCAGGAGCTGACCCGGGCTGCGCTCCCGCATGCGGTGCTCGGGCTCTTGGCGAACGGGGAGATGCACGGCTATGCCATGATCGAAGTCCTCCGCTCCGGAGGGTTCCCGCGGACCCAGGGCGGGACTTTGTACCCGCTCCTGCGGCGGCTGGAGGAGCAGGGGCTGGTCAGCCATGTGTGGCAGCACGACGCAGCTGGGCCCGGCCGCAAACAATTCACCATCACCGAAGAAGGCCGCGCGGAGCTGACGCGCGCGGCGGAGACCTGGCAGCAGATGGATGACGCACTCGGCAGGCTTCGAACCAGCAGACAGGACAACCCATGACGTACGAGCGCGACCTTGCCTTCAACCTTCGGATCCGCGGCATCCCGGAGTGCGAGATCGCCGAAATAATGGCGGAAGTGCGGGTCCATGAAGCGGCCACCGGGACGCCGGCAAAGGACGAGTTCGGAGCCGCCCAGGAGTATGCCAAGCAATTCCCGAAGGGCAAGAGCCGGTCACGGGGAACGGCCATCACCGCCGTGGCAGTGGCAGCGTCCCTCGTGTACGTTCTGGCCGTGGTCGTCACGCCGTTCCTTGGCGTCGATATCCAGGAATCCGTGGGGCCCATGACCCTGCTGCCGGCGCTCGCCGTATCCCTGGGAGGCGTCCTCGCCGGATTCCTCACCGACTGCCTCCGCCCGGTGTCTTCGTCCTCCCAAGCCTGAACGAGCGGCCCGAAACTGACGTGATGGCGGGGTTCGAACCCGCGTCAACGGTTTTGCAGACCGCTCCCTGGCCACTCGGGCACACCACGTACCGGTAGCCTAGGCAAGCCCTGGCCCGATGTCGCCTGTATGTCGAACTCGGTCTTGGCATTGCGGCTGACTACGTCGCGGCCGGCTTACGCCGCCTGATAACCCGCCAGGTCCAGCGTGTACACCACCAGCTGGACTTTCGGAGCGGGCCGGGGCCGCTCCCGTTCCGGCCGCCGGACAAAGCCGAAGCGCCGGTAGAGCTGCTGCGACCGCTCGTTGTCCGCCCCGGTGTCGAGCACCAGGCCGCTGGCACCGGTGGCTTGCGCGAGGTTTGCCGACTCGGCGAGCAGCCTCCAGCCGATGCCCGAGCGGCGGGCCTGCGGCAGCACCGCCAGCAGCCGCAGCTCCGTCTCGCCGTCGAGTGCCTGGCGGGCCAGGGATGAACCAAAAGGCAACAGGCTCGCGGTACCTACCAGGCCGCCGTCGGCCGCGTCCTCAGCAACCAAAAGCACGCCCTCCCTGGCCCGTGAAGCGGCGTCGAGCAGCAGTTCCAGGCGGTCGGGCGCAGGCTCCGGGGCACCGGGAAGATGGTGCCCAAAGCCTTCGTAGGTCAGGCGTCCGACGGCGTCGAGCTCCGACTCCGCGGCCTCGCGGATCCGGTACTGCGTTGCTGTTCCTGGCAGTGTCACGCGTGGACTCCTTTGAGGTTGTGGGGCTGGCCGCCAGCCTGCATCACAGGCTAAACGCGCCGCCGGGACGGTTCCCACAGCAGCGACATCCCCCGACGTTCTTCGTCACCCAAGGCCTGCATTTTGGACTGTTTTGTTACGCCCCGCTTCGGCCGGTGAAGCTGCGTTTCCATGCGCGTCAGTTCGTTGCAGCCGGGGTTTGGAAGCGGGCAGCGAGGTGCTTCATTGGGAGTACATGCTTCGAAAGGACTCGCCATGACGGAACTCTCAGACCTCAGCCCGCGCCGGATCCGCAACGTGCTGGGCCACTTTGCAACGGGCCTGACCGTGATCACCGCGGCCACCGAGAACGGCCCTGCCGGGTTCACCTGCCAGTCCTTTGCGTCCCTCTCGCTGGAACCGGCGCTGGTGACTTTCAGCCCCGCACGGACCTCCAGCACCTGGCCGCTGCTGCGCCGGGCGGGCCGCTTCACCATCAACATCCTCCCCGCCGACCACCAGCACCTCGCGGCCCAGTTCGCGCGGTCCGGTGCAGACAAGTTCGCCGGCGTCGACTACTCGCCGTCGCCCCTCGGCAACCCTGTCCTCGACGGCGCCCTGGCCTGGGTGGACTGCGAGCTGCACCAGGAGTACGACGGCGGGGACCACACCATTGTGGTGGCCGCGGTCCGCGCGCTGAGCGCCCGGTCCGACGTCGATCCGCTGCTCTTCTTCAAGGGCGACTACGTCTCCGTGCAGCCACGGGCGAAGATCCTGGAGGGCGCCGCATGACACGGGTCAAGGCCACGTCCCGGCGGCGCGGCCGCCGGCATGCGCAGCCGGAAACCAGCGATGAGGTGTTGCAGCCTGCGGAGGACTGGGCAGCCATCGAGGTGGGGGCCACGGTTGAAGTCACGCTGGCCGCCGGGCACTCCTACACCGGCCACATCGGTTCCAAGACGCACGATTCCGGCTTGGTGTGGGTCATTGATTCCGCCGGGCAGGGCCGCCAGATGTACGGCAACCGCGACGGCGTCCGCCTCCGGCCGGATTGACTCGTGGCGCGGGCGAGGCGGCCATGGACCCGTTACGGTCCCGCTTGTTGCCGCGCTTCCGCTCGGCGGCGATGGGCCTGTTCGACCAGTTCAATCATCCACGGACGGTGCCCTCGGAGGAACGTCATCCCTTCCGGAAGTCCTTGGACGGAGGGGACGGAGTTGGCAATGTCGATTGTGATGCGGCCGCCGCCCAGCGGCGCGTTGCTGATGTGCAGGTCCCCGAATGATTCCGGAAGAGCGGGATCCATCCACACCCCGCCGGCCGACACCACCGGGTCATACCGCATCAGGCTCGTCACCAGCTGGATCGGCGCGGTGGCTGCCCAGGCCTGCGGTGAGCACGCCGTCGGATACGGGACGGGGACGGCAAGCTGCTCCCGGCTGAAGCCGCAGAACAGCTCCGGCAGGCGGCCTTCGGAGTGCTCCGCCGCATCCATCATGCCGGTGGCGATCCGCTGCGCCTCTTCCACGAAGCCGTAGCGGAGGAGCCCGGCGGCGACGATGGCGTTGTCATGCGGCCAGACCGATCCGTTGTGGTAGCTGGCGGGGTTGTAGGCGCCCATGTCGCTGGCCAGGGTCCGCACGCCCCAGCCGCTGAACATCTCCGGGGACATCAGGTGCTCGGCCACCATCGGGGCCTTGTCCTGGTCAATGAGTCCCTGCAGCAGGCAGTGCCCCATGTTCGACGCACACGCGTCCACCTGCCGCTTCTTGCCGTCGAGGGCAATGGCGTAATACCCGCGTTCCGGGATCCAAAATTGCTCGTTGAACTGTTTCTTCAGCCGGGCCGCGCGGTCCGTGAGCTCATCCCCCAAAGCCGTGTCTCCGGCGTCGTATGCCAGCCAGGCGCGCGAAAGGTAGGCGACGTAGACGTAGGCCTGGACCTCGCAGAGGGCGATCGGCGGCTCAGCCAGTTTGCCGTTGGCGAAGTTGATTCCGTCCCAGGAGTCCTTCCAGCCCTGGTTGATCAGGCCCTGGGGATTGAGGCGCTCGTACTCGACGAAGCCGTCGCCGTCCTTGTCCCCGTAGTTTGTGATCCACTCGAGCGCCCGGTCCGCATGAGGGAGCAACGCGGCGATAGTGTCCGCGGCGAAGCCCCAGCGACTGACCGCCCCGAGCACCATCAGGAACAGGGGCGTGGCATCGACGCTGCCGTAGTAGTTGGACTTGCCGCCCAGCGACAGTCCGCTGGAGACGTCGAGCCGGACCTCGTGGAGGATCTTGCCGGGCTCCTCCTCGGTCATCGGGTCCACCACGGTGCCCTGGCGGTCGGCCAGCGTCTGCAGGGTGCCCAGCGCCAGGGACGGGTCCACCGGCATCGCCATGACCGAAGCCCACAGCGAGTCCCTGCCGAACAGGGTCATGAACCAGGGCGCTCCGGCGGCCACCACCACACGTTCAGGGTGGTCCGGGTCCTCAATCCGAAGGGCGCCCAGGTCGTCGTAGCTGCGGCGCAGCGTCCGCTCAACCGACCGGTTGCCCATCTGCAGGACCGGAATCTTGGCCACCCACTCCTGCCGGCGGCGGTCCCGGGGGGACAGGCCGTCCCCCTCGGAATGGACGAAAGCCATCGCCGAATCGGTGCCCTCGGTGCTGGGCAGCACGGTCAGGACCGTGCTCCAGTGCCCATGCGCCGGTACTGTTGCCCGATACATCACCGTATCCGCCGAAACGTCCGCACCCGGGGCTTGGACCACCACGCCCTTCCGGATGTCCTGCCACGCGGCCCGGATGGTGAGCGCACCTCCGCCGGCCTGACGGCTTTCGTCCCAGCGCCGCAGGATGCGTGCCTCCTTCACCTCAAAGAGGCCTGCGAAGTCCGCCTCGATTCTCAGTGCGATGACGCATTCGACCGGTTCGAGGGAGTAGTTCCGAACGGTGACCTGTTCTTGGATGCCGGCCCCAACTTCCCGCAGCCGCTCGACGATCAGCGGACTGTCGGCGTAGCCGTCCGAGCGGGGAACCCGCCCGACAAACAGCGCCCGGTACGGCTCCTTCGTCTCGGCTGCCAGCGGTTCCAGCGCCAGGCCATCAA
Source organism: Arthrobacter sp. K5 (assembly GCF_040448525.1). Lineage (NCBI taxonomy): Bacteria > Bacillati > Actinomycetota > Actinomycetes > Micrococcales > Micrococcaceae > Arthrobacter > Arthrobacter sp. K5. The sequence goes on along the minus strand of NZ_CP159279.1, from coordinate 2,383,083 downwards.
CCGTCAGGCTCCAGCCCGAAAGTATGCGGGCGTCCCGCACAAAGAGGCCATGCGGATGCTCGGCACTGATGTCCCCGTTCGGCAAGGAAATGCAGAAGGACGATCCCTCAACCAAGGTGACCGTCCCGGCCCCCAACGGACCCGCCGCCGTATCAGCATTCCATCCAGCCATCGGGGCCACCTCCGGGCAACTAGCAACAGCGTGCAGTTCGACGCTACGCTTGCTGGCCCGGCCTAGCTAGGGCCTTGCCGCGTACAACGACGCCGGCGACGGCGGCCCGCCGAATTACGCCGGGATCGCTCCGGATTCCGGCTGCACGCCCCAGGTGATTTTCCGGATAGTTTCGCGCTGCAAACCGCTGAGGGCGGCGAGTTCGTAGTCATCCAGGACTCCCGGCCGTCGTGCTCCTGCCAGGAGGTTCAGGCGGTGGTCTTCCAGAGACGTCTTGGACTCTTCAAGTTCCGCCAGCTCGGATTTGAGCTGGCGGATCTCGGCAAGGCGCTGCTCGGCCGGAAGGCCGGAGGGGACCATGTCGTCGGCAGACAGGCCCACTGTGCGGACCGCCCACCGCGAGAGCTCCGCGGCTTCGGCGAGGCGTGTGACTTTCAGTCCGTCGCAGAGCGCCTGCGCGATCTGCTGGTTCAACCGGACGGAGAGGGCGCGCATGCTGGTGGCGTTGAAGGAGATCCGCTGCTTGTTGTCCCTGAGCAGTTTGCGCGTTTTTTCCGCCCGGACAGCGGTCTTATCGGGTTTCGCCGTCCCCCGGTAGCGATAGTAGCCTTCCCGGCGGTCATCGCGGTGCAGAACAGCCAACAGCACTCCTCGGTTCGGATTTACATCGGACGGCGCCGGCTTCGGCCGGCCAAATGGTGCCCGCCAAACGGGCCCGACATATGTAGAAGGCTAGGCAGATCGGACGGAGGTGCGGAAATACCTATAGTGCGTGGAGCCATAACCAAAAAGTTTGGTTTGTGTTCTTCTGCAGGACGTTCGACGGCGGCCCATAAGGGACGCTTATCCGTCCACGCAGATTAGGTCTTATCCATACCGGCCGGGATTCCCTAGTGTCGAAGGAACGAATATCGCTTCGTCCTGACTCCCTAGGAAGAGACCATGCCTGAATTTGAACCTGCATCGCGAGTGTCCCGCATCAAGTCTTCCGCCAGCGTGGCCGCAGCGGCCCGCGTGCGTGAGCTGAAGGCTGAAGGGCGCCGGATCCTGGACCTGACAGTCGGTGAGCCGGACTTCGATACCCCTGAACACATCAAGGCGGCAGCGGTTGAGGCGATCAGCAAGGGCGAGACGAAGTACACCTCGGTCGCGGGCACACCGGCACTGCAGAAGGCGATCCTCCAGACCATTGAGCTGCGCAGCGGCCTCCGCTACGCCCCGGCTGAGATTACGATCGGCGGTGGCGCCAAGCAGGTGATCTTCACGGCGTTCATGGCTTCGCTGGACGCCGGCGACGAGGTTGTGGTGCCCGCCCCGTACTGGGTCTCCTACCCGGACATGGTGCTCGCGAACGAGGGCACTCCGGTGGTTGTCACCTGCGGTGAGGAGTCGGGCTTCAAGCTGACCCCCGAAGCCCTGGCCGGGGCGCTGAACGAGCGGACCAAGTGGGTCATCCTGAACACCCCGTCAAACCCGACGGGCGCCGTGTACTCCAAGGCGGAACTACGGGCCCTCGCGGATGTCCTGGCGGACTTCCCGAACGTCTTCGTCCTGACGGACGAGATTTACGACCAGATCTACTTCGGTGCCGGCCGGATCTCGAGCCTGGTGGAGGTTGCCCCGGAGCTGAAGGACCGCGTTCTCGCCGTCAACGGCGTGTCGAAGGCCTACGCCATGACCGGCTGGCGGCTCGGTTACGCCACCGGGCCGGCGCCGCTGATCGCGGCGATCAACAAGCTCCAGTCGCAGATCTCCTCCTGCCCGTCCTCCGTGAGCCAGGCCGCCAGCGCCGCCGCACTCACCGGCGACCAGACCTTCGTGCGGGAGAGCGTGGAGGTCTACCGCAGCCGCCGCGACGCGGCGGTAGCCGCCCTGAACGCCGTCGACGGCCTTTCATGCGCGACGCCGGAAGGCGCCTTTTACGCCTACGTCAACTGCGGCGGCGCGATCGGCAAGACCACACCGGAGGGGAAGGTCATCGCCAACGACGAGGACTTCACGCTCTACCTTCTTGAGGCAGCCTCCGTCGCAGTCATTCAGGGCTCGGCCTACGGCCTGGGCCCGTACTTCCGCATCTCGTACGCCAGCAGCCTCGACGTCATCGAAGAGTCCATCGCAGCCATCGACAAGGCCGTCCGGGCACTCAGCTAACCACCACCAAAATGAAGGAACATTCCGTGATCCACGTAAAGACCAACATCGAACGACCCGACGCCGACGCCGTCCGTCGCCTGGCGAAGTTTTCCTCGGCTACGATCCACGAGGCACAGGGCCGCAAGGGAGCGCTCAGCTCCAGGATTAAGCCGATCGACCGCAGCATGTCCTTCTGCGGCCCTGCCACCACCGTCCGCTGCGCGCCGCGGGACAACCTTATGCTGCAGGTGGCCATCCACTACGCCGAGGCCGGAGACGTTGTCCTAGCCGCGGCCGGCGAATATGAGGAAGCCGGCACGTTCGGCGACGTACTCGGCAACGCCATGAAGGCCAAGGGCCTCGCGGGCCTGGTGACGGACTCCGGCGTCCGCGACACCCAGGACCTCATCGAACTGGGCCTGCCCGTGTTCTCCGGCAGTGTCTCCATCAAGGGCACTGTTAAGGAGACCATCGGCCCCATCAACCACCCTGTGGTTTTCGGTGACGAGATCATCTATCCGGGTGACGTCCTGCGCGGCGACGCTGACGGCGTTGTGGTGGTCCGGAAGGACGAGATCGAGGAAGTTATCCGACTCTCCCAGGAACGAGACGACGCCGAACGCGAGCTCATTGGCCTCTACAAGGCCGGCGGAACCACCATCGAACTGTGCAACCTGACGGAGGTCCTGAAAGCCAAGGGGCTGCTCGTCGAGCAGGCGTAGGCGCGGGGCGACGACGGCGCTGGTCGTCGCTGGTGCCTAGACGCGCCGGTACCTGAAGGCCGCCCAGCATCTCAGGCGGGACAGTCTTCTGTCCCGCCTGAGGCGTAGCGATGTAACCGCGCTTTTGCCTCGCACTCTTTAGCTCGCATGCTTTGCTCGCCGGGCTTTGCTCCCCGCAGCCGCGGCCTGCCTGCCGCCGCCTCCGTTAGGGCGCCGGACCAGGCCGCTCGGACTGGTGTGTTTTGCGCACCACGGCTCCGGGCCGTGGCGTTCCCGGCAGTGGCGGTGCCGTTGAGTGGTAGGTGTGGCCGGTGGGTGTGGTGAGTTCGATGGTGTGTCTTGGCCCGGGTCTGGGTTGGGTTTTCCATCCGGGGAGTTCTTTGGTGTGGTTGCAGGCCTCGCAGAGCCCGGCGCCGTTGGCCAGGGTGGTGGGGCCGTCGTTGTGCCAGGGGATGATGTGGTCGTGGTGGCGGATGGGGGCGTCGCAGTAGGGTGTGCGGCAGGTGTCGTCGCGGACCTGGATGAAGCGGCGCAGCTTTGGCGGGAACAGGCGCCTGCGCGAGTCCATGGCCACCAGGTCGCCGGTCCCGGGGGCGGTGTAGAGCCGCCGGATCCAGGTCTTGAGCTCCTTCAGGCCGGCGGTGGAACCGTCGGCGGCTGGCTGGACGCTGCCCTGCTCTCCTCGTCCCTGGGTGATGAGGTTGCGGGCGAAGTCTGCGGGGACGGTGCCGTAGCCGGGGATCCGGGCGGGTTCGCTGTCGCCCTGCAGGAGGGTGTGGTCGGTCATGACGAGATTGATTTCGATACCGGTGATGCCGCCGGGGGTGCCGGTGGTCCATTCGACCAGGGTGTCGGCTTTGATCTGGCCCAAGGAGCGTGTGTCCCCGGCGGCGTGGAGGGCATCGGCGTGCCGGGTGAGGGCCGCACAGACGGCGACGCCCTGGTGGACGGGGAGCAGTGCCGTCAGGTACGTCATGGTGTCCGGCGCGGGGCGGAGGCTGACGGTCCGTTCGGTTGCGGCGTGGCTGGCGCGCTGAGCGACAGAGCGGGGGTCCCTGCGCGTGGCGGCGGCGCGGACCGCCCCCACAATGGTCCGGGTCCCGGCGCCGGTGAAGGTTCCGGTGTCGGCGGCGAGTTCCTCGTCGACCGCCGCCCGGTCAGCCGGGCTCAGGCACGCTGTTTCCTTCACGACGTGCATGATGCGTTCTTCGTTGAGCTGCCCGGTGTCCAGGGCGGCCAGGGTATGGGGCATCTGCACCAGCGCCCTCGCCATCCCAAGCAGCCGGCCGCCGCGGTTCGGGGATTCGCGCCGGGCCAGTGCGATCTGTTCGGCCGCGCCCAGGCCGTGCTCCTTGGTACGGTCTTTGCCCAGGTCTTCGGCTCTCAGTGTCCCCCGGTCGGACTGTTCCTGACGGAGCCGGGCCTCAAAGGCCACCGAAAGCCGCGCCTGTTGGCCGGCGGCCCAGCACTTGAAGTTCTCGTAAACATGGATCTGGTCGATCAGGCCGGCATTGTCAGCGGTGAGGTCAGCTGCGTGCCAGGTGGTAGCGGCGGTAGAGGGAACGCCGTCATCAAAAGGGATGTCGTCAAAGAGGTCTTCGCCGAAAGGGCGGTCGGCAAAAAGAACCTCGGGAAAGGGGTCCTCCGGTAACGATGCCGGAAACACGGCGTTGAGGTCATCGTCATACGGAAGCCCGTCGTCCGCGGAGGCATCCTCCGGGAAAACGGCCTCTGGAAGCAGAATGTCAGGAACCGCCGCAGCCTGCAGAACGCCGCCGTGCGGCGCCGCTCCTGCTGCCAGTGCTGAATTCCCGAACCCGTCCATGCACACAGTCTGCCAAGGGGGACTGACATTTAAGCGTCCATATGGCATCGGCTAGGGACGGGATCCAAATAGTTTCTTGAACCCGCCGGAGAATGAAAGTAGGTAGCAGCTCAGGGCCTTCCCAGCCCTGAGAACGCCCTGAAGTGCTACCTAGTTGGGCCGCCGAAGGGTAAGAGCCGGTTAGACGCGCTGGGGGATCGGGTAGGCGGGGGCGCCGAAGACGGCGTCCTCCAGGTACCAGACCGTCGAGCCGCCGCTGACCGGCATGATGCTTCCTTCGAAAACGAAGACCGGAGCTGCGGACCGGTCCTCCGGCCGCCAGAAGCCGTTGGTGGGGCAGTGGGATCCGGTTTTCGCCATGAGTCCCAGACTCGGGTCTGTAGTTCTCCTGATGGTGCTGAGCTTCTTCATGGCAAACTCCCGGATTCTGATTGTGGAAAATGCTTTTCCGCAATTTATTGGCTTGCTGCCAATATTAGAATCCCGGGGAGCCCGTTACTAAGACAAATGATGAGTGCCCTAATAAGCGGAACCTATGAACCCCTACCGGCCATACTTATTGCTGAGCATTTCCTGCAGCATTTCCTTAAGCACCAGGAGTACAGCGGACGCCGCCTCTGAGAGGGGATCATGGTCGGGCGTGCACAGGGCGATCTTGCACTGCAGCGCGGGGTCCACGATCCGCAGCACGTGGAAGTCCTCCTCGTGGAACAGCGCGTCCGCGGCCGACTTGGGCATGATGGTGGCCCCCAGGTCCGCCCGCAGGAGACGCGCGATGGACGGCACGGACTCGACCTCGCCCACGAGCTGGAGCTTCAGCCCCTTGCTCTCGAAACCCGCCTCCACCGCCTGGCGGAGGGTGTGGATCTTTTCGGGAAGGAAGAGCCCCAGACGGGCCACCTCCTCCAGCGTGATCTCGCCGGTCTCCGCATTGACATCCGTCCTGGCGGCGTTGACCACCAGGTGCAGGTCCTCGACGATCATCGTGGTGAAGAGGACGCCCCGGATGGGCCCCGGCTCGTAGATGAGGGCCATGTCCAGCCTGCCATTCTTAATGGCCTCGCTCAGGACGCCGCCATAGATTTCCGTGACGTGCAGGACGATATCCGGGTACCGGCGGGCCACTTCGCTGATGATCCGGGGTGTCAGGCTCGAGGCCATGCTGTAGGGCGCAATGGCGATGGACACCCTGCCTGCGGGCGCGGCCCCGGACTTGGCGACGTCCTGCCGGGCCTGGGCGACGAGCCGAAGGATGGACTGGGCGTGGCGGTACAGCGTGTGCCCGGCGGCCGTTGGCTGCACTCCCTGCTTGCTGCGGATCAGCAGCCGCTGTTTCAGATCAGTCTCCAGCGCCGAAACCTGCTGGCTCAGGGCCGGCTGTGCCACGTGAAGTGCGGCCGCCGCCTTGGTGATGCTCCCCGAATCCACGATCTGTACGAAGTACGCAAGTTTCCTGGTATCCACGGCCGCCCTCTCTCTTTGCGGCGCCCTGAACCCACAGAAGGTCATAACGGGTTGCTATGGAGGGACACGCAATAGGTCTTTGTGTGATCCACATCGCTGACACTAGGTTGAACCCAGAACGCTATTTCACTAAGCCTACATTCTATCCCCTCCGGTGACATATGAATTCCTGATGAGGCCAGATGCATTTTGCATAGAAATGGACTTTATCGAAATAGGCGGCGTGTTTTACATTCCGGAAATAAATGCTCCATATCTTCAATTCAACGAGGGTGGGTCGCCAAGGCCCGAACCCTCCGTAGCGGGAAGGAGACGATCATGGACTCCAGTGCGGAGGTGGTCATAACCGGCACCTATCCCGTGACACCGATTACGTCTTTGTGTGAGCCAAATCCCGGTGTCAGACTTTTTTGCAGAAGCCGGTAGCCCGGCAGTACCGAACCGGGAACCCTCCGCAGGGCCGGCTCGGACCCTCCTCAACACCAGCGCAGCTGATCCCTTTGCCCCGGCGGGCAGGGCCGCTGCTAACCACCCCAGGAAGGCAGATAATGGGACCCACAGTTGATCTCGTCGCAGATCTTGGAGAAGGCTTCGGCGCCTACTCGATGGGCGACGACGCGGCCTTGCTCGAGGTGGTTTCCAGTGCCAACATCGCCTGCGGCTTCCACGCCGGTGACCCGGACATCATGCACGCGACAGTCGCTGAATGTGTTCGCCGCGGCGTCAGCATCGGGGCACACCCGAGCTTCCCGGACCTGCGTGGCTTTGGCCGGCGCGCCATGGACCTGACGGCCGACGAGGTCCGCAACGACGTCCTGTACCAGTTCGGTGCGCTGAGTGCTTTCGCCGCATACCACGGCACCAGCGTCGCCCACATTGCGCCGCACGGACGCCTGGGCAACCTCGTTGCCACCCGCTCCGACTACGCAGCGGCCGTGGCCGACGCCGCCGCCCGCCTGAACCCCGGCCTCATCGTCCTGGCACAGGACGGCGAACTGGCCTCCGCCGCTGCCGAACGGCAGCTCCCGGTGGGCATTGTCGGCATCGCCGACCGCGCCTACGAAGCCGACGGCACCCTGGTGCCCCGCGGCCGCCCCGGCGCCGTGATCCACGACCCTGCCGCCATCGTGGAGCGCACCGTGCGAATGGTGTGCGAAGGCCTCATCGAGACCGTCGCCGGAGCGGACCTGCCGATTATTGCCGACACCGTCCTCCTGCACGGTGACACGCCCGGCGCCGTGCAGCTGGCCCGCCAGGTCCGCGCCGAACTGGAGAACGCCGGCGTGACCATCGCCCCGCTGGCCCAGGTGCTGGCCGCCAAAGAGAAGGTCGCCTGACGTGGCTGCCACCCCAAATCCAACTCCCGTGGAGATCTTCGAGTCCGGGGATTCGGCCCTGCGGGTCGTCGCCTCCTCCGCTGACACGGAGGCCAACTGGAGCAGTGTCCACTCCCTCGCTCAATGGCTTGAGACTGCTGGGGCCGACGGCGTACACGGCGCAGTGCCGACGTACGACTCGCTGCTCGTGGAATTTGACCCCGGGGTCACCTCGGCGCGACAGGTCCGGGCCTTTGTCCTCCTTGGCCTGCGCCAGCTTGAGCACACGGGTGCACCCGCCCGCACGCCCCGTGAGTTCAGCGTCCCGGTGGTTTACGGCGGCGAGTACGGCCCGGACCTGGCGCGCGTCGCCGAGCACGAGCAACTCACCGTGGAGGAGATCATCGCCCTGCACACGGCCAAGTCCTACGTCATCCGTTGCCTCGGTGCCCCTGCGGGCTCACCCATGATGGACGGCCCCGATTTTCCGCTCCCCGTTCCGCGGCTGAAGGACCCCCGGCTGTCCGTTCCGGCAGGTGCCGTGGCCGTCGCCGGCCGGCAGGCCGTCATCGCCCCGGCGGTGGCTCCCGGCGGATGGTGTGTCATCGGCCAGACACCGCTGACCGTCCTTGACGCCGCCAGTGAGCCGCTGGTTCCCTACCTGCCCGGCGACCTCCTGACGCTCCGCCAGATCCAGCCGGAAGAGTTCGCGGACTACGCGGGCCGGAAACTGGAAGCGGCACGATGAGCGGATCACTGATCATCCAGCAGCCCGGAAACTCCGTGGTCACGGACCTGGGCCGCTTCCGCGGACCCCGGTTCGGCCTTCCCGTCAACGGGGCGCTCGACCAGTTCTCGGCACGGGCGGCGAACATCCTCGCCGCCAACGCGGACAATGCCCCGCTGCTGGAAATAACCGCGCTGGACTTCCGCATGCGGGCCACCACGGACCTCCTCATCGCCGTCACCGGCGCACCGCTGACCCTCACGGTCGGCGGGCGCGAATGCCCGCAGTGGGAACCGGTATCCGTGCGTGCGGGGGAGACAGTGGCGGTGCGCCGCATCACCGGCGGCCTCCGCGCCTACCTTGCCGTCCACGGTTCGGTTGAGGCGCCGGCCCTGCTGGGAAGCTGCGCCCCGGATACTGTCATCGGGTTCGGCCTCCGGCTCTCCGAGGGTACCGAACTGAAGACCTCCAGGAGCGTCGGACCCATCCGGCAGCCATACTTTGACCTTCCGCTGTTCAGGCTGGGGCTGACCAGGCCCGAATACAGCAGCCGGGCGGTCATTGACGTCACGGACGGTCCGGACGTCGACGAATTCGGCGACACAGCAGAGCTGCTGTTCAACACCGAATACACCGTCAGCGCCCGGAGCAATCACATCGGGCTGCGCCTCGGCGGTGCCCTGCCCGAACGCCAAACGTCAGCCGAAGTGCTGTCGCGCGGCGTTCCGGTGGGTGCCATCGAGGTTCCCTCCAGGGAAGAACTGTTGGTGCTGCACCGCGGACGCGGCGTCACCGCCGGCTATCCCGTCCTGGCAGTGGTCACCAGCCGCTCGCTCGACACCCTTGCCCAGGGCCGGCCCGGGCACATCATCACCTTCCGCAAGACCACCGTCCCCGAAGCCACAGCAAAGCATCGGGCCGCAATACGGGAACTGGAAAACCTCCGTTCCCGAGTCAGCACAGTCTTCGCCCTCCTTGGCATCGGCAAAGAGCCCGGCTGGCCGGAACTCATACCGGCAGCCGGCAGCTAAGGATCACCGATGAACTCCCCTCGAACCAAGTCCAAGATAGGAATGAAAATGTCTACATCAACGCGTGCGGGTGCACCGCAGCATGACCGCCTCGATGCGAGGCAGACCCGGAAGGTCGTGACCGCCGGGTGCGTCGGAATCTTTGTGGAGCTGTACGACAACGGCATTTTCGCCTTCATGGCCGGAACCCTTGCCCTTGTGTTCCTGGCTCCCGGCAACCCGGATAACGCCCTACTGTTCGTCTTCGCCGGCTACGCCGTGTCCTTCTTCGTCCGCCCCCTCGGCGCCGTGGTCTGCGGCATCCTGGGAGACAAGATCGGGCGACAGAAACTACTGGTCTTTGTCATCCTTCTGATCAGCGTGGCGACGGCGGGCATCGGCCTGCTGCCCGCTTACTCAGCCATCGGCATCGCAGCACCGGTGCTGCTCGTGCTGCTTCGCCTGCTCCAGGGCTTCTCCGTTGGCGGCGAGGCTGCCGGTGCCATGACCTTCCTCGCCGAGCACGCCCCTGAAGGCAAGCGCGGCATCATCACCTCCTACGCCCAGATCGCCTCCTTCGCTGCCCTGCTTACCGGTACGCTGGTTGCCTACTCCATGTCGCCATGGCTCACCCAGGCAGCGATCGACGGCGGCGGCTTCGGTTCCTTCGCATGGCGCATTCCGTTCCTGGTTGCCATCCCCATGGGCGTCATCGGCTGGTACATCCGCAAGGCCATCAGCGATACCCCGAACTTCCAGAAGCTGAAGGAAGAGGGCGGGCTGTCCAAGAACCCGCTGAAGGAAGCCTTCGCCTCGGCCGAACACCGCCGCGCCATGGTGCTGGCTCTGTTCATCCCGCTCATGAACGGCTCCGGTTACTACGTCCTCTTCTCGTACATGCCCACGTTCCTCAAGGGCAAGCAGCTCAACTTCACCATCGGTGAGGCCCTCCTCGTCACGGCCTGCAGCCTGGTGGTCATCTGCATCGCGATCCCCTTCATGGGTGCCCTCTCCGACCGCATCGGACGCAAGAAGGTCATCGCCGGCGCCGCCATCGCCATGGCTGTCCTGGGCATCCCTGCCTACGCCCTCATCGCCACCGGCAACATGGCGCTGGCCATCCTGGGCGCCTGCATCATGGCCGTTGTCTTCGCCGGGCACACCGCGGTGATCCACATCCTGATCGTGGAGCTGTTCCCCACCCGCGTCCGGTACTCGGCCTACGGACTGGGCTACAACATCTCCTCGGCACTCTTCGGCGGAACTGCCCCGCTGCTGATGACCTGGCTGATCTCGTCCACCGGCAACGTCTACATGCCCGCCTTCTACGCCGTCATCACCGCGCTGGGCACGCTGGCAGCCGTCAGCACCGTCAAGGACCGCGCGCACCTTCCGCTGCGCGACGCCTAACACTTACTACTGCACAACCAGGAGACTTAAATGCCGTTTTCAGACTACTCAGCCGCCCTCGTCACCGGCGCCTCAACCGGGATGGGCGCCGCGATCGCCGAGCGCCTGGCCAAGCGCGGACTCACGGTCCACGCAGTGGCACGCAACGAGGAACGCCTGAACGACCTGGCCGACAAGACCGGCGCCATTCCCCACGTCGTCGACCTGACCGACACCGCGGCCCTGACTGCCGCCGTCGGTCATCTCGAAGTCGACGTCCTGGTGAACTGCGCCGGAGTGTCCCGGCCCGGCAACATCCTGGACTCCTCGGAAGACGACATCGACGAGCTCATTGACGTCAATCTCCGCGGCCTGCTCCAGCTGACCCGCCTGGTTCTGCCGGGCATGGTGGAACGCGACCGCGGCCATGTCATCAACATCAGCTCCATCGCCGGCCTGTACAACTTCTACGGCCATACGGTCTACCACGCCACCAAGGCGGCCGTGCACCAGATCTCGCGCCAGCTGCGCAACGACACCGTGGGCAAGCGCATCCGTGTCACCGAGATCTGCCCCGGACGCGTCGAGACGGAGATCTTCGGCCGCAACATGGGGGGCACGCCTGAGGCCATGGAAGAGGCCTGGAAGACGTACTACGAGGGCTACGAATCCCTCACCACCGACGACATTGTCAATGCCATGGATTACGCCATCGAAACACCGCGCCACGTGAACGTTGGCATGCTGGAACTCATGCCCACCTTCCAGGTCCCCGGCGGGCTCACGTTCGACCGGCGCTAACCGCCCCGGACCCACCAGAGTCCGCCCGCCCAATCCGCCCCAGATCCACAGAAACAGGTTTCCGATGCAACCAGTACGCACCATCAGCTTCCCCGACCGGCAACTTCTCGCCGATCTCACACCCCTTCCGGAGGGGCTGAGAGGCGTTGTCTGGGACATGAAGTCGGATCCCGAAAACGCGACGCTGGGCGAGATCGACGGCGTCATCCTCCCGTACATCAACGCCGGCGCGGTTCTGGGATCGCTCGCCCAGGTGGACGAACTGAAGTTCGTCCAGACGCAGTCCACCGGATACGACGGCGTTATTGAGGCCGCCGGTCCGGCGGCCGGCGTCGCCAACGCCTCCGGCGTTCATGCGGCGGCGACGGCGGAACTGGCGGTGGGGTTGATCCTCGCCAAACTGCGCGGCATCGACCAGGCCGTCCGCGACCAGCAGTACGGCCTCTGGCGGCCGGAACGGCGCCAGTCCCTGGCGGACCGCCGCGTGCTGCTGGTGGGCGTCGGCGGGATCGGCCACGAGATCGCCCGCCGACTCGAGCCCTTCGAGGTCACGGTCACCCGGGTGGGAAGCACGGCGCGGACCGACAAGCACGGCGAGGTCCACGCCTCGGCGGACCTGGCCGCGCTGGCCGCCACGCACGACATCCTGGTCACAGTGCTGCCGCTGAACGAGCACACCCACTACCTGATCGGCGAGGAAGTCCTCGCCGCACTGCCCGACGGCGCCCTCGTGGTGAACGTGGGACGCGGCCCGGTGGTGGACACGGCAGCCCTGACCAAGGAAGTCCTGTCAGGCCGCCTGCAGTGCGCCCTCGACGTCGTCGACCCCGAACCGCTGCCGCAGGACCACCCGCTGTGGTCCGCGCCCAACGCCCTGATCACACCCCATGTTGGCGGCAACACGTCCGCCTTCGAGCCGCGGATCCTGAAACTCCTGCGGCACCAGCTCGAAGCGCTGGCCGCGGGACAGACCCCCGCCAACCTGGTTCAGAAGGGCCCCTTCGCATGACGTCACTTTTTGATTTGACCGGGCGGGTTGCGTTGGTGACTGGTTCGAGTCGGGGGATTGGTAATGCGTTGGCGCGGGCGTTGGCTGATGCGGGGGCGACGGTGGTGCTGAATGGTGTGAATGCTGAGCGGCTGAAGGCTGCGGAGGCTGTGATGGCGGCCGGGTATGCGCCGGGGCGGGTGCATAGTGTGGCGTTTGATGTCACGGATGATGCGGCGGCCGCGGCGGGTGTGGCGTGGGTGGAGGAGCATGTGGGCCCGTTGGAGGTTCTGGTGAATAATGCCGGGATCCAGCACCGGGTGCCGATGCTGGATTTGGATGTGAAGGACTGGGAGCGGGTGATTTCCACGGATTTGACCAGTGCGTTCCTGGTGGGGCGGGAGGCGGCCCGGCACATGATCCGGCGGGGGCGGGGGAAGATCATTAACATCTGTTCGGTGCAGACGGACCTGGCCCGGCCCACGATCGCGCCGTATGTTGCGGCGAAGGGCGGGTTGCGGAACCTGACCCGGGCGATGACGGCTGAGTGGGCGGGGTCGGGGCTGCAGATCAACGGGATCGCGCCGGGGTATATCCATACCGAGATGACGCAGAACCTGGTCGATGATGAGCAGTTCAATGCCTGGATTCTGGGCCGGACCCCGGCGGCGCGGTGGGGCACGGTGCAGGATCTGGCGGGCCCGGCGGTGTGGCTGGCCTCGTCCGGGTCTGATTTCGTGAACGGGCAGACGATCTTTATCGACGGCGGAATGACGGTGGTGGTCTGATGACACAGGCAGCAGAAACTTCTTTGCCGGTCTCGGGTCCGGCGGTGGTGGCGCACGGTAAGGGGGACCTGCGGGTCGAGGATATTGCCCTGCGGGCGCCGGGGCCGGATGAGGCGGTGGTGGAGGTGCTGTACGGGGGGATTTGCGGGTCGGACCTGCATTACTGGCTGCACGGTGCGGCGGGCGAGTCGGTCCTGAAGGCCCCGCTGGTCCTCGGCCATGAGATTTCCGGGCGGGTGGTCCGGGCTGCGGGGGACGGGACCGGCCCGGCGGCGGGGACGCCGGTGGCGGTGCACCCGGCCACCCCCGGGCCCGGAGACGGGACGGTGAAGTATCCGGCGGGGCGGCCGAATCTGTCGCCGGGGTGCACGTATCTGGGGTCCGCGGCGAGGTTCCCGCACACGGACGGGGCGTTCAGCCGGTACGTGAACGTCCCGGTGCGGATGCTCCGGGCCCTGCCTGACACCCTGGATGTGCGGACCGCGGCGCTGATCGAACCCGCGTCGGTGGCCTGGCACGCCGTTGCCCGGGCCGGGGACGTGGCCGGCAAAACCGCCCTGGTCATCGGGTCCGGTCCGATCGGGGCGTTGGCGGTCGCTGTTCTCAAACGTGCCGGCGCGGCCCGGATCGTCGCGGTGGACATGCACGCCAAACCGTTGGAGATCGCCGCGGCGGTGGGCGCGGACGAGGTCCTGAACGCGACCGACGCGGAGGCGATCGCCGCGGTCCAGGCCGACGTCGTGATCGAGTCCTCCGGGAACCACCACGGCCTGGCCTCCGCGATCCAGGGCGCGGCCCGGGGCGGGACCGTGGTCATGGTCGGGCTGCTGCCCACCGGGGCCCAGCCGGTCCTGATCTCCCTGGCCATCACCCGGGAACTGGACCTCAAAGGCTCGTTCCGGTTCAACGACGAAATCGACGAGGTCATCACCGCCCTGACCGACGGAACCCTGCACATCGGCCCGGTCATCACCCACGACTACCCCGTCACCGACGCCCTCGAAGCCTTCGACATCGCCCGCAACTCCGCCCAATCCGGCAAAGTCCTCCTCAACTTCACCGGCTAAAACAGAGCCACGCATGGAAAGAACAACAATGATCACGAACCTGCCGCCCCTGGTTGTCATGGGCGTCTCAGGCTGCGGAAAGTCGACCGTCGGCGCGCTGCTGGGCGAGCGCCTGGGCGTGCCCTTCTTCGACGGGGACGACTTTCATCCGGCTGCCAACAAGGCCAAGATGGCAAGCGGCACACCGCTGAATGACGAGGACAGGGCGCCCTGGCTCGCCGAAATCGGTGCGTCGCTGGCAACACCCGCCGACGGAGCGGGCACGCGCATCATCGCCTGCTCGGCGCTCAAGCGCAGCTACCGTGACCTGCTGCGCAGCTTCGCACCTGACCTGATGTTCATCCACCTTTCCGGCGAGGCTGCCACTATTTCGGACCGGATAAGCGGCAGGGCGCACGAATACATGCCCAGCAGCCTCCTGGCTTCCCAGCTTGCGACGCTGGAGCCGCTGGGGGCTGATGAGGTGCATATTCCCGTGGACATCCTCGGCGATCCGGCATCGCTGGTGGAAGGCATCGTCCGCGAATTGGAACTTTCCTAGCCCTACCTCTGGGGCAGGATCCCGGTTCCCGCGCCCTTGGCTAGTTTGAGTTCGGTGTAGATGATTTCGGCGGAGCACTGGAACTGCGCGTTGCAGCTTTGCAGAACGACAGTAGCTGCGGCCGTGCCCTCGTTGAACGCCATCACGTTGGGAACCACCCGGATGGTGACGGTCTGGGCCTGCCGGGTGCAGCTGAGCTGTTCGTTTCCGATGCCGCCGGCGATCCGTCCGTCGCTGACCCTTTGGGTGAGCTGGATGACGGGCACGGCGATGAGCAGGGTGGGGTCGGTGTCGCAGACGAAGGTCACTGGAATATCGACGGCGGCGCCGTCGGCGACGAGGATTCCGGGTCCCGCGGTGACGAGCGCCGCGGGGGCTGCGTGGGCGGGGGCGGCGATGCCCATGAGGCAGGCGGCGAGTGCGACGGCGGCGAGGCGGCTTTTGGTGCCTAACATCAGGTTCTTCCTTGGATAAAGGGTGTGGTGAACGGAAGCGTGGCGTCCTGCGTCGCCTGTGGCGGTGCCAGTGCTGCGACCGGGTGCCCGAATCTACGGGGCCATGTTTGTACGGTCATGTCCCCTGACGGCGGCGCCGTTTGGGGTGCCGCGCTGTGCTGCCAAACATCCGGCACTGCCAAAACATCCGGCTCGGCCGAAAGTCCGGCTGGCCGCACCATCTCATGTACCGGGTGCACTGACAAGAGCCAAATGCAAAGGAAGCGGACGACGGCGGGAGGTCCCGCCGTCGTCCGCTTCCTTTTGTGCGTCAGTGGTTAGTGCCAGAGGCGTAATGCCAAAGGCTTAGTGCCAGAGCCCGAGGGCGAACTCCGCGATCACGGTGGACAGCAGGAACGATGCGGTGACTGCCACCAGGCCCACCGGAATGATCTTCCAGCCGATGTTTTTCAGCAGTGGAATGTCCTTGCCCAGGGACAGGCCGGCGAGCGTCAGCATGACCGTGGCGATCGAGAGGAAGTCCACCGACTTGATGGGGCCGTTGAGTGCCGCGGCGCCGAAGAACCAGGGACTGGAGATGTAGGCGCCGATGGTGGTGATGTAGACGATGGCCGAGATCTTCTTTGTGAGCTTGGCCAGGGCGATACTGACCAGGACGAGGGCCAGCATGATCGCGTACCCTGCGACGATGGTCAGGCTGAATCCCTTGGCCGCGATCGAGGCCGTGCCGATGCCGAGGACGGTCAGGACCGAGAGGGACAGCCACAGCGGAAGGTGCATGGCCGCCGACGATTCGGCGACCCGTTCGCGGAAGCGGCGGTTTTCCTCCGCCTGCGCGGCTTCCCTGGCGTCCGCGCCGGCGAGTTCGGTGTCCGCGCCGGCGCCGCGGCGCTGGGTGTCCCCACCCTGGGCCGGGGCGCCGGCCGTGACTGCAGCCTCTTCGCGGGTCTGCCTGCGGGTGAGGACCCGGTAGAAACGGTCCGCCAGCGGCAGGGCGAGGTAGATGCCGACGTAGACGCCCAGGATGGTGGTGATCAGGTTGGAGATGGCCGCCATGCCCAGGATGGCCTCCTGGTCGCCGGGGTAGGCGGCGATGATGCTGGCGGAGGACGCCGCCATCATGGAGCCGGACCCGACGCCTGCGCCCATGGCCAGGGCCAGGGGGTCGAAGATCTTCCAGTTGGACACGAGCGAGGTCAGCAGCGTGATGTAGACGGCGCCGAACAGGGTGCCGAAAACGTACATGGCCAGGACGCCGCGGTACTGGTCGGAGTCGGGCCCGTACTTTTCGGAGACCATGGCGAAGGACGGTTCGCGGTCAAGGGAGAACGTGGCTCCGACCGTAGCCTTGCCCATGCGGAGCAGCACGGCCAGCGGAAGCGCCAGCGCAATGGTGCCCAGCAGGTGGCCCACCTCCTGCAGCAGCAGCGCCGGGCCTGCCTTGAGCAGGGTGGGAAGGCTGGGCCCGATGTTGAAAGCCAGCCTGGCCACCAGGAGCAGCACGGCCACACCGACCAGGGCGGCGGCGACCCGCTGCAGGTCCAGGCCCAGCGGCTTGAATTTCTGGACCGAGACCAGCAGGCCGAGGATGAGGCCCCAGACCATGGGGAAGATGACGATCGCGCCGATGCCGACGTCGATCTTGGCCTGGCCGATCAGCTGGACCGCCAGCGCAATGACGAAGGCCAGCGCGGCGATGGGAAGCGTGAGCCGGGTGCCGGCCTTGTCTGTCCGCGCGGGAGTTGTGCTGGTGCTCATGGTGTGCCTTCCTGTGTGTCCGTCTGACGGCGGTAGGCCGCTTTGATCAGGCGTGCCCTTTCGGTGGGGGTGGTGGCCGCTGCGGCGACTGTCCAGGACAGTGCGGTGGCTGCCTCGAACATCACGGCATAGGCCTCCGGGGAGTCTGCCAGTGCGGCAAAGGCATGGGAGTGGATGGGGACGTCCGCGCCGGGAATGCTCAGCCAGGGATGCAGGCTCGGGATGACCTGGGAGATGTTGCCCATGTCCGTGGAGCCGCCGCTGATGCCGGCCGAGGGCGAGGTGTCCTTGCCAAACACGTCCATGGCCTCGGTCCAATGCGCCGCCAGGGCGTCGTCCTGGATCAGCGGTGCGTAGAGCGGTTCCGTGTCCTCGATGGCCAGCGTGGCGCCGGTGGCCAGTGCGGCCCCCTCAAAGCAGCGGCGGACGCGCTCCAGCAGCACTTCGTATTCCTTCAGCGTGAAGGCCCGGCATTCAAACTCCACCACCGCGCGTTCCGGAATGATGTTGGTGACATGGCCGGCCTCTGCGACATACATGGCGATGCGGTGGTCGCCGGGGATCTGTTGGCGCAGGAGTCCGACGGCCACCTGGCTCAGCACGGCGGCGTCCGCGGCGTTCACGCCCTGGTGCGGGGCGGCCGCGGCATGGGCGGCTTTTCCCGTGAACGTCGCCCGGTACCGGCCCACAGCCTGGGCGCTGGTGCCTGCGGGGTTGTACGTCACCCCGTCCTGGACGGGATGAACCATCAGGGCCAGGCTGACGCCGTCGAAAGCGCCGCGTTCCAGCAGGAGCGCCTTGCCGCCGCCATGTTCCTCGGCGGGTGTTCCAATGGTCTTCAGGGTGATGCCCAGCTCGTCGACGAAGGGCCGCAGCGCCAGGGCGGCGGCGACGGAGGCACCGGCGATCAGGTTGTGCCCGCAGGCGTGCCCGATGTCGGGCAGCGCGTCGTATTCCACGCACAGGGCCACCGTCAGTTCGCCGCTGCCGGCGCTGGCGGTGAAGGCCGTGGGGAGCCCGCCGGTTCCGCGATCCACCTCGAAGCCGCCCTCGGCCAGCAGGTCTGCTGCCGCCCTCGCCGAGTGGACCTCCTCGAAGGACACCTCCTTGAGGGCGTGGATTTGCTGGGCCATGGCCAGTGCCCGCGGTTTCCACTTGCTGACGCCTTCGGCCAGGGCGGCGCGGAGGGCCGGTGCTTCTGTCGGTTCCATGATCATGCCTGCCCTAGTAGGAGAGGGACGGGAAGGGGGCGCCTGCTGCACGGGTCGGCACCCAGACTGCTTTGGTCTGCGTGTACTCGTCCAGGACGCCCGGGCCGGAGGAGCGGCCGTGGCCGGAGTCCCCGAAGCCGCCGAACGGGACGGCCACGTGGATGGTCTTGTAGGAGTTGATCCAGAATGTGCCGGCCTTCACTTGGCGTGCCACGTGGTGGGCACGGGATACGTCCGAGGTCCATACCGCGCCCGCCAGGCCGAAGTTGGTGTTGTTGGCCCGGGCAATCGCCTCGGCCTCCGTGTCGAAGGCGTCGGCTCCGACGACGGGTCCGAAGACTTCCGTGGTTTCCAGGCGGTTCTGCGGCGTCACGCCGTCGAGCAGGGTGGGCATCACCCAGTGGCCGCCGGCCAGCGACGACCCGGCCAAAGCGTCGGGAAGCGTTCCGCCCGTGACCCGGCGTCCGCCGTCGTTCATTCCGGCCTCGATGAGCGAGGTGACGGTGGCGAACTGCTGCGCCGTGATGATGGGGCCCACTTCGGTGTCCGCGCTCAGCGGGTCGCCGACGCGCAGGCGGGCTGCCTTTTGCGCGACCAGCTCCACGAACCGGGCGTGCACGCTGCGCTCCACCAGGAGCCGCGACCCGGCCACGCAGGACTGCCCGGCGCCGGAGAAGATCGCGGCGATGGCGCCGTCGGCGGCGCGTTCCAGGTCCGCGTCCGCGAACACAATGTTGGCGCTCTTGCCGCCGAGTTCCAGCAGCGCGGGAATGCCGGCCTGCGCGGCAGCGACGGCAACCCGGCGCCCGGTGGGGACGGAGCCGATGAAGCTGACCTTGCCGACGCGCCGGTCGCTCGTAAGTGCCGCGCCGACGGTCTGGCCCAGCCCCGTGGCCACGTTGAACACGCCTGCAGGCAGGCCGGCCTCGTGCGCCAGCTGCGCCAGCCGGACACTGGAGGCCGGTGTGAATTCGCTGGGCTTGATGATCACGGCGTTGCCCGCGGCCAGCGGAGCCGCGGAATTCCAGCCGGCGGTGAACAGCGGCGCGTTCCAGGGTGTGATGGCGACGACGACGCCCCAGGGGACGCGTTCCGTGTACGTGTGCCACGGGCCGGGAACGGGGATGGTCTGGCCTGTCAGTTTGTCCGCCCAGCCTGCGTAGTAGCCGAACATCTCGGCGACCTTGGCGGCCTCAACCCGGGCGTCGCGGATGGGCTTTCCGGTGGTGGCGGACTCGAGGATGGCCAGCTCCTCCGCGTGTGCTTCCACTGTGCGGCTGACGTTGCGCAGGATGGCGGCCCGTTCGAACCCGTTCATTTCGCCCCAGGTTCTTGCCCCGGCGACTGAGCTTTCCAGGATGGCGTCGGCGCCCTCGGTGCCGGGGTCGGCGTAGGTGGCGAACGGTTCGCCCGTCGCCGCGGCGGTGAGGGTGATGCCCTCGCCGCTGC
This sequence comes from Arthrobacter sp. K5, assembly GCF_040448525.1. Classification (NCBI taxonomy): domain Bacteria; kingdom Bacillati; phylum Actinomycetota; class Actinomycetes; order Micrococcales; family Micrococcaceae; genus Arthrobacter; species Arthrobacter sp. K5. Next base: position 2,363,267 of record NZ_CP159279.1, on the reverse strand, counting down.
CGGGGACAGTCCTGCCGTCAAGGAATGCTCCGAGCCCTTTGGGGAACGCTGCGTCCAGGACCGCCCGCGCGGTGGCCGCTGACGAGGAAGTGGGTGCTGTGGTGGCGCTCAATGTGATGATCCTCTTTGTTCTCTGAGTCGTTTGCTTCGGGGTCAGTCAGACGACGGCGGTGGTGTCGTTTGTGCTTTCCGGTGCACCCGCGGGGGCTCCAGCGGGGGTGACGGCCGGGGCGACGGTCCGCGCGATCTCGGTGAAATCCGCGCGCGGTCCGAGGACGGCCAGCGCTTCCTGCCATCGGCCGGCGACGGCGGCCAGCAGTGCCGGATGTTCTCCGATCCGGGCGGCGACGTCGACGGCGAGTGCGGCGTCGCGCGCCATGAGCCCGAGCGAAAAACCGGAGTCGTGGGTACCGGAGAGCACCCAGTTCGGATACATGGCTGCGGAGACTTTGCTGCCGCCGGAGGCGCCGCTGATGCTTGCTGCCGCCGTGGCCGGATCAATGCCATAGGCCTTGGCGACTCCCAGGGCCTCGCCAACCGAGACGAGGTTGGCCGCGGCCAGGACGTTGTTGAGGAGCTTGACGACGTTGCCGCTGCCGGGCCCGCCGATGTGGTTGTACCTGCCGCCGGTGAGTGCCAGCAGGACGGGCTCGGCGGCGGCAAGGGCCGCATCGGTCGCCCCGACGAAGGCGCTCAAGGTTCCGGTTGCTGCGCCGTCGCGGCCGCCCGAGACCGGGGCATCCACGAACGCTGCGCCTTGCGCTTCAGCGAGTTCGGCCATCTGCTTGCTCGTTGCCGGCTCGGAAGTGGTGGTGTCGATGATTGCGACGGTTCCGGGGGACGCAAGGAGCTGCGGAACCGTGGACTCGACGACGCTGGCCGCAGGCAGCGAGAGTACCGCGTAGGGGGTGCCGGCGAGATCCTCGACGCTGGCGGTGATGGCGATGCCGGCGCCGGACGCGGCGGTCCGTGCCGCCTCAGAGGGGTCGAAGCCGGTGACGTCCCAGCCGGTGTTGTGGAGCGTGGCTGCCATCGCTCCGCCCATGGAGCCGAGGCCGATGACGGCGATGCGGCGTTCGGTGCTGGTGTTCATGAAGGTGCTCCTGGAAGGGGTAGGTGGTGCAGCTGCGGGAGCTGCAGGTCAGTCGAGGTAGATGTCGAGGTCTTTCCACAGCTGCTGGGTGCGCCGGATGGCTGCACGGCTGCGCTCGGGGTGCGCGGCCTCCATGCCCGCGAGCAGGCCGTAGATCAGTGAGTTTGCGGCGGTGACGGACTGGAAGAAGGAGATGCCTTCCGACGCCACCACCAGCAGGTGGTCGGCGACGGCCGCCAGGCGGCCGCGGCGCATATCGCTGATGGCGACGACCTTGGCGCCCGCCTGTTTCGCGGCTTCGGCGGTGACGATGATCTGCCGCATCGAGCGCCACATGTTGATGACCACCAGGACATCCCCGGGGCCCAATGCGTTGGCGCTGGAGGCGAGGTGGACCGCGCCGCGGTTCTCGAGGGTAATGGGGTATCCCATGGTCGAGCCCAGATGGGCCATCACGCTGGCGGGGCCTGCGAACGAGCCCAGCCCCAGGACGATGATGGACTTGGCCGCCGCCATGGTGGCAATGGCCGCCTCGGCGTCGTCGGCCGTGTTGGAGTCCAGGGTCAGGCGCAGGTTCTCGATGTCGTGGTTGAGCGCATCATGCAGGGGACTGCGGTGTTCCCCGTGCTCGGTCAGGGTGTCCTCGGTGGAGATCATCACCAGATAGCGGGACCGCAGTTCCCGCTGGAGGTCCGGCCATCCCCGGTAGCCCAGGTGCTGGGCCGCGCGGACCACTGTCGAATTGTTGACGTCGGCCCGCTGGGCGATCTCTGCGATGTCTGCGTACGAGGAAAGCTGCGGGTTGCGCGCAATCACATCGACCACGCGGCTCTGGGCCTTGGACAGCGGAAGGTCCGGAAGCGCGTCGCCGAGCCACGCATGGGTGGCGGGACCCGCGCCGGTTTCCGTGCCGGGCTCCAGGCCGGCGGCGTTGGCGTTCAAGTCGTACCTCATTTCTGTTACGGGATTCCTGGTACGTGGATCACTCTGCAAGATTGATTGCATCAAATGTACTCTGCAATTCTGTTTGCGTGAAGGGCTTTTTGGGTCTCCGGTGTGAAATTCCCGGGGTTGGCCGTCCATTGCAGCGGCGGCGGGACCGGTGGACCATGAGGGTATGAGCACCGAAATCCCGGGCGCCGGGGAGCTGAACCTCCCGCAGGCGTTCCTCGTTCTGGCAACGAATGACACGGACGGCGAACCGGAAGTGCCGCAGAGCGTCCTCAAAGCCGGACTGGCCGGGGCAATCCTGGCCGAGCTGGACCTGCTGGGCGCAATCGAGCTGCAGGGGAAATACGTCAGGGCCACCGGAGCCGCTCCGCAGTCTGACTTCCTGCACCAGTGGGAGCTGATCCACGACAAGTCCCGGCCGCACAGCCCGCGGCGGTGGGTTGCCATGCTGGAAAACCGCGCCGAACTGCACCGCGTCTATGAGGGGATGGCGGCTCTCGGCATCGTGACCCATGTGGGCGAAAAGCATCTTGGCCTCTTCAGGACCACGCGCTACCCGGAGAAGGACCACGCTCCGGAGGCGGCACTTCTGGCGAGGATCGAAAGCGTACTCAACGGATCGCCGTCGGACGCCAGAACCGCTGCGCTGATTGGCCTGCTGCACGCGGCGGGCCTGATGGACAAGCTTTTCCCGGGGGCCAGTCCTGCCCGGCTCAAAGAACTGGCCGGTGATCATTGGCCTTCCAGTGCGGTGCGCGATGAGCTTCGCATGATCCGGCTGGCGGAGGCGGAGGCCGCCACGTAGCCGAAACCCTTGCAGGAAACCCAGCCTGCTGATTTACTGCCAGCACGGTTCCCTAAGCAAACGGGTCCGAGTGCATAGCGCGCGCTGCCATTGGGGGAGCACCTGTCGGAGGGGTTATGGCCGGGGAACATCGCGACGATTTGGTGATGCAGTCGCTGCTGCTGGACGAGATCGGCCAATCGGTTATCGGCATGGACGGCGACTGGCGCATCACGTACTGGAACCGCGCGTCGGAGCGGCTGTACGGGTTGGCCCCGGACAAGGTTCTTGGGCTCAAGATCACGGACCTGGGCATCATCGGCGGCGCCGAGGTCCGCGGCGGCGGCGCCACCGACCGCGAAATCGCCAACAGGGTGGCCCGCGGCGGGGACTGGGCCGGCGAACTGTGGGCCCGCCACAGCACCGGCCGTGAATTCCCCGTCCACGCCACACTCAGCCGGATCAGGGGCCGGCACACCGTGCCCGTAGCCGTTGTCGCGATCTCGAAGGACATCACGGACCGCAAGCACACCGAGGCGATCCTGCGCAGGCTCTCGGCCATGGTCGAATCCTCCGGCGATGCCATCATCGGCGCCGACCTCACCGGGAAGATCACCAGCTGGAACGCGGGGGCGGCGAGGATGCTCGGCTGGAGCTCCTGGGAGGCTGTGGGACAGAGCCACGGCCTGGTAACGGCCGACGACGGCGCCTACTTCGGCACGGAGGTCACCTCCGGTTCGGGGAGCGGGGCGTTCGTCACCGGTGTGGAGTCCCGGTGGCGCTGCAAGGACGGGTCGGTGATCGACGTCGAACTGACAGTGTCCCCTGTCTACGACCAGGACGGCATCAGGGTGGGGGCATCCGCCATTGCCAGGGACATTACGGAGATCCAGCGGCTGAAGGCCGTGGCCGATGCCGAACGCGAGCGGCTGCTGGCTGCCCAGGAGATGGCCCACGTTGGAAGTGTCGAGCACACCGTTGCCACCGGGGAGACGTGGCATTCGGAGGAATTCGACCGGATCCTGGGAATCTCCGCCGGGGACCGGAAAGACCGGGAAGCCATCCTGGCGCGGACGCACCCCGATGACCGGGACCGTGTCCGTGAAGTGTGGCAGAGCCTGGACCACGGGCTCGGTTTCGCCGACTTTGAATACCGGATCATTAGGCCCAGCGGAGAACAGCGTTGGCTGCATTCACGGATCCGGAGCATTAACGGCGCCGACGGCACCCCTGTCCGGTTCCTGGATACTGTCCTGGACATCACCGACCGGAAGAATGCTGAACAGATCCTCGAGTGGCAGGCGCGCCATGACGCCCTGACCGGCCTGCCGAACAGGTACATGGTCACCGAGGTCCTCCAGAATTTCCTGGACCGGGCCGCCCGGCCGGTGGTGATGTTCGTCGACGTCGACCGCTTCAAGCTGATCAATGACGGCATCGGCCACGGCGCCGGCGACATGATCCTCGTGCAGCTGGGCGAGCGGCTGAAGGCCGCCGTCCGGGAAGGCGACACGGTGGGCCGGTTCGGCGGCGACGAATTCGTGGTGATCTGCGAGGGCCTGCAGATGTGCGGCGCGCAGGATCTGGCCGGGCGGATCAGGGAAGCGACCCGGCAGCCTTTCGACGTGGACGGCCGGCAGATCTACCTCAATGTCAGCGTGGGCATCGCCCTCGCGGACGTCGAGGATACCGCCGAGTCCATGCTTCAGGGGGCGGACGCCGCCATGTACCGGGCCAAGTCCGCCGGCGGGGATTCGTCAGCGATCTACGATGTCCGCATGGCCGGGCGGGCCACCGGGCGCCTCGACCTGGAGTCCGACCTGCGCCTTGCACTGGACCGCAACGAGCTTTCCCTCAATTACCAGCCGATCATCGACGTTTCCACCGAGGGGGCCGTCGGCTTTGAGGCTCTGCTGCGCTGGCACCACCACGAACACGGCCCGATCATGCCCGATGCCTTTATCCCGATTGCCGAGGAGACGGGCCTGATCCTGCCAATCGGCACCTGGGTGCTCCGCGAGGCGCTGCGCCAGGTGCAGCAGTGGCGCACACAGGTCCCGGGAGCGGAGAACTTCACGGCGGCCGTGAACATCTCCGGCCGCCAGCTCGTGGCCGGCGATTTTCCCGACGTCGTCGAGGCGGCCATCCGCGATACCGGCATCGACCCCGCCGCCATCCACCTGGAAATCACCGAAACAGTGCTGATGGACCAGCCGGACCTGCCCAAGGAAACGCTCCAGCGGCTGGCCCGCCTGGGGGTAGGCTTGTCCATCGACGACTTCGGCACCGGCTACTCCTCGCTGAGCTACCTCAAGTGGCTCTCGGCACGGACTCTCAAGATCGACCGCACCTTCGTGGAGGAGCTGGGCGCCGATCCGCACGGGGCCACGATCATTGAACTGGTCCTTGGGATGGCCGAGAGCCTCCGGCTAGACGTCGTGGCCGAAGGCGTGGAAACCGCCGTCCAGCTGGGCGAACTCCGCCGGCTGGGTGTGCGCCTCGCCCAAGGGTACCTGTGGAGCAAGCCGCTGCCGGCCGAACGGATCCCGGCTTGGCTGCGGTCCCATCCGGCCAACGTTGCCGCCGCGATTTCCGCGCCGGTTGCCGCAGGAATGTCAGCGGGGGAGCCCCTGCCGCAGGTGGGCTAACGAGGCCGGTTGGCCAACGGGGCCGGGAGTTTTGTACAGATAATGGCCCCAAAACGCCGCCCCTCAAGTCGCGACAAGTGGACAAAAACTCGCCCGCGCGACCAGGTGTAGCTTTGCAGCATGGAGGCCCGCAAACGCACGCGCCGCTGGGTCATGGCCGCCGCGGCGGGTGCCGCCGTGCTGGCGCTAGGGCTCGCGCTATTCAAGCCGTGGCTTCTGTTTGTTGACGTGCGCGTGGATGAGCAGCAACCCACAGTCGCAGCCTCAGCAGTGCTGACGCCGCCAGCCCCCTCCGCCACCTCGAAGCCACCCTCCGGAACCACCACGAAGATGCCCTCCGCTCCCGTTCAACTTGCCAAGGGTTCCCTCATTAGCCACGAACACGCCACCACGGGAACTGTCAGAATCATCCAGCAGCCCGGCGGCTCGCGGGTTCTGACACTGGAGAACCTCGACACTTCCAACGGCCCGGATGTGCACGTCTGGCTCAGCGCAGCGGACGTGGTGGAGGGAACTGCCGGATGGTTCACGGCCGGCTCCGCCGAACACGTTGACCTGGGGGTGATCAAGGGGAACCAGGGCAACCAGGTGTACGCGATCCCCGAGGACGTTGACCTGGCCAGGTACAGGTCTGTTGACCTGTGGTGCGTCCAGTTCAGTGTTTCGTTCGGAGCGGCCCAGCTCGCGAGGTGAGCGATCCGTTTACGCAAGAAGGACGACGGCGGGTGGTTCCGCCGTCGTCCTTCATTGGGGTGGAGTCTTTGTACAGATAATGGCCCCAAAACGCCGCCCCTCAAGTCGCGACAGGCGGACAAAAACTCCGGGCCCGGGCGCGGTTTGGTGGTGCGGCGCGGTCAGAGGTGCGTTGCGATGTGCTCGCCGACCGCGAAGGCCCGGGTGATGGCCGAGCCAAGGGTTGCGCCGCCGCCGGGGTAGTTGTTGCGGAAAACCCCCGCGGAGACGTTGCCCGCCGCGTAGATTCCCGGGATGGGCTGCCGGTGCCGGTCCAGGACGCGGCCGTTGAAGTCGGTGTCCAGGCCGCCGGAGGTTCCCAGCACGCCGGCGGAAATCCGGACCGCGTAGAACGGGGCGGTCGCGAGCGGCGCCAGGCACGGGTTGGGAGTGTTGGCAGCGTCGCCGAGGAAGCGGTCCTGCGGGGTGGCGCCGCGATGGAATTCCGGGTCCATGCCCTCCGAGGCACCGGCGTTGAAGCGGGCCACCGTGGCGGTCAGCCCGGCCGGATCGATGCCCACCTTGCCGGCCAGCTCCTCCAGCGAATCGGCGGCCGTCATCCAGGCGGCCGGAGAGCCCGCGGCTGAGCCGGCCACCGGGTACTTCGCCAGATACGCAGCGTCGAACACGAGCCACGCCGGGTTGTTCTGCTGGCGGCCGGTCAGCGGGTCAACGGAGGCGAAGACTCGGCAGGCATCGTGGTAGTTCAGCGCCTCATTCACGAAACGCTTCCCGGCCGCATTGACGGTGATCGAGCCGGGAAGGGTCATTTCCACGTTCCCCATCCGGCCGGACCGCACACCGTCGTATTCGTGCGCGGCCTCGGAAATCACCGGCACTCCCCAGATGGCGGTCATGTCCGCCACGGCGGCGCCGGCCTTCAGGCCCAGCTCCAGGCCGTCGCCCTCGTTGGACGGCGCGCTGATGGGCGTCACCGGAAACGGCAGGAACGCCTGGCGGAGCCGCGGGTTCCACTCGAAACCGCCGGAAGCCAGCACGACGGCGGCCGCCGAGACGGTTCTGCCGGCTGCGGCGCCGCCGAGGGCCACCGTCCACTTGCCACCATCGCGGCCCAGGTCTTCGACCGGTGCGGAGACCGCAATCTCCACGCCGCGGTCCAACGCGCTCGCCAGCAGCGACGCCACCAGGGCGCCGCCCATGGTCCGCACGCCAGTGGCGGCCCGCCGGGACAGCAGTTCCGGATCCGCCGCACGGCCGTTGAGCTGGTCGCGCTCCGTCATGGTCAGGAGCGGAAAATACGACGACGGCCGGATCGCCTCCGCGAGGCCCGGGTACCCCGACGGGTCGAAGGCGTCATTGTCCAGGCCGCGTCCGCCGTCGGCCGCGCCGGACCACTCCATGTGGTAGTCCGGGCGGGCGATCGGCGTCAGCGAAAGCCGGGTTTCGTTGTCGAGATAGGCGACGGCGCGCGGAGCAGTGCTGACGTACCATTCCACCTCCTCGCGGGTCAGCACGTGCCCGGCAGCCTCGGTGAGGTAGGCGACGCCGTCCTCGTGGCTGTCCCGGTAACCGGCCTGCCGGGCGAGGTGGTTGTTCGGTGCCCACATCACACCGCCCCCAGCGGCCGTCGTGCCGCCGAGCAGCGGGGCCTTCTCGGCCACCAGTACCCGCAGCCCGGAGCCGGCGGCCCGGATCGCGGCGACCAGGCCGGCGGCGCCGCTGCCCGCGACCACCACATCGTAGGTGCCCGAGATGTTCCCGGCGGCCGTGAGCAGCGGGCTTGCCGCCGGGCCGTCCACGGCTTCGATCCCGCTCACGCCCGCACTCCCGTGAGCGCGCCAGTTCCCGCCGGGCGAGCGGACTGCGAGGCCGGCATGTCCACCACGATCTTGCCCACCGGTTCGGTGCGGCTGCGCATCAGTTCGAAGGCCTGCTGCAGGTCCCCGAAAGCAAAACGGTGCGTCATCAGCGCGCCGGCCTGGTCCCGGTGCCGGGCCAGCAGTTCCAGCCCTGCCGGGATGAGATTCAGGCTGTTCCGGCTGCCCAGCAGGTCGATTTCCTTGAAGGGGACGGCATTCATGGGAACGGACGCGGTCCGCGCCGAAATCCCCACCTGGACGATCCGTCCGGCGCTTGCCACCAGTCGGACGGCGGTTTCCAGCGAGGACGGTACACCCGTTGCCTCAATGACCAGCTCCGGCCCGGACGAGTCCGTCACCGCATCAAGCCGGACTGCCTGGTCGGCGCCGGGGAAGTCCGAACGGGGATCCACCAGCAGCGTGTCCACGGCGCCGAACATGGAAGCCAGCGCCAGCCGGTCCGGCTCGGTGTCGGCGCAAACTACGCTCACTCCCAGGTCCGTCAGGTACAGCGTGGCGAGCAGCCCGATCGGGCCGCTGCCCAGCACCAGGGCCGTTTCCCCCGGGGACGGCCGCCCCCGGTTCACCGCCTGCATGGCGATGGACGCGGGCTCGGCCATGGCTGCGAGATCGAGTTCCAGGCTGTCCGGCACGGGGCACAGCTTCTCCACCGGCACGCTGAGAATTTCCACGAGGGCGCCGTCCGAATAGCACCCGATGCAGCCGATGTTCTCGCAGACGTTGAACCGGCCCAGTCTGCACGGCCGGCAGAGTCCGCAGTAGACCATGGGGCTGACGGCAACGCGGTCACCGGTGCGGATGCCGGCGTCGTTGGTTCCGATGGCCTCGACGGTGCCGGCGAATTCATGGCCCTGGATGACGGGCAGCCCGGCCGGATAGTCGTCCTCCCAGATGTGCAGGTCGGTGCCGCACAGGGTGACGTTGTGGACGCGGACCAGGGCATGGCCGGGTTCGAGGGCCGGCTCCGGAATATCCTCATACCGGATGGTCTCCCTGGCGACGGTGCGCGCGATCAGCATGGCCTGCTCCTAGTTCCGCGTGGTGGCGGCGGCAGCGTCGGCACCAAAGAAGACGTTCCACTGCCGGATGCTGCGCCGCTCCACGAGGCCGTTGAGATAGAACGGGTCCTGGTTCATCAGGGCCTCGACGTCGGCCTTCGAGTCAGCCTCGATGATCAGCAGCGCGCCGGGATCCTCCTCCGGCCCGAACGGACCGCTCTTCACCAGCGTCCCGCCGTCGAACTGCTCCTGAAGGAATTCCACGTGGCGGGGGCGGTGTTCGTCGCGGCCGGCGGACGAGCTGGCGGCGTAGGCGTAGGTGACGGCGAATGTTGCCATGGTGTGTCCTCTTCGTTGAGTGGATGTTCCCTCCATCGTGGCCACCGGGATTGTGCCACGTCCAACACTTATTTGGTCAATGAGTATGTGTGAAAGACACATAATGCACGACGCCGGGAGGCGGGGCGGGGTGCCTCAGCCGGCCTGGGCGCCAGCCCGTGGAAACCGGGTCAGCCGGCCGGAGTCGGGAGGACTTCCGCGGCGACTCCCAGGGCCAGTGCCAGGGCGGGGGAGATGCCGGCGGGGTTCCAGGCGAGGCCTGATTCGAGCAGGGGCGCGGTGCCGGTCAGCGGGATGAACACGGTGCCGCCCGGCATGATGCTGGCGACGGAGGAGGGCATCAGGCTCACCCCGACGCCGCCGGCAACGAGCGACAGCGCGGTGTACGGATCCGTGACTTCCTGTGCCACCCTCGGCCGGAAGCCGGCGGCCGCGCAGGCGGAGAAGATGGCCTCGCGGAGAGTGGATCCCTGGGCGGCGCGCATGGTGACAAAACCGTCGTCAGACAGTTCGGCGAGCCCGACCGCCGGCCGTTCGGCCAGCGGGTGGTCAACCGGCACGGTGGCGCCCAGTTGTTCGAGGGCGATGGTGCGGGTGGTCAGCCCGCCCGCGTCCAGCGGCAGCCCGACGAAGGCCAGGTCCAGCGAACCGTTCCGGAGCTGCTGCAGGGCGTCCTGGGTCAGCAGGCCGCCGGTGAGTGTCAGGTCCAGGGACGGGTAGCGGTGCCGGAGCGCCCGGGTCAGCGGGGGAAGGGTCCGGTGGTTCAGCGCCCCGGAAAAGCCGATGCTGAGCCGGCCATAGAACGTGCCCGGTTCGGTGACGGCGGAACGGCGGGCGAGATCAAGTTCGTCGATGACCCGGCGGGCGTGGGGAAGAAAGGCAACACCCGCCGTCGTTAGTGCCACCGAACGGGTGTTGCGCTCAAACAGATCCGAGCCGAGCTCCTTCTCGAGCTTCCTGATGGTCTGGCTCAGCGGCGACTGGGCCATGCGGAGGCGCTGGGCTGCCCGGCCGAAGTGCAGTTCCTCGGCCACGGCAAGGAACGCCTCGATCTGCCGAAGCTCCATGCAGTTCCTCCTGTGTCGTGGGACGGCAGAACTATCCCACGAAAAGGCAGATAATGCCCTCAAACCGGCAATTTGAGGGCATTATCTGCCAGTTCGCGCTTCGGCTGTGTGCTAGCGGACCGGGTTGCCCAGCTGCCGCAGCGGGGTCTTGTGGGTTTCTCGGGCCCAGTACGCGCCGGCCACAGCCAGCAGGGACGAGGCCGCGACGATCCAGGCGGCGGGGCCCCAGTTGGCCTTGTCGGCTCCCACCAGCGCGGTGCCCAGCAGGGGAGTGAAGCCGGCGCAGAGAATGCCGACCTGCAGGCCGATGGCCATGCCCGAGTAGCGGACCTTGACGTTGAACAGCTCGGAGAACCAGGCCGGATAGATCGCGTTGGACATGGAGTACGTGCCGGCGGTGATCACCGTGCTGGCGAGGAAGATCATGGGGATGTTGCCGGTGGAGATGACGGAGAAGTAGACGAAGATCATCAGTCCGGATCCCAGGACGCCGGCAATGAACACCGGGCGCCGGCCAAAGCGGTCCGAGAGGCGGGCCAGCAGCGGCTGGCTGAACATGGCGATCACGTTGCCCAGGATGCTCACCCACAGCATGGTCGACGCCGGGACTCCGACGGACACGGCGTACGCGAGGCCGAAGGACTGCATGAACGTGTTGGTGACGGTCTCGAAAGACATCAGGGCGACCTGGAAGAACTGCGCCGGATGCGTCTTGAACATCTTGGCGAACGGAAGCTTCACAAGTTCGCCGTGGTCGTGCTTTTCCTCGAAGACCTCGGGTTCCTCAAGGGAGCGCCGGACCAGGTACGCGACCACCAGCACCAGGAGGGACAGCCAGAACGGGATGCGCCAGCCCCAGGCGAGGCGGTCCGCCTCGCTCATGGCGGCGACGGGGAGGAAGGCCAGGGAGGCCAGGACGATGCCCGCGGAAATGCCGCTCATGGCGAAGCTGGCGAAGAAGCCGCGGCGGCCTTCCGGGGCCTCCTCGGTGGACAGGGCGGAGGCGCCAGCGGTTTCCGCGCCGGCGGAGAGGCCCTGCATGAGGCGCAGGAGGACCAGCAGGGCGGGTGCCCAGTAGCCGGCGGCGTTGAAGTCCGGGAGCACGCCGATCAGGAACGTGGCCGATCCCATGAGCACCAGGGTCAGGACGAGGGTGTTCTTGCGGCCGATCTTGTCCCCCAGGTGCCCGAAGACGACGGCGCCGAAGGGCCGGGCCACGTAGGCGACGCCGAAGGTGGCAAACGAGGCGATGAGGGCGACGGTGGGGTCGCCTGCGGGGAAGAAGATCTTGGAGAAGACCAACGACGCCGCGGTGGCGTAGATGAAGAAGTCGTAGTACTCCAGTGCGCCGCCGAGGAAGGCAGCCAGGGCGGCCTTCTTGGCGCGCTTGAGCTGGTACTGCTTCGCCTCAGCGGTCTGGGTAGGGGCTAGATCGGTCATTGCAGGGGTCCTTCCGCACTGAAAGACGGGGTCCGAATTGGTGATTTGTGCGTATCGCGAACAGGCGTGCGATATGCGACTAGAAAAATGATAGCGCAGAGTGAAGTGACTCACAATCCGTTTTCCCTGCCCTGCACCCTCCCGGGCGGTGGACCGTATTCTGGGTACGTCAGGAACAGCGCAGCCTCCACACGTCTGAGCGGTCATCGCTGGAGGTTGCCGGAGGATGCAGGGAGCCCATGGACGAACAGCCGGCCTACTTTGTGAAATCGGTCGAAAAGGCGTTCGACGTGCTCCGGGCCTTCACCCCGAACGCGCCCCGGCTGACGGTGTCCCAGGTGGCCGCGGCGGCGGATACCACCAGGGCTTCTGCGCGCCGGTTCCTCCTCACCCTTGCCGACCTCGGGTACCTGAGGGCCGACGGTGCGCACTTCGAGCTGACCGCGCGCTCGCTGGACATCGGACGGTCATTCCTGGCCAACCTCGAGCTTCCGGCCATCGCGGACCGGCACCTGAAGGCGCTTGCGTCCGAGCTGAACGAGACCACCTCCCTCTGCATTCTGGACGGCGCCGACGTCGTGTATGTCGCCTGTGTGCCCTCGCCCCGGCTGCTCAGCGTGACGATCACCGTGGGCACCAGGTTCCCCGCCTGGGCCACTTCCATGGGGCGCGTGCTGCTGGGGGCCCTGACCGAGCCGGATCTGCAGGCCTACTTCGAAACCGTTCGGCTGCAGAAGCTGACAGAACACTCGGTGGCAAGCCTCGACCAGCTGCGGACAGAAATTGACCGTGCCAGGTCAAGGGGGTGGGCCATGGTGTCGCAGGAACTGGAAGAGGGGCTGCGCGGCGTGGCCGTACCGGTGTGCCGCGGCCGTGACGTGGTGGCTGCCGTCAACGTCTCCCTGCAGACCCACCGGTCACCTGCCGAGGACATTGAAAAGTCCGTGGTGCCGCGCCTGCAGCAAGCGGCCCGGCAGATCGGCCTGGACTACGGCGGGGACGCGTCCGGGCTGCGGCGGGCCTGATGGCCAACTCGCCCTCCGGCGAATCCGTCATCCAGCGCGTGGTGAAGATCCTGGATGCCTTTTCGAAGGGCCGGCCGCGGATGTCGCTGAGCGAACTGGTCCGGGCCACCGGCATGTCCAGCAGCACCGCCCACCGGCTGGCCAACGACCTGGTGGACAGCGGGCTGCTGAACCGCAGCGAGGCAGGGGACTACGGCGTCGGCATGAAGATGTGGGAACTGGCGTCCCGCAGCAACCCGCTTGAGGAATTCCGGCGCCGGGGCCTTCCGTTCCTCGAAGGCGTCCACGCCGCTGTCCGGGAGCAGGTGTCCCTCTCCATTCCCGACGTCGGTTCCGGCACCGTGCTCTACCTGGAGCAGCTGGACCGCCACGGCACCGCCACCAACCTTGCCGCGGTGGCCGGCCGGCTCCTGATCCACAACACGTCGTCCGGCATGGCCATGATGGCGCACATGCCGCGCGACGTGCAGGAGCGGTTCCTTGCCGGGCCGCTGGAGAAAACCACGGAGGCCACGGAGACGGATCCGGTGCGCCTGCGCGCCCAGCTCGCCCTGATCCGGGAACGCGGATACGTCCGCATGGCGGGCGTCCTGGTGGAGGAAAACACCGCCTACGCCGTCCCGGTCTTTGGTGAGGGCAACAGCGTGATCGGAGCGATCGCCGTCGTAATTCCGACGGCGGGCGAGGACCCCAAGGTGGTTCTTCCCGTCCTGGTGGCCGCGGGGCGCGGCCTGTCCCGGACCATGGGCGCAGAACGCCGTCCGTACGGCACGCGGCCCTGGCTTCAGGGAGCCTGACCCGCGCCCTGTTCCGCCTGGGACCCTGAATAGCTGGCGTCCCGTTGAATGGGAAGTTTCGCCGCGGCGCTTTTCCCTGCTCCTAGTGTTTTCCTCCAGAGCAACCCACCGGACACGGTGCACGCTCACCACTTTGGCCCCACCAACTTCGGTGGCGGCCGCCCTGGAAACTCAATGAGGAGAACCTATGGGACATGTCCAGCCCCCAACCCCCGCCGCAGAGACCGCCGTCCTGGAACGCGCGGACAGCCTCCCGGCGAAGACCCCGAAGAAGGCCGCACTGGCTTCCTTCCTCGGATCCACGCTGGAGTACTACGACTTCTTCATCTACGGCACGGCAGCAGCGCTGGTGTTCCCGAGGATCTTCTTCCCCGGCGGAGACCCGGTGGTTGCCCTGCTCGGGGCGATGGCAACATTCGGCGTCGGCTACCTGGCCCGGCCCCTGGGCGGCGTCATCATGAGCCACTTCGGGGACAGGATCGGCCGCAAGCAGGCACTGATGATCACGCTGGTGATCATGGGTGTGGCCTCCATCGGCATCGGCTTCCTGCCCACCTACGACCAGGTCGGCTACTGGGCCACGGCGCTCCTGCTGGTGGGCCGGCTGGCGCAGGGATTCTCCGCCGGGGCAGAGGCCGCGGGAGCATCGACCCTGACCATGGAACACTCCCCGGAAGGACGCCGCGGCTTCTTCACCAGCTTCGTGATGACCGGCTACGCGTCCGGCATGGTGCTCTCCACGGTGGTGTTCATCCCGCTCGCCGCCCTCCCGGAGGAGCAGCTGCTCGGCTGGGGCTGGCGCGTCCCGTTCTGGCTGTCCGCCGTGGTGCTGCTGGTCGCCTACTGGATCCGCACCCGGCTGGAGGAGCCTCCCGTGTTCGAGGAGACGGTGGAAGCGAAGAAGCCCAAGGGCATTCCGGCGGCCGAGGTGCTGAAAACCCAGTGGCGCGACGTTCTGCGCGTGGCCCTGGTAATGCTGTTCTCCGTCATGCAGACCACCTTCACCGTGTACGCGCTGGCCTACGCCACCGGCAAGGGCATCGGCCTGGACCGGACCCTGATGCTCACGGTCAACGCACTCACCATCGGCCTGTCCATGTTCACCATCCCGCTGGCCGGCATCATCTCGGACCGGTTCGGCCGCAAGAAGGTGCTCCTGGTGGGCTCCCTGGGCTGCGCCATCACCTCGTTCGGCTACTTCTGGGCCATCAGCGAGCACAACATCGCCCTGATCTTCGTCTTCGGATTCCTGAACATGTCCGTGTTCTACTCCTGCTGGAACGGTGTGTGGACCGTCTTCTTCCCCGAGATGTTCCCGGCACCGGTCCGCTACTCCGGGATGGCCATCGGCAGCCAGGTGGGGCTGATCCTCACCGGCTTCGCCCCCGCCATCGCCACCGTCCTGGCCCAGCCGGGCCCCGGCGGCTGGATCCCGGTGGCAGTCTTCACCGTGGCCTGCCTGGCAGTCTCCGCGATCGCCATCGCCACGGCCCGCGAAACCCACAGGACCCCGCTCGAGGAACTCGGCCTGCCGCGCCAACGCAGCTCTTTCGCCTCCCGCTGAACCCGGCCCCGCCCCACCCAGAATGAAAGTTGGAACCATGACCCCGTCAGCAACCGCCCCCCGCATGTACCGAGCCGGAATCGTGGGCTGCGGCGCCATCTCCCGCAACCACCTCGAGGCCTTCGGCGCCCTGGACAACGTGCAGGTGGTGGGTGTGTGCGACATCGACCTGGACCGGGCCCGCGCCACCGCCCGGGACTGGGACGTGCCGCATGCGGTGAACACCGTAGACGAAATCCTGGCGCTGGGCGTGGACATCGTGTCGGTCTGCACGCCCCACCCGACCCATGAAGAGGTGGTGCTCAAAGCCGCGGCAGCCGGGGTACATGTCCTGTGCGAAAAGCCGATCGCCACCCGGCTCGGATCGGCGGAGCGCATGGTCGCCGCCTGCGAGGAGGCCGGAGTGCAGTTCGGAGCGCTGTTCCAGCGCCGCTTCTGGCCGGCCGCGCAGCGGATCCGTTCCGCCATCGACGACGGGACACTGGGCCGGCCGCTCATGGCCCAGTGTTCCGTAATGCTGCACCGCGCGCCGGAATACTACAACAGGGATGCGTGGCGCGGCACCTGGGAGAACGACGGCGGCGGCGTGCTCATGACGCAGGCCATCCACCAGATCGACCTGCTGCAGTGGTACCTCGGCGACGTGGCGGAGGTGTACGGGAAGGTCAACACCTACCGGCACGGCGGCTACATCGAGGTGGAGGACTCCGCCACGGCAGTTATCACCTTCACCTCCGGCGCCATGGCAACGCTGGAGGCGTCGACGGCGGTGTCGCCCAACCTGGGCATCCAGCTGCGGATCACCGGCGAAACGGGAGCCTCGGCATCACTGACGGAATTCCCCGAGGGCAGCGACGGCCGGCTCGACCTGTGGGCCGTGGGGGAGAGGATCACCGTGGAGCCCGTCCATCCCGAGGGCGTGGAGCCGAACGTCGACCTCTCCACCATCAACGGCCAGCTGATTCCGCACCACACCAGCCAGGTCCGCGACTTCGTACAGGCCTTGGACGCCGGCACTGAGCCCGCCATCACGGGCAAGGACGCGCTGAAATCGCTGCGGATCCTGCTGGCGGTCTACGAATCCTCGCGCACCGGAGCCCCCGTCCGCTTCGCCGGTTCCGAGGCTTCACCGGGTGTGGACATACCGGCCGACGTCGTGACCCGGGTCCCGGCAGAAGCGGCAGGCTAGGCCATGACGGAGCACAACACCGGCCACGCCGCCCGCCCGCTCACCCTGGGCCGGAACGGCCGCACGCCGCGGACCCTCCGCAACCGGCTCGCCTCCGCTCCGATGGAACGGAACTACGGCACCGTGGACGGGCACATCACCGGGCAGTACATCGACTACCTGGTCACCCGCGCCAGGGCCGGCCTCGGACTGGTCACCACCGAAGCCACGTACGTGCGGGCCGACGGCAAGGGCCGCACGCACCAGCTGGGCCTGCACACCGACGCCATGGTTCCGGGGCTGCGCAGGCTCACCGACGCGCTGCACGCGGAAGGTGCGCTGGCCGCCGTCGAACTTAACCACGGCGGCCGGACCGCCCAGGCGGCGGTGTCCGGGCACAAGAACGTGGCGCCGTCGCCGGTGCCGTGCGCAGTGGCCGGCGGGGAGGTGCCGCGGGAACTGACCGCCGGGGAATGCCATGACCTCGTGGCGGCATATGCCGCTGCTGCCCGCCGGGCCGTGGCCGCGGGCTTTGACGTGATCAATATCCACGGCGCCCACGGGTACCTGATCCATCAGTTCATGTCCCCGATCTCCAACCACCGCACGGACGAGTTCGCCGCTCCGGAGCACTTCCTGAACCTGGTCATCGACGCCGTGCGCGAGGCCGCGCCGGACGCCCTCGTCGGGGTGCGGGTGTCCGTCGTCGAGGGCCCGGCGGACGGCATCAGCGCCGAAGAGCAGGTGGCGATCATAGCCAAAGCGCACCTGGACCGGCTGGACTTCCTGGACCTGTCCGCCGGCAGCTACGACGCCGGGGAATGGATCGTGCAGCCCGGCGAATGGAAGCCCGGCCTGCTCCGGGACTACGCCACGGCCTACCGCCGGTTCGGGCTTCCACTGGGCATGGCCGGGCGGCTGAACTCGCCGGCCGTCATCGAAGAGGTCCTCGGCGACGGCGTCTGTGATTTCGTCAGCCTGGCACGGGCCATCCACGCCGACCCGGCCTTTGCGGGCGGCGTGCTGCGGGGCGAGACATACCGCCCCTGCATCGCCTGCAACGTCTGCATCGATACCCTTGGCCAGGGGCAGGTCACGTGCACCGTCAACCCGGCGGTCGGGCGCTCGCGGGTCCCGCTTCCGACGCCGGGGGTGCGCCAGGGCGCCCGGGTGGCCGTGGTGGGCGCCGGCCCCGCCGGCCTCACCGCTGCCCGGGAACTCGCCCTGGCAGGCGCGCAGGTCACCGTGCTTGACGGCGGCGCCCGGCTCGGCGGGCAGCTCGCCCTCGCGGAACGGATGAAGTCCACCCCGGATTTCCACCGCTTCACCGACTGGTCCGCGGCCGAGAACGAACGGCTGGGCATTGGTGTCCGGTTGGGCAACCAGGTGGATTCCCGCGACCTGGGGGCGCTGGTCCGGGAAACGGGGGCCGACGCCGTCGTGCTGGCCACCGGCGGGACCCGCCCGGGTGCAGGTTTCCCCGGCGCGGACCTGCCCGGCGTGGCCGACGTGCGCGACTGGCTTGCCGCCCACCCCGAGGTGCTGCACCCCGATGGAGCCGGCGGGGACGTTCCGGAAGCCGTGACCATCTGGGGTGCGGACTCGGTGGCGATGAGCCTGGCCGACACCCTCGCGGACCGCGGCACCGCCGTGCTGCTGGTGGGCCCGCAGGAGGTGCTCGCTCCGGAATCCGGGCGGCGGGCAAAGATCCTTGCCGTGCCCCGGCTGGAACAGAATCCCCGGGTCCGGATCCGGCTGGGCGCCACGATCGAGGAATACGACGGCGGCCGGATCCGGATCGCCGCCCCGTCCCGGGACGGGGCCTACTCGGAGTGGCTGGACGCGCCGGGGAGCCTGCTGGTGTCCCGTTCAGTGCTGCCGCTGGACGGTCCCATCCCCGCTGAGGACCGCGAGGCAGTCCTTGCCCGCGAGGCCGGCGTGCCGGTCGTGTTGGCCGGAACGGTGGTGGACCGGAGCCCTGCCATCGCCTCCAACGCGGTGAAGAGCGGCTACGACGCAGCGCAGCGCATCGCCGCAGCCCTTGCCGCTGACCCTGCAACGCCCGAGACCGAACCCGCACCCCGCCCCTACGAACCCGTCGAACTCAGCATGAACGGAGCAGCATCATGAGCGCACCGCGCCGCCCGCTGGGCCTGGCCCAGCTGTCCCTCCTCAACACCGCCCCGCCGCAGCTGGTGGCCGTCGCCGCGGAGGCAGGCTTCGATTTCGTCGGTGTGCGCGTCCGTCCCGTCACCGCTGCCGAGCGCCCGTACGACCTGCAGCCTGGGTCGCCGATGCTGAAGGAGACCCTGGCCCGGATGGACGACACCGGGGTCACTGTCCGCGACATCGAGTTCCTGCTGCTGGACGGCACCGAACAGCGCGACGCGTGGCTTGGGATGATGGCGGCGGGGCAGGCCCTCGGTGCGGCATCCCTGACGGTGGCCGCGTCCGATCCCGACACCGCACGCCTTGCCGACACACTGGCGCGCATGACGGAGGACGGCCGCAGCCACGGCATCGTTCCCACCCTCGAGCCCATCTCCTACCAGGCGGTGCACTCCATCCCGGACGCGGTGGCCCTGGCCCGGACCGCCGGCTGCAACATCGTGGTGGACGCACTCCACCTGAACCGCTTCGGGGCTGTCCCGGGGTCCGCGCAGTGGCGGGACCTCGAGGCTAACTGTGACCTGGTGCCGCTGCTGCAGCTGTGCGACGGGCCTGCAGCGCGTCCGGCCGACCGTGCGGCGCTGGTGACGGAGTCCCGCTCGGAACGCGGTGTTCCGGGCGAAGGCGGCTTCGACCTGGCCGGCCTGGTCAACGCTTTCCCCGCCGATGTTCCGGTGAGCGCCGAGGTCCCGTCGGACAGCACGGTCGCCCGGCTGGGCGAGCTGGGCTGGGCACGGAAGCTCAAAGCCGCATCGGACACCGTGCTGCAGGCAGCAGACAACCTCCAGAAAGCAGGAAGCCAATGAGCAGGGCAACTCAGGAACGCCAGGAAGTACAGGAAAGCACGACGGCGGAACTGGCGCCCGGCGTCGTCATTCCCCTTATTGGCTTGGGCACCTGGCCGATGACCGGCGGGGAGGCTGCCGACGCCGTGGCCCGCGCCATCACCAACGGTTACCGGCACATCGACACGGCTGAAAATTACGGCAATGAGGAGGCCGTGGGCGAGGGGATCCGCCGCAGCGGCGTCCCCCGCGGGGACCTGTTCCTGACCACCAAATTCAACAGGCAGTGGCACGGCAAAGCCGGTGTGCGCGAGGCGTTCGGCGCGGCAACCCGGCGGCTGGGCACCGGGTATCTTGACCTCTTCCTGATCCACTGGCCGAATCCTGCCGAGGGACGGTTCGTCGAGGCAGCGGAGGGGCTCACCCGGCTGGCAGAGGACGGGCTGATCAGGTGCTGGGGTGTTTCCAACTTCAAACCGGCCCACCTGCGGGAACTGCAGGCGGCAGGCCTGCAAAGTCCCATCAACCAGGTGCAGATCGATCCCGAACACCAGCAGCTGGACCAGCTGGCCTTCCACCGTGGGCACGGCATCGTCACCGCCGCCTACAGCCCGCTGGGCCGCAATGGCGGCTTCCTCTCGGCGCCTGCGGTCACCGGTCCGGCCGAGGCATACGGCAAGACACCGGCGCAGGTGGTGCTCCGCTGGCAGGTCCAGTCCGGCCGGGTGGCCATCCCCAAGTCCGCCGACGACCGGCGGCAGCGCGAAAACCTCGACGTCTTCGGCTTTGCCCTCACGGAGGCCGAAATGGCCGGCATCGACGCCCTGGACACAGGCGCACCGCCGCGGCTCGACTCAGACGAATTCGGACACTGAAAGAAGTACTGGAGCAAGAGATGACTTTCCCGACAGATGCAACAACGCCGTCCGCGGCCGGAGCCGGAAGGCCGGCCGGAGCCGGTGCGCCGGCCGGAAGCCCCGACACCCTGACCTGCGACACCCTGAACTGTGACGTCCTGGTGGTGGGCTCCGGCGCGGGCGGCCTGGCCGCCGCCGTGACGGCCGCCTACCACGGGCTGAAGGTTGTGGTGGTGGAAAAGGCGGACGTGTGCGGCGGCGCCACGGCATGGTCGGGCGGCTGGGCCTGGGCGCCGGGCAATCCGCTGGCCAGGGCCGCCGGCGTCAGCGAGGACAAGGAGACCTTCCGCACCTACCTGCGCGGTGTCCTGGGGGCCGACTACCAGGCCGACCGGGTGGACGCATTCCTGGAGGCTGTGCCGCACATGGTGGGCTTCTTCCACCAGAAGACGTCGCTGCAGTTCGTGCCGGGTGCCAAAATCAACGACATCTACGGCGGACTTCCCGGCGCCGGGACCGGGCACCGCTCCGTGGGGCCCAAGCCGATGAACGCCCGGCGGATCCGTCCAGAGGTGCGCGCCAAGCTCCAGCATCAGCTGTATGAAACCTCGTTCCTGGGAATGGGCATCATGGCCGGACCCGATCTGGCCAAATTTCTGTCCGCGTCCCGGGGCAATCCCCGCGGGCTATTCCATGCAGGCTGGCGCTTCGGCCTGCACATCCTGGACCTGCTGACGCACCGGCGCAACATGCAGCTGGTCAACGGCACGGCCCTTACCGGCCGGCTGCTGCAGTCCGCAGACCGCTTCGGCGTGGACATCCGCGTCTCCACGCCCGCCCGCCGCCTGCTGACCGACGGCAGCGGCAAGGTAACGGGCGCCGTCGTCGGAACGTCCGCAGGGGAGCTGCGGATCAACGCGGCACGCGGCGTGGTCCTGGCCGCTGGAGGCTTCCCGCACGACGCGGAGCGCCGGCAGGCGCTGTTCCCGCACACGCCCACCGGACGAGAACACTGGACGCTGGCGCCTGCCGAGGCCAGCGGCGACGGCATCAGCCTGGGCCAGCAGGTGGGTGCCCGCTTCAGGACCGACGTGAAATCCGCAGCCGCGTGGTGCCCGGTGTCGCTCGTGCCGTACCGCAGCGGCCGGACCGGCACGTTCCCGCACATCATGGACCGCGCCAAGCCGGGCAGCATTGGCGTCCTCCGCAATGGGAAGCGGTTCGTCAACGAAGCCAACGGGTACTACGACTACGTGGCGGCGATGCTGGAGGCCACGCCGGCGGGGGAGCAGGCGGAGGCCTGGCAGATCGCCGACTCCCGCTTTGTGCGCCGCTTCCCGCTGGGCATGGCCAAGCCGCTGCCCGTGCCGCTCTTTCCCTACCTGCGCTCCGGCTACCTGAAGAAGGGCCGCACGCTCGAGGAACTCGCAGAGCGATGCGGCATCGACCCCGCCGGGCTGAAGGAGACGGTGGAGCGGTTCAACCGCCATGCGGCCGCCGGCGCGGACCCGGACTTCGGCCGCGGCTCCACGCCCTTCAACCGCTACGGCGGCGACGCCGCCGTGAAGCCGAATCCGTCGCTGGGCCCCATTGAGAAGGGCCCGTTCTACGCCGTGCGCGTGGTGCCGGGCAGCTTTGGCACGTTCGCCGGACTGGATGTGGACGGTCGCTCCCGGGCCCTGGACGACGGCGGCCGGCCCATCCCGGGGCTGTATGTCGCCGGCAACGACCAGGCCAGCGTGATGGGCGGGCACTACCCGGCCGGCGGCATCAACCTCGGCCCGGCGCTGGCGTTCGGGTACGTCGCCGGACGCGACCTGGCCGGCGCCGTTGAGTACGAGGACGACGGGACCGTGCCCGCGGACTCCGGCGTGGGGGCACTGTGAGCGGCAGTCGGCACGGCCATTGACTTCCTTCCCGTGCGGTCATATCCTACAACCAAATGGTTGTAGATCAGCTTAGCGATGCCGAACTCGACCGCCTCTTCCAGGCGTTCGCGGACACCACCCGGCGGGACATCATGCGCCGGGTGGCGGTGGGCGAGTACTCGGTGACCGGCCTGGCGGCCCTCTACGCCATGAGTTTTGCCGCCGTTCAGAAGCACGTGGCGGTGTTGGAGCGCGCCTCCCTGGTCACCAAGGAGAAGCGCGGAAGGGAGCAGATCGTGCGGGGCAACCATGACGGCCTGGAGAAAGCCCGCCGGCTGCTTGATGAGTACGAGGTGATCTGGCGGCAGCGCGTCGCCCGGATTGCAGACATCCTCGCTGAAGAATAGGAAGGGTCCGGCAATGACGGTTATCAGTTCCACCAAGAATCCCGAGGCGCTCAGCTTCATCCTCGTGGCCGAGTTCGACGCCGACGTGAAACGCGTGTGGCAGATCTGGGAAGACCCGCGGCAGCTCGAGCGCTGGTGGGGTCCGCCCACCTGGCCGGCAACGTTCAGCCAATACGAATTCACCCCCGGAGGAGAGGCTTCCTATTACATGACCGGCCCGGAAGGCGAAAAGGCCGGCGGCTGGTGGCGCATCACCGACATCCAGGCACCGAACCGCCTTGAGTTCGACGACGGCTTCGCCGATGATAACGGCGCTCCCGTCGAGGCCATGGGCAGCGCGCATGCCACTGTCACGCTGGAGGACATCGGCGGCCGCACGCGGATGACCGTCCAGTCCGTCTTCGAATCCGAAGAGCAGATGAACACGATGATGGAGATGGGCATGGAGGACGGCATGAGGGAGGCCGCCGGACAGATCGATGCCCTCCTGGCCGAGCACACCCGCGCCTGACGCGCAGCTCCGGCACGCTCCAACTGCTCCGGCTTAAACGCAAGAGGACGACGGCGGGAATGTCCCGCCGTCGTCCTCTTGCGTTTTGTCCGGGGTGCTGGTTACAGCGCACCGGTGTTCAGGCTGAGCGTGAACGTGTTCGGGCCGGTGAGGTGGACCGCAACGTCATTCTTGTGGGCGTTCGCCCGGCTCGAAAAGTCGTGCACCAGCGATTCCAGCGTGTGGTCCACTGCGGAACGGTCCCAGATCTTGATCGTCATTGATTCAGTGTTGTCAAAGGTCATTTCTCAGTGCTTTCGTGTCTGGGCATAGCGCCAATGCGATGCCGCGGAACAGGTCGGCCCAGAGAACGCTCGGAGGCCTAAGGCAGCTCGACGAGCTCACCGGTTTGGCCTCATTGCGTCCACCAGGATTTTGTTGTGTTTGAACTTCTAAGCCCGAGTTTGGAAAGCGTATTCCTATCGGGCTTCACTCTATGATGCACAGGCGGCGGAAGGCTTTTCAACCGATTTGGCCCCAAACGGTGGGTGAGGTTTGACACATGCCGCCCGCGGTGCTTATGAGACGAGACCCGCCCCACGTTCAGCGCGAACGTACACTTGAGGCCCCTAGGAAGCGGTTTCCAAGGGCCCCAAGTGTACGTTCGCGCGGGGTGGCCGAGCCGAGGACGCCGTCGTCCATCCGTTGCGTTAGCCGGTCGCGGCTTAGCCGATAAGCGCCAGGACCGAGCCGGAGGTGATCACGTCGCCCGGGCTGGCGGCGACGCCGGAAAGGATGCCGCCCCGGTGGGCGGGGACGCTGGTCTCCATCTTCATGGCCTCCAGGACCACCACGGGATCGCCGGCGGTCACGTCGGCACCCGGCTCCACGAGCCACTTCACCACGGTGCCGCTCATGGCGGCCCGGAGTTCCGCCGGGTCAGTGGAGACGCCGGAGGAAGCGCCGTCCGGGGAGCCGCCGCCGGACGGGCCAGCGGCGGAAGCCCCCAGGCCAGCGGGAAGCGCCTGGCCTGAACGCGCCCAGCCGTCCAGCAGGTCAGCCGGAAGCCCGACCGCGAGCCGGCGGCCGTCCACCTCCACGGTGATGGTCCGCCGGCGGCCGTCGGGGCCGGTGGGGCTGAAGTCGGGATCGGCCGGGATGCTGTCGGCGAAGTCCGTTTCGATCCAGCGCGTGTGGACGTCGAGGCCCGTCTCGGAAACGAAGTCCGCGGCTTCCACTACCGCGCGGTGGAACGGCAGGACGGTGGCCACGCCGGTGATGCTGATCTCGGCGAGGGCGCGGCGGGCCCGGCGCAGGGCCTGCTGGCGGTCGGCGCCGGTGACGATCAGCTTGGCCAGGAGCGAGTCGAACTGCGGTGCCACGAAGGAACCGGAGCGGACTCCCGTGTCCAGCCGGATGCCGGGGCCGGTGGGTGCGGTGAAGTCGCTGACGGTGCCGGGGGAGGGCAGGAAGCCGCGTCCCACGTCCTCGGCGTTGATCCTGAATTCGAAGGCGTGGCCGCGCGGGGCCGGATCCTCGGTGAAGTGCAGCCGTTCCCCGGCGGCGATCCGGAACTGTTCCTGGACCAGATCGATCCCCGTGGTTTCCTCGGTGATGGGGTGTTCCACCTGCAGCCGCGTGTTCACCTCGAGGAAGGCGACGGTGCCGTCGGCGGCGACCAAAAACTCCACCGTCCCCGCGCCCGAGTAGCCGGCTTCCCGGCAGACTGCCTTGGCGGCGTCGTAGATCTGGGTCCGCTGCCCCTCGCTGAGGAACGGCGCCGGGGCCTCCTCCACCAGCTTCTGGTGGCGGCGCTGGAGAGAGCAGTCGCGGGTTCCGACGACGACGACGTTGCCGTGCGTGTCGGCCAGAACCTGGGCTTCCACATGGCGCGGGCGGTCCAGATAGCGTTCCACGAAGCATTCGCCGCGGCCGAACGCGGCCACTGCCTCACGGACGGCGGAGTCGAAGGCTTCCTCGATCTCCTCCATATTCCGGACCACCTTCAGGCCGCGGCCGCCGCCGCCGAAGGCCGCCTTGATGGCGATCGGCAGGCCGTGCTCTTCGGCGAAAGCTCGGGCCTCCGCCGCGGATTCCACCGGTCCGTCGCTGCCCGCTACGAGCGGCGCCCCTGCACGGACGGCGATCTCGCGGGCGGTGATCTTGTTGCCGAGCTGGCGGATGGCCTCCGGCGACGGACCAATCCAGGCGAGTCCGGCATCCAGCACGGCCTGGGCGAAATCCGCGTTCTCGGACAGGAAGCCGTATCCGGGGTGCACGGCGTCCGCTCCGGCCCTGGCTGCGACGTCGAGCAGCTTGGGGATGTTCAGGTAGGTGTCCGCCGGGGAGTTGCCGCCGAGGCTGAAGGCTTCGTCCGCGGCGGCGACGTGCATGGCGTCCGCGTCGATGTCTGCATACACGGCCACGGAGGCCAGCTGGGCGTCGTCGCAGGCCCGGGCGATGCGGACGGCGATTTCGCCGCGGTTGGCAATGAGGACCTTGTGCATCAGTTACTCGCTTCTCTTTCTGGAGCTTCTTCGGAGGGGCCGGCGGGGGCTGCGGCAGATTCGGGGGCGATGCGGAAGCGGATGCTCCCGCCGATCGGGACCTGGGCGGCCAGGTCGAGCTGGTGGTCCACCACTACGCCGATCACCGGGTAGCCACCCGTGATGGGATGGTCGGCGAGGAAGAGGACGGGCAGGCCCTCCGGGGGCATCTGGATGGCACCCGCCACCGTGCCTTCGCTGGGCAGCTCGCCGGTGCGGCTGCGCTGCAGCGGTGTTCCCTGCAGCCTCATGCCCACGCGGTTGGACTCCGGCTTGACGGTCCAGTCCTGGCCGCACAGGGAGTCGATCGCGGCCTGGTCGAACCAGTCCGCACGCGGGCCCGGGACGATGTCCAGCACGGTGACCCCGCCGCTCGGATAGTCGGGCTGGATTTCCGGGCTGCCCACGACGCCGGACTCGGCCGCGCCGCCGGAGGGCAGCAGCTGGCCGGCCGCCAGCGGCTTCGGCCCGATTCCGGACATGGTGTCCGTGGAGCGGCTGCCCAGCACCGGCGGCGCGTCGACACCGCCCCGGACAGCTATGTAGCTGCGGAAGCCGGCGTCAGGAACTCCGATGGTGAGGATCTCGCCGTCCAGGAGGGCGAACGGTGCGGCCACCGGAACGGTCCGCTGCCGGTTCTGTGAGTCGCCGCTCTGTGTCTCGCCGGTGTCCGGCGCGTCGGGGGAGGCCGGCGGCGTTACGACGGTGAGTGCCGACGGCGCCCCCGCAACGGCCAAAACCTGGTCACCGACGGCCTGGACCCTGAGCCCGCCGGAGACGGTCTCGATGGCGGCTGCCGACGGCGCGTTCCCGACCAGGCGGTTTGCCCGGCGGAGCGAGGCCCGGTCCAGAGCGCCGGCAGCGGAGACGCCGAGGGCTGAATGCCCCTGCCGGCCCAGATCCTGGATGAGGCTGTGGATTCCGGGCGCGAGGACGCGGAGCCCGGAGGTGGCTGCCGGGGCTTGCTGCTGGCTGTCGGTTTGCCGGGTGTCCTGGCCTGCCAGCTGGACCACATCGCGGACGGCGCGGAACTGGACCCGGTGGCCCGGACTGGCAAGCGCCGGTTCGGGGCGGTCGAGGTCCCACATCTTCGCTCCGGTGCGGCCGATCAGCTGCCAGCCTCCCGGAGACTTTCGCGGGTAGACGGCCGAGTAGTTCCCGGCCAGCGCCACCGATCCTGCCGGGACCGCGGTGCGCGGGGAGCTGCGGCGGGGAACCTCCAGCGCCTGGTTCTCGCCCACCATGTACCCGAAGCCGGGGGCGAAGCCCGCGAAGGCAACGGTCCAGATCTGGCCGGTGTGGGCTGCGATCACGCCGTCGGCACCGAGGCCTGTCAGCTGCCCCACTTCGGCGAGATCCTCGCCGTCGTACACGGTATCTATGACCACCAGGCCGCCGGCCTGCTCCGCCGGTGCCGTGAGGTCCAGCTCCAGGAGGGCCTGCCCGATCCGCCGGGCAGCGGCGGGGGATTCGGCC
Organism: Arthrobacter sp. K5; assembly: GCF_040448525.1. Classification (NCBI taxonomy): domain Bacteria; kingdom Bacillati; phylum Actinomycetota; class Actinomycetes; order Micrococcales; family Micrococcaceae; genus Arthrobacter; species Arthrobacter sp. K5. Next base: position 2,336,222 of record NZ_CP159279.1, on the reverse strand, counting down.
CTGACCATGACGGTCTCGGCGGCGGCCAGGACATCCTGCTGGCCCGGCAGCGGCGCGTCGAGGAGCGCGGCCTGCAGGGCGAGCACGTCCTGCGTTCCGGATACTTCGGCGAGGACCGTGCGGGTTCCCACCGGCCGCACCGCGCGGACCCTTCCGGGGCGGGGAGCATCCGGGCGGACGGTGTCCGGGGGCGCGGTGTTGGTACCCGTGGTGGTTGGACGGGCGGTGTTGTGGCGGGCGGCCGCCGCGGGCTGGCCGAATGATGCAAAGGGCATGTCCACGTTAATGTTTGCCATCGGGTCCTGAATCCGTCGCTTCATGCTAGACGAAGGCCTTGATGCTGATGCCGGCGGCGTCGAGGGCGCGCTTCACGGCCACGGCCATGGCCACAGCGCCCGGAGAATCCCCGTGGACGCACACCGATTCTGCGCTGACCAACAGGTCCGAACCGTCGATGGCGCTGATGGCCTCCCCGGTGGTCATCTGCAGGACGCGGGCGGCAACCGCCTCCGGATCCTCCAGCACGGAACCGGGCTGGGAGCGCGACGTCAGCGTGCCGTCCGGGTTGTAGGCGCGGTCAGCGAACGCCTCGGAGACGGCGCGGAGCCCGGCTGCCTCCGCGAGCCGCAGCACTTCGGATCCGGGCAGGCCAAGGACGGGCAGGCCGGGATCCACCGACTTGACGGCGTCCACCACGGCGCGTGCCTGCGCGGTGTTGCGGACGATGGCGTTATAGAGGCCACCATGCGGCTTCACGTAGCTGACCCTGGTGCCGGCCGTCGCGGCCAGCGCCTGCAGCGCCCCGATCTGGTAGACGACGTCGTCAGCCAGTTCGCGGGGGTCGACGTCCATGTACCGGCGGCCGAATCCGGCCAGGTCGCGGTAGCCCACGTGGGCCCCGACCACCACGCCGGCCTTGGCCGCCGCCTCGCAGGTGGACCGGATGACGCTGGGATCGCCGGCGTGGAATCCGCAGGCGACGTTGGCGCTGGATACGGAAGCCATCATGGCTGCGTCATCTCCCAGGCTCCATCGCCCGAAGGATTCACCGACGTCGCTGTTCAAATCTATTGCGTGCATTGTGACCCTCATCTCAACTCGTCCTTACACAAGGATGCACCCTTCCGCGGGAATGTTCAACAATTCAACAATCTGATTGTGGTTGGTTCGTGTAAATTCGGTGTATGGCCACAGTGAATCCGCATGAATCAACGGAGCGAGCAGCGCCCGGTGCAGCGCGGCTGCGCGTGGCCGTGCCCTCAGTGGCCACCCGGGTCGCAAGCGAGCTCCGGCTCCAGATCGCTGAAGGTGCGCTTCCCCCCGGCACAAAGCTGAAGGAAGAGGCACTTTCCGAGGAGCTAGGGGTCTCCCGCAACACTGTGCGCGAGGCGTTCGCCGAACTCGCCAGTGAGCGGCTGGTGGTCCGCCAGCCCAACCGCGGCGTCTTTGTCGCCAGCCTTGAGGCCAGCGACATCCACGACGTCTACACCGTCCGGCGGGCCATCGAGGTCAGTGCGGTCCGGGGCGGCGGCAGTGCCGAAAGTATCGCGGCCGTGCGCGCGGCCGTCGAGGAAGGCAAGCGCGCGGCCGAGGCCGGCGACAGTGAACGGCTTGGCAGCGCCAACCAGCATTTTCACGGTGCCCTCGTTGCCATGGCCGGCAGCGAGCGCCTGGATATCATCATGTCGCAGGTGCTGGCCGAAATGCGGCTGTTCTTCCACAAGGCCTCCATCGACGGCGGCTTCTACCAGGACTACCTGTCCGAGAATGAGCAGATCTGCACGGCACTGGAAGCCGGCGAGTATGAGCGGGCCGCTGAACGGCTCCTCGCCTACCTCGACCGGTCCGAAGAGCACCAGACCGCCGTCCACTCGTCCTAGCTGAGGCCTTTTCACCACACGCAGCGCGAACGGACACTTGCGGCCCCGCTTTCGAGGGCTGCGCGTGTCCGTTCGCATTTAAGCCTCTTGACGGTGTGATCCAGGTCGCGTACATTGTTCAACAAGTTTGGATTGTTCTACATTTCCACAATCCAACAGAATACTCCGCTTTCGGCGGCTGCCCGGGGGAAGCCGCCAATCAGCCTCAGTGCCCGCGCTCCTGTCAACGTCGCAGGGCGGGCGGGCTGGCGCACCAGCGCATCCGTAGCAACACGGGTGGCATCCACACTCTTCATGGAGGAACAAATGGCCAATCAATCTGCAATGGCCTCCGCAGGCACCAGGCCCGCCGTCGGGCGCAAGGACATGTACAAGGCGTTCGCGGCCAGTCTCACCGGGACCGCGCTGGAGTTCTACGACTTCGCTGTCTACTCCGCAGCGGCCGCCATCGTTTTCCCGCTGATTTTCTTCCCGGCGTCGGACCCGGTGACGGGCACCCTGCTGGCGTTCTCGACGTACGCGGTGGGCTACATTTCCCGGCCCGTCGGCGGCATCATCTTTGGCCGGCTGGGTGATGAGATCGGCCGCAAGAAGATCCTGGTCTTCACCCTGATGCTGATCGGCGTGGCCACCTTCCTCATCGGCCTGCTGCCCACATACGGCAACATCGGGATCATCGCCCCGGCGATCCTCGTCTTCCTGAGGTTCGCGCAGGGCGTGGGTGTCGGCGGTGAATGGGGCGGCGCCGTCCTGCTGTCCAGCGAATTCGGCGAACCCAGCCGGCGCGGCTTCTGGGCCTCCGCGGCACAGATCGGCCCGCCTGCCGGCAACCTCCTGGCCAACGGCGCCCTCGCCGTCCTCACGCTGGCGCTGTCCGAGCAGGCATTCCTGGACTACGGCTGGCGGATCGCCTTCCTGATCTCCGCACTGCTGGTGGCCTTCGGGTTGTGGATCCGCCTGAAGCTGGAAGACACCCCCGTCTTCAAGGCCATGGAAGCCCGGGGCGAGCAGCCCAAAGCCCCCATCCGGGAACTCCTCGCCACCCAGCGCAGGCCCCTCCTGGCCGCCATGCTCAGCCGCATCGGCCCGGACGTCACCTACGCGCTCTGCACCGTCTTCACCCTGACCTACGGCATCCAGGAACTCGGCTTCGACCGCGGGCAGGTCCTCCTTGCCGTGCTCATCGGCTCGGGCCTGCAGCTCTTCACGATGCCGCTCGCGGGCGCCCTCTCCGACCGGATCAACCGGCGCCTCGTCTACGGCATCGCGGCAGTCGCCGCGGCCGTCTGGGGCTTCCTGTTCTTCATCGTGCTGGAAGGCCGCTCCCCGGTGATGCTCGTGGTGGGCACTGTGCTGGGCCTGCTTTGCCACTCCTTCATGTACGGTCCGCAGGCCGCGTTCGTCGTCGAGCAGTTCTCCCCGCGGCTCCGCTCCACGGGAAGCTCCCTGGCCTACACCTTTGCCGGCATCATCGGCGGTGCCATCGCGCCGTTCATGTTCACCCTGCTGCAGAGCACCTTCCACAGCTGGGTCCCCGTGGCCATCTACCTCAGCGTTGCCTGCCTGCTGACGGTGGTGGGCCTTGCCCTCGGCCGCGACTCGAATGTGGCCGAGGACGAGGAATACCTGCGGGCGTCAGCCGAAGTTGCCGGAAGCGCGGCCCGATGACACCGGCGAACGCCCTCCTGTCCCCGGCCGAGGCCCGCCGGCAGTTCCGCGACGGCCTGGTCACGCCCACCTCCGGCTGGAGCGGCGGCTATACCCAGGCCAACCTGATCGCGGTGACCGCGGATTACGCAGACGAGTTCCTCGAGTTCTGCCGGCTCAATCCCAAACCCTGCCCCGTCATCGACGTCATTCCCGCGGGAACGTACGAAAGTTCCCTCGCCGCGGGCTCAGACATCCGCACCGACATCCCCGCCTACCGGGCGTGGAAGGACGGCGTCCTGGCCGCCGAGGTCTCCGATGTCCGCTCTCTCTGGCACGACGACATGGTGGGCGTGCTCATCGGCTGCAGCTTCACGTTCGAAGCCGCGCTGGCCGCCGAGGGCATCCCGCTCCGGCACACCGAGACGGGCCGCAACGTCCCCATGTACCGCACCAATGTGGAGTGCACCCCGGCGGGGCGCATCCATGGCCCCATGGTCGTCTCGATGCGCCCGATGCCCGCCGAACTGGTGGAGACCGCTGTCAGGGTGACCGCGGAGGTGCCGAAGGTCCACGGCGCGCCGGTCCACGTCGGATCACCCCAGGAGCTCGGCATTGCCGACCTCGCGCGCCCCGACTTCGGGGACGCCGTGGACATCCGGCCCGGGGAAGTCCCGGTGTTCTGGGCCTGCGGGGTAACGCCGCAGAGCGCCGTGATGGCATCCCGGCCGGCTTTCGCCATCAGCCACGCTCCCGGGCACATGTTCATCACGGATGTTCCGGAGAGCACGTACCGGGTGCCGGCAGGGCAATAAGCGCAGAACAAAGGCGGGGCAGGGCCACACCATCAGTGGCCCTGCCCCGCCTTTGCTCTGCCTGCCTAGAAGCTCCTGGCGTTCGCCAGCACGGGCAGCTTTCCGCGGACGTCCGGAATAACGGACGGGTCGACGTCGACCACCGCCAGTTCGGGTGCGCCGCCCAGCGCGACCAGGGGGGAGCCCAGCGGCGACACCACCGCACTGTGGCCGATCCCGGTGGGCGCCGCGCCGGCGGACGGCAGCCCGAGTGTTGCCGGGTCAGCCTGGCCGCACGCCACCACAAAGGTGGTGCTGTCCACCGCCCGCGCACGGATCAGCAGGTCCCACTGCTCCGCCTTGCCTTCGCCCGCACCCCAGGATGCGCAGACGATGTTGACGGCGGCGCCGGCCCTGGCGTTGGCCGTGAACAGTGCGGGGAAGCGGACGTCGTAGCAGGTAGCAAGGCCGATGGTGGTGCCGTTCAGTTCGAATGTCACCGGGGCTGTTCCTGCGTCCACCGACTCGGACTCGGCGAATCCGAAGGCGTCAAAGAGGTGGATCTTGTCATAGGAAGTCTCGATCCCCGGGCCGGTGACCAGAAGCGTGTTCCGCACCCTCCCGCCTTCTCCGGGGGTGAACATGCCGGCCACGACGGCGATGTCCAGGTCTGCGGCTATGGCCCGGACTGTGGTGGCCCACGGCCCGTCCAACGGTTCGGCGATGTCAGCCAGCGGATGGCCGAAGGCGCGCATGGCCGCCTCGGGGAACACCACCAGCTCTGCGCCGGCCGTCTTTGCCCGGGTGGCGTAGTCTCGGATCAGCCCGAGGTTGGCCGCCAGGTCGGCGCCCGTGACGATTTGGGCAACTGCTAAACGCATGAATCTGCTCTTCTCTGTTGTATACCTGATGTATGCGAAAAAGTTCGGGGACGGCGGCGTCCGGCCGGGAGAAGGCGTACGCCTACCTGCGTGAAAACATCCTGACCGACCCGGAGATGCAGGGGCGCTTCCTCAACGAGCAGGAGCTGGCCGCCGAAATCGGGGTCTCCCGCACGCCGGTCCGCGAGGCCCTGCTGCTGCTGGTCTCCGACGGTCTGGTGGAACTGATCCCGCAGCGCGGGGCCTACGTCCCCCCGGTGACCGGCCGTGAAATCTCGGAGCTGATGGAGCTGCGCGGCGTGCTGGAAAGCCATGCCGCCCGCCTGGTCATCGAGCACCGGAGTGTCCCGGCGGACAAGATGCAGGACACCCTCGACCAGCAGACCAGGCTGCCCAGAAACGAAGGCGCGGAAGCCGCGCAGGAGTTTATCCGGCTGGACACCCTCTTCCACCAGCAGCTCATCGACGCTGCCGGCAATGAACTGATTTCCCGGACCTACAGCAAACTGCACGTCCGGCAGATCGTCGTCGGGGTTTCCGCCCTGTTCCGGACAGGGGGCAGGCGCGAACAGGTGTGCTCCGAACACCAGGACATCCTCGACGCCCTGGTGTCCGGGGACGCGGCGAAGGCGCAGAAGGCCATCGACCACCACCTGGCCGTCACCCGCGACATCCTGCTCCGCACCTGATGGAGCTCTTGTACAGATAATGGGACTTCGGGGGGCCTTGAGCGCCCAATACCTGTACAAAAACTCGGCAGGGGACTAGGCAGCCCCGGACTGCTGGCGGGCCGACGCGGAACCTTCCAGAAGCAGCCGGTAGTCCAGATCCTCAATGGTGTCGTTGTCCCGGCCGAGGGCCAGCCCCACCACGGTGACGGCTGCGGCAACGGCCACGTAGATGGCCACCGGAATCCAGGTGCCGAACTGGGCGAGCAGCACCGTGAACAGCAGGGGCGCGATGGCGCCGCCGATCACGCCGGCGAACGTGTACGCCAGCGAGCTGCCGGTGGACCGGAGCCGCGGGGAGAACTGCTCCACGATGAAGGCCGCCTGCGGACCGTACATGAAGGAGTGGGCCATCAGGCCCAGCACAATGCCCACAATGAGCATGGGCTGGTTGTTGCCGCCCAGGACGCCGAAGAAGATGAACGTCCACACCGCTCCCACCACGGCGCCGACGCCGTAGACCAGGCGGCGGTTGAAGCGGTCGGAGACGGCGCCGGCCAGCGGAATCATGAACAGCTGGAAGGCGGAGCCGATCAGGACGGCGGTCAGCACCTGGTTCCGCTCGTAGCCCAGGGCCTGGATGCCGTAGGTGAGCGTGAAGACGGTGAACAGGGCGTACAGCACGTCCGGTCCGACACGGCACAGGATGGCGGCGATCAGCGGACGCAGTTCCTTGCTGAAGACCTCGCGGACGGGGGCGTGCGGCTGTTCGCCGTGGGCCTCGATGGCCTTGAAGATGGGGGTGTCCTCCAGTTTCAGCCGGATCCAGAGTCCGAAGCCGACCAGCACGGCCGAAACCAGAAACGCGATGCGCCAGCCGAAGCTCAGGAACTGCTCCTCCGTGAGCGCGACCGTCAGGACGGCAAGGGCGCCGTTGGCCAGAAGATTGCCGGCAGGCGGACCCACCTGGGCCGCGGAAGCCCAGAAGCCGCGGCGGTGCGGGTCGCCGTATTCGCTGGAGAGCAGGACGGCGCCGCCCCATTCGCCGCCCACACCCACGCCCTGTGCGAACCGCAGGAGGACCAGGAGGATTCCTGCCGTGGCGCCGATGTTCGCGTAGCCGGGCAGCACGCCGATGAGCACCGTGGCCACGCCGATGATCATCAGCGTGGTCACCAGGACCTTCTTGCGGCCAATGCGGTCCCCGAGCCGGCCGAAGATGATGCCGCCGACCGGGCGGGAAACATAGCCGACGGCGTAGGTGGAGAAGGCGAGGATCGTTCCGGTCAGGGGATCGGTCGCCGGGAAGAAGACGACGGGAAATACGACGGCGGCCGCGGCCGAGTAGACGGCGAAGTCGTACCACTCGAGCGCGGTGCCGGTGAGGCTGGCGGCAAAGGCCTTGTACAGGCCCTTGGGGTGAATCGTCTTGTGCGGATGCGGCGCTGTGCCGGGACCCGGAACTGGAGCGTTGGCCATGGTGTTGTCCTCCACGAGGTTTTTCTAGTGACGCCTGTCACGCTGGCGTTAAATGTATACATTACGCATACTGGATGTACATTGGCGACCGTTTCCGGTTTCCGGTTTGTAAAAATTTCTGCAGCAAAATGCAAAGGATGGATCCACGATGACGACTCTGAGCCTTGAACTACCGGACGGCCGCACGCAGGATGTGGAGGTCAGGCACCTCCTGAATGCCGGCTACGCAGGGCGTGAGCAGGATGAAGTCCAGGCCCATATCGCTGAGCTCGCTGAACTTGGCGTTCCGGGCCCGGCTACTACTCCCGCCCTGTATCCAGTGTCCCCCTATCTGGCCCAGCAGGTATCGGAAGTCCAGGTACAGCATGGGCGCACCTCCGGGGAGGCGGAGTGGGCCCTTGTCATCACCGACGGCGGTGTGCTGCTCACCGTCGCCTGTGACCATACGGACCGCGCGCTCGAGGTGCACGGTGTTGCGTGGAGCAAGAATGCGAGCCCGGATGTGCTGGGCCGCAAGGCGTGGCGGCTTGATGACGTGCGGGACCACCTGGACCAGATCACCCTCAAGGCCTGGGTGGGGGAGGGCGACACCCCCGATACCCTCATCCAGGACAGCTCGCTGGAAGCCCTGCTGACCCCGGACTACTGGCTGGACGTCCTCACCGAACGCGGCCTGAACGCCCCCGGGACGGTGCTCATCTCCGGCACGGTGGCCATGACGGGCGGAGTCAACCAGTTCGCCCGCAGCTGGAAGGTGGAGATGGCCGATCCGGTGACCGGCCACTCCGTGGATGTCCAGTACGTGGTGGAGCAGATGGCGGAGCCGATCGGCTAACGTTTCCGGCCGCAAGGCAGGACGACGACGGCGGGAGAGTCCCGCCGTCGTCCGCTTCCCTCAGCCGCTGCGGCGGCAGTGCTCAGGCGCTCAGTTCGTCCGGCGCGTGGTGGGCGTTGCCGGACATGGCGCGGGCGCGGCCGGCCTTGGCCCGGTACGAGGCCAGGAAGGTGGCGATGCGGCGCACGGCCTCGCGGATGTCGTCCACGGCGGGCAGGATGACGAACCTGAAGTGGTCGGTGGCGTGCCAGTGGAATGCCGTCCCGTGGGAGACCAGGATTTTCTGGTCCTGCAGCAGGTCAAGGACAAACTGCTCATCGTCCACGAACGGATACATCTCCGGATCCAGCTTCGGGAACAGGTACATCGCGCCGGCCGCCGGCACGCAGCTCACGCCGGGAATCTCGTTGAGCAGCCGGCAGGCAAGGTCGCGCTGCTCCCGCAGCCGCCCGCCGGGCCGGATCAGGTCCGTGATGCTCTGGTAGCCGCCAAGCGACGTCTGGATCGCGTGCTGCGCGGGAACGTTGGGGCAGAGCCGGAGGGAAGCCAGGAGTTCGAGGGACTCCCGGTAGGCTGCGGTGGCCCAGCGCGGACCGGAAACGGCCACCCACCCGGCCCGGTAGCCGGGCATCCGGTACGCCTTGGACAGGCCGGAGAAGGTCAGGACTGGAATGTCCCGGGCCACTGAGGCCGTGTGGATGTGGACCTGGTCCTCGAACGTGATCTTTTCGTAGATCTCATCGGAAAACAGCACCAGGTCATGGCGCCGGGCCAGGTCGGCGAACTGCTCCAGGACGTGCCGCGGGTAGACGGCCCCGGTCGGGTTGTTGGGGTTGATGAGCACGATGGCCCGCGTGCGGTCCGTGATCTTGGCCTCGACGTCGGCCATGTCCGGCCACCAGTTGTTCTCCTCATCGCACATGTAGTGCACGGCGCTGCCGCCGCAGAGCACTGTGGCCGCAGTCCACAGCGGATAGTCCGGGGACGGGATAAGGACCTCGTCACCCACCTCGAGGAAAGCCTGGAGCGTCATGGAGATGAGTTCGCTGACTCCGTTGCCGATGAAGATATCCTCGACGCCGATGTCCATCAGGCCCTTGGTCTCGTAGTACTGCGAGATGGCGGTCCGGGCGGAGAAGATGCCCTTCGAATCGCTGTAGCCCTGGGCCTCGCGCAGGTGGTGGATCATGTCCACCACGATGGATTCCGGCGCATGCAGGCCGAACGGCGCCGGATCCCCGAGGTTCATGCGCAGAATGCTGTGGCCTTCCGACTCCATTTTCTTCGCCGCATGCTGCACCGGTCCCCTGAGGTCGTACCGGACATGTTGCAATCGGCTGGAATTCTGCATGGCGCGCATGAGGCATGTTTTCACAGCTGCGCCGCTCCGGACAATGTGATGAACCGGCCGCGTCGGACGACGGCGGGACCTCCCCCCGTCGTCAGCTGCCCACTGTGCCGGTCAGAGTTCCGGGACGCATTCCCCGCCGCCCAGAACGGCCAGTCCGGCGAGGTCGCCTGCGGCGAACTCCGTAACGCCGGCGCCTTCCGGGTTCATGAGCTGGGTGGGGTCGTTCACGTGGTCCAGCCCGACGACGTGGGCGAGCTCGTGCATGATGACGGCCCGGGCGTACCGGCGCCCGTCCGGCCACTGCAGAATGCCGGCAAAATCGGGGGCGTCGAGGGCTACCTGGCCCGCCACCAGCACGTACGGCTGCCCCTCCATGTAGGCGTACCCGCTGCCGCCCAGGCCGTCGACGTCCCCGGCCAGGTCAGGACTCTCCGCAGGGTTGGACCAGGCAATGAGCACGGGAGCCCACCTCTTGCCGTACAGGTCCGGCTGGAACATTTCACGGTCTTCGCTGGGTGCCTCCGGCGTAAGGCCGTCATAGACAAAGCGCAGGCCGGTGGCGGCCGAGACTTTGGCGACCGCCTCCTGGATCATCTGGTCGGCGCCGGGCGGGGCGTTGTCCGGACGGACCACGTAATGCACGGGCCGGCAGGGATCGTATGCGGCGAAGGGCTGACCGGGATCGGGGGATTCCTGCAGCACGTATGCCTGGGATCCTGTGCTGGCAGGCGGCCGCCCGAGCGGTGATGCCGCAGCCTCGAAGCCTGCCGGCGGCACCGCCGCTCCGGGAAGGTACGGCAGGACGGCCGGCAGCACATAGCGGTCGAACACCATCGGCACGGAGGAGAGGCCCACCAGCAGGACGATGCCTGCGCCGATGGCCCACTGCGGAATTCGTCCGCTCGCGGACCTTCGGACTCCCGGCGGCGACCCCGCGTTGGGTACGCCAAAACCTGGTGGTGGCGGGCTCTCCCGCCAGTCGGAATCCGGACGCAACAGTGTCCCCCTGGTTGTTGCACGTCGCCCTCACGAGAAATGGCTCACCCAAAGCATAGGCGCCGGGAGACCAAAGCGGCCATCATTCCCTGACGGCCGGCCGCCGCCGTTGCCGCGGCCAGGGCACCTGACGTAGCTTCGGGGAAGAGCAAGCGTGGCAGATAGCCAGAAGGAGAGTTGAGGATGTCCCTGTTCCGAGGACTTGTGAACGGAGCGCTCGCCGGCGCCGCGGGCACCACGGCGCTGAATGCCGTCAGCTACCTGGACATGGTGTGGCGCGGCCGGGCGGCGAGCACCACGCCCAGCGACTCCGTGGAGAGGCTGGCGGAACGGGCGGGAGTGACCATCCCGGGAACCGAAGCCCAGCGCGGGAACCGGGTGGAGGCCCTGGGCCCGCTGCTCGGGATCGCCACCGGCATGGGCCTCGGCGCCGTGCTGGGGGCGGCCGGGTCACTGGGGGTTCGCACCGGGCCCGTCCGGTCAGTGGCGGTGGCCTCGCTGGCTGCCCTGCTCGTCTCCAACATTCCCATGACCGCCCTGGGCGTGACTGATCCGCGGACCTGGAGTGCCGCGGACTGGGCCAGCGACATCGTGCCGCACGCCGCATACGGGGCGGTCACAGGGCACCTGCTGGAGCACCTGCCCATATAAGTGGCTGTTTCCAAAGACACCGCAAGGGATGCTGTGACCGACCCGGACGTCCCGCAGAATAACGGGCCGGCGGAGCCTGCGGTCCCGCAGCGTGCCGGAGGCCAGACGCCGCAGGAGCCGGAGCACTCCCGGCCGGACAGCCGGAAGGCGCGCTGGGGCACCCGCTGGGCCACCGTCGTCGCCGTCCTCCAGCGGCTGCTGTACGTGGCCATCACCGCCGCCGTGGGCTGGGCCGTCTATTTCTTCCTGCTCGCCCGGCTGGCCAGGGGCCCGGAGCAGGTGTGGGTGTTCCTCCCCGTCTGGCTGATTGCTGCCTACGCCTTCCTGCCCCGCGTCCACAAGATCCTCAGCAGCCTGTACCTGCCGAACTACTTCATCGGGCGTGCCCGCACCGGCGACGGCGTGCTCGGCGATCCGGTCAATCTCGCCGTCGTCGGTCCGGCGGACGAACTGCGCACCGCGATGCTCACGGCAGGGTGGATCGAGGCCGACCCCGTCACCCCGTCCACCGCCTGGCGCACCCTCAGCGCGACGCTTCTGGGCCGGAGCTATCCGCAGTCGCCGGTCAGTGCCCTGTACGTCTTCGGGAACAAGCAGGACATGGCGTTTCAGCGGGAAATCGACGGCAACCCGCGCAAGCGGCACCACGTGCGGTTCTGGAAATGCCCGGAAGGCTGGATGCTTCCCGGCGGGTTCGCCGTCGACTGGGTGGGTGCCGGAACATACGACAAAAGCGTGGGACTCTCGCTCTTCACGTTCCAGATCACCCACAAGATCGCGGACGGGACCGACGAGGAACGCGACTTCATCATCGGCACGCTGCAAACTGCCAATGCCGTGGAATCCGTGCACGTCATCCGGCACTTCTCCTCCGGGTACCACCACCGCAACGGCGGCGGAGACAGCATCCGCACGGACGGGCACCTTCCCATTATCGATCTCCGGCCGCACGGCCAACGGGATTCCGCACCCGCGCTGTGAGCCGGTCAGAAAACGCAAGCGGACGACGGCGGGACGCACCCGCCGTCGTCCTCTTGCGTTTGGCACAATGGCGGGTGGACCTGGGCAATGGAGGATAAGGACGGCATGAACAAGGCGATCACTAAATGCCCGCACTGCGGCCAGGCTGGCACAGCACCGGCTCCTGTTCTGGACCGCTGGCTGAAGGACGCGCTGGCGTGAGTGCTGCCGGCCTTCCTGCCGTGGACACTGCTGCGGCCGACCTTTTCTGGTCCGAATACGCCGCTGCCCGCCCCGAAGCGGTTCGGCTCTGTTCCGACTACACTGTCGAGCGCTTCGGGGATTCCGCCGTGCTGGCCGATGGGCTGTTGCGGGCCGTGACCGAGGGGGCCAAACGTGCCACCTCTGAACTCGCCGACGAATTCCTTGCGGCCGGGGACAGCCTGCCCCGCATCGGGTCGCACTGGATCGCCTGTGACGGTGCCGGCGTCCCGCGCGTCGTGCTGCGTACCGTCGAGCTGCGGCTCGGCCCGTTCACCAGTGCCGATGAGGCGTTCGCCCGGGATGAGGGGGAAGACGACCGGTCGCTGGCGAGCTGGCAGGCGGAGCACCGGAAGTACTGGACCCGCGTCCGGGGCCGCCGCGGGCTGGAATGGACCGAAGGCGACGAGATTGTTTTTGAGCGGTTCCGGGTGGTCTGGCCTCCCGAACTGGCGGACCCGGCCTAGGGCCGCCGGGTCCGCAGCTTAGGGCCGGTCTCAGATTGTCCGCGGAGCCTTTGCCAGGTTCTCCGTGAGCTCCGCCGCGTTCTGCCGGACCACGTAGGCAGGGCGGTCCCGCTCGACGCGCCAGCTGTCGGACAGGGGGCCGACGTTGACGGTATCGAAGCCGAACTCGTCGTATAGCCTCGCCACCAGCTCACTTGCCTCGGGATAGTCACTCGCAGTGGCCAGCGCGCGGCGGTTCTCCGTGCCCGGCGGGGTACCGTCCGAGGTGATCTGCTTGGCCATGATGTGGTTGAAGCCCTTGGCCACCTTGGACTCCGGAAGGTGTTCCTGCAGCAGGCCGGACGTGGTGGCTTCCCCGTTGTCCAGCGCCGGGATGCGGCCGTCCCGCTCCCAGTAGTAGTTGTTGGTATCGATCACGATCTTTCCGGCCAGCGGCTCCACGGGGATGTCCCGGTAGCTCTTGAGGGGAACGGTGACGACGGCGAAGTCGCCCATGGCCGCAGCCTCCGCAGCCGTGGCCGCCTTTGCCTGCGGCCCCAGCTCCGCAACGAGTCCGGCCAGGGTTTCCGGCCCCCGCGAATTACTGATGACCACGTCATAGCCGAGCTCCACAGCCTTCCGGGCGACCTGGCTTCCAATGTGTCCTGCACCGATGATTCCGATTGTTGTCATGTCCGGCGCAACAGCGGGTAGCCCGCAGGTATTTCGCACATTACGCCAGACGACCTGCGCCAGCCGAGGGCGGGAGCGCCGGAGGCCCGCGAGTGCCCAAGTAGCGGCCGCTGCGCAAATTCGAGTACCCGCTACCGGTGCCTGTCCACGCTGTGGCACATAGGGTTGTTGTATTGGGTGGTGGAAAGTGTGCCGGTGCCACCAATTGCCGGCACACACCGGGCTGGGAAGGCCGCCACGGTTGTTGCCGGACCAGCCGGTCCTCCCCGGCTGATTCGGCACGTCGGTGATCGCCGGAGCAGTTGGACTTGGGGCTCGGAAAGCCTCGTCAGACGGCCGGCAATCATGATTGAATACCCGGTCCGGCCTTTAGTTGCCGCCCCACCTGCGAGGGCCCCATGAAGATTCCGAGGTCTGAACTTCCCGTCATCACGGCGGCTGTGAACGCTGCGCCTGCGAAGGTGGGCCCCGACCAACCCCCCGGTCCCCGCTCCAGCGCGGCGGTTCCCGCCGGGCCAAGACAAAGCCCGGTTCAAGGACCGGCCGCAGCCGCCCCGGGCGGCGCAGGCAGACGGCCGCCGGGCGACGAAGTCGCCGCCGTTCCGGCGCGCGCGGATATCGGCAACTGGCCGGACCCTATGTAAGCCGGAAACCTAAGCGTGCATCGGTGAAGGCGTACGACGGCGGGGGTCCCGCCGTCGTCGTTCTGGCCGGCGTCTGCCTGGTTCCGCCCAACGATCCGTTGAACACTCCGGCACGCGCCGGAATACTGGAACCGGGGCAATGTCCGGCGGCAGGGGCGGTGACACGGTGATGGGTGCAGCAGGCAGCAACTTCAGGCGGAAGGTGGAGCGCGCAGCCGAACTCCGCGCGCTCCGGTCCTCCGGGGGGACAGCGGAGGACGACCCGGAGCTGTCCGCCGCCGAGTCCGAGCTGCGGGAAAAGCGCCGGAAGGTCACCGATGCGGCCCGCGCCGACTACCTCATCCGGGACGCGATGGCGCAGGGGAAGTTCGACAACTTGAAATACTCGGGCAAACCGATTCCCGGACTCGGGGAGGCCCTTGACCCCGACTGGTGGGTCAAGGGCCTCATCCAGCGCGAGCACCTTAGCGGCCTGGGGCCAAAAGCCATCCTGCTGCGCACCGAGGATGCGGAGCTGGACGCCAAACTGGACGCGCAGGGCACGGAAAAGCAGGTTCGCGACATCGTTGAGGACTTCAACGCCAGCGTTATTGAGGCGCGCCGCCAGCTGCAGGGCGGGCCGCCGGTGGTCACAAAAACCCGTGACGCCGACGCCGAGGTGCAGCGGTGGCGCGAACGGCGTGCCGTGGCGGCCGCGGCTGCACCGCAACCTGTCGCGGGAGCCAAACCCTCGTGGTGGCGGCGTCTGCGGCACCGCTCCTCCTGAAGCCCCCGCAGGTGGCACGATAAGGGAATGGTGGCTGTTCTGCTGGGCTGGAACCCGGGGGTAGGCGATACCTGGCCGGGCTATTCGCGGGTCGTGGACGAGCTGGGTGCTGCCGGCGTGCACCGGCGCGCGTGGCCCACCGGAACCGGCACCCTGCCGGGGCCGGGAGCGGATGCCTGGCTTCTGCTGCACGGAAAGGCAGGAAGCGGGCTGATCGGCCATGGCGTGGTCGCCTCCGCGCCATATCCGGTTGCCGCGCCCGAGTTGGAACACGGGACCCGGACCTGCATTGACGTGGACTTTGACGTGCTGCTGCCGCTCGGAGACCAGGTCCCGGTGGACATCCTGGCGGCCCGCGCGCCGCTGACGGACTGGGCTGCTGCCGCGGCCACCGGCGCGTGCCGGCCGGTCCCGGAGGAACAGGCGCGGGCCATCCGGGAGCTCTGGGCCGAGTGCCTGCCGGCCGACGAGAACGATCCGGTCCTTCCCGTGCCCGGCACCCTGCCGCAGGACGCCCTGATCCGGGTGGGCGTGAACAGATACGAGCGCAATCCGCACGCCCGGCGCGTCTGCCTGGCGCACCACGGCACCTCATGCGCCGCCTGCGGGTTCTCCTTCGAGGCGGCCTACGGCCCGGAAGGCGAAGGCTTCATCCATGTCCATCACCTGGTGCCGGCCAGCCAGCTGGGGCCCGGCTACGAGCTGGACCCTGTGGGGGACCTGGTTCCGCTGTGCCCCAACTGCCACGCCATGGCGCACCGCCGCCGGGTTCCGTACACCGTGGCCGAACTCCGGGCCATGAGGTCCAGCGCGGGGTACATCAGCGGATCCGTGGTGTCACAGCAGGAGCTGGATGCCCAGGCTGAGGCCCGCCGCATCCTGGGCAGCAAGTGAGCGGCCCGGGGAGCTACGGGGACCAGAGCCACTCCCGGCTGAAGTCGGGGTGGTCACTGTAGGGGACCGCCAGCGCATTGAGTGACAGGGTGGTCCATTCCAGCGCCTGCGGAATCCACTCGGTCTCGTCGCCGAAGGGATCGCTCACGAGGGTGGCCAGCGCCGTCTGCCTGGCCGCCTCGACGATGCCGATCAGGCGCCGCTTGGCTTCGCACTCCAGCAGCAGGCGGCGTTCGTACCACTTGCCCGATTCCGACGTCGTGCGGTCGTCCAGCAGCTTGCGCGCCACGGCCTCGTCTTCGGCGATGCGCGCGGACAGGAACTCCACGATGTCCACTGTCTGAGCGTACGCCCGCCGCTGCGCGGGCACACACGGTGCTAGACGGCGGCGCGCAGGTCCGCGGCGGGGCTGATGTCCAGTGCGGTGCTGAGGTCCGCCGGGGACAGAGGCAGGTAGTAGGCGGAGTGGTAGCGCGTGCGGTCGCCGGTCACCACCCACGCTGAGCCCTTGCGGACGCGAAAGCGCTTGGTCAGGACCGTCCTGTCATGGTGGATGAGGTGGGCGAGGACATCTGCCATGACATCCTCGTGCGTGCACAGGACCGTTCCCGTCCCGCGGGCCTTGGCAACGAGGTCCAGTGTGGCCGCCAGGCTGCCGGCGGCCAGGTGCTCAGAACGCTCCACTACGAGGGATTCCCGGCGTGCCAGCTGGGCGACCGTTTCGAGGCAGCGGATCGAGGGTGCGGAGACGATGCGCTCGATGTCAAACACGGCTCCGAGTGAGGAGAGTGACCTGGCGGCCTGCTCGCCGATCCGCGCCAGGGGCCGGCTGCCTGCTGCCGGGTCCCACTCGTCCCGTTTCGTCATTTCCGCCCCGCGCACCAGCAGCAGCATTTTCTCCCGCTTCGGCGCCGGACGGATACCCAACTCCAACTGAAGCAGGGTGCCCAGGGCGATGATGGCGGGCCTGTCCCGCGGCTCGGTGACGGTGCGCAAGGCCGCCGGCAGCGAAAGCCACCTGACGGCGTCGACCTCTTCATTGGGAGTGAAGCGGCCTGGCCCCGCCGCGGCAGCCCAGTAACGGATACTTTTGATTCTGCGTTTGCTGTCCTCGTAGCGGATGGTGGGCAGCTCCGCGCCCAGACGGCACTGCAGGCCCGTTTCCTCCCGCACCTCACGTTCCGCGCATTCCGGGCCCGTTTCCCCCGGGTCCGCTTTGCCCTTGGGGATGGACCAGTCGCCGTGGGCCGGCCGGTGGATCAGGAGCACTTCAAGGGCGCCTTTCCCTCCGATCCGCCAGGGCAGTGCACCATACGTCGGGGGCTTCGTCCTGCTCATGCGCTCGTCTCCGTTTTGAGGCTGCCGCTTTCGGCAGGAACCAGGGTCAGGGCCGGAGTGTCCTTGGCATGCTGCAGACTGTCCAGCCGGCTGTAGAGGCCGCCCGCCGCGGCGAGTTCGCTGTGCCGGCCGCTTTCCACAATCCGCCCCTTGTCCAGCACGTAGATCCGGTCGGCCCGTTTCAGCGTCGAGAGCCGGTGCGCGATGACGATCACCGTCCGCCCTGCCATGAGCCGTTCCAGGCCGCGCATGACGTACTGCTCAGAAATGGCGTCCAGGCCGGATGTTGGTTCATCAAGGATCACGATGGGTGTGTCGCGGACCAGCGCGCGGGCGATGGCGATGCGCTGGCGCTGCCCGCCGGAGAGCGTGACGCCCCGCTCGGCCACCGGGGTGTCGTACCCGAGGGGCAGGTTGCGGACGAACTCGTCCACGTGGGCTGCCTCGGCAGCGGCCAGGACCTGTTCCCGGCTGACGCCCTCCGAGCCGTAGGCGATGTTGTCGTAGATGGTCCCGCGGAACAGGATTGACTCCTGCAGCACGATGGATATCTGCCGGCGCACCGTGGCCACCTGCAGGTCCCGCACATCGATGCCGTCAAGCAGAACTTCCCCCTCGGCCGCATCGTAGAGCCGCGGAATCAGGCTGACGACGGACGACTTTCCGGCGCCCGTCGGGCCAGTGATCGCCACGATGCTGCCGGGCTCCACCGTGAGGTCAATTCCGTGCAGCACATGCCGGTCGCCGTGGTAGCCGAAGCTCACCGAGCGCAGTTCCACCGCGCCGGCCAGCCGCGGCGCCGGCCGTGCGCCGGACAGGTCAGAAATGGCCGGCGCCGTGTCCAGGATTTCCTGGATGCGCTCGGCGCTGGCCTGGCCGCGGCTGATGACGGTGGTGAGCTTGGCCAGGGACTTCATGGGGGAGTACAGCGCCTTGAGGTAGGCGAGGAATACAAGCAGCAGGCCCAGTGTCAGGGTCCCGTCCAGCACGCGCTGGGCGCCGATCCATAGGACCAGCACCGTGCCCAGGGTCGCGATGATGTCAACCAGCGGCGAGAACATGGACTGCAGCCGGATGACCCTCAGGCCGGCGTCACGCCGTCCGTCATTGCGGGTCCGGAAGTCCTCCTCGTGGTGTGCCTCGCTCGTGTAGGTCTGCATCACGCGCACCGAGGAGAAGGTCTCCGACATCGCCGCCGCAATGTCGCTGTCCCTGCTGCGGGCCTCCTTTGACGCGACCTTGATGCGGCGCCGGTAGAAGAGCACGGTGACGAACAGCAGTGGCGACACCGCCAGGCCGATCAGTGCGAAGGTCGGGTCGATCAGCACGCAGATCGTGATCACGAACCCGAGGATGAAGACATTGGGCAGCAGCACGGACAGGATCGACACCATGAGCGCACGCACGTAGTCGACGTCGGTGGTGGTGCGGGTGACGAGGTCGCCCAGCCGCTGCTTGTCGTGGAAGGCCAAAGACAGCCGCTGCAGATGGGTGAAGACTTCGGCCCGGATCGTGGCCATCGCCCTCTCACCGACGCCGTTGAGCAGGCGGGTGCCAAGATAGTCCGCGCCCGC
Source organism: Arthrobacter sp. K5 (assembly GCF_040448525.1). Taxonomy (NCBI): domain Bacteria; kingdom Bacillati; phylum Actinomycetota; class Actinomycetes; order Micrococcales; family Micrococcaceae; genus Arthrobacter; species Arthrobacter sp. K5. Next base: position 2,317,464 of record NZ_CP159279.1, on the reverse strand, counting down.
GTTCAGCACTGTCATGGCAAGCAAGGCCGACGCGGCGAGCAGAAGCAGCTGGAGCTGGCTCAGGCCGGCCAGGCCCAGGAAGGCCGGCGTCTCATGAAGCTGGGAGCTGCCCGTCGGCTGCAGCACGTCGTCGACGATGACTTTCATGGGCCACGGCAGGGCAACTTCCACGGCGGCGACGAACACCACCAGCAGCGCCCCGCCTGCCAGCGCCCAGACATGCGGGGCTATCGCCCCGCGGAACCGCCAAAAGGTTTGAAACATGTCTCCCCCTAAGAACCGGCGGTCGCGGACATCGCCCGAACGCTGTGCGTTGGGCGGTGCTCTGAGACCGTCCAGGGATAGTCCCTGGTCAGACTCACTATTTCCCACAGAGCTTTAGGAAACCCCTCCCGGAGCTTGGGGAAAACCTGTGGCAATTTGGAGTACGACGGCGGTTGCACCGTTTGGGGGGCTTACATCCGGGCCGTCTCGGACTACCGTTTGCAAGTAGAGGCAATTCCAGCCCGCACGGCAGCGAAGGAGACCCCATGGGTGAGGTGTGGATCCGCACCATCAGCCACAGCCTGGTGCGGGCCGACAGGGTCACGGAGATTGCCTCGTCCCGCGGGTCGGTCCACGAAGAGCGCGGGTATTCGATCAGGGCGGTGGCCGAGGGCAGGGCCTATATTCTCGTCGACAACAGCGACCTCGAGGGCACGGCGAAAGCCAGATTCGGGCATGCCCGGCGCATGCAGGCGGCATTGCTGCTCGCCATGGACGCGGCAAGCACTTCCGCCGCGTCCATGGTGATCAGTTATGAACAGGACGGGGAACGCTGGATCCTCTCCCCGGCGTCGGACATTGCGGGCGTAACGGAGCCGGCCGTGCCGATGGCGAAGAGCACCTGAACGCCTAGCGTGCCACCCCGTTGGCATCCTCCGGGCCCACAAAGTCGCACGAGCCCGGGTGGCGTTCGGGCAGGATGCAGGTCCGGCCGGTGGCCAGGTGCACATTGCCGCAGCGGCCCGCCAGGGCCACGTCTTCGCGGACATGGAAGCTTCTGAGGTCGGGCCGTTCCCCGCTGCTGACCGGAAGAACGGACGGTGCTGGCCTGCTGTCGCCGTCGGAACTATTCATGCCTACAGAACTCCTCGTCGAGTGGCTGCCCCCGGGACGCAAGGCCAGTCGTGCGGATCCAAGGTCTCCAGTCTCCCGCCGCGGCATTAACGGCGGGTTACGGGGCTGTTAGATCCGTTTGGCTATCTTGTCCCCGCCCGGGCTACCTTGCTCCGTTATCCGAGCAGATCGTCCACGTAGCACCACCGCCAGTCCTCACCCGGTTCGATGCTGCGCATCACAGGGTGTCCGGTGGCATGGAAATGCCGGGACGCGTGGGTGGCGGGAGAGGAATCACAGCAGCCCACGTTCCCGCACTCCAGGCACATCCGCAGGTGGACCGTGACGGTGCCTTCGCGGACGCAGGCGTCGCAGTGCGCCTCGGGGGGAACCTCGGGATCGCGGGCGGCCTCCAGATGCTCGCAGTCTCCGCCCGGCCGGGCGACGGCGCGGGACCCGGAAACGTCGGCCTCCTCGATGACGGCGTCCAGCATCGACTCTTCGACGTCGAGCCGTTCCAGGACATTGCTGAGCACTTCGTGGGCGTAGTTCCCGCCGCTTCTGAGTTCGAGGACCTTCGCCCGCTCCGCCTCGAGCATGGCGAGCCGCAGCTGGGCATAGCGCTGGCTGGGAGTGGCGGCTTCCGCCGTCGGCCTGCCCAGGCGTTCCCACGCTGCGAGTCCGCGCTCAAGCGTCCTCCGCTTGAGCATGGCCACCACCTCCGGAGGATCATCGTCGGTCTGGAGTTCGTGCAGCCGCTCCACTCCCGCCGCCGTGGCCTGCTGCGTCAGCGAGGCCTGGGCCAGCGCGTCCTCGCCCGGATCGGGGCCCTGCACGCGGAGCAGCCGCACCAGGGCGGGCAGCGTGAACCCCTGCAGCGCAAGCGTGCCGGCCACCACCACCATTGCCGCCAGGATCAGCACAGTGCGGTGCTCCAGGTCCTCGGGCAGCGTGAGGACTGCGGCGAGCGTGACCACGCCGCGCATGCCGGCCCACGAGATGATGGCCGGGTACTGCCAGGGTGGTGCTGGGTCGTTCCGGGCCACGGACGGGATCAGCCGGGGCAGGTAGGTTGCCGGGAAGACCCAGACCGGCCGCAGCAGCAGGACAGCCAGCAAGATCACCGCACACCCCGCCCAGATTCTGGCGGCGCCGAGGGAGTCGTCCTGGACGCCCTCGATGACGGTCCGCACCTGCAGCCCGATGAGGAGGAACACCGAGTTTTCCAGCAGGGCACCGTCTCCCAGTTGCTCCGCTGGCTCTGCCGGGCGGCCCCGTTGGGCATGGAGGGTGCCTTGGTGCCCATGATCAGGCCGGTCACCACCACGGCCAGGACGCCCGACGCGTGGATTGCCTCCGCCGGCAGGTAGGCCACGAAGGGTGCCATCAGCGACGTCGAGGTATTGATGGCAACGTTGCGGATCCGCAGGCGCAGCTGGGTGAGGACGTAGGCTGCGGCCAGTCCCACCACCAGCCCGCCGCCGGCGGCCACCAGGAAGTCGGCGCCGATCTCCAGCACGGAAACGGTTCCTGCGAGGGCGGCGACGGCTGCACGCAGGCATACCAGGGCGGTTGCGTCGTTGACCAGCGATTCGCCTTCCAGGATGCTGACGATCCTGCGCGGCATCCCTACCTTGCGGGCAATGGCGGTGGCGGCCACCGCATCCGGTGGAGCCACCACGGCAGCGAGCGCGACGGCCGCAGCGAGCGGTATTTCCGGGAACAGCCACCAGACCACGAGGCCCACCACAATGGTGCCGAAGACGACGTAGCCCACGGAGAGCAGCCCGATGGCCCGCCGGTTGGAGCGGAAGTCGTACAGCGATGTCTGCAGGGCGGCGGCATACAGGAGCGGCGGCAGCAGCCCCACGAGGACCAGCTCAGGGTTGAGGTCGACGCGGGGCACGAACGGGAGGAAGGAAGCGGCCACCCCGGCGAGCACCAGGAGCAGCGGGACGGACACATCAAGCTTGCGGCCCAGCGCGCTGACCGCGCACACCACAGCGGCGAGCGACAGCAACCCCAGGGCGACGTCCATGCGGCTATTCTCTCAGCCGCCGCGGACTGCCCGACGGCGGGCGGGGACTTCGGTCAGGATGTCTCCGCACGCTTGGGCGCAGGTTCGACGACGTCGTCAGCACCTTCGGCCGGATCCTGCGAATGCATGCGGATGTCGGTGGGGTCTGCCGTTTCGTCCCCTTCGGCGGGGGCTTCGCTGTGGATGCGCTGCAGCGACTCCGGGTTCTCGCTCATGACTGCCGTTCCTCTGTTGGGGTTGTGTGCTGTGGGCCATCGCTTAACGTTCATCTAGCTACCGCACCAGTCAGCCTGTCAAGGACCGCCGCTGCGCTCTGGCCGGGGATGCTGTTCTGTGTTGAACTGTTGGGGTTGCACCCGAAATGCCCCCGCGGTTGACGCCGCAGCACCGCCCTTAGCACCGTCTACCCAGCCGGTCCGCGCCGGCTGTTGGGAAGGAACTCCACTATGGCAACGCACAAGATCGGCTATTTCGTAGGGAGCCTGGCCAGCGGCTCCATCAACCGGACGCTTTCCAAGGCCCTTATCAAGCTGGCCCCCGGCGACCTCGAATTCACCGAGATTCCCATCAAGGACCTGCCCCTGTACAGCTACGACTACGACGCCGACTTCCCGCCCGAAGGCCGCGCGCTCAAAGAGGCCATCGAAGGCTCCGACGGCATCCTGTTTGTCTCCCCGGAATACAACCGGTCCATCCCCGGGGCGCTGAAGAACGCCATCGACTGGGGATCCCGGCCCTGGGGCACCAACTCATTCGCCCGCAAGCCCACCGGCATCATCGGCGCCTCGCCCGGGAGCATCGGCACTGCGGTGATGCAGTCCTCCATGCGCGCCGTGCTGAGCTTCCTCGACGCCCCGCAGCTGAACGCACCCGAGGCCTACGTGAAGTTCAACCCGGATGTGTTCGGCAGCGACGGCGAGGTAAAGGACGAATCCACTGAGGCCTTCCTGCGGCACTACATGGAGGAGTACTGCGCCTTCGTCCAGCGGGTCCTGGCGGCCAACGCACCGGGCCACATCGGTGACCCGGAACCCGACACCCAGAAGCTCTCCCGCTAGGCAGGCCCCCTCTTCCAGCCCTCCTCATGCCCAGTTTTTCTACAGGCAATGGCCGCTCGGAGGCCCGAAGCCCCATTATCTGTACAAGAACTCCTAGTAGTGGAGGGGCCTAGAGGGGGAGGGGGACGAGGCCGCCGAGGTTGCGGTACTTTTCGAGCCGCTGCGGGAGGAGCTCGGCCACCCCGGCGGCCGAAAGCGCGGCCAGCTCGTACTCGATCGCCTGCCCCAGGCGCTGGCAGAACGCCCTGCCCTCGAGGGCGGCGTCGCCGCGTTCGTCCACGATGTGCTCCACCATGCCATGTGCGTAGAGAGAGGCGACGTTGACGCCCTGCGCCTCGGACATGGCCGGGGCGAACTCGGTGCTGCGGTGCACGATGGCGCTGGCCCCTTCGGGCGGCAGGGGGGACAGCCAGGCGTGCTGTGCGGCGATGGTGCGGTCGGCCGGGAACAGTGCCAGGGCGCCGCCGCCTGTGCCCTGGCCCATCAGCACGGAAACCGTGGGGGAGTTGAGTCCGATGAGGTCATGGAGCGACCGTGCGATTTCGCCGGCCAGCCCGCCCTCTTCCGCTTCCTTGGACAGCGCCGCGCCGCCGGTGTCGATCACCGTCACCAGGGGCAGCCCGAGCTCTTCGGCCAGCCGCATGCCGCGGCGGGCTTCCCGCAGGGATGCGGGCCCCATCGCGGTCTGCTGCGAGGGCCGGGGCCGGGTGTGCCCGATCACCACGCAGGACTTCTGCCCGAAGCGGGCCAGTGCCAGCAGCAGCCCCGGGTCCTTTTCGCCCTGGCCGGTGCCGTTGAGCGGAAGCACGTCGCGGGCCCCGTAAGCCAGCAGCTGGCGCAGGTCCGGGCGGCGCGGGTTCCGGGAGATTTCGATCGATTCCCAGGCTCCGGCGTCGGACGGTTTCACGGACAGCGTCCGTGGCGGCCGGACCCGCGCGTGCGGGCCGGCGACCAGGATGCTCAGGGCGCGGTCGACGACGTCGGACAGCTGCCACGGCGGGACCACCGCGTCCACGAGCCCCTTGTCGAAAAGGTTCTCGGCCACCTGGACGTTCTCCGGAAAAGGGGTACCGTACAGCGCCTCGTAGACGCGCGGCCCCAGGAACCCGAGGAGGGCGCCCGGCTCGGCCACGGTGATGTGCCCGAGGGAGCCCCAGGAAGCCATGACACCGCCGGTGGTGGGATGCCGGAGGTACACGAGGTAAGGCAGGCCCGCCTGCCGGTGCGCCCGGACGGCCGCGCTGATCTTCACCATGGAGAGGAACGCGATGGTGCCCTCCTGCATGCGCGTGCCGCCCGACGCCGGTCCGGCCAGCAGCGGCAGGCCCTCCCGGGTGGCGCGTTCGACGGCGTTCACGATCCGTTCCGCGGCGGCCAGGCCGATGGAGCCTGCCAGGAAGCGGAACTCGCTGACAATGACGGCCACCCGCCGGCCGCGGATGAGGCCTTCACCGGTGAGGACGGACTCGTCCACGCCGGTCTTCTCCCGGGCGGCGGCAAGTTCCTGCCGGTACTCGGGGCTGGGATCGGGGTCCTCCACGGGGGAATCCCAGGAGCGGTACGAGCCGGGGTCAAGGACGGCTGCGATGAGTTCGGTGGCGTCCAGGTGCCGGACCTTCTGGGATGCGGGCATGGTCTGGTCTGTGGAAGTTACTGCGGCCATGGTCAGCGGCCCTCCCCGGCGGCGGTTGCGCCGGCAGCGGCGTCTGCCGGAACGAGCCCGAGCCATTGCCTGATCTGCTCTCCGTCCTGGTCCAGCAGCGGCGGAGCCGTGTGCGCCTTCAGCGTGGTTTCCGCGGTGTCCGCGGCGCTGAAGAAGCGCAGCGGCGGCCCCGGCAGGCTGACATTCCCGAGGATCTTGTGGTCGACGTCGATCACCAGGCCCTGCGAATGGACCTGTTCCCATTCGTAGACCTCGTCCAGGGTGCGGACCTTGCCGGCCGGGATCCCGGCCTCGTTCAGCATGGCGAGCAGGGGCTCGGCCTCGTATCCGGCGAACGCGCGTTCCACCTCCCCGATGACCTTTTCCCGGTTCCGGACTCGCTCGGCGTTGGATGCGAACTCCGGACGGTCCGCGTCAATGCCGAATGTTGAGGCAAACGTGCGCCACAGCTTCTCGCTGCCCACGCTGATCTGCACGCGGCCCTGCCGGCAGTGGAACAGGCCGTACGGTGCGATGGACGGGTGGTGGTTGCCCTGGGCTTTGGGCACCTCGCCGGCAACGGTGGCGCGCGTGCCCTGGAACGCGTGCACACCGATCAAGGCGGCAAGCAGGGAGGTCCGCACGATCTGCCCCTGGCCCGTCCGTTCGCGCTGCAGCAGCGCCGCGAGCGTGCCGAACGCCCCGTACATGCCGGAGAGGAGGTCCGCGATGGGCACGCCCACCCGCTGGGGGTCGTCCGGGCCGGAGCCGGTCAGGGACATCAGCCCGGCCTCACCCTGCAGGATCTGGTCGTAGCCGCTGCGGCGCGACTCCGGACCGTCGTGCCCGAAACCGGTGATGGACAGGACCACCAGCGAAGGGTTCAGCGCGTGCATCTCCGCGGCGGAGAACCCGAGCCGGTCCAGCACGCCGGGGCGGAAGTTTTCAATGACGACGTCGGCCCGTTCCAGCAGTTCGCGCAGAACCGTCCGGCCGTCGTCGCTCTTCAGGTCCAGGGCGATGGATTCCTTGTTGCGGTTGCAGGAGAGGAAGTACGTGGCCTGGGGATCGTCCTCGGGGCCGACGAACGGCGGCCCCCAGCCGCGCGTATCGTCGCCGGTGCCGGGATTCTCAACCTTGATGACCCGGGCGCCGAGGTCCGCGAGCATCATGCCGGCGTGCGGTCCGGCGAGGGCCCGGCTCAGGTCCACCACAAGGTAACCGGAGAGGGGGCCTTCGGGCTGGGGCGTGGATTCATGGCTCATGCTGGGTGTTCCTTCTCTTGCTGGGAGGGGCTGCTGGTGCTGGTCCGGCCGGCTACATCCAGCCGGGGAGCACCATGACCAGCCATGCGATGGCGGGGCCGGCGATGACGACGATGCCGCTGTAGGCCAGGATCTGCTTGTAGAACTTGTCCTTGTCCACGTCCTCCGGGGCGTTGGCCAGAACCAGCGCACCGTTGGTGGAGAACGGCGAGACGTCCACAATCGTGGCGGCGACGGCCAGGGCGGCGATCACACCAACCGCGCCGATTTCGCCGGTCGACAGGAACGGGACGGCCAGCGGGATGAGCGCGGCCAGGATGGCGGTGGAGGAGGCGAAGGCCGAGACCACGGCACCGATGTAGCAGATCAGCAGGGCCGCCAGCAGGGGCATCCCGAGGTGGGCGACGCCGTCGGACACGAACTTGATGGTGCCGGCTTCCTCGAGGACGCCCACAAAGGTGAGCATGCCGCAGATGAGCAGGACGGTGGACCAGCTGATCTTGTTGACGGCGCCCTTCTGGGCGGCGGGCGAGACGAGGGCCAGAATCATGGCGATGGTGATGGAGACGAACCCGACGTCCACCTTGAAACCGAGCGAGATGACGGCGAGCGCGATCAGGCCGGCAATGGTGACCAGCTGCGGAATGGTGGCGCGGGCGCCGGCCGCGTCAGCTGCTGACGGGGAGGCTGAAGAGGAGCTGGAGGTTCCCTTGCCCGCAACGCCGGAGGGGGAGATGTCGGCGCCGGAACCCTGCAGAGTGGCGCCGGCGGCGCGGGTGCCGACACTGACGGCCATCCTCGATTCAGCTGCCTGCTCCACAAGCCGGCCGGTCTTGCTGGAGAGCAGCTTGCTGCCGCCCAGGACGATGAAAAGCACCACGGCGATGGCAAGGTTGAAGACAAAGCTGGCAAGGAAGATCGCCATGGGGCTGGCTGCGAGGTCCGTCTTGGCGATGATGCCGTTGACCGTGACACCGTAGACGGCGATCGGGGAGAAGCCGCCCGCCTGCGCCCCGTGGATCACCATCATGCCCATCATGAGCGGGTTGATCCTGTGCTTCGCGGCGAAGCTCAGCGCGATGGGCGCGATGATCGCGACAGCGGCAGGGGACAGGGCCCCGACGGCGGTGATGACCGCCGTGATGGCGAACATGACCCAGGGGATGAGCGCCACTTTGCTGCCCACCATCCGGACCGCACCGCGCACCAGCAGGTCGATGGTTCCGTTGTTCTGGGCGATCGCGAAGAGATAGGTGACACCGACGATCGTCAGGAACAGGCCGCCGGGAAAGTTGGCAAGAATGTCGCTGGTGGACATCCCGAGGACCACTGAGCCGAGCAGGAACGCCCCTACGAACGCCAGGGCGCCCATGTTGAGGGGCAGCACCGTGGCCAGCAGGAACATCACCGCCAGGATGATGATGGAGAGTACGGGAGCGGACATCGTTGTTCCTCCGGGGGTGAGAGTTGATGTGATGTGGCTTACAAGGCTCACTGGCCTAGCCTCCTAGACACTAGGTGACTTTGTCAATACTCCTCCGCTAAGCTGATGCAAGAACGCCGGAAGGATGCGAATGCCCAAGAAGACCGCAACGCAACAGATTTCCCGCGTCGCGCGCCCGCGGCTGTACGAACAGCTCGTAGAGCAGCTGATGGACTTCATCGAGTCCGCGCAGCTGGGGCCCGGCGACACCCTCCCCGCTGAACGGGACCTGGCCGAACGGCTGGGCGTGTCGCGGGCGACGCTGGCCCAGGCTCTGGTGGCCCTGGAGGTCCTCGGCGTCATCGACGTCCAGCACGGTACCGGCGCGGTCCTGGTCTACCGGCCCAACGTTCCCTCGGTGCTCAAGGGACTTCGCGAGCACCGGAGCCGCCTTCCGGAGATTGTCGAAGCCCGCAGCACGCTCGAGGTCAAGCTGGCCGAACTTGCTGCCGCGCGGCGCACGAACGAGGACATGCAGGCCATCGACAAGGCGCTTGACGCCATGGCGGAAGAGGTGGCCTCGGGCGCGAAGGGGGCACACGGCGACGAACTGTTCCACCAGGCCATCACCGCCGCGGCGCACTCCGGCGTGTTGGCCCAGCTCATGACCTTCATTGCCGAGATGATCCTCGAAACGCGCCTCGAGTCGCTGGGGCAGCCCGGCCGGCCCGAGCAGTCACTGGCGTCCCACCGCAAGATCGCGGACGCCATCCGGGCCCAGGATTCGGAGGCCGCCGCGGCGGCGATGCTGGACCACATCACCCTCGTGTCCGACGTCGCCCTGCTGAAGTAAGCACGTGAAGCCGTTTCTGTTGCTCGCCTCGCGGGCCGAGGACGTCGCTGCGGAGGACGAATACGAGGCGTACCTGCGCTTTGGGGGACTGGAGCCGGACCAGCTGAAGCGGATCCGGATGGAGCGCGCGCCGCTTCCGGAGCTGGACCTCGATGACTATTCCGGCATCATCGTGGGCGGCAGCCCGTTCACTTCGAGCGACCCTCCCGCAAAGAAGAGCGAAGCCCAGCACCGTGTGGAGCGCGAATTGTCGGGGCTGCTGGACCGGATCGTGGACGAGGATTTCCCGTTCCTGGGCGCCTGCTACGGGGTGGGCACCCTTGGCCTGCACCAGGGCGCCGTGATCGACCGGACCTACGGCGAGCAGCTGGGCGGGGTAACCATCAGCCTGAGCCCGGCGGGCCTGCAGGATCCGCTGCTGGCCGGCCTTCCGGGGCAGTTCACCGCCTTCACCGGCCACAAGGAGGGGTGCACGGTGCTGCCCCCGCACGCGGTGCTGCTCGCCAGCTCCGCCGCCTGCCCGGTGCACATGTTCCGGATCAAGCAGAACCTGTACGCGACGCAGTTCCACCCCGAGCTCGACGCCGAGGGCCTGGTGACCAGGATCGACATCTACCGCCACGCCGGATACTTTCCGCCCGAGTCCGCCGAGGAGCTGATGGAGGCAGCCAGGACGTACTCGGCCACCGAACCCATGAAGATCCTGCGGAATTTCGTGAAGATCTACGGCCGGTAAGCGCAGCTCGCTGTCACCGGCGCACACTCAGTGCACGCCTGAGGCTTCGGTGGGCGCGCAGATTCCCCATTGACTTCGGCCGGCGGAGGTCTACGGTTGGACTACGTCAACATTGATCTGTTGCGTGCGTGTGCGGCGAGGGGGCAGCCACACCAACAATTGCGGCTGTTGAACGGTAACGCCTCCGTGGCAGCATGCACCTCGCCAGCGTGGGGCTTCTCCCGAAGCCGCCTTTTTGATTTCAGGTCTCAACCAAATCTGCAGGTACCGTCCATGACCGCTAATTTCATTACAGCCCTTGCCGTCAAATCCTTCGACGAACCGGATAAGAAGAGGTGCCCGGACAAGGCCGAGGTGGATCTGGTCAGCGTCAACGATTTCTCCGTTGCCCGGCTGATCCTCGCCCCCGGCTGGCGCTGGTCCGAATGCACCAAACCCACGGAGCAGACACCCTTCTGCCAGCACAACCACCTCGGGTTCTGCCTGTCCGGCGTCATGGAGGTGGAGTCGCCCGAGGGCACCCGATCCTTCATCCACGCCAATGACACCTACGCGATTCCTCCGGGGCACGACGAATGGGTTGTGGGTTCCGAGCCGTTCGTTGCCGTTGAATTTCTCGGCGCGGCATCGTTCGGGCGGCCGGTCAGCCGCGGACTCCACGCCAGAATCTGAGCCGGCCAAATCTGAGCCGCAGCATCACAGGTGCCGGTAGCTGGGGCGGTGCCATTGCTGTGAGCGCCATTGCCGTGCGGGCCCTAGTGGCACGGCGTCTTATTGGCACGGCGTTCCGGAAGGGATAACGTCACTGCCATGGGATGCCGGTCCAGCTGAGGAGTCGCCGCCATGGCCATCATCGATAACGCCGTGTACGTGGCCGGCCGCAGGACGGCTGATCCGGAAGGGCTGGAGGAGACCTACTTCCTGCTGCGGCAGCGCGAGGGCATGGCCTGGATCGGGCTCTACCGGCCGGATCCCCACGAGCTGCGGTCGGTGGCTGACGAGTTCGACCTCAGCGCGCTGGCAGTCGAGGACGCGCTCACCGGACACCAGCGCGCCAAGCTTGAGCATTACGGTGAAACGCTCTTCCTCGTCCTGCGCCCGGCACGGTACCTCGACGACGTCGAAAAGGTGGAGTTCGGCGAAATCCACGTCTTCGCCGGGCCGGATTTCGTGGTCACCGTCCGCCGCGCGGAATCACCGGACCTCGCGCGGGTGCGCCGCCGGATGGAATCCCAGCCGGAGTTCCTGGCCCTCGGCCCTGACGCCGTGCTGTACGCCATCCTGGACCAGGTGGTCGACGAGTACGAGCCTGTTGCCGCCGGCCTGGAAAACGACATCGACGAGATCGAGGATGAACTGTTCGGCGCGGATCCGGAAGTCTCCCGGCGCATCTACGAGCTGTCCCGCCAGGTCATCACCGTCCAGCGTGCCACCGGGCCCCTGGCCGGAATCCTGCAGGCATTGATCGCCGGAACGCCGGACCATCACCCCGGCCCCGAACTGCAGGACCACCTCCGCGATGTGCTGGACCACGTCCTGCGGCTCAACGACCGGATTGCGTCCTTCCGGGCGCTGCTGCAGAACGCCCTCGCGGTCAACGCAGCCCTCGTTGCCCAGCGCCAGAACGACGAGATGCGGCGGCTCACCGAGTCCAGCTTCGCGCAGAGCGAGCAGGTCAAGAGAATCTCTTCCTGGGCGGCCATCCTCTTCGCGCCCACGCTCATCGGCACCATTTACGGGATGAACTTCCATACGATGCCTGAGCTCGACTGGATCTTCGGCTACCCCATGGCGCTGGGGCTGATGATCGGCATGGGGCTGGTCCTCTACGCCACGTTCAAGCACAACAACTGGATCTAGAACACCCCGCCCGGAACCGCCGCCCCTCGTCAGCACCTGAGCACCTGCGCCTTCCGCACACCCTATTTGGGTGGGGCGAGCCGCCGGCGGCCGACTTCTCCAAGGTTTCCAGAAGCAGTACGGCCAACAATTGAGTTGTTCCACCCCCCTAGCGGCAGGGGAGCGGAACTCCGAACTTGGTCAGGGCACGGTGGCTGTTCGGCCACCGGCCGGGAAAGTTCGGGGTTCCGCGTCCCTGGGGATTGGCAGACCTGCGGCCCAGGCCGCAGGTCTGCCTTCGTTTAATCCGCAGTCGACATCTGGAGGAGACAATGACGTCTCGCAGGGAAGTTCTGAAACTGGGCGTGGTGGGGGCAGCGTCTTTGACCGGAGTGGCGGCGAGCGGCGACGAGCCGACTCAGAGCACGTCACTCATTACGCGGAGCCAGCTGGCCCCGGCAAACATGCCAGTGCCGTACACGGCGCTGTTCCGCCGTCCGCCGGAGCTGGTGCCGTACCAGACGGGTTTCGACGGCGGTGACCCCGCCCGGCCGTTCGCCCGCTACGCCCTCACCCAGAAGCTGGGCCAGGCGCGGTTCGTCCCGGGCCTCTACACCACGGTGGCCGGGTACAACGGAATCTTTCCCGGACCCACCATCCGGGTGCCGCAGGGGACCCGGACCGAAGTGCGGGTCCGCAACGCCCTTCCGTCCACGGCGCTGCTCCACCCCGGCACCTTCAAGACGGTCACCCACCTGCACGGCTCCGCATCGCTGCCGCAGTATGACGGCTACGCCAACGATTCCACGGCACCGGGAAAGTTCAAGAACTACCACTATCCCAACTGGCAGAACGCCCGCACCCTCTGGTACCACGACCACCACCACCTGGTCACGGCGCAGGGCGTCTACTCCGGGCTCGCGGCCATGTATCCGTTGTCGGACAGGTTCGAAAGGGCCCAGCTGCCCCAGGGCGAGTTCGACGTGCCGCTGATCATCTCGGACGCGCTGTTCAACGCGAACGGCTCACTCGGCTACAACGACAACGATCACGACGGGCTGTGGGGGGACATCATCATGGTGAACGGCGTCCCGTGGCCGCTCATGAAGGTCAAGCCCCGCATCTACCGGTTCCGGGTGCTCGTCGCGTCGATCACCCGTTCCTACCGCCCCGCCCTGTCCAACGGGGAGCCCGTCCACATCGTGGCCACCGACGGCGGCATGGTGCCTAAGGTCCAGGCCGTCTCGTCGTGGCGACAGGGAACGGCGGAGCGCTACGAGATCCTCATCGATTTCCGCAGGTACCGGGCCGGGCAGACGGTGGACCTGCGGAACCTCAGCAACAAGAACAACCTGGACTTCCCCAACACCAACAAGATCATGCGGTTTCAGGTGGTGGCCGACTCCGGCTCCGCGGCCGGAAGCATCAGTTCCGTGCCGGTGACCCTGGACGACGGCGGCACGCCGGGAAGCGCGCGCGGCAGCATCGCCACCATGAGCCTCACGCCCGAGATGGCGGTTGCCAAGCGCGTGCTCCGGGTGAAGCGCCAGGGAGGGGAATGGACCATCAACGAGGAGACCTGGGAGGACGTGGAAAGGTCGGGATTCACCAGGTGCTTCGCCGTCCCGAGGCGGAACTCCGTGGAACAGTGGACCATCATCAACGAGTCTGGCGGCTGGTTCCATCCCGTGCACATCCACCTCGTCGACGCCAAGATCATTGCCCGCAACACCAACGGCGGCAAACCGTTCGCATGGGAGACCGGGCCAAAGGACGTGTTCTACGCCGGTGAGAACGAATCCATCACGCTGCTCATGCAGTTCGATACAGGACCGGATTCCCCCGGCGGCCGGTACATGATGCACTGCCACAACCTGGTGCATGAGGACCACGACATGATGGTGCAGTTTTCCGTGGGCGACCTGCGGAACAACGACCCCATCCTCTCCGACCCGCCCAAGACGGACCTCACGCCGCTGGGCTCGTTCCCGCCCGTGTACCGTCCGGCGTTCCCGGCCGGCACCTGAGGAGGTGTCACGTAGCTGACGACGGGCAGCCCGGGAAGAAAGCTCAGGATTACGCCGGGTTTTCCGCAGGAGCCGAAGCTTCGCCGAAGCTTCCATGCAGCTGCGGCCTGCCACAGGCGCACGGAAAATACACTGGATACAGCCTTCCACTGGCTTTCCCCGCTGGCCCTCAGCTTTCGAAGGAACCCCAAAATTCGCGCTTCTGTTCTCCGTCCTGCCCTTGCCTCGCTGCTGCTGACGAGCCTTGTGGCAGCATTCGCCGGAGCCTCGCCAGTCACTGCCGCCGGGGGCACCGCCGCCACGGAAACCCCGGCGGCGGCGCCAGCTCCGGCCCGCTACATCGTGCGCTACTCTGCCGGGACCGACGTATCCTCGGCCGTGCGGAACCTGCGCTCGAGGAACATCGCGGTCGGGCGCACCTTCGCCAAGGCCCTCCGGGGCGCCGTGGTGACGGCAACGCCGGGACAGGCTGCGGAACTGAAGCGCTCGGCGGGCGTCGCCGCCGTCGAACCCGATGCCCCGGTGACGGCCGCCGATACCCAGCAGTCCGCACCGTGGGGCCTGGACCGCATTGACCAGCGCGCCCTGCCGCTCTCCGGGACCTACACCCCGGCGTCGTCAGGCGCCGGGGTGAGCGCCTATGTCATTGACTCCGGCGTGCTGTCTGCGCACGCGGAGTTTGCTGGCCGCGTCGCGCAGGGATGGACCGCGATTTCCGACGGGCTGGGCACCGGGGACTGCAACGGCCACGGCACGCACGTTGCCGGCACCATTGCGGGGAAGACCTACGGCGTGGCCAAGGCGGCCACCGTGATTCCCGTGAGGGTCCTGGACTGCAGCGGGTCGGGCTTCAACTCGGATGTCATCGCGGGCCTGGAGTGGGTCGCGTCCAACCACCAGGCCGGAACCCCGGCCGTGGCCAACCTGAGCCTCGGCAGCACCGCCAGCGCCATGGTGGACGCCGCGGTGCAGGGCATCATCAACGACGGCGTCACCGCCGTGGTTGCCGCCGGGAACTCCACCGCCGATGCCTGCAACAGCTCCCCGGCCCGCGTTGCCGGCGCGCTGACCGTCGCAGCGAGCGACTCCGCGGACAAGCAGGCAGCGTTCTCCAACTACGGCAGCTGCGTTGACCTGTACGCGCCGGGCGTGGGCATCAAGTCCGCGTCCCCCGGCTCCACCACGGCCACGGCCCTGATGAGCGGCACCTCGATGGCCTCACCGCACGTGGCAGGCGCCGCAGCCATAATGCTGTCCCGGTCACCTGGCCTGCCGCCGGCAGACGTGGCGGCGAAGCTGCTTTCCGCGGCCACCCCCGGGGCCGTCTCCGCCGCCACCGCGGGGACACCAAACCGCCTGCTGTTCACCGACCCCGCGGCGGGAGCCCTCACCGCGCCCGCCGCCACGGCGCTCAGCCCGGCAGCCAACTCCTCAGGCGCAGCTGTTGGAGCCAACGTCACCGTCGCGTTCAGCACAGCGGTCCAGGGCGTGGCCGGTTCCACCTTCGTCCTCCGGAACGCCTCAGGCACAGCGGTGCCGGCTGCAGTCAGCTACGATGCCGCCACGCGCACCGCAACGCTGAACCCTGAGGGCCTGCTTGCTGCGTCGCAGAAGTACACTGCGACGCTGACCGGCGGGGCCTCGGCCATCCGCGACGCCGCAGGCACTCCCTTCGTGACGGGCAGCTGGTCCTTCACCACCGCCGCGGCCCCCACGGTCACGGCCCGCACGCCCGGGGCGAACGGCACCTCCGTGGCTGCCGGGGGTAATGTCACGGCCACCTTCGGCACCGCGGTGCAGGGCATCAGCGGCAGCACCTTCGTGCTGCGGGGCCCGGGCGGCATAGTGGTCCCGGCGGCCGTCACCTACAGCGCGACCACCCGGACCGCCACACTGGACCCCTCGGCCAGCCTCGCCAACGACGCAAAGTACACCGTGACGCTCACCGGCGGAGCCGCCGCCATCCGCGACGCTGCAGGCACCCCGCTGGTCACCACCAGCTGGACGTTCACCACCGGCCCGGCCCCGAGCATCGCGGCCATGACGCCGCGCCCGGGCGCCACGCTGGTGCGGCGCGCCAACAACATCGCGGTGACCTTCAGCGAGGCCATCCAGGGGGCAAGCACCGGCACCGTCACGCTGAAGAACACCGCCACCGGCCTCATGATGTCGGCAACCGTATCCCGCAACGGCACCACGAATCAGTGGATCCTGAACCCGTCGGCAACCCTGGCCGCATGGACCAAGTACGCGGTAACGGTGAACGGAGGCGCCGCCGCGGTCCGCGACCTGGCGGGTAACCCGCTGAAGTCCACCAGCTGGACGTTCAGCACAGGTTCTCTCTGAGCGAGAGTAAAACAGCGCCGACGGCGGCACCCGCGTGCCGCCGTCGGCCTCCTGTTGAGCTAGTGAATCGGATACTCAGGAAAGCAGCGAACTGCTAGTAGCGTCCGTTGGGGACGTAGATGGTTGCGACCGGGCTCTTGTCAAAGTCTGACCACTTTGCCCACTTGCCGTACCTGTCCTTCTTCTCCACCCGGATCTTGACGTAGTGGAAGACCTTCTCGTACTTGTCGTGGCGGTCCTTGTCGTAGACCTTGACGATGTTGACAACGGATTCATGCTTGTGGACCCACACGTTTCCGTGGTCCTTGCCGATCTGGTCAACCTTCCACTTGCCGTCCTTCTGGAACATCTTCTGTTCGAAGTGGACCTTGGCGTCCTTATCGCAGCGGATCTTGAACTCGAATTCCACCTTGACAAACTTGCGTTCGCCCTTCTTGTAGCCGCCCTTGTCCTTGTCATGGACCTTCGGCTTCAGCGCCTTGACGGTACAGTCAGCACTCTTGGAGTCTGCCACGGCCGGAGTGGCCATGGCGATGGGGCCTGCAAGCAGGCCCAGCGAAACAGTGGAAACCAACGCGATCCTGGCCGAGCGGCGGGACGGTGTTGGCGGAGTCATTGTCATTGTTTCTCCCGCGAGGTGTGTTCGGGCATCGCTGGCCGATCACGTGACGCGTGGAGACCTATCAACCACTTCTGTCCGTTTTATGATCGCCCACCCAGACTGGCCGGGTGGGCCTGGAGCCGGATTCATTTTCAAGGAAAGCCCTTGGATCCGGTGTTTCAAATTGTACGCCCGGAAGTGCGTGTCAACACTTAGTTTCAGAATTTGTCAACCTGTTGGAGTTGTTTGTGGGGGCGGCGGGAGGGCGCCCGACGGCGGGGCGTGCCGCCGTCGGGCGTCCTCCTTGGCGCCGGGCTACTTGCCCAGGAAGCTGAGCAGGGCCTCGTTGACCTCTGCGCCGTGGGTCCAGAGCAGGCCGTGCGGGGCGCCGTCGATCTCCACGTAGTCAGCTTCCGGGAGGGCCTTGCTGAACTCCCGGCCCGTGGCGTCAATCGGCAGGATGTTGTCCGCCGTGCCATGCACGATCAGTGCCGGGACGTCGATCTTCGGGATATCGGCGCGGAAGTCGGTGATCCAGGTGGGCTGGGCGGCCACCGAGGCGAACGCACCGGAGCTGGCTGCGAGGTTCCAGCTGGCCTTCACGGACTCCTCGCTGAGCCTGGGCGTGCCCAGGAAGGTGTCGCTGTTGTAGAAGTTCTTGAAGAACTCGGTGAAGAAGGCGTAGCGGTCCGCTTTGACTGCCTCGGCAAGGCCGTCGAAGACTGACTGCGGCACACCGGTGGGGTTGTCGTCGGTCTGCAGGAGGTAGGGCTCCAAGGATCCGAGGAAGGCGGCCTTGGCCACGCGGGCCGACCCGAACGTGGAGAGGTACCGGGCCACTTCGCCGGTTCCCATCGAGAAGCCAACCAGCACCGCATCGTTGAGGTCCAGGGTGGTCAGGATGGTGTTGAGGTCGCCCGCAAAGGTGTCATAGTCGTAGCCGGTGGTGGGCTTGCTGGACTTGCCGAATCCGCGGCGGTCGTACGTGACGACGCGGTAGCCGGCATCGAGCAGGGCCGCTGTCTGCTTTTCCCAGGAGGATCCGTCCAGGGGGTAGCCGTGGATGAGGACAACAGCCTGTCCGGTTCCGTGGTCTTCGTAGTAGAGCTCGATGTCGGTGCTGTTTTCCTGTCCAACGGTGATGTACGCCATGTCAGCATTCCCTTCGGTCTCGTGAGAACGGACGTCCTCATGCGGTGATACCAACCTATCGGGATCGCGGGCCGGTGCGCGCGGCCTGCCACGGGGCGTGGCCTGCAGGAATGGCACAGGACGCGGGGATGTTGTGGTGGGCATGAAAAGAATTGGTTTCCTCTCGTTCGGCCACTGGGGCCCGGTGCAGGGTTCCCGCACCAGGACGGCACGTGATGCCCTGCTGCAGGGGATAGAGCTGGCCGTGGCCGCGGAGGAGCTGGGCATCGACGGCGCGTTTTTCCGCGTTCACCACTTCGCGCGCCAGCAGGCATCGCCGTTTCCGCTGCTCGCGGCCGCGGCGGCCCGCACCCGCCGCATTGAGCTCGGCACCGGCGTCATCGACATGCGCTACGAGAATCCGCTGTACATGGCCGAGGAGGCGGCGGCCACGGACCTCATCAGCGGGGGCCGGCTGCAGCTCGGCATCAGCCGCGGCTCACCCGAGCCGGCCCGGAACGGCGCGGCCGCCTTCGGCCATGCGCCGCGGGAGGGCGAGACCGACGCCGACATGGCGCGCCGGCACGCCGAGGAGTTCCGGCGGGCCATCTCCGGCGCCGGCGTGGTGGAGGCCGATCCCCGGTACGCCGGAGGGGCCACCGGGCTGCTCCCTGTCCAGCCCCGATCCGAGGGGCTTCCCGAGCGGATCTGGTGGGGCGCCGGAACCCGGAAGACAGCGGTCTGGGCGGCGGAGCGCGGGATGAACCTCATGAGCTCCACCCTGCTGACCGAGGATACGGGGGTACCGTTTCACGAGCTCCAGGCCGAGCAGATAGCGATGTTCCGTGAGGCGTGGGCGGCGGCCGGGCACGGCCGTGAGCCGCGGGTTTCGGTCAGCCGCAGCGTCCTGCCGCTGGCCGATGACGAGGACCGGCAGTACTTCGGGCTGAGCGCCCTCCGCGAGGGACGGGACCAGGTGGGCGCCCTGGATGGCACCCTGGCCCGCTTCGGCAAGAGCTACATCGGCGAGCCGGACGTCATCGCCGCCGAGCTGGCCGGCGACGCCGCGGTTCAGGCGGCAGACACGCTACTGCTGACCGTCCCAAACCAGCTTGGCGTGGACTACAACGCCAAGCTGCTGGAAAACATCGCCCGGCATGTGGCACCATCCCTGGGGTGGGCACCGCAGGATGTGCGGGGGCCAGCATAACCTGTTGGCACAGGGTGCCCACGCTGGCCGGTGTCGCGCTCATCCTGGTCTGGACGGTCCGGCTTCTGGCAAGCTCGCTGCGGCGGTACTTGGTGTGCTTAGACTGGGACGCGACCGGCATTTCCCAGTGAGAGGCAGTGGCATGACTGACAGCAAGCGCAATGCGGAAGAGCCCAGCGAGCTTCTGGGCCCTGGCGACCCGGACGCCGTCGAACAGGAACAGCCCCATCCCCAGGCCGGTACGGCGCACAACATTCGTGAGGAACAGATGACACAGGCCGGCGGAACAGTGCCCGCCAGCTACGTTGGCAGTGGAGCGCCGGAGGGCCAGCACAAACCGGAAGAGGCTGCGGACGAATCCGGGCTGTGGGATGCCGAGGACAGGTAGCTAGTACCAGGTCATGATCCTGTCGGCGCGGGAGCGCGTGGCTTCGATTAGGCGGGCATTGGCCGCGTCCGGCCCGTTGGCCCACGCCTCGGCCGCAGCGCGGTCCATGCCGTAGAACATGTGCCGCTCAACCAGGCGGGCAAGGCGCAGGCTGTGCGGTGTGTCGATGAACCACACCTCGTCCAGTTGTGCCCTCACCTGCTGCCAGCGCGGAGCGTCGCTGAGCAGGTAGTTGCCCTCGGTGATGATGACCGGGACGGCGGCTGGGATGGCGAGCGATGCGGCCACGGGCTCATCGATCGTCCGCCGGAACTCCGGCGCGTATACGACCTCCTCGTCCCGGCGCACAAGGCGCCTCAGGAGCGAAAGATAACCGCCGACGTCGAACGTGTCCGGGGCTCCCTTGCGCTGTCGCAGTGGAGTGCCGTCGATGATGGCGTTGCCCAGGTGGAAGCCATCCATGGGCACGACGAGGGCGGACTCAGGGCCCAGGGCGTCCGCGAGGCAGGCCGAGAACGTGGATTTGCCGGACCCCGGGGAACCAGCCACGCCGAGCAGAACCCGTCGGCCGGAGGTTAGCCGGCTGCGCAGTTCGGTGACGGCCTGCTGGATCTCCGCGGACTCGAAAGCCCGCACGGGCTCAACGTTCGGAAGGGTCATGCACAGCATCCTAGGCGAGTCCTGGCGGATCGCCGGAGTGTGCCGATGGTGCCGCGGAGTTGCGTCAGTCCAGCGGAATGGTGATGGTGATGGCCGTGCCGGTGCCGGGAGCCGAACTGATGTCCACGGTCCCGCCCGCTTCCTTTACCGCCTGTGAAATGGTCCTGAGCCCCGCGCCGTGGCCGATGCCTTCTCCCGCCGCCGGCGGAACCGACTCGAAGCCCGTGCCGTTGTCGGCGACCATCAGGCGGATGCCGTGAAAAACGGCTGCGAGGCGGACAGTGACATCCGTGGCATGCGCATATTTGAACGTGTTGCTCAGCGCCACCTGCGCGGAGTGGTACAGCAGCGAGGCGCAGCCGGACGAGATCTCCACGCCGTGATGGGGTGTCTCCCACCGGACGCAGGTACCCTGGCGGCGCAGGGGGACAGTGAGCCTGTCGATGCAGCCGGCGAGCCCCAGCCGGTGAAAGTCCACGGGCTGCCGGTCGGTCATGACACCGCCGACTTCGATGACTTCCTCGAGAGTTGCTGACTGGTTCATGGCGCCCCCCGCTTCCTAGCGGCCTTAGTTGCATGCTTTCCCTGGAAGGATCGCTCCTCCAGGGGCTGATGCTTAAGGGTGGCGCGGGCTGATCAGGCTTGCCGCAGGTTTACCTCGGGATCAAATCAAGTTTTCGCAAGGTCTTGGGTGCGCCTACGTAGCCAGCATCCAGGGCTGAAGCTCCTTTTGCGGATACGTGGCGGCGTCGGCGGCGTCAAGAACCTCCAGCGCCGTCATATGCGCGGCGGCCGCCACTTCACGGATCGGCTTGCCGTGGGTTACGGCCGCGGCTACTGCGCTCTGCAGGGTTGCCTCTGCCGGGTCATGCTCTGCTTTTGCGGATTCCAGCGTCGCCACGGCTTCTTCCACCGCGCGGATGTCGTCGTCCATCGGTGCCCTCCCATTCTGCTCCATTGCAGTGACGCCAGCGCCCGGGGACCAGCATTCCCGATGACGAGGTGTCATGACCCTAAAACAATAAGACAGACAGGTCTGTCTCTGCCAGTCCCAAGGTACACTGATTCCCTAATGAGTGCTCCTGATGCAACCGGGGACACCTTGTTGCCCGACGAGGTGCGGACCGGCCATAGCGAACCAGTGGATCGGATCCTGGCCGCTGCCTACGAGCTTTTCTCCCACCGCGGCGTCCGGGACGTCGGTATCAATGAGCTGATCGAGCGGTCCGGCGTGGCCAAGTCGACGTTTTACCGCCACTTTCCGTCAAAGGATGCGCTGGTGCTGGCTTTCCTGGCCCTCCGTGACCAGGTATGGACGGTGGACCTGATTGCCTCCGAGGCGAGGCGCAGGGGAACCACACCCGAGGGCCGGCTGCTGGCCATTTTCGACGTGTTCGGCGATTGGTTCCAGCGGGACGATTTCGAAGCGTGCACGTTCATCAATGTCCTCCTCGAAATGGGCCCGGGGCATCCCCTGGGGGAGGCCAGCATCGGCTACCTCGCCAGAATCCGGGGCCACATCCAGGCACTTGCCGAGGAAGCGGGGCTGGAACGCCCTGACGAATTCGCGCGCTCCTGGCACATCCTGATGAAGGGCTCCATCATTTCCGCGACGGAAGGCGACTTCCTCGCCAACAAGCGGGCGCAGCAGATGGCCGGCTGGCTCATCGCGCACCACCGGAACTAAGACCCGGGGCCTGACCTCGCCGCAGCTGGCAGCGTAGGTCCACTCCCGCCGTCGACCCTCTTCAGTCGAGCCGAAGCAGGTCCCGCAGGGGAGCGGGCAGCCACGTCGGCTTCGGTCCGTCAACTGTGTCTTTGGTGCCTTCCATCGGCCCCTCAGCAGCGCCAGCCGGGAAGTAGTCGGCCGCCGGGAGGGAGCTGCCGTCCGTGACCGGCGGCAGGCAGGCATTTTCGCTCAGGTGGCACAGCAGCGCTTGCTCGGGGGATCCCGGGTGTGAGGCCAGATGCTGCAGCAGCCGGTGCCGGGCTTCGGACTTGACATCAGTGGTGGCCAGGATATCAAGGATGAGTTCGATGACCTGGGCGCGCATCACAGTCCTGTCGATCGACCTCAGTGAGTCGCTGCAGAAGAGCTCCAGCGCCTCCTCGGCGCTTCTCCCCGGATCGGCCGCAGTCCTCAGCCTTTCGTGCTCAGCAGGGGTGGGGGCACTAGCGTCCATCGGAACCTCCTTGAATGTTCGCGTCTTCTTTCAGGAAAACGGCTTTGGCTGAAGTGGGCAGCTCAATGACCACCACGCCCGGACCCTGCACAGCCGGCGGCTCCGTAACCGCCTGGCTCCAGACGTTGAGGGCGGCGAATGTAACCACGGGAATACACAGGAGTAACAGCTTCATCACTGGGGCTCCTCCACTGGCGGCGTGATCCTTTGCATGGCGCCAATATGCGCCAAGCCTCCTGTGAAAACCTCGGTGCCGGCACCCCTCTGCAGCCGCACTTTGGGCTGATTTGGGGGGTCCGCCTGACGGAACGGTTCCGTCTGTCCATATCGCTTATTCGTCCGCCAGGAACTTCCCGGGTTTTCATAGGGAAACTCTCAGGATTCCTGGCGCTGAGCCGCTGAAGGCGGGGAGGTTCGCCAGTGGGCAGGCTCCCGGACGACCGCCTGACAAGCGCCCGGCAACAGCGTAGCTTGGTTGGTTGGGACCCATTCCGGTCCTCCGCATCCTGCAATGGGGCCGGAAGCTGACAGGAGGTAACAGCGATGACCAACATATTCAGGCGTGCCGGCGTCGATATCCCGGAACCCTTCCGCCGATTCCTGGAGGGGGATCTGGACGCCTGGCTGCGTGTCGAGGAATACCGCGAGGCAGGCTCATTGGTGGTGAAGGCCGAAGCGCCGGGCATCGATCCTGACAATGACGTCGACATCACGCTGACCGGCAGCCAACTGCAGATCACCGTCCGCCGTGAAGAGAAATCGGAGCACAAGGACAAGGAAGGGTACCGCTCGGAATTCCGCTTCGGCACGTTTTCGCGGACCGTAAGCCTTCCCGCCCCGGTGAACCAGGAGGACATCCGCGCCTCATATACCGACGGCGTTCTGGAAGTCCGCGTTCCGTTGACTGAGGAGTCCGCTGCGGGCGCCCAGAAGATCCGGGTCTCCCGCGGTGCGGGGACGGCCGGAGCGGGAACCGAGGGGTCGTCGCGGCCTGCGGGACTCCACAGATGGGCGGGCAGGACCCCGACGGCCCGAGCTTCGGTGGCCCCTAGCAGTGCGCGCAGCCCGGCAGTTCAGCCCTCGTAGTGGGTCTTCGCCGGGCCCTGGCCAAGCGAGTCAACGATCGACGTCGCCACGCTGTGCAGCTTGATGTTGCGCGTACTCGACGCCGCCTTGAGCAGCTCGAAGGCTTCCTCCTGGCTGCATCTGTTCTGCGCCATGATCACGCCGACGGCGACGTCGATCACCGTGCGCGTTTCCAGGGTGGCCTTGAGGTTGGCCGCCGCGTCGCTGTAGTGGGCGAACCGCACCGCCAGCCGCAGGGCCATCGACGTCTGGCTGACGAAGTCCTGGGCGAGTTCCAGCACGCGCCCCTCGAAACGTCCAGGCCGGTGGGAGTACAGGTTCAGCGCGGCCCGGGTCTCGCCCTCAAGCACAAACGGAATGGCGAGAATTGACCGGACCCCTTGCCCCAGCACCTTTTCGGCGTAGCTGTCCCAACGGTCATGCTTCCGGAGGTCCGTGATATGGATGGTGACCTGATCGCGCGAGGCCGTCATGCAGGGACCGTCGCCAAAGTCGTACTGAATCTCGTCCATGGCCTGCGCCTCGGGGCTGCTGCTCGCCACGGTTGCTGCCTTGCGGTGCCGCAGCAGGGTTACGCCGCAGAGGACTTCGTCCCCGCGTTCGGAGAGGCTGCGTGCAGAGATTCGGGCGAGCTCGTGGAGGAACTCGCCCACGTCGGAGCTGGTGAGCACAAGCTCGTTGAGGTGCTCCGTGATTGAGGTTTCAGGTTTTGCGGTCGACTCGCTGGCCACGATCTTTCGGTACCGTTTCGCTCGGGTCAAGACGAACCGGCGGGCGCAGCGCAGGGACCCCATGGCCGGGGCGGATAGCGGCGAGCAAGGTGCCGGATCGAACAACAATCCAACGGCCTTCTGCTAAACCGTACCGAGAAAATATACACCAGTTCGGCACGCACCATGGCCGCCGTTACAGCCGTGGGCCCTAGGCTGGGGGAAGGTGCCGGGCGGCGGAAGCCACTGCGGCGAACCGAGCACAGCCGTCCTGGCCAGGGCGGCAAACCAACAGGAGGAGGCCGCGGTGAGAATTGCCGTAACGGGAGGCAGCGGAAAGCTGGGACGTAATGTGGTCCGCAGGCTTGTGGCGGACGGGCATTCGGTCCTCAACCTGGACCGGACAGGTGACCGGAGCCCACATTTCGCCGCCGTGGATCTGCGCAACTACGGGCAGGTGGTCGACGTCATCCTCGGTCTGGATGACCGGCACCAGGGCTTCGACGCGATCGTCCATCTGGGCGCCATCCCCGCTCCCGGCCTGGTGCCCGACGCCGCCACGTTCGAAAACAACATGCTGTCCACCTACAACGTGTTCCAGGCCGCACGCCGGGCCGGCATCAAGAAAATCGTGTACGCATCCAGTGAGACGGTGCTGGGACTGCCGTTCGACGTCGATCCTCCCTACATCCCGGTGGACGAGGAATATCCGGCCCGCCCCGAGAGCACCTACTCGCTGGTGAAGCATCTGGAGGAGCAGATGGCCATCCAGATGACGCGCTGGGACCCGGAGCTGAGCATCGTGGGACTCCGTTTCTCCAACGTCATGGATCCGGAGGACTACGAGGACTTTCCGTCCTTTGACTCGGACGCCGCCCTTCGCAAGTGGAACCTCTGGGGCTACATCGATGCGCGCGACGGTGCCCAGGCGGTGGCGCGCGCGCTGGAATACAGCACGCCGGGGTTCGAGGCCTTCATCGTCGCCAACGAGGACACCGTCATGAGCCGCTCCAGCGCCAGCCTGGCGGCGGACGTGTTCCCGCGGGTGAAGGTCACGAAGGAATTGGGCGAGCACGAGACTCTGCTCTCCATCGACAAGGCGAAGCGGCTCCTTGGCTACGCGCCCGAGCACAGTTGGCGGAACTACCACTCGAACCGCACGACGCCCACCGAGGACTGAGCGCCACAAACGACTGAGCGCCAGAAACGACTGAGCGCGAACGAACACTTGAGCCCCCCACGGGTGGGGCTTAAATGTCCGTTCGCGCTGTTTCCTGGGGCGGTGCCGGCTAGGCGGTGCCGGGCAGGGCGATAACGAGGCCGGCTCCGAGGCTGCTGGTGATGAGTGTTCTGCGTGTGATGTCCATGGTCCCGAACCTAGCGAGGCAGCTTGGACAGGCGAGGACGCGCGTGTGAATCGCCGGTGAACGGCAACGCCCCGTCCCGCGAAGAGCTGCTATTTGGACGGCTGTGCTACTCGGACGGCCGTGCTACTTGGACGGTTGGGGCACTTCGCAGCTCAGCTTGGGGTTGGCACCCATGTAGTTCAGCGGTCCTGCGGCGATGGTGATCGCCACGGTTCCGGCCTCCGTGCAGGAGTCCGGGGAGCCACCGAAGTAGCCCCGCTGAAACGCGGCGAAAACACCGACGATGAGCCAGATGACCACAAGTGTTCCGATGATCCTCACGGCAGCCTCCGTAGCCCCGTTGCCACTTCAATGTGTGACTAATTATCCACCCGGTCAGCTGGGTTCGGTCGTATCCACCGGTGTTTCTTCGACGTCCGGGGTGTCCTCCGCCGTGGCGATCTGCTCGTCGCTTGGCGCTCCGGTCCGGGTGCTGTCCGTGCCCTCCTCCGGTTCGAACGTGTTCGGCTCGCCGGCTCCCACCGCGACGCCGGCGCCGGAGTCGGGGACGCCGTCCCCCTGGGTCTGCGGCGCAGTTCCGCTGTTCTGTTCTTCCTGGCCGGTTCCTTCAGTGCTCATGTCGTCTCCTGAGACCTTGTGGGGCTGGAAGTCTTACCGTAACAGCGGGGGAAGACATCCGTAAGGGCGCTTAGGATTTCTGCCGCCCGGCGCGGAACAGGGATAACCTTCACTTCTAGACAATATTCCTCAGCACACAGGCGGTCTTTCGGGTGGCAGAAGAATCAGCGGGCAGGCAGGGCCGGTGGCGCGCCTTCCATGACAAGTTTGTGGTCGAGGAGCGGTACATGGAACCGGGCGCGAGGAAAGGGCTTTACGCCACGGCGATCATCCTTGCCCTCGTGGGGGCAACGGTCTTCTTCTTTACGCTCGCCGGTGTCTGGCAAAAGGACGGGCTGGCCAGCGCTGACGGTGAGGCGCAGAGGTGGCTGCTGACGACGCGATCCGAAGCTCTGACCGTGGTGATGATCATCCTTGCCATCATCTTCGGACCCGTGGGGCTGCCCATCATCGTCCTGATCGTCACGGTGGCGTGGGGCATTCTGGCCAAGCACGCCTGGCGGCCCATCCTGCTGGCAGCGGCCATGCTCACCGGCGTGGGGCTCGCCCAGCTCATCGGCAGGTCCGTCGAAAGGGAACGCCCACCAGTGGACCAGATGCTGTTCGGCGCAGACCAAACATTTTCCTTCCCGTCCGGCCACGTCCTGGGTGCATCTGACTTCCTGCTGGTGACCACGTTCCTGGTCTTTTCCCGGCACCGGAACCCGAAGGCCGCCGTCGTCAGCTTTATTGTGGCCATCATCGGCGTTTTCGCGGCCTCCGTCAGCAGGCTCTATCTGGGCTACCACTGGGTGAGCGACGCCGTGGCGTCGGTGTCGCTGTCGCTGGTGGTGCTCGGCGCGGTGATTGCCGTGGACACCTGGCGCACCGCCCGGGTGCCGGGCGAGGAAGTTACCGGCGAGCTCTCCAAAGCCGACGCCCCGGACTGACGGCATGGCCACCGAAGCCGATGTCCGCCGGATCTGCCTTGCACTGCCGGGCGTGACCGAACGCGCCAGCTGGAACCAGCCGGCCTGGTTCGCCAAAACCCTGATGGCCCGCATCTGGGAAACGGGCGTGCTCACGGTCAAGACCGCCGAGCGTGAGGCTCTCGCCGGAACGGATCCGGGGACGTACTTCTGGACGCCGCACCATGAGCGGTCGCCCCAGTTGGTCCTTGTTCGGCTTTCAAGGGTCGACGGCGACCAGCTCGCCGAACTGCTTGAGGACTCCTTCCTGCTCGCCGGGGGACGGCTGTAGTCCTCAGGTACCGACGTCCTCGCTTGATGGCTCTGCCGGCCGGTCGCCGTCGTCGTGCCGGGCGCGGGCGCTGTCCTGCGGGCTGCCGCCGGCCCCGGGGCTGGCGCCGCGGCCGCGGGCCCGCTGCAGCTGGCGGCGCAGCCGGGCGTTGTCCATTTCCAGTTCCAGCACCTTGGCCACACCGGCCAGGTTGAGCCCTTCGTCCAGGAGTTCAGCGATGCGGCGCAGGACCGCCAGATCAGATTCGCTGTACTGGCGGGTGCCGCCGTCGGTCCTTTCGGGGGTCAGCAGGCCGCGGCGCTCATAGAGCCGGATGTTTTGCTGGCCCGTCCCCACGAGCTCCGCCACGACAGAAATGGCGTAC
This sequence comes from Arthrobacter sp. K5, assembly GCF_040448525.1. NCBI lineage: Bacteria > Bacillati > Actinomycetota > Actinomycetes > Micrococcales > Micrococcaceae > Arthrobacter > Arthrobacter sp. K5. The sequence goes on along the minus strand of NZ_CP159279.1, from coordinate 2,289,582 downwards.
AGCCGGCGCCCGGCGCCGTCCCGGTTGGCCATGTGATTCCCCGTCCAGATTTTCTCGTTTTTCCTCTTGCACCAGTTTGTCAGCGGTGCTATAAAAAATCTATATCCACCACCATAGATAAATGGGTGATGGGTAGCCATACAACCTACATGCTGAAGGGAGTGGGAAATGATGCTAATCCGTACTGACCCGTTCCGTGAGCTGGACCGGCTCACCCAGCAGGTCTTCGGAACAGCAGCCCGTCCGGCCGCCATGCCGATGGACGCGTGGCAGGAAGACGGGGAATTCGTGGTGGCGTTTGACTTACCCGGGATTTCTCCCGACGACGTGGATCTGAACGTTGAACGGAACGTCCTTACCGTCCGGGCAGAGCGCCGTGATGCCACCCAGCCCAACGTCGAACTGGTGGTCTCCGAGCGGCCGCGCGGCGTCTTCAGCCGCCAGGTCATTCTCGGCGACACCCTGGACGCGGACAAGATCAAGGCCAGCTACGATCTTGGCGTGCTGACACTGCGCATCCCCGTTGCCGAGCAGGCAAAGCCGCGGAAGATCGAGATCGAAAGCAAGGGCCAGCTGCACCAGATCGAGACGTAGCCGCCGCGCTGGCAGGGGCGGCCTGCGGTTTCCAGTCGGAAACCCTGGGCCGCCCCAGCCGCGATCCTCAGCAATCCTTCCAACGGCAGGCTTGTGTAATGACCAGCCCCTCACCGGATTACTATGCGGTGCTGCAGATTCCGCACGGAGCGTCGCAGCAGGAAATCGCCCGCGCCTACCGCGCCCTGATGCGCCGCCACCACCCGGATGTTGCCAGCGGTGAAGCGGTACCAGCCGAACTGCAACTCGTCATGCAGGCCTTCGCCACGCTCCGGGACCCCAAACGCCGTGCAGCCTACGACCGCAATCTCCTTGCCGTGACTGCCGGCGAACACCAACCCGCCAGCAAACCACAAAACATTCCCGTCCACGTGGTCCGGCACCGGGAACCGCCGCTCCGCGTCACGCCTGTCCGGTGGGAGAGCGGACCGTGGACCTGAAACCGACATGAGCGTCATAGGAGAACCACAGCCATGAGCGACTGGCGCCGCTACGACTCGCACCTGATTCCGGCCTTCCATGAGCGCTTTGAGCAGCGCTGGGGCAAGGGCACAGCGCCGTTCCTGGACCCCGAGGCCCATGAGGAGCCCCTGCCCCGCGCACAGTGGATCAATCCCACGACCGGTGCCGCGCTGGCCGTGGTGCCCATCTGGTCCGACGACGACCACCGGCACCGTACGTTCGGGGTGTTCTACCTGCCGCCTGCCGGGGACATTTGGGTGCTTCGCCCGGGCCTGACCCAGTTCCTGGAGCCCGACGCCGGCAGCTCCGCGAACCTGGTCGCCTTGCGGAACGATGCCTTCCGCAAGGCCGTGTCCCACGCCAACGAATTCCTCTTCGGGCCACCGCCGCTGGTTGATTAGCCCGCTGGTTGATTAGCCCGCCGGACTAGCCCGGCCCGGAGAAGCCCACGCTGCCAAAGCCCGGCCCGGGGACACCCGGCCCGGGTATCCCCGGACCCCCGAAGCCGGGGCCTGGGAAGCCGGGACCGCCGAAGCCTCCCTGCCCGTCCCCGCCGCCGGCGGGGCCGCTGCCCAGCAGGCTCCTGGTGAGGGTCTCGCCGTCGGCCATCAGTTCGTCCACCGCCTCGAGCAGGTGGCTGTCCGAGACGGGAGTGCCGTCCAGTGCGGCACGCACGACGGCGCGGCGGACCAGCTCGCGAGCAAACGAGGCTGTGGTGCCTTCGGTGCGGGCCGCCGCATCGCGGACGGCGTCCGGGCTGAACGGGATGCCGCGCGCATACAGCGTCACCAGTCCGATGCGCTCGTCCAGGGCCGGCAGCGGAACGTCCACGGCCAGGTCAACGCGGCCGGGGCGCTGGGCGAGGGCCCGCTCGAGCATGTCCACGCGGTTTGTGGTGAGGACGAAGGCGACGTCGGCGTCGTGGTCCAAGCCGTCCATGGCATCCAGAACCTCGAACAGCAGCGGCTGCGGCCCGTGCCCGAAGCTCCGGTCCTCAGCGATCAGGTCGCAGTCCTCGAGCACAACGATGGAAGGCTGCAGGGCCCGGGCCATGGCGGCCGCCTCGGAAATCCTGGCCAGTGACCCTCCGGACAGCAGGACCGCGGTGATGCCGTCGCTCTGGCTCAGCAGGTACCGCACCGTGTGGGTCTTGCCCGTACCCGGCCGGCCGTGCAGCAGGATGCCCCTCTTGAGGTGCTGGCCGTACGCGTTCAGCGACTCCCGGTGCGCGGCGATGCCCAGGGCGTGATCGGCCACTTTTTGGAGCAGCCCCTCGGGAAGGATGACGTCGGAGGCGGTGAGCTCCGGCCGGGCGTGGAACGTCACGCCACCGCTGCTGGGCCCGTACTCGCCCATGACCAGCGAAATGACCTGGCCCTTCAGGATGCTGCCGCGCTGCATGCGCCTGCGGAACTCGGCCAGGAAGTCTGCCGCGTTTTTCGCATCAGCGGCCAGGACCTCAAGGCACGCCGTCTGCCGCCCGTACCGCGGCGCCGCGTCCCGCTGCAGGACGGCAACAGGGCTGCCCGCGTGCCGGAACAGCCACAGCCCCAGTGCCACGGCTTGCCGCTGTTCATCCGGTCCCACAGCAAGGTTGATGTAATCGGGCTGGGACAACGGAAACTGTGGAAAGAACTGCGACTGTTGCAGCATGTCGCTCAGGGACTGGTGGTGGCGCTGGTCGCCGCCGCCGATCCCCACCAGCCGGAATTGCCCGTCCTCGGCGGCGAGTTCGGCCATCCGGATGTCCGCGTCCACGAACCGGTGGGCCGGCACCTCCTCCACCACCACCGCGAGTGATTCGGCCGGCACCGCCAGATGCTCGGTGATTGTTGTCAGCAGCTGGGTGCCGGCCTGTACGCGGTGCTGCCCGGACTGGGCGATCTGAACCAGCTGCGCGAAATCGTCGATGAACTTCCCCAATTTTTCATCCATGTCGCAGACCCTACCAGCGGCCTGTCGTCAGCGGCCCGGGGCCTGTGCCATTCTGGGAGGTACCGCAGTTCGGAGGTACCGCAGTCCTCCTGAGCTGCCGAAGCACTGGAGCCATCGAAGGAGAAGGCCATGTTTGCGCCCAAGGGTTCATTTTCCAGCTTCAGCGTCGACTACGTGGCGCGCGCCAGGGAGTTTTACGCGCAGACGCTGGGCCTGGCCGTGTCCGACGGCGCGATGGGCACGCTGGAGCTGTCCATGCCCGAGGGGCACCGGATATTTGTTTACCCCAAGGACACCCATGAGCCGGCCACCTTCACCGTCCTGAACCTTGTGGTCGACGACGTCGAGGCAGCCGTTGATGAGCTCAACGCGGCGGGCGTCCAGACCAAGATCTATGACGATCCCAACCTGCCCACGGACGAAAAAGGAATAGCCCGGGGGATGGGACCGGACATCGCCTGGTTCAAGGATCCGGCCGGCAACGTGATTTCCGTGATCAACCCGGGCAGTGCGGCGCCCTGAGCGGTAGACTCCGGAAATCTGAAGTTTTGGCCTACCGGCCGTCCACAACGTCACAGAGGTCCAGCGATGCATACTTCCGCCAAAGAATTGGCCGCTATGGTTCCGACCGGATTCACCCTTGGGGTGGCTACAGCAGCGTTCCAGATTGAAGGGGCCCTGGACGAGGACGGCCGTGGTCCCGCCGGCTGGGACGTCTTCGCAGCAAAACCGGGAACGATCGTGGACGGCCACAGCCCGGCCGTGGCGTGCGACCACTACCACCGCATGCCGCAGGACGTGGCCCTCATGAAGGAGCTGGGGGTCGATTCCTACCGGTTCTCACTGGCGTGGCCGCGGATCCAGCCGGACGGCCGCGGAGCGGTCAACCGGGCCGGGCTCGACTTCTATGACCGGCTGCTGGACGAGCTGCTGGCCAACGAAATTTCACCGATGGTCACCCTCTACCACTGGGACACGCCGCTGGCCCTCGACGAGGACGGCGGCTGGCTCAACCGGGACACGGCCTACCGGCTGGGCGATTTCGCCGCCATTGCTGCGGCGGCGTACGGGGACCGGGTGGCGCGTTGGGTGACCATCAACGAGCCCGCCACCGTGACCACCAACGGCTATGCCCTGGGGCTGCACTCCCCGGGGAAGGCCGACTTCGCAAATGGCCTGCCCACCGTGCACCACCAGCTGCTGGGCCACGGCCTGGCGCTGCAGGCTCTGCGGGCAGCGAAGGTGCCCGGCGAAATCGGCATGACCAACGTGTACTCGCCCGTTGTGCCCAACTCCGGCAACCCCCTCGATTGGATCAGTGCGGGAGCCATGGATGTGGCACAGAACCGGCTTTACGCGGACCCGGTGCTCACCGGAAAGTATCCGGACCTCATCCGGGCGGCGAAGCTCTTCTCGTCCTTCGAGCATCCTGACGAGGACATGGCCGTCATCTCCCAGCCGCTGGACTTCTACGGCCTGAACTACTACATGCCCACCCGGGTGGCGGCCGGCGGCGGCGACAGCCCCGTTCCGGCGGCCATGGCCGAGGCGATGGGGGATGACCTCAGGGACGCCACGCCCGGTGCCCCGCTGCACATCGAGCCGTGGCCGGACACCGAAACCACTGCCTACGGGTGGCCCGTGAAACCGGAATACATGGCCGTGGCGCTCAAGGAGATGGCCGAACGGTACCCGAAACTTCCGCCGGTGATCATCACCGAGGGCGGGGCGAGCTTTGTTGACGTCAAGGTCCGCGACAAGTCCGCCAACCGGACCTTCATCCCCGACGAGCGGCGGCTCCGCTACCTCTCCGACCACCTCGGCACCGCCCTCCGTGCCACGGCCCCCGGCGGTGAGGCAGAGGCGATCGACCTGCGCGGCTATTACGTCTGGTCATTCATGGACAACTTCGAATGGTCAGGCGGCTACAAACAGCCGTTCGGCCTGGTGCACGTGGATTTCGAGACGCAGGTGCGCACGCCCAAGGCCTCGTTCTACTGGTTCCAGGAACTCCAGGAGGAACGGAAGCTGGCAGCGTCCGCGGATGCCGCCGTCGCGGCTGCGGCAGCAGGGACGGACGGCGCGCTGACAGACGCAGGGATCTCCGACGGCGGAATGTCCGACGGCGGTCCGGTCACCTAGCGCAACACGGTCACCTAGAGCCGTCCGGGCACCTGGCGCAACACGGGCACCTAGAGGAGTTCGAGCTCCCGGAGCTGGCGGGCTATGCCGGCCCCGTCGGGGGAGTAGATCCACGGCACCGTCGAGGCGCTGTGGTCGCCGTCCTCGGAATGGCCGCCGGCGAAGACGGCTTCGCTCACGGACAGCTGCCGGATGGCGATGGCCGCCACCTTGTCCGCGTTGTGCTGCGTGAACTGCGAGTAGATCTGCTCGTCGTGCTGGCCGTTGTCGCCAATCAGGAGCCAGCGCATATGCGGGAACTCGGCCGCCAGCCGCTCAAGGTTGCGGCGCTTGTGCTCCTGGCCGCTGCGGAACCAGCGGTCCTGCGTCAGCCCCCAGTCCGTCAGGAGCAGCGGGCCGGCCGGGTACATGTTCCGGGTCAGGAACCGCGCGAGGGTGGGCGCAGCGTTCCAGGGGCCCGTCGAGAGATAGATGACCGGCGCGTCGGGATGCTCAACGGTGAGCCGGTCCAGCAGCACCGCCATCCCCGGGGTGGCCATCCTGGCCCGCTCGCTCAGCACAAAGGTGTTCCAGAGTGCCAGGAACGGCCGGGGCAAGGCCGTCACCATGACGGTGTCGTCAATATCGGAGACGATGCCAAATTTCGTGTCCGGGGCAATGACAAGAATGCTTGCCTCCGCCGGTTCGGCATCCCGGGAGCGGAGTATGGCGGTGTGCCAGCCCGGTGCGAGGGACACCGGTATGTCGATGTCCACCAGCCCGCCCCGGTCGGCCTTGACCTTCGTGACCGTTCCGCCCACCTCGATCTCCACCTCGGAACGGGGGATGGGAACGCTGGTGAAGGCGCGCCAGCCACGTACATTCTCGGTGCCGTTCCGCGCGGCATGGTCAGCGCGGCTGCCGGGCACGGGCTTGCTGGCCAGCACCACCCTGCCCAGGACACGGACCCACTCGGTGGAGCCGTAGCCCTGGTAGGCGATCGTCTTGGGCTCAAACTTCCAGCGGCGCGCCAGTTTCAGGCGCGCCGTATTGATCGAGTCGGATAGCCAGTGGGCCAGGCGGAAGACGCGCGTCCCTGACAAACTCGTCCCTGACAACGGTGATTCCTGCGACGCCATGTCCATCCCTTCACTCTGCCACAGGGCAGCCGTCCATGGGCTGCCCGCCCGCGCTCTGTTACTCGCCGCCGTCTCCCAACATGCCGCGCAGGGTGGCCGCATTGCGCACGGCGTTGCCGCCGCCGTCGTTGTTGAAATAGGCGAAGACTTCCTTTCCGGAGCTGCGCCACTCCCGGATCCTGTCCGCCCACCAGCCCAGTTCCTCATCCGAGTAGGAACCGCCGTACAGGTGCTGGTGGTCGGGCCCGTGCAGCCTGACGTAGACGAACGGTGCGGTCGCCTGGAGGTTGCAGGGTAGATTGGCGCCGCTCATGACGGTGTACGCAGCCTGGTGCCGTTTCAGCAGTCCGTACACGTCCGGATGCTCCCAGCTGGGATGCCGGAACTCCACGGCCACCCGGATCCACTCGGGCATGGCGCCGAGGAAGTAGTCCAGCCGGGCGTCATCCCTGGCCATGCCGGGAGGCAGCTGCACCAGCAGCACCGCGCGCTTGTCGCCGAGCTCGTGCCAGCACCGCGAGATGCGTTCGATCCAGACTTCCGGGCCGTACAGCTTCTTGCCGTGGGTGAGCCCGCGGGGGGCTTTGACGGACAGCGAAAAACCGGCCGGAAGCCGGGTCCGCCAGCCGGCGAACGTGGTGTCCCGCGGCCAGCGGTAGAAGCTGGCATTGAGCTCCACCGTGCTGAATCTTGCCACGTAGTATTGCAGCCGCTCCCGGGTGGGGAGCCCCGGCGGGTACAGCACATTTTCCCAGTGGTCGTAGCTCCAGCCCGACGTGCCGATGTGGATGTTCACCTGTCGGGCGTCACTCGAAGTGCGTTGTCAGTGGGCCGCCGCCGGCAGAGTCAACGATGGCCGCAGCGACGTCGCGCAGCTTCAGGTTGCGCGTACTGGACGCCGACTTGATCAGGTTGATGGCGTCCTCCTGGCTGCAGCGGTTCTGCGCAATGATGATCCCGACAGCGGTGTCGATGATGGTCCGTGACTCCATCGCCCGCCTGAGGTTGGCGGCGTGGTCGTTGCGTTGGGCGAGCATGACCGCGAGCCGGAGACCCTTGGAGGCCTGCCGGACATAGCTGATCGCGCTCTCCACGGCGGCCGCGTCAAAGACGTTCGGCTTCTCGGAGTACAGGTTGAGTCCGGCCCGTGCATCGGCGCCCGGCAGTTCGAAGGGGACCGCCAGAACCGAACGGATGCCTTTTTTCAGGACGGTGTCGTTGTAATCCGGGAATTCGGTGTCGAGCTCGAAGTCCGGAACGTGGACCAGGACACCCTCGCGGCAGGAGCGAAGGCAGGGGCCGTCGCCAAACTGGTACTGGATTTCGTCCAGTGCCTGGGCGTGCTCACCGCTGCTGGCCACGGTGGCGGCCGAACGGTGCCGCAGGAGGGTAATGCCGGAATAGATCTGGCCGTGCGGTCCCGACATGCTCTCGGCCGAGAACCGTGCCAGCTCTTCGAGGAAATCCTGGACATCCTGGGTGTCCAGCAACATGTCCTGGACGCGCCCCACCACGTCGGCTTCGCTCAGGCGACTATCCACTCAAGGCTCCACTTCCGCCCTGCAAACGGGCTGGGCCGGGTGACCGGGCAAGACTCCGGCGGCCGCTCCGCCTCACTTCAGGCTACACCCGGTACCCCCTCGTGCCGCGGGGCCTGCTGTGGCACTGTAAGGGCATGGTAGGCATCGAGGATTATGCGGTGGTCGGCGACCTGCACACGGCGGCCCTGGTCAGCACTGAAGGGTCGATTGACTGGCTGTGCCTGCCCCGGTTCGATTCGCCGGCATGCTTCAATGCACTCCTGGACACCCCCGAAGCCGGCCGCTGGCTCCTCGCCCCGGCAGGTGGCGGCGGCTGCACACGGCGCCGCTACCGGCGGCACACCCTCATCCTGGAAACCGAGTGGGAAACTGATGACGGCGCCGTCCGGGTCATCGACTTCATGCCTCCCCGCGACGAGGTGGCGGACATCGTGCGGATCGTGGTTGGGCTGCACGGACACGTCCGGATGAGAAGCGAGCTGGCCCTGCGCTTCGACTACGGCCACATCATGCCCTGGGTGCGCCGGGACAGCCACGGCCTCCACGCCATCGCGGGACCCGATTCTGCCTACCTGGTGACCACCGCCCCGCTGCGCGGCGAACGCATGCACACCGTCAGCGACTTCATCGTGAAAGCCGGCGAACGGGTGCCGTTCGTGCTGACCTGGGCGCCCAGCCATGTCCGGCGGCCCCGGTCCGTGGACGCCGAGGAAGTCCTGGACTCCACCGAACGGTTCTGGCGGGAGTGGACGGATAAGTGCAAGGTAACCGGGCCGTACAAGGATGCCGTGCAACGCTCGCTGATCACGCTCAAGGCCCTGACCTATGCGCCCACCGGAGGCATCGTTGCAGCCGTGACCACGTCGCTGCCGGAGCAGCTGGGCGGGCCTCGGAACTGGGACTACCGCTTCTGCTGGCTCCGAGATGCCACCTTGACCCTCCAGGCGCTGCTGGCCGCCGGCTATACCTCCGAGGCGGCGGCGTGGCGCGACTGGCTGCTTCGGGCCGTGGCGGGGGACCCGGCCGACCTGCAGATCATGTACGGGATCCACGGGGAACGCAGGCTGCCCGAAATGGAGCTGCCCTGGCTGGCCGGCTACGAGAACTCGACGCCGGTCAGGGTGGGCAACGCGGCCGCCGGCCAGCTGCAGCTGGACGTGTGGGGTGAGGTCCTGGACTGCCTTGCCCTGACCCGCAACTCGCTGCTGAAGCACACGGACGAAGCCTGGGACGTCCAGGTGGCGCTGATGGAATACCTCGAAGGGGCCTGGGACCAGCCGGACAACGGGCTGTGGGAGATGCGCGGCCCGCGGCGCCATTTCACCCATTCCAAGGTGATGGCATGGGTAGCAGCGGACCGGATGGTCAAGGGGGTGCGGGATTCAAGGCTTCCCGGTCCGGCGGACCGCTGGGAGGCGCTGCGTGACACCATCCAGGCCGAGGTCATGGCTAAGGGCTTCGACGCCGAGCGGAACACCTTCACCCAGAGCTATGGCCGGCCGGAACTCGATGCCAGTCTGCTCCTCATTCCCCGCGTGGGATTCCTCCCGCCCGACGACCCCCGGGTGATCGGCACTATCGAGGCCATCCAGCGCGAACTGACGGAGGACGGGTTCGTGCTCCGGTACCGGCCCCAGGTGAGCGACGACGGACTGCCAGGCGGTGAGGGGGTGTTCCTTGCTTGTTCCTTCTGGCTCGTGGAGGCGCTGCTGGGGGCAGGCCGGCACAGGGAGGCCACGGAACTGTTCGAACGGCTGCTGTCGCTGCGCAACGACGTCGGACTGCTGAGCGAGGAATGGGGCGTCCAGAGTAGGCGGCACCTCGGGAACACCCCGCAGGCGTTCAGCCATTTCGCGCTGGTGACCAGTGCACTGGAACTCAGTCAACACCGGCCCCGCCGGAGCGACAAGCCGCTCCCGTCAAAGGCTGGCACCGGCTGAGGGCTTGGCGCCGACAGCCTTGTTCGAAGCCGAATTTGGGTGGCACCTCTCACCTTCGGTTTGTAAGTAAGTATACTTACTAAACACCTTGGCGAAGGGTGAAGAAGGAGGAAGGCAAATTGGCTGGATATTTCGAGTTGGTGGACGCCCCCGACGGCGGTTACAGGATCCGGCTGCTGGACGGGACGGGGGCGCTGATGGCGGTGTCCGTTACCTTCCCGACGAAGCGCGCGGCGGTTGCCGGAGTTGCCCAGGCCAGGGAGATCGCCGGCACCGGCCTGATACGTGACTGCTCCAAGGACGCAGTCAAGCGGCCCGCGCAAAAGCGCCACGCCAAGCCCGCGCGTCAGGCAGTGAAGTCCACAGTTGGCGCCGGCTATGGCTCCCCGAAGAGCGTCCGGCAGCGGGTGCCTGCGCCGCACCTGGCCGAGGTTGGCGCGGGTGTCGGTGGATAAGCCGGTGGATAGGGAGTCGGGAGGTCCGTCGCCGGCAGGGCGCCGCCGGGAGAAGGCTGTCCTGTTCGATGTTGACGGAACGCTGATCGACTCCGCCTACATCCACACTCTCGCCTGGTGGCAGGCGTTCCGCCAGTCCGGTTTCGACGTGCCTATGGCCCGGATCCACCGCTGTGTGGGGATGGGCGGGGCGCGTCTGGTGGACAATTTGCTGCCGGACTCCCGGAACAGGGAAGTGGATGAGGCCATCCTGTCCGCCCATTCAGGGGTTTTCGGCACGTTCTGGCCATCGCTCCGCGCCTTTGACGGGGCCCGGGACCTGCTGGCCGAGTGCAGCCAGGGCGGCCTGGCGGTGGCCCTGGCCTCGTCCGCGAGGGAGCAGGATCTCAACGCGTTGCGGTCGGCGTTGTCGGCGGATGACTTCATTGATGCCGCCACGAGCTCCAATGATGCGGAAAACAGCAAGCCTGAGCCGGACATCCTGGTGGCGGCGCTGGAGGCTGTTGGGGTTCAGGCCTCCGGCGCGGTTTACGTGGGGGATGCGGTGTGGGACGTCATGGCGGCCAGCAGGCTCGGCATGCCCACCATCGCCCTGACCTGCGGCGGCACCAGCGAGGCGGAATTGCGCGACGTGGGGGCCGCCGAGGTCTACGCGGGTCCGCGGGAGCTGCTGGACAACCTGGGCCGCAGTGCGATCGGAAAGCTGCTCGCAGGCTAGGTGTCCGGCGGCGTCAGGCGCCGGCCGTGTCCACCTTGGATTCGGTGTTCGTGAACCCGCCGCCCTCGGGTTCGTCCGCGTACGCCCCTTTGTTCCACGACACCGAAACCGACACGGAGCCGTCGTCGTTCCTGACCACCTCGGTGAGCACTTCCGAAACCGCCGCCCCCATGGCGAGGATCTTTGCGCGGTAGGTGGTCACCAGTTCCTCGAGGCTGGACTCCGTCCATTCGCCTGGGCGCATGCGCGTGGAAATTTCCACTGGTTCGGGCTGGTACAGCGACATTATGGGCGCCTTTCCTAGGGGGCAAGAACAGTTCCTACGCTAAGAGCGTTCCCCGGCCGAAACAAGAGAACAGCAAGGATGCTTACTTTCCAATCCTGGATCACGAAAAATTGATAAGCATGCTGATCTTCACATCCGGGCCCGGGCGCGTTACGGTCGAAAGGACGCGACGTGCAGCTACAGGAAGGCGCTCCATTGAAGGCACTGACTTGGCAAGGCAAACGCTCGGTGACCGTGAAGGAAGTACCGGACCCCGTCATCCAGGAGCCCATGGATGCGATCGTGAGGATCACGTCCTCTGCGATCTGCGGTTCGGACCTCCACCTGTACGAGGTGCTTGGCCCCTACATGCACAAGGACGACGTACTGGGCCACGAACCCATGGGCATCGTGGAAGAGGTGGGAAGCGCCGTCACCAACCTGGCCAAGGGCGACCGCGTGGTCATTCCCTTCAACATTTCCTGCGGCCACTGCTACATGTGTTCACAGGGCCTCCAGTCGCAGTGCGAAACCAGCCAGGTCCGCGCGAAGAACTCCGGGGCCGCGCTCTACGGCTATTCGGAGCTCTACGGCTCCATTCCCGGCGGGCAGGCGGAGTTCCTGCGGGTGCCGTTCGCGGACTACGGCCCGGTGAAGGTGGGGCAGGAGCTGCCGGACGAGCGGTATCTGTTCCTTTCGGACATTCTTCCCACTGCGTGGCAGGCCGTGAAATACGCCGACGCTCCAGCCGGCGGAACGCTGGCCGTCTTCGGGCTGGGGCCGGTGGGACAGTTCGCCTCCCGGGTAGGCGCGTACCTCGGCCAGCGGGTGATCGGTGTTGATCCCGTCCCGGAGCGCCGCGGGATGGCGGCGCGCCACGGCGTCGAGGTCCTGGACTATGCCAAGGGCATCGCGGACGAACTGCGGGAGATGACCGAAGGCCGGGGCCCGGACGCCGTAGTCGACGCCGTCGGGATGGAAGCGCACGGATCACCGGTGGCGGGATTCGCCCACCAGGCACTCGGCCTCCTTCCGGACAAGGTGGCACAGAAGGCCATGGAAACCGCCGGCGTGGACAGGCTGGCCGTGCTCCACACGGCCATCGACTCGGTCCGGCGCGGGGGCACGGTTTCCCTGAGCGGTGTCTACGGCGGCATGGCCAGCCCCATGCCCCTGCTCACCATGTTCGACAAGCAGATCCAGTTGCGCATGGGCCAATGCAACGTCCGCCGGTGGACGGACGAGCTGCTTCCGCTGGTGGAGGACGACGCCGATCCGCTGGGTGTGATGGATCTTGTCACCCATACTGCCGGGCTGGCCGAGGCGCCCGAGCTTTATGACAAGTTCCAGAAGAAAGCGGACGGCTGCATCAAGGTGGTCCTTAAACCCTGACGGGTAGGTGGACGGTGAAGTGTAGAGACGCCGGGCTTTAGCAGCGAGGTCCGGGACGGTGGCTGGCGGGCGACTAACCCGTCAGCCGCTTTCCGTTAAGGGCTCCGCCGGGCTGCCGCCTGGATGCAGAGGAAGGCGCCGTTAAGGTTGGTGTCCAGTGTTTTCGCCCAGGTCTCATAGTTCAGTTCGAGGAACTTGGTGCCGCCGCCCGTGCCTGGGCCAGGGCCACCGCAGTGGCGCGGCCGATGCCGGAATCGCTGCCGGTGACAATGGCGGCGCGGGGCGAGAAATCGGGCGAGAATCACATGGTGCGTCCTTTCAGTGTCAGGCCGCGGCATCCACAACGCAGAAGCGGTTTCCGTCCGGGTCTTCGAGCACGATGAAGTCCGGGTCATCCGGATAGGAGTCCCAGTCCACCCTGGCTGCGCCGAGCCCGACGAGGCGTTCCACCTCGGCGGCCTGGTCATCGGCGTAGAGATCAAGGTGGAGGCGCGGGTGGGGCTGGACAGCGGTCTCGCTGAGCATGAGGGCGAGGCGGGCGCCGTCGCCTTTTTGCGGGACGAGCACCACCCACGTTTCGTCGCCGTCTTCCCGCGGGACGTAGCCGAGGGCGTCACACCAGAAAGCGGTGGCGCGGGCGACGTCGTTGACACCGAGGACAGTCGTTCCGATCGTCAGCATGCCCCCATGCTTCCGCGCGGCCAGTTGCGACGCAAGGGCTGGGAAAACCGGAGACGCCGGAAACGTGCGAAATCGCCGGAAGCCTAGCGGCGAACTGGCAGGCTTCCGGCGATCTCGGCGATTCGGGGAGGAGGGGGCTCTACGTCAGGCGGATCTGGCGGTTCATGTCCTTGTACAGCAGGTAACGGAACTCGCCCGGGCCGCCGGCGTAGCAGGCCTGCGGGCAGAAGGCGCGCAGCCACATGAAGTCGCCGGCCTCCACCTCAACCCAGTCGTTGTTGAGCAGGTACATGGCCTTGCCCTCCAGGACGTACAGGCCGTGCTCCATGACATGCGTCTCCGGGAACGGGATGACCCCGCCCGGCTGGAACGTCACGATGTTGACCTGCATGTCGTGGGCCAGGTCGCCGGAATCCGTGAAGCGGGTGGTCTTCCAGGCGCCGTTGGTATCCGGCATCGCGGTGGGTTCCACCTCGGCATCACTGGTGACGAAGGACTTTGCCTCGTAACCCTCGAGCCGCTCGTACGCCTTGCGGATCCATTGGAAGGAGACAATGTCATCCGAGACGTTCTCCAGGCCCCAGGTGGCACCGGCGGCCAGGTAAGCGTAGCCGCCTTCCTCCAGCTGGTGAAGTTCGCCGTCGAGGGTCAGGTTGACCTTGCCCTTGGTGACAAAGACGACGCCTTCGACGCCGGGTTCAAACTCGGCCTTGGGGGCGCCGCCGCCCGGGCCGATCTCCACGATCAGCTGCGAAAATGTGGTGGCAAACCCGGCGATCGGGCGGGCCAGGATCCAGGAGCGGGTGTTGGAGAAACCCGGCAGGGTGCTGGTCACGATGTCGGTCATGACGCCCTTGGGGATGACCGTGTAGGCTTCGGTGACGATGGCCCGCTCCGTGGTGAGGTGGGTCTGCGGCGGCAGGCCGCCCTGGGGGTAGTAGTACTTGCCCATCTGTGGATCCTTACTTCGAAGTGGTGTGGGCCAGCCGCGGGTGGGCCAGGCCGGTGAGTTGGGGGAGTCCGACGCCGGCCAGCGCCTGGACGTCGTCGGCGCCCACGGCGCCGCACTGGACGCCGCGCAGCACGAACGCCGCGAGCGCGCGGGCGGTGGCGGGCTCGTCCATGACCCCGCCTTCGGTGCGTTCAACATAGTTGCGGAGCCGGGCCGCGGCGGCCGGCAGACCCTGGCGGTAGAACGCGTACGTCGCCGCGAAACGGCTGGGCAGCTGGGCCGGATGCAGGTCCCAGCCCTGGTAGTAGCCGCGCTCCAGGGAACGCCGCACCAGGCGGCCGTGCAGCTGCCAGGCGTTTTCCACGTTGTCGCCCACCGGGATGATGTTGGTGGATCCGTCGGACAGCCGGATGCCGGTGCCTGCCACCGCCAGCTGCATGACCTCCTTGGCGAAGTCCGCCACCGGGTGCTCCATCGACTGGTACTCCGCGGAGATCTGCAGGGAGGCCGAGTAGTCGTATGTGCCGTAGTGCAGGCCGCTGATCCGGCCCGGGACGGCGTGCGGCAGCTGTGCCACCGGGGACGTCCCCTCCGGGCCGAGAATGAGCTGCGGCGTCTCCACCTGCACCTCGAACCGGAGCCGGCCGGCCGGGAGCGAGTGGATCTCCTCAAGGCGGGAGACCGCGTAGTCCATCGCCTGCACCTGCGCCACGGTGGTGACCTTGGGCAGGGTCAGAACCAGGCCCTCGGGGAGCTCGCCCGCCGCGGCCAGGCCGGAGACAAACAGGTCCAGGGTGCGCAGCCCGCGGGCCCGGGTGGCGGCCTCGAAGCACTTGAACCGGATCCCGATGAACGGCGGCGCGGAACCGGCCGAAACTGCGGTTGCCACGGCGGATGCCGCGGCAACCGCGGCGGCGTCCTCGGCGTCGTCGCCCCGGTCCCCGAACCCGTCCTCGAAGTCGAGCCGGAGGTCCTCGACCGGTTCAGTCTCCAGCTTCGCCTGGACGCGTGACGCCACAGCCTCGGCGAGGTCGGCGTCCTGGCCCAGCAGCGAGCCGATCCGGGCCAGCCCGCCGTGGGCGGCCGCCGTCGCCAGCGCCTGGGTTCCCCAGTCGGCGGCGAGCGACGGCGTGAACCGGTCCGCGGGGACGTAGACGGTGTGGACGGGCTGGCGGGAGCCGTCGTCACCCGGGTAGTTCCGCTCCAGCAGCCGGTCAGTGTCCGCCAGCTGCCCGTCGATCCGGGCCAGGTCCGCCGGGGTGAGCGATGTTTCGGGTACCGCCATGCCTCAGCCCACCAGTTCGTAGGCGGGGGTGGTCAGGAAGTCCGTGTAGTCCTCGGAGAGGCAGATGTCGCCGATCAGGGCGCTGGCGGGCTGGTAGTAGCGGGCGAACGCTTCCTCGCCCACCTCGCCGCGCAGCTTTTCAGTTTCCTCGGCCAGGATCCGGGTGACCAGTTCGCGGGTGACCTTGTTGCCGGTGTCCGCGAGGACCACCTCGTTGCGGATCTGCTGCCAGACCTGCGAACGGGAGATTTCCGCGGTGGCGGCATCCTCCATCAGGTTGTGGATGGCCACCGCGCCGTTGCCGGAGATCCAGACGGCGGTGTAGGCCACCGCAACGTAGAGGTTCAGGCGCAGGCCGGCTTCCGTGACCTGGCCTTCCGCGGAGGCGATGTCCAGCAGCTGGCCGGCCGTGACCGAGACCTCCGGGCGCTGCTTGTCCAGCTGGTTGGGCCGGTCGCCGAGCACCGAATCGAAGACCTCCTGGCACACGGGCACGAGGTCCGGGTGGGCCACCCACGAGCCGTCGAAGCCGTCGTTAGCCTCGCGGGTCTTGTCCGCGCGGACCTTCTCGAAGGCCTGGGCGGTGACCTCGGGTTCGCGCCGGTTGGGGATGACCGCGGCCATGCCGCCCATCGCGAACGCGCCACGGTGGTGGCAGGTCTTCACCAGCAGTTCCGTGTAGGCGCGCATGAACGGTGCCGTCATGGCCACGGTGGCTCGGTCCGGCAGCACGAAGCTGGCACCGGCGTCGCGGAAGTACTTGATGATGCTGAACAGGTAGTCCCAGCGGCCGGCGTTCAGGCCCGAGGCGTGGTCCCGCAGCTCGTAGAGGATCTCGTCCATCTCGAACGCGGCCGGGATGGTCTCGATCAGGACGGTGGCGCGGATGGTGCCCTGGCCAAGGCCGAGGAAGTCCTGGGCGAAGACGAACACGTCGTTCCACAGCCGTGCCTCGAGGTGGCTCTCCATCTTCGGCAGGTAGTAGTACGGGCCGTGGCCGTTGAGCACCAGCTGCTTGGCGATGTGGAAGAAGTGCAGGCCAAAGTCCACCAGCGCGCCGACGGCGGGTTCGCCGTTGAGCAGCAGGTGCCGCTCCTCCATGTGCCAGCCGCGGGGGCGGGCCACGACGACGGCCAGCGGGGCGTCGGTGCGGAGCCGGTATTCCTTGCCCTCGGGAGAGGTGTAGCTCAGCGTTCCGGTGGCGGCGTCGCGGAGGTTGAGGATGGCGTCGATGACGTTGCCCCACGTGGGTGTGCTGGCGTCCTCAAGGTCTGCGAGCCACACCTTGGCGCCGGAGTTCAGGGCGTTGATGGCCATCTTGGCCGGCGAAGCCGGCCCGGTCATCTCAACCCGGCGGTCCAGCAGTGCCGCCGGTGCGGGAGCAACCTTCCAGTCGCCGTCGCGCACGTTTTTCGTCTCCGGCAGGAAATCCAGACTGCCGGTCTGGGCCACCTGCTCACGCTTGGCCTTGCGGGCCGCGAGCAGCTCGCCGCGCCGGCCGGCGAAGCGCTTGTGGAGCTCCTCCACGAACGCCAGGGCCTTCGGGGTGAGAATTTCCTCCGCACGCTCGATCGGCCGGGGGTCTGTGACTGTGATAGCCATTGTGGGTCCTTTCCAGGGCTGATTCAGGCGTTGGCGAGGGCTGCGTCCGCAGGCGCAGCCTCAGTTGCGGGTGCTGCTTCATTTCCGGTCGCTGCCGGTGCGGTCCGAACACCGGCGGCTGCATGTGCTGCGTTCGCTACCGCGGTGGCAACGTCGGCGGCCACGTGGGGATCGAACACGCTGGGGATAATGTAGCTCGCATTCAGTTCATCGTCAGCAACCCGGTTGGCGATCGCCTCGGCGGCGGCCACCAGCATTTCCGGCGTGATGTCCGATGCCCCGGCGTCCAGCAGTCCGCGGAAGAATCCCGGGAAGGCCAGGACGTTGTTGATCTGGTTCGGGAAGTCGCTGCGGCCGGTGGCGACGACAGCCGCGTGCTTCGACGCCACTGTCGGGTCGATTTCCGGCGTCGGGTTGGCCATGGCGAAGACGATGGCGTCCTTGGCCATCGAGGCGACCTGTTCCTCGCCGATGACGTGCGGCGCGCTGACGCCGATGAAGACGTCGGCACCCTTGAGGGCCTCGTGCAGCGTGCCGGAGAAGCCCTCGTCGTTGGTGTTGGCGGCAATCCAGGTGCGGTGTTCGTCGTCGTACTTCTCACCCGAGTGGATGGCGCCGGAGCGGCCGGCGGCGATAATGTGCTGCGCGCCCTGGGCCTTGAGGAGCTGGATGATCGCGGAGCCTGCGGCGCCGACGCCGGAGACCACGATGCGGACGTCCGCGAGCTTCTTGCCCACGACGCGGAGGGCGTTGACCAGGGCGGCCAGAGTGACGATCGCGGTGCCGTGCTGGTCATCGTGGAAGACCGGGATGTCCAGTTCCTCGCGGAGCCGGTTCTCGATCTCGAAGCAGCGCGGTGCGGCGATGTCCTCGAGGTTCACGCCGCCGTAGACCGGGGCGAGGGCCTTGACGATTTTGATGATTTCCTCGGTGTCCTGGGTGTCCAGGCACACCGGCCACGCATCAACGTTGGCGAACTGCTTGAACAGCGCAGCCTTGCCTTCCATGACGGGAAGCGCCGCTGCGGGGCCGATGTTGCCGAGACCCAGGACGGCAGAACCGTCGGTGACCACGGCGATCGTGTTCCGCTTGACCGTCAGGTTGCGTGCGGCGTCGGGGTTTTCGGCGATGGCCAGGCAGACGCGGGCGACGCCGGGGGTGTAGGCGCGGGAGAGGTCGTCGCGGTTGCGGAGCGCCACCTTCGGGACGACTTCCAGCTTTCCGCCGAGGTGCATCAGGAAGGTGCGGTCCGAGACGTTGCGGACGGTGACGCCGTCGAGCGCGTTGAGCGCATCCTTGACCCGGTCCGCGTGGTCCTGGTCGGTGGTGTTGCAGGTGACGTCGACAACCAGGGTCTCGTGGTGGGACTCGGTGACGTCCAGCGCGGTGATCGCTGCTCCGGCTGCACCGACGGCGGCCGCGAGCTCGCTGGTGGCGGAGAAGCTCGAGGGGGCCTCCACGCGCAGGGTGATTGAGTTTCCGGGGCTGGGGTTCGCCATTGAATGTCCTCCTGGTCGGGCCCATCGCTGGGATGGGCTCTTCAGCTGAATGTTTTCGTATTATGGATATTATTATCTACTTTATGGAAACACAAGCCCTTGATGCTTCCATCGACGCGGCCCCGGCCCGTGCTGTATCTTTGGCTGTCTAAGCAACTTTTTTCACGATGCGGATAAGAGTTGTCGTATTCGAGGCAACAGGAGAGTGCTACATGGCTGAGAAGGCCACCGGAGGCGTGCAGTCCGTTGAGCGCGTCTTTGAACTTTTGGAACTGATCACCGACGCCGGCGGTGACGTGACGCTCAGCGAGCTCTCCTCTTCCACGGACCTGCCCCTGCCGACGATCCACCGGCTGCTGCGCACGCTCGTGGCACTCGGGTACATCCGGCAGCTGCCCAACCGCCGCTACGCCCTCGGGCCGCGGCTCATCCGGCTCGGCGAAGGCGCCAACAAGCAGCTCGGTGCCCTGGCGCGGCCGCAGCTGAAGTCCCTCGTGGACCGGCTGGGGGAGACGTCCAACATGGCCGTGCTGGACTCGGACATGGTGATTTACGTGGCGCAGGTGCCGTCGCTGCACTCGATGCGCATGTTCACCGAGGTGGGCCGCCGCGCCCACACCCACGACACCGGGGTGGGCAAGGCTATTCTGGCGCAGCTGGACGATGACGTGGTGCGCGGCATCGTGACCCGTACCGGCATGCCCACGCCCACGGCCAAGAGCATCGGCGACTTCGATTCGCTGATTGCGGATCTGAACCGGATCCGCGAACGCGGCTACTCGATCGACGAGGAGGAACAGGAGCTCGGCGTGCGCTGCTTTGCCATGGCCGTGCCCAACGCCCCCACGCCCACCGCCATCTCCGTCTCCGGGCCGGTTTCCCGCGTGGACCAGGCCTTCGCTGACCGCGCCGTGCCGCTCCTGCGCGAAGCAGCCCAGGCCATCTCGGACGAACTCAACCAAAACTGACCTCCCGCCGTCGTACTTTCACAGCGCGAGCTGGCAGCTAATGCCCCCAAATCTCGGATTTGGGGGCATTAGCTGCCTATTCGCGCTTAAGTGGGGCGCTAGTGCTCGGAGCTGGATGACGCCTGGATGGGGACTTCCTTGCCGTCGCAGTCGATCAGCTTTCCGCCTTCGAAGCGGTCGCCGTCGGCCAGGCACTGCAGGTCCTCCTCCTTGACGATGCGCTCGGTGCCCGCCACGAACACGGACTGGTTCTCCGAATTGCCCGCCTTCAGGTGGTTGAACAGCAGGTTCAGCAGGATGGCCATGACCGCCGCCGAGCTGATGCCGGAGTGGAAGATGGTGCTGAACCAGGACGGGAACTGGTCGTAGAAGGCCGGCGCTGCGATGGGGATCATGCCGAAGCCGATGGACGCGGCCACGATGATCAGGTTCATGTTGTTCCGGTACTCCACCTTGGAGAGCGTCCGGATGCCGCTGGCGGCAACCGTTCCAAAGAGTACGACGCCGGCACCGCCCAGGACGGGCGTCGGCACCGCCGCAACCACCCGGCCAAGGACCGGAAGCAGGCCGAGGATGACCAGGATGAGGCCGCCGGCGCTGACGACGAACCGGCTCTTGACGCCGGTGATCGCCACGAGGCCCACGTTCTGTGCGAAGGCGCTCTGGGTGAAGGAGTTGAACAGCGGGGAGATGGCGCTGGAGAGCATGTCAGCCCGCAGGCCGTCGCCGATCCGCTTCGAATCGACCTTGGTGCCCACGATCTCGCCGACGGCGATGATGTCCGCGGAGGTCTCGGTGAGCGTCACCAGGATGACGATCAGCATGGAGATGATAGCTGCGATCTCGAACGTGGGCGGCCCGAAGGCGAACGGGGTGGGGAACGCGACGATCTCGCCCTGGCCCACCTTGGAGAAGTCGGCCATGCCGAAGGCAAAGGCGATGGCCGTGCCCAGAACCATGGCAAGCAGGATGGACAGTCGGGAGATGGCGGCGTTGCCCACCTTGCTCAGCAGCAGGACGATCGCCATGGTGGCGGCGGCCAGGCCGATGTTGGCCATGCTGCCGTAGTTGGGGGCCGCCTTGTTGCCGCCCATGGCCCAGTTGGCGGCCACCGGCATGAGCGTGAGGCCGATGGTGGTGATGACCGTGCCCGTGACAACAGGCGGGAAGAACTTGATGATCCTGGAGAACAGGGGCGTGATGAGCAGCCCGATCAGCGAGGCCGCGATCACCGAACCGAAGACCGCCTGGATTCCGCCGCCGCCGTGGACAATCGCAACCATTGTGGAGACGCCGGCGAAGGAGACGCCCTGGACGAGCGGGAGCTGGGAGCCGAAGAAACGGATGCCGACGGTCTGGAGGATGGTGGCCAGGCCGCCGACGAAGAGGCAGGCGGCGATCAGCAGGCCGATGTCCTGAGAGGACATTCCTGCCGCGGCGCCTATGATCAGGGGCGGCGCGATGATGCCGCCGTACATGGTGAGGACGTGCTGGAACCCGTAGGCGAAAGTGCTGCCGATCGAGAGGCGCTGATCTTCCGGGCGGGTTGCCGCTGGGCGGCTTTTCTTGGTGATGTTCATGGCAGACTTTCTTGGTTCATGGCAGACGCCTTCGTCTGGCTAACAATGTCTGGCTAACAATTTGAAACTTGTGGCGTGGCCGGGTCCGCTGGCGGGAACCGTGGCCCGGTTTATGCGGCCGGGGGGAGTTTGTGTCCACTTATTGGGGGTTTAGGGGTGCTTAAGCCGCATGGACGAAAACTCGGAACCGGTGGTGGTGTGCCGGCGGGCCCGCGGACTTTCGGTCCGCGGGCCGGCCGGGGTCTAGCAGAAGCCGGCGATGCCTGACCAGGCGGCGTCGGCTGCTTCGGCGTCGTCGCGCAGGACGGTGGCTTCGATGAGTCCGTAAGGGCGGTCGGCCGCGAAGAAGACCTCGTTGGGGTTGTCGAGCCCGAACGGCGAGAGGTCCACGAGGAAGTGGTGCTTGTTGGGCATCGAGAACTTGATTTCCTCGATCTCGCTGTGGGCTTCCAGGACCTTCGCGCCCATGTCGAACAGGGTCTGCTGGAGGGCGTGGGAGTACTTCTCGGTGAAGCCCTCAAGCAGGAGGCTCTTGACGTCCTCGTAGCTCTTGTTGAAGTCCAGCGAACTGAAATCCGTGCCGGACTTGAAGCGCCAGCGGGCCGAGACGTCGGTGGCCAGGATGCGGTCGGTGGTCTCCGGCAGGGTGGTGTACTTGTCCTTCGGGTATCCGACGAAGCCGGACTGTGTGGACTTCAGGACGGTCAGGTCCTTGAGTCCGGAGATCAGGTGGGTGGCTGCGCCATCGCGGACCAGAACGGCGGTGCGGACTTCCTGGCCCTTGCGGACGAAGGAGTGGTCGTGCGCGCTGCCGTGTGCCTGGATGCGTTCCCAGGCGTAGGACTCGGCTTCCCAGCGGCCGCCTGTGACCCAGTCGAAGCTGGAGGTGAAATGCTCGCCAAGGCGCAGCAGGAAAGCCTCGGGGGAGCCGACGCCTTCCCGGGCGAAGGCGTAGATGGTGTTCTTCTGGGTGTCGGTGGCGACCACGTGGGCGTTGTCGCCTTCGAGGTGGGCGGCTTCGAAGTCGCCGCGGAGCTGCGAGGTGACGTTCAGGTCCTCGATCTCGTGGCGGTCGGTGTCGCGGGTGATCTTGACGACGCGGACTTCGGCCTTGCCGTACTGGTTGTGGCCGAGGACGATCTTGTTGCTCATGGTCTGTTCCCAACTTCCGGTATGTGGAACGAAAGTCCCACATAGAAATTAAGTGCGTGTTTCCCACGCATTTCCTGTGGCGTCGACCCAAACAAAAAATGAGCCGACATCAGTTGATGCCAGCTCATTACGACCCTGCCTGCTGCTCCCAGGTTACGTGACGTGCGCCACGAATTGACTTCAAGAGTAGCGCAGCATCCCGGTGGTGTACATCACCAATTTAGAAAACCGATTGTGACCGGGGCGGTGCGAAACGGGTTGGCTGGCGGGTCTTGACGTGCCGCGAGGCGTGTCCGTAAGATTTCACATATCAAAAACTTATTTCCGCTCTACGAAATACCTTGAGCGGAGCAAGGCAAGAAACGAGGAGGAACAGATGGACTCGCAGGATCAGAACAACGTCGCGGAATTCCCGGCCCCCGGCCAGGAGCTGTACCTGCCGTTCGGTGCCACGGACCCCGACTTTTACATCCCGGCCGACTGCGACCGGCGCTCAGGCAGCCTGTCGCGGTGGCTGCGGGCGCTTCCGGTCTTCGGCAGGCGGCCGTAGCAGCTGCCAGAGACGCAGTTTTCGCCGCGCGACGCGCAAATGGTCCGGCGACACCCGCATTCGGGTGTCGCCGGACCTTTTCTGCGTCGCCGGACCCTTTCTGTGTCCTCAGGCCGTGGGCGGAGAATCCGGGCGCCCCGGCCACTCCTTGCCGGCCCACGGGTCATAGTCGGCGATGAGCTCCTCCTGTGGGGGGCGCTCCGCCTCGGGGACGTGTTGCAGGTTCACCCGTACCCGGTACCAGAGCGAACTCGACCCGCGCATTCCGTCGACCAGCACATCGGCCGGGTGCAGGGCGGGGACCACGTCCGCATGCCGGGACTTCCACTCGTCGAGCGCAGCGAGTGCTTCCGGCTTGGTTTTGGTGCGGGCCACTTCAATGAGCGGCATCACCGACTGGCGGCGGCCGGAGCCGTTGCCCCCGCGCGGCGCCTTCTCGGCGGGGCCGAGTTCCGCAGCCAGGGCGAGAAGCCCGTCAAGTGCTCCCACGGCGTCGTCGATGCCGGTGTGGGGGTCGCCCACCTCGGCGAAGCGCTCCAGCACTGTGGGCACCGTAAACTGCTCCGGCCGGGCGGAGCGGACCTCGTCCCAGGTGAGCGGCGTCGAGACCCGGGCGTCAGGCAAGGGCCGGACTGAGTAAGCCGACGCCACGGTGCGGTCCTTCGCATTCTGGTTGAAGTCGACGAACACACTCTCCCCGCGTTCCTCCTTCCACCACCGCGCGGTGGCAAGGCCCGGAGCGCGGTTTTCGACCTCCCGGGCGAGGGTCTCGGCAGCGAGCCGCACGTCGCGGTACGACCACTGCGGCGCGATCCGGACCAGGATGTGGAGTCCCCGCGACCCGCTCGTCTTTGGCCACCCCACGAGCCCGGCGTCGTCGAGCACCTCCCGCGCGACATACGCGACGTCAACGATCTGCGACCAGTCGACTCCCGGCATCGGGTCCAGGTCCACCCGGAGCTCGTCCGGGTGCTCGAGGTCCTCGGCACGGACCGGATGCGGGTTGAGGTCGAGGCAGCCAAGATTCACCACCCACGCCAGGCCCGCGGCATCCCGGATGACGGCTTCCTCCGCGGACGTCCCCGACGCGTAATGCAGCGTCGTCGTGTCGATGAAGTCGGGGTGGTTGTCGGGCACGCGCTTTTGGAAGAAGGCCTCCGCGTCGATGCCCTTCGGGAAGCGCTTGAGCACCATCGGCCGGCCGCCTGCACCCCGGAGTGCGCCATCCGCGACGGCCAGGTAGTACCGCACCAGGTCGAGCTTCGTCAGTCCGGGCTCCGGGAACACCACCTTGTCCGGGCTTGAGATGCGGACCTCGGAGCCGGCAATGTCCAGGATCTCGGCCGGCGTCTTCGACGGAGTCATGCCGCCACGCTAGCAGCTGGCTAACCTCATCGGAATGACGCTCCGTCAGCCGTTCACGAGCCGCCGCGCCGCCGCCGAATGCTCCGCAACCAGCCCGGCCACGTCGAGTCCCGGAATCTGGCCGTCCACCACGCGCCACTCGCCGCCCACCATCACGCGGTCCGCGCGGTCGGCGGCGCACAGCAGGAGGGCGGCGAGGGGATCGTGGCTGCCCGAGAACCGCAGCTCGTCGAGCCGGAACAGGGCCAGGTCCGCCTGCATGCCGGGTGCCAGCTGGCCCAGGTCCGGCCGCCCCAGTACCGCCGCCGATCCGCGGGTGGCCCAGCCCAGCGCCCGCTCCACCGGAACGTGCGCACCGTAGCGGAGCCGCTGCAGGTACAGCGCCTGCCTAGCCTCGAGAATCATGTTGGAGGCATCGTTCGACGCCGATCCGTCCACGCCCAGCCCCACGGGCACGCCCGCTTCCTCCAGTTCGAGGACCCGGGCGGTGCCGGACGCGAGGCGCATGTTCGACGTCGGGCAGTGGGCGACGGCGGTTCCCGCCGCTCCCAGCCGGGCGATTTCAGCGTCGCTGAAATGGATGCCGTGGCCCAGCCAGGTCCTGTCCGTCAGCCAGCCCACGCTGTCCAAATAGTCCACGGTGCGCAGCCCGAACGTCTCG
Source organism: Arthrobacter sp. K5 (assembly GCF_040448525.1). Classification (NCBI taxonomy): domain Bacteria; kingdom Bacillati; phylum Actinomycetota; class Actinomycetes; order Micrococcales; family Micrococcaceae; genus Arthrobacter; species Arthrobacter sp. K5. The sequence continues at coordinate 2,264,725 of NZ_CP159279.1, read as the reverse complement.
AGGCAGAATTGCTCCTCGTCGAGGGTCTCCGCGAGGTGCGTGTGCAGCCGGACGTCGTGCCGGTCCGCCAGCGCCGCGCTCTCGGCCATGATCTCCTTGGTGACGGAAAACGGGGAGCAGGGCGCCAGCGCAATCTGGATCACCGCACCGTCGCCTCGCTGGTGGTACTCGCGGATCAGCCGTTCGCTGTCTGCCAGCACCGCCTCAGGGGTCTGCACCGTCGACTGCGGCGGCAGCCCGCCGTCGTCCTCCCCCAGCGTCATGGAGCCGCGGGTCAGGGTGGCCCGCATGCCGAGGCGCCGGACGGCGCCGATTTCGACGTCGATCGCGTCCTCCATCCCCGCGGGGAAGAGGTAGTGGTGGTCGGCAGCGGTGGTGCAGCCGGAGAGCAGCAGTTCGGCGAGGGCCACGGTGGCTGCGAGTTCAAGGTCCCGTGGGGTCAGCCTGGCCCAAACAGGGTAGAGGTTCTGCAGCCAGGGAAACAGGGGAGCGTTGGCCACCGGACCCCAGGCGCGGGTGAGCGTCTGGTAGAAGTGGTGGTGGGTGTTGATCAGCCCGGGGAGCACAACGTGGCTGCCGGCGTCGAAGGTCTGCCCGCAGGGTGCGGAGGGCGCCTGTCCGGCGCCGAGCACCTCCACAATCTTGCCGCCGCTGACCACCAGGCCGGCTGAGGCGTCGAGGCCGTTGGCGGTGAAGGCAGCCAGCGGGTTCCGGATCCAGAGCCGGGATTCGGCGGCCGGCGCCGGTGACTGAAGGTTCGGCGACGGAACCTTCGTCGACTGAGAGTCAAAGAGCTGGGTCATGGGGGTCCTTGTCTGAGCGTGCTGATACTTTCCAGCTCAGTGGTCCTGTCTGCTGATCCAGGGGACCCGCTGCCCGACGGCGGCAGGTCGGCACCAGCGTAGGGCGGGTGCGGGAGGGCGGTCAATGGCCGCGCTTTGTGACAGGCATGCTTGGCGGCGGAGGAAGTACCAGCCCGTGAGGCGGCGGAACACGCATTTCACATTGCGAAATTAAATTTCCAGAAAACTATGGCGCGGACCACACTCCGGTGCTAATCTCGAGTTGCCAAAGGCGGGCACCCGGACTCCGGGAAGCTATCTACCAGGCGCAACTTAACCTTCAAAAGCACATGCTGAAGCCTGGTAACCGTCGCACTTGGTCCTTTCCGTTCCGTCGCGGGGTACCGGCTTCCACAGCAAAGGGAGTCGCATCATGAGTACCACCGTCACGGCCGAGGCATTCCTGGCCAGGTCCATCCGGTTGGCAACCGCCAACGTCCTGAACAGCGGCGGCCCGTTCGGCGCCGTGATCGTCACCGCCGACGGTCAGGCGTTCGACGGCGTCAACCGGGTCACCGCCGACAACGATCCCACCGCCCACGCCGAGGTCACCGCCATCCGCCGCGCCTGCAGCGGGCTGGGCACCTTCGACCTCCGCGGGGCAACCCTCTACAGCAGTTGCGAGCCGTGCCCCATGTGCCTCGCCTCGGCGCTCTGGGCCCGCATCGACCGGGTTGTCTTCGGCGCCGACCGGCACGACGCCGCCTCCGTTGGCTTCGACGACGCCGTTTTCTACGAGTACTTCGACAACGAGGACCGCCACGCACTGATGCCGGTCTCCAAGCTGGAGCTCGGCCACCCCGAAGCCCCCGCCATCCTGGAACCGTTCAACACCTGGAACACGCTCGACTCCAGGATTGACTACTAGGGCCCGGTGGCTGAAATGACAATCCTGGACAATACCGCTGAACAGCAGGCTGCGCTTCTTGACGCAGGGCAGACGGCGGCACCCGAAAAGAACCCGGCAACCGGCAAAACGCAGCGGGGCAACGGCCCCAAGCCCCCGGCGTCGAACTCGTTCCTTGACCGCTTCTTCCACATCACCCGGCGCGGTTCCACCGTTGCCCGGGAGGTGCGGGGCGGGCTGGTCACCTTCTTCACGATGGCTTACATCGTCATCCTTAATCCGCTGATCCTGGGCGGCTTCAGCGCGGACAACGCCCCGACGGACGTCGCCGGCGGCTGGCTTTCCGCGGCGCAGGTGGGCGCAGTCACCGGCCTGACAGCCGGCGTCATGACCATCGCGTTCGGCCTGATCGCCAACCTGCCGTTCGGCCTGGCCGCGGGACTGGGCATCAACTCCTTCCTCGCGGTGGCGGTGATCCAGGAGGTCACCTGGGCCGAGGCCATGGGCCTGGTGGTCATCAACGGCATCCTGATCGTCCTGTTTGGTGTCACCGGCGCGCGGACCGCGATTTTCCGGGCCGTGCCCAAGGAACTCAAGGCCGCCATCACTGTGGGCATCGGCTTGTTCATCGCCTTCATCGGCTTCGTGGACTCGGGCTTCGTCAAGGCCACCGCCGGCGGACCGCCCGTCCAGCTCGGCGACAACGGCTCCATCACCTCCATCCCCACCATGGTGTTCATCGTGGGCCTGCTGGTCATGGGCATCCTGGTGGCACGGAAGGTCCAGGGCGGCCTGCTCATCGGCATCGTGGCCACCACGGTTCTGGCCGCCGTCGTGGAGGCATTCCTGCACATCGGTCCCGCCAGCGAAACCAACCCTGGCGGCTGGCACCTGAACACGCCGGTGCTCTCGGGTCATCTGGTCTCCGCGCCGGACCTTGGGCTGGTGGGCCAGTTCGACCTGTTCGGCGCCTTTGGCCGGATCGGCGGCCTGGCCGCGACGATGCTGGTGTTCACGCTCGTCTTCACCAACTTCTTCGACGCCATGGGCACCATGACCGGGCTGGCGAAGAGCGCGGGAGTGGCGCACAAGGACGGCACGTTCCCCCGGCTCAAGTCCGCCTTCATCGTCGAAGGCGTGGGCGCGGTGGTGGGCGGCGGGACGTCGGGTTCCTCCAACACCGTGTACATCGACTCCGCTGCGGGGATTGGTGAGGGGGCGCGCACCGGGTTGGCCTCGGTGGTCACCGGAGCACTGTTCCTCGGGTCCATGTTCCTCACCCCGCTCACCAGCGTGGTGCCGCTCGAGGTGGCTGCCGCCGCCCTGGTGGTGGTCGGCGCGATGATGATGGCCCAGATCCGCGAGATCAAGTTCACCAAGTTCGCCGTGGCACTGCCGGCCTTCCTGACCATCGTCACCATGCCGCTGAGCTACTCGATCGCCAACGGGATCGGCGTGGGCTTCGTGAGCTGGGCGGTCATCGGCGCGGCCTCCGGCAAGGCGAAGAAGATCCACCCGCTGATGTGGGTGGTGACCGTGGGCTTTGTGGTCTACTTCGCGCGGGGTCCGGTCAGCGCGCTGCTCGGGGCGTAAAAATGCCCTGCGACGCGCAAACGGCCGGAGGACACGGGAATCCGCGCATCCCCGGACCGTTTGCGCGTCGCTGGGCCGGACCGGCGTCGTACGCTTTCCACTACCAAGGATAGGAACGAGAATATGGGCACCATCGCACGGGAAGAGGGAGTGCTGCCATGCTGGATCTGATGCCTTCTCTGGCCGGCTGGCGCCCGGCGGCCTCCGGGCAACGGTGCGCCGTGGCCACCATCATCACCGCCAGCGGCTCCGTGCCGCGGCCGCCCGGGACGTCCATGCTGGTATCTGAATCCGGCGAGATACTCGGCAGCCTCTCCGGCGGCTGTGTGGAAGGGGCCGTGGTTGCCTCGGCGCTGGAAGTGATGGCCGACGGCGGCACCCGCCTTGAGGCGTTCGGCTTCAGCAGGGAGGATGCATTTGCCGTCGGGCTCACCTGCGGCGGTGAGCTGGAGGTCCATATCCAGACCCTGGACGGCAGCGCCGCCGGGCTCGGGGACCTCCACAGGTTTGCCGCCGGGGACCCCGAACGGCCGCTGGCCCTGATCCGGCGCATCGACGGCGTGTCCGGCAGGACCGTGTCCGGCAGGAGCGTGCCCGACGGGACCGTGTCCGGCAGGACCCTGTCCGGCAGTCCATTGGGGGCTGCCGGAACCCAGGACGCCGGAACTCAAGCTGCCGGCACTCAGGGATCCGGAACAACGGGGGCGGCGGGCACACAGCCGCCGTCCGTCGTCGTGGTTCCGGATCCCGGCACCTTTGAGGTTGCGGGATCGGCTGAGTTTGCAGCCCTGCTGGGGCTGGACGGCTTGCATCTGGACGGCTTGCATCTGGACGCCGGGGCCAGGCGGGAAGCACTCCTGGCGGCAGCGGCCCAGCTCGAACCGCTGCTGCGCGGCGGCCGGACGGGGCTGGTCCGGCTGGCACCACCGCAGGGCTGCGGCGTTTCCGGCAGGGGCGCCCACGGTATTGATGGCGGCGTGGTGTCGCCCGAGCCCGTGACGCTGCTGGTGGAGAGCCGCCTGCCGCAGGCCCGGCTGCTGGTGTTTGGCGCCAATGACTTCGGCGCGGCGCTGGTGCCGGCCGCGAAGCTGCTCGGCTACCGTGTCACACTGTGCGACGCCCGGCCGGCGTTCGCGGCGCAGGAGCGTTTCGCCGCTGCGGACGAGGTGGCCACCGACTGGCCGCACCGGTATCTCGCCGCGGAAGCCGCCGCAGGCCGGATCGACCGCCGCACGGTCATCTGCGTCCTCACCCACGACCCCAAGTTCGACATTCCCCTGCTGCAGGAAGCCTTGGAGCTTGATGTTGCCTTCGTCGGCGCCCTGGGCTCGCGACGCAGCCACCGGCAGCGCATCGACGGGCTGCTCGAGGCCGGGGTGGCACCGGAGCGGCTGGCACGGCTGCATTCGCCCATCGGTCTGGATCTCGGTGCCGTCACACCGGCGGAAGTGGCCGTCTCCATCACCGCGGAGCTGATCGCGGCGCGCAGCGGTTCCGTCGCCTGCACACCATTGCGGAACGGCACCGGACCCATCCATTCCCTTTCCGCAGCCGGGAGCCCCAGCGCAGAACCGGCATTCAATAAAGAACAGGCATCCCAGGAGATCGCATGGACATGAACACCATCGAGGCGGTGGTCCGCACCACCGACCCCGCCGACTGGCGCGACGGCGACGCCTGGCTGGCCGGAGGCACAGTCCTCTTTTCCTACGGCAGCACAGCCTTTGGGCCCGAGCCGCTGCGGCGACTGCTGGACCTCGGCTCCGCCGGCTGGCAGCCCGTCACGGTGACTGCGGACGGCATCGAGCTCGCCGCCACGTGCACCGTCGCCGAACTGTACGCGCTCCCCGGGACGCTCTTCCGCGCGGGCCCGGCCGGCCACGCGGTAGAAACAGAACAGCATGCGCAGGCCTGGCCTGGCCTGGATCTGATCCGGCCCTGCTGCGACTCCTTCGTGGCGTCCTTCAAGGTCTGGAACATGTCCACCGTGGGCGGCAACCTGTGCACATCCCTGCCGGCCGGCCCCATGATCTCGCTGTCCGCAGGACTGGACGGCACGGCCACGGTCCTCGGCCCGGGAGACTCCCGACGGGAGCTGCCGGTGGCCGACTTCATCACCGGGGACGGGCAAAACGCCCTGGCACCCGGCGAGCTGCTCCGCAGCGTCAGCCTGCCGGCGTCGGCACTGTCCTCCCGGGTGGCGTTCCGCCGGCTCTCGCTGAGCAACCTCGGCAGGTCGGGGGTGCTGCTGATCGGAAGGCTCGACGGCGGCGGCCGGTTCACGCTCACCGTCACCGCCGCCACCAAACGGCCCGTGCAGCTCCGGTTCGGTTCCCTGCCGGACGCGCCGGAGCTGGGCGACGGACTCGAGGCCGCCATCCCGGCAGGCCTGTACCACGACGATATCCACGGGCTGCCCGCGTGGCGCCGCGACGTGACGCACCGCCTGGCAGAGGAAATCCGGGTAGAACTCGGCCTCCCGGCCGGAGCCCCGGCAGCCGTGTCCGGCGACTTCTGGCCGCCCCAGCAGACACAGCAGCAGACACAGCAGCAGACCCGGCAGATGAAGAGAGGGGCCTGAGCATGGCCATGGAAATCAACGGCGCGCCGGTGGAGGCGCAGCCGCGTCCCGGCCAGTGCCTGCGCACGTTCCTTCGGGAGCAGGGCAACTTCGGCGTGAAGAAGGGCTGCGACGGCGGCGACTGCGGTGCCTGCACCGTCCACGTGGACGGCACCCCGGTGCACAGCTGCATCTACCCGGCCGTGCGCGCGGAGGGCCACGCCGTCACCACGATCGAAGGCCTCGCAGCCACGAACCGGACTTCCGCCAGTGAAGGAGCTGACCTGCACCCCATGCAGCAGCAGTTCCTGGACCGCCAGGGCTTCCAGTGCGGCTTCTGCACCGCGGGCATGATCATGACGGCCGCCACGTTCGACGACGCGCAGAAGGAAAACCTGCCGCGCAACCTCAAGGGCAACCTGTGCCGGTGCACCGGATACCGGGCCATCGCGGACGCCGTCTGCGGCCACGAAGGACACCCGGCCCCGGAAGGCCCAGGCTCGGGGATCGCGGGCGAGGGGCAGCCCGCCCCGGAGCCCGGCCGGCTCGGGGACGACGTCCCGGCCCCCGCCAGCCGCGCGGTGGTTACGGGGCAGGCGCGCTACACGCTGGACGTCCCGGCCGAGGCGCTGCCCGGCCTGCTGCACATGAAGCTCGTGCGTTCACCGCACGCGCACGCGCGCGTCGTGTCCATCGACACCGCGGCGGCCATGGAGGTGCCGGGAGTGGTGGCCGTGCTCACCGCCGAGGACGCCCCGGACCAGCTGTACTCGAGCGCCCAGCACGAGCTCTACACCGACGACCCTGACGACACCCGGCTGCTGGACACCGTGGTGAGGTTCCGCGGGCAGCGGGTGGCCGCCGTCGTCGCGGAATCGGTGGGCGCCGCGGAAGCCGGCGTCCGCGCTGTCCGCGTGACGTATGAGGAACTGCCCGCGGTGTTCACCCCGCAGGACGCCATCCGGCCCGGCGCGCCCGCCCTGCATGGGGACAAGGACGCCGGCACGGCGCGGATCGCCCAGCCGGGGCGGAACATCGTGGCCGAGCTGCACTCCGAGCTTGGCACCGTCAGCGACGGCTTCGCGGCCGCCGACTTCATCCACGAGCAGACCTACCGCACCCAGCGGGTCCAGCACGTCGCGCTGGAAACCCATGCCGCCATCGCCTCGGTGGACGACGACGGCAGGCTGCAGGTGCGCACGTCCAGCCAGGTTCCGTTCCTGGTCCGCCGCACGCTCTGCCGCGTGTTCGGGCTGCCGGAGGACCAGGTCCACGTGGTGGCGGGCCGGGTGGGCGGCGGTTTCGGCGGCAAGCAGGAGGTGCTGACGGAGGACATCGCCGCGCTCGCGGCCCTGAAACTGCGGCGCCCCGTGCAGCTGGAATTCACCCGGACCGAGCAGTTCACCGCCAGCACCACGCGGCACCCGTTCACCATCAAGGTCAAGGCAGGCGCCAGCAGTGACGGCAGGCTCACGGCGCTGCAGCTGGACGTCCTTACGAACACGGGCGCCTATGGCAACCACGCCCCTGGGGTCATGTTCCACGGCTGCGGCGAATCCCTGGCCGTCTACAAATGCGCCAACAAGAAGGTCGACGCGCACGCCGTCTATACGAACACCGTGCCGTCCGGTGCCTTCCGCGGTTACGGGCTCAGCCAGATGATCTTCGCCATCGAATCGGCCATCGACGAACTGGCTGCAGGCATCGGCATGGACCCGCTGGAGTTCCGCCGCCGCAACATGGTCCGCGAGGGCGACGACATGCTCTCCACCCATTCCGAACCCGAAGAGGACGTCCACTACGGCAGCTACGGGCTGGACCAGTGCACGCGCCTGGTGCAGGACGCGCTGGAACGCGGCCGCGAACGCTACCGGTCCGCCGGCCTTGACGACCTCGGCCCGGACTGGGTCACGGGGGAGGGTACGGCCCTGTCCATGATCGACACCGTTCCGCCGCGGGGCCACTTCGCCCACTCGAAGCTCCGGCTCCTGGCCGACGGAACGTACGCCGCCGACGTCGGAACCGCCGAATTCGGCAACGGCACCACCACGGTGCACGCACAGCTGGCGGCCACGGCACTGTCCACGACTGCCGCGCGGGTCGCCGTCCGGCAGTCCGACACGGACCTGATCGAGCACGACACCGGTGCCTTCGGCTCGGCCGGCACGGTCGTGGCCGGCAAGGCCACACTGGCCGCCGCCGAGGAACTGGCCGTCCGGATCCGGGCGTTCGCCGCCGGCATCCGGCAGATCCAGGCCTCCGGATGCGTGCTCGACGGCGACGCCGTCGTCTGCGAGGGAACCCGGGTGCCGCTTACTGAACTGTTCGACGCCGCCCGGCAGGCCGGCGTCGAACTCGAGGCAGAGGGGCGCTGGGGCGGCACACCGCGCTCGGTGGCCTTCAACGTCCACGGTTTCCGCGTGGCCGTGAACACCGGGACCGGCGAGCTGCGGATCCTGCAGAGCGTGCAGGCGGCGGACGCCGGCGTCGTGGTGAACCCGCGGCAGTGCCGGGGCCAGATCGAGGGCGGGATTGCCCAAGCCCTGGGCGCCGCCCTCTACGAGGAGGTCCGGGTGGACGACGCCGGCCGGGTCACCACGGACATCCTCCGGCAGTACCACATCCCGTCCTTCGCCGACGTGCCGCGCAGCGAGGTGTACTTCGCCGATACGAACGACGCGATGGGACCGCTCGGGGCCAAGTCGATGAGCGAAAGCCCCTTCAACCCTGTGGCACCGGCGCTGGCCAACGCCATCCGGAATGCCACCGGCGTCCGGTTCGCCGAGCTGCCGATCGCCCGGGACAAGATCTACCTGGGGCTCAAGGCGGCGGGACTCGTTCCCAACGGCGTTCCCGACGGCATTCCCGCAGGTCCGGGCAACGCGCAGTCACTTTGCGCCCCATGAACCGCAGGGGAGGGCGCGAAGTGACCCCGCGTGGGGTCGGCAACATATAGTCGGGGGATGGAACAGCGCATCTTAGGCAAGACCGGACGGAACGTTTCAGTCGTTGGACTGGGGACCTGGCAGCTCGGCGCGGACTGGGGCAACGTTGACCCGGCGCAGGCGCAGGCCATCCTCGCGGCCTCGGCGGAGGCCGGCGTGACCTTCTTCGACACCGCGGACGTCTACGGGGACGGCCGCAGCGAGCAGGCCATCGGGGCGTTCCTCGCCGACAACCCGGGCACGGGCATCACGGTAGCCACGAAGATGGGCCGCCGGCTGGAGCAGCGTCCGGAAAACTACAACCTCGCCAACTTCCGCGAATGGGTGGACCGGTCGCGCCGCAACCTGCGCACCGAGGCTCTGGACCTGGTCCAGCTGCACTGCCCGCCCACCGCCGTGTACAGCCGGGCCGAGGTGTACGACGCCCTAGACACCCTCGTTGCCGACGGTGCCATTCGGAACTACGGCGTCAGCGTGGAGCGGACCGACGAAGCCCTCGAAGCCCTGCGGCACGAGGGCACGGCGTCCGTGCAGATCATCCTGAACGCCTTCCGACTCAAGCCGCTGGAGGAGGTGCTCCCCGCTGCGAAGGCCGCGGGCGTGGGCATCATTGCCCGGGTTCCGCTCGCCTCCGGCCTGCTGTCCGGGAAGTACACCAAGGAAACCGTCTTCGCCGAGGACGACCACCGCAACTACAACCGCGCCGGTAACGCCTTCGACGTCGGAGAGACCTTCTCCGGGGTGGACTACGAGCTGGGGCTCAAGGCCGTGGCCGAGTTCGAACAGCTGGTGCCGGAGGGTACCGGCACCGCGCAGGCCGCGATCGCGTGGGTCGCCGCGCAGGACGGCGTCACGTCCGTCATTCCCGGTGCCCGTTCAGTGGAGCAGGCCAGGGCCAACGCCGCCGCGGCCGCTACGGTACTCAGCCCGGAGTTCGACGAAGGCGTGCGCTGGATCTATGACCACTACTTCAGCGAGGCCGTCCACCCCCGCTGGTAAAGCATGACCTCCTCGCCGATCGAAGACTTCGCTGACCGGCTCGCTGCCGTCGAAACCGGCCCGGCCTGCACCAACTTCTTCGACCACTCGGATCCCGCCAACGCCCTGCGCCGGCAAAACCTGCTGGCCTATCTCAGCGACATGCTGGACCGGGCCCCGAAGGTGCTGCTGGTGGGGGAGGCGCCGGGCTTCCGGGGCATGCGGATCACGGGGGTCCCGTTCACCAACCGCACCATGTTCCAGGGGCCGGCCAATCCCTTCGGACTGTTCGGTTCCGGGAAAGGGTACGTGCTGCCGCCGGAGGCGGCCGGCGTCGCCGCCGAGCCGACCGCCACAGTCATGTGGGAAGTCCTTGCCGAGCTCGGCTTCCTCCCTTTGCTCTGGAGCGCATGCCCCTGGCATACCCATCTGCCGGGACGGCCGCTGTCCAACCGCACGCCCACACCCGCGGAAGCGGCGCTGGGCACCCCGTTCTGGCAGGCGCTGACCGGGATCTTTCCCATCGAAACCGTGGTGGCCGTGGGGAACGTGGCACACACCAGCCTTCGCCGCAGCGGCCTGGACGTGCCAAAAATCAGGCATCCCGCCCACGGCGGGAGGGCCCGCTTCAAGCAGGGACTGCACGAACTTCTTGCGGCGGGAATGGCGCAGTGACTGCCGGCCGCGCCGCCCCCACCCGCCGCTGAACTGGCCGGGGCCGCTGACCTAGCCGAGCAGGTGCAGCTGGTCCGGGGTGTCGAGGTCTTCGCCGCCGGTCTGGCCTGATCCGGGTGGCGGCGTGCAGTCCACCAGGTCGATCAGTTCCGGGTGGGCCTGGAGGAAGAACCGGGCGCCGGCGTCTCCGGCCGCCGATGCCGCAGCACCCGCGCGCAGGGTGGCGTCGAGCAACAGCGGGTGGCCGCGCCGGAGCTTGCCCGAATCATCGGCGTAGGCGGCGGCCGTCACCCGGCCCGGCCGGTGTGCCCGCAACAGCCGGGCGACAATTTCCGCTGTCAGCCCGGGCTGGTCCACGAGCGCCACCAGCACATGGTCTTCCGGGCGTGCGCGGTCCAGCCCCGCCTGGAACGAACTTCCCATTCCGCCGGCCCACTCCGGGTTCTCCACCACGGTGTGCCGGGCCAGGTCGGTCCGGGCGCGGACGTCCGCAGCGCCCGCGCCGAGCACCACCACAACGTCCCGGCAGCCGCCGTCGAGCAGCACGTCCGCCAGGACCTCCACGAGGGTGCGGCCGCGGAATGGAAGCAGCGCCTTCGGGCCGCGTCCCAGGCGGGTACCGGCACCCGCCGCCAGCAGCACGCCCGAGGTCCGGGGAAGCGGGGAGGCGGTCATGGAACCACCCTAGGCCATGCCGGATTTGGCGCCCGGACCGGACGTCCGGTCCGGATGCGGCGGAATCCTACCCGGTGGTAGGGGTGGTTCGTCCAGTGAATGGCGGCTAACGTCGGATATGTCGTGTTGGCAATTGGGGGTCGTAATGGCGGCTGCAACGGTGCAGCTGGCGGAAGGAGCGTATATGGCAGGTTCATTCGTAATCGAGACGGCGGGCGCGGGACAGTACCGGTTCAGGCTGACGGCGGACGACGGAACCGTGGTTGCGGTTTCGCCCAGCTTTCCCAACATCAAGGCAGTTGCCGCGGGGATCACGGCAGTCCGGGAGAGCGCAGCAACAGGCTTCGTCGTCGACCGCAGGCATCCCTGACGTATCCAAACACGACGGCGGCCCCCACCATGAGGTGAGGGCCGCCGTCGTTTTTTAATGTGTCGCCAGTCCGGTTTCGACAGGCTCAACCAGCGGGATAGGGCTCAGGAGTCGCCGCCGGCTCCTCCCGTTGTTCCCGCCGTGACGTCCAGGAGTTTGTAGCGGTCCATGGCGTACGACGGCGCGCCCTCCTGCACTGCGCCCCTCGCCGCCAGCAGCTGGAGGGTTTTGACGACGATGGAGTGGGTGTCGTTTTTGAAGTAGCGGCGGGCGGCGGCGCGGGTGTCGGAGAAGCCGAAGCCGTCGGCGCCGAGGGTGGCGAAGTCGTTCGGGATGAACTGCCGGATCTGGTCCGGAACGGCCTTCATGTAGTCCGAGACGGCGATGACGGGGCCCTGGGCTCCGGCGAGCTGCCTGGTGACGAAGGGTTCGCGGGCGTCCTGGCCGGGGTTGAGGAAGGCTTCCTCTTCGGCGGCGAGGCCGTCGCGGCGCAGTTCGTTCCAGGAGGTGACGGACCAGACGTCGGCGGAGACGCCCCAGTCTTCGGCGAGGATCCGCTGGGCTTCGAGGGCCCAGGGGACGGAGACGCCGGAGGCGAGGATCTGGCTCTTGGGGCCTTCGGTGGTGGAGGCTGCGAGCTTGTAGATGCCCTTCAGGACGCCTTCGACGTCGAGGTTCTCCGGTTCGGCGGGCTGGGTGATGGGCTCGTTGTAGACCGTGAGGTAGTACATCAGGTTCCGGTCTGCGTTGTTTCCTTCGGAGGCTGGCCCGTACATGCGTTCGAGGCCGTCGCGGACGATGTGGCCCATTTCGTAGCCGTAGGCGGGGTCGTAGGTGACCACGGCGGGGTTGGTGGAGGCCAGCAGCGGGGAGTGTCCGTCGGCGTGCTGGAGGCCTTCGCCGGTGAGGGTGGTCCGTCCTGCGGTGGCGCCGATGATGAAGCCGCGGGTCATCTGGTCGGCGGCGGCCCAGAAGGCGTCGCCGGTGCGCTGGAAGCCGAACATGGAGTAGAACACGTAGACCGGGACCAGGGGCACGCCGTGGGTGGCGTAGGCGGTGCCGGCGGCGGTGAAGGCTGCCACGGCGCCGGCTTCGTTGATGCCGGGGTGGATCAGCTGTCCCTGCGCGGATTCCTTGTAGGCCAGGACCAGGTCCCGGTCCACGGACAGGTAGTTCTGGCCGCCAGGGTTGTAGATCTTCGCGGTCGGGAAGAAGGCGTCCATGCCGAAGGTCCGCGACTCGTCCGGCACGATGGGGACAATCCGGTGCCCGAACTTTTTGTCGCGGAGCAGGTCCTTCAGGAGGCGGACGAACGCCATGGTGGTCGCGGCCTGCTGCTTGCCCGAACCGCGCTTGGCGACGTCGAACGTCATGGCGTCCGGCATCTCCACCGCCCCCTGGCCGGAACGGCGTTCAGGTACGGACCCGCCCAATGCCTTCCGCCGCTCCAGGAGGTAGGCGATCTCGGGTGCGTCCGGACCGGGGTGGTAATACGGAGGCCGGTAAGGATCCTCTTCGAGCCGGGCGTCGGAAATGGGAATCCTCAAGTAATCCCTGAATTCCTTCAGGTCGTCGAGGGTGAGTTTTTTCATCTGGTGGGTGGCGTTGCGGCCTTCGAAGTGCGGGCCCAGGCCGTAGCCCTTGACCGTTTTGGCCAGGATCACGGTGGGTTTGCCCTTGAATTCGGTCGCGGCCTTGTACGCGGCGTAGACCTTGCGGTAGTCGTGCCCGCCGCGTTTGAGGTTCCAGATCGCGTCATCGGTCAGGTCAGCGACCAGGTCCTTGGTCTGGGGGGTTTTCCCGAAGAAGTGTTCCCGGACGAACCCGCCGGATTCGGCCTTGTAGGTCTGGTAGTCCCCGTCCGGGGTTTCGTTCATGATCTGCACCAGCGACCCGTCCGTGTCGCGGGTGAGCAGGTCATCCCATTCCCGGCCCCAGACGACCTTGATCACGTTCCAGCCCGCGCCGCGGAAGAACGCCTCGAGTTCCTGCATGATCTTGCCGTTGCCGCGCACCGGCCCGTCCAGGCGCTGGAGGTTGCAGTTGATCACGAAGTTCAGGTTGTCCAGGTTCTCGTTCGCGGCGAGCTGGAGCAGGCCGCGGGACTCGGGCTCGTCCATTTCCCCGTCACCCAGGAACGCCCAGACCTGCTGGTCCGAGGTGTCCTTCAGGCCGCGGTTGTGCAGGTACCGGTTGGACTGGGCCTGGTAGATCGCGTTCATCGGGCCGATGCCCATCGACACGGTCGGGAACTCCCAGAAGTGCGGCATCAGCCGCGGGTGCGGGTAGGAGGAGAGCGCGTGGCCTTCCTTGGACTTTTCCTGCCGGAACCCGTCCAGGTCCTCCTCCGAGAGCCGGCCTTCCATGAACGCCCGGGCGTACATGCCCGGGGACGCGTGGCCCTGGAAGAACACCTGGTCCCCGCCGCCGGGGTGGTCCTTGCCGCGGAAGAAGTGGTTGAACCCGACCTCGTACAGGGTCGCGGCACCGGCGTAGGTCGAGATGTGCCCGCCCACACCGATCTCGGGCCGCTGCGCCCGGTGCACCATCACCGCCGCGTTCCAGCGCATGTACGCCCGGTACCGGCGCTCGAACTCCTCGTTCCCCGGGAATTCCGCTTCCTGGTCCACCGGGATCGTGTTCACATAATCCGTGGTGGTCACCATCGGAACCCCGACGCTCTGCGCGCCGGCACGCTGCAGGAGACTGCGCATGATGTATTGGGCACGCTCCGTGCCCTGTTCCCTGATCAGCGCGTCCAGGGACTCAACCCACTCGGCGGTCTCTTCCGGATCACGATCAGGCAGCTGGTTAGTCAACCCGCTGAGGATATGGGAGGTATCTTCTCCTGCAGCCACGGCAGCCTCGTTTCATCTTTGAATGCTGGGCTCATGTTTTCGTATTGTGAGAAAACATTCTTGCTGTTCGAGATTATCCGCCAGGCTGGACCCGGTCAAACGTGCAGCGGTCCCTGTGGTGCGACCTGGCCCGTCAATGCCTAGCCCGCGGTTTGTGACCACGACCCCTCCATCGGGAGCCTTGACCGGAGGGTGATGCAGGTCATACCCTTATTTCACTATTCAACAAACTTATTTCGCGATGTGGAATAACAGCAGTGATCGTCCGGCCAAGGGTCATCCGATCGAGGGCTCACCACCGCGGAAATCCCAGAACTGGAGATCCAGATGCACACGACTCCACCAGTCGGCGTCGAACCGGCTCCCGTCCCGACAGCGTCGTCGGACCAGCCCGTTCACCAGACCACGGCCACCGATGCCCTGTGCGAAGCGGCCAGCGCCGCAGCCGCCCGCGACATCAGCCCCAGCCTCTACAACACTGACCTCGCACCCACCAAGCGGCAAGGCCGCCGCTGGACGGGGTACAGCATCTTCACCCTGTGGGCGAACGACGTGCACAGCCTCGGGAACTACGCGTTCGCCGTCGGACTCTTTTCCCTGGGCCTCGGGGGCTGGCAGATTCTCACCGCCCTGGCCATCGGGGCGGTTCTCCTCTTCGTCCTGCTCAGCTTCTCCGGTTTCATGGGGCAAAAAACGGGCGTTCCGTTTCCTGTCATGAGCCGCATCAGTTTCGGCATCCGCGGCGCCCAGCTCGCCAGCCTTCTGCGTGGCGCGGTGGCGGTGGCGTGGTTCGGCATCCAGACGTTCCTTGCCTCGGTGGTGCTCCGCGTGATGCTGGTGGCCATGGTTCCGTCCCTCCATGACCTGGACACCAACTCCATCCTCGGCCTGAGCACGCTGGGCTGGATCTCCTTCGTGGGGCTGTGGATCGTGCAGCTTGTCATTGTCAGCTTTGGCATGGAGATGATCCGCAAGTACGAGGCCTTCGCCGGTCCGGTCATCCTGGTGACAATGGTCCTGCTGGCTGTCTGGGTCTTCATCGAGGCGCGCGGTTCCATCCAGTGGACGGGCATCCGGGGCCTCGAGGGCGGCGAAATGTGGCGGACCATTTTCGCCGGCGGCGCCCTCTGGGTCTCCATCTACGGAACATTCGTCCTGAACTTCTGCGACTTCACCCGCTCCGCCGTGTCCAAGAAGTCCATCGTGCGCGGCAACTTCTGGGGCATCCCGATCAACATGCTCCTGTTCGGCGCCATTGTGGTGGTCCTGGCCGGCGGACAGTACAAGATCAACGGCACCATCATCGAAACGCCGTCCGACATCGTCCAAAGCATTCCCAATACCCTGTTCCTGGTGCTGGCCTGCCTCGCGATCCTCATTCTGACCATCGCAGTCAACCTCATGGCCAACTTCGTCGCCCCCGTATATGCCCTCACCAACCTCTTCCCCAAGCGCCTCAACTTCCGCCGGGCGGCCTGGGTAAGCGGCACCATCGGCCTGGTCATCCTGCCGTGGAACCTCTACAACAACCCGCTTGTGATCGTCTACTTCCTGGGCGGGCTGGGTGCCCTGCTCGGGCCGCTGTTCGGCGTGGTCATGGCCGACTACTGGCTGCTCCGCCGCGGAAAGGTCAACGTCCCCGAGCTCTACAGCGAGGACCCGGCCGGGGCCTACTTCTATAAGCGGGGCGTCAATCCGCGGGCCATCATCGCGCTGGTGCCAGCGGCCGTCCTGGCCATCCTCGTCGCATTCGTCCCGGCCTTTGAAGCGGCGGCGCCGTTTGCCTGGTTCTTCGGCGCCGGCGTTGGTGCACTGAGCTACTACGTGATCGCCGACCGCCACCAGCACTTTGAGGACGTCGACGGCGAGGCGATCGCCGTCGCCAGCACCCACTAAGAAGCACCAAGTCCCCGCTTCCATCCAGGAGGAACCATGCGCATACTCGTTGCGAACGTCAACACCACCCAGTCCATGACCGATTCCATCGCTGCCCAGGCACGCAGCATCGCGGCGGCGGGCACCGAGATCGTCGGGATCACGCCGCGTTTCGGGGCCGACTCCTGCGAAGGCAACTTTGAGAGTTACCTGGCCGCGATCGCCGTGATGGACGCCGTGGTGAATTATCCGGAACCGTTCGACGCTGTCATCCAGGCCGGCTACGGCGAGCACGGCCGGGAGGGGCTGCAGGAGCTGCTGGACGTTCCCGTCGTCGACATCACCGAGGCGGCGGCCAGCACGGCCATGTTCCTCGGCCACAAATACTCGGTTGTCACGACCCTGGACCGCGCGGTGCCGCTCATCGAGGACCGGCTCAAGCTGGCCGGCCTCGATGCGCGCTGTGCTTCGGTGCGGGCCAGCGGGATGGCCGTGCTGGAGCTGGAGGAGGAACCGGAGCGGGCGGTCGAGGCCATCATCAGCCAGGCTCTGCTCGGCGTCCGGGAGGACAAGGCCGAGGTGATCGTGCTGGGCTGCGGCGGCATGGCGGGCCTGGACGAACAGATCCGGCAGCGGGCCGGAGTGCCCGTCGTCGACGGCGTTGCCTCCGCCGTGACCATCGCGGAGTCCCTGGTCCGGATGCAGCTCTCCACGTCCAAGGTGCGGACGTACGCCACGCCGCGGCCCAAGACCGTCATAGGCTGGCCGCTGGTGGCCAATGACGTTCCCGCCACCGCGTAAGGTTCCAACAGCCGCCCAGGTTCCAACAACTCCAGGAGAAGCAGCATGACCGTTCCACCCACAACGGGACGGGTCGCCGTCGTCACCGGTGCCGGTTCGGGCATCGGACGCGCGGTTGCCCGGCAAATGCTGGCGGACGGTTACCGGGTGGCCCTGGCGGGCCGCCGTGAGCAGCAGCTCCTGGAAACAGCGGACGGGCATCCGGACGCGCTTGCGGTGCCGTGCGATGTCACCGTGCCCGACGACGTCGAACGCCTTTTCGCTTCAGTCCTCCGGCGCTGGGGCCGGGTGGACGTCCTGTTCAACAACGCCGGTGTCTTCGGCCCGGCGGCATCGGTGGATGAGATCACCCTGGCGGACTGGGACGCCACTGTGGCCGTGAACCTGACCGGTTCGGTGCTGTGCGCCGGGGCGGCCGTCCGGGCGATGAAGGCGCAGTCGCCGCAGGGCGGGCGGATCATCAACAATGGCTCCATCTCGGCGCACTCACCCCGGCCGCGGACCGTGGCCTACGCCGTCACCAAGCACGCCATGACGGGCCTGACCAAGAGCATCGAGCTGGACGGCCGGGGGTTCGGGATCACCTGCGGGCAGATCGACATCGGCAACACGGCCACGGAAATCATGGACACCATCGGGGTTGGCTCGGGGGCGTTGCAGGCCGACGGAAGCCGCAGGGTGGAACCGATGTTCCCGGTGGAGGACGCGGCCCGTGCAGTGCTGATGATGGCCGGGATGCCGCCGTCGGCCAGCGTGGGCTCAGTGGTCATCACGGCCGCGGGAATGCCCTTCATAGGCCGAGGCTGACCTCTTCCCTCCGCCTTCCTCCTTGCCCGAGCAGAGGCGTCCGCGTGCCCAAATCGTGCGTGCCCGACCTTGCCGCACCCGTCCGTTCGCACGCCGCACTTGATCCGACATCTTCGCCAGCCTGGTCACCGCTGCCGAAGTCCACGGCGTCCCGCTGTCGACGTGGGCGGAGTTCAGGCCCGGCTGCGCAAGCAGGGCTGGCCGCGGTAGGAGTTTTGGCTCAGATACCGGCCGCTGGCCGGCCCTCAAAGTCGCGACAAGTGCACAAAAACCCAATTGTGACCGGCCAATTAGTTCCGCATCGTGAAAACTGAATTTCCTCTTGCGGAATTGTGTGACCGGGGTTACGTTGGAAGCAGACCCCGATCCGGGGCAGTTCCCAATTGATAGGTACAGATCAATGAAGATCCCAGATTCCGCGGCGCTGAAGGCGAGTTCGGTGCCGTCGAAGAAGAAGCCCCTGTATAGGTCGCTCTTCTTCCAAATTCTGATCGCCGTCGTGGCAGGTGTTCTCATAGGGCATTTCTGGCCGGACCTTGGCTCCCAGCTGAGGCCGCTCGGTGACGGCTTCATCCAGCTCATCAAAATGATCATCGCGCCGCTGATCTTCCTCGTGATCGTCACGGGAATTTCGGCCGTCGGCGACGTCAAGGCGGTCGGAAGGGTAGGAGTCAAGGCTCTTCTCTACTTCACAGCGGCCACACTCTTCGCCCTGGTCTTCGGCCTGATTGTCGGCAACGTCGTCCAGCCCGGAGCAGGCCTGAATATCGATCCGAGCACTCTGTCCCAGGAGGCTCTCGACGCCAAGACCGGCCACGCCGTGCCGAAAGACGCAGCGGCCTTCATCCTGGACGTCATCCCCACCAGCGTCATCGGCGCCTTCGCCAGCAACAGCCTGCTGCAGGTCCTCTTCTTCTCCGTCTTCTTCGGCGCCGCAATTGTGGTCATCGGCCGGGAGCGCTGCATGCCGGTCATCAGCCTCATGGAGACGGTCCTCGAACTCATCTTCAAGATCATGTCCTGGATCATGAAGGTGGCCCCGATCGGTGCCTTCGGTGCGATGGCCTTCATCATCGGCCAGTACGGGCTGGACACCCTGGGCACCTACGCGATGCTGATTGCCGCCTGCTACGGCGCCGCGGTGGTGTTCATCGGGCTCCTGTTCGTTGTGGCCTGGAGCTTCGCCAGGGTTCCGCTGTGGCAGTTCCTCAAGTACACCCGCGAGGAATTCCTGCTGGCCCTGGGCACTGCGTCCACGGAAGCGGTGATGCCGCGCATCATGACCAAGCTGACGAATGCCGGATGCTCCCGGGCCACCACCGGCCTGGTGGTGCCCACGGGCTACTCGTTCAACCTGGACGGTGCGGCGATCTACCTGTCCATCTCCCTGCTGTTCCTCGCCCAGGCCTTCGGCCACCACCTGGACCTCGGCCAACAGCTCGCGGCCCTCGGCGTCCTGCTGCTGACCTCAAAGGGCATGGCCGGCGTTCCCGGCTCGTCCTTCCTGGCACTGTCCGCGACGGCGGCGGCGCTCGGAATCTTTCCGGTGGCCGGCGTCGCGCTGCTCCTCGGGGCCGACCGGCTCATGGACTCCATGCGCGTGGTGGTCAACCTGCTGGGCAACTGCGTGGCGACCTTCGTGGTCTCGAAATGGGAGGGTCAGTTCGACCGCAGCGTCATGGTCCGGGCGTTCCGCGGCGAGATCACCAACCACGATTCGGCCGTGATGCTCGGTGTCGAGGAAGACTTCCAAGAGCAGGAACTGGAACGGATCAGCGGAGGCGGGCAGGCTTCGCCCAAGTTCCGCGGCGGCCCGAGCCCCGATCAGATGCCGGAGTTCCAGATGAGCAGGCCGTCGGCCGCCATCAACCACGAATAACGTACGGAGTTTCTGCACAGATATTGGCCGCTACGGACCCTTGAGGTCGCGGTATCTGCGCAAAAACTCCAGAGGACAGAGGGCAGGATCCCGTCCGAGACTGAGCAGTTCAGGCTTGGGCGGGGTCCTGCCTTTCCTGTGGGAACGGGAAGCGGAGCTCAGAGCGGTAGTAGGGCTGAGAGGTCGGCGCGCAGGCCCGAAGCCGCCACGCGTCCGGCGCTGACGGCGTCCGCCCAGCTCAGCCGGCCGGTCACCATCGCCAGCCAGGTGGCGGCGTCGCACTCAATGACGTTCGGGGGAGTGCCGCGGGTGTGCCGCGGGCCCTCCACACACTGCGTGACGCCGAACGGCGGCACCCGCACCTCCACCGAATTCCCCGGCGCCCGGGCGGTGACCTCCTCCAGGGAGTACCGGACCGCCGTCGCGGTCACAGAGCGGGGAACCGCTGGTGCCGCGGGCGCGGCTGGAACAGCGTCCGACGGCGGGACGGCACCTGCCGCCCATTGGCTCAGTGCCGCTTGGCCGTCGGCCGGGTCGATTCTGCGGCGCGCAACTGCCACCGGTGCCTCCTTGAAAAGCTAAAAGTACGTTAGTCCAGCAGTGCCGAGACGGCATGGCCCAAGCGGATCTTGCCCACCGGGCGGCCGCCGCCGAGGACCGGCTCCACCACCTTCTCGAGCACGCTGGACACCCCCGGGATGTCGACGGCCCCGCAGGCTGCCAGCAGGGTCAGCCCGACCAGCGAGGTGGCCCGCAGGTTGCCGTCGAGCACCTTGAGCGCCACGGAAACCCCCTGGGACGTGGCCATGACCAGGATGCCCTCAGCACCGATCTTGGCGATGACGTCCAACTCCTCCATGACGATCGTGTTGGCCTCGCCTCTGCCCTGGACCGCCCACGGGTAGTCCAGCATGGAGGTTGCGATCGTGGCGGCGCGGGCGTTGGAGGTCTTGTCGGAAGGGGCCTTGGCGAGCAGCGAGTAAGCGCGGGCCAACCCGGTCAGCGAGATGGCCGCAACCGGTGCGCCGCAGCCGTCGATGCCCAGGTGCGCGATCCGCTCGCCGGAGTACTCCTCGATCACGGTGCGGATGCGCTGCTGCAGCGGGTGGTTGGGTTCCAGGTAGCTGTGCGTGTCCCAGCCGTTCTCGGTGCAGGCCCACAGGAACGCCGCGTGCTTTCCCGAGCAGTTGAACGCCAGCCGGGACTTACCCCGCTCAGACCGGGTCAGCCAGGTCCGGGCTGTCTCGTCCTGCGGCCACGCGGCGGGGCACTGCAGCTGGTCCTCCTTGACGCCCGCGGCCTTGAGCATGCCCTCGACGACGTCCATGTGGTCGAGGGACCCGGTGTGGCTGGCGCAGGCGAGCGCCACCTGGGCGCCGCGCAGGGGAACGCCGGACTGCATCGCCGCCAGCGCCTGCAGGGGCTTGAGCGTGGAGCGCGCCAGGATGGGGGTGGAGATGTCGCCAAGCTGGGTGACCACGTGGCCGTCCGCGGCGAGCACCACGGCCGCCCCGATGTGGCGGGACTCCACGAATCCGCTTCGTTCAACCACGGCGAGTTCGACGGCGGAATCCACAGTGAACGTGGCGTGCGAATTTAGGGCCATGGCCCAAGTCTATGGTGCGGCAGTGGCATTCCCCGGGAGCCGTCCGGGGCGGCTGGCCGGATAAGACGCGCGGCGGATGCGCCGCTGGACCGGCTATTCAACCGTGACCATGACCGACTGCCAGCCGGAAGCACCGTCAGGCACGGGGTCGGCGCGCTTTTCCGTCTGCACCTCGCCGGTCCCGTCCGTGGCGCGCACCTTGAGGTAGTGCGATCCCGGCGTGGCGTCCCAGTCGAAGGACCATTGCCGCCATGTGTCCACGGACGCCTCGGCCGAGAGCACGGCCTCAGCCCAGTCGCCGTCGTCGATCTGCACCTCGACCTTGGTGATGCCGCGGGTCTGCGCCCACGCCGTACCGCCGACGGCCACCCGCCCGGCAGGCACCACCGCGAAGGATTTGGGCACCTCCACCCGGGCCATCGTCTTGATGGGGCCGCGCTCCGACCAGCCGCGCTGGGTCCAGTAGGCCTTGCTGTCGGCGAAGCGGGTCACCTCCAGATCCACCACCCACTTCGTGGCGGACACGAAGCCGTACAGCCCAGGCACCACCATGCGCACGGGGTAGCCGTGTTCCAGCGGCAGCGGTTCGCCGTTCATGCCGATGGCGAGCATGGCGTCGCGGCCGTCCTGCAAGACCTCCAGCGGCGTGGAAGCGCTGAATCCGTCGATGGAGGTGGAGAGGACCATGTCCGCGCCCGCGGTGGGCCTGGCCCGCTTGAGCACCTCGCGGAGGGGGAGTCCCAGCCACCTGGCGTTGCCGGCGAGGTTGCCGCCCACCGGATTGGAGACGCAGGTGAGGGTCACGTGGGACTCGACCAGGTCGGCGTCGAGCAGATCCTGGAAGGTGAGCCGGACCTCTTCCTCCACGAGCCCGTGCACGCGCAGTTCCCACTCCTCCGCCTTGATCTCCGGAACGCTGAGCGCGGTATCGATCCGGTAGAAGTCCTTGCCGGGCGTCAGCCACGGCGTCACGCCCGGGGTGGCCGACTGCACCCCGGCGGGAACGGCGGCTGCGGGCAGGACGGGCGCCGGCAGCCGGAGCGACTCCCGCGCCTGCGCCACATTGCTGCGCGCGGCGCTGAGCAGCCGGCCCCCGGTGGCGGCGATGCCCGCAGCAGCCGCCGTGATGCCTGTCGCCGCGACGAAGGCGCGCCGGGAGGCAGCCGGGCGCTCCGGCGCCTTGGCCGACACATCAGCCGGTGAAGCGGGAAAGGCCCGGAGCCGCCACAGCCGCGAGACCAGCAGCCGCAGCACAACCATCCCCGCCACGGTTCCTACCAGCGAGGGCACAGCGTCCAGCGGCCTGACGCCCGCCCGGGTCACCACGCCGGCCACGATCACCGCGCCCATGAACAGCACCCCGGTGGCGCCCAGCGCCCATCTCCGGTGCGCCACCACGCCCAGCACGCACGCCAGCACGAAAATCGTCAGGCCCATCCCCGCGAAGAGGGCCGCCTTGTCATTGGTGCCGAACGTCGCAATCGCGAAGTCCTTCAGCCACGGCGGCGTGAAGTCGATGAACGTCGAACCGAGGGCAATCAGGGGAGTGGCGCGTGCCGTAAAGAACGCCCCCAAAAGTTCCGCTACGGAAAGAACGACGGCGGCGGCGGCCACTCCGGCGAGGGCCGCCAGCGCGGCTGGTCCCCTGAACAACCTCATGAGCTTCTTCATGACCTTGGTTCGTAGCGGATGGCCGCCCGGATTGTCCGCCGCCGCAACTGCGGGCCAGGTACAACGGAGGGTCGGGTGCAACTGCAACTGAGGGCCGGGCCTCAGCTTAGGAGCCAGCACGGTGCACAAAGTACCCTTGGAGACTGTGAAGGTACTCGTCATTGGCCCCGGTGGCCGCGAACACGCCATTGTCCGCTCCCTCCTTGCCGACCCCAACGTGTCCGAAGTCCATGCGGCTCCGGGCAACGCCGGCATCAGCAAGCTCGTCCCCACGCACGCCATCAACGGGAACGATCCGGACGCAGTGGCGGCGCTCGCCACCCGGCTCGACGTCGACCTCGTGGTCGTTGGTCCCGAAGCCCCCCTTGCCGCCGGTGTTTCCGACGCCGTGCGCGACGCCGGCATCCCGGTCTTCGGCCCCAGCAAGGCGGCCGCCCAGCTGGAGGCCTCCAAGGCTTTCGCGAAGCAGGTCATGGCCGAGGCCGGCGTTCCCACCGCCATGGCGCTCGTCGCCGCCAACGCTGACGAGGCAGCCGCGGCGCTGGACACCTTCGGGGCCCCCTACGTCGTCAAGGATGACGGACTGGCCGCCGGCAAGGGCGTGGTGGTCACCAACGACCGGAACGATGCCCTGGCCCACGCCCAGAGCTGCTTCGACGCCGGCGGAACCGTCGTCATCGAGGAGTTCCTGGACGGCCCCGAGGTCTCCGTGTTCGTCCTGTGCGACGGCCGCAACACCGTGGCCCTGTCCCCGGCGCAGGACTTCAAGCGCATCTACGACAACGACGAAGGCCCCAACACCGGCGGCATGGGCGCGTACACCCCGCTCGACTGGGCCCCGGACGGCCTGGTCCAGGAGGTCATCGACCGCATCGCCCAGCCCACCGTGGACGAGATGGCCCGCCGCGGCACCCCGTTCGTCGGCGTGCTGTTCGTCGGCCTGGCGCTGACGAAGCGCGGCACGCGCGTCATCGAATTCAACGTCCGCTTCGGCGACCCCGAAACCCAGGCTGTGCTCGCACGGCTCAAGACGCCGCTCGGTTCCCTGCTCCTGTCTGCCGCCAAGGGCGAACTGGACCAGGCAGAAGAGCTGCGCTGGTCCAAGGACACGGCAGTCGCCGTCGTCGTCGCCTCTGAAAACTACCCGGACACCCCGCGGACGGGCGACCGCATCCGCGGGCTCAAGAAGGTGGACGAGCTGGACGGCGTCCACGTGATCCACGCCGGAACCAAGCTCGACGACGAGGGCAAGGTGGTCTCCGCCGGCGGCCGCGTGCTGGCCGTGGTGGCGCTGGGGTCCGACCTCGTGGAGGCCAGGGAAAGGGCGTACGACGGCGTGGAGCTGGTTCAGCTGGAAGGCGCCCAGTTCCGCACGGACATCGCAGGCAAGGCAGCACGCGGTGAGATCAAGGTGTCGGCCGCCGTCGCTGCCCAGGCCGGCTCCGCATCGGAAGAGGAGGCGTGACAGTGGCTGAACAGGAAGGCCCCCGCGGCCTGGACACCCCGCACACCGAGCTGCACGGCTGGAAGCACGTCTACTCGGGCAAGGTCCGCGACCTCTACGTCCCGGCCAGCGACGCCATCAATGACCAGTTCGGGCAGGAATGCGTGCTGGTGGTGGCGAGCGACCGCATCAGCGCCTACGACCACGTGCTCAGCAGCGAGATCCCGGACAAGGGACGGATCCTTACCCAGCTGAGCCTCTGGTGGTTCGACCAGCTGGACGTTGAGCACCACGTCCTGGCATCCACCGTGGAGGACGGCGTGCCGGCCGCGGTCGAGGGCCGCGCCATGATCTGCAAGAAGCTGGAAATGTTCCCGGTGGAGTGCATCGCCCGCGGCTACCTCACCGGCTCCGGCCTCGTGGAGTACCGGCAGTCCGGCACCGTCTGCGAGATCCCGCTGCCGGAAGGCCTGGTGGACGG
The DNA here is from genome assembly GCF_040448525.1 of Arthrobacter sp. K5. NCBI lineage: Bacteria > Bacillati > Actinomycetota > Actinomycetes > Micrococcales > Micrococcaceae > Arthrobacter > Arthrobacter sp. K5. Next base: position 2,239,818 of record NZ_CP159279.1, on the reverse strand, counting down.
CTCCCGCCTGGAGCAGGCCATCTTCACGCCGTCGGCCAAGGCCGAGGTGGGCGAGCACGACGAAAACATCACCTACGACGCCGTCGTGTCCATCGTGGGCGACGACATCGCCGCGCGCCTGAGCGAGCTGACCCTGAGCATCTACACCAAGGCCGAGGAGATCGCCCGTGAACGCGGCATCATCCTGGCGGACACCAAGGTGGAGTTCGGCTACGACGTCGTGAACGGTGCCATCACGCTGGGCGACGAGGTCCTCACCCCGGATTCGTCCCGGTTCTGGGATGCCGCCACCTACGAGCCGGGCAAGGCGCAGCCCTCCTACGACAAGCAGTTTGTCCGGGACTGGCTGACATCCGCCGAATCGGGCTGGGACAAGGCTTCGGACACGCCGCCGCCGGCCCTGCCCGCGGACATCGTGGAGCGCACCCGGGCCCGCTACGTCGAGGCCTACGAGAAGCTGACCGGCCGCACTTTCAGCTAGGTTTTCAACAGACGTCAGGCGCCCCCGGGAAGAGTCCCGTGGGTGCCTGACGTTTTAATCCGGCTTGATCCGGCAGCTGTTAGCTGGCCTCTGCGGCGGCGGCGCGGCGCTGGGCGAGCCGGATCTCCAACACGGCGTCGAGGGCCTGCTGGACGCGGTCCTGGGCACCGGCGGCGCTGAACTCCTTCTGCGCCTCCTCCAGGTGCACCAGTGCCTCGTCAGCTTCGCCCGCGGCCTTCAGCGACTTGCCCAGCAGCAGCGAGACTTCGCCGGCGGTGTGCCGGGCCAGGTCGGCGCGTTCGGCGTGGATATCACGGAGCTTCTGCACTGCGGCCACGATGTCGCCGGTGAGATAGAGCCAGCGGGCGCGGATGAACGCCACCTCCAGCTGGTCCGTCTTGTTGCCGCCGACGATGGACAGCGCGAGCTCGGCGCGTTCAATGGCGGACAGGGTTTCCGGCTCCACGATTCCGGAGGACAGGCGGACGGCGGCCGACGCCTTGTTGAAGCGGGCCCACAGCTCGATGTCGTTTGCGGGGGAGAGCAGCTTGGCCGCCCGCTCGTGGTGCTTGATCCCTTCCGGGTAGTCGTGCCGCATGAAGGCGACGTTCCCGATCACCCAGGCCACCTCGCCGGCGAGCTGGGACATCGAATGTTCGTCCATCTGCTCATTCATGTCCTGGCAGTATTTCCAGGCCTCGTCCAGCCGGCCGCTCTCGGCCAGCGCACCGATGAGCGCACGGAGCGCGCCGATGATCAGCGTTGAGCCCTTGGGCAGCTGTGCGCACAGCTCCACCGCCTTCTCGGCGTGTTCGACGGCGGTGCTCAACTGGCCCTGTCCGTGGCACAGGGCGGCGAGCATCTGGCGCGCCCGGACACCGAGGCCGGCCGATTCGGTGGCCATGGGGTGCTCGGACAGGTGCTCCATGATCTTCTGGCATTCCTTGAGCTGGCCCTGTTTCATGAGGCATTCGGCCTGCATGTAGGTCATGTTCCACCAGGCGCTGGTGTTCTTGCCGTCGAGGGCGATGCGGGCGGCGTTGGCGGCATGCTCGGCGGCGAGGGCGTAGTCGCGCAGGTCCCAGGCCTGCCGGGCGTAGAGTCCGGCCAGCACGTATTCGGCGTCGCTGACAGAGATGGGCTGGCTCCATGCTTCCAGCGCCTTGGGTGCGAGCTCGAGCCGGCGGGCGAGTTCTTCGATGACGTCGGCTGTGGGTTCCCGCCGGCCCGTCTCCAGCAAAGAAATGTAGCTGGGGGAGTACAGGTCCTTGCCCAGTTCGGCCTGAGTCAGTCCGCGCTCCAGCCGCTCAGCGCGGAGCTTCTCCCCGAATCCGTTACCCACTGGGGTTCCTCCTATTCCGGACAGCCTTTGTACAGAATGCTTGACACCCTCTGTGGAAAACATTTTACAATGTATGTCAACAAGGACTGTGCTGACTTGGTAACGAATCCGACTCGTATTGAGGAACTCTCACATGTTGAAGAAGATAGCAGCCGCCGCCGTTCTGGCGGGGGCCCTCGCATTTTCTGCTGCGGCTCCCGCCGTTCTGTCTGCAGGCTCGATTGCGGACAACGCGGGCACCTCGGTTGCCATTGGCAACTGGCCGGATCCGATGCGCGTCCAGGACGTGAACAAGACCACTATCGGCAATTGGCCCGACCCCATGGTGTCTGAAACCACCATCGGCAACTGGCCTGATCCCATGTAAACAGCTTCCATGAGGAGAACGGTCCCGGAACATGCGCACATCATGTTCCGGGGCCGTTTTTCTTTCCGCACACAGCGGCCGTAACCAAGGAGTGGGGACCATGACACGGAGAGTGACCGACGGCCTGCAGCGGGCCTTTTTCCTCTGGACCATTGCCGGCACGTCTCTGATTGTGGCGGCCGCTGCCGGTGCCGCAATCGTTGAGGTGTTCAGGGGAACGGCCGACGCCGGGACTTTTGTCTGGGGGATGATCGGCATCGCGGCGCTGCTGGAGTCGGTGGTGCTTTTCGCCGTCGGCCTCCGTGTGCGCCACGGCTACCTGAACCAGGTCCAAAGCTACGACAGCCGGGGCGACTACCTGGCCGACGACGGATCCGGAAAGCCCAGGGTGCCCCTGCTCGGCGACGGGCAGGCGACGCAGAACATCCACAACCAGAGCCTCGGCGGAAACTGAGCCCGCACGGACCCAGCCAGGTAGCACTTCTGGGGGTTCCCAGCGCTGAGAAGGCCCTGTGCTGCTACCTAGTTGGGCGGGGCCGGACATAATTGCAGAAACAGGAAGAGGGTCTCCCCATGGGGGAGACCCTCTTCCTTTTGGTCGGGATGACAGGATTTGAACCTGCGACCTCTTCGTCCCGAACGAAGCGCGCTACCAAGCTGCGCTACATCCCGATCCGTTGCTGCGAAAGCAACTAAACAAGGATATCCGATACCGGGGCTACATGCGAAATCGAGGTCGGGACGGGCCCCGGTTCAGACCAGCGAGTCCTTCCAGGCGCTGTGCAGCCGGGCGAAACGGCCGTTCCCGCCGATCAGCTCGTCCGGGGTTCCGTCCTCCACCACCCGGCCGTCGTGGACCACGAGCACCCTGTCCGCCGTCTCCACTGTAGACAGCCGGTGGGCGATGATCAGTGCCGTACGGGCGGTTCCCCCGGACGGCCCGTCGCCAGTAGGCCCGTCGCCGACTGGCCTGTCACCTGCCGGTCCGGTGCCGTCCATTCCGCGCAGCAGCCCGGCGAGGCCGCTCTGCACGAGCCGCTCGGAGGGGATGTCCAGCGAGGACGTGGCCTCGTCCAGGATCAGCACCGCCGGCCGGGCGAGGAAGGCACGCGCGAAGCTGATGAGCTGGCGCTGGCCGGCGGATACGCGGCCGCCCCGTTTGTTGACGTCGGTGTCGTATCCCTCGGGGAGTTCCATGATGAACTCGTGTGCGCCCACGGCCTTCGCCGCCGCCTCGATCTCCTCGCGCGATGCGTCCGGCCTGCCCAGGGCGATGTTGTCCGCCACAGAGCCACTGAACAGGAAGGCCTCCTGGGTGACCATCACGATGTTCCGCCGCAGGTCCGCGGTGGCCAGTTGGCGGACGTCCACGCCGTCGAGCATCACCGAACCGGCGGACACGTCATAGAAACGCGCAATCAGCTTGGCCAGCGTGGACTTGCCTGCCCCGGTCTGGCCCACCAGCGCTACGGTCTGGCCGGCCGGAATGCTGACGTTCAGCTTGGGGATGATGAGCGGCCCGTTGCGGTAGCGGAACTCAACGTCCCGGAATTCGACGGCGCCCCGTGCGTCTCGGAGCTCCACCGCGTTCCGCGGCGGGCGCACCGTGGGCACCTCCTCAAGCAGCCCCGAGACCTTCTCCAGCGCGGCCTGCGCGCTTTGGAAGGAGTTGTAGAACATGGCCATCTGGTCCACGGGCTGGAAGAAACGCTTCGTGGAAAGCATGAGGGCCAGCAGCACGCCCACGGCGAGGTCACCGGTCAGTACCCGGAAGCCGCCGAACAGCAGCACGGCAGCCACGCAGACGTTGCCGATCAGCACGAGGCCGGGCTGGAAGACGCCGTTCAGATTGATGGACCGGACGGTCGCCTGCCGGTAGTCCTCGGCGAGTTCGCCGTAGCGTGCGGCGTTTTCGCGCTCCTTACGGAAGGCTTTGACCGCGCGGATGCCGGTCATTGTCTCGATAAAGTGCACGATGAGCCGGGCCGAGACCACCCGGGACTGGCGGAACGCTATCTGCGAATGCTTCTGGTACCAGCGGGCCAGTAAGAACATTGGCACGGCCGCGGCCAGCACCACCAGTCCGCTGGGCCAGTCGAGGGCGAAGACGGTGACGGCGGTGAACACCATGAACAGCGCACCCGAGGCGAGCGAGCTGACTCCCGAGTCCAGCAGTTCGCGCAGCGACTCAAGGTCGGAGGTCTGCCGGGCGATGATCCGTCCCGAGGTGTACCTTTCGTGGAATTCAAGGCTGAGCCGCTGCGTGTGGCGGAACACCCACAGCCGCAGGTCCAGCAGCATGGCCTGGCTGAGTCTCGCCGTCGACGTCACATACAGGGCCGTGAGCCCGGCCGCCGCGAGTGCTGTAGCCAGGTAGGCGACGCCGGTCAGCACGAGCGGGATGTTGTTGCCGGCGCGGAGGGAAGGCAGCGCGTGGTCGATGCCGAAGGCGATAAGCGCGGGGCCGGCCGCCCGGGCTGCCTGGGACAGGACCACTGTGGCAATGGTGAGCCAGAACCTCAGCCGCACGGGACGGATCAGCGACCCCAGCAAGGCGAGCGACCGGCGTCGTACGGCTTTGCTGTCGCTCCTGCTCAGGTTGGCATTGTCCTCGTTGGCAGTTCCGAAGGCTGCGGCGCTCATTGGCTGACCTCCTCTGTGTCGTCGAGGGCCGACAGTTCGGAGTCCAGATCGCGGGGCTCCGTCTCCAGGCTCGCGATGACGTACCGGTAATGGCTGTTCCCGGCCAGCAGTTCGGTATGGGTTCCGACGGCGGCGATGCGGCCGTCCTCCAGCAGCGCCACCCGGTCGGCCAGCGCCACGGTGGATGGGCGGTGGGCGACGATGAGCGTGGTGGTGCCGGCCAGCACCTCCCGCAGCCGGTTTTCCACGAGCTCCTCGGTGTTCACATCCAGTGCGGAGAGGGGATCGTCCAGGACCAGCACGGAGGGCCGTGCCGCAATGGCCCGCGCCAGGGCGAGGCGCTGTCGCTGGCCGCCGGACAGGCTGAGGCCCTCCTCGCCGATGAGGGTGTCCAGCCCCTCGGGCAGCGAATAGGCGAAGTGCGCCTGTGCGGTGTCCAGGGCCTCCGCGAGAATTTTCTCCCGGGTGTCGGCGTCCCCGGCCCTGACGCCGAGCAGCACATTGTCGCGCACCGAGCTGGAGAACAGGGTGGTGTCCTCGAAGGCGACGGCCACAAGGGCACGGAGCTCCTGAACGCTGAATTCCCGCAGGTCGACGCCGTCGAGCGTGATGGAACCCGCGGTGACATCGTAGAGCCGGGGTACGAGCTGCAGCAGGGCACTCTTGCCGCTGCCGGTGATGCCCACCAGGGCCATGGTCTCGCCCGGACAGATGTCCAGCCGGACGTCCTTCAGGACCGGTTTGTCCGGGGTGTCGTCGAACGCGAACGTCACGTTGTGGAAGCTCAGCGCGCCCTTGACGTCGGCCGGGCGGCGGGGCTCCGCCGGACTGGTGATGGTGTTTTGGGAATCCATAACCTCGAAGTGCCGGTCCAGCGCCGTTTTCGCCGTCAGCGCCATGGCCAGCAGCATGCCGGAGAACTCCACGGGCGCCGCGATAACGGCGGCGGTGGCGAAGAAGGCCACAAGGGAGCCGATGCTGAGCTGGCCGCCGGCTGCGAGCAGTATGCCCGTGACCAAGCCTGTGCCCAGCGCCAGCTCGGGCAGGAGCGTCACCACCATGCTGAAGACGGCCTGGTGCCTGGCCTTGGCGATCTCCGTCTGGCGCAGTTCCTCGGCCTGGCCGTTGAATGTCTCCAATGCCTCGCGGCTGCGGCCGAAGGCCTTCAGCACGCGGATGCCGTGGACGGATTCCTCAACGGTGGTGGCGAGGTCGCCCGCCTGGTCCTGGCTGCGACGGGTGACCTTGCTGAAACGGGTGCGGAAACGGAAGCCATAGACCATCACCGGGCCCGCGGCGGCGAGGAAGATCAGGGCCAGCTGCCAGCTCATGGTGAACATGACGACGACGCCGATCACCACGGTCAGGGTGGTCACCACGAGCATGATGGCCCCGAACGCCATCCAGCGCCGGATGAAGTTGAGGTCGGTCATGGCGCGGGAGAGCAGCTGGCCGGAGCCCCAGCGGTCATGGAAGGCGACGGGGAGGTCCTGCAGGTGGCCGTAAAGCGAGACCCTCATCCGGGTCTCCACGGTGGTTGCCGGGTTGATCACGAAGGTGCGGCGCAGGGCAACCAGTACCGCTTCGGCGACGCCCAGCGCCAGGATGAGGCCGGCCGAGCCCCACACGGCCCCGGCGGTGGCCCCGGGTCGGAGGGAGTCGTTGATGAGCACCCGCAGTACCTGCGGGATGGTCAGGGCAACCACACTGGCCAGGAGTGCCGACAGCAGGCCCATGATCAGCCGCGGCAGGACCGGCTTAATATGCGGATAGAGACGGCTGACGGATCGAAAAAATGAACTCTGCTTGGCCATGCCCGCTTCTTGAACTCAGCTGTTTAAATCAACTGTGATGTAGTTTCCCGTAGCAACTACCCTATGCCATGGATGGCACGCTTCACAGGTGATCAGTCACCGGAGGGCCAACAACTCACCCGGCGGAAGACAGGGTGAGCGGTCAGGCGCGCGGGGTGAGCGTCAGCAGGACGGCCTCGGGCTTGCAGGCGATGCGGACCGGCGCAAAGCGCGAGGTGCCGATCCCGCCCGAGACGTTGACCGGCGTCGTACTTCCGTTGCTGGTCCAGTCGTTGAGGCCCTTGGCCCGCCAGGTGGGGATGTCGCAATTGGCGACGACTGCGCCGTACCCCGGGATGCACAGCTGGCCGCCGTGCGTGTGGCCAGCCAGGAGCAGGTCCGCGCCGTCCTCGGTGAAGTGGTCCAGGACCCGCTGGTACGGGGCGTGGATGACGGCGACCCGCAGGTGGTCCTTGGCGTTCTGGCCCCTGGTGCCGCGCGGCCAGCCGGCATACCGTTCGCGGTTGAGGTGCGGATCATCCACGCCTGAGAAATCGAACCGCATGCCGTTCAGGACGATGGACTGGTGCCGGTTGGTGAGGTCGATCCAGCCGCCCATGCCGAAGCCGGACCTGAGGCGCGGCCAGTCGAGTTCCTGCCGGTTTGGCGCGGCCTTCGAAGGGCCCATGAGGTAGGCGGCGGGGTTCTTCAGCTTGGGCGCGTAGTAGTCATTGGAACCCGGGACGAACACGCCCGGGAACTCCATGAGCGGTGCCAGCGCGTTGAGAAGGGGGTCTACGGCTTTGGGGTGGCTGAGGTTGTCGCCAGTGTTCACCACAAGGTCCGGCCTGAGCGCCGCCAGCGACCGCAGCCAGTCCGCCTTGGCCTTCTGGCCCGGAACGAAGTGGATGTCGCTCAGGTGCAGGATCCGGAACGGTGCCCGGCCCGCAGGAAGGATCGGGACGGTCTCCTCGCGAAGGACGAACTGGTTCTTTTCCCACAATCCGTAGGCTGTGGCGGCCAAGGCGGCCGCGGTTCCGGCACCGGCGGTGACGGCAAAGCCGCGCCCGATGCTACGGACGCGGCTTGCCACGCGTGAAAGGTCAGCCACGGTCAGCCGTTCCCCTTGATGCTGTTGCCGTTTCCATTGCTGCTGTTGTCGCCGTTGTCGCTGTTGCCCCCGGTGCCGCCGGTGTTGCCACCCGTGTTCCCGCCGGTGTTGCCGGTGTCATTGTTTTCACCGGTGGAGGGATTATTCGGAACCGTGGGCTCATACTGCGGCGTGCCGTAAAGCAGGTTCGACGGCGGTTCCGGGAAGGGGTCCGTGCCGTAGCCGGGCGCGATCTGGGACATGAAATTGGAGAACATCGGGCCGGCGATCATGTAGCCGTCGATGCCCGTGTAGAACTTGCCGTTGACCGTTACGTTCTGGCCGGCCCGGTCCTGGGCGCCGAGCGCGTCACCGAACCAGGCAGCCGTTGCCAGGCCCATGGTGTGTCCGACAACCCAGGTGGAGCCATTGTTGTTGGACGTACCGGTCTTGGCCGCGATCGGGAAGTTGGTCTCGGTGGATATCCTGGGCTGGATGAGTGAACCGGATCCCTCGTTAAGCACCTTCTGAAGCGCATAGTTCACGCCGCGCGCCACCTCGGGCTTGAGGGCGTCCCGGCAGGCAGGGGACTGTGCCGGCAGCTGCGCGCCGGTCTGGTCGGTCACCGAGGTGATCGCGATCGGGGCACAGTACTTGCCGTCGTTCGCGAACGTGGCAAAGGCGCTGGCCATGGTCAGCGGCGCAGTCTGGGTGGAGCCCAGAAGGTTGCCCAGCGTGGTCATGGTGATGCTCGGATTCGCATCGACTATCGCGTTGGTGTCCTTGTCGCGGGTCGGCAGGCCGCCGTGCAGCCCGACGGCGTCCACCACTTTCTGGATGCCGCACAGGTCAACCTGTGAAGCCGAGGCGAACGTTGCCGTGTTGATGGAGTTCTTCAGGCCGTCCAGCACGCTCATGGGCCGGTAGTAGCCCTCCTCCGCGTTCTGGAGGTCCGTGGTGCCGTTCGTGCTGTCATACCAGCCCACAGTCGGCGTGGGGCAGGTGTTCTGCCACGGGAAATTCTGCGGGTACCGTCGCTGGGCGGCATTGACGATGGTGTTCATCGACTTGCCCTCATTCAGCCACTCGGCAAACGTGAACGGCTTCATGGTGGAGCCGGGCTGCGCACCGCCGAGGCCGTTCAGGTCATTGCCTTGGTCGTCGTACTGGTCAACGCTGAAGTTGATCTGGGAGTCGAATTTGCCCTTGCCCGCAAACCATGAGGTGTTCTGGGCCATGTTGGTGATCTTGCCGGTGCCCGGTTCAACGGACACCAGGGCAGCGCCCCACTTGTCCGGATTTGCGCCCGCAGCGGCGTTCACTTGGTCCTGCGCGGTCTTCTGCGCCTTCGGGTCCAGGGTGGTCTTGATGGTCAGGCCGCCACGGAATACCTTCTTCTCGCGTTCGGTGGCGTCCGCTCCGTAGGCCGGGTTGTTCAGCAGGAGGTGCAGGACGTAGTCACAGAAGTACGGGGCGGTGGGCGAGTAGGCACAGCCCTGCCGTGCCGGCGTCACCTTCGGCGTCACAGGGGTTGCCACTGCGGCGGTGTACTGGGCCTTGGTGATCTTGCCGTGGGTGAGCATCGCACTCAGAACCAGGTCCCGGCGCTTCTTCGCGTTGTCCGGGTTGGTGATCGGGTCAAAGGCCGACGGGCTGTTCACGAGGCCGGCAAGCAGCGCAGCCTGGGGGAGTGTGAGGCTCTTCGCGGTGGTGCTGAAGAAGAACTTGGAGGCGGCCTCAATGCCGTATGCATCACGGTTGAAGAAGACGATGTTCAGGTAGCCCTCAAGGATCTGCTCCTTGGTGAACTTCTTCTCCAGGGCGATCGCTAGCTTCATTTCGCGGAGCTTGTCGCCGACACCCTTGTTGACACCGTTGAGCTTGATTTCGTCGGAATTGCCTTCCGCTTCAAGGTTGGCGTTGAGGACGTTGTTGACGTACTGCTGCGTGATGGTGGAGGCACCCTGCTTGTTGCCGCGCGCCGTGGCGACCAGGGCGCGGAGGATGCCGGTGGTGTCCACACCGCCGTGCTCGTAGAACCGGCTGTCTTCAATGGCGATCACCGCGTCCTTCATGAACGGGGAGATCTGGTCCAGCGGAACGCGGGTGCGGTTCTCCGCGTACAGGTTGGCGATCACGCTCCCGTCCGCGGCCAGGACCTTGGTGGACTGGCTGGGCGGGTCCACCTGGAGTTCAGCGGGCAGGGTGTCAAAGAATTCGATCGAGCCGCTGGCTGTGCTGCCCGAAACGGCGGCTGCAGGAACCAGCAGACCGGCCACGAGGACACCACAAATAGCGCTCACGCCAAGGAAACCAAAAATTTTGCCGAGGGTGGTGGCCGTGTCGAATATGGGGTTCTTACGAGTCGCCATGTTCTCCAGTTTACCGGCAACGATTAGGCTTTATTTCATGACCAAATGGGAGTACGCCACGATTCCGCTCATCATCCACGCCACGAAGCAGATTCTGGACCAGTGGGGAGACGACGGCTGGGAGCTTGTCCAGGTAGTCCCCGGACCCGACGGCAACGGCCTTGTCGCCTACCTTAAGAGGGAGAAGCAGTAGTATGACCACCCCCCAGGAAACCGCATCCAGCGCTGATCTGACGCCATCGTCCGCCGTCGAGCAGCGTCTCGCCGAGCTGGGACTGACCCTCCCGGAAGTTGCCGCGCCTGTCGCCGCCTACGTGCCGGCCGTCGTCTCCGGCAACCACGTTTACACGTCCGGGCAGCTGCCGTTTATTAACGGCAAACTCGAAGCTACCGGCAAGGTGTCCGCCGGCACCGAGGGGACCGCGGACGAGCCGACTGTGTCGCCGGAAGACGCGAAGGCATACGCCGCCGTCTGTGCCGTGAACGCCCTGGCCGCCGTCAAGAGTGTCATTGGTGACCTCGATCGCATCACGCGCATTGTCAAGGTTGTGGGCTTCGTCTCCTCCGAGACTTCCTTTACCGGCCAGCCCGGCGTCATCAACGGCGCGTCCGAGCTCCTGGGCCGGGTCTTCGGTGACGCGGGCCAGCACGCCCGTTCCGCCGTCGGCGTTTCCGTCCTCCCGCTCGACTCTCCGGTGGAAGTCGAACTGATCGCCGAATTCAGCTAGGGAGCAGTAGGTTCCTTTGCCCCATCTAGCACGCCGGCTCTTCGTTCTTCCTCCCGATCTTGAAGGGGCGGCACGAAGCTGGCTCGAACACGGTGAGCGGACTCCCCGCAAACCCCGTTTCGCTTCCTCCGTGGTGCTCCTCCGGGATTCGCCCACCGGCCTGGAAACCTGGCTCGGCTACCGGCCGGGGGAATCGCCGCTGGGTGTCGTCGCGTTCCCGGGCGGTTCCCTGGATGCGTCCGACGACGACGCCGTCGGCTGGCTGGGGCCCTCGCCCCAGCACTGGGCCGAGCAGATGGGAACGGACGACGTCGGCCTGGCCCGCCGCCACGTGGTGGGAGCCGTCCGTGAACTGTTCGAGGAAACCGGCGTGCTGCTGGCCGGCCCGGACCTGTCCTCCACCGTGGAAGCGACGTCCACTGCCGAGTGGATGAAGGCCCGGGAAGCCGTGGCGTCACAGGAAAAGTCGTTCACCGAGGAGCTGGCCAAGCGCGGCCTGTCCCTGCGCACGGACCTGCTCAAGCCGCTCGTGAACTGGCTCAGCCCGGACTTCGCGCACCGGCGCTTCAACACGCGGTACTTCGCCGCCACCGTCCCCATGAACCAGCAGCCCTCCATCCTGGAGAGCAAGGGCGTCTGGGGGCGGTGGGTGTGCGCCACCAAGGCGATCGCCGAACGCGACACTACTGTCCTGGGCGACGAGGTGGGCCAGGAGAACACTGTTGGCCTCACGCTCGGGCAGCTCATGGTCCCCGGCACCGAGATCATGCTGGAGAAGATGGCGAAAGCCAACGGCTGCATCGCGTACCTCAGCTACAAGCGCACCCCCCACGTCTACCAGCCCAGGCTGGTCGACGAGAACGGGACGCTCATGCTCGAAGTCGAGGCGGCAAAGACGGTTGCCGGAGAGCCCCAGCGCGAACGCTAAGCCTCCGCTTCTGGCTCCGCCCGCGGATCGAGCTCCTACCCGCTGATCGAGCCTAAGGAACCAACGCGTCCTCAGGTTTCGTCGCCTTTTTCCTGACGCTTCCTCAGGTCCCGTCGCTTTAGGGTCCGAACACTTGGTTTCCACAGGCGCAACCAGAGGGGTTTCCCGTCCGCCCGTGGTGAGTTAGACAGCAAAAGGCCGCCCCGATCGGGGCGGCCTTTGCTCGTTTAGCTAGCGGGAGCGCTGGCGGAGGCGCTGCATGTCCAAGATCACGACGGCGCGTGCCTCGAGGCGCAGCCAGCCGCGCTGGACGAACTCGGCCAGTGCCTTGTTGACGGTTTCGCGGGAGGCGCCCACGAGCTGGGCCAGCTCTTCCTGGGTGAGCTCGTGTGCCACGAGAACGCCGTCGGTGGCCGGACGGCCGAAGCGGTCGGCGAGGTCCAGGAGGGCCTTGGCCACACGGCCGGGCACGTCGGAGAAGACCAGGTCCGAGAGGGAGTCATTGGTGCGGCGGAGGCGGCGGGCCAGTGCCTGCAGCAGCTGGGCCGAGACCTCCGGACGGGTCCGGAGCAGGGAGTTCAGGCTCTCGTTCTTGAGGCCGGCCAGGCGGGTCTCCGAGACGGCGGTGGCCGTGGCGGTGCGCGGGCTCGGGTCGAACAGGGCCATCTCGCCGAAGAGCTCACCCGGGCCGAGGATGGCCAGGAGGGATTCGCGGCCGTCGGGGGAGGTGCGGCCGAGCTTCACCTTGCCGGAGACAATGAAGTAGAGCTGGTCACCCTGGTCGCCCTCGCGGAAAACGGATGCACCGCGGGACAGATCGACCTCGGTCAGTTCGTCCGTCAGCAGGCGGAACGCGTCGTCGTCCAGCGTGGCGAAAAGGGGTGCGCGGCGCAATACCTCGATGTCCATAAATTCTCCTGAGTAAAAGTGTCGTCTGGGGCGCTTGTGCCATTGTTTCAGAATTTTCAACGTTCTGTGACGTACTTGGCAGCTGAAACGCCCTAAAAGACGCCGCAAGACCAGCGCAGGCTCCGCGCATCCACGGCAAATTGTCAGACTTCGCCAGTAGAATCGGGGCTTAGCTGCTTTGAGGAGACCTGGTGTTTGGCCTGACCGTTCTGGACCTTGCGTTGATTCTCACGCTTTTGTCCTATCTGATCTACGGCCTGCGCAACGGCTTCCTGGTGACCGTCGGCGGCCTTGCCGGCTTTGCGGCCGGCGCTGTGGCCGCTTTCCTCTCCGTTCCGCTGGTCAGCGACTTCGTGGAGGACAGCGGGTGGCGCCTGACCGCCATCATTGGAACTGCCGTCCTGCTGGTGGTCCTGGGCAATGCGCTCGGCACCATGATCGGGCGCAGCATCCGCAGCGCCGTCCGCATGCAGCCGCTCCGGGCTGTGGACAGAGTCATCGGCGGGGCACTGAACCTGATCGTGTCCGCGCTGGTCATGTCCATGCTGGCCTTCAGCATCAGCGCCCTTGGCGTTCCCTTCGTCTCGCAGCAGCTGGCCGAGTCAAAGGTGATCCGTTTCATAGACGGACTGACGCCCAACCCGGTCAAATCCGCCATGGCTCAGCTGCGCTCTGCGGTCATCGGCGACGGCATCCCCACGCTCATCGAGGGCATAGGCCAGGACCAGCAGGTCCCGGTTCCAAACGCCAGCACGGATACTCCGGCGCTGAACAGGGCAGCCGGTTCGGTGCTGAAGATCGCAGGGACCGCGTTCCAGTGCGGGCAGAACCAGACAGGCACAGGCTTTGTTGTATCGCCCGGACGCGTGGTGACCAACGCACACGTCGTGGCGGGTGTGTCGCAACCCGTGGTGGAAATCCCCGGCGGAGGAGCCATGCCCGGCAGGGTGGTGTATTTCGACAGCAAACGCGACCTCGCCGTCCTGGCCGTGGACGGCCTGACCACCGCGGCACTGCCACTGAGCCCCGACCTGCCTGCGGGAACCGCTGCCGCCTTCGCCGGCTACCCGCACGGCGGCCCGTACACGTCCAAGCCGGCCACTGTGCAGGGCATTTCCACGGTGCTGGTGCCGGACATCTACGGAAACAACCCCGTTCCCGACGAGGTGTACAAGCTTGCCGGCGACGTCCAGCCCGGCAATTCCGGCGGCCCGTTGCTCACCACCAACGGGGCGGTGGCAGGCGTTATCTTCGCGAAGACAACCACCGACGCGGCCATGGGCTTCGCGATCCCGATGATCGACCTTCGGCCGGTGGCGGCAGAGGCGCCGAGCCTGTCCAGCCCCGTGTCGTCCGGACAGTGCATCCAGCAGTAGGGGCATCCAGCAGCAGTGCAGCCAGCAGTAGGCGTCCGCTATTGGCATTCCGGCAGCAGGTTCAGCGGGTTACAGCCAGTCCAGGCTCTGGCCGTGCGGGCCAGTGATGGCGACGGGACGGCCGTTGTGCTGCAGCAGGAAGTTTCCCCCGATCCGGCTGGGCTCCATGTCCGGGAGAACCGCCGAGCCGTCCTCCTGGATGATCACTGTCTCGCCCTCGTTGGACAGCCAGTGGCAACCACGGTCATGTGCCAGGCCCTGCATGGTGGCCCGGAACCTGGCGCGCCCGTCAGCGCCGAGATAACCCATGACGGCGCTGTGGAACACCACCAGTGCGGCATCGGCGGGCACTTGGCCGGCCAGTGACAGCAGTTGGTCGTTCAGGTCGCCGGCCACGAGCAAAGGCGGTTGTTCGCGCGCAATGGCTATGGCCCGGCGCAGCCGCTCGCGCCGGAACTCCTGCTCCGGCCAGATCAGCGCCTCAAGCCAGGCGACGTCGTCGGGATTCCGCACGTCCAGCGGGTTCAGGTCGATCCCGGCCCGCCACACCACCTCAGGCAAGGCGTCGGGCAGGGGAACCGGGCCCGCTGTCCGGCAGGGCAGGAGCGGGGGGCTCCGGCAGCCCGCCGGACCCGCCGGGACCCAGCCGCGTAACGGTCACGCCGTCGTCGAACTCGTAGCTGTAGCGGTCCGGAAACAGGGCGAGCCCAGCGGAGGCCCCCACCTCGATCAGGGCAAGGGGCCTGCCCTCGGTAGCGGCGATGGCCCCGAAGGAGGGCAGCAGGGTGGCGCAGCGGCCCACCTCGTTGGTCTGCGTGGCGCGGGACATGACGGTGCGCGAGACCTCGGCCCAGTGCTCGTCCAGGAATCTCCGGAACTCGGGGTACGGGGAGACGTTGGCGCCGAGGAAGCGGGTGGCGGCGAGCATGAGCAGGGGCTGGCGCTTCTTGTACGGCCACTGGTCGATCCGGGCAATGAGCTCGGGATCGTCGGCGATGTGCAGCGACCAGTCGGCGTAGCAGGGTGAGGAACCGGGGGCATCAACCGTGCCGAAGTGCCGGTACCACTCTGCGGTGCCGAGGGCCGCCGCCGGCATGGTCAGGCCTTGCCGGCATTCAGGTCGGCGAGGTACTCCACGGCGAAGCGGTAGCCCAGAATCCCGGCACCGGCGATCACGGCCTTGCTGATGTCGGAGAGGTAGGAGTGGTGGCGGAATTCCTCGCGGGCGTGCACGTTGGTGATGTGGACTTCCACCGCGGGGACCTGAACCGCGGAGATGGCGTCGCGGATGGCCACCGAGGTGTGGGTGTACGCCCCGGCGTTCAGCACGATGCCGATTGCCTTGCCCCTGGCGGCGTGGATGGCGTCCACCAGGGCGCCCTCATGGTTCGACTGGAAGCACTCGACGTCGAGCCCGCGGGCGGCGGCGGCGTCCTTGGCGAGCTGCTCGACGTCGGCCAGTGTGGCCGTTCCGTACTTTTCCGGCTCGCGGGTGCCGAGGAGGTTCAGGTTGGGGCCGTTCAGGACAAGGATGGTGCCGCGGCCGGCTTCGGTGGCGGAGGGGGCTTCAGTCATGACTGCAAATCTATCGCGTCGGCTTGCCGGTCTTACGCGGGCTGGGCTTTCGTTACGGAACGCCAGAGCGCTGACTCACTTGATGGAGCCGCGCATGACGCCAGAGATCACCCAGCGCTGTGCGAACAGGTAGACCAGCAGCAGGGGCGCCAGGGCCATCAGGTACGAGGCAAAAGCCACCGTGTAGTTGGTGTTGAACTGGCTCTGGAACACATACTGCGCAAGTGGCAGTGTGCGCGTCGCGGGGTCCGACAGGATGACGAGAGGCAGCAGGAAGTCGTTCCAGGCCCAGAGGCACGTCAGGATGCCCACGGTTGCATTCATCGGAGTGAGCAACGGGAAGATGATGCGGCGGAATATGCCCCAGGTGGAGGCGCCATCCATGGTTGCCGCTTCCTCCAGTTCACGCGGGATGGAGCGGATGAAAGCGGTGTAGACGAAGACGTTGAAACTGAGCCCGTAGACCGTGTAGAGCAGGAACAGTCCCACCGGGTTGTCCAGCCCCAACAAAGCGGTCTCCTTGGTGGCCGGCAGCATGATGATCGGAAACGGCACGAAGAGCGCAGCGACGAAGAAATAGTAAAGGAATTTGAAGAAGCGCTTGTGCAGGTTCCGTGCGATGGCGTAGGCCACCAGGGAATTGGACAGGATGGTGAGAACCACCGCCCCCACCGTGACGATGGCTGAGTTCAGCAGGGCCCGGGGGAAGTTGGTCAGGGACCAGGCGTCGGAAAAGTTTTCCAGCCGGACCCGGCTCGGCCATTCGAACCCGGAACCGCCAAGCTGGTCCGGTGTCTTGAGGGCGGTGATGACCGTTAGGTACAGCGGGATGAGCACGGTCAGTGCCAGGACCGCCGCCAGGGCTGTGAGCGGCCAGTTCACGCGGTCGCTCAGCCGGCCGCGCCGCCGCAGGCCGCGGGCCGGCGTTACGCTCCGGGCTGATGACGCCGTCTCGGTTGTGGTGGTCACTAGAAGTCCGCCTCTTTGCGCTGGAGTGTCCGGAGCTGGATCACGGACACCGCCACGATCACCAGCAGATAAACAACAGAGTTGGCCATCTGGTAGCCGAATTCCCCGCCCTGGAAGCCGCCGCGGAAGATCACCATGGCGACGGACTCGGTGGAGGTGCCGGGACCGCCGTTGGTCAGGGCAACAATCTGGTCGAAGGCCTGCAGGAAGCCCTTAAGCGCCAGCACCATGTTGATGGTAAAGAACGCGCCGATCATCGGAAAGGTGATGGAACTGAACTGCCGCCAGTAGCTGGCCCCGTCCAGGCCAGCCGCCTCGTACAGCTCCGCGGGGATGGTCTGCAGCCCGGCGAGGTACAGGATGACGC
Organism: Arthrobacter sp. K5; assembly: GCF_040448525.1. Taxonomy (NCBI): domain Bacteria; kingdom Bacillati; phylum Actinomycetota; class Actinomycetes; order Micrococcales; family Micrococcaceae; genus Arthrobacter; species Arthrobacter sp. K5. The sequence goes on along the minus strand of NZ_CP159279.1, from coordinate 2,222,878 downwards.
TGAACGCGATGGACTGCCATGCCGACACGGCCACGATGCCGAGCCAGGCGAGGTCTTTGTTGGCCAGGATCGAGGTCGAGAGCCAGTCGAGCCCCAGCGATTGGCCCAGCAGCGGAAGCGAGTTGGAAAAGATGAAGTTGAAGACATAGCCGATGATGAGGACGGCCAGTACGTTCGGGATGAAGAAGATGCCGCGGAACGCGGTGCGGAATTTGATCCTCGCGTTGAGCAGCATGGCGATTCCGAGCGCCAACACGTTGACGATCACCGTCGCCGTGATGGCGAAAAGGAAAGTGAAACCGTAGGAGGCCAGGACCCGGTCGTCCTTGAAAAGGCTGACGTAGTTCTGAAGACCAACGAAGTTCCATTTTCCGTAGCCGGCGTAATCCGTGAGGCTGAAGAACATGCCCGTGACCACCGGAATGGTGTGCAGGACAACGAAGAGCAGCAGCGCGGGAACGGCCATCCAGTAGAAGGCTTTGGTGGAATGCGTCATTGCTGGTCACCTCGGTTGGGCATGCGGGCTGCGACCTTAAACCATTCGTTGTCCAGGGTGTTCAGGTAGCGGGACTTGTCGCCGTCCAGGACGAACTGCTGTGTGATGTTGACCAGCGGGATGCTGGGCGGCAGCCGGTGGTCCATGTAGCCATCGACCTTGCCGGAGGTGAAGTAGGAGGCCAGGCCCCGCAGGGCCGTGTCCTGTTGCGGTGCAGCTGACCTGATGGGGGCGAGGGCGCTCTGGTTTTTGGCGTACTTGTCGATCACGTCCTTGGACATGAGGAAGTTGATGAATTTTTGCGCTTCAGCCCGGTGGGGAGTGTCACGCCCCATAGCGAGTACCACGTCGACGCCGGACACCACCGTGACATTGCCGGGATTGTTCGTGACCGGGTAGGGAAATGAGGCGATTCTGGCGTCAGGGTTAGCGGCTCTGATGGCCGGCACCGCGAAGCTGCCATTGAGGTACATCGCGGACTTGCCGTCAGCAAAGGCCTTATTTCCGGTCGCGTAGTCGACGCCGGCAGCGCCCGGCTGGGCGTAGTGAAAGAGCTGGAGCAACTTGTCGGCTACTTCCTGGTAATCCTTGCTGAACGATACCGGGCTGTTGTTCCGGTCCGCACCGGCCGCGGTCAGCCGGTCAAAGAAGCCTTCCGGCTGCAGCTGTGCAGCGAGATTCACCAGGGCCGGGGACGTGGTCCACGCGTCCTTGAGGGTCATGTAAAACGGTGCAACCCCATTGGCCTTGAAGGTCTCGGCCGCCGCAATCAGCTCGTCCCAGGTTCGTGGAACGGAGACACCGTACTTTGCGAAGAGCTCCGGGTTGTACAGGACGCCGCTGGCATTGTTCGCCATGGGAAGCCCGTTGATCTCCGAGCCGCTGCACCGCCCGTTGGCGTTGAGGATGTCCTGCACAGCGGGAAGAACATCTCTTGCTGCGGGTTCCTGGCTCAGGTCGGCGAACACGCAGGCCCTCGCTAGGAGGCCGAAGCTGGCGTTTCCGTTCAGGGTCAGCACATCCGGTGTCTTGTTTTTGACAAGAAGTGTCCGGATGGCGGTGTCCGGGTCCGGAACGTTGTTCTGTAGCACCCTAATGCCGGGGTTCGCGGCTTCGAACTCGTCGATAAGACCGGCAAATTCCTTTACGGCCTCCGGCTTGAACTGGAAGAAGCTCAGCGTGACTTCATCCTCTGCCGGTGGGGCGGCACAGCTGGTCAGCAGCGCGGCGGCAAGTGCGGCGCTGAGGGCCTTTGCCCGAACCTGCTTGAGGTGGAACATGACTATTCCTTGAGGCTGACGGATGCTGGGGGGAGCGGCGCTGACGGACCGCCCACGGATTCGGCCATGATCACGATGGCCGTTTCCGGGAAGAGCACGGGTGCCTGCAGCCCAACGGTCTCGAGTATGCGGCCGCTGAGGAGCACCGGTTTCTGGGCCCATTCAAGGGCCGATTGCCCCGGGCTTGCCGCGTCGGTCAGCGGGGCGGCCAGGGCAACTGAGTAGGCGCTGTCCGGATCGAGGCCCGGCAGCGTGAATGGGCCTGGCGGGTAGGTGGTGCTGGCAGTGCGTTGCGTGTAGATGAAGATGGCCCGCTGCCGGTCTTTGGCCACCACGCCGCGGACGTCCATGGAGGTGTCCGGATGGTCGGAATGCACGCTGCTGCCGGTGTGGAAGAGGGACCGGTTGGCCTTGTGGAAATCCACCCAGCCGCGCAGCGCCCCCAGTTCCGCCTGAGGGAGGTCTGAAATGTCCCATTCGATGCCGTAATGGCCGAAGAGGGCGGTCGCCGCGCGGAAGTCGAGACTGTGGCTGCGCCGGGTGGAATGGGAGCTGGGCCCGCCGACGTGGGCTCCCATCAGCTCGTAGGGGACCAGAAGTCCGGTATAGGCCTGGTTGTCCAGCCGTTCCAGCGGATCAATGCAGTCGCTCGTCCAGATCCTGTCGGTCCGGTCCAGCACAGCAAGGTCCACGCGTGCCCCGCCGGACGCGCAGGACTCGATTTCCAGGCCGGGATGGTGTTCCTTGAGGGCTTCCATGAGCCGGTAAACGGCTTTCGTGTTTGCGTGCACCGCGGCCTGGCCTGAGGCCGCGCTACCCGGGTCAAGCAGGTCGCGGTTGTGATCCCACTTGATGTAGCTGATCGGGTATTCATCCAAAATGCTGTGCACGGCATTGAAAATGTACTCCCAGGCGGCGGGAAGGGCCAGGTTAAGGACCTGCTGTTGGCGAGCCGAGACCGGCATCCGGCCATTCACCTGCAGCATCCATTCGGGGTGACTCCGGGCCAGTTCGCTGTCCGGATTGACCATTTCCGGCTCGAACCAGAGCCCGAACTCCATTCCGAGGCCTCGGACGTGGTCAATGATCGGGCCGAGGCCATCGGGCCAGACGGATTTGTCCACTATCCAGTCGCCAAGGCCGGCGGTGTCGTCGCGGCGCCCGAGGAACCAACCGTCGTCGAGGACGAAGCGTTCGACTCCCGCCGCAGCCGCGGCGCTGGCGATCGCTTTCAGCCGGGGAAGGTCGTGGTCGAAGTACACGGCTTCCCAGCTATTCATGGTGACGGGACGCGGGGACCGCGGGTGGTGGGGGCGTGCGCGAAGGTGCTCGTGGAAGCGCCCGGCCAGTTCATCCAGCCCGTTTCCCCAGGAGCCGATCGCCCAGGGGGTGCTGTAGCTGTCACCTGGCTGCAGGCGAACCTCACCCGGCAGCAGGAGTTCGGAAGCTGTGAGGAAGTTCTGTGCATTGATGCTTCGCTCGGCGCTGAGGCGGTGATTTCCGCTCCAGGCCAGATGCACAGCGTGGACCCTGCCCGAGCGGAAGCCGAAGCCTCTGCGGCCAGCCGCCATGAGCAGCGATGCGTCGGCACCAGGGCGCCCGCGCCGGCTTTCCCGCACGTGCGCGCCGACCGTGAGATCGCGCCGTTGCGGCGAGCGTTCCTTAAGGTGCCGGCCTGTGGTGTCCAGCACTTCGGTAGCGTCGGCGGGCAGCGGGAAAAACAGTTGGAGGGAAGTGAGGTCGTAAGCGCTGTCTCCGGTGTTGGTCACCATGTGTTGCTGTTTGAAAAGTCCGGAGCCTGTCAGTTCGAGGCGGCTGGTCAGGTGCAGAGAGGTATGGGGATCCTCAGCCGTAACGGTGAGGCTGGTGCCTGTGCCGGAGATGTCTGTCACCTGGAAGTCGGGCGAGAACCCTGTGCCGGAGCGGTGGCCGGAGATTCCGGGGGCCAGCTGCCAGCCCTGGGCTTCCTGCGGGAGAAGCGTGAGCCGGGCCGGGCGATCGATTCCGCCGGAGACTCTCTGTGGTTTAGCGGCAGTGCTTAGCGCGCCCAGTTCGTCCTGGCCGAGCAGGCCCAGTTCCGGGCCCCAGTGAAGGATGGCAGGCATTCCGGCAAGGGAAGCATCGACGACGACGGCGGTTCCGCCTGCTTGGAGCTGGAAAAGGTGGGGAGACATGTCTTATTTTACGGTCGGGCGTCCTTTTCGGCTTCTTGATATGCGGCAGGAACGGCTGCCGGCAGAGACTGGCCCGCACGCGGTTCCCATGCCCCCGCCGTGTGGCCGCCTGGGTTGGCCCTGAGGGTCTCTGTCCTATCCGGCATAGCCGTTCGGGTTATTCTTCTGCCAGCGCCAGTGGTCCTCGCACATCTGGTCCAAGGTCTTTGTGGTGGACCAGCTGAGGTCGGCGAGGGCGGCGGAAGCGTCAGCCCAGAAGGCCGGAAGGTCACCCGCGCGGCGCGCTGCGATTTCGTGGGGAATTGGCCGGCCGACGGCCGTCTCGAAGGACCGCAGAACCTCCAGCACCGAGGAGCCTTTGCCTGAGCCGAGGTTCCACCGGAACACCCCGGTGCGGCCGGCCACGTGATTTAGGGCGGCCGAATGGCCTTCGGCCAGGTCCACCACATGGATGTAATCGCGTAAACAGGTGCCGTCCGGCGTGTTGTAGTCGCCGCCGAAAACCATCAGCTTGTCCCGGCGCCCCACGGCGACCTGGGCGATGAACGGCACCAGGTTGTTGGGAATGCCCAGGGGGTCCTCGCCGATCCGGCCGGACTGGTGGGCGCCCACAGGATTGAAGTACCGCAGCAGCGCGATGTGCCAGCGGTGATCGGAGCCGCCGAGGTCCGTGAGGATGTCCTCAATCTGTTCCTTGGTCCTGCCGTACGGGTTGTTGGCGCCGATTTCCATTTTTTCGACATACGGGACGGGGCTGTGTTCCCCGTAAACGGTGGCCGACGAGCTGAAGACGAGCGAGCGTACGTCGTGGCGGTCCATCACCCGAAGGAGGATGAGGGTGCCTACGAGGTTGTTGTGGTAATACTTCAACGGTTCCCGGACCGACTCACCCACAGCCTTCAGACCGGCGAAGTGGATGACGGCGTCGATTGCGTGACGGGCAAACACCGCGTCGACGGCGGCCTCGTCCAACAGGTCTACAGCGTGGAAGACGGCTTTCTGGCCCGTGAGTTCGGCAACGCGGCGCAGCGATTCCACACTGGAGTTCACCAGGCTGTCGATCACCACCACGTCATGGCCGGCTTCCTGCAGGGCTAGAACAGTATGCGAGCCGATGTATCCGGTGCCGCCTGGGACCAGTATTCTCATGTGCTTTCCTCTGCCTGGGCGAAGACTGCCCCGACGTCCCGTTCACTCCTGAGAGCCGGGGAACGGCGGGGCAGTCTCGGATTTGTTTGTGTCGACTGCTAGAGGGCTGTGACCTTCAGCACCAGTGCGTGCTCCGGGTTGAGGCTGGGCATCGGGAGTCCCACCTCGGCCAGGAAGCGGCCGCTGGCCTCCGCCCCGGAAGCCAGCCACGCCGGCGGCTGGATCTGGGTGAAGGTGTGGCCATAGTCGGCGTCCACCGGGGCCGGGAAGATGGCCTCTACCCGGTAGCGGCGTGCCGCCTCGAGCCCGGGCAGGGCGACCCGTCCCAGCTGCTCGGCGAACGAGGTGCGCGTGCTCACCAGGGCGAACAGCGCAGCCGTCGAGCCGGGTTCCAAGGCAGCACCCGCAACGGAACCAGCAGTGCCCGCCACAACACCGTGCAGCATCAGCGAATCGTCGGGAACGTCGGCGCGGACCATCCGGCCGCTGTGGATCAGGCCGCGGTGCTCCTTGTAGAGCGCAATGAATCGCCTGAGTTCCACGCGCTGCTCACCCTGGACCTCCCGCACATCCCACTCCATCCCGAAGTGGCCGAACAGCGCCGTGATGGCTCGGAAGGAGAGGTCGTGGGTGCGCGCGGTGGTGTGCGACGTGGTGGGGCCGATGTGCCCGCCCACCAGTTCGGGCGGAACCACGACGCCGGTCCACCGCTGGATGGTCTGCCGTTCCAGGGCATCATTGCAGTCCGAACCCCAGATACGGTCTGTGCGCTCCAGGATGCCCAAGTCCACGCGCGCCCCGCCGGAGGAGCAGCTCTCAATCTCGACGCCGGGATGGGCCTTGCGCAGTTCGTCGAACAGGCGATAGGCGGCCAGGGTCTGCTCGTGGACGGAGGCGCGTCCGGCGTGCCCGTGCTCGGTGAGGTCCCGGTTCTGGTCCCACTTCAGGTAGCTGATGTTGTTTTCGCGCAGGAGGGTGTCGATCCGGTCAAAGATGTACTGCCATGCCTCCGGGTTCACCAGGTCGATGATGTGCTGGTTCCGCCAGGCGAGCGGCAGGCGGCCGCCATCCTTGTGGGAGGCGGCGGCCGGTCCCACGATCCAGTCGGGGTGCGCGCGTGCCGTGTCCGAGTTGAGGTTGATCATCTCGGGTTCCACCCACAGGCCGAACTCCATGCCCCGGGACGTGACGGCGTCGATGAGCGGTGTCAGTCCTTCCGGCCAGAGCGTCTCGTCCACGAACCAGTCGCCCAGGCCAGCGGTGTCGTCGCGGCGGCCGCGGAACCAGCCGTCGTCCAGGACGAAGCGCTCCACGCCGAGGTCGGCGGCCGAGTCCGCAAGCTCAATCAGGGTGTCCAGGTTGTGGTCGAAGTAGACGGCCTCCCAGGTGTTGAGCACCACGGGGCGGGCCTTTCCGCCGCCCGCTGCCGGAAGCACATGGTGCGGGCGGGAACGGAACCAGCTGTAGAACACCTCGCTGATCCCGTCCAGGCCGCGGTCGGAGTAGGCAGCGAAGAGCGCCGGCGTGGTGTAGCTTCCATCCGGTTGGAGGATCACTTCGGCAGATCCCAGCAGCTCCGAACCGCCGATCATGGTGCGACCGTCGCCGATGGTGTCGGCGAACTGTTCGTGGTTGCCGCTCCAGGCCAGGTGGGTGACCCAGACCTTTCCGTGGCGGTTGCCGAAGCCGGCGGTGCCGGCGGCGAAGAGCAGCGAGGAATCGTGGCCGGTGCGGCCATGCCGCCCTGTGCGCACCCAGGTGCCCTGATGAATGGGCCGGCGCTGGGGGTGCCGTTCCCGGCACCAGCGCCCGGTCAGGTCCAGAAGTTCGACGGCGTCCGGGGCCACCGGGAGGACGGCGGCCAGTTCGTCGAGCTGGAAAGGCGTGGTTCCGGTGTTCGTGACGGTGTGGCGCAGTTCCAGCAGCCCGCCGTCGTGGAGGGCGAGCGTGGATTCCACGGTGATGCCGGCGTCGGTATCCTGCTGGACGACGGCGGCGGAGTTGCCATTGGTTGCGGCGTGCACGGCACGTAGGCGAACGGAGAAGTCCAGGCCGGAGACGCCGTCGGCAATCCGGTGGCCGCGGAGGGCCGGACGACCCCGCCAGCTGGAGGACGCCTGGGGAAGCAGTCCCGCCGGGACGGTGGCGTCGATGGCGGAGTTGGGAATGGCCTCGGTGAGGATGGACAGGTCAGGGAGGTCACTGCCAAGATCGGCACCCCAGTGGATGACCTCGGCCTCCCCGCTGTTGAAGCTGATCACCAGGCTGGTGCCGGCGGAACGGAGGTGCAGGGGATCCATAGGTAGTTCTCTTTCATAATGAGCAGACAGGTATAAGGGGTGTTGCGGGGCCGGGCGCGGTGTGCGCGGTTCCGGCCCCGCAGGCGTGGTGCTGTGTGGATGCCTGGACTTTGGTTTTCGCCCAGTTGACTTCCTACTTGAAGAGCGAGTTCACCTTCTCGTTGGCCTCGCCCAGGGTGCTGGCGTCCTTCTTGCCGGAGAGCACAGCGTCCATGGCTGGCGCCATGAGGCCGTCCACCTTCGCCGCGTTCTCGGTGATGGGGAAGAGGAAGGTGGTGCCGTCCTTGACGTGCGTGGTGAACGCGCTGACGTCGATGCCCTTGGCCTTGAAGGCCGCGGCTGCCTTCTCCGAGGAGCTCTTGATGGCAGGGAAGACAACGGCCTTGGAGGCCACGACGTCCTGGCAGTCACTGGAGGCCAGATACTCGACCCACTTGGCGGCAGCCGCCGGGTTCTTCGTGCCGGCCCAGATGGAGTCCGCCAGACCGTTGAACATGCTGGCGCGCTTGCCGTCGGGTCCCTTGGGGGTGGGAGCGATACCGGTCTCGATGCCCTTGTAGCTGGTGTACTGGCCGATCATCCAGGAGCCGTTGGTGTTGATGGCGGCCTTCCCGGCGCCGAAGGCGTCCGACACGCTCGCGCCCACGGTTGTCTCAAGCTTGGGCATGTAACCCTTTTCTGCCAGGCCCGCCCACCACTTGATAGTTTCCTGGAACTTGGGATCGTCGTAGTTGAACTTGGTGCCCCACGGATTCTTGTCCGTGTGCGTCCAGCCGGTGGTCCCGGTAAGGAAGCTCCACTGGGTCTGCCCCTGGCCGTTGCCGGAATTTTCCAGGCCCAGTCCGTAGACGGCAACGTTGTTCTTGTCGAAGCCCGGCTCGTCGCCGCGCTTGCCGCTCTTGTCCACGGTGAGGTGCGCAATGGCCTTCTCGTAAGTACCGCCGTCCTGCGGGTTCCAGGCGAGATTCGTCAACTGTTCCTCGGTGTACCCGGCATCCTTGACGAGCTTCTTGTTGTAGAACATGGCGACGGTGTCCCAGTCCTTGGGCAGGCCGTAGCGCTTGCCGTCCTGGCCCACCCACAGGTCAGCGAGGCCCTCGTTGTAGACGTCCAGCTTGACCCCGTCCTTCTCAACCGCTTCGTCCAAGCTGAGCAGCTGCTTCTTTGAGGCGTATTCGGGGTACTTGGAGAGGTGGTTGGTGAAGACGTCCGGCGCGTTACCGGCAACAAAGCCGTTGGTCAGGGTGGTCCAGTAGTCGCCCCAGCCGCGCTGGGTGATCTTGACCTTGATGTCAGGGTTGGCCTTGGTGAAGTCAGCAGCGCACTGCTTATAGGCCGGGAGCTGGTTGGCATCCCACAGCCAGTAGTTGATGTCGCCCTTCGCCTCGCCGGAGGTGGTGGAGGGGGACCCGCCGCCGCAGGCGGTGAGGGACATGGCGATAGCTGCGGCGGCAGCGACGGCGCCGAGGGTTTTCTTCATGATGAACCTTTCGAAGGGGGCATGGGGTAGCCCGGAGTGGAGTGGGTGTGATGAGGGTTAGCGGTTATTTGATGCCGGAGAAGCCGATGGAGTTGACCACCTTCTTGCCGAAGGCGATGAACAGGATGAGGACGGGCACAGCTGCGACGATGGTGGCGGCCATAAGTCCTGACCAGTCCGGGGCACCCTGCGGAGACTGGGACTTGAAGACGCTCAGGCCCACAGTGAGGACGCGGACGTTTTCTTCCTGGCCCACCAGCAGTGGCCAGAAGTATTCGTTCCACTGGCCGATGAACGTGAGCAGGGCCAGTGTGGCCATCGGTGCGGCGGCGTTCGGCAGCACGATCTGGAAGAAGATGCGCAGGTGCTTGGCACCGTCGAGCATGGCGGCCTCTTCGACTTCCCGGGACATGCTCATGAAGAACTGGCGGAGGAAGAAAATGCCGAACGCGGACATGAACACGAAGGGCAGCGTTAGTCCGGCGAAGGTGTTCAGCAGTCCCAGGTTCTTGATGAGCAGGAAGTTGGGCAGCGCGGTGAAGATCGGCGGAATCATCATGGTGGCCAGGAACAGGGCGAAGACCTTGTCCCGTCCGGGCCAGCGGAGCCGGGCGAAGGCGTAGGCGGCGAGTGCGCTGAAAAAGACCTGGCCTGCTGTTGTCACGGTCGAGAAGAGAACCGAGTTGCGCAGGTATAGCCAGAAGTCGATGTTGGCACCGGAGCCGCCCTCGGCGATGGCCTCTTCTGCAGACTGCATTCCGAAGACGCGCTTGAAAGCGCCCCAGGAGAAGTCAGCAGGGAGGAGGTTCGTGGAATTGGAGGCGAGCGAATGGTTGCTGGAGAGTGCCGTGCGGAGCATCCAGAGGAACGGGAGGATGGTGACGGCCAGCGCAACGGCGACGAGGGCCCAGGCGCCGATGAGTCGCCAGTTCATGGATTTGCGGACGCGGGTGATTGTCTGAGTGGTCATGGCGGGGTTTCCTTAGTCCAGATCCGATTCGTTGCCCTTGAGGAACTTCATCTGGATGAAGGCCACCAGGGCGAGGATCACGAAGAGGATGACGGACAGGGCTGAGGCGTACCCGAAGTCGGATTCGCCGAAGGCTTTTTGGTAGATGTACATCTGGATGACGCGTGAGGCATTGACGGGCCCACCGCCGGTGGTGACCGCTACCGTGTCGAAGACCTGAAAGGATCCGATGACGGTGACGACCAGGACCAGCGCCAGGACGGGGCGCAGCAGCGGCATGGTGATGGACCAGAACGTCCTGGCGGGCGAGGCGCCGTCCAGGGAAGCCACTTCATATACATGGTTGGGGATGGCCTGCAGCCCGGCGAAGATGAGCAGTGCTGTGTAGCCCATGTGGCGCCACACGTTGACGAAAGCAATCGTGGGGATGGCCCACTGCTCACTGCCGAAGAAGGCGATGCGGGGGAGCCCCAGCCAGCTGATGACTTCGTTGACGATGCCCAGTTGATAGTCGAGCATCCAGAACCAGAGCAGGGCGACGATCACGTTGGCCACCAGGAACGGGAGCAGCAGCGCGCCGCGGATGAGCGTGGACTTGGCCACCCGGTGCATTAACAGCGCCAGGCCGAGGGCGATGAGGGTCTGCAGGCCGATGTTGATGCCGACGTACTGCACGGTCACGGCCATCGCGTTCCAGAAGAGCTCGTCGGCAAAAATCGCGGTGTAGTTCTTGACGCCGATCCACTCCGGTTCGCCCAGCACGCTGTACTCGGTGAAGCTCAGGTAGACGCCACGGATGGTGGGGACCAGGCAAAACGCAATGAAGCCGATCAGCGCCGGGACGATGAACAGCAGCGCGATCCTGAGGTCGCCCAGGCGGGCGGCGCCGCGGCGGAGCCCGCCGGACCGTGCCGGCCGCCGTGGGTCACTCCTGGTTGGGGGGTTCTTGGTAAGGGTGGTCATCATCGACCCTTCCTGGGTGTGTGATGGAACTAACAATCGAGAACGAATCTACACGAGTAGATATCGGACCGCAAGGATTATTCCCGGGCAAATCAGGCCCATAGCTTCTCCAACGTTGCAGGCGTTGACTCGAGTAGATTGGGCTGAAAGACTGTGGCTCAAACACGTATGCGGTCCGGATATCGGTGCCGCCTGGGCCTAGGAAGGCAGGAACAATGGCGTTTTCAATCGGAGTAGTCGGCGTGGGACAGTTTGGCGGCCAGTTCGCGCACCTCTTCAACCTCCACCCCGGAGTCAGCGAGGTCTTCGCCGTGGACGAGCTTGCGGACCGTGCGGCCGGGGCGGTCGCGCAATATGGCCTTGCAGGTTCCATGGGCACCTTTGACGAGCTGCTGGCATCCGACGTCGATGCCGTCGCCATCTTCACGCAGCGGTGGACCCACGGACCGCTGGTGGAACGGGCGCTCCGGGCCGGAAAGCATGTCTACTCGGCGGTGCCCATGGCCGTCACCGAGGACGAGATCGCGAAGATCATCGACGCCGTCCGCGAAACCGGCAACGTCTACATGATGGGCGAAACCAGTTACTACAACCCGGCCACGGTCTATGCCCGCGAGCAGCACGCGGCCGGCCGGTTCGGCCGGGTGTTCTACGCGGAAGGCGATTACGTCCATGACATGGATCTGGGCTTCTACGACGCCTACCGGTACAGCGGCGGGGAGCACTGGAAGGAAACCGCCAGCTACCCGCCCATGCTGTACCCGACGCACGCGATTGGCGGCGTTCTCGGTGCCCTGCCGGCGCACGCCGTGAGCGTCAGCTGCGTCGGTGTGAAGGACGAACGCGGGGACGGGGTGTTCGACAAGGACATCAGCATGTTCGGGAACGACTTCTCCAACGCCACGGCCCTCTTCGAGCTGAACGACGGCGGTGCCATGCGGACCAACGAGATGCGCCGCGTAGGCTACCCCTCGCATATCCGTGAGTCCCGGTTCCGGTTCTTCGGCACCGAGGCCAGCTTTGAGCAGCTGGCCAAGGTGACGGTGTGGCAGGACAAGACCAACGTCCACGACATCTCCGAGCAGATGGAGTCACGGCCCAGTGTGCCGCTGGACGATCCGTCGCTCGCCAATGTGGCGCCGGAACTTCGGGACGCCTTCGTGTCCGGTCTGGCGCCGGTGCATGACAGCGGCAGGCTGCCGGAGGAGTTCCGCGGGGCGCCCAACGGCCACGAAGGCAGCCACCAGTTCCTCGTGGACGACTTTGTCACGGCCGTGAACACGGGGTCGCTGCCGCCGGTCAACGCATGGACGGCCGCGCGGTTCACCCTGCCCGGCATTGTGGCCCATGAATCCGCCCGGCGGAACGGCGAACGCCTCCCCATCCGCGACTTTGGCGATGCTCCGGCGAAGCTTAGGGACACGCTGTAGCTAGCATGGACACTATGACCATTCCGGCAGCGCCCGCCCCGCGGACCCAGGTGACCCGCAAGGATGTGGCCCGGTACGCCGGGGTGAGCACCGCCGTCGTCAGCTACGTGGTGAACGGCGGGCCGAAGAAGGTGGCGCCCGCCACCGAAGCGAAGGTCCAGGAAGCCATCCGGCAGCTGGGCTACCGCCCCAACGCGGCTGCACGGGCCCTGAAGCTGGGGTCCAGCGAAACGATCGGTTTGGTCATTCCGGACAACAGCAACCCGTTCTTCTCAATGCTGGCCCACGCCGTGGAGGACGCGGCGGGCGCACTCGGGTACGCCCTGGTGCTGACGAACTCGGACGGCAACCTGGCCAAGGAGCGCCGGAATATCCGGAACCTGGCCGCCCGGCAGGTGGACGGCGTGGTGCTGGCCAGCGTCCTGTTCGAACCGGAGCTGGATGACCTGGAGGCAGCGGAGATCCCGTCCGTGCTCCTGAGCCACAGCGGCAGCTCAGCCGGGGTCACCACGGTGGGTGTGGACCTGGCGAAAGGTGCGCGCACCGCCGTCGAGCATTTGATCGGTCATGGCCACACCAACATCGGCCTGGCCATGGGTACCACCACCGGCAACGAAGCGGACGCCCGCGAAGAGGGCTGGGTGCAGGCGCTCAGGGACGCCGGGTTGCCGGAAGGCCCTATTGCCCGCAGCGCCTTCACCCGGGTTGGCGGCTACGCCGCAGGGAAGCGGTTCCTGGCGTCCGGGCACCGGCCCACTGCCATCTTCGCCAGCTCCGACATGCAGGCCATCGGCATCCTCCGCGCACTCCACGAGGCCGGTTTGTCCGTCCCGGAAGACATAGCGCTGGTCTCGTTCGACGGTTCGGAGGACGCGGAATACTCCTGGCCGACGCTGACCACCGTGGAGCAGCCCGTGCGGGACATGGCGGAAGCAGCCGTCCGGGCGCTCGTCGGGGCGGACCGCGGCGAGCCCGCACAGCACCGCGTCTTCCCGACGAAACTCCTGGTCAGGCAGTCCTGCGGGTGCCCGTGATGCCGCGCCATGTACTAAACCGTCCGGAGTCTTAGACGAGCCGCAGCCGGCCCACCCGGTCGCGGAGGATCCGCTGGGCGTCCGGGGACAGGCCGGAATCGCAGATCACTTCGTCGGCTTCTTCAAGTTTGGCGATGGTGCTGATTCCCTGGGTGCCCCACTTGGTATGGTCCGCCAGGACCACCACCTTGCGGGAGGCGGCGATGAATGCCCGGTTGGTTTCGGCCTCCAGGAGGTTGGGCGTGGTGTAGCCGGCGTCCGCATCCATGCCGTGCACGCCCAGGAACAGCAGGTCCAGGTGCAGTTGGCGGAGCGCCGCGGTCGCGATGGGGCCCACCAGGGCGTCCGACGGCGTGCGCTCCCCGCCGATGAGGATCACCGTTGAGGCGTGGCGCCCGGACCCCGATGCAGAGGCATGATGGAAGAGGTCGGCGATCTTCACTGAGTTGGTCACCGCGGTGATCCGGGGGCCGTTCGCGAGTTCCTTGGCCAGCGCCCAGGTGGTGGTGCCCGCGCTCAGGGCAACCGCCATGCCCTCGTGGACCAGAGTGGCGGCCTCCAATGCTATGGCGCGTTTCTGCGCGGTCAGCTGGGTGGACTTCTGTTCGAATCCGGGCTCGTGTGTGCTGGCATCCCCGGGCAGCTTGGCGCCGCCGTGGATCCGCTCCACCTGGCCGCTTTCCTCCAGCATCTCGATGTCGCGGCGCACCGTCATCAGGGACACTCCCAGCTGCTGCGCGAGGTCCGACACGCGGACCACCCGATCGCGCCGGACGGCGTCCACTATGGATTGGTGACGGGCCGCGGGAAGCATCGGGATCCTTTCAGTGGATGAAACCTCGTACTGCCCATCATCGCCTATTCCTCGCAAAAGAGAACATGAAGGATCGAAAAGTAACATTTGCCGGCCGGAGGCGGGACTTCCAGGGCATAACGCAGGGCCCGCCCGGTGTCCCGGGCGGGCCCTGACTTGGCGGTGTTGTGCCTACCTCTTCAGTGACGCGGCGATCTGCTGCATGACGGTGTTGTCGGCGAGGGTGGTGGCGTCGCCGACGTCGCGTCCTTCGGCGACGTCCTTGAGGAGGCGGCGCATGATTTTGCCGGAGCGGGTCTTGGGCAGTTCGGGCACCACGAGGATGGTTTTCGGTTTGGCGATCGGGCCGATTTCCTTGCCGACGTGGTTGCGGAGGTCCTGGACGATCTCGTCGCCGGAGTCCACGGCGTCGCCGCGGAGGATCACGAATGCGACGACGGCCTGCCCGGTGGTTTCGTCGGTGGCGCCGACGACGGCGGCCTCGGCCACCGCGGGGTGGGACACCAGGGCGGACTCGATTTCGGTGGTGGAGAGCCGGTGCCCGGAGACGTTCATGACGTCATCCACCCGGCCCAGGAGCCAGATGTCGCCGTCCTCGTCCTTCTTGGCGCCGTCCCCGGCGAAGTACATGGTCTCGAACCGGGACCAGTAGGTGTCCTTGAACCGTTCCGGGTCGCCCCAGATGCCGCGGAGCATGGCCGGCCACGGTTCGCGGATCACCAGGAAGCCGCCGTGCCCGTCCGGGACGGAGGCGCCGTTCTCGTCCACGACGTCCACGGCGATGCCGGGCAGCGGCACCTGGGCGGAGCCGGGCTTGGTGGCGGTCACGCCGGGCAGCGGGGCGATCATCTGCGCGCCGGTCTCGGTCTGCCACCAGGTGTCCACGATCGGGGCCTTGTTCCCGCCGATGACGTCGCGGTACCACATCCAGGCCTCGGGGTTGATGGGTTCGCCCACCGAGCCCAGGACCCGGATGGAGGAGAGGTCGTACTTGTCCGGGATGTCCCGGCCCCACTTCATGAACGTGCGGATCGCGGTGGGGGCGGTGTAGAGGATGGAAACCTTGTACTTTTCCACGATCTCCCACCAGCGGCCCTGGTGCGGGGAGTCCGGGGTGCCCTCGTACATGACCTGGGTGGCGCCGTTGATGAGCGGGGCGTAGGCGACGTACGAGTGCCCGGTGACCCAGCCGACGTCGGCCGTGCACCAGTACACGTCCGTTTCCGGGTGCAGGTCGAAGACCGCCTTGTGGGTGTAGGCGGTCTGGGTGAGGTAGCCGCCGGTGGTGTGCAGGATGCCCTTGGGCTTTCCGGTGGTGCCGGAGGTGTAGAGGATGAACAGCGGGTGCTCGGAGTCATGCCCGACGGCGGTGTGCTCGGCTGACGCCGCCCCGACGGTGTCCTCCCACCAGTGGTCGCGGCCCTCGTGCCAGTCGACGTCCTGGCCGTTGCGCTTGACCACCACGACGTTCTGCACGGTGTGGCCGTCCTGTTCGAGGGCGGCGTCCACGGCGGTCTTCAGGGCGCTGGGCTTGCCGCGCCGGTAGGTGCCGTCCGCGGTGACCACGAGCTTGGCTTCGGCGTCCTCGATCCGGGAACGCAGCGCGTCCGCTGAGAACCCGCCGAACACCACCGAATGCACAGCCCCGATCCGGGCGCAGGCCAACAGCGTGATGACGGCCTCGGGGATCATCGGCAGGTACACGGCCACCCGGTCGCCCTTGGCCACACCTAGGGACTCGAACGCGTTCGCGGCCCTTTTCACCTCGTCGGTGAGCTCGGCGTAGGTATAGGAGCGGGAATCTCCCGGCTCACCCTCGAAGTAGATCGCCACCCGGTCGCCCAGGCCGTTCTCCACGTGCCGGTCCAGGGCGTTGTACGCGGCGTTGACCTCGCCGCCGACGAACCACTTGGCGAACGGCGGGTTGGACCAGTCCAGGGCCTCGGTGAAGTCCTTGTTCCAGGTCAGCAGTTCGCGGGCCTGCTTGGCCCAGAACGCGGGCCGGTCAGCTGCCGCCTCGGCATAGACCTCGGCGCCCACCACGGCGTTGGCGGCGAAGTCCTCGGAAGGGGCAAACTTGCGGTTCTCATGCAGCAGGTTTTCAAGAGCATCGCCCTGCTGGCTGGGGGTGGCAGCGGTGGCCGTCGAGCCGGGGGTGTCCTGGGACATGGTGAACCTCATCATTCATCGATCTTTGCTGCGCGGCGCGCCGGTCCCGGCCGTTGCCCGGCGCACGGCGTCGGGCAACGGCCCGTCGCGGACAAACCGCAAAGAGCTGTTCCGAAACCAGACTAGCGCCTCAGGCTTCGGCGCGTGGGCCGCGTCACACGACTGGCCGTGAGCGGTGCCCATTTAGCGGTGAACGGTTCTTTGGGAGAGCTGTGCGGCTTCTGTGAGCACCGCGCTCCGCGGCCAGTCAGCTAGTGAAGCACCCTGCACTTGGCTAGGCTGAGATGGACTCGTGACAGTGGCCGGAGGCAGCCAGACCGCTTGTGGTCAGGCTCCGGCCGTAGGGCGGAATCACGCAGCGGACGCCAGTCCGGGCGCCGCCACGCTAAGGAGAACAGAATGAATCAGCAAAGCCAGGGCCAGCCGGGCCAGCAGGGCACGGCCCAGCAGGGCGCCGGCCAGGCACCGCACGGCACAGGACCGTCAGGGCGGCCGGAAGCGCACAGTGCTGCGCCGACTTTCATGAAGCAGCAAGGCGTGCGGAATGAGGCCGTTGCCGGACCTTTCACCGTCCGTGACCTGACTGTTTTCGCAGCCACCCTGGTTCTCTTTGTCGCGTCCCTGATTCCAATGTTCGCTGTGCGCTACAACCTGTGGAACCTCGGAAGCCTCTTCTTCCTGGGGCTCGGTGTGGTGCTGCCGCTCATCGTTGCCGCACTGTTTGCCGCCCGCCGGCTCGCCCCTGACACGAAGGTTCGGATCGGATCCCTTTCTGTGGACCAGTTCGGTTCGGTGGTTGCCTCGTTTGCGGTCGGCTTCTTCTTCCTCTCCGTCGCCGGAGCGTACACGCCCAGCCTGCTCGTGGCGCTGATCGGCTCCCTTGTCCTGCTGGCGGCCACGGTGCTGGCCCGTTACATCCCGTTCTTCGCCGGGGACTTCCTGGACCGCGCCGAGGTGCCGGCCCACATCATGGCGCGCGAGTCGGCAGTTCCCGTGCGCAAACCCAAGGCACCCAAGGAGCCGAAGCCTGCCTCCGCCGCGACGGGTGCTGCCGCCGTGCCGGGTGCTGCCGCCGTGCCGGGTGCTGCTTCGGCGGGTGTTTCCGCTTCCCATGGTGCCGCCTCCCACGCTTCCCCTTCCCATGGTGCGACGGCGGTTGGCCAGCCGGGGCGCGGTGGAACCCCGACCGTAACCGCAGGTGCCGGTGGTGTTGCTGGCGCCGGTGCTGCAGGTGCTGCAGGTGCCGCTGGCGCCGGTGCTGCAGGTGCCGCTGGCGCCGGTGCAGCGCCGGCGACCGGAGGATGGCCTGCCGCCAACGCGGCCAGCAGCGCCGCCGCCTCGCCGGAAACGGGACAGGCCGCCGTCGTGCCGTCCCCGCAGACCGGTGGTGCCGCTGCGCAGACGGGCACGCTGCCGTCCGCCAAGGCCGCCGGCGCCGGCGCGCAGCCGGCCACCTCGGCGGCCAAACAGACCCAGGTGGACGAATCCACAGCCCCGGCGGCCAGCGCAGGAGCAGCCGGTGCAAAGGCTCCGGCAGCTGAAGCCCCCGCTGTAGGAGTTCCCGCAGCTGAAGCTCCCGCCGTCGGACCGGCAGGCGAGGCGCCCGCTGCGGAAGCCCCCGTAACCGAAGACAGGTCCAACGCTGCTGCACGTCAAGCCGCGGAAGAGGCAGCCCGGGCGGCCTCGGCCACGCCTGCTACCGCGGTTCACCCGAGGGTGGACATGCCCGAGCAGACGAGGTCGCAGGAACCGATCGGTGCCACCGTTGACCCTGCGAGCCGGCCGGAGGAGTCCGAGCAGGAACCGGTCCACGAGGCCTTCTGGTTTGCCGTGGCACAGCACCGCACTGCCGTTGACGAGCGCACGGGGGCACCATTGTTCGGGATCGAGCCCGGCGGCTGGGTCCTGGCGCTCGAGGACCGCGGCGATGAGTTCCTGGTCCAGCACACGGACGGCCGGGTGGGCGTCCTGCGCGACCTCAGCAACATCGAGCGCGGCTAGCCGGCCACCGTGGCCGATTCCGCTTCCCGCCGGCGCGGCACCCCGGTCGGCGCCCCTGTTGCCCCTGCCCCGGCAGAGGTATCCGCGGAGGTTCCCGCCGCTGCCGCCCCCGCCGAAACTGGGCCGGCGGCTAGCCCGCCGGCCCGCTCCGGCGAGTCAGCCCTGGCGCTGAAGCGCCGAGCGCGCAGGATCAACCGTGCCCTCGCCGAGCAGTACCCGTACGCCCACGCCGAGCTCGACTTCCGGAATCCCTTTGAGCTCCTCGTGGCCACGGTGCTCTCCGCGCAGACCACGGATGTGACAGTCAACCTGATCACTCCGCTCCTTTTCTCCCGCTACCCGGACGCCCGGGCCATGGCGGAAGCCGACACGGCGGAGCTTGAAGCCATCATCAAGCCGACGGGGTTTTTCCGCGCCAAGACGCGGAACCTCCTCGCGCTGGCGAACCGGGTGGTGGACGAGTTCGACGGCGTTGTGCCGGGCCGGCTGGAAGACCTGGTGACGTTTCCCGGCGTCGGGCGGAAAACCGCGAACGTGGTGCTGGGCAACGCGTTCGGCATCCCCGGCATTACGGTGGACACCCACTTCGGGCGGCTGGCGCGGCGGTTCGGCTGGACGGAGTCGGACGACCCCGTCCGGATCGAGTCCGACGTGGCGGAGCTGTTTGAGCCCAGGGACTGGACCATGCTGTCCCACCGGGTGGTCTTTCACGGCAGGCGGGTGTGCCATTCCCGCAAGCCGGCCTGCGGGGCCTGCGCCGTGGCCAACTGGTGCCCCAGCTTCGGCTCGGGCGAGACGAACCCCGCCAAGGCCGCCAAACTGCTGAAGTACGAGCTGGCGCCCGGAAACGAGGAGCTCCTGGCCAAGCTGCTGGCCGAAACGCACCGCGCCGCCGAGATTCGGATGGAATCGCAGCGGAGGACTCAATGACAGCGCGCCAGGACCTGGTGGACCTCGTCGATTCAATCAGGGCGGGAACCGGTCCTGCCCGGAATCCTTACTGGCGCAAGCTCACTGTTGACGAGTCCGTGGCCCGCAAAGCGGCCGTTCTGATCCTCTTCGGAGCCCTGGACGATGTGCCCGCAGCCTCCGGCAAACCGCTCGTTGCTGCCGACCTGGACGTCCTGCTCCTGGAACGGGCCCACACCCTCGATGACCATCCCGGCCAGGTGGCCTTTCCCGGCGGCGGTATCCACGCGGGTGAGACTCCGGTGGA
The DNA here is from genome assembly GCF_040448525.1 of Arthrobacter sp. K5. NCBI lineage: Bacteria > Bacillati > Actinomycetota > Actinomycetes > Micrococcales > Micrococcaceae > Arthrobacter > Arthrobacter sp. K5. The sequence continues at coordinate 2,203,402 of NZ_CP159279.1, read as the reverse complement.
GGCCGCGCTGCGGGAAGCGGAGGAGGAGACCGGTCTGGACCCTTCCGGCGTCGAAGTGCTGGGTGCGCTGCCGGAACTGGCCCTTCCGCGCGGAAACTTCCTGGTGACCCCTGTCCTGGCCTGGTGGGCGTCGCCGTCGCCCGTCCGGGTGGTGGACTACGGCGAGTCCGCCCAGGTCTTCCGGGTCCCGGTCCGTGACCTGCTGGACCCCGAGAACCGCACCATGGCGGCCGTGACCCGCATGAACCAGACGTTCCAGAGCCCGGCGTTCACCGTGAACAGCCTGGTGGTCTGGGGCTTTACGGGAATGATCCTGAACGAACTGTTCGACCAGCTGGCCTGGGCCGTCCCTTGGGACAGGACCAGGCTTCACCCGCTGGACCTCTGACGAGGCGGAACTGCCGGCTGTCCCGCCAGTGTCAGTGCTGCGATTTCCGCAGATCCACCACCAGGCCGGTGGCGGCGTTTTCGCGCAATGCGTTGATGCCCGCCACTACTCCCGAAACACTCTTGAATCGCGGCGACTCTGCCACGATGTTTCCGTCCCCATCCATGAGCCGGAACTTGTAGGACTGATCGCTGTCCTGGTGAACTTCAAACTTGCCCGCCATTGGCGTGGAAACCCCCTGCTGATGCTTCGTCGCACGTGCCGGGCCAACTTGTTGCCACTGCCCGGCCACCATCGAGCTTAGTGTCCCACGCCACATGATGCGAGCTACCCGCCGGTACATTACTCGGTACAACCGCTTATTCCGGAAGTGGCGAATGTGACTTTTATTTGCCGTGGACAGGGGCTATTGTCCGGCCCCACGGGGCGGCAGGTGAGCCAGGCAGGTGCCGTCGTGGGGCACTTTGGAGGTGCCGACGTCGTGAATTACGACGGCGGCCGGCGCGGCGCGCGTCAAAGTGCCCCGTTTCGGTTTGGCCGGCTCCGGAGGCCGGATTACTTTGCGTTGTCGTAGGAGTCGACGACGGCGACGCTCACCGGGAACTCGACTGGAATGGGGCCGAAGAGCAGCTCCTTGGCGGCGGTGGCCGCTTCCTCGATGGCGCGGACGCAGGCATCCACAGCGGCGTCCGGGGCGTGGACCATGACCTCGTCGTGCAGGAAAAACACGAGTTCCCCGGTTGCTGAACCCTCGGCACGCATGGTGCGCAGCCGCCGTCGAAGCTCCGCAAGCCAGCAGGCCGCCCAGTCCGCAGCCGAACCCTGGACCACGAAGTTCCGCGTGAAACGTCCGCGCGAACGCGCGATGGCGTCGGCGCGGCGCTGCTCCTCCGCCGAAGTGGACCGCTGGCTGAGGAACCACCGTTCCGACGGCGGCGGGCTGCTGCGTCCCAGGCGCGAGGTGACGGTCCGGCCCGCTTCGCCGTCGCGGGCGGCGCGTTCGACGAAGCCCACCGCACGCGGGTAGGTCTTGGCCAGCTGCGGCATCAGGCGGCCCGCTTCGCCGGAGGTGGCGCCGTACATGGCTCCCAGCAGCGCCATTTTTGCCTTGCTCCGGTCACCGCCGAACCCCTTGGCCGCGATCCCCGCGTAGAGATCCTGGTCCCGGGCGGCCTCAGCCATGGTCGAGTCCTGGGCGAGGGCGGCGAGGACACGGGGTTCCAGCTGGGACGCGTCCGCCACGATGAGCTTGTGCCCCGGGTCTGCATGCACGGCGCCGCGGACCTGGCGGGGGATCTGCAGCGCCCCGCCGCCGCGTGACGCCCAGCGGCCCGACACCACTCCGCCCACTACATATTCAGGCCGGAACCTTCCGTTCCGCACCCAGGCGTCCAGCCACGCCCAACCGTTGGCGGTGTGGAGCCGCGACAGTTTCTTATAGGCCAGCAGGGGCGCGATCGCCGGATGGCTGGACCCCTTCAGTTCCCATTGCCGCGTGGACTTCACCTCGATGCCGTTGCGGTGCAGGGCGCGCATCAGCTCCTGTGGCGAGTCCGGGTTCAGCGCCGGTGCGTTCAGCAGGCCCCGGAGTTCGGTGTTGAGGGCCTCGAGCTTGGCCGGGCGGTGCCCCACCGGAGGCCGCGGGCCCAGGTGCTCCGCCAGGATGTGCTCGTGCAGCTCCTCGCGCCACGGCACGCCGGCATGCTGCATCTCGGCAGCGACCAGGGCGCTGGCGGATTCGGCGGCGAGGAGGAGTTGAAGACGCTGCCGGCGGTTACCGTCCCCAGCGGTGGCTGCTCCCGCCGTGGTGGCTGCTCCCGCCGCTGCGAGGGCCTCCTGCTGGGCGGCGTATTCGGCACGCAACTCGGCCAAGGTCTGGCGCGGTTCGGTGGCCGCGCCCGGGTCATCGAAGAGCGCCCCCTGGTCCGCGGGAGGAGGAGGCGGCTGGAGCAGCCGAGGCGGCTGCAGGTCATCGTCCTGGGTAAGCTTCTCGGCGTTCCGGGAGTACAGGGTGTGGGCCGTGAACTCGGAATGGGCCAGGATGGCGCCGCACAAGGAGAGGTCGTAGCAACGCTCCACGTCGACGCCCGCCGCCAGCAGTGACGGGTACCAGTCCTGGGTGCGGTGCCAGATCCAGCGCGGGCGCCGCTTCTCGAGTTCACGGACGACGGCGGCGAGCCCGGTTCCGCCGCCGGGTGCGGTTTGGGGTGCGGCCTGGTGGGCTCCCACGTCCGCTCGCTGCGGGGCAACGCTGACAATCCGGGGTTCCGGGTTGTCAGGGTGGGGGAGGCCTGCCGCCGTGAGTTCCTGTACGGCTGCGCCGTCAGGGTGGGCGGCGAGCAACAGGTACATATGTCCAATTCTGCCCTGCCCCCGCGCTGTTCGGCGCCGCGTCTGGCGCCTTGGATGCCAGTGGCCGGTCTGGGCCCACCTGCGGCCCTTGCCGCTCTTGTCCTCCACAGCCAGTCAGGCTTTCCTTTTCAGCAGCCGGCCGGCCGGTTTTCCACATACGGCCACCCGGCTCTGCCGGGCGGCTGTGCCGTTGGGCACAGTTGCTGCATGAGCAGGCGCCACGCCCGGAACGGGCGACTCCCATCAGACCCGGACAGCGCACAGCCTGATGCTGCCGTGCCCAGTGCTGCTGTGCCGGATGCACGGCGCAGGCCGGCTCCGGTGGGGCTATCGCCCGGTTCTGAAACCGGAACCTGGCCCCCCGGCGACGGCGGCGACGTCCTGCTCGTCACGGGCTTTGAATTCCTGCGGGGAGAAGTGGAACGGATTGTCGCTGCCGCGGGCGGACGGCTCCGGGCGGTGGACGATGTGGCGGAGGCTGCGCCATTCTGGGATTCCGCGGCCGACGTCCTGGTGGGCAGCGATGTCCGTGAACTGCCGCCCCGGCGCCGTGCCCCGGCCGTGCTCGTCGGTCTCAGCGGCGAAGGGGACACGCTCTGGCACCTGGGCGCTGCCCTGGGTGCACAACGCGTCGCCGTCCTTCCGGACGCCGCCGCCTGGCTGGCGGAGTATCTCAGCCGGTCCCGTTCACCCGAGGCCGGAGGCCTGGTGCTCGGTGTCACCGGCGGCTGCGGTGGGGCGGGTGCCACCACCGCGGCGGCGTGGCTCGCGCAGGCAGCAGCCGAACTCGGTGCGCGGGTCCTGCTCGTCGACGCCGATCCCTGGGGCGGTGGCCTCGAACTGGCCCTGGCCGCGGAGGAATCCCCGGGTCTCCGCTGGCCGGATCTGGCCGATGCCAGTGGCAGCATTGACCCCCAGCAGCTCTCGGACGCGTTGCCTGTCGCCGGCGGGTTCTCGTTTCTGTCGTGGCCCGGAAGCAGGGAACGGCCGCCCCTGGTGGACCCGGTCACCGTGGGAGGCGTCCTCGACGCCGCACGCAGGGGCTATGAAGTGGTGATTGTCGATATCGGCCGCAACGCCGAGCCGCTGCGCACGTTCGCATGGGATTGTGACCGCCTCCTGGTGGTCGTCCCCGCCCAGCTGAAGGCTGCAGTCGCCGCCGCGCGGCTGCTGCAGGAGCTTCCGCCTGTCGAATCCGCCCTGGTCATCAGGGGAAAGGCCGGGGTTGCGCTGGACGCCGCGCTGGTCGCCGAGTCCGTGGGGCTGCCCCTGCACGGCGTGATGCCCGAGGTGCGGGGCACAGCCTCGGCCACCGAGCTGGGCCGCCTGCTCGACCAAGGCAGGCGAAAGAGCGTGCGGCGCTTCGCCTCCTCAGTGCTTGGCCTCCTCGCCGGCGAGACCGGAGACCTCCGGTGAGTGCTCATCTGGGAGTGCCCGCGGCCGGTGCGGATGCTGGCCTCAGTGGCGGACCCGGGTTTCCCGGGGCACCTGCCTCCCGCGCCGCGCTCGCCGAGACTGCCGGGCGGCGGCGCGCGGCACGGGTCCTGGACGCGGGGCTTCTCGAGACCGTCCGCGAGTCGGTCATGGCCGACGCCGGGCCGGTTACCCCGTCCCGGGTGGCGGCTGCGGTGCAGGCTACCGGGAAGCTGCTGGGCACAGCAGGAACCCTCGCCGCCGCTGAGCGCATCAGCGCTGAGCTCAACGGCCTTGGGCCGCTGCAGCACCTGGTCCGGGACCCGCTGGTCACGGACATCTTCGTGAACGCCCCGGACTCCGTCTGGCTGGACAGGGGCCGCGGCATCGAACGGACATCGGTGACCTTCGCAGGGGAGGCGCAGCTCAGGGCCCTTGCCGCCAGGCTGGTGGCATCAGGCGGCAGGCGGCTGGATGACGGATCGCCGTGTGTGGATGTGCGGCTCGAGGGAGGGTACCGGGTCCATGCCGTTCTGCCGCCCATCTCGGCGGCCGGCACGCTGCTCAGTGTCAGGATCCGGCGGGAACAGGTTTTCACCATGGACGAGCTCCGGGACGGGGGCATGTTTGGGCCACTTGTTCAATGCGTTCTGGAGCGCATGGTGGAGCAGAGGCTGAGTTTCCTGGTCAGCGGGGCCACCGGGTCCGGAAAGACCACCCTCTTGTCCACCCTGCTGGGGCTCTGCCACCCGGGAGAGAGGCTGGTCCTGATCGAGGACGCCTCCGAGCTGAATCCCGTGCACCCGCATGTGGTCTCGCTGGAATCACGACACGGGAATCTCGAAGGAGGCGGGGCAGTGGACCTCGGTGAACTCGTCCGCCAGGCCCTGAGGATGCGGCCGGACCGGCTGATTGTGGGGGAATGCCGGGGCTCAGAGGTGCGCGAACTCCTGACGGCCATGAATACGGGCCACACTGGAGGCGGCGGGACCATCCACGCCAACGCCGCAGGCTCGGTTCCAGCCCGGCTTACCGCTCTGGGGGCCCTGGCCGGGCTTGGCCAGGATGCGGTCCGCCTGCAGGTTGCCAGCGCCCTTGATGTGGTGGTGCACGTGGCCCGGTCGAGGCACGGACGCTATGTCGCGTGCATCGGCATTCTTACCGAGCGGCACGGTGGCCTCGACGTCGCCGTGGCTCTTGACGTTTCAGCCGGCCGGCCGGTTCCCGGGCCGGCGTGGGAGATCCTTGCCCAGCGACTGGCCCTCGATCCGGGCCTGGCAACGGAGGCAGGCACTGTCCCCGGGGCCGGCGACGGACGCGGCTCCATCCCTGCCCGCGATTCCGGCCCCGGTCCGGGGAACCTGCGTGAAAAGCGCGGAGCCCGCAGGGCAGCAGCATGACCGCGGCCCTTGTTGGTGCACTGGCGCTCGCCGCGTGGCTGATCCTCAGCCCTGCGCGTGGGCCGGTTCGGCGCGCACGCATCGCCTTCGGCCTCAGCGGTTTGGCCGGTGGACGTGTCCGCCGTAACGGACGGCGTGCCACGATGGACCGAGTCGAGTTTGGTCTCACCCGTGGCCGCCGCCGGGAGGCGTTCGTGTCCCTGACGGTGGTGGTTCAGCAATTGGCTGCCCTGTTGAAGGGTGGCCGGTCCCCTTCGCGGCTGTGGGAGGAACTGTGGCAGCTCTACGTGGAGCAGGGCTCTGCGGATGACAGGTCCTGCCGGCCACGGCTCAGCCCCGGATCGGCGGCTGTCTTGTCAGCCGCCCGGGGAGCGGCCCTGCGGGGAGCGCCGGTAGCCGAGGCAATACGGTCGGCCTGTTCACCCTCGCGTCCGGGCGCGGGCGGCCGTGAGCCGCGGATCTGGGCTGAGCTGGCAGCCTGCTTCGAGATAGCGGCCGCCAGCGGCTGTCCGCTGGCCGACGTCCTGACCCGCTTTGCCGCCCAGCTCGAGGTTGAAGACGACGCCGAAGCCGCCCGCCAGACGGCGCTCGCCGGACCGAAGGCAACGGTCGCGCTACTCACCTGGCTGCCCCTGCTGGGGCTGGGACTGGGTGTCTGCCTCGGCGTGGACCCGCTGGCCGTGCTGCTGGGCACGCCGTTCGGTGTGGCTGCGCTGGTCGCAGGCATCGGACTGACCGTTGCCGGCCGCATATGGTCCGCGAGGCTCGTGCGGGCAGCCGCCGGCGCGGCCGCGCCATGAACACGCGTCAGCCGGACTGCCTCGGTTTGAGCGGATCGGGCCGATGAACGGGTCAGTGCTGGCCGCTTCCCTCATCTTCCTGGCGCTCGCGGCCGCTGCAGGCCTCGCCTTTAGCGGATCCGCCCCTGCGAGATCCGGTCTCCTTCGCCGGAGCGGCCTGGCGGCGGGTAGCGGCAAGGCGGACAAGGACGAACACTCTCAGAGGCGCGCCGAGCAGTCACCGGGATTGCGCGATACCGCCATGATGCTTGAGCTGATTGCCGCCATGCTCCACGCGGGTGCCGGTATCGGACGAGCACTGGAACTGGTGGCCGCTGCGGCCTCACCCGAGTACCGCCGCGCCCTTCGGCCTGTCGTGGGAGCCATGGCCATTGGCGCCGACTGGGAGACGGCCTGGCGGAGTTCAGACCTGCCCTCGCCGGAGATACTCGCCCTCAGGGACGCCTTGGGCTTCGCCGCGCTGACCGGTGCACCGTCGTCATCCATCCTTTATGCCCAGGCCGCCAGAATGAGGCGGGAGCGTTTCCGTGCCGCGGAGAAGCGTGCGGCCTCCTTGGGAGTCAAGCTGGTGGTTCCGCTGGGGCTGTGTTCACTTCCGGCCTTCATCTGCCTGGGAGTCGTTCCTGTGCTGCTTGCCCTGCTTCCGTCGAGCAGCTGAGTTCCCTCCGGCGGATACCCGTCGGGCCGCCGAGTTTCGTCGGCAGCTGAGCCCCTCGGGGAGCCGGGGGCTGGTGTTTCGCGCCGCCCAAAACTGATCCCCGCCGCAGGGCTTTTCGTGCTGCCATGCAAGTGCCGATGTCGCTTCATTCACCCTGAGGTGCGGCGCATGCCCGCACGGGCGCCGCGGATGTTCCGGCACTTTCCCTCCACATGCGGCCGGTCCGGCTGCTTTTCCACTTAGGGAAGTTCAGGCCTTACCGGTCCGGGCGGCGGACGGGAGAGTCGAATGCACCGGCAACTCGCCGGAACTCCAGAAAGGAAAATTCATGTCCCTCAACCATCACACCCCGGGTGAAGCCGTCCAGCCCGTGCGCCAGGCATCCGAAGAAGCCGATGTGCTGGAGATCTACCCGGGCGCCAGCATGGCGCCACGGGTGAAGCCACGGCCACGCAGGCGGCTCACTGGCTCGGATGCCGGCATGGCGACCGCCGAATATGCCATCGCCACGCTGGCCGCCGTGGGTTTCGCCGGGCTCCTGGTGTTCATCCTGCGAAGCGACGAAGTCCGTGGCTTCCTGCTCAACCTGATCCGTACGGCGCTGGCTCTGCCGTGAAACCCGCTCCGCGGACCCCTGCAGCGGCCGGACTTGAGTCCTGCCGGCAGCACAGGAACCCATCCGCAGATCAGGCCGGCAGCCGCGGGCAGGGGAAGGCCCGCGGTTCCGAGAACGGTCACGGGATCAGCCGCGGCGCGGTGACCGCGGAATTCGCGGTGGCCCTTCCGGCGGTCCTGCTGCTTCTGGCCATGCTGCTGGCGGGGTCTGCGGCGGGAATCACCCAACTGCGGTTGGAGGATGCTGCCCGGGCTGGCGCCAGGGCACTCGCGAGAGGTGAAGACCCCGCCGCCGTCAACGGCATCGTCCGGAAACTGGCAGGCCCTTCCGCCTCGTCGGCCGTTGTTCCCGGCGGCGAATGGATGAGCGTCACCGTGTCGGACAGGGCGTCGGGACCCCTGGGACGCATGGTGCCGTGGACGCTGACAGCCAGGGCAGAGGCACGCAGCGAAACGGCATCTTCGGCACCGCCACCGGGAAAGCTCCAGACGGCGCCGGCCGGGCAGCGGTACGGGATTCCTGCCGGGCGGCTCCTGTGAGCCTTCGGCGGAAACAGCCCCCCGGCCAGGGCAGAAATCCGGTCTCCGGAATCGAATCCGAACGCGGATCGGGCACTGTGCTGGCCGCGGGGCTCGGCATGGTGGTTGTCATGGTCATGTCCCTGCTCCTCCTGCTGGCGCAGGCATCGGCGGCGGCGTCCAAAGCCGCCGCCGCGGCCGACCTCGCGGCCTTGGCAGCGGCTGACGCGCTCCGTGGTGTTTCAGCGGGGGAGCCCTGCCTTGTGGCTGCCGCGGTGGCTGCCCGCCACAAAGCAACGCTTGTCAGCTGCACCGCCCGAGGTGACCAGTCCGTCGAGGTCAGTACCGAGCTGCCTGCCGGGCCACTCCTAGGCGTCGCCACCGGCCGGGCCAGGGCGGGACCGCCGCCCTGAACTTGGCAGCGCTCCTAAAGGCCCCTAGACCGCGTTCGGCGCCGGTACGCCCGCCTCGGAATCCTGTGCCGCCGCCGCGTCCCGCGCATCCTTCAGCAGGACATCGATCAGGATGACTGCCGCGTCCTTGTCCAACGGGTTGTTCTTGTTGCCGCATTTTGGCGACTGGACACAGGAGGGGCATCCGGATTCGCACTCGCAGGCCTCGATCGCGTCTCTCGTGGCCGAGAGCCACACCTTGGCCTTCTCGAAGCCCCGTTCGGCAAAACCGGCACCGCCGGGATGCCCGTCGTACACGAAAATCGTCGGCACACCGGTGTCGGCATGGATTGCGGTGGAAACCCCGCCGATGTCCCAGCGGTCGCTCGAGGCAACCAGCGGCAGCAGGCCGATGGCGGCGTGCTCGGCCGCGTGGAGGGCGCCGGGGAACTGGGCTTCGATGAGTCCGGCGCCTGTGAGTGAACGGTTCTCCATGACAAACCACACGGCCTTCGTAAACAGGTCCCGGGCTCCCAGATCGAGCGGCTCCTCGCCCAGGACTTCATTGGAAATTAGGGCCTTCCGCTGAAAGGAGACCACTTGAGTCGTGACCTTGACGTCGCCGAAGTGGACGGCAACATCGCCCCACTGCGCAGTCCGCTCCGTCTCGAGGACCTCGATCTGCGTGACGTCCCGGGCTGTCGTGTAATAGTCGGGGTTGGCGCGGCGTACCACCACGCAGTGATCGTCCTCGTTCAGGTCCTCCACCACGTAGCTGTCACCCTGATGGACGTAGACGGCTCCGGTATGGGCCTGGTAGTGCGTCTGCGGCGAATCCATGGTTCCCAGCAGCGAACCGGTGTCGGCATCGACAATGCTGACTGGCCCGCCGCCGTCGGCGCGCAGGTTTACCATGGCCGCCGCGCTCTGCGCGTGGGTCCAGAACCAGCCGGCCGGGCGCCGCCGCAGGTACCCCTGTGCCACCAGCTGCCCGAGGAGTTTCTCCGCAGTGGCTCCGAACAGCGGCAGCTCGGCCACGCCGAGCGGGAGCTCGGCGGCGGCGGCGCAGAGGTGCGGGCCCAGCACATAGGGATTGGACGGATCAAAGACTGTGGCCTCGACGGACACGTCGAAGATGGCTTCCGGATGATTGACCAGGTACGTGTCCAGGGGATCATCGCTGGCCACGAAGGCAGCGATGGCGTCCTGTCCGGCGCGGCCGGCGCGGCCGATCTGCTGGAAGAGGGACGCCCGGGTGCCGGGCCAGCCAGCCACCAGCACGGCGTCCAGCCCGGAGATGTCGATCCCCAGTTCCAGGGCCGAGGTGCTGGAAATACCCAGCAGCTGGCCGGTCCGCAGGGCCCTTTCCAAGGCGCGGCGTTCCTCCGGGAGGTACCCGGAGCGGTAGGCGGCCACGCGTTGGGGCAGGCTGGGGTCGACTTCGTCAAGGAGCCGTTTGGTGATGGAAGAGATGGTTTCGGCGCCACGTCTGGACTTGATGAACGCGATGGTCCGGACCCGTGACGAGACAAGGTTCGCGAGCAGGTCCGCGGTCTCGGCCACCGCCGTCCTGCGTTCCTTGGCGCCGTTCTCGCCGCGCACCTCGCTGAGCGCTGGTTCCCAGAATGCCACTGTCGTGGATCCGTGCGGCGAGGAGTCTTCCGAGACTCCCTGGACCGCGGCGCCTATGAGCCGGCCAAAGGACTTCTCCGGCTCGGAAGCGGTGGCGGACGCCGCGATGAAGACCGGTCCGGCAGCGTTTCCATCGGCCGCGTAGTAAGCGCAAATGCGCCGCAGCCGGCGCATCAGGTTGGCCACGTGGGAGCCGAAGACGCCGCGGTAGCTGTGCGCCTCGTCAACGATCACGTAGCGCAGGCGCCGGAAGAACCCGGCCCACCAGGCGTGGTTGGGCAGGATGCCGAAGTGCAGCATGTCTGGGTTGGCAAGAATGAAATTCGCGTGGTCGCGGATCCAGCGGCGGGAGGCCTGGTCGGTGTCGCCGTCGTAGGTTTCGGCCCGGACTGTCGGGAGGTTCAGGGACCTAATTGCCGCGAGCTGGTCTGCCGCCAGCGCCTTGGTGGGCGAGAGGTACAGCGTCACCGCGCCGTCGTCGTGGATTTTTCCGGGGTCCGACAGGACGCGGAGCTCGGACCGGTGAATCGCGTCGAGCGCCGGCAGCTGGTAGGCCAGGGATTTTCCGGACGCAGTGCCGGTGGCGATCACCACGTGCCTGCCGCCGTGGGCAATGTCTGCTGCCCGAATCTGGTGCCGGTAGGGCTGGTGGATGCCGAGCTTGCCGTAGGCCGCGACCAGGTCCGGGTGGGCCCAGTCCGGCCATGGCTCGTGCACGGCGGCGCGCGCCGGAATGGTCCGCACATGCCGGAGCTGCTCCGGGTCCGGGCCACGGCCCAGCAACGGAATCAGCGAGTCATGGGGGTTCACCCCAACATTCTTTCATCCGGGCAAAAATCGCAGGCACGGAACAGCGAACAGGCACGGACCAGCGGACAGGCACAGAGCAAGAAGGGAAGGAAAAGCAACCCGGCACAGAACAGCCGACCCGCTACGGAAACCCGGAAGGACGGAACGGCCGGAAGGGTCAGACGACGGAGAGGTCGGACCCCTCATCGGAGGCGGAGAGCATCAGCACGTGGCATACCGAGGACCAGCCCAGATGCGAATACAGCTTCTGTCCGTCCAGGGACGCCAACAGGAGTCCGTCCTCCACATCGTGGGAGAACGCCTGCGCCGCCAGCGCCTTCATGATGAAGCTGCCCAGCCCCCGGCGCTGGAAGGAGGGTTCGGTGACGATCTTGTCGAACACCGCGGTGCCGTTGATGACCACCACGCGGCCGCTCACCGCCAGAGTGTCGCCCGAGCGGACTTCGGCGAAGTGGACACCGTTGGACTCCCACGTTTTCAGGGACAGTTCGTCGTCCGAGAGCCACGGGTCCTCGGAGTCCTGGGTTTCCATGTCGACGACCATCATGGTCTGGGACGCTGATGTGGCGTTGAGGTTGTGTTGCTCAGCCAAGAGCTTGTAGCGCCCCACATTATTGGTCAGGATGGTCAGGACCCGTTTGGGGGCCTCGGCAGTCTTGGCCGCCAGCTCTGCGAATTCCGCGTCCGTAGGATCGGAGGCGAAGTATTCCCAGTCCCCGGTCGTGTCCGCACGCAAGGCCGCGGGGAACCGTCCCTCGGTGCGCGTCTCATAGCCCCGGCAACCAGCCCAACCGGCTACCCAGACTTCCAGCAGATGAGTGATGTCTCCAACCATGGCTTCTGGCGTCATGTGATGAGAGTATTCCAGCGCTGTCATAAGCAACAGAGCTTCGGCGCTTGCTTATGCAATTGTGATAGGAGGCTCTTCCCCGGTCCGAATCCGTCCCCGGCGGCCACCCAGTACCCTTAAATACGTGGCTTTGAACCGAATCGTACTCTTTTACGGCTTTACTCCCATCGCAGATCCGGACGCTGTCCGGCTCTGGCAGCGTGCCCTGTGCGAAAAGCTCGGCCTGACCGGGCGAATCCTTATCTCCAAGGACGGCATCAACGCCACCGTTGGCGGAGAGATCGGGGCTGTAAAGCAGTACGTAAAAACCACCCGTGAATACAAGGGCTTCCGTGGCATCGACGTCAAATGGTCCGACGGCGGTGCGGAGGACTTCCCCCGCCTGAGCGTCAAGGTCCGCGACGAGATCGTTTCGTTCGGTGCGCCCGGCGAGCTGAAGGTGGACGAAAAAGGCGTCGTGGGAGGCGGGACCCACCTGAAGCCCGAGGAAGTCCACGAACTCGTCGACGCGAGGAAGGCCAGCGGCCAGGACGTGGTGTTCTTTGACGGCCGCAACGCGTTCGAGGCACAGATCGGCAAGTTCAAGGACGCCATTGTCCCTGACGTCGCCACCACCCACGACTTCATCACCGAGCTCGACTCCGGCAAGTACGACCACCTGAAGGACCAGCCGGTCGTCACCTACTGCACCGGAGGCATCCGCTGCGAGGTGCTGTCCAGCCTCATGGTTAACCGCGGCTTCAAAGAGGTGTACCAGCTGGACGGCGGCATCGTGCGCTACGGGGAGAAGTTCAAGGACCAGGGCCTTTGGGAAGGCTCCCTCTACGTCTTCGACAAGCGCATGCACCTCGAATTCAGCGAGGACGCCAAAACCATCGGCGAATGCGTCCGGTGCCAGGCGCCCACGAGCAAGTTCGAGAACTGTTCGAACCCCAGCTGCCGCACGCTGACGCTGTACTGCGCGGAGTGCGCCGCCAGCCCTGAAACCCTGCGCTGCCCGGACGGTTGCGCCGCGGCCTGAGCAGGGGGACGGCTGCGCCCGCCAGCCCCTGCCTGGCCGGGTCCTGGCTGCAGCGTCAGATCCGGCTGATCCGGTAGGCGAAATTGGCGGCCGACCGCGCCTCCACTGTCACCCGGAGCACGGAGTCCTCGGACACGTGCACCACATTGACGCGCGAGGTGCCGCACCGGAGGCTCAGGTCCACCAGGGCGGATTCTGCGTCGCGGACTGTGAATGAGACCCGCCGCTCGCTCCGGCACACGAGGGTGAGGGAGTACGTGCCGCTCGGCAGCTGCTTGGTGGATTCTGTCTTGCTGCGGCCCCTGGACACGCTGCCGTAGCTTGTGTGGAAGACCTGTCCCTCGGCGTCGGGCAGGACGTCCTTCGCCCATTCGGTGAGCTCCTCACCCGACACCGGCACGTTTTCCAGCGGATCACGCGGCAACACGGGATCCGTTATCACGGGGGCGGCCGGAAGTTCGCCACGGCCGTCGTCGTAGCTGTATTCACAGCCGCCCAGGACGGCTGCCACCAGCACAAAGAAAAGCGCGACGACGGCTGCCGGCGCCCGCAGCCAGAGCCTGCGTTGCGCCCGCGCCGTGAAACGATGCGCGGAGGCCGTCCGCACCCTGGGCATATCCCGACTTTAAGCCTGCCGGGGACGCCGGTACAGATGGCAGTCCGCCGGAAGGAAAATTTCCCGGCGCCGCGGCCAAATGGCAGCGGAATAGGCCGCGGATTAGCGCCCTGGAACCAGCTGATAGGCGTACAGAAGGGGTGCATCCACGCTGGAGGCGCTGATTTCCATCCGCCCGGCCTTCGGTACGGTGATCGTCGCGGTTTCGCGGCTGCCGTTGCAGGCCGCTCCGGCTTCCGTCAGTTCCTTGCCGGCGAGCAGCACCGCGAAGAACGCCTTGCCGCCGCCGTCGCAGGTGATGGTCAGCGTGTAGTCACCCGCCGGGACGCTGGCTGCCGCCTGGATGATCCTGTCCCGGTTGAGGATCTTGCCGGAGTCCTCCAGCACCGCTCGGCTGTCGGAGGGCAGGGCGGTGGCCCGCCACTGCGGAACATCGGCATTTTCGATCGACACCACGGGGGAGCAGGCAGTCGCTGCCAGCAGGATGGCGGCGGACGCCGCCGCCCCGCCCAAGGCGCGGGAAATCAGAGGACAACGTTCAGGCATGCCTTCAAACTTACCCGTTTGAGGTGCCGCCGGATTCCGGCCGCCTCCCCCCGGTCCGCAGCGAGGCCACAAAGGAGACAAGTCTGTCTGCCTCGGTCAGCGCTTTGGCCATGCCTGCGGAGGTCGCCAGAACCTGCTCGCCCCGGGACTCCAATGCCACGGGAATGACGGTGGTCCGCGCCGCAGCGCCCGGCGGCGCCGCGGTTCCCTGCTCCCGGGCCCGCGCGGCCGCGGCTTCGTGATGTGCGGGCGGCGATTCCGTGGGCTGCGGTTTCGACGCCTCGCGCCTGGCGCTCTCCTCGGACAGGGTCAGGGCATCGATCTTGGCGCCTCCGATCTTGTCCAGCATTTCGTAGTCCTCGTCAGTGCACAGATCGCTGGCCGCAAGGTGCTTCAGCGCCACCAGGCCAACAATTGCCCTGCTGAAGTCGCGGTCCATGGCAAGGTCGATGGCCCACTGGGTCCGCTTCCACCACTGGTCCCGCCGGTCCGCCTGACGCCGTTGGGCGAGTGTGCGCCACGCGATCCAGGCAGCGATGACGGCGGCCAGCAGCGGTGCGAATGCCGCCGCGTACCGCAGCCAATCGGGATCGGCCGCCCCTGCCTGGGTTCCGAGCATGGCCCAACTGTAGCCTCAGGCGCGGACAATGATCAGGCCGACAATAATGCGGGCGGGAAATAGACTTGGCCGGTGACCGAACCAACGCACTTCACCGCCGGCAACACTCCCGACGCGCCCCGCAGCGACCTGCCCGACCTCCTGCAGGCCCTGGCCTCAGACCTCCGCGAGGTGGGCTACACCCTGGAGGGCGTCGCGGAACTGCTGGGGGAGTCCGCGTACGCGGCACTGAACCGGGACCAGCCCATCCCGGCGCTGATCGCGACTGAAGCATTGGCCGCCGGCGAGCCGCGCACCGCAGCATTGGCCGCCGTCGTGCGTTTTTGGCTTTTGGCCGTTCCGCAGGAAGCGGAGGTGCTCGACGGCGCGCTGCCGCGGACCCGCGCCGAAGGCCTGGCGGCGCTGGGGCTGGCGAAAATCATGGGGACCGAGGTTGCCGCCGAGGCGGACCTGCGTCCCTACGGCTGGGACGCGGGCAGGGACGGCGGCGTCGAGATCTGGGTGGCCAGCGACCTCGCTGCGCACCAGCGGCCCGGCGTCCTCAGGCACGACCACGTCCTGGGCATCGGGCAGGCGTCCACCACCCTTGTCCAGACCACCATCCGCCGCCATGCCGAACGGGCCCTGGACCTGGGCACCGGCTGCGGCATTCAGACCTTCCACCTTCTCCAGCACAGCGGCCACGTCACCGCCACGGACATCTCGGAGCGCGCCCTCGCATTCACGCGCTTCAATCTCCTGCTCAATGCCGGGGCACTGAATATTGATCCGGCGCGGCCCGCCGATCGCGTGAGCCTCCGGCTCGGATCGCTCCTGGAGCCTGTTGCCGGCGAGACTTTTGACCTCGTCGTGTCCAATCCGCCGTTCGTCATCACGCCGCGCACTGCGGGGGAGGCCGCAGCCGACCAGTTCACGTACCGCGACGGCGGCCTGCCGGGCGACGATATCGTGGCGTCGCTCATCCGCTCCCTGCCTGATGTGCTCGCCCCCGGCGGAACTGCCCAGCTTCTGGGCAACTGGGAGATCCCGGAGGGTTCTGCGTGGGATGAGCGGCCGCAAAGCTGGGCCGGTCCGGACACGGACGCGTGGTTCATCCAGCGCGAGCAGGTGGGGCCGGAGCAGTACGCCGAGACCTGGCTGCAGGATGCGTCGGAAACCCGGGACCGCCGGCACTATCAGGAGGCTTATGCCGCGTACCTGACGGATTTCGCGTCGCGGAACGTCGGCGGGATCGGCTTCGGCATGGTCTTCCTGCGCCGGCAGGCAGGTGAGCGGCGGATCCGCCGGTTCGAGGAGATCACCTACCCCATCGAACAGCCGGTCGGGCCGCATCTGGGGGCGGCGGTGGAACGGACAGACTGGCTTGCGGCCCACGACGTCTCCGCGGCCCACCTTCTGGTGGCCGAGGACGTCACCGAGGAGCGCCACCAGCGCCCCGGCGCCGAACACCCCGGCGTCATCCTGCTGCGCCAGGGAACCGGTCTGCGCCGCACCAACCTGCTGAGCACCGAACTGGCGGGCTTTGTCTCCGCGTGCGATGGCGACCTGACCGCCGGACAGATTATCGGCGCCCTTGAGGCGCTGCTGGGCGGGACGGAGGGGTTCGACGGCGGTGCCTTCCGCAGCGGCCTGCTCACCGAAGTGGCCAATCTGGTCCGGGACGGATTCCTGCTGCCCGTGGTCCCGGACCTGGACTGATAACGGGTCGGGACTGACAGCGGGTCCAGCGTACGAACGGACAGTTGTGGCCGCGAACGGCCCAGCGGATCTGGGACGCAACTGTTTGTTCGCGCCGGGAACGCGAACGGACAGTCAGTTAATCAGGGCGCGGCCCATTCCGGGAGCGGGGACGTCGATGGTGAAGCCGCACATGCAGCGGTAGGTCACGGCGTCGGCTGCACCCACGGTCTTCACGGAGCGGATCAGGCGCGGGCCGTCCACCCTGATGGCCATTTCCAGGGGGAACTCCTGATCGAGACGCTTCATGGGCCGCCGGCAGTGCCGCGGGGTGCCCGTTGCCGCCAGGAGGGAGCCGTCGGTGGCTGTCCCGGCATCCAGGCTTGAGCCTGTGAGTTCTCCGGCGGGCTGGGCTGCCGGGATCAAAGCGTCTTCGTGCAGGGTAATCATGGTCATCCTTTGGGCTTCTCACGGGGCCGCCAACGCTGGCGGCCCCGCCGCGAACTGCTTGCGGGAGGTCTGTTTACGGAAGTAAGCAAAGCATGCTTAGTAATTCCGGGGCAAGCTGGCTGGATCGAAACGGCGGATATCAAGCATTTCTTTCAGAGCTCCTTGGGCCTGCGTAGACTGATGAAGTGAGTACTGACATGCCGCCGTCGGAACCGGCGGGAACCACGCCGGACGCAGCCGCCGCGGGGCCGACGCCGGCCGCGGCCGGAACCCGGCGCAGGAACCGGCCGGAAAAGAAGGTGGAAATCACCGACCCCAAGGCGATCCGCGCCCTGGCTCATGCTGCCCGCCTGGAGGTCATTTCCGAGCTGTACTCCACGCAGTCCAGCCGCACGGCCACGGAACTCGCCCAGCAGACAGGGCTGACCCCCAGTGCGATGAGCTACCACTTGCGGGCGTTGCAGAAGTGGGGCATCGTGGTCCCGGCCGAGGCGTCGGCCGACGCCCGTGAACGCCGGTGGAAGGCGGCGGGCACGGACTTTGCCATCAATTCGGGCGGGGCAGTGGCCGGCCCGGACTTTGCGGTGATCGATCTGGAACTGGATGCGTTCCGCCGCCGCGCCAGGGCCTACGCCCATGCCCGGGACGAACAGCGGCAGAGCGGTGAGCCCGGGGAGCCGGCGTCGGCAGTGCTGCTCGCAAGCAACCTTCTCTACCTCACGGCCGAGCAGCGCAGCGAACTGACCGAACGGGTATTTGAGCTGCTCCGCGACTACGAGCTGGAGGATCCTAACCGTGTTCCGCCGGGTGCCGAACGGATCGCCACCATGTGGTCCATGATTCCGGACGACCGCACCCTGCCAGGGGCCTCAGGTGGCCACAACGGCACCTGACGGGCGTGGCGGACGGGTCTGTGCCGGCCCGCGGGGACCCGGCCGGGCGGCCGGCAGTCCCGGCCGTGATGGGGGCCACCGTTTTCCACATGACAGCGCAGAATTCTGCAAAATATGGTGAACTAGGCCAATATGGGCTGATCTGCCCGAGCAACCTTTTTCTGTAGGAGCACTGTGCCAAGCAAGGCCAAAACCGGCAAGAAACTCGTGATTGTGGAGTCTCCGGCCAAGAGCAAGACCATCGCCAAGTACCTGGGCGAGGGCTTCATTGTTGAGGCCTCCATCGGTCACATCCGCGACCTGCCGCAGCCGTCCGAGCTCCCCGCGGACCTGAAGAAGACCTCCCTGGGCAAGTTCGCCGTCGACGTCGAAAACGACTTCAAGCCCTACTACGTCGTCTCCCCGGACAAGAAGAAAAAGGTGGCCGAGCTCAAGGCCCAGCTTAAAGACGCTGACGCGCTCTATCTCGCAACTGATGGGGACCGCGAAGGCGAAGCCATCGCGTGGCACCTCCTGGAGGTCCTGAAGCCCAAGGTCCCCGTCTACCGGATGACCTTCGGCGAAATCACCAAGGAAGCCATCCACCGCGCCATGGACAACCTGCGCGACGTCGACGCCGCCCTCGTTGACGCGCAGGAAACCCGCCGCATCCTGGACCGCCTCTACGGCTACGAGATCTCCCCGGTACTGTGGCGCAAGGTGGCGCGCGGACTGTCGGCCGGCCGCGTGCAGTCCGTGGTCACGCGCATGGTGGTGGACCGCGAACGCGAGCGCATGGCGTTCAAGTCCGCGTCCTACTGGGACCTGACCGGGCAGTTCGGTGCCGATTCCGGCTCGTTCAAGGCCAAACTGGCCGCCGTTGACGGCGCCAAGGTGGCCACCGGACGGGACTTTAACGACGACGGCGAACTCACCTCGCGCAACGTTGCGCACCTCAACGAGGAACTCGCCACCTCCCTGGCCGCCGCCCTGCAGGACGCCGATTTCCGCGTCCGCTCAGTGGACACCAAGCCGTACACGCGCCGCCCCGCCGCGCCCTTCACCACCTCCACGCTGCAGCAGGAGGCCGGCCGCAAGCTGCGGTTCTCGTCCAAGAGCACCATGCAGATCGCCCAGCGGCTGTACGAGAACGGCTACATCACCTATATGCGTACGGACTCCTCGGCGCTGAGCGACGAGGCCGTCACGGCCGCGCGCCGCCAGGCTGCCGAGCTGTACGGCCCCGAATACGTTCCGCAGTCGCCGCGCGTCTACACCAGCAAGGCTGCCAACGCGCAGGAGGCCCACGAGGCCATCCGTCCCGCCGGCGACTCTTTCCGCACCCCCGCCCAGGTTGCCAAGCAGCTCAGCGGCGACGAGTTCCGGCTCTATGAGCTGATCTGGAAGCGCACCGTCGCCTCCCAGATGGGCGATGCCAAGGGCTCCACGGCCACCATCCGCCTGGGTGCGGTGGCCACTGACGGCCGCGACGCCGAATTCTCCGCCTCCGGCACCGTCATCACGTTCCCCGGCTTCCTGGCCGCCTATGAAGAGGGCAAGGACGAAAGCCGCGGCGACGACGACTCCGACGAGGCCCGCCGCCTGCCGAACGTCGCGAAGGGTGACGGGCTGACCGCCTCGGAGATCATCGCCGTCGGCCACGAGACCTCGCCGCCGCCGCGCTACACGGAAGCCTCCCTGACCGCCGAGCTGGAAAAGAAGGGCATCGGACGCCCGTCCACGTACGCCTCCACGATCTCTACCATCCAGGACCGCGGCTACGTGCGGAAGCAGGGCTCAGCCCTGGTGCCGAGCTGGATTGCGTTCTCCGTGGTGCGCCTCCTCGAACGGCACTTCACGGACTATGTGGATTACGAGTTCACGGCCGACATGGAAGGCGACCTGGACAAGATCGCCAACGGCCAGGCCGTGGGCGCCGCCTGGCTTAAGCACTTCTACTACGGTGAAGATGCCGATCCCGGCCTGCTGAGCATCGTGAACAACCTGGGTGAGATCGACGCCCGCGAGATCAACTCCGTGCCCATCGCGGACGGCATCACGCTGCGCGTCGGCAAGTTCGGCCCCTACCTGGAGAGCTCGCTTCCCACGGTGGACCCCAAGACCGGCGAAGTAGTGGAGTCCGCCCGCGCCAACGTCCCGGAGGACCTTGCCCCGGACGAGCTCACCGCCGCCAAGGCAGTGGAGCTCATGGAAACCGCGGCCCCGGAGGAACGGGTCCTGGGTACCGATCCCCACACCGGCCACACGGTGGTTGCCAAGAACGGCCGGTACGGCGCCTACGTCACCGAGATCATCCCGGAGATGACCGAGGAGCAGCTGGCCAACCTGCCGGTCGAGTACTACAAGAACGGCAAGCCCAAGCCGCCGAAGAAGCCCGTCAAGGCCAAGCCGCGCACCGGTTCCTTGTTCAAGTCAATGACCGTGGAATCAGTCACGCTGGACGAGGCGTTGCAGCTCATGAGCCTTCCGCGGGTCCTCGGTGAGGACGCCGAGGGCAACCCGATCACGGTGCAGAACGGCCGCTTCGGTCCGTACCTGAAGAAGGGCACGGACTCGCGGTCCATCGGCTCGGAAGAGGAAATCTTCACCATCACGCTGGAGCAGGCGCTGGAAATCTACTCCCAGCCCAAGCAGCGCGGTGCCCGCGCGGCCGTGCCGCCGCTGGCCGAGTTCGGTCCGGACCCCGTGTCGGAGAAGAACATTGTGGTGAAGGAGGGCCGCTTCGGTCCGTACATCACCGACGGCATCACCAACATCACCGTCCCCCGCAGCACCTCGCTGGAGGAACTGACCCGGGAACGCGCCGTCGAACTTCTCGCCGAAAAGCGGGCCAAGGGCCCGGTTAAGCGCACCACCACGCGCAAGGCCCCGGCAAAGAAGGCCGCTGTGAAAAAGTAGATCCCGCTGGTCGAGCCCGCCGAAACCAAGGTCTCGGCGGGCTTTACTGGTGCTGCCGGAATTGCGCCGTGGACTGCAACGTGGTCGAGTAGATGCATGACTGAACAGCCGGAACCCGCAGACATCACGCCGCTGAACGACCTTGAAGAGAAGCTGGCCCGGGGCGGCCAGCCGGACGCAGACCCGGTGGACGTGATCCTCTCGTTCCTCAACAACGAGGTCTACATCATCAGTTCCGACGCGCTCGAGGGCGAGGACTCGCAGGTTGAGCCGCTGGTGCTGGGCAACGCGGACGGCCAGCCGGTTCTTGCCGTGTTCTCGCACCCCAGCCGGGTGGACACGCAGTACCTGGAGGCCGCGCCGAACGTGCTGGGCACCCAGGGCGCTGCGATCATCGCCAACATCGGCGATGAGCTGGGCATGGTCATCAACCCGGGCGCGGCCTACGGCTTTGAGATCAACCCCGAGGGCATCGCCAACATCAAGCGCGATTTCAAGCGCGCCGATGAAGTGGACCCCAACCCCGCCGGACTCGAGGGCGAGTAACCCCGCGGCCGTCCGCAAACTAATGCCCGCAATGTAAGCGACGGGTTTCGTCCGCTGCGCCGGCGGGGGGAATAATGGCAGGATGCGGCTTGGCGTCCTCGACATCGGTTCAAACACTGTCCACCTCCTGCTGGTGGATGCCCACCCCGGCGCACGGCCTGTGCCCTTCGCCTCCCACAAGCGCCCCCTCTCACTGGTGCAGTACCTGGACGAGGACGGCAACATCACCGACGCCGGCCAGCACGAGCTCACGGAATTCGTGCTTGAGGCCTGGGAGTTCGCGGCGCGGCACAAGGCCGACGACCTGCTGGCCTTCTGTACGTCAGCCATTCGCGAGGCCACCAACGGTCCCGCGGTGCTCGCCCGGGTAAAGCACGAAACCACCGTCACGCTGCAGGAGCTCACGGGCAGCGAGGAAGCGTCCATGACGTTCTTCGCCGTCCGCCGCTGGTACGGCTGGGGCGCCGGCACCATCCTGAACTTCGACATCGGCGGCGGGTCCTTCGAAATGGCGCTGGGGCAGGACGAACTGCCGGAGCTTGCCACTTCCGTGCCGCTGGGTGCGAGCCGGCTGACCCGCGACTGGCTGCACGAGGATCCGCCCTCCGCGAAGAGCGTCAAGGAACTGCGCCGCTACATTCGGACCACCCTCAAGCCGGTGGTCCGCAGCTTCAACGAGGTGGGCAGGGCGAACGTCCTGGCCGGCACCTCCAAGACCTTCCGCTCCCTGGCACGGATTGCCGGGGCAGCACCCAGCGCCGCGGGCCCGTACGTGAAGCGCGACCTGAACCGCGCCGATCTCGGCATCTGGGCACAGCGCATCTCTGCCATGAAGTCCGAGGACAGGCTGCACCTGCCGGGCGTCTCTGAGGCGCGTGCCAACCAGCTCCTCGCCGGTGCATTGGTGGCTGAAGCGGCACTGGAGCTCTTTGAGTACAAGAAAATCAAGATCTGCCCGTGGGCGCTGCGCGAGGGCCTCATCCTCAGGCGGCTCGACCAGCTGGTCTTCGACGGTCCGCTGGAGCCGGCGCCGCACGTGGGCGTCCCGCAGGTCTCGGCCCTGCCGGCGATCTAGGACTAGTCCGCGGACCGCGGTGGCCTCTCGGGCCCGGGCCTTGAACGGGCAGGCGCCCGGCCGGTCTTCTAAACGGGTAAGCCCCGGCCGGTCTTTAAACGAGTAAGCGCCGGCCGGTTACGCAGAAGAAGCTGGGGGGAACACTCCTGCAACCGACCGGCGCCACGCCGGCCCCGAAGGACCGGCTCCATCACTCGCACCTGTGAGGCGTTTACGACTCTAGTGGGGAAGTATGGGTGTTCTGGGGGATTTACCTGAAAACCGGCTGGGAATCCGTCGGCAACCGGCCGGAAGCTTATAAGCAAAGACACCGACGGCCTGCTGCAGAAAAAATGGGCAAAACCACTGCAGACCGTCGGTGCCTGACAAGCATCCCCATGCTTGCTTCATCACTCGCACCCTCAATGAGGTAATACCTAAGTTAGGGGCCGAAGGTGTGTGGATGCTTCGAGCAACATGTGAGCTTCCTGTGAATGGCAACGATCTGCATCCGAAGCCATGAACTGCAATGATGGAGCAATGAGCAACCGAATCGCATTCCTTGGCTGTGGATCAATGAACGAGGCCATCCTGGGCGGCCTGCTGGAGGGCGGGACGAATCCCACGGAGGTGGTGGCCACCGTCCGCCGCGCGGAGCGGGCAGCGGAGCTGGCTGAACGGTACGCCGGCATCATGGCCATCGCCGGCAGCGAAGAACCCGACAACAACAAGCAGGCGGCGAAGGGCGCTGGCGTCGTGATTCTCGGCGTGAAGCCCGTGGGCATTGCCGAGTTGGCCCGGGAAATCAGTGGCTCCCTGTCTCCGGATGCGATCGTTATCAGCGTTGCAGCCGCCGTCTCCATCGCCCAGCTCGAAGCGGCACTGCCCCCGGGGCAGCCGGTGATCCGGACGATGCCCAACACCCCGGCGAAGCTGGGCCGCGGCGTGGTCTCGGTGTCTGCCGGCACCAACTGCTCGCCCGAGCAGCTCCAGCGGGCGAAAGACATCCTCGGCGCGGTGGGGACCGTCGTCGAAATTCCCGAGGAGCAGGTGGACGCCCTGGGCGCCATCAGCGGATCCGGTCCGGCCTACGCGTTCTACCTGGCCGAGGCGATGGCCGCGGCTGGCGTCGAACTCGGCCTGGACGAGGAGCTGGCGCTCCTGCTGGCACGCGAAACCGTCGCCGGGGCAGGTCTCATGCTTGCGGAACCGGGTGCGGAACCCTCCGCACTGCGCAAAGCCGTGACCAGTCCCAACGGCACCACCGAACGCGCCATCGCCACGTTCGATGACCGCGGCATGCCGGCCATCATCGCCGCGGGCGCCCGCGCCGCAGCCGACCGCGCCGCCGAGATCACCAAGCAGCTCGGCTAGGCACGCCCCTGCCTCCCCTCGGGGATTGGAGTTTTTGTACAGATACCGCGGGTGAAAGCCCCCTTTTTGGGCACGGTATCTGTACAAAATCTCCCGTTACGGCCGGGCGGCGAACCGCTCCAGCAGGTCCACGTGCCCGGAGACGATGAGCATGTCGCGGGCGGACACCTTGGTTTCCGGCCGGGCGTAGGTGAAGTCCTCGCCCGGGGATTTCACGCCCACGATCGTCACGCCGTACTTGGACCGCACCTTGGACTCGTCCAGCGTGAAACCAACCGTTTCACGTGGCGGATACATCTTCACGATCGCGAAATCGTCGTCGAACTCGATGAAGTCCAGCATGCGCCCGGAGACCAGGTGCGCGGCCCGGACGCCGGCGTCGGCCTCGGGGTAGATGACGTGGTTGGCGCCGATGCGGGTGAGGATCTTGCCGTGGGACGGCGTAATGGCCTTGACCCACAGGTGCTCGATGCCGAGGTCCACGAGATTCACGGTGATGAGCACCGAGGACTCAATGGACGTGCCCACCCCCACCACGGCTGAACTGAACTCCTGCGCGCCCAGCTGGCGCAGCGCGTCGATATTGGTGGCGTCGGCTTCCACCACGTGGGTCAGGACGGGTGACCACTTCTGGACCAGCGACCTGTCGCGCTCGATGGCCAGCACCTCGCGGCCCTGCTTCACCAGCTGCTCAGCGGTGGAGGAACCGAAGCGGCCCAGCCCGATCACCAGGACCGGCGCGTTGTGGGCGGGGCGGTTGGGGGCGCCTGACGAATTAGCCAATGATGGGCCTCTCTTCCGGGTAGTGGTACAGCTGGCTGCGCTGGCGCAGGGCCAGGGCAGCGGCAAGCGTGACGGTGCCGACGCGGCCGGCGAACATCAGGGCGGACAGCACATAGACACCCTCCGGCGGCAGCTCGGCGCTGAGGTTTGTGCTCAGGCCGACGGTGGCGAAGGCTGAAATGGTCTCGAACAGCACCCGGTCCAGGGAGGCGCCGCTGATGTGCAGGAGCAGGAAGGCCGAGGCGGACACCAGCGTGGCGCCGGCGACGATCACCGAGATGGCCACGCGCATGGTGCCTTCCGGGATGGTGCGGCCGTAGACCTTGACGTCCGCGTCACCGCGGGCCTCGGCGATGATGGCCAGGAACATGACGGCGATCGTGGTGACCTTGATGCCGCCTGCCGTTGAGGCCGAGCCGCCGCCGGCGAACATCAGGGCGTCCGTGAGCAGCATGGTGGTGGATTCCATCTGGTTCTGGTCCACCAGGTTGAAGCCGCCGGAGCGGGTCATGACTGAGGCGAACAGCGAGTGCGTGATCTTGTCCCCGAGGTTCATGCTGCCGATGGTCCGGGCGTTGTCCCACTCCATGAGCGCCCACAGCACCGTTCCGGCTGCGAGCAGGATGAACGAGACCTGGATGGTGAGCTTCGTGTGCAGGTTCCACTTTTTCCAGTTGAGCCCGTTTTGCTGCAGGACCATGACGACGGGGAAACCGAGGCTGCCAAGGAACACACCGAGCATGAGCGGAATGAGGATCCACAGGTCTGTTTCGTAGGGGACAATGCCGTCCGAGTGCGGGGTGAAGCCGGCGTTGTTGAAGGACGAGATCGAGTAGAAGACGCCGTGCCAGACAGACTGCCAGAACGGCTCGCCGAGGACCATGAAGCGCGGGATCAGGGCGATTGCGAGGGCGGCCTCGATCACCACGGAGGTGGTGATGACGATCCGCAGCAGCGTACCCACTTCACCGAGCCGGCCCGCGTTGTTCATGGCTTCCTGGGCGATGAGCTTGCCCCTGACGCCCAGCTTCTTGCTCACCATGAGGGCCAGCAGGGAAGCCAGCGTCAGCGTGCCGAGGCCGCCGACGAAAATGCCGATCAGGATGATCAGCTGTCCGAAGAAGGACCAGTGCACGGCGGTGGACACCACGGTCAGGCCCGTCACGCAGACGGCCGAAACCGCGGTGAAGAGGGCCTGGTGGAGCGGTGTGAAGTCGCCGGTTGCCGAGGATGCCGGCAGCGACAGCAGGGTGGTGAAGAGGACGATGACCACCACGAAGGCGCTCAGGGCAAGGCGGGCCGGCGAGGTGTTGGCAATGTCGTCGATGAAGTCACGGATGCCCGTGAATATCCACAGGCCCTCACGCTCCGGCGTTGCGGGCTGCCAGCTGGCCGGGCTCTTGGACCTCGACTGGCTTTGGGTCATGTGCGGCTGTTCCTCGATTGACTCTGCTTCCTCCAGTAGTAAACCACTAAACCCCGCGCCGTGGCCGGGTCTGGGAGCGGACGGGGCTCCGGTAGCCTGTCAGTAATGACACTCCAGCCCGGACTCAGCCTCCCCGCACTGCCAACGACGGTGGTGTGGGACGCCGCCATGACGGCCTACAACTTCGGCCCGGGCCACCCCATGGCGCCCGAACGCCTGGAGCTGACCGCCCGGTTGGCCGCGAGCCTGGGCCTGCTGGACCTTGCCCACGTTACGCTGTCCGCCCCGGACGTGGCCGACGACGGTGAGCTCACCACCGTGCACAGCCCCGACTTCGTGGCAGCGGTGCGCCGGGCCAGCGACAACCCCGCAGCCGCGGACCAGTCCTACGGGCTGGGTACCGAGGATGATCCCGCCTTTGCCGGGATGCACGAGGCCGCGGCGCGCTTGGCCGGCGGCTCCCTCCTTGCGGCCACCTCGATCCTGGACGGTTCGGCGGTCCGGGCCGTGAACTTCGGCGGCGGGCTGCACCACGCGTCCCGGGACCGCGCCAGCGGCTTTTGCGTCTACAACGATGCCGCCCTGGCGGTCCGGAAACTGCTCGACGGCGGCGTGCAGCGCGTGGCATATATCGACGTCGATGCCCACCACGGGGACGGGACGCAAAGCATCTTCTGGGACGACGCCCGCGTCCTCACCATTTCGCTGCACGAAACCGGCATGTCCCTGTTCCCCGGCACAGGTTTCGCCAATGAGATCGGCGGCCCCGAGGCCCGGGGCAGCGCCGTCAATGTGGCTCTGCCTGCGGGAACGGGAGACGCCGGCTGGCTGCGGGCCTTCCACGCCGTAGTCCCGCAGCTGGTGGGCGCCTTCGCGCCCGAGGTCATCGTCAGCCAGCACGGCTGCGACTCGCACCGGCTCGATCCCCTGACACATCTCAACGTCAGCGTGGACGGACAGCGAGAGGCCGCCACCGCCGTCGCAAGCCTCGCCGCCCGGTACTGCGGAAACCGCTGGATCGCCACGGGCGGCGGCGGGTACCACATCACGGGCGTCGTGCCGCGGACCTGGAGCCACCTGATCGGCATCGCAGCAAACCGCCCGGTGCCGCTGCGCACCCCCGTGCCGGAGGCGTGGCGGACGTACGTGCAGGAGCGCTACGGAGTGGACACCCCCGAGAGCATGGGCGACGACGCCGACGTCTGGTGGCGCTCCTGGGAGGTGGGTTTCGATCCCAACGACGACATCGACCGCACCGTGATGGCCACGCGCAAGGAAGTCTTCCCGCTGTACGGCCTGGACCCCTGGTTCGACTAGCCCCTGGTTCGACTAGTCCCGCTGGTTCGCCCAGTCCGGTCCCTTCACGGGGACAGCCACCGGCGAAATAGTAGATGCCATTCGGCGTATATGTCGCTAGGGTGGGTCACATGGTGACAGACGACGTATTTGCCGTCATTGCTGAGGCAACGCGGCGCGACATTCTCGTGTCCCTCCAGGCGGGGGACAAAGCGGTGGGGGAGCTGGTCGAGGAACTCGCCGCCAGCCAGCCCACCATCTCCAAGCACCTCAAAGTGCTGCGTGAAGCCGACCTGGTCAGCATGCGCGCGCAGGGCCAGAAGCGCTACTACGCGCTCAATCCCAAGCCGCTGGCCGGCGTCGCCAGCTGGCTGGAGACGTTCGACGTCGGACGCGCCGCTGCCGCCGCGGCGTCACCGGACGCCGCAACCCCGCAGGCCGAGGAAGCGCTGCCAGGTACAGACCGTCCCGCCGCCGCGGCAACCGCCGGAACGCCGGCCGGAAGTCCAGTGCCCGCCGGAACCGCGGCCGCAGCCGGCCGGGCCGCCGAGGTCCCGGACGCGTTCGCGGCAGTCGCTGCGGCACATGCCGGCAGCGCGGCGGACGACGCTACTCACACTCCCGGGCGACCGGCCAGCGGCCAGCTGAGTCCCGCCGTCGTGGTTCCCGGCGGCCAGGTGCCCGGCAGCGCCGGCCAGGACGACACCGTCCCGCAGCAGATCGGCCGCACCGTTGGCCGTGCCGCGACGAAGGCTGCGGACCTGCTGGCGAACCTGCCCAAGTTCGGCCGCAAAAAGTAACCCAACCAGGTAGCAGTTGAGGGCGTTCTGAACGCTCAGAACGCCCTCAACTGCTACCCAGATGGGCGGGAGGCAGCTACTTGCCCAGCAGCCGCACGTGATCCGGGGTCAGCTCGGAGATCCTGCTGACGCCGAGGAGCGCCATGGTGCGGGCCATGTCCTTTTCGAGGATCTGCAGGACGCGGTCGACGCCCGCCCGGCCGCCAGCCATGAGCCCGTACAGGTAGGCGCGGCCGATGAGCGTGAAGTCGGCGCCGAGAGCGAGGGCGGCGACGATGTCCGCTCCGCTCATGATGCCCGTGTCCAGCATGATCGCGGCGTTGCTGTTGTCTGCCTTGAGCGCCTTGGAGACGTCCGGGAGCAGGTGGAAGGGGATGGGTGCGCGGTCCAGCTGGCGGCCGCCGTGGTTGGAGAGCACGATGCCGTCGGCGCCGTGGTCCACCACCTTGCGGGCGTCGTCCACGGTCTGGATGCCCTTGACCACGAGCTTGCCCTTCCAGGTTTCGCGCAGCCAGTCCAGGTCCTCGAAGGTGAGGGTCGGGTCGAACATCGAGTTGATGAGGTCAGCCACCGTGCCCGTGTACCGCGAGAGCGAGGCGAAGGTGAGCGGCTCGTGGGTGAGGAAGTTGAACCACCACGCCGGGCGGTAGGACGCGTCCAGGACGGTCTTCAGCGTCAGCGCCGGCGGGATGGTCATGCCGTTGCGGACATCGCGCAGCCGGGCCCCGGCGACGGCGGTGTCCACCGTGACCATGAGGGTGTCGTTCCCGGCCTTCGCTGCGCGCTCGATGAGTTCGAGGGAGCGGTCCCGGTCCGTCCAGAGGTACAGCTGGAACCAGTTCCGGCCGTTGGGTGCCGCCGCGGCCACGTCCTCGATCGAGGCGGTGCCCATGGTGGAGAGCGTGTACGGGATGCCGGCGGCTTCGGCGGCCTGCGAGCCGGCATATTCGCCTTCGGACTGCATCATCCGCGTGAAGCCGGTGGGCGCGATGCCCACGGGAAGCCGGGAGGACTTGCCCAGAATGTCGGTGCTCAAGTCGATGCTGGACACGTTCCGCAGGATGCCCGGTCGGAACTCGATGTCCAGGAACGCCTCGCGGGCGCGCCGCAGGGTGATTTCGGCCTCCGCCGCGCCGTCGGTGTAGTCAAACGGGGCCTGGGGGGTGCGGCGCTTGGCGATGTCGCGCAGTTCCCAGACGGTGCTGGCGCGCTTGAGCCGGGCCTCCTTGCTGAACTCGGGCTTCTTGAACTGCATGAGCGGGGCGAGGTCCGAGTACTTCGGGATGCGGCGCTTCAGGGCGGCCGGAACTGCTGCAGCCGCGGCGGCGACGCCGGTGGCGGGCCGCGTGGCCGGAAGATCCGTCGCGTCCGGGGCCGGGGTGGTCTCGGGGTTGCTTGGCTGGATGGTGTGGGTCATGGCGTTCCTCCGTGGGCATGCCGGGGGATGCTGGTCAGAAGCCTCCCCGCTGTGGTCTAACCACACTCTAGGGCATGTGGTCCAACCACATCAAGTACCATGGGCTCATGCGTACGCACCAACTTGTCCTGCGGTGGATCGAGGACCAGCTCTCCGGCGGCCAGCTCGCCGTCGGCGGCCGCCTCCCGGCCGAGCGGACCCTGGCCGAGCAGCTCGGCGTCTCCCGCACCTCCGTCCGCGAGGCCATCCGGGTCCTCGAAGCCATGGGTGTGGTCCGGGCCGGCGTGGGGTCCGGCCCCGAGGCCGGGACAGTGGTGATTTCGGACCCGACGGCGGCGCTCGGCTCCGCGCTACGGCTGCACGTGGCCACGCAGCACCTGCCGGTGGAGGACGTGGTGGAAACGCGCGTGCTGCTCGAGTCGTGGGCGGCCGCCCGGGCCAGGCCGGATGCCCCCGAACTCGACCTCGCCGGTGCCCTGCTCGACGACATGGACGGCGGCCACACCGTCGATGACTTCCTGGCCCTGGACGTCCGCTTCCACCTGGCCCTGGCGGACGCCGCCGGCAACGCCGTGGTCAGCGCCATGATGGGCTCCCTGCGGGAGGCCATCCAGGGCTACGCGGGGCAGCTGACTGCGAACCTGCCGGACTGGGACGCCACGGCGTCGCGGCTCCGGGCGGAGCACCGGGAGATTCTGGCGGCCATCCGGAAGGACGACGGCGGCCGGGCGGCTGAGCTCGTTGCCGCCCACATCAGGGGGTACTACAAAGAAGCCGGGCTGGGCCCGAAGGATTCGGACCCAGCCCGGACGTAGCTCAATTTCGGGGCGAGTGTTTGTACAGATAATGGCCCCAAACAGGGGGTTTAACCCGCGATATCTGTACACAAACTCCAAGGGGGTTAGCGGACCTCGACCTCCAGCGCCTGGAAGTCGTCCGCCGCGTGCCGGCCAACCAGCAGGCGGAACGGGCCGCGCTCAACCTGCCAGCCGCCGTCGTAATGGCCAAACGCGCGGGCCGGGATCCTCACCTCAACCGTGCCCGTACCGCCCGCCGCAAGATGTGTCCCGGCGTATCCGGCCAGCCAGCGGACGGGCCGCTCCACCGCCGAATCCTCGCGGGACAGGTACACCTGGACCACTTCGCGGCCGGTGCGCTTGCCGGTGTTCCGGACGGGGACGTGCACCGTGATGTCCTGGCCTGCCGATACGGACTGCGGCGCGTGGGCAGTGCCGAGCTCGAACGTCGTGTAGCCAAGGCCGAAGCCAAACGGCAGCAGCGGAGCGGCGCCGCCCGCCGCCTGCTGCCTGAGCCAGGCGCGGTAGCCCACGTGGATGCCCTCGCTGTAGACCACCCTGCCGTCAACAGGCGTGGTGTTCAGCACCGGAACGTCCTCGAGCGCGGCCGGCCAGGTGGTGGGAAGCCGGCCGCCTGGCTCCTCCTTTCCGAGCAGGATGTCCGCCACCGCGGTGCCGAACTCCTGCCCGCCGAACCAGCCCAGCAGGACCGCGCCGACCCTGTCCAGCCACGGCATCAGCACCGGCGACCCGGAGTTGACCACCACGACCGTGCGCGGATTGACGGCGGCCACAGCCTCCACAAGCTCGTTCTGGTGGCCGGGGAGGTCAAGGTCCTTGCGGTCGAAGCCCTCGGATTCGATGGCGGCGTTGGTGCCCACCACGACAACGGCGACGTCCGCCGTCCGCGCCGCGTCAACCGCGGCCCGGATCTCGGCTTGGGGATCGGCGACGGTGGCCTCCTCGCCAAGAAGGATGGCCGTCAGCGGAATCTCCTGCTGCTGCGGCAGCCGGTACAGGGCGTCGATGGCGAACCGCTGGCCGGCGGTGGCCTCGAAGGCGCGAGTGGTCTGGGGCGGATCGAACAGTGCGGCGCCCAGGACATTGGTGTCGTCCTCCAGCTCGCCGTTGAAGACCTCGGTGCCGTCGATGGAGAGGGCGATGTGGCCCACCGTTCCCACGCCGAGGTGGCGGACGCCCGCGGTTTCCGCTGTCCACTCGGTCTGCATGCGGATGGCCGCCGTGCCCTCCGGAATGCCGACGCCGAACCAGATCAGGTGCGAGGCCAGCCGGTCCTCACCCGAGATCTCCGTTCCGTCGGCAGCCAGGAAGGTGACGCGCATGCCGGGCACGCCGCTGACCGGGTTGTGCAGGGCCCTGCGGGCGAACGGCTGCAGCCCCTCGGCCACCTTGGCGCCACGGGCGTAGGTGACGGTGACGTCGTCGGGCAGTGCCTTGCGCAGGCCCTCCAGCGGCGAGACGTTGTACTTGGGCATGACGGTGGCGCTGCCGCCGCCCTGCGTGCGTGCTTCCTCCGCGTTGTGGCCGATGACGGCAACGCTGCAGAGTGCCTTGGCGTCGAGCGGGAGCAGGCCGCCCTCGTTGCGGACCAGCACGGCGCCGCGGACTGCCACCTCGCGGGCCACCTGCGCGCCGTCGAGGTCCGCGGGGAAGGCGGGGACCGCGGCCTCGAACCCCGCGAGTGAACCGACCCGGGCGGCGAGGCGCAGGATGCGGATGACCTTTTCCAAGATGGCGGACCGGCTGACGCGGCCGTCCTCGACGGCGGCGAGCAGCTTGGCACCCCAGTGGCCCACCGGGCCGGGCATCTCCAGGTCCTGGTGGGCGTTGGCGGCATCCACGGAACGGACGCCGGTCCAGTCCGACACCACGACGCCGTCGAAGCCCCACTCGGTGGACAGCGGGGTTTCCAGGAGCTCGTTCTCGCTGGCGGTGGTGCCGTTGATGGAGTTGTAGGAGCTCATGACCAGCCAGGCGCGGGCCTCGGTGATGGCGTCCTCGAACGCGGCGAGGTAGAGCTCGCGCAGGGGCCGTTCGTCCACGACGGAATCGGAGATGAAGCGGTCGGTCTCCGCCTCGTTGGCGAGGTAGTGCTTCGGCGTGGCCCCCACGCCCATGGACTGCACGCCGGAGACGTAACCGGCGGCGATAGTGGCGGTGAGGCGCGGGTCCTCGCTCATGCATTCGAAGTGGCGGCCGCCCAGCGGTGAGCGGTGCAGGTTGATGGTGGGGCCGAGCACGGCGTGGACGCCCTTGCGGCGCGCCTCCTGGCCCAGAACCTGGCCGTAGCGGCGGGCGATGTCCACGCTCCAGGTGGCGGACAGGGCGGACGACGACGGCAGGGAGACTGAGTCGTGCCGCTCGTCGAAGTCTTCGCCGCGGACGCCGGCCGGACCGTCGGACAGCACGATGCGGCTCAGTCCGATTTCCGGCAGGGCGTGGGTGGACCAGACATCAGCGCCGGTCAGCAAGGTGACCTGCTGTTCGAGGCCCAGGCTTGCGGCCAGTTCGCGCAGGCGGGCCTCAGCATCAGCCGGCAGCAGCCCGGTGTTACCCGCTTCCGCCGGGGCGGTCTTCTGTGCGGACAAGGTGGGGTTCATTTACTTGACTCCTTTGATGCGGGTGACGAGGACGGCGCCGATGATTCCGACGGCTGCCCCGCCGAGGAAGAGGGCCGGGTAGCCGCCGAGGGCGATGACGGGGAAAGCGACGGCGGGCACAAGGGACTGGGGGAGTGCCTGGGCGATGTTGAAGACGCCGAAGGTTTTGGCGTTCTCGGCCTGGCTGCTGGGCAGGAGGTCGGCGATGAGGGCGACGTCCACGGCGCTGAAGCAGCCGAGTCCCAGTCCCAGAATGGCCTGGCCCACGAGGACCTGTCCGGTGTTGGAGCTGGTTGCTATGACAATCAGGCCGCCCATCATGATCAGTGCGGAGACAATGACCATGCCCTTGCGCTTGCCGATCCGGTCGCTGATCCAGCCGCCCGCGATGCTGGTGACCACGGTTCCGGCGGAGCTGACCAGGGTGGCCTGGAAGACCAACGTGGTGACCTGGGTTTCCGCGACATGGAGGTGATCGGCGAAGAAGTACGGCAGGTAGAGCAGTCCGGCGCAGTAGCCGACGTACACCATGAATTTAGTCAGCCAGGCCCAGCCAAGTCCTGGGTAGAGGCGGGGGTCGAAGTAGAAGGAGCCAAGAATCTCTTTGAGGTTCAGTGGCGCTGGCTTCGCGGTCAGGACACGGTCCTTGAACGTGAAGGCGAAGGCGATCGCCACGAGTGTTCCCACGACGCCCGGGACGACTGCCATCTGCAGTGCATTGTCGAACATCTGGGCGAAGAAGGCGCCGGCGACGAGTCCGATGGGCAATGTCATGCCGATCAGCCCGGACAGGCGGCCGCGTTCGGCAGGGGCGGCCTGGTCGGGGAGCGTCGCCACGAGGGCAGCCAGGGCGGCGTTGAAGCCGAGTTGGGCGACCACCCAGGCAACCAGCACGGTGCCGACGTTGGTCCCCGATCCCAGCAGGAAGAGCGATGCCAGCCCGACCAGGGAGCCGCCGACGATCCACGGCTTCCGCATGCCGAAGCGGGACGTGGTGCGGTCACTCAGGCGCCCGAAGAACGGGTTGGCTAGCAGTGCGATGACGGCCCCGACGCCGGCCACCAGGCTCAGCGCTCCGGCCCGGGTGTCCGGGGTGGTGATCTCGGAGACCTTGATGGCGAGGACGACGAGGGCCGGTGCGAGCACGGCCATCCACAGGCCGGCGCTGGCGATGGGCATGCCGATGACGTAGGCCCGCGGCGCCTTGACGGGCAGTCCCGCGGTTGTGGAAAGCGCGGACGGAGCCGCGGTCTCCTGGGATAGGGATTCGATGGCCACACTGCCTCCTGACGAAAAGTGACCCACCGTTGGGTCTCCGGAGAAAGCGTAGCGTTGAAAACCTAGTGTGAATAGGTTTTGGACTAAATTGACCCGGCTCCCAGTGGGCCGGGGCGGTGAAATAAACTGGCGAAATGTCTCCCTCCAAGCCCCGCGGGCAGTACGCGAAAGGCGCCGAACGCCGCGAGCAGATCATTCAGACCGCCACCGATGTCTTTGCCACCGAAGGGTTCGAGGGCACGGCCCTCAAGCGCGTGGCCGAGCTTGTGGGCGTCAAGGAGGCGACGCTCTTCCACTACTTCAGCGGCAAGCAGGAACTGCTGACGGCGGTGCTGGCCGAGCGCGACCGGCGCAGCCGGGACGTCGGCGGGCTGGCCGAGTTCGGGCTGCCCAACCTGGCGTCCGTGGCGGAGCGGAACGAGAAGGAGCCAGGCTTGACCACGCTCTACGCCGTCGCGTCGGCGACGGCCAATGATCCCGGGCACGCCTCCCACGGCTACTTCCAGGACAGGTACTCCCAACTGGTGGAGGAGCTGGCGCTCGACATCGGCCGGCGCCAGGACGCGGGGGAGGTCCGGTCCGACGTCGCTGCGGAGTCACTCGCCAGACTGGTCATTGCCGCGTTCGACGGCCTCCAGCTGCAGTGGCTGTACGACAAGAGGGTGGACATGGCCGCCGGGCTGACGGAGCTCGTCGACGTGCTCCTGGTTCCGGCGAAGTCCTAACCCCGGCGGCACCCCTGAGCTTGGCCGTCAAAGAGCGCCCGGGGTGGGGAATTTTGGTCCACTTGTCACGACTTCGGGGGCGTTTGGCGGCCATGATCTGTACACCGGACCAAGGGCCAAGGACCCAAGGGCAACGGCAGGGCTAGGTGCCGGCGGGGCCCGTGCTTCCCCGGATCTCCAGGCGCGGCTGGAAGGTGGTCTCCTCGTCGGGGGCCTCGGCGTTGCGGATCAGGGCCCGCAGGCTGCGCCAGGCGCGTTCGCCTAATTCCGTGATCGGGACCGCGGCGGTGGTGAGCGGCGGTGTGGTGTACCGGGCGAAGGGGATGTCGTCGAAGCCCGTGAGGGAAATGTCCTCGGGAACGCGGACGCCGCGTTCGTGCAGTCCGCTGAGCAGCCCCATGGCAACGAGGTCGTTGAACGCGAGGACGCCGGTGGCCCCGCTGGCCAGCACGTCGTCCACCGCTTCATGGCCGGTTTCGAAGCTGGAACCGCCCTCGAGCATCCGGAGTTCGACGCCGGGATGTGCGGCCCGGACTTTGTCCAGCCCTGCCATGCGTGCCCCGTTGGAGGCGCTTCGGGCGGGGCCGGCCAGGAATGCGATGCTGGTATGCCCCAGGCCCACCAGATGTTCCGCGAGCTCCTGCACGCCCTGGCTGTAGTCCACCGAAGTGGTGGGCGACGCCGGTCTTCCGGCGGCAATCGGGCTCAACAACGCCATCGGGCAGCTTGGGGCCATGGCCGGGCCCGCGCTGGGCGGACTCGTGATCGCCAGGGCCGGATCCGCGGCCGCCTTCGCCGCCAACGCCGTGCTCTGCCTGGCGGTGCTGGCCATGGTCGCCGCCATCCGGCCGGGGGAACTCCATCGGGCCACGCCGGCGGTCCGCGGCCGTGGCCAGGTGCTGGCCGCCTTCCGCTATGTGCGCGACCGCCCGCGGCTGCTCCTGGTCATGCTGCTCGCTGGGCTCCTCGGGGCATTCGGAATGAACGGTCCGGTGGTGCTGGCGGCGTTTGCCAGCTCGGTGTGGCACAGCGGCGCGGCCGGGTTCGGCCTGTTCAACACCCTGTGCGCCGTGGGTGCCCTTGCCGGCGCCCTTCTGGCCTCCCGGCTGCAGCGGTCAGGCCGGAAGGGGATCGTGGCCAGCGCCGGGCTCTTTGGGCTCGCACAGCTCATCGCCGCCGTCATGCCCAGCCAGGAGCTGTTCATGGCGATGCTGGTGGTGGTCGGTTTCACGACCCTGCTGTTCCTCACCAGCGCCGCCACCGCCGTGCAGCTGGAGGCCGGGGCAGGGGTCCGGGGCCGGGTCATGGCCCTGTACCTGCCGCTCCTGCTGGGCGGCCACGCGCTCGGCGGGCTGTTGGCCGGCTGGCTGACGGAGTGGCTCGGCGTCCGGGCGGGGCTGGTGGTGACCGGCGGGCTGGAGATCCTTTCCGCCGTCGTCATCGCGGGCCTGCTGTCGCTCCACGGCCGCCGCGCGGCTGCTTAAGCTAGCGCTGACTCAGCAGGGACCCGACGGCGTTCGGCGACAGTTCGCCGTCGCACACCCACACGCTCAGGCTCCGCCGGAGCGATTCCCCGGCGGCCAGCGCCACCGGCCTGTCCCAGGCCAGGGCCGACCCGACGCCGGGGTAGCCTGAGCAGCGGACAAACCACGGATCGGCGGCCTCGGCTGGCGCTTTGAACACGAGCGTCGCGGGCTGCCCCAGCCGGATGCCGGGGACTTCGCCGAAGGAGGCGGTCCACGCCAGCCACGGCGCAACGGCACCGTGGACGGCCGGTTCCCCCTCGGCGTCGGACGTGAAGATACGGGCGCCGCTGCACGCTGGAAGGCGCCAGAAGAAGCCGCCGTAGCCGCTGCCCGCGGCGCCGTTCGAGCCCGGGCTCCCCAGCAAAACGTCGACGACGGCGGTCAGCTCGGTCTCCAGGTCCAGGCGCCACGCGCGCCCGCCCAGGATCTCGTGGCTGAGCGTCCGCTGTTCGGTCAGCAGGGGCTGTCCGTCTGTTCCGAGCCAACGGAGCTGCCGGGTGTCCGGTTCATCGGGGGTGGCGGGGAGCAGCTCGATCCGGCCGTGGTCCTGCAGCGACACGTACTCGCCCGCTTCCCGCGTGTACGTCTTGCCGCCCCAGAAGTTGGTGCCGCTGACGTCCTGGAGCGCGAAGCCGGCGCCCAGATGCCACGGGTGGTCGGCGGGCAGGTGATCCGTCACCACGGTTCCGCCGGGGGTGGTGACGGGGTGCAGGTAGGGGCGCGGTGACAACGCCGCGTTGAGTGCGGCGCCCGTGCGCAGGACTGCCAGCGGCCTGCCGCCGGCAGTGAACAGCGTGCCGGCCTCGGCGGGATCCGCGGGGCGCGCCCACGGCAGGGCCAGCTCCTTGAACGTGGCGTGCGCGCTGACGGCCCGCTCCAGTGCGTCCTCGATGCCGGGCATCACGGCATGGGCTGCGTCGCCGTCGCCCCTCCAGAACACGTGGGCGGGGCTGACCGGCGCCGGCGGTTCGGCCGTGCGGACTGCCTCGAGCACCAGCATGAACGCGCCGGAGTCGTTGAGGGCGCTGGTGAGTTCCCTGCCGGTGGCGAGGTGCTCCAGCAGGTTTTCCGTCAGGTCGTCGCGGCCGAACTCCTGCGAGTGCTCTCCGTCCGCGTTGCTGATGTGCAGCCGGTCCTCCGTGTAGTGGAAAACGGCCGTTCCCGTGGAGCCCTGCAGGGTGATGTAGGGCTCCACGGACTCCGAGGCGCAGAGCGTCAAGGCGCAGGTGATCGGCAGTCCGGCGGCGGTCCGGATCCTGATGACGGACGTGTCATCCGCCTCGACGTCGTTCGCGCGGTAGAGGTCAGTCTCCACGGAGGCTATGTCCTCCACGGTGCGGGCGCCGGCGATCCGCAGTGCTGTGGCGATGGCGTGCGCCAGGGGATTGGTGGCAACGCCGTCAACCACGTCCACACCATCCAGGCTCCGCTTGCCGGCCCACCGGGAGCGCTTGTAGTAGGCCCGGTCCCGCACCCAGCGCCCGGTCGCGCCAATGCCCTGCAGGGTGCCGATGGTGCCGTCGCGGAGGAGCTTGTCAATGGCGGCGAGGGCCTGCGAGCCGAGGCTCTGGAACCCGATCTGCACGCTGCGGCCGGATGCCCCGGCAGCCTCCTGCAGCTGCCGGAAGTCAGCCAGCGACGCCACCGGCGGCTTCTCCAGGTAGAGGTCTGCGCCGGAAGCGAGGGTGGCCAGGGCAAGCGGCGCGTGGGTCTGGATGGGTGTGGCCACGATGACCACGTCGGGGCTGTGGTTGCCGGCCAGGAGGGACTGCAGATCGGGGTGGACCGCCGTCGAATCCGGTAGCGCGCCCGGGGACGGCGGGTTCGGGTCCGCCACGGCCACGAGTTCCACCGCGCCGGCCCGGGCCAGCCGGTCCAGGTTCTTCAGGTGGTGGGCGCCGAAGCCGTGGACGCCGATCAGGGCGATCCGTGCCGGGGTTTCGCGGCGGTGCGGGGCTGGCTGGTTGGGCTGCGTCAGCGGCTCCATGGTGCTCCTGTCCGGCGCTGCGGTGCTGCGCGACGCCATCGTCTACCGTTGCCGGGTAGCATATGCGTTCAGACAGCAAGCGCTTTCCCGAATGAGTCTGCTGCCCAGTGTACTCCCTCAACCCTTTTATGTAACGTTTCAAAAAGTGCTTGACGACCAGAGTGTCGGCGGCTGATCATCAACAGGAGCAGCTGCGGAAGGAAGATGAGGAAGATTTTGCTGGCCGGAGATTCGACCGTGGCCAACTGTCCCACCTACGAGTACCCGATGAGCGGCTGGGGCGCCCACCTTGCGCCGGAAGTCTACTCGTGGGGTGCCGTCCACAACTTCGCCAAGGGCGGGGCAACCACCGAATCCTTCCGGGAGGAAGGGCTGTGGAAGGAGCTCGTCCACCAGGCGGCCAGCGGGGATGTGGTGCTCATTCAGTTCGGCCACAACGACCAGAAGCGCGCGCACCTGGCCGCCCGCGGCGGTTATGCGGACAACCTCCGCCGGATGGTGGCTGATGTCCGGGCGAAGGGTGCCGCGCCCGTCCTCTGCACCTCGGTGGAAAGGCGGCACTTCCGCAACGGCATCCTGGAGGAGACACTCGGGGAGTATCCCGCGGTGGTCCGGGAACTGGGCGCCGAGCTCGGCCTCGACGTGGTAGACCTCAACTCCTGGACCCGGTCACTGTATGCGGAGCATGGCGAGGAGGGGTCCAAGGATCTGTTCTTCCACTTCGGCCCCGGTGAGCACGCGCACTGGGCCGGCGGCCTGCTGGATGACACCCACTTCCACGAGCGCGGAGCCCGCCGGATCGCCGCGTTCGTGGCCGCCCGCCTCGAAGTGCTGGGCTTCAGGCCGGAACCGGACCTGCTGGGGGTGCTCTGAAGGCGCGGCCCTTCCCGGGCGGGGCCGTCAGTGGGAGGCTGAAGCACCTGCGGTGCTTTGCCGGACCACCAGCTCGGGGGCGAAGACGACGGCGCGGTGCCGCGCGTGCTGCGCGTCCAGTTCCTCCGTCAGGAGTTCGATGGCGGTCCTGCCGATTGCATCGGTGGGCTGGCGGATGGACGAGAGCGGCACGACGGCGGACACGGCAAAGTCGATGTCGTCGTAGCCAATCAGGGCCACGTCGTCAGGGATGCGCACGCCGTTCATCATCGTCAGCGACTGCATCACCCCGAGTGCCAGCAGGTCGTTGGCGCAGAAGATGCCGTCCGGCATGTTCCCGGCGCCCCGTTCCACGAGGCTGTTGCCCACGCCGCGTCCGGCGAGCACGGACTGGCCGTCGGAGTCGAGCACCTCCAGCGCTGCGCCGTCCACCTCGGCCACGGCGCGGCGGGCGCCGAGGAGGCGGTCGGAAACTTGGCGGATGGACAGCGGCCCACCCACGAAGGCCAGCTTCCTGCGCCCCAGATCGAGGAGGTGCCGGGCGGCAAGGTAGCCGCCGGCGTCGTCATCCACAGACACCGAACTGAAGCGGTCCTCGTCAGCCAGCCGGTCCACCAGCACCGTGGGAACACCGCGCTGCCGCAGGGCTTCCAGCCTGTCGGCCACATCCCCCACCGGGGAGATCAGCAGGCCTTGGACGCGCTGCTCCTGGAAGAGGTCGATGTAGTGCGATTCCCGGTTTGCGTCGTGGCCGCTGTCGCCCAGCAGCACGGCGCTGCCGTTCACGGCAGCAGCGTCCTCGGCGGCCCGGACCAGCGAGGTGAAGAAGGGGTTGCCGACGTCCAGGACCACGACGCCGATGGTTCGGCTGTGCCCTGCGCGCAGCTGCCGGGCGGCATCGTTGCGGACGAAACCGAGCTCGTCGATGGCCTGCAGCACCCTGTCCTTGGTGCGCTTGGAGACGCGGTCGGGATTGTTAAGGACGTTGGAGACCGTTCCCACGGCAACCTGCGCGTGGTTGGCGACGTCCTTGATGCTGGCTGCCCGCGACATTCTGCTGATCCTCCGAAGATCGATTTGCCCGTCCGGGTGAAAACGCTTGACACCCTTCTTCAACCCAGAGTACTTTGAATCGTACCAATGAAACGATTCAAAGGCGGAGAATATTCAAAGCCGAGCGAATTGGTTTCCGCTTCTTCCGCTGCCACCGAAACGTCCGCAGGAGTACAACATGAGGGTTTGCTTCCGATCCTCCGTCCAGCCGGAGCTGCTGGCGGAGTACCGCCGGTGCCACGCCGCCGTCTGGCCGGAAATGCTGGCCGCGCTCAAGGACGCGGGCTGGAACAACTACTCGCTGTTCCTGGACGACGACGGGCTGCTGATCGGGTACCTCGAATGCGACGACTTTGACGCCGTGCGGGCCCGGATGGCACTCACGGACGTTAACGCCCGCTGGCAGGCGGAAATGGCCACGCTCTTCCGGGACAGCGATGTTCCGCCCGACGAGGGCTTCCGGGTCCTCGACGAGGTGTTCAATCTCGACGGGCAGCTGGCCGCGGCCGCCGGCGGCAACGCTGACGCCGCGGCCAAACTCTAGATTTCCCACGTACTGACACTGCCAAACACTGACGAAAGAAAGATCATGAACAACACAGCATCGGCACTGGGCCGGCTTTCGGAGCTTGCGATTGAGGTTCCGTCATGGGCCTACGGCAACTCGGGCACCAGGTTCAAGGTGTTCGGCACCCCCGGTACCCCGCGCACCGTCCAGGAGAAACTGGCGGATGCCGCCAAGGTCCATGAACTCACCGGACTGGCGCCCACCGTGGCGCTGCACATCCCGTGGGACAAGGTGGACGATTACGCGGCCCTGAAGGAGTACGCGGGCGGCCTCGGTGTGGGGCTGGGCACGATCAACTCGAACACCTTCCAGGATGACGAGTACAAGTTCGGCTCGCTGACGTCATCGGACGATGCCGTCCGGCGCCGCGCGATCGACCACCACTTCGAGTGCATCGACATCATGCACGCCACCGGGTCGAAGGACCTGAAGATCTGGCTCGCGGACGGCACGAATTACCCGGGCCAGGATGACATGCGCGGCCGCCAGGACCGGCTGGCCGAATCCCTGCAGGAGATCTACGCCCGCCTGGGCGAGGACCACCGCCTGGTGCTGGAGTACAAGTTCTTCGAGCCGGCTTTCTACCACACGGACGTTCCGGACTGGGGCACCTCGTACGCGCAGACCCTGGCGCTGGGCGAGAAGGCCTTTGTCTGCCTGGACACGGGCCACCATGCGCCCGGGACCAACATCGAGTTCATCGTGATGCAGCTGCTGCGCCTGGGCAAGCTGGGCTCGTTCGACTTCAACTCGCGCTTCTACGCCGACGACGACCTGATCGTGGGCGCGGCGGACCCGTTCCAGCTGTTCCGCATCATGCACGAGGTGATCCGCGGCGGCGGCTTCGGCAAGGATTCCGGCGTGGCGCTCATGCTGGACCAGTGCCACAACCTGGAGGAGAAGATCCCGGGCCAGATCCGTTCCGTGCTGAACGTCCAGGAAATGACCGCCCGCGCGCTGCTCATCGACACCTCCGCGCTGGCCGAAGCCCAGGGCAGCGGGGATGTCCTGGCCGCGAATGCCGTGTTCAACGACGCCTTCTACACCGACGTCCGGCCGGTCCTGGCCGAATGGCGTGAATCCCGCGGGCTGCCCGCGGACCCGCTGGCCGCCTTCAAGGCCAGCGGCTACCAGAAGAAGATCAACGAGGACCGCGTGGGCGGCCAGCAAGCCGGATGGGGCGCATAAGAGTTATGACGAACAAGACTGTTGAAGACCTGATTGCCCGTTCCAACCGCCTGGGCGCGGACAAGCGGAACACGAACTTCGCCGGCGGCAACACGTCCGCGAAGGGCTTTGAGAAGGACCCGGTCACCGGCGAGGACGTCCAGCTCCTCTGGGTGAAGGGCTCCGGCGGGGACCTTGGCACGCTGAAGGCGCAGAACCTGGCGGTCCTCCGCCTGGACCGGCTGCAGGCGCTGAAGAACGTCTACCCGGGCGTGGAACGCGAGGACGAGATGGTCGCCGCGTTCGATTACTGCCTGCATGGCAAGGGCGGCGCGGCCCCCTCGATCGACACGGCCATGCACGGTCTCGTGGACGCGGCGCACGTGGACCACCTGCACCCCGATTCGGGCATCGCGGTCGCCACCGCTGCCGACGGGGAGGCGCTCACCGCCAAGATCTTCGGCGACAAGGTGGTCTGGGTGCCCTGGCGCCGCCCCGGTTTCCAGCTGGGCCTGGACATCGCCGCGATCAAGGACGCCAACCCGCAGGCCATCGGCACCATCCTGGGCGGGCACGGCATCACCGCCTGGGGCGCCACCAGCGAGGAAGCCGAAGCCAACTCGCTCTGGATCATCGCCGAGGCCGAGAAGTACATCGCGCAGAACGGCAAGGCCGAACCGTTCGGTGGCAGGCTGCCCGGCTACGCCCCGCTCCCCGA
Source organism: Arthrobacter sp. K5 (assembly GCF_040448525.1). Taxonomy (NCBI): domain Bacteria; kingdom Bacillati; phylum Actinomycetota; class Actinomycetes; order Micrococcales; family Micrococcaceae; genus Arthrobacter; species Arthrobacter sp. K5. Next base: position 2,160,844 of record NZ_CP159279.1, on the reverse strand, counting down.
GGCTGAACGCAAGGCGAAGGCCGCCGCACTGGCACCGGTGATCCGCGGCCTGGCGTCGGCGGACAAGCCGCAGGTGGGCCACTTCAGCGACGACCCCGCCGTGCTGGAATTCCTCGAGGCCGCCGAACACCCCCGCCTGGGCGCGCTGGGCACCTCCTGCCCGGACCACTTCCTGCGCACCAAGGTCAAGCCGCTCATCCTGGACCTGCCCGCGGACGCCTCCATCGAGGACTCCGTGGCCCGGCTGAAGGAACTCCACGCCGACTACCGCAAGGACTACCAGGACTACTACGACCGCCACGCCGATGCGGACAGCCCGGCCCTGCGCGGTGCCGACCCGGCCATCGTCCTGGTACCCGGCGTCGGCATGTTCTCCTACGGTGCCAACAAGCAGACTGCCCGCGTGGCCGGGGAGTTCTACCTGAACGCGATCAACGTGATGCGCGGCGCCGAGGCGATCTCCACGTACGCCCCGATCGATGAGGCCGAGAAGTTCCGGATCGAGTACTGGGCACTGGAGGAAGCCAAGCTGGCCCGGATGCCCAAGCCCAAGTCCCACGCCACCCGCATCGCGCTGGTGACCGGCGCGGCCTCCGGCATCGGCAAGGCCATCGCCACCCGCCTCGCCGCGGAGGGCGCCTGCGTGGTCATCGCGGACCTGAACCTGGAAAACGCCCAGGCCGTGGCGGCCGAACTCGGCGGCCCGGACGTCGCCGTCGGCGTCCAGGCGGACGTCACCAACGAAGCCCAGGTCGCCGCCGCCATCGACGAGGCGGTGCTGGCCTTCGGCGGCGTGGACCTGGTGGTCAACAACGCCGGGCTGTCCATCTCCAAGCCGCTGCTGGAAACCACCGAGAAGGACTGGGACCTGCAGCACAACGTCATGGCCAAGGGCTCCTTCCTGGTGGCCAAGGCCGCCGCGAAGGTCATGATCGGGCAGGGCCTGGGCGGGGACATCATCTACATCTCCTCCAAGAACTCCGTGTTCGCCGGCCCGAACAACATCGCCTACTCCGCCACCAAGGCCGACCAGGCCCACCAGGTCCGCCTGCTCGCCGCGGAACTGGGCGAGTACGGCATCCGCGTCAACGGCATCAACCCCGACGGCGTGGTCCGCGGCTCCGGGATCTTCGCCGGCGGCTGGGGCGCCAAGCGCGCCGCCGTCTACGGCGTGGACGAGGAGAAGCTGGGTGAGTACTACGCCCAGCGCACCCTGCTCAAGCGTGAGGTCCTGCCGGAGCACGTCGCCAACGCCGCGGCCGTGCTCACCAGCAACGAACTCTCGCACACCACCGGCCTGCACATCCCCGTGGACGCCGGCGTCGCGGCAGCGTTCCTCCGGTGAGTAAGGCGGCAGTTACCGGCGTCGACGGCGGCGTGTTCGCCGCCGTCGACATCGGCGCCTCCTCGGGGCGCGTCATTCTGGGACGGATCAGCACCGACGGCGGTCCCGCGCGGGCCACGCTCGACGTCGTGCACCGTTTCCCCAACGCCGTGGTGCAGTCCGACGGCGGCCTCCGCTGGGACTTCGACGCCCTCTTCGCCGAGGTGCTCACCGGCCTCGCCGCCGCCGGCAAAGCGGCAGCCGAGCGGGGGGACACGATCACCAGCATCGGCATTGACACCTGGGCGGTGGACTACGGCCTGGTCACCAAGGGCGGCGAGCTCACCGCGCAGCCGTACAGCTACCGGGACGAACGCAGCCGCGCCGCCGTCGCCGGGGTGCACGGGAAGCTGGATCCGGCACGGCTCTACGCCACCACGGGGCTGCAGTTCCTGCAGTTCAACACGCTCTACCAGCTCGCCACCGAACCGGATCTGGACGGGCTGCAGGCCCTGCTGATCCCGGACCTCATCGCGTTCCTGCTCACCGGGCAGCGCCGCACCGAGGCCACCAACGCCTCCACGACCGGGCTCTTCGACGCCGTCGCGGGGGAGTGGGCCAGCGAGCTGTTCGGACCCCTGGGCCTGCCCAAGGACCTGTTCCCGCCGCTGATCCAGCCCGGCGAAACCCTGGGAACCCTGCTGTCCGGCATCGCCGAGCGGACCGGGCTGCCGCAGGACACCAAGGTGGTGGCCGTCGGCTCGCACGACACCGCGTCCGCCGTCGCCGCCGTTCCCGCGGAGCAGGAGAATTTCGCCTACATTTCCTCCGGCACCTGGTCCCTCGTGGGGCTGGAACTGCACCACCCTGTGCTCACCGAGGCCAGCCGCGCGGCGAACTTCACCAACGAGCGCGGAGTGGACGGCACCACCCGGTACCTGCGTAACGTCGGCGGCCTCTGGCTGCTCAGCGAATGCCAGCGCACCTGGGCTGACGAAGGCTACCGGCCCGCGATCGGCGAGCTCCTCGACGCGGCCGCGGCGCTCCCGCCCGGCGGCCCGCGGATCAACCCCGACGATCCCGCCTTCATCGCCCCGGACAACATGCCCGACCGGATCCGCGCAGCAGCCCGCAATACCGGCGCCGTCCTTCCGGCCGAGCCGGCAGCGGTCGTCCGCTGCATCCTGGACAGCCTCGCCGCCGGGTACGCGCGCACCATCGCTGACGCCGAACGCCTCGCCGGTGTTGCCGTGGGCGTGGTGCACATCGTCGGCGGCGGCTCGCAGAACGGGCTGCTCTGCCAGCTCACGGCAGAGGCCACCGGCAAACCCGTCATCGCAGGCCCGGTCGAGGCAACGGCCCTCGGCAACGTGCTGGTCCAGGCCCGCGCCGCAGGTGTGGCCACCGGCGGCCTGCCGGAACTTCGCAGGATCGTCGGTGCGCGAACGAGCCTGCGCCGGTACGAACCCCTCGGCCTCATCTCCAACGCGGCCAGGAACTAAACACCTGCGGAGTTCTTGAAACGTATCAAAAGTGGGCTTGCCAAATGCGGCTGCCCGGCGCCAACGGCGTCGCCAGAGAAAGATTCAGAATGACCAACACCCCACAGATCGGCGGCTGGAAAGCCACTGTCGCTGTGTCCATGTCCAACTACATCGAAGCCGGATCCATCATCGCCCTGGCGACGAGCCTGACGCTGTGGCAGGAGTATTTCGGCTTCAGCAACCTGGTTGTCGGGCTGGTCGCCGCCCTTAGCGCCAACGCCTTCGGTGCCGCCGTCGGCGCGATGATCGGCGGGCCACTGGGCGACCGCTACGGCCGCAAATTCATCTACACCTACGACCTCATCCTGTACATGATCGGCACAGCCCTGGTGATTTTTGCCGTGGCCCCCTGGATGCTCATAGTTGGCGTGATCCTCACCGGGATCGCAGTGGGAGCAGGCGTGCCGGTCGCGTGGACCTACATCGCGGAAGAGGCGCCCTCTGCACAGCGGGCGCGGCACGTGGGCACCGCCCAGTTTGCGTGGTCGCTCGCGCCGGCCCTGGTCTTCCTCCTGGCCACCGTCGTGGTTCCGCTGGGGCTGCTGGGCAGCCGGCTGGTCTTCGCCCACCTGTTCGTCATTGCCTTCATCACCTGGTGGATCCGCCGCCGGCTATCCGAGTCGCACACCTGGAAGAAGTCGAACGAAGCGCGGCTGCTGGAGGAGGCGTCCGGCGTCAAGCGCCGCAACTACCGCGAGTTGCTGACCAACGCCACCAACCTGAAGGCCCTCCTTTTCCTCGTGGGCGTCTACGCCCTCTGGAACCTGGTTGCCGGGCAGATGGGCATCTTCATGCCGCGGGTCTACGAGTCGTCCGGGGTTGAATCGTCCGCTGAACAGAACCTGCTGCAGGTGCTGCTGTGGACCCTTACCGTCCTGGCGACCTACTTCGGCTTCATGAAGTACGGCGACCGCATTGACCGCCGCCTGCTGTACGGAATCGGCGCCGTGCTGGGCCTTGCCGCCTGGGTCCTGCTGGTCTTCGTCCACGTCACAATGCCGGTATTGATCCTCTTCGCGGCGCTCTGGGGCATTTCGGCCGGCATCGGTGCGCAGGCCTTTTACGCCCTCTGGGCAGCCGAGATGTTCGCGACCCGCTACAGGGCGAGTGCTCAGGGTGTGCTCTTTTTCGTCGCCCGCATCGTGGTCGGCCTGCTGAGCTACTGGTTCCCGACGCTGCTGGCCGAGCACGGGGTGCCCTTTGTTGGAGCCATCATGATTGGGGCTTTGGTGGCCGCCATGCTCATCGGGGTTATTTGGGCACCTGACACCCAGGGCAAGAGCCTGGAGCAGATCGAGCAGGAACGCTACGGCGAGCCTGCGAAGCAACCGGTGGAGCAAACCACGGCTTAATTCGGCCCGGACCAGCGCGAACGTACACTTGAGGCCCTTGGGAAACGCTTCCTCGGGGCCACAAGTGTACGTTCGCGCTCCGGCCGATATGCGGAGCCGCGAAGTCCGAATGTGACGGGCGCCGATTTGGCGATCCATCAGCGCGGGCTTATGGTCATTTCCATGACTAACCGTTGGTATGCGTATTTTTCGTTGGCTCTGGAGGGGCCCGCGTCTAACTGACACGCATCCAACTTTCCTTCAGAGCCAACAGGGCAGAGATCATTCTCTGCCCTTCGCCATTTCTACGGCGGGTTCTGATCAGGGGCCCGCTCCCACCCGGAACAGGACCCCCGAAAATGAGCGCAACAGCCACCGAAACCCAGCAGCCGGCCTCGAAACGCCAGTCGACGTCGAACCTGAGGGTCAGCGAGATCACCGCCCTGCCCACGCCGCAGGAGATGATCGCGGAACTGCCGCTGGACGCGAAGGCGGCCGACGTCGTCGCACGCGGCCGCGACGAAGTCCGGGCCATCATGGACGGCGTGGACGACCGCCTGCTGGTCATCGTCGGTCCGTGCTCCATCCACGACCCCAAGGCCGGCCTGGAATACGCCCGCCGGCTGGTCAGCCAGGCCGAGAAGCACAAGGAAGACCTGCTGATCGTCATGCGGACCTACTTCGAGAAGCCGCGCACCACCGTGGGCTGGAAGGGCCTCATCAACGATCCGCACCTTGACGGCAGCCATGACATTGCGACGGGACTTCGGGCCGCCCGCCGGTTCCTGCAGCAGGTCACGTCCCTGGGCCTGCCCACGGCCACGGAGTTTCTTGAACCCATCAGCCCGCAGTACATGGCAGACCTCGTCTCCTGGGGAGCCATCGGCGCGCGGACCACGGAAAGCCAGATCCACCGCCAGCTCGCCTCCGGCCTCTCCATGCCCATCGGCTTCAAGAACGGAACCGACGGCGACCTCCAGGTGGCGGTCGACGCCTGCAGCGCCGCCGCCGCAGCCCAGGCCTTCCTCGGCATCGACAGCGACGGCCGGGCCGCTCTGGTGTCCACCGCGGGCAACCCCGACACCCACGTGATCCTCCGCGGCGGCCGGAAGGGCCCCAACTACTCCGCCGCCGACGTCGAGGCGGCCTCCGCCAAGCTCGCCGCCAAGAACCTCAACCCGCGGCTGATCGTGGACGCAAGCCACGCCAACAGCGGCAAGAGCCACCACCGCCAGGCTGAGGTGGCGCTCGAGATCGGTGCCCAGCTCGAGGACGCGGGAACGGCCGCAGGAGCGGTCGCCGGCGTCATGCTGGAGAGCTTCCTGGTGGGCGGCGCGCAGAACCTCGACGTGGCCGAGCACGCCGCCGGACACTCGGATCTGGTCTACGGCCAGAGCGTGACAGATGCCTGCATGGAGTGGGATGTGACGGCGTCCGTCCTCGAACAGTTGGCGGCATCGTCGCGGAAACGGCGGGCTTTCACAATGGCCACGTGAGCATCTAGAGTAACTAGAACACGGTTGTTCGATGGCTCAGCATCGGCGCACACCGCAGAAAGACCGGCGTCGTTGCTGAGAGCAAAGGAATATGGGTAATGTCCGCAGAGTCGAACTTCTCGAACGCCAAGTTCTTGACCGTGGCCGAGGTGGCTGAGGTTATGCGTGTCTCCAAAATGACCGTGTACCGCCTTGTCCATTCGGGGGAGATGCCAGCCGTCAGGTTCGGCCGCTCCTACCGCGTCCCGGAGACCGCCGTCGAACAGTACCTCAAGGGTGCTGTCGTGGACGGTCACACGGGAACCGCGTAACGGAGCCCCGCTGACCGCACCAATCCCGTGGTTGCTGCAGCCGCCTTGGGGGCCGCTGCATGCCGCGGGGCGGTGCTGGTCAGGGGATGCTCCAGATAAGCGGTACCCTGTTAAAGAACGTGTTACGTCATTGTAAGAATCTGTCAGTTGTTCAGTCTGTTGCTCAGTCCACGGACCTTCTCCATCAGACAGGTACTGCATCTAGTTTGTAAGGAACTTTCGTGGGTTCAGTTATTAAGAAGCGTCGCAAGCGTATGGCCAAGAAGAAGCACCGCAAGTTGCTTCGTAAGACCCGCCACCAGCGCCGCAATAAGAAGTAGAGCTCGCTCTACGCGTCAATGCCCGTCCCCTTTCGAGGGTGCGGGCATTTTTGCGTTCCTGCGACACGCACACCGCCCTGCGACGCGCAAATGGTGTGGGGACACGCGAATTCGGGTGTCCTGTGACGGGAAGTGTGTCCGGGGGTGGAAAGCGTGTCCGGGGGAGGAAGCGTCAGGCGCGGGGGCCGCGGAAGCGCGTGTAGCCCCGCCAGAGGCCGTAGACCGCTCCTCCTGCTGTGGCTGCCTTGAGGCCCAGGGTGGCTGCCCGGCGGCCGGCCCGGAAGTCGTAGACCGGCCAGTTGCGTTCGCGGGCGTGCTTGCGCAGGCGGGCGTCCGGGTTGATCGCGACGGGGTGGCCCACCATCGTCAGCAGCGGGATGTCGTTGTAGGAGTCGCTGTAGGCCCAGCAGCGCTTCAGGTCCAGTCCGTGGTTGTCCGCGATGCCCTGGACCGCCACAGCCTTGGCGGCGCCGTGCAGGATGTCCCCGACGAGCCTGCCCGTGTAGAAGCCGTCCTTGGTCTCGCCCACGGTTCCGAGGGCGCCGGTGAGGCCCAGACGCGTGGAAATCACCGTGGCCACCTCGATCGGCGTCGCGGTGACCAGCCACACCTTCCGGCCCACGCGCAGGTGCTGCTCGGCCAGGGCCTTCGCGCCGGGCCAGATCCGGGAGGCGATCATCTCGTCATAGACCTCTTCGCCCAGCGCCTTGATGTCCTCCTCCGTGATGCCGGCGGCGAGCCTCAGCGCGGAATCCCGGACAGCGTGGACGTCGTTGAGGTTCTCGCCCCGGAGCACGAACTTGAGCTGCTTCCATGCCATGCCCGCCGCCTGCGCAAGCGTGAAGGCGCCGCGCTGGTGCATTTTCCTGGCGACGTGGAACAGGCTGGCGCCGCGCATGAGGGTGTTGTCGACGTCGAAGAAGGCTGCCTCGCCGTGTTGCTGCTTCGCAACCGGACGGTGGGCCACAGCGACGTACTTCTCCTCGGGCATGCCACTGAGTCTAGTCAATGCAGTACCGCGCACCTGACGGCCGCCGCGTCGCTCCGCGACAGGAACGGGGATACGGTTGAAGCATGGCAAACCCCGACGTCGTTCTCCTCACCAAACCTGACTGCCACCTGTGCGCCGCGGCGCGCGACGCCGTCGGGCGGGTGACAGCCGGGCTGGGACTTTCGTGGTCGGAGCGGCAGCTGGACGCCGACGACGAACTGCGCGATCGCTACGCCGAGGAGATCCCAGTGGTGCTGGTGGACGGCATCCAGCGCGACTTCTGGAAGATCGACGAGGCGCGCCTGGAACGCGTCCTGCGCCGAGCCATGACGGGGGATTAGCCAATTTCGAACAATGGCATTGGCTTTGTTGACATATCTGATGGGGATTTAGAGTGGACTCACAACGCGACGCAACGGAGCAGACAGTGACTTCGCTCGATTCACCACCCCAGGCCCTGCCCGGGCCCACCGGGGCTGCCGGAAAGCAGATCCCGCCGGCGGCCGTGGCCCGGCTGACGATCTACCTGCGCGCCCTGAACTCCCTGCTGGCCGAAGGCACCGAGCGGGTGTCGTCCGAATCACTGGCTGAGCTTTCCGGTGTCAGCTCCTCAACCCTCCGCAAGGACCTGTCCCATGTGGGCTCCTATGGCACCCGCGGCGTGGGCTATGAGGTGCAGTACCTGAGCCGCCACATCGCCGCCGCACTCGGCCTGACGCATGACTGGAAAGTCGCGATTGTCGGCGCCGGTAACCTGGGTAAGGCGCTGGCCCGCTACGGCGGTTTCGAATCCAGGGGCTTTGACGTGGTTGCCATCTTCGACGCCGACCAGATGGTGGTGGGCAACGAAGTGGGCTGGCTGAGGGTCAGCGACGTTGCGGACCTGGAGACGGTCCTGGAACGGACCGGCACCAACATGGTGGTGCTGGCACTGCCGGCCGCCGTGGCCCAGAGCATCTGCGACCGGGTGGTGACCGCCGGTGTCCGGAGCATCCTCAGCTTTGCGCCGGTGATGCTCCAGGTGCCCGACGGCGTGACGCTGAGGAAGGTGGACATGGCCACCGAGCTGCAGATCCTGGCGTATCACGCGCAACGGGCGCAGACCCCCGGCGAGCCGGAGTAGCTCCGGCCTTTCAGGAATCCGCGCCCGTTGGGGATAGCGGCTTGTTGCTCGCGATGCCTGGCGGCTTGCCCGCCGTCGGCAGCGTTCGCTTAACTAACGGCCGTACGGGCCGCCCGGCTGCGAGTACGGGTTGGCGAACGGCTGCGGCTTTTGGAAGTACGGCGCCGCGCCGGGCAGGTAAAGCATGATAATCGCGGCGATGCCGAGGACGCCCACCAGGGTGTTCAGGCCCCGCGGGAAGAGGCTGAACACGGAAAGCGCTGCAAAGACGGTGCCCAGGATGCGGGCCCAGTTCTTGCCCTTTCGGACGTTGAAGGCCACCAGCGCGTAGAGGCCGGCGCCGATCAGGGCAAAGACCACCATGGTTCCGATGATGAAGCCCTTGATGTCCTCGAACGCGATGTCCTGGCCGCTGCCGCGCAGCTGCTCCTCGAACGTGCTCCGCATGGCCGGGTCGTCCAGGGTGGGGATCGTGACCAGGAGGTTCAGGAGCGACAGCACGCCCGCAGCGATGATCAGCCAGAAGGAATAGTTCACGAGCTGCGGAACCCCGGCGCCGGTTGCTGCCTGGGCCTGTTCCGACGGGTACTGCCCATAGGGGGACTGGCCATACGGGCTCTGGCCGCCGTAAGGGGACTGCCCAAACTGAGACTGTCCGTACTGGGGCGGGTTCTGCCCAAACTGAGACTGTCCGTACTGCGGTGCGCCGCCCTGTCCGGTCTGCCCGTACTGGGGCGCGTTCTGTCCGGTCTGCCCGTACTGGGGTGCGTTCTGTCCGTACTGCGGGGCGTTCTGCCCGAACTGCGACGCGTTCTCGCCGTACTGGGGTGCGGCGGGCGGTGTTCCCTGGCCGTACTGAGGGCTGTTCTGCCCGAACTGGGGCGTGCCCTGCTCGTGCTGGGGCGCGTCCTGACCGTAGCGGGGCTGCCCGTCGCCTGGCTGACGACCGTTTTCCGGCTCATTGGAGCCGGGGTCGTTGGAGTGCGGGACTGGAGGATTGCTCATGAGCGGTCCTTTGCATAGTGACGTCTGAATCGGCTACCGGTTCAGACGCCTGCCCTCCCCAGCATGGTTCACTTCCCACCGTACCCCTCAGCGGGTATGCGGTGGATCATTCCAGAGAGGTATTCCAAAAGGCGCCCCAACCTGCGGAAACGCTGTGCTGCAGGGCATTGTCTGGCCAGGATCGGTGTCCCCCGCAGGGCGCCGATCAGAGGCGGCCCCGTGCCGCAACGAACCAGGCCTGTGAGCTGGGCACCCACATCAGCGCCGTGGCCACCAGGCTGACCAGAAAGCCCAGCCAGTTCCCGTCCTGGCCCGCGGGGAAACTCGAGCTGATGATGGCCAGCAGCAGCGACACCCCGGCCACGATGGTCAGGGCCAGCCGCGCCCACTCCTTGGCTTCCTTCAGCTTCAGGGCCAGGACAATCTCCGCCGCCGCCACAGCCAAGGCCACGAGGACGAGCAGGAACACGAGGATAGCCACGCCGGGAACGATCGCGAAGAGCACCAGGACGCCAAAGAGGCCGATCACACCGCCCAGCAGCCCCAGCAGGCCGCCGATCACCCAGATCCAGTAGGACACCTTGAGCTCTGTGGGCAGCCCGGTCACGTCGAAGAGGCCGGACAAGCCCCCGCGCGGCATGATCTCGCTAAAGTTCCGTGGCCGGTCCGCGGGCAGTTCGAAGGCGAACCGGCCACCGCCGGCAGGCGGCTGCTGGCCCGGGAACTGTTGGCCCGGCGTCGGCTGGCCCGCCTGCTCTGGCGTCGGCTGGCCCGCCTGCTCTGGAGTCGGCTGGCCCGGCTGGTCTGGCGTCGGCTGACCCGCCTGGCCCGTCTGACCTGCCTGGCCCGGCGTCGGACGTCCCGGTTCCTGGCCGGGGAACTGCGGTTCCGGCGTCGGACCATCCCTGCCGGATGGCGGCACTGCCCCGGGATCACGGGGCTCCGGTTCATCGCTGGGGGTGCTCATGGCACTCACTTTAAACCCGGGATACTGCCAATTCCAGAAGGCCTGAACGCCAAGCGCCCCGCCCGCGGAGAGTCCGCGGACGGGGCGTTGGGGTTCCAGCAATCGTGCCTGCCGGACCTGCCGGAAACCTAGGCTGCAGGTGCGATGAAGGCCAGTTCAAGGTTGATGGCAACCTTGTCACTGACGAGGACGCCGCCGGCTTCCAGCACGGCGTTCCAGGTCAGGCCGAAGTCCTTGCGGCTGATGGTGGTCTCGGCGGAAACGCCGGCGCGGGTGTTGCCGAAGGGGTCAACTGCAACGCCGTTGAATTCGGTCTCGAGGGAGACGGGGCGGGTGACACCCTTGATGGTCAGGTCGCCCTGGAGTTCGTAGCTGTCACCGTTGGCAACAAGGCCATTGGAGACGAAGGAGATCTCCGGGAACTTTTCGACGTCGAAGAAGTCTTCGCCGCGGACGTGGCCGTCGCGGTTGGCATCGCCGGAGTCGAAGCTGGCGGTCTGGATGGTGGCCTCGACCTTGGTGGCCGTGACGTCGTCGGCGAGGTTCAGGGTGGCGGCGGCGTCCTTGAACTGGCCGCGGACCTTGCTGATGCCGGCGTGGCGGACGGTGAAGGCGATCTCGCTGTGGGAGTTGTCGAGGGTCCAGGTGCCGCGGGTGAGCTCGGTGGAAAGTGCCATGGTGGTGCTCCTTGTATCGGTGGTCGGTCTGGTGATCGTTGAAGCTTTTGTTGAAGTCTCAACTAACTGCTGCATCCAGTATAAACATGCATTTGCATCTTTTATTCCATCGGCCGGGAACTTTCTGAAAAAACTTTGAGTTCTACTTGTTGTAGAAGATTTCGTCATTGCCCCTGCCCTTTGAGAAACTGGTAGACATGCCCCAAGCCACTGTCCATTTGCTCCGCCACGGCGAGGTCCACAACCCCGAAGGTGTCCTGTACGGCAGGCTGCCTGAATTCCACCTCTCCGAACTTGGCCGGCAGATGGCGCAGACGCTCGCCGAGCACTTCCGCGAACGCGCCTCCCAGGGCGCCAACATCGTGTACCTGGTGGCGTCGCCGCTCACCCGTGCCCAGGAAACCGCGCAGCCCACCTCGGAAGCGCTTGGGCTGGACATCCACACCGACAGCCGCATCATCGAGGCGGAAAACTACTTCGAAGGGCTGAAGGTCACCAAGGCCGAGCTGCGCAAACCCAAGCACTGGCCGCATCTGATCAACCCCTTCCGGCCGTCCTGGGGAGAGCCCTATAAGCTGCAGGCGGCCCGCGTCACCGAGGCCGTCCGGGAAGCCCGCGCCAAGGCCATCGAGCTGGGCGGCGACGGTGCCGAGGCGATCCTGGTCTGCCACCAGCTTCCGATCTGGGCCACCCGGCTCAGCGCCGAGGGCAAGCCGCTGTGGCACGATCCGCGGAAGCGCGAATGCACCCTGACCTCCCTCACTTCCCTGGTTTTCGGCGACGACGGTGCCCTGCTGCGCGTGGAGTACAGCGAACCCGCCGCCGCCCTTCTTCCCGGTGCCTCGAGCACCCCCGGAGCCTAGCTATGACTGAAACACCCAAGAGTTCCCGCCGCAGCGTCCTCGCCGCCGGTGGCCTGGCCCTCACGGCGATCACGCTGGGCTTGTCCGCCTGTGCCCAGGAGGACGCCCTGGCCAAGCAGGCCAAGGCCGGGGACAACAAGAACTATGTGGCCGGCGACGGCTCGGTGACCGAGTTCGCCGCAGCGGAGCGCAAGTCCGGCATCCAGATCCAGGGCACCCTGTTTGACGGCACCGCCGTGACACCCAAGGACTTCCTGGGCAAGGTCACCGTGCTGAACTTCTGGTTCGCCGCCTGTGCGCCCTGCCGGGTGGAGGCGCCGTCCCTCGAAGCCCTGCACCAGGAGTTCAAGAGCAAGGGCGTGCAGTTCTTCGGTGTGAACCTGCGCGACGAGAAAGCCACCGCTGACGCCTTCGACAAGACTTTCGGCCTCACCTACCCGAGCTTCGACGACAAGGACGGCAGCGTGCTGCTGGCCGTTTCCGGTCTTGTGCCCCCGGGCGCCGTCCCCACGACGCTCGTGGTGGACAAGCAGGGCCGGGTGGCGTCGCGGGTGCTCGGGGAGATCGAGAAGGGCACGCTCAAAGCTCTCATCCAGTCTGCCGTGGCAGAGTAACCTCCCGTGAACAGCCCCTTCGCCGAAGCCATCCTGAACGGTTCGCTCCTGCTCGCCATCCCCGTGGCGCTGCTGGCCGGACTCGTGTCCTTCCTTTCGCCTTGCGTGCTCCCGCTGGTGCCCGGATACCTGGGCTACGTCACGGGCCTCACGGGCGTTGACCTGCAGAAGCAGAAGCGCGGCCGCATGCTGGCGGGCATCGGCCTGTTCGTGCTGGGTTTCTCGGTGATCTTCGTTCTGCTCGGCGGGGCGTTCGGGCAGCTGGGTTCCCTGATCTCCGGCGGGCAGAACGCCTGGATCACGCAGGTCCTGGGTGTCCTGGTGATCCTGATGGGCGTGGTGTTCATGGGCGGCTTCTCCTGGTTCCAACGGGACGCCAAGATCCACGCGAAACCGCCGGCAGGCCTCTGGGGCGCGCCGCTGCTGGGAATCACGTTCGGCCTCGGCTGGGCACCCTGCATCGGCCCCACCTACTCCGCCGTCCAGCTCCTGAGCCTCTCCGGTGGTTCGTCCGCCGCGAAGGGCGCCTTCCTGGCCTTCGTCTACAGCCTTGGGCTGGGCATCCCGTTCCTGCTGATCGCCCTGGCGGTCCGGCGCGGCGCCGGCGTGATGTCCTTCTTCCGCAAGCACCGGCTGGCCATCCAGCGCACCGGCGGCGGAGTCCTGATTGTCCTGGGCATCCTGATGGCCACGGGTCTGTGGGGCACCTGGGTCACCGAATTGCAGTACTGGTTCCAAACCGATGTGAAGTTGCCGATCTGATGAGCGAGCGTGTGAAGTCAACCGAGAAATCCCCGGCCGAGGACGTCCCACAGCCCGGGCCTGCCAAAAAGGACGCCGTGAAGGCTGCCAAGGCCGGGGCCGCCGTTCCGTCCCTCGGCGTCGTGGGCATGCTCCGCTGGGCCTGGACCCAGCTGACCAGCATGCGCACCGCGCTGTTCCTCCTGCTCCTGCTGGCCGTGGCAGCGGTGCCCGGATCCCTGTTCCCGCAGCGCCCCGCCAACCCGTCAGTGGTCACCCAGTACATCAAGGACCACCCGGACTACGGCCAGCTGCTGGACTCGCTGCAGCTGTACGACGTCTACTCCTCGGCCTGGTTCTCGGCCATCTACATCCTGCTGTTCATCTCGCTGATCGGCTGCGTGGTGCCGCGCGCAATCGCCCACTACAAGGCCATGCGCTCGCAGCCGCCGCGCACCCCGAAGCGGCTGTCCCGCCTGCCCGAGTACGGCACCCTGGTGGTGCCCGCGGACGCCGGCATCCCGGCGTCGGACGCCATTGAAGACGCAGCGGCGCTGCTGAAGAAACGCGGGTACCGCGTTGAGGTAAGGCACGACGACGGCGCGCGGCCAACTTTGGGGGCCGAGCGCGGCTTCCTGAAGGAAGTGGGAAACCTCGTCTTCCACACCTCGCTGATTGGCGTGCTGGTGTCCGTGGCCGTCGGCGGGCTGTTCGGGTACAGCGGCCAGCGGATCCTGGTGGAGGGTGACACGTTCGTGAACACCCTGGTGGGCTACGACCAGTTCAACCCCGGCACAAACTTCCAGAGCAGCCAGCTCCAGCCTTACTCGATCCAGCTGGACAAGTTCCAGGCCACGTTCGACCGCGAATCCCAGGGCAAGTTCGGCCAGCCCATCGACTTCACGGCGGACGTCACCACCAAGGAAAACCCCGGGGCGCCGGCCAAGAAGGAAGTCCTTAAGGTCAACGACCCCGTCACGCTCGGCGGCACCAGCATCTACCTGACGGGCAACGGCTACGCCCCGGTGGTCACGGTCCGCGACGGCAACGGCAACGTGGCCATGCAGGGCCCCGTCGTGGCAAAGCTGCAAGGCGAAAACTACTACTCCTCCGTGGTGATCAAGGTCCCGGACGCCAAGCCCGACCAGCTGGGCTTCGCCGGATTCTTCCTCCCCACGGCCTTCGTGACCGAGCAGGGCATCTCCTTCAGCGGCGACCCGGACCTCATCAACCCGCAGCTGAGCCTGAACTCCTACTACGGCGACCTGGGCCTGGACAAGGGTTCTCCGCAGAACGTCTTTGAACTCGACGTCAAGAACCTCAAGGAACTCAACGCCCGGAACCTCAAGGCGGGCGGCATCACCCTGGCTCCCGGCAACACGTACACGCTGCCCGAAGGCAAGGGTTCCATCACGTTCGAGGGCGTGAAGAAGTACGTCGGCGTGGACATCCACCACAATCCCGGGCAGCTGTCCGCCCTCATCTTCGCGTTGCTTGCCGTGGCCGGCCTCATCGTCTCCCTTTACGTGAACCGCCGCCGCGTCTGGGTCCGCACCGGCACCCACGAGGACGGCAGGACCATGGTGGAGTACGGTCTCCTGGCCCGTGGCGAGGATCACCGGCTGGCCGGTGAGGCCGCAACGCTGCGTGGCCTCCTGGCGCAAAAGTGGAACCTGGACGCCGACAACACCGACACTGCACCTTCCAACTCCTCACCAGCAGGCTCGCCTGAGCCGAAGAAGGACCAGTAATGTTTCCCATCAACGAGACCATGGGCCAGTACAGCGAGCTCTTCATGCTGCTTGCGGCCGGCACCTACACCGTCGCCTTCATCGCGTTCGCGTGGGACCTGGCCAGGAGCAGCAAGACCCTGAAGTCGGTTGACCTCAAGGCTGCTGCTGCCGGTACGACGGCGGCTGCGTCCGCCAAGGTTCCGGTGACGGCAGGCGCGTCCGCAGCGGCAGCCACGGCGCGGACCGCGGGCAGCGGTGAGGACCGCCTGTCCGGACCGGCAGACCGCGCCGAGCGGCCGTCGTCGTACGCCTCCGGCACCGCAAACGGCGGCGCCGGGCAGACCGCGGATGACAGCATGCGCTACGGCGAACGCCGCGCACCGGCGCGCGTGGCCGTGGCACTGACCGTCCTGGGCGCCGCGATCCACGCAGCCGCCGTGCTGACCCGCGCGGTGGGCGCCGGCCGTGTGCCGTGGGGCAACATGTACGAGTTCCTCACCACCGGCGCTTTCGTGGCCGTCGCCGTGTTCCTCGTGGTCCTGGTCCGCCGCGACCTGCGCTTCCTCGGCACCTTCGTGGTGGGCCTGGTCATCATCATGCTGGTGGCCGCGTCCGTGGCATTCTGGACGCCCGTCGGCCACCTGGTGCCCGCGCTGCAGAGCTACTGGCTGATCATCCACGTGTCCATCGCCGTGCTGTCCTCCGCCCTGTTCACCCTGACCTTCGCGATGTCCGCGCTGCAGCTGGTCCAGTCGCACCGGCAGAAGACCATCGCGGCCGGGGGCGCGGACAAGCTGGGCTTCATGCGCCTAGTGCCCTCCGCCCTGAGCCTCGAGAACCTGTCCTACCGCATCAACGCGATCGCCTTCATCGGCTGGACCTTCACCCTCATGTTTGGCGCGATTTGGGCGGAGAAGGCCTGGGGCCGGTTCTGGGGCTGGGACACCAAGGAAGTATGGACCTTCGTGATCTGGGTGGTCTATGCCGGCTACCTCCACGCCCGCGCCACCCGCGGCTGGACGGGCACCCGCGCCGCCTGGCTGTCGATCGTGGGCTACCTGTGCGTGGTCTTCAACTTCACCATCGTGAACCAGTTCTTCAACGGCCTGCACTCGTACTCGGGGCTGTAGGGTTCCGGGGCTTTCTGCTCGGCGGGCGCCTTACCTGCGGGGTGCCGTCGATTTACCCAAAAGGGCCGCTCAGGCTCGCCGATTTACCCAAAAAGGCCGCTCCGCTTGCTGCTGGGCGGCCTTTTTTGGCGAACGGCGGAGGGTCAGCGGGCACGTTTCCAGCCGCGGCTTGTCAGGGCCTTGCGCACCTTGGTGACGGCGCTCGGCTCAATGCCCCGGGCGACGGGATCCAGGTCCAACTGCGTCAGGACCACCACGAGCCAGCCGAGGTCGCGCGCATCTTCGTCGCGGAAGATGTCGCTTCTTCGTTGCGCCGGGGTGGCATGGTGGCCGCCGTCGTACTGGATGGCAATCTTGTACTCCTCGTAGGACATATCCGGATCCTGGACCCAGCCGCCGGTCTCATCGAACATGGGGACGTTGATGGCCGGCTCGGGCAGCCCCGCGCCGAGCAGCAGAAGCCGCAGTTCGGTCTCCTTCGGCGAATCGGTGTTTGCGCGCATGAGAGCCCGCGCCTTCATCGCCTGGCGGTAGCCTGGGCGCCCCTGCTTCTCGGCGAGGAAAGCGTCCAGTGCCTCCGGCGTGGAAAGCGGACCCTTGCGGCGAAGAAGGAAATCCCCGGCAATAACCAAGTCCTGCAGGGAGAGGATGCCGGCCAGATCGAACCACGTCCGAAGCGGTGACGTGCAGGCCACGACGCGGCCCTCGCTGATCTCGTCGTCCGGGAGCACAAGCCGGTGGCCGCAGACGTTCTTCCTTCGCACGGCCCGGGCGCCGTCCCGGCTGGTCAGATGGATCACGGCGTGGTCCTCGAAACGGAGGGGCAAAGGGAAGCCCCAGAGCACAGCGGCTGAAAGGTGGCTGACGACGGCTCCGGTTGCGAGTGCAAGACCGCGTGCCCGGACCAGGAGGGTAATCTCCACGGCCGCAGGCGAGCGTACCCCGTGGCAGGGGCTCGCCAGGTCGAGGGCCCGCGCTCGTCTCCGGGTCAGGCCGGCCGCCGTTGCCTGGCGTATGGTGAACGGCTGTCCCTGCAGGGCGGGAGGAAGAGGGCGTGGACGCGGCATAGGAGCATTCTGCTGCCCGAATCGGGCCTGCATCCCGTTGTCCACAATTCAGGGCCGGTGTGGAGGAACAGTGGCCGGTGACTGCTCCACCGTGTAGGCACCGTGCGTGTAGGCATAGTGCTGCTGCGCCGTTTTGCCAAAAAGGGCCGCCCAGCTTGCTGCTGGGCGGCCCTTTTTGGTAAATCGGCTCTTGCTGGATCGGCTCTTGCTGGATCGGTGCGGGGTGGCTGCTACTTCGCCTCGGGGTTGCCCTCGGCGTTGGCCTCGCCCGCGGCGCCCGGCTTGTGCGGACCGGGCTCACCCGCAGCCGGTCCGCCGGCACCTGAACTGCCGCTGGCGGTGCCCGGAGCTGCGCCGCTGCTGCCCGTGCCTGTGGCACCCGTGCCTGTGGCACCCGTTCCCGTGGCGCCCGTGCCCGCGGCACCCGTCCGGTGCGGGCCGCCGTCGGCCTGGTTCTTCCTCGCAGCGTCATCCGTCAGTTTGCGGAGCCGTTCCGCCTCGGCCTTGCGGCGGCGCTGCTCGAGGTTCCGCAGGAAGTCGGGGTCGTCGTCCGGGGCGGTGGGGTGGCGCTGGTAGACGGGCTGGGCTACGGCCGATGCCCGGGGGCGGCCGATCAGGAACCACAGCGCGGCGCCAATGAGCGGCAGGAGGGCAACCATGATGATCCAGGTTGTTTTGGAAAAACCGCGGGTGAGATGCCTGTCGGTGCGGATGACGTCCACCAGCCCATAGACGTAGATGGCGAGAACGGCGACTGCGAGTGCAACACGAGGCATGCAATCAGTCTAGCCGCCGTGTGCCCCGGCGGAGATTACAGTATGCCCACAGTCATGCGCCAGCAAAACGCCGGACAGGAGCCGCAGATGACGCAGGATACGTTCAGGCAGGACGGCTAAACTTGGATAGTGGCTTTTCTGAAATACTCCCTGATCCGGTTCGCGATCTTCCTGCCCCTGTTTGTGCTGTTCGTCTTCCTGCAGCTGGGGTGGTTTCTGGCCGTGGTCTGCGCGGGGCTGATTTCCTTCGCCATCAGCTACCTCTTCTTCCAGAAGCAGCGCGATGCCGCGACGGCGTCACTGCATGCCCGCTTCTCCGGCCGCGCCAAGCCCATCCGCACCGCCGGGGAGGTCGATGATGCCCTGGCCGAGGACCACCTCGTGGACTCCCACCCGGACGTCACCATCCGCAACGACGCCAAGAAGCGCGAACCCCGCGGCGGGGAAGCCTAGGCCTACAGCCCGCTGCTGAGCACGAGCCCCAGCGAGAACAGCACGGCGTAGCCGAGGTTGATCAGGCCCGTCTGCTTCAGGACCGGGATGAGGCTCTTGCGCTTCCGTCCGTTGATCATGAGCCAGGCCGGCATCAGGCAGGCCGGGATCAGGAGCAGGACAATCAGCATCCACGGCCGCGTGGGAGCCAAGATCACCACCAGCAGGATGGCCACGGCCAGCATCAGCACGTAGCTTTCACGGGCGTGCTTATCGCCCAGCCGCACCGCCAGGGTCTTCTTCCCCGCCTGGATGTCCGAGGGGATGTCCCGGACGTTGTTGGCCATGAGCAGGGCGCACGCGATGAGTCCCGTCCCGATGGCGCCAATCACGGCAGGCAGGCCGATCTGCCCGGCCTGCGTGTAGGTGGTGCCGAGCGTGGCCACCAGCCCGAAGAACACAAACACGAAGACGTCGCCCAGGCCCATGTAGCCGTACGGGTTCTTTCCCCCGGTGTAGCCCCAGGCGGCCATCACGCAGCCGACGCCCACCAGCAGCAGCCACCACGTCTGGGTGATGACGACCAGGACCAGCCCCACGAGCATTGCCAGGCCGAAGGCACCGAACGCGGCATACTTCACGTGTTCGGGACGGGCAGCACCGGAACCGACCAGCCGCAGGGGCCCGACACGGTTCTCGTCGGTCCCGCGGATCCCGTCCGAGTAGTCGTTGGCATAGTTGACGCCGACCTGCAGCAGGAGCGCCACGAGGGCCGCCAGGACTGCGTTGAGCGGGCGGAAGGAGGCCATCTCATAGGCGGCCGCCGAGCCGATCAGGACAGGGGCGATCGCGGCCGGCAGGGTGCGGAGCCGGGCGCCTTGGATCCATTGTGCGGCTGTTGCCACGGTAAGTACCTCGTGTTGGGTCGGTGATACGTTCAAAAGCGTGTGCGCTGGGCCCGCGGAAGGCGCAGCGGCGCGGCAGGATTACTCTATTTTCCCTGATGCAGCGCGTTGAGGCGTTCAATCATGGCCAGCCGGTCCGGCTTGCCGTTGGGCAGCATGATCAGCTGGCCGGCAGGCAGGACTGTTTTGGGAGCCAGCAGCCCGAGCGTGCGGTGCCATTCCTCGGCCCACGCGGCGCCGTCGCGTGCAGCGCCATCAGCCCCGGACGCGCTCCGGGCGACCGCCACGTAGGCGGCCACTGCCTGGCCCCACTTCGCGGACTCGACGCCGGCCACAAAAGCCGCCGTCACGCCGTCGGACTTTTCCAGCTCAGCCTGCACGTGCGCGGCGGAAACCTTGACGCCGCCGGTGATGATGACGTCGTCGGCGCGGCCCAGCACGGTGAGCCGGCCGTCGGCATCCAGTGTGCCGAGGTCATTGGTCCGGTACCAGCGGCCGCCGTCCTCCTCGATGAAGGACTCGGCGGTCTGCCGCGGCGCGTCCAGATAGCCGGCCGCGAGCGTGGCCCCGCCCAGGTGGATCCTGCCGTCTTCGGAGAGCCGCACGGATACGCCCTCAAGCGGATAGCCGTCGTACACGCAGCCGCCGCAGGTTTCGGCCGCACCGTAGGTGGTGACCACCCGGAGGCCGGCGTCGCGCGCCGACGTGAGGAGCTCGGCAGAAGCCGGGGCGCCGCCGAGCAGGATGCCGTTGAAGCGGCGCAGCACGGCGAGCGTGTCCGCCGACGGGTCAGCCAGCAGGCGCTGCAGCTGCGTGGGCACCATCGACGTGAAACGGATGTTGTCCGTCAGCTCCAGCGCGGCCGCGGTGAAGGCTTCGGAGGTGAAACCCCCGGACAGGTCCATCGCCCAGGGCCGGGTGCCGGCGAACAGCGACCGGACCAGCACCTGCACGCCGGCGACGTACTGCAGCGGCAGGGCCAGGAGCCACTGCCCTTCGCCCTTGAGCGCGAAGGCTGTGGCCATCGACGACGCCGCCAGGGCGTCCACCGTCAGGACCGTCGCCTTGGGCGTACCGGTGGACCCCGAGGTCCGGACCACCGCGACGGCGTCCTCGAACCCCAGGGTCCGGACCGGCGTCACCACCGGATCGCCGTCGGGGCCGGCGGAGAGTTCGACGGCGGGGCCCTCACCGTGGAGGGCGGCCGCCAGCGCCTTGAGGGCCGGCTCGATGTTCACTGCGTGCGCCTTGCGTGTGCGGACCTGGGGAGCATGGGATGCCTTCCGACGAGTGCGTGCTTAGAAGTAATACGGGAACCGGGACCAGTCGGGGTCGCGTTTTTGCAGGAAGGCATCCTTGCCCTCCACGGCCTCGTCCGTCATGTATGCCAGCCGGGTGGCTTCGCCGGCGAACACCTGCTGTCCGGCCAGACCGTCGTCGGCGAGGTTGAAGGCGAACTTCAGCATCCGGATGGCCTGCGGGGACTGCCGGGCGATGTCCGCCGCGTACTCGAGCGCCACCTCCTCGAGGCGCTCGTGGTCAACGGCCTCGTTGACGGCCCCCATCCGAACCATGTCCTCGGCGGAATATTCGCGGGCGAGGAAGAAAATTTCCCGTGCTGACTTCTGGCCGATCTGCCGGGCCAGCAGCGCCGAGCCGTAGCCGGCGTCGAAACTGCCCACCGTGGCATCCGTCTGCTTGAACTTCCCGAACTGGCGCGAGGCGATGGTCAGGTCGGAGACCACGTGCAGGGAGTGCCCGCCGCCGGCCGCCCAGCCGTTGACGACGGCGATGACCACCTTGGGCATGGTCCGCATGAGCCGCTGGACCTCCAGAATGTGGAGCCGCCCCGCGCGGGCCGGGTCGATGGTTTCCTGCGTCTCGCCGTCCGCGTAACGGTAACCGTCGCGTCCGCGGATCCGCTGGTCCCCGCCGGAGCAGAACGAGTGGCCGCCGTCCTTGGGGGAGGGGCCGTTGCCGGTGAGCAGCACGGTGGCCACGTCCGGGGTCATCCGGGCGTGGTCCATGGCGCGGTACAGCTCGTCCACGGTCCCCGGGCGGAAGGCGTTGCGGACCTCCGGCCGGTTGAACGCGATGCGGACGGTGGGCAGATCCCGAACCACTGTGCCGTCATCGGACCGCTCCACCTGCCGGTGGTAGGTCAGGTCCTGGAAGTCATCGAAGCCGGACACGGTGCGCCAGCGGGACGGGTCAAAGACGTCGGATACCTTGGCGGGGAATTCGTTGCTCACCGTCCAAGTCTAGTAATCGGCTCAGCTGATGCAGAACTCATTGCCCTCGGGGTCGGCCATGGTGTGCCATTCGTGGGGCCCCTGGCTGGCGGTCCAGAGAAACGTGGCGCCGCGGGCTTCGAGCTCGGCGCGGACCTCGTCCTTGTCCCGGCCGTCCAGACGCACGTCCCAGTGCACCCGGTTCTTGATGGTCTTCTGCTCCGGCACGGTCTGGAACAGCAGGCGCCGGGCGGGTGCCTTGGCGTCGATTTCCTCGGTGGGCCGGATCGCCGCGCCGTCCTTCCACACCAGCTTGCCGTTGTGCGTCATGGTCTGGTCTTCCGTGGCGAAGCCCTGGCTGATCATGGACCGGATGAAGCCCTCGTCCTGCGGTTCCACGGACCAGTCCAGGGTTTCGGCCCACCAGTCCGCGAGGTCGTGCGGGTGATGGCAGTCGATGGCGATCTGAATGTTGAGTCCCATGGCACCAAACTACGACGGCGGCGCCGCCTCCGGATAGGGGGGGCTGGCCGGGTCGGCAGGGCCTGCGGCGACTCTAGCCCTGGGCCCGCTGCAGCTGATCCAGGAGTTCCGGCGGGATGGTGTACAGGAAAATCACGGCGAGCAGGTTCTTGGTGGCGTGGACGAAATAGGCGAACATCAGGTTCCGCCCTGTCCACATATAGACAAACACCAGGGTGCCGCCCATGGCCAGATACGGCATGAGCGCGGGGAGGGTGAGGGCTTCCTGCCCCACGATGTGCAGGGCGGCGAAGAGAAGCACAGAAAGCCCGCAGCAGATCCAGATGTTGACCCGCCTGCTCAGCTTCCCGATCAGCAGGTGCCGGAACACGTACTCCTCGACGAACGGTCCCACCACGACAATCAGCGGCACCATCAGCCAGGCCGGAACCTGCCGCATGAGCGCCTGCAGCCCGGCCTGGTTGGCGGACGTCTCGGTGGTCCCGCCCACCGCCACCAGGATGGCGGTAATAATCATCATGGCGACGACGGCCAGGGGCACCATCACGAGCGTGAACCATGGCCGCGTGGCAAGCACCCTGAGGTCCCGGGCCACCACCCCGCGGGCGGCAAACAGCGCCAGCGCGCCGACGCAGCCGTAGAACAGGAGGTTCACGCTGTAGGACGCGACGGCCGGGGTCGGGGCGAGCGCCCGGAGCAGCGGCAGGAGCAGTTCCCCGGCCAGCGCGAAGAAGGCGGCAACGGCAACATAAAGCCCTACGGCGGTGAGGTCCAGCGGCGAAAACCGGTAGAGATCCGGCCGCGGAGCAGGGAGCATGTGTCTGGTATTCACCATGCTTCCAGCGTAGTGCGCCAGGACTTGCGCGAACGGACGGTTCAGCCCCCGCGCAGTTCTGCCCGTTACTGCCGCCGCGTTGCAGGGACCGAATCGCCGCCGGTAGAATATTCGGTATGCCTAACTTTTGGTTTCGGTGTGCCAAAGAAGTCCGCCGAACTCTTGCCCTATGGAGTGCAGAGAAGCGCTCCGCTTCCAGCCTGCCCAAAATCCGCAGCAAAGGGTCATCCGGCCCAGCTGCAAGGAACCGCGGCAGGGGAGTGGCCGCCGTCGTTCTTCTTTGCCTGGCTTTGACCGCGTGCGGCGGGAACGCCAACGGCAACGGCAGCGACGGCCGGCCTGTGGTGCTGACGACTTTCACCGTGCTGGCCGACGTGGCCAGGAACGTGGCAGGGGACAAACTCCAGGTGGAATCCATCACCAAGGCCGGCGCAGAGATCCACGGCTATGAACCCACTCCGGGCGACATCAGGAAGGCCGCGCAGGCTGACCTGATCCTGGACAACGGGCTCAACCTCGAAGCCTGGTTCGGGCAGTTCGTGGAGGGCCTGGACGTGCCGCACGCCGTGGTGAGTGAGGGCGTGGAGGTGATGTCCATCGCCGAAGACTCGTACCAGGGCAAGCCAAACCCGCACGCCTGGATGTCGCCGGTCAACGTGCAGATCTATGTGGACAACATGGTGAAGGCCTTCTCCGAACTGGACCCCCAGAATGCCGCGGCTTTCGAGGCCAACGGCAAGGCCTACAAAGCCAAGCTGCAGGCTGTGCAGGATCAGATGAAAGCCAAGCTCGCCGCCGTGCCCAAGAACCAGCGCGCGCTGGTGACCTGCGAAGGTGCCTTCTCCTATCTGACCCGCGACGCAGGCCTCGATGAGGTGTACATCTGGGCAGTCAACGCCGAGCAGCAGGCCACGCCCCAGCAGATCACCGAGGCGATCGGCTACGTCCGGGCCAACAAGGTGCCCGCCGTCTTCTGCGAGTCGACCGTCTCTGACGCCCCGATGCGGCAGGTTGTGGAGGCCACGGGAGCCAAGTTCGGCGGCGTACTGTACGTGGACTCCCTCTCCGAGGCGGACGGGCCGGTGCCCACCTACCTGGACCTCATCCGGCACGACTCCCAGCTGATCACCGCAGCCCTGTCAGGTGCGGGATCATGAGCGCCTTCACAGCCCACCGCGACGCCGAAGCCGCACAGGCACGGCCGCACCCAGCCATCCAGGTAGAGAACGTCACGGTGCACTACGGTGAGGTCCTTGCCCTGGATGCCGCCTCTCTGGTCCTGGAGCACTCTCGGATCTGCGGGCTGGTGGGCATGAACGGGTCCGGTAAGTCCACCCTCTTCAAGGCCATCATGGGCATGATCAGGCCAGATGCCGGCCGCGTACTGATCAACGGGGCGCCGCCCGCCAAGGCACGCAAGGAAGGCGGCATCGGCTACGTGCCGCAGAGCGAGGACGTGGACTGGCAGTTTCCGCTCTCCGTCCGCGACGTTGTGATGATGGGCCGCTACGGGCGCCAGGGATTCACGCGCCGCCCCTCCAAGGCGGACCGGGCCGCCGTCGACGACGCGCTCGAGCGGGTGGAACTTTCCGACTTCGCGGGCCGGCAGATCGGCCAGCTCTCCGGCGGCCAGAAAAAACGCGCCTTCGTGGCACGGGGCATCGCGCAGGGAGCCACTATGATGCTCCTGGACGAGCCGTTTGCCGGCGTCGACAAGCGCTCGGAGGCCACCATCACCCGGCTGCTGCGTGAGCTCGCCACGGACGGCTGCACCATCCTCATCTCCACGCACGATCTCCATGCCCTGCCGCAGCTGTGCGACGAAGCAGTGCTGCTCATGCGCAAGGTGCTCATGCACGGGGCCCCGGAAGTGGTGCTGCAGCCGGAGAACCTGGCCATGGCGTTCGGGCTGGACGTCCTGAACCGGAACGGGGACCCCAACCACGGCCCCGGTGCCGGACAACGCAACGGACCGCGCAACGATGAGACGGGGAGCTAACCCATGGATCCGGTCAGTCTCCTGCTCGAACCCCTCGGCTACGACTTCATGGTCCGCGCCATCCTCACGACGGCGCTCGCTGCCGTGGTCTGCGCCGTCCTGAGCTGCTGGCTGGTGCTCATCGGCTGGTCCCTGATGGGCGACGCCGTCTCGCACGCGGTGCTTCCCGGTGTTGTGCTGGCCTACATCGTGGGCGCGCCGTTCGCCCTGGGGGCCCTGGTGTTTGCACTGGTCGCCGTGACCCTCATCGGGGTGGTCCGGAACACGAGCCGCGTGAAGGAGGACGCCGCCATCGGCATTGTCTTCACGTCCCTCTTCGCCCTCGGCCTGGTGCTGATCTCGGTGACGCCCAGCCAGACCGACCTCAACCACATCATCTTCGGCAACCTGCTGGGTGTCAGTGTTCCGGACCTCATCCAGGTGCTCGTGCTGGGCGTGGTGGCGTTTGCCATCCTGATCCTGAAGCGCCGCGACCTCACGCTTTACGCCTTCGACCCCACCCATGCCCACGCGATCGGGCTTTCGCCGCGAAGGCTTGGAGCACTGCTGCTGGGGCTGCTGGCGCTGACCTCCGTGGTGGCGCTGCAGACGGTGGGCGTGGTGCTGGTGGTGGCCATGCTCATCATCCCGGGTTCCACCGCCTACCTGCTGACGGACCGGTTCTCCCGGATGCTGGTGATCGCTCCTGTAATCTCCGCGGCATGCTCGATCGCCGGCATCTACCTCAGCTACTACCTGGACACCGCGTCCGGCGCCATGGTGGTCCTCACCCAGGGGGCGGTGTTCGCCGTCGTCTATTTGATCAGCCCCCGGCAGGGGCTGATCGGCACCCGGCTGGCCAAGGCCCGCCGTCGGAAGGCTGCCGCCCTCGCCGCGTAGCGCCGGAGGGGAAGTCCGACGGCGGTGCGAACCTTGACGGGGCCGCCCGCCGCCGGGCAGGCTTGACCCATGAAGTCCTAAATCCCGGCGCCGGCCTCGTCCGGCGTTGACATGGCCACAGACAAGGCCCCGTAGAGCGTTCACTGAGCTCCGGGGCCGCCCTTTGGATTGCGAGGACTTCCATGACTGAACCACATTTCCGCGCCGGGCAGCTGCACCTGTCCGGCGTCTCCCACGGGTACGGGGACCGCGAACTGTTCACCGGCGTCGAACTGGTGATCGCCGCGGGGGAGCACGCCGCTGTGGTGGGTGAGAACGGCGCCGGCAAGTCCACCCTGCTGCGGATCCTGGCGGGTATCGAGGCGCCCGCGGAAGGCACGGCCCAGCGGCATGGCCGGGTGGGCTATCTGGCGCAGACATCCGGACTCTCCGCCAGGCTGACAGTGGCGGACGCCATTGGCCAGGCGCTCCGCGCACTGCGCGAGATGGAAGCCGAGCTGGAACGGCTGGAGGACGGCCTGGCGTCGGCCGGGCCCGCCGAGCTCGAAGCTTACGGGAACCTGCAGACCCAGTACCAGCTGCGCGAGGGATACGCCGCGGATTCCCGTGTGGAGGCGGCGCTGGACAGGCTTGGCCTGGGCGGCGTGGACCGCGGCCGGACGCTGGGGTCGCTGTCCGGCGGGGAACAGGAGCGCGTGGCGCTGGCGTGCCTGCTGGCCGATCCCGCCGACATCCTGCTCCTGGACGAGCCCACGAACCACCTGGACGCCAGCGGAACAGCCTGGCTTGAGGGGCGTCTCGCAGCGCACCGGGGAGTTGTGGTGGTGGTTTCGCACGACCGCGTGCTGCTGCGGAAGGTCGCCACCGCCGTCATCGAGGTCGACGCCGAGCGCCGCACGGTGAACCGCTACGGCAACGGCTACGACGGCTACCTGAAGGAGAAGCGGGCAGAACGCCAGCGCTGGGTGCAGCAGTACCACGGCTGGCTCGACGCCATGGATGCGGAACGGCGGCAGGCGGACACCGTGGCGGGGCGGATGGGCTACGCGCGCCGGCGGGACAACGACAAGGCGGCCTTCGACTACAAGACCGGAACCTGGGAGCGCGCCGCTGCCAGCAAAATCCGCAATGCACAGGAGAGGCTGCGCCGTCTGGAGGACAACCCCGTGGAGCGCCCGCCGGAACGCCTGAAGCTCGACGCCGGGTTGCACAGCGGGCTCGACGGCGGGAGCTCCGGGAACGGACACCCTGAAGCCGCCGATGGGGTCCTGCATGCCCGCAACACACGGGTGCCTGGCCGGCTCGACGTGCCCGAGTTCCGTGTGGACCGCGGGCAGAAAATCCTCATCACCGGGCCCAACGGTGCCGGGAAGTCCACGCTGCTCTCCGTTTTGGCCGGCACCCTCGAACCGGCCTCGGGCCGGGTGGTGCGCCACGGCCGGATCGGCTATCTGCAGCAGGAGCTGGAACTGCCCGAACATCCGGCCCTGCGGTTGCTGCCGGCCTTTGCCGCCGGACTCGGCGGGAACATCGACGACCACGCGGAAGCGCTCCTGCGGCTGGGCCTCTTCCGCACCAGCGAATTCCATGTTCCGGTGGGCGCCCTCTCGGCAGGCCAGCAGCGCAGGCTGGCACTCGCCCGGCTGCTGCTGGGACACAAGGACGTCATGCTCCTGGACGAACCCAGCAATCATTTGGCACCCGCGCTCGTGGAGGAGCTGGAATCGGCGCTCGCGGACTTCGACGGAACTGTGGTGATGGTCAGCCATGACCGGGCCCTGGGCCGGTGGTTTGACGGCTGTGCGGACCGGTCCCGTGGCCGGGCGGGCGAGGGCGCTTCCGGGAGATGGCTCAGGTACACGATGGCGGGCGGCGTGCTGGAAAAGGTGGCGCTGCCCGCCTGAGCAACCAGAAAACCCAGGCCCGGCGGGTTGCCGGGCCTGGGTTTTCGCACCGCCTGCGTGCAGCGCCGCCTTCGTGCAGCACCGCCGGGGTTTTCGGACCGCCTGGGTGCCGCGCCACAAGCGGCAGCGGGGGACCGGAAAGCTACCGGAACAGAGCGCTGTAGGTTCCCATGATGATCCGGTCGCCGGGCCTGGACTTCCTGATGTAATCCACCACGGCCCAGTCGTCCAGCGAGATGCAGCCCGCCGTCGGGACCTTGTTCATGTGCAGGAAGATGGCGAAGCCGGCGTCCTGCACGATGGAGGGACGGTTGTAGTTGATCACCACGCCCTGACGGTAGTCATGCGTGGCGCGGGTGGCGAAGTACCACATGTTCTCGTCCCAGCCCACCCACGATGAGGACTCGAAGTACTTGTTGTACGTCGCCGTCCACGGGTTGCCGCCCCAGCGGGAGCGGGGGTTCAGCGTGCGGTAGGGGAGCTTCGTTCCCGGGTTGCCCAGGCCGAAGGCCTCCGTCACCGAGTACGAGCCCGTGGGCGAGTACAGGTAGCGCGTGGGGCCCGAGGGGACACCCGGAGCCTTGAAGCCGGAGGCGCCAACATAGCCGTCGGTCCGCCAGTCCTGGACGTACGTTCCGGCCATCCGGACGCAGTAGACGTTGGTGGCATACGACTGGCCGTAGCCCTGCGTAAACGTCAGCAGCACCCGGTTGGCGCCGTAGGTTGAGTACCTGGACCGCCCGTTGTTCAGCTTCTGGCATTCGGTGATTCCGTAAGCCCGCGTGCCGGCAGCCTTCGCGTAGCCGATGAAGCCGCGCTGGAACGACTGGATGCACTGGTCGCCGGCGCACCGTTCGTTTGACGTCGGGTAGCCCAGCCAGCCACCCGCCCCGCCGTTGGTGGCATACCGCTGGGCGATGCCCGCCCGGACGATCCAGGCCGGGGTCAGCGGAGACCAGTAGATGGTGCCGCCCTGGAACCGCTGGATGCACCCGCCGGCGGCCTGCCCGCAGGCCTCGTTGGCCACGGGATAGCCCAGGGAGCTGCGGTTGCCGCCGGTCAGGATGTACCGGGTGCCGATCCCGCCGCGCGTGATCCAGGCGCCTGTGGCGGGCGACCAGTAGATGCTGCCGCCCTGGAACCGTTGGAGGCAGCCGCCCGCCACCTGGCCGCAGGCTTCCGGGGTGGTGGGGTAGCCCAGGACGCCGTTCTGCGCGCCGGCGGCATGCCAGCGGGTGCCGATGCCGCCGCGGATCACCTGGCCTCCGGTCTGCGGCGACCAGTAGATGGTGCCGCGGTCGAAGACCTGCGAACAGCCCCCGTTTCTCAGCCCGCAGGTTTCTCCTGCGGACGGCAGGCCCAGCACGGTCTCCGCACCAGAGGCTGCCCAGCGGCTGCCGATGCCCGTCCCGGTGGAGAAGTTGAGGAACCGGGTGCCGGTCCAGATGATCACCTTGCCGGTGGAGAATTTCTGCAGGGACCGTGATCCGAGAACGATTTCGTCGCCGATGGGGTAGCCGAAGGCTGCCAGGCCGCCGCCGGCCGTCCACTGCGGGCCGGTTCGCCCGGAGGCCAGCAGGACCGGATGCGCTCCCGACTTGGTTGTCCAGTAGATCGAACCGCCCGTGAAGGTCTGCACGCAGAGTCCCGCCGCGCATTGCTCGTTCGACGTCGGCTCGCCGAGCACGCCGCCGGCCCCGCCAAGGCTCCGCCACTTGGCCCCGATGCCGCCTGCGGTGACAAATTCCGGGTCCGGGTCGGGGTCTGGCGCCGGATCGGTGTCGGCCGGATCAGCCACGGAGGGTTCTGTTACGGAGGGATCGGTGACGGCGGGGTCCGTTACGAGCGGGTCCGACGGCGGCTCCGGCGCCGCCGGCTCCGTCACCGGATCTGTGGCCGGGTCAGTCACTGCTTCCGTTGCCGGGGCGGTCGCTTGACCCGTGGCGGGGTCGGTCGCCGGGTCGGAAGCAGGAGTAGTGCCAGGGTCGGTCTCCGCGGCGGCCGTGGTTCCGGCTGCGGGAGTGGAAGAGCCGGTCGACTGGACGGGCGGCGGAGT
Source organism: Arthrobacter sp. K5 (assembly GCF_040448525.1). Taxonomy (NCBI): domain Bacteria; kingdom Bacillati; phylum Actinomycetota; class Actinomycetes; order Micrococcales; family Micrococcaceae; genus Arthrobacter; species Arthrobacter sp. K5. Next base: position 2,131,107 of record NZ_CP159279.1, on the reverse strand, counting down.
CTCGGAACCGACTGCGAGGGCAGGAGAGGACGCGAGTGGTCCGGCCGCCAGGCTCAGGAGCAGGGCAGCCGCAAGTATTGGTTTTTTCACGAAGCATCCTCCACCGACACAACCGGTTCGCACGTGCCGGTCTGGCCCGCGGTCTTGGCGAATTTCTCTGCAGACACTTCAGCCGATTTCCCTGCCTGGACCGTTTCCGTGATCAGGGCGTGGCCCTGGACAGCGGCGCCGACGGTGACAGCAATTGCCACGGTGTACTTCTTGGCTTTGTCCGAGGAGTTGACCAGGGTTCCCTTGAACGTCCACTGGCCGTCCGGACCGGCCGCGCAGGTGTGCTCTTGCAGGGCGTCGATCGCGTTCAGTGATGTGGACACGTCGGTGGGGAGGGAAGGGGCCGTCGTAGGTGGTGAGGATTCCGACGGCGGCTGGGACACCGCCGTCGTACTGGTTGTTGATGGTGAAGCGCTGGGGCCGGATCCGGCAGGGTCTGAGCCCCCGCCGGAACACCCCGAAGCTGCCAGCAGCAAGGCCGCAGGCAGCAGCAGTGCTCTCTTTCTCATAGTCCCCCCTGAAAAATGGCGCGAGTGCCGGCGTCCGCATGAGACGGTGCGGACACCATGGCCGGGAACGAATCCCCGGCCATGGTGCTCAGAGTAGCCCCAATCCGGGCCTCAAAGGGAGCCTTTTGTCCATTCGCGTTACTGTTTCGCAACGCGGCGCGGGGACCCCGCGGCGACCCGTCAACCCGCGCAAAACCCCGGCCTGACCTGCGGAATGTTGCCCGCGTCACGGAGCGGACCGAAATCTTGTACGATGGATGGGCCGTGCGAACCTTCGATGCTCCACGAGTTTTTGTACACATACGGTCCTCAAGAGGGGCCTGAAGTCGAATTATCTGTACAAAAACTCCAGGTTCCGGAACCGGCAGTGCCCCATCCAAGGCAACCCCCGACCCTACAAGGAACAGTTGTGCCTCAAAGTACCCCCACAGAACTTATGAGCCCGACGGCTCCATCCGCCGCCGTCGACTCGACCCTCAGCGCCGAGGGCTACAAGAAGACCCTGAGCCGGCGCCACGTCACGATGATCGCGATGGGCGGCGCCATCGGCGTCGGCCTTTTCATGGGAGCCGGCGGCCGGCTGGCCTCCACCGGACCTGCGCTGATCTTCTCCTACGCCATCGCCGGCGTCATCGCCTACCTGCTGATGCGCGCCCTCGGTGAGCTCATCATGTACCGCCAGACCTCCGGTTCCTTCGTGAGCTACGCCGGCGAACTGTTCGGCAAGAAGGGCGCCTACCTGTCCGGCTGGATGTACTTCATCAACTGGGCCATGACCGGCATCGCCGAGCTGATCGCGATCGGCCTCTACTTCCAGTTCTTCTTCCCCAACGTCCCCGTGGAGCTCTCCGCCATCGCAGCACTGGTGCTGCTGGTGGCCGTGAACCTGCTGAGCGTCAAGGCCTTCGGCGAATTCGAGTTCTGGGCGTCCTGCCTCAAGGTCGGTGCCATCGTGATCTTCCTGGCCGTGGGCACCTTCATGGTGGTCACCAACGCCAAGGTGGGCGCCGGGCACGCGTCGCCGGTCAACCTCTTCGCCGGCGACGGCGGCATGTTCCCCAAGGGCGCCCTCGTGATGATCCTGGTGCTCAACGCCGTCATCTTCGCCTACAACGCCATCGAACTCGTGGGCATCACCGCCGGTGAGATGGAAAACCCGGAACGCGAAGTGCCCAAGGCGATCCGCGCCGTCGTGATCCGCATCGTGGTGTTCTACGTCGGCTCCGTGACCCTGCTGGCCATGCTGCTGCCCTCAGACCAGTACAAGGCCGGCACCTCGCCGTTCGTCACCGTCTTCGGACAGATGGGCCTGCCGTGGATGGGCGACGTCATGAACATGATCGTGATCACCGCCGCGCTGTCCTCCTGCAACTCCGGCCTGTACTCGATCGGCCGGATCTTCCGCACCATGGCGAACAACGGCCACGCCCCGCAGTGGCTGACCAAGATGTCCAGCCGCCACGTGCCCTACGCCGCCATCCTGGCCATCGCCACCGTGTACCTCGTGGGCATCCTGCTCAACATCTGGCTGGGCGGCTCACATGCGTTCGACCTCGCCCTGAACACCGCGTCGATCGGCGTCATCTTCACCTGGGGCTCCATCTTTGCCAGCCAGATCGCGCTGCGCAAGAAGAAGGGCAACGTCTCCAGCCTGCCGATGCCCGGTTCGCCGTGGACCAGCTGGGCCGGACTCATTGCCCTGCTGGCCATCACCGTGCTCATCGGCTTCGACACCATGACTGACAAGGCCACCGGTGAGGTCTACCTGCTGGGCCTCTGGACGCTGGCCAGCATCCCGTTCTTCGCCGTGGTGCTGTGGCTGGGCTGGCAGAAGGTCAAGAACAACGAGCCGAAGAGTGAGCTCTTCAGTTAGCTTTCTGTTTTGACCGCGACTTTGATCACGACGGCGGGCCCTCCTTTCCGGAGGCGCCCGCCGTCGTCGTTCCTGCATCGGTTGCTCTGTAAGTGCCCTTCTGAGTGTTCAAAAGGGCACTTACGGAGCAACCCGTGTCAGGTCTTCAGGTGTTTTGCGAAGTGGTCCTCGATCCGGCGCCACGCTTCGGGGGCGGCGGCCGGATCCGGACCGATTCCCATCACGCGCGTGAGCGGGCGCAGTGCCCGGGGACCTTCCTCCTGGTCGTTCAGGAAGGAGTGCCCCGCCGTCGGGAACTCCTTGACGTCGTGTTCGACGCCCACCGCATCCAAGGCGGATTCCAGCCTGGCCGCGGCGCCGCGCAGGGTCCGGTCCTTCGCGCCGTAGTTCCCGACGAGCGGGCAGGCGCCCTGAAGTGCAGGCTCAAGGTCGCGGGGGAGGCGGCCGTAGTTCACCGACGCGGCGTCGAAGCCGTCGTTGGCCGCAAGGAGAGCGAAGCCGCCGCCCATGCAGAAGCCGATGACGCCTGTCCGGCCGGTGGAGAGCGTCGTTGCCTGGAGCCAGGACCGGGCGGCGGCGATGTCGGCAAAGACCCTGCCTTCGCCGGTGATCATGGATTTCATGGTTCCCACCAGGCAGCGGCGGGGGCCGCCGTCGCTGAAGAGATCGACGGCGAGGGTGAGGTAACCGGCCGCCGCGAGCCGGTCCGCGTGCCGGCGGATCTGGTCATTGAGGCCGAACGCCTCGTGGATCATCACGACGGCGGGAAAGGGGCCTTCGCCGGCGGGTGTGGCGAGGTAGCCGCGAAGGTTCTTGGAACCGCCGGCGGCGGCTGGCCCGCCCAGATCTACGTGGGTCATGCGCCCAGTCTTGCACGTGCCGTCTGTGCGGGGCGTCGGACCTGGCGGTCGGGGCGACAGGGCCCTGGAAGGTCAAAAACGGCGACGCCGGGCTCCCCCCAAGGGAGTCCGGCGTCGCCGATTCGCTGGTGGCGTATCAATCCCGCTTGAATTCGTCCTTGACGTCTTCGCCGACCTTCTTGGCGTCGGCCACAACCTGGTCTTTTTGGCCCTCAGCCTTCAGGCGGTCATTGTCCGTCGCGTTGCCTGCCGCTTCCTTTGCCTTACCGCCGAAGTCCTCTGCAGCGTTCTGGATCTTGTCTCCGATACCCATGGTGGGCACCACCTTCCGTTGCCGGTTGATCTGACAAAGCCGTTTCAGCCTAACACAAAGCATGCTTACTATTTCAAGCCGTGCTGTGCATTTTCCTCGTGAGGCCGCGGGCTGCGGCGCGGGGAGCCGGGAGCCCGGGGCGCAAAAATGTCGGCCGCTGACGCTAGGCTCGAAGGCATGGATCACAGCATCAGCCTGAGTCAGCACGTGAACGCCAGCCCGGAGAAAGTCTGGCAGGTCATCTCGGATGTGCCGGGGTCCGCCGCCACCCTCTCCGGCGTCGAATCCATCCAGATGGTCAGCGAGGGCCCCTATGGCGAAGGCACCCGCTGGAAGGAGACGCGGTCCATGATGGGCCGGCGCGAAACCGTGGAAATGTGGGTGTCCCAGGCGGATCCACCGCGCAGCACAACGGTGAAGGCGCTGCAGGGCGGAGCGGACTACACTTCCCGGTTCACGCTGGAAGAGCGGGGCGGCGGGACCGACCTGACCATGACCTTCGGTGCGGAGGTCCTCAGGCCTACCGTGTTCAGCCGGCTGATGCTTGCCGTCTTCGGGAGGATGGGCCTGAACATGGCGCGCAAGGCCCTGGCGAAGGATCTCGCCGAAATTGCGGCGAAAGCGGAGCAGCTGTAGTGGCGGGAAGGGCTGCGGGCAAACCCCAGGGTTCAGCCTCGAAGGTCACGCCCCCGAGGCTGGCGCCGGTCCGGCTGGAAGACCTGCGGGATGACGATGCGCCGGACTTCAGCCGCGCCGCACGGTATGACGGCATGCAGTACAGCAGGGCGGCAGCCGACGGGCTGGAGCTGAGCGGCATCACCTTCGCCGAATGCGCATTCGCCGGGGTTTCCTTCAATGAAGCGCAGCTGCGGGGCGCCACGTTCCGGGACTGCGTCATCGAGGAGGCCTTCGCCCCGGTCCTGAACGCCGCCCGGTCCACGATGCACGATGTCGTCTTCAGTAATCCCAGGTGGGGGTCGGCCGAGCTCTATGAGGGCGGCTGGCAGTCGGTGCGGATCGACGGCGGCAAGATCGACTACCTGAACCTGCGCGGCTCGCGGCTGGCGGACGTGCTGATCAGCGACTGCATCATCAGCGAACTGGACCTGGGTTCCGCCACCGCGGCCCGGGTGGCGCTGAAGAACTGCACCATCGGCAGCCTGGACCTTGCCGGCGCCAGGCTGAAGGACTTCGACCTGCGCGGCACGGACTTCCGGAGCGTCAGCGGCCTGGGGAGCCTGGCCGGCGTCGTGATCGACGAGTACCAGCTGGGGCTCCTGGCCCCGCTCCTCGCGGCCCACCTCGGCGTCGTCGTCGCCTGACGCGCCTGCGCCCTCAGGCCCCACCGGAGCCTGAGGAGTTTTTGTCCGCTTGTCACGACTTCGAGGCACGTGTAGTCGCGACAATCCGCGCAAAAACTCCAGTCCCGTTGACCGGTTGCCCGCACCGTGTAATCTTTATAGAACGAACGGTCGGTAATTTATTCGCTTCCGGCCCAGCTTCTGCGAAAAGGATGTTCTCATGGTCGAGGCTTTTCTGGTCGGCGGTGCCCGTACGCCGGTAGGACGATACGGCGGAGCGCTCTCGGCGGTCCGGCCCGATGATCTGGCCGCGCTGGTGGTCCGCGAGGCGGTGGCCAGGGCGGGCGTGGATCCGGACGCGATCGACGAGGTCATCCTCGGCAACGCCAACGGCGCCGGCGAGGAGAACCGCAACGTGGCGCGCATGGCCACCATTCTTGCCGGCCTTCCGCTGCACATCCCCGGCATCACCGTGAACCGGCTCTGCTCCTCGGGCCTGAGCGCCATCATCATGGCCAGCCAGATGATTAAGTCCGGGGCAGCGGACATCGTGGTGGCCGGCGGTGTGGAGTCCATGAGCCGCGCCCCGTGGGTCCAGGAGAAGCCGCAGACGGCCTTCGCGAAGCCCGGCGACATCTTCGACACCTCCATCGGCTGGCGGTTCGTGAACCCCCTGTTCACGAGGGGCGAGCTGTCGCGGGACGGCAAGATGACATTCTCCATGCCGGAAACCGCTGAAGAGGTGGGCCGCGTGGACGGGATTTCCCGTGAGGACGCGGACGCCTTCGCCGTCCGCTCCCATGAAAGAGCTCTCGCGGCCATCGGGGCGGGACGTTTCAAGGACGAGATCGTCCCCGTGACGGTCAAGACCCGCAAGGCCGAGACAGTGGTGGACACCGACGAAGGCCCCCGTGCCGGAACCACCATGGACGTTCTGTCCGGCCTCCGCCCCGTGGTTCCCGGCGGCTCGGTGGTCACGGCCGGGAATTCGTCCTCCCTCAACGACGGCGCGTCGGCCATCATCGTGGCCTCCGAAGCCGCAGTCCAGCGGCTCGGCCTCACTCCCCGGGCCCGCATCATCGACGGCGCCTCCGCGGGCTGTGAGCCGGAAATCATGGGCATCGGCCCGGTTCCGGCAACCCAGAAGGTGCTTAAGCGGAGCGGGCTCAGCGTCGGTGACCTTGGCGCCGTCGAACTTAACGAAGCGTTCGCCACCCAGTCCCTGGCCAGCGTGCGGCGCCTTGGGCTGGACCCGGAGATTGTGAACAACGACGGCGGCGCGATCGCTTTGGGGCACCCGCTGGGTTCCAGCGGCTCCCGGATTGCCATCACCCTGCTGGGCCGGATGGAGCGCGAAGACGCGCGGATCGGCCTGGCCACCATGTGCATCGGCGTGGGCCAGGGCACGGCCATGCTGCTGGAGCGCGTGTAGTGCCGGGCCAGGACAGCGAGAACGGACACTTAAGCACCCGGGAGTTCAGCACCCTCCTGGTCGAAGAGCGCGACGACCGGGTGGTGGTGCTCCTCAACCGCCCCGACGTCCGCAACGCGATCGACCAGCAGATGGTGGACGAGCTCCATGCCGTGTGCGCCGAGCTGGAAAAGGACCCCAAGGTCCTCATCATCGCCGGCACCGAGGGCGTTTTTGCCTCGGGTGCCGACATCGCGCAGCTGCGGGAGCGGCGCCGCGACGACGCGCTGCAGGGCATCAATTCCACGATCTTTGTGCGGATCGCCAAACTTCCCATGCCGGTGATCGCGGCGCTGGATGGCTACTGCCTGGGCGGCGGGGCGGAGCTGGCCTATGCCGCTGACTTCCGGATCGGCACCCCGGCCGTTCGGATCGGCAACCCGGAAACCGGATTGGGAATTCTGGCCGCTGCCGGTGCCAGCTGGCGCCTGAGGGAACTCGTGGGGGAGCCCGTGGCCAAGGAAATCCTGCTGGCCGGGAGGGTGCTGAAAGCCGAGGAGGCGCTCGCCGTCAACCTGGTCACCGAACTCCACGAGGCCGCCGAGCTCATGGGCGCCGCGCACCGGCTCGCCGACCGCATCGCCCGGCAGGACCCGCTGGCCGTCAGGACCACCAAATCGGTGTTCCACGCGCCGGCCGAGGCGCACCCGCTGATCGACCAGCTGGCGCAGGGAATCCTGTTCGAGTCGCAGGCCAAGTTCGACCGGATGCAGGCCTTCCTCGACAAGAAAAGCGACAAGAAGAAGAACACGGACAGCACCACAGACAGGACCACATCATGACCGCCATTCCCCAGAACGTCGGAGTCCTCGGCGGCGGCCGGATGGGCGCAGGAATCGCCCACGCCTTCCTCATCAACGGCGCCACTGTCGTTGTGGTGGAGCGCGACTACGACGCTGCCGCCGGCGCACGCGCCCGGGTCGCCGATGCCGTGGCCAAGTCCGCTTCCCGCGGACTTCTCGACGGATCCCCGGAGGACGTCCTGGCCCGGTTCAGCACGTCCACCGGTTACTCGGCCTTCGCCGGCTGCGGCCTCGTGGTCGAGGCGGTACCGGAGGACTTCGAACTGAAGGTCAGCGCCCTGAAGGCCGCGGAGGAGCAGCTGGCGCCCGGGGCGTTCCTCGCCTCCAACACGTCCTCGCTCTCGGTCACCGATCTCGCCGCGCAGCTGCAGCGGCCGGCAGACTTCGTGGGGCTGCACTTCTTCAATCCCGTGCCCGCCTCCACGCTGATCGAGGTGGTGGTGGCCAAGGAGACATCACCCGAGCTGGCGGCCGCAGCGAAAGGCTGGACGGAAGCGCTGGGCAAGACCGCCGTCGTCGTCAAGGATGCCCCGGGGTTCGCGTCCTCGCGGCTGGGGGTGGCAATTGCGCTGGAGGCGATGCGCATGGTGGAGGAGGGCGTGGCTTCCGCGGAGGACATCGACGCCGCCATGGTGCTGGGCTACAAGCATCCCACCGGCCCGCTGAAGACCACCGATATTGTGGGTCTGGACGTCCGCCTGGGCATCGCCGAATACCTGCACTCGACGCTGGGGGAGCGCTTCGCGCCGCCGCAGATCCTCAGGGACAAGGTGGCCCGCGGCGAACTGGGCCGCAAGACCGGCAAGGGCTTCTTCGACTGGACCGACTGACCCGCCGACGCCCGGGCGCGCCTACAGCAGGCCGACGATGTAGCCGACGAAGAACAGCAGGCACAGCAGCACCACAATGCCGATAGCCACCAGCACGGCCACCTGGGTCCCCCGTGGCGGCCCTCCCTCGCCGTGCCCCTGTGGTCCGCCGGTAGAGCTTTCAGCGGGCGGTGTTTCCCCCGGCGGGACCCCGCCACCGGGCTCCAGCCCGGTGAGGTGGTCTTCAAGTGGGTCTGGGTTCTGGCCGCTCATGGAGTCCTCCTGTACTGGATTGCAGACGGTTACAGGGATTCGAGTTTCTGCCGGAGCCCGTTCAGGGCCGGATCACGAAGCTTCATGAACTGCGGCTTGAGGAACGGCTGCAGCAGCTTGTAGGGCCAGTTGATGCTGAACTGGGCGGTGTACAGGACTTCGGAGCCGGAGCTGAGCGACCGCACGTCGATCGAGTCAAAGGCCACGAGGTTCCGGTGTTCGCCACGGAGCTTGATGTGGTTGTCGAACAGTTCGATGACTTCGTACTCGATGGGCTGGCGCTTGTCCCGGAACAGCGCTTCGGCATGGTAGCGGTGGCCGACGGCGACAGGACCCTCGGTCAGCTTGTCCATTACCGCAGTGCCCGGGTCCCACTCGCTGGTGTGTTCGAACGCGGACAGGTAAGCGAACGCAGTCCGCGCCGGCAGGGAAGAAGCAACAGTGCCTGCGACTGTGATCATGACACCAGCCTAGCCACGCGGGTCGCGGGGCACACCGTGCTGAGGCGGTCAGCCCGGCGGACAGTCCCGCGTGGAGCCCGGTGGCTAGTCAAGGGCCGCCCTGATGGAGGCGGCGTAGCCCTGGGCGTAGCCGTCAGCCGTAGGGTGGAAGACGTCCGCGGACGAGGCTCCGCAGGTGGCGGAGGCCGTGCAGAGCGGCGGCAGGCCCACGATCCACGGCTGTGCGGAGCCGATTCCGTGGCCGGCGAACGCGCGGGACACATCCACGTAAGTAACCTTTGAGCGTCCTCCATCCGCTGCCCGTGCTGCCTTGGCAATGACGGTGTTCAACTGCTGCGTGAGCCCGTTGATTGGATCAGCTGCCGGGCCGGCGCCGGGCTCGAACAGCAGCGGGTACCCGGTTACGTAGACGTCTGCACGCGGTGCCTTCGCCGTGACCTCCTTCAGCATTGCCAGAAGATCCTGGAAGAACGGGCTGGCCGCCGGGGTGTTGAGGGCGGTCTGCAGGACGGCGGCGCGTTGCGCCAGGGCAGACGTGCACGCCGGACCGGGATCCTGCGAACAGACCACCAGTGCGCCGACGGAGTCCAGGTCATTGCCACCGGCGGTGACGGTCACCAGGTCCACCTTCTTGCCCAGCGACGGGATCTGGTCTGCCCGCACGGTGCGTGTGGTGGCGCCGCTGCAGGCCTCATTTCCGGTCAGGCTGACCTTGCGCGCCACGTCCAGCAACGCCGGATAGCCTTGGCCGCTCCTGAAACAGGTGTCCGCATATTGGCCTGTGCCTTGGCCCGCGGCATAGGAATCTCCCAGTGCGACGTAGGAATCGAACCGGTCCGCGGACGCCGGGGCTGCAGTCAGGCCGGCGAGGGCCAGCGCCGCGAGGACACCGGCAAGGCGGACGGTTCGCCGTCGCAAAGGCTGTGTGGCTGTCATGACAAACCCCCATATGTTCGCTGAGGCCGGGCAATGGCGCTCATCGCCCTAGAGTACTCCCGCCGAAGGGCGCGGATGGCGGCACTCTGTACTCGTTTTTCTGCCGGGTGGTCTGGCACTACTTGCCCCGTACCCCGTGCGCCCGCCGGGGCAGGTGTGGTTAGCTGGCTCCGTGAATGCGAGGGGACAAATCGGCTGGGACGGGGCGGTGAACGCCTGGCTTGTGGCCGGCTCTGTCTACCGGATGGGGCGGCGGGAATGGCTCACGGAGGCAGGCTGGAAGGAAGCGTACAGCGACGGCATCCGCACGATCATTGACCTCCGGAATCCCGGCGAACGGCAGCGCCGGGCCACCGATCCGGACGTGGGCGAAGCATTCGCCGCGTTCGACGTCGTCCTGGCACCCACCGAAGATCCGGAAAACCCTGAGTTCAAAGCCCTGTGCGACCCCTACCTGAACGATCCCGCGCACTATCCCGCCAACGCCCGCCTCTTTCCGGACAGGCTGGCCGCCGTGTTCAAGGCCGTGGCTGCCGCACCAGGGGGCGTCGTGATCCATTGCTCCGCCGGCAGGGACCGCAGCGGCATGATCGCGGCCATGCTCCAAGACCTTGCCGGCGCGAGTGATCACGAGATCGTGGCCAGCTATCAGGCTGCCATGCGCAGCATCAACGAACGCCACCGGACCATGTGGCCGCCGCATCCGCATGAACGCTACCTCGACGAGGAAACCCTGTCCCCCCTCCTGGAGACGCGCGGGGCGCGGGTTCTGGACTTCGTGCGGCAGCTCAGGACGCGGGAATTCCTGCTGCGGAACGGGGTTACGGAGCCGGAGCTGGAAGCAGTCCTGGCCGCCCTCGACGCCAGGGTTGCCCTGTGATCCCTCCCGCTTCCGGCCGGGCGCTCCGGCGCGCGCTCGCCCTGGCAGCGGCGGTAGCGCTGGGCGCCCCGCTCGCTCCAGCACCCGCTTACGCTGCCTTGGAAACGACGACGACGGCGGAGGCCGACGGTGCGGTCGCCCCGCCGGCGGTGCCGTCCCCGGCTCCGGACCCGGCGGCCGGCGCATCGGGGGCGGGCCTTGCCGAAGCCGTTGCACGCGACCTGGGCATGACACTGGAGGAATTCAACGCCGCAGGAGAGCAAGGAAAACGGGCGGCCGCGGAAAGTGCCGTTCCGGAAACGCCCGCTGCCCCTGCGCCAGCCGCCCCGGAACAAGGCACCGGGGACGCCGCGGCGGGGCAAACCGGGAATGACCTTCGTGCCGCGAGCGTCGAGCAGCTTTACCGGGCGTACCTGCGTGAGGTGGGACCCGCGGGGCTGCAGGCCGTGGCCGAGGCGGACGGCAGGTTCATTATCCGCACGGGCGGGATGAACGAGCCACAAGCGGAGCCGCAGCCCGCAACAGCAGCGGACGGCACCCAAGAAAACGGCGCCGGTCCCACGCCCAACCCAACTCCGGCTCCGGCGTCGGCGGACGCGGGGAGCGGCGGGCGTCTGTCGCCGTCGGAATTCGTGGAGCAGTATGCCAACGTGGTCCTCCAGACCGGCGAGCCCCCGGCCCCGGAGGAGGACTTCTTCGGCGGACAGGGGTACCGGATCGACGGCGGGGTGGTCTGTTCCGCCGGCTTCAGCGCGTTCAGCGCCGACGGCAAGCCTGTGGTCCTCACTGCCGGTCACTGTGCCGACGACGGCGCCGCGCGGCTCGCCGAGGTGACCCTGCCGGCCGGGGATCCGGCCGGAGGATTCACGGCCGAAAACGCGGTCACCGGGGAACTCGGGACCTTCGGCTTCAGCCAGTTCGGCGGCCCCGGAAACTCGAGGGTCGCGGACCCGGAGAATCCCGGCACGCCGGGGAACGACATCGCCGTCATCGACTCCATCCGCGCGGACCTCGACCCGCTCCCGGCCACCACCACATGGGAGGACGCCACCAGCCTCGGGACCGGCTCCGTGAAGATCGTGGGGATGACGTCGCCATTTGTGGGCCAGGCCGTCTGCCGTTCCGGGCGGACCGCCGGATGGTCATGCGGCACCGTGGACGAGGTGGGGATCTACATCGTGGGCGGAGGCTCGGGGGACCCTGCCGACCTGCGCTCCTTCAGCGGATTCCTCTCCACGTCCGTGCAATCCAGCGGCGGTGATTCCGGCGGGCCATGGATCAGCGGGAACTACGCCGTGGGCACGCACTCCGCGGGAAACTCCAGCGACTCCACAGAGAACTTCGCGGTTGCCGCGACGCTGGAGAATTCGATGTCAGTCCTGCAGGGCGTGCAGCTGCGGCTGTTCCTGAACAGGCCCGTCCTGGCCGGGTCCCTTCCCGCAGGGCCGATAGCTCCGGGGCAGCGGATCACAGGGCGGCTGGCCACGGACCCGGCCACCGACGTTCCGGCGGGAACCCAGGTCCGGGTGACGTTCCCGGGCAGCGAACCGTTCGGCGTGGACGTGGACGCCACGGGCAACTGGACCTTCAGCGCGCCCGGCTCCGGCACGGGGTTCACGGCCCAGACGATGAACGGCTTCAGCCGCTCCGAGCCGAGCACCTTCAGCACCGTGCCGCGGCCCGCCGTGCCGAAGCCCGCGGTGCCTGCGCCGGGCGGTTCCGGCACCGGTACGCCAGGCGCCGGCGGGCCCCCGGCCGCGTCGCCGCCGTCCTCGGCGCAGGGCGCCGGGCCTGTGGTGCTGACGCCCGCGCCTGAGCCGTCGGTGGTGGCGGCGCTTCCTGCCGCCGGCCCCTCCGCGGCTGCAGGACCGGATGGCGCGGCATTTCCGGACCAGGATGCGGCGCCGCTGCGGCTCGCCGACACGGGGGTTGCGGGCCTGGCCACCGCTGTTGCCGGGGCGGGAGTTGCTCTGCTGCTCGGCGTCTTGTTGCTCCTAGTCGTCCGGCGCCGCGGCAGGCGCTAGCCGATGGTGGCGGCTTCGTCCAGGGTGTGCGGCTCGAAGTGCTCGATGATGTCGCGGACAGACGCGAGGCCCTCGGTGAACGCCGCCGAGGCGCGCCACTGTTCAACCTGCTCGAGAGACGCCCAGGGCCCCGTACTGATGAACCGGTTAGGCACGTCGCGGTCACGCATCAGCAGGCCCCGCCCGCCCGGATAATCCTTGTGGGTTCGGTCGGCCATGTCCTTCCAGGCCTTCACGAAGTCGTCCTCGTGGCCGGGCTTCACGAGCCAGATACCCAACGTGTACACAGACACATCCACCACCTCCATTGGTGTGCAGAGCGGATACCTGATTATCTTCCCGTGCCGCGGCGGGCGGAAGATGCTAACAGTTGGCCGGCTTGTATTCGTAAGCGCCGGCGTCGGCCTGTCCGGATCCTGAGCATTGACCGTTCTGCGGCACAGACGCCTGGTCAAGGTCCACCTCGGAGGGGCTGCTGCCCGCGCGGTCTATGGCCGGGCTGCCGCCGGCGAGGTGGAGGTCGTCCGGGGGATTGACGAACTCTGCGGGGGCCGTCGTCGAACTGTCGTCCAGAGGGACGTTGCTGGGACCGTTGACGACGTTGGACTGCTCCGTCCAGCCGGATCCGTCCATCCACAGGGCGTCGCGCACGGCCACGAGGATGTTGGCGCGGATGACGGTCGATGAGGGGCAGGATGCGTGGCAAACGACGCCGCGTGAATGGCTGCCGTTGAGCCATACCGTGTTGAATTCGAAGGTGGTGCTGTTCGTGGGGCCGAACCGCGTGCCCGGGCCGCGGAGGATCAGGCCGGCGGCCTCGGCGCATTCAGCGCCGCATGAGGACCGGATCAGGTTGTAGCGGAAAACGTTGCCGTCGGCTGCTCCGTCGGAGCGCCCGATCTCGGAAAACACGTTGTTGTCGATGGCCTTGTTGTGGTGGATGTTGTTGCGGCTGCCGTTGTACACCTCGAAAGCGCTTCCGTCCCGGCTGAAGTCGTAGGAGGAAGCGGTGGAACCGGTGACGGTGTTGCCGGAGAACTCGTTGTCGTTGCCGTTGATCAGCACGCCGAACGCGCCCGAATCGTCGGTGCAGTTGGCCGCGTCCGGAGTACCGCACTGGTCTCCGGGCGTGTTGACGTTCATGACGTTGTTGTCCGTCAGAACATTGTTGAAGTATTTGCCGAAGTCGGAGCCCGTGCCCACTTTGATTCCGGCGGTGTTGTCCGCGGCCTCGGAATTCTTCACCACCACGTGGTCGCCGTACACGTTGAAGCCCGCGTACCCGCAGTTCAGGGCCCGCAGTCCGTCCACCTCGATGTAGCTGCCGATCAACCGGAGGCAGTTTCCGCCCTCTCCGCTGGTTATGGTCGGCAGGGCCCCGTTCCCGTAGCTGTTCAGCCTTATGGCCGACGACGGCGTTCCGCTTTCGTCCAAAACGACGTTGCCGATCCACTCGTCACCCCTGCGGAAACTGAGGGACTCACCGGGTTTGAAGGCCGTTTCGTTGACTTTCATCAGCGACTGCCAGGGCGAATCGGGGGACGTCCCGGAGTTGGTGTCGCTGCCCTGAGCGCTCACGTAGTAGTGGGTGGACGGCGTCGAAGGGGCCGTCGTGGAGACACAGCCCACCAGCAGGACCGCCAAGAGGAAAGCCACCATCGCTGCGGCGGCCCTTGTGGTACGTGTGCTCATGATTGCACCTGCCGGAGGCGGACAATGAGGGCCCGGTCCAGCAGCGCCGCTGCCTCTGGTCCGGAGCGGCCAGAGTATAAAGCGCCCGGGGCAATGTCAACGGGACTGTGCGGCAACGGGACGGGGGGCGGGCGGCGGCACCCGGGGTGGCCCGCCGTCGAACGCCGGACTGCAGCCTCCTAGGCGAGCGGTGCGGGCCGCACGCGAACCGGGGCCAGCAGGCTGATGAGCAGGATGGCGGTGACGGAGCCGGCGGCCATGATCGAGGCCAGCACCACGATCTGGAACCGGCCGGCTTCCAGCGGGGAAAGACCGCCGAAGATCGCGCCGACGAAGGCTCCCGGAAGCGTGACCAGGCCCGTCGTCTTGGTCTGGTCCACTGAGGGAATGAGCGCAGAGTACACGGCGCCGCGGGCCATCTCGCGGGTGGACTGCCGGGGAGAGGCGCCCAGGGCGAGCCAGCCCTCCACCTGGTCCCAGCGGTCGATCACGGCCTCGTTGAACCTGCGGCCCGCGAGCCCCGCAATCGCCATCGAATTGCCGACGACGATCCCGCCGATCGCCAGGGCGTAGCGGGAGGTGAACTCGATGGCGCCGGTGCCGAACACGATGACCAGCGAGGCAAGGATGCCGGCGGCCATCGAGCCGGCCACAACAGCGAGGTGGTGCCAGGACCAGGCGAGGCGGCGTGCGGCGGTAATGGCGGCGACGGTGAACATGACCCCCAGGGCCACGGCCACCCATTCGGCGCTGGCGATCACGGCGCCGAGGATCAGGCTGACGGCGGCGAGCTGCGCCGCGCCGCGGAGGATGGCAAGGGCCGGCGAGAAGGCGTGCGGGACCCGGAAACCGCTGAGGACGGCGGCTGTCAGCGCCATCAGGAGGCCCACCGCGATCAGGGTGGGGGCCAGGCTGCCAAGCTCGATCACTGGATCAGCCTAACCGGGGGCAGGCCCGCGGAAGGTCAAGGGACGGCTGCCGGCAGCGGCGTCAGTCAGTGCGGCCCGCGGCAGGCCCGCCCGCGGCCCTCGGCAGGGGCCGAGTCGGGACCGCCTCAGGCCCGCGGGGCAAGCAGCAGGTTGGTGATCCGGAGAGTGCACAGCCGCTGCCCGGCGTCGTTGGTGATCAGCACTTCGTGCGTGGTCAGGGTGCTGCCGAGGTGAATGGGGGTGGCTGTGATGGTGATGAGGCCGCTTCTGGTGGACCGGTGGTGCGTGGCGGAGACGTCCACACCGACGGCGGTCTTGCCCAGTGTGCTGGCGTGGATCACCGCCGCCCATGATCCCACGGCCTCGCCCACCGCCAAGGAGGCGCCGCCGTGCAGGAGGCCGAACGACTGGCGGTTCCCCTCCACCGGCATGGTCGCCACGACGCGCTCGACGGACTCCTCGACGATCTTCACGCCCATCTTCTCGTCGAGCTCACCGAGGGTGATCTTCCACAGTTCTGTCAGTTCCGCGTCGGGGGCGTCGGGCTTCATGGCTCTCCTTGGGTAGTATGCGGTGCCACTAGTGTGCAGCGGGGCACATTCATGTACTGTAGACATATTACCGAACGGACGGTCAGTAATGTTCTGGCCGGATCAGATTTGTCCCCCGTTGGAAGGACCCGTCAACGATGACCACCACCGCCACTGCCCCCGAGGCCACCCTGGACACCGTGGAAACCGTCCCCAGTTTCGTGCAGGATTCCTGGTGGACTCCCGACGCCGGCTCGGCGGCTTCCGCCGTCGCTGTCCGGGACGCGAGCACGGGGGAGATCCTGGCGAAGGTTAGCACCGACGGCCTGGACCTGGCCGCCGTCGTGGACTACGGCCGCACCACAGGCCAAACGGAACTCGGCAAGCTGACCTTCCACCAGCGTGCCCTCAAGCTCAAGGAGCTGGCGCAGTACCTGAACGCGCGCCGCGAGCACTTCTATGCCTTCTCCGCGCAGACCGGCGCCACCAAGATCGACTCGATGATCGACATCGACGGCGGCATCGGCGTGCTGTTCACGTTCGGCTCCAAGGGCCGGCGCGAGCTGCCCAACGCCCAGGTGGTGGTGGACGGGCCCATGGAGGTGCTGTCCAAGGACGGTTCCTTTGCCGGCGAGCACATCTACACCCGCATCCCCGGCGTCGCCGTGCAGATCAACGCCTTCAACTTCCCGGTCTGGGGCATGCTGGAGAAGCTCGCTCCCGCCTTCATCGCCGGTGTTCCCACCATCGTCAAGCCGGCCACCCCCACGGGCTACGTTGCCGCGGCCGTGGTCAAGGCCATCATTGAATCCAACATCCTGCCCAAGGGCTCGCTGCAGCTGATTTCGGGCTCTGTCCGGGGGCTGCTGGACGTGCTGGACTACCGCGACCTCGTAGCCTTCACCGGATCGGCATCCACCGCGCAGACCCTGAAGTCGCACCCCAATGTGGTGCTGGGCGGCGTGCGGTTCACTTCCGAGACCGACTCATTGAACGCCGCCATCCTGGGCCCGGACGCCGTCGAGGGCACGCCGGAGTTCGACGCGTTCATCAAGTCCGTGGTCACCGAGATCACGGTGAAGGCCGGCCAGAAGTGCACCGCGGTCCGCCGCGCCATCGTTCCGCAGGACCTGGTGCCCGCCGTCGTTTCCGCCATCGGCGCCCGGGTGGAACAGCGCGTAGTGCTGGGCGATCCCCGGGCCGAGGGCGTCACCATGGGTGCGCTCGCCTCCCTTGAGCAGCTCGCCGATGTCCGGGCTGCCGTGCAGTCCATGCTCGACGCCGGCGGCGAGCTTGCGTACGGAACCCTTGATTCGCCGTCGGTCACCCGGGCGGACGGCGCCAAGGGCGTCGTCGAAGGCGGTGCCTTCATGTCCCCCTTGGTGCTCAGCTGGGCCGACGCCGAAGCCGAGCCGGTCCACTCGCTGGAGGCGTTCGGCCCGGTGTCGTCGGTGATCGGGTACAAGGACATTCCCGACGCCGTCCGGCTCGCCGCCCGCGGCGGCGGTTCGCTGGTGGCGTCGGTCTGCACGAACGACCCGTCCGTGGCGCGGGAACTGGTCACGGGGATCGCGGCCCACCACGGCCGCGTGCTCATGCTGAACCGTGAGGACGCGCGATCGTCCACCGGCCATGGTTCGCCCGTCCCGCACCTGGTCCACGGCGGGCCGGGACGTGCCGGCGGCGGCGAAGAACTTGGCGGCATCCGCTCGGTGATGCACCACATGCAGCGCACCGCCATCCAGGGCTCGCCCAACATGCTGACCGCCGTGACCGGGATCTGGCACACGGGCGCCGACCGCAACTTCACGGTGGAAACCGAGGGCACCCACCCGTTCCGTAAGTCGCTGGAATCCCTGCGAATCGGCGACGCCGTCCGCTCCGACCTGCGCCAAGTCACCCTCGAGGACATCACCGCCTTCGCCAACTCCACCGGCGACACGTTCTACGCCCACACCAACCAGGAAGCCGCGGAAGCCAACCCGTTCTTCCCGGGCATTGTGGCGCACGGCTACCTGCTGCTCGCGTGGGGCGCCGGGCTGTTCGTGGAGCCTGCCCCGGGGCCGGTCCTGGCCAACTACGGGCTGGAGAACCTGCGCTTCATCACCCCTGTGGCTGCGGGCGACTCCATCCGGGTGACCCTGACCGCCAAGAAGATCACCCCGCGCGAGACCGACGAGTACGGCGAGGTGGCCTGGGACGCCGTCCTGACCAACCAGAACGACGAAATCGTGGCCACCTACGACGTCCTCACTCTCGTGGAGAAGTAGCCCCGCCCCTGCCGGGTCTTTCCGGATGCGTCCTCAGGTCTTGCCGGGTTTTTCCCGACGCTTCCTCAGCACGGCCCGGCAGGGGGAATTTTCCCCTGATCTTTCGGGGTTGCCCGGGCGTAAAATGACCCCCGTAGGAGGTGGCGAAATGACCCTAGCACTTAGAACAGCCACAACCATCCTGCCTGTCGATGATCCGGACCGCGCCCGCGGATTTTACGCGGAAACGTTGGGCCTCCCACACCGCGGCAAGGCTGAAGATGGAAGCGATTTATTCGGCAACGCTGACGGCCCCATGCTGCAGCTGATGCCGGTCAAAGACGGAAAGCATTCCGAGCACACCACATTGAGTTTCGAGGTCACGGACATCGAACGGACCGTCCAGGACATGGAGTCCAGGGGCGTTCGGTTCCAGGACTATGACCTCCCTGATCTGAAGACCGATCACCACATCTGTTCAACCGAGGCCGAGAAATGCGCCTGGTTCATGGATACCGAAAACAACATCCTCTGCATTCACGAAAGGCTTGGAACGCAGGCTGAGTATCAGCTCTGATCCGTCCCACGGCCGGATGTTCCCAAACCCTTCCTCACCTAGGTGAGGGAGGGTTTGGTTTTGGCCGGCGAGAGGTGAGGGAGCGTTAGGACCAGGGGGTGACCGGATGCTCCTGCTGCTCGCCGTCCACGAACACGTCGGCCCGCTCGTTGAAGAAGCAGACCAGCCCGTGGATCTGCCGCGCGTCGATGAACCGCGAGTCGTAGGCCCAGGCGATGTTCTTGCCCTTGGCAGACTCCGGGTAACTCCAGTACCTGGCCTCGCCCTTATAGGGGCAGACGGTCCTGCGCGGACTGGTCTCGAGCAGGTCAAGCCGGACGTCCTCGGGCGGTATGTAGTAACGGACGGGAAGCAGCGTCTCGTACAGCAGGTGGGCTCCAACGGTATCGGCCAGCACCACGCCGTCGAGCTTCACTTCGATGTGCCGCAGCGTGGCGCGGATGTCCACGCGGTGGAACGGGTCCCGGGGGTGCCCGATGATCTCCTCGTGGTCCTCGAGCCAGTGGAACGCGCCGAAATCCAGCACGACGTACCCCGCCAGATCCGGATCCGCGGGCCGGAACGCCGCCCGGGGCACGCTGAAGGCGGATGCCACGACGTCGAGCTCCTCGCCCGCCGCAGTGTGCCGCCGGAACCCGGTCCGCGGGTCCAGCGCCGGCGGGGCGTCGGCCATCAGCCGGACGGGATACTCGTCCGGACCGGCGTCCCCTTCTGCTGCGGGCGGCTCGAGCCGTGCCAGCAGATCCTTCTCGGGAACGGCGTACACGGGAGTGACGCGCTTCGGTTCCCAGACCAGGAGCGCTTCCTGGGTATCGACGACGGGACTCCCGTCGATGCCCGCCCTGATCCTCTTGGGTGTGGGCTGGTACCGGAGATCAGGAAAGGCGCCGAACAGAAGTTCCGACAGTTTCGTGGCCATGCATTCAGGGTGGGCATCAGTATGCCCGGGCGTCAACGCCTAATTTCCAGCCTGTCAGGGTTTCGCGTGCAGGCCGTCGAACGCCATGGTGATGACGTCGTCGGCCAGCTTTTCCGGCGAGAGGGAACCGCCCGGCTTGTACCACTCGACGATTGAGTTGATCGTCCCGAACAGGAGACGGGTGACGGTGCGGGGGTCGATGTCCTGGCGCAGCGATCCCTCGTCGCGGGCAGCCGAGATCAGTTCCGCCACCTTGTGGTCGAAGGCGCGGCGGCGTTCCATGGCGTTGCGTTCGATGTCCGTGTTGCCGCGCAGCCGCAGCAGCAGCGTGACGAAAGGCAGACGTTCCACCAGCACGGCGATGGTCTGGCGCAGCACGAACTCCAGCCGTGCGTCGGCCGCCCCCGAGGTGGCCCCGGGCTGGTCCAGGATGGCCTCCAGGCCGCCGAGCGCGTGGTCGAGGGCGAGCTTGAGCAGGTCGCCCTTGGACGGCACATGATGGTAGATCGCCGACTTGGAGATGCCGAGGTTCTCCGCCAAAATGCCCATGGATGTGGCATCGTAGCCGTGGCGGTTGAAGACGTCGACGGCGATCAGCAGCACGGACTGCTGGTCGTAGCCGGGACGGCCGCGCTTGGTGGGGGCTGCTGGGCTGGCTGCTGTACTGGGCATACGGGCTATTTTCTCATGAACGTTCGGTAATTACGGCACGCGCGAAAACACAAAGCACCATAGCCGGGCCCGCTCGGGCGGTCCGGCTGCTAACACCGTCGGCAGACCGCCCATTCGGAGGGTCTGCGCGGCCGGCCATCAGCCTTTCCCCAAGGTCCGAACCCCACAGTTTCGCCAGGGGAATCAGTGCGGCAAGCTGACCATCGGGACAAGGAGGTCCCCGTGGTCAGTGTTCGGTCTCAGAACCACACATTGGGATGACGACCGGGGCAATGGAATTGGCATGTGCCCCATGCCAAGGAGGCACTGAGCATGTCTGAAGAATCTGCAAACACCAACGGGCTGAGGCGCCGCACGCTGTTTCGCCTGGGCGCGGCCGGGGGAGCGGGAGCGGCGCTCGCAGCCGCACACACCTGGGCCAGTCCGCTGCTCGCCCAAAGGGGGCTGCTTTCGCCCGACGGCGCCTTCGCCGCGACGTCAACGGCGCTTAGCGACACCGTGTTCTACATTGAAAAGTACCCCACAAGCCCCCTGATTTTGACGCCGTTCAGGGACCCGCTGCCGATCCCCAAGGCGCTGGCCCCGGTGCCGAAATCAGTGGTGGATACGTGGAGCAACCCGCCAGGACCCGGACCGGGCCAGCAGAACTCGCTGCGCAACGAACAGCACCAGCTCTGGCCCAGCCGGATCGGCTACCCGGACCCGATCGTCTACAAGATCAACGTGCTGGTCCGGGCCCACGCGTTCACAACGTCCCAGGTGCTGCCCATTGACGACGACGGCGAACCCACGGAATCCTTCGACGCGAACCGCAGGAAGTATCCCGCAGGCACCAGGCGCACGCTTCCGCTGAGCACCATCTATGCGTTCAATGGCACCTTCCCCGGGCCCATGATCAATGCCGAGTACGGCAGGCCCGTCCTGGTCCGGTTCGAGAACCATCTGGATGAGAATCCACTGAACCTGGACCGCCAGGACTTCGGCTCGCCCGACTGGTCCTTCCTGACCCACCTGCACAACGGCCATACCGCGCCGGAAAGTGACGGAAACCCGCATTACTCAATGGTGGCAGGGCCGAAGCGCCCGGGCTTCCTGCCGAAGATGTTCGTCGACAACCTGTACCTGAACTGGCCTGCCGGCGGCGACGACCGGGAAAAGCAGAGCTTCTTCTGGTTCCACGATCACACGATGGACCACACCGGCTCGAACGTCTACAAGGGCCTGGTGGGCCTCTACCCCATCTACGACCCGAAGAACGGCATGGACATGGGCGACGAGCGGCAGGGGCTGCGGCTGCCCGGCGTGCGCACCAACAACCCCGATGGGTCCTTCGACGTCAAGTACGACATTCCGCTGGCCTTCTCCGACGTCCGCCTCGATGACGGGACCACCATCCACAAGGACATCCACGACGTGCAGGGCGAGTTCCCGGCCGCGAAGAACCCGGCCGAGCACCCGGAGTGGTGGGGCAAGACGTTCTACAAGCACTTCCCCAACCACGGCTTTGTCGGCGATATCTGCACGGTCAACGGCACGGCCTTCCCTGTGCTGGAGGTGAAGCGGCGCAAGTACCGCTTCCGGTTCCTGGACGCCTCCGTCTCGCGGATCTACGAGTTCAGGCTGATGAGCTCTACGCTGGGCCCGAAGTCGTCGGCGTCGCTTGGCTACGTGGATGACGAGCTCCAGGGCCAGTACCGCATCCCGGACGCCCAGCAGTGCATGCAGTTCACCCAGATTGCGTCCGACGGCGGGCTGCTGCCATTCCCCCTCAAGCGCGATTCCTTTGAACTGTGGCCCGCGAAGCGCTGCGAAGTCATCATCGATTTCACCCGGTACCAGGACGGCACGCCCACCACCAAGGGCGACGTCGTCTACCTGACCAACGTGATGAAGATGCCCAACGGCCGGATGTGGTCCAACTCGTCCCGCTTCTTCCCCGATCCCAAGTACAAGGTTCCGGTGCTCAAATTCGTGATCGGAGACACCGCGCCGGACGACAGCCAGATCCCCACGGCACTCCGGCCGCTTCCGCCGCTGCCCAGCAACTGGCAGAGCATGATGGACAACCGGATGATCTTCGAGGTGAAGCGCGGCGCCCTGGGAGGGGAGACCGAGTGGCTCATCAACGGCAAGCCCTTCGACCCTGCGGCGGTGGCCGCTAGCCTGAGGAATCCCGCCGGACGCACACCCCTGGCCCAGCAGAGGAAGGGAAGCTTCAACCTGTGGGAGGTCCGCAACGGCGGCGGTGGCTGGGTGCATCCGTTCCACCTGCACATGGAGGAACACCGCACGGTCATGCGCAACGGCAAGGACGTGACCCGTGGAGGGGATCCCGGGCACCCCGACGACGTCTCGAAGGAAGACCTGGCCGCGCTTGATCCGGGCGAGTCGGTGATCCTCTACCGCGGCTTCCGGGACTTTGTGGGACCGTACGTGGCGCACTGCCATAACCTGGCCCACGAGGACCACGCCATGATGTTCGGCTGGTCGATCACGCCGTGACCTGCCGCTGAAGACGTGCGCCCGGAGGCTACCCCTTCGGGCGCATGTCGTAGATCCGGCGCAGCTTGCCGCTGGATCGCTCGAGCGAGCCGGGCTCCACCACGTCCACCGTGCATGAAGAACCCACGTGGATCTTGATCTGCTCCTGCAGGGTGCGGGCCGCCGTCGTGCTGTCCGCGGCGGTGACATTGTCACGG
Source organism: Arthrobacter sp. K5 (assembly GCF_040448525.1). Classification (NCBI taxonomy): domain Bacteria; kingdom Bacillati; phylum Actinomycetota; class Actinomycetes; order Micrococcales; family Micrococcaceae; genus Arthrobacter; species Arthrobacter sp. K5. The sequence continues at coordinate 2,108,276 of NZ_CP159279.1, read as the reverse complement.
CGCTCGATCTTCACGGTCAGCTGGTCCATACGCTGGCCCTCCGGCCGGGTGAGCACCAGCTGGAAGTGCGGGCTGAGCTCGGGGATACGCAGTGCGATTTCCTCGATCTGGGACGGGAAGAGGTTCACGCCGCGGAGGATGATCATGTCGTCGCTGCGGCCCGTGATGCGTCCCATCCGGCGGTGCGCCGGGCGGGCGGTGCCGGGGAGCAGCCGGGTGAGGTCCTTGGTGCGGTAGCGGATGATCGGCAGGGCTTCCTTGGTGAGCGAGGTGAACACCAGTTCGCCGTGCTCGCCGTCACCCAGTACGTTTTCCTTGCCCGGGTCGGGGTTAAAGGGGTCGATGATTTCCGGCCGGAAGTGGTCCTCCCAGATGTGGCTGCCGTCCTGGGTCTCCACGCATTCGCCGGCAACGCCCGGTCCCATGACTTCCGAGAGCCCGTAGATGTCGCAGGCCTTGATGTTCATGGTGACTTCAAGCTCGTGGCGCATCTCCTGCGTCCACGGTTCGGCGCCGAGCACTGCGTACTTCAGCGATGTGGAGGTGGGATCGATTCCCATGTGGGCCATGGCATCGGCGATGGTGAGCAGGTACGTGGGCGTGGCCAGGATGGCGTCCGGCTCGAAGTCCTGGATGAGCTGGATCTGGCGCTCGGTCTGCCCGCCGGACATCGGAATCACCGTGCAGCCCAGGGCTTCCGCGCCGGCATGGGCGCCCAGCCCGCCGGTGAAGAGGCCGTAGCCGTAGGCATTGTGGACCTTCATGCCAGGGCGGACACCGGAGGCACGGAGGCACCGGGCCACCAGTTTGGCCCAGTCGGCAAGGTCCTGCTTGGTGTAGCCGACGACGGTGGGCCGGCCTGTGGTGCCGGAGCTGGCGTGCACGCGGGCCACTTCGCTCTGCGGGACGGCGAACATGCCGAACGGGTACTCCTGGCGCAGGTCCTCCTTGGTGGTGAAGGGGAAGTTGCCAAGGTCGGCGAGTTCGCGCAGGTCCGAGGGGTGGATGCCGGCGTCGTCGAACTTGCGCTTGTAGAGCGGAACGCGGTCGTACGCGTACGCCACGGTGTGCTGGAGCCGGCTGAGCTGGAGCGCCTCGAGCTGGTCCCGGGACATGGTCTCCTCGGGGTCGAGGGCGGCGGCGATGGGGTGCGCTCCGGTCTCGGTGGGCGCGGCGACAGCGGGTTCAGGGGCGTGGAGGGTCATGGTCTGCTTCCTACTTCTTGGAGATGGTACGGCTGCGTCCGCGGAACTCTGCAATGAGTTCCCCCGGCAGCTGGGCGCCGGGATCGGCAGCGAAGATCTGGATGTCGTAGAGGCCGCTGCGGCCCGCGCTGGAGCGGCGGTCGGCGACGGCGGTGATCACCTGGCCCTGGTAGGCCGGCTTGAGGAAGTTGATGTCGACGCCGGCAGCAACGGTGATGCTGTCGGGGTCGGCGGGCGACGCGGGGTTGCAGGCGAGGGCGAACGCGGAGTCTGCGAAGGCGAAGATCATTCCGCCGTGGGCCATGCCGAAGCCGTTGAGCATTTCCTGCCGGAGGGTCATCCGGATGGTTGCGTGGCCGTCGCTGAGGGTGAGGACTTCGATGCCCATCCATTCCGAGGCGTAGTCGTTCTCAAGGATGTGGTGGGCCACACCGGGGATTGCCGTTTCAGCCATGCGTCGTTGCCTCCAGCTTTATTTACCGAATGTTCATTAGGTAATCCCATGGGAGGGGTTCATGTCAAGGGTGCGGGCCAGCCGGAGGGGCCCGGCGACGGCGATGACCACCAGCGCGGCCAGGACATGCAGGAGCGCCACAGTCCACCAGAGCGTGAGGTAGTCAGGCCCCAGCAGAGCGGGAAAGACCAGGGCGCCGGAGGTGTTGAACGCGGCGTGGAAGACCATGCAGATGGGAACGCTGCCGCTGCTGTTGTAGAGCCAGCCCAGCAGCACGGACTGCGCCAGGACCATGAGCAGGAACGGAAGCGGCGGGCGCTGCCCGGTGGGATCGGACAGCAGCTCCGGCAGGTGCCACGCCGCCCACACCAGCCCAAGGAGCAGTGCTGCGGAAAGGGCCGGGCGGTCCCGCTGCAGGAGCGGAAGGGCGTAGCCGCGCCAGCCCAGTTCCTCGAAGAGGCCAACCGTCACCAGCGTGAACACGAAGGTGCCCAGCAGCATGAACCAGCCCGGGTTGGGTCCAAGCTCCGGGGCGGGCGCACCGCCGGAGACCGTGAGTCCGGTCGAAAGCGTCACCAGAAGGCAGGGCAATCCCGCGGCGGCCAAATACCAGCGGCCGGCCACGCGCCACCGGGCCAGTTGCCGGAGCAGCTGCAGCAGCTCGGCCTTGCCGCCTGCGAGAAAGGCGGTGATGGCCGCGGCCAGGGCAGGCCCGAACGGTATCAGCGGCGAGCTGTTCGGGTTGAGGAGGGTCAGCGGCCACACCAGCCAGGAAATGGCGAAGGCCAGGGCGAAGAACACCGCGAGCCGATGGGCGGCGGGCCATGAAGCGCGGCCAGCGGGGTTCATCGGGACCACCATCGTTCAGGACGTTGCAGCGCAGCCGGCCGCTGTCCGGTACGTTGCTGCGGATGGGGCCGGTCCCGGGGCGCTGGCCCACTCCGGGTCCGGGACGGCGAATGTGCGCCGACGTGGCAATCAACACCATTGTCTGCTCCCGGAAGCGCGGCAACAAGTGAAAGTATGGGGGAGGGCGCGCTTTGGCGCGTCCGTCAGTAATCCGGCACGTCCAATGCAGCACGTTCCACGCAGGAGCTTCCAACCAGAGGACAGATCATGGCCAAAGGGATATATGTCAGTGCGACCACCCCGGGATCGGGGAAGTCGCTCATAGCGCTGGGCCTGGCGGACACGCTCCACCGGCACGCGGACCGGATCGGATTCTTCAAACCCGTGGTGCACGGCGACGACTCCGGCGCGGACCCGATGGTGGCGCTCATGAAGTCCCGCTTCGACCTGGACGACCAGCGCTGCCGCGGCGGGCTGACATTCACCGAGGTCCGCGGCCTGCTCGCGGAAGGCAGGCGCGAGGACATCGACTCCCGCTGCGTGGAGATCTTCGCCGAGATGGGCCGGCACTGCGACGTGATCATCGTGGAGGGGACGGACCTCACGGGTCACGACGCCGCCGTCGAATTCGACCTCAACGCCCGCCTGGCCAACAACCTGGCCGCGCCCATCGTCGCTGTGGTGGGCGCCAAGGGGCGCAGCGTGGCGGAGGCCGCGGCCGCCGTCGACGTCGCCCGCAAGGAACTGGCCGCCGAGAAGTGCTCGCTCCTGGCCATGATGGTGAACCGGGCAGACCCGGAGGATGTGGACGCGATCATCGCCGCCGTGAAGCCGGGCGCGTCCGGCCGGCCGGTGTACGTTTTCCCGGAACTGGAAGACATCGCCCGGCCCACCACGGGCGAGGTGGGCACGGCGCTGGCGCTGCGGCAGATCGCCGGCCGCGCGGACATGGAGCGGGACGTCCGTGACGTCAAGGTCGCTGCCATGAATGTGGGCAACTTCCTGAACGTCCTCGACGACGGCGCGCTGGTGATCGTGCCAGGTGACCGGGCGGATGTGATGGTGGCGTGCCTGGCGTCGTCGTTCTCGCCCGAGTTCCCGGTCCCGTCCGGGCTGATCCTCACCGGTGGCCTGGCCCCGGACGCGAACATCTATCCGCTGCTGGCCTCCGCGCCGTTCCCGGTGTTCGCCACGGAAGATGACACTTACACCACGGCCCGGCGCGTGTCCGAGGTCCGCAGCGAAATCTGGAGCGGCCACCGGCGCAAGGTGGCCTCCGCGCTGGGACTGTGGTCCCGGCAGGTGGACGAGGCCGAGATGCTCGAGCGCCTGCACCTGCCCCGCGCCGAGCGGATGACGCCGCTGCGGTTCCTGCACGACCTCATCGAGCGGGCCCGCGCCCAGCGCCGCCACATCGTGCTGCCGGAGGGCAAGGACATACGGATCCTGAAGGCCGCCGAAATCCTGCACCGCCGGGACGTCTGCGACCTGACGCTGCTGGGCCGGGAAGCCGACGTCCGGGAGCTCGCCGCCAGCCGCGGCATCGACCTCGCCGGCATCAACATCGTGGACCCCGCCACCTCTGAGCTGCGCCAGGACTTCGCCGCCAGGTACGCCGAGCTCCGGGCGCACAAGGGCGTTGACCTGGCCCGGGCACTGGAGGTCATGCAGGACGAAAGCTACTTCGGCACCATGATGGTCCAGCTGGGCGTGGTGGACGGCATGGTCTCCGGCGCCGCGCACACCACCGCCCACACCATCCGCCCCGCCCTGGAGTTCGTGAAGACCCGGCAGGGCGTGAAGATCGTCTCCTCGGTGTTCCTGATGCTCATGCCGGACCGCGTGCTGGTCTACGGCGACTGCGCGGTAAACCCGGACCCCAGCGTGGAGCAGCTCGCGGACATCGCCCTGGCCTCGGCCGAAACCGCTTCCCAGTTCGGGGTGGAGCCCCGGGTGGCCATGCTGTCTTACTCCACCGGCGGCTCCGGCTCGGGCGAGGCCGTGGAGGAAGTCCGGCAGGCCACTGACCTGGTCAGGGAACGCCGCCCTGATCTCGCCGTCGAGGGCCCCATCCAGTACGACGCCGCCGTGGACGCCTCCATCGCCGAGTCCAAGATGCCCGGCTCGTCCGTCGCCGGTCAGGCGACGGTGTTCATCTTCCCGGACCTGAACACCGGCAACAACACGTATAAGGCGGTGCAGCAGAGCTCCGGAGCGGTCGCCGTCGGGCCCGTCCTGCAGGGGCTGCGCAAGCCCGTCAACGACCTCTCCCGCGGCTGCACCGTGGAAGACATCGTGAACACGGTGGCCATCACCGCGATCCAGGCACAGAGCCTGACCGTCCCTCCGGAAACCCCCAACGCCCCAGAACCGTCCGCCGTTTCAGCAGCCAAGGCTTAGGAGGCCCCATGCTCGTGCTCGTCATCAACTCCGGCTCGTCCTCGCTCAAGTACCAGGTGCGCGACGTCGCCGAAGGCAGTGTCCTCACCGAGGGGCTGATCGAGCGGATCGGCGTGTCCAACGGGGGCCAGGGCGACGGCGAGGTGGTGGGCCCCGCAGACCACGCCGAAGCACTTGAACAGGTGGACGCGGCCATCCATGAGGTGCTGGGGGACCGGCAGCTGGACGCTGTGGGGCACCGGGTGGTGCACGGTGGCGAGCGGTTCGGCGAGCCCGTGCTGATCGACAACGAGATCACCCGCGCCATCGAACGGCTCAACCCGCTGGCGCCGCTGCACAACCCCGCGAACGTGCTGGGCATCCGCGCCATCACAAAGAAGTGGCCGGACATGCCGCAGGTGGCGGTGTTCGATACCGCCTTCCACCGCAGCCTCCCCGAGCACGCCTGGCGCTACGCCGTTCCCGACGAGCTCTACACCAACCACGGGATCCGCCGGTACGGCTTCCACGGAACCTCGCACGAATACGTCACCAACCGTGCCGCCGCGCTGCTGGATATCCCGGTGGAGGAGTTCGACGGCGTGATCGCCCACCTCGGCAACGGCGCCTCCGTTACGGCGATCCGGGGCGGCAAGTCCGTGGACACGTCGATGGGCTTCACGCCGCTGGAGGGCCTGGTCATGGGCACACGCTCCGGTGACCTGGACCCGTCCATCCTGGTGTTCCTGGCCCGCACCGGCTGGAATGCCGAGGACCTCGATTCGATGCTCAACCGCGAGTCCGGGCTCAAGGGGCTCGCCGGCAACAACGACATGCGCTCTGTGGTGGAGGCGGCCGAGTCCGGTGACTCGCGCGCGGCCACCGCACTGGCGGTCGCGTCCTACCGGCTGGCAAAGTACATCGGCGGCTACCACGTGGCGGTTGGCGGGGCGAAGACGCTGGTATTCACGGCCGGGATCGGCGAGAACTCGCACCAGTTCCGCGCTTTGGTGGGGGAGAAGCTGGGCGCGCTGGGCATAGAGCTCGACGCCGGGCTGAACAGTGAGCGGTCCAAGGAACCCCGCGTGATTTCCACCGAAGCATCCGCCATCCCCGTGCTGGTGGTACCCACGGACGAGGAGCGCGCCATCGCCGAGGCAACAGCCGCCGCCGTCGCCGCTGGTTGAGCTAGGGGGCGGGTGGGGAGCGAAACCACGCCGTATTGCCAGATATGACCGCCTGTCGACGGGTTCAGGCGGCCCTTTTTGGTACATCGTCGACGTGGAGCGTTCGCCGGAGCCCGTGCTCTCGGCAGGCTCGATTAGCTTGGACAGGCGCGATCAGCGGGCCTGGCTCGATCAGCGGGCCTTAGCCGGGCCAGATGTCCTGCCAGGCGAGGCGTTCGGTAAACTCGGCTGCCGGGAGCGGGCGGCTGAAGTAGTAGCCCTGCCCGCTGATGCAGCCGGTGTTCCGCAGGTGCTCGGCCTGCTCCGCGTTTTCCACGCCCTCCCACACGGCCTCGAGCCCGCAGGCCCGGATGAGCTGCAGGATGGCCGCGATCAGCGCAGGCTGCGCGGGGTCGCTGCCGAGGGCCGTGAGCAGCGTCCGGTCCACTTTGACGCGGTCCACGGGCAGGCGCCGCAGGTAGCTGATGGACGAGTACCCGGTGCCGAAGTCGTCGATCTCCAGGCCCACCCCGAGCTTCCGCAGGGAGGCGAGCGTGTACCGGTCGAGCTCGTTGCCCTTGATGATGTCGCTCTCCGTCAGCTCCAGCACCAGGAGGGCAGGCTCGAGATCCGCGGCGGTGAGCGCATCCCGGACGTCCTCGATGAACTGAAGCCGCTGCAGGTCCGCGGCCGAGACGTTGATGCGCATGTCAAAGTTGTGGCGGCCGGTCTCCGGGGAACTCCGCCAGCGCCGGAGCTGCTCCACGGAGTTCTTGAGCACCCAGTTGCCGAGCTCCGAGATGAGGCCCGTCTCCTCGGCGATGGGAATGAATTCGTCCGGCATGATCAGGCCGCGTTTGGGGTGGTTCCAGCGGACCAGGGCCTCCACGCCCTCGATTTTTCCTGAGGCAAGCTCGATGACCGGCTGGTAGTACAGCACCAGCTGGTCGGTGGCGATGGCCTCGCGCAGTTCCCCGACCAGCTGGTTGCGGAGCTGCCGGGCGTGAAGCATGGCCGGCTCGAACACCCGCAGCTTGTTGCGGGCGTCGGCCTTGGAGGCGTACATCGCGATGTCCGCCTCCATGAGCAGTTCCTCGGACGTCTCGCCGGGATCGGCAATCCTCAGGCCCAGGCTCGCACCGCAGCGGATGGTCTTGCCGTCCACTTCCAGTGTCCCGTTCAGGGAGTCCAGGATCCGGTTCCCGACGGCGGCAGCCTTGGCCGGCGTCGTGGCAGGCAGCAGGACGGCGAACTCGTCACCGCCGAGCCGGGCCACCATGTCGCCGTCGCGCACGCACGAACGGATCCGTGCCCCCACAGTGGCCAGCACCTTGTCACCCATGGAGTGGCCCAGGGAATCGTTGACGCTCTTAAAGGCATCGAGGTCCAGCAGCAGCAGGGCCGGCGGCAGTCCGCCGTCGGCCGCCTCCGCCTGGGCATCGTTGACGGCGCTGACCAGCGCCGACCGGTTGTAAAGTCCTGTCAGGGCGTCCATGAGCGCCATCTGCTGCAGCTCTTTGTGTGCCGCATTGAGCATCCGTGTGCGCGACTCCACGCGCTCCTCGAGCTCCTGGTAGATGATCTGCAGGTCCTCGGCGAGCAGGTTGGTGCCCATGATCACCGCATCCAGCTCGTCCCGGGCCTCGGAAATCTCGATGCGCGAGTGGAGTTCCCCCGCCGCCAGCCGGACGATGCCGTCGAGCAGCTTCCCGAGCCGGGGATCGTCGTTAGAGAACGTCGTCAAGGCGGCTCAACCAGTCCAGGGCGTCGGTTTCGGCGGTGAAGTATTGGGCCGGCACCGAGTTGAATTCGCCGCCCAGCAGAAAGTGCCCCAGCAGCCTGTCCACGGGGGATTCACCCAGGATCGCCCAGGCGGACACCGAGGGGATCGCCGCGTAGGCTGCCCGCGCCGCGCGGTTTACGGACCTTACCCCGGTCAGTTCAAGCACGACGGCGACCCTCCGGTCCCCGGCCAGCTCACCAATGCGGCTGTACAGTTGGGCGGTTGCGGTCTCATTAAGATCGGCGCCGCGCGGCAGTACGGCTTTGACAGCGAGGTCGTGCAGCCTGGTGCAGGCAACGCCGGGCGCGGACGCCGGGCGCGTCGGGACCACCGGCTGCAGCGGTGCGGCACCGGGAAACACTGTCGCTTCTGGCATTACCCCCCCTGGAGAAATTGCTGATGGCGCCGGTCCGAAGGCTCCGCTGAGGCGATGAAACCACGGACGGTGGCGCTACGCTCCGGTGCAGCAGCTGTATCGAACAGCGTAGCGGCCTCGTCAAGCATCTGCAGTGATTCCGCTTCGTGTCCCTGCGCCATCAGCGCCCTGCCCAGGATGAAGGTGGCCTCCGCCGCGGTCTGGGTGGCGAGGATGGGGAATTTGCTGCGCAGCGGAGTCAGGAGGCCGATCGCCGTCCCCATGTCCCCGGTGAGGTAGTACCAGTGGGCGCGGACCAGGGACATCTCCAGGATGTCCCGTTCGCTGCCGCCCACCACCTCGGTGGCGAGCTCGGCGCGCTCGATGCAGCGCAGCGTTGCGGCGTCACCCAGCTTGGCCTGCAGGCGCATTTCCGCGGAGGCACGGTTGAAGCGCGCCCACAGGTCGACGTCCTGCGAGGGGGAGAGCTTGCCGGCGGCGAGGTCGTGGTAGTGGCCGCCTTCATTGACCCGGTTGCTGAGGAATGCCACGTTGCCGATCACCCAGTAGGCCTTGCCTGCCGTGTCCTCGTCCACGTGGTCGGTGAGCAGCGACTCCAGGTCCAGGCACTCCTGCCAGGCGTCCTCGTGCCGGCCGCTTTCCGCGAGGGCGGCGATCAGGGCCTGCTGGGCCTGGATGTGCAGGTAGACGTTTTCGAAGTCGCCCGCCACCAGCCGGGCGGCGGTGGTAGCGGCATCCACCGCTTCGGGGAGCCGGCCAAGGCCCTGCAGGGAATGTGCCAGCAGAATTGCTGCCCGGGCGCCCAGATCGGGGGCAGAATTGGCAACGGGATGGGCAGCCAGGTCGACGGCGAGTTGCTGGCACTCCTGGATGGATCCCTGGTCCCGCAGGCATTCGGCCTGCAGCAGGACCATCTTCCACCAGCGCAGCTCGTCCCCGGCCTCCTGGGCCAGCTCGGCGGCGTGCCCGGCCTCGGCATATCCAGAGGCGTAGTCCCGCCGTTTCCAGCTTTCGCGCGCAGCCAACTCCGCGATCACGAACGGTGACAAATCGCGCTGCATAGGCATGCTCCCAATTATCCATAATCCTGCGCACGGTCGGCCGCGGAGGAGGACTGAACTCCGCTTGTTACGGCAATTGCAAGTCGCCTGCGGAGAAACATGGCAAAACCTGCGGAATTGACAGGAAATGACTTGACCAAACCTTGATCCAGTGACCGTATACTGTCGCCCGTAATGTGTAATACGGTTCACAGCTACAAACGACGAAAGGGACAGCGGATGAAGAAACTTGCCGCAACACTTGTTATGACCGGCATCCTTGCAGTGGCAGGTTTCGCTGCTCCTGCAAACGCGGCCCCGAAGGACAAGGACACCACCACGTCCTCCACTTCCAATAGCGAAGTCAACTACGCCACCATCGGCTGGTGGCCCAACTAAGGTTGGCAGCAGTCATTCAGAGTTACGAAAACCGTCCCGGACCTGCTGGTCCGGGACGGTTTTGGTTTGGGGTTGAGATGGGCGACGCCGGTCAGTCGGTTTGGGGTGCGACGGCCGCTTCGTCGCCGTCGGCCCCGTCGTCGTCCGTTTCATCGGCCCGGGGGCCGTCGACCGGGAGGTGCACCGAGACGGTGGTCCCCTCGCCCAGCACGGAGGACAGGTCCAGTGATCCGCCGTGGCGCCGGACGATGTCGTAGGCAATGGCCAGGCCCAGTCCGCTGCCCGGAATGGCCGCGGAGGAGGCGTTGGACGCCCGGTAGAAGCGGGTGAACACCTGGGCGATTTCCTGCTCCGGAATTCCGACTCCGGTGTCCATGACGTCCACGACGGCGCAGGGGCCGCCGGCCTCGGAAGCGGCGGTCATGAAGCTGATGCTGATCCGGCCCCCCTTCGGGGTGAACTTGATGGCGTTGGCCACGATGTTGGTGAAAACCTGCTCCAGCTGGGCCTCGTCGGCCTGGACCTTCACGTCCTCATGCGAGTCGGCGCCCGTGATCGTGACGTTCCGCGAATCCGCGAGCGGGCGCAGTGCGGCCACCACGATCCGCAGGACCTGGCCAAGCTCCACCTGCTTGAGGTTCAGGTTGCCGGAGGCGTCCTGCTGGGAGACGGTGAGCATGTCCTCGATCAGCCTGCGGAGGCGGTCGGAGTTCCGCGAGATGACGTCCATCATTGACAGGATGCCCGGCGGAACGGGGCCGCCCGCCCCGTCGCGGATCATGTCGAGGTAGGCGGTAATGGAGGTGAGTGGCGTGCGGAGCTCGTGGTTGACGGTGGCGAGGAAATCCGTTTTGGCCTTGTCCAGTTCCCGCAACTGCTGCAGCACCTGCAGCTGGGCGCTGATCAGGTGGCCCTGGATGAGGCTGTGCGCGAGGTTGCCGGCCACGTGCTGGATGAGGGCGATCTCGGCCCTGGACCAGTCGCGCGGCTTCTCCAGCTGCGCGATCCAGATGATCCCCAGTGCCGATTCGCCTTCTCCCACCGGCAAGGCAACCGAGGCCCGGACGGAGCCCAAACCGGACCATTCCCGCAGGTCCTCGGCCAGCGCGGCGGACTGGTCCGTCTGGTGATCCGGAACCGCCAGCGCCTCGGCGGCGGACCACAGCGAGGTGGTTTGCTCCCTGGCCTCGTCCTCGAACGCACCAAGGGTGTCAGGCAGCTTGGCATGGCCGGGCAGGGACCACTGGGCACTGATCCGGGGCACCCGCGAATCCTGGAAGGTGGTGAACCAGACGTGGTCCACGCCCAGGGATTCACCGAAGCCGCGGACCAGGTGGCCGGCCATTTGCTGGGGGCTGTTGGTGCCGCGGATGGCGGCGGAGACGTTGCGGAGGCTTTCTCGCAGGAATTCGGCTTCGGCCCGGATGCGGCGGCGTTCCCTCGCCCGTCCTATCAGGGTCTCCACCCGGTGGGTCAGTTCCCGGGGAGCCGCATCGCGGGAGATGTAATCGGCGATGCCCCAGGGCTCAAGCCGGGCAAGGTCGAAGTCACCTGCGAGGTCAACCAGGAGCAGCACCGGCGTGCCCTCCCACCGGTAGCCGTCCGTCAGCTCTGCATCAAGAAGTACGACGGCGGCTCGGTTGCCCTCCAGCTCCCCGGCGAGGGAACCGGCGTCGGAGGCCTTCCGGACGCTGAAACCCGCATCGTTGAGGACAGACGCTACGGCGTCCAGGCGGGCGTCATCGGTGAGCGCGACCACTGCCTCGTGAGGTGCGGAGTGGAACTCCGCCGGTGCCTGGACCATGTGCCCCCTGTGTTGCGAGTGCCTTTTGAGGCTACCGTGAATTTGGACTCACATTATCAGTAGGCCGCCGGTTGGCAGCCTCCTGGAGGGATGTACCTTGATACTTGTCCACGTTAGGCACCGCGGAGGTTTGATTTGAATTTCAACAGCACCGGACGGAACACGCTCTTCAACCTGGAATTGGATGCAGAAGGCCTGCTCCGGCTGACCTGGGCCAGGGACGCCAGCATCACTGAGGCGGACGCCGAGGCCGCCATGGCGCAGGTCAACGCGGTCTGCGGCGACAGCCGCCACCCCATGCTCGTGGACATGGCCACCACCTCCGATGTGAGCCGGGGAGCCCGTGCAGTGTTCGGCCGTCCCTGCCAGGCCTCACGGATTGCGCTGCTCGGTGTGTCGCCGGTGGACCGGGTGATTGCCAACTTCATCCTGGGCATCAACAAACTCCCGTGCCCCACCCGGTTCTTCACGAACAAGGCCGAGGCCGAGTCCTGGCTGAAGGTCCCGTAGCCTTCAGCTTCCGGTTCAGGGAGCCTTCCTGTTCAGGCTTTCCTGCTCAGCGGGCCTGGAGCACCGCGAAATACCCCGGGATCTGTTCCGGCCGGTCTGGGGATTTAAGCGGGCGGGTTTCTATCGTGACCGGGCCGTCCTCCACCACATCCCAGCTCGCCTCGGGGAAAGCCCTCCTGCGCTGTGCGGTGCCGAAGCGGCCGGGCATGGGCAGTCCGCGGATGGCCTTCTCGAGTGGCCCGGGGATGGAGTGCAGGGTGGCTCCGAGATGGCTGACGTACTGGACCGGATTTCCGTGGAAGTCGGTCTCGGCCAGGAATACGCGGCCACGCTTGCCCACAAGCGGGTGCAGTTGCCCGGCCAGGGCCGCCTGGGCGGGTTTCTTCAGCACATGCAGGACTCCCCGGATGAAGATGTTGGCCTCACCGGAGAACCCGGCCGAGGCCAGGGCGGCCGTCACGGCACGGTTGCCCGCTGGTGCTGTCATGTCAACCGCGGCGTAGGAGACGCGCTCCAGCCCTTCGGATTCGGCGGCTGCTCGTGCGATGGCGTTGGCTGAGACATCCACCCCCAAAACATGCGGAAAGTAGGCGGCAAGTGCGCGGCTGAAGACGCCGTTGCCGCACCCGACATCGACGATGGGAAGGCTGGGGTCCAGCTGCCGCGTCAGATGCTCCAGATACGCCCGCAGCTCGTGGTCGCTGCCCGAATCCCACAGCACGTCGCCGCGGGCGCCTGTGGCCCCCACCCTGCCCCAGTACTGGTCCCAGGCGACGCCCGGGTCCTTGGGCGCGTTGGAGGCCAGCTTCACCAGTTTGGGGAGCAGCAGGTATTTCTTCAGCGCCGAGAGCATCCTTCAAATATATGTTGCCTGGGACACGTCGCCGTTCAGCCCGGTCCCCGCGACCCATCGATTGCTCCGGAAGTGCCCTTTTGAGCCGCCAAAAGGGCACTTCCGGAGCAGCGGATGGTTAATTCACGGCTCCTGGGCCGGTGACGCAGCCGGTGCGGCGCCGGGAGCCGTAGTGGCGGGGGCCGGTGCTGCGCCAGAGCTGGCCGGGGCGGGGACCGGCGTCGTTCCCGTTCCCGTCGGGACCACAGGCTCCGCCGTCGTTCCTGGCGACGGCACACCCGGCGACTGGACGCCCGGCGTCGGCTCACCCCGTACAGGCGCACCTGGCTCGGATCCCGAGCCCGGCTCAGCTCCGCCACTGGCCCCGGGCGATGGCGTGGAACCCGGTGACGGAGTGCTAGCGCCAGCCCGGGGCTTGGCGCTGGGATCGGTCCGGATGATTTCCGTGAGCTGATCCTTGTAGGCGCTCAACCGTCCCTGGATCTCGGACAGGGGGACGCCCTGCAACGTGCGTCCGAACTCGGCAATCTCCTGCCACAGCGCATTGAGCCGGGCTATGCCTTCGGCGCTGAGCGGCCCGTCAAGCGTGAGGACCAACTGGCTGGCCAAGGCGTACGTCAGGCACCGGACGCAGTTGTAGTTCGCGGCGGCGGAGAGGTTCTCGGGCACCACCACATCCGCCTGGCCCATGATGAGCACCACTTGGAACCCGACGGCCACCGCCGCGCAGTCCGCGCAGCTGGCGAAGGCGTAGGCCTCGTTGCGGGTGTCCACCGGTCCGTCCTCGGCCCACACCAGCGCGAACGCGACGTCGTAAGTGACGGAGCCATCCGTGGTGTTGACGGCAAGTGCCTGGTTGCCGTCCTCCTCAGGGGCCGGGGGCCGGTCGAAGGGGAAGACCCACGACGGCGGTACAGCCCCGCCGGGTGCCGTACCCGCGCCCTCGTCCGGTTGAGGCTTATCGGGCACCGACGCAGGTGCGGTGCCTTGGCTCGGCACGAGGACCATACTGAGCTGCGGCTGCTCCCGGGTGGGCAGGGCGGTGCCGTCCGGCCACAGCGCCACCGTTTGCCCCGTCCGTCCTTCCTGCAGGGTTCCGTCCGGGGCAGCCAGGGCAGGATAGGCCGCGGCCGTGGCATCGAGGAGTGTCCCGCGTTCGTAGGGCTGCACCGGGCGGTAGTTGTCAGGCAGCGGCCACCATGCCCAGGCCAGCCCGGCAACGGCGGCGCCGGCCGCTGCCATTGCGGTGGCGCGCTGCAGCGGCTTGCCCCGGGTCTTGGTCCAGAGCCCGGTGATGAGCTGCCGCGCCAGCCGGAGCAGCATGTACACCACGCCAACCACGGGAAGGGCGACGGCGGCAATCGCCAGGAGCCGCACGGCAGCGTCGGCAAAGTTCCCCTCCGCGAGGCTGCCGGACAGCAGGGTTTGCTGGTGCTGCAGGCTCGCCCACGCGGTGCCCAGGAGCCGTGGAAAGGAGGCGACCATCAGCACCAGGCTGGCCAGCAGGAGGGGGACAGTGACCAGCACCCAGACCGTGATGACGGCGCGCGCCCACGGCTTGAGGGCCCGCGCCTCGGGTTCGGATTTGCCCCACCGCCAGGGCAGGAGCCCGAGCAGAGTGGGACGGATCCGCTGGAACAGATCCGGCACGCCCGTGGTATCGGCAAGGATGTGGTAGCCGTCGAAGCGGACCAGGGGCAGCAACTGCCGCACCATTTGCAGGATCTGCGTGAGCACCACCAGCAGCAGCGCATCGAAACCCGTGGCCAACCAGACGCCCATGGTGGCGACGGCAACCACGGCGTTGAAGTACAGCCCGCCGATATCCGTGCGAAGCCTGCCGCCGCGCCCCAGACGGTAGGAATCGGTGACGTCCGTATAGAAGGCGGGCCAGACGAGGTAGAGCCCGGCACCCATCGCGCCCGGAGTGGCGCCGCCGCGGCGTGCGGCCGCCGCGTGGCCGAATTCGTGGAAGCCGGCCGACAGCACCGTGACGGCGAAAATCAACAGGAGCAGCCACGGGTTCGCGAAGGCGTCGTGTGTGGCGGACGCCAGGCCCTTGACCATCAATACCCACCAGCACGAGGCCAGGAATCCCGCGGCGACAACTGCCATGATCAGCGGATTGAACAGCACAGCGAACGGCGCCGTCAGCTTCCGGGTGCGCTCCGGGTCCGTGACGGTGTACCGGAACCGCATGCCGAGCAGCGGATCCGCCCTGCGGACCCCCGGCTGCGACCCGTCCGCCAGCCGCAGCAGGCCGAGCGGCAGCAGCTGGCCCTCGATCAGGGTCCTGACGTTGTCCGCAGTGATGAGCCGGCCGGACCGGGCGCTCGCCACCTCCGCGATCTCATCGACATCCCGCACACCGTCGATGGCGTCAAGGACCTGAAATAGCAGCTGTGTGAGCTGGAGGGTCTGGCCGTCGGCACGGCGGACCAGCGAGGGGGCCTCCCGGTAGCCGGATCCCTTGGCCTCGCCAATGAGCTGGACTCCCTCCGCCCGCACCGGCACCCCGCCGCCGGGATTGGTGCCAGAACTCATTACGACGGCGGTCCGCCCGGCTTGGGCGGGGGACGCACCCGCCGCCGTCGGGACTCCCGCCGGGGTTGCGAAAGACGCGACCGGGCCGCCCGGGGCGGAAGCCGCCGTCGGACCGGGCGATGGAATCATGCCTGGTACGGGATGCGGATCGGGTGTTGACGAAGGGGAGACCGGCGGGCCGTCCATGCCGGACGGCCCGCTGTGTTTGGCGCTCATTCAGGAACTACTGCTGCAGATCGGACTGCTGATCTGCCGATGCGGTGGCCTCGCCGTCGATGTCTTGGGTGATGATGGCGTCCTGCTGGGCCACGGCGAAGGCGTCGCTGTCAATCGAGCCAATGTTAGCTGCAACAGCGGCGTCAATGGGCGCGGCAACGTTGGCGTTCGCAGCCACGGCGCCGTTGATCGGGGCGGCGATGTCGGCGTCGGCTGCGAGGTCCACATTGACGTTGAGGAGGTCCCCGTCGAGGGCAGTGGACGGATCGACGGGGAGGGCGCCGACACCTGTCCCGTCCGGAATGGTCCCGTCGGGAAGCGTGCCGTCGGGCGTCCCGCCATCAAGGACGCCGGGACCGGTGCTGGCCGGTGTGCCTCCGTCAATGACATCGGTGCCGGTGCTGCCGGGGGCCCCGCCGTCAACAACGCCGGACCCCTGCGTAATGGTGCTGTCCTGTACGGAGTCTGCCGTAGCGTCGGCGGTGATTCCCTGGTAGATGATGACGCCCTGGTCAGCGAGGGCCTGCGACTCTGAACCGAAAGACAGGACGTTCGCCGAGGCCGCGGCGTCGATGGGGGCTGCGACGTTGGCGTTGGCCGCCACGGCGAGGTCGATCGGCGCAGCTGCGCTGATGCCCAGATCGAGGTCGGCGTTGAGGTCGAGTACGGAAGCCACTTCCTTGTCCGGCAGTGCGATGCCCGCCTGCGCATTCAGTTCGTCGTCGGAAAGCGGGGTCAATCCTTGTTCATTGCTCACGCTATGCTCCAGTTCCGGCGTCGGATTCCCCACCCCCAGCGGACAGGTGCACCGAGCCCGTATGCCCGACAATAGTAAGCAGGATTACTATTTTTCGGAAATACCCGGCCCTGGATAGGGCGGAATCCCTGCCGCCTTCCGCCGCGCGGGGAGTAGCCTCGGAGCGCCCTCGCCCCGCACCCGCAACGACTTGCCAAAAATGGCCGCCTGGCAAGGATTCGGGCGGCCATTCTTGGTAAAGCGGCGCCGCAGCGAGAGGCGCAGGCGGCCGTTTTTGGCTATACGGTGCACATCGCAGGCGGGAGCACCAAAGAAACGAGTCGGAGGGCGTTACGTGCGCACGGAGCCTATTTGAGCCCGGCGCCGGGCAGCAGCTCCGTAGCCCCGAGCGAATCCGCGATGAAGGCGTAGTCCCAGGCCCGCTCGCGCCATTGCACATAGCGGCCGGAGGCACCGCCGTGGCCGCCGTCCATCTCGATCTTCATGAGGATCGGCTCGCTGCCCGTGGTCTTGTTACGGAGTTCCTGCACCCACTTGGCCGGCTCCACGTAGAGCACCCGGGTGTCGTTGAAGGACGTGACCGCGGCGATCTTGGGATAGGCCACCTCGCGGACGTTCTCGTACGGGGTATATGACTTCATGTACTCATACACCGCGGGATCAGTGATGGGGTTGCCCCATTCCTCCCACTCGAGAGCCGACAGCGGCAGCTCCGGGTCCAGGATGCTGGTGAGCGGATCCACGAACGGAACCTGCGCCACCACGGCTGCGTACTTCTCCGGGGCGAGGTTGGCCACCGCACCCATGAGCAGGCCGCCGGCCGACCCGCCCAGCGCGGCGATCCGGTCCGGCGCCACCCAGCCGGACTGCGCCAGCCAGTCTGTGGCCGCGATGAAGTCCGTGAAAGTGTTTTTCTTGCTGAGCTTCTTGCCGTCCTCATACCAGTGCCGGCCGAGTTCACCGCCGCCGCGGATGTGGGCAATGACGAACACAACCCCGCGGTCCAGCAGCGAGAGCCGGGCGATGCCGAAGCCCGGGTCCATGCTCAGCTCGTATGAACCGTAGCCATAAACCAGTCCGGCCGCCGTCGAGTCCTGCTTGACGGCCTTGTGCCGCAGCACCGAGAGGGGGACACGGGTGCCGTCGGCAGCCTCGGCCCATTCGCGCGTGGCCACGTAATCCGAGCCATCGTAGCCGCCCAGCACAGGGCTTTCCTTGCGCAGCAGGAGTTCACCGGCCGGCTGCTCCGGGGTAGGCAGGACGAAGTCGTAAATGCGTGACGGCGTGAAGTAGGACGTGTAGCCCAGCCTGATCACGGGAGCCTCGTAGTCAGACCCGCCCACCCCCGCGGTATACAGTTCCTCGTCAAACGCAGGTTCCACCGGGGCCTGCTGGGCGGCAGTCCCCAGCCCGGCCAGCGACATCACCTGGACCCGCTCGATGGTGTCCTTCCGGATCGAGACCACGAGGTGGGTGGCGGTAACCCCCGCCCCGTTGACCCGGACGTCGTCGGAATGCTCGACGACGGTGGTCCAGTGCTGCTCGGCCAGTGGCTTGGAAAGCTCGGCAGGGTCCACCAGCGACACCATGGAGTTCACGGCGTTGCGGTTGTGGGTGATCAGGACGCGTTCCGTTTTCTGCCCGTCCGGGCCCTCGAGCAGGAACGGCTCGGCTTCGTAAAGCACGCGTTCGTTGCGGGAAATGACGGTGGACAGGCCGGCGCCGGGGTCGTCAAAACGCAGCAGGCGCGTCTCGCTGTACTCGGAGCAGCCAATGCCGAGCACGAGGTGGCGCCGGTCTGAGGAGAGCTCAAAGCCCAGCCACATCGCGGCGTCGTCCTCCTGGTAAATCACCTCATCGTCCGTGACGGGAGTGCCCAGGACGTGGGATTTGACCTGGTACGGCCGCCACGAGTCATCCACCACGGTGTAAAAGATGCGGGTGCCGTCCGGGGAGAAGGACACGCCGTAGAAGACGTTCTCGATGACGTCCGGCAGCAGTTCACCGGTCCGCAGGTCCTTGATCCGGAGGGCGAACCGCTCGTCACCAGCGTTGTCCACGGCGTAGGCGTAAAGGTTTCCGTCGATGGTCACCGCCGTGCCGCCCACGGAGAAGAACGGCTTGCCTTCGGCTTCGACGTTGCCGTCCAGCAGGACTTCCTCGCCGGGGATTTCGACGCCGGCCTCCACCGCCGGGGGAGTCCAGTCCGCCACCGGGTTGCCCGTGTTCTGGGCGCGGACGCGGCACTGGATGCCGTACTCCTTTCCCTCGACGGACCGGCTGAAGTACCACCAGCCGTCCTTGCGGTTCGGAACGGACAGGTCTGTCTCCTTGGTGCGGCCCTTGATCTCCTGGAAGATGGCCTCGCGCAGCGGTTCCTGGTGCGCCGTGATGGCCTCCTGGTAGGCGTTCTCCGCCTTCAGATGCGCCACGACCTCCTCGGACCCCTTGTCCCGCAGCCACTCGTAGTGGTCCACGAAAGTATCCCCGTGGTGCGTGCGCTCGGCGGGCACCCTTTTGGCGACGGGCGGCCGGGATGTGGCAACGTCGGAGGAGCTGGCGGGTTGCTGCAGCGGAGTGTGGGTCATTCCCTCAATATATAGAGCCGCCCTGACATTTGGGCGGCCGTTCGCTACCGGGGGAGAGGCTGGCTCATGGCACTTCCGCACGCCCGCCGGGGCCCTGTCCCCGCTCCGGCGCCGGGCGTATCCTGAACTCGCGTCAGCAATAAGGAACCCACACGAGCCTTCGAGGGGGAAAGCATGACCATCCCGCCAGTACACGAACCAGAGCCGTTCCCGCCGGAGCCAGGACCCGATCCCATGCGGCCGGACCCGTCCCGTCCCGCACCGCCCAACCCTATCCCTGCGCCCGAGCCGCCCGGCCCGCTTCCGGTGCCGGACCCCGGCCCTGCGCCGCTGCGTCCGGACCCGACCCGCAGCTGAGCGGCCCACGCGGGCGACCGCCGTCGTCGAACACTCAGGACACGCAACTGGTCCGGGGACGCTGGAATCCACGCGTCCCCGGACCATTTGCGTGTTCGGGGACTGTTGCCGGGTCCTCCACCAGCCCAGCCAGCGCGGAAAGTCGCATTTCTGCAACATTTAGAATCTTCCTGTTACCTGAGTCACATGCAGGCTAGGGTTATATCCGGTCGCAGCGTCGCGGCCGCGCATGAGGGGAGAAGTTTTGAACCAGAAGCTCAAGGTACTGGTCCGCGTGGACCTCGACTGCGGCGAGGCTCAGGTCGCCGCCCAGGGACATGTAACCGCCCAAAGCATCCAAGCTCTTTACGTCGTTATGAAGCGCGCCAACCACCTCCGTGAGGGCTTGCGGCTCGTCGTTGATGTCAGCCACGCCCGTGTCGAACCCGTCGCGCTTGAACAGCTGCGGGAATGCTCCAAAACGCACCACCTGCCACGTTCCATCGATCCGCAGCAGTCCGAATGCAACGTCCGCGTACTGGCCCCGGCCGACCGCGGAATTGGCGCCGGAGCCGGCCGCTACGCGGTCGCAGCGGCTGCTTGAGTTGGCCGCTGGTTAGCAGTTAGAAACTGACTACACGCTGAGGCCCCGGACTCCCAAGGAGTCCGGGGCCTCAGCATGTGCCGGAGGGGCCTCCGGGGGACCGGGTGTCAGAAAAGCCCGTGCTAGCGGTCGGGGTTAGGATCCCGCACGTCGCGCTCGCCGATGTCCGCCGCGCCCAGAACGTCGGCGACCGGCGTGTGCACGGGGTCGTGTTCGCGTACGCGCAACTCAGGATGGTGAAGGTCCAGGGCCGGCCGCTCCGAGCGGATGCGCGGCAGCGAGGTGAAGTTGTGCCGCGGCGGCGGGCAGGACGTGGCCCATTCCAACGAAGCGCCAAAGCCCCACGGGTCGTCGACTTCCACCTTTTCCTTGCTGCGGGCTGTGATGAAGACGTTCCAGAAGAACGGAATCAGTGAGGCGCCCAGCAGGAAGGAGCCAAAAGTGGAGAACTGGTTCATGGCCGTGAAGTTGTCCTGCGGCATGTAGTCAGCGTACCGGCGGGGCATGCCTTCAACGCCGAGCCAGTGCTGGATCAGGAAGGTGGCATGGAAGCCCACGAGCAGCATCCAGAAGTGGATCTTGCCGAGGCGCTCGTTGAGCATCTTTCCCGTCCACTTCGGCCACCAGAAGTAGAAGCCGGCGAACATCGCGAACACCACGGTGCCGAACACCACGTAGTGGAAGTGGGCCACCACGAAGTAGGAGTCGGAGACGTGGAAGTCCAGTGGCGGGGAGGCCAGGATGATGCCGGTCAGGCCGCCGAAGAGGAACGTGATGAGGAAGCCGATGCTCCACAGCATGGGGGTTTCGAACGTCAGCGAGCCGCCCCACATGGTGCCGATCCAGTTGAAGAACTTCACACCGGTGGGAACCGCAATAAACATGGTCATCAGCGCAAAGAACGGCAGCAGCACCGAACCGGTGACGTACATGTGGTGCGCCCAGACCGTGGCTGAAAGGGCGGCGATGGCGATGGTCGCGTAGACCAGGCCCTTGTAGCCGAAGATCGGCTTGCGGCTGAAGACCGGGAAGATCTCGGAGACGATGCCGAAGAACGGCAGCGCGATGATGTACACCTCGGGGTGGCCGAAGAACCAGAACAGGTGCTGGAACAGGAGGGCTCCGCCGTTTTCGGGGTCATAAATGTGGGCGCCGAAGCGGCGGTCCGCGCCGACGGCGAACAGGGCTGCGGCCAGCGGTGGGAAGGCCATAAGCACCAGGACCGAGGTGATGAGGGTGTTCCAGGTGAAGATCGGCATGCGCCACATGGTCATGCCGGGGGCGCGCATGCAGATGATCGTGGTGATGAAGTTGACCGCGCCCAGGATGGTGCCGAAGCCGGACAATGCCAGGCCGAAGACCCACAGGTCACCGCCGATGCCTGGTGTAAATGTGGTGTTGTTGAGGGGCGCGTATACCGTCCATCCGAAGGAAGCGGATCCCTGCGGGGTAATGAAGCCGGAAACGGCGATGGTGGAGCCGAACAGGAAGAACCAGTAGGCCAGCGCGTTCAGTCGGGGGAACGCAACGTCCGGTGCACCGATCTGCAGGGGCATGATCACGTTGGTGAACCCGGCGAACAAGGGGGTTGCGAACATCAGCAGCATCACCGTGCCGTGCATGGTGAACATTTGGTTGTATTGCTCTTTTGTCACCAGGACCTGCATGCCCGGTTCGAAGAGCTCGGCGCGGATGAGCAGGGCCATTACGCCGCCCAGGCAGAAGAACACGAAGGAGGTAATCAGGTACAGATACCCGATGGTCTTGTGGTCGGTTGTGGTGATCCACCGGACCACCATGTTGCCCTTACGGCGGGGCACCACCGTTGGAATCTCGGTGGCGGTGGTGCTTGTAGCTTGCTGATATGCGGTCATCGTCTGCCACTCCCCGGCATCGCGCTTCGACGCCCCGTTTGGGGCGAGGGTGCCGGCCGGACCGTGAGCGGTTCACAGAACCGACGGCATCAGGATAGCGCCTGCAGCACCCCCGCAAAAGGTTTAGTGGTTAGTGGCCCGTGGCGGGTCCGTGCACCCTCCTGGTGTCGCGGGACAGCAGCAGGGCCAGCCCGATCATGCCAACACCCAGCAGGAAGTGCAGCCAGTTGTCAGCCGTGTTGATGGGTACGAAGTTCGCCGCGGTCTCGTGGGGAATCAAAAGGCCGTACAGCCAGAGCACCAGGTAGATGACGCCGCCATACAGCAGATAGCTCCTTGCCTGTCCCGGCGTCCGTCCCATGAGCAGGCCGGCCACACCGAAGAGGAGATGGACGATGTTGTGCAGGATCGATACCTGGAAGACGCCCAGAAGCAGGGCGTCGGAGGCGGGACCGGCCATTCCCAGTGCCGCGTAGTTCGTGGTGATACCGGGGATGAACCCTAGGATGCCGACGAGCACGAATACTGCTCCGACAACCTGTGCCGCCCGTTGCAGCCGGGACCTTGCACCGGCCGCGCTGTCCATGGTGGTCATGGCGACTACTCCTTCAAATGGAATTGGGTGAAACGTGAATTGACTGCTTTATGTGGCGAAGCCCGTTTCTGACGGCGCTTAAACCACGGTTTTGTTTCCGCGGCGGCGTCGCCAGATAAAAACGACGAGGAGGGTGATGATCAATACCGCCGCGATAACATACGGGGCGTATTCGAGGCGGTTGGTTTCCGACTCTTCCGGTTCTCCGGTGCCTGGGTTGGCAGGAGGCTCGGACGGGGTTGCAGACGGGGAAGACGTTCCGGTCGGCGCCGGTGTTCCGGCCGCATCGGACGTACCCGCCTGAACCTGCACAGATCTGCCCGCCGGGGCGGCGGACAGTGCCGCGGAACCCGGGGCGGAGGTTGCATAAGACGGCGCGGCGAGAGACAGCCCGGCACTGGCAAGGGCAAGGATGGCGGTGATAGTAGCGAGCAGTCTGCGCATAAGCTCTCCTGCGGTTGTCTGATGCCGGCATAAATATAGTAAGCATGATTAGTATCTCAAGATAAGAACCATTTGTAACCAGTGCTGCCGCTAATAACTTGCCCGCCGGGTTAGAACCGGCGGAAGGTTATCTGTACAAAACTCCGGGGCCTCGTTCAGGTCGACGGGCCTCGTTCAGTCCGGCACTGGTTTAGTCCGGCACTTCCATTTGGAACCCGCAGGCGCACCGCAGCAGCCGGGTGGGCAGGTGCACGTCATGGATGGTGCGGCGCCGGCCGAGCTCGGTGCCGTAGATGCTGCTGGTTCCCGAGCTGACCGAGGCCATCGGCGTTCCGCAGTGGAAGTATTCGCCGCCGAACTGCAGCACACCCATCATCTGGCCATGCCGGTTCAGTACGCCTGCCACGTCGTGGACTCCGGCCGGGTGGGCGTAGAACTGGTCGCATTCAACACAGGTGTACGAGACGTCCACCATGCCGTCCCGAGGGGGATGCAGGGCCTCGATCGATTCGACGATCAGGTGTTCGTCCGTCTGGCACTGGGAACACCACAAGGGGTCGCCGGAGGGGCGCTGCGCTTCGCCGGGAAGGTGGGCGTTGGAGATGGTCGTCATTGACGTGCTCCTGGATAGGGGGCATCGGCGCCCTGCTGCTTGAGCTCAGTCCCACGCTTAAAATACTCCCGGGCCGCCGCGCCGGGCAATAGTACCCCGACCTGGCCGGGATGCCGCCGGAACAGCCGGCCGCCCGCCGTCGTAAACGCTGGATTCCCTGCCTTGGCGGCCCGAAAAGCGGGAGGAAAAAACGGTGCCGGAGCCCTTGTGGCCGGCCCGGGCCGGTGCTATAAAACATCTACAGCCAGCCGACGTGGCTGGCGGTGAACGGGAGGACCCGGGGCAATTTGGCTGCCAGAGGGGCGGTTAGCCCGGGAGCACGCCACCGCGCCAAATAGCGCACGGCAGCAGCATCCGGATCCTCTCGCGGACGGTCTCCGGCTCAACGAGCGGAGGCCGTCCCTTCGTATGCGCCCGTTTGTCCGGGGGCGGTAACCGGGTCCTGCTATGGACCGGCCCTGCAGTCAATGCGGACTGCTGACAGCCGGGCACCAATTAGTTACGCTTGTCACACAGGTCTCCTTGTTGTACGCGGGGTTTAACGCCCCGCGTGCGTCCGTATTGCGGACACCGTGTGGCAGGAGCGCCAGGTGAATAGGACCAGAGGCCAAGTCAGGGCGGGCGTTCTGGCGGCGGTGTTCTTGGCAGCGGTCTTTATGGTGTCCTGCACGCAGGGCAATGGTCAGCCACCCACGCCCGCCCCGGACGTCGACCACCACAACATCACCGTCTGGACTACCGAGACGCTTCCGGACCGCATTGCCAAGCTGCACGTCGTCATCGGGGATTTCACCGCTGCCACCGGAGTGAAGGCTGACCTCGTGACCGTTCCTTCGCACCGCTTCAACCAGGTCCTGACGTCGTCCGCCGCCTCCGGTGACCTTCCGGACGTGATGGCTTCGCTGTCGCTGGGGCAGGTCCGGACCATGGCAGCCGCCGGCCACGTCGACTTCAAGACCAACGAAGCCATTGTGCAAAGCCTCGGGGAGCAAACGTGGGCCGCCCGGGCGCTGGAACTGACGCGCGACAATGGCCAGCAGCTGGCCGTTCCGGGCGCCGCCTGGCACCAGCTGATCTACTACCGCAAGGACCTCTTCGCCCAGGCCGGGTTGAGGGCACCCCGGACGTACGCGGACATTGTTGCCGCGGCCAGGAAGCTGGATTCCCCGGAGCTGGCGGGCATTGTCGCGGCCAACAAGACTGGCCAGGCCTTCACGCAGCAGTCGTTTGAACACGTTGCGCTGGGCAACGGCTGCGAGATGGTGGATGCCAAGGCAGGCATTACGTTCGACAGTCCCCAGTGCGTGGCGGCGCTCGGATTCTACGGCGACCTGCTCAAGAACTATTCCGTGCCCGGCATACAAGACATTGATACAGTGCGGTCCGCCTACTTCGCCGGCAAGGCCGCCATGGCCATCTGGCCGACGAACATGCTGGACGAGCTGGCCGGCACGAGGACCGATGCGCGGCCCAGCTGCCCCGAATGCGCCAAGGACCCGCTCTTCCTGGCGCGGAACACCGGAGTGGTCGGCAGCCTCCGAGGGCCGGACGGGCAACAGCCGGCGCACTTCGGCGAAGTGATCTCCTGGACCGTGACGGCTGATTCCGATGCCGAACCCGCCCGCCGCTTCGTGGAGTACTTCCTGACCGACGGCTACGCCGACTGGCTCGCGATTGCCCCGGAGGAACGTGTTCCTGTGCGTTCGGGCAGCACCGCGAACCCGTCCGAGTATGCGGATGCCTGGATGTCCACCCCCGTGGCAGCGGGCAGGACGGAGCGGTTCGGCAGCGTTTATGCCAAGGACGTTCTCTCCACCCTGCTGCAGGGGTCCAACGACCTGAAACACTGGGGCATTGTCCAGGGCCACGGCGACCTGGCCAGCGCTGCGATGGCCGAGTTGCCCATCGCCAAGGCCGTTAGCGACGTTGCAGCGGGCCGGGCCCAGCCGCAGGCCGCAGCCACCAAGGCTGCCGCTTCGCTCCGGTCCATCCTGAAGTCGCTGAAGTGAGCCGCTGGCTAGCGAAGACCGGGACCGCCTCCAGCCAGGTCGCCTACGTGGCCAGTTCCATCATGAGGGGCGGCAGTTCGTCGGCCAGTTCCCGCGCCAGGTAGCCGAGGCTGCCCACCCGGCTGGCGAGCCTGTCGCCGGCTGCGGCGTGCAGGTGAGTGCCCCAACAGGCGGCCTGGGCGTCGCTGGTGCCTCGGGCCCGAAGCCCTGCGATGGCGCCGGCAAGAATGTCGCCGCTGCCGGAAGTTCCCAGCCCGCCGTAGCCGGTGGTGACTTCCCAGTGGTCTCCGGTCGCCGGGAAATCAGCGGCGGACGAGCCGCCGGCGGACGAGCCGCTGTCGGGAGAGCCGCCGTCGGGGTTGCCGACGGCGGGTGGCCCGGCAATCATGCCCTGGCAGCTCACCACCGCGCGGTACTTCCCGGCGAGTTCGACGACGTCGGCCGCCAGGTCGCGCGTGTCCCGGCCCAGCAGGATCGCGGCCTCGGTGGGGTTTGGCGTGAGAATCAGCCGGCCCGCCCACGGGCCCAGCTCATCGGCCAGCCGGGGGAGGGCGCCCAGGGCGTAGGCATCGAGCACCACCGTCGGGGCGGCATTCTGTCCCGGGCCCTTGGCGGCGTCATGCCGCAGCAGCCCGCGGAGCAGCGCCTCGGTCTGCCCGATGTCGTCCAGTCCGGGGCCGATCAGCACGGCGTCTGCGGCATCGAAGTCCCCGAGCAGGTTTTCGAGCCCGGCATCGCCGACGGAACCGCCTGCGGATTGAGGCAGGCCGATCACTCCCGCCTCCGGCAGCGTCACGGCCAGCTGGACAGCCACCGACTCCGCCACAGCCAGGGTTACCCGGCCAGCTCCGGCACGAAGTGCTGCCGTACCGGCGAGCAACGCGGCTCCCGGAGTGCGCCGGCCGCCGCCGACGACCAGCACCGCGCCGCGGGAGTACTTGTCGGACCCCGCGGAGGGCAGCGGCCAGCTGCGCAGGAGCGTTGGCGTGATCAGGGTCGCGGCAGTGTTGGCGGAGTCTTTGGCTGCAGTGTTGGCGGGCTCAGCGCGGGTGGACATCGGCGTCCCCGGCGTGTTCGGTCACTTCGACGCCCTGCTCCATAAGGTGGTCTGCCACGTTGAAACTCTCCAGCGTCCACGGGCCAACACCCTCCGGCCGCACGTAGCGGGTCATTGAGGCGTTCAGGACCGGAGTGCCGGCTGCCACGTCCAGGAGCTCCCGTTCGGACATACCCTCAAGGATGTAACGGAACAGCATGACGACGGCGTCGTGGCACACCAGCATCACGCGGTGGCCGCTGCCCAGCGCGTTCAGTTCCCCGATCACGGAACGGAGCCGCAGCGCCACGTCCGCCCACGATTCCCCGCCCGGCGGACGGTAATAGAACTTGCCCAGCCACCGCCGTCGTTCTGCCTCCTGGGGAAGCCGGGTTTCCACCCCAAAAGCGGTCAGCATGTCCAGGATGCCCAGCTCCCGGTCGCGGAGACGCTCGTCCGAGCGGACGGGGACGGGCCAGCCCGCCGTTTCCACGGCGATCTCTGCCGTCTGGTAGGCGCGCATGTACGGGGAGGAGATGACGACGTCGGGCCGCCGGTTCTCGGGAACAGCCGCCAGCGCGCGGCCCAGTGCCGTCACCTGCTCCCGTCCGGTGGAGGAAAGCTCGACGTCGGCATCACGGGCTGGGACCGCGATCACCTCGGCGCCGGAAACCGTGGCATCGGTGGCGGCCACGTTGCCCTGGCTCTCGCCGTGCCGGATCAGGATGAGTTCCACGGCGCCGGCTGTCCATGCAGCGGGCACCGGGGCATCCTTGTGCGTTCCCTCAGCGGAGGTTCCGTTTTGTCCCACGATTGCACTCCCGTTCAGCCTAGGCCTGCGAATTTTCCACGTTACTAGTGCCGTACCCGCAATGTCAGCAGAGTAATCACCCGCGGCCCCACCACACGCTCTCTCACCTTTCGTCGCCTTTTTGGGGACGCTCCCTCACGTTTCGTCGCCTTTTTTGGGACGATCCCGCAATTCCCGCAGGAGGAGGTGCGGAAGCGTTGGCCCCGAACCGACAGGAGGTGAGGGAGCGTCCGGTTGTGAACCGACAGGAGGTGAGGGAACGTCCGGTTGCGAACCGACAGGAGGTGAGAGAGCGTCCGGTTGTAAGCCGCAGGAGGTGAGAGAGCGTCAGGGGATGCGTTTGCCGCCCGAACGTTTGAGGAAGAATGCCAGCAGGGCCGCCAGCAGGAGGACGGGCGCCACCCACAGCAGGAAGGCTACCGCCCTGATGGTCGCGCCCGCGATGAAAAACAGCACCGTAACAACTGCGATGATCCAGATCAGCTGTTTCACTGGGTACCCCTCACGCTTTCACTCATCACGCTGGTTACTAAAAGACAAGGGTCACTTCCCCAGCGTCGCGGCGTACTGCCCCAGCCGGTCCTTCCCCAGGGCCGCGCCCACAGCGGCGGTGGCGCCGTAGTCCGGCAGGATGATCGACTGTCCGTCGGTACTGGTCCCAAATCCCGCCGTCGGAAGTGTGAAGAACACCGCGTCCTGCATCCGGACATTCCGCAGGCTGTACACGAGGCTGGCCAGCGCGGTCGCGTTCAGTCCCTTGTCCACGGTGATGTACTTTGCCGCCGTGTTGACCAGCTTGTACAGCGTCACCGGGTTGGTCAGGGTGCGAGCGGATAGCAGCTTGGCCAGGGTGGAGCGCAGGAACAGCTGCTGGTTCGCGACCCGGCGGTAGTCGCCGTCAACAAACGCGTAGCGCTCGCGGACGAACTCGAGGGCGCGCTGGCCCTTAAGCCGGTTCACACCTGCCGGAAAATGCTGCCGGGTGTCGTGGGTGGACGTGAAGGCCTCCGGATTGTTGACGTCCACGCCGCCGAGCGCCTCGGTGATGCCCCTGAAACCTTCGAAGTCGATCATGACGGCGTGCTGGATCTTCTGCCCGAACAGGGACTCCACGGTCTTTACGGCAAGCGGCATACCGCCCTGCTCAAGCGAGGCGTTGATCTTGGCTTCGCCGTACCCGGGGATCGGAACCCAGAGGTCGCGCATGAGCGAGATGCCGTAGGCGTGCTTCCCGTCGGCCGCAAGATGCACCAGCATGAGGACGTCCGCGCGCTGGTTCGGCAGGCCGTTCGGCGCCGGGGCGTCGCCCTCGCGGTGGTCGCTGCCAATCAGCAGGATGTTCATGGGCAGCGGAGGCGGCGGGGGCGGCTTCACCGGTTTGGGGGCCGGCTTCTTGGTGGGCGAGGGCTTGGTGGTTGCGGTCTGTGTGGGGCTCTCTGGGACCGCGCTGATCTCCGTCTTGGCGGTCTGGGTATTCCAGATCTGCGCCAGGTTGAACAGAAAGCCGCCGGCCACCAGGGCAATCCCGAGCAGCCCTACCAGAACTGCGTTGCGTATGGTCCGCTTGGGTTTGGCGCCGCCATTGGCGCCTGGAGCGGGGTCGCCGTTGCCCCCGGCTCCCGGACTGTTCCGGGATTTCATGATCGGACGGTACCACCAAAAGCCGCCCGAGAGAACGACGGCGGCCGGCCGGTTTAAGAGGGGGCGTTCAGCCGGGCGAAACGAAGGACCGAGATGATCGCCGGGGCCAGTTCGTCTTCCATCTGCCGGTAGTAATCGGCGCTGCGGCGGTAGGGGTCAACGACGTCGTTGTCCGCCGCATCGGGGGCCAGCGCGAGGTGCCGGACGGATGCGGCCCGGGCGGGAAGCTTGCGCCAGAGCTTGGTGTTGGCCGCGAGCCGTTCACCGTTGAGGCCCGCGCCCTGAGGGGCCTGCCCTTCACGCTCCTCCAGAACATCGAGCATCCTGGCGAACTCGCGGATGGTGAAGGTGCGCTTCAGCAGGGAGGCATCCAGCTGGAGCACCTCGCCCCGGTGCCCGGACGTCATGGTGAGGACCAGGTCCACGTTCCGCAAAATCTTGGCCGACAGCTGGCGCGCCGCGAAGCCCTCCGCGGTGCCGCCGAAGGTGCGGATGATGTCCGCGGAGAGCGGCTGGACGGGATCGCCCACCAGGGCACGGGTTCCGGCGCTGCGCACCTCGAAGCCACCGGGAAGCACCTGGTCAAGGCCCGCCTGGAGCAGTCGTTCCGCCACCGGGGAACGGCAGATGTTGCCCGTGCAGACGGTCAGGATTCGGACTGGTGCAGGCGATTCCACGTATTGGCTCTCTCAGGCTGGTGTGCAGGACAGGTCTGTCCCACCGATTCAACTTAACATGTGAGCCGCCCTGCTTTCCGGATGAGCGTGGTGCGCCCTCCCAAACAACTCCCAGCTTTTCTTCATGCTGCTGCCGGGCTGTTGGTGCCAGCATGGAGCGGGGACCGCGAAACGGCGTTGCGCCAGAAGGCAGGATCCAATGAGAGCTGCTCCGATTCACAGGTGGGACCGGCCGGCCGGCCGGAAGTTGCTCCCGGCCGCGCTGGCGGTGGCCCTTACGGGGCTTGCTGCGTGCGGAACCGGACCGCCGTCGCACTCGCCCTTGCCCACAGGGGCGGCAAAGCCGGGGCATGTGTTCGTGATCAACCTGGAAAACAAGTCCTTCCGGGACGTCTGGAACGACAAGTCGGACGCAGGGTACCTGTCCCGGACTCTGCGTCCCCGGGGCGTGCTGCTGAGCCGGTACTACGCGATCGGGCATGCTTCTCTTCCCAACTACATCGCCCAGATCTCGGGGCAGGGGCCAAACCCCGCCACCGAAGGCGACTGCCCGGTCTACGAGGCGTTCAACGGAAGCGGCACAACGCCGCCGGGCCAGGCGCAGGGCAGCGGCTGCGTGTACCCGGCGTCTGTGCAGACGGTTGCCGGCCAGCTGAGCGCGGCCGGGAAAACCTGGAAGGGGTACATGGAGGACATGGGCGCCCCGTGCCTCCATCCGGCGCCGGGCGCCCGGGATTCGAACCATGCAGCGCAGGAAGGCGAGCAGTACGCCACCCGGCACAACCCGTTCGTGTACTTCGCCGGGATCACGTCGTCGCCCGAGTGCCAGGCCAACGACGTCGACTTCTCCCACCTCGACGCCGATCTCAAGACCGTGGCAACCACACCGAACCTGTCCTACATCAGCCCGAACCTGTGCAACGACGGGCACGACAGCCCGTGCGTCGACGGGCAGGAAGGTGGTCTGGCCTCGGCCGATGCATGGCTCCGCAAGCATGTCCCGGAGATTCTGGCGTCCCCGGCGTACAAGCAGGACGGGATGCTGGTCATCACCTTCGACGAGGCGGAGGGAAAGGAAAGCGCGGACGCCGTCCTGCCCGGGGGAGCGGCGGGCGGTCTGATCGGGACGCTGGTGCTGTCACCGCTGGCCAGGGCAGGCACCACCTCGGACCGTTCATACAACCACTACAGCCTGCTGGCCAGCATCGAGGACACGTTCGGCCTGCCCTACCTCGGGTACGCCGCCGCCCCCGGATTGAACCGCTTCGGGTCGGATGTTTTCAGCCGCTGAACCAGCAGGGATGTCAGCAGCGCCGCGGCAACGTGCGCGTACAGCAGCACGTGCAGCGGCTGGGTTGGCACACCGGCCAGCAGCAGACCGGGGCCGGCGAATTGAACGGCGGCCGCATGTCCGTGACCGTCGAGGGTGGTGGACAGCGGACTGGAGAAGAGCGCGAAAGCCCAGTGAATGGTTTGTTGTCCCGCCCCAGCCAGCACAAGCAACGCCCAGTTTGGAACACCAATCCGGGTGACCGCCGCACCGGCCAGGCTCAGCAGTGCAGCGGCGGCGACGACGATCGGCACCGCAGGCACGGGATGCCCGGACACGGCGTGGATGACCAGGCCTAGGACAACACTGACGGACCCGAAGAGCCAGCCGGCAACCGCGAACTGCGAGCGACCTCCACGTTGCGCCATGCGCCCATCCTCCATCAGCTTGCCCGCCGGTGCCAGTGCGTCCTAGTAGGCTGGAAATGAGAGTCACCCCGATCTGCCGTAAGGACAGCGTGGAATGGCAGCACTCATGAATGAGCCAGCGAAGAAGGCCGGGCTCCCGAACCGGGAGGACGAATTCGTCCCGCAACGGATTGCCGGCCCGGTGGTGGCCGGCGTCGTGCCCGGGCAACCGCCCGCCGTCGTGCACAGCGCCGCCCGACTGGCCTACTCCCTGAACGTCAAGCTCATCTGCGCCTATGTGGACATCACCTCGTATCTCAGCAACGAGCGGGACGACCAGGACCTGCTCCAGTCGACGGGGGAGGACGGAACCGTTGACGACGTCGAGCAAACCAGTGCCCATCTCAGGGAGCATTTGCAGGCTGTCCTCGGCAAAGCCGGGATCCGGTGGTCGCTTCTGACCCTCGTCGGGGAGCCCGCGCGGGCCCTGGCCCGGCTGGCCGATTCGGCAGATGCCTCGGTCATTGTGGTGGGCACGCGTGAAGGCAGGGTGGGCGCCCGGCTGGAGCAGTTGCTGCTTGGCTCGGTGGCCGTCCATCTCACGCACCGGCAGGCCCGGCCGGTGGTTGTTGTTCCGCTCGCCCCGCAGAGACGGCACCGCCCAAAGGAAGACGGCTGACAACATTCCGACGCGGCTGACGGTCCAAACCACGGACACCATCCACCCACACAAGATGAAAGCGAGGGACTTCATATGGCCGACCTGATCGATTTTTTGGAAGCGCGGATCGCCGAGGACGAGGCGGATGCCCGGAAGGGACTGGAATTGGAAGGATCGGCGGGACCCGTCGTCGGCTGGTTCAATCCCGGACGAGTGCTTTCAGAATGTGCAGCCAAACGGAAGATCCTGGGCAATGTCCCTTTGGTCACCGATGTTCCCACCGCTATCGGCTCGACGAGCGAGTACGTCCTGATGTCCCTCGCCGCCGTCTACAAGGACCATCCGGATTACCAGGAAGGCTGGGCTGTCGACGGGCTGTGATGCTCGACGGCGGGTCCCGGTACCTGTGGGCCGGCGGCTCCGCCGCCCGGCGCTAGCCCGTGGTGCCCGTGTCGTCGTGCGCCGAGCCCACGGGCTTGGACTCCGGTGAGCCGCGCTGGCGCAGGTAGATCGACAGGACAACCATGGAACCGACGGCAAGGAATTCGGACTGCCAGTTCTGCAGGGTGCGGTTCCAGAACTCCGGCGAGACGATGTACTCCGCCCAGCTGACGGGCTGCTGGAAGTTCTGGATCTGCTCCTGGTTGTAGTTGCTGTTCCCGGCGATTGACTGCACCAGCCACGACAGAAGAAATATCAGCCCCATCGTCAGTCCCAGCGAGTTCGAGAACAGGGTGCGCCGCCAGCCGGAGACACGGGCCCACTTCGGGGACCTGGCATTGCTGTACTCGCCCACCAGTTGGTCCTTGTCCGACTCCGGTCCGGTCTCGTTGAGCTGCTTGGACTCGGGGGACCCCTTCTGGACCAGCCAGATTGTGGCGAAAATGTACAGCAGGAACTGCAGGTACTCGGACTGCCAGTTTTCGGAGACGTCGACTGCGAAGTTCGACGACGTCAGGTACTGTCCGAGGCTGATTTCCTCCAGTCCGGAGGCCACCTGCTCCTCATTGAAGAGGGCATGGCCTGTCAGCGCCTGGCCAAGGAGTGCCAGCAGGAATATGGTGCCGAAGAAGAGGCTGAGGCCGTTGTTTCTGAGTGCTTTTTTCACGGTCCGCCTATCCCCGGACAAGCCCGACGGCGGCCATGTAGGCCAGTCCGCCGAAGATCAGGATGAGGTACAGGGCAAAGCTCCAGCGCATGCTATTTGCCTCCTACTTCGCACGTGTACGGCGCTTCTTCGCCGTTGGGGGTGCAGCCTGCGCCTGTAATTCTCCAGCCGGCATTGGAGGCGGCCAGGAAGACAGTGTCGTGTTCGAATTCGACGAAGGCGTCACGGCCGAACTGCTCGGTGCTCAGCAGCCTCCCTGCGTCCGGCATTTTCGCCTTCTCCAGCTGGCTCTCGCAGGTGCCGGCATCACTGGTACGCGCCGTCTCCTCCCGCGTTTTGGACTGGAGCAGCGAGCACGCCGCCGTCATGTCGGAGCCGGCCACGTCCCGTTGGAACGCTTCGGCTGCTTCTGCGGCCCCCGTCCCGTCGGCGGCGCACCCCGACAGTACGCTTCCCGAGAGCGCGAGCAGGGCGAGGAGACCAAGCCGCAGACTCCCGACGCCCCTAGGCGTCTTCACGTTCCTGGTTTTCTGGCCGAATGAAGATGTTGCTCGCTGCAATTCCTCCTCCTCGTGCAGGGACGGCACCAATTACTAAGGTTGCTTATTGTGTAGCCTGTGCCCGCAGCGCCGTCAAGTGGCACGCCTGCAGGGCGCTCGCCCAGGGCCGGACACTGTGCAGGACCTGACACTGTGCGGGATCAGTCCGTGCCGGAATTGCCCAGTTCGTAGATTGCATGGTCAAGCAGGTCCCGCTGGATGGGGCGGAGCATGTATGAGCCGTGGAGGTAGGCGTAAATTTCCATTGCCCCGGCCTGCATGGCTTCCCTTCGTTCAGTTGGAACCGTCCCAGGAGGGCCCCTTACACGCCGGACCGCTACATCCGTATCCCACGGGTGTAGCGGTCCGGTGATGTCGCAGGGCCAGGCTCAGGCCCGGTCAGGTGTTCTGGACGTGGGTTTTGGCGTCGGTGGCGGTTGCTTTGACATCGGTGGCGGCGGTTTGGCTTTCTTCCTTGACGTGCTGGGCGGCGTCGGTGGCGGTGGCTTTGACGTTTTCCATGGCGTCCTGGGCGGGTTCCTTCCAGCCCTGGGCCATGTCTTTGGCGGCCTCGGTGAGCTGGGTGGTGACCGGTTCGGCGGCGGTCTTGAGGGCGTCGGCGGCTTCGCGTTCCTTCTCGCTTGGGGGGATGAGTGAGGAGACGAGCAGGCCGGCGCCGAACGCGATGAGGCCCGCGGCGAGGGGATTGCCCTGCGTTTTGGTTTTGACCTGGTGGGGTGCGTCGGCGATCGCTTCGCCGGCGTCGTGGAGGGCGTTCCCGGCGGTGTCGGTGGCCTGGTGGACCCCGCCCGCGGTGGTGTGGGTGGTGTGTTCTGCGGTGCCCATGACTTTCTCCTTTACGCCGAAGACGGCGTCGCGGACCTTGTCGGTTTGCCGGTGGACGATGTTGGAGGGGGTGACCTTGTCGGCGACGGCGTCGACGTTGGTGCCGAGGCGGGCGCGGGTGGCTTCGATGTCGGCGCGGATGGCGTCCGGGTTCTCACTCATCGGTGGTCTCCGTTCGGTTTGAGGGTGGGCGGGATTTCCCTGGCTGTTTCGACGGTTTGGGGCATGCCTTTGATGGCTTTAAGTTCCTTGCGTCCCACGCTGGCCAGGATCGCGGCGATGATGGCCCAGAGGACGGCGACGACGACGGCGGACCAGCCCAGGCCCATCAGCTCGCCGAGGGCGTACCAGAGAGCGACGGAGAGGAACAGGAGCACGAAGTGCCCGGCGACGCCGGCGCCGGCGAGCATGCCGCCGCCCTTGCCGGCGCGGGTGCCGGACTGTTTCAGTTCGGCTTTGGCGAGTTCAATTTCCTGCCGGATCAGGGTGGACAGGTCCCGGGTGACCTCGCCGAGGAGGTCACCGAGAGAGGTGGTGTCGGCCTTCGCGTGCGCGGCCGTGGACGGGGTATCAGGGATCTGGCTGCTCACAGGGGACGACCTCCACCCTCGGTATACGGATCCTCGGGGTCACGCAGCGGAACGCCTGCCGAACCCGGCGCGTCAAAGCCGGGGCGGGCCGGCTCGCCGTACACGGTTTCCGCGTAGGTGGTCGGGGTCGCCTGCGGTGCGTCGTAGAGCGGGGCGGCCGTGATACTGCTTTCCGTCACTGGCGGCTGGACGGGGTATTGGGGGAGCGTCCCGCTGGTGGATCCCGCGCCGGTTCCGGCTGCGGGGGCGCCGGCCTGCAGGCTGCGGCCGAGTCGTCCGGCGAGCAGGCCTGCCCCTGCTGCGAGGAGCAGGAAGGTGCCGGGGCGCTGCCGGGCGAAGGACTTGGCCTCGTTCAGCAGTGAGCCCGGATCCCGGTTGTCCAGCCAGGACGCGACCGATGCGGAGCGGTCGGCGGCCTGCCGGATCAGGTCCGCGGCCACGCCCTGCTGGTCCGGCGCGTCGGCCATGGTGCGCAGCTGCGAGGAGATGCTGCGGATGCCTTCGGCGGCCTTGGCCTGCTGGGTGCCGGCCTGGCTGGTCAGGTCCGATTTTGCCTGGTGCAGCAGATCCCGGGCACTGTTCTTGGCTTCAGACGCGACGTTCGCTGCCTCGGCCTTGGCTGTCTCGGCCACG
This sequence comes from Arthrobacter sp. K5, assembly GCF_040448525.1. NCBI lineage: Bacteria > Bacillati > Actinomycetota > Actinomycetes > Micrococcales > Micrococcaceae > Arthrobacter > Arthrobacter sp. K5. Next base: position 2,072,659 of record NZ_CP159279.1, on the reverse strand, counting down.
TTCTGGGCGGCGCCGGCGGCCTGGCCGGCCACGTTTGCGGCTTCGTCTTTCGCCACGTCCTTCTTCGAAGACGCATTATCCCGGTAGCCGGTGGTGCCCGCATAGTCAGGGGTTCCCACGGCGGTGGTGTCATAGCCGGTGCCCGTTCCGGTGGTGCCATAGCCCGTGGTGCCCGAGCCGGTCGTGCCCAGACGCGTGGTCTCCGCTTCGGTGCCGAATGGGTTCTCGGTCATCATTGCTCTCTTTCCTTTAAGGGTTAGCTGCTGCTGATGAACCAGCACTGAGCAATAGTAAGCATGATTACCATCGGATAGTAAGTACACTTCCTACATGAGGGGCAAAAAGGTGAGGAGCGTTGGGTTTGAGGCGGCAGGATCGGCGGAGAACGGGGCCGAACGTATGCTTGAAAGATGAGCGCTACAGCCGCATCAACCGTCGCCTTCGAAAGCCGCTTCGCCACGGAGCTCCCCGAGATGGCCATTCCCTGGAAGGCGGAGGTGGTTCCTGACCCGCGGCTGCTGGTCCTGAACGAACCGCTTGCTGCCGAGCTGGGCTTTGACCCGGAATTCCTGGAGGGCCCGGAAGGACTCCCTCTGCTGATCGGCAATGCAGTGCCCGACGGCGCCACTCCCGTTGCGCAGGCATACTCCGGTCACCAGTTTGGCTGGTTTGCGCCGAGGCTGGGCGACGGCCGTGCGCTCCTGCTCGGCGAGATTCTCGACGCCGACGGCCGCCTCCGTGACGTCCACCTGAAAGGCTCCGGCCGCACACCGTTCGCGCGGGGAGGCGACGGCTTTGCCGTCGTGGGGCCGATGCTGCGTGAGTATGTGGTGAGCGAGGCCATGCACGCCCTGGGCATCCCGACCACGCGGTCCCTCGCAGTCGTGGCCACCGAGCGCTCCGTCCAACGGGAGACGGCGCTGCCGGGGGCGGTGCTGACGCGTGTCGCGAGCAGCCATCTGCGCGTGGGGAGTTTCCAGTATGCCCGGGTCGCCGGCGACATCGGACTCCTGCGCCGCCTGGCCGACCACGCGATCGCCCGCCACTATCCCGCTGCGGCGGAGGCGGACAATCCCTACCTCGCCATGTTCGAGGCCGTGACCGCTGCCCAGGCCTCCCTGGTTGCCCAGTGGATGCTGGTGGGCTTCATCCACGGCGTCATGAACACGGACAACATGGCCATCTCGGGAGAGACCATCGACTACGGCCCCTGCGCCTTCATGGACGAGTTCGACCCCGCCGCCGTCTACAGTTCGATCGACGAGAACGGCCGCTACGCCTACGCGAACCAGCCGGTGGTGGCGGAGTGGAACCTGACCCGGCTGGCGGAGGCGCTCCTTCCACTGTTCGACGACGACGAGGAGCGCGCGGTCGCGCTGGCGCAGGATGCCCTCGGCGCTTTCCGCCAGCAGTACAGTGCTGCCTGGCTGGCCGGCATGAAGGCGAAGCTCGGGCTGGACAGCAGCCTTGCCGATGATGTGGCTTCGCCGTTGATTGACGAAGTACTCGGGATTCTGCAGGAGGGTCGCGTCGACTACACGTCGTTCTTCCGCCGTCTCGGGGCGGCAGCCCGCGGCAAGGATGAGCCCGCACGGAACATGTTCCCCGAACCGGACGCATTCCCGGCCTGGGCGGAGCGCTGGCAGGCCCTGCATCCGGACGCTGACATGATGGACCGGGTCAACCCGGCGTATGTGCCCCGCAACCACCTTGTTGAGGAGGCACTCGATGCTGCGACCGACGGTGACCTTGAGCCGCTCCGGCGATTGCTCGAAGTGGTGACGGACCCGTATAACGAGCGTCCCGGCGTCGAACGTTATGCAGCTGCTGCGCCGGAAAGCTTTGGCCCCTACAGGACCTTCTGCGGAACCTGAGTGGGTTAGCTGGCGCCGGGGTGCACCAGCGTGTCGGGATCCAGCTCGCTCGCCGGCGCGTCGGACAGCCCCTGGGGCGTAAGGTCCAGGTCGTCCAAAGCGGTCATGGCTGCAATCGGGGCGGCGTTCAACCCGGCGCCCGGGGCGATGGTGTTAGTCATGGTTCTTTGTCTCCTGAGGTGAGCGGGGCGGTGCATTGTGTGCTGACTCGCTATTTTCCTTGGAAACATTGCGCGTGCCAAAGTTGCGCGGGGAGGGCGATTGGTGTAGCCGGAACCGGATCGTGCCAGTCCCGGGCACGCGGAGTGAGGAAATGGACGAGGCCGGCACCCCCTCGTCTGCAGGCGGTTACGGCCAGGGCGGAGGCAGCTTTGTGACGGTCGGTTACGGGCGAGCAGCGGCCGCCCACACTTCGCGCCCTAAGGATTAGTGCTTGACGGGCCCGCATCGCTGGGTCAGACTCGTGATTGAGGAATTGATGAATTTATAGTTTCTTCAATCCTCTCCATTGGGGGCCCTCTGCTCTGATGCGCAGAGGGACCGGAGCGCCGCAGGGCAGTGGGACCTTCCCACCGGCCGGGGGCCGCGGAATAGGCGGAAAGGGGCCGGAACAGCGTGGTTCCGACCCCATTCCGGTTAATACTGCTCCGGAGCTACGGGCGTTCGAAGAGGCTCAGAATATTGCCCTCGCTGTCCAGGAACCAGGCGGCTTTGCCCGCGTCCGAGGTCGCAATGCCGTTCTCAGTCTTCAGTCCCGGAAAATCGTATTCTTCGAACACGACGCCGCGGCTGCGCAAGTCCTGAACGTCCCGCTCGACGTCGTCCGTCACCCAGCCCATCTGGGTGTTTCTTGCGGTACCCGCGTTGTCAGTCTGGTACAGCAGGAACCTCGTCCCGTTGCCGCACTGGAACATCAGGTTGTCGTCCCCGGGTTCCATGGGCTCCAGTCCCAGCTTGTCCCGGTAAAAATCCTTCGCCCTGTTCATGTCCTTCGCCGGAAGGACAGCCGCGACTTCTGTGTCTCTGAGCATGACAGTTCACTCCTCGTTGAGTTGATGGCGATGGTCCCCCTGTTCGGTGCCGGGAACGGACTGGCCGTCCGTGCCCGGGCCGCGTCGCCGCCCGTTTCGCCGAGAGCCGGGGCGGCCACCTGGGACCCTGGCGCCCCGGCAGCACTGCCGGGCGCCGCGGTCCCCGAAGTTTATGGGGACATTATGGAACCGAAGTGGCACCTGCGGATATAGGACGCGGGATCAGGAAAGAACGACGTCGGCCCGGCGGCCGCCGCTGATGTCGGCCGGCCGGTTGGGTGCGCGGTCAGCGGTCAGGTGCGCGGCGCGCGGTCAGGGGCGGGGCCCCAGGCCGTGGGCCGTCAGCGGGCCCACAGGGCAGAGTTTGTTGACTGTCTCAGTGAGCTGGCGTGGGCGGAATGGCTTGATCAGATAAGCAGCTGCTCCCGACGCCATGCCGGCCATTTCGTCGTCGAGCTCCGCCCTCGCGGTGATGAACAGCATCGGCGCGTCAGAGCGCGCACGGATGTGCCGGGCGACGTCCAGGCCGTCCATGTCCGGCAGGTTCAGGTCGACGGTCACCAGGGCCGGGTTGTGTTCCCACGCCGCAGCCACACCCTCAACGCCGTTGCCGACTGCATGAACGTCGAACCCGATCCGCGCCAGGATCAGTGTGAGCAGATCGCGAATATCCTGGTCATCCTCGATGACCAGGCAAAGCCCCCGTGAACCCAACCTGCCCCCCGGCCTGTAGTAGGTGTGCATAGTTTAGGGCCCGAACCTCAAGAAGTGCACGGCCTTGGCGCGAAAAAACCCCGCACCATTGTGAAGGCGGTGCGGGGTTTTCCGTGGGCGACCACCCGCATGGGGGAATAGGGTGGGCCCCACCCAAAGTTACCCGCGCGTAGGTTTGTCCTTCAAATGTACGTTTTCGATTGGTCGGGCCGCTCCGTCTGGAAACTGCACCCGCATCAGCGGACGCGCGTGCTGCCAGAGTCGGCCATGCGGGTGCGGTCGATGGCCGCCATAGCGTACCGCAGGTCGGACAGGCCCGATCGTTGTGGGTCCGGCGGCGGGCTGGGTTAGGCAGCCAGGTCCCGGAGGGTGGACCAGGGCCACCGCCGCCGGCCCTGGGTACAGTGTCCGCCTTCGTTCTTGGAAGAACTTTGGAGTTCCCGTGGGCCGTCACGGTGAAACGGGGGGTCTGCCGGTGGAAGTCCCAAGGTGTCCCAGTCATTTCCCCATGTCAGCGGGCAATACTGCCAGCGTCCTGAAGGAGACGGAGTCCGCGCCCCGAACCCTCGGAACAGCCGGGTCCGGCCGCACTCCCCCTCGCGCACCGGACCCGGCAACACCCTCCCTCCCGCATGAACCCCACGGGCACGCGCCGCCGCCAGAGGGCGGGCACCAACTCAGAGGCGTGTTGCACAGGCCACGTTCACAGGTTGTTCACTCCGAGCTGGTTCCATTGGTGCATGGACTCGAATGCTGGCAATGATCACGACGCCGCCATTATTCCGCCGGTGCGGGGCACGTTGACCCCCGGGGCGGAGGCGGCGATCCGGAGACCGGGCGGCCCCGCCCGGGCCGGCGTTGCCGGCAGCGTGCCCGTTGACGGCTCCGTCGTTTTCGCCTGGGTCGACGGGCTGTCCTCCCGCAGGCTGCATCTTGCCGGAGATCCGCTGGTTGTCCTGCCGGAGCTGGAGCACACGGAGGCGTTTTAGTGCTGCCCCGAGCTGGTGCCGGTGAATTTGTGCCGTGGGCGGGTTTTTGTCAGAGGGTTCTGGAAGAGTGCTGTCCGGGACGCATCGGACGGCCCGCGAGTAGTATCGAAAACATTCACGGCCCGGAGGGTTCCGGAGACTGGAGCAGCACATGCAACTCGGCGCTTTCTCACTCAGCCTCGCCGTCAAGGACATCGCGGCCTCGGCTGCGTTCTACGAGAAGCTGGGATTCACCAGGTCCGGCGGCGAAATCGACCAGAACTGGCTGATCCTGCGGAACGGACAGACGGTGATCGGCCTCTTCCAGGGCATGTTTGAGAAGAACTCCCTGACCTTCAACCCGGGCTGGAACCAGGACGCGCAGCGGCTCGACTCATTCACCGACGTGCGCGATCTCCAACGCCAGCTGAAGGACCAGGGCATTCCCTTCGTTGCGGAAGCCGGAGACGGTACGGGGCCGGGCAGCTTTATCGTGGTGGACCCCGACGGCAACCCGGTCATCATGGATCAGCACGTCTGATCCGTAGCCTCCAACCAAGAGGATCCAGAAAATGCCTAACCCTGAGGATCTGGTCAGCGTCCGGTACATGGTGGACGACGTCGAAGTCGCCGTCGGCTTCTACACGAAGCACCTCGGCTTCACCGAAAGGATGAACGCGGCACCGGCGTTTGCCGACGTCGTGCGCGGTCAGTTGCGCCTGCTGCTGAGCGGGCCCACCAGCTCGGCGGGCCGGCCAATGCCCGACGGCGCGGTCCCGGCGCCGGGCGGATGGAACCGGATCCATCTCATCGTGAGCGATATCGCCGCCGAGGTGGACCGTCTGCGGGCCGCGGGGGTCCCGTTCCGGAACGACATTGTTAAGGGGCCGGGCGGCCAGCAGATCCTGCTGGAGGATCCGGCCGGAAACGTCGTCGAGCTGTTCCAGCCCGCCGGCCAGTAGACGCCGAAAATGCAGAAGCCCCGCCCGCCGGATTCGGTTGAATCCAGCGAACGGGGCCTGTGCGGCTCGCGGGGCTGCGCGGCCAGGGTGACTGTCCGTTAGTGGGCTGCCGTCGCAGGGGTCTTGTGGACCAGGTAGATGGCGCCGGTGGTGACGTCCTCCTCGAGTGCTTCGAGGGTGCGGCCGCGGGTTTCCGGGACCTGGGTGTAGATGAAGATGAGGGCCAGGATGCCCACGATGCCGAACATGAAGAACGTTCCGGTGATGCCGACCGATGCCACCAGGGTCGGGAAAAACAGGCCCAGGAAGGCGTTGGCGATCCACAGGCAGAAGATGGAGACGCCGATCGCGAAGCCGCGGATGTGCAGGGGGAAGATCTCCGAGAGCATCACCCAGACGGCGATGTTGAGGAAGGTCTGCATGGAGCCGACGAAGGCAACCACCAGGAAGAGGATCACGAAGGGCCGCGCCGGGTTGCCGACGGGCAGCGCGATGGAGGCAATGCCGATCAGGAAGTGGCAAATGGTGGTCAGCGTGAAGCCGAGGAGCAGGGTGGTGCGGCGGTTGACCCGCTGCATCATGCTCAGTGCGATGACGCCGCCGACGACGGCGATGACGCCGGGAGCGATGTTGGCAATGAGGGCGCCGCTGGAGCTGAAGCCGGCCTCAACCAGCACGGACTGGCCGTAGTACATGATCGAGTTGATGCCGGTCAGCTGCTGCGCCACGCCCAGCCCGATGCCGACGAGCAGGATGCGTAGGATCCACTTGTTCTTCAGTGCGCCCCAGCCGGAGAGGTTCATTTCCTCTTCCTCGTCGGCCAGGTGCTTGACGTCTGCCATCTCCGCTTCGGCGCGGTCGCATGAGCGGATGGTCTTGAGTACGGCCAGGGCTTCCTGGGTACGGCCGCGGGAGATGAGCCAGCGCGGGGATTCCGGCATCCGGAGCATGCCGAGGAACAGGGCGACGGCCGGTACCGCGGCGACAGCGAGCATGATGCGCCAGACGCCGCCGAATTCGCCCCAGAGGTTGCCGATGATGGCGTTGACGACGAACGCTGCGAGCTGGCCGATGACGATCATGAGTTCGTTGCGGCCGGCAAGTGAGCCGCGGATTTCGTAGGGGGCGAGCTCGGCGAGGTACACGGGGACCACGGACGAGGCGCCGCCGACGGCAAGGCCGAGGATGACACGGCCGACGACCATGACCTCGAAGTTCGGCGCGAACACACAGGACAGGGCGCCGACGAGGAACAGGACTGCCAGCAGGATGATGGTCTTCCGGCGGCCCCAGGTGTCGGCGAGCCGGCCGCCGCCCACGGCGCCGGCCGCGGCGCCGAACAGCAGGGAGCTGGTCACGATGCCCTCGGTGATCGGGGTGAGGCCTAGATCGGCGGTCATCGGCCGGAGTGCGCCGTTGATGACACCCGTGTCGTAGCCGAACAGCAGGCCGCCGAAGGTTGCCACCATGGCGACCATTCCGAGGCGCTTGCGGTGCGGTCCGTTCGTGAGCGGCGGCAGCGAGGGCGTATGCGCGCCGTCGCGCTGGGCTTGGGTTGCAGACATAAGGACTCCTTTGTCTCAAGTTTGCGGGACGTGTGCCCGCTGTCACATACAGACTAACGCGCGAAAGTCTTAAATGTAAGGTCAAACTTACAAATGACTCGATTTTCCGCTGTTTCCCCTCGTGGGAGGATGGCGGTATGACCATTCAGCGGCAGCAGCGGCCGGCCACCCAGGCTGACGTTGCGCGCGAAGTCGGGGTTTCCCGGACGCTGGTGTCCTTTGCCTTCCGCGGTACCTCAGGGGTTAGCGACGAGACCAGGCAGGCCATCTTCGACGCCGCCAAGCGTCTGGGGTACCGGCACAATGCGGCAGCCGCCGCCCTGGCAAGCAAGCAGCGCACCGCCGTCGGGCTTTACCTCCTGGACCTCCGGAACGAGGTCTTTTCGGATGTCCTCAACGGCGTACGGCTGGCGCTCCCGCAGGCGCGCAACCGGCTCATCCTCAGCGTTTCCCGCTCGATCGGCGGCGAGGACCAGGGGGCCCTTGACTCGCTCATCGAGGCACGTGTGGGGATCATCATCGCCGCGACTTTGCTGGACCCCGACGAGCGGGTGCGGGAACTGGCGCAGATGGTCCCGGTGGTGAGTGTCACGCGCCGGGTGGAGGGCGTGGACAGCGTGTACCCGGACGACCATGCCGGCGCCCGGGCCGCCGTCGAGCATCTTCTCGGACTTGGACATACGAGGATCGCCCACCTGGCCGGGCCGCAGTTTGACGGACACACGGTGCGCCGGGAAGCCTACGAGCAGATCATGCGGTCCGCCGGCCTGACCCCTCAGACCGTGGCGGCCGGCGATTTCACGCATGAGGCCGGGGAGCGTGCGGCGGCGGAGCTGCTGGCCGGACCGGACCGGCCGACGGCGGTCTTCACCCATAACGACCAGTTCGCGCTGGGTGTCCGCGAAGCCGCGTACGCGATGGGCCTGACCATTCCCGGGGACCTGTCGCTCGTGGGTTATGACGATTCGCCGACGGCCCGGCTCCACGGGATCGACCTGACCTCCGTGGACCTCCATGCTGTGGAGCTCGGGAAAATTGCCGGAAGCGTCGCGCTGGAGCGGCTCAATGACCCCGGCGCCCCCATCGCGGACAGGTGCATCACGCCCCAACTGGTGGTCCGGCGTTCCACGGCTCCGTCGGCCTCTTGATTGAACTGCCCGCTCTTGTTGCACTTGAGTACGCACGTCTGTGGGCTTGAACCGCTTCCTCCGGCGGTTCAACGCTCCGACCGCCAACCCCAGGAGACCGCCATGACCGCCGACCCAGCCAAGAAGCCTTCCGTCCTGTTCGTCTGCGAGCACAATGCCGGCCGCTCACAGATGGCTGCAGGGTTCCTCACCAGCCTGTCCCGGGGAGCGGTTGAGGTGCGTTCCGCCGGCATCCAGCCGTCGCACGAGGTGAGCCCGTCCGTGGTCGAGGCCATGGCCGACGTCGGCGTCGATATTTCCGGCGCAGTCCCCAAAGCCCTCACCACCGGCGCACTCCAGGAGGCCGACGTCGTGATCACCATGGGGTGCGGCGACGAGTGTCCGGTGTTCCCCGGCAAGCGCTACGAGGACTGGGAGGTGGCCGACGCCCGGGGCAGGGGCATTGAGTCGGTCCGCCCGGTCCGCGACGAGATCCGGACGCGCGTCGAGGCCCTGGTCACCGAGTTGCTGCCCGCCCGGCATACCGACGCCCAGTAACAGTTTCCGTGAATGAGCCTGAAGAGAAGGAGCCAACAGTGAGCAAGAACGCCAAGCCCGAGGACGCCAGCACCGAAAAGACCAGCGCCGAAAAGACCGGTGCCGCGAAGGCCAGCAGTGAGCAGTTGATCATTATCGGTTCCGGGCCCGCCGGCTATACAGCCGCGATCTACGCCGCCCGGGCCGGACTGAAGCCCCTGGTCCTTGCCGGCTCGGTCACTGCGGGCGGCGCGCTGATGAACACCACCGAGGTGGAGAACTTCCCCGGCTTCCCGGGCGGCATCCAGGGGCCGGAGCTGATGGACGGCCTGCAGCAGCAGGCGGAGAAGTTTGGCGCGCAGGTGGTGTTCGACGACGCCACCCAGGTCCAGCTCAAGGGCCACCTTAAGCGTGTGGTCACCGGTGGCGGTGAGACCTATGAGGCTCCGGCGGTCATCCTGGCCACCGGCTCGGCGTACAAGGAACTCGGGCTGTCCGAGGAGAAGAAATTCAGCGGCCACGGCGTCTCGTGGTGCGCCACCTGCGACGGGTTCTTCTTCCGCGACCAGGACATCATCGTGGTCGGCGGCGGGGATTCGGCGATGGAGGAGGCCACGTTCCTGACCAGGTTCGGGAAGTCCGTGACCGTCGTCGTCCGCAAGGGCGAGCTGCGCGCCTCCCGCATCATGGCGCAACGGGCCAAGGACAACCCGAAGATCACGTTCGCGTGGAACTCGGCCGTGACGGCGATCCACGGCAACGGCAAGGTCAGCGGCGTCACCCTGACCGACACCCGCAGCGGTGAAACCCGGAAGCAGTCCGCCACCGGGCTCTTTGTGGCGATCGGGCACGTGCCGCGCACCGAACTGGTGGCAGGGCAGGTGGAACTCGACGCCGAGGGCTACATCAGGGTCGATTCACCCACCACCTGCACCAACCTGAGTGGCGTGTTCGCGTGTGGCGACGCCGTGGACCACCGCTACCGCCAGGCGATCACCGCCGCCGGCACCGGGTGCGCGGCTGCCCTCGACGCCGAGCGGTACCTCGCCGCGTTGGAGGATGCGGACAGCATCGCCACGGCACTGGTCGAGGAGCCCACCCACGCCTGAGCCGCCGTCGAGTTCCGTCCGGCGAACCCAACTAGGTAGCAGCACAGGGCGTTCCCAGGCCTGGGAGGGCCCTGTGCTGCTACCTACATGGGCGACGCCCGGGCGGAACGGGCGCATGGATGGGGGAGGCCCGTGGATGGGGGAGGCGCGCGGCTTAAATTTATGCGCGGCTGAAATTTTAAGGGACGGCGGCGGCTGGGGGGGCCGCCCTGGTCTCAGACAGGCGACACCGCCGCCGGCCCAGCCCCGGTGGTCGCCTTAATTATCGTCTTCACTCGACCCAAAGAGAAGTGGGAATTGGCGCTGAAGTGCTAGATAAATTTCTGCACGCGGCTCCATCCGGGATCATAGGCATGGGTGACCTGGACGTCCTGGCGGGAGCGGGCAAAGCGGTCGAAGCTGTCACGTCCGTTCTGGTCCTCAGAATCGCTGTAATAGTGCAGGACGCGAAGCCCGTTTGAGGTTTCCGAGGCCACCACCCTGCCGCGGGGCCCGACCAACAAGTCCAAGCCCTGTTCAAGATGGAGGAGCCGGATCAGTGCCTCCCCGTCCGGCAGCCCGTCATCCCCGGTCCGCCGGTAACTGATCCGGACGGCAGTGTGCAGGTCCAGCAGCGGGTGATCAACCCACCGCAATGGCCGCAGGGCGCAGACGATCACCCTGTGCCCCGAGGAAATTTTGGCCTCGCGCATCGTCCATCTGGGGTCTAGGTTCCGGGTTGCCACGGCCTGGAAGAAGTCGGGGACGATGGCGGCGGGCTGGCTGTCTCGGGGATCGGCCCGGGTCACGTTGATGGCGCCAACCCACCGCTGGACATCGTCCTCGCCGAGCAGCCAGTCCACCAGCAGGCGGCCGGCCTGGCGGCAGTCGTTGGTGCCCATGCCCGTGAAAGCAGGGTGGAAGACCGTCAGTTCAGCCAGGGTACGACGTTCGTCCCAGTCCACCGCAACCCGGGCCAGCCCCAGGTCCACCGGTTGCTCCAGACCTTCGAGGGTGCCGGCCAGCATGCCGGGACGGGGCTCCCGTGCCGCGGCGAATTCCCAGGTTTCAGTGGGCGGGGGAGCCGCCCTCCGCCATCGTTCGGCCAGGACCCGCAGCCGGGGGTCCCCGCCGCCGGAGACGCAGAGCCGGTGCCGGGAGTGGGCGCCCGGGCCGGTCTCCCAGCGCAACTTGGGGTGAATGGCCATCACCATGGCACCGATGATTTCCGGGAGGTCGGCGTACATGCCGGTCATGACAGCCGCCGTGGCCAGGCCGGTTCCCGCCACTGACCACCACCGCCAAAAGGCGCCCACGGCTTCCGTCTCCGTCGCGCTGTTCCGCCGCACCAACTCCATCGGGCCTCCTCGTCGTGCTGGTGTTCGCGCCATCCAAACCTGTTCAGGATCATGCGGGACGCCGCTCAAGACGAGAGCACCGTAGCCACAAGTTTCGCGCAAGAGTTAGAACGGCGGCCCAACTGGCTGGCGGTTGTGGTCGTTTTCAGCCGTCAAAACAACAACAACTGCGAGCTACTTGAGTGACCGGGACGGGCGGACGTCGCGGGGACCGGCCGGGTACCCGCGGTGACGGCTGGCGAAGATGATCACCAGCGCCACGGCCAGGGGAACCGCCGCCGCGAGCGGCACGAAAAGCGCGCCGACGGTGTTGAGGGCAAGCGCACCGTACGCGGCCCCGACGGCGATGCCGAGCTGGATGGTCACCACGGCCAGTCCGTTGGCGGCGTCCTTGTGCTCCCCGCCGGCGCGGAGGATCGCCGCCTGGTTGTAGATGCCGGCGGCTCCGAAGGTGATGCCCCAGAGGGTCAGGAGTGCGAGGCTTCCGGCCCACGTGCCGCCGAGTGCTGGCAGGAGGGCGAAGCTGGTCAGGAGCAGTGCCACGCCGGTCAGGACGGAGCCCCGGGGACGGGCGTCCGCCGTGAGGCCGGCAATCCAGATGCCCACCAGGCTGGCCACGCCTATGACGGACAGGGAGATGCCGGTGGCGTTATCTGGCAGGCCGGCGGCCAGCAGGAACGGGGCGATGTAGGTGAACAGGGCGAAGTGGCCCAGGAGCAGCAGCGGCCAGGCCGTGGCGACGGCGATGACCCCGGGCAGTGCCATGGCCGCGCGCAGCGACGGTGCTGAGTCCCGGTCGGCGTCGGAAGCCGGAGGCAGCAACCGGACGGCGAGCAGAGCGAGGAGCGCAGCGATCCCGGCCAGGACAAGGAAGGACGAGCGCCAGGAGAGCACGGATCCCATCATCGTGCCGAGCGGGGCGCCGACGGCCAGAGCGATGCTGTTGCCGCTGAAGACTATGGCCATCGCCTTGCCCACAGAATGCGCCGGCACGATCCTCGCAACGTACGGGGCCATGCTGGACCAGAGCAGGCCGTGGGCCACGCCGCCGAGGAGCCTGGCGGCGATGGCGAGGGGCAGGTCGGGGCTGAAGGCCAGCAGCACGTTGCTCAGCGCGAAGGCCAGCACGGTCACGATCAGCAGGGTCTTGCGGGGCATCCGCCCGCCGAGCAGCCTGGACAGAGGAAGCGCCGTGATGACGATGACGGCGGCGTAGGCAGCCGTCAGTGAGCCGACGGCCGATTCTTCCACGCCCAGGTCACGGCTGATCTGCGGAAGCAGCCCCGACGGCAGGAGTTCGGTGGTGACGGCGGTGAACCCGGCCACGGCCAGGATGAGCAGACCGGCCCGCGGGATCCTTGAAGGGCGGGCCGGCTGAGCGGGGGTGATGGCGGACCGGCCTGATGGGGCCGGCATCGGGGTTCCGGATCCGGAGAGTTCTTGGGTCACGTATTTTCCTGAAGGTTTCGTAATTGGTGTCGCCTGCCCGTTGCCCCGGGGTGGTGGAACGGCCGACGGCGGGCCGCCCCCTTAGGGGACCGGCCCGCCGTCGGGCGTTTATCGCCTTAGAGGGTGGCGGTGTCAATCACGAAGCGATAGCGCACGTCCGAAGCGAGGACGCGCTCGTAGGCTTCGTTGATCTTGTCAGCCGGGATGACCTCGATCTCGGCGCCGATGCCGTGCTCGGCGCAGAAGTTGAGCATCTCCTGGGTTTCGCGGATGCCGCCGATCATGGAACCGGCGAAGGCGCGGCGTCCGCCGATGAGCGCAAACGCGTTCACCGGGAGCGGCTCTGCCGGGGCACCGACGTTGACCAGGGTGCCGTCGAGGGACAGCAGCTGCAGGTAGGAGCTGATGTCGATCGACGCGCTGACCGTGTTGATGATCAGGTCGAAGCTGCCGGCGAGCGCTTCGAACGTGCCGGCGTCGCTCGTGGCGTAGTAGTGGTCCGCGCCGAGGCGAAGGCCGTCTTCCTGCTTCTTGAGGGACTGGGACAGGACGGTGACCTCTGCGCCCATGGCGTGGGCGAGTTTGACGGCCATGTGGCCAAGTCCGCCGAGGCCGACGACGGCGACCTTCTTGCCGGGGCCGGCCCCCCGGTGCCGCAGCGGGGAGTAGGTGGTGATGCCCGCGCACAGCAGGGGAGCGGCGACGTCCAGATCAATGCCCTCGGGGATGGTGACGACGAAGTCCTCGGTCACCACAATGTGGGTGGAGTAGCCGCCCTGGGTGATGGTGCCGTCGCGGTCGACGGCGCCGTACGTGCCGACCATTCCCTTCAGGCAGTACTGTTCCTCACCGGCCAGGCAGTTGGCGCACTCCTTGCAGGAGTTGACCATGCAGCCGACGCCCACGCGGTCGCCAACCTTGTGACGGGTCACTTCGGCGCCCACCTCGGTGACGATGCCGGCGATCTCGTGGCCGGGTGCGAGCGGGTACTGCTGCGGGCCCCAGTCGCCGCGGACGGTGTGGATGTCGGAGTGGCAGATGCCGGCGTACTTGATTTCGATGAGGACGTCGCGCGGGCCGACGGCGCGGCGCTCGATGGTGGTGGGGACCAGGTCCTCGGCGGCGGAGGGCGCTGCGTAAGCGTTGACGGTAGGCATGGTTCTCCTGTTTATAGGTGGGTATGGGAACGGGCCGTAAGTGAAAGAGATCCGTTTCTTTCATCTACTTAACCCCAGCGCCGCGGCGTGAGGCAGACCCTGCTGAAAGGGGTAACGACAGGGACCCCCAAGACTCTTCCCGTTTGTGGCGGACAGCACGGTATCGGCTTTTGATGGGACGGGCTTTTTAGGGGGAGCGAGGTGTCGAGGGCTTGCTCGGCTCAGGCCTGGTGGCCGCGGCCAGGTTGACGGACGTGCCCTTGGTGAAGGTCGACGGCGGTCGTGCCGTCCGGCGCGGTGCGTTCGTCCGGCACCGCGTTTTCGGGAGGTCTTTCGGAGGATTCCGCGGCAGTTGCCGCCCAGCTGGCCAGCAACCGCAGGCCGTCCGCGGACGGCGAACCCGGCTCGGCAGTGTAGGTGAACATGGTGAGGCCGGGCGTGGCCGTCAGCTCCAGCCCGTTGAAGTGCAGATCGAGCCGGCCGACGGCCGGGTGCTGGAACGTCTTGGCACCGGTGCGGTGGAGCCGGACATTCCGTTGCGCCCACCGCCTGCGGAATTCCTCGCTGCGGGTCGACAATTCCCCGATGAGGTCCGAGAGGCCTTTGTCGAACGGGTCGCGGCCGGCTTCCGCGTGCAGCAGTGCCACACTTGTGTCGGCCGCCAGGTTCCAGTCCGCGTACAGGCTTTCGGAACGACGGTTGAGGAACGCGAACCGGGCGAAATTCACGGGCCGTGCCGGGTCTTCGTAGGCCGGTGAGTACAGGGCGCGGGCAAGGTCGTTGGCCGCAACGATGTCCAGGCGGCCGTTCTGGACGAAGGCCGGTATGCCCGCCATGCCGTCGAGGATGAGCTGGACGCTGGGGTGGATCGCCTGCGCCGGCTGCCTCCGCCGCCGGGCGGCGGGCCCGGCGGCCCGGGCAAGGTTGAACAGGTGCTCGTTCTCCGCCTCGTTCAGCTGCAGGGCGCGGGCGATGGCCTCCAGGACGGAGTCTGACACGCCGGCCAGGCTTCCACGCTCGACGCGTGTGTAGTACTCAACGCTCATGCCGGCCAGCAGCGCCACTTCTCCACGGCGCAGGCCGGGCACGCGCCGCACGCCGCCGAAGTCCGGCAACCCCGCCTGTTCGGGAGTGAGCTTCGCTCGCCGGGAGGCAAGGAACTCCCGTATCTCATTCCGGTTGTTCATATCCTCCACGTTACGGACGCCGTGAACGACGTGGGAGTCCCTGTCAGGGCCTGCCTGCCGCGGGGCCGCCTCAATTACTGTGAATCAGGGGGGGATTGCCCCTGTGACAGCCGAACAGCGGCGGGAACGGAGCATGCAGAGTGGCGAGAATATTCATCACAGGTTCTGCGGGCGGACTCGGGCTGAATGCTGCGAGGGCGCTGATGCAGCAGGGCCATGAAGTGGTGCTGCACGCGAGGGATGAGTCACGGTTCGCGGACGGCGGCGAGGTCCGGGACCAGGCCCTGGGGACCGTCGTCGGGGATCTGGCTGGCATCGCCGGGACGGTGCGTGTGGCAGAGCAGGCAGACCGGTACGGCCCGTTCGATGCCGTCATCCATAACGCCGGGGTGTACAGCGGCAGCCAGATCTTTGCGGTGAACACCGTTGCGCCCTACATCCTGACCGCGCTCATGACCCGGCCGCGCGGGGTTGTGTACATCAGCAGCGGCATGCACCGGTCCGGCACGCCTGACCTCCAGGGAATCGACTGGACGAACGCGGCCGGGCGGCCGGCCGCCTACTCGGACAGCAAGCTGTACGTCACCACGCTCTCGGCCGCGGTGGCAACCCGCTGGCCGGACGTCGAAAGCAACGCGGTGGATCCAGGCTGGGTCCCCACCCGCATGGGCGGAAGCAGTGCGCCCGATGACCTGGAGCTGGGGCACGTCACGCAGGTGTGGCTGGCCACCCGGGAGGCCGCGGACAGCCGCGTGTCCGGAGGCTATTGGTTCCACCAGCAGCGCAGGCAGCCCCACCCGGCCGTGAACGACGCCGCCTTCCAGGCTGCGCTGCTCCAAGCGCTCGAACGGCACACCGGTTTCGCCCTCGGACCCAACTAGGTCGCAGCTGAGGGCCTTCCCAGCGTTGGGAACGCCCTGAGCTGGTGCCCAGTTGGGTCAGCGGCGGGTGAGGAGGCCCCGCACCAGCGTCAGGCCCTGCCCCAGGTTGATCGAAGGCAGGTAAGCCCGGGTGATGGCGTTGGCGATCGCGGGCAGGGCAGCAGCGTCGGGGTAAAGCAGGTACATGGGTTCGTAGTCCGGTTTGAATTTCGCCTTGAATGCCAGCAGGGAACGGAAGCCGTAGACGGGTTCCAAGGCTGCGCCGAGCCAGTCGAGCAGCCGGTCCAGGCCGCCGTTCGCGTCGTGGCCGGCAGGCGCGCCAGAACCGGCAGGCGCGCCAGAACCGGCAGGCGCGCCAGAACCGGCGGAGGAACCAGAGACGGAACCGGCCGGGACCCCGCCCGCAGGCGAAGAAGACGGCACCCGGGCCAGCGGTGCCCCGGAGAGGCTCATGAACTCGCACCCCTCGTCCTGCAGGCTCAGTGCGGCGGAGGCGATGAGGAAGTCGATGCTCGCGCGGAAGCCGTCGCCGCGCCGCCGCATGAAGTCGAGCGTCCAGCCCACCACGTATCCGTTCCGGTACACCGGCAGCCACGACGCCACCGCGTGGACGGTGTGGTCGGCATCGATGGCCAGCAGGCAGCGGACCTCGGGGTCGTCCAGCTCATCCAGGCTGCCGAGCGTGAAGCCCATCTCCGGGACTTTCTTGTCCGCCACCCACTCCTCGGAAATCGCTTCGATCTGGGCCTGGACGGCGATCGGCGCGTGGGCAAACGTGGTCCATTCGGCGCGGATCCCGGCCTTGGCCGCCCGGTTCAGCGCGGTGCGGATGTCCTGGAATTTCTTGCCGCGGAAGGACACCTCGTCCAGCCGCAGCACGGTTTCCTGCGCCACCTGGACCGAGCCCCATCCCAATGATCCGGCCACGCCGCGGAGTTCCTCGGACACGAAGTAGAAGCACGGCGTCCACCCGCTGAACCGGCAGTGCCGGGCGAACTCCGTGAACGCGGCTTCCCGCTCGGCCCGCGGACCCACGGGCGGCCCGAGCGCCACGGCCACCCCGCTGAGCACCCGGTACGCGATGAAGCTCGTTCCGGAGAACCAGTAGCTGTTCCCGCTCCACGTGGTCATCCAGGAGAGCGAACCGCCGCCGTGCGACTTCAGGATGCGCCGGGCCCGCTCCTCGTCCGCGCTGTGCCGGCCATGGGCCGGACGCAGGAACGTCCGGAGCAGCAGGAACCCGGTCCACGCCCAGAACACGACGCCGATACTTTCGTAAAGGACGACGGCGGCGGTGCTTTCGGGGTAGAACGCCGGTGAGCGGTCCACCAGGAATCCGAGGGGCAGGAACCTGTCCGGGACGTCGGCCAGCAGCTGAAGCAGGCCAGGCGCAGGAGTGAATCCGTCGGCCAGGGCCAGTCCCAGGGCCGCATACAGCAGGCCCAGCAAAACCAGGGCAACCACCACCCGGCGCGCCAGCCGCAGGTACGTTCCTCGGGGCGCACGCACCGGGAACAGGTTCCGGCCTGCCAGCAGGAGCCCCGCCAGGAAGACAGGCAGGAGCATCGGCAGCACCAGGCTGAGCGGGTGCGAATAACCCGACAGCTCGATCCCGCCCACGCCCTCGCGGGCGGGCACACCCGGACCGGGCGGCGGCAGCAGGACGCCGGCAATGGTGACGGCGGCCAGCAGGGACAGCGAGGCCTGGATCAGGAGGGCACCCGCCCAGGCGAACCGCCGCCCGCGCCGCAGGCCGTCCGCGAACAGGAGCAGCAGGAACGACGGCAGGATGGCCATGAAGATTCCACCCGCCCCGGCACGCAGCTGCAGCTGCGCTGCCGCACAGTCCCTGAAGTCAGCCGGGCGGGAACAGGACGCCTGCAGCGCCGCAGGGTCCACCGGCTGGATGTTGGTGAACAGGAACTTCAGTACAGAAAGAGGTCCGACGGCGTGCGGCGCCAGTCCCGCGATCACGGGACCGATCGCCGCGACCGTCAGGAGCAGCGCCACCAGAATCCGGGCCTCGTGCCGGGAGACGGCGGGCCTGCCGAAGCGCGGGCGCCGGCCCAGCAGCACCGGGCCCAGCAGCCCTCCTGCCGCGGCCGCCCCGAGCCGGACGAGGTCCTCGAAGCCTCCGGCATACATCGCAAACAGCAGCAGCACGGCGAGCAGGACAACGCGGATCCGGCGCCGCCACAGGGTGGACAGGGCGGCGGTCGCCGCCATCGCGGCCGCGCAGGCCAGGGCGCTCGGCCCCAGGAAGAAGTGCCCGCTCAGGTCCCGGATCCAGCTCCCCATCAGGCCCCGGGCCGCGGCGAGGAACCCGAGCGTCGCCACGATCCCCAGCACGTGCCCGGCCAGCGCCGCCGCAGCGAACTTCAGGGGTCCGACCCGGCGTTCCAGCGGGAGCCCGGCCAGAAGCACCACGAGCGTGCCCACCACGTATCCCGCCAGGTCCCGCTCCCAGAACGCGGAGAGCAGCAGGGCGTACCAGTGGTCCGGAACCGAGCGTGAGGTGGCCGCGACGTGGAGCAGAAGAAAAGACGGCGGGCCGGAGCGGAAGCTGCCGGACAGTGCGCCCGCGGCCCAGAAGAGAACGACGAAGATGAGGGTGGCAGGGGAGCCGCGCAGAACCCGGGCCCAGCCCGCGGGTGTCCGGTAGCCGGAGGGTACCCGTCGTCCCTGGTCCGGCTGCCGCATGGGTGAAGGGCTCCTTTCAAAGGGCTCTTCGATTGTTCCACACCCGCTCTGGAACACGTCCTCTCTGGAACACGTCCGCTGCCTCCGTCGTGATCCACGGGCAGGGGTGGGTAGCCAGTGGCGGAATTACAGCATCACCAGGGGTTCCGCCGTCGGTACAGCTTGGTCCTGAACCGCGGCCGGCAGTTTGCTCGGGGCGCCGAGGGCTCGGTAGTCCCAGCCGGCGGCGCGGTAGGCCTCGGCGTCGAGTGCGTGCCGGCCGTCGACGATGTTCCGCCGCTGCACCAGGGTACCGAGCGCGGCGGGGTCCGCCCGGCGGAAAACGTCCCATTCGGTGAGCAGGGCCACGATCTCGGCGCCGGTGACGGCGGCTTCGAGGGTGTCGGCGTAGGCGAGGTCCGGGTAGGCGCGCCGGGCGTTGTCCATGGCTTTGGGGTCGAACACCGTGACCTTGGCTCCGGCCTGGTGGAGCATGCGGGCCACGTCGAGGGCGGGGGCGTCGCGGATGTCGTCGGAGTCGGGTTTGAAGGCTGCGCCGAGGACGGTGACGTGCACGCCGGCCAGGTCCCCGCAGGCCATTTCCGTGATGAGGTCCACGGTGCGCTGGCGGCGGCGCTGGTTGATGGCGTCGACCTCCTGCAGGAAGCCCACGGCCTGCCCGACGCCGAGCTCCCGGGCCCGGTGGGTGAAGGCGCGGATGTCCTTGGGCAGGCAGCCGCCGCCGAAGCCGAGGCCGGGTGTGAGGAACCGGCCGCCGATGCGGTTGTCGTAGGAGAGGGCCGTGGCGAGCTGGTTGACGTCGGCGCCGGTGGCTTCGCAGATTTCGGCCATCGCGTTGATGTAGGAGATTTTGGTGGCCAGGAAGGAGTTGGCGGCGGCCTTGACCAGTTCGGCGGTGGCGGGGTCGGTCTCCACCACTGGGGTGCCGTCGGCGATGACGGGCGCGTAGCAGGCGTCGAGGAGTGCGCGGGCCTGCCTGGAGGCCACGCCGAACACCAGCCGGTCCGGGTGCAGGGTGTCCTCGACGGCGTGCCCTTCCCGGAGGAACTCCGGGTTCCATGCAAGCTCGGCCAGGCTCCCCGCCGGGGCGTTCAGCTGCAGGAACTGGGCCAGCCGCTCCGCCGTGCCCACCGGAACCGTGGATTTGCCGGCGACGAGGCAGGCCCTGTCCAGGTGCGGTGCCAGCCGGGCGAGGGCGGCGTCCAGGAAGCGGAGGTCGGCGGCCGGCGAGTCGGGCTTCTGCGGGGTACCGACGCACAGGAAATGAATGTCTGCGCCCGCCGCGGCGGAGAAATCGGTGCTGAAGCTTAGCCTGCCGCTGTCCAGCATCCGGCGGAGCAGTTCCTGCAGTCCCGGTTCGTAGAACGGCAGTGTTCCGCTGGCCAGTGAATGGATCTTGTTCTCGTCGACGTCGATCCCCACCACGCTGTGCCCCAGCAGCGCCATGCAGACGGCGTGCGTGGCGCCAAGGTACCCGGTCCCGATAACGGACAGGGAAAGCCCCAGGGCCGGTGGTCCCGCCGGATCGGAGGAGTCGGAGGTATCGGACGGGTCGGACGGGGCGTTCGTGGCCGCGGTTGGCGGGTTGTTCATGTCAGGCTCCTATCGGCGTTCGTTCGGGCAGGGCCGGGCCTGGGCGGGGAGGTAACCGGAGACGAGGTAGGTGGCGGCGTCGGCGCCCCATGGCGGCCGGAAAGAGTAGAGGCACGCCAGCCGGAGCCGCGTGGACGCGGCGTAGGCGGAGAAGCGGTGCGGGCTTACGTGCAGGCATTCGGCCGCGGACATGACCGCCGCGTGGGCGATGGCGTACCGGCGGGTGGTGAGCAGGTTTTGCCGCCACCTCAGTTCCAGGTGCACGTCGAGGTTGGCCAGGTCCAGGGCGGTCTCAGCTTGGCAGGACTCGTCAAAGTCCAGCAGCCCGGGAGCCGCGGACGTCGCTGCGGTTTTGCTGGCGGAACCTCGGCTTCCGACCACCTGGCCCCCGGATTCGCGGGCTACGAGCATTTGGCCACCGAGTATCTGCTTGTCGTGCAGGTCACCGTGGGCCCAGCCCACACGGTCCGGGGGTGTGCCGAGCAGGGTCTCGGTGACCACTTGGACACGGGAGAGGAGCACGGCGCGGGCGGGAGCTGCGGCGGCGATGCCCTCGCTGTGCCGGAGCCAGTGATCCACCCAGCGCTGCAGGCTCGCGGCCTCCTTCGCGGCATCGCGGAGCGGTAGCTGCTGCAGGCTGTCCTGAAACGCTGAACTGCCGGCGGCGGTCACGGTTCCGGCCCAGGCGCGGGACCACCGCGCCCACATGGCGGCGTAGGCTGCGTCGGTGCTTCCGGCCTGGCTGTGGCCGAGGTCGTGGAAGGACCGGCCCGCCAGGCGGCTGAAGACCAGGACGTCGGGTCCGGCGCTGACCAGCCGCGGCGTGTTGAAGCCGCCCTCGGTCAGTGCGGCGGCGGAGATGCTGTGGCTGGCAGCTGCGGCGAGGGCACGGCCGGGCCGGAAGACCTTGATGAAGGCTTCGGGGGCTCGGAGGACGGCCCGTTTGTGGGCGCGGTGCACCACGACCTCACCCCTGGCTGACTCGGCCGCGAGGGCGGGGAGACGGGGGTCGTCCACGGTGATGGCCTCGAACGCGCCGCCACTGAAGTGTCCCGCCATGACGCCCGGACGGTCCGGGCACCGGACCTCCAGGACGTACGAGCCCGGCGTTGTTCCGGGCCAGGCCCGCTGGACTGTCCAGGCGGTGCCGGCGGCGTCGGTTACCCGGCGGGGGAGAGGCGGATGCCAGGTCATTGGATCAGCTCCTTTGCCCGGGCCAGGTGCCAGGACATGTCTGCGGCCCACTCCGGGGACCGGTCACGGAAGGGGTCAACGCTGCTGTTGAAGAGCCGGTAGGCTGCCCAGGCGTCCACGGCGGCCTGCGAAAACCGTCCCCCGGCGTCGAGATAGCCTTCGGCGAGCAGCGCCGTCTTGGGTCCCCCGGCCGAATCACCCCTGACGGGAACCCCGGCAGGAGTGCTGGCGGGAGCGCCGCCGTCGGGAAGAGCCTCCCTGGAAGGCGAGGCGCCCGCAGCAGGAAGTAATGCCTCTTCTGCGGCGGCGAACGATCCAAGATCGGCCTCGGCCAATCCGCTGGCCGCCCGGTCGAAGTCGATCAGGCGCACCTCTGAATCTCCCACCAGCACCTGGTCGGCGGAGAAGTCCCCGTGGACCAGGACCGGTGCTGTCCGGGGCCGGGCAAGCAGCAGGGCAGTGAGCCTGGTTTCGAGGTCCCGGGCCAGCGGTTCCAGCTCCGGCAGCAGTGCGGAAACCATGGCGCGCGAAGCCTTCAGCTGAGCCGCGAGGTCTTCGGGCCGGTTGCCCGCGGTAGGAAGGCGCCCAGCCTCGACCACATCGGGGACGCAGTGGAGTGCGGCGAGGGCCTGGCCGGCGGTGTACGCGGCGGCGCGTGTGCCGGTGCTGTTGTCGCGCGCCGCGAGGTCGCCGGTGCCCCATGCGGTGCTGGCGGTGATGCCGTGGGCGAGGCATTCGGCGTCGGCGAGCTGCGGCAGGAGAGGGACACCGTGGTGGCGGAGCCGGTTCAGGAACTGGCTTTGCTGTCCGGGGCCGGCGGGCTTGGCTGCCGCTTTAATCACGACGGCGGTGCTCGCCCTGTGGCTGAGGAGGACCAGCCGCCGCTCGGGCTTGTAGCGCAGCACGGTGCTGCCGGCCAGCAGGGCCGCGCCCGGCCGGTGGTGGAGGCCCAGCCGCTCGAGGCCTTTCTTCCTCAGCCAGGTGAGGTTCCTGTGCAGGGCCCAGTCGTCCTCTACGCCGCCCACTGCCACCAGGGTCTCTGGATCGCTGGGGTCCGGCCGGAGGATGCTCATGTCCCCGCCGTGGCTGCGGACGGTGTGTTCGCGTTCGAGGAGTTTGCCGCTGCTGGCTGGGGTGCGGGTCATGGCCCAGCCGTAGTCGAAGCTGCCGTTGCGCCGGCGGCGGAACGACACCAGCAGGGACGTGCCCGGCTTGTAGCGGACGCGGGTGACGCGGACGGTTTCGCCGAGCAGTTCGGAGAGGCGGCCGTTGTCCAGGAGCCAGGGGAGGCCGGGAAGCGCGGCGTCGCGGCGGGCGAGGGCATGCTCGGCCTGCGGGGAGCCGGGCACCAGGGTGATCATGGCACCTCCACCCTGACCGCGCCCGAAGCGCCAAGAGCGGCAGGTCCACGTCCCTGCTCCGCCATCCACCGGGCGAACCGCGAGCCCGGGTCCCGGAGCAGTTGGTCGGGGCGCCCGGCTTCGATGATGCGGCCGTGTTCCAGCCAGATGATGCGGTCGCAGGAGCGCGCCGAGTGGGCGTCATGCGTGATGGTGATGGAGGTGCGCTCGCGGGTCAGGGCGGCGAGGGCCTGCAGGACGGAGTTCCGGGAGACGGGGTCCAGCCCGGCGGTGGCCTCGTCCAGGATGACGATGGGCGCCTGCCGGAGGATGGCGCGGGCGATGGCGATCCGTTGCCGCTGGCCGCCCGAGAGGTCCTTCGCTGCTTCGCCCAGCACGGTGTCGTAGCCGTTGGGCAGGGCACGGATGAAACCGTCGGCCTGCGCGAGGACGGCTGCTTCCTCGATGTCCTGGTCCGTGGCGTCCAGCCGGCCGAAGCGGATGTTGTCCCGAACGGAGGTGCCGAAGAGCACCGAGTCCTGCAGCAGGATGGACACGTGCGAGCGGACGGAGGCGATCCTGAGGTCGCGCAGGTCCTCGCCGCCCACGCGGACGGAACCGGTGCTGGGGTCGATCATGCGCAGGATCAGGCTGGCGAGCGTGGACTTGCCGGCGCCGGACGGGCCGAGGATGGCGATGTGCTCGCCGGCCGGGATGGTGAGGCTGATCCCGTGCAGCACGGTCCCTTCCCCGTGGCCGGCGGAGACGTTGTCCAGCACGATGTCCGGGCGGGCGCTGTCCAGGCGCCGGGCGTGGGGAGCCTCGGGCAGGTCGGTCTGGGCCTCGAGCAGGTCCGCGACGCGCTCGCCGGAGGCGGTGGCGCGGGCGATCCGGCCGGTCTGCTTGGCCAGGTCCTTCAGCGGCTTCATCCCGGTCTTGAGGTACATCAGGAACACCACGAGGTCGCCGGGGGTGATCGCGTGCTCCAGTACGCGCCAGCCGCCGCCGGCCAGGACAACCGCCGTCGCGACGCCGATCAGCACATCGGTGCGCCGCTCGAGCCCGGCCGCCAGCCGGAGCGCCGCGACGCCGGTGCCGAGGGTGGCCTGGTTGCTCTTCCGGAAACCGGTGCTGATGGTGTCCTCCAGGCCGTAGGCCTGGACTTCGCGGATGGCACCGAGCGTCTGGGCCGCGGTGGTGGCCAGGTTTCCTTCGCCCTTCCGGGAGTTGCCTGCGGCGGCGGTGATCCGGCCGGAGCTCGAGCGGGAGAGGAGCGCGAACACTCCGCCGGCCAGGAAAACCACCAGGGCGAGCAGCGGGTCGAGCCACAGCAGGACGCCGGTCATCAGGACCAGGGTGACCATGTTGCCCAGCAGCGGCAGGCCGGCGGTGACCGCCACCTCCTGCAGCCGGGACACGTCACCCACCAGCCGCTGGACCGTGTCCCCGGTGGACGCCCGGGTGTGGTGCCGCATGGAGAGGCTCTGGACGTGGCGGAAGGCGCGGGCCCGCAGGTCCGACGCCACCCGGGACCCCACCAGCGCGAAACAGATCGCGGACCAGTAGTTGGACACCGCCCGGCCCAGCGCTATCGCCACCACGAAGGCGCCGCACAGCAGCAGCGTCTGGAGGCTGGCGTCCATTGAAGGTCCCGGCTTGTGCAGCGTCGCGCCCAGGGCGCGGGAGACGGCGTCCACCACCATCTTCACGGGCCATGGCTCGATGAGGCGGAAGACGACGTCGAACGCCAGGGCGGAGAATCCGCCTGCCATCAGCCACCGGTGGCCCTTCAGGTGCGGGCGCACGCAGCACAGTGTGCGGCGCAGCCCGGACTCCGGCCTGGCCTGCGGGGCGCTTTTCGGTACCGCTCTTATGCCCATGTCAGGCCACGCTCCTTTCGGACGTCAGTGCTTGGCGGATGGTTGCCAGGACGCCGTCCCAGCTGTAGAGCCCGACGGCGGCTGCCCTGGCTTGGGTGCCCAGGCGCCCCCGCAGCGCGGCGTCCGCACCGAGACGCCCCAGGGCAGCGGCAATCGCACCGGGGTCGGCCGGCTTCACCAGCAGACCGGTGCGCTCGTGCTGCAGGATGGACGGAATCTGCCCCACGCCGGACGCGACCACCGGCAGGCCCGCCGCCAGGTATTCGTAGACCTTCAGCGGGGAGAAGTAGTCGTCCCCGCCGGGTTCCGCTGCCGGGTAGGGTGCGGCTGCGGCGTCGCATTCGTGCAGCAGGCCGGGCACGGAGTCCGGGGCCACGGCGCCGGTGAATTCGGCGTCCACGCCCAGCTGCGCAGCGGTCCGCTCGAGCTCCTGCCGGCATGGCCCGTCACCGATGATCTTCGCCCGCCACGTGGGCGCGGCCTTGCGGATGTTGGCCCGGGCCACGGCGTCAAGCAGGTAGCCCACACCGTGCCAGGGCTTCAGCGTGCCGACGAAAGCCACGGTCAGGCAGCCGGAATGATCCCTGACAGGGAGGCGCGGCGTGATGCGTTCGGTGTTGACGCCGTTGGGGGCCAGCAGGGTCCTGGCTCCGGGAACGCGGCCCTCCACCCACCGCACCACGGGCTCCGAGACGCAGGCCACCACGCTGGCCGCGGCGGCGTTGGCGTGCAGCATTCTTTCCGCCAGTCCGGCGTCGTGGAGTTCGCGGTAATGCTGCTGTTCCTCGATCAGCGGGGCGTTGACCTCCAGCACGGCCGGCACCCGGAGGGCTCCCGCGGCCATGGCCAAGGCCGGGCTGAACAGCGAATAGCGCTCGTAGAGCACGTCGCAGCCGTCCCGGATGACGGCCTGGGCCAGGGCAGCGGCCGCCTCCCGGATGGCGTCCTCCCGTCCCGCCCCGGCGGCAGAATGAGGCCGGATTTCGACGACCGGCAGCCCGGACAGGTCGGCGGGCCGGTCGGTCCCGGCGCGGGTGCAGTAGACGGTGACCTCGGCCCCGGCACGGCGCCAGGCCCGGACGATCTCCTGGACGTGGACCGAGGAACCCTTGGTGCCGAAGACGGGGACGCCGGGGTCCGCGCAGATGTAGGCGACGCGCATCAGGCCACCGCCTCCGGCGCCGGCGAAAGCGGCCGTTGCGCAACTGTCTGGAGCGAGAGGCGACGCAGGGCAGCGGCCTGCCGTCCGGCGTCGTACTCGCGTTCGATGAGGGTCCGGGCGTTGCGGGCCAGCAGCGTCCGGTCCGTTGCGGGTGAGGTGATCCGCAGGATCGCCTGGACCAGCAGCGCGGGGTCGCCGGGTTCGACGAGGAGGCCGGTGCTGCCGTCGCGGATGACCTCCGGGATGCCCGTAACAGCCGTGGAAACGCACGGTGTGCCGGTGGCCATGGCCTCGAGCAGGACGGTGGGGATGCCGTCGGCGTTGCCGTCCGAACCCACGATGCACGGTGCGACGAAGACGTCCGCCCAGTCCAGCAGTTCGTGGATCTGGTCCTGGGTCTGCGGGCCGAGCATCCGGACATGGCGGCTGAGCCCGAGTTGCTCGAGAGCGGACTGCAACTCGTTGGCCATCATCCCGGTGCCGGCGATGCGGACGTCCGCCCGGACACCCGAGCCGATAAGCGAAGCCAGCGCCGGGAGCAGGTGCTGGAAGCCCTTTTTCTCCACGAGCCGTCCGACGGCGGCCACCCGCACCGTGGTGCCGACCGGCCTGGGGTCGCGGTAGGGGAACCGGGCCAGTTCCAGGCCGTTGCGCACCAGGCGGAGCCTCTCTGCCTGCTGCGGAAAGTGGTGGCGCAGGTACTGCAGGTTGTAGTCGCTGATGGTGACCACGTGATGGGCGTCGGCCAGCTTTGCCCGCAGGTCTTCCCGGTTGACGGTGTCGCGGAAGATGTCCGCTGCGTGCGCTGTGAACGAATACGGGATGCCGGTGATCAGGGAGGCGAGCCGGGCGACGGCGGTTGCTGCGGAGGCAAAGTGGGCATGCAGGTGCCGGATGTTCCGGCGCTGCAGTTCGGCAGCCAGGTTGATGGCCTGGACGGCATCGTCCGGGTCGGCGGCGGTGAGTTCCCCAAGGGCCTGTGACACGCCGTCAGTCAGGCCGGCCGACGCAGCCGTCCGGAGGCTTTCCCACACCCCGCTGGTGGACTGCGGCCGGCCAACATAGGTGACGGCGGCTTTGACGCGCGCCAGTTCGGGGTGGAACCTGGCATCGGTGGTGGGGCGGAGCGCGAAGATTTCGATCCGTTCGCCGGCGGCCTCCCGGGCGAGGATTTCCGAGACAATGAACGTCTCGGAGAAGCGGGGGTACATCTTCAGGACGTAGGCGGTCACCGGCTCAGACGGCTGCATGTGCCGCACCTCCCCGCAGGCTCTGGGCCACGCTGCTGATCTGGGCGGTGATGACCGGTTCGCTGATGATCTGCTGGCTGAGGGGCCGGAGCAGATCCTGTGCCCGCGGCTCACGCGCCTTGAGCAGGTCCGCGGCCAGCCCCGGAACCCTGGACAGCCCGTTGAGCTGTGCTCCCCGGCGGTCCACCCGGGTGCCTGCCCGGTCTGCGATCCAGCCGGCCAGAATGCCGGGGGTGAGTGCGGCCAGTTCCTGCTGTTCGAGGTATCCGGCGGCGGCCAGGGACGCGGCCCGGATCCGCTGCTCGCTGCGGGAATGGTCCCGCGGAACGATCAGCGCCGGAACCGCCGTGCTGAGGATTTCGCAGACGGAGTTGTAGCCGCCCATGGAAACCAGCGCATCGGCGTTGCCGATGTGCGCCAGCATGTCCTCCAAGGCCTTCACAATTACGACGCCGGGACCCGCCTGCCGCCGCAAATCGCGCCTTTGCGCTTTGGGCATCTGGGGTCCGGCCACAATAAGGTGCCCGAGACCGGCAGGAAGCGGGGTGGCGGCGGCCAGCCTGGCCAGCGCGTAGCCGTCGGCGCCGCCGCCGACCGTGGTCATGACGTACCTGCCGGGCATCTTCAGCTTTCCGGAACCCTTCGGCCGGCCCGCGGCCAGGTATCCGGTGTAGCTGACCATCCGCCGCAGCGAGAAGGGGATTTCGCCGGCGGCCACGGGATCGTGCACAGAGCGGTCGCCGTAGATCCAGACGGCGTCAAAGAGCTCCTGGACCCGGCGGGGACCGCCGATGCCGTCCCATTCGGCGATTGCCGCTTCGGGGGAGTCAAGCACTTCCCGCAGCCCCAGCACCACGCGGGCTGAACCGCGTGCCCGGAGCCGGCGCAGGGCCCCCTCGAGTTCCAGCTGGATGCCGGTGGCGTGCCGGTCCACGATCACCAGGTCGGGGCTGAAGCCCTGCAGCAGCGAATCCAGCAGCTTTCCGCGCAGCGACACGAGGTCCTGCAGGGGGACGGACAGGTCCCGGGGCTCGTAGCCCGCCGCGCCTTTCATGACACCGGGCAGTATCACCCAGTCCCACCCTTTGGGGATCTGGAACCCCGGCGCGAGGGCGGTCCCGGCCACCAGGACACCGGTGACCTGCCTGCCGGTCAGGCCGGGCAGCTGGCGGCTCAGGGCGCCGGCCAGGGCGAGGTTCCGCCGCACATGGCCTAAGCCGAGTGAGTCATGCGAATACAGGACAATTCTTAAGTGCTTCATTTATGGGCCCCCACAGCCTGCCGATAATGCCGTCCGAAAATTGTCACCGGGCGGCCAGATTAAGACCTGGCGCCCTGAAAAACCAGCAGCGAAAACTAGGAACCCTCCGCCTGCGCGGCGCCCTGTCTGACGCTTCGGAATGAAGTATTGAAGCGCGCCATTTAGAAAAACCTGTGCCCTGGTTGCCGCTGACGGGTGGGGCCGCGGCCCCCCACCCCCTCGCGGGTCCCCCAGCAAAACACGAGGTCAGGGCCGGTTTGGGGGCTCTGGGTCGTGCCGGGCCGATGCGGAGACCGCCCGGCGATGCGCATATTTCTCAGCGCGCACGGAGTTTGCGTCGCGCGAGGAATTTTGCGCGTCGCCCGTGAAGCACTAGGGCGGGGGTTTTCGTAGGAACTATGCCCCTGATGGGCGCCGTGGGGTCTGTTCGTGGCTGCATGGCTCAACGCTAGGGATAACCCGTCGAGGATAGGTGCAGGGGTAATCCAAGAATTGTCAAAGATTGTGCGCAATTCCCGGAGGGGGGGCAACGGTGCGCGGGTTAGGGGGTGGGAGCCCTTTGGGGTTCCAAGGTCTTCCGGGAATCCATCACCGGGAACCGGGAGGCTGGGGCACGAAATGGTGTGATCCTCTTGCAGACCGGGGACTACTGATGAATAACTGGCGCGGGCCGGACGGCTCGGCGCAGGCGAAGGGAAATTCCATGGCGCTTCTTGTCCTGTCTCCATCGGTCAGCCACCAGGACCGGCATAACGGGTCGCCTGGCGGCCAGCCGCACGTGGCAGGGGCCGGTTCTGCCCGGCCCGAGGTCGGGAACCTTCTGCTGTTTCAGCTGCGGCTGCTGGTCGGGGAAATTCTCGCTGACCCTGGTCTTGATCCGGACATGCACGCGTCCCTGTTCAGGCACCTGTCCGTTCACCCGGGGCGTCCGGAGGTGGCTTTGCTTGCTCACCTGCGGGAGGTCCTGGACCCGCGTGAGCTGCCACGATGCTGATCACCCGGACCCGGGTTGTGCACCCCGTGGACCTGGTTCTGCGCCTGGCAGTCCTGCACGCAGTCCGTGCGGGAGTTGGCCAGTTCGACTGCGTCCTCGCCGGGGCCTTCAGCGGCGAATGTCTGTACAAAAACCCGGAGTGAGGAAGGGGTCTCAGCCGCTGCTGTTCATTCCGGTGCTCGCTTTGGCTGGCGGCGGGGCGCGACTTAGAACAAGCGCTGGAGAAATTAGCGAACATTTTGTTTGTCTAATTCCGATGGCGGGCTGTAATCTCCCGATTTAGGTTTACCTAACTAAGCACCATCACTCTCCCCTCACATGGCGCCGTGTATCGCAGCACGGCCGCACCCGCCGGCGGCTCCGCCGGCGACCCTGAAAGGCAGCAGCATGTCCCCAGTAGCACCGGCCCCGGCGCCGTCCGGCGCGCGGCAGTCGATTCACGAGCCGCACATTCATGAACCGTCCATTCACGAACCGCAGTCCGGCCATGCCCCGGCTGGCCGGAAAAGCCAGCGGCTCCGGTTGGTTCTGCTCGGAGCTTTGTGCACGGCCGGGTGGACGGCTTCGCTGCTCGTGGGCCACTTCGTTGACTGCGGTCCGGAACTGCACCGGATTGGGCTCGCCGTGCACATCCTTGCCCTCGTGCTTTCCTTCGGCACCATCCTGGTTGTCGACTGGCTGGGTCTGCTGTGGCTGCTGGGCAAGGTGCAGATGCACGAGTCCGGGAAGCTGGAGGCCGCCGCGAAGCCGCTGATCTGGGGCGGGCTTGCCCTGCTGCTGTTTTCGGGTGCCCTGATCGACCCAGACCTGACCAATTTGGTCACGGTCATCAAGCTCGCCTGTGTCCTGGTGCTCATGCTCAACGGGCTTAGTATCGCGCCGGCCATGCACCAGCTGCTGGCCCTGCCCGCATGCACCCGGTTCGGGGAACTCGGCCGCAGACTGCGGCTCAGGCTGACGGTCGCACTCAGCATTTCGCAGGCGTGCTGGTGGACAGCCGTCCTCATTGGCCTGATCAACAGCACGCTGCGCCGCTGGGCCGGGGTCTGAAACCCTGGCCTGCCGAAGCGGGAGGCTGTTAAGACACCGGGTCCGGGGAGGGCTCCGCCGTTCCCGGTGTCATGCCGGTTGTCGCGCGGCAGTCGAGTGTCCGGCAAGCACAATACTGGCGGACCGACCTTGGGAAAACCTTTGGCGTGCCAAAGTCCCGGCGGTACCCTGGCGTACGTTCGGGAAGCCTTTCCGCCGGGCCCGGAAAGCATGGGGTACGTTCCGGGCCCGGCGACCGGACCAGCCATCTTGCCCTGACAGCTGGCCTGTTCTGAGTAAGGCAAGCGTGTCTCTCAGGCCTTGGGAAAAGGTGGAGGCACCTTGGGGGCCTCAAGCATTCGCCGCCTGCGTCCAACCCGGGGGCGTAATCTGAAGGAGGCCGGCGGCGGACGAGTCCGATGGTCCCCGTGACTGGAGGCTCACCCAGCCCGCCGTCGGTCCCGGCCACGGCAACGGCCGGCTCCGGACGGGCCGGACGCCATGGGGGGCAATGCGCTGCGGAGCTACCCGCCCCACACGGAGAACGAGCCCGAGTGCCCGGTGATCACGCTTTGGTAGATCACGAAGAGGCCGGCGAGCACGCCCAAGGCCAGTGCCGCGGTACGGGCGGGACGGGAACGCTGGAGGGAGGCCAGCGCCGGAATGCGGCTGGCCAGCGGTGTGAAGGTCGCCGCGAGCATCAGCAGAACCAGGAAGAAGAAGACGACGGCGGTCACCTTCAGGATGTCCCCCTGCCGGGCGTGGGCCTGGATGGCGTCCGTGGCGCCGCGGGTTGACTGCAGCTGCTCCCCGGCGGACGCGGTGACCAGCGCCAGCGGGGCAAGGATCAGCGCCAGTGCGCCCAGCGGCCAGGCGAGGTACCGTCGGGTCCGGCCGGCCAGTCCATAGGTGACGGCGCTCAGCCCGGCCAGTGGCCCAAAGACGACGACGGCGTGGACCAAGAGAATGTGGGCCGGAAGGCCGCCGATCAGCAACACGGGAATCTCCTTGCAGGTCAGAGAGGCGCGGGCACGTCGAATCTAACACCGGGGGAGCCGATGACCTATGGGGTGTCGCCGGCCCCTTTGTCGGCATCGGCGCCGGCGCCGGCTTCGGCGCCGGCCCCGCTACCGGCCCGCCGTCGGGCGCCAACAGACCGGAGGCCCAGTCCCGCCAGTGCGATCGCCAGCGCCAGCAGGACTGTGGGGAGAGCTCCGCCGGCGGGGCCAAGCGTTGCCGCCAGGATTTGCCGGCTCATCAGCAGCATCTCCTGCAGGTCGCCCGCCATCGCCCGTGTCCCGAGGACGTAGCCGACAGAGATGAACAGGGCCGGCACCACCCACAGCAGGGCCAGGTCGGCGAGCCACACAGCGGCCCGCCGCGCAGGACGGAGGCCGCACCACGCGAGGGCGCAGCCAACGATGAGCGCCGGGATCCAGCGCGCCACCGTCGGCACGGCAGTGGGGACGTTCGTCTGCCCGACAAGGCCCACAACCCACTCCCCGGCCCATGATGTGAACGGCACCGCCATCAGTCCGGCGCCCAGCGCAACCAGGGCCCGTGATCTGGCAGCGAGAAGCAGGAGCGCCACGACGCCCGCAGCGATGCACGTGATGACGCCGGCCAGCAGGCCGGCGAAGTAGACCCTCGCCAGTGTCCCGTCCGTCAGGCCGTCGTCGAGCACCGTGAACGACTGGACGGCGGCGGAAAACTGTACCGCCAGAACGCCGGACGCCGCGCACCAGGCCACCAGCCGCCGTCGGGCCGGCTGCCAGATGCGAACGGCGAGCCCCGCCATCGCACCGCCCGAGCTGAGGAGGGCCACCAGGGTGGTGAGTTCGTACTGGCTCAGCGGCAGCAGGGACACCGGCATCTGTTCGGGCAGGACCTGGCTGCCCCACGAGTTCTGCAGCGGCAGCTGCGCCCCGGTGATCAGCCACGGCGCCAGGCCGAGCAGTCCGGCCATGATTCCGAGCAGACACCCCAGGCCGGTATCCGCGGCCGGTGTTCGCTTCGTTGGCTGAAGGGGGAGGGCCTGTTCCGGCGGGCTCACGGGCGGCTCCTTGCGTGCATGGGCGGTGGGGGCGCGCAATAGAGCGGGCAGCCAAATAATACACCGAATGGATTAACTGCCGGGTGCGGAAAATTTTTCACGGCGGGGAAACTTTTTAGGAATTTCCGGGAGGGTTCGGACGTTTCTTGGATAACGCCACAGGCGTACCGCGCCGGGGGCGTAAGGGAGAGGACGAGGCGATGAAAAACATCGGCCGATTTGGACCCCGAAACTCCGCTGCGGATGCAACGGCCCCACACCCCTGGAGCCGGTATGTGGCAATGGGAGATTCGTTTACCGAGGGTGTCGGCGACCCCGAGGAACGCTGCGCCGGAGGGCTCCGGGGCTGGGCGGACCGGGTGGCAGAGGAGCTCAGCGCGGGGCGGACGGACTTTGCCTACGCCAACCTGGCGATCCGGGGCCTGCTCCTGGGCCAGATTCTTGACCAGCAGACGGAGCCGGCGCTGGAGCTGAAGCCGGACCTGATAACGCTGTCGGCCGGCGGCAATGACATGGTGTTCCACCGGACCGACCCGGACAAGCTGGCTGCCCGGCTGGAGGCCGGCGTCGAACGGCTCAGTGCCACCGGTGCCACCATCATGCTGTTCGCCGGGCCGGACTGGCGGCGCACGCCTATCCTGGGGCGGAGCCGCTCCCGGATAGCCATCTTCAACGAGAACATCCGGATTGTCGCCGCCGCGCACAACTGCCTGCTGGTGGACCTGTGGACGCTGCCCGGACTTAGGGATCCGCAGATGTGGGACCCGGACCGGCTGCACTTCTCGCCGCTGGGCCACCACACCATTGCCATGCACGTGCTGGACGCCCTGCAGGTAGCGCACTCGCTGCAGCCGCTGGAGCCGAAGCCCCTGCCGCGCAGCAACTGGCGCGACGCCCGGGCCGGGGACATCGCCTGGGCGCGGAATTACTTCCTGCCGTGGGCGTGGCAGCGCATCGCGCCGCAGCGTATTCCGCTGCCTCTCGTCCACGACCATCCGGCCCCGGAGCCCCTGCTGCCGAAGCGGCCGGTGTTCGCCCCGGTTTATGCCGTACGGACCGTGGCCGTTAAGGCCGTGGCTGAATTCCTGGCGTAGGCGCCCGTACGCCGGGCGTCTCGTGAGGGAAAGTACGACGGCGGGTAGTGCGGGCGTGTGCCCGGGTCTGGCCGACATCCGTTAATGACACCACCGCGTCCAGGCACCACGCCCCGCTTCGGGGAAGGGCTAGCCGACGGCGGGCGCAAAGGCGATGTTTGAGAACTCGCCTCCGGTGGTGGCTCGGATCCAGTCGACCACGTCCTGCCGGTCGGTGCGGTACGAGAAGTTCGTCCCGTTGCAGTAGCGGTTGTGGTTGAACGAGGTGATGCCGGCGATGGTGTTGGACCCGGCGGTGCCGTAGAACAGCGGTCCGCCGGAGTCAGCGGTGCAGGTGCCGCCCAGGCCCTTGCCGTTGCCGTTGGTCTGGACGTTGTAGCCGTCGGCGCTGGCGCTGGTGAGATTGGTCAGCTTGGACTGGGCCATGAGCCGTTCCCGGAAGGAGGTCTCGCCTGCTGCGGGGCTGGCCGCGGAGATTCCGTAGCCGCTGGAGGTGAATGTGGTGTCCTGCCGGCCGCGCTGGGTGGCCAGTGCGTCCAGGGTCCCCGGCGCGGCAAGGCGGGCGTACTCGTCGAGCATGATCGGCTGGTCCAGGATCACCAGCCCGGCGTCCTTGGTTTCGGGAACCGCGTCCATGCCGGTGTAGCCGTAGTTGTACATCTCGTGGGACGTGCCGCACTGGGTTCCCAGCGTTCCGTCCGCGCAGGCGCTGGGGTAGCCGGTGTCCGGATCCGTGCCGGTTTCCGGGCTCCAGTCAACGCCGGCGTCCTGCTGGAAGTAGACCCGGGCCGAGGAAACGCCGGAGGTGCAGTGCCCGGCGGTGAGGAAGACCGTCGGGGTGAGCAGCGAGCCTGAGCACCTGTGGTGGAACCCGCCGTCGGGACCGTAGAAGACGATGAGCCCAACGAACGGATGCTCGTTGTCCTTGACGTAGTCACCGGTGATCGCACCGGCCGGAACGGCCGTCGTCACCGCCAGCATTGCCGCAACGGCCAGCGCACCGCTTCCGGCGCGCAATTCCTTCAAAAAGCGCATACAAGCCCCAGCTTCCAGTCGCACGGGCGGCCGGCAGCGCACGTCGGAGTACGCGGCAGGCGCCAGAAAGTAAGTCACCGCCCTAATGGGACGGTGACTCAAGATACCACCCGAAAGCGGCTGTTTTTTCTTGACTGATTCTTGACCATTTCCCACATCGAGTCCTGAGTTTGCCCGTGCATCGTTCTTTTCAGCAGGAAATCCACTCACAAGATTTGAAGGGTCTCATCATGAAGAACAGCGCACTGATCAAGGGAACTGCCGCCATCGCCGTTGGCGCTGCACTGCTGCTGGGCGGCGGCGGCACGCTGGCCTCCTGGAACGCTTCTGACACTGGGGCACCGGGCACCGTCATCGCCGGTGACCTGAACGTACAGGCCGCGGCCGGCGTCTGGACGGACCGGACGGGCAGCCCGGTCGCCATCTCCACCTACAAGGTTGTGCCCGGCGACAAGCTGACCTACACGCAGGTCCTGAACGTCACCCTGACGGGCAACAAGATGGCCGCCAACATCACCGCGACGGGCACCGGTGCGGTGGACGGGTTCACCGCAGGGAATGTGGTTGTCACCGACCCGGTCCTGACGATCGGCGGCAATCCGGTCAGTAGCCCGCTGACCACCAGCGGCACGGTCACGGCCACGATCACCTTCGAATTCAAGTCCACCACCACGGGCCGTACCGACGTGACCAAGACCTACAACTTCGGCAACGTCGCCTTCGCCCTGAACCAGGTCACCCAGTCCGGCCTGTCCTAGTCTGGTAAGTGCGGCGTGCGGCCTGGGGCCGCACGCCGCACTTTCAGATCAGGGACTGAGCAGGCACCCGAATCCGGGCATAGAACAAACAGAGAGGAAAGCGCATGAAGGCCCAGCAGAACCTCCCGGGCGCGAAGGCCGCCTTGGTAGCCTTCGTCCTGACGGTGCTGCTGGGTGCCGGCGCCACCTCCGCTGCCGCCCTGTGGCAGCAATCGGCCACTGCCACCCTGGCGGTCTCCGCCGCTGCCGACTGGCCGGCGGCAGCCATGAGCCTCCACTGCACAGCCGGTCCGGGCGACTCGGTGACCCTGACAATCCAGAACATCCCCGCTCCAACGGCGGTGACCATTGCGTCGAGGACATCCGGAGGGACCTACGGGTCAAGCGTCACCGTGTCACCGGCGTCGGCCACCATCGTTGTCGGCGCAACTACCTACGGCATTCCCGAAAGTGTGGGAAGCACCAAGAACGGCAAAGTAGACCTCCGCGTCAGTGCCACCTACACCGGCGGGACGGGAACGGCGGAGCTCCTGGGGCTGCAGCTCACCGGAAACAACACCAGACTGGCGTGCCAGTAGGACGGTGACCGCTTACGACGGCGGCCGGCCGGCCGGCGTCGTACGCGGCCAAACTACAGAATTGCGTGAGTACATCTGCGCATGTACTTTGATGGCATGGAGACGCTGACGCAAGCACCAGTGCTGGCCAGGTTTGGTTATGCGGTCTCGGATCCCACCCGAGCCCGGATCCTTCTCGCCCTCTCGGACGCACCGTCCTATCCGTCGGATCTGGCTGACTCCATCGGGGTGTCCCGGCAGAGCATGTCCAACCACCTGACCTGCCTGCGCGGCTGCGGCCTGGTGGTCGCTGTCCCCGACGGGCGGCGGACCCGGTATGAACTCGCGGACGCCCGGCTGGGTCACGCGATCAAGGACCTGATCGGCGTTGTCCTGGCGGTGGACCCTGCCTGCTGCGCACCCGACGGGGAGTGCTTCGGATGACCGCGCTGCTGCATGCCGCAAGCCCGGAACGCCGCGCGGTACTGAGCCGTAGGATCCGGCTGTTCGCGGCCGTAACCATCACCTACAACCTCATCGAAGCGGTGGTGGCGCTGTGGGCCGGCGGCGTCGCGGACTCGTCCGCGCTGATCGGATTCGGGCTGGACTCGGTGATCGAGGTCGCGTCCGCGCTGGCGCTGTCCTGGCAGTTTTCCGCCAAGGACCCGGAACGGCGCGAGCACCTGACATTGCGGATCATCGCCATCTCCTTCTTCGCCCTCGCCGTCTTCGTCAGCGTCGACGCCGTCCGGTCCCTCGCCGGAGGGGGAGAAGCCCAGCACTCCACTCCCGGAATCGTGATCGCCGCCCTGAGCCTGGCAGTCATGCCGGTCCTGTCCTGGGCCCAGCGCCGAGCCGGCAGGGAGCTCGGTTCCAAGACGGCTGTCGCGGATTCCAAGCAGACCCTGCTGTGCACGTATCTCTCCGCGGTCCTGCTGGCCGGGCTGGTCC
Source organism: Arthrobacter sp. K5 (assembly GCF_040448525.1). Classification (NCBI taxonomy): domain Bacteria; kingdom Bacillati; phylum Actinomycetota; class Actinomycetes; order Micrococcales; family Micrococcaceae; genus Arthrobacter; species Arthrobacter sp. K5. Next base: position 2,035,910 of record NZ_CP159279.1, on the reverse strand, counting down.
TGAACAGCACGCTGGGCTGGTGGTGGGCGGACGCCGGTGCCGCGCTGGGGATCGCGGCGATCGCCGTCCGGGAAGGCGTCAACGCCTGGCGCGGCGACGTCTGCTGCACCGTCCCAACCGACGACGTATCGCCGCCCGGCAGATGCTGCCCCGGGTGCACGCCAGAGGCGCAGCCGCAGGCCCTCTCACTGAATCTCCGCCCGAAGGACTGATCTATGGGCAGCGGACACGACCATTCCCGCGGCGCCGAAGACGCGGCCGGCAACCGCGGCAAACTCGTCATCGTTTTCGCCATCACGTTTATGGTGATGGTCGCCGAAATCGTCGGCTCCGTGCTCACGGGCAGCCTGGCGCTGCTGGCGGATGCCGGGCACATGTTCACCGACTCGGCCGGGCTGCTGATCGCGCTGATCGCCGCGTCACTGGCGCTGAAACCGGCCACACTGAAGCGCACCTGGGGATACAAGCGCGCCGAAATCGTCGCCGCCGCCGGACAGGCGGCCCTGCTGCTGGGCGTGGGCGGGTTCGTCATCATCGAAGGCATCCGCCGGCTCTTCGAAGCCCCTGAGGTCGTCGGATCCACCATGCTGTGGTTCGGCATCATCGGCCTGGCCGGCAACGCCATCGGCCTGCTGGTGCTCGCCTCGGGCCGGCACCACAACTTCAACATGAAGGCTGCGTTCCTCGAGGTTCTCAACGACGCTCTCGGCTCGGTTGCCGTCATCGCGGCAGCGGTCATCATCGCCTTCACCGGCTGGACCCGGGCCGACGCCGTCGTGTCCCTGCTGATCGGCGCGCTGATCATCCCCCGCACCCTGAAACTCCTGCGTGACACCACTGACGTGCTGATGGAAAACGTGCCGCGCGGCCTGGACCTGGCCGAGGTCCGCGAGCACATCCTGGCCCTGCCGCACGTCATCGACGTCCACGACCTGCACGCCTCGCTCGTCGCCTCCGGAACCCCGATCCTCTCCGCCCACGTCACCGTCAAGGACCACTGCATGCGGGACGGCCACTCCGCCACCATCCTGGCGGACCTGCAGCGCTGCGTCGCCGAGCACTTCGACGTCAGTATTGAGCACTCCACCTTCCAGATTGAACCCGCCGCCCACCGCGACCAGGAAAGCCTGCCCCACTGAGGGCACCGGCACCAGCCGCCGGCGCCTCCATCACGGGCTGCGCTACCTCACGCCGCAGCCAACACGATGAGCACCACCAGCGCATTGTTCACGGCGTGGAGTAGCACCGGAGCCCATAGGTTCTGATGGAACCGTCGGACGAGCGCCAACGCGATGCCCAGGGCGAAGAGGTATGCAAAGGTGAGCAAAACCAAATGGCAGACGGGATTTGCCACAGCAGATGAAGCATCCTGGGCCTGAATCGCCGGAACCCGAGACCGCCCAGACTAAGGCCGTTTCTCCGGATCAGGTGGATGTGCAGGGCCAGCATGGCCGCTACAGTTGCGCCGCAGAGGATCAGGAGAATGACGGACTCGGGAGTGAAATCAACGAGGCCTGACAGCCCCGCAGCCAGAATTCCCGCTGCCAGAACCGCAATATACAGAGCTACAAACATAAGCGCCCAGGCGGCTTGCTTGAATGTCACGCCCACCGTCGGCCCGGAAGCCTCCACAGGTTGGCTAAGTGAACCGGCATGCAAGAGTGTCCCCCGAGGCTTCGTATTGTGAGCCTAACTCAGCCTCACCGACGCTCAGTCGCATGTCCTTTGCGACTGCTCAGGTACCACGGACGATACCGCCCCGCCACTCGGGCGGGGCGGGTACGGAAAGGGGTGCCAGCTAGAGCGTGGCCAGCAGGTCCTTCATCTCCTGGATTTCCTTCTGCTGTGCCGCGGCGATGGCCTTGGCCAGGGCAACGGCGTCGGCGTTCTGTCCGCCGGTTTCCTCGCCCTTGGCCATCATGATGGCGCCCTGGTGGTGGGCGGTCATCTGGGTCAGGAACAGCTTTGCAGCTTCGGTGCCCTGGGCGGCGCCGAGTTTCTTCATGTCGTCGTCGCTCATCATGCCGCCCATTGCGGGCCCGTGGGTGGACATGTCGTGGCCGCTGGCCGCTTCAGTGGGTTCGTTCCAGCTCCTGAGCCAGCCGGTCATCGTTTCGATTTCCGGGGCCTGCGCGGCCTTGATCTTCTGGGCCAGGGCCGTGACCTTCGCCGGGATGTCCTTCTTGGCGAGCATCATGTCGCTCATCTCCACAGCCTGGGTGTGGTGCGGAATCATCATCTGCGCGAACATCGTGTCGGCGGCGTTGTGTTCGGCTGCCGCTGTTGCGCTGCCGGAGGGCGCCGATGCGGTGGCCGACGCGGAGCCGCTGTCCGTGCCGGTTGTGGTGGTGCCGCTGCCGGGTCCGCTGCCGCAGCCGGCCAAGGCGATGGCCGCAGCGATGGAGGCAGTGGAAAGGGTCAGAAACTTCTTGTTCATGTAAATCAGGTCCTTCAAACGTTCAATCGGCGCCGGGCGCCGGAAAAGGGGGATGGCGCGCCATAGTCGGGCGCGCGAAGACGCGGGCGATAGCCGCGGCTGTGCTGATGCCGGATGGTTCCGGCAGCCCTGTTTTACGTCCGGCTGATGGACAGTTCACATGGTGATGGCGTGTCTGGCGTGTAGGCACTGCGCCCGCTCACCTGTCCCGCCGGCCCGGCACGGACGGGCGACGCTCCCACCGCGGCCGTTTCCGGGACCGGCACGGTGAGTGTGCTTGTCTTGCCGGAGGGGGTGCAGGAGACGGTCATCGCTTGGGTGCCGCTGCAATCCCCGTCCGGGCAGCCGGGCCCAGCCGAAATTTGCTCGCCAGAGGGCCCGTGGGCAGTATCTGCAGTGACACCATGGGCGGCCGCGCCTGCCGGGTGCGAGTGACCAGCAACCGTCAGCGCACTGGCCGGCCTGTGCATGATGTGGTGGCCGTTCATGACGTGCATGCCGAAAATGCCGGCGATGAGGGCGAGCACCAGTGAAAACAGTCCGGCACGGCGCAGGAACATCAAGGCAATGCTGCGGGCTGCAGGCATGACGGTTCCTCCTTCGGTGCCGGATCAGTGTGTGTGTTAAGGCTACCGGGCCACAGGCGCCGGCTCGAGTTCAGCGGTGGCCCAGGTTCAACACTGGCCCAGGTTCAGCGGACCTGGGCCGGGTTCAGTTTGACCCGGCGCAGCAGCTGGGCGTTGAGGGCGACGACGATCGTGGACACTGACATGAGCACGGCACCGGCCGCGGGGGAGAGCATGACGCCGGCGAAGGCCAGCACCCCCGCTGCCAGCGGGACGGAGATGATGTTGTAGCCCGTCGCCCAGACGAGGTTCTGCCACATCTTGCGGTAGCTGGCGCGGGACAGGTCCACCATGGAGAGCACGGCCCGCGGGTCGTTCCCGGCCAGCACCACGCCCGCTGATTCCATGGCGACGTCGGTTCCGGCACCGATGGCGATGCCCACTTCCGCCCGGGCCAGGGCGGGGGAGTCGTTGACGCCGTCCCCGACCATCGCCACCTTGAAGCCCCGGCTCTGCAGTTCGCTGACCTTCTTGTCCTTGTCGGCCGGCAGAACCTCGGCGAAGACCTCATCGATGTGCAGTTCGTCCGCGACCGCCTGCGCAACTTGCCGGGCGTCACCGGTGATCATGGCCACCTTGATGCCGCGGTCCTGCAGCGCCGCGACGGCCTGCCGGGATTCGGGCCGGATGGCGTCTTCGAGGCTGATGGCGCCCAGCACCTTGCCGTCGGCCAGGACGTGGAGCACAGCGGCGCCGCGCTCCATCCAGGCTCCGGTGGCCGCGGCCAGCTCAGGGGGTTCGGTGGCCGTGAGTTCGCGCAGCAGCGCCGGTCCGCCCACCTGCACTGTCCGGCCGTCCACGCTGGCACTCACGCCCCGGCCTGTCATGGAGCGGAAGTCCGTGGCCTGGGGAACGGGAAGGCCCTGGTTCCTGGCCGCCCGGACGATTGCCCGCGCAACAGGGTGCTCGCTGTCCGCTTCCACCGCCGCGGCCAGGGCCAGCAGCTCCTCCCGGCCCACGCCGCCGGCCGCTGCAATGTCCTGTACCTCGGGCTCGCCTTTGGTGAGGGTGCCGGTCTTGTCGAACAGCACGACGCCGACGGTGCGCATGCGCTCCAGCGCCATCCGGTTCTTGATCAGGACGCCGGCGCGGGCGGCCTGCTCGGTGGAGATGGCGATCACCAGCGGGATGGCCAGGCCCAGGGCGTGCGGGCAGGCGATCACCAGGACGGTGACCGTGCGGGTGACCGCCTCCGGGACACTGCCCAGCAGGGTCCAGGCGATGAAGGTGATGACACCGGCGAGGGTGGCGAAGTAAAACAGGAACGCCGCGGCCCGGTCGGCGAGCGCCTGCGCCCGGGACGAGGACGCCTGCGCCTCGGCGACCAGCCGCTGGATCCCGGCCAATGCCGTGTCGTCCCCGACGGCGGTGACCCGGACGCGGACCGTGTTGTCTGTGGCTACGGTGCCGGCCACCACCGTGTCGCCAGGGGAGCGGAGCACGGTCTTGGATTCGCCGGTGATCATGGATTCGTCGAACTCGGCCTGCCCGTCGGTGACGGTGCCGTCCGCGGGCATCCGGGCCCCGGAGCGGACGAGTACCAGGTCCCCGGCCCGGAGCACGGAGACGCTGACGGTTTCCGTGCCGGCGTCGGTGATCCGTTCGGCCTCATCCGGAAGCAGTGCGGCCAGTGCGTCGAGGGCTCCCTGGGCGGATCCGAGGGCGCGCATCTCGATCCAGTGGCCCAACAGCATGATGGCCACGAGCAGCGCCAGTTCCCACCAGAAGTCCAGGTCGAACCCGCCGATGCCCAGCGTGGTGACCCAGGAGGCGATGAAGGCGACGCTGATCGCCATGCCGATCAGCAGCATCATGCCCGGGCGGTGCGCCTTGAGTTCATTCAGGCCGCCCCTGAGGAACGGCTGGCCGCCGTAGAGGAAGATCACGGTGCCCAGGACAGGCGGGATCCACGCGGACCCCGGGAACCCGGGCGGCATGTAGCCGAGCAGGTGGCCGAACATCGGGCTGAAGTACACCACCGGAGCGGACAGGGCCAACGTCAGCCAGAACCGGTTCTTGAACATGGCGGTGCTGTGTCCGGCGTGCTGGCCGCGGGTATGCACCACCTGATCGTCGTGGGAGTTATGGCCCGTGTGCGGGCCGTGTGTGTCCGCCCGGAGATGGCCCGACGGCGGCCCGGCTGGGTGGGCGGTCAGCGGCAGGTGGGGGTGCTTGGTTGATTCACGCATGTCAGTTCCATTCCACAAAGACGGATGGGTGCGCTGGGGTTGAACGGCTGTGACGGGGAGGCAGTCCCCTGGACATACCACTTCACTGACAACACCAGAAATATACCCCTAGGGGGTATGTAAGTCAAGGGTGGCGTCAGTGGTGCATGGTCTCCTGGTCGCGGTGGGCGGCCGGCTCGACCTGGAAGGTGGAGTGTTCGATGCTGACCTCGAAGCGTTCGGCAACGCAGCGCTGCGGGTCGGCCAGGATGGTGGCGGCGTGCCCGTCCTTCATGCAGGTGTCCTGGACCGTGACGTGGGTTGAGAGGACCGGTGTGCCGGAGGCGACGAGGGAGGCGTGCAGGTCATGGACGTCATTGACGTGGGCCGGGGCAAGGATGTGTTCGCGGACCTCGCCCAGGTCCAGTCCGGGGGGGCGTTTTCCATCTTCCGCAGTCGCGCAGGCACGTCAGGTGGTTGGACATGCTCTGGCGCGACACCGCGAGGGAATCGGCGAGCTCGGACGGATAGGCGGGAGCGCCCGCCAGGGCCAGCAGGATCCGGGCGCGGATCGGGTCCGAGACCGCATATCCGAACCCGGACAGCACCGGCGCCTGGGTGAGGGGTTCCACGGCCCAAAGTACATCGCTGAATGTACTCAGGCAATTGTGCGGGAACACCGCCCCCTTGACCGCAGACATAGATAGATGTGAATATTTACATGTGTCTATGTCTCTGGAACTGACCCCCGTCCAGACGGTGGCGTGCTGTTCACCGCTCACCCGGGAACCGCTCTCTGCACCCGAAGCGGAGGGCATCGCTCCGCTGCTGAAAGCGCTGGCTGATCCGGTGCGGCTACGGCTGATGTCCCTCGTTGCCTCCCATAAGGGCGGCGAGGCCTGCGTCTGCGACCTGAATGACGCGTTTGAGCTGTCGCAGCCGACCATCAGCCATCACCTGAAGCTGCTCCATGAGGTGGGGCTGCTGGAGCGGGAGAAGCGGGGGGTGTGGGTGTATTACCGGGCGCGCACCGAGGCGCTGGAGAACCTCGCTGCCCTGATCGGGGGACAGGCGAAGTGAGCGGACTGATGAGGCGGGCCGGTGCGGAATTCGCCGGCACGGCGTTCCTGGTTATGGCCGTCGTCGGCTCCGGCGTGATGGCTTCCCGGCTGTCGCCGAACGACGTCGGGCTGCAGCTTTTGCAGAACAGCCTCGCCACCGGTGCCGCTCTCGTGGCGCTGATCGTGGCCCTGCAGCCGGTCTCGGCCTCGTTCAATCCGGTGGTGACCCTGGCTGAGCGTGCCCTGGGCATGATCGGCACGAGGGCTGCCCTGGCCCTGATCGGGGCGCAGTTCCTCGGCGGCCTGGCCGGGACGGTGCTGGCAAACCTGATGTTCGACGTCGGCCCCGTCACCTTCTCCGGCCACGAACGCGCCGGCGCCGGGCTCTGGCTGGGTGAAATCGTGGCCACGGCAGGGCTGCTGCTCGTGGTGTTCGGCACGGTCCGCTCTGGCAGGGCGGACCGGGTGGCGTTCGCCGTCGGCGGCTACATCACTGCCGCGTACTGGTTCACGAGCTCCACCAGCTTCGCCAATCCCGCCGTGACGGTCGCCCGGACCATCACCGACACGTTTGCCGGGATCGCGCCGGCCTCCGCACCCGGCTTCATCCTGGCCCAGCTCCTCGGCGGCGCCGCAGGGTTCGTCCTGGTCCGCCTTCTTTACCCGACGCTCGTCCCCGCCACTGCCATGTCCGCCGCGGAAGCGGCCAACCGAAAGGTGCTCTCATGACCGGGAAGCCCTCCGTCCTGTTCGTCTGTGTCCACAACGCCGGCCGCTCCCAGATGGCCGCCGCGTTCCTGACCACCCTGTCCCGGGGTGAAATCGAAGTCCGCTCCGCCGGGTCCCAGCCGGCGGACAAGGTTAACCCTGCCGCCGTAGACGCCATGGCCGAGGTGGGCATCGACATGTCAGCAGAGATTCCGAAGGTCCTCACCACCGAAGCCGTGAAGGAATCCGACGTCGTCATCACCATGGGCTGCGGCGACGAGTGCCCGTACTTCCCCGGCAAGCGCTACGAGGACTGGGTCCTGGAGGATCCGGCCGGCAAGGGCGTGGACTCCGTCCGGCCCATCCGCGACGAAATCAAGACCCGGGTCGAGGCCCTGATCGCCTCCCTGACTCCGGCCTCCGCATAAGCAAACCCAGCAGGGGAGGGGGTGAGCTGAATGAAGAACGGATGCTGCGGCGACTCCGGTTGCTGCGACGACGACCAGGACTGCTGCTAACCCGCGCCGGGCACTGCCGGCCCCACCCGGCCGGCAGGGCCCACCGAAAACAACTGCACCACCACCACGGCTGAAAGAGGACACCATGGAGTCAGCGAAGAACCTTCCCGTCGCCGTGATCGGTGCAGGCCCTGTGGGCCTGGCCGCCGCGGCCCACCTGCTCGAACGCGGCCTCGAACCGCTGATCCTCGAAGCCGGGACCTCGGCGGGCGCCGCCATCGAGCAGTGGCGCCACATCCGGCTGTTCTCACCGTGGCGGTTCAACATCGACGCCGCCGCCGTCCGCCTCCTCGAAGCCTCGGACTGGGAATCACCCCGCCCCACGGCCCTGCCCTGCGGCGGCGAACTCATCGACAACTACCTCGCACCCCTGGCCGCGCACCCGGCCATCAGTTCGCGGCTGCAGACCGGCGCCCGCGTCATCGCCGTCACCCGGGCAGGCCTGGACAAAACCCACGTCCGGAACCGCGACACCACCCCCTTTGTGGTCCGCGTGGAACACACGGACGGCGAAACCCGCGACCACACCGTCGCAGCGGTCATCGACGCCTCCGGCACCTGGGCCACCCGGAACCCGCTGGGCACCTCCGGCCTGCCAGCCATCGGCGAAGACGCCGCAGCGGCCCGAATCTCATCTCCGCTGCCCGACGTCATCGGCAGGGACCGCGCACGCTTCGCCGGCCACCGTGTGCTCGTGGTCGGCGCCGGACACTCCGCGGCCAACACCCTGATCAATCTCGCCGACCTCGCCAAAGACGCCCCGGACACCCGCATCGTGTGGGCCCTCCGCGGCGACTCCGCAGCCAAGGTCTACGGCGGCGGGGACGCTGACGGGCTGCCCGCCCGCGGCCAGCTCGGCGCGCGCCTGCGCCGCCTCGTCGAGGCAGGCACCATCGAACTCCACACCCGGTTCGGTATCGCTGCCCTGAAAACCCTCGACTCTGCCGTGACCGTCGAAGCCGTTGACGGGCGCACACTGGAGGCCGACATCGTAGTGCCCTGCACCGGCTTCCGCCCGGACCTGGACATCCTGCGCGAACTGCGGCTCAACTTGGACCCCGCCGTTGAAGCGCCAGTGGACCTCGGCCCGCTGATCGACCCCGAATTCCACTCCTGCGGCACAGTCCCGCCGCACGGCGCGAAACTCCTCGCCCACCCGGAGAAGGACTTCTACATTGTCGGCATGAAGTCCTACGGCAGGGCACCGACCTTCCTGCTGGCCACCGGCTACGAGCAGGTCCGCTCCGTCGCCGCAGCCCTCGCCGGGGACCGCGAAGCCGCGGACACCGTGCACCTGGCACTCCCCGAAACCGGCGTCTGCTCCACCGACGCCGGCACCAGCTGCGACGTCCCCGAACCGGTGCTGGTCGGCTTCCCCACCGGACTGACCCACGGCCGCTCCGCCACCAACTGACCGGGTGGAGGCGCCACCCGGCTCCGGGCCGAAATAGCCGGACCCCGCTCTATCCCCGGACCCCCGCAGGCCATAAGCTCCGAGCATGTCATCAGTCATCGTTTGCAGCGGCCCCCACGACGGCCACGTTTCGCCCATGCTCGGAGTGGCCCGGCAGCTGATTGACCGCGGCCACCGGGTCCGCTTCCTCACCGGTCCTGGCTACGAAAAAGCCGTCAATGCCGTCGGGGCCGAGTTCCTGCCGCTGGGCCCGGGCGCGGAGGAGCCGCCGAAGTCCACTGACGCCACCGGCCTCCAGGCGATCCGTGACGGAATGCGGGCGCTGGTGATCGACCCTGCCCGGGGCCAGTACCTGCCGCTGGCCGCGGCCATAGAGGCGGATCCGGCCGATGCCGTGCTGGCTGAGATCAGTTTCATGGCAGCGGCCATACTGGTCCGGCAACCCCTGGGGACTCGGCCGCCGGTCATCGCCTGCGGAATCTTGCCCCTGACCCTCTCCAGCCGGGACTGCGCACCCTTCGGGCTCGGGCTCATGCCCGGAAGCGGTCCGCTGTCACGGTTCCGGAACAGGGCCCTGAACTGGTTTGTGGCCAACGTGGCGCTCAAGGACACGCAACGGCAGGTCGACGAACGGATGCGTGCGCTGGCCGGAGTGGAGCCCGATGGTTCGTTTTTCCTCGACTGGATGCGCAACGCGGATCTCTTCGCCCAGTTCACGGTGGAGGAGTTCGAGTACCCGCGCTCGGATGCGCCGGACAACCTGCGCTTCTTCGGGCCCATGTCCCGGCACGCCGCATCAGCCTCCGTAACCCCCAAGCCGGACTGGTGGGGCGAGCTGGACGGCTCCCGCCCGGTGGTTTACGTGACGCAGGGGACCGTCTCCAACGCGGACTTCACCGCCCTGGTGGGCCCCACGCTCGAGGGCCTTGCCGAGGAGGACGTCACCGTCGTCGTCAGCGCCGGCCGCCGCCCGCTGTCAGCACTTCCGCCGCTCCCGGCCAATGCCCGGGCCGCCGAGTTCCTGCCGGACGCGGAGCTCCTGCCGAAGGTCTCCGTCTACATCACGAACGGCGGCTACGGCGGCCTTCACTACGCCATGGAAAACGGCGTGCCCATCGTGGTCGCGGGGGACACCGAGGACAAACCGGAAGGGGCTGCCCGGGTGGCCTGGGCCGGCGTCGGAATCAATCTCAAAACAGGCCGGCCCACGCCGGATGCCATCCGCGACGCCGTGCGGAAGGTGCTGGGCGACGGCCGGTACCGGGCCGGGAGCCAGCGGATCGGCGCGGCGATTGCCGCGTCCCCGGGCGTGGACGGGCTTATCGACGAGATGGAAGCGATGTTGCGGAAGGCGTGAACGGCATGGACACTCCAGAGGACCCGACGGGCAGCCGCGAGCTGAAGCACCTCCAGCATCCGCGCTTCGCCCGCGCTTACGCGCGTGCTGTCGGGCAGATGAACCGCCGCGGTGCCACCGAAAACCGGCGCCGCATGCTGGCCGGCCTGCACGGGACGGTCATCGAGATCGGCGCAGGGGACGGCTCGGCCTTCGCGCTTTACCCGACGGCCGTCACCCACGTCCTGGCCTTGGAGCCCGACGACTACCTCAGAAGCCTTGCCGTGAGTCGCGCCGCCACGGCCGCCGTGCCGGTGACGGTGCGCCCTGGTGCAGCCGAGCGCATCCCGGCCGACGACGGCAGCGTGGACGCCGTCGTCGCCAGCCTCGTGCTGTGCAGCGTCGCGGACCAGGCTGCCGCGCTCGCGGAAATGCGGCGTGTCCTGCGCCCCGGCGGGACCCTGGCCTATTACGAGCACGTCCGCTCTGGCCGCCCCGTCCTGGCCGCCGTCGAAGACCTGCTCACGCCGGCATGGCAGCGCATAGCCGGTGGATGCCACCTCAACCGGGATACCCTCGGCGCCATCGCCGCGGCCGGATTCACGATCCAGGACAACCAGCGGTTCGGGTTTTCCGTCCAGTCGATGACCCCTCCGGTGGCCCACATCCTCGGCCACGCCACCAGCCCGGGGCCGCCCGCTGATTGAGCTGGGGGATTGAGCCGGTGATTCAGCCAGTCGAAATCCGGGTCCGGACGTCCACAAAAGTACGACGGCGCCCCGTGGCTTTGGCGGGTCAGGCCAGGTTTTCCTTGAGCAGCGCACGGTGTTCGACGGCGGCCGCCTGGTGGAGCTTCCGGCCCGCCGCCGTGAGTTCGAGGTACAGCGACCGGCGGTCGTCGGCGCAGGACTGGCGGGTCAGCAGCCCGGCCTTCTCCAGCCGGTCCACCACCTTGGAGACGGCGCTCTGGCTCATCGGGGTCCGCTCGCCAAGCTCCTTCATCCGGCACGATGACTTGCTGTTCTCCGCCACGAGGTCCAGGATCTCGAACTCGTTCAGGCCGATGTCGAACTTGGCTTCCAGCGCCCGGTCGAGGGCGCACGAAGTGCGGAAGTATGCGTCCTGGATGCTGCGCCATTGCTCAACCAGCAGGCGGTCCGTCGTCGAAGCCATGCCCTGATTTTAGCCGACCTGCGAACTCAAGTCCACGTCATAATATTCCGCGTCATATTCCTTGTCATTGAATGACGCGTCATATAGATTTTGGGACATGACATCACCAACCACCCTCGAACGAACTGCCGGACCGATTGCCACGGCCGTCCGCTGGACCCGGGCCCAGTGGCTCCTGCTGATGGTTGTCTGCACCGTCCTGGCCCTGGACGGGCTTGATGTGTCCATGGTGGGCGTCGCCCTGCCGTCCATCGGGCGGGAACTGAACCTCGGCACGGACGCCCTGCAGTGGATCGTTTCCGCCTACGTCCTGGGCTACGGCAGCCTGCTGCTCCTGGGTGGCCGGCTCGCGGACCTCCTGGGCCGCCGACGGATCTTCCTCATTGCCCTCTCGGTCTTCGCGGCCGCCTCCCTGCTGGGCGGACTCGTGGATGACCCCGCCATCCTCATCGCCACGCGGTTCGTGAAGGGCCTCGCGGCTGCGTTCACGGCGCCCACGGGCTTCTCCATCATCACCACCAACTTCGCCGAGGGCCGCGAGCGCAACAAGGCCCTCTCCATCTTCACCACCTTCGGTGCCAGCGGCTTCTCCCTCGGGCTCGTCGTCGGCGGCCTCATGACCAGCCTGAGCTGGCGCTGGACGTTCCTGGTCTCCGTGCCGATCGCCGTCCTGGTGGTCATCCTGGGCAACCGCTTCATCCCGCGCGATACGCCGGACGCCACGGACAGCGGCCACGACATCTGGGGCGCCGTCACCCTGGCGCTGGGCATGCTGGGACTCGTTTACACGCTGGTGTCCGCACCGGACCAGGGCTGGGGATCTGTGGCAACAATCGCCGGATTCATCATCTCTGCCGCGGTGCTGGCAGCCTTCGCCGTCATCGAGAACAAGGTCAGGCACCCGCTCATCCGCTTTGGCATCCTGCGTGAGGGCTGGGTGGCGCGGGCCAATCTCAGTGCGGTGGGGCTGTTCGGCTCCTATCTCAGCTTCCAGTTCATCGTGACGCTTTTCCTGCAGTCCGCCCTGGGTTGGAGCCCGCTGGCGATGGCTCTGGCCCTGCTGCCCACCGGACTGATCGTCGCCACCAGTGCGCCGTTCGCCGACCGCCTCATCAACGGGTTCGGCGCCACCCGGCTGATCCTGGCCGGACTGGCAGCCATGGGCCTTGGCTACGTACTGTTCCTCCGGGTGGGCACCACGCCCAACTACGCCCTGGACATCCTGCCGTCCATCATCCTGCTGGGCATTGGCTTTGCCCTCGCCTTCCCGTCCATCAACGTCCAGGCCACCGCGGGCATCAAGGATTCCGAGCAGGGCCTGGCGGCCGGACTCATCCAGACCAGCACCCAGGTGGGGGCCGCCCTGGTCCTGGCCGTCACCACCGCCATGGTCAGCGGCGGGCAGTCCGGCCGCGGCACCGTCCCCAGCGCCGCCGCCATGCTTGAGCAGTACCGGCCGGGCCTGGTGCTGAGTGCCGCCGTCGCCATCGCCGCGCTGCTGGTTGCGGCTGTGCCGGCCCGACGGCGGACGGTCGCCTTGGCTGCCTAGCCCACGTTGCAGCGAAGCGGTGCCCCGTCCATGGGAGGGGGCACCGCTTCGCTGCAGCTGATCTGCTGTGAAGCTATCCGATGAGGGTGGTGATGAGCCGGATGGATGTGGCCACGATGGCCACCAGGCCAATAATTCCAAACAGGTTCTGCCACCACGTGTTTCGCAGGTCGCCCATCACCGCCGTCTTGTTGCTCATGATGAGCAGTAGGACCCCGAGCAAAGGGGCGATGAGCACGGTCAGGGATTGGGCGATGACAATCAGGCCGACCGGTGATGCCTGGAACGAGAGAGTGACGACCAGTCCGAAGGCGAGGATGACGCCGGTGACGACGCGGGCTGCGGGTGAGCCTGCATTCGCGCCGCGGCCCATGGCATCGGAGAACATGGTGCCGCCTGCTGTGGCGTTGGCGATCATCGAAGAGAACGCGGCACCGGAAAGGCCCAGGGCGAAGAGCATGGACCCCACCGGGCCGGCGAGCGGCTCGAAGATCGATGCCAGGGCCCCGATGGACGCCGCGTCTCCGCCCGTTTTGCCCAGGACCGCGGCGGCAACGAGGATGACGAGGGCCGTCATGATGCCGGGGGCGACGATGCCGGGGACCGTGTCGACCAGTGTGATGTCCCGGTAGTCGGCGCGGGTGCGCTTGTTTTCCTTGATGCCGTAGGACGTGTAGAACGCGGCGTTGATGGAGAAGTTGGTTCCAACCAGGGCCACGATGAGGATTTCGCTGCCCACAGGGAGGGTGGGAACCGCCCCTTCGAGGGCGCGGTACCAGTCGGGTTGGGCGACGACGGCACTGGCGACGAAAGCGACGGCCATGAGGGCGACGATGACCAGGAGCGCCTTCTCGATGATGCCGTAGACGTTGCGGAAGGCGAGGACGAGGGCGACGGCGACTGTGCAGGCAACGGTCCAGAGGACGGGTGATCCGCCGAAGACCAGGGAGAGGCCCAGTCCGGAGCCGACCGCGTTGCCGACGGAGAACATCAGTGTGATGCCAAAGACGCCGACTCCGGCCAGCACGCCCACTGGCCTGCCCAGGTGTTCCTTGATCGAGGTGATCAGGGAGGTCGGTGTGGCTATGCCGAGCCGGACACTCATGTCGGTGAAGAAGATCATGAGGATGGTGGAGACCGCAATGACCCACACCAGGGTGTAGTCGTAGCGGCTGCCGGCCTGCACGGCGGTGGTGAGGTTGCCCGGGCCGAACTGCCAGGCTCCCACCACGAAGGCGGGGCCCATGAGGGCAAGGTAGCCAAGAAACGTCCGGCGTTTTCCCGTCGTTGCCGGCGAGGGGTCTACGTGCGGGGTGGCCATCCGGGATTCCCTCTGTGCGGGATGTGTAATGGTCCTATTGTGCTCGCTCATGGCGAGTCCTCCTTCTACAGCGGCACTGCTGGGGGTCGTCGTTGACCGGGTGGAGATAGAAAGCCTGGGTGCGGGTGGCGGGCGTCAGGCCCGCCACCCGTAGGAATCCAAAGGGATCAGACGGTAGCGGTAACGCTTCCAAGGTTGGCGAACTGCAGGGCTGCGGCGATTTCCGCGCCGGCGCCTTCGGCGAGGGGCAGCAGCGGCGGGCGGACCGTGGCGTGCTCCAGGATGCCGCGGGCAACGAGGCCTTCCTTGAGGGCGACGGTGCCCTCCATGTGCGAGCCGCGGTGGTACACGTTCTTGGTGACGGGCAGGAGCCGGTCGTGGATGGCGCGGGCCGCCGCGTAGTCCTTGGCCTTGCCGGCCGCGATCAGTTCCACCAGCGGTTCCGGGGCGAGCCCGCCGTAGCCCACCAGGGCGCCGTCAACGTCGAACATGGTGTGCAGCAGGTACTCGTCGTGGCAGGTCAGGATCTGCAGGTCCGGGTAGGTTTCGCGGAGCACCGGGATTTCGGTGTCCCAGCGCTTCATGTTGCGGACGCCGTTCTTGGTGGCGAACACGCCTTCCTGGCCGGCGATTTCCAGCTGGGTCTCCAGGTCGTAGGTCGCCTTCGTGGCGTCCGGGTACTGGAAGAGGATCAGCGGCAGTCCGGACGTTTCGTAGATCTCCTTGTAACGGGTCTGCGGGGCGCCCTTCTGGTACCCGAACCGGAGCCACCCGTGGGACGGGTACACCAGGCCTGCGGAAGCGCCGGCTTCAACAGCCCGCTTGGCCTCGAGTGCCGCCACAGTGTTTCCCTCGCCGGTGATGCCCGCAATGATCGGGATCTCGCCGTTGACGGCGTTCTTGAACTCGCGAATCACGAGCGCCTGCTCATCCTGGGTCAGGAAGGTGCCTTCGCCGGCGTGGCCGAGCACAACCAGGCCTTTGACTCCCTCAACGCTGGCCAGCCAGCCGCCGAGGCGGTGGATTGCGTCGACGTCGACGCTGCCGTCGCGGTTGAACGGGGTGACGGGGGCGGGGACCAGCCCGCGGAGATCGATGGTCATTTCACTACCTCATGTCTTCTTTGATGGTCGGCAGTCCCGCCGCTGTGGGAACGTTTGCGGGAACGTTTTCATTCTGCAACGTGGTTCAGGTCACTGTCAAGGGAACGTTTTCATCCGGGAGGAAATAGAGTGTGTTTCAGAACAACCCTGCAGAGGAGCATTGCCATGGAACCCAGCGCCGCCGCGACCGTCACATTAAGGGACGTTGCTGCGGCAAGCGGCGTGAGCATTTCCACCGCCAGCCGCGCCCTCGACGAACGCGGCACGGTCTCCCGGTCCGCCACGGCCGCGCACGTCCGCAAGGTCGCGGAGGAACTTGGATACCGCCGGAACTCGTTCGCATCGAGCCTGCGCCGGGGCGAGACGCGGACCTTGGGTGTCCTCGTGCCGCGCCTGAGCGACACTGTGATGGCCCTGATGTTCGAGGAACTCGAACGGGCCGCCGCGGACCGGGGCTATTTCGCCATGGTTGCCACCAGCGGTGACGAACCCGACGACGAGCGCCGCGCTGCTGAAACGCTGCTGGACCGCAATGTGGACGGCCTCATCCTGGCCACCGCCCGCCTCGATGACAAGCTGCCGCGGCTTCTGCGCGAACGCAGGGTGGCCCACGCTCTGGTGCTCCGTACCGACGGCGTCAGCCCCTCGGCTCTCGGTGACGACGAAGTGGGCGGCTACCTGGCCGTCCGCCACCTCATCGACCTCGGGCACCGGGACATCGCCGTCGTCACCGGGCCGTCGTTCACATCCACTGCGAACGCACGTTTGGACGGGGCCCGAAGGGCCATGCATGAAGCCGGCATTGAGCTCCCGGACAACTGGAGCATCGCCGGCGGCTACGGCATAGAGAACGGCTTCGCGGCCGGCGATGCCCTGCTTGATGGGGATGCCGGGAGACGCCCCACCGCGATTTTCGCGGCGAATGACAACCTTGCGATGGGCGTCATGGCCGCTGCACACCGCCACATGCTGAGCATCGGCGGGGACCTGTCCCTGGTTGGATACAACGACATCCCCCTGTCATCCCGGCTTCCTACCCCGCTGACCTCGGTCCGGACTCCCCTTGCCCAAATAGCCCGGACCGCCATCGACCTCATTATTGATCCCAACAAAGAGCCGCGGGTGAGCAAGTCCATGCCTACGCTCATCCCCCGTGAATCAAGCGGCCACCCCCAGGGGCAGGGGTAACTCTTCGACCCCCTCGTTTTGGATGAGGCTGGGATGGGTGCGCGGGTTCATTCTCAGAATGTAGGTGACTTGTTTCGGCAACATATTGCCGCTTTCGGCGTTGCTTGGTTCCCGGCGCACGCATAGGAGCCGTATCGGCAGAATGTTGCCGGAAATGCCGAACCCAAGTCTGCGCTCCACCGTTCACGGTGACCGGGGACGGCGGATCAGGCGGGGGTGGGACGAATGTTGTGGTTGTACCGGAACACGTTCTGCGGGTCGTAGCGGTTCTTGATGGCCACGAGGCGCCGGTATTTCTCCGGCCCGTAGGCGTGGAGTGCGGCGTCGGCATCCTGTCCGAGTTCGGCGCCCAGGAAGTTGACGTATTCGCCGTGTTCGGAGAACGGCTGCATCAGGGCGTAGGCCCTGCGGGCGAAGGCCGTCAGCCGTTCGTCCTCGGACGGATCGCGCCAGAATCCGTAGACGTTGAGCCAGTAGCGCGCGGACCGGTTCGGGAAGGCCGTGGCGCCTTCCGGGACCCGGCCGAAGGCGCCGTCCAGGTGGTGGATGTCGATTCCGGTCCCTTGCCAGGCCAGTTCGGAGGCGAAACTCAGCAGGACGCCGACCACCTCCTCATCGAGGCGGGAGAACGACACGTTCTTCCAGTAGCCGCGTGAGCCCTTGGGGAACACGGTGTCCATGGCACTTTGCCAGTCCAGCCATGACGTGGGCCCCACTTCCTGTTCGTCGGGGCGAGCCTGGATGCGCAGCTGGTCCACGAGGTTCAGGCCGGCCTGGTGGTCGTGGGATGCCCAGGCGAATCCGACAACCATCCACGGTTCATCACCCATCCCGAATTCGGGCGGCAGCACCAGGAAGGAGATGATCGGGTTCATCGCCTCGGGCAAGTTCCGGGTCCAGGCAGCGACCGCCATGAGGGCGTTGCGCCAGTGCTGTGGCCGGTAAAAGAGGTTCCCGCCCAGGGGTGTTGCCGGCAGCGGGTGGGCGCGGAAGGTGAAGGAGGAGACGACCCCGAAGTTTCCGCCGCCGCCCCGCATCCCCCAAAACAGCTCGGAATTCTTCTGGCTGCTGGCATGCACGTGGTCCCCGCCGGCAGTAACGACGTCGGCGGAATCCAGGTTGTCCAGGGTCAGGCCGTAGGTGCGGGTCAGCCAGCCGACCCCGCCGCCAAGGGTGAGGCCGGCCACCCCTGTACCGCTGATCACCCCCAGCGGAACGGCCAGGCCGTGCTCGGCCGTGGCCCGGTCCACGTCTGCCAGCGTTGCCCCGGGCTCGACGGTAACGAGCCCTTTCCCGGCGTCGACCTTCACCCGCCGGAGGGGGCCGAGATCCAGAACGAGGCCGTCCTTGACCGTGCCGTGTCCGGCGATGTTGTGGCCGCCGCCACGGACAGCCAGTGCCAGGCCGCTGCGCCGTGCGGCGTCGAGCACTGCGTCGATGTCCGAGACAGCACCTGCCCGGGCGACGGCAAGCGGACGGACATCGACCATGCCGTTCCATACCGCGCGGGCATCGTCGAAGAGGGGATCCTGCGGCTCGATCAACGAGCCCGACAGCCGCCCGCGCAGCTCCTGCAGCGTCTGTTCGGTCTCGCGTCCGGGGCTGTTTTGATGAACTGTAGCCATCGGTCGGTGCTTCCGGGTCAGGGGGTGAAATACTCCGGGAACGGTGGGTGATGTCCAGAGTGTAGGTTCACGGCCTGCGCCCGGCAACAGTGAATTTGTTCGTCGGGGCGGACGGGTAGGTAAACCCTCGGCCGGGGTTTAACTGTCCGTTCGCGCTCTCGTGGGTGCGTCGGCCAGGCGGCTCAGCTCAGCACCAGCCAGACGCCCAATGCCCCGAGGACAACGCAGGCTCCGGCGGTCCAGAACACCGCGGCGGTGTCCGGGGTCAGATGCCCGGCCCTGATTCCTTCGACGCTGCGCCGGTAGCGCCGCCGCTGGGTGGCGTAGATGCCGGTCCCTGCGGCGACGGTGAGGCCGAACATCGCCAGCACGAACGGTCCCTGGTCCGGGAGCCAGCGCAGGCTCATCGCGCTCGCGGCAACCAGCGTCAGCACGGTCCGGCCCCAGGCGAGCGCGGTGCGCTCCGGCTGCAGCCCGGGGTCGCCGTCGAGCGGGCCGTCGCCGGGCAGGGGAGCAGTGGCCGGGTTTTCGTCCATGGTTCAGGCCAGGACGACGACGGCGATCACCACCGCCGCCGCGACGGCACAGCCGGCGGCGAGCAGCGGACCGATCAGCGGCAGGGGCAGCGGCCGGTTCGAGCGCAGGCTCGCCTCGACCCGCAGCCAGCGGACGGCGGAGCCCGCGCTCAGCAGCATGCCCAGCAGCAGGAGCAGAACCGCCAGCCCGCGGCGGATGGGCTCCGGAAAGACGTCCGTGGTGAAGGCCTCCACCGCAATTCCGCCGGCGAGGAGCGCCAGGGAGGTGCGGATCCACGCCAGGAACGTGCGCTCATTGGCCAGGGTGAACCGTGGGTCCGGCTCGGTGCCGCCCGGCAGGAGCTTTTCAGCGAACCTGCTTCTGCGGGAGTCAGGGCCGGACGGGGGAGGCGGGGTGGACGGCACGCTCACAGTCTAGTCAGTGACGTTTGTTTACAGATTGGTGAAATTGTTTTCACAGGCGTGTAAACGCGACTCACCTGCGCTTATGATGCATCCAGAGGGCAGGAAGTCCAGCCAGGGGCCAACTGCCCGGAGTCAGAGGAGTGCCCATTGGACAGTACCCGGTTCCCCTCCGGTGACGGCCAGCCGGATGACGGCGGGGCTGGCGGGGCTGGCGCCGAGGTCCCGCTGGTGCGGGAGCAGGCCTACGAGATCATCGAGGCGGTCCTGGCCGGCACGGATCCGGAGGGGGCCGAGGTCCGGGAGCGGCTGCGGGAGCATGTGGCTGCGCATCCCGGAAATCCTGAGGCCGCGCTCCATGAGCACCTCATCTTCACGCGCTCCCTGGCCCGGCAGGCCAACAACAGGACAGATCCCAAAAAGCAGGATGCGCACCGGCATCCGGCTGCCGAGCAGATCAGCGTCCCCGGCCGCGGGCAGGCGGCCATCGAGGCGATCCTGCATGGCGGCATGCTGGTCACGGCGTTCCAGCCGATCCACGAGCTTGGCCGCGGCGGTGTCATCGGCGCGGAGGCACTGACGCGGTTCCTGTGGGAGGACGGCGACGGTGCAGGATCCTGGTTCAAGAATGCCGCCGCCGTCGGGCTGGGTGCGGACCTGGAGTTCTCGGCGCTACAGGCGGCTGTGGCCGCGGCGCAGGATCTGCCGCACCATCTGGTGGTGGCACTGAACCTCTCGCCGGCCGTGTGTCTGGATCCCCGGCTGCCGGGATTTTTGGAACACGCGGCTCTGGAACCGTCCCGGATCATGCTGGAACTCACCGAACCGCTCCAGTCGGACGAACTGGAACCCCTGCTGGACGTCCTGACGCCGCTGCGCAGTTCCGGCATGGGGCTGGCGGTGGATGAGGCGGGGACGGAGGCTGCCTCCATGCGCCACATCCGTTCGCTCCGGCCGGACGTCATCAAGATCGGCCGCGGCCTGGTTGCGGGCATCGACGCCGACCCAAGCCGCCAGTACCTGGTGGCCGACCTGGTCGAATTCGGTCGGCAGACCGGGGCGGCGCTGGCCGCCGTCGGAATTGAAACCGCCGCCGAACTTGCGGTCCTGACCCGGCTGGCAGTGGCTGCCGGCCAAGGCCACTTCCTCGGCATGCCCACCATCGACGTCAAGGAATGGGCCACCTGGGCCGGCCCCGCCACGGCACTCCAGAACCGCCGCGGGCGGCGCATGGCAGGACAGCCGCCACAGCCGAACGGACGCTGACCGCCGCAAAACCCGCGGATGAAGGCCCGCCAAGGCTAACCGAGGCGCGTCTCCGGGTGGCAGACTTCCACCATGAACATCGAGCAGTGGTGGCCCAACCTCAAGCCCGCCACGCAGGCATGGCTGATTGATAACAACGGCGACGCCGTCCCGGAGAGCCTGGCCGCCGAGATCGCGGAAGCCGGCGGCCCGGCCGCCTCGGATGCCCGGCAGGGCGGGGACGACGAGCCCCCAGGGTTCTATTTTCCGGACGAGGTGGTCGACTGGATCGAGGCGGTGGGCAACGGCGAAACCCCCGAACCGCCCCGGCCCCGCTGACGTCAGCGGGCGGCCATGCAGATGCCGGGCGCCAGCGTTAGCCCTGCTGCGCCGCCCATTCGTCGACCCGGCGGTTGCTTTCCTCCTCGGAGAGGTCTTCCACGCGGGTCATGATGGACCAGCGGACGCCGAAGGGGTCCCGGATGCTGGCGTACCGGTCGCCGGAGACAAACGTGGCCAATGGCTCGCGGATCGTGGCTCCGGCCTGTTCGGCGCGCTGCACCAGGGCGTCGGCGTCCGGGCAGTAGAGGCCAAGGGAGTAGCAGTCGTTTTCGCCCTCCGGCGCCGGAACCAGGTGGTATTCGGGGTTGGGTTCGCCGAGCTGGAGGTGGCCGTTCCCGAAGTCGAGTTCCGCGTGGACCACCACTCCGCGCATCTCCGTGGCACCGACTACGCGGGCGCCGAACACGTCCTGGTAGAAGGCGATCGCTTCCCTGGCGCTGGTTACGGCGAGGAACGGCGTGAGGCTCGTCAGGCCGTTCGGAATCCCGTGCGTCGTGTGCTCTCCGTGGGCGGCGGTGGTCGATTCGGTGCTTGTAGTATCTGTCATGTCCATGACGCTACGTGCCCTGCCAGCGGCGGCGCTTGGAGATTCACGACAGTCTGAGGGGACCGATGGAGAGTTCGTTCAAGGGGATCCTGTACCCGGCCCGGCTCCCCAGTTTCCACCGCCTTCCGGCGCCGGCCTCCGTGGCGGACCTGGTCCAGTGGATCTGGATTCCGGAGTGGGACATAGAGCCCGGCCGCACATCCCGCCAGCACCTGATCGCGTACCCGGGCTCCAACCTCGTGGTGCAGCCTGACGGCGTGGTCTTCTCCGGACCGACGACCAGGGCCGCCCATCGGGACCTGGCCGGACGGGGCTGGGCGGTCGGTGCGCTGCTGCGGCCGGCGGCCGTGCCGCTGTTCACCGACGATCCCGCCAGCCTGCGGGACACGGAAGTGGCGGTGGCCGCGGAAGATCTGCACCGTTCCGTCTCGGCGGTCATGAACACGTACGACGGCGATACTCGCCGCGAGCGCGCAGTGGATGCCTTTGCGGGGTGGCTGGCCGGCTTTGCCGGGCCCGCAGTGTCCGAGGAGGCGTTGCTGGCCAACCGGCTGATGGACGTCATCGGTTCGGACGCCTCGGTAGTCCGGGTGGAGGACGCCGCGTCTGCGCTGGCGGTTTCGCAGCGGACCCTGCAGCGTGTGGCCAGGAAGTACATCGGCCTCAGCCCTGCCGCGCTGATCCGCCGTCGGAGGCTTCAGGACGCGGCCGAGCGGACGCGCCTGGATGCGTCAGCGGATCTGGCAGCGATAGCTGCCGAGCTTGGGTACGCCGATCATGCGCATCTGACAAATGACTTTCAGAAGTACCTGGGTTTCACCCCGAGCACGTACCGGCAGGCGGTTGCCGCCGGATCCGGTGGTTGAGCCTGTCGCGCCCGGATAGGTTTCAGCCCCGGCCATCCGGCAGAATGGGCGCCGTGAGTACCCCGGATGCCGCTGTAAACCGCAAGCCCCAAACACTGCTGAGCCGCGCCCTGAACGTGGTGCTGGCCCTTGTCATGGTCCTGGTGGGGCCGGTGATGATCGGTGTCGGTTCCCGGATGGCTGATGCGGATGACGAGATCGCGCGGACGGGTGTGCACACCACCGGAACCATCGTTGACTTCAACGACGCCAGGAGGGCTTCGCAGAGGGACATCAGGGTGAGGTACACGTCTGCGGACGGAACGGTCCGCTACACCTCGGCCACCGTGGACCACGACCAGCGCCCGACGCAGGGCGAGGAAGTCACGGTGGCGTACCGCGAGCAGGAGCCCGGCCAGGCAGTCGTGCTGGGCTACGAGAGCGACGGCATCATGGTCCGGGGCATCGGCACTATCCTGGCCATGATTTTCATTCCCATCGTTCTCATCCTCGTTTTTTCGAAGCGGGGGAAGAGACGCAGAAACAGGCTGGGCTAGCCGCGGTTCGGTTCATACCTCAGGAGGACGTTGGATGATGAATCGAATCTCACGGAATCCAGAAGGGTAAAGGCTGCAGATCGGGTGAAAATCGGTATGCCTTCAGCCAGTGCGTTAGGGCTGATCATCAGGTGGACTTCATCCACCAACCGCATATCGAGGAGGTTGTTCCAAAGGACCCTGCTGGCGAAAATCAGGATGTCGCCGTTGCCTTCCTGCCGGCAGGCGTGAATCCAGCCGGGCAGCTCGTCGCCAGGAATAACGGTGGTGGTGTCCCGCCAGGCGTTGTCGGCGGCCACCACGAAGGTGTCTGAGACCACTGTTTTGGGCAGGGAGTTGAAGGCCCGGCTGATCCGGCGGTTGTCCTCGCTTACCGCCTGGTTCGCCGGATCGTCAGGGGCGGTAGCTATTTCTGGCCAGTACGAGCTGAAGCCTTCGAAGGACTTCCGGCCCAGGAGCAGAATGTCCGCCGCCTCGATCCGCGTGCGGTTGTACTCGTCGAACGCTGCATCCATGTTCAGCACGAGGGGATTCCCATCGCTGGCAGCGTAGAAGCCGTCCACGGACGCGATATTGGAGACGACGACCCTTCGCATGGTGAGATCCTTCCAGATCGGTCGCCTGCAGACCAGAAGACATCGGGGGTCTTTTACGCGGTTCCCTACTCCACCTCATCCTCCCGTTGGAACGCCCTGACTGCTTCGCTCACTGTCGGGTAGAAATGTTCGGGAGAGAAGCGTGCGCCCATGCCGTACTGCAACAGTCGGTCTTTGACCGGGCCTTTGAGCTCGGCGAACACCAGGTCCACACCGTGCCGGTCCAGGAATTCGTCAAGCTGCACCAACTCGTCCAGTGCAGTCGTGTCGATTCCCGTCACGGGTTCTGCGGCCAGCACCACGCGTTCTGTGCCGTCCGCTGCCTCCTCCAGTTCGTTGCGCACGAAGGACCCCAGCAGGGCTCCGTTGCCGAAGAACAGCGGTGCGTCGAAGCGCAATATCAACAGGCCAGGGATGCGGTCCCCTTCCGGGTGACGGCTCACGTCGTGGTACCCCGGTACCCCGGGCACGTCCACCAGTTCAGTACGGTAGGGGTCCCAGGCCCGCCGCAGGAAGTCCAGGATTGCCAGGCCGATGGCAACGGCGATGCCCGGGAGGACGCCCAGTATGGTGATCC
This sequence comes from Arthrobacter sp. K5, assembly GCF_040448525.1. Lineage (NCBI taxonomy): Bacteria > Bacillati > Actinomycetota > Actinomycetes > Micrococcales > Micrococcaceae > Arthrobacter > Arthrobacter sp. K5. The sequence goes on along the minus strand of NZ_CP159279.1, from coordinate 2,012,036 downwards.
CGAGGAATGCCGCGAGCATCACCAACGATTCGCTGCGGCTCATGCCGATGAGCCGTCGCACACCGGCCGGGTCGGCGATTGCTGCGGCTGCGGCGATAACAATGGCGGCAAGGGTGGCGGCCGGAAGGAACTCTGTGACGCCGGGTGCCAGGAGCATGAAGCCGAGCACCAGTCCTGCGCCTATGGCCCCTGTGAGCTGGGATTTCGCCCCGGCCTCCACTGCCACCGGCGTGCGGGACATGCTGGCCGAGACCGGGAAGCCGCCCAGCAGCCCGCTGGCAGCGTTCGCCGCGCCCAAGGCTGCCATTTCATGGTTGCCGGATACCCTGCCGCCCTCTGCGGCGGCCAGGGATTGGGACAGGGTTCCGGTGTCAACGAAGATGATGAGGGCGATCGCAGCGGCGGCGGGCAACAGTGCCAGGACGTCGGCCCACCCGATGCCGCCGAGGGCCGGTGCAGGGAGCCCCTGCGGGAGCGCACCTGTGACCTTCAAACGCTCGTGGAGTCCCAGCAGGGCCACGGCGATGCAGGAGACAACTACCGCAATGAGCACTCCCGGAACCTTCCATCGCAGCCAGCGGGGAACCAGGATGAGCGCCAGCGAGACCAATCCGAGCACCAGCGCCGTCACATTGGTCTCGCCGGCAAGCACCTTCGGCGCGGCGGCGAAGAGTTTTTCCCAGGCCGTGCCGTCTTCCACGGAGATCCCCAGGAGGGTGGGAAGCTGGGACACCGCCACCAGCAGGGCTATGCCGTTGAGATAGCCGAGCCTGATGGGCTTCGACAACAGTCCAGTGACGACTCCCAGCCTCAGCGCCGAACCGAACAGCAGGATCCCGCCTATCAGTATGGCGAGAAGACCCGCCAGCGCAACGGACTTCTGCTCGCTATCCGCGGCCAGGGGAACCAAGGCTGCAACGATCATCGGGGCGAGTGCGGAATCCGGCCCCAGCACCAGCACACGCGATGGCCCGACCGCTGCGTAGACAATCAGTGGCACAACGGTCGCGTACAGGCCGGTCACCGGTGGAAGACCGGCGGCCTGGGCGTACGCCATGCCCGCCGGGACCAGGATCGCGAAGAGCGCGGCGCCGGCCACCAGGTCATGGCGCAGCCACTCGATCCTGTAGCCACGCAGGGCTGGCGGGACCAACCAGGCTGGAGCTTTTGCGGATCGGCGCATCTTCCGATCATGTCCCATCATGCCCCGGCCCGTCATCAGTTCGACTACGACGGTGCGCACATGATTGCTTCAGCGTTGCATCCGGATGACATCTTCGTGAACCGACTGCCCGGACGTTGCCCAGGCGGAACGCCGGTCAGTGGGAGGCCGAGGGAATTTCGAGTGTTGCGGAGTGGTCCGGCACGTGCAGAACGTCGCGCCGCGCGGTAGGTGATGCCATCCGCCCGGTCAGATGGCGGTGGGCGGCGCGCTGGCGCTTTCCCTGAGCCTGTTCCTGGCGCCGCGTTCAACCAGGGTCGGGATGTAGGTGCGGATCCGGCCACTGTCCAGGAGCGCGTATTCCTCGGCCACGACGGCGGCGATCAGGTTCCGGGGCGTTTCGGGGTAGCGGGCCGCGAGGCGGTCGGTGACCTTGGCGATCGTTTCATGCTTTTCCGTGTCGTCCATGATTCAGTCTGAGCGACCTGTGGCTGCGGCGTCCATCAGCTTACTTATGGCTTGGCATCGAACGCTTGGCGGGCCGTGGGCAGCTTCATAGGGTTTGTCGGTTTCCATAAGCTGCCGCTGTAAGGATGTCCATCCGCCGGTGTGACTATGCCTGCGCCTCGCCCGGCACGGGAAAGCAACTGGTCTATCGTTTGTGGCCGGTAGCATCACAGACATGATGCATCAGAGCGCAATCTTCGTCGACGCAGGCTTCCTTCTCGCCGTCGGCGGAACCCAAGTCGCCGGGACGTCGTTGCGATCAGCGTTCAGCGTCAATTACGAAAAACTCATACGCGGGATTCTGGGCCGCGCCAAGGACCACTGCGGCCTGGAATCGCTGCGCGTCTATTGGTACGACGCCTCCAAGGATGCGTTGTTTACGGACCAGCACAAGAAAATCGGGTTGCTTCCCGACGTTAAGGTCCGGCTTGGCCGCATCTCGTTCAACGGGGAACAGAAGGGCGTCGACCTCAAGCTCGGTCTGGACCTCGTCGGAGTTGCCCGGAACAGGGCGGCGTCGGTGGCCTTCCTGGTCTCGGGCGATGACGACCTTGCAGAGGCCGTCGAAGCCGCACAGGACCTCGGCATGAAGGTGGTCCTGGTGGGCCTGGACGATCCGAGCCACCGGCTCGGGGTCGCCTCGGTCGCAGAACACCTGGCTCTGCGCGTGGACAGCATCATCACCCTTCCGGCCGAGCTCATCGAATCCTGCTTCGCCAAATCCGTTTCGGCGGCGCCCCGGCCCACCCCCGTTGCGCCGACTCCGGGGCCATTTCCGCCCCGGCCCACGCCTGGATCCGGACCGCGGCCGGCGCCACCGTCGGTCCGGCCGCCAGTGCAGCCCGCAGCCCCGAAGCTGCACCGGTCAGAAGCACACCTCGTGTACAGCTCAGGCGGCGGAGCCATGACTTCTGATGCCTATGAGGGCTCGGCCCTCGACGTAGCGCAGGAGGTTGGCGAGAGTGTGGCCGTCAGCTGGTACGGCTCCACCACCCAAGGGGAACTGAATGAGCTTTTGGCGGACCGCCCGGTGCTGCCGGTGGAGATTGACCGTGTCCTGCTCAAGGACTGCGCCCAGCGGATCGGTGAGTACAAGACGGACCTCCAGGGTGTGCGGAGAGCGTTACGCGATGCCTTCTGGCTGAAGCTCGACCAGCTCGTGTAACTCTGCTGGTTCCTGCTCGATCGAACAAGAATCCCACGGATGACGGGGTCAATGGTTGGCATGTCCAGCACCATCCGGATCATCCAAGGAGCAGAAATGAACGCCGCACCGTACGGAATCGTGCACTTCTTCGCAGGGGGCACCAAGGACCAGTACGACGCCTCAATCGCAGCCGTTCACCCGGGCGAGGGGCGCCTGCCCGACGGCCAGATCTTCCATGCAGCCGGCGCTTCCGAAGGTGGGTGGAGCGTGTGGCGGCCGAAACAGCCGGCCTAACCCGGCCATTGGCCTGCCAATCCCTATTCCGGCAGTTCCATCTGGAACCCGCAGTCGCACCTGAGGACACGGGTGGCGAGGTAAACATCCAGGCTGTCCCCATCCGTGCCTTCGGTGGACAGCGGCGCGGAGAGCCGGCGGATTTCCGACCCGGCTTTCCGCATCGGCCGCCCACAGTGGATGTAGTGCCCGCCGAAGATCAGCACGTCCCCGGTCTGGTCGGCACGGGCCAGGACCATGGACAGATCCGCGGCCTGGGCAGGATGCTCACTGAAGAGCCCGCACTGGCCGCAGGTGTAGGAGACGAGGACGATCTCCGGAGGCGAGTGTTGAAGCCCCGTGACTGATCTGATGGTGAGTTGGCGGTCGGTGCCGCAATGGCCGCACATCACCGGGAGCACCCGGTGCCTGCCGGCGCCGTCCTGGCGGGAGCCGTGAAAACCCAGCGACATGATCAGAAGGCGAACGGGTAGCTGGCGAGGATATAGTCCGCTGCTGCGCGTCCCTTCATCCTCAGTCTGCCGCTGCGGACATTAACCCCGCACAGGCGCATTCCTGCCCTGAAGACGGCGGGGCGTCTGGGTTTCACGCCCTGGAGCAGGCACCAGCTCGTGTACAGCCCGTACAGGCAGTCCGGTCCCAGCGGGCTGTCGGTGTCTGCGTCGGGAGTGGTTGCGTCGTGAAGGAACTGCTGGAAATGGGAGGTGGCCACGTCAGGCTCTTTCCTCGGGGTGCACGGTGTCCGCCGTGAGGCTACAGCGGGTACCCCCGGCGGTGCACGGCGCCGGAGGAGGTTCCTGCGGAACTTCAGCCATACAGGACCCTGCTTTGAAAAGTACACCTGTTCCCGTGAGCTGTACAGGTTCTTGGTCCGGGGCGGGCCACTGCGAACCTGTATTTACTTGATGGCAAGCGCCTCGGAGAGCACGGGCCCAAGTGACGTTGAATAGGCCGCCGTGAGGTGGGCCCCGTCTGCATGCATAGGTGAGGTACCGGCGAAAGCGGGGCAGCTCCCCGCTACGCAGAACCATCCAACGGTCTCCACGAAGTGAACGTTCGTCTGCTCGGCGGGGTCAAGGGCCGATCGGCCGGCGGCCGTCATGTCCAGTGAGAGTTGCTGCACCTTGGATGCGCAGTTCGCAGGCGTGCTTATCTTCGTGGCGCACTCGGCGAACTTGCGGCCGCGTGGAGGCGGGTCAAGCACGAAAACCTGTTTAGCCGAGGCAGAGAGTTCTGTGTACAGCTTTTTGGACGCCTCGCTCCACTCGTCGGCCGCGGCACCGCCCGTTGCTCCACTGGCAAGGCGCGCCAACGTTCCTGTTGAGCTGGAACTGATCACCATGTCAGGCTTCATCGAGGCTATCTGCTGAAGGGCCCACGTCCGGAAAGGGGCGCACTTCGGGTGTGCCGATTTGGAAGCCTTAATCACATCAACCGCCGCAGACGGGCACTGCTGCATGGTGTAAACATGGACCTTGTATCCCTGCGGCTCAAGTGCGGCGCGTATGCCTGGAACGTAGCTGATGGCCACTGAGTCGCCGAGAACCACCGCCGTCTTCTTGGCCGCTTCGTCTCCGTAGACGCAGCGGGCTGCATTTTCTGCCGGGTCTTCCAGAGCGCCTCGCTCGTCGCCAAGGCATCCGTCCTCGACCCATTCAGGCGCTTTCGCTGCGTCGCCGAGTGTATCGATCGCAGGCGTAAGCTCTGGCCACTGAGATGCGGAGAGCGCAAGAGTGAGTTCTTGGCTCAGCTTTGCCGAGGGGGTGTTTGCAGCAGCGGGGGAGGAAGTACCCGGCGACACGACTGGTTGCCCAACAGCCGTTGCGGTGACGGGGGTGGCCTTCACCAGGGTGAAGCCCACGACGATGGCGGCAGCCAGGGCAAGAGTAGTGACCGCTCCATAGGCCAGCCGGGTCCGGGTCTGGGCCCCGTGCGGCGCCTTGGCCGCCCTGGCTGCCTTGGGTTCAAGCCAATGCGAGTGCCTGACTGGCTCTTCAATGAAGTGATAGGACCATGCTGACAGCGCCAAAGTGAGGGCTATAGCAACGGCGTGGTCCACGACGCCACTCGATGGCCGAAGTGCTTCAAGAAGAATGATTACAGGGAAGTGCCACAGGTACAGAGAGTAGGAAATGTCACCCAGGTAGCGGGAGACGCGATTAGTCAGCGGAGCCAGCAGCCGTTGCTCCCCTCCGGTCCCTGCGGAGATGACGGCCATGGTTGCAAGGACTGGTACCGCTGCCCATGGACCCGGGAAGGTCAGGTCCGGTGTCATGGCGAAGGCGCCGCCTGCGATTCCTGCGAGGCCGGCGTAGGCCAAAGCGGGCCTGATGCGGTCTGGAATGCGCAGCAGAACCGGCGCCATGATGGCCAACAGACCACCGCAGCCCAGCTCCCAGGCACGGGAAAACGTAGAGAAGTAGGCGACGGTGGGGGCAGCGGAGCTTTCCCACATGGCGAAGACAAACGACGCTCCGACCGCGGCAAGCATGGCCAGGCCCAGTGAACGCCGGGCCCCGGAAGACGACCGGCCCCGCCTGGACGCTCCCCATCCGAGCATGAGCACGATCAGCCATGGCCAGACGATGTAGAACTGTTCCTCGACGGCCAGCGACCAGTAGTGCTGTAGCGGGGACACCACCCCTCCGGCCTGCATGTAGTCAGTACCGATAATGGCCAGATGCCAGTTGGCCGCAGACAGGAACGCCCACAGCCCGTCCTGGGCAATGCCCACGAAGCGCGCAGTGGAGAACACAGCCCATGACGCGACGAGCGACAGGACGATGACTACCGATGCCAGCGGCAGGATACGTCGCGCCCGGCGCCGGTAGAAGCCGGCGAAGGAGATCCTGCCGTTTTTCTCATGCTCCCGGATCAGGCTGGCAGTGATCACGAAACCGGAGATCACGAAGAAGACGTCCACGCCGATGAAGCCACCGGTGGGGTAACCCAGCAGGTGATCCGCAATAACCAGGCCAACTGCCAGTGCGCGAAGGCCCTGGATGTCATAGCGCTTTCGTGCCCCGGGAGTGTCGGTCCTCACCGCCGAGAAATTCGCTTTGCGCTGAGCAGCCCGGCTTTCTGGCGCGCGGGCATGAGTTATGGACAAGAGAATTCCCCCAAATGAGACCGGCGTTGCTGATATTTTACCCGCCGGGCGACGTCCTTCCCCGCGCCATTCGCGCCGAGCGCTACCGGTTGTCGGACCGCCACCTCATCGTGCGCGGCACGCACCGCCCGTACAAGATCCACCTTTGGACGGGGAAACATCCTGTTGGCGCCGGACGATTCTACGGAGGTCGATGAAGACGTACGACGGCGATACTCGCCGTGAGGGGGCATTGGTGCTTTTGCGGGGTGGCCGGCTTGCGCAGCGGATGTGTTGAGTGTCGCCCAATACAGGTAATGTGCCCCTCCTTTGGCCCGGGCCCTCCCGGATGCGTGTGTTTTTCGCTCCGAAACCAAGTGGAGGGGATCCGGATTCGGGTAGTAATTACTGGTGCGGCCCCCCACCCGGGTTCCCTAAGGTGAAATGCATCGAGGACGCTCTTCCGGGTGGCAGGAACGGGAGAGGTTCAAGACGGAGTTCACTGTTGGCGCGCAGGCTGTGGCGAAGTCTTGGGTCTTTCGGCTTCTGCCAATTGCTTTAAACCAAGAGCGATGCGTTCCCAGTAACCGGTGGCCATCCGGCGGTGGATGCAGCTGAATGCCTCGCGGTGCCCAATGCTGACAAGTCAATGGAACGGTCTCCCATGCCCATTTGGATGAACTTTTTGCTGTCCATTCTCGGTCCAATCTTGTTCGTCGGTGTCTCGATCATCGGCGTCCGTATGGCCTTGTACTGGTGGAGTTTTCTATTCCGATGGAAGCGTTATCGACGCCGCACCCCGGTCTCTAGCCGGGATCTCCGCGCCCTTGACGTCCCTTTCGTAAAGATCCAGATAACCACCCGCGGATCGGCGGGCAGCACGGAAGTCATCACTCGTGGAATTCGCAACGTCGTTGACCTGGCTCGGGAGGACCCGGAGTTCTACGGCCGTTTTCTGTCCGTGGAGGTTGTTACCGAATCCGCGGGGCAGGCGCGCGCTCTCGGGAATGCCTTCCAGGGCTTGGCCATTCCCGTCAGCACGCTTGTGATTCCCGAGGATTACGAGACCCCTGACGGCACCGGGCTCAAGGCCCGCGGTTTGCACTACGTCGTCGAGCAGCGGCGCAAGTCCTGGAACCGCAAACCGGGACGCACTTTCATCGTCCATTACGACGAGGAAAGCGTGATGGTCCCCGGCGAGTTGCGTAAGCTCATCCATTGCCTCGCCACAACGGACAAGAAAATCCTCGAAGGGCCCATCTACTACCCGCTCGAATACCTGAATGCCAGCCCCCTCTGCCGGGGCATGGAAGCCAACCGCCCGATCGGGTGCTACGAATGCCGCCATGTCATGGAAACCGGCGTCCCGCTGCACCTGCACGGTTCCAACCTCGTTATAGACGAATCTTTGGAGAACGAAATCGGATGGGACATCGGGTGCCTGGAGGGACAGCCTTTCATCGCCGAGGATTACGTGTTCGGCATGAAGGCATTTACCAGCTACAGCAAGGAGGTGTTCGGCTGGCACGGGTGCGTCATGCTCGAGCAGCCGCCCTTTTCCGTCCGGAGTGCGTTCAAGCAGCGCTACCGCTGGATCTTCGGTGTCCTTCAGGGCATGAAGTCCATGACCCGAAATCCGCTGTTTGTCTCGCTGCCCGGGGCTACAAAATTCAGTTTGGTCTGGGGCACCCGTTACCGGGTGGGGACCTTCGCCCTGGGTGCCGTCGTCGGACTTCTCTCCGCAATTGTCTTTCCCGCATTCCTCGTCCGCGCCCTGAAGACGCTGCTCTCTGACGGCGAGCCCCCTCTGGCGGCACCGGGCAGCGCATGGCTGGCCCTGGTGGGTGTCATGTGGATGGGCTCGGTCTTTATCGGGGCCTGGCACAACGTAGCCGACTCAGGTATGAACAGGTGGGCTCGTGCGGGAGAAATATCGCTGGCCGTCCTGCTGGCGCCTGTTGCTGGTCTCATCGAAAGCTCAGCGGCACTCTGGGCAGTCTTCCAGTGGACCGTGGGCAAACGGGACGTCCACTGGGTGCCCACCCCCAAGACCAAGAAAGCGGACCTTCAGAGCATTAGGAGCGGTGAGTAGCCATGGAACGAGCCTCAGCAGTAGCGATCCCCATCAACCAGACAATCGAGAAGCAAATCGTCCTAACCGGCAGCCAGGTCCAGCCACCCCTTGTTGTTGCCAATCTGGTCATCCATTCGGCCGAGCAGCGGGCCCTCCGGATAGCCAAGGTCAGGTGTGCCGGCTTCATGGTCGTCGCCCTGATGGCGGTGGCGGCCTACATCATCGTCCCCCTCGCGCTGGCCTTGCATGCCGCGGTGCAGCCGGTCCCGGTGGTACTGGTGATCTCCGCCGCGATCCTGGCCGAACTCGTGCTCGTCGTCACATTCATCATTCTGAAAACAGAAGGAACCCGCGATGCGGCAACCGAGGGTTTTTAGGAATCTAGCGTTACTGATGGTTGCGGTTGCCCTGACTGCGGGCGGCCTCACGGCACGTCTCATCGAATCCTCGCACCGGTTCCCGGTGCCCCCCGACGGCAAAACGTATTTCGGAGTCCAGCTGGACTCCGAATTCGATACGGTGGCCGGCTATGCGTCCCGCCTCGGTTCAACACCGGCCCTGTACGGGCGCTATGTCGATTTTCCTCTAGGCACAGTGGAGGAAGGACTGATAAATGAACAGGTACAGGAACTCGCCGACCACCACTCGTCCTTCATGCTCACCCTGGAACCGAGAAAGGGCCTTGCCGCCGTCACCCCCGAGGCTCTGACGTCGCTGACCCGGCTGCTGACGGCGTGGAACCAGAAGGGCGTGCCCGTCATGGTCCGTTTCGGCCACGAAATGAACGGTTCCTGGTATTCATGGGGCCAGCAGCCTGCCGCCTACATCGACAAGTTCCGTCAGGTTGCGGCGGCCGTCCACAAGGCACCTTCATCGGCAATGCTCTGGTCTCCGAACGAAGGCGCCGGCTATCCCTATGAGGGAGGGCCGTATGAGGTCCGCCCCGGCAGCGCCGACTTTCAGGCAGTGGACACCAACCACGACGGCAAACTCAGCTCGAAGGACGACCCGTACGCACCCTACTGGCCCGGGGACGACGCCGTGGACTGGGTTGGACTGACCGTCTACCACTTCGGCAGGGCCTACCCCTGGGGAGAGAACACTGTCCCGGAACGGGGAAAACTGGCCGCCAAGATCACCGGGACCTTCAAAAGCGCCTATACCAACGACACTGACGTCCCCGACTTCTACAAAGAGTATGCGGACGGGCACAAGATGCCTTTTGCGATTTCGGAAACAGGGGGTTTCTACAACACTTCACGCAGCGACGGGGCGACAGAGCTGGCGATCAAGGAGGCCTGGTGGAGCCAGCTTTTCGACCCTGGATTGCAGAGAAGGTTCCCGAGGTTAAAGATGGCGCTCTGGTTCGAGTACTCGAAAACCGAAAACCAACCCGGAAACCCGGTCGTTGACTGGCGGACGACGGTTACTCCGCAGATCAGGAACCCGTTCACTCGTGCAGTTCCAGACCGGTTCCTCATGGCCCCGGTGGGGTGAGCCACCAGAGGCAAGAACGACGACGGCGATCACAACGCCTGCCGCACGCCGCGTCCGGTACCGCCGACACCAGGGCAGAACAATCACGACAGCGGCGGTGTACGCTGCTCTCGGTCGTCGAACGCCCGGTGCCTAAGCGGCTGTGGTGGACGGTTACAGGAGGGAAAGCGCCAACCGCTCGGGGTTTTCCGCAGCGTCCTCGGCGAGCAAGTCCAGCAGGTACCGGCCGTAGCCGCTCTTGCCCAGTGGTTCCGCACGTTCGCGCAACTCATCATCGCTGAGGAAGCCGAGACGCCATGCGATCTCTTCGGGGCAACCTATAGAGAGGCCTTGACGCTTTTGGACTGTGCGCACGAACTCTGACGCCTCATTGAGGGAGTCGAAGGTGCCGGTATCCAACCAGGCAGTTCCGCGGGGGAGGATCTCCACCTGGAGCTTGCCCCGCTCCAGGTATTCGCGGTTTACGTCAGTAATTTCCAGTTCGCCGCGCGGCGAGGGCTTCAGATTGCGAGCAATTTCCACGACGTCATTGTCGTAAAAGTAGAGCCCAGGCACGGCGTAGTGGCTTTTCGGATTCTCCGGCTTTTCCTCGAGGGAAATGACTTTGCCTGTGACATCGAACTCCACGACGCCGTATGCGGTCGGGTCAGCAACGCGGTATCCGAAGACCGCCCCGCCATCGATGTCGGAGAATCGACGGAGCTGCGTGCCCATGCCTGGCCCATAAAAGATGTTGTCGCCGAGGACCAGCGCCACCGGTCCGTCGCCAATGTGGTCGGCACCAAGAACAAATGCCTGGGCCAGACCGTCGGGCGAGGGCTGCTGGGTGTAAGTGAGGTTGACGCCAAGCTGACTGCCGTCGCCCAGCAGGCGCTGGAACTGGTCCGCATCGTGCGGAGTGGTGATGATCAGGATGTCCCGGATGCCGGCCAACATCAGAGTTGACAGCGGATAGTAGATCATCGGCTTGTCGTAGACAGGAACCAGTTGCTTGCTGATGCCCTGTGTAATCGGATGAAGTCTTGAACCGGTCCCCCCGGCGAGGATAATCCCGCGCATGGGATCTAGTTTCAACGTTATTGCGGGTTCAAACAAATCGGTGGCGTTATGGAAATATGGAAACCATGCAGAAATTCCTCGTGACCGGTGGTGCCGGTTTCATCGGTTCCAATTTTGTGCACTATGTCCTGAATCACACCGATAACGCTGTTACCGTCCTCGACAAGCTGACTTACGCGGGAAACCGGGCCTCGCTTGAAGCATTGCCGGCGGACCGTTTCCGGCTCGTCGTTGGGGACATCGCTGACGCCGCACTCGTGGATAGCCTGGTGGCCGACTGCGATGTTGTGGTTCATTACGCCGCCGAGTCACACAATGACAATTCCCTGCATGATCCGCGGCCCTTCCTGGACACAAACATCATTGGCACCTACACGCTGATTGAGGCCGCACGCAAGCACTCCAAGCGCTTCCACCACATCTCCACTGACGAGGTGTACGGCGACTTGGAACTTGATGATCCGGAGCGGTTCACGGAGAGCACTCCATATAACCCGTCCAGCCCCTATTCCTCCACGAAGGCTGGTTCCGATCTGTTGGTCCGGGCATGGGTCCGCTCCTTTGGGCTTCAGGCAACCATCAGTAACTGCTCGAACAACTACGGCCCGTACCAGCACGTCGAAAAGTTCATACCGCGCCAGATCACGAACGTCATTGACGGCATCCGGCCGAAGCTCTATGGCAAGGGCGAAAACGTTCGCGACTGGATCCATGCCAACGACCACTCGTCGGCAGTGCTGGCCATTATCGCCAAGGGCCGGATCGGCGAGACCTACCTGATCGGCGCTGACGGCGAGAAGAATAACAAGGACGTCGTCGAGCTGATCCTGAAGCATATGGGTGAGGCTTCGGACGCTTATGACCACGTAGTGGATCGCGCCGGCCATGACCTGCGGTACGCCATCGACTCCTCGAAGCTTCGCGCGGAGCTGGGCTGGCAGCCCGAGTTCTCCGATTTTGAGGCCGGTATTGAGGACACGATTGCCTGGTACCGGGACAACGAGGACTGGTGGCGGCCACAGAAGGCCGCCACGGAGGCGAAGTACAAGGAACAGGGCCAGTAGCGTCATGACGATCGAGTTTTCGAAGCCGCTTGGTGTCCAGGAGACGCCAATCCCCGGAGTGGTTCTCTATGACCTTCCGGTGCACGGGGACAACCGCGGCTGGTTCAAGGAGAACTGGCAACGCGAGAAGATGATCGCGCTGGGATTGCCGGATTTCCGCCCGGTCCAGAACAATATCTCCTTCAACGAGAAGGCTGGAACAACCCGGGGGATTCACGCGGAGCCTTGGGATAAGTTCATCTCGGTGGCCACGGGCAGGATTTTCGGCGCGTGGGTCGATCTGCGCGAAGGCCCGTCCTTTGGTGCTGTGTTCACCACTGAACTGGACGCGAGTCAGGCCATCTTCATTCCCCGAGGTGTGGGCAACGCATTCCAGACGCTCGAGGACAACACGGCCTACACGTACCTCGTAAACGATCACTGGTCGGCAGATGCCCAGGGGCAGTACACGTTCCTGAATCTCGCCGATGAAAGTGCCGCCATTCAATGGCCGATTCCCCTCGACAAGGCAGAGCTTTCGGATAAGGACAAGGCGCATCCTCGGTTGGCAGATGTCCTTCCGATGGCCCCGAAGAAATCGCTGGTGTTGGGTGCTGATGGGCAGCTCGGCAAAGCCTTGCGAGACATCTATGCGGGCGACGACTCGGTCGAATTCGCGAACCGTGCGGAGTTCGATCTGGCCAGCGCGGATTCCTACAGCAGCCGGAACTGGAAGAACTACTCGACAATCATCAACGCTGCGGCTTACACCGCGGTGGATGCGGCTGAGACCCGGGATGGGCGGGCGGCAGCGTGGGAGATCAACGTCAATGCGGTGGCCCGCCTCGCCCGTCTGGCAGTCGAGCACGATCTGACCCTGGTCCACATCTCGTCGGACTATGTTTTCGACGGCGGCCGCGACATTCATGATGAGAGCGAGTCGTTCACGCCGCTCGGTGTGTATGGCCAGACGAAAGCTGCAGGGGACGCTGTCGTCAGCGTAGTGCCCAGGCATTACATCGTGCGCACCAGCTGGGTCATCGGCGAAGGAAACAACTTCGTGCGTACTATGGCGTCGCTGGCCCAGCGCGGCATCAAGCCGTCGGTGGTCAATGATCAGGTCGGTCGCTTGGCCTTCACGCAGGACATTGCGGCCGGCATCCGGCATCTGCTTCAGAGCGGCGCCGCCTACGGCACCTACAACCTCAGCAACAGCGGAGACCCACAGTCGTGGGCGGACATTGCCGCCGACGTCTTTGAGCTGGCGGGCTCATCCAGGGATGACGTGACTGGGGTTAGTACCGCTCAGTACTTCGAAGGCAAGGCTGCTGCTCCCAGGCCGCTGAATAGCGCCCTTGACCTCGGCAAGATCCGCACGTCGGGATTCTCGCCTCGGCATTCCCGTGATGCGCTGAGTGAGTATCTGCAGTAGCTAGATCCACCGAGCATCCTGTTAGAAAGTGCCGCTGACTTCGCCTGAAGTCGGCGGCGCTTTTCTGTGTGCCTTTGCTTGACGCCCTTCGCCGCTTCCGCATATCCTGAACGAACGGTCGGTAAATAATCCGAGTACGGACGTGAATGCATAGGAGCAACCATGGCAGCGCAGAACCTGCAGTCAGTGCCTGACCAGCCGGCAGCCCCGGGCGCGGCAGCCCCCGCCGCCGATCAGGGCCAGGCCCAGCTGGAGGCCGAGGGCCAGGCATACTTTGACCGCGTGATCTCCGAGGATTCCCGGATCGAGCCGCGTGACTGGATGCCCGCCGCCTACCGCAAGACCCTCCTGCGCCAGATCTCGCAGCACGCGCACTCGGAGATCATCGGCATGCAGCCGGAGGCCAACTGGATCAGCCGCGCCCCCAGCCTGAAGCGCAAGGCCATCCTCATGGCGAAAGTCCAGGACGAGGCCGGCCACGGGCTCTACCTCTACTCGGCCGCCGAGACGCTGGGCCAGTCCCGCGACCAGATGATGGACGACCTCATCGCCGGCAAGGCCCGCTACTCGTCAATATTCAACTACCCGGCCCTCACCTGGGCGGACATGGGTGCCATCGGCTGGCTGGTGGACGGCGCCGCCATCTGCAACCAGGTGCCGCTGTGCCGGGCATCGTACGGTCCCTACGGCCGGGCCATGGTGCGCATCTGCAAGGAGGAGTCCTTCCACCAGCGCCAGGGCTTCGAGATCCTGTTGGAACTCTCCAACGGCACTCCCGCGCAGAAGCAGATGGCCCAGGACGCCGTGAACCGCTGGTACGCCCCGGCCCTGATGATGTTCGGCCCGCCGGACGACGATTCCCCCAACTCCAAGCAGTCCATGGCCTGGAACATCAAGCGCTTCAGCAACGATGAGCTGCGCTCGCGGTTCGTGGGCATGATGGTGGAGCAGGTCCGGGTCCTGGGCCTGACCCTCCCGGACAGCGAGGTCCGCTTCAACGAGGACACCAGGAAGTGGGAGCACGGCCCGCTGGACTGGAACGAATTCAAGGAAGTCCTGGCCGGCCGCGGCCCCTGCAACTCGCAGCGGCTTGAGCGCCGCCGGCAGGCGCACGACGACGGCGCCTGGGTCCGCGAGGCAGCGGCGGCTTACGCACACAAACAGTCAATGAAGACAAAGGAATTCGCAGCATGAGTCCCCATGGCAACCCGGAAGTTCCGGCCAGCTCGGCCACTGAAATCAACCGCGAGGCTCCAAAGGCGAGCCCGGCGGCCGCTCCCGCCGAAACCACCGGCAATGCCTGGGGTCTGTGGGAGGTCTTCGTCCGGTCCAGCCGCGGCCTGAGCCACGTGCACGCCGGCAGCCTGCACGCACCGGACGCCGCCATGGCCCTGCGCAACGCCCGCGACCTCTACACCCGCCGCAACGAGGGCGTGTCCATCTGGGTGGTCCCGGCGGACGCCATCGCCTCCAGCGACCCGGACGCCAAGGGCTCGTTCTTCGAGTCGCCGCAGGGCAAGGACTACCGGCACGCCACGTACTACACCAAGAGCGAAGGGGTGAAGCACCTGTGAGCACTCCCGAGACGCAAGAAACGCAAGAGACCACAGGCCACGGCGACATCTCCGTCGGCGTCGCGGGCGCAGGTGCCAGCGGCGACGGGTCGGCCAGCGCCACCCGCATCACGCCGGGCAACGCGCTGCGCCCCGAGGACATCGCACTCGAGGTCCGCACCGGCCTGGCCAAGCCCACCGAGGACGTGGCCGAGTACTCGCTGCGCCTGGGCGACGACGCCCTGATCCTCGCCCAGCGCCTGGGCCACTGGATCTCCCGCGCCCCCGAGCTGGAGGAGGACGTGGCCCTCGGCAACATCGCCCTGGACCAGCTGGGCCACGCCCGGAGTTTCCTCAGCTACGCCGGCGGCGCCTGGGACAAGAGTGAGGACGACCTCGCGTACTTCCGCCGCGAGCACGAGTTCCGCTCCGCGCACCTGTTCGAGCAGCCCAACGGTGACTTCGCCGTCACCATCGCCCGGCAGTTCGTGGTGAGCTACTACCAGTTCGAGCTCTACCGCCGGCTGACCGAGTCCACGGACGCCACGCTGGCCGCCATCGCCGCGAAGGCCGTGAAGGAAGTGGACTACCACCGCGACCACAGCGCCCAGTGGGTCCTCCGCCTGGCCGGAGGCACCGAGGAATCCCGCCAGAGGATGATCCACGGCCTGAAGCTCATCTGGCCCTACGTGGGGGAGCTCTTCGAAACCGACGAACTGGTGACCCGCCTGGCCGAGGCCGGCGCCGCCGTCGAGCCTTCCAGCCTGAAGGCGGACTTCGACCGCCTCACCGGCGAGGTCCTCACAGAGGCCGAGCTGGAGGTGCCGGAGGTGCCGTTCGCCCCGGGCGGCGGCCGCCGCGGCAAGCACTCCGAACACCTGGGCTACATCCTCGCCGAGATGCAGGTGCTGGCCCGGGAGCATCCCGGAGCAAGCTGGTGACTGCCGTGTACGTATCGGACTTCGAGACCAAGACAGGCATCACCGCCGAGCAGAAGGCGTGGGATATCGCCGCCACGGTCTGCGACCCGGAGATCCCGGTGCTCACCATCGAGGACCTGGGCATCCTGCGCGGCGTGCGGCTGTTCGACGACGGCGGGCCGGTTCCCGCCGTGCAGGTCACCATCACGCCCACGTACTCGGGCTGCCCGGCGATGGACGCCATCCGCGACGACCTCAAGGCCGCCTTCCACAAGGAGGGCTACCCCAGCGTGCACGTGGAGCTCGTACTGAGTCCGGCGTGGACCACGGACTGGATGACGGAGGCCGGCAAGGCCAAGCTGCGGGAGTACGGCATCGCGCCGCCCTCCGGCAGGGCCGCCCTCGGCCACAACGGACCCGTCCGCCTCAGCCTGGCCGTGAAGTGCCCGCAGTGCTCGTCGCTGAACACCAAGGAACTCACCCGCTTCGGTTCCACCTCCTGCAAGGCGCTGTACGTGTGCCAGGACTGCAGGGAACCGTTCGACTATTTCAAAGTCCTGTAAGGAATTTCCCATGCCTGTTGTCCGCCAGACTGCCGCCGAATCGGCGCAGGCCACCGGCCGCCGTCGTCCGTCCTTCCACACCCTCACCGTCGCGGAGGTGCGCCGGCTCACCGAGGACGCCATCGAGGTGACCTTCGCGGTGCCGGCCGAGCTCGCCGGGCACTTCGACTACCTGCCGGGCCAGTACGTGGCCCTGCGCACCACGCTGCCGGACGAGACCGGCGAGCCGAAGGAGATCCGCCGCAGCTACTCGATCTGCGCCGAGCCGCGCAGCTTCGCGGACGGCAGCAGCGAGATCCGGGTGGCCATCAAGAAGGACCTGGGCGGGCTGTTCTCCACGTGGGCCAACGCCGAGCTGAAGGCCGGGGACACCCTGGAGGTCATGAGCCCCATGGGCGCGTTCGTGTCCAAGCACGGCAGGGACGGGCAGGCCGTGGACCAGAACGTCATGAACTCGATGAACCACCCGGAGGAGCTGGCGGGGGAGCCGGGGAACTTCGTGGCCATCGCCGCGGGCTCGGGCATCACCCCGGTGATCGCGATAGCGCGGACGCTGCTGGCCGCCAGCCCGGATACCCGGTTCGACCTGATCTACGCCAACAAGGCCGCCATGGACGTGATGTTCCTGGAGGAACTCGCGGACCTGAAGGACAGGTACCCGTCCCGCCTGGCGCTGCACCACGTGCTGTCCCGCGAGCAGCGGATCGCCCCGCTGCTGAGCGGCCGGATCGACGCCGAGAAGCTGCGGGCGCTGCTGGGCACCGCCATCCACGCGGACGACGTGGACGAGTGGTTCCTGTGCGGGCCGTTCGAGCTGGTGCAGCTGTGCCGGGACACCCTGGCCGAGCGCGGCGTGAAGCCGGAGCACGTCCGGTTCGAGCTGTTCACCTCCGGCAAGCCGGACCGCCCCGAGGGCAACGCCGGCCGCCCGGTCGTGGAGGACGAGTCCAAGGAGACCTACAAGATCACGTTCAAGCTGGACGGCCTGCAGGGCGAGGTGGCCAGCCCCACACACGCCCGCGAGTCCATCCTCAACGCCGCGCTGCGGGTCCGCCCGGACGTGCCGTTCGCGTGCGCCGGGGGAGTGTGCGGCACCTGCCGCGCCAAGGTGGTCACCGGCACCGTGACCATGGACGAAAACTACGCCCTGGAGCAGGATGAACTGGACAAGGGCTACGTCCTGACCTGCCAGTCGCACCCCACCAGCAAGGAAGTCTCCGTCGACTTCGACGTGTAGTCCTATAAATTTTTTTAAAACGGGCCCACGCCCGCAGGGTTCCCTGACCGAGCTTGCGAGGTTAGGGTGCGGGTGGGGACGGTCTCAAAGGAGCAGCCATGATTTCCCTTTCCATTGCCGACGGCGTCGCCGAAGTGGTCCTGAACGCCCCGCACAAGCTGAACTCGCTGGACGAGCATGCGCTGGCGGATCTGTCCCGGGCGTACGACGACGCCGCTGCCGCCGCCTCGCGCGGTGAGGTGCGGGCGCTGCTGCTCAGGGGAGAGGGCCGCGCCTTCTGCGCGGGCCGGGACATTGCCGGCGTGACGCCGGAGAGTGACGACGCCGAGGCGTACCTGGGCGGGCTGGTGCAGCCGCTGCTGCAGAAGATGAGCGCGTTCCCGGCTCCGACGTTCGCCGCGGCACAGGGCGCCTGCCTGGGCGTGGGGCTCGGGCTGCTGCTGGCCACGGACGTGGTGTACGTGGCGGAGAACGCGAAGTTCGGCTCGCCGTTCGCCAAGCTGGGCGCCACGCTGGACTCGGGCGGGCACTGGTACTTCACGGAGCGGCTGGGCATGCACCGGACGCTGGACCTGATCTACACGGCGGGGCTGATCTCCGGTGCCGAGGCCGTGGCCCAGGGGATGTTCAGCCGGGCGCTTCCCGCGGAGGAGCTGCAGGACACAACCCGGGCCATCGTGTCGCGTGTGGCCACCGGTGCCACTGGTGCATTCAAGGCAAGCAAGGAGCTGGTGGCGCACATCCGCGACCAGCGCCTGGGTCTGTGGACCTCGATGCAGGAGGAGAACGCCGAGCAAGCGAGGCTCTGCAAGACGGAGGACTACGCCGAGGGCTTCCGGGCATTCCAGGAGAAGCGCGAACCGCAGTTCAAGGGCTAACCGATCTTCGGAGGCCGGGCAGGCTTGGGCGGGACCGTGGGCTTTGCCTGTCGAATCCATTGCTCCACCTCGCCCAATACCCAGACCCCCAGCATGGCCCCGGCAGTATTCGCCACGATGTCCATGGCGCTGGGAAACCGGTCGTGCAGAAAGAGCTTTTGCCCTAGTTCCATGCAACACGAAGCGAGGAACGCGCTCAGCACGATCCGTCCTCGATGGAATACCGGAAAGGCTAATGTTGCGAGGATTCCAATGGGGGTAAACATCAAAATGTTGGACGCGAATTCCACGAACTGGTAGTTGATCAGCTCGGGAAGTCCGGAGCGGTGCATGGCGAACAACACTGTCTGAAAGCGGCCCGCCACGGGGCGGTCAACGGGAGTCGGCCAGAACGCGACGAACGCCAGTACCGTGAGGTACAGGGCCAGCAGCATACACGCCGGCCCGGCAGCGTCTGCTCGGTTCCATTTTCCCATACAGAAAAGCTACGGGAGTCTCTGATTCAGCCGAAATCTGCGCTCGGAAATTTCACTTTTTGTGAGTCAATTTATAGGGTTCGTTCATGACTATGGGGAAATCAGTTCGTAAAGCAGTTATTCCGGCCGCCGGTTTGGGCACGCGCTTCCTGCCTGCCACGAAGGCGATGCCGAAGGAGATGTTGCCGGTAGTAGATGCGCCGGCCATCCAGTACGTCGTGGAAGAGGCAGTTAGCGCCGGCTTGGACGACGTGCTGATGATCACCGGCCGCAACAAGCGGGCATTGGAGGACCACTTCGACAGGGCGCCTGCTCTGGAGCGGACCCTTGAACTCAAGGACGATCAGGCCCGCCTCGACGCCGTCCAGCACGCCTCCGGTCTGGGGCCCATCCACTACGTCCGGCAGGGCGAGCCCAAGGGCCTTGGACACGCAGTCCTGTGCGGCCGTCAGCACGTCGGTGAGGAGCCTTTCGCGGTGTTGCTGGGCGATGATCTCATTGACGAGCGGGATGAGCTCCTGACCACGATGATTGACGTCCAGGCCAAGACCGGTGGGTCGGTGATTGCGCTCATTGAAGTGGAGCCGTCCCAGATCAGCGCCTACGGCTGTGCCGACATCTCGGCTGTCGACGGAGAGGGCTACGTCCGGGTCAACAGCCTGGTGGAGAAGCCGTCAGTGGAAGAGGCGCCGTCCAACCTGGCAGTCATTGGTCGCTACGTGCTGCACCCAGCCGTGTTCGATGTTCTGGAGAAGACTGAGCCGGGCCGCGGCGGCGAGATCCAGTTGACCGACGCCCTGCAGACCCTTGCCACCGGTGAGGGGGAAGGCTCCGGCGTGTACGGCGTCGTCTTCCGCGGACGGCGGTACGACACCGGCGACAAGCTGAGCTACCTGAAAGCCGTCATCACGCTGGCTTCCGAGCGCCCAGAGTTCGGTGAGGATCTGAAAGCCTGGATGAAGAACTTTAACGGCTAGGAAGCCCATACGCGCTCATATAAAGAGTGGGAGCCCCGACAACTGTCGGGGCTCCCACTCTTTAACGCCTACACGTGTTTCACGACAACGAAGAGACCCGTTCCGAAAGTCCGGAACGGGTCTCTTCTGTGAATTGGAGCTTAGGCGGATGCCTCAGCGTTGGCACGGCGGCGAACAACGACCACCGAAGCGGCGCCGGCGGCGAGTGCACCGCCACCAACCAGCGACCACAGAACCAGGCTGGAGTCAGCACCAGTGTTGGCCAGGCCTGCACCGTTACCACTGGTGTTGGAGAGACCCGCGCCCGTACCCGTGCCGCTGCCAAGATCGGTTGCAGCGCCAGCGACGGTGACGGTGACCGGTGCGCTGGTGACACCCGACTCCACACCAGTTGCCGTGACGGTATAGGTACCAGGATCGGTGATGGTCAGGGCCAGCGAAACGGCACCGGAAGCGTCAGCCGCTGCATTGAGTTCCTGCGCGGCAGCAAACACGCTGATCTTGCTCGGAACTGCGCGGCTTGCACCGGCACCGGCAATGCTCGCGCCGGTCGAAGCCGGGGCAGCACCCGGGGTTACCCGGATGATCAGCGGTTCGCCAGCAAAGAAGCCCCTGGCTGAGAAGGTGAAGGCTTCGCCAGGACCAACAACGCCATCGGAGACAGCAGAGTTGGCGGGCGGTGCCGGGTAGTTGGCGGCAAAAGCCGGCGCGGTGCCGGTCAGTGCGATGGTTCCTGCAAGCGCGAGCGCAGCAATAGACTTCTTCATTTGTCCCCCCTGAGACCTTTTAACACGGATGTCACATAATTGTGGAGATTCCCCATCCCCATGTGACCGTGGGGCGAATCTCGTGGTTTTACCCATGGAAAGATTACCACCCTGACAAGGGTGTCTCCAAAGTCAATCCAGACACTTTACATACTGTTAACGAACTGGCTAGGCAGCCGGCGCGCATTGTGCTGGGATCGTGTCCAGAACCAGCTCCTTCAACTCCTGAACTGTTGGCGTTACAGATAGTTTTGGTTCTGTGTGCTGAACGATCTTGCCGAAGGTGAAGTCGACGGTGCTGGTCTGGCCTGGGGCGAGGCGGACTGTGACGCTGCCTACCGGGCGACCACCGTGCCGATGTGAGGCGAAGCCAGTTTTCTTGCCTGCCACGAATGCTGTCTCCACGTTGGACTGAACAGGTCCGTACGCAATGACGTTGGTCTGAACACTGCCTGCCGGGACGCCAAACGTGCCACCTCCCGTTACGTACTCGGGCAGCAATGTTGCCGCGTCCTTCGGCGCCGTGTTGGTGCTTGTGATTCGCACTTTGACCTCGGCGTAACCACTAACCGGGCACTGCTCGATAAGTTGCACGGTTCTCTTCACGTGGTAGTCCATTTTGGCGCCGGTGCCATCGTTGAAGTAGACGCCGAACTGAGCGGGGGAGATGCCCGCGCCTGAGATGGAGCCGCCCAGCGGATATTCGGAGATAACGGCCTCCTCTTCGGCACTGGAGGACCACAGGAGAACTCTGCCCTCGGAAGCGCCCCGAGAAAGTCCGTCAATCAGCTTCTTGGTGTCCCCGTTTCCGGCAGAAAGCTTTGCAAAAACTTCCTGGGCAACACCGGCAAAGTACACGTCTTGCAGCTCGGGTTCGGAGATTTCCGAGTAGACATCTGAAAGCAAAGTTGGAACTACGTTCTTTGACGTTAATTCCGCGGGTAGGCTGCCACGACTGAAGCCTTGAAGATGGGGATTGTCGACCCGGACAGGGCCTGTGGCATCCAGGATATAGCTGAGCGCGATGGGGTCGATGGATAGAACCCCGTTTAGCTGTTCGCCGGTCTCAGTTTTCCACATCGTTTGGGCTGTTTGGGCAGCTGTCGGAAAGTCGGGAGTAAGGTTCACATCCTGCATGAACTTGCCGAGACGCGCGGAGAAGATGCTCTTCTGCTCCGGATCCACGCTGATAACAGGATCAAACGCTCCCATGGCGGTTGCGCTAGTTTGCGAATCCAGAGAGAGCTTTCCTTTATCAATATTCAGAACAGCCAGCGCACCGGGAATTCCGCCCGTAGCCCGTGTCTCGGCGTTGTTCTGGATAAGCAAGAGGTAACGTCGTGAAGATTCCTCACCCATCATCGCCGGCAGGACGCTGGCAGCGTCGGCGGCGGAGTCGAGGCCATCCCGCAGTGAACTGAGCTGTTCTCGGGCGCGGATGAGTGGGGTGGAGATTTGCGGCATCAACGTGTCCGCATCGATGCCGTTTAGGCGATCTGATGATTGGCGCACGGCTTGAGCAGCAGAACTGATTTTGGGCTGAGCGGCGGATAACGGCTTTAGATCCAGTCCCTTTTCGCTGGGCAATAGGGACTTCCAGTCCAGCGTCTTGAAGATGCTCACCAACGGCGCAGCGCCCAGCTTGGCGACGTCATCAGCCGATACTGCGATCTCGCTGGTCGCTTGAAAATTAGCTCCAAGCCAAGGGATGGCCCCAGCCACCGTCCAGATTGGGTCGCTGGCCGCATCTCGTGCTCGTGAAGTATGTTCCTGAAGCTCGGCAACAGTAATTGCTGCGGCCCTGGCATCGTCAGCGAGAACGTCGTCCCGGAGCTTGGGAACCAACTGATTTGCAGCGTTCAGGTCCTCGCTAATAGCGGCCGCTTTGAGTCCAAGCCATGCGGCGCCGGCTAGTGCAAGAACCACCAGCACAGCTACCCCTGTGGCCAATAGCAGAAGCCGGCGGCGGCGCGGCTTTGGATGGTTTACAGTGAGGACGTCACCGGCACCTGAATCGCCGTCCTGTGACTTTGGCACTTCTACGCCCGCCCAAGTCCACGATAGGTCCAACCCGCTGCCCGCCATTTTCCTGGGTCCAACACATTCCGGCCATCAAGAATGCGGGGCGAGTTCACGCGGTTCAGGAGCGAATACGGATCTAGACTTCGGTATTGCTCCCATTCGGTGAGCAGCAAAATGGCGTCCGCTTTTGCAATCGCGTTATGCATGTCCAGTTCAAATTGCAGTTCCGGGAATCGCTTGGCGGCGTTCTCCAGCGCCTTCGGATCGGTCACCGTTACTACTGCACCTTGAAGCTGTAACTGCGCAGCGATACTAAGTGCCGGCGAATCCCGGACGTCGTCGCTGTCGGGCTTGAACGCTGCCCCTAAGACGGTAATCCGCTTTCCAAGTAGCATGCCGTCACAAAGGTCACGCGTCAGTTCTACGACCCGCGTTCGACGGCGCATGTTGATGGCATCGACTTCGCGCAGGAAGGTCAGTGCCTGATCTGCACCCAGTTCACCGGCACGAGCCATGAACGCCCGGATGTCCTTAGGCAGGCAGCCACCTCCAAAACCGATGCCCGCTTGAAGAAATTTCCTCCCGATACGGTCATCCATGCCGATAGCGTCGGCCAGCCGTGTGACATCAGCGCCGGAGGCTTCGCATACTTCGGCCATGGCATTTATGAAGGAGATCTTTGTGGCCAGAAAGGAGTTCGCGGCGGCCTTGACGAGTTCGGCGGTGGGGTGATCCGTGACGAGGCGCGGAGTACCTGCCGCTAGGGGAACCGTGTACACGTCATCCAGTACCGCGACCGCGGGATGATCCTCGGAGCCATCGGGTACACCGTAGACAAATCGATCGGGCTGAAGCGTGTCCGCGACGGCATGGCCTTCGCGGAGAAATTCTGGGTTCCACACGAGGTGAGACGTGGGTTGCTCCTCCTGGATAAGCCGTGCGAGACGGGCAGCTGTGCCCACGGGAACGGTGGACTTACCTACGACCACGTCTCCGGGGGACAAGTGTGGCATCAGCGCAAGCGCGGCGGCGTCGACAAAAGTCATGTCAGCGCCGTTTTCACCCTTCTTCTGCGGCGTACCGACGCAGATGAAGTGAACCTCGCTGCCTGCTGCAGCCGACATATCGGTCGTAAATGATAGTCGGCCGGTATCCTGGACTTCTCGAAGAAGCTCCTCCAGCCCGGGTTCATAAAAGGGGGCGCGGGCTGCCGAGAGCTCAAGGATCTTCCGCTCATCTACGTCGATTCCCACAACCTCATGGCCAAGCTTCGCCATGCAGGCCGCATGCACTGCACCGAGGTATCCGCAACCAATTACTGAAACGCGCATAATGATGTTTCCTTCCCCCAGGAGGGCCGACGTCCCTTGGGGACGTGTTAGTAGGCGCCTGTGCTGTGAAATACAGCGCGGACGGTCCGCAAAATGATGATCAGATCGCCCGCTAATGACCAGTTCTCAACGTAATACAGATCGAGCCGAACAGAGTCTTGCCATGAAAGATTCGACCTGCCGCTGACCTGCCAAAGACCGGTCAGACCGGGTTTTACAAGCAGTCTGCGGCGCACGTCTTGCTCATACGCCTCGACTTCACTTGGGAGAGGCGGCCTCGGGCCCACAAGACTCATGGAGCCTGCAAGTATATTAAAAAGCTGCGGCAGCTCGTCGAGGCTATATTTGCGGAGGACACCACCCACACGGGTAATTCTGGGATCGTTCTTGATCTTGAAGAGGATGCCGTTGCCTTCATTATGCTGCGCCAGTTCGGCGAGTCGCTCTTCGGCGTCAACAACCATAGAACGGAACTTGAGCATATTGAAGTGCGTACCCTCAATGCCCACGCGCACTTGCCTAAAAAGCACGGGTCCGCGCGACTCAGCTCTGACCAAGAGGGCAACGATTACCATGATGGGTGCCGCCAGGATGATCAAGGACGCGGAGACTATGATATCGAACAGGCGCTTAGCAACTCGCTGCCCACCCTCAAGGGTAGGAGTCGTCACGTGAATCAGAGGTAGGCCAGCCACCTGCTGGGTATGGATGCGGGGCCCAGCGATGTCAGTTAATGCAGGCGCCATGATCAGACCAACGTTGCGGGCGGCTAATTCCCAACCTAGATGCCGAAGCGTTTGGGGATGCAACTGGACTCCTGCAGAAACGGCCACCGCGTCGGCCTTGCAGGTCTCAATTGCTTGAAGGATGGATCGCGTATCACTCTGGCTTCCCAGTACAGGCAGCCCAGACTCCGGCTCAATAGTCAGTTCTTCGGTTGAGCCGGGGGTGTAGGCAGCGACGGGGCGGTAACCCGCATGCTTCGCCCGATCCAGGGAAGCAGCTAGGTGTGCCACGGCGCTCGGACCGCCCAAGATCAGAAGGTGGGACATACTGTCACCTCCTTGTCGTTGCACGTTCAGGTGCTGACGAAGAAGCCAGCGCGCGAGCAAGAGTCCCAGCAGTCCGATGGGCAGGGCAATACCCACATATCCGCGAGCAGTGTCGACACGAAGCACATAGGAAATGATCGCCACGAGGCCGAATAACCATAGCGATGCCGCGGCAACGCGCTTGTATTCATCTGAACCGGATCCGAGGACCCGAGGTTGCCTGGTGTTCCAAGCTTCCAGCATCGTCCACCATCCAACGGCCAAGGCCGCTGAAAGCCAAACGTAGAAGGTCTCCTGACCGTTTACTGCGAAGGCGGGTTCCAGGCCAAATCTGACGATGAAGGCGCCTGCAACAGCCCAAGAAATTACGAAAGCATCAACTATGCGCAGAGTGCGGGCATTGCGCACCCGCCAATCTGACCCAGTCCCCAAGTCAACATCCCGATCACGTAGTATTTAGCGTTTTTTCGGGTCAACCCCGGTCATAGGATACAGCCGGCTCGATTGACCTCCGCAATGTTGCGGCTTTCCCGGCTACCAAAGGCCATTCGAGGGCGGGAACTTCTGCCATGAAGAAGTCCTTACGCCCTATCGTGTACGTCAGGCATTAGCCTGACTATGCCCGGGCGCGCGCGCAAACGCGATACCTACCCGTACTCACTCTGCATGGGCACACACGGGGTCACGTTGATCAGCCCAGTCGTCGTTTCTCTCTAGCTGGCGCGGTGCAACAGAGCTAACGCTCCGCCTCATGAATAAGCGATTCATCCACTCTCCAGCTGGCTGGAGTTCCTTGGTGCGCCAACGAGCTTTGGGCAACATGAAGCGCCTACCCTACACTTTGAGCTTGGAGAGGGCGAGATGGCTGACTGCTTATCTTCGGCTGTAGACAAAGCCTTAGGAGTCCGAAAATTGGCACAAATTGCCCCGAGTCTCACGTGTTGAGGAGCCAACATGCAAAGTTCTGAGATTGCGCCGGCCCGTTGCAAGCCACGAAAGAAGATTTCAGAAACTCACATCTCGAGAGCTGGAAGAAGGAAGACGTCGGCTGTAGCGCTTGCATTTATTATCTTCTCCGAGCCTACACTTCTGACTGCCAATCATGGTCTTCTCCCTGCAGCAATCGTCCTCGTTTTTGGTGGGCTTCTCTTGACGGGAATTCCGATGGCTAGAGTCTCATGGTGGGCGTTGGCGCCAACTTTGTTTCTAGGCATAGTGGGCGTTTCTGTGGCTTGGAGTATTCTTCCAGATGAAAGTTCTGTTGGCGCTCTCGCCACTTTGTGTGTTCTTCTGACATCTATCTTAGTGGCCGCAAAGGTTGAGATTCATGAACTCGTGCAGGGCGTCATTGCTGGTGTCCTCGTTGTCTTCTTTCTATCGATTCTGATGGTCCTCATTCGCCCAGATCTAGGATTGGTCGCCGAGACTTATAAGTACGGTTCCCTCAGGGGCATTTACGAGCACCGAAATCAGATGGGTTACACCCTAACGATCGGCGTTGTTGCATTGCTTTCGAGCAGCCAGGCATGGACACCGAGAAAACGTGTGTCTAGCCTTGCCGTTCTGCTAGTTCTGGTGATGGGAGTCGCTTGGTCGGCGTCTAGTACCGCCATTGCAATGTGCGCCTTTGGATTCGTCTTGGTGCTTGCACTACGAAGTATTCCCCGAAGCGCCAAGAGACTACGACCTTTGGTTGTCACCTATTACGCCCTTGTGGCCGGTTTTGGGCTATGGCTGGTGATCAACCAGTTCGGTGAGGCGACCAGCCTGCTGGGACGGGATGAAACCTTGACTGGTCGAACCACGATCTGGCCGTACGTGCTTGAGGCCTGGACCCATAGCCCTTGGCTAGGTTTCGGCTGGGATGCCACCTGGACGGATGCGAGTTATGTCGGTAACTGGATAAGTAACCAAATTAACTACCGCGTTTATCATGCCCATGATAGCTACTTAGATGTTTTGATTCAGCTAGGAATTGTAGGACTTACTACTCTCATCCTCTGTATTGCAGTTGCATTATCGCGCGGCGGTGCATGGCTAAACATGATGTTCCGCGGACTGTTGGACGTGGATGCTGTCTTCCCATCCGCAATTATCTGCGTTCTTGCAATTTACTCAATCGTTGAAACGCGTATATCACATCCCCTTGGACTGTTCTTGCTTTTCTATATAGTTATTATTGCAAATCCATCCGATCATAGTTCTCGGCGGCCGTTCCTCGATGAGCCCGCTACGGCTATGCATCCACCGATCGCTGGATAGCCTTTTCATCATTTCAAAGTCAGCCTATTAGAAACAGAAGATATCATCATGAAAAAAGTTGCAATCATCGGCACGCGAGGATACCCGAGCTATTACGGAGGATTTGAGACGGCCGTTCGTAAGGTGGCTCCGTATCTCGCCGACCAAGGCTGGGACGTTACGGTCTACGGCCGGGCAGGATCCGTAGCGCCAACTGACGAGAACCGAGATGTTCGCATAAAGAGCGTCTTGACAAGAGGTTTGAATACCAAATCCCTCAGCACATTGACGTTCGGGCTGACTTCCGTACTTTCGGCACTGATCCACAAGCCCGATGTTGCACTGGTCATGAATGTAGCAAACGGCTTTTGGCTTCCCCTCCTGAAACTTCGAGGAGTTCCAACCGTGGTAAATGTCGACGGAATTGAATGGGAACGTGACAAGTGGAGCCCAACAGCGAAGCGTGTCTTCAGGGCCGGAGCACTAATGACCGCCCGATGGGCGAACGCGCTGGTCTGCGACGCTGTCGAGATTCAGCGAATTTGGACGGAAAGCTATGGCGTTAGAGGTCGGTTCATCCCTTACGGGGGGGAGGCGCCGCAGACCAAGCCGATCGAAAGTGGATTAGCGCACCGAGGCTATATACTGCTCGTCGCCCGATTTGTGCCCGAAAACACTGTAAGAGAGTTCTTTCGGGCTGCGGCTCGTCTCTCCCAGAAGTGGCCGGTCATCATAGTCGGATCCACAGGCTTTGGCGGGGACCTAGATCAGGAGGCGGCAGAGCTCGCCAGTTCTAACCCGAACGTTCAGTGGCTAGGGCACCTCAGCGACGACGATAGGCTCTTTTCACTTTGGCAACACGCAGGCGTCTATTTTCACGGGCATAGTGTGGGAGGAACAAATCCGGCGCTGGTGCAGGCCATGGCCTGTGGCGCCCCTGTCGTAGCCCGGGATACCCCATACAACCGGGAAGTACTCGGCGATTATGGAAAATTTGTAGGACCTGACGATGAGCAGATCGCTGACGCCATTGGGTCTCTGATGGAGTCCCCGTCTGAGCAGCTGCGCCTGAGCGAGGGCAGTGCTGAGCGGGCCCAGGTCTCCTACAGTTGGGAGTTCGTTTGTGGCCAGTACGACGATTTGCTCTCTCGCACGGTCGAAGGCACCTACACTCCGCAGGCTGCGGAATCTAAGAACTAGTGTGAATGAAAACGGTCTGTTTGCCCCAAACCTGAACGGAATGTAGGAGACAATCATTGAATGCAATACAAAGACTAGTTACTGAGCAGAGAGCCAGGGTCCGCGATGCTGGGCGCGAAAGGGAATGGACTCGTGTCAGCGCCGCCCTTTCGATGAAGGTCGGCCGCATGGCTCTGCGGGGACTTGTTCTGCGTCCTCAGCTGAAGTCGTGTGCTGGAATACCGCTCATAGGCAGACGAACAGTAATTCGGAACCCGAGTTTTATTCAATTGGGTTCACAAAATGTTGTGGAAGATGGGGCCGAAATTCAGGGTTTGTCGCGTGACGGAATTAGATTTGGCAACATGGTGTCGATCGGCGGCCACACAATGATAAGGCCTAGCAGCTACTATTCTCGCGACCTGGGCGTAGGCCTGCTTGTGGGCGATAATTCCAGCATAGGCCCGCAAGGTTACATCGGCTGTTCAGGAGGTGTGACAATCGGGAATAATGTGATGCTTGGTCCAGGTGTTCGCATGTTTTCCGAAAACCATAACTTTGAAGGCCCCGGTGACATAAAGAGTCAAGGCGTTGCTTGGGCTCCAATAACCATCGAGGACGACTGCTGGATTGCGAGCGGGGTCACAATCACTGCAGGAGTGACTATTAGGCGCGGATCAGTTGTGGCGGCGGGAGCTGTAGTAACCAAGTCGACTGATGAGCAATCAATCATGGCGGGCATTCCGGCCAAAAAGATCGGGAACCGTTGAAAACCCGGATCCTTTTTGTGCACCCCTCGAATGAAATGTACGGAGCAGACAAGGTATTACTGGAGCTGGTTGATGCTCTACCGGCTGACTACGAAGCCAACGTCTGGCTCCCGCTGGACGTGCACTATGCCGGAGATGAATTGCGCTTAGAACTCGCGAAGCGAAAAATCGACGTAGACTTTGTCGATCTTCCAGTACTGCGCCGCTCCTATATGAACCTGCTTGGCCTTCTCGCTCTTCTGCCCCGTTTCTTGAAGACGGCCAGGAGACTGAGGATGGAACGGTTCGAGCTTCTGTACATCAATACGTCCGCGCTAGCCCTCTTGGCCCCACTCTCCCGGTTGCTGGGTCGACCGGCCGTCGTGCATCTACACGAGTATCTCGCGGGCGTAACGAGGCGTATCCTGCAGTTGCCGCTGAGTTGCGCATCCGAAATTGTTTGCGTTAGTGAAGCGGTAAGAGATGCTCTCCCAGGGAGCGCGAAGCTAAAGAGCAAGGTGGTGTACAACGGGTTCGATCTATTGCCGGCCAAAACCCAGCCTTCGGCCGGCAAGCTAGTATTCGTTCTGGCGAGTCGATGGAACACGTGGAAGGGTCACCAGACCCTTCTGGAAGCATGGGGTAACTTGCAGCGTCAGGACGTAGAACTGCGGATATATGGGGGCCCTCCTGAAATTGGCGATTCGGTCGATGTGGTCGGTATGGTCTCTGAGCTGGCGAATAAAGAATCCGTACGCATCTGTGGACAGGTCCGAGATATTTCTGACGCTTTAACGGGATGCCATGTAGTTCTTGTCCCTAGTACCAACCCCGATCCACTACCCACCATCGCACTTGAAGCAGCTGCCAGCGGACGGGCAGTCGTGGCGAGCCGATCGGGAGGCCTCACGGAGATTGTTAGCGATGGCGAAACTGGCTGGCTGGTAAGTCCGGGAAATCCTCGAGAATGGACTGAACGCATTGAGAGCCTTTCCATAGCCGAGGTCCTTGCTGCGGGCCGTAGAGCCAGAAGTCGATTTGACGGGCGATTCAACCAGGCTGCATTCGCCAAAAACATGGCTGGGATATACGCGAAACATGCCAACCGGTAGCCCTGAACGATTGCTTTGCCTCCACCACGCTCCTGATAGACTGACCAGTTTCTATTTTCCCCCACTGTGGCTGCCTGTTCCAGCCCACTACTAAGATGAGCACACATACATGAACCCCACTGTCGATGTAGTTGTTACAGTCGCCACTTACAAGCGGCCGGAGAGCCTCCGGAAACTATTGATTAGCCTTCAAAATCAGACTGGGCTGGATTCTGTTTCTTATCGCATCGTGATTGTTGATAATGATCCCCAGTTGTCTGCTGCGGAAACCGTCAAGAATTTCGCAGATATTGCGACATATGTGTCTGAACCCGTGCCAGGCATTGCAGCCGCTCGGAACGCGGGTCTCGATGCCGCAGCGACATTTCGTCCCAAAGCCGTTGCGTTTATTGACGACGACGAGGTAGCCTCATCAAACTGGCTCAGTGAACTGCTCGAAGTCTGGAATAATGGTGAGATAGACGTTGTAACGGGTCCTGTTGAATATGAATTGCCCCCTGGAACTGAATTCCTGCGCGAAGCTGCACCGTACTTTAGGAAGATCGAGCGCCCGAACTTGGCGCGAGTTCCCGACGTCGCGACAAACAACACTCTGGTATCTGCGGGATGGTTCTCGGGCAGTGAGGGACTCCGCTTCAGCGAAACGTACTCGCTCACTGGTGGATCTGACGTAGAGCTTTTCTATCGCCTCCAGGCACAGGGCGGGAGTTGCGTTTGGGCGGAGAGCGCATTGGTCGTGGAATCAGTTCCACTTTCTCGCACCACGCCTCGGTGGATTAGACAAAGAGACCTTAGGAATGGACAACTGCAGGCCAGAGTCAGGGTACAGGTGAACTGCGTGCCCAAATCTCAGATCCTCATCGAGGGGATCCTTCGCATTATCAAGGGTTCCGCAACGTTGGTAGTTTCTTCACCCAGTGGGAATGCCCGAATTCAGGCTTGGAGGACATTGCAGACGGGCCGCGGTTACATCAAGGCAATTACGGGTCAGCACTTTCGTGAGTATGCGTCTCTGCGTACGGGCGGCGGTCATGCTGCTTCGAAGACCAGTTCTGGCGTGGAATAACAGGCTTAGAGCGCAGGATTGCTGACGACGCCATGAAGTATGAAAAGTAATTGGGAACCCATTGAAGCGACAGTTTCTCGCAATGATGTTTGCGCGCGGATTTTCCAGCGCGCTGCAGGCTGCGAACCTGATATTACTGGCCAGGTCTACGGGCTTAGCAGACTTCGGCCTCCTCTCTATTATTACCTCCATGGCAATTCTGGTCTCAACACTTTTTGATTTTGGAATGAATACCCTGATCGTCAAGGCGAGTGCGCTAGGGCGCGTCCAGCAAGTCGTGGCTGGCCTTCGATTCAATGCTCTATCTGCGAGAGTGCTGGCGATATCCTCTACCGCAATTTTTGTCGTTGGTGCCTTGCTCGGCTTTTTGCCGGCATGGGCTTCAATTCTTGTCCTCGGTTTGTCCATTGAGAAGAAAATCGAAACGAGTCTCAGCGTTTATGTGGCGGATGGCAACCGTGTAGTGCCGAATGCATCTATTTTACTCCGCCGCGTAGTTCCGCTAGTCGCCACCGCTGCAGCGGTTGTCCTGGGAGTTGATCCTCTTGTCCCATTTTCCGTTGCGTATGTTCTTGTGTGTGCGATGAATAGTCTTCATCTTGACTGGCGCCTTGCACAACGTTTCGGCGTCAGGAAAAGAAAACAGGACCGTTTCCGAGAGGTTGCCGGGTCGGCTTGGCCTTACTTCGTAGGTAATCTGAGTGCGCATTCGCGTTTCTTGGATACTTCGCTGGTTGCTGTTTTCGTCTCAGTGGGGGGAGCTGCGCTTTACTCCGCGGCGACCAAGGTGGTTAACCCACTGCAGCTGATTCCGCAGGCCCTCACGACGGTGTTGATGCCACACTCCGCTAGGCTAGAAGCCCCGTCCGCCGCTCGGCTTATTGACCGTTTGTGTTTATTGTTTCTGTCGTTGCTGATTGTACTTTTGCCGATTAGCCTATTTTCGGTACAGATCATTGTATTCATATTTGGCCCGTCTTTTGAGCCCTCCGCGCCGGTTCTTGCCATAGCTCTCTGTGGCCTTCCCTTCGTAACTCTTTCTTCTCCCTTGGGGAGCGTTCTTCAGAGCCAGGGTTTTGAGCGATATGTCGCGCTGAATGGCGTCATCTTTTCCGTTGTACTTCTACTTATGCTAGTGATTTGTTGTTCGTTTTGGGGAATTATCGGTGCCGCCGCTGGCATGGCAGTCACGTTCTGCTTGAAATGCGTCTCGCTGTACGCATATTCCAGGCGCCTAAGAACCTGATTTCAGACCTCGTCAAATTTGAAAGGTAAATCTTCGGTGAAGATTCTTGCTGTATCCACGTATCTTCCACTTCCCCAGAATCATGGTGATGCCCTACGTGTCCTGATGATGCTGCGGGTTCTGTCAGATTTAGGTGACCTCACGGCCTTGTCCGTACTGAGGCGCGACAGCACGGAGCGCGATATATCCGCGTTTGCGAGTGCTGTGCCGAATGCAGATGTACGGGTTTTTAGACTCAGCCCCATGAGTACTTCGTCTAGCCCGATTAATCGTGCTCGGCGTTTGTTTTTCGGCTTGCGCCATCTCACTCCGCCGCTCTTTTACAGTCCCTATAGTGAAGAACTCGATGAGTTTATTTGCACGAATGGAGATCAATATGATCTCGTAATCCTGTTGGGTGAGGCGGCTGGTGTCTATTCCCGGCACTTTCGATCGGTCCGTGTAATATGGGATAAGGCTAACGTTTTTACTTTTTTTTGTTTTAATAGCGTGTACAATCTTCGGTCTATTCGGCAGAAGACTAAGTTCTTGTTTAATGCTGGCTTGAGCTACTGTTTTGAGAAACGCGTTCTTAGGTCGGCTGAAGCTGTCTGGGTGACGGCTCCGGAAGAAGGTCCGCGCCTGAAGAGTGTGTTTAGGCGGTCCCCAGATGCTGTGATTCGTTCCTCAATCGAAACATCGCCGGACAACCCCAAGCGGTTCGAACCGACTTCCCGCACACTTGTATGGATGAGCACATTCGGATACCCGCCTAACTGGGATGGTCTTCGTCGGCTGATTATTGAAGCGGGTCAAGTGTTCCAGGAGAACGGGATGACTTTGCGAGTTGTAGGTGCTGGCGCCAGCGATAGCCAGATTGATTTCTTAGGTCGTTTTGCGTTTGTTGAGTACGTCGGCTTTGCGGAGAATTTAGATACCGTTTTCGCTTCCGCAGCAGCCGGTGTCGTCCCCATCTGGGCTGGCGCCGGTGTCAAACTGAAGACTATTACGATGATGAGTCGAGGTCTCCCTGTGGTGAGCACCCCCGTCGGGATGGAGGGTATTCCCTCCGAGGCAGCTTTGTGCGTCTCGTCTGTTTCCCAAGATCTCGTCTTGGCCGTCGCCCGGTCGACGGAAGAGGAGCTCCGCGATGCGAGTTCGCGGGCATTCGTGGCCGTCGGTAAGAGCTTTTCCGCCGCGGCATTTCGGGAAGGTGTCAGGAGTAGCATCGCTGAATTGTCGAGATAGCGCGGCTGATGATGCGGCCTTGGCATTGGTGACACCTCCGCTTCGGCTCTCTCGAGGATTGGTAGTTCATAGGACCGTACTGAAATGGACATTTAAAAGTTTGTAGGTGAGGTCAAGGCATTATCAGCGTCTTCGGTTTGGTGCTGCTACACACACGTGCTGCTCTCGCCTCAGGGCAGCGAGCACCTCGGTACATCCGGCCGATGTAACAGAGCACGTGTAGGGCGGCGGAGGTTGGTCCGTAAGCCTGTCTAATCTTTGGAACGGGTATGATGAGCCTGACCGCACGAATATCGCCGTTCTGGTGGCGTGCCCTCTTGGCCGCCTCCAGCAATCGACACAGGGGGACCCCGGCTTGGACCTACGGGACTATCTGCGCATTTTGCGCCGTAATTGGATTTCTATCGTGGGACTAACTCTTATCGGGGTTCTGATCGGTGGACTCGCTTCAATTCTCGCGAAACCGACTTACACCGCGGAAACTCAGCTGTTTGTCGCCATCCAGAGCTCTGGGTCTGTTCAAGAGCTACAGCAGGGCAACACATTCAGCCAGGCCCGCGTTCAGTCGTACGTTAAGACTGTCGCCTCGCCGATCGTGCTGCAGCCGGTGGTTGATTCTCTTGGCCTGCCGGAAACCTCGGATCAGTTGGCCGAGAAGGTGAAAGCATCGACGGATCTAAACACCGTACTGATTACGGTGTCCGTGACTGATGCCTCGCCTGTGCAGTCGGCTGCCATCGCGCAAGCAGTCGCAAGCAGCCTTGTCAAAGCGGTGGACAACTTGGAGAAGCCGAAGGGCGGTGGAACCTCGCCGGTCAGCCTGTCCATCATCAAACCGGCTACTGCACCCACGGCACCTTCAGCGCCCAATACGAAGCTAAACCTTATCGTTGGGCTCGTCGCGGGCCTAGCATTAGGACTTGGGGTCGCCTTTTTTAGAACGACACTGGATAGCCGAATACGAGGCGAAGCCGACCTTCGGCAGGTTACAGATGCGCCAATCTTGGGAGGCATTGCTTTCGATCAAGACGCCACTCGGAAACCACTATTGACCCAAGTTCCGGCGCAAAGCAATCGCGCGGAGTCTTTCCGTCAGCTCCGAACTAACTTGCAGTTTGCAAATGTTTCCGGTCACGCGAAAACGGTGCTCGTTACGTCATCTTTGCCCGGTGAAGGAAAGAGTACTACGGCGACGAACTTGTCAATTGCGTTGGCCCAGGCGGGTCAAACTGTTTGTCTAATAGATGCAGACCTTCGCCGTCCAATGGTCAACGAGTATCTTGGGCTGGATCGTAACGCGGGCCTGACAACGGCGTTGGTTGGGGCTGCGGATGTGAATGACCTCTTGGAGCCGTGGGGCGAAGACAATCTATACGTCTTGACTTCTGGGCAGATTCCGCCAAATCCGAGCGAATTGCTAGGTTCAAACGAAATGAAGAACCTCATCTCGCGGTTGGAGCAGGCGTTCGACACCGTCGTAATAGATGCTCCGCCGCTCCTTCCGGTTACGGACGCGGCGGTTCTCTCCCAGCACGTGGGCGGTGTAGTCGTCGTCGTCGGCACTCAGAAACTCAGACAGCACGACCTTGAAAAGACTCTCAGCTCGCTCAGCATGGTGGGGGCAACTCTCCTAGGCATCGTCATGAACAGGCTGCCGGTGAGAGGGCCTGACGCATATGCTTACAGCTATTACGGTCAGAGTGACGATGCGGGTGGCAAGTCCGAGAGCCGTCACCATCGCAAACCTTCACCTGGGGGCTACTCTGGTGATGATTTTGAGAAGGCCCTCGAATCTGCAGCTTCGTTTCCAAAAGCACGGCCGACTGGAACTTTTCCATCGTCGCCTTCAGATCGAGCTCATTGAAATGGTCGTTCAAGACGCTGGGTTGGCGGGTGCCTAACTGATCCACTATGATTTCTGGTTCTGAGTCGCACCTTAGGCAGACCGACTCCTGGCATACGTTGTCCTTCAACTGAGGTGTGCTTGGGTCGTTCGTGCAAACGAAATAAGCACATTGCGGTCCAGCCTGAAGTAAATACTCGGGGCGGCATTGTCAGTAGGCTGTTCAACGGAGGTTTGTCGGCTCCCGCGGGCCGCGGCACCCTCCGGCGGGTGCCGATTACGGTGATGCGTGTAATGGCGGACACGACGGTTCTGGATGGCGGTGTGGACCTGAATCGGGGCCGGGCGAGCATCCCTTTTCGACTGGACTACTACCCAAAAGACCATGCCGGCGCCTCCCGAGTTGAGCCTCCTTTCTCAGCCCGGGAAGCGCCGGCGCCTCCCGAGTTGAGCCTCCTTTCTCAGCCCGGGAAGCGCCGGCGCCTACTTAGCGAGCGAATAATTGAAGCGCACCCCTGGCTTCGCAGACTCGGGGCCAGCACGTACTTAGCATGCTCAAATCGTGGGCAGGGTCCCGCCGGGCCACCGTGATGCCGCCGGCACGCCCCACAACGGCACGATGGCCATCAAGTAGATCGGACGCATCCCGCTTGATGGCGGACGCAGTATGTACTCCTTTTCAACGGAAAGAGAGCCCTCGGCTACCTTTTGTGCACGTGTAAGTCGTCCTTCAAAGGAGTCCCAGCCGGGACCAACGCCGACTTGCCGCGTCCGCGAAGAACTTCCGCTTCTCCTAGCGGCATGGCGGAGCTCAAACCGGCTAGAGCCTGAGCACCGGACTACCGTGTATCAACGTCCTCAAACACGAGAAACGTCTGCGTATCCACCACCCCAGCCATCGGCTGTAACTTGTCAAAGATCACCCGCCGCAGATGCACATTGTCTACAGCCCGCACCAGCAGGATGACGTCGAAATCCCCACCCACAAGAGCAATGTGATGCACCTCGGGTATCGCCCGTAGCTGTTCCCGCAACTCCCGCCATGAGTGCTGCTGCACCTTGAGCGTTACGTAGGCCGACGACTTCAGGCCCGCCTTTATCGGGTCCACGAGCGCCGTGAACTTCGTCAGCACGCCCTGGCCCGTCAGCCGTGTGATCCGCGTGTAGGCATGCGCCCGCGAGATGTGGACGTTCTCGGCCACCTGGGTAACGGACATCCGGCCGTCCCGCGTGAGTTCGGTAATGATATTGCGGTCCACGTCGTCCAGCGGCACCGCCGTCTGTCCATCGTCCGGCTCAGCCATTTGTCTCCAACTCCCGCCAGTTAGACAGCTCACATTTGCAGTTTGTCTTTCAGAATAGGGGACATGCGCGTACTTCTCCACGATTGGCGCTGGCACTGGATACGAAACATCGTCCGGGAAGATACTGAGAGTGAATAGTGGCTACAGAAGGACGGACCAATGACGATCTCGGCAGACCACCCTGCCCCCGGGGCCACGCAGGCTCAACCCGCACCTGAACAGGCCGAGGACACGTACCTGCCCGGCGCAGCCGCCGAGGCGGTACGTAAATTCGGTATAACGGCCGAGGACTACATGCTGCCGGCCCGCCACCAGATTCAAATGGTGGACCAGGACGGCAACCTGAAGCACCATTCCGAACAGGGCACTGAACCCGGCCACGAGTACCCCCTGCCCGGCGGTGATGAACTGTTGACCGCTTACGAGCAGCTTGTCGTCGGCCGCCGGGTCAATGACCAGAACTCGGCCCTCGTCCGGCAGGGCCGCATGGCCGTTTATCCCTCAAGCCACGGCCAGGAGGCCTGCCAAGTGGCTGCCGCCCTGTGCCTCGCCGAAGGCGACTGGATGTTCCCCACCTACCGCGACGCCGTGGCCGTCATGGCCCGCGGTGTGGACCCGGTCCAGGCCATGACGATCTTCCGCGGCGACTGGCACGGCGGATACAACCCTCTCAAACACAAAGTCGGTATCCAGTGCACGCCGCTCACCACGCAGCTGCTTCACGCCGTGGGCGTCGCGCACGCCGCGAAGCTCCGCGGCGAGGACACCGTGGTCCTGGCAATGTGCGGTGACGGCGCCACCAGTGAGGGCGACTTCCATGAGGCCTTGAATTTCGCCGCCGTCTTCCACCTTCCGGTCATCTTCTTCGTGCAGAACAACCAGTACGCCATCTCGGTGCCGCTTGCCCACCAGTCCGTCGCTCCCTCGCTTGCGCACAAGGCAGTGGGCTACGGCATGGCCGGCGAACGGGTGGATGGCAACGACGTCGTCGCACTCCTCGCCGTCCTGGACCGCGCGGTCAAGCTCGCCCGCGAGGGTTCCGGACCGCTCCTGGTCGAGGCGCACACCTACCGCATGCAGGCACACACCAACGCCGACGACGCCACCAGATACCGGCAGGACAGCGAAGTCGCCCTGTGGATGGCCCGGGATCCGCTGAGCCGGATGCGCACCTACCTCACGGGCAGGGGACTGCTGGATGACGACGGCGAAGCCCGGATCACGCAGAAGGCAGAAGCTATTGCCACGCAACTCCGCAACGGCCTCGGCGAGGACGTGCCGGTCGATCCCCAGGACCTGTTCAAATACGTCTTCTCTAGTCCGACACCGCAACTCAAGGAACAGTCGGCCCTGCTTGCCGACGAGGTCGCCCGCGACGCCGCCGGCGCTGCATCCGAAACGGAGGCCACCAATTGAGCCCGACCATCACCACCTCGTCCGAGGCCAACGGCAACGTCAGCTCCGCCACGGCCCGGGCAGCCGCCTCCGCCGCGGCTACTGCGGAAGCAGCAGGGCCGCAGCCGGTCACCATGGCCAAGGCACTGAACACCACCATGGCCGATGCCATGCACGCCGACCAGTCCGTCCTGGTCTTCGGCGAAGACGTCGGCAAACTGGGCGGCGTCTTCCGCATCACCGACGGACTAATGGCCGCTTTCGGAGAGCAACGCTGCTTCGACACGCCCCTGGCCGAGTCCGGAATCGTCGGCATGGCCGTGGGTATGGCCATCAACGGCATGCGCCCCGTCGTCGAGATGCAGTTCGACGCCTTCGCCTACCCCGCCTTCGAGCAGATCGTCAGCCACGTGGCCAAGATGCATAACCGCACCAAGGGCAAGGTGAAGCTGCCCCTGGTCATCCGGATTCCCTACGCCGGCGGCATCGGGGGAGTGGAACACCACTGCGACTCCTCCGAGTCCTACTACGCCCACACCGCAGGGCTGAAGGTCTACACGCCGGCCACCGTGGCCGACGCCTACCTCATGCTCCGCGAGGCCATCGACTCGGATGACCCCGTAATGTTCATGGAGCCCAAGAAGCTCTACTGGTCCAAGGACCTGGTGGACCTGGAAAGGCTCCGTGCGAACTATGAAGCGAAGGCCGACCGAGGGACCTCAACGGAGGGCCGCGCCGCCGTCGCCCGCTCCGGCACGGACGCAACACTGATCGCCTACGGGCCTTCCGTCCCCACCGCACTAGCGGCCGCCGCGGCGGCGGCCGAGGAAGGCCGCTCGCTGGAGGTCATCGACATCCGAACCATCGTGCCGTTCGACGACGAAACCGTCGCCGCCTCTGTCCGGAAGACCGGCCGTGCCGTGGTGATAGCCGAGGCGCACGGGTTCGCGTCGGTGTCGTCCGAGATCGTGGCGCGGGTCCAGGAACGCTGCTTCCACCACCTGGCGGCACCGATCCGCCGCGTCACAGGATTCGACGTTCCGTACCCGGCGCCGAAACTCGAGCACTACTACCTGCCCGGCGTGGACCGCATCCTCGACGCCGTTGACGACCTCCAGTGGGAAGACTGATTAGATGACTGAAACCAAGGTATTTCTCCTGCCCGACCTCGGTGAAGGACTGACCGAAGCCGAACTCGTTAACTGGCTTGTGGCCGTTGGCGACGAAATCCGGGTTGACCAGCCCATTGCCGAAGTCGAGACGGCGAAGTCCGTAGTGGAAGTTCCGTCCCCCTATGCCGGCACCGTGGCCGAACTGCACGGCGAACCAGGCCAGACCTTGGACGTAGGAAAGCCCCTAATCTCGGTGACGCCGTCTATCGAGCCTGTCGAAACCGGGACGCCGTTGGTTGAGTCTGTCGAAACCGAGTCTGCCGAAATCACGGCGCCGCTGATTGAGCTTGTCGAAACCGAGCCCGTCGAAACCAACTCCCCGCTGCTTGAGCCCGTCGAAACCAAGGCTGTCGAAGCCAACTCCCCGCTGGTTGAGCCCGTCGAAGCCAAGGAATCAGCGGCAGCCGAAGCCTACCGCACCGAAGAAAAAGCAGGGTCCGGCAACGTCCTCATCGGTTATGGAACACCGGGAGGGACTGCAACGGTCCGCCGAACCCGTCCCCGTCGTGCGCAGTCGCTGGTTGAGCATATCGAAACCCGTACGCCGCTGGTTGATCCTGTCGAAACCAAAGGCGCCGAAACCAAGCTGACCACCTCAGCAGATGATCTACTTCTCCAGCGCACTCGAGTCCCCGGAAAGCTGGGCGCAGTCATCTCGCCGCTCGTGCGCCGGATGGCGAAAGAACATGGTGTGGACCTGGGCCATATGCAGGGCTCTGGGGAGAGTGGCCTAATCATGCGCCGCGACGTAGAGGCCGCCATCAATTCACCGATGGTTAAGCCTGTCCAAATCAGACCAGCTGAGGCTCCGCTGGTTGAGCCCGTGGAAACCAAGCCGGCCAAAACCACTGACCACGTCATTGACCCTCGCACCGGCCTAAACATCACCAGCCGCACCCCTGTCCGCGGTATCCGGAAGGCAGTCGCGGCCAACATGGCCCGCAGCCGGTCCGAAATTCCTGAGGCCACGGTCTGGGTGGACGTCGACGCCACGGCGCTTGTTGAGCTTCGCGCCAGCCTAGAGAAGACCGATACACGCAACACGCCCGGCCTGCTCGCATTCGTTGCCCGCTTTGTCACGGCGGGCCTGAAGAAGTACCCGGCTCTGAATACGCGCTTTGTCAGCGCCGAGGACACATCAGGTGCGGAGTCCCAGGAGATCCTGTCATTCGACGGGGTCAACCTCGGGGTTGCTGCTCAAACAGAACGTGGCTTGGTAGTTCCCTCCATCCGCAATGCGGACAAGCTCACCACCCGCGAAATAGACTCCGAGGTCAAGCGGCTGACGGCCGTCGCACGGGACGGGAAGGCGACACCAGCTGAACTCGGCAGCGGAACCTTCACGTTGAACAACTATGGCGTGTTTGGAGTGGACGGTTCCGCGGCGATCATCAACTACCCAGAGGTTGCAATCCTGGGCGTGGGCCGGATCGTCGATAAACCTTGGGTAGTCGGCGGTGAACTCGCCGTCCGCAAAGTCACGGAGCTGACCCTGACCTTTGACCACCGTGTCTGTGATGGCGGAACAGCTGCCGGTTTCCTTCGCTACGTGGCGGATGCAATCGAATCCCCAACTTCATTGCTGGCCGACTTGTAGCCGGAAATCGCCCGGATCCCTTCGCGGACCTTCGCCGTCACTGATCTCTTCCGACGGCGAAGGCCGACGCGTCCTACAGGGTGATGTCCGAATGATCACTGCAACGCACAGAGGCCACCAGACGGTCGCCGTCATTGTTGTACGACGTGACGTGGTTGGTGATCGCGTTGCAGGTCTCGCAGTAGTGCCTGTGTTGTTTAGTCCCCATGGCCGGATCATATCCAATAGAGCATTTCTGATGAGTAAATTCCGGGTTGCTCTACGACCTGCGGATGTGAACGCGGGACCCACTTCACCGATGTTCCCCAGTCTGATGGATAGAATCGAGGCCTGACGACCGCAGATGCTCCCCAGATGTATGGAGAAGTAATGTCACGATGGCTAGACGTCGGCACGGACAACTATGTGCTGGTGACTGAAGGTTCCAAGCTCAACACCGGCCTCATTGTGGGGACCGAGCGGGCCATGGTGATCGACACCGGTTGCGGACCGCGGCAGGGCCAGGAAATCCTGCACGCCGTCCGCGAGAAGACGCCTCTTCCCCTTGTTGTTGTCAACACCCACGCACACTACGACCACTTCTTCGGGAACGCCGTGTTCGCTGCGGCCGGCGTCGAGGAGTTCTGGGCGCATGAAAACTGCGCCGAGGAGATCGGCGACAACGGCGTCGCCCAGCGCAGTGAGGTCACGGACCTCGAACCCGAGATGGCCGCCGGCGAGGGCGAGAACGTGGAGCTCGTCGTTCCCAACGCGATTGTCCGTGACCAGCCCGTACTCGTTGACCTCGGCGGGCAGACCGTTACACTGTTCCATTTGGGCCGTGGCCACACCGACGGTGACCTCCTGGTGGGAACCACCTCCACCCTGTTCGCCGGCGACCTCGTGGAGCAGGGCTCGCATCCGTCCTTCGAGGACTCCTACCCCGAAGAGTGGGCCGACGCCCTGCGGCACCTCTCAGCGCTCCGTCACCGCTACGAATTCTTGGTCCCCGGACATGGGGAGCCGTGCAGCGACCGGTTCGTCAAAACCATGGCCGACACCATGACAACAGCCGTCCGGCAGGCGCGGCAGTCAATCCGGGACACCCCGGCGGACGCCACCAAGGCCATTCCCGTGCTGCCCTACGGACCTGAGCAGTCGCGCTGGTTCATCAAGCGCCTGCAGGAGACCCGTCCGCAGCACTGAACCGGGTACTCCCCGTGCTTCGAGTACACGACGCCGGGAAAGACAGGTATTGGCTACGCTATTGGCGGGCAGGGGGGGCTCCCTAAGGTTGGGTCATGAGGACCGGAATCAGCGCAGCAATCCGCCGCTTCGTCGAACAGAACATAGTGGCCGATGACCCGACGCCCAGGCGGTCCTGGCTGGACACGAAGGACATGCCGCGTGTGCAGGACCAATTCAGGTCAGCTGCGGCAGGCCTGCCCGTGGAACCGCTGCCGCCGCTTAAAGGCCCACACGCGGGGCATGACAGGCATCCGCATCGACTTCCCCGCCGGCTCCGTGGCTACATTGCTACCGGCATCCACCGCGGCGACGGAAGCTAGGACTCGTGCAG
Organism: Arthrobacter sp. K5; assembly: GCF_040448525.1. NCBI lineage: Bacteria > Bacillati > Actinomycetota > Actinomycetes > Micrococcales > Micrococcaceae > Arthrobacter > Arthrobacter sp. K5. Next base: position 1,969,268 of record NZ_CP159279.1, on the reverse strand, counting down.
GCGGATTGTGGGGTCTTGAGCATTCCTTGAGGAAACGCTGAGCTTTTCTTGATCTGCCGTGCATAGCATCTCCCGCATGAGATCTCGTGCAGGAGCCCGGTACGGCAGGGGCTCGCGGTGGGAGGCGCGCCGCAGTGAGCGTCTCCTGCTGGCCTATTTGTGTCTCACAGCCTTGGCAGTGACGACCGCTGTGGTGGTGATGCTGGCCCTGGGCCCATAGCGGGTAGTAACAAAGCGTACAAACGAATACTCGGCTGAAGTTGGTAAAAGGGCGTGTCCAGTTGGACAGCGCCCTAGGCTGCTAAGTAGGCTGGCGAATGATCCAAATGGGGGATCCATTCCCAGTCCCTTTGTCGCATATGGAGCACCGTCGCTACCAAGGCGTCGAAGGTGCTGCCGCTTACGGAGGTCTCAACCGTGGCTGTCACCGATTTTGTACTCGCACTATCCGCCTTGATGGGCACCCTGCTGGTACCGTTCGCGGGCCTCTACTGGATGCTGCGGCTCAAGCGCCGGGCCGCTGCGCCTGCCGCCGTTCCCGTCCCGCGGTTGCCCAGGGACGTGTGAAGTAGGCGTGCCGTATATCGACATCAACCCGCACCGCAGCAGGCCCAAATGGTGGGGCTACGTGGCGCTGGCCGTCCTTCTGGTGGCCACCATCGCCGTCGTATCGGCAGCTTTGACGCACAGCTGACGGATGCCGCTCCGGCGACCTCACGGATTGTTGGCATGGGTGCTGACCGTTCGGGCAGTTGTAAGCACCTAGAATGGATGCTTGAACCAAGCCAATCGACCACCGCAGCAGGACGCTGCTGCGAGTCCCGGGGGACCGAATTATGCCTGAACCAGCGGATAACCGATTAGCCGAGGCCGATACCGACGAGGTGCAGCCCGAGCTGCGCCGCCGCTTCCGTCGTCGCAATGCCGACGGCTCCGACGCCTGGACAGGAACCTTTCCCGCCGTGACACTTGACCCGACTGCACCGCCCCGGCCCCTCCGTAGCTCCTCCTGGGCGGAAGCAGCCGCGGCCGCCGACGCGCTGTCCGACTCGCCGCCCGCCGCGGCCGCCCCGCCGGCGCCAGACCGCCAGCCGGCGGGAGCACCGTCATCGCGTGTTCCGGAAAGCCTCCCGGAACCCGAGGCGCCTACAGCGGACGCCACCGCAATGCCGACGTCGTTTGTTCGCGAGCAGAAACCACGGCCGAAGAAGGGCTTTCGCGGCTTCCTGTACCGGGCCACCGGTGGCGCCTGGAACCTCGGCCCGAGCGCGCTCGAACGCGAAGAGGACGCGCTGGCGCGCCGGATCTCGCGCCAGCTGCAGGGCAGTTTCAACACCGCCGTGCTCAGTCTCAAGGGCGGCATCGGCAAGACTTCTACCACCGTGGGCGTGGGGCTTACGCTGGCTGAGTTCCGCGGCGACCCGCCCTGTGCCATCGACGCGAACCCGGACTCGGGTGACCTCGTGGAGCGCGCCCTCGGTGAGGGCATCTACCAGAAGGCTACCCCGCGTACCATCACGGACCTGCTCAAGAACATCGAGTCTGTCGACTCGCTGACGGAGCTGTCCCGCTACATGCACCACTCCGGGCGCTTGCACCTGATCGCCGGCGAGCAGGACCCCGAAGTGTCCGACTCGCTGACCGCAGAGGAATACCTGCGGATCCGTAAGCTTATCTCCAGCTACTACTCTGTGGCGCTGACCGACTGCGGCACCGGCGTGACCCACAACGCTATGAGTGGGATCCTGCAGTCCGCGGACAACCTGATAATCGCCGCGGGGTACGCGGTGAGCGGTGCCAAACGAGCCCGCAGCACGCTCCAGTGGCTCGCTGGCCACGGTTACGAGGAGTTGGCCCGCAACGCGATTGTGGTTATCACGGACAAGGATGAGGTGTCCAACCGCGTGGACAAGGATGCCATCGAGGAGCACCTCGCGGGGATGTGCCGGGAACTCATCGCCGTGCCGCACGACAGGGGAGTGGCCGACGGTGATTTGGTCACCCTGGATCACCTGAAGCCTGAAACTCGACGTGCATACAAAGAGATTGCCGCTGCGATCGTAGACGGGTACCGGTAACGAATTAGCCTCGGGGGACGAAACCATCGAACGACAGTGTGGGGTCCCACGCCAAGTTCACACGCGCGGCACTTAACCGGTCTTATGGATCCCTAAGCGGGCCGTAGAATTGGCCACAAACCTGGTCAAATTTTTGGGGGAAGCCTTGTCTCGTTTGTCGCGCCGTCGTCAGAGGCGTCTTCGGATAGCCGCCATCGCTGGTGGGTTCGCCGTCCTCCTGGCATCGATTGGCGGGGTCGTTGCGGTGGCGTTGTCGGGCCCCACCCCGCCTCCCGCGTCCGGGAAGGCATCCGAGTACTTGAAGAACCCGCCCACGCCGACGCTGGCCACGGCGCCGGACCCGAAGGTCATGCTTGCTGATATCAAGGCCACTATCGCGTCACCAAACCCGCTGGTTATTTCGGTGCTTGGAGACTCTACGAGCAATGAGCCCGGCGAATGGGTGGACCTGTATGCCCAGCACCTAGCCACGATTGGGACTGTTTCACTGCACTTCTGGGACCAGGACAAGTCCGAGTGGAGCCACACGGTCAAGACGTATCCGGGGCCGGATCGGAAGATCACCATTTGGAACGGGTCTATGGTGGGGGCATCGCAGGCGTTTGCCATTGAGAACGCCGCCACGCTGGTGCCGGAGCGCCCATCCTTCGTCATGTTGAACTACGGGCACAACTACGTCTCCGGGGGTTCCTCGGCTACGAGCTGGCGGCTGATGTCGATCATTGATGAGAAGTGGGGCAAGACGCCTGCTGCTGTCATGCTTCAGAACCCGTCGATTAATGCGCGGGCAGCGTACAGCGCCAACAGTGTCCTGGAGCTAAAGTTCTGGGCGCAGAGGTTCGGCTACCCGACTGTTGATCTGCAGTCGGCATTCACCAAGGCCGGCAACCTGAAGAATCTGCTCAAGAACAACATCGACCCCAACCCTGCGGGGTCCCGGTTATGGGCCGACAACGTTGTGAAGGTCGTCGGCCCGTAATGGTTCGGTCGTGTTTAGTCCTAAACTAGGGCCATGATTTTTCGGGGAAACACGTCATCATTGCCAAGCGGTTCATCTATGCGGCGGTCGCTTGCTTTACCGTCGCCGCATTTTGCTGGATCGAAGGTGGGACAGGCGGCGGCCCCGTGTATTCGCTGGCCGCCGCCTCCGCCTGATGATCGGCGTCATTTGCACCGCCGCTACCTTCACCGCCGACCTGGAACGGGCTGCACAGTCCCGGGCCGACGACGAGTGGATGTCCATCAAATAGCTAGTTCCCGATCTGCCGGGACAGCCAGTCCACCTGAATGGACGGGACGAACATGGAAGCGTCCGAGTGGTTGCCGGTGCCGACGTACTCGGTGACGCTCTTGGCGTAGGGCTGACCTTGTTGGCGAGGGCCACGCCGTTCTGTGCCGGGCGTACAGCGGTGTCACCGAACGAGTAGGACATCCAGACTGGAACCCCGCGGAACGCTGTTCCGTCCATGAGCATCGGGGCGTGGCCCACGGTCTTTGTTGCGTAGTCGGACCCGTCCCCGGCGATGCCGTACGCTGCCCGGACGCCGGCGGTGAAGCCGTTGGCGTGGACGTAGGAGAGGCTGCATACGGGCTGGTTGAGCATGAGCGCCGCGATGCCTGGGATGCGGTTATCAGCCACCGTCAGGAGCGCGCCGAGGCCGCCCATGGAGCCGCCCCACATGACAACCGGGCCGATGGCCCAACGGTCACGGATGTAGTTGTACACGGAGACAACGGCGTCCAGGAGTGACTGGTTGCCCCACTCGTCAGCCGGCGTGCCCACGGTGCTGGCGACGATGTAGCCGGCGTTGCTGAGGGCTGTGGCAACCGACTGGTGGTTGCCGGTGCCGGTGAGGCTGTGCTCGTTGCCGGTGGAGCCGTGGCAGAAGATCACCAGCGGGTACGGCACGCGGGAGTCGTGCCCTGCGGGGAAGGTGATGCGGGCGTTGTGGCTGCCGTGCGGCGCCGTCCAGATCGCTGTCCGAGCAGCCTTGGCTTCGATCTCTGCCGAGGGCGGCAGGGACGCGAACGCCTTGCGTGCACCGAGCGGCCTGACCGAGTGACCGGTGAGTGCGCGGCTGTCCGAGCAGAACACATAGAGGTTGTTCACCGCTGAGCTATTCTGCGCCCACTTCGCGTAGTACTCGGTGGCACCGCTGGCGGGGACGAGTGTTGCGGAGAGCGTCGTGCCGTCGCCAACAATCGTGACCGTCCATGTTCCCGCCGACCATGTGCCGAGGATGACGTTTCCCGCTGCGGGCGTGGTGGTCCCGGGGACGATGGGGTTTGTCAGGGCGAGGATGTCGCCATTCTGCGCGAACGAAAATCCGCGCACACCAGCAGCGCCAGCGGTCGGGATTGCCCCGGCCGCGTCAGAGTTGATGCCGACGATGAGGCTGCCGGAAGTCGGGGACGCGACGAGCTTGACCTGCGCGACCATGCGGAACTTACCCGTTGCCGTCACGGCGAACGAGTGGTTAGCTCCCGAACCCGAGCTGCCCGTGCCAGTGCTGTACATGCGAGCCACCGGAAACCTGCACGCCGGGTGTTGCGGGGGTCGTCCACGCGGTCAGGTTCGCCCATGCCTCAGTGAACGCGGGCCAGTCATCAAACTCGGCGCGGGCGCGTGCCACAGACTTCTGGCTGTCGAAGCTTGTCCGGGCGAGGGTGCGGTCACGCTGGACCTGGTAATCCTTGGAAAGTGCCATTAGGCCTCGTCCTCAATAGTGATGTCGTCAATTTGCCCGGTCGCGTCAAGCTTGATCACTGCCCGCTTGCCGGGGATCGTTGCACCGCTGGAGTTCTTCACGATGCCGGTCAGGTAATTGGCATGTTGTTCGGATCCAAATTTGGCACGTAAGTTGCCATACCCCGCCGGCAGGACCTAACACAGCCGCGTCATCAGTAGGAACTTGACGGTCCTGACCGTCGTCTTCCCGCTTGACCCAAGGTGCCCGACTCGAGACCCACAGTGGCCACACGATTCGTTACCTTTTTGTGATGTTACCCCTTTTCGTGGGTAGACTAGACGGTTCATTGCCGTCACCCAAGGAGGAAAGACCATTTCACGCGCCCGGCTGGATTCACTGACAGGACTGCGGTTCGTAGCCGCCATACTCGTGGTCCTGTACCACGCGTCAGTGACGCTGGTGCCCGAGATGTACCCGCTCGTGTCCATGGGGCAGACCGGCGTGACGTTCTTCTTCCTGCTGTCCGGGTTCGTGCTCGCCTGGTCTATGAACCCACAGACGACGAAGCAGCAGTTCTACTGGCGCCGGTTCGCCAGGATCTGGCCGCTGCACGCGCTCACGGCGCTGGCCGCCGTCGTCCTTGTTTTCGCAACGCAGGGGGACCAGTCGGTTCCCCAACTCCTTGCCTCCCTGCTTCTTGTTCAGGGATGGCTCGGCGACCAGCAGTGGGTCTATGCCTACAACGGGGTGTCGTGGTCGCTCTCGTGCGAAGCGTTCTTCTATGCGGTGTTCCCGTTCCTGGCGGTACGGCTTGCACGCCTTGAACCAGGGAACCTCTTCCGCGTGAGCGCGACGGTCTTCGTGGTCGCTGTGTCCTTCATATCCGTGCTGCTCGCGCTGGTCCCCGGCTTCGATTGGGGAGCCCTGTTCTACACGTTCCCCGCCTTCAGGATTGCGGAGTTCATTGTGGGCGTGTGCCTGGCCATCGCCATGCGGAAAGGCTGGAAGCCCAGGTTCGGCATCGGTGTCGGAGCGGCCGCGGCCATCGGTTCGTTTTTCATTCTCGAGGTCGTCGACGGCATCGCGCCCTGGCACACCGCGGGACAGCTGGCGGGTGCGCTCTGCATTCCCGGCTTCGCCCTGCTGATTGCTGCCTATGCGGACCGTGACCGCTGCGGAGGCCGACCCACCTTCGCCAGTTCCCCTGCCATAGTGAAACTGGGCGAATGGTCCTTCGCCCTCTACCTGGTCCACGAACTCGTACTCCGCACAGCCCTGGAACTCGGACCGGAAAGCCTTGCCCAGCGGGCCGCGTTCGCCGCCGTCGGAATTGCCATCTCCATCCCGCTTGCCGGCGCCGCCTACACCTTCTTCGAACGTCCCATCGAGGCCCGGCTCAGGAACGGGAGCTCCCGTGGCGGCCCCGTGGCGGACACGCGCCGGCCCGAGGAGACGCCCATCTTCACCGAACCGCAGGCCGAGCCGGCTACTTCTGGGGCATCTGCACGAGGTTGACGGTTCCTCCCAGCGTGTTACCGCAGGGGATGTACGCCCTTTGCCCGGAAGGTTCAAAGGCCATGGGATCTCCGAGGAAACAGACGGGCGCGGTCCCCACGACGGTGTTCGAGGCCAGGTCAATGACGTGGAGGATGCCGCCGGCGGGCGCCTTGCCGTCATGCCCGGCAATCGAGTAGCCCAGGGCTCCCGGCCGGTTCAGGTGCATCCGCCCTGCGTTGATGGCTGTCAAAAGCACCCGGGTCACCACTTTCTGCGTGGACAGATCCACCACAACAACGGCGTCGAAGCCGTTGATGTAGGCACGCGTCCCCGCCGAGTTGACGGTCACGTCATAGGTGAACCTGCCCACATTAATGACGGACTGCACCCGCCGGGCGCGGAGGTCGATGACCGTAAGCTGCCCGTCCGACAGGTTGACCGTATACGCGGTGGTCTCGGCGCGCTGGAGGCGGATATGGTCACGCCCACCGGCCGCCCTGCGGACTGGCCCTCGCCGTGCCCGCTGGCCATGGCCAGCAGCGCCGGCCACACGGCATCACCAGGTCCAGGCTCAGCAGCCCGGGCTGATCTGGACCGTGACGAAGACCGAGCACAAGACGATCATCACCCTCGTGGAAATCTCCCCGATCATGTCGCATCCCCTTCCTATTCCAGCCGCACTTCAGTGCCGGCGTTTGGGGCGGAGGTGATGGTGGCGGATCCGCCCACACTTTCTAGGCGGCCGGTGATGGAGACCCGGATCCCAGCCTGCGGTCGGGGACCAGCAGGAGGGCCAAAGCCGTTTCCGCTGTCACGGACGGTGACCCGAAACGTGTGCAATCCGCCCGCTGGGGCGCCCGGCAAGGTGCACGTCGCAGCGGTCCGCGTGCGGGTGGCGGCGGGCGTTGTTGACGGCCTCCGAGGCTGCCTCCATAACGGTACGGACGACGTCGGCCGGCAGGAGAAAGCGATCGGGCGAACCACAGGTGACGGGCACCTCCGGAACGTTAGTGCCGCCGTCGGCCGTGAACCGGATCTGGGCCGCCCGTTCGGTGAGTGTGGCCGCCGCGGCTTCAAAGTGCCCGGTTCCCTGCTGGTCCAGCTGCTGCAGTGCGCTGCGGGGCAGGCCGGCGCTTGCCGTCCGTTCCTCGGGTGACCCGGCACACACGCCGGTGAGCAGGGCGGTCATCACGCTGTCATGCAGCAGCCCGTCCAGCCGCAGGCGCTCATTGTTGAGCGCGGTTGCGGCGGAGGCCTCCCGGTAGCGGGAGATGGCGTCCTCGGCCGCGGCATCCGCGCTTTCTGCCGGAGAATGCCGATGCTGACGCAGATGATAAGGCCAGGCACCGTGGCGAACAGGGCATCTTCCAGCGCCACCAGCAGTGGTGCGGAGCAACCCTGCGGCGCCGTCCGTACGCTGACAAACACTGCACCGATGACGACGGCTTGGCCGCACCCTGCGCGGACGCCGGCACCAAACGCGCACATCGCGGCCCCGGCGTTGATCATGGCCGACCAGCCACGGTGCGCCAAAGCCATCCGGAACTGCGAAGGGAACGGCCAGGGGCCGGAACGCCATCCCGGCAAGGATCAGGCAGGCCAGGCCCTGGCAATCCGCACCGGGCCCATGCCACTGACCTACGCCGCGGTGAAGGCGGCCAGCAGCGCCAGGAAACCCCAGAGGGAGAGGATTTTCCACCAGCCGGCCGCGTGCGGCGACTGGGCGATTACTCGGCCGCTCGCCTGAAACAACAGAAGGAGCGCGTATGAGGCGATGCCGCGGGCCATTAGTTGGTGCGTCCTTCTCGCGGGCACTCCGGCCCGGTTGCTGTCAGCCGGTCCCAAGCGGCCCCAAGCTAAGTCCAAGGTTTCCTGTCTAGCCTCGGCCGCATGGGGAACCGGAATCTTGACCGTTTTCAACAGGGACAAACACGGCAACGCCGGCTCCGGGCCCTCTCCTATGCAGGACTGTGTCTTTTGGCCGTGCTGACCGCGGCGGTCGTGTGGATGGCGTTGACGCGCTGATGCCGTCCGGAACAGTTACGACCAGCCTTATGAATTCGAGGCGTTGGCTATGAAGGATCTTGGACACCCCCCGAAGCCATCTTCCGGCCGGCCTCATGAAGCTAAGCGCGGTAACAGAATCTTCGGGGCTTCGCTTTGCATTGTTTTTGTGCTGACGGCTGCAGCATGTCCCGGTGGGGCAGGGGCAGCAGCGGCAAAGTATGCGGACGATGTCGCCCGCGCCGCCGCGAGCGCTGAATCAAGGCTGCGGCAACCCCAGTCATGGCTGTTGCAAGGAAGAAAGGCCACCGACGAGACCAGCGAGCTCTCGCGTCTCCTGGCTAATCCTCCGGAAGGAACTGCGGGAGACTCCAACGTCCGTCAGGCAATCGAACGAGGGAGGGCTGTAGAAGAGTCGGCCGCGCAAGCCGATAAACTGGTGCCGCCCGTACAAGCCACAACCGCCAGGTATCTAGAAGATGCGGAAACGGCGGTAGCTGCCGGCGCGACAGTTCCCAGCCCAATCGAGGAAAATCAGGTGGCAGAAGCGGGCAAGACGGTTCTAAAAGACATTGTGTGCTCACTGGTTTTAGACCGCGTCGCCCCTGAAGAAAGGAGTTCACTCTCTGGAGAGCAGCTCACTTTCAACCAGCTCTCCGACACGTCTGAACAGGCCGTAACCAAGGAAGTGCAGCACAGGGCCGCCGCCCTGATCAGTCAGAGATTTTCGGCTGGCTTTCGCTGGGGCTACTACGGTGTCGAGCTGGTATCGAGTGCGGATAGGCACCTGGCTTCCATAAACCAGCAGGTGACCACTGGGAACTGGACGCTGACGGGGGAGTATGTCTTCGTGGTCAAGCACTGCCTCGCGCCTCCGAGCAGTTGAGGCACCGCCGGCTCGCCAGCTTTCCCAAACAGTGCTACCGGCCGAGGCACCGGGCACCGTCGTCGCGCCCGAGGCGGAACCAGCCACTACTCGGGCTCTGCACGGGGTGGCCGTTCCCTCTATAGCCCCGCTGGGGATGTACGCCTCGAGAAACCCAGCGTGCCCGCCCGGTTCGGGTGCAGCCGCCCGGCGTTGATTGCCGTCAACGGATCTGTCCACCACTTTCTGCGTGGACGGGTTGACCACAATCATGGAGTCGAAGGCGTTGATGCAGGCACGGGTCCCGCCGGGTTGACCGTCACGCCATATGAGAATCTGCCCCCATTGGTCACAGACTGTACCCGGCGGGGCGGAGGTCTCCCCGACGCTGTTTCTGCTGCAATGCAGTCGATGGCTGCTGATTCGCTTTGCGTCGTGGGCTTCCTAATTGCCATGGGTGGCTTCATAAAGCTCCCTTGTCCCCACTTCCGGTGACAAATCCGGCTGTTGGGCTGGCACACCGATCACCGCTCCGGGGCAGGCTGGCTAGCCTCTGAAAAGGCGCAAAGATTCCAACGGCGTTTGTGGGGGCCGCTGGACTCGTTGTTGTCCGAGGCGGACCGTTTCCAAATCTTGATCCAACATGCTGCATTCCTTCTCAGTAGGCGCCGATTCGTGCGGGTCGTGTCGCCGGATCACAACTGGAAGGTGTGGCCGCGATGACTATCTTTGAATACGCATCAGCACTGGCAGCAATGCTTGGATCTTTGGTTGCAGTCAGCGGTCTTTCCGCCGTGGATTATCCGGGCCAGATCCCGCGACTAAGCCCGGCCTTCCGCCAGCTCGCTTGCTAGATGCAGGACCCGCTGGCACACCGATTGAGGTCCCCTCAATCACCGGCGGATCTTTTTCGGGGCGCTGCCAACTTAGACTGCATCTGAGGCAGAGGTGACAGCAGCGCCTTCTGCAGCTCGTCGCTAACGCCTTCCGGAACATCCAGGTCGACGCCCATGGCCAACACCGACCGGCTGATGTAGTTCCGTGCAGCGGCCGCGAACGTAATATCGGCGATCTCCCTGTCGCTGAATCCGAAATCGCGGAGTTTTTGTGCATCGTTGTCCGTCATGGACGCCGCATCGGTGCTGAGCTTTAGCGCGTAGTCCATCATCGCCACCTCAGCCTCTGAAAGTCCGGCAGTGTGGAAGTCTCTGGCGATCGCAATCAACTCATCTTCGCCGAGCATGCTGAGCATCTTCTTCCCGTGGGCCAACCGGCAATGCGTCGACCCGATCCCCTGGGCGGCAGCCAGGGTAACCAGTTCGTACCGGCGGAGGCCCAAAGACGAGCTAATTGCCTTGATTAGAGACTCCCAGGCCATGTAGGCCTCCGGGTTCAGACTCATGGCCTTCGTATGGCTCGGCACGTAGCCGAGCGAGCGCCGGTCATCATCGTAAATTTCTGCCGTCAGCCCTGACGCCTCGGCTTCCGGCGTCATTTTCAGGATGGTCATGAGCGCTCCTCAGGGATCGGCGGCGGGAAACCGCTGCGGACGCGACGCCGCGCACAGCCACGGGTGGGGGGCCGTGATCCGACTAATTGTGGCCTTCGGGCCGTTGTTTGTAAACGACGCGCGCGCTGTCCATGAAACCCCTGGGCGGGCTTGATGGCTCAGGCTGAACCGGATCACGTCCTACTTGGCCGTGTACGCAGAACCCGTGGCTGCCGTGACCTTTCTCGGGCGCATCCCATCAAGGCCGGGCGCCGGGGCTCGAAAGCCAGCCCGGTGGCGGAGCGCCAAGCTGAGCAGACGCTGGCGGCCCCTGGGAAGTGAGGAGGACAAAGAAACGGCCGCTGCAACTCCAGGAGTTGCAGCGGCCGTTACTGGCCCAGGCTCCGCTTTGGAGGGATGCCGGTCAGGTCACGGGTGCCGTCGCCACGGAGGTTTTCGCCGCCGTCGTAAAGCCGGGCTTGGTCCCCGTCACCCTGACGCTGATCGCCTAGCCGGGGAGCATCGGCGTATAGGTGCTGTTGACTTCCCCGCTGAGCGGCATGCCGTTGGCGTATCACCGGTAGGTCAGGGTGACAGGTGCCGGTCCCCATGCCCCGGGCACGGCGGTGAGCACCGATCCCGCCGTCGGAGTGCCCGAGATGGTGGGAACGGGCGCCGTCAGTACCCCGGCCGCGACCGCGACCGTCACCGCACTGGTCTTGGTCGCCGTGGTGAAGCCGGACTTGGACCCCGTCACGGTGACTGTCAGGGTCTTGCCCAGCACTGCCGTCGACGGAGTGTACGTGCTTGCCGTGGCGCCGGTGATGGCGACACCGTTTGCCTTCCACTGGTACTTCAGGGTTACCGGTGCCGGGCTTCAGGTTCCCGGGACCGCGGTCAGAGTGTAGCCCACCTTGGCCGTTCCGGTGATCTTGGGGACCGGTGCAGTCAGGACAGGGTTGAGTGCCATGACAGTTCCGGTGGCCGCAGAGGTCTTGGTGGCCGTGGTGTAGCCGGTCTTGGTGCCCTCCACGGTGAACGTCAGTGCCTTGCCCACGTGGGCGGAGCTCGGCGGGTCAGCCCGACGAATGAGGCCCCCTCCAGAATTCATCTGGACGGGGCCTCATTCGCTATCGCCTGGGACTGCTCGCTAGATCACCTTGACGGTTGCCGCGGAAGTCTTAGCGACCGTGGTGTAGCCGGTCTTTGTCCCGGTGACGGTCACGGTCAATGACTTTCCGCGGACCGTCGTCGTGGGTTTGTAGGTGCTGGCGGTGGCGCCGGTGATGGCGACGCCGTTCGCTTTCCACTGGTACTTCAGAGCGACCGGTGCCGGTCCCCAAGTGCCTGGGACGGCCGTGAGGATTGAACCGACCTTGGCGGTGCCCCTGATGGTGGGCGCCGGTGCGGTCAGGATTCCCGCCGCGACCCTGGCCGTTGCCGCGCTGGTCTTAGCAACCGTGGTGTAGCCGGCCTTGGATCCAGTAACGGTGACGGTCAGGGTTTTGCCCAAGACGGTTGCTGCCGGCTTGTAGGTGCTGGCGGTAGCGCCGGTGATGGCGACGCCGTTCGCTTTCCACTGGTACTTCAGGGTAACCGGCGCCGGTCCCCAGGTGCCTGCCGCGGTAAGGGTAGATCCGACCCGGAGCGTACCCCTGATGGTGACCGCTGGTGCGGTCAGGGTGCCCGCGGTGACCTTGGCCGTTGCTGCAGTGGTTTTGGCCACCGAAGTGTAGCCCGCCTTGGTTCCGGTCACGGTGACGGTCAGGACTTTTCCTAGGTCCGTTGCCGTGGGTTTGTAGGTGCTGGCGGTGGCGCCGGTGATGGCGGTGCCGTTCGCTTTCCACTGGTAGGTCAGGGTGACCGGTGCCGGTTCCCAGGTGCCCGGGTTCGCGGTGAGGGTTGAGCCCACAGCGGCGGTCCCGGTGATGGTGGGAACCGGGGCGGTGAGGGTGCCGGCGGCAACGGCGGCGGTAGCCGCCGATGTCTTAGCCTCGCTGGTGTAGCCGTCCTTGGTTCCTGTCACGGTGACGGTCAGGGTTTTGCCGGTGTCCGTCGTCGTGGGTTTGTAGGTGCTGGCGGTGGCGCCGGTGATGGCGGTGCCGTTCGCTTTCCACTGGTAGGCCAGGGTGACCGGTGCCGGTTCCCAGGTGCCCGGGTTCGCGGTGAGGGTTGAGCTCACAGCGGCGGTCCCGGTGATGGTGGGAACCGGGGCGGTGAGGGTGCCGGCGGCAACGGCGGCGGTAGCCGCCGATGTCTTAGCCTCGCTGGTGTAGCCGTCCTTGGTTCCTGTCACGGTGACGGTCAGGGTTTTGCCGGTGTCCGTCGTCGTGGGTTTGTAGGTGCTGGCGGTGGCGCCGGTGATGGCGGTGCCGTTCGCTTTCCACTGGTAGGCCAGGGTGACCGGTGCCGGTTCCCAGGTGCCCGGGTTCGCGGTGAGGGTTGAGCCCACAGCGGCGGTCCCGGTGATGGTGGGAACCGGGGCGGTGAGGGTGCCGGCGGCAACGGCGGCGGTAGCCGCCGATGTCTTAGCCTCGCTGGTGTAGCCGTCCTTGGTTCCTGTCACGGTGACGGTCAGGGTTTTGCCGGTGTCCGTCGTCGTGGGTTTGTAGGTGCTGGCGGTAGCGCCGGTGATGGCGGTGCCGTCAGCTTTCCACTGGTAGGCCAGGATGACCGGTGCCGGTTCCCAGGTGCCCGGGTTCGCGGTGAGGGTTGAGCCCACAGCGGCGGTCCCGGTGACGGTGGGAACCGGGGCGGTGAGGGCAGGACGTACCGCTGCCCAGGACAAATCGTACGCCGTGGCGCTGCCGCTGACGACCGTCACGTGGCTTGCTGAGGCTTCGGCGGCGGTGTTGCCCGAGTAGAGATCCCCGTCCACCCAGCCACGCACGCGAAGAACGTACTTCCCGGATGTCAGTCCGGTGACGCTGTACTTGCCCGCGGCATCCGTCATACCGCCGCGCGTGACCAGCGAGCCGTCGGTTGTGTAGGCCTGGACGTAGAGGTTGGCCGCTGGCTTTCCAGCCTTGTCCAGTACCGTGCCGCCGACTGATCCGCCCGCAGACAAGGCCGCATTGATATTCGGTACGGACTGCCCAACGGTGAGCTGGATCAGCTGAGCTTGGCCGATGCCCGCAGATTCGGGTTTGTTCTGGTAGAACTGCGCTTCTTCCTGGGAGTATCCGCTTGAGCGGTTGAAGGCCACCTTGTAAGAACCTGCCGCAAGCCCGACCACACTATAATTGCCGGACCCGTCGGTGTACTCGTTTTTCACGACCTTTCCAGTTACGTCCAGGACCGACAGCGGGTAGCCGTACGTGTTCACGCCGGAGACCTTTCCGGCGATGGATGCACCTGTCACCACGGTCAAGTCCGCACCGGTGATATTCTGCTCCGCTACAACCGCCCTGGCAGTAGCAGTATCAAATGAGGATCCGCCGAACCATCCATCGACGGCACGACTGCGAAGTCCGAAAAACTGCAGCTTATAGGTACCGGGCTCCAGGCCAACCAACGTGTAGGAACCATCGGCCAGCACGGAGCTGCGGGCCGCCGCGGCCTCAGGGGATCCGGACTTGAAGGCACCGACCTGGGCAGCACCCAGCGAGACGCCATCAGGGGCTGTGATTTTTCCACTGATCGTGGCGCCTCTGACCAGCGTCGCATCAATGGAGGCTACGCTCTGGCCGTCTGCCACTGTGACGAGCGCTGCTGCTTCCATGGACGAGGCGTTGCTGTACCACTGCTGCAGGACTGCCGAGGTATAGGCAAAGAACTGCACTTTGTAGCTACCGGCCTTCAGCCCCCGCAGCAGGTAGCTGCCGTCAGGGCCGAAGTAGGCGGATTTTGCCACGGTCTTATCGCTCTTGTACACGACGACTGCGCCGTAACTTCCTGCACCCGCCGGCACCGTAACCTTGCCGCTGATGCTCGCGCCCTGGGCCAGAACCGCGTCCACGCCCGTGCGGCCCTGTCCGGCAGTCAAAGTGATGGGAGTCGCCTCGGCCTGCGTCTTAGCATCGTCGTACCACTCGTCCAAAGCGCCGGACTCACCGCCGCTATAGAGCACCTTATAGGTGCCCGCCGGCAGTCCCTTGACCACGTACGTACCATCTGCGTTCACGGGGAACGATCTCGTTGCCGGGCCTTCGTCCCTGCTGGCGGAGACGTTGACGCGGGTCAGATCGACACCTGAGGGCGCGCTGATCTTTCCGCTGATAGTGGCGCCCTTGACCAAGGTCACGTTGAGATCCGCCAGGTCCTGGCTTGCCCTGACGGCGACGGTCGCAGCAGTCTGCCACGATTCTCCGCCTCCATGCCAGGCGTCCAGCGCCCCGGAGGCGCCCCCGTTGAACTGGATCTTGTAGTTTCCTTCCCGAAGGCCGCCGATCCTGTAGCTGCCGTCGGTTGCTACCCGCGCGTATCCTGCATACGATCCGCCGTCTGCTTCGAGCAACGACACGGTGATGTCGGAGACGGAAACCCCATCGGGCGCTGTGACCTTGCCGCTGAGGCTTGCACCCTTCACGAGTACGGCGTCAGCGTTGGCTACGGCCTGGCCGTCGGTGATGGCGACGGCGGTGGCCGTGCTGAAGGTCAGCCCGCCCCCGTACCACTGGTCTAGCGCCCCGGAACTACCCGAGCTGAACTGCACCTTATAGGATCCGGCCTGCAACCCGCCGACTTTGTAGGAACCATCCGCTGCGACAGAGGAGTAGCCGGCGTAGTCCATGGCGCCACTGCTGTGGTAGGCGGTGACCCACACGGCTGTCAGGTCAACGCCTGCAGCAGCGCTGATTTTTCCGCTGATGGACGCCCCGTTCTTCAGGTCAGCGTCGATTCCAGTCACGTCCTGGCTGGCGGTGACAGTGACGGGAGTGGCGGACTCAAATGCCGACGCTCCTGAGTACCACTGATCGAGAGTGCCAAGGGCGTACCCGCTGAACTGAACTTTGTACGTGCCGGCAGGCAGCCCCCGAATGGTATATTTGCCGCTCCGGTCCACCTGTGTGTAGAACCAGGAAGAACCGTCCAGGCTTCGGACCTGCACGCTGACGCCGCCCAGGTCCACGCCGGCGGGTGCTGTAACTGTTCCGCTGATCGATGCACCCTTCACCAGAGTTGCGTCGATGCCGGTGAGGTGCTGGCCTGCGGCAAGCGTGACGGGAGTGGCCGTTTCGAAGGACGGTGCATTGGCATGCCACTGGTCGAGCGTGCCCGCGCCGCTTCCGCTGAACTTAACCTTGTACGCGCCTGCGGGCAGGCCGCGCACCACGTAGCTTCCGTCGTAGTTGACCGACCCCGAAAACGAGGAGGAATTATCCGTGGTCGATACGTTTACGTAGACAGAGGTCAGATCGGTTCCCGCGGGGGCCGCTACGTTGCCGCTGATCGAGGCGCCCTCAACGAGTGCTGCATCGATGCCCGTGAGGTCCTGACCCTCGGCAAGAATGACGGGGGTTGCACTTTCAGATGAGGAGGCTCCCGAGTACCACTGAGTGAGGGTGCCGGAGTTGTACCCACTGAACCGCACCTTATAGCTGCCCGCGGCCAGGCCTCTCAAGGTGTAGCTGCCGTTGAACTCAACATTGCCGTTGGACCAGGAGGAGCCGTCGGAACTTTGGACACTGACGCTTAAGGAGTTCAGGTCCACGCCGGCGGGGGCGGTGACAGTTCCGCTGATCGAGGCACCCTTCACCAGCGTTGCGTCGACGCTGGCGAGGTCCTGGCCTTCGGCCAAGGTGACTGGCGTGGCTGTTTCGGCCGAGGCGGCTCCGGAGTACCACTGTTCCAGGGCGCCCGAATAGCTGCCGCTGAACCGGACCTTGTAGCTCCCGGACGGGAGTCCGCGCACCAGGTAGGTGCCGTCTGCGCCGATGCGTCCGGACGAATACTGCTTGCCGGAGCCCGAATGGACGCTCACGGTGACGTATCCGAGTTCAACACCGGCCGCTGCCGTGAGGTGGCCGCTGATTGAGGCCCCCTTGACCAATGTGGCATCCACTTGGCCAAGGTCCAGCCCGGCCGTGAGGTTGATGACCGTGGCGGTGTCGGAGGAAGCTGCACCTGGGTGCCACTGTTCCAGCGCGCCGGAGTTGTAGCCGCTGAATTGGACTTTGTAGCTGCCGGCGGAAAGGTCCCCGACCGTGTAGCTGCCGTCAGCCTGAACTTGCGCGGACCCGGCGTAGTTGCCCCCGCTGTCTGCCCGGTAGAGCTGCACCTGAACGGACGCCAGATCGACGCCGGCGGGTGCCGTAACCTGTCCGCTGATGGAAGCTGCCTTGATCAACGTGTCGTCGATGCCAGTGAGATCCTGGCCGGAGTCGACGCTGACCGGGGTAGCCGTTTCGAAGGTGGCGGCCCCGGAGTACCACTGTTTTGCAGCGCCGGAATTGTACGTATTGAACTCCAGCTTGTAAGTGCCCGCGGGAAGACCGCGTACTGCGTAGTTGCCGTCGGGGCTGATCTGTCCATATCCGGAGTAGGAATGCTGCGCTGCCTTGTGGACTGAAATGCTCACCGAGGCCAGGTCCACGCCGGCAGGCGCCGTCACCTTTCCGCTGATCGAAGCTCCTTTGACGAGGACGGCGTTGATGCCGGTGCGGTCCTCTTCCGCCGTGAGTACGACGGCGGTGGCGGTGTCGGACGAGACTGCCCCGCCATACCACTGCTCCAAGGCTCCAGAACTGTTCGCGATGAACTGGATTTTGTAGCTGCCCGCGGCAAGACCGGTGAACTTGTAGCTTCCGTCTTCGCCCACCGAGGCCCAGCGGGACCCGCCATAACCGCCCGCGCCGTGCGCGTAGACGCTTACAGCCTTGATGTCGACCCCAACCGGAGCTGTGATGCGGCCGCTGATTGATGCCCCCTTGGCCAGGACAACGTCGATGCCAGTGAGCTGCTGCCCGGCTTCGACAGTCAATGCGGTGGCTGAGCCCTGATCATTTCCGCCGTACCACTGAGGAACCGACGTGTTGGTGTAATCGGAGAACCACAGTTTGTACGATCCGGCCGCAAGGCCGCTGGCGCTGTAGACACCTTCGGCAGTCGGATAGACGGTGGTCACGTACTCACCCGTGGGAGTGGCAGCGTAGACATGGATTGCCGTGGTGCCGGCGTCTGCACCGGGCGGGACGGCGACGTGTCCGCTGATGGACGCGTCGGACAGGTCCGCCGCGTTGGCAGGCACCAGCCCCGAAACTATGAGTGCCGAAAGAACCGATAACAATAACGCGATCCGTAAATGGAATCGCCTGCTCTTAACGAGCATTTCTACCCCCCATGGGTTAGCAAACGGACCGGCCGCTACTTTAAATTGTCAAAGAACGCCTCAGTCTAACCGTCGATTAATATTTCCCCAACGCGTTAGTAAAGATGCTGGACATACAAGAGTCTTTTAGTGATCAGGCCGAAAGCCGCCGAACGGCTATTGTTGGTCCCGAAGTACTTTGGGGGAGAGGTCAGCATGCGCATGAAACGGTAACGGCCCGGCTGTCGGGGCTCAGTATCATCCTGATGACGGCTTCACTCCTTGCCGTGCAGCCGGGCGGCCTGTTGCGGTTTGTCTGGATCAAGGTCCTGGTGGTCATTATTGCCGTCCTCGCTGGCCGCGCTGCTGATCGTTGCCCTGTTCAGCGCCTGCACGTGGATGAAAAGCCGGTCATGGGGATGGCCGAAAATCGCGGCCGGCGCGGCGTTGCCCGTGGCGGGTATCGCCGCCGGTGTCCTGCTGGCCCCGGCCGCCCGCGGCCGGCTGCTGTCAACGGGAACCGTGGACGGACGGGCCGCTGCAGGCGCTGGCTGCAGGCGGTTTTCCCTGCTGGTGCTTGTGGTGCTGCTGTCCGTGGTGTCCGTGGTGGCGGTGGTCCGCCGGATGAGGGTCTCACCATCTGCCTCCGCCCGGCGATACCTGGCCGTGGTGCTTGTAACGGTGGCGGCGTATGCAGTGGCGCTCCTGACACACTTCACGTCCATTGGTACCACGGCGCTGGTGGCCTTCCTGTGCGGCGGGCTCGTGGGGAGCGAGGCGGCCGCCGGATCTCCAGACCGCAACGGCTTCCTCCACACGTTTGCTGACGGGAAAATGCGAGCCGTTCCCTGGCTCGCGGGGGGCGTCGCTGGTTCTTGCCGGACTGGGGCTCGCTGCTCCGGCGACGGCTGCGGAGCGGTCCATGGGCGCTGGAGCCAGGGCGGCTGCAGGAGGGGACTATGCCCAGCGACACGGCGTTACTTGCGGCCCAGGCCTTCGCCGGCCCGGCCGCCGACGAGGAGCGGCAGGCGGCGCGCTACGCCGTCGAGTGGGGGACTCTGGCACGGGAACGGACTCCGCGCTCCCATGAGGCGGGAACGGCCCTGGCCCTCGGCCATCTCTACAGCGGCGAGGTGCCTGAAGCAAAGGGCTGGTGGCGCTTATTGCCGAGTCTCCCAATGCCACGGCGCTCTACATTCACCGTGGTGCAGCACAATTCGGACGTGGCCATCCGGCGGAGGCAATCACCGACTTGAACCATGCCGCATCGCTCGACCCCGCACTGGACACCCCGGGGAGGGTTCTGGCAAACATTCACCAGTGCTTGGGCAATAGCCACGAGGCTTTTGCTGCAACGCGGCGTACCGATGCACTGGCAAATCCGTAACTTACAATTCCCGCGCATATAATTCAGTGCTCAAGAATGCCGCAGGGAAATATCAAGATCAGCGCAGTTTTAGGGAAATACGCACCGCTGTTGCCGATTTCGTTGCAATGGAGGCTGCATGGCTATTTCGGGGATGCCGGAAACCTACTGCCGCGGCGGCGACGCCATGACCTACGTATTGGCCGTGGACACCAACGGCGCGCTCTGGCTGTACCGCGGCAACGGCCTGGGCGGATTCTCCGGCCGCACCGCCGCCGGGACCGGCTGGGACTAACCCACCAAGCGCGAACCTACACTAGGCCCCCACCGGAATGCGCCTCCCATGGGGGGATAAGCCGTCAAGATAACCCCAAGGTGACGGGGCTAGTGTCTGTTCATGGAGCACCCATATTCGTCCTTGTCGCCGCCCTAACCGGGTTTAGTCACCGCCAGGGAGAACCTGCTGGCCACGAAGCGCCTGCATAACCATTTCGGGAAGGCCGGTCCCCGAACACCGTGCCCGAGGTCACTGCCGCCAGGCCTGTCCTTAACGCGGCGGGGGCCGCGCCTCATAACTGCCTCCCGGCACCAGTGGCCGAGCGGCGCCGCACAGGATGGTCTCGATGTCTCTTACGCGCCGAACACGTTTCTCTGCTGTCATCATGTCCGCCGGCATCGCCGGCCTGGTGGCGTCGGCCCTCATCTCGCCGGTCGTTTCAGCGGCCGACGACGGCGACCCCCACCTGCCGTCCGTCCCGCTCCGGCCGTCGGTGGCCACCCCGCCCACTGACCAGTTCATCGTGAAGTTCAAGGACCCGGCCCCGTCCGGCTCCGCGCTCCGCGCCCAGTCCTTCGGCCGCGCCGCCGCCGAACTCGGCGCCACCGCGCAGGACCTGCGGGCCACCGCCGGCGGAGCCCGCGTGGTCCGCACCAGCAAGGTACTGGGCGAGGGCGATGCCGAGAAGATGCTTGCCTCGCTGCGCGCCGATCCCGCCGTTGCCTACGCCGAGCCGGACGTGAAGCTGCAGGCCAAGGTCGCGGACCCGAACGACCAGTTCTTCCCGTTCCAGTGGAACCTGTCAGCGGAAACCGGCGGAATCCGGGCCGCCCGCGCCTGGGACGTCACCCAGGGCTCCGGCCAGGTGGTGGCCGTCATCGACACCGGCAAGACGGACCACGTTGACCTGGACGCCAACATGCTCCCCGGCTACGACATGATCGCCGACGAAGACGACGCCCGCGACGGCAACGGCCGCGACTCCGACGCCACCGACGAGGGCGACTGGTCCACCGCCGGGCAGTGCGCCACAGGGTCCCCCGAAATAGCTTCCTCATGGCACGGCACGCACGTAGCGGGCATCATCGCCGCCGTCATGAACAACAACAGTGAAGGCATCGCCGGCGTCGCGCCGCGAGCCAAGATCCTGCCCGTCCGCGTGCTCGGTCCCTGCGGCGGCCAGCTCTCCGACATCGCCGACGCCATCGTCTGGGCCTCCGGAGGTACCGTGGAGGGAGTGCCGGCGAACCCGAACCGCGCCCGCGTGATCAACCTCAGCCTCGGCGGCACCGAAGCCTGCTCGCAGACGTTCCAGACCGCCATCGATACTGCGGTCGCCAGGGGTTCGGTTGTTGTCGCAGCGGCCGGCAACGAGAAGGCACAGGCCTCCACCTCCAGCCCGGCCAACTGCCGGAACGTCGTCGCCGTTGCCGCCAGCGGCCGCACCGGCGCGCTGGCGCCGTACTCCAACTTCGGATCCGCCGTCGACATCACCGCCCCCGGCGGCGACATGACGCCCACTTCCGCCGATAATCCGCGCAGCGGCATGCCGAACGGCATCATCTCCACCCATAACTTCGGTTCCCAGACCGTTGACATAGAGGACTACGTTTTCGCCGAAGGCACGTCCGCCGCTGCACCGCACGTGTCTGCCGCAGCTGCGCTGCTCATGGCCCAGATGGGCCCGACGGCGACACCGGCCGCCGTCGAGGCGCGGCTCAAGCGCACCGCACGGCCGATGACCGGCGGCTGCCCGCAGGGATGCGGAGCCGGGCGGCTCGACGCTGCCAGCGCGGTGCTGCACTTCAACACGGTCCTGGCCGTCGGCGACTTCAACGGGGACCGGAAGGCCGACGTCCTGGCCCGGGAGAACTCCGGCTTCCTGTGGCTGTACCCGGGCAACGGCGCCGGCGGCTGGCTGGCCCGCAAGCAGATTGGCTCCGGCTGGAACGCCTTTAACGCCCTCGTTGCCCCGGGCGACTTCACCGGCGACGGGCGCGCGGACGTCCTGGCCCGTGACGCCGCCGGCGCTCTCTGGCTGTACCCGGGCAACGGTGCCGGCGGTTGGCTGGCCCGCAAGCAGGTGGGCTCGGGCTGGAACGTGTTCAGCGCCGTCACCGGTGCCGGCGACTTCAACCTCGACGGGAGGGCGGACGTCCTGGCCCGCGACACCACCGGCGCCCTCTTTCTGTACACCGGCAACGGGCGCGGCGGCTGGCTCGCCAAGATCAAGGTGGGCTCGGGGTGGAACGGCATGACCGCCATCGTGGGTCCTGGTGATATCACCGGCGACCGCAAGGCGGACGTGCTGGCCCGGGACACCGCCGGTGTCCTGTTTCGCTACCCCAACAACGGCCGCGGCGGCTTCGGTGCCAAGGTCCAGGTGGGCTCCGGCTGGAACTCGATGACCACCATCACCGGCCGCGGCGACTACAGCGGCGACGCCAGGACCGATGTCCTGGCCGTGGACACCAACGGCGCGCTCTGGCTGTACCGCGGCAACGGCCTGGGCGGGTTCTCCGGCCGGACCGCTGCCGGCACCGGCTGGAACTGAGCCGCCACCGAGCGCGAACGAACACTTGAGCCCAACCGGTACCTGAACGGCGCCCCTTTCACTGTCCGCGGCCCGCGCCTCCCGTGGGCCTGAAAGCGTCAAGCGCCGGCAGGCCGTGGCCCCACCAGTCGAAAAGCGTGAGGTTGCTGTGCGTGTTGCCTACCCGGGCGTCAGCATTTACGCCGGGAAGCCACCCGGGTTCCCATATCAAGTAGCCCGCGCCGCGGCCGTTCGGGACTTCGCGTAACACGCGATTCAGTGCCTCAAAGAACCTTGCCTGGCCTTGCGGAGTGGGCGGATAAGCGTCCGCGTCCGGCAGCGCCTGTATGTCCGTGACGACGCTAGGCACGCCGCCGCCACTGGCCAGGGTCCAGGGGTACGCCGTCTCTGCAATGACGATGTCCCTGTTGTAACGCGCCTCGAGGACCAGCAGGTTCTGCCGGAGGTCGCGAAGGGAACCGTGCCAGAAGGGGTAGTACGTGAGCCCCAGGAGGTCGAAGGTCACCCCCTGACTCAGGAGGTGATCGAAGAAATAGACCGAGGAGTCGCGATCACCTCCGGTGTCACTGTGGATCATGATCTGGGGAGGGTGTGCAGGATTGCCGGCTCTGGCTCCTCGGATTCCCGCCTTGACCAGGCTGGCGAAATCAGACCAGTTTTCGCCGTCCGGGGAATAGATCCGCCCCGTCGGCCAGAGGAAGCCGTGCGTGATCTCATTGCCGATCTGGACAATCTCCACTGGTGTTTGTTGCTGCGCGAACTGCGCCACCACATCGCGGGTGTACGTTTCGACCGTTCGGGCCAGCTGCTCCTTGGTCTGCCCCTGCCATGCTGCGGGCATTTGTTGCGCCGTCCGGTCGGCCCAGGAATCGGAGTAGTGGATGTTGAGCAGCAGGCTCAGGCCGGCGGCGTGCGCCCGGCGGCCAAGTTCCAGGGCGGCGGCCAGGTCACTGGTGCCGGGAGCCGGATGCACCCAGACGCGCAGTCTGGCGTAATTCGCTCCCCGTGCCGCGAGGATTTGCTCGAGCGGGGCGGGCACGCCGTTGTCGTTCAGAGTCTGCTTGATTGCTTCCTCCTGGAGCGTAAAGGAGATATCTGCGCCCCGGATTCGCAAAGCCGGCGATAGCGCGCCGCCGCTCGTGGGCAGTGTGACTGCCAGCAGTCCGGCCGCCATGACGGCGCCGGTGAGGACGACGGCGCGCCTCCGCCATGGCCTGGGGTCTTGGTTTTCTGCTTTCACTTTCACTCGGGCACCGGCTAGATCTGAAGGAACGGATGGATGTACTGCGGGAACTGCATGACGGCGGCGACCAGTGGAACCCACACAGCGACTGCAACTGATAGGGGAGCGGCGGCCGTCGTGCTGATCGCGGTGGAGAACCGGGCGCCGGCGGCCTTGGCGCTTTCCTTTGCATGCAGCAAGGGAACGGCCAGCGCCACCACTGCGTAGGAGAGACTCCCGAGCAGGCAGAGAAAGACATAGCCGTAGGCGAACGTTGCGGCTTCTCCCACCAGCGCTGCGGTGGACATGAGCAGCGATATTGCGTAGTACGGCAGGAGAAGCCTGGCCGGCAGGCGGTCCAGGCCGTCTTGCGATTTGGGAGTGACTTTGAAGTCTATTTGGCGCGGCCTGATTTTTTGTCGGACTGCCGCAGCCACACCGTGGGCAATGAAGGGCCACCGCGCGAGCGTGTAGAGCCAGTTCTCCCAGCTGAGAACGGGAGCATTCCGCGGCCGCATGAGGCCCCAGCGCCGCATCAGGAAGGTGATGAGCACGAGCCAGACACTGATCAGGGACCAGCGGGCGAGAAACTCAAAGTAGTTCACATTCACCCATGGGATTCCGGTGACTGCCGCGATGATCGGCAATGACAGGCCGCCGACTGTGGTTATCGCGAGCAGCGGATAGTACGAAAGGGCGAAGATGAAGCGCAGGCGCAGTGCCCACGGAAAGCGGCGCAGATGACGGGGCAGCGTTTCGATAAGTAGGACCACCAGGCTGCGTGACCACTGGAATTCCTGCACGGCTTTGGCTGCGAAGGTGTGGGGTCCTTCGCCGTGCGCCTCGGCATTGTGGGCAAAAGCTCCCTGCCAGCCGGCGGAGTTGAGCAGGAAACTGGTGGAGAAGTCCTCAGCGAGTTCAGGTCCGATGCCTCCGATGTCCTTTATGGCGGCGGTTCGGACAGCATAGTGCGAACCTATGCACAGCGGCGCCAGTCCACCAATGTGCCCGGCCTGGAAGGGGCCGTGAAAGGTTCCTTCCTTGTGGACCCGGCCGCGGGCTGACCAGGACGCTGCGGCGTTCGTATCACAGATGCTGGGGGCGGCGACGTACCCGATGCTGGGGTCGGCGAACGGGCGCACCATTTCTTCAAGGTAGTTGGGCGCCGGGACGTGGTCGCAGTCAAGCTGGGCGACGACGTCGTAGGAACCATAGCCGTGCATGTCATAGAAGTAGGCGAGGTTGCCCTCCTTGCAGCGTGTTCGCCGTGGCCACTGCGGGCGGTGGTATTCCGTGACGTCGCGGCGGGTCGAAATCCGGACGCGGTGGCGGGAACACCAGGCTGCCGCCTCATCTGACGGGTCCTCGTCACAGAGCCAGACGTCGTAGGGCTGGGGATACTGCTGGGCCAGCATCGCCAGGAGGGTTGCCCTGGCCACGGGCCATGGTTCTGAGGGGGCCTTGGTCACCACGAAGGCGCAACGCAATTCGGGGACTGGCAGGGCCGGGTTGATTTGACGGAGCCTGTTCACTGCAATGAGGAAGTAGCTGGGCAGGTAGGACAGGTAGAACAGCAGGACTGAGTTCACCGCCAGGCCGAACCATCCCACGCTGTGTTCCGGCTGGAGCCACCACGTCCAGAAAGCCGTGAAGGCCAGGGCCCAGCCCAGTGTCAGCAGGGCGAGGATGATGCGTTGGCCCGGTTGCAGGATGTGGGTGTACAGGTGCCTGTTCCTGGCTAATCTCGGTGCCCGGCGGCCGCTCAGCAGCGGACCGCTGGACGTTGCTGTCACCATCGTGCTGGTCCGCTGCATGGCGTAGTCTGCCCGGTGGCGGGGTGCCTTCTGCGTGCCGGACGGCTGCAGCGGCCGCCACATTTCGGGAGCTGGCAGGACGGGCATGGTTTTCCAGCTCATGTGGCCCGCCCGATGCTGAGTTCGCTGCTTTGGTAGCCCTGGGGGTGTTGCTCCTGGAAACGCCACGCGTCCCGGCACATGTCAGCGAGGTTCCGGCGCGCGGCCCAGCCAAGTTCCGTGTGCGCCATCCTGGGTGAGGCAACCAGCTCCGGCACGTCACCGGGCCTTCGCCCGACCACCCGGTAGGGGACCTCATGCCCGGTAACTGTACTGAAGGCGTGCACCAGTTCGAGGACAGATGTTCCGACGCCGGTGCCCAGGTTGTACCGGCGGAACCCCGGGATGGGGCCCTTCTCGAGGGCTTTGCGATGGCCTTCGACGACGTCCATGACATGGATGTAGTCGCGGACGGCGGTACCGTCTGCTGTCGGGTAGTCGGAGCCGAAGATCAGGAGTTCCTTGAGCCGGCCGGCGGCCAGTTGCGTCAGGAAGGGCACGATATTCCCTGGGACCCCTGCCGGGTCTTCGCCGATTTCACCACTTTCGTGGGCACCGGCCGGGTTGAAGTAGCGCAATGCGGTGACGGACCATTCGCGGTGCCGGGCGCAGAGGTCGTCCAGGATCTTTTCGCACATCCATTTGCTTTGTGCATAGGGATTTGTGGGCCGTGCGGGTGATTCCTCGGAGAGCGGAAGCCTGCCCGCCTCCCCATATATGGAGCATGAGGAGGAAAAAATGAGGTGCCGCACGCCGGCGTCGTTCATGGCATTGAGCAGGCTGAGCATCCCGGTGACGTTGTTGCTGTAGTACTCCAGGGGCCGGTTCATGGAATCACCCACTGCCTTGTGGGCAGCGAAATGGATTACGACGTCGATTGGGTGGCTTTCGAAGATCCGTTTGAGTTGGGATTCGTCCGCGATGTCGGCTTCGTAGAGGGCCACGTCTTTGCCCGTGACCTGCTGGACTCGTTCGACCGCTGCGCGGGTACTGTTGATGAAGTTGTCAACGACTATCACGTCGTAACCGCTAAGCAGCAGATCCAGGCAGCAGTGGCTGCCGATGAAACCGGCACCGCCGGTGACGAGGGCAGTGTGGTTAGCCATAGTGGTTCCTCCTCTTCCAATCACCTGGTCGGGCGTCCCATGGCGCGGATTGTCCACCCGGCGGCCCGCCAAAGGTCTATGTCCAGGGCATTCCGGGCGTCGAGGATCTGCGGGGTCGTAACGAGCGTCGAAAGATACTGCGGGTCCAGTTCCCGGTATTCCTGCCATTCCGTCAGGTGGACGGCAAGCTGCGCTCCTTCAAAGGCCTTCTGAACTTCCGTTGTGTAGTTCAGGGCCGGATGGCTTGTTCGGGCATTCTCGATGGCTTCCGGATCGTGAATCCGGACGTGCGCCCCGCTCTCATGCAGTGCGCTGGCCACGTACAGCGCCGGCGAGTCCCGGATGTCATCGCTGTTGGGCTTGAAAGCAGCTCCCAGCACTGCGATTCTCTTGTCCTTGAGTGAGCCGCCAAGCATCGCACGTGCAAGGTCCACCGCGCTTCGGCGACGGCTCACATTAACGGCGTCCACGTTCTTGAGAAACGTCAATACGTCCTCGACGCCGAGTTCTTCGGCGCGCGCCAGGAATGCCCGGATGTCTTTTGGCAGGCATCCGCCACCGAAACCCAACCCGGGGGCCAGGAAGCGGCTCCCGATCCGTGGGTCATGGCCCAGCGCCGCGGCCAGGGGCACAATGTCCGCCCCCACCGTTTCGCAGACCTCCGATATTGCGTTGATGAACGAAATCTTCGTGGCTAGAAAGGCATTAGCTGACACCTTCACCAGCTCAGCCGTGGCGACGTCGGTCGCAATGTAGGGTGTTCCGGCATCAAGGATTTCCGCGTAGACCTGCCGAAGCGTGGCCTCTGCCTCGGCGGATTCAACGCCAACAACCAAGCGGTCCGGGTGCAGCGTGTCGTTGACAGCAAAGCCTTCGCGAAGGAACTCCGGGTTCCAGGCGACCTGGACACCCTCTGCTGCCGGGGCCAGGGCTGCGACCATGGATGCAAGACGGGCGGCGGTGCCAACGGGAACAGTGGACTTGCCGACGATCAGGCAGTTGCGCGATAAGTGCGGCGCCAGTCCTTTGATGACTGCGTCGACATACGTCATATCGGCCGCGGCCGATCCGGAACGCTGAGGTGTTCCAACGCACACAAAGTGGACATCACCGAAGTCGGCAGCCTCGCGCAGGGAAGTGGAAAACCGCAGACGTCCAGCATCGATGTTCTCCCGCAGGAGGTCCGGGAAGCCGGGTTCGTAGAATGGGGCGACGCCGTGGGCGAGCTGGTCGATTTTGGTCGCGTCGACGTCCACACCCAGGACGTCGTGGCCGAATTGTGCCATGCCGGCGGCATGGACGGCACCGAGGTATCCGGTGCCAATGACAGTGATGCGCATAGCTGACTCCTTGGACTGCGCGGGTGCGGACAAGGCCGCGCACGCAGGGCTGGACGAGGTTTGGGCGGACGAGGTTTAAGCGGGGGAGGCGAGTGGAGAACGATCCGCCGGCAATGATTCTCTGGCGGGGGTACCTTCGAACTGGGCACCGGCGAGGCTCTCGGCCGCTGCCGAGACCTCCCGTCTGTGGGAGCGGAAGTAGCGGATGGTGTGCTGGAGGCCCTCTTCGGTGGAGACCCGGGGCTCCCAGCCCAGCGCACTTGCAGCGAGGGTGATGTCCGGGCGGCGTCGACTGGGGTCATCGACCGGGCGCTGGTGGAACTCGACCGGGGACGATGAGCCGGTTATGCCCAGGACCAGCTCTGCCAGCTCCAGGACCGTTCGCTCCACCGGATTGCCCAGGTTGACCGGGCCGGTCTCATCGCCGTCGAGCATGGCCAGTATTCCTCGAATCAGGTCGTCGACATAGCAGAAACTCCGCGTCTGCTCGCCGTCCCCATAGATGGTCAGCGGATCCCCGTTCAGGGCCTGCGCGATGAAGCTCGACACGACCCTTCCATCCTCGGCCCTCATCCTGGGGCCAAAAGTGTTGAAGATCCGGATGATCCCCACGTTCACGCCGTGGGTGCGGGCGTAGGCCATCGTTAGGGCTTCAGCGAAGCGTTTGGCCTCGTCGTAGACGCTGCGGGGACCTACTGAGCTCACGTTGCCGCAATAGTCTTCTGTCTGCGGGTGGACGATGGGGTCGCCATACACTTCGCTGGTGGACGCAAGAAGGAACCTGGCACTCTTCCTTTCCGCGAGCTGTAACGCGTTTTCAGTCCCCCTGCTGCCTACAGCCAGGGTTTCCAGAGGAAGCCGATGGTAGTCCGGCGGAGACGCGGGGCTGGCAAGGTGAGCTACCACGTCCAGAGGGCCGCTTACCTGCAGCGCTGTGCTGACGTCTGCCCGCAGGAAAGCAAACTTCCTGTCCCCGATGAAGCCGGCGATATTGTCCCGGCGTCCCGTCGACAAATCGTCAACGCAAATTACGGCGTCACCGCGTTTTAGCAGTTCCTCGCATAGATGGGAGCCAAGAAAGCCAGCTCCGCCCGTCACTAAGACACGCATGATTTTCCCCTGAATATGTTGATTCCGCGATTGAAATGCGTGGCAAACGCGAATAAACAGCGGGCCACCTTCGGCGGGCCCGGGAGCGGGCGCCGTTCGTTTTGGAATGAAGTGTCCGGGCCTTCGGGCCGGTCAGGAAAACGTACGCCACTAATGACGCCAGACAACGAGTAGCAGTTACCTGCATTTTCGGTGACCCCACCAAAAGCGAAACGCAAATGACACAAAACTACTCAGGTTCGCTCCCATCAGCTCGCACCTGGCTGTCACGCATGACCGCGGTGGGGATGGTGTTAGGGAACGGTGCCCACGGGAGCTGTGGGGTTGCTTGAAACCGCAGACTCGACCTCAGGAAACTTGGAGATTTAACAGAGTAGTCACGCAGAAGACGGCACTGATTTGGGCGGATACGCAGTTTGTGACGCGTCATAGAGACACATGACGTTCAGAATTCGTGAGGAGGCTGCATCGGAGTTGTGGAGGGAGGGTCCGGCTGGTTGCGGTTATGACCGGCCGCGCGAGCGATGTACTCGTCCACAGCCTCCTCAGTAACACGGTAGGAGCGGCCGAAACGCAACGAAGGAAGTTCCCCCGTCCGTAATAGGCGGTACACGGTGGGCCGCGACAACCGGGTCATATAGGCGACTTCTGCGACCGTCAGCAGGCGGGAAGGTCGGTCTGCGGCGTTCACGGGCGGCTCCTCGGAAAATGTTGAAAGTCGACCGCCGTTGGGAAGCGGTAGGCAAGAACGAGTTTCCACTGCCCGTCTTGGAGAAACCTTCTGGCCCCCGGATCCTCTTCAAAAGGTGTCTTTTCCCTCCAAGGTAAATTCAAGAAGTCTGGGTGGGTTCTTTCCTCAACATCAGCGAAGGATTGACGCAATACCCCAGGTGCGTCTGCAATCCGGTGTTACCTTGTGAAGTCACTTGACGGCACGCGTAACAGGCTCCGGGTGGCGCTTGGAGCCTAAATGGGGGAACAAATGAATAAATCGGTGATGCCGCGGCTCGCCTCTGTCCTGCTGGCCGCCGGACTTATCTCCGGCGGAGTTGCGGCGCCTTCCCAGGCGGCCGAGACGGACAACGCCATCGATACGCAGTCGCGTGACGCCGTGGTGACTGCCTACAAGGACCGCTACCTTCCCGCCCAGGCGGAGGACATCAACTGGACAGGGTCAGTGGCGGGGTGCGATCCGGGGACGCAGTCCGCGAGTTCCCTGGCCAGCGGGACGGCGGCGATCAACTTCTTCCGCGGTCTCTCTGGACTGGACGGCATTGTCCTGACCGCCGAGCAGAATGCCAAGGCGCAGGCCGCGGCACTGATGATGCATGCCCAAGGCCGGCTGGACCACTATCCCACCAGCGACTGGGAGTGTTTCACGCCGCTGGGGCAGGCGGGAGCCGGAACTTCGAACCTGCACTACACCTACCCCAGGATCTCCTCCATTTCCGATGCCATCAGGGGATACATGGACGACTGGGGCGGCAATAATGTGGATGTGGGGCACCGTCGCTGGCTCCTGAACCCGGCAACGACCACCATGGGCATCGGGACCACCAGTATGTACAACGCCATTAATGTCATTGGCGGCGGGACCAGCGCTACCCGCGCTAACCCGGATTTCATCGCCTTCCCGAATGCCGGTTATTTCCCCACCCAGCTGCTGCCGCCGGGGCGCTGGTCGCTGTCGTCCGGCCATGAAGTGGATTTCTCGCGGGCAGGCGTTGTGGTCACGGATGCAGCCGGGACTGACATGAAGGCCACGGCCTACGCTGCGAGTAAGGGCTACGGCCCGAACACTTTGGTGTTCACCGTGCCGCAGCTACAGTTCCCTCGGGGCACTGAGGAAACGAACTACACGGTCAAGGTCACCGGCATGGTGCGTGACGGAATGCCGATCGACTATGCGTACACAGTTAAGCTGATCGACGGCACGGTGACCGGCCCAAGCACACCGGATCCCACACCACCGCAGGTGCGTGAAAACATTGCGGTCACACCGGTCGCACCGACGTTCGGCGGATGGTACTACACGGTCCCGTCCACCCCGGGGGTCCGCTACCTGGTCGGGGGGATAGTCCGCGACCCGGGAACCTACTTTGTGCAGGAAGTCATTACCATTACGGCTGAGGCCAAGTACGGCTATGTCCTGCAGGGGACGACGTCCTGGTCCAAGGACCTCCGGCCGGTTCCCATTATTGAAGTTGAACCGGCTGCGCCCACCTTCGGCGCATCATCGTTCACCATTCCTTCGATCGTCGGGGTCCGGTACACCGTGGAGGGGCAGCCGAAGGCTCCGGGCACCTACCCTGCATCGGGAAGGATCGACGTGTACGCCGAGGCCCTTCCCGGCTATTCCGTTACCGGGAATCTGGCGTGGTCGCACACGTTCGCGCCGCCCGTAACACCCCCGTCGGCCCCTCCCGCGACGCTTCCCTCTGCCCCTCCGGCAGCCCCTTCGATTAAATCCCAGGACAGCGTCCTCGCGATTGACGCCACAGGAAACCTCTGGAACTACGGAAACCTGAAGGCCACCCGGGTGAAGATCGGCACAGGCTGGGGGTCCTTTAGCGATATCCACGTCGCCGACTGGAACCGTGACGGCTACTTCGACATCCTCGGCAAGACCAAGGCCGGGCAGCTGTACCTGTACCGGGCCCTGCGCGGCGGCGGCTTCAGCAAGGAGACCCTGGGCGCGAGCGGCTGGCAGAACTACACCATCGACGTCGGAACCTGGAAAGTGGCCGACAAGTTCCCGTCAATCGTGGCCAAGCACATTGCCACCGGCAAGCTGCTCCACTACGCCAACACTTCCGGGGCAGCGCTCAGGGCGGGTGTGCAGCTCGGAACGGGCTGGCAGAACCTGGACATCAGCCTGTTCGACTGGAACCGGGACGGTGCCATGGACATCGTTGCACGGAACGCCGGTGGCCAGATGATGCTCTACCGGACCAACGGCAAGGGCTCCTTTATTACGGAAAAGCGCCCGGTCATTGGGGCGGGCTGGCAGGGCTTTACCTCCCTGACGGTCGCGCGGGGCCTGGGCGGCATCGGCACCCAGGGGCTGCTGGCACGCACCAAGTCCGGAGCATTGGTGTACTACCAGGCGAACCGGTCCGCCTGGGCTGCCCCGAGGACGCTTAGCGCCAACGGCTGGGCGGCGTACGTCATCGGCAGCCACTGATCAGTTTCCGTGCACTGCCTGCCACCGTTGCGGTACACGCGCTGTCAATTCCGGACCTGCCGCCGGACGTTCTGTTCCGGGGCCACTTTGGCCAGCAGCGTCCGCTCGGCCATCTGCGCCATCTTGCGTGTTGCGGGCGAAAGGTAGGCCGCCTCCCGCTGGATCAGGGCGATGGTGTCGTACAGCGGTTCGGCAAAAGGAACAGCTTTGACGTTTTTCGGGAAGCCCGGACCGTTGACGATGGCCTGGGGGACAAACGTGTCCGCCGCCCCCGTGGCCACAAGGCCCAGCGCCGTATCAACGTGCTCCACTTCAACGTCAGGATCGATCTTCAGGCCCTTGAGGCGGGCGCGTTCCAGGAGCTGCCTGCGCGTGGGATCGCGCCAGCCGGCGAACGCGTCATAAAGCACCAGCTTGGATTCGGCGAGTTCTTCAATGGTCATGGGTCCCATGGACGGGTCGCGCCTGGCCGAAACATAAAAGACCTCGTCCCGGAACAGCGGCCGGACCTTCAGCCCGGTTTCGGCCACCGGAAGGACGATCAGCCCGGCCTCGATCTCGCCCGAGGCCACGGACTCCGCGACCGCCACCGAGTTCAGACCGACCAGCCGCACCTTTACTTTGGGATACCGGCGGTGGAAACGCTGGAGCAGGTCGGCAAGATCGTAATGAGCCCCGTACCGTAGGACGCCAAAGGTGCACACGCCTCCTTCCAGTGACGACATGGACTTCAACGCCTCCACTCCGTTGTCAAAGGACGTCACGGATTGCAGGGCGTGCACCTGCAGTTCCACGGCGGCCGTAGTGGGAATGAGCCGGCGCCCGCCACGGGTGAAGAGGCTGTGGTCGAGCTCCTGTTCAAGCCTGCTGACCAGCTCTGAAACGGACGCCTGGCTTGTTTCCAACTTCCTGGCCGCGGCGGTGAAAGAGCCCAGCTCGTACGCGGCGAGGAAGGCACGGAGCTGGGCAAGGGTCATGCTGCACCCCCGTAAATTCCGCGCGCCCAGGCCTGAGGGAACTCAGAGCGGACGCGGAGGAGCAGGAACGAACGTCTCAGGTGCTCATAGTGAACCACAGGACTACCCTATGGCACATACGGGTTTATCTCCCGTTGTGCGATGAGGGGCCTGCCCGTACCTTTAGCCCATGCATATCTCTGAAAGCGACCTGCGTCACATCCGGGGCACCTTCACCACCCTGAAGAGTCCCGCCGTCGGCGGTGTTGCGGCCCAGCGGTTGCCGGAGGTCATCGAGACGGTCTCCCGGATGCTCGGCGACATCGAAAAAAACGGAATCGACGCCGTCCTCCGCTACTCAGAGCAGCTCGACGGATGGTCCGGAAAGAGCCTCGAGGTGGAACGGGACCGCCTGGCCAAGACCGGCGACTCCCTGTCGCCGGACCTGCGCGAGGCCCTGATGGCCAGTGCCGAGCGGACCCGGCTATTTGCCGTTGAGCAACGCGAGCACCTCACTGATTTTGAAGCCGAGCTCCTCCCGGGTGTCTTCACTGGTCAGAAGTACGTCCCCGTGCCCCGGGTGGGGGCCTACCTGCCCGCCGGCAGGTTCCCCATCCTGGCCAGCGCCTTCATGACAGTCGGGGTTGCCAAGGCAGCCGGTGTGCGCAGTGTGGTGGCGTGCACCCCGCCGACGGGACCGGACAGAGGACACTCCGCGGTGCTGTACGCGGCCTACCTTGCAGGAGTTGACCGGGCATTCACCGTTGGCGGCGTACAGGCCATGGCGGCCATGGCCTTCGGCCTGCTGGGCGAACCCCCGGCCGACATCCTGGTGGGCGCAGGCAACGCCTACGTCACCGAGGCCAAACGGCAGCTGTTCGGGCGCGTGGGTATCGACCTTCTGGCCGGACCCTCCGAAGTGGCGGTCATAGCCGACGAGACCGCCGACCCCGAGCTTGTTGCAGCTGACCTGCTAGGCCAAGCCGAACACGGCCCCCAGTCGCCGGCCTCCCTTGTGACCACCTCCCGGGAGCTGGGCGAAGGCGTCATCAGGCACATCAACCGCCAGCTGCGGACACTGGCCACCCGTGACATCGCCGGGGCCGCGTGGCGGGACTACGGTACCGTCTACCTGGCGGAGAACCGGGCCACCGCCGTCGAAATCATGGACATCTTGGCACCTGAACATTTAGAAGTCCAGACCGCGGACGATTCTTACTACCACGCTAACCTGCAGAACTATGGCTCCATCTTCCTGGGCCCCTGGTCCACTGTGGCGTACTCCGACAAGGGCGCATCCGGCACCAACCACGTGCTCCCCACCGGGGCCGGCGCGCGGTCTTCCGCCGGGCTCTCGGTCTCCAGGTTCCTTAAGCCCCTCACTTTCCAGCGGGTCGAAAAAAGCGCTACCCCGCGCCTGGCCAACTACGTGGCCACGATCTCCGACGACGAAGGGATGGCAGCCCACAAGGCCACCGCCACCCTCCGGCTCGACCGCTTCAACCGGTAGAAACCATCCCTAGCAAAAGGCACTTCACGATGAACACACAAATCACCCGCAGGCGGTTCGCAGCCCTAGTGCCCATGGGCGTAGCAGCCGCCCTGGCCATGACCGCTTGTGGCGGAGGCGGGTCGGGCACCGGGGGCAGCTCCGGCGGCGCTGAACAGAAGACCATCACCATCGCAACGTCCAACGATGCGCCGTTCTCCTTCACGGACCAGGCGACCGGAGAACTCAAGGGCATCGACGGGGACATGATCAAGGCCATCGCTGAGGCCAAAGGCTGGAAGATCAAGGTGTTCACCTCGGAGTTCGCCACGCTGATCGCGGCCCTGAACGCCAAGAAGGCCGACGTCATCGTGGATGCCATGTACATCACGGACGACCGCAAGAAGCAGATCAACTTCACCGATCCCTGGTACACCGAGGGCGAGGCCATGGTGGTGCCCGCGGACTCCAGCTTGAAGTCCCGGGATGATGTGAAAGGCAAGGTGCTCGGCGCCCAGACCGGCACAGTATTCAAGGACCTGGTGGACAGTCTGGGCGGCAGCCAGGTGAAGCTCTTCGACTCCCAGGCAGCACTGCTGGCCGCTGTGGAAAACAAGCAGGTCGATGCGGTCTTCACCGATAGTGCGGTCATCGGCTACAGCCTGGTGCAGAAACCCAACCCCAAACTCAAGCTCGTGGACCCCTACAAGCCGTACTACCCGGGCATCATCGGCGCGGGGGTGCGAAAGGATGATTCCCAGCTGCTGCAGGACCTGAACTCCGGACTTGCAGACCTCAAGAAGACCCCCAAATACCTCGAGATCCTGAAGAAGTACGGCCTCGGAGAAGCCAACGTGACCAAGTAACTCGTAGCATCACGCAGGGCCGGCGGAGATCGCTTCCCGGGGGCTCCCTCGGAACGAAACCCGCCGGTCCGGCCCGACCCTGAATTTGGGACTCCCTCATGGACTTCATCAACAACACCTTCGCCGTCTTCCCGGCCCTACTGGTGGCCGTGCCCGTCGTCGTTCAACTGGCACTCGGCGCCATGGTGCTGGCGCTGGTCCTGGGCCTGCTGATCGCCCTGGCCCGCATCTCCTCCATCAAGATCCTCCGCGCCGTGGCCACCTTCTACCTGGAGGTCATCCGCGGAACTCCGCTTCTGGTGCAGCTGGTCTACATCTTCTTCGTGCTCCCCAGCATCGGCGTCGACATCGAACCCGTACCCGCCGGCATCCTGGGCCTGGGCCTGAACTATGCAGCCTACCTCTCCGAGGTTTTCCGTTCCGCGATCCTCTCGGTGGAACACGGCCAGACTGAAGCCGCTCTCTCCCTCGGCTACACGCCCACGAAGACCCTGTGGAAGGTGGTCATCCCGCAGTCCTTCGTCGTCTCCATGGCACCGATCGGCAATTACTTCATCGCCATGATCAAAGACACCGCCCTTACCTCGGTGATCGCTGTGACGGAGATCCTGAAAACCGCAAACATCCTGAACAGCCAGACCTTCCAGACCACGGCCATTTACACCGCCGCGGCCATTCTCTATCTGATTATCAGCCTCCCACTCTCGCGCATCGTGGTAGTGCTCGAACGAAAGGCCCGGGCCAATGGCTGAGGACACCATCATCGACGTCCGCGATGTCCACAAGACCTTCGTCTCGGAGACGAAAAGGAGCCTGTGGGGACGGCTGACGGGGCGGCCCCACGTGGAAAAAAGGGTGGAAGTGCTCAAGGGAGTGGACCTCGTGGTCCACCGCGGGGAGACCATCGCCATTCTTGGCTCCAGCGGCTCGGGCAAAAGCACTCTGCTGCGCTGCATCAACAAACTCGAAACCATCGAAGCCGGCCGGATCTATGTCAACGGCCACCTCATCGGGTACGAGGAACGCGACGGTGAGCTGATCGCTGAGAAGGCATCCATCACCGCCCAGAAGCGCACCGACATCGGCTTCGTGTTCCAGCACTTCAACCTGTTCCTCAATAAGACAGCGCTGGGCAACGTCATGGCGCCGCTGCGGGACGTGAAGAAACTTTCCGCTTCCGAGGCCCGCGGCATCGCCGTGCCCAACCTGGAAATGGTGGGACTGGGCGACAAGATGGAGAACTATCCCAGCAAGCTTTCCGGCGGCCAGAAACAGCGCGTTGCCATCGCCCGCGCCCTCGCCATGGAACCCAGCGTGATGCTCTTCGACGAGCCCACTTCCGCGTTGGATCCCGAGCTCGTAGGTGAGGTCCTGGCCGTCATCAAGAAAATCGCTCAGCAGGGCACCACCATGGTCATCGTCACCCACGAGATGCAGTTCGCCCGGGAAATAGCGGACCGGATCGTCGTGATGGACCAGGGCGTGATCGTGGAAGAGGGGCCGCCAAGCCGGATCTTCACCGCGCCCCAGCACCCCAAGACACGCGCGCTCCTAAGCCGCTCGGGCATCCTGCCGGAGTAGGTGCCAGGCGATGCTGGACGTCCGGCCAAAGAACCGGCCATGAGGCAGGTGACGTCCCTGGTCCTGATTCAGGGATTGCCACCTGCCTTGGGCGTGCCCGGGGCGGTCTGAGCCTTTGGCCGCCCCCGGCCGCGTCAGGGATCGAGCGGCCAGGTGATGAACTGCGGCAGCCCCGGCACCGATTCCGAGCCGCCCGCAGCAGTGGCGACCCCGGTGTTGGCTGATGACCCCTGCTGGGCTTTGATGAGATCGGTGAGCCACTGGGTCAGCCTACTTGCACACTTGGCGTGCGTGGCGAGATCGGCATGCTGATGAGCATGCCACTGCCGGAAGGAGTCATCCGCTGACGCCACAGTGCGCAGGAACGGGGTCAGTGGACAGCCTTCCAAAGTGCCCGGGTGCGGCGAGCCGAGACGGGCAAACTGCAAGTGATAGGCTAGCGCTCCCAGGGCTGTCTCAATGGTTCCCCGCTGCAGTGGCGGTATAAAGTTCCGGATCCAGCCTGGAACGGCTTCGGCTTGCAAAGGGCGGGCAATGAAGTAGCCCTGACCGTGCGGGGTGCCCAGGATGGTTGCCGCCTCGGTTAGTGCTAGGTCTTCCAGGCCTTCAGCGACGACGTCCCAGCCCATGTCGCGTCCCATCTGGATCAGTGAAGCCAGGAATGTCAGGGTTGAGATGGGGGCTGACCTGAGGTCGCAGAGGACTTCCCGGTCAACTTTGACGGTGCTGAAGGCGAAGGCGGTCAGCCGGCGGAGGCTGCTGTATCCGGAACCGAGGTCATCCAGCACCATCCTCACCCCCAGGCCGTGCAGTTCGTCGAATGTGCGGGCCTGGACAGGGTCGTCGAGGGCCAGGTTTTCGAGCACCTCAAGACTCAGCCGCTGCGGGGCGATGCCGTGGTCCGCCAAAGCGGAGCGCACCCAGCTGACGCAGCCGGGATGGAGCAGGGTGGACGGCGCGAGGTTGACGCTGGCGCTGAGGTGCAGACCGTTCGTGTCCCACTGCCGAAGCTGTTCCAGGACCGCGTCCAGACCCAAGCGGAAGAGCAGGTCTGTTTCTGGGCCCGTAAGCAAGTGTGTGAAGACTTTCGGCTCCAAGCAGGGGCCGTTGTCCAGCTTGATCCTGGCGAGAGCCTCCACCGCGCTAACCGCTCCCGTCCGCAGATCCATGACAGGCTGGTAGAGCATCCGCAGCCCGCCGCCTAAGAGCTTTTCCCGCCACTGCACTTCAGGCGGTGCTTCCAACAGGTCCCGGTATTCGCCGCCGTGTTTCGGTCCGCTGTTGGGTGCCGGGTGTGACCGTGCTGCCTCCACGGGAGTGTCCGGTCCATCGTCCAGATACCACCAGCGGGTGCGAGCGTTCTTGTTCCTCTTGGCCACATACAGGGCACGGTCCGCGCGGCGGAGGGAAGACTCCTCGTTGCTGCGGTGGGCCGGGTGCAGGCTGAGACCCATGCTCATACCCACCCGGACGGCCACGTCTTCCCCCAACAGGAATTCCGGCTCCACCGCCCGGTGCAGGCGCCCGAGGACTGTGACCAGTTCCGCATGCGCGGTTTCCTGTGCCAGTCCGCTGATCACGACGACGAATTCGTCACCGCCCAGCCGGGCCAGGAAATCTGTGGCCCGGAGCTGGGCCTGCAGCCTGGCACCCAGTTCGCGCAGGAGAAGATCACCGGCCGCGTGGCCGTGGGTATCATTGACGATCTTGAAGTCGTCCAGATCGATGACGCCGACGGCG
Source organism: Arthrobacter sp. K5 (assembly GCF_040448525.1). NCBI lineage: Bacteria > Bacillati > Actinomycetota > Actinomycetes > Micrococcales > Micrococcaceae > Arthrobacter > Arthrobacter sp. K5. The sequence continues at coordinate 1,930,752 of NZ_CP159279.1, read as the reverse complement.
CTGACGGTTCCGGGTGGAGTCGCATCAGTGATTCTACCCAGGTACTGATCGAGTGCCGTGCGGTTCTGCAAGCCGGTTACCGGATCATGCAGGGCCAGAAAGCGGAGGCGGCTCTGGAGTGCTTTCTGGGCTGTCACGTCCCGCTGGACGCTGACAAAATGGGTCACGGTGCCTTGGGCGTTCCTGATGGGGGAGATGGTCAGGGCATTCCAGAATGGAGCACCGTCTTTGCGGTAGTTCAGAATCTCCGCCCGGTACGACTCGCCCCGCTCCAGCGATGACCGCAAGGCGGCAACCGTCAGCGGGTCTGAGCCTGGCCCCTGAAGGAACCGGCAGTTCCGCCCCCGGATCTCGGCCGCCGTGTATCCGGTGATGGCGGTGAACGCCTCGTTGCTATAGACAATGTCCTGGGCGGCGTCCGTGATAAGCGAGCCTTCTGAAACAGCGTTCAGTGCCTGGCTGAGCAACGACTCCGGAAATGAGTCCGGAAAACCTTCTACTCCGCTAGTCAAGCCGTCCCCCACCAGACTGTCCCCCCGAACTGTTTGTTTATCTGACCGTGCCAACGGCAGCGGCTGCTTCGAGCCCCGCCGGGCACTGGCCAGCCCGTTGCCCCCTTAATTCGTCTGCTTTCTCGCACGTCCCCGGCGGGGTTTGGGTATGAGAACACATCCGACGGGACATGACAACCCCGCTGGAATGGGTGCTCCCGCTGGGAATCGTCGGCCAATGGTTGCCTAGTGGCAACGGTCGTACGCGGAGGAGAGAGCGGAGAACGTTCCAATCACTTGTTTCACCTTCAACGCATGCGATGCGGCTCCAGCGGCGGTGGAAACTGAACTGTTGGTCGAGGTTTTCAGGTAGTCGCTCCCTTGTTCTGCCACGAAGTCACCCACAGCTTCCGGACTCGAGAGGTTAGGCGCTAGCGGGAACAGCGATTGGCTTTGAACGATGTCAGATGCTCCCTTGAAGCATTGCTGGTTGGTTTTCACGATTTCACAGGCGTCTGCATAGGCAGGACCCTGCGCGCAAAGTGCTTGGCGAGCAGACAATGCAGCTTGGTAGCTCGCCTGAGACTCGTTGATGCTGCTGGCCGGCGAATATGGGCTTCCGTCACAATTCCCTATGCTCCATATGGATCGACCCGCCACGGTTCCGTGGAAAGACCATGGACTCGCTATAACCGAGCCGCACGCCATAACCGATCCCCCTGCCGGGTATGGTCCTTCCGTCGAGCCCCAGTCAAAGTAGCTGGCATCGACCAGGCAAGCGCCGGTGCCCCACCTACAGGACGAGACGAACGGGCCGGTCCCAGTGAGGTCTCTGGCGCTGCCTCGAAGTTCGGCGCTGCTTGAGCTGTCGGTTGTAACTATCTGAGCCACAGACGCGAAGGAAGCATCAATACTGGCTGAGCTGCCGTCCGAGAGCGTGACTGCTGTCCCACCTGAATTCGTGATTGACGACGAGGAGATGTCGGCGGATGCATTGCCCAGCCGCAACGCTGTATAGACATATTCGATGTTGAGGTGTGTTGCGGTGAGGGAGCCGCCGGTGACGGTGATGCCGGCCCAGTCGTTGGCTGCCGGGGTGCTTGCTGCGCCGTCACCGTTGGTGTCTCCGCCGGTGGTGTCGTCTTTGGCGGTGGTCAGGGTTACCGGGTTTGCCGCGGTTCCGTTGATTGCCAGGGTCCCGGCGACGGTGAGCGTGCCGCCGATGAACTTCACGACCGTGCCGGCCTCGATGTTCAGCACGATTCCGGCAGGGACGCGAAGGCCGGGTGAACTGGTGGTGCTGCCAATGAGGTGGGGCAGTCCCGTGGTGGGTACTGTCCAGTTCTCGATCAGTGCGCCGCTGAGGCGGAAGGCGTTGATCTTGTTGCCGGAGGCGGTGTTTCCGGTGAGGTTTGAGGGTTGCAGTCGCTGGTCCAGGATTTGGTATGGCACGCTGCTGTCGGTCATGGCAGTGACGTTGTTGTTCTTGACGTGGATGGGTGTGGCTCCGGGATCGGTGTTTTCGGAGGTGATGCTGATGGATCCCGAGCGCGTGAGCGTGTTCCCTGTGACCACGATTTCGCTGAGCCGGTTGGAGTAGCCCGAGGAACGGTCAACGTCGATCCCGCCGTAACCGCTGTCGCTCAGGGTCGAGTCCGTGACCGCGAATTTCACGGGGTTTAGCCCGCCGTTGATGCCGAACTGGCTGTACTTCATGTTGAGGTGTGTTGCGGTGAGGGAGCCGCCGGTGAGGGTGATGCCGGCCCAGTCGTTGGCTGCCGGGGTGCTTGCTGCGCCGTCACCGTTGGTGTCTCCGCCGGTGGTGTCGTCTTTGGCGGTGGTCAGGGTTACCGGGTTTGCCGCGGTTCCGTTGATTGCCAGGGTCCCGGCGACGGTGAGCGTGCCGCCGATGAACTTCACGACCGTGCCGGCCTCGATGTTCAGCACGATCCCGGCAGGGACGCGAAGGCCGGGTGAACTGGTGGTGCTGCCAATGAGGTAGGGCAGTCCCGTGGTGGGTACTGTCCAGTTCTCGATCAGTGCGCCGCTGAGGCGGAAGGCGTTGATCTTGTTGCCGGAGGCGGTGTTTCCGGTGAGGTTTGAGGGTTGCAGTCGCTGGTCCAGGATTTGGTATGGCACGCTGCTGTCGGTCATGGCAGTGACGTTGTTGTTCTTGACGTGGATGGGTGTGGCTCCGGGATCGGTGTTTTCGGAGGTGATGCTGATGGATCCCGAGCGCGTGAGCGTGTTCCCTGTGACCACGATTTCGCTGAGCCGGTTGGAGTAGCCCGAGGAACGGTCAACGTCGATCCCGCCGTAACCGCTGTCGCTCAGGGTCGAGTCCGTGACCGCGAATTTCACGGGGTTTAGCCCGCCGTTGATGCCGAACTGGCTGTACCTCATGTTGAGGTGTGTTGCGGTGAGGGAGCCGCCGGTGACGGTGATGCCGGCCCAGTCGTTGGCTGCCGGGGTGCTTGCTGCGCCGTCACCGTTGGTGTCTCCGCCGGTGGTGTCGTCTTTGGCAGCGGTCAGGGTTACCGGGTTTGCCGCGGTTCCGTTGATTGCCAGGGTCCCGGCGACGGTGAGCGTGCCGCCGATGAACTTCACGACCGTGCCGGCCTCGATGTTCAGCACGATCCCGGCAGGGACGCGAAGGCCGGGTGAACTGGTGGTGCTGCCAATGAGGTAGGGCAGTCCCGTGGTGGGTACTGTCCAGTTCTCGATCAGTGCGCCGCTGAGGCGGAAGGCGTTGATCTTGTTGCCGGAGGCGGTGTTTCCGGTGAGGTTTGAGGGTTGCAGTCGCTGGTCCAGGATTTGGTATGGCACGCTGCTGTCGGTCATGGCAGTGACGTTGTTGTTCTTGACGTGGATGGGCGTGGCTCCGGGATCGGTGTTTTCGGAGGTGATGCTGATGGATCCCGAGCGCGTGAGCGTGTTCCCTGTGACCACGATTTCGCTGAGCCGGTTGGAGTAGCCCGAGGAACGGTCAACGTCGATCCCGCCGTAACCGCTGTCGCTCAGGGTCGAGTCCGTGACCGCGAATTTCACGGGGTTTAGCCCGCCGTTGATGCCGAACTGGCTGTACCTCATGTTGAGGTGTGTTGCGGTGAGGGAGCCGCCGGTGAGGGTGATGCCGGCCCAGTCGTTGGCTGCCGGGGTGCTTGCTGCGCCGTCACCGTTGGTGTCTCCGCCGGTGGTGTCGTCTTTGGCAGCGGTCAGGGTTACCGGGTTTGCCGCGGTTCCGTTGATTGCCAGGGTCCCGGCGACGGTGAGCGTGCCGCCGATGAACTTCACGACCGTGCCGGCCTCGATGTTCAGCACGATCCCGGCAGGGACGCGAAGGGGTCCATCGACGATATACACGCGGGGACTGGACCAGGAGGTGTCGGAGACTATGGTCCCACTAACGCGGAGCGCTTCAGGGACTGGCGGTGGAGAGACTGTCGTTGTGCTCGCTGAGGTGCTCGTTGTAGAGGTGTAACCGGGCTTGGACCCTGTGACAGCTACGGAAATTGCCTTTCCCGCATCTTCGGGTAGAGGTACGTAACTAGCCGCCACGGCGTCCGCTATCGCCAACCCGTCTACCTTCCATTGGTATGTCAGATCGACCGGGGCCGGCTGCCAGTCGCCTGGGGTCGCAGTGAGCCTCTGGCCCACCTGAGGAGTGCCGGTGATGGCGGGAATGGACGCGGACAGTGATCCGGGCAGAACGGCAACCGGATTGGCAGACGTTCGCGTAAGGGTGGTGTATCCGTTTTTGGATCCTGATACTTGGACGGACAACCGGTATGCAAGGTCGGCCGCAGCCGGGCTGAAGGATGTCGTCGTGGCGCCGGGGATGGCCAGGCCGTTGCGGAGCCACTGGTACTTGAGAGTCACAGGCGGGGGACCCCAAGTGCCCGGCAGGGCTGTCAGTTTCGACCCGACCCGGACTGTTCCCGATATTGAGGGTACGGGTGCGCTTAAGGTTCCTGCCGCTATGGCGACGGTGGCTTTGCTGGTCCGGGCTGCTGTCATGTATCCGGCTTTGGACCCGGTCACCTTCACTGCGAGGAATTTCCCCATGTCCGAAGGAGTGCCGGTGTACGTCGAGGCCGTGGCGCCGAGGATGGCCAGACCGTTGCGGAGCCACTGGTACTTGAGAGTCACAGGCGGGGGACCCCAAGTGCCCGGCAGGGCTGTCAGTTTCGACCCGACCCGGACTGCTCCCGATATTGAGGGTACGGGTGCGCTTAAGGTTCCTGCCGCTATGGCGACGGTGGCTTTGCTGGTCCGGGCTGCTGTCACGTATCCGGCTTTGGACCCGGTCACCTTCACTGCGAGGAATTTCCCCATGTCCGAAGGAGTGCCGGTGTACGTCGAGGCCGTGGCGCCGGGGATGGCCAGGCCGTTGCGGAGCCACTGGTACTTGAGTGTCACAGGCGAGGGACCCCATGCGCCCGGCAGGGCTGTCAGTTTCGACCCGACCTTGGCTATCCCGGATATGACCGGGATTCGTACCGACAGAAGACCAGCCGCAGAAGCAACAGGCGGGCTAACCAGCCCAGTCAACAAAGCTACCGCGACAAGAACGCACACAACCCTACGCAAATGGCCTCTGCCAGTGCCCATTATTCCCCCATGACTCGTACCCGCAGAAGCGCGCTGGCCGTAATCTACGTCCTCCGTTCAGTGGATGTCCACCGAGGCCCGGTGCGCGGTCACTGTGTGACACATCAAGGACGTCGGCCGGATTGGTTCGACGCCATACCGGTGATCGGAGTTGCCATGTTCTGAGGAGAGCGGAATCCTAAATTCGGCATATTCAACAACGTAGTCATGGCCGTCCGTTCCATGCCTCAAAAGGGCCGCACTGAGGGTTGTTGGAAGTTACTAAACTCGCTGGAGATTCGCATTGACGAGAGCGGAGAGACCCTCTACGCTCGGCATAGCGGATTCGAGCCGCGTTTGTATCTGGGGGGAATCCGCCACTCGTTTGGCAGTTTATATGAACCGTTCGTTTCCGTGGGAAGGTATTTACATGCTCGCTCTTACTGATCATGCAATTGCGGCGCAGGTCTCTGCGCAAAATGCAGTTGCCCGGGCAGTGAACTCTGCACTCGACAAATCCAGCGAATTTCGCTGGGTCTGGCTTGTCCTGATTGGCATTCTGGTCATCGCGGCTGCCGTGGCCTGGATTTACTGCCGGAATTCCGGCTACCGGGGCTTCACGGGCCACATCGAGGCCGTGAAGGGTCCGTGGGGCATTAAAATCGGCGTCAAGCTCGGCTGCTACTAGGCTGACCACTACTGACGACTGCTAAGGATTAGCCGATGGAAGACTTGCCTGACCCGCTGGCCGTAGCCGGCTTGACGAAAGACTATGGAAGCCGGCGCGGTGTTCAGGACCTAGATTTCAAGGTTCGCCCCGGGGAAGTGACCGGGCTTCTTGGCCCCAACGGGTCAGGCAAGTCGACCACCATCCACTGCATTACAGGTTTCATTCAACCGACGTCCGGCGCCGTTAGTATCTGCGGACTTGCCCAGGACTCAGTAGAGGCAAAGGACCGATTTGGGTTCTTCCCCGATGATCTGCCGGTGCCCGAAGCACTAACCGCACATGAACTTATGGCGTTTCATCGCCGGTTGCGGCCGCTGTTCCATAACGAGACAGCCTCCGGGCTGGCCGAACTCCTTGGCTTGGGCCCGCATTTGGATAAGTACGTGGGTGACTACTCCCATGGGATGAAGCGGAAGCTTCAGCTGGTGCTGGCGCTGGCTCACCGGCCGGACCTGCTGATTCTGGACGAGCCCATGCGGGGATTGGATCCGGAAGCCGGTCTCCTCATGAACTCCCTGCTAAAAACCTTCACGCGGGAAGGCGGTGCCATCCTGATCGCGACGCATGATCTGCATGCGGCTGAGCGCTCCTGTGATTCCGTTGTAATTCTAGCCGAGGGGAAGAAGGTCGCCTCGGGGCGGCCAGAGGAACTCATTCGGGAAAGTGGTACTAAGTCTCTGGAGGAATTGTTTGTCCATGCAACGGGGCTGCACTTGGCCATGAAGGGGAAAGAAGAGCAATTGCAGCGCCTGCTCGCATACTGAGTTCTGCACCTGTCGAATCTAATAAGTGAAAGTGATCATCAGATGAAGTTTATAAAGGCACTCGGCGTCGGGGTAGTAGTTTCAGTGGTTGCACTTGTTGCCATTTTTATTGCGACTTTCGTGACTAATGGCAGCTTTTCCATACCAGCCTTTATATCAGTTGAGTCCACCACCAACGCCTCCGGAGCGCCGGAAACGAGCATGTTCTTCAACCCGCTCGGCCCGCTGGCTCTGGCACTGGCCGCCGCCGCGGTTGTCTGGCTGGCCTCAAGGACCAAGCGGACAAGCCCGCAGCAATGAGCCAGGCGGCCATCCGTCAGCGGGTCCATCCGCTGGCAGTCACTGCCGCTGTGCACCGCATCACTTGGCGTATCTGGTTCAATGACGTGGCCCGCTCCCTAGGATCCCGGGCGAAGGCTAGAACACTGATACTTGCGATACTTGCAGCAATCGCCGCGTGGACCGTCTGGTCCAGCCTCGAGCTCGGCAAACAGCTGGGCCTCGACCCGGAGACGGGGCGTGAAATTGCTGCTCCGGTGGCAAGCGTCATGTTTGCGATGCCGGCGCTGGCCACTCTTATGGCCGTTCTTTACGCACCGGACCGGACCCTCCTGTCGGAGATGCTTTCGGTCCTCCCGGTAAAGGAGTCGCACGTCCGGGGCGCCACCCGGTGGCTCACAGTAGCGGTGGGTTTCTGCGGGGGTCTGGTGGTTTCGGCCCCCCTCGCGCTGCAGTTCGTGTTCACCGGCAGCTTCAGCGTGGCGCTTGCGGGGGTTGGCTACGCGTTATTTGCCGCCTTGCTCGGTTGCCTCACTACTCAGCTGCTTACCGAGCTGATGCAGGTAGGTGCCGCCCGTTTTTTGGGACGGAGCGGAGTGATGGCGCAGGGAATTGGCGGACTGATCACCGCGGCACTGTTGCTGTACGCCTTCATGAGCTCCATGCCCATTAACGGCAGCGATGGCAAAGGTGTCCTTTTGCCGTTGGGTGACGTTCTGGCGTGGTTCCTGGGTGGCCAGATTCCGGCGTGGTGGGTTTTGTGCCTCGTGGGCGGCGCCCTTCCTGTCCTCCTTATAGCGTTGGATGCCCTGGAAGCTGTGCCCCGAAAGGAATCCGCGCCATGGCGCCCCCGCTTGGGGCGGCCTCCGGCGTCGTCATCCAATAGTCCGACTTTCATGCTCCTGGAACTGCGCCAGTGGCTCCGATACCCTCCGAACGCCGTCCTTCTGCTTTTCATCAATGGTCTTTGTGCAGCGGCAGTTGTCGCGGTGGCGCTTACGGGAGGCGACGAGCTGGGTGTGTTCTATGTGGCGCTAGGCGTTGCCAGTGCCGTGGGAATTGGGTGCTACGGACCCACGCGTCGTCATCACTGGCTCTATCGTGTGACCGGGAGCCCGACTGCGTGGATCGGACCAAAGTTCCGTGCCGTGCTGATGATTTGGGCGGTCATGATGGCGGTTTACGGGACGGCTTTCATGCTGGTTTCCGGTGCTGGGCCGGTTGAGATTCTCTTGGCCCTTCCCATGTTGTTTGTGGAGCTTTGCGCCAGCTGCGCCCTGGGGCTGCTGCTTCCGGTGAGCAGGGACCAGTCCATTGGCGGGGCCGTCTCAGAGGCTGTGGCCGTTGTTGGCCTGCTGGGTCTGACGTTTGGTTTGCAGTCGATGCTGGCAGCTTCCGCGAACCTCCTCACAAGCCTGGCGATTCAGCTTGCGATGATGGGGGCCGCCTTTGGCTGGTACCTGCTCACGGCGAAGTGGCTGGCCCTGCACCGCACGGAAATGGCCAGCGCTTGACCACAGCGGAAGCCACTTCGCAGGAGCCTGCAGGGGATACCACCGCGGGGCGCGGGCGGTCTTGGCGTCGCGGTAGCTGGGCCATAGGAAACGGCGCGATTGGAGCTGTACTTTCCGTTGTGCGTGCGACGGCGATGCCCGGAGCAATCATGGCGGCGTTGTTCTTCGGTGCGGGCGGCGGAGCCGGGCTGGCGACGGGGTTCTACGCAGAACCCCTCTTGGCCGCCGCGCTAGGATTCTCCACCTGCCTCTGCTCACTGGTGGTCCATGAGTCCGCACATTTGGTTGCCCTGCGCCTCCTTCTTCGGAACGGGGCCGCCGGGCGGGCCAATTATTCGCTCGCCAACGTCTGGATCACGGGGCCCAGGATGGGTGGGATGCAGAATATCGCCACCGCGGCGGCCGGTCCGTTATTCGGGGCAGCGTGCTGCTGGCTGTTCATGCTGGCGGGCATACCTGACTGGATAGGGCTGCCCCTGGCGGCTGTGCACCTGGCCAATTTGATCCCGCCGTTTCCTGACGGCCGAATGCTACTCCTGGGCTTCGGCCAACTGATCCTCGGCCGGGGAACCGTTCCGGAGCAGCGGCCCCCGGGCTACACTCGAACCTAAGCGCGGCGGGGGCCGCGCCTCATATCTGCGTCCCGGCACCAGTGGCTGAGGGGCGCCGCACAGGATGGTCTCGATGTCTCTTACGCGCCGAACACGTTTCTCTGCTGCCATCATGTCCGCCGGCATCGTCGGCCTGGTGGCATCGGCCCTCATAGTGCCTGCCGCGTCGGCGGCCGACGGCGACCCCCACCTGCCGTCCATCCCGCGCCGGCCGTCCGTGGCCACGCCCACCACTGACCAGTTCATCGTTAAGTTCAAGGACCCCGCCCGGTCCGGCTCCGCGCTCCGCGCCCAGTCCTTCGGCCGCGCCGCCGCAAAGCTCGGCGCCACCGCCACCGACCTGCGCGCCACCGCCAGCGGCGCCCGAGTGATCCGTACCAGCAAGGAACTGGGCGACGGCGACGCCAAGAAGATGCTCGCCTCGCTGCGCGCCGACCCCGCCGTGGCCTACGCCGAGCCGGACGTGAAGCTGCAGGCCAAGTTCGCGGACCCGGACGACGAGTTCTTCCCCTTCCAGTGGAACCTCTCCGCGGAAACCGGCGGCATCCGCGCCACCCGAGCCTGGGACGTCACCCAGGGCTCCGGCCAGGTGGTGGCCGTCATCGATACGGGCAAAACCAGCCATGCCGACCTGGACGCGAACATGCTCCCCGGCTACGACATGATCGCCAACCAAGACGACGCCCGTGACGGCGACGGCCGCGACGCCGACGCCACCGACGAGGGCGACTGGTCCAGCGCCGGTCAGTGCGTCGACGGGGCCGCGGAGATGTCGTCATCCTGGCACGGCACGCACGTGGCAGGCATCATCGCCGCCGTCATGAACAACAACGGTGAAGGCATCGCCGGCGTCGCGCCGAAGGCCAAGGTCCTGCCCGTCCGCGTGCTCGGTCCCTGCGGCGGACAGCTCTCGGACATCGCGGACGCCATCGTCTGGGCTTCCGGAGCCCCCGTGGACGGAGTGCCGGCCAACCCGAACCCGGCCCGGGTGATCAACCTGAGCCTCGGCGGCACGGACCCCACTGACCCCACCTGCCCGCAGACCTTCCAGACCGCCATCGACACCGCCACCGCCCGCGGTTCGGTTGTTGTCGCGGCGGCCGGCAACGAGATGGCGCAGGCCTCCACCTCCAGCCCGGCCAACTGCCGGAACGTCATCGCCGTCGCCGCCAGCGGCCGCACCGGTGAGCTGGCGCCGTACTCCAACTTCGGATCCGCCGTCGACATCACCGCCCCGGGCGGCGACATGACGCCCACCAACGCGACCCAGCCGGCCAGCGGCGTCATGAACGGCATCCTTTCCACCCTGAACGACGGCCCCCAGACTTTCGGCACGGAAGCCTATTTCTTCGCCGAAGGCACCTCCGCCGCTGCACCGCACGTGTCCGGCGCAGCTGCGCTGCTCATGGCCGAGATGGGCCCGACGGCGACACCGGCCGCCGTCGAAGAGCGCCTCAAGCGGACCGCACGGCCCATGACCGGCGGCTGCCCGCAGGGCTGCGGCGCCGGCCGGCTGGACGCGGCCAGCGCGGTGCTGCACTTCAGCACGGTCCTCGCAGCGGGCGACTTCAACGGCGACGGCAAAGCCGATGTCCTGGCCCGGGAGAACTCCGGCTTCCTGTGGCTCTACCCGGGCAACGGCAGCGGCGGCTGGCTTGCGCGGAAGCAGGTGGGCTCGGGCTGGAACGGCTTCACCTCACTCGTTGCCCCCGGCGACTTCAACGGCGACCGGCGCGCGGACGTCCTGGCCCGCGACACCACCGGCGGCATGTGGCTGTACCCCGGCAACGGCAGCGGCGGCTGGCTTGCGCGGGTCAAGGTGGGCTCGGGCTGGAACGTGTTCAGCGCCGTCACCGGTGCCGGCGACTTCAACCTCGACGGTAAAGCCGACGTCCTGGCCCGCGACACCACCGGCGCCCTCTGGCTCTACCCCGGCAACGGCCGCGGCGGCTGGCTCGCCCGGACCAAGGTGGGCTCGGGCTGGAACTCCATGACCGCCATCGTCGGCCCTGGGGACGTCACGGGCGACCGTAAGGCCGACCTCCTGGCGCGCGACGCCGCCGGTGTCCTGTGGCGCTACCCCAACAACGGCCGCGGCGGCTTCGGCGCCAAGGTCCAGGTGGGCTCCGGCTGGAACTCGATGACCACCATCACCGGCCGCGGCGACTACAGCGGCGACGCCAGGACGGATGTCCTGGCCGTGGACACCAACGGCGCGCTCTGGCTGTACCGGGGCAACGGCCTGGGCGGATTCTCCGGCCGGACCGCAGCCGGCAGCGGCTGGGGATAAACCCTCCACCCAGCGCGAACGAACACTTAAGCCCCACCCGCGTCACCCACTGAGCGCGAACGCACACTTAAGCCCCAGCGCGAACGCACACTTAAGCCCCACCTGCGTCACCCACTGAGCGCGAACGCACACTTAAGCCCCACTCGCAGCGCGAACGTACAGTTGTGGCACCCTCGTGTTTGCCGAAAAGCTCGCCGGCCCACGGAAATGAAAAGGGAGTAGATTAGCACTGGCAGATGCCCATTCTGCCGAACATTCAGATTATCTATTTCAGAATGTGGAAGTTGGGAAGTGAGGATTCGGTGTCTCACACAATTCCCCCCGGTGCCAGTGCCCGGCTGTACAACGAAGACCTCGCGCCGGCCGAGAACCGTACGTGGGGTTTCTATTCGCTCTTTGCGATGTGGATGTCCGACATCCATTCGCTCGGCGGATACACCTTCGCGGCCGGCCTTTTCGCCTTGGGCCTCGGGGCCTGGCAGGTTTTCCTCGCCCTGGTAGTGGGGATCATTCTGGTCTTTTTCCTGATGAATTTCTCCGGCTACGCAGGCCAGAAGACCGGCGTCCCCTACCCGGTCCTCGCGCGGGTCTCGTTCGGAACGTTCGGAGCCAACCTGCCGGCCCTGATCCGCGCGCTCGTGGCCATCGCCTGGTACGGCATCCAGACCTGGCTCGCCTCCCGCGCCGTCATCATCATCGCCCTGAAGATCTGGCCCGAACTGAAGGGGCTGACGGAAAACAACTTCCTCGGTGAATCCACCCTCGGCTGGCTAGCCTTCCTGCTGATGTGGGCGCTTCAGCTTCTGCTGCTCCGCAACGGCATGGAGACGATCAGGAGATTCCAGGACTGGGCCGGCCCGGCCGTCTGGGCAGTGATGGGCCTTCTGGTCATCTACATCCTGATCAACGCGGGCTGGAACGTGTCCCTGGACCTGCCGGGAGGAGTTGCGCAATGGGGCACCGTGCATGCCTTCTTTGCCGCCGTCGCGCTGACCGTGACCTACTTCTCCACCCTGATGCTTAACTTCTGCGACTTCTCCCGCTTCGCCCCATCCCGCAAGGCGGTGCGCACGGCGAACCTGTGGGGGCTGCCGGTGAACTTCATTGCCTTCTCCGTGGTCTCCGTCGTGGTGACAGCCGGCACATTCAAGGTCTACGGCGAGCACATCTACGACCCCGTGGAGATTGTGGGGCGGATCGACAGCATCTGGGCCCTTCTGCTCGGCGCGGTGACTTTCGCTGTCGCGACGCTGGGAATCAACGTCGTCGCGAACTTCGTCTCACCGGCCTACGACCTGGCGAACGTCTGGCCCTCGAGGATCGACTTCAGGCGCGGCGGCCTGATCGCCGCAATGATCGCCCTGGTGATTACACCCTGGAACCTGTTTAACAGTCCCGTGGTGATCAACCTCTTCCTCGGCGGGCTCGGTGCGCTGCTCGGTCCACTGTTCGGAATCATCATGGTGGACTACTACGTGCTCCGCAGGCAGCATGTGCTGGTGCCGGACCTCTTCATTGAGCAGGGCTATTACACGTACACGGGCGGCTGGAACCGCAAAGCCGACATCTCGTTCGTCGTCTCGGCCGCGCCTGCAGTGGTGGTGGCGCTTGTCCCGGTCTTTGCCGCTCTCTCGGCCTTCTCGTGGTTCATCGGAGCCATCCTTGCGGCCGCGGTGCACTACGTTATCTCGCGCAATGACACGACCCTCGCCGCGTCAGTCAGGGCAGCAACCGAGGCGGAAGCCGAACCAGATGCCTCGCTACAGGTTCGGCCGGGCCGGAAGGCCTGACTCCCGTCACCGCCCAGGAGGGCCGGCAGGCGTCCGCTCTCGGCTCGATGCTCTGGCCGCCGACCCGGTGTCAATCAAGACAGCGGAATTCGCCCAGCGTGCCAGCGTCCGTGCCCGCGTCCGTGCCGGTTCCGGCACCGGTCTCAGGAAGCGCAGGATCGCTCAGCGACACTGATCCCTCCAGAGCGTCAACCAAGGTGTCAGCCGCCCCGCAAGCAGAGCCGACAATTTGTTCCGCGGACCCCTGTTGTTCCGCGGACCCCTGGCGAACGGGCGCAGGCGCCGTCTTGGGAGCAACAGGCACCGGTACGACCCGTTTCGGGGTGCCTGCTGCCGGCCGTGTTTTTGCTGCGGCTCCAGCGGCCTTCTTCTTGGCTGCGGCTTTTTTCTCAGCTGCAGCCAAGAAGAAGGCCGCGGCGGCTGCTGCTTTTTCCGCTGCTGCCGCGTTGGCTGCCGTAGCCTTTGCGGCTGCCGCGGCTTTTTCGGCTGACTTTGCTCTGGCCGCTGCGGCCGGCTTGGTCTTTGCGGTTGGCCCAGCTTTGGCTGCGCCGGCCGGATTGGTCTTTGCTTTCCGGGCGGCCTCGGCCGCGTTCCACTGGGATATCCCGATTTCCGGCCGGCTGGTGGAGCCATCCCCGCTGCCGGAGCCTGTCAGGCGTGCGGGTTCTGAGGACGCGACTGGGGCGGGGGACCCCGCCGCGCATGCCGAGGAGGCAAGCAGTACCGAGAGCGTGACGGCGGACAGCAGATATTTCCTGCGCATGAGAACTAAATCCTCTTCGGGGTGCGGAACGGGCAGGTCGATGCGAACCAAGTCCTGCCCAAACTGGGCACCGGCGTGAGGCGGGGAAAGGACACCGCCCTTTGGCTCCTACCACGCGAAACGGGATTCGGGATGTTCCGACGGAGGTGTGGGCCAACCGGTGACTAAAACGTTACATTGGCGGGCATGGGCAGGCCAACTTATGGCGCGCCCCGGGGCCCTGGAGGAGCGTCTCCAGGGCCCTTGGCGGTTCTACCGCAGGATGTTGTAGCTGCTCCAGCCAGCGCCGACGATGGTCCGCGCTCCCCAGGTGCCCCTGCTGAAGGGGTAGTGCGCGAGGCGGCCGTCCGTGAGCCGGGTCATGAGCCCGGAACTTCCGGTGGTGAATCCGGCCACGTCGGTGATGCTGTTGATGCTGTTCCACCCGCTGCCCACCGCGCGCCTGGATTCCGCGACGAAGCCGCCGTTTCCGTTGGAGCGGAAGAGCACGAGCCGGCCGTCGCTGCGTTTGGCCAGGAGGTCCTGCGACCCGTCCTGGTCGAAGTCAGTCATGGTGAGGTACAGGCCTCCCCACCCGGTCCCAATCTTGATGCGGGGGGCCAGCGATGTTCCGGCGCTGTTGCCGTAGTACCAGAGTGTCCCGGCGGCGTCGTAGGCAAGGATGCCAGGGTACTGGTCGGTATTGCGCCAGCGGCCGACGGTGACGTGGTAGCTACCCCAGCCAGTGCCGATGGCCCGGGCCGCTGCGAATCCGCCGGTGGGTCGTCCGGGGTAGACGCTTAGCCGGCCGTCCTTCCACTGGGCGACGACATCGAACGTGCCGTCACTGTTCCAGTCCGCCACGAACCCCTTGGCCAGTCCGGACCAGCCGACGCCGATCTTCTGCCGGCTCTGCAGCGTGCCTTGACCGCTGGCCGGGTAGTTCCACAGCGTGCCGTCAGGACCCACCGCCACGACGTCCGCGGCGCTGCGGATGGATGCGGTGGAGACGGCGCGAGGGGCGGCGTTGATGACGACGTCGTCAATGTAGCTGTCGCCCATCTGGCGGTTGTGCTCCGCACCGAGCTGGACCCTGTCCAACGTGGTGGCGGCAGTGGCTATCTGGTTGCTGGAGTACACCAGTGTGCCGTCAAAGCGCACCTCCACGGTTGACGCAGCGCCATTCGCCGTCGTCCGCATGGCCACGTGGTGCCACTCGCTGAGCGTGATGCTTGAGCTGATCAGGCGGGTAAAGACAGAGGTCCCGTCGGGTGCGGTGGTGCGGAGCCACAGCTCTCCGTTGTCGTTGTACCGGTAAACATCGGCCACCCGGATGTCGCCGGAGAAGAACCGGAGGTAGGGGACATCGTTGCCCAGTACGCCGGCCTGGGTGATGTTGAACCACCCGTCGGCATAGGCCGTCGCCGTACCCGCCGGCAGAGGCGTGGAGAGGTTGGCGAGCGAGCCCTCGTCGGCGGTGACGTGCAAGTGCACCGCACAGGTCCCCGAGTGGGCCTGATCCGAGGAGATTTCCGCGGTTCCGGTGCCTCCAAGGGAGGATGTGAACCCGTCCAGGTTCCCGGATTCGAAATTATTGGCCATCACCGCTGTTCCCGGATAACTGCTGGCCGGGGCGGGGGTTCCTGGCTGGCATGTCGCCGCCTGGGCCGGGACGGCCCCCACCGCCAACGCACATATCAGTGATGCCGAGGTACCGCCCACAACCCCAAACTGTAAGAACTTTTTCATTTTTCCGCGCTCCGATGTGACTGAACTCGTGGTTCAGGCTGATAGAGCTGTTCGGCGACAGTGGCCACATCTCGACGACCAGTACACGGCAAACTACCCGGCGGGCGGGAGGCCGGACAACAGTGGCAGGTACTCGACTTTGTTGCCCTCTTCCTCCAAGTAGTTGGACGGGGTACTCGGATTCGGGCACCGGGCTGTCCGTATGCTGAACCTGCTGTCTCGAAATACAAGATAGAGACCTAGGCTGGGCCCATGGAAGAGACCCGCCTGATCCCGCCGTTCGTCGATCTCGCATGGTGTGCCGGGCAGCGGCGGCGGATTGTGCTGGCGGATACGCGCTGGTATCTCGACGGCGCCTCCGGCCGGGACGCCTATGACCGGGGCCATCTTCCCGGTGCCGTGTTCGTCGACCTCGACCGCTGGCTGTCCGGGCCGGCGTCGCAGGAGGCGGGACGGAACCCGCTGCCCGATCCCGCAGTGTTTGCCGAGGGCATGCGGGAGTGCGGCATCGGGGACTCGGATGTGGTGGTGGCCTACGACGACGCCGGCGGAGTCATCGCTGCCCGCCTGGTGTGGATGCTCAGGGCCACCGGCCGCCACGCAGCCGTTCTGGACGGAGGCATCGGATCGTTTGACGGTCCGCTGGAAACGGAAGCCGTGGCCCCGGCCCCCTCCACCTTCACGAAGCGGCCCTGGCCGGAGCACCTGTTGGCGGACATCACTGACGCCACCAGCCCCGAGTTTCAGGTGGTCGACGCCCGCAACCGCGACCGGTACCGTGGCCAGCATGATCCGGTGGACCCGCGGCCGGGCCACATCCCCGGAGCAAAGAACGTGCCATGCCGCAGGAACCTTGACCCGGCTGGCCAGCTGCTGTCCGAGGCGCAGCTGCTGGGGAACTTCCAGCGGGCGGGCATCGAATCTGCGCACCGGACCGTGAGCTACTGCGGTTCCGGTGTGACGGCCTGCCACAACCTGCTGGTGCTCGAGCATCTGGGACTGGGCCGCGGCAGGCTTTTCGTGGGCGGCTGGTCACAGTACTCGCGCGCCCTCGACCTGCCGGTAGCGACAGCCTGACAATTGCCGTTTGCCTTTCACAGGCTCCGCACAGCACCGGGACAGAGGGGCCAAAGCCCCGGTGGGCAGGATTAGGGGGAAAGCTCCGGGAACCGTCGGAGCGTACCGCCTGAGGAGCCACCCAGGTACACGGAGACCAGCCACGCCCCTGTCCCGCACACCGATGTTCCGCAGGGGACTGGCCCCGTGCCCACCGTTCCGCCGGCGGCCGTCCCGCCGGCTTTCGGCGGTGTGCCCCCGGTCCCGCCGGTCCCCCCGGTCCCGCCGGCCCGGCCGCTCCGGCCGCGGGACAGGAAGCGGGTAGGCCCGGCCGTCTTCGTCACATGCCTCGTGGCAGCGGGATTACTGGGCGGCGGGGCGGCCACCGGGGCTGCGGCCCTGTGGACTGACGCGCCCGCGCAGAGCACCACCACGGCCCAGGCCGCGATCAGCCCGGTCATCGTCAACAACACGGAGAGCGTCAACGCCGTTACGGCCGCCGCGCAGAAGGCCTCGCCCAGTGTGGTGACCATCAGCGTCAGCTCCGGGAGCTCCGGCGGCACCGGTTCCGGCATCATCCTGGATGCCGAGGGCCACATCCTGACCAACACCCACGTGGTCACGCTGGACGGGGCAGCCGAGGATGCCGCCGTCGAGGTCCACACCAACGACGGGCAGGTCTACAAGGCCACCACCGTGGGCACCGACCCGCTCTCAGACCTGGCCGTCATCAAGATCGACGCCGAAGGGCTGACTCCGGCTACCCTCGGTGACTCCGGCGCGGTCAACGTGGGGGACAAAGCCATCGCAATCGGCGCGCCTTTGGGACTGAGCGGCACCGTCACCGACGGCATCGTCTCCGCCGTGAACCGCACCATCGAGACCGAGTCCTCAGCCACGTCCGACGGATCCTCGGAGGAGGTCTCTTCGCAGAATCCGTTCGGATCCCAGTCCGGTGTCGCGGCCTCCGCCCAGGACTCCATCAGCATCAACGTCATCCAGACGGACGCGGCCATCAACCCCGGCAACTCCGGCGGCGCGCTGGTCAACGCCCAGGGTGAAATCATCGGCGTCAACGTGGCCATCGCGTCGGCGGGATCGTCGTCGTCCTCGTCGACACAGAGCGGCAACATCGGCGTCGGCTTCTCCATCCCGATCAACCAGGCGAAGCGGGTGGCGGAGGAGATCATCTCCACGGGCACGGCGACCCATGGCCAGCTGGGACTGTCCGTTCAGGACAGAACGTCAGGGTCGTCGTCGGACTTCACGGCCGGCGCGGAAGTGGCCTCGGTGACCTCCGGATCCGCCGCG
Source organism: Arthrobacter sp. K5 (assembly GCF_040448525.1). Classification (NCBI taxonomy): domain Bacteria; kingdom Bacillati; phylum Actinomycetota; class Actinomycetes; order Micrococcales; family Micrococcaceae; genus Arthrobacter; species Arthrobacter sp. K5. Next base: position 1,912,835 of record NZ_CP159279.1, on the reverse strand, counting down.
GACAAGGCCGGGCTGAAGGCCGGCGACGTGGTCACCGGCCTGGCCGGCCGGACCGTGACCGACGCCTCCGAACTGACGGCCGCCGCGCGGGAGCAGGCCGCCGGAGCCACCGTGAAGATCACCTTCCAGCGCGACGGCGGGGAACAGACCGCGGACATCACCCTGGGCGCGGCCTCCTAAGCGGAACTACTGGACCGGGCGCATGAAAGGGCGCCGCTCCATGGGGGAGCGGCGCCCACATCAGGGACAAGTAATGGCGCACGAACGACATCCTCGTCCCTAGCCCCGCATCACTTATCTGAGGGCCGCGAGCGAAGCCTCAGAATCATTGCGGCGGCTGGGGCTAACAAGCTCAATAGTGCTGGTCTTCTGCCAGCGCTCTGCAGCCCCTCCAAACTCGATTGCGCAAAAAAGGACGGGCGACTCCCGAGAGGTGCTGCTGGCCTTTGATATGCAAGGAACTGACTTATGAGGACATAGAACAAGAAAGAGGCTCGAGAGTTCCAAACCGGATGAATCAGACAGTACATTTTGCACATGGACGCCAAAAGAAGCATTGATTTTATAAGCCAAGCTTTGGTGCCAGCTGGGGTGATAGCGAACGCAATGGTCTATGTGTTGTATGACTCGTTCTACGGAGGACTCGGCCTAAGCCCCAGTGACCTAGGGCTGGACTGGACCACCGTCTTGGCAAGATCCGGACCCTACTTCTATTCAGTCGCGGTGAATTCCGCACTCGGCGCGGTTGTGGCCTACTTCATGGCCCGAGCCCTGATTCGGGATCGGGGAACGACCGTGCCACCACCTAGCACACTCATGTTGCGGTCTCTACAGGTCATGTTGCTTATCTGGCTTATAGTGCTCTTCGCAGGTTTGAAATCTCCTGTAGATCGTGCCATTAGCGATGCTCGAGAGGGGAAGGTTGTTCTTCCAATATTCCATACAATAACCGGTGCTACGCTTTTGCCTATTCGGGCAGAAGCAGTCAATGTCACCAGGATCGGACCCGCGGACGCAGGGTCAGGGATTGCAAGTTTGGAGTCGCGTGAGCTTCTATATCTAGGAAGTGACAACGGTGACCCTGCGTCAGCTTGGTTTTACGACCATCGCACCCAAAGTTCTCTTCGCGTGCCATTGGCTGCAGTAGTAATCGAGCTAATAAATTGCACTGAGGCCGAATTTCCAGATGCACGCTGCAAGACCGTCGCCGGGCGGGACTAGTACATCGCGGTTCCAAGTCCCGGTTACAGCGAAGGTGAGTGCCAGAAGTTGCTTCTGGTACTAGACAAGATACCCCCCAAATGTCCCATCGCACGTACTAATGATTGAACCGAGCTTTCAGAGAATACAGCCGGTCCTTCGTCGGCCTGTCGAACAGAGTCCGACAGCGCCTACTGGCCAGCCATTGCTGACGCTGGACCTACGTCCGTTACCGGGATCCAACAACGCCGTACTGCGATACCGTCCGGCGTCGACTTAGTGAGTCCTGACGTCAGATACGGCGATCGTGGGCGTTACCGGCGCCCTCGGCGGCGGCCCCGAACCATCGCGGCAGGTGGCGGCGGAGGTCGTCCTGGTCGTCGCCGATCCAGGCGACGTGGCCGTCCGGCCGGAGCAGGATCGCGGGCGCGTCCAGTTCCCCGCTGGAGTCTGCGACGTGGTCGATCCGGTCCGTCCATCCCGCCACGGAGAGTCCGCCGGTCTGGTCGAGCAGGAGCCCGCGGCCTTCGCGGGTGAGCTCGTAGAGACGGCCCCGTGACAGAGGGAGGTCGCGCAGCCGTCTGCCGAGCAGTTCGGGCCCCTCGCCGAAGTCATACCGGACCCCGATCGAGCTGATCCGCTCGGCCAGGAACCGGCTGACGTCGTCGAAGTCCATCAGCTCGGCCAGCAGGCGGCGCACGGCCTGCGGGCCGGGCTCGGGTGAGATCAGCTCGCTCTGGGCGCGGGTGATGGTCAGGACGCCTTCGGCGACCGGGTGGCGCTCGGCAAAGTATGTGTCCAGCAGGCTTTGCGGCGCCCAGCCGTTGACCTCGGCGGCGAGCTTCCAGCCGAGGTTTAAGGAGTCCTGGATGCCGAGGTTCAGGCCCTGCCCGCCCAACGGCGGATGGACGTGCGCCGCGTCACCGGCGAGGAACACCCGGCCCGCGCGGTACTGCTCGGCCAGCCGGGTGGCGTCCGTGAAGCGGGTTATCCAGCGCGGTGAATGGACGCCGAAGTCGGTGCCGGCGAAGGCACGCAGCTGGGACTTTAGCTCTTCCAAAGTCGGCGGGACCGCGCGGTCCTCGGCGACAGTCGCCGCGGGCACCACGGCCCGGTACAGCCCGTTCCCGGCCGGGCCGACGCCGAACCCCCTGTGGGTCTTGCGGACCTCCTCCACCACCTCGGCCAGCTCGTCCGGCGGCGTGGTCACCTCCATCTCGCTGTGGATCCATTCGTTCGTGGCGGGGTCGCCGGGGAAGCCGATGCCGAGCCGCCGGCGCACCAGGCTGCGTCCGCCGTCGCAGCCGACCAGCCACCGCGCGCTGAGCCGGGTGCCGTCGTCGAGCTCGACGCTGACGCCGTCGTCGTCCTGCTCGAAGCCCGTCACCGCGCAGCCGCGGCGGACCTGCGCACCGAGCTCGACGGCGTGCTCCGCCAGCAGGCGGTCGGTGACCGGCTGCGGGATGCCGAGAATGTAGGCGTGTGCGGTGTCGAGGTCCACCGGCTGCGGTTTCTCAATCCCGGCGAAGCGGCCGACGCCGGGATACTGCTGCCCGAGTGCGAGGAACCGGTCCAGCAGCCCGCGCTGGTCCATGATCTCGATGGTGCGCGGGTGCAGGCCGAGCGAGCGGACCGCGTTGCTCGGCTCTGCATCCTTCTCCAGGACGAGCACGTCCACCCCGTGCAGCCGCAACTCGCTGGCCAGCATCATCCCCGCGGGCCCGCCACCGCTAATGATCACGTCGAACATGTGAAACCCCAATCCAAAACTAGGCGCGGCCAACCATTTTGGACGAGGGGAGGGGCCTTGCGGCAAGCCCCCTGGCGGGCGATATCCTGAAAGTGGCAGGGAGACTGTGTCTCTCCTTGCCTTTCGCATGCGCGGCGTTCAACCGCAGTTAACCCACCACCAGGCCGCCAAAATCCACCACCGTTGCCGCGGCAGCGAACACCAGGCAGCAGGTGGCCGCCCGGCGCAGCAATGGCACGTTCACCCCACCCAAAAGATTTTCCCCAGTCTCCACCGGCGCCAGTCTAGCGCCAGAGGCCGTCCGGAGAGCCGACGTCGGGCCGTGCCGTGTCATATTGACTTTCGATAGAAAAGCCCAGAGTATGAAGCCATGTCTATCGTTAGTCGATTGGTCCTCCCGCTCAGGGTCCTGCTGGTAATGGTGTTCCTCGGGCTGCTGGTGGCCCAGGTCATGTCGTTTCCGGGCGAGTTTCTCTTCACCACCGAGGAGGGGCCGGGGATGGATCCCTGGCGGTGGCCGATGCTGCTGTTCTGGGAACTGGAAGCCCTGTGCCTGCAGATTGTGATCGTGTGCATCTGGCGGCTCCTGACCCTGGTCCAGAGTGACCGGATCTTCACCGCGGCCTCGCTACGGTGGGTGGACGTGATCATGTGGGCGTTCGTCGGGGCGTGGCTGCTGCTGGCGGCCATGGCCGCTTCCCTCGTCGCGTACATCTATTTCACCCCCGAACTGCGCGATCCCGGAATGCCTGCGGTGCTGATCGGCGTCACGCTGATCGGTGCGGTACTGGTTCTGCTGATCGTGGTGATGCGGGATCTGCTGCGGCAGGCGACGTCACTGCGGACGGACATGGAAGGGGTGATCTGATGGCAATTGTGGTGCGCATCGACGTCGAGCTGGCCAAGCGCAAGATGAGCGTGGGGGAGTTCGCCGAGCGCGTCGGGATCACCCCGGCCAACGTGGCGGTGCTGAAGAACGGCCGGGCCAAGGCGGTCCGCTTCAGCACCCTGGACGCGATGTGCCGGGTCCTGGGCTGCCAGGCGGGTGACCTGCTCGAGTGGGTCGACGACGACTAAGCCCCGCGGGGCACCCTGTCCGGGTGCACCATGTCACCGAAGCCATGAACCATCCACCGGCCGTGGTCCGGCCGCCACACGAGCGTGATCAGCAGTGGGTCGTCCAGCATTGTGGCAGGTGTGGTGAACGTATGCTCTTCGGCTTCCCGGATAACACGCATGTAGCAGACCTCGTGGTCGCCATCGGCGTAGACAGCTTCCTGGAGCATGCCGGGATCCTCGATGGAGTCCAGCAGCGCCGCCGCGATTTCGAAGGATCCCCACAACGGACGGGACTCCGGGGTCACGATCAGGTGCAGGTCGTCCAGGTTCTTTGCCCTGTCATGGAGCGCCCTGAAGAACCAGTTCCCAATCCGGCGCGGATCATTCGCGATTTCCTGCGATTCCTCCGCGTGAAGGTCGAAGTCTTCCGTCATGGCACAAAGCTACTCGCGGGAACGGGCGCTGGCGAGACTTTCGCGGGGGTATTCATGGCCGGGACGTTCCGGCGGAAAGTTCAGCCGGCGCGTTCCAGGCGGAAGGAACTGACCGCCAAGTAGCTGACACGCCTGGCGTCCGGTGCAAGAATGCCCGCATGCCCATATTCCTGGAGACCGAGCGGCTGGTGCTGCGGCAGTTCACCGCCCACGACGCCGACCTGCTCGTGGAGCTCGACGACGACCCGCGCGTGATGCGGTACATCACCGGCGGTGCCCCGACACCCCGGGACGAGGTTGAAAGCGAGTACCTTCCAGCGTTCCTCGGCTACTACCGGAAATTCCCCGGCTATGGCTTCTGGGCCGCGATCGAGAAATCATCAGGAGATTTCCTCGGCTGGTTCCACTACCGGCCCGCCCCCGGGGACCCGCCCGACCAGCCGGAACTGGGCTACCGGCTGCGCTGCGAGGCGTGGGGGAAGGGCTACGCCACCGAGGGGTCCCGTGCGCTGATCGCCAAGGGGTTTACCGAGTTCGGCGTGCAGCGGGTGGTTGCGTCCACCATGGCAGTGAACACAGCCTCGCGGCGGGTGATGGAGAAATCCGGGATGCGCCTCGTCCGTTCCTTCGTCGCTGACTGGCCCGTGTCCATCCCGGGAGATGAACACGGCGACGTCGAGTATGCGATCTCCCGGAGTGAATGGGAGCTGAACCCGGCCGCCGTCATTGGCCGCTGACCGCTGGCACCGACGGCCGGGACCGCTTGCATTGTGACGCCGCATCTTAAGCCGCTAGCTCAACTGCCCGGAATCTACTGCACATGTGATCACGGTGTGCGTTCCGGGGCGTAAGCTGAAAATACGGCGGGACGTCGTGAAGGACGCCCTCCCTCCAGGCGGCCCGGTCCCGGGTCCCTGAACCCCAGCCACAGCCGCTCCACGTTCCCGCGGGTCCGACAGTGCATCCTCAAGAACGTTGGCAGTACGCCATGACCACAACCCATGCTCTTCCTCCGGTACGCGCCGATTCCCCTCTGAAGCTCAGCGGCATCCTCGCCTCCGCCCTACCGCACGACCTCGGCACAGCCCGGGGTTCCTCCCGCTATACGGTGCCGGTAGTCTTTTCCCGCCGGCCCCAGCCCCGGGAGCTTGATCTGCTTCACGGCGGCAACGTCAGCCGCCGTCTTGCCGAAGCCGGGTACAGCGACGTCGAACTCCGCGTCTCGGACCGCCGCCTCCTGATCACCAACACCAACCTCATGGACCTCAAGACAGGTTTGGCCCATCTCCTCGGCACGATCCTGAGTGAGGTCTCTGCCCAGGCCGCCACGGAGCGCGCCGACCGGGAAGAGGAGCTGGATGCCCTCGGCCTGATCGAGGAGCAGCGGCTCGAATCCATCCGCCGGGCCGCAGCCGAGATCCACTTCGACTGAGTCCGGTCCGTTTCGGCCGGCAAGCCCGCCGTCCGCCAGATAACGTCAGGGGCGCCCTTGGGTCAGATAACGGCCAGGGCGCCCTTCGCGCTTTCCACCAGAACATGGGTGGCGGCGGGCAGATGCCTGACCTCGCCGTCAATCTGGCAAGGAACAGCATCCCGCGTGGTGAAGGCGTAGCTGCTGACGCTCGGCTGGTTCCCGAGTCCCAGCGTCACGGCCCGAAGGGTCATCAGGGCCATCTTCCAGAGGCCGGAGTGGGGAAGCGTCACAACCTCGAACCGGCCGTCGTTGGGGCCGTCGGACTCGCTGACCGTCCCGTACTTGGCCATCCGCGAGATGTTGGCCAGGATCAGGCTGTCGAAGAGGGCGGTGGCGCCGTCGGCCCGGACCAGCTCGAACGGCTTTAGATGCGAAAGCGTGCGGGCGACAGACACAAGTTCCAGGACTTTGCCCTTTCCGCCGCTCTCGATGCCGATGGCCATCAGCGGTGTGAGCCCGAAACCTATGTAGGAGTGGGCGTAGTGAACCCGAACCTGCTGCTCCTCGGTGAACGTGACGCGCAGCAGGTCGATGTGCCGGACCCTGACTCCGCGTAAAGCCTCCGGCAACGGCCTTACGGTCATGCTCCGGTGGTGGTCATTGGCGTTCCCGGCCGCAAGCACGGTGCACACCGCCTTGCTGCCGGGGACGTCCATCACGCCGTTGACAACCTCGTTGTACCCGCCGTCGCCGCTGACCGACACAATGAGCGGGGACCCCGTGGCCGCCACGGAGCGTGCAAGGTCCCGTGCGTGCCCGGCGAACTCCGTGGGCAGCAAATTAACCTGCAGGTCCGGTACTCCGGCGGCCAGGTCCCGTTGCAGGTCCTCAATCCGGGCGGCCATGCCGGGTTTACCCGGGTTGAAAATCAGGGCGGCCCGGTCAAAACGGGCTGCGGCTGCCAGATCAGGTCCACTCGCTGTCATCGGCCCCTCAGCCTTGTCGATCCACCAGGTCGTCCGCTACGCGGTGAAGGTCCTGGACCCAGCCGGCTGAACGGCTGGGGGCTCCCGAACCGGCCTCGAAGTTGGCAAGCGCCTCCGCTATGCGGTTCAGTGCCTCCGAGATGTTGGCCCTGACCGCCTTGTAGCCTTCCTCCGAGCGGGGGTCGGAGGAAGCCGAAGACAGCAGTTCCGCTCCGGACTTGATGACCAGTGAGGCCTCGTACTCATTCACCCTTGCACCCCGCGGCTTCCTCATGTTGGACGTGCGGCAACTGTTCGTCAGCACAACCATACATCTGCGGTGGCCGGCCCGCGGGGAACCGGATGCGGGCCGTGATCAGGGGGGCTATGACGGATGCCGATGATTCTATGGCCGTCCAGGTCACAGCTGTTCCGGCAGATACCGAAGGCCCCCGCCCGACGTGGCTCACCTGGAGGATGCTCCCGGTGCACATGGCACGCGGCAGACGCTTTCTCAGCTGGCCGGCTCGCAGAGCCGGTCCAGGGTCTCGTTGAGGGTGGACTCGATCTGGCCGTTCACGAGCTCACGCTTGTTCTGAGTGGACTCGTCCTCCAACTCAGTGGGCAACGGCGGCATCGTGACGGTCATCGCGGCCTGGTAGCGCCCGTCGCCGCTAATGACCGCGACCGTCTGATAGTCCCAGAAGGAGCCCCGGCCCTCGTGCCGCGACTCGATAGAGCACCCGTCCGCGTGCTCCCACAGACCCAGCCCATACGGGGCGAAGCCGGGACTAGTCTTCATCTCCCGCAACGACGCCGCAGAGAGCGCCCGCCCCTCGAAGAGACCAGCCATGAAGAGGTTCAGGTCTTCCACTGTCGACACCGCCCCTGCTGCCGGATTTCCGACAAAGAAGATGTTGTCTGTGGTGTCGACTCTCTCACCACGGAGGGTCACGTAGCCGTGCAAAAGACCGGCCTCGCGCGGGTCGATGCGGTCCAGACTGGTGTTCTTCAAACCGAGCGGCTCAAAGACCTGCTCGCGCATGACTTGGACGAAAGGCTTGTGCCGCAGTGCCTGGACCAGGAGGCCGAGCGCGAGATAATTCGTGTTCGAGTACGCGAAGGACCCGACACTGGACGCGGTCCAGGGGATGGTCCCTGCCAGCTGCAAGCCCCGCTCCATCGTCAGCGTCCGGGAGAGAACGGGCCGGAAGTCAACATCGCGTGGCAGGGCATCGTTGACGTCGGGCATCCCCGACGTATGGCTGAGCAGCTGCCTCACGGTGATGGGACCCGGAGGCTTGAGCGCGGCCTTGAACCCGGGAATGACGTCATTGACGGGATCGTCGAGGCCGATGAGGTGGTCCTCAACGAGCTTCAGTACCGTCACGGCTGTCATCGTTTTAGTGACGCTTGCGATCCCCACCCGGTCCGTCGGCTGAGCCGGGGTCATGGACTCGAGGTCGCGTACGCCGTAGGCCTTGGACCACTCACCCTCCGGCCACCGGATCTGTACGACGGCGGCCACCGCGCCTTGGTCCATGAACAGCTGGACCTGCTTCTGTAACGGAGCCAGGGGATCCGGTGCGGTTGGTGGCGGTGTGGTGTCGTCTGTGGTGTAGGTACAGCCGGTAACAGCGAGGACGACGGCGAAGGCCGCCCGCCTCCAGACGTGACGCTTCGTGCTCATTGCGGGCCATCCGCTCGGGGACGAGATGACAGGTTCTTGGCCGCCTGCGACACCACGTCCGGCCAGACCTGCGACGGCGCCGTCGCCCCAGCACCTAAATGGTAAGGCGTGCTCTCCCAATGGGGAAGCGGTCGCCGGGTAATCCAGCAGGTTTAGCGACAACGATGTTGTGGACGATCTTCTCTTTCACCGTAACGCAGACAATCCGGAACTTTCCGTCGTTCAGCTCCGGTATTTTCCCGCCTAGGCCCGTCGCGGCCGCTCTTGTGCGGCATAAGTGCCGAGAGCTAACGTGATGCCATGGCCGGCGCGCCGAGTGCCGCGATTTTCCTGGCGGCAATCTTGCTTCTGGCGGGATGCACCTCGCCCCCGCCACCCTCCGATGGATCGACGTCTGCCACCTCCGCCCCGGACACTGCTCTCTCGCATCCGACAGGCGGACCGGTAGGGTTAGCACTCGTCACCGTGGATGCCGAGGGGTACGGACTCGCGCCAGTTTCACAGTCGAAAGAGTCGGTCGCCGCTTGGGCAGAACAGTACTGCGCAAGGGCGGAACTCTCACCGTGCACAGGTATTGAGGATCGTAGCGTGCCGCTTTGCATCGAGAAATGGGACTGCCACCCAGCGCTGTTGGTGCCCTTCGAACAAGGAGTGGCCGCATTCGTCTCGGGCGGAGTCTTCCAGGAACCCCACATCTTCGCGGTATGGCGAACTGAATCCGACCCAGAAGCCGCGAAATATGGGGGCGCCCGGCGGATTCTTGATGAGTACCTTCTCACGGTGGGGGTGTGCCCTGACAATGGGTCCGGGGATCCGCGAGGGACTACTTGTCGGTAATTCCTTCAATGCCGTCTCGGCCACGGACAGCTAAGGAAACACACCACATGGGTGGAGTTTCTTGCATGTTGTTTTCCGAAGCGGTGACCCCGAAATGTTGTTTTCAGAGGTCGTGTGGACAAATGGCAGTGCCGGCTAGTTCAGGCCTTCCCTGTCCGTACGAGGGGTCGTCGTCGCTTCCGGCCCAGATGACACCGCCTCCTGGGCAAGGCATCACATCGAAGGCCCTGCCGTTAAGGTGCGCCCGCAGGTGGCGCCCGTCATCTTCGACCACTTCCCAGCCCGCTGCTGGCAGCGCTGCACGATAGTGCTGCAACACATCGACGTCTCCTGAGAGCTTAAACCAGCGGGTACAGCCGCCCACACCACTCATGCCGCCACCGCTGAAATGGCCGATGTGGCTGATGGAATCGAACGCCTGCTGTGATTCACGATCTGCGGTGGCCATGGGCTCATCCGTGCCCTCGGTTACGCATTGCGGAGTCGAACCGAACTGCGCCTCCAGCCGCTGACCCAGTGCCGAGGGGGTGACAGCGAACATCCCGATCAGCATGAGGACAGGGATGGCCGCGGCCGTCAGCCGCATCCATCTCCTTGTCGAGACCATGAAGCCGATCATGACAACGACCGCGACCAGACCGAGCGCCAATCCGGAGGGTCCAGCCGTCAACCCCCAAGTGAGTCCCTCGAACGCGGTGCCGGTGATATCGCCGTATATTCTCATGAATTCGTAGTGGACCAGCACAGCCAGCGTCGCCAGTCCTGCCCCAATGACGAGCAGCACCGCGGCAGAGACGGCTCGGCCGGTCACGGGCATGGCTCATGATAGCCCGCGGTGAGGCCGGCGTGGGCACTGCGGCGGGTACTGATGTACTGGGTGGACTCGGCCCTGGCGGGGAGGCGATGTACCGGCCCAGACACTCCTTTAGGTGAAGATGTCCGCCACATACCTGCCGTGGGTGCGCTCCACCTCGTCCATCCACGCGTCGGCGTCCTCTGCAGACGCGCCGGTGGCCTCCTGGTAGATGCGCTCGCAGGTCTCGCGGACTTCCGGCGCCATGTTCTTCCCGTCGCCGCAGACGTACACCGTGGCCCCCTGCTGCACCAGCTCCTTGACGTCCGCCCGGTCGGCCCACAGCCGGTGCTGGACGTACTTCTGCCCGTCGGACGGCGCCTTGGAGAACACCGGCCTCACGTCCAGGTTGGCCTGCTCCGACCAGGATTCCAGCTCCGCCTCATAGAGGAAATCGGTGTCCGGGGCGCGGCAGCCGAAGAAGAGCAGCGACGGCGCCGGCTTGGTCCCCTCGGACTGGGCCCGCAGCGCCCGGTCCTGCACGAACCCGCGGAATGGCGCCAGCCCCGTCCCGGCGCACACCATGATGACCGGCACCGCCAGGGACTCCGGCGGGTGGAAGGCGGTGTTCGACGGGCGCACCTGGACCGCCACCCGTGACCCCGGCCGCGCCTGGGCCAGGTACGTCGAGGCGGCCCCTTCGAAGGTTCCCCGCCCGGACCACGCCGGGGCCTGGACGACGGCGAAGGTCAGGGTGGCGTGGTCGGGGCTCCACAGCGGCGACGACGAGATCGAGTACCGCCGCGGGGTCAGCTGGGTGAGCAGCTGCAGGAACGACGTGAACGGCAGCTGGCAGGACGGGTACATCTCCAGCAGGTCCAGCAGCGAAACCCGCTTGTCGACGATCTCCGCCGCATGCCGGTCCCGGTCCTGCGCCAGGGCCTCCAGCTCCGCGCGCTCGGCAGGGTCCCCGGCCACCTCGGCCAGCTGTTCCAGCTGCGGCCGGGTGGCCGGAACCGCGAGTTCCACATAGCTGCTCAGCAGCTCGCCCACGGCCACGGGCGTGCCGGTGGGCAGGAACGTGTCCCCGTGCTCCATGGCCAGCACCACGTGGGAGTCGTAGTCCAGGCTGAACCGCGTGAGGGCCCGCTGCACCAGGTCGCTGGGATTCAGCGGCAGCACGGCCAGGTAGTCGCCGGCCCGGTAGCCCATGCCCTCGGGCAGCGCGATCTCCACGTGCCGCTTGGACCGTGCGCCCGGCTTTGTCATGTCCACCAGTTCCCGGTTCGCGACGACGGTGCCCACCGCCAGCTCATTCTGGCGCAGCAGCGTGTCCCGGACGTTGCCCACGAACTGGACCTCCAGCTGCGGTTCCCCGGCCGGGGCGGCGGTCTTCTGCCCGAGGGCGCCGTCCACCGCAGGCCAGAATCCCGCGTACCACTCCTCGAAATCACCGAAGAAGTCGCCGCGCGCGTTGGCCTCGCCGCGCTCGTAGATCCGCTCGGCGCCGGCCGCCTCGAGCCGCGCGTCGATGGCCTTGGGCACCTCCTGATAGGTCCGCGCCCAGTCCCTGTTGCCGTTGCCGAACACTGTGTACCGGACCCCGGCCAGAGTGCCCGGCTGCAGGCTTTCGGTCCAGGTCATGAACTTCTTGGCATTGTCCGGCGGCATCCCCTCATACGAGGAGGCGACGACGGCCACCAGCCCCACCGTGGGCAACCCGCCGGCCGCCTCGTCCAGCGAGGCGATCGTGGGGCTGTAGCCCCGCCGCCCGGCGTCGTTCGCTATCCGCTGCGCAAAGTCCCGGGACGTGCCCGCATTTGACCCGTACAGTACGCGCACCGGAACGCCGTTGGCCGCGGTAGCCGCCGGCGCTTCGGCCGTCTCTTCCAGTACGACGGCGGCACTTGCCGCTGCGCCGATCCGGACGTCCCGCCGTCGGACATGGATGTACAGCCCCTCCGGCTTCATGGTGAGGGTGTGCTTGATGTGCAGCTCGTAACCCGGGTCCGCGGGCGTGATGTCGAAGCGCTGCAGGGCCTTGGCCAGGAACAGCATGGCCTCCTGCAGAGCGAACCCGCGGCCGATGCAGGAGCGCTGGCCATTGCCGAACGGCTTCCAGGCGTTGGCCGGGATGGTTTCGGCGCGCTCGGGGGAGAACCGGTCCGGGTTGAAGAGCTCGGCGTCCTCGCCCCACGCTGACTTGTCCCGGTGCAGCTGCGGGATAAGGACCATGAGGGGCTGTCCCTTGGAGACCTCATACTGGCCGCCGATCACCGTGTCCTGGTACGCCGCCACGTTGAACGCCGGGGCGGTGGGCCACAGCCGGAGCGTCTCCTTGAGGATCTGGTCCAGGTACCCCAGCCGGGGCAGGTGCTCGAATCTTGCCGCTTCGGAGCCTAGGACCTCATCCACCACGGCACGGGCTTTCTTCATGACGTCGGGATACCGCAGGAGCTCGTACATGGTGAAGGTGAGCAGGCCGCTGGTGGTCTCATGCCCGGCCACCAGGAAGGTGACCATCTGCTTCTTGACGTTGTCCTCGGGGAGGCGCTCGCCGGTCACCGGATCCGCAGCATTAAGCATGGTGTCCAGGATGTCCTCGCTGCCCGGCGGGCTGGGATTGCGCCGCCGGTCGCTGATGAGCTGCTCGGCCACCTCAAGCATCAGCGCGTTGTCTTCCTCGAGTTGGTGCCGCTTGCGGATCATGAGTTTGTTCTGCACCGGCAGCCGGGTGGACCTGTCCCGGGACTCCATCAGGGCACGGACCATGGCCCCGATGAAGGGATGCATCTCGTCCCGGTAGAGGCTGTTGAACCGGTAGCTGAACGAACACAGGGCAATGGTGTCCAGAGTCAGGCGGGTGGTGTTGTCCGCAACGTCGATCCTCGCCGTCGGGCCCAGCCGCTCCCACTTGAGCAGCAGCTGCTCCAGGATGTCATCCATGCCGGCGAACATCCGAGTCAGGGCTTTCGGCCCGAACGCGGGCATCAGGATGCGGTGCGCCTTCTGCCAATTGGGTTCCTCGGTCTCCGCGGTGAACAGGCCGTCGCCCACGAAGTCGCGGACCTCGCGGAGGGAGACGCCAAGTACCTTGCCGAAGCGGGTCTCGTCGCAGACCTCGTTCACCAGTTCCTGGGAGGAGAGGGCCACCAGACTGCGGTTGAAGACCTGGATGCGGACAATCGGCCCGTACTGCTCGGCCACTTCTGCCAGGCCCAGAACCCCCTTGCTCGAGTCGATATCCGGCAGGTTGCCCAGTACCGGCGTTGTGGGTGGTTGAGGGATGGGGGTGCTGCTGGACGAAGGCATGGGGCCCTCCTAGGCGGTCTTCTTTGACCCTGGTTTCTGTTCGGTGTTGATACTGGCGGGGACGCTGTTTTTCACGGGGCTGGCCAGGCGCGACGGGCCGGGCGCTGTACACGATACTCCGGTCGGGTGCCGGGGACTATGGGGTTTTTCTTGGGCTGGTCCCGGTGGGTCATGCGCTGTGCTGCGGCTGGCGTACGCATCGGGATTTCTCAACATCACGCGAGGATTTCCGCAGTTCAACAAGGGTCCCGGTCAAGATTTTCCGAGCTTATCCACATAAGCGGCCGAAGCGGTTTCGCTGGCCCGCCCCGCATGCTCCCATGTTAGGAGCATGCCGCCATCCACCAGCCTTATCGACCAGCAGCCGGCGGCCTTTATGGGGAGATCTAATGTCAAAGCATCTGGCGCCTTCCGCTGTCCGGCGCACACCGCAGGTCCAGCGTCCAGCCGTTCTGAGCCGTACCGTCCTGGCTCGTCCCGTTGTGAGCCGTCCCGTTCTGAGCCGTGCCGTTCGGATAGGCGCGGGTGCGGCGTTCCTGGCGGTCTATGCCTTTGGATTCCAGGGCACGGGCCCGGTTCTTTCGTCCGGGCAGACGTCCACTGGGACGCCTGGTGATGTCTCCGTCAACGCGCCTCTTGCATCCTCTGCGGTTGCATCCTCTGCGGTTGCCCTCTCTGCGGTTGCCTCGAATGCAGAGGGGGCCTTTGCCACCACCGGTGCTGTCTCGGCTTCCGCGGACGCATTCGTGTCCTACAGCCGTACATTGGTCTTTACCGAAACGAAGCCAGCGGTGCAGAAAGTCGGTGCGGCTTCAACGCAGCGGCGGCGTCCCGCGGCTGGAACCCTGATGGCGCCATTGGAGGTCCTGGTTCCCACCTCGCACTTTGGGCTACGGACAAGTCCCATCACCGGCTCGGCAGGCGAGTTCCACTGGGGCCAGGACTTTGCCGCCGCCTGCGGAACCCGCGTTTTCGCGGCGGATGCGGGCGTGGTGCGGGCAGTGGGATGGCATCCGTGGGGTGGCGGCAACCGGGTGGAAATCGATCACGGCAACGGCCTGATCACCACCTACAACCACCTTGAAGGCATCGGTGTGAAGAAAGGCCAGTCGGTCCAGGCCGGGGAACTCATCGCCAGGGTCGGGACCACCGGATCCTCAACCGGATGCCACCTTCATTTCGAAACCATTCTGAACGGCAAACACACAGACCCCGACAACTGGACTCTCCTGCGGCTCCGTACCGCGGGACCTGTTGCCAATACCAAGATGACCGACTACCGGAAGCCCGGCACCGCGTCGGAGACACCCTCCTGGGCTGTTCCGGTCGGAGCCAGCGCTCGCCACACAGCGGTGAACGATGAGCATGAGGCATCCGCACAGGGCGTTTCAGCGGTGAAGCCGTCTTCTCCCGCCAAGGTGTCTGTTTACGCCGCGAAGCCTTCGGGTACGTGGGCAGCGAAGCCTGCGGCGAAGGTGGCCGCGCCCAAGCCGGCGACTTCGGCACTGGTTGCCAAGCCCAAGCCGGCAAAGCCAGCTCCGGCACCGAAGGTGGCCGCGCCCAAGCCGGTAAAGCCAGCTCCCGCACCGGCTGTCAAGCCCAAGCCGGTAAAGCCGGCTCCGGCTCCGGCTGTTGCGCCGGCTCCGGCAACACCAGTTCCGGCACCGGCTGTCACGCCAGTTCCGGCTCCGGCTGTTGCGCCGGCTCCGGCTCCGGCTGTTGCGCCGGCTCCGGCAGCACCAGTTCCGGCACCGGCTGTCGTGCCGGCTCCCGTGGTAACGCCGACTCCGGCAACACCGGCTCCGGCACCGGCTGTCGCGCCGGCTCCCGTGGTAACACCGACTCCGGCAACACCAGCTCCGGCTCCGGCCTCGACACCCAGTGCTGCACCGAGCTCCACACCGGAGGCGGAGCCAGCACCGGCGGCTGTACCGGCTGCTGCTGAGACGCCAGCACCGTAGGGAGGCTCTAGCTGTGATTCGGCAAGGTAAGGATTTCGGCTCCGTCGTCGGTGATGGCGATCGTGTGTTCGCTGTGCGCCGTCCGGCAGCCTGTCGCACTTCGGAGCGTCCACCCGTCGGCATCAGTGACGAGCTGGGCCGTGTCCGCCATGACCCACGGCTCCAATGCGAGCAGCAGCCCAGGCCGCAGCTTGTACCCGCGGCCGGGCCGTCCGTTGTTTGGAACGTGCGGGTCCTGGTGCATCGTTGATCCGATGCCATGACCGCCGAACTCGGTGTTGACCGGATACCCCGCCTCGGTGAGGACCGACCCGATGGCATAGGAAATGTCGCCGATGCGGGCGCCTGGTCCGGCCGCTGCTATCCCTGCCCTCAATGCACGCTCGGTCGCGTCGATCATCGCTACGCTTTCCGCGGGCTTTGATTCGCCCACGATGAAGCTGATGGCGGCGTCTGCGGCGACTCCGTCCTTGGAGACGGCGAGGTCCAGAGTCAGCAGGTCGCCGTCGGCAAGCGTGTAGTCGCGTGGCAGCCCGTGGAGCACGGCGTCGTTGACGCCCGTGCAGATGTAGTGTCCAAACGGCCCGCGGCCGAAGGATGGCGCATAGTCGACGTAGCAGGATTCCGCTCCCGCATCCAGGATCATGGCCTGAGCCCACCGGTCGATGTCCAGCAGGTTCGTGCCGACAGCGCTGCGGCCCTTCAGCGTGTGCAAGATGTCCGCGACCAGGGCGCCCGACACTTTTGCGCGGCCCAGTTCGGCGGGGGTGAGGATCTCGATCATGCGGCGCCCTTCTCGTGCGACCAATAACTATACCGGCCATATTATCCCGGTATTAGAATTGGAGCCATGGTCAGGTTGCCCCTCACATCCGGAGAAGTCGAGCGCGGACAGCGCCTCGGCGCCCTGTTGCGTCGCGCCAGGGGGGAGCGCTCGATGCTCGAAACCGCGCTCGCGGCCCGTGTTTCACCGGAGACCCTCCGGAAGATCGAGTCAGGCCGCGTGGCGACGCCTGCCTTCCCGACCATCGCAGCGATCGCCGATGTCCTGGGCCTTTCCCTCGACGCAGTGTGGGCCGAGATCACCCGGCCCGAACGCGGTGTTGAACCGGCCGGGCCTGTACAGAATGCAGGGGAGAGACTGGCTTCGTAAGGCGCTGCTTATGAGCTCCTGCACCTATGCGCTCTGCTGCCGCTAGGCGCTGCGGCGCTCCCGGGGGGCCACTCCGCCGAGGCGCTGCGTGACCTGACGGGCCGCGCTGGCGCAGGCTTCGCCGAGGCTCTGCAGGGTATCGGGGGAGACCCGGAACTTGGGTGCGGGGATGAGGACGGCGGCCACGATGTCGCCGCGGTGGTCATAGACGGGCGCGGCAATGCCCACCTCCTCGATGGAGGTCTCGCCGTAGTTGATGGCCCAGCCGCGCTTGCCGACTTCCTCGAGACGCTTCAGGTACTCCCCGACCGAGTGGTCATCGAGGCCTGGCAGGGTGATGGCGCCGCTGCGGAGCAGGGCGTTCACTCGTTCGGCCTGTTCCCCGGCAAGGAAAATCTGGACCGAGGCGCTGAGGGCATCGTTGTAGCGTGCGCCCAACGGGGTGGTGTGCTTGACCTGCTGGCGGCTGGCGATCTGCTCCACGCACATCGACTCGCCGCCGTTCCACACCATCAGGGCGCTGGTCTCGCCGGTGCGTTCCGTGAGTTCACGCAGCACCGGATAGGCCACGCGACGTTCCTCGAGTTCGGCCAGCAGCGGACCGGCCACCGCGATCAGGCCCAGCCCCAGCCGGAAGCGCCGTGTGTCCGGGTCCCGCTCCACCAGGTGTTCCTGCTCGAACGTGGCGAGGATCCGCGACACCGTACTCTTGTGCAGGCCCACCCGGCTGGCGATCTCGGTGACGCCCAGCATGGGCTCGTCCGCGGTGAAGCTGCGGAGTACGGCGATGGCATTGACGATCACGGAGGCGCCGCGGGCGTCGCCGTTGCCTGCATCTTTGCCTGCATCAGGGGCGGGGTTTGCGGGTTTTGCCGGGGGAGTCATGGTGTTCACTATATTTCTTCGCTGTCGTGCTTCCGGTCTTTCATTGCCGAGCGGAAGCGGGGGCGGGCATGCCCTCCCAGCCGCCCGCCGTCGTCGTACTTAACCCAAGGCTGCTAAAACGTTAGCCTTGGTGGCCACGGCCGGCGGGGGAGGGCATGCCCCGTTGTTGGCCAACTGGGGTGTTGGCCAACCGGAGGTGTCAGGCGCTGACGATGTTGTGCTCAGGGCCGAACGGGAACTTGGTGATGTTCTCGGCGCCGTCCTCGCCCACCACCAGGATGTCGTGCTCGCGGTAGCCGCCGGCGCCGGGCTGG
Organism: Arthrobacter sp. K5; assembly: GCF_040448525.1. Taxonomy (NCBI): domain Bacteria; kingdom Bacillati; phylum Actinomycetota; class Actinomycetes; order Micrococcales; family Micrococcaceae; genus Arthrobacter; species Arthrobacter sp. K5. The sequence goes on along the minus strand of NZ_CP159279.1, from coordinate 1,895,068 downwards.
CCGTCGAGGACCGTGATCATCGGTTCCATGGAAACCACCATGCCCGGTTCGAGCACCGTGTCGATGTCCTCGCGCAGCTCGAGCCCGGCTTCGCGGCCGTAGTAGTGGCTGAGGACGCCGAAGGAGTGGCCGTAGCCGAAGGTGCGGTTGGCGAGCAGGCCGTGGGACACGTAGATCTCGTTGAGCTCGGCGGCGATGTCCTTGCAGACGGCGCCGGGCTTGATGAGTTCCAGGCCGCGCCTGTGGACCTCGACGTTGATGTTCCACAGCTCCAGGGAACGGGCATCCGGTTCGCCGTAGAACAGCGTCCGCTCCAGTGCCGTGTAGTAACCCGAGGTCATGGGGAAGCAGTTCAGGGACAGGATGTCGTGCTCCTGGATCTTCCGGGTGGTGGCCCAGTTGTGCGCGCCGTCGGTGTTGATGCCCGACTGGAACCAGACCCAGGTGTCGCGGATCTCGGAGTTGGGGAAGGTGCGGGCGATCTCGTGCACCATGGCCTCGGTGCCGATGAGCGCCACCTCATACTCGGTGATGCCGGCGGTGATGGCGTTGCGGATGGCTTCGCCGCCCAGGTCGCCGATCCGGGCACCGTGCTTGATGACCTCGATTTCCTCGGCGGACTTGATCATCCGCTGGCGCATCGCGGCCTGGGCCACGTCCACCAGGGTGGCGGACTGGAACGCGGCCTGGATCTTGTTCCGGTTGTCCAGCGGCAGGGAGTCGTCCTCGACGCCGAGCCGGCGGACCTTGATGCCGCGGGTGCGCAGCACTTCCTGGATGCCGAAGATGAAGTTGTCCCGGCGCCAGTCCGTGTAGACGAGGTTGTCGCCGTAGCTGCGGCGCCAGGGCATCCCGGCGTCGATATTTGCGGTGACGGTGACCGTGTCCTCTTTGGTGACAACCATGGCGTAGGAGCGGCCGAAGTAGGTGAACAGGAAGTCGGAGTAGTACTTGATCGAGTGGTAGCTGGTCAGGACGACGGCGTCCAGGTCCTTCTCGGCCATGATGCTGCGGAGGCCGGCGAGGCGGCGCTCGAACTCGGCGTCGGAGAAGGTCAGCGAAACCTTCTCGCCGTTATTGAGGACCTTGAGGCGCTCGAGCTTGGCGACGTCGTTGACAGCTTCATTTTCGGTGATAGTCATGCTTGTTCCTTTTCTTTCTTGGGTGGGTGTGTCAGTGCTGCTGCAGAGGCTTCTTGGAAGTCTCCACGGCGAACAGGACTGCGATGAGGGAAACCAGTGAAGCGGCCGCGAGGTACCAGCCGGGGGCCAGTTTGTTGTGCGTGAGGCCGATGAGGAGGGTGGCCATGAACGGGGCGGTGCCGCCGAACAGGGCGTTGGAGAGGTTGAAGCTGACGGCGAAGCCGCTGTACCGGGTCTTCGTCGGGAAGAGTTCGGCCAGGAAGCTGGGCAGCGTGCCGTCGTTGAGAGTGAGCATGCCGCCCAGGAGGATCTGGACCAGGACGATCACCAGGAAGTTGCCGGTATCCAGCAGCATGAACGCCGGCACCGTCAGCAGAATGAACAGCACGGACGCGGTGATCAGCATCCGCTTGCGGCCGAACCTGTCCGAGGCGATGCCGGTGAGGAAGATGAAACCGATGTAGCTGGCCAGCGCGATGGTGGTGGCCAGGAACGACTCCCCGGCCCCGAAGCCCAGTTCCTCGGCGAGGTAGGTGGGCATGTAGCTGAGGATGACGTAGAAGCCGACGGCGTTCAGCAGCACCGCGCCGGTGGCGATGATGAGCTGCTTCCTGTTGTTCCGGAACATGTCCCTGGCGGGTGCCTTGCCGTGCTCTTCCTGCGAGAGGGCGCGGAACGCGGGGGTGTCCTCGAGCTTGGTGCGGATGTACCGGCCGATCAGGCCCATGGGGGCGGCGAGCAGGAACGGCAGGCGCCATCCCCAGTCGTGCAGCTGGCTTTCGCTGAGGACCGACGTCAGCAGTGCTGCCAGGAGGCTGCCCAGCAACAGTCCCGCCGCGGTGCTTGCGGGTACGACGGCGGCATAGAGTCCGCGGCGATGTGCCGGCGCGTACTCCACCAGGAAGGCGGAGGCGCCGGCGTACTCGCCGGAGGCGGAGAAGCCCTGGACGACGCGGACCAGCAGGAGCAGGACAGGTGCCAGGATGCCGATGGTGCCGTAGCCGGGGATCAGGGCGATGCAGAACGTGGCCACGGACATGATGACGATGGAAAGCGACAGTGCTTTCCGCCGTCCGAGGCGGTCGCCGATGTGGCCCCAAAAGAAGCCGCCCAGCGGTCGGACGAAGAAGGAGATGGCGAAGACGCCGAAGGTTGCCAGGAGTGCTGTCTGGCGGTCGGCCTCGGGAAAGAAGACCGTGGAGATGATGCCGGCCAGGTAGCCATAGACCGCGTAGTCGAACCATTCGACGAAGTTGCCGATGAAGCTCGCGGTGATGACCCGGCGCCGGGTGTCCTTGCTGACCTGCTCGACTTTGAGCTCCGGGTCAGCCGCTTGGGAAATGTGACTTGGGGGGTGTTCCATGTGTCCACCAATGAATTCTTGGGGTTGCTTCTGTTGCAACGCTGTTGCACCAGAATAAGCGTGATGCGGCTCACCCGTCAATGGATATTTTGATGATGTTTGTTGCGAGCAGCTTTGTGTGCGCACAGGAGGACTGCATCCGGAGCGGGGTGTCTTTGAGTGGCAAGGAGGGCGCGCGAGAATCTTCGGCGTTGCCTTAACCGCAACGATGTTGCTATAAACGCGCCCAACACCGGCACGCCAAGATGGAACGCTCTTTCACGTTTCGTCGCCTTTTCCCCGACGCTCTCTCACGTTTGGTCGGTTTTTTCCTGACGCGTCCTCACCCGCCCGTTCGCGGGGCGCATAGCTGTGCAGGACGTGAGGAAGCGTCCGCTTGGACGTGGCGGGATGTGAGGAAGCGTCCGCTTGGACGCGGCGGGATGTGCGGAAGGGTCTGGTCGAACCTCAGTCGTTGCGAAGGCTGTAGGTGCTGACGACGTTGCCCTTGCTGGTCCTGTACTGGTCCTTCAGTTCCAGCCTGGTCAGCGGGTCGCCGTCCTCGAACAGCCGCCGTCCGCTGCCCGCCACTACGGGATGCGTCATAAGCGTCAATTCATCCAGGATGCCCGCGAACAGCAGTTGCCGCGTCACTGAGATGCTGCCGCAAACGGCGATCTCGCCGCCGTCGTCCTTTTTAAGATCGGTGACGAAATCTTCCAGCGGTCCCTCAATCAGGAACGAGTTTTGCCACTCGAGGGGCTCCGTGAGGGTGTGCGATGCCACGAACTTTTCCACCGGGTTGATGAAAGCGGCGAAGTCCTCATCCTGTGAAGCGTTGGGCCAGTACCCCGCCCACTCCTGATAGCTGACCCGCCCCAGGACGACAGTGTCCACAGTGTTGATCATCTTGGTCAGTCCCGCGCCAAGCTCTTCATCGAAGCTGTCGAACTGGAACTTGAACGGGTCCTGCACCACGCCGTCTACGGAGTGGAACAGTCCGGCAGTCACTTTGCGCATCGGGTCCTCCAAATCGGGTCGTCAGGCATTACCGTATTCCGCCGCGGACTCAGTGGGAAGGTTTGTCGGGATGTGATAGGGCGGTCGAGTGCCTTGAGTTATTCCAATGCACTCACCGACCCCTTGCAACTCCTCTACTTAGCGTTACTATGTACTGGTAGCTAGTACTACTAAGTAGCTGGAGGAGGTGTCCGGTGGGCAAACAAATGACGGAGATGCTCAAGGGGACGCTGGAGGGCATCGTTCTTGCCCTCCTGACCGGTAAGCCGGCGTATGGGTATGAGATCACCACGCTGCTCAGGGAGAAGGGCTTCGCCGACATTGCCGAGGGCACGGTCTACGCGCTGCTGGTGAGAATCGAGCAAAAGGGTCTCGTCGACGTCGAGAAGCGTCCGTCAGAGAAGGGTCCCCCACGCAAGGTGTACACGCTCAACATCCAGGGCAATCAGTACCTGGAGGAGTTCTGGAGAACATGGAGCTTTCTGGCCGAGCGGCTCGAACAGCTCCGAGAAGGAGGGAATTAGACATGGCCATGGGATGGATAGAACAGGTCACCGGATCGCTCGAACAGAAGAAGCAGTACCGGCAGTACAAAGCGCGCGTGAAGCAGCTTCCCGCAAACTATCGCACGGCGCTCGAGGCGTTGGAGCGTTACCTGACGTACTTCGGGGCGATCACGAAGGGGGAAACCCTGGTGAAGATGCTCGAGGATCTGGCAGATCTCTTCGAGCAGAGCGCGGCGAGCGGAACCCCGATTCCGGAGGTCGTCGGGGAAGACCCCGTGGAGTTCGCGGAGACGTTCCTCCAGAACTACTCGGAGGGGCAGTGGATCAACAAGGAACGGAAACGGCTCACAGAGGCAATCGCGAGCGTCACGAAGGAGGAGGAAGTCCCATGACCATCAGTGCGCCGCGGGACCGCGGACCTGCCATCCGTGTGCAGGGCCTGGAGAAGTCCTACAAGGAATTGCATGTACTGAGCGGCGTGGACTTCGACGTGGCGCCGGGCAGCATTTTCGCTCTTCTCGGCTCGAACGGGGCAGGAAAGACCACCATCGTGAGGATCCTGTCCACCCTATTAAGGCCCGACGCCGGCACAGCCACCGTGAACGGATTCGGCGTCACGACGGAACCCGTCAGAGTCCGGGAATCCATCAGCCTGACCGGACAGTTCGCTGCGGTCGACGAAATCCTCTCGGGCTGGGAGAACCTGGTGCTGGTAGCCAGGTTGCGGCAGCTGAAAGACCCCGTCGCGGTAGCGGATGAACTCCTCGCACGCTTCAACCTCGCCGAAGCCGGATCGCGAAAGGTGTCCGCCTATTCGGGAGGCATGCGCCGTCGTCTGGACATCGCCATGAGCCTGGTCGGGCAGCCGAAGGTGATCTTCCTCGATGAGCCGACGACGGGACTCGACCCCGAAGCGCGCATCGAGGTGTGGCAGGTGGTCAAGGAGTTGGCCCGGCAGGGGACCACCGTTCTGCTCACCACGCAGTATCTCGACGAGGCCGAGGAACTGGCAGACCGAATCGCCATTCTTCATGAAGGGCGGATCATCGCGAACGGCACCCTCGCCGAGCTGACGCGGCTGCTCCCGCCGGCGGAAGTCGAGTACGTCGAGAAGCAGCCAACCCTGGAGGACATCTTCCTCGCACTGGTGGGGAAGGACGACAAAGTCGGGTCAAGTAAGAACCAGCCATGAGCAAGCATCTCTTCGGAGACACGGCCGTCCTGCTGGGCCGCTCCCTCCGCCATATCAGCCGAAGTCCAGACACGATCATCACGACGGCGATCACGCCGGTCGCGCTCATGTTGCTGTTCGTCTACGTGTTCGGCGGCGCTATCAGGACAAGCGCCGACAACTACATTAATTACCTTCTTCCCGGCATCATGCTGATCGCGATCGCTTCCGGCATCGCGTACACCGCCGTGAGGCTGTTCACCGACATGAAAAGCGGCATTTTCGAGCGGTTCCAGTCCATGCCGATCGCTCGATCGTCCGTGCTGTGGGCGCACGTGCTTACCTCGATGGTTGCCAACGCGCTCTCGCTGGTGATCATTGTGCTGGTTGCCCTGGTCATGGGCTTCCGCACCTCGGCGGGCCCGCTGGAATGGCTGGCCGTCGTGGGGATCCTCGCGCTGTTCACCCTGGCACTCACCTGGATCGCGGTCATCGCCGGCCTCTCAGCGAAGTCCGTGGACGGCGCCGGCGGCTTCTCCTACCCGCTGATCTTCCTGCCGTTCATCAGTTCGGCATTCGTCCCCACGGCCACCATGCCGGGTCCCGTGCGGGCGTTCGCCGAAAACCAGCCGGTCACCTCGATCGTCAACACCATCCAGGACCTGTTTGCGCAGCGCCCGGTCGGCGTCGACATTTGGATCGCCCTAGCCTGGTGCCTTGGGATCCTCGTTCTGGCTTACGTCTTCGCCATGGCAGCGTACCGGCGCAAGATCTCCTAGGGGCGATTTTCATCCGGGCGTCACCTTTGCTGTGATGGCGATCCGTTTACGGCGGCAGGGGACCGTTCATGGCGTCAGGGGGCCGCGGATGACGCGCAGCGCAAGGTCCGTGCCACCGTCGATGACGGCCGTTCCTGACAGGCTGGAGCGTCCCCAGAGGCCCAGATACATTTCTCTTGGTGGTGCGGTGACTGATGCCGCGACGTCCCCGTTGCCGACAGTCCATGTTGTGCCGCCGGGAACGTGAAAGGTCACTGCCTCACCCGGGTCGGGCATCCGCTGCAGCCGGAGCTGGCGCGGGGCGAACATAGCCAGGGCTTCATCGATGCCGTCGATCAGAAAGTCCTCGGCGAACTCCGGGTCAGCCAGGCCGGATGCCTGGTGGGCGTCGACGAGGTGAATGGCGTGTTCGTGTGCCTGCCGGCGCAGCCAGAAGCTGGCCGTGCGCGGGGGAGGGCCGAAGTTCCAGCACGGTGCCGCGGGGTCCAGGGCGGTCATGGTGGCAAGGAAGCCGGCCGCACCCTCGAGGAACCAGGTTGCTGCTTTGGCTCGCGGCGCGGCCGGTTCCTCGACGTACTCTCCGGCACGAACAATAGCGGCAGCCCACCGTTCTATAGAACCGATGTGGCCGAACAGTGCATCGAGAGTCCATCCCGGACAGGCCGGAACTGAACGGCCCAGCGTGCTCTCCGGCTGGCGCGCGAGCGTTTCGAGCGAACTTAGGGTTTGCGCGAGTTCGGCGAGGTAGCGTTCGGGCAACATCTGTCGAGCATATCCAGACCGGGGTTGCCCGGGGCCTCAGGTGTTCACCTGCGGGTTTTCAAACGCGGGAGGGTGGGGTTTGGGCGTCAGGAGGTGAGGAATGGGTGGGACGGGTCCTCACCCTGGGTCGGTTCGGTGGGCTGAGAGCGGTTCAACGGGGCTCTTCCCGGTGGCGCTCCAACTCGTGAGGAAGTTGAGTTGTTCCTCGGCGTGGCTTCCCGGTTCGGCAGTGTAGGCGACGACGGTGAGGCCTTCGCCGGGCAGCTCCAGTGCATCACCCGTGAGTTCGATGTCTCCGACGAGCGCGTTGTGCAGCGTCTTGCGCGCTGAGCGGTGGAAGCGGACGTCGTGCCGGGCCCAGCGGGTCGAGAATTCGGTGCTTCCGGTGGCGAGGTCACCGACGAGGCTGTTCAGGGCCCTGTCGTGCGGGTTGCGTCCGGATTCGGTGCGGAGAGCGGCGGCAAGGTCGCTGGCGAGGGTGTCCCACTGACGAAAGAAGTCACGGGAATGCGGGTCCAGGAACATGAATCGTGCGAGGTTCAGCGGCAGGGTCTCAGGGCTGAGAATGCCTGTGTAGAGGGCGAAGCAGAGGCTGTTGGCGGCGACGATGTCCATCCGTGAATTACGGACGTATGCGGGCGTACCGGTCATGCCGGCCAGGATCCGCTCGATACTCGGGCGGACTTCGGCCCGGGCCCGGCGCGTTCCCGGAGTCCGCGACGGTCCGGCGGCCTTTGCCAAGTCGAGGAGGTGGGCCCGTTCGGCCTCGTCGAGCTTAAGGGCACCTGCGAGGGACTCCAGGACGCTTTCGGAGACTCCCCGAAGGTTGCCCCGTTCGAGCCGGGCATAGTACTCGGTGCTGACGCCGGTGAGCATGGCCACTTCCTCGCGCTTGAGGCCCGCCACCCTCCTGGTCCCGCCGTAGGCGGGCAGCCCGGCCTGGGCGGGAGTGATGCGCGACCGCCGGCTCATGAGGAACTCGCGGACGTCTTTGCTGTTCTCCATGGCGTCTACGGTACGACGGCGGGCCCCGGCCTAACAGGAACTGGCAGTACACCTCACAACAGGCACTCCCGCGCGCTTGAACGAGCTGGTTTTCTTGAGGGAGTTCAGTTTCCCCTCCCTGAAAGGACAGCATGTCCGTGTCTGCTGTCAGCCCTCCGGCAACCGCGGCCCGGCCGCGCGCTTCGCTGGCGGTGGCCATGCTGGGCTTCTTCGTGGTTGCCCTGGACGCCCAGATCGTCAACGTGGCCCTGCCCGAGATCCGTAACGACCTCGGCGGCGGCCTGTCCGGCCTGCAGTGGATTGTCACCGGCTACACCCTGATGTTCTCGGCCCTGCAGCTGTTCTCCGGAACGTTCTCCGACCGGGTGGGGGCCCGCCGCGCCTACGGCCTCGGCATGATCCTCTTCACCGCGGCTTCCGCCGCCTGCGCATTCAGCCCGAGCCTGCCGGTCCTCATCGCCGGCCGGATCCTGCAGGGCCTCGGTGCCGCCATGATCACCCCCAGCTCCCTGGCGCTCATCCGGGAGGCCTACCATGACGCCGTCGATCGGCGCAGGGCGATCGTGTACTGGGGCCTGGGCGGCTCAGTCGCCGCGGCTGCCGGTCCCGTGCTTGGCGGCGTCCTCACCCAGATCGACTGGCGGCTGATCTTCTTCGTCAATCTTCCCGTCGGCGTGGCGGCCCTGCTCGTGCTGTCCCGCGTCGCCCCTTCACCCCGCCGCCCGGCGCCCTTTGACTGGTTCGGGCAATTTGCCGCCGTGCTGGCTTTGGCCAGCCTGACCTACGGCATCATCGAAGGCGCATCCGTCGGCTATGGATCGCCCGAAATCCTCGCTTTGTTCGCCGTATGTGCCGGGTCCGTGGCCGCCTTCATACTGGCGCAGGCCCGGGGAAAGCATCCCATGGTCCCGCTGGACCTGTTCCGGTCGCGGACAGTCTCCACCACCCTGGCCATCGCTCTCGTCACGATGGCGGCTTTCTACGGCGTCGTCTTCCTCCAAAGCCTCTACTTCCAGCAGCAGCGTGGGGCGACAGCGCTGGTGACGGGGCTGCTGTTTCTGCCGATGACCGGTCTGGTTGCCCTCCTGAACCCCTTCGCGGCACGGCTGATGGTCCGCTACGGGAACGTGGCAATGATCGCTGCCGGCCAACTGATCATGGCCGCGGGCCTGGCTGGCCTGTGGCTGCTCCCCGGCGACGCCCAGACACTGCTCGTGGCGCTCGTGATGGTCCCGGTCGGCGTCGGCGGTTCCTTCACCGTCCCACCGATCATCGCCCTCGTCATGGACCACGTGCCGGCAGAGAAAGCCGGGACCGCGAGCGGTGTGATCAACACAGCCCGGCAGGTCGGCGGGTCCCTCGGGGTGGCAATCTACGGCGCCCTGCTGGCCGGGCACGACTTCATGGGCGGGCTGCGCATCGGCCTCGGGACCACCGCCGTCGTCCTTCTCATCCTCACTGCCGCATCCCTGAACCTGCGGCACGCAAACTTGAACCCGGCACGGACCAGTACTACGAAACCGCCCAGCCGGCCTGCAAGCCAACACAAAGCCACCCACAAAACAGAAGGAGATCCCATGAAAAACGTGACCCTCAATAACGGCGTGCAGATGCCGATCCTCGGCTTCGGCGTCTTCCAGATCCCCGAGGAGGATACCCAGGCCGCCGTCGAAGCCGCCCTCGCCGTCGGCTACCGCCACCTGGACACGGCCGCCTCCTACGGCAACGAGGCGGCCGTCGGTGCGGCGATCAAGGCCAGCGGAATCGCCCGCGAGGAGCTCTTTGTCACCACGAAAGTCTGGATCCAGCACGCCCCGACCGGCAGCGTTGAGGACGACACGAGGCGCTCCTTCGAGCACTCACTCCGCCGGCTCGGCCTGGACTACGTCGACCTGTACCTGATCCACCAGCCGCTGGGTGACTACTACAGCGAGTGGCGTGCCATGCAGGAGATCAACAAGGAAGGCCTTTCGCGTGCGATCGGCGTGTCCAACTTCCATCCCGACCGGCTCGTGGACCTCATCGACCACAACGAGATCGTCCCGGCCGTCAACCAGATCGAGACCCACCCCTTCCACCAGCGCGAGGCTGACCAGTCGCTGATGCGCGAGCGCGGTGTCCAGATCGAATCCTGGGGACCGTTCGCCGAAGGAAAAAACAACCTCTTCACCGATCCGGTCCTCAGCGGCATCGCCGAAGCCCACGGCAAGTCCGTTGCACAGGTCGTGCTCCGCTGGCTGATCCAGCGGGACGTCGTGGTCATCCCGAAGTCCGTGCGGCCTGAGCGCATGGCCCAGAACATGGATGTCTTCGACTTCAACCTCACCGCCGAACAGATGAGCACCATCGCCGCCCTGGACACCGGTGCCAGCCTCTTCTTCGACCACCGCGATCCCGCCATGGTCAGCTGGCTGGGCGGCCGCCGGTACAGCTGACCTGGCCTGCCTTTATGTCCAAAAACCTGCCCGCCGCTGACCGGCGATCCGTCCTGCGCTCCGCGGCCGTTAGCCTTGCCGGGGCGCTGTTCGGCGCCGGCGCGGCGGGGTGCACCCCAGGGAACACGATGCCAGCTCCAGTCACACCACAAGCGAGCACTGCCGAAGGCCGGGAAACCGGCGCCAGAGTCCTGCTCGCTTACTTTTCGCGTGCAGGCGAGAACTATTACTACGGCGGCCGCCGGGACCTCGACGTCGGCAACACCGAAGTTCTGGCCGGCATGATCAGCGGTCTCATTGGCTGCGACGTTCACCGGATCGAAGCAGCGGTTCCATACCCGGATGGCTACGACGCCACCGTGGCACGTAACGTCCGCGAGCAGAATGAGGACAGCCGTCCTGAGATCGCCAACCCTCTTCCGTCCATAGACCGCTACGACACGGTGCTCCTGGCCAGCGGCATCTGGAACGTCAGAGCACCGATGATCATGACGACGTTCACCGAAAACCATGACTTCGCCGGCAAGACCGTTTACCCCATGGCCACCTACGCCGTGAGCGGGCTGGGCACCATCGAGCGGGATTACGCCGGCTCCTGCCTCGGCGCAACCCTCGGCGAGGGGCTCGCAGTCCGCGGCGAGGAAGTCGGCAAATCCAGACCCGCAACCGAGGCCTGGCTGCGGCGAACCGGCCTCATGGCCTACGCCTCCGACTTGCCTAACCCTCCGAAAGGACAACTCGCATGACGGATCCGACCCAGACCCGCGCCCAGCAACTCATCGGCGACTTCGCCCCCAAGCTTGTTGAGCTCACCGACGGCGTGCTCTTCGGGGACATCTGGGAGCGCAGCGAGCTCTCCCCGCGGGACCGGAGCCTCGTGACCGTCGCCAGCCTGATCACCAGCGGCAGCACCGAGCAGCTCCGCGGCCACCTCGGCCGGGCAAAGACCAACGGCCTGACGGAACCCGAACTGAAGGAAGCCATCGTCCACCTGGCCTTCTATGCTGGCTGGCCCAAGGCCGTATCTGCCATCACGGTAGCCAAGGAGGTCTTCGACTCCTGAAGTCTTGGATCGCAGCGGTATGTGGCTTTGTGTTGGCGAAAGATCCGAACATGGTCAGACAGACTCGAGCAGGTGGTGGTTGCTGGACGACGGCGGGACCTCCCGTCGTCCGCTTGCACTCAATATTGACTGACCCGGTTGGTTCGTGACGGGCGGGTTCCCCGGGCGTAGGATTCGGTACTCGAACGCCACAATCAGAAGGTGGGAACAATGCAGCTTGACGAGGTCGTCGGCCGGTTTCATCAAACGATGAATGAGTTTGCCAAAGGAGATCCTGAACCAGCCAAGGCAATGTTCTCCCACGGCGAGGATGGGTCCCTCGCGAATCCCTGGGGACCGCCGGTTGTGGGCTGGGACCAGGTATCTAAGGCTCTCGATTCAGCCGCTGCCCGGTTCAAGGACGGACGACTCGTTGGCGTTGATGGCCTCAGTAGGCACGTTACTTCCGAGCTGGCCGTCTTCCTCGACGTAGAACATTGGCAGGGGAGGAGCCGATATATCGCAGTTTGATTTGCGTGTAACGAGCGTCTATCGACCCGAGGGCGACACGTGGGCACTGGTGCACCGCCATGCAGATCCGGTCATTGCGCCACGTCCCCCGGACGCTGTCCTGTGAGGAAGCGTCGGGATCCAGGCGACGGGATTTGAGGAAAGGGCCTAGGGGAGTGGGGCTAGGCGGGTTGCCAGGTGCAGGCCGGCGAGCCTGCCCGTTCCCCGGGGGTCGCCGCCGCAGAGGTCGAAGATGCGCTGCAGCCGGTGGTACATCGACTGCCGCTCCAGGTGCAGCTCGCGTGCTGCCTGCGCCGTGTTGCAGCCGGAATCCAGCCACACCGTCAGGGTGTGCAGCAGCTGCGAGTTCCGCTGTTCGTCGTGCTCGAGAATTGGTCCCAGCGTCCGGCGGACGAAGTCGCGGCGGGCACCGCCGTCGATGCTCTCGGCAGCCAGCCGCTCGGCACTGAACGCGTCCGCATCCCGCACCTGCCGCGGTCCGCTGGCGGCACGGCCAGTCCGCGGCGCCAGGTCCAGCGTCCGGCGAGCCTCCGCCATGGACCAGGCGGCCTCGCCGACGCCCTGCCCCAGGGGTCCGACGGCGATCGCGGAGCCCTCCGGGACGTCGAGGTTCCCCAGCGCCTCGATCAGCGACGCCCGCGCGGCACGGGTTCCCTCGGGCGGGAGGCCGGCCAACGCGATGAGCTCCAGCTTGTCGGCATAGCTGGCAGCATGCGGGACCGAGTCCGCCAGAATCCTGTCCAGCGCCGGGCGCAGCCGGCCGGAAGCGGCGGAACGGATCATGACGGCGGCCACCGGACCGTCGACGGCGAACCCTGCCGCGGCCCCCAGCTGCTCCAGCCGCCACGGCTGGGCACCGGAATGGACGGCGCGCATCAGTTCCGCTCCCGCCAGTTCCTTCAGGCCCGGCGGCATCCGCTGCAGCAGCGCCAGGCCAAGAATGTCGACGGAGCGTTCACCGGCTACCCGGACAAACGCCGGGTCGATCCCCTCGGGCGCCTCCAGTTCCAGCCGCGCGGCCAGCACACCGCGGACCGGAACGTCGACCGCCGTCGTACTTGCCGTCGCCAAAGCGCCGGCAGTACCGCCGGCAGAACCGCCGCCGTCGGCACCCGCACTCCCCAGCGTCAGCCCCGCCGGCGAAACCAGGCGGACGCTGGTCCCGGTCTGCCCGGCGAGCACGGCGAGCACCTCATCCAGCCCGCCGCCGTGGGCGAGTTCGGCCGCCATGGCGTGGCTGATCTCGTCGCCGCGCTGCAGCAGTTCCACGGACTGGCCCACCAGGATGGAGTTGATCTCCTGCATGATGCCCACGAAGGGCGCCACCTTGCGCAGCTCGAACAGCGGCAGCCCGTTGGACTCCGCTGCGATGAGCATGGACTCGGGAATGTCGGGCAGCGTCGGCCCGGTCTCGATGGCCAGGGCGGCGACGCCGCGTCCCGCCAGTTCGCGGACGTAGTCCACCTGCCGCTTATCGCTTGCGGTGGCCAGGGCCTGGCCGCCGCTGAGGAGGAGCTCGCCGCCGCGCAGCAGGGGAGCGATGTCCAGGACCTCGCTCGAGTGGACCCACCGCACCTGCCGGCCGGGCACGCTGTCCGGGGCGGCGCGCAGCAGCGGATCGGCCGCCTGGACGGTCCGGTGCTTCAGAACGTCTTCGAGCAACACTGTTCTTACACTCCGTCATAGGCAAGGGAATTATGTTAGACAGATCGTACCTTGTTGCTGTGATGTAGCGCACATACGCTTAATGCATCCCTTCTTCCCGGAGGCTCTTCTTCCTCATACGGAGGCTTTTCCGATGCACAACTCCTCAACACCGCAGTCCGGGCCCGCAATGGAGCAGGCCGAGGACTTCGAAGCCTGGCTCCAGCCCATTCCGGAATCCGCGCGCACCCGCAAGGTGTCGGGCCAGTTCTGGATCTGGGCGGGCGCAAACCTTGCCCCGATCAACTGGGTCCTCGGCGCCCTGGGCATCAACCTGGGCCTGGGCTTTGCTGACACGGTCACCGTCCTGGTCCTCGGCAACCTGATCGGCATGCTGCTCTTCGGCTGCTTCGTTTTGCTGGGCCAGAAGACCGGCGCCACCGGCATGGTCCTGGCCCGAGCCGCTTTCGGCCGCCGCGGCAACTACCTCCCGGCCGCCATCCAGGCCCTGCTCGTGGTGGGCTGGTGCGCCGTCAACACCTGGATCATCCTCGACCTGGTCATGGCGCTCTTCGGCACCCTCGGCTGGGTGGATCCCGACGCCCACAACTACGCCTGGAAGATCGGCGTCGCCACGTTCATCATGGCCGCCCAGGTTGCCATCGCCTGGTTCGGGTACAAGGCGATTGCCGCCTTCGAAAAATGGACCGTGCCGCCCACCATCATCATTTTGGTGGTCATGTCCGCCGTGGCCTGGTTCGGCCTGAAGATCGACTGGACCTACGCCGGCCCCGCGGGCAACATCCTGGAAGGCTCCGAACGCATCGCGGCCATGAGCGCCGTGATGACGGCCATCGGCATTGGCTGGGGCATCACCTGGTTCACCTACGCCGCCGACTACTCCCGCTTCGTCAGCACCACCGTCCCCAAGAAAAAGGTCTACCTGGCCTCCGTCCTGGGCCAGTTCATCCCCGTCGTCTGGCTCGGCGTTCTCGGCGCGAGCCTGGCCACCAACAGCGGCGAAGTCGACCCCGGCAAACTGATCGTGCAGAACTTCGGCGCCATGGCGCTGCCCGTGCTCCTGATGGTGCTCCACGGACCCATCGCCACCAACATCCTGAACATCTACACCTTCTCGGTGGCCACGCAGGCCCTGGACATCACCATCAGCCGCCGCAAACTCAACCTGTTCGTCGGCGTCTTCTCGCTCATCGCCGTCGTCTTCTTCATCTTCCAGGAGGACTTCGCCTCGGTGCTGGACGCCTGGCTGATCGGCCTCGTGGCCTGGGTGGCTGCCTGGGGCGGTGTGATGCTGGTGCACTACTTCTGGCTGGAGAAGCGCTGGCCGGGCAAGGTGGATCGGCTCTTCGACGGCGTCGGCACCCGCCGGCTGCCCGTGGTCAACTGGGCCGGCGTGACCGCGCTGCTCGCCGGGATCGCGGCCACCTGGCTGTTCATGTACGGGCTCATCCCGATCATGCAGGGCCCCATCGCGGTTGCGCTGGGCGGCTGGGACCTCTCCTGGCTCGCGGGCGGACTTACCAGCGCCGCGGTGTACGCGGTTCTCGGCCCCCGGCTGCACCGGCCGTACGTAACGGTGACGGACGACGGCGGCACCTCCGCCGCGGTCAGCGCACCTGATGCTGCGCAGGCACCCCAGCCGGTTTCCGCCGTCGAACTCTAAATCCTTCTGCACCTCTCCAGTTCGCCCTCTGACGAAAGGAACCCCGGCATGAGCACCAGCGCCTTCGCGGATTCCCAGCACCCCATCACCTGGCCCGCCGGCTTCACTGCCGCCGCATCCTTCACCTTCGATGTCGACGCCGAATCCTGCGTCATCGCGCACGACCCCACCAGCACCCGGCGCATGTCGCTCATGAGCCACCAGTCGTACGGGCCCAAGGTCGCGGTGCCGCGGTTGCTGCAGATCCTCGCGCGGCAGGACGTCCGGGGGACGTTCTTCATCCCCGGCTTCACCGCCGAAAGCTACCCCGACGTGGTGCGGCAGATCGTCGACGGCGGCCACGAGGTAGCGCACCACGGGTACCTGCACGAGCCCATGCAGGGGATCGACGCAGCCACCGAGGCGAGCTACATCGACCGGGGACTCGAGGCGCTGGAGAAGGTCGCCGGGATCCGGCCGGTGGGATACCGCGCCCCGTGGTGGGAGCTGAACTGGCACTCGCCGGCGCTGCTCGCGGACCGCGGCTTCCTCTACGACTCCAGCCTGCTCGACGGCGATGCGCCGTACCGGATGTCGGTCTCCTCGGGTTCTCCCGCCGGTGCCGGCGACACCCGCGACATCGTGGAGATCCCCGTCGACTGGACGCTGGATGACTGGGAGCAGTACGCGTTCTATCCCGGTGTGACGGGCAGCGGCGTGATCGAAAGCCCGGCCAAGGTGCTGGAGATGTGGACGCTCGAGGCGCAGGCGCACCACTCGCAGGGAAGCTGCTTCGTGCTCACGAACCACCCGTTCATCTCGGGCCGGCCGTCCAAGGCTGTGGCCCTGGAACAGCTGATCGAGCGGGTCAAGGGCATGGACGGCATGTGGGTGACCACCCTGGAGCAGATCGCGGAGCACACGAAAGCGACCGTCAGCGAACTCCACACCCACGCGCGGATCGACGTGCCTGTTGCTCCCGGTTTCGGCGCCCGCTTCAAGCCGGGCCGGGTGCAGGTGCCGGCGCTCAGCTAGCGCGGCTTCGTCGAGCGCGAACGGACACCCAGGGTCCTTCGTCGGGCGCGAACGGACACTTGAGGCCCTTCAACGGAGCGCGAACGAACACTTGAGGCCCCACAGCCGGGGCTTAAGTGTCCATTCGCGCTTCCGGGGTTTCTGCACGCGCGGCGTTTTGCCAAAAAGGGCCGCTTCGAGAGTTCTTGCCTCGCCGTTTCGCCAAAAAGGGCCGCTCGAATCCACTTCAAGCGGCCCTTTTTGGCGAAACGGCTGGCGAAACGGCAAACTAGAGGCAGCGACCACCCCTCACCGCCCCCGGGGCTTCCGGACCTGCGGCGGCGCGGAGCCGGAACGAGCCTGGAAACTGCAATGATCAGACGATGAGCAGAGTGGGCGGGGCAGGACACCAGGCATCAAACTTCGACCGGCCGGCGCATCATTCACGGCTCAGGCTGCTGGTGATGGTTGTCGTCGGACTGGCTGTGGCTGTTGCGGTGGGGCTCTTGCAGACGTGGACTTATGCGCCGGCTCTGGGGTGGGCGGCCGCCTCCGCCACCTATCTCGTCTGGGTGTGGGCCATCATCGGGCGCCTGCCCGCGGCGGCCACGGCTGCCCACGCCCGGCGTGACGATCCTGGCCGGGCCGCCTCCGACGCCCTGGTCTTGGCCGCGACGGTGGCAAGTTTCGGAGGCGTTGCCCTGATCCTCGGGGATGCCTCCAACAGCGAAGGCCCAGCCAAATCGGGCATCATCGCATTGGCTCTGGGGAGCGTGGCGTTGTCCTGGTTCCTCGTGCACACGCTCTATACATTGCGCTACGCCTCCATCTACTACCGCGACAAGAGCGGCGTCGACTTCAATGAGGACAAGCCGCCGCGCTACATGGACTTCGCGTACCTGGCCTTCACCGTGGGCATGGCCTACCAGGTCTCGGATACCAACCTCAAAACGGATGCAATTCGCAGTACGGTGCTTCGCCAGGCGTTGCTGTCCTACCTGCTGGGCGCGATCGTGCTGGCAACGGTCATCAACCTGGTCTCCGGCCTGGTCCACTAAAGGGTCCTCGCCGCGAAGTCTTGCCAGAAGGGCCGGTTCGCCCGATGTGGCCGCTTCGAACCTCGTTGCCTCGTCGAGATACCAGAAAGGGCCGCTTGGAAGCCCCCTGCCGCGACGAGTTACCAAAAAGGGCCGCTTCGAACCCACTCCGAGCGACCCTTTTGGGCGCAACGGTGAAACGGTGAAACGGCAGAAAGGCGGAGCGTCAGCCGGCCGACCTGGATTTGAGCTTGGCGTACACCACGTAGTTGTCGTTGAAGAGGCCAGTGGCGGGGTCGTACCCGTCGCAGGTGATGAGCCGCAGCTCCGGACCCTTGGTGTTGCCGTATACCTCGAGCGTGGGGAAGTTGTTCTTGCTGTAGGCTGCGGCCCTGGTCATGGTGAAGACGACGGTGCTGCGGTCGGCGCGGCGCACCGTGATTTCCGCGCCGGGCTTGAGGCCGCGGAGGTTCGCGAGGACGCCCGGACCTCCATCGGTGGCGTTGACGTGGCCGAGCACCACCGCCGGGCCAGTTTCGCCGGGCGACGGCGATCCCGAATACCACCCGGCAGGCGCGCCCGGTCCGTCCGGCGGCACCTCCAGAGACCCGTTCTGCCGCAGAGCCAGCTTCACCAGCGGCGACTGCACGCCGATGGCCGGGACCGTGACGGTCGCAGGAGCAGGAGCAGGAGCAGGAGCAGGAGCAGGAGCAGGTGCCGGCCGTGCAGGGGAGGGGACCTTGGCCGCTGGGGCGGCCGCCGCCGTCGTACTTTTCGCGGGTGACGCCGGCGGGGATGTAGATGCCGGGCCGGCGGACTGCGCCGCGTCGGACTGTACGGCCCACGGCGTGCCCGGTGAAGGGGCCGACGACGGCGCCGCCGTTCCGCAGCCGCTCAGGACGAGTGCGCCGAGAAGCAGGAGGGCGGCCGCGTGCTTCTTGCGGCAGCGCGCGGGAGACGTGGCGGCGGGGAAGTCCATGCTCAGTGGTGTTCCTTCCAGCAGGCCAGGATGGTGGTGGCCACCTGGTAGGCGAAGTCGGTGTGCGTCACGTCCTGGGGGCCGACGGCGGCGGGCAGCGCGGCGGCGTTGACGTGCAGGGTGCTGCTGTCCTTGAGGAAGACGACCGACCCATCGGGGGTCTGGGCCGCCGGGAAGCCGAGGTTGGCCAGGCCCCTGATGGGTTCGGCCTTGAGTTTGCCCTGCAGGGCGTCGAAGTACTTGCGCGCCGCGGCGGGGCCTGGGGATTCCTTCACCGAGATCACGAGCGGGCCGTCGGCCAGGTGGTAGGTGCAGGTGTAGGTGGCGCCTGCCCAGTTGTCGACCGTGTGCGGCGGCTCCGTCAGGGCAAGGATGGAGGCAATGTCGTCACTGGTTTCCTGGGCGCAGATCATCTGGGAGGCTTTGGAGGGGCCGGCTGCTTGTGTTGGCGTGTGCTGGTCACCAGAGTGCGTGGCGGCTGCGCTCGCCGCTGGTGCTGTCGCCGGCACTTCCGACAGCGGTGCTGTCGCCGGCACTTCCGACAGCGGTGCTGTCGCCGGCGCTGTTGTTGCGGTTGCCGCTGCAGACTCGACCGGACTGGTGCTTCCCGCGGCTGCTGCGCAGCCGGACAGCAGGAGCGACGCGACGGCCAATGACGCCATGGTGTGGGTGCGGGCTTTCAATGCTCTGTTCATTCTCGCGTCCTGTCCTGGTGGGTCGTACGGCGGGGCTGGTCCGTCAGCGGTCCCGGAGTGGGGGACGGGCAGGAGTCCGGCGGCCGCGGAATCCCTCAAGGCGTCCGCGGCATCCGGAACCCGTGCCCGTCATCTCCCCGTCAGGGACCCGGCGCAGAAACTACGCGGCGTCGGCTGCCCCCCGGCGGCGGACGATGTAGGTTCCACCGGCAGCGGCAGCCAACACGAGGCCACCGCCCAAAGCCAGCACTCCGGCGTCGTTTTTCTGCGGAGTCTGCGCAACGCCGGTGTCAGCGCCGCCCACCGGCATGTTCATCTGGCCGACGGCAAGGGCGCCGCAGAGGGCCGGCGACGTGGCGGCCAGCGGCAGGCTGGGCACAAGGTCGCTCTTGGCGGTCTGGCCGGCGGCGCTCAGGGTTGCGGGATCCAGCCCGTGGACCACCACGACGGCGGTGCCGTTCTGCAGGGCTGCCCTGGTTTCGGCGTTGAGCGGGAAGCTGCGGTCGATCGTGTAGGCGCCGCCCTGGCCGGCGACCTTCAGGTCCAGGCCGGCTGCCGGGCTGGTGTCCCCGCTGGTGGAGAGCGTGGTGCCGATCTTGCCGTAGGCCGGGGCGCCCTCGGTGGTGGAGATGACGCCGTCACCATTCGTGTCGGCTCCGGGCGCGGGGCACTGGCCCTTGGCGCCGACGTGGATGTGCTGCACGTGCGGATACGGGGCGTCCATGAAGGTAGTGGGGAGGCCGGAGACATTGAGGACCACGTGCGCCTGGTCGCCGGTGACGTGCAGGGTGACGGTGCCCGCGGCGGAGCTGCCGTTCAGCTGGCCCAGCGTTGCCTGGTAGGTCTGATGGCCGTCGGCTGCCACGGCCGGTGCGCCGGACAGGGCAAGGGCACCGAGCGCGAGCGTGGGGACGGCCAAAAGTCGCAAAGTACTATTCATCGGAAGCGTTCTCCTTGTGCGAGTGGTTGCAGTTCTCCCGTGGATGGGACACAGGCAGTTCGGAGCGGCGCGAGGGCCGGATGGGCGAAAAGTGAGGTGGCTTACTTTTTCTTTGGTCCGTCCCGTATGTGCTTCCGCAGCAGGCGGCACGGGGCCGGGGCTTAAGTGTTCGTTCGCGCGGGAGCACGTCCTAGTGGCGCGTCTATTTACCGAAAGAGGCCGCCTCGGGACCGGTTGGGCGGCCACTTTTGGTAATCCGCCGACCTGCTTTTGGCAATCCGCCGATCGGGAAGCACCCGCCGGAGGGCATGAAAATGCCGCCCTGCGGTGTTGGGGCCATCGCAGGACGGCATGGATCAACGGTACTGTGCCGCCCTTCGCCGCAACAGCAGTTCCTCCGCTGGCGGCGCCAATCTTAACGTTTTTTTAACGCCTCTAGGCCTCAGAACGTCCGGGGCCAGTCCGCAGGCGCGGCGAGGCCCTGTCCGCTCTTACCGGACAGGGCCTCGAGCTCTAATGCGGGACCTTAGTGCCTCCTGAAGGCGTCCTTGATCTTTTCGCCGGCCTGCTTGAGGTCGGCCCTGATATGGCGGGCCCTGCCTTCGGACCGGAGCCGTTCGTCTCCGGTAGCGCGGCCGGCCGCTTCCTTGCTTCTGCCGTGGAGTTTTTCGGTGGCATTGTGGATTTTGTCACCCAAACCCATCGTGACCTCCTGTTCGGGAAAGCCGGGGCGGCCTGCTGCCGCGGCGGCCATTATCAGTCTATCGACGGCGGGCCGGGGCGGCCATGCCCACTTTGCGCGCCAGGGCGCTACCGGGAAGGGACCTGCTCCGGGTCCACTGCCGGTTCCGGTTCCAATGGACGACGACGGCGGTGCTTGGCTTCCGCTATCGCCGCGTCGAGGAGGATGAAACCGAGCAGGCTCCAGCCAAGGAGCGGCAGGAACATACCCACAAGGACCATCGCCGTGATCGCCGTCAGGATCCCGGCCCAGTGTCCGCGGACGAAAGCTCCCCGCAGAGCCGGCCGGCCCATGGCCCAGGCACTGCCGCGGGTGGGGCGGCGCTTCCACCACATCACGTATCCCCAGACCACCATCGCGGCCAGGGCGGCGGCCACAGCGAGCAGGACGAGCTGGTTCGGCAGCCCGAAGAGCAGGCCCATGTGCGCCGCGATGGCCCAGCGGGTCAGCTTCGCCGCCAGGCCGAGGTCCTTGAAATCGGCGTGGCTGGTGACCTTTTCGGTTTCCGGGTCGATGGCCACAGCGCTCGCCGTGGCGGGCCATTCCCTGCCTGCCTCGGTCACGGTCCAGGCCTTCCCCTCAGAGGCAGGCGGCTTGATGTCGACCATCGGTGCGGTGATGATGTCCGCCCTGGCGATCCGTTGGACGGTGTCGTAGGCCGCCGGGTCCGCCGCGGCACTGACGGGTGCCGACCTCGAGCCGTGGCTGGAGTGGTCACCGGCCGGTGCGGAGGCCTGTCCGTTCAAGGAGGTGGAAACGGTTGGGGTCAGCCAGCCGAGGCTGGTCCGCAGGGCCGTGATGTTGTCGCCGGCATGCGCCGACCAGGTCAGGCCGGAGGCGGAGAGGAACAGGAAGGCCGCGAGCATGACGGTGCCTGTGGTGCCGTGGAGCCAGACCGTCCTGGCCCGGCCGGACGCCGGACGGGCTTTCTGGGGTGAGGTCCGGCGTCGGCGGATCCTGTCGATCCACAACCCCAGCCCGCCGAGGGCAACCACCCATAGCCAGGAGGCGGCAAGCTCGCTGTAGATCCGGCCGGGCTCGCCGAGATTCAGGGAGCGGTGGAGGGTGGAGATCCAGGTGCGCATCGGCAGCGCGCCGCTGCTGCCGTAGGTGGTGAGGTCGCCGCGGATTTCGCCGGTGCCGGGATTCACGAAGACGGTCCTGTACTCGGACATACCCAGTGAAGGGTCCGCGAAGAGCACCCTGGTGGTGTCCTCGGAGCCGGGTGCCGGGCGCACGGCGACAGGCGTGGCGCCGCCGGCGGAGTCGATGGCTGCCTTCACCTGGGCCGACAGCGGCATCGGCTGCGCGACCGCGGAGACGTTAAGTTCCTTGGCGTAGACGGCCTGTTCCACTTGGGGCGTGACGGCGTAGAGGCCGCCGCTGAGCGCGGCGATGAGCAGGAACGGCCCGGCAAGGATTCCGGCGTAGAAGTGAAGCCGGAGCAGGAACGCGCGGAACCATCCGCGGCCCTCCGGTGCGTTGCCGGCGGGAGCGGTGGCCGGCGGGGTTTGTTGGGTGGTCCTTTGGGGGTTGGCTAATACAGTCATGGTTTTGTCTTTCGAGGTCTTGGCGGCGTTGCCGAAGTGCGCGCCGGGCCGGCTGGGCGCTGGGAGCGCTCGCTGGGATGCCCCGGTGGGATGGCCCGCTGGGATCCGCGGTGGGATGCCCGGCGGGGTGGCAGCACGGCGCGTGGCCGTGGCGCATCACATCCCGAGGCGCGTGACGCCCCGAAGCCGTGACATCCCGAAGCCGCAACATCCCGGAGCACGGCGGAATGCGTATGGGCAGTGGAATGCGTCCTGGCAGCGCGAAGTGTTTGTGGGTAGCGCGAAGCAGCCTCACGCCCGGTTAGTGGGGCGTGAGGCGCTCAGCAGATAAGCGTTGGAGAGCCGGTTGCCGCTCGGACTAGCGACCGCGGGGGAAGGGCCCGCGGTCAGTGGTGACGGCGGTTTCTAGTTGCACGGGTGCCAGCTGCCGCGGTCACTGGTTCCCCCGGTGCCTAGTTGCCGCGGCTGGCGCGGGTACGGGCCAGCGCTGTCACGCCCGCGGCGAGGCCGATCAGTCCTGCAGCCAGCCCGACCCACCCGGCAGTGTCGCCACCGGAGGAGGACGCCGAGGCGGCCGGCACCACTGCCGACGCCTGCGTGGCTGCCGGGCTGGCCGCCGCGTGGGCGTCGTCGCTCCCGGCTGCCGTGGTGACGAAGGTCGGTGCCGGGCGGGACTTTTTAGCTTCCGCGGCAGGCTCGGACGACGCTGCGGAGGCGTGGTGGTGCTCGGCTGCGGCATCGGCCCAGTTGACGGTGGTCCCGTCCGTGTAGCCCTGCGCAGCGGGCAGGATCACCGTGGTGCCGGCTGCGGGCAGGCGGCCGACAGACAGGGTGAACATCTGGAACTGGTTCTGCCCGATCTGGTGCGCGGCGTCAGCAGTCCAGACCACGCTGGTGGGCGCCTTGGTCACGGTTGCCCCGGCCACCTCGACCGGCTTGGGCAGGGTGGTGGTAATGACTTCGGCCTTCCATCCGTCGATGGGCAGGACCGAGACGGAGGTCAGCGGCGTGTCCGTGGGCAGCTTCACTTCGAGCCTGTTGGTCTTGGCGGTCTCGGATTCGTTGGGGACGCTGAATGTCAGCTTGGTGAAGCCGCCCTCCGAGGTAGCGGACGGGTCAACGGTGACGTGGGCGGAAGCGGCGGCCGCGCCGGCGGCCAGGAATCCGGCCGCCAGCGTGGCGGCTGCGGTGCCTTTGAGGGTACGGCGAAGGGAGGTATTCATGGCAGGAGTGCCTTTCACAGGTTTTAGGGGTCAGGAAAATCAGGCCTTGGGCCTGTCCGGAAAGCGGAAGAACCGCCGTCGGAAGTTCCTGCCAGTTGTGAAAGGAAGTGTCTCTACGCGGCGGCTGCGAGCAGCGGAGGCCCGCGCCGGGAAGGCAGGCGGACCGAGTGGTGCTTAGGCGGAAGGACCGCAGCAGCGGCGCACGGGAATGGGGCACCGGCGGGAACGACGACGGACGGTTCGGCGTCCCAAAACAGCGGGCCCAGCCAGTCGGCCAGTACTCCGAGGGCACGCTCGCCATGGGCAAGGAGCAGCGCTGTGGCCAGGGTGGCGACGGCGTGGGCGGCGAACATGAGTCCGTCGGGAGCGGACCCGTGCGCCGGGCCGGCCATCATCAGCGCCTCGTGGTTCAGGGACGACGGCGTGTGTCCGGCGTGTCCCGAAAGCAACGCCGGGGAAATCGCCGTCGGAGTTTCCGCGGACATGGCGTCGAATGCCCAGTGGAGCCAGGCCTGTCCGCCGCCTATCAGCGCGGTGAGAACCGGCATCGACAGTTTGAAACGCGTGATGGCCGCGACCGGAACCATGGTCACGGCGCACAGGGCGGCGAGGATTGCCGGCGTGGGCAGCTGGCCACCACCGGCGAGGTGTCCGCCGGCGGCCAGGCCCAGGACGATGGACCCGATCAGCCCGGAGCGGAACAAGCGGAACGAAGCATGAGGCTTCACGGGCTGTCCTTTCTCCTGGGCGACGACATTGGCTTCAGCAGCAGAATACATTCCCCGCCATAGTATGATGCGGATCACACTGCAGGACGTTTATGACGGATCTTTGCTGGGCCCGTTCCCCCAGGAGGGGCATGCCGCAAAACGGAAGGGCCGCTGCAAACCCCGGATGGAGTTGCAGCGGCCCTGCCGCATTCGTCTGGCCGTAGCCGTTCGACGGCGGTTAGCCCACCGGAGCCGGCTCGCGCAACGTGATTGTCGGCGTCGGGGCGGAGGTTTTCTCCGCCGTCGTGAAGCCGGGCTTGGAGCCCGTGACTCTGACGCTGATCGCGTCTCCGGGAAGCATCGGCGTATAGGTGGTTCCGGTGGCCCCGGAAAGAGGCATGCCGTTGAGGTACCACTGGTACTTCAGCGTGACCGGCGCCGGCCCCCACGCCCCAGGAACAACCGTGAGGACCGATCCCGCTGTTGGCGAACCCGAGATGGTGGGCACGGGTGCCGTCAGCACGCCAACCGCCACCTTGACCGATACCGCGCTGGTTTTGGTGACCGTGGTGAAGCCGGCCTTGGAACCCGTCACAGTGACCGTCAGGGTTTTGCCGAGCACCGCTGTTGTCGGCGTGTACGTGGCTGCCGTGGCGCCCGTGATGGCAACGCCGTTCGCCTTCCATTGGTACTTCAGGGTGACCGGAGCCGGCCCCCAGGCGCCTGCCGCAGTGAGGGCGGCCCCCACCCTGACAGCGCCGCTGAGCACCGGAGTCGGTGCCGTCAGGGTCCCGACGGCGACCCTCGCGGTGAGTGCCGACGTCTTGGCCGCCGTCGTGAAGCCCGCCTTGGAGCCGGTCACCGTCACGCTGATGGTCTTGCCGATCACGGCCGCAGCCGGCTTATAGGTGCTGGCGGTGGCACCGGTGACAGCGACCCCGTTCGCTTTCCACTGATACTTCAGGGTGACCGGAGCAGGTCCCCAGGCTCCGGGAACTGCGGTCAGCGTGTAGCCCACCTTTGCGGTTCCCGTGACTTTGGGAACCGGTGCGGCAAGGGTTCCGACGGCGACCCGTGCGGTGAGTGCCGACGTCTTGGCCGCGGTGTTGTAGCCGGCCTTGCTGCCGGTGACCGTGACGCTGATGGTCTTGCCGACCACCGCCGCGGACGGCTTGTAGGTGCTCGCCGTGGCGCCGGCGATGGCGATCCCGTTGGCCTTCCACTGGTACTTCAGGGTGATGGGTGCCGGTCCCCAGGTTCCCGGAACTGCGGTCAGCGTGTAGCCCACCTTGGCCGTTCCGGTGATCTTGGGAGTCGGCGCAGTGAGGACGGGGTTGAGTGCCATGACCGTGCCGGTGGCGGCGGAGGTCTTGGTTGCCGTGGTGTAGCCGGCCTTGGTGCCCGTCACACTGAAGGTCAGTGTCTTGCCGACCTGTGCCGCCGTCAGCTTGAAGGCGGTGGCGGTGGCGCCGGTGATGTCGACGCCGTTGGCCTTCCACTGGTACTTCAATGTGACACCTGCGGGTCCCCAGGTTCCGGGAGCCCCCGTCAGCGTGTAGCCCACCTTGGCCGTTCCCTTGACGGTGGGGGTGGGTGCGGTGAGGGTCTCCACTACTGCCGCGTAGGACAGGTCGTGCGTTGTGGCGCTGCCCCTGACCACGCTGACCTTGGTTGCCGTGGCCTCCGCGGTCTTGTTGCCGGAGTAGAGGTCACCGCGTCCGGACAAGGCTCCGTGCACCTTGATGATGTAGCTGCCGGAGGTAAGACCGTTCAGGGTGTACTTGCCGGTGGCACTGGTGCCCGCGCTGCGGGTAACCAGCGAGCCGTCCGGCGTGTAGGCCTGAATCTGGGCATTGCCCACCGGCTTGCCAGCCTTGTCCAGCACGGTGCCGGTCACGGAGCCGCCGGCTGTGAGGCTGGCGTTGATGTTGGGCACTGTCTGCCCGGAGGTGACCGGGATGGACTGTGCCTGCCCCGCGCCGGCGGATTCCGGCTGGTTCTGGTAGTACTGCGCCTCGTCCTGGGTGAACCCGCTGGAGCGGTTGAACGCCACCTTGTAGGAACCCGCAGCGAGGCCGACCACGCTGTAGTTGCCGGCCTCATCCGAGTAGCTGTTTTTGACCAGCTTGCCGGCTGAATCCAGGACGCTGAGCAGGTAGCCGGGCTGGCCACTTGCCCCGGAGACGTTGCCGCTGATGGTCGCCCCCTTAAGAACCGTCATGTTCGCGCCGGCGACAGTCTGGCCCGCGGTCACCGCGACGGAATTGGCGGTGGCGGCTGTTGTTCCTCCGTACCAGAGGTCCTCGGCGCCGCTCTGGCCGCCGAGGAAGCGCAGCTTGTAGGTGCCCGTTTCGAGTCCGACGATGCTGTAGGTTCCGTCTGTATTGACCCAACCGTGAACGGAAGAATCATCGATGGTTCCGGTCTTCGTGGCGACGATTTCCGACGCCGTCAGTCGCGTCCCCGCCGGAGCCGTGATCTGGCCGCTGATGGCACCGCCCTTGACGAGGGCGGCGTTGATGGCCGTGAGGGTCTGGCCGTCGGTGACTGTCACCGGAGTGGCGGTGGCCAGCGAAGTGGCATTGGTGTACCACCTGGCCAGCACACCAGCGTTGCTGTATCCGGCGAACCGGAGTTTGTAGCTGCCTGCCGGGACTCCGCGCAGCGCATACGTGCCGTCGCTGTTGAGCTGGACAGAACTAACCGATGCGCCATCGGCTGCCTTGAAGAGGCCGACGCTGACGGCAAAGGCGTTCACGCCCGCGGGCAGGGTGACCTTGCCGCCGATGGTCGCTCCCTTCGCAAGCGTCGCATCAACCGCCGTCTTGTCCTGGCCTGCTGCCAGGACAACGGGCGTGGCAGCGGCCTCGGTCTGCACGTTGTTGTACCACTCGTCCAGTGCCCCGGAGTTGTAGTTGGAGAACTTGACCTTGTAGCTGCCAGCCGGGAGGCCCTTCACCTTGTAGGTGCCGTCACCGTTCACGCTCGCGTACGTGCCGTAGGGGCTGCCCTCTCCGCTGGCGGACACGGACACCCCGGACAGGGTGACCCCTTCCGGGACGGTGACTTTGCCGCTGATGCTTGCACCCTTTACCAGGGTCGCGTTGATGCCGGTGACGTCCTGACCCGCGGCGACGGGCAGTACGGTGGCCGATTCCCGGGAGGTGGCATTCGCGTGCCACTGGTCCAGGGCCCCGGAATTGTAGCCCGAGAACGAAACGGCGTAATCGCCTTGGGGGAGACCGGCGAGCTTGTAGCTGCCGTCGGGCTGCACGTTGGTGTAGCCGGGGTACGACAAGCTGCCCTTGGAGTTATACGCGTAGACGGAGACGGCGGAAAGGTCAACGCCTGCGGGCGCAGTGACTTTGCCGGAGATGGTTGCACCCTTGATGAGCACGGTGTCGGGCAGTGTCAGATCCTGGCTGCTGCTGACTGCGACGGGTGTGGCGGCAGATGCCGCAACTGCACCGCCGTACCACTGCCCGAGTGCTCCGGAGCTGCCCGTGCTGAACTGGATCTTGTACGAGCCTGCCGCGAGGCCTGCGAACTGGTAGGAACCGTCAGGGCCGGGCCGCATCCCCCCGGCCCAGGACATAGTTTCCGAATCATAGAGGTAGATCCATACTCCAGAAAGGTTGACGCCTGGGGCTGAAGAAACCTTTCCGGTGATGGACGCGCCTTTCACCAGTGCAGCATCGACCCCGGCGTGGTTTTGTCCCGCCGTGACGGCAACGGCAGTGGCCGTTCCAAACGATGCCGCCCCGTTGTACCAGTGCTCCAGCAGGCCGCTGTTGGTACCGAGGAACTGCACCTTGTAATTTCCAGTGCTGAGTCCGTCCACCTTGTAGGTGCCGTCGGCGTTCACTGACGAGGATCCGACGAAGTTGGGGTTTGGTCCGGCGGCCTCGTACACCGTGGCGTGGACCAGCGAAAGGTCGATTCCGGCGGGGGCGGTGACCTTTCCGCTGACGGAACCGCCGGTGACGAGGGATGCGCCGATTCCCGTCTTGTCCTGGCCTGCCGCGACGGTGACCGCAGTTGCGGTGTCGAAAGATGAGGCGCCAGGGTACCACTGCTGCAGCAGACCGGTGCCATAAGAGGAAAACAGAACCTTGTAACTGCCCGCCCGCAGGCCGCGGAGGCTGTAGGTCCCTTCGGAACTGGCGTACGCAAAGCCCGCAGTGTTCCCGTTGACGTCCCGGGCCTCGACCTGGATCCTGCTCGGATCGACACCGTCCGGAACCGTTACAGTGCCGCTGATGGACGCGCCACGCACGAGTGTCGCATTGATACCGGTCAGATCCTGGCCGGCCGTCAACGTGACGGGGGTGGCTGTGTCGAAGGACGTCGCCGCCGCATGCCACTGGGTAACAGCGCCGGAGTTTCCGCCGGCAAACTGGATCTTGTAGCTGCCTGCAGGCAGGCCGCGCACCGAGTAGCTTCCATCCTGGTTGACCGACCCATACGCGGAGAACCAGTCGTCGCCGGTGCTTTGGACAGATACCCCGACAGAACCGATATCCACGCCGCTGGGCCCGGTGATCCGGCCGCTGATGGTGGCACCCTTGACCAGGCTGGCATTAATTCCTGTGAGCGCCTGTCCGGCCGCAAGGGTAACAGCGGTGGCAGTCTCGAACGAGGAAGCTCCGGCATGCCACTGTTCAAGGGCGCCGGAGTAGTTGGAGCCACTGAACTGAATTTTGTAGGTTCCTGCCGGCAGTCCGTTGATCGCGTAGGTGCCGTCCTCATTGACCTGGCTGTAGCCGGTGTACGAATAGCCGCCGGCGGTGTGTGCGTAGACCTGCGTAGAAGTGAGGTCAACGCCCGCCGGCGCCGTTACCTTTCCGCTGATCGAGGCGTCGGACAGGTCCACCGCGTTGGCCGGTGCCAACCCCGTGACTATGAGCGCCGAAAGTACCGATAATAACAATGCGATTCGCAAACGGAATCGCCCGCTCCTAGCGAGCATTTTTATCCCCCCATGGGTCAGCAAACGGCGCGGCCGTCACTTTAAATTGTCAAAGAACGCCTCAGTCTAACTGTGGAATAGGGTTTGTCCAACGATTGTGTAACACCCTGAATTTATATGTTGCGTTCACCGGTCCGTGGAAAGTGACCGTGGAAAAGTCAGCACGCAGGGGCGGCTATTGTTGGTTAGGGACAATTTCGCGGGAAAGGCTGCAGGCTGCGCATGGAACGAGCAATCTCCCGTCTTCCCGGGGCCTCAATCCTCCTGATGGCCGCCTCTCTCCTGGCCTTCCAGCCCGGCGGACTGTTCCGCTTTGTATGGGTCAAGCTCGTGGTGGTCATTCTCGCGGTCTTCGCCGGCCTGCTGTCGCCCGTGGGTGCGCGCCTCCCGCTGGCAGTGAAGGCAGTAACGGCAGCTTGCGTGCTGTGGATCGCCGTCGCGATGCTGCTCTCCGGCACGCCTCTTGCGAGTATCTCGGGACGCTGGCCCCGTTATGAAGGCCTGCTGACACTGGCTGTGTACGTGGCGGTTTTCGCTACCGGCGCCAAGGTTCTGGGAGGTTCCGCAGGCACTCCGCGGCGCACGCTGCTCAGCCTGTCCCTGGCCGTTGCGGGCATCGCCTTGTTCGTCATTGCCGCGCTGGAAGGCGCCGGTCTGCGCCCTCTGGGCGGCGCTGAGGACGTAAGGCCGGGAGCGACGCTGGGCAACGCAACCGACCAAGGCCTGGCCGGCGTCGTGATTGCCGGTGTCCTGGCTGCGCAAGGCGGGCCGGGCAACACCTGGCAGGGTTGGCTGTGCCGTGCGGGCTTGCTGGCCGGCGCCGGCGTTGCTGTGCTTTCCGGGTCCCGTGGTGCGCTGGCGGCCCTCCTGGTCGTGGCGCTATTCGCCGCCTTCACATGGATGGCGGGCAGGTCCTGGTCCCCGCTGAAAATCGCCGCCGGAGCCGCGGCCGCCGCGGCGGGCATCGCCGTCGTCGTGTTTCTGGTTCCCGCCGCCAGGGATCGGCTGCTGTCGGCCGGAACGGTGGATGGCCGGTGGCTGCTGTGGGACCGGACCCTCGGGCTGATCGCCGACCACGCTGTCTCGGGCGTAGGTCCGAGCGGTTTCGTGGACGCGTTTCCCGCGTACGTGAACGGGGAATGGGCACGGACTGTGGGCGACAGCTTTCCTGCTGACTCGCCGCACAGTTGGCCGCTGCAGGCGCTGGCCGCAGGCGGATTTCCGCTGCTGGTGCTCGTTCTGGCTTTGATCGCCGTGTCAGTGATTGCTGTGATCCGGCGGTTGCGGGAGACCCCGGTTGCGCCAGACCGCAGGTACCTCACGGTGGTGCTGGTGACTGTCGCAGCCTACGCGCTGGCCCTCCTCACCCACTTCACCTCGATCGGGACCACGGGACTTGTTGCCTTCCTCTGCGGGGGCCTGGTGGGGTCCGACGTCGGGAATCCCGCCGGAGCCGGCAACCGGTTCATCCCGGGCTATGCTGCCTGGAAAATGCGTGCGGTTCCGCGACTGGCGGGCGTGGTGCTGGTCCTCGCGGCGCTGGCCGTTGCCGTTCCCGCTGCCCTCGCTGAATGGCCCATGGGTGCCGGAGTCCGGGCGGCAGCGGCGGGGAACAACGCCGGTGCGCAGCAGGCATTTGTGCAGGCCCAGCAGTTTCGACCATGGGACAGCGACACCGCGCTGCTCGCAGCCCAGGCGTTCGCCGGCCCGGCAACGGCGGGCGACCAGGAGGCGGCCCGGTACGCCGTGGATTGGGGAAGGCTCGCCACGGAACGGACACCCGCTTCGCAGGAGGCGGGCACCGCCTTGGCGCTCGGCTACCTTTACAGCGGCGACGTTCCTGCGGCCAAAGACCTGCTGGACGCGCTGGTCGCCGACGCCCCGTATTCGACGGCCCTCTACGTCCACCGCGGTGTGGCGCAGTTCGGCCTGGGCCATCCCGCCGAAGCCATCGCCGACTTGGAGCATGCGGCCTCGCTGGATCCGTCCCTGGAGACGCCATGGCGTATTTTGGCGAATATCCACCAGCGGCTCGGCCACGCACAGGAGGCTTTAGCTGCCAGTCAGCGGGCAGATTCCCTAGTGGGGAATTAGGCCGTTTCTGTCCATGCATAGGGTGCGCATCCATAAAAGGGGAGGGCTCTTGGTGGCGATTAACGAATATTTCCTTAACTGAAGACACTCAAGCTAAGAATGCCGCAGGAAACGATCAAGATTGGCGCAGTTTTCTCGATTTCGGGCTTAATTCTATTTCCTGCGTGTTATTGACCCACATATTTTCCGGCGGTCTTATTCCCCGTCAGCGGGGCATCAGTTTACGAGGTGCGCTCGCTGGCAGAGCCGGTAACAGCGCAGACACACAACGCGACCTCACATGAAACGTTTTGGAAAACATCATGGTGCAGGCTGGTCCCATCAACATTCCAAGGGAGGGGGACCGGCTGTGAACGAACATTTGACGCCTGAAGTGCAGTCCAGCGCGGAGCTGGCGGTGGGCGACGAGGTCGAGGCCTGGCACCGTGGACGGCTGGCGCACCGGGGGACCGTGAGCAGCACACTCCGGGACATCGACCTGTTCTGGATCATCGACGCCCGGACCGGCGCCCGCCGGCTGCTGGATCTTGAGCAGCTCAGCGTGCGCCGCGTCCCCGCCGGAAAGGCGGCGAACGCCGTCGGGCATTCCACAGGTGCCGCGAAAGTGAAGTCCGACGCCGGGAACCCGGCCAACGCCGTCGGCAAGCCTGCCGCCCGGAGGCGGCGCCCGGTCAGAAGCCTGAGCCAGGTGGTCTTCATTGAGGCGCCGGCCACGCGGTAGCAGGCCACGCGGCAGCCGGCAAACCTACGGCATGTTGCTGAACCGCTCCGCCTGCGTCTTGCTGCCCTGCACGATGATCTGGTCGTCGTCGTACAGGACGGTCTGCGCGGTGGTGTGGCCCCAGATGCCGCCGGGGCGCTTGACCGCCACGATGGTGATGCCGTACTTGTCGCGCAGCCCCAGCACGCCCAGTGGACGGTCGCGGGCCTCGGTGGGCGGGCTGGTGCGGATCATCACGAAGTCGTCCTCGAACTCGACGTAGTCCAGCAGCGAGCCCCGGACCAGGTGGGCCACGCGCTTGCCCATGTCGTGCTCGGGGCGGATCACGTGGTCCACGCCGAGCTGGTTGAGGATTTCGGCGTGCGGTTCGCTGATGGCCTTGGCCCAGATCTGCGGCTTCTTGAATGTGAGCAGTCGCGACGTCGTCAGGATGCTCGCCTCGATGTCGCTGCCGATGCCCACCACGGCGCGGTCGAACTCGTGGACGGAGAGCTGGCGGAGCACCTCCTCCTTGGTGGAGTCCGCCCGGACCACGTGGGTGAGCCGGCCGTTGTAGGACTGCACGGTGTCCTCGCTGGAGTCGATGCCCAGCACCTCGGTGCCCTGGGCCTCGAGCTCCAGCGCCAGCGAGCCGCCGAAGCGGCCCAGTCCGATGACCACCACCGAATCCGCCTGTGCCGCGGATTCGGGCGAACGGGAGAAGAAGTTCTTAGCCAATGAGGGGCCTTTCCTTCGGGTATTCGTATAGGAGCGGGCGTTCGCGGAGAGCCAGTGCGGCGCCCAGAGTCACCGGGCCCAGGCGGCCGATGAACATGAGCAGGATCAGCACCACCTGGCCGGCCGGCGGCATGGCGGCCGTGATGCCAGTGGACAGGCCCACCGTGGCGAACGCGGAGATCACCTCGAACAGGATCCGCTCCTGGCCGAAATCGGTGATGATCATCAGGAACATCGTGGAGCCCACCACCAGCGCGATGGCCAGCAGCACCACGGCGATGGCCTGCCGGTGCACGGCGCGGGAGAGCCGCTTGCCGAAGATGTTCACGGCCGTGCCGCCCTGCAGTTCCGTCAGGAGGATGAAGAACAGCACGCTGAACGTGGTGATCTTCAGGCCGCCCGCGGTGCCGGCCGGGCCGCCGCCGATGAACATCAGGATGTCCATGCCCAGCCAGGACACCTCGTGCATCTGCCCGATGTCGACGCTGTTGAATCCGGCGGTGCGGGTGATGACGGACTGGAAGAAGCCGGCCAGGACGCGTTCGCCCGGCTTGAGGGCGCCGAGCGTGGCAGGGTTGGACCATTCGACGGCGGTGAGGAAGACGGTGCCTGCGGTGAGGAGCACTGCCGTGCCCACCAGGACCAGCTTGGTGTTCATGCTCCAGTGGATGGGCCGCTGGTACTGCCGGCGCAGTTCGAAGAGCACCGGGAAGCCGAGGCCGCCGATGATCACCGCGGCCGCGATGGGCAGGCAGATCCAGGGGTCCCCGGCGAAGCCGATGAGGTTGTCCGTGTGCAGCGCGAATCCTGCGTTGTTGAATGAGGACACCGCGTGGAAGACGCCGTGCCACAGCGCATGCCCGGGCTCATAGCCGTAGCCCGCGACCAGCCTGGCGGCCAGCATCCCCGCGAGCACAATCTCCACGGTGAGGCTGATGGCCAGCACTCCGAGCAGCACCCGGCGCACGTCGCCGAATCCGTTGCTCTTGGTCTCCGCGGCCGCCGAGAGCCGTGAGCGCAGGCCCAGCCGGCGGGCCATGAGCACCCCCAGCAGCGTGCCGAAGGACATGACACCGAACCCGCCGATCTGGATCAGGGCCATGATCACCACCTTGCCGAACCCGCTCCAGTACACCGGAGTATCGACGGTGATCAGCCCGGTGACGCACACGGACGACGTGGAGGTGAACAGGGCATCGAGGAACGGGGCGCCGTCGGGGCCGTTCCGCGCGATGGGCAGCATGAGCAGGATTGTGCCGAGGGCGACCGCACCGGCGAACCCGAGCACAATCACCTGGGCGGGGTGCTGTGGTGCGAAGACGTTAAGGATGCGCGGGAAGACTTTGGAACCCCCGGGCCACAGCCCGCCGAACCCGCGGTCCGTTCCGGCCGCTTTCCGGTCTGTCCTGGCAGAGGCTTTGGCTGTCTTCGCTGCCGATTTGGCTGCGAGCCTGGCAGTTTTCGCTGCTGGCCGGAGTCTTTTGCCTGGAGGCCGGGCGTTCCTGCCCGCAGGCCGGGCCTTCGGGGCAGGAATGTCGCGCATACGCGTCACGCTACCACCGGGGAAATCCCTGTGGCCGGTGTGAAGGACGAGGCGTTAAGAAAGCGTTAAGATCCCCGGCTTTGGCGCTTTTCGTAATCCGGCCGATGCTAGGCTCCCGTGGTCATCAGCAAACTGCCCATGTGAATCGAAGGACCCCGTGGCCACCTCAAGCACGCAAGGCCGTGTCCTGCCATGCTGACCCAAAGCGCCCCGTTGCTGTGGCTGATCCTAGGGATCGGCGCAACCGGCTACATGATCTACCGGCTCATCAGAGCAACGAAGTAGCCCCCGCCGTCGGACGCCCCTCCCGCGGCCCGACGGCGGACCTTACCCAGACCAGAAAGACACACATGACCGCACCAGCCCAATACTCCGTTCCGGCCAGTGTGCCCAACCCAGAGCGGGAAAACGGCCCCGGCGGTGCGCTCACGCGGTGGCTGCTCGAGCACAAGGTGCACCAGCCGGTGGGGCCGGAGTCCGAGGAAGGCACCGGGCACCAGCAGAGCTGGTGGAAGGTCATGTGCCTGACCGGCGTGGATTACTTCTCCACGCTGTCCTACCTTCCCGGCATCGCCGCGCTCGCCGCCGGGGCACTGTCGCCGCTGGCCACGCTGCTGATCGTGGCCCTGACGCTGCTGGGCATGCTGCCGATGTACCGACGGGTGGCGCACGAGAGCCCGCACGGGCAGGGGTCCGTGGCCATGCTCGAGAACCTGCTGCCGTTCTGGCGCGGGAAGGTGTTCGTGCTGGTGCTGCTGGGGTTCGTGGCGACGTCGTGGATCATCACCATCACCCTGTCCGCCGCCGACGCCACCGTGCACATGCTGGAGAACCCGTATCTCCCGCCGTTCCTCGAGGGCCAGGCGGTTCCCATCACCGTGGTGATGCTGCTGATCCTGGGCGGGGTGTTCCTGCTGGGCTTCTCCGAGGCGGTGGCCGTGGCCATTCCGCTGGTGGGCGTCTTCCTGCTGCTGAACGCCGTCATCATCGGCACCGGAATTTACGACGCCGTCACCCTGCCGGGTGCCGTCGCCGCGTGGATGTCTTCACTGGGGTCCTTTGGCGGCGGCTTTGGCAATATCGCCGGGCCTGCGATCCTCGCGTTTCCGCTGCTGGTGCTGGGACTCTCAGGCTTTGAAACCGGCGTCAGCATGATGCCGTTGGTTTCCGCCTCAGGGTCCACACCGGAGGAGATGCTGCGGAACCGGATCCGCAACACGCGCAAGCTCCTCACGACGGCGGCCGTAGTGATGAGCGTGTACCTGATCGGCAGCAGCTTCGTGACCACCGTGCTGATCCCGGCCGAGGCATTCCAGGAGGGAGGGCCGGCGAATGGCCGTGCTTTGGCCTACCTGGCGCACGAGCGGCTCGGCAACGGCTTCGGGTCCGTCTACGACATCAGCAGCATCCTCATCCTGTGGTTCGCCGGCGCTTCCGCGATGGCCGGGCTGATCAACATCGTGCCCCGGTACCTGCCTTCCTACGGCATGGCTCCGGACTGGTCCCGCGCGGTGCGGCCCGTGGTCCTGGTGTACACCGCCATCAGCATTCTCATCACCATCGGCTTCAAGGCCGACGTCAACGCCCAGGCCGGCGCGTACGCCACCGGGATCCTGTTCATGATGGTCTCCGGAGCGGTGGCCGTGAGCATCTCCGCCGCGCGCAAGAAGAATCGCGGTGCCGCCGTCGGCTTCACCGTCCTGACCCTCGTGATGCTCTACGCCCTGGCGGAGAACGTGATCGAGAAGCCGGACGGCCTGGCCATCTCCGGGTTGTTCATCCTGGGCATCGTGGTGGTCTCACTGGTGTCCCGTGTCTCGCGGACCACCGAGCTGCGGGTGGACCGGATCGAGTTCGACGAGACCGCGCGCCGCTTCATCACGGACACGATTGACTACGACGGGCGGATCAACCTGATCGCCAACCGCCCGCAGGCCCGGGACGCCGCCGAGTACGCAGAGAAGGAAGCGGCGCAGCGGGAGAACAACCCCGTTCCCGGCACAGCCGACGTGATGTTCCTGGAGATCGACGTCACGGACCCCTCCGGATTCAGTGACGTGCTCACGGTGAGGGGCGTGGAGGTGGACGGGCACCGCGTCCTCCGCACCGACAGCCCCGCTGCGCCTAACGCGATCGCGGCCATTTTGCTTGCCCTGCGCGACGCCACCGGTGTCCGGCCGCACGCGTACTTCGAGTGGGCCGAAGGCAACCCCCTGGCCCACCTGATGCGCTACCTGCTCCTGGGCCGCGGCGACACCGCCCCCGTGGTCCGCGAGATCATCCGCGAAAACGAGCCCGACCCCGCCCGCCGCCCCGGCATCCACGTAGGCTAACCCGAGACGCTTCCTCACCTTTCGTCGGGTTTTCCCGGACGCTTCCTCACCTCTCGTCGGGTTTTCCCGGACGCGTCCTCACATTTCGTCGGGTTTTCCCGGACGCGTCCTCACCTTTGATCGAGCCTGTCGAGATCAAGGGTCACGGGACGATGGTTTTCGGCGCACGACATGTCCTGTTCACCGGGGCGTCAGGCGACGGTGGGCAAGCGTTAGCTGCCGGCAGGCAGGGTGGTGGGGCACGCCGTCGGACGTTCCCAATCCGGGAAGTGCGGCCGCGTCCCCAACCGCACTGAAGGAGAACCCTGTGCTGCTCAAGAGCACCGTCACCGCCGTCGTCGCCCTAACGGCACTCGCCGGAAGCGCGGCGCCATCCACCGCGGCGCCGGATGCCGCCGTCGTGCTGGGGGAGCCGCATTCCGCAGCGCACGCGCATAACGACTACGAGCACGACCGGCCGCTGCTGGACGCGCTGGAGCACGGTTTCACCAGTGTGGAGGCTGACGTCTGGCTGGTGGACGGCGAGCTCCGGGTGGCGCACGACCTCGCGGATGCGCGGGCCGGTGTTACCCTCGAAAGCTTCTACCTTGACCCGCTGGACAAGCTCGTTCGCCAGCAGGGCCACAGCGTTTACCCAGGTTGGGACGGCAGCCTGCAGCTGCTGATCGACATCAAGAGCGACGGCGAAACGACCTATGCGGCTGTCGAGAAGGAACTGGCTGAGCACCCTGCGCTCATGACCCGCTACGCCAACGGCAGAGTTTCGGCCGGGCCGGTCACGGCAGTCGTCAGCGGCAACCGCCCGCGCGCCACGATGCAGGCAGCGGACAAGCGGTTTGGCTTCTACGACGGCCGGTCGGCAGACCTGGCTTCGGGGATGCCGGCCGGGCTGATGCCGCTGGTCAGCGACAACTGGACCAAGCTGTTCACGTGGCAGGGTGTCGGGCCGATGCCGGAGGCAGAGCGCGCCAGGCTGCGCGCGTACGTGGAAACGGCCCACGCCAACGGGCACCGGGTGCGGTTCTGGGCGACGCCCGACCAGCCAGGCGCGGCGCGCGATGCGATGTGGACCGAACTGCTCGATGCCGGCGTCGACCACATCAACACGGACGACCTTCCTGCGCTGGACAGGTTCCTGAGCGCGCGCCCCGAGTAGTTTTTCGAGGGCCGGGGCTAGTACGCCCGGCCCTCGTCGTCTCCTCGACGAAGGAAGATTTGCTGCTCAAGTGCTGCAACCTGATGCCACGGGAATGCCAATCAACGAGACTCGGGAGACGGTCCCCGCAACTGCGACTGATCTCCAGCCACCCGGACCCATAGCCACCAAGGAAACAGTGCTGATGCCCAGGTCGAGAACGCCGGCGTCGACAGTGAGCTCCGTGGCCGATGCGGGTAAGCGGTTGGGCAATGAGGCTGGTCCCCCCTGGGGAGTGAGCGTCCACTGGTACTCGGTCCTTGTGAGGCCGCCGCTAACCGGAGCTGTCCAAGAAAAAGCAGCCTTTGTAAGGAGACCACCCGCGGTGCACATGAGTGACGTCGGCGGCAGGACTGTTCCGGCCGTGAACGTCCCTTGAGCACCCTGCGGCAGCGTCCAGGCCGCCGTCGTCGGCTCCGGCGGAGCGACCACCAGGGCGGCAGCAAGAGTGAACAGCCCGACGACGGCGAGGTGTTTCCGCTTCACGGCGCCACTTCCTGCTGCTCGCTTTCATTTCGACGACGGCGGGGCTCCTCCCTCGGCCAGAAAGCCCACGTCACCACGACGGCCATTACGACGGTAAGGCCGCCAAGCACCAGGGGGTTGTTGGCAGCGTTGACGGTGTACGCGAGCTCCGGCACGGACCAGAGAACGATCCGCACTGTTTGGACTTCGTAGGGCAGGGGATCGTCGGTTGGGTTAGCGTCGCCGCGCATCGTGATTTTGGCTGCGCCGCCTTCTGCCGGAGAAACAGATGTAACGCGGTGCGTCACAGGCAGTGCCGACGCCAGGTCCACAGTGACGACGTCGCCCACATGCACCTCGGACGCCGGGATTTTCTTCACGACGGCGAGCGAACCGGCGGGAATGGTCGGGCTCATGGAACCGGTCTTGAACATGATCAGGGTGATCTGGAAGAAAAAGGCGAGGATCACCAGGATGATGCAGACAGTGCCGCCGAGCGCTGCGATGTTGAGGAGGGCGTTGCCTACACGGCTGCCCGTCTTTCGACTCATGTCCTGTTCCTCCTTCGGCCTAGTCCGAGGTTCCTGTAAACAGCCACGTGACGGTTGCGCTCTTGCCCTGATAACTGTTGTCGGCGCCGGCCTTGATTCGGACGTCGAAGCAGTAATGCAACTCGTCCAAGGGCGCGCCAACTGGCACTGCGACAGCCGTGCCCTGCACTGACGCTGCCGGGAGGTATGTCGACGATGACCCAGCTATATACGTCGCCGCACTGGAGAAGGCGCTCGAATCACATGCCGCGTCCGTCAGAACCGCACGGTACTCCAGCGCTGGTGACAAATCACCATCGGGCGTCGACCTTGTCAGGGTGACTTTTCCGCCTACGGTTGAAGCCGCCGTCGTGCGGATCTTCAGCCACGCGAACTTCGACGATTCAGGTGACAAACCAGTGGCGTTCACCACCAGGGAGGCGCCAGCCGATGTGCTGTCACGCCAAGCGATGGTTTCGGTGCTGGATTCCAGACGGAACGTGCTGGCTGTGAACTGGCCGGCTGCGTACTCGGAGTCCGACCAGGAAGCGAGTGTCACGCTGGCGCCCACGCCAAGGACGAGGGCGCCACCCAGGACCGCGCGTACGCGGGTGAAAGTGGGGTGGCGCGAGACTATGTCCCCGCTCATGCCTAGGAAACGGAGGTAGCGACAAACTTCCAAGTCGCGGTGGCCGCCTTGCCTTGCGGGAGGTTTTCACCAGCCGTCACCTGAATGCACACGTTCGTGGCAGCCCCAGGAGCGTTCGCTCCGGCGACTTTTTCTGGCTTGACGAGAGTGAACGGCGCTACATCCTGTTCAGCACCGAGGTCTGGTCCGGAAGCTACTACAGTGCCGTTTGCCGTGGACGTGCAGTCAGCGAACGAGTCGACCTTGATGATGCGGTAGGCCAGGTTCGCCACTGCCATTGCATCTCCGCCAGCCGTCGCGCTGTCAACGACTACTGACGCGCCGTAGCTTGTGAGCTCGTCGAGCCGCAGCGCATAGGGAGCGGCTACAGTGTCGCCTGGGCTCATGTTGTTGTAACTGGCGGTGAAAGCAAGGTTGGCCCTGTCCGCGGGATCTGCCGAGCCGTGCTCGGAGAAAGTGGTCCCGTCCGCGCTACCTTCGACGTTGAATTGCCCGCTGCCAAAGTTTCCGAAGGCGAATTCGGAGTCGTTCCAAGCCGCCAGAGTCACGGCTGCACCGATGCCAAGCACAAGGCCGCCAGCAAGAATTGCTTTGGCCTTCCGGCGCTTCGAATTGCGATCAGAAGGCGAGGTCACAGCAGGTGTGATTTCAGTCGTGGACATAGTTCCCCCCAGGAATTTTTTGTCTGATTTTTTCCAACCGAATACATACTGCCACGGCGCTCCCACTTGCCTGCCTCCTCACGCCTAAGATCCGCACAGGATTCCATCAGGATTGGATCAAGCCCGCTTGGAGGTGAGGGAGCGCCGGGCGTGAAGCGACGAAAGCTGAGGAAGCGTCGGGCGTCAGGCGACGAAAGCTGAGGGAGCGTCGGGCGTGAAGCGACGAAAGCTGAGGAAGCGTTGCTATGGAGCGGGGGAAGCCGTGACCACCACGTTCTTGCCCCAGGGGTCCTCCGTGTAGCAGCTGATCAGCACCACGCGGTTGGGAACGACGTTCCAGATGTCGCTGTCCTTGAGCGTGTTCTTGTCGTGCGTCGTCACCGAATCCACCAGGTACCTCAGCGTGCCCTTCGCAGTGGTGACCGTGACCGCTTTGCCTACGAGCGACTTGTCGCTGAGCCGGTTAAACGGGGCGTCCCGTCCGTCCCAGCTGTGCCCCACGATGTATGTCGTATTGGTCGACCCGGCACCCGGCACGCCGTAGCTGGTCAGCCAGTACGCGTCGAGAGTCAGCGGCGGAACGAGCGATTCCGAAGCCAGCTCGTCTGCACTCGGCGTCAGCGGCAGGACCCGCACGTCCAGGTCGACGGCGTTGACCGACACCGCCGTCGGCGCCGCCGCCAGCGGCCGCGTTGCCTTGCGGGCAACGGGCGCGGCACTCGGGGAACCCACCGCTGAAGAAAGCGCTGAAGGAACGGCGACGGTGCTGCCGCCACTTGGGGGAACAGCGTTCGACGGCGCAAGGAAGAGAGCGGCCGCCAGGCCCGCGGCAGCAATTGCGGGCACGGCAAGCCAGCGCCGCCGGATGGGCTGGCGCCGGCTGGCCGTCGTCTGCGGTTCCAACGCGAGCTGCCTAGTTGCGGCTGCGCTCCAGGCGGCGCATCCTCACGGCGACGGCTGCGGGCACGGCGATGCCCGCCGCCAAGAGCGCTGCGAGGAGTGCCAGCCCGGGGTGGACGCCCGGCTCGGCTTCTGCCGCGGTCTGCACGTTGAGGCCCTTGTTCGTGACGGCTAACGCGCTGCCACCTCCGGCGGGAGTCTCGTTGACCGCATTGGGGAGGGCCGGCGTCGGGCTTCCCGGCGCAGTGACCGGTGCCGACACCGGCGGCGTCACCGGATCAATCTCGGTGGAGTCCGGATTGCAGGCTGCGAGGAACGCCTCGAAGAGGCCCGCGAGGCCGGCGGCGGAAGCTTCATCGAGCGAGACCGCGGCCAGCGCGGCATCGAAGTCGGCCGCCGCTGCGTTGAAGGCGTCCTGGGCTGCAATGATCTCCGGCGTGTTGATGGCTGCGTCGTACGCCGCTGTCAGGTCCGTCACGGCCTGCCGGGCTGCGTCCTCGGCATCCTCGGCCGCTGCCGTGGCGTCCTGGGCGGCAGTTATTGCGGCCGGATCGCCCGATTCTTCGGCCTCTTCCTGTGCAGCTTCGGCGGCAGCGGTCGCTGCGATGGCGTCGTCCAGCGCTGCCTGGGCAGTCGCGAGTTCGGCGGCGGGGACTGCCCCGGCTGCTTCGACCATCGCGAGATAGCTCGCCTCGGCGTCCGCCGCGATTGCGGCCTTGGACTCGAGATCGGCAATTGTGGTTTCGGTGATGCCGGCCGCAGAGAGGGCAGCCTCAAACTGGGTGGAGGCCTGCACACACGCGGGGTCTCCCGGTGCCGCGGAAGCAGTGGGGGCCCCGAGGAAGAGCCCGCCGGCGAACACGGCTGCTGACGAACCGGCGGCGACCCATTTGGATACGGTCATGGTGTGTGCGTCCCCCAAATATGAAGTGGCCGCCGGGACAGCCCCGGCGGTCGGCGGCGGCTCATCGCTGTTGCTCCGAAGTTTCCGGCGGGCAAGGCAGGAGAGACGCTCGTACCGCAAATCATCCGGAGTACGACGGCGAGACCTCAGTTTTACCTGAATGCCGCCCGGAAGATTGCTGTGACAGTAAAAATACCTACCGATGCCGGTCGTGGCAAACGTCACTGACCTGCTATGGCATTTGGACCGCCGGCGGTGCCCGCGGCGGTGTCGGCGGCCGTCCGCCGGACCACGAGCAGGGCCAGTGGATCAAGGAGCTTCCGGGTCCCGGTCCCGGCCTCGAGAATCCAGAACATGCCGAGGACCGGCACGGTTTCCGTCACCGTTCCCACGTAGTAAAGCTGGCCGTTGTAGTGAGCTTCAATTTTGTCGCCGGGGGAGAGGTTGCGGCAGTCGATGATGCGACGGGCCGCGCCGTCGTTCGCGGCTGAATCGTGCATGAGGGCTCCATCCTGACGCCGTTGGTGCTTCGATCGTGATGCGCCATTGGCGCTCTTTCAGGATGGGTCTGCCACATTGCCGGGTGGTTTCGGCCGGGTGATTTCCGCGTGACCTGCTTTGACGCGGGCCGGTCGGGCGATGGGAGGTGAGGAAGGGTTGGGGGTGAGGCGGCGGGAGGTGAGGAAGGGGTGGGGGTGAGGCGGCGGGAGGTGAGGAAGGGTTGGGGGTGAGGCGGCGGGAGGTGAGGAGGGGTCAGGCGGGGCCGGGGGATTGGAGTCCGGGGGCCACGGAGAGGTTGGGTTCGGGCTGTGTCAGGTCCCGGGCGCGGAGCACCGCCATGGACTTCGCGGCCACCTTCAGCACCGAGCCGGCGTCGATGGGTCCGTGTTCCACTCCGGTCCCGGCGGTGTTGATCACCATGTCCCAGGCCTCGGCAAACTCACTGGCCGGGAGCGCGAATTTGATGTCGTCGTCGTGCGCGTTGAAGTACAGCAGGAAGTTCACGTCCGTGATGCGGCGGCCGCGGTCGTCCCGGCCCTGGATGCCGTCACCGTTGAGGAACACGCCGATGGTCCGGCCGAACCCGCGGCCCCAGTCCTCGGGGAGCATCTCCATGCCGTCCTCGTTCAGCCACACGATATCCGGCAGCTTCTCGCCCTTGCCGCGCCGCACCGGCCTGCCGTCGAAGAAGGTGCTGCGGCGGAACGTGGGGTGCTTGGCGCGCAGCCGGTTCACCGCGGCCGTGAAATCCATGAGCGGCATGTCGACGGCATCCCAGTTGACCCAGCTGAGCCTGGAATCCTGGCAGTACACGTTGTTGTTCCCCTGCTGCGTGCGGCCGAGCTCGTCGCCGTGCAGGATCATCGGCACGCCCTGCGACAGCAGCATGGTGGCGATGAAGTTCCGCTGCTGCCGGGCCCGGAGCGCCAGCACCTTCGGATCCGTCGTGGGCCCCTCCACGCCGCAGTTCCACGAGCGGTTGTGGGATTCGCCGTCGCGGTTGCCCTCGCCGTTGGCCTCATTGTGCTTCTCGTTGTAGGACACCAGGTCCCGCAGCGTGAAGCCGTCGTGTGCGGTGACGAAGTTGATCGACGCGACCGGGCGCCGCCCCGACCGCTCGTACAGGTCGGCGGACCCGGTCAGCCGCGACGCGAACTCGCCCAGCGTGGCCGGCTCGCCGCGCCAGAAATCGCGCACGGTGTCGCGGTACTTGCCGTTCCACTCCGTCCACTGCGGCGGGAAATTGCCCACCTGGTACCCGCCCGGCCCGACGTCCCACGGCTCGGCGATCAGCTTCACCTGCGACACGATCGGGTCCTGCTGCACCAGTTCGAAGAACGTGGAGAGCCGGTCGACGTCGTAAAATTCCCGGGCCAACGCGGCGGCGAGATCAAAGCGGAAC
The DNA here is from genome assembly GCF_040448525.1 of Arthrobacter sp. K5. Lineage (NCBI taxonomy): Bacteria > Bacillati > Actinomycetota > Actinomycetes > Micrococcales > Micrococcaceae > Arthrobacter > Arthrobacter sp. K5. The sequence continues at coordinate 1,851,551 of NZ_CP159279.1, read as the reverse complement.
CCGTCCACGTGCATCTCGGTGACCCAATACCGCAGCGAATCCATCAGCAGCTGCAGGGAGTGCGGGTGCCGCACGTTCAAGGTATTTCCGGTGCCCGTGTAGTCGACGTAGTACTGCTTGTCGCCCTCCAGCAGCCGGTAATACGCGGCGTTGTCGATCCCCTTGAAGCTCATCGTGGGGCCCAGATGGTTCCCTTCCGCCGTGTGGTTATAGACGACGTCGAGAATCACCTCGATCCCCGCACGGTGCAGAGAGCGGACCATCGCCTTGAAATCCTGGACCTGCTGGCCCATCTGGCCGATCGAGCTGTAGGTGTTCTGCGGCGCAAAGAAGCCGATGGTGTTGTAGCCCCAGTAGTTGCTCAGGCCCTTCTCCTGCAGGATGCCGTCGTTGACGAACTGGTGCACCGGCATCAGCTCGATGGCCGTGATGCCCAGCCGCTGCAGGTGCGCAATGACGGCTGGATGGGCGACGCCGGCAAAGGTGCCGCGCTGCTCCTTGGGCACCTCGGGGTGCAGCTCCGTGAGCCCCTTGACGTGCGCCTCGTAGATGACGGAACGGTGGTAGGGGATCCGGGGTGGCCGGTCCCCGGCCCAGTCGAAGAACGGGTTGATCACCACGCCCAGCATGGTGTGGGGCGCCGAATCCTGGTTGTTGCGGGAAGAGGGGTCGCCGAAATTGTAGGAGAACATCGCCGGGTGCCAGTGCACCTGCCCGGCGACGGCCTTGGCATAGGGGTCCAAAAGGAGCTTGTTCGGGTTGCAGCGCTGCCCCTTGGCTGGGTCGTATGGGCCGTGGATCCGGTATCCGTACTTCTGCCCGGGCTGGATCTGGGGCAGGTAGCAGTGCCACACATACCCGTCCGCCTCGAGGAGCTCCACGCGTGTTTCGGTGCCGTCACCGGCTATCAAACACAGCTCGACGGCGGTGGCCGCCTCGCTGAAGAGGGCGAAGTTTGTCCCCATCCCGTCAAAGGTCGCACCCAGTGGATACGCGCTGCCCGGCCAGACTTCCATGATCACTCCTGCGGCTGTTCAGTTTTCCGAACCATACTCGATGTCCAGTTGGGGTCCGCGCGCCTCGCCCTGACTCAAGGCTAAGCACACTTAGTAATTTCGCCAAGGTCTGGCGGTAACCCGTGACGCTGTAAATCAAATTGTTTGTGATTCTGGCCTCGTGGAGCCCCCGTTTCCTGGGTGCAGGCCGGGGCCGCGCCTACGATTATGGGGATGACTCCGCCCGACAGCCCGCCGCCGTTCAGCCTCCGCGGCATCGCTGTTCCGGCCTTCGGACCTGCGCTCCTGTTCAGCATCGGCCAGGGGGCCATCCTTCCGGTGGTGGCGCTGTCCGCCCGTGAACTGGGCGCGTCCGTTGCCGTGGCCGCATTGATCGTCACGCTCATCGGCCTGGGCTCGTGGTTCTTCAACCTGCCGGCCTCCATGATCACCCTGAAGTTCGGCGAACGCTGGTCCATCGTGGGCGCGGCCGCCGGCGGGGCGCTGGCGCTGCTCGCCGCCGGAGTGTCCCTGGTGATTGGCAACGGACTCTGGCTGCTCGCGGTGGCGATGGCCGTCGTCGGGATGTCCGCGGCCGTCTTCAGCCTGGCCCGGCAGAAGTACCTCACCGAGGCCGTGCCGGTTGAATTCCGCGCCCGTGCCCTGTCCACGCTGGGCGGCGTGAGCCGCATCGGCACGTTCATCGGTCCGTTCATCGGCGCCGCCGCCATCGCTTTCGTCGGCATCAGCGGCGCGTACTGGGTGGGCGTGGCCGGCATGGCCGCTGCAGCCGTGCTCGCCGTCACCGTCCCTGACCTGGTGGCCGTGGACGGGTCCTCCGCCAGGACCGGTCCGGAGCCCACCCTGCGGGGCGTGGCCGTCTCGCACGCGGGCGTTTTCCTGACCGCCGGAATCGGCATTCTGCTGCTGAGTGCCCTCCGCGCCTCCCGCCAGGTGGTGATCCCGCTGTGGGCCGACCACCTGGGCCTCGACCCGACACACGCCTCGCTGGTCTACGGGCTCTCGGGGGCGATCGACATGCTGGTCTTCTATCCGGCGGGCAAGGTGATGGACCGGCGCGGGCGGCAGTGGGTGGCCATCCCGTCCACGCTGATCATGGGTGTGGCGCTGGTGCTGATCCCGCTGACCGGCGGGTTCACCAGCCTGCTGCTCGTTGCCCTGCTGATTGGCTTCGGCAATGGGATCAGCTCCGGCCTGGTGATGACGCTGGGCGCCGACTTCTCACCCGACCGCGGCCGCGGGCAGTTCTTGGGCCTCTGGCGGTTCATGGCCGACGCCGGCACCACCGGCGGCCCCGTCCTTCTCTCCGCGGTGACGGCCGCGGCCTCCCTCGGCGCCGGCGTGACGGCCACCGGGGTACTGGGGTTCGCAGCCGCGGGTGTGTTCGCCGTCGTACTCCCCAGACTCAGGCACCGCCGCAACTACTGACGCGCTTTCCCAACTGCGAGTCAGCTGGGCGGGTCGAGGCGTAACGGAAGTCCCGATATGACTCGCGCCTTTCACCGCCGCTTTGGACGGTGAAGTTAGGTTAGCCTACACTCAGCATGGCTCTTTTCGGCCTTTCGCTTTCCGCCTGCCCCGTGTGCAGGCATTCATATCTAGGTGGTTTACCGGTGCGCTCCTCATTCCCGCTGTCCGTGTCCGTGGGACTCGTGGCGCTTCTATCCCTGTCCGCCTGCGGCTTCAGCGGCGAAGCCGGCAAATCCAGCCAGGCGGCCGACCTTGACCAGCGGATCGTCGTGGACAACTTCCGGGCACCCGTGGCGGACTGGGCTCTGGAGAGCGACGCCGCCTACATTCTGTCCCTGTCCGGGTGCCTCGAGACCCTGACACGCTACGACGAGACCCAGGGAAAGATCGTGCCGTCGCTCGCCACGGAGTGGAAGCAGGTTTCCGACCTCGAATGGGACTTCACCCTCCGCGGGGGCGTCAAGTTCCAGGACGGTGCCGCGCTCGACGCCAAGGCGGTGGTGACCTCGCTGCAGAACGTCCTGGACGCCGAGGTGCCCGCCCGCGCCTTCAGCCCGAAGGTGGTCAAGGCGGTCAAGGCCATCGACGACCACACGGTCCGCGTGACCACCCCGACCGAGAGCCCGCTGGTGCCCTACCGGCTCGCGAGCGTGAACACCGGCGTGCTGTCGCCGGCCGCGTTCAAGGGCGAAACCGTCGATCCCTTCGGCCACTGCACCGGCCCGTTCACGCCCGTGTCCGAGAAGCCGAAGCAGTCCCTGACCCTGGACCGCAACGAGGACTACTGGGGCGGCCAGGTGAAGCTCGCCGGCGCCGAGATCCGGTTCATCACCGACGGCGCCACCCGCACCGCCCAGGTCCAGACCGGCGAGGCGGACGTGTCCCTGTCCATCCCGGTCTCCGGCCTGGCCGCGCTCGAGTCGGACTCCAAGGTGAAGGTCCTGAAGGCGGATTCGCCGCGGACCGCCACGCTGTACATGAACAACGGCAAGGCCCCGTTCGATGACGTCGACTTCCGCAAGGCGGTCCGCTCGGCCCTTGATCTGGATGCGCTCGCCGCCAGCGTCTACGAGGGCGCGGCGATCCCGGCCAGCGGGCCCTTCGCGCCGTCGGAGCCGTGGGCCATCGAGGGTGCGCAGACGCCGAAGCAGGACGTTGACGCCGCCAAGAAGCTGCTGGCCTCCGCCGGCTACACTGCCAGCCGGCCGCTGGAGATCATCGCCATCGTGGAGCGCGCCGAGTTCGCAGACGTTGCCACCGTCATCCAGGAGAACCTGAAGGCCGTGGGCGTCCCGGTGAAGATCCAGACCAAGGAATACGCCGCCGTCGAACCGGACCTGCTGTCCGGCAACTACGACATGGTGCTGAGCCAGCGCAACCGCCTGATCGACATCGCCGACCCCATCGGCTTCCTCACCGCTGACTACACCTGCGACGGCACCTACAACCTCAGCCACTTCTGCAACGCCGAGTACGACAAGAAGATCGCCCAGGCAGCCACGACGGCCGACGCCGAGGCTCGCTACAAGCTGTATGCCGAAGCCGGCCAGATCCTCCAGGACCAGGCCGTGAACGTGTGGCTGGTCAATGAGCAGGCCATCGACGCCGTCCGCACCGACCTGCAGGCGCACGTCCAGGACCCGCTGGCGCGCTACGTGCTCCGGGCCGAAACGGCCAAGTCCGGATCGTGATTCTCCGCTGTACAGGACCCAAAGTGCTGGGTTCCGCATGATGCTGTTCCTCGCCAGGAGAACGGCGGCCCTGGTGGTCGCCGTTCTTCTGGCATCTTTCGTGGTGTTCCTCATCCCCTACGTCACTCCGGGCGACCCGGTGCGCAAGATCATCCGCTCGCGGGTGGCCGGCGACGCGATCGATGACTCCGCCGTCCAGGCATTAAGCGCCCAGCTGGGACTCCAGGATCCCCTGTGGACGCAGTACCTGCGCTGGCTTGGGCGCTTCGCCAGCGGCGACATGGGCCTGTCCTACACCAGCCGCACGCCCGTGGTGGACCAGGTGCTGCCCGCGCTCTGGGTCACGCTCAGCCTGGTGGTCATGACGCTCGCGGTGGCCGCGCTGATAGCGGTGATCCTCGGCATCGCCGCTGCCCTGAACGAGGGCCGCGCGGCCGACAAGGCCATCACCGCCGTCTCCCAGGCGTTCATCGCCATGCCGGAATACTGGCTGGCGCCGATGCTCGTGCTGGTCTTCGCGCTCGAACTGTCCGTTCTGCCGTCGGCCGGGTGGGAAGGCCCGACGTCGGCGGTGCTGCCCGTGGCGGTCCTCGCCCTGCGTCCGGCGAGCCATTTCACGTCCGCCGTGCGCGAGGGAATGCTGGATGCGCTGGGCGCCGAGCATGTCACCGCTGCGCGGGGCAGGGGACTGAGCTACTTCCATACGGTCCGGAAGCACGTGATCCCCAACGGCCTGCTGCCCCTCACCACGCTGGCGGCCGTGTGGTTCGCAGGCCTGCTGGGCGGATCCGTCATCATCGAGGTCATCTTCGCGATCCCAGGCATGGGGCGCCTGCTGTTCGACGGCGTCCTGAACAGCGACATTCCGCTGGCGCAGGGGGCCGTGGTGGTGGTTGTGGGGCTGGCTGTCCTGCTGACTACGGTGGCGGATTTGGTCCACGGACTCCTCAACCCCCAGGTCAGGCTGCGCCATGCGTAAACTTCCGCTTCACATCAGGCTTGCCGCCTGCATCCTGGCCGTTGTGGTGCTGTCCGTGGCCCTGGCCGGCTGGATCGCGCCCTATCCGCCGGCGGAGCAGGACCTTGCCTCCCGGCTGTCCGCGCCCACCGCAACCCACTGGCTGGGCACCGACCACCTGGGCCGCGACACCCTGAGCCGGCTGCTCGACGGCGGCCGCTTCTCCCTGACCATCGCCGCCCTCGCCACGGTGCTCACTGCGGTCATTGGCACGGCGATCGGCGTGCTCAGCGCCCGGCGGCGGGGCTGGCTGGACGAGTTCTTCACCCGCACCAATGACATCCTCCTGGCCATGCCGGAAATGGTGGTGGCGCTGTTCCTGGTGGCCGCGCTGGGAGCGGGGTATCCCGCCCTGCTGCTGGCCCTGACCGTCACGGGCTGGACACCCTTCGCGCGGCTTGCACGGGCGCTGGCCTACGACGTCTCCGCCCGCGGCTTCATCGAGGCGGCCCGTGTGCTGGGCTGCTCGCCGTGGTTCACTGTGCGGCGGCATATCCTGCCGCACCTGGCAGGGCCGCTGCTGGGGCAGGCCACGCTCCGGTTCGGGCAGTTCCTGATCAGCGTCGGAGCCCTGTCCTACCTGGGCCTGGGGGTGCAGCCCCCGCAGTCCGACTGGGGCTCCATGCTCGCCGCCGCCCAGCCCTACGCCGTGAGGTCGCCGATGACCATCCTCGCGCCCGGCCTGGTGATCTTCACCGTGGCACTGTGCGTCACCCTCATCGGCCAGCACCTGGCGCGCATGTCCAGCAGCCGGCTGCTGCTGGCCGCCGCCCCTGCACCGGAGGCCACCCATGCCTGAGGGCCTGCTCATCGAGGACCTGCACCTCAGCGTCCGGGCGCCGGCTTCCCGCCCGGTGCTTTCCGGCGTCAGCCTGTCCGTGGCTCCGGGCGAGTTCGTTGCCCTGGTGGGGGCCTCCGGAAGCGGCAAGACGATGACCGCGCTGGCCGTCCTGGGACTGCTGCCGCCGCAGATCCAGGCCGGGTCGGGGTCCATCAGCCTGGGCGGGACGGACCTGCTGCGCGCCAGCGGCGCGGAGCTCAACCGCCTGCGCGGCGGCCGGATCGGGATGCTGTACCAGCAGCCCAAGCGGATGTTCAACCCCCGCATGACCATTGGCAGCCACCTGGCCGAACCGCTGAAGCTGCACCGGGGGCTGCGCGGCCGCCAGGCCAGGGAGCAGGCGCTGGGGCTGCTGGCCGACGCAGGATTCGACGATCCCGCGCGGATTGCCCGGAGCTATCCGCACCAGCTGTCCGGCGGGATGGCGCAGCGGGCCATGCTGGCCGTGGCAATGGCGGGACAGCCGGAGCTGCTGCTCGCCGACGAGCCGACCTCCGCACTGGACAAGGTACTGGAGCGGCAGATCCTGGAACTGATCGACAACCAGCGGCGCCGGCACGGGCTCGGTGTCCTCTACATCACCCACGACCTCGCCACCGTCTCCGCGTTCGCCGACCGGGTGGTGGTGATGGATGCCGGTTGCGTCCAGGAGGAAGGCCCGGCCAGGACCGTCCTCGGCGCGCCCCGGACCGCATGCGCCAGGGAGCTTCTGGAGGCGTGCGCCCTCACCCGCCGCCGTATTGCCGCGGCGGGCGAGCCCGGACCGTCCCGCGACATCCTGGCCCTGCAGGGCGTCACCAAGCGGTTCGCCAAAGGGCGCGGCGTCCGCCCGGCCTTGGACAACGTCTCGCTGAGCCTCCGGGAAGGCGAGATCCTCGGCGTCCTCGGCCAGTCCGGCTCCGGGAAGAGCACGCTTGCCCGGCTGCTGGTGGACGTCGAGGCCCCGGACCGGGGCAGCATCGCCCGGACACTGTCCAGGGCGGACGGCAGGAACGACGACGGCGGCGCCGGTTCCGGCGTCCCCGGCACCGAGGTGCAGCTGGTCTTCCAGGAACCGCACGACGCCTTCGATCCCCGGATGAAACTGTTCGCCAGCCTGGAAGCCCCGCTGCGACGGCAGCGGACGTGCACGGCTGACGAACGCCGGGACCGCATCCACCAGGCCGTCCGGGACGTTGAGCTGGAACCCGGCATGCTGGACAGGTACCCGAGCCAGTGTTCAGGGGGCCAGCTGCAGCGGCTGACGATCGCCCGGGCGCTGCTGCTGGACCCGGCGGTGCTGATCTGCGACGAGGCAACGTCCGCGCTGGACGCCGTGACGCAGCGGAAGGTCCTGGACCTGCTGCTGCGCCTGCACCGGGACCGCCGGCTTTCGCTGATCATGATCTCCCACGACATGAACGTCATCCGGTACATGAGCCACAGGGTGGCCGTGCTGTACCAGGGTGCCCTGGTGGAGCTGGCCGGCACTGCCGACTTCTTCGCCAACCCCCAGCACCGGCACAGCAAGGAACTGGTGGCGGCCGCCCGCGCCCACCCGACGGCTTGCGCCGCCCCTGTGGCCTGCAATGACCTGGCGGCCTGTGCCCACCGGGGGTCCGGCAGGCTGGGGACTACCCGTCTCCTCGAACTCGTCACCAGCCCGGACTCATAAGGACCACCTGACCCATGGCGTACCTGCCTGAAACCCGCATTCTGCTCGGCACCCAGCTGGTGTTCAATCTGGGCTTCTACGCGGTGATTCCCTTCCTGGCCGGCGCCATGGGCGGGGATTACGGACTGGACGCCGCCGCCGTCGGGCTTGTTCTTGGCGCCCGGACCTTCAGCCAGCAGGGGATGTTCCTGTTCGGCGGGCTGATCGCCGACCGGTGGGGCGCCCGCCGCGCGATCCTGACCGGCTGCCTGGTCCGCATCGCCGGGTACGCCACGCTGGCGGCCGCTTCGGATTTCACGCTGTTCCTGCTCGGCGCCGTGCTGACCGGTGCGGGAGGGGCGCTGTTCTCGCCTGCCCTGGAGTCGCAGCTGTCCCGGGCGGACCGCTCCCATTCAGACCCGTCCCATTCAGACCCGTCCCCTGCGGACAATACAGGCCAGACCAAGGAACGGGCCCCGGGTAAGGCGCGGCGCTCGGTGTTCGTCTGGCTGGCCATCACGGGGGAGATGGGTGCCCTGGTTGGCCCGCTCCTGGGAGCTGCCCTGCTGGGGTGGGGCTTCCGAGCGGCGCTGGCGGCCGGCATTGCCATCTTTGTTGCGGTGACGGTGGTGCTGTGGTTCCGCCTGCCCGCCGGTTCACCGGGGAAGACGGTAGCTGGCGCGGTGGAGCCGGGAGCGTCACCGGGCAAGTCCCTGGGCGCCCTTGGATGCCTGAAGAACCGGCGCTTTGTGGGGTTCTGCCTGCTCGCCAGCACCAACATGGTGGCCTACAACCAGCTCTACTTCACGTTCCCGCTGGAGCTGGACCGGCGGGGCCTGGACGGTTCGTGGCTGGCCATGCTTTTCCTGCTCGCCTCCGTGCTGACGTTGCTTCTGCAGCTGCCGGTGGCCGCGGCCGGCCAGCGGCTGGGGCCGGGCCGGGCTATGTCTGCAGGCTTTCTGCTGCTGGGCGCCGCGTTGGCCGCGGCCGCCGTGACGTCCGGCGACGCGGAATCCGCCGGTCCCGTGGCATCCGGTTCCGTGGCCTCTGCCTCGGCGGAGGCCGGTGCGGTGGCCCTGATGGCAGGCATAGTCGGCGCGCTGATCCTGGGACACATGCTCCTGACGCCCACAATCCTGTCGCTGATTCCGCGGTTCATCCCGGCGGAGGGGGCCGCGTCAGGCCGCGGCGCATATTACGGACTGTCCGCTACCTGCGGCGGCATCGCCGTTCTGGTTGGGAATGCACTGCTGGGCTGGCTGCTGGACCTGACGGACCGGCACCACTGGTGGCCGGGCACACCCTGGCTGCCGATGGTGGGTCTCGCGGTCCTTGCCGCGCTGACGATGCCGCGGCTGCTGCACGGAATCCACCGCGGCAACGGGCTCGCACCCACGGCAGCTGCGAATTCACAGGAGCGGGTGGCATAACGGCCCCGCCGCCAAACCAAACTGGGCGGCGCGGGCGGTGGTTACGTCCCCGTCCAGCGGCGGAGGGTGCTGTTCACGAGGCCGATCAGCACGGCCGTCCACCAGCACGCCTGCGAGATGCTGAGCGCGATCAGCAGCCGCGTGCGCAGACGGCGGCCCAGTTCGCTGAAGCGTGTTTCCCGCGGAAGCGCGAACATCTTGTGCATGGCCGGGGCGATGCTCAGGCCGTTCAGCATCAGGATGAGCACGCAGCCAAGCTTCACCGCGGTTACCGGGTTGGTGAGGTCGGGCTGGATGAGGGCTCCGGAGGCCAGCAGGAGTGCCAGGCCGCCCCAGATCAGCGGCTTCGCTGCCTTCTCAAGCTTGGGTGATTCGTGCATGTGCACTTTGCCCATGAGCCACAGCAGGCCCAGCCAGTCGACAACGAGGATGGTGCCGAAGGACAGCACCAGGGCGAGGATGTGGGCGGCGAGTCCGATGCGGTGGAGTTCCGGGCCGCAGTCCACGAAGTGCCCCACGAGCAGGGAGGCGAGCCAGCCTGCGGTGCAGAGGACGCCCAGCAGGAACAGCCGGATGGTCTGCCTGCGGGAGGTGGGGGTCCTTAGCGCGGCGCGGTTGCGGCGGGGAACGAACTGGCGCTGGGATTGGGACCAGGCTGCGGAGATTGCCGCGGTACGGGTTTCAGGGCGGGTCAAGGTGGTGCGGGTGTCGGCGATCATAAATGCCGGCCTTTCATCACTGTTGTGCTCCCCTGAGAGTGGTGCCGGGAGCTGGGCTGGCCGGGAGATCCGGACAGCAGGGAACTGCTGGGCTGGGTTGGGGATTTTCTTATGGTGCCTGGCGTGGCTGGCGCGCTGCGATGCAGGGCGGGGGCTCCTGGAGCTTGTGGCTCTGGAGGAGTTTCGGGCTACCTAAATGAATACGATACAGGTTGATTTACGGATTAAGCAAAGAAAGCGTGTTCTATTGATCGGCGCGTCGCCCCCAAATTTGGTCTGACGATCGTGTAGTGCGGCACCTTCGAATCGGCCTCCCGCAGGTATGCAGATGGCCTGCTGTGAGGGGGGTCGCCGCGGTGCGGATTGCGTCTTAGCCGTCCGAACCGTGTCCGCCGCTGTCGTCTCCCGGTTCGGGCGACTTGCGATGTCCGCCCTGGTCATCGCCCGGTTCCGCGGTGGTGCGCAGGCCACCCTTATCGTCGCCGTCGTCACCTGGTTTGAGCGACGGCGTCGGCCGCTGGCCGCCGCCGTCCACAGACGTCACGCTCGGCGTCGCTTTCACGCTGACGACGGCGGCCGGAGCCGGAGTCCTGCTCGCGCTATTCGGCAGGAGGACATTGTTCGCGTTGCCGGTGCCCGTGGGCGTGGTGTTCAATACCTGCGTATTGACGGCCAGGGCGGCGGATCCGGTCACGAGGATCCCGGCCACGCATAGCGCGACGGCTGCTCTGCTTTTCATGGTCCACTCCAGGGGCATCGGAAAGAATTTTCGTGTAGGCGGAAGCCCGGGAACCGGCGGGCTTCAGCCTCGCTCCTGGATCTCGTGCAAATGCGCCAGCATTGCCTGTTCGGGGTGTCCGGGGTGTTCGGAGATGTGCCTGAGCAGCGACAGCCGGATCTCCGAGTTCAGGCCCTCGTCGCCAAGGATTTCGCCGATGAGCCGCATCAGCTGGCGCTGCAGTATTCCGCCCTGCGGAGTGCGCTGGGCTGGCCGTTGGCCTGCCCGTGCCGTGGCGGGGACTGCTGCGGGGACTGCGGCGGCGTGCTGGGCAGGCAGCCTCTCCGGCGTGGGGGACTGCCAATGGTTGTCACCGGGTGAATACGGATCCGGGCTCATCATCTTATTTACCTTCCACCTGCGCCGCCCCGCGGGCCCTTCCGGCATGCGATGAGACCGGCGGCGTTGCCGACAAATCCCGGTGCGAAGGGGAATGCCGTCTGCCGGTATTGTTTCGGCTCTCCATGGTGGATTTGCTGGTGAACCTTGGAGTCCAGAGGAGGCAGGGTCCCCCCAACCGGAAGGTGCGTCAAAAGTACGCGCGGCGGCGTGCGGCCGCCGCTGGGTTGGGGGTTCGGGTTCCCCAAGGTTAAACGGGATTTTCCTAGGTGCCGCTGGCACGATCTTTCCATCTGGTCCGACGCCACAGCCGCGAGTGGTCGTTTAGCCAGCTGGCCGGCCCGGCATTGCACCCCCCCTGACATGCCGGGCCGGCAACCCCCCAGGCCTTTCGCTGGACCGCCCTACCTTTAGCTGGCCGCCGGTCCCCAAACCCTCAACTCTGCCGGGACCCCCACTGCACCCGAACGCCTCTGCCGGGGACCCGCCGTCGTCCGTCAGAACACCTGTTCCACAACCGCCTGGGTGAGTTGGCGGATGATGGCGGTCTGTACGGGGATTTCCGCGACGCTGGCGCCCAGCGAATACACCACGAAGGCGTAGGCGCGCTGACCCTGGACCAGGATGCTCGCGTCGTGCAGGTTCCCGTTGAGCAGCCCGTACTTATGGAAAACAGTGATCCCGGGAGGAACTGCGGCGGGGATCAGTGTCTCGTAATTGGTGTTCTGCATGTAGGACAGCAGCTCGGCGGTGTGGGCCGGACTGAGCAGGCGGCCGTTGTAGAGCAGGACCAGAATCCTGGCTGTCTCAGCAGGGGACAGCGTGTTGAAGGTTCTGTCGTAGGGAATGCCGAGCGACGCCGCGTAATCATGGATGCCCTGGTAGCCGACGGCACCCAGGATCAGCGCCCACGATGTGTTGTTGCTCTGCTGGATCATCTGCCGGATCTGGAAGGCGGCGGTCTGGCCGCCCATAGGCGCCGTGAGGGACAGGACACCCGCCTCGGCAAGGTGGAAGTACGCGGCCGCGGCAAGGATTTTGCCCGTGCTGGCCGCCACGAACTTCTCCCGGACGCCGAACTGGCGGACAACGCCGTCGGACATGTCAACGAGGGCTACGCCCAGCTGGTACCGGCTGTTGGCTGCGATGATGGCGGTGAGCTGTTCCTCGAGAGTTGCATCGGCCGGTGCCGCCGGCGGCCCCGCTTGGGGTGGCGGTGCGGCGGCCGTTGGTGGTGCCGGCGCGGCGGGTGCCGGGGAGGGGCGCACGACGGCGGCGGGCGGGGTAGGTGCCGTCCGTTTGGTGGCCGTCGTCTTGGGGCTGGGCTGTTTTGCGCGGCTGGGAGTTGGCGCCGGGGCCGACGCCTGCGGGGCGGGCTTGGTTGTTGCCGGCGACGCAGTCTTGCCCGGCAAAGGCGCAGCCGCCGGCGCGGCGCCCGGCGCAGCCCGTGAAGGTAAGGCCGGTGGGGCCAGGGCTGACCCGTAGGCAGTGGTTGCGGTCAGCACCATCGCAGCGCAGATGATCAGGAGCCGGCCGCGGGGCTCCGCCGGCCAGGGGACTGCCTGCGTGGACTCTGTGCCAAGCCGGTGCCGGCGGCGGGCGCGATGCCGGCCGGGGACCCTGCTCATCGCCCGGACCTCATGCGTCAGACCTCATTGCCCGGACCTCTTGGCCTTGGACCGGAAATGTGTAGCGCCTGCCACTCGCCTCACCCCAATTCGCCTGCCGCCGTCGTCAGGGGCGGCACACGGCCACGCTGGCACCCGGAGGTTGGGAAAAGGTGGGGCCCTGGCCGGGAAAAGTTGACTCAGGCCACCAATATGGGGGATGGCGCGGTCAGGGCAACAGCCGGGGGTTCGCGGGGATGATGGGGATCAGGCCCGTGGGCAGCTTGATTTCGGCGTCCTCGGGCCGGTCCTGTCCCGCCCGTTCGATGGCCGCCCGGAAGTGGGGCAGGCTGCGCTCCACCATGTCCTCGCTGGCCGTGAGGGAAATCCGGAAAAACCCCGGCGTCTCGAACAGGGCGCCCGGAAGCACAAAGACATCCTCCTGGCCCAGCGCCTCGGTGAAGGCCTCGTCGTCATGAATGGGGCACTGGATGAACAGGTAAAAGGTGCCCTCGGACGGCCGGAGCCGGTATCCCATGCCGCGCAGCTCCTGGACCAGACGGTCCCGCTTCTGCTGCAGCTGGCCGACGTCGATGGTGAACGTCTCCAGCCGCGGCAGCGCATACTGCAGGACGGCGTTGGGGTAGATCCAGCCCATGGCCAGCTGCATGGCCTCGATGGCGGTGCCGAGCTCCTTGCGGTCCTGCATGCTCGGCGGCAGCGCCAGGTACCCGATCCGCTCGCCCGGCGACAAATGCGTCTTGCCGTAGGAGTAGGCCAGGAGCGTGTAGGGATAGAACTCCGCGGGGCTGTGGAAACGGGTGCCGTCGAAGACGATCCTGTTGTACGGCTCATCCGACACCAGGTAGATCCGCCGGCCTATCCGCTCCGACGCGTCGTCGAGGAGCGCGGCCAGCCTGCGGAGGAGCTCCGGCGGGTAGATCCTTCCGGTCGGGTTGTTCGGCGAGTTGATGATCACCACACGGGTCCGCTCCGTGATGGCCTCTTCGATGGCCGCCAGGTCGAGGTCGAAGGTTTCGAGGTCGATCCGGACTTTGACAGGGACCAGTCCGGCCTCGACGGCGAGCGGCTCGTAGAGGAACCAGGGCGGCAGGCTGTAGATGACCTCGTCGCCGGGATCGGTAACCGCCTTCAGCGCAAGGGCGATCGCGGTGAAGCCTCCGGTGGTGAGGTACAGGTCCTCGGGTTCGAACCGGACGTCGAGCAGCCTGCTCAGCGAATCCGCCGCTGCCTCCCGCGCATCCATCTCGTTGGTCTTATACGCGAACCACTGGTCGTCGTGCGGGTGGAGCGCGTCCCGGAGGGCGTCAACGTAGGCCTCCTGCGGCATCTGGTGCGGGTTGCCCAGGGTGAAATCGCAGATGCCGGGGAGGTGCTTGCGGTGGGCATAGGTCGAATGGTTCAGGTGCTCGGAGATCCGCCGGAAGGACGGGATGGAGGCCACCTCAAGGGCGCGCCGCGAGGCGGAGGAGTCCGTCACAGCCCGGTTTCCTGCGGCTTGGCATTGGCCTTCGCCGTGAGCAGGAGATACTCCCATTCCATCTGCGCGGTCGTATCGCCGTGGGCTTCGATGTAGTTGCCGGCAAGTTCCGTGAGTGCGTTGTCCAGGGCCTTGGCCTTCTCCTCGTCACCGGACAGGGACTTGTACACGGAGATGGTGGGGCCGTAATGCGACTTGAAGTAGTGCAGGAAATCTTCGGGCTGGCGGAAGCTGGTGATCGCGACTGTCCGCTTTTGCGCCCGGATCTCGCTCAGCCGGTCGCCGAACAGCTCACGGACATGGTCTTCGCTGCCCCACAGCGGCGCTGGCTGCGCGCCGGGCGGGGGCGGGGGAGCGAAGGGTTTCATGGCGGCGAACATCTGCCCGATGAAGCCCTCCGGGGTCCAGTGCAGCAGGCCGACGGTCCCGCCCGGCTTGCAGACACGCACCAATTCGTCGGCGCTCGCCTGGTGGTGCGGGGCGAACATGGCACCGAGGCAGGACATGACGACGTCGAACTCGCCGTCCGCAAAGGGGAGATTCTCGACGTCCGCCTCCACCCACTCGAGCTCAACGCCGCGGTCGGCAGCCTGCCGCCGGCCGGCGTCGAACATCTCCGGGGTGAGATCGCTGGCTATCACCCGGGCACCCATCATGGCCGCGGGGATGGCAGCATTGCCGGCGCCCGCGCCGACATCCAGGACGCGCTGGCGCGGTTTGATGTTGCAGGCCTCCACCAGGATGGCGCCCAGGTCCGCAACGAGCTCGCTGGCCAGGGCAGGGTAGTCGCCCTGCGCCCACATGGCCCGGTGTTTTTCCTTCAGGGCCTTGTCCGCCCCGGCTTGATCGTTCATGTCCGCGCACCTCTGCTTTCGCGGGTCCAGTAGCAGCGCCCCAGCTGAGTCAGTGGAGGCTGTGGTGCGACTTATTGTGGGCTTCCCGGCTGGGCTTGTAAAGGTTGCACATCCCCGACTGGGTAGCAGCAGAGGGCGTTGTCAGCGCTGAGAACGCCCTGACGTGCTACCCAGATGCGCGGATGTGTCAGGAGTAGTCCGCCTTCAGCAGCGCCGACTGCGTGGCGAAGGCCGGGTCCCCGGTCTGCCGGCCGAGGATTGCGAGCTGGCTGGTGACGCCCTTGTGGTAGCCCGCCGGGGCCCGCCACACGTACTGGCCAAAGGGGCTGGCGGCATACCAGGAAATGGTCCCCGGGCGCCGGTAGCTGGTGAAGTAGTCGCGGATGGTGGTGGCAGCGGTGTTGAACATCGACTGCGCGGTGGCGTTCTTGGTGAGCCGGTAGTAGTCGTAGGCGCCCCAGGCCGCATAGATGTGCCCGTTGACCACATGGCTGGAGGGGATGTTCGTGCCCACGTATTCCTCAAACCACATATAGACCTTGCTGCCGCTCAGCACCAGGTCCTGGAACCACGGCCTGCCGTTCTTCTTGGGCACCTGGTACGAGCGGAAGACGCGGTCGGCATGGGTCTTCCAGTAGGTGTTGCCGGTGGTTTCGTACAGGTTCACCAGCGTGGAGAGCATCATCCCCTGCGCCATGCCGGAGTACCAGGGAATGCCCATGTCGATCCTGTTGCCCGGCGTGTGCCTGAACTTGTACGGGAACCATGTGGCCCCGCTGGCGTCCGAGAAAGAGCCGGACAGGATGTAGCGTGTGGTGGCGTCAGCGCGGCGCAGGTACTCCGGGTTCTTGGTGACGCGATACGAGGAGAGCATCTGGTTCACGAACCACGCGCTGTTCACCGGGTGGTAGACAACCACATTGTTGATCTTGATCTGCACCACGCCCTTACTGTTCACCGTCCCCCACGTTGTTGCGGTCAGGGGAACCACAGCCGTGCCGATGTAAGGGGAACCGCCGGCGGTGTTGATGGTGTAGTTCGCGTTGGCGTAGGTGAGCTGCACGGGCGGCGCCGCCTGGGACGTGACGGCAGCGGCCAGGAGCATCGCGGCGGCCGCGATCAAAGCCGTAAGAGAGCGTGAGATATCGCGGTAGCGCAAAGAAATTCCCCCATGAGACCAGGCCAGATTGCGCCAATGGTAGCAAGCCGGACGCCCTGGCAATACAGGCAGCAAGAAGCAATCCAACTGGGTCGCAGCAGAGGGGGTTCTGAGGGCTGAGAACCCCCTTAAATGCGACCCAGTTGGGGAATTGGGGACGTTGGGGTCAGCGCCCTGGTTAGTCCCGGCGTCGGACGGCGTATGCGAACAGACAGGTCGTGGCCACGGTGGCCAGGTACCCGGCGATGACGATCAGCGAGATGCCAGCCCAGAAGTAGTTGGTGGTGCTGGCCTCCTGGCCGATGCCGGGAACGATCATGACCAGCGAATACACCGATACCGCAGTCGAGGCCAGCCCCAGCACCATGGGCAGCCCGATCCAGAGCCGCGCCGAACCCCAGTGCCCGCCGAAGCCGTCCCAGACGTTCCACTCGTGGCCGTCATTGCGGAGAATCAGCCAGCCCGCGGGAATCATGAAACAGCCCACCACCAGGAACGCTGCCACCACATCCGCCGGCCGGTGCCACTGGTTCACCAGCGTGGACATGCCCGAGGCGATCGCAAACGTCCCGCCGACAAAGCCGGCCAGCGGCCGCCACCGCGGGGACGCCATCAGGAACACGGCGGCCGCCGCGGACGCCGCCAGCGTGGTGTGTCCGGAGGGCAGCGAATTCAGCTCCAGCGTCTCCACGCCCCGGTACGGCCGCAACGGCAGCAGGTCCTTGAGCACCTGCGTGGCGATGTTCGCCGCCACGCACGCCGCCACGGCAATACCCGCGGCCCGCCAGCGGCGGTGAATCACCGTCACCAGCAGAACGACGACGGCGGCCATCACCAGGGAGATGGTGGGCAGCCAGTCCAGGAACCGGGTGGTCACCTTGCCCGCGGGCCCGTGGATTTCCACGGCCTCCACGAGGGCGGACTCGTCGATGAACTGGCCCGTGGTGGTCCGGACGAAGTAGTAGTAGGTTGCGGCGAGCCCTGTAGCGCAGACCAGGGTGGCCACGGCGAACAGGAAACCGGTGCCCGCTGCCAGGCGCATCCGTCGGGCTGCCGGCTGACGGCCCTGCTTCTGGCGGCCTTGCTTCTTACGGCGGGGGTCCCTGAGCTGGAAAGTCATCGTAACAAGGGTGTCACAGATTGCTGGGAGTCGCCTGTCCGCCCGGTGGATGCGCCCTGTTGTGGCCCGGCTTTCCCGGCGCCCGTGGATGCTCGACTCTGCAGGCCAGAGGGCATTACGTTTGGGGCATGACCGAAAATCCAGAGGAAAGCCCCGCTGTGTCCGAAGAACCGGTCCGCGCAGAACCGGTCCACGCAGAACCGGTCCGTGACGAAGCCGGCCGCGAAGAACCTGCCAGCGACGAAACCGACCTCAGCACCAAACTGGACCCGGATGTCATCCCGCAGCAGGGCGAAGCCCCCAACGCCAAGCGGGCCCGTGAGCACCCCGAGGAGACCGGCAGCTGACGTTCCGGAACGCCGCCGGCAACGTACGGAACGCCGCCGGCTGGCGGCTAAAGTTGGTGCATGGGCGGTATCGCGGATGTACTTGGCCCCATCCTGGAAATCATGACGTGGGTGGGCTTCCTCCCCGGCGTGCCGTTGCTCGTATGGGGACTGATTATCGAACGGCGCCGCTGCGCCTGGACCAAAACCACGGGTGAGGTGTACACCGCCGGCGGCTTTACCGGCTTCCGCTGGACCGACCAGGAAAACGTCCCGCGCCAGACCCTGGTGGACTCCGACGTCGCGCGCGGCCTCGTGGCCGGCACCACGGTGGAACTGCATTACGACCTCTGCCACCCGTCGCGCTGGGGCCTGAGACCCCCCAAGCACGACAACACCATCCTGATCCTCGGCTGGATCCTGACCGGAGTGGGCATTCTGAGCACCGTCGGGGGCTTCGTGCTGCTGCTCTTCTGACGGCCGCGAACAAAGAGCCCGGAAAAGGGGCCCGGCCAGCCCAACCGGACAGACCAACCCAACCGCGCAAACCAACCCGGGCCGGACATGCGTCGGGTACCCGTGCCGCGGCGGGTACCCGGTCTGTGGGGCAGCTGAAGCTGCGTTTTCCGTCTGCTAGACGTGGGGATCGACTGTTGAAGCCCGGCCGGCGCTCGCGGAACGACCGCCGCGCCGGTTCCTGTCGCGCAGGTGGTCCAGCAACGCCTGTTCAGGATGCCCGGGGTTCTCTGCCAGGTGGCGCAGGAGCCGGCGCCTGACCTCGGACCGCGGATCCGCCGTGGCGAGCACGTTGTGGATGATGTCCAGGACCTGTTGGTGGAGTTCCGAGTCGTCCACCATCACCGTGGTGGGCTGGCCGTAAGGGGAGTCAACCGTGGAGCCCCATCGCTCCGGCGGAATGGGTTCATACAGATCGCGGAATTCCGTGTGCATCACTGGCTCCTTATTGCGGGGGGAAACTGCTTCTTCGGATTGCCGCCGCGTGCGCTTATTCATTGCTGCTGCCACTCCTGCCGCTGGTGGAGGAGAGACCGTCAGTGCCGGAGAGACCGTTAATGCCGGAGAGACCGTTTGTGCCGTCGAGCTCGCTCGAGGACGTTGTATCGTCAGTGGGTGCCACTGCCGGGGAAGTGACCTGGGCCGGTTCCACAATCTCGACGCCGTGATCATCAGAGGATACGGCGGGGTCTTCGCCGGCATTGGCTGGGTCGTCGGGTGCCAGCCCGATCTGGGCTGGTTCCGCTGGTTCTGCTGGCTTCGTGGAGAGAGGCGAGGAGGTGGCAGGATTCAGCGGCGCCGATTTGAGCGCCGGTGACGAGGCCCTGGGCGTTGCCGTGGGGTTGGTGAGCGGCGACAGTCGCGGGGTCAGGACCGAGTCGCGGGGGGCCGGTTCACGAACAATCACCCCGGGTTCCTGACCTGTCGGCGCCCCTGTGACAGCCTGCGCCCAGACGGTGATGCTGGCGAGACCCACCAGCGGAATGCTCAGCAAGGACCACCTCTTCATCGGCCTGCCACACCTCCTTCGTGAAACAACTTTGAGGCGTGAAGGTGAGGCAGGGATGAGACGCGGATGAGAGTCTTCTCATGTACCCGGCGGGCACGCGTCAGGTGGGCAGAAGGCCTAAATCGAGTGGCCTTCCGCATCATCAGTGCCGGCTGCCTCATCGGGAGCCGCGGCGGAAGGGCCGGTCAGGCACACGAGCCGGTAGCCCACGCCGCGGATGGTCTGGATGCGGTCCTGGCCAAGCTTGTGCCGCAGGTACCGCACGTATACGTCCACCACATTGGAGGACCCCTCGAAGTGGTAGCCCCACACCCGGCTCAGGAGCTGCTCGCGGCTGAGCACTTTGCCGGCATTCTCCATGAACGTCCGGGCCATGACGAACTCCCGCGCGGACAGGTCGATCACGCGGCCGCCGATCTCGGCAGTGCGCAGGTTCACGTCAAGCGAGAGGTCACCGCAGACGAATGTCGGGGCGGAGGTCACCGCCTGCGCGCCCCGGAGCCGGAGCTTGATGCGGGAGAGCAGTTCCTCGAACCGGAAGGGTTTGGTCATGTAGTCGTCCGCGCCGCCGTCGAGCGCCGCTACCGTACTTTCTAGGCTGTCCGCCGCCGTCAGAATGATCACCGGAATCGTCGAGTGCATGTCGCGGAGGTTTTTGAGGACGGTGAGGCCATCCATCCTGGGCATGCCGATGTCCAGGATGAGGAGGTCGAACTCCCCGGACGTGGCGTAATCCAGTGCTTTCACCCCGTCGGAGACCTGGGTGGTGGTGTAGCCGGCCGCCGTGAGGCCCTTGGCGAGGAAGGCCGCGATGCGCGGCTCATCGTCGGCGATGAGGATCCGGGTCAAGGCGCGCCTCCCGCCGGGGTTGCCAATTCAATGCCCGACGCCGGTCCGGCCGGCTTTGGTTTGCCCCCTGCGGTGCCCGTTCCTTTATGTCGCGGTCCCTTGGCAGGCGGGCCCTTGACGGACGGGGCTTCGCTGCCGCTCCGGCCGGCGCTGTCCGCGGCGGCGGAATCATCCGTTTTACGGTCCGCGTCCTTGCCGCCGGAGGGGATCCGGAGCACGAAGCGGCTGCCCTTGCCCTCCTCCGATTCCAGCTGCACCGTGCCGCCATGCGCCTCGGCGATGGCCTTCACGATGGACAGTCCCAGGCCCGAGCCTTCCGAGGTTGCCGAGTTGCTTCCTTTGCCGAAGCGCTCGAAGATGCGCTCATGATCCTCTGCGGGGATGCCGGTGCCGGTGTCCGACACCCAGATCTCCAGCTCTCTGGATGCGGAGTCTGCCAGCTCCCGCACCACAGACGCCCGACCGCTTTGGGGGGTGCCGTCGTCGTTCTCCACCCAGGCGCCCCCGACCGATATCCGGTCCGACTCGGAGGTGTGTTTGACCGCGTTCGCGGCGAGCTGCTCCAGTGCCTGGGTGAGCCGGCGGCGGTCAACGCGGATCAGGCCGCCGGGCTTGGCGTCCAGGCGCCACTGGCGCTCGCCGAGGACCCGGACCCGGTTCAGGACGTCCTCCAGGAGGTCGTCGGCCTCCACCCAGGCGGGAGTCACGAAGTCCGGCCGGCCGCTGCGGGCCAGGATCAGCAGGTCATCCACCAGTACCTGCATCCGGTCCAGCTCGTCCAGGAGCAGCATGCGGGTCTGGTCGACGTCGTCGGGATCCCCGGCCCGGAGCAGCTCCAGGTAGCCGCGGATGATGGTCATGGGGGTGCGCAGTTCGTGGCTGGCGTCGTGGACGAACCGGCGCTGGTTGTCGAAACCGGACTCCAGCCGCTCGAGCATGCGGTTGAAGTTCATGGCCAACTGGGCAATATCGTCCGTGCTGTCCGGCACCTCAACCCGCTTGGTCAGGTCCTCAAAGGTGGTGGCTTCCGTGGCCTCACGGAGCCGCCGGACCGGACTCAGCAACCGCCCGGTGACCAGGTAGCCCACCAGGCCGGTCAGCGCGAGCGTCGCCAGGGACGCCAGGGCGAAGGTCCACATGGAACCGAAAACCTCGGCGCGCTGGGCCCCGATCTCGCTTGAGGCAATCAGCAGGCCCTGGTCCTGGCGGCCGCCGGCAGTCAGCGAAACGGACGTGATCGCCAGGCGCACCTTCCGGCCGTCCAGGTCAATGTCGCGCATCACGGTCTGGCCGGGGGCGCTCCACTCCCAGACATGGTCCGTGACGGCGGGCGTGTTCAGGTTGGTCGGCTGCTCCGCAGCGGGCAGGATGACGTTGCCCCCGCGGAGCACGGTCATCACGGACTCGAAGCCGCCCGGGGCGCCATTGCGCAGATACGTCCTAAAAAGGTCATGCACGGTGGTGTAGGGGGCGCCGCCGAAATTCGGCCGGCCCTGTCTGGCAAGCTCGTCCAGGTTCTCGCGCGGCAGCTGCAGCTCGGCGTTGACACGGTCATTGAGGCTCTTCAGCTGGGCGGCGTGGGTGGCAGCGCCGGCCACAAAGAGACCCACCGCCATGAAGACGAGCAGCGTGGCCAGCAGCCGGAAGCGGACGGAATGGAGTTCCGTGCGCAGTGCGCTGGCCGCATTCATGGGACTACCCGGCCTCTATTTACGTGTGACCTGCGTAACGCGATGCACAGCCGGGCCGCCCGCGCAAAATATTTTTGAAATCCTGAGCGGCCGGCAAAGACGCTCATCGCCGAGTACTCGGAGTACTTGGTTGTACCCGGGCCGGCCATGGTCCGCCTCATTGGATCACCCATTTCATGCTGATTCGGCGGTCCTCCGGGGACGAGGATCGCGGTAGTACCGCTCTAACTGCGGTAATACGAATGTAGCCCCGGGTTCTTGGGAAAAACTTGGTGTTTCTTGACCTCGCTGCCATCCTCCCGGCGGGTTTCAGGGGAGCCCCGGGCCACCCCCACCGAGTGGTGGCCGGCTCGATGCAAAAGCAACCAAGTAGTGCCCTGACCGAAATTCGAGTACTCGCTACTCGTGCCCCTACTTGCCCGAGTGACAAGTATGAATCCAAGCCATTCATGGGGAATGCAGTTCACATGGGGATAGTAGGTGCAGGAAAATGGTTCAGACTGTTGCAGAAGATACTCGTTGGTCCCGGAGGGTCAACGACGACGAGTACCTTCCTAACTCGATGGAAGAAGCTGGTGGCACAACGACGAAGTTGTCCATCAACATCCTGGGTCCGCTCCGGGTCCGCCGCGGCGGCGTGGTCATCGGATCCCACGAACTTGGCGGTCCCAAGCCCCGCCAGGTCCTTGAAATCCTGTTGCTCAAGCTGGGGACCCCGGTCTCCAAAAACCACCTGATCGACGTTTTGTGGAACGGCCAGCCGCCGGCTGAGGCCCTCTCCACGCTGGAAAGCTACGTCAGTGTGCTGCGCCGCCACCTCCAGCCGGGAAGCGGCAAGGGCGGCGCCCTCCGCACGGTCACCGGCGGCTACATGATCGACCGCAGCATGGTTGACCTTGACCTCGACCGCTTCGATGACCTGCTCAAGCAGGCCGGACATGCCTCTCCGGAGGAGTCGTTCCGGCTGCTCGAGAAGGCCCTCGACATCGCTTCGGTGCCGCTGCTCGGCGATGAGCTGCTGGCCGGCTGGGCCGAGGAGGAGCGTGCGCTCCACTCCGCCCGCGTCGCCAGCATCAAGGCACGGGCAGCGGAAGCCGCTGTCGCCGTCGGACACCCGGAGCGTGCGGTGGCCCTGGCCAGCGAACTGCTCGTGGACGATCCCATCAACGAGCGCGCCTGGACCGCCCTGGTCCTGGGCCTCGAAGAGTCCGGGCAGTACATGGAAGCGCTGCGGGCCTACGGGCGCTGCCGCCGGGTCATGGACCAGGAGATCGGCTGCCTCCCCGGACGCCCGCTGCGGGAAGCACACGCCCGGCTGCTGCAGGCAACGGCCGCCAGCGAGGACGAAATGGACCTCTCAGATTCTGATGCTCCCACCCCGGCAACATCGCAGATCACCCGGGAAATCAGCATCCTGACCATCGACGACCACAGCACGTTCACGGAACTGCTGACGGCAGCCCTGGACCGCGAACCGGACCTGCGGAGCGTCGCCTCGGCCACCACCGCCAAGAGCGGCGTGGAGCAGAGCATCGCCCTCAAGCCCGACGTCGTGATCATGGACTTCCACCTGCCCGACGGCGACGGCCTCACCGCCGCTGCCCGGATCCTCGCCGACGCCCCGAACACCCGGATCGTCATGCTCACCGGCGACCCGACGCCGGAAGCGCTGCGGACCGCCGCCTCGATGGGCATCTGCGCCTTCCTGCCGAAGGGTGGATCGCTGTCCACCCTCCTGGACACACTCCGCTACGCACGGGCCGGCAACATGGTGGTCCACCCCTCGCTGGTGGCCCAGCTGGGCATGTCCACTCCCGCTCCGGCCCCCGCGGTCCGCGAAGTGGAACCCGGCGGACCCGTCCTGACGCCCCGCGAACTGGACGTGCTCCGACTGATGGCCGGCGGCCACGGCTCCAAGGAAGTGGCCAGCAAGCTGGACATCTCCCTCAACACCTGCCGCGGCTACGTGAAGGCAATCTTCGCCAAGCTCGGAACCCACTCGCAGCTCGAATCGGTCATGGAAGCCTCACGGCGCGGCATGCTCGAGCAGCCGTCCCATGGCTAGGCCATCGCTCCGCAAACCTGCCCTGTTTCGCCCGTTCGAATCGCCGGCCAACCACAACTCCGAGGTTTTCAAGGCCGTCCGGCGGTTCCTGCTAATGGGGCTGGTTGCCCTGGTGGTGGTCACCACCCCGGTGGCCTTCTGGATCTGGTCCGAGGCTGAACGCCACGCACTGGAGAACTCCAAGGAGGCCACCGACCACCTGGCCAACAACGTGGTGGGACCGCTGCTGGACGCGGAGGTCCTGTCCGGTGCGCCCACGGCCGTTGAGCGGCTCGACGAGCGCCTCCGCCCCTGGATGGGCGAGACGTCGGTGTTCGAGATCCGGCTCTGGGACAAAGACGGGCGCATCGTCTACTCGGACGACCCCAAGCTCATCGGCCACACCTTCGGCCTGCCGCACGAGGCGCAGGAAGTCCTGGACGGCGGGGACGTCCCCGCCAACCTGGAGATGCAGAAGGACGAGGTCAACACGCCCAACGTCGAAAACGGCGAGCTCGTGGAGGTCTACGTGCCCGTCACTGCCCCCGACGGGCAGAAGCTGGTGTTTGAGACGTATTACGACGACGACGGCGTCCGCCAGGAGCAGGCCGCCGTTCTGTTCGGCATGGCCCCGCCGTTTCTCCTGTCCCTTGCCGTCCTGCAGCTGGCGCAGCTGTTCCCGGCAGTCCAGCTGGCCCGCAGGATCCAGGCGTATGAAGCCGGCAGGAGCCGGCTGCTCCGCCGGGCCATCGAGGCCTCCGAGCTGGAGCGGCAGCGCATTGCCCGGGACCTGCACGACGAAGTGATCCAGGAACTCTCGGGGCTGTCCTACGTGATGGAGTCCGAGGAACTGCACAGCCCGCCCGGCCAGCGGGCGCTGTTCTCCGACGCCCGGCGGATCCTGCAGGACAACGTCCGCAGCCTGCGGGCCATGACCAGCGAGCTGTACCCGCCGGACCTCAACCGGCTCGGCCTCTCCGGGGCGCTTGCCCGGCTCGGTGATCCGCTCGAGGAACGCGGGATCAGCCTGGAGCTCGACCTGCCTGACCAATATGAACTGGACCGGGACCGCGCGGCCCTGTTCTACCGGGTGGCCCGCGAGGCCCTGGCCAACACTGCCAAGCATTCCCGGGCGGCCAAGGCCGAACTCCACCTCCACCAGGACGGCGACCGTTCAGAAATCCGCATCCAGGACGACGGCTGCGGCTTCGACCAGAGCGAGGGGTCGCCGGAAGGGCACTTCGGCCTGCGCATCATGAAGGACACCATCGGCGAGGCCGGCGGCACGCTCCAGGTGATGTCCGCTCCCGGCCGGGGGACCACTGTGGTCGCGCGCTTCGGAGCCGGGGGCAACAAAGTCCCGTCCTCCTTCGACCACGAGCCGGAACCGGTGCCCTCGGCGTAACGACCCTGGGTGCCCCCCAAAGGCCGCCGGTCCCTCCAACGACGTGGGGGCCGGCGTAGTTCTGCGCCGGTACAGTGAATTCATGCCCCTCCAGTACCCGCCCCTCGAGGACCTGCTGCACAGCGCCCGCGTCGTGGTTCTGCCCATGCGCGTGAAGTTCCGCGGAATCCTGGAACGCGAAACGCTGCTTCTCCGGGGCCCGCTGGGGTGGGGCGAGTTCGGCGCGTTCCCCGAGTACGGAGACGCCGAGGCCTCCCGCTGGCTTGCCTCCGCCATCGAAGCCGGCTGGCACGGCTTCCCGGAACCCCTGCGGACCAGCATCCCCATCAACGCCACCGTGCCCGCCATCGAGGCCCGCCGTGTCTCGGAAATACTGGCCCGATTCGGCCGCGTGGACGCCGTGAAGGTCAAGGTGGCCGAACGCGCCCAGACGCTCGACGACGACGCCGCCCGGGTTGCCGCTGTCCGCGCAGCGCTTCCCGACGCAGCCATCCGCGTGGATGCCAACGGCGGCTGGGACGTTCCGACTGCAGTGGCGGCGCTGACCCGGCTGGCCGACGTCGGGCTCGAATACGCGGAGCAGCCCGTGCCGGACATCGATGGCCTGGCGGAGGTGCGGCGCCGGCTGCGTGCCGCGGGGGTGCCGGTGCTGATCGCGGCCGATGAAAGTGTCCGCAAGGAGGAGGATCCCCTCAAAGTGGCGCGGGCCGGCGCGGCCGATCTCCTCGTGGTGAAGGTGGCGCCGCTCGGGGGAGTCCGGCGCGCACTGGAGCTGGTTGCGCAGGCGGGCATGCCCGCCGTCGTGAGCTCCGCACTGGACACGTCAGTGGGGATCCGGGCCGGGCTCGCGCTCGCTGCCGCACTGCCGGAACTGCCGTATGCCTGCGGGCTTGGAACAGTCTCGCTGCTCGGGGCGGACGTCACCACCCAGCCGCTCGTGGCAGACGACGGCGCCATCACCCTGCGTGATGCCGTCGCCGACGAGGGGCTGCTTGAGAAGTACGCCGCCCCTCCCGAGCGCTGCGACTGGTGGCTCGCCCGGCTCCGCCGCGCCTACGCCGTCCTGCAGGCCCCGGCGTAGCCCTCTTCTGCTGGGACGCTTCCTCATTAGGGTGCCGAGTTCACCGGATCTTCATCTGAGTGTCGGCTTCCGGTTGGCTTTCGCTGCAAGGGTGGCGGTGCCGCATCTAAACCCTTGGAAGGTCTCTCTCCCATGTCTGAAATCTCCGGACGCAAGTTCGCTCTGCTGCCCATGCTCGGCCACACCAAAGGCAAGCGCAGCCCTGTCACCTGCGCGCTCAAGTGCGACAACGCCTGCGCGGGCGACGTCTGCAACACGAGCGCGAACAGCTACTTCCGCGACATTGCCTCCACCACGCTGTCACGCCGCGCAGCCTTGGGCTTCGGCGCCGCCGGTGCCCTCGCCGTCGTGCTTGGCGGTGCCGTAACCTCCGGTGAGACGGCCGCTGCCGACGGCGGAACGGGACTGTCTGCCGCCGCGAAGAACGGCTTTGGCCAGGGTGCGTCCAAGCTGCAGTTCACCGCCATCCCCGCCGTTGCGTCCGACGTCGACGCCCTGACGGTTCCGGCAGGCTTCACCTGGCAGCCCGTGATCCGCTGGGGTGACCCGATCTTCAAGGACGCCCCGGCGTTCCAGCTGGGCAACCAGACCGCAGCAGCACAGGAGCGCCAGTTCGGCTACAACAACGATTACTCGGACATCCTCGAGATCCCCGGCAGCAAGGGCCGGCGCGCGCTGCTGTTCGCCAACCACGAATACACGAACGAGAACATCATGTTCCCGGCCAGCATGCCGGCCGGGCAGATGCGCGCGGTGGGGGCGGCCGCCCACGGCCTGAGCGTCGTCGAGCTGGAGCGCAAGAACAAAAACAAGCCGTGGAGCTACGTCCAGGGCGCCCCGCTGAACCGCCGCTACCTGAACAGCACCCGCTACGAGCTGACCGGCCCCGTCGCCGGCTCGGACCTGGTCAAGACCGTGGCCGACCCCGAGGGCCGCTGGATCAACGGCACGCTGGGCAACTGCTCCGGCGGCACCACCCCGTGGGGCACCATCCTCTCGGGCGAGGAAAACTTCAACGGCTACTTCGTTGCTCCGGGCACGTCCGCCGCGGACAAGCGCTACGGCCTGACCAACAAGGCCACGGCGCGGCAGTGGGAACTCGACGACCCCCGCTTCAACGCCAACAACGCCGGCTACGAAAACGAGACCAACCGCTTCGGCTGGATTGTGGAGGTGGACCCGTTCGACCCGACGTCCACTCCGAAAAAGCACTCATCGCTGGGCCGCTTCAAGCACGAAGGCGCCAACGTGATCGTGGCCAAGTCCGGCCACGTGGTTGCCTACTCCGGCGACGACGAGCGCTTCGACTACCTCTACAAGTTCGTCTCCAAGGCCAAGTACCGTGAGGGCGACCGCAAGCACAACATGACGCTCCTCTCCGAAGGCGACCTGTACGTCGCCAAGTTCACCGGCAACGCCCCCACCGCTGAGATCGACGGCAAGGGCACCGTACCGTCAGATGGATCCTTCGACGGCACCGGCGAATGGCTGCCCCTGGTGGTCGGCGGCAAGTCCATGGTTGCCGGCATGTCCCTCGAGGAAGTGCTCGTATACACGCGACTGGCCGCGGACAAAGTGGGACCCACCAAGATGGACCGCTGCGAGGACGTCCAGCCCAGCCTGCACACCGGCAAGGTCTACGTCGCCTGCACCAACAACTCGGACCGCGGCAAGCCCGGCAAGGAAGGCGCCACCGAGGTCAACCCGCGCAACGAAAACCGCGACGGCCACATCGTCGAAATCACGGAGACCGGCGACCAGACCTCCACCAAGTTCACCTGGAACCTGCTGATGGTCTGCGGCGATCCCTCCACCGGCGACGTCACCTACTTCTCCGGCTTCCCGGCCGACCGGGTCTCGCCGATCTCCTGCCCGGACAACCTGGCCTTCGACTCCGTGGGCAACCTCTGGATCTCCACCGACGGCGCCCCGTCAGGCATCGGCAAGGCCGACGGTCTGTTCAAGGTCACCCTGGATGGCCCCGAGCGCGGCCGCGTGGAACAGTTCCTCGCAGTGCCCCGCGACGCCGAAACGTGCGGACCGATCATCCACGACACCGAACGCAGCGTCTTCGTCTCCGTGCAGCACCCGGGCGAGGAGGGCACCTTCGAGGCGCCAAACTCGTACTTCCCGGACTACGTTGCCGCCGGCGCCACGCCCCGCCCGGGCCAGGTCC
The DNA here is from genome assembly GCF_040448525.1 of Arthrobacter sp. K5. Lineage (NCBI taxonomy): Bacteria > Bacillati > Actinomycetota > Actinomycetes > Micrococcales > Micrococcaceae > Arthrobacter > Arthrobacter sp. K5. The sequence continues at coordinate 1,823,278 of NZ_CP159279.1, read as the reverse complement.
GGGCTCCCCGCCCGGCCGTGGTCCAGGTGTTCCCCACCGACGCCTAGCCTCCGCAGCGCCCCGACGCCGACGCTCCGGCACTTCTCCGGTTGCGAAGTGCAGGAGCGTTGGGCGCTGGCGGCGGGATGTGAGGAAGGGTTGATGGCAGACTGGTTCGGTGACTTCCCACGAACCTATCGAGCCTTCCGCCTCCACTGTCGGCACCCCGGACCACGCTGATCCCCAGGCCACCCTGACGTCCGTGGCGTCCGCGCGGATTGCCGTCGCGTCGCTGCTCGACGGCGGCGTCCGGTACGTCGTTGTGGCGCCGGGTTCGCGGTCGGCCCCCATGGCCTACGCCCTGGCTGAAGCCTCCGCGGCCGGGAAAGTGGAGCTGCTGGTCCGGATCGACGAGCGCTCGGCCGGGTTCACCGCACTCGGCCTGGCCCTGGCCACGGGCGCGCCGGTAGCCGTGCTGACGACGTCGGGGACCGCCGTCGGGAATCTTTTGCCGGCGGTGATGGAGGCCAACCACGCCGCCGTCCCGCTGGTGGTTGTTTCGGCAGACCGGCCCGAGGAACTGCGCGGGACGGGCGCGAACCAGACGACCATCCAGCTTGACCTGTTCGGCGAGCACGTCCGCTTCGCCGTCGACGTTCCCGCCGGCGAGAGTCCGCAGCGGGCGGTGGAAACGTCGCTCGCCGCCGCCACCGGGGCCTTCGAGGACACGCCGCCAGGACCCGTGCAGCTCAACATCGCCTTCCGCGACCCCCTCGTTCCCGAAAACGGGGAGCGGCTGCCGGAGCAGCGCGGCCACGGGACCTTCCGGATCGGCACCGAACCGCTCACCATGACCCTCGACCCCGCCGCGGCAGAGCTTCCCGAACGGCGCACCGTGGTCCTCGCCGGGCACGACGCCGGTCCGGTCGCCGAGGCCTTCGCCCGCGCCCATGGACTGCCGCTGCTGGCCGAGCCGTCGTCCAACTCCCGTTTCGGCCCCAACGCCGTGGGACCGTACCGCCTGCTGCTGGAGCACTTCGGCCCGGACTCGGCGCTGCCGATCGAGCGTGCCGTGGTTTTCGGGCGCCCCACGCTTTCCCGGCCCGTTTCGGCATTGCTGGCTCGGACGGACATCCCGGCAGCCCTCTACGAACCTGTGCCGGTCGCCTGGTACGAGCCGGGACGGCGCCGGGAAACGCCCATCGCCAGCCTGGCCGAGCTCGCGGAGTTCGCCGGCCGGGGCCCGTCCGCCTGGCTCGACGCCTGGCTGCTCGCAGGCGCCGCGGCCCAACATGCCGTCGACGGCATACTCGCCGCGGGAGAGCCCGCAACCGGTCCCGCCGTGGGCTCACTCGTCTGGCAGCACACCCGCGGCCAGCTGGTTCTCGGCTCGTCCAACGGCATCCGCGACGTGGACCTTGCCGGCCTGCCCGCATCCGAGCCGGCCGCCACGGTTTTCGCCAGCCGGGGCCTTGCCGGCATCGACGGCACCATTTCCACCGCCACCGGCATCGCACTCGGCGGCCACCAGGAAACCACCCTGCTGCTCGGGGACGTCACCTTCCTCCACGACGCCGGCGGCCTCTTCCTCGGCGCCGGCGAGGAACAGCCGCAGCTGCGAATCGTCGTCCTCAACGACTCCGGCGGTGCCATCTTCAGCCTCCTGGAACACGGCGCAGTCGCAGAGGCCGGCGGCTACGGAGACGCCGTCGAACGCCTCTTCGGCACCCCGCACTCAGTGGACATTGCGGCGCTCGCCGCGGCGTACGGCGTCGGGCACTGTTCGGTGACTACGACGGCGGGACTCGCCGAGGCGCTTGCCGCACCGTTCACCGGGCGCACCATCATTGAGGTGCGCACAGACCGCCACGGACTCCGGGACCTGCACGGCAGGATCAAGGCCGCGGTGGGCGCGGCCGTGGCACGGGTGCTCGCGGAGTAGGACCCGGCTCACCTCCCGCCTGACACGGATCCTCTCCTGCGACGCGGATCCTCTCCTAGGACGCGGATCCTCCCCTAGGACGCGCACATTCGGGTGTCCCCAGGCCGCATGTGTGTCCCCAGGCCGCATCGGTGTCCTCAGCTGACCGTTAGCTGTCCTGCACTGAGCCGAAAATGTGTCGTGGGACGGGCAATGTTTCTTCGGCCGTCAGTGCATTGTCCACATAGCCGCCACTTTTGCACATGGGCGTGACCGGCACTTCAGTCGTCCTGAGTGCTGTGTAATTGTCGCAGCATGACGACGCTTCCACGGCTGATCCTGACGAAGAACCTGACCCGGATCGGCGCCAACCCGCGCCCGCTGTCCGCTGATGCCAAGACGGGACGGCTAGTGCGCATCAGGCAGGGCGTCTACGTTGATGCGGCGGAATGGAACGGGCTGCAGGGATCAGAGCGCTACAGGCTGCGGATTGAGGCCGTGGCCGAAACCTGTGTGGCTCCCACGATCTTTTCGCATCACTCTGCAGCGTCGCCGTGGGGTTTGCCAACCATTCAGCGGGGCCAACCGGTCCACGCGCTGACAACTTTCCAGGGCGGCGGCCGATCCCGGGCCGGCGTGCGTCGACACCTGGTTGACCCCGGAAGAATCGATGCCGAGGAACGGGATGGGCTCCTGGTTACGTCGCGCGTCACCACCGTGCTGGATCTCGCGGCCTACGTTCCCTTCGCTGAGGCACTCGTGCCACTGGACCACGTGCTCAGGCCGGACAGTACGCGGAGCCTCCCGGCCCTCAGTAAGGAGCAGTTGCTCGAGGCCCTGCCGGGCCGGTACGTACCGGCTGTTGAAAGGCGGGTGCGTATTGCCATCGAATTCGCCGACCCGCAGGCAGGGTCGGCCGGGGAGTCCTACAGCCGCGGACTGATACATGCGGCCGGTTTTGCCTTGCCGGCCCTGCAGTATGAGGTGCGGGATTCAACGGGACGGGTTGGCTACTCGGACTTCTACTGGGAAGGGAACCGTACCGTTGGGGAATTCGACGGCATCGTGAAGTACCAGAAGCCCGAATACCTGAAGGGGCGCACGCCGGGGCAGGTGGTGGTCGACGAGAAGTTGCGCGAGGACCGCGTCCGGGCAACGGGCCGCAACGTCGTCAGGTGGGTGTGGGCGGACCTGTGGTCGCCGGGCGAACTGGAGCGGAAGCTGTCGGCGGTGGGGGTGCCGCGCCGCCGTCGTTCCTCCCTGGGACACGCAAATGGTGCCGGAACGCGGAATCGGTCCGGGGACACTCGAATATGAGCGTCCCCGAACCGTTTCCGCGTCCTGCGGGGGTTTCGTCGTCCTGCGGGGGTTCCCCAGTGATGGGGCTGCAGGAGTGTCTACTCGGCGATCTCGATGTGGGTCGGGTCCAGCACGCGGCGGAGGAATTCCTTGGTGCGTCCCTGGGTGGGGGAGGAAATGATGTGTTCGGCCACCCCTTCCTCGACCACCACGCCACCGTCCATAAAGACCACGCGGTCGGCCACTTCGCGGGCGAAACCCATCTCGTGCGTGACCACCAGCATGGTCATGCCTTCCTTGGCCAGGTTCCGCATGACCGAGAGCACGTCGCCGACTGTCTCCGGGTCGAGGGCCGAGGTGGGCTCGTCGAAGAGCATCAGTTCAGGGTCCATGCTGAGTGCGCGGGCGATGGCCACGCGCTGCTGCTGGCCGCCGGAGAGCTGGTCCGGGAACCGGTCCGCGAGGTGCCCCAGGCCGACGCGCTCAAGGTTGGCGCGGGCGATCTTGTCCGCTTCGGCCTGAGGGCGCTTGAGCACCTTGGTCTGCGCGATCGTGCAGTTGCGCAGCGCGTTCAGGTGCGGAAACAGGTTGAACTGCTGGAACACCATGCCAACTTTGCGGCGCATCTTGTCGATGTCCACGTCAGGGTCGGTGGCATCAAAGCCGCCTACATGGATGCTGCCCTCATTGGGCTGCTCCAGCAGGTTGACGCACCGCAGCAGGGTGGACTTGCCGGAGCCGGACGGACCGATCAGGCACACCACTTCGCCCGGTGCGACGTCCAGGCTGATGCCCTTGAGGACCTCGTTGGAGCCGTACGATTTGCGCAGGTCCTTGATGGCCACACCGGCGGCGTGGACGCGCCCGCTCTGGGCGCGGGAGTGGATTTCGACGTCGTTCATGACTTCTCTGCCTAACGCTTGGTCCGCGCGGAGCGGCTTTCGAACTTCCGGGCCAGGAGGCTCAGCGGGATGGTGACCACGAGGTAGAACGCACCCGCCACCAGGAGCGGAGTGAGCCCTGCGCCGAGGCTGGAGATGCCGTCGCGGCCGAACTTGGTGAGCTCGTACTGCGACGCCGTCAGGCCCAGCACATAGATCAGCGACGAGTCCTTGGTCAGCAGGATAACCTCGTTGGTCAGCGGCGGCAGGACAATCCGGAAGGCCTGCGGAATGACGATCGTGACCATGGCCCGCCACTGCGGCATGCCCAGCGACCGCGCAGCTTCCGTCTGGCCCTTGGGTACGGCCTGCAGGCCGGCGCGGAGCGTCTCGGCGATGTAGGCGGCCGCCACCATGCCCAGGGACACCATCACGACGACGGCCACGTTCCACTGGACACCGAAGGCCAGGGGAACGCCGTAGCCGAAGGCGATGAAGACCAGCAGCGCCGGGATGCCGCGGAAGAATTCAATGTAGCCGGTGGCGATCCAGCGGTACAGCGGGAAGCTGGAGAGCTTCATGAGGGCCAGCAGCAGGCCCCCGGAAAGGCCGACGATGAATCCAAGAAAGGTGTAGATCAGGGTGTTCTTCAGGCCCGAGAAGAAGATGTCCGGGAACATCGGACCGATCTTGCCGAAGTTGAAGACGTTCGTGGTGACGGTCTTCCAGTCGGTGGCCAGAATCAGCGCGGCCACAGCCACAACGAAAATCCCGGCCTGGACGTACAGGCTTACTCTGGCCCGCTGTCGTGCGGTCATTGCCATGGTGTACTCACATTCGTTTTTGCGCAGTTGAGGCCCCGCACGGACTGCTGAGCAGATCCCGGACGGGGCCCCTGCCGCATAAGTGTCAGGCGCGCCGGTTACTTGGTGGCTTCGCCGAACCAGCTGGTCTCGAACTTCTTGAGGCTGCCGTCGTCGGTCAGGCGCTTCAGCGTGGTGTTGACCTGGTCGAGCATGGCGGTGTTGCCCTTCTTAACCGCGATGCCAAGCTTTTCCCCGGTGGCGTAGTTCTCGACGCGCTTGTACTTGGCGTCATCCTTGATCGCGTAGCCGAGGACCGACTGGTTGCCCAGGGCGGCATCGATGGTGCCGGCCTTGAGTGCCTGGACCAGGAGTCCGGTGTCCTCGAACTGCTGTGCGTCGAGGCCCTTATCCTTGGCGTACTTGGCACCCGTGGTGGCCTGCTGGACACCCACCTTCTTGCCCTTGGCGCCGTCGAGGTTCGTGATGCCGGATGCATCGCTTGCCACGAGGGTCAGGTCGTCGTTCAGGTACGGATCGGAGAAGTCCATGACGGCCTTGCGGGTATCCGTGATGGACACGGAGGAGATGGAGACGTCGCAGCCGGTGAGTGCGGTGCCGGTCTCGATGGCCTCGAAGGAGCTGTCCACCACGTTCAGCTCGGCGTTCGTGTCCTTGGCCAGTTCGTTGGCGATGTCCATGTCGAAGCCGACGATCTTGCCGTCCTTCTGGAACTCGAAGGGTTCGTAGGGGACGTCCGAGCAGACGGTGAGCTTTCCGGAATTGATGAGCTGCACGCCGCCGCTGCTGGTGGCAGCCGGGGTTGCGCCGCCGCCGCCGCAAGCGGTAAGGCTGATGGCCCCGACGGCGAGGATTGCGGCTGCCTTGGCGCTGAGTTTGGCCGTGGCAAGGGACTTGAGCTGCATTTCGTTACCTTTTGTTGCAGGGGTATGCGGAACTAAATCGGTTCATAGTGTAGCGCCGATCAAGAGATATGCATCACAGAAAACTAAGTTTCACTATTTGATAACTAAACCACAGCACTTTTCAAGGGGTTTAATCCCGCGGGTGTCTGGCATGCCGGACGACCGCGGCAGCGCAGCTTCTGCCTGGCCGCGTGGAATCAGTTGCTGATCCCCAGCGACTCGAGCATTGGCCGGAACTTGGCCCACGTCTCCGCGAGCTCTGCCTCGGGCTGTGAGCCCTCAACGATTCCACAGCCGGCATATAGCCGGACCGTAGTGGGGGACTCGATCACGGCGCCACGCAGCGCGATGCCCCACTCGCCGTTGCCCGCGGCGTCCAGCCACCCCACCGGGCCGGCATACGGCCCCCGGTCCAGGTGTTCGAGTTGCCGGATCAGCGCCCCTGCCACCTGCGTGGGCGTCCCGCACACGGCGGCGGTGGGGTGCAGCGCGTTGATCAGGGCAAGGCATGTGGGGACGTGACCCTCCACCTCGGCAAGTTCGGCCTTGACGTCGGACGCTAGGTGCCACACGTTGGGCAGTTCCAGGATGAACGGCTCGTCGTGGGCATTCATGGCTTCGGAGAAGGGCGCGAGCTGGGTGGTCAGTGACTGGATGGCGATCTCGTGTTCGTGCCGCTGCTTCTCAGACCCGGCCAGGACCCGCTCGGCGTAGTCCAGCGGCAGCCCCGCCTCGCCCAGGGCGTCCCGGCGGTCCAGCGTCCCGGCGAGCACCCTGGCCTGGGCGGTGCGGCCCTCCACCTGGATGAGCATCTCCGGCGTCGCGCCCACCAGGCCGTCCACGCCATAGGTCCAGCACTCCCGGTACCGGCCGGCCAGCTGCCGCAGCACTTCCGCCGCGTTCACGCCCTCGGGAACCGTGGCCACGATGTCCCGGGCCAGGACCAGCTTCTCCAGTTTTCCGGTGCGGATCTCGGCGACGCCGGCGGTCACGGCGTCCATCCAGTCCTCTTCCCTGAGGGATCCGGTCTTCAGTGTGGCCGGGGTTGAGTGAAAGACCTCCGGATGCACGACGGCGGGGGCCGCGTCCGACTCCAGCCACCCTTTTAGGGCGGCGACGGCGCCTGCTTCGGTGAGCTCGCCGTCGTCGGCCGTTATCTGGGTAAGCCAGGCACGTCCGTCCCGGACGCCCACCACGATCTCCGGCACGATCAGGCGGGATTCGTGGTCCGAAGCCTTGGAGAAGGCGAAGGACCCGAACGCCACAGGGCCTGTGCCGGGGCACTCCACATGGTCGGTGATGTCAGCCTCGATGACCAGGTGCCGCCACCAGATGTCCGCCTCGAGGAACCGCTCGGGGCCAGTGGCAGTGAAGCGCGCCGCCTCCCCGAAGCCCACCAGACCGGCCTCGCGCCGCGTCCAGCAGAGAACGTCGTCGCGGACCAGATACGACGGCAGCCCCTCGGGGGCCGATTCTCCATCCAAAGGGACTGTCAGGGTGCGGAGCGTTCTGGTCATGATGGGTCAACAGTACTCCGGCGCGGTAATTTCAAGTGATTCCGGGTGGTCCAGCACGCCCACCACGCCCGGGGATGCCCGTGTCACGGAGCCTGCGGAACTTTTGAGACAATGACATGGTGAACCGAGCATCCTTGGATAAGCGTCCGGACGAAGTAGCCACGATGTTTGACGACGTCGCACCCAAATACGACGTCGTCAATGATGTCCTCTCGATGGGGCAGACGCGCCGGTGGCGCAAGGTTGTGGTCGAAGCCATGGACGTCCGGGCCGGCCAGCGCGTGCTGGATCTGGCCGCGGGAACGGGAACCTCCAGCGAGCCATATGCCGATGCCGGCATAAATGTTGTGGCCTGCGACTTCTCCCTTGGCATGCTCAAGGTGGGCAAGCGCCGCCGTCCCGACATTGACTTCATCGCCGGGGACGCCATCAACCTGCCCTTCGCCGACAACACCTTCGACGCCAGCACCATCTCCTTCGGCCTGCGCAACGTCAATGAGCCCAAGAAGGCCCTGGCCGAGATGCTCCGGGTGACCAAGCCGGGCGGCAAGCTGGTCATCGCCGAGTTCTCCCAGCCCGTGGTTCCGCTGTGGCGCACTATGTACACCGAATACCTCATGCGCGCCCTGCCGGCCATCGCCACCAAGGTCTCCTCCAACCCGGATGCCTACGTCTACCTCGCCGAGTCCATCCGCGCCTGGCCGGACCAGGACCACCTGGCCGCGTGGCTGCAGGACTCCGGCTGGCAGGATGTCACCTACCGAAACCTGAGCGGCGGCATCGTGGCCGTCCACCGCGCCCACAAGCCCCTCACCGGCAACGGATCGGCGGAGGCCATCGCCGCCCACACCGGCCCGGTGGCCAAGCTGCGCCGCAACCTTCCGCGGACCGCCCGCTGACACTGTGAAAGTACTGATTGTTGGCGCGGGTCCCGCCGGATCCACCGCCGCGTATTACCTCGCCAAAGCCGGCATCGACGTTACGGTCCTGGAAAAGACCAGCTTCCCGCGCGAAAAAGTGTGCGGCGACGGACTCACCCCGCGGGCCGTCCGCGAGATCCAGAAGCTCGGCCTTCCGCACCCGGAGGCGGACGGCTGGGGCCGGAACAAAGGGCTGCGCCTGCTTGCCGGCGGCCGCAGCCTTGAACTGCCCTGGCCCGAGGTGTCCGATTTTCCGCAGTACGGCCTGATCCGCACCCGCCTCGGTTTTGACGAGGAACTCGCCCGCCACGCGCAGGCCGCCGGTGCCATCGTCCTGGAACGCCACAGCGTGACCGAGGCGCTTCGGAACAGTGACGGCCGGGTCACCGGCGTGCGCGCAGCGATCCTGGACGAGTCCGGACGGAAGACGGGGGAGACGCTCGACTTCACCGCCGACGTCGTGCTCGCCGCCGACGGGAACTCGACCCGCACCGCCGTGTCGCTCGGCATCCAGAAGCGCGACGACCGGCCCCTGGGCGTCGCCGTGCGGACGTATTTCCAGAGCCCGCGGCACGACGACGACTGGATGGAGGGCTGGTTGGAACTTCCCGGCCGCGACGGCAAGCTGCTGCCCGGCTACGGATGGGTGTTCGGCGTTGGCGACGGCACGTCCAACGTGGGCCTCGGCATTCTCAACTCGTCCAAGGAGTTCGGCAAGCTCGACTACAAGCAGGTCCTCCGCGAGTGGACCGCCGGCATGCCCGCTGAGTGGGGCTTCACTCCGGAGTACCAGGTGGGGGAGATCCGCGGCGCCGCCCTGCCCATGGGCTTCAACCGCACCCCGCACTACTCGCCGGGCCTGCTGCTGCTCGGCGACGCCGGCGGCATGGTGTCCCCGTTCAACGGCGAGGGCATCTCCTACGCCATGGAGTCCGCCCGCTTCGCGGCCGAGTTCATCATTGACGCCGCCTCGCGCTCAGCCTCGGGCGGCTGGAACGCGTCCGACGCCGACACCCGGCTCGCGGGGTACGCGGACTACGTGCGGGAACAGTGGGGATCCCACTTCACGCTGGGGCGTGCCTTCGCAGCGCTGATCGGAAAGCCCGCCGTCATGAAGCTCGCCCTGCGGACGGGGATGCCCATTCCTGTGCTGATGCGCTTTGTGGTCCGGTTGCTGGCCAACCTGACCGACCCGTCGGCCAAGGGCTTCGAGGACCGGGTCATCCGCGTGCTCGAACTGCTGGTTCCGGCCACCTCCAACACCTCCGCCCTTGCCCCTTCCGGCCTCAAATCAGCGGTTTCCGCAACAAAAAGTTAGGGTTAACCCGTGACCAACTCCGCGAACCACAGCTGGACGCACGCCGGGCACGGCCTGCCGGACTCCGAACCCAGCCTCAACACCACCGCCATCGCCACCGGACTGCAGCTGCCGGCAGGTTTCGCGGCCATCGCGGAAGACCCCGACCTGGGTCCGGCCATCACCACCAACCTGGCCCGGGTGGAGAAGAAACTCCGCGAAGCGATCGCCAACTCCGACCCCCTGGCGGACGCAACGTCGCGCCACCTCGTGGAGGCCGGCGGCAAGCGCATCCGCCCCCTGCTGACCCTGCTCTGCGCCCACCTGGGTGACGCGTCGCTGCCCGCCGTGGTGCAGGCCGCCGTCGTGGTTGAGCTGACGCATCTGGCCACGCTGTACCACGATGACGTCATGGACTCCGCGCCCTTCCGCCGCGGGGCGCCCACGGCCCACGAGGTCTGGGGCAACTCCGTGGCCGTCCTCACCGGCGACCTCATTTTTGCCCGCGCCTCCATCCTCGTGTCCGAGCTCGGCTCCCGTGCGCTCGGAATCCAGGCCCGGACCTTCGAACGGCTGTGCCTCGGCCAGCTGCACGAAACCGTCGGCCCCCGCCCGGACGAGGACCCGGTGGAGCACTACCTGTCCGTGATCGCGGACAAGACCGGTTCGCTGGTGGCGGCCTCCGGCCAGTTCGGCGCCATCTTTTCCGGCGCCGATGAGGCCTACGAGAACGTCCTGGTGGAGTACGGCGAGAAGGTGGGCGTCGCGTTCCAGCTCGCCGACGACGTCATCGACGTCACGGGCGTCAAGGTCAAGTCCGGCAAGTCCCCGGGCACCGACCTGCGCGAAGGCGTCCCCACCCTTCCGGTGCTGCTGCTCCGCAAGGCCGCAGCGGACGGTGACCAGTCCGCCGTCGAACTTCTCAAGCTGATCGACGGTGACCTCTCCTCGGATGAGGCCCTCGCTGAAGCCGTGGCCGGACTGCGCGAGCACCCGGTCACGGCGGAGTCCTGGGTGGTGGCCCGCGCCTGGGCGGCCGACGCCATCGCGGCGCTTTCCCCGCTGCCGGAGGGTGTTGTGAAGGCATCGCTGTCCAGCTTCGCGCACGCTGTGGTGGACCGCGCCAGCTAGCAGCTGTACCGGCTGGCAGTAGACCAGCCGGGGAAGGCCCGCCCCCCAAGGTGCGGGCCTTCCCTGTTTAACCGGAACGGCTCTTTAACCGGAACGGCCCCGGTTTCAAGCAGCGTCACGAGTCATACGCTGCCCGGAACCGGGGCCGCCTCTCCGTTCGCATCAAATCCACCGGAGGCATTCAGTGGATCCGAGAAACACCCTATGACAGATCTGTCACATATGCCAAATCCTTGTTAATTGGCGTGTCACACAACTCCTGGTCATTCCTCTGCCGCCGCCGCGCCATGGTGGGGCACATTGCAGTGGCTGAAGGCCGGCTTAGGCCCAAACCTCGGCGTGTCGCGTGCCGAAGTGCCCCACGACGGCGGGGTTGTCCACATGGCGCAGTCCGGACCTGCCGGTCTTCGGTGCCGCACGGCACCTTGGAGGCATGGAGATTGAGGCTTTCCTCAGCACCCGGGCCGGAGTGGCCAGAGCGTCGGCGCTGCAGGGTGCCGGGTTTACGCGCACCGCATTGGGCAAGGCGGTGGCGGCGGGGCGCATCGTGCGGATCAGGCGGGGCGTCTACAGCCTGTCCCGGGAAGCAGGCGTCTTCGGTCTGGCGTTGCACCACAATGCGCTGCTGACGTGCCTGTCGGCTGCCCCCACCTACCGGCTGTGGACGCTGGATGGGACAGGTCCGTTGCACCTGAGTCCGGGCCACAAAGCCACCCCTCCAGGAGCGCTGCCCCACGGCCGGTGCCTTCACGCGCACCATCCCTGGCTGCCGGTCGCTGGCCTGGCGGACGTCCTCATCCACGCATTGCGCTGCCTGCCCGAACTGGAGTCGCTGGTCATGGTGCAGTGTGCAGCCCAGCGGGGCGACATCACCGTGGAGTTCCTGCGGCGCAAGCTTCCCGGAAACCGCAATGCCCGCGCCCGGGCCGTCCTGGACCATGTGATCCCGCGTGCTGACTCAGTTCTTGAGGTCCTGGCCAACTTCCATTTCCGGCGGGCGGGGCTCCATGTCCGCCGGCACGTGGAGCTTCCGGGCGTGGGCGAGGTCGACTTCCTGATCGAGGACTGCCTCGTGGTGGAAACCGACGGCGGCACGCACCTGGAGCCCCGGCAAGTGAAGAAGGACCGGAAGCGCAACAACGCCACGGTCATCGGCGGCCGCCTCGGGCTGCGGTACGGCTATGACGACGTCGTCAATCACCCTGCGCGGATGGTGGCCGAAGTGCTGGCGGTACTGGAGTTGCGCCGGCGGGGAGCCTTCGACGCACGGTGACCCCCGCCGTCGTACTTTCCTCAGCGGACGCCGCGTGCCAGCCGCCGCCGTCGTGGGGCACTTTGCGGCAGGTTATGGCCTGTTCAGGCCCAATCCTCGGCGTGTCCCGCGTCAAAGGGCCCCGTTCCGGCCGCGGGACTCAGGCCGCTGCGGGGACGAAAACTAGTCCTCGTCGTTGAAGGCCCAGTCGAACATGTCGAAGACGAACTCCGAGAAGGTGCCTTCCTCGCTCTTCCACTGGCCGCGGGCGTTGTTCCGGCGGTACACGATGGGGTCCGGGACGCTCAGGTCGCCGATGCGGAAGCCCCAGGTGAAATTTTCTTCCTCGTCTTCGAGGAACATCAGGAAGCCTTCGTCGTCCACTTCGAGTTCCTCGGGGTCCCAGAAGTAGTGGTAGGCCTCCATGAGGTCCTCGCACCCGCCGAGCGCCAGGTAGAACTCGCGCAGCACCAGGGGGATGGTGAACTGGTGATCGGAGAGCTCTGCGTCCAGTTCCTCGGCGGACAGCCCGTCCTCTTCCTGCCATTCGTCTTCGAGATACTTCGGAACAAGCGCGCGGAACTTCTCGAGGAACATGTCAGTCATGGCTCTTATCCTAGCTAATCCCGGCCCCTCGAATTCCCCGGTTCCAGACCCAGCCGGTGCCACCCGCGGACCGCCAGCGGAATGCGCCACGAGCGGCGCCAGGCCACCACCCGGAACGCGAAGACCAGGGCCGCGACGGCGCACGCCGAGAGGGGGTTAAAGACGCCCATGACCCACAGGATGGTGGTGAGCGCGGCGCCCGTGAAGGCAGGCAGCGCGTAGAGGTCCCGGGCATCGAACAGCTGCGGCACTTCGTTGGCGGTGATGTCGCGCAGCAGCCCGCCGCCCACCGCCGTCGTGACGCCGAGCAGCACGGCGGCGACGGGATTCATTCCGAGGGACAACGCCTTGAGCGTCCCCGTGATGCAGAAGAGTGCCAGACCGGCGGCATCGAACAGGATGAGGAGTGACGTGAAGCGCTGGACGCTGGAGAACAGGTAGTACACCAGCCCGGTGGCCAGCAGCGGCGGGACCACATAGGCAGGGTTGCTGAAGGCAGCGGGTGGGCCGGAATTGAGGATGATGTCGCGGATCACGCCGCCGCCCAGCGAGACCAAAGAGGCGAGCAGAAGGGACCCGAGGAGGTCGAACTGCTTCCGTGCGGCGAGCAGCGATCCGGACACCGCGAAAAAGAAGATGCCGGCCAGGTCGAGCCATGCCAGGGCGATGTCAAAAGAGAATGTCATGGAGCGTCCCGGCATATTTCAAGGGGCGGACAGTGCAGCTCCAACGTTACGCTAGCCCCTATGAATAGCCCGATCCTGATCGCCTGTGCCCATGGGACCTCCAACGCGCAGGGAGCCGCCGAGGTCAACGCCCTCCGTGACGCCATCGCCGCGCTGCGTCCGGGGCTCGACGTCCGCGAAGCGTATGTGGACGTCCAGCAGCCGGATCTGGTGGACGTGGTGGCCGGGCTCCCCGCGGACCCCGCCGCCGCAGCACCCCAGACCGGCGGCGAGCCGGGCGCCGCCGGTGCCTCCGCCGTCGTCGTTCCCTTATTGCTCAGCGTGGGCTACCACGTGAAGGTGGACATTGCGAAGGCCGTTAAGAGCCGGCCAGGCACGGTGGCTGCGGCGCCGCTGGGGCCCGACCCCCGCCTCGCCGCCCTGTTGGACCAGCGGCTGCGGGAAGCAGGTGTTACGGACAACGACGCGATCGTCCTCGCCGCGGCGGGTTCATCCAACGCGAACGCCGCCCTTAGTGTCGAGGAACTGGCCGGGCAGCTGAGGGATCTCCGCTCCAACCGGATTGTGCCCGCGTATGGCGCCTCGGCCAAACCGTCGGTGCCTGAAGCCGTCGCCATGCTCCGCGAGGAAGCCGCGGGTGGCGCTGGCGCGGGGGAGTCGGCCGGGGGCGTGAGTGTTGGCGGGCGCGTGGTGGTGGCCTCGTATCTCCTGGCGCCGGGCTTCTTCCACGACCAGCTCGCCAAGGCCGGGGCGGACCTCGTGACCGAGCCGCTGCTGCCCTCGCCGGTGCTCGCAGAGATCGCGCTGGAACGGTACGACGCCGCCTTGGCTGCCCAACCAGTTAAGTCCTGAAAAGCGCCGGGAAGCAGGCGGCCGGGAAGCACAGCCGGCGGCGCCGTTCAAGGCCTCCCGGCGAGTCATGACGAAATGTTTCCTTAGGTGACTTAGCATTTCCGGTCCTTTGTGACGTATTTCGGCGCAGCTCTACAGTCGATGCATGACTGATACAGCTCTAGCCGGAGCGTCCACGGACAAGCCCGCGCGCCCCGCCCGTGCCTCCCGACCCGCCGCCAAGCCTCACGGCCAGTGGAAGGTGGACGGAACCACCCCGCTTAACGCCAACGAAACCTGGAAGCAGGAAGACGATGGCCTCAACGTCCGCGAGCGTATCGAGTCCATCTATGCCAAGGAAGGCTTCGACGCCATCCCCGGCCAGGACCTGCACGGCCGCTTCCGCTGGTGGGGCCTCTACACGCAGCGCAAGCCCGGGATCGACGGCGGCAAGACCGCAACGCTGGAGCCGCACGAGCTTGAGGACAAGTACTTCATGCTCCGCGTCCGCATCGACGGCGGTGCGCTGACCACCGAGCAGTTGCGCGTCATCGGCCAGATCTCCGTGGACTTCGCACGCGATTCCGCGGACCTCACGGACCGCCAGAACATCCAGCTGCACTGGATCCGCGTGGAGGACATCCCCGAGATCTGGCGCCGCCTCGAGAGCAACGGCCTGTCCACCACCGAAGCCTGCGGCGACGTTCCGCGTGTCATCCTCGGCTCCCCGGTGGCCGGCATCGCCAAGGACGAGATCATTGACCCCACCCCGCTCATCGAAGAGCTGGGCGAGCGGTTCATCGGCAACCCGCTGCTCTCCAACCTGCCGCGCAAGTACAAGACCGCCATCACCGGCCACCCCAGCCAGGACGTGGTGCACGAGATCAATGACTTCGCCCTGGTGGGCGTCAAGCACCCCGAACTCGGCATCGGCTACGACCTCTGGGCCGGCGGCGCGCTGTCCACCAACCCGATGCTCGGCAAGCGCCTCGGCGCCTTTGTGAAGCCGGAGCAGGCCGCGGATGTGTGGCTCGGCGTCACCAGCATCTTCCGTGACTACGGCTACCGCCGCATGCGCACCAAGGCGCGCCTGAAGTTCCTCATGGCCGACTGGGGCCCGGAGAAGTTCCGCCAGATCCTCGAGGACGAATACCTCGGCTACAAGCTCGCCGACGGCCCCGCTGCACCCAAGCCGTCCACCCCGGGCGACCACGTGGGCGTGCACGAGCAGAAGGACGGCAAGTTCTTCATCGGTGCCACCCCCATCGCCGGCCGACTCTCCGGCACGCAGCTGGTGAAGCTCGCGGACACCCTCGAGGCCCGCGGCTCCTACCGCCTGCGCACCACCCCGCACCAGAAGATCGTGGTGCTGGACGTGGAGAAGAACGAGGTGGAGCCGCTCGTGGCCGAACTCGACACGCTGGGCCTGTCCGCCCGCCCGTCCGTGTTCCGCCGCGGCACCATCGCCTGCACCGGCATCGAGTACTGCAAGCTGGCCATCGTCGAAACCAAGGTCACCGCGGCCACGGCCGTCGCCGAGCTGGAACGCCGCCTGGCTGACCTTGCAGACAGCGGCCAGCTCCCGCAGGCACTGTCGCTGCACATCAACGGCTGCCCCAACTCCTGCGCCCGCATCCAGACCGCGGACATTGGACTCAAGGGCATGATGCTTCCCACGCCCGACGGCGACCCCACCCCTGGTTTCCAGGTCCACCTGGGCGGCGGGCTGGCTTCCGCCGACCGCGAAGAGGCCGGCCTGGGACGCACCGTCCGCGGCCTGAAGGTCTACGTCGCCGACCTGCCCGACTACGTCGAGCGGGTTGTCCGCAAGTTCGTCGCCGACCGCGCCGAGGGCCAGACCTTCGCCGAGTGGGCCCACGCAGCAGACGAGGAGGCACTCCAGTGAGCAAGCACGCAGCGGGGATTGACCCCGTAGTTGAGCCTGCCGTCGCCTCGGCCGAGGGGACGGCATCGCCTGCCGCGGCGCCCAAGCTCCGCAGCCACGACGAGCTCAAGGCCCTGGCCGAGGCCGGCGCTGCCGAGCTCGGCTGGGACGCCCCGGCCCGCGACGTGATCGCCTGGGTCGAGCGCAACTTCGACATGCCCGCCGTCGCCGTCGCGTGCTCCATGGCCGACGCCGTCCTGCCGGCACTGGTCGCTGACCAGCTGCCCGGCGTCGACGTCCTGTTCCTGGAGACCGGCTACCACTTCCCGGAAACCTACGCCACGCGCGACGAGGTGGCCGCGAACCTCCGCGTCAACGTGGTGGACGTGCTCCCCGAGAACACCGTGGAGCAGCAGGACCGGCTCCTGGGCAAGGACCTGTTCGCCCGCGACGCCGCCCAGTGCTGCGCCCTCCGCAAGGTGGCGCCGCTGCGCCGCACGCTGTCCGGCTATGAACTGTGGTTCACCGGCGTCCGCCGCGACGAGGCCCCCACCCGCACCAACACGCCGCTGGTGACGTGGGACGAGGCCAACGGCCTGGTCAAGGTCAACCCGATGGCCGCCTGGACGTTCGACCAGCTGGTGCAGTACTCCGACGACAACCTCCTGCCCGTCAACCCGCTCCTGTCCCAGGGCTACCCGTCCATCGGCTGCCAGCCCTGCACCCGTAAGGTGGCTGCCGGCGAGGACCCCCGCGCCGGCCGCTGGGCAGGAACCAACAAGACAGAATGCGGACTACACGTATGAGCACTTTCCTAACTGAGGAGACCACCCTGGTGACCGACGCAGCTGCCACAACGCGCCTCTCCAGCCTGGACACCCTCGAATCCGAAGCGATCCACATCATCCGCGAGGTTGTGGCCGAGTTCGAGAAGCCGGCGTTGCTCTTCTCTGGCGGCAAGGACTCCGTGGTCATGCTGCACCTGGCCACCAAGGCCTTCTGGCCGGGCAAGGTCCCGTTCCCGGTACTGCACGTGGACACCGGCCACAACTTCCCCGAGGTCATCGACTTCCGCGACCGGACCGTTGAACGGCTGGGACTGAAGCTCGTCGTCGGCTCCGTGCAGGAATTCATCGACCGCGGCGAGCTGGCCGAGCGTGCCGACGGCACCCGCAACCCGCTGCAGACCGTTCCGCTGCTGGACGCCATCCAGTCCAACAAGTTCGACGCCGTCTTCGGCGGCGGCCGCCGCGACGAGGACAAGGCCCGCGCCAAGGAGCGAATCCTGAGCCTCCGCGACGAGTTCGGCCAGTGGGACCCGCGCAACCAGCGCCCCGAGCTGTGGAACCTGTACAACGGCCGCCACACGGTGGGCCAGCACGTGCGTGCGTTCCCCATCAGCAACTGGACCGAGCTGGACGTGTGGCGTTACATCGAGCGCGAAAACATCGAGCTGCCGGGCCTGTACTACGCCCACGAGCGCGAGGTCTTCGCCCGTGACGGCATGTGGCGCGCCGTGGGCGAGGTCTCCCAGCCGCTGCCGCACGAGGACGTCATCACCAAGACTGTCCGCTACCGGACCGTCGGTGACATGTCCTGCACCGGCGCCGTCGAGTCGGCCGCCGCCACAGTGCGCGACGTCGTGATCGAAGTTGCCGCCTCCACCATCACCGAACGTGGCGCCACCCGTGCGGATGACCGCATCTCCGAGGCCGCCATGGAAGACCGCAAGAAGGACGGCTACTTCTAATGACTACCGACATTGACACCGCCCGCGCCGCGGCCCTCCTGGACGAAGCCCCGCTCGCTTCCGCCTCGCTGTTCCGCTTCGCCACGGCAGGATCGGTCGACGACGGGAAGTCCACTCTGGTGGGCCGGCTCCTGCACGACTCCAAGGCCATCCTCGCCGACCAGCTCGACGCCGTTGCCCGCACCTCCGCGGACCGCGGCTTCGGCGGGGCGGCCGGCGGCATCGACCTGGCCCTCCTGACCGACGGCCTGCGTGCCGAGCGCGAGCAGGGCATCACCATCGACGTCGCCTACCGCTACTTCGCCACGGACCGCCGCAGCTTCATCCTGGCAGACTGCCCCGGGCACGTGCAGTACACCAAGAACACGGTGACCGGCGCGTCCACCGCGGATGCCGTCGTCGTACTCATTGACGCCCGCAAGGGTGTCCTGGAGCAGACCCGCCGCCACCTGTCCGTGCTGCAGCTGCTGCGCGTGGCCCACGTGATCGTCGCCGTGAACAAGATCGACCTCGTGGACTTCAGCGAGACCGTGTTCCGCGAGATCGAAGCCGACGTGCAGCAGGTGGGCCGCGAACTGGGCCTGGGTTCGGACGGGATCACCGACCTGCTGGTGGTTCCGGTGTCCGCGCTCGACGGCGACAACGTGGTGGAGCGCTCGGAGCGCACCCCCTGGTACACCGGCCCGGCTCTGCTCGAGGTGCTCGAGACCCTGCCCGCAGCCGATGAACTCGAAAGCCACCTGGAGAGCTTCCGCTTCCCCGTGCAGCTGGTCATCCGGCCGCAGGGTGCGCTGGCGCCGGATGCCGTTGCCGGCGGGCTCGACGTCGAGGAATACCGCGACTACCGCGCCTACGCGGGGCAGATCACCGAGGGTTCCGTGAAGGTGGGGGACAAGGTTTCTGTGCTCACGCCTGGCCAGGACCCGCGCACCACCACGGTCACCGGCATCGACTTCGCAGGTTCCTCACTGCAGGAGGCCTCCGCCCCGCAGTCGGTGGCGATCCGCCTTGCCGACGAGTTCGATGTCGCCCGCGGTGATACCATCGCCGCCGCCGGTACCGTCCGCGAAAGCTCGGCCGACCTGTACGCGCAGCTGTGCTGGCTGTCGCCGAAGCCGCTCCGCGAGGGTGCCAAGGTCCTGGTCAAGCACGGCACCCGCACCGTGCAGGCCCTGGTCCGCAGCGTCAACGGCAAGCTGGACCTGGCCACCTTCAAGCTTGAAGGCGCCTCCAGCCTGGAGCTCAACGACATCGGGCACGCGCAGCTCCGGCTCGCCGCCCCGCTGCCGCTTGAGAACTACCTGCACCACCGCCGCACCGGTGCGTTCCTGGTGATCGACCCGCTCGACGGCAACACCCTCGCCGCCGGCCTGGTCAAGGACCACCCGGGCGACCACGAGGACGAGCGCTACTCGATCTGATCGCGTGTACCAAGCAGAGGCCCCGGTCCGGAAGTCATTTCCGTCCCGGGGCCCTTCTGTTCCTGCAAGACCTGTTTCCGCAGGACCTATTTGCGCAGAACCTATTTCCGCAGGACCTTTCCGCAGGACCGGCCTGCTAGGCGGGATCGCTTCCGGTCGCCGCGCCGGCTTCGAGGATCGACTTGAGCTTGTGCAGGTCCTTGCGTGTTGCCCTGCTAATCATTGGCGCCATGAACAGCCCCGCCAGCTGCGAGAATCCTGACGGCTCGCCAGTGTTGCCGAGTGTCATCCGGGTCCCGCCGATGACCTCCGCCCAAGTGTAGGTCGTCTGCATGGGAAAGGGGCCCTGTGCTGTCCGCATCACCAGTTTCTCGCCGGGGACGTATTCGATGAATTCGTAGGTGTAGTTCAGGTCCCGGCCCAGGAACTTGGCAGTGAAGGCAACCTTGGATCCGACGTCGATGGGTCCAGTCGTCAGCCGCTGTGACGAGTGGATGTTGTCGTACCACTGCGGGGCGTTGTCCGGGTTCGCGGCGTAGTCGGCCACGTCGTCCCGCCGACGCCGGATCAGGATCTCGGTCTGAACATTCACCATGCTTGCGTCTCCTTCGGTAGGACCGGGGTTTAGCCTTGAACCTACGTTAGTCCCCGTTCATCCAATGGGAGGCCGCTGGTGGAGACCATCAACAGCAAGCTCATCAACTGGGCATCGATCCTGGACGAGAAGACCCGTGAGCAGGCCCTGACCACCTCCCGGCTGCCCTTCATCTACCCGCACCTGGCCCTGATGCCGGACGCGCACCTGGGCAAGGGCGCCACGGTGGGATCCGTCATCCCGACGCTCGGCGCGATCATTCCGGCCGCCGTCGGGGTGGACATCGGCTGCGGCATGATCGCGGTGCGGACCCAGTACACCCTCAAACAGCTGCCGCGGGACCGGAAGCCGCTGCGTGAAAGCATCGAGCGCGCCATCCCGCTGTCCGCCGGCCACAACAACCGCAGGGTGGCGCACACCGCGGAGCCACGCATCGCCGAGCTGCACCGGCGGGCCGACAAGGCTGGGTTCAACCCCGCGCAGTACGTGGCGAAATGGGATCTGCAGCTGGGATCGCTCGGCTCCGGCAACCACTTCATCGAGGTCTGCACCGACGAGACCGACGCCGTCTGGCTGTTCCTGCATTCCGGCTCGCGCGGCATCGGCAACAAGATCGCCCAGCACCACATCAGGGTGGCCCAGGGAGTGGCCCGCGACAAGCGCATCACGCTCGAAGACCCGGACCTCGCGTACCTGGAGGAGGGCACGCCGGAGTTCACCCGGTACATCAAGGAACTGCGCTGGGCCCAGCACTTCGCCCTGCTGAACCGCGAGGAGATGATGGACCGCGTGATCCGGCAATTCGGCGACTGGGTGGGCGGATCCGTCACGGAGACGGAGCGGATCAACTGCCACCACAACTTCACCCAGCAGGAGACGCATTACGGCAAGTCGGTCTGGGTGTCGCGCAAGGGCGCCATCAAGGCCGAAGCCGGAGACCCCGGCCTGATTCCGGGGTCCATGGGAACGGCGTCCTACGTCGTGGAGGGACTGGGCAACACCACGTCCCTGAATTCCTCGCCGCACGGTGCCGGCCGGGAGTATTCGCGTAATGCTGCGCGCAAGGCCTTCTCGCTGGCGCAGCTCAAAGAAGCCATGCACGGCATCGAATTCCGGGCCACCGAGGCGTTCATCGACGAGATCCCGGCAGCCTACAAGCCCATCGACCAGGTCATGCGTGACGCCGCGGATCTGGTGAAGGTGCGGCACCGGCTGCGCCAGCTGGTGAATGTCAAGGGGGATTAGCCCCGTAATCCCAAGGGCCCGCAGGCAGGCGGATTTTTGTGGCCGAATGTGACGCTGCATGAACCTGCGTGACCCCGGGTTTCCGCTCCGTTGAACCCCGTTTATGCCAGTCCCTATGGTGAATCCATGAGTACTTCCAGGCCGGGCATGACCCGCATTGTGGCCGGCGAAAGCCAGACGCCCAAGCGCCGCCGCGCCCTGGAAGTGGCGCTGGCCGTTGGCCTCGTCCTGCTGATCAGCGTGGGCGCGGTTGTTGCATCGGCGGTGGCCCGGGATTCCAATGCCACGGCGGCCCCTGACGCCGCCACCACCCCAGCGGCCGAGCTGAAGCTGGGCTACTTCGGGAACATCACCCACGCCACCGCGCTGGTTGGCGTCCAGAAGGGCTTCATCGCCAAGGAGCTGGGCGACACCAAGCTGAGCACACAGGTGTTCAACGCCGGCCCGGCGGCGATCGAGGCGCTGAACGCCGGCGCGATCGACGCCACGTACATCGGCCCGAACCCGGCCATCAACTCGTTCGTCAAGAGCAAGGGCGAGTCCATCAGCATCATCGCCGGGGCGGCCTCCGGCGGGGCGCAGCTGGTGGTCAAGCCGGAGATCAAGACCGCGGCCGACCTCAAGGGCAAGACCCTGGCCTCCCCGCAGCTGGGCGGCACTCAGGACGTGGCACTGCGCGCCTGGCTGGGCAAGCAGGGCTACAAGACCAACACCGACGGCGGCGGGGACGTTGCGATCAACCCCACCGAGAACGCCCAGACCCTGAAGCTGTTCCAGGACGGCAAGCTCGACGGCGCGTGGTTGCCTGAGCCGTGGGCCTCCCGTCTGGTGCTCCAGGCCGGAGCGAAGGTCCTGGTGGATGAGAAGGACCTGTGGGACGGGTCGCTGACGGGCAAGGCCGGCGAGTTCCCCACCACCATCCTGATCGTGAACAAGAAGTTCGCCGCGGAGCACCCGCAGACGGTGGAGGCCCTGCTCAAGGGCCACGTCGAGGCCGTGAAGTGGCTCAACGACACCCCGGCCGCCGAGAAGGCCGCCGTCGTCAACGCCGCCCTCAAACAGGACGCCGGCAAGGCACTGGCCCAAAATGTCATTGACCGTTCGCTGAAGAACATCGTGTTCACGGTGGACCCGCTGGCGGGAACGTTCAAGAAGCTGCTGCAGGACGGCGTGGACGCCGGCACCACCAAGCAGGCCGACCTCAACGGCCTCTTCGACCTCCGGGCACTGAATTCAGTGGCCACGGAAAAAACCACAGCTGCAGGGCTGGGCCAGGACTAGCCCGGCCCGCATCTGCACCGCCGCATAAAACGCACCACGAACAAAGGACGGGACCATGCCAGTCGTACTGGAAAACCTGGGCAAGCGCTTCGGCGAGGGCGCCCCGGTGCTGGACGACGTCAACGCCACCATCGGCAAGGGCGAGTTCGTCGCCCTCCTCGGTGCGTCCGGCTGCGGTAAGTCCACCCTGCTGAACATCATGGCGGGACTGGAGCTCCCGACGTCGGGCGCCCTGGAGGTGCCCAGCGACGGCGCCGCCTTCATGTTCCAGGACTCAGCCCTGTTCCCATGGCTTACCGCCCGCGAAAACGTTGAGCTCGCGCTGAAGCTGCGCGGCGTCGGGAAGGCGGAGCGGCGGGTCAAAGCCGCGGAGCTGCTGGAACTGGTCCACCTGGCCGAGGCGGCGGACCGGCGTCCGCACGAGCTCTCCGGCGGGATGCGCCAGCGCGTGGCCCTGGCCCGGTCGCTCGCGCAGGACCGCCAGCTGCTCCTCATGGATGAGCCGTTCGCGGCCCTGGACGCCATCACCCGCGACCTGCTGCACGACGAACTTGAGCGCATCTGGAAGGAAACCGGACGCACTATCGTCTTTGTGACCCACAACGTCCGCGAGGCGGTCCGGCTGGGCCAGCGCGTCCTGCTGTTGTCCTCCCGGCCCGGCCGTGTGGTGCAGGAATGGGAAGTCACCGAAGAACACCGTACCGACGCCGGTCTTGCCGGACAGCTGACCGGGGTCATCACCGCCCGGCTGCGAGAGGAGATCCGCCGCCATGCCAAATAATTCATCTCCCGTGGCCGAGCCTGTGTCCCCCCTGGTCGAGCCTGAGTCCTCGCCGGTCGAGCCTGTCGAGACCAAGGATCCGACCGGTGCTGCTGAGAAGGTCCATGCCGCGCTGACCCGGTCCTCCACCGGCTCGGCGGACCTGCGGGAACTGGAGTCCGGGCTGGACTCGCTGCAGTCGGACGCGGTGCGCAAGGCCCGGGTCGACTGGAGCCGCGTTCTGCTGCCGGTCGCCGCCGTCGTGGTGCTCATCATCATCTGGCAGTTCTACGTCTCGCTGGGCCTCAAGCGCCGCGACCAGGTTCCCGGCCCCATGGATGTGCTGGAGCAGTTCGGCACGCTGTGGGCTGAGGGCTCGCTGCAGGAAGCTGTCTGGACGTCGCTGCAGCGCGGGCTCCTGGGGTTCCTGATCAGCGTGGCGATTGCGACGCCGGTCGGTCTGCTCCTGGCCCAGGTGGCGCCGCTGCGCAGGGCGTTCGGTCCGCTGATTTCGGGCCTGCAGGTTCTGCCGTCAGTCGCGTGGGTGCCGGCCGCCATCATCTGGTTCGGCCTCACCGACGCCACCGTGTACTTCGTGGTGTTCATGGGCGCCATCCCGTCGATCATCAACGGCCTGATCTCCGGTGTCGACCAGATCCCGCCGCAGTACCGCAGCGTGGGCACCGTCCTCGGTGCGTCGCGGCTGCAGATGGCGGTGCAGATCATCCTTCCCGCAGCACTGCCGGGCTACCTCAGCGGCCTCAAGCAGGGCTGGGCCTTCTCCTGGCGTTCACTGATGGCCGCGGAAATCATTGCCGTGGGCGGCACCATCGGCTTCGGCCTCGGTTCCATGCTGAACCAGGGCCGCGACCTCGCCGACATGACCATCGTGATGTCCGCGATCCTCCTGATCCTGGCCGTGGGCATCCTGATCGAGCTGCTGGTGTTCGCACCGATCGAGAAGCGCCTGCTCCAGCGCCGCGGCCTCCTGGCAGGCAGCACCCGCTAAGCACCTCCAGACTGAACGTGAAAGCCCGACGGCGACTCCCGCCGTCGGGCTTTTTGCTGCCCTGCCGCCTGCGCCCGCGACCAAGCAGGGCGCCCGCGACCAAACGGGGGCGCCCGCGACCAAACTGGGGCACATTGAGCCGGGACACGCCGAGGATTGGCCGGATACAGGCCGACATCCCGGCCAAAGTGCCCCACGACGGCATGGACCTTCCGGCTCCCAGGCACAAGAAAGCCCGACGGCGGTAAGCGCCGTCGGGCTTTCAGCTAACCAAGGTCAGCCGCGGACCAGTGTCCCGCAGCCTTGGACCTCGAAGCCCTTTACCCAGGACGGAATCGTCACGATAACCCAGGCTGAACCCAAGTAGTTGTCGTAGATCTCGTCAAGGGTTCCGCCGAAGCCGCTCAGCATCGCCATGTAACAGGAACTGCCGGAGCCGTAGCCGTAATAGTCGCCGGGCAGGATGTCGATACCAACCCGGTAGGTTCCGTCTTTAGTGATGCTTGTTGCCTTTGCACCCGTGGACGGGACAGTGGTCCAAGCGCCGCAGCCACTGGACCTGAACCCTACGTCGCCGGGAAGGATCTGGACGTACGTCCGGGCGGACCCGTAGTAGTTCGCGTTGACGTAGTCCAGACTGCTGCCAAAGCCATTGAGCCGTTCCCAGTAGCAGCCGCTGCCCGTTCCCGTCGCCTTGTACAGGCCCGGCTTGATCTGCGTCCCCACCCGATACGTGCCGTCTCCGCGAAGAACCGTCACAGCCCAGACCGGCAGCTTCAGTGCCGGGCTCATCGTGACCCGGGTGTCCGAGTAGATGAGGCTGGCGGAGACGCGGACCGTGATGGAGCGGCCGTTGTCCGCGGCGGTGAGCCGGTAGGTGCGGTAGCGCGCGCCGGAGATGGCGGCACCGTTGCGGTACCACTGGTAGGCGTAGGCCGACGGCGCGGGGGAGTAGGTGCCGGGATTGGCTGTGAGGACCGAGCCCAGCGATGTTGCCCCGGTGATGCGCGGCGCCGTCTTCAGCGTGATCAGCGCCCTGCCAACGGTGACTGCCCCGGTGGTTACCGATCGTGTTGCATAGCCTGGCTTGGAAACCGTGACCTTCACGTTCACCCTGGACCCGATGTAGCTGGGGTTGAAGTACAGCGCGTACCCGGTGCCGCCCCTGATTGCTACGCCGTTCCGGTACCACTGGTACCGGAACGTCGTGCCAGAGGGCCAGCCCTGGGACACCTTCACGGTGTTGCCGTAACGGTGGGTTCCCACCACGCTCAAGGGTTTGGTGGCAACAATCGTCCCGGCCGCAATGGTGCGTGCCGCGGAGAAGCGGTCAACGGTGACGAAGCCGGCCTTGGTTGCCCGGACCCGCACCTTGAGTGCTTTGCCGTAGTCGGCAGCGGACGTTGTGTACGTACGCCCAACCGCTCCAGCGATGGCCGCCGTTCCGCGGTACCACTGGTAGGACAGCGCGGCACCTCCGGGAGCCCACGTTCCTGCATTCGCCGTCTGCACCTCGCCCACGCTGGCGGTTCCGCTGACGGTGGGTACGGGCGCGGTCACGAAGGTTGCGCTGACTCCGGTGACCTGAACGGAGGAAAGTTCCACCGAGGTGAAGCCGGGCGCGGACAGCGTCACTTTGGCCCACAGCTTCTGTCCGACATCGGAGGCTGTGACGGTGTAGCGGGAGGTGGTGGCCGATCCGATGGCCAAGCTACCGCGGAACCACTGGTAGGCCAGGGCTCCCTGGCTGGCGGAGGTATCCCACTGCGGTGTGCCCACCGACAGCTCCTGGCCGGCGGCAGGCCTGCCGGTCACGGCGTTGCTCCAAACGACCCCTGTGAAGGCGGCCGGGCGTACAGTGACGGCCGCCGCTGACACTTCGGTTCCGGGAGCCTGGGCCTCCGTCGACGCCACCACAGTGAGCAGGATGCTCTTGCCCGCCATGGACGGGACAATGGCCAGGGCATCAGCTTCGCCGACCCCGTGACCTGCGGTCTGGACCGGAACGCCGTCGATGATCCAGCTGTACTGGATCCAGCCGGCGCCGTTCCACTGGCCGCCCGTGGATGTGAGGGTGCCGCCGACGACGGGGTCCCCCTCAATGGCCGGAGGGCTGATGTTTTCGGGAGCGGCCGGTGCCACTTCCGCGGGCACTGTTTCCTCGGGTGTAACCTCGGCGGGCGCTGTTTCCGTCGGCGTGGCCTCGGCCGACGGCTGTCCTTCGGCAGCCGGACCGGCCGGTGCCGGGTCAACAGGTGCCGGGTCAGCCGGTGCCGGGTCTACGGGAGCCGGTGCGGGCTCCGTAACACTGCCGGTTTCCATCGGCAGCGCCTGTGCTGCCGGAGCCATCAGAAGTCCGGCAAGCAACGCCATGCTGCCGGCTATGGCTATGCTCCTGGTCGGCAGACCAGGGCGCGTCCGCGTACGGACGTTTTCGTGCAGAGACAACTAGTGTCCTTCCCCCATGTTGAGACCGATCGGTGATCCCGATCGGAGATATTGTAGGGCTCAGCACGGACAATTCCGGTCCGTCAGCCGCGTGCCAGTCAGCCACAGGACACTTGTCGGAATGTGACGCAGCGTTACCTTGCGTGAACTGGTGTTTCCGCGCCGTTGGTTGGGCCCGTAACACAGCCCTACCGTTGATTCATGGCAATTCAGGACATTTACCCCACGGCGCTGCGCCTCCTCGGCCGCCCCGTGCTGGTGGTGGGCGGCGGACGCGTGGCTGCGCGCCGCGCGAAGGGCCTGCTCGACGCCGGTGCCCGCGTCACCGTGGTTGCCCCCGAGGCCACCGCCGCGCTCCGCGAACTCGCCGATGCCGGCCTTCTCACCTGGGAGCCCCGCACCTACCGGTCCGACGACGTCGACGGCGTCTGGTTCGTTCAGACTGCCACCGGCGATCCTGCCGTTGACACCGCGGTAGCTTCCGACGCCGAAGCGCAGCGCGTCTGGTGCGTCAACGCCTCCGACCACGAATCCTCCGCAGCCTGGACGCCCGCCGTCGCCGTGGTGGACGACGTCAAGATCGCCGTCAATGCCGGGGGAGACCCGCGCCGTGCCATGGCCCTGCGCGACGCCGTCGCCACGGCCCTGGAATCCGGTGACCTGCCGCTGCGCCGCCGCCGTATATCGAAGGACAGTGCCCACCGCGGATCGGTTGCCCTTGTCGGCGGCGGCCCCGGAGACACCGGCCTCATCACCGTCCGCGGCCGCCGGCTGCTCGGCCAGGCCGACGTCGTCGTCGCTGACCGTCTCGGCCCGCGTGAGCTGCTCAACGAACTTGCGCCGGACGTGCGCGTCATCGAGGTCGGCAAGACCCCCGGCCACCACCCCGTGCCGCAGGCCGACATCAACCGGATCCTCGTCGAAGAGGCGCTCCAGGGCCACCGTGTGGTGCGCCTCAAGGGCGGCGACCCGTACGTCCTGGGCCGCGGCGGCGAGGAAGCAGAATTCTGCCGCCAGCACGGCGTCGAGGTGGAAGTGGTTTCCGGAGTGACATCCGCCATCTCCGTCCCCGCGGCCGCCGGCATCCCGGTCACGCACCGCGGCCTGGCGAAGGGCTTCAGCGTGGTCACCGGCCACGAGGAACTCTCCGAGGTCCCGGCCCGCCCCGACCACACTGTGGTGCTCCTCATGGGCGTCGGCCAGCTGCGCGAATCCGCGTCCGCCCTCGGCAGGGCCGGGCTGCCCCGTGACACGCCAGTTGGTATTGTGGAAAACGGCTACCTGCCGGACCAGCGCGTCACGATCGGCACCCTCGGCACCATCGCCGACCAGGCCGAGGCCGCCGGCGTCGCCAATCCTGCAGTGATCGTCATCGGTGACGTTGTCCGCGTCAGCCCCTTTGCGCCGTCGCACTTCAAAACCGCCGACTACAGCACCACCAGCCCCAACAAGCCCCGCACCAGCACCACCCGCGTTCTCACCCCCTGAAACCCATCGATTGCTCCATAACTGCCCTCATGAAGGTTCAAAAGGGCGTCTACGGAGCAACCGATGCAGAAGAAAAGGAACACAGCCGTGTCAACCAGCACCACCGTAGGAACCGCCGCCCGCCCGTTGCGCGTGGCCGTCATCGGATCCGGCCCGGCCGGCGTCTACGCAGCGGACATCCTCACCAAGAGCGAGGCCGTCAAGAGCGGCGAGCTGACCGTGAGCATCGACCTCTTTGACCGCTACCCGGCACCCTACGGCCTGATCCGCTACGGTGTGGCCCCGGACCACCCGCGCATCAAGGGCATCGTCAACGCCCTGCACAAGGTCCTGGACCGCGGCGACATCCGCTTCTTCGGCAACGTCGACTACGGCACCGACCTCTCCATCGAGGACCTGCGCACGCACTACGACGCCGTCATCTTCGCCACCGGCGCCATCAAGGACGCTGACCTGAACATCCCGGGCATCGAACTCGAGGGCTCCTTCGGCGGCGCCGACTTCGTCTCCTGGTACGACGGACACCCGGACGTTTCCCGCGAATGGCCGCTGGACGCCAAGGAAATCGCTGTGATCGGCAACGGCAACGTGGCCCTCGACGTGGCCCGCGTCCTCTCCAAGCACGCCGACGACCTCCTGGTCTCCGAGATCCCGGACAACGTCTACGCCGGCCTGAAGGCATCGCCTGTCACCGACGTCCACGTCTTCGGCCGCCGCGGCCCCGCGCAGGTGAAGTTCACCCCGCTGGAGCTGCGCGAGCTGTCCCACTCCAAGGACGTGGACCTCATCCTGTACCCGGAGGACTTTGAGTTCGACGAGGAATCCGACCGCCAGATCCAGAGCAACAACCAGACCAAGACCATGGTCGGAACGCTCACCAACTGGATCGCCGAGCAGCCCGAGGATGTCTCCGAGCTCAAGGCCTCCCGCCGCCTGCACCTGCACTTCCTGCACAGCCCGGTGGAAATTTACGACGACGCCGAGAACCCCGGGCGCGTCAGCGGCATCAAGTTTGAGCGCACCGAACTGGACGGCACGGGCAACGCCCGTGGCACCGGCGAGTACATCGACTACCCGGTCCAGGCCGTCTACCGCGCCATCGGTTACTTCGGTTCCGCGCTGCCGGAGATCGAATTCGACCACAAGAAGGGCGTCGTCCCGAACGCCGGCGGCCGCGTCCTGGACGCCTCCGGCGAGCACGTCCCGGGCATCTACGCGACCGGCTGGATCAAGCGCGGACCGGTGGGCCTGATCGGCCACACCAAGGGTGATGCCCTCGAAACCGTGACCCTCCTGCTGGAAGACCGCGAGAACCTGCCGGTTGCCGAGGCACCCGCTGCCAGCGCCGTCGTCGACCTGCTCGAAAGCCGCGGCGTGGAATACACCACCTGGGAAGGCTGGCTTGCACTGGACGCCCACGAGCTCGCCCTGGGTGCCGAGGCCACCGCTGCCGGCGGCTCGCACGGCGTTGAGGTTGTGCGTGAGCGCATCAAGGTGGTGCCGCGCGAGGACATGGTCTCGATCTCCCGCGAAGGGATCGCCGCCAGCGTCTAGCGCCTGACAGCGATGGGGCCCGCACCGACAGGGTGCGGGCCCCGTTGGTTTAAGCGCCCGCGCAGCCGGCGGCCATGAGCTCGAGGCGCTGCAGGGTTTCCCGGTTGCGTACCTTGATGATCGGGTCGCGAAGCGCCTTGGGAACAGCCAAGCCCGGGCCCCTGACCGCGTCCTCGGCTATCGTGACCCTGCACCGCTCGCCGAGGTCTTCAATGGTGAGGATCACCTTGGCCTCGCCGATAGGCCAGCCTCGGGCAATCAGCTCCAGCCGCTGCCCCGGTTCAACCGCCGTCACCTTGGTTGAATCGTTGATGAGCAGCGGCCAGGCGCCCACCGAGTGATGGAGCAGGGCGCCGACCTGCGGCCAGCGCGCGTCCACGGAACGGATTCTCGAGGCGCCCACCACCCAGCCGGAATAGAGCCAGCCGTCCGCGATAACGGTCCAGACTGCCGAGGCCGGTGAATTGAAGACCTGCGTGACGGTTGACATGGTGTTCCTTTCATCGGCCGAAGCTTGACGCCGGGTGGCGGTGCTCCGGTCTGCGGCTTTCAGCCCGGCGGGATGCGGGTCGCCGGAAACGCGCGGGGCGAGGCGCCGCGCGGCACGGTACGAGCGCTCCCGGAGCCGGCGTGCCCAGGGATAGGTCCCGGCGCCGGGCAGGGGATGCTTTAGGGGATCGAAGCGGATGGCCGTGTCTCCGTGGGCCGTGCCTCCGCCAGCCGTGTCTCCAATGGCCGTTCCTCCGCCGGTGGGAGCGGCCCTCAGGTGCAGCACGCCGGCCTGCACCCACCGGCCTGCCGGGCTGGCGTACGACAGCGCCAGGCTCCAGTCACCGGTGGCCAGCGACTCCTTGAAGTTTCCGTCCGTGTCCGCCCGGCCTGTGGCGAGCCCCGGCAGGGACAATGTGCGCAGCCCCAGGAGGACGGGGCCGTTGGCACCCTTGTACGGCATCAGCGTGGTGAACCTGGCTGCGCCGGCATCCAGCTTGGGCAGCAGCATGAACCGGGCCGGCACACCCCAGCCGGTCGAGGCGAACAGGACATCGGCGACGTCGTCGGAGTCGCCAACACCAGTACCCACCCGAAGCGCCAGACCCAGAATGTCCGGCAGCGACTCAGGGAACCCGACCGAGCGGGAAAACCGCCCGCGCACCTGACGCGTCCCGGCGTCGTCGAGCCAGGAGATTCCGCTGGGCCCCGGGAGACCTGCTGCTGTGCGGCCCGCAGCACCGGTGAGGGTTAGTTCCCCAACCAGGCTGATACCCCGCGGATGAATGGGGCGGAAGGGGCGCACTCCCTTGACGGCACGGAACACCGCGGCAAAACCGCGCCCGGCGACCTCGGCTGCCCGCTCCGTCGCCCCTCCTGCCTGCGTCCCCGTGCCACTGCTGGATTGTCCCCTCATGCGCCGCTTTTCCATGGCTACATCCTTCCGAACTTTGACCGGACCAGCGCGAAGATTCCGTAGCAAACGAAGCCTGCCCCGATGGCAAACAGTAGGTAGGGCCCGTACTCGTGGTCGCGGAGGGCCTTCAGGCTGCCGTCGAGGCCGGTGGATTCCTCGGGCGTGTGCTTGGCGGCCGCGATGGTGAACAGCAGTCCGGCCAGGAACAGTGCGATGCCTTTGGCCACATGTCCGGTCACACCCAGGGAGTCAATGAGTTTGCCGCGGCGGGTGCCGTCGAAGTGGAAGAGCTCCTCCTTGAAGCCCCGCCGGAGGCCCTTCACCACGAAGTAGATGCCCACGCCGATGACGGTCAGGCCCAGGGCACTAAGGATCACGCCGCCAAAAGGATTGGTGAGGAGGGCTGCGCTCACGTCCCTCGTGGAATCGCCGGAGTCACCGCGGAGCCCCACCGCAAATCCGCCGAAACTGAGCCCGACGCTGCCGTAAGCGACCGCGAGGAAGCCCGAGGAAATCAGCTTCCCGATCCGTTCCTTGCGGGGCAGGTGGCGGGCCCGGAGGGTGGCCTCGCTCAGCTGCCAGACGGAGAGCCCCGCGCAGCCGATCAGGCAGGCCCACATAAGCGCCGGGCCCCAGGGATTGGCTGCCAGTTGTTCGATGGCGCCGGTGGCCTCGGCCTGCCCGGGATGCCCGAAGGCCAGGGCAATCGCAATGGCGCCCACGATGATGTGCAGCAGGGCCATGACAGCGAAACCGGAACGCGCGACGATGTCGAGCGCCTTGGTGTTCGAAGCAGCCTCCGCGGCGTCGGCCGCCTCGCTGATCGTCGAGTCGTTGTCCGTTGTGCCCTCCGGTTGGCCGTTCCTAATTCAGCCTAACGGCGCTTAGCCGTTCATTGGCCCTTCAGCGTGGATGCGCTCCGAGCCCTCTCCCACGAGTTTCACCGTGCAGCGCACCACGAGGTCGTCGGGTGCCGTGTCGATGTCGACGAGGGCTTCGCCGGCGCTGAGGACGGTGAATACTTCCGAGCCAGCCTCGACGTCGAAGCCCTTGCTCTTGGCAGCCTGCGTTGCGTTGGCCAGCGCCTCGCGCTTCAGCCCGTCTACGTATGCCTGGTCGTCCTCGCGTTCGGAGTCGCCGAATGCCCAGCCGAACAGTGTTCCTGTTGATCCCATGGCGTTGATTTTACGCACAGAACCATTGATATTACGGGCTATCGTAACGTTAGTAAGTGTGCTTACCATATGGGGACCATGTCTTTGGTACGGCTGGCGCACTCCTGATCGCAGGGTCTGCGCCAGCTTGTGTTCCGGATTGAACCTCTCGTATTAGGAAGGACATCATGGCGGGAAATCTTATTGCGCGGTCTGTTCATGACCTCACGGCAGCAGCCTGGTTTGGCGGCTCGCTGATGGGTGCGGTCGGCCTCAACGGAGCCGCCGCAGAGGCGAAGGACCCGGCCGAGCGGACTCGCCTTTCGAGCCGCGGCTGGATGAAGTGGGCGCCGGTGCAGACGGCTGCCTTCGCAACCCACTTGTTGGCGGATCTGTTCATCGCACTGGAAAACAAGGACCGGATCGCCCAGCAGGAGGGCGTGGCCCGGGACACCATCTACAAGACGGCAGTCACGCTGGCGGGGGCAGCGGTAACCTTGTATGCCGGCGTGCTGGGAAAGAAGGTTGAGAAGCTGTCCGGGGAGGGTGGCGAGGGGGCCACTGAACCCCGGGCTGGCGCTTCGGAGAAGCTTCAGTCGGCGCAGAATCAGCTGAAGGCCCTGCAGTGGACCATCCCCGCCTTTGCCGCCTCGGTCATCGTCCTGGGCGCCAAGCACGGCGAAATGCAGCGGCCCAAGAATGTGTTCAAGGGTCTGCGCTGACCCTGTCCCCAAAACCCAATAGCGGGCGACGGCGGCAGGGCACCAAAGTGCCCGGCCGCCGTCGTGCTTGGTCCCGCCCAGTTGAGGTGGGGTTCTAGGTTGGCTGGCTGTCAGCCGGCGGCAGGTCCGGGTTCATGTCCTGCAGGTGGGGGTCCTCGGCGGTCCACACCTGGATGATCGCCCACGTCACGGCCGCCAGCGGAACGGACAGGACGGCGCCGATGATGCCCGCCAGGATGGTGCCCGCCGTCAGGGCCATGAGAATGACCAGGGCGTGGAGCTGCAGCGATTTACCCATGACGATGGGCTGCAGCAGGTCGCCTTCGAGCTGGTTGACCGCGATCACCACTGCCACCACAATCAGCGCCACCACAGGCCCGTTGGCGACGAGCGCCACCAGGGCGGCGAGGATCCCGGCCACGGTTGCCCCGACCAAGGGAACAAAGGCCCCGATGAACACGATGATGGCCAGCGGGATGGCCAGCGGCACCTGCATGATCAGCAGCGCGGCGCCGATGGCCACGGTATCCACCAGCGCCACGATGGCCGTGCCGCGGACGTAACCGCCAAGGACCTCCAGCGTCCGCTTGCCCACCCGCCGCAGCCTGGCTTCCCGCTCCCCGGAGAAGGGCCGCAGGAGGAAGTTCCAGATCTTCGCGCCGTCCTTGAGGAAGAAGAACAGGATCACCACCATGAGGCTCGCGCCGGCCAGGAACTCCGTCACCGCAGACAGGCCGGTGATGGCGCCTGACCGGACCTGGCTGCTTGTGGCGAACTGGACGGCGCCTTCCCTGGCCTGGTTTAGCTGCTCGCGGTCGATGGGGATCGGGCCGGAGAGGAGGAAGTTCTCAAGTTCGTCGAGCCCCTTGGACGCCTGCTGCACCAGGTCGCCCCACTGGCTGCGGACGGAGAAGTAGATCAGGGTGCCGATGCCGGCCAGGAGCAGCAGCAGGGCCACGAAGGCCACGGCGGTGGCGGCCCCGCCGGGAAGTCCGCGGCGCCGCAGCAGGTTGACGAATGGCCCGATGGCGGCTGCGAGGATCAGCGCAATCAGGACCGGAATGACCAGCAGCCGGATCTGCAGGAGGCCGTACACGGACACGGCCGCCACGGCGAGGACCAGCAGGACCTGGGCGCACCGGATTCCCACCCTTCCCAGGCTGTCGGACCAGAGCTCCCGGGGCGGTTTATGGTCCGGCCGCCGGGTTGCCGACCGTGGCGTGCGCGGGCCGGCCGTTTGCCCTTGAAGCGGATCTTGCTCGGACAGTGGGGCTGTTCGGGCCATCGGAACTCCTCGTTATCAGCGGGCAACGGACACTACCTGGCGTCCCAGTCAGATAGTAAGCCTACTGATGTAACGGATGGCGGCGAAACCCGTTCATCCGGCGGAGCCGTGGGCGTCACAGCTCCGCATTGACGAAACCGACCACAATGGCGGTCCACCAGCACGCCTGTGATATTGCCAGGCACAGGAGCATGTGGACGCGCTGGCCGATCGGCAGGCCGGCAAAAGTGGTGGTTGGCGGCATGACCACAAGGCGGCGCATGAGCGGAATCAGCATGATGCCGTTGAGCATCAGCACGAGAACCGCTCCCAGCTTTACGATCGTCCACGGGTTGCTGACGTTTGGGGCAAGGAAGGCGCCGGTGAGCAGCATTGCTGCGGTCCCGGACCAGATCAGCGGACCGGCGGCGCCGTCGAGCCGGATGGTCTCCGCCAGTTCGCGCTTCCCGATAAGCCACAGGAAGCCGTGCCAGTCCACCAAAAGGATGGCACCAAACGCCAGCACCATCGCCAGGATATGGACGGAGAGGGCCAAAGCGCGCGGCGGGCCGCTGATCGTGACGGACAGCCCCAGCATAACGGACAGCACCCAGGCCACCCCGGCCCCGACGCAGAGAATCCCGACCAGCCGCCGGGATGATTTGTGGGATTTGCGCGGAATCCTACGTCCCGCGGCTGCACTGTATGTCACGGTATGCCTCCAACTGCCTGAAGGATGTGCGAAGGGGCGGAGTGCCGCCGCGAGGTAGACCGCTTCCCTGAGCATCAGACCGAAACCTTGGAAAAACCTTGGGAAAACCCTGTAAAGGCGGCTCGCGTCCCCCAAAAGAGTCCCCCTGTATGGGGGTGCAGCTACTCCCGCAGCCACTCCGCGCAGGAGTTGAGGTTCCGGTGCACGCTGGCCACGGCGGCATCGCCATCGTGGGCTTCGATGGCGTCCACGAGGTCCCCGTGGCCGGCCTGCGGCAGGCCGTTGAAGCCGGGGCGTCGGTGCTGCTTGAGCAGGTCCGCGTGGAACACGTCGCCAAAGCTGACATAGAGCTCGAGGAGGAGGGGGTTGCCGGAGGCCTGCGCCACCCGCTCGTGGAAGCCCCAGTCGGCGGCGGCCCAGCGCGCAAAGTCCTCGACGTTCCAGGCCTCCTCACGCTCGGTGAGCAGCGCGCGCATGGCGGAGACGTCGTCGGCCGTTGCGTGCCTGGCGGCGAGGCGCGCGGCCTGTGTGTCCAGCCCCACGCGGACCTCGAGGACGTGTTCGTCCGTGTGTTCCTTGTAGAGCCGGCGGGCGGCTCCGGAGATTTCGCTCGTGGCGCGGACGTAGGTTCCGTCGCCGCGGCGAACCTCGAGCATCCCGCTGTGGGCCAGGGCCTTGACGGCTTCCCGGAGTGTCCCGCGGGACACGCCGAGCCCGGACATGAGCTCGGTTTCGGAGGGTATGCGCTGCTGCAGCGGCCATTCGCCCGTCTGGATCATTTCGCGGAGTTTGGCGGTGACTTCGTCCGCCAGCGGCGGGCGGTGCGACGTGCTCAGGGTCATGGCGTCCTATTCTTTCATTCCGCGGCGTCGGTTCCGGCGGAGCTGGTTCCCGCTGTGCTCGCGCCGCTGGCGCTCACTCCGCCGGCCCGGCCGCTGCTGAGCAGGTGCGCCACAACGATCTGAACCAGGGCGATGACCAGGAGCAGTGCAAGCGGCAGCGTCCAGCTTCCCGTCGCGCTGTGCAGCAGGCCCATGCCGAACGGACCGACGGTGGCCAGGAGGTAACCGGTGGACTGCGCCAGCGTGGACAGTGCCGTGGTCTCGGCGGTGTTCCGGCCGCTGCGGCTGATGATCACCATCACCAGCGGGAAGATGCCCAGGCCGAAGCCCAGCAGCACCGCCGGAATGACGGCCAGCGGAACGGGAAGCAAGAGGAGCGCGGCAATGCCCGCCGTCATGGTGAGGGTGGCCAGATAGACGGCGGGGCGCAGCATCCGCGGCCGGGAACCGATGGCGATCAGCACCATGCCGGCCGGAACCGAGACCAGCTGCATGATCCCGAACATGACGGCGCTGTCCGCCGGGCTGAGGCCCATGGTGGTGAGCATGTACGGGAACCAGCTGAGCAGCGCATAGGCGAGCAGTGCCTGCAGGGTGAAGATGCCGGTGAGCAGGAGGCCCTTCTTGGTGCGCAGCAGCGGCCAGGGGGAGATGTGTCCGGCTGCTTTCCGGGCCGTGTTGCGGTGGGCGTGCAGCGTCACGGGCAGGAAGCCCAGGAACGCGGACAGGGCCAGGATCCCGATGGTGCCCAGCCCGGCCGACGGCGACCCCAGCACCTGCGAGAGCGGAACCACCAGCACGGCCATGACGGTCGCTCCGCTGGTCATGGTCACCGTGTAGACGGCTGTCATGAGCGATGTGCGCGCGGCGAAGTGCTCCCGGATGAAGGACGGCATGGACACGTTGCAGACAGCCAGGCCGGACATTCCCACCACCGTGCCAACCACCAGCATGCCCGTGGTGGGGATGCCCCGGACCAGCAGCCCGGCTGCCAGCATGCCGAGGGAGAGCAGGATGGCTTTCTCGACGCCGAGCTTCCCGGTCAGCCAGGAGGTGGCGGCTCCGGCCACGGCGAAGCACAGCGTGGGAATGGAGGGGATGAGCGAGGCAACCAGCGGCCCGTAGCCCAGAACCTGCTGCAAATCGTGCAGCAGGGCCGATGCGCCGGTGATGCCGGCCCTCAGGTTAAGGCCGATGAGCACCAGGGCAATGACACCGGCGACGACGGCGGTGCGCGGCTTGGTCGGGTACGTGGCTGCGGTCGGGGGTGCTGAGGAAGTGGTCGCCATCCCCTTAACGTTAGACGTTTGACGTTTGATGTCTAGAACTTTGTGGGGAAACTCTCGCGGGGCTTCCGGACCGGGCATAGACTCGGGCCAGCAGGCGCATTACGCGCAGGAACCCGGCAACGGAAAAGGATGCCGCCCAGCCATGACTGCCGAAGGCCTTGAAACGGAGAAGAAGTACGACGTCGACGACGGCACGTCGCTGCCCGACCTCGCCGCCATTCCCGGTGTGGCCGGCGTGGGCGATCCCCACCAGGCTGAACTGGAAGCCGTCTACTTCGACACCGGGGACCTGGTTCTCGCCTCCCGCCGGATCACGCTGCGGCGACGCAGCGGCGGCGCCGATGCCGGCTGGCATGTAAAGCTGCCGCCAGATGCCGGGGCTGCGGCCGGATCCGGGTCCGCGTCGGAGGAGGGGCCGGGACAACGCCGGGAGATCCACGCCCCGCTGGGCCAGGCCGACGTCGTTCCCGGGAAACTGCTGGCCTACCTGCACGCCTACCTCCGGGGAGCGGATCCCGTGCCCCTGGCCCGCCTGAATACCCGGCGAACCACCCACGCACTCTACGGGGACGACGGTGTGCACCTCGCCGACTTTGTCGATGACGCCGTGGACGCCGAGCTTCTTCAGGGGGCGGGCGGGAAACCCGCAGGCCAGAAGCAGCAGTGGCGCGAATGGGAACTCGAGCTGGTTCACGGCGAGCCGGAGGTGCTCAAGTCGGCAGCAGCGGTCCTGGCCGCGGCCGGGGCCCGGCCGTCAGCGAACGAGTCCAAGCTGCGGCGCGCACTGGGGGCGGCGCCGACAGCTCAAGCCAAGGAAACTGAAGGCACTGGCGTAACTGACGGTACTGTCGCACCTGACGGCGGGGGAAAGCAGCCCGGCGGCAGGAAACCGGGCAAGCAGTGGCCGGCGTCCGCCGTCGTGAGCGCGTACCTGGCCGGGCAGATCAGCGAAATCCTGGCCAACGACGCCCGGGTGCGGCTGGAGGAACCCGATGCGGTGCATGCGATGCGCTCGGCCACCCGGCGCGTCCGGTCGGCCCTCGCGGTCTACCGGAAGCTCTACGGCCGGGGCGCGGTTGGCCGGCTGCGCGACGAGCTCAAGTGGCTGGGCCGGATCCTCGGCACGCCCCGTGACGCCGAAGTCATGCTGGACCGGCTGCGGACGAACACCGGCGAGCTGCCGGCGGGGGAGGGGGCGGACGACGTCAGGCGGCGGATCGAGCGCGAGCTGGGCACCAGGCTGGACGCCGGCTACCGCAAGACGCAGGAAGTGCTCCTCACGGACCGCTACTTCCGGCTCCTCGACGACCTCGAGGACTTCCGTGACCACCCGCCCGTCCTGCCGGCGGCCGGGGCGCCCGCGCGCAAGACCGCCCGCAAGCTGGTGCGCAAGTCCGCCAAGCGGCTGCGCCGCGCCCACAAGGCGGCTGCCCAGGCCAAGGACGGCGCCGGCGACAGGCCCGGCATGGAGCTCAAAGAGGCCACAGCGCACGAAACCGCACTGCACCAGGTCCGGAAGGACGCCAAGCGGCTGCGGCACGCGGCAGAGACCGTCGATCCGCTATTCGGCAAGCGCGCTGCGAAGCTCGCCAAGGCCGCGCACAAGCAGCAGAAAATCCTCGGCGACCACCACGACAGCGTGATGGCGCGGATTTTCCTTGGGAAGCTCGCCGGCGGCCCGGACCTGCCGGAACCGGTTGCCTCGGCCTACGGATCGCTCCTTAAGCGGGAACAGAAGAGCGCCGCCAAGGCCGAAGCCAAGTACCGCAAGGCGCACCGGAAGTCCCGAAAGGCAATCCAGGGCGGAGTGGGATAGGGGGCAGCCGGTGGAAGGGCACGCAGACCGGCCTGCATCGCGCCCGGGGAACACGGTCATCAGCCTGGCCCGCGTGGACGCGGACATGGTGCCTGAGGTGGGCGGCAAGGCTGCCAACCTCGGTGTGCTCCTGGCCGCCGGATTGCCGGTCCCAAGCGGCTTCTGCGTCACCACCGCTGCCTACCGGCGGGTGGCGGCCGCAGCAGGAGTGGAACCATCGGAGCCGGCAGAGCAGACGCGCAGCAGGCTGGCGTCGGCTTCCTTGCCCGGGGACATCGTCGAAGCCATCCTCGCCGCGTACGCTGGTCTGGGCGAGGACACTCCGGTGGCCGTGCGTTCCTCCGCCACGGCCGAGGATCTGCCTGAAGCCAGCTTCGCAGGCCAGTTGGACTCGTACCTCAATGTTGTCGGCGCCGACGCGCTGTTGGATGCGGTCCGCCGCTGCTGGGCCTCCCTGTGGACGGGCCGGGCCGTTGCCTACCGCGCCGATCACGGGATTGCCCAGCGTTCCGTCGGCATCGCCGTCGTTGTTCAGGAAATGGTGGACGCCGGCGTGGCCGGGGTAATGTTCACGGCGAATCCGCTGACCGGCCGGCGCCAGGAAACCGTCATCGACGCCGCGCACGGACTCGGCGAGGCGCTGGTCAGCGGGGCTGTGAACCCGGATCATTTCACGGTCGATGCTGCCACCGGGGAGATCCTCCAGCGCAGCCTGGGTGACAAACTCATCGAAAGCCGGCCGGCACCGGGAGGCGGAACCCGGGTGCTTCGCCGGCAGGATGGCGGAGCGCAGCCGTGCCTGACGGATGAGCAGGTCCGCTCGCTGGCCAGCCTCGGGGCCCGGGTGGAAGTGCTCTACGGGGAACCCCAGGATCTGGAGTGGGCCATCGAACCGCGCGGCGGGATCCGGGTGGTGCAGTCCCGTCCGATCACCACGCTGTTTCCCCTGCCAGGGCCCCGCACCCACGACGACGGCGTCCGGGCTTACCTGTGCGCCAGCCTGCTGCAGGGGCTTACCCGGCCGCTGACACCCATGGGCCTGGCATCCTTCGCGCTGATGAGCGACAGAGCCCGGCCGACAGCCGCCGGGGACGGACCGGGGGCCTACCGGTCCGCCCAGATCGGCATGCGCCTGTTTGTCGATGTCACCCCCATGCTGCGCAGCAAGGGCGGGAGGCGCAGTCTTCAAAGAGCCATGAAAGTGGCCGATGCCAGGTCCGTGGATGTGCTGGCCTATCTGGCTGCAGACCCCCGCTTCAGCCTCACCAAGGCCTCCGGTGCGGCGCTGAAAGCGGGGCTCCGGGCCACGCCGCCCTTTGGCCTGCTTGGGCACGTTCTCGCCGCGATGGCCAGTCCCGCCGCCGCCCTGGACCGGGTCAGGGAATCGGACCATGAGCTGGACCGGATACTGATGTTGCCGGAGCCGGCCTCCGGTGTCCTGCGGCTCGATTTCGTGGAACGCCTCCTCACCAAAGACATCACCCCCGCCGTGA
Organism: Arthrobacter sp. K5; assembly: GCF_040448525.1. Classification (NCBI taxonomy): domain Bacteria; kingdom Bacillati; phylum Actinomycetota; class Actinomycetes; order Micrococcales; family Micrococcaceae; genus Arthrobacter; species Arthrobacter sp. K5. The sequence goes on along the minus strand of NZ_CP159279.1, from coordinate 1,783,096 downwards.
TGCGGGTCCTGCCCCCGGCGGCCGCGGGGTATATCTGGCTGGGTCTGGCGCGGCTGCTGCTGGGCCGGCTTGTGCGGGCCGGTGAGCTGCAGGCCGTACTCCGCGGCCTGCCGCACAATGTGACCACCGAAATGGATCTGGAGCTCTGGCGGACGGCCGCCTCGATCCGGGAGGACCCGGAGTCTGTCCGTGCGCTCACCGGGGAAGACCCACAGATGCTCGCCGGCCGCTACACCGAAGGAACACTGCCCGCCGTCTGCCAGGGCGCTCTGCGCGGCTTTCTCGCCACGTATGGACATCGCGCGGTGGCGGAAATTGACCTCGGAGTTCCCCGCTGGGGCGAGGATCCCGCCCACATCATTAACGTCCTGGCCAACTACCTGAGGCTGGCCGACCCGGAGCTCGCCCCTGACCGGCGGTTCCGGCGGGCCGCAGAGCTGGCCGAAGCCAAGGTTGCCGAGCTGGCAGAACGGTCCGCCCGGTCCAGGGGAAGGCCGTTCGGCAGAATCGTTGCCCACAGCCTGCGGCGGGCCCGGGAAACCGCCGGCATGCGCGAGTACCCCAAATTCCGGCTGATAACGGCCTTCGCCGTCCTCCGTCGACAGCTTCAACTGGTAGGCGAGGAACTCGCCGAGGCGGGCCGGATCGCCGTACCGGAGGACGTCTTCTTCCTTGACCTCGCCGAAGCCCGCGTGGCACTGCGCGGCGCGGACCTTCGCGGACCCGTCGCCGAACGCCGCCGGCGCTACGACCGCGAAATGCGGCGCCGGCGCATCCCCCGCCTGCTGCTTTCCGATGGCACCGACGTCGAGGCGGCCATGGGCGCGCAGGCCCGTGCGGCGTCCTCCGCGGACGGGCAGCTGCCGCCGGGAACCCTGGCGGGGACGGCGGCCTCGGCCGGCAGCGTCACAGGCAAAGCCAGGGTGATCCTGGACCCGGCCGGCGCGCACCTGGAGCCGGGCGAAATCCTCGTGGCGCCGTCGACGGACCCGGGGTGGACGCCGCTGTTCATGACTGCCGCGGCACTGGTCATGGAAATGGGCGGACCCATTTCCCACGGTGCCGTGGTGGCGCGCGAATACGGAATTCCCGCCGTCGTCGGCGTCCCGGACGCAACCACGCGGATTCAAACCGGGGACACCGTGACAGTGGACGGAGCCGCGGGGACGATTGTGGTGGACGCGGAGAGGCAGGAGAACCCGTGAGCACTTTCGTTCTTGTCCCGGGCGCCGGGGGAGTCGGGTGGTACTGGCACCGGCTGGTGCCCGAGCTGGAACGGCTGGGGCACCAGGCCATAGCGGTGGACATCCGCGAGGACGATCCCCGCCTGGGACTGCAGGACTACGCCGACACCGTCCTCGCGGCCATCGGGGATCGCCGCACTGTGGTGCTCGTGGGCCAATCCCTGGGCGCCTTCACCGTCCCCGTTGTCGCGGCGCGGGTGCCGGTGGAGCTAATCGTCCTGCTCAATCCGATGGTGCCTCTTCCGGGTGAGACGCCCGGCGATTGGTGGGAGGCCACCGGCCAGCCCCAGGCCCGCGAGCTCAATGACAGGCTGAACGGGCGCACCGGCGACTTCGATGAGCGCGTGCATTTCCTGCACGACGTTCCCCCGGAGGTGATCGCCGCGGGCGCCGGCGAGCAGCGCGCTCCATCCGACACACCGTTCGGCCAGCCCTGCGGGATCGACCGCTGGCCCGACGTGCCCACCAGGGTGCTGGTGGGCCGCGATGACCGCTTTTTCCCCGTGGACTTTCAACGCCGCGTGGTCCGGACCCGGCTCGGCCTGGAAATTGACGAAATCCCGGGCGGGCACCTGGTCGCCCTGAGCAACCCGGCTGAACTCGCAGGCCGGCTGGATGGCTTTGCCCGCGGATCCCTGTGACACCGCGGATCCCGGTGTCAGAGCGGATCCCTGTGACAGAGCGAATCCCTGTGACAGAGCAGTGAACCGGCTTAGCCGGTGTGCCGGGCGCCAAGCCGGGCAACTGCAAGGGCGAGCCACAGCTGCACCCGGTCGGCGGTGACGGAGGGGTCGTACCCGGTGAGTTCGGTGATCTGGGCCAGCCGGTAGCGGACCGTGTTCCGGTGCAGGGTGAGCGCCTCGGCGACCGCGGCAACGGAGCCGTTGTTGTTCAGGTAGCTCTCCAGCGTGGCCATCAGCTCGGCGCCGTGGGCGGCATCGAAGCTCCGGAGCGGGTCCAGCGATTCGTTGGCCATGTCCGCCAGCGGCACGTCCTCGCTGGCCAGGAGCAGGGAGGTCAGGCTGAGCCGTTCGGGCTCGTTCACCGGCAGCCCGTGGCTGGCGGCGTCACGCGCCTCGAAGTAGCTCCAGCGCAGGCCGTTCGGCTTGGTGTATGCGCCGCCGATGCCGATGGTGGCGTGGATGCCAGCTTCGGCGAGGTGGTCGCTGAGGCTCCTGGCCAACGCCGTGGCGCCGCGGCCGTCGTCGGGCACCACCGTGACCAGGTCCTTTCCTACGACGGCGGTCACCGCGTTCTCCAGCGACTGCGGCAGCGATGAGCTGACCAGCTGCTTGTGGTGCGCCTCGGATCCGGCCAGAATCACCACGTTTTTGCGCGTGCTGTTGATGCCCGTCCCGGCGAGGCGGCGCTGGGCCTCGCTGGGGTCCAGGGTTCCGTGGATCACGTCCTCGAGCACCTGCCCGCAGAGCGCCCGCTCCGCCTGGCGCTGTTTGACCATGTTGTTGAGTTCCACGCTGATGAGGTTCTGCGCGTAGCCGATGATGCCGGAATCCTCGAAGGGCTGCTTCACCCAGAGCGTGCACGCGTCGCGGCGCCCGGTGGGAATGGGATAGGTGGTCCAGGAGTCGGCAGTCGGCGGCTCGCTGCCGCTGTTGTACAGCTGGGCGGTGAACTGGGTGAGCGCGATCTCGGTGCGGAGCATGCCGCCCAGGTGCCGCAGGAGCTCGGCGAGGCCGCCGCCGGTCAGCAGCGCACGGGCCAGGATCTGGTGCCCGGCGATGAGACGCTCAAGCTTCGAATAGTGGTCCGCGGACTGCGCGTCGGCCACGAGTTTGCTGATGGCGATGAACGGGGTGCCGTACGGCACTTCGACTACGGGCAGCCCCCAGCGGTTCGCCTCCGCGATCAAAGCCGGGGGGACGGCTTCGTGCGAGAGCCCCACTCCGAAGCCGATCCCGACGGCGCCGGCGCGCTGGACCTGGCGCACGAAGCGGCGCTGTTCGGGCGCAGTTTTCATCCGCAGCCCGGTGGTCAGCACCAGTTCGCCGCCGTTGAGGAAGCGCTGCGGGTCCTCCAGTTCCGTGACCGCAACCCAGCGGATGTCCTGGTGGGAAGTGGTCTCCGCAAGGCTGGATTTCTTGAGTCCCAGAGACTGCACGGCCAGCAGCGCCGCGAGGGAAATTGCCATGGATCAAGGGTAGCGGGATGCTGGCCGATCGCACTAAAGCACCGGTTCAAGGGTGTGCAGGTGGCTATTCCCCGCGGTGTCGGGCTGGAATAGGCTCGAGTCAGCCGCATCACACCATTCAGGACGAAAGAGGTTGTACACCGTGGTTCAGACCTTGCAAAACTTCATCAACGGAGAGTTCGTCACGCCTGCAGGCACGGGCCTGCTCGACATCGTGAACCCCGTGACCGGGGACGTGGTGGCCAAGTCGCCCGTTTCCGTGGAGGCTGACGTCGACGCCGCCATGGCCGCCGCCAAGGACGCCTTCAAGACCTGGAAGCACGTGACCCCCGGGCAGCGGCAGCTCATGCTGCTCAAGCTCGCCGACGCCATCGAGGCCAACAGCGACGAACTCGTCGATGCCCAGCACCGCAACACCGGCCAGGTCCGTTCCCTGATCGCGTCCGAGGAAGTGGCGGCAGGCGCCGACCAGCTGCGGTTCTTCGCCGGTGCCGCCCGCATTCTCGAAGGCAAGTCCGCCGGTGAGTACTTTGAGGGCCACACCTCCTTCGTCCGCCGCGAGCCGATCGGCGTCGTGGCCCAGGTGGCACCGTGGAACTACCCGTTCCTGATGGCCATCTGGAAGATCGGCCCTGCGCTCGCAGCCGGCAACACGGTGGTCCTGAAGCCCTCCGACACCACGCCCGAATCCACCCTGGTCCTGGCGCGCCTGGCCGCGGACATCCTGCCGGCCGGCGTCCTGAACGTCATCCTCGGCACCGGCGAAACCGGTGCGCTGATGGTGGAGCACAAGGTCCCGGGCCTCGTGTCCATCACCGGCTCCGTGCGCGCCGGCATCGCCGTCGCTTCGGGCGCCGCGAAGGGCCTCAAGCGCGCGCACCTGGAACTGGGCGGCAAGGCCCCGGCCATCGTCTTCAAGGACGCCGACATCAAGAAGAGCGCCGCGGCCATCGCCGAGTTCGCGTTCTTCAACGCCGGCCAGGACTGCACGGCCATCACCCGTGTCCTGGTGGAGGACTCGGTGCACGACGACGTCGTCGCCGCCATGGTGGAACACACCAAGACCCTGCACACCGGCTCCCAGAACGACGAAGACAACTACTTCGGCCCGCTGAACAACGTCAACCACTTCAAGGCGGTCAGCGCCGTCGTCGATTCGCTGCCGGCGAACTGCCGGATCGAAACCGGCGGCCACCGCGCGGGGGAGAAGGGGTTCTTCTTCGAGCCCACCATCATCACCGGCGCCAAGCAGACGGACGACATCGTGCAGAAGGAAACGTTCGGCCCGGTCATCACCGTGCAGAAGTTCAGCACGGAACAGGAAGCGGTGGAGCTGGCCAACGACGTCGAGTATGCCCTGGCCTCCAGCGTCTGGACGTCCGACCACGGCACGGCCATGCGGCTGAGCCGCGACCTTGACTTCGGTGCGGTCTGGATCAACACGCACATTCTCCTCACCGCCGAAATGCCCCACGGCGGCTTCAAACAGTCCGGCTACGGCAAGGACCTCTCCATGTACGGCGTCGAGGACTACACGCGCATCAAGCACGTCATGTCCGCACTGGATGCCTAACCGGGCCCGTTGGTTGAGCTAGTCGAAACCCCCGGAATCGTAGAAAGAAAAGAAACCCCATGACCACCACCGCCAACGAAATCACCTACCGCCTCGAGCAGAAGCGCCGCGTCCAGGCCGACTTCCCGGGCCCCAAGTCGGTGGCCCTCACCGAACGCCGCAAGGCAGTCGTCGCCGCCGGTGTCGCCTCCAGCGTTCCGGTCTACGTCGCGGACGCCGACGGCGGCATCATCCACGACGTCGACGGCAACTCCTTCATCGACCTCGGCTCGGGCATCGCGGTGACGAGCGTCGGTGCGTCCGACCCCGCCGTCGTCGGTGCCGTGAAGGAGGCCGTGGAGCACTTCACCCACACCTGCTTCATGGTCACCCCCTACGAGGGCTACGTCGCCGTCGCCGAGCAGCTGAACAAGCTCACCCCCGGCACCCACGAGAAGCGCACCGTCCTCTTCAACTCGGGCGCCGAAGCCGTGGAAAACGCCATCAAGGTGGCCCGCCTGGCCACCGGCCGGGACGCCGTCGTCGCTTTCGACCACGCGTACCACGGCCGCACCAACCTGACCATGGCGCTGACCGCCAAGGCCATGCCGTACAAGACCAACTTCGGCCCGTTCGCGCCCGAGGTCTACCGCATGCCGATGAGCTACCCGTTCCGTGAAGAAAACCCGCAGATCACCGGTGCCGAAGCCGCCAAGCGGGCCATTACCGCGATCGAGAAGCAGATCGGCGGCGACCAGGTGGCCGCCATCATCATCGAACCGATCCAGGGCGAGGGCGGCTTCATCGTCCCGGCCGAAGGCTTCCTGCCGGCGCTGTCCGCCTGGGCCAAGGAAAAGGGCATCGTCTTCATCGCCGACGAGGTCCAGTCCGGCTTCTGCCGCACCGGTGAATGGTTTGCCGTGGACCACGAGGGCATCGTTCCGGACATCATCACCATGGCCAAGGGCATCGCCGGCGGCATGCCGCTGTCCGCCATCACCGGGCGCGCAGACCTGCTCGACGCCGTCCACCCCGGCGGCCTCGGCGGCACCTACGGCGGCAACCCGGTGGCATGCGCCGCCGCCCTGGCCTCCATCGGTTCCATGCAGGAGTACGACCTCAGCGCCCGCGCCAAGCACATCGAGGAGCTGTCCTTCGGCAAGCTGCGCGAACTTGCAGCTGCGCTTCCGGGTGGCGCCGGAGGTTCCGTGATCGGCGACATCCGCGGACGCGGCGCCATGCTGGCCATCGAGCTGGTCCAGGCCGGTTCGAAGGAACCCAACCCGGAGCTCACCAAGGCCGTTGCCGCCGCCTGCCTCAAGGAAGGCGTCATCATCCTCACCTGCGGAACCTACGGCAACGTCATCCGCCTGCTGCCCCCGCTGGTGATCAGCGACGAGCTGCTGCTGGACGGGCTGGAGGTCCTCGCCACGGCCATCAGGGCCAACGCGTAATTCGCGCTTTGATAAACGCACGACGACGGCGGGCCGGGTACCGAAAGGTGCCCGGCCCGCCGTCGTTTTCGCCGCCGTCGTACTCTGCTTTGTGTCCCGGCCCATGCTTCCCATCCTCCGGCCGGAGAGCCGCGGTAGAGTCATCTCACCACTGCACTTCACGCCGCAGGCCGGGGAGCGCCGCCGGGAGCCGGGCATCGGTCTGCACTACCCAAAGAGGGGTTTCGCATGCGATACGTAGTCGGCTACACACCCACCGAGCGCGGCGCAGACGCCGTTGCCCTGGGCACGTCACTGGCCTTGGCCCAGGGCGCCGAACTGGATCTGGTCTATGTGGTGAAGCCGGGCACTCCCTACGTGGCACTGAACCCGGAGGGCAGCCGGGTCAGCGCCGCGGAGCAGGAGGTGCTGACGGCGGAGCGGGAGGGCCTGGCACTGGTTCCGGAAGGGTTGCCCGCGAAATTCCATGTGCGTGAGGCCGATTCCTTCGCCGGCGGTCTCATCGACGCGGCGGTGGAGTTCGAAGCCGGGCTCATCGCTGTGGGCGCCGCCAGCACCGGCCTGTTCAAGCGCTACTCAGTGGGGTCAGTGGCCAACGCGCTGCTGCACGCCTCGCCCGTACCGGTGGCACTCGCGCCGCGCGGCTACCAGCGGACAGCACCCGTTACCCGCCTTACCCTGGCCGTGGGGCAGCGGGCCGGCGCCGAGGCTGCAATCGAGACCGCCATCAGGGCAGCGAAGCGGCGGGGTGTGCCGCTGCGGCTGGTGTCGCTGGTGGAGCTCGACGCCGCCGGTGACGCCGGTGAGGCGATCAACGCGGCACACATCCACGCCAACACCGTCCTGACGGCGGCGTCGGGGAAGGTGCCGGCCGGGCACGAGGTCGGCGTGGCTGTAGCGCATGGCCGCACGATCGAGGAAGCCATCGACGGACTCGAATGGGACGACGGCGAGATCCTCATCGTCGGGTCCTCGCGCCTGGCCGAGAGGAACCGCATGTTCCTAGGCAGCACGGCCAACAAGGTCCTGCGCGCGCTGCCGGTGCCCATGGTGGTTGTGCCGCGCGACTACGACCGCTCCGACTCGGCACCCTGACCGCGGGGCTTAAGTGTTCGTTCGCGCTTCCCTGCGGGCGAGCCGTTTGGCCGCTGAACTCTTGCGCGTCGCGGCCAGCATGTCCACGGTGAGCACCAGCAGGGCAAGCCACACGACGCCGAAGCCGATCCACCGGTCCAGCGTCATGGCCTCGCGGAACACCACCAGGGCAACAATGAACTGCAACACGGGGGCGAAGTACTGCAGCAGCCCGATGGTGGTCATCGGCAGCCGGCGGGCCGAAGCACCGAAGAACAGCAGCGGCACGGCCGTGATGACGCCCGATGCCAAAAGCAGCCAGAAGTGCCCGGGGCCGTGGGTGGTTAGCGACGCCGTGCCGCTCACCGCGAGGAAAATTATGGTGGCCGCGGCCAGGGGAGCGAGGACGATCGTCTCCACGGTGAGGCTGGTGATGGCGTCGGCACGCGGCCCCACCCGCTTCTTCACGAAGCCGTACAGGCCGAAGCTGACGGCCAGGGTCAGGGCGATCCAGGGCAGCTTGCCGTAAGACACGGTGAGCACCCCCACGGCGATGAAACCGATTCCGACCGCGGCCCACTGCAGCGGCCGGAGCGTCTCCTTCAGGACGAACACGCCGAGCAGGACCGATACGAGCGGGTTGATGAAGTACCCAAGCGAGGCCTCGACTGCCTGCCCGGTGGTGACGCCGTAGGTATACGTCAGCCAGTTCACCGCGATGAGGCCGGCGGCGGCCGCCAGGGTCCACAGCACGGAGCGGTTCCGCAGGGCAGCGCCCAGGACGCGCCACGCCCGGGTCACCGTGATCAGGAGGGCACAGAAGATCAGGGACCACACCACCCGGTTGGCCACGATTTCCACCGCACCGGCCGGCTGCAGAACGAAGAAGTACAGCGGAAGCAGCCCCCACAGCCCGTAGGCGCCGATGCCGAAGAGGATTCCCGCCGTCGTCTCCTTGTCCACGGCTTTGGGTGCGCCAGGCAAACTGCCGGCGCCAGGCTTGCCGGATGCCCCGGGAGTGGTCATGCCCGAGGGCGCGGCGCCGGGTGAAGGGACAGTCGGAAGAGCGGAGGAGACGGATCCGTCGGGGTTAGGCACAAGACCCATAACACCATCTTAGGGAGCGGTATTCCGTGCCCACGGCCCAGTGGGTGCCTGCCGAAGCAATTTAGTCAGTAGGCTTGCCATTATGAGTACGACTCACCGCCGGGCGACGGCCCGATGAGGCTCCGCCACAGCAATGCTTCCGGCCGAGGCTACCGCCGGGTGCGGGCCGGCTCCGGGTTCAGTTACAGGGACCTGGACGGGTCCACGCTGCCGCCGGGACCGGTCCGGGACCGGCTGGAAAGCATCGGCATTCCGCCCGCCTGGACAGACGTGTGGATAGCGCCGTTCGAGAACGGGCACATCCAGGCCACGGGGCTGGACGCCGTGGGCCGCCGGCAGTACATCTACCATCCGGAGTGGCGCGAACGGAAAGACCGCGTGAAATTCGACCGCGCGCTCCAGCTCGCCGAATCGCTGCCCACCGCCAGGCGGCTGGTCACCATTGATCTGAGGTCCGACGGCGTCACCCGCCAGCGCGTTTTGGCCGCGGCTTTCAGAATGCTGGACAGTGGCTCCCTGCGGGTGGGCTCGGAAAGGTACACGAACGAAAACGGCAGCCACGGACTCGCCACCCTGCTCTGCGCCCACGTCCGGGTCCGCAAGGAATGCCTGTTCCTCAGTTTCCCGGCCAAGAGCGGCAAAACCTGGGAGTCCCGCATCGATGACCCGGACCTGGCACCGCTGGCCCAGGCCTTGAAGCGGCGCGGCGGCAACGCGCGGCTGCTGGCCTACAAGAACGGCCGCACGTGGCACCCGGTGACCAGCGCCGACATCAACGGCTACGTCAAGGAACGCACGGGCGACGACTTCACCGCGAAGGACTTCCGGACCCTGCGTGGCACCGCTGCGGCCGCCGTCAGCCTGGCCCGGAGCGGGCCGCAGAAAACCGAGGCAAAGAGGAAGCGGGCCATCAGCGTCGCCATGATGGAGGCGGCGGCGGTGCTGGGAAACACGCCGGCGATCGCCCGCAAGAGCTATGTGGACCCCCGGCTGCTGGACCACTTCGCGGCTGGCGAGACCATCGACCCCAAGCGGCTGGACTCGGCGGAATCGGAACTCCGGGCGCTGCTGTACCGCGAGGGTGATGTGGTGGCGCTGCGCAAGAGCGGTTGACGCTGGCCGGGCCGGCCAGGCCGCGGGCCGTCACGCACCGCCGTGCGCCGTCACGGGTGGGACGCCCGGCCGGGCGGACAATTAGAATTGACAACTGCGCGCCGGTGGGGCGCGGTCTCCCGTTCCGGAAGGGCTTACGGTGTCCAACACAGCTGAATCCACGGCCAAGCGCCCGCTCCGCGTCGCGATCGTCGGCGCGGGACCCGCAGGCGTCTATGCCGCGGACATCCTGACCAAGTCCAACGAGGTCAAGGACGGCGGCTTCGAGGTCAGCATCGACCTTTTCGAGGCCTACCCGGCACCGTACGGCCTGATCCGCTACGGTGTGGCCCCGGACCACCCGCGCATCAAGGGCATCGTCAACGCCCTGCACAAGGTCCTGGACCGCGGCGACATCCGGTTCCTGGGCAACGTCACCTACGGCCGGGACCTCACCCTTCACGACTTCCGCGCCTTCTACGACGCCGTCATCTTCTCCACGGGCGCCATCAAGGACGCCGATATGGACATCCCCGGGATCGACCTCGACGGCTCCTTCGGTGCCGCCGACTTCGTGTCCTGGTACGACGGGCACCCGGACGTTCCCCGCGACTGGCCGTTGGACGCCAAGGAAATCGCGGTCATCGGCAACGGCAACGTGGCCCTGGACGTGGCGCGGATGCTGGTGAAGCACGCCGACGAGCTGCTCGTTACGGAGATCCCGGACAACGTCTACCAGGGCCTGAAGAATTCGCCGGTCACCGACGTCCACGTCTTCGGCCGCCGCGGCCCCGCCCAGGTTAAGTTCACCCCGCTGGAGCTGCGCGAACTCAGTCATGCCCGCGACGTCGACATCGTGCTCTACCCCGAGGACTTCGAATTCGACGAGGCCTCCGACGACGCGATCCGGAGCAACAACCAGACCAAGACCATGGTGAACACCATGACCAACTGGCTGGTCGAGGAGCACGCCGAGGCTGAACAGCCGTCGTCGCGCCGCCTGCACCTGCACTTCCTGCACAGCCCGGTGGAGATTTACGACGACGGCGGGTCCGGCAAGGTTGCCGGCATCAAGTTCGAGCGCATGCAGCTTGACGGCACCGGCAACGTCAAGGGCACGGGGGAGTTCATCGACTACCCGGTGCAGGCCGTCTACCGCGCCATCGGCTACCACGGCTCTGCGCTGGACGAACTGGAATACGACGCCAAGCGCGGGGTCATCCCCAACGAAGGCGGCCGTGTCCTCGACGCCGACGGGAATCCTGTCCCCGGCATTTACACCACCGGCTGGATCAAGCGCGGGCCGGTCGGCCTGATCGGGCATACGAAGGGCGACGCCCTGGAAACCATCGGCTTCCTCCTCGAGGACCGGCTCACCCTGCCGCCGGCCCAGAACCCCGACCCGCAGGCGATCATCGACCTGCTCGAGGAGCGCGGCATCGAGTACACGACGTGGGAAGGCTGGAACAAGCTGAACGCCCACGAGGCCGCCCTCGGCGCTTCGTGGACGGAATCCGCCGCCGGGAACGACGGCGTCGTGCGCGAACGCATCAAGGTGGTGCCGCGCGAGGAGATGATCCAAATCTCTCGCGGCTAAACCCAACTAGGTAGCAGCACAGGGTGTTCCCAGCACCGGGAACGCCCTCTACTGCTACCTAGTTGGGTGGACTAGACTGTCGCGGGCAAGCGTTTGGGCGAGTGGGAGTTCGATGAAGAACCTGATCCAGCCGGCGGCACCCGGATCCGTAGATTCGGTGCTGGTGCAGCGGCGCGCCCTGGCGAGCCACGAATTCCTGGACAGCCACGCGCAGAGCGAAGCGTTCCCCGACACCGATGAAATCCCCGGCCTGCGCCGCCTGATCCGCGAATCCTGGCAGCGGTCCGCCAAGCTGCGGGCCAACCCCGACAACCCCGAGGCGCCGCTGGCCATCGCCGCGGACGAGCTGGAAGAATACCGCCGCCAGCACCCCTTGGCCGCCATCATGCCCGTGATCCAGAAGCTCCTCATCCGCCCCAGCCACGACTGCGGACTGCTCGTTGCCGTGGGCGACGAGGTGGGCAGGCTGCTCTGGGTGGAAGGCGATACCGGCGTGCGCAGCCGCGCCGAAGGCATGATGTTCGTTCCCGGTGCCGACTGGTCGGAGGCCACTGTGGGAACCAGCGCCCCCGGGACCGCCCTCGCCCTGGGCCGCGGCATCCAGATTTCCGGCGCCGAGCACTACAAACGTTCAGTCCACCCCTGGAGCTGCACAGCGGTGCCGTTCCAGGACCCCGATTCCGGTGCGCTGCTGGGGGTCGTGGACATCACGGGCACTGAGGCGGCCGTGGCGCCGCACACGCTTTCCCTCGTGGAGGCCACCGTGGCGGCGGCCCAGGCCCAGCTGCGCGTGGAACGCCTGCAGCTCGCGGCTGCCCAGGAACGCGTTAAAGCACGACGGCGGCAGCCGGGTTCCGGGGCGGCCAGCGGTGCGGCGCGGGAAGGCAGCCTGTACCGCAACAGCCTGCAGCTGCTGGGCCGTGACCAGGCACTGCTCAGCATCGAGGGCCGCAGCGTGGTGCTCTCCGCCCGGCACAGCGAGATCCTGGCCCTGCTCAGCACCCACCCGGACGGCCTCAGCGCCGACGAACTGAGCGTCCTGTTGTACCCGGGGGACGGCTCCACAATCACCCTGCGCGCCGAGATGGTGCGGCTCCGGAAGGTTCTGCAGCAGCTGAACCCGGCCGCGGTACCGGAGTCGCGGCCGTACAGGCTGGCGCTGGAGCTCCTGCCGGACAGCAGCCAGGTGCTCACCTGCCTGCAGCGCGGCGCCCACCGGATCGCCCTGGAAATCTACCGCGGCGCCGTCCTGCCGCGCTCGGAGGCGCCCGGCGTCGTCGAGCTCCGGAACCGCGTGTCCGCGCTGCTGCGCGAGGCCGTGCTGACGGACGGCAGCGCCGAGTCGCTTCTCAAGTACGCGGAACTGCCGGAGGCGGCGGACGACGTCGACGTCCGGCGTGCCGCCCTGAAGCTCCTGCCGCCGCGCTCTCCCAAGCGGGCCGCCGTCGTCGCCGATCTGGAGCGGCTGGAAACGGAACTGAGCGCCTAATCCCAGCTGCCCGTGGCCGAGCTTGCGAGGTTAGGGGGCAGGCTCAATCAGCGGTGACCCGGGTCACACGGTTGCAACCTGGCTGCAACCTGCCCGCTCCTAGGCTCGATGCATCGGCGATCACCATGACACATCGCCACCGTGTTGCAGAGCAAAGGAGCTAGCAATGACCGTTTACGCACAGCCCGGCACCGAGGGTTCGAAGGTCACGTTCAAGGACCGCTACGAGAACTGGATCGGCGGCGAGTGGGTTGCACCCGTGAAGGGCCAGTACTTCGAGAACATCACGCCCGTCACCGGCAAACCGTTCTGTGAGGTGGCCCGCGGTACCGCCGAGGACATCGAACTCGCCCTCGACGCCGCGCACAAGGTGGCGCCGTCCTGGGGCCGGACCTCGGTGGCCGAACGCGCCGCGATCCTGAACAAGATCGCCGACCGCATCGATGAGAACGTCGAACTGCTCGCCGTCGCCGAGACCTGGGACAACGGCAAGCCGGTCCGCGAGACCCTCAACGCGGACATCCCGCTCGCGGCAGACCACTTCCGTTACTTCGCCTCCGCCGTCCGCGCCCAGGAGGGCAGGCTGTCGCAGCTCGACGACGACACCACGGCCTACCATTTCCACGAGCCGCTCGGCGTCGTGGGCCAGATCATCCCGTGGAACTTCCCCATCCTGATGGCCGTCTGGAAGCTGGCCCCCGCGCTCGCGGCGGGCAACGCCGTCGTCCTCAAGCCCGCGGAACAGACGCCAACGTCCATTCTGGTCCTGATGGAACTGATCGGCGACCTGCTGCCGGCCGGCGTGGTCAACGTGGTCAACGGCTTCGGCGTCGAGGCGGGCAAGCCGCTGGCCTCCAGCCCGCGGATCCGAAAGATCGCCTTCACCGGCGAGACCACGACCGGACGGCTGATCAGCCAGTACGCCTCCAACAACCTGATCCCCGTGACGCTGGAACTCGGCGGCAAGAGCCCGAACATCTTCTTCAACGACGTCGCCGACTCCAACGATGCGTTCTATGACAAGGCTCTGGAAGGGTTCGCGCTGTTCGCCTTCAACCAGGGTGAAGTCTGCACCTGCCCGTCCCGCGCCCTGGTCCAGGAAGGCATCTACGACTCCTTCATGGCCGACGCCCTGGCCCGGACCGAGAAGATCATCCAGGGCAACCCGCTGGACACAGAAACCCAGATCGGTGCGCAGGCCTCCAACGACCAGCTGGAGAAGATCCTCTCCTACATCGACATCGGAAAGCAGGAGGGCGCCAAGGCGCTCACCGGCGGCGCCCGCGCTGAACTGTCCGGTGACCTGGCCGGCGGCTACTACGTCCAGCCCACGATCTTCGAGGGCCACAACCGGATGCGCATCTTCCAAGAGGAGATCTTCGGCCCGGTGGTCTCCGTGGCCCGCTTCAGCGACTACAACGACGCCATGGGCCTCGCCAACGACACCCTCTACGGCCTCGGCGCAGGCGTCTGGTCCCGCAACGGCAACGTCGCGTACCGGGCAGGCCGCGAGATCCAGGCGGGCCGTGTCTGGGTCAACAACTACCACGCATACCCGGCCGGCGCCGCGTTCGGCGGCTACAAGTCCTCCGGCATCGGCCGCGAGAACCACGCCATGATGCTGGACCACTACCAGCAGACCAAGAACCTCCTGGTCAGCTACAACGAGAACAAGCTCGGCTTCTTCTAGGGAGTGGGGCCCGGCCCTCGCGCCCCACTCCAGCCCCTACCCGGGCGGGGACGGATCAGCTCCATCCGTCCCCGCCCGCACCATGCTTCCCGCCCCTACCGCGGCGGAAGAACTACCCCTGGCCACCCCTCAGGAGGGCAGCACCACCTTTTCCGCACCACCCAAACAACGCTCAAACGACGCAAGGATTTCGCCAATGACGACGACAATGCAAGCAGCCGTAGTATCCGAATTCGGCAAGGACCTCCAGATCCAGGCCATTCCCGTCCCAACGCCAGGCCGCGGACAGGCCCTCATTAAGGTGATCACCAGCGGGGTCTGCCACACCGACCTCCACGCCGCGGAAGGGGACTGGCCGGTCAAACCGTCCCCTCCGTTTGTGCCCGGCCATGAAGGGGTGGGCGAGGTGGTGGCCCTCGGCGAGGGCGTCACCGATCTCGCGGTCGGGGACCTGGTGGGCAACGCCTGGCTCTGGTCCGCCTGCGGCGACTGCCAGTACTGCCGCACCGGCTGGGAAACGCTGTGCGAGGCACAGAAGAACGCCGGCTACAGCGTGGACGGCTCCTTCGGCGAGTACATGCTGGTGGACAGCCGGTTTGCTGCGCGGATTCCGGCCGGCTCGGATCCTGTGGAGGTCGCTCCGGTGCTTTGTGCCGGCGTCACCGTCTACAAGGGACTGAAAATGACCGAAGCGAAGCCGGGGGAGTGGGTCACCATCTCCGGCATCGGCGGCCTGGGGCACATCGCCGTCCAGTACGCCGTGGCCATGGGTCTGCGCGTCGCCGCGGTGGACATCGCGGACGACAAACTCGCCCTCGCCAGGAAGCACGGCGCCGAGCTCACCGTCAACGCGCTCCACGAGGATCCGGCGGAAATCATCCAGCGTGAAACCGGAGGCTGCCATGGAGTCCTGGTCACAGCCGTGCACCCGTCAGCGTTCGGGCAGGCCATCGGCATGGCCCGCCGCGGCGGCACGATCGTGTTCAACGGCCTGCCCCCGGGCGACTTCCCGGCACCGATCTTCGAGATCGTCCTCAAGGGCCTCACCGTCCGCGGCTCCATCGTGGGGACACGGCAGGACCTCGAGGAGGCACTGGATTTCTACGCACAGGGCAAGATCCACCCCACTGTCTCCACCCGGGAACTCTCGGAAGTCAATGCGGTCTTCGACGAGATGAAGCATGCGAAGATCGACGGCCGTGTGGTGCTGAGGTTCTGATGCCCGACACCAGGCTGGACGCTGCGGTGACACTGCCCGGGGAGGACTTCTCCCGGGTGGCGCTCACCGCCGAGTCGGTGTCGCTGCTGCGGAAGCTCTGGGCGCAGCACGGCCCGCTCATGTTCCACCAGTCCGGCGGCTGCTGCGACGGCTCGGCGCCCATGTGCTACCCGGCCGGTGATTTCATCACAGGGGAGTCGGATGTGCTCCTGGGGCGGTTTGACCTCTCGGCGGACGACGGCGGCCGGCCCGGTTCCGTGGACGACGGCACCCAGCCGCTGGAGTTCTGGATGTCCAGGGAACAGTTCGGCTACTGGAGCCACACCCACCTGACGGTGGACGTGGTGCAGGGCCGGGGGAGCGGATTTTCCGTCGAGGCGCCGGAAGGCAAGCGCTTCCTGATCCGCTCCACACTCATGGACTGGCCGGTCTGAGCAAACTCAGACCGAATGCAATACTCCTTTGCAGAAGACGCTCAGGTGGGGCCGCGAGGTAGTGGCCCCGCCTGAGCGTTGCCCGTTAGTTGACTGGTTGAAAACCCCCAATTTGGGTGGACCAGCAGCGCAAAGAGCTCCGGTTCGGTTGTATCCACAAGGTTTTCACGGGCAGGCCACCGCACGATGGCACGGTTACATCCCTCCTAGCGGCAGGTGTGCCATGAAACTCTCAGCCTGGAAGTCAGACGGGGGCGCGGATCAGAGTCGATCTGCATCACCCACCGATCCACCCACGAACCGGCGTCATCGACGCAAGAAGCACCGCAAACAGGCCATGTCCATTCGGACGGTGGCGGCAGTAACCACATTGATGATGCCAATCGCCATGGGGTTGCCTCTGGTGGCGGCCAACGCGGTGCAGGCGCCGGTGGGAGAGGGTTTCACCATCACCCCCTCCGATCTTTCCTTCATCCTGAAGCAGATCAAGATCGCTGAAGCACATGTGGCCAATACGACCTCGGCCACCGGCCCCTGCGGCGCGCTGATTGGCACGGGCCCCAACCAGATCCCGAGCCCCCTGGTCTCCCAGGGGCTCCGGACGGTGGACGGGTCATGCAACAACCTCCAGCCGGGCCAGGAAACGTTCGGTGCAGCCGACCAGAAGTTCCCCCGCCTGACCACCCCCGTTTTTAAGAGTGCCGAGAACTCGCCTTCCGCGTTCGGGCCTTCCCAGCCGACGTCGTACGCGCAGAAGAAGGGCAACGTCTTCGACTCCGAACCCCGCGTGATCAGCAACCTGATCGTGGACCAGACCTCGACCAACCCGGCGGCGGTCGCCGCGGCGGGCAACCCGGTCCGGACCCAGGGCAACACGGGCGTCGTTCCCTGCACCACGGACCCGGATCCTCTGGCCACCCCGCCCGTTGTCGGCGTTCCCGCAGACTGCGTCCCGTCCCACAGCACGCTGTTCATCGAGAACGTGACCACCGACGTCGGCCTCTCCCCGCCCTACAACTCGATGTTCACCCTGTTCGGGCAGTTCTTTGACCACGGCGTGGACCAGACCGTCAAGAGCGGCGGAACCGTCTTTGTTCCGCTCAAGGATGACGACCCCCTGATCGCGGGCCCGGACCACATCTCCGGCAACGGGGACGACCTCGATCCGAACCTGCGCTTCATGGTGCTGACCCGGGGCCAGAACCAGCCCGGTGCGGACGGTGTCCTGGGGGACAACCCCGCGACTGCCGCCGATGAAAGCGCTGACGACGTCCAGGATGCAAACAACACGGACTCGCCCTGGGTCGACCAGAGCCAGACCTACACCTCGCACGCGTCCCACCAGGTCTTCCTGCGTGAATACGTGAACAACACGGACGCCAAGCCGGTCGCAACGGGCAAGCTGCTCGGCGGACCTGCCGGCCCCACCGCTGGCGGCATGGCCACCTGGGCCACCACCAAGGCCCAGGCCTCGGCGCTTCTCGGCATCCAGCTGCTGGACAAGGACGTCCTGAACGTTCCGATGATGGCGGCGGACCCTTACGGCAAGTTCATCCCCGGCCCGGCGCGCGGCCTGCCGCAGTTCGTGACCGCCACCGGACTCGTGGAAGCCAACCGCGCTGACAACGGCGGCCTCGGCACGCTCGTGCCGGCCAACGTCAAGTACTTCGACACCCCGTTCCTGACGGACATCGCACACAACGCGGACCCGTCCCCGCAGGACACCGACCACAACCCGGCGACAGCAAAGGTGACTCCCGCGCCGGACCCGGACACGACGCCCTCGGCCGATTTCGCCAGCCAGGCCCCCGGCACCTACGACGACGAGATGCTGAACGCGCACTTCATCGCCGGCGACGGGCGCGTCAACGAAAACATCGGCCTCACCGCCATCCACCAGATCTTCCACTCCGAGCACGACCGGCTCGTCGACGACATCGAGAGCGTGCTGACCAACGACACGTCCGCGAGCGGCACGGCAGCACTGGCCGAATGGAAGCTGGCGTCCGGCGCCAGCGGCTGGAACGGCGAGCGCCTCTTCCAGGCCGCACGGTTCATCACGGAAATGGAGTACCAGCACCTGGTCTTCGAGGAGTTCGCCCGCAAGGTTCAGCCTGCGATCAACCCCTTCGAGCCGTTTGCATTCACCCAGACGGAGCTCAACCCCGCGGTCAAGGCTGAATTCGCCCACGCCGTTTACCGCTTCGGCCACTCCATGCTGACCGAAACGATCTCCCGCCGGAACGAGGACGGGGCCGGCCCCGACACGGTGTTCGGCACGTCCGATGACACCAAGGGCAGCCAGAACGACATCTCGTTGCTTGACGGCTTCCTCAACCCGCCCGAGTACACCAATGGCGGGCCCGCCGGGCCGCTGACCTCGGAAGAGGCCGCCGGAAGCATCATCATGGGAATGTCGGACCAGGCGGGCAACGAACTGGACGAGTTCGTCACTGACACGCTCCGCAACAACCTGCTGGGCCTGCCCCTGGACCTCGCAACGATCAACATGACGCGGGCACGTTCTGAAGGCATTCCGCGGTTGAACGTCCTTCGCCGTGAGATCTTCAACAAGACGAATGACGGCCAGCTGAAGCCCTACACCAACTGGGTGGACTTCGGCGAGAACCTCAAGCACCCGGAGTCGCTCGTCAACTTCGTCGCTGCCTACGGCCTGCACCCGTCCATCACCGGGGCAACCACGGCCGCGGCCAAGAGGGAAGCTGCTCGGCTGATCGTCAGCCCTGCTGCCGGAGATGTTCCTCCGGCCGACGCCGCAGCGTTCATGAACAGCACGGACGCCTGGGTCAACGACGGCACGAGCTCAATCACCGGCCTCGACAACGTCGACCTCTGGATCGGCGGCCTCGCGGAACAGACGGTAGTGTTCGGAGGCCTGCTGGGCAGCACGTTCAACTACGTCTTTGAGAACCAGCTGACCGACCTGCAGAACGGCGACCGGCTGTACTACCTGGCGCGCACCCCGGGCATGAACCTCCGGGCGCAGCTGGAGGGCAACTCCTTCGCCGAGATGATGATGCGCAACACGAATGTGCACACTCTGAAGGCCGATTCGTTCGCCACCTCGGACTGCAAGTTCGAACTGAAGAAGCTCGCCGGCACCACCGACGGCTTTGCAGCATCCGGCAACACCGTAGCCGATGACCCGGACTCAGAGTGCAGTGAGGCGGATCTGCTGATCCGCATGTCCGACGGCACGATCAAGTACCGTGCAAGGAACACCGTCGATCCCTCCGGCATCAACGGGCAGAGCGTCTACAACGGCACCGCCGGCGTGGACCGCGTCTACGGCGGAAACGACAGCGACACGTTCTGGGGCGGTGAAGGCAACGACATCATCGAGGGTGGTGACGGAGCCGACGTCGCGCTCGGTGGCGAAGGCGATGACATTATCACCGACCTCGCCGGCGACGATGTTCCGAAGGGCGGACCGGGCAATGACGCGCTCGACGCCGGCCCGGGCCTGGACATCCTCATGGGTGGCGATGGCAAGGACTTCACCAACGGCGGAGCCAATGCCAACGAGACCTTCGGTGGAACCGGTGACGACTTCATCATGCTCGGTCAGAGCCTTGACGCCGCATTCGGCGACAGCGGCGACGACTGGGAAGAGGGTGGAGACCAGCCCGACCTGATGCAGGGCGACAGCGGCAACCTGTTCTTCCTGGATGATTCGCAAAAGCCCGGACACGACATCCTCGTCGGCCAGGGCGGCGACGACGACTACGACATGGAGGGCGGCGACGACATCGGCGTCGGCGGTCCTGGCATTGAGAAAGTCGCCGGAGCCTCCGGCTACGACTGGGAGACCGGCCAGGGCGACCCGCAGCCGCAGGACCTGGACCTTGCCCTGCCGCTTGTTCCGCTTGACATCCTGCAGGTCGATGTCCGTGACAAGTTCAACGAACTCGAGGCCGCATCCGGCTGGAAGTTCGATGACAAGGTGCGCGGCGACGACGTCGTCCCCAGTGCCGTTGGAGGCGGCGGATTCATCGGCTGCAACGTGCTGAACCAGGAGGGTCTTGACCGCATCGCCGGCCTCGACGACCTGGTGCCGGCGCTGAACACCCCGGCGGATACGGTTATTGCGGCATCAGCAGGCAAGGACTGCCCGCTGCTCACGGCCGGTTCGAACGTCTGGGGCGATGGCAACATCCTCCTTGGCGGCGGCGGCTCAGACCTCCTCGAGGGACGCGGCGCTGACGACATCATCGACGGCGACCGGTACCTCGGTGTCCGGCTTAGTGTCCGCACCGACCCGAACAACCCGGCGACCGAGATCGGCAGCGCCAGCATTGAAGCGCTGGGGCAGAGCGCCATGACCAGCCGGTACCTGAAGGATGCCAACGGCAACCTCACGGGACCGACGCTCCAGGAAGCAGTCTTCGCGGGAACCGTGAACCCCGGCAACATCGTGGCCGTCCGCGAGATCCTCACGGGCTCCGGCGGCATCGACTCGGCAGTGTTCACCGGTCCGGAAGCCGACTACACGGTCACCACCACCGGCGGCGACGGCACCCTCGGCTCCCCGGGTTCCACCACCACGGTGACCGACAACGTGGGCACTGACGGTACCGATACCGTACGGAACGTCGAACGGCTCGTGTTCGCCGACACCGTTGCACCGTCGGCGCCCGTCATCGGCGCAGCAACGGCCGGCAACGGCCAGGCAACGGTCAACTTCACCCCGGCAGCAGGCGGTATCGCCACCAGCTTCGAGGTGCGGGTGGTCAATGCAGCCGGAACGCAGGTTGGCGCACTCCAGACGGCAGACGCCGATGCCACCAGCCTGGTGGTGACGGGTCTGACCAACGGAACCCCTGTACGGTTCCAGGTCCGGGCAGTAAACGCAATCGGCACCAGCGCCTTCTCGGCACTGTCCAACCCGGTCACTCCGTCGGCTCCCGTTCTTGCCAGCGCTCCGGCGATCGGCACGGCAACCGCCGGCAATGCCCAGGCCACGGTACGGTGGACGGCCCCCGCGGCGGTACCAAGCGCACCGGTCACCCAGTACCGGGTCCGCGTCTTCGTGGGAGCGAGTGCCACTCCGGCCCGCGAGGACATCGTCGGGAACGTCACGAGCACGGTGGTGACCGGACTGATCAACGGCACCGGTTACACGTTCGATGTCTCGGCGATCAACGCGGCAGGCACGGGAGCAGCTTCGGCCCGTACACCGCTGATCACACCGCGGACCGAGTTCGTGGCACCGACGATCACTGCCAGGACGCCCGCCGCGGGCGCCACGTCCGTCAGTCAGACGAACAACCTGAGCGTGACCTTCAGTGAGCCGGTGGCGAACGTCACCACAGGCACCGTGGTACTGCGGCTCGGCACCACCGTCATCCCCGCCACGGTCACGTACAACAACGCGACCCGGACGGCGACGGTGAACCCGAACGCCACCCTCCTGGCTGACCGCACGTACTCGCTGGCTGTCTCCTCGGTCCGCGACACCGCAGGCAACACCATCGCGTTCACCTCATGGCAGTTCACCACCGGTCCCGCTCCGACTGTTCTCTCCGTTACCCCAGGTATCGGCGCCAACAATGTGAGCAGGACGGCGAACGTCTTGGTCCGCTACAGCGAGCCCGTGACGAACGTCAACACCGCAACCGTGGTCCTGCGGCGCGGCACCCTCGCAGGACCTGTAGTGACAGCGACGGTGACGTACAACGCGGCCACGAGGACGGCGACGCTCAACCCGTCGGCGACCCTCGCAGCCAACACCACCTACACCATGGCAACGTCCTCCGTACTGGACCTGGCCGGCAACCCGCTTGCCTTCCGGTCCTGGACCTTCCGGACTGGCGCCGGGTAATTCAGTTGGCCGGTTGGCGGTTCCTGACAGGGGGCCGCCAACCGTCCCCCGGGACACCACGCCCGGCCCTCCACCACACCGCGCAGCCGCAGCGCGGAGGAGGGCCGGGCGTGGTTTTGCGTCCCGTCCGTCTCAGTATTCGGGACAAATGTGGCCGTCCACTGGATGGACACTATCCTTGATAGGTCTGTTTCCATCCCCTATCAGGACTGTGGACCTCCAATGAACCTTTTCCGGACCAAATCCATCGAGCAGTCAATTGCCGACGCCGATGAGCCCGGACGCAAGCTGAAGCGCTCCCTAAGCACCTGGGACCTGATGATCATGGGCGTCGCTGTTGCCGTCGGTGCCGGCATCTTCTCCGTGGGCGCCAAGGCCGCTGCAAACTTCGCGGGCCCCGCCGTCACCATCTCCTTCGTGGTCGCCGCCGTCACCTGCGCCCTGGCGATCATGTGCTACGCCGAGTTCGCCACCGCCATCCCGGTGGCCGGCTCCGCGTACGTTTTCACCTACGCCACCATGGGCGAGATTCTTGCCTGGATCATCGGCTGGAACCTCATCCTGGAGCTCTTCACCGCGGCAGCGGTGATCGCGAAGTACTGGGGCATCTACCTCAGCAAAGTCTTCGCCCTGATGGGCGTGGACATGCCGCCAGCCATCTCGCTCGGCGGGGTTGACCTGTACTGGGGCGCCTTCCTCATCGTTGCCGTCTTCACCGTGCTGCTGGTCCTCGGAACCAAGCTCTCCGCCCGCGTCGGCAACATCTTCACGCTGATCAAGATCGGCGTGGTGGTGTTCGTGATCATCGTCGGTTTCAGCTATGTGAAGCTTTCCAACTACAGCCCCTTCGTCCCGGCCTCCGAACCGACGGCCAATGCGGGTGCGGCCGACGTCATGAAGCAGTCGTTCTTCGGCTTCCTCACCGGCGCCGCGCCCGCGCAGTACGGCACCCTGGGGATCTTCGCCGGCGCCGCGCTGGTCTTCTTCGCCTTCATCGGCTTCGACGTCGTGGCCACCTCCGCGGAAGAGGTCAAGAACCCGCAGAAGACCCTGCCCCGCGGCATCTTCGGCGGGCTGGCGCTGGTGACGCTGCTGTACATCCTGGTGTCCCTCGCACTGACCGGCATGGTCCCGTACACGCAGCTTGCCGAGGCTGAGAGCCCCACGCTCACCACTGCCTTCGAGGCTGTCGGCAACACCGATGCCGCGAAGGTGATCGCCTTCGGTTCCCTTGTGGGCCTGACCACTGTGATCATGGTGCTGCTCATGGGCCTTGCCCGCGTGGTGCTGGCCATGAGCCGCGACGGCCTCCTGCCGCGCTCGCTGTCCAGGACCAGCGAAAAGCGTTCGACGCCGGCCCGCCTGCAGATCATCTGCGGCGCCGCGGTTGCCCTGGTTGCCGGACTCACCAACGTGGACCTGCTCGAGGAGATGATCAACATCGGCACCCTGTCCGCCTTCGTGATGGTCAGCCTGGGCATCATCGTGCTGCGCAGGAAGCGCCCCGACCTGAAGCCGGCCTTCCGCGTACCGTTCGGCAAGGTAATTCCCGTCCTGTCCGCGGTGCTGTGCCTGTACCTGATGACCAACCTCGCCGTGGAAACCTGGATCTTCTTCGGCATCTGGCTGGTGGTGGGCATTGCCATCTACTTCGCCTACGGACAGCGGCACTCCCGCCTCAACGAGAAGTTCGCCGGCGCCAAAGCCGCGGTGAACGGCACTGCAGGGGACCTCGACGACCGGGACGACGACGATGACGCGCTGACCAAGGTCTAGCCTGACCAAGGTCTAGCCTGACCAAGGTCTAGCCGGACCCGATCCACGTGGGCGCCCGCCCGCTGGTGGTTCTGTTACGGGGCGGCATGCCGCCCCACCCAGTCCACCAGCGGGCGGAGCTGTTCCCAGCGGGCGGCGATCTCGCGTTCCGCCTCCGCTGAGCCGAGCCATTCGGGTTCCCCGAGGGTGACACCGGCGGAGAGCGACTTGTGCTTCAGCAGCTCGGCGCGGGGATGGTCCTTCGGGAAGCCACGCGGCACGGTTTTCAGTTTCTCGCCTTCGATGGCGAATCCGGCCGCCGCGATGGCATCCACGATGTGCTGCAGCTGTTCGCCGGTGTTTCCCGCATCCACGGAATTGCGGTAACGGACCAGCTGCGCGGGTGAATGCGAGTGGTAGCCGCCGCCAACAAGCAGGCCGTCTGCGCTGATCTGGATGTAGTAGCCCACGCCTTCCTGATAGGAGGCGAAGGCACCCTGGGCGGTCTTGTAGGGGGACTTGTCCGGGGAGAAGCGGACGTCACGGTTGGGGCGGAAAATCTTGCCCGGGCCAAAGCGTGGCTCAAGATCGGCGAGGAGTGCCTGGAGCGGGCCCTTGACAGATTCCTGGTACACCGCGGAGTGGGCCTGCCACCAGTCGCGGTTGTTGTTTTCCTCCAGCTCAGCGTAGAACTTGGTTGCCGCGGCGGGGATGCCCTCGAATGTGCTCATGGATGAAGCCTAGGGTTAGCCGGCGCCTCCGGCCACGGCCGCACCTGCCTATGTGGAACACCGGCCTATGTGGAAATCAGCGGCAGCCCGTGATGCTGTACAGCGTGCGGCCCGCTGCAGAAGCCAGTTTTTCAAAGCCCCGGTCCGTGGGGACGTTGTAGAAGCCCGGCCATCGGCTCAGGCTGACACTGCCGTGCGACGCGCCGGGGGCGTCCTCGTAGAAGTGGGTGGCGCCGACCTTGCGCACCGCGTCACAGATCGCGGGGTCGGTTCCCAGCCGGTTGAAGCCGGTGCGGAGCAGTTCCTTGGCCGCGCTGCCGGCGGTGGGCGCACCCAGCTGGGTGTAGACGACGTGCCGTCCCGTCAGCGCATAGAAGTACGTTTCGCCGTTGAACGGATCCCCGATCACCACCGCATCTGCAGGCAGCATGGCACCCGACCTCTCGATGAAGGCCTGTTCCCCGCTGGACAGCACGCCGGTTCCCGGCTTGTTCGAGACAGAATAGTTCTGTGCGGCCACCGCCACGCGTTCCACCGACCGATAGCTCCCGGAACCGACGTAAAGCGCCCCGGTAACCGCGACCACGGCCACGGTGAACAGGACGGCGGGAACGGGCCACCTTCCTGATGTGTTTGTCCGCGGCAGCCGGGCGGACAGGGCCCGTACCACGGCGCCGGTCACCACGGCAATGGCCAGGGCCGCCAGCAGGCTCCCCGTCATGGCGATGAACGGCGCGATCCGCTGGGTGTCCTTGTACCAAACGCCTGTCAGCCAGCGCAGCCCGTTTTCGGGTCCCGCGGCGAGCACGTAGAGTCCCACGAAGGCCAGCCAGGCGACGGCGAGCGGCCTCGCTTCCCGGACAAAAGCGGCCACCACCGCGCCAAGAATCACCAGCAGCCCCACGGCCACGTTGAAATCGTCCGGGGCGGGCGGGGAGAGGGCCGGGAAGCGGGGAAGGTCGAAGAAGGCAAGGGACAGGGAATCCGGGACCACGGCCCGTACGGCCCGGCGGTAGGCCATGACACCCGCCAGCAGCCGTGAGTTGGCCAGCACCGACCATGCCGCCGTGGCAAGCACTGCCGCCGCCACCGCAGCCCCGAGCGTCGGCAGGGGACGGCGCCGCACGCCCCGCACCAGCAGCGGCAGGAAGCGGGCGGCCACAAAGGGCAGAAGCGCGACGGCCGTGGCAAACAGGGCACTGGGGTGCGCCGCTGCACAGCCGCCGAGGAGGGCGAGAAGGACGGCTGCCAGCAGGATCTTTTCCCGGGCCGGCGTTTCCGCCCGCCGGGCGGATGTCAGGCGGCGCAGCATCAGGACGGCCACGGCAAGGGTTGCCGGCACAAGGGCGGTGGCCAGGCCGTTGGGCCACTGGCCGCTGCGGAGGAGCTGCGAGAAGGGAAAGCTGACGAAGGAGGCCGCGATCAGCGGCGTCAGAGCCCAGGCCGCAGGGTGCCGCGGCAGCACGGCTGTGGCCAGGAAGGCCAGGCCGGCCGGCCAGATCAGCCCGCCGATGACGATGGAGGACAGATTGGCCGCTTCCGACACGCTGCCTGGAACGAGGGCCACAGCGCCATGCCAGCCTGCGGGGTAATAGGTGGCGGTGCCTGCACCGAAAATGGGGGCGATGCTCCACGGGGTGGCCTCGCCGCTTTCCTGGATCCACCGCAACGCGTTCAGGTGGAAGATCGGGTCCCAGCCCTGCGAGGCAGTGGCAGGGTCCCCGATTCCGCGAAGGATGGCCAGGCAGGTCACCCCGGCTCCGACGGCAACCCCCGCGGCCACCGCCAGTGTCGCCGGCCGGCCCAGGCCCTCAGGCCACAGAGGCTCTCCAAAGGCGAACCGCCTGCCGGCCAGCCAGGCAGTGACGACAAGCGGCAGGGCAGCCAGCGCGGCCGTGGCAATGTTCCACGGCAGGCCAACGGCGGCCGCCAGGAAACTGCCGGCCAGATACATCAACAGGGTGACGGCCGGACTGAGGGCGATGGCCGCCGGCCAGCCTGGCTTTAGCGGCAGCAGAACCAGTAGTCCCGGCAGGAAAAATGCGGCGGTCAGGAACAGGACGGTCGGGGCCGAGGGGGCCAGCCCGAAAAGCCAATCAAGCATGGTCAGTTCAGAGCGCTCCGGGCCGGATCCTGCTACGCCGCGGTGCCGCTAGTGCCTTGTTGAACAGCCTGGCCGTCAGTGACCCGGCCGTCGGGGATCCCGGCGTCCCGGACGCCGACTGGCCCGGCAGCGGCGGATAGATTTTATCCGCTTCGGCACGCTTGCGTGCCACCAAGGCCGGCAGCTCGTCGCGCAGCGAACCCCGGCTCTCAGGGATGCCGGGGTCCTCACTATCCAGCGCGAGTGACCAGCCGCTGCCCAGCGAAGCCAGCGACTCGTGCTTGACGTCGTAGTACCCCTTCTTCATTCCGACGGCGAGGCCGCGGGCCCCCGCCGACGCTGCCAGCAGGTGGAAGTGGAAGCGGCTTGTCACCCAGGTCTGGTGGGCGGACAGCGGAAGGCCGTGGGCCCAGATGTGCAGGAACGGCAGGAACCGTTCTTCCGGAATGAGGTCCGCCAGCTGTTCGTAGGCGACGCGGTCGGCGCCAGGGATGGCTTCGACGTAATAGGCCTTGGCTCCGTCGGCCACAGCCTTTTCGACGGCGGCCCTCGCCAGCTCCACGGCAGTTTCGAACCGCTCCGGATCGGCCGTGTCGCTCTGGATGCAGACATAGAGGCCGGGTTCGGCGGTGGAACGCGCCAATTCGGCGGTGACCCCCAGGAAGGCGTCGTCCAGTTCCTGGGTGATTCCGTAGGCCAGGGCGCCGGCTTCGTCCCGGCCCGCCGCGTGCGCAAAGTCCTGGAACAGGGGCAGTTCGGCCGGGGCGGAGGTCAGTGCGGGCATGAGTCCCTGGCCGGTGGCGATGAGGCGGGCGCCCGTCATCCCGTGCACGGCACGCATCGCCAGTACGAGTCCGGCGTGGTGGGACCAGTTCTCATTGATGAAGCCGCCGCCGATGAGGTGCAGGGACTCGGCTTCCCGCAGCTTGAGCAGGCCGAGGTCGTAGGAGGGGGAGCCCAGGCCGGTGACGCGGGCCCTGATGGTCTCGGCTGCGTCCTCCAGCGGAAGTTCAGCGGTCTCGTGCACCAGCCGCCACACGGTGTTCGTGACGCGCAGGCGCGGGTGGAGTCCATCGAAAAGGACCTGCGCCAGGCCCGGCTGCGGGCAGTCGAGCCAGACGTCGGCGTCGGGCCGCACTTCGGCAAGGTATTTCAGCCACGCGGCGGCGATGAATTCGTCGCCGAAATTGGGGTTGCCCGAAGGGCCGATCAGATAAATGGGACCCGACTGCATGCTGACGACTATATCGTCCTGCAGCCGGGAAGCCGGTGTCGGCGCCGGGGCAGGCTCAGCCTGCGCTGCCCAGACGCAGGGAACCCCGCCGCGGCCGTGAGCGGGTCACTGTGCCGTGGGCGGGGTTCCTGTGTTGCTATCTGGTGCTGTTAGCCGATCTTGTTGGCAGCCTCAGCGTCAGAGAGCGGTGCTGCGCCGAGGTTCGCGCGGAGCTTGGCGCCGAGTTCGGCGTCGACGTTGGTCCAGTACTGGATGGCGCGTTCCTTGATGTCGGAGCGCTTCACTCCGCCCACGGCACCGGTGATGGTGTCAAGGAAGCGGGCCTTTTCGGCGTCGTTGTAAACCTCGCGGTACAGCGCGCCGGCCTGGACGAAGTCGCCGTCCTCGGCGTGCAGGGAGTGAGCGGCGTGCGTCAGCTCGCCGTCGTTCTCCCAGCCGCCGCCAACAGCAGCCGGTTCAACCGCAGCGGGGCCACCGAACGTGTTCGGTGCGTAGACCGGCACGGAGGGAGCGTTGAACAGGAAGCGTCCCGCGCCGTCCTGGCTGTAGTTGTTGACCTGGTTCTTCGGCTGGTTCACCGGGATCTGGGCGTGGTTGGTGCCCACGCGGTAACGGTGTGCGTCGGCGTAGGAGAAGATCCGGGCCTGGAGCATCTTGTCCGGGGACGCGGCAATGCCGGGCACGAAGTTCGACGGCGCGAAGGTGGCCTGTTCGATCTGCGCGAAGTAGTTCTCCGGGTTCCGGTTCAGTTCCATGGTGCCGACCTTGATCAGCGGGTAGTCCGCGTGCGGCCAGACCTTGGTCAGGTCGAACGGGTTGAAGCGGTAGGTCTTGGCGTCCTCGTAGGGCATGACCTGCACGTGCAGGTCCCAGGAGGGCAGGTTGCCGGCTTCGATGTTCTCGTGCAGGTCGCGGATGTAGAAGTCCGCGTCCGAGC
This sequence comes from Arthrobacter sp. K5, assembly GCF_040448525.1. Classification (NCBI taxonomy): domain Bacteria; kingdom Bacillati; phylum Actinomycetota; class Actinomycetes; order Micrococcales; family Micrococcaceae; genus Arthrobacter; species Arthrobacter sp. K5. The sequence continues at coordinate 1,754,392 of NZ_CP159279.1, read as the reverse complement.
CGGCGAGGGCCTCGGCTTCTTCACCGGTGATGTTCTTCACGCCCTGGTTGGAGTGGAAGTGGTACTTGACCCAGAACCGTTCGCCTTCGGCGTTGATCCACTGGTAGGTGTGCGAGCCGTAGCCCTGCATTTCGCGCCAGGAGGCGGGCAGGCCGCGGTCACCCATCAGCCAGGTGACCTGGTGGGCGGACTCGGGGGACAGGGTCCAGAAGTCCCACTGCATGTCGGCGTCACGCAGGTGCGTGCCCGGCAGGCGCTTCTGGGAGTGGATGAAGTCCGGGAACTTGATGCCGTCGCGGATGAAGAACACCGGGGTGTTGTTGCCCACGAGGTCGTAGTTGCCCTCGGAGGTGTAGAACTTCACCGCGAAACCGCGAGGGTCACGCCAGGTGTCGGGGGAACCGTTCTCGCCTGCGACGGAGGAGAAACGGATCAGCATCTCGGTCTCAACACCGGGCTGCAGGAACGCGGCTTTGGTGTACTTGGAAACGTCCTCGGTGGCCTTGAACGTGCCGAAGGCGCCGCCGCCCTTGGCGTGCACCACACGCTCCGGAACCCGCTCGCGGTTGAACTGGGCCAGCTTCTCGACCAGGTAGTGGTCGGTCAGGATGATGGCACCGTCGGCGCCGACAGCCTTGGAGTGCGCGTCGGACGTAACCGGGGCACCTGACTGGGTCGTCGAAATGGCAGTCATTGTTCTCCTATTTCTTAATTACTTGTCATTTACGTTTGCAGGAAGTTTTTGGGCCCGCTGGCACTCTCCGCAGATCCCCTGGTACATGACATCCGCGATCTGGATGGTCATGGGGTGGGAATTCTCGCTCCAGTGCGGGGTCAGGCACGGGGCATGGCCGACAGCGCAGTCAACGTCCTCCACCCGCCCGCAGCTGATGCAGATTGCGTGGTGGTGGTTGTCTCCCACCCGCGTTTCATACAGCGCCGGGGAATGCGGAGGTTCGAATCTGCGCAGCATCTGCAGGTCAGTGAGATCACCCAGCACCACGTACACGGACTGCGCCGTCAGTTCCGGCAGTTCCTCGCGGGCAGCCGCAAGGATGTTTTCCGCCGGGGAGTGCGGGTGATGCTCGACGGCGGCCAGGACCGCCAGCCGCTGCTTAGTCACCCGGCGGCCGTGGGCGCGCAGGGCCGCGGCCCATGCTTCGTGGCTTTCCGGGTGATCGGTCATGACTCCATTGAAACACTTATTTTGACTAGATCACAATAAGGCGAGGCTAAGTTCCTGCTGAGACTAGAGTTGCCGGGTGGGAAAACTTCTGGCTGACATCACTCCGCTGCGCGAGAGCCCTGATTTCCGGCGGCTGTGGCTGGGGTCGGCGGTCTCCAATGTGGGCAGCCAGCTCACCCTCGTGGCGGTCGGCCTGGAGGTATACCGGCTCACCCAGGACAGCCTGTACGTCGGGCTGCTCAGCATCTTTGCCCTGGTGCCACTGGTGCTGGGCGGACTGCTGGGCGGATCAATCGCCGACTCCCACGACCGCCGGACGGTGGCTCTTCTGTCGTCCGCAGTGCTGTGGCTGACCACCGGCGGGCTCGCCCTCCAGGCGTGGCTGCAGGTGGGCAATGTGTGGCTGCTGTACGCCCTCGCGGCCGTGCAGAGCGGTGCCCAGGCGATCAACCAGCCTGCCCGCAGCGCCATCATTCCCGCGCTGTTGCGGAAAGAGCTCCTGCCGGCCGCCAACGCACTGAACATGGTGACGTTCGGGCTGTCCATGACGGCGGGGCCGCTGCTCGCCGGTGTCCTGGTGGCCAGCGTCGGCTTCGGGTGGACGTACACGCTGGACGTCGTCAGCTTCGTCTTTGCCTTCTGGGCCCTGCTGAAACTCCCTCCCATGCCGCCTGGCGAGGCGGCGGGCCGGGCCGGTATGCGGTCCGTGGTGGAGGGATTCCGGTTCCTGGGTACGCGGCCCAACCTGCGGATGACGTTTATCCTCGACCTCATCGCCATGATCCTCGCCCAGCCGCGGGCGCTGCTACCCGCCATCGGCGCCCTCATGATCGGCGGCGGGGAAACCACAGTGGGCATCCTGCTGGCATCCGTCGCGGTGGGCGCCTTCCTCGCCGGCCTCTTTTCCGGGCCGCTCGGCGCGGTGCGGCGGCAGGGGGCCGCGGTGGTGTGGTCGGTCATGGGCTGGGGCGCTTCTTTTGCTGCGTTCGGCCTCGTGGTGGTGCTGGCCGGGCGGTCCGGCTCCGGCGGCGTGACCTTCTGGCTGGTTCCGGCGGCGATATGCTGCGGCCTGGCGGGCATTGCGGACTCGGTGAGTGCAGTCTTCCGCACCACTATCCTGCAGGCGGCGACCCCCGACCACCTGCGCGGCCGGCTTCAGGGAGTCTTCATTGTGGTGGTCGCCGGCGGGCCGAGGCTGGGCGACATGCTGGCAGGCGGCGGCACTAAAATTCTTAGTGAGGGCTGGGTCCTGCTGCTCGGCGGCCTCCTGTGCATCGTGGTGGCCTGGATGGTGGCGCGGTGGGAATCCGGCTTCCTCAAGTACGACGCGCGGAATCCCGTTCCGTAGCGGAGGTGCCGGTTCCGACTTCTGAGCTGTGGAGGAAAAATTGCACAATCACCACAACGGACTGAAAACGGCGGCGCTGTTCGGCGTGCTGTGGGCGATCCTGCTGGGCCTGGGCGCCCTCATCGCCGCCAATACCCGCAGCTCGGCCCCGATCCTGATCATGGCGCTGATCGGCGTGGGGACCACGGCCTACGGCTACTGGAACAGCGACAAGATCGCACTACGCTCCATGCAGGCCTACCCCGTCACCGAAGCCCAGGCACCGCAGCTGTACCAGATGGTCCGGGAGCTCTCCGTCCGTGCGAACCAGCCGATGCCGCGGATTTACGTCTCGCCCACCATGGCGCCCAACGCCTTCGCCACCGGGCGGAACCCGCAGAACGCGGCCGTCTGCTGCACGGAGGGGATCCTGCAGCTTCTCACCCCACGGGAACTTCGAGGTGTCCTCGGCCACGAGCTCATGCACGTCTACAACCGTGACATCCTGACCTCGTCCGTGGCCGCGGCGGTTGCCGGCGTTATCACCTCGGTGGGGCAGATGCTGCTGTTCTTTGGCGGCGGGGACAGGCGTAATTCGAACCCGCTGGCCCTCATCGCCATGGCGCTGCTGGCACCGCTGGCAGCCTCACTGATCCAGGTGGCCATCTCCCGTACCCGGGAGTACGACGCCGACGAGGACGGTTCGCAGCTCACCGGCGATCCGCTGGCACTCGCCTCCGCCCTGCGCAAGATCCACCAGGGCGTCCAGGCCGCACCGCTCCCGCCGGACCAGCGGCTGGTCAACGCCTCGCACCTGATGATCGCCAACCCGTTCCGCAGCGGCGGGCTCAGCAAGCTGTTCGCGACGCACCCGCCGATGCAGGACCGCATCAGCCGCCTTGAGCGGATGGCGGGCCGGCCGCTCGGCTGACGGCCGCCGTCGTACCCGGCGACGCGCACCGCACCATGCGACGCGCATAATGCCCGGCGCGGCTGGAATACCCGTAGCGAGCGGAAAGATGCGCGTCGCCTGATCAGTTGCGCGTCATCAGACCAGCGAGCGGGCGTAGCAGACGGACAGCGGCTCGCCCGCGTAGGGCCCGAAGTTGTCGATCAGGCGGTAGCCCTCGCGCTCGTAGAAGCGGATGGCGTCGGGCTGGGCTGTGCCGGTTTCCAGCTTGAGCTCGCTCAGGCCCAGGCGGGCGGCCTCGGCTTCCAGGCTTCGCAAAACCGCCGTGGCGGCTCCGCTTCCGCGGTGGTGGGGCAGCACGAACATCCTCTTGATCTCCGCGGATGCGGCGTCCAGCCGGCGCAGGGCGCCGCAGGCGATGGCTGTCCCCTCGCGGTTCCGGGCCACCAAGAACACGGTGATGTCCTCGGCGCTGGGCGCGGAACCCGGCTCGTGGTCGTCGCTGCCGTAGCGGGCGTCCAGTTCACTCCGCTGCATGCTGCGGAGCCTCGCCCCGTCCTCGGCGTCCCACGGTTCAGGGGTGACCGCGAACTTCATGCTCTGTCCTTTCGTCGCGACACGGAACGTTGCCCATGACGCGCTAACAGGCTGCCGACACCCGAATTCCAGTGTCGGCAGCCCGTTGGCGCGTCGCGAGACCGTTTCCGGGTCGACACGTGTGCGGTATGCGGTCGGCGGGAGCTGCGGACGTTTCCTAGCTGCGGAAGTTGACGAACTGCAGGTCTGCCTCGTCGAAGTCCTTCAGCAGTGCCATGGTGGCCTGCAGATCGTCGCGGGACTTGGACGTGACGCGGAGTTCATCGCCCTGGATCTGGGACTTGACGGACTTCGGGGCCTCGTCGCGGATGAGCTTGTTGATCTTCTTGGCGAGGTCCTGTGCGATGCCTTCCTTGATGGAGGCCTCGAGCCGGTATTCCTTGCCGGATGCGTAGGGCTCGCCGGTGTCCAGGGACTTGAGTGAGATGCCGCGGCGGATGAGCTTGGACTGCAGCACGTCAAGGACAGCCAGGACGCGCTCCTCTGAGTTCGCCTTCATCAGGATCTTTTCGCCGCTGAAGTCGACCTCGGCACCGACGCCCTTGAAGTCGTACCGCTGGGCGAGTTCCTTCTGCGCCTGGTTCAGCGCGTTGGCCACCTCCTGCTTGTCTACCTTGCTTACGACGTCGAATGTGGACTCGCCTGCCATGACTCTCCTTTGCTGGTGCATGCGTCGCCCGGGCGGTGAGGCTCCGGGCAGGGTGTGATATCTGGATTCCAGCGTAGTACGGATGGCAAGGATGTGAAGGTGGGCGCCATTCACAGTTCACTCATAGCCGAGTCATGGCGGGAACGAAGTTTCGGCGCCCACAGTTGTAGCAGTTGGAAGCCGCTCGGAAGGAAAGCAATGACCCATAAGGCCGTCCGCTACGTCACCAGGTCCACCGCCGCAGCCGCCGGGACCATCGCCACCGCCGCCTCCTCCGTGGCCGCCGCTGCCGTGGCGGCATCCATCATTCTCAGCCCCGTAGCTGACGCGTCGACCCGGCTGGAGGGAGTGCAGGCGGATCTCCAGCGGGCAGTGCAGCTCAACCAAATCACCGAGGAGCAGGCGCTGCGGTTTGAGGCCAAGCTTGCCGGCCGGATCCTTGGCGAAGCCTGATTTTCCGCGGATTTCGGGACTGCGGATCCCCGATTTTATTCTTCGGCAGAAGTTCTGTAAGGTTGTCTTGCCGCGGTGATGGAAACAAAGCCGTGGTGATCTTCTTTTGAAGTTCGGCAGATTACCCGAGCGGCCAAAGGGGGCTGACTGTAAATCAGCTGGCAACGCCTACGGGGGTTCGAATCCCTCATCTGCCACCCATGTGGTGAGTCGAGACATCCTTTACGGATGAGTCGGGTCATCGTTGACACCCCGGTCTTCGGACCGGGGTGTTTTTCTTTGCCCGGATGTTCGGGACTGGTAGTCCCGGGTGGGGTCGATGGTGAGTTCGCGGATGATCTCTCCGGTGGTTGTGTCGCTGATGGTGACGTCGGCGTCGCGGATGAGCATCAGGACGTGTTTGCTGGCGTGGGCCCGGCCGATCCCGATGTGGTGGAGCCGGCCGGCGTGGCGGAGGGTGAGTTTCCCGAACTGGTCGACACGGTCGATGCGCCGGCGCCAGTGGTCTCCCTGTTTGGCGCCTGCGGGTGCTGCCTTGGGGGTTGCGGTGTAGGCGGTGGCCGGTGTGCGGCGGCCCAGGGCCCGGTGCGGGCGTTCGTGGTGTAGATGTGCCGGAACTTTTCCAGCTGTTCGTTGAGGTCATCGAGCGTGTGGGCGCGCGGCTGCCCGGTCAGCCATTTCTTCAGGGTTTGGTGGAACCGCTCTATCTTGCCCTGGGTCTGGGGGTGGTTCGGGGAGCCGTTTTTCTGGGTGATGCCCAGGGCGTGGAGTTGGTGTTCGAAGGCGTTCCGTCCGCCTCGGCCACCGGCCAGGCGGGTGGTGTAGACCATGCCGTTGTCGGTCAGGGTCGAGGCCGGGAGCCCGTGTTCGGCGGCCGCTGTGAGGAACGTGGTCACCACGGCGGTGACGGTTACGGGCCGGTAGGCGGTGCAGGCGAGCAGGTAGCGGGAGTGGTCATCGAGGAAGTTCAGGATCTCGATGTCGGTTCCGTCGGCCAGGGACCAGTGGGTGAAATCGGACTGCCAGGTCTCGTTGGGCTGGTGGGCCTCGAAGCGGTGCAGGGAGGCTTTGGGCCGTTTCTTCGGTTCGCGGGTGATCATGCCTGAGGTGTGCAGGATGCGGCGGATCGTGGAGGTCGAGGGCGGCTGCAGTCCTTCTCGTTCCAGGTGCCAGGCGATGGTGACCGGGCCGGCGTCCAGGCCGGCGTCGGTGAGGCTGGCGCGCAGGGCCAGGCTCCGGGCAGTAATGTCGGCGCCGGTGCTGCGGGGATTGCTGTTCGGCCGCCGTGAGCGGGCTTCGACCGCGTCCAGACCGCCGGTGCGGTACCGGGTGAGCAGCTCGTGGACCCACTGCCTGCTCACCCCGTATCTGCGGGCTGCTTCGGCCTTGCTCAGGCCTTGGACGGTGACGGCGAGAACGATGACTTTCTGCTTCGACATGAGTCATCCAAGCAACCCCGAAGTGTCACCTATGTCCCGACTCACCGGTCATGCGACACCTGTCAACAATGTCCCGACTCATGTGTCAACTATGTCGTGAAACTAGACACCTCATCTGCCACCCACGGGAGAACCCGTCTGACCTACCAATAGGTAGGAAAGGCGGGTTTTTTCATGCCCTCAATCGGAGGAAGAAAGCGGCCGGGAGGAAGAATGCGGCCGGCAGGAAGAAACGGTGGCTCTCCCTCTTGCGGTGGCTCTTACTACGGTGCGGGACGGGTGCCTGCGTCCGTGCCAGACCCGGACGTTGGAACAAAGTTCCAGTCGAAAGACCCGTTGGCGCGGAGTGTCATCCTGAGGAAACCGTGAGTGTCGCTGAACCGCTTCACGATGTACGGCGGACTGCTAGTGAAGGATCGGAGACCGATACCTCCCGTGGAAATCTGGAACGCAGTCATCCCGTCGCCGACGCACTGGTCGGCGTTGTTGACCGGACATGAGCGTTCGTAATTGTGTTGTGAGCCAGACAGGGTGAGCCGCACCCGGTGCTTCCACATCACGTCGATCCACGGTTTGAGGTCAGTGGACCGGCGATGTCCGGCGGTGTCCGACGTGAAGTACGGGTCGTGGTGCACGACCGCCAGGTGCTTACCCGCGGCCCGCGCGGTAGCGAGGTCTTTGTCCAGCCACGCCGTCAACGTCTGCGCCTGTGTCGGGCTGTACCGCCAGTGCGCGGACGACAGGAACGCGAAGTGCCAGTTTCCGAAGTCCTTCGAGTACGGTTGCCCGTTCCTGATGAACCCACGCTCCTGGTTGATTGCAGCCTTCGCGGGGGCACCGGGGCATTGGCCGTTCATAAAGTTGTCGAGGTCTTCGTTCCGTCCGGGTTGCCAGTCATGGTTAGGTGCGGACACCCAGTACAGCTTGGGTTTTGTGCCACCCCAAAGCGGCGTCCAGTACTTCACGTAGTCAGCGCAGTACGGGGTGTCGTACTGGAAGTCCCCCAACCCCAGGAACGCGTCAATCTGCTTGTTCTGCACGAGCGCAGTGATCGCCGCTCCGTTCCGCCCGGACGGGCTATCGCGTGCAAACGAGTTCTCGCCGTTCATGTCACCGACAGCAGCGATCCTCACGTCACCAGAACGTACGGCGGTCTCGGTGGGTAACGGTGGGCGTGGCGCAGCCTGAGTCGCAGTTGGTTGTGGCACCCCCTCACCGTTGTCACCACTGCCGAAAGCGAGGGACACGGCCCAGAGACCAGCAACGCCCAGGAGGAAAACGGACGTTCCGGCGATAAGACGACTGCGGCGCATGGTGTGCCTCCCGTCATTGGGGTGCGATGTGTGCTGCTGCGGTTACGCCCGCTAGGACTGACTTCGAGTGTAGAGCAAAGCCCGGCCAGGCTACGGAAGGATTCATCGGCGCCGTCAGTTGAGCGCGATGACTAGCATCTGGGTGGTGCCCGGAATGCAGGTCTGCAGGACTGCCCGCGGGAACCCGCCGAACACCGCGGCGACGTCGTTGGTGGTGCCGGGGTTCGGCACCTGGCCCCGGGCCGAGACCCGGTACGAGCCGTAGCCCGGGAGGTCGACGCGCTCACCGACGCTGATTCCTGAGAACCGGGCCCAGCCGCCACAGAAGTCGTGCTCGGTGATGAAGAGCGAGTATCCGTCGGTGGGCGTGAAGTGGATGGGCCCGATGCAGCTGTCCACCATCGCCTGGCCGCCGGCGCCAGCCACATAGATGGTCCGCACCGCAGGAGCCGGTGCCGGTGCAGGAACCGGTGCGGGCGCTGGGGCCGGAGCGGGAGCCGGTGCGGACAACGCGGGGCCGCTGAGCTTGAGCACCTGGCCCGGAACAATGACGGAGCTGGGGCCAAGGCCATTGGCTGCCAGCACACCGCCGGTGCTGACGTTGAAGCGTGCCGCGATGGAACTGACCGTGTCGCCGGCAGCCACCCGGTAGGTGGTGGGCTTGGGCGCAGGGGCCGGCGCAACGTTGCGGACGGTTGCGGTTTTCAGGGGCGCCTTTACTGTCGCCTTGGTCGGCGGCTTGGCAGTTGGCTTCGACGGAGGTTTGGCCTGCGCCGTGGTGGCCGGTGCCGCGGCCACGGCCTTGGCCGGCACGCTGGCGGCCGGCACGCTGGCGGCTGGTGCGGCGGCTGCCGCGGACGACGTCGCGGGTGCGGGCTGTTCGACGGCGGCCGGTTGGCCGACGGCGGCAGCCGGGTTCCCGCCGTCGGACGCCACCAGCGCACTGACGCCCGCCGATGCCGCCAACAGAGCGGCGGACACTGCAGCGGAAATGAGCAGCAGCCGGGCAGCGGGCCTGCCGGCCAGCGGTGCATGCCGGCCCCGGACAGGGCTGACGTAGCTTTCCGGCTCCGGTGTGCTCAGCGCCGGGGGAAGGCGCCGCTGATCGTTGTCGAGGCCAGACGCGTTCTGGGGATCTGGCGTCGCCTGTTGGTTCATGGCCGACCTTTGCTTCGTGCGCAGGCGGGTTTCCGGGTGCGCGGCGGACGGTGACGCGCAGACACAGGAGGCGCTCGGGCCCAAGGGCGGAAGCGGGGCATATGGGGCGCATGACCGCTATTCATGAGTGGTGCACGCTGCTCGCTAACGTGCCGGCCCCAGCCCTGATTCGAGTGTAGGAAGCACGGCAGGGCCCCGCACGAGTAGGGAATACCTGTTTTTCCGGGAGAGGGCACTTGTTTTGCCGCATTAGCCGCAGGTTTCGCGTGGAGCGCCGTGGAGTGCAGACTGCCCAGGGTGCCTAAGCCCGAGTGGCGGGCGCAGAATATTCCCGGTGACGCGGGGAGCGAACAAGGCTCCCGCGCGCGGGACTTACGGACACGCCTCGCGTACGGTTGAACCATGGCTACCGTTGACATCACAGGTGAACAGTTCGCATCGACCATCGAGGGCAACGACATTGTCCTGGTGGACTTCTGGGCTGAATGGTGTGGCCCGTGCCGCCAGTTTGCTCCCACGTACTCCGCGGTGTCTGAGAAGCACCCGGACGTCGTCTTCGCGAAAGTGGACACCGAGGCCGAGCAGCAGCTGGCAGCGGAGGCGGGCATCTCCTCGATCCCCACGCTGATGGCATTCCGCGAGAAGGTGCTCGTCTTCTCGCAGCCGGGTGCGCTGGCCGCCCCGCAGCTCGAGCAGGTCATCGACGCCGTGAAGGCGCTCGACATGGAGGAAGTCCACGCGCACGTGGCCCGCTCCCAGGCCGAGGCCGCCGCAGCGGCCGGCAACAGCGCGAAGACTGCCGGGCCCCAGGACGGCTCGCAGATCCCCGACTTCTAAAGACTGCTGACTTCCAAGCGCTCGTTAATCCAAGCGTTCCTTAAACAGCAACGTGGGCCCACGCCGCCAGGGAAACCTGCGGGCGTGGGTCCACGTTGTTTTGGTGTGGGGGACTAGAGGCGTTCCACCTGGACCGGTTCGGCCAGGAGGGCGCTGAGGGATTCATTCAGGTCCTGCAGGGCGATGCCTTTGGAGTGTGCGTCGAGGGCCTCTTCCGATTCCCACCGCTCGGTCAGAACCAGCTTCTCCTCCGTCGCCTCGGTGAGCTCGTAGCGGATGCAGCCGGGCTCGTTGACTACCTCGTCAATGGCGATTTCCAGAGCGAGCTTCACGCGGAAGAACTCGCCGTCGTTGGGGATGAACGTGGCCTGCAGGTCGATGGGTGCACTCATGGATTTCACAATACCGGCCCTCAACGGCGTGCCCGGACCTGTTACACCGAACCGGCCGGCCGTCTTGCTTCTCTAGTACCGGGCTGCTTGATAGCGTGCCATCATGCGCGCTTACACCGCCGGGGACGCGGACGTCCCCCTGCTCGAGGAAACCATCGGCGAGAACTTTGAGCGCGTGGTGGCGCAGTTCCCCCTGCATGACGCGCTGATCGAGGCTGCCGCCGTGCCGGGGGCGGACGCCCGCCGGTGGAGTTACACCAAGCTGAACGACGACGTCGACCGCCTGGCCCGTGCACTCCTCGCCCTGGGCGTCGTGAAGGGGGAGCGGGTCGGCATCTGGAGCCCGAACTGCGCGGAATGGACCATCCTGCAGTACGCCACGGCGAAGATCGGGGCGGTCCTGGTCAACGTGAATCCGTCCTACCGCAGCCACGAGCTGGAGTTCGTGGTGAAGCAGAACGGCATGCGGATGCTGGTCACGGCGCCGTCGGACCGGAACAGCGACTACGTGGGAATGGCACGCCAGGCGCTCGCCGGTTGCCCCGACCTCCGTGAGCTGGTGTTCCTGCCGGACTTCGATATGGATGGGCTCGACGCCGGAGTCCCGTTGGGTGAGCAGGAGCTGACGTACGCTGAGCTGCTCAAGCGGGCGGACGCCGTCGGGCATTCCGAACTGAAGGCCCGCATGGCGGGCCTCGACCCGCATGATCCCATCAACCTGCAGTACACGTCCGGAACCACGGGCTTCCCCAAGGGCGCCACGCTGACGCACCACAACATTCTCAACAACGGGTACTCCATCGGTGAGCTGCTCAATTACACCGAGCACGACCGGGTGGTGATTCCGGTGCCGTTCTACCACTGCTTCGGGATGGTGATCGGCAACCTGAACGCGCTGAGCCACGGTGCGGCGACGATTATCCCGGGACGCGGGTTCACGCCGGCCGCCGCACTGGAGGCGGTGCAGGATTTCGGCGGCACCGCCCTGTACGGGGTTCCCACCATGTTCATCGCCGAGCTCGCGCTGCCCGACTTCGCCTCGTACGACCTTTCCACGCTCCGCACCGGGGTGATGGCCGGCTCGCTGTGCCCCATTGAGGTGATGAACCGGGTGATTTCCGAGATGAACATGAAGGACGTGGCCATCTGCTACGGCATGACGGAGACGTCGCCGGTGTCCACTATGACCCGCGGCGGGGACACGCTGCAGCATCGGACGGAAACCGTGGGGCGCACCATGCCGCGGCTGGAAAGCAAGATCGTGGACCTGGCCGGGGAAGTGGTGGAGCGCGGCGTGATCGGTGAACTGTGCACCCGCGGCTACGCCGTCATGCAGGGGTACTGGAACCAGCCGGACAAGACGGCCGAGGCCATCGACGCCGACGGCTGGATGCACACCGGCGACCTGGCACGCATGGACGACGACGGGTACGTGGTGATCGAGGGCCGGATGAAGGACATGGTGATCCGCGGCGGCGAGAACATCTACCCGCGCGAGATCGAGGAGTTCCTCTACACGCATCCGTCGATCCAGGATGTGCAGGTGATCGGGGTGCCCGATGCCAGGTACGGCGAGGAGCTCATGGCCTGCATCATCCTCAAGCCCGGGGCCGAACCGCTGGACGCGGCGGCGGTGGCCGAGTTCTGCCGCGGCAAGCTGGCGCACTACAAGGTGCCCCGCTACGTCGACGTGCGTGACAGCTTCCCCATGACGGTGTCCGGGAAGGTCCGCAAGGTGGAGATGCGCGAGGAAGCCGTCGCCCGGCTGGGCCTCTAGCGCGAACGCACACTTGAGGCCCGGCTGTTGGGCGCGAACGCACACTTGTGGCCCGGCAGCCGGGGCTCAACTGTCCGTTCGCGCGCAGTCTGCGGAGCGGATTCAGTGGCCGCGGTGGTCCTGGATGGTCATCCGCGGGCCGAAGGTGGGCTTACGGAAGCCGCTCAGGCCGAGCATGCGGACCACCCGCTGCCGGTGCCCTGTCCACGGTTCCAGCAGAGCCAGCATGCCGGCGTCGTCCGTCCGCCGTCCGGTCAGGGCCGCGCCAACGTATGCAGCCAGGTGGTAATCGCCCACCGCGATGGAGTCGGGGCAGCCGTGCGTCCGCTGCACCACCTCGGCGGCCGTCCACACCCCGATTCCCGGGATGGTCTGCATCTTGGCGGCTGCTTCCGCCGCGGGGAGGGAGGCCAGCCGTTCAAGCGCGACGGCGGAGCGCAGGGCGCGCATCACGGTCGCCGAGCGCTGCGGGCCGACCCCCGCCTTGTGCCACTCCCAGGACGGAATGCGGAGCCACCCCTCGGCGGTGGGCCGGACCAGCAGTCCGGGAGGCGCGATGGTGCCGGAGCCCGGGGCGGCCGTTCCGTGTCGGTACATCAGGTAGCGGAAACCCCGCCGCGCCTCAATAACGGTGACCTTCTGCTCCAGAATGGTGGGCACGAGCGAGTCCACCATCCGCCCGGTGGAAGGAAGACGGACGTCTGGGTTCCGGCGCCGGGCCTCACGGACCATGTGCGGGAGTGTCGCTGCGAAGGAAGGCTCGTCAAACGCGGACCAGTCGTCAGCCCCGCCGAGGAGCCGCGGAACGACTGCGACGGCGGCACCTGACCCGGGACCCCAGGCCTGGGCATCGACGCAGGGGCCAACAGCGGCCCGGTCTCCGGGCCTGCCGCCGGCGCGTTCATCCGTCAGGGTGAGCCGCAGCGTCACCGGGCCCTCAGGCGTCGTGAACGCCATCCACAGCCCGTCCGGCCGCGAGGAGAAGGAGGGGTCGCCGTTGCCGCGCATCAGAATGCCCAGGGTCCGGTGCAGGTCATACGGGCCGCCCGGATGCCACCTGAGGGACGCGTCCGCCGCGGCGGCCAGCCGGGCAGGGGCGTCAGCAATGGTCATGCAAACATCGTCCCACGCCGTGCTGACAAACCTGCCGCCGGGCTGCCGGCAAGCTTTTCCGGGGCCCTTATCCCGCGCCTTCGGCAGGACTAGAATCCCCTGTGTGGCGCGGGGCGGCCGCGCTACTTTCTTCGAGTTGTAGGTGATCGCAATGGGTGGAGTAGTGCATTTCGAAATCCCCGCGGACGACCAGGACCGGGCGAGAAACTTCTACAATCAGGCCCTCGGCTGGCGGATCGACCCCATGCCGGAGATGGACTACAACGTGGTGATCACCACGCCGATGGACGAAAAGAGCGGCAGGCCCACCGAGCCGGGCGCCATCAATGGCGGCATGATGGCCAGGGACGGGGAGCTGACCTCGCCCGTCATCACCGTGGACGTTGAGGACATCGACGCGACGCTGCGCACGGTTGAGCAGCTGGGCGGTTCGGTGGTGAAGCCGAAGGAGACCATCCCGGGCATGGGCCACTACGCGTACTTTAAGGACACCGAGGGCAATATCCTGGGGCTGTGGGAGAACCTTCCCGCTGATGCCGGCGGTGCTACCGGCTGACCGGGAACCCGGGCGCGAGCATGGCAGAAACAGCCGCAGGGGCGCCCGGCAGAAGATCGCTCCGCATATTCTTCGGTATTCTTGGGGCCAGACCGCCCAATCTTCGCGCCGGACGCAGCCGGGACAACCGCGCGGTCCAAGACGGTAAGTTGGTACCCATGAAGTACGCCCAGTCTGTCCTGGACCTCATCGGCAACACCCCGCTGATCAAGCTCAATCACGTCACCGAGGGCATCAAGGCCACCGTCCTGGTGAAGCTGGAATACGTGAACCCCGGCGGATCCATCAAGGACCGGATCGCAGCGAAAATGGTCGAGGAAGCCGAGCGCGACGGCAAGCTCAAGCCCGGCGGCACCATCATCGAGCCCACGTCCGGGAACACCGGCGTCGGCCTTGCCCTCGTGGCGCAGCAAAAGGGCTACAAGTGCATCTTCGTGGTCCCGGACAAGGTGGGCGAGGACAAACGCGCTGTCCTGGAGGCCTACGGCGCCGAAGTGGTGGTGACGCCCACCGCCGTCGAACCTGACAGCCCGCAGAGCTACTACGGCGTGTCCGACCGCCTGGTCACCGAGATCCCCGGCGCGTACAAGCCGGACCAGTTCTCCAACCCCGCGGCGCCGCGGAGCCACTACGAGACCACCGGCCCCGAGATCTGGCGGGACACCGACGGCAAGGTGACGCACTGCGTCATCGGCGCCGGCACCGGCGGCACGATCACCGGCACGGGCCGCTACCTCAAGGAGGTCTCGGCGGACCGTCCGGAGTCCGACGGCGGCCGGGTCAGGATTATCGGTGCCGATCCCGAAGGCTCTGTCTACTCAGGCGGCACCGGGCGCCCCTACTTCGTTGAGGGCGTGGGCGAGGACATGTGGCCGGCCAACTACGACAAGGCGGTCCCGGACCAGGTCCTCGCCGTCAGCGACGCCGACTCCTTTGAGATGACCCGGCGGCTTGCCCGCGAGGAGGGCCTGCTGGTGGGCGGCTCCTCCGGCATGGCCGTGGTGGCTGCCTTGCGGGTTGCCAGGGACCTGCCCGAAGACGCCGTAGTGGTGGTTATCCTGCCGGATTCAGGCCGCGGCTACCTGGCCAAGATCTTCAACGACCAGTGGATGCGTTCCTACGGCTTCCTCTCCGGCGGCGAGGAATCCTCAGTGGGCGAGGTGCTCAAGTCCAAGACCGGGGAACTCCCGGAGCTGGTGCACATCCACCCGAACGAAACGGTCCGCGACGTCATCAACATCATGAACGAGTTCGGCGTCTCCCATATCCCGGTCCTGTCGCAGGAACCGCCGGTGGTCATGGGCGAAGTGCTGGGCGCCGTGGACGAGCGGAGCCTCACGTCCAAGCTGTTCCGCGGCGAGGCAAAGCTGACGGACAAGATCTCCGAACACATGGGGGAGCGGCTTCCCGTGATCGGCTCGCTCGAAACCATCTCCGCCGCCCGCGAGCTCCTCTCCGACGTCGACACCGTGATGGTGACCTTCGTCGGCGCCCCCATCGGCATCCTGACCCGCCACGACCTCCTCGCCTACCTCAGCAACTGACCCGGTGGTTGAGCCTGTCGAAACCTGGACCTCGACTGGCTCGATCAGCGGTTTTCACGCTCGATCAGCGGTTTCACGCCGAAAGGAAATCCCCATGCCTGTCTCTGAGAACCAAGGATTCAACACCCGTGCCGTGCACGCCGGCCAGGCCTTCGAGCCGCGCACCGGCGCCGTGGTTCCGCCGCTGCACTTCAGCTCCACCTACGCCCAGGATGGCATCGGCGGACTGCGCGACGGCTATGAATACGGCCGCGGCGGGAACCCCACCCGCGACGCCCTGCAGGAACAGCTCGCGGCGCTCGAGCGCGGCACCCACGCCTACTCCTTCAGCTCGGGACTCGCGGCCGAGGATTCGCTCATCCGCGCCCTGATGCGGCCCGGCGACCACATCGTGCTCGGCAACGACGCCTACGGCGGAACCTACAGGCTGATCAGCCGCGTGCTGGGCGAGTGGGGGATCGGCAACACCCCCGTCGACATGTCCGACCTCGACGCCGTTCAGGCTGCGGTTGCCGCCAACAAGACACGCTTCGTCTGGGTGGAAACACCGTCCAACCCGATGATGAAGATCACCGACATCGAGGCACTCGCCAAGGTGGCGCACGACGCCGGGGCCCTCCTGATCGTCGACAACACCTTCGCGTCGCCCTACCTGCAGACCCCGCTCGACCTGGGTGCCGACGTCGTGGTCCACTCCACCACCAAGTACATCGGCGGCCACTCCGACGTAGTGGGCGGTGCAATCGTGGTCAAGGACGCCGGCCTGGCCGAGAAGATCGGCTTCGTGCAGTTCGCCGTGGGTGCCGTCTCCGGCCCGATGGACGCCTTCCTCACCACGCGCGGGCTCAAGACCCTGGGCGTGCGCATGGACCGGCACAGCGACAACGCCCAGGCCGTGGCCGAATGGCTCCTCGAGCGGCCCGAGGTGGAAGCGGTCCTGTACCCGGGCCTGCCCTCGCACCCCGGCCACGAGCTGGCCAGGAAGCAGATGAAGAAGTTCGGCGGCATGATCTCCGTACAGTTCAAGGGCGGCGAGGCCGCTGCACGCAAGGTGGCCGAATCGACGTCGGTCTTCACCCTGGCTGAATCGCTGGGCGGCATCGAATCGCTGATGAACTACCCCTCGGAGATGACCCACGCCTCGGTCAAGGGCACCGAACTGGCAGTCCCCGTGAATCTGATCCGGCTCTCCTGCGGCATCGAGGACGTCGAGGACCTCATCGCCGACCTTGAGCAAGCCTTCACGCACATCCAGTGACGGCCTCCCCGCAGACGCAGGAAGGGGCCGGCACCCGGCAGGAGACCGGCGGCAAGGGCAACGCACGTAGGCAAGTCCTTGGCTGGCTCGCGACGGCGGGCGGTGCTGCCGCCGCCGTCCTCGCCCTGGTGTGGCTGTACGCAGGGTACGCCCCGGCCATGAACGACTTCGAGGTCTACTACTACGGCGGCACCAAGGTGCTGCAGAGCGGCGAGGCCGGCATCAGCGAACTGTACGCGCCCCGCGACGGCCTGCCGTTCACCTATCCGCCGTTTGCCGCGATGCTGTTCGCCGGCCTGGCCACCATGAGCCTGGGCCAAAGCGGGCAGCTCTTCATCTGGGCCGCGCTCGGCGGAGCCGCGGTGGTTTCGGCCTGGCTCGCGCGGCACTACTTCGGAATGACCCGCTGGCGGGACGCCTTCGCGGACTGGCGGTTCCGGACCGTGGCGCTGGCCGGGACCGGGGCCATCGTGCTGCTGGGACCGTGGCGTGACACCTTCGTCTTCGGGCAGATCAACATCATCCTGATGGGCCTGATCCTGGCCGACTTCGCCCTGCACGGAAAAGCCCGGGCAGATGAGATCCGCTGGCCGGCCGGCCTGCTGATCGGCGTCGCTGCCGGGATCAAGCTGACACCGCTCGCATTCGGTCTGTACTTTCTGGTGCGCCGTGACTTCAAGGCCCTGGGCTGGATGGCGGCCGGGTTCCTCGGCTCCATCGCCGTGGCATGGGCCGCCCTGCCGCTGGCGTCCGTGACGTTCTGGACCAAAATTCTGCCCAACACCGGGCGCATCGGCGATCCGGGGTACGTGGACAACCTGTCGCTGAAGGGGCTGCTGCTCCACGCCGGACTGCCGGACTCGGGATCCACCAGCCTGCTCTGGCTGGTGCTCGCGCTGGCCCTGGCCGGACTCACTGCGCTGGTGATCAGGTGGGCCGTGGCCGTGGAGGAAAACTTCGTGGCGGTGTCCGCGACTGCAGTGCTCATGCTCCTGGTCAGTCCCGTCTCGTGGTCCCATCACTGGGTATGGATCGCGGTGGCACTGCCGTCCATGGCCTTCGCCATGCACCGCGTTCCCTCCCGGACCGGCCTGATGCGGCTGGGCGGCTGGATGGTGGTGGCGGCCTCGGCCGTGGCCTTCTACCTCGCACCCAAGGACCTCGCCATGGCGGCCGGGGCCGAGGTGTGGGGCGTGAACCCACAGACGCAGTGGCCGCTGATGGTCTCCAGCCTGGGCGTGGTGAGCGGTGTGGCGCTCCTCGTGTACTGGGCCGCCGCGTACCGGCCCTCGCGGACGGGGATCCGGCAGCACCGCTAGAGGCTAGCTTTCTTCAAGAAAGTCAGCTATGGTCGCAGCATGGCTCTCCGCTCCGACTGGTCCCAGCGCAAATGCAGCATGGCCCGCGGCCTGGACATTTTCGGTGACCCTTGGGGCATGCTGGTCCTCCGCGAGGTCTTCTTTGGCAACGGCCGCTTCGACGCGATGAAAACGCGCCTCCAGGTGGCTGACTCCGTCCTCACCCGGCGGCTTGCCTCCCTGGTGGAGTCCGGACTGCTGGCCAAGCAGCCCTACGACGACGGCGGACGCACCCGCCAGGAATACGTCCTCACCAGCAAAGGTGAAGACGCCCTGCCGGTGCTCAACGCCGTCGTGATCTGGTCCGAAAAGCATTTGCAGGCGCCGTCGGAGCAGGCCCACATGTACGTTGTCCACGCCACCTGCGGGCAGCGCACGGGCTCGGCTGACACCTGCACCGATTGCGGGGAACGCCTCACCGCGGAGAACACCAGCTGGCACAGCCTGTCCCGCAGCAGCGCGCCGCTCCCGCTGGCAACTGCGCCCCAGCCAACCGACACACCGGCCACCCGCGTAAAAGGCGGCGAAGAAGAAGGAACAGCCGCATGACCACCCCCGAGGACCCCGGAGTTTTCGTACAGGTATCGCGCCCTGAAGGGGCCGTAGAGGACGGTATCTGTACAAAAACTCCAGAAGCGGGGTCGAAGAATCCCGAGGAGCGGCCGAAGAAACGGCGGCGCCTTCACCCGGCGTGGGCCGTGGCGGCGGTGGCGTTCCTGGCGCTCGTCGGTGCCGCCGGGTTCCGTGCCGCGCCCGGCGTGCTCATGGTGCCGCTGCAGCAGGAGTTCGGCTGGTCCACCACGGTGCTGTCGTCCGCGGTAAGCATCAACCTGGTGCTGTTCGGCCTCACGGCTCCGTTCGCCGCGGCCCTCATGGAACGGTTCGGCATCCGGGCCGTCACCGCCGTCGCCCTCGGACTGATCGGCGCCGGCAGCGCCCTGACCGTGCTGGTCAACCAGTCCTGGCAGATCCTCCTCACCTGGGGCCTGCTGATCGGACTGGGCACGGGCTCCATGGCGCTGGTGTTCGCGGCGACCATCGCCAACACCTGGTTCACCAAGAGCCGCGGCCTGGTGATCGGCATCCTGACCGCAGGCAGCGCCGCCGGCCAGCTGGTCTTCCTGCCGTTCATCGCGATGCTCGCCCAGGACCCGGGATGGCGGCAGGCGTCGCTGCTCATCGCCGCCGGGGCGCTGGCCGTGGTTCCGCTGGTGCTGAAATTCCTGAAAAACTCACCGGCCGACGTCGGGGCGTTGCCTTACGGGGCCGACGAACCGGCCGCCGACGCGAGGACGGAGGCGGACCCTGCCGGGGCCGGGAACAGCAGCGCCGGTTCCGGGGAGGCTGCCGAACCGCGCCGCAACGCCGCCGTCCGGGCACTGCAGGTCCTCAGGCGTGCCAGCAGGGTGCGCACATTCTGGGCGCTGGCTGCCGGGTTCGCCATCTGCGGCGCTACGACGAACGGACTCATCGGCACCCACTTCATCCCGTCCGCCCACGACCACGGCATGCCGGAAACCACCGCCGCAGGCCTGCTCGCCGTCGTCGGGATCTTCGACATCCTGGGCACCATCGCCTCCGGCTGGCTGACCGACCGGTTCAACCCTCGGATCCTGCTTGCCGTGTACTACCAGTTCCGCGGGATCGGGCTCCTGGTGCTGCCGCTGCTGCTGGGCTCCTCGGTCCAGCCCAGCATGATCGTGTTCGTCGTGATCTACGGGCTGGACTGGGTAGCCACGGTTCCGCCCACCGCCGCGATCTGCCGCCAGGTGTTCGGCGCCGACGGCAGCGTGGTGTTCGGCTGGGTCTTCGCGGCGCACCAGCTGGGTGCCGCCGCAGCCGCGCTGGCCGCCGGGGCCATCCGGGACGCCACCGGCCACTACACGTATGCCTGGCTGGGCGCCGCCGCGATGTGCACCATCGCAGCAGTCATCAGCGCGACCATCCGCAAGGACGCCGGAGGACGAAAGCCCGCAGCAGTGGCAGTTGCTTCAGTAGACTGAGCGGGACGCCCTCGGGCGCGGCTCTTGCGGCAGAACGCGCTACGCGTCCCGGAGGCGCTCACTGCCGGACTACATCTGGGGGACACTGCATGGCACTGCCTACTGCCCGAACAAAGACCGACAGACCCGCCGGGAGTCCCGGAGGGCCCGATCAGACGGCGGAGCCTGGGCCGACTTCCGGGCAACGGCTGCCTTCGGGGCTCCGGCTCCGCGGCCGCTGGCCCGCGGTGGCCGCCGTCGAGCTGGTGTTCCTTCTGGCCGTGGTGGGCGCCGCCGTCTTCGTTGCCTCCCGGCTGGATGCCTGGGGCGACAAAGGCCTGGACTTCAGCGTCTACTGGTACGGCGGCAAGATCCTCAACGACGCCGGCCTCTCGCCGTCGGGCCTCTACCAGCCGACGGTGAACTGGGCTGGCGGGCCGGAACTGCCCTTCACCTACCCGCCCTTTGCGGCACTCCTGTTCAGCCTGCTCGCCAACCTGCCGCAGGCCACTGCGCTGCTGCTGTTCAACGCCGCCGGAGTGGCGGTGGCCGCCTGGGTGGCGGCGCTCGGTGTCCGCTACTGGAACAGCAAGCCCAGCTGGCGCAGCACCTTCGGCTCCCCGACCTTCCGGTCTGCGGTGAACCGGCTGGGCGCCGTCGTGGTTTTCCTGGCTGTCCTGAATCTGGGCCCGTGGCGCGAGACCCTGGTCTTCGGCCAGATCAACATCCTGCTGCTGGGACTGATGACGGCGGACCTGCTGTCCCGCAGCCCGCATTGGCGGAACGCTCTGCCCGGCAGCGGCTTCCTGGTGGGCGTGGCAGCCGGCATCAAGCTCACGCCGCTGGTATTCGGCCTGTATTTCCTCGTGCGGAAGGACTGGCGAGGACTGCTGAACATGGGCGCCGGCTTTGCCTTCACCGTGCTGCTCGGCTGGGTGCTCCGCCCCGCCGAGTCCCTCAGATTCTGGCTGGAGATCCTTCCCGACACGTCCCGGATTGGCGGCGCCGGCTACGTTGACAACCTCTCCATCAAGGGCGCCCTGCTCCACTTCGGGGTTCCTGCGGACGCCGTGACGGTGCCCTGGCTGCTCCTGGACCTGCTCGTTGTGGGTCTGGGCGCGGCCCTCATCAGGGCCGCCAGCCGGCAGGGCGCCAGGGTGGTGGCCATATCCGCCACGGCACTCACCATGCTCCTGGTCAGCCCAGTCTCGTGGTCGCACCACTGGGTCTGGATGGCGGCAGTGCTTCCGGCCTTCGCCTGGACGCTGCGCGAAACTCCGCAGCGGCACCGGCTGTCGCGCTGGGTGATGGGAACCGTCCTGGGCGTGTCCACGGTGGTGTTCCTGTTCTCGCCGAAGACCATCGGCACGGCCCTTGGCGCCGGCAACCTTGACCTTCAGACGCCGGTGCCGTGGATCATGGCGTCCAGCGCCGGTGTGTTCTGCGCGCTCGCCATCATGGTGTGCTGGCTCGTGGTCCTCCGGCGCGACGCCGTGGCGGAGCTGGCGGAATGAGCACGGCACTGGTCACCGGCGTCGGGCGGCTCGCCGGAATCGGCGCGGGGATCGCCCGCCAGCTGGCCGCCGACGGCTGGGACCTGGTCCTGACCTACTGGCAGGACTACGACTCCCGCATGCCTTGGGGAATCCAGCCGGACGACGTCGGCCGGCTCACCGCAGAACTGGAGGCCATCGGCTCCAGGGTGGTGGCGCTGCCCGCCGACTTTCAGGACCCGGCTGCCGTGGACCGGCTCATGGCAGAGGTGGCCGCGCAGGCAGGAACGCTGCACGGGATGGTGCTCAGCCATGCCGAATCCGTCGACTCGGGCGTCCTGGACACCACCCTCGAAAGCTTCGAGCGGCATTTCGCCGTGAATACCCGGGCCAGCTGGCAGCTGATCCGCGCCTTCGCGCAGCAGGCAACGGACGACGGCGGCGCGATCGTTGCGCTGACCAGTGACCACACCGCGTTCAACCTGCCGTACGGGGCGTCCAAAGGGGCGCTGGACCGGATCGTGATCGCCGCAGCCCGGGAACTCGGGCCGCGGGGCGTCAGCGCCAATGTGCTGAATCCCGGGCCCGTGGACACCGGCTGGATGGATGACGAAACCCGCGAAGGGCTGGCCCGGCACCAGCCCGGCGGCAGGCTGGGCACCCCCGCGGACGTGGCGGGAACGGTGGCTTTCCTGCTGTCCCCGGCCGGCCGCTGGGTGTCCGGTCAGCTCATCAAGGCCGACGGCGGGTTCTCCGCCTGACATGCCGGCACACCCCTGCACGGGCTCGCTTAGAACGGGGTGGAGCCGCGCATCCGGCGTGGGCGGCCGTCCGGGTCCACTACAAGGCGGTTTACCGCGTCCGCCCAGAGACGCTGAAGGGGCGGCACGGGTTCTGTAATGTGGTGCCGCGCATGCCCCTTGGGACGGGGCGAGCGGCGGCCGGTTTTGTGCCACTGGTCCAGGGCGTCGGCGGCGGCGTTCCAGATTTTGAGCCCGGCCGCGGGGTCTTGGAGCTGAGGGTCATTCTGGTCCAGGCCAAGGTGTTCGGCCCAGAGTTGGAGCCGCAGCCCGTAGGCCAGCGGCCGGGAACCGCCGGGGCCCGTGTCTGCGGCGGGCGGTTCCCCATGACCGGCAGAAGTGTCGATCACGGCGCAGGTGAGCTCGCTGTCGGTGGTCCAGGACCGACGGTTGAAGTTGTCCGATCCGCAGGTGAACCAGATGTCGTCGATGATGCAGATCTTGGCATGGACATAG
Source organism: Arthrobacter sp. K5 (assembly GCF_040448525.1). Lineage (NCBI taxonomy): Bacteria > Bacillati > Actinomycetota > Actinomycetes > Micrococcales > Micrococcaceae > Arthrobacter > Arthrobacter sp. K5. The sequence goes on along the minus strand of NZ_CP159279.1, from coordinate 1,731,794 downwards.
ATCGGTGTTCCGGCGCTGTTCTCCAGATCAAAGATCCCCACCCTGTCGGGCGCAACTTGGCGCATCCTGCTGATGGCACGCATCTGCCCGACCCGCTTGGGCGGCCCCCCGAGAACACCGTCAGAGTCCGGGTAGCGGGGCACGACGGCGATCACATTCAACTCGGGGTTACGTTCGAGGGCCGCTGCGATTCCGGCCGCGACCTCTTCCGACCACAGGTACTGGTCCTCGATATAGATCAGCGAGCGGGCACGGGAGAAGGCTTTCGTGTAGGCCCGGGCGATGCTCCGCTCACCGTTGGGCGCGAACGGGAACGGCGGGTGCTTCATGCCGTAGGTGCGCAGCAGCTGCACTGCATGCGGTCCCGCAGGTGGCGGTGGCGGCGCAGTGGCCGGGAGCGGTTCGGGGTGCCGGGGCATGTCGGCCAGACGTTGCAGCAGCATCCGGTAAGGAGTGCGATGGTCCAGGGGATGGGGGTCATTCCACCGTTCGGCGAACAATTCCAGCACGTCTGCCACCACCGGGCCACGCAGTTCGACGGCGGCATCGTGCCACGGGGGTCGCTTCCCGTACCTGGAATCCATGGCCACCGCCTGCGGGTCGCCCCTGTGGTCGGCATCGTCCCGGCGGCTGTGGGAAAGGTCGATTCCGCCCACAAAGGCGACGTCCCGCGACGGGTCGTCACGCCGGCGGATGACGACCAGTTTTTGGTGATGGCAGCCGAAGAGGCGCACACGCTGATCCAACAGCACCTCCCCGCCGGCGTCGTTGATCTGGCGGCTGAGGAGCTCGTTGGACCGCCAACTCATCGGGGCAGACACGCGCTCCCCGTGGGATCGCCAGATCAGGCCGCGCACTTCCACGCCCGCTTTGGCTAACCGAGCCAGCAACTCACCGATCGTCGGTCCGTCCGCCGTCAGCCGCTCGTCGGAATCGCCTCGCCAGTCGGTGAACCACACACGGTCTCCCGCTTGCAGAGCCGACAGCTCCTCATGCAGCCGCGCGAAGTAGGTCGCCCCATGAATCAGGGGCCGCACGCGGTTGCCCTCCGACCAGGACGGCGATCCGGCACCGCCCGCGTGCACGACGGTGGCTGAATTTCCCCGCTCAGCACCACTCAAGAACCAGGCACCAGCACTACTGTCCACCCGATGTTCCTCGGTCCTTCCCAAGGCCGGGAAATCGTCAGCGTCAGCCATGTGCCCAGTATGCCCCCGGCCATGCGGCCGGGGCGAGAGTCAAACCTTCCCGGGGTGCCCGGAGATCGAGCTTGTCGAGATTAACGGGTTCGGCCGCCCTGATCGAGCTTGTTGAGATCAGGGGTGTCCACCTCGGTTTCGGCAAGCTCAACCAGCGGGTCACCGGAACGCCGGGAGGCCCGTGATGTGCTGGCCGAGGATCAGGGTGTGCACCTCGTCCGTTCCTTCATAGGTGCGCACCGACTCGAGGTTGGCCGCGTGCCGCAGGGGAGAATAGTCGAGCGTGATGCCGTTGCCGCCCAGGATGGTCCGGGCCTCCCGCGCCACCGTGATGGCCTCGCGGACGTTGTTCAGCTTGGCCAGGGAGATCTGCTCCGGGCGGAGCCGCCCTGAGTCCTTGAGCCGACCCAGCTGCAACGCGAGCATGGTGCCCTTCTGAACCTCGACCAGCATGTTGACGAGCTTCTCCTGCGTCAGCTGGTACCCGGACAGCGGCTTGCCGAACTGCAGCCGCTCCATCGAATACCGCAGCGCCGCCTCATAGGAGTCGCGGGCCGCACCCATGGCACCCCAGGCAATGCCGTACCGGGCCTCGTTGAGGCAGCTGAACGGGCCGCTCAGTCCCCGCGCACCCGGCAGCAGCGCTTCCGGACCCAGCCGGACGCCGTCGAACGTCACATCGCACTGGATCGAGGCGCGCATGGACAGTTTCCGCCCGATCGGCGCGGCGGTGACGCCCTCCGTGCCGGCAGGTACGAGAAAACCGCGGACGCCGTCGTCGGTCCTTGCCCAGACCACCATGACGTCGGCCACGGAGGCGAGACCGATCCAGCGTTTGGCGCCGTGCAGGACCCAGCCGGCGTCCTCGCCGGTCCCGTCCCGCCGCGCGGCCGTGGTCATCGACGACGGGTCCGAGCCCGCCGTCGGCTCCGTCAGCGCGAAACAGCCGATCACCTCCCCGGCGGCCATCCGGGGGAGCCACTCCTGTTTCTGGTCCTCCGAGCCCCATTTGTGGATGGCGCTCATCGCCAGTGAACCCTGGACCGAGACGAACGTGCGGATTCCGGAATCACCGGCCTCCAGCTCCATGGCGGCCAGGCCATACTCCACGGCGGACCGGCCGGGGCAGCCGTAGCCCTCCAGATGCATGCCCAGGACGCCCAGCTCGCCCAGCTGCGCGGGCAGGTGCATGGGGAAGACGCCCTGCTCGTACCAGTCCGCGATGTCGGGACGGATCTGCTGGTCGGTGAAGTCCCGTATCCGTTGGCGCAGGGCCAGTTCGTCCGGGGCCAGCAGCGAATCCAGGGCCAGGACATCCGAAGGGTCCGGGAGACCGTACTCGGCCGAAGCTTCCGCAGGATCAAGGGCGTCATTGCTCATTGCAGCATCTTACGTGCCGCTGGTTCCGTGCCGCGGGTTGCAGGCTAAGGTGTGCCCCGGTCTGCGCGCCGCTTTCTACCGACCCGAGCTACCGGCCCGAGGGAACCCGTGTCCCGCCCAGGAAGTAGCCGCGGGTTGACGGCAGGCACCGGCAGACTACGGCCAGCACCACGCCCAGGGCCAGCAGCACCACGCCGCTGACAAAGGCCCCGCCGACGCCGAAGATCTGCGTGTTCCCGTAGGCCGGGTCCCACATCTGCGCCGCAGAGATAAAGAAAGCCGCGGTCAGCAGCAGCGCCCCGAGCAGCGGAAGAATTCCGCGGAACCACAGGTTGCGTGCAGACGCGCGCAGGGTGTCCCGGAAGTACCAGGCGCAGGCAAAGCCGGTGAGGGCGTAGTAGAAGGCGATGAACAGGCTGATGGAGCTGATGGAATCGGACAGCAGGTTCTCGCTGAGGAAGCTCATGGCAACGTAATACACGATGGCCGCGGCGCCCATGACCTGGGTGGAGAAGCCGGGGGTCTGGTTGCGCTCATGGACCTCGCCGAACTTCGGCGGCAGGGCGCCGTGGACGCCCATGGACAGGGTGCCGCGGGCTGTGGGCAGGATGGTGGTCTGGGTGGAGGAGAGCACTGATGCCAGCACCGCCACCACGATCAGCCATCCCCAGGGACCCAGCACCACGTCCTTCATCGCCAGGAACACGTCTTCCTGGTTGTCGGCGTTGGCCAGTCCGATGCCCTCTGTTCCCACGGAAGCGTACATCATCACCAGCAGCGCTACGGAGACGTAAATGGCCACCAGCACGAATGCCGAGATGACCGCCCCACGGCCGGGGGTGGTGGCAGGGTTTTCGGTTTCCTCATTAACCGCCAGGCAGGTGTCCCAGCCCCAGTAGATGAACAGGGCCAGCAGGATGCCGTGGACCACCGCGCCGGGGTCGGCGAACGCTCCGGCCGGGTTGAACCATTCGACGTCGAACGGCTGGCCCGCCGGCGCCCCGCCGGTCAGGCCCGCGATGCGCAGGATGATCGCCACGGCGAAAATGCCCAGCGAGATGTACTGCACGTACGTCAGAGTCCGCTGGACGTGCTCACCCAGCCTGATGCCGCGGTAGTTCACGAGGGTCATGAAGGCGATGAAAACGACGCCGGTGGCCGTCACCACTGCCTTGTTCCCCGCCAGGGAGCCGTCGCCGATGAGGAGCCAGAGGTACTGGCCCGCCACCTGCGCCAGATTGGCCAGGACCACGACGCCGGCCAGGGCCACGCCCCAGCCGCCCAGCCATCCCGCCCACGGGCCAAAAGCCCGGCGGGCCCAGATGAACGTGGTGCCGCAGTCCGGCATGGCGCTGTTGAGCTCGCGGAAGGCGTAGGCGATGAACAGCACCGGGATGAAACCGAGGAGCAGGATCAGCGGCGTGCAGTTCCCGTTGACGGCCACAATCAGTCCCAGCGTCGCGGCCAGCGAGTACACCGGGGCGGTGGAGGCCAGGCCCAGCATCACGGAGTCGCCAAGGTCCAGGATCCCGGCGCGGAGTCCCTTGCCGGGAACGGCACCGCCGGGCTGGCCCCCGGCGCCGCCGGCCGCCGTCGTCGTTCGGGTTCTCATGGAGCACCTGTTCTCATAAGGCGATACCTGTCTTGTTCGCGTTGGCCTGTGCCGCCTGGACGCTCAGCGGCGCCGGCGCGTCAATGGTGTTCGGGACGAAGCGGCAAAAATAGTCGGTGACCGGCCCGTCGGACTCGCGGATGCCGCAGCCCACCGATTCGCCGTCCACCACCCACAGGCCCAGGACCGGATGGCTGCCGTCGAAGTCCGGGAGGGAGTGGTACTGCTGGTAGCACCAGCCTTCCCGGCCGTACCCGCCGGGCTTCTCCAGGCTGATGCCCTCGGCGTGGATCCGGATGTTGTCGCCTTCGCGCCCGTGCAGCGGCTTGGCAACCCACTCCCGCAGCGGCCCCGGATCATTGAGGTAGGCGGGCAGCAGGTTGGGATGGTCCGGATAAAGATGCCACAGGGCCGCCAGAAGCGCCTTGTTGGAGAGCAGCATTTTCCAGGCCGGCTCCACCCAGCGGGGATTCTGCGAGCGCTGCAGCAGACGGTGGCCGAATGGCTCCTTCATCATCAGCTCCCAGGGGTAGAGCTTGAAGATGGTGCTGATCATGAAGTTGTCCATGTCCACGAACCGCTTCAGGTTCGGGTCCCAGCCGATGTCCGACATGTTGATGCCGATGGTGGTCCACCCCGCCTGGCTGGCCACGTCCCGCATGTACGCGGCTGTCATCCAGTCCTCGCCTGACTCCTCGGCCTCGGAGTGGGCCACATGCAGGGTGCTCATCCCCGTGCGGTACTGCAGCTTCTTCCACTGCCGGATCAGTGCCTCGTGGATGCCGTTCCACTGGTCCTTCTCCGGGAAGACGTCCTGCAGCCAGAACCACTGGGCCACTGCCGCCTCAATGAGGCCGGTGGGCGTGTCCGCGTTGTACTCAAGCATCTTGGCGGCGCCGCCCTGGCCGTCATAGATGAAATCGAAGCGGCCATAGATGTCCTGGTCCCCGGCCTGCAGCGACTCGGCGGCCAGCTCCAGCGCCTGGGGGCCGATGCCGATGGGGCCCATGGCGCCCGTGGCCAGGAACTTGGCGGCCTCCAGGCACATCCTGTGCATGTCCTCGGCCGTGACTTCCAGCGCCTCCACCTCGTCCATGGTGAACTCGTAGTAGGCGGCCTCGTTCCAGTACTCGATCTTCTTGCCGCCGGGAAGGCTGGTGGTGGAAAAGACCAGGCCCTGTTCCTCGATTTTCTGCTTCCAGTCCGGGCGGGGCTCCGAGAGTAACCGCTTCACGTCTAGCCTCCCGTGCTTCCGCCCTTGGAGCTGCTGCCGAAGCCGCCCCTGCTGACCGTGCCGCCCTTGCTGCTGTAGCCCGTGGCCGTCTTGGCCCCCTGCGGCACCGTCCTGGTGAAGTTCGGATAGGCCGTCCTGTTCTGGCCGATGCCCGGAACGCTGGCCCCGCGCGCATAGAAGTACCAGGCATAGAGGGCGCCCCCGCGCCCGGCCGAGCTGTTGCATTGGGTGTCCTCGACGCGCTGGCCGGTCTCATCGTTGAAGCAGACCTGGGCGTAGTCAGGGTCCTGCTCGTTGCTCGCCACGATCGCCGTGATGGTGCCTGCCAGGAGTGCGGTGACACCGAGGCCCACCACCACCGTGCGGCGCTGCGACCGCTTCTTGCGGGCCGCCGCATCGCGCTCGCGGTCACGCGCGAACGGATCGAAGACGGGGCTGGGCTGGGGGAAGCCGGTTTGATTCGGGGTTCCTTCTCCCGGGGTTGCTTTGCCCGGGGTGTCCGTACGGGCCTTTCCCTTGCCTGGTTTTCCCGGGCCTTTCACTCCCGGTGGACCGGGGGTCAGCAGCTCGGGGTGGAGCTCAGGCTTGGGAACCTGCCAGGGCGGCGGCTTGGCCGGACCCCCGGGAAGGGCGTCCCCGCCGGACCTGTCGTCGTTCCGGCCGGACCTGTCGTTGTTTTGGCCCCTGTCAGCGTCCTTGCTCGGGTCCTTCTCCGGGTCCATGGTTCCCCCTGCTGCTCCATGCTGTTGGTGGCCGGAACTCTAGGCCGCGGCCGGCGGAAACCGGCTGTCCGTCCCGCCGGTAAATACTGCAGCAAGCCTAGTGGCTGGAAGGTGCTGCGGTGAATATTTTCCGCTCCCGGCACTCCCGCTTGAATCACCAAAGGCGCTGGTCAGGCCGAGAACCTAGACTGGTGCCATGCACACAGCCACTCTTCTAGCCGTTTGCCGGGTCCACCAGCTCCTTCCGGACGAGGGAAGCGTGGGCGTCACTGCCATCGACAAGCGGCCCGTGGACGGGCCGGTGAAGGTTCACAAGCTCGGTTTGCACGGCGATATCCAGGCCAGCCGCATCCACCACGGGGGAGAGGACCAGGCGCTCTACGCCTATTCCCAGGCCGACGCCGATTACTGGATCGGTGAGCTGCAGCGCGAACTGCCGCCGGGGATCTTCGGTGAGAACCTGCGCGTGGCAGGGATCGAAACCACGGGTGCTGTCATCGGTGAGCGCTGGCGTATCGGGCTGGATGTCGAGGTTGAGGTCACCTCGCCCCGTGTTCCGTGTGCGACCTTCCAGCGGCGCATGGACGAGGCCCAGTGGGTCAAGCGCTTCACGGCGGCAGGCCGGGTGGGTGCCTACCTGCGCGTCATCAAGACCGGCTCCGTGCAGGCAGGGGACCACATCCACCGACTCTTCGTGCCCAAGCACGGCGTGACCATCGGCCGCTGGTTCAGCGAGCCCGACGTCGACGCCATCGAAGCCCTGCGCGACGCCGAGGCTGACGGCGAAATCCGGCTGCAGCCCGAGTACCACGAACGGTTCGAGAAGATGCTCCGGCGGGTGGGGAGCTAGCACGGCCGAGATGGCCCGGCGGCGCTGCCGGGTTACTGCGAAAATGCCGCGTGTGCGCAAGCTCACCGCCCCTGCTGGCCCCTCGGTTCGCTAGCGCGCCGCGTCATGCTTTACACTTGAAATATCCCCCACTCCGGAAATCCCTTATTCCTGCCCAATTTTTGAGGCAGGACTGGCAAGTGTTGGGGCCCGCAAATGTGATGCGGGCAGTTTCATAGGGAGAGCCGGCTGAAGAAAACGCTGTACAGACTGCTGGGATAGCAGCCAAGAGATGCAGTGTGAAGTCCTGCCACGGGATTGCGAAAGCGCCGGACTTCTAGTGACCGGCCGGTCAATGTTTGCCCGGCGACCACGGCACATGTACTGCGGCTCCGCTCACCTCGGGTTGTGCCGCCTGGCCCCCTATGGATGAGGAATATCTCCCTATGCCCGAAAACCACGACGACGCCACCCAGACGGTGACGGCTGAGACCGCCAACCTCGAATTCACCGAGGCTGCTGTCCCCGCAGCCGAGCCTGCTGCCGACGCTCCCGCCAAGGCCGACGCTTCCGCCAAGGCCGAAGAGCCGGAAGAAGAAGGCGTCCGCTTCACCGACCTTGGCATCGACGGCCGTGTCCTCGCAGCCCTGCAGGATGTCGGCTACGAAAAGCCTTCCCCCATCCAGGCGGCGACCATCCCGCTGCTGCTTGAAGGCCGCGACGTCGTGGGCCTCGCCCAGACCGGCACCGGTAAGACTGCAGCATTCGCAGTACCGGCACTGTCCCGCCTGGCCGAGCTCCACGACCTCAACGGCCCGTCCCGCAAGACCCAGGCACTGGTTCTGGCCCCGACCCGCGAGCTGGCGCTCCAGGTTGCCGAGGCCTTCACCTCCTACGCCAAGCACATCGATGACTTCACCGTCCTCCCCGTTTACGGCGGCTCCGCCTACGGCCCCCAGCTCGCCGGCCTGCGCCGCGGCGCCCAGGTTGTTGTCGGCACCCCCGGCCGCGTCATCGACCACATCGCCAAGGGCTCCCTGGATCTCTCCGAACTGCAGTACCTGGTGCTGGACGAGGCCGACGAAATGCTGCGCATGGGCTTCGCGGAAGACGTCGAGCAGATCTTCCAGCAGACCCCGGAATCCCGCCAGGTAGCGCTCTTCTCGGCCACCATGCCGAGCCAGATCCGCCGGATGTCCAAGCAGTACCTGAACAACCCTGCCGAGATCTCCGTGAAGTCCAAGACCTCCACGGGCACCAACATCAAGCAGCGGTACCTGCAGGTCATGGGCCCGCACAAGCTCGACGCGATGACCCGCATCCTCGAGGTGGAAGAGTTCGACGGCGTCATCGCCTTCGTGCGCACCAAGATGGCCACCGAGGACCTCGCCGACAAGCTGAAGTCCCGGGGCTTCCAGGCTGCCGCCATCAACGGCGACATCCCGCAGCAGCAGCGCGAACGCACTGTTGACGCGCTGAAGGAAGGCCGGATCGACATCCTGGTCGCCACCGACGTGGCCGCCCGCGGCCTCGACGTCGAGCGCATCAGCCACGTGGTCAACTACGACATCCCGCACGACACCGAGTCCTACGTGCACCGCATCGGCCGCACCGGCCGTGCAGGCCGCGCCGGCGACGCCATCCTGTTCATGACGCCGCGGGAGAAGTACCTGCTGCGCGCCATCGAGAAGGCAACCCGCCAGACGGTGGAGCAGATGCACCTGCCCACCGCCGAGACGGTCAACTCGCTGCGCCTGGGCAAGTTCGCCGAGCGCATCACGGAGACCCTGGAGTCCGAGGACGTTTCGATGTTCCGCGACCTCATCGCCTCCTACGAGGAAGAGCACAAGGTGCCGGCGGCAGAAATCGCCGCGGCACTGGCGGTCATGGCGCAGGGCGGGCAGCCGCTCCTCGTCAAGGAACTGCCCGCAGCTCCCGAGTTCCAGAAGCGCGAACGCTCCAAGGACGGCTTCGGCTCCCGCGGCCCGACCCGTGCCCTGACCGAAGGCAACGCCACCTACCGGATCGCCGTGGGACGCCGCCAGCGTGTCATGCCGGGTTCCATCGTGGGCGCCATCGCCAACGAGGGCGGCATTTCCTCGTCCCAGATCGGCGGAATCGACATCCGCTCGGACCACTCCCTCGTGGAGCTCCCGGCGGACCTCAGCCAGGAGCAGCTGCGCGCCCTGTCCCGCACCCGGATCGGCGGCGAGCTGATCCACCTCGAGCTGGACAACGGCCGTAAGCCTTCCGGTGACCGTGGCGACCGCGGAGACCGGGGCGGCTACCAGGGCGGCCGCGGCGGCAACTTCAAGGGCAGCGGCGGCTTCAAGAAGGAGTTCCGCAAGAGCGACGGCGAGCGTTCCTCCGCCGACCGCGGCGGCCGTTCGTACAGCGAGCGTTCCGAGCGCGGCATCGGCACGGACGACCGCGGCCAGTCGAGCGACTCCCGCTTCGGCGGTCACGGCAACGGCGCACGCAAGCCGCGCCACGGCAACGAGGGCGGCCACCGCGACTTCAACCGCAAGGGCAAGTGGTGATCACCGCCTGGTGATGAACCAAGCATCCGAATAGAAACAGGCCGGCTGATCAGCCGGCCTGTTTCTGTTTAACCCCGTCCCACCTGGCCCGTGTGTACGTTTCGTCACATCTGCGGCCTGAAAGCTCCTGGAGGGGCCTCCACAAGCGGCCCGCGGCCCGCTCCAGGCCCGTATTTCCGGGGTTTTCAGACCTTGGTGGCCCCGTTCCGCCGCCGATTTGTTGAGTGCCAAATCTTCCGGTAGAGTATTTACTCGTTGCCCCCCTAGCTCAGTGGTAGAGCGCGTTCTTGGTAAGAACGAGGTCACCGGATCGATTCCGGTGGGGGGCTCGGAATGAGGGCCTGTGTCAAGGCGGTCTTGACCGGCTTGACACAGGTTTTTCTCATTCGTGGCGGTGTAGCTCAGTTGGTTAGAGCGCACGACTCATAATCGTGAGGTCGGGAGATCGAGCCTCCCCACCGCTACCGAATCTGCAGGCCAGAGGCATTCAGCCCCTGGCCTGCTTTTGTTTTTGGCCGCCGACCCTGTTTTTGGGTCAGGGGCACCCGGCCCAAGCCGTCGTGGGGCACTTTGGGGGATCCGGCGTCGTAATTAACGACGACGGCCGGCGTGTCCCGTGTCGAAGTGCCCCATCTTGGGCTGGCTCCGTGACCCACAGTTTGTGCGCCACCCCCCCCAACCAGGGCTGGCAGCCACAGCCTAATTCCAAGCTTCCGTTCCTAGGCTCGGCAGCATCACCGGCCGAGGTGCACACCCCGGCCGCAGAATGGTGCCCGTGGGGGGAACACAGTGGAGTGGTTTGGTGAAGGCGGCCTGGAGCGCCGTGCGGTTCTGAATCTGGGACGGATCGCGGCGGCCGGCGGAGGTCTGCTTGCCCTGGCCACCGTCACCGCAGGGCCGGCATCGGCAACAACCGTTCCAACGGTGCCGTCGCCGGAGGCGGCTCCAACCCCGTCCGGGCCAGCCACCGATCAGCCGGTCAGCCCAGAGCAGCCTGCCCCTGAGACCGTCCCTGCCCTGAGCAAGGCCGACGTGGGACTCTCGGAGGTGGACAACACGGCCGACGCCGACAAACCGGTTTCCGCCGCCCAGCAGGCCGCCCTGGACCTCAAGGCAGATGAAACGGGCATCGTCCGCGGCACGGACGGCCGGCGCTACCGGATGGTGGCCTGTGCAGTCCGCAACAGCGGACTGGGGTTCTCCCTGATCGACGACGACCGGCACACGCCCGTGGGGGTGGTATCGACGGAAAATGCACTGGACGACATGTCGGTCACCATCAGGATGGGGTTCGACGGCCTGAAGGTGAGCTCGGTGGTGGTGGTTGCCGACGAGACGCTGTCTGCCGCCGGCTACCAGCTGGGCGCGTCCGTCGGCCTGAACAGCATCACCATCCAGGCCTCGCAGCCCGCAGGGTTGGGGGACTACGTCTCGTGGAACGGTTCGGCCTGGGTGTCACTCAACGGGCTGGTCACGTCCACAACCATGCACAAGAGCACAGGCCTCATCACCTGCACGCACGCACCCATGTCCTCGCCCTACGGCGGCTCCGTCACGTCGAGGAGCCTGACCAAGCGGGCCTCCATGGAAGGTATCTCCGCCACGTCCACGAGCCTTTACCTGGTGGACAACGCCGGCATTCCGGTCAAGACCCCCACCAAGGACAACAGGTTCTGGCTGACCCGCACGGGCGCCCGGAGGGTGCCCATGTCCGAGCTCGCCCTGCCGTCCGCGAACATATGGGTCTACGGGATGTTCGAGGTCTGACGAAACAGCCCCGCACTGCCATTGCGGCGGTGCGGGGCTGTTCGGGTGCGCGGCTGTTTGGCTGCGGGACGCGCAGCCTAGGCCCGGGTGACGCTGATGCGCACGTTCGGGCAGGAGTCTGCATAGCGGATCAGGGCTGCCTTCTCGGCGCTGTCAACCCGCAGGCCCCACCGGATCTTCACCGCGATCCAGTTGCCGATGTACTCGCAGCGGTTCACCGGCGGCATCCATGCCTCCGGACCCTTGGCTTGCTTGCTGGAGTTCAGTGCCGCCGTCTGCGCGTTCAGGGACCGGCCATCACCGAGGTCGTTGTAGAAGGCTACCCGGCGCGCCTGCGACCAGTAGCGGGCGCCGGAGCCCCACGCCTCATGGACGGGAACCGTATGGTCGATCTCCACGGCCGACGCCAGGGTGTGCGTGCGGTTGTCCCACCTCGTGACCCAACGGCCCGTGCGCACGGTGCACCGCCGCGCGGTGGTGTACGTCGCGGTGGCCTTCGCCTCCTGCAGCAGGACCTCGGCCCGGGTGTTCTGGCAGTCACGGTTGGTGTCCAGCCAGTTGCCGAAGTAGCGGGTCCGGTCGTAGCCGGCGTTGTTCTCCGCAGCCACCGTGAGGGCACGGGCAGCGGTGCGCAGCGGTGCGGAATAGTACGTGGCAGCCTCGGCCGGGACTGCCAGCCCGGTGAGCAGCAGTCCGGCGGCCACGGCGGTGGCGGACAGCGACCGGACCCAAAGGCCGGACCTGACGGACGCAGTGACGGCCACCACCCGGCGTCGGGCGTGCTTGAACGGACCTGTGTGCCCGGTCGGGCCTGCGTGATTGAACGTGCCTAGCGGCATGATTCCCCCATGATGATTCCTGGAACGGTACAAGTTGCTTGATGCGTCAACCAGCATGTCAGCCGGAACAGGGGAGAAGCGGGTCCTTGATCGGGTCTTGATGCAATCCTGTGGCAACGCTGCGGATGACTCCGGAACCGGCGGAACCGTTGTCATCCGGGCGACATGAGCCTAAGGTCGGACTGCACACCGCCGAGGGCGACAGGAGCCGGCATGGCCAGACTGATCTACTCGGGACTCATGTCCCTCGACGGCTACATCGCGGACCGCGACGGTAAATTCGACTGGGCCGAGCCGGACGCCGAGGTGCATTCTTTCGTCAACGAGCTGCAGCGGCCGGCGGGAACCTACCTGCTCGGGCGCCGGATGTATGAGGTGATGGCCGTCTGGGAGCATCCGGAAGACTTCGGCGATATTCCCGACTACATCCGGGACTTTGCCGACCTCTGGAAAGCAGCGGACAAGGTGGTCTTTTCCCGCACCCTGCAGGACGTGACCACCGCCCGGACCCGGATCGAGCGGGAGTTCGGCGCCGACGCCGTCGGACGGCTCAAGGCCGACGCCGGCCGGGACGTGGCGGTGGCCGGCGCGGACCTTGCCGCGTCAGCCATCCGGGCCGGGCTGGTGGACGAGTTCCAGATGTTCCTCTCGCCCGTGGCAGTGGGCGGCGGCAAGCGCTTCCTCCCGGAGGACGTCCGCCTCCGGCTTGAGCTGCTGGAGGAACGGCGGTTCGGGAACGGCACGGTCTTCCTCCGCTATGCCAACCGGTCCGGATGAAGCGGTCCGGATAAAGCGGCGCCGGCCTGCGGCGCGTGCCGCGCCTGTGACACTATCCTGCGACACAATGGGGGCATGACCCGTATCGCAATCATTGGCGGCCACGGCAAGGTAGCCCTGCATCTGTCCGCCCTCCTCACGGAACAGGGGCACAGTGTCACGTCCTTCATCCGCAACCCGGACCATGCGGCGGAGGTCGCCGCCACCGGTGCGTCGCCGTCGGTCCTTGACGTTGAAAAGTCGACGACGGCGGACATCGCCGCCGCGCTCGGGAGCCACGACGCCGTGGTCTGGTCAGCCGGTGCCGGGGGAGGGAACCCGGCCCGCACGTATGCGGTGGACCGCGACGCCGCCATCCGTTCCATGGACGCGGCCGCGGAGGCCGGCGTCGGGCGCTACGTGATGGTGTCCTACTTCGGCGCGGGCCCCGACCACGGGGTTCCCGAGGGGCACAGTTTCCACGCGTACGCCGAGGCCAAGGCGGCCGCAGATGAGTACCTCCGCGGCACCGATCTGGCCTGGACCATCCTGGGGCCGGGCTCCCTGACCGAGGGCCCGGGGAACGGGCTGATCGAGGCGAACCCGGACGACGCCAGTTCCGGCACGCAGACATCGCGCGCCAACGTGGCCATCGTTGCCGCCGCGGTGCTGGACTTGCCGGCAACCGCCGGCCGGACCATCGAATTCCGCGACGGCACCCAGCCGGTCGCTGCCGCGCTGGACGCCCTGCAGCAGTAGCGCAGGGCAGGAGAAGGGCCGCAGCGTTCCCGGTAGGGTTGAAAGGCACGGCCGCCCTCCGTCCGAGGCGTGGCGCACTCCGGGGAAAGTGGTCACATGGACCAGTTGGCACTCATCATCGGGCTCCTGCTCGCCACCGTGGTGGCCGTGGGCCTCGGGGACCGGCTGCGGCTGCCCTACCCGGTCCTGATGCTGCTCCTGGCCGTGGCGCTGACGTTCATCCCGGGCTTCCCGGACATCGAGATTCCGCCGGAGCTGATCCTGCCGATCTTCCTGCCGCCGCTGCTCTTCGCCACGGCGCAGCGGGGCTCCTGGGCCGTCTTCCGGGTCCGGTGGCGGACGCTGATCATGCTCGCCGTGGCCCTCGTCGTCCTCTCGACGGCCGTGGTTGCCGGCGCCGCCTGGCTCATGATTCCGGGGATCGGCATCCCGGCCGCCATTGCACTCGGAGCCATGGTGGCGCCCCCGGACCCCGTTGCGGTGGAGTCGGTGGCCGGCCGGGTGCACATGCCCCGGCGCCTGATCACGGTGCTGCAGAGCGAAGGGCTCTTCAATGACGCCGCCGCCATTGTCATCTTCCAGGCGGCTGTTGCCGCTGCGGTCGGCGGCACCAGGATAGGGCCCGACGTCGTCCTCAAGTTCGTCGTGGGAGCGGCACTTGCCGTCGTGGTCGGCATTGCCATGGGCTGGCTGACATCGCTGGTCACCCGGCTGGTGGCGTCCATGGTGGCCCGCAGCGCCGTGACCCTGGTGGTGCCCTTTGCCGCGTACATCCTCGCGGAGGAATTCCACGCCTCCGGCGTGATCGCCGTCGTGGTCACCGCCCTGGAGATGCAGCGGCATACCCGCCCGCAGGACGCCGCCGAGCGCGTAACCCGGACCGCTTTCTGGGACGTGGTGGAGCTGCTGGTGACGGGGCTTGCCTTTGGCCTCGTGGGGCTCGAGATCCAGGATGTTGTCCGCACGGAGGGTTCTGCGATCTTCGGGATGGCGGGCGCCGCCGTCGTGGTCTGCGTCCTGGTGTTCGCAGTGCGGTTCGGCTGGCTGGGACTGCTGGCCGTGTCCGCCCGGAAACAGAAGAACCTGCTGCAGCCGACCTCCGCCAAAGAGGTCCTGATCCTGACCTGGTGCGGCATGCGCGGGCTGGCCACCCTGGCCCTGGCGCTGGCCCTCCCGGTCGCGCTCGCCGACGGCACGCCGTTCCCGGCGCGTGACCAGGTGCTGGTCACGGCCTGTGCGGTGCTGCTGGCCACGCTGGTGCTGCCGGGGCTGACCCTGCCGTGGCTGATGAAGGTGCTGAACGCGTCCCAGGACGGCACGGAGGAGCGCGACGCGGCCCGGCTTCTGGCCCGCCGTGCCCAGGCAGCCGCCGTGGCCGCGCTGAAGGACCACGAGCTCGTGAAGGAGCTGCCGCCGGAGAAGGTGGCGCTGGTGAAGGAAAAGATGACCCGGCTGCACGCCGAACTGCTGGACGGCAGCCTCCGCAACGAGAGCCTCGCCGAGAAGCGTGAGCGGGGCAGGGAGCTGGCCATCACGGTCCAGACCATCGCCCTGGACGCAGCGCGGCAGGAGGTCGTCGCTGCCCGGAGCGAGCCGGACATGGATCCCGAGGTGGCGGACAGGGTGCTGCGCCAGCTCGACCTGCGGACCATGATCATGCCGGAGTAAGGATCACGCCGGAATAGAACAGCGCGAACGTACACTTGGGCCCCAAAAGCGTGTGGTTTTGCGGGCCCCAAGTGTACGTTCACGCCGGTCTTGGATCACGCCGGGATGTTCAGCTCCAGGTCCAGGGTGTTCGTCTCCACGTAGTCCAGGGCGCGCCGGACGGCGCCCACGGTGACGATCGAATCGCCCAGCGGTGAGACCGCCACCTGCGGCGGGGTGGCGGTGAACTCCGGCAGCCGGGCCGCAATCGGCTCGAGCAGAACCCCCGCAGAGTTGGCCACGGCCCCGCCGATCACCACGAGCTCGGGGTTGACCATGGTGGCCACAGAGCCGATCACCCGGGCCATCCTGTCGGCCAACCGGTCAAGGATCTTCAGTGCCTCTGCGTCGCCGGCAGCTGCCGCGGCAAAGACGTGCTCCGCCTCGGCCCCCGATGCGGCGTGTTCGCGGAGGGACGTCTCGGCGGTGCCCTCCAGCGCCTCCGCAGCCCAGACCCGGGCCAGCGTCGCGATACCGAAGGTGTCGCCCACGCCCTTCACCAGGTCCAGATAGGCGAGTTCACCCGCGCCGCCGCCGCTGCCGTGCAGCAGGCGGCCGTCTTCGATGACGCCCGAACCGAAGCGTTCACTGGCCAGGATCACGACGACGTCGTCCACGCCCGTCGCCGCGCCACGCCACCGGTCGCCGAGGGCGGCGAGGTTGGCGTCGTTCTCCAGCAGCACCGTCCATCCGTGCAGCTTGTCCAGCGCGGACTTGAGCCCGACGTCGAAGAGCCCCCAGAAATGCTGGGCCGCCAGGACGTTGCCTTTCCGGTCCACCGGGGCGGCGATGCCGGCGCACACGGCCAGCACGGCGTCGGGGGAGGCCCCCACACTGTGCAGCGCCATTAAGGCGGCCCGGTCAATGACAGCCACGCGCTCCTCGGCGGAGATGTCCTCAATCTCAAACGGCTGGCTGGCCCGTCCCAGCGCCTTGCCACGCAGATCGGACACCACCACCGTCGCCTTCGAGAAGCCCACGTCCATACCCAGGACATAGCCTGCCCGCTCGTTGAGTTCGAACCTGCGGGCGGGACGGCCCTTCTGGTAGCCGCCAAAGGCGCGCTGGTTCTCCAGCTCGGTTATCCACCCGCGCTGCATGAGGTCCTCGCACACGGAGATGGCGGTGGCCCGGGTCAGGCCAGTGGCCTGGATGACGTCGGTAACCGTCACCGCGCCCGAGGCGCGCATGAAATCCAGGACTGCTCCGGCGCTCACGCGGCGAAGCAGCTGCGGCGTGGCCGCCGTCATTTCGGACATGGTGTTGACCTCCTTGTGCTCTGCCCCACATAATACTTGAGGAACTAAATTTAGATTCCATATAAAATGACCACGTGGGCCGGACGGCCGCCGGCCACGGGATTCCCCTTCCAGCTTTTTCCTCAGCCTTTTGCAAAGGAGCAACTGTGAACTGCCCTTCGAAGCACCGCCCATTCAGGAACCCGCAACGCCGCGCCACCTGCCAGTACGCCGCCCGGACCTCCGCACTGTGAGCGCAATCCCGCCCAGCCACGAGACCCCGCTCAGCCGCCGCGCGCTGTTCAAGGCGGCCGGCCTCGCCGGCGCCGCAGCTGTCCTTCCGCTGGCGGGCTGCGGCTCCGTGCCCAGCAGCCAGAACGGCGTCACCACGCTGCGTTTCATGCAGAACAAGCCCGAGGTGGTGGCCTACTTCAACCGCGTGATCAAGGACTTCGAGGCGCTCAACCCGGACATCCGCGTCATCCAGGACTTCAATGAAGGCAACTTCGTTCCGGGCCTGGTCCGCAACGACCCGCCCGACGTCGTCACCCGGGGCTTCGCCCAGGCCACCGCCGACTTCGTCCGCAAGGGCGTTTTCGCAGACCTTTCGGACCATCCGGCCGCAGCCACGATCGACCCCAAGGTCCAGGACCTGGTCAGTTCCTGGGGACGGTACAACGGGCACGAAACCAGTGCCCTCCCGTTCTCCCTGGCAGCCGCCGGGGTCATCTACAACCGGGACGTCTTCGAGGCCCAGGGCGTGGCGGTCCCCACCACGTGGGACGAATTCGTCGCGGCCTGTGAGAAATTCAAGGCCGCCGGCATCACCCCGATCTACGGCACCTTCAAGGACAGCTGGACCCTCGGCCAGGGCATGTTCGACTACCTCGCGGGCGGCTCACTGGACGTCGCCGGCTTTTTCGCGAAGCTCACCGCCAAGGGTGCCGCCATCAGTGAAAACGCCAAAGAGTCATTCACCAGCAACTTCGGCCCGGTCCTGCCCAAGATGCTCGAGCTGGCAGCCTTCTCGCAGAAGGGTGCCACGAGCAAGAACTACGCGGACGGCAACGCCGCGTTCGCCAAGGGCCAGGCGGCCATGTACCTGCAGGGCCCGTGGGCGCTGTCCCAGCTGGTGGCCGCCAACAAGGACGTCAGACTCGGCAGCTTCCCGCTCCCCGTCACCAACAACCCCGCGGACACCAAGGCCCGGGTCAACGTGGACATGGCACTGTCCATCACCCGGAACACGCCGAACATGGCCGCGGCACGGCGCTTCGTCAGCTACCTGCTGGACCCCTCCGTCGTGAACGCCTACAACGAGAAGAACGCGGCGTTCTCGCCGCTCAAGGAAGCACCCGCCGTCGAAAATCCCCAGATCACCGGCCTCGCCGCCTCCGTGCGGGCTGGGCGGTACTACCAGGGAGCCACCACGTACTTCCCGCCGTCGGTACCGCTGTACAACTACATCCAGTCCTTCGTGTACGGCAAGAACGGCGAGCAGTTCCTTTCCGCCCTCGACGACGAATGGCGCCGGGTCGCCGAGCGCACCGCGGTCTGACCCACCCGAATCCAGGAGCCCCCATGACTACAACCTCCGAGACGGCGCAGGCAGCCCCGCCCGCCGCGTCGACCGTTTCCCCGAAGACCCCGCTGCGGTCCGTCCGTGCCAAGGGCCGCATCGACCCCGCCTACTACTGGATGGTGGTGCCGGTCCTGGCACTGTTCGCCTTCTTCATCACCCTGCCGGCCCTCGTCGGCGTGTTCTTCAGCCTGACGAACTACGCCGGCTACGGCGACTGGAAGTTCATCGGACTGTCCAACTACGTCAACATCTTCAAAGACCCGGCCATCCTGCAGTCCTACATCTTCACGTTCGTCTTCGCCCTGACCACCACCGTGGTGGTCAACATCGTGGCCCTCGCGATCGCCCTCGGCCTGAACGCCAAAATCAAGTGGCGCACCGGCATCCGCACCGTATTCTTCATCCCCATGGTGCTCTCGGCCCTGGTGGTGTCCTTCGTGTTCAACTACCTGTTCTCCAACACCCTGCCCGTGCTGGCGGACCGCTTCGGTGTGACGCCCCTGGCCACGAGCATCCTGGCCAACGAGAACTACGCCTGGCTGGCCATCGTGCTGGTCACGGTCTGGCAGGCGGCTCCCGGCGCCACCATCATCTACCTGGCCGGGCTGCAGAGCGTCCCCGCCGAGGTATATGAAGCCGCGGACCTCGACGGCGCCGGCAGCTTCCGGCAGTTCCGGAGCCTGACGCTGCCGCTCATCCTCGGCTACCTGGTCATCAACGTGATCCTCGGCTTCAAGGGCTTCCTGGGAACCTACGAAATCATCGTGGGCCTCACCGGCGGCGGACCGGGCATGGCCACCCAGTCCGTGGCCATGCGCATCTTCTCCGGCTTCACCGGCGGCGACTACTCCTACCAGATGGCGAATGCGGTCATCTACTTCCTGATCACCCTGCTGATCTCCGTCATCCAGCTGCGCCTCATCCAGCGCCGGGGGGTTTCACTCTAATGACAGCTTTTCCGCTTACCGCCCGCCGCACCCCGCACGATCCGGACCGCCCCGCACTCCGCCGGAACAACCGCTCCGGCCGCGAGGGCTACAAGGTCAACTGGTGGCTCACCGCGCTGATGCTGGTGGCCTCCCTGACCGTGCTCCTTCCGCTCTACTTCACCGTGGCCATGGCCCTGAAGTCCCCGGACCAGATCGGAACGGGCACGGGCCTCGCCTGGCCCAGCCCGGTGAACTGGGAGAACTTCGGCGCCGCCTACGTGGCAACGGATTTCCCGCGGGCATTCATGTCGACGGCGTTCGTCACCGTGCTCAGTGTCCTTGGTTCCCTGGCATGCAGCTCGCTGGTGGCGTATGCCATCGCCAGGAACTGGAATCGGCGGTTCTTCCGGGGCTCCTTCGTGTACCTGCTCTCGGCCATGTTCATCCCGTTCCCGGTGATCATCCTGCCGCTGATCAAGCAGACGGCCCTCCTCGGCCTGGACAACCCGGGCGGCGTGGTGTTCCTGCACGTGCTGGGCGGCATCTCGTTCAACACGCTGCTGTACATTGCCTTCGTCCGCTCCATCCCGGTGGAGCTGGAGGAATCGGCCCGGCTCGACGGCGCCACCACGTGGCAGGTGTTCCGCCGGATCATCTTCCCGCTGCTGGCCCCCATGAACGCCACCGTGGGCATCTTCGCCTTCCTCGGCTCATGGAACGACTTCCTGCTCCCGCAGATGATGATCGCCGATCCCGCCCTGCAGACCCTCCCCGTGGTGCAGATGCTCTTCCAGGGAGAGTTCAACACCAACTACAGCCTCGCATTCGCGTCCTACCTGATGGCCATGGCACCCACTTTGGTGGTTTACATCCTGGCCCAGCGTTGGGTACTCTCCGGAGTCATGCGCGGGGCCGTCAAGTAGACCCATCAAACCAGTCCAGCAACAATCCCAACCACAAGAAAAGGATCATCCCTTGTCCACCACCGCCACGCTGGCAACCCTTTCCGATTCCGACCGCCTGGCCGATCCGAACTGGTGGCGCCAGGCGTCCGTCTACCAGATCTACCCCCGCAGCTTTTCCGATTCGAACGGCGACGGTCTGGGCGACATCAAGGGCATCACGGCCAAGGTCCCGTACCTGAAGGCGCTGGGAATCGACGCGGTCTGGCTCAGCCCGTTCTACCCCTCGGCGCTCGCCGACGGCGGCTACGACGTGGATGACTACCGCAACGTGGACCCTAAGCTTGGCACGCTGGAGGACTTCGATGAGATGGCCAACGCCCTCCACGCCGCCGGCATCAAGCTGATCGCCGACATCGTCCCGAACCACTCCTCGGACCGGCACGAATGGTTCAAGGAAGCCCTGGCCTCCCCGAAGGGCTCCCCGGCCCGGGACCGCTACATCTTCCGGGACGGCAAAGGCCCCAACGGCGAGTTCCCGCCGTCGGACTGGGACTCGGTCTTCGGCGGCCCCGCCTGGGAGCGCATCACCGAACCCGACGGCACCCCTGGCCAGTGGTACATGCATATCTTCGCCAAGGAGCAGCCGGACCTGAACTGGGCCAACCGGGAAATCCGCGACGACTTCCTCAAGACCCTGCGCTTCTGGTCAGACCGCGGCGTGGACGGTTTCCGCGTCGACGTGGCGCACGCGCTCACCAAGGACCTCACAGAACCGCTGCTGTCCAAGCTGGAGCTGACCGAGGCCAACACCGGCACTGACGGATTCCCGGACGGCTCGCACCCGTTCTGGGACCGCGACGAGGTGCACGAGGTCTACGCCGAATGGCGCGAGGTCTTCAACGAGTACAACCCGCCGCGCACCGCCGTCGCCGAGGCCTGGGTGCACGCCACCCGCCGGGCCCGCTACGCCAGCCCCGAAGGCCTGGGCCAGGCGTTCAACTTCGACCTCCTGCAGGCGGACTTCGACGCCGAGGAGTTCCACGAGATCATCACCCGCAACCTGGCAGAGGCCGCAGCCACCGGAGCCTCCTCCACCTGGGTGTTCTCCAACCACGACGTCGTCCGCCACGCCACCCGATACGGCCTGCCCAAGGGCTCCAAGGGCAAGCACGCCAAGGGCCAGGACGGCAAGGACTGGCTGCTGGCCGGCGGCCCGGAAAAGGACCTCGACATCGAGCTCGGCAAGCGCCGCGCCCGCGCCGCCACGCTCCTCATGCTCGCACTGCCCGGCTCCGCCTACCTCTACCAGGGCGAGGAACTGGGACTGCACGAGGTGGCGGACATCCCGGAATCCGAACGGCAGGACCCGTCGTTCTTCCGCAACAGGGGAGTGGAAGTGGGGCGCGACGGCTGCCGCGTGCCGCTGCCGTGGTCCGTGGAGGGCACGTCCTTCGGGTTCGGCGACGGCGGCGCCCACCTGCCCCAGCCCGACTGGTTCAGCAGCTACGCCGTTGAGGCGCAGGACGGCACCCGGGGCTCCACGCTCGAGCTCTACCGCACCGCCCTGAAGCTCCGCCGCGAACTGCAGACCGCCGAAGAGCTGGAATGGATCGAAACCGGAAACCCGGACGTCCTGCACTTCAGCCGCCCTGGCGGCTGGCGGGCAGTGACCAACTTCGGGGACACCGCCGTCGACCTTCCCGCGGGCACGGTGCTGGTGAGCAGCGCACCGCTGGAAGACGGCAAGCTGCCGGCCAACACCACCGCCTGGCTGCGCTGACCCGCAGCGGGCTGACACGCCGCTGGCGCACCCCGGTTCTGACCGGGGTGCGCCAGCGGGTCCGTTTAACCGGGTACCCGGCCGGGCCTCTGTGCGAGGCCCGGAACAAATGAAAGAGTGATGCCATGACTGAACAGACTGCAGCACCCTACGGCCGGCTGCTCTACGGCTGCATGGGCCTGGGCGGGGACTGGTCGACGGAACCCCACGAAATCACTGACGTCGAGGCCGCGGCTGAGGCCATCGATGCGGCGCTGGACATCGGCGTCACGCTCTTTGACCACGCCGACATCTACCGGCACGGAAAAGCCGAAGCCGTCTTCGGCGAGGTCCTGGCCGGCACCAGCGGGCTGCGCGAGCGCATCCAGCTGCAGACCAAATGCGGGATCCGGCTGAACGAGCGGGGACTGGAAACCCACTACGACCTGAGCGCGGACGCCATCATCGAGCGCGTGAACGGCAGCCTCGAGCGCCTGCGCACCGACTACGTGGACATCCTCCTGCTGCACCGCCCCGATCCCCTGACGGACCCCGCGGAGGTGGCGGCCGCCGTCGGGAAGCTGATGGCAGAAGGTAAGGTGCGGGCTCTGGGGGTGTCCAACATGTCCGCCGCCCAGATCGAGTTCGTGCAGGACAGCCTCGAGACCCCGGTGGTGGCCAACCAGCTGGAGCTCAGCCTGCTCAAGCGCGACTGGCTGGAAAGCACAGTGCTGGTGAACCACCCCGATGCCCGGGGCTACAGCTTTCCGCACGGGACGCTGGAGTACTGTGCCCGGCAGGGGATCACGCTGCAGGCCTACGGCGCCCTGGCCCGTGGCCACTACACCGGCAACCCGCCCGAGCGGCCCACGCAGTCCGAGAGTGCCACAGCCGTGCTGCTGGCAGAGATGGCGCGGGAGTACGGCACCACCGTGGAGGCGGTGCTGTTGGGCTGGCTCATGAAGCACCCGGCCGGGATCGCGCCGGTCATCGGCACCGCCAACCCGGACCGGATCCGTGCGTGCGCCGGGGCCGCCCGCGCTGCCGAGACCATGACCCGCGCCGAGTGGTACAGGCTCTGGGTCACGGCCCGGGGAAGCAACATCCCCTAAACCCAACTAGGTCGCAGCTGAGGGCGTTCTGAGTGCTCGGAACACCATCTGCTGCGACCTAGTTGGGCGGAAGCCCCAGAGCGGGCCCGTCAGACCAACAGCCCTAGAGCGGGGCGATCTCCGAGTACGTGGAGGCATCACCCTTCAGGGCCTGGCTCTGCTTGCCGTCCACGCCCACCGGGATGTCCCCGGCGATAGTGACGCGGTTGAGCTTGCGCGGCTGGCCGTCGTAGTTGTCGGGTGCGTAGTGCTGGGTGATCCGGTTGTCGAAGAGCACCAGCTGGTTGGGCTCCCAGTTCACGCGGACCACGTTTTCGGGACGGGTTACGTAGGCCTGGAGCAGCCGGATGATGTCCCTGGACTCGGTGTTGGACAGGCCAACGATCCGCAGGCGCTGCGCGAAGCCCCCAATGAACAATCCGCGCTCGCCGGTCAGCGGGTGGACCCGCACCACGGGGTGGGCCGTCTCGAACTTGAGCCGGGTGAACTCCTTGCGGCGCTCCTCGGCGTTGGCGTGCTCCAGGTTCTTGGGCACCGAGTAGTCGTAGTCGTTGGTGTGGATGGCCCAGAGAGTGTCGGCGAAGTTCCGCAGCTCGTCCGGCAGGTCGCTGTACGCGCCGGCGGAGGATGCGATCAGCGTCTCGCCGCCGTACGCGGGCAGGTCGATGCTGCGCAGCGTGGACGCCTGCGGCGGGTTGACCACGAACGTGACATCCGTGTGCCAGTTGTTGGCCGAACCGTTCTCGCTGTCCACCGGCAGGACGTTCTCTTCGCCTTCCACGGACGCCACGGTGGGGTGCGCCTTGGTGAGTGGGCCGAAGTGGCTGGCGAACTTCACCTGCGCCTCGTCGGAGAGGATGTTGGCTTCACGGAACACCAGGGCCTTGTGCTCGTTGAGGGCCGCACGGATCTCTGCAACAGTCTCTGCCGGCAGGTCGCCGCTGAGGTCCAGACCCCGGATCTCGGCGCCGATGCGGGAGCCCAGCTTGGAGAATTCGAGCTTTGTTTCGGTAATGACAGTCATCGTTCTTTCCTCACTTTGTGCTGCGGTACTTTGTGCTGCGGTTATTTGAATCGGGCGTTACTTTGAATCGGTCAGGAGCCCGTTGAACTCATTGGTGTACAGCTTCTTGGCATCCAGGTCGGACTTGATGATGCCTGCGGACTTCAGGTACTCCTCCCAGCGGGTGAAGTCCTCATCCTTGATCTCGCCCTTGGCCGGGACGCCGACGCTCTTCCAGTACTGCAGGGCGGCGGGGTTCTCATTGCGGCCGCGTTCCTTCAGGATCTTGGTGAGCCGGGCAATGACTTCCTTGCGGGGAGTGGACCGCTCCCACTCGATGGCCTTCGCCACACCCGTGGTGAAGGTCCGGACCGTGTTGGGGTTCTGGGCGAGGAAGTCCTCCCGGAAGACGTAGGGTCCGCCGGCAAACGTGCCGAACAGGTCAAAGTCGCTGAAGACGGACCGCAGCCCGCCGTTGGCGACAGCCTTGTCCTGCAGGATACTGCCCAGCGAGCCGGCGTCCACCTGGCCGCGGCGGATGGCTTCCTCCGTGTCGTTCGGCGGAACCACTACGAGCTGGACCTGCTTGATCTCGTCCGCGCTCAGGCCGTTCTTGCGGAGGTAGGTGTTGATGACCGCCTCGGAATGTGCGCCAAGGGTGTTCACCGCGATCTTCTTGCCGATGAAGTCCCGGGCCGTCCTGATCGGGCTGTCTTCCTTCACGTAGAAGCCGTTGAAGGTCTTGCTGTCCTCGCCGTAGTAGTTGATGACGGCCTTCACCGGTGCGCCGGCCTCCACGAGCTTCACCACTGCGCCGGCGAACGCGCCGCCGAAGTCGGTCTGGCCTGTTGCTGCGGACTGGATGTCCTGCGGCCCGCTGATGGTGTTGCCCACCCAGTTCAGCTTGACGTCGCCCAGGTAGCCGAGGTCCTGCGCCAGCTCGGGAAGGGTGACGTTGTTGGCCCAGCCCTGGTAGCGGAGCTCCTTGACTTCATTGGCGCCGGGGGCTCCGCTGGCGCTTGTGTCATCGCCGGCGGCGCTCCCGCCGCAGCCGGACACCGTCAGGGCGATGACGACGGCGGCCGCAGCACTCAGGATGGTCAGGTGTCGTTTCATTGGGGGGTTCCTTCAGGGGGTTGGTTGGCTGGTGAGCCAGGTTCTTGGCGGCCGCTGCAACGGCCGATGGATCGATGTAAGCGCACTCGGCGGACGCGGAAAAGTGCCACGGTCACGGTGGGCAACCCTTGGAAATCCGCGGAAACACGGCGCAACAGCGGGTCATGAGGCGCCGCGTTGCGGCCGGTGAATGCCCGTGACGGGCGGTGCCGGGGCGCAGTTCCGACGGCGGTACACTGTGGCTTTTGTTCGTATTGGTCTGCCCCGTGGGGCCGATCTGCGTCGCGCACACGGGCGCGCGCCCGATACGGTAGAACCATGACGTCTACTTCCACAGCCGAGATCACCCGGCACGAACGCAATATCCCCGCCGAGATCGCCCGGTCGTGGCTGCTTGTCAACGCAATGAAAACCGAGCTTTTCGATCAGTCCGCCGTGTCCCGCGCGGACTCGGTCATCCTGGACATCGAAGACGCTGTTGACCCCTCGCAGAAGGACGTTGCCCGCGAGAACGTGGTGAACTGGCTCTCCGGTGGCGGCCAGGCCTGGGTGCGGATCAACGACGCCACCAGCAAGTTCTGGGCCGACGACCTCGCCGGCCTGCGCGGCACGCCGGGGCTGCTCGGCGTCATGCTGGCCAAGACGGAATCGGCCGACCAGGTCACCGAGTCCTTCCACCGCATGGATGGCAAGACGCCGGTGATCCCGCTCGTGGAATCGGCGCTTGGCATCGAGGAAGCCAACCACATCGCCAAGGCGCAGGGCGCTTTCCGCCTGGCCTTCGGCTCCGGCGACTTCCGCCGCGACACCGGCATGGCGAACACCCAGGAAGCCATGGCCTACCCGCGCGCCAAGCTCGTCGTTGCCAGCCGCGTCGGCAACCTGCCGGGCCCCATCGACGGACCCACGGTGGGCACCAACCACCCCATCCTGCGCGAGCAGACCGGCGTCACGGTGATGATGGGCATGACCGGGAAGCTCTGCCTGGCCATCGACCAGACCAGCGTCATCAACGAGGTCATCAGCCCCACGCCGTCGGACGTCGCCTGGGCCACCGACTTCATGGCCGACTTCGAGGCCAACGGCCGCGTCATCCGCGATGGTTCCGACCTGCCGCGCCTCGGCCGCGCCGAGAAGATCATGAAGCTCGCGGTAGCGTTTGGCGTACAGCCCGCGCTCTAGTCTGCATCAGCATTACCAGGAGACCCCGTGACCGATACCCGTTATCTGGTGCACGGGGTCTTTTGGGATGGGCCGCCGGCCGTTTCCGCAGCGTCCGACGGCGGCAGGCCGGTTCTGCGCCTCCAGCACCGTTCCGGCGGGTTCACTGAGATGGCTCTCGACGCCGGCACCCGCCTCGGATTCCGGGTAGCCGATGGGGTCAGGCACTGCCTCGGCCACACCAGGGTTTTCTCCGCAACCGGGCGCCGGCACGTGACGTGTCCGGACAGTGCTGATGCGCTCCGGGGCAGCCAGTGCGAGCCTTGCCAGCTGGCAGACGATACCAGGCTGATTCACGACTTCCACCGGGGCGGGCGGGTCCCAGCCGGCTTGCGGGACTACCTCATGCAGCCGCACTGGCTCTACGTCGCCACGTTCGCCAACGGTGCCAGCAAGATCGGCACGGCCTCACAGCCGCGCAAATGGAACCGGCTGGCTGAGCAGGGTGCGGTGGTCGCCCGTTACGTTGCCCTGGCAGAGGACGGGCGGGTGGTGCGCGTCCTGGAGGACCTGGCCACAAGCGAAGCTGGCCTGGCCCAGCAGGTGCGCGGCGCGGCGAAGGCCGCCGCCCTGACTGACCCGCTTCCGGGCGATGAGCTTGACCTCCTCAACCGGAGCCGGGCGGAGGACGTGCGGACGCTCCTGGCGGGCACCGCCGTCGGGGGTTTTGCCATTGTTGATGAGCAGTGGGTCCGTCCGGCGCAGGCCGCGGACCTCTGCGCGGCGGCTGCCCGGCACGCGTACCCGCACGCGATGCACAGCGGAAACCACGGCTTCACCCTCAGAGCCCTGTGCGGCAGCCACGGCCTGGCCGGCCTGGACGGCTCGGAACTGGACTTTGTGGTGAACCTCGGACTGCTCAAGGGCCGCCTGGTGGAACCGGGGGAGTACAGCTCGGAGGTGCCGGCGATGCAGGAAGCCCTTTTCTGAGCCCACACAGCCTGACTGGGTAAACTGGCACGGTGCTGCACGAATTCTGGGCCACCGCGCCCAAATCCTACAAAATCCTGGTCTTCACCGCGATGGGCCTCATCGCCGTCGGTCTCATCCTCAACATCGCAGGCAACGTCACCGCCAACCAGGGGCTCATGATCGCGTCCCTGCCGGTGATCGGCCTGGGCCTGGTGCTGCACATGGCCGGTCTGGTGGTCCGCGGCCAGCGTGTGCGGAAGAACATCCCCAAGTAGGAAACCCGCGGTAGGAAACCCGCGCGCCCGCCCCGATAGGCTTGAACCCATGACTATCAATCCGGACCTGCAGGGCCGAAGCTACCCTGCCGCAGAGGTGTATGACGTCGGCCGCGAGAAAATCCGCGAATTCGCCCGCGCCGTCAAGGCCACCCACCCCGCCCACTTCGACGTTGACGCCGCACAGGGCCTGGGCCACCCCGACCTCGTGGCACCGCCCACGTTTGCGATCATCATCGCCCAGCGCGCCGACGCCCAGCTGATCGAGGACCCCGAGGCCGGCATCGACTTCTCCCGCGTGGTCCACGCGGACCAGCGGTTCACCCACCACCGCCCGATTTTCGCCGGCGACCGGCTCGTCGCCGAACTGCACGTCGACGGCGTGCGCGCCATGGGCGGCGGCGCCATGATCACCACGCGCAGCGAGATCTTCGCGCTCACGGACGGGGACGGGCGCGAGCCGGTATCCACCACCAAGTCATCCATCCTGGTCCGCGGAGAGGGACAGTAGCCATGAGCCCCACATTCGAAGAACTCAGCGTCGGCCAGGACATCGGCAGCCGCAGCATCGAGGTGACCCGGCAGGACCTGGTCAAGTACGCCGGCGCATCGGGCGACTTCAACCCCATCCACTGGAACGAGGCCTTCGCCACGGGCGTGGAGCTTCCCGGCGTCATCGCCCACGGCATGTTCACCATGGGTGCCGCCGTGCAGCTGGTCAGCGACTGGGCCGGTGACCCGGCCGCCGTCGTCGACTACCAGACCCGCTTCACCAAGCCGGTGCTGGTTACCGACACCACGGGAACCGGCGACGCCGGTGCCGTGATCGACGTCAGCGGTGCCGTCGGCGCCCTGGATGCCGACGCGCGCACCGCTCGCGTGGACCTGACCGTGGTGTTCGACGGCCAAAAAGTCCTCGTGAAGGCCCAGGCCCTGGTCCGGTTGGCGTGACGTGATGCTGTCTTGAGTTCCACCGCCGTCCAGGCGCGGGAAGTCACCCTCTGGCGCAACGCCGTCGTGGTGGCTTATGCCGCCAGCGGGCTCGCGTTCGCGTCGTGGGTTTCCCGCCTTCCCGCGATCCGCGACGGCCTGAATCTCACGCCCGGCACGGTGGGACTGCTTCTGCTGTGCATGACGGCCGGGTCCTTCCTCTCGGTCTCCGCGTCGGGGCTGATCGTGCTGCGGCTCGGGTCCCGGCGGACCATCCGTTCCGGTTGCCTCATGGTGGGCTGCGGCCTGGTCCTGGCCGGTTTCGGCACGTCCGTCCTGTCCAGCCCGGTTGCGGTTGCCGCCGGGCTGGCCGTCGTCGGACTGGGCACCGCCAGCTGGAACACGGCATCCAACGTGGAGGGGGCCGCCGTCGAACGGGCCATGGGCCGGCACATCATGCCCAGGCTGCACGGCTCGTTCAGCCTCGGCACGGTTGCCGGAGCCGGGCTGGGCGCCTGGGCCGCCGGCGCGGCCGTGCCGGTCCTCTGGCACCTCGCCGCCGCCGGGCTCGTCGTCGCCGGTTCGGTGACGACGGCGGCACGCTGGTTCCGTGCGGACGTCACCCCTGCCGAACGCACGGCACCGTACCGGCCGGACAACTTCGAGGACCCCTCCACCGGGCCGCTTCCCGTCATCCGGGCGGGGAACGGCGGCGGCGAGGCCCCGCTGGACAACAAGCGCAAAATCGCCCAGGCCTGGCGGGACCGGCGAACCCTGCTCCTGGGCGTCATGGTGCTGGGCCTGGCGCTGGCCGAAGGCGCGGCGGGGGACTGGGTGGCCCTGGCGCTGGCCGACGGGCACCACCAGTCGGACGCGGCCGGCGCCGCCGGGTACGGGCTGTTCGTCACCTTCATGACCATCGGCCGGTTCGCCGGAACGGTGGTGCTCGACCGGTTCGGCCGGGTCCCCGTGATGCGCTGGTGCTCCGCCATGGCCGTCGTCGGGCTTGCGCTGTTCGTGTTCGCTCCGGCGCCGTGGCTGGCCTACGCCGCCCTGGCCGTCTGGGGGCTCGGCGCCTCGCTGGGTTTCCCGGTGGGCATGTCCGCGGCGGCCGACGACCCCGCCAAAGCCGCCGCACGGGTGTCCGTGGTGTCCACCATCGGGTATGGGGCGTTCCTGTGCGGCCCGCCGCTGCTGGGGCTGCTCGCCGAGCACGTGGGCATCCTGCACTCGCTGCTGGCCGTCATGGCCGTGCTGGTGGTGAGCTTCCTGCTGTCCCCGGTGGCCCGCAAGCTGCCCTGATTTTCCCTGCTTCTGTTCCCTATAGGCTGGACTGGTGACCTCCCCAATGCTTTCCGATCTGACCACGGCCGCCGTCGGCGGCCCCGCCGGCACTTATGTCGAGGCCCGCACCGAGGCCGAGATCATCGAGGCGGTGCGCGCGGCGGACGCCGCCGGTGAGCAGCTGCTGATCATCGGCGGCGGTTCCAACCTCCTGATTTCCGACGACGGGTTCCCCGGAACCGTCCTCAAGATCGCCTCCGAGGGGTTCACCGTCAACGCCGAGGACTCCTGCGGCGGCGTATCCGTGGTGGTCCAGGCAGGCCACAACTGGGACGCGCTGGTGGAGCACGCCGTGCTCCACGCCTGGTCCGGCCTCGAGGCGCTGTCCGGGATCCCCGGCGCCACCGGAGCCACACCCGTCCAGAACGTGGGCGCCTACGGCTCGGACGTCTCGCAGACCATCGCCGCGGTCCGCACCTGGGACCGGGAGCGCAACGCTGTGAAGACCTTCACCAACTCGGAGCTGAAGTTCGGGTACCGGGACTCCATCCTCAAGCAGACCACCGTCAACGGCTCCCCGCGCTAC
Organism: Arthrobacter sp. K5; assembly: GCF_040448525.1. Classification (NCBI taxonomy): domain Bacteria; kingdom Bacillati; phylum Actinomycetota; class Actinomycetes; order Micrococcales; family Micrococcaceae; genus Arthrobacter; species Arthrobacter sp. K5. The sequence goes on along the minus strand of NZ_CP159279.1, from coordinate 1,701,598 downwards.
GTTGTGCTGACCGTCGAGTTCCAGCTGCCGCTGGGCCGGATGAGCGCACCCATCCGCTATGCCGAGCTGGCGCGGGTCCTGGGCGTCGAGCAGGGCCAGCGAGCCTACTCGAACGACGTGCGCCGCGAGGTCCTGCGGCTGCGCGCCTCCAAGGGCATGGTGCTGGACCCGGCGGACCGGGACACCTACTCCACGGGTTCGTTCTTCACCAACCCGATCGTCCCCGCTTCCGTTGCCGACGGCCTCCCGGAATCCGCACCCAGATACCCGGGTGGCGCCGACGGGCAGGTCAAGCTGTCCGCGGCATGGCTGATCGACCACGCCGGCTTCGGCAAGGGCTTCGGGCTGGAAGCCGGGAGCGTGTCCGGCGGCCGGGCCTCGCTGTCCACCAAGCACACGCTGGCCATCACCAACCGCGGCTCAGCCCGGGCGGCCGACATGGTGGCGATCGCACGCGAGGTGCGGGCCGGCGTGGTCGGGCGTTTCGGCATTGAACTGCACCCCGAGCCGCTCCTGATCGGCCTCACGCTCTAGCGCTGCGGCCCTAGGATGGGGTCATGGCAGCTGCGGTGAAGATCCGGGTTCCGCCCAGGGTGATGGGCCGTCTGAGGCTGGCGTCGCAGGGGCTCCTGGGACCCGGGTTCGACGGCGTGCCGGAGGCCGTCCGTGCGATGACCGCGATGCAGGCGCAGGATCTCCAGGCAGCGCTGTGGGCCGTGGGTGTCCGTGTTCCTAGCGCAGGCCTGGGCGACGTCCGCCGGGCGTTGGAAGACGGCTCGGTGGTCCGGTCGTGGCCCATGCGGGGCACGCTGCACCTGCTGGCGCCCGAGGATCTGCGCTGGATCCTGAACATCACCACGGCCCGGATGGTCCAGGGCACGGCCGGCCGGCACCGGCAACTGGAAATCACCGGCAGCGACGTCGAGGCCTGCCGGGAGACAGCCCTGGGCCTGGTTGACGGCGGACGGGCCGCGACCCGGGAGGAACTGTTCGCGGCGTTCGAGGCTGCCGGACAGGCCACCAAGGCCCAGCGCGGGGTCCACCTGCTGTGGATGCTGTGCCAGGGCGCCTCGCTGGTGCACGGGCCGCTGAACGGCAACCAGCAGAAGTTCGTTGCATTCGACCGTTGGATCACGTCCTCACGGGAGTTGGGCCGTGAGGAGGGGATTGCGGAGCTGCTGCTGAGGTACCTGCGCAGCCATGGACCGGCCACCCTGCGCGACTTCGCCTGGTGGTCCAGCATTCCTTTGACCGAGGTGCGGCGTGCCCTGCCAGCGGTGAGCGGCGAGTTGGTGGAGCTTGACCACGATGGAACCCAGTACTGGCTGTCGCCCGAGGTCGCCGCACTGCTGGACGACGGTGTTCCGGGCCAGCGTACGGTCCTCGCCCTGCCGGGATTCGACGAGTTCGTGCTTGGCTATACGGACCGGAGCATCGTGCTGCCGCCCGAGCACGCGCAAAAGATCGTCCCCGGCGGCAACGGGGTGTTCAAGAAGGCCATCGTGGCCGGTGGCGAGGTGACCGGCACCTGGGCGAGGCAGGGGAGCGGGCGCACGGCCGCCGTCGTCCCCGTTCCCTTCGACGACACGAAGCCCCTCGGTCCGGCGTCCCTGGCGGGTTTCCGCCGCGCAGCCGAAAGGTACGAGCGGTTCCTGGCGTCCTGACGGGCCGTGACGACGCTCCCTCACCTTTCGTCGCCTTTTTTGGCACGCTTCCTCACCTCCTGTGGCAGGGAAACGCTTTCGGCCACTTTGCGGAAACGTCCGGCACACGCAAAACCGGCCCCGCCCCGCATGGACGGCCCCTGGGGGCTGGTCGTGCGGGGGAGAGCCGGTTAAGGGCGAAGCGCCGTTACAGCGTGCCGGTGGCGATGTTGAGCATGCGGCGCAGCGGCTCAGCGGCGCCCCAGAGGAGCTGGTCGCCGACGGTGAAGGCGCTGACGTACTGCGGGCCCATCTCGAGCTTGCGGATCCGTCCCACGGGGATGGTCAGGGTGCCGGAGGCTGCCACGGGCGTCAGGTCGGCCATTGAGGCTTCCTTGGAGTTGGGCACCACCTTGGCCCATTCGTTGTCCTCGTCGAGCAGCTTCTCGATCTCGGCAACGGAGAGGTCCTCGCGCAGCTTCAGTGTGAGCGCCTGCGAGTGGGAGCGCATGGCCCCGATCCGCACGCAGAGGCCATCCATGATCACGTGGTTCTCATCCGAGGTGCCCAGGATCTTGTTGGTCTCGACTCCCGCCTTCCACTCTTCCTTGGACTGGCCGTTGCCCAGGTCCGCGTCGATCCAGGGGATCAGCGAGCCGGCCAGCGGGACGCCGAACTGCGTTGCGTCGATGTCGGTGCGCTGGTGCGCCAGCACCTTGCGGTCGATCTCCAGGATGGCCGACGCCGGGTCGTCCAGTTCCGAGCTGACCTCGGCGTTGAGGGTGCCGAACTGGCTGAGCAGCTCGCGCATGTGGCGCGCGCCGCCGCCGGAGGCGGCCTGGTAGGTCATGGATGTGCCCCACTCGACGAGGCCGTTCTTGAAGAGGCCGCCGAGACCCATCAGCATGCAGGAAACGGTGCAGTTGCCGCCGATGAAGTCCTTGGTGCCGTTGACCAGGCCCTTGTCGATGACGTCGCGGTTGATGGGGTCCAGCACGATGATCGAGTCGTCGTTCATGCGCAGGGTGGAGGCGGCGTCGATCCAGAGGCCGTCCCAGCCGCGGCTGCGCAGCTCGCCGTGGACCCGCTTGGTGTAGTCGCCGCCCTGGGCGGTGACGATAATCGGCAGCTTGGCCAGCGTTTCGACGTCGAACGCGTCCTCGAGCTTGCCGGCCCCTTCAGCAAAGGACGGGGCGGCACCTCCGGCGTTGGAGGTGGAGAAGAACACCGGGTTGATGTTGGCGAAGTCGCCTTCGTCCTGCATGCGCTGCATCAGGACGGAGCCGACCATGCCGCGCCATCCGACCAGGCCGACGGAGGGGGTAGCTGCTGTAGTCATTGAGCCAGTTTATCTTTGGATTTGGCAGGCCGCAGTCGGTTACGTCACGGCCGCAACGGCACCGGGTGCAAAGACCTCAGTCGACGGGCCGGGGAAGGTTGCGGGCTCTGCGCAGCTTCTCGGCCCTGCGCTCCTTGAAATAGCCCGCCCACGCCGCCAGGAAAGGAAAGAGGCAGGCCGGGAAAACCCACCATACTTCGCCAAGAATGTGCCACTGATCAGTGAGCGCCGCTTGGACCACGCCGTAAACAAGGCCTCCCAGGCAGGCGGTGAGAAGGATGGAAAGGAACAGCAACCCGCCGGAGCTGTTGACGGGCTTGACCAAGCCGCGGCCGTCGTCCTTGCGCACGCCGTATTCGGCCGGCGTGTAGCCCACCATTTCGCCGTTGCCGGCCCGGCGGTAGATCAGCTTGTCCTCAGGGGGCTGGGACGGAACGTAGCCGGGCTCCTGCGGGACACCCTCGCTACGCCTCGCCACGGGCATCCTCGATCGCGGCGAGCAGTCCGGCGTCATCCAGGCCAGCGGTTTCATCCACCTCGTCTTTATCGAAATCCGGAACACCGGTGGTCCAGGAAGACTCCTCACGGCGGATCAGCAGGTGCTGTTCGGAACCCAGGGTCTTGAAGACGAGGTACGCGGACCCGCCCTGGTTCTGCTCGGCATGCTGGCGGACCACCCGGAGCGTCGCTTCAGCCGAGGAGATGGCCGGATCCTGGGCAAAAACGAACCAGGTGCCCAGGAGCCTGGGCTGGAGCATCAAGGAAACGCCCGGTGCTTCCAGCATTGCCACGTTGTCCATCGATTCGCCGGTCAAGAGGGAGATCTCCGTCCACCGGGTCGCCTGACCCAGGGCAGTGGCGACAGCAGCAGCCACGCCCTTCACACCCAGGTCACCGTCATCGTCAACCGCAGCCAGGTCACGGGCCAGCAGCGAGGACGCTCCCGCGGTGGACAGGGTGACGTCGTCGATCATCTCTTCGGCACGGAAGACGCTGACTGAACGGTCGCGGGCAGGGCCCTCGAAAACGTTCAGCAGGTAGGCGAACTCGCCCACGCCGAAACCGATGACGTCGATGCCAAGGCGCGGTTCCTGCTGGGTTGGCTCCTGAACAGTCATGCTTGTCTCCTAATCGCCGAATCCGAGGAAGTTGCCCACGGACTTGCCTGCATCAACCAACGTATCCTTCGTGTCGCTGACGAACTTTCCGGGGTCCTTCACGGCGTTGACGACTCCCTCGCCGATGTCCTTGCCAACGCTGCTGATGGTGTCCCAGTTCTCGTACACAGCAATGCCGACGCTGGCGACCTGGCAGACAGTTCCGGCGGGAGGCGGCAGGAAGCAGCCAACGCCGAGGGCCGTCTTGCCGGCACCCATGAGGCCGCCCTTGATGTCGCCGTCGGAAAAGCTCTTCACGGAGTCGTAGGCGCTGAAGCCGACGCCGGCCCAGCCGAGTCCCCGCGCGAGGCCCGACTTGCCCAGCCATTCGAGCTTGGTGCCGGCCCCGATCCACGGTTTCTCCTCCAGGAGGGGACCGAACTTGGAAAGGACGCCAATGTGCTTGTTCAGATTCTTCAGCGACGCAATGTCAGTCGCCTTGTCGATCAGCCCCAGCCCGCGATGGGCGGACGCCGATCCCTTCAGCAGGTCGTCCAGGGCCGGGTTGCCGAGGAGCCGGTGTGCCGCAAAACCGGGGCCGCCGATGCGGTGGCTGCCCTGCAGGAAAGACTTGATGAAATCTGCGCGCTGGTTCTTCAGGACCCAGCCGTACTGCCCGAGGTGCTTGGCAAGGGTGAAGGGGGCCTTGATGAACTTGTGCAGGGTCATGCCCGCCCTGAGCGCTCCGATGCCCCCAAGCAGCACGCCGCCCAGTGTTCCTGCCCACGAGCTTCCCGGATCGCCAAGGGTCACGGGGCCGCCGCCGGAACCAGGGGCGGCGTCGCTGGCCTTCTCCTGCTCGTTGGCGTTATCCAGCAGCTTCCTGGACTCGTCCTTGAGGGCCCGTGCAGTCCGCTGGATGAGCGCCCGGTGGTTGCCGTTCCAGTCCGAGCGGAACTGGGCGGCGTCGTTGCCTTTCCACGAAGGGTTGTTGTTGATTTGGTTGGTCAGCTGCGATGACGTCTGCAGCAGGGTGTCCGAGACCTTTCCGAACTGCTGCGCGAGGGTGCGAAGCTGCGCGACGTCGGCGCCCCACAAATTACCTGTCACTCCGGCATCATCCCCCAAATCCTGACCGTTCCGCGTTGGCACGGTTGCTGCTAAGTCCAGCCATCACTTTAGTTCGGGCCCCAGGCCACCGCGATGGGCAGCGCTCCCCATCCGGACGCTACGGGCGGTCGGGCTCCTCCAGCAGCGCGTTCTTGCGGGCGCGCAGGGCAAAGAAGGAGCCGAAGGCGAATACCTGCGTCACCACCACCAGCACGATGATGCCGGCGATCTTGTTGCCGCCCAGGATCATGGTCAGGCCCACGATCGCGGACAGCAGTGCCAGAAGCGGCAGCAGCATGTAGCCGAGCACAAAGAGGGTTTCGGGTTTGCGCAGCATGTTCTAACCTTCCGAACGGTTCCACTTGGTGAACCGGTAGCGTGTGCCGTTGGCCGCCGTCAGCCAGCCGTCGGCGGGCACGGACGTGTCCGCCACCCAACCGTCGCCGAGCTCCGGGGCATACGTGTCGCCGTCGGCATCCACGTCGATGGTGGTGACCACCGCGACGTTGGCCAGGCCCGTGGACTCCTTGAAAATTTCGCCGCCGCCGAGGATCCAGACTGCTTCGCAGCCTGGGGCGAACTGGGATTCCAGCAGGGCATCATCGAGGGATTTAACGACGACGGCGCCCTCCGCCTCGGGCGAGTTGCCCCAGTTCTCCTGCCGGGTGATGACGATGTTGGTCCGGTTGGGCAGCGGACGGTACTTCGCAGGGAAGGACAGCCAGGTCTTGCGTCCCATGATGACGGGATGGCCTGTGGTGACCCTGGTGAAGTGCTTTAAGTCCTCGGGAAGGTTCCACGGCATGTCGCCGTTCTTGCCGATGACGCCGGCAGGCGTCTGGGCCCACACGAGTCCGATTCCGGACATCCCCGCGGCGATGTCCTCGCTGAAAGCCTGCCCGTCCATGGTGTCCTCCGTGCTCATACGGCGATCGGCGCCTTGATCGTTGGGTGGTGCCGGTAGCCCACCACTTCGAAGTCGTCCAGGGTGTAGTCGAAGATCGACTCCGGCTTGCGGGTGATCTTCAGCTGCGGGTACTCGTACGGTTCCCGCTCCAGCTGCTTCAGGACCTGGTCCATGTGGTTGTCGTAGATGTGCACGTCGCCGCCGGTCCAGACGAATTCGCCGGGCTCGAGTCCGGTCTGCTGCGCCAGCATGCAGGTCAGCAGCGAGTAGGACGCGATGTTGAACGGAACACCCAGGAACATGTCCGCGGAGCGCTGGTACAGCTGGCAGGAGAGTTTGCCGTCCGCGACGTAGAACTGGAAGAACGCATGGCAGGGCGGCAGTGCCATGTCCTTGAGTTCGCTCACGTTCCAGGCCGAGACGATGTGCCGGCGTGAGTCCGGGTTCGACTTCAGGCTCTCCACGAGCTCGGCGATCTGGTCAATGTGCCCGCCGTCCGGCGTGGGCCAGCTCCGCCACTGGACGCCGTAGACCGGCCCGAGTTCACCGTCGGCGTCAGCCCATTCGTTCCAGATGGTGACGCCCTGGTCCTGCATCCACTTGACGTTGGTGTCGCCCCGAAGGAACCACAGGAGCTCGACGGCCACGGACTTGAAGTGCACCCGCTTGGTGGTGATCAGCGGGAAGCTTTCGCCCAGATCAAAGCGGATCTGTCGGCCGAAAACACTGCTGGTTCCGGTGCCGGTGCGGTCTGATTTGTGCGTGCCATTGGCCATGACGTCGCGCAGAAGGTCTTCATAGGGCGTTGGGATGCTCACGCGTCCAGTCTATGGGATCCACAAAATCACTTCGGTTACCCTTTGTGGCCTTGCGTTGCCAGGAAGGACTCAGTCGTCGAAGGGTTTGAACTGCTCCACGGATACGATCCTGCTCTTGCTGCCGTGCGCTACGTGGCAGATGATCATTTCCCCCGGAGCGAGGTACGGGTCCGCGACCGGCAGCAGGCCCTTGAGCCGCGGGGTCATGTACCCGGCAAGCTGGCCCAGGACGGTGGGGAGCGCAGGCCGGTGGGTGCACAGCACCACTGCACGCTGCTTGTCGAACAGCGCGTCGACAGCGGCTGCCGTCTTCTTGGGGTTCCGGGCATGCCGGTGCTCCGTGAGCGCATTCACCAGTTTTATCTTGGCATCCGAGGACTTCGCATACGGGGCGATGGTCGCCACGCAGCGGAGCCAGGGGCTGGTGACCACGCGCAGGGGCTTCCACGCCTTCAGCAGCCGGTGCACCGCCTGCGCCTGGCGGATGCCGGTGGCGGCCAAGGGCCGTTCGCCCTCGGCCTTGGTCCATGAGGAGCGCGGTTTGGCCTTGGCATGGCGCACGACAACGAGCGGCCAGGTCTGCAGTTCCTTGCGGGCATGCGCCGCTGCGAGGTACTCCAGCGGCGCCCGGTCCGAGGGGTTGGACAGCAGTCCGGCGGCCCGTTCCGGGGTGCACCACATGACGCTGTCCACTTCCTTGCCGTCCGGGCGCAGGGAATTGCCCGTGACCTGGACGGCCCAGTAGTGCACAACCTTCAGTCCGGCGGAGACGTGGTAGTGGATGGGCGGGAGCGGGATGCCCAGCGGTGCCACGAGCCCGATCTCCTCCTCCACCTCACGGACGGCACACTCGGGGACCGTTTCGCCCGGGTCGAGCTTGCCCTTGGGCCAGGACCAGTCATCGTACCGCGGCCGGTGGATCAGGAGGACTTCCAGCTGGTCTTTCTTGACGCGCCAAGGAAGGGCGCCGGCAGCCGTGACGGCTACCGGCTCGCCCGGGTGATCGGTCTGATCCGCTATGGGTGAGTCGCTGCTCTTCAAAGGCCGGGTTCCTACCGCCGGGCGACGGCGCGCTGCCGGGAGCGTGATGCCAGGAGCCAGGACTGGACATCGTCGAGCTTGCGGCCGTCCTCGCCGATGTGGTGGCGGGTCCACTCGCCGTCGTTGTCCAGGTGCCAGCTGGAGGTCTCGGGGTCCATGTACCGGCGCATCAGGTCCAGGACGTAGGCGGTGTCTTCGCCGCCGGACAGCTGCACCAGCGCTTCCACCCGCCGGTCCAGGTTGCGGTGCATCATGTCCGCGGAGCCGATGTACACCACGGGGTCGCCGCCGTTGCCGAAGGCGAAGACGCGTGAGTGCTCAAGGAAACGGCCCAGGATGGAGCGGACCGTGATGTTTTCGCTCAGGCCGGGGATGCCGGGGCGCAGCGAGCAGATGCCGCGGACAATGACGTCCACCTTCACTCCGGCCTGGGAAGCACGGTAGAGGGAGTCGATGATGGACTCGTCCACCATGGAGTTGACCTTGATCTGCACGCGGGCGGGAATGCCTGCGCGGGCGTTGCGGATTTCGGTTTCGATCCTGTCGATCAGTCCCGAACGTACCGACCGGGGCGCCACCAGTAGACGCTTGAAGGTTGACTTCGGAGCGTACCCGGACAGCTGGTTGAACAGCTTGGAGAGGTCCTCGCCCACCTGTTCGTTGGCGGTCAGGAGTCCGAGGTCCTCGTAGTAGCGCGCGGTCCGCGGGTGGTAGTTGCCGGTGCCGATGTGGCAGTAGCGGCGCAGCCCGTCCACCTCCTGGCGGACCACGAGGGAGAGCTTGCAGTGGGTCTTCAGGCCCACGATGCCGTAGACCACGTGGACGCCGGCCTGCTCCAGCTTGCGGGCCCAGGAAATGTTGGCCTGCTCGTCGAAGCGGGCCTTGATCTCCACGAGGGCCAGCACCTGCTTGCCCGCCTCGGCGGCGTCGATGAGGGCATCGACGATGGGGGAGTCGCCCGAGGTGCGGTACAGGGTCTGCTTGATGGCCTGCACCTTGGGGTCGGCTGCCGCCTGTTCCAGGAACGCCTGGACGGAGGTGGAGAACGAATCGTACGGGTGGTGCAGGAGGATGTCCCGGCGGCGCATGGCGGCGAAGACGTTGGCGGCTTTGGACGTCTCGGACTCATTCAGGTACCGCGAGGTGTGGGGCACGTGCTTGGGGTAGTGCAGGTCCGCGCGGTCAATGCTGCCGATCACGGACAGGCCGCGCAGGTCCAGGGGTGCCGGAACGGAGTAGACCTCCGACTCGTCCACGCCGAGCTCGCGGATCAGGAGGGCGCGGATGTTCGGGTTGATGTCGTTGGTGACCTCAAGCCGGACGGGCGGGCCGAACCGGCGGCGCAGCAGTTCCTTCTCGAGCGCCTGCAGGAGGTTCTCGGCGTCGTCCTCTTCCACCTCGACGTCCTCGTTGCGGGTCACGCGGAAGGTGTGGTGCTCCAGGACCTCCATGCCGGCGAAGAGCTGGTGCAGGTGGACGGCGATGACTTCCTCGAGGGCGATGAACCGTGCCACACGGCCGGGCACCGAGCCGGCCCGGGGGCCGTCGATGGAGATCAGCCGGGGCAGCTGGTCCGGCACCTTGACGCGGGCGAAGAGCTCCTTGTCGCTGACCGGGTTCCGGACCACCACGGCCAGGTTCAGGGAGAGGCCCGAGATGTAAGGGAAGGGATGGGCGGGGTCCACGGCCAGCGGGGTGAGGATCGGGAAGACCTTCTCCGCGAACATGGCGCTGAGCCGGTGGCGGGCTTCGTCGTCGAGCTCGTCCCAGTGCATGAGGTGGATGTGCTCATAGGCCAGTGCCGGCCGGATCTGCTCGGCGTAGACCTGGGCGTGCCGCTGCTGCAGGCGGTGGGCTGCCTCGCCGATTTGTTCCAGGACCTGGACGGGGCTTAGCCCGGCGGGGGAGGGGACAGCGAGTCCTGTGGCGATGCGGCGCTTCAGGCCGGCCACCCGGACCATGAAGAACTCGTCGAGGTTGGAGGCGAAGATCGACAGGAAGTTGACGCGTTCGAGCAGGTACAGGTCAGGATCTTCGGCGAGTTCGAGGACCCTGGCATTGAACGCGAGCCAGCTCAGTTCGCGGTCCAGGAACCGGTCCGGGCTGATCTCGCCCTCGGGTTCCAGGATGGCGGCGAACTCGGGGATATCGATCCGGTCCTGCGTGGCGCGGGACGCCGGCACTTCGGAGGAGCCGAACCGGGCGCGCACAGGGGCCGCCTTGATTTCGGTGGTGGCTGTTCCGGCGGATTCCGGTTGCATGCGCTCTCCTTGAGTACTGGCGGGTTTATTTTCAACCTTACAAGCAATCACCCATCCGGGACCCGATGATTTCGAGGCCGGCGGCGCGCGTGCAGGAGGGGGTGATCAGCGTCCCTCAAGCGGCCCGTACATGACATCCATATCCCAGCGCGTGAAGCCCAGCCGCCGGTACAGCGAGACTGCCGGGGCGTTGTCCGCGTCCGTGTACAGCATGACGGCATGCAGGCCCTGCTGCTGGAGGTGCCGGATCCCGGCAATGGTCAGCGCCTTGCCCAGGCCCATGCCCTGGGCGGAGGGCGTGACGCCCACGACGTATACCTCGCCGATGGCCGCATGGGTCCCGTGCTGCGGGTGCACCTTGGTCCAGTGGTAGCCGAGGAGCCGCCCGTCCCGGTCCTCGGCCAGCAGGAAGCCGGCGGGGTCGAACCAGGGTTCGTCCATCCGGGCCTGCAGGTCGGCCCTGGTCAGCGAGCCCTGCTCCGGGTGGTGCGCGAAGGCTTCGCGGTTGGCGGCGAGCCAGGCCTCTTCGTCCTTGCCTGGCACAAAGGCGCGAATCGAGACCCCGTCCGGAAGACCGGCGTCGGGCAGGTCGGCGGTGGCGGTGGTGAGCCGCATCTTCCACAGCTCCCGCACCGGTCCGTAGCCATACCGGGCAGCCAGATCCGCTGCCGCCTCATGGTTGCCGTGCGACCAGGCCTTGAGCCCGTCCAGGCCGCGGGTGGACTTGAGCGTGCCAACGAGCCGGTCCGCCACGCTCTGGTTCCGGTAGCTGGGGTGGACCGCGATTTCCACCACGCCTGTCCCGTCCGACTCCTCGACGACGACGGCGAAGCCTGCCAGGTCCTGTGCCGTGGCGGGGTCCGACTGCTCGTCGGGGGCGTAGAGGGCAAGGGTCAGCAGTGTGTGCGGGCCGGTATCCGCTGCCCGCATGGTCACGAGGGTCTGTTCGGAAACGGGAGGATTGCCGTCCGATTCCTCGGCGGCGGCCAGCAGGACGCGGACGTCCCGCAGCAGGTCTTGATCCACGCCGCCCTTGATGACAAGGACGGGCCATTTCTCCGGGTGCGCAGAACTCATGCTGTAAGGCTATACGGACGCCACGCCCGCACGCCCGATTTGGAACAGGCCGCGGTGCCCCCGTATAGTCGTTACCTCAACCGGCATTCATGGCAGGTTGTGAGGGGGATCCACCACTGGGGTGGCCTCGATACGTTCGACCCGTATGTCCTCCACTTATAGTTCAAAATGCAGAACGGCCCGGCTCTGGTGAGCCGGGCCGTTCTGCATTTCTGCTGCGGGCGGTGCCGGGAAGCCGGCACCCTGGGGCGGGCCATACCGGCGCCCTGAGGCCTACGCCTCGGTGAGTTCGTCCTCCTGCTGGCGGATCAGCGTGAGCCGGTAGCCTACGTTGCGCACCGTGCTGATGAGGTTTTCGTGGTCGGCGCCCAGCTTGGCGCGCAGCCGCCGGACGTGGACGTCCACGGTCCTGGTGCCGCCGTAGTAGTCGTAGCCCCACACCTCGGTGAGGAGCTGCTGCCGGGTGAATACGCGGCCAGGGTGCTGCGCGAGGTACTTCAGGAGTTCGAATTCCTTGAAGGTCAGGTTCAGTGCCGCGCCGTTGACTCGGGCCGTGTAGCTCGCCTCGTCAATAACGACGCCGGCAGCCCGGATTTCGGAGGGGGCATCATCCTGCTCCGGTACAGCCCGGGCGACAGAGAGGCGGATCCGTGCCTCCACCTCGGCCGGGCCGGCGGAGTCGAGGACGATGTCATCGACGGCCCAGGCGGAGGAAACGGCCGCCATGCCGCCCTCGGTGAGAATTAGCACCAGAGGTGCGCTGAGGCCGGTGGCCTTCAGGAGTTGGGTCAGTGAGCGGGCGCCCACGAGGTCTTTGCGCGCGTCCAGGAGGACGATGTCGCAGGGGTCTGTCTCCAGCAGCGCGGTGGGCTCGGCCGGGAGGATGTGCACCCGGTGGTTCAGGAGCTCCAAGGCAGGCAAAATGTCCACCGATGACCCGGTGCTGTTGGTCAGTAACAGGATGTGCGACATTGTTCCTCCAAGGGGCTGTCCGCGCATCGTCGGGCGACTGAGCTGATGTTTGAGTATACCCAATGGCCCCCGGACCGATACTGATCGGCCGCACCCGCGCGCCTTGTTTACGACATATGGCGGTCATATAGGGCAGGATTGAAACCGTCAGGGGGCCGAGCCCTGCCCGTCAACGGCACAGCCAGGATGAGGTCGCAGCAGTTTTGAGTGCAGAGTCCGAGATGAGTACGCCGCGGCCTGCTCCCGAGCTGGGCGCTCCGGCCGCTGCAGGCCGGACGCTCCAGTCGTGGAGCATTGGAGTCGTTGGCCTGGTGGGCCTGGCGACGCTGGTGGCCAGCGTCTTCCGGACCCCGGATGTCCTCCTGGCGGTTGCTGCGCTGTTTGCCCTGGCGATCGGCGTCGGCTGGCCGCACTACCTGGAAATCCCCGCCAAGAAAACCCTGGCCGCAGTGATCGGGCTGTCAGGGGCCGGCTCTGCCGTTGCAGCCTCTTTCGCCGCCGCCCCCGGCTACCTCAACTGGACGCCCGGCTTCATTGCCCTGGGTGTCGGCGCGGTCTTCCTCGTCCAGCTGGTGCGCGGCACCGGCCAGGCGCAGCGCCTCGAGTCGACGCTCGGCTGCAGCGTGGGGGTCCTCCTGTCCTGCCTGGGCTCCGGATGGATCGCCAGCGCCAGGTTCAACGGCGTCAAGGAGATGGTGCTGGTGGCGGGCATCAGCGCCGCCGTCGCACTGCTCGCCGGCCTCATTCGCTGGCCCGACCGGATCATTGCGCCGCTGGGCATTACCCTGGCCGGACTGGCCGGGCCGCTGGCCGGGCTGGTGTTCTCCGACATCGCCGTTTTGCCCGCCGCAGTGTTCGGCGTTGTGGTGGGAGCGGTCCTGGTCAGTTTCCGCAGGCTGGTGACACTCCGGGGCGCTCCGCTGAACTTTCCCGCTGCCCTGGGCATGGGTCTGGCGCCGATTGCGGCGGTCGGTTCGCTCGCCTACTTCATAGACAAACTACTCATCTCCTGACGGGTTAGGATGGCATCATGTCCGTACTTGCATTTGAAATCTTCTTCCTTGTCCTGCTCGGCGTTGCCAGCCTGTCCATGGCCTGGTTTGCCGGTTTTGTTGTCTACCGACTGTTCAAAGGACAGCGGTAACCCCTGCTTAGCGGTTTCGAGAGGTAGCGGCTGTGCCTATTGAAATTCCTACAGACCTGACCCCCGAACTGGTTCCCCTCTCCTGGCTCATCGGCGAGTGGGAGGGCCGTGGCCGGCTTGGGGCCGGAGATGAAGGTTCAGAGCACTTCCTGCAGCATGTTTCCTTCACCCACAACGGTCTGCCGTACCTGCAGTACCGTGCGGAAAGCTGGCTGACCGACGAGGACGGCACCAAGCTCCGGCCGCTCACTGTTGAGACCGGATTTTGGGCCCTGGAGCGCAAACAGCTGGAGGCCGACAGCGGCCCCGGCCTGGTTCCCGGGGACATCGTGCCCGTGCTGAAAAGCGCCGACGAGGTGGAAGCCCTCCGCAACAAGGATGGCGGCTTCGACATCTCGGTCTCCATCAGCCACCCGGGTGGCATTTCGGAGCTGTACTACGGGCAGATCAAGGGTCCGCAGATCCAGCTCAGCACCGACATGGTGATGCGCGGCAGCCACTCCAAGGACTACAGTGCGGCCACCCGGATCTTCGGGCTGGTGGATGGCAACCTGCTCTGGCGGTGGGACGTGGCCACCGGCCGCCCGTCGGCGTCCGGCGCGGCTGCACAACCGGCTGCCGAACCGGTTGTTGAGGCTGGCAACGGCCTCGAGGCGCACGCCTCGGCGTTCCTTAAAAAGGTCAGCTGACCGCAGCCACCCCGCTGCTTCAGAACCGCTGCCTCCGCACCGTCGCTTCCGTGGCGCAGGCACTGTTCGCCGGCGCTCCCTTCGGCTACTTTGGCCTCAGGTCTTCAATCCTGAGTCCGCAGCAATCCGATGGAGTGTCCGATGGATGAGTCCCCCCCGGCTGACTACAGCGACCTCAAAGCCGTGTACTTCAATGGCACGCTCAAGCGTTCGCCGGAGAAGAGCAACACCGAGGGGCTGATCACGGTAAGTCGGCTGATCATGGAGAAGCAGGGCGTGGCCACGCAGGTCATCCGTACCGTTGACCACGACATCGCCAGCGGCGTGTACCCGGACATGCGGGATCACGGCTGGGCCACGGATGCATGGCCCGAGCTGTACCCGGCCGTCAAGGATGCGGACATCGTGGTGGTGGCCGGACCCATCTGGCTGGGCGACAACTCCTCGCAAACCAAGAAGCTCATCGAGCGGCTCTACGCCCATTCGGGCGAGCTCAACGGGAAGGGCCAGTGGGCCTTTTACCCGAAGGTGGGCGGCTGCCTGGTCACCGGCAACGAGGACGGCATCAAGCACTGTTCCATGAACGTCCTTTACAGCCTGCAGCACATCGGCTTCACCATCCCGCCGCAGGCCGACGCCGGCTGGATCGGCCCCGTCGGGCCGGGGCCCAGCTACCTCGATGAGGGATCGGGCGGCCCGGAGAGTGACTTTACGAACCGGAACACCACATTCATGACGTGGAACCTCCTGCACCTGGCCCGGACGCTCAAGGACGCCGGCGGAATTCCCGCCTACGGCAACCTTCCGGAAGAATGGAAGGCCGGAACCAAATTTGGTTTCGAAAACCCGGAGTACCGCTAGGTGGCCGGAATACCCTCCCAGCCAAGGACGTTCCCCTTCATATGACTACCAAGAGCCCTCTGCTGTCGCGCCCTGGCGCCGTTGAAGCGGCTGGCGCCGACGCCGGCGTCGCATCCCACTACGGCGAACCCCTGCGGGAGCAGCGCGCACTGGCGGCCGGAACCGCCGTCGTCGATCTTTCCCACCGCGGAGTGGTGACGGTCACCGGACCGGACCGGCTGAGCTGGCTCAACACGCTGTCCTCCCAGCAAGTCGCCAATCTCCAGCCCGGTGAGTCCACCGAGCTGCTGCTCCTGAGTGTCCAGGGCCGCATTGAGTTCGATGCGCGCGTGGTGGACGATGGCGGGACCACCTGGCTGATCGTCGAGGCGGCCGAAGCTGGTCCCCTGGCCGAGTGGCTGACCAGGATGAAGTTCATGCTCCGCGTCGAGGTGGCGGACGTGTCGGCCGAGTGGGCGGTGGTGGGATCCACCAAGGCTGTGCCCGAATGGTCCGGCCTGCTGGTGTGGCAGGACCCCTGGCCCCACGTCGCCGCGGGCGGCTACTCATACGCCGTGGTCCCGGAGGACACCCACCCCGGCGCCGAACGTCCGTGGTTCGAATACCTCGTGCCGGCGGCGGAGCTCGAAGAGACGGTGGGGGACCGGAAACTCGCAGGTACCCTTTCCGCCGAAGCCCTGCGCGTCGCCGCCTGGCGTCCGAGGCTCGGCGCTGAAACGGACGACAAGACCATTCCGCATGAACTGGACCTGCTCCGCACCGCCGTGCACCTGGCCAAGGGCTGCTACAAGGGCCAGGAGACGATTGCCCGCGTGCACAACCTTGGCCACCCGCCGCGGCGCCTCGTGTTCCTGCAGCTCGACGGTTCCCAGCACACCCTGCCGGCTGCCGGCAGCGAGGTCCGGGTGGGGGAGCGCAAGGTGGGCACCGTGACGTCCGTGGCGCAGCACTACGAGATGGGCCCCATCGCGCTGGCAGTCATCAAGCGTTCGGTCGCCCCGGATGAAATACTGACGGTAATGGACGGGGATGAACCGTACACAGCCGCGCAGGAAGTGATCGTGGCGCCCGACGCCGGACAGGTCGTCGGAAGGCAGACAGGATTCCTGAGGGGGACCCACAAATGACAGACTCCACCGCACCCGGGGCCGGGGCTTCAGAGCAGCCCGCTTCCCAGCAGCCGGACGAGGAAACCCTCGAATTGGCACGCACCCTCCTGGACGCTGCCCGCAAGGGTGACACCGAGTTGCTGCGCAGCTACCTCAACGCGGGCGCCCCGGCCACGCTGACCAACCACGCCGGCGACTCGCTGGTCATGCTCGCCGCCTACCACGGCCACGCCGAAACCGTGCAGCTCATCCTGCACCACGGCGCCGACGCCAATGCCGCCAACGACAAGGGACAGACCCCGCTGGCAGGCGCCGTGTTCAAGGGCTACCCGGACGTCGTCCGGGCGCTGGTTGACGCGGGAGCAGATCCCGACGCCGGTTCCCCCTCAGCACGTGACGCCGCCCGGATGTTCGCCCGCGACGACATCCTGGAATTGCTGGGCTAGGCATTTTGGAGAATGTCAGCAGGCCCTGGCCTGCACTCTGGTCCCTCGTCATAGGGTTCTTCATGATCCTGATCGACACCACAATCGTTTCGGTGGCCAACCCGCGGATCATGGAGGGGCTGGACACGGACATCAACGCCGTCATCTGGGTCACCAGCGCCTACCTGCTGGCGTATGCGGTGCCGCTGCTGATCACCGGCAGGCTCGGCGACAGGTTCGGACCCAAGCGGCTGTACCTTGCGGGCCTCGTGGTGTTCACCCTCGCATCGCTGTGGTGCGGGCTGTCCGGCACCGTGGGCATGCTCATCGCCGCCCGCGTCCTGCAGGGCCTCGGCGCAGCGCTGATGGCCCCGCAGACCATGGCCGTGATCACCAGGATCTTCCCGCCGGACGGGCGCGGCGCCGCCATGGGTCTGTGGGGTGCCACCGCCGGTGTGGCGACGCTCGTCGGCCCCATTCTGGGCGGTGTGCTCGTGGACGGCCTTGGCTGGGAGTGGATCTTCTTCATCAACGTGCCCGTCGGGATCGTGGGCTTCATCCTTGCCTGGCGCTTCGTTCCGTCCCTCACCACCCACCCGCACCGGTTCGACATCCCCGGCGTGGTGCTCAGCGCCGTCGGACTTTTCCTTTTGGTCTTTGGCATCCAGGAAGGCGAGACGTACGACTGGGGAACCATCACCGGGCCGGTGACAGTGTGGGGGCTGATCATCAGCGGCATCGTGGTGCTGGCGCTTTTTGTCGGCTGGCAGGCGGCCAACAAGGGTGAGCCGCTGCTTCCGCTGGCGCTCTTCCGGGACCGCAACTTCTCGCTGGCGAACGTCGGGATCACCACCGTGGGATTCACTGTCACGGCTTTTGGCCTGCCGCTCATCTTCTACTACCAGATCGTGCGGGACATGACTCCTACGCAGTCTGCCCTGATGATGGGGCCCATGGCGCTGATTTCCGGCGGGCTGGCGCCCTTGGTGGGGAAGATCATTGACCGGGTGAACCCCAAATACATCACGTCCACCGGCCTGCTCCTCATGGCGGTGGCGCTGTTCTGGAATTCAGCACTCATGCATCCGGACACCCCGGTGTGGCTGTTCCTGCTGCCCAGCGCGGTGCTCGGCTTCGCGAATGCGGGCATCTGGGCACCGTTGAGCTCCACCGCAACCCGCAACCTGCCGATGCGGCAGGCGGGGGCCGGCGCGGGCGTCTACAACACCACGCGGCAGATCGGTGCTGTCCTCGGCAGTGCCGCCATCGCCGTCCTCATGCAGGCCAGGCTCGCGGCGGAACTTCCGGCGGCCCCCGGCGGGACGCCCGGGGGTTCGGGTGAGGCCGGCGGCTTCGGCGGCCAGTTGCCTCCCGCCCTGCATGACGGCTTTGCGACGGCGATGGGCCAGTCAATCATGCTGCCTGCGGCTGTAATTGTGCTCGGCGCCGCGGTGGCACTGTTCTTCGCCCGGCCCAAGGCGGTCCAGGGATGGGGCGGGCAGCGGCCCGCTGCCGGCCACGACGCGGAGGCGGCGACGCGCTAACGCACTTGGCCGAGCAGCACGCTGGTATGGATGCCGCCGGTGGAAAAGCCCAGGCTGCGTGCCGTCGCCAGTGAACCCTTGTTGCTGACGTCGGTGCGCCACTGCAGCGTCAGCCCGGAGGCCAGGGCCTCGTGGGCTGCCACCGAGGCCGCGAGCGATCCCAGTCCGCGGCGCCGCCACTCGGGGGCCACGAGAACCCCCATGTGGGCCAGGATGCCTTCCCATTCGGAGTAGGCGCCGCAGGCCACGGGCATCCGCTGCCCCTCGTCGTCGTGAATGATGGTGTAGCGGTTCTCGAGGTCGGACAGGCCCACCTCGTTCACGTCATCGGGCGGGCACAGACCCTCAAGCTCGATGGCCTCCGGATTGCCGTGCGACACCGTCAGCTCCTCCGCGGTCTGCAGCAGCGGCAGGTCGTCGGCGAAGAAGAGCGCCGCGGAGCCCTGGCCGTGGCCTCCGTGCGTCCGGGTGATGGTCAGCAGGGTGACGTGCTGGGCCATCTCCTCATCGGAAATGCCTGCCGCGGCATCCAGGGCCCACTGCGGACCCACGAGGGCCGAGCTGCCGAACAGGCGCACGAACTCGACCGAGTGCGCGGAGTCGTCAACCCTGGTGATCCGCTCGCCGGTTTCCAGGGCGTGGGCGAAAGCGCCGTCGTCGAGCCCCAGGCGGCGCGCCCAGGCAAGCTGGATGATGGCGGCGGATCCGGGGTCAAGGCTCATGGTCCCAGCCTACCGATCCCGGCCGCCCATCAGGCGCGAACGTACAGTTGTGGCCCCTGATTCTCCGGAGTCAGGGGCCACAACTGTACATTCGCGCTGCGGGAAGCCAGCCGGGGGAACGGGCTTAGCCGAAGAGGACCGCGGCTTCGTCGTAGCGGTGCTGCGGGACGACCTTCAGCTTGCCCAGCGCGGCTTCGAAGCCAACGTGGTCAATGTCGGTGCCGTTCAGCGACACCATGGTGCCCCAGCGGCCCTCCACCACGGAGTCGACGGCGGCCATGCCCAGGCGGGTGGCCAGGACTCGGTCGAAAGCGGAGGGGACGCCGCCGCGCTGGATGTGGCCCAGGATGGTGGCGCGGGTCTCGATGCCGGTCCGGGCTTCGATCTCCGGTGCCAGCTGGTCGGCGATGCCGCCCAGCCGGGGACGGCCGAAGGTGTCCAGACCGCGTTCGGAGTGGGGGCTCTCCATGTGCTCCGGCACGAACCCTTCGGCCACAACGATGAGCGGGGCACGGCCACGGTCATGGGCCTCGGTCACCCATTTGGTGATCTGCTCGATGCTGACTTTCTGCTCCGGGATGAGGATGGCGTGGGCGCCGGAGGCCATGCCGGCATGCAGGGCGATCCAGCCGACGTGGCGGCCCATGACCTCGGCGATCATGCAGCGGTGGTGGGACTCGCCGGTGGTCCGCAGCCTGTCGATGGCCTCGGTGGCGATCTGCACGGCCGTGTCGAAGCCGAAGGTGTAGTCCGTGGCGTCGAGGTCGTTGTCCACGGTCTTGGGAACGCCGACGATCTTCAGGCCGGCGTCGGTGAGGCGCTTGGCGGCCGCGAGGGTTCCTTCACCGCCAATGGCGATGATGGCGTCGATGCCCAGCCGGTCCATGTGGGCTTTGATGACGTCGGGTCCGCCGCCGTTCTCGAACGGGTTGGTCCGGGACGTGCCCAGGATGGTGCCGCCCTGCTTGGCAATACCGCGGACAAGCGTACGGGGAATGGGGATGATGTCACCCTCCACGACTCCGCGCCAACCATCGAGGAACCCCACGAATTCGTGGCCGTGGATGGCAATGCCTTTGAGGACGGCGCCGCGGATAACCGCGTTCAGTCCGGGGCAATCGCCGCCGCTGGTGAGGATTCCGATTTTCATTTTCTTGGCTCAAATCCTGGTTCGAAGGTTTTACGGGCAGAGCGCCACGCTGAGCTCAATTAGAGATTCTAGTGGGGAGTGTGGGGTAGGACACAAACGGTTACATCCCCGGGAGCCCCGGACGCCAGGGGCCGGCACGGTCCGGGACAGCAGAGCGCCCCCGTTCCGGCGGGAACGGGGGCACTGCATAACGGACGACGGCGGCTGCCGGCTTTGGGCGGTTACTACCGGCCCGTGCCGCGCTTATCGAGGAAGGATTCAAGCGCAATCGAGTTGTTCTGGTCCGGCAGGATCAGCCACGCCGCGAGGTAGAACACGATGGCCGGTCCGGGCAGCAGGCACAAGAGGAGGAAACCGATCCGGACGAATGCCACATCCACGTTCAGCTTCTCCGCGATCCCGCCGCACACGCCGCCCAGCCAGCGCTGCGGTCCGCGCTTCAGGCCAAGGCCCCTGACAATGCTGTAGAACTTTTCCATGGCTTAAGACTTCCCGTTTGTTGCGCTGTTGTCACGTTTCCGTGCTGAGAGCAGCCCGCCGATCACCAGGGCGGCCCCGGCCCCGATCATCAGGCCGATCACTACATATGTCCCGTTCAGGACCACGATTCCCAGCTGGGAGATGACGATCAGCACGGCCAGTGCGAGGACCACCAGCCCCCAGACGATGGTGCCTACGCGGGCCGGTGCTTCGGCGGGTTCGTCCGTGGCCCCGGTGGACGGCTTGGGCGCAGGGTTGGTGTCCGGTGACGGATCAAAACTGCTCATGTCAGTTACCTTCCTGGATGGCGATGTTGCTCACGGTGCCGTCGATCTGGAGGATCAGCCTGGCGCCGGGCTTGTCCGAGTTGTAGCTGCTTTGCCGGGAGGTGATCCCGCCCCGGCTGCCCGTGCCCTCGTTGAGGTTGCCCAGGGTCATGTCGGCGCGGACATCCACCGGCACGGTACGTGGAATGATGACCGTCACGTTGCTGGCCGTGGCGTCCAGGGGGATTACGACGTCGCTGCCCAGTGGCGGGTTCAGGTTCAGGCCGGTCAGGTCGACAGTTCCGCGGCCTCCGGTGATCTGGAAACCCTGGCGGGCCTGCTCGATGGTGACGGGATTCCAGTCCGCATTCTGGAAGCGGAACCGGTCACCGTTGGGCACGGCGCTAAAGATGCCGCCCACGATGAGCGCAACGACGGCGAAGAACCCGAGGGCGCCCGAGGTCCTGCCGCGCATTCCGGCCAGCAGGATGCCAAGCCCAAGGACCGCTGCACCGGCTGCCCAGACCACGGCGTTGGCCGACTCGCCCAGATCAATCAGGTTGCCGGCGTCGAGCGCTTTGAGCGTGCCGCCCGCCAGCAGCGCCAGTCCGGCGGTGATGGCGACGGCCGGCGCGCCCGGGCCGCTCGGCCTCGGCTTGGGCGCCGGAACCGGGGCAGGGACCGGAGCGGGCCGGCGCGGCGGAAGGCCGCCGCCGTAGGGGGCTGTGGGGCCGTACGGTTCATTGACGCCGTACGACGGGATGGCGTCCGGAGTCGGCGGCACAGTGTAGGGCTGGGCAGGAGCATGGCCGCCGGCAGCGAAGGATGACGCCGGGAACGGTGACGTGGCGGATCCCGTGGCGGCATTCGCTGGTGCGTTGCCGGCCGGTGCGTAGCCGTAGGCCGCCCGGCCCCCGGTGGTGCCGTTCACCGTTGCAGCGGTGCGGTTTTTGTTGCGCTGCGTCAGGAAGTAGATGAGGTAGATGACGCCGCCGATCCAGAACAGGGCCCAGAAGAAGCCGAAGCCGTCGTGGCCCCATCCCCAGAAGCCGCCACCCATGCCGGTGAGGCCGACGATCGAGGTGATGAGCGCGCCCGTCATGCCCGTGCTCCAGCGGCCGGCGCCCGCCTCCTGGGTGTGGATCCGGCCGTCGGGCTCAGGCAGCAGGGCCCAGCCGAGGCCGTACAGGAGGACGCCGATTCCTGCGAACAGCGTCAGCACGATGAAAATGCCGCGCACGATCAGCGGATCGATGCCCATCCTTTCGGCGATGCCGCTCGAGACGCCGCCGATCCAGCGGTCGCGTCCCCGGTGTACGCCGTGGCTGCGGATCCAGTCGAAGAAGTCCAGCGGCTGGGCGGCCCGGCCGTAACCGGGAGCGCCGTATGCGGGAGCGCCGGACGCGGGCGGCGGGAACAGTGGCTCAGTGGGGTTTTCCGGCCCGGCGCCGTTTGCCGGCTCTGTGTTTTCCGGACTTGTGTTTTCCGGTTCCGTGTTTTCCGGTCCGGCGGGGTGCTCCGGATCCTGGCCGGTGCTGCCCCCGGACGGGGTGCCCGGCTGCTGGCCTTCATTGGGGTTGGGGTTCTGCGGGTTCATACTTCGATACTGCCGTTTGTGCTGGTCAGTCCTCTATTGGGGAACACCCTGAGTCGTCCCTGACTTACCCCGGGTTCACCCTCACAACGGGACCCGGGAACCCTGATCCGTGTTTGGATTGATGCATGACCACTGCCCCTGTCCGCCCACCCCTGGTCCGCAGCAGCGACCGCCTGATCGCCGGCGTCTGCTCAGGCCTGGCGGTTCATCTTGGCTGGCCGGTGCGCATGGTCCGGATCGGCATGGTGGTGGCTGCTTTCGCCGGGGGCGCAGGGCTCGCGTTCTACGCGTGGCTGTGGATCATGGTTCCCACCGCGGACGAAAACGCCAAGCGCAATGCCCGCCGTCCGGCGTCGCCCATTGCCCCCGCCGTGAGCCTGCCGCCGGTGAGCCTCCAGTCAGGCCCGGCGCCCGCCCCTTTTCCGGGCCCTGTTCCTTTCTCGGGCGCGGGTCCTTCATTTTCCGCCGTCCCCCCGCCCTCGGGGGAGCACGACGCCGGCACCGTTTCCCAGCCCCCCGCGCCTGCCGCCGCTCCCGGCAGCACATGGTTCCGGATCCGAAGCATGCGCTACGGCAAGGAGATCCTGCTGGGCGCCGGGCTCCTGCTCGTCGCC
Source organism: Arthrobacter sp. K5 (assembly GCF_040448525.1). Classification (NCBI taxonomy): domain Bacteria; kingdom Bacillati; phylum Actinomycetota; class Actinomycetes; order Micrococcales; family Micrococcaceae; genus Arthrobacter; species Arthrobacter sp. K5. The sequence goes on along the minus strand of NZ_CP159279.1, from coordinate 1,678,732 downwards.
GCGATCCTGATCGCCAGGCTGCTGGGCGTGGAGGTGCCCCTGGGCACGCTGATCCCGGCGGCGGCAATACTCGGCGGCGCGGCCATTGCCTGGATGCAGCTGGATGAAACCCGCCGGGCCGGGCTCGTCGACAAAACCAAGGCGGACCAGGCCGGTGGATGGGCGCGGCTGGCAGCGGGCCTCGCGCTCGTGGTGGCCGGGGTGCTGGTCATGGTCTCCGGGTCGGGCTCATGGCAGCAGACCTGGCTCGCGCTGCTCGCGTCCGTAGCCGTGCTGGGCGGCGTGGCGCTGGTGCTGCTGCCCTGGGGCCTGAAGTTCTGGCGCGACCTCGAGACAGAACGGGCCGGCCGCGTGCGGGCGACCGAGCGGGCCGAGATCGCGGCCCACCTGCACGACTCCGTACTCCAGACCCTTGCCTTGATCCAGCGCCGTGCCGGCAACGAGCACGACGTCGTCCGACTGGCGAGGGCGCAGGAGCGCGAGCTGCGGGGCTGGCTCTTCAAGGACCCCGCCCGCGATGCCGGCCAGCTCTCGGACCGGATCAAGGCCGCCGCCGCGGAGGTTGAGGACGGGCTCGGAAACGCCGTCGACGTCGTGACCGTGGGCGACACGGACATGACCGAGCGCCATGAGGCGCTGGTCCAGGCCAGCCGCGAGGCCATGCTGAACGCTGCCCGCCACGGCGGCGGTCCCGTCTCTGTCTATCTGGAGGTGTCCGACGGCGGCGCGGAAGTCTTCGTCAAGGACCGCGGCCCGGGCTTTGAACTGAGCGCAGTCCCGCAGGACAGGCTGGGTGTGCGGGAATCAATCATTGGCCGGATGAAACGGCACGGCGGCAACGCCGCCATCAACAGCGGACCTGACGGCACAGAGGTGCGCCTCAGGCTGCCTGCGGACGTCGCGGACAACGCGGAAGGAAAGTCATGACTACACCAGCAGGGGCAAGCGCGGCGGGACGAACGGTGCGGGTTGTGATCGTGGATGACCACGCGATTTTCCGGTCCGGCCTCAAGGCTGACCTCGACCCGAGCGTGGTGGTGGTGGGCGAGGCCGGCACCGTCGAACAGGCCATCGAGGTTATTGCCGCTGCGCGGCCCGACGTCGTGCTGCTGGACGTGCACCTGCCCGGCGGCCGCGGCGGGGGAGGGCGGGAAGTCATCACCGGTTCCGCGGCGCTCCTGGGAACCACGCGTTTCCTTGCCCTGAGCGTCTCCGATGCGGCCGAAGACGTCGTGGCCGTCATCCGGGCCGGTGCCCGCGGCTATGTTACGAAGACCATTTCCGGCGCGGAGATCACCGACGCCGTGTTCCGGGTCGCCGGTGGCGACGCCGTGTTCTCCCCACGCCTGGCAGGCTTTGTCCTGGACGCCTTCGGCACCGCCCCGGCAGACATCGCCGACGATGAACTGGACAAACTCTCGGCCAGGGAACTCGAGGTGATGCGGCTGATCGCCCGCGGTTACAGCTACAAGGAGGTAGCCAAGGAGCTCTTCATCTCGATCAAGACCGTGGAAACCCATGTCTCGGCCGTGCTCCGGAAGCTGCAGCTGTCCAGCCGCCACGAACTGACCAAGTGGGCCGCCGAGCGCCGCCTCCTCTAGCGCGGGCATTCCTCAAGCTTCCGATCAGGCCCGTCACGTCCTCGAATAAAGCCCAAACGCTCCCGCACCTTTATCGGTGCGGAAGCGTTTGGGCTTTTTCTGCAGGATCTGAGGGAGAATCCGTGGTTTTCCTGCAGGACGTGAGGGAGCGTCTGGGGTTACTGCGCCTTGCCGAGGAAGTCCTGGAGGCGGCCGACGCCGGTGGCGAGGTCTTCATCGCCCAGGGCGTAGGACAGGCGCAGGAAGCCGGACGGTCCGAAAGCCTCACCGGGCACCACGGCGACCTCCACCTCGTCCAGGATCAGCGCCGCAAGCGCGGCCGAGGTCTCCGGGCGGACCGTGCCGTTCGCCGTCGGGAATTCCTTACCCAGCAGCGCGCGGACGTCCGCGTACACGTAGAAGGCGCCCTTCGGCGTCGGGCATTCAACGCCCTCAATCGCGTTGAGCCCATCCACGATGGCCTTCCGGCGGCGGTCGAAGGCGACCTTCATCTCATCCACCGCGGTGAGCGGACCGGAGACTGCTGCCAGGGCGGCGATCTGCGGGATGTTGGACACGTTGGACGTGGCGTGCGACTGCAGGTTGGTGGCGGCCTTGATGACATCGGCGGGTCCGATCATCCAGCCCACGCGCCAGCCGGTCATCGCATAGGTCTTGGCAACACCGTTCAGGATCACTACCTTGTCACCCAGCTCGGGAGCGGCGGTGGCGATGGAGGTGAAGGGCACGCCGTCGTACGTCAGGTGCTCGTAGATCTCGTCGGTGACCACCCACAGGCCCTTGGCGGCGGCCCACTTGCCGATTTCGGCAACCTGCTCGGGCGAGTAGACGGAGCCGGTGGGGTTCGACGGCGACACGAACAGCAGGATCTTCGTACGGTCCGTGACGGCTGCTTCGAGCTGCTCCACAGTCACCAGGTAGTCCTGCTCCGGGCCGGCAAAGACCTCCACCGGAACGCCGCCGGCGAGACGGATGGCCTCGGGGTAGGTGGTCCAGAACGGCGTGGGCACGATCACTTCGTCGCCCGGATCCACGAGGGTGGCGAACGTGTTGTAGACGGCCTGCTTACCGCCGTTGGTGACCAGCACCTGGGACGGGTCGGCCCTGTAGCCGGAGTCCCGGAACGTCTTCTCGGCAATAGCCTTCTTCAGCTCGGGCAGACCGCCGGCGGGGGAGTAGCGGTGGTACTTCGGCTGGCTGGCGGCGTCGATGGCGGCCTGGACGATGTAGTCCGGGGTGGGGAAGTCGGGCTCGCCCGCACCGAAGCCAATCACCGGCCGGCCGGCCGCCTTCAGCGCCTTGGCCTTGGCGTCGACAGCCAGGGTGGCGGATTCGGCAATGGCAGAAATGCGTTGGGAAACGCGGGCGGAAGACATGGCAGGTCCGTTCTTCGCTTGCAGCTGGTGAGCTGAATGGTGGATTTCGACGAAATCTACTCTATGCTGTTCACCGGATCGTTCGAGGTGGAACACGGCTTTGTGACTGCGGTGCAGCGCCGATCCAGAAGCTGAAAACGGTCCGAAATGAGGCTGGTTCGACGTAAGCGCAGTTGTTGCGTAGACTGGTTCTCCGGTGTTGAAAACACGGATGATGACGTGCGCCCCAGATGGCCTTGGGGAAAAGTGCGGCCTCATCGGTTTTTGATCCATAGGGTAGTGGCGCAATTGGTAGCGCAGCGGTCTCCAAAACCGCAGGTTGCAGGTTCGAGTCCTGTCTGCCCTGCGCAGGCTGTTCCGGCGAAAGCCGGAGCAAGCGCAGCAATCAAAGGTTCAGTTCAGAGCCGGGTAATCCGACTTGCGAGGATGAGTGAGGAACAGGTGACCGAAACAGCTGCAAGCAGCTCCAAGGGCCGCCCCGCTAAGAACGCCGCCAAGGCTGGCTTCTTCGCTCGCATTGCACTCTTCATCCGCCAGGTCATTGGCGAACTGAAGAAGGTCGTTGCCCCTACCCGCAAGGAACTGATCAACTACACGCTTGTGGTGCTCGTATTCGTAGTCATCATGATGGTGATCGTCACTCTGCTGGACCTGGCGTTCGGCTCCGCGGTGAGCTGGGTCTTCAGCGGTACAGGCGCCACGGACAACTAAGGCGATCGGTCCGCAGACTGCGTGGGCTCCCCGGCCGGATTCCGGCAAGGAGCTGCGGGGTGTGCGGAATTGAGCCATTTAAATAGGCAATTAGGCAATGAGGAAGCAGGAGACCAAGTGTCTGAGCAGGAGCTCGAGGTAACTGAGACTGAGCTGGATGAAACCCAGAACCCCGCGGCTGAGTCCGCTGAGGGCTCCGAGGTTGAGTCTGCTGCGCCCGATTCCGAAGGCGACGCCGATTTTGAAGACGACGCCGAGACCGACGCTGACGACGCCGAGACCGACGACGTGACTGACGCCGACGACGTGACCGGAGAGGACGCCGAGGAAGGCGCCGAAGGGACCGACGTCCTGGCCGCTGCTGCCGCCCAGGCCACCGACCCGGCCGAAGAGTTCAAGTCCAAGCTGCGCCGCCAGGAGGGTGACTGGTACGTCATCCACTCCTACGCCGGCTACGAAAACCGCGTCAAGGCCAACCTTGAGACCCGCATCCAGACCCTGGACATGGAAGATTACATCTTCGAAATCCAGGTTCCGATGGAAGAAGTCGTTGAGATCAAGAACGCTCAGCGCAAGGTCATCAACCGCGTCCGCATCCCCGGCTACGTGCTGGTCCGCATGGACCTGACCGACGCCTCGTGGGGCGCCGTCCGCCACACCCCGGGTGTCACCGGCTTCGTGGGCAACGCCCACAACCCCGTGCCGCTGCGCCTCGATGAGGTCTTCTCCATGCTGGCCCCGGTCTTCGAAGAGGAGCAGGCAGAGAAGGGCAAGCCCACCAAGCAGGCTGCCGCTCCGGTGAACGTCGACTTCGAGGTCGGCGAATCGGTCATCGTCAAGGAGGGCCCGTTCGAGACCCTGCCCGCCACGATCTCCGAGATCAAGGTGGATTCCCAGACCCTCGTTGTTCTGGTGTCCATCTTCGAACGCGAGACCCCGGTCACGCTGGCCTTCAACCAGGTCACCAAGATCTAGCTGATCACCACAGATTTCGTTCCGAAGCGGCCCGCTTTAGCAGTTCCGGAACGGCCGACCGCCTCGCCATGGCGGTCAACCACCTGAGGCACGCTCCTGTGTCCCAGGACGCATTTGAGAGAAGGACCCTACATTGGCTCCCAAGAAGAAGGTCACCGGCCTCATCAAGCTGCAGATCCAGGCAGGTGCCGCTAACCCGGCCCCGCCGATCGGTCCTGCGCTTGGCCAGCACGGCGTCAACATCATGGAATTCTGCAAGGCGTACAACGCTGCGACGGAAGCCCAGCGCGGCAACGTTATTCCTGTTGAAATCACCGTCTACGAAGACCGTTCGTTCACGTTCATCACCAAGACCCCGCCGGCTGCAGAGCTCATCAAGAAGGCTGCAGGCGTCGCCAAGGGTTCGGCTACCCCGCACACCGTCAAGGTTGCCAAGCTGACCCAGGCCCAGGTCAACGAGATCGCCTCCACCAAGATGGAAGACCTCAACGCCACCAGCCTCGAAGGCGCAGCGAAGATCATCGCCGGCACCGCCCGCTCCATGGGCATCACCGTCGAGGGTTAATTCCCCGCTGATGCGGCGCCGGGTCCGGGAAACCGGGAACGACGCCGGGCAGCACCGCCGGGAAACCGGCACCACTGAAACATTGAAATGCCGCTAGTCCGCACGGAATAAGAACAGTCGGACTCGCGGCTGTGGCAGGGCCCAGCGCGGTCCGCAGACCACAACTGCACAAGGAGAAATAAGCAGCATGGCAAAGCGCAGCAAAGCATACGAGGCAGCCGCAGCCAAGATCGACGCGGAGAAGTTCTACGCGCCGTTCGAGGCAGTGACGCTCGCCAAGGACACCAACCCGTCCAAGTTCGACGCCACCGTTGAGGTCGCCTTCCGCCTGGGCGTTGACCCCCGCAAGGCCGACCAGATGGTCCGCGGCACCGTCAACCTGCCGCACGGCACCGGTAAGACCGCCCGCGTCCTCGTGTTCGCCACGGGTGAGAAGGCCGAAGCAGCAATCGCTGCCGGCGCCGACTTCGTTGGTTCCGACGACCTGATCGAAAAGATTGCCGGCGGCTGGACCGACTTCGACGCAGCCGTTGCCACCCCTGACCTCATGGGCAAGGTTGGCCGGCTCGGTAAGGTCCTGGGTCCGCGTAACCTGATGCCGAACCCGAAGACCGGCACCGTCACCCCCGATGTCACCAAGGCTGTCAACGACATCAAGGGCGGCAAGATCGACTTCCGCGTCGACAAGCACTCCAACCTGCACTTCATCATCGGCAAGGTTTCGTTTGACGCCACCAAGCTGGCCGAGAACTACGCCGCTGCCCTCGAAGAGGTGCTCCGTCTGAAGCCGTCCGCTTCCAAGGGCCGCTACATCCAGAAGGCAACGGTTGCCACCACGTTCGGTCCCGGCATCTCCGTTGACCCCAACGTCACCAAGGTTCTCATCGAGGCGTAACCCTCGCGAACCTGCGGCCGAGTATCCGGCCAGCACCAAAGGACCGTCCGGCATGTGCCGGGCGGTCCTTTTGCATTCCGTGGCCCTTATCGCACTAAAGTACGACGGCGGGACTCCCGTTCGGCGCGTCGGCTCGCCCTGTTGGACTCAGGGCGTTGCGGCTAGGCTGATCCGGTGACGACGCCCTCCTACCGGATCGAGCCGCTGTTCCTGCCTGGGTCACTTGACGCGCCCGACGCCACAGACTTCCTCGAATTCAGCGACCTCAGCGACGCCCTGGTGCTGGAGACCTGGGGCAACCTGGACCGGGCAACGCCCCGCAAGGCCCGGCTGGAGGCGTGGCGCGACGACGACTACGAGAAGCTGCGGCTCTTCTTCGTACGGCTGGACGACCGCATGGTGGCACGGTCCTGGGTGCGGTTTACCCAAAAGGAGAACCTCCAGGATGCGTTCCTCAGGGTGGACGTCCTCGACGGGTACAGCGGCCGCGGCATCGGCCAGGCCCTCCTGCGGCATGCGGAGGCTCTGGCGGCGGAGAACGGACGCAGCACCCTGCAGTCCTTCACCGAGCACGCGCCCGGGTTCGATCCGGACGGGCCGGGAATCCTCCGGCCCGGAACGGGGACGGGCGGGGTCCCGGCCGCGGCCCGCGGCGTACGGTTCGCCGCGGCTGCCGGTTACACCCTCGAACAGGTGACGCGTTTCAGCGCTCTGGACATGCCGCCGTCGGACGGTGTCCTTGACGCGCTGGAAGGCGAGGCAGCCGGCATCGCGGGGGACCAGTACGAAATTCTCGGCTGGACCGACCGCTGTCCCGATGAGTACGTCGAAGAGATGGCAGTGCTCATGTCCAAAATGAGCACGGACACCCCGGCAGGGGCGCTGCACTACGACGCCGAGGTGTGGGATGCCCAGCGCGTCCGGCACGTCGAGGACGAGTGGAGGCGGGCGGGCCTGGAGTCGCTGGTGGCAGTGGCCCGGCACACGTCGAGCGGCGAGCTGGCCGCCTACTCGGTGCTCCAGCACTCGGACGAAAAACCGTGGCTGGCCGAGCAGGACGACACTCTCGTGGCCCAGGCACACCGCGGGCACCGGCTGGGGATGCTCGTCAAGGTGCTCAACCTGCGGCGCCTGCAGAAGAACCATCCCGAGGTGGAGCGGGTCCTGACATTCAACGCCGCGGAGAATGACCACATGCTGGCCATCAATATAGCCCTGGGCTTCCATGCGGCAGGGTACGACGGCGAGTGGCAGCGCCGGCGTTAACCGGCATATGCTGGCGACGGATACACCGCGTGGACTCAAGCCCGCAGCCTTCAGGGCAAGCGGCGGAAACGGCTGGGGATGATGGCAATAGAGGTGCGGATCGAGCGGCTGTGGATTCCTGACTCCGTGGACGCTGCCGACGCAGCGGACTTCCTCGCGGCAGTGGAGGTGGGGCGCAAGGTCCGGATGGATACCTGGGGCAGTGACGACCTCGCCTACACGCCGCTGGAAAAGCTTCTCGAACTGGACGACCCGTACGAGCGCCAGGTGATCCTCGTGGCGAAGATCGGCGACGAGATCGTGGGCACCGTGGACATCGCCCTTCCCCTCGCCGACAACCTGGACCTTGCCGAGTTCACGCTGGACATCCTCCCCGAATACCAGCGCCAGGGCGTGGGCCGGCAGCTGCTGGAGGCTGCCGAGCACTTCGCCCGGGAGGAGGGCCGCACCATGATCCTGGTGGACACCAACCACCCGGGCGCCTCCCTGCACGAATTCGCGCCCGAGCAGCTGGTGCCCGGGTCGGGCCAGGGCTATGTGCCGCTGGGCAGCCGCGAGGTGGATTTCGCCCAGCGCACCGGGTACACGCTGCAGCACATTGAACAGTTCAGCTCGTGCGCGCTGCCGCTGGACAGCAAGCTGGTGGCCGAGCTCGAGGCGGAGGCGCAGGAGGCCAACAGCGGCCGCTACCGCTTGCACCACTGGACCGACCGCTGCCCGGAGCGATGGCTGGAAGCGGTGGCGGCCCTCGAAAACCAGGCCGGCGGCGACGCCGGGCCGGACGACAGTATGGTTTTCGACGCCAGGATCCTGCGTGAAGCGGAGGAAGTCACCATCTCCCAGGGACGGCGCACGGTGGTGACCGCCGTCGAGCATATCGCCACGGAGACGCTTGTGGGGCTGACCACCATCAGCGTCCTGGCGCAGCGGCAGGACGTCGTCTTCCAGGACGACACGGTGGTGCTACAGGCTCACCGCGGCAACAAGCTCGGCCTGCTCATCAAGGTGGCCAACATGGAGCGCCTCACCGAGCAGTTCCCCGACGCGCGGGTGATCTACACGTGGAACGCCCCGGAAAACCGGTACCTGCTCACGGTCAACCGCCAGCTCGGGTTCACGACGGCGGGAGTCACCGGGATCTGGCAGAAGGAACTGCCGGACCTGGGACCGAGCAGGAGCTAGACCGATTTGGTTATCCGCAGAACCCTCCCGTAAGCTTGAACTACCAAAGACCGTCGGTTGTTGGAATCCCACTCTTTCGAGCTCAGCTCAACTCTGCAGTTGTGTGCGGAAGGGCCAGTGGGTTTCCGGACGAAGGACCCTGAACATAGGGCGGCCGGCGCAGGTGAACGAAGCAAAGCTCCGCTGTCATGAACAGCGTTGAGCCAAGCCCCGTGCATCTGCGCGGGGCGTTTTTAGTTTTAGCTCACCTGAGCGGGGACCCGGAATACCGGCACTATCCCCGGAAGGAGGGTTATGGCAACGCCTACCAAGGTTTCAGCAGTAGCTGAGATCACTAACGATTTCAAGGAATCGAACGCCGCTGTCCTGACCGAATACCGTGGGCTCACCGTTGCACAGCTCAAGCAGCTGCGTGTTTCTCTCGGCCAGGACACCAAGTTCGCGGTCGTCAAGAACACCCTGACCGCTATTGCAGCCAAGGAAGCTGGTGTCGAAGCATTCGACGGCCAGCTCGCCGGCCCCACTGCAATCGCGTTCATCAAGGGTGACGCAGTTGCAGCTGCCAAGAGCCTGACGGATTTTGCCAAGGCCAACAAGCAGCTGGTCATCAAGACCGGTTACTTCGAGGGCAAGGCACTGAACGCCAGCGAAGTTGCTGCCCTGGCAGCACTCGAGTCCCGCGAGCTGCAGCTCGCCAAGGTTGCAGGCATCCTCAAGGCCCCTGCTGCCGCTGCTGCACGCATCATCGACGCACTGCGCCTCAAGCTTGAAGAAGAGAACGGTGCTCCGGCTGAAGCCGAAGCCCCCGCCGCTGAAGAAGCCCCGGCCGCAGAAGCAGCAGAGACCGAAGCTCCGGCCGAAGCCGCAGCCACCGAAGAGAACTAATTCTCTTTCAAACCAGACTCGGTGTGAAGGCAACGGCCCAGGCCGCCAAGCACCACCTATAGGAAGGACGCCACACCATGGCGAAGCTCAGCAACGAAGAGCTCATTGAAGCTTTCAAGGAACTGACCATCATCGAGCTCTCCGAGTTCGTCAAGCTCTTCGAAGAGACCTTCGAAGTTACCGCTGCTGCTGTTGCGGTTGCCGGCCCCGCCGGTGGCGCTGCCGCTGAGGAAGCCGAAGAGAAGACCGACTTCGACGTCATCCTCGAAGCTGCTGGCGACAAGAAGATCGCAGTGATCAAGGAAGTTCGCGCCATCACCTCCCTCGGCCTCAAGGAAGCCAAGGACCTGGTTGACAGCGCTCCCAAGGCTGTTCTCGAAGGCGCCACCAAGGAAGCTGCCGAGAAGGCAAAGGCTCAGCTCGAAGAAGCTGGCGCCACCGTTACCCTCAAGTAACACTGCTTGTTCAGGAATCCCTGTCCACTCCGGTGGGCGGGGATTCCTGCGTTTAACCCAACTAGGTAGCAGTTAAGGGCGTTCCCAGGGCTGAGAACGCCCTCATGTGCTACCTAGTTGGGTTCACTGATGTCCGCGAGCACCGCGCCGAGGGCCGAGACCAGGGCGTCGGCGTCCACGAATGCGCTGTAGCCGTGCTGGCCCGCGCCCATGGATATCCGCTTGCCGGCGATGGTCCGGTCCGCGTAGACAGGCCATGCCGTGGTGCTGCCGAGCGGCGTGATGGTGCCGCGCTCATAGCCGGTGGCCTCCAGTGCCACGTCCGCGGCAGGAAGCGAGAGCTTGTTGACGCCCACCAGGCTGCGCAGCTTGGGCCAGGAGATCTGGCGGTCGCCCGGGATGAGGGCGAAGAGGAAGCTGCCGTCCTTGTGCTTCACCACGAGGGATTTCACGATGTCCGCCGGGCTGATCCCTAGGATCGCGGCCGCCTCTTCGAGGCTGCGGGCCGCCAGCCGTTCGACGAGCTGGACGTCCAGGCCGCGCGCCACGGCGTCGGCAAGGAACCGCTCCCTGCCGTTCCTGCCGCCGTCGGTCCCGTTAGGTCCCGACGGCGGCACGTTGGGTCCCGACGGCGGAACGCCGTTCATCAGTCGCGGAACAGCAGGAGGGCCTCACCCTGGCCGCCGCCTCCGCAGAGCGAAACCGCCGCCTTGCCCTGGCCGCGTCGCTTCAGTTCATGCGCCGCATGGAGTGCCAGCCGTGCACCGGAGGCACCGATCGGGTGGCCCAGCGCGATGGCACCGCCGTGAATGTTGCACTGCTCCAGCGGGTAGTCCAGGTCCTTGAGGGACTGCACGGCCACCGAACCGAACGCCTCGTTGATCTCGATGAAGTCCAGGTCCGCGGCACTCCAGCCGGCCCGGTCCAGCGCGTTCCGGATGGCGTTGGAAGGCTGGGAGTGGAGGGAGTTGTCCGGCCCGGCCACCTGCCCGGGCTTGCCCACCACAGCCAGGTACTCCAGCCCGTTTTCCTCCGCGAACTTGCGCGAGGTCAGGACCAGGGCGGAGGCGCCGTCGGACAGGGGAGAGGAGTTGCCGGCCGTGATGGTGCCGTCGGTGACGAAGGCTGCCCGCAGTCCGGCCAGGGACTCGACGGTGGTTTCCGGCCGGACGCCCTCGTCGGTGGAAACCACCACTGGATCCCCCTTGCGCTGCTTGACGCTGATCGGGGAGATCTCGTCGTCGAAAACGCCGTTCTTCGAGGCAATGGCGGCGCGCTGGTGTGAATTGGCGGCCACAGTGTCCTGCGCGGTCCGGTCAATGCCCAGCGTCAGGTTCTTGGATTCGGTGGACAGTCCCATCGACTGGCCATCGAACGCGTCGGTCAGGCCGTCGTGTGCGGCAACGTCCAGCGCCTGGACGGTCCCGTAGTTCCACCCCTGGCGGGAGCCGGGGAGGACGTGGGGTGCCCGTGTCATCGACTCCTGGCCGCCGGCGACGACGACGGTGGCGTCGCCGGCGCGGATCATCCGCGCCGCGTCGATCACCGCGGTAAGCCCGGAAAGGCAGACCTTATTAATGGTCACGGTGGGGACGTTCCAGCCGATGCCGGCGCCGATGGCGCTCTGGCGGGCCGGGTTCTGCCCGGCCCCGGCCTGAAGGACCTGGCCCATGATGACGGCGTCCACCTGGCCGGAGTCCACTCCGCTCGCCGCAATGGCCGCCTTGATCGCGTGCGCCCCGAGCTCGACGGCGGTGAAGCTCGCCAGTTGCCCGTTCAGCCGGCCCTGCGGGGTACGTGCGCCGGACAGGATGACAACGTCGCTGTTGTCCACGGAATTGCTCATGGATGTTCTCTTCCGATCTTTGGTCGTTGGTTGGCCTAAGGGTATCGTGAGCCCGGTCACCTATCCATTCAACGCTGGGAAGGCGGGGTCCATTCCGGTTAGGTGCCCGTGGCAACGGTGCTTGCATTCTGCTGGCAAGTGGGGTAGACACGCGTGGGGTTTTGCCGTATCGTAGATATTTGCGTCTTCCCTGTTTACCTTCAGCCTTCATATAGCGGTGGGCTTAGCCTGTTAGCTGTTCCATCAATGTGCCGTGAACAACGTCACCAGCATGGGCAGCACCAGGTTCCGGGTCATATAGCGGAACCGGATGGTAGCACTGCGGAGTCACTCCGCAGGGTGAAAAGCGGGGGAGATCTGAAAACGCCTGAAGGTCTGTGGAAGGATCCCTCTTGGTCGCCTCGAGCACCTCTAATAACGAAACCGCTAATACGGCAAGCACCGATGGTGCGACTCGCCGGCTCTCATTCGCAAAGATTCACGAACCTCTTGACGTTCCGAATCTGCTTGCCCTGCAGACGGACAGCTTCGACTGGCTGGTCGGAAATGAACGCTGGCAGGCCCGCGTTGCGAAGGCCGTCGAAGAAGGCGACCTGAGCGTCGCCACCACCTCCGGTCTTTCCGACATCTTCGAAGAGATCTCCCCGATTGAGGACTTCCAGGGCACCATGTCCCTGAGCTTCTCCGATCCGGAGTTCGCTGATCCGAAGTACACCATGGCTGAATGCAAGGACCGGGACGCTACGTACTCGGCACCGCTGTACGTCAAGGCCGAATTCATGAACAACAACACGGGCGAAATCAAGCAGCAGACCGTGTTCATGGGTGACTTCCCGCTGATGACCGAGAAGGGCACCTTCGTCGTCAACGGCACCGAGCGTGTCGTCGTTTCCCAGCTGGTCCGTTCCCCGGGCGCCTACTTTGAGCGCGCCGCCGACAAGACCAGCGACAAGGACATCTTTACCGCAAAGATCATTCCGTCCCGCGGCGCCTGGTTCGAGCTCGAGATCGACAAGCGCGACCAGGTCGGCGTGCGCCTCGACCGCAAGCGCAAGCAGTCGGTCACGGTGCTGCTGAAGGCCCTCGGCTGGACTGAAGGCCAGATCCTCGAGGAGTTCGGCCAGTACGACTCCATGCGTGCAACGCTGGAGAAGGACGCCACCGAAACCCGCGAAGACGCCCTGCTGGACATCTACCGCAAGCTGCGTCCGGGCGAGCCGCCCACAGTCGAGGCTGCCCAGTCCCTGCTGGACAACCTGTACTTCAACTCCAAGCGCTACGATCTGGCCAAGGTTGGCCGCTACAAGATCAACCGCAAGCTTGGCATCGACCGCTCCCTTGGCGACAAGGAAGCCTCGGTCCTGCACGTTGAAGACATCGTGGCCATGATCAAGTTCCTCGTCGCGCTGCACGCCGGCGAGAAGACCCTCATGGGCAAGCGCGACGGTGAAGACCACGAGCTGCGCGTCGAGATCGATGACATCGACCACTTCGGCAACCGCCGCATCCGCGCCGTAGGCGAGCTCATCGAGAACCAGGTCCGCACCGGCCTGTCCCGCATGGAGCGCGTCGTCCGCGAACGCATGACCACGCAGGACGTCGAGGCCATCACGCCGCAGACCCTGATCAACATCCGTCCCGTTGTGGCAGCCATCAAGGAGTTCTTCGGAACCTCCCAGCTGTCCCAGTTCATGGACCAGAACAACCCGCTCTCGGGCCTTACCCACAAGCGCCGCCTCTCCGCGCTTGGCCCCGGCGGTCTGTCCCGTGACCGTGCCGGCATGGAAGTCCGAGACGTCCACCCGTCCCACTACGGACGTATGTGCCCCATCGAAACCCCTGAAGGCCCGAACATTGGTCTGATCGGCTCGCTGGCATCCTACGGCCGCATCAACCCGTTCGGTTTCATCGAGACGCCGTACCGCCTGGTCAAGGATGGGGTCGTCTCCGACGACGTCCAGTACCTCACGGCCGACGACGAGGCAGAGGTCCTGATCGCACAGGCCAACGCTCCGCTCGACGAGAACAAGCGCTTCGCTGAAGAGACCGTCCTGGTCCGTGCCCGCGGTGGTGGAGGCGAGCCCGTGCTCGTTCCCGCTGCTGATGTTCAGTTCATGGATGTTTCCCCGCGCCAGATGGTGTCCGTGGCAACCGCCCTGATCCCGTTCCTTGAGCACGACGACGCCAACCGTGCACTCATGGGTGCCAACATGCAGCGCCAGGCTGTGCCGCTGGTCCGTTCCGAGGCCCCGTTCGTGGGTACCGGCATGGAGCGTGCTGCCGCCGTCGACGCAGGCGACGTCACCATCGCGAAGAAGGCCGGTGTGGTTACCGAGGTCTCCGCTGAGCTGGTCGTCATGCTCAACGACGACGGTACGGAAACCAACTACCGCATCAACAAGTTCGCCCGCTCCAACCAGGGCAACTGCTACAACAACCGTGTCCTGGTGAACGAAGGCCAGCGCCTGGAAGTTGGCGGCATCATCGCTGACGGCCCGGCAACGGACCAGGGCGAGCTCGCCCTCGGTAAGAACCTGCTCGTGGCATTCATGTCATGGGAAGGCCACAACTTCGAGGATGCCATCATCCTGTCCCAGCGCATCGTGGCAGAGGACGTCCTTTCCTCCATCCACATCGAGGAGCACGAGATCGATGCCCGCGACACCAAGCTCGGTGCTGAGGAAATCACCCGTGACATCCCCAACGTGTCCGAGGAAGTCCTGGCTGGCCTGGACGAGCGCGGCATCATTCACATCGGTGCCGAGGTTGAAGCCGGCGACATCCTGGTCGGAAAGGTCACCCCGAAGGGTGAAACCGAACTGACCCCGGAAGAGCGCCTGCTCCGCGCCATCTTCGGTGAGAAGTCCCGCGAAGTCCGCGACACCTCCCTGAAGGTTCCGCACGGCGAGTCCGGCACCGTCATCGGCGTGCGCGTCTTCGACCGCGACAACGACGACGAACTGCCCCCGGGCGTCAACCAGCTGGTCCGCGTCTACGTGGCTGCCAAGCGCAAGATCACCGACGGCGACAAGCTCGCCGGCCGCCACGGCAACAAGGGTGTTATCTCCAAGATCCTCCCGATCGAGGACATGCCCTTCCTTGCCGACGGTACCCCCGTTGACATCGTCCTGAACCCGCTGGGTGTTCCGGGCCGTATGAACGTCGGCCAGGTGCTGGAAACGCACCTCGGCTGGGTTGCCAAGACGGGCTGGAAGATCGAAGGCGAGCCGGAGTGGGCCAAGCAGCTGCCGAACCTGCCGCGCGAGAGTGGCCAGACCACTGTTGCAACGCCGGTCTTCGACGGCGCCCGCGAAGAGGAAATCACCGGGCTGCTGGACTCCACCAACCCGACCCGTGACGGCGAACGCCTGATCAACTCCTCGGGCAAGACGCGCCTGTTCGACGGCCGCTCCGGCGAGCCGTTCCCGGATCCGATCTCGGTCGGCTACATGTACATCCTGAAGCTCCACCACCTGGTGGACGACAAGATCCACGCCCGCTCCACCGGCCCGTACTCCATGATCACGCAGCAGCCGCTGGGTGGTAAGGCACAGTTCGGTGGCCAGCGATTCGGTGAAATGGAAGTGTGGGCGCTCGAAGCTTACGGCGCCGCCTACACGCTCCAGGAACTGCTCACGATCAAGTCCGATGACATCCACGGCCGTGTGAAGGTCTACGAGGCGATCGTCAAGGGCGAGAACATCCCTGAGCCGGGTGTTCCCGAATCCTTCAAGGTGTTGATCAAGGAAATGCAGTCGCTGTGCCTGAACGTGGAAGTGCTTTCCACGGACGGAACCACAATTGAAATGCGTGACTCTGATGACGCAGTCTTCACGGCTGCGGAAGAACTGGGCATCGATCTGTCTCGTGCAGAGCCCAGCTCCGTAGAAGAGGTCTAGCAGGGGTCCCGACGGCGGGTGGTGACCACCCGTCGTCGGCCTCTCGACCCTTTCCCGTAACCGGATACCGGTGGTTGAGCTTGTCGAAACCTCACCGAATCCAAGACTTCAGAATTTAGAGAACAAGAGAGAACAGGGACCATATGTCCAGCGAATCCTCCTTCGGCCTCATGCAGATCGGCCTCGCCACCGCGGAAGACATCCGCGGCTGGTCGTACGGCGAGGTTAAGAAGCCGGAAACCATCAACTACCGCACGCTCAAGCCCGAGAAGGACGGCCTCTTCTGCGAGAAGATCTTCGGCCCGTCCCGTGACTGGGAATGCTACTGCGGCAAGTACAAGCGCGTGCGCTTCAAGGGCATCATCTGTGAGCGGTGTGGCGTTGAGGTCACCCGCGCCAAGGTGCGCCGTGAGCGCATGGGCCACATTGAACTGGCTGCTCCCGTCACCCACATCTGGTACTTCAAGGGTGTTCCGTCCCGTCTGGGCTACCTCCTTGACCTGGCTCCGAAGGACCTCGAAAAGGTCATCTACTTCGCTGCCTACATGATCACCAGCGTCGACGAAGAAAACCGCCACGCGGAACTGCCCAACCTGCAGGTTGAGCACGACGTCGAGAAGAAGCAGCTGATCGACAACCGCGACTCCGACATCGCCGCGATCGCCCGCGACCTTGAGAACGAGCTTGCCCGTCTCGAGGGCGAGGGTGCCAAGGCTGCCGACAAGAAGAAGGCACGCGACTCCGCTGACCGCCAAATGGCGAACGTCCGCAAGCGTGCCGACGCCGAGATCGAGCGCCTCGAACAAGTCTGGGACCGCTTCAAGAACCTGAAGGTCGCCGACCTCGAAGGTGACGAGGGCCTGTACCGCGAACTGCGTGACCGCTACGGCATGTACTTCGAAGGCTCCATGGGTGCCGAGGCCATCAAGAAGCGTCTTGAGAACTTCGACATGCAGG
The DNA here is from genome assembly GCF_040448525.1 of Arthrobacter sp. K5. Taxonomy (NCBI): domain Bacteria; kingdom Bacillati; phylum Actinomycetota; class Actinomycetes; order Micrococcales; family Micrococcaceae; genus Arthrobacter; species Arthrobacter sp. K5. Next base: position 1,662,119 of record NZ_CP159279.1, on the reverse strand, counting down.
CCGAGTCCGACAACCTGCGCGACATCATCGCCAACGGCAAGGGCCAGCGCAAGACCCGCGCCCTGAAGCGCCTGAAGGTGGTCAACGCGTTCCTGACCACCAACAACAGCCCGCTCGGCATGGTGCTGGACGCCGTCCCGGTGATCCCGCCGGAACTGCGCCCGATGGTCCAGCTGGACGGTGGCCGCTTCGCGACCTCCGACCTCAACGACCTCTACCGCCGCGTGATCAACCGCAACAACCGACTCAAGCGACTGCTTGACCTCGGTGCTCCGGAGATCATCGTCAACAACGAGAAGCGCATGCTTCAGGAAGCTGTTGACAGCCTCTTCGACAACGGCCGCCGCGGCCGTCCGGTCACCGGACCGGGCAACCGTCCGCTGAAGTCCCTGAGCGACATGCTCAAGGGCAAGCAGGGCCGTTTCCGCCAGAACCTCCTCGGCAAGCGCGTCGACTACTCCGGCCGTTCGGTCATCGTCGTCGGCCCGCAGCTGAAGCTGCACCAGTGTGGCCTGCCCAAGCAGATGGCTCTGGAGCTCTTCAAGCCGTTCGTGATGAAGCGCCTGGTTGACCTCAACCACGCCCAGAACATCAAGTCGGCCAAGCGCATGGTCGAGCGTTACCGTCCGCAGGTCTGGGACGTGCTCGAAGAGATCATCACCGAACACCCGGTGCTGCTCAACCGTGCACCTACCCTGCACCGCCTCGGCATCCAGGCATTCGAGCCGCAGCTTGTTGAAGGCAAGGCCATCCAGCTTCACCCGCTGGTTTGTGGCGCGTTCAACGCTGACTTCGACGGCGACCAGATGGCAGTCCACCTGCCGCTGAGCCCCGAAGCCCAGGCTGAGGCACGCATCCTGATGCTGTCGTCCAACAACATCCTGAAGCCGTCCGACGGCCGCCCGGTGACCCTGCCTTCGCAGGATATGATCATCGGCCTCTACCACCTGACCACCAAGCGCGTGGGTTCAGCCGGTGAAGGACGGATCTTCGGCTCCGTGTCCGAGGCCATCATGGCCTTCGACGCACACGAGCTGCACCTGAACTCCCAGGTCAAGATCCGCCTTGAGGGCTTTGTTCCTTACGCCGGCTGGGAAGCTCCGGAAGGCTGGGAGCAGGGTCAGCCCGCACTGGTGGACACCTCCCTGGGCCAGGTTCTCTTCAACGAGACCCTGCCCGAGGACTACCCGTGGGTTGAGGCTGTTGCCGACAAGGGCGAGCTGTCCCGCATCGTCAACGACCTCGCGGAGCGCTACCCGAAGGTTGTCACGGCCGCAACGCTGGACAACCTGAAGGATGCCGGTTTCTACTGGGCCACCCGCTCGGGCGTCACCGTCGCCATCTCCGACATCGAGGTTCCGGAGGCCAAGCCGGCCATCCTGGCCGGATACGAGGAGCGCGCCGCCAAGATCCAGGGACAGTACGACAAGGGCCTGATCGACGACGACGAGCGTCGCCAGGAACTGATCGAGATCTGGAACAAGGCAACCAACGAGATCGCCCAGGCCATGCGCGACAGCCTGTCGCCGATGAACACCATCAACCGCATGGTGTCCTCCGGTGCACGTGGTAACTGGATGCAGGTCCGTCAGATCGCGGGTATCCGTGGCCTGGTGGCCAACCCGAAGGGTGAAATCATCCCGCGTCCGATCAAGTCCTCCTACCGTGAGGGCCTGTCGGTGCTGGAATACTTCATCGCCACGCACGGTGCACGTAAGGGTCTTGCCGACACCGCGCTGCGTACCGCCAACTCGGGTTACCTGACCCGTCGTCTGGTGGACGTTTCGCAGGACGTCATCGTCCGTGAAGAGGACTGCGGCACCGAACGCGGCCTCGTCACGCCGATCGCCGTGGCTGACGCCAACGGTGAGCTGACCCTGGACGAGAACGTCGAGAACAGCGCCTACGCCCGTACGCTGGCCGTGGACGTCGTCGACTCCAAGGGCAACGTCCTGGCTCCGGCCGGCACAGACTGCGGTGACGTCGTGATCGCTGAGCTGTTCGCAGCCGGCATCACCGAGGTCAAGGTCCGCTCCGTGCTCACCTGTGAGTCCAGCGTCGGAACCTGTGCCCTGTGCTACGGCCGTTCGCTGGCCACCGGCAAGACCGTGGATATTGGTGAAGCCGTGGGCATCATCGCCGCACAGTCCATCGGTGAACCCGGCACCCAGCTGACCATGCGTACGTTCCACACCGGTGGTGCTGTTTCCGCCAGCGGTGGCGACGACATCACCCAGGGTCTGCCCCGTATCCAGGAGCTCTTCGAAGCCCGTACCCCGAAGGGTGTGGCGCCGATTGCGGAAGCAGCCGGACGCATCACCATCGAGGAATCCGAGCGTCAGATGCGCCTGGTGATCACTCCGGACGACGGTTCCGAAGAGATCGCCTACCCGGTCCTGCGCCGGTCGCGTCTCCTGATCGAGGACGGCCAGCACGTGTCGGTGGGCCAGAAGCTCATCAACGGTCCGGTCGACCCGAAGCAGGTCCTGCGCATCATGGGTCCGCGTGCCGCACAGAAGTTCCTCGTGGACGAAGTGCAGGGCGTGTACCGCAGCCAGGGCATTGGCATCCACGACAAGCACGTGGAAGTCATCGTCCGCCAGATGCTGCGCCGCGTCACGGTCATCGAATCCGGCGACTCCGACCTGCTCCCGGGTGAGCTGGCCGAGCGCAGCCGGTTCGAGGACGCCAACCGCCGCGTTGTATCCGAGGGCAAGACTCCGGCTTCCGGACGTCCCGAGCTCATGGGTATCACCAAGGCGTCGCTGGCCACCGAGTCCTGGCTGTCCGCAGCATCCTTCCAGGAGACCACCCGCGTCCTGACGCAGGCGGCCATGGAAGGCAAGAGCGATCCGCTGCTCGGCCTCAAGGAGAACGTCATCATCGGTAAGCTGATCCCGGCCGGCACGGGTCTCCCGCGCTACACCGAGATCACGGTGGAACCGACTGAGGAAGCAAAGGCCAACCTGTTCACCGGCCCGAGCGCATTCAGCGATTTCTCTTACGACACGCTGGGCGGTGACGGAGCTCCTGAGTTCCACGCCATCCCGCTGGATGACTACGACCTCGGCAACGACTTCCGGTAGCCACCGGTAATCACTGCCTGACGACGGATGGCCCCCACCGCAAGGTGTGGGGCCATTCCCGTTTAACCCATCGATTGTTCCGGTAACGCCCTTTTGGGGATCCTAAACGGCGTTACCGGAGCAATCGATGGGGGACTAGGGGCCGATTAAGGACTCAGGGCAGTCCGTGCTAGACTTGAGACCAATTGTTATTGTGGCAGTGGATGAGTGCGCCCGGTGTTAGCTAGAAGGCTGTATCAGCTGAAAAGCAGAACCGAGAGCGACGTTTCCGGTTTGCAGGGTTCTTGTGCAACGTATGCCACATTTTCGCATGCCTAGGGACAATTGCGGCCGCGAGCTGCAGCGTCCTCCTTATGCGAATCCGACATCAAGGCTTCGCCTCAGCTGCTCTGGAGACTTCTTCAAAGCTCGGGCGGCGAGGCAAAGAAACAGGAGAGCGGCTGTCAGAGGCCGCTCCGGATAAAACGGAGAACACGAAAGTGCCTACGATTAACCAGCTGGTCCGCAAGGGCCGCACGCCGAAGGTCTCAAAGACCAAGGCCCCCGCGCTTAAGGGCAGCCCGATGCGCCGCGGTGTTTGCACCCGCGTCTACACCACCACCCCGAAGAAGCCGAACTCGGCTCTGCGTAAGGTTGCACGTGTGCGCCTCAACGGTGGCATCGAAGTTACCGCCTACATCCCCGGTGTTGGCCACAACCTCCAGGAGCACTCCATTGTGCTCGTCCGTGGTGGTCGTGTGAAGGACCTTCCCGGCGTCCGCTACAAGATCGTCCGCGGTGCCCTCGATACCCAGGGTGTCAAGAACCGTAAGCAGGCACGCAGCCGCTACGGCGCAAAGATGGAGAAGAAGTAATATGCCTCGCAAGGGTCCGGCCCCCAAGCGGCCGCTCGTATCAGATCCCGTCTATGGCTCCCCGCTGGTCACCCAGCTGATCAACAAGGTGCTGGTTGACGGCAAGAAGTCCACCGCAGAGCGCATCGTTTACGGTGCCCTCGAAGGTGCACGCGCGAAGTCCGGCGGCGACCCCGTCGCAGCCCTGAAGAAGGCCATGGACAACGTCAAGCCTTCCCTCGAGGTCCGCTCCCGCCGTGTCGGTGGCGCCACCTACCAGGTTCCGGTTGAGGTCAAGCCGGGCCGCTCCACCGCCCTCGCCCTGCGTTGGCTGGTCGGCTACTCCAAGGCCCGCCGCGAAAAGACGATGACCGAGCGTCTCCAGAACGAAATCCTGGATGCCTCGAACGGTCTCGGTGCCGCTGTGAAGCGTCGCGAAGACACCCACAAGATGGCCGAGTCCAACAAGGCCTTCGCCCACTACCGCTGGTAAAACTTCCCGTACGCCGCCGGCTCAGACGAGCCGGCGGCGAACGCGTAGTCCATCCGAAAGGGAGACACCGTGGCACAGGACGTGCTTACAGACCTTAGTAAGGTCCGCAACATCGGCATCATGGCCCACATCGATGCCGGCAAGACCACCACCACCGAGCGCATTCTGTTCTACACAGGTGTGAACCACAAGATTGGCGAAACGCACGACGGCGCTTCGACCACCGACTGGATGGAACAGGAAAAGGAACGCGGCATCACCATCACGTCTGCCGCCGTGACCTGCTTCTGGGAAAACAACCAGATCAACATCATCGACACCCCGGGCCACGTGGACTTCACGGTTGAGGTTGAGCGCTCCCTGCGCGTCCTCGACGGTGCCGTTGCCGTCTTCGATGGCAAGGAAGGCGTTGAGCCGCAGTCTGAGACCGTATGGCGCCAGGCTGACAAGTACAACGTTCCGCGTATCTGCTTCGTCAACAAGATGGACAAGCTGGGCGCTGACTTCTACTTCACCGTAGACACCATCATCAGCCGCCTCGGTGCCAAGCCGCTGGTCATGCAGCTGCCCATCGGTGCCGAGAACGACTTCATCGGCGTCGTGGACCTGCTCTACATGCGCGCACTGGTGTGGCCCGGCGATGCCAAGGGTGACGTCACCATGGGCGCCAAGTACGAAATCCGCGAGATTCCGGAAGACCTCAAGGCCAAGGCCGAGGAATACCGTTCAACCCTCGTGGAGACCGTTGCAGAGGCCTCCGAAGAACTCATGGAGAAGTACCTCGAAGGTGAAGAACTCACCATCGACGAACTCAAGGCCGGCATCCGCAAGATGACGATCAACTCCGAGCTCTACCCGGTGTTCTGTGGTTCCGCGTTCAAGAACCGTGGCGTTCAGCCGATGCTCGATGCAGTCGTCGACTACCTGCCGAACCCGCTCGACGTCCCGCCGATGATCGGTCACGATCCCCGCGACGAAGAGAAGGAACTGACCCGCAAGCCGTCCGCCGAAGAGCCGTTCTCCGCTCTGGCGTTCAAGATTGCGGCGCACCCGTTCTTCGGCCAGCTCACCTTCATCCGCGTGTACTCCGGTCACGTGGAAGCAGGCGCGCAGGTGGTCAACTCCACCAAGGGCAAGAAGGAGCGCATCGGCAAGCTGTTCCAGATGCACGCCAACAAGGAAATGCCCGTTGAGGGCGCTACCGCCGGCCACATCTACGCAGCGATCGGTCTGAAGGACACCACCACGGGCGACACCCTGTGCGACTCCAGCAACCAGATCGTCCTCGAGTCCATGAGCTTCCCGGAGCCCGTGATCTCGGTTGCCATCGAACCCAACACCAAGGGTGACCAGGAGAAGCTCTCCACGGCCATCCAGAAGCTCTCCGCTGAGGACCCGACCTTCCAGGTCTCCCTCAACGAAGACACCGGCCAGACCATCATCGCCGGCATGGGCGAGCTCCACCTGGACATCCTGGTGGACCGCATGCGCCGCGAATTCAAGGTCGAGGCCAACGTTGGCAAGCCGCAGGTCGCTTACCGCGAAACCATCAAGCGTGCCGTTGAGCGTCACGACTACACGCACAAGAAGCAGACCGGTGGTTCCGGCCAGTTCGCAAAGATCCAGATCGCGATCGAGCCGCTGGACACTGCGGAAGGCGAGCTGTACGAGTTCGAGAACAAGGTCACTGGTGGCCGTGTTCCGCGCGAGTACATCCCGTCGGTGGACGCCGGTATCCAGGACGCACTGAACGACGGTGTCCTGGCCGGTTACCCGGTTGTTGGCATCAAGGCAACGCTGGTTGACGGCGCCTACCACGATGTTGACTCCTCGGAAATGGCGTTCAAGATCGCCGGCCGTATGGCTTTCAAGGAAGCCGCACGCAAGGCGAACCCTGTTCTGCTCGAACCGCTGATGGATGTCGAGGTCCGCACCCCTGAGGAATACATGGGTGAAGTTATCGGTGACCTCAACTCCCGCCGTGGCCAGATGCAGTCCATGGAGGATGCCCAGGGCGTCAAGGTTGTCCGCGCACACGTACCGCTGTCCGGCATGTTCGGCTACATCGGTGACCTGCGTTCGAAGACCCAGGGCCGCGCTGTGTACTCCATGACGTTCAACAGCTACGCCGAGGTCCCGAAGGCAGTTGCCGACGAGATCATCCAGAAGTCCCGCGGCGAATAGTCCACGCGACAAGCTGCGAAAAACCCGGTGCGTTTCCCCTGCGGAACACACTTAGTGCAGATGGCCGGAACGCTGGTTCCGGCCCGGTTCCGGCCATCAGCACGAACAGGCTCTAGGCACTAGTATTAGTTCCTGAATCTGCAATTTCACCAATCCAAAGCCCCCAAGTAGACTTACTGGAGTTTCTGCCGCGATAAGCGCGGTTGAAGGTAAGCCATTTGAAAAACGTTCTAGGAGGAACCTGTGGCAAAGGCAAAGTTCGAGCGGACTAAGCCGCACGTTAACATCGGTACCATCGGTCACGTTGACCACGGTAAGACGACGTTGACGGCCGCCATTTCCAAGGTGCTGTACGACAAGTACCCGACTCTCAACGAGAAGCGTGACTTCGCGTCGATTGACTCTGCTCCCGAAGAGCGTCAGCGCGGCATTACCATCAACATCTCCCACGTTGAGTACCAGACCGAGAAGCGCCACTACGCACACGTAGACGCTCCGGGTCACGCTGACTACATCAAGAACATGATCACCGGTGCTGCTCAGATGGACGGCGCGATCCTCGTGGTTGCCGCTACTGACGGTCCGATGGCTCAGACCCGCGAGCACGTTCTGCTCGCCCGCCAGGTTGGTGTTCCCTACCTGCTGGTCGCGCTGAACAAGGCAGACATGGTTGACGACGAGGAACTCCTCGACCTCGTTGAAATGGAAGTTCGTGAGCTCCTGAGCTCGCAGGGCTTCGACGGCGACGAAGCACCGGTTGTCCGCGTTTCCGGCCTGAAGGCCCTGGAAGGCGACCCGGAGTGGGTCAAGTCCGTTGAGGACCTGATGGCTGCTGTCGACGAGTCCGTTCCGGACCCCGTACGTGACCGCGACAAGCCGTTCCTGATGCCGATCGAAGACGTCTTCACGATCACCGGTCGTGGCACCGTCGTGACGGGTCGCGCCGAGCGCGGTACCCTCGCCATCAACTCTGAGGTCGAGATCGTTGGTATCCGCCCGGTCCAGAAGACCACGGTTACCGGTATCGAGATGTTCCACAAGCAGCTCGACGAAGCATGGGCCGGCGAGAACTGTGGCCTCCTGCTCCGCGGTCTGAAGCGCGACGACGTCGAGCGTGGCCAGGTTGTCGTCAAGCCGGGTTCCATCACCCCGCACACCGACTTCGAGGCCAACGTCTACATCCTCTCCAAGGACGAAGGCGGACGTCACAACCCGTTCTACTCGAACTACCGCCCGCAGTTCTACTTCCGTACCACGGACGTAACCGGCGTTATCACCCTGCCGGAAGGCACGGAAATGGTTATGCCCGGCGACAACACTGAGATGACCGTTGCGCTCATCCAGCCGATCGCTATGGAAGAGGGCCTCGGCTTCGCTATCCGTGAAGGCGGCCGCACCGTTGGTTCGGGACGTGTCACCAAGATCATCAAGTAACTCTTGCTGATTGCGGGTCGTCTATCGGCCTGATCTTCGAAAACAGCCCCGCTGCTCCTGGCAGCGGGGCTGTTTTTGTATCTGCAGTTCCTGCCTGCGGGGCGTGCCCTGCCCCCTGATATGGTTGGTGCTCGCGACAGATGACAAAGAGGGAGCATCATGGGTTGGCTAATTTTCCTGCTGGTGGTTGCCGCCGTGGTGGTGGGCGTGGTTTGGGCGAGGAAGCACTTCCGCCACGAGATTGAACGAGCCAAGCGGATCAACCGGGCGAACAAGAACCAGTAGCTCCGGCGCCCGCACGCGGCAGCACGGCCTCAGGCCGTGCGAGCCCGCGCCCGGCTGAGTGCCTGCAGCCAATAGAAGGACTTCTTGGGCGTCCGTTTTAAGGTCTCGAAGTCCACATGCACCAGGCCGAACCGCTGTGAATACCCGGCCGCCCATTCGAAGTTGTCCATGAACGTCCAGACGAAGTAGCCGAGGAGTTGCACGTCGTCTGCGATGCCGCCGGGCGCTGTGGCGTTCATCGCCTGGTCCAGATGATGCGCCAGGTAGTCGATCCGCCCCGAGTCGGCGATGGGGCCGGTGACATGCTCGGGCTCCGGAAAGCTTGCACCGCTCTCGGTGATGTAGACCGGCGGCAACGCCGCCCCGTACCTGTCCTTGAGCTCCCGCAGCAGGATACCCAGATGCTCCGGCGCCACCGGCCAGCCGAACCCGGTGGTGGCGTATTCGGGGAAGGCCGCGAGATGGAACGGTACCCTTGCCATGGCCTGCGCATTGCCTGCCGGGGTGTCCGTCGGTCCCTGGCCTGCGGCGACGCGCACGGGGTAGTAATAATTCACTCCGTAGAAGTCGAGCGGCTGGCTGATCAGGCGGAGGTCGTCGTCGGACGTCCGGGACAAAAACCTGAACCATGGGCGGGCGGCAAGCGGCGGGGCGGGGTAGCGCCCCAGGAGGATGGGATCGGCGTATATACGGTTGAGGACAAGGTCGCAGACCTTGGCCAGCAGCCGGTCCGCCAGCCGCCGGGTGGCAGGGCGGACAGGGGAGTGCAGGTTGGTAACGCCGATGGTTCCGGCCACGCCGGCCGCGCGCAGGGCCTGGACCGCGAGCCCGTGGCCGAGCAGCTGGTGGTGGACCGACGGGAGCGCCTTGAACAACAGGTCTCGGCCCGGTGCGTGGACGCCGAGTGCGTAGCCGTTCAGCGTAACGGACACGGGCTCGTTGAGCGTGACCCATTGCGCCCCGCGGTCGCCGAGCCGCTTGCCGGCGGCCGCCGCGTACTCGGCGAAGCGCTCGGCCGTTGCGCGGTTCATCCACCCGCCATGGCGCTCAAGGGGGAGGGGAGTGTCCCAGTGGTAGAGCGTGGCCATGGGGGAGATACCGGCCGCAAGCAGCAGGTCAACCAGCCGGTCGTAAAAGTCCAGGCCCCGCGGGTTGGCTGCGCCGTGGCCCTCCGGATGGATCCTGGGCCATGAGATCGAGAAGCGGTAGGAGTCAATGCCGAGTTCGTGCATCAGGGCAACGTCTTCCGGCACACGGTTATAGTGGTCGCAGGCCACCTCCGGCGAATGACCATTGAGTATGTTGCCCGGTGTGGCCGCAAAGGCGTCCCAGCCCGACGGCCCGCGGCCGTCCGCCGCCAGGGCGCCTTCGATCTGGAAGGCGGCGGCAGCAACGCCCAGCGTGAAATCCGGGCGCAGGCGTCCGGCGAGGTTTTGCACTGACGCGGCAAGGCCGGCGTCGGCGTTGTGCACGGCCATTTACCCATCATCCAACCGATGATTGCCGGAGGCAATGACGCTTGGGGCGGCGGAAACGGGACTGCAGGGGCCCCGATTCGCTTCCGCGGATAAATTCCGGCATACTAGTTGAGTTGTTCAAGCGCTTCTTCGCGTCCCGATCCGGATAATGCCGGGTGTCAGGGTCCAGGCTGAAGCCCAAACATAACCCAATTCCCCAAGGAACTGCGGGCTCGCGCGCTGTGCAAAGCGCGACACGCCCGACCGCGGGGGTCGGGTGCGCCGGCAGGTTGAGGAACCCGGATTCATCCGGATTCAGCTTGTGCGGCGGGTGGTAGTTACGACTTCAAATGCTTCGGCAGCCATACAACACGCAAGTAAACAGAGCAGCACTTACTGAAAGAGAGTCAGGCGACATGGCGGGACAAAAAATCCGCATCCGGCTGAAGTCATACGACCACGAGGTCATTGACGTTTCAGCACGGAAGATCGTTGAGACGGTCACGCGCGCAGGCGCAACGGTAGTCGGCCCCGTGCCGCTGCCCACGGAGAAGAACGTGTACTGCGTTATCCGCTCTCCGCACAAGTACAAGGACAGCCGCGAGCACTTTGAAATGCGCACGCACAAGCGTCTGATCGACATCATCGACCCCACGCCCAAGGCTGTTGACTCGCTCATGCGTCTCGACCTGCCGGCCGACGTGAACATCGAAATCAAGCTGTAGGGAGGTGCTGAGAGACTATGACCGCAACCCGTAACGTAAAGGGCCTGCTGGGCACGAAGCTCGGCATGACCCAGGTCTGGGACGAGAACAACAAGCTCATCCCCGTCACTGTTGTCCAGGCTGACTCGAACGTCATCACCCAGCTGCGCAACGCAGAGACTGATGGCTACGTCGCCGTTCAGATCGGCTACGGCCAGATCGATCCCCGCAAGGTCACCAAGCCGCTGGCTGGTCACTTTGAAAAGGCAGGCGTCACGCCTCGCCGCCACGTCGTAGAACTGCGCACTGCAGATGCTGACTCTTACGAGCTGGGCCAGGAGCTTTCTGTTGAGCTCTTCGAAGCCGGCCAGAAGATCGACGTCGTTGGCACCACCAAGGGTAAGGGCTTCGCCGGTGTTATGAAGCGTCACGGCTTCCACGGCGTTGGAGCTTCCCACGGTGCCCACAAGAACCACCGTAAGCCCGGTTCTATCGGTGGAGCATCCACCCCGAGCCGCGTCTTCAAGGGCATGAAAATGGCCGGCCGCATGGGCGCCGTTCGTCACACCACGCTGAACCTCACGGTCCACGCGGTTGACGTCGAGAAGTCGCTGCTCCTGATCAAGGGCGCCGTTCCCGGTGCCCGCGGCCAGGTCGTACTCGTACGCACCGCCGTGAAGGGAGCCTAGTTCAATGGCTAACACTGTCAAGGTTGACCTGCCTGCAGAGATCTTCGACGTTCAGACCAACGTGCCGCTGCTGCACCAGGTCGTCGTTGCCCAGCTCGCTGCTGCTCGCCAGGGTACCCACAAGACCAAGACCCGCGCCGAAGTTTCCGGTGCAGGCCGCAAGCCGTTCAAGCAGAAGGGTACCGGCCGCGCCCGTCAGGGTTCGATCCGTGCTCCGCACATGACCGGCGGTGGCGTTGTCCATGGGCCCACCCCGCGTGACTACAGCCAGCGGACCCCCAAGAAGATGATTGCTGCTGCACTGCGCGGCGCTCTCTCTGACCGCGCCCGCAACGGCCGCGTCCACGTCGTTTCTGAACTGGTTGCCGGCGACAAGCCGTCCTCCAAGGCAGCACTGGCAGTCCTGCGCGGAGTCTCCGAGCGCAAGAACCTGCTGGTCGTCATCGAGCGCGCGAACGACGTTGCTGCACTCTCCGTGCGCAACCTCGCCGAAGTCCACGTCCTGTACGTGGACCAGCTGAACACCTACGACGTGCTCGTTTCCGACGACGTAGTCTTCACCAAGGCTGCCTACGAAGCATTCGTTGCTGACAAGGCTGCAAAGAACGAGGAGGATGCCAAGTGAGCGCAGCCACCATCAAAGACCCGCGCGATGTTGTGCTTGCACCCGTCGTCTCGGAAAAGAGCTACGGCCTGATCGACGAGGGCAAGTACACCTTCCTGGTGGACCCCCGCTCGAACAAGACCGAGATCAAGCTGGCCGTGGAGAAGATCTTCTCCGTCAAGGTCGAATCGATCAACACCATCAACCGTGCCGGTAAGCGCAAGCGCACCAAATTCGGATGGGGTACCCGCAAGAGCACCAAGCGTGCCATTGTGACCCTCAAAGAAGGCACTATCGACATCTTCGGCGGTCCGCTCGCGTAGCGGAGACCACTTTAACGAGGAAATAAATTATGGGAATCCGTAAATACAAGCCGACTACGCCGGGCCGTCGTGGCTCGAGCGTAGCTGACTTCACCGAAATCACGCGGTCGACGCCGGAAAAGTCGTTGGTACGTCCGCTGCCCAAAAAGGGCGGCCGTAACAACACCGGTAAGATCACCACCCGTCACAAGGGTGGTGGACACAAGCGCCAGTACCGTCTGATCGACTTCCGTCGCCACGACAAGGACGGCGTCAACGCCCGCGTTGCCGAAATCGAGTACGATCCGAACCGCACGGCTCGCATCGCCCTCCTGCACTACGTTGATGGCACCAAGCGCTACATCATCGCCCCGAACAAGCTCTCCCAGGGCGACTTCGTGGAAGCCGGCGCCAACGCGGACATCAAGCCTGGCAACAACCTGCCCCTGCGCAACATCCCCGTGGGTACCGTTATCCACGCGGTTGAGCTGCGCCCGGGCGGCGGTGCCAAGATGGCACGTTCCGCCGGTGCTTCTGTTCAGCTCGTCGCCAAGGAAGGCCGTTTCGCCCAGCTGCGTCTGCCCTCCGGCGAAATCCGCAACGTTGACGTGCGCTGCCGCGCCACGATCGGCGAGGTCGGCAACGCCGAGCAGTCGAACATCAACTGGGGCAAGGCCGGCCGTATGCGGTGGAAGGGCGTTCGCCCGACTGTCCGTGGTGTCGCCATGAACCCGGTTGACCACCCGCACGGTGGTGGTGAAGGTAAGACCTCCGGTGGTCGTCACCCGGTCAACCCGAACGGTAAGCCTGAAGGCCGTACCCGCCGCCCCAACAAAGAGAGCGACAAGCTTATTGTTCGTCGCCGTCGTACTGGCAAGAACAAGCGATAGGAGCCTGGACACATGCCACGCAGCCTGAAAAAAGGTCCTTTCGTTGACCAGCACCTCTTTGTGAAGGTCGCAAGGGAAAACGAAAAGGGCACCAAGAACGTCATCAAGACCTGGTCCCGCCGCTCGATGATCATCCCCGACATGCTCGGGCACACGATCGCCGTGCACGACGGACGCAAGCACATCCCGGTGTTTGTCACCGAGTCGATGGTCGGGCACAAGCTCGGCGAATTCGCTCCCACGCGGACATTCCGCGGCCATGTCAAGGACGACCGTAAGGGCAAGCGCCGCTAGGCGCCTGCACTTACGTCAAAGACGAGAGAAGGAAAGCAATGGAAGCCAAGGCAATTGCGCGCCACATCCGCGTAACGCCTATGAAGGCCCGGCGCGTCGTCAACCTTGTTCGTGGTAAGCAAGCGAACGAGGCTCTGGCAATTCTGAAGTTTGCCCCCCAGGCAGCTTCGGAGCCGGTATTCAAGGTAGTTCAGTCGGCAATCTCCAACGCACGGGTCCTCGCGGACCGCGACGGTGTTGCGTTCGACGAAGGTGACCTCATCATCAGCGAAGCGTTTGTTGATGAAGGCCCGACCATGAAGCGGTTCCAGCCGCGTGCTCAGGGTCGTGCATTTCAGATCAAGAAGCGCACCAGCCACATCACCGTGGTAGTCGCTACCCCGGAGAAAGAGGAGGCTCGCTAAGTGGGACAGAAAGTAAACCCGCACGGGTTCCGACTCGGCATCACCACCGATCACGTATCGCACTGGTTCGCTGACAGCACCAAGTCCGGCCAGCGGTACAAGGACTTCGTTCGCGAAGACATCCGTATCCGCCAGCTCATGTCCACGGGCATGGAGCGCGCCGGCATCGCCAAGGTCGAGATCGAGCGCACCCGTGACCGTGTCCGCGTGGACATCCACACGGCGCGTCCGGGCATCGTCATCGGCCGCCGCGGCGCCGAGGCAGACCGCATTCGTGGCGAGCTCGAAAAGCTCACCGGCAAGCAGGTCCAGCTGAACATCCTCGAGGTCAAGAACCCCGAGATGGAAGCCCAGCTTGTTGCCCAGGGTGTTGCAGAGCAGCTGACTTCCCGCGTGGCATTCCGCCGTGCGATGAAGAAGGCCATGCAGTCCGCTCAGCGTGCCGGTGCCAAGGGTATCCGTATCGCTTGCTCGGGCCGTCTGGGTGGCGCAGAAATGTCCCGCTCGGAGTTCTACCGCGAAGGCCGTGTGCCCCTGCACACCCTCCGCGCGAACATCGACTACGGCTTCTACGAAGCCAAGACCACCTTCGGCCGCATCGGCGTGAAGGTCTGGATCTACAAAGGTGACGTCACCTCCAAGGAACTGGCTCAGCAGGCAGCTGCTGCTCCGTCCCGTGGCCGCTCCGGCGACCGTCCGGGCCGCCCGGGTGGCGCTGACCGTGGTGACCGCCGCCGTCGTAACGACCGTCCGGCCGCTGACGCAGCACCTGCTGCTGCAGCTCCGGCAGCCGAGGCAGCAGCACCGGCACAGGCAGCAGAAGGAGGACAGGCTTAAATGCTTATCCCACGTCGAGTCAAGCACCGTAAGCAGCACCACCCGGGTCGTTCCGGCGCTGCTACGGGCGGTACCAAGGTCTCCTTCGGTGAGTACGGCATCCAGGCACTGAGCCCGGCATACGTCACGAACCGTCAGATCGAATCTGCCCGTATCGCGATGACCCGCCACATCAAGCGTGGCGGTAAGGTCTGGATCAACATCTACCCGGACCGTCCGCTGACCAAGAAGCCTGCCGAAACCCGCATGGGTTCCGGTAAGGGTTCGCCGGAGTGGTGGGTCGCCAACGTCAAGCCGGGCCGGGTTCTCTTCGAACTCTCCGGTGTCAATGAAGAGGTAGCTCGCGAGGCCCTGCGCCTGGCAATCCACAAGCTGCCGTTGAAGGCACGCATTGTGCGTCGCGAAGGTGGTGAGTAGAAATGGCAGTAGGGTCGAAGGATCTCGCACCCGCACAGCTGGACGGTTTCGACAACGAGCGTCTCGTTGAAGAACTCCGCAAGTCCAAGGAAGAGCTGTTCAACCTGCGTTTCCAGTCCGCCACCGGACAGCTGGAGAACCACGGTCGTCTGCGTGCGGTAAAGAAGGACATCGCTCGCATCTACACCGTTCTCCGTGAGCGTGAACTGGGCATTCGTGCCGAGGTTGCCGCACCGGTTGTGGAAGCCAAGGAAGAAAAGAAGTCCAAGAAGTCTGCAGCTAAGAAGGCTGAAAAGCCGGCCGAGGCTGAGACCGAGGAGGACGCCAAGTGAGTGAAAAGGACGAGAACGTGACGGAAACTGCTACGGCAGCTACGGCTGAGCAGCGCGGTTACCGTAAGACGCGTCGCGGCTACGTGGTCTCTGACAAGATGGACAAGACCATCGTTGTTCAGGTTGAAGACCGCGTGAAGCACGCCCTGTACGGCAAGGTCATCCGCCGCACCTCCAAGGTCAAGGCACACGACGAGCAGAACACCGCCGGCATCGGCGACCTGGTTGTCATCGCCGAGACCCGGCCCCTGTCCGCCACCAAGAACTGGCGGCTCGTGGAAATCCTCGAAAAGGCCAAGTAACACCCGCAGCACCGCCTTTGGCGGCTGCACCGGAAACCCCCGTTCCCCTTGGGAGCGGGGGTTTCCGCATTCCTGCAGGAAATTGCTGCAGGAGTGCGTCACGCCAGGCATTCTTTTGGGGACCGTACGACGGCGGCGGGCCGGGATTGCGGGGGAGCGGCACCGGCGGTGCGCTAAAAGGCTGCCGTGCGTGACGCCGTCGTGGTTTAGCAGAGCACCAAGGGCTGTGATATGGGGCTGGCCCCCAACTGTGCTAGGATATTGAGTTTGTATGGCGCCTGTTGCGCGCCGACAGCAAACCTCGTAAACAATCGTGCCACGGCATAGTGCCCCCTTGCGCCTCCACGGGCTTGGGAAGCAACTGTTTGTGGCACGGGCGTTTAGGCCTGGTCTGGCAAAATCCAGTCAGGTCAAGAGACACCCCGATCAACCGTTCCGCAAGGCTCATTCCGTAGGAAGATTTTCGGTCTGAGAACCGGCGCGACGCAAGGAGTAAATAGTGATTCAGCAGGAGTCGCGACTCAAGGTCGCCGACAACACGGGTGCTAAGGAAATCCTTACCATTCGCGTTCTCGGTGGATCTGGCCGTCGCTACGCAGGCATTGGCGACGTGATCGTCGCAACCGTCAAGGATGCAATTCCGGGCGGCAACGTAAAGAAGGGCGACGTCGTCAAGGCTGTCATCGTCCGTACCAAGAAGGAACGCCGCCGTGCGGATGGTTCCTACATCAAGTTTGACGAGAACGCAGCCGTCATCCTGAAGAACGACGGTGACCCCCGCGGTACCCGTATCTTCGGACCGGTTGGTCGTGAACTCCGTGACAAGAAGTTCATGAAGATCGTTTCTCTGGCTCCGGAGGTGCTCTAGTCCATGGCTAAGATCAAGAAGGGTGACCTGGTACAGGTCATCACTGGCGCCAAGGCTGAGCGCGGCGGCGACCGTGGCAAGCAGGGCAAGGTTCTGCGCGTGTTCCCGGACACCAACCGCGTGCTGGTTGAGGGTATCAACCGCGTAACCAAGCACACCAAGGTCGGCCAGTCGCAGCGCGGCACCAAGACCGGCGGCATCGAGGTTGTCGAGGCTCCGATCCACGTTTCCAACGTGGCTCTCGTTGACCCGTCCACCAAGAAGCCGACCCGCGTTGGTTTCCGCCTCGACACCGTAGAGAAGGACGGCGTCAAGAAGACCGTCCGCATCCGCGTGGCCAAGAGCTCCGGGAAGGACATCTAATGACTGAGACTCTCGAGACTCCGGCAACGAAGATCGTTCCTCGTCTGAAGACCAAGTACGCCGATTCCATCAAGAGCGCGCTTCTTGAGGAATTCAAGTACGAGAACGTGAACCAGGTTCCCCGTCTGGTCAAGGTTGTAGTGAACATGGGTGTTGGAGATGCCGCCAAGGACTCCAAGCTGATCGACGGCGCTGTCCGCGACCTCACCCTGATCACCGGCCAGAAGCCGCAGGTCACCAAGGCCCGCAAGTCGATCGCCCAGTTCAAGCTGCGCGAAGGCATGCCCATTGGTGCACACGCAACCCTGCGTGGCGACCGCATGTGGGAATTCGTGGACCGTCTGGTCACGCTGGCTCTGCCCCGTATCCGCGACTTCCGCGGTCTGAGCGGCAAGCAGTTTGATGGCAACGGCAACTACACCTTCGGTCTGACCGAGCAGGTTATGTTCCACGAGATCGACCAGGACTCCATCGACCGCACCCGCGGTATGGACATCACGGTTGTGACCACCGCCAAGACCGACGACGAAGGCCGCGCGCTGCTCAAGGCGCTTGGTTTCCCGTTCAAAACCGAAGCTTAATTAACTACGTAAAAGGTCCGGCCGCTCTGGTCCCCCGGGGACGGAACGGCGGAAACCGTTACGAGGAAGGGCAAGTGCCCAAATGACAATGACAGATCCTGTCGCAGATATGCTTACGCGCCTGCGTAACGCAAACTCGGCATACCACGACTCCGTGTCTATGCCTTACAGCAAGCTCAAGGCCCGCGTTGCGGACATCCTCAAGGCCGAAGGTTTCATCGCCGGCTGGAAGGAAGAGGACGCCGAGGTCGGCAAGAAGCTGACCATCGACCTCAAGTTCGGTCCGAACCGCGAGCGTTCAATCGCTGGTGTCCGTCGCATCTCCAAGCCGGGTCTCCGCGTTTACGCGAAGTCCACCAACCTGCCGCACGTGCTGGGTGGCCTGGGTATCGCAATTCTGTCCACCTCTTCCGGCCTCCTGACTGACAAGCAGGCCGGCAAGAAGGGCGTGGGCGGCGAAGTCCTCGCTTACGTCTGGTAACGGGAAAGGAAGAGAATAATGTCACGTATTGGACGTCTCCCCATCACCGTTCCTGCCGGCGTTGAGGTCAAGGTTGACGGCTCTGTCGTCAGCGTCAAGGGTTCCAAGGGCGAGCTGAGCCACACTGTGGCCAGCCCGATCGAGGTTGCGCTGGAAGACAGCACCCTGACCGTCACCCGCCCGAACGACGAGCGCGCCTCCCGTTCGCTCCACGGCCTGACCCGCACCCTGATCGCCAACATGATCCAGGGCGTCACCGCAGGCTACGAGAAGAAGCTTGAAATCGTCGGTACCGGTTACCGCGTTCAGGCCAAGGGATCTGACCTTGAGTTCGCTCTCGGCTACAGCCACCCGGTCAGCGTTTCCGCTCCGGCCGGCATCACCTTTGCAGTAGAGGGGCCGACCAAGCTCTCTGTCTCAGGCATCAACAAGCAGCAGGTCGGCGAGGTTGCTGCCAACATTCGCAAGCTGCGCAAGCCTGACCCGTACAAGGGCAAGGGCATCCGCTACGCGGGCGAAGTCATCCGCCGCAAGGTCGGAAAGGCTGGTAAGTAACCATGGCCATCGCCATTAACAAGAAGCGTACGAACAAGAGCAAGTCTGCTTCGCGCAGCCGCCGCCAGCTTCGTATCCGCAAGCGCATCTCCGGAACGGCTGTACGTCCTCGCCTGGTCGTCAACCGCTCCGCACGCCACGTATTTGTCCAGGTTGTCGATGACACCATTGGCCAGACCGTAGCGAGCGCGTCCACTCTGGAAGCTGACCTTCGTGCATTCGACGGTGACAAGACCGCCAAGGCCAAGCGCGTTGGCGAGCTCGTTGCCGAGCGTGCCAAGGCTGCCGGCGTCGAAGCTGTTGTGTTCGACCGTGGTGGTAACAAGTACCACGGCCGGATCGCGGCCGTTGCTGACGGTGCACGCGAAGGTGGGCTGTCACTGTGACCGAAGCAAACAAGGAAAAGGACACTGTGTCTGCAGAAGAGAAGGCGACCGAAGCCGCAGCTGCTGAGACCACTGCCCCCGCCACCGAGGACCGCCGTGGTGGCGCCCGTCGCGGCGAGCGTGGAGACCGTGGCCAGGGCCGCGGCGACCGCGGTGGCCGTGGCGGCCGCGATGGCGGACGTGAAGCCGAGAAGAACCAGTACATCGAGCGCGTAGTGACCATCAACCGCGTTTCCAAGGTCGTCAAGGGTGGTCGTCGCTTCAGCTTCACCGCACTCGTCGTCGTTGGTGACGGCAACGGTCTGGTCGGCGTCGGTTACGGCAAGGCCAAGGAAGTTCCCGCTGCTATCGCCAAGGGCGTTGAAGAAGCCAAGAAGTCCTTCTTCCGCGTTCCCCGCGTTGGCAACTCCATCCCTCACCGCGTTCAGGGTGAAGCCGCTGCAGGCGTCGTTATGCTGCGTCCGGCTTCCGCCGGTACCGGTGTTATCGCCGGCGGTCCGGTCCGTGCAGTACTGGAGTGCGTGGGTATCCACGACATCCTCTCCAAGTCGCTCGGTTCCTCCAACGCCATCAACATCGTTCACGCGACCGTTGATGCCCTGAAGCGCCTCGAAGAGCCGGCAGCCGTGGCAGCACGCCGTGGCCTGCCGCTGGACGAGGTCGCCCCGGCGGCACTGGTGAAGGCTCTGATGAGCCAGAAGGCAGGTGTCTAAGTCATGGCGAAGAACCTGACTCCCTCCGACGCCAAGTTGGAGATCACCCAGATCAAGGGCGTCATTGGCGCCAAGCAGAACCAGCGCGACACCCTGCGGTCCCTCGGCCTGAAGCGGATCGGACACACCGTTGTCCGCACCGCCGACGCCGTGACCGTTGGAATGCTCAACACGGTTCCGCACCTCGTGAATGTTGAGGAGGCGAAGTAATGGCAGAGAAGAAAGCCGAGACCGCAGCTGCTGAGAAGCAGAGCGCTCTGAAGGTTCACCACCTGCGTCCCGCCCCGGGTGCCAAGACCGCCAAGACCCGTGTTGGTCGTGGTGAAGGCTCCAAGGGTAAGACCGCCGGTCGCGGTACCAAGGGTACGAAGGCCCGCTACCAGGTGAAGGCTGGCTTTGCCGGCGGCCAGCTGCCGCTGCACATGCGCCTGCCGAAGCTGCGCGGCTTCAAGAACCCGTTCCGGGTTGAGTTCCAGGTTGTGAACCTGGATAAGCTCAACGAGCTGTTCCCGGAAGGTGGCGCTGTCACCGTGGAGGACCTGGTTGCAAAGGGTGCTGTTCGCAAGAACCAGCC
This sequence comes from Arthrobacter sp. K5, assembly GCF_040448525.1. Classification (NCBI taxonomy): domain Bacteria; kingdom Bacillati; phylum Actinomycetota; class Actinomycetes; order Micrococcales; family Micrococcaceae; genus Arthrobacter; species Arthrobacter sp. K5. The sequence goes on along the minus strand of NZ_CP159279.1, from coordinate 1,642,051 downwards.
TGTGAAGGTGCTTGGCACCGGCGACATCACCGTCAAGGTTGACGTCACCGCCCACGCCTTCTCAGCCAGTGCCGCTGAAAAGATCGCTGCAGCCGGCGGCAGCACCACCGCGCTCTAAGGGATTCTGTCCCGGAGCCGGTGGGCGCTAGCCCGCTGCACAAACTCCCGGCACGGGGGCCGAGGCCCCTGTGCCGGGAGTTTTTTCATACCCATTGGGTCTTCCGGATTGTTCGCATGCCGCAAACACCGGTTAGACTCGGTTGTTGGGTTTATAGACCTGCATCTCGAGACTTATTAACTACTGAGGAGGACGCTTGCTAAGCGCATTCGGCCGGGCGTTTCGAACGCCTGATCTGCGACGCAAGTTGTTGTTCACGCTGGGAATCATCACAATCTTCCGCTTGGGAGCCTTTATCCCCTCGCCCGGTGTGAGCTACCAGAATGTCCAGCAATGCTTGTCGAACGGGCAGACCCAGGGCGGGATCTACCAGCTCGTCAATCTTTTCAGCGGCGGTGCATTGCTGCAGGTCTCCATCTTCGCCCTGGGCATCATGCCGTACATCACGGCGAGCATCATTGTGCAGCTGCTGCGGGTGGTCATCCCGCGTTTCCAGCAGCTGTATGAAGAGGGCGCCTCCGGGCAGTCCAAGCTGACGCAGTACACGCGGTACCTGACGATCGCCCTTGGGCTGCTGAACGCCACGACGCTGGTGTCGCTGGCGCGCTCCGGCCAGTTGCTGCCCGGCTGCAACCTGCCCATCATCCCGGACCAGGGCGTCATCACCACGATCCTCATCATCATCACGCTGACGGCCGGCACCGGCCTCATCATGTGGATGGGTGAGCTCGTGACCGAGAAGGGCGTCGGCAACGGCATGTCGTTGCTGATCTTCACGGCCATCGCTGCCGGCTTCCCCACCTCGCTGGGCGCCATCTGGTCCGCGCAGGGTCCGGGCACGTTCTTCATTGTGCTGGCCATCGGCCTGCTGACGGTTGCCCTGGTGGTCTTTGTGGAGCAGTCCCAGCGCCGCATCCCGGTGCAGTACGCCAAGCGGATGATCGGCCGCCGCACCGTGGGCGGCACCAGCACCTACATTCCCATCAAGGTGAACATGGCCGGCGTCATTCCCGTCATCTTCGCCTCCTCGATGCTCTACCTTCCGGCGCTGATCTCGCAGTTCAACCAGCCGAAGGCCGGGGAACCGATCCAGCCGTGGGTTGAGTGGATCAACAACAACCTCACCCGCGGGGACCACCCCATCTACATGGCGCTGTACTTCGCCATGATCGTTTTCTTTACCTACTTCTATGTCGCGATCACCTTCAACCCTGAAGAGGTCAGCGACAACATGAAGAAATACGGCGGCTTCATTCCGGGTATCCGTGCCGGCAAGCCGACCGCGGATTACCTGCAGTACGTCCTGTCGCGCATCACGCTGCCCGGAGCCATCTACCTCGGCTTCGTGGCACTGATACCGCTGGTGGCGCTCGTGCTGATCAACGCAAACCAGAACTTCCCGTTCGGTGGCACCTCGATCCTGATCATGGTGGGCGTTGGCCTGGAAACCGTCAAGCAAATTGACGCGCAGCTACAGCAGCGTCACTACGAAGGGCTATTGCGATGACCAGAATGTTGATTATCGGACCACCGGGTTCGGGCAAGGGCACGCAGGCGGAACGCATTTCAGAACGCCTCGGCGTCGTTGCGATCTCCACCGGCGACATCTTCCGCGCCAATGTGAAGGGCGAGACGCCGCTCGGCGTTGAGGCCAAGAAGTACATGGACAACGGGGACTTCGTCCCGGACAGCGTGACCAACAAGATGGTCCGCGACCGTCTCAGCGAAGGCGACGTCGAGGACGGCTTCCTGCTGGATGGCTACCCCCGTACCACCGCGCAGGTTGACTACCTGGACCAGATCCTGGCCGACGGCGACCAGAAGCTCGACGTGGTCCTGCAGCTCACAGCGGACGACGAGGAGCTCGTGTCCCGCCTGCTGGGCCGCGCGAAGGAAACCGGACGCAGCGACGACAACGAAGCCGTCATCCGCCACCGCCTGGACCTCTACCACGAGCAGACCGAGGCTGTTGTGGCCAAGTATGCCGAACGCGGCATCCTGACCCAGGTGGACGGCATCGGCCAGATCGACGAGGTTACCGACCGCGTCATGCAGGCCATCAAAGAGGCGCAGGCCGCCTGATACCAGTTCCAACGCTGCGAGGCTCCTCCCGGACCATGGGGAGGGGCCTCCGGCTTTTAGCCCTGGGGCCGCTACCAGTCGGGCCGAGGCACATTGAGAGGAAACACCGCTGATGGCATTCGGCCAGCCACGGATTGAATACAAGACCAATGCCCAGATGCGCACCATGCACGAGGCCGGGCTCGTCCTGAGCCGTGCCCTCGACGCAGCCGTGGCCGCAGCAGCGCCGGGTGTCACCACCCGGCAACTGGACGAGGTCTTCGCTGCGGTGCTGCTCGAGGCTGGCGCCAAGTCCAACTTCCTGGGCTACCACGGGTTCCCGGCCACGATCTGCACGTCGGTCAACGAGGAAGTGGTCCACGGCATCCCGGGCGACAAGGTCCTGCAGGACGGGGACATCATCTCGATCGACGGCGGCGCAATCGTCAACGGGTGGCACTCCGACTCCGCGCGGACAGTCATCGTGGGAACACCGGACCCGGAAGACCAGCGCCTCTCCGACGTCACCGAGACGGCCCTGTGGCATGGCATCGCCGCCCTGGCGAAGGGCAAGTTCGTAGGCGATGTCGGCGCGGCCATTGATGACTACGTTTCCTCGGTGCCGGGCAAGCCCCTGGGCATCCTCGAGGACTACGTGGGCCACGGCATCGGCTCCGAGATGCACATGGCCCCCGACGTGCTGAACTACCGCACCAGCCACCGCGGCCCGAAGATCCGGCCCGGCCTGTGCCTGGCCATCGAACCGATGCTGGTGCGCGGCGGCATCGAGACGGCTGTGCTGGAGGATGACTGGACCGTGGTCACCACCGACGGTCAGCGTTCGTGCCAGTGGGAGCACTCCGTGGCAGTCCACGAGAAGGGCATCTGGGTGCTCTCGGCGCCCGACGGCGGCGCGGCCAGGCTCGTGCCCCTTGGCGTGGTGCCGGTCCCGATTCCCTGAGGACACGCATTTAGCTGGGCGACGCGCAAAATCCCTGACGACACCGGAATCCCAGTGTCGCCAGGGATTTTGCGCGTCACGGGCAACTATCTGCGTCGCCATGTCAGCTCCCGGGGCAGAATGGGAGCCATGGGAGCGATGGGAGCGAGTGATGGAGCCGGCGCACAGGGAAAGATCACCGATGTGCCTGGCGTGCGTGTGGGGCACCAGCAAAAGTCCGACGGCGGGTGGTTGAGCGGGGTGACAGTGGTCCTGCCCCCTGTGGGGACAGTAGGTTCGGTGGACGTCCGCGGGGGAGGACCCGGCACCCACGAGACGGATGCGCTGGACCCCACCACCCTGGTCCGCACCGTGGACGCCGTGGTGCTCACCGGCGGCAGCGCCTTCGGCCTGGTTGCAGCACACGGTGCCCAGCGGTGGTGCGAGGAGCAGGGCCGCGGCTTCGCCGTAACGGGAGGGGTGGTGCCGATCGTTCCGGCGGCAGCCATCTTCGACCTCGGCCGCGGCGGCAACTTCAGTGCCCGCCCGGATGAGGCCATGGGCTACGCGGCCACTGCAGTTGCGGGGGCACAGACGGACGGGCACGACGTCGAACGCGGCAACGTGGGGGCCGGCACTGGAGCGGTCATCGGACGCGGGACATACAAAGGGGGAGTGGGCACAGCGTCGCTCACCCTGGAGAACGGCGTGGTGGTCGGTGCCCTGGCTGTGGTGAACGCGCTGGGCCTGCCGTTCACTCCGGTGGTTGAGCCTGTCGAAACCGAGGCTGTCGAAACCAAGCCTGTCGAAACCGCGCACGGTGATTACGCTCCCCACCCGCCCCCTAACCTCGCAAGCTCGGTTAGGGAACCCGGCGGTCGTGGCCCCAAGCTCAACCAGCAGTCCCTCAATACCACGCTCGTGGTCGTCGCCACGAATGCGGTGCTGGATGTGGCCGAGTGCAAACGGACCGCATCCGCCGCCCACGCGGGGCTGGCGCGGGCGCTGAATCCGAGCCACACCCTGGCCGACGGGGACACCGTGTTCTGCCTCGCCACCGGCAGCCAGGAGCTGGACAGGAGTACGGAAACTGCCCGGCAGATAAGTCTCATGACGCTCCAGAGTGCGGCAGCCGACGTCGTACGTTTGGCCATCCTGGACGGGGTCAGCAGCGCCCAGGCGGTGACAACTCCTGCGGGCGAATTTGGTGCATACCCGGGCAATGTGCGCTAACATAGCTGGATTTAACTTTCCGGTCCTAATGCCGTAGAGTTGCATGTTGGTTGTCTGCCCTGCCACGCCCATTTGCGGCCGGAGGGTGACGATCAATCAAATCAAAAACGTCCGCAGTCATGCCCGGCGCCAGCCGGAGGTCTGTGGCAAACAACAGTTAGCGGAGGATATGGCCAAGAAGGACGGGGTCATTGAGATCGAGGGCGTAGTGACTGAGGCGCTGCCCAACGCGATGTTTCGTGTTGAGCTCACCAATAAGCACGTCGTCCTGGCACACATCTCTGGAAAGATGCGCCAGCACTACATCAGGATTCTCCCTGAGGACCGCGTAGTGGTGGAGCTGAGCCCTTACGACCTGACACGTGGTCGTATCGTCTACCGCTACAAGTAAACGTTGGGCGGCCAAGGCATTTGCCTAAGGCCGCTCCATCGGCCCAACTGCTATCACGCAAAGGAACGCCATGAAGGTCAAGCCGAGCGTCAAGCAGATCTGCGAAAAGTGCAAAGTGATCCGCCGTAACGGCCGGGTCATGGTGATCTGCGAGAACCCGCGCCACAAGCAGCGCCAGGGCTAATTCCCGTCAGGGAATCCCTGGGTTGCTAACCCACGCAAGTAAATAAAGGCAGCACAAGCTGAACTGGGACGTATGGGCCCGGACAGCTAACCCCCGGTCGGAGGCTGGGGCCGCACTGAAAGTGCGGGTGTACTGCCTACGACCTCCGGTTTATTCAAGGAGTACCGCCACTATGGCTCGTCTCGCTGGCGTAGACATTCCCCGCGAAAAGCGGCTGGAAATTGCGCTTACTTACATCTACGGCGTGGGCAAGACCCGTGCACACGAAACCCTGGCTGCCACCGGCATCAGCGCTGACGTTCGGGTCAAGGACCTGACGGATGCGCAGCTGGTAGAGCTGCGTGACTACATTGAAGGCAACTACAAGGTTGAGGGTGACCTTCGCCGCGAAGTGGCAGCAGATATCCGCCGCAAGGTTGAAATCGGCAGCTACGAAGGCCTGCGTCACCGCAAGGGCCTGCCCGTACGCGGTCAGCGTACGAAGACCAACGCTCGTACCCGCAAGGGCCCGAAGCGTACCGTCGCCGGCAAGAAGAAGGCCCGCTAAACCGCATTTGCCTGATGGCAAATGTGGGATCAGCACGGCCTTCCCCCAAATAACTTTCTGTAGGAGAAGAAATGCCCCCGAAGACTCGTGGCGCGGTTCGCAAGCCGCGTAAGAAGGACAAGAAGAATATCGCGCTTGGCCAGGCGCACATCAAGAGCACGTTCAACAACACCATCGTGTCCATCACGGACCCGACCGGTGCTGTAATCTCCTGGGCTTCCGCCGGTGAGGTTGGATTCAAGGGCTCGCGTAAGTCCACCCCGTTCGCTGCGCAGATGGCTGCCGAAGCCGCCGCCAAGCGTGCACAGGAGCACGGCCTGAAGAAGGTTGACGTGTTCGTCAAGGGACCGGGTTCCGGACGCGAAACCGCCATCCGTTCGCTGCAGGCTGCTGGCCTTGAGGTTGGCTCCATCCAGGACGTCACCCCCGCCGCGCACAACGGCTGCCGTCCGCCGAAGCGCCGCCGCGTCTAAGTACTTTCCGCAGCCGGAGCTTGCCCGGGCCCGTTTCGGGTCCGGGCAAGCCCGCCGCGTTAAGTCCTCAGACCGATTTTCCACCACCTGTGTTGCGTCATATAGCGGATGCTCGCCGAAAGGAAACCTAAGTGCTCATTGCACAGCGCCCCACCCTCTCCGAAGAGGTCGTCTCCGAAAACCGCTCCCGGTTCATCATTGAACCGCTGGAGCCGGGCTTCGGTTACACCCTCGGAAACTCCCTCCGCCGTACCCTGCTCTCCTCCATCCCCGGTGCCGCTGTAACCAGCATCCGGATCGATGGTGTGCTGCACGAGTTCACGACGGTTCCGGGTGTCAAGGAAGATGTCACCGAGATCATCCTCAACATCAAGAACCTGTCCGTGTCTTCCGAGCACGACGAGCCGGTTGTTGCTTACCTGCGCAAGCAGGGCCCCGGAGTCGTCACCGCCGCGGACATCGCTCCGCCGGCCGGCGTCGAGTTCCACAACCCGGATCTGCACATTGCCACGCTGAACTCGAAGGGCAAGTTCGAACTCGAGCTGACCATCGAGCGCGGCCGCGGCTACGTTTCGGCAGCTCAGAACAAGTCCGGCGACGCAGAGATCGGCCGCATTCCGGTTGACTCCATCTACTCGCCGGTGCTGAAGGTTACTTTCCGCGTGGAAGCTACCCGTGTTGAGCAGCGCACCGACTTCGACAAGCTCATTGTCGACGTTGAGACCAAGCAGGCCATCGCCCCGCGCGATGCCGTTGCTTCCGCTGGCACAACCCTGGTGGAACTGTTCGGTCTGGCCCGCGAGCTGAACACCGCAGCTGAGGGTATCGAGATTGGCCCGTCGCCGACGGATGCTGCCCTGGCAGCAGACATGGCTCTGCCGATCGAGGATCTGGACCTCACCGTCCGTTCCTACAACTGCCTCAAGCGTGAGGGCATCCACACCGTGGGTGAACTCGTTGCCCGCTCCGAGGCTGACCTGATGGACATCCGCAACTTCGGCGCGAAGTCCATCGATGAGGTCAAGGCAAAGCTGGTTGAACTGGGTCTGTCCTTGAAGGACTCGCCTCCCGGTTTCGACCTTGCTGCCCGCGCCGCAGCCATCGAAGAGGACGACGCCGCGTTCAGCGACGACGAGCTCTAACAAGCAGATCTTGGCCGAGGGGCTGGCCAGCACCGCGTTGTGCGCAGCCTCCCGGCTTCCATATGAGGAGAAACAATTATGCCTACCCCCACTAAGGGTCCGCGCCTCGGAGGCGGCCCGGCTCACGAGCGTCTGATGCTCGCGAACCTGGCTTCCGCACTGTTCGAGCACAAGCGGATCACCACCACGGTCACCAAGGCCAAGCGCCTGAAGCCGTACGCAGAACGCCTGGTCACCTTCGCTAAGCGCGGCGACCTCGCTTCCCGCCGCCGCGTTCTCGGCCTGATCAGCAACAAGGGCGTCGTCCACGAGCTGTTCACCGACATCGCGCAGGCTGTGGAGAACCGCAACGGCGGCTACACCCGCATCACCAAGATCGGCAACCGCAAGGGCGACAACGCTCCCATGGCTGTCATCGAGCTGGTTCTTGAGCCGGTTTCCGCCAAGCAGGCTGTTGTAGCCGAGGCTACCCAGGCCGCTGCCGCTGCTGCTCCGGCCGCAGAGGAAGCACCCGAGGCAGAGGTCGTTGAGACCGAGGCTGCAACCGAAGAGGCCCCGGCCGCTGAGGAAGCTCCGGCTGAAGAAGCTGCTGCTGAAGAGGCTCCGGCCGAGGAAGCTGCCGCTGACGAGGCTGCTGCCGACGAGGCCAAGGACGCGAAGTAATTCGCTAAATCCTTCGCATAGACTTGAGTCTATGAACCACCAAAAACCCGCGGCCCCCGTTTTGGGGGGCGGCGGGTTTTTGCGTATCCGGCTCGATTTGGCGTACGACGGCGGTCCGTTCAGCGGGTGGGCAGTGCAGCCAGGGCTGCGGACCGTTCAGGGTGTCTTGGAAGGTGCACTGGAGCTGCTGATCCGCCGCCCGGTGCGCGTCACGGTCGCCGGGCGCACCGACGCCGGTGTGCATGCCCGCGGCCAGGTGGTCCACCTCGACCTGACGGAAGCCGAGTGGCTGGGACTGAGCCGAGGTGCCGCCGTCGATCCCGCCGTCGCCCTTCTGCGCCGCCTGCGGGGCACGCTCAGCCGCGGGCTGGGGGACCAGACCGGCTCCATTGTGGTGCACCACGCGGCGATTGCCCCTGAAGGCTTCGATGCCCGTTTCTCCGCGCTCTGGCGCCGCTACAGCTACCGGATCGGGGACGGTCCCGAGAAGTGGGACCCTCTCGGCCGGTACGACACACTGTGGCATAAGACGACCCTGGACGTGGACCTGCTGAACGAAGGCGCCGCGAAGCTGCTTGGCCTGCACAACTTCCTGTCCTTCTGCAAGCCACGGGAAGGTTCCACTACCGTCCGCGAGCTGCAGCGGTTCGAGTTTTCCCGCGGGCCGGACGGCGTCATTGTTGCCACCGTCCAGGCCGACGCCTTCTGCCACAACATGGTGCGCGCCCTGGTGGGCTCGGCGCTGTACGTGGGGGAGGGACAGGAGCCTCCGGAGTGGCTGCACGAGCGCCTGCTGGCACGGAAGCGGGACGCGCGTTCTGTGCTGGCCGCGCCGCATCCCCTGGTGTTCGAAGAAGTGGCGTACCCCTCCGATGAGGAACTGCTCGCCCGGGCAGAGCTCACGCGCGCGCTGCGGGAGTAACCCTGCCCCGCGACCTTGTGTTGCAAGGGCTCGTGCCTCGTTTCCGGGCGCGCGGCTAGTAGGCTGAGACGCAGTCTTTAGTCATGCGGTCCTTACGGGGGGTAAGGGATGAATGATCGTCGCATCGTTGTCGTCATCGACAGGGATGAGGAAGTCCGGTCCTTGTTGCGGGCTACGCTCCAAGAGGCCGGATTCGCGGTGCACTGCGCTACCACCGGCGAATCCGGGGTGGCGCTGGTGCGTGCCAAGCAGCCTGACACCGTCACGCTGGACCTGGTGCTTCCGGACACCGACGGCTACGACGTGCTGCGGCGCATCCGCGAGTTCAGCCACACGTACATCCTGATCATCACTGCGCGGAGTGACCTGCGGACCACCCTGAAGGGGTTCGACGCCGGGGCTGATGACTACATGGTCAAGCCCATCCGGCCTCGGGAGCTCCGGGCCCGCGTTGACGGCATGCTGCGAAGGCCCCGGCAGCTGACGGTCCCGCCGATCGTGACCCCGCGGGAACCACCGCTGGTGTCGCCTCGGCTGCGGACCTTCGCCACGGCAACGGCGACGGCGAAGACTGTGCAGGCACCGGACCCGGCCCAGGGACCTACGGCTGTCCGGGACCTTGCGGCAACGGGCTGTGCACCCGCCCGCGGCTATGAGCGCAGTTACGAGCACAAGGGGCTGGAGCTCGACTGCGCAACGCGGGCGGCCACCCTCGGAGGGCGCGCGCTGCAGCTGACCCGGACCGAGTTCGACCTGCTGCACATCCTGCTGCAGCGCGGCAGCGGCGTGGTCACCAAGGCGGAACTCGTCGGACTTCTGGGCCTCGTGAAGCGGGAAACTGACAACCCGGAAGTCGCGCCGGCCGGGGTACGGGACCCCGGCCGGATCATCGAGACCCACATAGGCAACCTGCGCCGCAAGCTGGGGGACGACGCGAGGAAACCGCGCTGGCTCAAGACGGTTCGCGGGGCTGGCTACACACTCGCGTAGCGGAATGCGTTGCTCTTTGCGTAGCGCAAAGCCGCGCGCCTCCGGTGCGCCCCTCTAAACGGGGGACACGCCGGGAATCAAACGGGGGACACGCCGGAAAGTTACAAGAAAATAACAAGGCGCCAGGCGCACAGTTGGAACATGAAATCACTTACAAGCGACGACGTCGTCGCAGTCCGTGGCGTTCTCACCGATACGCATCCGGTTGATTTCTACGCGCTAGGCGTCGCGGGGGCGATTGACCGTTTGGCCCTCCCGCTGCGCGAGCGCGGGATCACCGTGCACCTCGAGGCGCCCCATCATGGAATGGAAGTGGACAGGAAGTCCGCCACGCTGCTTTACCGGGCGGCGCAGGAGCTCCTGAGCAACATCCATAAATACGCCGACGCGTCCTCCGTGACAGTCCGGCTGTGCTGCGTCTGCCGCTCCGGCGACAACCACGCTGTCCAGCTCCGCGTGACCGACGACGGGAGCGGCTTCGACGTTGAGGCCGCCACGCACGGCAGGCACTCGGGCATGGGGCTGCGGCTCATGCGTCTGGCCGTCAGTTCAGCCGGCGGCCGGATGACAATGGAGTCGTCTCCTTCGGCGGGAACCTGCGTCACCGTGAACCTGCCGCTGGATTAGCACCTCACAAGGTTGGCGGGCCTTTCTACGCTGCAGTTGATGATGATGCCCAATCGGGCCAAGGATCCATGGGCAGTGGTGGTTCCGGGTCCGTGAGGGCGTCGGGGCCGACGAAACTGTCAGGGCCGATGACGCCCTCGGGATTGGCGGAGCCCACGAAGCCGGCGGCGGCGTCGGGCCAGTCGGGAGGTTCAGAGCAGTCTGGTGGTTCTGGGATGTCGGGAGGTTCAGAGCAGTCTGGTGGTTCTGGGATGTCGGGCGGTTCAGGCCAGGCCGGAGGCCCAGTGATCTCGGGCTCGGGGAAGCCGTTGGGAAGATCCTGCCATTCCGGTCGGCCTGGCATGGCCGGCGGCTCCGGCCAGTCGTGGCCGGGCGGCGGTTCCGGCCAGGTGGGTGGTTCCCAGTCCTGTTGTTCCGCTGGGTAGGACCGTCCCGCGGGTGAGATCCAGCCGGGCGGGCTCTCGCGGGTGGCATCGACCGGTCTCCACGCCGACGTGTGTTTCAGGCGGTGGTGCTTGGGGCAGGGCTGGCCCAGGTTGGTGATCCCGGTGGTCCCGCCGTCGGCCCAAGCCAGGATGTGGTCGGCGTCGTTGTCCAGGGAATGGTTGTTGCAGCTGGGGAACGTGCAGCGCGCGTCTCGGAGCCGGAGCCAGTGGCGCATCGGCTTCGTCAATCGGTAGCTGGTGCGTCCGATCTCCAGCGGTGCCCCGTCCCGAGGGTCGGTCAGGACCCGCAGGAAGGACGTGCAGCCGTCGGCGACGAGCCGGCGGGCCATGGACGGGGGGATCGGCCCGTACCCGTCCAGGATGGCCGGTTCCTCCGTCTGTCCGAGCAGCGAGAACACCGGAACCGTGACCAGGACCTGCGCCCGCGGGGACGGCACATGACCGGGAGGCGCTGAACCAGCGGATAGGGCGTCTGCCGGCAGGGAGCCAGCCGGCGCTCCGTCAACCCCAGGGGTCGGGTCCAGCAGCCATCCGGCGGCCACATCAGCCCGGAGCTGGGTCAGGGTCCGTGTTTCGGCAGGTCCCTGCAGGGCGCGGGCGGCGGCAGTGGTGCGGTCCCAGATCCCGGCGGCCTGGTCCGCGGGCAGGTACGCCGAGAGCCAGGCCATGCCGTCCCGGTCCGGGGCATACTCCAGCCGCCGGTCCTTCGCACACTTGCGGTGGCGGGCCTCGATACTCACCGGATGATGCCGTTCCCGCCAGGCACGTGCCCTGGCCCGAAACCTTGATGGAGTCAGCTCCCCGGCGGGGCAGCCGCGCGCCGGGCAGGGGGCATCGGGCTCCAGGAAGTGGGCTTCCAAGGCCGCGGCGGCTTCGGGATCGAGCCCGTCCGTTTCATCACACACCACCCGCGCATGCTGTAACGACAGCGTTCCTGACCCCATCCCGGCCAACGTCAACGGCAGGTCCGTGGTCAGCGTGGCGGATTCGGACAGAAACCGCGCAGCCGACCCTTCACTCACGGTCAGCGCACACGCCACCGACGCAGTCACGGACATCCGCAGGACAGATCGCTCCTGCGGCGACGCGTCCGGCGGCGTCATCGCCTCCTCCGCCTCAGCGAAACCGGCAGCGAGGTGCACCTTCACGGCCGCCAGCCGGGCCTCCATCCCGGCCACACCTGCCAGCCCGTCCAGGCACGCATCCGCCTGGTCCCGCAGCGGATCCGCGCCATCCGGCTGTGGATCCGCGCCATCCGGCTGTGGATCCGCGCCATCCGGCTGTGGATCCGCTCTGTCCGGTTGCGGATCTGCGCCCGTCGGGTCCGTGTCCGCGTCACCCGGCTGCGGGTCCGCGTCCGCCGTGCCCGGATCAGCCGCCCGGCGAAGCGCAGCAGCCAGCGAAAGAGCGGAGGCGCCGATGGCGTCCAACGTCTTCACAACTGCCGCCTGATCCATACCCACAGCATGCCACCGGCCTGTGACAGAAACGACCCTGCCCCGGGTCGTTGTGGAAAACCGGTCGTTGTGGAATTCCAAATCGTTGTGGAAAACCGGATCTGCCTTGAAACCGGATCTGCCTTAAACTCGCGTCAGGACCCGGGGGTTCCTTCGGCCGGCAGCGTGAGAGTGAAGGTTGTGCCGGCACCGGGCTTGCTCTCACAGGAGATGGCACCGCCGTGCCGCTCCACGATGGTCTTGGTGATGGACAGCCCGAGCCCAACACCGGGAATGGCCGCCTGGCGTGCGGCCTGGCTGCGGAAGAAGCGGGTGAAGACGCGCGATGTCTCCTCTTCGCTGATGCCCATGCCGGTGTCCTGGACCTTCAGCTGAACCCAGGAGTCCCTGCGCCGGGCACTCACGGTGACTTTGCCGCCGTCGGGAGAGTATTTGATGGCATTGGACACCAGGTTGTCCAGAGCCTGGCCGATGCGGAGCGGGTCGGCGTGCGCCCAGAGGGGCGCCGGTACGTCGGTGGTGAGGGAGACGTTGCTGGCGTCCGCCTGCGCCTGGACGGAGCCGATGCTGTTCTCGATCAAGCCGGCCAGATCCGTCCGGCGGGGATACACAGCCAGGACAGCGGACGCCGACACCAGAAGCTCGGATACGAGGGAGAGCAGCCGCTCGGCATTGCGCTGCACCACTTCCAGCCGGTGCACGGAATCAGGGGACAGGCGGTCCGCTGCATCCAGCACCAGGTCCACATTGCCCAGCACGGACATCAGCGGACTGCGGAATTCGTGCGAAACGTTGGATATCAGCTCTTCCTTGGCGGAGAGGGCTTCCACCAGACCCGTGACGTCACTGTAGACGATGACCGCCCCGCTGAACCCGCCGTCGTCGTTCTTGATGATTCGCGCAGCGGTGGAGACGGCCCTCTGCGTTGATCCCTCGCCCAGCCACACCAGGTAGTCCGCGAAAGTCTCGCCGGCAACGGCCCGGCGGATCGGGCGCTTATCCAGCGGAAGCGGGGTCACCCGGTCCTGGCCGAACATGAGCTGCTCGGCTTCCAGCGGCTGCTCCATTCCGACGGGTGCCGCCGCCTGTCGGAACGTTTTTTGCTGGTCGTTAACCAGCACCTTCTGGCCCTGGGCATCCACGGCCACGATGCCCACATCCGTGGTGTCGAGAATGGTTTTGAGCAGCCGTTCGCGGTTCCTGCTTTCAAGTAGCAGTTCGCGGAGCTCGGCATCCTTCTTCTCCAGCCTCTGGCGCTGCAGCCGCACATTGGCGCCGGCGAACCTGATTGCCACCGAGACCGCCACCATCATTAGCGGAAGCAGAATTGCCGTGGCAATGTCCGAAGGTGAAATTCTGGGAAACTTTAGGACCAGTGACGGAATGCCGATGAGGAGCGGGCCGAAAAAGCTCAGGAATACGGTGGTTCGCGGGTAGGCTTCGGAGCTGGAAAGCCAGATCACCGGAAATATTGCCAGGACGCCCAGCCCGGCCACCGCAGGAACGGCACCGTTGCGGGCCAGTCCGATCAACACCAGGTCGAGTATCGGAATTACCAGATATGCGTTGGGCGGTAGCCGTTCCCAAGGCACCAGAAAGCAGGCGAGAAACATCGCCACCATCAGGACGATGGACGCGATAAAAACACCGCTCTGGATCAGCGTTGGCCATACTGCGGGGGCGGCGATCGCCAGGGCGGCAAGAATGACCGTCACCGGAAGCTGGCAGAGGGCCACCTGGATGCGGGGCTGCAGCCGGCGGAAGAATCGGTCCGTGTCGTGGACCAGCACCTGCTCACCCAATGCTGCTGCGTCCGGTACTCGCCTGCGCTGCCGAATTCCCGGGCCACTCGTGGTTAAACGAAGACATGAAGCCCATTATGCACATCTATTCTTCGGTAATTGGAGGGGACGGCGCTGCTGTCCGTTGTGCGTCTAAAAGATATCGGCAATTTTCGGTCTTTCGGCTGCTCTACGTTGTAGCGTAGGTAATCTGGTAGCGCTTACCGCATTGCGCTGGGCTGTGCGGTGGTTTTACCTGGATAGAGGTAGTGGTGGGCGATCTTGGTGTTGCCGTGGTTATCGAGGACGATGTCGACGTTCGGAATCTCCTCGACGCGGTTTTGCAGCAGGCCGGTTTTGAGGTGCACTCGGCAGGGACCGGCCGTGACGGGGTTGATGTGGCCAGGCAGCGCCAGGCAAACGTGATAACCCTCGACGTCGGTCTTCCGGACATTGACGGGTTCGAGGTCCTTCGCCGCATTCGGCAGTTCAGCGATGCTTACGTGGTGATGCTCACCGGCCGCAACGAGGAGCTGGACACCATCACCGCGCTGCAGGGCGGTGCTGACGACTACATCGTCAAGCCCTTCCGGCCACGCGAACTGCGGGCCCGCATCTCGGCCATGCTGCGCCGGCCCAGGGTTGCTTCCGGTGAGGTCGCATCCTCGTCTGTTGCGGAGTCCGGGTCGCTTGGCCCATCCGGTTCCTCCGGTTCACGCCGGGGCCGCGTGCTGCTCCACAACGGGCTGGCTCTCGACACCGAAACCCGGACCGTGGCCCTGCGCGGCACGCCCCTGGGGCTGACCCGGAGCGAATTCGACCTGCTGCATGAGCTCTTGAAAGGAACGGGCGCCGTGCGCACCCGGGCTGACCTGGTGCGTGTGGTGCGGGGCGAGTACTACGGCGAGGACACCTACATCAGCGAAGCGGACGAGCGGGCCGTTGAGGTGCACATCGGCAACCTGCGCCGTAAGCTCCGGGAGGACCCGCAGGATCCCCGGTGGCTGGTGACGGTGCGCGGCGTTGGCTACCGGTTGGCGCCGAAACGGGCGGAGTAGGTTTCAGGCCTCCGGCGGGAGGTAACCCACCTTCAGGCCGCTGACCGTTTGTTCGCCGGTTAGCGCCACGAATGGCAGCAGTCGGCGTACAGCGGGCAGGTCGCCGCACTTGACGAGGCGTTCCAGCTGCACCGCCAGCTGGGCCAGCCGTGCGGCGCCAACCATCAGTGCTGAGTTCTTCAGGCTGAGGACGGCGTCCATGGCGGCCTCGGCGTCGTCGTCTGCGATTGACGCTTCAAGGTAAGTCCGGCGCTTGTCCCAGATCCTGATGTAGTCCCGGGCGAAGTTGTGCGCCACCCCGGTACTGCCCATGTCTTCTTCAAGTTCGTGAAGTACATCGAGGTCGAGGACGGGCAAGGTGGCACTCTCCGATTCGTTGTGAGCCCTGCCATCAGGGGCGCCGGACGCCGGGAAGCAGACGCCGTGGGCGCTGCTGTCGGCTGCTCCGGAACCTGAAATGGACATGACTTAAGGCTACTTTCTGAGGTTGGGAAAACCCTGATTGAGCTTGGATCCTGTGGAAACCCTGCGGGTACCTTGTGGTGGGGAGAACCCTGCGGAATTCTCCACCTTACTGGTTGGCGAAGGTCTCGATGGTGTTGATGACGGCAGGGCCCAGGATGGCAATGAAGAGGACCGGAAAGATGAAGAACAGGAGCGGAAACAGGATCATCACGGGCAGCTTCATGGCCTTTTCCTCGGCACGCTGGCGGCGCTTCACCCGCATCACCTTGGCCTGGACCCGCAGTACCCGGCTGATGGCAATGCCGTACGTGTCCGCCTGGACTACAGCCTGCACAAAGCTCCGCAGTTCCGGGATGTTGGTCCGTTCGGCCAGCGCGAGGTAGGACTCGCGGCGGCTCCGGCCCACCTGCATGTCCTGCAGGGTGCGGACCAGCTCCTCAGCGAGGGGTCCCTTCCCGTTCTCGCCGGCGCGGGACATGGCACCTTCGAAGCCGAGTCCCGCCTCGACAGAAATCAGCATCTGGTCGAGGGTATTGGCGAGCTCGAGCTGCATGGCCTTCTGGCGTTCCTGGCCCTTGCTGTAGAGCATCAGGTCCGGGATGAAGTACCCCAGGAACAGAACAAAGATGCCCACGAGCTTCATGATCGGCGTCGTCCCGATCGAGCTGATGTACAGCCCAAGGAGGCCGCCGGTCAGCCCTAGCGCCGGTTTCGCCGCCAGCAGCCTGCCAAGCGGCATGGACGCCGGGCGGCCGGCCAAAGCGAGCAGCCTGTCGAGCTTGTGTACGTAGCCGGCAGGGGTGAGACGGTAGCCGATCTTTTCGACCAGACCACTGTTGGGCTTCTTCTCCGCTTCCGCCCGGTGGATGCCCCGGGACAGGAGTGCGCGGGCGTTCGCCTCTCCTCTCCGGTCAACGGAGAGCAAGGACCACGCCAGGTAGGCGAGCGGAAGGCAGATGAGGAGCAACGCAAGGATGATGAGGGGACTCATGGCGGCCTTAGAATTTCAGGTTGATGATCTTGCGCATCCACAGACCGCCGACGGTCATGAGGATGATGGAGGCCACAATCATGATCCAGCCCAACGGATTGGTGAACATCTTGTTCATATACCCGGGATTGACCAGCGAGAGCATCACAACAATGCCTACGGGCAAGGCCATCAGGATATAGGCGGAGAACTTGCCCTCGGCCGCTAGTGCTTTGATATGGCCCTTGATCTCGCTGCGCTCGCGGATGGTCTCGTTCACCTGGTCGAGCACTTCTGCCAGGTTCCCGCCTACCTCGCGGTTGATCTGGATGGCCTGGGATATCCAGACGAAGTCCTCGCTCTTCATGCGGTCGGCAGTGTCGTTGAGCGACACCAGCAGGTCGCGCCCCAGGCTGGTCTCGGAGACGATACGGCGCATTTCTTCCGACGTCGGTGCTTGGGATTCGTTGGCGGCTGCGTCGATGGCGCGCAGGATGCTGTGGCCCGCCCGGAGGCTGCCAGACAGCAACTGCAGGGTATCGCCCAACTGCTCATCGAACTTGCCTCGCCTCTTGCCTGCCAGGAAGCCCAGCACCAGATGCCCTACGAAGGGGGCCGCAATGACCAGCAGGATCGCCAGCAGCGGCCCGGCGACGACGAGCCCAACGAGGGCTCCGACGAAAGCGCCCACGAGGATCAGCAGGATAAACTCGGCCTGGCTGAGCCGGAGGCCGGCGTTCTCCAGAGTTTCGCGGTTGAAGTAGCGGAGGTTCCGCTTGGCGAGAACGCGGTCGATGGACTGGACCACATTGCCGGCGAAGCGGGTGAGTTGAGAGTCCGCTTCCGTGCGGAAAGGACGACGCCGGTCCAGCGGCACCGTGGGCGTGCGCGGAATCAGCACCGCAACGCCGCCCAGCACCACCGAGGCAACTACAAGGACAACGCCCAGTGCCACGATCATCGGTCAGTACCTTTCTGAGGGAATTGGGGGCGCTCCAAAGACACCGGCCGAGACGTGAATGCCGAGGTCTTCAAAGCGGTCGATGAACCGAGGGCGGATGCCGGTGGGAACAGGCTTGCCCAGGAACTTTCCGTGCTGGTCGACTCCGGCCGAGTAGTCGAAGACGAAGGCGTCCTGGAGGGTGACGATGTCGCCCTCCATGCCCTGTACCTCCGTCACATGAGTGATGCGCCGGGTGCCATCCCGGAGCCGCGAGATCTGGACGATGAGGTTCACGGCAGAGGCGATCTGCTCGCGGATGGCGCGCAGCGGCAGGTCCATTCCCGCCATGAGGACCAGAGTCTCCAGACGGGCGATGGCATCGCGCGGTGAGTTGGAGTGCACGGTGGACAGGGAGCCGTCGTGGCCGGTGTTCATCGCTTGGAGCATGTCCAGGGATTCCCCGCCGCGGACCTCACCCACCACAATCCGGTCCGGACGCATACGCAGGGAGTTGCGGAGCAGTTCGCGGATGGTGACTTCACCTTTGCCCTCCGTGTTCGGCGGACGGCTCTCCAGCCGGACCACGTGTTCCTGCTGGATCTGGAGCTCCACAGCGTCCTCGATGGTCACGATGCGCTCGTCAGACGGAAGGAAGGAGGACAGGACGTTGAGCAGGGTTGTCTTGCCGGTACCCGTACCGCCGGAAACGATGATGTTGAGCTTGGCCTTGACGCAGGCGTTGAGCAGCTCAGCCATTTCCGGGGTGAGCGTCCCGAAATCGATGAGGTTCTGGACCGTAAGGGGTACCTTGCTGAATTTACGGATGGTCAGCGAGGAACCGCCGACGGCGAGCGGCGGGATGACGGCGTTGACACGGGAGCCGTCCTCCAGGCGCGCGTCGACCAGCGGTGAAGACTCATCAATGCGCCGGCCCACCTTCGACACGATGCGCTCGATCACCTTACGGAGGTGTTCTTCCGAGCTGAACCGCGAATCCGTCAGCGTCAGTGTTCCCTTGCGCTCCACATAGATCTGGTCCATCCGGTTCACCATGATTTCAGTGACGGCGGGGTCATCAAGGAGCCGCTGGAGCGGACCGTAACCGAGCACGTCGTCGGCAACGTCCGCAACAAGGCGCGTCCGCTCGTCCGCGGTCAATGGCACCTGTTCGGCGTCGATGATGCGGATGAGCTCTTCGCGGGCGGTCCTGCGGAGCTCCTGTTCCGTCAGGGTTGAATCGTTGAACCGCCCGCCCATGCGTTCAAACAGCGCCGTTGCGGCACGTTGCTTCAGGGCAGCAAAAACGTCCACCGGCTGCTGGGCCTTGGTTTTGAACGGCTCCGTCTGCGCTGTTCCGGCACCCTGGACTGCTGCGGCTTGCGCAGCCAGTCGGCGGACCTGAGCTGGCGTGCTTGGAGCACTGGCAACCGGCTTTGCGGGCTCGTCCACGGCACCCGGAGTGGGCGCAGCTGCCGCAGTGCGCGTGGTTTCGGCGGGCGACGTTGTTTGATCCTGAGCAGCCGCCGCTTGGGCAGCGGCCTCAGCTGCACGCCGTGCCGCACGTGTCTGGTAGGCGGCCACACCAGAGATAGGCCGGGAAGCAGTGCTGCTTATCGACGGCGCAACTGCGGTCTGAACCGGGGCTGGGGCAGCCCGCATGAGCACGGTTTCGGAAGCGACCTGCACAGCCGGGGCATGCATCGGCACAGGCGGAACATGCAACGGGGCACCGGGAACTTCAGACCTGAGCTGTGCGGCCTGGATGCGTTCGGAGAGTTTCATCTAGACCACCACCCGACGGTGGCTGTTCCGCTGCTCTTTCATGCGGGCGGCTGGGCCCAAACGGTCCACGAGCTGGCTGAGGCCTTTGGCGGCCGGATCCTTCTTAGCATCGAGCAATACCGGCACGCCGCGGTTGGTGGACAGGGCCACTGCCCGGGAACGGGGGACGCTGACATCCACGGGAGCTCCGATGGTGGACTCGATGTCCTGCACGGTGAGGCCGCATTTTGAGTCAGCCATGTTCAGGACCACGTGCCTGCCTTCCGGGAGGATCTCCAGCTGGCGCAGGATGTCCATGCCCGAACGGAGTCCGCGGACGCTGGGGATGTCCATGGCGCTGACCCAGACGACGTCCGTGCAGGCCTCCATCGCGGCCAGCCCGATTTCGGGCAGGCCGGGCGCCGTGTCCACCACGACGTACTGGAACTCCTCGGCCAACTGTTCGAGCAGACGCGTGACCTGCTCCGGCGTGATGTAGTCGGCCTCGACGGGGCTGACCGGCGCACACAATGCATAGATGCTGGCAGGGTGAACGGTGAGGAACGCTTTCAGCACCAAAGTGTCCTGGCTGGCAGCAGGAGAGACGGCGTCAGTGACCGTGTGCTCCGGATTCAGGTACAGGCCGGATGCCACATCGCCGAACTGCAGATCGAGGTCCACAAGCACCACACTCATGGGGGCCAGCTTTCCCAAACCAACGGCCAGGTTGGTGGCAATGGTCGTCTTGCCCACGCCGCCCTTGGGGGAGAAGACCCCGACAACCGCGCCCTTGTGGTTTTCCACGTGGCCTTGCTGGTCGGGCCGGTGGCGGCTGGCAAAGGACTGGCATGCGCGCTCCAGCAGCACCCGCAGCTGATTGGGATCGGCAGAGGGGCTGAGGACGTCCCGGACGCCTGCCCGCATGGCCTGCAGGATCAGTGTGGGGTCCGGTTCGCTGACCAGGAGCACCATCAAGCCGGGAACCTGTACATCGAGCACCGTAGCTAGGCGAAGTGCCTCTTCGATGGGCAGGTCCGGACCCAGAATAAGGACCTCCGGCTGTTCTTGGTTCAGCTGGGCGAACAGATCGTAGGGGCCAGCGGGAAGAATGTTGGTAAGGAAGGTCTGAACCCCGCCCTGGAGCCCGCCGGCCACGGCCTGCCGCAGCCGCCCGTCAAAGTCCGCGTTCGGAGTGATGAGGACGAAACGGCTCACTTGTACACCTCACTCCGCTGGATGATCCGGGGACCGCTGTCCTTGGCGTTGGTGGGCTCCTTGCTGAGCCACATCTTGGCGTATTCGGCAGCGAAGACAATCTTTGCCGCGTCCACGTCGCTGACAGCGACAGTCAGCATGAGGGAGCCGGTCGGAAGGGTGGTGTCCTGCGTATCGGCAGCGTTGGGATCCGCGCTCGCCGTCGGCGCCGCCTGCGCCGTGGCTGCCGGCTCGGGTGCGCGCTGCACAGCCGTGACCAGTGCCTTGCGGACGGTCAGCTTCGTTGTCTCGGCATCGGGCTTGTCATCCTGTCCACCTTTATCGAGGTTGACGAAGACGCCCACGTGGTCGCCGGGAGCCAGCCGTCCACCGACGACGCGATCCGGTTCGAGCTGGAAGGAAACTTCCTGCAGGCCAGCCGGAATTTGTACGGATCCTGAGACTTTGACGTCTTCGGGAGCCACCAGACGCTCGGTAACCAGCTGCTCGCCGGGAACCAGGTCCACGGCCGCGACTTTGCCTTTGGAAGCATCCAGCGACTTCAGCGACGACCCCGTCACTGCAGATGCAGGCACCTGTTCAGTGACCAGGGAAGCAGCCATGGACTCAACAGGAGTGCCGGCAGGAATCGCAGACTTGACGACGAGCACGTCAACAGGCTCGAGGTCTTTGACGGCACGCTGGTCTGCCCCCTGGGCGTAGGAGATAACCAGCATGGCGCCCACGAGGGCGAGAACTACCGCTGCCGCGCCTGCCAACAACCGAGACTTCACGAACTGCTCCTGAGGATCATTAATTCAATGGACTGCAGCACTGCAGAGGATTAGCTGGTCAGTTCGACGACAGTGGCACCGTTGGGGCTGACCGGGCCCAACTTGTAGCCGTCGGCCAGGGAAACGTACTTGACGAACTTGCCGATAATGCCGCGGCAGTTGCCTTGGCATTTAAGGCCCGGGGTTGCCGCGTTGTTATAGACCATGGGCAGTTTGTCTGCACCACTGAAAGCCCAGCCCTGAACGCTGAAGGCGACAAAGCTCGTCAGGTGATAGGCGCCTCCGGACCCCGTTCCCGTCGCGTCGTCGTAGACCGGGAGCAGGACTATGACAGGCCGGCCGGCTGCAAGGTCGCTGGCCCACATGTTCAGGATGGCGTCACAGTTTGACGGGCCATCGTTACCTGTATCGCTTCCACTTTGGTTGATGGCCAGATTCACTAGGCCGCCGCACTGTCCGGTGGCTTGGAGTGTCCAGGCAAAGCCACCCGGTACAGTCTTGCCGGCCGGACCCAGCGGGCAGTCTGCGTTGGCGTCGGCGGAGTGGTTCTGGAGCAGCTGGGCCGTCCCGCCTACCATGCCGGAGACCTGGCAGATCGAGAATGCCAACGGGAAAATGGTAGGTCCTTCGATAGGGCTGCCCCACCTAACACTGGAACTCGCTTTTACCTCGGCGCTCGGAATACCCAGGACACCGGCGAAAAACAGTGACACGGAATTCGCAGACGCACCGGATTCCTTGGCCCCAGCAGTTACCGTCACCGTGCGGTTTGTCTTATCTAGAGCAATGGACTTTACTTTGCTCAACCCGTCGATGGCGTTCTTATTCGCGAGTTCAGTGGCCAGTGGAGAGGTAGCGGAACATTCGGTGTCAGCATCATTCTTGGCACATTTTTGCGCCATCATGAGAGCGGCGGCATCCGAACCGTTCTGCAGCTGTGCCCGTTCTGTGTAAAGTTTGGCAACGTCGATGGCAAGCGCGGCAAAGCCGAGCATCACCACCATGAGCACGGCCACGATAACTGCAATTCCCCCGCGCTCCCGGTCGGTCGGGCATGCTAGCCGCCGCACAGCATGGTTCCTTTCCCTGACATAGCAAACGGGCCGGCGATCCCGGTCATCGTGCTGAGGTTGTAGCTGATAGTTACTGTCATCTGAGAGCCGATAGTGCAGGTAGCTGAGCTAAACGTGATGTTTCCATCAGCAAGGGCAGGGTTTAGCTGCCCGACGGCGGTCTTGGCAGCCGCCCTCGCGGTGGCCTGACTGTTATTGATTGCCATAGAACGAACGCCTTCGCGGGCGGCGTTGGTCAAGGTGGTTTGCACGTTATAAGCCCGCCCGAACTCCATGATGCCTAGGAGCAGCATGACGAGGACAGGCGCCAGAATCGCAAACTCGACCGCAACGGCTCCCCGCTCGGATGCCCTGGGCATTGTGGCACCTTTCGCAAAAGACAGATAGAAGAGGGTTACAGTCCAAGTGGCGGCGGCTGGGGTGCCGCCGCCACTTTGCTGGTTGATGTGCCCATGCACATCGGAGTGCGGAGTCGGGAGTTACGGGGCGCAGGTTCCGCCAGCTGACGTGGTGTTAGTCTGCTCGATTGCCGTCCAAGTGCCGCCGCCAACCTGGCACTTTACTTGCTGGAACATGGTGTTCAGCGAGCCGCCGAGCAGAGTCACGGCAACGATGATGACAACTGCGATGAGCGCGACCATGATGCCGTATTCGACGGCGGTGGCGCCCTTTTCGTCGCGACGGACACGGGCAGCAGCGTTAGAGAAGAAAGCAAGCATTTTTTACTCCTGAGCGAGTGTTGGAAAGCTGGTCCATCACCAGCTCTGAAAAAAAGTTAGCAACGGATTTCCGCCTCAAGGCCGGTCTTTGCAACATCCTGAGTCAACCCTGACCAACCTGCGCGTTTCCTGCGCGAGCATTGAGCCAACCTTGCATTTTGGTGCGGGCTGCACAGCAGAAAGCGCACATGAGAAGGACCCCTCGGGCAGGGGGGAAGCCCGAAGGGTCCAGTCTCAATAGGCGGTTCCGGCACTTATCGTCGGGAGCCGCCGTCGTCCATTCAATGGACGGATTCAATAAAGCTGGCCAGTAAACCCCTCCTAACCCGTGAATAGCGAAACAATGCTCATCACCGTCGGCCCGAGGACCACGATGAACAGCGTGGGCAGGATGAAGAAGATCAGCGGGAACAGCATCTTCACCGGCATCTTCATGGCGTGCTCCTCGGCGCGCTGCTTCCGCTTGATGCGCATATCCTCCGCCTGCGTTTTCAGAACGCCGGCAATGGCAACGCCGTACGCATCCGCCTGGACCACGGCCCGGATGAAGCTGCGGACGTCCGGCACATCAACCCGCTCTGCCATGGCGAGGTAGGCGTCTTTCCGTGACCGGCCCACTTGGATGTCCTGGAGGGTGCGGATCAGCTCCTCTGCCATTGGGCCTTTGCCGCTGGTGCCGGCGCGTCCCATCGCCGCTTCGAACCCGAGGCCGGCCTGGACAGAGATGAGCATGTGGTCCAGGGCGACCGGCAGCTCCAGCCGGATGGCTTCCCGCCGCTTCTGTGCACGATTGCGTACCAGCAGGTCAGGAGTGAAGTAGCAGAGCGCCGTCAGCCCGACCATGACGAGGAACCGTTGGGCCGACGGGCCGCCGGCAAAGAACAGGTAGCCGCCCACGGCGCCCGCAAGGGCGAGCAGCGGCTTGACCATGATGAGCCGGGCCAACGGCCAGTCCTTGGGCCGGCCGGCACCCGCGAGTTGCCTATCCAGCCACGCGACGTAGCCCTTCGGCATGATGCGCTGGCTGGCCAGGGTCAGCTTCTCGTTGATGCTGAGCGCCGGGCCCTTGGCCTTGGAGACCCGGCCGAGGTTTGCCTGGATGTTGCGGAGCCCCGCCCGGTCGCCGGTGAAGACGAACCATGTCATGACTGTCACGGGTGCGACCACTGCCAGGATCGCCGCATAAGCCACAGGCTGCATGATGACCACCTTCTTTCTAGAACTTGGGTTTGATGATCCGGCTGAGCCAGAAGCCGCCTGCGGTGAGCAGCACGACTGCCGCGGCAATCATGAGATAGCCAGGCAGCGTGGCGGTGAAGACCCGGGAGTAGAGGTCGTTGAACGTTGTGAGGCCAACGAACATCACGACCGGAAGAGCCATGAGCACGATCGCCGATATCCGGCCTTCAGCGCTCAGGGCCCGGATCTGGCCGCGGACCTGGTTGCGGTCGCGGACGGTGGCGCCAAGATGGTCCAGCACCTCCGCGAGGTCACCGCCCACCTCGCGGTGGATTTCGATGGCCTGCGAGATGGACAGGAAGTCCTCGCTCCGGGTGCGCCTGGCCACGTCCGCAAGTGACTCGCCGAGATCCCGGCCGATCCTGGTCTCGTTGACTATCCGGCCCAATTCCTCGGACATGGGCGGCTGACTTTCCTGCCCAGCCGCGTCCACGGCGCGGAGCAGGCTGTGGCCGGCCCGCAGGCCGCCGGAGAACATTTGCAGAGTGTCCGGAACCTGCTGGTCAAACTGCCGACGGCGGCGTCCAGCCAGAGCGTTCAGCAACAGGTGCAGTCCCAAGGGGGTTAGCAGAGTCAGGAGCACAGAGGCGAAGACGCCACCGAGGAAGAAGCCGACGACGGCGACCGTCAGGGTGGTCACCCCCGCCATGATCAGGTAATCGCCCGGTTCCTTCTTGAGCCCGCATTCATCCAAACGGTCCTGGGTAAGCAAGCCCGTTCCGCGACTCTTGAGACCCTTGTTGAGCGCACCCACGGCCTGGTCGGTCAGTCTGGTCAGGTGCGAGGTCTGCGTTGGGACATCAGGCCGGCGACGGGACATTGGAAGGCTCGAGTTCGGCCTGAGGGCCACGCCGAAGATCAGGAAGATGGCGAGGTACAGCAGGACCAGCGCCACCACGAAAATCGCGGAGTCGCGTGGCACTGTCACCGCCCCCTTGGCGGCGTAACGCCGATGAGGGATGCCCCGAAGACAGCCGGCGAGACCTCGATGCCAAGCTCGGCGAACCGGTCGGTAAACCGTGGCCGGACGCCCGTCGGGACGGGCTTCCCGAGGAAGCGTCCGTTGGCGTCCATGCCTGCCGAATAGTCGAACACGAAGGCGTCTTGCAACGTGACGATGTCGCCCTCCATGCCCTGCACCTCGGTGATGTGCGTGACGCGGCGTGAACCGTCGCGCAACCGGGTGATGTGCACCACCAGGTTGACGGCGGAGGCCAGTTGTTCACGCACGGCCCGCAGCGGAAGGTCCATTCCTGCCATGAGGACCAGGGTCTCCAGGCGGGCAATTGCGTCCCTCGGTGAGTTGGCGTGCACAGTGGAGATGGAACCGTCATGGCCGGTGTTCATGGCCTGCAGCATGTCGAGGCACTCGCCGCCGCGGACCTCACCAACCACTATCCTGTCCGGCCGCATGCGGAGCGAGTTACGGACCAAGTCCCGGATGGAAACCTCGCCTTTGCCCTCGATGTTCTGCGGGCGGCTTTCGAGCCGGATAACGTGCTCCTGCTGGAGCTGGAGCTCGACGGCGTCTTCAATGGTCACGATCCTGTCCTCCGGGGGGATGAACCCCGACAGCACATTCAGGAGGGTGGTCTTGCCCGTGCCGGTGCCGCCGGAAACGATGATGTTCAGCCGCGCCAGCACGCACGCGTGCAGGAGTTCTGCCATCTCGGGGGAGAGGCTGCCGAGGGAAATGAGATCGTGGACGGTCAGCGCTTCACGGCCGAATTTCCGGATGGTCAGGGCCGGCCCGTTGACGGCCAGCGGAGGGATGATGGCGTTAACACGTGAGCCGTCCGCGAGCCGTGCGTCCACCAGAGGCGAAGACTCGTCTATGCGGCGGCCCACCTTCGAAACGATGCGGTCGATCACCCGGCGAAGCGCTTCATCCGAGGTGAACTTCGTGTCCGTAGGCAAGATGCGGCCTTGCCGCTCCACATAGACCTGGTCATAGCGGTTCACCATCACTTCCGTGATGGACGGGTCGTCTAGGAAGCGCTGGATGGGTCCATGGCCCAGGACGTCATCGATGATGTCCCGAATGAGCCGCTGCCGCTCCGGGCCGGACAGCGGAACCTGCTCCTCGTCCACGACGATTTTCAGTTCGTCCCGGACAAACTGGTGAAGTTCCTCGTCCTCGAGCGTAGAGTCGGTGAGCCGTGAACCCAGCCGTTCAAAGAGCGTCTGCGTTGCCCGCTCCTTGAGGGCATTCAGGGCTTCGCTGGCAACGGAGGCGGCGGCTGGCATTTCCAGTGCTGCCGTGGCGCTCGCCGCCGAGCCCGCGGCCTGTTCCTCGTGCTTCTTGCCGAGGGTGGCGGCCGTTGGCTTGGGCTTGAAGACGTCTGCGGGCTGTGGCTTCCCGGGGCCGGGCTTGGGCTCGCCCCGGAGGTTCTGGAACCGGTCTGTGAGGTTCACTGGACTACCGCCCTTCTGTGCAGCTTTTTGTGGGGTCTTTCGTCCCAATTCGGTTTGAAGCGCTCCACCAGCTGGCGGAGCCCTTTGGCGGCCGAGTCCCGGCTGCCGTCTTGGAGGATGGGCACTCCCTTGTTAGTGGAGAAGGGCAGCGTCCTGGAGCGGGGGAGCGCAACATCCACCGGGGAGCCGATGGTGGCTTCGATGTCCTGCAGCGTGAGGCCCGCCCGGCGGTCCGTCATATTCAGCACCACGTGCCGCTTTTCCGGGAGGAGGCCGAGTTCGGCGAGGATCTGGAAGCCCGTCCTGAGGCCCCGGATACTGGGAATGTCCATGCCGCAGATCCAGACGGCATCGGTGGCCTGCTCCAGCGTCGCGAGGACGTGCTCGCCCAGGCCCGGTGCCGTGTCCACCACGATGTAGTGGAACTCCTCGCGCAGCTGGTTCAGGAGCTGGCTGACCTGTTCACCGGAAATTCGGTCCATCTCGACAGGATTCTTAGGCGCACAAAGAGCATAGATCCCGGCGGGGTGGACGGTGAGGTACGCCTTGAGGACCATGGAGTCCTGGCTGGCGGCGCCCACGACGGCATCGGTGATGGTGTGCTCCGGATCCAACATCAGGCCGCTGGCAACATCTCCGAACTGCAGGTCCAGATCAACGATCACCACACTCATCGGGGCGGCTTTGCCAAGGCCGACGGCGAGATTGGTTGCCACCGTGGTCTTGCCAACCCCGCCTTTGGGGGACATGACCGCGATGACCCGTCCGCCCTCGCCGTGGTCGGCGTGCTCCGAGGCGCCCGGGGCCAAGCCGCGACGGCGGCCCGCCGCCGCGAGGCTGGCCCGCTCCAGCAGGACGCGGATAGCGTCCGGGTCGGCGGCCGGATCGAGCAGGTCCCGTACTCCTGAACGCATGGCCTGGAGTACGACTTCCTTCGTTTCCGGCACCACTAAAACCACGCTGATCTCCGGATACTGGAGGTCCATGACCGATGCCAGCTTTAGCGAGCCATCGACCGGCAGGCCCGGTCCGAGGATCAGCACCTCAGGCGGCTCACCGACGAGCTGCCGGAGGAAATCCTGCGGACTCTCGGGAAGGTAGTCCGCCTGGAACACCCGCAGCGACCCGTGCATGCCGGACACGGCCAGCTGCATTCGGCGTTCGAACTCGGCTTCCGGGGTGATGAGGACGAAGCGGCTCATCGGAACAGCCTTCCGGTGTTCACTACGCCGGATGTGCCCTCCACCGCGGTCGCCGGTTCCTTCGAGAGGTAAACGCTGCCGAACTCGGTGGCGAAGATGATCCGCTCAGCGTCGGAGGAGTTGCGGGCCACAGTAATGAGGTAGGTGTCATCCGAGTTAGAGGACTTCTTTGAGTTCAGTGAACCCTTCGAAGAGTCCTCCTCGGTTACGGTGTCTTGGGATTTTGCAGTGCTGCCGTTGCTGAACTGGGCCGCCGTGACCAGAACCTTGTGAAAGGTCAGCTGGGTTTGGCCCGACTTTGCAGCGGTGTCGTCCACGGACAGGAAGACACCAACGGTGTCGCCTGCTGCCAGGGTGCCGCCAACAACCCGCTCGATGGGAAGCTTCAGCGTGATCTCCTGCATGCCCGCGGGAACCGGTACTCGGGCCGGCCCGAGGATGGAATTGGCGTCCACCATGCGGGTGGTGAGGAGCTGCTCGCCGGGCATCAGGTCCACGGCGGCGACTTTCTGGCCAACCTGGTTCAGATCGGTCACGGCGCCTGCAGCTACGGCCAGTTTGGGTACTTCTTTGCGAACGACGGCGCCGGCAGCCTTATCGATTCCTGTACCGGCCGATATGGTTTTCTCCACCACATAGACGGATTCGGTTTCAGTGTCGGCCAGGGCGCGCTTATCCGCATTCTGCACGTAATTGGCCAAAAGAACTGTCCCGATGATTGCCACCAAAAGCGCAGCAATACCTCCCACTAAACGAGCTTTCACTGGATTCCCCTTAAAGAAATGTCTATTTCGATTGTCTTTTGCATTGCCTTAATCGATGAGCTTGATGTTCACGGTTCCCAAATCCGCTCCTTCACCCGAACCCTCAAAGGCGTCAATTGACTCGAATTTGACGAACTGGCCGATAATGCAGCGGTTGTTGCCTGCCGAACAGGCCAGTGAGGCGTTCATACCAGGATCAGTCGCTGTGTTGCGGAACTCGTACTCGTGGTTATTGCCGAACTTCCAGCCCCAGATCTTGAACGTCGCATAGCCAATGATGTGGAACTGGCCGTTTTGTCCCTGGTTGGTGGCGTCATCGAAGATGGGAAAGGCGACCTTGACCTCCCCGCCGGCAAGGATGGTGCTCTTCCAGCCACCGAGGATGGCGGCGCAGCCGCTCGGGGGATTGTTGCCCGGGTCCGAACCGATCTGATTCGTGCCGGTTTCGGTGGTTGCCTCACATGGTGAACTCTGGTCCAGCCAGCCCCATCCGCCAGGAATCTGTGTGCCTGAAGGCCCGGTGCAGGTACCACCTGGCTTGTATGAAATTTTCTGGACCTCGCCGGTCGGACTTGCTTCCGAGAGATTGAAGCAGTTGTCGGAAATCGCCAGAGGGAAGCCTTTGCCGCCTGAGGGCGGTTCGGCCGAGGCTATCGCGAAGGCGCCCACAGAGGCCGGCGGTGCATTCAATACGGCAGCGAACAGCTTGCTGAGGAAGCTGTTGCTGCCGTTTTGAGTGGTGGTTCTGACGGTGACCTGGTCGGCTACGGACAAGTCAACTTCGGATACGTTGGACTGTCCGTCGTTGGAGTTGCCGTTTGCGAGTGGTTCCGCGATCGCTTCGGCCTCCGCCTGAGCACAGCCCGTGGCATGGCAGGCTTGGGCAACCGCAATCGCGCCCGCATCGGCGCCGTTCTGGAGTTGCGCCCGCTCGGCATAGATCTGCCCCACGTCCACGGCAAGGGCGCCGGCACCGATGATTACGAGCATCATCACCGCCACCAGCACGCCCGCCGCTCCACGTTCGCCGTCGGTGTGGTGTCGAGTCAGCCGCCGCATCGCATGGCTCCTACTCCAGTCACGGTGACGGAACTTCCGAAGATCCCCGTCAGGGTGGCCGCGGGGTAGGTGATGGTGACAGTCATGTTGTCGCCATCGGCGCAGGCGGCCGGGCTGAAAGAGTAGTCGAAGTCGCCGGTACTGAGCCCGGGCGCGCCGGCGGCCGCGGCGAGGGCAGCCGCGCCCTGGTCATCCTCGATTGCCATCTCCCTGGCCGCTTCCCGTGCCGCCTGAGTGACGGAAATCTGGAGGTTATAGGCGTGAGAGAACTCGACAATTCCCGCCACCAGGGCAAGAAGGATGGGGGCAACCAGAGCGAACTCGACGGCAACTGCGCCGCGATCACTCAGGACGTGTTTTCCCCTGATGGAGCATGAACTTCTGCGTTTCACTGGACCCCTCCGCGAATAGGGACAGCTGGAATGGGAAGCGTGCCGCGTCCGCTGGGGCGAACGCGGCACGCCGGGGGAATTGGAAACTGCGAAGTGGCAGCTAGTTGGCCCAGGCTGCGACGTGTCCGCCGAGCTCCGCGAACCAAGCGCTGAGGCCGTTGCCGAACGTTGTGACGCCGGCAACGATGATGAACGCGATGAATGCCACGAGCAGCGAATATTCGGTTGCGGTGGCGCCTTTTTCGGATTCCAGCCGGTCCTTGATTCCGGAAACGAAAGCGAGAACGGAGACCATGAGAGTAGTCATTGTATTTTCCTTAAAGTTGGTGGAATAAATGCTTCGAATTCCAGCCTCCCCCATACCGCGAAAGGGCTGGCGCTTCGATAGCTAAAGAATCCACCGAAAACCGGTTCGGCAACAATGCGTAGGCCTACCCGACTTTCCCCCCACGGAAATAAGTATTCCCCCCAAGCAGGTACTCAGGTTAGGAAAACTACAAGCACCGGGCTACTTGGATGGTCAAGAAATCATCAAGATCCTTATAGGAAATTCAACGTTTCAGCGGAAATCCTGGCCTTTACGATGCCAGTAAAACGGTGCCCAGCGCAGCGGCCAGCATCGAGGGTCCAAAGGCGACTTCCGAGCTCAAATTGGCGCGTTTTAGCCTGATCAAAACGACGGATAAAATCCCGCCCAGCACGAAGCCGAGGGCTCCGCCGTAGAACAGTTGGCTCCAGCCCAAGTAGCCCAAGTAAAGACCCACCGGGGCGGCAAGCTTGACGTCGCCCATGCCGATGCCGTTTGGCGAAATCAGGGCCAAAATCAGGAAAGTAACGAACAGGACGGCGGCTCCTGCCGCCGCGCGAAGCAGTTCGGCCCACTCTGCCGCGACGGAGCTGCTCAGAAAGAGGAGCGCCAGGCCGGCCGCCAGCAGCGTTAGCACGAGGGGATTCGGCAGCAAATGGTGAGCCAGGTCAATGCGGGCCAGCTGCACGCCGAGGACGGCCAGCAGAAGAAAAGCCGGCAGTGACCACTCAATCCCGAACCTCAGCGCAAGGGTGCCGCACAGCAATCCGGTGAGTGCCGCCGTCGTAATTCTTGTCCGTACGCCCGGCAATCCGCCCAGGCGGGGGAGGGTGCGGGCGATGAGGAGTTCAGCAAGCGGGCTCAGTAGAACGCCAAGGAGTCCAACGGCCACGGCAAAGAACGGGCCGGCACTGGCGGCGATACCTGCTGACGACACATGGACTCCTGGGTGGAAGGGCCCCGGCGCTGGCGCAGGACCCCAAGCCCCCGCCGCCGGATACCCCATTTTGACCCGGGCCCGCGGTTGGCGCTATTCTTGGTAGTCGTTGTGCGTGTCCTTTCTCGATGATGCGTGCCCGCTTGGGGATCCAGTTGCAGGGTCGCTACCCAACGGGCATTTTCGGGACTAGGGGATAACTGGTCCATAGAGCCCTCACCTCTGTTCCGGTCGCGCATAGATAGTAGGCGCACCCCGCGTGACGCCTAAAACAAGAACGCCAGAACAAGAACGAGGCAAACACCGTGCGTACGTACACCCCGAAGCCCGGCGATATCAACCGCCAGTGGCACGTCATTGACGCCACCGACGTTGTCCTGGGTCGTCTTGCCAGCCAGACCGCAACACTGCTGCGCGGAAAGCACAAGCCGACCTTTGCGTCCCACATGGACATGGGCGACTTCGTCATCATCATCAACGCTGAAAAGGTTGCCCTCACCGGCGCCAAGCTGGAGCAGAAGCGCGCATACCGCCACTCCGGTTACCCGGGCGGCCTGACCTCCGTCAACTACGCGGAACTGCTTGAGTCCAACCCGGTCCGCGCCGTTGAGAAGGCCATCAAGGGCATGCTCCCGAAGAACTCCCTCGCTGCCCAGCAGCTGAGCAAGCTGAAGGTCTACCGTGGCGCCGAGCACCCCCACGCAGCCCAGCAGCCCAAGACTTTCGAAATCACCCAGGTCGCCCAGTAGTCCTGGCCACCAACACTTTTATCTACAAGGAGAACCGTGGCTCAGAACGATGAACTGACCACCGAAGCCGTTGAGGCTGAGGAAAACCTGACCAGCTACACCTCGGAAAGCGGCGCTGCTGAAGCTGCCCCGAAGAAGGAGCGCCCGGCACTGACCGTTGCCGGCGCAGCTGTTGGCCGCCGCAAGGAAGCCGTTGCACGCGTTCGCGTTGTGCCGGGCTCCGGCAAGTGGACCATCAACGGCCGCGAGCTGGATAACTACTTCCCGAACAAGCTGCACCAGCAGGACGTCAACGAGCCCTTCAAGATCCTGGATCTCGAAGGCGCGTACGACGTCATTGCCCGCATCCACGGCGGTGGCCCCTCCGGCCAGGCCGGTGCACTGCGCCTCGGCATCGCCCGTTCGCTGAACGAGATCGACGTCGAGAACAACCGCGCCACGCTGAAGAAGGCAGGCTACCTCACCCGTGACGCCCGCGTCATCGAGCGTAAGAAGGCCGGTCTCAAGAAGGCACGCAAGGCTCAGCAGTACTCCAAGCGCTAAATTCGCTTGTCGAGGCGATTTCGCCTCGTTCAGAAGCCCGTTCCGCCGATTGGCGGGGCGGGCTTCTGCCGTTAAGCCCGGTTACCGCACGGGCAGTGGCGGTGAGCAGGGGAAACGTCCGCAACACCCTTCACGGACGCCGCTCCGGGTGGGTTCAAGGCAGGGACGGGCACCTGAATCGTCTAAACTTGACCCCGATGTCTACATTATTTGGAACAGACGGTGTCCGGGGCCTGGCGAATGGCCTGCTGACTGCCGAGCTCGCAATGCAGCTGGCCCAGGCCGCCGCCGTCGTGCTTGGCCATGAACGCACCAGCGAAGGTGCGCGCCCGCGTGCCGTCGTGGCGAGGGATCCCCGCGCAAGCGGTGAGTTCATCGCCGCAGCCGTGGAAGCCGGGCTCTCCAGCTCCGGCATCGACGTCTACGACGCCGGCGTCCTGCCCACTCCGGCCGCCGCCTACCTCGTGGCAGACCTGAACGCTGACTTCGGCGTCATGATCTCCGCCTCGCACAACCCGGCTCCCGACAACGGGATCAAATTCTTCGCCCGGGGCGGCCAGAAGCTCCCCGACGAGGTGGAGGACGCCATCGAGGCCCAGATGGGCAAGGAACCCTTCCGCCCGGTGGGCGGCGAGGTGGGCCGCATCCAGCGATTCTCCGACGCCGAGGACCGCTACATCGTCCACCTCCTGGGAACCCTCCCGCACAACCTCAACGGCCTCAAGGTGGTCCTCGACTGCGCGCACGGTGCCGCCAGCGGCTGTTCCCCCCAGGTCTTCAAGGACGCCGGCGCTGACGTCGTCGTCATTGGCGCCGAACCGGACGGCCTGAACATCAACGAGGGCGTGGGCTCCACGCACCTCGGCCCGCTCAAGGCGGCCGTGGTGGAGCACGGCGCCGACCTCGGCATTGCCCACGACGGCGACGCCGACCGCTGCCTGGCCGTGGACCACGAAGGCAACGAGGTGGACGGCGACCAGATCATGGCCATCCTGGCCGTTGCCCTGAAGAAGGCCGACAAGCTCACGGACAACGTCCTTGTGGCCACCGTGATGAGCAACCTCGGCCTCAAGATCGCGCTCCGCGACGCGGGCATCGCCATCCGCGAGACGGGCGTGGGGGACCGCTACGTGCTGGAGCAAATGCGCGACGGCGGCTACAACCTGGGCGGCGAACAGTCCGGGCACGTGATCCTCGCCGACTACGCCACCACCGGCGACGGCGTGCTGACCGGCCTGCAGCTGGCTGCACAGGTGGCCCTGACGGGCCGCCCGCTCAAGGAGCTCGCCACGATCATGACCAAGCTGCCCCAGGTCCTCATCAACGTGAAGGACGTGGACCGGAGCCGGGTCAAGGGCGACGAGACGCTGGCTGCAGCCGTCAAGGCAGCCGAAGCCGAACTGGGTGAGACCGGCCGCGTGCTCCTGCGCCCCTCCGGCACCGAGCCCGTTGTGCGCGTCATGGTGGAGGCCGGCGACCAGCAGACCGCCCAGGTCATCGCCGAACGCCTCGCCCAGGTCGTGAAGACCCAGCTGGCGCTGCAACTCGTCGACTGAGTTTCGCACCGTACTGCAAAAGCAGCCCGCCTCCGTGACGGAGGCGGGCTGCTTTTTTGCTGGCCCTGGGGGGCCGTTCGCTGGCCGCTGTGGTTCCCTGGCCTTCAGGGCCGGGCGTCTCCGGCCGGCGCTATTTGGCCGCCTGGTTCTGGTCCTGCAGGGCGTCGCGGATTTCCTTCAGCAGGGCTATCTGCGGATCCTCGGCCGCTTCCTTCTTGGTGTCCTGCCCGATGCCCAGCTTGCGGTTACGGTGCTCGATCAGCCGGTTCATCGGGGCGACGATGACGAAGTAGAGCGCGGAGGCAACCAGCAGGAAGTTGACCACGGCGGTAAGCAGCACACCGAACCGGACGTCGCCGAACGCCAGGAAATCATCAAAGTTCGGCTCTCCGACCAGCAGCGAGATCAGCGGCATCAGGACACTCTTGACCAGCGCATCCACCACGGCGCTGAACGCTGAACCGATGACCACCGCCACGGCCAGGTCAATGACGTTTCCCTTGAGAACGAACTTTTTGAATCCACTAAGCATGCCAACCAAACTACCGCACCCTGTTTACGGGACGGTTCACCGGACGTTGACCGGCCAGCGGCGCGCAGGCAACAGCGCCCCAGCGTCAGCGGTAGCCGGGAGCGGCCGCCAGGCCGAAATACTGCTCCAGGGTGGCGATGCCGCGCTTCCGCATGTCCGTGGCCGCCGCCACACCGATGTATCGCAGATGCCACGATTCGTGAAAGTATCCGGTGATGGCGTGCTGCATCCACGGATACCGCACCACGAAGCCGAAACGGTGCGCGTTCGCCTTGGCCCAGACGGCTGCGGGCTGCTCGGCGAAGCAGGGCTGGAAGCTGCAGGCGCCGCCGCCGTCGCCGATGTCGAACGACCATCCTGTCTGGTGTTCGGAAAAGCCCGGCCGGGCCGAGGCGGTGTCCGCTGCGGCACGTCCCTGGGAGCTCACCCAGCCGTTGTACGTGACGGTCTGGGTCGCGTAGGACCGGTAGCCGCTCGCCAGAGTCATGGTGACGCCATCCGCCGCTGCCGCGGCGAACATCCGTTCTGCGGCAGCCGCCGTCGTGCGGTTCAGCTGGGCCGCCTCGCCGGAGACGGCGAGGGCCACTCGAGGCTGGACCAGATCGGCCGGAACGTAGTTGGCCGGCTTGAGCGGGCGGTGCTTGTTGACGATCACCCAGGGGCTGGCGGGGGCGGTCAGCGAGTACTGCTTGGCCAGGCGTGAAGCGGCCGACGGCGGGGCTGCCGCCGTCGTCGTCGTCGCCGTCGCGGACGGCGACTTTGCGGACGCGCTGGCCGACGACGAAGCGGAGGGCGCCGGGGAAGCCGTGACGGATGACTTGGCAGAGCTGCCGGCGGACGCGGAGCCGGACCCCGGGGTGGACGCGGCCGGCGAGGCCGTGCCGGAAGTACTCGAGGTTGTGCCCGAGGCGGTCGAACCGGTTCCCGGAGCGTCCGGTGCAGGGCCGGGGGTGCAGGCCGCGAGGGCCGACATGCCGGCGCCGGTCATGAGCAGCCGCGCCACTGCGCGGCGCGTGGGGCGTGGTCCGGGCTGGGCATCGGCGGAAGGCTCCGGAGGGCAGTTGCAGCACATGCGTGCTAGACCTTCCTCAGCAGCATTCTGCGGACGGAGTGGTCCGCTTCCTTGGTGAGTACAAGCTGCGCCCGTCCCCGGGTGGGCAGCACGTTCTCTTCCAGGTTGGGCTCGTTGATGCGCTTCCAGATGTCGCGGGCCGTCGCTTCGGCTTCGGAGTCGGACAGCGTGGCGTAGCGGTGGAAGTACGATTCCGGCTGCGCGAAGGCGGTGGAACGGAGTTTGCGGAACCGGTCCACGTACCATTCCTCGATATATGACGTCTTGGCGTCAACATAGATGGAGAAGTCGAAGAAGTCGCTCAGCGCCAGCCCCTGGCGGCCGTCGTGCCGCGGCCGCGCGGGAGCGAGCACGTTCAGGCCCTCGACAATGAGGACGTCCGGACGCCGGACCACCACTTCCTTGCCGGGGACGATGTCATAAGTGACGTGCGAGTACCAGGGTGCCCGGACCTCCTCGGCGCCGCCCTTGATCTCGCTCACGAAACGCAGCAGCGCGCGGCGGTCGTACGACTCCGGGAAACCCTTGCGGTCCAGCAGCTGCCGCCGCTTGAGTTCGGCCAGGGGATACAGGAAACCGTCGGTGGTGATGAGCTCGACGTTCGGCGTGCCCGGCCAGCGCCGCAGCATCTCTCGGAGGACACGCGCGATGGTGGACTTGCCCACGGCCACGGAGCCGGCAACGCCGATCACGAACGGTGTGCGCTGAGTCTGCTCGCCAAGGAATGTTGTGGTGGCCGCATGCAGCTGGCCGGCAGCCTCCACGTACAGATGCAGCAGCCGTGACAGGGGGAGGTAGACCTCGCGCACCTCGCTGATGTCCAAGGGGTCACCAAGGCCCCGAAGGCGCAGCACATCCTCTTCATTAAGGGGCTGCTCCATCTGGGCCGAAAGGCGGGACCAGGTCTGCCGGTCCAGCTCCACGAACGGGGAAACACCCTCTCCGTTCGCTTCGTTGCGTTGCAAAGTCACCCTAGAGATTCTGCCCCTCCCGGCGCCGAGAGCGAAATGCGGCCTGTCTTGAGTGATTCTTGACCCTTTGCATTACTGATTCCTGAGCCTGCTGCGGGACTGTTCAGTGAATAAGGCAGAACTCTTGAAGGGTCTCAACATGGGAAAGGCAGTCACACCGGAGGCGCCGCAGCGGACTGGCCGCGACTTTGGCGGCAGACGGGGCGGGGGAGCAGCCACCCGGATCCTCGAAATACGGCGCCGGAAACGGTTTGCCGCGGCCGGGCGCTGGGCCAACTTTGCGGTCCTCATGATCCTCCTCTTCGCTGCCCTGGGCCTCGTCATCATCCCCCAGGCCACCGGATCCCGGACCTACACCGTGCACACAAACTCCATGGCGCCGACATATTCCGCCGGCACGTTCCTCGTGGTGAGGCCCACCACCTTGAGCCAGCTGAAATACGGCGACATCGTCACCTACCAGCCCGCCCCGGGCAGCCGCGAGGTCCGCACTCACCGGATTGTGGGCTTCGGCGCCATGCAGGACGGTGAGAGAACCCTGATCACCAGGGGCGACAACACCAACGCCAACGACCCCGCGCCCGTCCGCGCCCGCCAGATTAAAGGGATGCCCCTCTATGCAATCCCGCTGGTTGGCTACCTCACCAGTGCACTCGGCGACGCGGACCGCGACCTCTGGATGACGCTGGCGGCGGCGGGCCTCGTTGGCCCGTGCGTGCTGCTCATCGTCCTGGGCGTTCGCAGGCGGCGGCGGGCAGGATGACGCGACTGGCGGGCTGACGAAGCACATCGGACTGAGACGCCGGTGGAGGTCATCCGACGTCGGTTCTCCGCAAAGCCGGTTAGGCTTATACCCATGTGTGGAATCGTGGGTTATGTTGGCCGTTCGTCGGGTCGGGCTGATGCCGGGCACGGCGCGTTGGATGTTGTTCTTGAGGGTTTGCGCCGCCTGGAGTACCGGGGTTATGACTCGGCCGGTGTTGCGGTGGTGGCTAACGGGGAAATTTCCTCGCGGAAGAAGTCCGGAAAGCTGAGCAACCTGCTCGCCGAGCTGGAGGAGCGGCCGTTGCCGGAGTCGCTGACCGGTATCGGGCACACGCGGTGGGCCACGCATGGTGGCCCGACGGATCAGAACGCTCACCCGCATCTGTCTGATGGCGGGAAGCTTGCGGTGATCCACAACGGCATTATTGAAAACTTTGCTGAGCTGAAGCAGGAGCTGCTGGCCAAGGGTGTTGTCTTCGCGTCTGAGACGGACACCGAGGTGGCCGCGGCGCTGCTGGGTGACATTTTCCGGAACAAGCTGGGCGGGGACGTCTCGGACGGCGGCCTGACCCGGGCGATGGAGCTGGCCTGCCAGCGGCTGGAGGGTGCGTTCACGCTGCTCGCGGTGCACGCTGACCAGCCTGACGTGGTGGTCGCGGCGCGCCGGAACTCCCCGCTGGTTGTCGGCCTGGGTGAGGGTGAGAACTTCCTGGGTTCGGACGTGTCCGGGTTCATCGATTACACCCGCCGTGCGGTGGAGCTGGGCCAGGACCAGATCGTGACGATCACCGCTGACACGGTGGAGATCACGGACTTCTTCGGCGCCCCGGCACAGGGCAAGGAGTACCACGTGGACTGGGACCCGGCCTCCGCGGAGAAGGGCGGCTTCTCCTCGTTCATGGAGAAGGAAATCCATGACCAGCCCGACGCCGTGGCGCAGACCCTGCTGGGCCGTTCGGACCTGAACGGCAAGCTGACCCTGGATGAGCTGCGGATCGATCCGGCGCTGCTGAAGCAGGTGGACAAGATCATCGTCCTGGCCTGCGGCACGGCCGCGTACGCGGGCATGGTGGCGAAGTACGCGATCGAGAACTGGTGCCGGATCCCCACCGAGGTGGAGCTCGCGCACGAGTTCCGGTACCGGGACCCGATCGTGGATGCGAACACCCTGGTGGTCTCGATCAGCCAGTCCGGCGAGACGATGGATACGCTGATGGCCGTCCGGTACGCCCGTGAACAGGGCGCCAAGACCATCTCGATCTGCAACACCAACGGTTCGACGATTCCGCGTGAGTCCGACGCCGTGCTGTACACGCACGCCGGCCCGGAAATCGCCGTCGCGTCCACCAAGGCGTTCCTGGCCCAGATCACCGCCGCGTACCTGCTGGGCCTGTACCTGGCGCAGCTGCGCGGGAACATCTTCTCCGGCCAGATCAAGGACGTCCTCGCGGACCTGGGCAAGATCCCGGCCAAGATCCAGAAGATCCTGGACAACGCGGGCCCCTTGCGTGAGCTGGCGCGGAGCATGAAGGACGAGAAGTCCGTGCTGTTCCTGGGCCGCCACGTGGGCTTCCCGGTGGCCCTTGAGGGTGCGTTGAAGCTGAAGGAAATCGCGTACATCCACGCGGAGGGCTTCGCTGCCGGTGAGCTCAAGCACGGCCCGATCGCGCTGATCGACGAGGGCCAGCCGGTGTTCGTGGTGGTCCCGTCCCCGCGCGGCCGGGACTCGCTGCACTCCAAGGTGGTCTCCAACATCCAGGAAGTCCGGGCCCGCGGTGCCCGAACCCTGGTCATCGCCGAGGAAGGCGACGAGTCGGTCCGGGATTACGCAGAGCACGTGTTCTACGTCCCGGAGACCCCGACGCTGCTGATGCCGCTGCTCACCACGGTTCCGCTGCAGATTTTTGCTGCCGAACTGGCCGGCGCCAAGGGCTACGACGTGGACCAGCCGCGCAACCTCGCCAAGAGCGTCACAGTAGAGTAAGCCCATGATTGTTGGCATCGGCGTAGACGTAGTGGACATCGAGCGCTTCGGACGGCAGTTGGAGCGCACCCCCGGGCTTCGGGACCGGCTCTTTGTGCCGGCCGAACGGGACCTGAACACCCGATCCCTGGCGGCGCGGTTTGCCGCCAAGGAGGCCGTGGCCAAGGTCCTCGGCGCGCCGGCCGGCATGAACTGGCAGGACTGCTGGATCGGGCTTGACCAGAACGGGCCCACCGTCCAGGTCAAGGGAACGGTGCTCGCTGTGGCCGAAGCCAAGGGCGTCAAACGGTGGCACCTCTCCATGAGCCACGACGGCGGCATTGCCACGGCCACCGTCCTGGCAGAAGGCTGACCCCCGGACGGACCGACCACATGATCAGCGCCTATACCGGAACCCAGATCAGAGAGGCTGAAAAGCCCCTGTTGGATTCAGGTATGGGCGCTGTTCTCATGCAGCGGGCGGCCCGCGGCATGGCTGGCGCCGCAATCGCGGAGCTGCGCAGCCGCGGACACCGCCTGTACGGCTCCAGCGTTGCCGTCCTGGCTGGCAAGGGCAACAACGGCGGCGACGGCCTCTTCGCCGCCGCGCACCTAGCCGGACGGGGAATGCGGACGACGGCGGTCCTCGCCTCTGACACGGCCCACCCGGACGGTCTGGCCGCCTTTCGGCGCGCCGGCGGCCGGGTGGTCACGCTGACTGACGCGAACGCCAGCGAGCTGGCAGCGCTGGCCGGCAGGGCCGACGTCGTTATTGACGCGCTGCTCGGAACCGGTGCCCAGGGCGGACTCCGGGGAGCTACTGCGGACCTCGTGTCCCGGCTGGCGGCAGGGTCCCATGGCATCGTGGTGGCGTGCGACGTGCCCAGCGGCGTTGATGCGGACACCGGCGAGGCCGGCGGCCCCGTGCTGCCCGCCGACGTCACCGTCACGTTCGGCGGGGCCAAGGCCGGTCTGCTGGCGGACCCGGGAGCGGATTTCGCCGGCCGGGTGGTGGTGGTCCCGATCGGCATTGAGGACGCACTCCCGTGGCCCGCCCTGCGCCGCCTGGAGGCCGCCGACCTGGCCGCCCTCCTCCCGCGCCCTGCACGGCGCGCCCACAAGTATTCGCGGGGCGTCCTCGGAGTGGTGGCCGGATCCCCGGCCTACCCCGGCGCCGCCGTGCTCGCCTGCCGCGGGGCGCTTGCCGCGGGCGTCGGCATGGTCCGCTACGTCGGGCCACCGGAGGTCGCCGACCTTATCCGCCACAGCTGCCCCGAGGTGGTCTGCAGCACCGGCACCGTGGCAGAAACCCACGTCCAGGCCTGGCTGGTCGGTTCCGGGATGGACGGCAAGGACGAAGACGAGATGCAGCGCGTCCGCGACGCCGTCGACTCCGGCCTGCCCATCGTGGCCGACGCCGGCGCCCTGCCCGTGCTGCCCGACGTGCTGGCCCCGCAGGTGGTGCTGACGCCGCACGCCGGCGAGCTGGCCACCCTGCTGCAGCGCCTCGGCGCCGACCTGGACCGGAAAGCCGTTGAGGCCGCCACCCTCGCTGCCGTGCGCCGCGCCGCCGGCCTGACCGAGGCCACCGTGCTGCTGAAGGGCGCCAGCACGCTGGTGGCGTCGCCGTACCAGGATTTCTACAGCCAGGCCGAGGGAACGCCCTGGCTGGCCAGCGCCGGAAGCGGCGATGTGCTGGCCGGAATCATCGGTGCGCTGCTCGCCCAGGTGGGCTCCGACGTCGGCCGCTTCCGGGCGAAGGGCATCGATCCGGACGAACGCTGGGCGGCCATTGCCGCCATGGGGGCGAGCCTGCACGGCCTCGCCGGAGCGGCAGCTTCAGCTGGCGGCCCGCTGACGGCGGGGCGAATTTGCGAGGCCCTACCCGAAATATGGGGTAAAGTCAGCACGCTTAGTAATTAATGGTGGGTCGGTAATAGTCCGGCCCACCCGTTACGGTAAGACCAAGTTCCGTGCAGGTGGTGCGTGATGACCTGCCGGACGCAGTGTTGGACGAGGTATAGGAGCAGGAATGGAAGTCTGGCCCGGATCGGCTTACCCGCTGGGAGCCACGTTTGACGGCACCGGAACCAATTTCGCATTGTTCAGCGAGCACGCCGACAAGGTGGAACTTTGCCTCTTCGACGACGAGGGGACCGAAACCCGGGTAACCCTCCGCGAGGTGGACGGTTATGTGTGGCACTGCTACCTGCCGCAGATCCAGCCCGGACAGAAGTACGGGTACCGGGTCCACGGACCCTATGACCCCGCCAAAGGTCAGCGCTTCAACGCCAACAAGCTGCTCCTTGACCCCTACGCCAAGGCAGTCTCCGGCCAGATCGACTGGGATCCGGCCCTGTTCTCGTACAACATGGGCGATCCCTCATCCAAGAACGACGCCGACTCTGCGCCGCACATGATGATGGGCGTGGTCATCAACCCGTTCTTCGACTGGGACAACGACCAGAACCTGCGCATCCCGTACCACAAGTCGGTCATCTACGAGGCGCACGTCAAGGGGCTCACCGAGCTGCACCCGGAGATTCCCGAGGAGCAGCGCGGCACATACGCCGGCGTGGCGCACCCTGCCGTGATCTCGCACCTGCAAAAGCTGGGCGTCACCGCTATCGAGCTCATGCCCGTGCACCAGTTCGTCAACGACGGCACCTTGCAGGAGAAGGGCCTGAGCAACTACTGGGGCTACAACACCATCGGGTTCTTCGCGCCGCAGAACACCTACAGCTCCACCGGCGACACCGGCCAGCAGGTCCAGGACTTCAAGGCGATGGTCCGCTCGCTGCACCGGGCAGGCATTGAGGTCATCCTCGACGTCGTCTACAACCACACCGCCGAAGGCAACCACCTCGGCCCCACCCTGAGTTTCAAGGGCATCGACAACGAGGCCTACTACCGCCTGGTGGAGGACGACAAGCAGTACTACATGGACTACACGGGCACCGGCAACACCCTGAACGTCCGCCAGCCGCACTCCCTGCAGCTGCTCATGGACTCGCTGCGATACTGGGTTACCGAGATGCACGTGGACGGGTTCCGCTTCGACCTCGCCGCCGCGCTGGCCCGGGAATTTTACGACGTCGACCGGCTCTCCACGTTCTTCGAACTCATCCAGCAGGACCCGGTGGTGTCCCAGGTCAAGCTCATCGCCGAGCCGTGGGACGTCGGGCCCGGCGGGTACCAGGTGGGCAACTTCCCGCCGCAGTGGACCGAATGGAACGGCAAGTACCGCGACACCGTGCGCGACTTTTGGCGCGGCGAACCTGCCACGCTGGGCGAGTTCGCCTCCCGCATCACCGGCTCGGCGGATCTCTACGAGCACTCCGGCCGCCGCCCGGTGGCATCCATTAACTTCGTCACCGCACACGACGGCTTCACGCTGCGGGACCTGGTGTCCTACAACGAGAAGCACAACGACGCCAACGGCGAGGACAACAAGGACGGCGAATCGCACAACCGGTCCTGGAACTGCGGGGCAGAGGGCCCCTCGGATGATCCCAAGGTCCTGGGGCTCCGGGCCCGGCAGCAGCGCAACTTCATCGCCACCATGCTGCTCTCCCAAGGCGTGCCCATGATCCTGCACGGCGACGAGCTCGGCCGGACCCAGCAGGGCAACAACAACGGGTACTGTCAGGACTCCGAACTGACCTGGGTCAACTGGGACAGCGTGGACCAGCCGCTCATCGAATTCACCGCAGCGGTCAACTCGCTGCGCGCCAAGCACCCCACTTTCCGGC
The DNA here is from genome assembly GCF_040448525.1 of Arthrobacter sp. K5. NCBI lineage: Bacteria > Bacillati > Actinomycetota > Actinomycetes > Micrococcales > Micrococcaceae > Arthrobacter > Arthrobacter sp. K5. Next base: position 1,598,881 of record NZ_CP159279.1, on the reverse strand, counting down.
GGAGCCGCTTCTTCGACGGCCGGCCCGTGCGGCGCGGCGAAGGCGAACGGCTGCCGGACATCGTCTGGCTCGACCCCGACGGCAACCTCATGCAGCCGGAGGACTGGGACAGCGGCTTCGGCCGTTCCGTGGGCATGTTCCTCAACGGCGACGGGATCCAGGGCCACGACAGCCGTGGCCGCCGGATCACCGACGTGAACTTCCTGCTGTACTTCAACGCACACGACGGCGACGTTGAGTTCACGCTGCCGCCGGACGAATACGCACCGGCCTGGGACGTCATCATCGACACCGCGGGAGAAGGGGCTGACTCCCAGCCGGCGAACGCGGGCAGCATGCTGTCTGTCGCAGCCAAGTCCCTGGTGGTGCTGCGCGCCCACAGCGCACCTGAAGAGGAGCCGGACCATTCCGTGGCCGCCTCGCTCGCGGCGCTGACCCAGACCGCTACCACTGAGACCGCGGCCCTTACCGCCCCCGCCGTTCCGGAGCCGGCCAGGACGAAAAAGCCCGCTGACCCGGTTGCGGAGCCGGCAGATGCACCCGAGGCTGAGCCTGCCGCGGACCCGGCCCCGGATGCAGCGCCTGCGAAGGCCGCGGCGGAGCAGCCGGCCAAAAAGCCGGCCACCAAGCCTGCTGGAAAGCGCGGCGGCCACTTGAAGGCAGTTAAACCCGTAGGGGAGGACGCATGAAAACCCCCGTCTCCACGTACCGGCTGCAGATCCGGCAGGGGTTCACTCTGTTCGACGCCGCCGAAACCGTGCCGTACCTGCACTCGCTCGGCGTCGACTGGATTTACCTGTCACCGGTCCTGACCGCGGAGCAGGGCTCTGATCACGGGTACGACGTCACCGACCCCTCCGCCGTCGACCCCGAACGCGGCGGCCCGGAGGGCCTGGCCGCCGTCTCCAAGGCGGCCCGCGCCGCCGGCATGGGCGTGCTGATCGACATCGTGCCCAACCACGTCGGCGTAGCCACGCCGGCGCAGAATCCCTGGTGGTGGTCGCTGCTCAAGGAAGGGCGCAAGTCCCGCTACGCGGAGGCGTTCGACGTCGACTGGGAACTCGCCGGAGGACGCATCCGGCTCCCGATCCTCGGCAGCGACGACGATCTGGACCAGCTCGAAATCAAGGACGGGGAGCTGCGGTATTACGACCACCGCTTCCCGCTGGCCGACGGCAGCTACACGGAGGGCGATTCCCCGCGTGACGTCCACGCCCGGCAGCACTACGAACTCATGGGCTGGCGGCGCGCGGACAACGAGCTGAACTACCGCCGCTTCTTCGCGGTGAACACGCTGGCCGGTGTCCGCGTGGAGATCCCCGCCGTCTTCGACGAAGCCCATGAGGAAGTGGTGCGCTGGTTCCGTGAGGGGCTCGCGGACGGGCTGCGGATTGACCACCCGGACGGCCTGGCGGACCCCGAGGGGTACCTGAAGCGGCTCCGGGAAGCCACGGGCGGCGCCTACCTGCTGATCGAAAAGATCCTTGAGCCGGGGGAGCAGCTGCCGGCCAGCTTCGAGTGCGAGGGCACCACAGGCTACGACGCCCTGGCGGACGTAGACCGGGTTCTCGTGGATCCGCGCGGCCAGGAACCGCTGGACCGGCTGGACGCCTCGCTGCGCGGCGGGGAGCCTGCCGACTACGAGGACATGATCCGGGGGACCAAGCGCCGGATCACCGACGGCATCCTCCACTCGGAGATCCTGCGGCTGGCCCGGCTGGTTCCGGCCGACGCCGGACTCCCCGCCGATGCCACGGCGGACGCCATCGCGGAGATCATCGCCGCCTTCCCGGTCTACCGCACGTACCTGCCGGAGGGCGCGGAGGTCCTGAAGGAGGCCTGCGAGCTTGCCGCGCGCAGGCGGCCGGAACTCGACCAGGCCATCCAGGCCTTGCAGCCGCTGCTGCTGGACACGGATCTGGAGGTTGCCCGGCGTTTCCAGCAGACCTCGGGAATGGTCATGGCCAAAGGCGTGGAGGACACCGCGTTCTTCCGTTACAACCGGCTCGGCACCCTCACGGAGGTGGGCGCCGACCCCACCGAGTTCTCCGTGGAGCCGGATGAGTTCCATGCCCGGATGGCCCGCCGGCAGGCAGAGCTTCCGCTGTCCATGACGACGCTCAGCACGCACGACACCAAACGCAGCGAGGACACCCGGGCACGGATCTCGGTCATCTCCGAGGTTGCCGGCGAATGGGAGAGGGCCTTGAACCGGCTGCGCGAACTGGCGCCGTTGCCGGACGGCCCGCTGTCCGCTCTGCTGTGGCAGGCCATCGCCGGCGCCTGGCCCGCCAGCCGGGAGCGCCTGCAGTACTACGCGCTGAAGGCCGCACGCGAAGCCGGGAACTCGACCAACTGGACCGATCCCGATCCGGCGTTCGAGGAGAAGCTGGCCGCCGCCGTCGACGCCGCGTTCGACAACCCCGCGGTGCGGGCTGAAGTCGAGTCGCTCGTGGAACTCCTGGAGCCGCACGGCGCCTCCAACTCCCTGGCGGCCAAGCTCGTGCAGCTGACCATGCCCGGCGTCCCGGACGTGTACCAGGGCACGGAGTTCTGGGACAGGTCGCTGACGGACCCGGACAACCGGCGCCCGTTCAGCTTCGATGACCGGCGCGCGGCGCTGGAACAGCTCGATGCCGGCGACCTGCCCCCGTCATTTACGGATGAGCGGACTAAGCTGCTTGTGACCTCGCGCGCCCTGCGGTTGCGCCGGAACCGGCCCCAGCTGTTCACTGGTTACCGGCCGGTCAATGCCACTGGCCCCGCCGCCAGGCACCTGCTCGCCTTCGACCGCGGCACCCCGGCAGCGCCGGGTGCGCTGACCCTGGCCACCCGGCTGCCCTACGGACTGGAACAGTCAGGCGGGTGGCGGGACACCGCCGTCGATCTTGTTACCGCCATGAAGGATGAACTGACCGGTGCCGGCTTCGGACCGGGGACCGTGAAGATCGCCGACATCTTCCGGACCTTCCCCGTCGCGCTGCTGGTGCCGCAGACAGAAGGAAAATCATGACGCACGCAGGCCAGGCTTATCCCCCTGAGGCAGCGAAACCCGTACAGGGCGCGGAGCGCTTCGACGTCTGGGCGCCGCTGGCTAAGTCCGTGACGCTGCTGGCCGGCGGGGAGCGCTATGCCATGCAGCGCCGGCCCGGCACCGGACCGGAAGATGACGGCTGGTGGAGCGCCCCCGACGCACCCGCAGCGGGCGAGGTTGACTACGGGTACCTCCTGGACGGCGACGAAACTCCGCTTCCGGATCCGCGGACCCGGCGCCAGCCCGACGGCGTCCACTCGCTGTCCCGAACGTTCGACCCCGGCGCGCACACCTGGCAGGAGGACGGCTGGCAGGGCAGGGAACTGCAGGGGGCGGTCATCTATGAGCTCCACCTGGGCACCTTCACACCCGAAGGGACGCTGGACGCGGCCGCCGGCAAGCTGGACTACCTGGCCGGCCTGGGCGTGGACTTCATCGAGCTGCTGCCCGTGAACGCATTCAACGGCACGCACAACTGGGGCTACGACGGCGTGCAGTGGTTCGCCGTCCACGAGGCGTACGGCGGCCCGGAGGCATACCAGCGGTTCGTGGACGCCGCCCACGCGGCCGGTCTCGGCGTGATCCAGGATGTGGTCTACAACCACCTCGGCCCCAGCGGGAACTACCTGCCGCGGTTCGGGCCTTACCTCAAGCAGGGCGAGGGCAACACGTGGGGCGACTCTGTGAACCTGGACGGGCCGGGCTCCGACCATGTGCGCCGGTTCATCCTGGACAATGTGGCCATGTGGCTGCGCGACTACCGCGTGGACGGCCTCCGGCTGGACGCCGTCCACGCACTGAAGGACGAGCGGGCTGTCCACATCCTGGAGGACTTCGGGGCGCTGGCCAACCAGATCTCTGCCGAAGTGGGACGGCCCCTGACGCTCATTGCCGAATCCGACCTCAACAACCCGCGGCTGCTGTATCCGCGGGACGTCAACGGTTACGGGCTGGAGGGGCAGTGGAGCGACGACTTCCACCACGCCGTCCACGTCAACATCACCGGCGAAACCACAGGCTACTACGGTGACTTCGACTCGCTCGCGGCCCTGGCCAAGGTGCTCCGGGACGGCTTCTTCCATGACGGCAGCTACTCCAGCTTCCGGGAACGCCATCACGGCAGGCCGATCAACTCCGGCACCGTGCATCCGTCCGCCCTGGTGGTCTGCTCACAGAACCATGACCAGATCGGCAACCGCGCCACGGGGGACCGGCTTTCGCAGACGCTGCCTTACGGGAGCCTGGCGCTCGCCGCGGTGCTGACCCTGACCGGACCCTTCACTCCCATGCTGTTCATGGGCGAGGAATACGGCGCCACCACGCCGTGGCAGTTCTTCACCTCCCACCCTGAGCCGGAACTCGGCAAGGCCACCGCCGAAGGCCGGATCAAGGAGTTCGAGCGCATGGGGTGGGACCCCGCCGTCGTGCCCGATCCCCAGGATCCCGAGACGTTCCGACGGTCCAAGCTGGACTGGGCGGAAACCTCCTCCGGTCACCATGCGCGGCTGCTCGAACTGTACCGTTCGCTCACCGCCCTGCGCCGCTCCACGCCGGACCTCACCAAGCTGGGCTTTGAGGAAACGCAGGTGGAGTTCGACGAGGACGCCCGCTGGCTGCGGTTCCGGCGCGGCGGCGTGCAGGTGCTGCTCAACTTCTCGGAGCAGCCGGTGAGCCTCGGGGGCGCGGGGACGGCCCTGCTGCTGGCCACCGACGACGCCATCCGGTTGGATGGTGAGCGTGCGGAGCTCGGGCCGCTGAGCGCCGCCGTCGTCAGTGACTGAGTGAACTGGCAGGGGCGGCGTCCACCCCAGTGACCGGATGGTGGACGCCGGCCCCGCAGCCTTGGCGCGGCTGGCAGGATGGAACATATGACTTATGTGGCCTCGGACACCCGCTATGACACCATGCCGTACCGCCGCGTCGGACGCAGCGGCCTGAAACTGCCGGCCATCTCGCTGGGCCTGTGGCACAACTTCGGCGACGACAAGCGATTCGATGAACAGCGCGCCATATTGCGCCGCGCCTTCGACCTCGGCGTCAACCACTTCGACCTCGCCAACAACTACGGGCCGCCGGACGGCTCCGCGGAGACCAACTTCGGCCGGCACCTGCAGGACGACTTCAAGCCATACCGCGACGAGCTGGTCATCTCCACCAAGGCCGGCTACTACATGTGGCCCGGTCCGTACGGCGAGTGGGGCTCCCGGAAGTATTTGATTTCCAGCCTGGACCAGTCGCTGCAGCGGATGGGCCTGGACTACGTGGACATCTTCTACAGCCACCGCCCGGACCCGGAGACGCCGCTGGAGGAGACCATGGGCGCGCTGGACTACGCGGTCCGCTCGGGCAAGGCCCTCTACGCGGGCATCTCCTCCTACACCCCGGAACAGACGCTCGAGGCCGCCCGCATCCTGAAGGAACTCGGCACGCCGCTGCTCATCCACCAGCCCAGCTACTCCATGCTGAACCGCTGGACCGAGAACGGGACCCCCAACCTTTACGAGGCGCTGGACCAGGTGGGCGCCGGCTCCATCGCGTTCTCGCCGCTGGCCCAGGGCATGCTGACTGACCGCTACCTCAACGGCGTCCCGGCCGACTCGCGTGCGGCCAAGGCGAGGTTCCTCTCCGAATCGGCCCTTACCGACGAGAAACTGGACAGGGTCCGGGGACTGAACGCCATTGCCGGCGGCCGTGGGCAGTCGCTGGCGCAGATGGCCATCGCCTGGATCCTGCGCGACCAGCCCAAGGGCTCCCCGGTGACTTCCGCGCTCGTCGGGGCGTCCAGCGTCAGGCAACTCGAGGACACCCTTGCCGCCATCAACAACCTTGAGTTCAGCGGCGAGGAACTGACGGCGATCGACGAGTTCGCCGTCGAATCCGACATTAACCTCTGGGCGCAGCGGGTCTGAACCACCGCTTCACAACTGACACGTAATCAAGCGGCCGGGGACGGCGGGAACAAAGCCGGCCCCGGCGGCGTTTGGTTAGACTGATAAGCGCGCCGTGTGGCGCGGTGCCCGTCAGACGCCGTCGTACAGCAAGGTACAGACGCGCAGGGCACATGAAGTTTGTTCTCAAAGGAGTTCCGTGTCTTCAAATCCGATTCGTGTAGCAATCGTCGGCGTCGGTAACTGTGCCGCTTCGCTGGTTCAGGGTGTCCATTACTACCGGGATGCCGACCCCCAGGCCACGATTCCGGGTCTGATGCACGTTGAGTTCGGCAAGTACCACGTCAACGACGTCCAGTTCGTGGCCGCGTTCGACGTGGACGGCAAGAAGGTCGGCATCGACCTGGCCGATGCGATACTGGCCAGCGAAAACAACACGATCAAGCTTGCCGAGGTCCCGCCAACCGGCGTGACCGTCCAGCGCGGCCACACCCTGGACGGCCTGGGCCGGTACTACCTGGAGACCATCGAACAGTCCACCGAGGAGCCGGTCGACGTCGTCCAGGCCCTGAAGGACGCCAAGGTCGATGTCATGGTCTGCTACCTGCCGGTCGGATCGCAGGAAGCTGCGGAGTTCTACGCCCAGGCCGCGATCGACGCCGGGGTGGCGTTCGTGAACGCGCTGCCGGTGTTCATCGCGGGCACGAAGGAATGGGCGGACAAGTTCACCGCCGCCGGCGTGCCGATCGTGGGCGATGACATCAAGAGCCAGATCGGCGCCACCATCACGCACCGCGTCATGGCGAAGCTCTTCGAGGACCGCGGCGTCACGCTGGACCGCACGTACCAGCTGAACGTGGGCGGCAACATGGACTTCAAGAACATGCTGGAGCGCGACCGCCTCGAGTCGAAGAAGATCTCCAAGACCCAGGCCGTGACTTCCAATGTCGAGGCCGAGCTGGCTGCGAAGGACGTTCACATCGGCCCGTCCGACTACGTGCAGTGGCTGGATGACCGCAAGTGGGCTTTCGTGCGCCTGGAAGGCCGCAACTTCGGCGACGCCCCGGTGTCCCTGGAATACAAGCTCGAGGTGTGGGACTCGCCCAACTCGGCCGGTGTGATCATCGACGCGATCCGTGCGGCGAAGATCGGCCTGGACCGCGGCATCGGCGGCCCGCTGCTCTCCGCATCGAGCTACTTCATGAAGTCCCCGCCGGAGCAGTTCAACGACGACCTCGCCCGCGACAAGGTCGAGGCCTTCATCCGCGGCGACCTCGACCGCTAACCCGGACCCTTCCTCACGTCCTGCAGGTTCTGACGGGACCCTTCCTCAGTTTTTGCGGGTTTGACGCGACGCTTCCTCACCTTTGGGTGGGGAAGCTCGTTGTTTAAATACCCTTTTCGTAGCGCCGGATGGCGTGGCTCGCATGCGCGAGGGCGAGCAGCTTCAGGACAAGTTGGCCATGCAGATGCATCCCGACGGCCGCCGTCATGATCAGCTGGTTGACGTCGTCCGGCGCGGTTGTGGCCGAAATATTCATTGCCGCAATGGCATCCACCGCCTGGCTGTAGGCGTCGAGCAGCTCGGCTGTGACAGGTACGCCGAGGCTTTCCATCCGGGCCAGTTGGGCATTGAGGGCGTTCCTGGCGTCGCTCGGGACGTCCGGCCAGTTCCGGAAACGCACGACGGCGTCACCCGCCGGAGTGCGCAGCTCGCCGTGCTCCGTGCCCACCTCGTCAAGGCCCAGCACCGTGCGCTGGATCGCGGCCAAAAGCTCAAGGCGGGGTGCGCCGCCGTCGGCCATTTTGAGCAGGGAGCCGATCTGGGCGATGTTCAGCCCGACCACACGGCGCAGCGCCTGGATCAGTTCCAGCCGGCTCGCGTGATGCTCTGAATACTCCGCCCGGGTGGCGTGAACGGTACGGCCCGCGGGCAGCAGGCCTTCGCGGAGGTAGAACTTGATGCTGGCGGGGGAGACTCCCGTCCGCTCGCTAAGCTCCTTTAGCTGCATGCCCGCTCCGTTCCTCGGCGGATGGCAGCTCTTTGGATAGCTGCTGCCGCGCTGGCTATCTTGGTGTACACCACAGGATAGTGCTCCTATCCTAGGTGCATGGAGCCTTGGAATGTACTGCTTGCCAGCCACGTCATTGCCGCCCTCTTTGTCCTTGCCATCGGACCGGTCCAGATCCTTCGGCGCCGCCGCGACCGCATCCACCGCAGCATGGGACACCTGTGGGTCGCGGCCATGTACTACGTCTGTTTCAGCAGCTTCTGGATCGTAGGTGACGGGCACTTCAGCTGGCTTCACGGGCTCTCGGCGTTCACGATCGTGACCGTCACTCTGGGGCTCATCAGCGCGGTGCGCCGGAACATCCCAGCGCACCGGGGGAACATGATCGGCAGCTACATCGGCATCGCTGTGGCGTTCGGCTTCGCCATCTCGGTGCCGGGCCGTGCCATTCCCAGCCTCTTGGCCGAGGACCTGCCGACCGCCCTGTTCGTTGCCGCTCTGGTGGCGGTCAGCGTCGCCGTCGTCTTCATTTCCCTGCGGCGCGGCGAGGGCCGGCGAATCCAGCCCGCGGGGCGGCGCGTGGACCAGGCTGCGGCAGCCGCATCTGCAGCAGGGGCCGTGGCGGGCCCAAAATAAGCCCGCACCGCCAAACGCTTCCTCACCTTTGGTCGCTTGAACCGGAACGCTTCCTCATCTTTCGTCGCTTGAACTAAAACGCTTCCTCAGGTGTTGTTCGGCGCAAGCCCCGCCTGTGGATAACTTCTGCGAGTCTGGTCGGTTTCGAGTAACAATGCCGTATGCAAAAACGTACCGATCTTCCTGTCAGCCTGGTATCTGCTCCCTTCACGCTGGGATCTGCCAAAGCGTCCGGAGTTCCACCCAACAGACTCCGACGGGCCGACGTCGCGCATGTCAGTCGTGAACTGTACCGCCCGACCGGCTGGAGCTTCGAGCTTAAGGCCGCGGCACGAGCACTGTCTGCGGCCTCACCCGGCGCCTGGATATCGCATGTCACGGCGGCACGGATTCGAAGCCAAATCCTGCCGGCATGGTTGGCAGATTCGACCGAACTGCATTTGAGCAAACCCCGTTCCCTGCCGGAGGTGCGGCGAAGAGGCGTAATCGGGCACTCGGTGTTGGCCTCCGAGGACGAGATCGAATTCGTCGACGGCATTCGAATAAGCAGCAGGTCCCGCACCTGGCTCGATATGGCGACAAAGCTGTCGGAGAGCGAACTGGTCTGCATGGGCGATGAACTGATTCGCATTCCCAGGGCGGAATTCGAAGACCGCACCAAGCCATTCGACACGCTTGACGGACTGCGTTCACTCGTCGCCCGCCATCCGAATCTTCAAGGTGTGATTCGGGCGCGCGCCGCGCTCGAACGGATGCGCGTCGGAGCGGATTCCGCCCCCGAGTCCCTACTCCGCCTCGCCATGGGGGATGCCGGTCTTCCGGAGCCTGAGCTGCAGGTGCCACTGCGAGAGGACAAGACAACCGGGCCGACTGCCGATCTCGGCTACAGGCATCGGCGACTGGCCATACAGTACGACGGCGGCCATCACCTTCTCGAGCCCCAGATTTTCAGTGACAGGCGGCGTGACAAAGCATTCGAGGCTGCTGGGTGGACCGTTGTTGTGTTTGGCAAAAAGGATTTGGCTGACGGCTTCGATCGGGCCATCCGCCTGATCAAGCGAGCGTTACGAACCAGCCGGCTGGACCATCCTCAGGCGTCCGGATTTGCCTAGGAAGCGTCGCGGTTGAAGCGACGTGAGGTGTGGAAGGGTTTTGGTTGAAGCGGCGGGAGGTGAGGAAGGGTTTTGGTTGAAGCGGCGGGAGGTGAGGAAGGGTTTTGGTTGAAGCGGCGGGAGGTGAGGAAGGGTTTTGGTTGAAGCGGCGGGAGGTGAGGAAGGGTTTTGGTTGAAGCGGCGGGAGGTGAGGAAGGGTTTTGGTTGAAGCGGCGGGAGGTGTGGAAGGGTTTTGGTTGAAGCGGCGGGAGGTGAGGAAGGGTTTTGGTTGAAGCGGCGGGAGGTGAGGAAGGGTTGGGATTCAAGCGGCGGGAGGTGAGGAAGGGTCTAGAAGAGGCCGACAGGGTTGCCGGCGTCGTCCACGTCCATTCGCATTGCGGCGGGAACGGCCGGAAGGCCGGGCATGGTCATCACCGCTCCGGTCAGGGCCACGATGAAGCCCGCGCCGGTCTTGGGGATGAGGTCGCGCACATGGATGGTGAAGCCCTTGGGTGCCCCCAGCCGCGAGGCGTCATCCGTAAACGAGTACTGGGTTTTCGCCATGCAGACAGGTAGTCCGGACCAGCCGTTCTTCTCGATCTCCGCAAGCCGGCGCAGTGCAGGGACTGAAAAGTCCACGCCGTCGGCGCCGTAGATTTCCTGGACGATGGTGCGGATCTTGTCCTCCACGGACATGTCCAGCGGGTAGAGATGCCGGAACGACGACGGCCCGTTCACCGCGGCGGCGACCTTGGCAGCCAGCTCATCGCCGCCGTCGCCGCCCCCGCCCCGACCCCAGATGTCCGCCACCGATGCCTGGATGCCCTCACCCGAGCACCAGCCGAGCAGCCAGTCGAGCTCCTCCTGGGTATCGGCGGGGAACCTGTTGATCGCCACCACCGGCGTCACGCCGAACCGCTCCACATTCCGGACATGGCGGCGGAGGTTCGCCACACCCGCCGCCACAGCCTCCACGTTCGGCTCGTTCAGCCGGTCCCTGGGAACGCCGCCTTGCATCTTGAGTGCGCGGACGGTCGCCACCACCACGACGGCGGACGGTGCCACATCAGCGATCCGCGCCTTGATGTCCATGAACTTTTCCGCGCCGAGGTCGGCCCCGAATCCCGCCTCCGTCACCACGATGTCGGCCAGCCGCCGGGCGGTCTGCGTGGCGATCAGCGAGTTGCAGCCGTGGGCAATGTTCGCGAACGGCCCGCCATGAACCAGTGCCGGCGTCCCGGCGATGGTCTGGACGAGGTTGGGCTTGATCGCTTCCTTGAGCAGCAGCGTCAGGGCACCCTGCACGCCGAGGTCCGCCACCGTCACCGGCGCCCGGTCGTAGGTGTAGCCGAATGTGATGCGGCCCAGCCTGTCCCGCAGGTCGGCCAGGTCGGTGGCAAGGCAAAAGACCGCCATGATCTCTGATGCGACGGTGATGTCGAAGCCGTCCTGGCGCGGTACGCCCTGCGCAGGCCCGCCGAGTCCAATGACCACCTCGCGAAGGGAGCGGTCGTTCATGTCCAGGACCCGCTTGAACGTCATGCGGCGCGGGTCGATGCTCAGTTCGTTGCCCTGGTAGATGTGGTTGTCCACGAGGGCCATGAGGGCATTGTTGGCGGACGTGACGGCATGGAAGTCGCCGGTGAAATGCAGATTGATCTCGTCCATCGGCAGAACCTGGGACAGCCCGCCGCCCGTGGCCCCGCCCTTCATACCGAGGATGGGGCCCAGCGAGGGCTCCCGCAGCGCGACCATCACCTTGTGGCCCGCACGTGCCAGCGAATCCGCCAGTCCCACAGTCGTGGTTGATTTTCCTTCACCGGCCGGCGTGGGCGACATCGCCGAAACCAGAACCACCTTTCCTGCCGGCGCGGGGGCTGACAGCTTCGAGGGGTCGATCTTGGCTTTGTAGCGGCCATAGTGCTCCACTGCCCCGGCATCGATGCCCGCCGATGCGGCGATTTCCTCGATCGGCCGCAGCACTGCCCTGCGGGCAATATCCAGGTCGCTCAGGGGAGTGCTGCTCTGGCCGGTACCGCTCAGGGGAGTGCTGTCAGACATCATTGTCCTTTCCGGAAGGGTTTTAGCCGGTGAGCCGTGACCCGTAGACGGCGGCCATGGGGTGGCTGGAGGCAAATTCGTCGACGGCGGCGTGGTAGCTGTCGAGGGTGATGGCGGCGGTGCGCTGCCAGCCGGAGTTTGCGGCGTGGATGGCGGCAGCGGTGCCCATGTTGTGGCGGGTGGTGGGGTCGTCGTGGAGGGCCTCGAGGGCATCGGCCCAGTCGGCGGCGTGGTGGCCGTCCACGAGCAGGCCGGTGCGGCCGTGGCTGACTGCGCGGGTGAGTCCGCCGACGCGGGTGGCGACGACGGGGGTGCCGCAGGCCTGGGCCTCAAGCGCGACCAGGCCGAAGGATTCGCTGTACGAGGGCATGACGACGACGTCGGCGGCCCGGAACCAGCCGGCAAGTTCGGGTGCGCTGACGGGCGGGTGGTGGGTGACGACGTCGTCCAGTCCGGCGGCGCTGACGAGGGTTTTGAGGTTGAAGTCCTTGGCGCCGCTGAGCGCGCCGAGGATGGTGAGTTTGAGGTCGATGTCGGGGCGGCGGCGGCGCAGCAAGGCGGCGGCCTTGAGCAGGATCTGCGGGCCTTTGAGCCGTTGGATCCGGCCGGCGAAGAGCAGGTGGAAAGTTGCGGCGTCGATGCCGTGGTCGGTCCGGGACTGGGCACGGAACGCGGGGGTGAACACGGAGAGGTCCACGCCGGGGGGTGCGACGTCGATGTGGTCGAAGTCGGCGCCGTAGTGGGAAACGAGTTCGGCGGCTTCGGCGGTGGTGTTGGCGATCAGGCGGGTGGCGCCGTCGACAATGCGGTGTTCGCCGTCCTCGCGGCGCCGGGGTTCGGGCTGTTCGCCGGAGTGCAGGAGGAGGTTTTTGACCTTCGCCATGGTGTGCATGGTGTGCACCAGGGGGACGTTCCACAGTTGGGAGAGTTCCAGGCCGGCGACGCCGGAGACCCAGTAGTGGGAGTGGATGAGGTCGTAGCGGCCGTGGGGCTGTTGGCCGCGGATGCGTTCGATTTCGGCGACCATGCTGTGCAGCAGCTCGGGGAGTTCCTCTTTGGGCAGCTTGCGGGGCGGGCCGGCAAGGACGTTGTGGACGCAGACGCCGGGGTCGGGGTGTTCGACGGCGGGCTGCCCGGCGGCGGTGGATCGGGTGAAGATCTCCACTTCGATGCCGGTTTCGGCCAGGGCGGAGGCGAGGCCGCGGATGTAGACGTTCATGCCGCCGGCGTCCCCGGAACCGGGCTGTTCCATGGGGGAGGTGTGCAGCGACAGGAAAGCCACACGCTTGATCACGGACATGGGCCTCCCTCCTCTCCGGACTGCTGGAACTGCATCGGATAAAACACTACTCCTGAACCGTCAGCGCAACGGTGGCGTTGCCAGTGCTGCCAACGTGGCGTTTCACACGCCAACCACGCCGGCCAGCGGTTGTAGCACGGCCCTGCTAAATCAGCCCGCGTGCCTCAATGAGCCCTGCGGAGCCCCGTCACCGGCGCCACAACCCGGCCAACTCCGGAAACGCGCCTTCGTAGCCGGTGAGCAGCGCGGTGGCGAGCTCAGCCGAGCCGACCAGCGGGTGCTCGGCGAAGGCTTCCAGCGCCGCGTCGCGGTCGCCGGCAGAGGCCGCACGGACGGTGAGCAGTTCCACTTTCTTGACCTGTTGCAGAAGGCCGAGTTGCGGTTCGGCGGGCCCGTCCTGCTGTATCGGCACCGCCCCTTCCGGCGTGACCGAGCAGGGAACTTCGACGACGGCGTCCGGCGGCAGCCCGGGAACAGCGGGCCGGGCGCCGCCCGCCCCGGCGAAGGACTGTCCCCCGGCGGAGAACTGAACCGCATCGGAGGACTGTCCCTCGTCGGAGGACTGTCCAGGGGAGTTCGGAATATTGAGGATCAGCTCGGTGGCAGCGCCACGGCCGCCCCCAACGTCGGCGCCCCCAAGGTCCCCGGTGCCATCGTCGGCCACGCCATCGGCGGCGGCACCTCCAGCCAGCGCCAGCATCACGGCCAGGGCCACCTGCTCATACCCGCCGCCGGCAAGATCCTCGGGGTTCCGTGCCTCGCCGCCGGTCCTGGACTCGGCCAGATATCCCTCCTCGCGCGACCGCCGAGCCGCTTCCCACAAGCCGTACGCTTCGTCCCCGGCGGCGGCCAGCCGCGGATAGAGCTCCGCCTGCTGACCGTGGATCGACTCACCCCGCGTCCTGGCCATGGCACGGATGCCCGCCATCGCGCGCGCCGCTTCGTAGTAATAGAACAGGTACTCGTTCGGCAGCAGCCCCAGATCGCGCAGGAAAGACTGCGGAAACAGCCGGCCCTCCTCGAAGCTGGCCAGGGCTTCCCGGTCGGCCAGCAGGCCTGGAAGGAGGTCCCGGCCGCCGCTCTCCAGCCGGTACAGCCAGCCAAGATGGTTCAGCCCGTAGTAGCCCACGCCGTCGAGCTTTCCGGCCGGCAGCGGCACCCCGGCCGCCCGGGCCGCGCGGTGCACCACGGCACTCGCGGAATCACAGATGCCGATCACCTTCCGGCCCAGCACGGGAACCAGCGCCTGGGTGACCATCCCTGCCGGATTGGTGAAGTTGATCAGCCAGGCGTCCGGGCAGTGCGTCCGCATGTTCGCGGCCAGCTCCAGCATCGCCGGGATGGACCGCAGGGCGTAGGAGATGCCGCCTGCGCCGGTGGTTTCCTGGCCCAGCAGCCCGAGGTCCTGGGCCACCCGCTCGTCGGCAACCCGGCCGGCCGTTCCGCCCGGGCGGATGGCGGCGAACACGATGTCCGTCCCGTTGAGGGCGCGGGGGAGGGACGTCGTGGACGTCACCGCGGGCGGGCGGCGGGAGGAACGTCCGACGCCGGAACTTCCGTCCGCCGCGCGGCTCACCTCCGAAGACCGGCTGAACTCCAAAGACATGGACCGTAGGACAGCCTCGATGGCGGCCAGGCGGCCGCCGTCGACGTCGAACAGCACCACCTCGCTGACCAGGCCGGCATAGCGCCCGGAACACAGGGCACGGTAAACGAGGGGAACCCGGAATCCGCCGCCGCCGGCGATCATGAGCCGCATGGCAGGAGTCTATGCGCAGCAGCCAGCAACGCGGCCGGGCCCGCAGCGCCGGAGGCCACCCAGACGCGTCCCCACCCCCACATCGCGGGGTTTCAACGCCAAGGTACACAGCGTAATGTGCCGAACATGGAGGCGAATCCCACGCGCCGTTTCGACCCGCTCGCGGCCGTCCGTACCCAGGCGGCCGGAGAGTTCGACCTGCTGCTGGCCGGGACCGTTTTTCAGGACATCATCTTCACCGGGCTGCCGCACGCGCCCGAGCCCGGCACCGAAATCTGGAGCGAGGGGATGGGCAGCTGCCCGGGTGGCGTGGCCAACCAGGCCATCGCCGCCGCGCGCCTCGGCCTGCGCACCGGGCTGGCTGCGGCCTTCGGCGACGACGGCTACGGCGACTACAACTGGAAAGTCCTGGACCGGCAGGAGCACGTGGACCTGTCCCTGTCCCGCCGGGTCCCGGGCTGGCACTCGCCGGTGACCGTGTCACTCAGCGTGGACCACGACCGCTCGATGGTCACGCACGGGCACCCGGCACCGGTGACCTCCTCCGAGCTGATCGGCAAGCCGCCCCGCGCGCTGGCTGCTGTGGCGGACCTCGGCCATGAACTGGAGCCGTGGGCGCTCGCGGCGCACAAGGAGGGCGTGAAACTGTTCGGCGACGTCGGCTGGGATCCTACCGGTGAATGGGCCCACGCTCGGCTTGCCAACCTGCAGTACTTCCATGCCTTCATGCCCAACCAGCGCGAGGCCATGGCCTTCACCGGCAAAAACGATCCCTGGGCGGCGCTGTACTCCCTGGCGGACCGGGTGCCGGTGGCCGTGGTGACCCTGGGGGCGCAGGGGGCCGTGGCGGTGGACTCGGAAACCGGCGAGGAGGAGTGGGTGCCCTCACTGCCGGTGGCCGCCTACGATCCGACCGGTGCCGGGGACTGCTTCGGGGCCGCGTTCATCGTCGGGAGCCTGGCGGGGTGGCCCCTCAGCGACCGGCTTCGGTTCGCCAATCTCTGCGCCGCACTCGCAGTCCAGGAAGTGGGCGGTTCCCTCGCGGCGCCCGGCTGGGGAGACATCGCCGACTGGTGGAAGCGCGCCAACGCCCGGCCGGAACGCCGTGGCAGCCAGTGGCTGCGCCGCTACTCCTTCCTCGCCGACATCGTCCGGGACGTTCCGCAGGAGGCCCAGCGGCGGGCGGCCGCCACCATCGCGCACCTCTCGGACGCCTGAGCAGGCACCGGCACGCCCCTTCCCCGGCAATTATTCGGCCCGAAGCGCCAGCACTAGAATCAATAGCGTGATTTATCCAGCAGCAACAGGAGACCGCCCGGCAGTGGCGGGCCCGGCCGGGACATCCCACGGCTACGCCCGGCCGGCCCACGAACGTTCCGCAGTGATCGACCTTGAGGCCATCCGGCACAACGTCCGCCGGCTCGCCGCGGCCGCCGAACCGGCCAAGGTCATGGCGGTCGTCAAGGCCGACGCCTACGGGCACGGCGCCGTGCCGGTGGCCCGCGCGGCCCTCGAGGCAGGCGCAAGCTGGCTGGGTGTCGCGCACATCTCCGAAGCCCTGGCGCTGCGCGCCGCGGGGATCGAAGCGCCCCTGCTCGCCTGGCTGCACACCCCGGAAAGCAACTTCGGCGCGGCAGTGGCCGCCGGCGTCGACATCGGGTGCTCCGGCTGGGAGCTGGAACAGATTGTGGCCGCCGCCCGGGAACAGGAACGGCCGGCACGCGTCCACCTCAAAGTCGACACCGGACTTGGCCGCAACGGCGCCACCGTCGAGGTGTGGGACCGGCTGGTGGGCGAAGCCGTGGAGTACCAGGACCAGGGGCTGCTGCGCGTGGTGGGCATCTTCTCCCACCTAGCCGTGGCCGACGAACCCGAGCGCCCGGAAACCGATGACCAGCTCGCAGCGTTCCGCGAGGTCCTGGCCATCGCCGAAGACGCCGGCGTGGACCCCGAAGTCCGCCACCTGGCCAACACCCCGGCCACCCTGTCCCGGCCGGACACGCACTTCGACCTGGTCCGCGCGGGCCTGGGAATCTACGGCCTCTCGCCCTTCGAAGGGCAGACCTCCGCGGAACTGGGCCTCCGCCCCGCGATGACCTTGCGCACCGTCGTGTCCCACTGCAAGGACGTGCACTCGGGCCAGGGCGTCTCCTATGGCTTCAACTACCACACCGCCGGCGAGAGCACGCTGGGGCTCATCCCGCTCGGCTATGCCGACGGCGTTCCCCGCGTCGCCACCGGCGGGCCCGTCCGTGTGGAAGGCATCACCTACCCCGTGGTGGGACGGATAGCGATGGACCAGATGGTAATCGACCTCGGCCCCCTCGACGTTTCCCGGGGCGGGCACAGCGTCCTCGGAGCAGAGGCGGTCCTCTTCGGAGACGGCGCCGACGGCGGGCCCACGGCCGATGACTGGGCCCGCGCCGCCGGCACCAACAACTACGAGATCGTCACCCGCATCAGCCCCCGCGTGCCCCGCACGTACATCAACGAGTCGCCCCTCAGCGGTGCGCCCGGCGAAATGCCCGCCACCGGAGCGACCGCGACTGAAACGCCGGCGCCGTGAACATTCCCGAAACCGGCAACGCTCCGCTGTGGGTGCAGACCCTGACGGTCACGACGGCGGACCAGACCCACGTGCTCGGCGCGGCTCTGGCGGAGGTGCTCCGGGCGGGGGACCTCCTGGTGCTCACAGGCGAACTGGGCGCCGGCAAGACCACCTTCACGCAGGGCCTCGGTGAGGGCCTGGGCGTCCGCGAGGGCATCATTTCCCCGACCTTCGTGCTGGTACGCATCCACCCGAACCTCCCCGACGGACCGCGCCCGGGCGGGCCGGACCTGGTGCACGTGGACGCCTACCGGCTGGGATCGGCGTCGGAAATCGACGACATTGACCTGGAGAACACACTGGACTCTGCCGTGACCGTGGTGGAGTGGGGCCGGGACCGCGTGGAGCACCTGACCGAGAGCCGGCTCGAGGTGGAACTGCACCGCCAGCTGGGCGGCGCCGCTCCCGCACACCTTCACGCCGCTGGGGAATCAACCGGACCCGGCACTGCGGCGCCAGGCCCTGGCGCGCCCAGTCCCGACGTGCCTGTCCTGGACTTCGAGTCGGAGGACGACGACGAGCCCCGCACCATCATCATCCGCGGCTTCGGGCCGCGCTGGGCAGAACAGCCCGTTCTGGCCGCGGAAGGAATTTCCTGATGCTCATTCTCGCCATTGACACCTCGGCCGTGGCCAGCGCCGCGCTGGTGTCCGACGACGCCCTCGAAGGCGTGGTGGGCAACTTCTCCACCGAGGACACCAAGAGCCACGCCGAGGTCCTCGCGCCCGGAATCGAGCGGCTGCTGGCAGACGCCGGAGTAACCGGCGCAGACATTGACGCGATCGTTGTGGGCGTCGGTCCCGGTCCGTTCACCGGGCTCCGGTCCGGCATCGCGACGGCGCGCACCCTGGCCTTCGTCTGGAACACGCCGCTGCACGGCATGATGAGCCTCGACGCCGTCGCCCTCGAAGTGGCCGAATCCACCGAGGCGCCGGCCGAGTTCCTTGTGGCCACCGACGCCCGGCGCAAAGAGGTCTACTGGGCGCGCTACACCCTGGCCGCGGGCCAGCTGCCAAAGCTCACCGACGGGCCGCACGTAGGGTTCGCCGCAGACCTTCCCGACCTGCCGGCGTACGGCGCGGGCGCAGGGCTCTACCCCGACGACGTGCGCGCGGATCCGGACTTCAGCACCGAACAGCCGGACGCGCTCTACCTGGGCCAGTTCGCGCTGGCAAGGCTGGCAGCGGGCGGGCAGCTGCTGGACTCCACGCCCCTCTACCTGCGGGAATCCGACGCCCAGGTCCCCGGCCCCCGGAAGCGTGCCCTGTGAACCTGCTGCCCGAACCATCCGGTAACCCGGCCCCCGGGATTCCCACGCCCGGCGATCCGGAACCCGGCACCGCGCCCGTCCTGCCGCGCCGGCTGGCCTCGGGCGTGACCATCCGCGACATGCTTCCCGCCGACATCCCTGCCGTCCACGAACTGGAGGTCCGGCTGTTCCCGGTGGACGCGTGGCCGCTGCAGATGTTCACGGACGAACTGATGCAGCCGGAGACCCGCAGGTACCTTGTGGCAGAAGGGCCGGAGGGCATCGTTGGCTATGCGGGACTCATGTGCGTCGAACCGATCGCCGACGTCCAGACGATCGCCGTCGTCCCCGAATATGAGGGCAGGGGCATCGGTACCGCACTCCTCACCGACCTGATCGCCGAGGGGCGGCGCCGCGGTGCAGCCGACATCCTGCTCGAGGTCCGCGCCGACAATCCGCGCGCCCAGCAGCTGTACATCCGCTTTGGCTTCGAGCAGATCCACGTGCGGAAAAGGTACTACCGCGACGGCGTGGACGCCCTGATCATGCGGCTTCAGCTGGAGGACGTGCTCGCCCTCCACAGCGGGATCCTGCACCAGGACACCATCCCCGGCGCCGGACCCCGGCCCGTGCAGACTGACGAAGCCGGCCGCGCCGGCGAGACCGCTCCGACGGAGGCAGACCAGAAATGAACCGCTCGCAGCCGCTAGTACTGGGCATTGAGTCATCGTGCGACGAAACGGGCGTAGGCATCGTCCGCGGCACGGATCTCCTGACCAACACCGTGTCCTCGTCCATGGAGGAGCACGTCCGGTTTGGCGGGGTCATCCCGGAAATCGCCTCGCGCGCCCACCTGGACGCTTTCGTTCCTGCCCTGCAGGCCGCCCTGGCCGAGGCGGACGTGACACTGGACGAGGTCGACGCCATCGCCGTGACATCCGGACCCGGGCTGGCTGGAGCACTGATGGTCGGCGTGTGCGCTGCAAAGGCGCTGGCCGTCGCCACGGGCAAGCCGCTCTACGCCATCAACCATCTGGTGGCCCACGTGGGGGTCGGCCTGCTGAACCCCCGCGGCGGCACCGGCAGTACCGGCAGTACCGGCGGTAACGGCGCGGACAAGCCAATACTGCCCGACAACCTCGGCGCCCTCCTGGTGTCCGGCGGCCACACCGAGATCCTGCGGATCCGCAGCATCACGGACGACGTCGAGCTGCTCGGTTCCACCATCGACGACGCAGCGGGAGAAGCCTACGACAAGGTCGCCAGGATCCTGGGCCTGGGCTACCCCGGCGGTCCGGCCATTGACCGGCTGGCGCGCGAAGGCAACGCCAAGGCCATCCGGTTCCCGCGGGGACTGACGCAGCCCAAATACATGGGCACCGCGGAGGAGCCCGGCCGCCACCGGTATGACTGGTCCTTCAGCGGATTGAAGACCGCGGTGGCCCGGTGCGTGGAGCAATTCGAAGCCGCCGGCGAGCCCGTGCCGGTGGCGGACATCGCCGCAGCGTTCCAGGAAGCCGTGGTTGATGTCATCACATCCAAAGCGGTCCTGGCTTGCCGCGAGCGTGGCATCACGGACGTGCTGCTGGGCGGGGGAGTGGCCGCCAATTTGCGGCTGCGGCAGCTGACCGAACAGCGCTGCTCCGCCGCCGGCATCACCCTGCACGTTCCGCCGCTGGACCTGTGCACGGACAACGGCGCGATGGTGGCCGCACTCGGCGCGCAGCTGGTCATGGCCGGCATCGAACCCAGCGGCATACATTTTGCGCCGGACTCGTCCATGCCGGTCACCACGGTATCCGCGCCAAGTAGGTCGCAGGACAGGGCGTTCTCGGCGCTGGGAACGCCCTCAACTGCTACCTAGTTGGGTCCGGCGGCACAGAAGGCGCCCTTACGCGGTGGGGCCGTTCCGCATCTGCTTCACGAGGTCCAGGACCACGGCCTGGAGGTTTCCGCCGCTTTCGGCCGCCACCCGCCGCTGGCGCTGGTAGCCCGCGCCGCGGCTGATGATCTTTTCGACGTCGGCCAGCTCGTCCGGGCAGCCCAGCTTCGCGGCGATGGGTTCGAGCCGGTTCACGGTCTCCAGCAGGTGATCCGTGACGAGTTGTTCGTGGCCCTCGGCGTCGAGGATGATGATCGCGTCCAGGCCGTAGCGGGCGGCCCGCCACTTGTTTTCCTGGACGTGCCATGGCGGCATGGTGGGAATGCTGCCGCCGGCGTCGAGCGTGTCGGAGAATTCGTGGACCAGGCACTGCGTCAGGGCCGCCACGGCGCCCACTTCCTCCAGCGTGGCCAGGCCGTCGCAGATGCGCATCTCAATGGTGCCCAGCGCCGGCACCGGGCGGATGTCCCAGCGGATCTCCGAGATGGTGTCGATCACGCCGGTGGTGAACATGTCCTGGACGTAGGACTCGTACTCTTCCCAGCTGGGGAACTGGAACGGCAGTCCCGCCGTCGGCAGCTGCTGGAACATGAGGGCCCGCTGCGAGGCGTAGCCGGTGTCCTCGCCGCCCCAGAACGGGCTGGACGCGGACAGTGCCTGGAAATGCGGGAAGTAGTTGACCAGGCCGTCGAGCACGGGGAGGACCTTGCTGCGCCGGTCCAGGCCGACGTGGACGTGGACCCCGTAGATGACCATCTGCCGGCCCCACCACTGTGTGCGGTCGATCAGCTTGGCGTAGCGTTCCTTATCCGTGACCGGCTGCAGCTGCGGAGGGCTGAACGGGTGGCTTCCGGCGCAGAACACTTCCACGCCCATCGGGTCCGTGACTTCACGAACGGCGGCCAGGGAGCGCGCCAGGTCTTCCTTCGCTTCGGCGGCGGTCTCGCAGATGCCGGTGACCAGCTCCACGGTGTTAAGCAGCAGCTCCTGCTTGATGTGCGGGTGCTCGTCATCCTCGTTGAGCTCGGGATGCCGTGCCACCACCCCGCGCAGGACCTCGTTGGCCACGGACGCCAATTCGCCGGTCTGCGCATCCACCAGCGCGAGTTCCCATTCCACACCAAGAGTTGATTGCCTGGATGAAGCGAAATCAATCTTCATGTGTTCCTCGCTGTGTGCTGGCCTAATGACGTCTGGTCCGGGTGCCGTCCGTTCCTGGCGAACGGCTGGCAGGGGAACGGTCATCCAAGTCTAGTGCAGGGGTAGCATCGAAGAGATGGCTTGGCTACACAGGGCGCGTGAGACTGTTCACACAACCAGCCGCCCGAAATCCCCCCAAAAACGTTCCGGCATTGCATCCGCCGGGACAGCGGCAGCGCTCACGGCGCTGTTCGCCGTCGCGTCATGCACTGCGCCGCCAGCACCTGAACCAGAACAACGTACGACGACGGCGCCCGGGGCTTCCGCCTCCGGCTCACCTGGGACGCCGCAGACCGCTTCGCCGCAGACAGGCACGCACAGCGCGGCCCCGTCCGCGGCGCAGCCTGCAACGAAGGAAACTGCGGCGCTGGGCTGGGGCCCGCAGCAGCGGGATGCCGAGGCTGCCGCCGGGGCGGTGGCGAAAATGACCCTGGAGGAGAAGGCAGGGCAGGTGCTCCTGCCCTTCTACACCGGCCTCAACCATGAAGCCCAAGCTGCCATGGTGGAACGCCTCCACCTTGCCGGGTCCATGATCATGGCCGACAACGTGCCCGGAACGGCCACTGGCCTGGTGGATGTCACGGCGCTCGCCGGGGTGACGCGCCGGCTGGACAAGGCCTCCCGCTCCGGCGGCCGCACCTGGCCTGGCCTGATCGGCGTTGACCAGGAAGGCGGAGCCGTGAGCCGCGTCGGCGCGCCGCTGACCCGCTGGCCCACCCCCATGAGCTACGGCGCGGCCGGCAGCGTGCCCCTGGCCGCGGAAGCGGGCACCGGGCTCGCGGCAGAACTCGCGCCGCTGGGCTTTACCGTAGACTTCGCGCCCGCAGCCGATGTCACGATGGGCCCCGCCGATCCCACCATCGGCGCGCGGTCCATGTCCGCCGACGCCCGTGCCGCGGCGTCATTGAGTGCCGGCTTCGCCAAAGGCATGCTGGCCGGCGGAGTGCTGCCCGCTGTCAAGCACTTTCCCGGACACGGCTCGGTGACCACCGATTCGCATAAGGGTCTCCCCGTCCAGAACGCCACCCTCGCGCAGCTGAAGGCGCGGGACTGGCAGCCGTTCCAGGCCGCCGTCAAGGCAGGAACCCCCATGATCATGACCGGACACATCGCGGCACGGGCCCTGGACCCGGGGGTGCCCGCGTCCATCTCGAAGGCAACCTACAAGGCGCTCCGCGGCCTGGGCTTCAAGGGCGTGGCGGTCACGGACGGGCTCAACATGGGCGCGGTGGCCGGCCGTTATCCCCGCGGCTCAGCAGCCCCGGCCGCGCTGGAGGCCGGGGCGGACCTGCTGCTGATGCCGGCTGATGCCCCCGCCGCGCATGCCGCCGTCGTCCGGGCTGTCACCGAGGGGAAGCTCCCGCTCTCGCGACTCGAGGAAGCGGCCCGCCGGGTGGTCACCATGATGATCTGGCGGGGACGGACGGCACAGCCGAAGCCTCCGGCGGCGCCGGGGAGCGGCGAGGCGCTTTCCGCGAAAATTTCGGCACGGGCCATCACGGTGGTCTCCGGCCGGTGCAAGGGCGCTACCGTGCGCGGCCACGTGCGCGTGGCAGGGGGCACGCCAGTGGACCGGGCCCGGTTTGCCGCTGCCGCCAAGGACGCGGGGATCACCCTGGGGACGGGTCCGCTGGTCACCCTGATCGGCTACGGCGGCAGCCCTGCCAGGGGCGATGTTGCGGTGGCCCTGGACGCGCCGTGGCCCTTGGCGCAGTCCGCCGCGCCCACGAAGATCGCCCTCTACGGCCGGACACCCGGAGCGTACAAGGCGCTGCTGGCCGTCCTGGCAGGCAAGGCCACCGCCCCCGGAAAGCTGCCGGCCGCCGTCGGACCCCACCGACCCGGAACCGGCTGCAAACAGCAACCGGCTGCAAAATAACAACAGTCTGCCGATAACACCGGGCTGCAGGTAACAAAGGCAGTGCCGCCGTTTAATGGAGGAGTGCCGATACTGAACAAAGACATGACCCTGTGCATCTCCCTCTCGGCCCGGCCGAGCAACAACGGGACCCGCTTCCACAACTACCTGTACGACCAGCTGGGCCTGAACTGGATCTACAAGGCCTTCGCGCCCACCGACCTGGCCCAGGCGATCGCGGGCGTCCGCGGCCTGGGGATCCGGGGCTGCGCCGTCTCCATGCCCTACAAGGAGGACGTGATCGCCCTGGTGGACGCCATGGACCCGTCCGCCAAGGCCATCGATTCCGTCAACACCATCGTCAATGACGGCGGGCGGCTGACGGCGTACAACACGGACTACACGGCGATCGAGCAGCTGCTGCAGCGCAACGCCGTGCCGGCGGAGTCCTCGGTGCTGCTCAAGGGCGCCGGCGGCATGGCCAAGGCAACAGCCGCGGCCTTGCGCGACGCGGGGTTCAAGGACGTGACCATCATCGCCCGCAACGAGGCAGCCGGCCGTGCGCTCGCCGACCTCTACGGCTTTGCCTGGCGGGCGGACCTGGGCGCCGGCCCGGATGCCACCGCCGACATGGTCATCAACGTCACGCCCGTGGGAATGGCCGGGGGGCCGGAGGCCGACGCACTGTCCTTCCCCGCCGAAACGATAGAGGCAGCCAAAGTGGTCTTCGACGTCGTGGCCCTGCCGGCGGAAACGCCGCTCATCAAGGCGGCCCGGGGGACCGGCAAGCAGGTCATCACCGGGGCCGAGGTGGCCACCATCCAGGCGCTGGAGCAGTTTGTGCTGTACACGGGAATCCGCCCCACCGAGGAGCAGGTCCGGGATGCCGAGGCGTTCGTCCGCGCCCAGTAACTGAGGGGCCCAGTGATGAGCCAGTGATTAAACGGGCTCCACGGAGACAGCCACTCGCTCTTCCCCGATCCGGGTGAGGACCAGGGTGGCTGTCTTTTTGCCCGCGGCCTTGCCGCCGGCTTTACCGCCGCCCTTGCTCCCGGGCAGCAGCTGCTTGCGCAGCTCCTCAGGTGTCACCGACGTGCCGCGCTTCTTGATGTCCAGCACGCCGACGCCGTTCTCCCGGACCCAGGCCTTGAGCGCCCTGACGTTGTACGGCATGACCTCCAGGACCCGGTAGGCCCGGGCATACGGCGTGTCCACAAGCTCCGGGGCGCAGATGTAGGCGATGTGCTCGTCCACGAGGTGGCCGCCCAGGTCGAGGGCCAGGTCGGCCACGAGCCCGGCACGGATGACGGCGCCGTCCGGCTCGTACAGGAAGCCCTCCACCGGCCCCACGGGGGCCACGGGTCCGGCGTCGAAACCGTCCCCGCTGGTGAGCTCCGCGGCCCCCCCTGCGCCGATCACCAGGGCGGCCCGCCGAATTCCGGGACGGGCCACAGCGTTGAACCACAGCGTGACTTCCGTGACGTCGCCGCCCACCGAGACCCACTGCGCCTCGCAGCCGCCAGGCACCGACTCGTGCGGCATGCCGGGCCCCATTTTGACGCCGACGGCGCGCCCCGCGGCCGCCAGCGACTCCACGAAGGACAGCGGCGGAGAGAAAGCCTCGGGGTCCCAGATCCGCTTGGTGCCGGACGTGGTGGTGGTGCGCCGGGCGGGGTCCAGCCAGACGCCCGCCCCGTCCTCCAGCGCCACGGAAGTCGCGTCCGAATGGACCACCGTGGCGTGCGGAAACGGAATGAGGTTAATCGTGGCGCACGCGGCGGTGGTCTCGTCGACCTCCACAGCGGTCACGGCGATGTCCAGGGACGCCAGCGCCATGGCGTCCGCGCCGAGGCCGCAGCCCAGGTCGGCCACGTGGCGGATGCCCGCCTGGGCAAAGCGCTGGGCGTGCCGGGCCGCGACGTTGAGGCGCGTGGCCTGCTCCAGGCCGGCCTGGGTGAACAGCATCTGCCGGGCGAACTCGCCGAACTTGGCCTCCGCCCTGGTCCGGAGCCGTGACTGCGTCAGGACCGCGGACACGAGTTCGGGGGAGTGGCCGGCCTTGCGGAGGCTCGAGTTGAGGGCGAAGGAGCGGTCCTCCCGGTAGGGTCCGAGCGAGGCCAGCAGCTCCCATCCTTCTTCCGTGAGGAGCGGGGCGATCTGGTCCTGCGGTGCTTCAGACATGGGATCAAGCCTAGTGGAGCGGCCGCCCCAAGCTCTTCCCGCTAGGGTGGTCTGAATGGAATCCAGCGAAACGCCCACCCCCGATCAGCCCGAAAGCACCAACTCCGGCCCGGCGCAGCATAGCCGCCTGGTCCGGTATGCACGCCCCGCGCTGATCGCCGGAGCAGTGGTGGCCGTCGTCTGTCTTGTCCTGCTGGTGATCATCTTCCTGCTGGACTCCTTCAATGCCACCGTCTACTCCGTTGGCGGCAAGAACATCAGCGACGCCACCGAGGAAGCCCGGCAGATCCGGGACCTGTACCTGGGCGCGCGTGTGGGCGGCATCGTGGTGCTCATCGTGTCGGTCGTGGCTGCGGCGGCGGCCGCCGTCGTGCTTGTCCGCGCACAGCGGAAAGCGGGGGACGACGACGCTGACGGCGGCGAGGACCTGGGCTTCGACGACCTGGCCGGGCGCTGATCCAAGGCGTCCCGCGGGTTACGACGGATGAATTTCTGGCACTCGCCTTGACCGAGTGCTAACCCCTTACATAGAGTCATCATTAGCACTCTCCCTAGGAGGGTGCTAACACACGAAGAGCTGCCAGCCTGGCTGCTGCCGGCACCGCGACGACGGTCTGCCGCCATGGCGCAACAGTTTTAATGTCCATGAATTTTGACGAAAAGGAGAGGTCCGAGTGTCGGTCTCTATTAAGCCTCTTGAGGATCGTATTGTTGTCCGCCCGCTCGAAGCCGAGCAGACCACGGCTTCCGGCCTGGTCATCCCGGACTCCGCCCAGGAGAAGCCGCAGGAAGGCGAAGTTGTTGCAGTAGGCCCCGGCCGCTTCGAAGACGGCAACCGCGTACCGGTCGACGTAGCCGTTGGCGACGTTGTCATCTACTCCAAGTACGGCGGAACTGAAGTCAAGACCGGCGGCACCGAGTACCTCGTGCTCTCCGCCCGCGACGTTCTGGCGATCGTCGTTAAGTAACTCTTTGGATCCCCGTGCCGCCGTCCGCGTCTGATTTCTGTCTGACCGGGCGGCTGCGCGGGGTTCTGTCTTGAAAGGACAAACCATGGCAAAGCAGCTTGCGTTTAACGACGCTGCCCGCCGGTCGCTTGAAGCCGGCATCGACAAGCTCGCCAACACGGTTAAGGTGACGCTTGGTCCCCGCGGCCGCAACGTCGTGCTGGACAAGAAGTGGGGCGCCCCCACCATCACGAACGACGGCGTAACCATCGCCCGGGAAATCGAGCTGGACGACCCGTACGAGAACCTTGGCGCCCAGCTGGCCAAGGAAGTCGCCACCAAGACGAACGACGTCGCCGGTGACGGCACCACCACAGCTACCGTGCTCGCCCAGGCACTGGTCAAGGAAGGCCTGCGCAACGTTGCTGCCGGCGCCGCTCCGGGCCAGATCAAGCGCGGCATCGAGGTCTCCGTCGAGGCCGTCGCAGCACGCCTGCTGGAGAACGCCCGTCCCGTCGAGGGCACCCAGGTGGCCAACGTTGCCGCCATCTCCGCCCAGAGCGACGAGGTGGGCGAGCTGCTCGCCGAGGCATTCGGCAAGGTGGGCAAGGATGGTGTGATCACCATCGAGGAATCCTCCACCACGCAGACCGAACTGGTTCTCACCGAAGGCATGCAGTTCGACAAGGGCTACCTGTCCCCGTACTTCATCACCGACACCGAGCGCCAGGAAGCCGTCCTCGAGGACGCCCTCATCCTGATCAACCAGGGCAAGATCTCCTCGGTGCAGGAATTCCTGCCGCTGCTGGAGAAGGCGCTGCAGAGCTCCAAGCCGCTGTTCATCATCGCCGAGGACGTCGACGGCGAGGCTCTGTCCACGCTGATCGTCAACCGCATCCGCGGCACCCTGAACGTGGTTGCCGTCAAGGCTCCGGGCTTCGGCGACCGCCGCAAGGCCATGCTGCAGGACATCGCCACGCTGACCGGCGCCCAGGTGGTGTCCCCTGAGCTGGGCCTGAGCCTGGACTCCGTGGGCCTCGAGGTGCTGGGTACCGCCCGGCGCATCACGGTGACCAAGGACAACACCACCATCGTTGACGGCGCTGGTTCGGCCGAGGACGTCGCAGCACGCGTTGCCCAGCTGCGCGCCGAGCTGACCCGCACCGACTCCGACTGGGACCGGGAAAAGCTGCAGGAACGCCTGGCCAAGCTGGCCGGCGGCATCGGCGTGATCAAGGTCGGCGCAGCCACCGAGGTTGAGCTGAAGGAAAAGAAGCACCGTATCGAAGATGCAGTGTCCTCCACCCGCGCCGCCCTCGAAGAAGGCATCGTGGCCGGTGGCGGTTCCGCCCTGATCCACGCACTGAAGGCACTCGACGAGGACCCGGCTGTCACGGCACTCGAGGGTGACGCGGCTGCTGCCGTCGGCATCGTCCGCCGTGCACTGGTCCAGCCGCTGCGCTGGATCGCCCAGAACGCAGGCTTTGACGGCTATGTCGTCGCTGCCAAGGTTGCGGAATCCGCCGTCCACCACGGCTTCAACGCCAAGTCCGGCGAGTACGAGGACCTGATCGCGGCCGGCGTCATCGACCCCGTCAAGGTCACCCGCGCCGCCCTGCGCAACGCAGCCTCCATCGCTGCGCTGGTGCTCACCACCGAGACCCTCGTGGCCGAGAAGCCCGCCGAGGAAAACGAGCACGCAGGCCACAGCCACTAGGCTGCTGCCCGCTCCCGCGGTTTCACAAGGAGGCCCGGTCCAGCTGTTGCTGGCCGGGCCTCCTTTGCGCTTCCTGCGTCCGGCGTTAAGCGCCCTCTACCTCCGGGCGCGAATGGCCTGGCCGCGCAGCCGCAGCGCGACGCCGTCGGGAAGCCGTTTGGTGACCAGCCGGTAAAAGTACAGGACCGCGACGGCGGCGGCCACGATGCCGCCGAGGTTCACCAGCAGCTGCAGGGCAGAGCCGGCCGCCTTGCTGAACTCGCCTAGGACCAGCGCCACGGCAACAAAGCCGGCCGCGGGCACGGTGGTCACCGAAATAAAGACGCCGATCAGGGCGGCCGAGCGCCCGCTGATCACGGAAAGCATCCCGGCGGCGCCGGCGAGGACAGCCACGATCAGCGAAAACGGTCCCGGGTGGTAGATGAACTCGGCCGCCGGGGCACGGTCCAGCACGTCACGCGGAAAGAGGTCCGCGGGCAGCGCAAGCCACGTAATCAGCGCGGTGCTGAGCATCGCGATAGGGAAGCCCACACCGAGGGCAAGCGCCGCGCGCCCGCCGAGACTCCAGTTTCCCCGCACCACAGCCACAGCCAGCGCCGCCAGGGGCCCGAACTCCGGCCCCACGGCCATGGCACCGACGATGGCGATGGTGGAGTCGGTGACTATGCCGATGGCCGCGAGCAGGGTGGCAAGCACAAGGAACGACAGGAAAGTCCAGCTGAGCCGGGACTCTTCACCGGTCTGCCGCGACACCTCGTCCCAGATCACCGTGTCGGCGCCTTCCCCGGGCGCCGTTTCCTCAGCCTTGTCGGCCCTGTCGGAGAGAACCAGGTCCGGAGCTGTAAGGGCAACCGAACCGAGACTCTCAATCTTCAGGGCGCGGAGCTTCTCCATCAGCTCCTCCACCGATTCCCGGGCAACGTGCACCACAAACACGTCGCCTTTGGGAAGGATCGAGGCGCCCGTATGCAGGGCAACCTCGGCCGTGCCGGCCTGCTGCTGGCACAGGTCAGCCACGAGAGTTGTCAGTTCGGCCGGAACGCAAATGCGCATCTGCACAATCACCGGGTTCTCCAATCCCACGCCGCTAAATCCCCTAGGGGCCGACTCTATAGTGCCCATGAAACAGGTATCCGCCCTGCTGAGACGCGGATCACACCCCGGGCGTTTGATTCGTCTCGAATGTCACGAATCGGTAACATGGGTACTTTGTGCTGCCGTTTGAGGGGTTATCTGTGCCAGAAGCGAGATCGACTGACCCGATGAGAAGCATGCCGCGCGAGG
This sequence comes from Arthrobacter sp. K5, assembly GCF_040448525.1. Taxonomy (NCBI): domain Bacteria; kingdom Bacillati; phylum Actinomycetota; class Actinomycetes; order Micrococcales; family Micrococcaceae; genus Arthrobacter; species Arthrobacter sp. K5. The sequence continues at coordinate 1,569,174 of NZ_CP159279.1, read as the reverse complement.
AGCCGGCAGGGGGACAAAACCATGAACCGCGGGCTGCCCGCCTGAAGGGCAAGCCGGGCTACCGGCCTGAGGTCCAGGGCCTTCGCGCCCTCGCGGTGCTCATGGTCGTCACCTACCACGTGTGGCTCGGCCGGGTTTCCGGCGGCGTCGACATCTTCCTCCTCATCTCCGCATTCCTGCTGACCCTGTCGTTCGTCCGCAAGGTGGAGAAGGGCACGCCGCTGCGGCTCGTGAGCCACTGGCTGCACCTCTTCAAGCGGCTGATCCCAGCCGCCGTCGTGGTGATTTTGGGCGTGCTCGCCGGAACCTGGCTGGTCCTGCCGCAGAGCCGCTGGCCCGACGTCCTCAATGAGGCGTGGGCGTCCCTCCTCTACGGGCAGAACTGGCTGCTGGCCAACAGCGCGGTGGACTACTATGCGCAGAACCACTCCGGAGCCAGCCCGCTTCAGCACTTCTGGTCCCTGTCCATCCAGGGCCAGGTGTTCATCCTCTGGCCCCTCATCTTCGCCGGCTCCGCCCTGGTGTGGCGGCTGCTGCAGCGACGCCGGGAAGTCAGCTACCGGACCGTTCTGATGGTGGCGTTCAGCGGCATCTTCGTCGCCTCCCTGGTGTTCTCCATCGACCAGACCGCCGGCAACCAGGCGTACGCCTACTTCGACACACGGACCCGGCTGTGGGAGTTCGCGCTGGGATCGCTGCTGGCCTTGGCGCTGCCCTACCTGAAACCGGGGAAGGCGCTGCGCGTGGTGCTGGGCTGGGCAGGGCTCGCCGCCATGATCTCCTGCGGCCTGCTCCTCACCGTGGACCGGTCCTTCCCGGGCTTCATTGCGCTGTGGCCCACGCTGGCCGCGGCTGCGATCATCGCCGCCGGGCAAAGCGGCAGCCGGTTCGGCGTGGACCGGATCCTGTGCTCCAGGCCGCTGGTGGCCCTGGGGGACAACTCCTACGCCCTGTACCTGTGGCACTGGCCGGTCCTGGTGCTGGCATTGGCGGGCACCGGCATCGCGGCGCCCAACCTGGTTCAGGGCCTCGCCATTGTGGCTGGTTCCGTGGTCCTGGCCGTGCTGACCACCCGCTTCGTGGAAAAGCCGCTGCGCGAGTGGCACTGGCCGCAACTGCGGGCCTGGCGCACCGCCGTCGTTATTGTTGCCTGCGGCGCCCTGCTGGCCGGGCCGGTCGCGCTGTGGCAAACCAAGCTGAACGCCGAGGAAGCGGCAGCAGCGGCGCAGCCGCGGGAGCTGACTCCGGGCGCCGCCGCACTGGCGCCGGAGAACGCCGGCAAGCCTACGCCGGAGGCCACCGTGATTCCGGCACCGGCCGCCATGAAAAACGAGTGGGCGGACATCGACGGGCTGTGCACCGACGAAAACGTCCCCAGCGACCCGCTGCTCAACGGCTGCCTGCAGAACAGCAAGCCGGACAAGGTCACCAAGCGGATCGTGGTGCTGGGCGACTCCCACGCGCAGCAGTACATGGCCGCGCTCGGCCCCATCGCCAGGGACCACGGCTGGGAGGTGGTCACCCTCCTGAAGGGGAACTGCCGGTTCGGCGCCGAATCCCCGGAGCGCGACGCCGAGTGCAACGCCTTCAACAAGGCCAGCGCCGCATACGTCATGGAGCACAAGCCGGACGCGGTGTTCACCGTGGCATCCCTCACGCACAAGGAAGCCCCGTTCGAAACCGAAGTGCCCGGCTACCTGGAGGGCATCAAGCCGTTCACTGACGCCGGAATGGACGTAGTCGGGGTCCGGGACAACCCCCGCTTCGCCATCAACATGCCCGAATGCGTCCAGAAGTACGGCACCGACGCGCCGGAGTGCAACCCGCCCCTGGGTGAATCACTGGCCGCCGAGTCGCCGCTGGACGCGTACCGGGGCAAGGTGGACGGGCTGCACCTGATGGACATGAGCGACTTCATCTGCGCCGACGGCATCTGCCCGGCCGTGGTGGGCAACGTCTACGTCTACAAGGACGACAACCACCTCACCAAGACGTACGTCCAGTCCATGATTCCGATGTTCGAAAAGCGGCTCCTGGCCGCCACGGGGTGGAAATAGCCGGCATGCGGTAGTGCCCTTGCTCACAATGCCAGCGCGGAATATGGGGATCGCCGCCAAGGTTCTAGTATTAATTCAATTCCTCCAGAACCACCTCCTGGCCCCAAGCCAACCCTGCACAGGCCAGTCCCGTAATGACGGGCTGGTCATCGGCTGCAACCCCTACCCGTGAACCTGTAAACCAAGGTAAGAGGCGCACTCATGACCCAGCCCGAGCACGACCCCTTCGGCTTCATCGGCCTGACGTACGACGACGTCCTGCTGCTTCCCGGCCACACCGACGTGATCCCCTCCGACGCCGACACGTCGTCCCGGATCTCCAAGCGCATCACCGTCCAGACGCCGCTGCTTTCCGCGGCCATGGACACTGTCACCGAGTCCCGGATGGCCATCGCCATGGCCCGCCAGGGCGGCCTCGGCGTCGTCCACCGCAACCTGGCGATCGACGACCAGGCCGACCAGGTGGACCGCGTCAAGCGCAGCGAGTCGGGCATGATCACCAACCCGCTCACCGTCGGCCCCGAGGCCACGCTGCAGGAACTTGACGAACTGTGCGCCCGCTACCGCGTCTCCGGCCTTCCCGTGGTCGACGACGGCAACCGGCTCCTCGGCATCGTCACCAACCGCGATACCCGCTTCGTGCCGGAATCCGACTTCCCGATCCGGCTGGTCAGCGACGTCATGACCAAGATGCCGCTCGTCACCGGCCACGTCGGCATCAGCCGCGAAGAGGCCTCCCACAAGCTGGCCACGAACAAGATCGAGAAGCTCCCGCTGGTGGACGAGCAGGGGCGCCTGAAAGGCCTCATCACCACCAAGGACTTCACCAAGGCCGAGCAGTACCCGCTGGCCACCAAGGACGACGAGGGCCGGCTGCGTGTCGGTGCCGCCATCGGCTTCTTTGGTGACGGCTGGGAGCGGGCCATGAAGCTGGTGGACGCCGGCGTTGACGCCCTCTTTGTGGATACCGCGAACGGCCACTCGCAGGGTGTGCTGGACATGATCCGCCGCCTCAAGTCAGATCCGGTTGCTGCGCACGTGGACATCATCGGCGGCCAGGCTGCCACCCGCGAAGGCGCCCAGGCGCTGATCGACGCCGGAGCCGACGGCATCAAGGTGGGCGTAGGCCCGGGCTCCATCTGCACCACCCGCGTCGTGGCTGGCGTGGGTGTTCCGCAGATCACCGCCATCTACGAATCGGCGAAAGCTGCCATTCCGGCCGGCGTTCCGCTGATCGCCGACGGCGGACTCCAGTACTCCGGCGACATCGGCAAGGCGCTGGTCGCCGGTGCTGACACCGTGATGCTCGGCTCCCTGCTGGCCGGCTGTGACGAGTCTCCGGGCGAGCTCATCTTCGTCAACGGCAAGCAGTTCAAGAGCTACCGCGGCATGGGCTCCCTGGGTGCCATGCAGTCGCGCGGCAAGAACACGTCCTACTCGAAGGACCGCTACTTCCAGGCGGACGTCTCCGGCGATGACAAGCTCATCCCGGAGGGCATCGAAGGCCGGGTGGCCTACCGCGGCCCGCTGGCGTCGGTGGCGTACCAGCTGGTGGGCGGCCTCCGCCAGACCATGTTCTACGTGGGTTCCCCGACCATTCCCGAGCTCAAGGCCCGCGGCAAGTTTGTCCGGATCACCCCGGCCGGTCTGAAGGAATCGCACCCGCACGACATCCAGATGACCGTCGAGGCGCCGAACTACGGTTCACGCTAGGCCGACGTCGAAAAGGAGGTGGGGAGTTCTCCCCACCTCCTTTTGCGTCCCCGCCTTGTATATTCGGTCACGGAACACCTGGCTGAAAATTGGGGGAGCGAGTGTCCGTGAACGGTAGGTCCAGACCCGCGCCGGCGTGGCGTCTGGCCGGAGCAGCAGCACTTCTGGCAATGGTGGTTTCCTGCAGCCAGCCTGGAACCGGACAGAATACGGACGTCAGCCTCGAATCAGCTAAATCCAAAGTCATGTCCTTGGAGCAGGAAATCCTGGGGCTGCTGCCTGAGAATGCGGTCTTGTCCACGTTCGCCCACGATACTTCCAGCCTGATGCCCTGCGCTGGCGGGGACCGGCGCAAGTGGACCGGGGACGCTGTAGCCGAAGTTGGGGCCGGTGTGGACCGCGGTGCCATCCTGGATGAGGTCGTGGAGTTGATGGCGGCCAGGGACGGCTGGAAGGTGGAAGACGGTGCGACCCCGCACGGGGCGCGGCGCATCGACCTCCTGCACAGCGACGGCACGCACCTGTTCGTGTCTTTTGAGGACGGCCCGGAATCGCTGAGGGTCGCAGGCTACAGTGCCTGCTTCGACTTCCCGGAGTACGAATACGGCGAGGAGTACTAACCGACACCGTCCCGGGGCGCGGCACTAGGCTGGAGCCATGTCCCAACCACGCCATCCCGCCGAACTGAACCCGAAAAGGGAACCCCAGCGGCGGTTGGCACTGAAGCCCTATGCGCGGGCCGTGGCCCAGGTCCTCCGCGTCAGTTTCCGCGCATCGCCAGGTGCCGTGCTCATGAAAGTGGCCGGATCGCTGATCTCGGCGGTCCTGCCCCTGGTCACGACGTACTTCGCCGGCCTGACCACCACTGCGCTGGCCGCCGCCTATAACGGGGACGCCGGCGCCGGGCAGCAGGCCATCGTCTACGTCATCATCACCGCCGCGCTGGGCCTGTTCTGGGGAGCCTTCAGCAGCGTGGACCGCTACATCCAGCAGCTCATGAGCTTCAGGGTGGGGGCCATCGTGGGCGACCTGATGTACGAGCGGTTCCTGGCGCTGGACTTCTGGCGTTATGACGACAAGGAAACGGTGGACCTTTACGACCGCGCCAAGCGGTTCTCCGATTCCTATGCCAGGGTCCTGGACCGGATCGCGGCCATCTTCACCCAGCTGGTGTCTGTGATCCTGGCCATCGGTGCACTGCTGCTGGTGAGCTGGTGGATCGCGGTGATCGTGCTGGTGGCGATCGTGCCCAGCGTGTACCTGCAGTTCAAGCTGTCCCGCGAGCAGATCGCGCACTGGAACACCCAGGTGGATTCGCGGCGGCAGCGGCGGATGATCGAAACCAACCTGCTCCGCCCGCAGCACATTGCCGAGATGCGCCTGTACGGGATCGTCGGGTACCTGATGGGCCTGCGCTCCCGGCTCCGGGACGCCGACGAGAAGCGCCGGCTGGACTTCCAGAAGCGGTACATCCCCAAGCAGTTGGCGGCCGACGCCCTGCAATACGCCGCGGAGGTTGTCTCGCTCATCTGGGTGGTGGGCCAGATCATCGCCCGGGCCCAGCCGGTGGGCCAGTTCCTCTACGTCCAGCAGATCGTCAGCCGGGCCCTGTCCACCGCGAACAACCTGGTGTCCTCGCTCAGCTCCATCGACGAGGACCTCGCCAACCTCAAGGACTATGAGCTGTTCATGGCGCTGCCCGTGCATTCCAGCCACGCGCCGCCGCTGCTGCAGGCTCCCAAGACAGTCGAGCTTCGGGACATCCGCTTCACCTACACCGGCAGTGACATCGAAGTGATCCGCGGCATCAGCATGACCATCAGCGAAGGCCAGCACATCGCCATCGTGGGGGAGAACGGCGCCGGCAAGTCAACGCTGATCCGCATCCTGGCCGGGCTTTACCGCCCGGATTCCGGCCAGGTGATGCTCGACGGCGTGGACCTCGCCGCCGTCGACGTCACCTCCTGGCACCGCCACCTGGCGGTGCTCAGCCAGGAGTTCCTTAAGTACGAGTTCGCCACCGCAGCCGAAAACATCCTGTTCGGCGACGTCGACTCGCCCCGGAACGACGAGCGGATCAGCCGCGCGGCCGCCGATGCCGAGGCCCTGGATTTCATCAACAAGCTGCCCAACGGACTGGACAACCACGTCAGCAACTGGATGGAGGATCCGCGCGGCCGCAAGGGCAGCGGACTGAGCGGAGGGCAGTGGCAGCGGCTGGCCATGGCGCGGAACTTCTACCGGAACGCCTCGTTCATGGTCATGGACGAGCCCACCTCCGCCATCGACGCGCTGGCCGAGCACAGGATCTTCACCCGGCTGTTCGCCGAGCGCAGCAGCACCATCATCGCCATCAGCCACCGGCTCGCCACGATCGAGAAAGCGGACATTGTGTACATGCTGGAGGACGGCCGGATCGTGGAGCAGGGCACGCACCGGGAACTGGTGGCACTCCGCGGCCGCTATTTCCGGATGTTCGAGTCCCAGCTCAGTGTCCCCACCAGCCCCCTGACCTCGCAAGTCCAATCCGGCTCCCTGCCCTCGCAAGCTCGGCCCGGGGCCCTCGCCGAATCGGCTCCCCAGCCAGGGAGCCCTGCTGGTGTGGGCCCAGAAGCCGGCGGCTAGGATTCCTCCACCACGGTGGTCCGGACCCGGGCCAGGCTGGGCCGCGGCGGAACGCTGCTGAACCCGAATGTCACCGGAGGGTTGATGGGGGACAGCGTTCCCGCGTCCGTGCCTTCCCAGCGGACGGCGGCGGAGCCGATGTGGTGCAGGTCGCTCACGCCGTAAAACTCGAGCCTGCCGTTGCCCGCCGTGCCGAACGTCCGGGCTCCCGGGCTGGCCACGGCCGCCAGCGGGCTGACAGCGGTCAGCCAGCGGGTGTGCGCGGCAAGCGGCCTGGGCACCGTCCGCAGAAGCGCACCCAGGAGGGCCCGTCTCCCGATCCCGGCCCGGATTACCAGGGGACCGGCGTCGACCCTTAACGTCTGCCCGGCCAGCACGGCAGCGGCGTCGACGACGCGGACCTCCTCGAAGCTGTAGGTGGCGGCAATGAACTCAGCCACGTCCCCGGTTGGAGCCAGCAGTATCCGACGCCCCGACGGCAGCTGGACCATCGCATCCGCGAACGGCCCAAAGGGCGACTCCTGCCAGATCCCGACCACCGCGCGCAGGCCGGAGGCGGTTCCGATGCCGGCGATGTGTCCGTCGAAGATCCAGCGTCTGCCCATCCGGCCACTGTAGCCAACGCCCGCGTCGTCGGGGCGTGCCTCCCGGTGTCCCGGTCCTCAGACAGGCGTTCAGCTGGGATAACCTAGAGCAGTGACTTACGAGATTGAGATTGGCCGTGGCAAGCGTGGGCGTCGTGCCTACTCCCTGGACGACATTGCGATCGTCCCCAACCGTCGCACCCGTGACCCCAAGGATGTCTCCGTCTCGTGGCAGATCGATGCCTACAAGTTCGACATGCCCGTCATCGCGGCACCCATGGACTCCGCCATGTCCCCCGCGACGGCCATCACACTCGGCAAGCTCGGCGGCCTGGGCGTGCTGGACCTTGAGGGCCTCTGGACCCGGTACGAGGATCCACAGTCCGTGCTGGACGAGATCGGGGCGCTGGCCGACGAAACCAACAGCCCGGCCGTCACCCGCCGGATGCAGGAGCTCTACCAGGCACCGATCCAGCCCGAGCTGATCACCTCGCGCCTTGCCGAAATCCGCGCCGCGGGCATCACCGTGGCCGGGTCGCTGACGCCGCAGCGGACCCAGGAACACTACAAGACCGTGGTGGCCGCCGGCGTCGACATCTTTGTGATCCGCGGGACCACGGTTTCCGCCGAGCACGTCTCGAAGGACCACGAGCCGCTGAACCTCAAGCAGTTCATCTACGAACTCGACGTCCCCGTCATCGTGGGCGGTGCCGCCGGCTACACGCCCGCCCTGCACCTCATGCGCACCGGTGCGGCCGGCGTCCTGGTCGGATTCGGCGGCGGCGCCACCACCACCACGCGCCGCGCCCTCGGCATCCACTCGCCGATGGCCTCCGCGATCTCCGACGTCGCCGCCGCCCGCCGCGACTACATGGATGAGTCCGGCGGGCGCTACGTCCACGTCATTGCCGACGGCGGCATGGGCACCTCCGGCGACATCGTCAAGGCCATCGCCATGGGCGCCGATGCCGTCATGCTCGGCACCGCCCTCGCCCGGGCGGAGGAGGCCCCCGGAAAGGGCTGGCACTGGGGCCAGGAAGCCCACCACCTGGAACTGCCTCGCGGCGACAGGGTCAACATCGGAACCGTCGGTCCGCTCGAAGAGGTGCTCTTCGGTCCGGGCCACCACACCAACGGAACCTCCAACCTGATCGGTGCACTCCGCCGCTCCATGGCCACCACCGGCTATTCGGACCTCAAGGAGTTCCAGCGGGTCGACGTCGTGGTTTCGCCCTACGCCGGAAACTGATCCACAGCCCTCCACCCGCACCCTGCCCATCGGCAGACGTACGAAGTACTCTGGTGAACTACAGCGTTCGATGAGGATGGAGGCCCGTCATGACCGGTTTCGGTGAACGTCCGGCGGCGAACAGGGGAGCGTTGGGCCCCGAGGCGCGGGAGGCCGCGCTTGCCGCGCTGAAGGCTTCGGCGGAGCCGGGCAAGGAACTGGACATCCTTATCGTCGGCGGCGGCATCGTCGGCACCGGGGTGGCCCTTGACGCCGTGACCCGCGGGCTGAACGTCGGCATCGTGGAAGCCAGCGACTGGGCCGCCGGGACGTCGTCCCGGTCCTCCAAGCTCATCCACGGCGGCCTCCGTTACCTGGAAATGCTCGACTTCGCCCTCGTGAAGGAGGCGCTCCAGGAACGGGGGCTGCTGCTTTCCGAGCTCGCCCCGCACCTTGCCCGGCCGGTGCCGTTCCTGTACCCGCTGACCAAACACGTCGTCGAACGGCCGTACATCGGCGCCGGCATAGCGCTGTACGACATCATGTCGATTTCCGGCGGGCACAAGCGCGGCGTTCCGTTCCACAAGCATCTCTCGCGCCGGGGCACACTGCGGGCCGCCCCGAGCCTGAAGGACGACGCCTTCATCGGATCGATCCGCTACTACGACGGCCAGGTGGACGACGCCAAGTACGTGGCAAACCTGGTGCGGACCGCCGCCTACTACGGGGCGCACGCGGTCAACCAGACCGCCGTCGTCGACTTCCTGCGCGAGGGCGAGCGTGTGGTGGGCGCCAAGGTGGTCAACCGCGAAGACGGATCCCACTTCAACATCCGCGCCAAGCAGGTCATCAACGCCACCGGGGTCTGGACCGACGAAACCCAGGCCATGGTCACCGAGCGGGGCCAGCTGAAGGTGCGCGCCTCCAAGGGCATCCATCTGGTGGTGCCGAGGGACCGTTTCCAGTCGACGGTCGGGCTGATCCTGCGGACCGAGAAGTCCGTGCTGTTCGTCATCCCGTGGGGGCGGCACTGGATCATCGGCACCACCGACACCGACTGGCGGCTGGACAAGGCCCACCCGGCGGCGTCCAGCAAGGACATCGACTACCTGCTGGAACACGTCAACAAGGTCCTCAAACGCCCCCTCACCCGGGAAGACGTGGAGGGTGTCTACGCCGGGCTGCGGCCGCTGCTGGCCGGGGAAAGCGACTCCACGGCCAAACTCTCCCGCGAGCACATCGTGGCCCATCCCGTGCCCGGCCTGGTGGTGGTGGCCGGCGGCAAGTGGACCACGTACCGAGTCATGGCCAAGGATGCCGTGGACGAAGCCGCCCGCAGCATGGACGAGCGCGTGCCCCCGAGCTGCACCGAAACCATCCCGCTGCTGGGGGCCAGCGGGTTCAAGGCTGCCTGGAACCGCCGCAACCGGACTGCCGAGGAATCCGGGGTGCACGTGGCACGCGTTGAGCACCTGCTGAACCGGTACGGATCCATGGCATCGGAGGTGCTTGCGCTCATCCAGGACCGGCCCGAACTGGCGGAACCGCTGCCCGGCGCGGACGACTACCTGCAGGCCGAGGCTGTCTACGCGGCAACCCACGAGGGCGCCCGGCACGTGCACGACGTCCTGACCCGGCGCACCCGGATTTCCATCGAGGCGTGGGACCGCGGTGTGTCTGCCGTCCCGGTAGTCGCTAAGCTTATGGGAGAAATTCTTGGCTGGAGCGATGCGCAGCGGGAAAGCGAAATCAAGCATTACCTTGCGCGGGTGGAAGCCGAACGGCTCAGTCAGCAGCAGCCCGATGACGAATCGGCCGATGCTGCCCGGCTGGGCGCGGAGGACATCGTCCCGCTCCGCTGAGCTCGCAAACCGCCGCCGGACAGGCCCCGGCCTCACTGAAGGGACACCACTTGGCGGAACCACTGGACCGTTACGACGCGGAACTCACCACACCGGACATGGTGATCCTCGAAATGGATGCCGAGGACAAAGTGGATGCGGCCGGCCAGCTGGCCCGGAAACTCTACGATGCCGGCCGCGTCTCAGACCTCGAGGGCTTCCTGGCGCACGTCAACGCCCGTGAGCACCAGCTGGCCACCGGCCTGCCCGGGGGAGTTGGCCTGCCGCACGCCCGCAGCGAATTCGTTTCCGAGACCTCGATCGCCGTCGGAATCACCAAGTACGGCAAGGCCCTGGACTTTGGCGCCTCTGACGGCCCGGCCACCGTGGTCCTGCTCATTGCCACGCCGGCGAGCTCGTTCTCCGACCACCTTGAGGTGCTCGCCACCCTGGCCAGGTCGCTGTCCAAGGAATCGTTCCGCGAATCGCTGCGCCGGGCCTACGACGCCGAGGTCATCGCTGAGCTCATCAACTCAAGCCTGGTCTTCTTCGACCACTAGAGATTGGGGCAGGCCCTTTCGTGTCGACTTCGTCGCCACGCAGGGACCCCGCTGCCCCACTCTAGGGGCAGGCCCTTTCGCATTCTCGTTTCGTTGTTCTACACAAGGACGAAGTAACGTTAAGGGGTGTGGAAAACAGCCCTCCAGCCCCGGTGGATCGCAGGCCTGGTCTTTGCGATCGCCGTTTCGGGTGTCTTTGTGCTCCTGAGTCAGTGGCAGTTCGGCCGTTCCACGCAGCCCGAAGTACCTGTCAACCCCGCCACGGAGCAGGTCCAGGCCTTAACGAAAACCCTGCAGCCCGGTGACTTCTTCCGTGGTTCGGTGGCGGACCAGATGGTCGAGGCGTCCGGCACCTACGACCCGGCGAAGCAGGTCCTGGTTGCGGGCCGGCTGAAGGATGGCAAGACCGGATACTGGGTGGTCACGGCCTTCGCCGTGACGGACGCCCCGGTGCTCAAGGGCGCGGCAGCCTCACCTAAAACCTACATACCGGTGGCCCGCGGCTGGATCGCTGACCCCGCTGACGCCAGCGCTCCGCCGTCGGGCGTTATCAGGCTGACCGGACGGCTTCTGCCGTCCGAAGCTCCGGTGCCCAACGCGGCCCCTGAACCCGGCCACGCGTCGGCAGTCTCCGTGGCTGAACTCATCAACGCCTGGAACGTCAGCAGTTACCCCGCGTTCGTTTCCGCCACGGCGGAAAAGTCAGGAACGGCCGACGTCGGTGCTGCCGCCGGCAGCGGCCTGGAGCCGCTCAGCATCCCTGCCCAGCCGCCGGCCGAGAAGGTCAACTGGCTGAACCTGTTCTACTCCGTGGAGTGGATCGTTTTCGCCGGATTTGCCCTGTTCATCTGGTGGCGGCTGGTCAAGGACGATTACCGCAGAAGCCTCGAGGACGCCGAGGACCACGACGCCGGTGGCCACAGCCACGACGGGCCAGAAAATACCCAACCCAACGAGATCCAACAAAAGGTACAGCCATGATCGAACCCAAGCCGGCCATCCAGCCCTCGAACCCCACCGGGGCGGCGAAGAAGCGACGCTTCGGCGGCACGGAGGCACAGATCCGCTCCGCCCTGAAGTTCTACAAGGTCATGGCCTACCTCACGGGTGCCATGCTGCTGCTGCTGTGCGCGGAGCTGGTGGCCCGCTACGGCTTCGGCCAGTACCTCTTCGCCGGCGGAACGGACGCCCTGACCGGCCAGCCGTTCGGCTTCGGCTTCGCGCAGGCGGAACCGAAGGGCGTCCTTGGCGGGTTCAACGTGTCCGTGACCGTTCTCATCGTCCACGGCTGGATGTACGTCGTGTACCTCATGTCCAACTTCCGGCTTTGGACGCTGATGCGCTGGCCGTTCGCCAAAATGATCCTGCTGGCACTCGGCGGCGTGGTCCCGTTCCTGTCCTTCATCGTGGAGAAGAAGTTCCACGCCGAAGTGGAGGCCGAACTCGCCGCCAACCCGCAGGCCGCCAGCCGCTACTGATCCCAACCGCTGCTGATCAGCGTTCCGTGCGTCACAGCGGGCCCGCTCAAGATGCGTCGGGGCAATCACGCAAAGTAGGCTAGTACGGTGACTACTCCCACTGCATCCCAAACTTCCCAGAAGCCGGTGCTGGTTGTTGACTACGGTGCCCAGTACGCGCAGCTGATTGCCCGCCGCGTCCGGGAAGCGAATGTGTATTCGGAAGTGGTTCCGCATACCTACAGCACTGAGCAGCTCCTGGCCAAGAACCCCGCCGCCATCATCCTCTCCGGCGGACCCGCCAGCGTCTATGCCGATGGTGCCCCGAGCGTCGGCGCCGACCTTTTCGAGGCCGGTGTTCCGGTCTTCGGTATCTGCTACGGCTTCCAGGCCATGGCCAACGCCCTCGGCGGCAAGGTGGACAAGACCGGCCTGCGGGAGTACGGCTCCACCCAGACCACCATCCTCGGCGAAGGCCGTTCCGTCCTCGAAGGAATGCCGCAGCACCAGAACACCTGGATGAGCCACGGTGACTCCGTACACGAGGCTCCCGAGGGCTTTGAGGTGCTGGCCACTACAGCGGGCGCTGAAGTTGCCGCCTTCGCCAACGAGGAGAAGTGCCTGTACGGCGTGCAGTGGCACCCCGAGGTAAAGCACTCGGCCTACGGCCAGCAGGTCCTGGAGAACTTCCTGTTCAAGGGCGCCAAGCTGGAACCGAACTGGACCACGGGCAACATCCTCGAGGAGCAGGTGGAGCGCATCCGCAAGCAGATCGGCGATGCCCGTGTCATCTGCGGCCTCTCCGGCGGTGTGGACTCCGCTGTTGCCGCAGCCCTTGTCCAGCGCGCCGTCGGCGACCAGCTCACCTGTGTCTTCGTGGACCACGGGCTGCTTCGCGAAGGCGAGGCCGAGCAGGTGGAGCGCGACTTCGTTGCCGCCACCGGTGTGAAGCTCTACGTGGCCAACGAGCAGGAGCGCTTCCAGGCCGCACTGGCCGGCGTCAGCGACCCCGAGACCAAACGCAAGATCATCGGCCGCGAGTTTATCCGTGCGTTCGAAGAAGCCGAACTGGCCATCATCGCCGAGGCAGCTGCACACGGTGAAAAGATCAAGTTCCTCGTGCAGGGCACCCTGTACCCGGACGTCGTCGAATCCGGCGGCGGCGAGGGCGCAGCGAACATCAAGAGCCACCACAACGTGGGCGGACTGCCCGAGGACCTGCAGTTCGAGCTCGTTGAGCCGCTGCGCGCCCTGTTCAAGGACGAGGTGCGCGCCGTGGGCGCCCAGCTCGGCCTGCCCCAGGAGATCGTTGGCCGCCAGCCGTTCCCCGGCCCCGGCCTGGGAATCCGCATCGTCGGCGAGGTCACCAAGGAACGCCTGGACCTGCTGCGCAAGGCAGACGCCATCGCCCGCGCAGAACTGACCGCTGCCGGACTCGACAACGACGTCTGGCAGATGCCCGTGGTTCTCCTCGCGGATGTCCGGAGCGTGGGTGTCCAGGGCGACGGCCGTACCTACGGCCACCCGATCGTGCTGCGCCCCGTCTCGTCCGAGGACGCCATGACGGCCGACTGGTCGCGGCTTCCCTACGACCTGCTGGCCCGGATCTCCAACCGAATCACCAACGAGGTCGACGGCGTCAACCGCGTGGTGCTCGACGTCACCAGCAAGCCGCCGGGAACCATCGAGTGGGAATAGCGTTGTGAAAATGGCCGGCCTCCGCAGGGAGGCCGGCCATTTTGCATTCCCGGGTATCGGATCCGGGATGGCGGGCAACGGTGCGAAATGCGCCGCAACTTGGGCCGACCCAGTGTTGCGGTCTCTCAACCGCGGCGGTTTCCGGCTACGCTCGAAACTATGCCCGTATGGTCCAAGGCGTCACGCGCAAGCTCAGAAAAGAAGGCAGTAGTGTCAGTAGGTCAGGTCGACTCCGAGGGTTCGGAGGAGCTCAGGAAGTGGCTGTCCGGGCTCAAGCCCGTTACGGGGGCAGACACCATGCTGCGCTTCACCAAAACGCCCGAGGGTTCCATCGACCTCACCCACGCGCACCCTTCGGGCCTGGCGCAGCTCATGGCCGGTCGCCGGACGCGGCTCTCCACGCTGATCCGCGACCAGCAGCAGTACGTCGTGGCCGCCCGGGCCTGCCGGAACCTGCGCTCGAAGATCTTCGAACTGGCCAATGACCGCGGCATCGAGGCCGGGTACTTCTCGGCTGGCACCGTGGTGTGGACCTCCGCCGTGGGCGGGAAACCGCAGCGCGTCTCGGCGCCGGTGATGCTGACGGCCATGTCGCTCACCATCCGCCCCGGGGAAGACGACTACGAACTTCAGCTCACGGAGCAGGCCCGCATTAATCCGGCCCTGGTCCGGCACCTGAAAACCATCCACGGGATCGTGTTCGACGTCAACGCCGTGACACGGATGGCGTACAGCACAGCCCGGTTCGACCCCCTGCCCGTGCTGGACCGGATCAGCACCCTGGTCAAGCCGATCCACGGTGCTGACGTGGAGCACAACCTGCTCGTCTCGACCTTCGCGGACCTTTCCGGCAACCTTGACGATCCGTGGATCAACGGGCAGAACGCGCTGGTGGCCTCGCTGGCCAAGGCCGCGTCCGGCGAAATCGCCGATGTGCCTGCGCTCCAGCCCGGGCGCTTTCCCAGCGTGGACGAGCGGGACCCGGCCGAGGAGCTGCTTCTCCTGGACGCCGACGCCGACCAGCAGTATGTGATCGACGCCGTCAGGGCAGGGGATTCGCTGGTGGTGAGCAGCCCGCCCGGCACCGGCCAGACGCAGACGGCGATCAACACCATCGGTGCGCTCGTGGACGAAGGCAAAACCGTCTTGGTGGTGGGGGACCGGCGTGCCAGTCTCAACGAAGTGGCCGGACGCCTCGAAAACCTGGGCTTGGACTCCATCCTTTTCCAGCTGTCCGGAAACGCAACACCGCAGCAGCTCAAGGGCCAGCTGGTGCGTGCCATTGTGCGCAATGAGAAGGCCCAGCAGCCGCAGCTCGGGAGCCTGCACAAGACGCTGACCGAGCACCGCCATGCGCTGGTGGACCACGTCGCGTCGCTGCACAACGTGCGGCAGCGGTGGGGCTGCTCGCCGTACCAGGCCATGCAGTCGCTCGCGGAGCTGACATCCATCCAGCCCGCCCCCGCCACCACCGTCCGCCTCAAGCGCAGCGTCCTGGACAGCATCCTGGACCGCGAGGAGCTGGCCGGCCGGCTGAAGCGCGCCGCCGAACTCGGTGCGTTCAGCAGGGCATCGACCACCAGCCCCTGGCACGGTGCACGGCTGGTGACCCGCAAGGAAACCGAGGAAGCGCAGGAGCTGGCGCGTGCGGTGGCGAACAAGCTGCCGCTGCTGCAGGAACGGATGAAGGACGTGGCCAGCCACGCCGAAATCCGCCTGGGCACCACCTTCGCCGAATGGGGCTCCCAGCTCAAACTCCTGGTGGCCGTCCGCGAAAGCCTGGACAAATTCACCCCGGACATTTTTGACCGCCCCGTGACCGACCTGATTTCCGCGACGGCGTCCTCGTCCTGGCGCAGGGAACGCGGCATCGACATGGCCTCCATGCAGCGGTCCCGCCTGCGCCGGGTGGCCAAGGAATACGTCCGCCCGGGCGTGCACATTGCCGATCTTCACAGTTCGCTGGTGCTGGTCCAGGAACAGCGCGCCCAGTGGGCCGGATACGCCACCACACAGCGGCATCCGGCGGTGCCGTCCGGCCTCGCGGAAATCAGCATCATGCACCGCGGACTGACCCGCGAGATGAAGATGCTGGGTGATGCCCTGCGGCACACGGCTGCGGGCGGTTCGCTCGAAAACATTCCGTACCCGGAGCTCATGGAGCGTCTGGAACGGCTGGTCGCGGACACACAGACGCTGCAGACCCTGCCCGAGCGCACCCTGCTCATCGAAAACATGCGCGAGCACGGGCTGGGGGAGCTGTTGGCAGACCTCTCGGAGCGCGAGGTCGGCGCCGAATCCGTCGCTGCCGAACTTGACCTGGCCTGGTGGCAGTCGGCGCTCGAGGCGATGATCAGCGGTGACGACTACCTGGCCATGTCCGACGGCGATGCGCTGCGCCAGCTGGAGGCCGAGTACCGGCTCGCGGACAACGCACACATCGCCAGCGGTGCCGGGCGGCTGCGGTGGAAGCTGGCTGAGCGCTGGCGCGCGGGCATCGAGGAGCATGCCCGCCAGGCGGACCTGCTCCGGAGCCTGCTCAAGGACGGGCGGGTCACGCTGGCCGCGCTGACGGCGCAGGCACCGGGCCTGGTCCCCATGCTGGTGCCAGTCTGGTCGGTCAGCCCCTACCTCATGACCGGCCTCCTGCCTGCCGAGCAGAAGTTTGACGCTGTGGTGATCCTCGACGCCGAAGCAACCTCGCTGCAGGCGGTCCTCCCGGCCGTCGCCCGCGCCAAGCAGGTGATCGCCTTTGGCGACGACAGGATCGCCAGCCCCCGCACCTTTACCGTTGCCGTGGAGCGGCTTGCCGCCGGCGAACAGTCGCACCAGAGTGTCGAAAGCGCGTTCACCGCACTTTCGGCAGTGCTGCCGACGGCGCCGCTGCGCTCTGTCTACCGCGCGGTGGACGAGGACCTGGTGCTGCAGCTGAGCAAGAACTTTTACGACGGACGGCTCCGCCGGCTCCCCGAAGGGCAGTCGGCCACGGGACTGGACCGTGCCCTGACGGTGGAGTACCTGCCCGACGGCACGGGACTGCCCAGCGCCGACCACGAGGGCGTCGAATCGGTGGTGGCCGAGGTGAACCGGGTGGTGGAGCTCGTGTTCGAGCACGCGCGGCTCCGTCCCCGGACATCGCTGGCGGTGGTGACCGCCAGCCTCCGGCACGCGGCACGGATTGGCGAGTCCATCCGGCTGCAGCTGCCCAACCATCCGTCGCTGTCCGGATTCTTCACGGCAGGTGATGAATCCTTCCGGGTTGTGGACCTGGAGCGTGCCCAGGGGCTGGTCCGCGACCGCGTGATCTTCTCGCCGGGCTACGGGCGGACACCGCACGGCCGCGCCCTGCACAGCTTCGGTCCGCTGTCCACCGAGGGCGGCCGGGCCAAGTTCGCCCTGGCCATGACCCGGGCACGGCAGTCGCTCCACGTCCTGACGTGCTTCAAACCGGAGGACCTTGACCGGACACGGCTGGCCCACGGCGCCGTCGATCTCTTCGAACTTCTGGACCGGGAGATCTCCGGCAACACGGACCTGGGGACGCCTGCGTCCAGGGCAGCGGCAAGTGAACAGGCGTTGGGCGCTGATCCGCTGGTTGCTGATCTCGGCGACCGGCTGCGTGCCCGCGGTGCCCGCGTATGGCACCAGTACGACGGCGCAATCGACGTAGTGGCCGCGGCCGACCCGCTCAGCACCATGGGCCAGGACGAAGCCGACATTCCACGCCCGGTAGCCATCGAATCGGACGGCACCGAGCAGTACCGGCAGATGACAGTCCGGGAACGCAGCCGGCTGCGCCCCCAGCTGCTGGAGCGGCTCGGCTGGCGGTACATGCCGCTGTGGACCATCGAGGTCTTCACAGATCCTTCGGCCTGCGCCGACAGGATCGGCGGGTACCTCGGGCTTGAGAAGCCTGCCCCTGCGCTGCGTTCCGTGGGGGCGCCGGGATTCTTCCTGGATGACGACGTCAGTACCCTTGCGGTGGGCGACTTGGAGCCCGAACAGGGGGAGGAGGGCCCGTACCAAGACACAGACGGCAGATTCGGTGACGACCCGAACGGTCACGATGCGGACCAGAGCGGCCGGGAAGCACCCGACCAGGGCGCCGCCGAGGCGGTCCTGGCGGACGCGCACTCCTCGGATGCGGACCAGACTCACGCTGATCCGACAGGCGCTGACCAGAGCGACTTTGATCTGGCGGGCGCCGGTCAGAGCGACGCTGACCAGAGGGACACTGACCAGAGGGACGGTGTCCAGAGGGACGGTGACCAGAGGGACGGTGTCCAGAGGGACGGTGACCAGAGGGATACGGATCATGCTGGCGCCGGCCAGGCGGACGGCGACAGGGACGATTCCGATTCCGACGCAGCCCGCGCCGGAGTAGGCTTCGGCTCTGGGCCCGGCTTGGAACGGCCAGGCACGGAACGGAAGGAGGGCCCGCTGTGACATCCGACGGCGGGGCCGAGCGCAACAACGGGACCGGGCGCAAGGATGAGACCGAGCGCAAGAATGCGCAGTCCGTAAGCCAGGAGACGCCCGCAACGTCTCGCCGCGCCAAGACGGGCGGGCAGCCGAGGACCGGCGTGGTCCCCAAGAGGGCAGCCGAGGACGATCCCCGGACCTGGGGCGACGCAGAATCCGGCAACGACCACGACGCTTGGCTGAAGGAGCAGAAGCCCCCGCACTGGGGCTGAGCAACCGGGCAAACACGCTGCGGAATCCCGCGAGCGGGAGGATGCCTGCCAGCGACAGGATTCCCACCAGCCAGGGGAATCGCACGGGCCGGCTCACCGGGCACCGGATCCCACCAGTACGAAAAACAGCTTTCCCTGGGTTGACGCCCCCGCCAAGGCACTGGCCTGCGCAGGGGTGGCGGCCACCACCAGCAGCCCGTCCGAATCCCCGGCAGCAAGCCACTGGCTGGCCTGGCCTTCCTGGCCGGAGGTCCACAGGACGGGAACTGACGTGGCGAGCACCTTCGAGGCTGATGCCTGCTCATAACCGTTGCCGCTTGTCAGGACGACGTTCACGAGTTGTCCGGGAGACACCAGCTGGATGGATGACGGGTCCGCCATCCGCAGCGGCACCGCAGCGGACCCGGGCGGCGCCCCCGTCAGCAGGCCTGGCCCCACCAGCTGCGCATCAGTAAGGAGCTGCCCCTCGCGAAGCGGCACTGCCAGCTGCCTGCCGTCCACTCCGGAGCTGTCCGCGAAAGTCCCGTCCGGCACCATGGCCGGCGGAACGCTGACGGTCCTGACATCAGTTCCGGCCAGGTTCGCTCCGGCTGGAAGGTCACGGGTAGCGGCCAGGACACTCACGGTCTGGGCAGGGGCAGGAGTGAGCTGGTGGACGGCGATCCCCGCGGCCGCGCAGAGGAGGAGTGCCACGGCAAGACGGCGGTTACGGTTCAGCCATCCCGCGAAGCGCCGTCCGCGCGGGCGCGGGCGGGCGGCAGAACCGGGCAATGTGCTGCCGCGGCCGGGACGAACGGCCGGGCGGGATGCCCTTGCAGGGAAAATTCCGGTAGCTGGCATGCCGCCACGCTAGTGGCCATCCCTCGCCTCACGACAGGTGCAGGCAGGCGTATGTGGAAAAGGCGCTCCGAGGCGCGTCGGAAGGCTGCCCGCACCGACGCTTGAGGCCGGCGGAAACCCGGCCGAAGCAATAGAGTCCGGCCGGGTAATCCCGGCCGGACTCTATTAGCTTGAAGGCGGCCGGTGCCGCAGAAATCCGTCTAGCTCGCGGCCGCAGCTGCCGGGGCAGCGGATGATGCAGATGACGAGGAGGCTGCCGGGGCGGCCGGCGCTGACGCAGCGGGGGAGGGCGAGACGGTGCTTCCCTTGGAGTCGCGCGAATCAGTCCGGTAGAAGCCGGAGCCCTTGAAGACCACGCCGACGCTGTTGAACTTCTTGCGCAGCGTGCCCTGGCATTCGGGGCAGGACGTCAGAGTGCTGTCGGTGAAAGACTGCACGATGTCGAAAGCATGGCTGCAATCCTTGCAGGCATAGGCATACGTGGGCACTGTAGATCCTCCTCTTGGACAAACGACAGGTCCCGTGCTGCCTGGCTTCATTTCCCGGATTCTCCTTGACGGATCACCGCGGCGGAAATGCCTCCATTAGCAGTCGCAGGGCCTGAGTGCCAATTCTATCACCCCGCCCGGGCGAGGTCACGCGAAGGCTACCAGCCCTGAGGGCATGAGGACTGCCTCGACGGGACGGTCAAAGTCCTCAGCCGGGATGGACTGAGCGGGCAGGAGTTCGGAGTCATAGATGATGGCGGCCTTCGGAAGGTGCAGGCCGCCGGCGTTGGCTGCAGCCAGGAACTTGTCGTAATAGCCGCCGCCCTGTCCAATCCGGTTGCCGCTGCGGTCCACCGCCGTTGCCGGCATGAACATTCCGGCCGCAGTCCGCACCGTATCCAGGCCGTGGCGCTCACCGGCAGGTTCCTGGATGGGCGCATACCTGCTGCGGATGAACTCGCTGTCCGGCGTCCAGAAGACCCAGCTGAGTTCCCGGTCCGGTTCGCAGACCGGGAGCAGGATGCTGTGGCCGGCCTCATGCAGTGCGTGCAGCAGCGGAAGGGTTGGCGGTTCGAAATCGACGCCGAGGTAGGCGGTGAACGTGGCAGGCTTGCCCGCGGCGATGGCTTCGGCCCACGGCAGCCCATGGGTGGCGATGCCGTCGCCGGCGATTGAGAGGTCTGTTGCTGTCATCGTGGCCCGGATCTGCCGGTGCCGTGAACGGATCCCGTCCTTCGACGGCATGGTCCCTGTTGGCATGGATGTCATCCTTTGTCGCAGCGGCAGGCGGCCGGGCCGATGCCGGATGCATTTACCGTATGAATGTTCCCTCGGATAGATTAGACCAGTGACTTCCACTAATTGTTCAGTCCGCAAGGCCGTAATCCCCGCTGCTGGGCTCGGCACCAGGTTCCTGCCTGCCACCAAGGCCATGCCCAAGGAGATGCTGCCGGTGGTTGACAAGCCGGCCATCCAGTACGTCGTCGAGGAGGCTGTCAAGGTTGGCCTGAGCGACGTCCTGATGATCACCGGACGCAACAAGCGCGCGCTCGAGGACCACTTCGACCGCGTCCCGGCCCTGGAAGCGACGCTGGAGGCCAAGGGCGACACGGCCAAGCTGGAGTCGATCCAGGCCGCGAGCAACCTGGGCGACATCCACTATGTCCGCCAGGGTGACCCCAAGGGCCTGGGCCACGCGGTGCTGCGTGCGCGCCAGCACGTGGGCTACGAGCCGTTCGCCGTTCTCCTCGGTGACGACCTCATCGACGCCCGCGACGATCTCCTCAGCATCATGATCGATGTGCAGGCTAAGACCGGCGGTTCAGTGGTAGCCCTCATCGAGGTGGAGCCTTCCCAGATCAGCGCCTATGGCTGCGCGGACATCTCCGCAATTGATGGCGAAAGCTTTGTCCGGATTAACAAGCTCGTGGAGAAGCCGGACGTCGACGAGGCCCCCTCCAACCTGGCTGTCATAGGCCGCTATGTGCTCCACCCTGATGTCTTCGATGTGCTGGAAAAGACCGAACCTGGCCGCGGTGGCGAGATCCAGCTGACGGATGCCCTGCAGGAACTGGCCAGCCGGGACGGTGAAGGCGGCGGTGTGTACGGCGTGGTCTTCCGCGGCCGCCGCTACGACACCGGGGACAAGCTTAGCTACCTCAAGGCCTGCGTGGAGCTCGCCATCGACAGCGACGACCTCGGACCCGGTCTGCGTGCCTGGCTTCCGGAAGTTGCCGCCCGGCTGTCCAAGTAACCCTTCATGAGGGTCAGCCACATCTGGCCGGTCACGCTGGAGTGCGGGGACCTTGTCCTGCGGCCGATCAGGTACCGGGACCGGAAGGAGTGGACAGAGGTCCGTTCCCGCAACAGCGACTGGCTGGCGCCCTGGGAGGCCTCCAATCCGATCCCGGGCGGCTCGCTGCCCGATTACCGCCAGATGGTCAGGTCACTTAACACCCAGGCGGCCCAGGCCACGGCGCTGCCCTTTGTAATCGCGGAGTGGACACCCGGACACCGTGACCCCGTCATCGTGGGACAGCTGACGGTCTCCTCCATTGTGTGGGGATCAGCCCTGATGGCGACGCTTGGCTACTGGGTGGATCAAGCGCGGGCCGGGCACGGGATCGCTCCCACGGCGGTGGCGATGGCGACCGATCACTGCTTCCGGACACTTGGCCTGCACCGGATGGAGATCAACATCCGGCCCGAAAACGGACCCAGCCTGCGGGTCGTGGAAAAGCTCGGCTTCCGGGACGAGGGCTACCGTCCGCGGTACCTGCACATCAATGGGGAATGGGCAGACCACCGCTCTTTCGCCCTGACTTCAGAGGAAGTTCCGGAAGGCCTCCTCAGCCGCTGGCTGCGGGTCAGGCCCGCCTGACCGCTCACCGGCGGAGCCGCTGGTCAGGGCCGGGTTCTGTGCATAAGTCCAATGATTTGAAGCTCGGCCGCGACACACCGAGACGAATGCCACAACAGCCCCAACATTCCTCATACGGTTTTGTGTGTGGACTTCCCCCTTAGCAGCTCAGTCATCCTTGTGGCTGCTGTTGCGCTCTGGATCGTTTGGGTTGCCCCTTACGTGCTCCGCAACGGCCGGCATCAGTTCCAGGCTGCCGGAGACCTGACGTTGGAAAACGCCGACGCCGAAACTGCAAACCCGCAAGCCGGGACGATCGTGTATATGGCCGCCCAGCAGGAGAAACGCATGGACACCAGGAAGAGCAGCGAACCAGCAACAGGCCTCACCCCGGGTCCGTCCGGCAATAGGCCTGCCGCCATGGAGGCCGGTGCTTTTCGGATCCGCTACGGGCGGACGGCGATCGCCTTCGTCGGCTTGCTGTCCTTCCTGACGGCGATTGTCGCCGGAGTCCTGCGGCTGTTCGGGCTCGGCAACCCCTGGGTTCCGGCCGTGGCGTTCCTGACCGGTGTTGCCGCCGTCGTGGTTTTGCGGCGGCTTGCCGTCCGTGACCGGCGCAGGAAAGTCAGCGCCGCCTTTAAGGCGGCCATGGGCTCGCCCGTCAGCCGGGAGTCGTCCGTCGTGCCCCCCGCGGAGACGGAACCCGCCCCGGAGCCCGTGAAACCTCGGGAAAGCGCCCTCTTCGACGCCGAGGCAGAGGCGCCCAAGCCCAAGCCCCTCACCGCAGTGGAACTGCGCGAGGCTGCACTGGCAGTTGCCCTCGCGGCCGGCGACGAAAGCGCCGCCGCGCCTGTGCAGGGCCCGGTGGCTCCTGAAGCAAGCTGGGATCCGGTGGAGGTTCCCAGACCGACATATGTTGAAGCGGCCAAGGCCGAGCGTCCGGCGCCCGAGCCGCTGGCGTTGCCCGAGGCGCCGAAGTCCGTGGGCAAGCCTTCACTCAAGCAGGGTACGGCCGCCGCACCTCCTGCAGCTTCCCCGAATGCCGCGCCCGCCAAGCCGCTGACCAAGGCCCAGAGTGCGCTGAGCAACCTTGATGACGTCCTGCAGCGCCGCCGCGCGTAGCCTGACATCCATGCCGGCCCAGGCGGCGCCGGGATGAGCCGAATCTGCGTGGCCGGCGGCACTGGTGAGGCTGGCCGTGAAGTGGTGCGCCAGGCGCTTGGACTGGGGCACTCCGTCGCCGTTCTGACTCGGAACCCGCCGCTCCTGGACGCACGGGAGTATTACGACGGCGCCGCGTACTTCCGCGCGGATGTCACCACCGGAGAAGGGGTGCCGGAAGCGCTGGCGGGGGCCGACGTCGTCATCGACTGCCTGGAAGCGCGGACCGGCAAAGCACTCAGGCACTACGCGGCCGGCGGCGCGCTGCTGCTGGGCGAAGCCGCGGCGGCTGGCGTGGCCCGGGCCGTACAGCTTTCCATCGCTAACTGTGACCGCAGCGCCCTCACGTATTACCGATCAAAAGCGGACAAAGAGGGCGTGTACGCCCGGTCGCCGCTCGACACGCGCACTGTGCGGGCAACGCAGTTCCACAGCCTGGTGGCGGGGATTTTCGGTGCGGGTATCCGCATTGGCCTCGTGCCGGTGATCAAAGGCGCCCGGTTCCAGCCGATCGCCCCGTCCGACGTTGCGTCGGCGCTGCTGAAAGCCGCGCTGGAACCGCCGACCAGTGACGCCCACGCGTTGCGGACAATCGGCGGGCCGGAGGTGCTGAGCATGGGATCGCTGGCAGGCGCCTGGAAGCGCGTAACCGGTGCCAGGGGCCTCGTGACCGAACTGCCGCTGCCCGGACAGATGGGCAGATTTCTGCGTGACGGAAAGAACCTGGTGCCCGAACAGCGTTACGGACACACGACATTTGAGGCCTGGTTGGCAAACCGGCAAGAAAATTTGTAGCCTAGGGAAACCGGCGTTGAAGTTCCTCTGGAAAACGGCGCCACGGGGTTATAGCTCAGTTGGTAGAGCGCTTCGTTCGCATCGAAGAGGTCAGGGGTTCGAATCCCCTTAGCTCCACAGTTACACCCCGGTCTTCGGGCCGGGGTGTTTTTGCATCCTGGCTGGCGACCCATGGACGTGCCGACAGCCTCGCCTGCGGAGCCGGGTGGTGGAAAGGGGCCGGATTCGGGTACCGGCTACTCGGGTGCGAGCCGGCTTTCCAAGAGAAACTGTATTTGGCCGGTGGCGACGAGTACCTCCGAGAGTAGGCAACTCCCCCCCAGTCGCCGCCGGCCCCACACCGCGTCAGGACGCATGGTTAGACGAATGGGTATACGGGGAAGACCTCAGGGAGGGCCAGCTTCCGCTGCTTGGAAGCGGGAGTTGGCTCCGGGATGCCGGTCGATGGAGCTGGGCTATCCGGCATGAACGCAGTCGCGGGCTTGTCTTCGGAGACCTCGTTGGTGCTGTTCGTCGCTGGCCGGACTGTCATTGCTGGACTCCCTTTCTCCCGCCGGAATTCATTCCGGTCCTGTCTGGTAGCGCTCCTGCTGAGAACAATCTCCTCCACGTGACTCAAGGGCATAGCGGCAACTGATCAATACTGGATCAAGAAAATTGACCTGGCTTGGTACTCCCTCATCCACGTTGCGCCCACGTAGACGTTTGTTCTTCCGCAGCATCTCTGCCAGGGCCCCGTCGGCTGACTCCTGCGGCAATGCCGGGGCCGGGCACGCCTGGCAGGGGAAAGTGTGGCTGCAGCTCAAGGACCCGACGTTCCGTGGGATTTAGGCGGCAGATGGCCACGTCTGGATGCTTCCCGGACTACCTGCCGGATGTTGGCGAACAGTACTGCCTTCACTGCCGTCATGTCCGGGTTGTGCCCGTGCTTCAGCGCGCTCTCAAGGCTGCGGCAGTAGGCCTCGAGCCGCTGCGCACCGGCCATCCCTGAGCTGGCCCTCAGGCTGATGATGGCCTCAAGGGTCGTGTCTGTATCGCCGCGGGTGAGACCTTTGAAGATCTTGGCGGCCCGTACGGGGAGCATCACCAAATACTCCTCCATGAACTTCTGCGCTACCTCCTCACCGGCTTCCTCCGTGAGGTCCTGCAGCGCGCCGTCGTCCAGTACCGGAAGGTCCTGGCCCGCGTTCGGGTCCTCCTCCGTCATGCAGCCACCTCATCCAGTTGTCCACGCCGTCCTGCGATTCTCAATGAAATGGTCCGGGACACAGCTCAAGAACCTGACACCGTCGTCGCAGGTTCGGATCAAGAGTTCGTGAGGTAATTGTCCGCCGGGTCCGGAGTACATGGGGGGAATGCGTTCCCGGACCCGGCAGTTCTGAAGCGGCGGTTCGCGGCTACCTTCTGCTTCAGGGACAGGAACAGTCTGCAGCCTGCACGCTATGAAACGCAGGAGCAACCTGAGAGTCAGGCTTCGTTTTTACCCCTCGGGTGCGGGGTCGGACGCTGCACGCCCAAGGTTTTCCCAAGCTTGGGGCCTGTAGCTGCCTTACCAGGAAAAACGGGGCAGAGCCGGATTCGTCCGCATCTATGCAGGGGCGGACTTGTTTTTCCAACACAAAAGGCGGCCACGGGTCGGGAGGAGTACCCCGCCCGTGGCCGCCAGACGTGTAGGAGTGCGGGCTACTGGCCGCCGCAGAACCTGCTGTAGGTGCTGCCGGCCTGCTCGTAGCCGGTCTTCAGCTCGGTGAGCTTCGCCTCGTCCGGGGTTTCCTTGGCGGACTCGTCCGTGTATTCCAGGATGGCCTGCAGCGCCGGGCGCAGCTCGTCCGAGGACACGGCCTCGATGGGACGGATCTGATTGGCCAGGCGGGTCATGCCGGTCTTGCCCACGGAGTTCGTGGGGTTCGAGACAACCGTCCTGATCCGGTCGCAGGTCTGTGCGGTGGTGAGCTGCGGTGCAGCGCAGGCGGAAGCGGAGAGGACGAACCCGGCGGCAAGCAGGGCGGTAGTGAGTTTCTTCATGATTCCCTCAGTAGTTGATGTCAATCGATTGTAAGCAGACACCACCGGCTCGGGACGGCAGGGTTACGGCTGTTGTTAGCAGCCGCCGGACTGCTCATCCGCCAACTGTTCGTCCGACTCGATCCTTCTCAGCACCGAGAGCCGTGCTCCGATGCGTGACAGGACGGCGGCCAGTTCCCCAGGAGCACCGGCGTCGGGCGCGCCGGAGAAGCTGCCAAACAGGACCGGCGTAATGAGGAACGGAGTGATGTCCCGGTCGTGGAGGACGTCCAGCAACGCCAGGAACCGCTGCCAGCCAGCCGGACTGGCAGCGGACTCTGCAGAAGGTGAAGGTATGCCGTCCACCACCCAGGCCGGGAACGTCTCCGCCAGCAGGAGATAGTCCGCCGTCGACCGATCCCCGCCGCACAGCTCGGCAAAGCCGGCCCACAGCATGTCCGGGCCGGCGCCTTTCACCGGCAGCGGACCGGCGGGGAGGGACAGCACGTCCCGCTGGGAAGGGGAAGGCCTGAACAGCCCGCAGGCGCCCAATTGCCGCTCCGTGCCGGGTGTGATGAGCAGGCCCCGGTGAAACCCTGCCATCAGAGCCAGCCCTTCCGCTTGAAGATGAGGTACATCAGGGCTGCCGTGGCAGCCATCAGCAGCACCGCCATGGGATAGCCGTAGGCCCAATGCAGCTCCGGCATATGGTCAAAGTTCATGCCGTATACGCCGGCCACGAACGACGGGGCGAAGAAGATGGCCGCCCAGGACGAGATCTTTTTTACCTGTTCGTTCTGCTGCGCGCTCGCCTCGTTCTGCCGGTTGGCGGTGAGAGTGCCGTCCAGGGTCAGCGCGTTCTGCAGGAGGTCACGGAATGAATCAGCCCGCGAGATCACCCGCTCCACGTGGTCCTCGACGTCCCGGAGGTTGTGCTGGAGCTCGGCGTCGGCAGCAAAGTCGTCAAATCCCTCGTTGAGCTGCTGCATCATGGCCGGCAGCGGATGGATGGCCCGCTGGAACTGGATGACCTCGCGGGCGAGTTCATAGATGCGGCGGGACACCGCGGAATCCCCGGAAAACAGCTGGTCTTCGATTTCGTCGATGTCGTTTTCCAGCCCGGCAACCACCGGGGCGTAGTCGTCCACCACCTGGTCCAGCAGTGCGTACAGCACCGCAGGCGGTCCGTGGCGGAGGAGATCCGGCCTGGACTCCAGGCGGCGGCGTACCTGTCCGACGCCGGACATCTCGGCATGCCGGACGGTCACTACGAAGTTCGTGCCAACGAATATGTGGAGCTCGCCGAATTCCACGGTTTCGGTGTCATCGCGGTACCTGGCGGGCCTTAGAACAGTGAAAAGGCTGTCGCCGTAGCGCTCCAGCTTTGGCCGTTGGTGGGCCGATACAGCGTCCTCGACGGCCAGCTCGTGGAGGCCAAACTCCTCGGCGACGGCGGCCATTTCGGCCTGTGAGGGACGGTACAGTCCGATCCAGGCCATTCCGCCGTGGCTGTCCAGGGTTTCAAACGTCTGTTCCAGGTTTCCGGGTTCCGCGGTGCGGACCCCGTCGACGTAGACGGCGTTGTCGATAATGGTCACAGTCTGCAGGTCTCCGTCTGTTTGGGTCAGGACTTTGGGTCAGGACATCGCGCCGATGATGACTCCGGCAGCTGTCACGGCGAGGACATCGTGGCCGGAGTCGATGAGCGTCACCGCGGCAGGGCGTCCGGCGAACCCGTTGTGGATTACGTGGCCGCCTACGCGGAAAACCACTGCCAGCACAAAGGCGAACGATCCGCCGGCCAGCGCGTTGTCGAGTCCGAGCTTGCTGATCAGAACTGCGAGCAGGATGGCTGTCAGGGCTGCAGCTGCCATCATGGGAACCCAGATTCCGGCGCCGCCGTCAGTGTTCCTGAGGTCCTCCTCTGTCTTGCCCACAGCCTCCATCCACCGCCTGCCGAGCACGGCGGGCAGGTACCAGACGAAGCCGATGGCCATGCTCGCGGCGAAGGCAAGAAGCACCGCAAGCCAGTTGACCTGAAAGAAGTAAGAGAGCCAGTCCATGCTCGAATCCTATTCCGGCCGGAGGGCCGCGGGCCCCGGAGGCGATTGAACGAGGCGGCTGATCAGCGGCTCGGTCCGGTACGGGATGTGCGTATGGAGGGCCAGCACCGTTTCGGTGCGGATCACGCCCTTGATGCGCAGGATCGAACGCAGCGCGCCCTGGAGATTCTGCGTGTCCGTGGCCACCACCCGGCACCAGACGTCGCCCCGGCCGGAGATCTCGTGCACTTCGAGGACCTGGGGAATCAGCCGCAAAGCGGCGATCACGCCGTCGAGCTCCCGGTGCGTCACTTCAATCGTCACAAAGGCGACGACGTCGTATCCCACCGCTTCGAGGTCGATCTCGCGGCCGCCGTCGTGCAGTATGCCGGAGCGCAGCATCCGGCGCACGCGTGACTGGGCGGTGTTCCGCGCGATGCCGAGTTTTTCGCTCAGCTCGCCGATCTGGACGCGGGGGTCGCGGATCAGCTCGAGCAGGATCTTCAGATCCGTGGGGTCCAAGGTGTTCAAATCGTCACTCCGGTTCATGAATCCGGCCAAAGATTGATGGTTTTGCTCAATATTCCCACAGAAGGACGCTCGGGTACGCACTCCTGCCGCATTCTTTAGATACCAAGATTCCATCCGTGCGAGCAGCCCCCACAAGGGGCGCGTTCCGCGGACACACAGGCAAGGGCACGGGCATGACCGTCTTTAGCGAACTTCGAATGCGTCCGGCTACGGCCACCCGCTGGGGCTGGAATGCGTCCACCACCGCACGGCTGGCCATGGCCGGCGTCGTCATTTTCACGCTCCTGGTGGGAGCAAACCTGGCGACCCCGCTGTATCCGCTGCTGCAGGTACGGCTGGGCATTGGTTCCCTGGGCATCACCGTCGCGTTCGCCGCCTACGTCCTGGCGCTCGTGGCCACGCTCATGCTCGCAGGGCACTGGTCCGACCACATCGGGCGCCGTGCGGCCCTCGTTCTTGCCGTGCTGACGGGGCTTGCCGGTGGCCTGGTCTTTGCGGCCGCGGACACTCTTGCCGGACTGTGCGGCGGGCGGGCGCTCCAGGGCGTCGCCGTCGCCCTGGCCACCGGGGCCAGTTCGGCGGCACTGCGCGAACTGCTGCCGGAGCGCCCGGAGTGGGCCTCCCGCTTCACCCTGCTGGCCTCGGCCGGGGGAGTGGCGGCGGGACCCGCCATGGGCGGGATCCTCTCCCTCCTGCCCGGCTCCACCACCACGCCCTACCTCATCCATTCACTCGTCCTGGCCGCCCTGCTCGTCCCGCTGTACCTGCTGCGGGCCCGTCCCGCCATCAAGCCTGCCGCCGGCCCCCGCCCGCTGAAGGCGCTGGCACCGCGCCGGCCCACAGTGTCCCGCGAGGCCCGTGGCGCATTCTGGCTGGCGGCGGCCGTCGGCTTCCTGAGCTTTGCCGTCTTCGGCTTCTGCCTGTCCCTCGCGCCCGGTTATTTCGCCAAGATCCTCGGCACCGATTCTCGGCCGCTGATCGGCCTGCTCGCCGGGCTGACCCTGGGATCGTCCGCCCTGAGCCAGCTGGTCGCCGTCCGGAGCAGGTTCGCGGTGCCGGCGGGGCTGGCGGTGCTGGGCGGCGCGGTGGCGCTCCTCGCGGCCGCGGCTGCCGCCGGAAACCCGTGGCTGCTGGTTGCCGCGAGCGTGACCGCAGGCGCCGGCCAGGGCGTCGCCTTCCGGACTGCTTTCAACGACGTGGCGGGCAAGGTGGAGGCATCCCGGCACGCACAGATCATCAGTACCGTTTATGTGATCACTTACCTCGGAAGTGCTGTTCCCGTGGTGGGGCTGGGGATGGCGACGGTGGCCTTCGGGCTCGACGCGGCCGTCGCCGGATTCGTGACAGCCTGCGCCTGCGCGGCGGGGCTGCTCGCAGCGATCACGTGGCGCCGCAGCCTTCGCCAGTAGGAGCGGGCCCGAACCAGCAGGCGGTAGCAGCGCGCGCGGCGGTATCGCCGTCATAAGAAGTATCTTGCAAAGAAACGATTGCAAAGGATTGATTGCAAAATAACCATTGCAAAGAAATCTTTGCAAGAGTAGCCTTGCGATATGGCAGCTAAGCCGAACTCTGAAGCCCCCGACGTGCAGGATCTGCCGTTCCCCGTCCGGAAGATGGATCCGGCCTCCCTCAAAGCCCTCGCGCACCCGCTGCGGGTCCAGATCCTGGAGATGCTGTCCCGCTACGGTGCCCAGACGGCGTGCAGCCTCGGCGAGCTGCTGGGGGAGTCCAGCGGCTCCACGAGCTATCACCTGCGCCAGCTGGCCAAGCACGACTTCGTCCGGGAGGTGGAGGGTAAAGGCACTGCGCGGGAGCGGTGGTGGGAGCGGCCGCGCGGCGCCATTGAGGTTTCGTCGCCTGAGCTCGCCAGTTCCCCCGCCACCCAGGAAGCGTCGCGGCTGGTGAACCGGGAATTCGAGCTCCGCCGCCAGGCCGCGCTCGCCGACTTTATGGTGCACGGCGCGGACACCCTGGAGCGCGACTGGCTGGAGGCCGCCACCGTAAGCACCGCCAATGTGCGGATGAACGAGGAGCAGCTGGGCGCCTACACGCAGGCCATGGAGGCCTTCTCCTACCGGCTGCTGGAGGAGATCCGCGGCGAGGGGGACCAGGAGGGTGCCCGGCCGGTCCAGATCCACTTCAATGCTTTCCCCATCCTCGGTGTCCCCGCGTCCGCAGGCACCCGCGGCCAGCGCAAGACCCAGTACCCCGCCGAAGCGGAGTCACACAACAAAGAACAGTCAGAGAGTCCCGAAAGGAAAGAGCCATGAGCGCTCTATCGGTCAACCAGTCCGTCCCCGGCTACCGCCGTGCCTCCATGCTGGAAGCCGTTGCCGTCCGCATCGGCGCCGGCCTGGTGGAATGGGCGGAACGGCGCCGGGTTGTTCCGGAGGAAGCCGTCCGGCAGCAGCGGGACGCGGCGCGGCGCCGCGACGAATTGAGCCTGTTGCGTGGAGATGTCCTGGGGGCAGCCCACTCGGGGCTGCTCCTTCCCCGCCGCTAGGCAGCGCCGGTTGGCCCGTCGGTTGACCCCGCCGGGGTCAGTCCTGTTCCGGCAGCGGCCCGTGGTTGCCCTGCATGTGGTCGAACACCAGTGTGGTTTCGGTGTGGCCCACCACGGGGTCGGTGGCAAGGTTGTCCAGAACCCAGTCCCGCAGGTCCTCGGTAGTGGCGACGGCGATGTGCAGCAGATAGTCGACCGAGCCGGACGTGTGGAAGGTCGACAGTACTGCGGGTAGCTTGGGGACGCGGGAGGTAAACCGGTCTATCTGCTCCCGGTCGTGGGCGCGGAGCCGGACGGCGATCAGGGCCTGCACCGACCGGCCAATCGCGGAAAGGCTCAGTTTCGCTTCAAATCCCTGGATGATGCCCCGGTCCGAAAGAGCGCGGGTGCGCATGAGGGCGGTGGAGGGGGCGATGCCGACGAGCTCGGCCAGCTGCTTGTTGGATATCCGGGCATCGTCCACCAGCGCCGCCAGCAGCCGCTCATCGATGGCGTCAAGCGGCTCGTGCCCCGCCGGCGGCCGAATATTCTTCGGGTTGCTGCTCACGGATCCTCCTGAAGTGTTCTCCGTTCATCTTAGCGGCGGCAATGTTGCCAAGACATTCACAGGCAGGCGGCACTTCCGAACATCTGCCGGTTTTCTGCCCGGTTCGGCGGCGAATTATTCAGGGATGCTGCAGGGTTGCCTGGTCCGGCTGGCGCTGCCGCCGCCGGCGCCCGGAAGTGGGGTGTGCGACGGCGGTGATCACCGCCGTCGCACACCCCAGGATGATGACGGCGGCCGCCAGCGCCGGCCAGCCCAGGGACTGGAACACCAGTCCTCCGGCCCAGCCCAGGATGCTGGAGCCGAGGTAGTACGCGAGGTTGTACAGCGATGCTGCCTGTGCCCGGCCCGACTGGGCGATGGCTCCCGTCCAGCCAGCACCGATGCTGTGGGCCGCGAAGAAGCCGCCGGTGAAGATGATGAGGCCGGCCAGTATCAGCACCAGCACCTGGGTGAGGGTGAGGGCCAGGCCCGCCGCCATCACCCCGATGCCTGCCAGCAGCACCGTGCGCCGGCCGAAGCGCTGCGTCAGGGTTCCGGCCCAGCGTGAGGTCACGGTGCCTGACAGATAGGCCAGGAAAATGAGGCTGATGAGCGTGGCCGGCAGGCTGAACGGTTCGCCGGAGAGCCGGAACCCGAGATAGTTGTAGACGGCCACGAAGCCGCCCATCAGCAGGAAGGCCTGCACGTATAGTGCCAGCAGCCGGGGGTTGGCCAGGTGCCCCGACAGGGTCCTGGCCGCTCCGCGGAGGCCAATGCCCCGGGCCGGGCTGAAGCCGCGGGCCTTGGGAATCAGGACCAGGAAGAGCACCGCGGCCGCGGTGGCCAGGACGGAGACGGCGAGCGCGGCGGCGCGCCACCCCCACAGTTCCCCCGCCGGACCGGCCACAAGCCTGCCGGCCAGGCCGCCCAGGGTGGTGCCCGCGACGTAGCTTCCGGCCGCTACGGCACCGTGCGCCCGGTCGATCTCCTCGTTGAGGTAGGCGATGGCAATGGCAGGGATACCGCCCAGGGCCATGCCCTCCAGCATGCGGAGGCCCAGCAGGACGGGGAAGGACGTGGCCAGAGGCACCAGCAGTCCCAGCGCCGTGGCCAGGCAGATCCCCCAGGTCATGGCCTTCACCCTCCCGATCCGGTCCGCAAGGAACGACCAGGGGATGACGGTGACGGCGAGACCCACGGTGGCCAGTGAAATGGTCAGCGCGGCTTCCGCGGCGCTCACCCGAAGCTCGGCGGCCATGACGGGGAGCACGGCCTGGGTGGAATAGAGCTGGGCGAAGGTGGCCACCCCGGCAAACGCCAAGCCAGCGAGGATCCTGCCGTAGGCCTGTGACCCCTTGGGATGACCGTTCCACTCGATGACTGTCCCTGCCACCGGTTCTGCCCGCGCTGCCGGCGCGGGCCGGGAGTCGCTCGGCTGGGTTCCGGGGGTGCGGGGCGTTGGCATGCCTTCAGCGTAGATCTACGCTGACCTAGCATCCAATGCATGATTCATCGATAATTCATGCTGCAACGGATTGATTGACGGAGGAAACCGTGGACATCGAGCACAGGCAGCTCGTGCAGCTGCTGCCGGTTCTGCCGCTGCTGGCGGAGATTGGGCGGACACAGCACATCACCGAAACCGCCGAGCTGCTTGGCGTTCCGCAGTCGACGGTCAGCCGCGCACTGGCGCGCGCCAGTGCCGTGGTGGGAACCGACCTGCTGGTGAGGGACGGCAGGGGAGTAAGGCTGACGCCTGCTGCCGCGACGCTGCTGCCCTATGTGGAATCGGCGCTCGCCGAGTTCCGCGCCGGCCTTGACCTCGTCCGGCACGAGTCGGAGGTGGTGCGCGGCCGAATCGCCGTAACCTTCCAGCACACATTCGGCGAGGCGACGTTGCCGCTGCTCATCAGTGCGTTCCGGAGCCGCTACCCGCAGACGGAGTTCGACCTCAGCCAGGGCTCCCGCGACAGCTGCCTGGCGGAACTTTCCTCCGGCGCCGCCGATCTCGCCCTGACCGCACCCGTGGCACCCGCCGCCAGGACCATCGGCTCGGCCGCCCTGTACCGTGAACCGCTTCGGCTTGTGGTGCACCACCGGCACCCGCTGGCAGGCCGGACGTCGGTGGCTATGGCGGAGATCCGGAAAGACCCGTTCGTTGCGCTCGGATCCGGCTACGGGCTGCGCTCGTTGACGGATGCCCTGTTCAGGGAGGCCGGCTTCAGGCCGCGGATTGCCTTTGAAAGCCAGGATTCACACACCGCACGTGGCCTGGTGTCCGCAGGGCTGGGAGTCAGCATCCTTCCCCCGGAGGGCGGCAGCGGCCCGGGCCGCGGCGTCACGGCAGCCACCGGCGACCTGGGCTGGGTCGAAATTGCGCTGAAATCGGACCTGGCATACCGCGAGATCGGTCTGGCCTGGCGCGAGCGCCGCGGTGCGCGAGAGAGTGAACCAGACGCGCTGCGCCTCTTCCGGGGGCTGGTGCTGGAGGAGGGGCCGGCGCTGCTGGCTGAGCTGGTCCGGGCCCGGTCGGGTGCCTGACCGGCCGCTGGCGCCGGGCTCCTCACCGGGCGCTTAACTGTCCAGCAGCGCGCCCACCGCCTCGGCCACGGGGCCGGTCCTGGCCGAGCGCCAGCCCTTTCCTGCCCAGAGGTTCAGCCGCTCCCGGTCACCCGCGGCCGCTGCTGCCGCGCGGATGGGGGATGTCAGGTGGTGGATGGCGGGGTAACCTTCAGGGGCGTCGCCGTGGTCGCGGACAAAGTCATTGACGAGTGCCCGTGCGTAGCGGCCGGTGAACGCTCGGGTGGGTGTTGTTTCGGTGAAGCGGTCATCGCCAAGGGCGTCCTTGTGCAGTTGGCGCGCGCCGCTTTCGTCCGTCCGCAGCAGCGCCGTTCCCACCTGCGCGGCAACCGCCCCGGCGGCAATGACCGACCTGACGGCGGCGGCGTCCGACACCGCGCCGGCCGCGATCAGCGGAAGGTCGACGGCGGCCCCCACCTCCCGGATCAGGTCAGCCGTCGACGGCGGCATGCCGCCGGGTTTCGTCCCGGGCAGGAAAGCACCGGAATGGGCGCCGGCGCTGGTGTGCTGGACGACGAGGGCATCGGCTCCGCGGTCCGCTGCCAGCTCAGCCTCGGCGCGGCTGGTGACGGTCGCGAGGATGGCCGACCCCGCTTTCCGGAGCGCCTCGACAACCGCGGAATCGGGCAGCCCGAACGCGAAGCTGACCAGTTCAACGGGGTTCTGCAGCAGGAGGTCGATCTTCTCCTGCCAGGCGTCGTCGTCGTCCAGCACCAGGGGCGGCACGGCCACGCCGTAGCGCCCGGCGTCACGGCCAAGGCTGCTCCGGTACTCCTCCAGCCTTGCCACGGCGTCGGAGGAAGGGTTCAGCTGTGCATGGTCCGGCACGAAAACGTTCACGCCGAACCGGACGCCGGCGTCCCGGCAGGCGCGGATTTCAGCGCTGACCGCGTCCGCGGTCTTATACCCTGCGGCGAGAAAGCCCAGTCCTCCGGCGCGGTGGACCGCCGAGACGAAGCCCGGCGTGGACGTCCCGCCTGCCATGGGCGCTGCGATAATACGGGTATCAAACTGGGCGTGGGGCATGGCCGGCTCCTTGGGGCTAATCAGTAGTCTGTTCAGGTGACTAATTCTGACAACCTATCCGGTGCGGCCCCCGTCCCGTCCAGCACAGTTCCGTCCAGCACAGCCCCGTCCAGCGCCGCCCAGCCCAGCGACGTCGTGATCGGCCTCGACATCGGCGGCACCAAGACGCGGGGCGTCCGCTTCGAGCACGGGGAACCGGTAGCCGATGAGAGCGTGGGGAGCGCCAACGTCCAGAACGTCAGCCGTGAGGACGCCGCGGCGCATCTCGCGGAGCTCTTCGCCAAAATCGGCCGGGGCGCGGTAGCGCAGGTCTACGCCGGCGCCGGCGGGATCGACACCGATGAGGATGCCGCTGCCCTGGCCGCACTCATCGAGCCGCACGTCCCGGGGGCCCGGATTACGGTGGTCCACGACTCCCGGCTCCTGCTCGCGGCAGGCGGCGCCAGCACCGGCGTCGCAGTCATTGCAGGCACCGGCTCGGCGGCCTGGGGCGCGAACGGCGCCGGCGACGAGGCGCGGGCCGGCGGCTGGGGCTACCTCCTGGGCGACGAAGGCAGCGGCTACTGGCTGGGCAGGGAAGCCGTCCGGCACAGTCTGCGGCGGATGAACCAGGGGCAGGAACCGGACGACCTGACCAGGGCGCTGCTGGACTCCTGCAACACCGATGACCCGAACAAGCTGATCGCGCTCTTCCACTCCCCGGACACCGGACGCCGATTCTGGGCGCAGCAGGCCCGGCTCGTGGTGGAGGCGGCCGACGCCGGCCACAGGGTGAGCCGGGACCTGATCGACCAGGCGGGCAAGGACCTGGCGGACATGGCTGCCCAGGTCCTCCGGCAGCTAGGGCTGGACGGACCGGTCATTCTGGGCAGCGGCCTGGGCATGAACGTTGTCCGGCTCCAGGAATCGTTCCGGCAGCATCTGGCCGTGGCAGGAGTTCACGACGTGCGGATCCTGGAGCAGGACCCCGTCTTCGGAGTCCCGCTGCTCGTCCGCGACCAGGCCTAGGACCGGGTCCGCGGCCGGCCGCCTGCACGCGGATAGCGCGGGCTACGCTGGAGCCATGACCGTTCTCTTTGACACCCGGCCCGCCGCTTACGCGGTGATCATCCGCGACGACGCCATCCTCCTGGCGTACTGGAAGCAGGACGGCAAGGAAGGCTGGACGCTGCCCGGCGGCGGGCTGGACCTGGCCGAGCACCCGGTGGACGGCTGTATCCGTGAGGTCTTCGAGGAGACCGGCTACCACGCCGAAATCGGTGCGATGCTCGGGATCGACGTCGGGCACTGGCCGGCGGATTCTCGGCTGGATGGGGCGGACCGCGACTTCCAGGCGCTCCGCCTGGTGTATGAGGCGAGGGTGACGGGCGGGGAGCTCACCCACGAAGAGAACGGCACCACCACGCACGCCGCGTGGATACCGCTGCCCGACGTCGGCTCGCTCAACCGGGTGTCCCTGGTGGACGCTGCGCTGCGGCTGTTCCGGGAGCGGCCGGTCAACGGGAAGCTGGACTGAATTTCGGCCACCGCATGGTTTCCCTAGCCAGCCGGCGCCCCGCTGGCTATTCTGGGGGAGTCCCCGGATGTTCTGTCCGGCGGCGGCCAGCCTGGCATGAACTTCGCACCGGGGAGGTGGACCTGATGACTGCAGAATTCGTGCGCGCTCCGCGCCCTGTCGAAAGCACTCTCCTTACTCCTGCCCCCGCTGCTGCCCACTCGTAACCAGTCCAGCGCACTCGGTGCACAGAGCACTGCGCTCAGCGCACCGGCTGGACGGCTGGCGGCGCTTCGGGGCCAACCCGAGGTTCACAGTGAAAAATCCTTCCGGCATTCGTGCCAACCAGCTACAAAACCAGACCCCTTCAATAAAACCTGACCCCATGCCCGGCCCGGTCCCGTATGGTTTCACGGCAGCGGTGGCCCAGCACTTTGCGGACCATCCGGCGGCCCGCGGCGAGGCGGCCGCCCGCGTCGTCCGGGTGGACCGAAACCGGATTGTCGCGGCCACGGCCGACGGTCTCGTGCACCTGCCGTACCCGGCCCACGCCGTACCGGCCACCGGTGACTGGATCTGGCTCGGCCGCAACCGGGCTGCGGAACCGGCCGCCGTCGGCGTTCTCCCGCGCACGTCCGAGTTGAGCCGCAAGCGTGCCTTTGACCCGTCCACGGAAGCACAGGTCCTCGCCGCGAACATCGACACGGTGGGCGTGGTTGTTCCCGTGGACCGTCCGCTGAGCCATAACCGGCTTGAACGGACACTCGTGGCCGTCTGGGATTCCGGCGCCACACCCCTGGTGATCATCACGAAGGCGGACCTGTCGGACATCGCCGATGACGTCGTCGGGAAAGTGATCCTGCAGGCAGCCGGCGTGGACGTGGTGACCACCTCGGCCGAGCAGGGGGACGGCATCGACGAACTGCTCTCGCGGGTGCAGCCGGGGTGGACGCTCGCCCTGCTGGGCCCCTCCGGCGCCGGAAAATCCACGCTCATCAATGCGCTCGTGGGGCACCAGGTCCAGTCAACCGGCGACGTGCGGGCCGCCGATGGCAGGGGCCGGCACACCACGACGTCGCGCGAGCTGGTGCCGCTGCCCAACGGCGCGGTGCTGATGGACACTCCCGGTGTCCGCGGCTTCGGGCTGTTCGACGCCGAGGACGGCATGGAGGAGATGTTCGGCGACCTGCAGGCGCTCTTCGAACAGTGCCGCTTCTCCGACTGCGCCCATGACACCGAACCCGGGTGCGCCGTCCGGGCCGCGCTCGACGACGGGTCCCTCGAGGAGAGGCGGTGGGCCAGTTACCGCAAGCTCCAGCGCGAGCTTGCTGCCCTTGAGCGGCGCCACGACGCTGCGGCGAGAAGGGCGTACCAGCGGGAATGGCACCAGAAGGTGGTGGTGGCCGGCCGGAGCCAGCGGGCCGCCGAACGCTACCGCCACTCCTGAGGCTGGAGTTTTTGTCCAGCCAATGGCCGCTCCGGGGGCATTTGGACCCATTATCCGGACAAAAACTCCTCCACCCATCCGGACGGGGGAGGGCGCCGAATCACCAGTGTTTGTCTCCGAATGATCACGGTGTCCGCGGCTTTGGCGGTTTTGCTTCGGGCACTGGTTACGCTGTGTCAAGACGCGCTTTACAGCCAAAAAACAGCGTGCTTATGATCAGTTCGCTTTACCGTCCGATGTTGCCGCCCAACAGTTAGGTAAGCCGGGTATGGCCGAAGCCATGATTGAGTTCCAAAGCGTCACCAAGCAGTACCAGGGCGGGCAACCGGCGGTGGACCAGCTGAGCATGTCCATTGACCGGGGCTCCATCACGGTGTTCGTGGGACCGTCAGGCTGCGGCAAGACCACCTCCCTGCGCATGATCAATCGGATGGTGGAACCCACGTCCGGGACCATCACCGTGGGCGGGCGGGACGTCACCTCCGTACCGGCGGCCGAGCTCAGGCGCTCCATGGGCTACGTGATGCAGTCGTCCGGGCTGATGCCGCACCGCTCCGTGGTGGACAACATCGCCACCGTGCCCCGCCTGAACGGCGTCTCGAAAGCCGACGCCCGCAAGCGCGCGGAAGAACTGCTCGACGTCGTGGGGCTGGACCCGTCGCTGGGCAAGCGGTACCCGTCGCAGCTCTCGGGCGGCCAGCAGCAGCGCGTCGGCGTGGCCCGGGCGCTCGCCGCCGATCCGCCGGTCCTGCTGATGGATGAGCCCTTCAGTGCCGTGGATCCCGTGGTCCGCGACGAACTGCAGCAGGAACTCCTCCGACTGCAGCGCGACCTGGCCAAGACCATCGTCTTTGTCACCCACGACATCGACGAGGCCACCGTGCTGGGGGACAAGGTGGCGGTCTTCGCCGTCGGCGGCAAGCTGGCGCAGTACGCCACGCCGGAGGAGATCCTCCGGGCACCGGCGAGCGAGTTCGTCGCTTCCTTCGTCGGCCGGGACCGCGGTTTCCGGCACCTTG
The DNA here is from genome assembly GCF_040448525.1 of Arthrobacter sp. K5. Taxonomy (NCBI): domain Bacteria; kingdom Bacillati; phylum Actinomycetota; class Actinomycetes; order Micrococcales; family Micrococcaceae; genus Arthrobacter; species Arthrobacter sp. K5. The sequence continues at coordinate 1,529,901 of NZ_CP159279.1, read as the reverse complement.
GGTTCACCACGGCCGACGGCGTTGCGGTCCACCCCGTTGAAACGGTCACCCGGGGCGGGGACGCCGGTGCACATCCGGACAGTTGGCGACTGGTGGTGGATGAACAGCAGCGCCCGCTGGGCTGGGAAGGCCCCGGCCTCGACTCCCAGCTCATTCCCGGCGGCTCACTGTTCCGGCCGGGCGACACCCTCCGGCGCGCCCTGGACGCCGCGCTGTCTTCGCCGTCGGGGCTCGGCGTCGCGGTCGACGGCGACGGCAAGGTTGCCGGCGTCGTCAAGGGCGCGGAGGTGCTCAGCGTCATCGAGTCCGCACGCCGGACCCGGCAGGGCGCACTCTGATGGAGTGGTTCCTGGCGAACAGCCCCATGGTCTTTGAACGGGCCGGCCAGCACCTGGTCCTGGCCCTGGTGCCGATGATCCTGGGCCTGCTGATCTCCATCCCGCTGGCACAGTTCTCGCGGCGGCACAGCGCACTCCGGCAGCTCGTGGCCACCGTGAGTTCCCTGCTCTACACCATCCCCTCGCTGGCCTTGTTCATCATCCTGCCGCCGCTGCTGGGAACCCGGATCCTTGACCCGCTGAACGTTATTGTCGCCCTGACCATTTACGCGGTGGCGCTGCTGGTACGGGCCGCCATGGACGCCTTCGATTCCGTGGATGATGACCTCCGGCAGGCGGCCGTGGCCATGGGGTACAAGCCCGCCGCGCGGTTCCTGCAGATCGACCTGCCGCTGTCCCTGCCCGTGATGTTCGCTGGCCTGCGCGTCGTGTCGGTGAGCAACATTTCGCTGGTGAGCGTCGCCGCCCTGCTGGGGGTCGGGAACCTCGGAATGCTGTTCACGGACGGGCTGCAGCGGAACTTCGTCACCGAGGTGGTGGTGGGGATTATCGCCATCCTGCTGCTGGCCCTGGTGATGGACGCCCTGCTCGTGATCCTGGAACGGGTCCTCACGCCCTGGACCAGGGCAGGCTCCATAAGGACCGGCGCGAAGGCTCAATCCGGCGCCGAATTCCTCGCCGACGCCAAGGTGCACGCGGGGGCCGGCTCATGAACATCTTCACCGAAACTTTCGCGTGGCTCGCCGACCCTTCGCACTGGTCCGGCCCGGGCGGGATACCCGTCCGTCTCCTCGAACACCTGCAGTACAGCGGCCTGGTCCTTCTTATCGCCGCGGCCATTGCCGTCCCGGTGGGGCTCTACATCGGCCATACGGGCAGGGGCCGCGTGGTGGCCGTGGGCGTGGCCGGAGCCCTCCGGGCGCTGCCCACACTCGGACTGCTGGTGCTGTTCGCCCTCGTTGCCGGAAGCGGCCTCATGCCGCCGGTGTGGGCGCTGGTCATCCTCACGGTCCCGCCGCTGCTGGCCGGCACGTACGCCGGCATTTCCAGCGTGGACGCCAGCGTGGTGGACGCCGCCCGCGCCATGGGCATGAAAGAGCTGCAGGTCCTGTTCGGCGTGGAGGTTCCCAACGGGCTCCTCGTGATGTTCGGCGGCATCCGCACCGCCGTGCTGCAGGTGATCGCCACAGTGTCGGTGGTGGCCTACCTTCCGCTCGGCGGCCTGGGACGCTACCTGTTCGACGGGCTGGTGCTCCAGGACTTCCCCCGGATGCTGGCAGGTTCGCTGCTTATCGCGGCGCTGGCGATCGTCGTCGACCTCGTCCTGGCGGCCGTGCAGCGGCTGGTCGTCTCACCGGGACTTTCCGCACGTTCCAAGGGCGGCCGCAAGGCCGCCACCGATCTCTCGGCTGCCGCGCCCGCGGCGGCCGCTGTTCAAGGAGGCACCGCATGAAGCACCCCGTCCGCACGACTCTTACCCGCCGTGGCCTGGGCGGCCTCGCCGCCGGTGTCGGCGTCGTCCTTGCCCTGTCCGCCTGCAGCAGCGGCAACCCGCTGTCTTCCCCCTCCACGAGTGCAACCGGCGGCGCCACCTCCGGCGGTTCCCTCGTCGTGGGCTCCGCGGACTTCCCGGAAAGCCAGATCATCGCCGAGATCTATGCCGGCGCTTTGAACGCGGCCGGAGTTACCGCCACCACCAAGCCGAACATCGGCTCCCGCGAGATCTACTTCAAGGCCGTCCAGGACGGATCCGTGGATGTGGTTCCCGACTACTCCGGCAACCTTCTGTCCCACGTCGACGCGCAGGCTGCTGAGGTCACGCCGGAGGACGTCTACAAGGCCCTTCCGGGCAAACTTCCGCAGGGTCTCGCCGTGCTTGAGCCGTCCAAGGCCGAGGACAAGGACGCCATGGTGGTCACCAAGGCCACCGCCGAAAAGTACCAGCTGAAGTCCATCGAGGACCTGGCCAAGGTCTGCAAGGACCTGACCATGGCCGCGCCTGCCACCTTCGAAACCCGGTCCTACGGGTTCCCGGGGCTCAAGAAGAACTACAACTGCGAGCTCAAGGCGCTCAAGCCGTTCAGCGACGGCGGCGGCAACCTCACGCTGCAGGCGCTCCTGAGCGACGAGGTGCAGGTGGCCGACATCTTCACCACCACGCCGTCCATCGCGGACAACGACCTCGTTGTGCTGGAGGACCCGAAGAACAACTTCAAGGCCCAGCAGGTGCTCCCGCTCTACAACGACGCGAAGGTGACGGACAAGGCCAAGGAGGCGCTGAACAACGTCTCCAAGACCCTCACTACGGACGACCTGATCAACCTCAACCGTGCCGTGAGCGGAAGCCAAAAGCAGAACGCCAAGGATGCGGCTGCCGCGTGGCTCAAGGACAAGGGCATCGTCAAGTAGGCGGTGCTGCATACTCAGTGAGTACGACGGCGGCTGCCGGTTCCGCGCGGACCGGCAGCCGCCGTCGTCGTTAAGCGCGCGACGGGAGTGTGAGGCACGTCTCCCCGGAAGTACATCCCGCTTGTGGCATATTTGATGAATGGCAGAATTCAAGCAGTCCACCAAGCTTCATAATGTCCTTTACGACATCCGTGGACCGATTCTTCAGGCCGCCCAGCAGATGGAGGCAGAGGGGCACCGCATCCTCAAACTGAACATCGGCAACCCAGCACCCTTCGGTTTTGAAGCGCCGGACGCGATTTTGGTGGACATGATCCGCCACCTGCCCCACGCCCAGGGATACAGCGATTCCCGCGGAATCTTCTCGGCCCGCACCGCCGTCTCGCAGTACTACCAGACCCGCGGCATCCAAAGCATCCACGTGGACGACATCTACCTGGGCAACGGTGTCAGCGAGCTGATCACCATGTCGCTGATGGCACTGCTCGACGACGGCGACGAAATCCTGATCCCCACCCCGGACTATCCGCTGTGGACCGCCTCCGTGGCGCTGGCCGGCGGCCGTCCCGTGCACTATCTCTGCGACGAGGAGTCCGGCTGGCAGCCCGACCTGGAAGACCTCGAGGCCAAGATCACGCCCAGCACCAAGGGGATCGTGGTCATCAACCCGAACAACCCCACCGGCGCCGTGTACCCGGAAAGCACCCTGCGCAAGATCGTTGCCCTGGCGGAAAAGCACGGGCTGGTGATCTTCGCCGACGAAATTTACGAGAAGATCCTCTACGAGGACGCCGTGCACGTGAACCTGGCCGGGCTTACCGGCGACGACGTGCTGTGCCTGACCTTCAGCGGGCTGTCCAAGGCCTACCGCGTCTGCGGCTACCGCGCAGGATGGATGGCGATCTCCGGACCCAAGAAGGAGGCCGCGGACTATCTCGAAGGCATCAACCTGCTGGCCAACATGCGGCTGTGCGCCAACGTCCCGGCCCAGCACGCTATCCAGACTGCCCTGGGCGGGTACCAGAGCATCAGCGACCTCATCCTGCCCGGCGGCCGGCTGCTGGAACAGCGCAACAAGGCGTACGAGATGCTCAACGCCATCCCTGGCGTCAGCACCCAGCAGGCACGGGGAGCCCTCTACCTGTTCCCCAAGCTGGACCCGGAGGTCTACAACATCCGGGACGACGAAAAGTTTGTCCTGGACCTGCTCAAGGAACAGAAGATCCTGGTCTCGCATGGCCGGGCGTTCAACTGGGTCCGGCCCGACCACTTCCGGATGGTGACCCTGCCGAACGTTAAGGACATCGAGGAAGCAATTGGCCGCATGGGAGACTTCCTCAGCAGGTATCAGGGGAATTAGCCTTTACCCACAGACAACAGTGGAAAGAGGTCCCCATGGCCGGCGTTGCGGAATTCACGAAGTTCCCTTCCGAATCCTTGAAAGTCGGCAAGGGGTTCAAGCTGGCGGATGTTGATCCGGACACCACCCCGGGTTATCCCGGGAACAAGGCCGACGGCGAGGCCCTCCTTGAGGAGTTGGATGACAAGCTCGCCGAGCTGCAGGAAAAGCTGTTTGCCGAATCCAAGTTTGGCGGCACCAAGCGCGTCCTGCTGATCCTGCAGGGAATGGACACCGCCGGCAAGGGCGGAATCGTGAAGCACGTGCTGGGCGCCATGGATCCGCAGGGCGTACAGTTCAAATCCTTCAAGGCCCCCACCCCAGAGGAACGCGCCTACGACTTTCTCTGGCGTATCGAAAAGGAAGTCCCGGGCGCCGGCATGCTGGGGGTCTTTGACCGGTCACACTACGAGGATGTCCTGATTCACCGGGTCCACCGCTGGGTGGACCCGAAGGAAATCGAACGCCGCTACAAGGCGATCAATGAGTTCGAAGCCCGGCAGGTTGCCGTAGGCACGAAGGTCATCAAGGTCATGCTGCATATCAGCAACGACGAGCAGAAAGAGCGGCTCCTGGCCCGGCTGGACAACCCGGCCAAGCACTGGAAGTACAACACCGAGGACCTGAAACAGCGCGCCTTCTGGGATGACTACATGGCCGCCTACCAGGCAGCCTTCGATGCCACCAACACGGACCACGCGCCCTGGTACGTCGTGCCGGCCAGCAAGAAATGGTATGCGCGCATTGCGGTTCAGCAACTGCTGCTGGAGGGGCTCGGCGAGTTCGATCTGGAGTGGCCCAAGGCCGAGTTCGACGTCGAAGCCGAGCGCCGCCTCGTCGAGCGGTCCTGAACCGGGCTCAATCTGCGGCCAAATCCCCGCCGGCGCTAGCTGTCCTTGCGGGCAGCCGCGAGCCTCTTCCTGGCGCCCTCCAGCCATTCTTCACAGCGCCGCGCCAGTGCCTCGCCCCGTTCCCACAGGGCCAGGGAGTCCTCGAGGCTGGTCCCGCCGGCCTCGAGCTTGGAGACCACGGCCACCAGCTGTTCCCGTGCTTCCTCGTAGCTGAGGGCATCAATGTCCGGAGGAAGCGCCGTGCCCGGCTGTGCTGTGCTGTTCGCAGGCTCCGTGCTGTTCTCTGGCTCTGTGCTGATGGTCGGGTCTGTCATGTTTTCTGGCCTGTCGTGTCGGTGGTGATGTCATGAGGTGCTGGCGCCATGGCCGGCTTAGGGTGCGCCCCGGTTCATGGTGCGCCTGTGGATTCCGCGCCGAACCGCCCGCCGGCCACCCGGACCGAGAGCGCGGCTCCGGCCGGGGCCTGGGCGGGCTGGCGGACCACTGCGCCGCCGGACCCGGAAAGCTGTACCACGGCGTAACCGCGGTCAAGAGTCTGCTGCGGTGACAAGGCCCGGACCTGCGCCTGAAGGTGGACCAGCTGGTCGGAAGCCCTCGTGACGGCGGCGCTGATGGCCGCCGTCGACCGTTGGGCCAGCCGTTCCACATCGTCCGCGCGCGCCGTGATCATACTCTCAGGAGACGCGAGGACAGGACGGGACCGGACTGCCGCCAGACGGTCCGTTTCCCGGGCCACCAGCAGCGTGACGGAGCGGCGCAGCTGGGCCTCAGCCTGCCGGACCCGGGCAAGTTCCTCCGAGACTTCCGGCACGATCCGCTTGGCTGCGTCAGTGGGCGTGGAAGCCCGGAGATCGGCGACGTCGTCCAGGATGGGCCGGTCCGCCTCGTGTCCGATCGCGCTGACCACCGGAGTCACCGCGGCGGCGACCGCGCGGATGAGTTCCTCGCTGCTGAACGGCAGCAGGTCCTCCAGCGCTCCGCCACCGCGGGCGATCACGATGACGTCGACCTCGGGACGGGCATCGAGTTCGCGCAACGCCCTGACCATCTGGGATACGGCAGTGTTGCCCTGCACTGCAACTTCGCGGATCTCGAACTCAACTGCCGGCCAGCGCAGGGCCGCGTTGCGCAGCACGTCCTTCTTGGCATCGGAGTCGCGGCCGGTGATGAGACCGATCCGGTGGGGGAGCAGCGGAAGGCGCTTTTTCCGCGACTCGGCAAACAGCCCTTCCGCGGCCAGGGCGTGGCGCAGCCGTTCTATCCGTGCGAGGAGATCACCCAGTCCAACGGGGCGGATGTCCTTCACGGACATGTTCAGGCGCCCGGTCTTCATCCAGAACTCAGCCTTCAGCAGGGCAACCACCCGGCTTCCGCGTTCAAGCGGTGCCTCCTGGCGGTCGAGCAGCTTGGACCAGATGGAAGCCGGCAGGGAGATCTCGGCGTCAACATCCCGGAGGGTGAGGAAGGCACTGCCGCCGCGCCGGTTCAGTTCGATGACCTGCCCTTCTACCCAGGCTGCCGGTGCCCGATCGATGTGGGTCTTGAGCTTCTGGGAGAGCAACTGCAGCGGCCAGGGGTTGTCCGGGCTCGTGTCGGCGGCAGTGGCCGGCACCGTGCTGGGGCCGGCTGCCGGGGCCGTGCCGGGTACAGGGACGGTGGCGTTTTCAGCCATGTGCAGCCCCGGTGGCGGCGAATGCCAGTTGCATGGTCGCGGTCCTTTGCCTGTGGATGGTGCGTGCGCGGTGGGTTAATCCACTCTATCCAAAGCTGTATCACCCGGCTCCGACATTGTTGACAGCGTGGCATAGCTGACAAGCCGGAATTGCCGGTGGCCCGACGATTTGGATCGTCCTGCTTTTTCGATCGGCTGCCTACTTTTTCGATCATGCGACGGCGCACCTAGGATGGCAGTGTCCTGCTGACCAGCCGGGCATCCGACCAGCCGAGAAACCCCACCAGCTAGGAATCCCTTGCGCTCATTTCTTGCGGCCTTGGCCGTCATCCTTGGTCTTCTCCTCTCCGCCGCCGCGGTTCCGGCCATCTGGGTGGACCGCAACATCGTGCAGGAGGATGGCTTCGTTGCCTTGGCTGCACCACTGGGCAAGGATCCGGATTTCCAGAAGCGCCTGGCAACGGCCGCCGTGAGCAGCATTGATACCGGCGGCACCCTCCCGCCGCAGGTGGCCGCACTGGTCCGGCCGGTGCTGGAAAAGGCGGCAACCTCCCTCACTGGCCTGCCCGAATACCCGGCTGCCTGGGAAGAAACACTGCGGAAGAGCCACCGCCTCAACTTCGCCGACCCGGCGTCCCTTCCGCCTGAAGCGGATTCCGGCACCTCGTTGACCCTGGATGTGGCCCCGCTCGTCGCCCTTGCGGCCAAGCAGATTTCCAGCCAGGTGGGTGTGCCGCTGGAGGCCCCGGGCCAGACGCTGGTGAACATCGGACAGACGAACCAGCGGCAGCTCATTGACCGGGTTTCCGCATACTCTCCGCTGGGATACAGCCTGGCCGTCGGTGCCGGCGTGGCGTTTCTCCTGGCGCTCGTGACGGCCCGCCGGCGGTGGAAAGTCCTGGCCGGCATTGGAGCGGGCGCACTCGCGCTGTCCGGACTGTGGACGCTGGCATCCCGCTCGGCCGCCGACGCCGTCATGGGAACCGCGAGCGGAAACGAAATGGCAGACCTGTTCAAGCGCGAGTTCGTGGCGGCTTCAGCTGCCGGGTTTGCGTCGTGGACGCTGGCGGCGGCGATCGTCGGTGCGGCCCTGGTGGCTGCAGGCGTGCTGGCCAGGGTGGTCGGCGGTCCTGCCCGCAGGCGATGAGCCGCCCAGGGGCCTGCCGCCCAGCCGGTAGCATGGAGCAATGACTTCCTCTGCAGTTTCCCTTTCGATGCCAACCGTCCCGCGCCGGCGGCGTTCGCCGGAGGAAGTGCTCGCGGCGGCACCGGTCCCCGGCCCCAAGAAGGTTTTGCTGGCAGCCCCGCGCGGATATTGCGCCGGCGTGGACCGCGCGGTCATCGCGGTCGAAAAGGCACTGCAGCACTACGGACCGCCCGTCTATGTCCGGAAGCAGATCGTCCACAACGTGCACGTGGTCAGCTCCCTGGAGGAACAGGGCGCCATCTTCGTGGACGAAACGGACGAAGTGCCCGAGGGCGCCCTGGTCATATTCTCGGCCCACGGCGTTTCGCCGGCGGTGGTCCAGTCCGCGGAGGACCGCGGGCTGCGGACGATCGATGCGACCTGCCCCCTCGTGACCAAGGTGCACAAGGAGGCCGTCCGCTTCGCCAAGGACGACTTCGACATCCTCCTGATCGGCCATGACGGCCACGAAGAGGTTGAAGGAACGTCCGGCGAGGCCCCCGAGCACATCCAGATCATCAATGGCCCCCATGAGGTGGACAAGGTGACGGTACGGGACCCCGAAAAGGTCATCTGGCTTTCCCAGACCACGCTCAGCGTGGACGAGACCATGGAGACTGTGCGGCTGCTCAAGGATCGCTTCCCCACGCTCCAGGATCCGCCCAGCGACGACATCTGCTACGCCACGACCAACCGCCAGGTGGCCATCAAGAAGATCGCGCCCCAGGCTGATCTGGTGATCGTGGTTGGCTCGGCAAACTCCTCCAACTCCGTGCGCCTCGTCGAAGTGGCACTCGAATACGGCGCCAAGGCGTCGTACCGTGTTGACTTCGCCAACGAGGTGGACGAGTCCTGGTTCGAGGGTGTTGCCACCGTGGGCGTCACCTCAGGCGCGTCCGTCCCGGAGGTCTTGGTCAAGGACGTGCTCCGCCTCCTGGCCGACTACGGATACGACGCCGTCGAGGAGATTGTGACTGCGGAGGAGGACCTCCTCTTCTCCCTGCCCAAGGAGCTCCGCGCCACGCTCAAGGAAGCCGGGGACGTGTCCCGCGCCCTTGGCGGACGCCGTTCGCGCTAGCAGCAGAGCGCGAAACGGCGTCCATCCGGCGGCTCCTTTAGGCGGCGTCCTCTTCCTCCGCGGCCGACCGCGGTTCGCCGGCTGCCAGTTCGACGGCGTCCAGTTCGGCCGCGGCCAGCTCCGCGGCGTGCAGGTCAGCGTACTGCCGTGATTCGCCCTGCAGTTCCGGGGCCGCGGGCGAACGCGGCGTGACCTGCACAGCCGGAGGCGTCACCAGTCCGCTGGCGTCCAGGGCATTCAGTTTCCGCGCCGTGGGAAGCACCCGTGCCTCCAGCGTGCCGACCATCGCGTTGTAGCGGTCCACCGAGGTTTTCAGCGAGGACCCGAGCTTGCCCACGTTGTCCCCGAGCGTGCCCATCCGCTCGTACAGCTGCCGGGCAAGCTCGAAGAGCTCCCGTGCACTGTCCGTCAGAACGTCCTGGCGCCACGTGAACGCCACGGACTTGAGCACCGCGAGCAGCGTGCCGGGGGAAGCCAGCACCACATTCTTGGACAGCGCGTGATCCAGGAGCGCAGGGTCGGCGGACAACGCGGCGGCGAGGATGGACTCGGCCGGGACAAAGCAGACCACCAGTTCGGGCGAGTTCCCTGAAATGTCCCAGTACTTCTTGGTGCTGAGGGCGTCCACATGCGTCTTCAGTGCCTTGGCATGCGCCGCCAGGAGGTTTTGCCGCGCTGCCTGGCTGAGTCCGGGCTTGTCACTGGCCGACTGCCCCAGCTCCTGCGCCTCAAGGTAGGCGGACAGGGGGACCTTGGCGTCGACCACGAGCTGCTTGTCGCCCGGCAGCTGGACCACAAGGTCCGGGCGGACGGCGGCCTCGGCGCCTGATGTGCCGTGGTGCTGCTCATGGAAGTCGACGTGCCTCATCATGCCGGCTGCCTCCACGACCCGGCGCAGCTGCACTTCGCCCCATTGCCCGCGCGCGCTGTTCGACCGGAGCGCCGACTCAAGCGCATGCGTGGACCGCATCAGCTGCTCGTCCGTCAGGCGGGCCTCCTGCAGCTGCTGAGCCAGCTGACCGTACTGTTCCAGCCGGTCACGTTCCAGCAGGGATACCTGCTGCTGCACCGCCGTGAGCTTCTCAGCCACCGGCGCCAGTGCGCGCAGGACGCTGGCGTCCTGCTCACGCGACGTGCCCAACTCCCGGTTCTGGGCGGACAGAAGTTTCCGTTCGGCGTCCGCGGCAGCAAACTGGGCGCTCACCTCCGAAAGGCGGGCCGAAACGCCGTCGAAATCGGCCTCCAGGGCGGTGCTTCGGCGGCGCAGCACCACGTACACCGCGCCCGCGCCGGACACGGCGCCCAGCAACAGCATTAAAAGGGCCAGAATGACTGCAAGAGGTTCCATGCCTTCACTGTGGCACGGGGCTGTGACATTTATTGTGAAGGCAGCACCCGGCGGCACGGGATGCGAGGGCCACCGGGTAGAATCAATGTCCGTGGCTCTTACTATTGGCATCGTCGGACTGCCCAACGTCGGCAAATCAACACTTTTCAACGCACTGACCCGCAACCAGGTCCTGGCCGCGAACTATCCGTTCGCCACCATCGAACCCAATGTCGGCGTCGTGAACCTGCCCGACCCCAGGCTCCAGCAGCTCGCCGGGATCTTCGGCTCGCAGCGCGTACTGCCCGCTGCTGTCTCCTTCGTTGACATCGCAGGCATCGTCAAGGGCGCCTCCGAAGGGGAAGGCCTGGGAAACCAGTTCCTCGCCAACATCCGTGAAGCGGAGGCCATCGCCGAAGTGGTGCGCGTCTTCGATGACCCTGACGTCATCCACGTCGACGGCAAGGTCGACCCCCGCTCGGACATGGAAACCATCAACACCGAGCTGATCCTCGCCGATCTGCAGACCATCGAGAAGGCCATTCCCCGGATCGAAAAAGAGGTCAAGATCAAGAAGCGGGAGGCCGCGGAGCTCGCTGCCATCAAGGCCGCACAGGCGGTGCTGGAGCGCGGCGACACCATCTACTCGTCCGTCACGAGCGACAAGCTGGAGATGGAGCACCTCAAGGAGCTCAGCCTCCTGACGGCCAAGCCCTTCATCTACGTCTTCAACGCGGACGAGGGGATCCTCGGCAGCGAGGAGAAGCAGGCCGAGCTGCGCGCCATGGTTGCGCCGGCCGACTGCATCTTCCTTGACGCCAAGCTCGAGTCCGACCTGGTGGAGCTGGACGAGGCCGAGGCGCGCGAAATGCTCGAAATGAACGGGCAGGACGAATCCGGGCTGGACCAGCTGGCCCGCGTCGGATTCCACACGCTGGGGCTGCAGACCTACCTCACAGCCGGGCCCAAGGAGGCACGCGCGTGGACCATCCACCAGGGCGACACCGCCCCGCAGGCAGCCGGCGTCATCCACTCGGACTTCCAGCGCGGCTTCATTAAGGCTGAGGTTGTCTCCTTCGAGGACCTCATCGACGCCGGCTCCATGGCGGAGGCCAAGTCGCGCGGCAAGGTCCGCATCGAAGGCAAGGAATACGTCATGTCCGACGGCGATGTGGTGGAGTTCCGCTTCAACGTGTGAGTTTCCGCTGAGGTACTCAGTGATTGAGTATTAACGGCGAAAAAGCCCCGGTCCTTTGGACCGGGGCTTTTTCTGTGATTGGCCCCCTACCCTCCGTGCAACACGGCGTCAAGGAAAAAGAGCGCTGGCTTTTCGTCCGGCAACAGGTTGGTTGCATCTCGATAACAACCTTTACTGAGGGACAACTTTCGGACCGCAGGCGCCGCGTTCGGGTCTAGGCTACTTGTCATGTGAGACTCGCCACATCTCACTGGGGGGATGTAGCGGGTCTGGCCGGCGCCCACAGCGAAGGTCTTTTCCACACTCACAGAAACATAGGAGGCGGAATGCGATTCAGTCGTATTTCCAAAGCAGTAGGCGTTGCAGCCGCGGCTGCACTGGCGCTCAGCGCCTGCGCGAGCACCAATGGCGGGACAACCCCGTCCAGCAATGCGGCCGGCAAACAGGGGGGAACAGCCACTGTAGTTGAGGTCAACGCGTTCAACACCTTCAACCCGAACACGGCCGACGGCAACACTGACATCAACTCAAAGGTCAGCTACGCCACACACTCCGGGTTTTATTACATCGACAACCAGCTGAACATCGTCCACAACGACAAGTTCGGCAAGATGGAAAAGACGTCTGACGATCCGCTGACCGTCAAGTACACCATCAACGAAGGTGTGAAGTGGTCGGACGGCACGCCCGTCACCGCAGCGGACCTGCTCCTGCAGTGGGCAGCCTTCTCCGGGTACTACAACGACGCCGACGCCGAGGGCAAGGCGGGAACATCCTACTTCTCCTACGCCGGCGACCCCACTGGTCTCGCGCTCACCGACTTCCCCGAAATCGGCGACAACAACCGCTCCATGACCATTAAGTACTCCAAGCCGTTCGCCGACTGGGAGATCGCGCTGGGCGGCCCGGGCATTGATATCCCGGCGCACGTCCTGGCCAAGAAGGCCGGCCTGGCCGACACGCAGGCGTTCATCGACCACCTCAAGAGCCTGCCCCGCGGCGACTCCAAGGCGCCCAAGGCCGCCGATGCCAAGCTCAAGGCCATGTCCGACATGTGGAACACCGGCTTCGACTCCAAGACCCTGCCGAGCGATCCGAGCCTGTTCCTGTCCAACGGCCCGTTCGTTGTCCAGAGCATCAACCAGGACCAGTCCTTGACCATGGTCCGCAACAAGGACTACAACTGGGGCCCCGAGGCCAAGCTGGACGAGATCACGGTCCGCTACATCGGTTCCTCCCCGGCACAGGTCCAGGCGCTGAAGAACGGCGAAGCGGACATCATCGCTCCGCAGGCGTCGGCTGACACGCTCGAACAGCTCAAGGCACTCGAGAGCCAGGGCGTCACGGTGGAACAGGGCAACCAGCTCTCCTACGACCACATCGACCTGAACTACTCGGGACCCTTCGCCGACAAGAATGTCCGCGAGGCATTCCTAAAGACGGTTCCGCGCAAGGACATCGTGGACAAGATCATCAAGAAGCTCGATCCGGAGGCAAAGCCCCTGGACTCGCAGCTGTTCGTTCCCGCGCAGCCGGCCTACGAAGCCTCCGCGCAGGACAACGGCTCCTCGGCCTACCAGGACGCCGATGTTGATGGCGCCAAGAAGCTCCTCAACGGTGCGACCCCCGAGGTCCGCATCATGTACAACAAGGACAACCCGAACCGTGTGGACGCGTTCTCGCTCATCCGCGAGTCCGCAACCAAGGCCGGCTTCAAGATCGTCGACGGCGGACTTGGCGCCTCTGACTGGGGCAAGGCCCTCGGCAAGGGCGGCTACGATGCCACGATCTTCGGCTGGATCAACCCGGGCGTCGGAGTTTCCGGCGTGCCGCAGATCTTCCGCTCCGGCAACGGTTCCAACTTCAACAAGTTCAGCGATCCTGAAGCCGACAAGCTCATGGACGAACTTATTGTGACGACTGACCGCAGCAAGCAGGATGAACTGACCAAGCAGATCGACAAGAAGATCTGGGACTCGGCATACGGCCTCCCGCTGTTCCAGTCCGTTGGTGTTGACGCCTACAGCGACCGCATCACCGGCGTGAAGTTCATGCCGAACCAGACGGGCGTCTGGTGGAACTTCTGGGAGTGGGCCGAGAAGTAAGCCCATGCCGCGAAGTGCAACTAGCTAGGTGAGGCGCCGGGACCAGCACCACGGTCCCGGCGCCTTGCAGCGCCATCTCCCGGCAGTGCCTGTGTTGGCAGCACAAGCAGTAAGGCGCCGCCAAACCTGCGACCGGTCCGGGCAATCCCCGGGCCCGAATCCTGAGGTTCTATCACAATGGTGACCTACATAGTCCGGCGGCTCGTCACCGCCGCACTCATCCTTTTGGGCGCATCCTTCCTGGTGTATCTGCTGACTGCAGCATCAGGCGATCCGCTCGCGGAGTTCCGCGCCAGCAGCGCGCCGAACAAGCAGCAGCTCATGGACTCGAGATCCGCACTGCTGGACCTCGATACGCCTGCGCCCGTGCGGTATTTCAAATGGCTCGGCGGCGCCGCCCAGTGCCTGGTGCCCTTCACCGGCTCCTGCAATCTCGGCAAGAACATCGCCGGCCAGCCCATCACGGACGCCCTCGGCCATGCACTCATTCAGACGCTGACACTCGTCACCGGGGCAACCGTTCTTGCCATTCTCGTGGGCATCACGCTGGGCATCATCACCGCCCTGCGCCAGTACAGCACACTGGATTACGGCGTGACCTTCATGGCTTTCCTCTTCTTCTCCCTGCCGATCTTCTGGGTCGCTGTCCTGCTCAAGGAATTCGGCGCCATCGGCTTCAACAACTTCCTCCGCAACCCGGAGATACCCCTGCCGGTCTCACTCGGCGTCGGTGCCGTCTTCGGCGCCGTGGCGGTGATCGTGGCCGGTGGCGACGCCAGGCGCAGGGCACTTATCGGCGGCATCGTCTTCGCCGCAGTCGCCGCGATCCTCATCTACTTCTCCGTTACCCAGTGGTTCAAGACACCCGGCCTGGGCCCGGTGGTCATCGCCATAGCCGGGGTGGGCATCGCCTTTGCCGTGACCCTGCTGACCGCAGGGCTGCGGAACCGCAAAGCGCTGCAGTCCGCCCTGATCGCCGTGGGCGCGGGAGTGGTTCTCTACTTCGTGCTCCAGCCGCTGCTGAACCAGGCGACGTTCCTGATGATCGTGCTGCTGGCTGTCGCAGCGGTCCTGGTTGGCATGGCCATCGGCTACTTCATGGGCGGTTACGACCGCGGGCAGTCCATGCGCGCGGCGGCCATCACGTCCTTCCTCCTGGGCTTCCTCATCCTGCTGGACCGTTTCATGCAGGCCTGGCCCGCGTACTTCAACAACAGCAGGGTCCGGGGACGGCCGATCGCCACCATCGGCGCTGGCACGCCGAACATCGAGGGCGACTTCTGGATCCTGGGCATCGACTCGTTCACTCACCTGATCCTGCCCACCACCGCGCTCATCCTCATCTCCCTCGCCGGATACACAAGGTTCACCCGTGCGTCCATGCTGGAAATCATGAACATGGACTACATCCGTACGGCGCGGGCCAAGGGTCTTTCCGAGCGGACTGTCGTCATGCGCCATGCCTTCCGGAACGCCCTGATACCGGTGGCTACCATCGTCGCGTTCGATATCGGCGGCCTGATCGGCGGCGCGGTCATCACCGAGACTGTCTTTTCGGTCCGGGGCATGGGGTTCCTGTTCCTGGACGGCATCCAGCACGTTGACCCGAACCCCGTCATGGGCGTCTTCATTTGCGTCGCCATCACGGCCATGGTGTTCAACCTCATCGCGGACCTCGCCTACTCCGCACTGGATCCACGAGTAAGGGTGAAAGCATGAGCCAGCCCAGTCAGCAGGATGAAATCATGGCGGAGGAGGCCGGCCTGCGGCAGGAAGCTGCAGGCATCGAACCTGTCTCCGAAGCCAGGGGCCTGAGCCAGGGCCAGATTGTCCGCAAGCGGTTCCTTGGCCACTCCGGTGCCATCGTCGGCCTTGCCGTCTTCGCCATCATCTTCGTCATGGCCTTCACGTCCGTGGGCTACGCCGGGATCCCCGGCTGGTGGAAGTACACCCATGAGGCCGTCTCACCGCTGGTCAACGACGGCACTCCCACGGCTTCACTGTGGCCCCTGGCCTGGGGGGAGCATCCCTTCGGCCAGGACCGGATCGGACGAGACCTGTTCGCCATGACCATGCGCGGCGCCCAGCAGTCCATCACCATCATGGTGGTCATCGGCCTCATCGCCGGCCTCATTGGTGTGGTCGTCGGGGCACTGTCAGGCTATTTCCGGGGCTGGATGGAAGCCGTTCTGATGAGGCTCACCGACGTCATCATCATCGTTCCGGCATTGCTCCTCGCCGCCGTCATGGCCCAGCTGGCAGGACGCCGGGATGAAGGCAGCTGGTTTGCGTCCTTCGCCAGCAGCAACGGTGTCCTCGCCCTTGGCATCTTCCTGGGGCTCATCAGCTGGGTGGGCCTGGCGCGGCTCATGCGCGGCGAGTTCCTCACCCTGAGGGAGCGCGAGTTTGTTGATGCGGCGCGGATTTCCGGGGCCAGCAACGCCCGGATCATCTTCAAGCACATCCTGCCCAATGCGGTGGGCGTCCTGATCGTCAACGTCACCCTGACCATGTCGGCGGCGATCCTTACCGAAACGGCCCTCAGCTACCTCGGCGTCGGCGTCAAGTCCCCGGACACCTCCCTGGGCCTGCTCATCTCCCAGAACCAGGAAGCCTTCGCTACCCGCCCCTGGCTGTTCTGGTTCCCCGGCCTGTTCATCGTCCTCATCTGCCTCAGCATCAACTTCATCGGCGACGGCCTGCGGGACGCCTTTGACCCGCGGCAAAAGAAGTTCAACGCCAAGAAGGCCAGGGACGCCGGGCCAACACTGCCGGAGGCGACGCCGGTGGCGGCGCTGGACAGCAGGGCAGATGATGGCCGGACCGCCGGCGGGGACAGGGGAGCCTGAGGTGCTGCTGCGACGCCGCGGGCGGGCGCAGCGTGCTTCCTGCCTACAGGACGGCCACGCTCCAGTAGCTGAGCCCGAGAAGGACCAGGGCGGCGGCGGCCTCGCGCCAGCGGAACTTCACGCTCACCGGAGTGGTCTCGGCTGCTCCGGCATCAAGGAGTCCCGATTCGACCAGCTGCTGCCAGCGTCCACGGACCAGCTGCGCGGCCTGTCCCGAGTCGGTGCTCTTGAGGTCGCCGGGGCGGACGGAGTTCCCCGGCCCGTACGTGCTGTCCGGCAGTCCCCGGAGGTCCTCGGGGCGGGCGTTGCGTCCGCCCCAGATGCCGGGGGCGGGGGCTGCCCAGGCCCCGTAGCTTCGGCCGGGCGTGACGAGGGTCAGCGCGTACCGGGTGTCCACCTGCACGAGCGCCGCCCACGGGACCGTGACGGCGCGGAACGGGTTCTCGATGGTGACCCCGGCGTCGTGGACCACCACCGCCGGACGCCAGAACAGCAGCCAGCCCAGATAGGCGATAAGCAGCAGCGGCCCGGCACCGGCCAGGGCGGGGACTCCGCCCGCCACAACGAGGCCGGCCAGCCCGGCGGCAGCCACGAACCACGAGAATCCGGCAAACCATTTGTTGGTGCGCGCTTTGAAGATTGCGGCGTTCCCGGCATGCGGCACAGTGCTCATGCCCCCAATAATTCAGTATTCCCGGCCGCAGCACTAATCTCAGCTGCTCCGCTGGCCCGGGTGGAAGGAAAACCCCAACATGTCTGACTACATCAGTCCTGACCGTCCGGCGTCGGACCCGCTGGAGCCGGGCTCCATGGAGCCCGGCTCCGGGAGGCGAAGGGCAGACGGGAAGGGCTCCGTCGTCCTGGAAGTGCGCGACCTCAGCGTCGACTTTGGCGTGGAAAAGAAGTGGGTGCCGGCCGCCGTCGGCCTCAATTATGAGGTCCGCGCCGGCGAGGTCCTGGCCATCGTGGGCGAGTCCGGTTCGGGCAAAAGCGCCAGTTCCATGGCGCTCCTGGGCCTGTTGCCCGGCAACAGCCGGGTGTCCGGCAGCGTAAGGCTCTCCGGCAAGGAACTGCTGGGCGAGGATGCCGCCAACATCCGCAGCGTCCGGGGCAAGGACGTGGCCGTCATCTTCCAGGAGCCCATGACGGCGCTGAACCCGGTGTACACAGTGGGCGCGCAGATCGTCGAGACGGTGCGCCTGCACAACGAAGTGTCACCGGACCAGGCCAAGGAGCGCGCCCTGCGGATGCTGGAGCTCGTGGAGCTGCCGGACCCGGTGAAGGCATTCAAGTCCTATCCGCACCAGCTCTCCGGCGGCCAGCGGCAGCGTGCCATGATCGCCCAGTCGCTGTCCTGCGATCCCAAGCTGCTGATCGCTGACGAGCCCACCACTGCCCTGGACGTCACGGTGCAGGCGGAGATCCTGGACCTGATGCGGAACCTTCGCAACAAGCTGGACAGTGCCATCGTCCTGATCACCCACGACATGGGCGTCGTGGCGGACCTCGCCGACCGGATCGCCGTCATGCGCAAGGGCTTGATCGTGGAGACCGGCACCGCAGAGCAGATCTTCCACAATCCCCAGCACCCGTACACGCAGGCGCTGCTCGCGGCCGTGCCGCACCTCGGTCAGGGCGGAACGGACGCCGCACCGGACGTGGACGTGACTGCAGCGCTGGCCGCTGCCACCCACGCAGAGCTCGACTCCGTGGACCACGCGGAACTGGTCCGCCGCGAGCGGGAGAACGCGGCGGCCCTGGCAGCCGCCGAATCCAGGGGGCCCGTGGGCGAACCGGTCCTGGAGCTGACCGACGTCGCCATTGAGTACCCGAAGCAGGGCCGCGTACCGGCCTTCCGCGCCGTCGAGGGAGCCAACCTGACCATCCATCCCGGGCAGGTGGTGGGCCTCGTGGGGGAGTCGGGGTCGGGCAAGACCACCATCGGGCGCGCCGCCGTCGGACTGCTGCCGGTGGCGGCCGGAACGATGCGCGTGGTGGGCGAGGACATTTCCGCCGCGAAGAAGAACGGCAAGCAGCTGCACCAGGTGCGGCGCCACATCGGCATGGTCTTCCAGGACCCGTCCTCGTCCCTGAACCCGAGACTGCCCATCGGCGAAAGCATCGGCGAGCCCATGTACCTTGCCGGCGTGGCGAAGGGCGCCGACCTGCAGAAGCGCATCGAGGCACTGCTGGACCAGGTGGAGCTGCCGCGGAACTACCGGAACCGGTACCCGCACGAGCTGTCCGGCGGCCAGAAACAGCGTGTCGGCATTGCCCGGGCACTCTCGCTCAAGCCGAAGCTGATGGTGGCAGACGAGCCGACGTCTGCGCTCGACGTGTCGGTGCAGGCCAAGGTCCTGGAGCTGTTCCAGAACCTCCAGCGCGAGCTCGGGTTCGCCTGCCTTTTCGTCACCCACGACCTCGCCGTCGTGGACGTGCTGGCGGACCACATCTGCGTCATGCAGCGCGGCCGGATCGTGGAGCAGGGCACCCGCGACCAGATCCTGCGCAACCCGCAGGAGGCCTACACGCAGCGGCTGCTCGCCGCCGTGCCGCTGCCGGATCCGGAAAAGCAGCGCGAGCGCCGGGAATTGCGCGCCCAGCTGCTGGCTACCGGAACGGAGTAAGCGGGCAATAGCAAGGGAGCCGGTGGCCGCCTGATGGCGGCCACCGGCTCCCTTGCTTGCTGAAAGACCCCTAGGAAAGCCGCAGCCCCAGCTTCGCGAGCCTGTCACCCAGCAGCTCACCCAGGGCGCGGTGCCCCTCGCCGTTCATGTGGACGCTGTCCTTCAGCTGCGACTCCAGCCCGTAACGGGTGAGCCAGTCCCCGACACTGACAAACGGGATGCCGTGGTCCGCGGCGACAGTCCCCAGCAGGGCGTCAACCTCGGCCCGCCGGGCGCCGCCGTGGTCCGCTCCCTTGCCCAGGGTTCCCACCAAGGCCAGCTTCGCGCCCGGGTACCGCTGCTTGATCGTCGTGATAAGCCGGTCGGCGTTTTCCGAGATCTGCTCGTTGCTCGCCCCTTGCTTCGCGTCGTTTCCGCCGCCCTCGATGAGCACCAGCGGGGGGAAGCCGTAGGGCAGGTGCCAGTCGCCGCGCTGCAGCGCATCCACGTAGTTGCCCGTGGTGCCGTTGGAGGCCACGAAGCCGGTGCCGCCCTTGCCGCAGAAGAAAACGTCGTAGCCCAGCCCCGTGAGGGCCCGGCGCGGCCAGCTGGCCTGAGGTTCGGACTGCGAGTCGCCGATCAGCAGCGCGGTGTGGGCGATGTTGCCCACGATGACCTCGTCCCGCCCGTTGGCCGGATTGCGGTACAGCGCTCCGGCCGGAAGGCTGGCGGGGTCGACGGCGGCGCCCAGATCGCTCACGACCGCCGAACCGGCGGCCACGGCCTCACCGGGGGCGGCCACCGGGGCGGCGGCACGAGGCGCCGCCGATCCGGCACCGGACGCCGGCTCCGTTGCTGCGCCGCAGCCCGCCAAAAACACGCTGGCGGCGATGACCGGACCAATCAGGAGGGCCCGCGTCGAGGCTTGTAACATCCGTGGACTCCTGGCCTGTTCGTAAGTGGTCTAGCAATAGTGGTGGATCACTTTCGGAAAAGCCAGTGATTTTGCTCACATGACGTGGGGCTGGATTCACGATTTGGTAACGGGCGCGGGGAAGGGCGGAAGTACCCGTTTTAGGCCAATAAATGGCTCAGCGTTTAGACTGGCAGTAGGTGCCCTGTGTTAAGGGTCTGATCCGTCGTGCGTTCCGGTTGGAAATGTCGCGATACAACAGCTGACTTCACCACTGAATCGAGCAATAACGCATGTCTGAAACCACCACCAACACCGCGGTAGCAACTGCAGTTCGCAGTGACCTGCGCAACGTCGCGATTGTGGCCCACGTTGACCACGGCAAGACCACCCTCGTGGACGCCATGCTCAAGCAGACCAACTCCTTTGCCGAGCACAACCACCTCGAAGACCGCGTCATGGACTCCGGTGACCTGGAGCGCGAAAAGGGCATCACCATCCTGGCCAAGAACACCACGGTGGCCTACAACGGACCGTCCTCCAACGGCGAGACCATCACCATCAACGTCATCGACACCCCCGGCCACGCCGACTTCGGCGGCGAAGTGGAGCGCGGGCTGTCCATGGTGGACGGCGTCGTTCTCCTCGTGGATGCGTCTGAGGGCCCGCTGCCCCAGACCCGCTTCGTCCTCCGCAAGGCCCTCGCCGCGCACCTGCCGGTGATCCTCCTGGTCAACAAGACCGACCGCCCCGATGCCCGCATCGAAGAGGTCGTCCACGAGTCCATGGACCTGCTCCTGGGCCTGGCCTCCGACCTTGCCGATGAGGTTCCGGACCTTGACCTGGACAAGATTCTCAACGTCCCCGTGGTCTACGCCGCCGCAAAGGTAGGCCGCGCTTCCCTCGAACAGCCCGCCGACGGCACTGCCCCGGAGAACGAGGACCTCGAGCCGCTCTTCAGCGCCATCATCGAGCACATCCCCGCGCCGACCTACAACCCCGAAGGCGTCCTGCAGGCACACGTCACCAACCTGGACGCCTCCCCGTTCCTGGGCCGCCTCGCACTGCTGCGCATCTACAACGGCACTCTTCGCAAGGGCCAGCAGGTTGCCTGGGCCCGCGCCAACGGCGAGCTCAAGACCGTCAAGATCACCGAACTCCTCGCCACCAAGGCGCTTGAGCGCGTTCCGGCCGAGTCCGCCGGCCCGGGCGAAATCGTCGCCGTTGCCGGCATCGAGGAGATCACCATCGGTGAGACCCTGACCGACGTCGAGAACCCCCAGCCGCTGCCCCTGATCACCGTTGACGATCCCGCGATCTCAATGACCATCGGTATCAACACGTCCCCGCTGGCCGGCAAGGTCAAGGGCGCCAAGGTCACGGCCCGCCAGGTCAAGGACCGCCTGGACAAGGAACTCATCGGTAACGTCTCCATCAAGGTTCTCCCCACCGAGCGTCCGGATGCCTGGGAAGTCCAGGGCCGCGGCGAGCTCGCGCTGGCCATCCTCGTGGAGCAGATGCGGCGTGAAGGCTTCGAGCTAACCGTCGGCAAGCCCCAGGTGGTCACCAAGACCATCGACGGCAAGGTCCACGAGCCGATGGAGCACATGACCATCGACGTGCCCGAAGAGTACCTCGGTGCCGTCACCCAGCTCATGGCAGCACGCAAGGGCCGCATGACCAACATGGCCAACCACGGCACCGGCTGGTGCCGCATGGAGTTCATCGTTCCCGCCCGTGGCCTGATCGGCTTCCGCACCAAGTTCCTCACGGACACCCGCGGCGCCGGCATCGCCGCGTCCATCGCCGAGGGCTACGAGCCCTGGGCCGGCCCCATCGAATACCGCACCAACGGTTCCATGGTGGCCGACCGCGCCGGCGTGGTGACCCCGTTCGCCATGATCAACCTGCAGGAACGCGGTTCCTTCTTCGTCAAGCCGACCTCCGAGGTCTACGAAGGCATGATCGTGGGCGAAAACTCCCGCGCAGACGACATGGACGTCAACATCACGAAGGAAAAGAAGCTCACCAACATGCGTGCGGCTTCCTCCGACAGCTTCGAGAACCTCACGCCCCCGCGCGAGCTCACCCTCGAAGAGTCCCTCGAATTCGCCCGCGAAGACGAGTGCGTCGAGGTCACGCCGGAGGACATCCGCATCCGCAAGGTCATCCTCGACTCCAACGAGCGTGCCAAGGCCAACCGCGCCCGCGCCAAGGCATAACGTCACCCTCCCGCAGGGGACTGCCAGCGTGAACAGAAGAGCTGCCGGCATGGCAGGCGGCCTGGCCGCCGCCGTGCCGGCAGCTCTTTTTGCTGCCTTCGCCGGAACCGCGCTCCACCGCCAGGAATTCGCGGCCGGTGCTGCGCTGCCGCTGGGGGCCGTCGCGGCCCTGCTGCTCCTGGCGTCGCTTCAGCTGTTCCTCGGGGCGGCGTTCCGGACACTGATTCCGACGGCGGTGTGCGGCGGTCTCTGTTACGCCCTGGCCGGCTGGTGGTCAGGGATGGAGTCCGGCAAGCGGCTGATCGCCGGGGACCTGGCGGGAAGCATCTGGGTCTACGGGACCGTGCTGGTCACCGTCGGAATGCTGGCCTGGTGCCGGCGGTACAGCCGCCCGTCCTCCGGCGGTACAGCCACGGAGGTCCGGCGGCACGGCCGCTAGTCAGCCGTCGGGTCCCGGTGGTGGGCAATCATGAGTGAGGTGGCCTCGCCGTCGTCGTCGGCGGGAAGTGCCATGTACTCTTCGACGATGGCGCGGAGCTTGCCCAGCATTTCCTCCCGCCGGGCGGCGTTGAACTTCACGCCCAGCCGCCACACCTCGATGTCCTCAGGCGGCAGATCCCTGGTCTCCTGCACGAACGTCTCGATGAGGATCGGCGCCACGTTGTCCACCGGCGTGCTCCACGACTTGCGGCTGGCGATGTAGGGAACCTCCGTAGCGCCGCGCCGGCCCTTCCGGCGTTCCTCTGCCAGCAGGAACCCGGTCCGCACCAGGGTCCGGACATGGTGGAGGCTGGAGGCGGGATTGAGGCCGAGCAACTCCGCGATTTCCTTGTTGGTCCGCGACTGGTGCAGGCACAGCCGGAGAATCCTCAGCCGCAGCGGCGAACTCAGCGCGCGGCCCTTGGCCACCAGGTCCGCGTCGTCGCCCTCCGGCGGGTGGTTCATAGACGCAAGTGTAACGAGCAATAACTGATTGACATATGCCAATCGTCAGCCGAAACTGAAGCCGTGACTGCCGAACCCACTGCCGCGGAGCCAACGGCAGGGCCGCTGTGGCGGGACCGCAACTTCTCCACCTTCTGGGCCGGGCAGGCCCTGGGACAGTTCGGCGCGCAGCTGGGCCAGCTCGCGTTGCCGGTGTTGGCCGTCGTCATGCTCCACGCCTCGGAATTCGAGGTGGGCGTGTTGAACGCCGCAGGCCTGGCGGCGTTCCTGGCGGTCGGGCTGCCGGCCGGGGCCTGGGTGGACCGGTGGCTGAAGCGCAGGACCATGATCACTGCCGATCTGCTGCGGATGGCCGCCATGGCTGCGGTGCCGGTCCTGTGGTGGAGCGGCGGCCTGGAAATCTGGCATCTCTATCTGGTCGCGGGGAGCGTGGGAACGGCAACGGTGTTCTTCGACGTCGCCTACCAGAGCTATGTGCCGGTCCTGGTGGCGTCCCCGCAGGTGAGGGAGGCCAACTCGAAGCTTGAGGCGACGGCGCAGATAGCACGAATCGGCGGACCCGCTGCGGGCGGTGCGCTGCTGGCGGTCGTGTCGGCTCCCGTGCTTTTCGTGGGTGAGGCCGCAGGTTACCTGCTCTCCGCGGTGTTCCTTGCCCGTACCCGTGACTCAGAAGTGCGTGCGCCGGCCGCCGCACGGCGCCCCCTTCCGGTCGAAATACGGGAAGGGCTCTCGTTTGTTGTCCGGCATCCGCTCATCAGCCGGATCGCGGCCTGCACCGGCGGCATGAACTTTTCCGGCATGCTGATGTACACGATGATGCCGCTGCTGGTGCTCCGCAACCTCGGCCTGGGGCCGCAGGGCATGGGCCTGATCATGACCGTGGGCGCCGCAGGCGGGCTGCTGGGCGCAGTGGCGGCGCCGCGGCTTGCCGCCCGGATCGGCGAAGGCACCGTGATTCCCGTGTGCGCCCTGGTCAGTTCGGTCTTTCTGCTGCTGGTGCCGTTTGCGGGCATTGTTCCCGAGCCGGGCGTCGCACTGGCCCTGCTGCTCATCTCGGAGTTCGGGTTTGGCTTCAGCGTCCTGGTGTACAACATCATGCAGCTCACCATGCGCCAGCGGGTTTGCCCGCCACGGCTGCTCGGCCGCATGAACGCGTCCATCCGGTTTGCGGTGTGGGGCGTGATGCCGCTGGCAGCCTTGGCATCGGGGTACCTGGGCGAACACCTTGGCCTGGTGCCCACCATGCTGATCGGAGCGGCCGGCAGCTTCCTGGCCACCGCCCCGGTCCTGTTCTCGCCGTTGCGAAGGATGCGCACTCTTCCGGACGAGGTGCTGGAGTACGGTGCCGCGGACAGGGCCTAGGCCGGGCCGTCGTCAGTCCGCGGCCGGCGGCGTCCGCCGTGAACCACGGCGCGGAGGTGCCGGCGGCACCTGTTTGGCGGCCACCACCCGGTCAAGGGGGATGCCGACGTCGGAAGTCCGGGTTCGCACGGTGCACTCACTTTCGCCGCACCCCAGGAGGTCTCCCAGTGCGTCCGTGAAGCCGCCGTCGATCCTGTAGCGCACCACCACGCGCGTTCCGGCCGGGGCCGTGGCCAGGAACT
Organism: Arthrobacter sp. K5; assembly: GCF_040448525.1. Taxonomy (NCBI): domain Bacteria; kingdom Bacillati; phylum Actinomycetota; class Actinomycetes; order Micrococcales; family Micrococcaceae; genus Arthrobacter; species Arthrobacter sp. K5. The sequence continues at coordinate 1,505,199 of NZ_CP159279.1, read as the reverse complement.
GCCGGGGTGCTGATGGTGTCGGACTCACCTGTCCATCGTAAGACGCGTCCGGAGTGTGACGCGCCCGCTTCGTTCGCGGGACGGGCCTGGGAGATAATAGGCTCTGAAGTGGACAGCCCGGCATGCAGGCCGGATGCAGCAACCGGCCAGCCGCCGGAATCAACGTGGAGAGGCAAGGGACGTGACGTACGTAATCGCGCAGCCGTGTGTAGATGTTAAGGACAAGGCATGCATTGAGGAGTGCCCCGTCGATTGCATCTACGAAGGCGAACGCTCCCTCTATATCCATCCCGATGAGTGCGTCGACTGTGGCGCCTGCGAGCCCGTCTGCCCGGTGGAAGCCATCTACTACGAGGATGACACCCCTGAGGAATGGGCCGACTACTACAAGGCGAACGTCGAGTTCTTTGACGACCTCGGTTCCCCGGGCGGCGCCGCCAAGGTGGGCAACACCGGCAAGGACCACCCGATGATTGCAGCGCTCCCGCCGCAGAACCAGGACCACTGAGGCGGACCCCTTCGTGACTACAGCTGTGCGCAGTTTCGGCCTTAGCCTGCCCGACTACCCGTGGGAAGCGATGGCGCCGTACCTCGCCAAAGCGGCTGAACACCCCGGTGGTGCGGTGAACCTGTCCATCGGCACGCCCGTTGACCCGACGCCGCCGGTCATCCAGGACGCCCTTAAGGCCGCCGCGGATGCGCCCGGTTACCCCACCGTCCATGGCACTCCCGCGCTCCGGGAGGCCATCGCCGGGTGGTTCGCACGCCGCCGCGGCGTGGAAGGGCTCGATCCCCGCGCCGTCATGCCGACCGTGGGTTCCAAGGAACTCGTGGCCTGGCTGCCGTTCCTGCTGGGCCTCAAGCCGGGCGACGTCGTCGTCCGGCCTACCGTCGCCTATCCGACCTACGACATCGGGGCCACATTCGCCGGGGCAACGGCGGTGGCGGCTGATGACCTCGACGAACTGGACGCGGCCACCCGGTCCAGGGTCCGCCTGGTCTGGGTCAACTCCCCGGGCAACCCCACCGGCAGCGTCCGGGACGCAGCATCCCTGAAGAAGATTGTGGACCAGGCCCGCGAAATCGGCGCGCTGGTGGCGTCCGACGAGTGCTATGCCGAGCTTGGCTGGGGGGAGTGGGACCTGCAGCGTGGCGGGCAGGCGGTTCCGAGCATCCTCGATCCGCGCGTCGCCGGTGCTTCCCACGACGGGCTCCTCGCCGTGTACTCGCTGAGCAAGCAGTCCAACCTGGCCGGTTACCGTGCGGCCTTCGTCGCCGGGGATGCGGCCCTGATGGCCAACCTCGTCAACAGCCGCAAGCACGCCGGCATGATCGTGCCGTACCCGGTGCAGGAAGCCATGCGGGTGGCACTCGGAGACGACACGCACGTCCTGGCGCAGAAGGACCTGTACCGCGGACGGCGGGAGCGGCTCCTGCCGGCGCTCGAATCCTTCGGTCTGACCCTGCACGAGTCGGCTGCCGGCCTGTATCTGTGGTGCACCGCGGGCGAAGCCACCTGGGACACCGTGGCACGCCTCGCGGAGCGGGGGATCGTGGTGGGTCCGGGGGTGTTTTACGGCGACGCCGGGCACGGCTATGTGCGCGTGGCGCTCACCGGAAGCGACGAACGGATCGACGCTGCGGTGGCCCGCCTGGCCTAGGCCGGGTCCCCGGGCGTCCCACCGGCGTTGTCATGACGCCTCCGCGGGCCGACTTTTAACCCTCCGGGCGCCGTAACAATGGTGTGACTCGCACCACAACTGGCCTGTTTTGGGGATAATTTGGCGCTCCCGGATTAGTGGCAACCTGCAAGTGGCGGTAGTTTTTTAACTGACTATCAATGGTGGCTTTCTACAAGAAGGCGGCAAGGCCGTTGGAATTCCCGTCTGGGGCGGGACCCCGCGCGGCCCACCTGATGTTGGATCAAGCTTTCTAGAGAGGCCAGACGCCTCATGAAGGGGACTCCATGACTGAGACCACCAGCGCAACCCTGCGCCACGCAGGCGGCGAGCTCGAGCTCCCGCGCATCAAGGTTGTTGAGGGAAACGAAGGCTACGACGTTTCCAAGCTACTGAAGCAGACCGGCGCCGTTGCCTTTGACCCCGGCTTCATGAACACTGCCGCCACGACGTCGGCCATCACCTACATCGACGGCGACGCAGGCATCCTGCGGTACCGCGGCTACCCGATCGAACAGCTGGCCCAGCATTCCAGCTTCCTCGAAGTCTCGTACCTGCTGATCTACGGCAACCTCCCGACGCCGACCGAGCTGGAGGACTTCGACCAGAAGATCCGCCGCCACACCCTGCTGCACGAGGAGCTCAAAGGCTTCTTCGGCGGCTTCCCCCGCGACGCGCACCCGATGCCCGTGCTGTCCTCGGCTGTGTCCGCGCTGTCCACCTTCTACCAGGACTCACTGGACCCGTTCAATGACGAGCAGGTGGAGGTTTCCACCATCCGCCTCATGGCGAAGCTGCCGGTCATTGCCGCCTACGCGCACAAGAAGTCGATCGGGCAGCCGATGCTGTACCCGGACAACTCCATGAACCTTGTGGAGAACTTCCTGCGGCTGAGCTTCGGCCTGCCGGCCGAGCAGTACGAGCTGGACCCGGTAGTGGTCAAGGCCCTGGACCTGCTCCTCATCCTGCACGCGGACCACGAGCAGAACTGCTCCACCTCCACGGTGCGTCTGGTGGGCTCCTCCAACGCCAACCTGTTCGCGTCCGTGTCTGCAGGCATCAACGCCCTGTTCGGCCCCGCCCACGGCGGCGCCAACGAGGCTGTGCTGAAGATGCTCCGCCAGATCCAGGCCGACGGCGTCAAGCCCGAGGACTACATGGAGAAGGTCAAGAACAAGGAGGACGGCGTCCGCCTCATGGGCTTCGGCCACCGGGTCTACAAGAACTACGATCCCCGTGCCAAGATCATCAAGGCCACTGCACACGAAGTGCTCAGCAAGCTCGGCGGCCACGACGAGCTCCTGGACATCGCCATGCGGCTGGAGGAGAAGGCCCTCGGCGACGACTACTTCATCCAGCGCAAGCTGTACCCGAACGTGGACTTCTACACCGGCCTGATCTACAAGGCCATGGGCTTCCCGGAGAAGATGTTCACCGTGCTGTTCGCCATCGGCCGCCTGCCGGGCTGGATTGCCCAGTGGCGCGAAATGATCAACGATCCCAACACCAAGATCGGCCGTCCGCGGCAGCTCTACACAGGAGAGCCCGAGCGGCAGTACCCGGCCCGCTAATCCCCACCGGCTCCCAAACCTCGACGGCGGCCGTCCACCTTCCCGGTGGGCGGCCGCCGTCGGCGTTAACGGCTACGCACGGGACGGCAGCGCGCCGCCGCGGTTTCGGAGCACACCCGTGCTAAAAACAAGAGTGCCGAAAATCGTGGACGCCGCGCAGCGCCGTCAGGAGATCGTTGGCGCCGTGTGCAGGATCATCGCCACGGACGGCCTGGAACGCGCGTCCCTGCGGGAAGTGGCGGACGAGGCCGGGCTTGCGGTGGGCTCCGTGCGGCACTACTTCGACAGCAGTGATGACCTGCTGGCCTACTCGTTTGCGGCGGTTTCGGACAGGCTGCTGTCCCGCCTCAACAAGGCCCTTACCGGGCTCGGGCTCGGGCCCGCAGCGGCTGACCCGGACATGAGCCGGGCGGTATTAACACTCCTGGGCGAATTCCTGCCCCTGGACGAAGAACGTGCCCTGGACGCGTGCGCCTGGCTGGCGTTCAGGAACGCGGCGAGGATCCGGCCCTTCCTGGCCGCCGAGGCGGACCGGAGCCACCGGGCCGTGGCCGCCGTCGTCGGCCAGGTGATCACCCGGCTCGTGCACGAGGACGATCCCGCCGGGACCGGTGCCGGGCCGCAGCTGGTGACGGCCGCCGAACACCTGCTGGCAACCCTGGACGGGCTGGCCATGCACGCCCTGCTGCAGCCGGGCTGGATGTCCCCGGAAATGTGCCGTGACGTGCTCGAATCCCACATCGAGGGGCTTCGCAGGAGGGTCGGTGCCAGCCATTAACCTCCCCGGGCTGGGGGAATAGACTGAAAGCCGGAGAACGGGTGGCCGGCACAACGGGGTGGAAAACAAGATGCCAAGGAGGCATACGCATGCAGCACACAGGCGGTCCAGGCTGGCGAATCACTATGGACACGTCGGGGCCCATGCTCATTGCCCTTTACATACGTGATGTTGCTGGGCTCGATGGCGCGGGCTTTCCGGCGCTTTCGCATGCCGCACCGAAGGTCCGCCATGTTGACCATCACCACCTCACCGCCGAAGTGGGCGGCATCAGCGCCCTGAAAACGGAGTGGGAAGCCTGGTGGGAGCAGCTCCTCAAGGCACACCCGCAGATGTCCCCCGAACTCTCGCCCCCGGGGTTCCGGTCCTTCGCCAACTCACCGGCGCTGCGCAAGGTCCTGCAGGCGCACTTCGGGGCCGCCCTGACCTGGGCCAGGGAGCGGCGCGCGGAGTACGCCGAACTGGAGGCCGAACGCGTGGCCGGGGGCTCCGCGCACCTGCTCGAGGACATCGTGGAGGACCGGCTCCTGGAGGTGGGCCGGGACTCACGGGACTTTGCGCTGACCATCATCGAGCTGCCGCTGGACGAGCAGCGGGCGTGGTACCTGGAGCCGGACAAGATCATCATGAGCCACGAGCTGCTGTCCCAGCCCGAGGTGTTCCGCAGCTACGTGCAGCCGGTCGTGGAGATCCTCGTTTAGAGCTTGAGGGCCATGCCGTCAAATTCAGGACCCGTCGGCTTCAGGACCCGTCGGCAGCCAGCGTGATGGCCACCCGGCCGCCGGTGTCGGGTGCATCCTGCCACCCGTTGCGGGCCTTCCTGTCCCAACGCTTTCCGTCCACGTCAACGCGTTCCACCGAGAACTCTTTGGCGTTTGCCACTGCCCAGTGGGCCACGGACCAGGCAAAGCTGTCGGTGACATCGACCTCCAGCGTCTGGCCGGTCACCGTCGTCGGGATGCTTCCGTAGGAGGCTTCCAGCTCATTGAGCAGGGCGGCGGGGTCGCCGGCAGTGTCCGGTGAGCGGAGCGTGCAGTCCAGGGCAGCCGGGGACTCGCCCGTCAGCGCTGAGGCGAAAGACCGTCCCATCGCCTCGTGCTCGGCGTAGGCCGTCGGGTAGGCGGAGCGCTGGACCCGCTGGGCGGCGTCGGTGATCTCCAGCGTGGCATAGCCGGGCACCTTCACGAGGGCATCGTAAAAGGCGTTCGTGGCATAGATCGGGTCCATTACCTGGTCCTGGGTGCCCCAGCCCTGGGACGGGCGCTGCTGGAAGAGCCCCCTGGAGTCAGGCCCGGCCAGGTCGCCGTGGCCGATGTTCCGGAGCTTGGATTCCTGCATGGCGGTGGCCAGGGCGATGCTGGCTGCCCGCGGCGGCAGCCCGCGCCGCACCGAGACAGCCGTGATCAGCGCCGCGTTCGCAGCCTGGTCGGTGGCCAGGTCGGCCCGCTGTGCGCCGACGGCGGCCGTGCACTCCTCCGTGATCAGCTGTTCGGAGCGCTGCACCAAGGTGGCCACGGTGTAGATGCCGCCCGCGACCAGGACCAGGCAGAGCCCGGTGATGGCAGCCCCGCGCAGCCTGCGTCTGCGTGTCACGTGGTTACTCCAGCAATCTGCCGGCACGCCCTTTTGGGTGGCGTGCCGGCTGTGTCCTCACGGTCAGTTGGCGTGCAGGGCGTCGTTCAGTTCCACGGTCTGGCCCTGGCGGGGCAGGACTTCAACTTCACCGGTGGTGGAGTTGCGGCGGAAGAGCAGGTTCGGCACGCCGGACAGCTCCACGGCCTTGACGATCTTGCTGGTGTCCTCGCCGTCGGCATCCTTGGGCCCGGCAACGCGGACGCGGGTGCCGGCCGTGACGTACAGCCCTGCCTCCACCACGGAGTCGTCCCCGATGCTGATGCCGACGCCGGAGTTGGCGCCCAGCAGGACACGCTGGCCCAGGGATACCTTCTCCTTGCCGCCGCCGGAGAGGGTGCCCATGATCGAGGCGCCGCCGCCGACGTCCGTACCGTCGCCGGCCACCACGCCGGCGGAAATGCGGCCCTCAACCATGGAGGTCCCCAGCGTGCCGGCGTTGAAGTTCACGAAGCCCTCGTGCATGACGGTGGTGCCCTCGGCGAGGTGGGCGCCCAGGCGCACGCGGTCGGCGTCGGCAATGCGGACGCCCGCCGGGACGACGTAGTCCACCATGCGCGGGAACTTGTCCACGCCGTAGACGGTGACGGCGCCGCGCTTGCGCAGCTTGGCGCGGGTCAGTTCGAACCCGTCCACGGCGCACGGGCCGAAGTTGGTCCAGACGACGTTGGGGAGCTTGCCGAAGATACCGTCCAGGTTGAGGCTGTTGGGCTGGACCAGGCGGTGCGAGATGAGGTGCAGGCGCAGGTAGGCGTCGGCGGTGTCGGCCGGGGCCTCGTCCAGGTTGATCTGGACGAACACCACCTTCTGCTCGGTGCCGCGGTCGGCGTCGGTGCCGGCGGCCGCGATGTCCGTCAGGGTTTCGTCGGCGTTTTCCACGGCGCGCAGGTTTTCGGCGGCCACACCAAGGGCGGGGGCGGGGAACCAGGCATCCAGCACGGTGGCTTCGCCGTTCCGCGTGGCGATGGTGGCTACGCCGAATCCATAGGCCGAACGGGATTCGTCGGACAGTGTCTGGGCAGCGGGCACGGCGGAAGAAGCGGTTTCAGTCATGCGCCAAGTCTATCGAGACGAGGCTCGCGCACTGAAACCGGTCCGCGCGTATCTGAGTCGCATTTCGGGGCGTTCCCGGCGCCGGGAACGCCCTGAGCTGCTACCCAGTCGGGACGGAGTGCCACCGGGTTGGGGCGGGCGGGTGCGGGATACAGTGGGATGGTGATTGCCGAAACAGCCCCCGTAACCCTTGACCTGCGCCAGGATGTGGCACTGCTGACCTCCGCGCTGATCGACATCAACAGCGTCTCCGGGAATGAGCGCGAGCTGGCCGATGCCGTCGAGTCCGCCCTCCGCCAGCTGCCAGGCCTTGAACTGGTACGTGACGGCGACTCCATCATCGCCAGGACCAACCTCGGCCGGAGCGAGCGGGTCATTTTGGCGGGCCACCTGGACACGGTGCCGCTGCCGGTCACGGAAGGCTCACTGGGAACGGTGCCGTCCACCTGGCCGTCCGGCGTCCCCGGCGACGGCGTCCTGTACGGCCGCGGGGCCACGGACATGAAGGGCGGCGTTGCGGTCCAGCTTGCACTGGCGGCTTCCATGTTCGACGGCGGGGCGGAACCGGGCAAGGACGTCACCTTTGTGTTTTACGACCATGAGGAGGTGGAAGCGGTCAAGAGCGGGCTGGGCCGGCTGGTGCGGAACCACGGCGGGCTCCTCGGCGGCGACTTTGCCATCCTCCTCGAACCGACCGACGGCACCGTGGAGGGCGGCTGCAACGGCACCATGCGGTTCCACGCCACCACCTCCGGCGAGGCGGCCCACTCGGCCCGGGCCTGGATGGGCCGCAACGCGATCCACGCCGCCGCACCCATCCTCGAACGGCTCGCGGCGTACAGCCCGCAGACCGTGACCGTGGACGGCCTGGACTACCGCGAGAGCCTGAACGCGGTGAAGATCCACGGCGGCACCGCGGGCAACGTCATCCCGGACCGCTGCGTCGTGGAGATCAACTACCGCTTCGCCCCGGACAAGACCCCCGATCAGGCCGAAGAGCACGTGCGCGCGCTGCTGGACGGCTTCGACGTGGTCCGCACGGACAGCGCCGCCGGCGCACGGCCCGGACTGAACCACCCCGCCGCCGCGTCCTTCGTTGCCGCCGTGGGCGGCGAGCCCAAACCCAAATACGGCTGGACCGACGTCGCCCGCTTTAGCGAACTGGGCATCCCGGCCGTGAACTTCGGGCCCGGGGACGCGCTCCTGGCGCACAAGGACAACGAGCATGTGGAGGCCGAAGCCATCCGCACCTGCCTGCGGGCACTGCAGACGTGGCTGTCCTGAGCCAGCTGTCCTGAGCACTGGCAGCTAAACACGAAGGGTCCACAGCCGGATGGCTGTGGACCCTTCGCCGTCAAGAGCTGCCGTTTATTTCACTATGGTGGAGACACCGGCTGTGGGGGCCTTCGCCACTCCGCCGGCGGCCTTCTTGGACCCGCGCCGCTCGATCCAGATGGCCAGCCGGGACACTGCCAGGTTGATGGCGATGTAGATGGCCGCGGCCACGAAGAACACCGGGAACAGGAATTGCGGGCCCAGGAAGTCGGCCATCACCTGCACCGCACGCAGCAGCTCGCCGTAGGCCACGATGTAGCCCAGCGACGTGTCCTTCAGCAGGACCACCAGCTGCGCCACGAGGGACGGCAGCATGCGGCGGACCGCCTGTGGCAGTTCGATGCTCAGCCGGGACTGGAAGCTGGTCAGGCCGATCGCCAAACCTGCTTCGCGCTGCCCGCGGGGGAGCGACTGGATGCCTGCCCGGATGATCTCCGCGAAGATCGCGGCGTTGTAGAGGACCAGGCCGGCCACCACGGCGATGAACGAGCTGGTGGCAAAGACCAGCAGCACGAACAGCATCATCAGGACCACAGGCATGCCGCGCAGGAACTCGAGCACGATCCTGGTGGGGACCCGGATCCAGGCAACATCGGAGATGCGCATCAGGCACAGCAGAAGTCCCAGCGGAAAGGCGATGACAGCTGCTATCGCCGCCGCGCTCAGCGTCGCGGTGATGCCGTTGGCGAGGAGTGTCCAGACGTCAGCCTGGCCGAAGATCGCCCAGCGCTGCGCCTGGAAGATCCCCTGCTGGGCGAGGGTCATGATGGCCCAGGCCAGCAGGGCCGCGATCAGCACGATGCCGATCACGGAGCCGATCAGCGAGACACGGCGGGCCTTGGGCCCCGGAACGTCGTAGAGAACCGAAGTCATCGGGCGATCGCCACCTTTCGTTCGACCTGGTGGGCAAGGTAACCCAGCGGCACGGTGATCAGGAGATAGAAGAAGGCAACCCCCACCAGGACCCACATGACGGCATCACCATGATCGTTGGCCAGCTGCTTGCCGTAGCCGAACAGCTCCAGCACGAAGAAGGCGCCGGCCACTGAGGAGTTCTTGACGAGCGCGATGAGGATGTTGATCAGGGGCGGAACCACGGTGCGGAGGGCCTGCGGGAGGATGATCAGCGACAGGACCTGGCCAAATTTCATGCCGATGCTGCGGGCTGCTTCGGCCTGGCCGATGGGAACGCTGTTGACGCCGGAGCGGACCGCCTCAGCGATAAAGGCGGACGTGTAGGCGCTGAGGGCGATGATCGCCGCGATTTCGAACTGCTGGAAGGTCACACCGAGCCGGGGCAGGACCACCGCCGCGAAAAAGAAGGCGATGGTCAGCGGGGTGTTACGCACCACCTCCACGTAGGCCATGCTGAAGCCGCGGAGGGCGGCAACGGGGGAGACCCGGGCGGCGGCCAGCAGGGTGCCCACAACCAGTGCGATGATGCCGGAAACGGCGGCCAGGAACAGGGTTCTGAGAAAGCCGTCCCAGTATTGGGGGAGGCTTTCAATGATGACGTCCATAGGATCCTTTAGCTGCGTTATGTGCGGAAAACGGAAGCGGCGGTTACCGGCAGGCTATGGCATGCACAGCCGCCGGTAACCGCCACGATCGTTCTAGTAGCGGTCGATGGCCGGAAGTTCCGGTGCCGTCTTGATGACCGCGCCTGCCGTGTCCTCCCAGGCCTTCTTGTAGGAGCCGTCCTTGGCGAAGGCCTCAAGCTGGTCGTTGATCCAGTTGCGGAACTCGGTGTCGTCCTTCTTCACGCCGATGCCGTAAGGCTCCTTGGTGAAGGTTTCGTCGGAAGCCAGCTTGAACGCATCCGGCTCCTTGTTGACGAAGCCAGCCAGGATGACGTTGTCGGTGGTCACCGCTTCAACCTGCTTGTTGCGGAGCGGTTCGAGGCAGGCCGAGTAGGTGGCGGCCGGCACCAGGACTGCGCCGTACTTTTCCACGATCGTGGAGGCCGGGGTGGATCCCGTCACCGAGCAGACATTCTTGCCCTTGACGTCCTCGGGCTTGGTGATGGACGTATTGTCCTTGTTCACCATCAGCGCCTGGCCGGCTTCGTAGTACGGGCCGGCGAAGGCGACCTCGGTCTTGCGCTTGTCATTGATGGTGTAGGTGGCCACGATCAGGTCCACCTTGCCCTGCTTGATGAACTGCTCGCGGTTGGCAGAGACAGTCTCGACCCATTCGATCTTGTCAGCGGCGATGCCCAGCTTGGCGGCGAGCAGCTTGCCGATTTCGACGTCGAAACCGACAGGCTTGCCGTCCAGGCCCTTCTGTCCGAACAGCGGCTGGTCGAACTTGGTTCCGATGGTCACCTTGCCGGCCGAGGCGAGCTTTTCCATGGTGGTACCTGCAGCGAAGCTGGGCTTCTCGACCGGGGTGGGGTTGGAGCCGGTCCCGGTTCCGCCGCCGCCGCAAGCGCTCAGGGTCAGAGCGAGGGCTGCGGATGCTGCTGCCAGAAGGGATTTCCTTCGGGTCAAAAATGCCTTCATGACGTTCCTTTCATTGGGCGGCCGCCGGTGACGGCCTGGGTGCGAACTCGTGATCTGGAAACCAGCGGGGTCTGCCGGTTGTCAGTGCGTGAGCAGTTTGGACAGGAAGTCCTTGGCGCGGCTGCTCTGGGGATTGGTGAAGAACTCCTCGGGCGTGGCGTCCTCCACGATCTGGCCGTCCGCCATGAACACCACACGGTCGGCGGCCTTCCGGGCGAAGCCCATCTCGTGGGTGACCACGATCATGGTCATGCCCTCCTTGGCCAGCTGGATCATGACATCCAGGACCTCGTTGATCATCTCCGGATCGAGCGCCGACGTGGGTTCGTCGAACAGCATGACCTTGGGCTTCATGGCGAGGGCCCGTGCGATGGCCACACGCTGCTGCTGGCCGCCGGAGAGCTGCGCCGGCAGCTTGGGTGCCTGGTGGCCCACACCCACCCGCTCCAGCAGGGCCATGGCCTCCTTGTCCGCCTCCGCCTTGGACACGCCCTTGACCTTGATGGGGCCCAGAGTCACGTTTTCCAGGATGGTCTTGTGCGCGAACAGGTTGAAGGACTGGAACACCATGCCGACGTCGGCCCGGAGCCGGGCGAGCTCCTTGCCTTCCGCAGGCAGCTGCTTGCCGTCGATGGCGATGTCGCCGTCGTCGATGGTCTCAAGCCGGTTGATGGCCCGGCACAGGGTGGACTTGCCCGAGCCTGAGGGGCCGATGACCACAACCACCTCGCCCTTGCGGACCTGGAGATTGATGTCCTTCAGAACGTGGAGCTGACCGTAATGCTTGTTAACGGCATTCAGGGAGACGAGTGCGTCGCCTGGCAGTTGAGTAGTCATAAGAATGAATCTAGCGAACATTGCTCGGTTATGACCGCAATCACTCCAACTTCCGGTTGATCGTAATTCAAGAGATACCTGCAGGTCAGCAGGTTAGCCTTGGGGGATGAGCATCAACGCAGATCCGTCAAAATCAGTACAGCCCCGCCGGAAAGGGCCTCTAGAGCTCCGCCGTAAGCAGGCCGCGGTGGAAATGTCGGACCAGCGGCTGCTCGACACCAAGGGCCCCGGCCACTTCATCCATACCGACCCCTGGCGCGTCATGCGGATCCAGAGCGAGTTCGTGGAAGGTTTCGGTGCGCTCTCCGACCTGGGCCAGGCGGTCAGCGTCTTCGGCTCAGCGCGTACCAAGCCCGGAAGCGCGTACTACGACATGGGCGTCGAGGTGGGCCGCAAGCTCGCCGAAGCAGGCGTGGCCGTCATCACCGGCGGCGGCCCTGGCTCGATGGAAGCCGCCAACAGGGGAGCCGTGGAAGGCAACGGCGTCTCGGTGGGCCTCGGCATCGAGCTGCCCTTCGAGCAGGGCCTGAACCAGTGGGTGGACCTCGGCATAAACTTCCGCTACTTCTTCGCGCGGAAGACCATGTTCGTGAAGTACGCCCAGGGCTTCATCGTTCTTCCCGGCGGCCTCGGCACCCTTGACGAGCTCTTCGAGGCCATGGTCCTGGTGCAGACCCAGAAGGTGACCTCGTTCCCGATTGTCCTGCTGGGCGCGGCGTTCTGGGGGCCGATGATCGAATGGATCACGGGGACCCTGGTGGCTGAGGGAATGGTCTCGGCGAAGGACCTGGACCTCATCCAGGTGGTGGACTCCCCGGAGGAGGCCGTGAACCTCGTCCTCCACGGACACGTCCGGGCGCCCTCCACCAACGGCGACCAGCGGCCCGAATAGCACCACCCGTGGTAGGTAGCCAGGGCAGCAGCTGCGCGGGTAAGCGGCAGGCGGGGCTGCGTCTGGCACGATTGGTGGTGTGAGTTTCTTCCTCGTTTTCCTGGCCATCGTCCTGATTGGAGCCACCGCCCTCATCGGGACCGACCTCGGGGCGGGCATGCTGCGGAGGAAACGCACCCGTGCGCCTCTCGCCGGAGACGGCTTCGACGACGGGTTCGATGAACCCGTGGCGTCGCTGCCTCCGGTGCTGCTTCCCGACGACGCCACACCAGCCGACGTCGACAATGTCCGGTTTGCGCTGGGGCTGCGGGGTTACCGGATGGACCAAGTGGACCAGGTGCTGGACGACCTGCGGGACCAGCTGGCCGCCAGGAACGCCGAAATAGAGCGCCTCCGCGAGCAGCTGCGCGACCGCGCCGGGCAACTTGCGGCCGCCGAACAGCCGGCCGCCGAGGACCGGACGTGAGCTCCCCAGGGCCTCCGGGCCCCGTGCCGCCGGCAACAGCCGAACCCCCGTCGCCGGATCACGGCACGCGGCTGGACACGGCGTTCCGGACCGCCGCGGCACGGCTCGGCGGCCGCCTGGTCCGGTGGCCGTGGTGGGCCCAGATGGCGGCGGTGTACGTGGCTGCGCGGCTGGTCAGTGCCTGCATCTTCATGTCGGCCGCCCTGCACCAGGGAATCAACCCCTGGTTCCCGGCCAAGCCCGACTACTGGAACTTCATCAACATCTGGGACGCGCGCTGGTACGAGTCCGTCATGACCGGCGGGTACCCGACCGAACTGCCGGTGGACGCGGCCGGCAACGTGCAGGAGAACACCTGGGCCTTCTATCCGCTGTTTCCAACGCTGGGGCGGATGCTCTCCGCTGCCGCGGGCCTCAGCCCCGCTGCCGCCCTCATCCTGATCGCGATGCTCGCCGGGCTGGCGGCCTCGCTGGTGGTCTACCTGCTGTTCCGCACCCGGGCAGGCCACTGGCCGGCCCTGTGGGGCGCCGCGTTCTTCTCCACCTTCCCCGTCTCGCCGGTGCTCCAGGTGCCGTACGCGGAATCCCTGAACCTCCTGCTGCTGGCGGCGGCGCTGCTGCTGGTGGTCCGGCGGCACTACCTGTGGGCCATTCCCGTGGTCGTGGCCATGTGCCTTTCCCGGCCCACGGGCGTTCCGTTTGCGGCGACCATCGGGATCCTGTTCCTGTACCGCGCCGGTGAGGCATGGCTCGCCGCACGGAACCACAGACCGGACGCCAAGGGGAGCCAGATCCACAGCCGGAATGAACTGTGGTCCCTCGCCGGGCTGACCGCGGTCAGCGGCGCGGGCGCGCTCGCCTGGCCGGCCATCGCGTGGGCGGCCACCGGCGACATCGCCGCCTACACCAAGACCGAAACCGTTTGGCGCGGACACGACCTCGTGCCCTTCAAGCCCTGGTTCGACACCGGCGTCCTGTTGTTCGGTCCGGTGCTGGGGCTCGTGGCACCCTTCGTCTTCGTGGCGGTGTTCGGGCTCTTTATGGCCTCGCCGCCGGTGCGCCGGCTGGGAACGGAACTCCGGCTGTGGTGCCTGTGCTACATGGGATACCTCGTGGTGTTCCTGCACCCGCAGACCAGCACGTTCCGCATGCTGCTGCCGCTGTTTCCGCTGGCCCTGGCTGCCGCGCTCGTTTCCCGGTCCAGGGCCTACCGCGGCGCGGTGATCACCATGTTCGTCCTGCTGCAGATCGTCTGGGTGGTGTGGCTGTGGGCGTGGGCGCAGCTGCCGGGCGGAGGGGACTATCCGCCGTGACGTGCCCGGGGTTTCCCCAGCTCAGCCTGCAGAGGGACGCAGGAATCCGGACGTGAACGAATTGTCCATCGATTAGCTACAGACGGGTAATTACAGGATAATAGGTAATAAGCAAGGACAAAAAGCATTCGGATTGTTCAGCCAGGGCGGCTGCCGAAAGGACCGCCAGAGCGGCTTTGTTTTGACCACGCGGACTCAGCCCGGCCGGGCTGCTCGGTCCTGGGACTACTGGAGGGGATATTCCTCATGGCGGCTATGAAACCACGCACCGGCGACGGCCCTATGGAAGTAACCAAGGAGGGCCGCAGCCTGATCATGCGTGTGCCGCTCGAAGGCGGGGGACGCCTCGTGGTTGAACTTAATGCCACAGAGGCGGCCAACCTCAAGGACTGCCTCGTCGGCGTCACCGAATAAGAATAAAGGCAGGGCCCGCAGCCGGAAGGCTGCGGGCCCTGCCTTTTTCGTATCCCTGGCCGGCCTGTGTTGGCCAGCCCCTTACGGACCAGCCTATTTCTTGACCGCCACCAGCAGCCCGTCACCGGTGGGGAGCATGGCGGAAGCCAGCCGGTCGTCGTCGCGCACGGCCTTGCCCACCTGGCGCAGCACCACGGTGGTTGCGTCGCGGGCCGCCGGGTTGGACACCCTGTCCTTGTCCAGGGCGTCATTGACGATCAGCAGCCCGCCGGTCTTGAGGAGGCGCACGGCCTGCTCCACGTAGCGGGGAAAGTTGGGCTTGTCCCCATCGATGAAGACGAGGTCATAGGCTGCGTCGGTGAGCCTCGGCAGGACATCGCCCGCGCGGCCGGAGATGGTGCGGGTGCGGTTGGCCGGACTGCCGGCCTCCTGGAACGCTTCCCGCGCGGCCTTCAGGTGCTCCACGTCCACGTCGATGGTGGTGAGCACGGCCTGCGGGCCGAGGCCGCGGAGCAGGCAGACGCCCGAGACCCCCGCGCCGGTACCGATCTCGACGGCGGTCTGCGCCTTGGAAGCGGCGGCGAGCACAGTCAGCACGGCGCCAACGCCACGGCCGATGGGTGTCACGCCAAGCTCGAACGAACGTTCCCGGGCGCGCAGCAGGACCTCATCCTCGGCAGGCAGATCTTCTGCATAGGACCAGCTCGTGGACTTATCGGCGCTCATGGATTTCGCTTTCTGGGCGGCAGGGGGCATGTTCTTACAGCGTACTTGGTTGGACGGCGCCCGAGGGGCAAGTGACAGCCGTGACGCCTGTGATGGCGCATACTCTCACGCTGTGCGGCGAATTGCGAAGAAAATCCCCGGAAACCGGCATGAAATTCCGGCCGGGAGTTGCGCTTTTAGCAAAGGGGGGCCCTGCAGTCAGGAAATTCCCAGCCAACTTTGACATGATAATAATCCGCTCATCCAAGTGGTGATCGGCGCCGAACCAATGATGTAAAGCACGTCAGGCGTTATTACATCCACGAGGGGAGTGGACGATGTCAGCATCCGTTGCGGCACCTGTCCCTGCAACTGAAGAGCAAGCTGCCGAGTGGGCCATGCCCACGTGGGAAGAAGTGGTCACCAACCACTCCGCCAAGGTGTACCGGCTCGCCTACCGGCTTACCGGTAACAAATACGACGCCGAGGACCTCACCCAGGAGGTGTTCGTCCGCGTCTTCCGTTCCCTGGAGAACTTCAAGCCTGGAACCCTGGACGGTTGGCTGCACCGGATCACCACCAACCTGTTCCTGGACCAGGCGCGGCGCAAGAGCCGCATCCGCTTTGACGCCCTCGCCGAGGACGCCGAATCCCGGCTGCCCGGCCGGGAGCCCGGCCCTGAGCAAAGCTTCGAACTCAACAACCTGGACCTCGACGTCCAGGCCGCCCTCGAGGAACTTCCGCCGGACTTCCGTGCCGCCGTCGTCCTGTGCGACCTGGAGGGGCTGTCGTACGACGAAGTCGCCGAGGCCCTCGGCGTGAAGCTGGGCACGGTTCGTTCGCGCATTCACCGCGGCCGGACGATGCTGCGCGAAAAGCTTGCCCACCGGGATCCGCGCCCGCAGCAGGCACGCAAGCCGCGGCTGAAGATGCCCCGCATCGCCGGCGTTCTCTGATCGGCGACATGGGTCAGCTACATCGCTTGCTGGAGGGGCTCAGAACGAGGGCAGGGTTGCCGCCGCTTGCGGGCGGACGGCACCCGCAGACAACGGACCATATCCGCGCGTGCGCCGAATGCGCCAGCGCGCTGCACCGGCAGCGCCAGTACATTGAGCGACTCCGTACAGCCGCGGTCCCGGCCGCCAGTGACGAACTGACAGCGCGGCTCCTGCTCCGCACCCAGCAACTGGCCATGGCGCCGGCCCCCGTTTCCCGGCCCAGCCGGATGATGCTGGCGGGGCTGGCTGGCGGGGTGGCTGTGGTGGCGGCAGGCGCCGTCGCCGCCGGAGCCTATACGGCCGCGGGCGAACCCAGGCAATACGCCGCGGGCACGGCCTCGCTCTACGGCCAGTCCGGACATTCTCCCGGAACGGACAGCCGCCTCGCCGCGCTGCGGTCCTCCGGCTGGACCTGCCCTGAGCTGCGTGCCATGGGCTTCCACCTTGTTTCTGCCAACACCACGGTGCTGGCGGGCCGGCCCACGGTTGAACTGCGCCTCACGGACGGGCAGCACACGGCACGGATTCTGGAACAGCACCAGGGATCGCCGGCGGCGCCCTGGCCGATTAACCCGCTGACCGGCCACCCGGCGGGAAGCGACGGATACGTCGCTGCTGACCTGCCGGGACCTACGGCGGACGGCCAGGTCTGGGTCAAGGCGGGACCGCCGTGGAGCGCGATCTACCAGACGCCGCGGAGTACCTTCACCTACGTGTCGGACCTGCCTGCCACCTCGGCCGACGATGCCGTGGCGATGCTCGCGGGCGCCGGAAGCGGGGCCAGCCCAGGCGTTGCCGCCGGGACGGACGCTGCCGGCGGCACAGCCGCAGCGCAGGAAACGGTGGTCGACCGGTTCGAACGCGGCCTCCGCAAAATAGCCCGCCAGCTGGGGCTTTGAGACGCTTCCCCGTCCCTGCAGCGTGCCCGCAGAGGGTGCCGGCCGGGCCGAAATCGTCACGGCCTCCCCGGAGAGGGTAATCTTCCTAAAGTGTTTGGAATCAACGGCCCGGAGTTTATCCTTCTGCTGCTCATCGGCATTCTGGTGATCGGCCCCCAGCGGCTGCCCGAATACACCCAGAAACTGGCAAACCTGGTCCGTGAAGTTCGCCGGATGGCCTCCGGCGCGCGGGAACAGCTCAAGGAAGAAGTCGGCATCGACATCGATGACGTCGACTGGAAGAAGTACGATCCCCGCCAGTACGATCCGCGGCGCATCATCAAGGAAGCGCTCCTCGAAGACGACACCAAGCCGGTCAGCGCCGGCGGTCCGGCGGCAGTAGCCGCTGCGGCATCAGCCGCAGCTTCCCACACCGAGGAGCGGCCGGCGCGCATCATCGAAAGCCTCGGCGTGGGGGAGCGGGCCCCTTTCGACTCCGAGGCGACCTAGCGGGGCCTTGCCCAATCAGCGGGGCTGGACGTCCAGCTTCATCCCGGCCAGTCCCCGCGGCTTGGCCGCGAGCTTCCCGGCGATGCCGGACAGCGCCGCCGCCGCGGGCGTGTCCGGGCCGCCCAGGACGATGGGATTGCCCGAGTCGCCGCCTTCCCGCAGGAGAATGTCCAGCGGAATCTGGCCCAGCAGCGGCACGTCCGTGCCGGTCGACGCGCTGAGCCTTTGGGCGAGGACCTCCCCGCCGCCGGTGCCGAACAGGTCCATCCGGCCGCCACCGGGCATTTCCAGGAACGACATGTTCTCGATGACCCCTGCGACCGTCTGCCCGGTCTGGGTGGCGATGGCGCCGGCGCGTTCTGCGACGTCGGCCGCGGCGGCCTGCGGAGTGGTGACCACCAGGATCTCGGCCTTGGGCAGCAGCTGCGCCACCGAGATGGCGATGTCGCCGGTGCCCGGCGGGAGGTCAAGGAACAGCGCGTCCAGATCGCCGAAGTAGACGTCGGTGAGGAACTGCTCGAGGGCCCGGTGCAGCATGGGTCCGCGCCAGGCCACCGGCTGGTTGCCGGTGACGAACATGCCGATGGAAATGACCTTCACGCCGTAGGCCACTGGCGGGAGGATCATGTCGTCCACGCGGGTGGGGGCCTGGGTGATCCCCATCAGGGCCGGCACAGAGAAGCCGTACACGTCGGCATCCACGATGCCCACGCGCAGCCCCTGTGCCGCGAGGGAACAGGCGAGGTTGACGGTCACCGAGGACTTTCCCACGCCGCCCTTGCCGCTGGCCACCGCAAAGACCTTGGTGAGGGATCCCGGCTGGTTGAACGGGATGCCCCGCTCGCCGCCGGGGCCGCGCAGCTGCTCCTTCAGCGCATCGCGCTGCGACTGGGTCATGACTTTCAGGTCCACGTCGACGGCGGTCACACCGGGAACGTTCAGCAGCGCCGCCTCGGAGTCCCTCGTGATCGTGTCGCGGAGCGGGCAGCCGGCAATGGTGAGCAGCACCGCCAGCCGGACGGTCCCGTCGTCGGAGATTTCCACGGAGTCCACCATGCCCAGTTCGGTGATGGGGCGCCGGAGTTCCGGGTCGATGACGGTTGCCAGGGCAGCGTTGACTGCCTGAACGAGGGTGGTGCTCATGCCGTGGTGCTCAGCTTTCGGGAGAGGTGGGTCGGTGGGCTGCCCGGCCGCGCGTTTTTTCAGACTTGACCTTGGGGATCTGCTGCGTGCGGGGATTGCGTTGCTTCTCCCGCTTCTCCTTCAGCTTTTCCCGGACCAGTTCGCGCGGCGATTCATGGCTTCCGGGCCCTGACGGCTCGTGCGTACGGAGCTCCTCCTGGGCCTCCAGCAAGTCCTCCAGCAGGCTGCGCAGTTCCGCCCGGACGTAGTCACGGGTGGCCACTTCACGCAGCGCGATCCGCAAGGAGGCCAGTTCCCGCGTGAGGTATTCGGTGTCTGAGAGGTTTCGTTCCGCCCGCTGGCGGTCCTGCTGCAGGGACACGCGGTCCCGGTCGTCCTGGCGGTTCTGGGCGAGCAGCAGCAGCGGCGCGGCGTAGGACGCCTGCAGGGACAGCATCAGCGTCAGGAGCGTAAACCCGAGTTCGACCTTGTCGAACTGCCAGGCCGTGGGGGCGAAGGTATTCCAGGCGAGCCAGAATACACAGAACACGGTCATGTAGAGCAGGAACTGCGGCGTGCCCATGAAACGGGCAAAGCCCTCCGTAGCGTGGCCGAACGCGTCGGGGTTCGGGGAGAACTTGGGTAGGATGCGCTGGCGGCCGCTCAGCGGCGTGTCCAGGCTCCCCTGGCCTGCCGGCTTTCCGCCGGTGCGGGTTCCCTTTGCCGTGTTCTCAGCCAATGCGGCCACCAAGCTTTCTGACCGGGGCTTCGCCGTCGTTAGCCCGCCAGTCATCGGGCAGCAGATGGTCCAGGACGTCGTCCACAGTCACTGCGCCCACCAGACGGCCGGCCTGGTTGACCACCGGCAGCGAGTTCAGGTTGTACGTGGCGAGTGTGCGGGCCACTTCGCTGATGTGGGCCAGGTCCGAGAGAGGTTCCAGGTTCTTGTCCACGAGGTTGCCCAGCGACTCGAACGGCGGGAAACGCAGCAGCTGCTGGATGTGAACCACGCCCAGGAACCGGCCGGTGGGCGTTTCCAGCGGAGGACGGGCGATGAAGATGGATGAGGCGAGCGCAGGGGAGAGCTCCTCGCGCCGGACGTGGGCGAGGGCTTCCGCGACCGTGGCTTCGGGCGGCAGGATCACGGGCACGGGGGTCATGAGGCCGCCGGCGGTGTCCTCGTCGTATTCGAGGAGGCGACGGACGTCCTCGGCGCCCTCGGGCTCCATCAGCTGAAGGAGTTCCTCCGCCTGGGCGGACGGGAGCTCACCGAGGAGGTCGGCGGCATCGTCAGGGTCCATCTCCTCCAGGACGTCAGCGGCGCGCTGGACGTCGAGGGCGGAGAGAATTTCCACCTGGTCGTCCTCGGGCAGCTCCTGCAGGACGTCCGCGAGCCGCTCGTCCTGCAGTTCGCTGGCCACTTCGAACCGCCGCTTGTCGCTCATTTCCTGCAGCGCCTCGGCGAAGTCCGCGGGCTTGAGGTCCTCGTGGTTCGCCACGAACTGGGTGGCTGCCTGCGGTTCTGTCTTCGCTCCCTGGTGCGCGTCGGCCCAGTCGATGATCATGGTTTCGTTGCGGCGCAGCCTGCTCAGGGGCGCCAGGGAGTGTCCGCGCCGGACGAACAGCTTGCTCACGAACCAGTCGCCCGAGCGGTGCTGGTCCATGGCGATGTCCTCGATGGTGGCGTCACCGCTGCCGTCGGTGAGGGTGACGCGGCGGTCGAACATTTCGGCCACCACCAGGGTCTCGGCGCCGCGCTGTTCGAAGCGCCGCAGGTTGACCAGCCCGGTGCAGATGACCTGCGTCTGGTCGATGGAGGTGATGCGGGTCATCGGGACGAACACGCGCTTCTTGCCGGGCACCTCGACGACGATGCCCACCACGTGCGGGGCGCCCCGGGTTCCGCGGGAGAGCACGACGACGTCACGCAATCGTCCCAGACGGTCGCCCAGAGGGTCGAAGACGTCCAGTCCCAGGAGGCGCGCAACAAAGACGCGGGTAGGATTCGTGCTCACCTCTACAGGCTACCGAGTCTGCTCTCTTTTAGCTGAATTTTCAGCTTTCACCCATCCTTATGGGCAAGAATGGGGGTATGGCTAACATTTTTGGTGCTCCGAAGGCTGCGCCCAACGGCTCGGACGAGTCGAAGACTGTCCCTACCGGGGACACCGTCGGCACGTATACCTCTTACCTGGACGCCCAGAAGGCCGTTGACTACCTCGCTGACCAGCAGTTCCCGGTGCACCTGGTGTCCATCGTGGGGAACGACCTCAAGATGGTGGAGCGCGTGACGGGCCGCCTCAGCTACCCCCGGGTGGCGCTCTCCGGTGCCCTGAGCGGCATGTGGTTCGGCCTGTTCGTCGGCGTCATGCTGTCCTTCTTCACACCGGCTGGCGGGACGTTCTCCATCATCAGCTCGGTGCTGATGGGCGCGGCGTTCTTCATGCTGTTCGGGATCGTGACCTACGCCATGCAGCGCGGCAAGCGCGACTTCACGTCCACCAGCCAGGTGGTTGCCACCAATTACGACGTCATCGTGGCGTTGGAGGCTGCCCACGAGGCGCGGCGGCTGCTCCAGCAGCTGCCGATGACGCCGTCCGACGCCACTCCGGGTGCGCGGCCGGCGTCGCACGCCCCGCACGACTACCAGGGCCAGCACGACTACCAGAACCAGCCCTACCAGCAGCCGGGCCGGCACCAGGGTCCGCCGCAGGGCCCGTCCCAGGGCCAGGCGCCGCAGCGGCCGGCGGGCTGGAACGACCCCTACGGTCAGCGCAACCAGGACGCCAACGGGCAGTACGGCGCAAACCAACAGTATGGTGCGGAGCAGGACGCCCAGGGCGGGCAGCCGCAGGAACAGCCGTACGGGGCCAACCAGCAGGGCCAGCAGTACGGGGCCAGCCAGCAGGAGCAGGGCACGGAAGGCGCGCCGGCCGCGGGCCAGCGCCCGGCGTCCGTCCGTTACCCGGACCTGCCGGACGGCCGGCCGCAGTATGGCGTGCGGGTGGATCCGAACCAGGCCGAGCAGGGCCGGGACGGGCAGCACCAGCAGTAGCGGGAGACAGCAATAAGGGACGGCCGCCGGATCACCCGGTGGCCGTCCCTTTCTGCAATTACTAACCTTTGGCGTCGATCTCCTGGTAGATCCCGGCCATCCAGGCCTCGACGTCGTCCGCGGTGCGGGGCAGCGCCGCGCTGAGGTTCACGGGGCCCTCGGAGGTCATCAGGATGTCGTCCTCGATGCGCACGCCAATGCCGCGGTACTCCTCGGGGATGGCGAGGTCTTCCTGCTTGAAGTACAGGCCCGGTTCGATGGTGAAGACCATTCCCTCGCGCAGCACGCCGTCCAGGTAGAGTTCCCGTTTGGCCTGGGCGCAGTCGTGCACATCGAGGCCGAGGTGGTGGCTGGTGCCGTGCGGCATCCAGCGCCGGTGCTGCTGGCCGTCCTCGCCGAGGGCTTCCTCGACGGGGACCGGGAGCAGGCCCCATTCGGCAAGGCGCTCCGCGAGGACGGTGGTTGCGGCCGTGTGGATGTCGCGGAACTTCACGCCGATCTGTGCGGCTGCGAAGCCGGCGTCGGCTGCGTCGAGGACGGCTTCGTAGATCTTGCGCTGCACGTCCGAGAACTTGCCGTTGGCCGGGAGCGTGCGGGTGATGTCCGCCGTGTAGAGCGAATCGGCCTCAACACCGGCGTCCAGCAGGAGGAGGTCCCCGGCGTTGACCTTGCCGGTGTTGCGGGTCCAGTGGAGCACCGTGGCGTTGTTGCCGGCGGCGGCGATGGTGTCGTAGCCGAGTTCGTTGCCTTCCTCCCGGGCGCGGGCGAAGAAGGCGCCCTCCACCACGCGCTCACCGCGGAAGTGCGTCAGGGCGCGGGGCAGAGCCTTGACCACTTCGGTGAAACCCTCCACCGTTGCGGCCACCGCGATCTGCATCTGCTCGATTTCCCACTCGTCCTTGGTCAGGCGCAGCTCGGAGAGTGCTTCGGAGAGCTTCTCGTCGAGGGCGTCCAGCACGCCAAGGTCCAGGTTGTCCGGGTCCTTGGCCGTGTTGTAGCGGGCGGTGTCCACGAGCGCGTCGATGTTTTCGTCCACCTTGCGCACCAGACGGATGGAGACGCCGCCGATTTCGGGGGCGCCGACGTTCTTGGTGACGGCCACCTCGAGTTCATCGATGTGGGCAGTGGGGATTCCGAGCCGGGCCTCAAACTCGGCCAGCGTGGGCCGGGCCCCGATCCAGAATTCTCCCGACCGCGCGTCTGCGTAGAACTGTTCGGTGTCCCGTCCGGCCAGCGGCCGGAAGTAGAGCGTGGCGCGGTGGCTGCCGCCGTCGTCGCCCTTTCCCTCCTCGACAGGTTCGAAGATGAGCACGGCGTCGGGCTCATGGTCCAGGCCGAGGCCGGTGAGGTGGGCGAAGCCGGAGTGCGGCCGGAAGCGGTAGTCGCAGTCGTTGGACCTGACCTTCAGGGGCCCGGCCGGAAGCACCAGGCGTTCACCCTTGAACTGGTCGGAGATGGCCCGCCGCCTCTTCGCGGCGTGGCCGGCGACGGCGTCCCGTTCAGGGGTCACCTGCGGCGCGGGCGCCCAGTTGCTGGCCATGAAGGCCTTGAAAGCCGCGGAACTGGGCCGCTGGGAGCGGTTGTTAACGCGCTCTTCCAAGGGCTGGGAAGCTGTGTTTTCACCGTTGTGGGTGTTGTCTGCTGAGTTCACGGTCCCATCGTCTCACCAGCCGAGCGGCTTAGGCCAACACCGGCCCCGCAGGGAGAACGGGAGGGAGAATCATGGCCATCCCGGCCACTGGGGCGCGGCATCTACTAGGCTGGGCTGGTGAGGATAGATCTGCACGCCCACTCGAATATTTCCGATGGCACGGAAACTCCGGCGGAGGTCATGGCAGCCGCGGCGGCTGCAGGGCTGAACGTCATCGCGCTGACGGACCATGACTCCACGGACGGCTGGGAGGAAGCGTCCCGGGCGGCGATTGATGACGGCGTGGCGCTGGTGCCCGGGATGGAGATTTCCTGCCGGACAGAGCACGGGATCAGCGTCCACCTCCTGAGTTACCTGCACGATCCCACGCACCCGGGGCTGCTCGAAGAAATCACGAAGGCCAGGGAGGCCCGCCTCACCCGCGCCGAACGCATGGTTACGCTGCTGGCCGAGGACTATCCCCTGAGCTGGGACGACGTGATCCACCATGTGGCGCCGGGGGCCACGCTGGGACGGCCGCACATCGCCGACGCCCTGGTGGCGGCGGGCGTGGTGGCGGACCGTTCCGAGGCCTTCACCTCCATCCTCACCTCCCACTCCCGCTACTTCGTGCAGCACTACGCGCCGGAGCCGGCCCTTGCCGTCGAACTGGTCCGTGCCGCGGGCGGCGTTCCCGTGTTTGCCCATCCCGTTGCGTCCGCACGGGGTCGCATCGTGGGTGAAAGCACGTACCACAACATGATCGACGCCGGCCTGGCCGGGCTGGAGGTCAACCACCGGGACAACCCGGAGGAGGGCCGGGAGTTCCTGCGGAAGCTGGCCGCCCAGCACGGGCTCCTGGTGACCGGGTCCTCGGACTATCACGGCCTGGGCAAGCCGAACCGGCTGGGCGAGAACCTGACTGCGCCGGACGTGTTCGAGCGGATTGAGGAGCTGGGCACGGGCACCGCCGTCGTGCGCTGAACCCCATCTGGCGTCCGCCGAATCCCAACTGGGTAGCACGTCAGGGCATTCCCAGCGCTGGGAACGCCCTGACGTGCTACTTACTTGGGCTGATGCCTACGCGGGCGGGCAGGACGCAATCTCGGCGTGCGCCCCGAGCCGTTTGGCCATGACGTCGATGGCCGGCTGGTTCTGGTCCACGCAGACGAACCTGCGCCCCATCTTGGCCGCCACGGCGCCGAGGGTGCCGGAACCGGCGAAGAAATCGAGGCACCAGTCACCCGGGCGGCTGGACGCAGCCACCACCCGGCGCACCAGGCCCTCGGGTTTCTGCGTGGGGTAGCCGGTTTTTTCCTTGCCCGTGGGGGAGACGATGGTGTGCCACCAGACGTCGGTGGGCAGCTTGCCCAGCTCACGCTTGGCCGGAGTCACGAGCCCCGGCGCCATGTAGGGCTCCCGGTCCACCTCGGCGCTGTTGAAGTGGTACTTGGCCGGGTTTTTGACGTACACGAGGATGTTGTCGTGTTTGGTGGGCCAGCGGTTTTTGGCGCGCGCACCGTAGTCGTAGGCCCAGATGATCTCGTTGAGGAAGCACTCACGGCCAAAGATGGCGTCCAGCATGACCTTGGCGTAGTGCACCTCGCGGTAGTCAAGGTGCAGGTACAGGGTGCCGTCGTCGGCCAGGAGCCGCCAGGCCTCCACCAGGCGCGGCTCGAGGAAGGACCAGTAGTCGCTGAAGGCGTCGTCGTACCGGTGCAGGGCACCCTTGATGGTGTCGTAGGAGCGGCCCTTGAAGCCCACCCGGTCGCCGTCGCCGCCGGCGTTCAGCACCATCCTTGTTTCCTGGCGCTGCTGGGCCCGGCCGGTGTTGAAGGGCGGGTCCACGTAAATGAGCGTGAAGGCGCCGTCCGGCAGCGTCGGGAGGAAGTCCGCGTTATCCGCGTGCACCACCAGGTTGCTGCCGTCCGGCGCCCAGACAGTTTCAGTCATTGAGGCTATGAAGCCTCGGTGCCGCCCGGCTGCGAGCCGGTTGCTGCGGACTCGCTGCCGGAAACCACTTCGCCATTGCGGCGGCGCGTGCGGGTGCGGCTGCGGCGCGGGCGCGCCGGCTGCTCGCTTTCGACAGTCGCAGTGGAAGCGGGGCCGGTTCCGGCATCCGCGCCGGACTCTGAAGAACGACGGCGGCGCTCGCCCGAACGCTTGCCGGCGTCACCGCCGCGGCGGCTGCCTTCCCGGCTGCCTTCCCTGCTGCCGGAGCGGCCGGCATCGCGGCCGCCGGAGCGGCTGTTCTTCTTGCCGGTCTCGCCCAGGTCCTCCAGGACCTCGGCGTCGACGCCGGCCAGGGTGCGCTTGCTGCGCGGCAGCCGGCCCTTGGTGCCTTCCGGGATGTCCAGGTCCTCGTACAGGTGCGGTGAGGAGGAGTACGTTTCGATCGGCTCCGGAACGCTCAGGCCCAGCGCCTTGTTGATGAGGCCCCAGCGCGGCATGTCGTCCCAGTCAACGAACGTCACGGCGGTGCCCTTGTTGCCGGCGCGGCCGGTGCGGCCCACGCGGTGCAGGTAAATCTTCTCGTCCTCGACGCACTGGTAGTTGATGACGTGCGTGACGTCGTCGACGTCGATGCCGCGGGCGGCGACGTCGGTGGCCACGAGGACGTCCACCTTGTTGTTGCGGAAGGCACGGAGGGCCTGCTCGCGGGCGCCCTGTCCGAGGTCACCGTGGATGGCAGCTGCGGCGAATCCGCGGTCCACCAGTTCCTCGGCAACCTTGGCTGCGGTGCGCTTGGTCTTGGTGAAGATGATGGTCCGGCCGCGGCCGCGGGCCTGCAGGATGCGGGAGACCACTTCGGTCTTGTCCATGCTGTGCGCGCGGTAGATGAGCTGGCGGATATCGCGCTTGGTCAGGCCCTCGTCGTCCGGATCGGCGGCGCGGATGTGGGTGGGCTGCGTCATGTACCGGCGGGCCATCGCGATGACCGGGCCCGGCATGGTGGCCGAGAACAGGAGGGTCTGGCGGACCGCCGGGGTCCCGGCGATCAGGGTCTCGACGTCGGGCAGGAAGCCGAGGTCCAGCATCTCGTCGGCCTCATCGAGGACCACGATCTTCACGTTCTTGAGCACGAGGTGCTTCTGCTTGTAGAGGTCGATGAGGCGGCCGGGTGTGCCGACAACCACTTCCACGCCCTTCTGCAGCGCGTCGATCTGCGGCTCGTACGCGCGGCCGCCATAAATCGTGGCGATGCGGACGTTGCGCTTGCGGGATGCGGTCTGCAGGTCGTTGGCCACCTGGACGGCAAGCTCGCGGGTGGGAACGATCACCATGGCCTGCGGCGCGCCCGGGGAGGGCAGCTTGTCGAACCCGGCGTCGTCCCTGCCCACCACGCGCTGGAGGACGGGAATGCCGAAGCCAAGGGTCTTGCCTGTGCCGGTCTTGGCCTGGCCGATGATGTCGTGGCCTGACAGGGCGACGGGCAGCGTCATGGCCTGGATGGGGAAGGGGTGCGTGATGCCGGCGTCTGCCAGTGACTCAACGATGTCAGCGCGGACGTCGAAGTCGGCGAACGACTTTTCGGCTATTTCGTGCGGCTTCTCGTCCGAGATGATGGTTTCTTCCGGCTCGATGGTCTCGGTGCCGGTGTCGTCGGAGAGCAGCTGGTGGGTATGCAATTCACTCACAGGGGAGTTTCCTTATTCATTTAGGCATTGGCGCCGCCTGCTCAACGGGGCGGGCACGGGGGCCGTTCCGGAGCACGCTCAGGCGCGCAAGCAATTCCAGTGGAAGCCGATCGCGGGCTATCTAATTGCCGGCACTGGGGACCGGCGGGTGGTACTCAAGATCGCGTAGGGGCGGGCTTGTTGAATTCAAATCGAGGAAATCAACGACCGGGCATCCATTACTACCCACCCAGTCTACTGGCAAACCCGTGTTTTCCTTGACTCACGCCGCGGCAGGGGCCCGCGTCGGCGCAGGAGCGGATCAGCCGACGAGCTCGAGGTGGACCTCCCTGGTGGCGATGTCCGAGGAGATGAGCCGGACGCGGACCCTGGTGCCGGGCTCCATTTCGCCCGCACACCTGGCCGTCACCGCCGGTTCGGCGATCTGGACCACGCCAGAGGGGCCGGACCCGTTGGTTCCCTTGCCGTTGAGGCCTTTACCGTTGTTGCCGTTCCCATTTCCGGCGCCGTTCCCGTTCCCTTTCCCGTTTTTGGCGGGCTTTGACCCGGAGATCACCACGGCATCGAACTCCTGTCCGATGTGGTTGATCAGCAGCGCGGCTTCGACGGTGTCCAGGGCAAGGCGTTCCATCCTCGCCGCCAGCTGGTCCGAGTACGCCATGATTTCGGGCAGCGAGGGGAGCGCCTCCCGGGCCCAGGCAGGCACGGGCTGGTTGTTGCTCAGTGCCTCGCAGATGACCAGGACAAACCGGTCCACGAGCCGGCGCAGCGGCGCGGTGGTGTGGGCGTACGCCGTGCCGATGGCTGACTGGACGGCGACCTCCGGGACGGTTCCGTCGAAATGCGTGTACGCGGCGCCGCGGAAGAGCATGCCGGCCGAATGGAGGATGGCCAGTTGCCGGTGGTCGGTGGGGTCGAGGGTGCGCAGGTACTCGCCGTAGCTTTCCTGCCCGTCCCAGGGTTTGCCCAGCGCGGCTGTCTGGCGCTTGAAGTGGCTGAGCGAGCGTTCATCCGGGGCCGGCATGGTGCGCAGGATCCCCACCTTGCCATTGAGCATCAGCGAAGCGGCGGCCATCCCGGTCATGAGCGAAATCTGGGCGTTCCAGTCCTCCACCGGAAGCTGGGGGACCGCCACGATCCGGTAGCCGCCGTCGGGAAGCTGAACAATCTCCTGTTCCGGCATGTTCAGGCTGGCCCCGCCGCGGGCCCGCTCCAGGTCCACGCGCTTGCGCCCCACCTCGCGCAACAGCTGCAGCATGGGAGGGGCGGTTCCGGCATCCAGGTCCGCCTGGACGCCCCTGTAGTTGAGCTTGGCTCGGCTGCGCACGGTGGCCCGGCGCACCACCACGGACACCACCTCGGCGGCGGCGTCGAGCTCGAAGTCCCAGACGAAGGCGGAGCACAGCTGTCCGGCCAGCAGGCTGCCGGCGTTCTCGCTGATCACCTCGGGATGCAGCGGTATCCGGCCGTCCGGCGCGTAGAAAGTCTGCCCGCGGCGGCGGGTCTCGGCATCGAGCGCGCCGCCCGGCCGCACGAAGGACGGTACGTCGGCAATGGCGTAGAGGATCCGGTAGCCCTCGCCGCGGCGTTCGATGAACAGTGCCTGGTCCAGATCGGTGGACGACGGCGGATCGATGGTCAGGAATTCCACCCCGGTCAGGTCCAGGTCCGGAAACTGCCGGTCCGCCACGGCGGCTTCGGCTTCCTTGAGAACGTCCTCGGGGAAGTCCCCCGGTAGCTCCAGCTCCGTCCGCAGTGCGCTCAGGGCGTTCGCGAGCGCGTTGGTCTGCTCGTGGACGCTGGGCGACAGACGATGATGTGACACGAAAATCAGGTTAGCCCGAATTGCGCCGTTAGTCTTGGATTATGGGCACATCCTCGGCTGACACCGCTCGCTACGACCGTTTCGTCGCAGACCTTTTCGGCGTGATGGCGTATGGCGAATTGTCCGCGTTCGAACGGCTCTCCTCCGACGCCCGCTACTCACCCACGCTGCATGACCGGGCCGTGATCGGCAGGATTGCGGTCATTGAATTCGAGCACTACGAACTGGTGAGCGCCAAGCTGGCTGAGATGGGCGTCGACGTCGAAAATGCGATGCTGCCGTTCCAGTCGGCCGTGGACCACTTCCACGAACGTACCCGTCCGGCGGACTGGTACGAATCCCTGATGAAGGCCTATGTGGTGGACACTGTGTCCGCCGATTTCTACCGCGCGGTGGCCCGGTTCGTGGATCCCGGAACGCGCGAGCTCATCCAGCAGATCCAGTCGTCGGAAGAAGCCACGGGCGTCCTCCGGGAGCGGCTCAAGGGAGCGCTGGCGGACGACCCCCGGCTCGCGTCCAGGCTCGCGCTGTGGGGCCGCCGCCTCCTGGGTGAAGCAGTCACGCAGGCCCAGCGCGTGGGCCACGAGCACGCCTTTCTTGGCGAGCTGTTCGTCGAGGCGGAGCCCGGCGCCACGGACGCCACCGCACGGGAGCTGATGCGGGGCATCACCGCCGAAGTCGCGGACAACCATTCCCGGCGGATGGTGCAGCTGGGACTGAGCGGATAGCTAGGAGATGGCCGCCGGCGCCGTTGCGTCGAGGGCGTCGAGCAGTTCCGCGGCGGCGGCTGTCGGGTCTGCCGCATCGGTGATGGCGCGGACGACGACGATCCGGCTGGCTCCGGCCGCCAGGACCTGCTCCACGTTCGTGCGGTCGATCCCGCCGATCGCGAACCAGGGCAGCAGCAGGCCGCCGACCCGTTCCTCGTTCGCGGTGCGGACAGCCTCCGCCGCGTAGCGCACAAGGTCGAGCCCGACGGCGGCGCGCCCAGGCTTCGTGGGCGTGGCCCAGAGCGGGCCCACACAGAAATAGTCCAGGCCGCTGCGACCGTGGGCGGCGCCGATGGCGGCATCCACCTGATCCGTGCTGTGGGTGGACAGTCCGATCACGGTGGCATCGTGCAGCAGCTTCCGGGCGGCGCGGAGCGGCAGGTCCTTCTGGCCGATGTGGAAGACCGGTGCACCGGCGATGGACGCGATGTCGGCGCGGTCGTTCACCGCCCACAGCCGGCCGTGCCTGCGGGCGGCGGCGTGGACGACTTCCAGCAGCTCGAGTTCCTCGGCCGCCTCGATGCTCTTGTCCCGCAGCTGGATGATGTCCACGCCGCCGGCAAACGCCGCGTCCACGAAGTCCGCGAAGTCCCCGCGGTCCTTGCGGGCGTCGGTGCAGAGGTACAGGCGGGCGGCGGTGTGGGCAGAGTGCTGGGTCATGGCAACCACCTTAGTTCCTCTAAACTGGGCAGGTACCGCGGGAGCCGTTACTGCTGTCATAAAAGGCGCAGGGCTGAGAGGGCGTCAGAGCCGACCGCTTGACCTGATCCGGTTAGTACCGGCGTAGGGAAGGATTATGCATGAACCCTGGCACAAACGGCGAAGAATGTGCCGCCACGAGTCTTGAGGCAGATGTGGCCGTCATCGGCGGCGGTGTGGTGGGCCACGGCATCGCCTGGGAGGCACGGCGCTCCGGCCGCTCGGTGGTGCTCATCGACGAAGCCCCCGGCAGCGGCGCAAGCTGGGCCGCGGCCGGGATGCTCGCTCCGGTCAGCGAACTGCATTACCAGGAGGAAGGGCTCCTGGAACTGATGCTGGAGTCCTCCGCCGGATGGCCGGAGTTTGCCGCCACCCTCACCGCCGGCGAGGACGCCGGGTACCTGACGACGCCGACACTTGCCGTGGGTGCCGATCCCGCCGACCGCCGCGCCCTGATGGACCTGCGGGACGTGCAGCGGACCCACGGCCTGGAGGTTGAACCGCTGACCATCCGCGAGGCACGTTCCCGGGAGCCGCTGATCAGCCCCGCGATCTCCTGCGCCCTGGATATCCCTGCGGACCACCAGGTGGATCCGCGAAGGCTCGTCCGGGCGATCGCCGACGGGCTGGCCGGCCATGGCCAGGAGATTGCGGCGGCGGGGGGATACGCGGTGCGGGAGCACGCCGCCGGCCTGCTCTGGGACGGCGGGCGGGTCTGCGGGGTCCGGCTGGCCGGAGGCGGGTCCGTCAGGGCGGCCGAGACCGTGGTGGCCAGCGGCCTGGCCGCGGCGCGGCTGCAGAACCTCCCGGAAGGCCTGCACCTGCCGCTGCGCCCGGTCTACGGAGACATCCTCAGGCTCAGGGTCCCCGCACACCTGCGGCCCCTGCTCACCGCAACGGTCCGCGGCATGGTGCGGGGCGTTCCGGTCTACATCGTGCCCCGCCAGGACGGCACGGTGGTGATTGGCGCCACCCAGCGCGAGGACGGGGTGCCGGGCACCAGCGCCGGCGGTGTCTACCAGCTGCTGCGCGATGCGCAGGTCCTGCTGCCGGCGGTCGCCGAGCTCGAGCTGCTCGAAGCCACCGCACGGGCGCGGCCGGGAACACCGGACAACGCGCCGCTGCTTGGCCGGGTGCCGGCCCGCGGGCAGGCGCCCGGGACGGACGTAGCCGGCCTCATCATCGCCACCGGCTTCTTCCGCCACGGCGTCCTGCTGACCCCGGCGGCCGCAGCGATCTGCCGCCAGCTCATGGACGGGATCGCGGATCCGCGCTGGGCCGCGTTCCGGCCGGGCCGGTTTTCCGCCGGGCTCGAGGACCCGGTGGGAGCGTCCGCTGCACTCTCACATTGACCTGCGTCACATTTGACCCGAACAAGGAACCAGCATGAACATCACTCTGAACGGTATTGAACAGGAAGTAGGCGAGGGCGCCTCGGTCACCTCGCTCGTCAGCCAGGTCACGGGACGCCGCCTGTCCGCCAACGGGCAGGCCGCCGACGGCCAGCGACTGGGTGTGGCGGTGGCGCGCAATGCAGCCGTCGTGCCGCGCAGCCAGTGGCACAGCACCGCCCTCGCCGAGGGCGATGAGATCGAACTAGTCACGGCAGTCCAGGGAGGATGAGCACGATGGCAGAAACACTGATTGGAACAGCAGACAGCCTTGTCATTGACGGGGTGGAGCTGACCTCGCGGCTCATCATGGGCACCGGAGGCGCTCCGAGCCTGGACGGTCTCGGCTCAGCGCTGGTCGCGTCCGGCACCCAGCTGACCACAGTTGCGATGCGGCGCTATTCGCCGGCCGAAACAGGCTCGCTCTTCCAGCTGCTGGTGGACCACAACATCCGCGTGCTCCCCAACACTGCCGGCTGCTTCACGGCCCGGGAGGCTGTCATGACGGCCGAGTTGGCCCGTGAGGCGCTGGAGACCGACTGGGTCAAGCTCGAGGTCATCGCTGACGAGCACACGCTGCTGCCTGACGCCGTGGAGCTGGTGGACGCCACCGAGCAGTTGGTCAACCGCGGCTTCAAGGTCTTCGCCTACACCAACGACGACCCCGTTCTGGCGCTCCGGCTCGAAAACCTGGGAGCCTCGGCCGTCATGCCGCTGGGGGCACCGATCGGCACGGGCCTGGGTATCCTCAATCCGCACAACATCGAGCTGATCGTGTCGAGGGCCTCCGTTCCGGTGGTCCTGGATGCGGGGATCGGCACGGCCTCTGACGCGGCACTGGCCATGGAGCTGGGCTGCGACGCCGTGCTGCTGGCTACCGCGGTCACCCGCGCGCAGAACCCTGCACTCATGGCCGAGGCCTTCAAACACGCCGTCAACGCCGGTAGGCTGGCGCGTGCG
This sequence comes from Arthrobacter sp. K5, assembly GCF_040448525.1. NCBI lineage: Bacteria > Bacillati > Actinomycetota > Actinomycetes > Micrococcales > Micrococcaceae > Arthrobacter > Arthrobacter sp. K5. The sequence continues at coordinate 1,472,547 of NZ_CP159279.1, read as the reverse complement.
GCCGGGCGGATCCCGCGCCGTGAGCATGCCCTGGCGTCGTCGGCCATGGAGGGCCGGGCGGAATTCCTCTAGGTCCGGCCGCCTCTGCCGGCCCGGCGCGCGGCAGGCTCAACAGGTCCTTCCGAGGAGTGCACCGTGGCCGCCAGAGACGACATTCTCACCCGAGCCCAGATCGACGACGCGCTCGCAGGGCTTCCCGACTGGCGCTACAGGCTGGGCGGCCTGGTCACTGTCTATAAAACGCCGACGGCGGCGTCCGCGCTTGAGCTGATTGCCGCCGTCGGGCGTGTGGCAGAGGACATGGACCACCATCCGGACCTGGACTGGCGCTATAACCGGGTGTTCATCCGGTTCAGTTCCCACGACGTCGGCGGCGAGGTAACCACACGGGACACCCGGGCCGCGGCCTCCGTCAGCGAGGCTGCCTCGGCGGCGGGCGCCGAGGCCCAGCCCGGCCTGTACCGGTCGGTGGACATCGGTATCGACACGGCCGACGCGGCGGCGATCTCCGAGGTCTGGCGCGTCGCCCTCGGTTACCGGAAGGGCCGGTTCGGGGACCTCGTGGACCCGTACGGCCGCGGCCCGGGCGTGTGGTTCCAGGAGACCCCGACGCCGAACGACAACCGCCTGCACCTGGACGTCCACCGCTCAAAGGCCGAGTCGGCATCCGTCCTGGAGAAGACGGCGGCCACCGGGGCCTTAATAAACAGTGACCACGCACCCAATTGGGTGGTGGTCACTGATGCCCAGGGGAACCGGCTATGCCTGTGCACCGAGGAGGGCCAGGGGCCGGACATTGCCGGCTCTGAGGGCAACTAGATCTTCAGCGCTGCCGTCAGCCGCTGGGTGTCCTGTGTGGCACGGGCACGGCCGAGGTAGACCGCCACCGCCAGGGCGGCAGCCGTCCCGGCCACCATGGGAAGGACCCACGGCAGCCAGGTGAGGCCCGGCTGGTAGCCCAGCCCCGCCCAGATGCAGATGATCCACGCCAGCATGCCCACCACCGCAGCGGTGCCGGCCGGCAGGAGAATGCCGTACTTGGTGTGGCGCCGGTCGTTGGCCCAGACGATGAAGCCGGCGGCAACGGTTACCAGGAGCACGATCACGAGGGACAGCACTGGACGGCCTACAGTGCGCCGAAGCCGACCCGGCGCACTTCCTCTGCGCCGATCTCGACGTAGCCCAGGACGTTGGCCGGGATGATGATCTGGCGGCCCTTCTCGTCGTTCAGGCGCAGCTCGCTGCCCTTGGCGATGGCCTCGGCCACGACTTTGGCCACAGCGTCAGCATCCTGAGCCGATTCCAGCACAATTTCACGGCCGACGTTCTGAATGCCGATCTTTACTTCCACAGCAAGGCCTCCCAGCCAGTCAAGGTTGAAATTTCAAAGGTAGTTTCAGTTGTAGTCTAGGTCTCTTTGGGGAAGCGAGAGATTCCGCGCCAAGCTAAACGGTAAATCAGGTCGCTGGCCACATCGAGGTCGAGGTTCCCGTCCGTTTCGAGCCAGTACCGTGCGCTGACCTGTGCCATGCCTGCAAGCCCGCGGCCCAGCAGCTGGGCCTCCAGCAGGGGCAGCTTGGTGTCCTCCGCAATGACCTGCGCAATGGCATTGGCGAACGTCTTGTTGAACGTCTCCAGGCGCGAGCTGACGTCGGCGTCGTTGATCAGGTCGGACTCAAACACCAGCCGGTGCGCCTGGTCGTCGCTGTCAATGAAGCGGTAGTACGCGCGCATGACGGCCTGCACGCGCTCTTTGTTGTCCGTGGTGGAGTTCAGGGCGCCCAGCATGAGCTCGGTCAGGGCCCCGAGGTGGCTGTCCAGCAGGGCGAGGTACAGTTCCCGCTTCGAAGGAAAGTGCTGGTAGAGCACGGGCTTGCTGACGTGCGCCGTTTCGGCGATCTCGTCCATCGCGGCGCCGTGGTAGCCGTTGGCGACAAAAACCTCCTGGGCTGCGGCCAGCAGCTGGGCCCGCCGTTCGTCGCGCGGCAGCCTGGCGGAGCGCTGTCCGGCGGCGCGGGCCGGGCCGGCATTGGATTGCGCGGCCTGAGTTCGATCAACCGGTGCATGATGAACCACTGTTGGCCTTCTTTCCTTTGCAGTTAACTTCACTTTACCCGGGGGTAATATGACCGCGCGGTATCTTCAGGCATACATTGAAGTATGGCTTCTCCGTCCACCGCAAATACAGTCCGCACGCTCCCGGGCCCCCTGGTCGATCCCGCGCCCGGGCTTTCCACCGAGGAGGTGGAGCGGTATTCCCGGCACCTCATCATTCCCGAAATTGGCGCCCTCGGCCAAAGGCGGCTGAAGAACGCGCGAGTGCTGGTCATCGGCGCGGGCGGACTGGGGGCGCCGGCGCTGCTCTACCTCGCCGCCGCCGGAGTGGGCACCCTCGGGATCGTCGACGACGACGCCGTGGACCTGAGCAACCTGCAGCGGCAGATCATTCACGGAGTCAGCGACGTTGGCCGTCCTAAGATCGAATCTGCCCGGGACGCCATCGCGGAACTGAACCCGCTGGTGGACGTGCGCCTGCACAACGTCAGGCTCGATGCCTCCAACGCCCTGGAGCTGTTCTCCGGCTACGACCTCATACTGGACGGCGCGGACAACTTCGCCACGCGCTACCTGGTCAATGACGCCGCCGCCATCCTCGGCAAGCCGTATGTGTGGGGATCGATCTTCCGCTTCGACGGGCAGGTCAGCGTGTTCTGGGAGCAGCACGGCCCCACGTACCGGGACCTTTACCCGGAAGCCCCGCCGGCCGGTTCCGTGCCGTCGTGCGGGGAAGGCGGCGTGTTCGGCATGCTGTGCGCGGCGGTCGGATCGCTTATGGTGACGGAGGCCGTCAAGCTGATCACCGGCGTCGGGCGTTCGCTGCTGGGCCGGGTGGCGCTGTACGACGCGCTGGGCGGCAGCTGGCGCGAGATCAGGGTGTCCAAGGACCCGGACGCGCCGCGGATCACGGAGCTCACCGATTACGAGGCTTTCTGCGGCATCGCCCCGGCGGAAACGACCGACACCGAGCACAGTGTGACGGCAACGCAGCTGGCCACGATGCTGGCCTCGCGGCAGGCCGGGCTGAAGGACTTCGACCTCGTGGACGTGCGCGAGGCGGGGGAGTACGACATCGTCCGGATCGACGGTTCCGTGCTGATCCCGCAGGGGCGCATCCTTTCCGGCGAGGCCTGGGGCGAGCTGCCGCAGGATAAGGACATCGTGTTCCACTGCAAGGCCGGGACGCGGTCGGCAGCGGTGCTGGCTGCCGCCCGGAAGGCCGGTTACCAGCGCGTCAGCCATCTCGACGGCGGCATCCTCGCCTGGGTCAGGGATGTGGAGCCACAGAAACCCGTTTACTGATCCCGGCGGGGTCTCCGGGATCAGCGGGGGTTCTCCCTCCGTCACCGCCGTGCATGTCACCGCGGTAAATGTCACCGGTGCAGCTGTCACCGGGCGATGACGGGGATCTGCCGGGTGTGCAGGACCTTGCCGGTGATCCAGTCCAGCAGGTCCACGGTCAGCTTGTAGTCGCCGGCCGCCGGCGGGCGCAGGAGCATGTCGTACCGTTCGGCTGCGCCAAAGTTAACGATGCTGGTGCGCAGCGGGCCGGTCTCGGAGATGGGCCGTGCCGGGCCTGACGGGCTGGACGTGTCGCGGAACGGGCGCCCGTCGTGGGAGATCAGCTCGGCCATCGCCACGCGCCTGCCCGCCGAGTCGGTGAAGTAGGCGTTCACCGGGAAATAGTTGGCGTTCAGCAGGCGCAGCAGGGTGGGCTGGACCGTGCCTCCGTTGGACATGCGGGCACGGATACGGGTCAGGAAGATCGGGCCTTCTGCCTTGGGGATGCGAGCCAGCTCGCCGCCGAGCAGATAGAAGTGCTTGGGCTCGAACCTGTCCAGGCCGGCGTCGTCCCCGGAGAGCCCGGCGGCATGGTTGAGTTCGTGCCAGCGAGGGTCCACCGAGTACGGGACCAGGATGGATTCGGTGTCGATGTCGTACTCCGGGCCGTCCACAAACGACCGCCGCGCCCCCTTGGCCACGGGGTAGTCCGGATGGGCGGGTGGATCAATGATCAGCGGCCCGAACATGCCCATCTGGACGTGCAGGGTGGTGTTGACGTGGCAGTGGTAGAAGTACGTCCCGGACGCGCCGACGTTCGGGTTACCGGGTATTCCCCGTTCCGGCCGCCACTGGTAGGTGTAGCTCCCCGAGACTTCGAAGGAGGTGTGGCCCACGCCGTCGTTCCGGGGGTCGGGCTCCATGCCGTGCCAGTGGATGGTGTGGACCCGCTTGCTCGGGTGGATGGTGCCGTGGAACAGCTGGCCCTCGGTGAGGCGCACCAGGGGCGCCGGGTAGATCCGGCCCGAGTTCTCGGTTTCGAACGTCCACATTTCGAATTCGCCGCCGTCGTCGAACTTCATCTTGCGGTTGAAGAACTTGAATTCATGCGCGACGTCGGGAGTCTGCCGGAATTCTGTTGTGGGGCTGCCCTCGTGCATCTGGTCGGAACTGAAGTCCACCTGGCTGCGGTAGAGCTGGTGCCGCTGCGTGGCATCCGTGGGTCCGGGGGCAGCCACCGCCCAGTGCCCCACCAGGCCACCGGGGTACATGCCGCCCCTGGCCACCTGCGACGGTTCGGCGTGACAATGCATGGGGTAGAGCCAGTCCTCCTTCCGGGCGTTCCACACCTGGTCGATAACCTCCGGCGGGCGCCGCAGCGGGAGCATCGAGTCCTTGCGGTCCAGCGGGTGCATCTCGATTACGTCCTCCCACTGCTGGAGCACCACGTGGCCCTCTGCATCGATGTGTCCGCCGCGGCGCGGGAAAGGCTCGCCGTTGCGGCTCACGGTCCAGAGGTGGTTTCCATGGAAATGGAGCTGATGGTGGATCACTCCGGCGTTGACGAAGCGCATCAGCTGGCCGGCCCGGACCGTGCCGGGGGCGGGGGACAGGCTGAAATCCCGGACGTCGATTTGCCGGGGGGAGCCGGACATCAGGGTGTCCTCCTCCCGGATGCGGTTAAGCGCCTCGTCCGTGGAGGCCGCCAGGGACTGGAAGCCGCTGCGGTCATTGAGCGTGAAATACCGCGGATACACAGGTGTTTTGTCGGGATCCACATGTCCGTTCCGGGACGCAATGCCCGCCCACACCGGGTCAACGCCGTGGAGTATCCACAGCCACTGGCGCTCGAACTCAATCCTGCTTGGCTCTGACCGCCAGGGTGCGTCCGGATTCACGACGAGCAGGGCTCCAAAAAGGCCGAGGACCCGCTGGACGGGGTCTGCTTCCGGATCGGCCGGATCATCCCCCGGGTCGCAGTAGAGGTAACTGCCCTCGGTCGGCGCTTTGAAGCTTAGGGTCTTGGTCTGCCCGGGCCTGATGACGCCGGTACCCACGTGGCTGTTCCCCGCGCCTGCGTTCAGGAACTGCAGCGAATGGTCCTGCGTGAGGTTGTTCGTCACCCGGATGCTGATGGTGCTGCCCGTTTCGGCGATGAGGGCGCGTTGGGGGAAGAAGCTGGCCCAGTGGGCGCGGCGGGCAAGGAACTCGCCGGGATTGAGCGGGTCCTTGGCGGCCGGTGCCGGCCGGCCAAGGGGCGGCACCGCGGCCTTGAGCGGATAGGTCCGGCTGGCCACGACGGAGCCGTTGCGCAGAAACACCCTCGGACTCACGGCCAGGCTGGGCTTCGGATCCTTAACCGCGGTCCGGCGGTCCCCGAACCCGCGGTGGTAGACGAGCGTTCCGTCCACCATGGGAAGGTAACCGTCATTGATGTGAAGGTCCAGCGGGCTCACGAGGATGCCTGGGCGACGGTGAGGAGCGGCAGGGCGAGGGCCTGGGCGGCGTCGTCGTCCAGTCCCGTGTACTCGATCTCCATGGCGACGGAATCGTGCGGGGCCAGGTAGCTGATCCAGACCCGATCGGTGGCGCCGGCGGCAACAGTACCGGGTCCGCGGTCGGCGTCCTGCGGGGCAACGGTGATGCCGGACGGCAGCAGCTTGAGGCGCAACTGGCCGGGGCTGAACAGCACCGCCTCGGGACGGACATTGGTGAGCGCCACTTCGAGCACCACGACGTCGCCCCAGGTGAAGTTCCCGGGTTGCGGCCAGCCGGAGTCCAGGAGAGGATCGCTGTGGTGGCCGTCCACCGCGGTGCCCTGGCGGCTGGAAACGCGCTGGATACCTGGCTGGCCTGCCGCCGCGGCTCTGCGCGTTCCGTCCGTGATCTGCGATATCGCCGAGGCGAGCGGCGTAGCAGCAGGCTGCCCCTGCGCATCAAGCCTGGCCAGGCGTCCTGCGTCGACGAGCGACAGCGTGCCGAAGGCCGTGGAGAGCCCTGCTCCGCCGCCGGGTCTGCTGCGGGACACCATCCCGTAGGTCCCGCCGCTAAGGAGCAGCAGGGCCCCGCCTCCCAGGATGAGCCCGAACTGCCGGCGGCTCAGGTGCGGGACGGCAGGCGCCGGTGAAGCAAAATTCATGGTGGCTCCCCAATATTGTTTTCACGGGCAACGTCAATGCTGCGCGGGGAGCCTATGGAAAGCTTGTGGGGCCTTGTTTGTCAGAACATACGCGGGCTATGCGGAGTTCCTGCGTGCCTCATTTTCCTGCAAGTTGACGGCCCCCTGGAGGGGGCTGGCCGTGAGGGAACTGTGGTCCACGGGGCACTCGGCTTTGGACGCGGCGGCCGGCTGCTCCACGGTGATGCCGTACAGGGTTTCCAGGGCTGCGACGTAGTCGTCCTGCTGGCCGTTGGACGCCAGCTCGCGGGCGCGGACAGTGGGAACATGGAGCAGCTGCTTCACCATGCGGCGAAGCGCAAACTCCACCTCTTCGGCAGCGGCAGTGCAGCCGTGGCGGGCCCGCACCTTTTCCATTTCCGCGTCGAGCACGTTCATGGTGTGGCGTCGGAGGGCAACGATGGCAGAATCCACGGACCGCGCTTCGCGCTCCTGCTCAAACGACTGGGCAGCGCCGGTAACCATGGCGCTGGCCTGCGCGAGCGATTCCGCCTGCTCCTGGGGTGCCGCGAGCCGTACGGACTCCAGCGTCAGCAGCTCCACGCCGTCGAGCTCTCCCACGGCGGGATCAAAATCGTGGGTGAGGGCGAGGTCAATGGCGATCAGCGGCTGGGTGGAACCGGCGCGGACCTGGGCGAGCTCGGCGGCTTCCACCCTCGTGTCCGACCCGCTGCAGCCGATCATGACGTCGGCGGCGGCGACGGCGGCGTGCAGGGTGTCGCCGTCGAGGGCGGTCCCGCCGCGGGTGGCCACGAAAGTGGCCGCGCGTCCTGACGACGAGAACACCGAGATGTCGCGGCAGCCACGTTCCCGGAGGAGGGCCATGGTGGCGCCGGCGTAGGCGCCGGTGCCGAACACCACGACCTTCTTCTTCGACCAGTCGGTCTCTTCAGACAGGTCAATGGCGAGGTCGAGGGCCACCGAGACGATGGACAGGCCGCGGGAGCCGAGTGCTGTCTGCGCGCCGACGTCCTTGGCAGTCTTGGAAGCGGCCTGGAACAGGCGGACCAGTCCGGCGCTTGCCGTGCCCTCCTGCTGGGCGGTGATCAATGCGCGGCGCACCTGCCCGGCGATTTCACGCTCGCCAACCACTGCGGAATCCAGTCCGGAGCTCACTGCGAAAAGGTGCTGGCTGACGTCGGGGCCGGTGTGGGTGCTGAACGAGCGGGACACGAGTTGCTCGCTGAGTCCGCTGGTTTCGCTGATCTGGCCCACCAGGGCCGCGCGTGCGGCCTCCACGTCGTCGGCGTGCGGCGCCTCGCCGTAGATTTCGTAGCGGTTGCAGGTGGCAAGGACAACAGCGCCCTTGACCGCCGGCGATCCGGCGAGGGCGGACGTGGCAATGCCAGAAGAACCGTTGCTCAGCTGAGCAACGGTTTCGAGGTCGATGTCGGCGTGTGTAGCCACCAATGAAAAAAGAACCACAGCAGGACAATCATAGCTTTTTCGCACCGGCGTAGAACAACCCTTCGAACGGATTAGGGGGTTTAAGCCCCTGTGATTCGTGCCACGGCCGGATTGGGACTGCCGCGGGATGACAAGCTGTCGTTATCTTTTGGGTCCGATTTTGGGCACAATCAAAGGCATGACTTCTAGCGCTGTAACACCCGCCGGTACCGGACTCGACGCAGGCCATCCGCTTCGCGACGGACGCACTGCAGACTCTCCGCTCATCACGGCGTACCGTGGCGGCAAGCCAAGCCGCCGCCCGGTGTGGTTCATGCGCCAGGCGGGGCGCTCCCTGCCTGAGTACCTGAAGGTCCGCGAGGGCGTCGCCATGCTGGACTCCTGCCTCCGGCCCGAGCTGGCCTCGGAAATCACCCTGCAGCCGGTGCGCCGGCATGACGTGGATGCGGGCATCTTCTTCTCGGACATTGTTATTCCGCTTAAGCTGGCCGGCGTCGGCGTGGACATTGTGCCCGGTGTGGGTCCGGTCCTGGACAAGCCCGTGCGGACCGCCGCCGACGTCGCCGCCCTGCCCCGGCTCACCGAGGAGTCACTGGAACCCATCCGGGAAGCCGTCCGGCTGACGGTGGAGCAGCTCGGCAAGACCCCGCTCATCGGCTTCGCCGGCGCACCCTTCACGCTGGCCGCCTACATGGTGGAGGGCCGGCCCTCCCGCGACCACCTTGGGCCGCGCACCATGATGCACGCCGATCCCGAGACGTGGACGGCGCTGGCCAACTGGGCCGCGGATGCCTCCGGCCTGTTCCTGCGCGCCCAACTGGAGGCGGGCGCCTCCGCCGGCCAGCTGTTTGACTCGTGGGCGGGCTCCCTGGGCCTGGCCGACTACACCCGCTTCGTTGCCGCCGCGTCGTCCCGCGCCCTGGACCACGTCCGCGATCTTGGCGCGCCGCTGGTCCACTTCGGCACCGGAACCTCCGAGCTTCTGGTGGCCATGCGCGACGTCGGTGTTGACGTCGTCGGCGTGGACTACCGGCTGCCGCTGGACGAGGCCAACCGCAGGCTGGGCGGCACCGTCCCGCTGCAGGGCAACATCGATCCGGCACTGCTGTCCGCACCGTGGGAGGTCCTCGAGGCGCACGTCCGCGAGGTCATTGCATCGGGGGCTGCGGCCCCGGGCCACGTGCTGAACCTTGGCCACGGCGTGCCGCCGGAAACGGACCCGGACGTCCTGACGCGCGTCGTCGAACTCATCCACTCCGTCTCTCCGGAGTAAAGGGCCGTGGCTGCGGGCAGGCCTCCGGCTGCCGGACGCACGGCACTGGTGGTCGGCGGTGGCATCTCCGGGCTCCTGGCCGCCCGGGAACTGGCGCGGGCCGGCCTCAGCACCACGGTGCTGGAAGCTGCCGACGCGTGGGGCGGCTGTGTGGGCCGCCACGACGTGGCCGGGTTGACCCTGGACAGCGGGGCCGAGTCCTTCGCCACCCGTTCCACCGCGGTGGCAGACCTCGCTGCCGAACTCGGGCTGGGCGGACACATCGTTGCCCCGCGGCCCGGCGGCGCCTGGGTGCAGCTGCCGGGCGGACCCCGCGAACTTCCCAAGACCGGCGTGCTGGGCATCCCGGCCAACCCGTGGGACCCGGAGGTCCGCCGCTCGCTGGGCCTGGGCGGGTCCCTGCGCGCCTCGCTGGACAAGCTGCTGCCCGCCTCCGTGGGAACCACCGCCGAAGTTTCCAGCGTCTCCGCGCTGGTGCGGGCCCGGATGGGGCGCCGCGTCCTGGAACGGCTGGTGGAACCCGTGGTGGGCGGCGTGCATTCCGCTGACCCGGGCCTGCTCGACGTCGACATGGTGGCCCCGGGGTTGCGTGCGGGCATTACCCGGCACGGTTCGCTGGCGGCGGCCGTGGCCGCCCAGCGCAAGGGGACCGCAACCCAGGCCACGGCAACGCAGGACGCGTCAACGCAAGACGCATCAGCGCAGGACGCATCAACGCAAGACGCATCAACGCAGGGCAAGCCGGCCAAGGCAGGTTCCGCCGTCGCCGGCCTGAGGGGCGGCATGCACACCCTCATCACGGAGCTCGTGGCGGACCTCCGGGCACGCGGCGTGCAGTTGCTGCCGGGCACCGCGGCGACCTCCGTTGCACGGTCCCCTCATGGCTGGGTGGTGGCCGCGGGGGAGGACAGCCACACGGCCGACGTTCTGGTGGTCGCCCTGGACGGACCGTCAGCAGTCCGGCTCCTCGGAGATGCGGTCCCGGCGTTGGCCCGGCATCAGCCCGGGCCCGGACCGATAGTCAAGCTTGTGACACTTGTTGTTGATCTCCCCGCGCTGGACCGGCGTCCGCGTGGCACCGGCATTCTGGTGGCGCCGCGAACCGAGGGAATCCAGGCGAAGGCCCTCACCCACGCCACCGGCAAATGGGACTGGGTGACGGAAGCGGCCGGACGCGGCAGGCACGTGCTGCGGCTCTCCTACGGACGCAGCGAGGGTGCATCAGCCGCTTCACCGGACGCCGCGCGAGGGCCGGAATCGGCGTCGGACGAGGAACTGCTTGACATGGCTTTGCAGGATGCGTCGGTTCTGCTGACCGTGCCCGTCACACGGGAGACGCTGGTGGACTGGGACGTCGTCAGCTGGGCGGGAGCCCTGCCCTTTGCCGCTGTGGGGCACCGCCAGCGGGTCGCTGAAGTGCGGCAGGTCTGCGCCGGCATCGACGGGCTGCTGATGGTCGGCGGCTGGCTGGCCGGCAACGGGCTGGCGGCTGTGGTGGCCGACACGAAAACGCAGGTCGCGGCCTTCCTGGCGTAGTGCGGCCCCGCTCGCCCGGAACCGGCAGAAGGCCGATTTCCTGCCGCCCGCGATACCTTCCGGGATGACCTTCCGCAAGTTTTCGCCGGCGCGAAAATATGTTTAGGGTCGATGACTATGGTCAATCAGAAGTCCGATGGTTTTCGTTCGCTGACTGGTTTCCATGGGGGTCTTCGGCGCGGCACCGCAGCAGCTGCGTTCGGAGCGGTACTGGTCTTGTCCGCAGGTGTTCCTGCATCCAACGCTGCTGCGTCCGAGCTGCCCACATCCGACCTGCTGGGCGAGTCGGAACAGGCCGGCGCAGGGCTCGGCGCCACCGTCGACGCGGCGGGCCTTGAGGCCTGGGCTGCGGCAGCGCTGTCCACCGGGCCGGGATCCGACTCGGGCGATGGCGACAGTTCGGCTGAAGCCTCGCCGTCGGAATCGCCGGCCCCCTCGAAGTCACTGCCGCCGTCGCTTGCGCCCCTGGTCCCGGTTCCGACGCCGGTCCCCTCGATGACGCTTACGGCCAGCCCGTCGCCGGACCCGTCGGTAACCGCCTCGGCCACCCCGACGCAGCCTGCTCCGGCACCGTCACCGTCCGATCCCGGTCACACTGATCCGGCGCCGTCGCCCGCACCGACATCCTCGGAAACGGCGTCACCCTCCCGGCCAGCCAAGCCGTCAGCCTCACCGGAGGCCCCTGCACCCTCAGAAGAACAGCCCTCCGGCACGCCGTCACCATCGGGCGGATGGTCGGGACCGTCGGCCGGAACCGGTGGCTCTTCCCCGGCCGGGCAGGCTCCTGCCAGCCAGGTTCCGGGCCCGGTAGCCGGAACGGCAGAACCCGCTGTGCCGGCTGCCGGCAGTTTCCAAAGCGCAGCGCCCGGCGTCACCCCGTCCGCGGACGCCAGCCCGTTCGCGAAGATCACGGGCCTGTCGGGCGGCGCCGGCCTGCGGGGACGCTCGGCCGCGGGCGTCGCCGGCGGAGTCTGGGGTTCGGCACAGCTCGCCGGACCCAACAACATGGCCACGATGAGCTCGCCCTACACGCGCGGACCGGCCGAGAGTGCTGTCATGGGCATTTCGCGGAGCGGGACCATCGAGCCGCAGGTGTGGTGGGGAGCCGGGCTGCTGGCGCTCGCCGGCGCGGCGGGTGTGGCGGCAGTCCGGATCCGGCGGTCGCTGTGAAATTAACCACTTCTACACGACGTAGAAGTTGAGTTTTTCGACTTAGGCCGCATTGAAGGGGCAGGATAGTAACCATGAGCCACACTCCTGCCGAATCTGTCACCAAAACCGAAGAATCAGCCGAGCAGTTCTTCACCCTCTGGACCGTTTTCAAGCGCTCCGCCGAGCTCCTTCGCAGCGCCGATGCCGCGGAGGATTTCGACGCCCTGGTGGCGCGCCTGGCCGAGGCTGGCGTGACCCACCGCGGAAGCTACGACGTATCCGCCATGCGCGCCGACGCCGACGTCATGGTCTGGCTCCACGGCCCCCGGCCCGAGGCGCTGCAGCAGGCCATCCGTGACATCCGCCGCAGCAAGCTGTTCGCGGGGACTGACCTCGTGTGGTCCGCCATGGGCGTGCACCGCGAAGCGGAGTTCGCAAAGAACCACACCCCGGCGTTTTCCCGCGGCGTGGAACCGGCCGAGTGGCTGTGCGTGTACCCGTTCGTCCGCTCCTACGAGTGGTACCTGCTCCCGGAGGACGAGCGCGGCAAGATGCTCCGCGACCACGGCCTGCTGGGCCGCGACTTCCCGCAGGTCATCTCCAACACGGTTTCCTCGTTTGCCCTCGGTGACTGGGAATGGATCCTCGGCCTGGAGGCGCCCGAGCTCGTGGACCTCGTTGACCTGATGCGCCACCTGCGTTCCACCGAAGCGCGCAACCACGTCCGCGAGGAGATCCCGTTCTACACCGGCCGGCGCATCTCCTCCAGTGAGATTGCCGAGGTCCTCGCATGAGCCCGCTGGACCCCCAGGACGGTGCCGTGAATCCCATCACCGAAACCGGCAGGTTGGCCCCCAAGGAATACGACGGCATCCTCCTCGCCTCCTTCGGCGGCCCCGAAGGCCAGGACGACGTGATCCCGTTCCTCCGCAACGTCACCCGCGGCCGGGGGATCCCCGATGAGCGCCTCGAAGAGGTGTCACACCACTACCGCGCCAACGGCGGCATCAGCCCCATCAACCAGCAGAACCGGGAGCTGAAGGCCGCCCTCGAGGCCGAGCTGGCAGCGCGGGGCATCGACCTGCCCGTGCTGTGGGGCAACCGCAACTGGGACCCCTACATCCCGCAGACCCTCCAGGACGCGTACGACGCCGGCCACCGCCGCCTGCTCATGCTCACCACGAGCGCGTACTCCTGCTACTCCAGCTGCCGCCAGTACCGCGAGGACATCGGCATGGCTCTGACCGAAACCGGGCTCGACGGCAGGCTGGAAGTGGACAAGGTCCGCCAGTACTTCGACCACCCCGGCTTCGTGGAGCCCTTCATTGAGGGCACCGCCCAGGGGGTCGCCGACGTGCGCGCACAGCTGGCCGCCGCCGGAAAGCCCGACGCCCCCATCCACGTTCTGTTCGCCACCCACTCCATCCCCACACGGGATGCCGTGGCCGCCGGCCGCTCCGAGGACGAGCCCCGAGAGTTTGCTGAGGATTCCGCCTACGTGGCCCAGCACCTCGCCAACGGTGCCGAGATCATCCGCCGTGTGGAAGCCGACTCCGGCCTCTCCGCGGCCTGGTCCCTCGTCTACCAGTCCCGGTCCGGGGCTCCGCATGTCCCGTGGCTCGAGCCGGACATCAACGATGCCATCGAGGACCTCGCCAAGCAGGGCGTCGCAGGTGTCGTGATCGTGCCCCTGGGTTTTGTCAGCGACCACATGGAGGTGGTCTGGGACCTCGACACCGAGGCGCTGCAGACCTGCCAGGACCTGGGCCTCGCCGCCACGCGCGTGCCCACGCCCGGGACTCACCGCCGCTTTGTGGAAGGGCTCGTGGAACTGATCTGCGAGCGGACAGTAGCCAACAACGTCGCGGACCGCCGGGCCGTTACCGGCCTCGGGCCCTGGTACGACGTATGCCGTCCCGGCTGCTGTGAAAACTTCCGCGGCGAAAAGCCCACCATTGCCGGAGCAGACACCACCGTGGGGCAGGGGCATGACCCCTACCCGGCCGCCGGGCAGGACGCGAAGTGACAGTACGGATCGGCACCAGGGCGAGCAAGCTCGCCCTGACCCAGACGCAGCAGACCGCTGACCGGCTGGCCGCCGTCGGAGGTTTCGACGTCGAACTCGTCCACGTCAGGACCGACGGCGATGTCCTCACCGGCTCGCTGTCCCAGATGGGCGGCACCGGTGTCTTCGTCGCCGCGCTGCGCGACGCGCTGCTGCGGAACGAGTGCGACGTGGCCGTCCACTCGCTGAAGGACCTGCCCACGGGTTCCGCCCCGGGCCTGACGCTGGCCGCAACCCCGCCCCGGGTGGACGTGCGCGACGTCCTCTGCGCCCGCGACGGCCTCAAGCTGGCCGACCTGCCCAAGGGTGCCCGCGTCGGCACCGGCTCTCCCCGCCGGGCCGCGCAGTTGCGCGCCGTCCGCCCGGACCTGGACATCGTGGACATCCGCGGCAACGTGGACACACGGCTGGGCCGCGTGCCCGGCCTGCCGGGCAACGCCACCGACGCGGTGGTTGACGGGAAGTCGTGCGACCTTGACGCCGTCGTCCTCGCTGCCGCCGGACTGGAACGGATCGGCCGCCTGGACACCGTCACCGAATTTTTGGAGACGGACATCATGCTTCCGGCAGCCGGCCAGGGGTCGCTGGCCATCGAATGCCGCACCGCTGAGGCGCCCCGCCGGGCCGGGTCCACTGAGGGGTCGCAGGGCGTGCTCGCCCAGGCGCTGGCCGCCCTTGACGACGCCGACACCAGGCTAGCGGTCACGGCAGAACGTGCGCTGCTGGCACGGCTCGAGGCAGGCTGCGCCGCCCCCGTGGGCGCCTACGCGTACCGCAAGGGCAGCATGCTCCACCTGGAAGCTGTGGTCTGCGCCGTGGACGGCACTGCTTCGGTGCGGGACAAGCGTGCCACGGACGGTCTCACGGAAGTCGGTGCCACCCTGCTCGGAATCGAACTGGCCGAGGTCCTGCTGGCTGCGGGGGCTGCGGACATCGCGGACCTGACGGCGTCCTGACCGCAGCCGGCCACCGTATGGGAACGACGAACGGCGAGAACCGGACCGGCGGGCGCCCGCTGGACGGGTGCCGCGTCCTGGTGACGCGAAGCCCCGAGCGGTCCGGACCCCTGGCGGAGGCGCTGCTGCTGGCCGGCGCCGTTCCTCTCCTGCTGCCGCTGACGGCCACCGAACGCGCGCCGGACCAGGCGGCGCTCGACGACGCCTTTGCGGCGCTGGGCGCGGGCCGCTTTGAATGGCTTGTGGTCAGCAGTGCCACCACCGTCCTCGCGCTGCAGGAAAAGGCGGCAGAGCGCGCGGTGAAACTGGGCGACTGGCTTCCGGCCGGAATCCGGGTTGCCGCAGTCGGACCCGCCAGCCGGAGGGCGCTTGAGGCCGCGGGGATTGCCGTGCACTTCGAACCGGAGCAAGAACACTCGGCCGCCGGGATCGTCAACGGGTGGCCCGGCGGTCCCGCCGAAGTGCTGCTGCCGCAGGCCGATATAGCCGCCCCTGCACTGGCCCGGGGGCTTGAGGCGAAGGGTGCCCGGGTCCGGACTGTGGTGGCCTATTCCACGGTGGACTTCCCGGCCGAGCCGGCGCGGCGCCTCGGCCGGAGCGGCGGCAACGGACCCGATGCCGAAGGACCCGATGGCGACGGCACGGCCGCCGCGCTGCCGCTCCTGACGCCCGCAGAAGCGAAAGCCGAGGTCGACGACGGCGCCCTCGCCGCCGTCGTCGCCGCCTCACCCAGCGCCGTGCGGCGCATCGGCGCCACCCTTGCGCCCCTCGGCTCCTGCCGCCTCGTGGCCATCGGCCCGGCGACGGCGGCCGAAGCGGAAGCGCTGGGGCTCACCGTGGCGGCCACGGCCCGGGAGGCCACGCCCGACGGGCTCGTGGCGGCCGTCATCCGGGCGCTTGCCCCCTAAACATCCACTCATCGACAGCAGGCCCACAGTGAAGGACAGGACATGAGCTTTCCGCACCACCGACCCCGGCGGCTCCGCACCACCCCCGCCATGCGCAGGCTCACGGCTGAGCACCGGCTTGCCCCGGCAGACCTGATCCTTCCCGCGTTCATCCGCGAGGGGCTCTCAGAGCCCAACCCGATCGCCTCCATGCCGGGCGTCGTGCAGCACACCACCGACACCCTGAAGCGAGCGGCGGCCGAAGCCGTGGAACTGGGCGTCGGCGGCATCATGCTGTTCGGCATTCCCGAGACCAGGGACGCCGAGGGAACGGCGTCCCTGGACCCGGACGGGGTGCTTAACAAGGCCATCCGCGACGTGCGCGCGGAGGTGGGGGACAGCCTCGTGGTGATGAGCGACGTCTGCCTGGACGAATTCACCGACCACGGCCACTGCGGCGTCCTCGACAGCGACGGCTACGTCGACAACGACGCCACGCTGGAGATCTACGCGAAGATGGCGGTGGCCCAGGCAGACGCCGGCGCCCATGTGCTGGGCCCGTCCGGAATGATGGACGGACAGATCGGCGTGATCCGCCAGTCCCTCGAGGACGCCGGCCACGTAAACACCGCCGTGGTGGCCTACGCCGCAAAGTACGCCTCGGCGTTCTACGGCCCGTTCCGGGAAGCGGTGGACTCACAGCTGAAGGGCGACCGCAGGACCTACCAGATGGACGCCGCCAACCGCCGGGAGGCTATCCAGGAGGTGGAACTCGACCTCGCCGAGGGTGCAGACATGGTGATGGTCAAGCCGGCCATGAGCTACCTCGACATCCTGGCCGACGTCGCCGCGATGAGCCCCGTACCGGTCGCCGCCTACCAGATCTCGGGCGAGTACGCCATGATCGAGGCCGCCGCTGCCAACGGCTGGATCGACCGGCGGGCGGCCATCACCGAATCGGTCCTCGGCATCCGCCGCGCCGGGGCCAACATGGTCCTCACATACTGGGCCAGCGAGATCGCCGGCTGGCTCAAGGAATCCTGATGGCGGAGCCGGCCCCGGGCCAGACCACAGCACCGACCGCGCCGGTGGGTCCCGGGAAGATCCTGCTGGGTCTGAACACCTTCGGCGACGTCGGGCTGGACGGTGAGGGTCAACCGAAGCCGCATGCCGTGGTGCTGCGGGAGCTGCTGGACCAGGCGGTCCTTGCTGACGCCGTCGGCCTCCACGCCTTCGGCGTGGGGGAGCACCACCGCCGCGACTTTGCGGTCTCGGCCCCCGAGGTGTTCCTGGCAGCCGCCGCGGCCAGGACCGCCAGGATCCGGCTCGGTTCGGCCGTGACCGTCCTCAGTTCCGATGACCCCATCCGCGTGTTCCAGCGATTCTCCACGGTGGACGCCCTCTCCGGCGGCCGCGCCGAGGTGATGCTGGGCCGCGGCTCGTTCATCGAGTCCTTTCCGCTGTTCGGCCTGGACCTTGCGGACTACGAGGTGCTGTTCGAGGAGAAGCTCGAACTCTTCGACAGGGTGCGGGCCCAAAAGCCGGTCCACTGGGAGGGGCGCACCCGGCCAGCACTGGCCGGGCTGAGTGTCTACCCGCCGCTGGAGCACCACCTGCTGCCTGCCTGGATCGGCGTGGGCGGCACCCCGGAGTCCGTCCTGCGGTGCGCGGAATACGGCTACCCGATCATCTTCGCCATCATCGGCGGCCAGCCCCGGGCGTTCGCCCCGCTGGTTGACCTGTACCGCGAGGGGATGGCCAAGTACGGGCATCCCCTGCAGCAAATCGCCACCCACTCGCCCGGCCACATAGCTGAAACCGACGAGGCGGCCCGCGAGGAGCTGTTTCCGCACTGGCTCGCCCAGCGGAACAGGATCGGGGCCGAGCGCGGCTGGGGCCCGGGAAACCGGCGGGAATTCGACGCCATGTGCGGTCCCGAGGGCGCCCTGTACGTCGGCTCGCCTGAGACGGTGGCGCAGAAGATTGCCCTGCTCAAGCGGAACCTCGGCGTCGACCGCTTCGACCTGAAATACGGCAACGGCACGCTGCCGCACGAATCCATGATGCGCTGCATCGAACTCTTCGGCACCGTGGTGGCACCCCGGGTGGCCGAGCTCCTGTCCGGTGACACTCCCGCAGACTGAAAGAATGGGAACCATGACTTCCAGTACCCCTCGCAATGAGGAACTTTTCGACCGCGCCCGCCAGCTGATGCCCGGCGGCGTGAATTCCCCGGTCCGCGCCTTCGGCTCCGTCGGCGGCACGCCCCGCTTCATGGTCGCGGCCAAGGGCGCGTACCTGACCGACGCCGATGGCAAGGACTACGTGGACCTGGTCTGCTCCTGGGGCCCGGCCCTGCTGGGGCACGCCCACCCGGCCGTCCTGGACGCCGTGCACGCTGCCGTGGACCGCGGCCTTTCCTTCGGTGCCTCGACCCCCGACGAGGCCAACCTCGCGGCCATCGTCAAGGAACGCGTTTCCGCCGTCGAACGGCTGCGGATGGTTTCCACCGGCACGGAAGCCACCATGACGGCGATCCGGCTTGCCCGGGGCTTCACCGGCCGCAACCTGGTGATCAAGTTTGCCGGCTGCTACCACGGGCACCTCGACGGGCTGCTCGCGTCCGCCGGCTCCGGCGTTGCCACCCTGGCCCTCCCCGGCTCCGCAGGCGTCACGGCCGCCACCGCCGCCGAAACCCTGGTACTGCCGTACAACGACCTAGGCGCCGTTGAGGCAGCCTTCGCCGAGCACGGGCCCAACATCGCCGCCGTCATCACCGAGGCGGCGCCCGCCAACATGGGCGTGGTCACCCCCGGCGAAGGCTTCAATGCCGGCCTCTCCCGGATCACCGCAGCCCACGGCGCGCTGCTGATCGTCGACGAGGTCCTGACCGGCTTCCGCACCGGCTACTCGGGCTACTGGGGCCTCACCGGCGGCGCCGCCGACGCGACCGAGAAGTGGACCCCCGACCTTCTGACGTTCGGCAAAGTGATCGGCGGCGGCATGCCGACGGCGGCCCTCGGCGGACGGGCCGACGTCATGGATTACCTTGCGCCGCTCGGTCCCGTCTACCAGGCCGGCACGCTGTCCGGGAACCCGGTGGCCATGGCCGCCGGCGTCGCCACCCTGACGCACGCCACGCCCGAGGTGTATTCGTTTATCGACGCCCGCTCGCTGGAGCTTTCCGCTGCGCTGTCCTCGGCGCTGGACGCAGCCGGCGTGGACCACTCCATCCAGCGCGCCGGCAACCTGTTCTCGGTGGCCTTCGGCACGTCCGAACAGGGGGTCCACAACTACAGCGACGCACTGAAGCAGGAGTCGTTCCGCTACGCGCCTTTCTTCCACTCCATGCTGGATTCGGGCGTCTACCTGCCGCCGTCCGTCTTCGAGGCCTGGTTCCTGTCCGCGGCGCACGACGACACCGCCATGAACCGGATCTTCGAGGCACTGCCTGCCGCAGCGAAGGCGGCCGCCGCAGCGAAGGCCTAACCCGCCGTCGATGCCGCCCGCCGTCGGGCTTGCCTTCCAACAAAAAAACTCTGGCACCCGCCGCGGCGGGTGCCAGAGTTTTTTGCAGTTGGTGATCCGGCCCAGGCGTCTGCCTAGAGGACGTCCGAGAGGAAGCCCTGCAGCCGCTCCGTCTGCGGGTTTTCAAAGACCTGTCCGGGCGGGCCCGACTCCACCACCACACCGCCGTCCATGAAGGTCACGGTGTCCGAGACGTTGCGTGAGAAGCCCATTTCGTGGGTCACCACCACCATGGTCATGCCGCCCTTCGCGAGGTCCGCCATGAGGGCCAGGACCCCCTTGACCAGCTCGGGGTCGAGGGCCGAGGTGGCCTCGTCGAAGAACATGACCTCAGGTTTCATGGCAAGGGCGCGCGCGATGGCCACCCGCTGCTGCTGACCGCCCGAGAGGGTGGCAGGGCGGACATCGGCCTTGTGCCTGAGCCCGACGAGGTCGAGCTGCTCGAGGGCTTCCTCGCGTGCCTGCTCCTTGGGCAGTTTCCGCAGCTTGCGCAGGGCGAACGCGACGTTCTCTCCCACGCTCTTGTGCGGGAACAGGTTGAACTGCTGGAAAACCATGCCGATCCGGCGCCGCAGCTCATCCGGGTTGTCCTTCAGGACTGACTTGCCGTCCAGGAGGATGTCCCCGGCATCCGGTTCGATCAGGCGGTTCATCACGCGCAGAAGGGTCGACTTTCCGGAGCCGGACGGGCCGATCACCGAGGCAGTGGTGCCGGCCGGGACGCTCAGGTCGATGCCGCGGAGGACCTTGTTGTGCCCGAAGGCGAGATGGACGTTTTTCGCTTCGAGAGAGCCTGAGGTGAACTGGCTCATGCGTGGGCTCCCTTCCCGACGACGGCGGCAGCCTCGTCAGGTTCTTTCTTTTCCGGTTTGCCGGTGCGCAGCCGAGCGTCGATCCAGTTGACGAAGTGGGTCAGCGGAACGGTCATCGCGAGATAGAACACGGCGGCCGCCACGTAGCCGGACAGGTTGCCGCTGCGGGCGGCGGCGTCCTGGCCGATCTGGAACAGCTCCCGCTCGGAGGCCAGGAGCCCCAGGGTGAAGACCAGCGACGATTCCTTGATCAGCGCGATGAACTGGTTCACCAGCGCCGGGAGCACGCGCCGGATGCCCTGCGGCACGACGACCATGCGCAGCGAGGGGCCGTAGCCGAAGCCCAAGGCGCGGGCGGCCTCGAGCTGGCCCTTGTCGACGCTCTGGATGCCGGAACGGAAGATCTCCCCGATGTAGGCGCTGGACATGAGCGAGAGCGCGGCGATGCCCATGGGGTAAGGGCTGGCGATGCCCGTCAGCTCGCGGAAGATGGGTCCGAAGCCGAGCCCGATGACGAGGATGGTGAGAACCGCCGGGAGTCCACGGAACACGTCCGTGTACACCCGGGCGGCCCACCGCGCCACAGGATTGCGCGAGATGCCCATGAGGGCCAGCACCATGCCGACCACGCAGCCGATGATGCCCGAGACGATTGCGAGGACGAGGGTGTTGGGCAGACCGACCGAGAACATGGCCGGGAGTACCTCGGCGATGGCCTTCCAGTCGAGGAAGGTCTCGGCGAGCCTGTTCAGATAATCCATGTGGCGCCTGTCAGTCGGTTACTTCGTGGGGACCTGGACGGCCTTGCTGCCCGGCTTCCAGCCCTCAGGAGTCTGTTCCTTGATGGTCGGGCGGTCCGTGTACCACTGGGTGGTGAGCTTGGTCCACGTGCCGTCGGCGATTACGGCGTCAAGCGCCGAGTTGAGCGCGTCAGTGAGGGGCTGGTTGTCCTTGGCCACTGCGTACGCCGTGAAGTTCTGGGTGTTGACCTTCTTCTCGGCGATCTTCGTGCCGTCGCCCGACTTGACCTGGCCCTCGGCCTGCTGGGAAGGGGCAACCCAGGCGTCGATCTGGCCGCTCTTCACGTTCGCGTAGACCGTGTTGTAGTCCGGGAAACGGACCGGCTCGAGCTTCAGCGTGTTCGTGACGAAGTCGTCCTGGACGGTGCCCTGGACGACGCCGATGCGTACGCCCTGCTTCAGGTCGTCGAAGGACTTCACCTTCGCGTCATCCTTGGTCACGATCGCCATGTAGCCGAAGTCGTAGCCGTTGGTGAAGGCCACGGTCTCGCGGCGGGCGTCCGTGGTGGAAATGGAGGAAGAGCCGACGTCGAACTGCTTGTTCTTCACCTGTGCCAGCAGTCCCTGGAACTTGGTCGACGCGAACTCCACCTTGAGGCCGAGCTTGGCCGCCATGGCCTTCAGGAGTTCGTTGTCGTACCCCGTGAAGTTTCCGTCCTTATCGATGAAGATGTTAGGCGGCGCATCGGAGAGGGTGCCGACCTTGAGGGTGCCGGGAGTGATCAGGCCAAGCTTGGACTTGTCGATCTTGTCCAGAGCGGTGACGTCCTTGGTGGTGTACTTGTCCAGCGTCTGCTGGTCGCTGCCGGCGAGGGCGTCGGTCGACGTGCCACTGGGAGCAGCGGTGCCTCCACCGCAGGCGGCCAGGGATACGGCCATGACTACGGCCACGGGAACCGTGGACAGCCACTTCAAGGCTTTGATTTTCATCACGCATCACTTTCATTGGGATAATCGGGGTCGGGCAGTCAAGCCGTCTGGGCCGAGATCCGGCCCCGCAGAGGGCGCGCCCGCAAAACTTAATTGTCTCACCTGCCGTTAATACGGCCGTTAGGTGACGTAATGAATGGGTTTCGGCCCATTTCGCCGAATATAATGCAGATTTTTATTAGCAGGTCAGCCGATAGCAATGACAGAAGTTGCTGTCACAGAATCAGTAAGGCATGGCACGGCGCTGGCGGTACGAGCCAGTTTTTGTGAGTTGCGTCGCACCGGTCAGAAGCCGCCGCGGCTCGCATCCTCCGGAGGCAGCACGGGCCAGTCACCCTCGATGACGGCGGCGGGCTTGGTCTTGCGGAGGTACTGCTGGAAGTCGGCGGCCTGGCTGACGGCCCAGTCCACCTGAAGCTGATGCAGCTGGCTGGCCGGCATGCTCAGTTTGGGGAATTTTCCGGCCATGGCATCGAGCATGCGCAACGTTGCCAGTGCATCCGCGGCCGATGTGTGGGCGTTTTCGAGCTCCACACCGTACTCCTCGCACAGGGCGGTCAGCGTCCTCTTGCCCTTGCGGTACCTGTCCACCTGCTTGTTCATGATGTAGGGGTCCAGAACGGGGAACCGGCTCAGCTGCGGCACGCCGTAGCGGGCCGACTCGGCGGCCAGGACGGTGAAGTCGTAGCTGGCGTTGAATGCGATCACCGGAACGCCGTCGTCGAAAAGCCCCTGGAGCACGGCGGCCACTTCCCTGGTGACCTCGGCCGCAGGCCGGCCGTGGCTGCGGGCGTGTTCGGTGGTGATCCCGTGGACATCGCTGGCCTCCGCCGGAATCTCAACCCCCGGATCGGCCAGCCACTCGTGTTCGCGGATCACGTTGCCGGAGCTGTCCACCACGGTGACAGAAGCCGTCACGATCCGGGCGGCACGGGAGTTGCGGCCCGTGGTTTCGAGGTCGAAGGCGGCCCGGGGGAGAGTGTTCCAAGTGCTCATGGCTCCAAATTACCCGGAGCCACCGACAGTAATGGTGCTTGCCCTGCGCGTGTCCGGCATGGTGTGGGAAGACGCACACGGCGCCCGTCCTGACCGCTGGTGATGCGTGCCGGCCGATAGTCTGAAGGTATGCGGGCGGAGTATGTGGAGGCGGTTTTGGCGGTGGTTGACCTCATCCCGGCCGGCTCGGCAGTGGCTTATGGCGACGTCGCTGAGCTCCTTGGCACCGGAGGACCGCGGCAGGTGGGATCCGTGCTGAGCCATTACGGCAGCGGCGTCCCATGGTGGCGGGTGCTGCGGGCCAGCGGACTGGCCCCCGACGGCCATGAGTCCCAGGCCCTCGAGTTCTACCTGCAGGAGGGCACGCCCCTGCGCGGGGACTATCGCGGGTTTGCGAGGACGGGCGAGGGACGGTGGCGGGTGGATCTGACCGCCGCGCGGTGGGCGCCGTCCGACGCCGATTTTGACGCCTTGGACGGGATCGCCGAGCGGCTGGAAGCGTCGCTGCGCAAATTGTCAGTGCCGGATGATGGAATGTCCGTGTGACCGCAACAGTCGACCAGACCTCCGCCTATCCCGCATCCGCACTCACTTCGGAACGGGACCACGAAGGCTCAGTCTCCGCCGCCCCCTTCCCCTCCACAGGTCTTCGTTTGCTGCCCCCTCGGCAGGTGCACTCCCGCGTTCCAGTGCTCACTGCGGACCAGCTGGCCGCCGTCGAAGTGCCCGGGGGAACCGGCCCCGTACTGGTCCCCGGAGCGCCCGGAACCGGAAAATCCACCGTGCTCATCGAGGCGGCAATCCGCCGGGTGGAGACGGAAGGGGTGGACCCCGAACGAATCCTCATCCTCGCGCCGGGACGGCTTGCCGCGGACACCCTCCGGGACCGCTTTACCGCCCGGCTGAACCGCAGCCTGAGCACCACGCCGGCCCGCACCTGGGCCGCGTATGCCTTCGACCTCATCCGCCGCGCCAGGGCGGAAGGGCTCCTGCCGCTGTCGAAGGCCCCGAGGCTCCTGTCAGGCCCCGAGCAGGACCTCATCATCAAGGAACTGCTGGAGGGCCACGCCCTGCCGGGCCTCGGGCTGCCCTGGCCCGATGACCTCACGGCAGCCCTGCCCACGCGCGGGTTCCGGCACGAGGTCCGCCAGCTCTTTGACCGCATTACCGAGACGGGCCGCACCGCCGAGGACCTCGCGGGCCTGGGCCACGCCTGCGGACGGCCGGACTGGATTGCCGCTGCGGCACTGTACGCCGAGTACCGCGATGTCCTCGACCTGCGCATGCCGGAGGCGTTCGACCCCGCGGGCATCATCACCGCCGCCCGCCAGCTCTTTCAGGATTTCCCCGGCTTCCTGGCGGCGGAACGCGACCGTCTCCAGCTGATTCTTGTGGACGACATCCAGGAGGCCAACCCCGCCGTCTTCGAACTCCTGGCCGATGTGGCCGCCGGCAAGGATGTCTACGTGACGTCCGCGCCGGACACGGTGGTGCAGGGGTTCCGCGGGGCCCGGCCGGACCTCGTGGCCGAGCTCCCTGGCCTGCTGGGCGGCGAGGAACGGGCGGTCGTTGAGAAGCCGCTGTTCCATGCCCACCGCCACCAGCCGGCGGTGGCCCACGCCTGGCTGGGGGTCGCGGATAGGATCTCCCTCCGGTCCGGCGGCCAGCTCGCCCGCCGTCTGGACCCGGTTGGCTCCGTTCCTGCTGAAGCCGGGGGGTCCGCTGACACGTCTTCGGGTGACTGTACCACCGGTGACACGGTTTCGGGCGACACAGCCCAGCCGGCAGGCGGCACCGTGGAAGCGCACCTTCTGCCGTCGGCCGTGCATGAGTTGCGGTACGTCGCCCAAAGGATCCTCGAAGCGCACCTGAGGGACGGGCGGGCGCTCGAAGACATCGCCGTCATTGTCCGGAACGGCGGCCAGCTGAGCCAGCTGCAGCGCTACCTCGCCGGCCAGGGAATCCCGGTGCGGATTCCGGTGGCCGAAGCCGCCGTGCGCGATGAGGTGGCAGTCCGTCCGCTGCTCGACGCCTACGCGGTGGCCCTTGACCCCGCGGTCCTCACGCCGGAATCGGCGGTGTCGCTGCTGACATCCAGGGTCGGCGGTGCGACGTCCCTGGAACTGCGCCGCCTCCGCCAGTCGCTCCGGCGGGAGGAGCTGCTGGGCGGCGGCGGACGGTCCAGCGACTCCCTGCTCGTGGAGGCGCTGCTTGAGCCCGGCGCGCTCGGCTCCCTGGGGATCGAGGGCCGGTCGGCGCGAAGGGTCGCGCGGATGATCCAGGCCGGGCGGAAGGCCGTCGCTGAACCCGGCGCCAACGCCGAGACAGTGCTGTGGGCGCTCTGGCACTCCACCGGGCTCGCGGCGGCATGGACGTCCGCTGCCCTGGCTGGCGGACTCGTCGGAGCGCGGGCGGACCGGGACCTGGACGCCATGATGGCGCTGTTCCACACAGCCGAGCGCTATGTGGACCAGATGCCCGGTTCCGGTCCGGAACAGTTCCTCGAATACCTGCTGAACCAGGAACTGCCCATGGACACCCTGGCGGCGCGGGCCCAGGTAGACGATGCCGTGGAACTGATGACTCCCGCCAGCGCCGCCGGCCGGGAATGGCCGTTCGTCATCGTCGCCGGCCTGCAGGAAGGCGTCTGGCCCAACACCCGCCTCCGCGGCGAGCTCCTGGGCAGCACATTGTTCGCGGACGCCGTCGAGCACGGCGTGGAGTATGCGCTCCAGCTTGGCCCGCTGAGCCGGCTGCGGGAAATCCGCTACGACGAACTCCGCAGCTTTTCCACGGCGGTGTCCCGGGCCAAAGACGTGCTGCTGTGCACCGCCGTGTCGTCGGAGGACGAACAGCCGTCGTCCTTTCTGGACTACGTCGCGCCGCTGCTGCCAGGGGAGGAGGGTCGGGGCTATACCCCCGTGGAAAGGCCCCTGACGCTGCGTGCACTGGTGGCCGAACTCCGCCAGTACGCCCAGCTGGACGGCAGGCTGGCCGCCGAGGCCGGCGAAGCCGTGCGTGTCCTGGCCCGCCTTGCCACGGCCGAGGCGCCTGTTCCCGGAGCCCATCCGGACACCTGGTGGGGACTGGCCCCGCTGACGTCCGTGGACAGGGTAGTCCCGCCGGGCGGCACGGTCTTCGTTTCGCCGTCCAAGGTGGAGTCGGTGCAGAAATCCCCGCTGGACTGGTTCATCCAGGCCGCGGGCGGCGAAGCGGCCACGGACTTCGCCCGCAGCCTGGGCACCCTGGTGCACGCCATCGCCCAGGACCTCCCCGATGCCAGCGGAACTGAATACCTCGCCGAACTTGTCCGGCGTTGGCCGTCCCTGGGCATGAAGGACAACTGGGAAGGCAAGCTGGACTTCCGCAGGGCAGAAGCCATGGTCCGGAAGCTGGCGCAGTACATCCTGGTCATGCGCAGCGAGGGCCGGCGCCTGGCCGGGGTCGAGCAGGACTTCGAGGTAACCCTGCCCGAACCCGGTGCTGTTCCCCGAGCAGATGTTCCCACCGATGAGGGTCCCCGGTCGGCCGTCCTGCGCGGGCAGGTGGACCGGCTGGAGATCGACGCCGAGGGGCGGCTGGTGATCGTGGACCTCAAGACGGGCAAACGGCAGCCGGGCAAGGCCGAACTGGGCAGGCACCCGCAGTTGGGCGCCTATCAGGCGGCCGTGCTGGCCGGCGGCTTCGGCGACTCCGAGGCTGCCGGCGCCGAGCCCCGGCCAGGCGGTGCCGTGCTGGCCCAGCTGGGCACAACCACCAAGAGCCCGGGCATCCAGCACCAGGACCCGCTGGACCCGGGCGACAACTGGGCGATGGAAATGGTGAACGACGCCGCCGCGGTGATGTCCGGCCACGAATTCGAGGCAAGGCACGATCCCGCCAAGGCCGGTTTCGGTGGCGTCGGCTGCCGGCTGCCGGAGGTATGTCCGCTGTGTGCGCGGGGAAAGCAGGTTACCGAATGAGCCGGATGGCGGAGCTGCCCGAGCCCAGGTTCAGTCCCGAAGAGCTGTCCGTCCTGCTGGGGGAGAAGAACCTGCCGACGGCGGAACAGTCGGCCATCATTTCCTCGCCGCTGGCGCCCCGGCTGGTCATCGCCGGCGCGGGCTCGGGCAAGACCGCCACCATGGCCGACCGCGTCGTCTGGCTGGTCGCGAACGGCTGGGTCAAGCCGGAGGAAGTCCTCGGTGTCACGTTCACCAGAAAGGCCGCCGGCGAACTGGCCAGCCGCATCCGCGCCAAACTCAGTGCGCTGCAGCGGACGGCCGGCGGTGACGCCGGCGGCGCCGTGGCAGGGGCGCTGCTCAGCGCGGACGCCCTGGAGCCGAAGGTTTCCACCTACCACTCGTTTGCCAGCGGCATCGTCTCCGACTACGGGCTGCGGCTCGGGATCGAGCGGGATGTCGTGCTGCTGGGCGGCGCCCAGGCCTGGCAGTTGGCCAGTGAGGTGGTTGAGGCCTTCGACGGCGAGTATTCCCATTTCAGGGTCGCCAAGTCCACCCTCGTTAAAGCCGTCATCCAGCTCGCGGGGGAGTGCGCGGAGCACCTCCAGGAACCGGACGGTGTGCAGGGCTGGCTGATGCAGCGGCTCGCCGAGTTCGAGGCGCTGCCGTATGTGGCCGGGGCCAAGAAGAACCCCAGCCAGGCCGCCGGCGAACTCGGAGCCATGCTGCGGACACGGGCCAGCGTGGCGGAGCTCGTGGGACGGTACGCGGAAGCCAAGAGGGCGCGCGGGGCGCTGGACTTCGGCGACCTCGTGGCGCTCGCGGCCCGCGTGGCCCGCGAGGTGCCCCTGGCCGCCGAGATGGAACGGCAGCGCTACAAGGTGGTGCTGCTGGACGAATTCCAGGACACCTCACACGCCCAGCTGGTGCTGTTCTCCAGGCTCTTCGGGGATGGCCACGCCGTCACCGCCGTCGGTGATCCGAACCAGTCCATCTACGGCTTCCGCGGGGCATCCGCCGGACAGCTGTTCCACTTTGTCAATGAGTTTCCGGTCTGCGTCGAGGACGGCCAGACAGGGACGGCGTCCCGGCGTCCTGCCCCTGTTTCGTACCTGACCACCGCCTGGCGGAACGGCCGCAACATCCTTGCCGCCGCCAACCTTATTGCGGCTCCGCTCAGCGCCGCCGCGGCGCAGGCCGGACCCGCCGGGCAGCCGTCTTCCAGCGCGAACGTGGAGGTGCCCGCGCTGCGGCCGAGCCCGGCCGCGGTGCAGGGCCGCGTGGTGATGGGTCGTTTTGCCACGGATGAAGATGAAGCAGCGGCGATCGCCAAGGATCTCCTGAAGTTCCGGGCCACGGATTTCGACGGTTCTTCCCAGGAACCGCGCGTCCAGCCTGCCATGGCCGTCCTGTGCCGCAGGCGCGCGCAGATGGAGTGCCTGCGCAGGGAGTTCGAGGCCACGGGAATCCCGTATGAAATTGTGGGCCTGGGAGGGCTGCTGGACACTCCCGAAATCGTGGATCTGGTCTCCACGCTGCGGGTCCTGGCCGATCCGGGCCGGTCGGATTCGCTGATGCGGCTACTGGCCGGCGCCCGGTGGAGGATTGGCCCCGCCGACCTCATGGCGTTCCGGGACTGGTCCGCGTTTCTGGCCAGGCGCCGCGGCATGGTTGATAACGGCCGCGACATGGTCGACAACGGCGGCGGGCTGGGTGTGAACGATCCGTCGGGTGGCGCGGACCAGGAAACCCCGGACGTCCTTATCGAGGGCGACATCACCGACGCCGCCAGCCTCGTCGAAGCCTTGGACTGGCTTCCCAAGGAGGGCTGGACGTCCGCGCACGGCCGCAGCCTGACCCCTCCTGCCCGCGAACGGCTGCAGCGGCTGGGCACCGAGCTGCGGCAGCTTCGGGCGCTGATGGGGGAGGACCTGACCACCCTGCTGGGCGAGGTGGAACGGGCCATGCTGCTGGACATCGAGGTTGCCGCGAGGCCCGGATTCAGCATTCACCAGGCGCGGCGGAACCTGGATGCGTTCCAGGATGCGGCCGCCGGGTTCGTGCAGACATCGCACCGGGTGGACGTCCTGGCCTTCCTTTCATGGCTGGAGGCGGCAGCATCTGAGGAGGGCGGCCTGGATGTGCCGCCCGCCGACGTCAACCACGAGGCCGTGCAGCTGCTGACTGTGCACGCCTCCAAGGGTCTCGAATGGGATGTCGTGTTCGTGCCGGGCCTGAACTCTGGCGCGTTCCCCAGCAGCCGTGACTCGAGGTGGAGCAGCGGTTCCGCGGCCCTGCCCTGGCCCCTCCGGGGCGACCGTGCCGATCTTCCGCAGTGGGATCTGGACCAGCCTGACCAGAAGGGGTGGCTGGACGCCGAGAAGGTGTTCAAGGGAGACGTTCAGGCCCACGGCGAGGCCGAGGAACGGAGGCTGGCCTACGTTGCCTACACCCGTGCCAAGCACGTGCTCTGGGTTTCCAGCGGAGCGTGGGTCGGCGGGCGCGGCGGGATGGCAGAGATGTCGCCGTTCCTTGCTGAGCTGGCGCCGCTGGCAGAACAGGGGACTGCGGAAATCCACCCTGGCTCCGTCGACGAGGAATCCCTGCCCCAGGAAAGTCCCCTGACCCGGGAGCTGGAGGTGGCTTCTTGGCCGTATGATCCGCTGGAAGGTCCTGTGGACCCCCGCAGCGGCAACCGGCTCCGGCTCGTACCGGGACGGCGGGCGGCCATGGACCGTGCAGCGGAACGGCTGCTCACCGAGATCGCCGCTGTCGAAGCCGGTGCCCCGGGGCTCCCGGAGGGCACGGGGCTCCGTGCCCAGGCTGCGGGCTGGGAACGCGAAGCTGCCCTCCTTCTCGAACGCCGTGCCAGGCGGGCCCGCAGCCGCGACGTGCATCTGCCCGGGCATATCTCAGCGTCCACGCTGGTGGACCTGGGGGAGGACGCCGAGGCTGTGGTCCAGCGGCTCAGGAGACCTGTTCCGCGCGAACCGGGCATGTCGGCGCGCAAGGGCACCGCCTTCCATGCCTGGGTGGAAGAGTACTTCGGAACGGCAGGAATGCTGGATCTCGGCGAAGCGCCCGGCTCTGATAACCACATTGATGAGGCGTACGGCCTTGACGACATGGTGGCTACCTTCAAGGACTCCCGGTGGGCGCACAGATCGCCTGCTTATGTGGAGGTCCCCGTGGAGACCCGGATCGGCGACGTCGTCGTCCGTGGCCGCATCGACGCGGTGTTCCGGGACGCCGACGGCGGCTGGGACCTCGTGGACTGGAAGACCGGCCGGCGGCCGTCCGCGGGGCAGCTGAAGACCAAGAGCGTCCAACTGGCTGTCTACCGGCTGGCCTGGGCCCGGCTCAAGGGCGTGCCGCTGGACGAGGTCCGGGCTGCCTTTTTCTACGTAGCGGACAACCACGTCGTGCGCCCCCACGATCTGGCGTCAGGCGCCGAACTGGAAGGGATCGTGGCCGCCGCCCTCGCGAACTAGGAAGCCCGCCCGCTGGCAAGACCTTCCGGTTAGGTCGTCTTGGCGTCGACCACCGTGAGGGCGACGGTGGACGTGTCGGCGCCTGAGGGCTTCGCGGCCGGGGCATCCTCCTGTTCCCTGTCCTGTGTCCCGTCCGCGCCGGCTTCGTCGGATGCGCCAGCGTCGTCCGCCGCGCCCTGCGGCGCGTCCTGCCCTGACGGCTGGTCTGCGTTCTCCCCGGAGTCCTCCGCGTCGGCCGGGATGGGCGCCACCTCGACCGGAAGGGGCTTCACGTCAACCGGGATTGGCATGACGTGCACGGCGGGCATGGCCTCGGAAATGTCGGTGGCTGCGGAGGCGTCAACGAGGCCGGGTGAAGCCGGTGCCTGGCCGGTTGGCGGGGAGTCGGGCTGGGCCGGCGGCAGCGGTTCCACGCTGATGGGCTGGCCGCCATATTCGGCGATGTCGTCGGCCAGCGTGGAAAGCATGCCTTCGGCCTCGGCGATCATGTCGGCGTCGGCTGCTGCGATGCCCTTGACGAGGTACTGGGCCAGCGCAAACTCAGCCGATAGCGCGGCCCGGCGCAGCAGGTGGTTGTCCGGCGCGTCACGGCGCTTTGCGGTGTAGTGCTTGACCACGGAGTCGACGAATTCGTGCTCGTTGGATGCCACGAGCCAGGCGAGGTCGTCGGCGGGGTCGCCGATCCGCAGGTCGGTCCAGCCGGTGACGGCAGTGACGCGGTGGTCCTCGACCAGCAGGTTGTCCTCGTGCAGGTCACCATGCACCACGCAGGGGTTGAACCGCCACAGTGAGACGTCTTCCATGGCGTGCTCCCAGCGGCGGAGCAGGAGCGCCGGAATCTTGCCTGTGGTCGCGGCCTGGTCGAGTTCGTTGAGCCTGCGCTGGCGAAACTCGTTCGGCGTGTAACTGGGCAGGTCGGCGTTGCTCACCAGCGTCCGGGGCAGGTCGTGAATGGCCGCCAGCGCCGTTCCGATCTCCTTCGCCAGCTCCTGCGGACCGGCCGTCAGCTCTTCGACGGTGCGCGTGGCGCCATGCAGGTGGGAGTACACGAAGGTGGTCAGGTTCTGCTGCCGGACGGTGCCGGCCACGGTCGGCATGAGAAACGGCAGTTCGGCCCGGATGGCGGGCGCGAAGGCGCGCAGAACCAGGAACTCGGTCTCCAGCCTGGTGCTTGCTTCGGCGTGCCGGGGCGAGCGGACGCGCCAGCGCTTGCCTTCGGCATCAAGAAGGAGGGCCGAATCAAAGTCTGCCGGGTCATCCGGGGCAGAGCTCACAGCGGTCGGGCTCAGTCCGGGGACTGCCGCGGTGGCCACAGCTGCCAGTTCGATTGGTTCTCTTCTCACGCTTCCACGGTAGATTGAGCGGCGTCCAAGACAATGATGTGTCGCGGCGAGTCTTGAGATCCGCCCAAATATGGATGCCCCGGGGAAAGCGGAGACGCACGGTCCGGGCCTGCCGGTGCCCTCCCGAAATGTAAATTGTCACTGCGAGTCAGTACGGTGGATACATGAGTCATGCGGAGGCCGCTGCGCCGGTCGGTCAAGCGGCGGGCACCATGCCGGAACATCAGCTGCCGGTAGGCCAACTGCCTGCCAACCATCTCTTCGACACCGTGCTGCCGGTTCGGCCCGCAATGGTCAACAGGGGGTCGGTTGAACGGATGAGGCCCGGCCTCGTTCCGGACCTGCTGGCGGAGGGAACCGCCAAGGCGATGCTCCTGTCCGGCCGGCATGCGCTCGTCCACGGAGACGCGCTCGTCCTGGCAGAGGCCGGCCCGCTGCTGGACCGGCTCGAAAGATCGGCGTCCAGTCCGGCGCACATCATCTATCTCGGCGCGGCACTCGGCTCCGAGGACCTTCCCGCAGGAACCGGCGTCCTGCTTTTCATCCTGCCGGAACCGGTGGATCCCGCTCCGGCCGGTTTGCCCGCCGGAGCCACCTGGGAAGGCTTCCGGGACGTCGCCGCGCAACTGGATGCGACGCATACCGCACTGTTCGTTGAGGCCAGTGCCATTGCCAACTGGCATGCCACCCACACCCACTGTCCGCGGTGCGGCACCGTCACAAATGTGGAGGCCGGCGGATGGGTCCGGCGGTGCCCGGCTGACAACTCCGAGCACTACCCGCGCACAGACCCGGCCATTATCGTCACGGTGGTTGGCCCGGATGGCCGTGTCCTGCTGGGCGGCGGCGGTCCACTGGACGCAAAGAACTACTCCACACTAGCCGGATTCGTCGAGCCCGGGGAGTCCCTCGAACAGGCCGTGGTCCGGGAAATCCAGGAAGAGGTGGGCGTGCGGGTCAAATCGTGCCAGTACCTCGGCTCCCAGTCATGGCCGTTCCCGGCGTCCCTCATGCTCGGCTTTACAGCCGTCACCGACGACACAGAAGCAAAGCCCGACGGCGTCGAGGTCACCAGGGCTCGCTGGTTCAGCCGGGAGGAAGTCCAGGAGGCCGTACTGAGCGGCGAAATCGTCATCTCCACCAGGCTCTCCATCGCCAGGTCCCTCATTGAGCACTGGTACGGCGGCGTGATCCAGGACCGTCCGGCGGACGGCTGACCAGTTACGCCCGCGCGGCACCACACCTCCCGTCGACGTCTCCATGGCGGAGCGGCCCATCCATCCCCATAAAAGCAAGCAGCAAGAAGTGACGACAGAAATTCCTGATGGCAATGCCTCCCTGGAGGACCGGATCCTTGGCGGACTCGACGCGGAGCAGCGGGAAGTGGCCACCACCCTGACCGGCCCGCTCTGCGTGCTCGCCGGAGCCGGCACCGGCAAGACCCGTGCCATCACCCACAGGATCGCCTACGGCGTTCACTCGGGGGTGTACAGCCCGCAGCGGCTGCTGGCGGTCACGTTCACGGCGCGCGCGGCAGCGGAAATGCGCAGCCGGCTCCGCGACCTCGGAGTCGGAAACGTGCAGGCCAGAACGTTCCATGCGGCCGCGTTGCGGCAGCTGCAGTTTTTCTGGCCGCAGGCGGTGGGCGGGGCGCTGCCCAACCTGCTGGACCACAAGGCGCAGATGATCGCCGAGGCCGCCCGCCGGCTTCGGCTGACCACAGACCGTGCCTCCATCCGGGACCTGGCGTCCGAAATCGAGTGGGCCAAGGTGTCCATGCTCACCCCCGCCAACTACCTGGAAAACGCGCAGGACAGGGGCGCGCCGGGAGGCTTTGACCTCACAGCCGTGGCCCGGGTGTTCCAGGCCTACGAGGACGTCAAAACTGACCGCAACGTCATCGACTTCGAGGACGTCCTCCTGATTACGGTGGGCATCCTGCAGGAAGACCCGAAGGTGGCAGCGACCGTCCGGGAGCAGTACCGGCACTTCGTGGTGGACGAATACCAGGACGTTTCCCCGCTGCAGCAGCGGCTCCTGGAACTGTGGCTTGGCGGCCGCAACGAGCTGTGCGTCGTGGGTGACGCCAGCCAGACCATCTACTCGTTCACGGGAGCGTCCCCGAAGCACCTCCTCGGATTCAAGGCCCAGTACCCGGACGCGAACGTGGTCAAGCTGGTCCGGGACTACCGGTCCACTCCGCAGGTGGTCAAGCTGGCCAACGATCTGCTGGCCTCACGGCGGAGCGGCGGTCCGGCGGCAGACGCCGCGTGGGCCGCGCCCCTGAAGCTGGTGGCCCAGCGGACCCCGGGACCCCAGCCGCAATTCACCGAATGCACTGACGACGAAGCCGAGGCTGCAACGGTCGCGGGCAAGATCCGCGCCCTCCTCGACGACGGTGTGCCGGCGAGTGAGATCGCCGTCCTGTTCCGCACCAACGGCCAGTCAGAAGCCTATGAGCAGGCTCTGGCGTCCGCCGGGATCGGCTACCAGCTGCGCGGCGGCGAGCGGTTCTTTGCCCGGAAGGAGGTCCGTGACGCGATCCTCCAACTCCGGGCAGCCACCCGTGCCGTTTCCGAGTCCGAGCCCCAGCCGCTCGGGCAGCTGGTGCGCGACATCGTGGCGTCACTTGGCTACACGGACACCGCCCCGCACAGTGGCGGCGCCCTGCGGGAACGCTGGGAATCCCTTGCCGCGCTGGTGGCCCTGGCGGACGAGTTGGCGCAGAACCGGGGGCCGCAGTTCGGCCTGGCTGACTTCGTCAACGAGCTTCAGGAGCGCTCTGTTGCCCAGCATGCCCCGACCGTCCAGGGGGTCACGCTGGCGTCCCTGCACGCGGCGAAGGGCCTTGAATGGGACGCAGTATTCCTCGTGGGGATGAGCGAAGGCCTCATGCCCATCTCCTTTGCAGATACTCCCGCCGCGGTGGACGAGGAACGCCGGCTGCTCTACGTGGGCATTACCCGCGCCCGTGAGCACCTGTCCCTCTCCTGGTCCACCGCCCGGACTCCCGGCGGCCGCGCCAACCGGAAGCCGTCCCGCTTCCTCGACGGGCTGCGCCCGGACTCGGTGGCAAGCTCTGCCGCCCGGGGGAGGGGAGCAGCGCCGCGCCGCAAGGCGGCCGCCCCCGCATCCTGCCGTGTCTGCGGCAGCATGCTGGCCAGCGGGGCCGAGCGGAAGGTGGGGCGCTGCAGCCAGTGCCCGCCCAGCTATGAAGAGCAGACGTTCAACGCCCTCCGTGAGTGGAGGAAGGATGTGGCACAGTCCGCCGACGTCCCGGCCTTCGTGGTTTTCACCGACGCAACCCTCACCGCCATCGCCGAGGCCCGGCCGTCCTCCCTTGAGGAACTGGCCAAGCTTGCCGGCGTTGGCCCGTCCAAACTGGAGCGGTACGGCGAAGCAGTCCTCGCGGTGCTGACGGAAAGCAGCACCTTCTGATGCCAGGAAAACAAGAGACCCCCACGCCCCTGACCACCCACGACGGGGCGCCGGTACAGGTCCGCCGCTCCGCGCGGCGCCGCCGTACAGTCGCGGCCTTCTGGGAGAACGGTACCGCCGTCGTCGCAATCCCCGCCCACTTCAGCAGGGCGCAGGAAGCGGACTGGGTTCACCGGATGCTGGAGAAGCTCCGGACCCAGGGGGAGAAGCGTTCCAGCGGTGCGGGGCGCCGGCCTTCCTCGGACGCGGCGCTGGCCGCACACGCTGCGGAGCTTTCGGCCAGGTACCTCGGCGGCAGGTCGGCCCCGACGTCGGTCCGGTGGGTCAGCAACCAAAACTCCCGCTGGGGCTCGGCCACCCCTTCGGACGGGTCCATCCGGCTGTCAGACAAGCTCCGGCCCATGCCGCAGTGGGTCATCGACTATGTGCTGCTGCATGAACTGGCGCACCTGCTGGTGGCCGGGCATAACGCGGCGTTCTGGAAACTGCTGGAGGCCTACCCCGAAACGGAACGTGCCAAGGCTTTCCTGGAGGGCGTGTCGTTTGCCACGTCGCGCGGTCTGGCGCCCGGCGAAGCAGAGGAACCGGCTCTTTAAAGACCGCCGGTTGAGCTTCGAAACTTGGGCTTCCCCCGCTCAACCAGCGGGTCCGGCTAGCTCTTCGGAGCGTCGCCCTCGTCGCCGTCGTCATTCTTTTCGCCGTCGGCCTTATCGCCTTCGGTGTCGGCCGGGCTGTCAAAACCGCCGTTCAACAGCTTCTGGAGGGCGTCGTCCACTTCGCTGTCACTGGCCTCGGCGAGCTTGCGGCGTTCGCTGAACCCCTTGGGATCGTCAAGATCCTCGGCCGTGGGGAGCAGGTCCGGATGCTTCCAGATGGCGTCGCGGCCCTCGATGCCGCGCTCGGCTTTGAGCGATGCCCACAGTGTGGCGGCTTCGCGGAGGCGGCGGGGCCGCAGCTCCAGCCCGACGAGGGACGCGAACGCATGTTCCGCAGGGCCGCCAGTGGCGCGGCGGCGGCGGACCGTTTCGCGCAGCGCTGCAGCCGAGGGAAGAACCTTTTCCGTGGCCGCAGCGGTGAGCTCGTCCACCCAGCCCTCGACGAGCGCCAGCGCGGTCTCCAGCTTCTGCAGTGCCTGGTCCTGTTCCGGCGTGCGCTGCGGCATGAAGACGCCCTGCGACAGGGCTTCCTGGATACCCTCCGGGTTGCTCGGGTCAAGGTCCCGGGCGAGCTCCTCGATCCGCGACGTGTCGATGTGAATGCCGCGGGCGTAGGCCTCAATGGCGCCCAGCAGGTGCCCGCGAAGCCACGGAACCTGGACGAACAGACGGGCGTGTGCCGCCTCGCGGACGGCAAGGAAGAGCCGGATGTCGTTTTCGGGCAGGCTGAGCCCCTCGCCGAACTTGGCCACGTTGCCGGGAAGCAGCGCCATCTCCAGGTCGGCCAGCGGAACGCCGATGTCCGTGGAGCTAACCACGTCGGTGGAGAGTGCTCCGATGGCCTGGCCCAGCTGCATGCCGAAGATGGCGCCGCCAACGTTCTGCAGCATGGACGAGGCGCCGCCCATCATGGACTTCATCTCCTCCGGCATCTGCTCCGTCATGGCGGTGGAGAGGGCGTTGGCCACGCTGTTGGCCACGGGCTCCGTCAGCCGCTTCCAGGTGCCGAGTGTTTCCTCGACCCATTCGGCGCGGGACCAGGCCTTGCCGATGAGGCCGGTAGCGGGCAGGTCCGTGACCTGGTCCAGCCAGAGCTCTGCAAGCCGCAGCGCCTCGTCCACTTCGCGGGACTGTGCGGACGTTACGGAGGGGTCGGAGCTGCCGGCGGCCACCCGGCGGGCGTTGTCGTGGGCGAGTTTCCAGTTGACGGGGCCTTCCGAAGGCGCGCTCATCATGGCCTGCACCTGGGAGAACATCTGGGCCAGCAGGTTGGGATCGTTGGGCAGCCCGGCGGCTTTGGCCAGTTCGGCGGGGTCGATGTCACCCAGGCCCTTGCCGCCCATGAGGTTCTGCAGCATCTCCGCCAGCGGATCCTTTGGATTTTCGTCGCCGTTGGACGGATTGAGTGGATTGGAGGTCATGATCCCGCCGATCGTCGGTGTGTGACTATTAATCAACTTTCACGCTACCCCTGTGCGGGAGCGGCTGTCTGCCGAAAGCAGGGACGTTCGCTGTAGGCAAAGAGCTAACGCCAGGCCGGGACGCGTAGTGTTAGAAGCCGGAACGTATGTAGGCTGCGCCCGGCCGTCCGCCGGGCTGCGGCCGCGGTGCAGCGCTGAACGACGCGGTGCGGAGAGGTCCTTCAGTGACGATTACCAAGGGCGGCCAGCCCGCAGAGGAGTCCCCGGCGCCCGCCGCCGGTGGCGGGAATCCCGATGGAACTGAGGATTCCCGACGGTCCCGGCGCGCCCGGGGGAGGGATCCCCGCATCTCCGCGATGGCACTGTCCGGGCTTCTTGCGCTCGGGCTGGGCGTGACGGCCGCGGTCCTGCCGGTCCCGTATGTGGTGGAATCGCCCGGGCCCACATTCAACACACTGGGCATGGAAAATACGAAGCCCGTGATCAGCGTTTCCGGCCGTGAGACATTCCCGGCCAAGGGAAACCTCGATCTCACCACTGTCTATGTCGACGGCGGTCCCAACGGTCCCGTCAGCGTCTTTGAGGCGTTCTCGGCGTGGCTTGACGACTCCAAGGCGGTGTACCCCGAGGAACTGATCTTCCCGACGGGCGTAACCAAGGAGGAATCGCAGCAGGAGAGTGCCGTGGCCATGGCCACGTCGCAGGAGAACGCTGTGGCGGCGGCCCTGAAGGGGCTCGAAATTCCTTACGAGCAGAAGCTTGAAGTGGCGGACCTGTCCGAGGGCTCGGCCGCGCAGGGCAAGCTGCAGAAGGGTGACGTCTTCACGTCCATCAACGCCAAAGCTGTCACGTCACTGGAGGTGATCCAGGAAGAACTCGCCGCCGGAAAGGGGAAGCCCGCCGTCGTCGTCGTAAGCCGGGACGGCAAGCAGATCACGGAAACCGTGACGCCGGCGAAGAACCCCTCCGGGCGGTACATCCTGGGCGTACTTCTGCAGTACCGCTTCACTTTCCCGTTCGACGTGAAAATTTCCCTGGACAAGGTGGGCGGCCCGAGTGCCGGGATGATGTTCGCCTTGGGCATCATGGACACCCTGACGCCCGGGGATCTCACCGGCGGAAAGCACATCGCGGGGACCGGCACCATCAGCCCCGACGGCGTGGTTGGCCCGATCGGCGGTATCGCGGTGAAGATGCACGGTGCCCGGGCTGACGGTGCCTCTATGTTCCTGGCCCCGGCGGCGAACTGCGCGGAGGTTGTGGGGCATGTTCCTGACGGGCTGCAGGTGGTCAAGGTGGAAAACCTGGACGAAGCAAAGTCCGCCGTGGAGCTGGCCGCCAAGGGTGCCGACACGTCGGGACTTCCGGGCTGCACCAACAACTAGACTAAATCGAGGAACTAAGGCTCCGGTCCGCTCGTGGCACTAATTGACAGCCGGTGCCGGCGCCATGCAGGCCCTCCACAACTTAAAATTAAAGAACAGCAACTAAAAAGCTATGAGGTACGAGTTTGTCCCGTCCTGCCAGCCCCACCCCGCCCGGAAAACTCCAGACAAGGCGCGGTGCTTTGACGCCCACGCTCATCGTCGTTGCGCTGGTTGTTGTCGGGTTCATCTTCTTCGCCAATGTGTGGACGGACGTCCTGTGGTACCAGCAGCTGGGCTACTTCCAGGTGTTCCTGACGGAGAACCTGGCGAGGATCGGCATTTTTGCCGCCGGCTTCCTCCTCATGTTCGCGGCCGTGTTTTATGCGATCCGCATCGCGTACCACGCCCGGCCGGTGTACGCGCCGGACTCCGAAATCCGGGATAACCTCAACCGCTACCAGGCGCAGCTGGAACCCGTCCGGCGGGTGGTCATGGTCGGGCTGCCCGTGCTGTTCGGGCTCTTCGCCGGCAGCGCCGCCTCCAGCCAGTGGCAGAAGGTCATGCTGTTCTTCAACCAGGAGTCCTTCGGCCAGAAGGATCCTGAGTTCGGGCTCGACATCGGCTTCTACCTGATGACGCTGCCGTTCCTGGGCTTCGTCACCGGGTTCCTGATCAGCGTGGCAATCGTGGCCGGCATTGCGGGCATTCTCACGCATTACCTCTACGGCAGCATCAGGATCATGGAGCGCGGCATCTTCACCAGCCGCGCCGCGCAGATCCACCTCGCCGTCACCGGCGCCTCATTCCTGATCCTGCTGGGCATCAACTTCTGGCTGGACCGCTACTCAGCACTGCAGAACAGCGGCGGCCGCTGGGCGGGCGCCCTGTACACCGACGTCAACGCCGTCATCCCCACGAAGGCGATCCTGGCCGTGGCGGCGGCCCTCGTCGCCATCCTCTTCATCGTCGCAGCCGTCATCGGCAAATGGCGGCTTCCGGTCATCGGTACGGCGATGCTGGTCATCACCTCCATCCTGGCCGGCGGTGTCTACCCGTGGGTCATCCAGCAGTTCCAGGTCCGCCCTTCCGAGCAGACCCTGGAACGGAAGTACATCGAGCGCAACATCGGCATGACGCGGGCAGCCTACGGCCTGGACCAGGTGAAGGTGGAGCGGTACAACGCCACCACCACCACCACGGCCGGCGCCCTTGCCCCGGACGCGCAGACCACAGCAAACATCCGGCTCCTGGATCCGAATCTCATCTCGGATGCCTTCTCACAGCTTGAACAGTTCCGCCCGTACTACCAGTTCCCCAAGGCGCTCAACGTCGACCGGTACATGGTGGACGGCAAGATGCAGGACACCGTCATCGCCGTGCGCGAGCTGAACCCGGACGGCCTGAGTGCCGACCAACAGTCCTGGCTGAACCGCCATGTCGTGTACACCCACGGCTACGGTGTTGTTGCCGCGAAGGGCAACAAGTTCACGGCCGACGGAAAGCCGGAGTTCCTGCAGTCCGGCATCCCGTCCACCGGCGTCCTCGGCAACGACAAGACCTACGAACCCCGGATCTACTTCGGTGAGGACTCCCCGGACTACTCGATCGTGGGCGCGCCGGAAGGCGCCTCGCCCCGCGAACAGGACCGTCCGGCCTCCAGGGAGGGCGGCGAGACACAGTACACGTTCACCGGAAACGGCGGCCCCAACGTCGGCAGCTTCTTCAACAAGGTCCTGTACTCGATCAAGTTCCAGTCCTCTGACCTGCTGCTGTCCGACGGCGTGAACGAAGCCTCCCAGATCCTGTACGAACGCAACCCGCGGGAACGCGTGCAGAAGGTGGCGCCGTACCTGACGGTCGATGGCAATGCTTACCCGGCCGTCGTTGACGGACGGGTCAAGTGGATCGTCGATGGCTATACCACCAGCCAGTACTACCCGTACTCGCAGCAGGAACAGCTTTCCGACGCCACTACGGATTCACAGACCACCGCGGGGCGCAACGTGGCGCTGCCCAACAGCTCCGTCAACTACATCCGCAACTCGGTTAAGGCCACTGTGGACGCGTACGACGGTTCCGTCACGCTCTACGCCTGGGATGACCAGGATCCGCTCCTGAAGGCCTGGCAGAAGGTGTTCCCTTCCACCCTGAAGCCCTACTCGGAGATGTCGGCCGCGGTCATGAGCCACGTCCGCTACCCGGAGGACCTGTTCAAGGTGCAGCGTGAGCTCCTTGGCCGCTACCACGTGACCGATCCCGTGAGCTTCTACAAGAACGACGACGCGTGGAGCGTTCCGAACGATCCCACCGTGTCCCAGGAAGTGAAGCAGCCTCCGTTCTACATGTCGCTGCAGATGCCGGACCAGAAGGCCCCCGCGTTCCAACTCACCTCCTCCTACATTCCGCAGGTGGTCAACAACAACGCCCGCAACGTCCTCTACGGGTTCCTCGCGGCCGATTCCGACGCGGGCTCCAAGAAGGGCGTGAAGGCGGAAAGCTACGGACAGCTGCGGCTCCTGCAGGTTCCGCCGGAAGCCCAGGTTCCCGGCCCCGGCCAGGCGCAGAACAAATTCAACTCGGACCCCACGGTCTCCCAAGCGCTGAACCTGTTGCGCCAGGGTGCCTCGGATGTGCTTAACGGCAACCTGCTGACGCTTCCTGCCGGCCGCGGAATGCTCTACATCCAGCCCGTGTACCTGCGGTCCACAGGCGAGACGTCCTACCCGACGCTGCAGCGCGTGCTCGTGGCGTTCGGTGACAAGATCGGCTTCGCTCCCACATTGGATGCGGCCCTGAACCAGCTGTTCGGCGGCCGGTCAGGGGCCCAGGCCGGAGACGCGACAAACGGCAAGACGCCGACGTCTCCGGGCACCACGCCGCCTTCAACGGGCTCGGCGGATGCCAGGGCGGCGCTGAAGGCGGCCCTGGACGAAGCCAACGCCGCGATCAAGGCGGGCCAGGAAGCGCTGGCGAAGGGCGACTTCGCGGCGTACGGCGACGAGCAGAAGAAACTGTCGGATGCGCTGAAGAAGGCGCTCGATGCCGAGGCGAGGATTGCCGGTACCGGAACGGCCAGCACCCCGACGTCGCCGTCAGCTACGCCTACCCCGTCCCCCAGCAGCTGACCGACAGCCGAGTGAGAAGAGGCCGGCCCTCCCCGCAAAAGGGGATGGGCCGGCCTTTCGCCTTGGCGGAGACGCAGATCACGTCGTTTGGATTTGGCCTCCTGTTCACCGGCCGGTAGAGTAGTTCTTGCGACGCGGGGTGGAGCAGTTCGGTAGCTCGCTGGGCTCATAACCCAGAGGTCACAGGTTCAAATCCTGTCCCCGCAACTGAAGAAAAAAACCCGGATCACCGTTTGGTGGTCCGGGTTTTTTGCTGTCCGGCTGACGGTTGCACTCCCCGGAGTGCCGCCCGGTCCGGGCGCAGCGGCCGTGGTCAAAGCGGCCGCGAAAGTAGGGTACAGTTGATCAAGCGACGCGGGGTGGAGCAGTTCGGTAGCTCGCTGGGCTCATAACCCAGAGGTCACAGGTTCAAATCCTGTCCCCGCAACCATGAAGAGGCCCCGACCGGTGACAAGCCGGTCGGGGCCTCTTGCTTTTCCCGGTAGCTTTTGTTCACGTATTGGCTGTTCCTAGTATTCTCTTTCGCAGGGCCCGAGCGCTTCTGCGCGGCAGATGCCCGACTCAGTCATCCTCGAGAGGAATGTAGTTTCGATGTCCACAACGAAGAACAAAACCGGCGCTGCGAAAGGCAAGCGGTCCAGGATTTACTGGACCGTGCCGGCGGTCCTCGTGGCTGCAGTGGTGGTGGTTCTGCTCGCAAAGTGGGCCACCGGCCTTTCCGGCGTACAGTCCTTCCTGGCTTCGTACCCGGGGCATTCGGAGCTTCCTGCCGGCGCCCCTGTCGGCTTCCCTGCGTGGCTGGCCTGGCAGCATTTCCTGAACGCCTTCTTCCTGCTGCTCATCATCCGTTCGGGCTGGCAGGTCCGCACCACCACCCGTCCCGGCGGCTACTGGACCCGAAACAACAAGGGCCTCATCAGGACCAAGACGGCTCCCACCAAGATCAGCCTGGAACTCTGGTTCCACCTGACGCTGGATGTGCTGTGGATTCTGAACGGGCTCGTCTTTGTGATCCTGCTGTTTGCGACCGGCCAGTGGACCCGGATCGTCCCCACGTCCTGGGATGTTTTCCCGAACGCCGTCTCGGCCGCCCTGCAGTACGCCTCGCTGAACTGGCCCACGGAGAATGGCTGGGTCAACTACAACGCCCTGCAGCTGCTGACGTACTTCGCGACGGTGTTCATCGCTGCCCCGCTGGCCTTCATCACCGGCCTGCGGATGTCCGCCGTGTGGCCGAAAAAGGCGAACGGGCTGAACAAGGCCTTCCCCATCGAGGCCGCCCGCGCAGTGCACTTCCCGGTGATGATCTACTTCGTGGCCTTCATTGTGGTGCACGTATTCCTGGTTCTGGCCACGGGGGCGCTACGGAACCTCAACCACATGTACGGCGGGAGCGACGACGTGAGCTGGGTCGGTTTCTGGTTCTTCGTGGCATCAGTCGCGGTCATGGTTGCGGCATGGTTCCTGGCCCGGCCGCTCTTCCTGCGCCCCATCGCGTCGCTCATGGGCAAGGTCACCAGCCGCTAGCCTCTTCACCCCTCCTTGAGCCGCTGGTAGGTCTCCAGCGCCCGTTCCCGGGATTCCTGGAGGCCCACCAGAGGCTCCGGGTAGCCGGGGGCCGCCGACGGGTTCTTCCACGGCTCGTGCACGGTGCGGTCATCCAGGTCCGCCAGTTCCGGGACGTAGCCGCGAAGGTAACTTCCTCCGGCGTCGAACTTCTTGCTCTGCGTCACCGGATTGAAGATCCGGAAGTAAGGGGAGGCGTCCGCGCCTGAGCCCGCGACCCACTGCCAGTTGGCCGGGTTGTTGGCCGCGTCGGCGTCGACGAGGGTGTCCCAGAACCAGGCTTCGCCCACCCGCCAGTCGGCAAGCATGTTTTTCACCAGGAATGACGCCGCAGCCATCCGGACCCTGTTGTGCATCCAGCCGGTCTGCCACAGCTGCCGCATACCGGCGTCCACCAGGGGATAGCCGGTGCGCCCCTGTTGCCAGGCCTCCAGTTCAGCGTCCGACGGCGTTTGCCAGGCAAAGTGGTCGAACTCCCGGCGGTAGTTTTGCGTGGCCAGGTCAGGATTTTCGTACAGCAGCTGCCAGCAGAATTCACGCCAGCCCAGCTCGCTCCGGAAGATCCCGACGTCGGCTGGTGCATGGCGCGGGAACTGTTCCCGGAGGGAATGCCAGACGCGGAAGGGACTGATCTCACCGAAGCGAAGGTGCGGTGAGAGACGGCTGGTGCCCTCGACGCCCGGCCGGTCCCGTCCCTTGCCGTAGTCCTCCACGGGACCGTCCAGGAAATCTTCCAGGCGTTCGTGGGCGCCATCCTCGCCGGGAGTCCAGGCCGCGGCGAGGCCGCCGCTCCAGTCCGGCCACCGGGGGAGGAGCCGCCAGCTGTCCAGCCGGTCACCGGCAGGCGGGCGGCCGGACGTTCCGGCGGCCGGCTGCGGCAAGTGGTCCGGGGGATCGGCGGGAAGGCGGGGTTCGGCACCAGCCAGGCAGGAGCGCCAGAACGGCGTGAAGACCTTGTACGGCCCGCCCGAGCCGGTGCGCACTGTCCACGGCTCGAACAGCAGGTTTGCCTGGAAGCTGGTGGCCTCAATGCCCTGCCCGGCAGCCCACTCCTTGACACCTGCGTCAATGCTCCGCTCCGGCTGGCCGTACCGCCGGTTCCAGAACAGTCTTCCGG
Source organism: Arthrobacter sp. K5 (assembly GCF_040448525.1). NCBI lineage: Bacteria > Bacillati > Actinomycetota > Actinomycetes > Micrococcales > Micrococcaceae > Arthrobacter > Arthrobacter sp. K5. The sequence continues at coordinate 1,428,223 of NZ_CP159279.1, read as the reverse complement.
CGCCGGTCTCGGCGGCCAGCTCCTCGATGGCCGACGCGGCGGCGCCGCGGCGGAGCAGCAGCCGCGACCCGCGCGCCTCGAGGCTGGCGCCGAGGGCGGACAGGGAATGGTGAAGCCACCACCTTGCCGCAGCACCCAGCGGGCGGATGCCGGGGGAGTGCTCGTCGAGGATGTAGACAACGGTTACGGGATCCGGCAGCGCGGCCGCGGCAGCGAGGGCTGGGTTGTCGTCGAGTCGGAGGTCGTCCCGGAGCCAGACAATAGTGGAGGCCATGCTTTCACGCTACACGGCCCGGAGACGGCAGAGGCCGGGACCCCTGTGGATCCCGGCCTCTACCGGTGACGCTGCCCGCGACTCCGGTTCAGTATGTGCCTTACAGCTTGTCGAAATCCGCCTCGTCCACCGTGGACGACGATGCCGGTGCCGCGGTGCCGCCGGCCCCGATGGCGGGCTTGGAGTTGCCCGACTTGAGCGCCGCAAGCCGGGCCTCGATCTCGGTCTGCTCGCCTAGGTCCTCGAGCTGGTTGAACTGCGCATCGAGGCTCGACGCGGCAAGTTCCTGCTGGCCGCGGACCTTGGCCTCTTCGCGACGGATCTTTTCTTCGAAGCGGCCCACCTCGCTGGTGGGATCCATGAAATCGATGCTCTTGAGCGCGTCGTGAACCTGCGACTGGGCGGCGGCCGTCTTGGACCGGGCCACGAGCTCGTTGCGCTTGCTGGTGAGCTGGTTCAGCTTCCCCTTCATCTGGTCCAGCCCGGTCTTGAGGCGGTCCACGACCTCGGTCTGGGAGGCGATGTTCGGCTCGGCGGCCTTCGCTTCGTTCTCCGACGACATCTGGCGCTGCAGGGCCACCTTGGCCAGGTTGTCGAATTTCTGGGCGTCGGCCGCATTGCCGCCCGCGCGGTACTCGTCGGCCTTGCGGGAGGCGGCCAGGGCTTTGTTGCCCCAGTCCTGCGCGTTCTTGATGTCCTCGTTGTAGTCGTCCTGAAGCATGCGCAGGTTGCCGATGGTCTGGGCCACCGCGGACTCGGCTTCGGCGATGTTGTTGGTGTAGTCCCGGACCATCTGGTCCAGCATCTTCTGCGGGTCCTCGGCCTGGTCCAGCAGCGAGTTGATGTTGGCCTTTGCCAGCTGCGCCATGCGGCCGAATATGGACTGCTTCATGGTGTTACCTTTCGTCCTGCTCAGTGTTTCCCACTGAATTCAGTGAACAGTTGATGTACCGCTTCTACCCGCCGGCCCAATCGAACGGGCCGGCGCTTAGTCTTGCTGGCTAGAAACTGCCCGAGTCCCCGCCGCCGAAGTCACCCCCGCCGAAGTCTCCTCCGCCGAAGTCACCGCCTGAGTCGCCGCCCCAGCCACCGCCATCGCTGTGGCCGCCGCCCCAGCCGCCGCCGCTGCCGCCGTTCAGGATGGAGTTGATGAGGATGCCGCCGAGGATGGCACCGCCGAGGCCGCCGCCTCCGCCGCCGCCGAACATGCCGCCGCGCCCGTATCCCTGGCCGTACCCCTGGTTGGCGTAGCCGAAGCTGTCGACGTCGGACTGGGCCAGCTGGGCCGCCTGGGCAGCCAGCGCATGCGCCTGCTGCGCGTAGGTCAGTGCAGTCACGGGGTCGTTGCGGGAGATGGACAGCGCGTAATCGAGGTTGCGCTGGGCTTCCGCCAGCCGGGTCCGCGCTTCCGTGCCGACGCCGCCGCGGCGGGCCGTGATGTAGTCCGAGGTGGCGCTGATCTGCGCCTGCGCCGACATGATGGTCTGCTGCAGTGAAGCCTGGGCCCTACGTGCCTGGTCCTGCTGGTCCCGGATCCCGCCCAGCGCCTGGTCGAGGGCCTGGTGCGCCGACTCGACCCGCTCGAGAGTGGCGATGGGATCAATCTTGCCGTTCTGAATTTCGCTCTTCACACGGGCGAGGGCCGCTTCGACGCCAGCTACGGGCCCCTCAAGCTCCGGGTGTGCGCCGGACTGGATCATAGCCCGTGCCTGCGCAAGGTCCTGGGACGTGTCCACAACGGCGGACTCCAGTCCCTCACGGGCCGAGTCCAGGTTGCCGGCGACCTTGGAGATAGCGTCCAGCAGCACGTTGGTCTGGTGCAGGCTCTCCTCTGCTGCCCGGACGGCCACCGCAGCGAGGCTTCCTTCTCCGGACGCGAGCTTTTCGCGGGCCGTGGCGCTGGCATTCTGCACGAAGGCAAGACGCTCTTTGGCCTGGGTGATGTTGTCCGAGATCTGTGCCAGGGCGGTATCCGCGTACTTGCCGCGCAGTTCCGCCAGGGTCTGGTCGGCCCGGGCGATCTTCGCATCGGCCTCGGCAGCGCCGGTGTCCACCGCGGCGAGAGCCTGCGGTGCATTCTTCTCGAGCTCGCGCAGCGAGTCGAAGTCCGCCTTCTGCTCCTGCAGGGAGGAAAGGGCAGCCTCCGACCTCCGGATGATTTCTCCGAGCCAGCTGCGCTGCTGTTCTTCGGTATCGGGGATGTGGTCGTCCAGCTGCTGCTGGAGCTTGAACGACTCGGACATGTGCGCCTTCGCCTCCTGGAGCGCCTTGGTGAAGTTGCCCACGGCCGCTTCCCCGTATTGCGCCTCGGCGAAGCCCAGTTCCTGCTCGCTCGACTTGATCGCGTCGTCTGCCTCAATCAGCAGGGAGCCGCTCTTCCTGCGCAGGTCTTCGATGCTCATTCCGGCCAGGGGATCGAGTTCGGCGCCCTGCGGGCCGTAGCTTGCGCTGGACGCCTGGCCGGCCTTCTTCCGCCTGTTGCGCAGGTAAAGATATGTGCCCGCGCCGCCGGCTGCGACGATTCCGGCGCCCACGAGGACGGCCGTGCCTGCGCCAGCACCGGAGGGGACGGTTCCGCTTCCGCCGTCCGCAGCGTCACCGATGGCGGCCGCGGTGTCGATGGCCGCCTGGGCAAAGTCCTTCTTGCCCGCACCGAGGTTGGCCGCGATGGCGTTCTGCGTGATGGTGGTCCGTTTGGGGTAGATTTCGCTGGAGCTATTGGGCGCGAAGTAGTATTTGCCCTGCTCGGTGGCGATCGCGAGGATCACGTCAGCGGGGCCCATGCCCTTTTGCTTTGCGACGGTATTACCCCAAGCGGCAGGGTCAGCCGGATTTTCAAACGACTTAACCGTGACCACGTACAGGTTGTACTTGTGGTCCTTGAGGAGCTTCTGGATGGATTCCTCAACTTCGCCCTTGCGGCCGCCGAGGACGTTCGCGTCGTCGACGATGTTTTGGCCGGAGGGGATGTTTACCGGTTCCTCGGCCCAGGCTGCGGCGGCCGGAGCCACCAACATTCCAGTCAGGCCGATCACGGCGAGTACACGTTTCAACATTGACCGCATGGCAACCCTTCAGCACGCCGCGGCTGGTTCGGGACGAACAGCCGTCACAGAATGCAGCAGCGCCCCCACGCCGGGTGTAAAGCCGCAGGTCGCTGTGGCAATTCTTCTTGATTCTATGGTGCACCAGCAGGACCGTCCACGGCGGGGAATATGCCACCAGCGAAAAGCGCTGGAGACCTAAGTGGCCGTTGAGAACACCGGCAGTGGCCCCGTCACGGAGGGCATTCAGGAACCTCCCAGCAAACGTCCGTTTTAGTTTCAGTCCGATCCTCCATAGTTAATACAGACGCGGATGAAAGGAAGTCCAATGACTGAGCACCCAGTACCGGGCGCAGCACCTGAGAACCGAGATCCTTCAGGGCGCCCTGTTGATCCGACCCCTCGGCGTGAACCCGATGAGGGTCTCCAGCCTCCTGCACACCAGGACGGTGAATTCCGCACCGGCGGCGGTTCCGAGAACCCCACGGTACGCCTTGACTCCGGCAGCAACCCCACCCGGCCGTTGTACCGGCCGGCGCAGGACACAGACCACTCACGCGCTGGCCAGCCAAGCGAAGGGCAGCCCCGGGCAGGCCAGCCAGACGAAGGCCGGCCGTATGGCAGCCCCGCGGAGAGCCGCGAAAACTTGCAGCAGCAGCGTACCGGCGGTCCGCACCCCGTTTACCCCCAGCACGCCCCCTTCTACGGGCAGCAGTCGGCGCCGGCTCCCCAGCCCGCCGGTGCCCAGTACTCCCCGCACAACACCCATCCCGCTTTCCAGGACAACCGGGCCAGCCAGCCCAAGCGCAAAGCGACGTTCGGCGTCGGCACCCTCGTTGCCAGCATCCTGGCCGCGGGGCTCGTGGGTGGCGGGGTTGCGACGGTAGGCTCCGGCAACCTGTTCGACGGCGGCGGCGCCGCGCCGGCGGCCAGTTCCGGCAGCCAGCCCGGAACGGTGATCGTCAACAACCAGGACTCGGTCAACGAGATCACGGCCGCAGCCGTCAAGGCATCACCGAGCGTGGTGACCATCAAGGCCACCAGTGGCAGCGAGGGCGGCACCGGCTCCGGGATCATCCTCGACGACCAGGGCCACGTCCTCACCAACACCCACGTGGTGACGCTGGATGGCACCACCGCGAGCGCGGACATCCAAATCCGGACGAACGACGGCCGCGTTCTCTCCGCCAAGGTTGTTGGTACCGACCCGCTCTCCGACCTCGCGGTCATCAAGGTGGACAACCCGTCGGGCCTCACTCCGGCAGCGCTCGGTGATTCCAGCAAGCTGAACGTCGGGGACACGGCTGTTGCCATCGGTTCCCCGCTGGGCCTCACCGGCACCGTAACGGATGGCATCGTCTCCACGCTGAACAGGACCATCAGTGTCGCGTCCTCGGCGGCCCCGAAGGAGGGGACGGACAACTCCCAGGGCGGCGACCAGGGCTTCGAGTTCGCTCCTCCGGGCCAGGGGCAGAGCCAGAGCTCGGCCAGCAAGGGATCGATCGCCATCAACGTCATCCAGACCGATGCGGCCATCAACCCGGGCAACTCCGGTGGCGCGCTGGTGAACAACAAGGGAGAAGTGATCGGCGTGAACGTCGCGATCGCCTCGGCCGGCGGCAGCTCCGCTGCAAGCGGAACAGGCAACATCGGCGTGGGCTTCAGCATCCCGATCAACAATGCAAAGCGCGTGGCCCAGGAAATCATCGACAACGGCAAGGCCACCCACGGCCAGCTTGGCGTGAGCGTGCAGGCGAAGTCGGCATCGGATGCCGGGTTCTCGACCGGAGCCGACGTGGCCTCGGTGGAGCAGGGCTCGGCGGCGGCGAAGGCCGGGATCAAGGTGGGCGACGTGGTGACGCGCTTCAACGACCTGGCCATCAGTGACCCGAACCAGCTGACGGCAGCTGTCCGTGAGCAGCCCGCCGGCTCCTCGGTGAAGATCACGGTCCTGCGCAACGGCCGCGAGCAGCAGCTGGACGTCACGCTCGGCGCTGCAGCAGAGCAGTAGGCAACCGCACAGCAGGAACTGCGCACAGTACGACGGCGGGCCGCACCTCTTGAGTTCCAGGGAGGTGCGGCCCGCCGTCGTCGTTCCTGCCGTTGGCTCAGCCCGTTGACTCAGGGCCTTTGACACAGGCGTTAACGGGACGTCATATGACGGGCCCAATATGGTTAGCTAGGAGCTACCCGTATCCCGGGCGTTCCACGGCCATGACCTCACCCGGCTGGCTATCCACAAGCACGGAAGGCTGCTGTAAATACAGTGGAAGAGACATTGAAGATCGTCGTCCTGGTCAAGCATGTGCCGGACGCCCAGTTCGACCGGCACCTCAGCGGCGAGGGCCACACCACGGACCGCGACGAAAGCATCCTGTCCGAACTGGATGAGTACGCCCTGGAGGCTGCGCTGCAGCTTGCCGAAGCGCGCGGGGGTGCCAAGGCCGGCAACAAAGTGATCGCGCTGAGCATGGGACCTGCCGGTGCCGTGAACGCCATCAAGAAGTCCCTGCAGATCGGCGCCACCGAGGGCGTGCACCTCACCGACGCCGCGCTCGCAGGCTCGGACGCAGCGGCAACCTCCCTGGCGCTCGCAGCGGCAGTCCGCCACCTCGGCGCCGACAGCCCGGTGGACCTCGTCCTGACCGGCATGGCCTCCACAGACGGCGAGACGTCCCTGGTGCCCGCGCAGCTCGCGGAGCGTCTGGGTCTTCCGCAGGTTACCTTCGCCTCCTCCCTGGACGTGGACGGCGGACGTGTCACGGCGCGCCGTGATGCTGACACCCACTCGGAGACGGTTGAGGCGTCCCTGCCCGCGGTGGTTTCCGTGACCGACCAGATCAACGAACCCCGCTACCCCAACTTCAAGGGCATCATCGCGGCCAAGCGCAAGAGCATCACCACTCTTTCCCTGGCTGACATCGGGGTCGATTCCTCCCAGGTGGGCCACTCCGGATCCTGGACGCGCGTGACGGCCGCCGAGGAACGCCCGCCGCGCACTGCCGGCACCATCATCACGGACGAAGGCGACGCCGGCATCAAGCTGGTTGACTTCCTGGCCGCCCAGAAGCTGCTCTAAGAGGACTCCACAACATGGCAAACGTACTGGTATTCATTGACAACCCCGGGCAGGCTCTGAAGAAGAGCAGCCTGGAACTCCTCACCATCGCCCGCTCCCTCGGGGAAACCGCTGTGGCAGTCAACGGCGAACTGTCCGACGACGTCGCCGGCACCCTGGGTGCCTACGGTGCGGCCACCGTCTTCCGGCCGTCCGCAGCGGACCTTGACGACTACCTCGTCGCGCCGAAGGCCGCCTTCCTGGCCACCGTGGCGGACAAGTCAGGCGCCACCACGGTCCTGCTCGAGAACTCGCCCGAGGGCAAGGAAATCGCGGCGCGGCTCGGCATCCGGCTGAGCGCGGGCGTCATCACCGACGTCGTCGCGGTCGACGCCGACGGCACCGCCCACAAGTCGGTGCTCGCCGGTTCGTACACCACGACGGCGAAGGCCACCACCGCGGTCACCGTGCTGTCCGTGAAGGCCAACACCGTGGACCCCGAGCCTGCGACCGCTCCCGGCACACCGGAAACCGTGACCGTTGACGCTCCTGCCGACGCCACGGCCGCGGCAGCCCGCATCACCTCCCGGGAACAGAAGGTCGCCAGTGGCCGCCCCGACCTCACCGACGCGCGCATCGTTGTGGCCGGCGGACGCGGCCTCGACGGCGACTTCGGCCCCGTGGAAGAGCTGGCGGATGCACTGGGCGCGGCCGTGGGCGCCTCCCGCGCGGCAACGGACGCCGGCTGGATCAGCCACGATGCCCAGGTCGGCCAGACCGGCAAGACCGTCTCGCCGCAGCTCTACATTTCCGCCGGCATCTCCGGCGCCATCCAGCAGAAGGCCGGCATGCAGACCGCCAAGGTCATCGTCGCCGTGAACAAGGACGCCGAATCGCCGGTGTTCGAAATCGCGGACTTCGGCATCGTCGGCGACCTCTTCCAGGTGCTCCCGCAGGCTACTGAAGAAATCAAGAAGCGCAAGGGCTGAATCGTTGACCCCAAACGCTGCACCAGCGCAGAGCCCGTTCAATCCGGAACAGCACCGGATTGAGCGGGTGCTCTGTTTCTCAGCCCATCCCGACGACGTCGATTTCGGCGCTGCCGGCACCATCGCCGCGTGGACGGCGGCCGGCGTCGAGGTCAGCTACTGCATCATGACCGACGGCGACGCCGGCGGCTTCGACCCGGCGCAGCGCGCCGAAATCATCGCCCTCAGGGCGGCCGAGCAGGAACGGGCCGCGGCCCTCGTCGGCGTCACGGATATCCACTACCTGCACCAGCGGGACGGGTACCTTGAGCCGACCCACGAGGTGATGCGCGGAGTGGTGAAGCTGATCCGCGAAGTTCGGCCCGACGTCGTGCTTTCCATGCATCCCGAGCGTAACTGGAAGCGCATCCAGAAAAGCCATCCGGACCATCTGGCGGTGGGGGAGGCCGTGACCCGTGCCGTTTACCCGGCGGTGGAAAACCCCTTCGCGTACCCGGACCTCGCCGAGGCGGGCCTCGAGGCCTTCAAGCTTCCGTGGCTGTGGCTTTATGCCGGTCCGGAGGAACGGGAAAACCACTTCGTGGACGTCACGGAGCATGTGGAGAGCAAGCTCGAGGCCATCCACGTGCACGTCAGCCAGCATCCCGACGCAGAGGCCATGGAGGCTACCGTGCGGCGCGGCATGCAGGCAAACGCCGGACGTGCGGGACTGCCCGACGGCCGGAGCGCAGAGGCCTTCCACGTGGTCATGGTCAACGGTCCGGGGACCATCGCCGGTTTCTAGGCTGTGCTTTGGCCTCCGGCCGCGCTGAGCCGGGACGCCGCGTAGACCGTGATCCCCTCCAGAAGGTAGGAGGCGAGGCCTGCGCGGCTCTTGTCGTAGAACGCGGTGAACCGCGAATCCTCGACGTACATCCGGCCCAGGCCGAGGTAGCTGTCAGCGTCAGGCGTCCAGCTGACGCAGATCCACCGGTAATGGCGTTCGACGGCGACCTGCACCCGGGCGTCGTCCGCCGGCAGGCCGGCGTCCAGGCATCGGGCCAGCTCTTCGTTGATCGCCCCGGCTTCGGCCATGAAGGCCTGCTTGTCGGCAGCGCTCAGCGCTGCGTGCCGCGCCTTGCTGTCCGCAACGGCCTGGTCGCCCCACCTCTGGCGGGCCTCCTCCTCGTACGGGTTGGTGTCGAAATCCTTGAAGATTTCCTCGCCTGACATGGCGTCTCCTTGCTGCAGTGCCGATATGGTTGCCCCGACGGTCCGGGCCATCCGGTCCAGGCGGTCGCGCTCTGCCAGCAGCCACTTCCGGTGCACGCTCAGCGCATCCAGCTGGTCTGCCTGGCCGTCCAGGACCTGGCCTATGGTTCCAAGGCCCAGGCCAAGTTCACGGAGAAGCAGGATCCGCTGAAGACGCAGGAGCTCAGGCTGCGTGTAGTAGCGATAGCCGTTGTGCCCGGTGTAGGCAGGCGGCAGCAGTCCCACCTGGTCGTAGTGCCTGAGGGTCCTGGAGGAGACCCTGCTCAGCTTCGCCAGTTCGGCAATGGACCAGCTCCGGAGTTCTTCCTGCTTCATGCCTCCAGCGTAGAAGTTGACGCAACGTCAACGTCAAGCCTGCATCAGGCAGCCCGGTTCAGGCACTGGGTGTCAGGTGTTCAGCGGTGCGGCAGCCACGGTAGGAAGGGTCGGCGTAGCCGATCCGCCGGCAGGCTCAACCGTGATGCCGAGCGCAGCGGCCGAGCCGATGCCCTTGACCAGGGCCGGCTTCGACAACGCCTCTGCATCCATCAGTCCCTGAGAGACGGGAGTGGAGCCATCCTTGGGAATCAGCCACATCTGGTACACCTTGCCCGCGGGCGGTGGCGGCACATCCTTCATCCGCACCACCAGCGCATCATGCGACGGCGAGATCGAAACCGTCGCCGTGCCTCCGCCGTTGACGTCGACAGTCGCCTGGCGCGCGTCCTGCGCCTCGATGACCTGATTGAACGGATCGTTCTGGTTGGCCACGTAGGCCCCGATGCCCACACCGCCGAGCGCGATCACGGCAGCAGCCGCAACCCCGATCAGCCAGTTCCGAAGGCCGGCTGGCCGGCGTCGTACTTCACGGCGCTGGCGCGCAGCGGAAAGTTCGTCGGCAGCGGGGGCCGGCTCTGCCGTCGGCACGGCTGCCGGCGCGGCGGGCCCCTCCTCGGCGGCTTCCGTCCTGGGGGCCTGTGCCCTGGCCGGCTGCTCGGGAAGCTGCGCAACGATCCTGACGAACAGGTCCGCAGGCGGCTCCTCCTCGGCCGTAAAGGACATTGCCAGCGTCTCCCTGGCCTGGCGGACGCGTTCGTTGAAGGAGGCGCGTTCAGCCTCGGGAGCGCCGCCGACGTAGGTGTCGATGGCTTCCCGCTCGGCGTCGCTGATGGCGTCCAGAGCGTAAATCTCGGCGAGTTCAACCGCCCGGCCGGCCGCAAGGTCGGTGGGAATGTCGGCGGCAAACGCCCGGGGCAGCTGGCGCCCGCGGGAATCATTCGTATCGGTCATGGTCAGCTCACCCCCAGGCAGGACTTGAGTCGGATCAGTCCGTCGCGGATGCGGGACTTGATGGTCGGAATGGCCGCGTTCAGCTTTTCAGCCACTTCGCGGTAGGTGAGGCCGCCGTAGTAGGCAAGCCGAACAGATTCCTGCTGCGTCTCGGTCAGGGTCTCCAGGCAGCGAACCACGGCTTCGGCCTCGAGCCGGCTGTCCACCTGGTCCGACACCGAGTCATGGTCGATGTCCTGGCTGCTGGCGCCGTATCTCGCCTCACGCTCGGTGGCGGACTGCGATGAGCGGACCCTGTCCACGGCCCGGCGATGCGAGATGGTCATGAGCCAGGCCAGGGGACTGCCGCTGCCCGGATCGAACTTCGCGGCGTTCTGCCAGACCTGCAGGAAGACCTCCTGCACGGTGTCCTCGCTGAGCTCCGGATCGATCAGCACCCGGCGCGCCATGCCGAACACCCGCCGCGACGTCAGCCGGTAGAACTCGGCGAAGGACGCCTGGTCGCCGTCGGCTATCCGCTCCAGCAGCTGTGCCAGCTGCTGGTTAAGGTCGACGGCGGTGCCGGGCGGCGCGGTGGCGTCAAAGTTCGGCGCGTTGGGAGTATCCATCACCCTCAAGCATAGGTCGCCTGCCGGCAGGCGCTGCACACCGTTTCCGGCCTCGGCAGCATCGTGCCGGGCAAAACGGAATACAGTGTTACCCGGCCTTTGTGTTGTCACCTGCCGCTCCTTACGCCCGTGGATGTGTGCTCAGGGGTGATTCGGTGCGGGAGGGGCTTCGGATGGGTGCCTGTGCAGCCGGGCTTTCACAGCTGTGCGCCGGTGAAACCCTGCTGCCGCCAGGCCTCGTAAACGGCGATGGATGCCGCGTTGGCCAGGTTCAGCGACCGCAGTGAGGGCAGCATGGGCAGGCGGACCCGGGACGTGACATGGGGATCGCGCTTCAGGTCGTCCGGCAGGCCCACGGACTCCGGGCCGAACATCAGGACATCACCGGGCCGGTAGGCGATGTCGGTATAGGACACCTCGCCGTCAGAGGTGAAGGCGAAGACTCGCTCGGGCTGCAGTGCCTCCCAGGCCGCCTCGATGTTGGGGTGGACTGTCACCACCGCCAGGTCGTGATAGTCCAGGCCGGCGCGGCGGAGCTTGGCATCTGAAAAGTCGAAGCCCAACGGCTCCACGAGGTGGAGTTCGGCGCCGGTGATGGCGGCGAGACGGATGGCGTTGCCCGTATTGCCGGGAATTTCAGGCGTGTGGAAGAGGATGCGGAACACCGTTCCATCCTAGCGTCGGCACAACCGCCGCCCTTCCGGCGTGACCTCAGTGCATGCCCCTCAGCAGTCGCGCGAGCACCGGGACGTTGACGGTGTTCGGCGCCGGACCGGAGGACAGGAAATCCTTGAGCCCGCGGGCCAGGCCGGCGGCATTGACCACCTGGATAATATCCGAGCCGTCCCGGGAGCGGCGGTGGCGGTCGATGACGGGTTCGTGGAGGTTTCCGTCCGGGCTGTGGACCACTGTCCACCCGGTCACGTTAAGTTCGGGAAAGATGTCCTGCATCCGCCGGACCACCGGGGCCAGCTGCGGCGGGGCAATCGACCGGCCGCCGTGGTTCAGCGTGTTTCCGTCCCACGCATACGCACCCTTGGGCAGCAGCATGGAGCCGATCAGGGCAAGCCGGTAGCCCGAGAGCAGCGCATGGTCAATGTGGCTGTTATCCGCAGGGGACTGCAGGCCATTGATCAGCCGCGCCGCAGGGATGGCCGGCAGGACCTGCCTGCTGATCAGCTGGACTGTGCGCAGCTCCCGCTGGATCCTGGCTTCAGCACCAAAGATGCCCCGCTTTCTCGGCATGCCGTGGACCTGCTGGCCGGCCAGCTCCGGCGGCAGGAGCGGTACGGCGCCGGGCGTGTCGAAAGGCGGCACGTAGACGGGGGCGTCGGCTGACGTGTTCCGGGGCGTTCCCGGCTTGTGGATCGTCGCGGAGGCGTGGCTGCCGGCAGCAGGGGCGTCGAAGTGCGCCTCGTCGCCCTCTGCGCGGCCCCAGCGCGGTCCGGTCGCGTAGGAGCGGTCGTAGGCGGCCCGCCGCCGGGGGTCGATGAGCGTTTCATATGCAAGGGTCACCTGACGGAACGTCGCGGCGTCGCCTCCATGGTCGGGATGCGAAGCGCGGGCAGCCTTGCGGTAGGCCACCTTGATCTCCCTCTCGGTCGCGGTCACCGCCACGCGGAGCACTTCGTAGTGGGAACTGCTGCCCTTGGTCAAGCACGGTCCTTAAGTCGTTGTTGCCGGCGTGCATGCGCGGCCCGGTGTGCCAAGCATATAAGCCGGTCTTGACGGTCTTGACGGAACAACGACCGCAGCAGGGGTGCCGGTTCCCGCCGGTGATAACGCGGGGCGTCTAGACTTTTCGGAATGGGAGTTCGGACAGGTCGCGGTGGTGCCCGCCTTGCAGGCGTGGCGGTGGCTGCCGGCGCGGCCGTTGCCCTTGTCGGCGGCTGCAGCGTCGGTGTTCCCGATCCCGCCGCCCCGAGCATCCCGCCAGTCACCAGTGGACTTGGCACGCCTACCATCACGCCCGGACACGATGCGGACGCGGTGGCTTCCCGCGACATGCCCTTCTCGGCGGGGGCCACGCTGGCGCACGGTGTTCCCGTCGGGTTGTCCGAGGACCTGGCCGAAGCACCGCAGTGGAAGCAGGTGGTCGGCAACGCGGGCGGCGCAAGCCGCTATCAAAAGTCGGACGGCTGCCAGGCGGCGGCGGAGGTGCGACAGAACCAGTGGCCGCTGGTGGCGGCTGATGACAGGGAATCGACCGCCGCGCTGTTTGCGTATCTGGACCCCACCATCCTGCCCGCCTATCTAAAGCCCGCGTCGCTGCGCTGGGGCGGGGAACGGGACAAACCCGGGCCGGCCGTGGATGTCCTGGTCCTGGAACGTGCCGCCAAACCGGCAGGCCAGAAAGCCGGCAAGGCCACCGCGGTGCTGGCCCGGGTTTTCGGAACGGCCGGCTCATCCGTGTACGTGTCGGTGTCGTGCCCGACGGCGGCGGCGCTCGCCGCCGCCCGGGCAGACATTGCTCAGTGGCTGACGGTGGTTCCGCCGGGCTGATGAGGTGCTGCGGCGGTGGCCAGCCGGTTGAGGGCCAGCGCACCGACGAACAGCCCGAAGTCGCGCAGTGCGACGTCGTAGAAGGCCCCGAGGATGATCAGGTTCACGATGATCCCCAGGAGCCATGCAGCCACCACCAGCGAACCGATCCGCGGCCGGAGGGCCACCAGGACTCCGGCGATTATCTCGATCACGCCGACGGCATACATCACCGTCTGCGCGGGCAGATGCAATGTTGCCGGAACCATGGGTGCGAGGTAGCCGGTCCACTCGGTCAGGAGGTTGGTGAACTTGTCCAGGCCGAACAGGATGGGCGCCACGGTAAAGACGGTGCGCAGGAGCACGAACGCCTGGCGGGCGGGATCAGCCGCCAGTGTATGCAGGCTCGCGGGCTCCTTCAGTGCTGTGCTTTTCATGGGGAACTCCCTTCTAAAAGTAGATAAGTCGATTTTAGAACCGGCAATCCTTCTTTAGCAACAGATCTTGATTTTAGAGTTACGCTGGACGCATGAGCCGACCAGCCGAGAACCGTGAATCCAAGTCCGCCCTGTCGTGGACCGGCCGCCTGGCCGCGCTGGCCTCGCTGGGTGACGCCGGCAGGCGGCGCCTTTTTGAATACGTCGCCGGGCAGTCGTCGGCCGTGGGGCGGGACGACGCTGCGGCTGCGCTGGACATGCCCCGATCCACAGCGTCCTTCCACCTGGACAGACTGGTCCGCGACGGGCTGCTCGCCGTCGAGTTCCGCAAGCTCGGCGGAAAGGCCGGCCCGGGGTCAGGCCGTCCGGCGAAGCTCTACCGCCCGGCGCTGGAAGAAGTGGGTGCGTCGGTTCCGGACCGGAGCTACGACCTGGCCGGAGAGCTGATGGCCACCGCGATTGAATCCGCAATGACCGGCGGGGGAGGGGTGCGCGAGGCACTGACTGAGGCGTCCTACTCCCGGGGCCGTTCGCTGGGCGGGAACGGTGAGTCCCTCGACGATCTGCTCGGCGGCGTCGGCTATATGCCGGAGAGGGACGCCGAAGGCGGAATCATCCTGATGAACTGTCCTTTCCACCGGCTCGCCGATGGGCATGCGGATGTGGTGTGTGCCATGAACGGGGCGTTCCTGAGTGGTGCCGCCGCTGCCTGCGGAGTGCCTGAGGAGAAAGTGGAGGAGGACCGGGCGGTCGGGCGCTGCTGCGCCAGGATCAGGCCCTGAGTGCCGCTGAAAAACCCCGCGGTGTCCGGCATCCTGCCGGCTCCCGATATTCTGCGGCGTCCAGAATTAGCGGCGTCTAGAATTTAAGCGTGCCTGTTTACCTGGACCATGCCGCCACAACACCCATCGCCGCCGAAGCCCTGGCCGCACTGATGCGGGAGCTGTCCCGGACCGGAAACCCGTCGTCCCTCCATGGCTCCGGCCGCCGGGCACGGCGCTCGGTGGAGGACGCGCGGGAAACCCTTGCCAACGCCGCAGGCGCCCATCCATCGGAAGTCATCTTCACCTCCGGCGGCACCGAAGCCGACAACCTGGCCGTCAAGGGCCTCTACTGGTCCCGGCTGGCGGAAAACCCGCGCCGGCGCCGGATCCTGTGCTCCGCCGTCGAACACCATGCCGTGCAGGACACCGTGGAGTGGCTGGAGCGCCACGAAGGGGCGGAAATTGCGTGGCTGCCCGTCAACCGGGACGGCGTGCTGGACCTCGAAGCGCTGCAGGCGGAACTGCAACGTGAGCCCGATTCCATTGCCCTGGTGACGGTCATGTGGGCCAACAACGAGGTGGGGAGCATCCAGCCTGTCCATCGGGTAGTGGAGCTCGCGCACGCCGCCGGCGTCCCGGTGCATTCCGACGCCGTGCAGGCGTTTGGCTCCGTCCCCGTGGATTTCCGGGCATCAGGGCTGGATGCGATGTCCATCTCAGGCCACAAGATCGGCGGGCCGGTCGGCGTCGGTGCGCTCATTCTTGGGCGGTCGGTGAAGCTCACGCCGGTGCAGCACGGCGGCGGCCAGGAGCGCGACGTCCGCTCAGGGACGCTTGACACCGCATCCATAGCGGCCTTCGCCGCCGCTGCTGACTCCGCCGCCAAGAACCTCGAGGCCGAGGCAGCGCGGATTTCCGGGCTGCGCGACCGGCTCATCGCCGGGGTCCGCGACGCTGTTCCGGCTGCGGTGTTGCGCGGTCCGGAGGGGGAAGGGCGGCTGCCCGGCAACGCCCATTTCACGTTCCCTGGCTGCGAGGGTGACTCCCTGCTGTTCCTCCTGGACCTCGCCGGGGTCGAGTCGTCCACCGGCTCCGCCTGTACGGCAGGTGTCCCGCGTCCGTCGCACGTCCTTCTTGCCATGGGCCTGGACGAGGAGACCGCGCGCGGTGCGCAGCGCTTCACCCTGGGGCATCCGTCGACGGACGCGGACGTGGACGCACTCCTGGCGGCCCTGCCCGGCGCCTATGCCCGGGCACGGCAGGCCGGAATGGCCGGACACGAATCCTCCATTCAGACGGCCGCCACCGTTGCCCGTCAGGGCTCCGGCATCAGCTGATCGAGTGGAACCGCCTCGTCGCCCAGGCGCTCGGCAGTCACCTCGGCCCGGGCGGAGATCAGTGCCTTGATGATCTTCTGGGCGCTCGGTTTAACGGACCGCGGCCAGTTGACGCTCATGCCCGCCACAACGCGCCCGTCCTGCTGCCAGAACGCCACGAACTCCTTGCTGTCGAGCGAGCCGCGGATGACCGGAGCCCCCTTTGCTGCGAGGGACGGGAAGCCCGAGTACTCCATGCTGACGTCGAACTGGTCGGTGTAGAAATAGGGCACCACGTCCAGGGCAGCGTCCTGGCCGAGCATGGCCTTGGCCGCCACCTTGCCGCCGCTGAGCGCATTGGACCAGTGTTCGCTGCGGTAGTGCTCGCCCGTGAATGGATGCAGCGCGTTGGCGGCGTCGCCAGCGGCAAAAATATCCGGTGCGCTGGTGCGCAGGGAAGCGTCGGTGAGGATGCCGTTGCGGACCTCCAGCCCGGCAGCGGCGGCAAGTGCCGTTTCCGGAACCACGCCCACGGCGATGATCACGATGTCCGCGGGCAGAAGCTCGCCGGAGTCGGTCACCACGCCGGTCACCTTTCCGTTTTGTCCGGTGATCTCCGCGGCGGAGGCGGGAAGCCGGAAGCGGACTCCGTTGTCCTCGTGCAGCGCGCGGAAGAAGCTGCCAAGCTCCGGGCCGATCGCTGCCGCGAGCGGGATGTCCTCGAGCCCTAGCAGTGTGACCTGATTGCCGTAGGTGCTTGCGGCCGCGGCCAGTTCCATCCCGATCCACCCCGAGCCGATGAGCACCACCTTCCGGCCGCCGGGCGCCAGCTGTTCCCGCAGGCGGCGGCTGTCATCGAGCGTGCGGAAGGTGCTGACGCCCTCCAGGTCCGCGCCGCTCAACAGCAGCGTTCTAGGCGTTGCGCCCGGCGCCAGCAGCAGTGCCCCATAACTCTGGACTGTGCCATCTGCGAAGCGGACATTGTGTGCCCCGGGATCAACCGATGCAACCGGGTTGTCCAGCAGGAGGCTGACGTTGTTGTCGGCGTACCAGCTTTCCGGCACCACCTCGACGGCGTCCTCCCCGGCCTTGCCGAGCAGGTATTCCTTCGACAGCGGCGGCCGGAGATAGGGAGGGTGCGGCTCGGCGCCCGCGATGGTGATGTTCCCGGCGTACCCTTCGGCGCGCAGGGTGCGGGCCGCCGTCGCTCCGGCCAGCCCGGCGCCGGCGATGACAATGCTTTCAGGGGTCATGGCGCTACTCGATTCCGCCGGCAGGCCAGCGGCCCGCGTTCTAAAAACGATACTCGTGACTTTAGAAGTGCGGACGGGAACCGTCAAGGAGATTTAGGCCCTGATTCCGGCGGCAAGTACAATAGTTTGGCAACCGGTGTCAACAGAAAGCCATAATGCGAGTTCTAGCAGCCATGAGCGGCGGAGTTGACTCCGCCGTCGCAGCCGCCCGCGCCGTCGAGGCCGGGCACGACGTCGTCGGCGTTCACCTCGCGCTGTCGAGGATGCCGGGCACCCTGCGCACCGGCAGCAGGGGCTGCTGCACCATTGAAGATTCGCGCGATGCCTGGCGGGCCTGCGACGTCCTGGGGATTCCGTACTACGTATGGGATTTCTCCGAGCGGTTCAAGGAGGATGTGGTCCAGGACTTCATCGACGAGTACGCCGCCGGCCGCACCCCCAACCCCTGCATGCGCTGCAACGAGCGCATCAAGTTTGCCGCCCTGCTCGAAAAGGCGATCGCCCTCGGGTTCGATGCTGTGTGCACGGGCCACTACGCCAAGGTCATCGAGGACGCCGACGGAAACCGCGAACTGCACCGCGCCGCGGACTGGGCCAAGGACCAGAGCTACGTCCTGGGCGTGCTCACCCACGAGCAGCTGAAGCATTCCATGTTCCCGCTGGCCGACACCCCCTCCAAGGCGGAAGTGCGCGCGGAAGCGGAGCGACGCGGACTGTCCGTGGCCAACAAGCCGGACAGCCATGACATCTGCTTCATCCCGGACGGTGACACCGCCGGCTGGCTCGCGGAAAAGATCGACATGACCACGGGCGACATCGTCGATGAGACCGGCGCCAAGGTGGGTGAACACGGCGGAGCGAACGCGTTCACCGTCGGACAGCGGCGGGGGCTGAAGCTTGGCCGGCCAGCGGCGGACGGCAAGCCGCGGTTCGTGCTGGAGATCCGGCCCAAGGAAAACAGGGTGGTGGTGGGGCCCGAGGCCCTGCTGGCCATCGACGAGATCCGCGGCATCAAGGTTTCCTGGGCCGGCCTGCCCATCCCTGAGGTCAGCTCCGGCGCCGACTTTGACTGCCATGCGCAGGTCCGCGCGCACGGTGACCCCGTACCTGCCATTGCGCGGATGGAGCGTATCGCCGACGACGCCGGGATCGAGCGGGACAGCCTCGTGGTGACCCTGACGGATCCCCTGCGCGGTGTTTCGCCCGGCCAGACCGTGGTGCTCTACCAGGGCAGCAGGGTCCTCGGCCAGGCCACCATCGACGCTGCACGGTCCCTGCAGCGGGCACAACTTTAACCCTGCTCCGGTTTCCGGAGTGAGAGCGGCCGGCGGATTTTTCCGCCGGCCGTTTTTTGTTGCCATTCGCCGGTTTCCGACCGTTCGGTCAGCAAAGCGCCGTCCCTTCTGGTAAATTTTGTGTCTCAACTCACACGATGCAATGTTTCACCGGGCAACCTTCTGGTTGAATCAGAGGCATCAGCGGGCTGCCCGCACACGAGTCAGATCGGGCACCCCGCGCGTACTCATCGAACAGAAAGTTCACAGATGGCAAAGAATCAGAGGGCCTTGCGGAGCGCTATCGCGCTGGCAGGCGTTTCCGCTTTCGCACTCACAGCCTGCACCGGCCCTTCCGGTGGCGGCGGCACATCCACCGGCGGCGCCGGCGGAGGCACCATCACCTACGGGACCACGGACAAGGTCGTCACCCTGGACCCGGCCGGCTCCTACGACGCCGGGTCGTTCATGGTGATGAACCAGGTCTACCCATTTCTCATGAACTCCAAACCGGGAAGTGCCGACTCCGTTCCGGACATTGCCGAATCGGCGTCGTTCACCACCCCCACTGAGTACACCGTCAAGCTCAAGCCGGGACTCAAGTTCGCCAACGGACACGCACTGACCTCCTCCGACGTCAAATTCTCGATCGACCGCGTAGTCAAGATCGCCGACCCCAACGGCCCGGCCGCACTGTTGTCGAACCTGAAGTCCGTGGAGGCCAAGGACGACTCCACCGTCGTGTTCACCCTCAAGGCAGGCAACGACCAGGTCTTCCCCGGCGTTCTGGCCGCCAACTCCGGACCCATCGTGGACGAAGAAGTCTTCCCGGCGGACAAGGTCCTGAGCGATGACGAGATCGTCAAGGGCAAGCCGTTTGCCGGGCCGTACACCATTGAGAGCTACAAGAAGAACGAACTCGTCAGCCTCAAGGCCAACCCGGACTACCAGGGGCTCCTGGGCAAGCCCGCCAACGACGGCGCGAACATCAAGTACTACGCCGACTCCAACAACCTGAAGCTGGACGTCCAGCAGGGCAACATCGACGTCGCCGGCCGCAGCCTGACCGCCACCGATGCCGCTGACCTTGAAAAGGACTCGAAGGTCAAGGTGCACAAGGGCCCCGGTGGCGAACTCCGCTACATCGTCTTCAACTTTGACACCATGCCGTTCGGTGCCAAGACGGCCGACGCCGATGCCAAGAAAGCGCTCGCCGTACGTCAGGCGATGGCCAACATCGTGGACCGCGACGCTATCGCCACCCAGGTCTACAAGGGCACCTACCTGCCCGCCTACTCCGTTGTTCCGGACGGTTTCAACGGCGCCATCCAGCCGCTCAAGGAAATGTACGGCGACGGCAACGGCAAGCCCAGCCTGGACAAGGCAAAGAAGGCCTTTGCCGACGCCGGCATCACCGGCACCGTCAACATCAAGCTGCAGTACAACCCCGACCACTACGGCAAGTCGTCAGGTGACGAGTACGCCATGATCAAGGAACAGCTGGAAAAGTCGGGCTTGTTCAAGGTGGACCTCCAGTCCACCGAATGGGTCACGTATTCCAAGGCCCGGACGGCCGATGCCTACCCCGTCTACCAGCTCGGCTGGTTCCCGGACTATTCCGACGCCGACAACTACCTCACGCCGTTCTTCGTTCCCGGCAACTTCCTGAAGAACCACTACGAGAACCCCGCTGTCACCGACCTCGTAACCAAGCAGCTCACCACTGTGGACAAGGGCGAACGCGACAAGGTGCTGGGCGAGGCCCAGACCGCCGTCGCCAAGGATCTCTCCACCCTGCCGCTGCTGCAGGGCGCGCAGCTCATGGTGGCGGGCGCAGAGATCAAGGGCGTGGAGCAGACCCTCGACGCCTCGTTCAAGACCCGCCTCGGAGTGATCTCGAAGTAGGACTCCACCCATCAGGTCCTCACCAGCCAAGGAGGCGGGACGCCGTCCGGGCGTCCCGCCTTCCTGCTGGCCACTGAACAGCCGATTCCAGGCCCGCAACGGACCCGGAAACACAGAATCAGGCAGTAATGACAACTCTCATCGAGGCGCCGCCAAGCGACGCCGACGGCCTTTTGCCGACAAAGAAAAAGAAGTCCGGCGGGGGACTGGGCCAATACCTTCTGATCAGGTTCCTCCTGATCTTTCCCACGATCTTCATCCTGGTCACCATGGTGTTCTTCCTGATGAGGATCACCGGCGATCCCATCACGGCCGCACTGGGCGGCCGGCTGCCCCCGGAGCAGCTGCAGGAACGGATCCATGCGGCCGGCTATGACCGCCCGCTTCCCGTGCAGTACTTCGAATACCTGGGCCAGCTCGTCACGGGCAACTTCGGAACCACCCTCTCCGACAACCGCAAAGTCACGGAGATGCTGACCACGTACGGCTCAGCCACCCTCGAACTGACCATCAATGCGCTGATCGTCGCACTGCTGGTGGGCATCCCGTTCGGGATGATCGCCGCGCACCGGCGCGACCACCTTCCCGACGCCGTGCTGCGTGTCTTCGCCATCCTCTGCTACGCCACTCCCGTGTTCTTCGCCGGCATGCTGCTGAAGCTGACCTTTGCGGTGTGGCTCGGCTGGCTCCCGGTTGCGGGACGGGCAAAAACCTCCAGCGAACTTGCCCTCACCGGCCTGCAGGCGCCAACAGGAATTTATTGGCTCGACGCGCTCAGAAGCGGCAACATGGCCGCACTCGGCGACGTTATGGCGCATGCCGTCCTGCCTGCCATGGCCCTGGGCCTGCTGACTGCAGGCATCTTCCTGCGGCTGGTGCGCACCAACGTCATCGGCACCCTGGGCCGGGACTACATCGAGGCCGGACGCTCACGGGGCGTCAGCGAATTCCGGCTGGTCACCAAGCACGCCTACAAGCCGGCACTGATCCCCATCATCACCGTGATGGGCCTGCAGATCGCCGTGATGCTGGGCGGTGCCGTGCTCACCGAGACCACCTTCGAGTGGAAGGGGCTGGGCTTCCAGCTGGCGAACTACCTGACGGCCCGCGACTTCGTGGCGGTCCAGGGCATCGTGGTGCTCCTCGCCGTCATCGTCGCCGTCACCAACTTCATCGTGGACATCGTGGCCGCGCTGATCGATCCCCGCGTGAGGTACTGACATGAGCACCACAACTCCACTGGAAGCCACGACAGACCGCAGGGCGCCGCTGTTCAAGCGGCTGCCCGTCATCTCCCATTTCAACAAGAGCGTCGGTCTCCAGCGCGGGATGCTCGTCGTCGGCCTCGTCCTGACAGGCGTCTTCCTCCTGACCGCCATCTTCGCGCCGCTCCTTGCCCCCTACGGATTCGCCCAACTCTCCGACGCGGACGGCAGCTTCCCCACGCAGCAGCCCCCCGGCGGAAAGCATCCGCTGGGCACCACCGTGGGCGGTTACGATGTCCTGTCCAGGGTCATCTGGGGCTCCCAGACCGCCATCCTCGTGATCGTGGTGGCCGTGGTCCTGTCCATCTTCGCCGGTGTCATCCTCGGTCTGGTGAGCGGCTACCTCGGCGGCTGGCTCGACCGCGTCCTCGTGGTGGTGGCAGATGCCATCTACGCGTTCCCGTCCCTGCTGGTGGCCATCGTCATGGCCATCGTCATCAGCGGTGGCGAGTCCAGCCTCTTCGGCGGTGTGCTCGCCGCGGCAATCTCCATCACCGTGGTGTTCATTCCGCAGTACTTCAGGGTCATCAGGGCGGAGACCATTAGGCTCAAGGCGGAACCCTTCGTCGAATCGGCGAAGGTGGTGGGCGCGTCAAGCATCCGCATCATGGGCAGGCACATCTACCGCAATGCCACCCGCACCCTTCCGCTGATTTTCACCCTGAATGCGTCCGAGGCGATCCTGACCCTCGCGGGCCTGGGCTTCCTGGGCTTCGGCATCGAACCCTCATCCGCCGCCGAATGGGGCTTCGACCTGAACAAGGCACTCGCGGACACCACGTCCGGCATCTGGTGGACCGGCGTGTTCCCGGGCCTTGCCATCGTCTGGACAGTCCTTGGCCTCACGCTGGTGGGGGAGAGCATCAACGACCTTAACGATCCCCGCCTCCGCGGCCGCAAGCGCGCCGGGAATAAGGGCGGACCCGACACCACCGCGGCGGCCCAGGCAGCCATTTCAGCAGATGTGAGAAGCTCATGACCATTAACCTCGGATCGGTTTCGGACCGGCACGCGGCCGGCACCGGACCCGTGCTGGACATTGACCACCTCAAGGTCACGTTCGCCACTGACGCCGGGGACGTGTACGCCGTCAAGGACGTGAGCCTTGAAGTGAAGGCGGGGGAGGTGCTGGCCATCGTCGGCGAGTCCGGCTCCGGCAAGACCGTGACGGCCAAGACCATCCTGGGCCTGCTGCCGGAAACTGCCATCAGCTCCGGCGCGGTGCTGATCAACGGCAACAACGTCATCAGCGTCAGCCCCGGTAAGCTCCGCCAGATCCGGGGGCGGGACGTGGCCATGGTCTTCCAGGAGCCGTCCACGGCGCTGAACCCCGTGTTCACCGTCGGCTGGCAGATCGCCGAAGGGATCCTCGCCCACGCAGGCCGGGACGGCGGCAAACGGGTCACGGCGAAGGAGGCAAAGGCCAGGGCCGTCGAAGCCCTGCGCAAAGTGGGCATCCCGGACCCGGAAACGCGCGTCAATTACTACCCCCATCAGTTCTCCGGCGGCCAGAAGCAGCGCGTGGTCATCGCCGCTGCGCTCGCCCTGAACCCGGGGCTGATCGTGGCTGACGAGCCCACCACCGCCCTGGACGTCACCGTGCAGGCGGAGATCCTCGAGCTCCTGCGGGACCTGAGGGACAAGTACGGGACGTCCATTGTGCTGATCACGCACAACATGGGCGTGGTGGCCGACCTCGCGGACCGCGTCGTGGTGATGTACCGGGGCGACGTCGTCGAGGAGGCCTCTGCGACGTCCCTCTTCGCCGAGCCGCGGCAGGACTACACCCGGAAGCTGCTGGCCGCCGTGCCGCACCTTGGCCGGCATTCGGCGTCGGAAGGGATGACGGAACGGGCACACCAGGACGGCAAGGTCCTCGTGGAGGCGAAGGGCCTCACCATCGAATATCCAGGACGGCTGGGCAGCCCCGCGTTCAAGGCCGTGGACGGCGTCAGCTTCACAGTGTCCGAGGGCGAGGTATTCGGTCTCGTCGGCGAATCGGGATCGGGCAAGACGACCATCGGCCGGGCCATCGCCGGCCTCAACCGGACCACCGGCGGAAGCCTGAACGTGCTGGGCTACGAGATGCTGAACTTCAAGGAACGGAGCTTCAAGCCGCTCCGGAAGGAGATCGGGTTCGTCTTCCAGGACCCGGCGGCGTCCTTCAACCCGCAGCTGACCATCGGCGACTGCGTCGCCGAACCGCTGGTCATCCACACCAACCCGTCACCGGCGCAGGCGCGCAAACGCGTCGGTGAGCTGCTGGAGTCAGTCCAGCTGCCGGCGTCGTACGCCGACCGTTTCCCGCATGAGCTCAGCGGCGGGCAGCGCCAGCGCGCATCCCTGGCGCGGGCGCTGATCCTGAACCCGAAGCTGCTCATCGCCGATGAGCCGACGTCGGCGCTGGACGTTTCGGTGCAGGCGAAGGTGCTGGAGCTCTTCCGGGAAATCCAGCAGGAGTTCGGGTTCGCGGCGCTGTTCATCAGCCACGACCTCGCGGTGGTGGACATGCTCTCGCACTGGGTCGGGGTGCTGTACAAAGGCAAGCTCGTTGAACAGGGGATCGGCCACCACGTCATGGGTGCTCCGCAGCACGACTACACGAAGCGCCTGATCGCGTCGCTGCCAGTCCCGGACCCCGCCGAACAGGCCAAACGCCGCGAGGACCACCGCGCACTGCTGGGCATCTAGATGCGTTTCTAGCCGGACATTGCACGGGCAGGCCCGTATCCCACTCTCCGCGAAGTAATGGGATACGGGCCTGCTGCCCTATTCAGAGACCACCTTGATGTTGAACACGCTGTTCCCCTGCTTCAGGAAAATCCGCAGCCAGAGCGGCAGCCACATTTCCAGCCCCCGTGCCGCCTCGAGCGGGCCCAGATCCCTGATGTGTTCGGGCCGCCAGCCGAATTCCCGCAGGAGTCCGGCCACCACTTCCTTGGCCTCAGCGTTGTCCCCGGCCATGAACACGTCGTGATCCCCGCCCGCCAGCTGTTCCGGTGCCACCATGACATCGGCGCGCATGGTGTTCAGTGCCTTCACCACGCGGGCTGTGGGAAACGTCCGCTGGATGGTTTCCGCCAGGCTGTCGGTGTTGGAGATGGAGAGCGACGGCGGGAAGCCGGCCGAAGCGTCCAGCGGATTGGCCACATCGATCAGAACCTTGCCCGCGAGGTTCTTCGTGCCGGCCGCGGCCAGCACTTCTAGGGAAACAGTTCCGGGCGTCGCATTGATGACCACCTCGGCCTCCGCCGCGGCGTCGAAGAAGGTCGCGGCCTTGGCCCGCGGCCCTGCTTCCGCTGCCCACCCCACGGCAGCCTCATTGGTGGCGCTCCGTGAGCCGAGAACGACGTCGTGCCCGGACTCCACGAGTTTTCCCGCCAGGGTCCTGCCCACCATTCCGGTACCAAGAACTGCGATCCTCATGTGCGTCCTCCCTCAACGGTATGTGCCAACACTACATTTTCTGCCGGCATCCTTAACACGGGCAGAGAGTCCTGCGGTGCCCATAGACTGGAACCATGACCGAGCTAAACCATGATCTGCCTGATACCGACTCCTACAATCCCGCCGCCAGTTCATTGGCCGGGCATGTGGATCCCGCGGTAATGGCGGAACTGCTGTCAATCCGGTCGAGCATCGACAACATCGACGCAACCCTCGTGTACCTCCTGGCAGAGCGGTTCAAAGCGACGCAGAAGGTGGGCTTCCTGAAGGCTGCCCACCGTCTTCCGGCCGGGGATCCCGGACGCGAGACCGCCCAGATTGCCCGGCTCCGCCGCCTTGCCGAGGACGCGCAGCTGGACCCGGCCTTTGCGGAGAAATTCCTGAACTTCATCATCGGCGAGGTCATCCGGCACCACGAGGCGATCGCCGAGGACCACAATGCCGCCGGGGGAACTTCCAACGGAACGGCCAGCCCAACAGCCCCGCTGACCGCCTAAGCCGTGCCGGACGCAGACATCCAGCTGCCGGCCCAGGTGACGGCCACCGCACTGGGACCGTGGCCGGGCCAGGATCCCGTGGAGGCCACCCGCATCATCCGCGGTGAGCTCGGCAGCCCGCACGTGCCGTTTCTTGCCGAGCTGCCCGACCGTGGCGTCGGTGCCGACGCCATAGGCCGCACCGCCTCACTGCTGGTGGACCTGGCCGTGGATGTCCAGCCGCACGGCTGGCGCATCGTTGACCGGCCCGGGCGCGACCTGGTGCGGGCAAGATCTGCACTGTCCACGGACATCAATGTGCTGGCCGACATTGCCGGCGAAGAGGACAGCGCCGCTGACGAATTCAAGGTCCAGCTGCGGGGCCCCCTGAGCCTGGCTGCCGGACTGCACCTCCACAACGGCGAGCGGGCGCTGATCGACTATGGCGCCCGCCGCGACATCGCCGCCTCCCTCGCGGCCGGGGTTGGGGCGCACCTGGCCAAGGTGTCCGCTGCCGTTCCCGGGGCCAGGCTCGTAGTGCAGCTCGATGAACCGGACATAGCTTCCGTCCTCGCCGGCACCATTCCCACCTCCAGCGGCTACCGGACGCTGCGTTCCGTGGCCGGGCAGGAAGTCACGGAGCTCTGGCGCGTGGTGATTGACGCCCTCCGCGGGGCCGGCGCCGCCGAGATCGCCATTGCGGTGCCGGAAATCGAGGCCCCGTTCGAACGGATCCTCTCTGCTGGCGCGGATGCCATCGCCGTTCCGCTGCGCGCCCTGACCACCCGGCAGTGGGAACAGCTCGCGGAGGCGCTCGAAGCCGGCACGCGGCTCTGGGCCGGAGCCCTGCAGGCTGACGGACCTGGCGGCGTGCCGAAAGCATCCGAGGTTGTGGACTCGGTCCGGCGCCCGTGGCGGCAGCTCGGCCTGCCGCTGGCGGCGCTCGGCACGGTGCGGGTCACGCCGTCGGGCGGCCTTGAAGGGCAGTCGCCCGCCGCCGCAACGGAGGTCCTCACCCGCCTCACCCAGGTCGCCGACGGCCTGAACCAGCTCGCACTCGGTTAGGCGCGCCGCTACTTCCTCAGCTTCGTCGCTCCCAGCGGTCTGGCCTGGCGTACGCCGGAAGGAAGCCCGCAGAAGAATTTCCGGACGGATAGGGTTCCAGCCGGTAGTCGAAGTGGCCGGCATAGACCAGGACGAGGCCGAGCTGCGGCTGGATCACCTTCACCTGGATCCTGTGACGCCCGGCTTCCCCCGCGGCCGGGTCCCACCACTGCTCGGCGTAGGCTTTGGCGTCAAGGACCGCTGGCAGCGGCAACCGGACCGGGCCGAGGAACAGCCGGGATACTTCGGAGACTCCCCGGAGCCGGCCCTCAGCCGTCACACCGAGGTTGAGGTCCGTGACCAGCCGGCGGTACCGGCCCACGTAGTCCACGAGGCGGGCCCGGGAGCCGGCGCCGGCCTCTTCCGCGCTGGTGGTGTCCTGGAAGATCCTGGTCCTGCCGGGGAAGAAGATCTCCCGCCGGGCAGTCAGGCTGGAGCGGCCGAACGGATCGAGATGAGCGTGGTTTTCGATCCGGAACGGAACGCCCTCGCCGTATTCCGGAAAGAACGCCTGCTCGCCTGCGGCCAGCCGCAGCACCGGCCGCAGCCATCGCTGCCTGCAGCCCACCACATCGAAGACGCCCTCGCCCACGCCGAAGGTGCCGGATCCCGGGGCAAGTGAAAAGTACTCCTGCAGTTCCGGCTGCAGCCGGAAGAAGTCCGCCCCCAGGGCCTGGCGGTAGATCGGGGCATTCATGGGGGCTCCTGACATCTGGTCTGGTGATTCGGTCTTCCGGCGGGAACTCACAGCCGACCCGCCGCCTTGAGCCGTATGTAGGCGTCGGCCAGGGCCGGCGGCAACTGGTGCGGTTCCGCGTCCACCACTTCGACGCCGAGCTGGCGGAGCTGGACACTCACGGCTTCCCGCTCCACGAGGGCGCGTTCCGCGGCCGCCGCGCGGAACACCTGCGCCGCCGTCGTCCTGTCCTGGAGCATTTCGCCAAGCAGGGGGTCGCGGACCGACGCCACTACCACCACGTGCTGCTGGGCCAGGCGCGCCGCCATCGGAATGAGCCCTTCCTCCGGGGCGCCGCTATCCAGCGAGGTCAGCAGGACCACGAGGGAACGGTGCACCGAAACCGCACGGACCTGGGCAGGCACCTGTGCCCAGTCCAGTTCGATGAGTTCTGCCTGCAGCGGCGCCACAGCCTGCACCAGCTGACCCAGCAGGTTCCCGCCCGCCGTCGTGCCTGCCCGGGCGCGCATCCTGCGGTCGAAGGCAAAGAAATTGACGCGGTCCCCGCCGCGTTCGGCCAAGACGCCCAGCAGCAGCGCGGCCTCGATGCCGGTGTCCAGCCGGGGTTCGTCGTTCACGCGTGCAGCGGCGGTCCGGGACGTGTCCAGCATGATCACCACGCGGCGGTCGCGCTCCGGCCGCCAGGTGCGCACGACGACGGCGGACCGTCTCGCCGTTGCGCGCCAGTCAATGGAACGGACATCATCGCCGCGGACATAGTCGCGCAGGGAGTCGAACTCCGTTCCGGCGCCGCGGATCTGCACAGCGGCCTTGCCGTCGAGCTCCCGCAGCCTGCGGAGCTTTGACGGCAGGTGCCGCCGGGAATTGAAGGGCGGCAGCACCCGCAGCGATCCGGGAGCGTGCACCGTTTTCTGGCGGGCGGCCAGCCGGAGCGGCCCGAAGGAGCGGACGGTGATGTGCGGCGCCCTGAGGTCACCCCGCCGGACGGGCCTGAGCCTGACACTCAAACGGCGCCTTTCACCGGCCGGGACCTCTGCCCCCTGGACCGGGTTTTCCGCCCCGGCGGATGGCTGCCAGGCGTCACGCATCACGGCTCTGAGCCTGCGCGTGCCGCTGTTATGAACCGTCAGCACAGTATCCGCCGTGCCTCCAAGCGTAACGTTGGCGGGCGCCGACCTTTCCACCGAGACCTGCTGCAGTGCCGCGGCCAGCAGCAGGTCCAGCAGGATCAGGGCGCCAAGGACCAGAAGCACCGCGAGCACGGTCAGCCAGCCGGGAAAGAGCAGCACCGGCGCCAGCCCGGCCGCCGCCAGGAGTACCAGCCGTCCGGAAATCGCCACGGGATCAGCGCGGGACCGGTACGGAGGCCAGGATGCTGCCCAGCACGTCGTCCACCTGTACGCCGTCCATCAGGGCTTCGGGCCGGAGCGCCACACGGTGCCGCAGGCACGGCTGGGCCAGCGCCTTGACGTCATCCGGGGTGACAAAGTTCCGGCCGGACAGCCAGGCCCAGGCCCGCGAGGTGTTCAGCAGCGCGGTGGCACCGCGCGGCGAGACGCCGAGCTGGAAGGACGGGGCGGCGCGCGTGGCCCGGACCACGTCCACGATGTAGCCCAGCACCTCGGGCGACACTTCGACGGCGGCCACTGCCCGCCGCGCCCGTTCAAGTTCGTCGGCGCCGGCCACCGGGCGGATGCCAGCCGCGGCGAGGTCGCGGGGATCGAAGCCGGCGGCATGCCTGCGGACCACCTCGATTTCAGCGGCCCGGTCAGGAAGCGGCATGGTCAGCTTGAGGAGGAAGCGGTCCAACTGGGCCTCGGGCAGTGGGTAGGTGCCCTCGTACTCCACGGGGTTTTGCGTGGCCGCCACGATGAACGGCACCGGCAGCCGGCGCGACACGCCATCCACGGACACCTGGCGTTCCTCCATGGCTTCCAGCAGTGAGGCCTGGGTCTTGGGCGGCGTCCTGTTGATTTCGTCCGCCAGGAGAATGTTGGTGAAGACCGGGCCTTCGCGGAAGCTGAATTCGGACTTGGCGGCGTCGTACACCAGGGACCCCGTGACGTCGCCGGGCATGAGGTCCGGGGTGAACTGCACGCGTTTGGTGTCCAGGCTCAGGGCCGCCGAGAAGGTACGGACCAGCAGCGTCTTGGCCACACCCGGCACGCCCTCCAGCAGCACGTGTCCGCGCGAGAGCAAGGCGATCAGCATGCCGGTGACCGTGGAATCCTGGCCCACAACTGCCTTGGCTACCTCATGGCGGACGTCCAGCAGCGCCTGCCGGACAGGGTCCGGCGCGTGCGGAGCGGCCATGGTGCCCACCGGCGCCTCGCCGTAAGTACCGTGCTCGTGGCCGTTTGGCTGCTGGCTCATCTGGCCTGTACCTCTTTCTCTAGGCGGACAAGGTCCTGGGCCCAGCGGACAAGCTGGGCCTCGGTTGCGGGACGGTGATGAAGGATCTGCTGTATTTCTGCGGGGTTGCGGTCCAGGTGCCGGGCCGCGGCGGCTGCAACCTCATGGCCGGCCGCGTCAGAAAACCCGGCTGCGGTGCCCATCCGAAGGGCGGAGGCAAGCCGGACGATGGTGCCGGCACGGAGTGTGTCCGCCGCGCGGGCAACGTCGTGGGCCTCGTGGTAAAGGCGGGCCCGGCCCTCGGCCGTTTCCGCGGACTTCACGACCACCGGCAGGGGTTCGAACACCAGCGGGCCGAGGCGGCGTCCGCGCCACAGCACGGCAAACACGGCCACCACAATGAGCCACGGCGCAACGAACACCGACCACGCCGGTGCAAGTTCGGCCAGGGTTTTCGGCGCGGTGTTGCCCCCGAGGTCCCCGGGGCCCGGCAGGTACCAGACGAGGTGTCCCTGGCTGCCCAGGGTCCGCAGGGTGAGCGCGGCGTTGCCGTTGGCGGCCAGGAACTGGTTGCTGATCACGGCCGTGCTCCCAATGACCACGAGCTTGCCGTTCTCTGCCGTGGCGTAAAGGCCCCGCCCACTGCTGCCGGAGGGGCCGTAGCACACGGTGCCGCCGGTGTAGAGGAAGCCTCCGTCCGGGCTGATGCCACCGGCGGCCTGGGCATCGGCAACGGCGCACCCGGGCTGGAGGGTCCGCTCCGAGCCGGGGACCACCCCGGCCTGCCGGATGGTGCCGCCCAGCCCGGTCAGTGTGGCCAGGCGCGGCGAGACCACCACCAGCCGTTCAGTCTCTGCGAGCAGCCGGCGGAGCCGTTCGGGCGCAAGGAACCCGCGTTGGTCGTAGACCAGGACCGTCGAGCCGGACCCGCTGCTGCCGGCCGCACGCGCCGCTGCCAGGGTTTCGTCGAACGACGCCGTCTGCGCAACAGTGACGCCTTGCGCGCCAAGGATCTGGGCTGCTGCCCTGGCCCCCTGCGGACCGGGGTTGTTGACGGAGAGTTCCTGGTTGTCGGCCCGTTGCGCCGGCTGGAGTACGAGGATCACCGCTAGGGCAGTGGCCATGGCAACGCCGAACAGCACTCCCGCCCGGTGCCTGCGGATCCAGCCGGTCCTCCTGCGCCAGGGCGCGACAGGAACACCGGGTTCGGTGCGGGGGAGCTGCGTCACTTAGGCACCGCCAGTCCGCCGGGCGCGGCCCCGGCGTAGGAAGGCGTGAGCCTTTCCAGGGTCGAGTCCAGCTCAACCATCGCGGCGTAGTCGGCTGCGAGGGCGCTCCCGCTGCCGTAGCGGACAGTGTCGAAGATGCGGGAAGCGGCGTCGAGTCTGTCGCTCGCCGCGGGAAACGCGCGCGTCAGCTGTCCGGCAGCCTCGTCGGCTGTCCGGCCAGGCCGGGGGTCCAGGACGGCCCGGTCCTCGGCGGAACTCACCAGCGCGCGGAACTGTTCGACGACGGCGGCCGCCCAGTCGCCGCGGGCGGCTGCGGCCTTGGCGCGCCCCCGGTAGTCGGCGGCTGTAGCGGCTGTCCCGGCGTCGAAGATCTCCTTGGGTGCGCGGCGGCGGGCATTCAGCCGGGGCCGTGCCAGGATGATGGCCACGCCCACCAGGATGGCGATGCCCAGGCCGATGAAGGGCGCCACCGGAGGTCCGTCGGCCGGGGACTGGCCATCGGCCACGGACTGCAGCCAGTCGAGGAATTGCTGCCAGAGGGTTTCCAGCCAGTTGGGTGCCGCCTCCCGGTACTCGCGTTTGGAGAGCTCCTCCGCCGCCCAGCGGCGCGCTTCGTCCCGGTCAGGCTGTACCGGCGGTTCCAGGGTTCGCCGTAGCAGCCCCGTGGCGCCTTGCAGGCCCGGGAGGAGGCCGACGGCGATCATCCCGGCATCGTTGGCGGCCCCGGGGGCGGCGGCCAGCCTGCTGAATTTCCGTATGGACCAGTCTGGTGGGGCCCCGGCTGGTAAGGGCCGTGGTGGTAGGGGCCCTGTTGGTAAGCCCCGGGCCGGGAAGGCCCGCGGTTCCGGACCGAGCTGTAGACGGGCACGCCGCGGCCCGGGATGCCGCCGTCGTCGTTCCCGGTTTCCAGCAGCCGGAGCAATGCGATATCCAGTCCGTCGTTGCGCATCCGC
Organism: Arthrobacter sp. K5; assembly: GCF_040448525.1. Lineage (NCBI taxonomy): Bacteria > Bacillati > Actinomycetota > Actinomycetes > Micrococcales > Micrococcaceae > Arthrobacter > Arthrobacter sp. K5. The sequence goes on along the minus strand of NZ_CP159279.1, from coordinate 1,396,777 downwards.
AGATCCAGGTAGAGCAAGGCCATGACCGAGGTCTGGAAGGCGAACGCCACCGCGCCGACGGCGGCAGACACAACCGCCGTGGCCACACCGGCCACCACCTGCAGGGTGGCCGTCTGGCTGGCCGGATCCTGGGGACCGGCGACGGTGGTGAGCAGCCCGGAGAGCAGCGTGACCGGGATAAGGACGATCTGGCCAATGATGCCCACGAGCAGCGACACCACGAGGACGATGCCGAGGACCCGCCACCAGCTTCCCCGGGTGACGGCCCAGGAACGCCGGATGCCGTCCAGCGCCCCCACGTTCTCGACGACGATGACCGCAGGTGAGACCGTCAGCTTGACGGACACCCAGAACATGGCTGCAATAAAGGCCAGAAACAGCGGAAGTACGATAACCAATGACCCGGTGCCCATCGAATTGGCCAGCAGCATGGTGGCCAGCGCGATGAGGGCCGCCGCCAGCAGCACGGCTGCCACCCCGATCCCGGCCAGGCGAACCAGCGCCCAGGCCCGGCCGCGTGCCAGCAGCCACATCTGCCGGAACCCGGTGTGCCGGTTGAGGATGGACCTGGCCACAGGGACCACCATGGCCCCCTGCATCACCACGGAGATAAACACGGCGACCAGGCTGAAAAGTACCAAGCCGCCCACCACGCCGGTGACGAGGCCGGTCATCTCGGAAGTGCTGAGGTTCGCCAGCCAGGCCTCCGCGGAAGCGTCGGAGGCCGGGGTGACCAACGGGAGAACGCCGGCGAGCACGGCGCCCAGCGCCTGGGCCAGCAGGCCCGCCCCGAGCATGGCTGTGGGATTCCGCCGGATCGTCTGGAAGGCGCCGTCCATGATTTCGCCGAACATCAGCGGCCGCAGCGGCACCACACCGGGTTTCGGCGGGGCCGCGTACATGGGATAGGGAACGGCGGGGTTCGGCCTTGGAGGACCGGCGGGATTCGTGCCTGGGCCCCACTGGTGCGGCGGCCCGTACGGCTGCTGGGCGCCGGCCGGGAAGGGGCCGGGTGGGGAGGCGCCGGGCCGGTAGGGGCCGGGCTGCTGGCTGCCCCACTGCGGGGGCGCGCCCCAAGGCTGCTGCTGGGGCAGCTGCCCGTATGGTGGGAGCTGGCCGGTGCTCTGGGCGGTGTTCTGGCCCGCGTTCTGGCCAGTGTTTTCGGCCGGCTGCGGTGGCATGCGGTCCGGGGGCAGCTGCCCGTATGGTGGGAGCTGGCCGGATGAGGAGGATTCCGGCGGGCGGTGTTCACTCGGGCGGTGTTCAGGCGGCCGGTGCCCGGGTGGTTCATGGCCGGACGGCGCGTGCTGCGGATCCTGCTCTGACAACCTGTTCCTCCCCAAGGTGCGCACCGGCCAACGGCCGGGCACCTCCAGACTATAGTTCCGCCGTCGGGCATCCTAGCTTCGGGGCGGTTAGGACCGAAGTGGACGCCAGACTGCCATGTCCGGTGCGCCGGCACGCGCCCCGCCGAAAACCCCATCAATAAGACAAAGCAAGAGCAATAAGGGAATATATAACTATGAAGGCACGCATTCTGGTGGTTGATGATGACGAGGCGCTCGCAGAAATGATCGGCATCGTCCTGCGCAACGACGGCTTTGAGCCCGTCTTCTGCGCGGACGGCGGACAGGCTCTGGACGTCTTTCGCTCGTCAAAGCCGGATCTCGTGCTCCTCGACCTGATGCTGCCGGGAACGGACGGCATCGAGGTATGCCGGCAGATCCGCTCCGAGTCGGACGTTCCGATCGTCATGCTGACGGCCAAGTCGGACACCTCCGATGTGGTCAGGGGACTGGAATCAGGTGCCGACGATTACGTGCCCAAGCCCTTCAAGCCGGCAGAGCTCGTTGCCCGGGTGCGGGCGCGCCTGCGGCCCGGCGACCAGAAGGCGCCCGAGACGCTGCGCATCGCGGACATCACGATCGACGTCGCCGGCCACCTCGTGAGCCGTGGGGATGAGCGGATTTCGCTGACCCCCCTCGAGTTCGATCTCCTGGTTGCCTTGGCGCGCAAGCCCTGGCAGGTTTTCACCCGTGAGCTGCTATTGGAGCAGGTCTGGGGTTACCGCCACGCGGCTGACACCCGGCTGGTCAATGTCCATGTCCAGCGGCTGAGGTCCAAGATTGAACGTGATCCGGAAGCCCCGGAAGTTGTAATGACGGTTCGTGGTGTCGGCTATAAAGCAGGATCCTGAATCCCACGGCCAGAATCCCCCTGAGGCGCCCGTGGGATCCGGTTCCGAAACCCCGGGAAGCGCTCCCTCGGGGGAGCATGCCCGGGACGGTTCACGCAAACCCGGTCCCCGTCCGGCCCCGGAGCACACCGACGCTTTTGGCGCCGGGCTCGCACGGTTGCCTTCGCAAGCACGGATCTGGCGGCGCCGCGCCCTCATTGTCGTGCTGCGGGTCGCCCGCCTGGTGCGCACCGGCGTCGACCGCATCTTTCCCGGCATCCGGTATCTGCTGCGTTCCCTGCAGCGGCGGTGGCGCCGCTCGCTGCAGTTCCGCACCGTCCTGACCACCCTGCTGCTGTCCATCAGCTCGTTTGCGATCGTTGGCGCCTACCTGTCCAACCAGATTGCCAACAACCTGTTCCAGGAGCGGCTGACTCAGGCGGAGTCCGAGACGCGCTACAACGTCAAACAGGTGCAGGACACGTTCGACGGCGCCCAGGTCACCGACCAGTCCAGCGTGATCACCCTTGTCTACGACACCCTCAACGCCGTGGAGGGCAGGGGCTCGGTGATCCAGCGCCGGTACGTGTTTGAGGCGATGCCGGAGCAGACCAAACCGCGCAACCGGTGGGTGGAGTCGCGCGCCTCCGACCAGTTGACCATCAGCGTCATCCCGCCGGACCTCCGGAAGGCAGTCCAGGATTCCGGCAAGGAACAGTTCTGGGCTTCCACGGAATTCCCGGTGGGGACCGAAGACAGGCCAGGCATCGCCGTCGGGAACAAGGTGACCTTCAACGGCACCGTTTACGAGCTCTACCTGATCTACGACCTCAACACCGCCCAGCAGACCCTGAACGAAATCCAGAATGTCCTCTGGGCCGGCGGCGCTGCGCTGATCCTCATGATCGGCGCCATCGCCTGGTACGTCACGCGCAACGTGGTGAGCCCCGTCAGCCACGCCGCCGTGGTGTCGGAAAAGCTGGCAGCAGGGCAGTTGCAGGAACGCATGGTGGTCAAAGGCGAGGACGAGATGGCACGCCTCGGCGCCTCGTTCAACCACATGGCGGCGAGCCTGCAGGAGCAGATCACCCAGCTGGCCACGCTGTCACAGATGCAGCAGCGGTTCGTTTCCGACGTGTCCCACGAGCTCCGCACACCGCTGACCACTGTCCGGATGGCCGCAGAGGTGCTCTACGACGCCCGCGACGACTTCGACCCCATAAACAAGAGGTCGGCTGAGCTGCTCTACAACCAGGTGGAGCGGTTCCAGTCGCTGCTGGCGGACCTGCTGGAGATTTCCAGGTTCGACGCCGGCGTCGCCATGCTCGATGCCGAGGCGACTGACATCGTGCAGCTCATCTCCCATGTGATGGAGGGCGCGGCCCCCGTCGCCGAAGAGTACGGTTCGGAGATGCTGCTGAATGCGCCGGAAGGCAGCGTCGTGGTGGAAATGGACTCGCGCCGCATCGACCGGATTCTGCGGAACCTGATTCTGAACGCCCTCGAACACGGCGAAGGCCGGCCCGTGAACATTTCCGTCGCCTCCAACGCGGACGCCGTCGCCGTCACCGTCAGGGACCACGGAATCGGCATGAGTCCTGCCGAGGCGGCGCGGGTGTTCGACCGGTTCTGGCGCGCCGATCCCGCCCGCGCCCGCACCACGGGCGGCAGCGGGCTGGGCCTGTCCATTGCCACCGAGGACACCAAACTGCACAACGGCTGGCTGCAGGCCTGGGGAAACACCGGCGTCGGATCCAGCTTCCGGCTCACGCTTCCGCTGAAACAGGGCGGAACCATCACGAAGTCGCCGCTGCCCCTTGAGCCTGCAGACGTGGCACTGGGCAGCCCCGGCGGCCACAGCGTCCTCGTCCTGGGGCCGGGCGCCGCCGCCGTGCCGAAGGACTCCGCGGCAGGGGACCCAGATGCCGTTGACTCAGTTGACTCAGCAGGGGTTGACTCGGCAGGGGTTGACTCAGCACCGGCAGGTGGCCCTGACTCCGGCGCTGCGCCGGCAACGGACGCCGAGCCTGCTGCGGCTGCCCGGGCGGGCACACCGGAGGCAGCACGCACGGGGAAGCAATCGTGAGGCGGGTGCGCCCGGCGGCCCGCGGACTGGCCGCGGGGATGCTGGCCGTCGTTCTGCTGTTCCTGGCATCCTGCGCCCAGATTCCGCGGTCCGGCCCCGTTGGAAGGAGCACGGACGAAAGCGCCGGAAATCCCAACGCTCCGGTGTTCTTTCCCGTCGCCCCGCGCACCGGGTCCAGTCCGGAAGCGGTCATTGAGGACTTCTACCTGGCAGGCAGCGGGTACGAGGACGACTATGCCGTGGCGCGGCAGTACCTGACGCAGGCGTCCTCGGTTGCCTGGAAACCGGACCAGCGGACGCTGGTGTTCCGCTCCGAGCGGGTGGTGAAGACCGGCGTCGAGGGCGTCTACAACTACGAACTGGACGTCGCGTACTCAGTGGATTCCGACGGCGTGGCCACCCAGATGCCGGCGGGAACCAAGGAAAACATCCCCGTGACGCTCGTCCAGGTTGACGGCGAATGGCGCATCTCCAAGATCCCCGACGGCACCGCCATTCCCGAGGAGACCTTCAAGGTCATCTACGGTGCTTACCCCATCTATTTCTACGACCCCAGCTTCACGTATGCCGTTCCGGATGTCCGCTGGTTCATTAAAAAGAAGACCGTGAAGTCCATGACGAGTGCCCTGCTCGGCGGACCCGCCCCGTATCTGAAGGGCGCCGTCGTCAGTGCGTTCCCGTCCGGCATGAAACTTGCCAGGGAGTCGGTGCCCGTCGTTTCTGGCGCAGCCCAGGTGGACCTGTCGGCCAAGGAGCTGACCGACGCGTCCACCGAGGACCGGCTCAGGATGCAGACGCAGCTGGCCCTCACATTCCGCAGCCAGCCGGACGTCATCAACGTGGAGCTGCGGGCCAACCAGGACCTCGTCCGGGTAGAGGACAACGGCTCCGTGCTGCCGCCGGTCCAGAACAGAAATGTTCCCGCGCGCCAGATAGCCGTCAGCAACAACGAGCTGGTGCGCTACGAGAACAACAGGGTGTCGCCGTTGCCCGACATGCAGCCGGTGGCGGCGTTGAAACCGCGCTCGCCGGCCGAGTCACCCGTCTCGCAGACAGTAGCGTTCCTGAACGGCAGCCGCAGCACCCTCTATTCGATGGTGCCCGGCCAGCCCGCGCGTGCCCTGACCACCCGCAGCACGCTGACGCACCCGTCGTTCAGCCTGCACGACTGGCTGTGGACTGCGGGGCCGGGGGCCCAGGGTGTCACGGAGCTGACCGCCTTCCGGCCTACCGGAATAGCCCAGGGTGCGGCGGTGCCCACTGTAACGCTGACGCCGTCCTGGCTGGCGGGCCGCACGGTTAAGGACTTCCGGGTTTCCCGGGAAGGTGTCCGGGCACTGGTCATCTCCGAACAGAACGGCACTACGCGGGTGCAGGTAACGGGCATCATCCGGGGTGCTGACGGCACTCCCAAGGAACTGACGGCGCCCATCACGCTGCAGGCGAGCGGCAACCCGGACCAGGGAGTATGGGTGAATGACACCACAGCGGTGGTCATGAAGGGTAGCGACACGGCGAACGTGACTCCCGAACTGCTGTCCCTTACCTCGTCCCAGCCGCAGAAGCTTGCACCGTGGCCGGGGCTGGTTGCCCTCAGCGCCGGCAACGGTCCGGAGGAGATCTATGCCCAGTCCAGGGACGGCATCTTCCAGAGGCTGGGCAACGGATGGTCGGCGCAGCTGAGGGGACCCACGGACCCGTCCTTCCCGGGCTGACCGTTCGGCGTCCTTCCTGCGTACGGCTCCGTCCCGCGTACGGCATTATCCACATGGAGACCGCCGGGCCTTTTGCCGGCCGGCTCCCGCGCCGCACCCTTGGACCATGGGGAGACACAGGACAGGCGACGGACAGAGGGCTTCGGCGGATCCCGATGTCCTGGCCCAGCCGCTGTGGCACGCCCGCCACCGCGGGGAGCACCGGCAGCGCCTCCTGCAGGCCTGGGACCTGCTGGCGGGGGCCGGGGCCGAGATCATGGCCGTGACGCTGCCCGTGGAATGCGTCTGCTGCGGCAGGGAGGATCTGGCGCTGTGTGCCGGCTGCGAGCGGAGGCTGCGGATGCTGACCCGCCATCCCTTCCGGGCGGAAACCGGGGCACCGGCGCTCATGGACACCGACGGCTCCGTAATCCTGCCTGTGGTCGCAGCGGGCATCTACCGCGAGGAGCTCTCACAATCCATCCTGGCCTTCAAGCGCCACGGCCAGGCGCAGCTGCGGCGCGTGCTGTCGACGATACTCGCAGGGACGCTTGCGGCAGCATATGCGGGAACGGATGGCGTGGTCCTCGTTCCGGTTCCAACCAGCGGCAGCGCGTACCGGAAGCGCGGGTTCAGCCCCGTTCACCTGATGCTGGCCGGTGTCCGGCGGAGCTTCAACGACAGCAAGGTGGAATGCACCGATGCGCTGCGCAAAGTCAGCAACCTTGGAGCCGGAGGTGGCCTGCCCGGAGGGCAGAAGGGAGGTGGTCTGCCCGGAGGGCAGAAGGGAGGTGGCCTGCCCGGAGGGCAGAAGGGACTTGGCAGGGGAGACAGGTCCCGAAGGGTCCGCGGTTCCATGCGCACCGCGCGCGGTGCACGCGGTCACTCGCTGCGGGGAAGGCAGTGCATCATCGTCGACGACGTCCTGACCACCGGTGCTACCCTGGCGGAAGCCGCCCGGGCGGTCCACGAAGCCGGCGGAATTGTGTGCGGCGCCGTGGTCCTTGCCGCCACCCGAGCCCCTGATGCGGCGGCCGCCCCGGGCGCAGCCGAGGCATCCTGGGGATTGCCTGGGGCGTACCTGAGACATAGAAAAAAATAAACTGCGAAAGGATGAATAACTTGTTGCTATGAACTAACGTCGGATATGGGTACCAAGATCAGTTGTACCTTTCGATAGCGGCTCGGAAAGGGGCTCGACTGTCAATCAGATCGTCCCCGGAAAGTGCCGCCGTCGTGTCACCGAAGTCATTTGGAGGGCACCATGGAGTTCATGATCAGCGGACGAAATCTGACGGTCTCGGACCGATTCCGCGAATACGCCGGCGAGAAGATCTCGAAGATCGAATCGCTTGGGGACAAGGTCCAGAGGGTCGACGCGAAGGTTTCAAAGGAAACAAATGCGCGGCAGACCGGTGACCAGCTCACGGTTGAAGTGACAGTCCTGGGCCGCGGCCCCGTGATCCGTGCCGAAGCAAGCGCCGCAGATAAGTTCGCCGCGTTCGACCTCGCCTACAACAAGCTGCTTGAGCGGCTGCGCAGGGCCAAGGACCGCAAGAAGGTCCATCACGGGCGCCACACGCCGAAGGCCGTACGCGAGGCAACTGCAACACTGGAGCCCGCGAGCTCCAACCAGCCGATCTACGTCGAAGCGAGCAACAACATTCAGGCCGCTCCGGAACCGGCTGAGAAATCGCCGTACGACGTCGAGAACGACATCCCTGCCGGCGACTCGCCGGTGCTGATTCGGCGTAAAGTGTTCCCGGCCGCGTCCCTCACCCTCGACGACGCCGTGGACAACATGGAACTTATCGGTCACGACTTTTACCTTTTCGTGGACAAGGCCACGAACGCACCATCGGTCGTGTACCGCCGCCGCGGCTGGACCTACGGGGTTATCACCCTGGACCACTACTGCGAACCAGGCGAGAACACGCATGAGGAGAAAATCCTGGCGTACCGCTCGGACGATGCGGCCGCAACTGCATAAGATGGAGCCCAGGCAACGAAAGGGCTGACATGGGTGCATCGCTGAGCCTCTCGCAGGCCCGGCGGATCGCATTGGCAGCCCAGGGACTGGACAAAGGACGGCCCGCCGGCCCCGTGACCTCACGGGCGGTGGGCCGGACCTTTGCCCGGATCCAACTCGTCCAGATCGATTCCGTCAACGTTCTGGCCCGGAGCCACTTCCTCCCGTTCTTTTCCAGGCTCGGCGACTACGACCGCTCCATCCTCCAGCAGATGGCAGGCAGGCACCCGCGGCGGATGCTGGAGTACTGGGCCCACGAAGCCAGCTACATCCGCCCGGAACACTTCCTGGACCTGGTGGTGTGGCAGAACCGCAAGTGGATCGGGGCGGCAGGGATGGACCCCGGGCTGCGCTCCGGGGTAACCGGCCGGGTCCTTGATGCGCTCGCCGACGGCAGGCCCATGACTGCCGCCGAACTCACCGCCAGGCTCGGGCACGTTGAAGACCGCCAGCACGTCAACTGGGGCTGGAACTGGAATGCCGTCAAACGGGTTCTGGAGCACCTGTTTGAAGAGGGAGTCGTCTCGTCGGCGTCAAGGACGGACCAGTTTGAACGGCAGTATGCCCTGACCCGCCAGGTTTTGCCCGGGCATGACCTCGACGCGGTACCGGATCCCTCGGCCGCCATGGACCGGCTCATCGATGCTGCGGCGCAGGCCCACGGGATCGGGACCGTGCGGTGTTTCGCTGACTACTTCAGGACTCCGGTCAAGGCAGCCGCGGACTCGGTTCAGCGCCTGGTTGATGCCGGACGCCTGGAACCGGTGACAGTGACAGGTTGGGACCGGGCTGTGTACCGCCACGCCCAGGCGCGGCTGCCGCGCCAGGCAGCCGGCAGGGCGCTGCTCAGCCCCTTCGATTCGCTGGTGTTTGAGCGGCGCAGGCTTGAAGAGCTCTTCGGATTTCATTACCGCATCGAGATCTACACCCCGGTGGCCAAGCGCCGCTTTGGCTACTATGTGCTTCCGTTCCTGCTCCGCGACCGCATTGTCGCCCGGGTGGACCTTAAGGCAGACCGCGCCGCGGGCCTGTTGCTTGCCAAGGCGTGTTTCGGCGAGCCGGACGCTCCGGCGGACACCGCCGTCGAACTCGCAGCGGAGCTGCAGCTGATGGCACGTTGGCTCGGACTGGACGGCATAGCCGTCTCGCCGGTGGGGGATCTTGCTCCCGCGGTCGCGGCCGCCGTCCACGGCTATCCGCTGTGAGGGAACAGGGCAACGTGCCATGCGTCTCTCCCGTAGACTAAATCACGCCAGAATTCGGCAGCATGAGACTGGGAGCAACTTCACGTGGCATCACTAATCGAAAAAATTCTCCGCACAGGTGACAAAAAGCTCCTGAGGCAACTGCGGAACTATGCTGATTCCATTAACGCCCTTGAAGACTCGTTCCAAACCTTTACGGATGCGGAACTGCGCGAAGAAACAGACCGGCTCCGTGCGCGCCACCAGGATGGCGAGAAGCTCGACGACCTCCTGCCGGAAGCTTTCGCCGCCGTGCGCGAGGCGTCCTCGCGCACGCTCGGCATGCGGCACTTCGATGTGCAGCTCATGGGTGGTGCAGCCCTGCACCTGGGCAACATCGCCGAAATGAAGACCGGTGAAGGCAAGACTCTGGTGGCCACTGCTCCGGCCTACCTCAATGCCCTCACCGGAAAAGGCGTGCACGTTGTCACCGTGAACGACTACCTGGCCGAGTACCAGTCTGAGCTCATGGGCCGTGTCTACCGTTTCCTCGGGCTCACCAGCGGCTGCATCCTCGCCAACCAGGACCCGGCTGTCCGCCGCGAGCAGTATTCTGCCGACATCACCTACGGCACGAACAACGAATTCGGCTTCGACTACCTCCGCGACAACATGGCGTGGGACAAGTCAGAGCTGGTGCAGCGCGGCCACAACTTTGCGATCGTCGATGAAGTCGACTCGATCCTCATCGACGAGGCCCGTACGCCGCTGATCATTTCCGGCCCGGCCCAGGGCGACACGAACCGCTGGTACAGCGAGTTCGCCAAGGTTGTCCTGCGCCTGCAGCCGGAGAAGGACTACGAAGTCGACGAGAAGAAGCGCACCGTCGGCGTACTCGAAAGCGGAATCGAGAAGGTTGAGGACTACCTCGGTATCCAGAACCTCTACGAATCCGCCAACACGCCCCTGATCGGTTTCCTCAACAACGCCATCAAGGCCAAGGAACTGTTCAAGCGGGACAAGGATTACGTCATCCTCGACGGCGAGGTCCTCATTGTTGACGAGCACACCGGCCGTATCCTCGCCGGCCGCCGCTACAACGAAGGCATGCACCAGGCGATCGAAGCCAAAGAGGGCGTCGAGATCAAGGCTGAAAACCAGACCCTCGCCACGGTGACGCTGCAGAACTACTTCCGCATGTACGACAAGCTCTCCGGCATGACGGGCACGGCAGAGACCGAAGCCGCCGAATTCATGAGCACGTACAAGCTCGGGGTAGTTGCCATCCCCACGAACCGCGACATGCAGCGGATCGACCAGTCCGACCTGGTGTACAAGAACGAGGTCGTGAAGTTCGAGGCCGTGGTCCGCGACATCGCCGAACGCCACGCGGACGGCCAGCCGGTCCTGGTGGGCACCACGAGCGTCGAAAAGAGCGAGTACCTTTCGCGCCTGCTGGCGAAGGAGGGCATCCGGCACGAGGTTCTCAACGCCAAGAATCACGCCCGTGAAGCCGCCATCGTGGCCCAGGCCGGACGCAAGGGGGCGGTCACTGTCGCCACCAACATGGCTGGCCGCGGCACGGACATCATGCTGGGCGGCAACGCCGAGTTCACCGCCATCGCCGAACTCGCACAGCGGGGACTTGACCCGGAGGAAAACTCGGAGGAGTACGAGGCAGCCTGGGCCGGGGCACTGGAGGCTGCGAAGAAGGCCGTCAAGGACGAGCACGAGGAAGTGCTGGGGCTGGGCGGACTGTATGTGCTGGGAACTGAGCGCCACGAATCCCGCCGCATCGACAACCAGCTCCGCGGCCGCTCGGGCCGCCAGGGCGACCCCGGCGAATCGCGTTTCTACCTTTCGCTGACCGACGACCTCATGCGCCTGTTCAATTCGGGTGCGGCGGAGCGGCTGATGAACAGCTCCGTACCCGACGACGTGGCGCTGGAATCCAAGCTGGTCTCGCGCGCCATTGCCTCGGCCCAGGGGCAGGTCGAGGGCCGGAACGCCGAGCAGCGCAAGAACGTTCTGAAGTACGACGACGTCCTCAACCGCCAGCGCGAAGCCATCTACGGTGACCGCCGCCGGATCCTCGAAGGCGACGACCTTCACGAAAAGGTGCAGTTCTTCCTGGAAGACACCATCAACGCACTGATCGACGAAGCGACCGCCGAAGGCAACGGCGACGACTGGGACTTCGACCAGCTCTGGACCAACCTCAAGACGCTCTACCCCGTCACCGTGACGCCGCACGATGTCATCGACGAGGCCGGCGGCAAGTCGCGCATCACCGTCGAGTTCCTGCGGGAAGAAATCCTGTCGGATGCCAAGTTGGTGTATCAGGCACGGGAGGAGGCGATCGGCTCCGAGAGCATGCGTGAACTCGAGCGGCGTGTTGTGCTCTCCGTCATCGGGCGGAAGTGGCAGGAGCACCTGTACGAGATGGACTATCTCAAGGAGGGCATCGGCCTGCGTGCGATGGCCCAGCGTGATCCGTTGGTGGAGTACCAGCGTGAAGGCTTCACGATGTTCCAGTCCATGATGGAAGCCATCCGGGAGGAGAGCGTCGGCTTCCTCTTCAACCTCGAAGTGGAAGTCACGCCGGCCGAGGACGTTGTGGTGGCCGACGCGGCCGGAGGCCACACTGAACACCACGAGCCGCAGATCCGTGCAGCCGGTCTTGAGGCGCCGGAGAAGCCCGCCCAGCTCCAGTACACCGCGCCCCGGGAAGACGGCGGAGCCGAGACCCGGATCGAAGGCCGCGCTGCAGGCCGTTCGGGCAACCCCGCCAAGGCCGCTTCGCAGGAGCGGCGTGACGGGAAGAAGAAAAAGCGCTAGCCAGCGGATATGACAGGAAAGGACCGGAGCCCGTGCTCCGGTCCTTTCCTGCTTTCGCGTTCAGCCAATCTCCAGGGCGGTCACGCGCCAGACGTTCTTGCTGCGTTCGAGCCGGACGGCGACTGCCCGGACCCGCAGTTCATCAATCACCACCGCGCTGGCCTCGTAAATGTCAGGTGCCACCGCGCACGCGCGGACCGAGCGGACTGATGCGTTGCGGTGGAGCAGCCCCATCTTCCGGGGAGCCCGGGCAGCCACCCGCCGGGTGAGGGCCGCCCTGTGCTGGAGCACGGCCAGGCAGCGCTGGTCCAGCCGCCGCGCCAGTTGGTGGATGGGCCTCGTTCCCGCCAGGACTTCAACGGCGGCCTGGACGGTGGCCCTGGTGATGGCGCATATTTCGCGCTCCTCGCCTCCGGGTGCCGCCGCAGTACGGGCCGGCGCCGCCGGGAGTTGCACAGGAACAGCGCTTCCTGCACGCCTTAGTGGAGTTACTGCAGTCATGATCGGTCCTTCGGTAGTGGCTGGCTTGGGAAAGCCGCGAGACGGGCGGCCTCGGGGTTCGGCGGCGCGGGAGGAAAGCACGCCGGCGCCGCCTACGGCGGCGGTGGGCTAAGGAGCTGGCCCGGGAGAAGGACGTTGGGATCGGCTCCGATAACAGTCCGGTTGGCCTGGTACCAAAGCGGCCAGCGGGCTGCTATTTCCACCTCGGAAGCACCGGGCCCCAGTTCGCGTGCGGCGATGGTCCACAGTGATTCGCCAGCCCGGACGGGTATGTCGCGGCGGGCGCCGGCTGGCTCAGTCATTGCCCTTGCGGGCAAAGAGGTAACGAGGCCGGGTTCCACAACCGGGACGCGCGGCTTCCACTGAGGCTGCAGTTCGCTGCCCATCGCGGCGAATCCTTCGCTGACGCCGGAGTCCTTGGAATGACCTGCGGGCAGGTCCGGCCGCTTGTCAGCCAGAGGTGCCCATGCTGCGGACAGAGACGATCCGTTGCTCGAGGAAAGGGCTGCAGCGGGCAAGGCATCCGCGTGGGCGAGCGGCGCGCCGAGAAGCTGCACGCCAACCGCGGCCATCGCCAGCCTGCGCATGAAAACCGGGGTGAACCGCGCTGTGGCGCGGGCGGCGGCGTTGTACCCGGTCCGTTCCAGGAGCGCCGACGCAAAAGCCGTAACCAGGGACAGCAGCCACCAGGCGATGACGGTCAGTCCGGCAGCGAGGGCCAATAGGCCAAGCAGGTCGTCGAAGAGCAAAGCCTGCTGGTGTGCAGCGGACCGCCCCCAATGATCAACGATCCCTGCCCCGGTGAAAACCAGAAAAGCTCCGAGCCCGAGGATGACAACCGCCAAGGCGGCTTCTGCCCTCACCGGGCGCTGAACCTCTTCCCCCATGACTTCCCCCAACCAATCCATTTGATGCAGTTTGATCAACTTTGATGTGTTTGGCGCTGATGGAGCTAGTTTGCGGCAAGTGTGTTCATGCTGTCTATGGAGATAGGAAAGTTTGTGGATTAATTGACCGTCCTCGTGGGCGCGCCTACGCTATCGCCATGCGATGGAATGCCCTCTTTCAGGATCTTGAGCTGCAGCTTGCCGAGGCCGGGGTTCTGGGCCTGGAGTCGGAGATTGCCGAGCGCTCCCGGGCAGACACGGCTGCCATCGCGCTGGACGAGAGGCTTCGTGGCTCCCTGGGCTGCCACGTTGGCATCCATCTGAGTTCGGGGCCTGTCTTTGCCGGCACGCTCAGTCATGCGGGATCCGAAAGCCTGGTCCTTGACGAAGCGGCACAGCAGGTGCTGGTTCCGTATGCCGCCGTCGGCCATTACACCGGACTCGGCCGGTTCGCGGTGGGCGAGGCATCCCTGGTGCGCCGGAGACTCGGCCTTGCCAGCGCACTGCGGGGCCTGGCGCGGGACAGGGCAGAGCTCACCGTCCTGCTGGCAGGCCGGTCACCGGACGTTCAACTGTGGGGCGTGATTGACAGGGTGGGGCGGGACTTCTTTGACCTTGCCATGACACTGCCCGGCGAAGCGCGCAGGGCTGGCCGGGTTGCCGAGGTGGCGACGGTCCCGTTTCAGGCGCTGGGTGCGCTCCGCTCCAGGCGTGGCGGGGAACTCTGACGGAACGCGCAGGGTATCCACGGCCCGGCCCGGAAGCCGCCCGTGCTCAAACGGACTTGGACTTGGCCTCTTGAATCATGCGGCTTGCCTCGGCGTACCGCTCTTCGATGTATTGCTCGAGCATCTTCTCCTCGACACGCCACTGGCCGCGGCCACCCACCTGGATTGCCTTCAGTTCGCCGCTGCGGACGAGGGCATACGCTGCCGGCGCATTGATCTGAAGCTGCTCGGCTACATCTGCAAGCGTAAGGAATCGGGGCATAGTCCAATTGTGCCACGGTTGGGCGTAAGTGATGCCGTTATCCACAGTTTGATGTTGTTTGCCTGAAACCCTTCCGATTGAGCAGGCATGCCGTAACAATGATCATGACCGGCGTGATGGAAGCGCCCAGGCGTCAAGGGGGAGCAGTACGCATGAGTGCAAGCACGGCGGCCACCGGAGCCCGGCTGAAGAAGCCTTCCTGGAAGGACCCGAGGCTTCTGGTGGGTGTGCTCCTTGTCCTCGCCTCCGTCGTCGGAGTCGTTGCCCTTGTCGGCAGCGCGGACCGCACTACAGAGGTATTTGCGGCCCGTGAGCCGATTGCCGTCGGCCAGAGACTCACTCCTGAAAACATCAGCCGGGTCAAGGTCCGCCTCGGCGACGTCGAAGCGCACTATGTGACGGCGGAGTCAGGTATCCCCGAAGGCCAGGTGGCCGTCCAGCGGATCGCCAAGGACCAGTTGGTTCCCCGTGAAAGTCTGGGCAGTGTCGACGCCCTGGACCGAAAGCCCGTGGCCATCACGGTTCAGGAGGCCTTGCCTGAGCACGCGGTGGCAGGCACCCGGGTGGACGTCTGGGTCTCCCTGCCCGATGCCCGGAACGGATTTGCCGAGCCCAAGCTGCTGCTTCCGGGCGCGGAAATCGCGGAGGTGTCACAAGGATCCACTGCCCTGGGCGCTTCGAAATCCACGGTTCTGATGGTCCTGGTGGGGGACGGGCAGATGGCCTCACTCCTTGGCGCGCAGGCAAACGAGGCCAAAATTTCCGTTGTGTGGAATCCCGGCGGGGCCGCCAAGTGAGCATCCCGGTTGTCACCGTCGGCGGGTCGCAGGAGGACCTGGTTGGCGGGCTGGAGCGGCTGCACGGTCCCGTCACCGTGGTCCGGCGCTGCGCGGAGCTCGCAGAACTGCTGGCCGCCTGCCAGAGTGGGCTGGCCCGGGCGGCCGTTGTTGCCGAGGGCAGTGCGGACCTGACTGCCTCGCTGGTGGACAGGCTCGCCGCCGTGGGCGTAGTCATCATTGCCCTGACCGACAGCCCCGAGGAGCGGTTGAGGCTTCGCGGCATCGGAGTCAGTGCTGCGCCCTCGACCGTTGAGTCCACAGCCCTGGCGGAGAGTATCGCCGAGGCCGTCAGCAGGCTTGCGGGCCCGGGTCCGGCAGGACTGGACCCCGGCGCCGGACCCGGTTTCAGCACGGGTTTCGCAGATGCCGGCGCGGCCCTGCACCCGGAGGCTGTCGACGCCGCACCGGAACAGGCAGTTGTTGGAACCGGCAGGATCATGGCGGTATGGGGTCCGTCCGGCGCGCCCGGCAGAACCCTGGTGGCCGTCAACATCGCAGGGGAGCTGGCATCGCAGGGCAAGTCTGTCCTGCTGGTCGACGCCGACAGCTATGGGGCCAGCGTTGCCGGCGTCCTGGGACTCCTCGACGAGGCGGCGGGTCTGGCACAAGCTTGCAGGCTGGCCGACCAGGGCCTTCTGGACCGGGAGGCACTGCTCCGGGTCGCCGTACCGGTTACTGCCACGGCAGGAACCTTCCGGGTTCTGACCGGCATCACCCGGGCCGACCGCTGGACCGAGCTGCGCGCAGCCGCGCTGGCGCTTGTTTTGGACCGGGCGCGGGAAGTGGCGGACGTCATCGTGGTCGACGCCGGCTTTTGCCTTGAGGCCGACGAGGAGCTGAGCTTCGACACCATGGCGCCGCGGCGCAACGCCGCAACTCTGAGGAGCCTTGAGCTTGCCGATTCTGTCATCGCCGTTGGCTCGGCGGATCCCATTGGTGTTCCCCGCCTGGTCAGGGGGCTGGCGGAACTCGAAGGTTCACTGCCGGGGGTCAGCCCCGAGGTGGTGCTCAACAAGGTGCGGGCCTCGGCTGTGGGCCGTTCTCCAGAACGCCAGCTCCGCGAGGCGTGGGAGCGGTTCGGCCCGTCGGCGGGCATCAAGGCCTTCCTCCCGTGGGACCCGGGCGCAACAGACGCGGCTCTGCTGTCCGGGTCGTTATTGCTGGAATCGGCCCCGGAATCCCGGCTCCGGTCGGCGATCGCCCAATTGGTTTGTGCACCTGTCCAGCAAAAACGCAGATCCTCTGTGTTCTCATCCACAGCAAGGCGCGGGCTGACGGACTAGGCTCACGGTGAGGGCTGCAAGGAAGCAGCCGCAAACTGTGTGATGGAGGCGTGTGTCGATGTCGTCTGGGTCCAGCGTGGAGGATCAGTCCCGTTCAATAGGAGCCGAGGAAGGCTTCTTTGCGGACTACTACGAGCATTTGGCGGAGGAGGACGCACGCGCCTACCCGCACGAGCTGCTGATGGCCCGGGCCGAGACCCACCGCGCAGTGGGTTTTGAACGCCGGCCCGGCAGCGCCAACATCTCCATCGTTCCCGAGGGCGACCGCAGCGTTGTCTACATCGTCACCGATGACATGCCTTTCCTGGTGGATTCAGTCAACGCCGAACTGGTACGGCAGAATTCGGCAATCCACCTCGTGCAGCACCCCATGTTCGTGGTCACACGCAACCGCGACACCAACGAACTCGTCAAGGTGGACAGGGTCCCGTCCAGCATCGGCATTTCCAGCGGCGACACCGCGGCGCTGCCCGTCCTGTCCCACCTGATTGCACAGGGCGACAACGCGTCCCACATGGAGTCCTGGATTGCCGTCGAGATCGGCCGCGCCAGTGATGAAGCCGCTGAGCAGCTGCAGCAAGGGCTGGAGCGGGTCCTTGGAGACGTCAGGGCTGCTGTCGAAGACTGGCCGAAAATGCGCAACAAGGCACTGCAGATCGCCCGGGACCTGGATAAGGTAGCGCATCCGACCCAGATCGCAGAGCTGCGCCAGGCCCAGGATTTGCTTCGCTGGCTGGACGAAGGCAATTTCACGTTCCTTGGCTACCGGGAATATGACCTGGTCAACGAAGACGGCGAGGATGTCCTGGAGCTGCGTGAGGACAGTGGCCTGGGTCTGCTGCGGGCGCACCACGACACCCATCAGGTGCAGCATCTCACCGACGCAGGCAGGCGCAAGGCCCGTGAAAAGCGTGCTCTGGTCATCACCAAGGCAAATTCCCGCTCAACGGTGCACCGCCCGGCGTACCTGGACTACATCGGCGTGAAAAGCTTTGATGCTGCGGGCAACGTCAACGGTGAACAGCGTTTCATCGGACTGTTTGCCACCAGCGCCTACACCGATTCCGTGCGCAATATTCCGATAGTCCGGGAAAAGGTCGAGGCCGTGCTGCGCGGCGCCGGTTTTCCGCCGGACTCGCACTCCGGGAAGGACCTGCTGGGCATCCTGGAAACGTACCCCCGCGACGAGCTTTTCCAAATCGAAATTCCCGACCTCGCCGCAACGGCAACGGGAATCCAGCGGCTGCAGGAACGGCGCCGTACCCGGCTCTTCCTCCGGCCGGATATCTACGGACGGTTTATGTCCGCCGTCGTCTACCTCCCCCGCGACCGGTACACCACCAACGTCAGGCTGAGGATTGAGCAGGAACTCCGCGAGACGTTCCACGCCGAGTCCATTGACTATGAAGCGCGGATGACGGAATCGGCGCTCGCCCGCCTGTTCTTCCGGATCCGCCTGCCCAAGGGCGCGGACGTCAGCCACATCAACACCGATGCGTTGGAGAAGCGGCTGGTCCGGGCCGCCCGGTCCTGGAGCGAAGGGATCGCCGAGGTGCTCCGCGAACGGAGCGCCGACGACGGCGCCAATGAGCTGGCAGCCATTTGGGCCGAGGCCTTCCCGGCGACCTACCGCGTCGACTACGAGATCGAGGATGCCCTCGAGGACATCGCCCGGTTTGAACAGTACGGGGCCGCGGCCGAACGCGAGGTTGGTGCCCGGCAGGAACGGCCGGGAGTCCATGTCTACCTCCCGGAAGGCGCAGGCGCCACCCTGGAGGAGGACGCCAGGGTCAAGCTGTACATGCTGGAGCCGAAGAGCCTGAGCCAGATCCTTCCCTACTTCCATAACCTGGGCCTGGAGGTGCTGGACGAGCGGCCGTTCGAGATCGAGACCGCCGACCGCCGGGACTTTTTCCTGTATGACCTTGGCCTGAAATATCCGGCCGGCGTGGATCCGGTGTCCACCGGGCAACTGCTGGCGGATTCGTTCGGGGCAGCCGTTTCGGGAGCCGTTGAATCCGACAGCTTCGACCGGCTCGTGCTGCGCGAGGGCATGACGTGGCGGCAGATCATCGTGCTCCGGGCCTACGCCAAATACATGCGGCAGATGGGCAACACCAACTCCTTCGAATTCATGGCGGACACGCTGCTGTCCAACCCCGATGTGACCCGCGGGCTCAGTGCCCTGTTTGAGGCACGTTTCGATCCGGCGCTGACCGAGCTCGAGCGGACCGAACGGCAGGCAAAAGTCCGCGCCGAGCTGTCGGCGTCGATCGAAGCGGTGGCGACGCTGGATGCGGACCGCGTCCTCCGGACGTTCACCAACCTGATCGAATCAACGCTGCGCACCAACTTCTATCAGGACAAGCCGCACCTGAGCTTCAAACTCAACCCCGCAACCATCGAAGGGCTGCCTTTCCCGCGGCCGATGTTCGAAATCTGGGTCTACTCTCCCCGGGTCGAGGGCGTTCACCTGCGCTTCGGCAAGGTGGCCCGCGGCGGGCTCCGCTGGTCGGACCGGCGGGAAGACTTCCGCACCGAGATCCTGGGCCTGGTCAAGGCGCAGACGGTCAAGAATGCCGTGATCGTTCCAACAGGCGCAAAGGGCGGGTTCTTTGCCAAGCGGCTGCCGGATCCCGCCAAGGACAGGTCGGCCTGGATGGCGGAGGGCGTCGAAAGCTACAAGACGTTTATCCGCGGACTGCTGGACATCACGGACAACCTCGTGACAGGAGCCGACGGCGAACGGCTCGTCCCGCCGTCGGACGTTGTACGGCACGACGGCGACGACTCATACCTGGTGGTCGCAGCGGACAAGGGCACGGCATCCTTCTCTGACATCGCGAACGGATTGGCCGCGGACTACGGATTCTGGCTGGGCGACGCCTTCGCCTCCGGCGGTTCCGTGGGATACGACCACAAGGCCATGGGCATCACCGCGCGGGGTGCCTGGGAGTCGGTCAAGCGGCACTTCAGCGAGCTGGACCTGGACACCCAGTCCGAGCCCTTCACCGTGGTCGGCGTCGGCGACATGTCCGGGGACGTCTTCGGCAACGGAATGCTCCTGTCCAAGCACATCCGGCTGCTCGCAGCATTCGACCACCGGCACATTTTCCTCGATCCGAACCCAGACGAGGCGACCTCCTACACGGAGCGGCAGCGGTTGTTCGAGCTGCCCCGGTCGTCCTGGGATGACTACGACAAGAGCCTGATCAGTGAGGGCGGCGGGGTCTACCCGAGGCAGGCCAAGTCGATCCCGGTCTCGGCTCAGGTCCGGTCCGCGCTGGGCCTGCCCGAAGACACGACGCAGCTCAGCCCGCCCGAACTCCTGCGCGCCATCCTGCTCGCACCCGCCGACCTGCTTTACAACGGCGGCATCGGAACCTACGTGAAGGCCAGTTCCGAGACTCACGCCATGGTGGGCGACAAGTCCAACGATGCCATCCGAGTGGACGGCCGCGACCTTCGCGTCAAGGTAGTGGGGGAGGGCGGAAACCTCGGCATGACACAGCGGGGCCGTATCGAGGCGGCGCTGCAGGGAGTCATCCTGAACACGGATGCCATCGACAACTCCGCCGGCGTCGACTGCTCCGACCACGAGGTCAACATCAAGATCTTCGTGGACCGGATGGTGGCCGCCGGCAAGTTCGACGCCGCCGAGCGCTCGGACTTCCTTGCGGCGATGACCGACGAGGTGGGACGGCTGGTTCTGGAAGACAACATCGACCAGAACATCCTGCTCCTGAACGACCGCCAGAAGGTCGCCGAATGGAGCCCAAGCTACGAGCGGCTGATGGACTGGCTGGAGAAGACGGCGGACCTGAACCGGGACCTGGAGGCACTGCCCTCCACCGTTGTCCTGCGTGAACGGCTGGAACAGGGGCAGGGCCTCACGTCACCTGAACTGTCCGTGCTGGCGGCCTACGCCAAGATCGAACTGGCGACCGCCCTGCGCGACAGCGACCTGGCCGACGACCCCTGGTTCCGCGGGACGCTTCGGCAGTATTTCCCGGTGCAGCTCCGGGAGAAATTCGACGCCGAACTGGACACCCATCCGCTGCGCCGGGAAATCATCGCAACAGTTGTGGCCAACGACATGATCAACCTGGGTGGCATCACCTTTGCCTTCCGGACCATGGAGGAGACCTCTGCGAGCGAGGTGGCCGTGGCCAAGGCGTTCGTGGCGCTGCGGGAGATCTACGAACTCGACGTCATGGTGTCCGAGCTCAACGACCTGCCTGCGTCGTTCCCCACCGAGCACTGGAGCACAGTCCACCTCGACATCCGGCGGCTGCTGGACCGCTCGGTGCGCTGGGTCCTGGCCCAGGGCAGCGCGTCGCGGCCCATCGCTGACATCGTCGCCGAGTTCCAGCCCCCGATGGAACCCATGCGGGCCCGGCTGCTGGACTACCTGCGCGGTGACGACCGCGAGCGGGTTGCCTCCTGGCTTGAGAAGGCGCGCTCGTGGGGCCTGCCCGAGGACCTGGGCCACCGGTGGGCCGAGCTGTTCGAGAGCTTTGTGCTGCTGGACATCGCAAAAATTGCTCACAGCCGCAAGGAACGGGTGGAGGACATCGCCCACGTCTACTACACGGTGTTCAACCGGTTCCACGTGGACTCCCTCCTGGAGCGGATCAGTTCCCTGCCGCGCAGGGACCGCTGGCAGGCCCTGGCCCGTGCCGCGCTGCGTGACGACCTTTACTCCACCGTCTCAGACATGACGACGGCGGTCCTGGACTCGACCGAGGAGGGGTCGCCGGCGGAGGACAGGCTCAAGGCCTGGGAACAGCTGAATGCGGAACATCTGGGCCGTGCGAAGAGCATGTTCGATGAGGTCAACGCCCTCGAAGCGGACGACATGGCCTCGCTCTCGGTAGCATTGAGGCTCTTGAGGTCAATCGTCCGACGGTAGGACACCGGTCCCGCCGTCGAAAAACTGGAGGTGCAGTGGCAATCTTTACGGACCCCATCAGGGAGCACGCTGATTTCGGGCCGGGGGATGCCGAGTGGCTGCACCTTCTGGTGGGCGACTGGCAGATGGTGGCCGACCTCGCGTTTGCCGACCTGGCCCTGTGGTTTCCCCACCCGGAGTACGGCTACGTGGCCCTGGCACACGTCAGGCCCTCCACGACACATACGGTGTTCCACGCCGACTTCGTCGGGGAGGGCATCCGGTCGGACCTGCGGCCGCTGGTGGACAAGGCGTGGGAGAGCCGCACCATCGAGCGTTCCAGTGAGACGAACTGGAGCAGCGACATGGCACTGCGGGTTGAAGCCGTACCGATGGTCAGGAACGGCCGGACCCTGGCGGTGGTTACCTCTCACATGGACCTGTCCAGCTCGCGGATGCCGTCCAGGCTGGAGTTGACCTACCGCCAGTGTGCCTATGACCTGTTGCGCATGGGCACACTGGGGCTCTGGCCGGACTTCGCCTCACCGACGGGGTCCCGCCGGGGCGCCCCGCGCGTTGGCGACGGCCTGATCCGCCTCGACGCCGAGGGCATCGTGCAGTACGCCAGCCCGAACGGGGTCTCGGCCTTCCGGCGCCTTGGCGACGGTGAATCACTGGAGGGGCGCTCGCTGGCCGAGGTCACAGCGGGCCTGCTGAAGGACCGCCGCATGGTGGACGAGACCCTGCCGCTGGTTGTCACCGGGCGGATGCCGTGGCGCAGCGAGATTGAATCCCGCGGCGTAAGCCTGTCGCTGCGCGCCATCCCGCTCCGCGACGAGCAGCAGCGCTTCGGCGCGCTGGTACTCTGCCGTGACGTGTCCGAACTGCGACGCCGCGAGATGGAGCTGGTCACGAAGGATGCCACCATCCGTGAAATCCACCACCGGGTCAAGAACAATCTGCAGACCGTTGCCGCGCTGCTGCGCATGCAGTCCCGCCGAATGGTCAGCGACGAGGCAAAGCAGGGGCTGGAACAGGCCATGCGCCGCGTCGCAACGATTG
The DNA here is from genome assembly GCF_040448525.1 of Arthrobacter sp. K5. Lineage (NCBI taxonomy): Bacteria > Bacillati > Actinomycetota > Actinomycetes > Micrococcales > Micrococcaceae > Arthrobacter > Arthrobacter sp. K5. The sequence goes on along the minus strand of NZ_CP159279.1, from coordinate 1,374,317 downwards.
CCCTCGTGCACGAGACGCTCTCGCAGGGGCTGACCCAGAGCGTTGACTTTGATGAACTCATCGGGCGCCAGTTCCGCCTTTCCGCGGAAGTGGCGTCACCGTCACAGCAGGTGCGGACGCAGCGGTCGGGGTTGTTCGGTGACCTTCCCAGCGACTTCGCGACGCCGCTGGCACTGGTGATCAACGAGCTCGTCACCAACGCTGTTGAGCACGGGCTGGAGGGACGGACGGGCACAGTGTGGCTGCTCGCTGACCGTTCGGCCGGCGACGACGGCGAGGAACTGCTCACTGTCACCGTGGCGGACGACGGCGTTGGCCTGCCTGAGACGCCGCATGTGGAGGGCCTCGGGCTTCAGATTGTCCGGACGCTGGTCACGAGCGAACTCGGCGGCACCATCCAGTGGCAGCCCCGCGAGGGCGGCGGCACTGCGGTGCAGATTGTGCTGAGCCTGGCCAACCGTTAATAACAAAGGCGACGGCAACAACAAAGGCGGCGGCCGCGGACCTTGGGTCCGCGGCCGCCGCCTTTTGTTTTGGTGCGTTTACTGCCGTGAGGCCGCGTCAGGAAGCGCGGCGGGCCCTGGCGGCCCGGCGCTTCAGTGCACGGCGCTCGTCCTCGCTCATGCCGCCCCACACGCCGGCATCCTGTCCGGACTCCAGCGCCCACTGCAGGCAGGTGTCAACGACCGGGCACCGGCGGCAGACGCTCTTGGCTTCTTCGATCTGCAAAAGCGCGGGGCCGGTGTTGCCCACTGGGAAAAATAGCTCCGGGTCCTTGTCGAGGCAGGCCGCGCGGTTACGCCAATCCATGCTGATCAGTCACTCCATTCCTGGGAAGTCAATACCCTTTGTGAAAATATTCACTAGGGCTTACATAGGAAAGGGGCCCTGCAGGGCCCCCTTGGTCATCTGGATCAAGCGTTTCATGTTAACGCTGTGTAAACAAGGGGTAGTGGACCACGAAATCCCCAAGAAACGTGAGCGATGCATCACATCGGCGGGCAGCCCCGCCGTGTGTCGACTATCTCGGGTAGTGTGCCAGTGTGTCAAGACCCCCAAAAGACCCGTCCGGCCCGCTCGCTGACGCCGGAGACAGTGGAATGCCGGAGGGCCGGGGCCCAGCCGGAACAACGCCTTCGAGCGCCGTCCGTCCCCGCGCCGTCGCCGTGATCTCCGGGATTGTGGCCGCCGAGGCCACGGCACTGCTGGCCGCGGCAGCCTGGTACGGATTCCAGCTGGCCAGTGGGGCGCCGGTGATGTCCTTTTGGGGCGCCGTTTTCACGCTCGGCCTGCTGCTGGCCTTTGCATCGTGGCTGTTTGCCGTTGCCGTGTTCCTGTTCCGGGGCTTCCGCTGGCCGCGGGCCGGTGCACTGGTGGCTCAGCTGTTCGTGCTGACCATTGGCTTCCCCACGCTCACTGGCGGACTCCCCGTGGCCGGCGCCGCGATGCTGATCCCGGCCGCCACAGCGATCGTCCTGCTGTTCGACAAACGCGTGATTCGCTTCGCGTCCCGCGCCGCTTCCGAACCGCCGGCACTCTAGAGCCTCCCGGCATCTTCGGCCACTGCAAGCTGGACGGGCATTGCCGTGCCGTCCGCCACGAGCAGGGCGCGGCCCGGCGGGGGATGGGAATCCAGCTCAATCCGCACTCCAAAGATGTCGCCGTCAAGTGGACTGCGGGGCGCAATAAGGATGCCCCTGCCGCCACTGCGGGCAGCTAGCGCGAGCGGGACACGCTGCAACAACGACGGGCTGAATGCGGCTGAGAAAATTACCGCCCAGCCGCGGGTGTTCAGCTCCACGAGCTGCTGGTGGCAGGTGGCAGGCAGCATGTCGGCATCGTCGACGAGGAGTACGGCGTCCCCCGGCAGGCGTCCCTCCACGGCATCGCGGTGGACCTCTGTCCAAAAGCCGGCCGGACCGGGCTCCGGGCCGGGGTGCAGCCACCCGGACACCGACGGGTTGAGCGCAGGCAACGATGCCAGGAACGATGACTTGCCCGAACCAACGTTGCCCAGCACGGCAACGACCGCGCCTCGTGGCAGGCGCATAGCGGCAGGCGCGGGTTCGTCCCCGCCCAGGCCGACGACCAATCGCCGGGCGGCTGTGTGCACCGGGCGCGGCGCACCGGGGTCTGCTCCGTGCACTGGTGCGTGTATGCCAGGGGTGCCTGAACCAGGGACATCGGAAGCGGGGGTGTCTGAAGTAGGGGTGTCTGAAGCCCGGCTGCCGGAATCCGGTTCGGTCCCGGGCACGCGGGACAGTACGTCTGCGACGGAAAGCTGCACCGGAAGGGGATCCACACGGAAGGGCTTGACCCGCGCGGGCCCCTCCGGCGCTTCGACGGGGGCCATGGCGCTTCCGGGACCGCGCCCGGCTCCAGGGCCATAGAGCTGGCAGACCGCCTGGCGCCCGGCGGACAAGGCGCCAGACGCGACGGCGCGGCCCGGAACCGGGGGAAGGTCTGGCATTGTGGGCCAGGCCAGCCTGCTCTCGGCGCTGGTGCCCCGCGGGCAGTAAATGCGGTTGGGTATGGACGGAAAGAACCGCGACGTCACGAGTTCGCGGTCGCCGGAGAACACCACGGTGATTCCGGCGGGGCGGCCGTCCCGGACGATGTCCTGGACATGGTCTTCGGCGCGGGTCAGGGGGCCGGAGCGGAGGGCCGACTGCCAGGAACCCCAGCCTGAAATGGCCAGTACCAGTGGCACGCCGCAGGCTGCCGGTAGCCGGCTGAGCCGCTGGGACATTTCGGCCGCCAGGCGTTCCAGAACACGCACGCCGCGGCGGAGGTCGTGGAGGTGTACAAAGGATCCGGTGCGGTGGGCGCCCGCCAAACCAGTCAAGGACCCGTCCGCATCGAGGATGTAGAAGTGGCATTCCGTGGGATGGGATAGGAGCTGTCCCATTGCCGTTGACATGGCGTGGGCAGCATCGCGGGATCCCGCGCCGATCAGGGCCAGATGACCATCGGCTCCGGGCCGCCAGGTGAGAGCGGCAAGCCGCTGCTCCTCGGGCAGGTCCAGCAATCCCAGCCCTACGGTCCAGTCGCCGGCCGTTCCCGGCCCCATGCCCGTGGAATCAGTGCCTGCGGGGGCGGGGCCATCGGCGGTAAGCGCGGCCACGTCAGACGGGCTCGCCAGCACGTCAGGCAACGGTGGAGCCACCGGACGGCGCGCCGCGGAACCGTCCATCCCGGCCCACAGGGAGGCAGCCAGCTCCACGACCGGCCGGGCTCCGAGCGCGGGGTTTGCCGGCCGAAGGCTGACGCCGTTGAGAGCAGGCGGCATGGCGAGCGCCACGACGGTCTCCAAAACCCTGACGCGGCAGGACGCAGAATCGTCCTCGGTGGCGGCAACTGACGCCGACTGGAACTCCTCGGCAGCCTCGGCACCCCTGGCCAGGTAGGCGCGGCCGGGCCGGTTGACGGGTATGCCCGAGGCCGCAGTCGTGCCGATCACATCCGCAGATTCGTGCGCGGACTGCACACGCAGGGCGATGCTCGTTGTGACGTTCGCGCGGATGTCCGCCGTGAGAGCTCCCTGCGGGCGCTGGGTCGCCATGATCAGGTGGATGCCCAGTGACCGGCCAATGGCGGCAACCCTCATCAGCTCGGCCAGGGTCTCAGGGGCGTCCTCGACGAGCATCCGGAACTCATCAATGATGAGGACCAGCTGGGGGAGCGGCGGTCTGCCGGCCGGGGACAGTCGATAGGCGGCCAAGTCCGGGGCACTGGCAGCGGCGAGCAGCTCCTCACGCCTGCGTACTTCTGCCCGCAGTGACACAATCGTGCGTTCCAGCTGGCTGCTGGCAAGGTCCGTCAGCATGCCGACGCAGTGCGGGATGCCAGTCAGCGGCCCGAGCCCCGAGCCGCCCTTGAAATCGAAAAAGAGGACATTAACGCGGTCCGGCGGATAGCACAGAGCGAGCCCGGCCGTAATGGTGCGAAGCAGCTCCGACTTCCCGGAACCTGTGGTGCCCGCAACGAGGACGTGCGGGCCATCTGCCTCAAGGTCGAGGATGCGCACTCCCCGGGCTGCGCGGCCCAGGGGGATGGCCAAGCCTGGCTTCAGCCTGCCTGCCGCCCAGCGCTTGGCCGTCGCAGCGGCCGACTGGTCAAGGAGATCGCCCAGTCCGCAGCGTGCCGGAACGGATCGCCCGCCGGCCGATACGTCAGGGAGCGACTGCCGGTACGCCCGGCAGTAGCGGTCGAAAACGCCGGAGGGCACGAGGTCTGCAACAAAGCGGTGACATGAACCGCGCGCCCGAAGTAGTGCCCCGCGCTCGCCGAGCTCAATATCGGTTTCCGCTGGCAGCTGTCCCCGGCCCGGCAGATGGACCACCCGCCAGCCAAGACCACATGCGGTCGGGATGATGCCGGCTTCGGGGGCGCCGTCTGCCGTGTCGCCGAACAGCAGCAGGATGCGGGGCCCGCCGTTCCCGCCGGACGTCTCCGTCAGGGCCGCCAGGGTGTCAGCCATCCTTGAATGGAGGGAGACCCCTGGCAGAAACCGCGCTGCGAGCGGAAGGACGGAAGCCGGTCCGTGAACCGCGATCCGGGTCCCCCTGGCCAGCGGATATCCCGTGAGCTGCATGAGGATCGAGCGGGCCAGGCCGTGAACCTCTGAGTCCGGCCCACGGACCGAAACGACCGCAAGGCCCGGGTCGAGCAGCAGCGGCACCGCCCCGAGCCCAGGGGGTATGAATCCCGGCTGGTCCGGCTCCAGGCGTATGTTGGCCGGTTGATCGGCCAGGCCGAGTCTGAGCCAGACGCCGGGCCCGGGCATCGGCGCCGGATTTTCCGTGCACTCTGACCGCTCCCGTCCGGTCTCCCGGACGGGAGCGGCAGGGCTCGGTCCGGGAACCCAGGCGCCCAGCGCAAGGACAGCAGCGGACGGCGCGGACCGCCGCCGTCGTTGCAGATCCTGCGCCGCTGCCGCCGCGACTGCCGATCTGAGTTCACGGCGCTGCCGTGCGCCCAAGACCAGTGGGACAAGGAGCGTCACGGCCGATACCGCCGTGAAGGCCAGAAACATCCACGACCCCGTCACCAGCGCCAGCCCCACACCCATGACCACGGGCAGAACGGCCCCGAGAACCAGCACTGACCGGCCCGCCGGCGCGGCCGGGCGCGACACGGTCAGTGGCTCCGCCACGGAACTGCCGGCAAACCCCAAGTCAGCCTCCCGCGCGTCCGACGGTGCAGCCAGCACAACAGACATGGAGGAATTGCCGCAGCGGATGCGGGAACCGATCGCGACGGCCGTTTTTGATACCCGTTTGCCGTCCACCTCAGTTCCATTGATGCTGCCAAGATCCACAAGGGTCAGGGCTGTATCCGAAACCTCAATTCTGGCGTGCTCGCGGGAAAGATCGGCATCCGGAACGGTCAGCTCGGCGTTGGTCCGGCCGATCCGGTAGCTTCCCCGGCTCAGGGGAAGAACAGAACCTGCTGCGGGGCCGCTGTCCACCGTGAGGAGCATGGCGGCGGGCAGTTCGCCGGCAGTTCCCGGCCCGGAACCAGGGCCGTTGGCGGGGCCGTCCACCAGGACAGCCCCGTTGACCAGGGGCGCCCTGCCGAGGGTCAGCCCTTTGAGCGGCAGGCCGGCCACAGTCAGTCCGCGCGTCTGGAAGCGGCGCGAAATCTCTGCCTCCAGGTCCGTGCCCGGGCAGCCGTCCGGGGCCGCAACCGTCAGCTCGACCGGCCCGGCCGGGGAACCGGACCCGGCAGAAACGGCGCCGGGGGCGCGGACCAGGGTGCATTGCAGTTGCACCGGCGACCTCCGTTCCTCGGGAAAACGTGGGCACCACGCTAGTGTCGGCGCGGCCGGAATGGACGCGGTGAATTTGTCCATGTGGAAAACTCCGCCCGCTCCTCCGGGCTGCAGAGCACGGCTACGCCGACGAGGTCGCGGAATCGGCGTAAGGTCCGGTCAGCGGATAGTGTTAAGCAAAACCGGGTGTGGCAGCGTGGCTGCCGCCTGCCAGTCCTGAGAGAAAAGGCTTCTGACTCGTGAAGATTGCTGTAATTGCGTTGGGAAAGATCGGGCTGCCGCTGGCCGTCCAGTTTGCTTCCAAGGGCCATGACGTCGTCGGCGTCGACGTCAACCAGCAGGTCGTGGAGCTGATCAACGCGGGGACCGAGCCGTTTCCGGGCGAGGCCCACCTGCAGGAGAAACTTTCCGAACTGGTGCCGGCGGGCAAACTGCGCGCCACCACGGACTATGCCGAGGCTGTTCCCGGCGCCGACGCCGTCGTACTGGTTGTCCCGCTGTTCGTGGACGCTGACGCCAAGCCTGATTTCGGCTGGATGGACGGCGCAACCGCTGAGCTGGCCAAGCACCTGACCCCGGGCACCCTGGTTTCCTATGAGACAACCCTGCCGGTGGGGACCACGCGTACGCGCTGGAAGCCTGCACTGGAGGCAGGCTCCGGGCTGGTTGAAGGCCAGGACTTCCACCTCGTCTTCTCCCCGGAACGCGTGCTGACCGGGCGGGTGTTCGAGGATCTGCGCAAGTACCCCAAGCTGGTGGGCGGCCTGTCCGAGGCGGGCGCAGCCAAGGCCGTCGAGTTTTACGAAGCCGTGCTGGACTTCGACGAGCGTGCTGACCTTCGCCGGCCGAACGGTGTGTGGGATCTGGGATCCGCGGAAGCGTCCGAGCTGGCCAAGCTGGCCGAGACCACGTACCGCGACGTGAATATCGGGCTGGCCAACCAGTTCGCCCGGTTCGCCGGAACCGCGGGCATTGACATCTACCAGGTCATCGAGGCCTCCAATTCGCAGCCGTACAGCCACATCCACCAGCCGGGCATCGCCGTCGGCGGCCACTGCATCCCGGTCTATCCGCGCCTGTACCTCTGGAACGACCCCGAGGCGACGGTGGTCCGGGCAGCCCGTGCCGCCAACGCAGATATGCCGGACTACACGGTTGGCCTCCTTGAAGGCGCATACGGCGACCTCACCGATGCCCGTGTGGTGGTGCTGGGCGCCGCCTACCGCGGCGGTGTGAAGGAGACTGCCTTCTCCGGCGTTTTCGACGCCGTTGCCAGCCTTGAGAAGCGCGGCGCCGCGGTGACGGTCCACGATCCGCTCTACACGGACGCCGAACTCGAGAAGCTCGGCTTCAGCGCGTACCACGTTGGCGAACCCGTCGACGCGGCCATCGTCCAGGCCGACCACGCCGAATACCGCACGCTGTCCCCGGCTGACCTCCCCGGCATCAAGGCCTTCATTGACGGCCGCCGGGTGAGCTCCGCAGACCAGTGGGACGGCGTCGTTTACCGCGTTATCGGCAAGGCCTGAGAGCGCTTCGCGGCAGCCTTTGCCGCTGCGGCCGGCCGCAGCGGCACTTCTGAGAGGAACCAAAGTATGACGACGACCATTGCTCCGAGCGCCGACGTTTCGGACCAGGCGATCCTCGGCGAGGGAACGAAGATCTGGCACCTGGCCCAGGTGCGCGAACAGGCGAACCTCGGCGCAAACTGCATCGTGGGACGCGGCGCCTACGTCGGGACCGGCGTGCAGATCGGCGAGAACACCAAAATCCAGAACTACGCCCTGGTGTACGAGCCGGCCAAGCTCGGCAAGGGTGTCTTCATCGGTCCGGCCGTAGTCCTGACCAACGACACCTACCCGCGGTCGGTCAGCCCCGACGGCTCCCTCAAGAGCGCCCACGACTGGACACCGGTGGGCGTGACCATCGAGGACGGCGCCTCCATCGGAGCCCGCGCCGTGTGCGTCGCCCCGCTGACGGTCGGGCGGTGGGCCACGGTTGCGGCCGGCGCCGTCGTCACCAAGGATGTGCCGGCCTTTGCCCTGATGGCCGGTGTCCCTGCCCGTCGCCTTGGCTGGGTGGGCAAGGCCGGCGAGCCGCTGCGCCAGGAGGGCGACTTCTGGGTCTGCCCTGCCACCGGCGCCAAATACATTGAAGACGGAAATTCCCTGAAAGAGTCTGAGGAGAACGCATGAGCTACGACTTTATCCCCGCGGCGAAGCCGATCATCGGCGACGACGAGCGGGCCGCCGTCGACGCCGTTCTGGCTACCGGAATGCTGGCCCAGGGCCAGCAGGTCGCCGAATTCGAGAAGGAATTCTCCGAGGTACTCCTCGACGGCCGCTCCTCCGTGGCCGTGAACTCCGGCACCTCGGGACTGCATCTCGGGCTCCTGGCCGCCGGCGTCAGGGCGGGCGATGAAGTCATCGTTCCCTCGTTCACGTTCGCCGCCACCGGCAACTCCGTGGCGCTGGCCGGGGCCACCCCCGTGTTTGCCGACATCGAACTGGACCACTACACCCTGGATGTGGACCACGTCGCCTCGCTGATCACGGACAAGACCAAGGGCATCATGCCCGTGCACCTGTACGGCCACCCGTTCAACGTCGAGGGGCTCGGGAAGCTCGCCGCAGAGCGCGGGATCGACCTGTACGAGGACGCCGCCCAGGCCCACGGCGCCAGCTTCAACGGCCAGAAGGTCGGAACGTTCGGCAAGTTCGCCATGTTCAGCCTCTACCCCACGAAGAACATGACGTCCGGCGAGGGCGGCATGGTCTCCACGCCGGACAGCACTGTGGAGCGGAACCTGCGCCTGCTGCGGAACCAGGGCATGGAAAAGCAGTACGAAAACGAGCTCGTGGGCTTCAACGCCCGGATGACCGACCTGCACGCCTCCATCGGCCGGGTCCAGCTCAAGAAGGTCCTCGGCTGGACCGAACAGCGCCAGCAGAACGCGGCCTTCCTGACGGCCAACCTCCAGGGCGTCAACACACCCAAGGTCGCCGAGGGCGCATCCCACGTCTACCACCAGTACACGATCCGTGTGCCGGAGGATCGCGACGGACTGGCCAAGGCGCTCCGCGAGGAATACAACATCGGTACCGGCGTGTACTACCCGGTTCCGAACCACCGGCTGCCCTCGTTCAACCGCACCGAGGACCTGCCGAACACGGAAACCGCTGCCAGGGAAGTCCTTTCCCTGCCGGTGCACCCGTCCCTGAGCCAGAACGACCTGGACCGCATCGTCACCGCCGTCAACAAGCTCGTCCAGGCAGGTGCCTGATGGCTAACCTGCGCGTCGGCCTTATTGGCCTGGGTATGATGGGCCGCCACCACGCGCGCGTGGTGCGGGAGCTCGACGGCGTCGACCTCGTCGCCGTCGCCGACTCCTTCGGCGACCCGCACGGCGTTGCCGGCCAGCTGGATGTCCTGTCGTCCGTGCAAGAGCTCATCGCCGCCGGCATCGACATGGCAGTAGTGGCCGTCCCCACCGGTCTGCACGAAGAAGTCGGACTCGCACTGGCCGACGCCGGCGTCCACACCCTCGTGGAGAAGCCGATCGCCTCCAGCGCGGAGGCCGGACAGCGCCTCGTCGACGCCTTCGAAGCCAAGGGGCTGGTCGGCGCCGTCGGCCACATCGAACGGTTCAACCCGGCACTGCAGTCGCTGCGCAAGCGGATCGAAGCCGGCGAGCTGGGCGACGTCTACCAGATCGCCACCAGGCGCCAGGGCCCCTTCCCGGCCCGGATCGCCGACGTCGGCGTGGTCAAGGACCTCGGCACGCACGACATCGACCTGACCGCATGGTTGGCGCAGAGCCGCTTTGAGTCGATCTTCGCCCGCACCACCACCCGCAGCGGCCGACCGCACGAGGACATGGTGGCCGCGACAGGTCAGCTGGGCAACGGTGTCATCACCAACCACCTGGTCAACTGGCTGTCACCGATGAAGGAACGCCTCACCATCGTCACCGGTGAGAAGGGCGCATTCGTCGCTGACACCATCACGGCAGACCTGACGTTCTTCGAGAACGGCACCGTCGCCACCGAATGGGAGTCCATGGCCGCGTTCCGTGGCGTTTCCGAAGGCAACGTCACCCGGCTCGCCATCGCCAAGCCGGAACCGCTGCGGACCGAACACGAAGCATTCCGCGACGCCGTCCTCGGGCTGCGCAGCGACGTCGTCACCATGCGCGAAGGCCTGGACACGCTCCGCGTGGCCGAAGCCGTGCTGGAGTCCGCTACCAACCGGCAGATCGTGAAGATTGCTGCTTCGTGAGTGAAAACCGACCTGTCAGGGTCACCGTGGCAACCCGGCTCTTCACCCCCGAAGTGGGTGCGGCCTCGTTCAGGCTGAAAGCACTAGTGGACGGCCTGGCGGCCAAGGGCGCCGACGTCAGCGTCGTCACGACCAGGCCGCCCAAGGGATCGCCGGAGTTCAAGCCCCGTTATAAGGTCTCCCGGTGGCCCGTGCTGCGGGACGCCGGGGGCAATGTGCGCGGCTATGTGCAGTACATGAGCTTTGACGTTCCAGCCTTTTTTCGGCTGCTGTTTTCGCGGGCCGACGTGGTGGTCTCGGAGCCGCCGCCCACCACCGGCGTAGTCGTGGCGCTGGCATCGGCCCTGCGGCGCAGGCCTTTTGTCTACTACGCGGCCGATATCTGGACTGAGGCTTTGTCCGCCACGGACGTGCCCGGCGTTGTCATCCGCGTGATGCGGGCTGCCGAGGGCTTTGCGCTGCGCAGGGCGGCCAGGGTCATCGCCATCTCGGATGCCGTGGCCCAAAAGGTCGAGCAGTTCGGCGTCCCGCGGAACCGCGTCACCGTGGTCGGCAACGGGATCGACACCTCGGTGTTCGGGCCCGAGGGGGAGACCGCCGGGTTCGATGGACCGTACTTCGTGTACACCGGAACCATGTCCGAGTGGCAGGGTGCCGACATCTTCATCCGTGCGCTGCCCGCCGTGCTCGCCCAGCACCCCGGCGCCAGCATCCGTTTCTTCGGCCAGGGTGCCGACGAGTCCCACCTCAGGGAGCTTGCAGAGAAAACAGCCCCGGGCCGCGTGACGTTCGGCGGGGTCATTCCCCCCGCCGACGCGGCCCGCTGGATCCGGGGCGCAGCAGCAGCCCTGGTCAGCATCAAACCGGGCCAGGGCTACGACTTTGCCAAGCCCACCAAGATCTATGCCGCCGCCGGCTGCGGGACGCCCGTTGTCTTCGCAGGAACGGGGGAGGGCGCGGCGCTCGTCTCGGGCAACGGACTTGGCGAGGCGGCCGGATACGACGTGGACAGCGTCGCCGCAGCCATGTGCCGTGCGGCGGCCGGTGAAAAATCCGGAGGCAACGCGGACGGCCGGGATGCCAGAGCCGGCTGGGTGCTGCAGCATGCGTCGCTGGCAACGTCAGGGCAGCATGCCGCCGCGGAAGTGCTGGCCACCGTTCCGTCCGGGGCATAGTTTGCGGCGTCGGAGCAACGCCGGGATGGCCGCCCACGCCGCGGGTGAAACCACATTCGGCCGCATGCGGCGGCCGCCCCGGAATGCGGGACGCTTTTTAACTTCGGGTAGTCTAGACCCGGCAGATAGGGCTGCTGAACCCTGCCACCAAAACACACAGGAGAGTTGTGAACGCTGATCTCGTCGTAGTCGGTTCGGGTTTTTTTGGCCTGACAATCGCGGAACGCGCCGCCACGGAGCTGGGGCTAAAGGTCGCCGTCCTGGACCGCCGCCACCACATCGGCGGCAACGCGTACAGCGAAAATGAAGCCAAGACCGGCATCGAGGTCCACCGGTATGGCGCCCACCTCTTCCACACCTCCAACGAGCGCGTCTGGGAGTACGTGAACCGCTTCACCGCGTTCACCAGTTACCAGCACAAGGTCTACACCAGCCACAAGGGCGAGGTGTACTCCATGCCCATCAACCTGGGCACCATCAACCAGTTTTTCCGGTCCTCCATGGGGCCCGGCGAGGCACGCGCCCTCATCCAGGAGCAGGCCGGCGAACTCGCGGGCACCGATCCGCAGAACCTGAACGACAAGGGCATCCAGCTCATCGGCCGGCCCCTCTACGAGGCGTTCATCAAGTACTACACGGGCAAGCAGTGGCAGACCGACCCCAAGGACCTGCCTGCGGAGATCATTTCCCGGCTCCCGGTCCGCTACAACTACGACAACCGCTACTTCAACGACACGTATGAGGGACTGCCGGTTGACGGCTACACGGCGTGGATCGAGCGGATGGCAGACCACCCGAACATCGAGGTCCACCTCAACACGGACTTCTTCGACGGCGGCGAATTCGGCCGGGAGGCCGTGCGCGGCCAGGTGCCGGTCATCTACACCGGCCCCGTGGACCGTTACTTCGACTACGCCGAAGGCGACCTGTCCTGGCGCACCATCGACCTCGAGGAAGAAGTGCTCCCGATCGAGGACTTCCAGGGCTGCTCGGTGATGAACTACCCGGACGAGGACGTCCCGTACACCCGGATCCACGAGTTCCGTCATTTCCACCCCGAGCGGGACTACACGAAGGACGCCACAGTCATCATGCGGGAGTTCTCCCGCTTTGCCGAGAAGGGCGACGAGCCCTACTACCCGGTTAACACCGCCGTGGACCGCGAGAAGCTCCTGGCCTACCGCGACCTGGCCCGCGGCGAGGAGTCCGTGCTGTTCGGCGGCCGGCTGGGAACCTACAAATACCTCGACATGCACATGGCCATCGGATCGGCACTGAGCATGTTCGACAACAAGATCAAGCCGCACTTCAGCGGCGGTGCGAAGCTGGAAAGCGGAGGAGTAGACGCATGAGCGTAGCGACGGAGTTCCGGCAGGGAACCGAACCGGGCACTGACGGGACCGCGTGGAAGACAGTCCACCGCGTTGTATTCCCGGTCGACGGCGATACCGACACCCTCCCGCTGTACGTCGACTTCGACGCCGCACGCCGTGTGGTTGAGTCGGAGGAGGCCAGCAGCAAGCGCGGCGCAGCCTCGCCGATGGTATCCCAGCGCAGTGAGATGCGTTCGGACTTTATCCTTGGCCGCCGCGAACTGTCGCTGCCCGCACACCGCCGGGTTTCCTTCGGCACGTACTTCAACGCGTTCCCGGCCAGCTACTGGCGGGCCCACACCGACGTGCAGCAGGTCCGCCTGAGCATCGAGGTGGACGCCGAGGCGACGGTCATCGTCTACAAGTCCAGCCCCCGCGGCAGCTCCAACCGGGTCCAGAGCCTGCACGTCACCGGCGGCACCACCGCCACCTGCGACCTCTCGCTGACCACGTTCGCCGACGGCGGCTGGTACTGGTTCGACCTCGTCGCCCACGGCCAGGACGTGAAGCTGAAGCAGGCCGACTGGTCCGTTCCCCAGCCCGAGGGGTTCACCCCCGGATCGCTGTCCATTGCGGTGACCACGTTCAACAGGCCGGACTACTGCGTCAAGCATCTGCGGACGTTTGCCGAGTCCGAGGAACTGCTGGCGGTCATGGACCGGCTCATCGTCACGGACCAGGGCAACCAGAAGGTCCGGGACGAGCAGGGCTTCGACGAAGCCGCGGCCGTGCTCGGAGACAAGTTCAAGCTGGTTGAGCAGGGCAACCTCGGCGGATCCGGCGGCTTTGCCCGCGGCATGCACGAGGCCGTCGAGGGCGGCGAGAGCACATACGTCATGCTCCTTGACGACGACGTCGTCGTGGAGACCGAAGGCGTCCTCCGGGCCGTCAACTTCGCCGACTTCACCCGCAGCGCCACCATCGTGGGCGGCCACATGTTCAACCTCTTTGAGCGCTCCGTCATCCACAACTTCGGCGAGGGCATCAACGAGTACCGGTTCCAATACCAGCCGATGGGTGAGGGGCAGAGCGCCCACGACTTCGCCGCCAGCAACCTGCGCACCACCCCGTGGATGCACCGCCGGATCGACGTCGACTACAACGGCTGGTGGATGTGCCTGATCCCGACGTCGATCATCAAGGAAATCGGACTGGCCCTGCCCGTCTTCATCAAGTGGGACGACGTCGAATACGGCATCCGTGCCAAGGCCAACGGCTATACGACCGTGAGCCTGCCCGGAGCGGCGGTCTGGCACATGCCCTGGACCGAGAAAGACGACACCATCGACTGGCAGGCCTACTTCCACCAGCGCAACCGGTGGGTGGCGGCCATGCTGTACTCGCAGTACGAAAAGGGCGGCCGTCTTCCCATCGAGAGCTTCCTCCAGGATGTCCGGCACCTGCTTTCACTCCAGTACTCGGCGGTGGAGCTGAGGAACCGTGCGCTCAAGGACCTGCTCGACGGGCCTTCGCACCTGCACCGGACCATCGGCGGCAAGCTCCCCGAGATCCGCAAGGTCCGCTCGGAATTCCCGGATGCCCAGGTCAGCAAGGACCTCACTGAGTTCCCCGCGGTCAAGCGGCTGCACCTGCCGAAGTTCGGCATGGTTCCCACCCGGCCCAAGAACTTCGCGCAGACCGTGTCCAGCGCGCTGTCCGGGGCGATCCGCCAGCTCCGCCCCGTGGACCCGGCCGCAGCACAGCACCCCGAGGCAGTGGTACCGGCAGCGGATGCGCGCTGGTGGCGCCTGTCGCACCTGGACTCAGCACTGGTGTCGGCTTCGGACGGTACGGGCGCCTCCTGGTACCGCCGGGACAACGTCCGCTTCCGCAAGGAGTTGCTGCGCAGCCTTGCCCTGCACACACGCGTGCTGGCCCGTTGGGACGAGCTCTCCGCGTCCTACAAGAAGGAACTGCCGAACTTCACGTCCCCGGAAGCCTGGCGCCAGACCTTCGCGGCCAACTCCGGCTCCGGCGCTGAACAGCAGAAGCCCGGTCAGTGACAAACGGACGCACCTCTCCGACCCAGCAGGACTCCGGCCGGGCGCTGGTGGCGCCGGGAACCGGGAACGGGCTCGTTGACGTGTTCCGTTCCCGGTTCCTCCTGAAGCTGCTAGTCCGCAAGGAACTCAGAATCAGGTACCGGGGTTCGGTCCTTGGACTGCTGTGGACCTACGTCAAGCCCGGGGTCCAGTTCATCGCCTTCTACATTGCCCTCGGAGTTTTCCTTGGACTGGAGCAGAGCCCGACCAACAGGGGAGGACTGCCCAACTACGCGGTCTACCTGTTTTCCGGGATCATCCTGGTGAACTTCTTCACGGAGTCCCTGAGCACGGCGACCCGGTCGATCGTCAACAACAGCGGGCTGATCAACAAGATCTACCTGCCGAGGGAATTGTTTCCGGTTTCCTCGGTGTGGGTCTCGGCGGTCCATTTCTTTCCGCAGCTGTTTGTCCTCGTGGTGGCCAGCCTGTTCACCGGTTGGCGCCCCGGTCCTCTGGAGGCGGTCACCGCCGTCGCCGGCTTTGTCATGATCGCGCTGCTTGCCACGGGTCTGGGCCTCTTTTTTGGGTCCGTCAACGTGTACTTCCGCGATTCGGAGAACCTGGTTGACCTGATCCTCCTGATCGCCACCTGGGTAGCCCCGGTGCTGTACTCCTGGCGGATGGTGCTGGACAAGGCAGGCGAAGCCTGGTTCGCCGTTTATCAGCTCAACCCGATCACGATTGCCGTGGAGTGTTTCCACCATGCCTTCTGGCTGCCCACCACGGCAGGGGCTGAGGGAAGCCCGCCCAATCTGGTCACGGTATGGGTACCCGTGGGGCTGCTCGTCTCGCTAGCCATCCTTTTCCTCGGCCAGTGGACTTTCCGCCGGCTCGAGGGCCGCTTCGCACAGGAGCTGTGAGTCTTGACCACCGCAATTGAAATCCGCAACATCAACAAGCAGTTTGTCCTGCGACATACCCGGTCACTCAAGGAAGCCCTCGTGTGGCTCCTGCGGGGCCGCAAAGGTGATCTGTCGAAGAAGTTCCATGCCCTCCGGGACCTGTCCATCGACGTCGAACACGGCGAGACGGTGGCACTCCTGGGACTGAACGGCTCCGGAAAGTCAACGCTGCTGAAGCACATCTCCGGCGTCATGCTTCCCGATTCCGGCACAGTCCGCACCGGCGGACGGGTTGCCGGCCTGATCGAAGTCGGTGCCGGGTTCCACCCTGACCTTTCGGGGCGTGACAACGTCTTCCTCAATGGCGCGATCCTCGGGATGACCGAGACGCAGATCAAGGAAAAGTTCGACTCCATCGTCGAATTTGCCGAGATCGGCGAGTTCATCGACACCGAGGTCAAGTTTTATTCGTCGGGAATGTACCTCCGGCTGGCGTTCTCGGTGGCAGTCCACACGGACCCCGATGTTTTCCTGGTCGATGAAATTCTCGCCGTGGGTGACGAACCGTTCCAGAAGAAGTGCCTCGCCAAGATCAAGGAACTCGCGGCGGCCGGCAAGACGCTGGTGGTGGTCAGCCACGACCTGGACCTGGTTGCCCATGTCTGCGAACGCGGAGTACTCCTCGAACACGGGCGGGTCATCATGGACGGCCCGGTGGGCGACGTGATCAGCCGGCTCCGCGGCAACTAGCGTCCTGACCCGAAAGCGTTACCTGCACTGCCGTAAGCTTCAACTGCTGCCGTAGGCTTCACCGCTGCAACGGTCCCAGCCGAACCCGGCCCCACCGTAATCACTCTTGGAGGAAATTTGTCCTGGCTGTCCTCGCTGCCGGCCCTGCTAGCGGCAGTGGCCGTGGTGCTCCTTCCCGGTGCTGCGCTTGCCTGGTCTCTCGGGTTCCGGCGGACCAGCCTGCTGGGACTCGCGCCCGTGCTGTCCCTGTCCATCGCCGGTGTTGGCGCTGTGCTGGCACCGTTCGTCCGTGTGGAGTGGGGGATCGGCGTCGTGCTCGTGACGGCCGTCCTGGCGTCCGCGGCAGCATGGGCGGTGACGCGCCGGCCGTGGCAGCGCCAGGAGGCCACGGATGTGCAGCGTGCAGTGCAGCAGGGCGACGGCTGGCCGACCCTTGCCGCCGGTGCCATCGGCGTTGCCGTCGGTGCGCTGCTCATCGCCCGACGGGTCATCCAGCTGGTGGGCGAGCCGGACAACATCTCCCAGCGTTATGACAACGTCTTTCACCTGAACGCCGTCCGCTTCATCCTGGACACTGGCAACGCCTCCACCCTGAACCTCGGCAGCATGGCCGGCGGCACCGGAGGCCTGTCCTCCGTGTACCCTGCCGTGTGGCATTCCCTGGCCGCCCTCGTCTCGCAGCTGACCGGCGCGTCCGTTCCCGTATCAGTCAACGTCATCAACCTCGTTGCCTCGGCGGTAATCTGGCCTATTTCCGTGGTTTTCCTGACCCGCGTTGTCATCGGCCCGCGTCCGGTCGGCCTGATGGCGGCAGGGGTCATGTCGGCGGGCTTCCTTGCCTTCCCCTACCTGCTGCTGGTGTGGGGCCCGCTGTTCCCCAACCTGCTCTCCGTCAGCGCATTGCCCGCCGGCGTCGCAGCAGTGATTTTCGTCTGCCGGCTGTCCCCGACGCTGCGTGAACCTCCGCTGCGGGCGTGGCTTGTTCTGCTGCTGGCAGTTCCCGGGCTGGCCCTTTCCCACATGAGCGCTGTCAACGCGCTTCTCGCCTTCAGCATTCCGGTGGTCCTGGCCCGGCTCTTCCTCTATGTCAGGGAGATGATCCGTACCAGGGCGTCAGCGCGGAAATTTGCCGTGGTGGCCCTGGCCTCGGTGGCAGGTGCGGTTGCTGTTGTGGTTGCGTGGCAGAAGCTTCGTCCGGCGCCATACAACGGCTGGACCCCGCACCAGACCGTTCCCGGTGCCATCGGCGAAGTGATTGCGAACGGGCCCATGAAAACGGACGCCACACTCCTCATCTCGGTGCTGGCCCTCATTGGCGTGGCCCGGATCATCCGCCGGCGCACACAGCTCTGGCTGCTGGGGTGCTACCTGGTCGCCGGGTTCCTTTACGTGGTGGACGCCGGATTTGCGGCCGGCTGGGCCCGGGCGTTCTTCACGGGCACCTGGTACCAGGACACGTACCGCCTCGCGGCCTACCTTCCCATCTTCGCTGTGGTGCTTGCGGCCCTGGGTGTGCTGGCAACGGCCGACACCGTGAAGGCGGCCGGCGGCGTCCTGGCGCTCAAGGTGCCGCGGGCCGGGATGCGGCTGGGCGGCGTGGCGGGCTTCGCCGGTATTTTGGCGGTCTGCCTCGCTCTTGGCTGGGCTACCCAGACAGGCCCGGTCCGCGGATACGTTGCGTCCAGCCAGTACTTCTTCGAACGGGACACGAAGGACTCGATTGTCTCCTCCGACGAGTACGCCCTTTTGGCCCGCCTCGGTTCGGAAGTTCCGGCGGATGCGGTCATCGCGGTGAATCCCTGGAACGGCGGGGCGCTTGCCTATGCTTTCGCGGACCGGAAGGTACTGGAATTCCACATGGGCCAGCGGGAGACCAAGAGCATGCGGGTCGTGGCGGAATCGCTCGCCAAGGCAGACACCTCACCCGCAGTTTGTGACGCCGTACGGGAAACCAAAGTGTCTTATGCGCTCGACTTTGGCACGCAGTACCTCCTGAACCACCCGGAGAGCAAGACGTATCCCGGGCTGCAGAATCTCGCGTCCTCGGGAGCCGTGCAGCTCGTGGACCAGCAAGGCAACGCCAAACTGTTCAAAGTGGTGGCCTGCGGCTAGCGGCAACAGCACAAGCAAAAGACCTCCGGAACGGGGCGTCCTGTGGGCGCCTGTTCCGGAGGTCTCTGTTGTTAAGCGGTCTGTATGTCAGCTTCCGAAAGCCTGAATCAGGGCTTCCACGGTGCGTTCGGCGGCGTGGCCGTCGCCGTAGGGGGTGGCATCCGTCGCCGCCGGTGCCGGCCGCTGCACCGTGTCGGCCAGGATGCTCAGGTCCTTGCTCACCAGCACGTTCCAGCCGAGTTCCACGGTCTCCACCCATTCGGTTTCAGGGCGGATCGTCGTGCAGGGGGTCCGGAGCAGGAAAGCTTCCTTCTGCAGTCCGCCGGAGTCGGTGATGACGCCGGCGCTGTTGCGGACAGCGTGGACCAGCTGCGGGTAGGCGAGCGGCGACGCAACACGCACCGCTCCGTGCTCCAGCTCAATGCCGTGCTTGGCGGCAAGGTTGACGAGCCGGGGGTGGGCCAGCAGGAATACCGGCTTCTCCAGGCTGGCCAGGGATCCGACGATGGCGGCCAGGCGTTCCGGGGAGTCGGTGTTGTCCGGACGGTGGATGGTGCAGACGTAATATTCGCCCGGTGCCGCGTCGACCGGCAGCGGCTGGTCGCCGCCGTCGAGCATGTCGCGGACCTTGAAGAGAACGTCCGTCATGACGTCGCCCACCAGTACGGTCCTCTCGGCGAGGCCCTCGGTGGCGAGGTGCTTGACGGCCACCTCCGTGGGGGCCAGCAGGAGGTCGGCGCTGTGGTCGGTCAGGACGCGGTTGTGCTCTTCGGGCATACGGCGGTTGAAGGACCGCAGCCCCGCCTCGAGGTGCGCAACGGGGATGTGCATCTTGATGGCGGCGATGGCCGCGGCGAGGGTGGAGTTGGTGTCACCGTACACGAGGACGCAGTCAGGGGCAGACTGTTCCAGGATTTCCTCCAGCCCGTGCAGCATGGCACCGGTCTGGGCTCCGTGCTTGCCTGAACCCACGCCAAGGTTAAAGTCGGGGGCGGGAATGCCGAGATCGCGGAAGAACACATCGCTCATGAGCTCGTCATAGTGCTGGCCCGTGTGGGCGATCAGGTGTTCCGCCTGGCCCTCCATGGCCGCCGCAATCGGCGCAAGTTTCACAAACTGGGGACGTGCGCCAACGACGCTGAGAATTCGCATGGGTTCCAGTTTAGTTGCAGGCCGCGAAGATTTCCGCCCGGGACGGCCTGCGCACCATCAGGACCGGGAAAAGACGCCGGCCCGGGCGCGCAGCCGTTCCGTCAGGTAATGCCGCAGCACCGAGTCCCGGGACAGGAACGCCGCGGGGCTCGCCGGGACAAGGTCGCCCAGGCGGCCCGCCGCCCGGTGGCGTTCGACGGCGGTGCGCAGCGACTGGACATCGGCCGCCGCGGCGGCCGCCTGCGTCAGTTCCGCGTCCCGGCGGCTCAGTTCCGGCAGAGAGCCGCCGGCAAAGGCGTACAGCTGCGAGGAGATATCGGACCAGTAGGCGCGTTCCGCCTCGTTCCACAGGGCATCGTCCGGGACGCCGGACGCGCCGGCACGGCGGAGCAGCGCGCCTATGCCGTGGACGCGCAGGACCTTCAGTGCCACGGCGCGCCGCTCGGCGACCTGGGCCTGCTGCAGCCACTCGGACCCGAGCAGCCGTTCCAGCCACCTGAATTCGTCCGCCAGGTTGCTGAGCGAGCTGGTGACGCGGCCGGCACCGGAATCGTCGGTCTGGTGATAGGCGGGTGAACCATAGGGGTAGCAGACGGGGCCGGAGCGGAACCAGAGCTTTAGGGTGGCCTCGATGTCCTCGCCGGTCCGCAGCCCCTCCGCGTACCTGAAACCGATGTCTGTGAGCACTGACCGGCGGAGCAGCCCGTACGGCACGCTCCGGTAGGCCAGTCCGTCCTTGAGGGCATCCAGGACGGCGGGCTTCGAGGGCCGGATGCGGGGGGCCGGCAGGATGGTTCCCTCCGGCGTGCGCAGCGGTGCGATGACTGCCGAAGCACTGTCCGGCTGGGCGGCCTTCCACCAGGCGGCCAGCGACCCGGGTTCCAGATGGTCATCCGAGTCAAGGAAGCTCAGAAACGTTGCCGTGCTTTCGTCCAGCGCCCGGTTCCGGGGTCCGGCGGGGGACCGGACGCCGTCGTCGCACGTCAGCCAGGTGACGCCGTCCAACGCAGTGCTGGCCGCAGACTCAGAACCGGCCTGGGAATCCTTGCTGACCTCCCCGGCGGCGGCACCCAGGTTGTGCAGTACCACTGTCACCCGGAGTTCAACGCCCAGCCGGGACAGCTCGGCGCGCTGTTCCAGGGCGGAGCCGACGGCGCGTTTGAAGGGTCGTTGTACATCATGGACGGGAATGACCACTTCGATGCTTTGGCTCATGGGGGTGTGCGTGCTCCTCGGCAAGGTTTCATTGGACCCGCGATAACCTTACTGGGTGGACAACGAAACACAGGACTCCGTGCTGCTCGACGTGGTAATTGCCGTGCACACCCCGGACCGGCCGGTAGGGCGGGCCGTGGCGTCCCTGCTGGAGGGCGGCCTGGCAGCGGCGGACGGCGCGCCGCGGCGCCTGCGGATCAACGTGGTCTGCCACAACACGGACGTGGAGCCGATCCGGGAGCGTGTGGCCCCCGAGCACCGGGGGCTGGTCCGCTTCCTGCACTACGTGGACGGCATCAAAAGCCCGGCGGGCCCCTTCAACCACGGTATCGCCGAAGCCACCGGCACCTGGGTGGCCATCATGGGCAGCGATGATTCCGTCGAACCCGGGGCCCTGGCGCAGTGGGTGGAGGCTGCGGAACGGGACGGATCCGACGTCCTGATCGCCCCCATGGCGCATGCCGGGGGCGGCACGATCCGCACCCCCGTGCTCCGGCGCACCCGGCGCGGCCACCTGGACCCGGTGGCGGACCGCCTCACCTACCGCACCGCGCCGCTGGGACTTCTGCGACTCTCGCTTGTCCGGCAACTCGGCCTCACGTTTCCGCCGCGCTACGCCACGGGGGAGGACCAGTCCTTTTCCGCGAAGCTGTGGTTTTCCGGAGCGAAGATCAGCTACGGCCGGGGCCTGCCCCGCTACCTGGTGCACGCCGACGCCGCTGTCCGGGTGACCCACACGCCGCGGCCGGTCACGGAGGACCTGGCCTTCGCCACCGACCTCGTGCTGTCCGAATGGTTTGCGGGGCTTCCGCCGCGGGCCAGGGAAGCGATCGTCACGAAGATCATCCGCGTACATGTCTTCGGGCATGTCCTGCTGCGCGCCGAAGCCGGAACCTGGGACAGGGAAGACGCCCGGGAGATGGCCCAGGAGCTGCGCAAGCTGCTGTTCGGGGCGCCGAATGCTGCCCGTCCGCTCTCGCTGGCGGACAGAAAACTGCTCGACGCCGTCGCGCGCGAGGAATCAGACGTGGAAGTCATGAAGTCGCTGGCACTGGCCCGTCGCCGCTTTGTCAGCCCGCAGACGTGGGTGCCCCGCGACCTCACCCGGGTGCTGCACCCGGAAGCCCCCTTCCGGTTCATGAGCGCCTCGGCCGTCGTCTAGGCCCCACCCGCACATTTCCCAGACACGTCGAAGGAACACATGAAGATCCTGGTAGTTGCCACGTGGTACCCCCATGACGAAAACCCCACCGAGGCGCCCTTCAACGCCGAACATGTGGAAGCCATCCGTGGCCGGGGACACGACGTGCGGGTGGTCCATGTGAGGCTCGGAAGCGCGCTCGGCATGCCAGAGAAAGCGTCCGGCCTGTGGGAGGGAACGCCCGTGCGGCGCATTGCTGCCGATCCCAAACGCCCCGTCACCCTCGTGCAGGCGGCACTGACGCTGGCGCGGGAAATGGCCTGGGCGGACGCCGTCCACACCATGGCGTTCTCCTCCATCCTCGTCACGATGCTGCCATGGGCCGCCCGGACCCTTGCCGGCCAGGGACGGGCGTGGGTGCACACGGAACACTGGAACGGCGTGGTTAACCCGGCGAGTGTTTCCCCGCTGTGGCAAAAGCTGGCCGGAGTCCGGGCGGTTCTGCGGCTGCCGCATGTGGTCACCGGCGTGACCGGGCAGCTGGCCACGGAGATGCAGCGGTTTGCGCGGCCGGGCGCCGCGATGGTGGTGCCGTGCGTGGTCAAGGGGCGGGACGCCGTCGTTCCTGCATCATTCGGAAATCCGCTCCGGCTGGCCGCCGTCGGAGGACTGGTTGCCAGGAAGCGGCCGCTGGAGGCGGTTGAAACCATCGCCTGGCTCAGGGATCACGGCACGGAAGCCCATCTGACCTGGGTGGGGGATGGGCCGCTGCGGCCCGCGGTGGAGTCCCGTGTTGCGGAGCTCGGACTGGGAGGCTACGTGACGCTGGCTGGCTCGGTCCGGCCCGCCGAGGTGGCCCGGCACCTGTCGGCCGCCGATCTCTTCTTCCTTCCCACGGCCCAGGAGAATTTCTTTACGTCCGCGGCGGAGGCCCTTGCTGCCGGCCGCGCCGTGGTTGCCACCCGGGTGGGTGGCTTCAGCGACTACGCGGACGCGTCCAACAGCAGGCTGGTGGAGGACGTGACGCCGGAATCGCTGGGACGTGCGGTACTGGACGCCAGGGATGCGTTCAAGGGCGTTCCCGCCGAGGACATCGCGCGGCCCATCCGGGAGAGGTTCTCACCGGAGGCCGTCGGCGAGCTGTTCGACCGTGCCTATACGGCGGCGTTGGCACGTGCCTGACAACCGACCAACTGCAACGAGCCAGGCGAAGGGAAATTCTTGAGGTCCGAACCCAGGGTTCTTCAGTTCAACGACTGTGCCTTCGTGGCCCGCAACATGGTGCGGGCCGCGGCGCGGGCCGGCATCGAGTGGTCGTACCTGCCGCCGGAGCAGGTCCGGCCCATGACCGCTGCTCCGAGGAACCCCCTCCTTGCCCGGGCGCGGTTCGTTCCCTTCGTCGCGCGCCGGGCGCTCCGGCTCCGTGCCGCTGACGTCGTGCATGTTCACTACGGAACCAGCGCACGGCTGCTTCGGGAGCGCGGCATGCCGCGCCGGCCGTACGCGCTCACCCTGCACGGGACCGATATCCGGAAGCAGTGGGCGGATCCGCAGTTCCACGGTGAGATCCAGGAGGCGATCGACGGGGCGGCCCATGTCTTTTTCGCAAATAACGACACCGCAGAGAATGCCCGCCTGGCCCGGCCCGACGCCGAGTTCCTCCCCGCACTCGTGGATGCCGCAGCGCTGCCCGCGTGGCACCCCGGCGGCCGGCCCTCCATCCTCTTCGTCTCACGCTGGGATGACGACAAGGGTGTGGAGCGGCAGCTGGAGCTGGCTCGAAAGCTCAGCGCCGCCGTAGGGAACCGGGCAGACATCCTCGGCCTGAACTGGGGGCCCGGCGCCGAAGCTGCGCGCCAGAACGGGGTGACCCTGCTGGAACGGATGCCGCAGGATGACTTCCACCGGATCATGGCGCAGGCACACATGACCATTGGCCAGGCCACCAACAACTTCGCCACCAGCGAGTTCGAGGCCCTCTGCATGGGTGCGCCGCTCGCCGCCCTGGGATCCCGGCTTCCGCGGCCCGACGACGGCACCACGCCGCCGGTGATGGAGGGAACCGATGAGGACGTGGTGGAGCAGGTCGTGGCGGCTCTGGATGACCCCGTTGCGGCCACCAACCGGCTGGGCGGACGCGAGTGGGCGCTGCCCCGCTATGACGCGGCGGCCTTCATACCGCGCCTGACGGCGCTGTATGCGGGAATCGCGGCCGGCCGGGGGTAAGCACCGGCCGCTGTTGCTCCGCTAGCTGCCGGCGGCGGTAGCTCCGGCGGGGGAGTGCAGTCCGGCCAGGGCTGCCTGCTGGGCAAAGTCCGGGTTCGCGCGGACAACCTCGTCGAAGGTGCCCTGGGCGAGGATGGTGCCTTCCTTCATGAAGCACACCTGGTCGTTGTTGCGGATGGTCGACAGGCGGTGCGCCACAGAGATGACGGTAATCTCGCCGTGCAGTTCACTGATCGCCTGGGCTACCGCCGCCTCGGTGGCGGTGTCGAGTGCGCTCGTTGCCTCGTCGAGCACCAGGACGAGCGGATCCATGTACAGGGCACGGGCTATTCCGAGCCGCTGGCGCTGGCCGCCGGACAGCGCCAGCCCCCGTTCGCCAACCCGGCCGTTAATGCCGTCCTTGCGGGATTCAATGGTTTCCAGGAGCTGGGCGCGCTGCAATGCGCTGCGTACCCGGTCCTCATCGATGTCGCTGCCCCAGGTCAGCGCGACGTTCTGCGCCACGGTGCCGTCGAAGATGGCGACTTCCTGCGGCACGTAGCCCACGCGCTTGCGCCAGTCGGCCAGCACATCCTCGAGCGGAACGCCGTCGAGGGTCATGGTTCCGGCTGAAGGCGTCAGCAGGCCCAGGAAGATGTCGATCAGGGTGGACTTGCCGGCACCCGACTGTCCCACCACACCAATGGACGAGCCCATGGGCAACTTCAGGTTGATGTTCTGGACGGCGGGCTGTCCGGCACCGGGATAGGTGAACTCGACGTTTTTGAGCTCCAGCATCTTCGGCTCGTCCCGGATGGGCGTCCTGCCCAGTGTTTCCGCATGCTTCCGGAATTCTGCGGCGTCCTTGATGTCGCCCATTACCGTCTCAGTGTAGGGAAGCGTTGACTGGACCAGCGTCAGCTGGGACTGCATCTGGGTCAGGGCCGGGACCATCTTGAAGCCGGCCAGGCCGAAGATCGCCACAGAAGACATCGCAGCCTCGATACCGCCGATGAGGTAGCCCACCGTGCCGATCAGCAGGAAGCCGCCAATCAGCGCCATGTCGATCACGAACTTGGGGACCGAACCCATGAAGCGGATATTGGACCGGGAACGTGCGGCCCGCTCGCGGCTTTGCATCACGATGCCGCCGACCTCGTCGGCCTTGTCCCGCAGCGTGATTTCCTTCAAGGCTGCCAGCATTTCCGAAACCAGCGTGGACATGCGCATGGCGGCGTCGCGGTTCACCTTGCCGGCTTCGTAGGACTTCTTGGAAAGCCAGAGGTAGAGGAACGCGGCGATGGCGCCAAGGTAAACAAGGGTGGCCAACGCCGTCTGCCACGATGCGCCGACGAGGACCACCAGGACGGAAGCGAATGTCAGCGCCTGGGCAGGCAGGATCACCGCAGGGAAGAGGACTCCGGACACGGTATTGGCGATTCCGACGTCGATCATGCGCACCAGTTCGGTGGTGGACCGCTTCATGCGTTCCGTCCACGGCGCACGGATATAGCTTTCGAACAGGACGGTTCCGATCTCCATCTCGTACTCGGCAAACCGTCGGGTCGAAACCCACTGGAGCCAGATGCTGAGTACGGACTTGAGGATCATGACCATCGCTGCCCCGACGAGCAACGCCAATCCGAACTCCTGGCTTACGGAGCCGAAGACGGGCAGAACCATGGTTCCGCCCTTGAGGATTTGGTTAAGAACCAGGGCGAATACGCCGAGGGCACCTGCATCGAGCAGCGCCAGAAGAGCTGACAGCACGCCGAAGAGCAGGAGAAATCTCCGCGCATTCGACGGCAGAAGGGGCAGCAGTTCGCGCATGGTACGGCGCAGGTGTCTCAAGAATTACTCCAGAACGGAAGGGACGGAATCCATCCCCATACTACGCGCCGCCAGTAGGGCGGGGGCGTTGGCATAAACTGGGTAACTGGCGCGGAGGACTCGCCCGGATGGGTGCGACCGGCAATGGCCGAGTCTCTGGCTGGCCCATTGGTGCTGCCCACGCAGTGAATGGGCCAACCTGCGTCCGGAACAACCACACTGCATCGGTCCTGCTGCCAAACTGGAAGCAGGCTACGCCAAGGTTTTAGGAGCCACTGAGTGACCAAGCCCCACCTGCTCTACATCGCTTTCGCCTTTCCCCCCAGCACCGCATCATCCGTATACCGCTGCACCGCGGTGGCCAATGCGTTCGCCGAGGACGGATGGGACGTCACGGTCCTCACTGTCGACCCGCAGGTCTGGTCTCAGATTTCCGGAGTGGATGAGAAGCTGGCGGAATCGGTTCACCCGGACATCCGGGTTGTCGCAGTGGACGACGGCGGCGCGGAAGAACCGGCCAAGGGAGACCTGCGCCGGTACTCGCGGTTCAGGATCGAGGCTCCCTACCTGTGGAAGGATGCCCTGCGCCGCCGCAGCCGGCGGAACTTCCCCGAGGACTTCCACGGGGCGTGGCTGAAGCCCGCCAGCGAGGCTGCCCGAAGCATCCATGCGGAGAAGCCCGTCGACCTGGTCATGGCCTCCGCCAGCCCCTACGTGGCATTCGGCGTTGCCCGGGCGATTGAGGGTGTTCCGTACGTTATGGACTACCGCGACGCGTGGGCTTTCAACACCATTTCCGGGGCCGAAGATTTCACGCCGGACAGTGCCGTGGGGAAGCGCGAAGCCGAATATCTGCACGAGGCCGCTCAGGTCTGGTTCGTCAACAGCCAGATCAGGGACGAATACGCCCGCCGCTATCCCGAGTCGGCCCACCTGATGCGGGTGGTGGCCAACGGCTTTGACCCCCAGCCAGGCCACGCCAGGCCGGCTGTGCAGCCTGCGGAACGCCCAAGCTTCGGTTACCTCGGCACACTGCAGTACGTGAACATGCCGCTGCAGGAATTCCTGGACGGGTGGAGTGCCGCCTTCGGTCCGGACAGCCCGCAGGCGGAGGCGGTGTTCCGCGGGAAGCTGAGCGCTTCCGGGGCGGCAGGCGCCGAGATCCTCGAGATTTTTGGAAGCGGGCGCCAGAACGGCCTCCGCTACGACGGGCCGATCTCCAAACGCGACGTCGCCGGCTTCTACGGCAGCATGGATGCCTTAATTCTCCTGCTGTCCAGCGGCAAATACGTGACCGGCGGCAAGACCACGGAGTACCTGGCCACCGGTCTGCCCATTGTCTCCGTGCACGACATGGAAAACGCAGCCACGGACCTCCTTCGGGATTATCCGCTGTGGTTCCCTGCGAAGGAGCTCACCCCTGAAGGCATTGCGAATGCGCTGCGTGACTGCGCCGAGGCATTGCAGGAACCGGACGAAAAGCGCTGGGCCGCTGCCTGGGCCTACGGCCAGCAGTTCCTCCGCAGCACCATCCTCGAGCCAGTCATCGCCGAGCTGCGGGGAATTGCAGGATACGGCGCGGCGAAGCCGCAGCCGGCCACCGAAGAAAGGAGCCAGGCGTGACTTCCGCCAAACCGCTGCACGTAAGTATCGTCGTCGGCCGCAGCAGCCACCCGCAGGCGGTCATTGATGATTTGTGGAACCGTGCCTTGGGCGCGGTGGGCCAGCAGGCCGGCCAGATGACCGGGACGGCCGTCTACGCGAATGACGGCGCCCCGACCGTCACGGCCGGGGACCACCGCCTGACGGTGGTGCCGTTGGCCAAGGCCCGCGGCGGCCGGTTCACGTCGCTGGTTTCAGCCGCCGCAGGGAAACCAGGCCCGGTGGGTGTTGCCGGACGGCTGCTCAGGGACAACCTTGAGTCCAGGAGCCTCGCGCGCACCCTGTCCGGCCGTGTGGATCTTCAGGAAAAGTTCCGGAGGTCGGATGTCGTTGTTGCCGCTGACCTCACCGCGGACCGCTCCGTCTGGCATTTGCGCAACAGCACCGGTGCTGGGCTGGTGCACGGCCCGATTGCCATGCTGCATGCCCTCCGGGAGTCAATGCGGAAGTGATCGTCCGTCAGGTCCCGCCGATGAGTCCATGGCATGTCGCCTGTGGAATACTTGACGGGTGAGTCGAACCTGGATAGTCATACCCATGTACAACGAAGCGTCCGTCGTCGGCACCGTCATCGAGGGGCTGCGGAAGGAATTTCCGCACGTTGTTTGTGTTGATGATGGCAGCACCGACGGCTCGCAGGACATAGCCCGGCAGGCCGGGGCCGTAGTTGTCCAGCACCCCGTGAACCTGGGCCAGGGTGCGGCGCTGCAGACAGGAATCGAATATTCGCTGCAGGACCCGCAATTGGACTGCATCGTTACTTTCGACGCCGACGGCCAGCACCGCGTCGTCGACGCACTGGCCATGGCCGACCGGATCCGTTCGGGCGAGGCCGACGTCGTCCTCGGGTCCAGGTTCCTTGACGACCGCACCAAGCTCTCGCCCCTGAAGCGGCTGGTACTGCGGACGGCCGCGGTGCAGTCCCGGATGTCCACCGGCATGGCCCTGACGGATGCCCACAACGGCCTGCGGGCCTTCAGCCCGACCGTTGCCCGCGGCATCAACCTGCAGCAGAACCGGATGGCCCACGCCTCCGAACTGGTCCATCAGCTTGCCGAGATGAATCCGCGCTGGGTGGAGCACCCGGTCGAGATCATCTACACGGACTACTCGAAATCCAAAGGCCAGTCGTTGCTGAACTCGGTCAATATCGTCGCTGACCTCTTCTTTAGGTGAAATTGTGCAGATCATTGTCCAAGTAGCACTTGTCCTTGCCGTCATCACCGTCTCGCTGGCGCTGATGCGCGGCGGCTCCAATGCCAGGCACCTTGCCATCCGCCGCATCATGCTGGTGCTCTTCGCCTTCCTGGCGGCGCTCTCGATCTTCTTCCCTGAACTGCTGACCCGCGTGGCCCGGTTGCTCGGCATCGGCCGCGGAACGGACCTGGTGCTGTATGGCCTCATCGTGAGTTTCCTGGTTTTCATGGCAACGACCTACCAGCGGTTCCGGCACATGGAATCCACGCTTACCAAGCTCTCCCGACGGATTGCCTTGGACGAAACGCCGGCACCCGGCGTTGACGGGCCCCTGCAGCGCAAGGATGCGGAGCCTGACCGGCGCCTGACCCCTCCGGCGCACGGAGGGCAGTAGTGCCGGTCCTGTCCGGTACAGCCCATACCGCGGCCACCGTTCCGGGATCGTCGCCCACGCGCGAATACGGCCTGGACATTCTTCGGGTTGTAAGCATCTGCGGGGTGGTCGCGATCCACGTCTTCGGCCACGTACTGGGCCGGGCACCGCGCGAGAGCCGGCCGTGGTGGACCGCTGTGGTGCTGGACGTGAGCTGGATCTGGGTCGTTCCCGTCTTTGTGATGATTTCCGGGGCGCTCATCCTCGGTTCCCGGGTGGTGGCGGAACAGCCGGGCCTGTTCTACCGCCGCCGGGCAGTGCGGCTCATTCCGGCGCTCGTCGCCTGGAACCTCATTTACCTCGTCGGAGTGCGCATCTGGATGCGAGGCGAGGACCTGACTCCGCAGCGGACACTCCAGTTGCTGGTCGACGGCTCGGTGTTCACGCAACTGTACTTTCTCTGGCTCATTGCGGGGCTGTACGGGGTTGCCCCGGTACTCGCCGGATTCCTGCGCGGCGGCGGTCAGCCCCGGGCCACGAAGGCGGCTGCCGCTTTCCTTGCCGCGTCGCTGCTCTTTTACATGCTTCCCGGGATACTTGGCCTTTTCGGTGTCGCGAGTCCAGTCCGGCTCAACTTCCTGACGCACTGGATGCCGTACGTGGGCTACTTCCTGGCCGGGTACGCGCTGCGGAATGTCCGCCTCACCGGGGCAAAACTGACCGTGACCGCCCTGGCAACTGCCGCTATCATCGCCGGAACGGTTTGGCATTACGGCAACAAGGGAGAGCTTCGCCTTCTGGATGCCGTGGTTTCTGTCTCCTACCTTGGAGTCGGAGTGGCCTTGGCGGCGCTGGGCGTATTTGTCGTAACCCTGTCCCTGGCTTCGAACCTGAGGGTCAGGCGGGCAGGGAAGCCCCTGACGGTACTGTCGAACGCAACCTTCGGAGTCTTTCTTGTGCACCTGGTGATCTTCGAAGCCATCCGGCTGCAGTTTCCGGCGGTGGCGGCCGGGATGTCGATCAAGGCCATGGTGCTCGCCTACGCCGCCACACTGGTGGGAAGCTTCGCGGTCTCAGCTGCTGCCCGCCGTGTTCCTGTATTGCGGAGCATTTTCTAGGGGCCCCGACCGTACCGCCTTTCCGGTGCCCCGTGGCCGGACGGATGCCGGCACGTCCACTTTCGTCCACTGCTGTCTGGGATAATGAATCATATGACTGAGCTGCCCTCGCTGTTGATCCTGACCTTTTCACCCATTCGCTCGGATCCCAGGGTCCTCAAGCAGGTCGAGCTGTTCAAAGGCAAGTACCGCGTTTCAACGTGCGGCTACGGTGACGCCCCGGAGGGCGTGGACAACCATTTCGCGCTGCCTGCAGATTCCCGTGGCTGGCCTTCGGACAAGCTGGGCCTCGTCACGCGCCGCTATCCCCGTGTCTATAACGGCCTGACCGCCGTTTCGGCTGCGCGTCGCATCCTTCCGCGCGGGGAGTTCGACGTTATTCTGGCCAACGACCTGAACACGCTTCCCTTGGCACTGGAACTTCAGCCCCGCTTGGGCGTCCACGCCGACCTGCACGAATTTGCCCCCCGTGAAAAAGAGGATGACCTCAAGTGGAGGCTGTTCGTGGCACCATTCATGCGCTGGCTCTGCCGTCGGTACCTGCCCCTGGCCGAATCCGTCACCACCGTATCCCAGGGAATAGCCGACGAATACACAAAGGATTACGGCGTGGCCGCCGGTGTGGTGACCAACGCCGCGCCCTACTCCGAACGTGACGTCCGGCCTGTGGGCACGCCGGTCCGCCTCATCCACAGCGCTGCCGGCCAGCGTTACCGCAAGCTCGAAAACTTCATTGAGGCCATGCGGGATGCGCCCGATTGGCTGACGCTGGACATGATCGTAATGCCCAACGAGCCCGACTACGTGGCCGAGCTGAAGGAGAAGGCCGCTTCGGTGCCCGCCATCCGGTTCCGCGACCCGGTGCCCTACAGCCAGCTGGTAGCTACGCTCAGTGAGTACGACGTCTCCCTGGTGTTCCTTCCCCCGACGAACTTCAACCTCAAGAACGCCCTGCCGAACAAGTTCTTCGAAGCCGTCCAGGCGCGCATTGGACTCATTGTGGGCCCGTCCCCGGCGATGGTCGCGCTCGTGGAGCAGCACGGATTGGGTGCAGTGACGGCTGATTTCTCGGCGGACTCGCTGCGGACCACCCTGCACGGACTGACGGCGGAGAAAATTTCGGAGTGGAAGCGGGCGGCAGCCGCAGCAGCCCGTCCGCTCTCGGCCGAGTCGCAGGTGCTGGCGTGGCAGAAGGCTGTGGAGGAGATTGTGACGTCCCAGACAGCGCGTGCCTGAGGCGTAGCGCCGGTACGGACAAACAAGCCGGTACGGGCAACCAAACAGAAAAGGCGGCTTCCCCGGGTGTTCGGGGAAGCCGCCTTTGTGTAGGAGGCCCTTAGCTGGCGCCGGAGGTGGATGACACGGTGGAGGCCGTTCCCACCGAGCCTGCGATGAGGGAGGTGCCCCACCGGCTTCCGGCCACCACCGGGTAGTAACGCAGCTGTCCGTCGCTCTGCACGGCCATCACGCCTTTACTGGTGGTTCCGGCAAAGCCCTTGTTGGCGGAGAACTGGCGGAATGACTGCCAGCCGCTGCCGACGGTTTTCCTGGCTTCCGAGATGAACCTGTTGGCGCCGGTGGAGCGGTAGAGCCGCATCGCTCCTGTGCTGTTGACGGCCAGCAGGTCCTGCTTGCCGTCGGAGTCGTAGTCGACCATGGCGAGCTTAAGGCCTGACCAGCCTGCTCCGATGCGTACCGGGGCGCTGACGGTCCGTCCGGTGGCATTCGCCCAGTAGTAGAGGGCACCGTCCGTGCCATAACCCACCAGGCCCGTATACCGGGAACCGGAGACCCATTTGCCGGTGACCAGGGTGGTCTGGGCGAAACCCGTAGAAGCAACCGTGAACGGTGCCGCAAACCCGCCGGACGCCGACCCCGGGTACAGCGATAACATGCCATTGGACCTCTGGGCCAGGACGTCGGCGACGCCGTCGCTGTTCCAGTCCACAACGTTCAGGGACTTCATCCCGGACCAGCCCACCCCGATCTGGTAGGGGCTGCCGACGGAGGAGTTCCCTGCCGGGCGGTTCCAGAGCCCGCCGGCGGCGTCAACGGTCAGGATGTCCGCGGTGCCGGTGATGGCCCGCCCCGGCACGAGGAGCCCGCTGCCCCCGATGAGCAGGCCATTCCAGCCGGACGGCAGCACCGACTTGGCACCGAGGGTGCCCGCCGTCAGCGGATAGTAGCTCAACTGTCCCGAGCGGTCGCGGGCGAGAAGCCCGTTCGATCCGGCGGCCGCGAAGCCCCTGGCCGGGCTGATGCTGTTCATGGTGTTCCATCCGCTGGCCAGGAGCTTGCGGGCTTCGGAAACCAGCGTGCCCGTTCCGCCGGAGCGGTGGAGCGTCATCCGGCCCAGGTAATCGACCGCCACAAGGTCCTGGTTCCCGTCGCCGTCGGCATCTGCCATGGAGATGTCCGTCCGGGCAAACCCTGAGGCGAGTGTGGTCGCGGGGGCGGGCGCGCCGCCGGAGGGGTTCGCATGGAACTGGACCGAGCCGTCCGCCCGGCGGACCACGACGCCCGGATATTTGGCGGCCTTGAGCCACGGGCCGAAGGTGACATCGGCTCCGGTGAGGCCCGAGGCGAGAACCGTCCGTGCGGCAAAGCCGCCGGCGGGCAGCCCGGTTTGGATTCCCAGAACCCCGGTGGTGCTCAGCGTGGCAAGGTCCTGAATGCCGTCGGCGTTCCAGTCGGTGACGTGGACGGATGCCAGGCCGGTGAAGCCGGTGCCGATCTTGACGGCGGTCCCCAACGTGCCGGTTCCCGAGCTGCGGCGGTAGACGTTGCCGGACGGATCAACGGTGACGACGTCGGAGGCCGAGGTGATCGAAGGCGTCACGGCCGGCGGTGTGGGCGGGGCCGTGGCGACATTGATGGTTTCGCCGCCGGCGATGAGGTAGTTGTTCCAGCCCGTTCCGATGGCGCTGACAGGTCCCCATGCGGAGTTGCCGGGCACCGGATAGTAGTAGAGCTGTCCGCTGGTGTTGCGGGCCATGAGGCCGTTTGTTGCGGCACCCTTGAAGTTCGTGGTGACGGTGACGCTTGTCATGTTGTGCCAGCCGCTGCCGATGGTCCTGCGGGCCTCGGCCACGAACGTCCCGCTGCCGTTAGTGCGGTACAGCAACAGTTGGCCGGCCGGATTCTGGGCCAGGATGTCCTGGCTGCCGTCACCGTCAAAGTCGATCATGGTGAGGTTCAGGCCGCCCCATCCCTGGGCGATGGCTGTTCCGCCGCTGACACCGGCACCCGAGGTGTTCCGCCACAGGCGCAGCACCCCTGAGTCGTCGCGGCTGATGATTTGCGGGTAATAGCTGCTGTTGTACCAGTAGCCCACTGTCAGTTGGTAATCTTCCCACCCCGACGCCGCGAGCACGGGGCCGGTGGCAAACCCGCCGGCGGCGACCCCCAGATAGACATTGACCCGCCCCGTGTTCCACTGGGCAATGAGGTCAAGAACGCCGTCGGCGTTCCAGTCGATGGCGTTGATGGACCGCAGCCCGCTCCAGCCCACGCCGATCTGCTTCCGCGTTCGGAACGTCCCGCTGCCGGTGGCCGGATAGTCCCAGAGGATGCCGGAGGAGTCTGCGGCTACCACATCGCCCAGCGACGTAATGGAGGGCGTGGGCACGGCGCCGTCGGCCGTCGCGGCAAACTTCTGCAGGCCGGCGAGAGTTCCGTTCCACGCATTGGAGTCGCCGGCGAACGGGCCGGTGGCGCTGTACTGCCAGACGCTGTATGTACCCCAGCCGTTGGGCATGGAGCCCACGTAGCGTGAGTAGGAGGCCAAGTGCAGTGGCTGGCGGCTGAAGGCGCCGGAGTTGCCGGTGCACTGGGTCCACCAGTCGGTTGTCGTGTAGATCATTGGCAGGCGCCCGGTCCTGGCCAGCACCCTGTTGGAGAAAGCCGCGATCCAGTTGACCATCGCCGTTTGGCTCATGTTGTAGCAGGTGTTTCCCAGCGAGGCGTAGGGGTTGTACTCGATATCCAGAAGCGGCGGCATGGTTTTTCCGTCGCCGGTCCAGCCGCCGCCGTTGTTGACGAAATAGTCGGCCTGGGCCGCGGCGGTTGAAACCCCGGGGAGGGCAAAGTGGTAGGCCCCGCGGATCATGCCCGAGGCCAGCGCCCCGCCGTACTGGGTCCCGAAGTAGGGGTTCTTGTACGTGGTCCCCTCGGTGGCTTTCACATAGGCAAACCGTGCACCCATGCTGTACTGGGCCGCCCAGTTGACAGTTGTCTGGTGGCTGCTGACGTCCAGGCCCTGCACACCCGGTGCCATCCAGGTGTTGGCCGCTTCGGTGGAGATCGCATTCAGGGACGATGCCGTGGACTGCTTTGCGAACGTCGCGGCCCGGCGCTTGACGCCCTGCCCTAGGTAGGCGCCGTCTTTTCCGATTTCGGCGCGCAGGGCAGCCATGTCGATCTGGCCCGGCTCGGGCTCCGTTGCAGCAGCGGTGGGTGACGCAGGAGCGGTTGACGCCGGCGCTTCGGGAGGGGGCGGAGCTGTCGGGGAAGCGGGAGCTGCCCGGGCCGGAAGGCCGCCGCCCAGGCAAAGCATCGTGGATAGGAGGGCCGTGCCGCTGAGGAGGGCAACGCGCCTTGCCTTCAAGGCGAGAGCCGCGGAGATTCTGCTATTCGGGGAACAATTCATGTGATACTCCGTAGCCTTCAAATTCCGGGCAGAGAGCCGGCTCGTGGCTGACGTCTTCGCCGTCTTGAGTCCCATCACGCCGGCGGCGATGTAGGCGGCCCATCCTAACACCCAAGGTGCTGATGTTACTAATGGTGCTTGTGTGATCCCTGTAACCAAAGGGACCCGCGTTCCCCGACGTACCGCAAACGCGGACAGCGTCGTCCGTCTTAGTTAGCTGCGCTGCCGGCCCCCGCATAAAATGGGGGCCATGAAGGTTTTGGTTACCGGCGGCGCCGGCTATATCGGTTCACATACGGCTCTTTGCCTGCTCGAGGACGGGCACGACGTCGTCGTGCTGGACAACCTCATGAACTCGAACATCGAGGCAGTCCGCCGTGTTGAAGAGCTCGCCGGCAAGAAGGTGGAGTTCCGCGAAGCGGACCTGCTCGACGCTGAGGCTGTCGACCAGGTCTTCGCGGAGGGCGGGTTCGACGCCGTCATCCACTTCGCGGGCCTGAAGGCCGTCGGCGAGTCCGTGGCGAAGCCGCTCTGGTACTACAAAAACAACGTGGTGGGCACGATCAACCTCCTCGAGAGCATGGAGAAGGCCGGTGTTCGGCGGCTGGTCTTCAGCTCATCGGCCACGGTCTACGGCGCCTCGGAGCACGTTCCCCTGATCGAGAAATCGCCGCTGGACGCAACGAACCCCTACGGCAGGACCAAAGAGCAGATCGAGGACATCCTGTCCGACCTGAGCGACGCCGACCCCCGGTGGAGCATCGCGCTGCTGCGCTACTTCAATCCCGTGGGTGCGCACGAATCAGGTCGCATCGGCGAAGACCCGCACGGGATCCCCAACAACCTCTTGCCCTTCGTTGCGCAGGTCGCCGTGGGACGGCGCGAGAAGGTCATGGTGTTCGGGAACGATTACCCTACCCCCGACGGCACGGGAGTCCGCGACTACATCCATGTCATGGACCTCGCAGCCGGCCACCTGGCGGCGCTGAACTACCTGCAGATGAAGACGGGCGCCTTCCGCTGGAACCTTGGGACCGGCCGTGGGTCGTCCGTCCTGGAGGTCATCGACGCCTTTGGCGCTGCTGCAGGGCATCCGGTTCCCTATGAGTTCGCACCCCGCCGGCCGGGGGATGCGGCCGTCAGCTACGCCGACGCCTCGGCGGCCTTGGCGGACCTGGGCTGGTCCGCGCACCGTGACCTGGCGCAGATGTGCGCTGACCACTGGCGCTGGCAGAGCGCAAACCCCTACGGCTACGCGGGCAACGACTAAACACCTTCCTGCGAAACTGCCCGGCGCCGGGTGAAGCATTGACCCCGCGCCGCCTCTTTGGGAGGCGGCGCGGGGTCTTCGCAGTTCTGGGGATCC
Source organism: Arthrobacter sp. K5 (assembly GCF_040448525.1). Classification (NCBI taxonomy): domain Bacteria; kingdom Bacillati; phylum Actinomycetota; class Actinomycetes; order Micrococcales; family Micrococcaceae; genus Arthrobacter; species Arthrobacter sp. K5. The sequence continues at coordinate 1,338,062 of NZ_CP159279.1, read as the reverse complement.
GCCCGCGCCTATGGCGCGGCCCTTATGGAAGCTGTTTGGCGATGTAGGGTGCCAGTGCGCGAGCATATTCTGCGCTGATGTGCGAGAAGTCCCGGTACACGATCATGGATCCCACCACGGGGTAGCACAGCTTGTTGTCACAGAACTGGTTCCGCAGGACGACTCGCTTCACGCCTTCTGCGGACATGGCTTTCGCCGCGTTCGTGATGGCGGTGTTCGGCGGAATTGCCTTGTTCACTGGAACTGCGCAGGCGAGAGCGTCCTGCTGGCGTGCGAGGCACGTCGGAACGTATTCACCGGTTGTCCGCGGAACGTCGTCGAACACCACGACCTTTTTTCCCGCGGCGAGCCACTGGCGCCACACCTTTGCGAATCCGTCAACGGCCGGATCCTTGAACGGCTCATTGTCCGGGGATTCGAACGAAAACGCGGTCGAATAGGATGCCGCGAAGATCGTACCCACGGACTTGTTCCCGGCCAGCTCCCGGGCGACCTTTTGACCCCATGCCAGGCAATCCCGCTGGTTTGAGTCAGTCTTCTCAGAGGCCTGGATCCTGACGGCCGCCGTAACAGGGCAGGAACTCTTCGTGTAGGTCTTGATATGCCAGCTGCGATCCTTTGCCAGAGTCTCCAGGGCCGGGTACCAGGCAGTGGCATGGGAGTCGCCGACGATGGCCACGGTTTCCTTCGCCTGGGAAGCGTCAACACCAAGGTCGCAGCTCACGATGTCGGTACCTGCGGCGTCAGCCTGGCACCCGGGATGCAGCGGCTGCGTATTTTGCTTGGCGACCAGGGCGGGCGCAGGACTGGGCGTTTCCTTGCCGATGACAGGGCCACAGCCGTTGGCCGGATCCAGAGCCCCGGGCCCGTAGCAGGCACCGAGCTCTGCGGAACGATCCGGGCTTGACTCTGAATATGCGGCCGAAGTCAGCCCGAAGCACATGGCCACCGTGAGCACCATGCCTACGGCGGCGAACAGGTATGCCCGCAGGGATTTTTTCAGCAGCCGGCCGCGCCGCAACGGATCCTCAACCGTCAGTTTTGTGATCCACGCCAGCAACGTGGAGGCCAGCAAAATAAGCAGCTTCTCCCAGGTCCCAAGATCATGGCGAAGGACGAACGGAAGGACGACGATCAGCGGCCAGTGCCAAAGATATACGCCGTAGGAGACGTCGCCCAAAAAGATGGCCGGGCGGCGCGAGAGCCACCAGCGGGGTGTCATCCGGGCGGGGTTTCCGCTGCAAATGAAGACCAAGGCGGTGCCAAGCACCGGAAGCATGGCCGTCCAGCCAGGGAACGGGGTGCCGCTGTCGAATGTCAGGGCAGCATATGCGATCAGGGCGACTCCGGCCCAGGCGAGAGCTGTCGCCAGCCGTCCGGAGTATTGCCGTCCATTGAAAATGAGGGCGGCGAGGCCGCCCGCGGCGAACTCCCAGACGCGGGTCGGGGTAACAAAGTAGGCAACAGACGGGCTCTGCGCCGTCAGAACGACCGAGTAGATCAGCGAGGTTGCGCCGACGAACGCTATCCCGGCGATCATCATGCCCCGAGGGGAGGACAGCGGACCCAGTTTGGATGCCACGGCTGGCCGTCGGGCGATGTACAGGAGCAGGGCCACCAGCAGGGGCCACACGAAATAGAACTGCTCCTCAACCGAGAGTGACCAGTAGTGCTGAACCGCGGAGGCGTCATTGTGCTGGGCTGAATAGTCGACGGAGTCAGTGGCCAGGACCCAGTTCTGAACGTACAGGGCGCTGGCGCCGATCTGGCGGGCCGCAACCTCCCACAGTGTGGACGGAATCCAGAGGAAGGCCGCGACCAGGGACACCAGCAGGACCAGGAGCGATGCCGGAAGCAGCCTTCGGATTCTCCTCGCCCAGAACCGGGTCAGCCCCAGGGCTGAACCGTCCTGGACCTCGCGGTACATGTGGGAAGTGATGAGGAAGCCTGAGATGACGAAGAAAACGTCGACACCGACATAGCCGCCTGTAAGGCGCTCAGGCCAGAGGTGATAAAGCACCACCAGGAGGACGGCGACAGCTCGGAGGCCTTGGATCTCTGGCTGGAACTGGCTTGTTGCCGGGGCCTCGCGGACCGCTGATGGGTGCTTCCTGGACGTCTCGAGGGTTCGGATGGCAGGCACAACGACCAATTTTATCGCGAAACCGCCTGCCGCTGCGAATAAGGGGGATCGCGGCAGATGACCAGCGGACACCAAGTTATCCACAATTGCTCTTTTTCTCTGTATTCGTCGGAAGCAATCACTTAGCTTTAACCCAGATGTTCTGCCTCCGCTGGGGCCGGCAGTCATTCGGGGGAATTCATGGATGCAGTACGCATTGTCGAGGATGAAGTCCGGGAGCTGATCCGGAGGCGGGGTCTCGATCCGTTGCACCAGGCTGCCGAGGTCAGGCGGCTCGTGGAAGCGGCCGTGACCGACTATGACGAGCGTGCCCTTATGGGTCCGCTTCCGCCGCTCGGGCCACTGGAGTCGGCACGGCGTTTTGTCTTCGACGCTGTGGCCGGGTTCGGCGCCCTCCAACCGTTGCTCGATGATCCGGGGATTGAGGAAATCTGGATCAACGCACCGACGGAAATCTATGTCGCACGGAACGGCGAATCCGAACTCACGTCACTGAGTCTGACGGATCAGCAGGTCCGGGACCTGGTTGAGCGCATGCTGAAGAGCTCGGGGCGGCGGCTGGACATCTCATCGCCCTTCGTGGATGCGTCACTGCCTGACGGATCCCGCCTGCACGTGGTGATTCCGGATGTCACCAGGCGTCATTGGGCCGTCAACATCCGCAAATTCGTTGTGAAGGCAACGCGGCTGGAGCATCTCGTGGAGCTGGGCACGCTGACGCCGCAGTCCGGGCGATTCCTGGGCGCCGCCGTCGCGAGCGGACTCAACATCCTGGTCTCCGGTGCCACACAGGCGGGAAAGACCACACTCCTGAACTGCCTCGCGGCCAGCATAGGCAGCCGGGAGCGCGTCGTGACGGTCGAGGAGATCTTCGAACTGCAGTTTCCGCTGCGCGATGTTGTCGGGCTGCAATGCCGGCAGCCCAATCTCGAAGGCGAAGGAGAAATCCCGCTCCGGCGGCTGGTCAAGGAAGCCCTCCGGATGCGGCCTGACCGCCTGGTGGTGGGCGAGGTCCGGGAAGCAGAGAGCCTCGACATGCTGATCGCCCTTAACAGCGGGCTGCCGGGGATGTGCACCGTCCACGCAAATTCAGCGCACGACGCCGTAACCAAGATGTGCACGCTCCCGCTGCTCGCCGGCGACAACATTTCCAGCGCGTTTGTGGTTCCGACCGTGGCCTCGTGCATTGATCTGGTGGTTCACTGCAGCCGCACGGCAAACGGGCGCAGGCAGGTGACGGAAATCCTCTCCCTGGGCAGGCGGGTCGAGAACGGAATTATCGAGTCCTCGATGATTTTTTCCATGATCGGCGGCCTGCTGGAGCCGACGGCCAACACCATGCCGGCGGAGGAGAAATTCGCGAGGGCCGGTTATGAAGTCGCGGCGCTTTTGGACCCGCGCTGATGGCTGCGCTGCTGGGAGTTCTGACGGGTGCAGGGCTGTTCCTCATCTGGTGGTCGGCCTGGGACCAGCCCGCGCGCCCCAAACGTGGACGGCGGACAAGCCGTCTCCATGACCTCTTGTTGTCTGCCGGCATTGAAAAGGTCACCGGTGCCGGTCTCATCGGCAGCTGCCTGGGCCTTGGCGCCTTTGCGACCCTGGCCTTTTTCGCCGTGAGCAGGTCCTGGCCCATTTCGGTTTGCTTTGGCCTGTTCGGCGGCTGGCTTCCGGTGGCGGTGGTCAAATGGCGGGCCAAGAGACGCGGTGCCATTCTGCGGCGGGTCTGGCCCGACGTCGTCGATCACCTGCGGTCGGCTATTCGGGCCGGGCTGTCTTTGCCGGAGGCACTGATACAGCTGGGCGACAAGGGACCCGAGGAACTGCGGCACGTGTTCCGCGACTTCGGCTCGGATTACCGCTCAGGTGGCCAGTTCGACGCGTCCCTGAACAGGCTCAAAGACCGGCTGGCAGACCCGGTAGCCGACCGCATCATCGAGGCACTCCGGCTCACCAGGGAGGTGGGCGGCTCCGATCTCGGCAAGCTGCTCGGGACGCTCGCAGAGTTCCTGCGCGAAAGCGCCCGGACCCGCAGCGAGCTTGAAGCGCGGCAGTCGTGGACAGTCAACGCTGCCCGGCTGGCAGTCGCGGCCCCGTGGATTGTCATGCTGCTACTGGTCAGTCGTCCGGAGGCCGTGGCTGCGTACAACACCCCCATTGGAGCGGCCGTGCTGTTGGGAGGCCTGGTGGTGTCGCTGGTGTGCTATTCGGTCATGCTGAAGATCGGAGCCCTCCCGGAGGAAGAGCGGGTATTGCGATGACCACCGCCGCTGCCATAACCCCAGTGCCAGCGGCAGCGATGCTCTGCGGCGCACTCCTCGGGGCGGGTCTGTGGCTGCTCCTTGTCAGGCTCCCGTTCATGCGGTCCGTCAGTTTCGTGGAACGCATCGAACCGCAGCTCAGGTCCCAAAACCTCGAATCAAGGCTCCTGCGGGCGGAGGAACACATCCTCACTCCGTTTGGTCCCCTCGAACGCATACTCCGCCCGCTGATCAGGGAAGCCACCGCCAAACTGGCCCGGTTCAACCTTGGCTCCGCAGCCCTCAGCCGCAGGCTCGCCCAGGCACGCATCGACAAGTCGCCCCTGGACTTCAGGGCCCAGCAGCTCTTCTGGGCACTCTGCGCGTTCATTGCTGCCGTCAGCGTCATCCTGGCGGCGGCGCTGGCCGGGAGGTTCAGTCCCGTCCTGGCCGTGGCGATCTCAGTCGGCAGCGGGATCGGCGGCTTCCTCTTCCGTGATTACTGGCTGGGCGTGCAGATCCGGCGGCGCGAGGAACGGATGCTGGCAGAGTTCCCGAGCCTGGCGGAGATGATTGCGCTCGCGGTGGGCGCCGGGGAAAGCGCCACCGGCGCCCTCGACCGCGTCTGCAGGACTGCCAAGGGTGAGCTCTCCAAAGAATTCAGCGGGGTCCTGGCCGAAACCCGGGCGGGGAAGCCCCTGGTGGAGGCGCTTCAGGAGTTTTCCGCGCGCACGGATCTCGGGCCGCTGATCCGCTTCGTTGACGGCATCATCGTCGCGGTGGAGCGCGGAACGCCACTGGCCGAAGTCCTGAGAGCCCAGGCCCAGGACGTCCGGGATACGGCCAAGCGTGAGCTGATGGAATCCGCCGGCAAGAAGGAAATCGCAATGATGGTGCCGCTTGTCTTTGGCGTGCTGCCCCTGACCGTGGTGTTTGCCGTGTTCCCCGGAATAGCGGCACTCAGCCTGAATTTTTGACCCCCGCTGCTCCGGCAACCGCTGGCAGTGGCCATGCCCAACAACATACAAACTCGCAGAAAAGGGAAGCACATGACATTCATGGCCAGGCACGGACTAGTACTTGTCGCCGCGGTGACGGCCCTGATCGGCCACTCCTTGGCTGCAGTCCTGCGCCCCTGGAAGATCGCGACGTCGGCGGACCATCCTGAGCGCGGGGATGTGCCCGGCTGGGTCATGATCACCCTGATGTCGGCGGTCCTTGTCGCCGCGCTGCTGGCCCTGGCCGGTCCGGCACTGGAAGCCATGTTCAACCAGGCAATGGACACGGTCGGAAAGTAGCCTGTGAACGGGACCGGCGCGGACACCTCCGGGCGCGAGAGCGGTGCTGCTGTGGTCGACTTTGTGCTCGTGGGTGCCCTTCTGACCATGTTTTTTGTGTCCATCATCCAGCTCGCGCTCATCCTGCACGTCCGGAACACACTCATCGATGCTGCGGCTTCCGGCGCCCGGTACGGAACCCTGGCGGACCGCAGCGCGGACGACGCCCGGCGCCGCACCGGCGAGCTCATCGGTACGGCGCTCAACGCGGACTTCGCCCGGGACATCGAAACGCGCGAAGTCACATTCCAAGGGCTGCGGACGCTGGAAGTTACTGTCAGGGCCCCGTTGCCGGTCATCGGTCTGATCGGTCCCCGCGAAGGGCTGGAGGTCACCGGACATGCCGCGATCACCGGCTGACCGCGGGCGGCGGCACCTCACCAGCAGGGTTGCGTGCAGGCTCCGGGAGGCTCTCTGCCTTGACGGCCGTGGGCGCCCCGGCACTCTCGGCGCCCACCGCGCCCGAGACGCGGAAAGCACCCGTGACCCGGAAAGCACCCGCGACCCGGAAAGCACCCGCGACCCGGAAAACTCTGGGTGCGACGGCGGGCAGCGGGGGAGTGCGGTGGTCGAGTTCACGTTCCTTGGACTGCTCCTCATGGTGCCCGTGGTCTACTTCATCATCACGGTTGGGCAGATCCAGGGCGGCTCCTTCGCCGTGGTGGGTGCAGCTGACCAGGCGGCCAAGGTCTTCGTAACCCGGCCCGATGCATCGTCTGGCCGGGCGGCAGCAGAGCAGGCCACCATGGTGGCCCTTGCCGATTACGGCCATCCCGCCGGGAACGCCAGCGTTGAGATCAATTGTGACTCCGGAGGCGACTGCATGGCGGCGGGCTCAGCTGTCACCGTCACCGTGCGGCTTACCGTGCCGTTGCCTTTCGTGCCCTTTGGGGAGGCACTTCGGCTCAACGCCGGCCAGCTGAGCGCCTCGGCCACTCAGGTTGTGGGCAGGTTCCGTTGATGCTTCCTGCAGCTGGCCGCACCCCCGCCCGGTCAGCGCGAGCGGGTCGTGACGAGGATGGGCAAATGACAGTCCTCATCATCGGATTCGTCATGCTGGCCCTGCTGGTCAGCACCGTGGTCATGGCGGCCTCCAGCCTTTACATCGAGCACAAGAAACTCCTGTCGCTCGCGGACGGCGCTTCGGTGGCCGCCGCCGACTCCTACACGCTCGGCCAGGTCGAAACGGCCGGCGGCACTCCCTCGGCACTGCTGAACGGTGACCGGGTCCGGAACGTCGCAGCCGACTATCTCAGCCGCAACGGCGCCTTCGGCCGGGTTGCCGGGCTGGCCGTCGCATCCGGAACGGGCACGCCCGACGGTTCCACCGCCGTCGTGGTTCTCAGCGCCACGGTGCACCCGCCGGTGGTCAATTTCCTCATCCCGGACGGCATCACCATTGCGGCGTCATCCACCGCGCGCTCGCGGCTGACCCGATAGCCTGGTCCGCCGGCACCCCGCGCCGGGCGCAGCCGGTTAGGGCGGATAGCGTACGCTTAAACAACCATGGCTCAAATTGATTTTGCTGCAGAAATCCGCGCGTTGCGCGGCACCTATACCTCCATCGAACAGGTCACCGATGTCGAGGCGCTCAAGGAAGAGATCGCAGAACTGAGCGAGCGTGCCGGCGAGCCGGACCTCTGGGATGACCCTGCGGCTGCGCAGGTCATCACCTCTCGGCTGTCGCACCGGCAGTCCGAACTGGAGCGGCTCAACACCCTGGCTTCCCGCATCGATGACCTTGAGGTGCTGGTGGAGCTCGGCCAGGACGAGGACGACGCCGACTCCATGGGGGAGGCGGAGGCGGAGCTGGAGTCCATCCGCAAGTCGCTGAAGGACCTTGAAGTCGTCACCCTGCTGTCCGGCGAGTACGACGAGCGCGAGGCCGTGGTCACCATCCGCTCCGGTGCCGGCGGCGTTGATGCCGCGGACTTTGCCGAGATGCTGCTGCGCATGTACCTCCGGTGGGCGGAACGCCACGGCTACCCGACCACCGTCATGGACACCTCCTACGCGGAGGAAGCGGGCCTCAAGTCCGCCACCTTCGAGGTTAATGCGCCGTATGCGTTCGGCACGCTCAGCGTCGAGGCGGGAACACACCGGCTGGTCAGGATCAGCCCGTTCGACAACCAGGGGCGCCGGCAGACGTCGTTTGCTGCTGTGGAAGTCATTCCGCTGATCGAACAGACAGACTCCATTGACATCCCGGACAACGAAATCCGCGTGGACGTCTTCCGCTCGTCCGGCCCCGGCGGCCAATCGGTGAACACCACCGACTCCGCGGTCCGCCTGACGCACATACCCACCGGCACGGTGGTATCCATGCAGAACGAGAAATCGCAGCTGCAGAACCGCGCCGCCGCGATGAGGGTCCTCCAGTCGCGGCTCCTGCTGCTCAAGAAGGAGCAGGAAGACGCCGAGAAGAAGGCATTCGCCGGCGACGTCAAGGCGTCCTGGGGCGACCAGATGCGCTCCTACGTCCTGAACCCATACCAGATGGTCAAGGACCTCCGCACTGAGCATGAGGTGGGAAACACCTCCGCCGTGCTGGACGGCGCCATTGACGACTTCATCGAAGCCGGGATCCGCTGGCGCACCGACAACCGCAACGCCGAACGCTAGACGCGCCAGGGGCAAGGGACGCAATCCCGCGACACGCCCCCCTGAGTCCCGCCTGAGCATGGCAGCCCGTGCGTATAGTCGAGAGGCCGGAGCTCTACTTCCCCCTAGCGAAAGCCCCCGCACCGGTTGCAGACCATGCCCTTAAAGCCGTGTCCTGCAGGGTTTTAGGGTCATGATCCGTTTCGAAAATGTCACCAAGGTCTACGACCAGAAGGCCAGGCCCGCCCTGGATTCTGTCAGCCTTGAAATTGACCGTGGTGAATTCGCCTTCCTCGTCGGCGCGTCAGGATCCGGCAAGTCCACGTTCCTGCGCCTCGTCCTCAAGGAGGACCGCGCCACCTCCGGCACGGTCTACGTCGCCGGCCAGAACGTAGCCAACATCTCCAGCTGGCGCGTGCCCCGACTGCGCCGCGGAATCGGCGTGGTGTTCCAGGACTTCCGCCTGCTGCCGCAGAAAAACGTCTTCGCCAATGTTGCCTTTGCCATGCAGGTGATCGGCAAGAGCCGCAGCGTCATCCGCGACACTGTCCCCGAAGTGCTCAAGACCGTAGGCCTGGAGGGCAAGGAGAAGCGCATGCCCCACGAGCTCTCCGGCGGTGAGCAGCAGCGCGTTGCCATTGCCCGCGCCGTGGTCAACCGCCCCGGCATCCTGCTGGCCGACGAGCCCACCGGCAACCTGGACCCCACCACGTCGATGGGCATCATGGGGGTGCTGGACAAGATCAACCAGAACGGCACCACCGTGGTCATGGCCACTCACGACGACGACATCGTGAACGAGATGCGCAAGCGAGTGGTGGAGCTCAAGAACGGCAGGGTCATCCGCGACGAAGCCAGGGCCCTCTACACGTCGATGATCCCCGTCGTCGGCCAGTCCCGACGGCTCAAGGACGCCAGCGGACGCGACGACGCCGCGGACCCGCGTGGCGAGGCGGTCCGCGACCAGGCAGGGGAGGGCCGGCTGTGAGGCTCCAGTTCATCCTCGGCGAGATCGGCGGCGGCCTGCGGCGAAACCTGTCGATGGTCGTCTCCGTCATCCTGGTCACCTTCGTGTCCCTGACCTTCGTGGGTGCGGCGGGGATGCTCCAGCTGCAGATCAACCAGATGAAGGGCTACTGGTATGACAAGGTCCAGGTGGCCATCTTCCTTTGCGGTGAAGGGTCGACGGCGGCCGGCTGCGCCTCGGGTCCGGTGACGGCCGAACAGCAGGACAACGTGCGGACCCTGCTGGAATCGCCCGCAGTCGCCCAGTACATCAACGACTTCCAGTTCGAGTCCAAGGACGACGCCTACAAGCACTTCAAGGAGCAGTTCTCGAACTCTCCCATCGTCGATTCGGTCACGCCGGACCAGCTTCCCGCCTCATTCCGGATCAACATGAAGGACCCCGAGAAGTACCAGATCATCAGCGAGACCTTCGCCTCGCAGCCGGGCGTGGAAACCGTCATCGACCAGCGCCAGGTCCTGGAGCGGCTCTTCTCCGTGATGAACGCGGCGTCCCTCGTCGCAGTAATCATCGCCGGAGTGATGACGGTGTGCGCCATCCTGCTCATCGCCACCACAATCCGGCTCTCGGCGTTCAGCCGGCGCCGGGAAACGGGGATCATGCGGCTCGTGGGAGCGTCAAAGACAGTGATCCAGCTGCCCTTCATCCTCGAAGGCGTGATCGCGGCGGTCATCGGCGCAGCCCTCGCGTCCGGAACGCTGTGGGCCGTGGCCCACTTCTTCCTGGGCGAATACCTGTCCAAGCAATATCCGGATACAGCGTTCATCTCGCCGGCACAGACCCTGCTCCTCGCCCCGGCACTGGTGGGGCTGGGTGTTGTTCTGGCGGGCACTTCATCTCTGCTCACGCTCCGCCGATACTTGAGGGTGTAGGCCATGCTCACCGAAGGAATGCCCATGACGAGTTCCGGCAGGCCCATTCGAAAGAGCCCGGCGGGGCGCCAGCGCAGGATTCTCAGTGCCGCAGTGGCACTCATGCTGGCCGCGAGCCTGGGTGCGTCAGCGCCGGCCGCCTTCGCGGACGACCTTGAGGACCAGCAGGCCGCCCTGAAGGCCGAAGCCGCCCGGGTCCAGCAGTCGCTCGAATTCGTCGATGCAAAAATTTCCAAGGCAGCCGGGGACCTCGTGATCTACCGCGGACAGCTTCCGGCCGCGCAGCAGGCGCTGCTCGAGGCCCAGGGCCGCGTGGCGAGTGCCGTCAAGGAAGTGGAAGCCCTCGCTGCCAGGGTGGATCTCGCGCAGCAGAACAAGGCGAAGATCACCCAGCAGCTGGACGCAGACAAGCAAAAGATCGCCAGCACCAAGAAGCTGATCGGCCAGATCGCCACCCAAGCATACAAATCGGGCGGCGTGCCCTCCGACCTCACGCTGTTCTTCGGCTCCAACAACACCGGCAGCCTCACGGACACGATGGACATGGCCGACCAGGCGCTGCGCAGCCAGAACTCCGCAATGGAAAAGCTGACCCAGCAGAACGCCACCAACGTCAACTCGCAGGCCCGCCTGCAGGCTGTCGAAGCGGAGATCAAGGAGCTCAAGGCCAAGGCTGACGCGGCGCTTGCCAAAGAGAAAGCCGCCCGCGACGAGGCCGCCGCCAAGAAGGCCAAGGTGGACAAGCTCATCGCGGACACCACGCGCCTGAACAACGAACTCGAGGCAGCCAAGCCCGGAATTCAGAAGAAGCTGGCTGGCGTCAAGGCGCGCCAGGACGCCGTCGCCGCCGAAATCAAAGAGCGCGACCGCAGGCTGCGCGAGGCGTGGCTCGCCGAGCAGCGGCGGATCGCAGCCGCAGCCGCGGCAGCGGCGAAGGCCAAGGGCGAGCAGCCCAAGCCTTACGTGCCTCCGGTGGCAGGTCCGCCGTCGGCCTTTGGCCTCCGCCACCCATTCCCCGGCAGCGTACCCATCACGTCCGGTTTCGGGTGGCGGGCGACGCCGCCCGGCACCATCGACTTCTACGGTGCAGGCGGATACATGCACACCGGCATTGACTTCGGTGCCGCCTGCGGCACGCCGGTGTACGCCGCCGCAGCCGGCACCGTTTTCTCAGCCGGATGGGCGGACGACGGCGGCGGAAACAACGTCAAAATCTCGCATGGCGTGGTCCAGGGCAACTCGCTGACCACGATCTACTACCACAACACCAGCGTGGTGGTCTCCGTCGGACAGCAGGTCAGCCAGGGGCAGCTTATCGCCTACTCGGGTACCACCGGGAACTCCACGGGCTGCCACTCGCACTTTGAGACCTGGCTGAACGGCGAGGCGGTTGACCCGATGCGCCTGCTCTGACGTAGGGCGCCGGCCGCCTGGCGACGCGGGGCAGCCGGCGCACCTGCGTAGAATAGTAAGACTTTGTTCCGGTGCCGCCGGAACAGCCAGTACCGAGAACTGAGGAGTTGAACCGTGCCCAAAGAAAGTGGCCGTAAAGTCGTGGCCACCAACCGGAAGGCCCGGCACGACTACCACGTCATGGACACCTACGAGGCGGGCATCGCGCTCATGGGGACTGAGGTGAAGTCCCTCCGCGAAGGCCACGCCTCCATGGTCGACGGGTTCTGCACCTTCTACAACGACGAGCTCTGGATGGAAGGCATCCACATCCCTGAGTACAACCAGGGCAGCTGGACCAACCATGCGGCCCGCCGGCGGCGGAAACTCCTGCTGCACCGCGAAGAACTCATCAAGATCTCGCACAAGATCCGCGAATCAGGTTTCACCATTGTCCCGCTGCAGCTGTATTTCGTGGACGGCCGGGCCAAGGTGGAGATCGGCATCGCCCGCGGTAAGAAGGACTACGACAAGCGCCAGACCCTTCGCGAACAGCAGGACAAGCGCGAGGCCCTCCGCGTCATGCGGGAACGCAACCGGCGCTAGGGCTGCCGACGCGCGTGCGCCGGCTGGAATGAAATGCCGTTCCGATGCGTTATGCTTGGTAGTCCGGCAGGGATCAGGTTCTGAACCTGCGCTCCGCCGGTTTGGTAACAAAATACGGGGATGATCGGTTTCGACGATGTTAGTCGCGACAGGTGAAGCGGGCCGAGGATGCAGAATTATCTCGTAAACGCTGTCTGCAAACCAATAAGTGCCGAATCTAAGCGCACTGACTTCGAACTCGCTGCCTAAGCAGTAGTTCAGTCCGTCAGCCCGGGGATGCTATCGCCCCGGATCCTGGCGTCATTTAGATAGCCACTGCTGTTTGCTCCCGTCATCGGAGTAAACGGGACTCTTAGATGACTGGGCCCGGATCAGCCGCCTGTTTGCAGGACGGCTGGGGCCGAGAAAATCCGACGCAAACTGCGCCCGGAGAAGCCCTGACAACACGACATCGGACGGGGGTTCAATTCCCCCCATCTCCACTAAATCCCGTTACCTGACGGGGAACGCCCGGACCTCGGTCCGGGCGTTCTTTGTTTAAGCTGCTGGCCCAGGTGCTGCAACTGTTGCTGTTCACCCACGGCGTAGCCCGCACGGGACTACCCGCCCTGCCGACGGAGTTGTGACAGGTATCACGAATCCAGCGATTCGAAACCCAGCGGTAGGGAGGCATGCCATGTCCACGGCGGCTGCAAACGAAACGGGTCCGGTCGACGACGGCGCGGCGCTCGACGCCTATTCGGAGACGGTCATCAGGGTGGCCAGGACCGTTACACCCCATGTGGCCGCCATTGAGATGACGGGGAACCGGCGCAACGGACGGTTCCGGGTCGGCGCCGGATCCGCGGTTCTATTTACCGAGGATGGCTACCTGCTGACCAACGCCCACGTGGTGGCCGGGACACAGAAAGGCCGTGCCGTCTTCGCTGACGGCTCCGGTACTGATCTGGAGGTGGTGGGCGCGGATCCGCTGTCCGATCTTGCTGTGGTCCGGGGCCGCGCCCCGCATGTCGCGCCGGCGGAGTTCGGTGACGCCGAGTCTCTGCAGGTGGGGCAGTTGGTGATAGCCGTCGGGAACCCGCTCGGACTGTCGGGCTCGGTGACGGCAGGTGTGGTCAGCGGACTGGGACGCGCCATCCCCGTCTGGGCCGGACGCAACCGCAGGGTCATTGAGGATGTCATCCAAACCGACGCCGCCTTGAACGCCGGCAGTTCCGGCGGGGCACTGGCCGACTCACGAAGCCGGATCGTGGGAATCAACACTGCGGTGGCCGGCGCCGGGCTGGGGCTGGCGGTTCCCGTCAACAGCACGTCGCGCCGGATCATCTCCGCGCTCCTGTCGGACGGCCGGGTCCGGCGCGCATATCTTGGAGTGGTCAGCACCCCGATCCGCCTGGGTGCCAGCGAAGTGGTCCGCACCGGCCAGCGGGAGGGGCTGCGAGTGGTGGAGGTCCTGTCCGGTTCCCCGGCGGAGCAGGCAGGTCTGCGGACCGGCGATGTGCTACTGCGGGTAGGCTCGCGTGCTGTCAGCAATGCCGAGAGCCTGCAGAAACTGCTTTTTGCCGAGGCCATCGGTGTCCCGATGAACATATCCGTCCTTCGCGACGGACACCTCACTGACGTATCAGCGGTTCCCGGCGAAATGGCGGACTGGGGATAGGCAGGAACCGGAGACAAACAACGGGGTGGCCAGGAGATCCCTGGCCACCCCTAACTTATGTTGTCCGGCAATCAGCGTTTCTTCAGATGCGCCACAGGGTCCGGGGCTCCCTCAATCGGGGCCTTGGCTTTCTTGTCCGCGCGTTTCTGTTTAATGGTCTTGGCTGCTTTCTTGTGCTGTTGCTGGTGCGGCGACTTGTCCGGCATGGCGTGCTCCCTCGTCAGAGGGGCAGGAGGATGCCCCTCCCTACGTAAATTACGCCTGTTCCAGCCCAAATGTAACTGCCCGGCTACGCCCTCTGCACAGGCCGCCGCGTCAGCCAGCGACGTCGGCGATTCCCACAAACCTGGTGCCCACACCGTCGAACTCGCTCCGTATGAACCCGGGCGCCGGCCGGGGAACTTCTGAGGGCCGGTGATGATCGCAAACGACATAGGTGAACTCGGGCCACCACTTCTTTGGCCGGGCCGCCTCCTCGTAACCACAGACCGCGCAGACGAGATGCACCCACACCGGCCTTTTCCCTGTCCGGTTGGCGCGGGACTGGACGAGCCAGGCGGGGGGATTGTCCAGCAGCTCACCCAGCTCGGCTTCGGTCAGAAGCTTGGGAATGCCGTGGCGCTGCGCCATTTCCAGTGGTACATCCAGGGCAATTGCCGCATCACGTCTGCTGATCATCCAGTCCACGATACGGTAAGTCATGAGCGATGCCAGCCAGACCACCGCGCCCACGCGCCTCCAGCGACAGGTCCTGGCGGTCGCGATCGTGGCGTCCTTCATGGCGATCCTCGACAGCTTCGTGGTCAGTCTGGCACTGCCCGCCATCGGCAGGGAACTCGGCGGCGGCCTCCGCATCCAGCAGTGGGTGGTGGACGCCTACCTCCTGACTCTGGGTGCCCTCATCCTGGCGGCGGGCTCGCTGTCGGACCATTTCGGGAGGGTGCGTGTGCTGCAGTGGGGGCTGGGCGGGTTTGCCCTCACCTCGGTTCTCTGCGGGGCAGCGTGGACCGGCGAAATACTGGTGGTCAGCCGGGGGCTGCAGGGCGTGGCGGGAGCACTCCTGGTGCCCAGCTCGCTGGCGCTGATCGTCAGCCACTTCGATAGTGCCGCGCAGGGGGCAGCCATCGGCAAATGGTCGGCGTGGACAAGCGCCGCCGCCATCGTAGCCCCTTTGATTGGCGGCATATCGGTGGACCTGCTCTCGTGGCGGGTCATCTTCTTCGTCAACGTCCTGCCGGCGGCGGCCATCTGGCCAGTCCTGACCAGGCTGCGGAAGGCGGATGCTGCCACCAGCTCTGCCGGAATCGACATTGCGGGGGCACTCCTGGCCGTCGTTGCACTTGGCGGACCGGTCTATGGACTGATCGAGCAGGGGAGCGTGGGGTGGGGCAGCCCGCAGGTCTGGCTGCCGCTGGCCGCAGGTCTCGTCGCCACCGTGCTTTTCCTCGTCCATGAATCTCGGACAGCCGCGCCGCTTCTGCCCCTGCGCATGTTCACTGTCCGCAACTTCGGCTGGGGCAACATCGCCACCGCCGCGATATATGGCGGGTTTTCCCTTGGGTTTTTTGCACTGGGCATCTACATCCAGCAGGTGGGCGGCATGAAGGCAACCACCGCCGGCCTGGCTCTGCTGCCCTCTACGGTGATCCTGATGCTGCTGGCATCGTTTTTCGGGAGACTCGCCGGCAAGCACGGGCCGCGGTGGTTCATGACTGCCGGGCCGGTGCTGTGTGCGGCCGGATTCCTGCTCACGCTGTCCGTTGGCGGCTCCCTGAACTACTGGACCCAGGTCCTGCCCGGGCAGCTGGTGTTCGGCCTCGGCCTTTCCATGACGGTGGCACCGCTGACGGCGGCCATCCTGGGATCCGTTCCTGAGAAGCAGGCGGGCGTGGGCTCCGCGGTGAACAATGCGGTCTCACGAATCGCCGGCCTGGTCTGCATCGCGTTTGCGGGGTTCATCGTGGGTCCCGAGCTGACGACGCCGGGCCTGCACCGCGCGCTGCTGGCCACGGCGGCACTGCTGTTGCTCGGTGGGGCCTGTTCCGCCGTCGGAATCCGCAACCCGGTACCGGCTAGCCCCAGTTGATCCGGCTAGCCGCCGCCAATCCGGCTAGCGCCCGTTGATCCGGCTAGCCGCCGCTAATGGCAAGCCCTGCCGCGGCGGCAGCCAGCCCCAGCAGCAGGTTGGCGAGGATGTTGGCGGCGGCGGCGAGGTAGCGCCGTTCGCTGGCCAGCCGCACCGTCGCAGTGGTCCAGGAGCTGAATGTGGTCAGACCGCCGGCGAACCCGGCGGCCAGGGCGGCGTGCCATTCGGGGCCGAACACCGAAGTGACGCTCACCGACAGCCCGATCACGAACGAGCCGGCCACGTTGACCAGCAGGGTAGCCCAAGGCCAGTGCCGCCGCGGCGACGGGAACCCGGCCAGCCAGCCGTCCACGGCGAACCTGGCGAGGGCGCCGGCGATGCCGAAGAGGCCCACGAGGAGTGCCGTCACGGTCCGGTCCCGTCGGTACCGCCGAAGGGCCCGGTGCCGCCGAAGCCACGGGAAGCGCCCAGCACCCTGCCGGTCCGCCAACCGGCGGCGGCCGCCGCCAGCCCCAGCAGGACGGACAGCCCCAGATAGAGAAGTCCCACCCCGGGGAGTCCGGATCGGGTCAGTTGGTCCGTGGAAAAGACGACGGCGGAAAAGGTGGTGAAAGAGCCCAGCACGCCCGGCCCGATGGCCGCACGGAGCCAGAACGCGGTCTGCGGCCGCGCGATCCAGATGGTGGTGAGGGCCGCCAGCACGAAGCTGCCAACGATGTTGATGCCCAGAGTGGCCCACGGTATTTCTCCCGGCTGGTCCGGGAACAGCAGTCCCAGCATGTACCGGAGCTCCGTGCCGAGCAGCCCGCCGGCTGCCACCGCCGTCCAGACCCGCCAACCGTAGCCGGAGTCCGTCTTGTGGGCGGTGCCAGTGCCGCCGGCCAGGGGAGCCCGCACCTGCGACTACAGGCCGGCCATGCGGCAGCCGGGATGCGCGGAGTCGCTGTGGATCCACAGCGCGGAGGCCACTTCGTCGGCGAGGTCAACGTCGCGGCTGGTCCCGGGGGAACCGATGCGGACCACGAGCGCACCGCCGAAGGGCTTGCGGCCGCGCACCTCGACGTCGGCGTCGAGGCTGATCTTTTCGGCGGCGAGATAGCGCAGCAGCTCCGGGTTCTCGTCGCTGATCCGGGTGATCCTGCCGGTGTGGCCGTCGTCGAGTTCGATCATCCGGTGGGCCGACGGCATCCGGACGGTTCCGTCAGCCGCGGGGATGGGATCGCCGTGCGGGTCCCGTGACGGGTTGCCCAGCCGGGCTGCCAGCCTCTCTATGAACGTGTCCGAGACCGCGTGTTCCAGCTGTTCGGCCTCGTCGTGGACTTCGTCCCAGCTGTATCCCAGGTCCTTCACCAGGTACGTCTCGATGAGCCGGTGCCGCCGGACCATGGAGAGGGCCAGCCGGACCCCTTGGGGCGTGAGCGTAATGGCGCTGTACGGCTTGTGGAGGACCAGGCCCTGGTCCTTGAGCTTGCGCACCATCTCGGAGACCGAGGAATTGGCCACGCCGAGGCGCTGCGCAAGCTGGGTGGAGGTGATGGGCTTGTCCTGCCACTCCGTGAAGGAATAGATGACCTTAACGTAGTCCTCGATCGAGGAGGAGGGCGTACTGGTCTTCACAGTTTCAAGCCTACCTGCTGCCACCACGGCCCTCCGCCCTGACAGCCCGCCAGGTCTGGGTGAGGTAAGGGAGCTGCAGCAGTTCACCCTCGGCATGGCCCAGGTGCTCGTGCAGGTACCAGTTCAGGTTGCCGGCCACCTTGGCGCGGGTGGCGTCGTTGGCCGCGAGGTAATAGCTGCGGGACTTGGCCAGTTCGAGGATGTCGTCCGGAGTAACAGCGTCTTCCCACCGCGTTAAATGGCTCTCCAGGGACGTGAATTCCGGGCCGATTTTGGGGCGGAAGTCGGGCTTGTGGACGTCGCCGGCGTGCATGATGCGGGACAGCCGGTGCACCCAGGGCACTGACGTGTCCAGCTGGTTCCAGATCAGGCCCAGCACCCCGTGGGGCCTGAGGATCCGGGAGATCTCGGTGCTGGCGCGCAGCGGGTCGCACCAGTGCCACGCCTGGGCAACGCTGACGACGTCGAACGAGCCCTCAGGCAGGCCGGTCTCCTCCGCGGTTCCCACCAGGGCTTGAACCCCGGGGTAGGTGCGGCCGAGCTGCTCCAGCATATCCACGGAAGGGTCCACGGCACTGACACTCAGCCCGCGTTCCACCAGCAATGCCGTGAATTTACCGGTTCCGGCGCCGATGTCGGCGGCAGCGCTGGCCCCGGCTGGGATGAGCCAGTCCGCGGAATCGCCTGGGTAGCCGGGACGGACGCGGTGGTAGTGCTCGCCACCGTCCTGGAAGCTCTGCCCGAGCTCCAGCCGCCGCCCGTGATGAAGTTTGGGACCGCCCCGTGCCACGCACAGTCTCCTTAGCCCGACGTCGAAAATTACCTATCGAATTTACCGTACGGGGACCGCCGCCGTAGCAGGCGGGGTGGAGATCAGTCCTGCGTGCAGGGTGCGGCGCCGGCGGTGCCGGGGGTGTTGGGTGCCCACTCGGGGTAGGTGCGGGTGTCGTTCGCCGGAACCCAGCGCCCGGCGTCCACCACGTAGTCCCAGCCGAGGCCGGAGCGGCGGAGCTCCTCGATGCCGGCGAGCAGCCGCTGGACGTCCTCGAGCCGTGATCCCACGCCGAAGCTGGCGCGCAGGGAACCGGACGGCAGGCCGAGGCGCTTCAGCAGCGGGTGCGCGCAGAAGCGGCCGTCGCGCAGGCCCACGCCGTGTTCGGCCGACAGGTAGGCGGCCACCAGGCCGGCGTCGTAACCCTCCACGGAGAAGTTGACCACTCCAATGGCATCGTCCGGGTCGCTGTCCTCGAAGATCTGGTGGACGGTGACGCCGTCGATCTTGCGCAGCCCCTCGACGAGGAAGGACCGGATGGCGGCCTCATGGGCGTGCCAGTGCTGCGGATCAAGGGCAGCGATCACCTGGGTTGCCCGGGCCAGGGTGGCAGCGCCGAGCACGTTGGGTGAGCCGCCCTCGTGGCGCGCGGGGCCGGTGGCCCAGCTGACGCCGTCGAGCCTGGCCTCGCTCACGGCGCCGCCTCCGGCGAGGTGCGGGGTGCCGGCGTCGAGCCAGTCGGGGCGGCCGATCAGGACGCCGGCCCCGAAAGGGGCGTAGAGCTTGTGGCCGGAGAAGGCGAGGTAATCGACGTCGTCCGCGGCGATGTTGATTCGGCGGTGCGGCGCCAGCTGGGCGGCGTCCACCACTATCCGGGCGCCGTATTCATGGGCCAGTGCAGCAAGGCGCCGGATGGGAAGGATTTCGCCGGTGACGTTGGAGGCGCCGGTCACGGCAAGGAGGCTGACATCGCCGTGCGAAAGTTCGGTGCGCAGGCTGCTGATGGTGGCTTCCAGCGTTTCCGAGGCCACGACGCTGCGGTGCGGCACGCCCTGCCACGGCAGCAGGTTGGCGTGGTGCTCGATGTCCAGGTACAGCACTTCACCGGTGTGGTGGTGCTCCTTCACCGGCAGGCAACCGGCCAGAAGGTTGAGGGAGTCGGTGGTGTTCCGGGTGAAGATGACGGCGTCATCGGCGCGGCCGCCCACGAACTCCCGCACGATGCTCCGCGAGTTCTCGTACACGGACGTGCTGATCTGCGAGGCATAGCCGGCACCGCGGTGCACGCTGGCGTAGTACGGCAGGATCTCGTTGAGGTACGCAGAAACCACAGAGAGTGCAGGCGCGGAGGCGCCGTAATCGAGGTTGGCGTAGCGGACGTGGCCGCCCTGGATCAGCGGAGCCTGGATTTCTGCGCCGGTAACGGCGGCCAGGGGACGTCCGGCGGCGGCAAATCGGCCGTCCAGCACGTCGGCGTCGGTGGTGGAAGAGATGATTGCAGTCGTCATGGGACCTCACTGAGAAAGGACCCCGTGTGACGGGGATCCGCGCTTGCCGGGTCCGTTCCGGATCGGCCTGGTCGTCACCCGGGGCACCCCACCGCGAATGGAGGGTTGCCGGCCAGCTAACCGGGGTTTAGCGCTGGCACTCGTGACCTGTTACGAGACTAGGACATCCGGGCGGGCGATGAAAAAGCCGGACAGGAATGTTAAGCGGATTATTACGCAGCCCGGATATCGGGCTTACGGCCGAATATACGACGGCGGGCGCCACCAAAAGGGGGCGCCCGTCGTCGTAATGTTCAGCGCTGAGGCGCCGGGGGAGGAGACAGGAACTAGAGCAAATCGTCCAGCTGCGGGTTCAGGCGCTTCAGTACTTCGGAGTGCAGGATCGAGTTGGTCGCCAGAGCGTTGCCGCCGAACGGGCCGTCGGTGCCTTCGAGCGAGGTGAAACGCCCGCCTGCCTCCGTCACGATCGGCACCAGTGCCGCCATGTCATAAAGGTTCAGCTCCGGTTCGCAGGCGATGTCCACCGCGCCTTCTGCCACCATGCAGTAGGACCAGAAATCGCCGAAGGCGCGGGTGCGCCACACGTCCTCGGTGAGCTGGAGGAACTCATCGAGGTTGCCGCGGTCCTTCCAGCCCCCGAGGCTGGAGTAGGACAATGAGGCATCAGCGAGGCTGGACACGTTGGATACCTTGAGCCTCGTGGCGGCGGCGAGGGAACGGCCCGAGTAGGCGCCGGCGCCCTTGGCCGCCCACCAGCGCTTGCCCAGCGCAGGCGCGCTGACCACGCCCACCACGGGTTCGCCCTCGTCGACGAGGGCGATCAGGGTGGCCCAGACCGGCACCCCGCGGACAAAGTTCTTGGTGCCGTCGATGGGGTCGATGATCCAGCGGCGGGAACCGTGGCCGGAACTTCCGAACTCCTCACCGAGCACGGCGTCGCGGGGACGGGAGCGGGACAGCTGGCCGCGGATGGACTCCTCGGCGGCCTTGTCCGCATCGGTGACCGGCGTCAGATCCGGCTTCGTCTCGATCTGGAGGTCCAGCGCCTTGAACCGGCTCATGGTCTGGTCGTCCACGGAATCGGCCAGCACATGGGCCAGACGCAGGTCATCGTTGTAGGTTGAAGCGGGTTGGGTCATGGTTCCAAACTACCCTCAAAGGCCCGGCGGGGCGGGGAGGCGGGGGCCGGGCTGCGCCGGGGAAGGCTAGCCGACGCTGCCGAGTTCCTTGGTTTCCTGGGCCTCCATGCGCGGGTCGGTGCCCAGCAGGCGGCGCAGGGACGCCAGCCTGGCTGCTCCGGTGGGCCCGGCATGGCCTGCCGCGACCCACGCATCCACGCCGCAGTTGACGGCGGTGGCGTCGTGCTTGCAGCCGCGTTCGCAGGCCTCAGTGCCCGGCTCAAGGTCGGGGAAGGAGTGCAGGATGCGGTCCGGGTCGACGTGGGCCAGCCCGAACGAGCGGATGCCCGGCGTGTCGATGATCCAGCTCCCGGCCGGGGCGTCAGCGAGCTTGAGCGCGAGGGCCGACGACGACGTGTGCCGTCCGCGGCCCGTCACGGCGTTGACGCCGCCGGTGGCACGTTCGGCCCCCGTCAGCGCATTGACCATGGTGGATTTTCCGACGCCGGAATGGCCCAGCATCACGGTCACCTTGCCGTCCAGATGGGCGCGGAGTTCGGACACCGCGGCAACGTCGAGCCGGGCGGAGAGGCCGTCGTCGGACCGGGCGTCGATTCCGGATGCTTCCGAGTCAGCCGTGCGGCTGATGATGACCGGAAAGTCGAGGTGGCGGTAGTTGTCGAGCAATTCGGTGGGATCTTTGACGTCCGCCTTGGTGACCAGCAGCAGTGGTTCGATCCCGGCGTCGTAGGCTGCCACCAGCGCCCGGTCGATGAAGCCGGTGCGGGGTTCCGGATTTGCGGCAGCAACCACCACCACCAGCTGGTCCGCGTTGGCAACAACAGCGCGTTCCACCGGGTCGGTGTCATCGGCGCTGCGGCGCAGCAGGGTCTTGCGGTCCTGGATTTTCACGAGGCGGGCGAGGGTGTCCGGGTCGCCGGAGACGTCGCCCACGAGGGACACGAAGTCGCCGGCCACCACGGGGGAGCGGCGCAGCTCCCGGGCGCGGGCGGCGATGACCGTCCGCTCGTGCCCGGAGTCCTCGCCTACGACTGCTGTGTAACGGCCCCGGTCAACGGTGATGATCCGCCCCGTGACGGCGTCCTCATGGCTGGGGCGGTCCTTCGTCCGGGGGCGGGAACCTTTTTTGTTCGGCCGGATCCGGACGTCGGATTCATCCCAGGAATCAGTGCTGCGGGCCACCGGCGGTCCCCGCAATGTTGGCCCTTGCAGTGTCAGGCGCTGCCGTGTCGGTGACAGCACTGCTCCGCTGGCCGAGCATGTCCGCCCACAGCTGGGGGAAGTCCGGCATGGTCTTGGATGTCGTGGCGATGTCCTGCACTTCGACACCCCTGACCGCCAGGCCGAGAATGGCCCCGGCGGTGGCCATCCGGTGGTCGGCGTAGCTGTGCACGACGCCGCCGTGCAGTTCCGATGGCCGGATGATGAGGCCATCGGCGGTTTCCTCGGCATCGCCGCCGAGGCGGTTGATCTCCGTGACAAGCGCGGCGAGCCGGTCCGTCTCGTGTCCCCGCAGATGGGCGATGCCGCTCAGCCGCGAAGGGCCGGAGGCCAGCGCGCACAGTGCCGCGACGGTGGGTGCCAGCTCACTGGTTTCGGCGAAATCAGCGCCTTTGATTTCACTGCCGCCGGTCACCGTCAGGGTGCCGTCCTGCAGGGTCACCGCAGCACCCAGGTCTTTGAGGATGATGCGCCACATGTCACCGACCTGCGTGGTGTGTTCGGGCCAGTCCGGAATCCGCACTGTGCCGCCTGTTGCGAGGGCAGCGGCTAGGAACGGGCCGGCGTTGGACAGGTCCTGTTCGATGCGCTGGTCGAACGCACGGATCGGGCCGGGGCTGACAATCCAGTGGTTGGGCGTGGAGTCGTCCACCACCACGCCCGCCCCGCGCAGCACGGCAACAGTCATGTTGATGTGGTCCAGGCTCGGCACGGTGCTGCCGGAATGTTCCAGATGCAGTCCTTCCGTGAACCGCGCTCCCACCAGCAGCAGGGCGGAGACAAACTGGGAGGACGCGCTGGCGTCGATGACGAGGTGCCCGCCGCGGACCTGCCCCGTGCCTTCAACGCGGAACGGCAGCGAAGCCGGCATTCCGCCGTCCTCTCCGCTGACAGTTACGCCGAGCCCTGCAAGCGCCTCAATGATAGTCCCCATCGGACGCTCCCGGGCGTGCGGATCGCCGTCGAAAACGGTTGCGCCGCGGCGCAGTGCCGCCATCGGCGGAACAAACCTCATCACCGTTCCGGCAAGGCCGCAGTCGATGGCGACGTCGTCACCGCTGGAGTTGCCCGGAACCGGCGTCACCTCCAGGTCCGGGCCGAAGGCGCCATCGCCCGGCACCTCCCGGATGTCCGCGCCCAGCTGGCGCAGGGCTGCGATCATCAGGGCTGAGTCACGGGAATGCAGCGGTGCCCGGAGCCGGGACGGCCCGTCGGCCAGCGCGGCGAGCACGAGGTACCTGTTGGTCAGCGACTTTGAGCCCGGCACGCGGACCGTCGCGTCAACCGGCTGCTCCGCAAACGGTGCAGGCCAGTGCGGAGCAGCGCCGGAGGCTTCAGCGGACGCGCCCATGGGTGATGCCGTCATTCTTGCTTATGCCCCCACCGCGTGGTCAACAGCCTTGCGGACTGCCCTGTCGGCCCTGCGGACGGCCTTGTCGGCAGTGTGCAGCTTCTTGCCGGTGGTCTTGCGCGCATCCGCGGCGAAGTGGGTCGCGGTCTTCCGTGCGTCGGCGGCGAGGTGCTCTGCGCGCCAGGCCAGGCCGGGCTTGCCGGCTGTGTCCACAGAGGCGAGCAGCACACCGCCGGTGAGAGTGATGTTCTTGAGCAGCTGGTTGCGGCGGGCTTCCCGGCCCTCCTTGCTGCTGATGTCGGCGCTGCGCCATTCAACGAAGGCGTTCAGTGCCGAGATGACGGCCAGCACCGAGGCCGCCAGCCGCGCAGACTTGCCGAGCGCGAAGAGGACGCCGGCACCCACCTGCGTTCCGCCGATGATGCGTGCCAGAACCTTTTCGTCCGTCTGGAACGGCAGGGCCTCAGAGGCACGGCGCAGGAGGGGCGACAGCTGCTGCGCGGTGTCGTCCGCATTCCTAAGCTTGTCCGTTCCGGCGAGGATGAAACTTGAGGCCAGCATCGGCCGGGCAAAAAAGCGGACAACGGACATGAATTTCCTCCTGGATGGCCGAGCCGCGGTGGCCGCGGCGGAGTCGGTTCTAGTCTTGCACTTTTGCGGAATATTTGCCCACCGCACGCCGTTGTGCTCTTCAGACCGGAAGCAGCCTGTGGACGGTGTCCTGTGCGGTTTCCGGCACGTAGCGGCGGCTGGGGCATGGCCGGAACCGTCAAGAGCGCGGACCGTACCTCGAACGCGGGCCTTACTAGGCGGAGTGGAGATGGAGCATTGACTTTGGTGAAGGAAGCTGTGGGGGTGCGAAGTCCCGCCAGGATGGGGCCGTTTGTGGTGCCTGAAACCGACGCGCTTGAGGCAGGGCGTGCCTTCCCGGGCGACGGCTTCCCCGGCACGGACTACGGTGCGCCACGCCGTCAGGGGCGGCCGGCGCCGGTCAAAGTAGACTTGAAGGCAATGAGCACCGTGGATCCGGCCTTACAGGCCACACAGGAGGATGCCGCCAACGGCATCCCGGATAATGGCACGTCACGCGCCGCTGATGCGGCAGAGGATATCGACGTGGGCTCGGAGGACGCGGAAGCGCGCCGGGCCCGGTTTGAGCGCGACGCCATGCAATACGTGGACCAGCTGTATTCAGCGGCCATGCGCATGGCGCGGAACCCGGCCGATGCCGAGGACCTCGTGCAGGAGGCCTATACCAAGGCGTTCTCGGCGTTCCATCAGTACAAGCCGGGTACCAACCTGAAGGCCTGGCTGTACAGGATCCTGACGAACACTTACATCAACCTGTACCGGAAGCGGCAGCGGGAACCCCTGCAGTCCAATTCGGACACCATCGAGGACTGGCAGCTTGCCCGTGCCGAGTCCCACACCTCCAGCGGCCTGCGGTCCGCGGAGGCCGAGGCTTTGGACCACCTGCCGGATTCGGACGTCAAGCGGGCGCTGCAGGCCATCCCGGAGGAGTTCCGGCTGGCCGTGTACTTCGCCGACGTCGAGGGCTTCGCGTACAAGGAAATTTCGGACATCATGAACACCCCCATCGGCACTGTGATGTCCCGGCTCCACCGGGGACGGAAGATGCTGCGGGACATGCTGGCGGACTACGCCGCCGACCGGGGATTCAGGGCTGCTGCAGACGCCACGGCGGCAACGGAAAGCAACAAACAGGAGAACGGGAAATGAGCGACTGCCAGGGATTGGGCGATTGCGATGACACAAGGATGCAGCGCATCTACGAGTATCTGGACGGAGCTTTGACCCGCAGCGACCTTGCGGAGATCAAGCACCACCTTGACGAGTGCCCGGAATGCGCGCAGCAGTACGATCTTGAGTGCGTCATCCGGAAAGTGGTGAAGCGCTCCTGTACCGAGGCGGCGCCGGAAAACCTTAAGAACGCGATTCTGGACCGGATCCACGCCATCCGGCCGGTGGAGGCCTGACGGCATTCCTGACGTAAACGCGATGCCCCCGCTACCTTGCTGGTAGCGGGGGCATCGCGTTTAAGCTTCGGTTCAAGCCGTGGCTTAGGTGTTGGGGCGCTTCCCGTGGTTCGCGCCGCCACGCTTACGGTCACGACGCTTACGTGCACGCTTGCTCATAGCTGGCCTCCTTAATTTCGTTACCCAAAAGAGTTGCCCTCCAGTCTCCCATATCAGGGGACAGGCCGCGAACCGGGGGCAGTTTGGGGGGCAGGGAGACGCGGCGGGCACGGCAGGGCCTTGCAGCGGTGTGTCCTGCCCTACAGCGAGTTGCGGATCGAGACCCGGGCCTGGTCCAGGACAGTCCGCACCGTTTCCAGGGCCACCGGCGTCATGGGCCGGGCGCTGGTCTGCAGGCGCAGCTCGGTGCGCATGTCATCGCGGAACGCCTGAAGGAGCATCTCGGCCTCCATGAGCATGCGCTGCCCCTCGGAAGTGTAGCGGCCCTGGCCGGCCAGGTCCGCCGATCTGGCGGCTGTGCGTGCCGCTTCCGCTGTGGCCGCCAGGTCCGCGCGCAGTCCGCGCATGTTGCTGCGGATATCGGCGCGGAGGTCATCGGCCAGCCGGCGGACGGATGCCGCGATGTCGTTCTCTACGTGTTCCAGTTCCTCGCGCCGGCTGTCCAGTTCGGCCAGGCCCGCGGCCGTGATGCGGTAGTTGGTGCGGCGCCCCTGGGATTCCGTCGCCACCAGGCCTTCCTCCTCCAGTTTGCCCAGACGCGGATAGATGGTGCCGGCACTGGGGGAGTAGGTGCCGCCGAACCGGTCGCTGAGCGCCTTGATGAGCTCATACCCGTGCTTCGGCCCGGCCTCAAGGAGCGCCAGCAGATAGAGCCGGAGCGCGCCATGGGCAAAGACGGGAGGCATCAGAGCGCCTGTTCTGCGGTGGCCGGCGCCTGGCCGTGGAAGATGGACGTCTTCCCGGATACCGAGTTGGTCCGGACCAGCATGAGTTTGGTGTCCGGTCCCGAGATGGTCTGCACCTTGCCGCCGGGGTGGCCGTACTTCCGGTCGTCGATGACCACTGGCCCGCTGGCGGACTGGGCCACGATGTCCACCCCGACGTCGTGCGGTACGCGGACGGTCAGGTCCCCGGACACCGAGTTCGCGCCGAAGTCGTGGGTGAAGCCGCGCAGGTCAAAGCTCATGTCGCCGCTGACAGTGTTGGCCCGGATGTTGGTGAAGTCGCCGGACGCCGTGACCTCGCCCGAGACGCTCTTGGCCGTCAGGACGCCATTGTGGTTTCGGGCGATTACTTCGCCGCTGACGGTGTTGACGTGCAGCTCACCGGAGGTCCCGTCGGCCAGCAGGGATCCCGTCACGGTGCTCAGCCGGGTCCGTCCGTGGATGCCCGAAACCAGTCCGTCCCCGCTGACAGTGCCCGCCTCGACGTCGACGCCGGCAGGGAGGGCGATGCTGATGACCAGGGAGTTGTTGCTGCTGTTGCTGACCGAATTCATCAGGTTCTTGAACCAGCCCTGCGGTCCGTGCAGCTGGTGGCGGATTTCGAGGCGGCCGCCGGCCACGGAGATCGCCAGCGGATCACCCTGCACCTCCGACACCTCGATGCGGACCACGGCCTCCTCGTGCGTGACGATGTCCAGCCTGCCGCGGACAATGCCCACTTTCAGGTGCGAGACGCCGTCGACGTCCATGGTCTGCGGGCCGGTGACGGTCCAGGAATTCTCTTCCATAATCCCCTCCACTTGCGATATATCGTGTCCGTGGAAGCCACGCTAGTCCGTTGTCGCCGGAAGATCAAGATATATCGTGAGTGGTTTTTCTAGTCCGGGGTGTCCATCCCGAGCCATTGGAACCAGCCCCGGTGCAGGACCAGCCATGCCATCAGCCCGTAGCCCGCCTGCCCGGGGGTGCCGCCGTTGGCCGCGAGGTCCTGGCGCCATTGCTCATGATTGAGCAGCGGTGAAAATGTGTCGACGTAGAGGTGCTTGCGCCGGGTGGTGACATCGGCAAAGGCGGTGTTCAGCTCACCCAAACGGCGGTTCTGCACCGGGTCCAGCGTGGGCGGCGGACCCACGACGAAGACCTCCAGCCGCTTCTGGGTGGCGGAATCCAGGATGTTGGCGAGATTGAGCCGGCTCCGGGCAGTCGACAGCCCGAACTCAATGTCCCGGCCGGAAAGCCCGATGACCAGGCGGTTCTCGTGAGCGTCGCTGAACCTGCGGCCGGCCTCCTCGAGCCAGCGTGCCGACAGGCCCTCGGTGCCTTCCTGCGGGCACGGAAGCGAAAAGCTCTCCACCGTGACGCCGTCTTGGGGAGTGCGGGCGAGGACCCGGCCAAGCCACCCCAGCGCCCGGGGATCGCCGAGCCCGGCGAGCAGTTCATCTCCAACAGCTGCAATCCGCAGCTTCCTGTCTTCCACTACTACCTCTTCACTTGTTGGGAGGGCGTGTCCCGGATACGGACCGTATGCATGGCCAACACTAAAGGTCCATTAACTCACGCCGATTAAACAGAACTGCCCGGCTGGAACGGTATGTCACCGTCCGGCCGGGCAGCTGTTCTGCTACTTACGGGCGAAAGCCTGCTTCAGCAGCGCGTCCTGCTCCACAGCGTGGCGCTTCATGGAGCCCGCCGCGGTGGAAGCTGAGGCCGGGCGTGAAACCAGGCGCACCTTCCGGTCGAGGGCGGTCGGCAGGTGCAGGCCCATGAACGGCCACGGACCCTGGTTGGCGGGCTCGTCCTGCGCCCACACAACTTCGGCGTTCGGGTACTTGGCCAGTTCGGCTTCGATCTCCGCCTGCGGCAGCGGGTACAGCTGCTCGACGCGGATGATCGCCGTCGACTTGTCGCCCGTCTTCTGCCGCGTGGACAGCAGGTCGTAGTACAGGCGTCCGGAGACCAGGAGTACGCGGTCAACGTCCTCCGCCCTCAGCGCCTCGTGCTCACCGATCACCGGGCGGAAACCGCCGGTGGTGAAGTCCTCCACGGACGAGGCAGCGGCCTTGAGGCGCAGGAGCTGCTTCGGCGTGAAGATGATGAGCGGCTTGCGGGGCCGGCTGTAGGCCTGGCGGCGCAACAGGTGGAAGTGCGAGGCCGCCGTCGTCGGGTTAGCGACGATGATGTTTTCCTCGGCGCACAGCTGCAGGAAGCGCTCGATGCGGGCGGAGGAGTGGTCCGGGCCCTGTCCCTCGTAGCCGTGCGGAAGCATCAGCACGAGCGACGAACGCTGGCCCCACTTCTGCTCGGCGGACGAGATGAACTCATCGATGATGGTCTGCGCGCCGTTGACGAAGTCGCCGAACTGCGCTTCCCACAGGACCAAGGCGTCGGGGCGCTCCACAGAGTAGCCGTATTCGAAGCCCATGGCCGCGTATTCGGACAGCAGGGAGTCGTAGATCCAGAGCTTGGCCTGGTTGTCCGACAGGTTGCCGAGCGGCAGCCACTCGTTGCCGTTGGCGCGGTCGTGGAACACGGCGTGGCGCTGGACGAACGTGCCGCGGCGGGAATCCTGGCCGGCAAGGCGTACGGGCACGCCCTCCATGATCAGGGAGCCGAACGCGGCGATTTCGCCGAAGCCCCAGTCGATGCCGCCTTCACGGGACATCTGTTCGCGCTTCTCCAGCAGCTGCTTGAGCTTGGCGTGGACCGTGAAGCCTTCGGGGATCTCAACGTGCGCCTTGCCGATGCGGGCCAGGGTGTCGGCCGAGATCGCGGTCGACACCGGGGCATTCGTTCCGATGTCCGACTGCTGTGCGTGGGGGCGCTCGATGTCCGAGACCGCTGCCGAGTCGGCGGTGATGATTGGAATGGGCGAGGTCTGGGCCGCGTGGGTTTCGGCGAAGACGCGCTCAAGGCGTTCCTGGTAGTCGCGGAGCAGCTGCTCGGCTTCTTCCTCGGTGATGTCACCACGGCCGATCAGGGACTCGGTGTAGAGCTTGCGCACGGACCGCTTGGCCTCGATGAGGTTGTACATCAGCGGCTGCGTCATCGAGGGGTCGTCTCCCTCGTTGTGCCCGCGGCGGCGGTAGCAGACCATGTCGATGACGACGTCCTTGTGGAACCGCTGGCGGAACTCGTAGGCGAGCTGGCCGATGCGGACCACTGCCTCGGGGTCGTCGCCGTTCACGTGGAACACCGGAGCCTGGATCATCTTGGCGACGTCCGTGGAGTACGTGGACGAACGCGAGGAGGACGGCGCAGTGGTGAAGCCGACCTGGTTGTTGACCACGATGTGGATGGTTCCGCCGGTGCGGTAGCCGCGAAGCTGGGACAGGTTGAGCGTTTCCGCCACAACACCCTGGCCGGCGAACGCTGCGTCACCGTGAACCATGATGGGCAGCACGGGAAAGGACTGTCCCTGGTCCAGGCGGTCCTGCTTGGCGCGGACGATGCCCTCCAGGACCGAATCCACGGCCTCGAGGTGGGACGGGTTGGCGGCGAGGTAGACCTTGGTCTCCTTGCCATTGTCCGACGTGAACGTGCCTTCGGTGCCGAGGTGGTACTTGACGTCGCCGGAGCCCTGCACGGAGCGCGGGTCCTGGGTGCCTTCGAACTCGCGGAACACCTGGGCGTAGGTCTTGCCGGCGATGTTGGTCAGCACGTTCAGGCGGCCGCGGTGGGCCATGCCGATGGCAACCTCGTCCAGTGCGTCGTCGGCAGCATCGGAGATGATGGCGTCCAGCAGCGGAATCAGCGATTCGCCGCCCTCAAGCGAGAAGCGCTTCTGGCCCACGAACTTGGTCTGCAGGAACGTCTCGAAGGCCTCTGCAGCGTTCAGCTTGGAGACGATGCGCAGCTGCTCGTCGCGGCTCGGCTTGGAGTACGGGTGCTCCAGCTGGTCCTGGAACCATTTGCGCTCGGCCGGGTCCTGGATGTGCATGTATTCGATGCCCGTGGTGCGGCAGTAGGCGTCCCGGAGCACGCCAAGGATGTCGCGGAACTTGAGCATCGGCTTGCCGCCGAAGCCGCCCGTGGGCCACTCGCGGTCGAGGTCCCACAGGGTCAGGCCGTAGGTGAGCACGTCGAGGTCGGGGTGCTTGCGCTGGACGTACTCGAGGGGATCGGTGTCCGCCATCAGGTGGCCGCGAACGCGGTAGGAGTGGATCAGCTGCTGGATCCGGGCGACCTTGTTGATCTGGTCGGACGGGTCCACCTGCAGATCCGGGCTCCAGCGCACGGGCTCGTACGGAATGCGCAGGGCCTCGAAGATTTCGTCGTAGAAGTCCTGCGCGCCGAGGAGCAGCGAGTGGACGAGCTTGAGGAATTCGCCGCTGCCGGCACCCTGGATGACGCGGTGGTCATAGGTGGAGGTCAGGGTGAGGATCTTGCTGATGGCGTTCTGGGCGATGATCTTCTCGCTCGCGCCCTGCCATTCGGCCGGGTAGTCGAGGGCGCCGACGCCGATGATGGCGGCCTGGCCCTTCGACAGCCGGGGCACGGAGTGCACGGTGCCGATGCCACCCGGGTTGGTCAGCGACACGGTGGTGCCGGCGTGGTCGTCCGCCGTCAGCTTGCCGTTGCGGGCACGCTTGATGAGATCTTCATAGGTGTGCCAGAACTCCGCGAAGTTCATGGTTTCGGCCTTCTTGATGTTGGGAACCATCAGAAGGCGGGTGCCGTCGGGCTTGGGCATGTCAATGGCGATGCCGAAGTTCACGTGTGCCGGCTGGACCGCCACAGGCTTGCCGTCGACCTCGTCGTAGTACACGTTCATGGACGGGAACTGGGACAGCGCCCGGACAACGGCGTAGCCGATGAGGTGGGTGAAGGAGACCTTGCCGCCGCGTGCGCGGGCCAGGTTGGAGTTGATGACAACCCGGTTGTCGATCAGGAGCTTGGCCGGAACTGCCCTGACGCTGGTGGCGGTGGGCACCTCAAGGCTCGTGACCATGTTCGACGCAATGGCCTTGGCCGGGCCGCGAAGGACGGACACGACGTCTTCCTCGGGCGCGGTCGGAGCCTTCACGTTCTTCGGCAACTGGGCCGGGATAGGCTGGGCGCCGGTGCCCGCCTCGGTCTTCTTCGCGCCGTCGCGGGCCACCGTGGCCGGGGCCTTTTTGGCGGGTGCGGGCTGGGCGGGGGCTGCTGCCGGCGCCGGTGCCGGAGCTGCCGCGGGCGCCTGGGCCGCGGGAGTAGCGGATGCCGGTGCCTTCGCGGGCGCCGGGGGAGTGACTACGGGCAGTTCGCGGGTAGCCGGGTTGGCCGCCGGAGCCGTTGCTGCCGGCACGCCGTTGGAAGATGGACCGTTGCCGCTGTCAAATGATTCGAACAGGGGCCACCATTTGGCATCGACCGTATTCTTGTCCTGTTGGTAACGCTCGTACAGTTCGTCAACGAGCCACTCGTTTCCACCAAATTCCTCTGGCAGACGGTGGCTAGGCTGCTCTGGCACTTGAAATACGCCTCTTCCATGAGTTTGATTTCCCTCTGGTCGCCTTCGGTGCCACGGCACAACAATCGAACCAGTTTCTGTGTCCTATGAACCCAGACCTTTGCCAGTCTAGTGACCGTTCCGGGTTAACTGCCAATAAGCGTGACCCAAATCATGTACCGTCCGATTTATGGCGAAACAGCCGTCCCAACGTGGCCCGAACAGTGTCCTTTCCGCCCTGCGCGGACACCGGTTCCGGACGGGTGGGATGAGCAACTTCTGTCCTCTCTGGCGGCACGTCGCTCCTGTAGACTGCAATCCTTATGGACAGTGAATATTGGTGCCATGGACGGTAAATCCAGGTGCCGGCCCGGGGGCTTTCGCCCATGATCGAGTGGCTCCTTGTCGCCGCCGGCCTGCTGCTCATCCTCGGAACCGGCTTTTTCGTCGCCGTCGAATTTTCCCTTATTGCACTGGACCAGCCCACGGTGCAGCGTGCCGTTGACGACGGCGACACCGCGGCAGTGCCGCTGCTCAAGTGCCTGAAGTCCCTGTCCACGCAGCTGTCCAGCTGCCAGCTCGGCATCACCATGACCACCCTGTTGACGGGGTACGTCATGGAGCCGTCCGTGGGGGCGCTGCTTGAGGTGCCTCTTGCCGCCGCCGGCATCCCGGAGCCTGTGGCCGGTTCCGTTTCCCTGGTGGTCGCGATGGTGATCGCGACCGGACTGTCCATGCTCCTGGGCGAGCTCGTTCCCAAAAACATGGCCATTGCCCTCGCATTCCGCATCGGCCGCACCCTTGCGCGACCGCAGCTGATCTTCACCACCATTTTCAAGCCTGCCATCGTGGTCCTGAACGGTTTTTCCAACAGGGTCCTGAACGTCTTCGGGCTGGAGGCCAAGGAGGAGATTTCCGGTGCCCGCACGCCGGCGGAGCTCGCCTCCCTGGTGCGCCGGTCCGCAGCCATGGGCACGCTCGACCCTGGGACGGCCAACTTCATTGCCCGCACGCTGAACTTCTCCGGCCGCACTGCGGCTGACGTGATGACTCCGCGCATCCGCGTCGAAACCATCGATGCCGACCAGCCGGTTTCGGACATCATCGATGCCGCCCGCCGCAGCGGATATTCGCGCTTCCCCGTCATCGGGGAGTCGACGGACGACATCCGCGGGCTGGTGCACGTCAAGAAGGCCATCGCGGTCCCACCGAACCGCCGGCGAAAGCTTGAGGCGGGCGCCATCATGACGGACGTCCTCAGGGTGCCGGAGACCATCCACCTCGACGCCCTGCTTGCCGAACTGCGGGAGGGGAACCTCCAGCTTGCCGTGGTGCTGGACGAGTACGGCGGAACTGCCGGGATCGCCACGCTGGAGGACCTGGTCGAGGAAATCGTGGGCGAAGTGGCCGACGAGCATGACAAGGTCCGGCCTGGGCTGCTGCAAAGCGCTTCCGGTGACTGGTACTTTCCGGGCCTGATGCGGCCCGACGAGCTCTCAGAACAGATTCCGGGCCTGACCGTTCCCGACGAGGCCGCGTACGAGACGGTGGGCGGGTACGTCATGAGCGAGCTTGGCCGGATCCCCGAGGTGGGGGACGTGGTGGAGGCGGGCGGCGGAACGCTCAGCGTCACCAGGATGGACGGCCGGCGCATCGACCGGATCTGTTTCCGGCCGCACCGGGAACCGGACGCCGGTCCCGCCGTGGACCAACCGTCCGGGAGTACCGCTGCTGAGCATGCATCCGTCAACGGTGCAGCCAGAAAGAACCCGTCACCACACGGCCAGCCGAGGCGCGGCCCGGCCACCAACGGAGGGCCCGGAAACGGCAGGTCCGGGAACGGCAACTCCCGGAACGGCAACTCCCGGAACGGCGGCCGGGCATGAGTGACTGGGCAGGACTGATCTGGCTGGTGCTGCTGCTCCTGGGCAACGCTTTCTTCGTGGCCGCGGAGTTCGCCGTCATGTCCGCACGCCGGAGCCAGATTGAGCCACTGGCGGACCAGGGCGTACTGCGTGCGCAGACCACCCTTCGGGCCATGGAGAACGTCTCGCTGATGCTGGCGTGCGCGCAACTGGGAATCACCGTGTGCTCGCTGCTGATCCTGCTGGTGGCGGAGCCGGCCATCCACCATTTGCTCGCGGTGCCCCTTGCCGGGCTGGGCGTGCCGACGGAAATTGCCGACGTCTCGGCGTTCGCTGTGGCCCTGATGCTGGTGACGTTCCTGCATGTGACGTTCGGCGAGATGGTGCCCAAGAACATCTCCGTGTCCGTCGCCGACAAGGCGGCGCTGCTCCTGGCTCCGCCGCTGATGTTCATTGCAAGGATAGTGAATCCGGTCATCACCGCGCTGAACTGGTCCGCGAACCACATCCTGAAGCTGATGCGCATCGAGCCCAAGGACGAGGTCAGTTCCACGTTCACGCTGGAGGAGGTGCAGTCCATCGTTCAGGAGTCAACGCGGCACGGACTGGTGGATGACGACGCCGGCCTGATCACCGGTGCCCTGGAATTTTCGGAGCACACCGCCAGCGATGTCATGGTTCCGCTGGAACGGCTGGTCATGCTGAAGTCCTCAACCTCCCCGCTGGAGTTTGAAAAAGCTGTCAGCCGCACCGGATTTTCCCGGTTCCCGATGCTGGACGACGACAGCATGCTGGCCGGCTACCTCCACATCAAGGACGTGCTCGCCATCCCGGAGTCCGGTTACGAGAAACCGATCGCGGAAAGCCGCATCCGGTCCCTGGCCAACCTTTCGCGGGACGACGAGATCGAAAAGGCGATGTCCGTCATGCAGCGCTCCGGCTCGCATCTGGCGCGCGTCATCGGGCCGGGCGGCCAGACGGAGGGCGTGCTGTTCCTGGAGGACGTGATCGAGCAGCTCGTGGGGGAGATCAGGGATGCCACCCAAGCCAAGGGCATCCGGCGGCTGGGCAGGCCCGACGGCGGATAGCCGGTAGGGTACCGCCGGCACCACTTGCCGCCGTTAGTTCTAAATAGGAATCATTCCCATTTAGCGCTACACTCGACTTGGGGTTGCTCCTCCCCGCAACCTGACCCGTCCAGAACCGAGGTTTATCCGTGCCTGTCAACGCCCGCATTTCCTTTACCGCCGCCCTGGCCGGCTTCGGCCTGCTCCTCACCGGCTGTGGTTCTCCGGCGGCCGAGACTGCAGGCGAAGACGCCAAGGGCCGCATCGCCGTCGTCACGTCGACAAATGTCTACGGGGACATCGTTGAGGCGATCGGCGGGGACAGGGTCAACGTCGCGGCCATCATCTCCCGTCCAAGCCAGGATCCGCACTCCTACGAAGCCAACGCCCAGGACCGGCTGGCGGTGTCCAAGGCCAAGCTGGTGCTGGAAAACGGGGGTGGCTACGACGACTTCATCCACACCCTGGCGGACGACAGCAACGTGCCCCACGAGAACATCATCAGCGCCGTGGAAGTGTCCGGCCTGGCCCCGGAGGCTGCGGGCACCGCCTCCGCCCACGCGGAGGACGGGCATTCCCATGACCACGGCGACTTTAACGAACACGTCTGGTACAACTTTGACGCCATGTCGCACCTTGCCGATGCCGTGGCAGCCAGGCTCGGCGCCCTCGATTCCGCCTCCGCCAACAAGTTCACCGCCAACGCCGATGCGTTCAAGGCCGGGCTCGCGAAGCTGGAGAGTAAGATTTCCGCAATGAAGACCTCACATGGCGGCGCCGGCGTCGCCGTGACCGAACCGGTTCCGCTCTACCTGCTGGAAGCAGCCGGACTGGAGAACCGGACCCCGGCCGAGTACACGGCCGCCGTCGAGGAGGGCGCCGACGTTCCGCCTGCAGTCCTGAAGGCGGCCACCGCGACAGTCGCCTCAAAGGACACGAGTTTCCTCGCCTACAACGAGCAGACGGAAGGCCCGCAGACGCTGGCCGTGAAAAACGCGGCCAGTGCCGCGGGCACGCCGGTGGTGAACTTCACCGAAACGCTTCCCGACGGCAAGACCTACCTGGAATGGATGGCGGACAACGTGGACAACGTCAGCAACTCGCTGAAGAGCCAGCGTTGAACCCAGTCATCAGCCTGAAGCAGGCGTCGCTGAAGTTCGGCCGGCGTGCCCTCTGGGAAGACCTGAACCTGGACATCAACCCGGGGGAGTTCTTCGCGGTGCTGGGGCCCAACGGCAGTGGCAAGACCAGCTTCCTCAAAGTCCTGCTGGGGCTGCAGGAGCTGCACTCCGGCCAGGCTAGCCTCGGCGGTCACCCCGTGGAGCGGGGCAGCCACATGATCGGCTACATCCCGCAGCAGAAGCCTTTCCTTCCCGACACACCCATGCGCGCCCGCGACCTGGTGGGTCTCGGCGTCGACGGGCATCGCTGGGGCATCCGGCTCGGCACCGCCAAGGCCAACCGCAGAATTGACGAACTGCTGGAGCTCGTTGGGGCCAGCGACTATGCAAAGGTGCCCGTCGGGCAACTGTCCGGCGGTGAGCAGCAGCGCCTGCGCGTGGCCCAGGCACTTGCCACCGACCCGAAAGTGCTGCTGTGCGACGAGCCGCTCCTGTCGCTGGACCTGCACCACCAGCAGGCCGTCAGCGCACTCATCAACAAGCAGTGCCATGACCGGAAGAGCGCCGTGGTGTTCGTGACCCACGAGATCAATCCGATCATCGACTACGTGGACCGGGTCCTGTACCTGGCCGGCGGCAGGTTCAGTGTGGGAACGCCGCACGAGGTCATGACCACCGAGGTCCTTTCCGACCTTTATGACAGCAACGTGGAAGTGATCCATGCCAACGGCCGGATCGTCGTCGTCGGTCTTCCCGACGCCACCACACACCACCACGACGACGCGCACGCCACTGCGGGGGAGGG
This sequence comes from Arthrobacter sp. K5, assembly GCF_040448525.1. Taxonomy (NCBI): domain Bacteria; kingdom Bacillati; phylum Actinomycetota; class Actinomycetes; order Micrococcales; family Micrococcaceae; genus Arthrobacter; species Arthrobacter sp. K5. Next base: position 1,301,266 of record NZ_CP159279.1, on the reverse strand, counting down.
TTCCTGATGGATCTGGAATCGATCCTGCAATCGGTGTTCAATTTTGAGAACTACGGCGAATTGCTGCTGTTGGTGCAGAACTCCCTGTGGGCCGGGGCTGTGCTTGGACTCCTCGGCGGCCTCGTGGGGACCTTCGTGATGAAGCGCGACCTGGCGTTTGCCGTTCACGGAATTTCCGAGCTGTCGTTCGCCGGCGCTGCCTTCGCGCTCCTGATCGGCACCGATGTGGTGTTCGGCTCCCTGGTGGGGTCCGTGGCGGCTGCGCTGCTGCTCGGGCTCATGGGTGTGCGGGCGCGGGACAAGAACTCCATTATCGGCGTGATCATGCCCTTTGGCCTGGGGCTCGGGATTCTTTTCCTGTCGCTCTACGAGGGCAGGGCCGCCAACAAGTTCGGACTTCTCACGGGGCAGATTGTGTCGGTGGACACCGTCCAGCTTCAGGTCCTGGCGGGGACCGCGGTGGCCGTCATGGCGGCGCTGTGCGTCATTTGGCGCCCGCTGAGCTTCGCCAGCGTCGATCCCGAGCTGGCCGAGGCCCGCGGTGTTCCCGTGCGGTCGCTCGCCCTGGTTTTCATGGTGCTCCTCGGCGTCAGCGTTGCGCTGTCAATCCAGATCGTGGGCGCCCTGCTGGTTCTTGCCCTGCTGATCACGCCCGCGGCTGCGGCCCTGCGGGTGACGTCCTCGCCGCGCCTCGTGGTGCTGCTGAGCGTGGTGTTCGCTGTTTCGGCGACGGTGGGAGGAATACTGCTCGCCCTCGGCGGCCGCATCCCCATCAGCCCCTACGTCACCACGCTGTCGTTCCTGATCTACGTCGTGTGCAGGGTCATCGGCAGCATCCGCGCCAAGCGCGGCCTCAACGGGCGGGTCATGCGGACCGCCTAAACAGGGAATGTAGCGTTACTGCGCTGCGGCCTTGCGTGCGGAGCAGGCGGGGCAGAGACCGTAGATCTCCACTGTGTGGGCCACTTCCGTGAAGCCGTGCTCCTGCGCGGTCCGCGCAGCCCAGGTCTCGACGGCGGGGGCCTCCACTTCCACAGCCTTGCCGCAGTTGCGGCACAGGAGATGGTGGTGGTGCACCGTCACCGTGCAGCGGCGGTACACGGCCTCGCCGTCACCGTTGCGCAGCACGTCCACGAGTTCCTCGTCAGCCAGCGACTGCAGGATCCGGTAGGCGGTGGCCAGGGAAACCGATACACCCTTGTTCTGGAGTATCCGGTACAGCTCCTGGGTGCTCACGAAGTCATTGAGTTCGTCCAGGGCGGCGCTGACAGCAATCCGCTGCTTGGTGACGCGTTGCTCTTTCCCGCCGGCCGCCGTCGAAGGTGCCTGTGGTCTGCCGTCAGCGCTGGCGCGTTGTGGCATGGATGAACTCGCTTTTCTTTCGGGTAATGGCAAGCCTTAACGTTACCAGTCGAGCCGCGTGGACACTGCCCGGGCCCGTCCCTAGGCTGGCTTCATGAAGCTGACAAAATACACGCATGCCTGTGTCCGGCTCGAAAAGGACGGCCGGGTGCTGGTCCTGGATCCGGGGACCTTCTCCGAAACCGCCGAGGCGCTGGAGGGCGCACACGCCGTCCTCATCACGCACGAGCACGCCGACCACATCGATGTCCCGGCCGTGGCCGCTGCCCTTAATGGCAACGGAGGGCTGGAGCTTTTCGCGCCAGAGGGCGTGGCGCAGAACGTGCGCAAGGAGGCGCCGGACGCGGCGGACCGGGTGCATGCCGTGGAGCCGGGGACTGCCTTTGACGCCGCAGGCTTCGCGGTCCGCAGCTTCGGCGGCCAGCACGCGCTGATTCACCCCCAGATTCCCGTGGTCGCCAACATCGGCTACCTCGTGGACGAGGACGTCTACCATCCGGGTGACTCGTTCATCATCCCGGACGGCATCAGCGTGCGCACCCTCCTGGTCCCGGTCCATGCCCCGTGGAACAAGGTCAGCGAGGTCGTGGACTTCGTGATCGGCGTCCGTGCTGAGCGGGCATACGCCATTCACGACGGCCTGTTGAACGACACCGGCCTCGGCCTGGTGGAGGGCCATGTCAAGCGGATCGGGGCTAGGTACGGCACCGAATACACCCATCTGTCCGCCCGCGACTCCGTGGAGCTTTAGGGCCGCCAGAGACCCGTCTCGAAGAAGGCCTTCAGCGTGTCCTCGTGTGGCTGCGGATCCAGTCCCTGGGCCGCCAGCCACGCAGGACTGTAGTGGCTGCCGGCGTACCGGTCACCGCCGTCGCACATCAGGGACACCACGCTGCCGCGTTCCCCGTCCGCCACCATCTGTGCCACGAGCTGCCAGACACCCCAGAGGTTGGTGCCCGTGGACGGCCCGGCGTGCAGCCCCGCCAGCGTGTGCAGGTGCCGCATGGCTGCGACCGAGGCGGCGTCGGGAACCTGGATCATGTGGTCGATGACCGAGGGGACGAAGCTTGGCTCCATGCGGGGCCGGCCGATCCCTTCGATCCGGGACGGCAGGCCGGTGCTGAAGTCGGCAGCACCGCTCCGCCACCCGGGATAGAATGCGGAATTCTCCGGATCGACCACCGCCAGGGAGGTGGCGTGGCGGTGGTAGCGGAGGTAGCGGCCGATCGTGGCGCTGGTTCCGCCGGTGCCGGCTCCCACCACGATCCAGCGGGGGACCGGGTGCTCCTCGAGCGCCAGCTGCTCAAAGATGGACTCGGCAATGTTGTTGTTGCCGCGCCAGTCCGTGGCGCGTTCGGCGTAGGTGAACTGGTCCATGTAGTGGCCGCCGCTCGTGGCGGCAACCTCGGCGGCTGCCGCGTACACCTCTGAGGCATGGTCCACCAGGAGGCAGGCGCCGCCGAACTGTTCGATCAGGGCGATCTTCTCCGGGCTGGTGGTGCGGGTCATCACGGCGATGAACGGCAGGCCCAGGAGCTGGGCGAAGTAGGCCTCGGAAACGGCGGTACTGCCGCTGGACGCTTCCACGATGGTGGTGCCCTCGTGGATCCATCCGTTCACCAGCCCGAACAGGAAGAGGGAACGGGCCAGCCGGTGTTTCAGGCTTCCGGAACGGTGCGTGGATTCATCCTTGAGGTACAGCTGGACGCCCCAGTGTTCAGGCAGCGGCACCGAATACAGGTGCGTGTCTGCCGAGCGGTTGTTTTCCGCGTTGATTTTGCGGACAGCCTCGTCCGCCCATGCCCGTTCCCGGATCCCCGCGCTGTTCACTTAAGCTTCCCGTTCACTGAATTGCCTGCTCACTGGATCAGCCTACCGGCGGGGCCAGCCGGGGCTAGAGTTGGACAGATGGATACCCTCATTGACGTGGCCGGGCTGAACGAGCGGATGGCAGCCGGTCAGCGGACCGTGGTGCTGGACGTCCGCTGGGCGCTCGGAGATCCGGAGGGTCACAGCCACTACCTGAAAGAGCACATACCGGGCGCAGTGTACGTGGACCTGCCCACCCAGCTGGCGGAGCCCGCAGATCCGGGCCGCGGGCGCCACCCGTTGCCTTCGCCGGCCCGCTTCCAGGAAGCGGCCCGGTCCTGGGGAATTTGTGATGGCGACGTCGTGGTCGCCTATGACGATGCCGGCAGCACTTCCGCCGCGCGGCTGTGGTGGATGCTGCGGAATGCCGGCGTGCGCACTGTTTACCTGCTCGACGGCGGCCTTGCCGCCTGGCGCGCGGCCGGGCTGCCCGTGGAGGGCGGCGAAGTGCAGCCGGACGCCGGAGACGTGACTCTTGCGGGCGGCGGCATGCCGGTGACCGACGCTGACGGCGCCGCGGACTGGGCCGGCAGAGGCGTGCTGCTGGATGCACGCGCCGCAGAACGGTACCGCGGGGAAGTCGAACCGGTGGATCCCCGGGCCGGCCACATTCCCGGAGCCGTTAGCGCCCCCACCACCGGGAACCTTGACGACGACGGCCGTTTCCTGCCCGCGGAGAAGCTGCGGGAACGCTTTGCAAGCCTTGGCGTCGACGCAGCGACGCCGACCGCCGTCTACTGCGGCAGCGGCGTGACAGCCTCCCACGAGGTAGCGGCCCTGGAGATCGCCGGATTCAGCGCCGTTCTATTCCCCGGCTCCTTCTCCCAATGGTCCAACGACGCTTCCCGCCCGGTGGCCACGGGCGACTGATCCGCGGTGGTTGAGCTTCTCGAAACCCGGCTTGATTCCGCAACGCTCAATCCGCGGTGCGACGCCTTACGCGGTGCACCGGCAATTGGAAGTCACCGGGGAGCCGCGGTAGCGTCGCCCTATGACTCCTGGACGCCCCGTACCCCCGCCGCTGAACCTGCGGATCCCGCTGGACGAAACCGCCGCCGGACCCCTCGAAGGGCGCCTTGCCGCCGCCCGCGGCGCGTCGTCTGCCACGAGCGGCCTGGTTCGCCTGACCGTTGCCCGCCGGGCACCCAAGGCTGACGACGTCGAAATTGATATTGAGTTCTGCGGTCTTTGCCACTCGGACGTTCACGCCACACGGGGAGAGTGGGGCACCCAGAACTACCCGCTCGTACCGGGCCACGAGATTGTGGGCAGAGTCAGCCGCGTCGGTTCGGACGTGAAGGATTTTCAGCCGGGGGACCGGGTGGGCGTGGGCTGCATGGTGGACTCCTGCCGTGAATGCGAGAGTTGCCTCGAAGGGCTGGAGCAGTACTGTGAACGCGGCCTGACCGGGACGTACGGTGCCAAGGACGCCCGGAACGGGGATGCCGTCACGCAGGGCGGTTACGCATCATCCGTAGTGGTGGACCGGCGGTACGTCCTGCGGGTGCCCGAAAACCTGGATCCCGCGGCGGCTGCCCCCCTGCTGTGCGCAGGCATCACCACCTTCTCGCCGTTGCGGCACTTCGGTGTCCGGAAAGGCCACGTGGTCGGCGTCGTGGGCCTGGGCGGCCTTGGCCACATGGCCGTCAAATTGGCCAAGGCGATGGGCGCCGAGGTGAAGGTCTTCACTACTTCTGAATCCAAAGTGTCGGCGGCGCTGGAGCTGGGCGCTGACGACGTAGTACTTTCCCGGAACGAGGAAGCGATGGCCGCCGAGAACCGGAGCATCGACGTCATCATCGATACGGTGGCAGCACCGCACGACCTTAACCCGTTTTTGCGGACCCTGCGCCGGGACGGGGCCCTCTTCCAGCTGGGGCTGCCCTCCGAGGCCATGCCGCCGGTCAATCCCGGGGCGCTGATCAGAAGGCGGATTTCCTATGCGGGTTCCCTGATCGGAGGTATCGCCGAGACACAGGAGATGCTCGACTTTTGCGCCGAGCACGGCGTCGTCTCGGACATCGAACTGGTTGGTGCCGAACAACTTAACGACGCCTATGACCGGATGGTCGCCGGTGATGTGAAGTACCGTTTTGTCCTGGATACATCCACGCTGCAGGAACCGTCGGAAAGGGCTGACGCATGAGCACGCTGTTCACCAAGATTCTCAACGGGGAGATCCCTGGCCGGTTTGTCTGGCGCGAGCCGGACGTCTCCGCGTTCCTCACCATGGGTCCGCTGGCTGACGGGCACACACTGGTGGTCCCCACCGAGGAAGTGGACCGCTGGACGGACGCCTCGCCTGAGACCCTGGCCCGGGTCATGGAAGTGGCGCGGCGCATCGGCGCGGTTCAGGTGGACACGTTCGGGGCAGCCCGGGCAGGACTCATCGTGGCTGGTTACGAGATCAACCACATGCATGTGCATGTGTGGCCTTCCAACAGCATGGCGGAATTCAATTTCGCCACCGCCGAACACAACCCGGACCCGGCGCGGCTGGACGCCAACGCCGAAAAGCTGCGGGCTGGCCTGCGCGACGCCGGCTACGGGGAGTTCGTGCCGGAGGCCTAGGACGAAATCCACATCGGCCAGTCGCGCCGGTCCCAGGCGGACTGACTCCACGCCTGTCGGTTCCCGCCTACCCCCGGTTGGCGCACTCCGGTTCCGCTAACCAGTTCCAGGTAGTGGCGGTGCCGTGGAGTGGTAGGTGTGGCCAGTGGGTGTGGTGAGTTCGATGGTGTGCCTTGGGCCGGGTGTGGGTTGGGTTGTCCATCCGGGGAGTTCTTTGGTGTGGTTGCAGGCTTCGCAGAGCCCGGCGCCGTTGGCCAGGGTGGTGGGGCCGTCGTTGTGCCAGGGGATGATGTGGTCGTGGTGGCGGATGGGGGCGTCGCAGTAGGGGGTGCGGCAGGTGTCGTCGCGGATCTGGATGAAGCGGCGCAGCGGTGCCGGGAACAGGCGCCTGCGCGAGTTCGTGCCCACCAGGTCGCCGGTGTTCGGGGCGGTGTAGAGCCGGCGGAGCCAGGCTTTGAGCTCCTCACGTCCGTCGCTCTTTTCCTGCGTTATCAGTTCCCGGGCCCAGGCGGCGGGGACAACACCGTAGCCGGTGAGGCGGGCGGGTTCGGTGTCGGCTTGGAGGAGGGTGCGGTCGGTTATGACGAGGTTGATGTCGATGCCGGTGATGCCGCCGGGGGTGCCGGTGGTGCGTTCGACGAGGGTGTCGGCCTTGATTTGTCCCAGGCTGCGGGGGTCGCCGGCGGCTTTGAGGGTGTCCGCGTGCCGGGTCAGGGCCGCGTAGACTGCGACGCCCTCATGGGCGGGCAGCAGCGCCGTCAAATAGGTCATGCAGTCCGGGGCCGGTCGGAGGCTCACGGACCGTTCCGACGCGGCATGGCTGGCGCGCTGGGTGACCGAGCGCGGGTCCCTGCGGGCGGCGGCGGCCCGGGTTGCGGCGATGAGGGTGCGGGTTCCGGCACCGGTGAAGGTCCCGGTATCGGCCGCCAGTTCCTCATCGACCGCGGCCCGGTCTTCCACGCCCAGGCACGCTGTTTCCTTCACGACGTGGATGGTGCGTTCTTCGTTGAGCTGGCCGGTGTCCAAGGCGGACAGGGTGTGGGGCATCTCGGTGACCAGGGCCTTGGCCATGCCGAGCAGCCGGCCGCCGCGGTGCGGGGACTCGCCCCGGGCCAGCGCGATCTGCTCAGCCGCGCCCAGGCCCCGGTCTTTGCTGCAGTCTTTGCCGAGGTTCTCCGCGGTCAGTGTCCTGCGGCCATCATCCGTCCCAAGGTCCGTCTGGTCCTGGCTGTGCCGGGTCTCGAAGGTGACGGCAAGTCTGGCCTGTTGCCCGGCAAGCATGTTTTTGATGTTCTCGCACGCGTGCGTCTGGTCGATCAGCCCGGCCTTGTCGGCGTTCAGATCAGCCCGCAGAAGGGCGGTTGCCGCAGCGACCCGGTCCGCCAAAGCCAGCCTCGGCCTACCGGGCCCGCGCCCACCAGTGCCCGTGCCGGCGATGGAGGCGTCGGCGTCGGCGAACAGAACACCGGCAAACTGGGCCTCGGGAAACGGGTCCTCAGGGAACACAGCCGGGAACGCGGCGTCGAGGTCATCGTCATACGGCAAACCGTCGTCCTCGAACTCATCGAACAGAATGGCGCCGTCCGGGAACGCATCGAAAGGGAACTCAGCATCAGGAAAGGCGGCCGCCTGCAGCACGCCGCCGCGCGGCGCCGCTCCTGTCAGTGCTGAATTCCCGCTGCCTTCCATGAACACAGTCTGCCAAGGGGGACTGACAATTAAGGGCCGATGGAGCACCGGATGAGGGCGGGATCCCAAAAGGTTTCGTGAACCCACAGGAGAACGAAAGTGGGTACTTCTCCGCCGTCGCGTTCATCGCACTCCTCAAGATGCGCGAATCAGCCGCGCGTCCGCTCCTCGGCTCCGTCCCGGTCGTGGCAAGCCACGAGGAAGCAGCAGCGCTGGCCGAGGGCCAGGACACTGACGAGCGGCTCGACACCTCCACCATGCTGCTTTCTCCGGTGCGTGCAGAAACAGTGGGCGCCGGCGCCCGCTGAGGGGGCTACGCCGCGAGCACCTTGTTCAGTGCCGTCCGGATCCGCTTCTCGGACACCGAATAGGCCGTTCCGAGCTCGACGGCGAACAGGCTCACCCTGAGTTCCTCGATCATCCAGCGGACCTGCGTCAGCTCGGCACCTGCCCGGCGGCCGGGCAGCAAAGCCGACACGGCGTCGTCGTAATCATCCTCGAGCCGCTGGACCGCCGCCATGTTGAGTGCATCGCGCTGCACGTTGCCGGGCAGCTTCTCGAGGCGTTTTTCAATGGCAGCGAGATAGCGGGGGAGCTGGCTCAGCTGGGCGTAGCCCGTCCGGGCCACAAAGCCGGGGAAAACCAGCTGTTCAAGCTGGCTGCGGACATCGTTAAGCGCGCTGATGAGAGCCAGGCTCGTGGTGCCCCTGAGCTGCTTTTCGATCCGACGGGTGCTGGCGAGGATGCGCTCCACGATGGCCGTGACGCTGAAGACGGTGTCGATCAGCTCCGCCCGGACATGCTCGTACAGGGCATCAAACGCTGCCTGGTCCCACGGGAGCTCAGCCGGAGTGAGCTTGTCTACCGCCGCCAGGACGCAGTCGGCGATCAGGGCCGAGACTGACCCGTGCGGGTTCTGGCTGAACGTCAGCTTCTCCGTGTTGTTCAGGTGTTCGAGGACATAGCGGTCCGGTGCGGGCACGCGAAGGGCGAGGAGCCGGATGACACCGCCCCGCATGGATTCCTGCTGCTCCGACGATGTCTGGAAGATGCGCAGGCCAACGGATTTCCCTTCGTCCACCAAAGCGGGAAAACCGGTGACGGTGTGACCCTTGACGGTGACGCTGGCTTGGCGCTGGATGGTGCCGAACCGCCACTCGGTCAGGCCGGACTGTTCCGTGAACCCGGACTGTGCCTGCGGCCGGCCCTCCTGAGCGGCAGCCTGCTGCTGGCTCTTCTTCGGCGACCGTGGACCGGCAGTGGCGGGGGTGGCGCCCAGCGACTCCGCGATGGCCCGGCGGGTGGCCGGCGCGAGCCGCTCCTGCAGGGCTTCCAGGTCCTTGCCTTCGTCCAGGACCTTGCCCCGGCTGTCCACCACCTTGAAGCTCACCCGCAGGTGCGGCGGAACCGCTTCCCAGTTCCACGACCCGGGCGGGACGATCTGGCCCTTGAGCCGGCGGAGGACAAGCTCGAGCGAGCTCTCCAGCTCGTCCTCGGCCGGGTCGAAGTCCGCTTCCAGCGCTGCCACGGCCTGCCGGGCGACGTCCGGTGCCGGAACGAAGCTCTTGCGGACCTGCTTCGGCAGCGACTTGATCAGTGCAGTGACGAGTTCCACGCGCTGACCGGGGATCAGCCAGCGGAAGGGTGCGTCTTCGAGCTGGTTCAGGAAGAGCACCGGAACTTCCGCCGTGACGCCGTCGGACGGGTTGGGTGTCGAGCCGGGTGCCACGGGATGGAATTCGTAGCTCAGGGGCAGTTCGAAGCCCTTGTGCAGCCACGTCTTCGGGTAGGCGGACTCGTCCAGGGCGTCGGCGTCCTCGCTCAGAAGCAGTGCCTCACTGAAGTCCAGCAGTGCCGGATCCTGCTGCCGGGCGTCCTTCCACCACTTGTCGAAGTGCCGTTCGGAGACGACGTCCTTGCCGACGCGCGCGTCATAGAACTCGAAGAGCGTCTCGTCGTCCACCAGCAGGTCCCGGCGTCGCATCCGTGCCTCGAGTTCCTCCACTTCCTGCAGCAGGGCCCGGTTGCGGTGGAAGAACTTGTGGTGTGTCTTCCATTCGCCCTGGACCAGTGCATGCCTGATGAACAGCTCGCGGGCCAGGACGGGATCGACCTTGCCGAAGTTGATCCGGCGCTGCGCGATGATGGGTACGCCGTACAGTGTGACCTTTTCATAAGCCATCACCGCGCCCATCTTGGTGGACCAGTGGGGCTCGCTGTAGCTGCGCTTGATCAGGTGCGGAGCCACCTGCTCGGCCCACGACGGCTCGAACTTGGAGGCCACCCGCGCCCAGAGCCGGCTGGTCTCCACGAGTTCTGCGGCCATGACAAACGTGGGCGACTTCTTGAACAGCGCCGAGCCCGGGAAGATGGCGAATCGTGTTCCCCGGGCGCCCGCGTATTCCCGCTTGCGTTCATCGAGGATGCCGATGTGGCTCAGCAGGCCGGAGAGCAGGCTGATGTGGATGCCCTCGTGGTTGCCGACGGCGTCGGCCTGACGCTTGTTGTCCAGGCTGATGCCCAGCGGCCGGGCCAGCTGCCGTAGCTGCGTGAAGAGGTCCTGCCACTCGCGGACGCGCAGGTAGTTGATGAACTCGTTGCGGCACAGGCGCCGGAACTGGGTGGAGGACAGCTCCTGCTGCTTCTCGTGGATGTAGTTCCAGAGGTTCAGGTAGCCGGTGAAGTCGGAATTCTCGTCGCGGAAGCGGGCGTGCTTCTCCGCCGCCAGCTGCTGCTTGTCCGTTGGACGCTCGCGGGGGTCCTGAATGGTGAGGGCAGCCGCCAGGATCATGACTTCGCGGACGCAGCCGCGCTTGCCGGCCTCCACGATCATGCGGCCGAGCCGCGGGTCCACGGGGAGCTGGGCAAGTTTCTGTCCGACGGCGGTCAGACCGCCGCCGTTGCGGCCGGCATTCCTGCCGCTTTCGGCGTTGGCCGCCTGGGCGGAGCCCGTGGCTCCCTGCGGCGCAGGCAGGGCGCCGAGCTCCCTAAGGAGGGTCACGCCGTCGTTGATGGCCCGCGAGTCCGGCGGCTCCACGAACGGGAAGTTTTCAATGTCCTTGGGCCCCCGCGCGACTCCCATGGCGGTCATCTGCAGGATGACCGCAGCCAGGTTGGTGCGCAGGATTTCCGGATCGGTGTAGAGCGGCCGGGACTCGAAGTCCTCCTCGGAATACAGCCGGATGGCGATGCCGTCCGACACGCGGCCACAGCGCCCGGATCGCTGGTTGGCAGACGCCTGGGATACCCGCTCGATGGGCAGCCGCTGCACCTTGGTGCGGTGCGAATAGCGCGAGATGCGGGCGGTGCCGGTGTCGATGACGTACTTGATGCCCGGCACGGTGAGGGAGGTCTCGGCCACGTTGGTGGCCAGCACGATCCGCCGCTTGCCGCCCGGGTTGAAGACCCGGTGCTGTTCCTGAAGGCTCAGCCGCGCGAACAGCGGCAGGACCTCGGTGCCGGCCAGCCGCCGGTTGGCCTGGATCCTGGCCTGCAGGGCGTCTGCGGCGTCGCGGATCTCCCGCTCGCCGGAGAAGAAGATGAGGATGTCGCCCGGCGCTTCAAGGGCGAGCTCGTCGACCGCGTCGCACACCGCGTCCAGCGGGTCGCGGTCTTCTTCGAGTTCGTCGTCTGAGGAGTTGTCCTCGTCATCGCCGGTGGACGGGCCGCCGGCCGGCTGGGAGAGCGGCCGGTAGCGGATCTCCACCGGGAAGGTCCGTCCGGACACCTCAACGATAGGTGCCGGTTCCTCGTCCGAGCCGAAGTGCTTTGCAAAGCGTTCGGGGTCAATGGTGGCGGAGGTGATGATCACCTTCAGCTCCGGCCGCTGCGGCAGGATCCGCTTGAGGTAGCCGAGGATGAAGTCGATGTTCAGGCTGCGTTCGTGGGCCTCATCGATGATGATCGCGTTGTACTTGCGGAGCAGCTTGTCGCGCTGGATTTCGGCCAGCAGGATGCCGTCCGTCATCAGTTTCACCTTGGTGGACTTGCTCACCTCACCGGTGAAGCGGACCTGGAATCCCACTTCCTGCCCGATGTCGACGCCGAGCTCGGAGGCAATGCGCTCGGCCACCGTGCGGGCTGCGAGGCGCCGCGGTTGGGTGTGGCCGATCAGTCCGTTCTCACCCAGGCCAAGTTCCAGGCACATCTTCGGGATCTGGGTGGTCTTTCCGGAGCCGGTCTCGCCGGCAATGATCGTCACCTGGTTGGCGGCAATCGCGGCCATCAGGTCCTCGCGGCGCTCGGAGACCGGCAGCTCGGCGGGGTAGGAGATGTGAAAAGTCATGGCTCCCACAAGTCTACTGCCGCGTAAAAGGACCCGGCGTTCGCCGGGTCCTTGGGTGGATGGACGGTTTGCTAGAAGATGCGCATGGTGTAGTTGCTGCTCGGCAGATCCAGCGCGGACCAGTCCCGGACCGAGTGCTCGGGAGGGGTGTGGCCGCGGCCATCCCGCAGGATGGCGCCGACCGTAGCGGCAGCTGCAACGAGGACCAGAACAAGGAGGGCGATTCCGAAGATTTCCATGTCTCCATGGTTCTCCTGGGGAACCTCCGAAAGAAGTGGCAGAAATGCCTAAAAAGTACAAATTTCTGCCATACTGGAAACATGCTCAAAACAGTGGCAGTCATCGTGGTTCCCAACTTCTCGATCTTTGAGTTCGGTACCGCTTTTGAGGTGTTTGGCATCGACCGTTCGGACCGGGGAACAGGCGTGCCGCAGTTCGACTTCCGCGTGTGCACTCCGGTGCCAGGAGACGTTCCGCTGAAGTCGGGCCTCACCATGAATGTGGGCCTCGGCCTCGAAGCCGCCGCCGATGCCGACCTGGTGATCATGGCGCCCTATGGCAGGGACGTAGACGTTCCGGAGTCCGTCCTCGATGCCCTCCGGGCGGCGCACAACCGCGGCGCGTGGGTGATGTCGATCTGCTCCGGCGCGTTTGCGCTGGCGCGGGCCGGGCTCCTGGATGGACTTCGGTGCACCACGCACTGGCACTACTCGGGAGAGCTCGCCGCCCAGTACCCCAAGGTCCTGGTGGACGAGAACGTCCTTTATGTCGAGGACAGCAGGATCATCACCAGCGCCGGGACAGCGGCGGGCATTGACGCCTGCCTGCATCTGGTGAGGACCGAATTCGGGGCTGCCGTGGCGGCCGCCATCGCCAGGGATATGGTGGTCCCGCCGCACCGCGACGGCGGCCAGGCCCAGTTCATCGACCGGCCCATGCCCGAGTGCGGCTCCCAGCCCATGGAGGAGCTCCTCCGGTGGATGGTGGAGAACCTGGACGAGGAACACCCCGTCCACGAGCTGGCCGCCCGGGTGCACATGTCCCCGCGCACCTTTGCCCGACGGTTCCGTGCTGAAACAGGGGCCACCCCGGCCGCGTGGCTCAACTCACAGCGCGTCCTGCGCGCCCAGGAGCTTCTGGAATCCACGGAGCTGAATATCGACGAGGTGGCGCGGCAGTCAGGGTTCGGCCACCCCGTGCTGCTCCGGCACCACTTCGCCAAGGTGCTGGACACGAGTCCGCAGTCCTACCGCCGGGCCTTCCGCGGCCAGATGGTCCCGGCTGGGTAGCTAGCGCCGGAAGCCGGCTTCGCCGCTGCCGGGCCGCGATTCTTCAGCGGCAGTCCGGGTGGACTCCACGAGCACGCGCCAGGGGCCGGTAACCGCCGTTTCCGGCAGGGTGGCGCGGCGTTGGCCGGCGCGGATGGAGTACATGAAGCGGTCCGGCTGCCCGTTCGGCGCCTGCCGGGGGTCGTCGACGGCGTCCCATGGGCACGCTTCGACGAGGGGCTGCCAGCGGCTCTTTTCACTGGTCGTGACGGCCTGTACCGTCCAGACGCGGGTGAGTGCGGCTATCCCGCCGCTGCGCTCGACTGTGATTTTCATGGCGCCGTTCCCGGGGTTCCGCGACTGCCGGGAAGCGGAAGGCCACAGTCCCGGCGTCGGTTAGAGCTTTACCTTCACAGTCTCCCACGCCCCGCGCACTGCGTCATGCTCTGCGGACTCCTCGCCGAACAGTTCCTTCGCCGTTGCCGCGGTTGCTTTGGCGAAGGCTGTAAAGGTGGTGGCGGGGCTCAGCGAGCCGCCCGTCAGGGTCTCGTACCAGATCTGGCCCGGCGCATCCCAGGCGTTGCCGCCCAGAGTCTGGGCGACGAGGCAGAACGCCCGGTTCGGTATGCCGGAGTTGATGTGCACTCCGCCGTTGTCCGACCGTGTGCGGACGTAGGAGTCCATGGAGTCCGGCTGCGGGTCCTTGCCGAGGACCTCGTCGTCGTAGGCCGTTCCCGGCGCCTTCATGGAGCGCAGGGCGGACCCTTCAACCTGCGGCGTGAACAGGCCCTCGCCGATCAGCCAGGACGCTTCGGCGGTGGTCTGCTTCCGGAAATACTGCTCCACGAGTGCGCCGAAAACGTCGGAGACGGACTCGTTGATGGCCCCCGCCTGGTTGCGGTAGGCGAGTCCGGCCGAAAACTGCGTCACCCCGTGGGCCAGTTCATGGCCGATCACGCTGAGCGACCTCGTGAAGCGCTCGAAGACCTCCCCGTCGCCGTCGCCAAACACCATCTGCTGGCCATCCCAAAACGCGTTGTCATACATCCTGCCGAAGTGGACGGTGGCCTTCAGCGGCATTCCCAACCCGTCGATCGAGTTCCGTCCGAAGGTGTCCGCGTAAAGGCTGTGTGTATGTCCCAGTCCGTCATACGCCTCGTCGACGGCGGGATCGCCGGTGGCGGCGTCTCCCTCTTTCCGGACAACCTGCCCGGGCAGCGACTCGCCGGACTTCGCGTCGAAGACGGACCTGTTGACCGGAGAGGGCTCCAGCTGCCTGATGCCGGCAGGAGCCGTTGGTGCCGAGGTCCGTGCAGCGTGCACGGCGCCAACATGGAGCAGGGCTTCCCTGGCGGCGCGGGCAACTGCCGAGAAGCGGGGGGATCCCTGGGCGGCCAGGCGGCGGAGGATGTACGGCGGAACGATTGAACAGACCATGCCACTCACCCTACGAACGGCCTCTGACATTCCGGCTCAGGCGCACGGGAAATACAGGAAACCCCCGTCCGCTTTGAGTAAGCGGCGGGGGTTTCTTCTGTGCCCTCGATAGGATTCGAACCTACGGCCTTCTGCTCCGGAGGCAGACGCTCTATCCCCTGAGCTACGAGGGCATCCAAGGATCCTGCCGTTCCCGGCCGGACGTCCTAGAGCTTAGCAGGAAGGTGGGCCGGAACGGAAAACGAAACCCGTTTTCCTGCCCCATCTCAGTATCCCGCGAACGAATCCACATGGATACGGCGTGCGCCGGCATGCCGCGCGGCGCGCCGCAGCGATCCGACGCTGGCCGGTGAACCCGAGATGAAGACCCTTCGCTGCCCGATGTCCGGCACCAGCCGTTTCAGCGCGTGACCGTCCAGCCGTGCCCCCGGGGCAAGCAGCGCGCAGGCGTCCTCGATGAAGTCCGGCGGCGCCGACCCATCGCCGAGCCGGGCGACGATGCGGGCACCGGAATCCTGCAGTTCCGCCGCATAAGCGAGTTCCGAAGCACTCCGGGCGAGGTAGAGGAGCACGGTGTCGCGCTCGCGGGCCACCCCGCCGGACAGGTGGGCCAGATACGGCGTGATACCGATGCCCGCGGCAATCAGCAGTACAGGATCCGAACCCTTCGGCAGGACGAAATCGCCCGCCACTGTGGTGGCTGTGAGCTCCTCGCCGGGCTTGAGTGAGAGCAGCTTGCGCTTTGCGGCGGAAACGGGGTCAGCCGTACCGACCCCGATCTTCACATGCTTTGCGTCGGGCGGGCTGGTCAGGCTGAAGACGCGGCGCCTGCCCCGACCGTCCGGCTTGGCGTGCGGAAGATCCAGTTCCAGGTACTGGCCGGGCGCGTGGCGGAGCGGGCGCTGGGGGCGGAAGACGAATTCCGTCGTCGTCGGCGTCAGGCTGCGGGAGTGGCTGAACAGCAGCCGGACACTTCCACGCTGGCCTGACAGGAACGCGAGCAGGTTGCCGACGAGCAGTGCCAGCTCCGGGGAGTTTGCCATGAAGCCGAAGTTGAAGGGCGTGGCCAGCAGAACCCCGACGACGGCGGCCATCGCCAGCTGCTGCCAGCGCCTGGGCGGCAGGGTGAGCGGCTCAGTAAGCATGAACCCGGCAAAAAACAGGACGGGGCCCTGCGCCAAGGTTTGCCACACGGCACTTCCGAGGTCGACGCCGGAGGGTACCTGCACCGCGGCCACGACGGCGGTGGCCACCAGGATGAAGACTGCGGCCATGGGCGTTTTCCGGGTGCGGTGGAGCACCAGCAGGACGCCCGGAACCAGGAGCCAAAGCATGGCAGGTGTGCCGGCCCACCACGTGGCGATGTTGAGACCGGTCAGCCCGGTGATGAAGGCCCCGGTGGCCGCGGGGTTGAAAACGTGGCGCCCACGCCAGGCGAGGGCGTACTTGGAGGCTGAGGCCAGGACGCAGGCCAGGGCCACTCCGGCCAGGTCCATCGGCGCAAACGCCGGGCCGAGCTGCGTGGGCCAGAACAGGAAGTAGAGCAGCAGGCCCGTAATCAGCGAGGATTCCGAATGTGGCTGAACGCGGAACAGCGCGGCCAGGCCGCGGTTGGAAATGTACGTCAGTCCCAGGCAGAGGGCCAGGTGGGCGAGCAGGTTCGGGATGCCGAACGTCAGCCAGCCGAGGGCGTCGAGGAGGAGGCTGTGGGCCGCCAGCACGGCAAGGACCAGCAGCGCCAGCCGGTACATCGTGAAGCGGCCCAGGTACGCATCCAGGGCGGTGCCGGGTGAGGCCTGCTGCCGGGAGGTGGTTGAACTCATGTGAACAGGGCTCCTTCGAATTCCGCGGAGTACTCCGCGCTGCCGTTGGAAAATACCTTGAGCCAGGAAAAAGAAAAATAGCGTTCCAGGTCCTCGGCCGGAACCAGGAACAGGGCGGTGGCGAGGGCGTCTGCCTCCATGGCTGTGCGCGCCCGGGCCCAGGTGGCCACGACCGTCCTGACCGGCGCCCCGGTGGTGCCGTCCAGGACGTGATGGAGGCCGTCTCCCCAGGCTCGCCGGTTCGACGCCGAAGCACAGAGGGCGCGGGATCCCAGGGGCACGGTCCCTATCGCCTTGCCGGGGTCGTACGGGTGCTCCAGGGCCACCTGCACCGGCTCCTGCCCGCCGTGCAGCAGGTCGCCGCTGGCGTCGATGAAGAAGTCCGTAACCCCGTGGCCCCTGAGCTGTTCGGCCAAGAGGTCCACGAGCTGCCCCTTGCCGGCCGCGCCTATGTCCAGCACCACGGGGGCGGTGGTGCGCAGTGAGGTTCCGCGCCATTCCAGCACGGTGTCCCAGGCCGGGGGTGGTGCGGCTTCCCCGCGGGGCTGCAGTGAATAGTGCGGATCGTAGCCCAGCCGCTCAAGGCTTTCGCCGATGAGGGGCGTCATGGCCCCGCCGCTGAGCGTATAGAGCTGCCGGTAGAGGGCGGCCAGGCCCGTGGCTTCGGGCGGCAGTTCGTACTGCCCGGGCGCCACGGAGATCCGGGTTACCAGCGAGTCTTCGCGGAACCTGGACCACGTGGAGTCGTAGCGCTCCACTTCGGCCAGAACTGAGCTGCGCTGTCCCGGGGACAACGGGACAGGGGTGGAGATTTCCCAGCTGGTTCCGATGCCGTCAAACCGGAAGTCCTGCCAGCCCGCATGCGGCATGGCGGCCGCCTACAGGGCCTGCGCCTTGATCGCTTCGACCGCCTGGTTGAAGCCGCCGCTGGTCAGGGAGGAGCCCGCTACTTTGGAGACCTTGATCTCATCCAGGCTCTTGCCCACCACCTGGTCAGCAATGCCGCCGGCGAACTGGCCCTGGAACTTCCGGGTGTTGGGGTTGGACGGGTGCTCGGTGATCTCCACCGCGGACACCGTGCCGTTGGCCAGCGTCAGCTGGACGCCCACGGTTTCGGTGCCGTTGGGGGACTTGTAGTTGCCGTCCGCGCTGTAGGTCCCGTCCTTGTAGCCGGCAGCGGAACCCGATGCTGTTCCCGACGCCGAAGCGGATGCCGCCGCCGAGGGCTCGGTCTCCTGCGCGGCAGGCTGCTGGGTGGACGGCGCGCAGCCGGCCACCGTTCCGGCGAGGGACAGGCCGGCCATGCCGGCGAAAACAGTTTTGCGGATTGAAGTCTTCACGGGGTCTCTTTTCGTGGTGCGGGCACGCCAGGGACAGCGTTGAGTTCAGTGTTCATGTTCAGCGTTGATGCTTCAATAATTTCGGTGGTGACTAAAGGCTAAAGGCAATTCCTGTGAATTTCCCTACTATTTGCTGTGACACCGGGGGAGTGTGTCAGGCCCATCGGATTCCGCGCGGCGACGGGCTCCCCGGTAGTCTAGGAGTGTGACTCCCGAAGAACTCTCCCTCGCAATATCCGCCTGCCTGAAAGACGCCGTTGCCGCCGGCGACATCGCCCTTGCCGAGGCGGCTATACCGGACTCCGTCCTGGTTGAGCGTCCGAAGAACCGGGAGCACGGCGACTGGGCCACCAACATCGCCCTGCAGCTGGCCAAGAAGGCCGGAACGAACCCGCGCGAATTCGCCACGCTGCTCAGCGCCCGGCTCAAGGACATCAACGGCGTGGATGGTGTGGAAATCGCCGGTCCCGGCTTCCTGAACATCACAGTTGACGCTGCCGCCGCCGGAGCGCTGGCCAAGGTCATCGTTGAAGCAGGCAGGGAATACGGCACCAACGCCGCGCTCGCCGGCCACACCGTGAACATGGAGTTTGTTTCCGCCAACCCCACCGGCCCGCTGCATATCGGCCACACCCGCTGGGCGGCCCTGGGCGACTCGATCGCCAGGGTGCTTCGCGCCTCGGGTGCCGACGTCACCGCCGAGTATTACATCAACGACGCCGGCTCCCAGATGAATGTGTTCGCCAACTCGGTGTTGTCGCGCCTGCACGGCCGCGACGTGCCTGAGGGCGGCTACCCGGGAGAATACATCCGCGATCTCGGCCATGAGGTCCTGACCCGGCACCCGGACATCCGCGAACTGACGGATGCTGCGGCACTGCCCGTTATCCGGGCCGCGGCCTACGAGGCGCAGCTCAAGGACATCAAGGACACCCTGGCGGACTTCGGGGTCTCCTTCGACGTGTTCTTCTCCGAGCAGGAGCTTCACGACGCCGGCGCCATCGAAAGTGCCGTTGCCCGCCTTCGCGAGCAGGGCCACGTTTTCGACGACGGCGGTGCCGTCTGGCTGCGCACCACCGACTTCGGTGATGACAAGGACCGCGTCATGATCCGCGCGAACGGCGAACCGACCTACTTCGCCGCCGACGCCGCTTACTACCTGTCCAAGAAGGACCGCGGCTACACGGAAAAGATCTACCTCCTGGGAGCCGACCACCACGGCTACATCAACCGGCTCAAGGCCATTGCCGCCGCGGCCGGGGACGACCCCGAGGTCAACATCGAGGTCCTGATTGGCCAGCTGGTGTCCGTCAACGGCGCCAAGCTCTCCAAGCGCGCCGGCAACATCATTGAGCTCAAGGACCTGATCTCCTGGCTGGGAACGGACGCGGTCCGCTATTCGCTGGCACGCTTCCCGGCCGATTCCCCGCTCACGCTGGACCCCGAGCTGCTCAAGAAGCACTCCAACGAGAACCCCGTGTTCTACGTGCAGTACGCGCACGCCCGCTCGTGCGGCACCGCCCGCAACGCCGTGGCTGCCGGGGTGGACCGGAGCGCCTTCGACGCCTCCCTGCTGGACCACGCCACGGAGAACGAACTGCTCTCCTACCTGGGCAGCTACCCCTCCATCGTCGCCAAAGCGGCGGAACTCCGCGAGCCGCACCGAGTAGCACGGCACCTCGAGGTCATCGCCGGTGCCTACCACCGCTGGTATGACGCCTGCCGGGTGGCGCCCATGGGCGACGAACCCGTCACGGACACCAACCGCACCAGGCTGTGGCTCAACGACGCCACCAGCCAGGTGCTCGCCAACGGACTCGAACTGCTGGGCGTTTCGGCGCCGGAACGGATGTGATCGGTTTGCAGGAATCCACCAGCCCAGCCTCGCCGCTGGCTCCGGAATGGCTTGCCGTCCCCGCGGACGTCAATGCCCTGCACACCCCGGTATGGGCCGGCGGAGTGGAGCGGAACGCCGGCGGCGAGCTTGCCGTTGACGGGATCCCGGTCAGCGCCCTCAAGGAGCAGTTCGGCACGCCGCTTTTCGTCATGAGCGAATCGGACTTCCGTGCCCGCGCCCGTGCCTTCAAGGATGCGTTCGACGACGCCTTCGCCGACATCTGCGGGGGAGTGGACGTCTACTACGCCGGCAAGTCCTTCCTGTGCACCGCCGTCGCGGCGTGGGTAGCCGACGAGGGCCTGCGGCTGGATACGTGTTCCGGCGGTGAACTTGCCGTCGCAGCCCGTGCCGGCATCGACGGTGCCAACCTGTCCCTGCACGGCAACAACAAGTCCGACGCCGAGATCAACCGGGCGCTGGACATGAACCTCGGCCGCATCGTGGTGGACAGCCTGGACGAGCTGGAGCGCGTGGCCAAGATCGCCGCCGGCCGCGGGGAGACCGCCAAGGTCATGCTGCGGCTGACACCCGGTGTGCACGCCCACACCCACGAGTTCATCGCCACCGCCCACGAGGACCAGAAATTCGGCCTCTCCATGGCGGAGGATTCCACTGCCGAGGCGGGCCTGTCCGCTGCCGAGGAAGCCGTCGCCGCGGCAACGTCCTACGCCAGCGTGGAGCTGCTGGGCCTGCACTGCCACATCGGTTCGCAGATCTTTGAGCCGGACGGCTTTGCGCTGGCCGCCGAGAAGCTCCTTTCCTTCCTGGCGGCTGTGCAGGCCAAATATTCCATCACCCTGCCCGAGCTTGACCTCGGCGGCGGCTACGGCATCGCCTACACGCCGGTGGATACGCCCCGCCCGGCCGCCGACATCGCCCAGGCGATGGCCGCCGTTGTGCGTTCCAAGTGCGCCGAACTGGGGATTACAGCACCCCGGATTTCCATCGAGCCGGGCCGTGCCATCGTGGGCAGCAGCACCTTCACGCTGTACGAGGTGGGCACCCTGAAAACTGTCCGGGTGGACGCCCCAGCCGCCGGCTCCGGCGAATCCGCCGAAAAAAACGTTACGCACCCGCGCCGCTATGTGTCAGTGGACGGCGGCATGAGCGACAACGCCCGTCCGGTGCTGTATGACGCGGATTATTCGGCCATTCTCGCGTCGAGGACTTCCGCAGCGGCCCCGCAGCTGTCCCGCGTAGTGGGCAAACATTGCGAGAGCGGCGACATAGTTGTTAGAGATGTATATCTGCCCGAGGACGTGGCAGCCGGTGATCTGCTCGCTGTACCGGGGACCGGCGCCTACTGCTGGGCCCTGTCAAGCAACTACAACTATCTGGCCCGGCCGGGCGTTGTCGCTGTGCGCGACGGATCTCCCCGGCTCATTGTCCGCGGGGAAACCGAAGAAGATCTGCTGAACCGCGACATGGGAGCCTGAATGACCGAATTGCGAACCCTGAAAGTGGCCCTGCTGGGCTGTGGCAACGTCGGGGCTCAGGTGGCGCGGATTCTGATCGACGACGCCGGCACCCTGGCGCCGCGCACCGGCGCCCGCCTGGAACTGGCCGGCATCGCGGTGCGGAACCTCGACGCCGAGCGCGAGGTGGACCTCCCGCGCGAGCTGTTCACCACCGACGCTGAGACGCTGGTCAAGGACGCCGACCTCGTGATCGAGCTGATGGGCGGCATCGAGCCCGCCCGGTCGCTGATCCTGTCAGCCATCCAGAACGGCGCCAGTGTGGTCACGGGCAACAAGGCCCTGCTGGCGGCCGACGGTCCTGCGCTCTACGAAGAGGCGGACAAGGCCGGCGTCGAGCTGTCCTACGAAGCCGCCGTGGCAGGCGCCATCCCCATCCTGCGCCCCATCCGCGACAGCCTGTCCGGTGACCGCATCACCCGTGTGCTGGGCATCGTCAACGGCACCACCAACTTCATCCTGGACCAGATGGACTCCACCGGCGCACAGTTCGCCGACGCACTCGCCGAGGCCCAGCGGCTCGGCTACGCCGAAGCTGACCCTACAGCCGACGTCGAGGGCCACGACGCCGCCGCCAAGGCCGCGATCCTGGCGTCCCTGTCGTTCCACACCCGCTTCGACCTGGAGCACGTCTACTGCGAGGGAATCACCCGCGTCAGCGCCGCCGACATCGCCGCCGCGAAGGAGGCCGGCTTTGTCATCAAGCTGCTGGCCATCGCCGAGAAAATCGGCAACGGTGACGGCAGCGAGGGCGTTTCCGTGCGCGTGCACCCGACGCTGCTGCCCCGCGAACACCCGCTGGCAGCCGTCCGCGGTGCCTTCAACGCTGTCTTCGTCGAGGCGGAGAACGCCGGTGAACTGATGTTCTACGGCCAGGGTGCCGGTGGAACCCCGACGGCGTCAGCCGTGCTGGGCGACCTCGTCTCGGCTGCCCGCCGCATCGTCCTGGGCGGTCCCGGACGCATCGAGTCCACCACCGGCCACGTCCCGGCGCTGCCCATCGACGCCGCGACCACCAGCTACTACATCGGCCTGGACGTTGCGGACCAGCCCGGCGTGCTGGCCAAGATTGCCCAGCTCTTCGCGGAGCACGGCGTCTCCATCGAAATCATGCGCCAGACCATCCACCGCGATGCCGACTCCAACGTGGAATCGGCCGAGCTGCGGATCGTCACCCACCGCGCAAGCGAAGCTGCACTGGCAGCGACCGTCGAAGCCGTGAAGGGCCTTGACGTGATCAATTCCGTTACATCCGTACTTCGGGTAGAAGGAGCTTAAGTGGCTCACCAATGGCGCGGTGTCATCCGCGAATACGCTGACCGTCTGCCCGTAACGGCGGCCACCAGGGTCATCACCCTCGGCGAGGGCGGTACGCCCCTGGTCTATGCCCAGAAGCTCTCCGAGCTGACCGGCTCTGACGTCTACCTCAAGGTCGAGGGCATGAACCCGACCGGTTCCTTCAAGGACCGCGGCATGACCATGGCCATGACCGCGGCCGTGGAGGCCGGGGCCAAGGCCGTTGTGTGCGCCTCCACCGGAAACACGTCCGCCTCCGCTGCCGCGTACGCCACCGCCGCCGGCCTGACCTGCGCCGTGCTGGTGCCCGAAGGCAAGATCTCCATGGGCAAGCTGAGCCAGGCCATCGCGCACGGTGCCACGCTCCTGCAGGTTGACGGCAACTTCGACAATTGCCTGGACATCGCCCGCAAGCTGGGCGAGTCCTACCCTGTCTTCCTGGTCAACTCCGTGAACCCGGCCCGCATCCAGGGCCAGAAGACGGGCGCCTTCGAGATCGTCGACGCCCTGGGCGACGCCCCGGACATCCACGTGCTGCCGGTCGGCAACGCCGGAAACATCACGGCCTACTGGAAGGGCTACAAGGAGTACTCCGCCCCGTTCGAGTCCGAGACCGCCGGAACGCTTGCACCCGTCGCCACCAAGACCCCCGCCATGTGGGGCTTCCAGGCCGCCGGCGCCGCGCCGTTCGTGGCCGGCCACCCCATCACGGAACCGGACACCATCGCCACCGCCATCCGGATCGGCAACCCGGCCTCCTGGGACGGCGCCATCGCCGCCCGTGACGAGTCCGGCGGATTCATCGATTCCGTCACTGACGAGGAAATCCTGGCCGCCCACCGCTGGCTGTCCTCCCGCGAAGGCGTCTTCGTGGAGCCCGGCTCGGCCGCCGGCGTCGCGGGCCTGCTCAAGAAGCACGCCGCAGGCGAGGTGCCGTCCGGCAAGACCATCGCCATCACCGTCACCGGCCACGGCCTCAAGGACCCCCAGTGGGCCCTCAGGACCGAGGACGGCAGCGATGTCCAGCCCGTCAAGGTGCCGAACGACGTCGTGACCGTTGCTGCAGAACTGGGACTGGAAGACAAATAACAGTGGAAACCATGCTGCCGCAGACCGCCCAGCTGCCCGCCATCCAGGCCGGGCAGCTGGTGACGGTCCGGGTTCCGGCCACCAGCGCCAATCTTGGCCCCGGCTATGACAGCCTCGGGCTGGCACTCACGCTGCACGACACCCTCACCGTGGAGAGCCTGGACAGCGACGAGCTGGTCTTCGAACTCAGCGGGGAGGGTGCGGATTCCCTTCCGCGCGACGCCAGCCACCTGGTGGTCCGGGCGATGAATGCCGCCTTCGGACGGGTGGGCTACCGTCACACCGGCCTGAAGATCACCGCCGAAAACGTTAATCCGCACGGCCGTGGCCTGGGTTCGTCGGCGTCGGCGGTCGTGGCAGCCGTGACGGCGGCCAACGCGCTGCTGCCCGCGGGGGAGCAGCAGGACCGGAACTGGATCCTGCAGCTGACCAGCGAACTGGAAGGCCACCCGGACAACGTCGCTCCCGCGATCTACGGCGGACTGGCGCTGTCGTGGCAGGACAGTGACCAGTACAGCAGCACCTGCGCCACCGTCGACGCGGCCGTCATCCCCATCGTGGCAGTTCCGGACTACGAGCTCTCTACCGAGGCCGCGCGCGCCTTGCTCCCCGCGTCCATCGGTCACCACGCGGCCGCGATGAACTCCGGCCGGGCTGCGCTTCTGATCCATGCGCTCACCCAGAAGCCTGAATTCCTGCTGGCCGGCACGGAGGACTTCCTGCACCAGAGCTACCGCGCGGAGGCGATGCGGCCCAGCGCCGGCCTGATCAAGGCGCTCCGCGGCGCCGGCCACGCCGCCGTTGTGTCCGGAGCCGGACCCACGGTTCTGGTCCTGGCCAACGGCGAGGCAGAGGCCGCCACCGTTCTGGAATTCATTGCCGCGTTTTCGGGGGCAAACACGCCGGACATCAACTGGCGTGTGATGAAGCTGGCAGTCGACGTCGAAGGTGCTAAAGTGGGAGTGCACCGGCGGTAACACCGCATGCAGTCTCCGCAGTCACCACCGCATTCACTGAATCGCCATATCGTTCATTGATGCAGCCCGACGGCGACTCTGCAGTCGAGAGGGCCCTGCAGCCAAGAGACCGTGCAGTCCACGACTCCGAGAATGGCCTTAAACGGCCATCGGGTCAGAATCTGCTTCGATCTGCTGCTGCTGCTTCGATCTCTTATTGCGCAATATTTTCCGGTGCCGCCTGCTTGGCCTGGCCAGGAACCTACAGATGTGTATCTGTTCCCTGAACCGCCAGTCCGCCGCCCCGCCAGTTATGCGGAGCGTTTGAAGGTGATCAGTATCCGGCCCTGCTGGCCGAACTCCAACCGGCAAGGCCGACATCCCGGCTGCAGATCTGAACTGCAGCCCAGATCCAATCATCGCGTCCAGCTCACAGTCTGGACGCCGTCGAGGGGGAAGGATCCTTCGTGACCGAAACCACTGAGCTGTCGCCAGCTGTGGAAACACCATCTTCTGCTTCCGGATCGTTGACGGAAGCGCCCGCCAAGAGCAGCGGCCTTGCCGGCCTGAAGCTCGCCCAGTTGCAGGCTCTTGCCAGCCAGTTGGGTATCTCCGGCGGATCCCGCATGCGTAAGGGCGACCTGGTGACGGCCATTTCCGCGCACCGTGCAGGCACGTCCGCCACCGTCACCAAGGCACCGGCACGGACGGCCGCCAAGGCTGCCGCAACCATCCCCGCCGCCCCCGCCGCCGAAACCGCCGCAGCAGCCCCGGCCGCTGAAGCAGCCGAGGCTCCGGCGCAGGAAACCCGTGCACGTGGCCGCGGCCGCAGCCGCCGGGCAGTAAGCGACGGCATCGTTGCAGCTTCCGCGGCGGAAACGGCCGCCGCTGAGGCTCCGGCCGCGGCAGCACCGGCCGCTGCCGAGGCGCCCGCCGCCGCTCCGGCCGCCGAGGGCGCAGCTTCCACCGAGGCAGAAGGCGCAGAACGCCGCCAGCCCCGCACCCGCAACCGCCGCCGTGGCGAAGCAGCCGCAGCCGCTCCGGCCGAGGCACCCGCTGCTCCGGCCGAAGCGGCCCCCGAGGCCCGCGGTACGGAAACCCGCGGTGCGGAAACCCGTGGCGTTGAGGCCCGCGGTGCCGAGGCCCGCGGTACTGAAGCACGCGGTGCCGAGGCCCGCGAGCAGGCACCCGAAGGCGAAGCCGGACAGCGCGAACGCCGGGATGCCCGCGGCCGCGGTGGCCGTGACGCCGGCGAAGCTGGCGGACGCGACACCCGCCGTGACGATAACCGCCGCGACGACACCCGCGACGCCGACGACGACGGCGGCAGCCGCCGCAACCGGCGGAACCGCCGCGACCGGAACGACCGCAACGAGCGCTCGGACAGCCGCGACAACTCGCGCAACGACCGCTTCCGCGACCGCAACGACCGCCGTCGGGGACGCGCCCAGGGACCGGACGTCGACGACGTCGAGGTCACTGACGACGACGTGCTGCTGCCGGTGGCCGGCATCCTGGATGTCCTCGAAAACTACGCGTTCATCCGCACCTCCGGTTACCTCCCCGGCCCGAACGACGTGTACGTTTCCCTGGCCCAGGTCAAGAAGTACAACCTGCGCAAGGGCGACGCCGTCGTTGGCGCCATCCGCGCACCGCGCGACGGCGAAGACCGCGGCCAGCAGTCTGCCCGCCAGAAGTTCAACGCGCTGGTCCGCGTCACCTCGGTGAACGGCAAGACCGCCGAGGACCTCAAGGACCGCGTGGAGTTCGCCAAGCTGGTCCCGCTGTACCCGTCCGAGCGCCTGCGCCTCGAGACCGACCCCAAGAAGATCGGCCCCCGCGTCATCGACCTGGTTGCCCCGATCGGCAAGGGCCAGCGTGGCCTGATCGTCTCGCCGCCCAAGGCCGGCAAGACGCTCATCCTGCAGTCCATCGCCAACGCGATCACCACCAACAACCCTGAGGTCCACCTCATGATGGTGCTGGTGGATGAGCGTCCCGAAGAAGTCACGGACATGCAGCGCACCGTCAAGGGCGAGGTCATTGCCTCCACCTTCGACCGTCCTGCCGACGACCACACCACCGTGGCCGAGCTCTCCATCGAACGCGCCAAGCGCCTCGTGGAAATGGGCATGGACGTCGTGGTGCTGCTGGACTCCATGACCCGACTGGGCCGCGCCTACAACCTGGCAGCGCCGGCCTCCGGCCGCATCCTGTCCGGTGGTGTGGACTCCGCTGCGCTGTACCCGCCCAAGCGGTTCTTCGGTGCTGCCCGCAACATCGAAAACGGTGGCTCGCTGACCATCCTGGCGACGGCCCTCGTGGAGACCGGATCCAAGATGGACGAGGTCATCTTCGAAGAGTTCAAGGGCACCGGCAACATGGAACTGCGCCTGTCCCGCCAGCTGGCGGACAAGCGCATCTTCCCCGCCGTGGACGTCAACGCCTCCGGCACGCGCCGCGAAGAGAACCTGCTCTCGGCCGAAGAGGTCAAGATCATGTGGAAGCTGCGCCGCGTCCTCTCCGGCCTTGAGACCCAGCAGAGCCTGGAACTCCTGACCAACAAGATCCGCGAGACCCAGAGCAACGTCGAGTTCCTCATGCAGGTTCAGAAGACGACGCTTGGTGCGAAGTCGGATAACGACAAGTAGCGTCGCGTAACCGCTGGTTTCTGGCGGTTCCGCGCGCTGGCGCCGCACGGATTTTCCGCCCCCGCCCCTACGCTGGGAGGCTTGCGATCTTCGATCGCGGGCCTCCCAGCTCCGGCAGGCCCGCAAGGGAGATGACGAGGGCCCCGACCTGAGCTTGCGAAGGTTGGGAGTCATCGACTGCTCCCGGGGCGGCAAAATCCGTGCGGCTTCGTCGTTAACTCGCCACCTGCGGTCCATCACTAGACTTGGTTACAAGTCGAAAGAGGTTTTGAAAATGTTTGAGTCCGTACAGGGCCTGTTGGATGAGCATGATGCTATTCAGGCGCAGCTGGGGGATCCGGCTGTTTATGCTGACCAGAAGCTGGCGCGGAAGCTGGGGCGGCGGTCTGCCCAGTTGAATGGCATCGTGGACGCCTACCACAAATGGGAGGCTCTCCGGGATGACCTCGCGGCTGCCAAGGAGATGGCTGCCGAGGACCCTGACTTTGCTGCCGAGGTGCCTGAACTGGAGGAAGCCCTGGAGACCGCGGCGGCGCGGCTTCGCCGGCTGCTGATTCCCCGCGACCCGGACGATGCACGCAACGTGATCCTTGAGGTCAAGGGCGGCGAAGGCGGCGACGAGGCTGCCCTGTTCGCCGGCGACCTGCTGCGCATGTACACCCGCTACGCCGAGTCACGGGGCTGGAAGACCGAGATCATCTCCTCCACCGAATCCGACCTAGGCGGCTACAAGGACGTCCAGGTGGCCGTCAAGGGAAGCTCCAACGATCCCGCCGAAGGGGTGTACGCACGGCTCAAGTTCGAGGGCGGCGTGCACCGTGTCCAGCGTGTGCCGGTGACGGAGTCCCAGGGCCGCATTCACACGTCGGCCGCGGGCGTCCTGGTCCTGCCCGAGGTGGATGAGCCCGAAGAGCTCGAGATCAACCAGAACGACCTCAAGATCGACGTCTACCGGTCCTCCGGTCCCGGCGGCCAGTCCGTCAACACCACCGACTCCGCCGTCCGCATCACGCACCTCCCCACCGGAATCGTGGTTGCCATGCAGAACGAGAAGTCCCAGCTGCAGAACCGTGAAGCCGGCATGCGCGTCCTCCGCGCCCGCATCCTGGCGCACCAGCAGGAACAGATCGACGCCGCCAACTCCGAGCAGCGGAAGTCCCAGATCCGCACCATGGACCGGTCCGAGCGGATCCGCACGTATAACTACCCGGAAAACCGGATTGCCGACCACCGCACCGGCTACAAGGCCTACAACCTTGACCAGGTCATGAACGGTGACCTCGAGCCGGTCATCCAGTCGGCCATCGAGATGGACGAGCAGGCGCGCCTGGACGCCATCGGCGACTAGGCGCCCCGGGATCACATGACGTCCGAGCACACTTCGGAGCAGGCTGCCCAGTCCCTGGCTGCTGCGGTCCGCGAGGCGACCGAGCGCCTGACAGAGGCTGGAGTGCCCAGCCCCCGGGTGGACGCCGAGTTGCTGGCCGACCATTTGCTGGGCGTGGGCCTGGGCCGGCTCCGGGCCATGATGCTCGGAGATGCGCCGGCCCCGGCAGGCTACGCCGAACTCGTTGCCGAACGCGCCACCCGGGTTCCGCTCCAGCACATCACCGGCGTGGCGCACTTCCGCTACCTCCAGCTCGCGGTTGGTCCCGGCGTCTTCATTCCCCGCCCGGAAACCGAGTCCGTGGTGCAGCTGGTCATCGACCGGCTGCAGGCACTGGAACGTGCCGGCGTGGTCCGTCCCAAAGTGGTGGATCTTGGCACCGGCTCCGGTGCCATCGCCGGATCAATCGCGCACGAGGTGCCCGAGGCCGAGGTGTACGCGGTCGAGTTCAGTGAGTTCGCGCACGCCTGGGCGGCAAAGAATCTCCGGCCGCTGGGGGTCACCCTGCTGCTGGGGGACCTGCGGAACGCGATGCCGGAACAGAACGGAACGTTCGACGTCGTGGTGTCCAACCCGCCGTACATCCCCGCCGAAGCCATCCCCAATGAACCGGAAGTGGCACTCCACGACCCTCCGGAAGCGCTCTACGGCGGCGGAGCGGACGGCATGGAACTGCCGACGGCGGCCGCCGCCTCGGCGGCACGGCTTCTGGTTCCCGGCGGCTACTTCGTGATGGAACACGCCGAAGTCCAGGCCGGCTGGATATCGGCGATGCTGAAGCGGACGGGGCTCTGGACCGACGTCACCACGCATTTTGACCTTAACGGCAAGGAACGCGCCACCAGCGCCGTCCTTGCTTTCCAGCCCGCGGAGTAATGAAAGAATGAGGCAGTGACCACTACGTACAACTGCACGGCCGACGACGAGCGCACCGCCGGAATCGCCCACGCGCGGCGGGCGATCCTCGAGAAGAAGTGCGTTGTCCTTCCCACGGACACCGTCTACGGAATCGCTGCCGATGCCTTTTCCCCGCAGGCCGTCACCATGCTGCTGGTCTCCAAGGGCCGCGGCCGGAACATGCCGCCGCCCGTCCTGATTCCGCGCCTCAATGCGCTCGACGGGCTGGCCACCGATGTCTACCCGGATGCCCGCGACCTTGCCGAGGCCTTCTGGCCCGGCGGGCTGACTCTCATCTTCCACGCCCAGCCGTCCCTCGACTGGGACCTGGGCGAGACGAAGGGCACGGTCGCCCTTCGCATTCCGGACGATGAGGTGGCCATCGACCTGCTGACCGTTACCGGCCCCCTCGCCGTGTCCTCGGCAAACAGGACGGGCCAGGCTCCGGCGCAGACAGCCTTCGAAGCGCGGTCCCAGCTCGCGGAGTCCGTGGAGGTCTACCTTGAAGGCGGCTTCCGGCCGGTCGAGGGAACCGACGCACGGCCGTCCACCATCGTGGATGCCACATCGTTGCCCCTGCGCGTGGTCCGTGAGGGGGCCATCAGCATCGAGCGGCTGCGCGGGGTGGTTCCCGGAGTTCTCGACATCAACGGCAACGCGGCGGATGACGCCGAGGTTTCCCAAGACGACGCCGAGGCCGCCGCTGCGGATGCTTCTGCGCAGCCCGACGCCGGCGAAAAGCCCGCAAGCGCCGAATGACGCTGCAGAGGCAACCGGTACCGTTCCTCGGAGTGGATGCCACGCCCTTGGACGTCGACGGACTCACCGCAGTCCTCAACGGATTCGTGGCTGACGGCAGTACCAGGACCGTCGTCGGACACAATCTCCACAGCGTGACGCTTTTCCACTCCGAACCCGAGTTCAGGAAGTTCTACGAGAACAGCGACGTTGTCCTTCTCGACGGTGCGCCCGTCCTCTGGCTGTGGGGGAGGGGCCGGGCAAAGACGGGCCGGGACACACGGCCCGTCATGGACTACCGTCTTGGTTCAACGGACTGGATTCCCGCGCTGGGCCGATTGGACGGCCTCCACCGCATCGCCGTCCTTGGGGCCGGGGCGACGGCCAACGCCAAGGCCGTGGAGAAGCTGCAGGGCATCGTGCCGGGCGCTGCTGTCTCCGGAATGCCGGGGGAGGGCTGGGATCCGGATTTGGAGGAGAAGGCCGCCGCATGGCTGGCGGAAGTACAGCCGCAGCTGGTCCTGATCGGCCTCGGCATGCCCCTGCAGGAAGAGGTGCTGTGGCGCCGCCTGCCGTCGCTGCCGCCCGCGGTCTATTGTGCCGTCGGGGGAGCCATCGAGCAGATCGCCGGCATCCAGAAGCTGGCACCACGCTGGCTTGGCCGGCTGGGCCTGGAGTGGGCCTGGCGGCTGCTGCTGCACCCGCGCCGCGTAGCCTACCGGGTGTTCGGTGAGCCGTGGGTCCTGCTGGGACTGCTGCTGCGGCGCCGGCTGCGCGGCCACGGCTGACAGATCAGGGCTGACGGAACCCGGCTGCGAGGCCGGGCAAAACAGGATGCCCGGCCCCGTGCGTTAGAACTTCTGGTCCTTCAGCGGGCCAAAGCCCTTGCCGCGGAGCCCCGTGGAGAACGCCCGGAACCAGTCCGCGAGCCCGCGGAGATCGCCCCGGCGGAGGAAATAGCCGAGGTACCCGCCCACATCGGCCACCAGGGACTTCACACGGAAATGGCGGCGGATCAGGTAGCCGCGGTTGCGGTAGTAGTAGTAGCGCTTGAAGGCGCCCTCCGGAACGATGACGTGCCAGCGGGCGCCGAATACGTGCTTCGTTTCGGAAAACGCGTGCGGGTGCATGATCGCAGCCGTGGTGACGGTGCCGAACCGGATGCCTGCCTTGCGCAGCCGGATGGTGAAGTCCACCTCGTCGCCGCGGATGAAGAGGCGCATGTCCGGCAGGCCCACCTTGAAGAAGACATCGGAGCGGATGAGCGCACCGTTGAAGAAATGGCCGTCGTTCGGCAGGAACCCGACTTTTTCCAGTGCGGCCCGGTCGTGGGAGACCTTGCCGTCCAGCCGGAAGAAGAAGGAGAGCTGGTCGGGATGCCCCGGAGCCACCACCAGGGGCACCACAGCCTCCAGGTCGCGTGCCTCCGCTTCCCGGATCAGCGTGGCCAGGCACTCGGCATCCGCCGGCTCGGCATCGTCGTCCATCATCCAGACCCAGTCGGCGCCGCTGGCCACGGCCTTGAGCGCGGCAAGGGAGAAACCGCCGGCACCTCCGAGATTGGCTTCCGAACGGATGTAGTCCACATTCGCATGCTGGTCGGCGACGTCCTTCGCCGGCGCTGTGCCGCTGTCAACGAGGCAGATTGTGGACACGGGGGCCGTCTGCCCATTGATGGCTTTCAGCAGGACGGCGAGCTCTTGGGGACGGTCAAACGTCACGGCGGCAACTGCGACCGACACTGGCATTGCGGGGATCCTTTCAGCACAGCCGTCGGCAAGTTTCCCGCCGGCGTAAGGCCGTGTGACGCGAAGCGATGTACCCGTTGGCGTTAGTATCTTGACTAGAGTCCACTGTAATACAGCCCCGTCAGGCACTATGCACTGCCTGTCTGTGCGCATGGCGACGGAGAAGTTTCATTTATTGCACGTCAGATCCACACCCAACGAGCCCGCATGGTCCGCCCGGCCTGACCCCGAATCCGCATCCGTATAGCCCGCAGCCTTTCAGCTTGCAACGCGGCAGCGTCGTGCGCTGCGCCACCAGCAAGCGCTGCGCCATCTGGCACAGCGCCACCGGAACGGTGGCCGCGCCATGATCATGTACCTGTCCATGATGCTGACAGCGGCGATCGTCTCCTACGGGGCAACCTGGGGTGCGCGGCTGATCGGCGACCGGCTTGAACTGTTCGCCCCGATCCGCAGCCGTGACATGCACTCCAGCCCCGTCTCGCGGCTCGGCGGGCTGGGGATTTTCGCCGGCGTACTGGTGGCGCTGGCCGTGGCAAGCCAGTCCTTCTTCGTCAAAGACATCTTCCGGAACAACGGCGCTCCGTGGGGTGTGCTGGCGGGTGCTGCCGTCATAGTGCTGGTGGGAGTGGCGGACGACCTCCTGGACCTTCGCTGGTGGGTCAAGCTGATCGGGCAGGCTTTCGCCGCGCTCGTGGTGGCCGTCTGGGGTGTACGCATGACCATCATCCCGTTCATTCCGGAGCCGATCCGTTTCGATTCGGACCCGGTCAACATCGTCCTCACCACAGGCCTCATCGTCGTCACGATGAACGCGTTCAACTTCATCGACGGACTGGATGGGCTGGCAGCGGGGGTAGCCGTCATCGGCGGGTCCGCCTTCTTCCTCACCGCCTACTGGGTGCACCGCAACGCGCCGATCCTGGACCGTTCCGACCTCGCCACGCTGCTGACGGCAGTCCTCGTGGGCAGTTGCCTGGGCTTCCTGCCGCATAACTGGTTTCCCTCAAAGATCTTCATGGGCGATTCCGGTGCCATGCTGATAGGCCTGCTGATGGCGTCAGCCGGTGTGGTCTCCACCGGTCAGATCACCTCGGGGCTTTATGACCGCGTTAACGGTATTCCCACGATCATCCCCATCCTGCTGCCGTTTGCCGTGCTGTTCCTGCCGCTCCTGGACCTGTGCCTCGCGGTGGTGCGGCGCACCGCCGTCGGCCGTTCACCATGGTCCGCCGACCGCGGGCATCTGCACCACAAACTTATGGACATCGGTTACTCCCACCGCACTGCGGTCATGCTCCTGTATTTGTGGGCGGCAGTGCTGTCCTTCGGCGGCCTGGCCTTTGCCGTCTACCCCTGGCAGGTCGTGCTGGCAATAATGGTCGCCGCCACGCTGATCATGGGTCTGGTCACGGCCTGGCCATACCTGAGCCGCCGCGGCGAGAACACCGGAGTGGGACAGGCGCCCGAGTAATAGGCGCTTTTTGGAAAATTTCTATCTCGTGTAGAATTCAGGTGCAGGCTCTTCCTGCACCACTCCTCCCTGCCCCGAAGATTGGGTTCGCATGACCTCCAACGCCGAGCCCGGACCTGTGTCCGGCAAAGGACCCGTTGGCGTCTCCGGGCCCACACGGTCGCTCTGGCTCGGCCTGCTTGGACTGAGTTCTGCAGTAGCCGGTGGCGCCCTGGTCCTGACCGGCGTGGTGGCTGCCCTGCTGAACGGCTGGACCGGTGTTGTGTCCAGCAGCCTCGGCGGCCTGCTGGTGGTCGTGTTCTTTGCGATCAGCCTGTTGATCGGACACTTCGTGGGGCGTAACAACCCCTCGGGTGCCGTCGGCCTGTTCGTGGCGACATACTTCGTCAAGGTCATCGGTTTCGCCGTGGTGCTGTTCGCCGTCGGTGCTCCCGGCTGGCTGCACGGCCGCTGGTTCGTTATTGGCGCCGTCGTGGCCGTGGTCACCTGGCAGGCGGCCGAGATCTATGGTTTCAGCAAAGCCCGGCTGCAGATCTTCAACGACCCCGAACGGGACGGCGACGCTAACGGGAACGGGGGAAAGCGCTGATGTCCAAGGACAAACACCCCGGGAAAAACGAACCCGGGACACCCGAACGGACGCCCGGTCCTGCCGCTATACCCGGCGAAAATTCCGACGGCGGTTACAACGCTGGAATGGCCGTCTTTAGCTACATTATTGGCGGAATCATCGTCTGGAGTTTGATAGGGTGGGGACTGGATTATCTGTGGGGAACCCGCTGGATTGTGCTCGCAGGCGCTCTGCTTGGAGCAGGGGGAGGGTTCTATCTATCCCATATGCACGGCCTCACCAGTTCAAGGAAACCAACTGGCGGGAACGGTGCAGCCAGCGGCCCGTCCGAGGACGGGAACAGTAATGCCAAATAATTTCACGAGGGGGAGGGCAAGCATGACGCGCGCCGGAACCCGACCAACGCCCAACGATGGACACTGCAGAGAGGAAACGCGTTGATCGCGCTTGCGCTCCCGGCCCAAAATTCAGGAGAGTTCACACCTCCCGGAATTGAAGAAATGCACCTGCCGGCAATCCTGCCGTGGGGTGCGGCAGACGGATTCTCCAAGCAGATGCTGCTGGTTATCCTGTCCGTCGTCATTATCGCCACATTCTTTGTGCTCGCTGCGCGGAAGCAGGAGCTCGTTCCCGGCAAGCTGCAGTTCGCAGGTGAAGCCGCCTACGGCTTCGTCCGCAACAGCATCGCCAAGGACATCATCGGCGGCAGGGACTTCATCAAGTACGTCCCGCTGCTGTTCAGCCTGTTCTTCTTCATCCTGGTGAACAACATCTACGGCGCAATCCCGCTGATCCAGCTCCCGAGCTTCTCGCACGTCGGCGGCGCCTACGTGCTGGCAGCCATCGTGTATGTCACCTGGATCGGCATCGG
This sequence comes from Arthrobacter sp. K5, assembly GCF_040448525.1. NCBI lineage: Bacteria > Bacillati > Actinomycetota > Actinomycetes > Micrococcales > Micrococcaceae > Arthrobacter > Arthrobacter sp. K5. The sequence continues at coordinate 1,266,572 of NZ_CP159279.1, read as the reverse complement.
CATCAAGAAGAACGGCCTGCGCTACTTCAAGCTCGCCACCGTTCCCTCCGGTGTCCCGGTCTACATTCTGCCGATCGTCATTCCGATCGAGATCATCTCCAACTTCCTGGTCCGCCCGGTCACGCACAGCCTCCGTCTGTTCGCCACGATGCTGGCCGGCCACCTGATCGTCATGATCGCCGGTTCCGGCATCGAATACCTCGTCATGCAGGAGAACGTCCTCCTCAAGGGCACCTCGGTCCTGGTCCTCGCCGGTGCGATTGCCATGTACATGCTGGAAGCGCTGATCATGGCGCTGCAGGCGTACGTGTTCACCCTGCTGACCGCGATCTACATCGAAGGCGCACTCCACGCCGACAGCCACTAGGCACCTCAAACTTCCCCTCGCGGGGATGAAGCAACCCAAACAACCTGCCATATACATGGCATCTTGAAAGGAAGAAAAATGGAAGGCTCCATCAACGGCTCCCTCAACCTCATCGGCTACGGTCTCTCGGCCATCGGCGGTGGTATCGGTGTGGGTCTCGTGTTCGCCGCCTACATCAACGGTGTGGCACGTCAGCCGGAAGCTCAGCGCGTCCTGCAGCCGATCGCATTCCTCGGCCTTGCGCTGACTGAAGCCCTCGCCATCCTGGGCCTGGTCTTCGCTTTCGTTCTCAAGTAAACCTTCAGAACTAAGCGAACATTCAGAACCGAGTAGATAAGGACGGGTGAAACATGAATCAGCTGATCATCTCAGCCGCCACTGAAGGCGCCGAGGCGGCTAACCCGCTCGTTCCCAATCTTTGGGAAATGGGCGTCGTCCTCGCCGGCTTTGCTGTCCTCTTTTTCATCGTGGTCAAGTTCGTTGTCCCGATGTTCGAGAAGACGTTCGCAGAGCGTGCCGAGGCCATCGAGGGCGGCATCGCCAAGGCTGAGAAGGCACAGGCTGAGGCTTCTGCCGCACTCGAAGAGTACAAGCAGCAGCTCACTGATGCCCGTGCCGAGGCCAACCGCATCCGCGAGGAAGCACGTGCCGAAGGCGCTCAGATCCTGGCGGAACTGAAGGAGAAGGCTGCAGCCGAGTCTGCGCGGATCACCGCCCAGGCACACGTGCAGATCGAATCCGAGCGCCAGGCGGCAGTTGTGTCGCTGCGTTCAGAGGTTGGCACTCTTGCCACCACGCTTGCGGGCCGCATCGTTGGGGAGACCCTCGAGGACGACGCACGCGCAGCACGCGTTGTTGACCGCTTCCTGGCCGATCTGGAGTCCCAGAACGCAGGTGTAGCTAAGTAATGGCAGGTGTATCGAGCGAATCGCTGACCAAGGCGCTGACCGAGCTGGAGCCAAAGCTTCCGTTTGCATCGCTGCAGTTGGCAAAGGAACTTTTCGGGATCCTGGCAGCGGTAGACAGCTCGGCTGGCTTGCGCCGCGCCCTGACTGACCCCTCGCGCAACGGTGAGGAAAAGTCCGGGTTGATCAAGCAGCTCTTCGGCGGGAAAGTTTCCGCTGAAGCCGTGGACATCGCTGCCGGTCTGGCCAGCTCACGCTGGGCATCGGCGCGTGACATCGGCGATGCACTCGAGACGCTTGCCGCAACGGTGGTTATCGCCGTTGCCGAAAACAAGTCGGCCGTTTCTGCCTCCGGTATTACCGGTCTGGAAGAACTGGAGAACGATCTTTTCTCCTTCAACCAGGCCGTGGCTTCCAGCCACGAGGTGCAGCGTGCCCTGTCTGAACCGCAGGCCAGCGCCGCAGCAAAGATCACACTGGCCGAAAGGCTGGTTCCTGCCGCAAGCGAGGAAGCCAAGGTCCTCATTGGACAGGCAGTGGCACAACCCCGTGGCATCAAGGCGACGAAGCTCGTAAGCCGTTTCGCCGAGCTCGCTGCCAAGCGCCAGCGGCGCTGGATTGCGACGGTCAACGTCACGCGTCCCCTCACGGAGACGCAGGCAAGCCGCCTGCAGCAGGGACTCAACTCCCTCTACGGGCGCGAGCTGAAGGTCAACGTCAACGTTGATCCCACGCTGATCGGCGGCATCCGTGTCCAGGTGGGGGATGAAGTGGTAGACGCTTCGGTCCTCGCCCGCCTGAACGACCTTCAGCGCCAGCTGGCCGGCTAGCCGGACAAGCACCACACAACTGATAGAAACCCCGGTCATCGTGAGCAACGATGATCACGAATACAGGAGAGCAGGGACTGCAGATGGCCGAATTGACCATCAACGCCGACGACGTCCGTAATGCGTTGAACGAATTCGCGGCGTCCTACGAACCCGGAAACGCAGAGCGCGTAGAGGTCGGCCGTGTGACCACCGCAAGTGACGGCATCGCCCGTGTTGAGGGCCTTCCCTCGGTCATGGCGAACGAGCTGCTTCGCTTCGAAGACGGCACCCTGGGCCTCGCCCAGAACCTCGACGTGCGCGAGATCGGTGTCATCGTACTTGGTGACTTCACTGGCATCGAAGAGGGCCAGGAAGTCCACCGCACCGGACAGGTTCTGTCCGTGCCGGTCGGCGACGCCTTCCTCGGCCGCGTGGTGGACCCCCTGGGTGTGCCCATCGACGACCTCGGCGAGATCAAGGCCGAGACCACCCGTGCTCTGGAACTCCAGGCACCGGGCGTTACCCAGCGCAAGTCTGTGCACGAGCCGATGCAGACCGGCCTGAAGGCAATCGACGCCATGATTCCGATCGGCCGCGGCCAGCGCCAGCTGATCATTGGTGACCGCCAGACGGGCAAGTCCGCTATTGCCATCGACACGATCATCAACCAGAAGGACAACTGGGCTTCCGGTGACGTGACCAAGCAGGTCCGCTGCGTTTACGTCGCGATCGGCCAGAAGGCTTCGACGATCGCAGCAATCCGCCAGACCCTTGAGGACAACGGAGCGCTCGAGTACACCACGATCGTTGCCTCCCCGGCTTCTGACCCGGCCGGCTTCAAGTACCTTGCCCCCTACGCCGGTTCGGCCATCGGCCAGCACTGGATGTACGGCGGCAAGCACGTCCTGATCGTGTTCGATGACCTGTCCAAGCAGGCCGAAGCCTACCGCGCCGTGTCGCTGCTGCTCCGCCGCCCGCCGGGACGCGAAGCCTACCCGGGCGACGTCTTCTACCTGCACTCCCGCCTCCTGGAGCGTTGTGCCAAGCTCTCCGATGAGCTTGGCGCCGGTTCGATGACCGGCCTTCCGCTCATCGAAACCAAGGCAAACGACGTTTCGGCCTACATCCCGACCAACGTGATCTCCATTACCGATGGCCAGATCTTCCTGCAGTCGGACCTCTTCAACGCCAACCAGCGTCCCGCTGTTGACGTTGGTGTCTCGGTGTCCCGCGTTGGCGGTGCCGCCCAGGTCAAGTCCATGAAGAAGGTCTCCGGTACCTTGAAGCTGGACCTCGCCCAGTACCGCGACATGCAGGCGTTCGCGATGTTCGCATCGGACCTCGATGCCGCATCCCGCCAGCAGCTGACCCGCGGTGCGCGCCTGATGGAACTGCTCAAGCAGGGCCAGTACTCGCCGTTCCCGGTCGAGAACCAGGTTGTGTCCATCTGGGCCGGTACCCAGGGCTACCTGGACGACGTTCCGGTTGAGGACATCAGCCGCTTCGAGTCCGAGTTCCTGGAGCACCTCAAGCACAAGTCCTCGATCCTCACGACGCTGGCGCAGACCAACGTCCTGGACGATGACACCGTGGCAGCACTGAAGACCGCCATCGTGGACTTCAAGAAGGGCTTCTTCGGCGAGGGCGACGACAAGCTGGTAGGCGCAGGCCACGAGGAGCATGAAGCTATCTCGGAGGGTCAGGTCGACCAGGAAAAAATCGTCAGGCAGAAGCGCTAGTTTCGCTGGCAGGGACTGCCGGAACCCTTCGGGGGTCCGGCAGTCCCGGCCATCGGGATCTTAGGAAAGGATAAGTATGGGAGCCCAGATTCGGGTCTACCGTCAGAAGATCAGCTCGACGACGTCGATGCGCAAGATCTTCAAGGCGATGGAACTGATCGCTACCTCGCGCATCGGCAAGGCCCGCGCCAGGGTAGCAGCTTCACTGCCTTACGCGAACGCGATCACGCGCGCTGTTTCCGCCGTCGCAAGCCAGAGCGAAATCGACCACCCCTTGACCACCGAGCCGGAGAACATCCGCCGGGCCGCCGTCCTGGTAATTACCTCGGACCGCGGCCTCGCAGGCTCGTACTCCGCCAGCGTGCTCAAGCAGGCCGAAGGCCTGAACGAACTGCTCCGTGCCGAAGGCAAGGAAGTCAAGACGTATCTGGTGGGCCGCAAGGCGCAGGCTTACTTCGATTTCCGGAACCGTCCTTACGGACGCGTCTGGACCGGCAACACCGATGCCCCTGAGTTTGCCACGGCACAGGAAATCGGCGCGGCACTGCTTGAGGACTTCGCCATTGATTTCGAAGAGGGCGGCGTGGACGAGATCCACGTTGTGTACACCCGCTTCAAGTCCATGGTGACCCAGGAGCCGACCGTCATCCGACTTCTTCCCCTCGAAGTCGTGGAAGAGCAGGCGACGTCCGAATCGGAACTGCTGCCGCTTTACGAATTCGAACCGGAGCCGGAACAGGTGCTCAACGCGCTGCTGCCGCGCTACATCGAATCCCGTATCTTCGCGGCCATGCTGCAGGCAGCGGCTTCCGAGCTTGCTGCCCGCCAGCGGGCGATGAAATCCGCCGGCGACAACGCCACGGACCTCATCAAGAAGTACACGCGTCTGCGCAACACCGCCCGCCAGGCAGAGATTACGCAGGAGCTTTCCGAAATCGTGGCCGGCGCCGACGCACTCGCGTCGTAGCCGGACCGGTCCCGGACCCCTGCAACAAAAGATAAACTTAACCCCACGCCATCTACGAGTGAAGTGAGAGAGATGACTGCCACCGCTACCGAACACGTAGCAGCCACGGCCGGTGCCACCGGCCGTATCGCACGTGTTATTGGCCCGGTTGTCGACGTCGAATTCCCGGCTGACGCAATCCCCTCGATTTACAACGCACTCACCACCGAGATCACTCTCAACGGTGAGACCAAGACCATCACGTTCGAGACCTCCCAGCACCTGGGTGACAACCTCGTCCGCGCTATTTCCCTGCAGGCCACCGACGGCCTGGTCCGCGGCACGTCCGTGGTGGACAGCGGTTCCCCGATCACCGTGCCTGTTGGCGACGGCGTCAAGGGCCACATCTTCAACGTCCTCGGCAAGCCGCTGGACGTCGACGAGTCCGAGATCCAGGCTTCGGACCACTGGCCGATCCACCGCAAGGCCCCGTCCTTTGCATCCCTCGAGGGTTCCACCGAGATGCTCGAAACGGGCATCAAGGTCATCGACCTTCTCACCCCGTACATCAAGGGTGGAAAGATCGGCCTGTTCGGCGGCGCCGGCGTGGGCAAGACCGTTCTGATCCAGGAAATGATCACCCGTGTTGCCCGCAACTTCGGTGGTACTTCCGTGTTCGCCGGTGTCGGCGAGCGTACCCGTGAAGGTAACGACCTCTGGGTTGAAATGGAAGAGGCAGGGGTCCTCAAGGACACCGCCCTTGTGTTCGGCCAGATGGACGAGCCGCCGGGAACGCGTCTGCGCGTGGCACTGTCCGCCCTGACCATGGCGGAGTACTTCCGCGATGTCCAGAACCAGGACGTGCTGCTCTTCATCGACAACATCTTCCGCTTTACGCAGGCTGGTTCCGAGGTTTCCACCCTGCTGGGCCGCATGCCCTCCGCTGTGGGTTACCAGCCGAACCTTGCCGACGAGATGGGCCTCCTCCAGGAGCGCATCACGTCCACCAAGGGCCACTCCATCACCTCGATGCAGGCCATCTACGTCCCCGCAGATGACTACACCGACCCGGCACCGGCCACGACGTTCGCACACCTGGACGCCACCACGGAACTTTCCCGTGAAATCGCCTCCCGTGGTCTGTACCCGGCTGTGGACCCGCTGACGTCGACGTCCCGAATCCTGGACCCGCAGTACATCGGCAAGGACCACTACAACACGGCTGTCCGTGTGAAGCAGATCCTGCAGAAGAACAAGGAACTCCAGGACATCATCGCCATCCTCGGTGTCGACGAACTGTCCGAAGAGGACAAGATCGTCGTGTCGCGTGCGCGCCGTATCCAGCAGTTCCTGTCCCAGAACACCTACACCGCCAAGCAGTTCACGGGCGTTGAGGGCTCCACCGTTTCCATCAAGGACACCGTGGAAGGCTTCGCGGCGATCTGCGACGGCGAACTCGACCACATTGCAGAGCAGGCGTTCTTCAACGTCGGTGGCCTGGATGACGTTGAGCGCCAGTGGGCCAAGATTCAGGAACAGACCAAGTAATATGGCTGAGCTTGAGGTTGAGATTGTCGCAGCGGACCACTTCGTGTGGTCCGGGGCGGCCAAGATGGTCAAGGCCCGCACCAGTGATGGTGAGATCGGAATCCTGCCCGGCCACTCGCCCGTGCTGGCGATTTTGGCCGAGGGACAGCTGGCAATCGAGCCGGTTACCGGCGACCGCATTGCCGTAGATGTCGACGGCGGGTTCTTCTCCGTCGACAACAACCGGGTGGTCATTGTTGCTGACAACGCCCAGCTGGGTGACGCGGCCACTGCGGGGATCCGATAGCACAACCCTGATGGACGTTTCTTCCTTTCCGTTCATCGCCATAGCAACCGTGTTTGCGGTGCTGATTTTTACGCTGTGCCTGTTTGGGGTGCGCCGCTTCAACCTGCGGCGCGCCCTCGGCACGGTGGACGCCTCCATTCGTACGGCTGGAAAAAGCTGGCGGATGGGGGTTTGTCGTTATCAGGACAATGAACTTGAGTGGTTCAAACTCCTGTCGCTGAGCGTCCGGCCCCGCCACCGCTTCAAACGGAGCTCGCTTGAGCTGCTGGGCCGGCGCCAGCCCACGGAGGCGGAGCTGGTCAAGGTGCAGCCCGACGTCGTGATCGTGGAGCTTCGCTACGAGGGCCAGGACGTCTTCCTGGCCATGAAATTCGACGCCTACACGGGCCTGTCCTCGTGGCTGGAAGCCGGGCCGGTCATCGGCGTGGGGACCTGGCGCTAAGGCCGCCGTGAATGTTTCAAGACCTGAAAATATTAGTGACACAAAAAATGATCCCCGGCACGAATGCCGAGGATCATTTGTTTTGGAACCAATTAGACGACGGTTACGCCCGTAGCCTGGGGGCCCTTGGCACCCTGGCCGATTTCGAACTGAACGCGCTGGTTCTCGTCGAGGGTCTTGAAGCCGCCGGTCTGGATCTCGGAGTAGTGAACGAAGACATCGCCATCGGAGTCGTCCGGGGTGATGAAGCCGAAGCCCTTTTCAGCGTTGAACCACTTGACGGTTCCCTGTGCCATTTATTTCTCCTCAGTATGGAACTTTTTAAGGCCAGCACACCTCGTACTGGTCTTGGTTACTCCGCGAGAAGAATCCTGGCCTGCACCCCCGATAACCGGAATTGCGTTGCAGGAGCTTCGCGCTCGCAACATGTCTTGCGAGCATGAAAAACACCTACACAAAGACTGATACAAGAATTTCATGGGCAAACCGTCTGGTCAACGGGCAAAACGCGAATTCCGACAAATTTTGGGCAAATCCCGAGTAAACGCCTGATCACCCCATGGCTACGGACCCGTACTGTCAGAAAAGCCGGGATTCGATGTCGTCCACGCCCCGCATCGCGTCGTAATCCAGGGTCACGCAGTCAATGCCGCGGTCCGTCGCGAGCACTCTTGCCTGAGGCTTGATTTGCTGGGCGGCGAATATGCCTCGCACCGGCGCCAGCAGCGGATCCCGGTTCAGCAGTTCCAGATACCGCGTCAGCTGCTCCACGCCGTCGATGTCGCCGCGGCGCTTCAGTTCAATGGCCACCGTTGCGCCGCCGGCATCTCGGGCGAGGATGTCCACGGGCCCGATGGCGGTGAAGTACTCCCGCCGGATCAGGGAGAACCCTTCGCCGAGGGTTTCGATCTGGTCAGCGAGGAGCCGCTGCAGGTCTGCCTCGACGCCATCCTTGATCAGGCCGGGGTCGTGCCCCAGTTCATGGGAGCTGTCGTGGATCTGCTCATGGATGTTGATGATGAGCCTGTCGTCGGTCTTGGCCGACTGCACGGTCCACTGCTCGACGACGCCAACTTCGACGTCGGCGTCCTCCGGGGAGGTGACGCGGAGAACGGCGGGCGGGCTCATCCAGTTCAGGGGCTTGTAAGAGCCGCCGTCGGAGTGCACCAGCACGGAACCGTCGGCCTTCACCAGCAGGAGCCGGGTGGCGAGGGGGAGATGGGCTTTGAGCCGGCCAACATAATCAACGGAGCAACGGGCTATGACGAGACGCACGCCCTACACCATACCTTCTCCGCAGAAGCCCCTGCAGTTTCTGTCCCAGCAACGTGCAGTAGCACGGTGTCATCCGGGGCGGGGCAGGGCCGCCGGCTAAGGCAGAATGGAGGCATGCCCCGCTCCAACCGTCCCCGCCGCTCCAAATCCGGGCGCGGTGCGGCCGGCAATGGCCTGGGCGGTGGAAAGCACGGCGCAGGTCCCGCGCCGGAACTTGACCTGGAACGGGCCCGGGCGGGATTCGCCCGCAGGGAAAGTGCGCCGGACGGCGACTGGATGGTGCGGGCCATGACGGCCCGCAATGCCGAAAAGACGTACATCTGCCCGGGCTGCTCCACCGCTGTGCTGCCGGGAATCGCCCACCTTGTGGTCTGGGCTGACGACCATCTGTTCGGAGCTGCCGCGGGGCTGGCCGAGCGGCGCCACTGGCACACCAACTGCTGGACGTCCCGCAACTTCCGGTACCGGTAACGCACAGTGACCCGTGCCCTTGGCAACCCGGCCGGAAGATAAGCTGGTGCGCATGACTTTTGACCCGGCGTCGTACGTTTTCAGCCAGCCATCAGCAGCCACCGCGATCCGCGCCTCCACGGTGCTTCCCGCCCGGCGCGAGAACGTCGAAATCCGCACCGAGGACGGCCACACACTGGTGGGCGAACTGGCGCTGCCGGAGTCGGGCCCGGTCACTGCCACGCTGATCACCCTGCACCCGCTGCCCACGCACGGCGGCTTCATGGATTCCCACGTATACCGCAAGGCGTCCTACCGGTTGCCGGCACTGGCAGGGGTGGCCGTACTGCGCTTCAACACCCGGGGCACGTCCTCGCCGCGCGGCACCAGTGACGGAGCGTTTGAAGAAGGCATCGGCGAACGGTACGACGTGGAGGCGGCGGTGCGCTTCGCCGTCGAACGGGGGCTGCCCAACCGCTGGCTCGTGGGCTGGTCCTTCGGCACCGAACTCGCCCTCATGTACGGCGCCGTGGAACCGGTGGCATCCCAGGTGGAGGGCGCCGTGCTGCTGTCCCCGCCGCTGCACCGCGCCACCGACGAGCACCTGCGGCAGTGGGCGGACGCCGGCAAGCCCCTGACGGTCCTGGTGCCCGAGCACGACGACTACCTCCGGCCCGCCGCCGCAGAGGCGCGGTTCGGCCTTGTGCCGCAGGCCAGGGTGGTGGGGGTCGACGGCGCCAAGCACCTCTGGGTGGGGGAAAAGCAGGCCGCCCGCGTGCTGAACGAGATCGTCGACGACGTCACGCCCGACGGCTCGGGAGCCGCAGGCCTCCCGCAGGAGTGGGAAGGCCCGGTGGCGACCGCCGCCGTCTAAGCTCGTGCTGGCCTGTGCCTAGTGCTTGTCCTGGCGGACGATGTAGATCTCCTTGATCAGCAGCAGGGTGGCAGCCGCCGTCGGGATGGCAATGAGTGCCCCCAGGACGCCGAGCAGGCTGCCGCCGGCAATCACCGAGATGACGGCGACGGCGCCGGGCACTGCCACGGCCTTCTGCATGATGCGCGGCGAGATGAAGTACGCCTCGAACTGCAGGTAGGCGAAGTAGCAGATGGCGTACGCCAGGGCGGACTGCCAGCCCAGCGTCAGGGTGATCAGGATGACCACCACGCCGGCGATCAGTCCGCCCACCAGTGGAATAAAGGCCAGCAGCGCCACGACGAAGGTCAGCAGCACGGCGAACGGCACGCCGATGATCGACATGACGATGAAGGCGAAGGTGGCGTTCAGGAGGGCGACCACAGCCTGGCCGATGACGTAGTTGCCCACAGAGCGGGTGATCTCCTCGGACAGCGCCTCGACGCGTGCCCGCCGGGACCGCGGCGCCAACCGGTAGCCCCACTTCTTCATCGCCGGCAGGGCGGCCAGGAAATACAGGCTGAGCACCAGCACGATAAGCGTGCCGAAGAGGCCGTTGGCCACCGTTGACCCGAAACCGAGGACGCCGCCGAAGATGCCGCTCATGGCCTCCGGGTTCTTGACGAACTTGTCCAGCTCCTCGCTGATGCGGTCGCGGACGCCGAACTGGTTGTCCAGGGTCCGGAAGAAATCGGAGTTGATGAAGTCCCGCACCCACACCGGGGCCTGCTTCACCAGCTCGGTCACCTGCTCGACGATCGTGGGGATGAGGGTGGCAAAGAAACCGACCACCGCGATCATCAGCACGGACACGGACACGAGGATGCCGGCGGGCCGGGGGATCTTCCGGCCCTCCAGCCAGCGCACCACCGGGTCCAGGCCGAGGGCGATGAACAGGGCGGCCACGATCCACAGCAGGAGCTGGGTGGTGTGGGAACCGATCCAGTAGACCAGGAGGGCCAGGCCCACGCCCACGGTGCCCATAAACCCCAGGTACAGCGGGTGCTGGGCCGAGATGCGGGGCCCGGGGGAACCGAAGCGTGCGGTGTCCTCGGGTAGCTCTGCCTCGACGGTGTCGGGATGCTCCGGCGGGAACTCGAACCGGAGCCTGGGCTGGGCGCCGGGGATTGGCTGGCGAAGGCGCCGCAATACCGCGCCCAGGGCAGCTGGCCGGCCTTTTGTCTTGTGGGTCATGTGCGGTGGTGCGGGCTGCGGCGCGGTGCCCGGTGCTGCCGCCTTGTGTGCAGCAGTGTCCGGCGAAGCCGGCGGGCCCTGGGGGGAGTCGGCGTCGGGCAGATCTTCGGGGCCGTGCATGGACGGATCCGTGTGTTCAGTCACTGCTCTTTGATGCCTTTACCGTCCGTGGCGCCGCGGCTGCGGGCCGGGTGTGATGATCATCGCAAACACTATCAGCAGCCTTGTGAATAGCCGGGCGGGCGGCGTCTCCCGGGGGTGGCGGCGGAGCTCCCGAACCCCCCGATCCGGCTTATTGGTAACGAAACGGTTACTATTGGAGGTAAACCCCCGCTGATGATAGGTATTCCTTTGCGTTTCAAGACTGCAGTTGCACTTGTGCTGCTCGGCCTCCTGACACTGCTGGCCGGCATCGGGCAGAAGACCTTCTGGGCCCCCGCCGAGACAGTGACGGCAACGGCTTCCGCCGGCGAAGCCGCGCCCCTGACCGTTATCGACCAGAAGCTGCGCACCCTCGAGGGTGGAACGGTCAGCATCAAGATCAAGGGCGAGGGCAGCTTCCTGCTCGCGGCAGGACGCCCGGATGACGTCGACGCCTGGGTGGGCAAGACCGCCCACAACAGGGTCACCGGAATCTCCGACGACAAGAAGTCGCTGCAGGTAAAGCACACCGACGGCGAAGCCAGCGCGCCGTCGCCGGCCGGCTCTGACCTCTGGGTCAGCACCGAGAACGCCAGCGGCGAGCTTGACTACACCTGGTCCGCCCCGGCCGACGGCGACTGGTCCCTGCTGCTCGCTGCGGACGGAAAGAAGCCCGCGCCGTCGTCCGTTTCCATGACGTTCCCCAATGACACCTCCATGCCCTGGGCCGTGCCTCTCATGGTCCTCGGCGGACTCCTGGTCCTTGCCGGCGGAGCACTGCTGGTCCTCAAGCCCAAGGGCGGGGCGTCCCGCGACGGCGGGTCATCCGACGCCGGGTCCTCAACCAACGGACCCGCTGGCAAGGCCAGCGACAAACTGGGCAGCCCGTTCGCCCGGCGCGCCCGCGCCAAGGCGGCAGCCAAGGCCGGCGAACGGTCCTCCTCCGCCCGGCTCAGCGTGGTGGTTGCGGCCACCACCGCCGCAGTCCTTGCCGGCGGCGCTGCTGCCGCGCAGGCCAGCACGTCGTCTGCCCCGGCCTCCACGTCCGCGGCACCCGCCACGAGCGCGGCCGCGGCCGCCGAGGCCGGCGGCACGCCCGTGGTCCTGGACGCCCAGTTCCGCCGCATCCTGGAACAGGTGGCCAGCGCCACCGACGCCGGCGACGCCGCGAAGGACGCCAAGAAGCTTGCCGCCCGCGTCGCCGGGACGGAACTCGAGGTCCGCACCCAGAACTACAAGATCAGGTCGCGTGTGGCCTCCTACGACGCACGCATGCCCGTGCGTTCCACGAAGCTGCTGACCACGGTGGTCACGGACAAGCGCGAATGGCCGCGCTCCGTCCTGGCCGTCACCCAGGGTGAAGGAAACGTCGTGCCGCAGCTGCTCACGCTCGTGCAGAAGTCCCCGCGGGAGAACTACAAGCTCGTGGGCACGTCGCCGCTGCAGCCCGGCACCACATTCCCGGCGATCGTACGCGGCGGCACCGAGTCGCTTGCCGCGGGCGACAAGTCCGGCCTGCTTTACAGCGGGCAGGAAGCGCTCGCCGGCCTGGCGGACCGGCTGACCAAGTCCAACTCCACGTTCAAGAGCAAGCTGGTGGAAGGGGAGTCCTCCCCGTACATCGCGGACACGCTCTCCTACCAGGCTGACATTGTGAAGGACGGCGTGGACGGCAAGTTCGCGTTCACGCACAAGGTCGTTCCGGAGAACACAGTCGTGTTCCGCACGGAGGACGGCGGGGCCCTGGTCCTCGGCCGCCTGACCTTCAACTTCGATGGCACCCCCAAGGCGGAAGGCGACAAGCTGTCCATCGGCAACGATGCGGCCGTCCTCGCCGGCGGCAAGGAAACCACCACCGGCATGGTGCTGAAGTTCGCCGAGTCCGTGGCCGTGTACGTGCCGCCGGCTGACTCGAAGGATCCGATGAAGCTCGTGGCCGCCACGCGCGGACTGGTTGGCGCCAGCTTCAAGTAGCGTCAAGTAGGCAACGGCTTTCCGTAAACCTGCCGTCACTGGAGCGGCCGCGGTGCTTACCGCGGCCGCTCTTGTGGCTAGAGTGGGAGCTATGAGTTCGCCAGCTTCCCGCCCTGTCCCTTCGGCCGCGAGCCAGCTTAACCTTCGCGGCGCAGTCGATCTCTCCTCCCTCAAGCAGCGGCCGGCGCCGCCGGCGCCGAACAATGCCCCCGCGGCAGGTGACCCCCAGGCCCAGCGGGCGGACGGCGGTCCCGCCCTCCGGGTGGAGGTCACCGAGGCAAACTTCCAGAGCCTTATCGAACTGTCCGCCCAGGTGCCTGTGGTGTTTCTCCTCTGGGCCTCCTATTCGCCCGAATCGGCCGGCGTGCTGGATGCGCTTGACCGGAACATCCAGAGCTACGGCGGCCGGCTGGTCCTCGCCGCTGCGGACGTCGAAGCGTTCCCGCAACTGGCTCAGGCCTTCCAGGTGCAGGCCGTCCCCACGGCCGTCGCCGTGCTCAAGGGCCAGCCGGTTCCGCTCTTCCAGGGTGGCGCGGACGAGCAGCAGATCCGCCCCCTGCTGGACGAACTGCTGACGGTTGCCGCAGCCAACGGGGTGACCGGCAACGTCGGGGGCGGCGCAGATTCATCGGAAGAACCCGCCCCGGCCCCGCTGCCGCCGCTTCACCAGAAGGCCTTCGACGCCATTGAAGACGGCGACTACGCTGCTGCGGCCGTTGCCTACCGGCAGGCGCTCGCCGAGATGCCGGCGGACGCCGAGGCCAAGGCAGGCCTGGCGCAGGTGGAACTCATGGAACGCCTGCAGAGCCTTTCCGGACCCGAGGGCGAGGCCCTGCGCCAGCTCGCCGCGGATGAACCCGACAACCTCACCGCCCAGCTGGGCGTGGCCGACCTCGACATCGCCGGTGGCCACGTGGAGGATGCCCTGAACCGCGTGGTCGCGTTCATTGGCAGGAACTTCGGGCCGGAACGCGAGACCGCCCGCGTGCGCCTGCTCGAGCTGTTCGAAGTTGTCGGGACCACGGACGAACGCGTGGGCAAGGCCCGCCAGGCCCTGGCGCGGGTGCTGTTTTAGTGGCGGTGCCCGCACTGTTCCAGCCTCTGAAGCTGCGGTCCCTGGAACTGCAGCACCGCGGCTGGGTTTCGCCGATGTGCCAGTACAGCTGCGAACCCGACGGAGCCGCCGGGGTGCCCAACGACTGGCACCTCATGCACCTCGGGTCGTTCGCCGCCGGGGGAGCGGCCCTCATCCTGACCGAGGCTGCGGCAGTGAATGCCGCGGGGCGCATCAGTCCGCGGGACGCGGGACTGTACAACGACGAGCAGGCGCTGGGCTGGGAGCGGATCGTCAGCTTCGTGCACCGCCACGGTGTCGCCGACACCAAGATCGGTGTGCAGCTCGCCCATGCAGGACGCAAAGCGTCGACGTACTGGCCGTTCTCCGGCCGGAGCGGGTCGGTTCCGGCGTCCGACGGCGGCTGGGAGACGGTGGGTCCGGGCCCTCAGGCCTTCGACGGCTACGCGCCGCCCGCCGCCATGACGGAGGATGACATCCGGGGCGTCATCGCCGACTTTGCCGCCGCAGCGTCCCGTGCCGTGGACATCGGCTTCGACACCATCGAACTGCACGGTGCCCACGGATATCTCCTTCACCAGTTTCAAAGCCCCCTCATCAATGACCGCACCGACTCCTGGGGCGGCACTGCGGAAGGGCGGAGCCGGCTGACCCTGGCCGTCATCGACGCGGTCCGCAACGTCATCCCGGAGTCCATGCCACTGCTGCTTCGCATTTCGGCAACCGACTGGGCAGAGGGCGGAATCAGCGTCGAGGACTCGGTGAGCCTGGCTGCGCAGGCCGCCGCGCGGGGCGTGGACCTCGTGGACGTGTCCAGCGGCGGGGCGGTGGCACACCAGCAGATCCAGCCGGGACCGGGCTACCAGACGGAATTCGCGGCCCGGATCCGCCGCGAAACAGGAGTCGCCACCGGCACCGTGGGGCTCCTGACGTCCCCGGACCAGGCGGAGCATGTGGTGGCCACCGGACAGGCCGACGGCGTCTTTATCGCCCGGGCGGCACTGCGAGATCCGCACTGGTGGCTCCGGGCCGCCTTTGAACTCGGCCACAACCTGCGCTGGGCGCCGCAGTATGAACGGGCCGTGCCGCGCCGTTCCTTTTGACGGGCGGCCGTACCGGGTTTCTACTCCTTCCGGAGGATCCCCCCGGTGACAGGCCGCGGCTAGGGTAAGTGCATGAGCACTCCCCTAATAGCCCTCTCGATCAGGGGGCTTGCCAAGCGCTTCGGCACCAAGATCGCGGTGGACGGCATCAGCCTCGACGTTCCAGCCGGTTCCTTCTTCGGCATCGTCGGGCCCAACGGCGCCGGCAAGACCACCACACTCTCCATGGCCACGGGCCTTCTCCGCCCGGACTTCGGCACGGCGGTGGTCCACGGGGTGGATGTCTGGGCGCAGCCGCTGCAAGCCAAGAAGCTGATGGGTATCCTGCCCGACGGGGTGCGGCTCTTTGACCGGCTCAGCGGCGAGCAGCTGGTCACCTACGCCGGGCTGCTCCGGGGCATGGACCGGGACGTCGTGGCCGCCCGGGTGGGGGAGCTGCTCGCAGCTTTGGACCTCAGCCAGGACGCGGGCACCCTCGTGGTGGATTACTCCGCCGGCATGACCAAGAAGATCGCGCTGGCCTCCGCGCTGATCCACGCGCCAAAGATCCTGGTGCTGGATGAGCCCTTCGAATCCGTGGATCCCGTCTCCGCGGCCAACATCAGGGACATTCTGGACAGGTATGTGGCCACGGGCGGCACCGTGATCGTGTCCAGCCATGTGATGGACCTCGTGCAGCGGATGTGCGACCACGTGGCCGTGATTGCCGGCGGCCGGATCCTGGCCGCCGGAACGGTCGACCAGGTGCGTGCCGGCGCCACCCTGGAAGAACGGTTCGTGCAGCTCGTGGGCGGCAGGAGCCAGACGGAGGGGCTCGAATGGTTGCGCACCTCCTGAGGCTGAAGCTCACGCTGCTCCGGAACGGCCTGCGGCGGAGCCCCTGGCAACTGGTGGGGCTGGCGTTCGGCGGACTGTATGCGCTCTTCATCGTCGGCATGTGCGTGGTGCTGCTGGTCCTGCTCCGGCAGCAGGACCCGGGCCTGGCCCAGACCGTCGTGGTGCTGGGCGGCTCGGCGGCCCTGCTGGGCTGGGGAATTGTGCCGGTCATTGCCTCGGCCGTGGACATGACGCTGGACCCTGCCCGGTTCACGACGTCGGCCGTGCCCATGCCGCAGCTTCTGGCCGGCCTCGCGCTCGGCGGCCTCATCGGGCTTCCGGGCCTGGCCACCTTTATCGTCGCCCTGGCCACCGTGGTCACCTTCTCCCGCGGTGTCCTGCCAGCTGCGGGCGCGCTCGTTGGCGCGGTCCTTGGCGTGCTGACCTGCGTGGTGTTCTGCCGGGTCGTCACTGCGGCGACGTCGAGCCTGGCGGCCTCACGGCGGTTCAGGGACGTCAGCGGCATCGCCTTCATGGTTCCCCTGGTTCTCCTGGGTCCGATCACCGCGGGCATCTTCCAGGGCATGGCCGGTTCCGGGGCCTTCCTGGCCGACCTGGCCGGCAGGATTTCCTGGACGCCGCTGGGGGCTGCCTGGTCGCTGGGCGGCGATCTCGAAGCCGGACGGCCGGGCGCGGCGGGACTCAAGCTGCTCATTGCCGCGGCTACGCTGGCGGGCCTTTCCTGGTGCTGGAAGCTGCTGCTGGAACGTGCCCTGGTCACGCCGCCCTACAGCGGAAGCAGCCGCCGGAAGGGCGGGCGGCTGGGGCTGTTCTCCCTTCTGCCCGCGACGCCGGCCGGTGCCGTCACGGCACGGGCCCTGACCTACTGGTTCCGTGATCCCCGGTATTCCGGTTCGCTGGTGGTCATTCCGCTGCTGCCCGTTGTACTGGCTTTCCAAGGCAGCCAGACCAACGACTACGGCGTTCTGATGATCACCGGTCCGCTCACGGCGTTCCTCCTGGCGTGGTCCATTTCGGGGGACGTGTCCTACGACAACACCGCTTTTGCCCTGCACGTCGCCGCCGGTGTGCGGGGAGTCCATGACCGGCTGGGGCGCGCGCTGGCCTGTCTGGCGTTCGCGCTGCCCACGGTGGTGATCCTCGCCGTCGTGCCGTTCTTTATCACGGCCGACTGGGCGTGGTGGCCTTCCATCCTCGGGATGTCCGTGGGAGTGCTGCTGACCGGGCTGGGCCTGTCATCCGTGGTGTCCGCCCGTTACACCATTGCCGTGCCGCTTCCCGGCGACAGCCCGTTCAAGAAGCCCCCGGGAAATGTGGGGCAGACACTCGCCGTCCAGTTCGGCGGAATGGGTGTCCTTCTGGTGCTGGTCCTCCCGGAGGCCGGCCTGGCCCTCGCGCAGGTGCTCACCGGAGACCCGTTATTTGGCTGGATCAACCTGGCACTGGGGCCCGTCCTGGGCACTGCACTGTTCATTGTGGGGGTCCGGCTGGGCGGGCGGTGGCTCGATGCCCGCGGCCCGGAGCTGCTGGCCCAGGTCACTGTCAACCGCTGAGAACAGCCAGCGGCTGAATTCATCTGCCGGGCGGCGGCCCGCCGTGGTTGACTAGCAGGACAGCCGAGAGAAAGGCCGAAAATGGAGGTCGTCATACTTCCGGGCGGCAGGCAGATTGCCTCCCTCGTCGCGGACGCAGTGGAGAACATGCTGCGGAACAAGCCCGACGCCGTGCTGGGGCTTGCCACGGGATCATCGCCGCTGCCGGTCTACGACGAACTCGCCCGGCGCCACGAGCAGGCCGGCCTGGACTTCAGCCGTGCCTGCGGATTCACTCTCGATGAGTACGTCGGGCTGGAACCCGGACACCCGGAGTCCTACCGGGAGGTGATCCGCCGCGACTTCGCGGACCGGGTCAACATCGACCCGGACAATGTCCTCGGACCGGACGGAAGCGCCACGGACATCCCTGCGGCCTGCCGTGCCTACGAGGACCGGATCAGGGAGCGCGGCGGCATCGATCTGCAGCTTCTGGGCCTAGGCACCGACGGGCACATCGGCTTCAACGAGCCGGGGTCGTCCCTGGCATCCCGCACCCGGATCAAGTCGCTCATCGAGCAGACCCGGCGCGACAACGCCCGCTTCTTCCGCAGCCTGGACGAGGTTCCACACCACGTGGTGACCCAGGGGCTGGGCACCATTCTCGAGTCGCGGCACGCCATCCTGCTGGCCACGGGAGCCCAAAAGGCGCAGGCCGTCCACGACCTGGTGGAGGGACCCCTTGCCGCGATCTGCCCTGCCTCGGTCCTGCAGCTGCACCCGCATGCCTCCATCGTGTTGGACGAGGCCGCGGCGTCGTCACTGAAGCTCGCCGACTACTACCGGCACACCTACGAGCACAAACCGGCGTGGCAGGGCCTCTGACCGGAACCTGCGCCCGGGTCCTCCCGCGGCCGCACCTGCGGAACGGCTAAGATGGATGCCATGAGTAGCATGACGGATCCTCTCGACAACGACCCCATGCGTGAGCTTTCCGGCGCCGGATCGTCCACCGCAACGATTGAGCGCGAGGAACTGCGCCAGGAAGTGGAGCCCGGCGACCGTGAGCGCTTTGCACATTACGTGCGCAAGGAAAAGATCATGGAGTCCGCCATGACCGGCGAACCGGTGATCGCGCTGTGCGGCAAGGTCTGGACGCCCGGACGGGATCCGCAGAAGTTCCCGGTCTGCCCGATGTGCAAAGAGGTCTATGAGGGCCTCCGCCCGGGCAACGACGGCGGCAGCGGGTCCGGCGGAGACTCAGGCAACAACAAATAGTGACGGAGACACTCTTCGGCGGACCCACCCTGCCCCCGGCTTATCCGGAACGTGCAGCCTGGGGAACCGCCCCGAAGCTCCGTGCCTGGCAGCAGGAAGCCCTGGACCTGTACTTCAGCAAGGCTCCGCGCGATTTCATGGCCGTGGCCACCCCCGGTGCCGGCAAGACCACCTTTGCTCTCAGGGTGGCCTCCATGCTGATCGAGGCCGGCACGGTGAACCGCGTCACCATCGTCGCGCCCACCGACCACCTGAAGCGGCAGTGGGCTGACGCTGCCGCGCGCGTCGGCATCGCCATTGACCCGAACTTCAAGAATTCGGACGGCCAGCACGGCCGCGGGTTCATCGGCGTGGCCGTGACCTACGCGCAGGTGGCCAGCAAGCCCATGCTGCACCGGGCCAAGACCGAGGCCGCCCGCACCCTGGTGATTCTCGACGAAATCCACCACGGCGGAGAGGCGCTGTCCTGGGGCGACGGTCTCCGCGAGGCCTTCGACCCCGCGGCCCGGCGGCTGTCCCTGACCGGTACGCCGTTCCGGTCGGACACCTCGCCCATTCCGTTTGTGGAGTACACCGAGGACCGCGAGGGCATCCGCCGCTCCAAGTCGGACTACACCTACGGTTACGGCAACGCGCTGCGTGACCACGTGGTGCGTCCGGTCATCTTCATGGCGTATTCGGGCCAAATGCGCTGGCGCACCAGCGCCGGCGACGAGATGGCCGCCTCCCTCGGCGAGGCGGCGGTCACCAAGGACATCACGTCACAGGCCTGGCGGACCGCCCTGAATCCGGCCGGGGAATGGATTCCCGCCGTCCTGGCAGGAGCGGACAAACGGCTCAGCGAGGTCCGGCGGTCCGTTCCCGACGCCGGCGGCCTGGTGATCGCCACCGACCACGAGGACGCCCGGGCGTACGCCGGCCAGCTCAAGAAGATCACGGGCGAGTCGCCGACGGTGATTCTCTCTGATGATGCCAAGGCCTCCAACAAGATCGAGGAGTTCAGCGCGGGCGACAAGCGCTGGATGGTGGCCGTGCGCATGGTGTCCGAAGGCGTGGACGTGCCGCGCCTTTCGGTGGGCGTCTACGCCACCTCCACGTCCACTCCCTTGTTCTTCGCCCAGGCCGTGGGGCGCTTTGTGCGTTCCCGGAAGCGGGGCGAGACGGCCTCTGTCTTCCTCCCGTCCGTTCCCCAGCTGATGGCGCTGGCCAACAGCATGGAAGCCGAGCGGGACCATGCCCTGGACCGGCCGCAGAACGATGACGGCGACGGCCTGATGGACCTCGAAGAGTCGCTGATGGACGAGGCGAACCGCGAGGAAAAGGCCTCGGACAGCCTGACCAAGGGCAAGTTCGAGGCCCTGGATTCGCAGGCGTCCTTCGACCGCGTGCTGTTCGACGGCGGCGAGTTCGGCACCGGAGGCGACATCGGCTCCGAGGACGAACTCGACTTCCTCGGCATCCCCGGCCTGCTGGACGCCGAACAGGTGGGCATGCTGCTGCGCCAGCGGCAGCACGAGCAGCAGGGCCGGAAGAAGCGCCAGGGCCCCGCAGCTGAGCCCGCCGCCCCTGCAGTGCCGGACCACCGGATGCTGATGGACCTGCGGAACGAGCTTGCCAAGAACGTGGCGGCCTGGTCTGCGCGGACGGGCACCCCGCACGGGGTGGTGCACACGAAGCTCCGGACTGTTTGCGGCGGGCCTCCCGTGGCACAGGCGAACGAGGAGCAGCTCCAGTCCAGGCTGAAAAAGCTGCAGGACTGGTTCATCGGCAGGAAATAGCGGGGCGGGGACCTACTCGAGGTCCACGCCGCCCAGCTCCATTTCGGCGTAGGTGTCGTCGAGGTCATCGGCGATGCCCGCTGTCAGCCTCTTGATCACGGTGACGGAGTAGCCGGCCTGGACCGCATCCAGCGACGTGGCCATGACGCAGTGGTCGGTGGCGAGGCCCACCACTACGACGTCCTCCACATCGTGGCTCTGCAGCCAGTCGTCGAGGCCGATCGCGTCCTCCTCCGGTGCGTACCCGGGGTCGGCCGCTCCGGGCAGCGAACCGGGCTGCCGTTCGCCGGTGGGGACGGCGTCCTCCGGCGCCAGCAGGCCCTCGAACCCGGAGTAGGCCGCGGTGTACAGCCCCTTGTGGAAGTACGCCTGGATGTGTTCGGTGTCGAGCTCCGGATGGAGCTCGGCGCCCTGGGTCCCGGCGACGCAGTGCGGTGGCCAGGTGTCCTTGAAGTCCGGGGCTTCCGAGAAATGGGCGCCCGGATCGATGTGCCAGTCCTGCGTGGCCACGATGTGGTCGAACTGGCCGTGGTGGTTCTCGACGTACTCGCTGATGGCCCCGGCCACGGCGGCCCCGCCCTCCACCGGCAGCGCGCCGCCCTCGCAGAAATCGTTCTGGACGTCAACGATGATGAGTGCCCGTGCCATCAGTTGTCCTCAGTTCTCTTCGTAGATTGTGGGGATCGCCGGCTCGCCGCGGTGCAGGCGGTGGACCACCGTCGGCAGCTCGGCCAGCGAATCGGCGTGGCGCTGCCGCGCCCGCAGAACCCCTTCGTGGCCGGTCCAGCCCGGCAAAAGTTCGCCGTTCTTGATGAACTGCTGCAGTAGCGTCCGGTCGTTGCCGTCGTCCGCCGGCCGGTGACCCACTCCGATGAGCTCCTGGGTGGCCGTACCGTTGTCGTTGAGCCGGCGGAGGGCGTACTTCCGCCCGCCCTTGCTCGTCTTGTTCTTGGCGGCTTTGGCCACAGAGACGAACTCCCCGGCATCGTTGGTCCGGCTGACCAGCTTGTAGACCATGCTGGCGGTAGGTGCCCCGGAGCCGGTCACGAGGGAGGTGCCCACCCCGTATGAGTCAACGGGGGCGGACTGCAGTGCCGCAATCGCGTATTCGTCCAGGTCCGAGGTCACCGTGATGCGGGTGTGCTCGTTGCCCAGGTCATCGAGGAGTTGCCGGACCCACTGCGCCTGCTCCACCAGGTCGCCGGAGTCCAGCCGCACGGCGCCCAGCTTGTCCCCGGCGATGTCAACGGCCGTACGGACGGCGGCCTCGACGTCGTACGTGTCCACCAGCAGCGAGGTGCCGGCCCCCAGGGAGGCGACCTGCGCCTCGAAGGCGTCCCGCTCGGTGTCATGGAGGAGCGTGAAGGAGTGCGCGGCGGTGCCCACGGTCTTGAGCCCGTACCGCAGCCCGGCCTCAAGGTTTGAGGTGCTGTCGAACCCGGCGATGACGGCGGCACGGGCGGCAGCAGTGGCTGATTCCTCCTGCGTCCGCCGGGACCCCATCTCGATGCAGGGCCGCTGGCCGGCGGCCATCACCATGCGGGAGGCCGCCGAGGCGATGGCGCTGTCGTGGTTGAGGACGGACAGGATGTACGTCTCCAGGATGCACGCCTCGGCGAACGTTGATTCGACGATCAGGATGGGGGAGTTGGGGAAGTACGCCTCGCCCTCGGCGTAACCCCAGATGTCGCCAGTGAAGCGGAAATCGGCCAGGTAGTCGAGGGTCTCCTTGTTAACCACGCCGGTGCGCGCCAGGAATTCGAGCTCCTCCTCGCCGAACCGGAACGCCATGATGCCGTCCAGCAGCCTGCCCGTACCCCCCACAATCCCGTAGCGGCGCCCGTCCGGGAGCCTGCGCGCGAACGCCTCGAACACGGCCTTGCGGTGCGCGGCGCCGGAATGGAGGGCCCCCTGCAACATGGTCAGCTCGTAATGGTCGGTGAACAGGGACGTGCGGGGCTGCTCCCAGCGGGCGGAGTTACTCACAAAAATCACTCTAGTCCCCACCGGCTCCCACGTCTCGCTTCGCTTCGCCGCGGGGCCCTCGCCGGCGTGGGCCCACCACCGGCTCCCACGCCTCGACTCGCTTCGCCGCGGGGCCCTCGCCGGCGTGGGCCCACCACCGGCTCCCACGTCTCGCTTCGCTTCGCCGCGGGGCCCTCGCCGGCGTGGGCCCGGCATCGCCATAGAATGGACAGATGACCTTAAGCGTTGCGCTCGGCCCTGACACCCAGGAGAGCATCCAGACCGGAACGGCGGTGTCCACCGACGCCCTGACCGCCCCGGACGTCCCTTGGAACCTAGTCATCTGGAATGACCCCGTCAATCTCATGAGCTACGTCAGCTACGTCTTCCAGAGCTACTTCGGCTACTCGGAGACCAAGGCCAACAAGCTGATGCTCGAGGTGCACAGGAAGGGCCGGTCCATCGTTGCCCACGGCAGCAAGGAACAGGTGGAGCAGCACGCGGTCGCGATGCACGGGTTCGGCCTGTGGGCCACCGTGGAGAAGGCCACCGGCGGAGACAGCGGGGGCGGCAAAAGCGGCGGCCCGGGCAAGGGCAAGGGAAAACGTGGCTAAGGCTTTCAAATACGGACTCAAGGGCATCACCGGTTTCCTGGAACCGGCCGAAAGGGAGCTGCTGCGCAGCCTGTTCGCCGACGTCATCTCCATGCTGGAGCCGGCCGACCGAGGCTCCGAGGATCCGCTCGCCGCGATGATCGGACTGGACATGGAGGTCCGGGAACCGTCGGACCGTGCCCTTCGCCGGCTGCTGCCCAACGCAGTGAAGGACGACGCCGCGGCCGCCCTTGAGTTCCGCCAGCTCACCGAACGCTCGCTGCGGGAAAGCAAGATCGGCGCGCTGCGCGCCGCCGCGCTCGGCCTGGACAAGGACGAGCTCCTCCTGACCCCGTCGGATGCACGGCACTGGTCCACGGCGCTCAACGATGTGCGGCTGGTGCTCGCCGAGCGGCTCGACATCCGGGACGAGGCGGACGCCGACCACGTCCACCAGATGCAGGACTGGTCCCAGGCCGAGGACGTGGAAAGCTACCTTGCCCTCGTCTACAACTTCACCACGTGGCTGCAGGAGTCGCTTGTGCAGGCGATGCTGCAGTCGCTGGACGCGCGGCCCTGAGCGGTTCCGCCCACTGCGCTCCGGCTCCACGGGCTTCCGGCGGCGGGGATTCCGGCCGCCGGATGTGACAAATTCGACATGAGTCGCTGGCCACAAGTGATGGCCGCACCTCACGGGAAGACCTATCCTCAAATAATCATGACTTCAGCATCGAGCATGGATCCGGCAGCAGGAGCTGCAGCGGAGTCCGCACCGGCCGACGGCGTTAATGTGGGATCGCTGCCGATCGGCGTCTTCGACTCCGGGGTCGGCGGCCTCACGGTGGCGCGGTCGATCATCGACCAGCTGCCGAACGAATCCATCCTCTACGTCGGCGACACCGCCCACGGCCCGTACGGGCCGCTGCCCATCGCGGAGGTGCGCGCCAACGCCCTCGGCGTCATGGACGAACTCGTGGACTCCGGCGTCAAGCTGCTCACCATCGCCTGCAACTCGGCGTCGGCCGCGGTGCTCCGGGACGCCCGCGAACGATACACGGCGCGTTACGGCATTCCCGTCATCGAAGTGATCCAGCCGGCCGTGCGCCGCGCCGTCGCGGCGACCCGCACCGGCAGGGTAGGCGTGATCGGCACCTCCGCCACCGTGGGATCCCGGGCCTACGAGGACACGTTCGCCGCGGCGCCCGACCTGCACATCACGTCCGTGGCCTGTCCGGCGTTCGTGCCGTATGTGGAGGCCGGAATCACCACGGGGCCGGAACTGCTTGACATCGCCCGCGAATACCTGCAGCCGCTGAAAGCAGCGGGCGTGGACACCGTGGTGCTGGGCTGCACGCACTATCCGCTACTGACCGGTGTGATCTCCTACGTCATGGGCGAGGACGTCACGCTGGTCTCCAGTGCCGAGGAAACCGCCAAGGACGTCTACCGTGCCCTGGCCAGCAACGGCCTCGAACGGACGGACCCAGCACCGCCGGAGCACAGCTTCATCGCCACCGGGGACCCGGGCCAGTTCGAAGCCCTGGCCCGCAGGTTCCTCGGGCCCGAGGTGCTCAGCGTCAAGCACGTGGACCACGTTGCGGCGCAGTACCCCACGGGCAGCCTGGCACGGATCACCCCTGAAATGATTGCCGCCGCGCGGAACGCGGCAGCACGCCCGCGCATCTCCAACTTCGTCGGGCAGGCCGCCGGCAGCGGAGCAGCGCCCGGGGGGTTTTTCCTGTGAAGCTCACCATCGTCGGCTGCACCGGCTCATTCCCCGGCCCCGGATCACCCGCCTCCTGCTATCTGCTGACCGCCAACGACGGCGAACGGGTCTGGAAGGTGGTCATGGACCTCGGCAGCGGGGCCCTGGGCGCCATCCAGCGGTACACCGACCTCGAGGACATCGACGCGATTTTCCTCACGCATCTGCACCCCGACCACTGCATGGACCTGTGCGGCCTGCACGTGGCGGTGCGCTGGAAGCCGGGTGGCTGGGACCGGGGAAGGATCCCCGTCTGGGGCCCCGCCGCCACCGCCGACAGGATGGCAACCGCCTACGGGCTGGACCTTGATCCGGGGATGCACGAGGAGTTCGACTTCACTAACTGGACCGAGCGCCAGGCCGTCTCCGTCGGCCCTTTCACGGTGACGCCGTTCGCCGTGAACCACCCCGTCGAGGAGGCCTACGCGCTGC
This sequence comes from Arthrobacter sp. K5, assembly GCF_040448525.1. Classification (NCBI taxonomy): domain Bacteria; kingdom Bacillati; phylum Actinomycetota; class Actinomycetes; order Micrococcales; family Micrococcaceae; genus Arthrobacter; species Arthrobacter sp. K5. The sequence goes on along the minus strand of NZ_CP159279.1, from coordinate 1,241,222 downwards.
GCGTGGAGGTGGCCGAGCCGGATGCCGCCGGGAATGCCGTGACCCGCGTGCTGACCTATTCGGGCGACACCGATTCGTGCCGCGGGCTGGAAGAGGCGGCCAAGGACGCCGACCTCTTCCTCTGCGAGGCGGCCTTCGAGGAAGGCCGCGACGACGGCATCAAGGACGTCCATCTGACCGGCAAGCGGGCCGGGGAGGCAGCCACCGCCGCCGGTGCCCGCCGCCTCCTCCTCACCCATATTCCGGTGTGGACGTCACAGACCAAGGTCATGGCCGAGGCGCGTCCCGCGTTTGCCGGTGACGTGGCCGTGGCCGTGGCGGGCGTGCACTACACCGTCTGACCCGGCAGAGTCTGATGTGGCACTGACTGATGTGGCGCCGACCTGACGTGGCACCGTCCCGCCTGCGGCCTCGATAAGCTAAAGGCATGACTTCCGAAGCAACCACTGCCCCCGTCATCCGTGCCGACGGCCGCACCCCGGACCAGCTCCGGCCCATCAGCATCACCCGCGGCTGGTCCAAGCAGGCCGAAGGGTCGGCCCTCATCGAGTTCGGCAACACCCGGGTCCTGTGCACCGCTTCCCTCACCGAAGGCGTTCCGCGCTGGCTCAAGGGGGAGGGCCGTGGCTGGGTGACCGCCGAATACGCCATGCTCCCGCGTGCCACGAACACCCGGTCCGACCGCGAGTCCGTCAAGGGGAAGATCGGCGGCCGCACGCACGAGATCTCCCGCCTGATCGGGCGCTCGCTGCGTTCGATCATAGACACCAAGGCCTTGGGCGAGAACACCATCGTGCTGGACTGCGATGTCCTGCAGGCCGACGGCGGCACCCGGACGGCCGCCATCACCGGCGCCTACGTTGCGCTCGCCGAGGCCATCCGCTTTGCCCGCGAGAACAAGATGATCGCGCGCAACGCCCAGCCCCTGATCGACACCATTGCCGCTGTGTCCGTGGGGATCATCGACGGTATCCCCATGCTGGACCTGCCCTACATTGAGGACGTGCGGGCCGAAACCGACATGAACGTCGTGGTGACCGGCTCCGGCAAGTTCGTGGAGGTCCAGGGCACGGCCGAAGGCGCACCCTTTGACCGCGACGAACTCAACAAGCTGCTGGACCTGGCCCTGCTGGGGACGGAGCAGCTGGCGGCCATCCAGCGCGAGACGCTGGCCGAAGCGCCGTGAGCGGGAACAACGCTGTGAGCGGCGGACCGGCACCCCGGCTGGTGCTGGCGACACGCAACGCCGGCAAACTGCGTGAGCTGCGTGAGCTGCTGCGCGGGCAGATCCCGGGGCTCGACGTCGACACGCAGGTGGTGGACGCGGCCGCCGTCGGAGCCCCCGACGTCGCCGAAACCGGGGTGACCTTTGCCGAAAACTCGCTGCTGAAGGCGCGGGCGGTGGCCGAGGCCACCGGGCTGGTGGCCATCGCCGATGACTCCGGGCTGTCCGTGGACGTCCTCGGCGGCGCGCCGGGGATATTCTCCGCGCGCTGGGCCGGCCGCCACGGTGACGACGACGCCAACCTGCATCTGTTGCTGGCCCAGCTGGCGGACGTGCCGGACGGCCACCGCGGCGCCGCCTTCGTGTGCGCGGCGGCCCTTGCCATGCCGGCGTCGGCATCCGGGGACGGGGCCCGCGAAGTGGTGGAGTACGGGCAGCTTGCCGGCACGCTGCTGCGTGAACCGCGGGGCGAAGGCGGGTTCGGCTACGACCCCGTCCTGGAGCCCCTGGGCCTGGACCGCAGCTGTGCTGAGCTCAGCCCCGAGGAGAAAAACGCCATCAGCCACCGCGGCCTGGCGTTCCGTGCGCTGCTTCCCTCGATTGTTGAGGCCCTGCGGTAGTTTCCGCAGACAGTTAGTAGCCGCAGACAGGCGCCGGCTGCGGACAGCCGATAGCCACAAACAGGAAAGGCACCTCAGTTCTGAGGTGCCTTTCCGCTATGGGGGTGTCTGTCTCCGTGGTGACGCCCGCCGGTCAGTCGAGGTTTGTTTTGCGCTCAGCCTCGGGCTCGTGCTCCTCGATGAACTCCTCCACCGGATCTGTCCCGAAGGCCGCGGCCTCGCGCTTGGCGGCCATGCCGCGGAGGACTTCAACCCCCACCGGGATCACCGAGAGGAGGACGATGACGATGAAGATGATGTCGAGGTTGTCCCGCACCCACGGGACCCTGTCGCCCAGCAGATAGCCGAGAAGCGTCACACCGCCGCCCCACAGGACAGCGCCGATGACGTTGAACAGGAAGAACTTCCGCTTGTCCATCGCGGCGACGCCCACGATGACGGGAACGAACGTGCGGATGATGGGTACAAAGCGTGCAAGGATCAGGGCCTTGCCGCCGTGCTTTTCGAAGAACTTGTGCGCACTTTCGACATTCTCATGCTTGAAAAGCCTTGAGTCGGGCTTGTTGAAGATGGCAGGGCCGGCCTTGGACCCGATGAGATAGCCGGTCTGGTTGCCGATGATGGCGGACACGATGATCAGCGCGGCAAAGAGCCAGATGTTGAATTTGATCGTGTCCGTGGCCACGAGCAGGCCCGCCGTAAACAGCATGGAATCGCCGGGCAGGAAGAATCCGATCAGCAGCCCGGTTTCGGCGAAGATGATCCCGCAGACCAGCAGGACAACCCACGGGGCAAGGGCCGGGTCGGCGAGGAAGACCTGGGGGTTGAGCCAATCGGGCAGGAATGATGCCAGATGCGGCTGGACGGGGCCGGCGCCACCCAGCGCGGGCACGGCAAAGTCGCTCAATGCATTAAAGTTCACGTTTCAAGGGTACTTGACGGGTTCCGCGCCACCGCCGGGCTACAGTTGTCCCCGTGGGTTTGGACTTTACGGCGATCGACTTCGAGACTGCCAACGGCTTCCGCGGTTCGCCGTGCGCCGTTGGCCTCACCAAGGTCCGTGGCGGCGTCATCGTCGAGGAGGCCTCGTGGCTGATGCGGCCGCCGGAAAACCACGACACCTTTGACTACCACAACGTCCGCGTCCACGGCATCAAGCCCGAACAGGTGGCAGGCAGGCCCCGTTTCGGGGAGCTCTTCCCGGAGATCGGCGCGTTCATCGGCGGCGACATCCTTGCGGCGCACAACGCGGCCTTCGACCTCGGAGTGATCCGCTCCGGGCTTGAGGTCTCCGGGCTTCCCGGCCCCGCCTACGACTACGTGTGCACTGTGATGCTGTCCCGGCGCTGCTACTCCCTGGTTTCCAATTCCCTGCCCTTCGCCGCCGAGGAGGCGGGCGTGCCCCTCGTGAACCACCACGACGCGGCCGAGGACGCCCGGGCATGCGCCGGCATCCTCATCGACATCGCGGGGCGCAACCGGGCCAACAGCATCGCCGAGCTCTACCTTTCGCTGGGGCTGTCCATACCGCAGCAGCCGGCGTTCGACCCTTCCAGCGGTGGGCTGTCCAAAGCGACCGCCGCAGCACTCGCCGCAGCGTCCAGCGGCAGTGCGGCCCGGCCGTTCCGCAGCAGGTGGCCCGAGGAAGGGCCCAACCCTGAGCCCAATCCCGACGCCGAACCCGGGAATCCGCTGTTCGGCCAGACCGTCGTGTTCACCGGCTCACTCGCGATGCCGCGGCCGGAAGCGAAGAGGCGGTCCGCAGAACTGGGGGCGCGCCCCGAAAGCCGGGTCACGGCGCGGACCAGCGTCCTGGTGGTGGGGGACGGCTTCGTGGCCGGCGACCTGCGTTCCGGCCGGCTCACCGGCAAGGCAAAACGTGTCCTGGAGCTGCACGACCGCGGCCAGGCCATCGAGGTGATTTCCGAGGGGGAGTTCCTGCAGATGGTCGGCGGCGTGCCGGTACACGTGGCGCAATAAAGCTTCCCCCGCCGCCGTCCCTCTCCTAGCCTTGCTGCATGGCCAAACCACGCAAGCTGGACGAACCGCGCAGACCGGGCGGACTGGGTGCTGCGTTCGCCTTTCCCAACCCGGTCAATGAATACGCAGCCCGCATCACCGCCGGGCTGGTGGTCCTGCTGGCCGTCACGACCCTGCTCACCGGATTCGGCTGGGGACTCGGGGCCATCGCGTTGGGCTTCTGGCTCCGGGTGCTGTTCGGACCGAGGATTTCCCCACTGGCCCTGCTTTCGGTCAGGGTCCTCGCCCCGCGGCTGGGACGGGTCAAGCTGGTGCCCGGGCCGCCCAAGCGTTTCGCCCAGGGCATCGGCGCCGCAATGTCCACGGCGGCCGCCCTCCTGCTGGCCGCCGGCCTGGCGCCCGCCGCGTGGCTCTTGCTGGCCGTGCTGATCGTTGCCGCCTCGCTGGAGTCCTTCGCCGGGTTCTGCCTCGGCTGTGCCATTTTCGGCCTGCTGCAGCGCCGCGGCTTCATCCCCGAGAATATCTGCGAGGCCTGCAACAACATTCCGCTCAGGCAGATGTGACGGAAACCAGCTGCCCGGCCATGCCACGGATCACCTCGGGGGCCTCGAGTGCCTCCAGCCAGTCCGCGGGCAGGCACGCCGTGCCGTAATACGCGCCCAGGATGTTGCCCGCGATGGACCCCGTGGAATCGCTGTCGCCGCTGTGGTTGATGGCCACGGCGATGGCGGCCTTGAAATGGGCCACCGGATCAGGCGCGCCATCTCCCCCTGGCGCAATGGCAGTGGCCAGCACCGCATAGAGCCCGACGGCGAGAGCCTCCTCTGCCACCCAGCCCTCACCGAGTTCACGGACCAGTTCCTCAGGGCTGAGCACCGTGCCGGGTCCGGCTTGGCCGGAGAGCCGGATTGCGGCCTCCAGCCGCTCGCGGAGTTCGGGCGCCGCCTCGTCATCGGCCAGCACACGGGCCAGCGCAGCCTGCGCTGCTTCGGCGAGGCCGCTGCCCTGCACCAACGAATAGATGAGCAGGCTGAAAACGCCCGCGCTCTGCCTGGCGGAGGGATGTCCGTGGGTGAGCGAGGCCGCATCGGCGCTCAACTTGTACACGGCCTCCGCCGGGATGTGCGGAACCAGTCCGAATGGCGCCGAGCGCATCACGGTTCCGCAGCCCTTCGAATCAGGGTTGACCGGGCGGAAGAGCGTTCCCATTTCGCCGGTGGCCAGCCCGCTCAGGCACGCATTGCCGGGAGCCCGCCGGTGCCGCAGCACGTCCTGTGCGTCAATCCAGCGGGGCTGGGGCCGCGGCGCCGATTCGGGGACCGGAACGCCCTGTGTGTCGAGCCATCGCAGGTATGCAAGCCATACGCAGGCGTTGGCATCGGCGCCGACACCCGAGTTGGCCCATTCCAGCGCCTCGACGATACCGTCGACCGTGTACAGCGTCATCTGGGTGTCGTCCGAGAAGTGGGTCCCGCCGTCGAGCGCGGAGAAATCCCGGAGACCGGCGGCGCCGAAACGGCGCCGGATCTCCTCTATCGGATCGAACTCGACGACGTAGCCGAGCGAGTCTCCCAGGGCGCCGCCGAGCAGGCAGCCGTGGATACGGGACTCGGGGGACGGCGCTGTGCCGGGAAAAACACTGGTGCCGGGATCATTGCTCATGCAGGCAAATTTACCTGCCCGCCGGCTTTGCCCCGACTCTGTGATTTCAGTCGCGCTAAACCGGGACCCTTGCTGTGACATTCCACTCTGCGTGCCGGGTGTCCGGCCACCGGACGATAAGCTCGGATTCAGCAACCGTCCAGACTTTGCTGCCAGACTGCTGGGGCCGGCTCCCGAAGCGAGCGGCATTCCCCGCTGACCGAAACAAAGGAATCCCCTGCCATGAGCACCCCTGTGTCCGTCCCCCCGACCGAAAACCGGAGGCCTTCTGCCGGTGACGACGGATTCCGGCCGGGACTCCTGTCCAGGCTCGGAGCGGAGGCGTTCGGGACGCTCTTTCTGGTGGTCGCCGGGCTGGGCGTGCCCCTCTTCACCCTCCCGCAGTCCAACCCGCTGCCCGGCGCCCTCGCCGGAGGCCTTGCCGTGACAGCGGCGATGCTGGCCTTTGCGTACATCTCGGGCGGGCACTTCAACCCGGCCATCACCCTGGGCAACCTGGTGGCGGGCCGCATCGGCATCGCTGCCGCAGCGGCCTACGTCGGCGCGCAGCTGGTCGGCGCAGCGGCGGGCGCGCTCGCCCTGTTTGGCATCCTCCGCACAGTGCCCAACATCGCCGACGCCCGCACCGCGTTCGATACCGTCACCGCCGGATTCGGCGAGCACTCCGTGATCCAGACGTCGATGGCCGGCGTGCTGCTCGCCGAGGTGCTGGGATCAGCCATCCTGGTCGCCGTGTTCCTTGGCATGACGGCCCGCCGCAACAACAACGCGGCCGCAGCCCCCTTCGCCGTCGGGCTTGCATTTGCCGTACTCCTGCAGCTGGGCCAGGCCGTGGGCAACGCGCCCTTCAACCCGGCCCGCGCCACCGCTTCTGCGCTTTTCAGCAGCAGCTGGGCGCTGGGGCAGCTGTGGCTGTTCTGGGTGGCCCCGATCGTCGGTGCCGGTATTGCCGGCCTTGTTTTCCGGGGGTTTGCCGACGCCCGGGACCCGAGGGCCGCTACCGCCGCGGATGCGGACCCCGCCGCCGTCGAGGCGGATCATGGGTCTGACCTCACGGACGACTTCGACGACGACCCGGACGAGCAGCCCGCGGCCGCACCGGCTGATGCCGGCAGCGACGAGGCGCGCGACTTCTTCGACGGGCCGCGCAGCAAGGAGTCCTGACGCGCCGAAGCGCGGGGTCGGCTATTTTGTCAGTGCCCGCGTCTAGCTTATGAATATGCGGTTATTGCACACATCCGACTGGCATCTGGGCCGGTCTTTCCACGGCGTCGGCATGCTGGACGCCCAGCGCGCCTTTGTCGACCAGCTGGTTGTCCGGGTCAGGGAACTCTCCGTCGACGTCGTGCTGATCGCCGGCGACGTCTACGACAGGGCACTGCCCGGCGTCGATGTCGTCAACCTCCTGGATGACGCCCTGGTCCGGCTGACCGGGGCTGGCGCCCAGGTGGTGCTGACCAGCGGAAACCACGACTCCGCCATCCGGCTGGGCTTCGCTTCCCGGCTTCTGGAGAAGGGCGGCGTTCATCTGCGCACCCGCCTCCAGGAGCTGGACGTCCCCGTGATTCTGCCGCTCCGCGGGGCAAGGACTGACCAGCACGGCGAGGATGGCCCGGTACTGGCGATCTACGGCATCCCCTGGCTCGAACCCCGGCTGGTGGCCGAGCAGCTGGGGGTGGACACTGCGAGCCACTTCGAAGTCACGCGTGCCGCCACGGAACGCATCAGGGCCGACGTCGCCGCGCGGGCCGAGTCCCGGACGGTCCATTCGGTTGTGCTGGCACATACCTTCGCCAGCGGGGGCATCAGCTCGGACAGCGAACGCGACCTGAGCATCGGGGGAGTGGGGGCCGTGCCGCTGGACCTGTTCGACGGCTTCAGCTACACGGCCCTCGGCCACCTGCACGGCCGGCAGTCCCTGTCCATGCAGGTGCGGTACTCGGGTTCGCCGCTGGCTTACTCCTTCTCGGAAGCGAAGCACCAGAAGGGCGGCTGGCTCGTGGACGTCGACGAGTCCGGGGTCACCGCCGTCGAGGAGATCCTCTGGGACGCCCCGCGGAAACTTGCCGTCCTCCGGGGGACGCTCGACGGGCTGCTGGAGTCATCTGAGCACGCCTGGGCTGAGCAAGCGTACTGCCAGGTGACGCTGACGGACGCCCAGCGGCCGGCCCAGGCCATGGAGCGGCTCCGTGCCAGGTTTCCGGACACGCTCGTTCTGGGTTTCGAGCCGGAAGGGGCACCCGTCGCCTCCGGCGCGAGCTACAGCAGCCGGCTGGCGAAGGCAGAGGATGACCTTGCCGTGTGCTGCGGTTTCCTGGAACACGTCCGCGGCCGGGAACCGGACACCGCGGAACAGGCCGCCCTCACCGCAGCTTTGGAGAACGTGCGTCTGCAGGAGGCATCACTGTGAGGATCCACCGTCTGGAAATCGCCGCGTTCGGGCCGTTTGCCGGAACCGAGGAAATCGATTTTGACCGGCTGAGCGCCCACGGGCTGTTCCTGCTCAACGGCCCCACCGGCGCCGGCAAGACCAGCGTGCTGGACGCCATCTGCTATGCCCTCTACGGGTCCGTTCCCGGGGCGCGGCAGGACGGCAAGCGGCTGCGCAGCGACCATGCGGACCTGGCCGCCGAACCCCGCGTGACCTGCGAATTTACAGCCCGGGGCAGGCGTTTTGAGGTTTCCCGGACGCCGGCCTGGGACAAGCCCAGCGCCCGCGGCCGGAACGGGTTCACCACGCAGCAGGCCAAGACCCTCCTGCGCGAACGTGTGGCAGGCGCGTGGGTGGAAAAGTCCGGCCGGAACGACGAAGCCGGGGCGGAAATCACCGCGCTCCTTGGCATGGACCGGGAGCAGTTCACCCGCGTGGTGCTGCTTCCCCAGGGGGACTTCGCCGCGTTCCTCCGGTCCAAGGCTTCTGACCGCCTCGAACTGCTGCAGAAGCTCTTCGGAACCGAACGTTTCGAGGCAGTGGAGCGGGAACTCGCGGTGCAGGCCGCCGGGGCAGAGCGGGAAGTAGCCGACCTTGAGGGCAGGCTGGGCCTGCTGGTGGCGAGGGCCAAGACGGAGGCCACGGCTCTCGACGTCGATCCCGACGCAGCACCGGAATCGGCCGCCGGTCCCGGCCTCCTGTCGTGGCTGGAGGCTGCAGCCCTGGAGCGTGCCGCGGCACTGGACGGGGTTGCAGAATCCTGCGAGGCGCAGCGCCGCGGGTGCGCGGAGCGGCTCGAGGCGGAGCTGGCAAGGGAAGGGCGGCGCGTGAAGCTTGCTGCAGCCCTGCGCCGGCGCGCAGACGCCGAGGCCGCCGCCCCAGGACTGGCCAGCGCGGGGGCAGCGCTTGACCTGCACCGGAAAGCCGAGCTCCTCGGCGGCCAGCTGAAGGCCGTGACTGCCGCCGAGTCTTTGTTTGCCCGGGCGGAGGGGGCCATGCACCTCGCCTCTGCTGGCGTGCGGGAGGCCGCGGGCCACAGTTCCGAGCTGGCCAGTATGGAACACGGCGCTGCCGTGGAACATGCTGTCGTCGACGTGGCCGCGGAGCTTTCACGCCTGCGGGCACTTGCCGCCGTCATCGGCGAACGGCTTGCCGATGAGGACCGGCTGGGTGGTCTGCAGGCACGGGCGGCAGGGCTAGCGCAGCGGCGGCAGGAACTCATCCGTGCCGGCGATGACCACGCCGTCCGGCTGCTTTCCCTCCGCACCGAGATGGAGCAGCTGCGGGCTGCCCTGCAGCCGCTGGAGCAGCTGGCAGGGGAATCCGTGCTGCGCACCAAGGAGGCGGCAGCCGCCGACGAGCTGGTGGACGTTGTTCGGCGCCATGGAATTGCTGCGGCAGGGTGCGCCGCCGTCACCGAGCGGCACCTCAAAGGCAGGGAACACCACCAGGAACTGCGCCGGCAATGGCTGGACGTCCGCGAGGAACGCCTGTCCAATGCGGCGGCCGAACTGGCGTCGCGCCTGGCAGACGGGGCGCCCTGTCCCGTCTGCGGCAGCCCGGAGCACCCCGAGCCGGTTCCCGCCGGGGACTCCGTCCTGGGGCTCGCCGAGAAAGAGGAACGAGCCAAGGAGCGGAGTGAGGCGGCCGAGAGGGCGCTGTCTGCACTGGAAACCGAGCTCTCGGAGGCCAGGCAGCTGCTAGCCGTTCTCGCCAGCCAGGGCGGCGACACCGATCCCGCCGAAGCGGAGGAAGCCGCCCAGGCCGCCAGGGAAACAGCTGCCGAGGCGGCCGCGGCCGTAGCCGACCTTGCGGCCAGCAGGAGCCGGCAGGAGGAACTGGCCGAACGCATCGACGCCACGGAGCAGGTGCGCGTGGACATGCTGTCGCAGTTGGCGCAGACGGAATCCGCCCTGACCGAGATCGAAGGGCAGTCCGCCGCCCTGGAATCGTCGCTCGAAGACCTTCGTGCCGGCCACGCCAGCCTCGGTCTGCGCAGCGACGCCATCGGCCAGGTGGTCAGCATTCTCGAACAGGCCGACGCCGCCCAGTCGCAGCTGGACCAGGCTGCGGCCCGCCTGGTTGAGGCACGGAGCGAGCTGGACCGCGCCCTTCCCGAGGCCGGATTCGGATCGGACGCCGAGGCCCGCCAGGCCCTGCTGCCCGGGGCGGAGGCGGCGAGGCTGGAGTCGGCTGTCAAGGCCGGGCGGGACGAGGAGGTACGGCTGGAGGAACTGTTCGCCAGCGAAGAGCTCGTTGCCGCAGCACAGGAACAGGCAGCCAGGGAACACCACAACGGCTCCGCGGCTGCCGCAGCGGACCTGGACCTGCTGCGCACCGAAGCCGAGCAGGCCGCCCTGGCAGCAAAGGACGTCGAATTGGCGGCGGGCATGGCGCGGCAGGCTGCCAGAACAATGGGACGCCTCCGCGTGGAGTATGAGGAACTCGCCGAATCCGGCCGGGCGCCCCGGGAACGCGCTGAAGTCCTGAAAGGCCTCGCCGAAGCAGCCCGCGGCTCCGGCGACAACAGCTACCGCATGAGCCTGAACGCGTACGTCCTTGCGGCACGGCTCGAGCAGGTTGCCATTGCCGCATCGGAAAGGCTCGTCGCCATGAGCGACGGCCGCTACACGCTGCAGCACTCGGACGCGAGGGCAGCCCGGAACGCCAAATCCGGGCTGGGGCTGGAAGTCGTGGACGAGTGGACCGGGCGCCGCCGCGACACCTCGACGCTCTCCGGCGGGGAATCCTTCATGGCCTCGCTGTCGCTTGCCCTGGGACTCGCGGACGTGGTGCAGCAGGAGGCCGGCGGTGTAGACATAGAAACGCTGTTCGTCGACGAGGGCTTCGGCAGCCTCGACGAGCAGGCACTTGAGCAGGTCATGGACGCACTGGAGGGCCTCCGCGACGGCGGCCGCGTGGTCGGCCTGGTGAGCCACGTCGCGGAGATGAAGCAGCGCATCGGCAGCCAGCTCCAGGTGGTGAAGCAGCGCAACGGCTCCACGGTCCACATCGTTGATGCACCCGTGACGGTCTGAACAGGGAGCATCCCGCCGACAGGACTTCCGGGTCCGGCCTTCCGTGTCCACTATCATGGGATTGTTACCGGGTTCGGCGCATCGGGAGGAGGGACGATGCGCACGACTGAACGAGCCCGCATACATGAGCACTTCAACGGCGCCCCAACCACCCGCCGACCCCCGTCCCATCGACCCGGCCGCCAACACCAAGGCGCCCACGCCGCGGTTCGGCGGCCGTTTCGCGCGCCTGCCCGCGCTGGCGGGCAGGGGATTCCTGCCTGTGGGCCTGTTGGCCCGCCTGCCCCTCGCGATGCTGACGCTGGGAACCCTGACCCTTGCCACGTCCGTCACCGGCTCGTATGCCGTTGGCGGAGCCGCTGCCGGTGCCGTCGGTATCGGCTCGGCCGTCGGCGCGCCGATCCTCGGCTGGCTGGCCGACCGGCTCGGCCAGCGCCCGGTACTGCTGATCTCGGCCGTCCTGAACGTTGCGGCCGTGCTGGCCGTCATCGCCACCGCATATTTGATTCCCGGGGTGCACGACGTCGGCGCCGCGTGGAGCGTCATCGCAGCCGCGTTGGCGGCGGGCCTCAGCTGCCCCCAGGTGGGCCCGCTGGCCCGCGTCCGGTGGATGGCCCTCACAGCCGAACGCCGGCGGGCAGGGGACAGCACCGATCTGGACGTCGCGCTGTCCTATGAGAGCACGGCCGACGAACTGACCTTCGTACTCGGTCCGGCCCTCGTGGGCGTCCTGGCCAGCCTCGTCGCACCATGGCTGCCGCTTGCCCTGGCCGCGGCGCTCACGCTCACGTGCGTTCCGGCCTTCGCCGTCCACCGTACCCACACGGCTGTTCCGCGGCGGCCCGCCGTCGGTACCCGAGCGGGCGCTGGCAGTACGGGCACAGGAAAGACGGGCCGCGGGAGTGCTGAAACCCGGCCCGGCAGCCGGATTGCCGGCCCAAGCCGGGTGGCACTTCCGGTCCTGGCCATGGTCTGCATGGGCACGTTCTTCGGCTCCACACAGGCAGCATTGAGCGCGTTTGCCGCGGGCTTCGCAACATCGGAGGCGGCCGGACTCCTGTACGCCGTCATGGGCATCAGCTCGGCCGCGGCCGCGATCTCGGTGGCCTACTGGCCGTCCGGCTTCCCGGTGACCGCGCGCTGGGTGACCGGGGCGGCAGCCATGGCCGGGTTGTCGGCCCTGCTGTTCCTTCCAACCGACGGCTGGCGCATGGTGCTGGTACTGCTCGCACTGGGCCTGCCGGTGGGGCCGGTCATGGTCACGGTCTTTGCCATCGGCGGGCTCGTGGCACCGGCGGGCCGGCTGGCCACCGTGATGACGGCGCTCGCCAGCGGCATCGTCGCGGGCACCGCCCTTGGTTCGTCCATCGGCGGCCAGCTGGCACAGGAAGGGGGCCACCACGCCGCCTTCCTCGTCTCGGCAGCCGCCGCGGCGGCGCTGTTCGCTCTCGGAGCGGCGGCCGCCGTCGTCGTCCGTTCCCGGAAGCGGTCAGCTCAGGCGAGCTGACCTTCGATCCGGGCCGCGCTGGCGGTCAGGGCCGCGGCCACCTCGGACGGATCCTGCGAGGAGCGGATGTAGACGACGGCGACCGCCGCCGGTCGTCCGCCGGGCACCCGGACCGGTGCGGCAAGCGAGGAAACCCCGGCGATAACCTCGTCATGGCTTGCCGCGTATCCGCGCTTGCGCGCCTCGGCAGCTTCGGGGCGGTAAGGCACAGCGGGAGCCAGCTGGCTCCACTCATGCTCCGTCAGGGCGGACTGGATGGCGATGCCGGGTGCACCAGAGCTGATCGGATGGCGTGACCCCGGATGCTGGACCACTGTCGCGGCCGAATGCCGGGGTTCCACGGACACCAGCGTCACGCAGTCCTGGTGGTCCCACACGGCCACGAAAGCCGTCATGTTGAGTGTATTGGCCAGCTGGGTCAGTTCCGGAAGGGCAGCGGTCTGCAGGTTCCGCGAAACGCCGCGCGCCAGCACCGCGAGGCCGGGGCCGGGCTGGACCCGGCCGGCGTCGTCGCGTACCAGCAGGGAATGGTCCTCGAGGGTCCGCAGAATCCGGTAGGCGACGGAGCGGTGGACGCCCATGGCCTCCGAAAGCTCGGCAATGGTCAGCGGGCGGTCGGCTTCGGCAAGGATTTCCAATGCGCGGATTCCCCGGGAGAGGGTCTGCGACGGGGAGGCCTGGGCAGGCGCAACCTGCGCTGCGGCACCGGCGTTGGGAGTCATGCTGTCCATCCTAGGCAGATAAGCGGGGCGGGTAGCGGCAAGGGCTTGTGTGGCCCGTCACGTTGGGCTACCGTTCCATATAGGAATTGCCTGTTCAACTATAGAACAGTCTATCTACGGAACAGTTTAGAGCGACTGCGGCACGGTGCGCCAGAGACAGGAAACGCGCAGCCAGAGGATCAATGAAGATGGCCAATCCAGCAGCGGGCCCCGGTATTCCGGGCAGGACCTCGGTGCCGCGAGACCACCGCTTCCGCGGCAGCCTGGGCCGGTTCGCCACCGGTGTCGCCATCGTCACTTTCGATGGCGCCACCAAGCGGCACGGCATCACCGTCAATTCCTTCACGTCTGTCTCCATGGACCCGCCCCTGGTTCTCGCCAGCATCGCCCGCACCGCCAAGGCCCACGACGAGCTGGCCGGCAGGCCCTTCACCGTCAATATCCTGGGGGCGGAGCAGCGGCAGCTGGCCATGCACTTTGCGGGGCGTTCGGGTCCGGAACCCAAATGGGTGGAAGGGGCGACGGCGCCCCGGCTCTCCGGCGTTCTCGCCTATTTCGAGTGCCGGCCCTGGGCGGCCTACGACGGCGGCGACCACACCCTCTATCTCGGTGAGGTGGTGGACTTCGACCACCGCAGCGGCGATGCACTGGCGTTCGCCAACAGCGCCTTCACCACCATCCCGGAGAGCCAGCTGGGGATAGAGGACCTGCTGTAGGCGGCACTTTTTCACCACCAAGGGACAGTTCAACGACGAATGGAGGCAGCCATGGGCATCAGAACCGGCCAGCAGTACCTGGACAAACTCAATGCGATGACCCCGCACATCGTGATCGACGGTGAAGTGGTCAGCGAAAAAGTTGCCGAGCACCCTTCCTTCCGCAGCGTTGCCCGGCAGTACGCAAAGCTGTTCGACATGCAGCACGATCCCCGGCACCAGGGGGCGCTGACCTATGCCTCGCCGACCACGGGGGACCTCGTCAACGCGTCCTTCCTGGTGCCCCGGACCATCGGGGACCTGCAGCACCGGCGCCAGGCGACCTCCACGTGGGCGGAGGCGACCAACGGATTCCTCGGCCGCACGGGTGACTACATGAACTCCGCGCTCACCGCCCTGGGCACGGCCGGGAAGTGGTTCGCCCAGGCGGATCCCAAGTTTGCCGAGAACATCGGCAACTACTACGAGTGGGCCCGCGAAAACGACATGCTGGCAACCCATACGCTGATCCCGCCGCAGGTGAACCGGTCGGTGTCCGGTTCGGAGCAGCTGGGCGGACAGCTTACGGCCCATATCGTGGAGGAGCGCGACGACGGCATCGTGGTCCGCGGCGCGCGCATGCTCGCCACGATCGCACCCATCGCCGATGAGCTGCTGGTCTTCCCGTCCACGGTGCTGCGCGGCACTCCGGAGGATGCCCCTTATTCCTTCGCCTTCGCCATTCCCAATGACACGCCGGGGCTCCGGTACCTTTGCAGGACCTCGCTGTACAACGGCGGCAGCATCCACGATGAACCGCTGGCGTCCCGCTATGAGGAAATGGACGCGGTGGCCGTCTTTGACGACGTCTTTGTTCCCAGCGACCGCATCTTCATGCTCGGCAATCCGCAGCTCTGCAACTCGTTCTACGCCGAGACCGGTGCCGGTGCCCTCATGACCCACCAGGTGGTCACCCGGACCATCGCCAAGAGCGAGTTCTTCCTCGGCCTGGCCTCCGAACTCGCCGATTCGATCGGCATCGACGGATTCCAACACATCCAGGAGGACATCGCCGAACTGATCATCGACGTCGAAATCGGCAAGGCGCTGGTCCGCGCGTCGGAGGCCGACGCCGAGCTCAACGAGGCCGGCATGATACTGCCCAAGTGGACCACCCTCAACGCCGCCCGCAACTGGTATCCGAAGGTGGCACAGCGCTTCCCGCAGATTATCCGGAAGTTCTCCGCGTCGGGGCTGATGGCCCTGCCCGGCGAAGCGGACGTCAACAGTGATGCCAGGGCGGACATCGACCTGTACCTGCAGGGGAAGACGCTGACCGGGCCCGAGCGGGTCCGGCTGTTCAAGCTTGCGTTCGACGCCTCGATCTCGGGTTTCTCCGGCCGGCAGTCCCTCTACGAGTACTTCTTCTTCGGGGATCCGGTCCGGATGGCCGGGGCACTCGTCAACACCTACGACCGCGAACCGGCCAGGGCGCGGCTGCGGGAGTTCCTGCACAGGTCCGACTGAAATGGTGCGCCAGATCACACTTTCGTAGTATCCTTCACACTAACTGACCGTTCGATCAGTAAATCGGACAGCCCTTCACCACCTCCGGCAGTATCACTGCCCCCAGCCACGGAGTTTCAATGACCGCAACTTCACCCGTAGATTCAGAGGCAGGACCGAGCAGCAAGCGCGAGGAACGCAAAGTCCTTGCCGGCACGCTGGTGGGCACCACCATCGAGTGGTACGACTTCTTCATCTTTGCCCAGCTGACGGCAACGCTGCTGTCCCCGCTGTTTTTGGCCCCGCTGAACGAATCCAACCCGGGCCTGGCGCAGATTCTCTCCTTCGCACTGATCGGCATCAGCTTCCTCTTCCGCCCGCTCGGCGCCATCGTTGCCGGACACCTGGGTGACCGCCTTGGCCGCAAGGCCATGCTGGTGTTCACCCTCATCATGATGGGTGCCGCAACCGCGCTGATCGGCATGCTCCCCACGTACGGCCAGATCGGCGCCTGGGCTCCGATCCTGCTCATCCTCCTCCGCGTGCTGCAGGGCTTCTCCGCCGGCGGCGAATGGGGCGGCGCGGCCCTGATGGCAGTGGAACACGCCCCGAAGAGCAAGCGCGGCCTGTTCGGTGCGTACCCGCAAATCGGCGTTCCGGTGGGCATGATTTTGGCCACCGGGCTGCTGTTCTTCCTCACCTCCGGGATGCCGAAGGAAGACTTCGCCGCCTGGGGCTGGCGGGTTCCGTTCCTGCTCTCCATCGTCCTGATCGTGGTGGGCTACGTGATCCGGCGGGCAGTCGGCGAAAGCCCCGTCTTCAAGGAAATGGCTGCGCGAAAGGAAGAAAGCAAAGCCCCGCTCGGTGAACTCATCCGGAGCCACAAGAAGGCCGTCCTCTACTCGACCATGATCTTCATCGGCAACAACGCCGCCGGCTACCTCCTGATTGCCTTCTTCATTGCCTATGCCACCAGGACGCTGAAGATGCCCACGCCGCAGATCCTGCTGGCCACCACCCTGGCATCCTTTGGCTGGCTGATCTTCACCCTGGTGGGCGGCTGGCTCTCGGACCGGATCGGCCGGGTCAAGACCTTCCTGACCGGCTACGCGATCATCTTCGCGTGGATGATCCCCATGTTCGCCCTCATCGACACAAAGAACATCTGGCTCTATGGCGTGGCGCTGTTCGTCCTCACGGTGGGCCTGGGCCTGTCCTACGGCCCCATGTCCGCCATGTACGCGGAGATGTTCCCGGCCAACGTCCGGTACTCGGGCATCTCGATCGGTTACGCCTTCGGTGCCATTCTGGGCGGTGCGTTCGCCGCCACCATCGCCGAGTCACTCCTGCAGAGCACCAAATGGACGGGCTCCATCGGCATCTACATCATGATTCTGTGCGTTATCTCGGGCATCGGCGTGATCCTGGCCAAGGAGACGAGGGGCCGGCCGCTCGGCGTCAGCCGGCACTGACTCTGCCGTCAGTCGGCACTAGATGCGGGCCCCGTGCAGCAGGGCAATGGCGTCCTCATCGCTCAGCTGATCAAAGTGCCGGTAAAAGGCTCCCACGGCCCGGAATCTTCCTGGCAGGTGGAGGCACAGGACGTTGCAGACCCGGGACAGTGACTTCTCTGCCTCGAGCGAGCCGACCGGCGCTGCGGCCACTACCGCTGCAGCGCCGGCCATCCGGACCGCCTCGACCGCTGCCCGCATGGTGGCCCCCGTCGCCAGGCCGTCGTCCACGAGCAGGGCCGTCTTGCCATGCACATCGGGGTCCACTGCCGGATAGCTGTCGGCGCGGCGCATCAGTTCGGAGCGCTCCCGGTGCTCGACTTGGTCGAGCCACTGCTGCCGTACGCCGTCGTCAAGAAGCCGCTCCACGAGCGGCCTGTTGAGAAGGCGGACGATCCGTCCGCCTGAGTAGGCGAGCGCGCCGAATGCGGTCTCGTCATGGCCCGGGATGCCAAGCTTGCGGACCAGCAGGGCCCCGAAGGGAAGGTGGAGGACCTCGGCTGTGGCGGCGGCCACCGGGATACCGCCCCTGGCCAGGCCCAGCACCAGGGTGTCCGGGCGCTCGCGGAATTGCGGAAGGGCGGCCGCAAGTTGCCGTCCTGCATCTTCCCGGTCTTCAAAAACCATGGCCATGGGTTCCTCTTCCGGTGTTTCCGCCCCCAAGGTCCAGCCTACGCCCGTGGGCCCCGGCGGGAGCCCCTAGCTGCCGAGGAACGCGATGGCCGCCTGCTTGAAGGCGCGGCTGGTGATGGCGTTGGTGTGCGTGCGCCCGGGCAGGATGAGCTGCTCGGCCGCGGAGCCGGCCTTCCGGGCAAGTTCGGCAAGCTGCGGCATGGACGCGGCGCGTTCATCGTTTTCACCGGCCACCAGCAGCACGGGCATGTGCGGCACGGCCTCGGCCGGGTCGTACGGTTCACCCTTGATCGCCTCAACCAGGGACAGCAGGGCGAAGATGTTGTTGCTCGGCAGCGCCTGGGCCATGCTGAGGAGTCCGGCCGTGGACGCGTCAGCAATGGGGGTGCCGTCCGCCAGGTACCGCTGCGCGGCCACGAGGTCGAAGTCCGCCAGGGGGTCGGCCATGTTCGGGCCGCCCAGGACCAGCCGGTGCACCAGCTCCGCCTGGGTGGCGCCAAACTCCCAGGCGAGCCGGGAACCGAGGGAATAGCCGATCACATCCAGCCCGCTGGCGGGGTCGCCGTCGCGCAAGGGCCGGGCGCCGGCGTCGAACGCGATCTGCAGGAGGTCCGCCCTGATCCGGCTGGGGGAGTAGGAGTCCATGTCCTCCGGCGCGCCGCTCCGGCCGTGGCCGGGCAGATCGACGGCGATGACGCGGCGGCCTGCCTCCAGGAGCGCCGGGATCCAGCCGGTGTCCTCCCAGTTCAGCTTGCTGGATGCAGAGAAACCGTGGATGAGGAGGATGGGGCGG
The DNA here is from genome assembly GCF_040448525.1 of Arthrobacter sp. K5. NCBI lineage: Bacteria > Bacillati > Actinomycetota > Actinomycetes > Micrococcales > Micrococcaceae > Arthrobacter > Arthrobacter sp. K5. The sequence goes on along the minus strand of NZ_CP159279.1, from coordinate 1,222,899 downwards.
AGGCCGGCGTCGTTCGCGGGGTCGTGCACCTCGACGTATAGCTGCGGGTCGGTGCCCTCGACCGTGTGGGAGTGCTGTTCGCCGGTGTGTCTGCCGCTCATCGCCTCAGTCCTCGTCAAGTCTCAGTCCTTGTCAGGTGCAGGGCTCGCCGGGACTGCTTCGTCGCCGGTCCGCCGTGGATGGGCACCACTCTACCTGCCTGCGGACCGGGGAAATCCACGGCTTCCCAACTGGGTGGCAGCACAGGGGGTTCCCAGCCGTGAGAACCCCCTGTGCTGCTACCTGGTTGGGCGCGAAGCCGCGAACCGGGCGCCTGCCCAGCAGGCGGCGGCAATTCCGGCAATGAGCAGCAGCGTGCTGATCAGCTGGATGCGGCTGCTCTCTGCGCTGAAGCCCACGGCAAACACCAGCCCCAGCAGCACCAGGCCGAACACGGTGAGCCCGGGGAAGCCCGTCATCCGCAGCGGCAGGTGCGTGCCGTCACGGTCCGCCCGGCGGCGGAGGATGAGCTGGGAGACCAGCGCCGAACCCCAGACCACGAGGCAGGTGGACCCTACCAGCTGGAACAGGGCGGGCAGGATGCGCTCGGGAAACAGCAGTTCCAGGACCGTGGCGATGAAACCGAACGCTACGGAAACGCCGACGGCGACCATCGGCACGCCTGCGCGGCTGAGCCTGGACAGGAAGCCGGGAGCCTCGCCGCGCTCTGCGAGCGAGAACACCATGCGGGACGCCCCGTAGAGGTTGGCGTTGAGGGCGGACAGCAGGGCGACGACGGCCACCAGGGTGATGGCGGTGGCGGCACCCGGGATGCGGGCGGCGTCCAGGACGCCCGCGAACGGCGAGGACAGGGCCTCTGAGGCGGCCGGAAGGACGGCCGCGATCACAAAGACGGAGCCGATGTAGAAGACGAGGATCCGCCACACCACAGTGCGGATGGCCTTGGTGACGCTGTGCTCGGGGTCTTCGGTCTCAGCGGCTGCGACGCTCACGATCTCCGTGCCGCCAAACGCGAAGATCACCACGAACAGGGCCGTGGCAATACCGCCCAGGCCCGAGGGCGCGAAGTCTGCCGTGATGTTGGCCAGGCCCGGCGATGCCACGTCCGGCAGGAGCCCCAGGAGCAGCGCGGCGCCGATGGCGAGGAACAGGACGATGGCGGTCACCTTGAGGATGGCAAACCAGAACTCGAACTCGCCGAAGTTCTTCACACCGGCGAGGTTGATGCCCGTGAACACCACCATGAACACCAGGGAGAGTGCCCACACCGGCACCACCGGCCAGACCGAATACAGCAGCCCCGCGGCACCGAGCGCTTCGGCGGCGATGACCACCACCAGCTGCAGCCACCAGAGCCAGCCCACGGTTGCCCCGGCGGTCTTGCCCATGGCGCGCTCGGCGTACACGGAGAAGGCGCCGCTGTTGGGGTTCGCTGCCGCCATCTCGCCGAGCGCCCACATGACCAGAATGATGAGCGTGCCGGCCACAAGGTAGGAAACCAGGACGGCGGGACCTGCTGCCTGGACGCCCGCGCCGGAACCCAGGAAGAGCCCGGCGCCGATGGCGCTGCCCAGGCCCATCATCGTGAGCTGGCGGGGCTTCATGCTGTGTTGGAGCTGAACCGCGGGTCGCTCTGCTGTGGACTTCATCGTCATGCTGCGCACCTTCTTGGGGTTGGGGGGACTGGTCCTTATGGGACCTTTCGAATTTACACCCAACATCGGATGAAACATTTTGCATCCCGGGCCAGCGGCCGTAGAATCAGTTTGAGTCAATTTGACCATAACTAATCCAGGGCCGGCCCGGTCGGGCCGGCCGATCGCAGCGAAGCGGGTGATTACCGTGTACACCACCTCAGCCAACGTGGCCGAGCGGCAGTCCGCGCCGCCGTCGCTTGCCATTTCCACGGTGATTTTCGCGCTCCGGCCCAGCGAGTCTTCCGGCCGCCCCACGCTGTGGCTCCCGCTGGTCCGCCGGATCCGGGAACCGTTCAAAGGCCTGTGGGCCCTTCCGGGCGGTCCGCTGACCCACGCTGAATCCCTGCAGGACGCCGCTTCGCGGAACCTGCGGGAAACCACGGGGCTGGCACCCAGCTACCTCGAACAGCTCTACGCCTTCGGCGGTATGCACCGCTCACCCACGCAGCGCGTGGTGTCCATCGTCTACTGGGCGCTGGTCCAGCCCACCGAAGCCGCGCTCGCGGACGAATCCGAGAACGTCAGGTGGTTCCGCGCCGACAAGCTCGGAAGCCTGGCCTTCGACCACAACGCGATTGTGGACTACGCCCTCTGGCGTCTGCGGAACAAGCTGGCCTACGGCTCCATCGCCTACCACTTCCTGGGGGAGTACTTCACCCTCGCCCAGGTCCGCGAGGTCTACGAAGCCGTGCTGGACACGCAGCTGGATCCCGCCAACTTCCGCCGGCAGATCAAGTCGACGCCGGAAATCGAAGAAACCGGTGAATACCTCCAGGGCGGAAAGCACCGCCCGCCGCGTCTTTACCGATTTACCGGCCGCCCCGGCCTCGACCCAGATAACAGGAGCACCCCATGAGCAGCGTCAACACTGCCATCCAGCTGATCACGCGTGAACAGGCCGAAAAGGCCACGGCAGCCGGCACCGGCGGCACCTGCAGCCCGGCGCTTGCCAAGGGGCCCTGGGAGTATGACCTCGCGGAAACGCTCACCGGTGTTCCGGCCTACGGTCCCGGAGCCTCCAGCGCGGACGTCGCACCTGCCTCCACCCCGCGCCAGGGCCAGCTTCCCGAGGAGTACAAGCTGGCCGGCGAAGCGGAGCTCGATGCCCGGATCCGGGCTGCCAAGGCGGCGCTGGGTGACCGGGCCGTCATCCTGGGCCACTTCTACCAGCGCGACGAGGTGGTCCAGTACGCAGACTTCGTCGGCGACTCCTTCCAGCTGGCCAACGCTGCCCTGACCCGCCCGGACGCCGAAGCGATCGTGTTTTGCGGCGTGCACTTCATGGCCGAAACCGCTGACACCCTCTCCCGACCGGAACAGGCAGTCATCCTGCCCAACCTCGCCGCCGGATGCTCGATGGCGGACATGGCCGACGCCGATTCCGTGGAGGACTGCTGGGAGCAGCTCGAGGAGATTTTCGGCACCGAGCCCGACGCCGAGGGCCGGGTTCCGGTCATCCCCGTCACCTACATGAATTCCTCCGCGGCGCTGAAGGCGTTCTGCGGCCGGAACGGCGGCATCGTCTGCACGTCCTCCAACGCCAGGACGGTCCTCGAATGGGCCTTCGAGCGCGGGCAGCGCGTCCTGTTCTTCCCGGACCAGCACCTCGGCCGGAACACGGCCAAGGCACTGGGCGTTCCGCTCGAGCAGATGCCGATGTGGAACCCGCGCAAGGAACTCGGCGGCAACGACGAACAGGCCCTGCTGGACTCCCGCGTCATCCTCTGGCACGGATTCTGCTCGGTCCACAAGCGCTTCAGCGTGGCCCAGATCGAGAAGGCACGCGCCGACTTCCCGGGCGTCAATGTCATTGTGCACCCCGAATGCCCCATGGAGGTGGTTGACGCAGCCGATTCCGCAGGGTCCACGGACTTCATCCAGAAGGCCATCGCGGCAGCCACCGAGCCCACCGTGTTCGCCATCGGCACCGAGATCAACATGGTGAACCGGCTCGCGGCCCAGTACCCGCAGCACACCATCTTCTGCCTGGACCCGGTCATCTGCCCCTGCAGCACTATGTACCGGATCCACCCCGGCTACCTGGCCTGGGTTCTCGAAGAGCTCGTCGCCGGTCGCGTGGTCAACCGCATCACCGTGGACGATGACGTGCAGCAGGACGCCAGGACAGCACTCGAGCGCATGCTCGCCGCCAAGCCCCAATAGGGAGCCCACCATGACCAGCGAAAACGGAACGGCCGGCCGCCGGCGGCTCGCCGTCGTCGGCAGCGGCATCGCCGGCCTCTATGCCGCGCTGCTCGCGGCGGAGGCAGGCGCCGACGTCATGCTGCTGACCAAGGGCGCGCTCGCGGACAGCAACACGTACTTCGCCCAGGGCGGCATTTCCGCCGTCCTCGATGAGCCGTCGCCCGGCGACACCGTGGCCGCCCACATCGCCGACACCCTGAAGGCCGGCGCCGGGCACTGCAACCCGGCGGCTGTCCGGGTGCTCTGCACCGAGGCGCGCCGGGACATCGCCGGGCTCGGACGCTTCGGCGTCCGCTTCGACCTGGACGACGACGGCGACCCCGCCTTGGGGCTCGAAGCCGCCCACTCCGCGCCGCGGATCCTGCACGCCGGCGGCGACGCCACCGGCGCCGGGATCGCCAACGCCCTGATCTGCGCCGTGCTGGCCGCGCAGGCCTCGGGCAGGATCCGGCTGCTGGGCCACGCCAGCGTCACGGCTCTATTGCAGGAGGGCCGGCGGGTCACGGGCGTTGAGTTCCTGCAGGCCGGCCGGCTGGGCAAGATCCAGGCCGACGCCGTGCTGCTGGCCACCGGCGGGGCGGGGCAGCTGTTTGCGCAGACTACCAACCCTTCCGTTGCCACCGCGGACGGTCTGGCCCTGGCCTGGCGCGCCGGCGCGGCGGTCGCGGACCTGGAGTTCTTCCAGTTCCACCCCACCTGCCTGGTGCGCCCGGACGGGGGAGCGGCAGCCGGGTCGGCAGGCAACGACGACGGCCAGGATCCGCTGCTGATCTCCGAGGCAGTGCGCGGCGAGGGTGCCATCCTTGTTGATGCGCACGGCCGCCGCTTCCTGCACGGATACCACCCCGACGCCGAACTCGCCCCGCGCGACGTCGTGTCCCGCAGCATCGCTTTGCACCTGGCCGCGCTCGGAGACCCCAATGGTCACGTCTACCTCGACGCCCGGGTCATCGAGGACGCCAGGGGAGCAGGATTCCTGGAGCGCCGCTTTCCCACCATCACGCGGCGCACCCGCGAGGCCGGCCTCGACTGGACCCGGGAACCCGTCCCCGTCGCACCGGCCGCACACTACTGGATGGGCGGCATTTCCACCGACCTGCACGGCCGCACCAGCGTCCCCGGGCTCTTCGCAGCCGGCGAAGTCGCCTGCACCGGAGTCCAGGGCGCCAACCGCCTGGCCAGCAACTCGCTCCTCGAAGGATTGGTTTTCGGGCGGCGGGCTGTTGAGGCGTTTCTTGGTGACCTGTTGCCTTCGTCTCCCAACGGCACCCCTCCGCTTGCTAGCTCGGCCGCTGGCGGCCTCCCCTTGACGCACGCTTCCGGGGCACCGTTAGTCGACTCCGGGGACGGTGACCGAACCCTTGTGCCCTACCCCGAGGGAAAAATGGGGGAGGAGTTCTCACGTGGCGCCCTGCGGCGGGTGATGACTGCCAAGGCGGGAGTGCTTCGCAGTGGCGAGCTATTGCGGGAGGCGGGGGCCGTGCTTGCCGGGTGGGCCGCCGTCGTCCGTCCTGAAGCGGTGCCGCAGGCAGCGGACCCGCGGACCCATGAGGACGCCAACCTGCTGCTCGCCGCGCAGCTGCTGGTCCACGCGGCCAGGGAGCGGCAGGAATCGCTCGGCGCACACTACCGCGACGACGGCCTGCCGGTGCCGGTCATCAGCCTGGAGGACCAGGCGCGCGACCTAGACGAAGAATTCAGAATGAGCCCGAAAGCGAGCCTTGTCCATGACTAGCCTGACCCTCCCCGCAGCACCCGTCCGCGAGATCCTGGAGCGGGCCTTCGCGGAGGATGCGCCCAGCGGCGACATCACCTCGCAGCTGCTGATCCCGGCCGAGGCCCGCGCCGCCGCTGTGCTTAACGCCCGCGTCCCGGGGGTCTTCAGCGGCGGCAGCGTGTTCCGTGACGCCATGCTGATGGTGGACCCGGACACGCAGGTGGAGCTGCTCGTGGCCGACGGCGAGGCCTTCGCGGCCGGAACAAAACTCGCGCGGGTCACCGGCCGGGCGCGCAGCGTGCTGCTGGCCGAGCGGGTCGGCCTGAACCTGGCGCAGCGGATGAGCGCCATCGCCACCAAGACGGCGGAATTCGTGGCCCTGGCCGCCGGCACCAAGGCACGCATCACGGACACCCGGAAGACCACCCCCGGACTGCGGGTCCTGGAACGGTACGCCGTCCGCTGCGGTGGCGGCGCCAACCACCGCTACAGCCTTTCCGACGCCGTCCTGGCCAAGGACAACCACCTGGCGGTCATGACCGGGGGAGACCCGGCACGGCTGACCGCGCTGCTGGCCGACGCGAAGGCCCAGCTGGGACACACCACGCACTTCGAGGTGGAGGTGGACAGTGCCGACCAGATCGAACCCGTCCTGGCCGCCGGGGTGGACACCATCATGCTGGACAACTTCAGCCTTGAGGAACTCCGCGCCGGTGTCCGGCAGGTCGCCGGGCGGGCCGTGGTGGAGGCCAGCGGCAACGTCAACCTCCGCACCGTGGCGGACATCGCCGCCGCGGGCGTGGACGTCATCTCCGTCGGTGCCCTGACGCACAGCGTCACGGCTCTGGACCTCGGCCTGGACGTCGAACTGACAGTGGGGTGAACACACCATGATCTTCCTGGACGCAGCAGCCACAACACCCGTCCGCCGCGAAGTACTGGAGGCGATGTGGCCCTACCTCACCGGCGACTTCGGCAACCCGTCAAGCCACCACTCGCTCGGTGACTCCGCCGCGCGGGCCCTCGCGGATGCCCGCAAGACTGTGGCCGCCGTGCTGGGCTGCAGGCCGGGAGAGATCACCTTCACGTCCGGCGGCACGGAGGCGGACAACCTCGCAGTCAAGGGCATTGCCCTGGCGCGGCAGGCCGCGGACCCGGCCCTGAACCGGGTGGCGATCAGCGCCGTCGAGCATCCCGCCGTGGAGGAGTCGGCGCGGTACCTCGAACGCTTCCACGGCTTCACCGTGGACGTCGTGCCTGTCGACGGGAACGGGACGGTGACACCGGAGGCGCTCGCTGCGGTTTTGCGGGACGAAACCGCGCTGGTCAGCATCATGTACGCCAACAACGAGGTGGGCACCGTCCAGCCGGTGGCCGAACTGGCGGCCCTGGCGAAAGGGCGGGGGATGCCCTTCCACACCGACGCCGTGCAGGCTGCGGGCTGGCTGCCGCTGGACGTGAAGGCGCTCGGGGTGGATGCGCTGAGCATCTCCGGGCACAAACTCGGGGCGCCCAAAGGCAACGGAGTCCTGTTCGTACGGGGCCGGACCCGCACCGAGCCGCTCCTGCATGGCGGCGGGCAGGAACGCGGCCGGCGATCCGGCACCGAAAATGTTGCGGGTGCCGTGGCCCTGGCCACCGCACTCACCCTGGCGCATGCCGACCGGCCCGCGCTCGCGGCGCGCGTCACGGGCCTTCGCGACCGTTTTGTGGCTGCCGTGCTGGACAGCGTTCCGGGAGCGCTGCTGACCGGCCACCCGTCCGAACGGCTGCCCTCGGTGGCGTCCTTCTGCTTCCCGGGCACCAGCGGCGAATCCGTCCTCCTGGAACTCGAGCGCCAGGGCGTGGTGTGCTCGAGCGGCTCGGCGTGCGCGGCCGGATCGGACGCTCCGTCACCGGTGCTGGTGGCACTCGGCATCGAAGCGGAGGTGGCACAGACCGCCGTGAGATTCAGCTTTGATTCGTCGGTGACCGCCGCCGACCTGGAGGCTGCCGCCGCGGCGGTGACGGCCGCCGTCGGAAGCGTCCGGAACCTGGGCCTGGTCGCAGGGTAGCGTGCCGGTCAGCTGGCGGCCGTGACGGGATTGGAGAGCTCTCCGATGCCGCCCACCCGGCAGGTGACGGTGTCGCCCGGCTGGATGCCCGTGCTCGCCGCCGGGAACCCGGTGAGCACCAGGTCGCCGGGGTGCAGGGTCATGAACGAGGTCAGGTAGACGAGGATCTCGTCCACCTTCCAGCCCAGGTTGGCGGTACTTGCCGTGGGCAGTTCGGCGCCGTTGTGGACGACGCCGATGGTCTGGTCCGTATAGTCCAGCCCGGTGACGATCCAGGGGCCGGCCGGCGTGAAGGTGTCTTGGCTTTTGGCGCTCAGCCAGAGCTCATCGGACTTTTGCAGCCTGCGGGCGGTGACGTCGTTGCCAATGGTGTAGCCCAGAACCGCGCTCCGTGCATTGTCGAGGGTCAGGTTTTTCACGGTCCTGCCGACGACGACGGCCAGCTCCGCCTCCGGCTCCACCAGCCCGATTCCGGCCGGCAGTTGAATCGCCTCGCCCGGGCCGATCACGCTGGTGGCTGCCTTGTGGAAGGCCTGCGCCGGAAGGTCCCGGCCGGCCTGCCCGGTGTTGTGGGCCATCCCCAGGACATTGGCCGGCACGCTCGGCGCCAGGAACGCGAAGCTGTCCTCGGAGACCTCGGCGCCGGGTTCCCAGCCACCTCGGTGGCCGCTTCCGGCGTTGGCGCGCGAACCGGGGAACGGGGACTGCACCACCGTCCATGTCCGCCCCGCGGTGCTCGCGAAGTCCGCGGCGTCATTGGCCACGAAGAACTGTTCAGGAAGCTGTGCTGTGTCCGCATCCGGGGACGCGGCTGGGGACGAGACATACGCCGGGGCAGGGGCGAGGGGACGGACGCGGGCGATCCGCCGCGGGAGAGCTGGGGTCATTCAGCCATCGTAGGGGGTTCCGGCGAGCTGACCGGAACTACAGTGCCGACAGGAACTGCGTGACGTCAGTACAGCTCGCCGACCGGAATCTCCACAGCCAGCCGGTTGGCCGGGCCGGCGAGAGGGCAGGCCCAGGCCTCGTTGTAGGCGCACGACGGGTTGTAGGCAAAGTTGAAGTCCAGCACATACTGGACTTCCGGCCCCGGGCCGCGGACGACGCCATGGAATGCGCCCTTGATGGTGTCCAGGAGGTAGCGGCCCGCACCGTAGCTTCCGCCGGGCTGGCCGGCGGTGGCGTCCCGGAACGGGACGAAGATCCCGCCCCCGTAGCCCATCAGCTTCCAGACGGCCAGTTGTCCCATTTCCGGGAGGTCGAAGGTTCCCAGCCGGACAAACCGGACCACACCGTCTGTCCCTGTTTCGACGTTCATTTCCCGCCCGGCACCCTGCTTGGTCAGGGGGACGTAGAAGCGGTAGATGGGATCGTAGTCGGCCGTCTTGAGGCCGTAAAAGGACGCCTTGGCTTCATCTGTCAGGGCCGACGCCGGATGGGTTCCGAACATGCGGTCGCGCTCCTGGCGCCAGTAGGCGTGGGCCTCCTCAGGGCTGTCGGCGGCGATCTTGCGCACGGTGTCGTAGAGGGCGAAGGTCCGCAGCCGCCAGTCTGCAATGTCGAGCGCGGACATGTTCGCCAGGGTCTGCTCCGCTGCGTCCAGTTCATGTTCGGCCATGACCTCAGCCTAGACCCTTTGTGATGCCCGTCCGCCCAGGCCGCCGGGGGACCGCGAAACGCTGGCCCGCAGCCTCCGGATGGGGGCCAGCGTCCCGGTTAGGCTGGAGCCATGACAGGGATTACGGCTTCTGGACGTAAGGGGATCGCCGCCGTCGTACTGTTGACGGCGGGACTGATGGCCGGCTGCAGCAGCGACGGCAAGGGTGCGCCCGCCTGGACCGCGGAGCCGGGCACCAGCCCGGCGACCGGTGCGGCATCGGGTTCCGCGGCCCCTTCCGCAACCGCCTCGGCCAGTGCCACCGCGACGGCCGGGGCCACGGCGGCTGCCTGGAAGGTCTTCACCGACCCTGCCAAGACCGTGAGTTTCGAGCTGCCGCAGGATTGGATTGCCCAGTCCGTTGACCCCGATAAGGGAACCCTCCCCGGCGCCGTGAAGATCGAGGTCAAGGACGCCGAAGGCGCCTACCTGGCCACCCTGCAAACGGGCCTGCCCGAGACCAGCCCGGCGAGTTGCGCCGCTTCCGCCCGCAAGCCCTACGTCGTCGTCAGCAGTGTTCCGGTGGAGCTGCCGCATAGCGGCGGGCAGGGGACCATCGACCCGCACGTGGTGTTCAGGGTGATCCAGGGCTACCGCTACTTCGGCTCCTACGGCATCACCAATCTGGTGGGCGGCGCCGACTCCAAGGCGTGCCAGCTGCAGAACGTGGTACAGGGCCTGGCGGGCAAGGGGAACTACTCGTTCAGCGACGTGCGCTCGCTGAAGTCGTTCGCGCCGGATGAAAAAGTGGCACCGGCCAAGGCCTTCGACACCCTTGACCAGGCAGCCGGCTATGTCAACAAGGGCTCCGAATTCGCCAACGTTCAGCGGATGCTAATGTCTCTGGAGATCAAGAGCTAGTCCCGCTGCCTCCGGCACACCCCAGCCCGCAGCCGCGACTGACTGACGCCGCCTCACACCCCGGAGACCAATGGAACGAACTGTTGCTGCCCGCCTGGTATTTAAGACCGTGGCCGACACAAAGGTGGCGATGGCCATCTCCGTGGCGAGGAATGCCGGGTACACGTCGTTTGACGAGAACCTCAGCGTGACGGCCGGTGGGGAACAGGTTCCTCTGACGGAGCTGTCGGACCACCACGGGGGCAGATTCCATTACATGGAGTTTGCTGACCCCACTGAGGTCACCGTGGATTACTCGGCCAGTGTTGCGGGCCTTGCGGAACCTGAGGAGGCCTCTCTGATGGAGCTGATCCGCTATGTCCGGCCCAGCCGTTATGCCGAGTCAGACCGGCTGCTTCCAACGTCCTATGCCGAGTTCGGCGGACTCCAGGGCGGGGAACTCCTGCACGCCGTACGCAACTGGGTGTTCAACGAACTGCGCTATGTCAGCGGCTCCTCCCGGGGGACGGACGGCGCCGTGGAGACCCTCCTGAACCGGCGGGGCGTGTGCCGCGACTATGCGCACCTGGCGATCTCGCTGCTGCGTGCCAAGAACGTGCCTGCACGGCTCGCGGCTGTTTATGCGCCGGGCCTTTCCCCGATGGATTTCCATGCTGTGGCCGAGGCCCACATCAACGGGGCCTGGCACGTGATCGACCCCACCGGCCTGGCGCCCAGGGATGCCATGCTGCGCATCACCGCCGGACGCGACTCCTCGGACACGGCCTTCCTGTCCACCGTGGGCGGAAGCCTCTCCCTGCGGGAGATCAGGGTCTTCGCCACGGTGAACGGGGACCTGCCTGCGGAGGATCCGGACAAGCTGGCCGTCATCCGCTGACTGCAGGGCGGGAGAGGCGAGTGACGACGGGTCCGGTGTCCCGCCGTCGGCCGTCCGACGGCGGTGCCCCTCCGGTGCCGTCCCGCTAACGGGACGGCAGTGACGCGCGCAGCTTCTCCGTGAGGCGCAGCAGTTCGCGCTGCTCCGCCGCCGTCAGCGCCGGGGCAACGAGTTCGGCGATGTCCCGCACGTGCTCCCGGCCGATTTCCTTCTGCAGCGCGGCGCCCTCCTCCGTGAGTTTGAGCAAGACGCCCCGGCCGTCGTCCGGGGCCGGCATGCGCGCCACAAGGCCGCGTTTCTCCAGCCGGTCCACCAGCCTGCTCAGGCTGGACTGGCTCAGGAGCACGTTGTCGTTCAGTTCGTTCAGCCGCAGCCAGCCGGACGGGCACCGTGACAGGGTGAACAATACGTCGTACTCGTTCACCGCCAGGTTCCGGAAGGCGGGGCCGGACTGCAGCCTGCGCATCACGGCCACCTGCGCGCGGAACAGCGACTCCCAGGTTTCGGCGGCCAGCCGGACGGCGGAAGTCGCCGGCGCCTTCCGGGGTGCCATCACGCCTCCGTCGGGGAGGGAACGGCTGCCGTGTCCTGGCCGATCCCGGCACCAGCGCCCTCACCTGCAGCGCCGCTGGCGGCGATCCGTGCGGCTACGCGCCCGGCGTGCGTGGGCGGAGCCGGGATGTGAGCGGGCGTGCGTTCGGCGTACTCCTTGCGCAGGACGGGCAGGACCTCCTCGCCGAACAGGTCCAGCTGCTCCAGGACGGTCTTCAGCGGCAGGCCGGCGTGGTCGATCAGGAACAGCTGGCGCTGGTAGTCGCCGAAGAACTCGCGGAACGTGAGGGTCTTCTCGATGACCTCCTGCGGGCTGCCGACAGTCAGCGGAGTCTGGGAGGTGAAGTCCTCCAGTGACGGGCCGTGGCCGTAGACGGGGGCGTTGTCGAAGTACGGACGGAATTCCCGGACGGCATCCTGGGAGTTTTTCCGCATGAAGAACTGTCCGCCCAGCCCCACGATGGCCTGGTCCGCCTTGCCGTGGCCGTAGTGCTCGTAGCGCTCGCGGTACAGGCTGATCAGCTGCTGGTAGTGCTCCTTGGGCCAGAAGATGTTGTTCGCGAAGAACCCGTCGCCGTAGTAGGCCGCCACTTCCGCGATCTGCGGGCTGCGGATGGAGCCGTGCCACACAAAGGGGGACACGCCGTCCAGCGGGCGCGGTGTGGAGGTGAAGTTCTGCAGCGGGGTGCGGAACTTTCCTGACCAGTTGACGGTGTCCTCGTCCCACAGCTTGCGCAGCAGGCTGTAGTTCTCGATGGCGAGCTCGATCCCGTCCTGGATGTTCTTGCCGAACCAGGGGTAGACCGGGGCCGTGTTGCCGCGGCCCAGAACCAGGTCCACGCGGCCGTCAGACAGGTGCTGCAGCATGGCGAAGTCCTCGGCGATCTTGACCGGATCGTTCGTGGTGATCAGCGTGGTCGCGGTGGACAGCGTGATGCGCTCGGTCTGGGCGGCGATGTACGCGAGCGTCGTGGTGGGGGAGGAGGAGAAGAACGGCCGGTTGTGGTGCTCACCGAGGGCGTAGACGTCCATGCCGATCTCTTCGACCTTCTTGGCGATCGCCACGGATGCCTTGATGCGCTCGTGCTCGGTGGGGGTCCGGCCCGTGGTGGGGTCCTGGGTGATGTCGCTGACGCTGAATACGCCGATCTGCATGATGAGCCTTCCGTTCGCCGAAGTTGTTGTTCGGACCTGTACTGACAGTGTACCCGATTTACATGCATTTGCATGTACTGCCCTCAACGTCCCCGGCGCCAGGATATTCCCGCCCCTCCCAACTGGGTCGCAGCTCAGGGCCTTCCCACGGCTGGGAAGGCCCCGAACTGCTACTCAGACGGGGACCAGCCGCGCGCCAGAAGCGCCAAGCGGACCTTGCGGACGGCCGCCCGCGCGTCGTTCTCCATGTGGGTCTTGCCGATCCGCACCAGGATCCAGTCCGCGGCGGCGAAATCCTCGTCGCGGCCGATGTCCTTTAGCACCTGCGCCGGATCCGAATGGCCCTCTGCGTCGTACTCCACCGCAACACGGAACTCCGGGTAGGAAAGGTCGGGCTGGCGCACGACGCCACCGGCCAGCGACACCGGCACGTTGACGTCTGCATCGGGAAAGCCCCGGCGCGCCAGCGCAAGCCGGAGCCGTGTTTCGGGCGCCGAGTCTGCGCCGGCACGCGCCTGGTCCAGCGCCAAACGCGCTTTCCTGATCCCGGGTGTTCCCTTGTGTCTGTCCAGCATGTCGGCGAGTTCGTCGCGGGTGGCATGGGCTGCGGACCTCCCCTCGAACTCAGGACGCGGACGGCGCAGGAGGTGGTCCGCCACCACTGTCAGCTCATCGACACTCATCCGCCGCGCGATGTCCAGCCACGTCCTGGTCCTGCTGGTCACGAACACCCCGACGAGTTCCACGATCTCGTCGGGAAAGAACTGTCCGCGGTGGCCCACCACACCCCGCCGCCGGGCGATGGCAACCGCGTCCGGGCGGGATATGTGGATGCCAGGGCGATCAGCGCCGGGGAGGAAACCGGGAAACTCCCACAGCAGGAAGGCGGTTGCATGCGACGCCGCCGAAAGGCCGGTGACCAGCGTGTGGGGCCGGGCCAGGTGCGCCAGCTGCTGCGTCGAGGGTTGGGTGTGGGAGGGCGAAGGCATCCGGATGCCCCGGCTGGGGGTCACGAGGCCGCCGATCTTCAGCCGGTCCCGGCCAACCCCGGCGTCGAGTGCCTCCTTCACGGTGAAGGGAATGGCCGAGAGATGGTCCGGCAACGCGCTCGGATATTTCATGGCCCCATCGTTCCAAAAACCGGAGCCCGGAATTGAGTTATCCACAGGCAACCCGGCAGTCACCCCATGTAGGTAGCAGCTGAGGGCGTTCCCAGCGCTGGGAAGGCCCTCTGCTGCTACCTAGTTGGGTGGGGAGGAAGGGATGAGGCGGGGTCAGTCGGGGAGGAAGGGATGAGGCGGGGTCAGTCGGGGGAGCCGGGGGCGGCGCGGCGGCCGCTGAGTTTGGGCACCATGCCGGTGGTCCAGTCGGCGAACTCGGCATCGACGTCGTCCTCGGCGGCGGAGAAGTCGGGCCGTTCCTTGAGCTGGCGCATGAGCTCCTTCTTCTCCTTCCGTCCCTCCACCAGCCGGTACAGCACCGGGACGAGCACCAGCGTGAGCGCCGTGGACGAGACCAGCCCGCCGATCACCACGATGGCCAGCGGCTGCGATATGAACCCGCCGCCGCCCGTCATGCCGAGGGCCATGGGGGTCAGCGCGAAGACCGTGGCCAGTGCGGTCATCAGGATGGGGCGGAGCCGCTGCCGGGCACCGTGCGTGATGGCGTCGGCCACGCTCATCCCCGGTTTGCCGCCGCGCGGTTTCCGGTACTGGTTGATGAGGTCGATCAGCACGATCGCGTTGGTGACCACAATGCCCACGAGCATCAGCATGCCGATCAGCGACGGCAGTCCCAGCGGCACCTGCGTGACCAGAAGCAGGGCAACCGCTCCGGTGGCGGCGAACGGCACCGAAACGAGGAGGATCAGCGGCTGGATCAGGGACTTGAACGTCGCCACCATGATCACGTAGACGATGGCGATGGCGGCCAGCAGTGCAAGGCCGAGCTGCCGGAACGATTCTGCCTGCTGGGTGGTGGCACCGCCGATCTCCGCGGTCACCCCGGCCGGCAGGTCCACGGCTTTGAGGCGCTGCTGCACCTCGGCGCTGACGGCGCCCAGGTTGGATCCCGACGGCGTGACGGACACCTGCGCGGTCCGCTGGCCGTTGCTGGAGGTGATGGAAAGGGGGACATCGACCTGTTCGACGGCGGCAATCCGGCTGAGCGGGACCGGGCCGGAGGCGGTTGGGAGCGGGATGTCGCGGACGGCGGCGATACTGGTGAAGCGTTTCCCTTCCCCGATCTGGACGGGGAAATCGTCCGTGTCGATGCGCACCGTGCCCGCGGGGACTGGGCTGATGGTCGAGGCCAGGACGCCGGCCACCTGCTCTTCGGTCAGGCCCGCGGCAACGGCCTTGGCCCGGTCCACCTTGACCTGCACCACAGGCTGGCTGGCGGCGAGGTTTGTGGTCACCTCGCTGCTTCCGGGAACTCCCGTCATGGCCTTCACCATGGCGTCGCTGGCCTTCCTCAGGTCTTCGGAGGTCGCTGCCTTCAGGGTGATGTCCACCGTGGAGGACGTCCCGAAGCCGCCCTGCTGGGAGCCGACGGAGATTTTGCCCGCAGCACCTGCCGTCGCCAGTTCGCTGCGGACGGTCTCCTGCAGCTTGCCCTGGTTCGCTTTTTCGTCGGTGACAACCGTGAACGAGGAATTGGAGGCACCGGAGGACGTCAGCGCGGTGAAACCCGCCTGCGCATTGCCGGAGGTCACCTGGACGTCCCTGATTCCGTCGATGCCAAGGAGCACGTCCTCGACCTTCCGGGCCGCGGCGCTGGTGTCTTCAAGGCTCGTGCCGGCCGGAAGTTCCTGCTTGACCGTCATGCTGTTCTCGCCTGAGCGTCCCAGCAGGTCGGTGGCGAGCAGCGGCGTCATGGCGGCGGTCCCGCCGAGGACCAGGACAGCGGCGACCAGGGTGAGCACCGGGTGCTTCTGGGTCTTGTTCAGCACGGGCAGGTAGCCGCGCTGGAGGATGCTGCGCTGCTCGGTCTCGTGCGCCTGCGCCTGGACCTCCGCGGCGGACAGCGGGGCCTCGGCGCCGCCTCCGGTTGCGGGGCTCTTCAGGAACCAGTACGCGAGCACGGGAACGATGGTCAGGGACACCAGGAGCGAGGAGAGCAGCGCAATGGTGACCGTCAGGGCGAACGGACGGAACAGTTCGCCTGCGAGCTCGCCCACGAAGGCGATCGGGAGGAAGACGGCCACGGTGGTCAGTGTGGATGCCGTGATGGCGCCCGCAACTTCACGGATGGAGGTGAGGATGGCGGTGAGCTTGGCTTCGCCGTAGCTCAGATGCCGCTTGATGTTCTCGATCACCACGATCGAGTCGTCCACCACCCGGCCGATGGCGATGGTCAGCGCACCGAGCGTTAGGATGTTCAGCGAATATCCCGTGCCGGAGAGGCCGATGAAGGTGATGAGCAGCGACAGCGGAATGGAGACGGCGGTGACCAGGGTGGAGCGGACGGACATGAGGAAGAGGAGAATGACGGCCACCGCGAAACCGAGTCCCAGGAGGCCTTCCGTGGTGAGGTCCTTGATGGACTTCTCGATGAAGGGTGCCTGGTCGAAGACGGCGGTGAACTTGGCGTCCGAGCCGAGCTCCGCCTCGAGCTGCGGAAGCAATTCCTTCACCGCGTGCGAGATCGCGACAGTGTCGCCCTCGGGCTTCTTCGTCACGGAAATGGCAAGCGTTTCGCGGCCGTTAGTCCTGGTGATGGACGTCCGGGCGTCATCCTTGATGCTGACGTCGGCCACGGAGCCGATGGTGGTGCCGGCGTTGGCCCCGCTGAGCGGCAGCGCCTTGACCGCGGCTACAGAGTTGACCGGGCTGCCGATCTGCAGGGACAGGCTCTGGCCCTTTTCCTCGATGGTGCCCGCCGGGACAAGATCACCGTTGTTGGTCAGGGCGTTCCGCAGGGACTGGACGCTGGCACCGCCGGCGGCCATCCTGGCCGCGTTCGGCTGGATGAGGATGTGCCGGCTGGCGCCGCCCGTCACGTCGGCGCCGCGGACGCCGTCGAGCTTTTGCAGCCTCGGTACCGACAGGCGCTGGAGGTCCGTGTTCAGCTCACTGAGCGGCTTGTCGGAGGAGACGGCGAGGAAGACGATCGGGAAGTCGCTGATGCTGCCCGCGATGGCCTGGGGCTGGACGTCGTCGGGCAGCGTGCGCTTGGCGTTGGAGATCGCCCGGTCGATCTGGTTCCGGGCCCGGTCCAGGTTGGAACCATAGGTGAACACCAGGCTGATCTGCGAGACCCCATTGCGGGACGTGGACGACGTCGACTCCAGGCCTTCGACGCCGTTCAGCGCGGTCTCCAGCGGCCGGCTGACCTGCTTGTCCACCACCTCGGGCGACGCCCCGGGCATCGACGTGATCACCGTGATCCGCGGGAACTCAATCGAGGGAATGAGTTCCTGCTTCAGCGAGGACATGGTGATCACGCCGAACACCGAGGCGAAGATGGTGATCAGCGCGATGAGTGCGCGGTTCCCGAGGGATAGGTGGGCCAGCCGGAACATCGTGTGATCTCCTGGGTCGACGGACTGTGTGCCTTCGGTGGTGCCTGCCGCAACCCGCGCCGGGTCAGCGCTGGACGGTCATCGCTGGACTGCGGGCGATGCTTCCAGCTGGAGGCTCTTGGCGGTGGCCTTCTCGAGTTCCGCCGCCAGCTCCGGATTTTCGTTGAGCTTGACGCCGTAGCCCGGCATCATTTCCTTGAGCTTGGACTGCCAGCCCTTGAAGTTCTTGGGGAAGGACTTCTGCAGGAGCTCGATCATGATGGGCACGGCCGTGGAGGCTCCCGGTGAAGCGCCGAGGAGCGCGCCGATGGAACCGTCGCGGGCGGCAATCACCTCGGTTCCGAACTGCAGCACACCGCCCTTCTTCGGATCCTTCTTGATGATCTGCACACGCTGGCCGGCGGTGATGAGTTCCCAGTCGCCGTCCTTGGCCTCGGGATAGTACTCGCGCAGCGCCTCCACCTTGTCACCGTGGCGCTTGGCCACCTCTTTGACCAGGTAGGCGGTCAGGTCCATGTTGTCCTTGGCCACGGCGAGCATCGGGATGATGTTGCTCGGCCGGATGGACAGCGGGAGATCCAGGTAGCTGCCGTTCTTCAGGAAGTTCGTGGAGAAGCCGGCGTACGGGCCGAACAGCAGGGAGCGCTTGCCGTTGACGTAGCGGGTGTCCAGGTGCGGCACCGACATGGGCGGCGCGCCGACGGAAGCCTGGCCGTAGACCTTGGCGTTGTGCTGGGATGCGAGGGACGGATCCGTGCAGCGGAAGAACTGGCCGGAGACCGGGAACCCGCCGAAGCCCTTGCTCTCCGGGATGCCGGAAGCCTGCAGCAGGTGCAGCGCTCCGCCGCCCGCGCCGACGAAGACGAACTTGGCCCGGATGCTGCCGCGCTCACCGGAAGCGGGGTGCTTGAGCGAAAGGTCCCAGCCGCCGTCGGACGCCCTGCGGACATCGGTGACGTTGTGGCCGTAGTTGATTTCGACGCCGTTGTTGGCCAGGTAGCCGGTGAGCTCACGGGTCAGGGCACCGAAGTCGACGTCGGTACCTTCGGCGGCGCGGGTGGCGGCGACGCGCTGCTTGGTGTCGCGGCCCTTGACGATCAGCGGCGCCCACTTGGCGATCTGCGCGAAGTCCTCGGAGTACTCCATGCTCCGGAACAGGGTGTGCTCCTTGAGCGCGTTGTACCGGGTCTTGAGGAAGTTCGAGTTGTCATCGCCGATGACGAAGCTCATGTGCGGAACGGTGTTGATGAAACCCTTGGGGGAGCCGATCAGGGAGTTGTCCACCAGATGGGACCAGAACTGGCGGGACAGCTGGTACTGCTCGTTGATGTGCAGTGCCTTGGCAGGATTGACCGAGCCGTCTTTGGCTGCGGGGGAGTAGTTAAGCTCACACAGCGCGGCGTGTCCGGTGCCGGCGTTGTTCCACGGTCCTGAGCTCTCCAGGCCGGCCTCGTCGAGCCGCTCGAACAGGGAAATGGTCCAGTTGGGTTCGAGCTGCTTGATGAAAGCACCCAGCGTGGCGCTCATGATGCCGCCGCCAATGAGGACGACGTCGGCATGTTGGGTCTTGGAAATGAAGGTCACAATCAGTCTCCCGTAGGCGGCTCTGGCTGTCACAGAATATCCCTGCACCGCCCTCTAACTGAAATTGCGCCCCGGCGTCAAGGCCTCAGCTGGACCTTCGTGAAAACTTCATTTAATACCGGCGAGGCGGGATAGCTGATCACCCGGTCGGACAGGGCCAGGGCGGAGATCGGGAAAGCAATGGGCACGGCGGGCAGCGACTCCGCGATCTGGGCGTTGATTGTCTGGTACTGCTGCGTGCGCTCCTGGCCGTCCGGGAGTCCGCGGGCGCGGTCGATCTTGGAGAACACCTGCGGGTCCTGGTAGCCGAACTCGCCGTTCTTCTCGCCGAAGAGCGGCGCCAGGAAGTTGTCCGCGTCGGAGTAGGAGCCGTTCCAGCCGAGCAGGTGCAGGGCATGGTCGCCGGGGTTCTTAACCTTCTGCAGGTAGCCGTCCGTCCAGTCCACGGGAACGGGCTGGATGTTCAGTCCGACTGCCGTGAGCTGGCGGCTGAGCTCCGCGTAGACCTTCTCCGGCGTGGGCAGGTAGGGCCGCGTGACATTCATGGGGTAGTAGAACTTCAGGGCCTGGCCCTTGTAGCCGGCCTCTGCCAGGAGTTCCTTCGCTTTGCTTGGATCGTGGCCCAGCGCGGGTGCGTTGTTGTTGAAGCCGCTCAGCTTGGGCGGAACGAACTGTGAGGCCTGGGCCGTGTTGTCGATGAAGAAGCGCCTGATCAGCGTGTCTTTGTCGATGGCCAGTTCGATGGCCTGGCGGACCTTGAGGTCCTTCAGCACGGGAATTTCCTGGTTCATGCCCAGATACATCACAGAGAAGGGGTCCCGCTGGATGATCTGCTTGCCGCGTTTGACGAGCTGGTCGAAGTTCCCCACCGTCACGGCGTCATAGCCGTCGATCCTGCCGTCCAGCAGGGCCTGCAGCCGCGTCTGCGGGTGGTCGTAGGTCACGAACTGGAGGGTGGCAATCTGTCCCCGGGTGCCCCAGTAGTCCTTGTTGTCCGTAAGGGTGACGCCCGCGCTGTTCCACGCGGAGAAGCGGAAGGGGCCGGTGCCCACAGGGTGGGTGGCGTAGGCGGAAAGTGCCTGGCTCCCGCGCCTAAGGCTGAGCTGGTCGGCCTTACCCGCGGCGAGTGCCTTGGGGGAGGACATGGCAAACGCGGGAAGTGTCAGGGCCTGGAGGAAGCCTGTGAAGCGCTCGGTGAGGCGGATCCGCACCCGCAGGGCCGACAGGGCGGTGCAGGATTTGAAGACGGACAGCTCGGCATGGTCGGCGTGTTCCTTGAACACTCCCTTGAAGGTGGCTCCCGGAGCCTGCTTCCGCAGCGCCTCGGAAAAGTTGAACCAGCGGTCGAAATTGGTGCAGACGGCGTCGGCGTTGAACGGGGAGCCATCGTGAAACCTGACGCCGGGGCGAAGGGTGAATGTGTAGGACAGGCCGTCGGCTGCTTCCGCCCATGCCGTTGCCAGCAGCGGCGTGGGCTCGCCCGTTGTCTGGTCGACGCCCACCAGGCCCTCCAGCACCTGCCGGGTGACCCGCTGCGACTCGACGTCGTTGGCCAGGGCGGGATCCAGGCCCAGAGGCTGCGAGGCCGTGCCGAACGTAAAGGTCTCGGAAGGGGCTGCGGCGGCCGTTGTGGTGCTCGCCGCAGCGGACGACGGCGTGGGCTCGGCTTCGCTCGTACAGGAAGTGAGGGACAGGCCCAGAAGGACGGCGCCGGTCTTGAGGGCCGTACGGCGCGGGATACTGCTGCTGGGCACTCGATTACCACCTCTGGACTGCTGGGGTGCGCGTGGGCGGCTGCTTGCCCGCCACCCAGTCTAATTGACGGATTGCGGACCCTTGGCTTATGCGTGAGCCAGGACACGCCGGCCCGGTTGGCGTCCGGACGGAGCGCGGGGCGGCACCGGGCGGCGCAGGAGGCCCGCACAGCAAAAGACCGCGGTCCGCACCCTCGGGTGCGGACCGCGGTCTTGGCCCGGGACGGGTCCCGGGCCAGGGTCAGTATCTACTTCGGCATCAGCACCGAGTCCACGAGGTAAACGGTGGCATTCGCCGTCTGGACGCCGCCGCAGATCACGTTGGCGCCGTCCACCTTGAGGGCATCCTTGGTGCCGGTCACGGTTACCGATCCGCCCTGCACGGTCTTGTGCGTGCCAACGATCTTGTCCGGAGTGACCTGGCCCGGGACCACGTGGTAGGTGAGGATCTTGCTCAACAGGGCGTCGTCCTTCTTGAGGGTCTCGATCGTTGCCGCATCGACCTTGGCGAAAGCGTCGTCAACCGGCGCGAACACCGTGAACTCGCTGCCGTTCAGCGTATCAACGAGATCGACTTTCGGGTTCAGCTTGCCGGAGACCGCGGCGGTCAGCGTCTTCAGCAACGGGTTGTTCGAGGCGGCGACGGCCACGGGATCCAGGGCCATGCCTGCGACGGAACCCTTGCCGCTGGGAACCTGCTTGGCGTAGTCGGCACAGCCGGGCCCGGCAAGGTTGGCGGCCGGATCCATAGCCGCCGATGTCTCAGACGGTGATGGCGCCATGCTGGAGGCGGACGGCTCGGCGGCGGCCGACGAACTGCTGGACGTGCCGGCGGAGCCGCCGCAAGCGGTGAGGCTCAGCAGAGCGGCGGCTGCAACGCCTGCGACGGTGAAGGTTGAGCGCTTGAAAGACTGCATTTCGGTTCTCCTTAGTTGTGCCGATGAACGGGACCGCAGGGGGTATGGCGTCTCCCGGCGATCCTTTCCGACTGTGGGGCACCGGCCGGGTTGTTGGACAGGTGGCCGGTGTCTCACTGGGTATTCGCCTGGTCGGCGGCAGCGGATGGGTGAACCTGGAAAGATTTTTCGGCGGCCTCGTGGGCGCCCGTTGGCAGTGGCCGGTTAAATGGGGAAATCCCGGGCCGTAGCCCGGGATTTCCCCATTCATTTGCTGTTGTGCGCAAGGGGGGACTTGAACCCCCACGCCCGAAGGCACAGGAACCTAAATCCTGCGTGTCTGCCAATTTCACCACTCGCGCCCGGCCCCGCCTGGTGCGCCCTGCGTGCTGTCAGCAGCAGGAAACGTACGACGGCGGATGCCAGCCTCAATTGTACCGTCACCCGTGCGGTCCTTGCGGCAGGTGCGGCCAGTCTGTCAGGCGCAGGGTTATCCAACCTCTTCGAGCTTGAGGTCCTTGCGCAGCTTGGCGACATGCCCGGTAGCCCGGACGTTGTACTGGGCCACGGCAACTTTGCCGTCCGGGTCCACCACCACGGTGGAACGGATGAGGCCCTCGTAGGTCCGGCCATAGTTCTTCTTCTCGCCCCACGCGGCGTAGGCCTCGGCAACTGCATGGTCCTCGTCCGACAGGAGCGGGAAGGTGAGGCCCTGGGCGTCGGCGAAACTGGCCAGCTTGCCCACCGGGTCAGGCGAAATCCCCAGCACTTCGTAGCCGGCAGCCTGAAGGGATGCCAGGCTGTCCCGGAAGTCGCAGGCCTGCTTGGTGCATCCGGGCGTGGCGGCGGCCGGATAGAAATAAACTATGGTGTTCCGGCCGCGGTAATCGCTGAGGCTCACGTCCGCTCCCGTAGCGTCCTTCAGTGTGAAGGCGGGGGCGGTGTCGCCGGGCGTAAGTTTTTCAGCCAACGTTGTCTCCTTGTTTTGGTGCGGGACATGACAGCTTAGTAAGGCTTCGTGTCGGGTACTAATCAGGCTTAGTTATACTTAGTGCTATGCCTGATATGGATCGCTGGCCCACAGGGCGTCTCTTGTCCACGGCGGCCCGCCTTGTTGAGCACTCATGGAACGAGAAGCTGGGCGCCATCGGCCTGACCCATGCCGGCGTTATCGCCATCGAGGTGCTCTACAACAGTGGCCCCATGACGCAGGCGCAGCTGGCCCAGCTTGTCCGGGTGCAGGCCCAGACCATGGGCAAAACGCTGAGCCGCCTCGAGTCGCACGGGCATATTGTGCGCCAGCGCAGCACGTCGGACCGGCGCAGCCACGTCGTATCGCTCACGGAGCGGGGCACTGAAGCCGTCATGGCTGCAGCAGACATGGAACGGTCGGTCCTCGCCGCAGCGTCCATTGACCCGGATCTGCTCCGCCAGGAACTTCAGGCTGTGGTCCGGGAGCTGGCTAAGCGCTTCGCGTCGCCGGAGACCAACGCCATCGTTGCCAGCGCCGACACCGGGCTGGCCGTCGAGGCCAATTCCTAGCCCGAGGCCCATTCCCGGTATCGGCGGCTACCCGCCGGCAGGGGGAGCGGCAGTGGTCCTGCGTGCCACCAGATGCGGGGTCCGCACGACATGCCCGGCCGACTGGGTTCCTTCAATCCGCGCCGCGGCGCGGTCCACGGCCGCGGCGGCAAGCTGTGGCGCGTCCTGGCTGATCGAGGACAGCTGGACATAGCTGAGCCGTGCGAACTGGCTGTCGTCGTAGCCCAGCACTGACACATCTGCCGGGACCCGTTGCCCCTGTGCCCGGAGGCTCTCGATGACCCCGAGGGCTGACCTGTCGTTGAAGGCGATGACGGCGGTCGGCATGACCGGGCCCAGGGAATTGCCAGCGGTCATCCCGTCTTCCTCCATCGCGCCCCCGGCAATGATGGCCGGCTCCAGGCCACGGCGTTTCATCTCCGCCCGGAAGGCAGACCGGCGCGGTTCGGCGGAGACCGCGGAACCGCCGTCGATATGAACGATCCTCCGGTGCCCCAGGGACACCAGGTGCTCCACCGCCATCCGGATGCCCGCGTAATCATCACTGCTCACGGAATCGGTGGCGTCGCCGACGTCGTTCCGGAGGAGGCTCACCACCGGCACCTGACTGGCATACCGTGCCAGTTCGTCGCTGCTGAGTGTTGGCGAGATCAGGATCAGCGCCTCGGACCCGAAATCCAACAGGGCCTCGATGGTCCGGGCCTCGGGCCTGCCACTGGTGACGCCGCCCAGTGCGAGTTCGTAGCCTTTAGCGCCGGCCTCAGCGTATGCCGCGTCCACAATTTCGGCGTGGAACGCGTGGGCTGTGGAGAAACTGAGGCCCAGGAGTTTGGTCCGGGTACTGCGCAGCAGCCGCGCACGGCTGTCCGGCCGGTAGCCGAGTTCGCGTGCGGCGTCGAGCACTTT
The DNA here is from genome assembly GCF_040448525.1 of Arthrobacter sp. K5. Classification (NCBI taxonomy): domain Bacteria; kingdom Bacillati; phylum Actinomycetota; class Actinomycetes; order Micrococcales; family Micrococcaceae; genus Arthrobacter; species Arthrobacter sp. K5. The sequence continues at coordinate 1,198,920 of NZ_CP159279.1, read as the reverse complement.
CTGTCTCGTGGCTTCTGCCGCGCCGGGCGCGCCGCGCATCACGATGGAAACCAGGGCCCGTGAAACGCCGGCCGCTTCGGCTACGTCCATCAGGGTGGGGCGCCGTTGCTGTTCAGTCATGTTCCTCCCTCCTGCCAGCAGTCTATAGAACGATCTAGACAGAAGCTAAAGGCTGTGCCACGATCAGTTCACTAGAACGATCTAGAAGCCTGAGAAGAAGGATGATTCATGACCTATATTCAGCAGCCCGCCGCCGGCAACCGCCCCGTCCGGCTCGGCCTGATTGGAGCCGGCTGGATCGGCGCCTTCCACGCCGAGTCAGTGGCCCTCCGGATTCCGCATGCGCGGCTGGATGCCGTCGCTGACCCCGCGCTTCCCGCCGCCGAGGCCTTGGCGGGCAAGCTCGGCGTCCCCAGAATCACGGCAGATCCAGCGGACGTGATTAACGACCCCGACATTGATGGGGTCCTGGTGGCATCGCCGGCAAAGTTCCATTCCGGCCTGATTGCGGCTGCGGCCCGGGCCGGGAAAGACGTATTCTGCGAAAAGCCGGGTGGCCGCACTGTTGAAGAACTGGACGAGGCGCTGGCCGCTGCAGAGGCCGCCGGGATTAATGTCCAGTTTGGCTTCAACCGGCGCTTCGCTGCAGACTTCGCCGCCGCGAGGAAACTTATCGACGAGGGCGCAGTAGGTACTCCGCAGCTCCTGCGGTCCCTCACCCGGGACCCGGGCACCGCGGCCGGAATCGCCGTCCCGGAGCGGATCGCGCCCGGAACGATCTTCCTGGAAACGCTGATCCATGATTTCGACACCCTGAACTGGCTGAACCCGGGCGCGGTTCCGCTGAAGGTGCATGCAGTGGCTGACGCCCTCGTGGCCCCCGAAGCGAAAGCCGGAGGCCTGCTGGATACGGCGGTGGTCACGGTCACCTACAGCAACGGGGCCATCGCGGTGGCCGAAGCCAACTTTAATGCCCTGTATGGCTACGACGTGCGGGGCGAAGTCTTCGGATCGGCCGGTATGGTCAGTGCAGGCGGGCCGCGGGCATCAAACGCCGTGAGCTACACAGCCGCGGGCATTGCCTCGGACACCGTGCGGCTGAACATCGATCTCTTCCATGGCGCATATACCGCGGAGCTCGCCCGGTTCGTCGACGGCATTGCGGCCCGCCGGGCCGGACGCGCACCGGGCGGAAAGGCGGTTCCGGGCGGCGTCGATGCCCGCAACGCGCTCGCCGTGGCTCTAGCGGCCATCCGGTCGCACGAGACCGGCCTGCCGGTGGACGTTTCGGCTGTGGCACATCTGCAGGCGGCCGAGCCGGAGCTGCAGCTGGCGGGACAGCACTTCACGGGTCAGCACTTCACGGGTCAGGGCGCATGAGCTTCCGGCTGGCAGCATGCGCCGAGATGATCTACGGCGAGTTGCCCCTCATCGAGCGGGTGCGGCGCATTCATGAGCAGGGGTTCGAGGTGGAACTCTGGGACACGCGGAACCGGGACATTGCAGCACTGGCCGCAACAGGCGCCCGTTTTTCCTCCATGAGCGGCTACTTTGGCGGCAGCCTCATTGATCCGGCCAACGCGGACCGGGTTGTTGAATCGGCGGAGAACCTCATCCCGGCGGCGCTGGAGCTGGGTATCGAGCGAATGGTGGTGCATCCGGCGGAACTTGGCGACGGCGGGGCCGCCGTGCGGCCGCTCCACCGCTCCACCGGGCAAATGTGGCTAACCGGCCTCCGCACCCTGGAGAGGCTGGGCCGGCTCGGTGAACGGCACGGCGTCGTCTTTGCACTGGAAAACCTCAATACGGCCCTGGATCACCCGGGCATACCGCTGGCCCGCGCCAAGGACACCCTGGCGCTGGTGTCCGCCGTCGGCCACCCGCACGTACGGATGATGCTGGATCTCTATCATGCCCAGATTGGCGAAGGAAACCTGATTGAGCTGGTCCGTGCAGCTCTGCCGTGGATCGGGGAAATCCAGGTAGCCGACGTCCCGGGCCGGTTCGAGCCTGGAACGGGGGAGATCAACTACAGCGCCGTAGCAGGGGCGCTCGCCGACGTCGGCTACGCGGGCGTCATTGGACTGGAAGCGGGTGCCTCGGGTGGGCCGGGACTGGCGGCGGGGGATCAGGCGCTGTCGGCGTTCCGGGAGGCCTTCCAGGTGGGATAGCCAGGGGATAAAACTATTATCGTCCTAATGTTAGGACAAACATTGACAAGAGTGATCCGAGTCACGATGATCGGAGATATCAACATTTCGGCCGCTGCGACGTGGCGCGGCCGGAGTCCGGATCAAAGGAGATTTTCGGTGAAGAAATTTTCATGGCGGAAGGCGGCGCTGGTTGCCGCCGTCGTGCCGATGATGGCTCTCAGCGCTTGCTCAAGCAGCGGAGGCAGGCCAGCGGAGAACGCAGATGCCGGGGCCGGCGGCCAGGCCGCGTCGACGCCGCGTATCAAGGTCGCCCTCATCACGCACGCCGCTCCCGGAGACACCTTCTGGGACATTGTCCGCAAGGGCGCTGAGGAAGCCGCGGCCAAAGACAACGTGGAGCTGCTGTACACCTCGGACCCTGAAGGCGGCCGTCAGGCCCAGCTGATCCAACAGGCCGTGGACCAGAAAGTGGACGGCATCGCAGTGACCCTGGCCAAGCCGGACGCCCTGAAGGACGCCCTGAAGAAGGCTACAGATGCCGGCATTCCTGTGGTGAGCCTCAATGCCGGCGAGTCTGTCTTCGCGCAGCTGGGCGCCTTCACGCACTTTGGTTCCAATGAGAAACTCGCCGGTGAAGCGGTGGGCGACAAACTCAACTCCCTCGGACTCAAGCACCCCGTCTGCGTCATCCAGGAACAGGGCCACGTCGGTCTCGAAGCCCGCTGCGCAGGTGTGAAGTCGAAGGTTCCGGCAACCGAGATCCTGTACGTGCAGGGTACGGACATGACCCAGGTGTCCTCCACCGTGACGGCCAAACTGCAGGCCACCGCCGATGCAGACGTCATCATCGGGCTGGGTGCGCCGTACACCCTGACCATCCTCAAGGCGGTGACCACGGCCGGCAGCAAGGCCAAGGTGGCCTCCTTTGACATGAACGCCGAGCTGGCCCAAAAGATTGCCGACGGCGCCGTCGAGTTCACCGTCGACCAGCAGCCATGGCTGCAGGGGTACGGCTCGGTGGACGCGCTGTGGCAGGCCAAGCGCGGCGGCTTCAAACTCGGCGGCGGCCAGCCCGTCCTGACCGGCCCCACCATCGTGGACAAGGCTGGAGCAGCCAACGCCCTCACTTTCGCCCAGCAGGGTATCCGCTAGCAGCCCGCCAGCCCGGTCCGGCGGAGACGCCGGACCGGGCAGCAAGGAGCATTCCAATGACCATGACCCCGACCATTACCAAGCCGGCGGTGACCGACGAACGTGTCGGCCGGCGCAATCCGCTGCAGAAGCTGCTTGGCCGTCCCGAAGTGGGCGCCCTTGTCGGCGCGATCGTGCTGTTCGTGTTTTTCGCGTCCGTGTCCCAGACTTTCATCCAGCCGAATGCGTTCGCCACGGTGCTGTATGGTTCCTCGACCATCGGCATCATGGCGGTGGGCGTGTCACTGCTGATGATCGGCGGCGAGTTTGACCTGTCCACCGGCGTCGCGGTGATCAGTTCTGCCCTGACGGCGTCCCTGTTCAGCTGGTACTTCAGCACCAATGTGTGGGTCGGCGTCGGCCTGGCCCTGGTCGTTTCGCTGGGCATCGGCTTCATTAACGGCTGGATCCTGATCAAGACCAAGCTGCCCAGCTTCATCGTCACCCTCGCCACGTTCCTGATGCTGACCGGCCTGAACCTGGGCCTCACCCGGCTTATCGGCGGGTCCGTATCCTCGCCGTCGATCTCCAACATGGACGGCTTCTCTTCGGCCCAGGCCATTTTCGCATCCTCGGTGACGCTGGGCGGGGTGGAGGTCAAAATCACGGTGTTCATCTGGATCGCGCTGGTGGCGGTGGCCTCGTGGGTGCTGCTGCGCACCCGGGTGGGCAACTGGATCTTCGCGGCCGGCGGCGATGCGAACGCCGCCCGCGCGGTGGGTGTGCCGGTGACCAGGACCAAGATCGGGCTGTTCATGGCCGTGGGGTTCTGCGGCTGGATCCTGGGCATGCACAACCTTTTCGCGTTCGACGCCGTGCAGTCCGGTGAGGGCGTGGGCAACGAGTTCCTCTACATCATCGCCGCGGTGATCGGCGGGTGCCTGCTGACCGGCGGGTACGGTTCGGCCGTGGGCGGGGCGATCGGCGCGTTCATCTTCGGCATGGCCAACAAGGGCATCGTGTACGCGCAGTGGAACCCGGACTGGTTCAAATTCTTCCTGGGCCTGATGCTGCTGCTGGCCACCATCGTCAACCTGATCGTCAAGCGCCGCGCGGAACTGAAGTAAAGGGGCCTGGACCAATGAATGCACACCAGATCGACCAGCAGACGCTGCTGAAAGACGAACAAGACCCGCTGACCCACACTCCGGTGCACCTGCTCTCGCTGGAGAACGTGGGCAAGCACTACGGGAACGTCATCGCCCTGCGTGATGTCACCATGGCCGTGGACAACGGCCGCGTCACCTGCGTGCTCGGGGACAACGGTGCGGGCAAGTCCACGCTGATCAAGATCATCGCCGGCCTGCACCAGCACGACGAAGGCACCTTCAAGATCATGGGCGAGGAACGCAAGCTCAGCTCCCCGCGTGAGGCGCTGGACGCCGGCATCGCCGCCGTGTACCAGGACCTGGCCGTGGTGTCGCTGATGCCGATCTGGCGGAACTTCTTCCTCGGCTCCGAACTGACCACCGGGTCCGGGCCGTTCCGCCGGATGGACGTGCAGCAGATGAAGGACATCACCAAGAAGGAACTGGCGGACATGGGCATCGACCTGCGCGATGTCGAACAGCCCATCGGGCAGCTCTCCGGCGGTGAACGCCAGTGCGTCGCGATCGCCCGGGCCGTGTACTTCGGCGCGAAGGTGCTGATCCTGGACGAACCCACCGCCGCGCTGGGCGTCAAGCAGTCCGGCGTCGTGCTCCGGTACATCCTGCAGGCCCGCGACCGCGGGCTCGGGGTCATTTTCATCACCCACAACCCGCACCACGCCTTCCCGGTCGGGGACCGGTTCCTGCTGCTCAAGCGCGGCAAGTCGATCGGCTACTACGAGAAGAAGGACATCACCATCGACGAACTGACCGCCCAGATGGCCGGCGGTGCCGAACTGGCCGAACTCGCCCACGAACTCGAACAGCTCGGCGGCCACAGCGACATCGTCAAGGAAGTCCAGGCCGAAGTCGCCGACGTGACCGACTCCACGGCCGACGCCGGCCGGGCGCCGGAATAGGGGAGCCGTGACTGGGAGCGGCATGAAAGAAGTAACTCTTGGACTCGTGGGAGTGGGCCGAATCGGCGCCATGCACGCCCGCAACATCACCGGCCTGAAGGAGCTGACGGGGCCGCAGGGCACCCAGGTGCACCTTAAGCTGACCGACGTTGCCGCGGAGCACGCCCGGACCCTGGCGGGCGGAATCGGCGCTGGGTTCCTTCCCTCCGTTGAAGCCCTGCTGGAGTCCGGCATCGACGGGCTGGTCATCGCCACCGGAACGGCTACGCATCCGGACCTGATCAAGGCCGGTGTGGACGCCGGGATCCCGGTGTTCTGCGAAAAGCCTGTTGCCGTGAACGTCGAGGAATCACTGCCCGTCCTCGACCATATCCGCGCCACAGGCGGCACTGTGCAGATCGGACACCAGCGCCGGTTCGACCCGGGTTACCTGGAGGCCAAGCGAGCCTTTGAAGCCGGGGAGCTGGGGTGGCTTCACACGGTCAGGGCGGTGACGTGCGACATGACGCCGCCGCCGGTGGAGTTCCTCGCGACGTCCGGCGGCCTCTTCCGCGACTGCTCCGTCCACGACTTCGATATTCTCCGCTGGCTCACCGGCAAGGAAATCGTGGAGGTCTTCGCCAAGGGTTCCAACAACGGTGACCCCGCAATCGGCGCCGTCGGAGACGTTGATACGGCGCTGGCCGTGGTGACGTTCGACGACGGCAGCGTAGGCACCGTCTCGGCCACCCGCTACAACGGGGCAGGACACGACGTCCGGCTGGAACTCCAGGGGTCCGCCGGGTCCGTCATGGTGGGGATGGATGAGCAGATGGCGATGATCTCGGCCGAAACCGCAGTGGGTTTCCCGGCGGGGCCGCCGCACAGGACGTTCGCCGAGAGGTTCCACACGGCGTACCGTGCAGAGATGGCGGCCTTCGTCGAACTGGTGCTCGGGAAGCGGCAGAACCCGTGCACGCCGGAGGACGCCGTCGCAGCGTCCATGGTGGCGGACGCCGCCCAGGCGTCGCTGCAGTCCGGGGAGCCGGTGCGGGTCGCGCTCCAGACCGCGGGCTGACGCGGGAACCAGGTGCCGTTGCCTGTTTCAGGAACGACAAAGCCCCGCCTTCAGGTTTGTGACCTTGAAGGCGGGGCTTCGGTAGTGGTGCACCCCCCGGGACTTGAACCCGGAACCCATTGATTAAGAGTCAATTGCTCTGCCAATTGAGCTAGAGGTGCATTTGCTGTTTCGGTCATCCGCGGGCTTTTGTTTCCCTCGTTGACCTCCGCAACGACATGAAACTCTACACGAAGTTTTGGTTATGACAACACCGCTCCCGGCGCAGCCACTTCCGGGAAACCACAAAGCCCCGCCTTCAGGCTTGTGGCCATGAAAGCGGGGCTTCGATAGTGGTGCACCCCCCGGGACTTGAACCCGGAACCCATTGATTAAGAGTCAATTGCTCTGCCAATTGAGCTAGAGGTGCATCTGCTGTTTCGGTCGTCCGCGGGCTTTTTGTTTCCCTCGTTGACCTCCGCAACGACATAAGACTCTACACGAAGTTTTGGTCGGTGTGAAATCGAGGTGGGCGGGGCGCGCCACTCAGCGTGGAAGCCGCAAAATCAGCGCAAAATCAGGGTTTTGGTTGTTGCTGAGGGCCCATAGATCCCCGTTCGGGGCCAGCGCAACGTTCCTGATCCGCCCGAACTGCCGCGTGAAATAGCCCACAGGGGTGCCGGCGTTTTCGCCGCTGAGAGGGACGGCCCAGATGCGCTGGCCCCTCAGCGCCCCGAGGTAGGCCGTGTTGCCGGAAAATTCGAGTCCGCTGGGCGAGGAGTCTGCCGTGGATGGCCAGACGACCTTGGCGTCGATGAAGCCGTCCCGGTGGGGTGCCCCGGTGACTTCGGGCCACCCGTAATTTCCGCCGGGCCGGATCAGGTTGAGTTCATCATTGACGTCGGGTCCGAATTCGCTGGCCCAGAGCCGGCCCTGGCCGTCCCACGCCAGGCCCTGGACGTTCCGGTGGCCAAGGCTGTAGACGGGGTTGTTCGGGAACGGGTTGCCGGGCGCGGGGGCGCCGTCCTTGGTGAGCCGCAGTATCTTGCCGCCCAGCGCGTTCCGGTCCTGCGGCTGCTCCCGGCGCTGCGAGTCGCCCGTACCGACGTATAGGAACCCGTCCGGACCGAAGCGGATCCTGCCGCCGTTGTGCGTGGAGGCCTTGGACATGCCGGAGAAGATCACCTCCGGCTCACCCAGCCGGAGGCCCCCGCCGCCGGCTGCCCCGGTACCTTCCAGGCGCATGCGGGCAATCCGGTTGTCGTCGGCCGACGTGAAGTAGGCGTAGAGATAGTGGTCCGAGGCAAAGCCGGGCGACAACGCCAGCCCCAGCAGCCCGCCCTCGCCGCCGGGAACGACGCCGGGAACGGCCCCGATGGTGCTGACCTTGCCGTCGGTTACGGCTTTGAGCAGGGCGGAATCGCGTTCGGAAATAACTGCTGTGCCGTCCGGCAGGAACACCGTCGACCAGGGAATCTGAAGTCCCTCGATCCTGCTCCCCACTTCCGGCGCCCGCGGCGCCGCCGGGGTTGCCGTGCCGGAGGCGGCGGGCGCACTGGTTCCCGGGGCGCCTGTACCCAGGGTGCTTGTCCCCGGCGTGCCGGTGCCAGGAACGGGCTGACCGCCGTCGCCCGTGCAGCCGGACAGCGACATCGTGAGGACAGACAATGCCAGCGCGGTCACTGCCAGGGGCGTGGCGGCGGCCGCCGCTGCGGGCCTTCGGGGGTGGTTGAGTGTCATGCGCTTCCTCCGGCCGCAGTCAGCCGCCGCCGCGTGGGCGTTAACGCCGGGACCGGCGCGGAGCCCGGAACCCGGCAGCCTCGGCGTGCGCCGGGGAAAGGAACCAGACTTCCGCCCTGGCGTCCTGGTAGCCGGCGCTGTCTTCGTCGTAATAGGTCATGGCGCTGACGTCGCCTTTGACGGCGTATCCGTCCGGGCCGCTGCCATCTGCGGCCGGCGAGGCAGACCCCTCACCGTAGGGCTGGTCCGCCGCCGTTTCTGAGCCTTCGCCGGCGGCCTGTTTGTGGGGGATGGGCTGTTCGCCGAAACCCCTTTCCGCACCGAATCCCTGTTCCAGGTGATGAGGCTGGGGTTCGCGGTGAGGCGGGGCATCGTGGCTGGCTCCGGCTTCGGTCGCAGCGGAGGACTGGATCCGCTGCTGGGTTTCAGCCTCCGCGTCCAGGGCTTCGGCCGCGGCGGATTCCGCGCCCGGCAGGGTGGGGGCGTGCGGATCCGTGTACTCGGGGTGGTGCATCGGGGTGGCAGGCTGCGCTGCAGCCTGCTGCGTGGAGCTGCCCGTCTCGGCACTGCCTGCATCCGACCATTGGGCATCCCATTCGGCCCTGTCGCCGTCGTCGTCCCAGTCGTCAACGTCTCCTCCGGCGGGCCGAGCCGAGGACGGGCGGGCAGTGGAGGCCTCCCAGGATTCGATGTCCGGTTCCACGTCCTCGGGCTCCGGGCGCGCGGCTGCGGGGGCGGGCCGGTACGCCAGCGGAGCGGCTTCCGGCGCTGGCCCGAAGTTTGGTTCGGTGTCCGGTCCGGCCAGGCGGCCTGTTTCGGGTACGGTCCGGGTGGTGTCTGACGGAGGCCCCACTGCCGCTGCGGCGGCAGAAGCGGCCGACGTCGACTCTTCCCGTGCAGCTGATGGTGCGGTAGTGGCTCCGGACGGGGACGTCACCTGTTCGGACCGGGCCGCGCCGGCTGCCGTTCCCCGTGAGTTCCGGTTCAGCAGCCACCAGACGACGGCGATGATCAAAACAATGACAATGACCCAGATAATCCACTCCATAGCAAAGCCTTTCATCCGTCACACGAGGTTGCCGTTGCTTGACGGTACGTCGCTGTCAATAGGGCTGTCTAGGCTTGTCAGCGCCAGCAGGACCGAGGGCAGGCAGGGCCTCTGTCCCAGAATGTGAGACGTGAGTCCACTATTTGATCGAAATTTTCTGGAAATTGGGCCAAACCGGCCACTTCCGGTCGTTGGCGGCCTTTCAGGAGTCATAGACTTTGACCCATGAGTGAGGACACCCAGATCGCAACCGAAAACAAGCCTGACATCAAGCCCCGGAGCCGGATTGTCACCGACGGCATTCACGCAGCTCCGGCACGTGGAATGTTCCGGGCCGTGGGCATGGGCGATGACGACTTCGCCAAGCCCCAGATCGGCGTCGCGAGCTCCTGGAACGAAATCACTCCCTGCAACCTGTCCCTGAACCGGCTGGCCCAGGGAGCCAAGGAAGGCGTCCACGCCGGCGGCGGGTTCCCGATGCAGTTCGGCACCATCTCCGTTTCCGACGGCATCTCCATGGGCCACGAGGGCATGCACTTCTCCCTGGTCTCCCGCGAAGTCATCGCCGACTCCGTGGAAACCGTCATGCAGGCAGAGCGCATCGACGGCTCCGTGCTGCTGGCCGGCTGCGACAAGTCACTTCCGGGCATGCTCATGGCCGCTGCGCGCCTGGACCTCGCCAGCGTGTTCCTGTACGCCGGCTCGATCATGCCGGGCTGGGTCAAACTTGAGGACGGCTCCGAAAAGGAAGTCACCCTGATCGACGCCTTCGAAGCCGTTGGTGCGTGCGCTGCCGGCAAGATGAGCATGGAAGACCTCACCCGCATCGAGAAGGCCATCTGTCCCGGCGAAGGCGCCTGCGGCGGCATGTACACCGCCAACACCATGGCATGCATCGGTGAGGCCCTGGGCATGTCCCTCCCCGGCTCCGCCGCCCCGCCCTCGGCAGACCGCCGCCGCGACGAATTCGCCCGCAAGTCCGGCGAGGCAGTAGTGAACCTGCTCCGCAAGGGCATCACCGCCCGGGACATCATGACCAAGAAGGCGTTCGAAAACGCCATCGCCGTCACCATGGCCTTCGGCGGATCCACCAACGCCGTCCTGCACCTGCTGGCAATCGCCCGCGAAGCAGAGGTCGAACTGAGCCTGGACGACTTCAACCGCATCGGCGACAAGATTCCGCACCTCGGCGACCTGAAGCCGTTCGGCCGGTACGTCATGACGGACGTCGACAAGATCGGCGGCGTGCCGGTCATCATGAAGGCACTGCTCGACGCCGGCCTGCTGCACGGTGACTGCCTCACCGTCACCGGCAAGACGCTTGCCGAGAACCTCGAGTCCATCAACCCGCCGGACCTGGACGGCAAGATCCTCCGCGCGCTGGACAACCCGATCCACAAGACCGGCGGCATCACCATCCTGCACGGCTCGCTCGCCCCCGAGGGTGCGGTGGTGAAGAGCGCCGGCTTCGACGCGGACGTCTTCGAAGGCAGCGCCCGGGTATTCGAGCGTGAACAGGGCGCCCTGGACGCGCTGGACAACGGCGAGATCCAGAAGGGCGACGTCGTGGTGATCCGCTACGAAGGCCCCAAGGGCGGCCCGGGCATGCGCGAGATGCTCGCCATCACCGGCGCCATCAAGGGTGCGGGCCTGGGCAAGGATGTCCTGCTGCTCACCGATGGCCGCTTCTCCGGCGGCACCACCGGCCTGTGCATCGGCCACGTCGCCCCCGAAGCGGTCGACGGCGGCCCCATCGCCTTCGTGAAGGACGGCGACCGGATCCGCGTCGACATCGCAGCACGCACGTTCGACCTGCTCGTTGACGACGCAGAACTCGAAGCCCGCAAGGAAGGCTGGACACCGCTGCCGGCCAAGTTCACCAAGGGCGTCCTGGCCAAGTACGCCAAGCTGGTGCACAGCGCCTCCACGGGCGCATACTGCGGGTAGCGCCGTCCCGGACCGTATGGCGCAGAGCGCCATACGGTCCGGGACCCTCGGCGCTACCCTTATTAAGCCCTGCCGCCTAGAGTGGGCATGGCGGCAGTCGGTCCGACCGTAGAAGAGGACCAAAAACTGGACAATGATGTCCAAATGGTGAGATCGCACGTCGCTTCGTTGACACGTATCTCACTTAGAGGGAAAACTGAACGCATGATCGCATTCGTTACCGTCGGCACCGTCGTCGTACTTACCAAGCGCGTGGCTCCATAGCCCGACTGGTAACGAACTGTCACGCGCAACCCCTCGAAAAGCCATCAGGCTGAGGGGTTTTTTTATTTTCCCGGCGGGACGGAACGTTCAGTTTTCCCTAGCACCACACCAATTCAAGATCCACTAAGGAAGAGTTCGATGAGCAAAGGATCGCCCATCAGCCCCTCGCTGATGGCTTCAAAGTCCGCTGGAGCCGCCAAGGCTCCGGAACGCGTCGACAAGCCGGCCGAGGCCGGGGTCGACACTGCTGCAGCCGCCTCTCCTGTCCTTGGGCCGAACAACGTCGTACCCCCGACGGTGATGACCGGCTCAGAAGCAATTGTCCGTTCGCTCGAAGAACTCGGCGTCGACGACATTTTCGGTTTGCCCGGTGGCGCGATCCTGCCCACCTACGACCCCTTGATGGCCTCCAAAATGAACCACGTTCTGGTCCGTCACGAACAGGGAGCCGGCCACGCCGCGCAAGGCTACGCCATGGTCACCGGGCGGGTGGGCGTCTGTATCGCCACCTCGGGCCCGGGTGCCACCAACCTCGTCACCGCCATCATGGATGCGCACATGGATTCCGTTCCGCTCGTGGCCATCACCGGCCAGGTATCCAGCGGCGTGATCGGCACCGATGCCTTTCAGGAAGCCGACATCGTGGGCATCACCATGCCCATCACCAAGCACTCGTTCCTGGTGACGGACCCCAACGACATTCCGCACGTCATGGCCGAGGCCTTCCACCTCGCCTCCACCGGACGTCCGGGCCCGGTTCTTGTGGACGTCGCCAAGGACGCCCAGCAGGGGCAGATGACGTTCTCCTGGCCGCCCAAAATCGACCTGCCGGGCTACCGCCCCGTGGTCCGCGGCCACAACAAGCAGGTCCGCGAGGCCGCCAAGCTGATCTCCGCCGCCAGCAAGCCCGTGCTGTACGTGGGCGGCGGTGTCTCCAAGGCCCACGCCTCGGCCGAACTCCGCGAGCTGGCCGAACTCACCGGCGCCCCCGTGGTGACGACCCTGATGGCCCGCGGCGTCTTCCCGGACTCGCACCCGCAGCACGTGGGCATGCCCGGCATGCACGGCACGGTCTCGGCCGTGACCGCGCTCCAGCAGGCGGACCTGCTGGTGACCCTGGGCGCGCGCTTTGACGACCGCGTCACCGGCGTACTCAAGACCTTCGCGCCCAACGCCAAGGTCATCCACGCGGACATCGACCCCGCGGAAATCTCCAAGAACCGCACCGCCGATGTTCCCATCGTGGGCTCCGTGAAGGAGATCATTCCGGAACTGACCGAAGCCGTCCGGACCCAGTTCGGCACCTCCGGAACCCCGGACCTGGCCAACTGGTGGGCTTTCCTGAACAACCTGAAGGAAACCTACCCGCTGGGCTGGACCGAACCCGAGGATGGCCTCAGTGCGCCGCAGCGCGTCATCGAGCGCATCGGCGCCCTGACCGGTCCCGAGGGCATCTACGTTGCCGGTGTGGGCCAGCACCAGATGTGGGCTGCGCAGTTCATCAAGTACGAGCGTCCGCATGCCTGGCTGAACTCCGGCGGTGCCGGCACCATGGGCTACGCCGTTCCGGCGGCCATGGGCGCCAAGGTGGGCGAGCCCGACCGCGTGGTCTGGGCCATCGACGGCGACGGCTGCTTCCAGATGACCAACCAGGAGCTGGCCACTTGCGCCATCAACAACATCCCCATCAAGGTTGCTGTGATCAACAACTCCTCGCTGGGCATGGTGCGCCAGTGGCAGACCCTCTTCTACGAGGGCCGCTACTCCAACACCGACCTGAACACCGGCCACGAGACCATCCGGATCCCGGACTTCGTCAAACTCGGCGAGGCCTACGGCTGCGCATCCTTCCGGTGCGAGCGGGACGAGGACATCGACGCAACAATCCAGAAGGCGCTGGAAATCAATGACCGCCCCGTGGTTATCGACTTCGTGGTCAGCCCCGACTCCATGGTGTGGCCGATGGTGCCCGCCGGGGTCAGCAACGACCAGATCCAGGTTGCCCGCAACATGACCCCGGAATGGGAAGAGGAGGACTGATCATGAGCCGCCACACACTGTCCGTTCTGGTCGAAGACAAGCCCGGTGTGCTGACCCGCGTGGCCAGCCTTTTCGCCCGCCGCGCCTTCAACATCAATTCCCTGGCCGTCGGCCCGACGGAAGTTCCGGGCATCTCCCGGATGACCGTCGTCGTCGACGCCGACGGCGACCTGATCGAACAGGTCACCAAGCAGTTGAACAAGCTGGTCAACGTGATCAAGATTGTTGAACTGACCTCCGAATCTTCCGTACAGCGCGACCACATCCTGGTCAAGGTACGTGCGGATGCCGCAACTCGTCTGCAGGTGACCCAGGCTGCAGACCTGTTCCGTGCTTCAGTGGTCGACGTCTCCACAGACTCGGTGGTCATTGAAGCAACTGGCCATCCCGAAAAGCTCACGGCACTGCTTTCAGTGCTGGAGCCCTTCGGTATCCGCGAAATTGTGCAGTCCGGCACCTTGGCCGTTGGACGGGGATCCCGCTCCATGAGTGATCGGGCGCTGCGCTCCGCCTAGGCGGCGCAACGCCTGCAAACGCAGCACCAACAGACACACATCTACAAAAAATCCACTCAAGAGGAGTTACGCAAGTGACTGAAATGTTTTACGACGACGACGCAGACCTGTCGATCATCCAGGGTCGCAAGGTTGCCATTGTCGGCTACGGCTCCCAGGGCCACGCCCACGCGCTGAACCTGCGCGATTCCGGCGTCGAGGTTGTCATTGCCCTCAAGGAAGGTTCCAAGTCCACCGCCAAGGCTGAGGATGCAGGCTTCCAGGTCAAGAACGTTGCCGACGCCGCCGAATGGGCCGACGTCATCATGATCCTGGCACCGGACCAGCACCAGCGCTCGATCTTCAACGACTCCATCAAGGACAAGCTGACCCCGGGCAAGGCCCTCGCCTTCGCGCACGGCTTCAACATCCGCTTCGGCTACATCGAGGCACCGGAGGGCGTTGACGTCATCCTGGTCGCCCCGAAGGCTCCCGGCCACACGGTTCGCCGCGAGTTCGAAGCCGGCCGCGGCATCCCGGACATCATCGCCGTGGAGCAGGACGCTTCCGGTTCCGCTTGGGAACTGGCCAAGTCCTACGCCAAGGCCATCGGCGGCACCCGCGCCGGTGTCATCAAGACCACCTTCACTGAAGAGACCGAAACCGACCTCTTCGGCGAGCAGGCTGTCCTGTGCGGCGGCGTGTCCCAGCTGATCCAGTACGGCTTCGAGACCCTGACCGAAGCCGGCTACCAGCCGCAGATCGCCTACTTCGAGGTGCTGCACGAGCTCAAGCTCATCGTCGACCTCATGTGGGAAGGCGGCATCGCCAAGCAGCGCTGGAGCGTTTCTGACACCGCAGAGTACGGCGACTACGTCTCCGGCCCGCGCGTCATCACCCCCGAGGTGAAGGAAAACATGAAGGCCGTCCTCGCCGACGTCCAGTCCGGTGCCTTCGCCAAGCGCTTCATCGAAGACCAGGACAACGGCGGCGTCGAGTTCAAGGAGCTGCGCGCCAAGGCAGAGTCCCACCCGATCGAGGGCGTGGGCCGCGAGCTGCGTTCCCTGTTCTCCTGGCAGCAGCAGGACCAGGACTACGTAGAAGGCTCGGCAGCCCGCTAAGGCTGCGCCCTCTACCACGCGAGAGTGAGGCCGGGTTCACACTTAACAATGTGAGCCCGGCCTTTCCGTACGCCTAGACTTTATTTACCCCCAGGACTTCAACGCAGAGGATCAGCTGTGTCAAAACCCGTAGTATTGCTTGCCGAAGAGCTTTCGCCCGCCACCATCGAGGCCCTTGGCCCGGACTTTGAAATCCGCCAGACCGACGGCGCCGATCGTTCCCAGCTGCTCTCTGCCATCGAGGACGTTGACGCCATCCTGGTCCGCTCCGCCACCAAGGTGGACGCCGAGGCCATTGCCGCTGCGAAGAACCTGAAGGTCATCGCGCGGGCCGGCGTCGGCCTGGACAACGTCGACATCAAGGCCGCCACCCAGGCCGGTGTCATGGTGGTCAACGCCCCGACGTCGAACATCGTTTCCGCCGCGGAACTGACTGTGGGCCACATCCTGAGCCTGGCCCGCCACATCCCGCAGGCCAGCGCCGCCCTGAAGGACGGCGAGTGGAAGCGCTCCAAGTACACCGGCATTGAACTCTTCGAGAAGAAGATCGGCATCATCGGCCTGGGCCGCATCGGAGCCCTGGTGGCCGCCCGCCTGCAGGGCTTCGACACCGAGATCCTCGCCTTCGACCCCTACATCACGTCCGCCCGCGCCGCCCAGCTCGGTGTGAAGCTGGTCACCCTCGACGAACTGCTCGCGCAGTCCGACTTCATCACCATCCACATGCCCAAGACGCCGGAAACCGTCGGCATGCTCGGCGCCGACGCCTTCAGGAAAATGAAGAGCACGGCCTACGTGATCAACGTGGCCCGTGGCGGCCTCGTGGACGAGGAAGCCCTCTACACCGCACTCCAGGACCGCCAGATCGCCGGTGCCGCCGTGGACGTCTTCGTCCAGGAGCCCAGCACCGACCTGCCGTTCTTCAAGCTGGACAACGTTGTGGTGACCCCGCACCTGGGCGCGTCGACCGACGAGGCACAGGAAAAGGCCGGTGTCTCCGTCGCGAAGTCCGTACGCCTCGCCCTTGCCGGGGAACTGGTTCCGGACGCCGTGAACGTCGCCGGCGGCGTGATTGCCCCCGACGTCCGCCCGGGCATCCCGCTGATCGAGAAGCTGGGCCGCATCTTCACGGCGCTGACCCACGCCTCCGTCACCCAGATCGACGTTGAGGTTGCCGGCGAAATCGCCGCACTTGACGTCAAGGTCCTGGAGCTCGCCGCCCTCAAGGGGATCTTCGCCGACGTCGTCACCGAGCAGGTGTCCTACGTCAACGCCCCCGTGATCGCCGAGCAGCGCGGCATCAACGTCCGCCTCATCACCAGCCCCGAGGCCGAGGACTACCGCAACGTGCTGACGCTGCGCGGCGCCCTGAGCGACGGCTCGCAGATCTCCGTGGCCGGCACCCTGACCGGTCCCAAGCAGGTGCAGAAGCTCGTCGGCGTGAACGGCTACGACGTCGAGATCCCCATCAGCGAGCACCTGGTTGTGGTGTCCTACGCTGACCGTCCCGGAGTCATCGGCACCATCGGCCACATCCTGGGCATGAACAACATCAACATCGGCGGCATGCAGGTGGCGCGGAACGCGGAGGGCGGCCAGGTCCTGGCGCTGCTCACCATCGACAGCTCCGTCCCGCAGCAGGTACTGGAGGCCATCAAGGCCGGCATCGGTGCCGAGATGGTGCGCGAAGTGGACCTCGAGGACTAGTCCGACGAACACCGGCCGGCAACGGCCAGGTCCCAACGCGGGGTGAACTCCTTGTCCCCTGGAGTTCACCCCGGCCAAGTATGATTGGCCGGTCTGCGTACAATAGCTAGGTTCGAATTTACGGATCCAGCCGGCAGGCCGGCCATTACTTTTTGCACGCCCGCAAGGGACACCTCCACATTCTGCGGTCATCGTGGCGTGCGCACGCAATCCAGGTTTCAGGGAGCCCAATGAACGCCGTCCAGAGGTTCATCAGAAGCAAAGTGCTGCTGCTGACCGCTGCAATTCTGATCTTCGCCATGTGCCTGTCCGTCCTCGTCCAGACCCAGTCGCAGGCAGCGCTGAACCGGACCGTGGACCAGAACTCGCGCGGGCTCTACGACATCCTGGTCCAGGCCAAGGCGGGATCGGACGGTTCGCTCATGCAGCCCGAGATTGCCACCGGGCAGGGCGGCGTCAGCTTCGACCAGCTGCAGAAGATCCGGGATCTGTCCGGCACCTCTGTGGCCGCGCCCATCAGCCTGGTCTCGCGCGTGACGCAGAACCTTGAGACGCCGCGCCTGGAGGCCATGGACTACCTGGGCTTCAACGCCGGCCTCGTCGGCACCGCCACCGCCGGTCAGCCCGGCGGCACCGACCCCAGCAAATGGCCGGAAGCGCAGTCCGTACTCAGCGACACCCCCAAGAAGTACCGGCTGACGGCCAGCGCCACAAGCTCCGACGGGTCTTCGCAGCACACCCTCTTCAAGTCCACTGCCGAGGGCAGCCTCGGCAAGGGCAAGCTCGTGGAGCAGCAGGTCGAGGGCGGCAACAGCATCCAGATCGCCGGTCCCGAAGGCGAGACCGGGATCAAGTTCCCGGCCCCGGCCGGAGGGTCCGAGCACAACCTGTTCAACCTCACTGTTGCCCTGCCCATGGCTCCGGAGGTCACGGAGTCCGTGGTCGCCGTGGACCCCGTCTCCGAGCGTGCCCTGCTGGGCACCGCCGGCGACTTCCTGGCGCCACTGGAAAAGGCACCGCCGGCCGACGCCCGCAGCGCCGAGGCCGTCGGCCAGCATCTGGAGAGCCTCTTCACCACCGGCATCGGCATGCAGGAACTCGAAGAGGGCCCTGACTTCCTCGGCGTGAAGCTCAAGTACTGGGCGCCCATCATGACCCAGTACCAGCAGGCCAAGCGCAACGGGCAGCTCACCGAGGACTCCCAGGCCATCCCGCTGATCGTCCGCTCCGGTACGTCGCTTGACCTGAAGTACTCCGTGAAAATCGAGGAGATCGACGACTCCGGAAACGTGGTCAAGGAAGTCGGCACCGCTGAGCGCTCCCTGGACAAGGACTACCTGCCGTTCGTCTCCAAGTCGCCCTTTGCGCTGTCCTGGCCCGGGTCCACGGACTACTCCAAGCTGCTCGGCAACTCGGCGAACTTCAGCCGCGGCCTGTACAGCCCCGCAACCTGGAGCACCAACTTCGCCTCCGCCCCCAAATACTCGGACGGCTCCACCGCCGGCAACGGTGCCGAGGACAAAACCGCCACCGCCGGCGAGTGGGTCACCGTGAACCGCCTGCCGGAGAAGAGCGCCAACGGCGAGGCCGTGGACCAGACCCAGCGCAACCCCGTGGACGAGCGCGCCTACCGGGAGAACCTCGAAACGGGCAAGAAGCTGGCCACTCCGCTCGCCATGGTCTACGGCACCTTCGATCCCGCCGCCGTCCAGGAAGCGGCCGGTGACGTCAACCGGCTTCCGCTCGGCGGCTACGATCCCACGCCCATGACGCTGATTAAGGACGCGCAGGGCAAGGACGTTGCCGACACCGCACTCAAGCCTTCCCTGAGCGCCACCGGACTCGTCAGCCAGTCGGCCGGCGCCATCACCGACTACTACGGCCTGGCTGCTGCCCGCGGCTACGAGAAGAACGCCTCCGTCATCGACGCAGTGCGCGTCCGCGCCAGCGCCGCCGGCAGCTGGAAGCAGGTCCAGCCTGAGGTGGACAAACTCGCAGCCGAGATCCGGGACATGGGGCTCGAAGCCACCGTTGTGGCCGGTTCCGCCCGCGAGGACGCCAACATCTTCGTTCCCGGCTACTCCAAGGACGACGCCGGCAAGGAATCCGCGCTGGGAACCGTCCAGCAGTCGTGGGTCAGGCAGAACGCCGCCGACGCTGTCGCCGGCTCGCTGACGGCGACGAACCTGACGCTGCTGTTCCTCACACTCTGCGGTGCCGCGCTGCTGACCGGCGCCTCGACTGTCAGCTACGTGCGGCTGCGCCGCAGCGAAGCCGGAACACTGCGCGCCATGGGCTGGACCCAGCGCCGCATCCGCTCCTGGGTGCTGGAGGAGTTCGCCGTCGGCGCCGGGCTGCTGGCCGTGGCCGGTATAGTGCTCAGCCTCCTGAGCTGGAACGTTGCCACCGCCATCGTCTCGGCGTCCGTACTGGCCCTGTACCTGGGTGCGGCCTTCTTCGCCGCGCAGCAGCTGCGGCACCGCGAGGTGGTCGACCAGGAGCCGCAGCACGACGAAAAGCTCATCGCCGTCGACTCGCCGCTGACCTTCGCGAACCGGCAGCTGAGTACGCACCGCTTCAACGCCATCTCGCTGGCCGTTGCGGTTGGCGTGTTCGGCTCGGCAGTCGGCGGCCTGATCGCACTGCTGATCGACATCCCGCGTGCCGCCGGCGCCAGCGCCCTCAGCGGCCTTGCGGCCGCCAGCGTGGCCCTGCCGAGCATCGTCCTTGGCCTGTCCGGCGTGGCTGTGGGGCTTCTGCTCACCCTGGTAACCGGGCGCTTTGAGCTCAAGGCCAAGCGCCGGTACCTCGGCACGCTGCAGGCCATGGGCTGGAACCCCGACATGCTGGGCCAGGTCCGATTCTTCGAAAACGCCCTGGTGGGTGCGGTTGCCGTGCCGCTGGGCATCCTCGGCGCCCTGGGCATCGGCCTTGTTCTTGCCCCCTACGCCGCGCTGTGGGCCGCCGTGGCCGGGCTCGTGGCTGTTCTCTGCTGGATTCCGATTGCAACGAAAGTGGTCAAATGAGTAACGACCTGAACCTTCGCCGCGTGCGCGGGAACAACGAGGCTGAAGCCCCGGTCCAGACCCGGGCCAACACCATTGTCAAGGAAGCGGATCACGCCACCCCGCTGGAGCTGAGCAACATCACCATCCGCTACGGCGGAGGCAAGAACGGGTCCGACGCCGTGAGCGTCGTGGACGGCTTTGACCTCACCCTGAGCGCTGGCGAGATGCACTGTGTTGCCGGCCGAAGCGGCTCCGGCAAGACCAGCATCCTGACCGTCGGAGCGGGCCTGACCCTGCCGACGTCGGGCCGGGTGCTGTGGGAGGGTGATTCCCTTGAAACCATGAGCGACGACGAGATCGCCGACCGCCGCCGGGCACTGATCGGCTACGTGGACCAGGGCGGCGCACTGATCGACGGCATGAGCGCGCTCGAGAACGTCCTCCTCCCGGCGGTCCCGGACGGCGAGGTGGAGCAGCGGCGCGAGATGGCCAAGGACCTGCTGGACCTCGTAGGCCTCGGACGCCGCATGCGGCACCGTCCCGAGCAGCTCTCCGGCGGTGAGCGCCAGCGCGTCGCCATCGCCCGCGCCCTGATCCTGGGCACCCGTGTCCTGGTGGTGGACGAGCCCACCGCGAGCCTGGACCGCGCCTCCGCCAACCGCATCATCAGCATCCTCAAGGACACAACGTCCGACGGCATTGCAGTCCTCGTGGCGTCACATGACCACGAACTGGTCCGGCTGAGCGATACGCTGACCGAACTGATCTAGATCCATCCCTCCGCATAAAGGTAACGTTCCGCCCGTGACTTCCTCAGACAAGAGCCCCTTCTACATCACTACGGCCATCACCTACCCGAACGGCGTGCCGCACATCGGCCACGCCTACGAGTACATCGCCACCGATGCGATGGCCCGGTTCAAGCGGCTCGACGGCTACGACGTGAAGTTCCTGACCGGCACCGACGAGCACGGGCTGAAGATTGCGCAGACCGCGGAGAAGGAAGGCATCTCGCCCAAGGAACTGGTGGACCGGAACGCGGAAATCTACAAGGCTGCCCATGCTGCCCTTGGGATCAGCTATGACCGGTTCATCCGCACCACGGACGCGGACCACTACACCGCCTCGCAGGCCATTTGGAAGAAGATGGAAGCCAACGGGGACATCTACCTGTCCAAGTACGAGGGCTGGTACTCCGTGCGGGACGAGGCCTACTACGGTGAGGATGACACCGTGGTCAAGGAGGACGGCGCCCGGTACACCAAGGAGACCGACACCCCGGTGACCTGGACCGCCGAGGAAAGCTACTTCTTCCGGCTGTCCGCCTACCAGGAGAAGCTGCTGGCCCTGTACGAGGCACAGCCGGAATTCGGGGCGCCGCAGTCCCGCTTCAACGAGGTCATCAGCTTCGTCAAGCGAGGCCTCGAGGACCTGTCCATCAGCCGCACCACGTTCGACTGGGGCGTACCCGTCCCCGGCGACGAAAAGCACGTCATGTACGTGTGGGTCGACGCGCTGACCAACTACCTGACGGGTGCCGGCTACCCGGACGTCGAATCGGAGTCGTTCAAGAGGTACTGGCCCGCCGACGTCCACATCATCGGCAAGGACATCTCCCGCTTCCACGCCATCTACTGGCCGGCCTTCCTCATGAGCGCAGGCCTTGACCTGCCGAAGCGGGTCATGATCCACGGGTTCCTGCACAACAACGGCGTCAAGATGTCCAAGTCCCTTGGCAACGTCGTTGCCCCGGCGGACTTCGTGGCCCAGTACGGCCTGGACCAGGTCCGCTTCTTCTTCCTGCGCGAGGTTCCGTTCGGCGCCGACGGCAGCTACAACCATGAGGCCATCGTGGGACGGATGAACTCCGACCTGGCGAACAACTTCGGAAACCTCGCCCAGCGCTCACTGTCCATGGTGGCCAAGAACTGCGAGGGCCGGGTACCTGTGCCGGGCGCATTCACGGACGCGGACACTGCCATCCTGGGCCAGGCCAACGCGCTCCTGGAGCAGGCACGCGCGGCCTTCGAAAAGCAGGAGTTCAGCCGCGCCCTCGAGGCGATCTGGACTGTGCTGGGGGATACCAACGCATACTTCGCCGACCAGGCGCCCTGGGTGCTGCGGAAGACCGACGTCGAACGCATGCAGACGGTGCTGTACGTGACCCTCGAGGTGCTGCGCATCGTGTCGATCCTCGCCCAGCCGGTCATGCCCACGGCCACCGCTGCCCTGCTCGGGTACCTCGGCCAGCCGGAAGGTGCGGCCCGGGAGTTCTCTGCCATCGCGACGCCGATCGCCGCGGGCACCGAACTGCCTGCCCCCGCACCGGTATTCCCGAAGTACGAGGAACCCGCGGACGCCTAGGAGGCGTCGGATCCGTTGCCCGAATAATGAGACGGCTTGACCAGAATGTGGATGCCTTGGCTACCCTGAAAATATGAGCGCATCTACCATCAATCTTGCTGTCATTCCGGGCGACGGCATTGGCCCGGAGGTCATCGCCGAAGCACTGAAGGTTCTCGAAAAGGTCGTGGCCGCCGAAGGCGTCACCCTTGACCAGACCCACTATGAGCTCGGTGCCCAGCACTGGCTTGAGACCGGTGAGACCCTTCCGGATGCTGTCCTCGAGGACCTGAAGACGCGCGACGCCATCCTCTTCGGCGCCATCGGTGCGGCGCCGGGGGACACCCGCATCCCGTCCGGACTGATCGAACGCGAACTGCTCCTCAAACTGCGCTTCAGCCTTGACCACTACGTCAACCTGCGCCCCTCCCGGCTGTACGGCACGGTAGGCAGCCCGCTGGCGGAACCGGGCAACATCGATTTCATCGTCGTCCGTGAAGGCACCGAGGGTCCCTACGTGGGCAACGGCGGCACCCTGCGCGGCGGCACGCCGCACGAGGTGGCCACCGAGGTTTCCCTGAACACGGCCCACGGCGTGGAGCGCGTTGTCCGGGATGCGTTCCGCCGGGCCAACGAGCGTCCGCGCAAGAAGCTGACCCTGGTCCACAAGCACAACGTGCTGGTTTTCGCCGGCCACCTGTGGAAGCGCACTGTGGAGGCGGTGGCCAAGGAATTCCCCGAGGTCACCCATGACTACCTGCACATTGATGCCGCGACCATCTTCATGGTCACCGATCCCGCCCGTTTCGACGTCATCGTCACCGACAACCTCTTCGGCGACATCATCACCGACCTTGCCGCCGCCGTTACCGGCGGAATCGGCCTGGCGGCCTCGGGCAACATCAACATGGACCGCACCGCGCCGTCCATGTTCGAACCCGTCCACGGTTCCGCCCCCGACATCGCCGGCCAGCAGAAGGCGGACCCCACCGCTGCCATCCTGTCTGCGGCCCTCCTGCTGGACCACCTGGGCTACTCCGATGCGGCCCGGCGGATCGAGTCCGCGGTAGTGTCCGACGTCGAAAGCCGCAACGGCGAAGTGCGCAGCACCGGCGCCATCGGTGACGCCATTGCGGCGGCCGTTTAGCCTCCGCCAGCAGGCGTAAGCTTGACCTGAATTACCAATCGCTGCCGTGGTCCGATGCTGAACCACGTTCAGATGCCAGGCAGCCGACCGTGGAGGAACCATGACTCAGACTGCCCATGGCGTCGAATTCACCCAGCAGCCTTCGGCCACCCCGAAGTCTGCTGAAGAGCGTGCAGCCATCCTGGCGAACCCAGGCTTTGGCGACCACTTCACCGACCACACTGCGATTGTTGACTACACGGTCGACGCCAGCGGCCAGGGCGGATGGCATGATGCGCGGATTGAGGCCTACGGGCCCATCATGCTGGACCCGTCTGCCGCTGTGCTGCACTACGGGCAGGAAATCTTCGAGGGACTGAAGGCCTACCGTCACGCTGACGGTTCCATCTGGAGCTTCCGGCCGGAGGCAAATGCCGCCCGGATGAACAAGTCCGCCCGCCGCCTCGCGCTTCCGGAGATTCCGGCCGAGTACTTCCTCGGCGCCATCCGCGAACTCGTGGCGGCGGACAAGGAATGGGTTCCCGCCGGCGACGGCGAGGCCCTGTACCTGCGCCCGTTCATGATCGCCACCGAGGCGTTCCTGGGCGTGCGGGCAGCCCGTGAGGTCTCGTTCCGCGTCATTGCCTCGCCGGCCGGAAACTACTTCGGCGGGGAGCTCAAGCCGATTTCGATCTGGATTTCCCGCGAATACGCCCGCGCAGGCCGGGGCGGAACGGGTGCTGCGAAGTGCGGCGGGAACTACGCTGCCTCACTCATCGCGCAGCAGGAGGCCGAAGCCAACGGCTGCAAGCAGGTGCTGTTCCTGGACCAGTTCAACGACAACGCCGTTGAGGAACTGGGTGGAATGAACGTCTTCTTCGTCATGAAGGACGGCTCCCTGGTTACGCCCGCGCTGAGCGGCACCATCCTCGAGGGCGTGACCCGCTCATCGATCATCCAGGTGGCCAAGGACATGGGCCGTGAGGTGACCGAACGGAAGATTACCCTTGACGAATGGCGCGACGGAGTTGCCTCCGGCGACATCGCCGAGGTGTTTGCCTGCGGCACCGCTGCCGTGATCACTCCCATCGGTGTCCTGAAGGACGCTACGGAATTCATTGGCTCGGAGGACGCAAAAGCCGGCGAGACCACCATGGCCATCCGCACACGGCTGCTCGGCATCCAGACCGGCACCGTGGAGGACACCCACGGCTGGCTTACCCGGCTCGCCTGAGCCGCTTCGGCCATATAACTAAAAGGCGAACGACGGCGGGTGGCCGGCTGGGCTGTTTCGGCAGCTCACCGGCCTTCCGCCGTCGTTCTGTCCCTAGTCGTTCTGTCCCTGTATGTCAGGTGTCCCCGGATGACAGAATGAAACCCGTGAACCAGCACATCACCAGCGCCCTTACCCACAGCAGCCCGCTGACGCGTTTCCGCCTCGCGCCCAACCCCGGGCCGATGAGCCTGGAAGGGACCAACTCCTACATCATCGGGGAGCCGGGCCACGGGGCGGTGGTGGTGGTTGACCCGGGTCCGTTGCATGAGGCGCACCTTCAGGCGCTGGCGGCTGCCGGACCCGTGGAGCTGATCCTGGTCACGCACCGGCACGCGGACCACACTGCCGGCTCGGCCCGCCTCGCCGACATCGCGGGCGCCCCCGTCCGGGCCGTCGCTCCCGAGCATTGCCATGGCGGAGCCATGCTGCAGGCGGGGGAGACCATCGCCGCCGGCGGCACCGAGATCCGCGTGGTTTCCACCCCCGGGCACACCTCCGACTCCGTCTGCTTCCATCTGCCCCTCGACGGACCCGCCGGCTCCGTGCTGACCGGTGACACCATCCTGGGCCGGGGCACAACCGTGCTTGACCACCCGGACGGCACGCTGGCCGACTACCTCTCCTCCCTCGACCGGCTGGAGCGGCTGGGACCGGCCACCGTCCTGCCGGCCCACGGCCCCGTCCTGCCGGCGCTGGACGCAGTGGCCCGCGCCTACCGGGACCACCGGCTGGACCGGCTGGCCCAGATCCGGACGGCCCTCGCCGGCCTCGGTCCGGATGCCGCCGTAGGCGAGGTCACCAGCGTTGTTTATGCCGACGTCGACCCTTCCGTCCGGCGCGCTGCCGAGAATTCCGTGGCGGCGCAGCTGGAATACCTGCGCCTCCTGAGGGAGCGGGACTGAGACTGTAGGCTTGGGACCATGCGTATTGCCCGGTTTGTAGTCGATTCTGATCCCCTTTACGGCGTTGTTGAAGGCCAGCCCGGCAGTGAGGAAATCACTGTCATCAACGGCGATCCGTTCTTCAATGGCGTGGAACGCACCTCCGTGCGGCACAAGCTCGAGGACGTCCGCCTGCTGGCGCCCATCATTCCCCGCAGCAAGGTGATCGGCGTCGGGCGCAACTTTGTGGAGCACGCCCACGAGCTCGGCAATGAGGTGCCCCAGCAGCCGCTGCTGTTCCTGAAGCCCAACACCTCCGTAGTGGGTCCGAACGATCCCGTGGTCCTGCCGGAGTTCTCCGAGGAGGTCTCCTTCGAGGCGGAGCTGTGCGTCGTCATCGGCCGCATCTGCAAGGACGTGCCGGAAGAACGTGCCGACGACGTGATCTTCGGATACACCTGCGGCAACGACCTCACCGCACGGGACGTCCAAAAGACAGACCTGCAGTGGGCGCGCGCCAAGGGCTTCGATACGTCCGCGCCGCTTGGTCCCTGGATCGAGACCGAACTCGACCCCGAGGATCTGTCCATCAAGGGCCGGCTCAATGGCGAACTCCGCCAGGACGGCAGCACCACCCAGATGATCCGCGGCGTCCGCGAGCTGGTGTCCATCGTCTCCAGCGCTTTCACGCTGCTGCCCGGCGACGTCATCATGACCGGCACGCCGGCCGGCGTCGGCCTCGTCCAGGCCGGCGACCGGTACGAAGTGGAGATCGAGGGCATCGGCCGTCTGTCGAACCCCGTAGTCCGCCGCTAGCCGCTGACGCGGCAGCCCAGCCGGGGCACGGGGCCGCTAAGCGGGCGGGGGACCGCCAAGCGGGTGCGAGCCCGCCAAACGGGCGGGGGCAGGCGTGGCCGGTTGGTAAAGTTGGTATCACTATGACTACCCCCTCCGCCGCGCCTGCTGCCATTCCTGCCGTCACCGCCGATACGCCCGTCCGCGTCCGCTTCTGCCCGTCACCCACGGGCACCCCGCACGTCGGGCTGATCCGTACGGCACTGTTCAACTGGGCCTACGCCCGCCACACCGGCGGCAAGATGATCTTCCGCATCGAGGACACGGACTCGGCACGCGACAGCGAGGAAAGCTACCACCAGCTGCTGGATGCCCTGAAGTGGCTCGGCATCGACTGGGACGAGGGTGTGGAGGTGGGCGGCCCACACGCACCGTACCGCCAGTCGCAGCGCAGCGAGCTGTACCAGGACGTCATCGCGAAGCTCAGGGAAGGCGGCCACATCTACGAGTCCTACTCGACTCCGGATGAGATCGAAGCGCGCCACCGTGCCGCCGGACGGGACCCGAAGCTGGGCTACGACGGCTTTGACCGCGACCTCAGCGAGGAACAGGTAGCTGCGTTCAAGGCCGATGGCCGGGAAGCCGTGCTGCGGTTGCGGATGCCGGACGAGGACATCACCTTCACTGACCTCGTCCGTGGCGAGATCACGTTCAAGGCGGGTTCCGTCCCGGACTTCGCTGTGGTGCGGGCCAACGGGGCTCCTCTCTACACCCTGGTCAACCCGGTGGACGACGCCCTCATGGGCATCACCCACGTACTCCGCGGCGAGGATTTGCTCAGCTCCACACCGCGGCAGATCGCCCTCTACCGCGCGCTCTACGCGGTGGGCGTGGCGGAATACATGCCGGAGTTCGGGCACCTGCCCTACGTCATGGGCCAGGGCAACAAGAAGCTTTCCAAGCGCGACCCGGAATCGAGCCTGTTCGTGCACCGGGAGCGCGGCTTCATCCCCGAAGGGCTGCTCAACTACCTTTCCCTGCTTGGCTGGTCCCTGAGTGCCGACGAGGACATCTTCACGGTGGAACAGCTGGTAAAGAACTTCGACATCCACGATGTCCTGGCCAACCCGGCCCGCTTCGACCTCAAGAAGGCCGAAGCGATCAACGGAACACACGTCCGGCTGCTGGACCCTGCCGTCTTCCGCGAACGGCTGGTCCCGTACCTCCGGCACGAGGGCTTGGTGGGGGAGATCCTCACCGAACGCGAGGAGGAAATCCTGACGGAGTCCGCTCCGCTGGTCCAGGAGCGGATCACCCTCCTCGGCGAAGCCCCGGAGATGCTGGCGTTCCTGTTCAAGTCCGACGACGCAATCGACGTGGCCGCCGACGCCCGGAAGGGCCTGCCGGAGAATGTCACCGAGGTCCTCGACGCGGCGCTGGCCGCGCTCGGGCCGATCGACGACTGGAGCGCCGAAAACATCCAGTCGGCGCTGAAGCAGGCGCTCGTGGAGGACCTGGGGATCAAGCCCCGCCTCGCGTTCGGCCCGGTGCGCACCGCGATCTCCGGCCGCCGGATCTCCCCGCCGCTGTTCGAGTCCATGGTCATCCTGGGCAAGGAATCGTCCCTGGCGCGCCTCCGCGCTTTCCGCGGCTGATGTCACACCCCGCAGCGGAAACCGCCGTCCTGTCCCGTGGCCTCGGGACGGTCAGCGGTGTCCTGTTCGACATAGACGACACCCTCGTGGACCTTGCCTACGCCATGACCACGGCGCTGCGGGACGCCAGCGAACACCTCCTGCCCGGCCTCGACGAGGCCGGGTGGGAGAAGGTTGGGCGGATCTTCACGCACGAGACAACCCACTACTACGACCGCTACCTCGCCGGCGAGCTGACCTTCAACGAGCAGCGACTGCTCCGGGGCCGCGCAGCCCTGGGCCATTTCGGCGTCGAAATGGGCGAGGGGGAGGAATCGCACAACTGGCTCAGCACCTACTCGCGGCTGCAGCCCAGCTACGTCACGGCCTTTGCGGACGTCCTGCCGTTCCTTGACGCCCTGGACCAGGCCGGAATCCCCTACGGGGCCGTGAGTAACAACGTGCACGACTACCAGCGGGTGAAGCTGGACAGCGCCGGCCTGGAACGCGTCCGGTTCCTCGTGGGCACCGACACGGTCGGTGTCCCCAAGCCGGACCCCGCGATTTACCTCGAAGGAGTCCGGCTGATCGGCAGCACGCCTGCCTCCACGCTCTACATCGGGGACAACCGGCTCCTGGACGCTGAGGGCTCGACGGCGGCAGGACTGCTGGGCATCTGGCTGAACCGCACCGGGGAGCAGGCTCCTGGTTTCCAGGGGCAGGAGATCGCCTCCCTACTGGAACTGCTGGCGCTCCCGGCCGGTTCCAGCTAGCCGGCCGGGTCCGGTGCCTGCGCCCGCTACGGCCTTCTTGAAGTGTGGCGCAGGTAACGGCCCGCCGATTTGTGCGGCGCAAAAGTCTCGGGTAGAGTAATTACTTGTGCTGAGGGGCACGGAGCGAAAGACAGAGACTTTCGACCGGCCCGAAAGCGCCAATGGGATATGGTGTAATTGGCAACACTACGGTTTCTGGTACCGTCATTCTAGGTTCGAGTCCTGGTATCCCAGCTCTGAACTTCTTCGGATTTTCCGCAGATATTCGGGTGTTGCAAATCGAAAATCATCGATTTGGAACAAAGCCAAATGTGTGTAAAACTAACTTGGCTTGATCGGCGGAAACGCTGATCGAAAAGTACAAGGCCCCATCGTATAGCGGCCTAGTACGCCGCCCTCTCACGGCGGTAACGCGGGTTCGAATCCCGCTGGGGTCACAAGCAACCGGCTCCGGGCAACAGCCCGGGGCCGGTTTTGTTTTCCCTGAAAACTTCGCCTGACAAAAATTCGGGCTGAGCAGCCAAAATTCAGGCATTCCCCGAAAATCTCGGGCCGCGCTGGGTACATAGCGGCGAGGGAGTGCGTGCGTTCGCGCCGAAATCCGGCCCGGACTGGCATGATGAGGCTGTGACCAACCGAATCCCGCCAGCCAGCGGCCAGGAAACGGAAGCGCAGCCAGCCGGCCTGCGGCTCCTGGAGGAGGTCCGCCGCGACTTGGCAGCCGTCTCGTTGCCGCTGGCCCTGCCGACGGCCGAGCAGGCGCGGCTGGAGATCCGGAACTCCGTGGCCCAGCTCGACGACTACATCCTGCCCCGTTACCGCAGCCTTGACGCTCCGCTGCTGGCCGTCGTCGGCGGCTCAACGGGTGCCGGCAAATCGACGCTCGTGAATGCGCTCGTCGGCCATGCAGTTACACGCGCCGGCGCCATCCGGCCCACCACGCGCCAGCCCATCCTCCTGCACCACCCTTCGGAAGCTGCCTGGTTCGATGACCAGCGGGTTCTGCCCGGACTGAGCCGGATCCGCGGAACCGTCGTCCCGGCCGGGGTCACGCCTGCGCCCGGCGGTCCACCCGGAACGTCGACGGACACCACGCCCGTCTCGTCACTGGTCCTCGTGGGCGAGCCGGCCGTGCCCGAGGGCATCGCACTGCTTGACGCTCCGGACGTGGACTCCATCTCCGATGAGAACCGCAGGCTCGCCGGGCAGCTGCTGGCGGCAGCGGACCTTTGGATTTTTGTGACAACCGCCAACCGCTACGCTGACGCCGTTCCCTGGAAGCTTCTGCTGAACGCCGCGTCGAGGGACATCATGGTGGCGGTGGTCCTCGACCGCGTGCCCCCGGCGGCGGAAGCCGAAGTGAGCGAGGATCTGCGCAGCATGCTGGCAAGGGAGGGCCTCGGTGCCGCCCGCCTGTTCGTCATCCCGGAAGTTGCCCTGGGCAGCTCCGGGATGCTGCCTGCGGAAACCGTGGAACCCCTAAAGGCCTGGCTCCGCGGCCTTGCCGACGACGCTGCGGCCCGCGCCGACATCGTAAGGCGGACACTGCACGGCGCCGTGCGGGAACTTGGCCAACGCATGGGACGCATAGCCGACGCTGCCAAAGAGCAGGGCCGCGCGGCTACCCGGCTGGGCGACGACGTACGGGCCGCCTACCAGGACGCGGGCACCCGGATCATCGACGCCACCAAGGACGGTGCACTCCTGCGTGGCGAGGTCCTGGCCCGATGGCAGGACTTTGTGGGAACAGGTGAATTCTTCCGGAGCCTGGAGCAGAACGTGGGGCGGTTCCGCGACCGGCTGGGGGCCTTCGTCCGGGGCGAGCCCGCGCCCGCAGTGAAAGTGGAAACCGCCATTGAAACGGGACTCCAGGCCGTCATCCTGGATGAGGCGGCCAAGGCAGCAGAGGACGCGGACCAGCGCTGGCGCTCGGATCCGGCAGGCCGGCAGCTCCTGGGCACCGACGACCTCTCGGGAACGAGCCCCGGCTTTGGGGACCGAGTGGCGGCGGAGATACGCGACTGGCAGGCCAGCCTCATGGAACTGATCAGGACCGAAGGGCAGGACAAGCGGACCCAGGCACGGTGGCTCTCCTTCGGCATCAACGGCCTGGGCGCCGCACTGATGATTGTGGTTTTCTCCATGACTGCGGGCTTGACCGGCCTTGAGATCGGCGTCGCCGGAGGGACCGCCGTCGTGGGCCAAAAGCTGCTCGAAGCAGTCTTTGGCGAGGACGCCGTACGCCGGCTCGCCCGCACCGCCCGTGACGATTTAGCCAGCAGGTGCCGAAGCCTGCTGGCGGCTGAGCAGGAGCGCTTCCTGGACCGGCTGGCCCCGGACGCCGGGCAGGCCGCGGCCGGGCTCGCCGAACATGCACACGCACTCACGCGGCTGGCGGACGCCACGTGAACCGCCGGGGGAGGGCGAGGGAAGAGACGCGGCTGGAAGGCCGCCTCGAAGCCTTGGGCAGGGCGCGGGAGCTGGCGGAGGGCGTGCTTCCCGACGCCGCCCTCGAGGACGTGCTCGGCGTCCTGGAACGTGCCCGGTCGCGGCGGGCGCTCTCGGCCGACCACACGGTGGTGGGCTTCTTCGGGGCGACCGGAAGCGGAAAGTCCACCCTGTTCAACGCCGTGAACGGCGCCGAAATCGCGACGGCGGCGGCGCGCCGGCCCACGACATCCGAACCTTTGGCGAGTGTGTGGGGAGCCGACGGCAGTGAGCCGCTGCTGGACTGGCTGGACGTCCGCGCCCGCCACCTCGCGGATCCCGTGGACGGGTTTGCCGACGGGGATACCGGGCTGATCCTGCTGGATTTGCCCGACTTCGATTCAACCCGTACCGCGAACCGCGAGATCGTGCAGAGGCTGGTAGGGATGGTGGACGTCCTGGTCTGGGTACTGGACCCGCAAAAGTATGCCGACGCCGCCGTCCATAACGACTTCCTGGCTCCGCTGGCGTCACACGGGGCCGTCACGCTGGTGGTGCTCAACCAGGTGGACAGGCTGCCGGCAGGGGACGTGGAGCCAGTGCTGGAGTCGCTGCGGGGGATCCTGGCCCGCGACGGGCTGGGGAAGGTGCAGGTTCTGGCGGCGTCCGCGCTGACAGGAGCGGGAGTGGACGGTGTCCGGTCTGCCATCCGCCGCGTGGTTGCGCAGCGGGAGGCGCTGTCGCTGCGGC
This sequence comes from Arthrobacter sp. K5, assembly GCF_040448525.1. NCBI lineage: Bacteria > Bacillati > Actinomycetota > Actinomycetes > Micrococcales > Micrococcaceae > Arthrobacter > Arthrobacter sp. K5. The sequence continues at coordinate 1,167,158 of NZ_CP159279.1, read as the reverse complement.
TGTCCGCGGACGTGACCAAGGCGGCGGCGCAGCTGGAGGAAGTTTCGGGCCGCGGGGAAGCCGCCGGCGTGAAGGGCGGGACCATAGCGCGGCTTGCCAGCGAACTGGCGACGGCGGCCAACGTGCCCCTGGTGGCAGATGCGGTGTCCGCGTCCTACCGGATCGAGGCCACCCGGCGCACCGGCTGGCCTGTGACGCGGTGGCTGGTCCGCTTCAGGCCTGATCCGCTCCGCCGGCTCAACCTGCGACGCGACGCCAGCGCCGAGGTGAACCGGACGTCGTTGCCGCCGGCGGGAGCCCCGGAGCGTGCGCGGAGCGATGCTGCGGTCCGCCAGTTCGCAGACGCCGCCAGTGACGGTGCCCCCGGGCCCTGGCAGGCATCCATCCGCGCCGCGGCCCGGACAGGGAGGGACCGGCTGCCTGATGCCCTTGACCAGGCCATTGCCGGGACGGACCTCGCTGCGGGCCGGAAATCCTGGTGGTGGGGTGCGTTCAACGTTGTGCAATGGCTGGCGCTGCTCGCGGCGGTGGCAGGGCTGGGGTGGCTTGGTGTGCTGGCCGGGCTCGGCTACCTGCAGCTGCCCGTGCCGGAGGTGCCCCGGGTGGAAGGCTGGCCGGTCCCCACACTGCTGATTGCCGGCGGAGCTGCGCTTGGCGTCCTGCTCGCCGTGACGGCCAAATTCATCTCTGCCGGCGTGGCGCGCCGCCGCGGTGCGAGGGCCAGGAAGCGGCTCAACGCTGCCGTGGCAGAGGTGGCGGGCCGGCTGGTGGTGGAACCGGTGGAGGCGGAGGTCCGTCGCCTGGAGGCGTTCAACGCGGCGCTGCGGGCCGCCGCGGGCTAAGCCTTTGTGCCCGGCCGGTTAGCCGGCTGCGGCCTCCAGGGCTGCGGCGGCGTCCCGGACCTTGATCATAGTGCGGAGGTTTCGGGTGGTGGTGGAGGCCTTGTACTTCGGCTTGGCGGACAGTTTGCTGAATGGGCTTTCGAGAGTACCGCCGGCGGGGGCCAGCCAGGCCATGGCCTCGGGGCCCAGCCGCTCCTGCTGCGCGCCGCCCAATGCTTTGCCCATGGCGAACAGCTCATCCAGCGCAGCCGTGTCCGAGGCCAGGGTGAGATACGTGTGCGTGCTCTTGTCGTCGGCGGGATAGCGGCACGCGGCCACGAGCTCCGAGACGCGGTCCGCGGTCAGCACCACCACCCAGGCGTCGTAGCCGAACGACTCCCGCAGCGTTGCCTCGAATTCGTCCTTGACGGCGGCAGGGCCGAGATCGCTGGCCAGCACCACGTTGCCGCTGGCCAGCAGCGTCTTCACTTCGGTGAACGGTCCCGCCGTCAGGGCCTGCTTAAGGTCCGCCATCTTGATGTTGATGCCGCCCACGTTGATGCCGCGGAGGAACACTGCGTAGCTGGTCATGCGCCCACACTACAGCGGCCGGATCGTGCGTTGCCGCTGGCTAGACCGTCCAGACGGGCCGAAGTCGGCGCCGGCGGTATGCCCGCCCTAGCCGCGTTAGGGCGGCCCCGCACCGCGCTGTTCGGGATGGCGCATTTCGCGCAACCCGGGTCCGGGCAGTCCAGATCCTGGTAGTGGCGGTGCCGTTGACTGGTAGGTGTGGCTGGTGGGTGTGGTGATTTCGATGGTGTGCCGCGGCCCGGGTCTGGGTTGGGCTTTCCATCCGGGTTGTTCCTTGGTGTGGTTGCAGGCTTCGCAGAGCCCGGCGCCGTTGGCCAGGGTGGTTGGGCCGTCGTTGTGCCAGGGGATGATGTGGTCGTGGTGGCGGATCGGTGCGTCGCAGTAGGGGGTGCGGCAGGTGTCGTCGCGGACCTGGATGAAGCGGCGCAGCTTTGGCGGGAACAGGCGCCGTTGGGAGTCCATGGCCACGAGGTCACCTGTCCTTGGGGCGGTGTAGAGCCGGCGGAGCCAGGTTTTGAGCTCCTCACGTCCGTCGCTCTTTTCCTGCGTTATCAGTTCCCGGGCCCAGGCGGCGGGGACAACGCCGTAGCCGGCGAGGCGGGCGGGTTCGGTGTCGGCTTGGAGGAGGGTGCGGTCGGTCATGACGAGGCTGATGTCGATGCCGGTGATGCCGCCGGGGGTCCCGGTGGTCCGTTCGACGAGGGTGTCGGCCTTGATTTGTCCCAGGCTGCGGGGGTCGCCGGCGGCTTTGAGGGTGTCCGCGTGCCGGGTCAGGGCCGCGTAGACTGCGACGCCCTGGTGGGCGGGCAGCAGCGCCGTCAAATAGGTCATGCAGTCCGGGGCCGGGCGCAGGGTGACCGACCGTTCTGAGGCGGCGTGGCTGGCGCGCTGGGTGACCGAGCGCGGGTCCCTGCGGGCGGCGGCGGCCCGGGCGGCGGCGATGACGGCCCGGGTCCCGGCACCGGTGAAGGTCCCGGTATCGGCCGCCAGTTCCTCATCGACCGCGGCCCGGTCTTCCACGCCCAGGCACGCTGTTTCCTTCACGACGTGGATGGTGCGTTCTTCGTTGAGCTGTCCGGTGTCCAGGGCGGACAGGGTGTGGGGCATTTCGGTGACCAGGGCCTTGGCCATGCCGAGGAACCGGCCGCCGCGGTGCGGGGACTCGCCCCGGGCCAGGGCGATCTGCTCGGCCGCGCCCATGCTCTGTGCCTTGGGACGTTTCTGCCCAGGTCCCCGGCCGCCAGGGTGCCGGGCTTGGCCTGCCCGGCGTTGTCCGCCTGTGGTTCGCCGTTGGCGTGTTCCTCACGGTGGCGGAGTTCGAAGGCGACGGCGAGCCGGGCCTGCTGGCCGGCGGCCCAGCATTTGAGGTTCTCCAGCGCCCGGGTCTGGTCGATCAGGCCGGCACCGTCGGCGCTGAGGTCGGCCCGCACCAGGACAGCAGCGGCCGCGACCCGGTCCTCCACGCCCGCCCGCGGCGCTCCGTTCCCGCGCCCATCAGTGCCGGTGGCGGCGCCCCCGCCGGAGGAGAGGTCACCGGCGAACAGGACATCTGCAAACAGGACGTCCTTAAAGAGAAGCTCGGGGAAAGGGTCCTCCGGGAAAACATCGTCAGCAAGGAGGGCGTCGCGGAACGGGTCCTCCGGAGAAACGTCGTCCGGGTATAAAAAGTTCGGGTCATCGTCAGCCGGCAGCCCGCCGTTGGCGACCTGATCGAACGGGAACCCGCCGCCCAGGAATGCATCCTCGGGTACCGCGTCAACGGGAAGGACTGCGTCCGTAAGGACGGCGGTGGAAAGAAGGGCGTCAGGAACTGCGGCAGCCAGCAGAACGCCGCCATGCGGCGCTCCTGCTGTCAGTGCTGCATTCCCCATGCCTTCCATGAACACAGTCTGCCAAGGGGGTCCGACATTAAAGGGCCGATCCGGCACCAGATGGGGCGTGATCCAAAAATCTCTTTGATTCGGTCCTGGAACGAAATCTAGGTAGCAGCAAGCGGCGTTCTCACCCGTGGGAACGCCCTGATCTGCTACCCAGTTGGGTGCCGGGGCCCGGCGACGCGACGCTAGTCGTTATTCTTGCGGAGGGCTTCGGTCAGCACGCGGGCCGCGTTGCAGACAACCTCCGCGTGCAGGCGGCCGGGCTGGCGGGTGAGCCGCTCAATCGGGCCGGAAATGGAAACAGCGGCAATGACGCGGCCGGACGGCCCGCGCACCGGAGCGGAAACTGAGGCAACCCCAGGCTCGCGTTCGCCGAGGCTCTGGCCCCAACCCCGCCGTCGTACTCCCGCCAGGACGGTGGGCGTGAAGCGCGCCGACTGCAGGCCCTCCAGCAGGCGGTCGTGATCCTCCCAGGCGAGCAGCACCTGGGCGGCAGAACCGGCCTTCATGGACAGCTGGGTTCCCACGGGAATGGTGTCGCGCAGGCCAATCGGCCGTTCGGCGGAGGCAACGCAGACCCGCCAGTCGCCCTGGCGGCGGAAGATCTGGGCGCTTTCGCCGGTGGCATCGCGGAGCTGCATGAGGACCGGCCCGGCGGAGGCGATCAGCCTGTCCTCGCCGGCGGCGGACGCCAGCTCAACGAGGCGGCTGCCGAGGACAAAGCGGCCCTGGATGTCGCGGCTCACCAGGCGGTGGTGGACCAGGGCCAGCGCCAACCTGTGCACTGTTGGCCGCGCCAGTCCCGTGGCAGCAACTAGCTGCGCCAGAGTCGTGGGTCCGGCCTCGAGTGCGTCGAGCACCTGTGCTGCTTTATCAATGACACCGACTCCACTAGAATTGTCCATGTACTGATATTGCCGTCTCATTATCTGAGATGCAAATCTTTTGACTGGCTTATTACAGGGGTCTGCTGTTTCAGTGGAACCAACAACAAACAGCTTCGAAGGGAGATGGCCATGGCCAAAACATTGGCCGAGAAAGTCTGGGATGCGCACGTGGTGCGCAAAGGCGACGGCGAAGGCGCCAACGCCCAGCCTGACCTTCTGTACATCGACCTGCACCTCGTCCATGAGGTGACCTCCCCGCAGGCATTCGAGGGTCTCCGCCTGGCCGGCCGCAAGCTGCGCCGCCCGGACCTCACCATCGCCACCGAGGACCACAACACCCCGACGCTGGACATCGACAAGCCGATTGCCGACCTTACCAGTCGGACCCAGATCCAGACCCTGCGCAACAACTGCGAGGAGTTCGGCGTCCGCCTGCACCCGCTCGGTGACGCCGAGCAGGGCATCGTGCACGTCGTGGGTCCGCAGCTGGGACTGACCCAGCCCGGCATGACCGTGGTCTGCGGCGACTCGCACACCTCCACCCACGGCGCGTTCGGTGCGCTGGCCATGGGCATCGGCACGTCCGAGGTGGAGCACGTCATGGCCACCCAGACGCTGTCGCTCAAGCCTTTCAAGACCATGGCCATCAATGTCGAGGGCACGCTGCGCCCCGGCGTGACCGCCAAGGACATTATCCTCGCCGTCATCGCCAAGATCGGCACCGGCGGCGGCCAGGGTTATGTCCTGGAGTACCGTGGCTCGGCCATCCGCGCGCTGTCCATGGACGCCCGGATGACCATCTGCAACATGTCCATCGAAGCAGGCGCCCGCGCCGGCATGGTGGCTCCGGACGAGACCACCTACGCCTACATGAACGGCCGGCCGCACGCGCCGCAGGGCGCCGAGTGGGACGCCGCCGTCGAATACTGGAACACGCTGCGCACCGACGACGACGCCGTCTTCGACGCCCAGGTCGATCTGGACGCCAACACCCTGGAGCCGTTCGTCACCTGGGGCACCAACCCGGGCCAGGGCGTCTCACTGTCGGCCAAGGTGCCGTCCCCGGAAGACTTCGGCGACGAGAACGCCAAGGCCGCGGCGGAACGCGCCCTGCAGTACATGGGCCTGGAAGCCGGAACGCCCATGAAGGACATCCGGGTGGACACCGTCTTCCTGGGCTCGTGCACCAACTCCCGCATCGAGGACCTGCGGGCGGCGGCGGACATCATCCGCGGCCGCGAGAAGGACCCGAAGGTCCGGATGCTGGTGGTCCCCGGCTCGGCCCGGGTGCGCCTCGAGGCCGAGGCTGAGGGCCTGGACAAGGTCTTCAAGGACTTTGGTGCTGAGTGGCGCTTCGCCGGCTGCTCCATGTGCCTGGGCATGAACCCGGACCAGCTGGAGCCGGGGGAGCGGTGCGCCTCCACCTCCAACCGCAACTTCGAAGGCCGGCAGGGCAAGGGCGGCCGCACGCACCTCGTTTCACCGGTAGTTGCAGCCGCCACGGCCGTCCGCGGAACGCTCAGTTCGCCGTCGGACCTCGACCCGGCACCGGAATCCGCAGCCCTCACCACCGACGCCGCCTAGGAAGACGCCATGGAAAAGTTCACCACCCACACCGGCATTGGCGTTCCGCTGCGCCAGAGCAACGTTGACACGGACCAGATCATCCCGGCCGTGTACCTCAAGCGCATCACCCGCACCGGCTTTGAAGACGCGCTGTTCTCAGCGTGGCGCAAGGACCCGTCCTTCATCCTGAACCAGGAGCCGTTCAACGCCGGGTCCGTGCTGGTGGCCGGCCCGGACTTCGGCACCGGTTCGTCCCGCGAGCACGCCGTCTGGGCGCTGAAGGACTACGGTTTCCGCGCCGTGCTCTCCTCCCGGTTCGCTGACATCTTCCGCGGCAACTCGGGCAAGCAGGGACTCCTTGCCGCCCAGGTTGCCCAGGATGACATCGAGCTCATCTGGAAGACGCTCGAGAACGCGCCGGGGACCGAGGTGACCGTTGACCTCGCCTCCAAGACTGTGACCTGCGGCAACGTGGTTGCACCATTTGAGATCGACGACTACACGCGCTGGCGCCTGCTCGAAGGCCTCGATGACATCGGGCTGACCCTGCAGCACGAGGAGGACATCACCGCGTACGAAGCCACGCGGCCGTCCTTCAAACCGCTTACGCTGCCGGCCAGGACCTCCTGACCGGGCAACCAAAAAGCATTGCCAGAAGGCCCGCCGTGCACAGCCGCGGCGGGCCTTTCCGCTGCCCCCGGTTCGGCCGCCGGGCCCCACAGCCCGCGTCAGTATTTCGGTTCGGTAACGCGAACTCATATGCTTAGCTGGTGCCTTTGTAAGGATTTGGGGGGCGAGTAGTCGTGAGGAAACCGGTAAATGAGTAGTGTTCTGACAATCCGCGGAGGCGTCCCGCTAACTGGCCGTGTCAGCGTCCGCGGTGCCAAGAACCTTGTGCCCAAGGCCATGGTGGCCGCCCTGCTGGGCAACGAGCCCTCTGTGCTGCGGAACGTTCCGGAGATCAAGGACGTCGAGGTGGTCACCAGCCTGCTGCAGCTGCATGGCGTGACCGTCGAGAAGGACCCCGTCACCGGCGACCTGACCCTGGATCCAAAGGCGGCCAAGACGGCGCCGAGCACAGCCATCGACGCGCACGCCGGTGACTCCCGGATTCCCATTCTGCTCTGCGGTCCCCTCATCCACGCGATCGGCGAGGCCTTCATCCCGGACCTGGGCGGCTGCAAGATCGGTGACCGGCCCATCGACTACCACCTGGACGTGCTGCGGCAGTTCGGTGCCGTCGTCGAGAAGCGCCCGGGCGGCATCCACATTTCCGCGCCCAAGGGGCTGCACGGGGCCAAGATCTCCCTGCCGTACCCCTCCGTCGGAGCCACGGAACAGGTCCTCCTGAGCGCAACCCGCGCCGAAGGCATCACCGAACTCTCCGGTGCCGCCACCGAACCCGAAATCGTCGACCTCATCGCCGTGCTGCAGAAGATGGGCGCCATCATCAGCGTCCAGACGGACCGCACCATCCGCATCGAGGGCGTCCGCGACCTGGGCGGCTACAATCACCGTGCCCTGTCGGACCGCAACGAGTCGGCTTCCTGGGCATCCGCGGCGCTGGTGACGCGCGGCGATATCTTCGTCGAGGGCGCCTCGCAGCGGGACATGATGACCTTCCTGAACACCTTCCGCAAGGTGGGCGGCGGCATGGACATCGGCGAGGACGGCATCCGTTTCTACCACCGCGGCGGCAAGCTCAGCCCGCTCGTCCTCGAAACCGACGTCCACCCGGGCTTCATGACCGACTGGCAGCAGCCCCTCGTGGTGGCCCTGACCCAGGCCGAAGGCGTGTCCATCGTGCATGAGACCGTCTACGAGAACCGCTTCGGCTTCACCGACGCTCTCATCCGGATGGGCGCCAGCATCCAGGTGCACCGGGAGTGCCTGGGCAGCGTGCCGTGCCGATTCGGGCAGCGGAACTTCCTGCACTCCGCGGTCATCTCAGGCCCCACGCAGCTCAAGGGAACCGACATCGACGTGCCGGACCTCCGCGGCGGCTTCAGCCACCTGATCGCCGCACTGGCTGCCACCGGCACCTCGCGGGTGACGGGAATCGACATCATCAACCGCGGCTACGAGCGGTTCACCGAAAAGCTGGCCGGGCTCGGCGCCGACTTCGACATCTCGTCGGCGAAGTAGCGGGGGCCCGGTGAAAGAATCGGCCAAAAGCCACACGACGTTCGTGATTATCGCCGGCATCGTCCGGCCGGTCCTGAACCTGATCATGAACAAGAAATGGGAGGGCACGGACAAGCTTCCCGCGGGCGGTTTCATCGCCGTGCCCAACCACTGCACCGAGATCGACCCCCTCGTGATCGGGCACATGCTGTACAGCAACAAGCGGGCCCCGCACTTCCTGGCGAAGTCGGGCCTCTTCAAGGTGCCGGTGGTGGGTGCCGTGCTGCATGCCACCAAACAGATTCCGGTGGAACGCTCGACGGCGGGGGCCAACCGTTCGCTCCAGCTCGCCCAGGAGATTGTGGCTGAGGGCGGGGCGATCATCATCTACCCCGAGGGCACGCTGACCCGCGACCCCGACCTGTGGCCGATGAAGGGCCACACCGGAGCCGCCCGGCTGGCCCTGGAGACGGGCATCCCGGTGGTGCCGATGGCACACTGGGGAGCGCACGAGGTCTTTCCCCGCTACGCCAAGCGGTTCCACCTGTTCCCGCGCAAGACGTCCAGGATCCGGATCGGCGACCCCGTTGACCTCTCGCGCTTCGCGGGCCGGTCCCGGGACAAGGCCACACTGGCGGAAGCCACGGAGGTCATCATGGACGCCGTGACAGGACTCCTGGGCGAACTCCGCGGGGAGCAGCCGCCGGCCCGGCGCTGGGACCCGGCCGCCCACAACCAGACGAAGCACGGCCGTGACGTTGAGCGGGGCGGGAAATGACCCCTGTGTCTGCCCGGCCCGGCTCCGCCGTGTCTGTGGCAGTTTTGGGTGCCGGTTCGTGGGGGACCACGTTCGCGAAAACCCTCGCCGACGCCGCCACCGCCTCCGGCGTTGACCGCAGCATCCGGGTCTGGGGACGCCGGGAAGAAGTCGTGGCCGAGATCAACGGCAACCACCGCAACCCCCAGTACCTCGCCGACATCGACCTTCCGCCGAGCATCACCGCGTCCACCGACGTCGCGGACGTGCTGTCCGAAGCTGACCTGGTGGTCCTGGCGGTTCCCGCGCAGTCGCTGCGCCTCCAGTTGCGCAAGTGGAAGCCCCTGATCGGGCCCGACGCCCTCGTGGTGTCCCTGATGAAGGGCCTCGAACTGGGCTCGGACGCACGGATGAGCGAGGTCATCGCCGAGGAACTGGACATCCCAGCCGAGCGCATCGCCGTCGTATCCGGCCCCAACCTGGCCATGGAGATCGCCCGGGAGGAGCCCACGGCCTCGGTGGTTGCCTGTGCCGATGCCGCCGCCGCCGGCTGGATCGCCAGAAGCTGCACCGCCCCGTACTTCCGGCCCTACACCACCTCCGACATCGTTGGCGTCGAGATCGGCGGCATCGTCAAGAACGTCATCGCGCTGGCCGTCGGCATCTGCGAGGGAAAGCAGATGGGGGACAACACCAAGGCTTCGGTGATTACCCGCGGCCTGGCTGAAACCTCCCGGCTGGCCCTGGCACTCGGCGGCAAAGCCCACACCATGGCCGGCCTGGCCGGCCTCGGGGACCTGGTGGCCACATGCTCGTCACCGCTGTCCCGGAACCACACCGCCGGCCGCCTGCTGGGACAGGGGCTCACGCTGGAGGAAGTCACCCAGAAAATGACCCAGACGGCCGAAGGCATCAAGTCCGGCCAGGCAGTCCACGAACTGGCCGGCAAGCTCGGCGTCGAAATGCCCATCACGGCGGCCGTCGTCGCGGTCCTCGCCGGAAAATTGTCCGTTGACCAACTCGGGCCGCTGCTGCTGTCCCGGGAACTTAAAGCCGAAGGCGATTACTGACAGTGTCGGAAGAAAACTTGACCGCAGCGGACAAGACCAACCAGAGCCAGACATCCCCTGACAAGCCGCGGGTGGCCGTCCTCTTTGGCGGCCGCTCGAGCGAGCACGCAGTCAGCTGCGTGACCGCGGCCGGGGTGCTGGGTGCCATCGACCGGAACAAATACGACGTTGTTCCCATCGGCATTGCCAAGTCCGGCCAGTGGGTGCTCGCGTCCGGGGACACGGCCCAGTGGTCACTGTCCGCCACCTCGCTTCCCGAGGTTCCGCCGTCGGCCCAGACTGTAAGCCTCACGGAGATCGGCGGCGAGCACCAGCTCATCGTGACGGCCCCCAACGAGGTGCCGCAGGAACTTGGCACCGTGGATGTGGTGTTCCCGCTGCTGCACGGACCCTTCGGCGAGGACGGCACCATCCAGGGGCTCCTGGAACTCTCCGACACCCGTTACGTCGGCGCCGGCGTCCTGGCCTCGGCGGTAGGCATGGACAAGCACTTCATGAAGGTGGTCTTCGAGGCCGCCGGCCTGAAGGTGGGCCCGTACATCGCGGTGACCGACCGGCAGTGGCGAAACGACCCCGAGTCTGTCCGCAAGCAGGTCGACCTGCTGGGCTTCCCGGTGTTCGTCAAGCCCGCCCGGGCCGGATCCTCGATGGGCATCTCCAAGGTGGACTCGCTTGACGGCCTGGACGCCGCGATCGAGGCGGCCCGCGAACATGATCCGAAGCTGGTGATTGAGGCCGGCATCGTGGGCCGGGAAATCGAATGTGCCGTGCTCGAGGGCCGTGGCGGCGACGCCCCGCGCACGTCCCTGCCCGGCGAGATCTCCGTGGCAGCGGGCGAGCACGAGTTCTACGACTTCCAGGCCAAATACGTCGATGACGCGGCAGCCCTGAGCTGCCCGGCGGACATGCCTGAGGAGGCCATTGCCCGCGTCCGCGAGCTTGCTGCCGCGGCCTTCGATTCTGTGGGGGCGGAGGGCCTGAGCCGGGTCGACTTCTTCTATACGCCGGACGGGGATCTCATCATCAACGAGATCAACACCATGCCCGGGTTCACGCCGAAGAGCATGTACCCGCAGATGTGGGCGGCCACCGGACTGAGCTATCCGGAACTGATTGACGAGCTGATCCACCTGGCGCTGACCCGCAAGACCGGCCTGCGCTAGTCCCCACCGGCACCCTAGCCTCGCTCCGCTTCGGCCAGGGAACCCTGCCGGCGTGGGCCCACCACCGGGACCGGGACCCTGGCCTACTTGCTGGTGGGCAGGTCCTGGACTTCCTGCTGGCCCACGCACTTGCGGCTGGCCTTGATCTTCGCAGCTGCGCCGGACAGGTCAGCCAGGACAGTGGCCGAGCTGATTTTGTCCGGATCCATCAGGATTTCCGTGGCCGGTTCCCGGCCGTAGGTGGTCAGCGTCCACACGGGGTCGCCCTCCTTGATCACCCAGTCGACGTCGTTGACGCTCACGCAGCGGTCAGTGGTGGGCCCGGGCACGTTGACCCCGCACCGCAGGACCACCCGGGACGGGTCGCCCCAGGCGGCGGTGGCCTGGCTGTTCGTCTTCCGCAGCCGGGCGTCGCCAATGGCATCCGGAAGCGCCACCATCATCGGCGCGCAGGCCGGATTGGCGGCGTCGGCGGCGGGGGCAACGTCGACGGCGGGTGAACAACCGCCCAGCGCCAGTCCAGTGAGTGTGGCGGCGACTGCCACCCTCAGCCTGCGTACGGGTTTGTGGGCAGGTTTCTGGGCCGGCGGGTAGTGCATCCTTCAAGCCTATCGTTCCGCGGGGAGCCGGACGGACCGCCGGGGTGCCCGCACTCCTTGGCTGCCGGGCCCGGAAACAGGCCAACCGAAAATGTCTGTCCGTGGCGGTAGCGTAGTGGCGTGCACCAAACACCATTGACTGTCGCCCAACTGTCCGAAGCGGAGCTTCTGGCCCGGATTTTCCCGCGCCTGGAACTCAGCGCCCTGCACAGTGCCGCCGTGGTCCTCGGACCGGGTGATGACGCCGCCATCGTTGCGGTTCCGGACGGCAGGACGGTCATCAGCATCGACACCCAGGTTCAGGACCAGGATTTCCGGCTGGAGTGGAACAACGGCTACCGGACCACCGGCTACGACGTCGGGTGGAAGGCCGCAGCGCAGAACCTTAGCGACATCAACGCCATGGGCGCGTCGGCAACCTCAATGGTGGTCAGCCTGACCATGCCCCCGGACACTCCGGTCGGGTGGGCCGAGGACCTGGCGGACGGTCTCACCGCCGCCATCAGCAAGCTGGGGGCGGGCGCGTGCTCTGTCGCGGGTGGCGACCTTGGCCGCGGCCGCGAGCTGTCCGTCACCGTTGCAGTCCTCGGCACGCTCGACGGCGGCCAGCCGGTCCTCCGGTCCGGCGCCCAGGAAGGCGACACGCTGGCGATCGCCGGGCGGGCAGGCTGGGCCGCTGCCGGGCTGGCACTGCTGGAGTCCGCCCATCACGTGAGTTCGCTGCCGCCGGAGCTGCTGTCAATGCTTGAGCTACAGTGCCGGCCGGAGCCGCCCCTGGAGGCCGGTCCGCTGGCGCGCATGTCCGGCGCCACAGCCATGATGGACATTTCCGACGGCCTGGTGCGGGACGGAACCAGGCTGGCCGTGGCCAGCCACGTTGTGCTGGACCTCGATCCCGGGCAGCTTGGCCGGCTCGCCGAGCCCCTCCGCCACGCCGCCACCCTCCTGGGCGCCGACCCGCGCGCCTGGGTGCTCGGCGGCGGGGAAGACCACGGGCTTCTGGCCACTTTCCCGGCGGGCATGCAGGTGCCGCCCGGGTTTACTGGGATAGGCTCAGTACAGGCCTGCGGCGCCGACAAGGCGCCCGGCGTGACGATCGCGGGACGGCCCGCTGACTCCGTGGGATGGGATCACTTTGCAGACTAAGGTTGCCGCGAACGCGCAAGCGATGAAGCGGTGGTTGGGCAAGGCCGAAACCGCACTGGGCAACCACAGCGACCGCCTCAATGCCATCAATATCTTCCCGGTAGCCGACGGCGACACCGGAACCAACCTCTACCTCACCGTCCGTGCCGCCCACCGGGCGCTGCAGGATGCCGCCCCGGCGGGCGCCGGCCAGCCTCCGGCGGAAGTCGGCCAGGAGGCGCGTCCGGAACCGGCAGGGCAGCAGGCACGGTTCCGTCAGCAGGCACAGCTCAATGACGTCGGCGCCGTCCTGGCCCGCGCCGGCCAGGCAGCCATGGAAAAGGCCAAGGGGAACTCCGGCACGCTCTTCTCGGTCTTCCTCTGCGCCGCGGCAGAACCGCTGGCCGGGCATGCCAGGCTCACCTCCTCGCTCCTCGCCGCCGCCCTCAACCGGGCCCAGATCAGGGCCTGGTCCGCGCTGAGCGACCCCGTGCCGGGCACCATGCTGTCCGTGATGGAGGCAGCGGGCCGGGCCGCGGCCGCCGTCGACGCCGGCCAGAACGGCAATGACAGCAACCATGCCCTGGGCCTGGTCCTGGATGCGGCCGTCGAGGCCGCCCTCGAGGCCGTGGTCCGCACGGAGGGGCAGCTGAATGTCCTGCAGGCCGCGCACGTGGTGGACGCCGGCGGCGTGGGAATGCTGCTGATCCTGGATTGCCTCCGATCGGCGGTGCTCGGCGAGGAGCTCCGCAGTGAACTGCTGGACGGCCTGCACGGGTACGACCTCCAGGACCCCCACATCCACACCGACATGCCGGACGACGACGGCGTGGAGGTCATGTGCACCATCAGCCTGTCCCCGCTGGACGCCGCCACGCTCCGGCAGCGCCTCGATGAACTCGGGGACTCCGTGATCATGAGCCAGGTTGGCCCTTCCGCTGACGCCGGGGGCCGGTACCGGTGGCGGGTCCACGTGCACGTCCCGGACCCGGCTCCCGCCCTTGCGGTGATCAGGTCGCTGGGCGACCCGGCGGAAGTGTCCGTCAGTGAGCTCGCCCTGCCCCGGGATCCGTCAGGAGAAGTGAGCGCAGAAGGAAGATGAACGTCGAACTGGAACTCGGCCTGGAGCGCCGGATCGGCAAGCGCTCCGCGGCCGTGATCGAGAAACACCTGGGCATCACCACGGTGGGCGGCCTGCTCAACTACTATCCTCGCCGCTACCTCAACCGCGGTGAACTGACGCCCATCAGTGAACTTCCGTTCGATGAGGACGTCACCCTCATCGCCCGCGTCGTCTCCAACAGCAAGAGGCAGATGCGCGCCCGGAAGGGCTTCATCATCGACGTCGTCATTACCGACGACGCCGGAACGGGCACGCTGAAAATCAGTTTCTTCAACGGCCACCGCGCCAAAAATGAGCTGCAGCCCGGCCGGCGGGCCATGTTCTCCGGGAAGGTGACCCGCTATGCCGGTTCGCTGGGACTCACCAACCCGGACTACCAGCTGCTGGACGAGGACCCCGATGTCCCCGGCATGGACCCGGAGAAGCTCGCGGCCATGCCCATCCCGATTTACCCGGCCACTGCACATCTCACCAGCTGGTCCATCCAGAAAGTCATGACTGCCCTGCTGGAGACCGCGGACCTGGACGCCCTGCGGGATCCGCTGCCGGCGGCCATTGCGGCCCGCGAGAAATTCCTGCCGCTGCCGAAGGCCTACCGGCTCATTCACGCCCCGGAGACCGCGGCGGACTGGCGGAAGGCCAGGGACCGGTTCCGTTACCAGGAGGCGCTGGTTCTCCAGTCCGCACTGGCCCGGCGCCGTGCCCAGCTTGCTTCCGAGGAGGCCACAGCCCGGCGCCCCGTGCCGGAGGGACTCCTCGCAGCCTTCGACCGCCAGCTGCCGTTCACGCTGACCGCGGGCCAGTCCGCCGTCGGCAAGACTCTCGCGGCGGAGCTGTCGCAGGACGGGCCCATGAACCGGCTGCTGCAGGGCGAGGTCGGCTCCGGCAAAACCATTGTGGCGCTGAGGGCCATGCTCCAGGTGGTGGACGCCGGGGGACAGGCTGCGCTGCTGGCGCCAACAGAAGTGTTGGCGGCCCAGCACTTCGATTCCATCCGGCGTACGCTCGGACCGCTGGCCCGCGACGGGCTCCTGGGCGGACTGGGTGAGCATTCGGTGCAGGTCAGCCTGCTCACCGGCTCCATGCCGACCGCCGCGCGTAAGCAGTCACTGCTCGATGCCGCGTCCGGTGCGGCCGGGATTGTCATCGGCACGCACGCGCTGTTGAGCGACAACGTCACCTTCTTCGATCTGGGCCTCATCGTGGTGGATGAGCAGCACCGCTTCGGCGTGGAACAGCGCGATGCCCTGCGTGCCAAGGCCAGCAAACCGCCGCACCTGCTGGTCATGACCGCCACGCCGATCCCCAGGACCGTGGCCATGACGGTGTTCGGCGACCTCGAAACGTCCGTTCTGGACGAACTGCCGGCCGGCCGTGCGCCCATCACCACTCATGTGGTGGGCCTCGCGGAAAATCCCGCCTGGGCGGCACGCATCTGGTCCCGTTCCCGTGAGGAGATCGAGGCCGGACACCAGGTCTACGTCGTGTGCCCCAAGATCGGGGCGGACGACGACGGCGACTTCACTCCCGGTGAAGCGGAACCCGAGCCCGGGGAACTGGAGGGGGACGGAGCGGCACGCGAACTGGCCTCGGTGACCGCCGTCGTCGAGCACCTCAAGGAGGAGCCCGCCCTGGCGGGAGTGGCGCTGGCACCCCTCCACGGGCGGCAGGACCCGGTGCTGAAATCGGAGACCATGGCTTCCTTTACCGCCAACCAGACAAAGCTTCTCGTCTCCACTACCGTGATCGAGGTGGGTGTGGACGTGCACAACGCCACCCTGATGGTCATCCTGGACGCGGACCGCTTCGGCATCTCCCAGCTTCACCAGCTCCGTGGCCGCGTGGGCCGGGGCGGGCTGCCGGGCACGTGCCTGCTCGTGACCACCCTCGAACCGGGCCACCCCAGCCGGCGCCGGCTGGATGCCGTGGCGGCCACCACCGACGGATTTGAGCTGTCCCAGGAGGACCTGAAGCTGCGCCGCGAGGGCGACATCCTCGGCGCCTCGCAGTCCGGTGGCCGGTCCACCCTGAAGCTGCTTCGCGTCCTGGAGCACGAGGACATCATTGCCCGAGCCCGGCTGGACGCCCAGAAGATCGTCGCCGCAGACCCGGCGCTGACCGGCTATGCGGCATTGGCCGAGGCCATTGACGAGTACCTGAATCCCGAGAAGGAGGCGTTCCTTGAACGCGGCTAGCACGAACCCCTTCCCAGCCAAGCCGGCGCCGGAGGGGGGCGGGGCATGAGCAGGATCGTCGCCGGTGCCGCGGGAGGAACCCCGCTGGCCAACGTTTCGGGGTCCCTGACGCGGCCCACGACGGACCGGGTCAAGGAGGCGCTGTTTTCCCGGCTCGACGCATTCAACGTGCTCGGCGGCGCCCGGGTCCTGGACCTGTACGCCGGGTCCGGGGCGCTGGGGGTCGAGAGCGCCAGCAGGGGAGCGGAAGCCGTCGATCTGGTGGAATTCGACGCCAAGGCCAGCGCCGTCTGCCAGCGGAACGCCGACCTCATCAACGGCGTCCTGGGCCGCAAGGCCGTCACCGTGCACCGCTCCAAGGTGGAGTCCTTCCTCGACCGCGCGGCCGGGGAGGCCAAATGGGACGTTGCCTTCCTGGACCCGCCGTACCCCCTCGATGAGCCCGCGCTGGCGTCTGTCCTGGAAAAGCTGGCGCCGCACCTCAACGACGGAGCGGTGGTGGTGGTCGAGCGGTCGTCCCGCGCTGCCGAACCCGGATGGCCGGAGGGCCTGGAGCGGTTTGCCGACAAGAAGTACGGCGAGACCCGGCTGTGGTACGCCGAACCGTCCAGTGGCCAGGACGTGGACCTCGCACTGGAGGCCGAGGACTGAGCCGCCTGGTCCGGCCGGCCGGCCGTGGCCGACAGTCAGCCGCGGCCGGCCGTGGCCGACAGTCAGCCGCGGCCGACACCCGGGCTAGTCCGGCAGCCTGACTAGTCCGATATCCGGTCCAGTTCCACGCCGGCCAGGACCTTGGCCGGATGGGGGCCGCGTGCCGTGAGGGCGGCGGTCCATTCCGGCGGCCACGGCTTCCTGGTGCCGGCGAGGATGATGTTGCCCGGGTACTTTCCCGTGAACATGCCGGCCTCTGCGCAAGCGGCGACGTCAGTCATGGCCATCCGCAGCGCGGCCACCTGGCTCCGGACCAGCGTCAGGCCCGGCTCGTCGCCGACATTTACGATCAGCACGCCCCGTTCCGTGAGGAGTGCAGCGGCTTCCTCGTAGAACCCGGTGCAGGCGATGTGCGCGGGCGCTTCCGGGCCGGAGAAGATGTCCAGGATCACGACGTCGAAACGCAGCTCCGTGGGCAGTTCCGCCAGGGCAGCGCGTGCGTCGCCGATAATGGTATGGAGGTCGGTACCGTCCGGCAGCGGCAGGCGATCCAGCACGAAATCGAGCAGCTCCCGCTCCAGCTCCACGGCATACTGCACGGAGCCGGGACGTGTCGCCTGGATGTACCGCGCCAGGGTCAGGGCGCCTGCCCCCAGATGAAGGGCACGGATGGGTTCACCCCACGGAGCGGCGAGGTCCACGATGTGCCCGATGCGGCGCAGGTATTCGTAGAAGATGTCCTCGGGGTCGGCCAGGTCCACGTGGGACTGCTCGGCCCCGCCGATGCTGAGGACGAACCCGCCGTCTGTATAGGTATCCGGTTCGATGACGGCGTGCTGGCCGGTGGCGCGCAGGAAGCGCGATGCCCGGGAGGCGCCGTCGGCCATGGTCAGAGCCTGTCCCTGAGGGTCGCCAGCCGAGCGGCGGCCTCCTCGAGGACGTCGTCGCGCTTGCAGAACGCGAACCGCAGCAGGCTGCGCGTCCGTTCCGCGCCCTCGGGGTGGCAGAACACGGGCACGGGGATCGCTGCCACGCCCACCAGCCCTGGCAGCCGCCGGGCCAGGTCCACTGAGTCCCGGATGCCCAGCGGCGAGGTGTCCACGTTGACAAAATAGGTGCCATCGGGCGTGAACACGTCCAGGCCGGCTGCACCAAGCCCCTCGCTGAGGATGTCGCGCTTTTTACGCAGTGTGGCGGAGATGCCCTCGTAAAACTCGTCGGGCAGGGCCAGCGCCGTAGCGATGGCACTCTGGAACGGGGTGCCGGAACTGTACGTGAGGAACTGCTTCACCGTCCGGATCGCCGCTACCAGGTGCTCCGGGCCGCTCAGCCAGCCGACCTTCCAGCCGGTGAAGGAGAACGTCTTGCCCGCCGAAGAGATGGTGACAGTCCTGTCGGTGGCCCCCGGCAGCGTGGCCACCGGTATGTGGCGGACGCCGAACGTGAGGTGCTCGTACACCTCGTCGGTGATGATGATCGCGTCATGTTTCCGGGCGAGGTCGACGACGCGCTGAAGCACCTCGCGCGGGAAGACCGCGCCGGTGGGGTTGTGCGGGTTGTTCAGCAGCACGACTTTGGTGCGGTCGGTGAACGCCGCTTCCAGGGCTGCGGTGTCAGGAAGGAAATCGGGGGCCAGCAGAGGGGCAGTGACATGCGTGGCGCCGGAGAGCCCGATGATCGCGCCGTAGGAGTCGTAGAACGGCTCGAAGGTCAGGACCTCATCGCCGGGGCCGACGAACGCCAGCAGGGATGCGGCGATGCCCTCGGTGGCGCCGGTGGTGACGATGATTTCAGTGTCCGGGTCCGGATCCAGTCCGTAGAACCGGCTCTGGTGTGCGGACACGGCCTTCCGCAGCTGCGGGATCCCCTTGCCGGGAGCGTACTGGTTGGAGCCAGCGGCGATGGCAGCCCGGGCGGCCGCCTTGATCTCCTCGGGGCCGTCCTCGTCGGGGAAACCCTGTCCCAGGTTGATGGCGCCGGTCTGCATGGCCAGCGTGGTCATCTCCTCGAAGATCGTGACGCCCAAAGCGCCGTCACTTGCCAGCAGGTTTGCCCCGGTGGCAGCACGCTGCCAGGGCGCCGGAAGTGTTTGTGTCATTGGTTTCCTGCCTGTCTGTTCAGCCCCTGCCCCGAGGCGGCCGGTGCCCAAGTCATGGTATCCCGGCCCGCCAATACGGTAGGTTCGGAGCATGAGACGCGCCGTATGCCCTGGCTCCTTCGACCCCATCCACAATGGACACCTCGAGGTCATCGCCAGAGCCGCGAGCCTCTTTGATGAAGTGATCGTCGCCGTGTCCACCAACTATGCCAAGAAGTACCGCTTTCCTTTGGAGGAGCGGATCGAGATGGCACGGGAGACGCTGGCCTCCCTCCGGGGCATCGTCGTCGAACCCGTCGGGGAGGGGCTGCTGGCGGAGTATTGCCGGCAGCGCGGCGTGTCCGCCATCGTGAAGGGGCTGCGGTCGTCGTCGGACTTTGACTATGAACTTCCCATGGCGACGATGAACCGTCAGCTGAGCGGAGTGGAAACCGTGTTTCTCCCGGCGGAGGCGCACTACCTCCACCTGTCATCCACCCTGATCAAGGAAGTGGCAACCCTGGGCGGGAGTGTGTCCGAGTACGTTCCCAGATCGGTGCTGAAACGGCTTCTTGCGGGCGCGCCTTAGGCCGGCCGGCCCTCCAGGGGGTAGGCTTATCCGGTACGTTTCCGGTGCACGCCGGCCGCGTGCCCCGGCGTGGCATCCGGTTTGAGTCCGTCAGGGAGTTCAGGCTAAGATGGTACGTCGGTCATATGTTCAACAGGAGTTCTCATTAAGCGAGATGCAAGTTCGCCCTTGATGTTCGATGTCAAGGACCTCGGACGCAGTCCGGGGAGCATGCGTACACTGACGGAACATGTACCCGCGCCGGGGGATCTCGGCGTGGCACTCATTGGCGTTCAGGAAGGCTCGGATATCGAGCTCGACCTGAGGCTTGAGGCCGTACACGAAGGAATTCTGGTATCAGGAACTGCCTTCACCGAAGTAAAAGGTGAATGCGGCCGATGCCTGGATCCCCTTGCGTATGACCTTGAGGTCAATGTGCAAGAACTTTTCCTCTACGAAGGCGTACTGCTTTCTGACGGGGAAGACGATGAAGAGCAACGTCGAGTCGAGCACGATCTGATCGATCTTGAGCCGGTGTTGCGGGACGCAGTTGTTACCATGCTGCCGTTCCAGCCGGTGTGCCGGGAAGACTGCCAGGGCCTGTGTTCCGAATGTGGAGCGCGCCTGGAAGACGAGCCGGGGCACCACCACGAGGTCGTAGATCCTCGCTGGGCTGCCCTAGCTGATCTGGCTAAGCCTGACCGGCAAAATTGATTTGTAAGTGTTTTTCTAGAGAGAAATGAGTTAGCCGTGGCTGTTCCCAAGCGGAAAATGTCTCGCTCGAATACCCGCGCCCGCCGCTCCCAGTGGAAGGCAACCGCCCCCCACCTGGTGAAGACCATCGAGAACGGCCAGGTCACCTACAGCCTGCCGCACCAGGCAAAGGTCGTTACCGACTCGGCTGGCACTGCGCTGTTCCTTGAGTACAAGGGCCGCAAGGTCGCGGACGTCTAATCGGCCTCCAAGCTGATCAGGATGTCTTCAACTGAAGAGCTTCTGAAGCGTCTCGGTGTCTTCATTGACGCCGGGACGCTTCGTCTTGCTCTGACACACCGTTCGTACGCCTACGAAAACGGCGGCATACCCACCAACGAGCGCCTTGAGTTCCTGGGTGACTCCATCCTGGGCTTCTCCGTCACCGATGCGCTGTACCGCGACAACCCGACGCTTCCCGAGGGCGACCTGGCCAAGCGCCGGTCGGCCGTGGTGAGCACCCGGGCCCTCGCCGGCATCGGCCGCAGCCTTGGCATCGGGGACTACATTTACCTCGGCCAGGGGGAAAAGCTCACCGAAGGCAAGAACAAGGCCTCGATTCTGGCTGACACCATGGAGGCCCTCATTGGCGCCACGTACGTGTCCAACGACATCGAGACCGCCCGCCAGCTGGTGATGCGCCTCATCGGACCGCTCCTGAAGGACGCAGCGGCCCTGGGCGCCGGCACGGACTGGAAAACCAGCATCCAGGAGCTGGCCGCGGGACGGCAGCTGGGCAGCATCTACTACGCCGTCGAGGGCTCCGGCCCGGACCACGCGCGCACCTTCGTCGCCGTCCTCCAGATCGGCGGAACCGCCTACGGAAAGGGCTCCGGCCACTCCAAGAAGGAAGCCGAGCAGGAAGCTGCAGCGGATGCCTGGCGTAAGCTCTCGGGCGCGGAGGCGAAGGTCTCCGGCGCGGAGTCTGCACCGGAGACCGCAACGGCGGCCCCGTCGGAACCCGCCGCGGGCAGCTAAGCCCCCGTGCCTGAACTTCCCGAAGTCGAGGTGGTCCGCCGCGGCCTGGTCAACTGGGTCCGCGGCCGGACCATCACCGGCGTCGACGTGGTTGACCCACGGTCCGTGCGCCGGCATGCCCTGGGACCCGAGGATTTCGCCGGGAACCTTGAGGGGGCCACAGTCCTCGACGTCGTCCGCCGCGGCAAGTTCCTCTGGATGCCACTGCAGGAGGACGGCGCGCCACGCTCTACAGATGCGGGCACTTCCGGCTTGCCTGGCGTCGCGCTCATGGCCCACCTCGGCATGAGCGGGCAGCTCCTGATGCAGGACGGCTCTGTTCCGGACGAGAAACACCTGAAGATCCGCCTGCGGCTGAGCCCGGCGGGAACCATGCCGGAGCAGCTGCGGTTCGTGGACCAGCGGATCTTCGGCGGCCTCTTCGTCACCACACTCGTTCCCACGGACGACGGCGGTCCCGGCGGGACCGCGGAGGACCCGGTGCCGGTCATCGCCGAGGAAGCCTCGCACATCGCGCGGGACCCCCTGGACCCGCATTTTTCCTTTGACACCTTCTACCGCCGTCTCCGGAAGCGGAAGACCGGGCTGAAACGCGCGCTGCTGGACCAGGGGCTCGTCTCCGGGATCGGCAACATCTACGCCGACGAGGCCCTGTGGCGGGCCAAGCTGCACTATGCCCGGCCCACCGACACCCTCCGGCGGGCCGACGCCGAGCGCGTCCTCGCCGCGGCCCGCGACGTGATGAGCGATGCGCTGGCCGCCGGCGGCACCAGCTTCGATTCCCTGTACGTCAACGTCAACGGGGCATCCGGCTACTTTGAGCGGTCCCTCAACGCCTACGGCAGGGAGGGGGAGGAATGCCGGCGCTGCGCGGCCGCGGGGATCCGCAGCATCCTGAAGCGCGAACAGTTCATGAACCGTTCCTCCTACACCTGCCCCGTCTGCCAGCCGCGGCCGCGCAACGGCCGCTGGTGACAATTGCCACCCTGTCCGGAGGGGCCGGAGGGCCGTAAATCCGGGGATCCCGGCCCGCTTGCCGCTAGATTTGGTGGAGGACAAGCAGCCGCTGCCGCCACCTATGGAGATCTGAAAAACCTTGCACCTCAAAAGTCTGACCGTCCGGGGCTTCAAGTCGTTTGCGTCGGCAACGACGTTCGACTTTGAGCCCGGCGTCACGGCAGTCGTCGGGCCCAACGGCTCGGGCAAATCCAACGTGGTGGACGCCCTCGCCTGGGTCATGGGGGAGCAGGGCGCCAAAACCCTCCGCGGCGGCAAGATGGAGGACGTCATCTTTGCCGGCACCTCCGGGCGCCCGCCGCTGGGCCGCGCGCACGTCTCGCTCACCATCGACAACACCGACGGCGCACTGCCGATCGAGTACAGCGAAGTCACCATCTCCCGCACGCTGTTCCGCACCGGCGGTTCCGAATACGCCATCAACGGCTCAGCCTGCCGGCTCCTGGATATCCAGGAGCTCCTCTCCGACTCCGGACTCGGCCGGGAAATGCACGTCATCGTGGGACAGGGGCAACTGGACCGGGTCCTGCACGCCACTCCCGAGGACCGCAGGGGCTTCATCGAAGAAGCCGCCGGCATCCTTAAACACCGGCGGCGCAAGGAAAAGACCGTCCGCAAGCTGGAGGCGATGCAGGCCAACCTCCAGCGGCTCAGTGACCTGACCGGGGAAATCCGCCGGCAGCTCACACCGTTGGGCAAGCAGGCAGAGGTGGCACGGCGCGCGCAAACGGTCCAGTTTGAGGTCCGTGATGCCCGGGCCAGGCTGCTGGCCGATGACCTGGTCCAGCTTCAGGACACCCTTGCACAGGACATTGCCGACGAGTCCGCGCTCAAGGCGCGGCGCGCCGCCGTCGAAACCCAGCTTGAGGAGGGCCGTCGGCGGCAGGCGTCACTGGAGCAGCTCGCTGCGGAGGCGACCCCCAAGCTGAATGCCGCCAGGGATACGTGGTACCAGCTGTCCGCCGGACGGGAGCGTCTGCGTTCGCTCGCATCCCTGGCCCAGGAGCGCTGCCGCCTGCTCGGCTCCGCAGACCCGGCGCCGGAGCCAGGCCGGGACCCGGAACAGCTGGAGCGGCAAGCCGCACGGGTCCGCGGCGAGCAGGCGGACCTGGAAAAGGACATCCGCGAAGGGCGGGCCGCCCTGGAGGCCGCCACCGCCGCCAAGTCAGCGGCCGAGGATGCCGCCGCGGCCGAGGAGAAGCGGCTCACCGCCGCGCTGCGGGCCGCCGCCGACCGGCGTGAGGGCCTGGCACGCCTGGCCGGCCAGGTGGGGGCGGCGCGGTCAAAGGTGGAATCTGCCCAGGCCGAAGTCGGCAGGCTGCG
This sequence comes from Arthrobacter sp. K5, assembly GCF_040448525.1. NCBI lineage: Bacteria > Bacillati > Actinomycetota > Actinomycetes > Micrococcales > Micrococcaceae > Arthrobacter > Arthrobacter sp. K5. The sequence continues at coordinate 1,143,893 of NZ_CP159279.1, read as the reverse complement.
CGAATCCCTGGCCGCCGGCGATGAGCGGCGCCGGCATGCCCAGTCCGAGTTCACCGCGCTCGAATCACAGGTGGCAGGGGTCGAGGACGGCGAGGAAACCCTTGATGCCGAATACGAGGACGCCAGCGCCGCCCTCGACGGCATCCTCGCTGAGATCGATTCGCTGAAAAGCACCGAACGCGACGCCGTCCGCGAACGGGACGCGCTGAAGGCACGTCACGAGGCGCTGCAGCTGGGCCTCAACCGCAAGGACGGCTCCGACCACGTCCTCGGTGCCGGGGTGGCAGGCACTGTCGGTCCGCTGGCGGCGGCCCTGTCCGTTGAGCCGGGCTATGAGGCAGCCGTTGCGGCAGCCCTGGGCAGCGCCTCGGATGCCATCGTGGTCCGGGACGCCGGAACGGCGGCAGAATTGGTGCGCCTCCTCAGGGAGGACGACGCCGGCCGGGCCACGCTGCTGCTCGAGGCGGCCGGGCCTGCGGCCCCGGCCGCTGGCGATGCCGCCGGGAGTGCACTGCCCGCCGGGGCCCTGCCCGCCGGTGCCCGCCCGGCGGTGGACCTGGTGACGGCCTCCGGAACCACGGCGGCGGCCGTGCGGACACTGCTCGCTGCCACCGCCGTCGTCGAGGACCATGACACGGCGGCGGTCCTCGTCGCCGAGCGTCCCGACCTTACCGCCGTGACGCTGGCAGGCGATGTTTTCACCGCCTGGACCGTTACCGGCGGTTCCGCGAAGGCGCCCTCACTGCTTGAGGTGCAGGCCGCCGTCGACGACGCCGCATCCCGCTTGGCGGCCGTCACCGCCGGGCTGGAACAGTGCCGCTTTGCGCTCGCTGGCGCAGAGGGCCGCCGCGCCGAGGCACAGGAACGGGCGGACGCTGCCCTGGAGCGCCTGCACGAATCGGATGCCCGGCTGGCAGCGGTGGCCGAACGGCTGGGCCACCTCAACTCGGTCCTGCGCAGCGCCGTCGGCGAAAGCGAACGGCTGGCCGCGTCACTGGCCAGCGCCGAGGCAAACATCGTGGCCGAGCAGGAGGCGCTGACGGCGGTGACCGCCCGGCTGGCGGCGGCCCAGGACGCCCCTGCCGAGGAGGAACCGTCCACGGAGCAGCGGGACGCGCTGGCCCTGGCCGCATCGAAGGCACGGTCCGCCGAAATGGAAGCCCGACTGTCCCTGCGCAGCCGGGAAGAACAGCTCACGGCCATCCGCAACAGGGCCACTTCGCTGGAACGGGCGGCAGCCTCGGAACGCCGGGCGCGGGAGCAGGCGGCCGAACGGGCGCGCCGTCGAAGGATCCAGGCCAAGCGGGCGGCCGCTGTCTCGGCCGCGGCGGAGCAGCTGATCCGGTTCAGCGACGTGTCCGTTGAGCTGGCCAGCGCGGAGCGGGACCACGCCGAGCAGGTCCGGGAGCAGCGGGACCGGGAACTGGCCGATATCCGCACTGCCACCGACGCACTGGCCCGCGAACTGGCGGAACTGACCGACTCGGTGCACCGCGACGAGCTGGCCCGTGCCCAGCAGCGGCTGCGGATCGAGGCGCTGGAAACGAAGTCGGTGGAGGAGCTGGGTCTGACCGCAGACCAGCTCGTGGCCGACTACGGGCCGGACCAGCCGGTGCCCATGGCCGCCGCCGCTTCCAAGGACAAGTGGGCCGCGCTGCGGGCGCCGGTCGATGCCGCGGGCCGGCCGGTGGTGGAGGGTGTGCCGTTCGTCCGCGAGGAACAGGAAAAGCGGCTCCGGAAGGCGGAACGCGACCTGTCGTCGCTGGGCAAGGTCAACCCCCTGGCGCTGGAGGAGTTCGCCGCGCTGGAGGAACGCCACCAGTTCCTCAGCACCCAGCTGGAGGACCTCAAAGCCAGCCGCAAGGACCTGCTGGACATCATCAAGGAAGTGGATAACCGCGTACAGAAGGTCTTCTCGGAGGCCTTCGCGGACACCTCGGCCCAGTTCGTGCGGGTCTTCGGCCGGCTCTTCCCCGGCGGCGAGGGCAGGCTGGTCCTGACCGACCCCACGGACATGCTCACCACCGGCATCGAGGTGGAGGCCCGGCCCGCAGGCAAGAAAATCAAGCGGCTGTCCCTGCTGTCCGGCGGCGAGCGGTCACTCACCGCGGTGGCCCTGCTCGTGGCCATCTTCAAGGCCCGGCCCTCCCCGTTCTACGTCATGGACGAGGTGGAAGCCGCCCTCGATGACACCAACCTCGGCCGGCTCATTACGATCTTTGAAGAGCTCCGGGAATCCAGCCAGCTGATCGTGATCACCCACCAGAAGCGGACCATGGAGGTGGCCGACGCGCTGTACGGCGTGACAATGCGGGGCGACGGCGTGTCCACCGTTATCAGCCAGCGGCTGGGAGCGGACGTCTAGGACCCGCCCAGGACGACCGCGGCGGTGGCTGCCCGTGCCGCCCCGCGGCTTGTGAGAAGCGCCTGTCGCTTGTGAGAAGCTAGGGGTGTGAATGACATCATCCCGATTCTTCTGCCCATTCTTGCTGCCCTGGTAGTTATCGGCGGGCTGGTCCCGGTGCTGATGAAGGCCCGGAAATCCGGCAACCAGTACCCCGGCACCCGGGACGCCAACGACCCCGTTGAGCCGCTCGGAGGCGGGGGGACACTTCTCGAGGACCGCCCGTCCGCGCCTGCCGCGCCTGCAGTCCGAAAGGACCCCGACGCCGTCGACCTTGAAGGGCTGGAAGCCGACGTCCCGGATGACGCAGCCGGCCTGGAGACCATCGCGGTGGAGACGCCGCTGCCTGTGGCCGGGCGGCTGACCCGCCTCCGGGAGCGCCTGGTCAAATCCAACAACGTGCTCGGCAAGGGCCTACTGGCGCTGCTCTCCAGCGACAAGATCGATGAGAACGTCTGGGATGAGGTGGAGGAGACCCTGCTCCTGGCCGACCTCGGCACTGAGCCCACCATGGAGCTGGTGGACGCACTCCGCGAACGCGTGAAGGTCCTGGGTACCCGCGACCCCGAGCACGTCAAGGCACTGCTTCGGGAGGAGCTCATCAAGATCGTGGACCCGTCCATGGACCGCAGCCTGCGGATTGAACGGCACGCGGACAGGCCCGCCGTCATGATGGTGGTCGGCGTCAACGGCGTGGGCAAGACCACTACGGTGGGAAAGCTGGCCCGCGTCCTCGTGGCGGAGGACAAGGACGTCCTGCTCGGCGCTGCCGACACCTTCCGCGCGGCCGCCGCCGAGCAGCTGGCCACCTGGGGACAGCGTGTGGGGGTTCCCACCGTGAAGTCCGACATCGACGGCGCGGATCCGGCGTCCGTGGCGTACGAGGCCGTGAAGGCCGGCATTGAGCAGGAGGTCGACGTCGTCATGATCGACACCGCCGGCCGCCTGCAGAACAAGGTCGGCCTCATGGACGAGCTCCGCAAGGTCAAACGCGTCGTGGAAAAGCTGGCAGAGGTGGACGAGGTCCTCCTGGTCCTGGACGCCACCACCGGTCAGAACGGGCTCAACCAGGCGCGGGTCTTCTCCGAGGTTGTCAACATCACCGGCATCGTCCTGACCAAGCTGGACGGAACCGCGAAGGGTGGCATCGTCGTCGCCATCCAGAAGACCCTGGGCGTGCCCGTGAAGCTCATCGGCCTCGGCGAGGGCGCGGACGACCTCGCCCCATTCGAAGCCGAGGGTTTCGTCGACGCGCTCCTGAACTAGCCCGCATCCCAAGTAAGTAGCAGCAGGGGGCGTTCCCAGCCTTGGGAACGCCCCCTGCTGCTACCCAGTTGGGTCAGGCTGGCGCTGCACCGTCTCCCGCGCGGCCAGCCAGCCCAGGGCGGCGACCAGCAGCACGGCGCCTGTCGCGGCGAAGGCCCAGCTGTAACCCAGCCGGTCGGCCAGCAAACCGACGAGCACCGGGCCGAGGATGGCGCCGATGTCGGACGTCATCTGGTAGGCAGCCAGCACAGGCCCGCCGGACCTGTCGCGGCCGATCACATCGGCGACCGCCGCCTGCTGCGCCGGGTTGAGCATTCCCGCGCCCACTCCCGCCAGCATCGAGGCGGCCAGGAACCACCCCAGCCCCTGCGTCAGGCCGATCCCCGCCGTCGCCGCGCCCGTGACCACGAGTCCGGCCGCCATCATCGGCTTCCTGCCCAGGCTGTCCGCCAGGCGGCCAGACACGGTCAGGGCGAGGGCGTTCCCGGCAGCGAAGACAGCCAGCGCCCAACCCGCTGCCCCTGGCCCGGAGCCCAGGGCCGTGACGGCAAACAGCGGCACCGTGGCCATGCGAACCCCGAACGTCGCCCATCCGTTGGCGAAGCTGGAGAGCATGGCTGCCCGGTAAGCGCTGTCGCGGAAGGCCTCGCCGAGCCTCATGGCCGGTGCGCCGCCTGCCCCGCCGCGGGCTGAGCCGGGAACATGGCTGAGCTGCGTCTGCACCACCAGGGCGGCGAGGACGAGAGCGCCGGCGTAGGCGAGGAACGGGATGCGCAGGCCGAAGCCGGCCAGCAGGCCGCCGACGATGGGCCCGCAGACGTTGCCGATCAGGAACGCGGACGCGTACGCGCCGGACACCCGGCCGCGGCTTTCCGGGGGCGCCAGCCTGATGACCAGCGCCATCGAGGCCACCGTGAACATGACCGATCCGGCACCGCCCAGCCCGCGGAACGCCAGCAGCTGCCAGTAGTTCTGCGCGAAGGCGCACGCCGCAGTGGAGGCCGCCACGATGAGCAGGCCGGCGACATAGACCGGCCGTTCGCCCAGCCTGCCGATGAGCGCCCCGCCGGCGGGAGCGAACAACAGCCGCATGAGCGCAAAGATGCTGACGATGACGGCGGCGGCCGTCGCCCCGACGTCGAACGTGGTGGCGAATTGTGGCAGCACCGGTGCCACGAGGCCGAAGCCCAGCGCGATCAGGAAGGCTGCGACGAGCATCACCTTGATGTCACGGGGCAGCGGAGCGCCGTCGGCGCGGCGGACCGCACTGAACCGGGGTTTGCCCGCGGCGTTACGGGGGAGTGGCGTCATGAAGCTGGGAATCCTTGGGAAACGGTCGGGACGGGCGTTTGGGGCGGATGAAACATAGCCGTAACAAGCAGGATATGCACCATTTACGTCAGGGAGGTTGTTGTAACAGGCCCGCAATCTAAATCCTCCGCCAGCGAAACACACCGCGGCAAAACTTGATCCAGGACGCAAAAGGCGTTGGGCAGGCGGATCACTCCGCAGCATTCGATCAGAGAGGACGTGCACCATGGAACTTACCGCAGGTCACGTATGGCTCATGGTGGCGGCGGCACTCGTGCTGTTCATGACACCAGGTCTGGCATTTTTCTACGGCGGCATGACACGCGCCAAGGCAGCACTGAACATGATGATGATGAGCTTCATCTCCATCGGCATGGTCGGTGTGGTGTGGGTACTTTGGGGCGCATCGATGAGCTCCGGCGAGGGGTTCCTGCAGATTGTCGGGAACCCGTTCGCGACCTTCGGCCTCGAGGGCATCACCACCCCTGACGGCCTCATCAAGGTCGGCTACGCGGCCACCTTCGCGATCATCACCGTCGCGCTCATCAGCGGCGCCATCGCGGACCGTGCCAAGTTCGGCGCCTGGAGCGTCTTCGTGCCCGTCTGGGTCACGCTGGTGTACTGCCCCCTCGCCTACATGGTCTGGGGCGGCGGCCTCTTCGGCCCCGAGGGCGCTGTTGGCAAGGCCCTCGGCCCTGCGATCGACTTCGCCGGCGGCACCGTTGTCCACATCAACGCCGGTGTGGCCGCGCTGATCCTGGTCCTCATCATCGGCAACCGCAAGGGCTTCGGCAAGGACCCGAACCACCGCCCGCACAACATCCCGTTCGTCATGCTCGGCGCGGCCATCCTGTGGTTCGGCTGGTTCGGCTTCAACGGCGGCGCCGCCACCACCGCGGAACAGGGCGGCCTGATCTGGATCAACACCCTGGCCGCTCCGGCTGCTGCCATGCTCGGCTGGCTGGTCACCGAACGCATCCGTGACGGCCACCCCACCTCGCTGGGTGCTGCCTCCGGTGTGGTCGCCGGCCTCGTCGCCATCACCCCGGCCTGTGCAAACGTCAGCCCGGTCGGCGCCCTTGGACTCGGCGTCGTTGCCGGTGTGGCCTCCGCACTCGCCGTCGGGCTCAAGTTCCGCTGGGGCTTCGATGACTCGCTGGACGTCGTCGGCGTGCACCTCGTCTCCGGCATCATCGGCACCGTTGCCCTCGGCTTCATCGCCCTCCCCACGGACGGCGTCGGCGGCGGCCTCTTCTACGGCGGCGGCCTGACCCAGCTCTGGGCTCAGCTGGCAGCAGCGGGAATCTCCATCGCTTACTCGGCCATCCTGACCGCGATCATCGCAGTGGCCATCCACAAGACCATGGGCTTCCGGGTCTCCCAGGAGCAGGAAGCCGTGGGTGTGGACCTCAGCCTGCACGCAGAAACCGCCTACGAGTTCGGCGTCGGCGGCCACGGCGGCAGCTTCCAGCCCCTGCATGAGCTGATCACCGGCCAGACCAGCGGCACCGACACGGCACCCGCAGGCAGCGACGGCAAGAAGACAGAAGCAGCAACAGGTAAGGAAAGCGTGGGGGCATGAAACTGATTACAGCAATCGTTCGTCCGGAGAAGCTCGAATCGATCCGCGAAGGGCTGGAGGCCTACGGCGTCCAGGGCCTGACGGTCAGCGCGGCCAGCGGCTACGGCCGGCAGCGCGGTTACACCGAGGTTTACCGCGGCGCCGAATACAACGTGGACCTGCTGCCCAAGATCCGCGTTGAGGTGCTGGCCACGGACGAACAGGCTGACGACATCCTGGATGTCATCATCGCCAGCTCCAACACGGGCCGCGCCGGCGACGGCAAGGTCTGGACTGTCGATGTTTTCGAAGCAGTGCGGGTGCGGACGGGTGAACGCGGCGTAGCCGCCATCTAGCCAGCACCTCCAGCCCAACGCAGCGCGAGGGCCGGTCACCGAAACGGTGACCGGCCCTCTGCGTGTTAAGCCTCTTTCGGGGCGGCCCCGCCGGAACCTGCCCGGTATTCCTCCAGCGGAACTTTGCCTGCTGCCCAGGCAGCCAGTACCGGCTCGACGATCCGCCAGCATTCCTCCGCGGTGTCGCCCCTCACGGAGAGCAGCGGGTCTCCGGTCAGGACGCCCTCCAGGACTTCGCCGTAGGGCAGCAGCTCGGAGGCGTTGAGTTCGGCCACGAGCGCGGCGCGGTCCAGGCGGAAGATATCCCCGGGACCGTTGACGTCGACGTCGAGTTCCAATGTGTCGGGACCGAAGCCGATCCGGAGCGTGTTGGGCGTGTCCCTGCCGGTGAAGCCTGCGGGCAGGTGCGGGACCGGCCGGAAGGTGACCACAGCCTCCTTGCGCTTGGCCCCGAGGGCCTTGCCGGAGCGGAGGATGAACGGCACGTTCTTCCAGCGCCAGTTGGCGATGCCCACGTGCACTTCGGCGAGGGTCTCGGTGTTCCGGTCCGGATCCACGCCCTCCTCCGCGGTGTAATCGGGGACGTCCCTGCCTTTGAGGCTTCCCGCCAGGTAGCGCGCCCGCCGGGTGCTGTCCGTGTACGGCGGCTTGATGCTGCTGGCCCGCAGGACGGTGGCTATGGCGTCGCGGAGGTCGCGCTCGCCGATGGTGGCCGGCGGCTCAATGGCCAGCAGCGCCATGATCTGCAGCAGGTGGCTCTGGATCATGTCGCGCAGTGCGCCCGCGCCGTCGTAGTAGCGCGCCCGGCCCTCCAGCGCCAGGTCCTCCTCGAAGATGATTTCCACTTTGGCGATGTGGTCGCGGTTCCAGACCGGCTCCAGGAAATTGTTGGCGAACCGGAGTCCCAGAATGTTCAGGACGGTGGCCTTGCCCAGGAAATGGTCCACCCGGTGGATATGGTCCTCCGGGACCAGGGTCAGGAGCGTCTTGTTGAGTTCACGGGCGGACTCCTCGCCGGAGCCGAAGGGCTTTTCCATCACCAGGCGGGTGCCGGCGGGGACCTGCTCGGGCCGCAGGATTTCGCAGGCCTTCTGGCTGACCTGCGGCGGCAGGGCGAAGTAGACAGCAACCGGGCCCTCGAGGTCGGCCAGGAGCTGCGCGAGCGGGCCGTCCGCGGTGACGTCGGCCTGATGGTATTCCGTGGACTTTGCCGTGGCCGTCAGCGCCTCCTTGCCGGCGCCGTCAGCTGTTTCGGCGGCCGCATCGAAGGCGGTGTGCACGCGTTCCCGCCACTGGTCCCGTGACCACGGATCCGAACCGGCCCCCACGAGCTTTAGGCCGGTGGCGCGGCCGGTGGCCACCAGCCTGGCCAGGCCGGGCAGGAGGAGCCGGCCGGTCAGATCACCGGAGGCGCCGAGGATGAGCAGGGTTTTTACAGTCGTTTGGCTCGTCACCCTGCCAGCATGCCACCTTGCAGGCGTGACTTGATACCCTAGATAGTCGAGTCCCGTTCATCCACTGAAAGAAGTGCACGGCGCGTGTTCAATTCACTCTCTGACCGGTTGACAGCAACCTTCAAGAACCTTCGCGGCAAGGGCCGCCTCACCGAGGCAGATGTCGACGCCACAGTCCGCGAGATCCGGCGCGCCCTGCTGGATGCGGATGTTGCCGTCCCCGTGGTCCGGGAATTCACCGGGCAGGTCCGTGAGCGCGCGCTTGGCGCCGAAGTCTCCGGAGCCCTGAACCCCAGCCAGCAGATCGTGAAGATCGTCAACGAGGAGCTTGTCGAGATCCTCGGCGGCGAGACGCGGCGCATCCGGATGGCCAAGACCGGCCCCACCATCATCATGCTCGCCGGCCTCCAGGGCGCCGGCAAGACCACCCTGGCCGGAAAGCTCGCCAAGTGGATGAAGGCGCAGGGCCACAGCCCCATCCTGGTGGCCTGTGACCTCCAGCGTCCCAACGCCGTGACGCAGCTGCAGGTTGTGGGCCAGCGCGCGGGCGTTCCCGTCTTCGCGCCGCACCCGGGCGCCACCTCAGAACTGGCCCACCCGGCCGGCGACCCCGTCGCCGTCGCACGCTCCGGCGTCGAGGAAGCGCGCCAGAAGCTGCACGACGTCGTCATCGTGGACACCGCCGGCCGCCTCGGCGTCGACGCCGACATGATGGAGCAGGCACGCCAGATCCGCCGGGCCATTGTCCCCAACGAAGTCCTCTTCGTGATCGACTCGATGATCGGCCAGGACGCCGTCAACACGGCGACCGCCTTCGACGAAGGCGTGAACTTCACCGGCATCGTGCTGTCAAAGCTCGACGGCGACGCTCGCGGCGGTGCCGCGCTGTCCGTTTCGTCGGTCACCGGCAAACCCGTGATGTTCGCCTCGACCGGTGAAAGCCTGGACGACTTCGAACTGTTCCACCCGGACCGGATGGCTTCGCGCATCCTGGACATGGGTGACGTCCTGTCCCTCATTGAGCAGGCTGAAAAGTCCTGGGACAAGGATGAAGCAGCCCGGATGGCGAAGAAATTCGCCGACCAGGAGGACTTCACGCTTGACGACTTCCTCGCGCAGATGCAGCAGATCCGCAAAATGGGCTCCATGAAGAAGATGCTCATGATGATGCCCGGCGCGCAGAACATCCGGCAGCAGCTGGAGCAGTTCGACGAGCGCGAGATCGACCGGGTGGAGGCCATTGTCCGCTCGATGACCCCGCACGAGCGGGTGGCACCCAAGATCATCAACGGGTCCCGCCGGGCCCGCATCGCCCGCGGCTCGGGCGTGCACGTGTCCGAGGTCAACGGGCTGCTGGAACGCTTCGCCCAGGCACAGAAGATGATGAAGAAGATGGCCCAGGGCGGCGGCATGCCGGGGATGCCCGGGATGCCCGGCATGGGTGCCGGCGGTGCCCGCAAGGGCGGCAAGAACGCGCCCAAGAAAAAGGCCCGTTCCGGCAACCCTGCCAAGGCGGCGCAGGAGCTTCGCGAAGCGGAGGCCAGGCGGGCGGGGGCTTCCAAGGCGGTGCCCACCGGAGCAGCCTTCGGCCAGCAGTCGGGCGACTTCGATCCGTCCCAGCTGAACCTGCCCAAGGGCTTCGACAAGTTCATGGGCGGCAAGTAGGGGCGCACGGTCATGTCGGCCGGCGCCGATGTCAGACCGCTGCCATAAGGTTGGGTCATGTATAAGCAGCGGGTAGTGTTCGTCCACGGTGCCGGGAATTTCGGCTCCGCGGCGTGGCCGCGCCAGCACGGCATGGCCCTGCAGTACGACGCCCTGTTTCTGCGGCGCCACGGCTTTGACACGGAGGCCGAACCGCTGGAGACCGACTTCGCCGAGGACGCCCGCATTGTGCTGCGGTCCCTGGCCGACGACGGTCGCGGGGCTGCCGGGGGCCACGTGGTGGCGCATTCGCAGGGCGCCATCGCCGCCATGATGGCCGCCGTCGAACGCCCGGACCTGGTCTTCTCGCTGGCGCTCGTGGAACCGGCCTGCCTGTCGCTCACCGCCGACTTGCCCGCCACGGCCGCGCACCGCGCCCTGATGGAGCCGCTGTTCGAGGTCAGGCACCAGCTCGGCGACGACGACTACGAACGTGAGTTTTTGCGCCGCGCCTTCGCGGCGGACACCCCGGAGCCCAGTACCCCCGAGGCGAAGCGGGCTGCGCGCAGGCTGCGGCTGCAGGCGCCCCCGTGGCAGGCACCGCTGCAGATCGTGCCGGGCGTTCCCACCCTGGTTCTCACCGGCGGCTGGGAGCCGCTGTACGAGGAAATCGCCGGCTACCTGCAGGAGACGGGCGCCCTGCACCGCATCGCTGCGGGCGGGCACCGGCCCAACGATTCACCGGAAGGCGACCGTTACATCAGGTCGTTCATCGCCGAGGTCAGCCGGCGCCAGCATCCCCAAGCGTCCTGATGAACACTTCGTCCTGACGGACCCCCGTCCGGCCAGCCCCCAATACCAGCCGGACAGGGATTTCCGGGAGCCGTCAGTTGCGGGCTGACTCCGGAAGCCGCAGCTCGGGCAGGTACACCTTTCCGCCCGCAGCGAGGAATTCCTGGCTCTTCTCGCGCATGCCCTCCGCCATCTCGGCGAGTGCGGCCTGAGCCTCGGCTGAGCCGTACTCGTTCCGGATGTCCTGGCTGATCCTCATGGAGCAGAACTTCGGCCCGCACATCGAACAGAAATGCGCTGTCTTGGCCGGTTCAGCCGGCAGCGTCTCATCGTGGAAGGACTCGGCCGTCACCGGGTCCAGCGACAGCGCGAACTGGTCGCGCCACCGGAACTCGAACCGGGCCTTGGACAGTGCATCGTCCCGCTCGTTCGCGCCGGGGTGCCCCTTGGCAAGGTCGGCCGCGTGGGCGGCGATCTTGTAGGTGATGACGCCGGTCTTTACGTCGTCCTTGTTCGGCAGGCCCAGGTGTTCCTTGGGCGTGACGTAGCACAGCATCGCCGTGCCGTACCGGGCGATTTCGGTGGCGCCGATCGCCGAGGTGATGTGGTCGTAGCCGGGGGCCACGTCCGTGACCAGCGGGCCCAGCGTGTAGAAAGGCGCACCCTTGCAAAGCTCCTGCTGGCGCTCAACGTTCTCACGCACCAGGTGGAACGGGATGTGCCCCGGCCCTTCCACCATGACCTGCACGTCGTACTCCCAGGCCCGCTGGGTCAGCTCAGCCAGGGTGTCCAGTTCGGCGAACTGCGCGGCGTCGTTGGCGTCCGCCGTCGAGCCGGGCCGGAGACCGTCGCCCAGCGAGAAGGCGACGTCGTACTTGGCGAAGATCTCGCACAGCTCGTCAAAGTGGGTGTACAGGAAGTTTTCCTGGTGGTGGGCCAGGCACCAGCCGGCCATGATCGACCCGCCGCGGGAAACGATGCCGGTGACGCGGTTCGCCGTGAGCGGCACGTACCGCAGCAGCACGCCGGCGTGGATGGTCATGTAGTCCACGCCCTGTTCGCACTGTTCGATGACGGTGTCGCGGAAGATTTCCCAGGTGAGGGCGTTCGCTTCGCCGTTGACCTTTTCCAGGGCCTGGTAGATCGGCACCGTGCCGATCGGCACGGGGGAGTTGCGGATGAGCCACTCACGCGTGGTGTGGATGTCGTCGCCCGTGGACAGGTCCATGACCGTGTCCGCGCCCCACTGGGTGGCCCACTGCAGCTTGTCCACCTCCTCCGCGATGGAGCTGGTGACAGCCGAGTTGCCGATGTTGGCGTTGATCTTCACCAGGAACGCCTTGCCGATGATCATCGGCTCGGACTCCGGGTGGTTGATGTTGGTGGGGATGATGGCCTGTCCGGCGGCGAGTTCGCTGCGGACCAGTTCCACATCGCAGTTTTCGCGGAGGGCCACGAAGCGCATTTCGGGGGTGATGATGCCCTGCCGCGCGTAATGCATCTGCGTCACGGTCTTGCCTTCCGCCGCACGGCGGGGCACCGGCCTGGCGCCCTTCCACTCGGCGGAAGCCGCGCCGCGGCGCACGGCTGATTTGCCGTCGTCGAGCAGGTTCCGTTCACGTCCCTCGTACGTTTCCGTGTCTGCCCGTGCCGCAATCCATTCCGCCCGGAACGGCGCGAGGCCCACCACGGGGTCGCTGCCCGGACCCGCCGTGCGGTAAACCCGCAGCGGGGCGTTCTGCTCACCGTTCGGTGAAGGCTCCAGGGCGATTTCCGTTACCGGAACCCGCAGGCCGTCCCCCTCCAGATACGCCAGTGAATGGGATTTCAGCGACTGCGTGACACTGCCGGCAGCATCACCGGTGGCTTCACTTTGGGCTGCATTGTTTTGGGCTGCATTGTTTTGGGCTGCATTGTTTTGGGCAGGGCTCAGCTGTGATTTCTGGGTGCTCAATGTACTGCTCACTTCCTTCGCCGGCATTACCCGGACAGGTTCAACGGTCGCAGGCTGCACCAGCCTGATCTCAGCCCCTGCAGGGGCACCCGTGTGGTCGTAGACGAAGCTACCACAGCTTCGGCTTAGGCTGGAGTCATGGCTCACATCATCGAATTCAGCGGACCCGTGCTCACTGCTCCGGACGAGGAACGCCGCGGGCTCTGGGCCGTGGACGGGAAGCTGACGTTCAATCCTCCGGGCCAACGGCCGGACGCCGTCCTGGACGGCTGGGTCCTGCCCGGGTTCGCGGACGCCCACTGCCACATCGGACTGGGCCCGGGCGGTCCTGTGGACGACGACGTGGCGTACCGCCAGGCCATGACGGACCGCAACGCCGGCACGCTCCTTGTCCGGGACGCCGGGGCCGTCAGCGACACCCGCTGGCTGCAGCAGCGGTCCGACACGCCGCGGATCATCAGGGCGGGCCGGCATGTGGCCCGGTCCCGCCGGTATTTGAGGAACTTCGCGGTGGAAGTCGAGCCGGAGGGCCTTGTGGAGGCGGTGCGCAAGCAGGCGAGGGAAGGGGACGGCTGGGTCAAGCTGGTGGGTGACTGGATCGACCGGACCGCCGGCGACCTCACGCCCTCGTTCCCCGCCGCGGCCGTGCGGGACGCCGTCCGCGCCGCCCACGACGAGGGGGCCAGGGTCACGGCGCACTGTTTCGGCGAGGACACCCTGGATGACATGCTGGCCGCCGGCATCGATTGCATCGAGCACGCCACGGGCCTGCTGCCCCGGCACATTCCGCGGTTCGTCGAGCAGCAGGTGCCGATCGTGCCGACGCTCATCAACATCGCCACCTTCCCGGACATCGCCGCCCAGGCCGAGCCGAAGTTCCCGCGGTATGCGGAGCACATGCGCGCACTGTGGGCCCGCCGTCGCGAGCGTGTCCTTGAGGCCTACGCGGCCGGCGTCGAAATCTACGCGGGAACAGATGCCGGCAGTGTGATCCGCCACGGCCGCATCGCGGACGAAATCCTCGAACTTCACGCCGCCGGGCTTCCGGCGGCAGCGGCGCTTGACGCGGCCTGCTGGCGCGCGCGCCGCTGGCTCGGGGCCGAGGGACTGGCGGAAGGCGCGGCCGCGGACGTGGTGGTCTGCCGGGAAGACCCCCGAGCCGTGCCGGAGACCATCCGCAGCCTCACGAATGTGGTGCTCCGCGGAAAGATCGTGCATTAGGAATAAATTGAAGCTTCAAGTAATTTAGAGATGTAGAGGCCGCCGAAATCCGGTGGTCCGGACATTTCGGGAGTATTCAATGACAGCAGCAGACAGCAGCCAGGACTTGCTTCCTGCCGACCTCACCATGGGCACCGTCATGCTCAAAGTGGGCGACATGAAGCTCATGACCGATTACTACCAGCGCGCCCTCGGCCTCGACGTCGTCGCCGAGCAGGACGGCGGCCTCTACCTCGGCCGCCTCGCGACGCCGCTGGTGCACCTTGCTCCCGCGCCCGGCCTCAACATTCCCGGCCGGGGCGAAGCCGGCCTCTTCCACACGGCGCTCCTGTTCGAAGGCCAGTCCTCGCTGGCCGCCACCGTTGCCAGCGCCGCCCAGTATGAACCGCAGTCCTTCGTGGGCAGCGCCGACCACCTGGTGAGCGAGGCGTTTTACTTCACCGATCCGGAGGGCAACGGGATCGAACTCTACTGGGACCGGCCGCGTGAGGCCTGGTCGTGGGACGGCAGCAACGTGGTCATGGACAGCCTGGCGCTGCCGCCGCAGAAGTACCTCCAGGACCACCTCACGCAGGAGTCCGTGGAAGGCCAGCGCGGCACCGGCGCGGGGGTGGGGCACGTCCACCTGCAGGTGGGTGACGTCCAGTCCGCCCACGACTTCTACGTCGGCACCCTGGGATTCGAAAAGACGGCCGGCTGGCACGGCCAGGCACTCTTCGTGTCCGCCGGCGGCTACCACCACCACATGGCCATGAACGTCTGGAACAGCCGGGGCGCAGGCCCGCGCCGGGACACCCTGGGCCTTGGCGAGGTCCTCATCGAGGTCCCCTCGGGGGACGACGTCGGCGCCCTCGCCGACCGCCTCAAAGTCGCCGGAGTCGAATCGCACCACACCGGCTCCGAGCTCCGGTTCGAGGATCCGTGGCGCAACCGCCTCCGCGTGGCCGTGCGCTAAGCCCGGCGGACCCGGTTGGGTTAGGCTGACATTCGAAGGGCCCCGGCACCGCCGACGCCGGGGCATCCACCGCCGACGGAATGAGAATGAATCCATGGGCTTCGCCGAAGTGTTTGTTGCCACCCACAATGACGCCCTCAAGCGGGCAGGGGCGCTGGAAGGCGGCGCCGCTGCCGGAGACGGCATCCGGATCGCCGGCATCACTGATTTTGAGATCGAACAGCTCGGCGACCTTGCCGGTGCCGCGGTGCACGCCGCGGGCGCGGACTATGAACTGGCCATGGTGGACGTGGCCAGCGATTCACTTCTGGGCGTGCCGGCGGCGATGGTCCGGGCCCTGGCCGAGCTTCTCACCTACGAATCCGAGGGTGAGGGCAACGTCCTGGATGAGGTGGCCGAGCGCTGGGCCGCCGAGGATGACATGCCCTTTGGTGCGGGAGAAGCGAAGACCTACGTCCAGCAGCTGGCAGAGCTTGCCGCCACCGTCGACGAGGGCAGCAGGACCGGCCTCTATGTCTGGTCTTCCTAGCGCGCAATAAGCCTCCGTCCGCATGTCAAGTCGAAATAACGCGGACGATCTGGCACAATAGACAGGTACTCGATCTGCGTGGCCCCTCTCTCCGCGTCTGGATCCTGTCCTTTTCGAACCCCCAAGTACGGCCCGCCCCACGGGTGCAGAACGCGGGTTCAACCCCGTTTCAGAAACAGGAGTGACCACAAAAGTGGCCGTAAAGATTCGCCTTAAGCGCTTCGGTAAGATGCGCGCACCGTACTATCGCATCGTTGTCGCCGATTCACGCACCAAGCGTGATGGCCGTGCCATCGAAGAGATCGGCAAGTACCACCCCACCGAGGAGCCCTCATACATCGAGGTCGACTCTGAGCGTGCACAGTACTGGCTGTCCGTCGGCGCGCAGCCGTCGGAGCAGGTCGCCGCGATCCTGAAGATCACCGGTGACTGGCAGAAGTTCAAGGGTCTGCCGGGCCAGGAAGGCACCCTGAAGACCAAGGCCGACAAGGAAGCATTCGTTGCTCCCGAGAAGGGTTCCGTGATCATCCCGGAAGCCATCACCAAGAAGGCCAAGGCATCGGAAGCCCCCGCCGAGGCTGAAGCAGAGACCACCGAGGCTGAGTAAGTTGCTGGCAGAAGCGCTCGAACACCTCGTCCGCGGCATTGTCGACTCCCCTGAGGACGTCAAAGTCAGTGCCAAGAACAACCGCCGCGGGGATACCCTCGAGGTGCGCGTTCACCAGGAAGACCTCGGACGGGTAATCGGACGCCAGGGCCGCACCGCGCGTGCACTGCGCACGGTCGTGGCAGCGCTGGCAGAGGGCGAGCAGGTCAGGGTCGACGTCGTCGACACCGACCGCCGCCGGTAACGCGCCTGCAACACTTGCCTTAAAGTCCGGCCCCTCCACCAGCTAACGGTGGAGGGGCCGGACTGCTTTGGGCCCTGGCACCCACAATTGTCTTAACGACGCATACACGCAGTCCAAACAGAGGAACACATGCAGCTTCAGGTGGCCCGTATCGGCAAACCCCACGGAATCCGCGGCGAGGTGACCGTCCAGGTGCTCACCGACGCGCCGGAGGACCGGTTCGTTCCCGGCACCGAGTTTGTGGTGGAACCCGTCTCCGCCGGGCCGCTCACCGTGCGCAGTGCCCGCTGGAACAAGGACATCCTCCTGCTCGGTTTTGACGAGGTGGCCGACCGGAACCGCGCCGAGACCCTGCGCGGCGCCAAGCTGTTCATCGAAACCGAAGAACTCGACGAGGATGACGACGAGGGCTGGTATGAGCACGAGCTCGTCGGCCTTGAGGCCCGGGTCGGCTCCCGGGCCGTAGGGAAGATCAGCGCCCTGAACACCATGCCCGTGCAGGACCTGCTCGTCGTCGAAACGCCGGACGGCAAGGAAATCCTCATCCCGTTCGTGGAACAGATCGTCCCCGAGGTGAACGTCGAGGAGGGTTACGTCCTGCTCACTCCGCCGGCGGGCCTGTTCGAGATCAACGAGGAGGGCGGGGAGGACCCTGAGACCAGGGGCTCTGACTCCGCCGAGGACGAGGCTGAGCCGGAGGCCAAAGCCTAGATGAGAATCGACGTCGTCAGTATTTTTCCCGAGTACCTGGCACCGCTGGAGCTGTCGCTTATCGGCAAGGCCCGCCAGGATGGGCTGCTGAACCTGAACGTGCACGACCTCCGCACTTTCACCACCGACCGCCACCGCACCGTGGACGACACCCCTTACGGCGGCGGCGCCGGCATGGTGATGAAGGCCGAGCCGTGGGCCCAGGCCCTGGAGTCCGTGGCGGCTGCCCGGCCGGCCGGTGCGGCAAAGCCCGTGCTGATCGTCCCGTCCCCGGCGGGGGAGCGCTTCAACCAGGCGCTGGCCTACGAGCTTGCCGGGGAGGAGCAACTGGTATTCGCCTGCGGGCGGTACGAGGGCATTGACGAGCGCGTCATCGAATGGGCCGAGGAACACTTCACGGTCCGCCCGGTCAGCCTCGGCGACTATGTCCTCAACGGCGGGGAAGTGGCCGTCCTGGCCATGGTGGAAGCCATCGGCCGGCTGCTCCCCGGAGTGGTGGGCAACCCCGAGTCCCTCGTGGAGGAGTCACATTCGGACGGCCTGCTCGAGTATCCCGTCTACACCAAACCGTCGGTCTGGCGCGACCGGGAAGTCCCGGCCATCCTGCTCAGCGGCAACCACGGCAAGATCGCGCAGTGGCGCCGGCACGAACAGTACCGCAGGACGGCGGAACGCCGCCCTGACCTGCTCGAGGCGTTCGACGCCGGGACGCTGCCCCGCGCGGACCGCACCGCCCTCGCGGACCTGGGGTACGACGTCGTCGACGGCCACCTGAGGCCCCGGCCCGAAGCCTGAGCCGTTCCAGAATTAACCAATTCGTGCCATATGTGGCAAAATTAGTCCTTGTGTCTGCTGGGTCCGCGCCTGCCACAGGGGGAGCGTAACCAACAGCAAGGCACCCCGGTGCCGCCAAAGGGTGGCGGGACCGGACCTCAACACTTCGGCAGCGATTCCCGGAAGCATCCGGGCTTGGCTGCCGTGACCCAAAGTGGATGACCTGTGGCGTTCACCAGGAGTGGATCAATGCATATCCTCGATTCCGTAGATGCAGCCTCGCTGCGCACCGATGTTCCCGAGTTCCGCGCGGGTGACACCCTCAAGGTTCACGTGAACATCATCGAAGGCAAGAACTCCCGTGTCCAGGTATTCCAGGGCTTCGTCCTGGGCCGCCAGGGTGACGGCATCCGCGAAACCTTCACCGTCCGCAAGGTTTCCTTCGGCGTCGGCGTTGAGCGTACCTTCCCGGTGCACTCCCCGATCATCGAAAAGATCGAGCTCGTCACCAAGGGTGACGTGCGCCGCGCCAAGCTTTACTACATGCGTGCACTGCGCGGCAAGGCTGCGAAGATCAAGGAAAAGCGCGACTTCAGCACCGCCAAGTAAGTCCTTACCGACTTTCACGGCGGGTCCCAACCCGTGTCCGGCAACGCCGGAGCCATCCGCAACAGCGCCACAGGATACGGATTATGGACCAGACAAAACGCCAGCCAGGGAGACCGGGCTGGCGTTTTGCGTTGCTGGCCGTACTGGCTGCCGTCCTGGTCAGCGGGCTGATCCGCTCGCTGTGGCTGGACGTCTATTACATTCCGTCCGCCTCGATGGAGCCGCTGTTCGGCACGGGCGACAGGATCCTGGTGTCCCGCACCGCTTTCCAGTCCGAACCGATCCGCCGCGGTGACGTCGTCGTGTTCGACGGCCGGGGTTCGTTCGCCCCGCTGAACAGCGGGGAAGGTCGGCTGCAGGAAGCGGCGGCCGCGGCAGGCCACTGGCTGGGAGTGACCGGCAGTGATACTACATATGTAAAGCGGGTTATCGGGCTTCCCGGCGACCACGTCGTCTGTTGCGACGCCGGCCAACGCCTCACAGTCAACGGTCAGCCGCTCGTGGAACCCTACCTGTATGCCGGTGATGCTGCGAGCACCCAGAAGTTCGACGTGACAGTGCCAGAGGGGCGGCTGTGGCTGCTCGGGGACCACCGCTCGGTCTCGGCCGACTCCCGCAGCCTGCTGGGGGCGCCGGGCGGCGGCATGGTGCGTGCGGACAGGGTGATCGGAAGTCCGGTACAGATTCTCTGGCCGCTTGATAGATTTGCGTCAGTGGCGCGGCTGCCATTGGCGGCAACTTCAACAACAAAGGACGGACAATAGATGCCGGAAATCGATCCCGGGAGCTCCGAACCGCGGCAGGCTGCTGCGAGGCCGGGACGGCATGCCGCCCAGGAGCCCGTTTCGGAGGTGTCCGCCTCCGGCGGAACCGGACCCGGGTCACCTGCTCCCGCCGGCCCGCGCCGTCAGGAAAAAGCCCGTGCCCGCAATCCGTTCCTGCTGTGGCTGAAGGAGATCGCCACGGTGGTGGTGATCGCCGTCGTGCTGTCCTTCCTCATCAAAACCTTCCTGTTCCGGGCTTTCTATATTCCGTCCGAGTCGATGGTGAACACGCTGGACATCAACGACCGCATCTTCGTGAACCTCCTTGTGCCGGAGCCGTTCGCCCTGGAGCGCGGCGACGTGGTGGTCTTCAAGGACACCAAGGGCTGGCTGCCGCCCACCCCGCAAAAGGCCGACGGCCCGTTCAGCGTTGTGGAGGACGGGCTGACCTTCGTGGGCCTGCTGCCGGACAACTCCGAGCAGCACTTGGTCAAGCGTGTCATTGGGCTCCCCGGGGACCACGTCATCTGCTGTGACGCCGGCGGCAAGATTACCGTCAACGGTGCGGCGCTGGACGAGACATACGTCAATCCGGCCGAAGTTCCGGCAGTGCGAACCTTCGACGTCGTCGTGCCGCAGGGCAAAGTCTGGGTGATGGGTGACAACCGCAACCACTCGGCGGACTCCCGTGCCCACACCGACACGAACGGAGGCTTCGTGGACATCGCCGACATCGAAGGCAAGGCGGCGGTCATCGCCTGGCCGATGAACCGCTGGGCGGGCCTGGACAATTACCCGGATGTCTTCAAGAATGTGCCGTCGGCAGGTTAGCCATGTCCGTTGCACCCACCCTTGACTACGAGAAGCGCTTCCTTCCCCGCGGGGCGCGGTTTCTGGCCGGCGTCGACGAGGTAGGCCGCGGTGCCCTCGCGGGGCCGGTGAGCGTGGGAATCGCCGTCGTGGACCTGCAGAACATGCAGCTGCTCGCAGATGTCCGGGACAGCAAGCTGCTCAAGGCAGCAGACCGGGAACGGCTTGACCCGCTGGTGCGGGCCTGGAGCGTCGCCTCCGCCGTGGGACATGCCAGTGCGCGCGAAATCGATGAACTCGGCATCATGGGTGCCCTCCGCGCCGCCGGAAACAGGGCCTGGTTCGAGATCCTCGGTGCCGGCATCACGCCCGACGTCGTCCTGCTGGACGGGAGCCACAACTGGCTCTCACCCGCCGTCCAGCCTTCCCTGTTTGACGAGGTCATCGCCGACCCGGGCTGTGACGCGCCCGTCCACACCCTGGTCAAGGCCGACATGCAGTGCCTCAGCGTCGCCGCCGCCAGTGTCCTGGCCAAGGTCGAGCGTGACCAGCACATGCAGCAGCTCCACCTCGAGTACCCGGACTTCGGCTGGGACGTCAACAAGGGCTACGGCACGGCATTGCACCGGGAAGCGATCCGCACCCGCGGCCCGAGCCCCTACCACCGGGTCAGCTGGAACCTGCTGACGGAATAGTGCGCTGCGTCGTGCGGTGCGCTGGTTCCCGCCCGCATGGTGCAAGATGGAACCATGAGTGCCGAAGACCTTGAGAACTATGAAACCGATATGGAGCTCCAGCTCTACCGGGAGTACCGCGACGTCGTGGGTCTGTTCAGCTACGTGGTCGAGACCGAGCGGCGCTTCTACCTCGCCAACCACGTGGACCTCCAGGCGCGCAGCGCCGATGGTGAGGTCTACTTCGATCTCACGCTCCAGGATGCCTGGGTCTGGGACGTCTACCGTTCGGCGCGGTTCGTGAAGAGCGTCCGGGTCATCACGTTCAAGGACGTCAACGTCGAGGAACTGCCCCGCAACGAGGAGCTCGCGCTGCCCAAGGACGTCGACCTCGGCAACTGAGGTTATTGCTTTTCGGCGTTTCTCCAGCGCCTTCCCCGGGGCGTCACTGTTCCTCCACAGCCGCTGTTTGCGGGCTCCTTTTCCTGTGACCCACGGGTTTTCCCACATAGCGTGACCGTGCCCTGTTCCGGGTGAGTCCGCCGCCGCAGTCTTGTTGCGGAGGTGGACATGAAAGCCAAGGACTTGCTGGGCCGCCGCGGGGAAGAGCTCGCGGCGGAATACCTGGAATCGCTGGGGATGCTGATCGTGGAGCGCAACTGGCGTTGCCCGGACGGCGAAATCGACATCGTCGCCCTGGACGGTGATTCCCTCGTCATTGCCGAGGTGAAGACGCGGCGTTCGCTCGCCTACGGTCACCCGTTCGAGGCGGTGGGCGCAGACAAGCTCGCCCGGCTGCACCGCCTGGGTTCGGCCTGGTGCCGGGACCACGGACTGCACTTACCCCTGCGCCGTGTGGACGTCATCGCCGTGCTGGACGACGGCGTTCGCAAACCCACCGTTGAGCACCTCAAGGAGGTGCTGTGATGGCGCTGGGACGAGCCTATTCAGTGGCCCTCGTCGGCCTCAACGGCTACATCGTGGAGGTCGAGGCCGACATCGGCCAGACGCTGCCCGCCTTTGTGCTTCTCGGCCTCCCGGACGCGTCCCTTAACGAAGCCAGGGACCGCATCCGCTCGGCGGCGCAGAACTCCGGTATTCCACTGAGCAGGCGGAAGATCACCGCCAACCTCATTCCCGCGTCCCTGCCCAAGCGCGGTTCCGGCTTCGACCTTGCCATCGCAATGTCGGTGCTGCGGGCTGCGGAGGACATCAGGCCCACCGGCCGCACGGTCTTCATCGCCGAGCTGGGGCTGGACGGACGCCTCCGGCCTGTCCGCGGCATACTTCCGGCCGTGATGTCCGCGGTGCAGGCGGGGTTCCAGGACATCGTGGTTGCCCAGGCGAATGCCGCAGAGGCCGAACTCGTCCCCGGTGCCAGGGTCCGAGGCTACCGGACCCTGGCACGGCTGGTGTTCGATTTTGGCGCTGACCCGCAGGAACTTGTCCTTGACTTCGCACCCGAGGACGAACCCGCCGGGAATGAACCTGTCTCCGTGGACGCGCCCGTCCCGGACATGTGCGACGTCTCGGGCCAGGCAGAGGCACGCCGTGCCCTGGAGGTAGCGGCCGCTGGTGCCCACCACCTGCTGCTGACCGGCCCGCCCGGCGCCGGCAAGACCATGCTGGCCGAGCGGCTTCCCGGCCTTCTGCCCGATCTGCGGGACACCGAGGCGATGGAGGTGACGGCCATCCATTCCCTGTGCCAGCTTCCCGCATCCGGCGTGCAGCTGGTCCGGCGGCCGCCCTTTGAGAATCCCCACCACACCGCCACGGCCGCCGCGATCATCGGAGGCGGGTCGGGGTTGCCGCGTCCCGGTGCCGCATCGCGGGCGCATCGCGGAATCCTGTTCCTTGACGAGGCGCCCGAATACGAACGCAGGGTCCTGGATGCACTCAGGCAGCCTCTTGAGAGTGGCGAGCTGGTCATCCACCGGTCCGCCGGTGCAGCGGCCTACCCCGCGCGGTTCCAGTTGGTGCTGGCAGCCAATCCGTGTCCGTGCGGCAAGGCCTCGGGGAAGGGCATTGAATGCACCTGCACCCCCTTCATGCGCCGCCGCTACATGTCGCGCATGTCCGGGCCGCTCCTGGACCGTGTGGACATCCAGCTGCAGGTGGACCGCGTGTCACTGGCGGACTTTGGCCAGTCCGGGGGAGCGGAGGACAGCGCAACAGTCGGTGCCCGCGTCCTGGCTGCCCGGGCCCGCCAGCTGCAGCGGCTGCAGCTCTGGGGCATGGAAACGAATTCCCAGGTGCCCGGGCGCATCCTGCGCAGCGAGCTGAAACTGGCGGCCGCCACCACCCGGATCCTGGACCATGCACTGGAACGGGGCGTGCTCACAGCCAGGGGCTATGACCGCGTCCTCCGCCTCGCCTGGACTCTGGCCGACCTTGGTGGCCGGGAGCAGCCGGACGGGAACGACATCGGACAGGCCCTGAGCCTCCGCCAGACCGCCTCGGCTGCAGCGTGAAAGGAACCCGCATGCACAACGAGAGAATTGCCCGCGCCGCCCTGTCGAGGCTGATGGAGCCACAGGACGTCGCGGGCCTGGCCCTGGTGCACGTTGCCGGGGCTGAAGACGCCCTGAGGATAGCCACCGGCCAGGTCAGCTACGGGCCGGGGCTGGAACAGGACATCACCGGGCTGCTGGCAGATCACAGCTCGGTGAATTCCTGGGCCGGCCTCGGTGCCGCGCTGAAGCGCTGGGCACCGAGAATCCCCGACCTTGCCCCGGAGCGCGACCTGGCCACGATGCATCGCCTGGGCGGCCGCGTTCTCGTCCCCACGGACGGGCTGTGGCCGCGGCAACTGGACGACCTTGGCCTGCACCAGCCGATCTGCCTTTGGTGGCGGGGCCTTGAACTCGAACTTCCCCCGGCGGCCAGGGCGGTGGCCCTGGTGGGCTCGCGGGACAGCACCAGCTATGGCGCGTCAGTCACCGGGGACCTTGCCTACTCGCTTGCCCAGCGGGGATTCACAGTGGTGTCCGGCGGCGCGTACGGGATTGATGCCCACGCGCACCGGGCAGCCCTGGCAGGGGGCTCCGGGGCCATGCCGACCATCGCCGTCATGGCAGGCGGCGTGGACCGCTTCTACCCGTCCGGGAACGAGGACCTCTTGCGCGCCGTAGCCAACCAGGGTGCCGTGCTTGCCGAGGTTCCGCCCGGATCTGCCCCCACCCGGTACCGGTTCCTTCAGCGGAACCGGCTGATCGCTGCCCTCGCCTCCGTCACGGTGGTGGTGGAGGCCCGGTGGCGGTCCGGAGCCCTGAATACCGCCCATCACGCGGAAACCCTGGGCCGTGCGGTCGGAGCCGTTCCCGGTTCCGTGCACAGCGCCAACTCGGCCGGCTGCCACCGGCTCCTGCGCGACGGCGGTGCTGTCTGCGTCACTGATGCGGGGGAGATCGCCGAGCTGGCGTCGCCCAGCGGCCAGTCGCTGGCCGACGAAAAGAGCGGACGGCCCGCTGACCATGACGGCCTGACACTTGAGGACCTGATCCTGCTGGACGCCCTTCCCTTGCGGTCCGCCAGTTCCGTCGAAAAACTCTGCACCGTTGCCGGCCTGGGCGCCGACTCGGTGCGCGCAGGGCTTGGCAGGCTGGCCCTGCTGGGACTGGCAGCATCCGAAAAGGGAGGCTGGAAGCGCACCAGGCAATCAACATAGAGCTGCCGCCCGGCGACGTCCCCCTCGCCGGGCGGCTCACCGTGCAGTTCCCCCGATTGGCCGTGCCGTTCCTTGATTCCGGAACAAATGCTGGGACAGTGGGGGAGTGGAGAAAAAGGAACTGCCGGCCGGCCTCGCCAGGGCAGTCACGGGGTTCGAACGGTACCTGACGGGTGAGCGGGCCCGGTCCGAACACACGGTGCGCGCATACCTGTCCGACCTCTCCAGCCTGCTGGCCTACGCGGCCGGTGAAGGAATCACCGATCCTGCCGGGCTGGAACTGGGCACCCTCCGCCGCTGGCTCGGCAGCCAGAGTGAGGCCGGCGCTTCGCGTTCCACACTTGCCCGCCGCGCCGCCACAGCGCGGACCTTCACCTCGTGGGCGCTGCGGGAAGAACTGATCGAAACAGATCCATCCCTGCGCCTGCAGGCCCCCAAACGGGATGGTTCCCTGCCCGGGGTGTTGCAGCAGCAGCAGCTCGCCCGGCTGCTAGCCGACCTCAACGAGGCGGCCAAAGACGGTGATCCCATGGCCCTGCGCAACCGGGCCATGGTTGAGCTGCTCTACGCCACCGGCGTGCGCGTCGGCGAGCTGGCGGGCCTGGACGTGGACGACCTCGATCCGGACCGCAGGACCCTGCGCGTGCTCGGCAAAGGCAACAAGGAACGGACAGTGCCCTACGGGCTCCCGGCTGCGCTCGCCGTCGACGACTGGCTGCGCCGCGGACGGGGAAAGCTCGCCGCCGCGGACAGCGGGCCGGCCCTGTTCCTCGGTGCGCGCGGCCGCCGCGTGGACCAGCGGCAGGTCCGCAGTGTGGTGAAGGGACTGTTCGAAGCGCTGGGTGATACGTCCGCCACAGGCCCGCACTCCCTGCGGCACACCGCCGCCACGCATCTGCTGGACGGCGGCGCAGACCTTCGTGCGGTCCAGGAAATACTCGGCCACAGCAGCCTCGCCACCACCCAGATCTATACCCACGTATCCGTGGACCGCCTGCGCAAGAGCTACCAGCAGGCGCACCCGCGGGCGTAGGCCCTTTCCCCGGCGCGTCTTCTACACCACGCCGAATTGCACTGGCGTAATTAGATTGCGTACGGCACAATAAGATCCAAGTTCGGCAACTTTCAAGTTGTGCTTGAAGCAGTCTCCAGGCGCCCCTTGTCAGTCCGGCAAGTAATTTCATAGATTGGCAGGAATCACCGGCACCAGGCGGCGCCCGGAGCAGCAAATATCCATCCATGCAGGTCGTTGGGGAAGACGTACCTACAGCTATGGAGGATGGAATGTCTGTTGCAATGACCCGCGGTGTGCTGTTTATTCACTCGGCCCCTACCGCACTGTGCCCTCACGTTGAGTGGGCCATCGGATCTGTCGTGGACAAGCGAACGGATCTGGAATGGACACCTCAGCCCGCCGCGCCCGGAATGTTCCGCTCGGAGCTGTCCTGGACCGGCGCTCAGGGGACAGGTGCGCAGCTCGCGTCTGCCCTCCGGGGCTGGGCACACCTGCGCTTCGAGGTCACCGAAGAACCCAGTCAGGGCGTGGACGGCGGACGCTGGTCCCACACACCTGAGCTGGGCATTTTCCATGCCGTGACGGACGTGCACGGCAACATCATGGTTTCAGAGGACCGCATCCGCTACGCCTATGAGGCCGGTGCCGGCGACCCCTCCGCCGTCTACCACGAGCTCTCGCTTGCCCTCGGCGAGGCGTGGGACGAGGAGCTGGAACCCTTCAGGCACGCCGCCGAAGGCGCACCCGTGCGCTGGCTGCACCAGGTCGGCTGACGAGCAGGACCGGCTGAACCGCCTGCTCGGCCGACCCATCAGGGGCGGCTGACAGCTGAGGCGGCTGGCACGCGCCAGCCGCAGCAATTTCCCCATAGCACAGAGAAGCCCCCGCCAACCGGCGGGGGCTTCTTCAGCGTTCATTCAGGGTGCATCAGACGCTGCGGATGGCAACGACGGCGTTGTGGCCGCCGAAGCCGAACGAGTTGCTCAGCGCCACGATGTCGCCGGCCGGGAGGGCGCGGGCGGAGGTGACGACGTCGAGCGGGATCTCGGGATCCTGGTTCTCGAGGTTGATCGTGACGGGTGCCTTGCGTTCGTGGACAGCCAGGACGGTGAGCACGGCCTCGACGGCGCCGGAGGCACCGAGCAGGTGGCCCATCTGCGACTTGGTGGCCGAGACGGCAACGTTCTCGACGTGGTTGCCGAGCGCCGCCTTCAGGGCCGTGTACTCCGGCTTGTCACCGACCGGCGTCGAGGTGGCGTGGGCGTTGACGTGGACCACGTCTTCCGCCTGGATGCGGCCGTCAAACATGGCTGCCTTGAGTGCGCGGGTGGCACCCAGGCCCTGGGGGTCCGGTGCTGTGATGTGGTAGGCGTCGGCGGTCACGGAGGTGCCGGCGAGCTCGCCGTAGATCCGTGCGCCGCGGGCGAGGGCATGCTCTTCGGCTTCCAGTACCAGGGCGCCGGCGCCTTCGCCCATGACGAAACCGTCACGGTCCAGGTCGTAAGGGCGGGAGGCGTGCTCGGGATCGTCGTTGCGGCGGGACAGCGCCTGCATCGATGAGAACGCTGCCAGCGGCATCGGGTGGATGGCGGCTTCGGCGCCGCCGCACATGACGACGTCGGCCTTGCCCGAGCGGATCAGGTCCAGTCCGAGGTGCAGGGCTTCGGTGCCCGAAGCGCACGCGGACACCGGAGTGTGCGCACCGGCGCGGGCGCCCAGGTCCAGGCTGACAGCGGCGGCCACACCGTTGGGCATGAGCATCGGAACCGTCATGGGCAGGACGCGGCGGGGACCCTTCTCTTTCAGCGTGTCCCACGCATCCAGGAGCGTCCAGACGCCGCCGATGCCGGTGGCGAAGGCCACGGCCAGCCGGTCGTGGTCGATTTCGGTGATGCCGGAGTCGGCCCATGCTTCGCGTGCGGCGATGACGCCGAACTGGGTTGACGGGTCCATGCGCTTGGCCTCGACACGGCTCAGGACGTCGAGTGCGGGCGTGGAGCACCGGGCGGCGAAGTGGACCGGCAGTTCATATTTGGCAACCCACTCATCCTCAAGGGTGTGGGCTCCCGAAACGCCCTTCAGCGCGTTCTGCCACATCGTGGGTACGTCGCCGCCGATGGGCGTGGTGGCACCCAGACCTGTAATGACTACTTTGCGTGTCATGGGATCACTCTCTGTCGGTGCGCCTGCCGTGTCCTGTGCTGCTGGCCGGAGGCCGGAGTGGGTGGCGTGCGGGGGAAGTCTTCAAAAAAATTCAGGGATGGTGCATCGGCTGGCCGGTCCCGAAAGGTGCGGGCCCGGCCAGCCGGGTTCAGCGGTGACGCTGAAGCCTGTAAAAGGCTGAAGCCAGTGAAGGCTGATGTCTTACCTACGCCTGGGCGTTGGAGATGAAGTCCACGGCGTCGCCGACGGTCTTGAGGTTCTTGACCTCTTCGTCCGGGATGCGGACGCCGAACTTCTCTTCGGCGTTGACCACGATGGTCATCATGGAGATGGAGTCGATGTCCAGGTCCTCGGTGAAGGACTTGTCCAGTTCGACCGCCTCGGGGGCCAGGCCGGTCTCTTCGTTGACGATTTCAGCCAGTCCGGCCAGGATCTCTTCGTTGCTAGCCATTGATGGCTCCTTTTCTTGTTATTGCCGGCAGGGGATGCCGGAAATGGGCAAACCGCGGTTGCGGCTTGGTTATCGGAATTGCTACGGAAGCACAATCACCTGCGCACCGAAGACCAGCCCAGCGCCGAAGCCGATCTGCAGGGCCAGTCCGCCGCTCAGCGCGGGGTTTTCCTGGAGCAGGCGGTGCGTGGCCAGGGGGATCGAGGCCGCCGAGGTGTTGCCCGCATCGGCGATGTCCCGGGCCACGGTGACGGTCTCGGGCAGCTTCAGCTTCTTGACCATCTCATCGATGATCCGCATGTTGGCCTGATGCGGAATGAAGGCCACCAGGTCCTCGGCCTGGATGCCGGCGGCGTCCAGCGCCTGCTGGGCAACCTTCGCCATCTCCCAGACCGCCCAGCGGAACACCGTCTGACCGTCCTGGCGGAGGGTCGGGTAGAGCTCCTGCGCCTCTTCGAGGAGCGCGAGGTCGCCGGTGGAGTCGGACCGGCGCGCCGCCAGTCCGAGATCACGGACGTCCAGCATGGAGCGGGTCATGCCGATGGCGTCCCACTTGCTGCCATCCGATCCCCACACTGACGGTGCGATGCCGGGGGTGTCCGACGGGCCGATGACAACGGCGCCGGCGCCGTCTCCCAGCAGGAACGAGATGGTGCGTTCGCGGTTGTCGATGACGTCGGAGAGCTTCTCCGCGCCGACAACAAGGACGTACTTCGCGGCCCCAGAACGGACCAGCGCGTCGCCTTGGGCTACGCCGTAGCAGTAGCCGGCGCAGGCCGCGGAGATGTCAAAGGCAGGAGCAGGAGTGGCGCCCAGCCGGTCGGCCAGGCTCGCGGCAGCCGACGGCGTGGCATAAGGGTGGGTCACCGTGGAGACGATGACGGCGCCGAGCTGGGATGCCTCGATGCCTGCCTTTTGCATGGCCTCACGGGCGGCGCCCTCGGCCATGTCGATCACGCTGACGTCGGCGGGTGCGCGGTGGCGGGTGACGATGCCGGTACGCTGGCGAATCCACTCGTCGGAGGAATCGATCCACTGGCACACGTCCTCATTGGTGACCAGAACGTCGGGGCGGTAAGCGCCGATGCCCAGGACCCGGGTGTGCTCGTTGAGCGGAGTCTGCTTCAGTACCGGCGTGCTGCTCATGCCTGTCCTTCCAGTTCTGCGAAGAGTGCCAAGGCCGCGGACAGGTCGTCCGGCGTTTTGACAGCAACGGTCTTGACGCCCGGCATGCCGCGCTTGGCCAGTCCGGCCAGGGTGCCCGCCGGAGCGAGTTCGATGACGCCAGTGACGCCGCGGTTCGCGAGGGTCTCCATGCAGAGGTCCCAGCGGACCGGCCGCGAGACCTGGGCGATCAGGCTGTCGACGGCGGCGGTGCCCGCCGTGACCTCCTGGCCGTCGTAGTTGGACAGCAGCGGCACGGCAGGTGCCTGTGGCTGCAGTTCCGGGCGGAGCGCCTCGAGGGCGCTCACGGCCGGAGCCATATGTGAGGTGTGGAATGCCCCGGCAACCTTAAGTGGAATCACGCGGGCCTTGGCCGGCGGATTCTCGGCCAGGGCCTTGAGCTGTTCGAAGGTGCCCGCGGCGACGGTCTGGCCTGCTCCGTTGACATTTGCGGGCGTTGCACCGGCGGCCTCGATGGCGGCCAGGACCTCGGCGGGATCGCCACCCACCACGGCGCTCATGCCGGTGGGCGTGACGGCAGCTGCCGCGGCCATGCTGTTGGCGCGTTCGCGCACGAACGTCATGGCTTCCTTTTCGGTGAGCACGCCGGCCAGCGCGGACGCCGTGATCTCGCCCACCGAGTGCCCGGCCAGAATGACCGGCAGCGTGCTGAGTTCGACGTCGAACAGCGACTTGGCGGCCACCAGCCCGGCCGCGACAATGAGCGGCTGTGCGACGGCGGTATCTTTGATGGTTTCCTCGTCAGAGGTGGTCCCGTGCGCAGTGAGGTCGATGCCTGCAATTTCGCTCAGGGAGGCCAGATGGCCTGCTACGGAGGGCAGCTCCAGCCAAGGGGCCAGGAAACCGGGGGTCTGTGAGCCCTGTCCAGGGCAGACGATTGCAAGCACGTATCCAGCTTTCCAAATTACCGGGTGATCCATTGGTGTTTCCGTACACCAAGCTCACGGGGTCAGGTTGTAGGAAGTCTACAACGGTTCAATTCGTGTTCCGCGCGGCAACACGCTCGACGGCGGGCTTCGGCGGAGTGGAAAGCCGCCCCACCACAAGGGCTGCCTGGAGCACGAAAGCCTCGCGCGGGAGCAGCGGATCCCAGCCTGTCACATCACAGACACGCTTGAGACGGTACCGCACCGTGTTGGCATGGACGAAGAGTTCCCGCGCCGTCGCCTCGAGTGAATGCCCCAGTTCCAGGTACGTGCCGAGCGTTTCCACCAGCCCGTTCGACGCCGCGAGGAGCGGCCGGTAGATGTTTTTCACGAGCGACCGCCGGGCGGCATCGTCCCCGGAAATGACCCGTTCCGGCAGGAGATCGTCGGCTGCCACCGGGCGGGGAGCGGCGGGCCACGCCCGGGCAGCTGTGAGGCCGGCGAAGGCGGACTGCGCCGAGCCGCTGGCTTCCAGCAGGGAGCTGGCTTCCGCTCCGTAGACCACCGGACCGGGCGCGAACATCTCGCTGAGCTTCACATACGCGGTTTCCCGGTCGTGCACGCCGCCCAGGATCAGGATGAGGCGGTCGCCCTGGATTCCCACGAGGGCATCCTCCGCGTACCGGCCGGCCATGCGGCGCAGTTCGCTGACGTAGCTGGCGCTGGGTTCCGACGGTGAGTTCCCCACCATCACGGTGAAGCGCTCCTGCGCCTTCCAGCCGAGCGCGGCGATCCTGGAGCGCAACGCGTCAGTGTTTTCGCCGCGCAGGATGGCGTCCACAATCAGGGCTTCGAGCCGCGTGTCCCAGGATCCCCGGGATTCCGCGGCCCGGGCATATACGTCGGCGGCGGCAAAGGCCACTTCCCGCGAGTACCGGAGGACGGCTTCGCGCAGCGAGGGCTGGTCCGCTTCAGGCGCGATGACCGGCACCTGGTCCTCCACCACCTCCACGACGATCCGGATGAGCTGGAGCGCCTTCTGCAGGCTGATGGACCGGGTCAGTTCCGTCGGGGCGGTGCCGAAAACGTCGGACAGGATCCATGACGGGGAACTGGGGCGCTCATACCAGGTGACGAACGCTGCGATGCCGTTCTGCGCCACGAGGCCCAGCGCGGAGCGCTCGTCCGAACTGAGCCGGCTGTACCACGGCAGGGATTTCTCCAGCTGGCGCATGGTGGTGGTGGACAGCTGACCGACGCTTGCCCTGAGCTTTTTCAGGGTCTCCGTCTTCTCCGGAGTCATGGTCCGGGAGGGCGGTTTGCGTGCTGCAGGGGAGGGGGACGGCTCGGGCATGATTCGAGCATACGGTGCCTGCGGGGCAAGCTCCATTTTGTGCAAAGGCTACAACTGCCATTGTGTTGCGTCACAGCCCGTCCGGCGCCTCCGGAAGTGCAGCTGAAGTACCGCAGACGACGACGGCGGCCCCCACCGTGGGTGGGGACCGCCGTCGTTCGTTCGTTCGGGCTCAGGCAGCCGGGTTAGGACTCGCCTCCGGCGTTGCCCGTGGTGCCGGCGTTCACGTTGAGCAGACGGTACTTCTCGATCGCCTTCGCCGGTGCCTGTGCGTCAACCTCACCCTTGGCTGCCAGCAGCTGCAGGGTCTTCACGACGACCGAGTGGGTGTCGTTTTTGAAGTAGCGGCGGGCGGCGGCGCGGGTGTCGGAGAAGCCGAAGCCGTCGGCGCCGAGGGTGGCGAAGTCGTTCGGGATGAACTGCCGGATCTGGTCCGGGACGGCCTTCATGTAGTCCGAGACGGCGACGACGGGGCCCTGGGCTCCGGCGAGCTGTCTGGTGACGAAGGGTTCGCGGGCGTCCTGGCCGGGGTTGAGGAAGGCTTCCTCTTCGGCGGCGAGGCCGTCGCGGCGCAGTTCGTTCCAGGAGGTGACGGACCAGACGTCGGCGGAGACGCCCCAGTCTTCGGCGAGGATCCGCTGGGCTTCGAGGGCCCAGGGGACGGAGACGCCGGAGGCGAGGATCTGGCTCTTGGGGCCTTCGGTGGTGGAGGCTGCGAGCTTGTAGATGCCCTTCAGGACGCCTTCTACGTCGAGGTTCTCCGGTTCGGCGGGCTGGGTGATGGGCTCGTTGTAGACCGTGAGGTAGTACATCAGGTTACGGTCTGCCGAGTCGTGCCCGTACATGCGTTCGAGGCCGTTGCGGACGATGTGGCCCATTTCGTAGCCGTAGGCGGGGTCGTAGGTGACTACGGCGGGGTTGGTGGAGGCCAGCAGCGGGGAGTGTCCGTCGGCGTGCTGGAGGCCTTCGCCGGTGAGGGTGGTCCGTCCTGCGGTGGCGCCGATGATGAAGCCGCGGGTCATCTGGTCGGCGGCGGCCCAGAAGGCGTCGCCGGTGCGCTGGAAGCCGAACATGGAGTAGAACACGTAGACCGGGACCAGGGGTACGCCGTGGGTGGCGTAGGCGGTGCCGGCGGCGGTGAAGGCTGCCACGGCGCCGGCTTCGTTGATGCCGGGGTGGATCAGCTGGCCCTGGGCGGATTCCTTGTAGGCCAGGACCAGGTCCCGGTCCACGGACAGGTAGTTCTGGCCCTTGGGGTTGTAGATCTTTGCCGTGGGGAAGAACGCGTCCATGCCGAACGTGCGGGCCTCATCCGGGATGATCGGCGCGATGTGCTTGCCGAAGTTCTTATCCCGCATCAGGTCCTTGAGCAGGCGGACGAACGCCATGGTGGTGGCGGCCTGCTGCTTGCCCGAACCGCGCTTGGCCACCTCGTAGGTCTTCGCCTCGGGCAGCTCGATGTCCGAGTGCTTCGAACGCCGTTCCGGAACCGAACCGCCCAGGGCCGCGCGGCGCTCGAGCAGGTACTTGATTTCCGGCGCGTCCGTGCCCGGGTGGTAGTACGGCGGGCGGTAGGGGTCCTTCTCCAGCTGCTCATCCGTGACCGGAATCCGCAGGTGGTCGCGGAACTTCTTCAGGTCGTCGAGGGTGAGTTTTTTCATCTGGTGGGTGGCGTTGCGGCCTTCGAAGTGCGGGCCCAGGCCGTAGCCCTTGACCGTTTTGGCCAGGATCACGGTGGGTTTGCCCTTGAATTCGGTCGCGGCCTTGTACGCGGCGTAGACCTTGCGGTAGTCGTGCCCGCCGCGCTTGAGGTTCCAGATCTGGTCATCGGTCAGGTCAGCGACCAGGTCCTTGGTCTGCGGGGTTTTCCCGAAGAAGTGTTCCCGGACGAACCCGCCGGATTCGGCCTTGTAGGTCTGGTAGTCCCCGTCCGGGGTTTCGTTCATGATCTGCACCAGCGACCCGTCCGTGTCGCGGGTGAGCAGGTCATCCCATTCCCGGCCCCAGACGACCTTGATCACGTTCCAGCCGGCGCCGCGGAAGAACGCCTCGAGTTCCTGCATGATCTTGCCGTTGCCGCGCACCGGGCCGTCCAGGCGCTGGAGGTTGCAGTTGATCACGAAGTTCAGGTTGTCCAGGTTCTCGTTCGCGGCGAGCTGGAGCAGGCCGCGGGACTCGGGCTCGTCCATTTCCCCGTCACCCAGGAACGCCCAGACCTGCTGGTCCGAGGTGTCCTTCAGGCCGCGGTTGTGCAGGTACCGGTTGGACTGGGCCTGGTAGATCGCGTTCATCGGGCCGATGCCCATCGACACGGTCGGGAACTCCCAGAAGTGCGGCATCAGCCGCGGGTGCGGGTAGGAGGAGAGCGCGTGGCCTTCCTTGGACTTTTCCTGCCGGAACCCGTCCAGGTCCTCCTCCGAGAGCCGGCCTTCCATGAACGCCCGGGCGTACATGCCCGGGGACGCATGGCCCTGGAAGAACACCTGGTCCCCGCCGCCGGGGTGGTCCTTGCCGCGGAAGAAGTGGTTGAACCCGACCTCGTACAGGGTCGCGGCACCGGCGTAGGTCGAGATGTGCCCGCCCACCCCGATCTCGGGCCGCTGCGCCCGGTGCACCATCACCGCCGCGTTCCAGCGCATGTACGCCCGGTACCGGCGCTCGAACTCCTCGTTCCCCGGGAATTCCGCTTCCTGGTCCACCGGGATCGTGTTCACATAATCCGTGGTGGTCACCATCGGAACCCCGACGCTCTGCGCGCCGGCACGCTGCAGGAGACTGCGCATGATGTATTGGGCACGCTCCGTGCCCTGTTCCCTGATCAGCGCGTCCAGGGACTCAACCCACTCGGCGGTCTCTTCCGGATCACGATCAGGCAGCTGGTTAGTCAACCCGCTGAGGATATGGGAGGTATCTTCTCCTGCAGCCACGTCCAACCTCTCTTTGCGCGCATTCACCGGCGCACTCAGGTCCGGCAGGGTAGCTGCCCGGCGTGAACGCGTCGTGTGCGTCATATCGGTTACAACAGCCCGGTCATGTGCGCCGGGCAGGGTTTTATCTCGTGTGTATGACTGCCTGTTCATTGGGGGCGGTCGCCCCGCCAGGCATAGTTGTCAACAGTCACTGTAGCTCCGACGGCCTGCGGATGCGTAGCCGCGCATGAACCGCCCGCCCTATTTGACCGTCATACTTGTTGTGTGACGCACAATAAGCCGCACCGCGGCGCACGCAGCTTGAAGCACACGCCCAAAGGGTGTTGGCTTGGAGTAATTGACATCACTATGCACAGGAGGAACACGTGAGCGAGGCCGACGCCGCCACTTCGGTAAATGTGGCGGAAAAATTGGGTTTCAAAGACGGGGATCTGATTCAGGAGTTCGGTTACGACGACGACGTCGACTTCGACTTGCGTGATGACATAGAGGATCTGACGGGGTCGGAGCTTCTGGATGAGGATGATCACGACGTCGTGGACGCCGTGATCTTCTGGTGGCGGGACGGCGACGGTGACCTCGTGGACGCCCTGGTCGACTCGCTCACGACGCTCACCGAGGGCGGCGTGGTGTGGGTCCTCACGCCCAAGTCCGGCCGCCCCGGATACGTTTCCCCGTCCGACATCCAGGACGCGGCCCCCACCGCAGGACTGCACTGCACCACGTCCGCAGGCGTTTCCAAGGACTGGAGCGCGACGCGCCTGGTGACCAGGAAGAACAAATGACCGGACAGGCCGCCGTTGTAGCAGTGGACTTGGCCGGGGTGCCCGCAGTTGGGCAGCAGGCGCCGGACTTCACCCTGGCCAATCAGTTCGGGGAACCCGTCCGGCTTGCCGACTTCCGCGGACGCAACGTGGTGGTTGTCTTTTACCCCTTCGCGTTCTCCGGCATCTGCACTGGCGAGCTGTGTGAGATCCGGGACAACCTCGACGTCTTCGAACATGCCGACGCCGAGGTGCTGGCGGTCTCGGTGGACAGCAAGTTTGCCCTCCGGGCGTACGCCGAGCAGGAAGGCTACGGCTTCAGTCTGCTCGCGGACTTCTGGCCGCACGGCGCCGTGGCCCGTGAGTACGGCGTGTTTGACGAGGAAAGTGGAATGGCACGGCGCGGGACGTTCATTATCGACGCCGGCGGAACGGTCCGCTACGTCGTTGTGAATCCGCGGGGCCAAGCCCGGGAACTCGCCGAATACCGCCGCATCCTCGCAGAACTGGCCCAGGGTTAAGCGTCAGGCCATCCCATGGATCAGCGGCGGACCGGCATCGGCCTGACAGGGTTCGCCAGTCTGCCTCCTGCCCCGCCCGCCGAGTCAGCGGACAGCGACCTCGGCGCGCTGGGCGGGATACGTGACGTGCTTGCCGGGCTGCCGCTGGCGCTGCTGACCGGGGCCGGCCTGAGCACGGACTCGGGCATCCCGGACTACCGCGGGCCGGATTCGCCCCCGCGCTCACCCATGACCTATCAGGAGTTTGTGGGCGACGCTGCCAATCGGCAGCGATATTGGGCGCGTAACCACATTGGATGGTCCCACCTGAGGCGGGCCAATCCCAACGCCGGCCATGCCGCCGTCGCCGTCCTCGAGCGGCGCGGACTCCTGACCGGACTGATCACCCAAAACGTGGACCGCCTCCATGAGGACGCCGGCAGCGTTAACGTGGTGGACCTTCACGGACGCTTCGACCAGGTAATTTGCCTGGAGTGCCGGCACACGTACTCGAGGCAGCTGCTCGCGAGGGTTCTGGAAGAACTGAATCCGGACTTTCTGGACCACGCCATGAAGTCCGGCCTTGTCGAGATGGCACCTGATGCCGACGCCACTGTGGAGGACCTGCGACTGATCCGCAGTTTTGTGATCGCCCGCTGCCCCGCGTGCGGCGGCGTCCTGAAGCCGGACTTTGTGTACTTCGGCGAAAACGTCCCCAAGGAACGCGTGGAGCGCGCGTACGCAATGGTGGATCAAGCCGAAGCCCTGCTTGTTGCCGGCTCCTCACTCAGCGTCATGAGCGGGCTGCGGTTTGTCCGTCACGCCGCCAAGCAAGGCAAGCCTGTTGTGATCATCAACCGCGGCCAGACGCGCGGCGACGACCTCGCCACGATCAAGCTGGAAGCCGGCGTCAGCGAGTCCCTCACCTGGCTGGCCGACGAATTGCCCCCGCTCGCTGCGGTCTGACCCGATTGGCGTTTCAGGGCATTGTTCGGGTAGAGTCTATGTTCGTTGGTTCGAGCGCTTCGGTGCGAAAAACCTCTCTTTGGGTCTTTAGCTCAGCTGGTAGAGCGCCACGTTTACACCGTGGATGTCATCGGTTCGATCCCGGTAGGACCCACCCTAATTACCCCGTCTGACCAAGTCGTTGAGCCTGGTCAGACGGGGTTTTCTGTTTAATGTCTGTGCCCCGCCGTAGCCTGCGGGCATGGAACACGTACTTGTGAGGACTGCTGCCGACGGGCAGCCCGGAGCTGTCATCCGCGGCGGGCAGGAATGGACGGTGGGCGCGGAGCCGTTGCGCTGGTTTGAACGCGTCAGCTGGTGGGAGGCGGAGCGCCGGATGCCGCTGGGACTTAGCCGCGTTGACGTCGAAGTGTGGCGGCTGCAGACCCGGCTGGGGAGAAATGCGGGATCGGCGCTGACCACCATGGAGATCGTCCGCGACGGACTTGGCGGCGGGTGGAGACTGCGGAGCGCTGTGGCGGACAACACCGCGGAAAACGCCATCGCGGATGCGGCCTAGGCAGAAGGCCGGAAGGGCAGAAGGCCGGCGAGGCCCGGAATCCTAAGGTGCCCGGGAATTGGATAAGCCTTCCACCGCGACTATTGGGGGATGCCGCGGTGGAAGGCTTGGATTTGAATATACCGTGAACTTTCGGAAACACGAAACTGTTAAGAAGGTGCCGCCCGGGGGTGGCTCCCCGCGCTCCGGCTCCCTGCCGCTAACCCCCGCATGCCTTCAGGGGCAGCCCTCCAGCCAGTATGATGGTAGGTGTTCAGTTGACTGGACGCTTTGGCATCGTCGCCGGTGTTTCGTGCGCGATGCAATCCGCTGACCCCCGCTGCCTGAGCGCGTATGAAAAGGAGAATCATGGCCGATTCCCGTACACCCAAAGCCAATGACGGACTCGGCAGCGCGTCCCCGGCGCCTGCTGTCACGCGAGCTGCCGCCGTGTTGGAGTCGCTTGCGGCGTCCGCCACTGGCCGGCTTACCCTCAGCGACCTCGCCCGGGACCTCGGAATCCCCAAATCGTCAACGTCCAACCTTCTGCTGGCCCTTGAGGAGGCGAGGCTCATCAGCAGGCAGGGCGCCGAATACACGCTCGGGCGCAAGCTCGTGGAACTGGGTGCCGCCTACCTGAGCCGGCTCGACGAGGTCCAGGAGTTCTACCGTTTTTGCGAGCAGGCGCCCACTCTGTCGGGTGAAACCGTGCGCATCGCCATGCTGGATGGCACGAACGTCATCTACCTGGCCCGCTATGAGGGCCATCCGGCCGTCCGGCTGACGTCCAATATCGGCGACAAGATGCCGGTGTCGCTCTGCGCGGTGGGCAAGGCCCTGATTGCCAGGCTCCACGACCACGACATCGACGCGATGTTCCCTGACGATGCGGAGCTTCCCGTGCTGACGCCCAAATCCCTGCGAACGGGAGCGGAACTGAAGGCTCAGTTGGAGCAGATCCGCGAGCAGGGCTACGCATTTGAAGACGAGGAATCCACCACGGGTGTGGTGTGTCTCGCCGTGACTGTACCCACGCGCGGCGCGCATGGCCCCAGTCTTGGCCTGTCTGTCACAGCGCTGAAGGCAACCTACTCACAGGAGCAGGGCGCGCAGATGGTCAAAGAGCTGAATGAGCTGGCCAGATCCCTTGGCAATCCCATGGGCTAGACGAAACCCCGGCACTATTGGCTAGTCGTTCATCATGTTGTACGCTGTTCAACATAGTGACCGACGCAATAGTGGTGTCACTACTCACCAGGCCAACGGGGGCCTGATGTGTCTTTGAGGGAGTGCTAGTGACAACTCGTACTGATTCACCGCTGGCTGATGCGGACGGCGCCGTCGTCGAACCGGAACAGCTGCGAAGGGCAACACTTGCCAGCTCCGTAGGGTCCGCTCTGGAGTACTACGACTTCTATATCTACGGCCTGGCTTCGGCACTCATCTTCGGTCCGCTGTTCTTCAAGCCGCTCGGCGATGAGGGTGCGCTGATCGCATCATTCGCCACCTACGGCGTGGGCTTCGCTGCCCGGCCCTTCGGCGGCATCGTCTTCGGCTACATCGGGGACCGGTACGGCCGGAAAATGGTGCTGATCCTGACGATCGGCCTGATGGGCGCGGCAAGCTTCGCCATCGGCCTGCTGCCGACATTCGAGCAGGCAGGAATGCTCGGCGCGGTGCTCCTGGTCGTCCTCCGGATCGTCCAGGGCCTCGGCGCCGGCGCTGAGCAGGCCGGCGCAACGACGCTGATCTCCGAAGTGGCTCCGCCCCGCCGTCGTGGTTTCTTTGCCTCACTGCCGTTCGTGGGGATCCAACTGGGCACCCTTCTGGGTGCCGGCACCTTCGCCCTCATCGCCACCGCCGATAAGGACGTGCTCGAAGGCTGGCTCTGGCGTGTGCCGTTCCTGGCCAGCGTGATCCTCATCGCGATTGCGGTGTTCATCCGCCTGCGGCTCAAGGAAACCCCGGTATTCCAGGAGCTGGAGAAGCACAAGAACGTCGTCAAGAACCCTGTGGGCCAGCTCTGGAAGCACTCCAAGAAGAACGTTCTCGTCGGCATCGGCCTGCGCATGGGTGAAAACGGAAACTCCTCCATTTATTCGGCGCTGCTGGTGGCGTTCCTGGCGGCCCCGGCCGGCGTTTTCCCGGGCGACAAGTTCATCGGTCCCGTGGGTCTCCTGATCGCCGCCGGTTTCGCCGCCGTCATGGTGGTCACCTTCGGTGCGCTGTCCGACCGCTTTGGCCGCGTTCCGGTCTACCGTTACGGTGCCCTGTTCCAGGCCGTCATCGCCTTCCCGGCGTTCTACCTCGTGACCCTGGGCAATGTGACCCTGGTGTGGGTGGTCATGGTGGTGGGCATCGCGCTCGGAGTGCAGTCCATGCTGGGACCGCAGTGCCCGCTGCTGCCTGAACTGTTTGGATCGCAGTACCGGTTCACGGGTGTGGCCATGTCCCGCGAACTCTCCGCCGTGCTGGCCGGCGGCCTGGTTCCGCTGGTGGGGGCTGCGCTGCTCGCTGCCACCGGCTACTCTTGGCTGGTCCTGGCGCTCTACTCGCTGGTCCTTGCGCTGATCTCCTTCGTGAGCACCTTCTTCACGCCGGAAACCAGGGGACGGGACC
Source organism: Arthrobacter sp. K5 (assembly GCF_040448525.1). NCBI lineage: Bacteria > Bacillati > Actinomycetota > Actinomycetes > Micrococcales > Micrococcaceae > Arthrobacter > Arthrobacter sp. K5. The sequence continues at coordinate 1,104,235 of NZ_CP159279.1, read as the reverse complement.
TGGTTTCAATCGAGGACGCCAGCTAGGCGCCACACAGCGACGAAACACACAGCGCGAACCTTCACTTGCGGCCCATCCCAACGCGGGGTGGGCCGCAAGTCTACGTTCGCGCCCGGCGGTGGGCCGCAAGTGTACGTTCGCGCCGGGCGGTGGGCCGCAAGTCTACGTTCGCGCCCGGCGGTGGGCCGCAAGTGTACGTTCGCGCCTGGGGAGCGCAAAGGGAGAGCCGGGCAACCATGTGGCTGCCCGGCTCTCCGGTGGTTCCCGTGCAGGAATGTCCTGCCGCGGGCGGTTTAGTTGAAGTGCGGTTTAGTAGAAGTGGACTGTATCCACGAGATGGGGGAGTTCGCCGCCGTCCAGGAACGTCCTGAGGTTGCTGCAGAAGCGCTCCGCGATCAGGCGGTTCTCGGCCTCGCTCAGGGCCGAGGTGTGCGGAGAGACCATGACGCGCGGATGGCTCCACAGCGGGCTGTTCAGGGGGAGCGGCTCGACGGCGAAAACGTCCAGGCAGGCGTAGGCCACCTGTCCGTTTTCCAGTGCCTCGAGCAGCGCGTCTTCGTCCACGACAGTTCCGCGGCCCACATTCACGAAGACCGTCCCGGGCTTCATGGCCGCGAAGATCTCGCGGTTGAAAAGTTTCTCCGTGTAAGGCGTTCCCGGAAGGGTGTTCACCACAGCGTCCGCCGAGGCGAGCAGCCCGGCCAGTCCGTTGTTGTCCGCCACTTCCTCGATGCCGTCGATCGGCTCCACGGAACGCTTGGTGCCGCTGACCTTCATGCCGAGTGCGCGGGCGATCCGGGCGGTTTCCAGCCCGATCTCCCCAAGCCCGGTGACCACCAGCGAGGAGCCGTTGACCAGCTTGGTGGGTGTCCGCAGCTCCGGCCACACCTTGGCCGCCTGGTCCTGGGCGAGCTCCGCGGTCCGTTTGAAACCGTTGAGGATGCCCAGTGCCGCAAACTCCGCGAGGGGCAGGGCGTGCACTCCTGCCGACGTGGTCACCTTGAACTTGTTCAGGGTTTCCGCATCGAGCCCGGAGGCCTTGACTGCACCGCCGGCGCCCGCCGCCATGGCGTGGATCCATTGCAGGCGAGGGTTTTCTTTCGCGATCCGCGCCAGGCCCGCGGGGCTTTCGTTCGGGAAGCCGTAAAGCACGTCGGCCTCGCCCAGCATGTCCCAGTAGCGCTCCTCCTGCTCAGGTGTGCGTTTGAAGCCGGGGTCGCCGGCGTGGTCTGCCGGGAACCGTTCGGGCGGCAGCAGGTCGGGCTCGTAAAGAACGGTCACGGAGGGATCTACGGCGCGGATGCGTTCCACGAACTCGGCTTCGAGCGGGACGGCTATCGCGACGGTGGTTTCAGTCGTCATGCTGTTCATCATACTGAATGGGGGCTAGAATACTGAACAGATTGCTCGTGATTGACCAGCATTGACCACAACGGAGTGAGGTTTCCTGCAGATGAATGTACAGAGAGCAGGCTTTGTGGGCCTGGGCCTGATGGGGGCGCCGATGGCGGCGAGCCTGGTCCGGAGGGGGTGGGCGGTAACGGCATGGAACAGGTCGCCTGCCGCGCTGGAGGACTTGCGCCGGCTAGGCGGTTCCACTGCAGACACTGTGCAGCAACTCCGGGACGAGCCGGTGATCGTCTTCATGCTCCCTGACCTTGCCTACATTGAGGACGCGGCGTCCGGACTGCTCGCGAGCTGGCGGACGTCACCGCCGGCGGCCGGCACCGCAGTGGTAGTGATGAGCAGCGTTTCCCCCACAGGGGTCCAGGATTTCGGGCGCAGGGTACAGGCGGCCAGTTCAGGCAATGCCGTGGTGCTGGACGCGCCGGTCAGCGGCGGAACGACTGGCGCCATCGAGGGCACTCTGGCCATCATGGCCGGCGCTGACCACGACGCCGACTTCCGCCGGCTGCTTCCGCTCTTCGAGGCCATGGGTACCACCGTGCGGCTCCTGGGACCGCTCGGTGCCGGATCGCTGGCCAAGGCGTGCAATCAGCTGGTGGTCGGAACAACGACGGCGGCGCTCGCCGAAGCGGCCGAGCTCGCCGAGCGCTCGGGCGTCGATGTCGCGGCCCTCTATGAGGTCCTGTCCGGCGGTCTCGCCGGAAGCCGCGTCCTCGACCAGGTCGGCCCCCGGATTGCCCGGAAGGACTACACGCCCACCGGCCCGGCAAAGTTCATGCACAAGGACCTGTCCTTCGTCGTGGAGTCGGCCGACGCCGCCGGGTCCGCCGTTCCGATGGCGCGGGCCGGCGTCGAACTTTATGCCGAACTGAAGCGCCAGGGGCTGGGGGACCAGGACCTGGCCGTCGTCCGGCAAACCATCTCAAACCTCAGCAGCACGGGCGCCGGAAGCGCCTCGGAAGGGATCCAATCATGACGTCACTTTTTGATTTGACCGGGCGGGTTGCGTTGGTGACTGGTTCGAGTCGGGGGATTGGTAATGCGTTGGCGCGGGCGTTGGCTGATGCGGGTGCGACGGTGGTGCTTAATGGTGTGAATGCTGAGCGGCTGAAGGCTGCGGAGGCTGTGATGGCGGCCGGGTATGCGCCGGGGCGGGTGCATGGTGTGGCGTTTGATGTCACGGATGATGCGGCGGCCGCGGCGGGTGTGGCGTGGGTGGAGGAGCATGTGGGCCCGTTGGAGGTTCTGGTGAATAATGCCGGGATCCAGCACCGGGTGCCGATGCTGGATTTGGATGTGAAGGACTGGGAGCGGGTGATTTCCACGGATTTGACCAGCGCGTTCCTGGTGGGGCGGGAGGCGGCCCGGCACATGATCCCGCGGGGGCGGGGGAAGATCATTAACATCTGTTCGGTGCAGACGGACCTGGCCCGGCCCACGATCGCGCCGTATGTTGCGGCGAAGGGCGGGTTGCGGAACCTGACCCGGGCGATGACGGCTGAGTGGGCGGGGTCGGGGCTGCAGATCAACGGGATCGCGCCGGGGTATATCCATACCGAGATGACGCAGAACCTGGTTGATGATGAGCAGTTCAATGCCTGGATTCTGGGCCGGACCCCGGCGGCGCGGTGGGGCACGGTGCAGGATCTGGCGGGCCCGGCGGTGTGGCTGGCCTCGTCCGGGTCTGATTTCGTGAACGGGCAGACGATCTTTATCGACGGCGGAATGACGGTGGTGGTCTGATGACACAGGCAGCAGAAACTTCTTTGCCGGTCTCGGGTCCGGCGGTGGTGGCGCACGGTAAGGGGGACCTGCGGGTCGAGGATATTGCCCTGCGGGCGCCGGGGCCGGATGAGGCGGTGGTGGAGGTGCTGTACGGGGGGATTTGCGGGTCGGACCTGCATTACTGGCTGCACGGTGCGGCGGGCGAGTCGGTCCTGAAGGCCCCGCTGGTCCTCGGCCATGAGATTTCCGGGCGGGTGGTCCGGGCTGCGGGGGACGGGACCGGCCCGGCGGCGGGGACGCCGGTGGCGGTGCACCCGGCCACCCCCGGGCCCGGAGACGGGACGGTGAAGTACCCGGCGGGGCGGCCGAATCTGTCGCCGGGGTGCACGTATCTGGGGTCCGCGGCGAGGTTCCCGCACACGGACGGGGCGTTCAGCCGGTACGTGAACGTCCCGGTGCGGATGCTCCGGGCCCTGCCTGACACCCTGGATGTGCGGACCGCGGCGCTGATCGAACCCGCGTCGGTGGCCTGGCACGCCGTTGCCCGGGCCGGGGACGTGGCCGGCAAAACCGCCCTGGTCATCGGGTCCGGTCCGATCGGGGCGTTGGCGGTCGCTGTTCTCAAACGTGCCGGCGCGGCCCGGATCGTCGCGGTGGACATGCACGCCAAACCGTTGGAGATCGCCGCGGCGGTGGGCGCGGACGAGGTCCTGAACGCGACCGACGCGGAGGCGATCGCCGCGGTCCAGGCCGACGTCGTGATCGAGTCCTCCGGGAACCACCACGGCCTGGCCTCCGCGATCCAGGGCGCGGCCCGGGGCGGGACCGTGGTCATGGTCGGGCTGCTGCCCACCGGGGCCCAGCCGGTCCTGATCTCCCTGGCCATCACCCGGGAACTGGACCTCAAAGGCTCGTTCCGGTTCAACGATGAAATCGACGAGGTCATCACCGCCCTGACCGACGGAACCTTGCACATCGGCCCGGTCATCACCCACGACTACCCCGTTACCGACGCCCTCGAAGCCTTTGACATCGCCCGCAACTCCGCCCAATCCGGCAAAGTCCTCCTCAACTTCACCGGCTAAACAGAGCTAGGCCGACTGCGGGCGCCGCTGCAGCGGAACGAAAACCCTCGGCTGCTCCACCCAGACGGGTTCCATCTCCGAGATGGTGCGGCGCATGATCCTGCTCGACGCCTCGCGGGCCTCCGACGCGTTGCCACCAAAGATGGCTTCAGCCACATCGAGGTGCCACTGCAGCGTGAGGTCGCGGGGGCGGTCGGGCATGAGGCCGTGCACGGTGCGGCCGGTCAGGGTTTCGGCCACCTGGCCCACGAGGTTGGCAAACATCTCATTGCCGGAGCCGCTGAGCAGCAGGGAATGGAACTGGATATCGAGCTCCAGGAAGCGCGGCACGTCGCCGGCCTTGCCGGCCTCGCGCATCGCCAGGGCCACGTCGAGCAGCTCCTGCCGAAGTTCCTGCGGTGCATTGACCGCCGCGAGTTCGGCGGCCACAGGCTCGACGGCGGAGCGGAGTTCCGCCAGGGAACGCAGCTGGGCGCCGCGCCCCTCCCCGGCCAGCCGCCACCGGATGACGAGCGGATCGAACGGATTCCAGCGGTGCGCCGGCAGGACCTTGATGCCGACGCGCTTAGTGGTTTCGACCAGGCCAAGCGACTGCAGCACACGGACGGCCTCCCGGATCACAGACCGGGATACCTGCAGTTCGTCCTCCAGCTGCTCCGCCAGCATCACGTGCCCTGGCGGGAGGCTGCCGTCGACGATTCTGGTACCCAGGTGCTCGACGGCACGGTGGTGGAGGCTGGTTGACATAGTGGTAAGCATAATCGGGCGGGGAGGCTTTGGTGCCCAGCAACCAGGGCAGTCTGGACGGCGCCGTGGGGACACGCCATAAACTCTTTAAGGCGCGGTTTGCGTCCAAGGAGTGGTCACCCGCTTTCGCCCTCGACCGCGAATATATATGCTTTATTCACGATCTGCTTTTCTGACGGGTGCTCCGCAGGACATGCGGGACCCAACGCACACACGTTGCACAGACTGAATGGGAGTTTTTGATGTCAGCACACATCGGTGTCACCGGCCTTGCGGTGATGGGCGCCAACCTGGCCCGCAACCTTGCCCGGAACGGCTTTACGGTTGCCCTGCACAACCGCTCGGTCGGCAAAACCGACGCCCTGCTCGAAAAGCACGGCCACGAGGGTGACTTCGTCAGGACCGAGTCCCTTGAGGAACTGGTTAACTCCCTCGAAAAGCCGCGCCGCGTCCTGATCATGGTCAAGGCCGGCAAGCCGGTTGACTCCGTTATTGAGCAGCTCGAACCGCTGCTGGAGGCCGGCGACATCATCATCGACGCCGGCAACTCGCACTACGAGGACACCCGCCGCCGCGAAGCCGCGCTGGCCAAGAAGGACCTGCACTTCGTGGGCGTCGGTGTCTCCGGCGGCGAAGAGGGCGCCCTCAACGGCCCGTCCATCATGCCCGGCGGCTCCAAGGAATCCTACGAAGCCCTTGGCCCGCTGCTCGAAAAGATCTCCGCCAAGGTCGACGGCGAGCCCTGCTGTGCTTGGGTCGGCACCGACGGCGCAGGCCACTTCGTCAAGATGGTCCACAACGGCATCGAGTACGCCGACATGCAGGTCATCGGCGAAGCCTTCGATCTGCTGCGCTCCGGTGCCGGGATCGAGCCGGCAGAGCAGTCCAAGATCTTCACCGAGTGGAACAAGGGCGAGCTGTCCTCCTTCCTGATCGAAATCTCCGCCGAGGTCCTGGGCCACGTTGACGCCAAGACCGGCAAGCCGTTCGTCGACGTCGTGGTGGACGCAGCGGGCCAGAAGGGAACGGGACGCTGGACGGTCATCTCTGCACTGGAGCTTGGCTCGCCGGTTTCCGGCATTGCCGAGTCCGTCTTCGCCCGTGCACTGTCCTCCCAGGCCGACCAGCGGAAGCTGGGCCAGGAGCTGCTCGCAGGCGAGGAAGCCGCCGTCGAAATCCCCGAGACCTTCGTTGAGGACGTCCGCCAGGCGCTCTACGCCTCCAAGCTCGTTTCCTACGCCCAGGGCCTGGACATGCTGACTTCGGCAGCCAAGGAATACAACTGGGACCTGAAGCTGGACGAGATCGCCTCGCTGTGGCGCGCCGGCTGCATCATCCGCGCCGAACTTCTCAAGGACATCACCAAGGCCTACGCTGCGGACGAGAAGCCTGCCAACCTGCTGTTCGCCCCGGCCTTCACCAAGGCCATCGCTGACGCGCTTCCGGCCTGGCGCCGCGTTGTGGCCACCGCCGTCCAGCTGGGCATCCCGGTACCGGTGTTCTCATCCTCCCTGGCGTACTACGACGGCCTGCGCCGCAAGCGCGTGGCCGCTGCCCTGATCCAGGGCCAGCGCGACCTCTTCGGTGCGCACACCTACGGCCGCGTCGACGCCGAGGGCACGTTCCACACCCTCTGGGGCGAGGACAAGTCCGAAATCGAGGCAGTGGACACCCACTAGCTTCTGCGCCACACCGGCTTTGACAGTAACGGCCGGCGCTTGCCCGATAGTCTGGGGAGCGCCGGCCGTTGCCGTTTAACGGAATCGGCCTTGCGTGCCGGCTGTCCGCCGTTGCCGTGTCCAAGGAGTGCAGCACATGTCCCAGCCAGTTGCGATTGTCACCGGTGCGTCCACCGGCATCGGGTTCGAAGCCGCCCGGAAGCTCAGCGAACACGGGTTCACCGTGTACGCCGGGGCCCGGCGGGTCGAAAAGATGGAACCGCTGAAGGCCGGCGGAGTCAACGTCCTGGCCCTGGACGTGACCGACGAGGAGTCCATGGCAGCAGCTGTCGCGGCCATCCTGGAAACCCACGGCAGGATTGACGTCCTGGTCAACAATGCTGGCTACGGCTCCTACGGATCGCTTGAGGAAGTGGAGCTGGCCGAGGGCAGGCGGCAGTTCGAAGTCAATGTCTTCAGCCTGGCACGCATGACCCAGCTGGTGCTTCCCGCCATGCGTGCCGCAGCGCAGGGGAGGATCATCAACGTGTCCTCCATCGGCGGCAAGATGTACGAGCCCCTCGGTGCCTGGTACCACGCCACGAAGTTCGCGGTGGAAGGTCTAAGCGACTCGCTGCGGCTGGAGCTCAAACCGCACGGCATCACGGTGTCGATCATCGAACCGGCGGGGACACAGACGGAATGGGGCGGTATCTCGGGAGAGAGCCTGCTGGCAACATCCGGGCACGGACCGTACGGGGAGCAGGCGAAAATCGTCGCCGGGGCGCTGGCATCCACTTCAACTTCAACCATGGCGACGCATCCGGGTGTGATCGCCGATGCCATTGTTCACGCCGCGACGGCGCCGCGACCGAAAACCCGCTACCCGGCCGGCAAGGGTGCCCGCGCTATCCTGACGTTGCGCAGGCTCCTGCCCGACACCGCGTTCGACGTTGTGCTGTGGACGATCTACAAGCGGTTTGCCCGCTAGATCCGGTATTCGATGTAATACTCTGCCGGGTCCACGGCGGGCTTGGTCTCCCGCTGCGCGTCGCGGTGCCGCCAGCTCGCCGGGATGCCCGTGACAATGGACTCCGGCGGTGCGTCCTTGACGACGACGGCGTTCGCCCCCACGGCGCTGTCGTTGCCGATGAGGATCGGACCCAGGATTTTGGCGCCCGCGCCGATCGTCACCCGGTCCCCGATGGTCGGGTGGCGCTTGACCTTCGCGAGGGAGCGGCCGCCGAGCGTGACGCCATGGTAAATCATGACGTCCTCACCGATCTCGGCCGTTTCGCCGATGACCACACCCATGCCGTGATCGATGAAAAAGCGGCGTCCGATGGTGGCGCCGGGATGGATCTCGATGCCGGTCAGGAACCTGGTGAGCTGCGAGATCAGCCGTGCCGGAAACCGCGTGGACGGGTTCTGCCACAGCTTGTGCGTCAGACGGTGCGCCCAGATGGCGTGCAGCCCTGAGTACGCGAAAAAGTTCTCAAAAGAACCTCGAGCCGCCGGGTCGTGGGACCGGGCGGCGTCGAGGTCTTCCTTAAGTCTTGCGAAGAAACCCACAAAGATCTTTCTACAGGAAACGGAAAGCAGCTGGCTAAGGTCTAGCCGCGGATGTCGTCATAGAGCACGGTGGAGATGTAACGCTCACCGAAGTCGCAGACCACCGCGACGATCAGCTTGCCGGCGTTCTCCGGGCGCTTTGCCAGTTCCAGGGCGCCCCAGACGATGGCGCCGGAGGAGATGCCGCCCAGGATGCCTTCCTTGACGCCGAGCTCGCGGGCGACGGCCACGGAGTCTTCCAGGGTGGCGTCCAGGACCTCGTCGTAAACGTTGGTGTCCAGGAGTTCGGGGATGAAGTTGGCGCCGAGGCCCTGGATCTTGTGCGGGCCGGGTGCTCCACCGTTGAGGATGGGGGAGTCCTTGGGTTCCACGGCAACGATCTGGACGTCCGGGTTGCGCTCCTTCAGGACCTGGCCGACGCCCGTGATGGTGCCGCCGGTGCCGATGCCGGAGACAAAGATGTCAACCTTGCCGTCGGTGTCGGCCCAGACCTCCTCAGCGGTGGTCTTGCGGTGGATCTCCGGGTTGGCTTCGTTGGCGAACTGCTGTGCCCAGATGGAGTTCTCGGTGTTGGCCACGATTTCCTGGGCCTTTTCCACGGCACCGCGCATGCCTTCGGAGCCCGGGGTCAGCACAATCTCGGCACCGAAGGCGCGGAGCATGACGCGGCGTTCGGTGGACATGGTTTCCGGCATGGTCAGGATGACCTTGTAGCCGCGGGCTGCGCCCACCATGGCCAGCGCGATGCCGGTGTTGCCCGAGGTGCCTTCGACGATGGTTCCGCCGGGCTTCAGCGCGCCCGACTTCTCCGCAGCGTCGATGATGGCGACGCCGATACGGTCCTTGACGCTGTTGGCCGGGTTGTAGAACTCAAGCTTGACCGCAACGGTGGCGTCAAGGCCTTCAGTCAGGCGGTTGAGCTTGACCAGCGGGGTGCCGCCCACCAGCTGTGTTACATCGTCGTAGATCCGTGCCATGTGTACTTTCGCCTATCTCTCAGGAGGGAATACTTTGGTCAGCCTAACGATGGGGTCAGCGCCCCTGCTAAGCATTAAGCCATGCAGAGTAATATTTCCGCGCCTTGGCCAGCTTCGGGTTAATAATGACCTGGCAATACCCCTGCTCCGGGAACTTGGCGTAGTAGTTCTGGTGAATGTTCTCCGCCGGATAGAACACAGGGAGCCGGCTGACCTCTGTCACAATCGGCCGGGACCACAGGGCCTGGTTCCGTTCGATCGCCTCCTCGAAGAGGATTTTCTCCTCGGTGGTCTCATAGAACATTGACGAGCGGTACTGCGTTCCGACGTCGTACCCCTGGCGGTTGAGCGTGGTGGGGTCGTGCAGGGCGAAGAACATGTCCAGGATGACCTCGGCCGGGATGACATCCTCATCGAAGGTCACAGCAACCACCTCGGCGTGCCCGGTGGTGCCGGAACAGACAGAGTAGTAGTCCGGGTGGCGTTCATGGCCGCCGGTGTATCCCGAAACCACCGACGAGACGCCCATCGTTTTCTGGTAGACGGCGTCCAGGCACCAGAAGCAACCCCCGCCAAGCACAAAAGTTTTCATGTCCTCTTCAATGGTTCGCACGCGCCAATGATTCCCCCAGCCCACCCTAGGGTCATATGCCGCTCAGAGGCCAGAGCCGACTGTAGGGTAAAAGTATGAGTATGGAACCTGTGAACAGTGACGTTGCAGCGGAACCGGAAGAAGCTCCCGACGCCGCCGGGTCACCCGCCGTTGCAACGCTGGGGCAACTCATGCTGGCCGTGGAGGAGCTCTGGCCGGAGTCCCTTGCAGAGGCATGGGACGAGGTGGGGCTCGTGGCCGGCCATCCGTCAGCTGAAGTCACGCGCGTCATGTTCGCCGTGGATCCCACACTAGAGGTCATTGACGAGGCCATCGAATGGGGCGCGGAACTGCTCATCACGCATCACCCGCTGCTGCTCAAAGGCGTCACCTCGGTGGCCGCCAACACACCCAAGGGCCGGGCGGTCCACCGCCTGATCGAGTCCGGCACGGCACTGCTGACGGTCCATACCAACGGAGACTCAGCGGTGGGCGGCGTTTCCGACGTCCTTGCCGACGCCCTGGGACTGGAGAACGTGGCGCCACTGACCCCGGCAGCCGACGGCCTTCCGGAGGAAGGCATCGGGCGCGTTGGGGACCTTAACGAGTCCATGACGCTGGGCGATTTCGCCGCGCGGGTCTTCGGCATCCTTCCCTCGGTGGCCGGCGGCGTGCGCGTCTCCGGGGACAAGGACGGTCTGGTGCAGCGGGTTGCCGTGTGCGGCGGGGCCGGGGATTCCCTCTTCGACGAGGTCAGGGCCAGCAACGCGGACCTGTACATCACCGCCGACCTGCGCCACCACCCGGCCTCCGAAGCCAGGGAGGCGGCGGTGAACGGCCGCCCCTACCTCATCGATGTCTCGCACTTTGCCAGTGAATGGCTGTGGCTCCCGGCTGCCGCCGAGGCGCTGGGCAACGTGCTCGCGGACCAGGGCCTCGACGTCGAAATCAAGGTCAGCACCACCAACAGCGACCCGTGGGACTTCATACTGACTCCCGGCTAAGCCTGGCGCGCGAAGTCCATGGCAGGGCCCATGCCGGCGAGGGGCCCGCACCGAGCGCAGCGAGGTTTGGGAGCCGGTGGGGATGCGTAGCGAGGCTGGGGAGCGCGTTAGGCGCTAGAGTCTAGAAGACCCCACAGGGGTGCCGGCCAAGGGCCGGATGGGATCAAGCGGAGGTAAAACGTGGCCAAGGCAGCACCGGCGGAACAATTGAAGTTGCTCGAGCTCCAGGGCCTCGATGCCCGGCTGAAGTCACTGTCGAACCGCCGCCGCAGTCTTGAAACCGATCCGCGGATCACCGACCTCGAAGCGGCCCTGAGTGTTGCCAACGGGGAACTGGGCGCCGCGAAACTCGCCGTCCACGATGCCGAAGCCGAACTGAAGCGGGCCGAGGCGGATGTGGAGCAGGTGGCAACCCGGATCGAACGGGACGAGGCCAGGCTCAACAGCGGCACCGGTCTCTCCAAGGATCTCGTTGCCCTGCAGAAGGACATCGCCTCGCTGAACAAGCGGCGCTCGGACCTGGAGGACGTCGAACTGGAGGTCCTGGAGCGGCTGGATGTCCTGCGCGAACGGCAGGCGGCCCAGCAGAGCATCGTGGACGATATCCAGGGCTCGTTCGGCGGGATCCGGGCCGAACTCGACGAGCAGTTGGCGGAGGTCAACGCTGAGGAGACCGTACTTCGCGGCCAAAGAGCAGAGTTCGCCGCAGGGCTGGACGCCGGAGTGCTGGCTGTTTACGAAAAGACGCTGGCCCGGCGCGGCGTGGGCGCGGCGCGGCTCTTCCACGGAACGTCGGAAGGCTCGGGCATGCAGCTGAGCCCCGGCGACCTGGCCGAGATCAAGGCCGCCGCCGAGGATGACATCGTGTTCTGCCCGGACTCCGGCTGCATCCTGGTGCGCTCCGCCGAGTGGGTCTGACGCAACTAACTTGCAGTTGATGCCGTTCTGGGCTCTCAAAACGGCATTGACTGCCGGCCAGTTGGGTCAGCCCGGCAGGACGATGTTGAGGGCGTGGGCCTTGCGCGCCGTGCCCGGAACGAGTTCGGCCTGCCACTTCTCGGCTGCCACCTTCCGCAGCTGCTCCGGCGTCGCCGGGGCTTTGCCGCGCCGCGTCAGCAGGTGCCGGGCCAGCTCGCCCCGGGTGTGCTTGGCAAAGTGGCTGACCACCTTGCGCGCGCCGTTCACCTCCGTGAATACATTGACCGTCACGGTGTCGGCCGGCGGGGGAGTCCAGGCGGCCGCGTAGGTGCTGGACCGGCAATCGACCAGGAGCTCGCCGCCGGCAATTTCGCCGAGGGCGTCGGTCAGCTGCGGTTTCCAGAACGAGGCAAGGCGTCCGACGTCGGGCAGTGCTGTTGACATGGACAGCCGGTAGGCGGGCACTGAGTCTGCGAACCGGATGGCGCCCCACAGTGCGGAGATGACCAGCACCGACTCATCCGCCCGGCGCCGCTGCGCCGGCGTCATCGACTTGTAGCCGAGGGCGTCGTACAGCACGCCGGAGTACACCTGGTGCGCCGGCGCCGCCGGTTCGGCGTGGAGCCGTGTGTTGCGTTCGACGTCGTCCTTGAGCGAGGCTCCGACGCCCAGCAGGGCGAGGGCATCCTCATGTGCGCTGACTGTCCCCAGCGCATCGAGCACCTTCGCCCGGTAGGTATTCAGCACAGGGAAACTCAACGAAGCCCAGTCCATGGCGTCTCCACGGACGGCCGGAGTCTTGCCTTCGGATGGGGGGAGGAGAATCAGCACCGTACGATCTTACCGGTCGGGTGCGGGATCAGCTGAAGGGCGGGATCGATTGACGGCGGGGGCTCAGCCCAGGGAACGGCCCAGGAAGTCCAGCACGTCCGGCAGGACGGACCGCCAGTACAAGGCGTCGTGGCCGCCGGGCTGAAAACCGCCCTCTACCCTGCCGGGAAGTCCCGAACGGTACTTGTGCACCGTAGGGGCAAGATTGTCCTCACTGCCGCAGTCGATCCTCTTGGGAATCGCCGCAAGTCTCGGCCGGAGCGCAAAAACGTCGTTCGCCCTGAAATCGGCCGGGCCGTCGAAGGCGCCCTCCATGCCCTCTTCGTAGCTGGACCAGACGGCCGGGCTCATGGCCGCAACGGCGCGAACTCCGGACACCCTGCCCCGGGATGCCAGGAGGAGCGCGCCGAACCCGCCCATCGACGTGCCGAAGATGCCGACCTTTCCGAGGTCAAGCCCCTGGTCGCCCAGGAACGGCAGGAACTCCTGCACCAGCATCGACTGCGTGTCGCTGCCGTCGGCGCGGGCATGCCACCAGGAATCGCCGCCGTCCACGGCGGCGACCGCAAAGGACGGGCCGCCGTCGTCCAGGTGGCGCTGCAGGGCCCGGTCCGCCGCGAGGTCGCCCAACAGAACCTCACTGCTGCCGCCCAGCCCGTGCAGGAACACAGCCACCGGCAGCAGCTGGCCCGCCTCGTCCGGAAGCGGCACGGCCAAGGACCAGTGCGTGGTGACCGACGGACGGAAGCGGGAGACAAATGCCCCTGTCCGGGTCGACACCGTGGAAGGCGGCGATGGGGGAGCCGGCGGAACGGCCGCCGTCGTTGCTCCCGGCGAAGTAGGTGTTCCGGCCGAATCGGGCAGGGAACTGGACGTCGCGGGGCCGGGAACCGGTGGCGGCGGCGCCGTGCAGGCGGATGCCGAGGTCAGACCGGCAGCGACACCTGCCAAATGCAGCAAGCGTCGCCGTGTGAAGGACGGCTGGTCCATTTCCCGATTTTAGACCCCGCGCCGGGCGCGTGTCCGGGTCCGCGCGAATGCCCGTAAACTGGACTGCGGATGGGTTGACCAGGCGGCCGCGCGCCACGCAAGTGGCTCGAGGAACGTCCGGGCTCCACAGGGCAGGGTGGTGGGTAACGCCCACTCGGGGTAACCCGCAGGCCAGTGCCACAGAAAACAGACCGCCTGCGTCGCGCCGGTTTGAAAGCGGCACGAAGCAGGTAAGGGTGAAACGGTGGTGTAAGAGACCACCAGCTTCCCGGGTGACCGGGAAGGCTAGGTAAACCCCACCCGGAGCAAGGCCAGACAGGACACGTTTGAGGGCTGCCCGCCCGAGTGTCCGGGTAGGCCGCTGGAGGGCGCCGGCAACGGCGCTCGTAGATGGATGGCCGCTACTCCCGCGCCGGCAACAGCGCGGGAGCACAGAACCCGGCGTATCGGTCAACCCATCCACTCAAAGCCGGCAGCAGGTTGGCCCGTCATGCTGCGTCCTGGCCGGCGACTCCGTGAGCGGGACAGTCCGGGTTGGTGGGGCGGGGATGCTGCGGACTGTACCGCCAGGGTGCACACGTGCATCCGGGTGTCCGATTGGTTGGGCGCTGCCATGCACTCCCGGCTCCAAGGGCGACCATTTCATACATCATTTGGCCTTTCTTTCGCAGACGGCATATTTACGAGTGCATCGCCGTCAGGGCCGTCAGCTTATGGCCCCCCGAAGGCGTGCGGATAGTGGTTGCCGGCATTGCGTCGATAACAATCCGGCATCCCGGGCGACAGGCATCACACCCGGTGTGAGTGATTTCACGGGCTCCGGGGCAAGAGAAGGCCCCGGGCGCGCCTAGAATGGATGGTGAACGTAGAAGTTCTACCGCCGGATCTGCGTTCGCAGCCGGCGGTTTTTCTTTGCACGGTCAACGGCATCCGGGGTGGACCGAAACCCTGCCGGTGCCAGCTTGCCCTGGATAACTTCCAGTGGCCGCCATCCGGTGTACGAGGACGTAGCCGGTTGAACCAAGGAAGGTAGTTCTGTGAGCCAGACGTCAGATTCTTGTCTTGATACGTGGATGGGCCGTGAGGCGCTCGCCGAGGCCATGATCCCGGTTATCGGCCGGCTGTACCGTGAAAACAACGTGGTTACCTCCATCCACGGACGCAGCCTGATCAACAAGTCCACCATGAACATCCTGAAGGCGCACCGCTTTGCGCGCCGGATGAGCAAGGATGAGCTGCTCCTTGAGGAGACGGCACCGCTGCTGAACACGCTGGCGCAGCTGGACCTGGGTGCCGCTGCCATCGACATCGCCCGCCTGAACCAGAAGTTCAAGTCCGACGGCGGCGATCTGACTCTGGAGGAATTCCTCCGCGCCGAGCTGGCTGAGGTAGTGGGCAAGCGCGGCGCCGACGACCGCACCAGCACCGACGTCGTGCTCTACGGCTTCGGCCGCATCGGCCGCCTGCTGGCCCGCCTGCTCATCGAAAAGGCAGGCGGCGGCCACGGCCTGCGCCTGCGCGCCATCGTGGTCCGGCGCGGCTCCGACAACGACCTGGCCAAGCGCGCCAGCCTGCTGCGCCGCGACTCCGTGCACGGTTCCTTTGAAGGAACCATCAAGGTGGACACCGACGCCAACACCATCACGGCCAACGGCGTCCAGGTCCAGGTCATCTACTCGGACAACCCGGCAACGATCGACTACACCGCCTACGGCATCAAGGACGCCCTCGTGGTGGACAACACCGGCCGCTGGCGCGACGCCGAGGGTCTCGGCCAGCACCTGCTGAGCAAGGGCGTGTCGCGGGTGCTCCTGACCGCGCCGGGCAAGGGTGACCTGAAGAACATCGTGCACGGCATCAACCACCGCGACATCACGGACGCGGACCGGATCGTGACGGCCGCCTCCTGCACCACCAATGCCATCACACCGGTCCTGAAGGCCCTCAACGACAAGTACGGCGTGATCCACGGCCACGTGGAGACCGTTCACTCGTTCACGAACGACCAGAACCTGATCGACAACTTCCACAAGGGCGACCGCCGCGGACGCTCCGCCGCCCTGAACATGGTGATCACCGAAACCGGCGCCGCCAAGGCCGTGGCCAAGGCTCTCCCGGAACTGCAGGGCAAGCTCACCGGCAGCTCCATCCGCGTCCCCACCCCGGACGTGTCCCTGGCTGTCCTGAACCTCAGCCTGGAACACGGCACCACCAAGGACGAGGTCAACAACTACCTGCGCGAGATGTCGCTGCACTCTGAGCTGCGCAAGCAGATCGACTACATCGACTCCCCGGAGGTCGTCTCCACCGACTTCGTCGGTTCCCGCCGTGCCGGCATCGTGGACGGCCTCGCCACCATCGCCAACGACAAGAACCTGGTCGTCTACGTCTGGTACGACAACGAGTTCGGCTACAGCTGCCAGGTGGTCCGCGTCATGGAGGAAATGGCAGGGGTGAACCCGCCGACCTTCCCGGCCAAGGATTCCGCAAAGGACGCTGCCCCGGTCCTGGCCGTGGCAGCCCCGGTCTAACCGAAGCGTTCCGTCAGCCCCGCCGGCACACCTGTGCCGGCGGGGCTGACCCGTTCCCGGGAACTTCCCGGGCAATTCTCTGGAATCAGCCGGTAAACGGGCACAAACTTGTGTCATGGAACAGAACCCGACACTCCAGCATGAGACAACCCTGGAACATGCCCTCGAAGTTGCCAAGGCCAACCAGAAAGAAGCCCAACGGCTTCTGGACCAGGCCCGCACTTCACATGCGGCAGGGGAGATCGGCGATGACAGGGTGGCCCAGCTGGAGCGGCTGCTTGATCTCGCCAACACCGATCTTCATCGGGTCATGCGCGAGCAGTAGGCCACCCGCCCTCCACAGGGCACCTGTCCTCCACACTGTGGATACCCGCACAGCGCCGGCCGGTTTCGCCTAGGCTCCTGGATGTGTACCCGCATCCTGACCCGGAGCCCTGGCGCCCCGAGGCGTGTCTGTGAGCATCAGCTGGGCCGGCTACCGGCGCGCCCGCCGTAAATCCCGGCAGGCGTGGGCGGTGCTCGGTGTCGCCGCGGCAGCGGTGGTCGCCGCCACTGTGTGGTTTTTTTCGGCAGGCCAGTTCATCGCCGCCGAGCCCGCCGTGTCCGGGCCCAGCGAGGTTCCGGTATTCGATGCCGCCTGGATGAAGCCCGTGACGCCCCCGTACCCGGTGCCGCGGGGCAGCGCGGCCGCTGCGCTGGGAGCCCTGGCGGTGAAGGGCAGGGCATCCGGCAGCGACTACGACCGGTCCGCCTTCGGCCAGGCCTGGCAGGACGCCGACCACAACGGCTGCGACACCCGCAACGACATCCTGCGCCGGGACCTTCACGATGTTGCGTTCACCAAGGGATCAAAGTGCAAGGTTGCCGCCGGCACCATGCATGAGCCGTACGTGGGGCTGGTGGTCAGGTTCGTCCGCGGGGCAGATTCCAGCAAGGACGTGCAGATCGACCACGTCGTCGCGCTGGGCGACGCCTGGCAGAAGGGGGCCCAGCAACTGACGCCGCAGCAGCGGCAGAACCTCGCCAACGATCCGCTCAACCTCATCGCCGCGGACGGTGACGCCAACCAGGAGAAAAGCGCGTCTGACGCCGCCACCTGGCTGCCGAAGAACAAGGCACTCCGGTGCCACTATGTGGCGCGGCAGATCTCGGTGAAGGCAGCGTACGGCCTCTGGGTCACGCAGCCGGAAAAGGACGCCATGGCCCGCGTGCTGGCTTCATGCCCGCAGCAGCAGACGGTGGTGCCCGGGTAGGGCCCCAGCGGCAGGAAGAGCGCCGGTATCAGTGGCCGAACGGGTCCGGGTCCACGCCCGGCATCCAGGTCAGGCCCGGGACGCCCCAGCCGCTCTTCTTGGCCTGCTTCATCGCCTTGCGGGCATACCTGTCGATGAGCCGGTTGACGTACAGCTTGCCGTCCAGATGGTCGTATTCGTGCTGGATGATGCGGGCAAACCAGCCGGTCGCCTCGAAATCCACTGGCTTTCCGTGCCCGTCAAAGCCCTGCACGCGTACCCATTCGGCACGCTTGAGCGGATACTGCCCACCGGGGAAGGAGAGGCAGCCCTCCACCTCCTCGTCCGGATCCGGCAGCGCCCCGGAGACCTTGGAGAGGGTCAGCACAGGATTCACCACGACGCCGGCCGGGGGAGCGCCGTCCTCGTTCTCGAACTTGTACACGAAGATCCGCTTGCCCACGCCGATCTGCGGCGCGGCCAGTCCCACGCCGTTCGCCATGTCGTTCGTTTCGAACATGTCGGCAATCAGCTGGCGGAGCCCGTCGTCGAACTCCTCCACTTCAGCAGCCCGGCGGTGCAGCACCGGCTCACCCCAGATGGTGATGGGCAGAACGGTCATGTCAGGGAATTTCCTTCGGCGCTTTGCCGGGGCGAGCCGGCAGGGGGTGGAAACCAACAAAGGCCGCACCGGATAACCGGTACGGCCTTTGTTGCTGGCCGGCAATAAACTGCCGTCCTCGGTGCGGGTGAGCGACGGGGGTTGAACCCGCGACCTCCTGGACCACAACCAGGCGCTCTGCCAACTGAGCTACGCCCACCATGTGCCCTGCGGACCGTCCGGTTTCCCGGCCTTCCGAAAAGGCAACGACATATAGCTTACCTGCTGTTGGGGGATGCTTTTGCCACTTTTGGCTGTTTCGGCAAAATTTTCCTCAAACGTGGCGCAGATTACTTTCCGGGCTGCTCCGCTGCTTACTTTCCGGGCTGCTCCGCAGCGGTCGGCGTCAGGCCTTCCGCTGCCGGCTGGCCGACCGCGGAGGGCGACGACGAGATGCGCTGGGAGATCTTCTGGGCCGTGGCGCTGTCCGGTCCCGGTGCGGGCACGAAGACGGCGTCGCGGTAGTACCGGAGTTCGTCGATGGAATCCTTGATGTCCCCGAGGGCGCGGTGGCCGCCGAGCTTCGCCGGCGCCTGGAAGTAGGCGCGCGCATACCAGCGCCGGGACAATTCCTTGATGGTGCTGACGTCGATGATGCGGTAGTGCAGGTGCTCCACCACCGAGGGCATGTCCCTGGCGAGGAAGACCCGGTCCGTTCCCACCGAGTTGCCGGCGAGGGGCGCCTTGCGGGGGTCGGGGACCCACTTGCGGATGTAGTCCAGCACCAGGGTCTCCGCCTCTGCCATTGTTTTGCCGGCCGGAAGCTCGGTCAGCAGGCCTGACCGGGTGTGCATGTCCCGGACGAAGTCGTTCATTTGCGCGAGGGCGGCGTCGTCCGGCTTGATCACCACGTCCACCCCGTCGCCGAGGATGTTGAGTTCGGAGTCGGTCACCAGGGCCGCGACCTCGATCAGGGCGTCGTTGACGCTGTCGAGGCCGGTCATTTCGCAGTCGATCCAGACGATGCGTTCGTTAGTAATAGGCACCTGTTCAGCCTACCGTTCAGCCGCGTGCAAGCCTTGGAGAGGCGCTCCGGTGCTAACATTTCGGGTACGTGGCAACGCCACCTTGCGCCGCCGTGTCCCCGGCGACGCCCATTTTGGCTGGCCGCTCAGCTTGGTTGCAGATGGGGCAGCACGCCCACATGAGATATGCCTAAAGAGATAGGCGCAGAAGAGATTGGACGATCCTGAGATGACGGCGCCTGTGCCTGCGATAGGGGAAACGGCCACCGGCGCTTCCACGGACCCGGCCGGCCCGGAAGTGGACAACCCGCGCTCCCCGATCCTCTCCGGCTTCATCGGTTCCATGTTTCTGCTCGTCGGCTCCCTCGGCGTCGGGTGGCTGGCGCCCGTCTCGGAGCTGCGGCGGATGCCGCTGTTCATCTGGATGCGCACCGAGGCGTTCGGCGTCGGGCTGTCCATTGTGCTGCTTGCGGTGGGCGGCATGCTGCTGGTCCGGGCATGGCTCAGGCTTGGCCAGCACATCCACGTGTGGGGCCGGGAGGCCCGCAAAGCCACCCTGCAGGCCGTCGTCGCGTGGGGCCTTCCCATGATGTTCACCGTCCCGCTGTTCAGCCGGGACGTCTACGCGTACATCGGCCAGGGCCGGCTGATGGTGGAGGGCTTCAACCCGTACGAGAACGGCATTTCGGCGCTGTCCAACTACTTCCAGCTGGGCGCGGACAAGATGTGGACCGAGGCTCCGGTTCCCTACGGCCAGGTGTTTTTGTGGATCGAGCAGTTCGTGGTCTGGTCCACCAATGTCCACCCGGAAGCCAGCATCATGCTGTTCCGCCTGGCCGCGCTGGCGGGTGTGGTGCTCTGCATCGTCTACGTCCCCAAGCTTGCCGAACTGCACGGGGTCAACCCGCACCGTGCCCTGTGGCTGACGGCGGCGAATCCGCTCTTCCTGACCAACTTCATCGCCAGCGTCCACAACGATTCGCTCATGATCGGGCTCGCACTCGCCGGCCTGTACTACTGCGCCACGCGGCGGGTCATTTTCGGCATTGTCCTCGTGACGGCCTCCATCGCGGTGAAACCGATCACCGTGGTGTTCCTTCCGTTCATCGGCCTGCTGTGGGCCGGCAAGGGGGCCAGCTGGCCCCGGAAGTTCGTGTTCTGGGGCCTGACGGCCGGAATCAGCCTTGCCCTGCTCTACGCAATGAGCCTGGTCAACGGCTTCGGGTTCGGCTGGATCAACGGCCTCTCGGCGCCCGGCAGCGTCTGGATCTGGTACGCCCCCGTGGGGCTGCTCGGCCTGGTGGTCGCATCCATCGCCAACGCGTTCAGCCTGGACGGCTGGGGGCTGGCCAAATGGGTGTACGACGCCGGCAAGCTCCTTGCCGTGGGCATCGTCGCCTGGCAGATTTTCCGCGGTGAACATGACCGCCTCATGCGCCGCCTGACGCTCGCCTTCGCGGCTGTTGTGGTGCTGGCGCCCATGATCCAGTCCTGGTACGTGGTGTGGCTGATTCCGCTGTTCGCCGTCACAGGCATCCGTGACGACTGGCAGGTCAAGGCCCTGTACTTCATCGTTTCGTTCTTCATGGTCTATGCCATCTCGGACCAGCTGGAAGTCTTCCCCTACCTGCAGACCGACGACCTGGGCCTCGCCCTGGCGCTGGCCCGCAACGCAGCCGCGATCATCGCCCTGCTGTTTGCGCTGTACCTGATCTTCCTGGACCGCAGCACCAAGCTGCTCTTCAGCAAGGCGGACCAGCCTGTCACGGTACGCCCCGTCATCTGACCTGCTGGTTTTTCAGGGCTTCCCTGCGTGAGAGCGGGCTGAGCGACGGCCCGTTCCGTGCCACAAATTCCAGGACCCATTCCGGGTCGGTTTTGGCGTACTCACGCAGCGCCCACCCGATGGCCTTGCGGATAAAGAATTCCCTGTCGGCCATGTTCGCCTCGATGACGGCGGTGAGCAGGCCGGTGTCCGTCTGCCCTTTGGCTCCCAGTTGGGCCGTAATCGACGCCCGCCGGATCCAGAAGTCCCCATCGACGCTCCATTGGAGCAGTACGCTGGTAAGTTCCTCCCGGTGGGCCTTGAGCAGTGCGCCGATCCGGTGGGCCACGCCGTCCACATAGTCCCAGGATGAGCCCGTTCGGATGATCTCCTCATACACCGGAAGCATCAGCGGGTCTCCGGCCACGCTCCGCAGCCCGGTCAGGTCGATCGCAGCGTAGCGTTCCTCGCGGTAGCGGGCGTCCCGCCACAGGGCAATCACCGTTGACCTCAGGTCGTCGGCGGTTTCAAAGGGATGGGCGGCGGCCACGGCCTTGGCCGTTCTGCGCGTCCGGCACGCGGACGCCAAGGGATGGTGTTGCGGACTTCATGTAGGCCTGTGCCGCGGCGCCGCGGACGGGATCTGCCGCCGCCCGCAGTTCGGAGCGAATCAACGCCAGGACCGCTTCGTTTGCCATGCTGCCGTCCGCGTCATCCCACCTGCAGGCGCACAACGGCGCGCCCCGGTACAGCGTCGCTGACCACGTCAAACCCGGCGGCCAGGAACAGCCCGAGTGTGCCCTGGTAAAGGTCCGCCGGTCCGGCCTTCGGCCGTTGCGCAGGATCCACCGGATACCCCTCCACGACGGCGGCACCGTTGGCACGCGCGTGGTCGACGGCGGCAGCGAGCAGGGCGGCGGCCACGCCGCTGCGCCGGTGGCCGGGTGCGACGACGAAACAGCTCACCGACCACACGCTCCCGGCGCCGCTGTCATCTTCTGTGACTGCCGCGCCGGCAGCCTTGAACACCTGGGAACGGAGGATCCGCGGGTAGCACCCGCGCGGCTCCACGGCGCACCAGCCGACGGCGGAACCACTCCGGTACGCCAGGACCCCCGGTGCCGGCCCGCCGCCGTCGAACTTGTCTTTCAGCTGTGCCTTGCGGTCAGTCGGAGGCGTGGCAGCGAAGCCGGCCCCCGGCAGGGCAAAGAAGCGGCACCAGCAGCGTGAGGGCTCACCGCGGACGCCGAACAGTTGCTCCACAGCCGGCCACTCGGCGGCCGCGGTGGTGATACCGCCTACTGCCTCCTGTGCAGGCTCTGTCATGGCCGCCTTTCCATGCTGGGGGACTGTCCGGCTGCGGGCCTGTCTTGGCTGAACTTATGTGGCCGGTTCGCCGGCCGGCTCGGTACTCCGGCGGAGCGTCACTTCGCCGGTGACCCCGACGGTGGCGGCGGCCGTCGGGCCGGAACCCGCGACGGGCACTGCCAGCCTGCCGATCTCCTCCAGGGGCAGGCGGACAGTGGAGAGGGCGGGCCGGAAGTCGCGCAGGGTTTCGATGTCGTCAAACCCGGCGATGGCAGCGTCCCGAGGGATCCGCAGCCCCTTGGAACGCAGCGCTGCGGTGGCCCCGATCGCCATGACGTCGTTGACGGCGAAGATACAGAGCCGGGGGTATCCGGCGTCAGGACCGGCCCCTCGGCTGCCGCCAGGCGGGCCGATGCGGGCTGTGAGTTCCAGGCCCGCCTCGTATCCGCCTGTGCGGTCGAATCCGGTGTGCAGGACGTCCGCCGGTGGCAGCCCGGCGTCCGCCAGACCGCGCTGGAAGCCGCGTACCCGGTCGTCGGAGGTCAGGAGCCCTTCCGGACCGGCAATGATCACGAACTCCCCGGCGTGCGAGGCGGCCAGTTCCCGGGCGAGTGCGGCCGCGAGATCCTCGTTGGGAACCTCAACCACGTGATAGCCCTCGTCGGATTCGGCGCCCACCACGGCGTGGCCCACCACGCCCACCCGGCCGCCGTTGCGGCAGTAGCGGTCGAGCTCGGCGGCCAGTTCGGCGTTGCCTTGCCTGTCGGCCGCCCGTGCAGACCGCGACCCGGCGATCACTATCGAGTCGGCCCGGCGCGCGGCAAACGCTGCCACTGCCGCCCGCTCGTCGGCGGGGCTTCCCGCCGTGGTGGCCAGCAGCACCATCTTGTTCTGGTGCCGGGCGGCGGTCTGGACGCCGCGGGCGATGGCCGAGAAGTAGGGGTCGGCAATGTCGTGCACGATGAGCCCGATGAGGCCGGAGCTTGACTTGGCGAGGCCCTGGGCCTGGGCGTTGGGGATGTACCCCAGGGAGTCCGCGGCCTTCCGGACGCGCTCCGCGATGTCCGGCCCGGGGGTCCTGGCCGAACCGTTCAGGACCCGGCTGGCGGTGGCAGGGGAGACTCCGGCCAGGCGGGCTACTTCGGTCAGCGTGCTTGCAGCCACAGGCGCAACTCCTCTTCAACAGGCCCCAGCCTCGGGAAACTCGGCTGATGCCCACATTATCGCAGTTGCAGAAAAGTCAGGAAAGCGCTTGCCAGATCGGCTCCGGTTCTGCACTATAGAAGCAGTGGGAATGCGCTTTCCCGATTCACTATCCACCACGACTGAATGAGGACTCATGGGCTTCGAAACAAAGACGATCCGTATTGCCATGAACGGCATTACCGGCCGGATGGGCTACCGCCAGCACCTGCTGCGCTCCATCCTCCCGATCCGCGACGCCGGCGGCTTCACCCTGGAGGACGGCACCAAAGTCCAGGTCGAGCCGATCCTCGTCGGCCGCAACGAAGCGAAAATCCGCGAACTGGCAGAGCTCCACAAGATTTCGGAATGGACCACCGACCTTAACGGCGTGATCAACGATCCCACTGTCGACGTTGTCTTCGATGCCTCCATGACCAGCCTGCGGGCGGCGACCCTGAAGAAGGCCATGTCGGCCGGCAAGCACATTTTCACCGAGAAGCCGACGGCGGAGACCCTGGAGGAAGCCATCGAGCTGGCCCGCATCGGCAAGGAAGCCGGGGTCACCGCCGGCGTCGTGCACGACAAGCTGTACCTCCCCGGCCTGGTCAAGCTGCGCCGCCTGGTGGACGAAGGATTCTTCGGCCGGATCCTGTCCATCCGCGGCGAATTCGGCTACTGGGTCTTCGAAGGCGACGTGCAGGCGGCCCAGCGCCCGTCCTGGAACTACCGCAAGGAAGACGGCGGCGGAATGACCACGGACATGTTCTGCCACTGGAACTACGTCCTGGAAGGCATCATCGGCAAGGTCAAGAGCGTCAACGCCAAGACCGCCACCCACATCCCTGCGCGGTGGGACGAGGCAGGCAACGAGTACAAGGCAACTGCCGACGACGCCTCGTACGGCATCTTCGAACTGGTTACCCCGGGCGGTGACGACGTCATCGGCCAGATCAACTCCTCCTGGGCCGTCCGGGTCTACCGTGACGAACTGGTGGAGTTCCAGATCGACGGCACGCACGGCTCCGCCGTCGCCGGTTTGAACAAGTGTGTCGCGCAGCAGCGCGCGCACACGCCCAAGCCTGTCTGGAACCCGGACCTTCCGGTCACCGAATCCTTCCGCAGCCAGTGGCAGGAAGTCCCGGCGAACGCGGAGCTGGACAACGGCTTCAAGCTGCAGTGGGAAGAGTTCCTGCGCGACGTCGTCGCCGGCCGCGAGCACCGCTTCGGGCTGCTCTCCGCCGCCCGCGGCGTACAGCTTGCCGAACTCGGCCTGCAGTCCAGCGACGAACGCCGCACCATCGACATCCCGGAGATCACGCTCTGATGACGTCACTGATCCTTCCCACATCCGACGGCGGAACCCGGGAGTACCGCCTCCGCTCCGCCACCACCTGGGCCAAACCGACGGCACCGCTGACATCCCGCCGGGCATACGCGGCCGCCCACGTCATCCCCGAGGTCACCGCCGACAACACCCCCGGCGCCCCGGCACGTCTCGACTGGGAGGCCACCCTGGCCTACCGGCACGAACTCTGGTCCTACGGGCTGGGGGTCGCCGACGCAATGGACACCGCCCAGCGCGGCATGGGCCTGGACTGGCCCGCCACCCAGCAGCTCATCAAGCGCACCGGGGCGGAGGCGGCCTCCGTGGTCTCCGCCGGCGGGACCGCCACGGCCGGCATGACGGTCCGGGACCTCGTGTCCTGCGGTGCCGGCACCGACCAGCTGGATCTCGCCACGCTGCCCTCCGGCGAAGCCGGCCTGCAGGCTGTCCTCGCCGCCTACCGCGAGCAGGCCGCCGTCGTCAGCGAGGCCGGACCCAAGGTGATCCTCATGGCCTCCCGGGCACTGGCCCGGGTGGCGTCCGGTCCCGAGGACTACCTGAAGGTCTACTCCACGCTGCTGCAGGAGGCCGACCAGCCCGTCATCCTGCACTGGCTCGGCACCATGTTCGACCCCGCACTGGCCGGCTACTGGGGCTCGGACGACATCTCCGTGGCCACGGAGACCTTCCTTTCGCTCATCCGCGAGAATGCGGACAAAGTGGACGGCGTTAAGGTCTCCCTGCTGGACGCGTCGCATGAGGTGGCGCTACGGGCAGCCCTTCCCGGAGGTGTCCGCCTCTACACCGGCGACGACTTCAACTACCCGGAACTGATCGACGGCGACGGCACCCTCCACTCGGATGCCCTGCTGGGGATCTTCGCGGCAATCTATCCGGCCGCGTCCGCGGCGCTGCAGAGCTATGACGCCGGAGAGGCCGCCAAAGCGCGTGCCATCCTGGATTCCACCCGGGAGCTGGGCAAGCACATCTTCAGTGCCCCCACGTTCTACTACAAGACCGGGATCGCCTTCCTGTCCTGGCTCAACGGCAAGCAGCCCGGATTCCAGATGGTTGGCGGGCTGCATTCGGGCCGCTCCGTGGTGCACCTGGCGAAGACCTTTGAACTGGCCGACGAAGCAGGGCTGCTGAAGGACCCTGCGCTCGCAGCGTTCCGGATGTCCGATTTCCTTCGCATCAACGGAGTGGGAGTATGACCTTCAATTCAGAACCGTCCCCTTTTTCACGGCTATCCCTCAACAGCGCCACCACCAAGAAGTGGACGCTCGCCGAGGCTGTTGACGGCTGCGCCCGTGCAGGCATTCCCGCCATCGGGCCCTGGCGGGACATCGTGGCCGACGCCGGGCTGGACAAGGCGGCGAAGCTGATCAGGGACGCCGGGCTGCGGGTTTCCTCGCTGTGCCGCGGCGGGTTCCTCACGGCTCCGGACGCCGACGGCCAGGCGGCGGCACTCGCCGACAACAGGGCCGCGGTCCTTGAGGCCGTTGCCCTCGACACACAGGAACTGTTCCTCGTGGTCGGGGGTCTGGCGGCGGGGGAGAAGGACGTCGTGGCTGCCCGCCAGCGCGTGGCCGACCGGCTCGGGGACCTCGTCCCGTTCGCCGTCGAGCACGGCGTCCGGCTGGTGCTGGAACCCCTGCACCCCATGTACGCCGCCGACCGCGCGCTCATCTCCACGCTGGGGCAGGCGCTGGACCTGGCGGCGCCGTACGACGCCCGGGCTGTGGGGGTCGCCGTCGACACCTTCCACGTCTGGTGGGACCCGGAACTGAAAGCCCAGATCGAGCGCGCCGGCAGGGAGAACCGGATCGCCTCCTACCAGGTGTGCGACTTCAACCTTCCGATCGCGGCGGACGCGCTGCTCTCCCGAGGCATGATGGGCGACGGCGTGATTGACTTCGCCACGATCAGCACCTGGGTCCGGGACGCGGGCTACACCGGCGACATCGAAGTGGAGATCTTCAACCAGGAGATCTGGGATGCCGACGGCGACGGCGTCCTGGCCAGGATGAAGGACCGGTACGCCGAACTGGTGCAGCCCTTCGCCTAAACCCGGCAAGAACGCGGCCGGAGCAGGGGTCCGGTCCCGGACACGGGACCGGACCTCGCTCTCTCTGGCCCGTCTGCCACTATGCCCTTACGCCGTTGCCTCTCGGCCGGTAGGGTGACGCAAGGATGGGAAGCCGTGGACAAAAAAATCAGGGATGCCGAGGCGAACATTGTTGTCGCCGCACAGCCGGAGCGGGTCTGGCAGGCACTGACGGATCCGGCCGACGTCAAGGAATACTTTCTTGGCACGCACGTCACGTCCACCTGGCGGGAAGGTGAGCCTGTGACGTTCGAGGGGGAGTGGCAGGGCAAGTCCTACCGGGACAAGGGGACCGTGCTGGAAGCCCGTCCCAACGAGCTTTTGCGCATCACCCACTACAGCCCTTTATCCGGACTTCCCGACGAGCCGGAGAACTACCACACCGTGGAGTACGGTCTGGAGCCGGTGGCGGAGGGCACGCGGGTCAGCATCAGGCAGGGCAACAACAAGAGTGATGGCGAGGCCGCGGAGTCGGAAAACCTTTGGGGCATGGTGCTTGGAACCTCAAGGAGTACCTGGAGAACTGACCGGGGTGGCCTAAGGCGCGCGGCTCTACCGCTGTCGGCCGGCCTGTACCCTGCGCCGGTGCGCAGCAGCGCGCAGTTGGATGATCCGGGCTGCGCCGGCCATCGCGACGAGGACACCTCCGCCCACTGCCGCGATGAAGAGGGACATCCCGAGCGACACCGCCCCCTCGAGTCCGAAGAACTTCACCTGCACGAGTTCCTGGTTCTGCAGGATGAAGGCGATCAGCAGCACCAGGACCACCAGCGCCGAGGCTACTGCCGCCCAGATCATCCCGGCACGGGTCACACGCCGATCGGGCTCTGCCGCGCCGGGTTGCAGTGAGGCAGTCCCGTCGTAGCCCGGGATGGCGGCGGCCCCGGGATGGCGGCTGGCCGCGGCGGCTCCTGTGGGTGCCTGTTCCGGGGGCACTGCGGGGCCTGGCTGACCTGCCGCGGAGCTCGAGGGCCGGGGCGTCTCTGGATTGGCGGGGCTTTCGTCCGGCTGGCTGTGCTGCATGCGGGTGTTCCTTCCTCGACTGTTGGTCCAGGTTGGCCGGCCTGTGCACGTCGCCGGCGCCCAGTCCGATCATAGGCACAGTCTGCGCATCATAGTAAGCATGCTTTGCAATTGCCGGTGGGCAAAGAAAAAACACCCCGGTCCGAAGACCGGGGTGTCCGATGATCCGACGCATCCATAGGATGCCCGCTCACCACAACGCGCCCCAGGAGGGAATCGAACCCCCGACCGGCGGATTAGAAGGCCGCTGCTCTATCCCCTGAGCTACTGGGGCAATGGCTGGCCGGCACATTGCTGGCGCCTAAAAAGTCTACATTGACTTGCGTGCCACGAGCGTCAGGCGCCCCGCTGATTCACCTTTGCGTCACGGGCCACGCCGTTCCGGTTTTCCACATACGGAACATCGGCTCTCGCTGTCGCGCTGCTGCCGGTTGATGCTTGGAATGCCTGCAAGGGGCAGGACAATTCGAGACAGGACACCAAGATGACCGACACCATTACTGTCCGCGGCTTCGTTGCCACGGAGATCCGCAGTTCCACCACTCCAGGGGGCGTCCCCACGGCTTCGTTCCGCCTTGGTTCCGCCGAACGGCGGTACGACCGCACCGCCAATGCCTGGGTGGACGGCAACATCAATTGGTTCACCGTCCAGGGGTACAGGCAGCTGGCCGGAAACATGGGCTGCAGCATCAAGAAGGGCCAGCGCGTCATCATTGTGGGCAAGCTGAAAATGCGCAGCTGGGAGAAGGACGGCCGCGTCTACCACGACGCCGAAATCGACGCCGATGCTGTGGGCCACGACCTCAAGTGGGGCACCGCCAACTTCATCCGCAATTCCGGCAACCCCCACGCCTCCGACGCCTTTGGTTCCGCTAACGGTGACCGCAGCGCTACCGGGTCCTCGGCAATGGACGGGGACGGGGCCGACGAGGACCGGGAGGAAGACGACGAATCCGATGAAGACCCGGCCGCAGCAGGCATCTTCGTGGACGGTGCCGGCGACGAGCTGCAGCTCGATGCGGAAACGGGCGAACTCACCGGAGCGGCTGCCTGAGCGCCGGTGGCGTGCGGCACCGCACCCCCTGGCGGTGCCGCATGGCAGAATGGCAGCGTGATGCGAGCGATGACACTCCGGCGGAACAGGGCATTCCGTGGCAAGGCAACCGGTGCCCGGGGAGCAACTGGTACCAGCGGAAATGCCAAGGGCGTTGCCGGCCGGCTCGCATTGGCGGCTGTATTGCTGTCGGGGCTCGCCGCCTGCACGGCACCAGGGGATCAGGCCACCGAGAAGACAACGGCGCAGGGACAGTCCGCCGGAGCAAAGGCGGCCGCGCAACCAGCCGCGGCGGCATCGGCCTCGGCGCCGGCAAAAGCGTCAGCTTCTGCGGCGGCCACCAAAGCGCCTGCGGCTTCGGCGACCACGGCCAAGCTGCAGCAGACCATGGCCGACGTCCTGGGAAGCGTTGTCGCAGCCAATTCCAAACCTGCTGCAGCTGACATCACCGCGGCACTCACAGCGGCGGGTGTTCCGGCGCGGAACCTTGAGGTATCGGCGGGGCGCACACCCACCGGCCTCGACGTGGATTCCATGGAAGCGGCGGCGGTCCAGGGCAAGGAATGTGTGATCGGCCAGATCCGGGATGGAAAGGTGACCGTGGCCGTGCTGCCGGCGCTGTCGAACGGGAAGTGCTTCGTAGGCGCCCCGGCCTGACGCGAATGTGAGATATGCCCGCCAACCCACTAGATTTGGAACCATGGCGGAATTTATCTACACAATGACCAAGGCCCGAAAGGCTGTTGGCGAAAAACTTATTCTCGACGACGTAAGCATGTCCTTTTTCCCGGGCGCCAAGATCGGTGTTGTTGGCCCCAACGGTGCCGGTAAGTCCACCATCCTGAAAATCATGGCCGGCCTGGACACCCCCTCAAACGGCGAAGCCCGGCTGAGCCCCGGCTACACCGTGGGCATCCTGCTGCAGGAGCCGCCGCTGAACGAGGAGAAGACCGTCCTGGGCAACGTCCAGGAAGGCGTGGGCGAGATCTTCGGCAAGATCCAGCGCTTCAATGCCATCTCCGAGGAGATGGCCAGCCCGGACGCAGACTACGACTCACTCCTGGAGGAGATGGGCCACCTGCAGGAAGCCATCGACTCCGCCGACGCCTGGGACCTGGACTCCCAGCTGGAGCAGGCCATGGACGCCCTCCGCTGCCCGCCGGCCGACGCGGATGTCACCCTGCTCTCCGGCGGTGAGCGCCGCCGCGTGGCGCTCTGCAAGCTCCTCCTGCAGAAGCCGGACCTCCTGCTGCTTGACGAGCCCACCAACCACCTGGACGCTGAGAGCGTGCTGTGGCTGGAACAGCACCTCTCCTCCTACGAGGGCGCAGTCCTGGCCGTCACCCACGACCGGTACTTCCTGGACCACGTTGCCGAATGGATCGCCGAGGTGGACCGCGGCCACCTGTACCCCTACGAGGGCAACTACTCCACCTATTTGGAGAAGAAGCGCGCCCGCCTGGAAATCCAGGGCAAGAAGGACGCCAAGCAGGCCAAGCGGCTCTCCGAGGAACTCGAATGGGTCCGCTCCAACGCCAAGGGCCGGCAGACCAAGTCCA
Source organism: Arthrobacter sp. K5 (assembly GCF_040448525.1). NCBI lineage: Bacteria > Bacillati > Actinomycetota > Actinomycetes > Micrococcales > Micrococcaceae > Arthrobacter > Arthrobacter sp. K5. The sequence continues at coordinate 1,074,015 of NZ_CP159279.1, read as the reverse complement.
AGGCACGTCTGGCCCGCTATGAGGAAATGGCAGCCGAGGCTGACCGCACCCGGAAGCTGGACTTCGAAGAGATCCAGATCCCGCCGGGACCGCGCCTGGGCGGCCTGGTTTTGGAAGCCAAGAACCTGCAGAAGGGCTTCGACGACCGCACCCTGATCGACGGCCTGTCCTTCTCCCTGCCACGCAACGGCATCGTCGGCGTCATCGGCCCGAACGGTGTGGGCAAGTCCACGCTGTTCAAGACCATCGTGGGCCTTGAGCCTCTCGACGGCGGCGAGCTGAAGATCGGCGACTCGGTCAAGATCTCCTACGCCGACCAGAGCCGCGGCGGCATCGACCCCAACAAGACCCTCTGGGAGGTCGTGTCCGACGGCCTGGACTTCATCCAAGTGGGGAACGTTGAAATGCCGTCCCGCGCCTACGTTGCGGCGTTCGGGTTCAAGGGACCGGACCAGCAGAAGAAGGCCGGCGTGCTCTCCGGTGGTGAGCGCAACCGCCTGAACCTGGCGCTGACCCTCAAGCAGGGCGGAAACCTGCTCCTGCTCGACGAACCGACCAACGACCTCGACGTCGAAACCCTCAGCAGCCTGGAAAACGCGCTGCTGGAGTTCCCGGGCTGCGCCGTCGTGGTCTCCCACGACCGCTGGTTCCTGGACCGGGTGGCCACCCACATCCTCGCCTACGAAGGTGACGAGGAGAACCCGTCGAAGTGGTACTGGTTTGAGGGCAACTTCGAATCCTACGAGGAAAACAAGGTGCAGCGCCTCGGTCCCGACGCTGCAAAGCCGCACCGCGTCACGCACCGCCGCCTGACCCGCGACTAATCACGCCGGGACTAGCTTCCGCGCTGGTTACGAAAAGGCCGGCCCCGGGCTGATCTGGTCAAACAGATCAAGCCCGGGGCCGGCCTTTTTGTATGCGGGGTCCGTCAGGCTTTGCGCATCTGGTGCTGCAGGATCTTGGTCTGCACCGCGCCGGCCACCTTGCTCTTGATGTCGGTCGGCACCCGGACCATCCCCTCCTGCGCCACGGACGCCACGTGCAGGCCGTCCCGGTTGAAGATCTTGCCGGTGGCCAGGCCGCGCGCCCCCTGTGCGCTGGGCGATTCCTGCACATACAGGAGCCACTCGTCAACGCGGACGGGGCGGTGCCACCACATGGCGTGGTCGAGGCTCGCCACGCTCATTCCCGGCGTGATCCAGCTGAGCCCGTGCTTGCGGAGAATTGACTCGAGCAGCGTGTAGTCGCTGGCGTAGGCCAGCGCGGCACGGTGCGTGTTGGCGTTGTCCGGCATGGGGCTGAAGGTCTTCATCCATACGGCGTTGCGTGCCTCCTTCTTCCCGGTCGCGGCCACATAGAGTGCGGGATCCACATGGCGGATGTCGAAGGGCCGTTCGTACGCCCAGTGCCGGGCGACGGGGTGGTCGAACTTGCCCAGCAGGTCAGCGGTGCTGGGCAGTGTTTCCGGATCGGGGATGCCGGCGGGCATCTCGGACTGGTGCTCTATGCCGTCGTCGCCGGCCTGGAACGAGGCGATCATGGACAGAATCGGCGTGCCGTCCTGATAGGCGTGCACGCGGCGCGCCGAGAACGAGCGGCCATCCCGCAAGCGCTGGACCCCGAAGGTGATGGGCTTGTTCGCGTCGCCCGGCCGGAGGAAGTAGCCGTGCATGGAATGGACGGTGCGGTCCTCGTCCACGGTGCGCATTCCTGCGACCAGGGACTGGGCCAGGACCTGGCCGCCGAAGACGCGCTGGTGCGGCTGGCGCTGGGACGGACCCATGAAGATGTCCTCGTCGGTGCGGGCGCCTTCCAGCTCGCCGAGGTCAAGCAGTTCCATCAGGGAGTTCGTGGGGTCATTCGTGGGCAAGGCCTGCAATCCGGCGTCCGCTTCAGTCATGGTTTGACTCTAGACGGCGCCCCGGCACCGCTCAACCGAGCCCCAGCCGGTAGTGTTCTTAACGTGTCTGATCTCCTTACCCAGTCCTTCCGCTTCGCCGACCCCCGCGATCTCGCCGATCTGAAGACCTTCGTCACCCGCGCCAAGGCCATCGATGACGGTGCCATCCGCCTGCAGGCGGCCGGCACGGTGCTGGCAGCCTACGTCTGCGTGCTCCGCCCCCGGATCCTGGGGGAGTCCACCCCCACGATTCTCGGCCTGCGCACCATGGGGCTGGCAGAGCCGTCTGCTGTTGACGTCACGGTTCCGCTCGCTGCCGTCCTCGACCGGCTGGCCCGGGCAGGGGAGAACGACGCCGATCTTCCGGTCCCGCCGTCGACCGTCACCGAATCATGGGCCGGCGTGGGCGCGCCGCGCAGCGGCTGGGAACTGGTGGACACCGTGCCCGACGCTGAACTGCGGCAGGCCGCCGAAGCCGGCATCGCCGAAGTGGCAGGCATCGTCCCTGACAAGCCCGGAGCCATGATCGTGAACAATGCCCGGGCCGCCGTCTGGGGACGCGGGCTGGAGGGCCGGCACGGCGTACCGGCGGGAGCGGCGTTCGCCGCCCTCGCCCTGGGATTCCTGGGCGAGGGCGAACAGAAGCTTTACCGTTCGGGGCGCTGGTTCCGGCTCAGCGGCAGCCGCGGACACGTGCTGGCGCGGACGGGCGCCGGCCTGCTTTAGTCCGCCGGGAGCAGCCGGCGTCAGCCCTGGGCGTCGGACGGGCTGTTCACCATGGACAGGGCCGCGCGTTCCATGTAATCCCACAGCGTGCCCTCATACAGCGGCGGCAGGTCCAGGGAATCGACCGCCGTCCGCATGTGGTGCAGCCACCGTTCCTTGGCCTCCGGCGTCACCCGGAACGGCATGTGGCGCATCCGCAGCCGGGGATGGCCGCGCTCCTCGCCGTAGGTGGTAGGGCCGCCCCAGTACTGCTCCAGGAACATCAGGAACCGCCGCTTGGCCGGGCCCAGATCCGCTTCCGGGTACATGGGGCGCAGCAGCGGATCGGTGGCGACGCCGTCGTAAAAGACGTCGATGAGCTTCACGAACGTTTCGTGACCGCCAACGGCGTCGTAGAAGTTGTCCGTATAACCCGGCTGGCTGAAGGGGTCGTTGCGCATCAGCGGCTTGCGGACGCCCGGCTCCGGCGGGGTGGGGAGGGATGGGATGGTCATGGCTACTCTCCGGCCTTCTGCTGGGGTGCGTGCTCGGCTTCCACTGCTGTTTCCTCTGGCTCCGCCGGGGGCACATAGTTGCCCTGCGACCGGTTGCCTACGCGGAGGATCTCACCGTTGCGGAGGTACCAGATGGCGCCGTTCTCGTCGCGGACGCGCGTGATCCTCAGCCCGATCGACTCCACGATGCCCACTACCTCGCTGGTTTCAATGGTGTCGCCGATGCCGTACTGGTCCTCGATGGTGATGAAGATCCCCGCGAGGAAGTCCCTGATCAGCTGCTGGGCGCCGAAGCCGATGGCGATACCGAGGATTCCCACGCTGGTCAGCAGCGGCGCCACGTCGACGTCGAGATTCTTCAGCATGTAGATGCTGGTGATGACCGCAATGACCACACCGATGCCGCTCTTCAGCAAAGAGCCAATCGTATGGGCCCGCTGCACGCGCCGCTCATGGTCAAGAGCGCGCAACGCTGGCGCCACCCAACGGAAGTGCGGCTTCTTGAACAGTGTGGTGCCATTCGCCACGCGCCGGGTGATCCTGGCGATCAGGAAACTTGCGATCAGCCACAGGACGATGCCTGCGCCGAGGCTGATGGCCACGCCGGCCAGGTCAAGTCCGGTGGGCTCCAGTGAGGCCGAGGGCGTTGTGAACATGCTGTACATCTGCAGGAAGGCTCCTTGCTGCTGTCCGGCGGCGGCCGGTCTCCTCGCTTACCGGGGAGACCGGCCGCTCCTTGGTCAGTTTTAAGCCTAGCGGGGTCTGCCGCTGGCTAAGGACTTCCGGCTGTGGTAACAGGAGCGTGCAGTACGGGGAAATTTACGCTACGGGCAATGAAACACACCTGGTTGGCCTCATGGTGCATCTGCTCCGCCAGCGCAACGTGCCCGAGATCCGCAACGGTCACCTGTGGGCGCAGCGTCACGGTTTCGAACTGGCCGCTCCCGTCGCGGTTCAGCCGCATCGTGCCGGTGGCGTTGTCCTCATAGGACAGGACCACCACGCCATGCCTCACCGCGACGTGCAGGAAGGAGAGCATGTGGCACTGCGCCAGCGCGGCCAGCAGCAGCTGCTCGGGGTTGTACCGGGAGCGGTCCCCGTGGAAGGTGGGGTCGGCCGAGCCCTGCAGGACCGGCAGCCCGGGAATCTCGATGTCGTGGTCGCGGGAGTAGTCCCGGTAGGACGACGTGCCGTTTCCCTGGTTGCCGGTCCAGCGGACCGTTAACGCGTAGTGGTGTTCGTCGAGAGCCACTGGCCCGTCCTAGACATCCGCCGCGCGGGCCCGCAGCGCCCGGGCCACGCCGTCACGGTTTTCCAGCATCATCCGGCGCAGCGCAGCGCTCTCCTCCGGCAGGGACGCCAGGAATTCGTCGGTCCGGTCCACGGTGGCCTGGCTGGTCAGCTGCGCCGGGTACAGTCCGATGACGATCTGCTGGGCCAGCGCATGCGTCCGTTCGGCGACGATCCCGGGCACGGCCTCGAAGTACTTCTCCGAGTACGGCTCGAGCAGCGCTGTGTCCAGCACCCGCGTGAAGCCGGCGACGGCCGAGGCCTGGATGGCGTTGGAGAGATCGCCCTTGACCACGATCGACTCCCAGGCTTCCGCCTTGGCCTCCGGGGTGGGGATGGCAGCCTTGGCCAGCGCAGCCGCGTTCTGGCCGCTGGAGGTGTTGTCCCGCTCCAGTTCCGCATCGATGTCCGCCTGGTCCAGCCTGCCGCCGGCCACGAGGGCGGCCACAAGCTCCCAGCGGAGGTCCTGGTCCACGGTCAGCCCGGCAAGGGTGACCGAGCCGTCCAGCAGCCCGGCGATTTGGTCCAGCTGCTCCCCGCTGCGGGCCAGGAGCGCGAACGACTTGACGAACTGCAGCTGGGCATCCGACCCGCCCGGCACATCCGTTGCCAGTTCCCACAGACGGTCGACGGCGGCAACGGTGGTGGCTTCGCGGTGCTCCTCAGCCACGTAGAAGGTGAGCGTCGTGGCCAGCTGCCGCAGCTGCACCAGGATTACCGAGGAATCAGACTCGGAGGCGATATTGGCCAGGATCAGGTCGACGTATCCGCGGGCGGGGCTCTCCCCGTCCCGTGCGGCGTCCCATGCCGAGCCCCACACCAGGGTCCGCGGCAGGCTCTCCCGGAAATCCTTCAGGTGCGCCGTGGCCGTGGCGAGGGACTGCTCGTCCAGGCGCACCTTGGCGTAGGCGAGGTCATCGTCGTTGAGCAGGATCAGGTCCGGCCGCTTGAGGCCGGCCAGTTCCGGCACTTCGGTGCGTTCGCCATCGACGTCCAGCTCCTCACGGTGCACGCGCTCCAGCGTGCCCTCGTCGGTGAGGTCATAGAACCCCACTGCCAGGCGGTGCGGCCGGATGGTGGGCTGCTCGGCAACCGCGGACTGCAGGATTGTGAAGGACGTGATGGTGCCGTCCGCATCCACTGCCAGCTCCGGCTTGAGCGAGTTCACCCCGGCCGTTTCCAGCCACAGGCGTCCCCACTGGTCCAGGTCGCGTCCGCTGGCCTTCTCCAGCTCGACCATCAGGTCGCCGAGCTCGGTGTTCTGCCAGGAATGCTTGGCGAAGTATTCGCGCACGCCGGCCATGAACTTGTCCGGCCCCACCCAGGCCACGAGCTGCCGCAGCACTGAGGCGCCCTTGGCGTAGGTGATGCCGTCGAAGTTCACCTCGACGTCATGCAGGTTGTTGATTTCGGCGAAGATCGGGTGGGTGGTGGGGAGCTGGTCCTGGCGGTAGGCCCAGGACTTTTCCACCGAGGCGAACGTGGTCCAGGCGCTCTGGAACTTGGTGTTCTCCACCGCTGCCAGGTGCGACATGTATTCGGCGAAGGACTCGTTGAGCCAGAGGTCGTTCCACCAGCGCATGGTCACGAGGTCGCCGAACCACATGTGGGCCAGTTCGTGCAGCACGGTGATGGCGCGGCGTTCCACCTGCGCCTCCGGGACCTTGCCGCGGAAGACGTAGCCCTCGAGGATGGTGACCGCGCCGGCGTTCTCCATGGCGCCGGCATTGAACTCCGGCACAAAGAGCTGGTCGTACTTCTCAAACGGGTACGGGCAGCCGAACTCGGCCTCGAAGAACTCGAATCCCTGCCGGGTGAGCTCAAAAATGTTGTCCGCGTCCAGGTACTGCATCAGGGACTTGCGGGCGAAGACGCCCAGCGGCACAACGCGGCCATCCGAGCTGGTGACGTCGCTGCGCACCGACTGGTACGGGCCGGCGATCAGCGCGGTGACGTACGAGGACAGTCGGGGCGTGGGCGTGAAGTCCCAGACCGAGCGGGCGCCGCCGTCGTTCCCCGGCGTGGCCGCCACCGGCTCCGGCGTCGGGGAATTGGAGATGACGTCCCAGTGCGAGGGCGCGGTGACGCGGAACCGGAAGGTGGCCTTGAGGTCGGGCTGTTCAAAGACGGCGAACATCCTGCGCGAGTCCGGCACCTCGAACTGCGTGTACAGGTACACCTCGCCGTCCACCGGGTCCACGAAGCGGTGCAGGCCTTCGCCGGTGTTCATGTAGGGGGCGTCCGCCACCACGGTGAGCTCATTGTCCGCGGCAAGGTCCGGCAGCTGGATCCGGACACCGTCGGAGACCTCGGCAGGGTCCAGTACGCGGCCGTTCAGCGTCACGCTGTGGACGGCATCCGTCACGGCGTCGATGAACGTCGACGAGCCGGGCGTTGCCGCGAACCTGACGGTGGTGGTGGAACCGAAGACAGTCTCACCCCTGGTCAGGTCGAGGCTGACATCGTAGGAGTCGACGGCGATCAGGGCGGCGCGCTCGCGTGCTTCGGCGCGGGTCAGGTTCATGCCTGGCAAGGTTGTGCCTCCAGAGGTTGTGGTGGCCGGACTGGCCCGGCCCGCGGGCTGCTGCGCCCGGTGTTCACGAGCGCAGTTGCATCACTGTGAAGCCATTGTTTCATTTCGGCGCCGCTTGGCAAGTTACCTGGCTCACGTGGCTGGTCCATTGGCTGCGGGTGTCCTCTCCAGCCGGCCCGCGCAGGGGTAGCGTTAAGGCATGGGAAAGTTCCTCGATGCTGTGGACACCAAGGCACTGCGCTTCGCGATCGGCTTCCCCGTGTTGCTTGCTGCCGGGTTCGCGGTCTGTGCCGCGCTGTTGCGGCCGGATCTGCCGGAGCCGCTGGCGGTCATGTGGAATAACGACGGCGGTACCGCCTTCGCGCCGTTCCCCGCCTTTGTGGGCGGCGGGGCCGCCCTGATCGTCCTCATCGGCTGGCTGGTACTGCTGCAGGCGGTGCCGCTCTCGCGGCCCACCGTGATGCGCCGGATCATGATGGGCGCCGGGCTGACGGTGAGCCTCTTTGTGACCTCCGTGCTGGCGGCCGCCCTGGTGGGCCAGGCCGGGGTGGCGGACGCCCGGGAATCCAGTGTTGATGTGATTGTCCTGGCGTCGGGCAGCGGTGCCGCCTTGTCCCTGGGGGTCATCATCGGGTTCGTCTTCAAGGCGGACCACCAGTGGACCCCCGAGGATGACCGCGCCCTGCAGCGCGCGCTGGAGCAGGAGCACGATCCCGATCTCGCCGGGGATTCCGTGCGGTTCTGGGTGCATGCGCGCAGCTCCGTCTTTGTCATGATCGCCATCGCCAGCCTGTTTCCCGCTTCACTGATTGCCATCGCCGTGCCGTGGCTGGGGGCCCTGCTGGTGGCGGCCGCCGTTGTCGGGGCCGCGTTCCTCTTCGCCAGGGTCACCGCGGACCGCAGCGGACTGCGTGTTTTCCTCGCCGGCATCCTGCGAGTCATCGATGTCCCCGCGACCGCCATCTCTGCAGCCCATCCGGCCGACGTCCGCGCCGCCGACTACGGCGGCTGGGGCTACCGCAACCACGACGGAACCGCAGCGGTGCTCGTCAGCAGCGGCCCCGCCGTCGTGGTCCGCAAGACCGACGGCCACCGGCTGGCCGTCAGCGGCGGAAATCCCGACTCAGCTGCCCTTCTGGCGGAGGTCCTCACCCGTGTGGCGGCAAGGGCGCGCCGTGACACCCGCCCGCCGGACACCCGCCCGCCAGCTCAGGGTGACGCGGAAGCGTAACTGCCGCGTAACTGCCCGGGAGGCACACCCCGCCAGCGTAGGCACACCGAGTACTCTTGGATCTGTTGATTTGACCTGTACCAGCCCGGCTGCGCCCCGGTGCTCATGACTGAACGGAACCTACCGTGACAACAAACCCTGCATTTCCGCGGGTCCACATCGCCACCGACCACGCCGGCATGGAGCTGAGCGCCCATCTGGTCAAGCACCTGACGGCGAACGGCTACGACGTGGTGGACCACGGCCCAAAGGAATACGACGCCCTGGACGACTACCCGTCCTTCTGCATCAACGCGGCGCTTGCAGTGGTGGCGGACCAGGAAGCAGGCGTCCACGCACTGGGCATCGTGCTGGGCGGATCCGGAAACGGCGAACAGATCGCCGCCAACAAGGTCAAGGGCGTCCGCGCCGCCCTCGCCTGGAACCACGCCACCGCGACCCTGGCCCGCGAGCACAACGATGCCAACGTCGTGGCCGTCGGCGGGCGCCAGCACAGTGTCGAGGAAGCCACGTCACTGATCGAGGCGTTCCTGCAGGAACCCTTCAGCAACGACGAGCGGCACGTTCGCCGCATCGGCAAGATCGCCACCTACGAAACCACCGGCGAGATCGTCGAATAGTGCCGGAGGGCCACTCCATCCACCGGCTGGCCCGCCAGTTCGGTGACGTGTTTGCCGGCGGGCGGCTGGCTGTCAGCAGCCCGCAGGGCCGCTTTGCCGCCGGCGCCGCCCTGCTGGACGGGCACACCATGATGCACGCGTCCGCGCACGGCAAGCACCTGTTCCTGCACTTCGAGCACGGGCTGGTGCTGCACGTGCATCTGGGCCTCTACGGGGCCTGGGACTTCGGCGGGGACAGCCAGTTCCGCGGTGCCTCCAGCATCGGCGCGCCCCGCAGGGTGGGGGAGCGGGAAGTGGCAGACGACGGTACTGGTCCCACAAGCGGTACTGCTCAGCCCGGGTACGCCGGACCGCCGGCGCCGGTGGGAGCCGTACGGGTGCGGCTGGTGAGTGACCATGGCTGGGCGGACCTGCGCGGCGCCACCACCTGCGCGGCCATCACCGAGGCCGAGGCGGCAGCGGTGCTGGACCGGCTGGGCCCCGACCCTCTCCACAACACCGGCGGCAGCCGGGACGACTTCGTCCGGCGCATCCTGGCGAAACGGACCCCGCTCGCCACACTCCTGATGGACCAGAAGGTGATCGCCGGCGTCGGGAACGTCTACCGGGCTGAAGTGCTGTTCCGTGGCCGGATCGACCCCCTGCTTCCCGGCCGTGCGCTCACGGCGGATGCCGCGGGCCTCCTCTGGGACGACACGGCCGCGGTGATGGCCGACGGCGTCCGCGACGGGCGGATCATCACCACCACCGCCGGCTTCTGGACCCGGAGTGATCAGCTTCCGCCGGGGGAGGAGGCGCACTTTGTCTACCGCCGGCAGGGCCAGCCCTGCCGCGTCTGCGGCACCGCGGTTGCCCTGGCCGAACACGCCGCCCGCAAACTGTACTGGTGTCCGTCCTGCCAGCAGACCGCCTGAGCCAGCCGGCTTCAGAGGGGAGGTGGCGGGCGGTGGCTGATGGGCCGGTACGGGAGTATTCGTGGGCGCAGGTCTGCGCCAGACGCCTGGAGCGCCAATGGCTGGCGGCTCCTTCGCAAACCGCCACCCCGGCCGGCATCGTGCGGGCCATGTGCGGCGCGCACGCCCAGGTAATGCAGGCCGCCGAGTTGTCCGTAGGGATGCGCGGCGCAGGAATTTCCCGGTCCGACGTGCGCAAAGCACTCTGGGATGACGGAACCCTTCTCAGGACCTTCGGGCCACGCGGCACCGTGCACCTGCTGCCCGCAGCCGACCTCTCCCAGTGGACGGGCGCCCTGGGTGCCGTTCCGTCCCATCCGGCGCTGGGACAATTCCTGACGCCCGGCCAGACGGACCAGATCGTGGCCGCCATTGCAGACGCCCTGCGGGCCAGCGAACTGACCGCCGATGAACTCAACGACGCCATAGTCGCCAGAACCGGCGCCTGGGCGGCTGAACCGGTGATGCCCGCCTTCCAGACCATGTGGCCTCGCTGGCGCGCGGCGATGGGGACCGCGGGCTTCCGCGGGGCCCTGTGCTTTGGCGCCGGCAGGGGCAGGGCATCGACATACCGCGGCCCCGGGCAGCTGCTTCCCGGGTTCCGGCCGGCTGATGCCGCGCCGGCGCTTGGCTGGCTCCTCCGGGCCTACCTGCAGGCATACGGACCCGCTACGCCGGCACACTTCGCCCGCTGGCTGGCGGTTCCGCGCGAATGGGCGTCCGGCCTCTTCGATGCCCACCGCGGAGAGCTGGCCCAGGTCACTGTGGCAGGGACGCCGGCCTGGGTGCTCCGGAGCGACGCCGGGGACATCGCCGCGGAACCGTCGGGCATCAGGCTGCTTCCCTACTTTGATTCATATGTGGTGGCAGGCCAGCCCCGGGATCTGCTGTTCCCGGGCGTGGCCAGTACCCGTGCCCTGGCCAGGGGGCAGGCAGGTAACTATCCCGTCATAGTCATCGACGGCGTCGTCCGCGGACTGTGGCACCAACGCCGGTCCGGAAAGAATCTGGAGATCACCGCGGAACTGTTTCAGCCGGCGGGGGCATCCCAGCTGGAGGAGCTGGCCCGGCAGGCGGAGCGGGTCGGGACCTTCCTCCAGGCCGAAGCGCGCCTCACCCTGGGCACCGTGGATGTCCGGGGCCACGCTTAGGCCCGGTTAACGCGAAAGAGGCCCCTCATCGAGGGGCCTCTTTCAGTGGAGGGGCCTCTTTCAGTGGAGGGGCCTCTTTCAGTGGAGGGGCCTCTTTCAGTGGAGGGGCCTCTTTCAGTGGAGGGGCCTCTTTCAGTGGAGGGGCCTCTTTCAGTGGAGGGGCCTCTTTCAGTGGAGGGGACGACGGGAATCGAACCCGCGTAATCAGTTTGGAAGACTGAGGCTTTACCATTAAGCTACGTCCCCGAGGAAAGCGTTCCGGCGCACTGGCCTTTGGGCTTTTCTTCGGCGGCTGTTCAAGCCGGATATAACTAAACCTAATTCATGCCCCCAGTGTCAAATGTGCAAACGCGGCAGGGATGAACGTAGACTGTCCTGTGCATTACGGGGTGTAGCTCAGCTTGGCTAGAGCGCCTGCTTTGGGAGCAGGAAGTCGCAGGTTCAAATCCTGTCACCCCGACTCTGCGGCCCGGGCCCCAGGCCTGGTCACAACAACGCGTTTGCAGAACCCATCCAACAAAACCAGGAGTACTTAGACCGTGAAGAGCGCTGTCGAGAACCTCACCCCCACGCGGGTCAAGCTCAATGTTGAGGTCCCTTTTGAGGAATTGAAGCCCAGCATCGACGAGGCATACAAGACTGTTGCTTCGCAGATCCAGGTTCCTGGCTTCCGTAAGGGCAAGGTTCCCGCCAAGCTGATCGACCAGCGCGTCGGCCGCGGCTACGTCCTGGAGACCGCCATCAACGAAGGCCTCAACGGCTGGTACCAGGCGGCCGTCCAGGAATCCGGCATCCGCCCGCTGAGCCGTCCCGAGGTTGAGATCACCGAGGTTCCGGACCCCTCCGCCACCGACGGCGAGCTGAAGTTCCAGGCCGAGGTCGACGTCCGCCCCGAAATCGAACTGCCCGACTACTCCGGCATCCAGGTCGAGGTTGCCGCAGCCGAGTCCTCCGACGCCGACGTCGACAAGGCCCTGGACGAGCTGCGCGGCCGCTTCGGCACGCTCAAGACCGTGGAGCGCCCGGCCGCTGACGGCGACTTCCTCAGCATCGACATCACCGCAAGCATCGACGGCGCCGAGGTGGACTCCGCTTCCGGCCTGTCCTACCAGGTTGGTGCCGGCACCATGCTCGAGGGCATGGACGAGGCCGTCACCGGCCTGAGCGCTGACGAGGACGCCATCTTCGACACCACCCTCGTGGGCGGCGACCACGCCGGCGAGTCCGCGCAGGTCAAGGTTGTCGTCAAGTCCGTCAAGGAGCGCGAGCTGCCCGAGGCGAACGATGACTTCGCCCAGCTGGCTTCCGAGTTCGATACGCTGGCCGAACTGCGCGAGGACCTCGCCAAGCAGGCCGCCGACTCCAAGGTCGTCGAACAGGGCGTCGAGGCCCGCGACAAGGTCCTGGACAAGCTCGTTGAGCTGGTTGAGGTTCCGGTACCGGAATCCGTCGTCGAAGAGCAGCTCGAGCAGCACTTCAAGGCCGAGAACTCCCACGGTGAAGGCGAGCACGACACCGAAGAGCACCGCGCCGAGGTCAAGGCCAACACCGAGCGCGCCTTCCAGAACGAGATCATCCTCGACGCCATCGCGGAGAAGGAAGAAGTGGGCGTCAGCCAGAACGAGCTGATCGACTACATCGTCACCACCGCCAGCCAGTACGGCATGGACCCGAACCAGTTCGCCCAGATCATCGACCAGAGCGGCCAGGTTCCGATGATGGTTTCCGAGGTCCGCCGCCGTAAGGCGCTGGCCGTCGTCCTGGGCCAGGCCGAGGTCACCGACTCCGAGGGCAACAAGGTCGACCTGAGCGACTTCGTCCGCCCCGGCGGCGAAGAGGCTCAGGCCGTCGAAGCCGAAGCGGAAACCGAAGCTGAAGAGGCCGGCGAGACCGTCGCGAACGACGATCCCGCAGCCGTGAAGTTCTAGCAGCTGCACGCATCAGTGCCGCCAGCCCCCGGGTCCTCGGATCCGGGGGCTGGCGCGTTAACGGCCGGTGTACGGCTCCCGCGGGCAATCGTGCGCCGTCAGCGAACAGCGCGATTCCGACGAACAAATCCGCCCCGAAAGCGGTTAGTGTCCAAGTAGTGAAGTTCAGTGATGTCGTTCAGTGATGTCACCGTCACCAGCGAGAGGTAAGTACACATGTCACAGCAAGCAGCGGCCCCCCGCATGGCAACCGTCGATCCTGCAGCCCAGGACAACTACATCTACAACCGCCTGCTGAAAGAGCGCATCATCTGGCTTGGCTCCGAGGTCCGCGACGAGAACGCGAACGCCATCTGCTCACAGCTGCTGCTGCTGTCCGCCGAGGATCCCAACAAGGACATCTACCTCTACATCAACTCTCCCGGCGGCTCGGTGACGGCCGGCATGGCCATCTACGACACCATGCAGTTCATCCCCAACGACGTCGTTACGGTCGCCACCGGCCTGGCTGCCTCCATGGGACAGTTCCTGCTGTCCTCCGGCACCAAGGGCAAGCGGTACGCCACCCCGAACGCCCGCATCCTGATGCACCAGCCGTCCGGCGGCATCGGCGGAACGGCTTCGGACATCAAGATCCAGGCCGAGCTGATCCTCCACATGAAGAAGGTCATGGCTGAGCTCACGGCAGACCAGACCGGCCAGACCGTGGAAACCATCCTCAAGGACAACGACCGCGACAAGTGGTTCACCGCCACCGAAGCGCTCGAATATGGCTTCTTCGACAAGATCTCGGCGCACGCGGGATCTGTCGCCGGCGGCGGCGGAACCCAGAACGCGTCATCCAACGGCCAGAGCTAACCGGCATCACGACAGAACTGAATCCAGGAGCAATGAACATGAACTACAATTTCGGATCGTCTGCCGGTAACCTGCCGACAAGCCGCTACGTTCTGCCGCAGTTCGAGGAGCGCACGCCGTACGGCTTCAAGCGCCAGGACCCCTACACCAAGCTCTTCGAGGACCGCATCATCTTCCTCGGCGTCCAGGTGGACGACGCCTCTGCCGACGACGTTATGGCGCAGCTGCTGGTGCTGGAGTCCACGGACCCGGACCGCGACATCACCATCTACATCAACTCGCCAGGCGGTTCTTTCACCGCCATGACCGCCATTTACGACACCATGCAGTACATCCGCCCTGAGATCCAGACCGTGTGCCTGGGCCAGGCAGCAAGTGCCGCGGCCGTGCTGCTGGCCGCGGGAACGCCGGGCAAGCGGCTCGCACTGCCCAACGCGCGCGTTCTGATCCACCAGCCGGCGCTGTCCGGGGGCCAGGGCGGACAGGCGTCCGACCTGGAGATCCAGGCGGCCGAAGTCATGCGCATGCGGACCTGGCTGGAGGACACGCTGGCCAAGCACTCCGGCCGGACGCCGGAACAGGTCAACAACGACATCGAGCGGGACAAGATCCTCACCGCCGCGGAGGCGCAGGATTACGGCCTGATCGACCAGGTCCTCGATTCCCGCAAGATCAAGCCGCAGGCACTTGCCCGCTAAATGCGGGCCCGGGCCGGGTAAGTAGCAGTAACGGACGCCGGTGGGGTTTAGATTTTTGAACCGCACCGGCGTCCGGTTTCCACCCCTCGGGCCGAATGTGACCTAGAGTGGATGTAATCATTGCCGGATCCGCCAGGTAGGGCCGTGATTCCAGCAACCGGTGCAAAAGCTGCCCTTGCGGCAAGATACTAAGGGGTTCACATATGGCTCGGATTGGCGAGAGCGCGGATCTGCTCAAGTGCTCTTTCTGCGGCAAGAGCCAAAAGCAGGTGCGCAAGCTCATTGCCGGGCCCGGCGTCTACATCTGCGACGAGTGCATCGAGCTCTGCAACGAGATCATCGAGGAAGAACTCGCCGAGGTCGCCGATCTGGGCAGTTTCGAACTGCCCAAGCCCCGTGAGATCTTTGACTTCCTGCAGGAATACGTCATTGGCCAGGAACCGGCGAAGCGTTCCCTTGCCGTGGCGGTGTACAACCACTACAAGCGGATCCAGGCCGGCCATGCGCCCAAGAGCGGCACACTGGCGGACGGCGTCCACCACGACGACGTTGAAATCGCGAAGTCCAACATTCTCCTGATTGGCCCCACCGGCTGCGGCAAGACCTACCTTGCGCAGACCCTGGCGCGCCGGCTGAACGTGCCCTTTGCCGTTGCCGACGCCACCGCCCTGACCGAAGCCGGGTATGTGGGCGAAGACGTGGAGAACATCCTCCTCAAACTCATCCAGGCCGCCGACTACGACGTCAAGAAGGCCGAACAGGGCATCATCTACATCGACGAGATCGACAAGATCTCGCGCAAGAGCGAAAACCCCTCGATCACCCGCGACGTTTCGGGCGAGGGCGTGCAGCAGGCCCTGCTGAAGATCCTGGAAGGAACGGTTGCCTCGGTTCCCCCACAGGGCGGCCGCAAGCACCCGCACCAGGAATTCATCCAGATCGACACCACCAACGTCCTCTTCATCGTTGCCGGCGCCTTTGCCGGCCTGGAGGACATCATCGGTTCCCGCTCCGGACGCAAGGGCATCGGTTTCGGCGCGCCGCTGAACGAGGTCAAGAGCACCGACTCCTACGGTGAAGTGATGCCGGAAGACCTGCTGAAGTTCGGGCTTATTCCGGAATTCATCGGCCGCCTGCCGGTCATCACCACGGTGTCCAACCTTGACCGTCCGGCCCTGATCCAGATCCTGTCCACGCCCAAGAACGCCCTGGTCAAGCAGTACCAGAAGATGTTCCAGCTGGACGGCGTGGAGCTGGTGTTCGACGACGCCGCCCTGGACCTGATTGCCGACCAGGCCCTGGAGCGGGGAACCGGAGCCCGCGGACTGCGCGCCATCATGGAGGAAGTCCTCCTGCCGGTGATGTTCGACCTGCCCAGCAGGGACGACATCGCCAGCGTGGTCATCACGGCGGACGTCGTGGCCAAGAAGGCCCAGCCCACCATGATCACGCATGACGTCGTAGCCAAACGCCGCAACAAGTCCGCGTAGCCGGAATAAATCCGCCCGATCGGTCGCTGTTGATTAAGCGTTCCCTGCGAGCATGGCTTTGCGGCACGCCACACCCCGAAGACTTCCCTGAGGAGATTTGCTGTGTCTGAAACCGCCGCCAACAAGGCCGACTTCTGGTTCGACCCGCTCTGCCCGTTCGCCTGGATCACCTCCCGCTGGATCGGCGAGGTGGAGGCCGTCCGTGACATCACAACGGAGTGGCATGTGATGAGCCTGTCTGTGCTGAACGAAGGGCACGACCTCGATCCCAAGTACCGTGAAGCCATGGACAAGGCCTGGGGCCCGGTCCGGGTCATCATCGCCGCGCAGGAGCAGCACGGCGGCCACGTGGTCAAGCCGCTGTATGACGCCATGGGATCGCAGATTCACGACGGCGGCCAGAAGGATTTCTCGATCGTCATCAGCAAGGCGCTGGCCGACTGCGGCCTCCCGGCTGAACTGGCAGCCGTTGCCGGCTCCGACGAATACGACGCCCAGCTGCGCGCCAGCCACGAAAAGGGCATCTCCCTGGTGGGCCAGGACGTCGGAACGCCGGTGGTGGCCTTCAACGGCACCGCGTTCTTCGGACCTGTCCTGACCCGCATTCCGCGGGGAGAGGAAGCCGGGAAGATCTGGGACGCGTCGGTGACCCTCGCGGCCTACCCGCACTTCTTCGAGATCAAGCGCAGCCGCACCGAAAGCCCTGCCTTCGACTGACCGTTTGAGCCCCGGCAGAACTACATCAGAGTAGTTCTGCCGGGGCTCTTGCGCATCCGGAACCGGAGGACAAAGATAGAACTTACCCACTTCGAAAGAAGTGAGACGCAAGAACCAAAGATTCAGTGACATGCTTCCAACGCAGCCTTCGGCAAAGTTAGAAGCAGGCTACCGGTGACAAGGTAGGAAGACCTGAAATTTCTGAGGATCTTGCCAGACTGTCAAAGATGTCACCAGACAGCCGAAAAGTCGAAGCCCCACCAACGGCAAAACGCTGATGGGGCTTCCCCTTTGCCCAAAAACAGTGGGCCAAAACCGAGGCCCAAAAACCGAAGCCCCACCAGCGTCAGGCTGATGGGGCTTCGAAGTGTTCGGCCTGGTCTAATCAGGCCTGCGCCGGCTCCTCGGCCGGGGCCAGCTCCACGTTGCTGACCGTAAGCTCGCCCTCGCCCGTGTTGAGCGAGATCTCCTGCGCGTTGGCCGCGGCCCTGAGGTCTCCGAGCCCTGCCTGAAGCTGGGCCACGAGCGACTCCGGGGCCGTAATCGTGGCCGACAGGACCTCGGTGCGCTGCTTGACCTTGGCCTCGGACTTGGCCTTCCGGATGCCGCTGAGCGCAATGCCCACGGTGCCCAGCATGCCGGTGTCGCCGTCGGTGATCTCCAGCGGCGCCGGCCACGCGGCACGGTGCACGGAACCGGTCCGCCACCAGCTCCAGACCTCTTCGGTGGCGAAGGGCAGGAACGGCGCGAAGAGGCGCAGCAGCGAATCCAGTGTGGTGGCCAGGGCTGCCAGCACGGAGGCCTGTTCGGTCTCGCCGGCGGCACCGTACGCGCGGTCCTTGATCAGTTCGACGTAGTCGTCGGTGAACTGCCAGAAGAACGATTCGCTGATCTGCAGAGCCCGGGCGTAGTCGTAGTTGTCGAACGCCTTGGTGGCCTGGGCGACGACGTCGGAGAGCTGCGCCAGCAATGCCCGGTCCAGGGGGTTGGTCAGGACGGAAAGGTCCGTGGAGACCACCGAGTTTTCCGTGGCGCCAAGGTTCAGGACGAACTTCGAGGCGTTCAGCAGCTTGATGGCCAGGCGGCGGCCGATCTTCATCTGGGCGATCTCATAGGCCGTGTCGGCGCCCAGGCGTGCGGAGGCAGCCCAGTAGCGGACGGCATCGGAGCCGTACTCGGTCAGGACGTCCGTCGGCACCACCACGTTGCCCTTGGACTTGGACATCTTCTTCCGGTCCGGGTCCAGAATCCAGCCGGAGATGGCCGCATGCTTCCAGGGCGCGACGTCCTGCAGGGCGTCGGCGCGTACGGCGGAAGAGAACAGCCAGGTGCGGATGATGTCGTGCCCCTGCGGGCGCAGGTCGAACGGGAACACCTTGGCGAACAGGTCCTCGTCCCGGCTCCAGCCTCCCACGATCTGCGGGGTCAGGGAGGAAGTGGCCCAGGTGTCCAGCACGTCAGCGTCACCGGTGAAGCCGTTGGGCTGGTCGCGCTGGGATTCGTCGTAGCCCGGTGCGGCGTCGGCCGCAGGGTCCACGGGCAGCAGGTCGTCGGACGGGAGGACAGGGTTGTCGTAGTCCGGGTTGCCCTGGGCGTCCAGCGGGTACCAGACCGGGATCGGCACGCCGAAGAAGCGCTGGCGGGAGACCAGCCAGTCACCGTTGAGGCCCGCAATCCAGTTCTCGTACCGGGAGCGCATGAAGGACGGGTGGAAGTCGATGTCCTGCCCGCGGCCGATCAGACGTTCGCGGCGGTCCTCGTCGCGGCCGCCGTTGCGGATGTACCACTGCCGGGATGTGACCACCTCGAGGGGCTTGTCACCCTTCTCGAAGAAGTTCACCGGGTGGGTGATCTTCTTGGGCTCACCGTCGAGCAGGCCGGCTGCCGTGAGCAGCTCCACGACGGCCTCCTTGGCGGAGAAGACCGTCTTGCCGGCGATCGCGGCGTAGGCCTCGCGGCCGGCATCCGTGGTGATCCACTCCGGAGTCTCGGCGAGGATGCGGCCGTCGCGGCCCACGATCGCGCGGGTGGGGAGCTGGAGTTCGCGCCACCAGGTCACGTCGGTCAGGTCACCGAACGTGCAGACCATCGCGATGCCCGAGCCCTTGTCCGCCTTGGCCAGCGGGTGCGCCTTGACCTCCAGCTCGACGTCGAACAGGGGGGACGTGACGGTCTTGCCGAACAGCGGCTGGTACCGCTCGTCGTCGGGGTTTGCCACCAGGGCGGCGCAGGCCGCGAGCAGTTCGGGGCGGGTCGTCTCGATGAAGATCTTCTCGCCGTCGGCGGTGAAGAACGGGTAGCGGTAGTACGCGCCGGGGACCTCGCGGTCCTCGAGCTCGGCCTGCGCCACGGCGGTGCGGAACGTGACGTCCCAGAGGGTGGGGGCCTCGGCCATGTAGGCATCGCCGGCGGCCAGGTTCGCGAGGAACGCGCGCTGGGAGACGGCCCGTGAGGTGTCGTCGATGGTGCGGTAGGTGAGGTTCCAGTCGACGGACAGGCCAAGGGTCTGGAACAGGTTCTCAAAGACCTTTTCGTCCTCGACGGCCAGCTCTTCGCAGAGTTCGATGAAGTTCTGCCGCGAGACGACGTCGAAGTCCCGCTGGTTCTTCGCCGGCTGGGCCGGCGGCTGGTAGTCCGGGTTGTACGGGATGGCGGGATCGCAGCGGACACCGTAGTAGTTCTGGACGCGGCGCTCGGTGGGCAGGCCGTTGTCGTCCCAGCCCATGGGGTAGAAGACGTTCTTGCCGGTCATGCGCATGTAGCGGGCCTGCACGTCGGTCTGCGTGAAGGAGAACATGTGGCCCACGTGGAGGGAACCGGAAGCGGTGGGCGGGGGAGTGTCGATCGAGTAGACCTGTTCCCGGGTGGTGTCCGGGTCGAACCGGTAGGTTCCTTCCTCGAGCCAGCGCTGCGTAAGGGCAGCCTCCAGGCCTTCCAGGGCCGGCTTGTCGGGGACGTTGATGGGGGCGGTGGCGGGCGTGTCTGTACCCTGCGTTGATTCAGCCATGGAGCAATTGTTTCATGCCGGGCGTTTGTTTCCGGCCCGCAGCGCGTGCCCGCTGCCGGGCGGCGGGAGTAGCATGCGGCCTATGGCCAAAGCACGCGCTTCCTTTGCGATCAAACGCATCTATGAGGAACCGGCGCACGACGACGGCTGCCGGGTTCTGGTGGACAGGCTCTGGCCGCGCGGGGTCAGCAAGGAACGGGCCCAGCTGGAGCTGTGGCTCAAGGACGTCGCGCCGTCGCCGCCTCTGCGGCAGGAATTCGCCCACATGCAGGAGCGGTTCGAGGACTTCCGTGCCCGATACGAGGACGAACTGGCGGGCAATCCGGCGGTGGACCAGCTCGTGGACCTGGCGGCACAGCACGGGAAGGTGACGCTGCTGTACGCGGCCCGGGATCCGGAGGTGAACCATGCCAGGGTCCTGCTGGAGTTCCTGGCGGCGCGTGGTCGAGCCAAGTGAACCCTCCGAAAAAGGTCAGCGGTTCGCGGAAGTAAACATTGGGCTCGCCCACCTACGGTTGGCGCTAGGGTGGTGCCATGACTGAGGTTTCCGCAAGCTCTGACGTGTCCAGCAATAAAGCCGCCCTCGTAACGGGTGCCAGCTCCGGCATTGGTGAGGCCACCGTGCGCGCGCTCCGTGCCGATGGCTGGACCGTGTACGCCGTCGCCCGCCGCCAGGAACGGCTGGCCGCGCTGGAAGCCGAGACCGGCGCCGTCGCCCTGGCCGCGGACATCGCCGAGGACGCGGACGTTGCCCGCCTGCTGGCAGACGTGACCTCCGCCGGCGGGATCGACACGCTGGTCAATATCGCCGGCGGTGCCCGCGGGGCGGACCGTGTGGGGCAGGCCGTGACCGACGACTGGGAGTGGATGTACCGCGTGAACGTCCTCGGCACCATGAAGCTCACGCGCGCCTTCCTGCCAATGCTGCGCGAAAACGGCGAGGGCACCGTCCTGAACCTGACCTCCACCGCCGGGCTGGATGCCTATGAAGGCGGGGGCGGCTACAACGCCGCGAAGTTCGCCCAGCATGCCCTGACCGGGGCGCTGCGGCTGGAAGAGGCCGAGCACAACGTCCGGGTCATCGAGATCGCGCCCGGCCTGGTCCAGACCGAGGAATTCGCCCTCAACCGGCTGGGTGACGCTCAGGCCGCCGGCAAGGTGTACCAGGGCGTGGAGAAGCCGCTCACCGCCGGGGACGTGGCCGACGTGGTGCGCTACGCCGTGAGCGCACCGCACCACGTGAACCTCGACCAGATCGTCATCCGACCGGTGGCGCAGGCCTCGAACTACAAGCTGATCCGCAAACAGGCCTGAGCAGGCTAGCCGTCCTCTATCCGTTCGCGGGGACGTCCAGCGTGGCCAGCACGGCGGCATGGTCCGTCCCGGCGACCCGGTGCACGGCATAACCCGACGCAGGAATCCGCGCGCTGGTGACCACGTGGTCGATGGTGATGCCGGGCAGCGGCCGGCCGTCCATCGGCCAGGTGGGCGTGAACCGCGCCCCGGATGCCGTGCCGACGTCCACCAGCTTCCGGCCACCCGGGCCGCCGTCGAGCAGCCTGCGGAACTCGGAGTGGTCGTAGGTGGCGTTGAAATCGCCGAGCAGGAGCTGGTTGCCCTGGCCGTCCGTCCCGTTTCGGGCCACCAGGCGGCCCAGCGATTCCAGGTCGCTGCGCCACTGCCCCACGCGGCCAGCCACCGGCGGGACGGTGTGCACGTTCGTGACCTCGAGCGTGGCGGCCGCCCTTCCCGGGCTTGTGTTGCCGGAGGTTGTGTTGCCGGCACCCGCAACGGGCACTGTCAGCCGGAAGGTCGGAATCTGGAACGGCCTGTCGGGAATCAGCCCGATGGCCTGGATGGGGTGTTTTGAGTACGTTGCGCTGCCGGAGCCGTTGTCCACGGGGCTGCTGATCCGGTTGGGAAGGAGGGTCCCCAATCCCTCGGCGGCGAGCCGGTCTTCCAGCGCCTGGGTGTGCTCCTGGATGGCGAGCAGTTCCACCCCGTTGTCCCGTACCAGCCGGACGATTTCGGCGGCGTCGGCCCTGCCGAAGCGGGAATTGATGCTCATCACCGTCAAAGGAACCGTACTGCCGGGATCGGCGGCGCCGGCGCCCGTCCCGCCTGCCTCCGTTTGTCCTGCGCCGGCCTGTACCGCGTCCGCTCTACCCGCGTCCGGCGCCCACAGCCAGAAGAGCAGGACTCCGAGGAGCAGTACGGCAGCGGCCGTGACCACGGGCCGCCGGCCCAGCAACGCCAGGGCAAGTGCCAGGGCGGCAGGAATCACCAGCCACGGCGTAAAGGACAGCAGCTGCACCACCTGCGTGGGCCACTCGGCCGGGATGGCACGGAACACCGAAAGCGCTGCGGCCGGCAGGAGAATGCAGAGCGCCAACACCCGGGCCGAAGCAGTCATGGACCGAGTCTAGGCCGAGGGCGCTCATGGTTGTGGCCGCCGCGGCCACAGCAGTTAGACTGGATCCAACAGCTTTGACCCGGCAATCACCGGTGAGCTTCCGGAAGAACACCCGGCCCGCGATGCTGACAACCGATCGCGGGGACCAGGCCAGTAGAACCGGACGGGTAAGCCCGTCACAGCAGCAAATGAGCGGCCGCCGTCGAACCCCCTCGGGGTTGGGCAGCGGTAAGTGAGGTGGTACCGCGGTGCCGGTGCAGTCGCATGACTGCGGACGCGCCGTCCTCGCATCCTGAATGTTCCACTTGTTCACCAGCTCAACCCAGGATGTCGAGATGACGTATTACCCCAAGGCCTCAGCAGTCCCGTCCGGTCCGGGCTCCTCTGCAGGAGTGTCCGCCTCCGTGAAGTTCCCGGAGATCGAGGAGCGGATCCTCAAGTACTGGGATGAGGACGGTACCTTCCAGGCAAGCATCGACCAGCGCAGCGCCGACCTTCCCGGCGGCGCCCCAGGCAGCAACGAATTCGTCTTCTACGACGGCCCGCCCTTCGCCAACGGCCTGCCGCACTACGGCCACCTGCTCACCGGCTACGCCAAGGACCTGGTGGGCCGCTACCAGACGCAGCGCGGAAAACGCGTTGAACGCCGCTTCGGCTGGGACACCCACGGCCTGCCCGCCGAGCTGGAAGCCATGAAACAGCTGGGCATGACGGACAAGACCCAGATCGAGGCCATGGGCATCGACAAGTTCAACGACGCCTGCCGCGCCTCCGTCATGAAGTACGCCAACGAATGGCAGGCGTACGTTACCCGCCAGGCCCGCTGGGTGGACTTCGACAACGACTACAAGACACTCAACGTCGAGTACATGGAGTCCGTGCTGTGGGCTTTCAAGCAGCTGCACGAGAAGGGCCTGACGTACAACGGCTACCGCGTGCTGCCGTACTGCTGGAAGGACGAGACGCCGCTGTCCAACCATGAGCTGCGCATGGACGACGACGTGTACAAGAACCGCCAGGACCAGACCGTCACGGTGACCTTCCCCGTCAAGGCGGGGGAGTCGGAACTGTCCCGGCAGCTGGCCGGTGTGCAGGCGCTCGCCTGGACCACCACGCCCTGGACGCTGCCCACCAACCTGGCGCTCGCCGTCGGGCCTTCCATCAGCTACGCCGTGCTGCCCGCCGGACCGAACGGCGTCAAGGCCGCCTCGGCGGAGGCCCCGGTCACCGGCAGCTTCCTGCTCGCCGAGGACCTGCTGGGCACCTACGCCAAGGACCTGGGGTACGACGACGCCGCTGCCGCGGCCGCCGCCGTCACGTCCACCCACACCGGCGCCGAACTCGAGGGACTCACCTACGAGCCGCTCTGGCACGACTTCGCCGACACCGAAAAGTACGGCACCCAGAACGCCTGGCAGTTCCTCGTGGCCGACTACGTCACCACCACCGACGGCACCGGCATCGTCCACCAGGCCCCGGCCTACGGTGAAGACGACCAGAAGGTCTGCGAGGAAGCCGGCATCCCCGTGGTCCTCTCCGTGGACGAGGGCGCCAAGTTCCTGCACCTGTTCGCCCACGGCGACCTGCACGACATCGTCGGGCTGCAGGTTTTCGAGGCCAACAAGCCCATCACCCAGGTGCTCCGTGCCCAGGGCCGCCTGGTCCGCCAGGCCAGCTACGAGCACAGCTACCCGCACTGCTGGCGCTGCCGCAACCCCCTGATCTACCGCGCAGTCTCCTCCTGGTACGTCGAGGTCACCAAGTTCCGCGACCGGATGTCCGAGCTGAACCAGGAGATCAACTGGATCCCCGGCAACGTCAAGGACGGCCAGTTCGGCAAGTGGCTCGCCAACGCCCGCGACTGGTCCATCAGCCGCAACCGCTACTGGGGCAGCCCCATCCCGGTGTGGCAGTCCAGCGATCCCGAGTACCCGCGCACGGACGTGTACGGCTCCCTCGCGGAAATCGAGGCCGACTTCGGCCGGCTGCCGCTGAACAAGGATGGCCTGGTGGACCTGCACAGGCCGTTCATCGACGAGCTGACCCGGCCCAACCCGGACGATCCCCGCACCCCCGAAGAGGGCCAGTCCGTCATGCGCCGCGTGGAGGACGTGCTGGATGTCTGGTTCGACTCCGGCTCCATGCCTTACGGCCAGGTGCACTACCCGTTCGAGAACGAGGCCTGGTTCGACACCCACAACCCGGCCGACTTCATCGTGGAGTACATCGGACAGACCCGCGGCTGGTTCTACATGCTGCACATCCTGTCCACCGCGCTGTTTGACCGCCCGGCCTTCCGGAACGTCATCAGCCACGGCATCGTGCTGGGCTCCGACGGCCAGAAGATGTCCAAGAGCCTGCGCAACTACCCGGACGTCTCCGAAGTGCTGGACCGTGACGGCTCCGACGCCATGCGCTGGTTCCTCATGTCCAGCCCCATTCTGCGCGGCGGCAACCTCGTGGTCACCGAACAGGGCATCCGCGACGGCGTCCGCCAGGTCATCCTGCCGCTGTGGAACGTGTACAGCTTCTTCACCCTGTACACCAACGCTGCTGCCGGAGGTCAGGGCTACGACGCCAAGCTGCGCTACGACGGCTATTCCGACACACTGGACCAGTACCTGCTGGCCAACACCGGCGACCTCGTCCGGAACATGACAGCCCAGCTGGACACCTACGACATCTCCGGGGCCTGCGACGAACTCCGCAGCTACCTGGACATGCTCACCAACTGGTACGTCCGCCGCAGCCGGCAGCGCTTCTTTGACGAGAGCGCCGACGCCTTCGACGCCCTCTACACCGCCCTGGAGGCTGTCTGCCGCGTGGCTGCGCCGCTGCTGCCGCTGGTCTCCGAGGAGATCTGGCGCGGCCTCACCGGCGGCCGCTCCGTGCACCTCGCCGACTGGCCGGACCCGCAGCTGTTCCCGTCCAACGCCGCCCTGGTCGAGGCCATGGACCGCGTGCAGCAGATCTGCTCCACCGGCTCCTCGCTCCGGAAGGCCGCCAACCTGCGCGTCCGACTGCCGCTGCAGGAACTGACCGTCGTGGCACCCGGCGCAGATGCGCTGGAAGGCTTTGCCGCCGTCGTTGCCGACGAACTGAACCTGCGCTCGGTCCGCCTGCTGGATGCCGCCAGCGCCTCTCCGGAGGAGTTCGGCATCGAGCAGAAACTCGTGGTCAACGCCCGGGCCGCCGGCCCGCGCCTCGGCAAGAACGTGCAGCTGGCCATCAAGGGGTCCAAGTCCGGCGACTGGTCCGTCTCCGACGCCGGTGTGGTCACCGCGGGCGGCCTTGAGCTGGAACCGCAGGAATACACGCTGGAGACCGTGGTGGCAGAGTCCGACGGCGGTTCCGCAGCTGCGTCTTCTGCTGCCGCAGTGCTCCCCACCGGCGGCTTCGTGGTTCTGAACACCGAGGTCACCCCCGAGCTCGAGGCAGAAGGCCTGGCCCGTGACATGGTCCGTGCCATCCAGCAGGCGCGCAAGGACGCCGCGCTGAACGTGAGTGACCGGATCCGGACCACCGTGAACGCCGCGCAGAACGTCATCGACGCCCTGCTGGCGAACGCCGAACTGGTGAAGACCGAAACGCTGACACTCGAGCTGGAGGCCGTGCCGGCCGACGCGGCGGAACCGCGCATCACTGTCGAAAAAGTGGGGGCCTGAGACATGACCGACGAATTCTCCGTGGAGAGCGTCTACGCCGAGCTGCTGGGCCGGGCGCCGGAAAACAAAATGGAGCCCCGGCTTGCGCCGCTGTTCCGGGCCATGGATGTGCTCGGGGAGCCGAATAAGGCCTATCCGATCATCCACATCACCGGAACCAACGGCAAAACGTCCACGGCCCGGATGATCGAGGCCGGCCTGCGCGCCCACGGCCTCAGCACCGGGCGCTACACCAGCCCGCACCTGTCCAAGGTGACGGAGCGGATCAGCCTGGACGGCGCGCCCGTCTCCGACGAGACGTTCGTGCGCATCTGGGACGAGATCCGGCCCTACCTGCAGATCGTCGACGACGAACTCACCGCCGAGGGCCAGCCCCGGCTGACGTACTTCGAGTGCCTGACCATCCTGGCTTTCGCCGTGTTCGCCGACCAGCCGGTCAACGTGGCGATCATGGAGGTGGGGCTCGGCGGCATCACCGACGCCACCAACGTGGGCGACGGCCAGGTGTCCGTGGTGACCCCGATCTCCCTCGACCACACCGACCTGCTGGGCGACACCACCGAGGACATCGCCTACGAGAAAGCCGGCATCATCAAGCCCGGCGGCTTCCTCGTCAGCGCGGCCCAGCCGCTGGATGCTGCGCAGGTCCTGCTGGAGAAGGCCAAGGAGGTGCAGGTACCGTTCCGCTTCGAAGGCGTGGAATTCGGCGTCGAGTCGCGGCAGGTCGCCGTCGGAGGCCAGGTGGTGACCGTCCAAGGCATCGCCGGACGCTACCCGGACCTCATGGTTCCGCTGCACGGTGCCCACCAGGCCGAGAACGCCGCCGTGGCCGTGGCGGCCCTGGAGGCGTTCCTTGGCGGCGGGGAGAAGGAGCTGTCCTTGGAGGTCCTGCAGGAGGCATTCGCCACCGTCTCGTCCCCGGGCCGGCTCGAGGTTGTGCGGACAGCCCCCACCATCATCGTGGACGCTGCCCACAACCCGGGCGGCATCCGGGCCTCGGCCGAGGCAATCCAGGAGGCCTTCAGCTTCAGCAAGCTGGTGGTCGTGGTGGGCGTGCTCAAGGAAAAGGACGCCGGGGAGATCCTGCGCCAGCTCAAGGAATCACTGGGCGACCTCGCGGAGGAATTCTGCTTCACCCAGTCCAATTCGCCGCGGGCGGTGCCCGCAGCGGAGCTGGCGGAGCTCGCCGTCGACCTCGGCTTTGGCGAGGAAAACGTGCACATCGCCGAGAAGCTGGACGACGCACTGGAGTGGGCCGTTGAGCGCGCCGAAGCCAACGACGACCTCGCCGGCGGCGTGCTGGTGACCGGGTCGATCACACTGGTGGCGGACGCCCGCATCCTGCTTGGCAAGGCAGCCGCCTGATGGCGCGGCTCACCAAGGCCCAGCGTGAATGGCGCCCGGGGATGCCCAAGAAGCGCCGGTCCACCAAGGTCATGTTCGCCTCGACGGTCCTGCTGCTGGAAGCCTTCGTGGTCTTCTTCGCCACGCTGGCCGTATTCGGCCTGCGCCGTGCCGAGATCTCCCCGGCGCTGATCCTGTCCGTGGGCATCGGACTGAGCGTGGTGCTGATCCTGGCCTGCGCCGTGCTGTCCAAGCCCTGGGGCATCGGGCTGGGCTGGGTCCTGCAGCTGGTGCTGATCCTCAGCGGCTTCGCGGAACCCATGATGTTCCTTGTGGGCGCGCTGTTTGCCCTCGCCTGGTGGTACGGCATCCGGGCCGGCATCCGGATTGACCGCGAGTCCGCCCAGCGGGACCGCGAGCAGGCCGAGTGGGAGGCCGCCCACCCTGAGGCCTCCGGCAGTGAAGGCACCGGCCAGACCCCGTAGACTTACCGTCGAAACCCACAACCAACCTCATTGGAGCACCTGTGAGCATTGAGCGCACCCTTGTCCTGATCAAGCCGGACGGCGTCACCCGCAACCTGACGGGCGAAATCCTCAAGAGGATCGAAGCCAAGGGCTACACCCTGGCCGAACTCAAGAAGACCAACGCCAGCCGGGAACTGCTCGAGCAGCACTACGAGGAGCACGTGGGCAAGCCGTTCTACGAGCCGCTCGTGGAGTTCATGCTCAGCGGCCCCGTCGTCGCAGCGATCTTCGAAGGCCACCGCGTCATTGAAGGCTTCCGGTCGCTGGCCGGCACCACCGACCCCACGACGGCGGCCCCCGGCACCATCCGCGGCGACTTCGGCCGCGACTGGGGCCTGAAGGTCCAGCAGAACCTCGTCCACGGCTCGGACTCCGTGGACTCGGCCGAGCGCGAAATCAAGATCTGGTTCCAGGCCTAAGCCTTCGGCCAGTTATGCGCGCCGGCAGGTCAGGCGCGAACGTACAGTTGTGGCCCCTCACTCCTCGGCAGTGGGGGGCCACAACTGTACGTTCGCGCAATTGAGCGGGGCCTAAGTGTGCGTTCGCGCTGCTAGAAGCCTGAGGTGCCGGCGAACACCTGGATGAAGGCGAAGAAGATCGTCGCAATCACGGCAACATAGAGCAGCGCCGTGATGATCCAGCCCGAGTCGCCCAGGATCCGGGCCAGGCCCGCCGGTGCGGGAATCACGCCGTGGACCACGTTCCGCACGGTCACCCAGACAAAAAGCGGAATCATCGCTGCCCAGACAACCATGCAGAACGGGCACAGGATGCGGATGGAGTACAGGGCCTGGGACCACAGCCACACCACGAAGATGAAGCCGAGCGTGATGCCGGCCTGCAGCCCGAGCCAGTACCAGCGGGCGAACCGGGCGCCGGCAAGCAGCGCCATTCCCGCGGTGATCGTGACGGCGAAGGCGACAATTCCGATGAACATGTTCGGGAATCCGAAGAGTGAACTCTGCCACGTCTGCATGACCTGCCCGCAGGAAATCCAGGGGTTCACGTCGCAGACGGTGGCGTGGTTGGGATCCTTGAGGACCTCGAGCTTTTCCAGCACCAGGATGCCCGACGCCAGCCAGCCCACGACGCCGGTGATGACCAGCAGCCAGCCGAAGGGGCGGTCGCGTGTCATGGCCGGTACGGCGGCACCGGCCCGTGCCGCGGCGGGTCCGGCACCGTCCTGGTGGTCCTGTTCGTAGTCCGTGCCTGTCGAAGGCGATATGCGTGGCATGGGATGGCGTCCTTTGTCCGGGGTGCTCCTGCCCAGATTGTATCGCCGCCAGCTTGGGGCAGTCTGTACTCACCGCCAAAGGCCGCATTGACCGGCTTTGTCACACAATTACAGCGTATTTGAACAGCAATATGAGAGAATAAACGTGGCTGGAGAGCGAACCACATTCGAACTCCAGTCCGGTGGCTTGTTCCCAAGACCGCCAATGAGCAGTGGTGCAGGCTTTGGAAAGAAGATCCAGCCTCCCACCTTCCATTGGACGGCACCTGGTTGTGGATGTCAGAAACAACGGGTTCCAGTAACAATCCCGCCGGCCTGTCAGGCCTGCCGCACCCCACTGCCGGTGCGAGCCTGCTGGTATCCAATTGACTTCTGTCAATGCCTGCGGGTTTTGACAATATGTGCCCCAATGGGTGCCGAATGTGGCGGTACGTCAGGGGCAGGAGTGTTGCCACATATGGATAATGACCAGGTTATAGCCGTGAATGTTGAACCGGCTGCCGCCGGCGAAGCCGCCGAGGCTCCCAAGAAAGCCACCAGGACACGGCGCAAGGCGCCGCCCAAGGCCACAGCAGCGGACGCGGAGTCCGCGGCCTCGCCTGACACTGCAGCGGCTGACACCGCAGCAGCTGATACCGCAGTGCCGGAGTCCGCTGTCGCCGAAAGCAGCGCCGAGGCCCCGGCCAAGACCCCGGTGCGCCGGACCCGCGCCCGGAAGAAGGCTGCCGAAGAGCCGTTGCCCGCGTTTGCGGAAGCCGCCGGGGCCGAAGTTGACGTGAAGGAAGCCGGCGAACAGGCAGCCGCCACGGAGCAGGCAGTCGAGGCTGCGGCCGCTCCGGCCGCCGAGGAACCTTCTGCCGAGTCAAAGCCTGTGCGCCGCCGCCGGGCAACAAAACCGAAAGCCGCGGAGCCGGCCGAAAGCCCCGTTGAGCCGGCGGAGTCTGCCGAGCCTGCCGCCGCCGCGACTGCCACTGAGACGGCGTCAACCGGACGGACGGAGGTGCCCGCCCCGGCTGCTGGCGCCCCTGCAGCCCAGGCAGCGCCGGCCGGAGCAGCCCCTGCCGTACAGGTGGCTGCACAGGAAGCCGGTGCCGAGGAAGAGCCCGAAGAAGAGGCTGCCGGGCAGTCGCCCCTGGGTTCGCTCTTCCTGGAGCCTGCCTCAGTTACATCGATCATCTTCCAGGCCCCTGACCTGAACACCGTCATCCGCCCTGCCGCTCCCGCCAAAGAGGACGTGGCAGCCGAGGAGGGCGAGGACGAGCTGGAGGACGAGGGCGGCCGCCGCCGGCGGCGCAGCCGCGGCCGCCGCGGCCGCAGCCGGACCGACCGCGAGCTTACCGACGGCGACGAGGGAACTGACGATTCTGACGAAGCCGGCGAAGACGAGGGGGCGCAGCCGGAAGACGGCGTGACGTCCCGCCGTCGCCGTCGCCGCCGCCGCGGTGACCAGGACCTGGAACTGACCGGCGGGGGAGACGACGATCCCCCCAACACGGTCACCCGCGTCCGTGCCCCGCGGACCATCAGCGAGGCGCCGGCGAGCAACCGCGTCACCAGCGTCAAGGGATCCACCCGCCTGGAGGCCAAGAAGCAGCGCCGCCGCGAATCGCGGGACACGGGCCGCCGCCGCACCGTGATTACCGAGGCCGAGTTCCTGGCCCGTCGGGAATCCGTGGACCGCCAGATGATCGTCCGCCAGCGCGACGACAGAATCCAGATCGGTGTCCTGGAGGACGGGGTCCTGGCTGAGCATTTCGTCTCCAAGACGCAGCAGGACTCCCTGATCGGCAACGTCTACCTGGGCAAGGTCCAGAACGTCCTGCCGTCCATGGAAGCCGCTTTCGTGGACATCGGACGCGGCCGCAACGCCGTGCTGTACGCCGGTGAGGTCAATTGGGACGCAGCCACCCTTGAAGGCAAGCAGCGCCGGATCGAAAACGCGCTGAAGTCCGGCGACTCCGTCCTGGTCCAGGTGACCAAGGACCCGGTGGGCCACAAGGGTGCACGGCTCACCAGCCAGATCTCCCTGCCCGGCCGGTATCTCGTGTATGTCCCCGGCGGGTCCATGACCGGCATCTCCCGCAAGCTGCCCGACGTCGAACGGAACCGCCTGAAGCGGATCCTCAAGGACCGCCTCCCCGAGGACGCGGGCGTCATTGTGCGGACGGCCGCTGAAGGCGCCTCCGAAGAGGAACTGACCCACGACATCAACCGTCTCCGTGCCCAGTGGGAGGGGATTGAGAGCCAGGCGAAGTCCACCAAGGTACTCGCCCCCGAACTGCTCTACGGTGAACCGGACCTGACCATCAAGGTTGTGCGGGACGTCTTCAACGAGGACTTCTCCAAGC
Source organism: Arthrobacter sp. K5 (assembly GCF_040448525.1). Taxonomy (NCBI): domain Bacteria; kingdom Bacillati; phylum Actinomycetota; class Actinomycetes; order Micrococcales; family Micrococcaceae; genus Arthrobacter; species Arthrobacter sp. K5. The sequence continues at coordinate 1,042,888 of NZ_CP159279.1, read as the reverse complement.
TGATCGTGTCCGGCGACGAAGCGTGGGACACCATCGAGGCCTACGTCACCTACGTTGCTCCGGACCTGGTGGGCCGGCTCGAAAAGTGGACCAGGGACGAGGACATCTTCTCCGCCTGGCGCATTGACGAGCAGATCCACAAGGCACTGGACCGCAAGGTATTCCTGCCGTCCGGCGGCTCGCTGGTCATTGACCGGACCGAGGCCATGACCGTTGTTGACGTCAACACCGGCAAGTTCACCGGCAGCGGCGGCAATCTCGAAGAGACAGTCACCAAGAACAACCTGGAAGCAGCCGAGGAAGTTGTCCGCCAGCTGCGGCTGCGCGACATCGGCGGCATCATCGTCATCGACTTCATCGACATGGTGCTGGAATCCAACCGCGACCTTGTCCTGCGCCGACTGGTGGAATGCCTGGGCCGCGACCGGACAAAGCACCAGGTGGCCGAAGTGACCTCCCTGGGACTCGTGCAGATGACGCGCAAGCGCATGGGCACCGGCCTCCTGGAAGTCTTCGGCGAGCAGTGCGAGGCATGCGCCGGCCGGGGCGTCGTCACCCATGACGAGCCGGTGGAGCACCGCCGCGCCAACACCGTGGCCGCGGAGCACCACGTGCACCGCGCAGAGGTCCAGCCCCCTGCCCGGTCCGAGCGGAAGCGCCGCCGCGGCAAGGGTGGACAGCCGTCCTTCGAGACTGCCCCGGCTGCCCCTGCTGCCGTGCACCATCCGGAACCGTCGGAAGCAGAACGCCACGCCAAGGCTGAAGCGACCCGCGCTGCCCTTGCCAACATCGCGGCAGCAGCCCACGCCGCCCACTTGCACGAGGAAGCAGCGCACAGCGCCGCAGCGTCGGGTGAGGCCGCACGGCCGGCTGCACCCGCGGCCGCAGCACCGGAAAGCCCCGTGGTGCACCGCGCTCCGGAAACGGAGAGCGTCTCCGGACGGCCCGGTGCTGTGCTCACCTTCGGCGGCGAGAAAGTCATTCTTCCGTTTGTGGATCACAGCGAGGAGCCGGTTAAGGAAGAGCCGGCCCTGACGCTGCACCGCCTGGAGGAAGCCTTCGCGCACCTCGGTGCTCCGGCCGCCCCCGGCCCCGCTGAGGAGGAGCATGCTCCTGCCATGGCGCGGCCTGCCAGCCAGCAGCCGGAAGCCCAGCGCGCCGAAAGCGCCGCCGAGCCGTCGCGCAGCCGCCGTCCGCGCCGCAACCGCAGTGCCAGCCGCGCCCAGGGTGCAGCCAACGAGACATCCGTGGAACACCACGAGGTTGCTCCGGTGGCCGCTGCCGGGCACTCGCACGAGGCCAAGGCGCCGGAGACGGGCGATGCACAGGGAGCCCCCAAGGCGGCTCAGCAGCCCGCCAGCGAACCGATCATCCTGGGCGTCGGGGTACCCGCCTCAGAGCTCTAGGACCAGCGAACTCTGAGCTGACTCATGGAAGGTCCGGCACCGCGCCTGCGGTGCCGGACCTTTCTGGGTCAGGCGGATGTGGCACCGGCCAGTGCATGGGTCAATGTCCAGGCGGCGGGGCACAGACCGCGGAAGCCTGTCGCAAACGTCAAATTCCGTGTCCCGGCCCGGACGAACCGCTAGGCTGGGGGACTGACACGGGGTGCCGCGCACGGGCCGGCTGAGATCCAAACCCGTTGAACCTGTCCGGTTAGCACCGGCGAAGGGATGTCTTCCTTGTCATCAGCATCACTCCTGCCCGCACCCGCGGCTGCCGCCGGTTCCCTTCTGGAAACCGTGGCGCCGCCCGGCCGGACCTCCCGCGACGTTCCCCGGGTCCTTGCCATTGCGGGGTCGGATCCGTCCGGCGGCGCAGGCATACAGGCCGACCTGAAGAGTATTGCGGCCCACGGTGGCTACGGAATGGCCGCCATAACGGCCCTCACTGCCCAGAACACCACCGGCGTGCGCGGCGTGCACGTTCCGCCGGCAACCTTCCTGTCAGCGCAACTGGATGCCGTCAGCGACGACATCCAGGTGGACGCCGTGAAGATCGGCATGCTGGGCGATGCACAGGTGATTGCCGCCGTCCGCGGCTGGCTCGAAAAGGTGCGGCCCGGCGTCGTGGTTGTGGATCCGGTGATGGTGGCCACCAGCGGTGACCGCCTCCTGCAGGAGTCCGCGGAGGCAGCCCTCGGCGAACTGCTGCCGCTGGCGGACCTGATCACCCCCAACCTGCCCGAACTGGCCATGCTGCTCGGGGAACCGGAGGCCGCGGACTGGCCCGCCGCCCTTGACCAGGGCAGGCGGCTCGCGGCCCGGACCGGTGCCACGGTCCTTGTCAAAGGCGGTCACCTGAACGGCTCAACCTGCCCGGATGCCCTCGTGAACACGGCCGGGCTGCTGTCTGCTGAGGTGGTGGAGTTTGCGGGCGAACGGATTGGCACGCGGAACAGCCACGGCACCGGGTGCTCGCTCTCCTCGGCCATGGCCACGGCCCAGGCACGGCTGGGCGACTGGGAGGCGTCCCTGCGGGCGGTCAAGCCCTGGCTGGCCGGGGCGCTCCGTACCTCCGGGCAGCTGGAGGTCGGCGCAGGCAACGGACCGATCCACCACTTCCACCACCTGGCCCAGCCCGAACGGAAGGGCGGGTTCGCGGAACTGCTGCGCGCCGAGACCGTTGCCGACCTGGAAGCCATCTATGGCCTGGGCTTCATCCGTGGACTCGCCGAAGGCACCCTGGCGGAGCGGGAATTCGCGTACTACCTGGCCCAGGATGCCATTTACCTCAACGGCTACTCCCGTGTGCTGGCGCGGGCCAGCGCACTCGCGCCGACCGAGTCCGAGCAGCTGTTCTGGGCGCACTCAGCCCAGCAATGCCTGGAGGTTGAATCGGAACTGCACCGCAACTGGCTCAGCACGCGCTCCGTGCAGACGGAACTTGGCCCGGTCACGAAGGCGTATGTGGATCATCTGGTCGCAGCTTCGGCGGGCGGCAGTTACGCGGTGCTGGTCGCCGCCGTCCTGCCCTGCTTCTGGCTGTACGCCGAGGTGGGGGAGACCCTGCACGCCGAATATGTGGCCGCCGGGGCGCAGGCCGGGCACCCTTACGCCGAGTGGCTGCGGACCTACGCCGACGAGGAGTTCGCCGCCGCGACCCTGCGGGCCATCGAAATCGCCGACGACGCCGGCCGGGCCGCGTCGGCAGGGGAGCGTGAAGCGATGATCACCGCGTTCCGGCAGTCCTGCCGCTACGAGGTGGACTTCTTCGACGCGCCGAGCCGTCACAGCTGAGCGGAAACGGGCGCTGCGCCGGGTAAGATAGTCGCGCACGGCATCGGATGTCCGGAACAGCGCCCGTGTGGCGCCTATCACGGACAACCCGCCGGTGCCAGCCTCATTTGCGGCCGACGACGGAATTAGCGTATTCTAGATCTTCGGTGCTTACGCCAACACTTGGGTTATGACCCGGGATCGCCCAATCGGGCTTGTTCCTGGGATAGCTCACGGGTTCCCCCCGGGCAATCCACGGCGTTGAGGCACAGCGAGAGCCAGGCCAATTCATCGGACCCAGGTTCCGCACGCAAATTTAGTAATAGACGTCGAGAGAAGTGAGTGCCCAAGTGGTGTACGCGATTGTCCGCGCAGGCGGCCGCCAAGAGAAGGTTTCCGTTGGAGACTTCGTTACCCTGAACCGCGTCGCCGGTGGAGCTGGCAGCACCATTGAGCTGCCCGCGCTGCTCCTGGTAGACGGCGACAAGGTCACCTCCGCAGCTGCGGACCTGGCCAAGGTAACGGTTACGGCTGAGATCCTCCAGGACCTTCGTGGTCCGAAGATCGTCATCCAGAAGTTCAAGAACAAGACCGGTTACAAGAAGCGCCAGGGTCACCGTCAGGAACTGACCAAGGTCAAGATCACCGGTATCAAGTAACCACCGGTTACTGTTCAGGTTTTCAGCAGATTCCCCAGAATTTAAAGGCAGGCATTCCAAATGGCACATAAAAAAGGCGCGAGCTCCACTCGCAACGGTCGTGACTCCAACGCCCAGTACCTCGGCGTCAAGCGCTTCGGCGGCCAGGTAGTTTCCGCAGGCGAGATCATCGTTCGCCAGCGCGGCACCCACTTCCACCCCGGTGCAGGCGTTGGCCGCGGTGGCGACGACACACTGTTCGCACTGCAGGCAGGCGCTGTTGAATTCGGCACCCGCCGCGGCCGTCGGGTCGTGAACATCGTTGCCGCTGCAGCTGCAGAGTAACAACAGGATCTGAACCGGTGGAGCGGGCCATGATGGCCCGCTCCACTGTTCTTTTAACCGCACTACAATCAATTTGGACGTTCAAGACGGCCGAGTTAAGCAATAGAGGAGATTCACCGTGGCGAGCTTTGTAGACCGGGTAGTACTGCACGTATCTGGCGGTACCGGCGGCCACGGCTGCGTCTCCGTGCACCGTGAGAAGTTCAAGCCCCTGGGCGGACCCGACGGCGGCAACGGCGGCGACGGCGGCGACGTCATCCTGCGCGTCGACTCGCAGACCACCACGCTGCTCGACTACCACCACGCACCCCACCGGCACGCCACGAACGGCGGCCCCGGCATGGGAGACTGGCGCGGCGGCAAGAACGGCGAAACCCTGGTCCTGCCGGTTCCGGACGGAACCGTCGTCAAGACCAAGGACGGCAAGGTCCTTGCTGACCTCGTTGGCGAAGGCACGGAATTCATCGCGGCGTCCGGCGGGCAGGGCGGGCTGGGCAACGCCGCACTGTCCTCCCAGAAGCGGCGGGCCCCGGGGTTCGCCTTGCTTGGCATCGAGGGTGACGCCAGCGACATCGTCCTCGAGCTGAAGTCGATTGCCGACATCGCCCTGGTCGGATTCCCCTCCGCCGGCAAGTCCAGCCTGATCGCGGCCATGTCTGCCGCCCGGCCGAAGATCGCTGATTACCCCTTCACCACCCTCATCCCCAACCTCGGCGTCGTGCAGGCGGGCGACGTCCGGTTCACCATCGCCGACGTCCCCGGGCTCATTGAAGGCGCAAGCGAAGGCAAGGGCCTGGGGCACAACTTCCTGCGGCACGTCGAGCGGTGCGCCGCTTTGGTGCACGTTTTGGACTGCGGTACGCTGGAATCTGACAGAGATCCACTCTCCGACCTCGCCATCATCGAAGCTGAACTCGAGAAGTACGCCGTTGATATGAGCTATGCCGGCAACGACGGCGAGGTTGTTCCGCTGAACCACCGGCCCCGGTTGGTGGCTTTGAACAAGGTCGACCTGCCTGACGGCAAGGACATGGCCGAGTTCGTCCGCCCGGAGCTGGAGTCGAGGGGCTACCGCGTGTTCGAGGTTTCGGCCACGAGCCACGAAGGCCTCCGGCAACTCGGATTTGCCATGGCGGAGATCGTCAAGGCCGCCCGCGACAGTGTGGAGGCCACACCGCCGAAGGTGCACGCACCGGTACTCCGGCCCCGCGCCGTCAACGAGACCGGTTTCCGGATCCGCCGCGAGGAGAAGAACCTGGAGCCGCTGTTCCGCGTGTTGGGCGAGAAGCCCGTGCGCTGGGTCAAGCAGACGGACTTCACCAACGAGGAAGCCATTGGCTACCTTGCCGACCGGCTGGCCAAGCTCGGCGTCGAAACCGAGCTGTTCAAGCAGGGCGCCAAGCCCGGCGACACCGTAGTGATCGGTGAGGACGACGGCGTGGTGTTCGACTGGGAGCCGACCATGATGGCTGGCGCCGAGCTGCTGGCGTCGCCGCGCGGCACGGACGTCCGGTTCGCAGACATCGGCGACCGTCCCACCCGCAGCCAGAAGCGTGAGGAACAGATCGAACGCCGTGAGGCCAAGGCAGCGGCACGTGCCGAGCTGGAAGCCGAGCGCAAGGCGGGCATCTGGACCGAATCAGTCAGTGGGCGCCGTGCAGCACGGCCGCTCAAGGAGAGTGGACTGAACACCCAACATGAGGAGTGAACCCGCACACGTGTCTGATAATTCCGCAATTGTCATCGAGGAACCAAGAACCGACGACCGCAGCATGCTCGCCAGAGCCCGCCGCATTGTCGTCAAGGTCGGATCGTCGTCGCTCACAAGCATCAAGGGCGGAATTTCCGAAGAGGCGTTGATCGAACTCTCCAATGCGCTGGCGGCCAAGAGCAACGAGGGCACCGAAATCATTCTGGTCTCCTCCGGTGCCATCTCCGCGGGGCTGGCACCTCTGGGCCTTATCAAGCGCCCGCGGGACCTGGCAACGCAGCAGGCCGCAGCCAGCGTTGGGCAGGGCCTGCTCATGGCCCGCTACACGCACGCCTTCGCTGCGCACGGCGTGACCGTGAGCCAGGTGCTGCTGACCGCGGATGACCTGATGCGGCGCAGCCACCACCAGAACGCGTTCCGGGCATTGAACCGTCTTCTGAACCTGGGCGTGGTTCCCGTGGTCAACGAGAACGACACCGTCGCCACGCACAAGATCCGCTTCGGCGACAACGACCGGCTCTCGGCCCTCGTGGCCCACCTGGTCCGTGCCGATGCGCTGGTGCTGCTTTCCGACGTCGACTCCCTTTACGACGGCCCGCCCGCAAAGGGGGCCAAGCGGATCCCGCAGGTGGACGGCCCCCAGGACCTGGAAGGCGTCAACATCGGCGCCCCGGGCAAGGCCGGCGTCGGCACCGGCGGCATGCAGACCAAGGTCGAGGCCGCCACGATGGCCGCCGACTCGGGTATTCCCGCCCTCGTCACGTCTACGGCCAACGCGGCCGCCGCCCTGGCCGGCGAAGACGTGGGAACGTGGTTCTCCGTCAACAGCGGCCGCAAGTCCGTGCGCATGATGTGGCTCGCCCACCTGGCGCACGTGCAGGGCCGCCTGCTTCTCGACGACGGCGCAGTGACCGCCGTCCGGGACCATGGCGCCTCGCTGCTGCCGGCCGGTATTACGTCAGTTGAAGGCCACTTTGAATCGGGCGACGCCGTCGAAATGGTGGCGCCCGACGGCACCGTCATCGCCCGCGGCCTGGTCAACTATTCAGCCGACGAACTGCCGCAAATGCTGGGCCGTTCCACCGTGGAACTGGGGGAGTCCCTGGGCCGCGGTTTCGACCGTGAGGTTGTTCACGTTGACGACCTGGTTCTGGTCTAGGCGCCGGACTCGCCTAGACTTGAATGATGACTGAGGCACTGATGAACCAAGCAGCTGAGACATCCAACGACGCTACGATGGTCCCCTTCCTGCCGGCAGACAGCCAGCCCACCCCGGCTGACGTCGAGTCGGCCGTCTACGCCATCGCCGACCGTTCCCGCCAGGCCGCCCGCAGCCTGGGCCGCGCCAACCGGGCCTGGAAAGACAAGGCACTGCGCGCCATCGGGAGCGCCCTGCTCGCAAACAAGCAGCAGATCCTGGCCGCGAACACCAAGGACGTGGAAGCGGGCCGCGCCAACGGCACGTCCGCCGCCCTCCTGGACCGGCTTACCCTGAACGACACCCGCATTTCCGCCCTCGCCGACGCCCTGGAGAACCTGGCCGGGCTGCCCGATCCCGTGGGCAATGTGGTGCGCGGACAGACCCTGCCCAACGGCCTGCGCCTGCGCCAGGTCAATGTCCCCATGGGCGTGGTGGCGGCCATTTACGAGGCGCGTCCGAACGTGACGGTGGACATCGCCGGCCTGGCGCTTAAGAGCGGCAACGCCGTGATCCTCCGCGGCGGTTCGGCTGCGGCCTTCACCAACGAGGCCCTCATCCGTGTGCTGCGCGATGCCCTGGAGTCCGTAGGCCTGCCGGCCGATGCCGTCCAGACGGTGGACCAGTACGGCCGTGAGGGCGCCAATGTGCTCATGCGTGCCCGCGGACGCGTCGACGTGCTGATTCCCCGCGGCGGCCGTGAACTGATCCAGACCGTCGTCAACAATTCCTCCGTGCCGGTCATTGAGACCGGCGAGGGCAACGTCCACATCTTCATCGACGAGTCAGCCAGTGAAGACATGGCAGTGGAGATCCTCCTCAACGCCAAGACGCAGCGCCCCAGCGTCTGCAACACCGTGGAGACGCTCCTTGTGCACTCCGGCTCCACGGTTCTGCCCGCGGTCGCCGCAGCCCTGAGCAAGGCGGGTGTCCGGCTGCATGCCGACGACCGCGTGCGCGCTGCGCTTCCGGCGTCGGTGGAGTCCCTGCCGGCAACGGAAGACGACTGGGCCACCGAGTACATGGACCTGGACCTGGCCGTGGCCATGGTGGACAGCCTGGACGACGCCGTAAAGCACATCCGGACCTGGTCGACGGGACACACCGAAGCCATCCTGACGAATGACCTGCGAAACGCCGAGCGCTTCATCGCGGAAATCGATTCCGCCGCGGTCATCGTGAACGCGTCCACGCGGTTCACCGACGGCGGCGAGTTGGGCCTGGGTGCCGAGGTCGGCATCTCCACGCAGAAGCTTCACGCCCGCGGCCCGATGGGCCTGACCGAGCTGACGACCACGAAGTGGATCGTCCAGGGCGAGGGCCAAGTCCGCGCCTGACATAGCGGTAACATAGTAAAGAAGTCCGGACCGGCGGGAATTTCCGCCGTCGTCATCCTTTTTATTCCTAGGGGAGAAAATGCTGCTCCAGCAGATTGCCGCGTCAGTTGCAGAACACGAAGAGAGGGCACCCTTGTGGGCCGAGCCGTGGGTCTTCGGCCTCTCGATGTTTGCCATCTTCCTAGTGCTGATGTTCGTCACCCTCTCCTACACCAACCTCGGCAACCGCCACACTGCGGTTGATGAGCACTCTGACCCGCACCGCCAGCACCCCAACAAGCACGACCACGGCCAGGGCCACTAACATTTCCGCCGCACTGCACCACAGGGATACGCAGCGCCGGCTGCGGCTGGGCGTGATGGGCGGGACCTTCGATCCCATCCATCACGGCCACCTTGTGGCCGCCAGCGAGGTGGCCGCCAAGTTCGGGCTCGACGAAGTCGTGTTCGTACCTACTGGCCAGCCGTGGCAAAAGTCCAGCAAACAGGTCAGCGAACCCGAGCACCGCTACCTGATGACGGTAATCGCCACGGCGTCGAACCCGCGGTTTACAGTCAGCCGTGTCGATGTGGACCGTCCCGGCCCCACCTACACCATCGACACGCTCCGCGACCTGCGGACGCAGCGGCCTGACGCCGACCTGTTCTTCATCACCGGAGCTGACGCCCTGGCGCAAATCCTGTCGTGGAAGGACATCGACGAGCTGTGGTCGCTTGCCCACTTTGTGGGAGTGACACGGCCAGGCCATGAGCTCGACGGCATGGGCCGAAAGGACGTCAGCCTGCTCGAGGTCCCCGCGATGGCGATCTCGTCAACCGACTGCCGCGCCCGCGTGGCCGCCCATAACCCTGTCTGGTACCTGGTGCCGGACGGAGTGGTGCAGTACATCGCAAAATACGGGCTCTACGCCGCACCGGCCGGGAACAGCAGCTCCGAAACTACCGAGACAAACGATCCAGCCAGCACTGAATGAGTTTGAGATGAGTCAGGAACAGCAACCGATCCGCAGCCGCCGGGAACTGCGCAAGGCCCGGGATGAAGCCCTGGCCAGGAACCGGAACGCCGCCCCTCCGGGTGCCGGCGAGTCAGCCCCTGCCTCGAAACCATCTGCCTCAAAGGGTCCCGCCGCGAACCCGCCTGCTTCGAAGCGTCCGGCCGCCCCCGGCCCGGGCACATCCGCCCCTGCCGGGCCGGAAAAGACGGACTCTTCGCGCGCTTCCGAAGACAACCGGCAGGACGCCGCCACCGGACGCGTGCGCCGCGTTGCGCCGGGCCCCGTGGACTCGCCGCCGGCCGGCTCAGCCGCCGAACGTTCGTCCCAGATCCGTGCCCGCGACAGGGCAGCCCTGCGAACCATCAAGGAGCTGGCCGAAAAGGAAGAGCAGCTCTCCGGCGGCGGCCCGCCGACGCGCCGCCAGCTGCGGCTGATGCAGCTCAAGGAGCAGGCGATTACTTCGGCAATGCCCGTCGTGCCGCCGGCCGACGGCGGGGCCCCCACCGGGAAATCGCCCGCTTCTTCAGCCGGCTCTCCGCCCGCTGCGGCCGGCAAACCGGCTACCGCCACCGGAGCCAAACCTGCCGGCCGGCCCTCCAGCGGTCAGCCCTCCGGCGGTCCGGGTCCGCGGCCCGCGGCGCCGGCGGGGGACGACCTCCCCGAGGGCATGACGGTGGAGCAGGCCCTGGAAGCGCGTGCACTCCTCGCCGAACAGGCCAGGAACCAGATCGCCAAGATGGAACACATCGCGGCGACAGACCCTGAAGCCGTGGATCCGGAAATCCTCGCCCAGCAGATTGCCCTCGCCGAACGCGCCGCCGTGCTCAACAAGCGGGCCATGGCCAAGCAGAAGCTCGCCGAACAGAACACGCCCCAGCAGGGCAGTCAGAACGGTCCATCCACAGCCAGCAACCTCGCCATGGTGACGCCGCTGGAATTCGAACAGGTGCCCGGAGTCGACCGTCCGGTCATGAAGCGGCCGGCCACCTCGCATGTTCCAGTGGTGACCAACCCCGGTCCGCGGGTTCCGGCCCGGAGCAACCGGGCCGCCAAGGCGTCCCGCACCAGCGCGCCGTCCACCGGGCGGTCGCGGGTCATTGCCCGGGCAGAAGCGGCCGCGCGTTCGGCAGCTGCGCCTCCGGCCAGCGCCCGCCAACATGCCTGGACCGATGAGTCCGGCGACGACGTTTCAGCGCTGCCGCCGGTGTCAGCCAAGTCCGCCTACGGGCTGGAGCCCCTGGACGCGGCCACGGCCGGACTCGCCCGGGCCAACCGGCTGAGGCTGATTCAGCTTGGCGTCGTGGCGCTCGGCGCTATCGCCCTCGTCGCCGGCGTCATCATGATCATCAGCGGCCTTTCACGCTGACTTCAGCCAGTACCACCACCTACGCTTTTCATCACCACAAGGAGTCCCGTGACCGCATCCGAATCGTCCGTCACCACAGCCCGGCACGCAGCCAGGGCCGCGGCGGACAAGATCGCCCAGAACATCGTCGCCCTTGACGTCAGCGAACGCCTGGCCCTGGCTGACGTTTTCCTCATCGCCTCGGCACCCAGCGAACGCCAGGTCAACGCCATCGTCGACGGCATTGAAGAGGAACTCATCAAACAGGACCTCCGTCCGGTCCGCCGGGAAGGCCGTTCGGCCGGCCGTTGGGTCCTGCTGGACTACGCCGACGTCGTGATCCACGTCCAGCATGAGGAAGACCGTGTCTTCTATGCCCTGGAGCGTCTCTGGAAGGACTGCCCGGTAGTGGACCTGCAGCTCGGAGACGACGCTTCGGCAAAGGCCGTTGCCGCCGCCGAACAGGAATAGGCCGCGGGTCCGAATATGCCCGATTTGGAATTTTCGGAAACGCTGGTCTAAGATATTTGAGTTGCTTCGGAGAGATCGAAAGCTGAAGCAGCAAGAATACGGGGCTGTGGCGCAGCTGGTAGCGCACCTGCATGGCATGCAGGGGGTCAGGGGTTCGAGTCCCCTCAGCTCCACCGGATAATCCGCCGAAATCGAAAGATTCCGGCGGATTTTTTTTGCCCGAAAGTGGCGCTGACCCTGCTATTCGTATCCCGGCAACGACGTGACAGACGCCACATGTCTTCGATTAGCGTCCTGGCGAATTCTGGACTACGCTGGTCGGGTTGCTTCGGGAAAACGCAAAGATTCCGGAAGAAACAGCTTGGGGCTGTGGCGCAGCTGGTAGCGCACCTGCATGGCATGCAGGGGGTCAGGGGTTCGAGTCCCCTCAGCTCCACCAAGTAGCCGCCGGACCATGGAACAGACCATGGTCCGGCGGCTTTTCTCGTGGAGGCCCCTCTGCCGGTGCCGCCAATCTTTGACGAATCTTGGATATTCGTTGGCCCCGTCTTTCCGGCTTTGCCCTTAGAGTGGACCCATGAAAACGGGAGCGGCCCTGGTGCTGTCCGTTGCAGGAATACTCGCAGCGGGCTCGGCCGCACTCGCCGTCAATACACAGGTGCTCAGCGTCCCGCCCACCGGCACCGGCAATGCCAACGTCGTCCTGCTGCCGAATGGTCCTGTGCCATCGGCTCCTGCCGCTACTGCAGGGCCGAAGACCACGCCCCAGGCAACAGACACGGCTGCCGGCACGCACAAGGTGGCCGCCCCTGCGAAATCCAGCCCCGCAAAGCCGGGCCCCGCGGCATCCGGTGCCGCGGCAGCAAACGCAGCGAAACCGAACCCGGCAAAGTCTGCCGCGGCCACCGCGCCCGGAAATACCGGCGGTTCCGCGGCCGCACCATCGTCATCCGGCCCCGGTGGCGGGACCGACGGCGGAGCGGTGACCGTCCAGCCTGTCCCCGTTCCGGTCAGCGCGGTCCCCGTTGAACCGGGGGACGACAAGGGCGGCTTGCGGAAGGCGCCGGAGCCGGGCGACGACAGCGGCGGCCACGGCGCCGACGACTGAACGGAATCCGCGAGGGCAATCTTGGACAAGTCTTGGATTTCCCCTGCACCTATCCTCGACAGCGAATTCCTACTGTGGAGGCATGAAGACACGAGCAGCCCTCGCACTATCCGTAGCCGGCATTCTCCTCACCGGCGGTGCCGCCTTCGCCACCACCCAGTCGCTGGGCAACACCGGCCCGGGTACCAGTGACGACGCCAGGAGCGTCCCCGTAACGGACGACTCTGCCACCAGAACCCCGGCCCCCGCCGTCAGCCCCGCCACGGCAACCGCGAAGGCCAGTGATGACACGCAAGCCGACGACAGGAACGCATCAGCGGCCAAGAAGGCGTCCAAGCCTGCTGAACCGGGCGACGACAAGGGTGGTCCCCGGACCACCGCCGAGCCCGGCGATGACAAGGGCGGAACCGTGGCGGCGCCGGCCGGGAATTTCGTCGGCAGCGGTTCCCTCTCCGTGGAACCGGGTGATGACAAGGGCGGCCTTAGGACCATTCCGGAGCCCGGCGATGACAACGGCGGTCTCCGTTCAGACCAGGCCTCCCGGGTGGCGGAACCCGGTGATGACCACGGCGGGCAGCGGACAACGCCCGAGCCCGGCGACGACAAGGGCGGGGACCATAAGGGCACCGAGCCCGGCGACGACAGCAGCGGCAGCGGCGGCCACGGCAGCGACGACTGAGAAACGGGACTACCGACCGACAGCTCAAAGGGTCCTCCTGCACCTTGGTGTCCGTGAGGACCCTGCGCGTGCCGACGACGGGCGGCAGCCCGGGCCGGGACGGCGCTTAGGATGAAGACGTGGAGCGGATCAACGACCCGGGGAACGGCACGGCCACCCGGTACGCCGACGTCGTGGTCATCGGTGCAGGGCAGGCCGGCCTCTCCGCCGCTTTCCACCTGGCCCGCCGCGGTTTCACGCCCGCCCCGGCCGCAGAACGGCCGGGGGATCCGGCGGCAGCCGGTCCAGGGCCGACTTACGCGGTGCTGGACGCGGAGGACGGGCCGGGCGGAGCCTAGCGGCACCGCTGGAAGAGCCTGCTTATGGCCACAGTCAACGGCATCAGCGACCTTCCCGGAGTACCGCAGCCGGACGTCGACCCGGCGGAGCCGAGTTCCGCCTTCCTCAGCCGCTACTTCGCCGCCTACGAACAGCAGGTCGGCCTCGGCGTCGAGCGGCCCGTCAAGGTGCTCGCCGTCGAACGCGAAGACGCTGATCCGGGCGGGCGGCTAAGGATCACCACGTCCGACGGCGGTTGGTCGGCGCGGGCGGTCATCAACGCCACCGGAACCTGGACGAGGCCGTTCTGGCCGATCTACCCGGGCCAGTTCACGTTCGGCGGCCGCCAGCTGCATGTGGCCGATTATGTGTCCGCCGAGGAGTTCCGGGGCCTGCACGTCATCGTTGTGGGCGGCGGGATTTCCGCCGTCGGACTCCTGGACGAAATATCAACGGTCACCTCGACAAGCTGGTTCACGCGCCGCGAGCCCGTGTGGCGGGACGGGTTCGACCGTCAGGCCGGGCACGACGCCGTCGCACTCGTGGAAGACCGGGTACGGCAGGGTCTGCCGCCGCCGAGCGTCGTGGCTGCCACCGGGCTCATCTGGACTCCGGCCCTCCGGGCGGCAGCTGCGCGCGGCGTGCTGGACCGGCGGCCGATGTTCACCGCGATAGAACCCGGCGGCGTCCGGCTGGCCGACGGCGGGTTCCTCGCGGCGGACGTGATCCTGTGGGCCACCGGTTTCCGCGCCGAGCTGGAGCACCTGGCACCGCTGCACCTGCGGGGACCAGGCGGCGGGATTGCCATGGAAGGAACGCAAGTGGCGGCGGAACCCCGGGTGCACCTGGTGGGCTACGGCCCGTCGTCGTCCACCATCGGTGCGAACCGCGCCGGCAGGGCCGCGGTGACGGAAATCCTCAAACTCCTGGCGGCCCCCGCAGCGGCGGCGGATCCACGGTAGATTTGCACAGGTGAATTTTGCACTGGTGGATCTGCGCCCGCGCAACAAGCTAGGAAGAGGCGGCGGCAACACGTGACAGAAAACGGTCTTGGGCAGGTCCTGGGCTCGCTTCGAAGGCACCCGGACGTCGAGGCCGCCAACCTTCAGGCCTGGGACGCCACCGACTCCCTCCTGCTGGACGCCGCTTCGGGTCTGCTCACCCCGGACAGCACCGTTGCCGTCATCGGGGACAACTACGGGGCGCTCACGCTCGGGCTGCTGGCCGGCGGTCCCGGCCCGGTGCCGGCCGAGGTCAGGGTCCACCAGGACCTGGTGACGGGGGAGCGGGCGCTGCGCAACAATGCGGCGGCCCTGGGAGTCGCGGCAGGATTCACCCAGCTGCCGCTCGGCACCGAACTGCTGTCCGGCGCGGACCTGGTCCTGCTGCAGCTTCCCAGGACGCTCGCTGAACTGGAAGAGATTTCCGACGCCGTTGCCCGGTACGCGCCCGCCGGCGCTGTTTTGCTTGCCGGCGGCCGGGTCAAGCACATGTCCCTCGGCATGAACGCAGTGCTGGGAAAGTACTTCGCCAAGGTTCAGCCGCAGCTGGCCCGGCAAAAATCACGGCTTCTCATTGCCTCGGACCTGCTGCGTGCGGAGGGAACTCCGCCCTATCCCGTGACGGACCACAACGCCGAACTCGATCTGGACATCTGCGCGCACGGGGCCGTTTTCGCGGGCACCCGCCTGGACATTGGAACCCGTTTCCTGCTGACGTTCCTGCCGGAGATCCCTGCCGTCGCGAGGGCCGTGGACCTGGGTTGCGGGACCGGGATCCTGGCAGCCATGTATGCCCGACGGAACCCCGGAGCCGAGGTCCTGGCCACCGACCGGTCTGCGGCCGCAGTGGCGTCGGCTGGAGCGACTGCCCGGGCCAACGGCCTGGCCGGCATCACGGCCGTCCAGGATGACGCAATGAGCACCCTGCCCGCCGGAAGTGCGGACCTGATCCTCCTCAACCCGCCGTTCCACCTCGGCTCCAGTGTCCATGCCGGAGCGGGGCTGAAGCTGTTCGAGGCAGCGGGCCGGGTGCTGGCGCCCGGAGGCCAGCTCTGGACGGTTTACAACAGCCATCTGCGCTATGGGCCGGCCCTGGAGCGGCTGGTCGGGCCCACCACGGTGAAGGGCCGGAACCCCAAATTCACGGTGGCCGCCAGCGTCAGGCGGGCCGCCGGTTGAGCGCCGGCGGCCGTCGTCGAACCGCCCCGGGCCGCCCGGCGCGTGGGCGTACCCGTTACCCGGGGCGTAACGTACGATTCAGACATTGATAGTGGCCAACAGCAGATGATAGGGGAATCCTTGACCGAGATCCGCCAGCCCTCACCGAGGCGCGGAACCAACCTGCCCCGGATGGGCGACTTCAACCTGACTGTCATCCTTGACGCCATCCGCCGTGCCGCCGGAGGGCTCAGCCGCGTGGAACTGGCCCAAATCGTGGGCCTGTCCCCGCAAACCATTTCGAACATCTCCCGGCGGCTGCTGGACCAGAATCTCATCGTTGAGGCCGGCAAAGAGGGCAGCGGACCCGGCAAGCCCCGGACCATCCTGCGCCTGAATCCCGCCGGCATGTACGCGGTGGGTGTGCACCTGGACCCTGCTGTGGCCACGTTCGTCGTCCTGGATCTGCTGGGCGCAGTGGTCCAGCATTCGAGCCTGAAAACGCCGGACAGCTCCCGGCCCGAGGCAGTCATTACCGCCATCGCCACCGAAATCGACAATCTGATCGAGGCCTCGGGCGTGGACCGGGCCAAGATTGCAGGACTGGGCGTGGCGGCGCCAGGCCCCATCGACCACGACAACGGACGGGTGGTGGAGCCGCCGCTCCTTGATGGCTGGGACAGTGTGCCGCTCCGGGATGCGCTGGCCGAGGCAACGGGCCTGTCCGTTCTTATGGACAAGGACGTCACCAGCGCGGCGGTCGCCGAAACCTGGGCCGGCGGGGCCAGCGGCGCCGGCAGCTTTGTTTTCATGTACATGGGCACCGGCATCGGCTGCGGCATCGTCCTCAACGACGAGGTTGTCCGCGGCACATCGGGCAACGCCGGCGAGATCGGCCACATCATCGTTGATCCGGACGGAGCCCCCTGCGACTGCGGGCTGCGCGGCTGCGTCAAGTCCACCTGCATTCCGCAGGTCCTGGTCGCGCAAGCCCAGGCAGCCGGCATCCTGGATGAGCCCGGCACCGCCACCAGCGGTTCTGCCGTCCAGGAACGGTTCGCCATGCTGTGTGAAGCCGCCGACGCCGGCAACAGCCAAGCGGCCGCCATCATCGACAAGTCAGCCGAACTGGTGGCCAGGGCGGCGTCAGCGGTGGCCAACACCCTGGACGTGGACCGGGTGGTGTTCGGCGGCCCCTTCTGGCCTCTGCTGTCCGGACGCTACCTGGAGAAGATCCCCGGCCTGATCCAGCAAAGCAGCGACACCGGCAACATCCACGCCGTCGAGGTGGTGGGCACAGGTGTGGGGGAGGACGTGGGAGCCGTGGGTGCCGCCTGTTTGGTCCTCGAGCACACCCTTGCGCCCCGGGCCCAGCGGCTGCTCCTGGAGGGCTGAGGCCATCTGAGGGCTAAGCCTGCTTGAGGGTTGGGCTTCAGTCGATGTCTTCGACGATCGTCCCGTAGGGAATCGTGTCGTCGAGGTGTGCCTGGTGTCCCCGCGGAACAAAGAGCACACGGACGCCATGCAGCTGGTCCGCTGCCGACTGGAGAAGGACCGGACGGACCATGTCAACGAAGCTCGGGTCCTTGCCGACGAGATATTCCTCGTAGCTGGCTGGTAGCTGGATCATGGCATCAGAATAGACCTGTTCATGCGCCAAAGGGAGGTGCCCGGAGCGTCCGCTCCGGGCACCTTTCCGTTATTGGACGACCGCAGTGACTAGTAGCCGGGCTGAGCCGTTGGGCTGTCGGTGCTGGCCGGGCTGCTGGCAGGCGCAGACGTTTCCGTGGCAACCTCAGCCTGGTCTGTCTTGGCGTAGACGTTCTTGCTGACCTGGTAGGCATGCGTGTCCAGCTTGAGGGCCTCCTGGTTGACCTCCTTCAGCTTGGCATCGGTGAGCTGCTCGA
The DNA here is from genome assembly GCF_040448525.1 of Arthrobacter sp. K5. Taxonomy (NCBI): domain Bacteria; kingdom Bacillati; phylum Actinomycetota; class Actinomycetes; order Micrococcales; family Micrococcaceae; genus Arthrobacter; species Arthrobacter sp. K5. Next base: position 1,025,459 of record NZ_CP159279.1, on the reverse strand, counting down.
TCTTGGTGAGGTCCAGCGTCTCCTGGTCGGCGCCACCCACAGCGGTCACCTTCACCAGGCCCGTTCCGGCCGAGTAGAACTTCCGCTGGTGGCCCACCGCGGGCTCCAGCGGGTTCCGTTCGTCAATCACCAGCACGTCGTCATAGCAACCGGTGGCGACGCACACATGGTCGTTCAGTTTGAAGACCTGGCCGCAATCCAGGAAATCGACGTTGGGCGCGTGGGCCTGGACGTAACTGGGCGTGCTGGTCTGGGGGTCCGCCTGCATGGCGATGCCGGCCTGGGCCTCGTCCAGGCTATGGATGAAGGTGGACGGAGCGCCGGTGAACTTCCCGTTTTCGTATTCCTCGGGGTATTCACCGAAGAGCCAGACGGTGCCGCTGTTGGTCTGGGCGAAGAATGCCAGTTCGGATTCCACGAGCTCACCATCGGCGTAGTCCCGGTCCCACATGACCTGGGTCTTAACGCCGTCGATCACCTTGGTCAGTCCCGTCACCGTGTGCACCACAGTGCGTTTTTTGGTTTCCTCGGCACTCTTGACGTCGCCCGTGGTGGTGTACTGCATGCCCGGCTTCAGCGGGAACCACTTGTTGTCCACGTTGGGGGAAGACTGGAACTGGGAGGCGTCGAAGTTGATCGCGGAACCCGGGCCGCACAACTCATCCGCGCCGGCCGTACCCGTCGTGCCGGGGGCGGTGGCCGCGGGGGCGGTGGCCGCAGGGCCGGTTGAAGTTGCCGGGGCCGACGTCGCTGTCGGTGCGGCGGAACCGGAGGTTGCCTGCGGGGCGGCATTTTGTTGCGGGGCGCATGATGTCACGGTGGTCAGCGCCAGAAGGAACACAAGGGCGGAGCCCGGCCCGCACGGTGATTTGTGAAGCGCTGGTTTGTGAAGCGGGGGTTTATGAACCTGGGACATCTCGGTGGCCTTTCGCCGTGGGGATTTCTGGCTTCCAGCAACTCCACCGCGCCGTCAGTGCCGTGCCCGGCCCGCAGCAGAACGCTGGCGAACCGCGCCCTGCCAGTGGGCGAATCCCGGGATGTGCGGTTCTCAGGACGGTGCGACGCAGGCCAATCGACGGGCGCGGATTATGTTCGCTCGGGATGATTCACCGAGCAGGAACCAGGAGAAGCATCCAGCCTCCTCAACCTGAGACCTTGCCGAATCCGATACGACGTGACAAAAGAATGGACTAATTTCTGCGGTTTGAAAAGGGGCAGGCCGGGCCGGCCACCGGCGGTCATTGCACCCCGAACTCCCTTTCGGCGAAGATAATTCTGAACGGGCTATCCAATCGGGCGTAAAGTGGCGTCTTAATTCGGCGTCAACTTGAAGGCGTCCCCGGGCGGCTTCTAGAGTTCTATATAAGTTACCGAGGTAACGTGTCAGCGATCCTCCGCTGCGGTGAGCCGCCTGCCGGCCGCCAAGGAGGGTGTGGGTGCCCCCATGTGGGCCTGACATTTGCTCACGGTGGACTTCTTTACAGGCGTAACAGTCGCGGCTGCGCCCTGCCGAAGTCCGTCCCGTGTTCCCCAAACTCAATTCATTGACCGCATGCTGCACGGGCTTTCCGCCACGGCAGCGCAGCCTTCAATGGCCCAAAGCCAAGGACGCAAATGTCACCACCAAGCCTTATAGACACGCACCCAAATCTCTCCGACACCGCACCGGTGGCGCTCTCCTATGAGCTGTTTCCGCCGCGTTCGCCTGCCGCCGCCGAGACCCTGTGGACCACCATCCGGGAACTGGAAGCCACCGACCCCGACTACGTGTCGGTCACATACGGTGCCAGCGGCTCCAACCGGGACACCGCCGTCGAACTCATCAACCGCCTGGTGCTGGAGTCCACCCTCCGCCCGCTTGCACACCTGACGTGTGTTGGCAACACGCCGACGGAGCTCGCGGAAATCATCGGTGAACTGCTTGACGCCGGCGTCCGCGGCATCCTCGCCCTCCGCGGCGATCTGCCCAAGGACAGCGGTGAACCGGTCAGCGGGTCGCTGCGCTACGCCCAGGACCTGATTGAGCTCATCCGCCGGGTGGAGCAGCGGCGCTCGGCCCTGCTGTGCGCCGGAAAGGTTGCCGTTGGTGTGGCGGCCTACCCGACGCGGCACCCGGAATCACCCAGCGAGGCCCACGACGTCGAGGTGCTGCTCGCCAAGCAGCGGTCCGGTGCCGACTTCGCGATCACCCAGGTGTTCTTCCACACGGACCAGTATGCGGACCTCCTCACCAGGGCCCGCCGGGCCGGCGTCACCATCCCGATCATCCCCGGCGTCATGCCGCTTACCAGCCTGCGGAGGCTCAAGCGCCTCGGCGAGCTGACCGGCGTCGAACCCGCACCCGAGCTCATCGAGCGGTTGGCGGCGGCGGATACCGATGCCGAACGACTCCAAATCGGCGTCAGGGCAACGGTGGACCTGGCCAACGCGGCCCTGGACGCCGGAGCACCTGGACTCCACATCTACACGTTCAACGAGCACCAGAGCGCCTTGGAGGTGCTGGACAAGATGTCGCTTGGCCGGCCGGCCCGCTCGTCCAGCCGCCTGACCGCGCTCGCCCGGCGCCAGCTCGCGAGCTGACCCGCATTCCTCCCCTAGACGTTCACAATTTTTTCCAACGATTGAAGGAAATTTCACATGACTGAACAGACTTCCGTGCAGAGCACGCCCTTCCCGTCCGCGTCGATCCTCGGCTACCCCCGCATCGGCCGCCGCCGGGAACTGAAGAAGGCCGTGGAAGCGTACTGGGCCGGCAAGATTGACGCCGCTGCCCTCGACACCGCAGCCAAGGAAATCCAGCTGGGCACCGCCAAGCGCCTGCAGGGCCTGGGCCTCACCGAAGTTGCTGCGGTTCCGGGCACGTTCTCCTTCTACGACCAGGTGCTCGACGCCGCCGCCCACGTCGGCGCCGTTCCGGCCCGCTTCGGCAACCTCCTCAACGCTGAGGGACAGCTGGACATCGACGGCTACTTCACCCTGGCCCGCGGCAACAAGGAACAGCAGCCGCTGGAAATGACCAAGTGGTTTGACACCAACTACCACTACCTCGTGCCGGAAATCGGACCGGAGACCAACTTCGCGCTCACGTCCAACCGCATTGTTGAAGAGTTCGAATACGCCCTCGCCAACGGTGTGGAGACCCGTCCGTACATCGTTGGACCGGTCACCTTCCTGCTGCTGAGCAAGGCTTCCGACGACGCCCCGGCCGGCTTCAGCCCGCTCTCCCGCCTCGAGGATGTCCTGCCGGTCTACACCGCGCTGCTCGAGAAGCTGGCAGCTGCCGGCGCCAGCTGGGTCCAGCTGGACGAGCCCGCCCTGGTTGTGGACCAGGACACCCCGGAACAGGAAATCCAGGCCGCCGTTGCCCGGGCCTACGAGGTCCTCACGGCTGCAGCCACCCGCCCGCAGCTGTTCGTCTCCACGCCGTACGGTGCTCTGAACGGCCAGCTCGGCACCCTCGCGGCCACCAACATCGACGCCCTGCACATCGACGTCTTCAAGGGCGAGGTTCCCTCCGCTGCAGCACTGGCTGCACTGGGCACCAAGACCCTCGTTGCCGGCGTCGTCGACGGCCACAACATCTGGCGCAACGACCTGCAGGCCTCTGCCAACAAGATCGCCGAGCTGCAGAAGAGCGTCGCAAAGCTGGCCATCAGCACCTCCACCTCCACCCAGCACGTCCCGCACGACGTCGAGGAAGAGGTCCAGCTGTCCGAGCAGCTCCGCAGCTGGCTGGCCTTCGCCGACCAGAAGGCCGTTGAGGTTGTTACCCTCGCCGGCCTCCTGACCGACGCCGCCGCCGTGCAGCCGGCCATCGACGAGGCCACCCGCGTCATCGCCTCCCGCGCCGCAGCCGAAGGCGTCCAGCGCGCCGACGTCCGTGCCCGCACCGCAGCCCTGACCCCGGCCGACTTCAACCGCTCCGAGTACGCGGTCCGCGAAGCTGCCCAGGAAGAGGCCCTGCACCTGCCGCCGCTGCCCACCACCACCATCGGCTCCTTCCCGCAGACCTCCGAAATCCGTTCGGCCCGCGCCCGCAACAACAAGGGCGACCTGACCGACGAGCAGTACGAGCAGCTCATGAAGGACGAGATCAAGCGCGTCGTCGACCTGCAGGAAGAGCTCGGCTACGACGTCCTGGTGCACGGCGAGCCTGAGCGCAACGACATGGTCCAGTACTTCGCCGAGAACCTCGAAGGCTTCGACGTCACGGTCCACGGCTGGGTCCAGTCCTACGGCTCACGCTGCACGCGTCCGTCCATCCTGTGGGGCGACGTCACCCGCAGCGCCCCCATCACCGTGAAGTGGGCCGAGTACGCACAGTCCCTCACGAACAAGCCCATGAAGGGCATGCTGACCGGTCCGGTCACCATCCTGGCCTGGTCCTTCGTCCGCGATGACCAGCCGCTGGGCGAGACCGCCAACCAGGTGGGCCTGGCGCTGCGCGACGAGATCGCCGACCTTGAAGCCGCCGGCATCAAGATCATCCAGGTTGACGAGCCTGCCCTGCGCGAACTGCTCCCGCTGCGCAAGGCCGACCAGTCCGCTTACCTGGACTGGTCCGTCAACTCCTTCCGCCTGGCCACCGCCGGTGCAGCCGACGCCACGCAGATCCACACGCACCTGTGCTACTCCGAGTTCGGCGTGATCATCGACGCGATCGACGGCCTGGACGCCGACGTGACCTCGATCGAAGCCGCCCGCTCCCGCATGGAGGTTGTCCACGACCTCGAGTCCCACGGCTTCGGCCGCGGCGTCGGACCCGGCGTTTACGACATCCACTCGCCGCGCGTCCCGGGTGAGCAGGAAGTCACCGAACTGCTGAGCACCGCCGTGAAGCACGTTCCGTCCCGCCAGCTCTGGGTCAACCCGGACTGCGGCCTGAAGACCCGCGGCTACGCTGAGACCGAAGCGTCCCTGCGCAACCTGGTCACGGCCACCAAGACGGTCCGCGCCGAACTGCTGGAAGCAGCCAAGTAGTAGCAGCCTAGTAACAGCACCGCACAAAAGTACGACGGCGGCCGGTCACCTCAGGTGACGGGCCGCCGTCGGGCTTTAACAATCCATTGATCCCCACCGGCACCCTCGCCTCGCAAGCTCGGCCAGGAAACCCTGCCGGCGTGGGCCCTACGCCGTTTTCAGCGGTCAAAAGGGCCGTTGTGGAGCAACCGATTCAGGATTCCCAGAGGATCTCGTCGTCGACAACGCCGTCCTCGTCGGCGGAGGCCACCAGGACCTCGTCCGTGAAGTGCTCGCCCAGGGTGAAGTCCAGAACAAAGTAGCGTTCGGGCTGGCCGGGGTAGATTCCCACGTGGCCGAGTTTCAGGGCCTTGAGGAACACCGCATTGGTGAGTTGGCTCTTGTCCTTGACGCCGAAGATTTTCTGCAGGTGCTCGTCCTTGATGGCGTTGCAGTGGAAGCGGAGGTACTCCTGCGGGCTGGTGCCTTCCTGCTCGAGCTCCTCGGCAATCATTTCCCTGACCTCGTCCACGAGCTCGGGAAGGTACCGGAGGCGGTAGTCCACCTTATGCATGGCCGCTTCGTCGAAGTGGTCATGGGCGTTAATGTTCAGGTCGAGCTCAAGGCGTTGACCGGCCAGCTCGTGCTCCGCGGCAACGTTATGGTCCCTGCCGTGGTTCAGCTCGATTACTCCGAAGTGCTGGCTCGCTACCTTGGTGGTCATATCTTCAACATAGACCCGAAAAGCAGAGCATTCCAGCTTCGGGGCTCATTTAACTGAGTGCCCCAGGGCGCCCATCGTTTCCGCCAGCAGGTCCACGAACAGCTGCACCCGGGCCGTCTTCTTGTCATTGATGAGCAGTGCGAAGACGTTGCGGGCCAGCCGGATCTCCGGCACGTCCAGCACCACGACGCCGGCCGGCCGGTGGAGCAGCGCAAGTTCCGGCACCAGCGCTGCCCCCAGACCGGCGGCGGCCATTTCGAGGCTGGCGTGGAAGTCGTCGCTGTAGGCCACCACGCGGGGGTGCAGGTTGCAGCCGGCGAAGAGCCGCTCAATGACGGTGGCATCGCTCGTACCGGGATGGTGCATGATCCACGGCATGTCCGACAGATGGTCCGCAGCCACCTTCGCGTCGGTGCGGAATCCCCACCCGGCCGGCAGGACCACGCGGAAGTTGTCGTCGCCGATCCACTGCCGGTTGATGGTATGCGGCCAGGCGAGCCCGGACTGCCCCACCTGGTACACGAGCGCCACATCGGTGTCGCCGCCGGTGCGCAGCCCCTGGATGGTCTGGGCCGGTTCCGCCACGGAAACCTTTAGGTCGATGCCCAGGCTCTTCCATGCGGGACTGCGCAGGATCCGCGGCAGGACGTAGGTGGCAAGGCTCGGGAAGATACCCAGCCGGAGCTCCTGCGTGGTGGTGTCCTGCGTTTTAGAGGCTGCGGCCATCAGCGCCTCGATGTCGGTGAGGACTTTGGCCGCGTGGCGCGCCATCACCATCGCCGCGTCGGTGGGAACCACGCTTCGGGCGGAGCGCTGGAACAGGCGGACGCCGGTGTCCCGCTCCAGGGCTGACATCTGCTGGGACACCGCCGAGGCGGTGTAGCCAAGCCGGGTCGCCGCGGCAGCGAAGGAACCCAGCCGCGTCACCTCAAGGAGTGTCCTTAAATGCACGGGGTTGACCACCAGCCAACCTTACTGCGGGTGCTGCGGGACAAGAAAAAGACGCCGCACCCATCCGGCCTCCGGCCAGTTCCGAATAGCCTTTGACTACCCAATTCAGGGGTAACTGTTCAGCGGAGGAGCAAAGAGTGTCACCGAGCCCAGCACGGAGTGGAGACGAAAGGCGGCGCGTCGCCGTCGTCGGAAGCGGGGTGGCGGGCCTGACGGCCGCGCATATCCTCAGCCGCCGGGACCACGTGACCCTTTTCGAGGCGGATTCCCGGCCTGGCGGGCATGCCCACACGCATGACGTGCGGCAGGATTCGGGGAGCCTAGCCGTGGACACCGGCTTCATCGTGCACAATAACCGCACCTACCCGAACCTCATCCGGCTGTTCGCCGAGCTGGGCGTGGAGACGCAGGATTCGGACATGACCATGAGCATCCGCTGCGACGGCTGCGGCCTGGAGTATGCCGGCGCCAAGGGCGCGTCGGGTGTCTTTGCCAGCCCTGCCAGCCTTGCACGGCCCCGGTTCCTGCTGATGCTTGCAGAGATCCTGCGGTTTTGGCGGAAAGCACGGGCGCTGCTGGCCAGTCCGGCCGGCGGGGGACCGGAGGAAACGCTGGGCGGGTTCCTCGAACGTGAACGCTTCAGCGGCTACTTCACCTCGCACTTCATGGCGCCGGTGGTCAGTGCGGTCTGGTCCTGCGACCCCACCACCGCCCTGGCCTATCCCGCCCGGTACCTCTTCACCTTCCTCGAACACCACGGCATGCTTGGCATCAAGGGCTCGCCGCAGTGGAAGACGGTGAAGGGCGGATCCCGGCGCTACGTTGACCGTGTGGTCGAAGGTCTCCAGGATGTCCGCCTCTCCAGCCCTGTGCTTGCCGTGCGCCGGATCCCCACCGGAGTTGAGATTACGACGGCGGCCGGTACCGAGCACTTCGACGCCGCTGTTATCGCGGCCCACCCCCGCGAGGCGCTCGCCATGATGGCTGAACCGACCCCGGCGGAGTGCCAGGTTCTGGGGAACATCCCGTATTCCGTCAACCACATCAAGTTCCATCGCGATCCCGCAGTGCTGCCGCGCAGAGGCGCCGCCCGCGCGTCGTGGAACTACCGGCTGCCGTCCTGTGCCGCCCGCCCCGGACACGTGCTGGTCAGCTACGACCTGACCCGGCTGCAGCGCCTCAACCCCGACGACGGCGGCAGCTACATCGTGAGCCTCGGCGAGTCCGAACTCATCGAGCCGGACTCCGTGCTGCAGGACCTCGTCTACGAGCACCCCCAGTACACGCCCGAATCTGTGGCCGCCCAGGAACGCCTTGGTGAACTGGGTGACCACCGGCTGGCCTTCGCGGGCGCCTACCAGGGCTGGGGCTTCCACGAGGACGGCGCCGCCTCCGGTGTGCGGGCGGCCGCCCAACTGGGCCGCGAGTGGGAGGATCCCTTCGTTCGGGTGGCGGAGCCTGCTGCATCCGATGCCGGCCAGGCCGCGGAGCTCGTGCCATGACCGCGGCCATCTACCGGACCAGCATCCGCCATGTGCGGCAGGATCCGCTGAGGAACGCCTTCACCTACCGCAGCTACAGCTGGTACGTCGACGTCGATGACCTGCCGAAACTGCCCTGGTGGCTGCGCCCCCTTGCCGGATTCCACGCGAAGGATCATCTTGGGGATCCGGCGGCAAGCATCCGCGAGAACGTGGACCGCTTCCTCGCCGTGAACGGTGAAGAGCCCGACGGCGGCACCGTCACCATGCTGGCCAACGCCAGGGTGCTGGGCCACATCTTCAACCCGATCAGCATCTTCTGGTGCCACGGACATGACGGAGCCCTGCGCTCTGTCATCGCCGAGGTCCACAACACCTATGGCGAACGGCACTGCTACCTCCTGCACCCGGACGGCACCGGCCGTGCCCGGACGGACAAGGAATTCTTCGTTTCGCCGTTCAACGAGGTGGACGGCAGCTACCGGATGAGCCTGCCCGAACCCGCGGGCAAACTCGCCGTGGCAGTAGTGCTGGAGCGCGCCGGACGGAAGCCATTCACTGCCACCATGACCGGTGACCGGCGGCCCGCCACAGCCCGCAGCATCCTGGCTGCGGCAGCTGCGGTTCCGTTGGCGCCGCTCCGCGTTGTCCTGCAGATCCACTGGCAGGGAATCAAACTCTGGGCCCGCGGGCTGCCCATCATCAACCGTCCCGACCACCGAGCACAGGAGGCCGTCTCGTGACTCTCACAGAACCGTCATACACCAATCCCGCTTACACGGATCCTTCACCCCAAAGACAGGCGCCTGGCGGGGCCGTCAGGGTGCCGCCGGCGCCGGCGGTCATCGACGCCGAGGTGTGGCCCGGCGTCGCCCGTCCGCCCGCGGGGATGAAGGCGCAGGTGGCCGGGAGGGCGGCCGATGCGCTGTTCCGGGCGGCGGTCCGCCGCCTGCCGCTCCGGGTGGAATACCCCGACGGGACGGTGCTGGGCGCCGGCGGCGCGGAGGAGCCGGTGATGACCATGGTCCGTCCGGAGGACTTCGCCGTCCGAATCGGCGACAACGGGCTGATCGGGCTGGGGGAGTCCTTCATGGCGGGGGACTGGGAAGCGCCAGACCTCGCGGGCGTCCTGGAGGTCTTTGCCTCCTCGGTGGACACGCTCATCCCCGTGCCGCTGCAGAAGCTCCGGAGCCTGTACCTGCCAAGGGCACCCCGGCAAGAGCGCAACACCGAGCAGAACACCCGCGGCAACATCTCCCGGCACTACGACCTCTCGAACGAGCTTTTCGCCAACTTCCTCGACAGCACCATGAGCTACTCCGCGGCGCTGTTCCCGGCCTCGGCCGGCCAGCTGGCAGAGGCGGGCTGGGATGCCCTGGCCGGAGCGCAGCAGGCCAAGATCGACAGGCTGCTGGACAAGGCCGGCGTGGGGGAGGGCACCCGGCTGCTTGAGATCGGCACCGGCTGGGGCGAACTTGCCCTGCGGGCCGCAGCCCGCGGTGCCACCGTGCATTCGGTCACGCTCTCCAGCGAGCAGCAGGCGCTCGCGCAGCAGCGGATCGCGGAAGCCGGTTTCTCCGGGCAGGTCACCGTGGGACTGCAGGACTACCGCGCCGTGGAAGGCGAGTACGACGCCGTCGTCTCGGTGGAGATGATCGAAGCGGTGGGCTACGACTACTGGCCCGTCTATTTCCAGACCATCGACCGGGTGCTGGCGCCCGGCGGCAAGGTGGCCATCCAGGCCATCACCATGCCGCACGGGCGGATGCTCGCCACCCGCAACGCCTACACCTGGGTGCACAAGTACATCTTCCCGGGAGGGTTCCTGCCGTCGGTGCGGGCGATCGAGAGCGTCACAGAGCAGCACACCACCCTCCGGGTGCGTGAACGCCGGGGGATGGGCGATCACTACGCCGCCACCCTCCGCCTGTGGGAGGAGCGGTTCCTGCAGCGGGGGCAGGAAGTGCGGGAGCTCGGATTCGATGAGGTCTTCCGGCGGATGTGGCTGTTCTATCTCTGCTACTCGCGGGCCGGCTTCCAGTCCGGATACCTGGACGTCCAGCAGATCGTCCTGGACCGCCGGGAGGCACAGCTCTAGTTCGGCGTTTGCTTAATCACAGTGGGGGCCCCGAAGCATGCTTCGGGGCCCCCACTGCTGTGCTCCGGGCCACTCAAAAGGCGGCGTCCGGGGTGTTGCGACACGCCGTCTGCGGGACGACACGCTGGCGTTTAAATGTGTCTAAGTACTCCACAGGGTGTGGATTCCGTCCGCCAAAAACCCGGAAATCCGGACATTTTGCGGGCCCCGGCCTGTGGATTAAAGGTGCATTAAATGACATACTTGTAATACATCATCTTGGGGTCCCATCCGGGGCCGCGCACTACATGTAGTATCGACATACAGATTGAGCGGGAGACCGGCGCAGCCAGTACTGGACGGTAAGGTCCGGGCAGAGTCCACCGCTACGATGCCAGAGATTTAAAGACAGAGACACCAGCAAGGTCTCAGAAGAGTGCAGCAGTAGTGACTTCAACAAAGGGGACAGGAACCATGACCGTTACGGTTTACACCAAGCCGGCCTGCGTACAGTGCAACGCCACCTACCGTGCGCTGGACAAGAAGGGCATCGCCTACCAGAGCGTGGACATCTCCCAGGACGCGGACGCCCTTGAGCGCCTGAAGTCGCTCGGCTACATGCAGGCACCGGTCGTCGTCACGGACCAGGACCACTGGTCCGGTTTCCGTCCGGACAAGATCGACGAGCTGGCGCTCAGCGCGTCCGCTTCCGTGGCCTAAGGCTGCGCCCACGCCGTTTCCGGCAGAGAATTCCCAAGTAGATGAGGTGACTCGCATGGCCGCGCCGGCACTTGCCGATGCGCCGGGCGCAGCCCGCGCTGCGGACACGACGCCCGTCAGTCAGACACCGCCCGTGAACCAGACCCACAGCCGCCTCATCTACTTTTCCTCGGCCTCCGAGAACACCAGGCGCTTCATCGGCAAGCTTGGTGCGGACGCCGCAAGGATCCCCCTGCATGCGAAGGATGCGCCCCTCGTTGCCTGTGAGCCGTTTGTGCTCGTGGTCCCCACCTACGGCGGGACAGGCGGTGAGGGTTCAGTGCCGAAGCAGGTCATCAGGTTCCTGAACAACCCGGAAAACCGGCGCCTGATCCGTGGCGTCATCGGGGCCGGAAACACGAATTTCGGGGACAACTACTGCATGGCAGGCGACATCATCGCCGCCAAGTGCAAGGTCCCCCACCTATACAGGTTCGAACTCATGGGTACGCCGGAAGACGTCTCCCGTGTACAAGAAGGATTGGAAGAGTTTTGGACACGACTGTCGCAGACACAGAAGTAACCAGGCCCGAAGGAAAGGACGCGTCCATGGACACGGCTGTTGAAAAGCAGGAGAAGCCGGCGCTCCCCGCTGCCTATAAGGGCCTGGGCTACCACGAGCTGAACGCGATGCTGAACCTGTACGGTCCGAACGGCGAGATCCAGTTCGAGGCTGACCGTGAGGCCGCCCACCAGTACTTCCTGCAGCACGTGAACAACAACACGGTCTTCTTCCATGACCTCGAAGAGAAGCTCGACTACCTGGTGAAAAACCAGTACTACGAGCGCGAAACCCTCGACCAGTACACGATGAACTTCATCCGTGACCTGTTCAACCGCGCCTACAAGAAGAAGTTCCGCTTCGAGACCTTCCTGGGCGCCTTCAAGTTCTACACGTCCTACACGCTGAAGACGTTCGACGGCAAGCGCTTCCTGGAGCGCTACGAGGACCGCGTGTGCATGGTTGCCCTGCACCTGGCCCGCGGCAACGAGCAGCTGGCCCTGCAGATGGTGGACGAGATCATTGAGGGCCGCTTCCAGCCGGCCACCCCGACGTTCCTGAACGCCGGCAAGAAGCAACGCGGCGAGCTGGTCTCCTGCTTCCTGCTCCGCATCGAGGACAACATGGAGTCGATCGGCCGCTCCATCAACTCCGCGCTGCAGCTGTCCAAGCGCGGCGGCGGCGTGGCGTTCGCGCTGACCAACATCCGCGAGGTCGGTGCTCCGATCAAGCAGATCGAGAACCAGTCCTCCGGCGTCATCCCCGTGATGAAGCTCCTCGAAGACAGCTTCTCCTACGCCAACCAGCTGGGTGCCCGCCAGGGCGCCGGTGCCGTGTACCTGCACGCCCACCACCCGGACATCTACCGGTTCCTGGACACCAAGCGCGAGAACGCGGACGAGAAGATCCGCATCAAGACCCTCTCGCTCGGCGTCGTCATCCCGGACATCACCTTCGAGCTGGCCAAGAAGGACGAGGACATGTACCTGTTCTCGCCGTACGACGTCGAACGCGTCTACGGGATGCCGTTCTCCGACGTCTCGGTCACCGAGAAGTACTACGAGATGGTGGACGATTCCCGGATCAAGAAGACCAAGATCAAGGCGCGCGAGTTCTTCCAGACCCTCGCCGAGATCCAGTTCGAATCCGGCTACCCGTACATCATGTTCGAGGACACCGTTAACCGGGAAAACCCGATCGACGGCAAGATCATCATGTCCAACCTGTGCTCGGAGATCCTCCAGGTCTCGCAGCCCACGACGTACCACGATGACCTGTCCTACGACGAGACCGGCAAGGACATCTCCTGCAACCTGGGCTCGCTGAACATCGCGAAGACCATGGATTCGCCGGACTTCGGCCTGACCATCGAGACGGCCATCCGTTCCCTCTCGGCGGTCTCGGACATGTCCAACATCACCTCGGTGCCGTCCATCGCCCGCGGCAACGACCAGTCGCACGCCATCGGCCTGGGCCAGATGAACCTGCACGGCTACCTGGCGCGTGAGCGGGTCCACTACGGCTCCGAAGAGGGCCTGGACTTCACCAACATCTACTTCTACTCCGTGGTGTTCCACGCCGTCCGCGCGTCGAACCTGCTGGCCATCGAGACCGGCCAGACGTTCGGCGGCTTCGAGAAGTCCAAGTACGCCTCGGGCGAGTTCTTCGACAAGTACACGGAGCAGGAATGGGTGCCGCAGACCGAGAAGGTCCGGGAGCTCTTCAAGAACGTGCACATCCCCACGCAGGATGACTGGCGCGAGCTGAAGGCCTCCGTCATGGAGCACGGCATCTACAACCAGAACCTGCAGGCCGTCCCGCCGACAGGCTCGATCTCCTACATCAACAACTCCACCTCCTCGATCCACCCGGTGGCGTCCAAGATTGAGATCCGCAAGGAAGGCAAGATCGGCCGCGTGTACTACCCGGCGCCGTATCTGACGAACGACAACCTGGAGTACTACCAGGACGCGTACGAGATCGGCTACGAGAAGATCATCGACACCTACGCCGCCGCTACCCAGCACGTGGACCAGGGCCTGTCGCTGACGCTGTTCTTCAAGGACACCGCCACCACCCGCGACATCAACAAGGCCCAGATCTACGCCTGGCGCAAGGGCATCAAGACCATCTACTACATCCGTCTCCGCCAGCTCGCGCTGGAAGGGACGGAGGTTGAGGGCTGCGTCAGCTGCATGCTTTAGTTGCTGCTTCAACTACGTGGTAACCAGTACGACGGCGGGTGCCCGCCCGCCGTCGTACGCTTTAAGTAAGAACCCACCCAACTTTTTAGGGGATGACATGACCGAGAAGGTCAAGCTGCTGAGCCACGTTGAGGCCATCAACTGGAACCGCATCCAGGACGACAAGGACGTGGAGGTCTGGAACCGCCTCGTCAACAACTTCTGGCTGCCGGAGAAGGTGCCGCTGTCCAACGACGTCCAGTCCTGGAACACGCTCACCCCGGCCGAACAGCAGTTGACCATGCGCGTGTTCACCGGCCTGACCCTGCTGGACACCATCCAGGGCACCGTCGGCGCTGTTAGCCTGATCCCGGACGCGCTTACCCCGCACGAAGAGGCCGTGTACACGAACATCGCCTTCATGGAGGCCGTGCACGCCAAGAGTTACTCCTCGATCTTCTCCACCCTGTGCTCCACCAAGGAGATCGACGACGCCTTCCGCTGGTCCACCGAGAACGAGAACCTTCAGAAGAAGGCCCAGATCGTCATGGACTACTACCAGGGCGACGACCCCCTGAAGCGCAAGGTGGCCTCCACGCTGCTGGAGAGCTTCCTGTTCTACTCAGGCTTCTACCTGCCCATGTACTGGTCCTCGCGCGCCAAGCTGACGAACACTGCAGACCTGATCCGCCTGATCATCCGCGACGAGGCCGTGCACGGCTACTACATCGGCTACAAGTTCCAGAAGGGCCTGGAAAAGGTTTCCGAGGCACGCCGTCAGGAGATCAAGGACTACACCTTCGAACTGCTCTTCGAGCTGTACGAAAACGAAGTCCAGTACACGCACGACCTCTACGACGGCGTCGGCCTGGCTGAGGACGTCAAGAAGTTCCTGCACTACAACGCCAACAAGGCGCTGATGAACCTGGGCTACGAGGCCATGTTCCCGGCGTCCGTCACGGACGTGAACCCGGCCATCCTGTCGGCCCTGTCGCCGAACGCCGACGAGAACCACGACTTCTTCTCGGGGTCCGGTTCCTCGTACGTGATCGGCAAGGCCGTCAACACCGAGGATGAGGACTGGGACTTCTAGGTCTTCTTTCCCTGACGCCCTCCTGCGGTCCCCGCTTCCCGAACAGGGCAGCGGGGACCGCATTTTTTGGGTCTCAATCAATACTGCTCCGATGAGAACCGGACCCTCATTCGGAGAATTGGCCTACCCAGGCGCCAACGCTATCCGCTGACCACTCCTGTCCGTGCCTTCCAGACGAGCCGGCCGCCGCGGAAATCCGACTCGCGGCCGCCGGGAACCGCGAACTCGTCGGTGACGGGATAGCCGAGCCGGCCTTTCTCCCATCCCAGGGCGGCCCACTTGGCCCGGATCGCGCCGTGGACCTCGTGGGCGCCGGTCTTGGGGGACCAGTAGATCGAGGCGCCGCCCGAACCGGTGAAGTGGGTGTAGCGGCCGACCTGATCCGGCGTGATCCTCTCGTCGGTGGTTGGGTAGCCGAGCGGGCCTTTCTCCCAGCCCAGGGCGGCCCACTTGGCCCGGATCCCGCCGTGGATCTCGTGCGCGCCGGTCTTCGGGGACCAGTAGATCGAGGCGCCGCCCGAACCGGTGAAGTGGGTGTAGCGGCCGACCTGATCCGGCGTGATCCTCTCGTCGGTGGTTGGGTAGCCGAGCGGGCCTTTCTCCCAGCCCAGGGCGGCCCACTTGGCCCGGATCCCGCCGTGGATCTCGTGCGCGCCGGTCTTCGGGGACCAGTAGATCGAGGCGCCGCCCGAACCGGAGAAGTGGCTGTACGTGCCTACGCCATCAGCTGTGACCGTCACGTCAGTCAGCGGGTAGCCGAGCGGGCCTTTCTCCCAGCCCAGGGCCGCCCACTTGGCCCGGATCGCGCCGTGGATCTCGTGCGCGCCGGTCTTGGGCGACCAGTAGATCGAGGCCCCATCCGTACCGGAGAAGTGGCTGTACCGCCCCACCCCATCCGGCGTAATCCTCACGTCGGTGGTAGGGAAGCCGAGCATGCCAGCGGCGCCGCCCGCGGCCTTGTAGCTGCTGTATACCACACCATGGACCTCATGGGCGCCTGTGGCCGGCGACCAGCAGATTATCCCGGTGACGAAGTCCTGGCACTTTCCTTCCGCAACGGCGTACTGATCCGTGAGAGCCCGCCCGAGGGACGACGACGGGCGGCCGGCGCCGATCTGGTATGCCTTGACAGCGATCGGGTCGTCGGTGCCGTTGCCGGTGAGCATCACCTTCAGCTCGCCCTGGCCGTCATCCGCGGTGATCAGGTAGAAGGTGTCCTGTGTGCCGGCCTGCCCGAGTGCCGCCGGCGTGAAGGTCACGCTTTGGAAGGCGGACTCACCGGGTGGAATGGTGATGCCCTCGGAGATGGGGGCGGTGGTCGAGAAGACACCCTGCGGCGCCTTCGCCTTGGTGACAGTCATTGGAATGTTGCCGTCGTTTTGTATGGTGAAGTCCGCGGTGGCCGATGTTCCCACCGGGACGTCCCCGAAGTCCAGGGACGGCGGCATCTCCAAGTGCGCCGCGCCGGAAACGGCGGTTGCGGTCAGCGGCACGGTCACGGACCCCCGGTCACTGGCGATGACCAGTGCGTCGGTCACCGGGTCCGCCGTCGTCGGACTGAACGTCACCGACACCGGAACCGAGGTGAGGGGCTGGATCTGCTGGCCAACCACCGGCAGCATGGCCGTGTCGGCGCTCAGCTCAGCGCTGGCCGGCAGGGTAACGCCGGTGATCTCGACGACGGTGGTACCGGTGTTGACGATGTTGACGGTTTGGCGGCTGCTGGTCAGGGTCGGCACGTTGGTGAACTGGAGTGCGGCCGGGGTGGCGCCCAGGCCGTCCCGTGTGCCGACGCCGTGGATGCCCAGGAGCACGGTCTCGCCGTCGGCTGTCTTTACCGTCAGCGTGCCGTCAGCCTGGCCGGGAGCTGTGGGCGAGAAGGTCATCGGAACGGTCAGGCTCTCGCCACCTTGCAGCGTCCCGGTCAGGCTGCTCGAAGTTCCGATGCCGAACGGCGCCCCGGTTGTGACCGAGCTGACAGTCACCGCCCGGGTGGCGGTGACTGTCACGTTGCCGGTCTGGGAGGCGCCCACTTCGGCCGTGCCCAGGTCGGTGTCCGTCGCGCCCACGGCTGCCGTTGTCGGGGCGCCAAAGCCATGCACGTGACCGTCGCGGGTGCCGACGTACACCCGGCCGTTATCCGTGGCCACCGAGGAGAACTTGGCGGCCGTGCCTATCGGGGCGCTGAACACCTGCTGGAGGGACCCTGTGCTGTCCGGCAGGGCGCGGTAGGCCCGCAGTTCCGCGCTGACCCCGGTTCCTCCCGTGGAGTAGACCGCCCAGACAAGGGCTGAGGACCCCTCCGTGCCGGAAGAGGTCACCCCAGGCGCGCCCGACGTATACCCGAACGTGCCCGTTGACGTTCCGACGGATGCGAGCCTGATCCCGCCCGTGCTGTCCGGCACAAGCTTGAACGCGCGCAGAAACCCCCTGTTCTCGACGGTGTAGATATACCCGCCGTCGCCCGTCCCGAGAAACGCGGGCCGTCCCCACACCCCGTTGTAAGGTCCGGCCGCGTCGAGGACTGCGTCCGTTCCGTCCGGTCCCTGTCCCATGCCGCCCAGATTGTCCCGGTCCAGCAGGTAGACATGGCCGTCCTTGCCGACCTGAACCAGCAGGTGCGGGTGCTCGGGCGTGCCGTAGCCGTCAGGAATGGCAACCGGGGCGCCGGAACCCAGGTCAGTGTCGTTCTGGTCCAGCTTGAGGTTGTTGGCGGGGCTGAAGAAGTCGGTTGCGCTCAGGTGGCCGTCACTTCCTACCCGGACCCTGACCACCGATTCCGCCAGGGTGCTGGGAGGGGTCTTGCCGGGGCCTGCCTTCGGGGAGATGCCGTTTCCGGTGGCGAACAGGATTTGACCGGGACCGTCGGAGACCAGTCCTCCGCCGGACTGCCAGATCCCGCCCTCGGCGTTGGCGTTGCCGGACTCCGTGGCCCACATCGTGGTCTGCCGTCCGCTGGTGGACACCCCGATCACGTACCCTACGAAGGGGGTGTAGTCGCAGTGGCTCGCGAAGCCCGCATACACCACCCCGTCCATCAGCAGCAGTCCGGGTCGCTGCATGGCGGTCATCGCGTTGAAGGGGCGGGTCGGATCGTTGGTGGGGGCGCCGCTGATGAGGACAGGGAACCCGGCCCGCTCTGCCCCGGTCGCCGGATCGAGGGAGTGCATGTACCAGTGCGGGAGTTGCGGGGTGGCTCCGTCGTTCGTCTTCGCCAGCAGGAAGACGCTGTTGGTCGCCGGGTCGAAGACCGGCGTGGACGTGATGCCGATGTTGGGCGTCAGATCGCCGCAGCTCACGGTCGACGCCGGCCAGGCCGGCCCGACAGAACGCTGCCACTTCGTCGCCCCCGTGATACTGTCCAGCCCGTAAACCGCGTTGTTCTCCGTCGCGGCAATCACGGTGCCGCCTACAACGAGCGGTTGGGCGTAGACCTGCCCGTCCACCGGCGTGGAGAACAGTTTGCCGAAGTTCGAGGACGAGACGGACGACGGCGAGAGTGTGCTTTCGTTGCTGTCCCATCCGGTCCGAAGCGTATCGTGGCCAATCGTCCCGACGTCCGCGGCGGCGACTCCGCTGACGGACAGCCCGGCGAATGCAAGGACTGCTGACAGAAGGCCACTCCAGGCGCGGCGGCGTTTCCGCACCGGGCGCCGGGAGGACAGCTTCGTAGCCCTGGCGCGAGTCATCGCCCCAGTTCTTTGTTGATCGCGCATGTTTGAGACCTGCTTCAGACCGTGGCTGGACTAGGCGTGTGACCGCTGCAGCTGGGGAATGCATCGGGCCGGTTGCCCTGAGTGAGGTCTCCCCAACCTTCAGCTTCAGGACGATCCCACTGTCTGTGTCGAGCCCTAGGAAAAAGTGGGGGCCGACCCGCAGGAACTTTGGTCTCACCCCCCAAAATGAGGGGAACGGTGCGCCGGCGCCTTGCCCTCCAATGCGGCGGCCCTCTCTACAGCATTCATCCTCGGAGTCGCGACATTTCTGGCCACGGGCAGCAGGCGCTCAGCTAAGAAATCCAGCTAGGCACGTGCGGGACGCTGGCGGGACTGGAACGACGCGTCAGCGCATTCCGGGCACAGTGGCGGTCAGGAAAGCTTTGATCTTGCTGGCCACGGCCGGCGCGTGGGTCCAGTGCAGGTAGTGTCCACCGGGGACCAGCACAATTTCGTGGTGCCGGACGTTCTGCAGCCGGCTCTCGTGCAGCGCGGCGTCCGGAGCGGGCTCCTTCGCCGTCGCGAGGAACGTTAGCACGGGGACATCGTCCGGGTAGCGCATTGCCTGCACCTTGCGGGCGTTGTCGGCGATCCGGCTAGTCTCGTCGAGGACGGATGCGTTGCCGAAGTTCCAGTTGGCCATCTTGCGGATCAGATCCCGCTCACCGGACGTGTAGGCGGTGCCGTCCGGTTCCACGAGGCCTGGTGCAAGCATGGTGGCCCAGCGGAGCAGGCCGCTGGCAGCGACCAGGCCTTCCCAGTTGATGCCGCCCGCGGGGACGCTGGTCTGGTCCGTGTGGATTGTCCCGGCGGCGGGAACTGTGGGGTCGATGCCGATGACGGCCACGACGTCGGTCGGGTACCGGTTGGCGTAGGCGAGCGTGTAGAAGCCGGCGATGGAATGGCCGCCGATAACGTAGGGTCTGGGCACTTCCGCTTTTGCAAGGGCCTCATGCAGCTCGGAGGTGATGTTTTCGACACTGCGCTCCAGCGGGGGCTGGTCGCTGTACCCGTAGCCGAAGCCTTCCACGACGACGACGTCGTAGTCCCCGAGCTCCCGGATGAGCGGTGCAAAGTCCACCGCCGGAGCCGGAGTACCGAGGCCGCTGAGCAGCACGATGGATTGTCCGGTCCGGCCGTTCCCTGGTGTGTGCACGACGTTGAGGGCTCCGTGGCTTGTCTGGACCCTTTGCCCGTACGGCACGGTTGCGGACCGCTCCGCCTGGTTCATGGCGAGGTTGGTGGCCGTGGACGTCAGAAGGAGGCCTGCCACAGTGGCGGCCGCAATACCCAGGGTGCGAAGCCTGCGGCGCGGCGTTGTGCTTCGTGCATCTGCGGGAGCGGTCATGGCGGGCAGCGGCGCCGGGGAGGGTCGAAAGTTGATCACGGGTTAAGACTGCCCATCGGAACCAGCCCGGGGGAGTGGTAAAAATTGCCAGCATGAAAAGGATCCTGCCGGCAGGGGTCCGACCCGCGGCTGCGTGGGTACAGTGGCCTCATGCACCGTGTCGTTGCGCTGGCACTGCCGGACGTCGTCGCCTTTGACCTTGCGATTCCAGCGCAGATTTTCGGCCATGAGGACGAGCGGAAACTGTACTTGTTCAGTGTCTGCGCCGCCGAACCTGGCCTGGTCCCGACCACAACCGGGTATGCCATCCACGCGGCTGCGGGGCTCGAGGCCCTTCTGTCAGCCGACACCATTGTTGTGCCCGGCTTCAGCCCGCTCAACGACCCTCCGGCCGGGGTCTGCGAGGCGCTCCGCGAGGCTGCGGGAAACGGGGCCCGGATGGTGTCCGTCTGTACCGGGGCATTCGCGCTCGCGGCTGCCGGACTCCTTGACGGGAAACGCGCCACAACGCATTGGAGAAACGCCCAGCGCCTCCAGACTCTGCACCCGGCGGTCGCCGTCGACGCCGGGGTGCTGTACATCGACGAGGGCGGCGTCAGTACCAGCGCCGGTGTGGCGGCCGGGATCGACCTGTGCCTGCATCTGGTCCGCAAAGACCACGGCACCGAGGCAGCGAACCGCATCGCCCGGCGGATGGTCGTGGCTCCCCACCGCGAGGGCGGTCAGGCGCAATTCATTGAACGAGCCGTTGCCGCGCCGCTGACCCACTTCGCCGAGACCTGCGTCTGGGCAAGGCAGCATCTGGCTGAGCCGCTGACCGTCATCGATATGGCCGTCCATGCAGGCTGGGCGCCCAGCAGCTTCGCGCGCAAGTTCCTGGCAGAGGCGGGGACAACACCGCTGCGCTGGCTGACCAGCCAGCGCATTGCCGAGGCCTGCCGCCTGCTCGAAACGACCGACCTGACCGTGCAGGCAGTCGCGGCCAGGTCGGGTCTGGGTACGGCAGCCAACTTCCGGCTCCACTTCATGCGCGAACTCAACACCACGCCCTCCAGCTACCGCCGCCTCTACCAGGGACGGAACCGCAGCCTGACGCTGGGGTCCTAGTGGCCAGAAGCACGCCCCTGGGTGCAGCGAGCCTGGTGGCACGCCGCGCGAATGGTCAGTACCGTCGTCGTAAGAACCACCGCACAATCAGTCAGGGGCAGCATGAGCAAGAACGGCAGGAACCGGAACAAGCGCAAGGGCCCCGCTGGCCCGGGACGTTCCGCCGCACGCGGCTCTTCGCCCGCTTCGCTGAGCTCTTTCCGGGCCGGGCGGGCAGTCGACTCGCTCGCGCCGGCATTTGTCCGGTGGTTCGACGACGGTACTCCGGGTGCTGCTGCCACCGCCCTCGAGTGCCTGGCAGTCATAGAAAGCGTTATGGGCCGTTACATGGACCTTGTGGCCGCTGCTGACCTGACACGCCTTGATCCTGTGATCCTGGCGGATGCTCTCGCTGCCGACCTCGCCTCGCCTGCGGTAGACGAAGAGGATGACCGCGGTGAGTTTGTCATCGCCGCCGTGCACGGGTTCGTAGACTTTCTCGGGGACACTGACCGGTGGTCAGGTTCAACGGAACAGCTCGCCGACGTTATTGACCTGCTCAACGGCCTTCTGGGGGAGGCGGATGATTTTAGCCTCGTAGACGTGCCGGTCGTTTCCGACGATGACGCGCTCCAGGTCTTCTCGGAACTGCCGCTGGTCCAGCGGACGACGGCCCTGCTTCAGTGGATCGGCGACGCAAAGCCGGTGACTGCAACCGGGGAGCTCCGGACGAAAGACATCGAAGCGGCGGCGGCATGTTTCGGACTGGCAGTCAGAGGCGGGCCCAAACAGGCCGGCGCCCCGCAGGCCGGAAAGGGCCGTTCGGAAGAGCCCGTCCCGACAGTCCGCAGCATGTATGAGGTGCCGCTGCTGGCGCAGGCGTGGGAGGCGCTGGCCCGCACCGAACTCATCAAGATCAGCCCCACGAAGGCGGTGCCCTCGCCGGCCTCCGCCGTCTTCCAAACCGGCAACACCTCGGACCGGCTGGAGGAACTGGTGTTCTTCGTTGACCAGTTCCTCGCGGCCTCCGTGCTCGGTTACGCCCCCGAGCAGCCGTGGGAAGTCCTCGTTGCCGCAACGGTGGCCTCGATTCTGCTGGCGGCCTCCTCGGAGGATCCTCCGCGGACGGACTCCGTGCTGGACCCTCGGACGGGTGCATCGCCAGAGGAAAGGGCCACGGTCGAGTCACTGAAGGCCGCGGCCATGCACCAACTGGAAGCACTTGCCGAGCAGGGGATCCTGACGATCGACACGCATTTCCGCGTGCCACCTGCCCTGGTCCGGTGCGTTGCGAACACCTACGAGGACGCAACGGTGCTGGAGGACCTGGGCCTGTTGGACATCCCGGACCTTGATCTGGATTCCGAGGATGCCTAGTACTCTGCGGATGCCCAGTACCAGGCACTGATGCGGAGCTCTACCGGGAAGACCGATGCGAAAGCCCGGCATCGGTGCCAAGCTGGTTTCATCTGCACGAATGTCTGTTGATGAAGGAGCGTGGGTGGCATGCCCAAGACTGGCAAGAACGATCACGCCCGCAAGGAAGAGCTTCCCTCGACCCTGCAGCGTTCGGAGCAGAAAGCCCAGGATACCTTCGCCAAGACCTACGATTCGGCGCTGGAGTCCTATGACAATGACGAGAGCCGGGCTGCCCGGACAGCCTTCGCTTCCCTCAAGCACAGCTACGAAAAGGTGGGAGACCACTGGGAACCGAAGGAGAAGCGCGGCCCCTCCGACCAGCATGCGGCCGAGGGACTGGATTCATCGGCGCCCTCCGCGGGAGGCGTGGACGCGAACGCCTCGAAGGAGCACCTGTACAAGCTGGCCCAGGAGCTGAACGTCGAAGGACGTTCGAAGATGGACAAGGACGAACTTGTCGAGGCGCTCCAGAAGGCCAATGATGCCGCCACCCGCAAGGCGCGGGGCAACTGAGCCTATCCGGCTTTGGGGCGAATGTAGGAGGATCCCGACGGCGTCCGCTCCAGCACGCCGAAATCGATCATGTACCGGCGCAGCAGCACCACATCGTCGGTGTAGCTCAGGAGCCGTTCGTTGACCTTCCGTTCGGTGAGCTCCTCGCCCGGCTCGAAGGTCTCGCCGGCGATCCAGGCCAGGAGTTCCCGACGCTCCGCCTGGTTGGCCGGATACCTGTCGATCCGGCCAAGACGCATGAACCGGGCCACCCCAGTCTGCGGCTGGCGTTTGGGCTGCTGCGTGAGGAGGTCGCGGAAGATCGACTCGGAGGCCTCGAGTTCATTGCCGGCGGTCCGTTCCACAAGGCCTGCGTCGAGCAGGGCGGCGATGGCCCGGTCGCGCCGTTGCCCGCCCGGAGCCGAAGGAACGCCGGTGGGACCGGCTCCCAGCACTATTTGCGCGTAGGCGGTCCGCGCGTCACGGTTGGCGAGAGCCGCCATCACCCGCCGCCAGTGCGGTCCGCTCTGCCTGGTCTCCCTGCTCACCGCGCTTCCCCTTCTGTGCTCTGGCCTCCCGGACCGGTGCCGGTTGGCGGGTACGACAGGCAAAATCGTAGCCCCGGCTGGCTCACGCCGGAAGGCGCCGTCAGCCCGGCTTCCGAGGGGTGAAAGTGTCCCGCGCGCAAAACCGCTGGCGCCCGGCCCGCGTCGTGATGTGAAATGGTCCCGGGGCCACTATCAGTGAGCGGGCCCGAAACGGCAGGGAACAACCTGGGCTATTGCGCTGGCCGTGTTGGGCGCATGGCTTCCCGAAGTCATACCAATGGTCCAGGTGGCCCGCTCACCCTTAGGGTGCCCGCATCGGTTCTGATCCCGCCGTCGCCGCCCACAGCCCAATCTAAGGGGACCCCTTGAAAACCAACGACCTGTTGCTGGACGCCTTTGGCCGCATCCGCGAAATCGTGGATGCCACGCTTGAAGGGCTCGACGACGCGAGCCTGGTCCGCCGGCCCGCGGGCAGCGGCAACTCCATTGCCTGGCTAGTCTGGCACCTCAGCCGGATAGAGGACGTGCAGGTGGCCTCGGCGGCCGGGCTGCCACAGGTCTGGACCTCGCAGGGCTTTGCCGGCAGGTTCGGCCTGCCGCTTCCAGAACGGGACACCGGCTACGGACACTCGCCGGACCAGGTCGACGCCGTGAGGGCCCCGCGGGAGCTGCTCGCTGAGTACTACGAGGCGGTCCACCGGCAGACCGCGGACGTTCTAACTACGCTCGGCGACGACGACCTTGACCGCGTCGTCGATACCCGCTGGGACCCGCCGGTCACCTTCGGCGTCCGGCTGGTCAGCACAATTGCGGACTGCCTTCAGCACGCGGGGCAGGCCGCCTACGCCAAGGGCCTGAAAGGCAGTGTGCAGAAATAGCAGGCATTGGGTCGCCGGCCGGCGGCTTGTCTGGCCTTGGCGTTCGGAGGAGGATAACGGCAAAAACTCCAGGAGGCCGTGATGACCCAGCTTGGCAAGTTTGAGAAGTACCTGATCGAGGAATTTTTCGACGACTACCGTGCCGGGGCCATGAGCCAGCACACCTTCACACGCCGGGTCGCGTTCATCACCGGCAGCATGGCTGCCGCGTCCGCCGCGATGCTCCTCGTTGGCTGCACACCCCAGGAGGTCCCGCGCAGCACCGATCCCATGCCCACCCCCACCCCGACGTCGGGCTCCGCCACCGGCACCGCCACCGGAGGCGCCGTCCCGGGGGCGAAAAGCCCGCTGTCCGTCCCCGAGGGGGCAGCCGGAATTACGACGTCGACAGTGAAGTTCCCGTCCGGCGGCACCGAGATCAGTGCGTACCTCGCCCGGCCAGAAGGCGGGAAGCCCGGCCCCGCCGTGCTGGTCTGCCACGAGAACCGGGGACTGACACCCCATATCCAGGACGTGGCCCGGCGCTTCGCGAAGGAAGGCTACGCGGCCCTGGCAATCGACCTCCTGAGCAGGGAAGGCGGCACCGCGAGCCTGGACCGCGATGCCGTTCCGGGAGCCTTGACGCAGGCCGGCGCCCAGCGGCACGTTGCGGACTTTGCCGCGGGATTCGACTACCTGCAGAAGCAGGACTTCGTGGAGCAGGGCCGCATTGCCATGACCGGCTACTGCTTCGGCGGGGGTATCACCTGGCAGTCGGCGGTGGAGATGACCGGCCTCAAGGCGACGTCGGCCTTCTACGGTCCGGCGCCTGATCTGGACAAGGTGCCGTCCATTAAGCCTGCGGTGTTGGGTGTCTACGCAGAACTGGACGACCGGATCACCGGTCCCATGCCGCAACTCAGGGATGCCCTGGCGGCCACGAGCGTACGCAACCAGCTCAAGGTTTATCCCGGCGTCGACCACGCCTTCCACAACGACACCGGCGAACGCTACAACGAGCAGCAGGCAACTGCCGCCTGGAACGACACACTGGCGTGGTTCAAGAAGTACGTCTAACGGTCGGCTAGCTCACGGCGTCCGCGATCTCTGCGGCGTCGGGTCCGGACGCGTCGTGGGCCAGGGCCTTTTGCCGGCGGTACACCTGGATGGCAATGGCCGTCGGAATGACGGCCAGGGCCACGGCCCGCATCCAGGGGCGGTCCAGGACATGGCCGGTGACGGAGTCAAGGGAGAAGCTGCCCGGCCCGCCAATCGTGAAGGATGCCGCCGCAAGTCCCAGGACGGCCGGGTATTCAAGTCCGCCTTCCGTGGCGAAGAACCCGTTGGGGGCGTGGACGCTGGCCGCAACACCCATGGTGGTGGCGGCAGCTGCCCCGGCGGCCGGAGTGCCAAGTCCCAGCGCCAGAGCCAGGCCGGCGCCCGCTTCGCCGAGGCCGGCGAGGACCGCACTGGGCTTCGCGGGCCGGAACCCCATGGCGTGCATGCCCTTGCTGGTGCCCTCGATCCCGCCGCCGCCGAACCAGCCGAAGAGCTTCTGGGTGCCGTGGGCAATGAGGACGCCGCCCAGGCCCACGCGGAAGATGGTTTGTGCTGCTGTGGCGGCGACTGGGGCAAGCGGACTGGTACTCGTGCGGCTCATGGGAATCCTCCTGTAAACGGTTCAGCCTGCCGGCTGCTCTTCAGGCGATCTTGTCCGACGATTCTACGTCCGCGGGAGACCGGGGATTCGGGGATTTTGGTCCGTCCGCCGGGTACCCGCCGTCGTCCTCAGCCCTGGGCCTTAGCCCTGGCCCTTGGGCCTGGACTGCGGGAGGTACCCCTGGCGTCCGGCCTCGCGCACGAGCAGGCGGATATTCGCGTACAGCACTGCCCTGACAGCATCGGGCTCCAGCCGCTGCCCGCGCCGGATGCGCGACTCCAGTTCCTTGCAGCACCGCTCCAGCCGCAGCGCGCCCGCCATGGCGGACGTCGCCCGCAGGCTCACGACGGCGTCAGCCGCCATCCGCGGGTCACCGCCGGCCAGGGCACGGAGGATCTTCGACGCCCGCTCCGGCAACATCTGCAGGTAGTCATCGATGAAGGCCTCCGCGAAAGCGGAGCCCACCTCGGCGGCAAGGACCTGCAGCGGACCGGCGTCCAGGACAGGGATGTCGTCCGGGCCGGTCACTTCCCACCGCCTGCTGCTGTCCCCTGCATGCCCCGCCCGTCTGTCCGTGCCGCGACCTTGCTGTGCGGCCTACCGGACACTTTCCCGCGGGGACCTCAAGACCGGAGAAACTTTTGCCGATGTTCGGATCAAGAATGCGGACCGGTCAGGACCGCTCGAGCAGCACCATCACTTCGTAGTGCGTGGTTTGCGGGAACATGTCCAGCACCCGTGCCCGTCGGGCCGTAAACGAGGGGAGTGCCGCCAGGTCACGGGCCAGTGACTGCGCATTGCAGCTGGAGTACACCACATGCCGCACGGACGACGATTCCAGCCAGCCGCACAGTTCCTTGCCGATGCCGCGCCGCGGCGGGTTGACGATAACCAGTTCGGGCGCCTGGTCCGCGGCGACCGCGAAGGCGGTGGCGTCGCCCGTCTGGAAGTCCACGCGCTGCAGGCCCGCCTCGTCACTGCTGAGCCTGGCAGAAACGATGGCTTCGCGGCTGGTTTCAATGCCGGTGACGTCGCGGGACGGGTCAGCGCAGTGCAGGGCAAAGCCGCCGACACCGCAATAAAGGTCCCAGACCGACGCCGGCGCCAGTTCGTTGACCCACTCGCGTCCCTGCCGGTACAGCGCCGCTGCCATGTCGCTGTTCGTCTGGAAGAAGCTCTGCGGCCGGAGGTGGAGGTCGAGGTCATTGACGCGCATCCGCAGCGTGGACTGCCCGGTCAGCAGAATCTCGCGGTCGCCTTCCAGGACAGCCTTGTGTTCCGGATGCAGGTTGACCGAGACAACCTTCACCTGCGGCAGGGCGGCCAGAAGGGTGGGGAGGTGCTGCCGGATGCGCGGCACCAGTTTTTCCGAACGCAGGACCAGACGCAGCATGATCTCGCCGTCGGGCGACTCCGTGATGATGAGGTGCTTGAGCTCGCCGCTGCGCCGCGGGACATCGTATGGCGTCAGGTGGGCCTGGCTGATGAAGGCCGCGAGGACAGGGAAGCAGGCGAGGAGCCCGGGTGAGCAGACGCCGCATTCGCGCAGGTCCACGCCGCGGCCCTCGGCGTCAAGGATCCCGATAGTGGGGTTTTTGGCCGTTCCGCCCACCACCATTTTGGCCTTGTTGCGGAAGCCGGATTCGCGGCTCGCCGCAGGCGGCAGCCACTCTAGGGACGAGTGGCCGGAGAGGAGCGTCTGGCAGTGCAGCTGCTTGCCGGCCAGCTGCTCGTCGTAGGGCCTGCCCATATGGGTGCAGGAGAGGCAGCGGGCGGCATCAAAGTAGGAACATTGCATGTCTGGTTAATTCTACTTTTTCTGCAGGCGTCTTCCGGCCGCGGGTCAGGACGGAGTCCGCTGCCGCTTGGGAAGGCTGATCCGGTCCAGGTCATTGGCAGGTACGACGGCGGTCCCTCCTGAGCGGGCCCGTGCCTGTTGGGCCAGTATTTCCACGTCGCCGTACCGGGAGGAAAAGTGGGTGAGGACCAGCGTTCCGGCTCCGCTGTTGGCGGCGAGCTCCCCGGCCTGCCCGGCAGTCAGGTGCGCATACTGCGCCGCCAAAGCGGCGTCGTCATCACTGAAGGTGGATTCCGTGACGAGGAGGTCGACGCCGTCGGCCAGGTCCTCGGCCCCCTCGCACGGGGCGGTGTCCATGATGAAAGAGAAGCCCTGGCCGGCACGCGGAATGCTGACGTCCTCAAGCCGCACACCGCGCAGGACTCCTTCCCGCTGCAGGCGGCCCGCGTCCGGGCCCGTGATCCCCGCCGCCGCCAGCCGCTCCGGCAGCATGGTCCGGCCGTCCGGCTCGGTCAGCCGGTAGCCATAGGTTTCAATGCGGTGGCGCAAGGGCCGCACTTCGAGCCCCGGGGCAATCTCCCCGGCGTCGGAGTGGGGTTGCAGCCGAAGATCGATGCCGGGCGAGGCCACGGAGACGAGCGCCCGGACAACGTCCTCTCCGGAAGCCGGATAGTGCAGGTGAACCGGGTGCTTCACGCCGTCCAGGGCCATGCGGGAGAGCACGCCGGGAAGCCCGTAGCAATGGTCACCGTGAACATGGGTCAGGCAGATGCGGGTGATCTGGTTGGCGGAAACACCCGCATGGATCATCTGCCGCTGGGTGCCCTCGCCGGGGTCGAAGAGGAGGCCCTCGCCACCCCACCTCAGCAGGTATCCGTTGTGGTTGCGCGTCCGCGTCGGCACCTGCGATGCGGTTCCAAGGACGACGAGTTCGCGCATGACACCGAGTGTCTCACAGGCGCGGCGCGCGCAGGCATCAGCGCTCGCAGAGCCTTAGCCCACGACGCCTGGCAGAATCGGGACGCCAGCGGGCGTTCCAGCCAGTCCAGATCCAGCCAGTCCAGATCCGGGCCGTGGCGTTCCCGGTAGTGGCGGTGCCGTTGAGTGGTAGGTGTGGCCTGTGGGTGTGGTGAGTTCGATGGTGTGTCTTGGCCCGGGTCTGGGTTGGGTTTTCCAGCCGGGGAGTTCTTTGGTGTGGTTGCACGC
This sequence comes from Arthrobacter sp. K5, assembly GCF_040448525.1. Lineage (NCBI taxonomy): Bacteria > Bacillati > Actinomycetota > Actinomycetes > Micrococcales > Micrococcaceae > Arthrobacter > Arthrobacter sp. K5. Next base: position 996,600 of record NZ_CP159279.1, on the reverse strand, counting down.
TTCGCAGAGCCCGGCGCCGTTGGCCGGGGTGGTGGGGCCGTCGTTGTGCCAGGGGATGATGTGGTCGTGGTGGCGGATGGGGGCGTCGCAGTAGGGTGTGCGGCAGGTGTCGTCGCGGATCTGGATGAAGCGGCGCAGCTTTGGCGGGAACAGGCGCCGGTGGGAGTCCATGGCCACCAGGTCGCCGGTCCCGGGGCGGTGTAGAGCCGCCGGGTCCAGGTCTTGAGCTCCTTCAGGCCGGCGGTGGAACCGTCGGCGGCTGGCTGGACGCTGCCCTGCTCTCCTCGTCCCTGGGTGATGAGGTTGCGGGCGAAGTCTGCGGGGACGGTGCCGTAGCCGGGGATCCGGGCGGGTTCGCTGTCGCCTTGGAGGAGGGTGTGGTCGGTCATGACGAGGCTGATGTCGATGCCGGTGATGCCGCCGGGGGTCCCGGTGGTGCGTTCGACGAGGGTGTCGGCCTTGATTTGTCCCAGGCTGCGGGGGTCGCCGGCGGACTTGAGGGTGTCCGCGTGCCGGGTCAGGGCCGCGTAGACTGCGACGCCCTCATGGGCGGGGAGCAGCGCCGTCAAATAGGTCATGCAGTCCGGGGCCGGGCGCAGGGTGACCGACCGTTCTGAGGCGGCGTGGCTGGCGCGCTGGGTGACCGAGCGTGCGTCCCGCCGGATAGCGGCAGCCCGGGCGGCGGCGATGACGGCCCGGGTCCCGGCGCCATTCAAGGTCCCGGTATCGGCGGCGAGTTCCTCGTCGACCGCCGCCCGGTCAGCCGGGCTCAGGCAGTCGGTCTCTTTCACGACATGCATGACACACTCTTCGTTGAGCTGCCCGGTGTCCAGCGCGGCCAGGGTATGGGGCATCTGCACCAGCGCCCTCGCCATCCCAAGCAGCCGGCCGCCGCGGTTCGGGGATTCGCGCCGGGCCAGTGCGATCTGTTCGGCCGCGCCCAGGCCGTGCTCCTTGGTACGGTCTTTGCCCAGGTCTTCGGCTCTCAGTGTCCCCCGGTCGGACTGTTCCTGACGGAGCCGGGCCTCAAAGGCCACCGAAAGCCGCGCCTGTTGGCCGGCGGCCCAGCACTTGAAGTTCTCGTAAACATGGATCTGGTCGATCAGACCGGCATTGTCAGCGGTGAGGTCAGCTGCATGCCAGGTGGTAGCGGCGGTGGAGGGAACGCCGTCATCAAAAGGGATGTCGTCAAAGAGGTCTTCGCCGAAAGGGCGGTCGGCAAAAAGAACCTCGGGAAAGGGGTCCTCCGGAAACGATGCCGGAAACACGGCGTTGAGGTCATCGTCATACGGAAGCCCGTCGTCCGCGGAGGCATCCTCCGGGAAAGCGGCGTCTGGAAGCAGAATGTCAGGAACCGCCGCAGCCTGCAGAACGCCGCCGTGCGGCGCCGCTCCCGCTGTCAGTGCTGAATTCCCGAACCCGTCCATGAACACAGTCTGCCAACGGGGTACGACATTAACGCCCTCAACCGGGGAACATGTGAATTTAAGAAGAAGGGTGCCCGCTCTCGCGGGCACCCTTCGGAACAGGCTGGCTCTACTTGTAAACGCGCATCCAGTCGACCTGCATCTGGGAAGGCGTGGTCCGGGACCCGTCAGGGAACCAGTCGAGCTGCAGCGTCTGGTGCATGCTGCCGGAGGGCTGGTGGGCCGGGTTGGTGTCGGTGAAGGTCTTGACGCCGTCGATGTAGCCCGTGATGCCGGTGGGGGTCCATTCCACGGCGTAGTTGTGCCATTGGGTGGTGTCGACTGCCTTTGCGGAGTAGGTCTGCTTGCCGCTGCCGCTGCATGCGTAGTGCAGGAAGAACTTCACCAGGGCTGTATCGGAAGTGCTCTCGGCGTAGTCGATCTCCGCGCAGGTCGATGACTTGCTGTCGGGCCACAGGATGAGGACCGGGTGGTATTCGGAATCCCGCTGGTTCGTCTTCATGCGGGTTTCCCAGCGGCCGTACTTCTGGTTGGCAAACTTCGCCGACATGCCGCCGGTGGTACCTGCCGAATCGCCGCTCACCGTGGCCACACCGTTCGCCACGGACCAGGCCTTGGGGCTGCGGAGGCCCTTGCCCGCGTGGCCGGAGCTGTCGTAGACGCTCCACTTGGTGCGGTCCGGGGCTCCCGTGTAATTGAACTCGTCGCCGGCGACGACCGGACCCCAGCCAAGAGTGCTGGCGGCCTGGGTCCCGTTTCCGGCGGTGGCGGGCGCCGGAGCAGGCTTAGCGGGAACAGCGGGCGCCTTCGGAGCAACGGTCTTTATGGCAGGCACTGCCGGCTTGGCCGCAGGGGCGGCGGCAGGAGCGACGACGGCGGGAGCAGCTTTCGCCGCCGCAGCAGCTTTAGCGGCGCTTTCCTTCAGTGCAGCCGTCTTGGCGGCGGCTTTCGCCGCGGCAGCCTTGGTTGCGGCCGCTTTCGCCGCGGCAGCCCTGGTTGCGGTAGCTTTCGCCGCTGCTGCCTTGCTGGCGGCGTTCGACGACGGGACGGCCTTCGCGGAAGCCGTGGACGACGGCACGGCGGCCTTACTGGTGGACGTCGTGCCTGCGGCGTCGGCAGCCTGTTCCGCGGAGGGAGTGAGGCCGCATCCGGTCAGCGAAAGCGCGCCGATGCTAATGGCAATGGCTATGTTCTTCTTAAGCAAAAGACCCCTCCGGGCATACGGCTGCCGCGCAGAAGGCAGCCACAGTCTAGGTGGTAAAGAAAAGCAAGAAGCAATTCTGGGCCCCGTTGACGGGGCCGGAGCGGCCGGTTTGCCGCCCTGCGCATCCGGAGCCCAGCACCGGCCTCCGGGGCCCCTGAAGGGCCGTCCCTTGTGGAACAGGCGTCAACGTTACTTGATCGTTACCAACACCCGCAAAATGCCGTGAAGTCCACGGACGGGCGGTCCAGCTGTTTCCCCGAACTGACCTGCGGGAACACTTTTATGACGGGGCCCGGAAATAGGGAGCCGGGCGGTCGTCAAAGCGCGTCGAAATGTCCGCAGTCCGGGAGTTGGACTGCGCCGTCCCTGTACGGAAAGAATGGGCGGGTGAGTGCTGCCGGCGAATTCGTGGATGACACCTTGCAGCGTGAGGCCTCGTGGTACCGGGCCGAGGAATTGCGTCACCGGCTCGGCAGCAGGATGCAGTACTACGGCGCATCAGTGGGCGCGGTGCGCGGAACGGTACGTGACGCTCTCCGCCGCCATGCCGGATTGCCCCACGACGAGGTCACCGCCCTCAGTTCCGAATTGTGGGAGGTGCCTGTTTACGAGCGGCGCCTGGCCGCCGTCGTCCTCCTGCAGTCCAAAGTGGAGCTGCTGACCAACTCCGACCTGACCCGCATTGAGGGCTTTGTGCGCGACGCGCGGATACCGTCGCTCGTCGACCCGATCGCCGTCGACGTCGTTGGTCCGCTCGTGGAGAGGCTGGAGGGCCAGCAGCGGGTGCGTGCCGACGCGGTGCTGGACCGGTGGGCGGGGGACCCGGACGTCTGGCTCCGCCGCGCGTCCCTGATGGCACCGCTGCGGGCCCTCCGGGCGGGAGGCGGTGACTGGGATGGCTTTGTCCGCCGCGCCAAAATCGCCACGGACATAGCGCCGGCCGGGACAACCCCCGACCAACAGGCTGTCGACGCCGTGCTGGACGCCGTTGCGGAGCGAAGGCCGGAGCTCCGGCTCGCCTTCCGCCGCTAGGATCCAGGTCCCGCGAACCCAGCGAACAGCGGAAAGACTAGGCGGAAGCCGGTGCAGGCTGCAGTTCCTCTGCCGCCTCGGCGGAAACGGCGTCGTCCGCGGCGGGGTTGGCGGGGGTGCCTGCCGGGCGAGCGGCCGGAGCTGCGTGGATCTGCTGGCGGAGCGGGTGGAACTGGCTGTGGCCCATGCTGCCGAATTCATAGGCGCTTTCGGCATGCTCGGACCGGTCGACGCCGGCAACTTCGGCCTCATGGCTGACCCGGAAGCCGATGGTCTTGTGAATCGCGAGACCGATGACTGCAGTCATCAGCCCGGAGAGCGCGAGGGTGATGAGAACGGCAACCGTCTGGGCGATGAGCTGCTGGACGCCGCCGCCGTAGAAGAGGCCGCCGCCTTCGCCGTTGACGGGGAGGGCGATGAAGCCGAGGGCGAGGGTGCCGACCAGGCCGGAGCCCAGATGCACGCCGACAACGTCCAGGGAATCGTCGAAGCCGTACTTGAACTTCAGTTCGACGAACAGCGCCGAGGCCACGCCGGACACCAGGCCCAGGCCGATGGCGGCCACTGGGCTGATGTTGGCGCACGACGGCGTGATGGCCACGAGGCCGGCGACGGCACCGGACGCTGCGCCCAGGGACGTGGGGTGGCCGTGGCGGATTTTCTCCGTGAGGAGCCAGCTGAGCATGGCTGCGCACGGCGTAACCAGGGTATTGACCCAGATCAGACCGGCCTGTTCCGCCGTGGTGGCGGCGCCGGCGTTGAATCCGAACCAGCCAAACCAGAGGAGTCCGGCGCCGAGCATGATGAACGGGACGTTGTGCGGGCGGTGACCTGGGTCCTTCCCGAAACCGTGGCGCTTGCCGACGATCACGGCCAGAACCAGCGCGGCGATGCCTGAGCTGATTTCGACGACGGCGCCGCCGGCAAAGTCGATGACCTGTCCGAAGATGGCGGTCACGGCTCCGCCCTGGCTCATGAGCCCGCCGCCCCAGATCATGAAAGCGAGCGGGCAGTAGACGGCCGTGATCCAGAGCGGTACGAAAAGGACCCAGGCGGTGAATTTGGCGCGGTCGGCGATCGCGCCGCTGATGAGGGCCACAGTGAGGATCGCAAAGGTTCCGGCAAAACCGGCCTTGATGAGGTCAGGGGTGCCCATCAGCCCGCTCAGGCCGAAGCTGGCGAACGGGTTGCCGAACAGGCCAAGAACGCCTTCGCCGGTGCTCATGGAGTAGCCCCAGAGTACCCAGACGACGCCGACGATACCGGCTGACACAAAGCTCATCATGATCATGTTGAGGGAGGCCTTGGCGCGGGTCATGCCGCCGTAGAAGAGGCCCAGTGCCGGGGTCATGAGCAGCACCAATGCCGCCGACACCATCATCCAAACGTTCGCCGCAGTGATCTCCACGCGTTTTCCCTTCCCAGGAAACTCATCCTCTCCGCGGCCCGCTGATGCCGGCGCCACGCCCCTCATTGATATTCGTGGATCCATGTTTCGGGTCTGGGTGTGGCAAGTTACACGCGGGTTTCAAAAATCGCGCCTACGTAAAGCCGGCGTGACTGCCGTGTTTCGGATATGTTAACGACTCCTGATGGCCGGGTGCGTTTCCTGCTGACGCTGCAGACTTAAGGGCGGAACGGCGGGACGAATCCGGCAGGCCGCCGTGAAAGCTTCCGCCGGAAGGCCGCGTTACCAACACATGAAGGAAACATATCCATGACCGGGTCCTTGCCGGCCGTCATTGTCGGGCGCCGGATGGTTTCGTGCCGGACCTGTTGACCGGATCTGATCGCGGCCGCCACCATGGGATATGACTGAATCTGCAGCTACCGGCGACGATTACTTCACTGAGAATCCGCATGCGGATGTTGAGGCGGAAGCCGCTGACGCTGCGGCAGGGGCGGACAGCCCCAGTACCGTCCAGGACATCGCCGAGGAGGTGCGCGACGAGATCCGGCTGGGCCATGTGGAGGACGACGTCAGCCACGTCCTCAGGGAACGATTGGACGGCGCCGGCATCAGCATGCGGCCCGAAGACGTGGACAGCCTCGCCGAGGACATCGAACGGGATGTTTCCAGCTAGGAACCGCCATGAACGACCCGCATAACCTGGAACGTTTCGTCGCCGCGCAGAATGACGGCGCCACCTACGCCCATGCTCTGGAGGAGCTCCGCGCAGGCAGCAAGCGCGGCCACTGGATGTGGTTCGTCTTTCCCCAGATTGCCGGCCTGGGTCAAAGCGCCACCTCCAGAAGGTACGCCATCGCATCCCTTGAGGAAGCCCGGGCGTACCTGCAGCATCCTGTGCTGGGACCGCGGCTGATCGAGTGTGCCACCGCGGTGGACAACGTGGGCAACCGCGGCGCCGCAGAGATTTTCGGCGGCATCGATGCCCGGAAGCTCCAGTCCTCCATGACGCTGTTCCTGCGGGCGGCGCCGGAGGAACAGGTGTTCCGGCGCGTTTTGGAGCACTACTTCGGCGGGGAAGCAGACGCCGCCACCGACCGGCTGCTGGCAAGCCCGGGCATGTAAGTGGTAGCTGCCCTTCACCCGGATAGGTGCCCGACCTAGACTGGGAGCACGAGCCGGCCTGCACCCAGCGGGCTGCGCAGACGGAAGGACAGTGGCATGGGTCTGGACGACAAAATCGACAATGCAGCAGAAAAACTTGGCGGCAAGGCCAAGGAAGGTGCGGGCAAGGCCAGTGACGACCCGGGCCTGGAGGCCGAGGGCAAAACTGACCAGGCCAAGGCCGATCTGAAGCAGGCCGGTGAAAAGGTCAAGGACGCCTTCAAGAAGGACTGACCAAACAGGATCACCACGCCTGAGCTCCGTCTAAAGCGGAGATTCGAAGGGGGTCCCGCCCGGGCAACCGCGGCAGGGCTCCCTTTCCTGTGCGGCCAGTCAGGGGCTGGTCCTGACGTCCACCAGTTGGACGTCACCAAAGCTGCTGTTCGCGACGACGGCGGTCATGTAGGTGCACACAGGCTGCCGGCGGCGGTCGGTGGGGGAGCCGGGGTTGAGCAGGCGCAGCCCGCCGGGAGCCACAGTGTCCCAGGGAATGTGCGAGTGGCCGAAAACCAGCACGTCGGCATCTGGAAAGAGGGCCTCGCAGCGCTGCTCCCGGCCCTTCGCCTGTCCGGTCTCGTGGATCATGCTGAACCGGACGCCGTCGAGCGTCACAGTGGCCGTCTCGGGCAAGCGCTGCCGCAGCGCGTCGCCGTCGTTGTTGCCGTAAACGCCGATCAGGCGCGTGCTGCGCCGTTCGAACTCGTCCAGCAGATCGGTGCTGACCCAGTCACCCGCGTGGAACACCACGTCAGCGTCGTCGACGGCGGCCCACACTTGTTCAGGCAATGCACGGGCGCGCTTCGGGACGTGGGTGTCGGCAACAAAGACCAGGCGCAGGCTCATCGAAGCATCTTCCCATGGGGCAGACTGGGACGATGGAGAAAATCGTCCCGCCCTCACCCGGTGATCCCCGCCGTCCCCAAGGCCCCCGCGACCCGGGCGATGCCTGGGTGGAGGGTGACCGCGGACGGTTCTGGGGGCGCTTCGGATCGGCCGGCCTGCTGGTCCATGACGTGGAGAAGGGCGTCCTGCTGCAGCACCGCGCGACCTGGAGCGACCATGGCGGAACCTGGGGGCTCCCCGGCGGCGCGCTGCACCAGGGCGAGGACGCCGTGACGGGCGCCCTGCGTGAGGCCCACGAGGAGGCGGCCGTTCCCGAACAGAGCGTCAAAGTGCTCTTCACCTCCGTATTCGACGTCGGCTACTGGTCCTACACCACAGTCGCCGTGCGGGTGCTGGAACCGTTCGAACCAGCCATCAACGACCCGGAGAGCATCGAGCTGCTGTGGATTCCCGTCGAGGAAGTGGCCGGCATCAACCTGCATCCTTCCTTTGCCGCCTCCTGGCCGGAGCTGCGCGGCAGGCTGCTGGACGGCTCCAACCATGGACACTGAGAAGTTCCGGCTGATACTGGAAGAGGAGCGGGCGCGAAAACTCGCCCTTCTGCCGGCCCTGCGCGCAGACATAGCCTCAGCCAACGCCGCCCGGCACAACTCCAACGTCGACGACGAGCATGATCCTGAAGGTGCAACCATTGCCTTTGAACTTTCCCAGGCATCGGCACTCCTGGACCAAAGCCGGTCCGGACTGGCCGAGGTGGACGCTGCCCTTGAGCGGATCGGCGCGGGTACCTACGGCATATGCACGGTGTGCGGAGAGCAGATCGCCGAAGGGCGGCTGGAGGCCCGCCCCTGGACTCCCTTCTGCATCCGCCACACGGGCGGCCGGGCGTAATCCCGGCTCCGTTTCCGAGGATGCCTCGCAGCTGTTCCGCCGGAGGGAAGAGCATCGTACTCTAGGGCTGGGAGGTGATTGCCATGCAGGCAACCCAGGGAGACCGCATCATCATCCGGGGCAGGACAGTGGAGTCCTCGGACCGGCACGGTGAGATTCTGGAGGTCCGGGGCCCGAACGGAGCGCCGCCGTACCATGTCCGTTTCGACGATGGCCACGAGACCATCCTCTACCCCGGCGGCGACTTCACCGTCGAGCACCACACCACCTAGCTGCCCGGATGACCGCACCGCCACGGCCCGACCGGACCCTGATTTCAGTCCTTGCCATCATTGCCGGTCTCGTCGCCGTGGCGCTCGCCGTGGTCTTTTTCCGCGGTGTGCCTGAGCCGCTTGCGGAGAGTACGCCGGCGGGTGTGGTCCAGCGCTATGCGGCCGCCGTCCTCAACAATGACGGCGCGGCAGCCGCACGCTACTCGACGGACGGACGCTTGGGGACTTCGCACCCGGACAGGCCGTGCGTGCCGGCGGACCGTCCTGCTTCGGGCACGCTTCGGGTTACGCTGGCCTCCACCGTCGAGCATGCCGACACGGCGGAGGTGCACGTGGTCCTGGCCACGTCCAGCGGCAGCGGCCCGTTCGGGAATCCCGAATACGAGACGGAGGCCGTGTTTGGCCTGGAACGGGTTAACGGCAACTGGCTCGTTGCGACCGCCCCGTGGCAGCTCACCCTCTGTCCGGTTCCGGCGGTGAAGCCGTGAGTACGGTCCGGACCGGCGCACGCGGACCAACATCGCCGGCATTGCCCACCGTGCGGCGGCTGGTGGTGTTTGTACTTCTCTTCGTCCTCGTCGTGATTGGCGCTTCCGGCCTGGCCGGCCTGCTTGAGCGGCTGTTTGACTCCGGTGCAGGGCTGGCCGGGAACGACGTCGGCAGCCTCGCCCGGTCCCTCGCGTTTGGTCTGGTTGGCGGGTGCATGGCCGCCGTTCTGTGGTGGCTGGCCTGGCGCCGGCAAGGGGAGGAAGCCGAGCGGTCGTCTGTTGCCTGGGGACTGTATGTGGCCGGCGTCTACACCGTTGCCCTCGTCACCGCTGTCACAGCGTTGCTCGGCGCTGCGTCCCGGCTGTTCGGGCTGCTGGCCCGCGCCGCATCCGGTATGGCGGGTGCGGACGGGGCGATTGAAGGAACGGCATGGCGTTCGTCCCTGGCCACAGGTGTGGTGTGGGCGGCCGTCTGGGTGTGGCACCGGTGGATGTGGCAGCACCACGGCAAGGGACCGCGCCGGCTGCACACCGTCCCGGCGCTCGCAGGGTCGGTATTGGGGCTGCTGCTATTTGCCGGCGGGGCTGTGACCGCTCTCGGCAGTCTCCTCGACGCGGCGCTGCGGGGGCTGGCAGGTACACAGGAAGTGGGACTACCCTGGTGGGTTTCGGTGCTGCAGCCGCTCATCTGGGCCGGCGGCGGATTCGTGGTGTGGTGGTGGCAGTGGATTCGCGGCGGAGCGCAACGCCTGGCCTCATCGCTGGCCAACGTGGCCGCTGCCGTCTTCGGAGTGCTTGGCGGCTGCATAACGGCAGTGGCCGGAGCCACCACGGTGGTGTTCGTCCTGTTGCGGCTGGTACTGGACCGCTCCGACGAGGTGATCCGGCTCGTGGATCCCCTGGGCCCCGCGCTGGCCGCTGCAGCTGTCGGAGCCCTAGTCTGGCGTTACCACTCAGTGCTTACGGCCGCGCGGTCGGAGCGGATGCGGGAGACGGGGCTGCTGCTGGCATCCGGAGTGGCGCTGATCGCCGCGGCCTCAGGTGTGGGAGTGGTTGTCAACGCGGCGCTGGGCTTTGCCGAAACAACCCTGGCGGGAACGGGCACGCGCACCCTGCTGCTGGGCGGCATCAGTGCCCTTGCCGTGGGCGGGGCCGTCTGGTGGAGGGCGTGGCAGCCGGCGAACCGCGGCGCAGCCGGACGGCGAATCTACCTCGTGGTTATCTTCGGGATCAGCGCCGTGGTGGCGCTGATCGCCCTGCTGGTGGTCGGGTACCAGGTTTTTGAGTATCTGCTGGACCCGGAGCGCTCGGGGAACCTCATAGGTCGGATCCGGGCGCCGCTGGGACTCCTGACGGCCACCGCGCTCGTGGCTGCCTATCACTACAGCGTCTGGCGCCGGGAGCGTGCCACTCTGCCGCCGGACGCTGGCCCAGTTCAGGAAGTCGAGCCGGTGCAGGAAGCCGGCCCTTTACAGAACGAGGAGCGCAGCATCGGGCAGGTGGTCCTGGTGACAGGCTCTGATCCCGTTCTGCTGACACATGCTATCCGCGCAGCCACCGGGGCCGACGTGACGGTATGGCTGCGGTCCGGTCCGGCGGCAGGGCAGCACCCCGCGTCCGACGGCGGTGCTGCCGCCCCCTCCGCGGGCAGGGTACCGGATCCCGGGCAACTGATGGCGGCACTGGAAGGCGTGATTGCTGAGCGGGTGCTGGTCGTCGTCGGACCCGACGCCCGGATCGATGTCATCCCGGTACGGGACCACGCAGTCTCATGACTGAGGCCTGACCGCGGAAGCCTCAGGAAACAGGCTGCCCCTTGATCGGAGCCCGGTCCGCGCCGTATTCGGCTGTCACGAGGATGGGCAGGTGATCCGACTTCCCCCGGGGAAGCGTTTCCACGCTTTCAATGTCCAGGCCCAGTGACGTGGCAAAGTCGAAGTGGCCCTTGAAAACCTTGTACCGGGTGTAGGTCCTGCGGTTGCTCAGGGACAGGGCGTACCCGGAGTTCTTCATGTGCGTGTCAAGGCTCTTGGTGAAGAACGGATAGTTGAAGTCGCCCACCATCAGTGTCATGAGCCCGGTGCCCATGCTCAGCAGCTCGGCATGCGCCGCGTGGATCTGCTTGCGCCGCAGCGAGTTTGATGCGGTGAGGGGGGCGGCGTGGAACGAACCCACCACCAGCTCATGGTCGGTTTCGTTGTCCACCATCCGGGTGCCGATCAGCCGTTCGTGGGCCGGAGCCATCACGCGGTCGTGCATGGATTTCTTCAGGGCGAAGGTCTGGGTATCCAGTGCCGTGAACCGGTCAGCCCGGTAGTAGATGGCCAGGCCCAGCCTGTTGCCCTTGGTGTAGTCGGCCAGGTGGAGCGGGCCAAGCGTGTCAGGCAGATCGGATGAGTCGCACTCCTGGAGGCACAGGACGTCTATCCCAAAGTTGCGGGCCAGACTCATCAGTTCGCCACTCGCCTTGTGCTTGCGGAGGTTGTAGCTAATAACTCGCATCAGTGGAACACCTCTTCCGAGGGCTGCTAGAAGGACCAGTCTCCGAGTCTACCCAGATCATCATATGGAGATCCGGACATTAAGCGCGCGTCCGGCGGGGCAAAAAATATGCCGCGCCGGACGCATTCCGGGTTCCACAGGTTGCTGCGGCCTCTGACCGGCCGCTTGTTGCCGGCCCCCTGTTACCTTCCGCCGGGGCCGTGTCCCTGCGTGTATTCACCGGCCGTGACCGTGCCCAGCTCCGTGGCGCCCTCGAGCGAGCCCTCGCCCAGTCCGGACTCCGTCTGCGCCGTGCCGCCGGTGTGCACGGTGTACTGCTTGCCTGCTTCGATGGCCGACGAGGAAAAGACGAGCGAGCCGGTGGCTTTGGTGGTCACAAACGTGGCCACGAGCTTGCCGTTGGCGTCGGCCAGCTGGACGGTGGTAGCCGCCGGCACGGTGGAGGTGAACGTGATCTGCACACCTGACTGGGTGGAGCTTGTTCCCGGGGTGACCACCATGCCGGCGCTTCCTGCTGCCGCCACGGTTCCGCCGCTGACTGCCAGTTCGCCGTTGACGTCCAGTGCGCCGTTGCCATTGCTTTCGGGCCCGTTGACCACCACGGTGCCGCCCGAGATGGACGCGTTGCCGTTGGAGTCCAAGCCGTCGCCCTCGGAGTTGATGGTGAGGGAGCCGCCGGAGATGTCCACGGAGTAGTCGCCCACTGATTCCCCGCCGCCGGGCCCGCCGCCCATGCCGCCACCTGATTGGGTTGCGGTTGAGGCGCCGCCGGAGGCGTTCACGCCGTCATCCATGGCCGTCACCGTGACCGTGCCGCCGCTGACGGCGATGTGCTGGGCTTCCAGGCCTTCGGAGGACTCGGATACCGTCACTGTGCCGTTTGCGATGGCGAGCTGGTTCTGCGCCTTGACACCGTCATCCCCGGCGCTGACGGTGAGCTTGCCGCCGTTGACCAGCAGCCAGCCGCGGCCGTCGTCGGTGTCGTTGTCCGATTTAAAGCCGTCGCCGCCGGCCGTGATCTGGTAGGTGCCGTCCAGCAGTACGGCGTAGTCCTTGCCGCGGATGCCGTCGTCGGCCGCCTTCACGGTGACGTTGCCGGCCGCCAGGACCAGGCCGTCCTTGGACACGATGCCGTCGTTGTACTGGCCGTTGACCTCCAGTGAGCCTGTCCCGGCCAGTGTCAGGTCGGCCATCGAGTAGACCGCCGCGTTCGGGGCGTCGGTGCCCTGGTCCGCGTATGTTGCGGCGTCCTTGATGGAGTTGGTGCTGCCTTCCTCGAGGAACAGGATAGCCTCGTTGGCGCTTTGGACGATGAACGGCGAGCCGGTTGAGCTGGCGAGGGTTGCGCCGTCGAGGATCACTCGGACCACGTCCTCTTCGCCGGCGGCGACGACCACCTTGCCGTCAGTGAGTGCACCTGAGAGACGGTAGGTTCCGGCGGCCGAGATGGTGACGGTGTCGCCGTCGACCTTTACCCCGGCGGCGGAACCCGCCACCGTGGAGGCGCCGTCCTTGAGCGCGACGGCCACTTCCTTGGCCGCATCCCAGGTGAGGTCGTCGGCGTCGTAATGGGTGTCCTCGGAGATCGAGGCTGCCGTCACCATCTGGGTGCTGGACGCCGAGCTGGTGCCCGTTTGGCTGGACGTGCCCGCCGTTCCACTGGAGGCCGTGCTCCCGGAGGCGGAGCAGCCGGCGAGGGAGAGGGCCAGGGCGAAGGCGGCCACGGAGAAGCTCTTGCTGAATTTACGCATGGGGTTCCTTTGGGATGTCTTTGGGGGCGGAAAGCCGGGAGGTGGATCAGGCTGCGGGTGCCAGACGCATGCTGTGCCGGAGCGTCCGGTTCCAGCGGTTGGCGGGCAGGTGCGGGTGCAGCGCGGCCATGCCGGTGGCGAACTTGGAGATCCTGGACGGCCGAACACCGTGCTGCCACAGATGCCTGTCCAGCGGTCCGGCGGCCGACCCGGATTTGGTCTCGAGCACTACGCTGCCGGCGAGAACCCACGGCTCGCCGTCCCCGGTCTGCCAGGTGACGTCCGAATCGATCGTTGCCCGGCTGCCGGATTCCGGGAGGTAGAGGGTGGTCCGGCGGTACCGGGTTTCCAGAACGGGACCGAGGGGGCTGTCCGGAACGTCGCCAACGGTTGTGGCCAGGGTTTCGTTGACGTAGGCCAGGCCCTCCGCGGTGAGCCGGGACCGGTCCGCGGTGTCGTAGGGGATGCGTTCCTTGACCGTGGCCTCCCTTGTTCCCTCGGTCTTGACCTCGAGGAAACTGGTGCCCGTGTCCGCATAGGTCCGGGTGCGGATCTTGTAGCGGCGGCGCCGGCCGCGCGCCGCCAGCATATAGCTGTCCAGCTGTGGGGTGTCGAAGTAGACGGAGTCGTAGGCGAAGGACCTGAGGCCGTCCATTTCGAGGACGCGGGCCTGGCCGCCGAAGGTTGCCAGCACCTGGCGGGCAGTCGCGGCGGGAACCACGTACTTCCGGTCTACGCGCGTCTGCAGGGAGGCCTGGGCGTTGAGCTCCTCGAGTCCGATCGGCGGCATGGCGGCAAGGTTCATGAGCGTTGTCTCCCCGGCCGCGGGTGTTGAGCTCATGCCGCACCTGCCGTGGCGGGAGCTGCCTGCGGTGCGGGCGCCTGCGGCTGGAGCTCCTGGGCAGGGAGCGCCTCATGCCACGCCGCAGGGTTTCCAGCGGCGTTGTCCGGACTGGCAGCACCGTTCAGCCGGGATCCGCGGGCGGGGAGGCAGGCGTACCGGACGTCAACGATGGTCTTGTCGTTCACCAGGTCCAGTTCCTGCACGGTGACGGTGTGGACCTTCGCGGCGAGCAGTTCCTCCAGCCGGGCGGTGAGTTCAGCCTCACGGGAGATGGCGCGGTCCATGACAACGGTCTGGTGCCGGTAGGCGGGAAGGACCCGCTCATGGTCGCCGGCGAACATCACGCCAAGCACCAGGCCCATGAGGGAGAGCGTCAGCCAGAGCGGTTCGACTCCGATCCCCGAGATCAGCCCCAGGGCTAGGGCGGAGAAGTAGTAAGCCACCTCGTGCTGGGCCAGTTCAGTGGACCGGAGCCGGATGATCGAGAGAACCCCGAAGAGGCCCAGCCCCAGCCCCAGTCCGGCAGCGGAGCCGGAGAGTGCTGTGGCGACGGCCAGGACGCCGATGTTCATCCCGAGGTAGGACACGGCCAGGTCCCGGCGGCGGTGGCGGCGGACGTAAAGGACGAAGGTCAGCACGCAGATGGCGATGATGTCTGCGGCGATAAGTATCAGATGGTTCAAGGGGTTCTCCGGGGTCTCGTGGTGGGCTACTTGTTACGATCCACGGCCAAGCTGTGCCGGGGCTGTGCCGGAACAAGGTCTGGTTTATGAGCTGCGGCGAACAGGAACCGCTGCTGGATGGTGTAGCTCATGGCGAACAGGGCCACTTCGGTGAGGAGCTTGGCCGGCAGGTCTGCCACGCCGGCGCCTGCGAGCGCCGTCAGAAGCGCGTAGTTCACCGCCAGCAGGGCCAGCGCCAGGGCGAAGTACCCGGCGCCGGCGGCTCCGGCCGGTTTGTCGCGGCCGTGTTTGAACACCAGGCTGCGGTTGATCAGGAAGTTGGCTGTGGCGCTCAGGCAGCGGGCGCCGACGACTGCCGCCAGGACCGAGCCGGTGGCCGCGCTGAGGATCAGGAAGGCGACGGTGTCGATCAGAAACCCTGCGAAGGACGACAGCAGGAACTTCAGCAGCGGGGCATAGATGCGCACCGAGTCCGCAAACGGCCGGAAATGGGATCCGGAGTTGTGGTCCAGGTAGATGGTGGCGATGTCCACGCTGGCAATGCGGTACCCGGCGGCTTTGGCCTCGACCAGGAGGTTCAGTTCGTATTCGTAGCGCTCCCCGCTGGCTGTCAGGAGCCAGGGCAGCATGGCCGCAGGGTAGCCGCGCAGCCCGGTTTGTGTGTCCGGGATGCGCTCGCCGGTAGCCAGCCGGAACAGCAGCCGGGTGGCGGCATTCCCGAAGCGGCTGCGTGCGGGAACGTCACCGGCGAAGGTGCGCGCGCCGAGGACCATGGAGGTGGCGTCCGTGCCGGCGAGCTCGGCGACGCGAAGGATGTCTATGACGCTGTGCTGGCCGTCGCTGTCCGCGCACACCACGTCGTGGCCGGGGAAACGGTCCAGAATGAAGCGGAAGCCGGTCTTCAGCGCGGAGCCCTTGCCCCGGTTCGCCGGATGGCTGATGACATGCGCGCCCGCCCGGCGGGCGCCGTCGAAAATCTGCCTGTACGCCGGACCGCTGCCGTCATCCACGACAACCAGGGCGAGCGCGGGGTCTGCGGCGCGGATCGCGCCAACCACTTCAAGGAGCTGGGCGTCCGGCTCGTACGCGGGGATCAGGATGATCATGGCGGGACCTCACTTGCCGATGTACAGGATGTCCGAGGTGCCGCGCTCGCGGTTTGCACCGAGCGGGTTGTTGACCAGGGCGCCGTTGAAATACATGGTGGACGAGCCGCCGCCGTCGAGGTTGTACGCCGTCTCCGCGCCGAGGTCCTTCATGATCTGGGCCATTCCGGTCATGGTCACGCCCGCGCTGTAGCCCGGGCTGCGGCCGTCAACCACCACGAAGACCAGATGGTTGGTGCCGATGAGCCCCACAGCCGTCCGAGGCTGCTCGCCCTGGATGGAGTGGTTGCCGAAGTTGGTGTCCACCTCGACGTCCGCGATGCCGTCCACGACCTGGCTGTCCTGGACAATTGCCGGTCCGAAGGACAGGGTGTTCCAGACGCCGTCGGCGACCAGGTGTTCGGCCGTGGTGGCGGTTTCGTCGTAGACCTTCACGGTTCCGTCCCGGTAGAACGCCAGCCCTTGGCGGGCGCCCTCGTCCCGGTAGACAACACCGTTGCGGATGACGATGCCCGTGTCCCGGAAGCCGTAATAGTCGCCGTTGATGGCGAAGATGGCGTTGTGGGCCGCCGCGATCTCCGAGGTGGTCTGGGTGATGTTCTCGCCGAAACTGTCGTTGGCGAACGCGGACTTGAGCGTCGTCGCATCGTCAAGGACGACGTCGGCAATGTAGTAGCTGACCGTGCTGTCACCGCTGCCGGTCACCACAGTGGAGATGTTGATGTAGGCGCCGTCGGCCGTGTACGAGGTGTCGGTGACAGAAGCGGGCGATCCCACCGTAGTGGCCCCGGAAGACACACCCTGGGCTGCCTCGTAGGCGGACACATCGGAAATTTCCACGTGCTGGACCACGAACCGGTCCAGCGCCCATGCGGTGGCGCCGCCGGCGGAAAGTGTCAGCGCCAGCGCGCCGGCGAGGATGGCCCGGCGCGTCGGCTTGGCCTTGCCGCGCTTGCGGTCCGGGCCCGGTTGCTGGGCGCCGGCGGGTTGGATTTCTTCGGTGGGGGAGTTCTGCTGGAAGGTCATGCATCATTTGTATGGACCGGACTTAGGCTGACCGTGAGCCGGGCATTTGAGGAAGCTGTGAAGGCTTCCGGCCTGCAATGCCCGGGACAGCTCCGTATGCCGAAGCGATAGAGTGAACCGGGATTAACCGATCACGCTTTGAAGGAGTCGACGTTGACTGCTGTACTCCCGGAACTCGCCGACGGCGACTTCTACTACCAGGACCTGGGCGGCGGCCGCTTCCGCTCCACCATCCACGCCCAGGGGGCCTGGAACGCCCACGAGCAGCACATGGCCCCGGCGTCGGGACTCCTGGCCGACCGGCTGGACCGGCACGAACCCCGGGACGACATGCGGGTGGCCAGGCTCAGCTACGAAATCCTGGGGCTGATCCCCGGCGGTGACTGTG
The DNA here is from genome assembly GCF_040448525.1 of Arthrobacter sp. K5. Lineage (NCBI taxonomy): Bacteria > Bacillati > Actinomycetota > Actinomycetes > Micrococcales > Micrococcaceae > Arthrobacter > Arthrobacter sp. K5. The sequence continues at coordinate 979,571 of NZ_CP159279.1, read as the reverse complement.
AAATCGTCACCACGACGCTCCGCCCGGGACGCACCATCGAGCTGCTGCAGGCTGAACTGGTGGCGGCCGGGCGCGTGGCCATCAGGGCGACAGCCTGGCGCATGATCACCAGCGATACGTCCGCGGTGGCCGCCGTCGAGGATGGCCCCATTCCCGCGCCCGAGGAGTGCAAGCCCTATGACGGTGCGAGCGTGTGGCCGGGAGGGTATATCCGTTCCCTGGAAATGAGGGTGGCGGAAGGCCACCGGCCGGGGGCCGGGAAGGTGTGGCTGCGCACGGACCATCCTCTGACGGACGGTAACGACAGCACGGACCTGGCACGGCTCATGGGGCTGGTGGACACGGCCAACGGCATTGCCGCGCGGGTGCCGCCGGGCAAGGACAGTTACGCCTTTCCCAACCTGGACCTCCAGATCCACATGTACCGGCGGCCGGAGGGCGAGTGGCTGGGGCTGGACAACGCGGTGTCCTTTGGTGCTGACGGCATCGGCCTCACCTCGACGGTGCTCCATGACCGGTCCGGGCCGTTCGGCCGGGCGGAACAGATTCTCACGCTGCGGAAAAGCTGACCGCCGCCGGGCAGTGACTGCTGCCGCCCTAGTGGAAGACCAGCCAGCCCGCCAGCGTGGCGAGGGCGGTCAGCAGGGCGCCCCACGCCATGTCCACGACAATGAGCTGCAGCGGCCAGGTCTTGAGCGTCGCGGCGTTGGTGAGGTCGTAGGTTGCGTAGGCAAAGGCGCCCAGCGCCGCCCCGCGGCCGACGGCGGTCAGCCAGGTGCCGCCGTCGAGCGCCGGCTGCAGGGCAAAGAAAACGATGCCGGCAATGTAAATCAAATAGAACGCCACGGCGTACCCTAGATGGGGCCGGTCGGCCAGCAATTCACCGATGTGGCTGCGGTAGAACGGGTTCATCAGCTTGAGCCACACGGCGTCGATCACGGCGAAGGCAGCGGCGACGACCAGAAATTGCAATACGACCATAAGGGAGCTTAGCAAAATGCAGCAGGCCGGGGCTGATTCACGGACTCTGACCCTCGTCCGGCAGGAGCAGTCCCTCGGCGCCGTCCGGGATCTTGATTTCGGGATCGAGCTCCTCGGGAAGGCCAGGGCCGGGGTCATCGGGTCCACCCTTCGGCTGTACCGGCCCGCACCGACTGTGGCCTTCGGCCAGCGCGACACCCGCCTGCCCGGCTTCGGCGCCGCCGCCCAGGCCTGCCGCGACCTGGGGTTCGAACCGCTGATCCGCAAGGCCGGAGGCCGCGCCGCCGCCTACCATGAGGGCACCTTGATCATCGATCACGTGGAGCCGCACAGCGACGCGATCGCCGGAGCCAAGGGCCGTTTCGCATTTTTCGGCGAGATGCTCGCGGGGGCACTCCAAAGCGTTGGCGTGCACGCCGCCGTCGGCGAGATCCCGGGGGAGTACTGCCCGGGTGAATACAGCGTCCACGGCTTCGCGGATGAGGCTCCGGGCCGCCGGGTCAAGCTGGTGGGTACAGCCCAGCGCGTGGTGTCCGGCGCCTGGCTGTTCAGCTCCGTCGTCGTGGTGGAGGACTCGGCGCCGATCCGCGAGGTGCTGACGGCCAGCTATGCGGCCCTGGGGCTGGACTGGGATCCGGCGACTGCCGGCGCGGTCAACGACCTTGTGCCCGGCCTTGACGTGCAGGCCATCGAGGAGGCTGTGGTCCGCACCTACGCGGAGTACGCCACGCTGGGCCAGGCGGACTTCAGCAGTCTCCGCGCCTGACTCTGCGCTGTGACACCGGCGCCGCCAAGCTCCGGTCCGCCGGGGTGCGGCTCTTCGGCCCGTTCTGTTGAGTGGCTGCTATTCGGTGGCCGGGGGGATTTGGCAGATCATGAGGACGTTCCCGTCCGGGTCCCGGAAGTTGAACCACTGGTCATCGTTGACGTCGGTGAGTTCCACGCCCCGGGTTTTCATGAACACGTGGGCCGCATGGATGTCGGCGGTGTTGAAGTGGAACGCAGGAACCTGGAAAACCGCGCCAGGGGAGTAGATCCTGCTGTCCAGGACGAGGCCGGCCCCCTCCATGGGGAGTATGTACAGATGGTCCAGCAGGACCTTGTCGTCTGCGGGCACGCCCAGCATGCCGCAGTACCAGTCGCGGGCTTCCTCGATATCGCTGACGGGGACGAAGACGGTGCCGATCTGCGGGGAAACTGGATTCACAGCAATCCTTTGGAACGCGGGAAGGAACTCGAACTGTAACGCGCCGGACTGGCAATCGCCAGAAGCGTCGCCGGGTCCGGAATTTTCGTACCCAGACCTGTCGATTTCAAACGCAGACGAGAGGACGATTAAGGGACAGCCGCTGAAAAGGAGGTCGGTGATGTGCTATTCATCGCGGGCGGATTTTGGCTGGGACACCCGAAAGGATACCGTCCGAAAGCCTGAGGCGCACCGGGCCCCGGTACCGCCGGAAGCTGCGCCCGGGAACCCGCTGCCTGTGGACCATCCGCAACCCCGGACCCACGCGGACGACACCAGGCTGTGGGCCTTCCTGGCCCGCCGCAAGGAACCCCGCCGCCAGGAAGCCCGCGCGCCCAGGCCGATCCAGGACCGGATCGGCGAAAAGGTCTGATCCTGGGGACCAGAAACAGCAAATGGAAACAGTAAAGGCACCGGTCTTCCGGTGCCTTTACTGTTTGAACGTAGTGCGGCGTCAGCCTTAAGCAGCGAGCCTGTTCTTGACCTCTGCTGCCGACGGGTTCGTGGCAGCCGTGCCGTCCGGGAAGAGGACGGTGGGGACGGTGCGGTTGCCGCCGTTGATCTGCTCCACGAGCTCGGCCGTGCCGTCGACCTCTTCGATGTTGATCTCTGTGTAGCCGATGCCCTGGGCGTCCAGCTGCTTCTTCAGCCGGTTGCAGTAGCCGCACCAGGTGGTCGAGAACATGGTGATGGTGCCGTCTTCGGGGGTAAAGTCCACGGGCTCTCCTCTGATTGATATGGTCCTGTCGGTTTCCCTCCCCACAACCGTAACCCGGGCACCGGTATTCCCCAGCCTCTGTTGCAATGGCATGCTGGTGCCATGTGTGGACGTTACGTCATGGCCCGGGCAGTGGGGGATCTGCTGGCCGAATTCGACGCCGAACTTGAGAACGAAACCGAAATCCCGCCGTCGTGGAACGTTGCGCCCACCGACGGCGCGCCCATTGTGCTTGAACGGCTGATCGACGGCGACACGGTCCGCCAGCTGCACGTCGCCCGCTGGGGCCTGGTGCCATCCTGGGCGAAAAGCCCGGGCATCGGAGCGAAGATGATCAATGCCCGGAGTGAGTCGGTCCTTGAGAAGCCGGCGTTCCGCAAAGCCGTGCAGTCGAGGCGCTGCGCGGTCCCTGCGGACGGATACTACGAGTGGAAGCAGGGCGAGGGCCGCAGCAAGCAGCCCTATTACGTCCACCCCCGGGACGAGTCCGCCATGGCCTTCGCCGGACTCTACGAATGGTGGAAGGATCCGACCCTGCCGCCGGGCGAACCCGCGCAGTGGATGCTGTCGATGTCCATCATGACGGCGGACTCGCCGCCGGCGGGAACTGAAGGCACGGTGTTCGCCGAACTCACAGCGCTCCACGACCGCGTCCCGCTGCCCATGAGCCGCGACACCATGGCTGCCTGGCTCGACCCCCAGGCGGACGACGCCGCCGGCCTGGTGGACCTCGTCCGGTCAGGCGTCAAGGACGTAGCCGCCGGCTGGCGGGTGGATTCCGTGGGCAAGGCGGTGGGCAACGTCCGCAACAACTCCCCGGAGCTCATCGAGCCTGTGGAGGCACTCTTCTGAGTTAGCTTCCTGGATAAGCGGACCCGGGCCGAACCAGACCCAAGCCCGCAAACGGACGGGTCCTGCAATCAGACGGTGACCTGGCCGCCGTCGTCCACTGTCCAGGTGGGGTTGAACGCAATTTCCCAGCGGAAGCCGTCCGGATCGGCGAAGTATCCGGTGTAGCCGCCCCAGGGCTGGGTCTTGGCAGGGGCCACGACGGCGGCGCCGGCAGACTCTGCCTGCGCCATCACCTGGTCCACCTGCTCGGCGCTGCCGACGTTGTGGCTGAGCGTGATGCAGGGAACACATGCGGGAGCGTCGACGGCGGCTTCGGCCTGCATCTGCCCGGCATCCCACAAGGAGAGAATCAGGCCGTGGTTGGCCTGGATGAAGACCACCTCGTCGGGAACCTCCCGGTGGACCGGCCAGCCCAGGCCGTCCACGTAGAAGCGCCGGGAGGCGGCCACGCTGCGCACTCCCAATGAAATAAAATCGACTCTGGGCTGCATGGTTCGATACTGTCATGACCATGCCCACAAATCACGGAGACGAGAAAAACGCCCAGGCTGACCGGGAACAGCTCGCTGCCGTGCGGGTTGCGGTGGATGAGGTGGACGAGCAGATCGTCACGCTGATCGCCCGGCGCGAGCGCCTGATCCGCATCGCGGGAACCCTGAAGGGTGACGACGCCGAAGTGCGGGCGCCGGGGCGCGTGGAGCGGGTCATCGAGCATGTGCGCTCGGCCGCCGAGAAAAAAGAAATAGACCCGGACATCGTGGAAAGCACGTACCGGGCCATGATCTCGAAGTTCATCGAGCTTGAGATGAAAATCCACAACGACAACAGCTGAGCTGTTGTTAGGCACGCCCGGCTGTTGTTAGGCACGCCGCGGCGCAGGGTCGGCTGTCCCGTGCTGGTGCCCGGTGCAGCTCGCGGGGGCGCTGACCCTCTAAAGCTTCTCCTCGACGGGCACGCCGGACTGGAATTCCCGCCCGTCGGCCTCACTGAACGCAGACATGAGATGGCTCTTGTCCAGTCCCAGTACCGTGCTCATGGGGAAGTTGCCCGTGATGGTGTTGCCCGAGTGCTCAACGCTGCTGAGGTCGAAATTCTCCTCCGTGCCGTCATGGCTGAAGGAGTAGATCGAAACCGCCTCGCCGTTCATGAACTCGATTCCCAGCCTCCGTTGATGTGAATAATCCGGAGTGGCAGCCACGAGCCCCACAACAAAGGCGCCCGATGCTGGAATGTTGCCGTCGATATCGAACTTGGCCACCAATGTGCTTTCTTTGGCGGCGATGCTTACCTGCTTCAGGAGCGCGTCATTGGAACTCATGGGACCATCCTGCCCTGTGAGCCGCCGTCCGTCCACACCCATCTAGGTTTTGTCGCCCGCCCGGCGTAAACTGGAATCGTTCGAATACATATTCGAATGACTGCGTATTTTCTGCAGAATCAGATTGGTATCCGGAGGCACCCATGGGAACGTTCAGCGAGTCTGTTGACGTCGTCTGCGCACCTACCGGTGAGCCGGCGGAGCTTCGGTGGGGCGGCAGGGACTATCTGGTCTGCGCTGAACCCCTGCGCTGGTACGAACGCCGCCAGTGGTGGGCCGAAGAGCGGCGTGCTCCGCTCGGAAGCGGCCCCGGGCTTGTGGACCATGAGATCTGGCGGGTGCAGGTCCTGCCTGCCGGCCGAAGCAGTCCGCCGGAAACTCCGGCTGCAGAACCGACTGAACCTCTAACCCTTGACCTGGTGCGGCACGCCGGCAGCGGACGCTGGCGGCTGATCCGGATCCACGACGCCCTCCGGCCTAAAGACGCACTCCAGCACAAATCAGCATGAGCTTCACTCACCTTCACGTGTCCACCGCCTTCAGCGCCCACTATGGTGTCTCCTGGCCGGATGAACTCGCCCAGGCAGCCGCTGCCCAGGGGGCAACCGCCCTCGGCTGCACGGACCGCGACGGCCTGTACGGCACCGTAAAACACCTCAAGGCCTGCATGGCTGCCGGAATTGATCCGGTGGTCGGCGTGGATCTGTCAGTGTTCGACGACGAGGGGGACCACGATCCCGGGGTGGCCGGTGCACGGGTTTCCAAAACCCGGTTTTCTGCTTCCCGAGTCACCGGGCGCGTCGTGATCCTTGCGCATGGCCACAACAACGGTGCGGGATACAAAGCACTGTGCCGGCTGATCTCCGACGCGCATGCCCGCACCACGGGCAAGGCCGGGGGAACGGTGCCCGTTGCTGTCACCAGGGCCGAACTGGCCTCACGCGTCCTGGATCCGGAAACCCTGAAACCGGTGCTCACCGTGTTGTTGGGCCCGGATTCCGACGTCGGCACCGCGCTGGGCGGGCGGCGGTACCTTCGGCCCCGCACCCTTTTCAAGGCCTGGCTGGACGCCATGCCGGCCGGAAGCGTCGCGGCAGAGATCGTCACCCACCTCAGTGCTCCGGGGGAGCCGTTAAGCACCGCCTATGCGGTCCGCATGCTCAAGCTGGCGCAGGAATACGGCGTGCCGGCGGTGCTCACGAACGCAGTACGGTACTGCGAGGAGGACGGTGCGGCCACCGCCGATGTCCTGGATTCGGCCCGCACCCTGAAGTCGCTTCCCGAACTGTCCGCCGCCCCGCTGCTTCAGCCCAACGGGCAGGGCTGGCTGAAAACCCCGGACCAAATGGTGGAACTGGGCAAGGAAGTCATCCATGCTGCCGGTTACGGGGCCGCAGATCTCCAGGTGCTGCTCGCGCAGACCGAGGCGCTCGCGGACCGTTGCCGCATGGATCCCGTGTCTGACATGGGCTGGAAGCAGCCGGTGGTGCCTGAAGCTGCCGTCATCGGCATTGAAGGGGATCCGCTGGCAGAACTGGCCCAGCGCTGCGAGGCCGGAATCACGCGGCGGTTCCCCGGCATCTCCGGGCAGGCGGAAGCGGACATGCGCGCACGGCTGCAGCATGAACTGAAGATAATTGCCCGCCTCGGCTTTGCCTCCTACTTCCTCACCGTGGCCGAGGTTTCCCGCATGATCCTGGACATGGGGGTGAGGGCGGCAGCCCGGGGATCGGGGGCTTCCAGCCTGGTGAACTACCTGATCGACATCAGCCAGGTGAACCCCCTCCAGCATGACCTGATCTTCGAACGGTTCCTCTCCGGCGACCGGTCAACGCTGCCTGACATCGACATCGACGTTGAAAGCGCTGAGCGGCACAACGTCTACCGGAAGATCTTTGACCGGTTCGGCTCCCAGCGCGTCACGCTGATGAGCATGCAGAACGGCTACCGCGCTCGCGGTGCGGTGCGGGACGCCGGCATGGCATTGGGGATGGACGACGGCGATGTCGGCGAGATTGCCAAGCAGCTGTGGCGCTTTTCGGCACGGAAGTTCCGGGAGGCACTGGAGGAAAAGCCGGAACTTCGCGAGTTCGCCGGACGGGTGGAACAGCGGAACTTCTCGGAGAACCAGCAGCTGGACCTGCTGGTGGACCTCACCGAACGGCTGGACCGGCTTCCGCGCCACATCTCCATGCACCCCTGCGGGGTGATCCTCGGTGATGCCACCCTGCTGGACCGGACACCCGTCCAGCCCAGCGGCCTTGGCCTGCCCATGAGCCAGTTCGACAAACACGACATGGACCCCATGGGCATGCTGAAGCTGGATGTCCTGGGAGTCAGGATGCAAAGCGCCATGGCCTTTGCCGTGCGGGAGATCATCCGCATCCATCCCTCCAAGGCTGAAGTGGTGGCAGCCGGAGCCCACCCCGTTGCAACAGATGGCAGCGGTCCGGACTACATTGCCGAGAACGGCCTGATCGATCTCAATGCCGTGCCCCTGGATGATGAGCCGACGTATGAGCTGATCAGAAGCACCCACACACTGGGGTGCTTCCAGATCGAATCACCGGGCCAGCGGGAGCTGGTGGGCAAGATGGCCCCGCGCGAATTCAACGACCTCATCATCGACATCTCACTGTTCCGTCCGGGGCCCATGAAATCTGACATGGTCAGGCCCTTCCTGGAACACCGGCACGGCTTCGCGCCAGAAACTTATCCGCACCCGGACCTGAAGCCGGTACTTCAGGAAACCCACGGGGTGACGGTCTTCCATGAGCAGATCCTGCGGACCTTTGACGTGATGACCGGCTGCGGGCTGGCAAAGGCCGACGAATTCCGCAGGGCGTTGAGCAATGACGTCTTGGAAGGGCAGGTTGAGGAGTTTTTCCGCCGCGAGGCCAAAGCCAGGGGATATCAGCCGAACGTTGTGGACAAGGTGTGGGGCACCCTGAAATCGTTCGCCAGTTTCGGGTTCTGCAAAGCCCACGGCGCCGCCTTTGCCGTGCCCACGTACCAGTCGGCCTGGCTGAAGGCCCACCATCCGGAAGCGTTCCTCGCCGGCCTGTGGGAACACGATCCCGGAATGTACCCCAAGCGCCTCCTTGTGGCCGAAGCCCGTCGCATGGGCATCCCCATTCTTCCGCTGGACATCAACCGCAGCGGCGCGGAGTACCGGGTGGAGCGCCTCGCGGAAGGCCCGGACCGGGGAAAGCTGGGCATCCGGCTGAGCCTCAACGGCATCTTCGGGCTGTCCGGTGCTGAGCTGAAGCGGATCGTTGCAGGCCAGCCCTATGACTCGCTGGCGGATCTGAGGGCACGCTCCAGGCTGAGCAAGCCCAGCATCAAGCGGCTCGCCCAACTGGGTGCCTTTGACACCCTGCACCGGGAATCCGGCGGGACAGCGAACCGGGCAGACCTTGTCCACCACCTGCAAAGCCTGCAGAGCAAGCCGGCAAAGAAAGGCGCCGACATCATTGAGGGGCAGCTCGCGTTGCCGCTGGGGGATGTCGAGTTGCGCAATGTCAAGGCCGGGCTGCCGGAGCCCACCATGGTGGAGAACGTCCGGGCGGAACTTGACCTGATGGCTGTTGATGTCAGTGAACACCTGATGTCCAGCCACCGCCCGCTCCTGGACCGGCTTGGCGTCACCACGGCGGACAAGCTGCTGGGGTTGCGCAACGGAACGGAGGTCCTGGTTGCCGGTGTCCGCATCGCCACCCAGACCCCACCCATGCGCGGCGGCAGGCGGGTGGTCTTCATCAGCATCGATGACGGCACCGGGTGCGTGGATTCCGTGTTCTTCCACGAGGCGCAGGAGCACGCCGGCCCGCTGCTGTTCGGCACCCGGCTGCTGCTTATCCGGGGAACAACCCGGCGGACCGGCCCGCGCGGCATCAGCCTCAGCGCCAGCATGGCCTGGGACCTCAGCCGGGTGGACACCCTGCCGTTCCCTGAACGGGATACCGCTGAACGGGATACCGCTGAACGGGGGACCGCTGAACGGGGCAACGGCGAAGCGGGAAACCGTGACCCGGGGACCGGCGAACCAGGAAGCATTGAACTGGAGTTCAGGCAGCCGGGGCCGCTGGAAGGCATCAGCAGGAACCTGGCCATCACCGGCCTGGGGAGCTGACCCGCCCCATCTGTTTTTCCAATCGTTCCGGCTGGGTGCCGCCGTGGCGCTTTGGCTCGCCTCTTCCGCAACAGATAACATTGACGAGGCTGGCTGTGGTCCCCGTACGCCACAAGCTACGAAGCCTGAACTTTGAATAGGAGACACCCGTGTCAGATGCCCAGCAGATCACCCTCATCGTCGATGGCGAAGAAATGAAGGTGACTACCGGGACCACCGGCGCGGAACTCTTCTTTGAGCGCCGCGACGTCGTTGTGGCCCGTGTCGACGGCGAGCTCAAGGACCTGGACCAGCCCCTTCCCGAGGGTGCCGAGGTTGAGGGCGTCACCATCGATTCCCCCGACGGGCTCAATGTGCTGCGCCACTCCACCGCCCACGTCATGGCCCAGGCCGTGCAGCAGTTGCGCCCGGACGCCAAGCTTGGCATCGGTCCGTACATCACGGACGGGTTCTACTTCGACTTCGACGTCGCCGAGCCCTTCACCCCGGAAGACCTGAAGACCCTGGAAAAGATGATGCTCAAGATCATCAACCAGAACCAGAAGTTCGTCCGCCGCGTCGTCTCCGAGGACGAGGCCCGCGAGGCCATGAAGAACGAGCCCTACAAGCTCGAACTCCTGGGCAAGAAGAACGACGCCGCCGAGGCCGGCGAAGGCGTCAACGTCGAAGTCGGCGCCGGGGACATCACCATCTACGACAACGTCGACCGCAAGAGCGGGGACAGCGTCTGGTGCGACCTGTGCCGCGGGCCCCACCTGCCCAACACCAAGCTCATCTCCAACGCCTTTGCCCTGACCCGGTCCTCGGCCGCGTACTGGCTGGGCAACCAGAACAACCAGCAGCTGCAGCGCATCTACGGCACCGCGTGGCCCACCAAGGATGCCCTGAAGGCGTACCAGGAACGCATCGCCGAGGCCGAGCGCCGCGACCACCGGAAGCTTGGCGCCGAGCTGGACCTGTTCTCCTTCCCTGACGAGCTGGGATCGGGCCTGCCCGTGTTCCACCCCAAGGGCGGCATCATCCGCAAGGCCATGGAGGACTACTCCCGGCAGCGCCACGTGGACGCCGGCTACGAGTTCGTCTACACCCCCCACATCACCAAGGGGCACCTGTACGAGGTCTCCGGCCACCTGGACTGGTACAAGGACGGCATGTTCCCCGCGATGCACATCGACGCGGAACTGAACGAGGACGGCACCGTCCGCAAGCCCGGCCAGGACTACTACCTGAAGCCGATGAACTGCCCCATGCACAACCTCATCTTCCGCTCGCGCGGCCGGTCCTACCGTGAACTGCCGCTGCGGCTCTTCGAATTCGGCTCGGTCTACCGCTACGAAAAGTCCGGCGTGGTCCACGGACTGACCCGCGTGCGGGGCATGACACAGGACGATGCCCACATCTACTGCACCCGAGAGCAGATGAAGGACGAGCTCACCACCACACTGAACTTCGTCCTCGGCCTGCTCAAGGACTACGGCCTGGACGACTTCTACCTCGAGCTGTCCACCAAGAACGAGGACAAGTTCGTCGGCGACGACGCCACCTGGGAGGAAGCCACCCGCACCCTGGCCGAAGTTGCCGAGGCCTCCGGGCTGGAGCTCGTTCCGGACCCGGGCGGAGCTGCGTTCTACGGGCCCAAGATCTCGGTCCAGGCAAAGGATGCCCTGGGCCGCACCTGGCAGATGTCCACGATCCAGCTGGACTTCAACCTGCCTGAGCGCTTCGAACTCGAGTTCCAGGCCGCCGACGGCACCCGCCAGCGTCCCGTCATGATCCACCGGGCCCTGTTCGGCTCGGTGGAGCGGTTCATGGGCGTCCTCACCGAGCACTACGCCGGCGCCTTCCCGGCCTGGCTCGCTCCCGTGCAGGTGGTGGGCATCCCCGTCGCGGAGGCCTTCAACGACTACATGTTCGACGTCGTCGACAAGCTCAAGGCTGCCGGTATCCGCGCCGAGGTGGACATCTCCTCGGACCGATTCCCGAAGAAGATCCGCACGGCCAGCAAGGACAAGATCCCGTTCGTGCTGATTGCCGGCGGTGAGGACGCGGAGGCGGGCGCTGTCTCCTTCCGGTTCCGGGACGGCAGCCAGGACAACGGCGTGCCCGTGGCCGAGGCTGTCCAGCGGATCGTGGACGCCGTCCGCAACCGGACCAGCTAGCCGCGGCGGAGGGGAACACGTGCAGGACAACACAGGGTCGGGCTATCCGGGCGACGCGGAAGTGACGGACGATTTTGGCCTCGCCGGAGTTCCGGATGCCTTCCAGCGGCTGTGGACTCCGCACCGCATGGCCTACATCAAGGGCGGCCAGCACCAGTTCAAGAACGCGGACGACTGCCCGTTCTGCATCGCGCCGGCGCGCACCGATGAGGAGTCGCTCATCGTGTACCGGGGGCGCACGAGCTACGTGGTGCTCAACCTGTTCCCCTACAACCCCGGCCACCTGCTGGTGTGCCCCTACCGCCACGTCCCCGATTACACGGACCTGACGGTGGAGGAGACCGCCGAATTCGCCGACCTGACGCAGACCGCCATGCGCGTGCTGCGGAAGGTGGCCAATCCCGGCGGCTTCAACCTGGGCATGAACCAGGGTGTCGTCGGCGGGGCCGGCATCGCGGGGCACCTGCATCAGCACATCGTTCCGCGCTGGGGCGGGGACGGAAACTTCTTCCCGATCATCGCCCAGACCAAGGCGATCACGCAGACGCTCGACGAGGTCCGCCAGCAGGTTGCCGACGCCTGGCCCGGGGAGACGCATGCTGAATAGGCATGCCCGCGGGTTCTTCACCGCGCTGTTTACCCCGCTTGCACGCTGGCTGTTGAAAATTGGCGTTTCGCCGGACGCCATCACCATTGTGGGGACTGCCGGCGTGGTGGTCGGGGCCCTGGTGTTCTATCCGCTGGGCCAGCTGTTCTGGGGAACCGTCTTCATCACGGCGTTCATCTTTTCCGACGTCATCGACGGCATCATGGCCCGGATGCAGAACCTCGGCGGCCGCTGGGGCAATTTCCTGGACTCCAGCCTGGACCGGCTGGCTGACGGTGCCCTCTTTGCCGGCCTGGCCATCTGGTTTTTCACCGGCGGAGCAGACATACCCATAGCCATTGCCGCCGTCGTCTGCCTGGTTCTTGGCATGGTGGTTTCCTATGTCCGGGCGAAGGCCGAATCCCTCGGTTTCCAGGCGAACGTGGGCATAGCCGAGCGTGCTGAACGGCTGGTTTCGGTCCTGGTGATTACCGGCCTGACCGGTGTTGGGCTGCCGCCCGTGGTGCTGCTGGCGACTCTGGTGCTGCTGGCCGCGGCGAGCCTTGTCACGGTGGTCCAGCGCGTCCTGGCCGTGCGCGTCCAGTCGCTGGAAGACTCCGAACAAACCTGATTAAGCCGGGCTGCCGCGGTGGGACTAGTATTAGGACTGCCCGGTCAATGGATCCGGTAATCCGGTGTGTGCAAAAACGGCATGTCCTTGCCGCCTGCACTGCCGGCGAAGGTCATCTAGCTACCCATAGGGGTTTTTGTGTCTACACCTGATGTAAGCAACGAAGCCGGCTCGTCCGCCAACAGCGTGACGGGCAGCAACCGCGTGAAGCGCGGCATGGCAGAGATGCTCAAGGGCGGCGTCATCATGGACGTCGTCAACGTCGAGCAGGCCCGCATCGCCGAAGATGCCGGTGCTGTTGCCGTTATGGCGCTCGAGCGCGTCCCGGCCGACATCCGCGCCCAGGGCGGCGTGTCCCGCATGTCCGATCCGGACATGATCGACCAGATCATCGACGCTGTGTCCATCCCGGTCATGGCCAAGGCCCGCATCGGGCACTTCGTCGAGGCCCAGGTCCTGCAGTCCCTCGGTGTCGATTACATCGACGAGTCCGAGGTCCTGACCCCGGCCGACTACACGAACCACATCGACAAGTGGAACTTCACCGTTCCCTTCGTCTGCGGTGCCACCAACCTCGGTGAGGCGCTGCGCCGCATCAACGAGGGTGCGGCCATGATCCGTTCCAAGGGCGAGGCCGGCACCGGCGACGTCTCCAACGCCACCACCCACATGCGCCAGATCCGCGCCGAGATCAAGAAGCTTGCCTCGCTGCCCGAGGACGAGCTGTACGTCGCGGCCAAGGAACTGCAGGCCCCGTACGAACTGGTCAAGGAAGTTGCCGCCACCGGCAAGCTCCCGGTGGTGCTGTTCACCGCCGGCGGCATCGCCACCCCGGCCGACGCCGCGATGATGATGCAGCTCGGCGCCGACGGCGTGTTCGTGGGCTCCGGCATCTTCAAGTCCGGCAACCCGGCCCAGCGTGCGGCCGCCGTCGTGAAGGCCACCACCTTCTTCGACGACCCGGACGTCATCGCCAAGGCCTCCCGCGGCCTGGGCGAGGCCATGGTCGGCATCAACGTCGACGAGATCCCGCAGCCGCACCGCCTCGCCGAGCGCGGCTGGTAACAGCTCCAAAGCAGAACGACGCCGGCCGGTCACCTTTTGGTGACCGGCCGGCGTCGTCGTTTTTTGGGTTACTCCAGGCCGCGGCGCTTAAGCAGGGGCTCGAGGGCGGCGTCGCGGCCGCGCAGCGTGCGGAATGACTCGAGCGGGTCCCGGCTGTTGCCGCGGGAGAGAAGTTCGGCGCGGAAACGGTCGCCGTTGGCCCGGCTGAGCCCGCCGTTCTCGGTGAACCAGTCCACGGTCTCGGCGTCCAGCACCTCGCTCCAGATGTAGGAGTAGTAGCCCGCAGCGTAGCCGTCGCCTGCGAAGATGTGCTGGAAGTAGCCCGTCCGGTACCGCGGGGGAATGAGGGGATGTGCCACTCCTGCGGCGGCCAGTGCTTTCGCCTCGAACTCGAGGACGTCCTCCGGAACGCCGTCGGCTTCCAGGACATGCCAGGCCAGATCCAGCAGCGCGGCGCCGAGGTACTCCGCGGTGGCGAACCCCTCGCCCCACAGGCGGGACTCGTTGAGCCGGTCGACGACGTCCTGGGCCAGGGGCTCCCCGGTGGCGTGGTGGCGGGCGTAGTTGGACAGCACCTCCGGCCACATGATCCACATCTCGTTGACCTGGGACGGGTACTCCACAAAGTCCCGCGGCACCGACGTGCCCGAGAACCGCGGGTAGGTGACATTGGAAAACAGGCCGTGCAGTGCGTGGCCGAACTCGTGGAACGCGGTGCGCACCTCATCGAGCGTGAGCAGCGTGGGCTCACCTGCGGGCGGCTTGGAGATGTTCAGGTTGTTGATGACCACCGGCCTGGTGCCCAGGAGCGCCGACTGGTCCACGAGCGAGTTCATCCATGCGCCGCCCCGCTTGGTTTCGCGGGTGTAGTAGTCGCCCAGGAACAGGCCCAGCCCGGTTCCGTCTGCGTCCCGGACCTCCCAGATCCGGACGTCCTCGTGGTAGCCGGCCAGGTCCTTGCGCTCATGGAAGGTGATGCCGAAGAGCGACGTGGCGGCAAAGAACACGCCGTCCGCCAGTACCCGGTCCAGCTCGAAGTACGGCCTGAGCGCCTGCTCGTCCACGGTGTAGCGTTCCCGCCGCACCTTGGCGGAGTAGTAGGCCCAGTCCCAGGCCTCCAGCGGGTGGCCGGCGCTCTCGGCCAGGGCGGCCGCCTCCGCGTCCGCGTTCCGCACGGCGGCGGGCGCCAGCCGGTTCAGCATGGTCCGCACGGCGCCGAAGTCCGGGGCCGTCTGCCGGTCCACCACGAGTTCGGCATAGTCGGCGAAGCCCAGCAGGGCGGCCTTTTCGGCGCGGAGCCGGACCATGGATTTCACGAGGTCGAGGACGTCGAGGTCTCCGCCGGAGCTGCCGCGGGCCACGGACGCCTCAAAGAGCCGCCGGCGCACGTCCCTGTTGTCCAGTGACGCCAGGGCGGGCTGGTTGCTGGGCTGGATGAGCGTCAGGAGGAACTTGCCCTCATGTCCGGCAACGCGGGCTGCTTCCGCGGCACTGGCGACCTCGTCCCCGGGAAGGCCGGCGAGGTCATCGGCGCTGTCCAGCAGCAGGGCGGCGGACTTCATCGCTTCCTTGACGCGCTGGCCGAATTCCGTGCCCAGCCGGGACAGCTCGGCGTTCAGGGAACGGAGCCGGTCCTGGCCGGCGTCGTCCAGCTGAACGCCTGACTGGCGGAACTCTTTGAGGTACTCCTCGACAAGCCTGGCCGATTCGGCGTCCAGGCCCCCGGTATCCACGGCGTCGAACCGCTCATAGAGCGCCCGGTTAAGATAGACGGCGTCCTGATGGGCGGCGAAGCGGGGCGACAGTTCGGTTTCGAGCTTCCTGATTGCCTCGGAGGCGTCGGCGGAAGCCAGCGTGAAGAACGAGGCGGCGGCGCGATCCAGCAGGCGGCCGGACCTTTCCATGGCCAGTGCGGTGTTCTCGAACGTGGCCGGCTCGGGGTTGTCCACGATGGCCTGGATCTCGGCCAGGTGTTCGGCGAGCCCGGCGTCAACCGCCTCGGCATAGTGGGCGTCGTCGATGTCGGCAAACGGCGGCAGTCCGAAGGGCAGGGCGCTGGGGGACAAGAGGGGATTGGTCATGAAGCAACCCTTTCATGCAGCTCTGCGGCGCACAATGTTTTGGCGGGCTCTGCGGACCGGATGCCTGCCGGCGGCACGCCCCGGACTTAGGCTGGGGTCATGGGGAACAAGAACGTGTCCGGCCGTGTGCGACCGATGGCCGCCGCCGCACTGCTGATGGTTGCGCTGACGTCCTGCGGCGTGATCGCCGAGCAGGCCCAGCCACAATCCGGCGGCCAGCCTTCGAGTGCGGCCGGCCAGCCGTCCGCCCCGGCGGCGCAGCCGGGCGCCGGTGACACTGCAGGCCAAACGCCGACGGCGGCCCCCACCCCGAGCGCCGAAACGACGCCCACGCCGGGTGCCGGCCCCGCGTGCAAGGCGGTCCGCTGCACGTCCGTCCTGGTCACCGGTGACATGCTGGTCCACACCCAGCTGTGGCAGCAGGCCCACGAGGACGCTGTGGCCGGCGGCGTCAAGGGACTCGACTTCGGTCCGCTGCTGGAAGGCCAGCGGCGCTACATCGAACAGAGCGACCTCGCCATTTGCCACCAGGAAACGCCGGTGGCCCTGCCCGGTGGCCCCTTCTCCGCGTATCCTTCCTTCAACGTCCCGCCGCAGATCGCCGCTGCCGCCAAGGCGGTCGGCTACCGGGCCTGCACCACGGCCAGCAACCACACCGTCGACCAAGGCACTGAGGGCCTCGCCCGGACACTGGATGTGCTGGATGCCGCAGGGCTGGAGCACACCGGCTCCTACCGGACGCAGGCCGAGTCCCGGGGCATCCTCATCCTGCAGACGGACGCCGCCCGGATAGCGGTCATTGCAGGCACCTACGGACTCAACGGGCAGGTCCCGGAACAGCCGTGGCAGGTGGACATGCTCGACGCCCCCGCCATGATCGCCAAAGCCAAGGCGGCCAGGGAGCAGGGCGCGGACATCGTGCTGGCCGCCATGCACGCGGGGGACGAATACTCCAGCGCCCCCAACGCCCAGCAGCTGGAGGTGGCACACGCGTTGGCGGACAGCGGGGAGTTCACCATGATCTATGGACACCACACGCATTCGGTCCTCCCCATGGAAAAGTACAAGGGGACCTGGATTGCCTACGGGCTGGGCAACGGCGTGACGGAACTGTCGCCCACGTACGTCGTCAACAACGAGGGCCTGCTGCTCCGGGCCCAGTTCAGCCAGGACAGTACCGGCACATGGACTGCAGCCGACGTCGCCTGGGCGCCGTCAGTCATCGTCAGCGGCCCCTACCGCTGGTGCTCCGTGGCCGCGGACGCCCCGCAGGGCGTCTGCACCAGTCCCGCGGCCGACGCCGACACCCGGCTGCGGACCGAACAGGTGGTGGAGTCCATGGGTGCGGCGCAGGCCGGAGCCCACGAGCTGCTGGTCACCAAGGAGCGGTGATCTGGTCCGTTCGCTTCTAGCGCGGCCGGCGGGCCGCGTGCTCGCGGGCCAGGACGGCGTAGCGGTCATCCGGTTCGCCGGGAGTGAAGGTTCCGTACTTGCGTTCGACGGCGGTCCGGATCAGGAAGTCGGCGATCGCCGGGTTCTTGGGCAGCAGGGAACCATGCAGGTAGCTGGCCACGATATTGCGGTACCGGGCGCCCTCCTGGCCGTCGCTGCTGTTGTTGCCAGTGCCCTTCGCCACCGTCCCCAACGGTGCAACGCCGGGGCCAAGTGTGGTCTGGCCGCTGTGGTTTTCGTACCCCAGCACCTCGCCGAATTCGGCGGTGGTGACCTTGACGTTGCCGATCAGCCGCTCATCCGTGCCGTGGGTCTCCACGTCCAGAACACCAATGCCGGGAATGACCGGGCCCGAGCGGGTCTTGAAGAAGCGGCCGAACAGCTGGTAAAGCCCACAGATGAGCAGCATGGGGGTGCCGTCCTCGGCCATCCCCTTGAGGAGGCTGGCCCGTGACTGGAGGTCGTCCTGGATGACGAGCTGGCCGCTGTCCTGCCCGCCGCCGCCCAGGATGATGTCCACGCCCTCCGGGAACTCGTCGCCCACGTTGTACTCGAGCAGTTCCGGCGTGTAACCGTGCCATTTGAGGCGCTGCTGCAGCACCAGGGCATTGCCCCAGTCGCCGTAGATGTTCATCTCCCGCGGGTACAGCTGCAGGACCCGGATGGTCCCCTTTGACGCGCTGGTACCGGTGCCTGAATCGGGGGTCAAGAGACCACCTCCACTGTGGTGATTTTGGACAGCTCACGGCGGATGGCGAGCATCGCGGTGTAGGTGCAGAAGACCCGCTTCGGCTTGCCTTTGCCCTTGCGGATGAAGTCGGCCAGGGCGGCCGGGATGTCAGTGCCCACCGCCCCGATCTGCACTTCGTCGTACTGGAGGCGCAGGGCCATGTCATACGCGCGGGAGCCGGTGACCTGGTCCACGCCTTCCGCGCGCAGGGAGTCAAAATCAACGTCCCACAGCCAGGACATGTCGCGGCCGTCGGCGTAGTTGTCGTTGATGGCAATCATGGTGGCGTAGCCGCCCGAGGGGAACGACTTGAGGCCCAGCCGGAAGCCGCTCGGGTTCTTGACCAGGACCAGATCCAGCGGGAGCCCGTCCACCGTGAGGCTTTCGCCGCGCCCGAACGCCGGGGCCACCTCGGACAGGGCCTTCAGCAGGGTGCTGTGGTCCGCCGTGGCGGCGCCGCTGCCACAGATGCTGCGGGCCAGGGCCAGCGCAGCCGCGGCGTTGAAGATGTTGTAGACGCCGCGGAGCTTCATCCCGGTGGTGACAGTGGCGCCGTCGTACTCAAAATCGGCGTCATCGGCACCCACCCGGCGAAGGACGACGTCGGCCTGCGGCCGGTCCGGCACCGCAGGCACGGGGCTGCCCGGCCCGGCCCGGAGTTCATCGTCGCTGGGGAAGGTGCCCAGCAGGGAGTCGTCCAGGCCGAAGTAGAGGACCTCGGGACCATGCAGCGTGTCGGCGATCCGGGCCACCCGCGGGTCCTCGCGGTTTAGCACCACAGTCCCCGTGGTCTTGGAAGCGATGTGCTGCAGGAGCTGGGCGGTCTTGTCGATCTCACCGAAACGGTCCAGCTGGTCGCGGAGGACGTTCAGCAGCAGGCTGTAGCGCGGCGGGACGCGGTTGACGAAGTGCACGGCGTGGGCCTCGTCGAGTTCCAGCACGGCGATATCGGCGTCGAGCCGTCCGCGCCAGTCGACGTCGCCGAGCAGTGCGGCGGCCACGCCCCGGGTGAAGTTGCTTCCGGTGCGGTTGGTGAACACCTTCAGGCCCTGGCTTTCCAGCAGTTCCACCACCATCTTCGTGGTGGTGGTTTTGCCGTTGGTGCCGCTGACCACGGCGACGCCATGGGGGAGGGTGGACAGGGTCCGCTGCATGAAGCCGGGGTCGATTTTTTCGACCACCAGGCCGGGTAGTGCAGAGCCTCCGCCCCTGAGCCGGGAAACCCGGCGAACAAATTTGCCGAGCGGAACGCTGAGGGAAAACATGCTCTGTAATATATCCCAGCAACGGCATGCAATGTGGCGGACGGCCGGCGGCGGGAGCGGCTGCCCGTTGTCGGGACACTATGCTGTTTAGATGACCAATTCCCTTTCCAGCGCCCTTCCGCGCCCGGCCGGCGTGCCCCAAAAGCCCGGCACTGGGCTGCGCATCGGCGTTCTGGCGCTGCAGGGCGACTTCCGTGAGCACCTCCGGGCCGTCGAGACGGCGGGCGCCGCGGGCGTGGGTGTCCGCCGCCCCGCCGAGCTCGAAGGACTCGACGGACTCATCATCCCCGGCGGCGAGTCGACGGCCATCGACAAGCTTGCGCGCGCCTTCGACCTCGCCGGGCCGCTGCGCCAGCGGATCGCCGACGGCCTCCCGGTGTATGGCTCCTGCGCGGGCATGATCCTGCTGGCGCACGATATCGCCGACCCGGCCGCAGACCTCGCCGGCAACCCCCAGCAGACGTTCGGCGGCCTGGACATCACGGTGCGCCGCAACGCCTTCGGCCGGCAGCGCGAGTCCTTCGAGACCGACCTCGACTTCAAGGGCCTGGAGTTCAGCGCCACCGAAGACGGCGTCGCGCCGGTTCACGCGGTGTTCATCCGCGGCCCCTGGGTGGAGCGCGTCGGGCCCGGCGTTGAAGTCCTGGCGCAGGTGGAGCCGGCCGACCAGGAGCACGCCTCCCACGCGGCCGATCTGCAGGGGACAGCTAGAATTGTTGCAGTGCGTTCCGGCCAATTGCTGGCCACCTCCTTCCATCCGGAAGTGACAGGGGAGAAGCGCGTGCATGAACTTTTTATCCGCATGATCAGAGGAGAAGCGTAAAGCATGTCAGGCCACTCCAAATGGGCAACGACCAAGCACAAAAAGGCCATCATTGATAGCCGCCGGGCAAAGTCGTTCGCCAAGCTGATCAAGAACATCGAAGTCGCGGCCCGCATGGGCGGCCCGGACCTCGCGGGAAACCCCGGCCTCGAACTCGCCGTCACCAAGGCCAAGAAGACGTCGGTTCCGAATGACAACATCGACCGCGCCATCAAGCGCGGCGCCGGGCTCACCGGCGAGGTCGTGGACTACACGGAGATCATGTACGAATGCCGCGGCCCGCAGGGCTCCGCGCTGCTGATCGAGTGCCTCACCGACAACAAGAACCGGGCCGCATCCGAGGTCCGGCTGGCCATCTCCCGCAACGGCGGCACCATTGCCGACCCTGGTTCCGTGAGCTACCTCTTCACCCGCAAGGGCGTTGTCACCCTGCCCAAGAACGACCTCACCGAGGACGACGTCCTCATGGCCGTGCTGGATGCCGGCGCCGAGGAAGTCAAGGACAACGGGGACACCTTCGAGATCCACTCGGACCCGAAGGACCTGCAGGCTGTCCGCGATGCGCTCAAGGAAGCCGGGATTGACTACGACACCGACGAGGCCGAGTTCGTGCCCTCCATGGAGGTGCCGCTGGACCTTGACGCCGCCAAGAAGTTCATGAAGCTCGTTGACGCCCTCGAGGACCTCGACGACGTCCAGAACGTCTACAGCAACGCCGACCTCAGCGACGAAGTTCAGGCAGCCCTGGAAGCCGAGTGATATTCCGCGTGGCGGACCGGGGCGGTTGCACGTGACGCTGCGCGTACTGGGAATCGACCCCGGGCTGACCCGCTGCGGCATCGGCGTAGTGGACGTCGAAAAGAACCGCCGGGCCACCATGGTGGCCGTCGGCGTGGTGGGAACGTCCCCCGAGGAAACGCTCGACCAGCGGCTGCTGGTGATCGCCCTCGCCATCGACGACTGGCTCGACCGTTACGAGCCGCACGTGCTCGCGGTGGAGCGGGTCTTCTCGCAGCTCAATGTCAGCACGGTCATGGGCGTTGCCCAGGCCTCCGGCGTCGTGATTGCCGCAGCGGCCCGGCGCGGCATTCCCGTGGCTTTGCACACGCCGTCGGAGGTCAAGGCGGCGGTGACGGGCAGCGGATCTTCGAACAAGGAAGCCGTCACCAAGCTGGTCACCAAGATTCTCCGGCTCGATGCTCCGCCGCGTCCCGCGGACGCGGCGGACGCCCTGGCCCTCGCCATCACGCACGCGTGGCGGGCAGGCAGCGGCGCGAGCGTAGCCACCACTAGTCCCGGCAGCCAGTCACTGACCCCGGCCCAGCGTGCCTGGGCCGAGGCTGAGGCGAAGGCGCGCCGCGCACGCTGAATGTCCCCCGGCCTTGCTAGGGTATTCGTAGATATGTTCGGATAGTCGGTTTTTGCCGGCGCAAGTTCAGGAGCCCCGGCCTTGATTAGTTTTCTCCGCGGAACCGTGGCGCACGTCGGACTGTCCACCGCCGTCATCGACCTTAACGGCGCGGGCATGAGCGTCTACGCCACGCCCCAGACGCTCAGCAAGCTGCGGACCGGCGAGGAGGGGAAGCTTTTCACCTCCCTGATCGTCCGCGAGGACTCGCTGACCCTCTTCGGCTTCGCGAGCGACGACGAGCGGGAAGTTTTCGACGTTCTGCTCAGTGTCAGCGGTGTGGGACCGCGGCTCGCCCTCGCGGTCCTCGCGGTGCACGATCCCGAGGCCATCCGGGTAGCGGCGCACACCGGCGACAGCAAGACGTTCACCAAGGTCCCGGGCATCGGCCCGAAGGTTGCCGGGCGCATCGTGCTGGAACTCGCCGGGAAACTGGTTCCGCACGGCACGGCGGCGCCCGCGGGAGCGCCTGCTGCGTCATCGGAAGGCGTCTGGAAGCCGCAGGTTGTGGCCGCCATGACCAGCCTGGGCTGGTCCGAAAAGGACGCCACGGGCAGCATCGATAAGGCCTTGGCAGACGCGCCGGAACTTGCCGGCGAAGGCAACGTTGCCGAGATCCTGCGCACCACGCTGCGCTGGCTGGGCCAGGACGGCGCCCGGGCGGGCAACAGGGTAGGCAGCCGTGGCTGAGCCGTCCCTGGTCGCCGGGGGAGAAGAGCCGGAGGAGCGGGCCATCGAGGCGGCGCTCCGGCCCAAGAACCTCGACGACTTCGTGGGCCAGCACAGGGTCCGCAAACAGCTCTCCCTCGTGTTGAAGGCATCCCGGATGCGCGGGCGGAGCGCAGACCACGTCCTTTTTTCCGGACCCCCCGGCCTCGGCAAAACCACGCTCGCCATGATTGTCGCGGCCGAGATGAATGCGCCGCTGCGGATCAGCAGCGGCCCGGCCATCCAGCACGCCGGCGACCTCGCCGCCATACTTTCCTCGCTGTCCGAGGGTGAAGTCCTCTTCCTGGACGAAATCCACCGGATGTCCCGTCCGGCCGAGGAAATGCTCTACATGGCCATGGAGGACTTCCGCGTTGACATCGTGGTGGGCAAGGGCGCCGGCGCCACGGCCATTCCGCTGGAGCTGCCGCCCTTCACGCTCGTGGGTGCCACCACGCGTGCCGGACTCCTGCCCGGTCCGCTCCGGGACCGGTTCGGGTTCACGGGCCACCTGGAGTTTTATTCGGTGGAGGAACTGGAGCTGGTGCTGCGCAGGTCCGCCGGCCTCCTGGACCTGAAGGTGAACTCGGCCGGATTCACCGAGATCGCCGGACGGTCACGCGGCACCCCCCGCATCGCCAACCGGCTGCTGCGGCGGGTCCGGGACTGGGCGCTGGTCCACGGGATCGACCAGATTGACGCCCGTTCGGCCTCCGCCGCGCTGGACATGTACGAAGTGGACAAGCGCGGGCTGGACCGGCTGGACCGGTCAGTGCTGGAGGCGCTGATTACCAAATTCGGCGGCGGCCCCGTGGGCCTGTCAACCCTGGCCATCGCCGTGGGGGAGGAACCGGAGACCGTGGAGACGGTCGCCGAGCCGTACCTGGTCCGGGAGGGGCTGCTGGGCAGGACGCCGAGGGGCCGGATCGCCATGGCACCGGCCTGGACCCACCTGGGGCTGGCCGTACCGGCGGGGGTCTTTGGCCAGGAAACCCTGGACCTTTTCGAGGCCGGGCCGGACGACGAAGAAACGTCATCCGAATGGGTTTCCAGCACCCAATAGCAGCGCCTTCCCAGCTTTTCCCTCTAGACTGGAAAGACGCTCGGCACGTCCGGGCTTTGTTTCCGTGTCCCGCTACGGCGGGCCGCCTGCGGCCGGTCTCCCGCGTCTGGGCGGGCAGCGCGGCGCAAAGCGGACGTCGCTGTCAACCAGCTACGCAAGTACAGAACGGAACTTCACTTGTTCGGACATATTAGTGCCCAGGCCCAGCCGCAGGCCGGCGGCGGCATCGACATCATGACCATTCTGCTGTTCGTCATGCTCGGCGTTTTCATCTTCATGATGTTCCGCCGCAACAAGAAGACCCAGCAGCAGCAGGCCAAGCTGCAGTCGGAGTTCGCTCCCGGCATCGAGGTCATGACCAGCTTCGGACTGTTCGGCCGCATCGTGTCGATTGATGAGGCGGAGAACAAGGTTGTCCTGGAGCTCTCGCCCGGCAACCTGGCCACCGTCCACCGCCAGGCGGTGAACAAGATCGTGGAACCCGCCGTCGAAACCCATGCCGTTCCCGACGACGCGTCAGCACTGACGGCCGAGGAACCGCTGGCCCCTGAGGCCAAGGCCGGCACGGCCGACGAGACTCCGGACGAAACCCTCAGGCGCCTCAATGACGAGGGCAAGAAGGACATCTAGTCCGCCGCTTCCGCGCAGCACAGCTGTCTACGGCTGCGGAGCCGCCGGGTGCGACAAGGCTCGCTCCGGCGGCCCTCCGCAATTAATAGAAAGATAGGCAATGGCACGAACTGGCCGCAATAAACCATCCCTTCGGGTGCTGGTCTGGCTTGGCGTAATCCTGGCTGCCATGACGGCCGTCCTTGCGGGCGGCACAATGTCCGGGGTTGCCAGCTGGAGCCCGAAGCTTGCCCTGGACCTGGAGGGCGGCACCCAGATGATCCTTGCACCCAAGGTTGAGGGTGGCTCGGACATCAACGAGGAACAGCTCAACCAGGCGGTGGCCATCATCCGCCAGCGTGTGGACGGCTCCGGTGTCGCTGAGGCTGAGATCAGCACGCAGTCCGGCCGCAACGTGGTGGTGAGCCTTCCCGGCACCCCGTCCACGGAGACCCGCGCCCTCATTCAGGCCTCTGCGGACATGAACTTCCGCCCGGTCCTGGTCACGGGCGCCGGGGCAGCGGTTCCCGCTGCCGAGCGGACACCTGCTGCCCAGCTGCCGAAGCCGACGGCCAAGCCGACGAACGCCAGCGATACGAACTGGATTACCGCTGACGTCCAGAAGCAGTTCGAAGCCCTTGACTGTGACAACCCGGCCCAGGACAAGCAGGAACGATCCGACCCGGCCAAGCCGCTGGTCACCTGCGAGCCTGCCACGGACCAGACACCCGCCATCAAGTACATCCTGGGCCCGGTCGAGGTCAAGGGCGTGGAGATCCAGGGCTCGACGTTCCAGCTCCAGCAGGGCGCCCAAGGTGCCGTCACCAACGAATGGGCTGTGAACATCCAGTTCAACGCTGAGGGGACGGCCAAGTTCAAGACGGTCACCGAACGCCTCAACCAGTTCTATGTTGCCGCAGGCGGTGAGACCGGCAACGATCCCAAGTCGCAGTTCGCCATCGTCCTGGATGACCAGGTCATTTCGGCCCCCCGGTCCCAGGCCGTGATCACCGACGGCCGCCCGCAGATCACCGGCGGCTTCACGGAACAGTCCGCCAAGGCGCTGTCCGACCAGCTTCGGTTCGGTGCCCTGCCCATCAGCTTCGACATCCAGAGCGAGCAGCAAATCTCCGCCACCCTCGGCGGCGAGCAGCTCCGGATGGGCCTCCTCGCCGGCCTGATCGGCCTGCTGCTGGTGGTTGTCTACTCGCTGTTCCAATACCGGGCGCTGGGCTTCGTCACCATTCTTTCGCTCGTGGTGGCCGGTGCGCTGACGTACCTGGCGATTGCCATTCTGGGCTGGACCGAAAACTACCGGCTGTCCCTCGCCGGTGTTGCCGGCCTCATCGTGGCCATCGGCCAGACAGCGGACTCGTTCATCGTGTACTTCGAACGCATCCGTGATGAGCTCCGCGAAGGCCGGGGCCTGGTGTCGGCGGTGGAGAACGGCTGGAAGCGGGCCAAGCGGACGGTCCTGGCATCCAAGGCGGTCAACCTCCTGGCTGCACTGGTGCTGTACTTCGTGGCCGTCGGCAACGTGCGGGGCTTTGCCTTCACGCTCGGCCTCACCGCCATCGCCGACCTCATCGTCGTCTTCATGTTCACCCACCCCACGCTGCAGCAGCTGGCCAGGACCCGGTTCTTTGGCGAAGGCCACAAATTCTCCGGTCTTGACCCTGAGCGCCTTGGCGCGGTGCCGCTCTACCGCGGCGCCGGCAGGCTCCGCAGTCCCGAGGACAAGCCGTCAGTGGTGCGCGCCAAGAACACCGGCGCCGCAGCTGAGGCTGAGCGCCGGATGACCATCGCTGAACGCCGCCGCGCGGAGCAGCAGGAGCAGCTCGCCGGTTCCTCCAAGGGCCCGGCCAAGGAGGGCAAGTAATGTCCAGTTTCGCGAAATTCGGTAACGAGCTCTACACAGGCAAGCGTTCCTACGACTTTGTCGGGGCCAAGAAGATATGGTTCGCCGTGGCCGCTGTGCTGGTTGCGCTCTCCATCCTGATCCCGGCGGTCAAGGGCGGCTTCAACCTCGGCATTGAGTTCCGCGGCGGTTCCGAGTTCACGGTGTCCAACGTCAAGACCACCGAAGCATCCGTCGGCGAGAAGGCTGTCCACGACGTCGTTCCCGGCAGCGTGCCGCGCGTCGCCAACGTCGCCGGAACCACCATGCGGATCCAGACGGACAAGCTCTCCGATGACGAGACCCTCAAGATCAAGGAGGGTCTCACCAAGGCCTACGGCGTGACTGACAACGAGGTGACCTCCACCTTCGTCGGACCCACGTGGGGAGCTGACGTCACCAAGCAGGCCCTGATTGGCCTAGTGGTCTTCGTTGCCCTCGCGACGGTCCTGATGGCCCTGTACTTCCGGACCTGGAAGATGTCCCTCTCGGCGATCGTGGGCATGCTCGTCACGATGTTTATTACGGCCGGCGTCTACGCCCTGAGCGACTTCGAGGTCACGCCGTCGGCGATCATCGGGTTCCTGACGGTGCTCAGCTACTCGCTGTATGACACCGTGGTGGTGTTCGACAAGATCCGTGAGAACACGGCCGACATCGACTCCTCCACGCGCCGGACGTTCGGCGAGGAAGTCAACCTGGCCGTCAACCAGACCCTGGTCCGCTCGATCAACACCATGATGGTGGCCATCCTTCCGGTCGGGGCGATCCTGTTCATCGGGGCCGGCCTGCTGGGCGCGGGTACCCTGCGCGACCTTTCGCTGGCCCTGTTCGTCGGGATCCTGATCGGCACGGCTGCGACGATCTTCATCGCGGCCCCGATGTATGCCTGGCTGCGCCAAGGTGAGGCGCCGCTGGTCAAGCAGGCCCAGCGTGTCAGGCAGCGCCGCGCTGACGCTGCCGCCAGGGCTGCGGCAGCTGAGCCCGCGAAGGCCTAGGGTCCCGCGAAAGCCCAGGACCCTGTAGTGCCCGGGGCGCCCGCGAAAGCGCAGAGCCCCGCCCCTGGACCGGATGCCGTCACCGCGACGGCGTCCGGTCCTTGCGTTTGGCGCCGGTCCTGGTCGGGCGGGGCCGTCCGGGTGGCGTGCTGTGGACCCGGCTGCGCTTTGGTGACGGACGCGGTTATCGGTCGGGCGCGGAGCGGGAATAGACTGGGATAATTAAACGGGTCGTGAGGGGTACTTCATTGGAAGAAGGTTCGACGTCGGCGCCAGCGGCAGCCGGAGGCAACGGTCCGGGCCAGGGACAGCAGACTGGTCTGGTGGCTGCAGGGCGCCCGGCGCCCGGCGTTCCCGTGGACAACTCCGGCGTCCGGCCCACTTTCCCGGGCCGGCGTGAGCGCACGCGATCTCGCCTGGCTCGCCTGACGGGCCGCAGCACCGCGACGTACTCGCCCATCCTGGAGCCGCTGCTGCGGACCGTCCGGGCAAACAACCCCAAGGAAGACTTCGACCTCATCCAGCGAGCCTTCGTGGTCGCGGAGCAGAGTCACCGCGGGCAGAAACGCAAGAGCGGCGACCCCTACATCACCCATCCCGTCGCCGTCGCGACGATCCTCGCCGAGCTGGGACTCAGCGGCACCACGCTGGCGGCGGCACTGCTGCACGACACCGTGGAGGACACGCCGTACACCCTTGAGGACCTCCGGGCAGACTTCGGTCCTGAAGTCGCCACGCTGGTTGACGGGGTCACCAAGCTGGACAAGGTCAGCTTCGGCGAGGCAGCCCAGTCCGAGACCGTCCGCAAGATGGTCGTGGCCATGGCCAAGGACATCCGGGTCCTCATGATCAAACTTGCGGACAGGCTGCACAACGCGCGCACGTGGCGGTTCGTGTCTGCCGAGTCCTCGGCCCGCAAAGCCCGGGAAACCCTGGAAATCTTTGCACCGCTGGCGCACCGGCTCGGTATGAACACGATCAAGTGGGAGCTCGAGGACCTGTCCTTCGCGGCGCTCTATCCCAAGGTGTACGAGGAAATCGTCCGCATGGTGGGGGACCGCACGCCGGAGCGCGAAAAGAGCCTCAGCGTGATCCGGAACCAGATCGCCGACGATCTGCGCACGGCACGGATCAAGGCCACCATCACCGGCCGGCCAAAGCACTATTACTCGATTTACCAAAAGATGATCGTCCGGGACAAGGACTTCGACGACATCAACGACCTCATGGGCGTCCGGGTTCTGGTGGACTCGGTCCGCGACTGTTACGCCGCCCTGGGCACCCTGCATTCGCGCTGGAACCCGCTGCCTGGCCGGTTCAAGGACTACATCGCGATGCCGAAGTTCAACATGTACCAGTCCCTGCACACCACGGTGATCGGCCCCGGCGGCAAGCCGGTTGAGATCCAGATCCGCACGCACGAGATGCACCGCCGTGCCGAGTACGGCGTGGCCGCGCACTGGAAGTACAAGGACCAGCCGAACCGGACCGCCACCGGACCCGGCAGCCCGCGCGACGGCGACATGGGCTGGCTCCGCTCCCTGGTGGACTGGCAGCAGGAGACCTCCGATCCGGGCGAGTTCCTCGACTCGCTCCGGTTCGAGATCAACGCCCGCGAAGTGTTCGTGTTCACCCCCAAGGGCGAGGTCATGGCTCTGCCGGCCGGCTCCACGCCGGTGGACTTCGCCTATGCCGTGCACACCGAGGTGGGCCACCGCACCATCGGAGCCCGGGTCAACGGCAAGCTCGTGCCGCTCAACAGCGAACTCAACCACGGCGACTGGGTGGAGATTTTCACCTCGAAGGCCGAGGGCGCCGGCCCGAGCCAGGACTGGCAGCACTTCGTCAAGAGCGCCCGGGCACGCAACAAGATCCGGCAGTGGTTCAGCAAGGAACGCCGCGAAGAGGCGATAGACCGCGGCAAGGAGCTGCTGACCCGCGCGATGCGGAAGCAGAACCTTCCGCTGCAGCGCCTGATGACGCACGACGCGCTGGCCGCCGTGGCCGAGGACTTCAAGTACGTCGACATTTCCGGGCTGTACGCCGGAGTGGGTGACGGCCATACCTCCGCGCAGTCCGTCATGGAAAAGCTCGTGGAGAGCCTGGGCGGCAATGAAACGCCCGATGACGACCTCACCGAAGTCAGCATTCCCACCCAGGTCAGCAAGGCCCGGTTCTCGGATTCGGGCGTGGTGGTTCGCGGTGTGGGTGACGTCTGGGTGAAGCTGGCCCGCTGCTGCACGCCGGTTCCGCCGGACCCGATCCTCGGCTTCGTCACGCGCGGCTCGGGCGTGTCGGTCCACCGGACGGACTGCACCAACGTGGCGGGCCTGAAGGACCAGCCTGATCGGATCGTCGATGTCGACTGGGCGCCGACGCAGTCAAGCGTTTTCCTCGTCGAGATCCAGGTGGAGGCACTGGACCGGAAGTCCCTCCTGTCCGACGTGACGCGGGTGCTCTCCGAGAACCACGTGAACATCCTGGCCGCGAGTGTGCACACGTCCACGGACCGCGTGGCCATCTCAAAGTTTGCCTTCGAGATGGGCGACCCCAAGTACCTCAGCCACGTGCTCAGTGCTGTACGGCGGATCGACGGGGTGTTCGACGTCTACCGGACCACGGGCAACCGCCGGAGAAGCTAGCAGCGCGAGCTTCTCCAGGGCGGCGTTCTTGTGCGGCAGCCGGGGCATCGCCTCGACCGCCAGCACGAGGAGCCGGAGCCTGACGTCGAGCTCGGGCTTCGCCAGGAGCAGCCGCAGGGCCGGAACTGCGCGCTCGGTGTCCACATGCAGGGCGATGTCCAGCGCTGTCCGGAGCGGACTCGAGACCATCAGTCCGCCCAGGCTGACGACGTCGAACGGGCCCAGCCGGACCTCGTGGAGCGTACAGCCGCGGGTGGAGCGAAGGCTGGAAACCCGGCGTTTGGCGTCCACCAGGAGGGCCAGCCGGTCCGGCTCGCGGGCGCAGCCGTAAATCCAGGCCGCCGTCATCCTGCCCGCGACCACGCGCCGCCGGACCGGGGCCGGAACCCCGTGGGCCGCGGCACGTGCCCGCAGCTGCGGGGAGGCTGCAGTCCCGGGAACCGTGTAGCCGTGCTGGTACAGCTGGGTGAGCACGCCGTCGGCCGCCATGGACTGGAGCTCGGGCCAGGTGAAGGGCAGCCCCGGCGAATAGAGCTCCAGCAGTTGTGCGGGGGAGTCCGGAGGCGGGGCATCGCCCCGGACTTGGGAGGCGTGGGCCTGAAATGCAGATGTCTGCGAAACAGGCGTCTCCGAAACAGGGGGCTGCGAGAACGGTGCCATTCCGTCATCTTGCCGGAAGCGGCCTTAACGGGTAAGGCCCCGTGCCGGCTATGTGGATAACCGGAACGGGGCCTTTCCTCGTGCTGCTGAGGAGAGCAGATCCTGCCTAGGAGAGCTCGCTCGCTGACCGCTGGATCTGGTCCAGCCATGCCTGGCGGGCTTCAAGGGCTTCCCGTGCGGCCTTGATCTTGCGCTGGTCGCCTGCCTTCTCGGCGTCGGCCAGGTCATCCTTCAGGCCGGCGATGGCGGATTCGAGCTGGCTCAAGGCGCTGTTGGTGCGCGCCTTGGTCTCCGGGTTGGAGCGCTGCCACTTCTCGTCCTCGGCCTGGCGGACTGCATCCTCGATCCGGCGCAGCCCGGCCTCGATCCGGCCCATGTCCGCACGCGGAACCTTGCCCGCCTCTTCCCAGCGGTCGTGGATGGACTGCAGGGCCTTCTTGGCGGCAGTAATGTCCTTGACCGGAAGGATGGAGGATGCCTCCTCGAGGAGCGCCTCCTTGACCTTAAGGTTGGCGGCGTACTCTTGGTCGATCTCGTCGTTGGCAGCCTGGCGCGAGCTGAAGAACACGTCCTGCGCCGCGCGGAACCGGGCCCACAGTGCGTCGTCATCCTTGCGGCTGGCACGCGGTGACGCCTTCCACTCATCCATCAGCCGGCGGTATTCGCCGGCGGCGAAGCCCCAGTCGGTGGACGTCGACAGTGCCTCGGCCTCCGCAATCAGCTTCTCCTTGGCAGCCTTCGCCGCGGAGTTGTTGCTGTCCAGCTGGGAGAAGTAGGCCCGGCGGTGCCGGTCAAAGACGGTCCGGGCGGCACGGAAACGCTTCCACAGCGCGTCCTCGTTGCTGCGGCCCAGCCGTACGCCGCTCTTCTGCGCGGCCTTCCAGCTTTCAAACAGCTCGTTCATGCGGGCGCTGGACGTCTTCCACTGCACCTGGGCCGGATCCGTGCCGGAGATGGCCTCGGCCTCGGCCACGATGGCCTCACGGGCCGCCAGCTCGGCGGCACGAACGGCGTCGTGCTGTGCCTTTTCCGCCTTCTCCAGCTCGGTGATCTGGGTGGACAGGGTGTCCAGGCGGCCCTCCGCGGAACGGATGTCGCCCACCATGTTCCGTTCAGCGAGCTGCTCGCGCAGGTGCGTCACGGTCTTCTGCATGTCCGTGGTGGGGGCCTTCGAGGCCACGCGCTGTTCCAGCAGGACAATCTGGGCGACGACGTCGTCATACTTCCGTGCGAAGTAGGCCAGGGCCTCGTCGTTGCTGACGTCCGGGTACTGGCCGACCGGGTGCTCTTCGCCGTCGATGGTTAGGAACACGTGGCCGTCGCCCTCAACGCGGCCCCAGCGGGCGGCCTCGGCCAGCGACGTGGCGGGCGGTGCCTGCACCGGCGCCACGGTGGCAGCAGGACCGGCCTTGGGCCGGGCAGCAAACGCTGCCGGCGTCGGCGCGGGCCGGGATGCCGGCGACGGACGCGGTGACGGGCTGGGTGCCGGTGCTTCCTGTGCCGGTGCTTCCTGCGCGGCTTCCGGCTGCGGGCTTTCCTGCGTTGCCTCGGGCTGCGCAGCCACCTCCGGCGCAGCCTCTGCCGGCGCGCCCTCTTCGGGCTGCGGGGCGTCGGCCTGCGCGTCACCCGCCGGCTCGGTTGCCTCAGCAGGCTCGGCCGCCTCCACAGGCTCGGCCGTTTCCACGGACTGAGCCGTTTCCACTGATTCGGGGGAAGCCTGGACCTCGGTCACTTCGGCTGCTGTTTCGTCGGATTTCTGACTGTCTGTCACCGCTAAAAGTCTTTCGCTTGGAGGAAGATACTCATTCACAGGTCGCCCGTGGCGGCTGGCGCCACAAGGTTCCTACTTCAGAGAAAATGAGTCTATCGTGACTGCTTCCGCAGGTGCGCCGTCCGTGTCGCTTTCGCCGGTCTTAAGACCGGCAGCCGCAATCTTCGTCACGACATCCAGGCCTGACGTCACCTTGCCCACGATGGTGTAGCCGCCGGCGGAGTCGGCCGGAATGACGGTGTCCTTGTAGACGATGAAGAACTGCGTGCCGTTGCCGTAGGCGTTATTGCCCGTGCGGGCCACCGCAATGGTGCCGGCAGGGTACTTGTTGTCTGCCGGCGTGTTCTCCAGCGGCCCCCAGGTGTAGTTGGGGTCGCCCTGGCCGTCGCCGGTCTTGGAGCCGCACTGCAGGACGCCGAAGTTCTCAGCGGTGGTGAGCCGGTGGCAGCTGATGCCCTTGTAGTAGTTCTGGTCGGCCAGCGACTTGAACACGGCGGCTGCCTGCGGGGACTTGGTGCCGTCCAGCTGCACACCCAGGGTGCCGCTATTCAGCTTCAGTTCGCCGGTGAACGTCTTGCCGGCCGCCGTAGCGGGCTTGGGGATGTTCGCCGCGTTGGTCTGCGCGGCAGTCGGCGTGGCGGATGCGGAAGGGGAAGCCGACGGCGTGTTCAGGCCAGCCTCGGCAGCGGCAAATTCCTCTTCGGTGGGGTTCCCGGCAAACACCGTCAGTTGAAGCACGACGGCGAGCACCACCGCCGCGGCCGCTGCGCCTCCCGCCACCAGGTTGTCCCGCCTGCGGCGCTTCTCCTGGTCACGCCGAAGCTCGCGTTTGGCTTCCATCTGCTGGATGCGCCTCTTGGCTTCGCGTGTTTCGCGTGGACTGGCCGCCACGGGTCCTCCTCTTCGATCGGACTGCCCGGGCAGGCCCCTGAAGGCATCCCCGGCTG
The DNA here is from genome assembly GCF_040448525.1 of Arthrobacter sp. K5. NCBI lineage: Bacteria > Bacillati > Actinomycetota > Actinomycetes > Micrococcales > Micrococcaceae > Arthrobacter > Arthrobacter sp. K5. The sequence goes on along the minus strand of NZ_CP159279.1, from coordinate 946,829 downwards.
CAGATTGCGCTGCTGCAGATTTGAACTGCGGCAGCCCGCCATCGCCCGGTCACCCGCATTAGAGATGCAGGCGCCGAAAGCATAAACTGACTGCCGCACATAAGTTTATGCAGAACAGGCTGGACTCCCGCCGCTGCCGCAGCTGTTTGATTCAAATAGCGACGCGGAACATGGCGCAGCGGCTCCGGCCTTCGTTTACCTGAGGAGAAACTCCACCATGGCACGCACCGCCTCCCTGTCCGGATTCCCCGAGTGGCTTCCCGAGGAGCGGCTGGTGGAGCAGCATGTCCTGGACTCGCTGCGCCGCACGTTCGAGTTGCACGGTTTCGGCTCCATCGAGACCCGCGCCGTGGAAACGGTGGGCCAGCTGCTGCGCAAAGGCGAGATCGACAAGGAGGTCTACGGCCTGAGCCGGCTCCAGGACGATGAGGGGGAGGAAGCGAAGGGCAAACACGATCCGCACGCCCTGGCCCTGCACTTCGACCTCACCGTGCCCTTCGCCCGGTACGTCGTGGAAAACGCCGGCTACCTGGCCTTCCCGTTCCGCCGCTACCAGATCCAGAAGGTCTGGCGCGGGGAACGGCCGCAGGAAGGCCGCGCCCGCGAATTCACCCAGGCGGACATCGACGTGGTGGGCGACGGCGAGCTGCCCTTCCGCTACGACGTCGAGATCGCCCTGGTCATCGCCGAGGCGCTGGGTGCCCTCCCGATTCCGGAGTTCCGGCTGCGCATCAACAACAGGAAGCTGGCCGAGGGCTTCTACCGCGGCATCGGCCTGCCCGATACCGCCGGAGTGCTGCGGAGCATCGACAAGCTGGAGAAAATCGGCCCGGACAAGGTGGCTGAACTCCTCAAGTCCGAGCTCGGCGCCACCGACGAGCAGGCGCAGGCGGCCCTGAAGCTGGCCGGCATCAAGACCGAGGACACGTCCTTCGTTGCGCAGGTCCGCTCGCTCGGGGTCAGCAACGACCTTTTGGAAGAGGGCCTGAACGAACTCGAACAGGTGATCGCGGCCGCCGTGAAGCGCGTCCCGGGCAAGGCCATCGCGGACCTCAGCATTGCCCGCGGACTGGACTACTACACCGGAACTGTCGTGGAGACCGTCCTGGTGGGCCACGAGCAGCTCGGCTCGATCTGCTCCGGCGGCCGCTACGACGCCCTGGCAAGCAAGGGCAACCGGAAGTTCCCCGGCGTCGGGCTGTCCATCGGGGTGACCCGGCTTGTCTCCCGCATCCTCAGCCAGGACCTGGCCAAGGCTTCCCGTGCCGTGCCCACGGCGGTGTTCGTGGCGCTCACCTCGGATGAGAGCTGGGGCGAGGCCCAGGACGTGGCCACCGAGCTGCGCAGCCGCGGCATCGCCGCCGAGGTGGCCGCCAAGGCGGAGAAGTTCGGCAAGCAGATCAAGTTCGCGGACCGGCGCGGCATCCCCTTCGTCTGGTTCACGGACGAGGACGGCAAGCACCAGGTCAAGGACATCCGCTCCGGCGTGCAGGTGGACGCCGATCCGGCGACGTGGACGCCGTCGGACGAGGACATCCACGTCCAGGTCGTCGCCGCGCCCGCTTCCTGAGTGCCGGTTTCCTGAGTTAACGCTTCCCGGGCTGCCGCAGCCGCCGCTTCCGGAACGCCAGGACGGCGGCGCGGCCGGCGAGTCCGGCGGCCATCACCGCCGCCATGCCGAGGGCGGAGGCCGGCGGCAGGGTGAATGCCAGGACCAGGCACCCGGCCAGCCCTGCGGCGTTCAGCCACCTGGGCGCGTGCCGGGGCCGGTCCCCGAGCGTGAACGCGGCGGCGTTGGTCACGGCGTAATACACCAGGACCCCGAAGCTGGAAAAGCCGACCACCGTCAGCACGTCGGTGGTCAGCAACAACAGAACGACGACGGCCGCCACCGCCAGTTCGGCGGTTGCCGGCACCGGATGGCGCCCGCCCACCCTGGCCAGGGGGCCCGGGAGGTCGCGTTCGCGGGCCATCGCCATGGCCGTGCGCCCCACCCCGGTGATGAGGGCGAGCAGGGCGCCGAGCGAGGCCGCGGCGGCACCTGCCTGCACCGCCGGCGCTCCGGCCGCCAGCCGGGACTGTTCCACCGCGTCCAGCAGCGGCGCCGTGGAGGAGGCCAGCACGTGCACCGGAAGATGCGCCAGGAGCAGCGCCCCCAGCAGCAGGTAGATCACCAGGGCGCCGGCCAGGGCCCCGAGGATGGCGCGCGGAATGACCCGCGCCGGGTCCTTCACTTCCTCACCCAGCGTGGCGATGCGCGCGTACCCGGCAAAGGCGAAAAACACCAGGCCCGCGGCGGGCAGGATGCCCCAGCCGCTGCCGGCCTGTCCGGAAACCGTCCCGCCGTCGGGTACGTGCGGCCCCAGCAGGCTCGCGGCGGCCACGAAGGCGAGGGTGGCCAGGACCACAGCCAGCAGGATGCGGGTCAGGAACGCGGTCCGGGTGATGCCCAGCAGGTTCACGCCGGTCAGGGCGGCGACCGCTGCGATGGCCACAGGAGTGGCGTACCCCGGCGCGACGTACTGGCCGAAGGTCAAGGCCATGGCCGCGCAGGAGGCCGACTTGCCGGTGACGAAACCCCAGCCGGCGAGGAAACCGGGCCACTCACCGAGTTGGTTCCGCCCGTAGACGTACGTCCCGCCGCTTTGCGGATACCTTGCCGCGAGCTGGGCCGAGGCGACGGCGTTGCAGTAGGCCACGGCGCCGGCCAGGGCTATGGCCACGAGGAGCAGCTCTCCGGCCAGCCGGGCAGCCGGTGCGAAGACGACAAAAACGCCGGCCCCGAGCATGGACCCGAGCCCGATGGCTGTTGCGTCGGCCACACCGAGCCTCCGTTGCAGTTGCTGGTGCTTGGTCATGGCGGGGCAGGAACCTTTCAAACGGGTAAACTCGGACGGGATCGTTTCCGCAACGATCGTATTTTGAACTTCATTCTGTCTTCCTTCTGAAAGGAATGCTGTGCTGCGCACACATGACCTCGGATCCCTTCGCTCCGAGCACATTGGACAAACCGTAACCCTGGCTGGCTGGGTTGGCCGCCGTCGTGATCACGGTGGTGTCGCATTCGTCGATCTGCGTGACGCCTCGGGCGTGGCGCAGGTGGTGGTCCGCGAGGAAGAGGTCTTCCACGGGCTGCGTAACGAATACGTGCTCCAGGTGACCGGTACGGTCTCCAAGCGCCCGGAAGGCAACGAGAACGCTGCCCTGGCCACGGGCGAGGTGGAGGTCATGGCGGACAAGGTGGTCATCCTCAACACCGCCGACGCCCTGCCCTTCCAGATTGATGAGCACGTGGAAGTGGGCGAGGAAGCACGGCTCAAGCACCGCTACCTGGACCTGCGCCGCCCCGGCCCCAGCCGCAACATCCGCCTCCGCTCCGAGGCCAACCGTGTGGCCCGCGAGCTGCTGCACGAAGAGGGCTTCGTTGAGATCGAGACGCCGACCCTGACGCGTTCGACGCCGGAAGGCGCCCGTGACTTCCTGGTCCCCGCACGCCTGGCGCCGGGTTCCTGGTACGCGCTGCCGCAGTCGCCGCAGCTGTTCAAGCAGCTCCTGCAGGTGGGCGGCTTCGAAAAGTACTACCAGATCGCCCGCTGCTACCGCGATGAGGACTTCCGTGCCGACCGCCAGCCCGAATTCACCCAGCTCGACATCGAGGCCAGCTTCGTCGAGCAGGACGACATCATCCGGCTCGGCGAGAACATCGTCAAGGCTGTCTGGAACCTGATCGACGTCGAAATCCCGACGCCGATCCAGCGCATCACCTACGCCGACGCCATGGCCCGGTTCGGGTCGGACAAGCCCGACTTGCGGTTCGGCCAGGAGCTGACCGAACTGACCGAGTTCTTCAAGGACACCAACTTCGGCGTTTTCAAGGCTCCCTACGTCGGCGCCGTCGTCATGCCCGGCGGTGCCTCGCAGGCCCGCCGCGCACTTGATGCCTGGCAGGAATGGGCCAAGCAGCGCGGCGCCAAGGGCCTGGCCTACGTCCTCTACAAGGAGGACGGCGAGCTCGCGGGCCCCGTGGCCAAGAACCTTACCGAGACCGAACGCGCCGGCCTGGCCGACGCCGTTGGCGCCAAGCCGGGCGACTGCATCTTCTTCGCTGCCGGCGAAAAGACCCCGTCCCGGGCGCTGCTGGGTGCTGCCCGCGTTGAGATCGGGCACCGCACCGGCCTGATCGACCCCACCGCGTGGGCCTTCTGCTGGGTGGTGGACGCCCCCATGTTCGAACCCGCCGCTGCCGCGGTGGCATCGGGCGACGTGGCTATGGGCGCCGGCCAGTGGACCGCCGTGCACCACGCCTTCACCTCGCCGAAGCCGGAGTTCCTGGACACCTTTGACCAGGACCCGGAGGCCGCCCTCTCCTACGCCTACGACATCGTGTGCAACGGAAACGAGATCGGTGGCGGATCCATCCGTATCCACGAGCGAGAAGTCCAGGAGCGCGTCTTTGAGCTCATGGGCCTGGATAAGGCCGATGCCCAGACGAAGTTCGGCTTCCTGCTGGAGGGCTTCAAGTACGGCGCCCCGCCGCACGGCGGCATCGCCTTCGGCTGGGACCGCGTGGTGGCGCTGCTGGCGGGCGTGGACTCGATCCGCGACGTCATCGCCTTCCCGAAGTCCGGTGGCGGCCACGACCCGCTGACCGACGCCCCGGCCCCCATCACCGTGCAGCAGCGCAAGGAGGCCGGCGTCGACTTCAAGCCCGAGGCCAAGAAGGCCGAGCCTGCGCCCCAACGGGCCGAGGACGCAGCCAAGTAGTGTGACCTGACCGACAGCAAAGGCTCCCCGGGATACCGGGGAGCCTTTGCTGTCCCAGGCCGGAAGGAGAGTCCGATGGACCGCGAGGCAATCCCCGAGCTGGATGTGTTGATGGATGCAGCCTGGCCGGCGCCGGACCGGGAGCTGTCCGGCGGCTGGGTTCTCCGCGCCGCCGCCGGGGTGACCCAGCGTGCCAACTCCATCTGGCCGCGTTCGGAGCCCCTGGGCAGGCGGGATGAACGGCCCGCTGCGCTGCGGGCTGCCCGGGCCTGGTACCGGGCCCGCCGGCTGCCGGTGATCTTCCAGGTCTTCGACACTCCCGGCAGTTCTGCGCTGAACGCTGTCCTGGATGAGGAAGGCTTCACCAGGCAAGCCGAGACGCTGGTCATGGTGCGGACCGCTGACGTAGCCGTTGCAGCCGGCGGGGATGCCCCGGAACCCGGCGCCGGCGTCGAAATCACTGAGTATCCGTCGGCGGAATGGCTGGACCTGTGGTGGTCTGTTGAGGGCCGCGGCGGCGCCGCGGAACTGGAGACTGCGCGTGCCATCCTCACCGGCTGCCCGGCGCTGTACGGCCTGGTGAGGGACGACGACGGCGGGCCGGCCGCCGTCGGACGCCTTGCCGTTGTCCCTGGCGGCACTGCCGTTCCCGGCGCGGCGGGCAGCTGGGGTGGGCTGTACTGCATGGCCACCCGGCCCGATGCCCGGCGCCGCGGCTACGCCAGCCGGGTCCAGCAGGCCCTGTTCAGCGCAGGTGCGGCGCGGGGGCTGGCCGGCTACTGGCTGCTGGTGATGGCTTCGAACTCCGTTGCCAGGAAGCTCTACTCCCGGGCAGGGTTCCGTGAGGTGTCCCGCTATTGCTACCGGCAGGAGCGGCCGCGGCGGGCCCTGACCGGCTGCTGAGCCGTGCCTCCGCGCGCCGATACGACGGTTCCCCGCGCACACGACGTTGCGCAACGTCGTACGGGCAGGGAATCGTCGAAACGGAGCGGAAGCTGTGGGGTGCTACGGGCCTTCGGGCAGGTAGCGCAGGCCCATCCACGGGGCGGTGGTGAGTTCGCCGGGCTCGACCGTTTGTGAGGGTGCCGCAAGCGCAGGCTCGGAGGCGGACGCGTCGGCGGCTTCGTTGTGGTGGGCGTTCATGGCGCGCAGGTTAGCGTACATCGACGGACGGCTGCCGCGGCGGTGTTTGCCCTGCTGCTTCGGCCTGCCGCCGTCGTGCGGTGCCTTCCAGGTATGGCCCTCCGAGCTCCGCAATGGGCGTGGCCGCAGTCTCCCTGGACCAGAACGCGCATCCTGCCGCAATGAGCATGCAGACGGTGCCGAAGACGGCCACCGGCACCCAGCCCCAGGCTCCGGGAGCCAGCAGCATCCCGGCGATCATCGGGCCAAAGCCGGCGAGGACCAGGCCGAACTGGTTCCCCAGCGCCATCCCGGAGTAGCGGACGGGCGCTGCGAACTGTTCGGCGAAGAACGCCGGCCAGACGCCGTTGAAGCCCGAGTACAGCACCGTCATGTTCAGGAACGCGGCCAGGAACACCAGCACAATGTTGCCGGAGGAGAGGGCCAGGAAGTACAGGAAGATCGTGGCGGCACAGCCGATCGCGGCGGTCAGCAGGAGGGGGCGGCGGCCGATCCGGTCGGACAGCCTGGCTGCCAGCGGCATGGCGAACATGGACAGGCCGATGGCCACGGCGTTCACGGTCAGGATGGACGCCCGGTCGAAGCCGGCGCCGGACGTGGCGTAGGCGAGTCCGAACACCGTGAAGATGGTCTGCATCACGGACATGATGGACATTCCCGCCACCCGCAGCACATCCGGGGCCTGGAACCGGAGCACTTCCTTGAGGGGCATCGGGGCCACCTGGCGGCGTTCCTGGGCCTCCTCGAAAACCGGGGTCTCGTCCAGGTGCGTGCGGACCCAGTAGGCGATGGCGAGGACCACGATGGAAAGCCAGAACGGGATGCGCCAGCCCCAGCTCATCATGGCCTCCCGGGGCAGTGACGTAACCGGAATGAAGACCAGGGTGGCCAGCACCATGCCGGAGGCGTAGCCCGTCATTACGAAGCTGGTGAAGAACCCGCGACTGCCTTCGGGCGAGTGTTCCAGTGTCAGCGTGGAGGCACCCGCCGATTCCGCACCGGCGGAGAAGCCCTGCGCCAGCCGGCCCGCCACCAGCAGGATGGGAGCCCAGACGCCGAGCTGCTCGTAGGTGGGCAGGAAACCGATGCCAAGGGATGCCAGGCCCATGATGCCGAGGGTCAGCAGCAGGATCCTCTTACGGCCCAGTTTGTCGCCGAAATGGCCCATCACCAGTCCGCCAACAGGCCGCGCCACGTACGCGACGCCGAAGGTGGCGAAGGCGCCGATCAGCCCGATGGCCGGGTCCGCGGAGGGGAAGAACAGGTGGGGGAACACCAGGGCTGCCGCGGTGCCGTAGATGAAGAAGTCGTAGTACTCCAGCGTGCTGCCGAGGAAGGACGCCAGGGCGGCCTTGCGCGGCGTTTTCCGCGGTGCCTGCGGGGGAACCTGCGGTGATGGGGTGGTGGTCACGGTAATCTCCTTAAGACTGCGTTGTCTCAATGGGGGCCGGCGTGGTGTCCGGGAGGTGGAAGTCCACCGCGAGGATCTGCCGGCTGTTGGGGAACGAGTACGCCTTCAGCGGCTCGTGGAGTGGATGCGTGTTGTACACGGCGATGTCCTCGACGCTTTCAAAGTCGGCCACGATCGCGTAGTCGAAGGAGCGTTCGGTGTTCAGGACGTCCGGGCCGTGGCTGAGGCTCACCATGCCGGGGATCTTTCCGGCCATGTTGTTGAGCCCGTCAATCCAGGCCTGCCGGTCGGCCGGCGGGAAGCCGGGCTTGAACTGGAAGAGCACGGTGTGGCGGATCATCTCAGGCACCGGTACCGACAAGCTCGACCACCGGTGACGGCGCGGCAGAAACATATTCGGGGCACTGGCCGGCAAGGGTCCGGCCGGCGAGGTAGCCCATGGTCATGATGGGCCCAAGGGTGGCGCCGGCTCCGGGGTAGCCTGCCGCGTAGGCGTTCTCGGTGGTGTTCCCGGCGGCGAACAGGCCCGGGATGGGGCGGCTGTCGACGTCGAGCACGCGGGCCGACCCGTCGGTGGCAACGCCGCCGTTGGTGCCGAAGGCGCCGTTCACCACTTCCAGCGCGTAGAAGGGGCCGGACTCGAGCGGGCCCAGCGAGGGGTTCGGCCACGGGCAGTCGGCGTCGCCCCAGTACTTGTCGTAGGCGCTTTCGCCGCGGCCGAAGTCGGGGTCCTGCCCCCTGGCTGCGAACTCGTTGAACCGGGCCACTGTGGCTTCCAGGTTTTCCGCCGGAACATTGATCTTCGCGGCGAGTTCAGCCAGCGTGGGCGCCTCGATCAGATAGTCCGGCGTCGGCTGGCCTGCGCGGTGGGCCAGGATGCCGTAGCGCTCCAGGTAGCCGTGGTCCACGATCACGTGCGCCGGGGTGTTCAGCGTGCGGTTGGCGGCGGAGTCCCAGGACTGCAGGCTGCGGGCGAGGTCGTTGTAGTTCTGCGACTCGTTGGCGAAGCGGCGGCCGTGGCGGTTGACCATGATGGACCCCGGGCCCTGGCGTTCGAACCGCAGCAGGGTGCCGACCGCCTGCCCGTCGCGGGTGTCGCCGGTGACGGACATCGGCGCCCACCAGGCTTCCCGGGTGCCGCGGGTCTGGCCGCCGATGCGCTGCGACATCCGCAGCCCGTCGCCGGTGTTGGAGGGCGGCGAGCACATCGTGTAGAGCCGGGACGCGAGCATCGAATCGGCCAGGGCCTTGTCCCATTCGAAGCCGCCGGTGGCGAGCACCACGCCGTCGCGGGCATGGAACGCCTCACCGGTTTCCAGTTCGACGCCGGTCACCCGGCCGCCGTCCGTGAGCAGCCGGTGCCCGCGCGCCCCGGTGACAAGCGCGGCGCCGTCCCGCACCAGGCTGGCGAGCAGCATGGAAACGAGGGCCTGTCCCTTGGCCACGAGGCCGTCGTCCTGGCGGCCGGCCAGGTCGTCCCACGGGAATTTGGTGAAGGCGCCCCACTCCTCGTATTCCTGCATGGTGAAGGGGGCCCGGCCGTCACTGCGCACGTGCGCCCGGAGGGCGCCCAGGGCCTCGGCGCTGTTGAACAGCTCGGGCTCCACGGTGCGGCCGCCCGTCACGGCACCGGGGAGATCCTGCCGGTAATCGGGGAAGTTGTCGAGGAAGATGAAGCGGACGCCGCACTCCGCCTCGACGAAGCGGAGCATCTGGTCGCCGTAGTCCAGCGCGGCGTCCAGCAGTTCGTCCCGGCCCCTGCCGCGGGCGACGGCCCGTACATACTCCCCGGCCGCTGCCTTGGAGTCGATGATCCCGGCCTTCCGTGCGTGGTGGTTATCCGCCACCCACAGCATGCCGCCGGACACGGCGGAGGTCCCGCCCAGGAGGTCACTCTTTTCGAGGACGACGACGGACTTGCCGGCCCGGGCGGCGGTGGCCGCCGCGGTGAGTGCGCCCGCACCGGAACCGACGACGACGACGTCGTAAGTGTCCGCGGAGGTACCGTTGACGAATTTCATGGGTGTTGCCTTTCGCAGTGAAGCTGATGGGTGCTGCTGAAGCCGGGGTGATGCTGGGTGGGGGGCGGCGTTAGACGGCCGTGTAGCCGCCGTCGATGATGAGCTCGGAACCGGTGGTGAAGCGCGACTCGTCCGAGGCCAGGTAGAGCACGCCGTACGCGATCTCGTCCGGTTCGCCCTGGCGGGGCAACGGGTTGGAGCCCACCAGTTGCTTGTAGTAGGCCTCGGGTCCGATGTCGGACTGCTCGGCGGAGCGGCGGCTCATTCTGGTGTTCATGGACCCGGGATGGATGGAGTTGACCCGGATGCCGTAGCCGCCATAGGCCGCCGCGTCCGACTTGCTCAGCAGCCGTACTGCACCCTTGGTGGCGTGGTACAGCGGAACGTTCCGGCCACCGGTGAGCCCGTGGATGGAGGAGAAGTTGACGATGCTGCCGGCGCCCTGTTCGATCATGCCGGGGACCACGTGCTTGGTCATCAGCCAAACGCCCTTGACGTTGACGTTGAAAATCGTGTCGAAGTCGGCCGTCGAGGCGGTGTGGGAGGCTCCTGCCGGGCCGATGATGCCAGCGGCGTTGACCAGGATGTCCGGGGTGCCCAGTTCGTCGCGGACCCGGCCGACAGCTTCGGCGACGCTGGCCTCGCTCGTGACGTCGACGTCGTACTCAGTGATGTTTGCGTGCGCCGCGGCGGCCGGGGTGCCGGCAACGTCCAGGCTGGCAACCTTCGCGCCGTGTTCGGCAAGGAGGGCGGCAGTGGCGCTGCCCAGGTCTCCGCGGCCCCCGGTGACAACGGCGGTCTTTCCGGCCACGCGTTTCTGGATGGGATTCATGTGGTGCTCCTCGTGGTCCTGCAGCCTCGTCGCTGCTTTCCAGCCAGCGTGGCAGGGGACCTGTGAGCGGAACCACACGATTACCGATGAACGGCAAGGAGGGCTTTCAGTGGCTTTGCCGGAGCGTCCCCTTCAGCTCGCCCCGCCAGCCCAGGGCACGGGAGATCCCGCGTGCTGCCGCCATCAGGACGGGCACCCGGGCAGGCGCGTTCTCCTCGTTGCGCGGCACCACCACGCTGAGGGCGGCACGGATGGTGTTGTCCGGACCGAAAACCGGCACGGCGATGCCGCTGGACTCCGGCACGATCACCCCGGGCATGGCAGCGAAGCCGCGCTGCCGGATCTCGGCCAGGTGGCGCCGGAGCGCGGCCGGCTCGGTCAGGGTCGTCTCGGTGAACTTTGTCAGTGGCCGGGCCAGGAAGGCGTCCTGGTACGCGGCGGGGGAGTGGGCCAGCAGCACCAGTCCCGAGGACGTGGCGTGGACGGGGAGCCTGCCGGCGATTTTGGTGATATCCACGATTGTCCTGTCCGAGCCGAGGCGCTCGATGTACAGCACCTCGTCCGAATCGAGGATGCCCAGCGTGGTGGAGTGCTGCACCACGGCCTGGACGTCCTCCATGAAAGGCAGGGCGGCCTCGCGCAGACCCAGCATCTTGGAGCCCCGGGAAGCCAGTTCCCACATCCGCGTACCGATGTGGATGTCCCCGCCGGGCTCGCGTTCCAGCAGCCGCTCGAGCAGCAGGTCGTTGACCAGCCGGTACGTGGTGGTCACCGGCAGGCCGGTGCGGCGTCCGAGCTCGGCAACGCTCATGGCGGGGTGCCGGTCATCGAAGGCGCTCACGATTTTCACGAAGCGGCCGATGATCGACTCGCCGGATGCGGAGTTGGCCACGGTTCCTCCTGTCGATTCCCGCTCAATGGTAATCCTCCTCCCGGGCGGCCGTGCTCCCGGATCTACTGGGGGTTTGTCAGTCAACGCCTGCCGCCGCAAAGGAGTGGCCGGCAGGCAGAACGGAGCAGGAACCATGACAGAAACTGCAACGACGGCGGTCTGTGACGTCCTCGTCATCGGATCGGGCGTTGCCGGGATGGCCGCAGCACTGAAGGCCGCTTCGCAGGGATTGAGCGTGATCGTCGCCGAAAAGGAGCAGTACTTTGGCGGAACCACCGCCATTTCGGCGGGCTGGGCCTGGGTCCCGGGCAACAAACAGGGTGTGGCCCAGGGGGATACGCGCGAGGACGCCGAGGCGTATCTGAAGAACCTCGCGCCGGAGACCTTCAACGAGGCAGGGGTCCGGAACTTCCTGGACACCGTCCCCGAGGCGATCTCCTTCTTCGAAAACGAAACCGACGTGAAATTCACCTACCCGGAGAAGGCCCCGGACTATCAGATGGACCTGCCCGGGGCGAAGCTGTCCGGCCGGGCCATCCTGCCGCAGGACGTGGACGCACGCGTGCTGGGGGACAAACGGCTCCTGATGCAGCCGTACATGAGTTCCTACACAGTCTTTGGCTACATGCCGCAGGTGGGGCCGGACATCAACGAGTTCTTCCACGTGAACCAGTCGGTCAAGTCCTTTGTCTACGTCGCTAAAAAGCTGCTGCGCACCTGGGCCGACGCCGCCCGCTACAAGCGTCCGGTCCTGCGCTCCAACGGCAACGCCCTGATGACCCGCATGGTCAAGAGTGCGGACGACCTGGGCGTCCGGCTGTGGAAGGCCTCACCGGCGCTGTCGCTCACCGTGGACGACGACGGAACCGTCACCGGCGCGGTCATCGGGGGAGAGCACGCGGTCACCGTCACAGCGCGCGCCGGCGTCATTTTGGCCGCCGGCGGATTCTCCGGGAACAGGGAACTGCGGCGGCGCTATTTCCCGCATGACGCCGACGGCGACGACCACTTCACTCCCACCGTGGGCCACGGCGGGGACGCCGCCACGCTGGCGATGGGCGCCGGCGGCTACATCGACGATTCCGTGTTCAGCGTCGGCTCCTGGGCGCCCGTGACCGTGTTCAGGTACCTCGGCGGCGAACAGCGTCTCTTTCCGCACCTGCGGGCCATCGGCCTGCCCGGGCTGATCGCCGTCGACCGCCACGGCAGGCGCTTCGGCAATGAGGCCCTCAGCTACCACGACTTCGGCGGTGCCATGATCGGGCACAACAAGGACGAGGACAGGACCTTCGGCTACGTGATCGGCGACGCGAAAACGATGCATAAATACGGCATCGGCTATGCCAAGCCCTGGCCCATGCCGCGCCGTTACTTCTACCGGACCGGTTACCTGGTCAGGGCGAACACCCTTGCTGAGCTGGCCGGCAAGCTCGGCATCGATGCCGCCGGACTGGAAGCCACCGTCGCTGACTTCAACCCGGCAGCGGAGCGCGGCGAGGACCCCGCCTTCGGCCGCGGCTCCACCCAGTACAACCACTTCCGGGGCGACCTCGAGCACAAGCCGAACCCGAACCTCGCGCCTGTGGGCAAGGGCCCGTACTACGCGGCGAAGATCCAGATGGGCGATCTGGGCACCTTCGCCGGCCTCGGCGTCAACGAACACTCCGAAGTGGTCACGGCTGAGGGATCGGTGGTCCCCGGGCTCCTGGCCGTGGGCGCGGCTGCGGTGAGCGTCTTTGGCGGCGGTTACCCCGGCTACGGCTCCCACATTGGCCCGGCGTTGGTGTTCGGTTACCGTGCCGGACGGGACATCGCCAGGCTTGCCGGGGAGCGGAACGCGTCCCGTCAGGCCAACGTGGCGGGCCGCTAGGCGCCGGGCCGGAGACCGCCATGGCCAACTCTCCCTCGGGGGAATCGGTGATCAGCCGCGTGGTGCGGCTCATGAGCGCCTTCGACCGGGACCTTCCGGCCATGACGCTCTCCGGCCTCGCCCGCCGCGCCGGCCTGCCGCTGACCACCGCGCACCGGCTCGTGGACGACCTGGTCCTCCACGGCCTGATTGAGCGGCTGCCGGACGGAAACCTGTGCTCCGGGATGCGCATGTGGGAGCTCGCTGCCCGGGGCTCCCGTGCACTGAACCTTCGTGAGCTGGCACTGCCGTTCATGGAGGACGTCCAGGCAGCCGTCCACCAGCACACCACCCTCGCCGTGCTGGACCACGGCACCGTGCTGTACGTGGAGCGACTCTCCTCGCCGCACTCCAGCCTGGATGCCGCCCACATTGCCCAGCGGATGCCGATCCACGCTGCCTCGTCCGGCCTGGTGCTGCTGGCGTTCTCGCCGCCCGCCGTCCAGGCCGAGGTGCTCGCCAAGCCCCTCAAGGCTGTGACCCCCGAAACCATCACCGGTCCTGCCCTCATCCGCAAGCACCTGGCCGAAATCAGGCAGCGCGGCTACGTGGCCCTGCCCGGCATCGGCGTCACCGAATGGACGGGCATCGCCGTGCCCGTCTTCGGGCCCGGCAACTCGGCAGCTGCGGCGCTCAACGCCATCGTGCCGCGGCAGGAAGCGGCGGTTCCGCTGATCGTCCCCGCCCTGCTGACCGCTGCGCACGGGATCTCACGCGCGCTGAAATCCGCCCAGCCTGAAGGGCGGGCGGACTTTCGCCACCGATGAACGGAAGACCTGTGGGGGCGGCCACGGCGCATCCCGCAAGGTGGAGTGAGAGGCGGATCACACCGGATTACGCCGCAGCCAACCGGAAAGAAGGACGATGATGTCTTGCCCGATGACAGCAACACCCCCGGTCTCCACGCACGTCAGCACCGGCGGAAGCGCAGGCGAAAGCACCGCACTGCCGCCCTACTCGCATGAACTGGACTGGCCGGACGGCATGGCGCCGTTCAAGGTGGTGGACGACGGGACCCAGGGTGATCCCTACCGCCACTACCAGTGGATGCGCCAGAACGCGCCGGTGCTCCGCGCGCACTCACCCGTTTCGGATGTCTGGTTCATTTCCCGGTACGACGACGTCCGCCGGGCCATGCGGGCACCGAAAGTCTTCTCCTCGCAGGTTGTGGACCCGGTCCCGCTGACCTTCCTGACGCTGTTCGACGCACCCAACCACACCCGGCTCCGCCAGGTGGTGGCGCAGGCCTTCATCCCCAAGGCCATCGCCCGCTTCGAGGACCGGGTGCGGGAGAACGCCGAAAAGTACCTGGCACCGATGCTCGCCGCCGGCGGCGGGGACGCCGTGGACGACTACGCCATCCCGCTCAGCATGTCCACCATCAGCGCCTTGCTCGACGTTCCGGCCGAGGACTTCGAGAAGATGAAATTCTGGTCCGACGAGACCTTCAGCTACTTCGGCCGGCTCGCCCGGAACGCCCAGGGCACCGGCACCGACGAGCAGAGCACCCTCGAGTTTTTCGCCTACCTGAAAGACACCATGGAGCGCCTGTACGGTGAGGAGAGCGACTCTGTCGGCGGACATATCGCCAGGATGTGGAAGGAAGGACTGCTCAGCGAGAAGGAAGCCAAGGAACTCTGCGCCTTTGTCTTCGTCGCCGGCCATGACACCACCACCATCCTGCTGGCCAACGCGTTCCGGACCTTCAGCGAACAGCCGGACGTGCTGGAGAGGATCCGGCTGAATCCGGACGACGCGAACCTCTTCGTTGAGGAACTGGCCCGCTACCGCGGCACCGTCCAGCGGGCCAGCCGGATCACCACGGAGGCGGTGGAGGTTGCCGGCGTGACGATTCCCGCCGGCGCCATCGTCCGCCTGCTGCCCGCCGCAGCCAACCGGGACAGCAGCAAGTATCCGGACGGCGAGCGCTTCGACATTGACCGCAACACCGACGGCCACCTCGGCTTCGGGCACGGGGTCCACAGCTGCCTCGGCGCACCCCTGGCCAGGCTTGAGGTCCTGGTCACAGTGAAACTCCTGGCGGAGAAGCTCGCGTCGCTCACGCTGGATCCGGACAAACCCATCGAATACGTGCGCGGCAACAACCTGACGAATTCGGGCCCGGAGCACCTCCACGTGATGCTGCAGCAGGTCAACGCAGGGCAGACCAATGCGTAGCGGGACAGGCGCCGCAGCAGCGGCATCGACCCAGGACCCGGTGGGCATTCAGGACCCGGTGGTGACTAAGGACCCGGTGGTCATCGTCGGTTCCGGACACTCCGGCGTCGCAGTCGCCGCAGGCCTCCGCACACGCGGCTGGGAAGGCAACATTCTGCTCATCGACGCGGAGAACGAACTGCCCTATGAGCGGCCGCCGCTGTCCAAGGAATTCCTGAAGGACGGCGCCCCGGATGAGTCAGCCGTGCTCCGCAAGGAGAAGTTCTATGCGGACAAGGGCATCGGCCGGCTCGCCGGGGTCACCGCGGAATCCATCGACAGGAACGGCCGGACAGTGCTGCTGTCCAACGGGACGCGGCAGGCCTATCACCGGCTGGTCATCGCCACAGGTTCGCGGGCGCGGCCCCTCACCGTGCCGGGTGCCGGCCTTGCGGGAGTCAGATCCCTGCGGACCCGGGGCGACGCCCTCGAACTCAGGCGGCTGCTGGTTCCGGGATCCCGAGTGGCCATCATCGGTGCCGGGTACATCGGGCTGGAAGTGGCCGCGGCTGCAGCCGCGAAGGGCTGCGAGGTCACCGTGCTCGAATTCCAGGACCGCGTGATGAGCCGGGTAACGTCGGCCCCCGTCTCGCGCCACTTCGAGCAGCTCCACGAGCGGAACGGGGTGCGGTTTGTCTTCGGTGCCGCGGTCACCTCGATCGACGGCGGACAACGGGCCGAACGCGTGACCGTCGCCGACGGCACGGTCTTTCCTGCCGACGTCGTGCTCGCCGGCATCGGCGTCATACCCAACCAGGAGCTGGCCGCGCGCGCCGGCATCGACTGCCGGGACGGCATCCTCGTGGACGGGGACGGCAGGACTTCCGATCCCGCCATCTACGCCAGCGGGGACGTCACGCGGTTCACCAGCCCCATCGACGGTGCCAGCCAGCGGCTCGAATGCATCCAGAACGCGCTGGCACAGGCAGACCGCGTGGCCGCGCACATTGCCGGCCAGACGGCCGCTGAACCGGAAATCCCCTGGTTCTGGACCGTCCAGCACGGTATCCGGCTGCAGACTGCAGGCGTCCGCCATCCGGAAGACCAGGTGATAGTCCGAGGCGAACCCTCCGGCGGCAAATTCTCCGTGGTCTACCTCCGCGACGGCCGCCTCGCGGCCGTCGACACCATCGCCAACCTGTCCGACTTCCGCACGGCCAAACGGCTGATCGGCCAGGGAGCACGGATCGATCCGCTGCTGGCCGCGGACCCCCGCGTCCCCCTCGCCGAAGCCATTTCCGGCGCAACCAACCACTCCCACGCTGACCTCACGGCAGCGCGATCGTAAGGAAACCAACATGAGCAGCACCAGCATCAGCAACACCGCCATCAGCACCAAGCTGACCGTCGTCGACCGCGAAGGCGCCACCCATGACCTCGAATGGGAGCCGGGCCAGAGCATGATGGAGGCCCTCCGGGACAACGACCTGCCCGTACTGGCATCGTGCGGCGGCACCGCCTCCTGTGCCACCTGCCATGTGTTCCTGGAGCAGGAGGTCTTCGACACGCTGGAGGAACGCAGCGAGGACGAACTCGAGCTGCTCGTCGAGGCCGAGGGCTACCGGGAATGCGGCTCACGGCTCTCCTGCCAGGTGGGCTTCAGCCGGGACCTCAACGGGGTGACCGTGACGCTGGCCCCCGAGGAGTGAAGGCAGTCCGCGGCCCGGGTCAGGGAGTTAGCTCCCGGGCGGGTCAGTCACCGTGACCCGCACCGCGCAGGCGTCCGCCGCGGCCTTTTTCAGGACAGCTGCCCGGGGATCGGGAACATCGAGGTAGGCAAGGCGCGGCAGGCGTGCCCAAGGCTTCAGGGCAGGCAGTGCCAGGACTTCGTCGGCCAGGCCGCGGTCACCGCCCGGGAGGATGTACTCGAAGGCCTGGCCGGCAAAAACCAGCCGCGCCTGCTCCGCAACCGCCTCGGCCATCGCGTCCGACTGGTTGGCGCGGCGCCGGGCGAACCGCTGCTGCGACTGGCCGCCGGCGGCGGTGCGGGACTGCACATACTTGGAACCGGTCTTGGCGGCGAGGATGATCCCCTCGCTGGCGACGGCCACCCCGTATCCTCCGCGGCGGACCAGGACAAGGCCGACCGTGCGCGGCTGGGAAGCGAGGGAAGCCAGCCGTTCCACAAGGCCGGATCCCCGCCCCGGCCGGCCGTCGTCGGGCCACGGCCCCACCAGCAGGGCGGTGGCGCCGTCCGCGGCAGCCAGCCGCACGCCGTCGTCGTGGTCCTCATATTCAAGGTCACCGTGGCTGGCGGCGAACCGGTCCACCCAGCCGGCCAGCCGCGCGCCGGGGACGAACGCGGTCCTGGTGGACACCGGACGTCCCTGCGTCGGACGGCTGCCTGGCATTGCCGATTCCCTGCTTTCGTGGCCGGACTTTTCCTGCTGAATCTAGAAGTAGCCTATCTATGTGGATGATCTTTTTGGTTCGGCGGCCCAGGACAGCGACGACGACGGCGGCAACGGCGACGCCGACGACGCCGGCGATTCGGCCGAGTCCCGTTCAACACAGTCCCGTTCCGGCCAGTCCCGTTCCACGCCGCGCAGCCCGCTGGCCGTCCGGATGCGCCCCCGGACGCTCGACGAGGTGGTGGGCCAGCAGCACCTGCTGGGCCAGGGGTCCCCGCTGCGGCAGCTGGCGGCAGGTGCCGACGCCGCCGGCCCTGCCGGCCCCAGCTCGCTGATCCTCTGGGGGCCGCCGGGCACCGGGAAAACCACGCTGGCCCACGTGATCGCACGCGGGCCCGGGCGCAAGTTCGTGGAGCTCTCAGCCATCACCTCCGGGGTCAAGGATGTCCGCCGCGTCATGGACGACGCCCTGACCGCCCGTGACCTGTACAAGACCACCACCGTCCTGTTCCTCGACGAGATCCACCGCTTCAACAAGGCGCAGCAGGATGCGCTGCTGCCCGGCGTCGAAAAGGGCTGGGTTGTCCTGGTGGCGGCAACCACCGAGAATCCGTCGTTTTCGGTGGTCTCACCGCTGCTGTCCCGCTCCCTGCTGCTGACGCTCAAGCCGCTCACCGACGCGGACATCGAGGGCCTGCTGGTGCGGGCCGTTGAGGATCCCCGCGGGTTGAACGGCAATGTCCGGCTCAGCGACGAGGCCCTGGAACACCTCGTCCGGCTTTCCGGCGGTGACGCCCGCCGGGCGCTGACCGCGCTGGAAGCCGCCGCCGGCGTTGCGTTCGGTGACGCGGACGACGTCGGAAATTCCGGTGCGGGGGACGGTGATACCGAAGCGGACGGCACTGGTGCCAACGGCGCAGGCCAGCCGGTCGCCGTCGAGCCGGTCACGGTAGGGCTCCGGCACACCGAGCGTGCCCTGGACGCGGCAGCCGTCCGCTACGACCGCGCCGGGGACCAGCACTACGACGTGGCCAGCGCATTCATCAAGTCCATCCGCGGGTCCGACGTGGACGCGGCCCTGCACTACCTGGCGCGGATGCTGGAGGCGGGGGAGGACCCGCGCTTCGTGGCCCGGCGCATCGTAATCTCCGCCGCGGAGGACGTGGGCATGGCGGATCCGACCGCGCTGCAGACGGCCGTGGCCGCGGCGCAGGCCGTGCAGCTCATCGGAATGCCCGAGGGCCGCATCGTGCTCGCCGAAGCGGTGGTCCACCTGGCCACGGCACCAAAGTCCAACGCCGCTTACATGGGCATCAACAAGGCCATCGCGGACGTGCGGGCGGGCCTGGGCAACGGGATTCCCGCGCACCTGCGCGACGCCCACTATCCTGGGTCAAAGCAGCTGGGCCACGGCGTGGGCTACAAGTACGCCCATGATGCCCCGCACTCGGTGGCCGCCCAGCAGTATCCGCCGGACGACCTCGTGGGCCGCGACTACTACGAGCCCACTGCAAACGGTGCGGAGCGGGACATCGCCGTCCGGCTTGAGCGGCTGCGCAAGATCGTCCGGGGGAAGTGACCGCCATGGTAGGATGGATGCTTGTCTGGCAAGGCACGGACGCACAATCCACCGAATTTTAGTTCGATGGAGCTGTGCCCTGTGCCCAGTAGCAAAAGGCAGCGGTTGGCCGATGCTCTCCATCGTGGAGGCCAGTAACACTGACACACCGCAGATATTGGAAGGACACAAGTGGCTAACAACACTCGTGCTCGCCGTCAGGCCCGCCTCTCGCGGTCCCTCGGCATCGCTCTGACCCCCAAGGCCGCCAAGTACATGGAGCGCCGCCCGTACGGCCCCGGTGAGCATGGCCGTGCCCGCAAGAAGCAGGACTCCGACTACGCCGTACGTCTGCGCGAAAAGCAGCGTCTGCGCGCCCAGTACGGCATCCGCGAAGCCCAGATGACCCGTGCCTTCGAAGAAGCACGCCGCACCAAGGGCCTGACCGGTGAAAACCTCATCGAACTGCTCGAAATGCGCCTCGACGCCCTCGTGCTGCGTGCCGGCTTCGCCCGCACCATCGCACAGGCCCGCCAGCTGGTTGTGCACCGCCACATCCTGGTCGACGGCATCCGCGTTGACCGCCCGTCCTTCCGCGTCGGCGAGGGCCAGCTGGTCCACGTTCACAGCCGCAGCGAAACCATGCCTCCGTTCCAGGTTGCAGCAGCCGGTGCACACCGCGACGTCCTGCCCCAGGTTCCGGCCTACCTGGACGTCAAGCTGGACGCCCTGCAGGCACGCCTGGTTCGCCGCCCGAAGCGCGCCGAGGTCCCCGTGACCTGCGAAGAGCAGCTCGTCGTCGAATTCTACGCACGCTAAATTCCGGCAGCGTATACAAAGAAGCCCGTGGCAAGCGCCGCGGGCTTCTTTGTATGTAAGGTACTTGGGGGACATTTGCGGCTGCAGCACGTTGGCCGCCGCACGCCCGGTACAGTTCCACGGAATTTCAAGGAGATGAACGTCTATGTCTGGTGGCGATATTGCCGGCCTGATCGCGGCCGGGGTATTTGCGCTCCTGGTCCTGTTGCTGGCTGTGCCCATCCTCAAGCTGGGGCGGGTGTTCGACGAGGTCCGGACATCCATCCGCTCCATCAGCGACGGCGCCACCCCGCTCATGGACGAGGTCACCGCGACGGTCTCCACCACCAACCAGCAGCTGAAGAAAGTGGACGGCATCGCCTCCAACGTTTCGGACGCCTCCGCCAACATCTCCGCGCTGTCCTCCCTCGTGGCCGCGACTGTCGGTTCGCCGCTGATCAAGGTGGCCGCGTTCAGCTACGGCGTCCGTTCCGCTTTCGCCACCCGCAAGAAGCCCGCCACCGGCCGCCGCAGCCGCTAAGCCCACCCGGAGAACTGAAATGAAACGACTTGTCTGGATGGGAATCGGCGTGGCCATCGGGGTTATCGCCTTCCGCAAGGTCACCGAGGCGCAGTCAGCCCTGGGCCCCGAAGGCCTGAACCGGGCCGTGGGCCGGCTTGCCGACGGAGTCTACGACTTCGCCGACGCCGTCCGCGCCGGCATGCGCGAACGGGAAACGGACCTGCGCTCCGCACTGGGTGTTGACTCCCAGGACGTCGTCCGCCGCTAAACGCGCGAGAATTAAAACCTGCAGTGCCGTCCACCATCGGAACTGCCTCTGAATCAAACTGTCACGCGCCAGCATGCGTGAACCAAGAAGGGTAAGTAATCAGCTCATGAAGTCGCAGGAGATCACAAAGCGCTGGGTCGATTTTTTCGTCAGCAAAGGCCACACGGCGGTTCCCTCCGCATCGCTGGTCTCCAGCGACCCCTCCCTGCTGTTCACGGTTGCCGGTATGGTTCCGTTCATCCCGTACCTGACCGCTCGCGAGGAACCGCCCTACACCCGGGCCACCAGCGTCCAGAAGTGCATCCGCACCGGCGACATTGAGGAAGTGGGCAAGACCGCCCGCCACGGCACGTTCTTCCAGATGTGCGGCAACTTCTCCTTCGGGGACTACTTCAAGGAAGACGCCATCAAGTTCGCGTGGGAGCTGCTCACCACGGGCGTCGCCGACGGCGGGTACGGACTGCCGCCGGAACTGCTGTGGGTGACC
The DNA here is from genome assembly GCF_040448525.1 of Arthrobacter sp. K5. Classification (NCBI taxonomy): domain Bacteria; kingdom Bacillati; phylum Actinomycetota; class Actinomycetes; order Micrococcales; family Micrococcaceae; genus Arthrobacter; species Arthrobacter sp. K5. Next base: position 925,655 of record NZ_CP159279.1, on the reverse strand, counting down.
GTCTACGAAGAGGACGACGAAGCCGAGGAACTCTGGCTCAAGAACACCGGAGTACCCGCTGAGCGCATCCAGCGCATGGGCAAGTCGGACAACTACTGGTCCACCGGCCAGCCCGGCCCGGCCGGCCCCTGCTCAGAGATTTACTATGACCGCGGCCCGGCCTACGGCGCCGAGGGCGGCCCCATCGCCGACGAGAACCGCTACGTGGAGATCTGGAACCTCGTGTTCATGCAGTACCAGATCGACAATGTCCGCTCGAAGGTCGAGTTCGACATCATGGGCGAACTGCCCCAGAAGAACATCGACACCGGCCTGGGCATGGAACGTCTTGCCATGATTCTGCAGGACGTCGAGAACATGTACGAGACCGACCAGGTCCGTCCCGTCATCGACATGGCCGCCAAGCTCTCGGGCAAGGAATACACTTCCGCCGAGACCGAGGACGATCCGCACCACACCGACGACGTCCGCATGCGCGTCGTCGCCGACCACATCCGCTCGGCCCTGATGCTCATCGCCGACGGCGTCACCCCCTCCAACGAAGGCCGCGGCTACGTGCTGCGCCGCCTCATCCGCCGCGCGGTCCGCTCCATGCGCCTGCTCGGCGTGGAACAGGCCTGCCTTCCGGACCTCCTGCCCGCCTCGCGCGACGCCATGAAGGGCGTCTACCCCATCGTGGACACCGACTTCGACCGCATCAGCCGGATCGCCTACGCCGAAGAAAAGGCGTTCCTGCGCACCATCGCGTCCGGCACGGCCCGCCTCGAGGACGCCGTCAACGAATCCAAAGCCGCAGGCCGCCCCCTTTCCGGCGCCGACGCCTTCACCCTGCACGACACCTACGGGTTCCCCATCGACCTGACGCTCGAAATGGCCGAGGAAGCCGGCCTGAAGGTCGACGAGCCCGAGTTCCGCAAGCTCATGCTCGAGCAGCGCCAGCGCGCCCAGGCCGACGCCAAGGGCAAGAAGGGCGGCCACGCCGACCTCTCTGCCTTCCAGGAGCTGCTGGCAGAGGGCGAAACCGTCTTCACCGGCTACACCGACCTCGAAGGCGAATCCCGGGTCCGCGGCATCCTCAGCGGCGGCAGCAAGGTGTCCCAGGCTGCCACCGGCGACGAAATCGAACTCGTGCTCGCCGAGACCCCCTTCTACGCCGAGGCCGGCGGCCAGGCAGCCGACACCGGTCTCATCACCGGCGATGGCTTCGTCGTCGAGGTTCTCGACGTCCAGCGTCCGCTCAAGGGCCTGAGCGTCCACAAGGCCATCGTCCGCGAAGGCGAGATCGCCTCCGACGCACTCGTCCGTGCCGCTGTGGACCGCGAACGGCGCCACGCAGCTGAGCAGGCCCACACCGGAACGCACATCGTGCACGCGGCACTGCACCAGATCCTCGGCCCGCAGGCCACCCAGCGCGGCTCGTTCAACAAGGCCGGCTACCTGCGCTTCGACTTCGCTTGGGGTGAGGGACTGAGCGCCGCCACCAAGTCCGAAATCGAGGAAGTGTCCAACCTCGCCATCCGGAACAACTTCCACGTGGACACCAAGGTCATGGGCCTCGCCGAGGCCAAGGCCCTGGGCGCCATGGCGCTGTTCGGCGAGAACTACGGCAGCGAGGTCCGGGTCGTGGAGATCGACGGCGCGTGGTCCCGTGAGCTGTGCGGCGGCACCCATGTATCCAACACGTCGCTGATCGGCAGCCTGTCCCTGCTCGGCGAGCAGTCCGTCGGGTCGGGAAACCGCCGCGTCGAGGCGTTCGTCGGCATGGACGCCTTCCGGCACCTGGCCGCAGAGCGTGCCCTCGTGACCGAACTCACCGAAATGCTCAAGGTGCCCTCCGGGCAGCTGGCCGACCGCATCTCCGCGACCCTCGCCAAGCTGAAGGCCACGGAAAAGGAGCTCGAGCGGCTCCGGAAGGAACAGCTCGCCGCCGCTGCCGCCCAGCTCGCCGGCACCGCCGTGGACGCCGCCGGCGTCCGGGTCATCGCGCACGACGCCGGCCAGGTCAGCGGTGCCGATGACATCCGCGGTCTCGCGCTGGACCTCCGCAACCGGCTCGGATCCGCTGCCTCCACGATTGCCGTGGCCGGCGTCAGCAACGACCGCCCGGTCATCCTGGTGGCCACCAACGAAGCCGCCCGTGAAGCCGGCGTCAAGGCAGGTGCCCTGGTCCGGCTCGCCGCTGGAATCCTCGGCGGCGGCGGTGGCGGCAAGGACGATGTGGCCCAGGGCGGCGGCACCGACGCCTCCAAGGTCGGCGCCGCACTGACCGCCGTCGTCGATGCCGTCACCAGGCGCTAACCAACCGTGACTTCATCCGCTGAGCCGCACGTCCACCCCCGGGGCGTTAAACTGGGGGTGGACGTGGGGACCGTCCGCGTCGGCGTCGCCATTTGTGACCGGGACGAGATCCTGGCCACACCGCTGAAGACGCTGGACCGCAATGCCAAGAAGAACTCGGATGTCAGGGTCATTGCCGCCCTCGCGGCAGACCGGGGAGCCGTGCAGATTTTCGTGGGCCTGCCGCGGACCATGAAGGGCGAGGAACACGCCTCAGCCCGCATGGCCACGGAGTACGCCCAGCTGCTGGCTGACGAGCTGGACCGCACAGGTTCGGACGTCCCGGTCCACCTGGTTGACGAGCGGCTCAGCACCGTCACGGCCCACCGGAACCTTCACGAAGCTGGCATGAGCAGCAAAAATCACCGTAAAGTGGTGGATCAGGTTGCGGCTGCAGGAATATTGCAGCACGCCATCGATATGCAAAAAGCCAGGGGAACGGATGTGGGGAGCCGTGTGCGCGCGCTTCCCCGTACGGGGCTGCCCGGTCAAGCCGCCGCAGATACTGCTGAACGGCCTGACCCGGAAAAGGAAACACGATCTTCAGAGGATGGACAGCTACAGTGAGCCCGGTCAATAGCGACGACTCCGCCGGCGACCCCTTCGCGGACGCCGGACGGCCCCTGACACGCAAAGAGATCCGCGCCCGCGAGAAGGCCGTCACCGCCGAATCCGGCGATGCCGTCCCCGAGCAGGCCTACGAGTCCGTCGAAGAGCTGCACGTGGGCGTTGGCGCCGCACAGCGGACCGGGTCATCGGCTTCGGCTTCCGACAGCCTCCGGACGGCGGCAATAGCCACACCTCCGGCTGCCGTGGCAGAGCCTGGTCCGGCCGTCGAAGTTCCCGACGTTCCGCCGGCTCCGCCAACCATCCACGACCCTGCGGAACATGCAGACCCTGCCGAACATGCGGACCACGCCGAGCATGCCGACCCGGCCGTGCATGGGCACGCTGCCGCCGAGGTCCACGGGGACCAGTCTGAGGACGCCCCGCATTTTGCCGAGTTTGCGGACAGTCACGCCGGGCCCCACGCTGACATTCACCACGAAGCTGTGCATAATGACCACGTCCACAATGAGGATGGCCACCATTATGACGTCCACCACGACGCCGTAGCCCACGAGCCCTACGAGGAGCATGTGCCCTATGAGCAGCAGGCCGTGGGGCACCAGCTCCTGGCCGGCGCCGAGAACGCAGCCACCGTGACGCGGCCCTCCAAGAAAGTCCGGCGCCGGCGCCGGCTCGTGGCGCTGCTCCTGACCCTCGCGCTCTTCGTCACAGCCACCGTTGTAGGCGCGCAGTTCCTTAAGCCGCTGCTGGGGAACGACAAGCCGGCCGACTATCCCGGCCCCGGCACCGGCCAGGTCAAGGTATCGGTCGTTCCGGGCGAAGGCCCGGTGTCAGTCGCCGCCAAGCTGGAGGACGCGAAGGTCGTGGCCAACGCCGACACCTTCATGGCGGCGCTGTCCGCCTCCGGCGGCACGCTCTCGCCGGGGGAGTACGACTTCAAGCAGGAGATGAAGAACTCCGACGCCGTCTCCGTACTCCTCAACGAGGGACAGGCCAAGGTCATGTACTTTGCCCTCAGCGCCGGCCTGCGGATCGATGAATCGCTGGAGGCGATCTCAGAGGGCTCGGGCCTTTCCCTGGCCCAGCTGAAGACGCTCAGCAACTCGCCCAAGCAGTTCGGGCTGACCTCCAAGGCAAAGAACCTGGAAGGGTTCCTGGCCCCGGGGGAGTACCGCTTCCCGCTGGGCACCACCGCCAAGGAAATCCTCACCAAGCTGGTGAAGAGCACCCAGGATGAACTCAAGGCGCAGGGCGTGACGGACGCCGCCAAACAGTACGACGTCGTGACCGTCGCCAGCATCGTGCAGGCGGAGGGCGGCCAGGCCGAGTACAAGGACGTGGCGGGCGCCATCTACAACCGCCTCAAGCCCACCAACACCGAAACGAACGGCCTGATCCAGTCGGACGCCACCGTCACCTACGGCCTGGGCAAGAAGACCTTCCACATCGATGAGGCCGAAAAGGCGGACAAGTCCAACCCGTACAACACGTACGCCATCCAGGGCCTGCCTGCCGGGCCCATCGGGTCGCCGGGCACGACGGCCATCGACGCGGCAGCCAAGCCGAACAACAACGATTACCTGTACTGGGTGACCATCAACCTCGACACCAAGGAGACGAAGTTCTCCAAGACGCTGGCCGAGCACAACGGCTACGTCGAACAGTACAACGCCTGGTGCGAGGCCAACCCGGGCCGTTGCGTATGAGCCTGCGGGCGGCCGTCCTGGGGCACCCCATCGGCCATTCGAAGTCCCCGGCGCTTCACCTTGCCGCCTACGCGCGGCTCGGAGCGGAGATCGGTTACAGCGCAATCGACGTGACCGAAGAGTCACTGCCGGCGTTCATGGACTCCGTCCGCGCCGAGCCCGGCTGGCGGGGACTGTCCGTCACCATGCCGCTGAAGAAAGCCATGGTCGCCGAGGTTGACGAGGTCCGCGGAGTGGCCCGGGTCCTGGGCGTCATCAACACGGTGGTGTTTGAGGGAGTCGGGGACTCCATCCGGCGGATCGGCTACAACACCGACGTCGCGGGGATCGTCAACGCCCTCCGCAACGCCGGGGCCGGTGACGGCCCCTCGGGCGTCATTCTTGGCGGCGGCGGAACGGCAGCCGCGGCAGTGGCAGCCCTGCAGGAGCTTGGCGCCGTAAAGGTGGACCTGTACGTGCGCAACACTGCCCGGGCCGAGGAAGCCAGGGCTGCGGCCAGCGGGCTCGGCATGGACATCACCGTCCATTCCCTCGACGGTGCCGTCGAAGCGATGGCCGGTGCCGGCGTCGTAATCTCCACACTGCCGCCGCGGGCGGCCGACGGGATGGCGGCGGAACTCGAAGCGCTGGGCCGGCGCACGGACGGCGTCCTGCTGGACGTCGCCTACGACCCCTGGCCCAGCCAAATCGCCGCGGCCTGGCACGCCGGAGGCGGAACAGTGGTCCCCGGCCTTGAAATGCTGCTCTACCAGGCGGTGGAGCAGGTCCGCCATTTCACCGGCCTCACAGAGGCCGGAAGTGCCGAAGTCATAGATGTGATGTGCGACGCAGTCGGGGCACCCCGGCGGGTGTCCTGACCGCCAGACATGGCAGGATGGTTTTTATGTTGCGTTGGTTGACCGCCGGTGAATCCCATGGCCCGGCACTGGTCGGAATAATTGAAGGCGTCCCCGCAGGTGTTGAACTCACCAGCGGGCAGATCGCCGATGCCCTTGCCCGCCGGCGGCTCGGCTACGGCCGCGGGGCGCGGATGAAGTTTGAGCAGGACGTCGTAACCATCCTCGGCGGTGTCCGCCACGGCATCACCCAGGGCGGCCCCGTCGCCATCCAGGTGGGCAACACCGAATGGCCCAAGTGGGAACAGATCATGTCAGCCGATCCGGTGGACCCCGAGGAACTCGCAGGCCAGGCCCGGAACGCCCCGCTGACCCGGCCGCGCCCCGGACACGCCGACTTCACCGGCATGCAGAAGTACGGCTTCGACGAGGCCCGTCCCGTGCTTGAGCGCGCCAGCGCCCGCGAGACCGCCACGCGCGTTGCCATGGGCACGGTCGCCGCCCAGTTCCTGAAGCACCTGGGCATTGAGCTGGTCAGCCACACAGTCTCCATCGCCAGCGTCACCGTTCCGGAGGGCCGGCCGCTGCCGCTGCCGGACAACGTGATCGCGCTCGACGCCGATCCCCTGCGCTGCTTTGACCGCGAAACGTCCGACGCCATGGTTGCGGAGGTGGACGCCGCCCACAAGGAAGGCGAAACCCTCGGCGGCGTGGTGGAGGTGCTCGCCTACGGCCTGCCCCCGGGACTCGGCAGCTACGTCCACTGGGACCGCCGCCTGGATTCCCGCCTGGCCGCCGCCCTCATGGGCATCCAGGCCATCAAGGGCGTTGAGGTGGGCGACGGTTTCCTCACCGCCGCGCGCCGCGGGTCCGCCGCCCACGACGAAATCGTCAAGGACGCTGACGGCAGGATCATCCGCACCAGCAACCGCGCCGGCGGCATCGAAGGCGGCATGAGCATCGGCGACGTCCTGCGCGTCAGGGCTGCCATGAAGCCCATCGCCACCGTGCCGCGCGCCCTGAAGACCATCGACATCAGCACCGGCGAGGCGGCCAAGGCCCACCACCAGCGCTCGGACGTCTGTGCGGTTCCGGCCGCCGGCGTGGTGGCCGAGGCCATGGTCGCGCTGGTCCTGGCCGAGGCCGTGACCGAAAAGTTCGGCGGCGACTCCGTGGTCGAGACTGCCCGGAACATCAAGGGCTACCTCGAGAGCATTCCGGCGTCGCTGGATACGATCGGACTCTAGTGCCCCGGAGCAATACACCCTGCGCCGCAGGGGACCGCCCCATTGTGCTCATTGGGCCCATGGCGGTCGGCAAATCGGCGATCGGGCAGCAGCTGGCGCAACAGCTGGACGCCCCGTTCGTGGACACCGACGCGGTCATCGTGGAGGGCCACGGTTCCATCGCGGACATCTTTGCCAGCCGCGGCGAACGTGCCTTCCGGGAGATCGAAGCCCGGACGGTGGCCCGCATCATCGAGGCCGCGGCCGGCACCGCCACCGTGGTTTCCCTCGGCGGCGGGTCGGTCCTGGACTCCGGCACGCAGCAGCTGCTGGAGCGGTGCACGGTGGTCTACCTGGAGTGCGACGCCGATACCGTCGCCGCGCGCATCGCCAAGAATTCCGGCCGGCCGCTGCTGGCCGGTGACGGCATCCGGCGCTGGAAGGCGCTGTTCGCCACCCGGAAGCCGGTCTACGAACGCCTCGCGGACATCGTGCTGGACGTCCGGCAGGGAACCGTGCCGCAGTTGGGCCTGAAGCTGGAAGCGGCACTGTGCGATTTCGCCGCCGGCAAACCGCACGAAACCACCACCCGCGAGATCAACAAAACCGCGACGACGGCAGCCAACGGAAGTGCTGCCGCGAAACAGGAAGTTGAAAAGTGACCGAATCAACTGTCATCAAGGTCACCGGCCAGTCGGCCGGGGACAACTACGACGTCGTAGTTGGCCGCGGCCTGCTCGGCACCCTGCCGGGACTGCTGGGGGAGCGCGTCCGCCGTGTCCTCGTCATCCACCCGCGGGCCCTCAGGCTCACCGGCGACACCGTCCGGGATGAACTGGCCGCTGCCGGCTTCACCGCCGTCACCGCTGAAATCCCCGACGCCGAGGAAGGCAAGCACATCCAGGTTGCCGCCTTCTGCTGGCAGGTGCTGGGCCAGAACGATTTCACCCGCTCCGATGCCGTGGTCTCCGTCGGCGGCGGAGCCGTCACCGACCTTGCCGGCTTCGTGGCCGCCACCTGGCTGCGCGGGGTCAAGGTCATCCACATGCCCACCAGCCTCCTCGGCATGGTCGACGCCGCCGTGGGCGGCAAGACAGGGATCAACACGGCCGAAGGCAAGAACCTGGTTGGGTCCTTCCACCCGCCCGCGGCTGTCCTCACGGACCTGGACACGCTCAAGACCCTGCCCCGCAACGAGATCATCTCCGGCATGGCCGAGGTCATTAAATGCGGCTTCATTGCCGACCCCGCCATCCTGGACCTCGTGGAGAAGGATCCCGAGGCTGTGACCGATCCAGGCTCCGACGTCCTGCGCGAACTCATCGAACGCGCCATCGCCGTCAAAGCCCGCGTCGTCTCGGAGGACCTCAAGGAATCCGGACTCCGGGAAATCCTGAACTACGGCCACACCCTGGGCCACGCCATCGAACTCGTGGAACGCTACTCCTGGCGGCACGGCGCTGCCGTCTCGGTGGGCATGATGTTCGCGGCCGAGCTGTCCCGCAGCGTGGGCCGGCTCAGCGACGCCGACGCCGACCGGCACCGCAGCATCCTCGAATCCCTCGGGTTGCCCGTCACGTACCGGCGCGACCGCTGGCAGGGCCTCCTGGACGGCATGCGCCGCGACAAAAAGTCCCGCGGCGACCTGCTCCGCTTCGTGGTCCTGGACGGGATCGCCAAGCCGGGGATCCTGGACGTGCCCGATACCTCCCTGCTCTTCGCCGCCTACCAGGAGATTGCTTCCTGATGCGCGACGACCAGACCGGAACGATTGAATGGCCCGACGGCGGATTCCCGGGGATCCGGGTCAATCCCGAATCGCTGCTTCCTGAAATTATCAGCGAAGAGACGTGCGCCGCCGCGCTTGAGGCATCCACCGACCCCGCCGAGCAGGTGCTTGTGCTGCTCGTCGAGGGACGTGCCGCCGACGCCGCCGAAGTACTGGCAGAGGCCCGCTACCGGGACCCCGAGTCGTTCCGGCTCCGGGCCTATGAAGCGGATGTTCTGCGCGTCTCCCACCGCTACGACCGCGCCGTCGAGCTCTTCCGGCAGCTCCTGACCGAGGCGCACGGCACGGCCAACGAAGCCCTCGCCCACCAGTACCTTGGCCGGGCGTACTTTGCCGCGGGAAACATCGGCGCCGCGGTGGAATCCTTTGCCAGGGCGCTCGATCTCCGGGTGGCGCAGTCCGCCGACGCTGCGCTTATCTACTCCTCAACGGTGGCGCTGCAGCGGGCACGGGACGTCTTCGAACTGGCCTCCTGACGGGTCTTCCGGCTGCGCCGGAGCGGTCCTCCGGCCGTACCGCCGGAGCGCCCGAAAAGCGTGCCGGCCTTTTCCGCTAGAATAGTTTCTGGATTTTTGATAAACACACGCTGGCGCGCCGTTCGGCATGCCTGCTTGGCATAAACCAGCTGGCAGCCAGAACCAGTCAGACACAACCAGAGGAAACCAGTGGCAACCACAAACGACATCAAGAACGGGACCGTCCTGAAGCTCGAGGGCCAGCTCTGGAACGTCATCGAGTTCCAGCACGTCAAGCCGGGCAAGGGCGGCGCCTTCGTGCGCACCAAGATGCGCAACGTCATGTCCGGCAAGGTAGTGGACAAGACCTTCAACGCAGGCCTCAAGATCGAGACCGCCACCGTGGACCGCCGCGACTACCAGTACCTGTACCAGGACGGCGCGGACTTCGTCTTCATGGACACCTCGGACTACGACCAGATCACCGTTTCCGGTGCCACCGTGGGCGACGCCACCAACTTCATGCTGGAAAACCAGATGGTCAACATCGCCATCCACGAAGGCACCCCGCTGTACATCGAGCTGCCGCCGAGCGTTGTCCTCGAAATCACCTACACCGAGCCGGGCCTGCAGGGCGACCGCTCCTCCGCCGGCACCAAGCCCGCCACCCTGGAGACGGGCTACGAGATCCAGGTGCCGCTGTTCGTTGAGAACAACACCAAGGTCAAGGTCGACACCCGCGACGGCAGCTACCTGGGCCGGGTCAACGACTAGTGAGCGCCCGCGGTAAAGCCCGCAACAGGGCTCTTGAGGTCCTCTTCGAAGCCGAGCAGCGCTCTGTCTCGGCATTCGACGTGCTGCGTGCGCGCCGCGAGAGGACCGACCAGATCGTCAATCCGTACACCCTCGAGATCGTCGAAGGCGTGGTGTCGATGCAGGCCACCATCGACGAATTCCTGGAGACCTACTCACAGGGCTGGACCCTGGAGCGCATGCCGTCCGTGGACCGCATCATCCTGCGGATCGGCACCTGGGAGCTTCTCTACAACGACGACGTTCCCGACGGCGTCGCCGTCAGCGAAGCCGTCGCTTTGGCCAAGACGCTCTCCACCGACGAGTCGCCGTCGTTCATCAACGGCCTCCTGGGGCGCCTTCAGCAGCTGAAGCCTTCCCTGCTCGCCTGAGCTGAGCCGTACGCAGAAAGCCCCTGCCGGGTTACCCCGGCAGGGGCTTTCTGCGCAAACGGCCTCCAACCTACTGCTGAACGGCGGCCCGCAGCGCGGTCAGGTGGCGCAGCTGCTGCACCTCGTCCTGCTGGTGCAGCGGCACATCCCTGCCGCTGAGGATCCGCTGCCGGGTGAAGGCCAGGCGCGTCGCCGCCTTGACGAACTCCTTCATCTCGTGGCCCCGGTTGTACGCCCCCGCCCAACGCACGGCCTGCCGGCGGCCTCCGGGGGTGGACAGCAGCTCCACCTCGGCCGGCGCGAACCACCCGGCTGCGGCGTACTCCTGGAGACGCTGCCGGGTGAGGCGCGTTTCCGCGACCCGCAGCACCACGATGCACACCACGGCGAGCAGGAAGATGGGAACCTGCACCAGCACGTACTGGGCCAGGAAGTCCTGTCCCATGCTGTTCCACCTGTTGTGCAGGACCATGGCCGGAACCAGGCCCACGAAGAACGCGAGCACCGAGACGCCCGAGTGCCAGCGCCGCGCCGCCAGGCCCATGACCAGGCCCGTGGTTCCGGTGAAGATGGCGTGTGCGAACGGCGACATCACCCCGCGCAGGAAGAAGATCTGCACAAGGTCGCTGCCGGGCGTGCCCGACTCGGCGATGGCCCGGCCGAAGTAGAGAATGTTCTCCGTGAACGCGAAGCCGCCGGCAATGGTGAAGGCAAACACCACGCCATCGACGGGGCCGTCAAAGTTGCGCCGGGCGAACAGGAGAAGCAGCAGCAGGCCCAGGGACTTCGCGAACTCCTCCACCACCGGTGCCTGCACGGTGGTCATGAAATCGCGGAAGGCCGCCTCATCAGTGGCCGGGGCCGCGAGGGCGAAGACCGGCTGGATGAGCAGCGTCACGGCAATGGATACGGCTGCGCCCCAGGTGAAGGCAAACAGCAGCAGGCGCTTCGGCTCGGGTTCCCACCGGTCAATGACGGCCACGGCGGACAGCACCGCCGCCAGCGGGATCAGTGAGGCAACAAACCCGATGACGAAACCGGTGACGCCGGTACTCGCCAGGAGGAACGGCACCACAAGGAACAGGCTGACGAACGCGAGTATCCCGCCGCCCACGACGAGGCCCAGGGTCCCTGCCCCCGGGCGGGCGGCCACGGTGGACGCTGCCTCCGGGATGACCTGGTGCACGGCGCCGCCGCTGTGCCCGGGCGCCGGCCGGTAGTTCTGCGGCTGGACGTGGCCCATCCAGCTGGGATTCGCTGGCTGGTCCGGGAACTGGCGCCCGGGACCGCCGGAGCGGTTCCAGGCTGAGCTGTTCCGGCCCGGGCCGGAGGACGGCTGCTGCGGGTTGATCGACATAGATATGAGCCTATGTGCCGCGGGGGAGGCAACAAAGCACAGGGGCTGGCGGCGCCGGGGGAGCGCAACAAACCGCTGGGCCCCATGGTGTGACGGACGACGCCTTCTGGCGGGGCCGGGGGCAGGCGGCCGTGTGGTAATTTTGGAAGGCAAATGTTCCTTTTTTAATTCCGTCCCGTGAGGCGGGGAAAGGGGAGACGAGCGATGACTCCTGTCACGCAGGCACCGGTTCCGGCCAGGGTTGTTCTCAACCAGGCGGACATTGACCGTGCCCTCACTCGTATCGCCCATGAAATCCTCGAGGCCAACAAGGGCTCCCAGGACCTGGTGCTGCTGGGCATTCCCCGCCGCGGCTACCCGCTTGCCGTCCGGCTCGCCCAAAAAATCGCCGCCGCCGATCCCGCCGTGGACGCCAGCGCCATCGTCGGCCAGCTGGACGTCACCATGTTCCGGGACGATCTCTCCTCCCAGCCCACGAGGCCACCGCACCACACGCAGCTGCCGCTGACGGGCATCGACAACAAGGTCGTTGTGCTGATCGACGACGTCCTCTACTCCGGCCGGACCATCCGCGCCGCCCTGGACGCGCTGGTGGACCTCGGCCGGCCGCGCATTGTCCGCCTGGCTGTCCTGATTGACCGGGGCCACCGCGAACTTCCCATCCGCGCCGACCACGTGGGCAAGAACCTTCCCACCTCCTCCGCCGAAAAGGTCCGGGTCCGGCTCGAGGAGACCGATGCCGTCGACGGCCAGGCAGTAAACGAAGTGGTAATCGAGGGCGGCGCATGAAGCACCTGCTCTCCACCGAAGACCTCAGCCTGGCCAACGCCGTCCGCATCCTCGACACCGCCGAAGAGATGTCGACCGTGGGGGAGCGCGAGGTCAAGAAGCTTCCCGCCCTGCGCGGTCGGACCGTGGTGAACCTCTTCTTCGAGGACTCCACCAGGACCCGCATTTCCTTTGAAGCCGCTGCCAAGCGGCTCTCGGCGGACGTCATCAACTTCGCCGCCAAGGGATCATCGGTCTCCAAGGGCGAGTCCCTCAAGGACACCGCCCAGACGCTGTCCGCCATGGGGGCCGACGCCGTCGTCATCCGCCACTGGGCCTCCGGTGCCCCGCACCGGCTGGCGGCCACCGACTGGATCGACGCCGCCGTCATCAACGCCGGCGACGGCACCCACGAACACCCCACCCAGGCACTGCTGGACGCTTTCACCATGCGGCGGCACTGGACCAGGCTCTCCGGCCTGCCCTCCACGGGGGCGGACCTGCGCGGCATGCGCGTCGCCATCGCCGGCGATGTCCTGCACTCCCGCGTGGCGCGGTCCAACGTCTGGCTGCTGCGCACGCTCGGCGCCGATGTCACCCTGGTGGCGCCGCCCACACTGCTGCCCATCGGCGTCGAACAGTGGCCCTGCAGCATCAGCTACGACATGGACGAGACGCTGGAAAAGGGCGTCGACGCGGTCATGATGCTCCGCGTCCAGGGCGAGCGGATGAACGCCTCGTTCTTCCCGTCCACCCGGGAGTACTCCCGCCGTTGGGGCTTCGACGACAACAGGCTCCGCGCGCTGGACAGGCTGGGCCTGAAGGACACCATCATCATGCACCCCGGACCCATGAACCGGGGCCTGGAAATTTCCGCGGCCGCCGCCGATTCGCCCCGTTCCACCGTGCTCGCACAGGTCAAGAACGGCGTGTCGATCCGCATGGCCGCCCTGTACCTGCTGCTCTCCGGGGATACCCGTGAACCAGCCACCACCCTGAAGGAGAGCAACTGATGGCTGACGAAACCACGTACCTTATCCGGGGCGCCGCGATCCTTGGCGGCGACCGCGAGGACCTGCTCATCCGCGACGGCGTGATCACGGCCCGGGGCTCCGATCTGTCGACGACAGACGCAGCGGACGGCGCCACGGTGATCGACGCCGACGGCCTCGTCGCCCTGCCGGGCATGGTGGACGTCCACACCCACCTCCGTGAACCGGGCCGCGAAGACGCCGAAACGGTGGAAACCGGCACGCGCGCCGCAGCGCTCGGCGGCTTCACTGCCGTGCACGCCATGGCCAACAGCACCCCGGTGGCTGACACCGCCGGTGTGGTGGAACAGGTCTACAGCCTGGGCCGGTCCGCCGGCTGGGTGGACGTCCGCCCGGTGGGCGCCGTCACCGTGGGGCTGGCCGGCGAACAGCTTGCCGAGCTCGGCGCGATGGCCGATTCCCGCGCCCAGGTCCGCATGTTCTCCGACGACGGCATCTGCGTCCACGATCCGGTCCTGATGCGCCGCGCCCTCGAGTACGTCAAGGCGTTCGACGGCGTCGTGGCCCAGCACGCGCAGGAACCGCGCCTCACCGCCGGTGCCCAGATGAACGAAGGCGAAGTGTCCGCTGTCCTCGGCCTGACCGGCTGGCCGGCAGTGGCCGAGGAAAGCATCATCGCCCGCGACGTCCTGCTGGCCCAGCACGTGGGCTCCCGGCTCCACGTCTGCCACGTCTCCACCGCGGGGTCGGTGGAGATCATCCGCTGGGCCAAGGGCCGCGGCATCAACGTCACCGCCGAAGTGACGCCGCACCACCTGCTGCTCACCGATGACCTGGTCCGCAGCTACGACCCCGTCTACAAGGTCAACCCGCCGCTGCGCACCAACGACGACGTCCAGGCCCTGCGCGCCGCCCTCGCGGACGGCACCATCGACGTCGTCGGCACCGACCACGCCCCGCACCCGAGCGAGCACAAGGAATGCGAGTGGGCGCAGGCGGCCATGGGCATGACGGGGCTGGAAACCGCCCTGTCCGTGGTCCAGCACGCCATGATCGAGACCGGCCTCATGACCTGGGCCGACTTTGCCAGGGTCACCTCCACCGCACCGGCCGGCATCGGACGGCTTACGGACCAGGGCCGGCCGCTCGAAAAGGGTGAACCCGCCAACATCGTCCTCGTGGATCCGGCCGCGCGCTGGACCGTGGATCCCTCCGCGATGGCAACCATGGGACGCAACTCGCCGTTCCGCGGCATGGAACTCCCCGGCAAGGTGGTGGCCACGTTCTTCAGGGGCCACCCCACGGTCCTGGACGGCAAGCTCAACACGCCCTACCGCTACCCCACCGAAGCGCCGCTTGCCGGCGCCGCAGGTGCGAACTGATGGAAAAGGAACTCCTCGCCGGGCTGATCACGGCGGTGCTTGTCGCCGTCGCCCTTGGCCTGATGTGGCTGGGCTGGCGCAACCGGCTCCGGCGGCAAACCGGGATCGAGGCGCTGCCCGCGGTTCCTGCCGGGCTGGGCGAACCGCTGCTCTCGGCGGAGGGCCAGTATGTGGCTTCCACCACCGCGGGTGACTGGCTGGACAGGATCGCCGTGCACGGACTCGGCATCCGCACCAACGCGCAGCTTTCCATCCATCCGGAGGGCGTGCTTCTGGACCGCTCCGGCGCCGGTCCGCTGTTCATCCCTGCGGCCACTTTGGCCGGCGTCCGGCAGGACAGCGGCATGGCCGGTAAATTCGTGGAAAAGGACGGGCTGCTGATCGTCAGCTGGATGCTCGGAACCCACGCCCTGGACACCGGCTTCCGCACCCGCCGCGCCGCGGACAAGCCGGCCATCCTTCAACAACTTCAGGAAATGATCTCCCCAGGCCCTCAGGCAGGTGCCCATAGTGGAAAGTAATAAAGTGACGGACAACAACACAACAAGCTCCGCCCCCGCCGTCCTGGTGCTCGAAGACGGCCGCATCTTCCGCGGCCGCAGCTACGGCGCGCAGGGCACCGCCCTGGGTGAAGCGGTCTTCGCCACCGGCATGACCGGGTACCAGGAGACCATTACGGACCCGTCCTACGCACGCCAGCTGGTGGTGCAGACGGCACCGCACATCGGCAACACCGGGGTGAACAGCGAGGACGCCGAATCCCGCCGCATCTGGGTGGCCGGCTACATCGTCCGTGACGCTGCCCGCCGTCCGTCCAACTGGCGCTCGGAGCGCAGCCTCGACTCCGAACTCGTCGAGCAGGGCATCGTCGGCATCCAGGGCGTGGACACCCGGGCCATCACCCGCCACCTGCGCGAGCACAAGACCATGCGCGCCGGCATCTTCTCGGGCGAGGCGGCCAAGGCCACCGACAAGGAACTCGTCGAGGCCGTGCTCGCCAGTGAGCCGATGGAGGGCGCCCGGCTTGCCGAGGAAGTCAGCATCGATGAAGCCTACGTAGTGGAGCCCAAGGACCACGGCTGGGACGGCGACGCGCGCTTGAGCATCGCGGCGATCGACCTCGGCATCAAGGCCATGACGCCGGTGCGCTTCGCCGAGCGCGGCGTCCGCGTGCACGTGCTGCCCGCCACGGCCACCATCGACGACGTCAAGGCCGTCAGCCCGGACGGCTTCTTCATGTCCAACGGCCCCGGAGACCCCGCCACCGCCGACAACCAGGTCAAGCTGCTCCGTACCGTCCTGGACGAGAAGCTCCCGTACTTCGGCATCTGCTTCGGCAACCAGATCCTGGGCCGCGCCCTCGGCTTCGGCACCTACAAGCTGCGCTACGGCCACCGTGGCATCAACCAGCCCGTCATGGACCGCCGCACGGGCAAGGTGGAGATCACCTCGCAGAACCACGGATTCGCCGTCGACGCACCGCTGGACGGCCCCACCAACGCGCCGGAAGAGCGCTACGGGCGGGTCGAGGTCAGCCACGTCAGCCTGAACGACGAGGTCGTGGAGGGCCTGGCCTGCCTGGACATCCCGGCCTTCTCTGTCCAGTACCACCCCGAAGCCGCTGCCGGCCCGCACGACGCCGCTTACCTCTTCGACCGTTTCATCGAGCTGATGGAAGACACTAAGTCAAACACCGACGGCCGCAGCGCCAACCTGTCCAAGGAACCCGTGGACGCCCAGCACCCCGCAGAGGCGCAGCAAAACGGTGCCCTTCAAAACCAGGCCGCCGAGCCGAACACGACTGACAACAAGACTGAGGACAAGAAGTAATGCCCAAGAGAACTGACCTTAAGAGCGTCCTGGTCATCGGTTCCGGCCCGATCGTCATCGGCCAGGCCGCCGAATTCGACTACTCCGGCACGCAGGCCCTTCGCGTCCTCAAGGAGGAAGGCCTGCGCGTCATCCTCGTCAACTCCAACCCGGCCACCATCATGACCGACCCGGAGTTCGCCGACGCCACCTACATCGAGCCCATCACCCCCGAGGTGGTGGAGAAGATCATCGCCAAGGAGCGCCCGGACGCCGTGCTGCCCACCCTGGGCGGCCAGACGGCACTGAACACCGCCATCGCGCTGGACAAGAACGGTGTGCTGGAGAAGTACAACGTGGAACTGATCGGCGCGAACATCGCCGCGATCGAGCTCGGCGAGGACCGCGAGAAGTTCAAGGGCGTCGTGGAGCGCTGCGGCGCCGAATCCGCCCGCAGCCACATCATCCACACCATGGACGAGGCCCTGAAGGCAGCCGACGACCTCGGCTACCCCATGGTGGTCCGCCCCTCCTTCACCATGGGCGGCCTCGGTTCCGGCCTTGCCTACAACGAAGAGGACCTGCGCCGGATCGTCGGCCAGGGCCTGCAGTACAGCCCCACCAGCGAGGTGCTGCTCGAAGAGAGCATCCTGGGCTGGAAGGAATACGAGCTCGAGATGATGCGGGACAAGAACGACAACGTCGTTGTCGTCTGTTCCATCGAGAACTTCGATCCCGTGGGCGTGCACACCGGCGACTCCATCACCGTTGCCCCGGCACTGACCCTCACCGACCGCGAATACCAGCGGCTGCGCGACATCTCCATCGCGGTCATCCGTGAAGTCGGCGTCGACACCGGCGGCTGCAACATCCAGTTCGCCATCGATCCCGCGACCGGCCGCGTCGTGGTCATCGAAATGAACCCGCGTGTGTCCCGCTCCTCGGCGCTGGCGTCCAAGGCCACGGGCTTCGCGATCGCCAAGATCGCCACCAAGCTCTCGCTCGGCTACACCCTGGACGAGATTCCGAACGACATCACGCAGAAGACCCCCGCCTCCTTCGAGCCCACGCTCGACTACGTGGTGGTCAAGGTTCCGCGGTTCGCGTTCGAGAAGTTCCCGGCCGCCGACCCCACCCTCACCACCACCATGAAGTCGGTGGGCGAAGCCATGGCCATGGGCCGCAACTTCACCGAAGCCCTCCAGAAGGCCCTGCGCTCCCTCGAACAGAAGGGCTCGCAGCTGGACTTCAGCTCGGTCCCCGAATGGGAAGTGCCGGAGCTCATCGAGAAGGCCAAGCGCCCGACGACGGAACGCCTGCACCAGGTGCAGCGCGCCCTGCTCGGCGGCGCCAGCGTGGAGGAACTCCATGAGGCCACGAAGATCGACCCCTGGTTCCTGGACCAGCTCCAGCTGCTTAACGAGATCTCCCACGAGATCCGCCGCTCCGGCGCCCTGACGGAGGACATGCTCCGCCGCGCCAAGCGGCATGGCTTCTCCGACGAGCAGATCGGCTCGCTGACCCACAACTCCGAGGCCGTGGTCCGCGGGGTCCGCCAGGCCCTGGGCATCCGCCCCGTCTACAAGACCGTGGACACCTGCGCCGCGGAGTTCGCCGCCTACACGCCGTACCACTACTCGGCCTACGACGAGGAGGACGAGGTTGCGCTGCACTCCAAGCCGTCCATCCTCATCCTCGGCTCCGGTCCCAACCGCATCGGCCAGGGCATCGAGTTCGACTACTCCTGCGTCCACGCCTCCATGGCGCTGCGCAAGGCCGGCTACGAGACGGTCATGGTCAACTGCAACCCGGAAACCGTCTCCACCGACTACGACATCTCCACCCGGCTGTACTTCGAGCCGCTGACCCTTGAGGACGTCCTCGAGGTCATCGCCGCCGAGGAACGCACCGGCGGCGTGATGGGCGTCTTCGTGCAGCTCGGCGGCCAGACCCCGCTGAAGCTGGCCCAGCAGCTGGCCGACGCCGGGGTGCCCATCCTGGGCACCTCACCCGAGGCGATCGACCTCGCCGAGCACCGCGGCGCCTTCGCCCGCGTGCTGGATGAGGCCGGCCTGGTGTCCCCGAAGAACGGCACCGCCGTTTCCTTCGAGGACGCCAAGACGATCGCCGACGAAATCGGCTATCCCGTCCTGGTCCGCCCGTCCTACGTCCTGGGCGGCCGCGGCATGGAGATCGTCTACGACGAGCCGAACCTGTCGCGCTACATCGCCAACGCCACCGAGATCACCGCCGAGCACCCGGTGCTGATCGACCGGTTCCTCGAGGACGCGGTGGAGATCGACGTCGACGCCCTCTTCGACGGCACCGACATGTACCTGGGCGGCATCATGGAGCACATCGAGGAGGCCGGCGTTCACTCCGGCGACTCCGCGTGCGTCCTGCCGCCCATCACCCTGGGCAACAACGTCTTGGAACGCGTCCGCACCGCCACCCGGGCCATCGCCGAGGGTGTGGGCGTCCGCGGGCTCATCAACATCCAGTTCGCGCTGGCCTCCGACGTCCTGTACGTCCTGGAAGCCAACCCGCGCGCCTCCCGGACCGTGCCGTTCGTCTCCAAGGCCACCGGCGTGCAGATGGCCAAGGCCGCCGCACTGATCGGCACCGGCGTGACCATCGGCCAGCTCCGCAGTGCCTACAAGATGCTGCCGGAAACCGGCGACGGCTCCACGCTGCCGCTGGACGCGCCCGTCTCCGTCAAGGAGGCGGTCCTGCCGTTCAGCCGCTTCCGCACCCCGGAAGGCAAGGTCGTGGACTCGCTGCTCGGACCGGAGATGCGCTCCACCGGCGAGGTCATGGGCATCGACAAGCACTTCGACACCGCCTTCGCCAAGAGCCAGGCGGCCGCCAATAACGCGCTGCCCACCGAAGGCAAGATCTTCGTCTCCGTGGCCAACCGGGACAAGCGCTCGGTGATCATGGGTGTCAAGCGCCTCTCCGACCTCGGCTTCGAGATCGTCTCCACCGGCGGCACGGCCGACGTCCTGCGCCGCAACGGCATCCAGGCCACCCCGGTGCGCAAGGTGGCCGAGGGCAGCAGCGCCGAGGGTGAAGGCACCATCGCCGACCTCGTGATTGCCGGCGAAATCGACATGGTGTTCAACACCCCGTCCGGCGGCGAGGCCCGCAGCGACGGGTACGAACTCCGTGCCGCCGCCACGTCCATCGGCATCCCCTGCATCACCACGGTGGCCGAGTTCAACGCCGCCGTCCAGGCCATCGAGGCACTGCGCACCTACGCCTGGTCCGTGACCAGCCTGCAGGAGCACGCCGCGGCGCTCGTTGCCTCGCAGGAGGCAGCGCTGCAGAAGGCAGCCGCGCAGAGCCCGGCAGCGCAGAATGCCTGAGTCAGGGAACACGTCCGCGGGCGAGAACATTGCCGCAGGCGCCGGCCGGGAGTCGTTCGGCTCCCGGCTGGGCCGGGCCATGGCGGACCGCGGTCCGCTGTGTGTCGGCATAGACCCGCACCCCGCCCTGCTCAAGAGCTGGGGACTGGACGACGACGCCGCCGGCCTCAGGCGCTTCTCGCTCACCGCCCTGGAGGCAGTGGCTTCGCTCGCTGCCGCGGTCAAGCCGCAGGTGGCGCTCTACGAACGCCACGGTTCGGCCGGCATGGCCGTGCTGGAAGAAGTTCTTGCCGTTGCACGGGACGAAGGGGTGCTGACCATCGCCGACGCCAAGCGCGGCGACATCGGGTCCACCATGGCCGCGTACGCCGACGCCTGGCTCCGTGACGGCTCTGCCCTCGCCGCGGATTCCGTGACACTGAGCCCGTACCTGGGCTTCGAGTCCCTCCGGCCGGCCCTGGATCTGGCTGCCGAGCACGGCCGGGGCGTGTTCGTCCTGGCCCTGACCTCCAACCCGGAGGGCGCCTCTGTGCAGCACGTGGGCGGCAGCGATTCCGTGGCGCGCCGGATTGTTGAGGCCGCAGCCGCGGAGAACGAACGCTACTCCGGGCCCCTGGGTTCGGTGGGCCTTGTGGTGGGAGCCACCGTGGGCACGGCCCTGGCCGACCTGCAGCTGGATCTGGGCGCCGTCCGCGGCCCGATCCTCGCGCCGGGCCTGGGCGCCCAGGGGGCCACACCGGCTGACCTGCGGAGGACGTTCGGCGCCGCCTACCCCCAGGTCCTGGGAACCTCCAGCCGCGACATCCTCAAGGCCGGCCCCGGCGTCCGGGAGCTGACAGAGGCGGCGCAGCGCACCCTCGCCGGACTCCGCTCCGAATAGTCCATTGATTTCTCCGGCCGGCAGGGAGTAGGTTCAGGACAAATCCGTGGCTGCTCCAACGCCGCCGGCCGCGGATCCGTTGGCTAACCCCAGGGGAAATGACCGTGAGCTTGCGACCCTTGTCACCGCAGGAACGTTCCGACGCACTCAGGAAGGCCGCGGCGGCAAGGGCTGCCAGGGCCTCGGCCAAGGAACGGCTCAAATCCGGAGAACTGACCGTGGCCCAGATCCTGGACTCCGGCGGCACCGAGGAAGCCATAGCGCGCATGCGCGTTTCGGAACTGCTCGAGGCACTGCCGGGGATCGGGAAGGTCCGGGCCGCGGCCATCATGGACAGCCTCGGCATCGCCGCGTCCCGCAGGGTCCGTGGGCTGGGCATTCACCAGCGCCGGGCGCTGGTAGATTTTATGAACGAGAAATAGCTTTATCCGAACAGATTCATCTGCAGACCGCCCAAAGGAATACGTGAGCAACAAACCCGGACTGACAGTCCTCGCTGGTCCTACGGCTGTTGGCAAAGGCACCGTGTCCACCTATATCCGCGACAACTACCCCGAAGTCTGGCTGTCCGTTTCGGCCACCACCCGGGCCCCGCGGCCCGGTGAGATCGACGGCGTGCACTACTACTTCAAGTCCAAGGAAGAGTTCGAGTCCCTCGTGGCCGCCGGCGAATTCCTGGAGTGGGCCGTGGTGCACGGACAGAACACGTACGGAACCCTGAAGAGCACCGTCAACCAGGCGATCGCCGAGGGCCGCTCCGTGCTGCTGGAGATCGACCTGCAGGGGGCACGCCAGGTGAAGCAGGCGCTTCCGGATGCCCAGTTCGTGTTCCTGGCACCGCCCAGCTGGGAAGAACTGGTCCGCCGGCTGGTGGGCCGCGGGACGGAATCCGCCGAGGAACAGCAGCGCCGGCTGGAAACCGGTAAAGTAGAGCTTGCTGCTGAACCGGAGTTCGACCACACCGTCATCAATGACGACGTCCGCCGGGCAGCGGACGAGCTTGTTTCACTCATGGGGCTGACCCCGCACCCGCGCCAGCCGCAGACGCCATCAGCCCGCTAGAAATTTGGAGAATTCGTGTCCACGAACCTTGAAGGCATCATCAACCCGCCGATCGACTCGCTGCTCGAGGCAGCCGATTCCAAGTACGGCCTGGTGATCTTCGGTGCCAAGCGTGCACGCCAGATCAACGCCTACTACGCACAGCTGCACGAGGGGCTCTTCGAGTACGTCGGCCCGCTGGTTGACACCAAGCTGAACGAGAAGTCGCTGTCCATCGCCCTGCGCGAGATCAACGAAGGCAAGCTGGTTTCCACGCCGATCGAAGCTGCAGAGTAACAACCGCAGAGTAAACAGACTGCCTGCTGACGGAGTTCACGTGCGCATAGTCCTCGGAGTCGGGGGAGGGATCGCCGCCTACAAGGTGGCATCGCTCCTCCGGCTTTTTACTGAAGCCGGCCATGACGTCACCGTCATTCCCACAGAAGCAGCCACCCGCTTTGTCGGCGTGGCCACCTGGGAGGCGCTGTCCGGTAACCCGGTGACCAACAGCGTGTTCGACGACGTTGACCAGGTGAAGCACGTCCGGCTCGGCCACGAGGCAGACCTGATCGTGGTGGCCCCCGCCACTGCCGATCTCCTGGCCCGTGCCGCCACCGGCCAGGCCAATGACCTGCTCACCAACACGCTTCTCATGGCGAGCGGCCCGGTGCTGTTCGCCCCGGCCATGCATACCGAGATGTGGCAGCATGCGGCCACCCAGGCCAACGTCGAAACTCTGCGCAGCCGGGGCGTGACGGTCCTGGAACCAGCCAGCGGACGGCTGACCGGCAGTGACTCCGGCCCCGGCCGGCTGCCCGAGCCCGAAGCCATCTTCGACGCCGCCATCGCCCTGATGCAGGACACAGGCGTTCCGGCGCATCTCCCGCTGGCCGGCCGCACCGTGACCATCAGCGCCGGCGGCACCCGGGAGCCCCTGGACCCCGTCCGGTTCCTGGGCAACCGTTCCTCCGGCAAACAGGGCGTGGCACTGGCCGCCGCCGCCCGCGACGCCGGAGCCGCCGTGCGGCTCGTGGCCGCCCACATGGAAGTGCCAGTCCCGGCGGGCGTCGAACTCATCGCCGTCGAAACGGCCCTGCAGCTCCGCGAAGTCATGCTGGCAGCGGCAGCCGATTCCGACGTCGTCATCATGGCTGCGGCGGTGGCCGACTTCCGGCCGGCGGAGGTCTCCGGAAGCAAGATCAAGAAGCGGGACGACACCGCCGACCCCGTGATCACGCTGGTCCGCAACCCCGACATCCTGCACGAGCTCGTCGCGGTCCGTGACTCCGCGGGCAGCAGCCAGCTCGTGGTGGGCTTTGCCGCCGAAACGGGTGATGAACACGGTGATGTGCTGTCCTACGCAGAGGCCAAGCTGAAGCGCAAGGGCTGCGACCTGCTCGTGGTGAACCACGTCGGCGCTGACAAGGTGTTCGGCCAGGACCACAACTCCGTGGTGATCCTCTCGCGGGCCGGTTCCGAGCCGCAATCGGCGTCCGGCTCCAAGCAGGACGTCGCCGCCATCGTCATTGACCGCATCGGCTCCGAACTGAGCCGGGTCTTTCCGCGAACCTGACGGGCGTAAGCAACGTCTCCTTAGCATGGGGACACACGCTGCCGCCCCTCCGTTTGCCAACCAGTAAGGTAGTTGAGTGACTTTACCGCTGCACATTCCAGAATCCCACGGGTCCACGCCCGCCGCGCTTCGGCTCTTCACCTCGGAGTCGGTCACTGAAGGGCACCCGGACAAGATCTGTGACCAGATCAGTGATGCGATCCTGGACGCCCTGCTGGACAAAGACCCCGAGTCCCGCGTCGCCGTCGAGACCATGGCCACCACCGGCCTGGTCCACGTCGCCGGCGAAGTGACCACCGACGCGTATGTCGAAATCCCGCAGATCGTCCGCGAGACCATCCTGGGCATCGGCTACGACTCCTCCGCCAATGGCTTCGACGGCGCGCGCTGCGGCGTTTCCGTGTCCATCGGCCAGCAGTCCAACGACATCGCCGGCGGCGTCTTCAATTCCCTGGAAGCCCGCGAAGGCCGCCAGGAGGACGACTACGACCTGCAGGGCGCCGGCGACCAGGGCCTGATGTTCGGCTACGCCAGCGACGAGACCCCCTCCTACATGCCCACGCCGATCTGGATCGCGCACCGCCTCTCGGAGCGCCTCACCGAGGTCCGCAAGAACGGCGAACTCTCCTACCTCCGCCCGGACGGCAAGACCCAGGCCACCATCGGGTACGACGGCGACCGGCCGGTTTCGGTGGAAACCATCGTGATCTCCAGCCAGCACGCCGACGGCTTCAGCCTGGACCAGCTGCGCGCCGACCTCGCGACGCACGTCATCGACCCCGTTCTTGCCCTCGCGGACCTGGACATTTCCCGCACGGTCAACATCCTCAACCCGGCCGGCGCCTTCGTGATCGGCGGCCCGGTGGGCGACGCGGGCCTCACTGGCCGCAAGATCATCGTGGACACCTACGGTGGAATGGCCCGCCACGGCGGCGGTGCCTTCTCCGGCAAGGACCCGTCCAAGGTGGACCGCTCCGCAGCGTACGCCATGCGCTGGGTTGCCAAGAATGTGGTGGCGGCGGGACTCGCCAAGCGCGCCGAAATCCAGATCGCCTACGCGATCGGCCAGGCCCGCCCGGTGGGAACCTACGTCGAGACATTCGGGACCGAGACCGTGGACCCGGCGAAGATCAGCGCCGCGATTGCGGAGATTTTCGATCTGCGCCCCCGGGCCATCATCGACGCCCTGGATCTCAAGCGTCCCATCTACGCCAAGACGGCCGCCCACGGCCACTTCGGCCGGGATGATCCGGACTTCACCTGGGAGCGCCTGGACCGCGTCGACGACCTGAAGGCCTACTTCAACGCCTGAGCCGTCCGTCCGCGGCCATCAGCACCGGGAATGTCAGACCCGTGTGATTGGCTGATGACTAAGCCAGGACGGAGGTAAGGCGCCATGTCGTCGAACAGCATGTCTTCGAAGAGCATGTCTGCGCACCCCGGGTCTGCGCAGACAGCGCCGGAGCCGCAGCAGCTGTCATTGCTGCAGGGGTTTCCGGCCACGGCCAGGCCGGCCGGCGGCCCGCCGCTGGCCGCCGACCGTCCGGTGGCGCGCGTGCTCATCGAGTCGCCGCTGCCGCACCTGGACCGGCCGTTCGACTACAGCGTGCCCGCTGAACTGGATGAGGACGCCCAGCCGGGCGTCCGCGTCCGCGTGAAGTTCAGCGGCCAGGAACTCGGCGGCTACATCCTGGACCGGGTTGAGGAGTCCGACGCCGGCCAGCCCCTCGTCCCGCTGCACAAGGTCGTCTCGCCGGTCGCCGTCCTGACCATGCCCCTGCAGGAACTCGCCGGGCGCGTGGCCGCACGCTACGCGGGCACCGTCAGCGACGTCCTCCGCGTGGCTATCCCGCCGCGGGTGGTCAAGGTGGAGAAGGAGCTTGCCGGCGCCGAGCCGGCCGGGCCTCCCGCGGCGGATCATGACCTGTCCGGCTCCGGTTGGACCGCCTACCGCAACGGCGCCGCCTTCCTCCGCCATCTTGCGTCCGGAGGCTCACCCCGGGCCGCCCTCAGTGCGCTGCAGGGGTTTGGCCCGGACGGCTGGCCGCGGCTCGTCGCGGAGGCAGTGGCGGCGGTGCGGGCCTCCGGACGCGGCGCCGTCGTCGTCGTTCCCGACTACCGCGACCTGGACCGCGTCCAGGCTGCCCTCGAGGACATCCTGCCCGCCGATGACGTTGCCCGGCTGACGGCCGACGACGGCCAGTCACCCAGGTACCGCAACTACCTCAGAGTCCTCAAGGGATCCGCGGGCGTCGCCGTGGGCACGCGTTCGG
This sequence comes from Arthrobacter sp. K5, assembly GCF_040448525.1. Taxonomy (NCBI): domain Bacteria; kingdom Bacillati; phylum Actinomycetota; class Actinomycetes; order Micrococcales; family Micrococcaceae; genus Arthrobacter; species Arthrobacter sp. K5. Next base: position 900,112 of record NZ_CP159279.1, on the reverse strand, counting down.
CGGCCTACGCCCCGGTACAGAACCTTGGACTCGTGGTGTGCTGGGACGACGGCGACGACCTCCACGTCGAACAACGTTCCCCGTACGCCCACAGCCGCGAGGTGCTGCTGCTCCGTGCCGAGCAGGAGGGGGCTGCCTGCCTGCTGGCAGGGCACGCGCGCAGCACCGAGGTGCAGCGGCTGGTGGACGCCGGCTGGGCGATGCCCGTGGAAGCCGAACGCACGGTGCTGCGCCGCACGGTTCCCCGGGTCCTCAACACCGCCGACAGCTTTGAGCAGGAGCGCGACCCGCTCGCCCGGTTGGCAAGGCTGCCCGGCGCAGCGTGGCGCACCGCCAAGGAAGCGCTGGAACGCGGCCCGGTCCTGGTGCAGGTTGCCCGTGCCGGATATGCGCCGTCGCTGGCATGCGAAACCTGCCGGGAACCGGCGCGCTGCCCGTCCTGCCAGGGGCCGCTCGCCATCGCGGGCAGCGCCGCTGTTCCCCAATGCCGGTGGTGTTCGACGCCGGCACCGGAGTGGCGCTGCGGGCACTGTAACGGCACCCGGCTGCGGCGTGGTGCGGCCGGCGTGCTCCGTACGGCCGAGGAGCTGGGCCGCGCGTTTCCAGGCAAGCCCGTGGTCACGTCCTCCGGCCAGAACGTCAAGGCCACGGTGCCGGATGCCTGTGCGCTGGTGGTGGCCACGGTGGGCGCCGAGCCCGTGGCTCCGGGCGGATATGCTGCGGCGCTGCTGCTCGACGGTGACTCGCTGCTGCGCCGGGAGAACCTGCGCGCGGGCGAGGACGCCGTACGCCGCTGGTTCAACGCCGCTGCCCTCGTCCGGCCTTTCGCTGACGGCGGGATCGTCGTCATCACCGCCGACGACACCGCCGCCGTCGGCGCGCTTCTTCGGTGGGACCCGGCCGGTTATGCCCGGCGTGAGCTGGGGCTGCGCGCCGAGCTGCAGCTTCCCCCGGCGGTGCGGGTAGCCGCCGTCACCGGCGGCAGCACCGCCGTCGGGCATTTCACCGCCTCGGCCACAAAGCTTCTCGCCGCCGAGGGCGTGGAGCTGCGCGTTGCGGGCCCGGCGCCGCTGCTGCAGACAGCAAGGACGGATAGCGAGGATGTGCGCACGCTGCTGTTCATTCCGTACGCGCAAGCCGCCACCGTGACGAGGGTGCTGCGGGCCGCGAAGGCGGCAGGCGCGGCGAAGCGCACGGAGGACCCGGTGCAGCTGCGGCTCGACGGGGTGGACGTGCTCTGACGCCAACGCGTTGGTGCCAGCCGGCTACCTGCGGCGGAGCGCCATTACCTCTGCGGCGACGTCCACCAGCTGGCGGGCGGATTCGTCCCAGCTGAACTGCCGCGCCCGCGCCACCGACCGCCGGGAGACGTCCTGCCAGTGCTGCCCGTCGGCGAGGTTGCGCACGGCGGCGGCGAACTCCGGCGCCGACTCCGGATCAACATAGGTGGCGGCATCCGCACCCACCTCGCGGAAGATGGGGATGTCGCTGGCGATGACCGGGGTGCCCAGTGCCATGGCCTCCACCAGGGGCAGGCCGTAGCCTTCTGCCTTGGACAGGGTGACCAGAGCGGTGGTGCACTTGAGCAGTTCGGTGTATTCGTCGTCGGTGACGGCGTTATGGAACACGACGTTCGCGCCGGAGGGGATGTGTGCTTCAAGTTCGGTGCGGCGTTGCGGGGTGATGCGGCTGAGCAGGTGAAGTGTGTAGTCAGGCAGTTCGGCCATTCCGGCGAGCATGGTTTCGACGTTCTTGTAGGGCATGAACGAGCCCATGTAGAGCAGTGTTTTCTCCGGCGCAGTTGCCGGGTCGCGGGGCTGCTGGGCCGGCTGTGGGGCGTTGCTGATGATGCGGACCGGGCGGCTGGTCAGGCGGTACTTGGCCATCAGGGCTTCGGTGGTCCGGCTGATGGTGGCGACGACGTCGGCACGGTTGAGCAGGAGCCGCTGGGGCCAGAACGCCTTGTGATAGAGGCGCCAGAGTATCCGTACCGGGGCCGGCAGGAAGCCGGGGGGTGCCGGGTGTTCGTAGTAGATGAGGTCGTGCAGGGTCAGTACCAGGCCGTACTTGCGTCCCCATGTACCCATGGTCTGCATGGGGCACACCACCACGTCCGCCCCGAGCTGGTTGACTTTCCGGGCCACGAAGAGCTCGGCGGGGGAGAGCGGGCTGCTGATGAGCCTGTACGGAACGTCGGGAAGCAAGGCCAGTTGCCGGAGGTCGCTGATGAGCATGGACACATCGGCGATCTTTGAGACGGCGGCGATGAGGCTGGAGCCGTAGCGGCTGATCCCGTCGTGGTGGTCCGTCCGGGTGAAACGGGCGTCGATGACTATCTTCACGCGGGGTGGTCCTTAAGGAAGCGGCGGATGAATCCTGCGGCAGGTTCGGGCGTTTCGTAGTGGATCAGGTGGCCGACGCCGGGGATGACATCGAGCGTCGCGTCGGGAAGCAGCCCGGCAAGCCGGTGCTGATCCCGCAGCAGGGCGATTTCGTCCTTTTCGCCGGCGACCAGCAGCACAGGCAGGGTGAGCCGCGGCGCGACCTCGGCCACGTTGCTGCTGACGGACGCGGTGAAGGATTCCAGCAGGCTTTCCCGGTTCGCGAACGCACTGAAGTACGCGTGGTGCTGCCCGTGGATGAACCGCAGCAGGTCCTTGTCCTTCGTCTTCGCCATGGCCATGCTCATCACCCGCACGATGAGCGGGCTGCGGAGCAGGGCCAGGCCAAGGGGGCGGGGGAGCCGCGCGGAGAGGCGGTAGTACAGCACAGCCAGCCGGGTCATGAGGCCCTTGGGGCCTTCGAGTGCGGGCGCTGCGATGGGGTTGACCAGGATGAGCGGGCGGACGGCGTCCGGATGGTCGGCGACAAAGTGCGCGGCCACGATGGAACCGAACGAGTGCCCCAGCAGGACGGTGTCCGGCCCGAGTCCGAGGGCATTCATGAAGTCGCTGATGAACCGTCCGTAGCGTTCCACGGTATGGGCGGCGTCGGTGAACGGGCCGGAGCTGCCAAAACCTGGAAGGTCCGGCATGATCAGGCGCATCTCCGGCAGCTGGTCGGCCACCCGCAGCAGCCCGTGGTGGTCCCCGCGGAAGCCGTGGATGACCAGGACGGTCCGGGTTTCAGCCGTGGTCCTTTCCGGTTCGTAGACCCAATAGGCAACGTTGCTGCCGGCCAGCTGCGTTGTGGATGCACGGGTGCGGGCGGCGAGTCCGCTGCTGACGAAGGACGGTGCTGTAGCGGGCTCGGAGTCGGCTGTTCTCATCTGCTGGGGGAGTCCTAGTTGACGTTGTCGGGGTGGGAGCCTGTGCGGTGACCGCGGTCCAGTGCTTCGATGTCAGCCATGTCCAGGGCGGAGAGCTCGAAGCCGAAGACGTCGAGGTTCTCGCGGATCCTGGCGGCTGAGCTTGCCTTCGGGATGGTGACGTGGCCCAGCTGCAGCTGCCAGCGCAGGATGACCTGCGCGGCGCTCACCTTGTGCTCCGCCGCGAGGGCGCCGATGACGGGATCTTCCAGCACCTGGCCGCGGCCCAGGGGGCTCCACGCTTCGGTGAGGATTCCCAGCTCGCGGTGCTTTTCCCGGAGCTCGGCCTGCTGCAGCCACGGATGCAGTTCGATCTGGTTGACGGCTGGCACCACTTCGGCTGTTTCCAGCAGCTGGTCCAGGTGCTGCGGCTGGAAGTTGGACACGCCGATGGCCCGCACCTTGCCCTCGCGGTACAGCGTCTCCAGGGCGCGGTATGTCTCCTGGAACAGGCCCCGCTTCGCGCACGGCCAGTGGATCAGGTACATGTCCACATATTCCAGGCCGAGGTTGATCATGGACGTGTCGAAGGCCCGCAGCGTCGCGTCGTAGCCGTGGTCGTCGTTCCAGACCTTGGTGGTGATGAACAGATCCTCGCGGGAAGTACTGTGGGCGGCCTCGCCTGAACCGCCGGCGGCGGCTTCCGTGGCGAACAGGTCTACCAGGCCGCGCGCCACCCCGGATTCGTTCCCGTACATGGCCGCCGTATCAAAATGCCGGTATCCGGCGTCCAAGGCGGTCAATACCAGGTTGGCGGTGTCTTTCGGCGGAACTTTGTAAAGCCCGAAACCCAACTGGTCGATCAGCACGCCGTTGTTCAGGCTGAGCCGGGGTGAGGTAGTCATGGATACGACTCTACCGATACCGCGCCGCCGCGCACGTGACCGGCAGGCGCAGTGTCAGCCGCTGGTGTGGCCGGGACTCAGCCCCAGCAGAGACAGAAGGGGTGGCCGGCCGGGTCCGCGTAGACCTGGAAGCCCTCGGCGGAGGTGATGTCGTCCGCCGGCTTCAGCAGGCGTGCACCGAGCGACAGGGCCTCCTCGTGGGCGGACGCGACGTCCTCAACATAGAGGTCAAGGTGGATCTGCTGCGGGTTCCCGTCAGGCCATTCCGGCGGCACGTGGTTGGGCGCAAGCTGAAAGCCGAGGCGCGGGTTCCCGTCGACGCTGACCGTGTGCCAGTCGTCCTCCGCGTCCACGGTGCCGCCGAGCAGCCCGGCCCAGAAGGCGCTCTCGGCAGGGAGGTCGGCGGCGTCGAACACGACAATCTGTCTGCTGATTTTCATGCGGTCATCCTCGCATGACGGCAGCGATTTGCCGAGATCCCCGACGACGAGGGGCTCTCCCGGCGGCCTCCGCCCGTGGTCAAATAGGAGGGTTAGACCGGCTGCCCGAGTCCGACCACGGCCTCGGCCATATGGAAGGAACAACATGAGCGATCGCCAGGACCAGCCCCCGGTCCCTACTCAGGAAAGCTCCCAGGATCCGGACGTCAAGGCCGCGGGAGGGGGCCCGGCCGACCCTGACAGCGTGACCGCGCACGGCAGCGAGAGCGAGAACCCGGCCATCGACGCGCCTCAGCCCAAGGGGCACCGGCCACGGACCGTCGCGGACTGGTGGCCGAACCAGCTCGACCTCTCCGTACTTCACGCTCATCACCCCGCGGGCAATCCGCTTGGCCCCACGTTCAGCTACCGCGAGGAGTTCCAGAAGCTCGACGTCGAGGCGCTCAAGCAGGACATCATCGGCGTCCTGACCACCTCCCAGGACTGGTGGCCCGCGGACTTCGGCCACTACGGCGGCCTGATGATCCGGATGAGCTGGCACGCTGCGGGCACCTACCGGGTCCACGACGGCCGCGGCGGTGCGGGGGACGGCAGCCAACGGTTCGCGCCGCTCAACAGCTGGCCGGACAACGCCAACCTCGACAAGGCCAGGCGGCTGCTGTGGCCGGTGAAGCAGAAGTACGGTCAAAAGCTCTCCTGGGCCGACCTACTCGTCCTTGCAGGCAACGTCGCCCTTGAGTCGATGGGCTTCAAGACATTCGGTTTCGCCTTCGGCCGTGAGGATGTATGGGAGCCCGAGGAGATCTTCTGGGTCCCGAGGACACCTGGCTCGGCGACGAACGCTACGTCGGCGAAGGCGAGATGGCGGAGGGCGTGGGTGCTACCGAGATGGGCCTGATCTACGTCAACCCGGAAGGCCCGATGGGCAATCCGGATCCTGCCAAGGCTGCGGCGTTCATCCGTGAGACCTTCAAGCGCATGGCCATGAATGACGAGGAAACCGTCGCGCTGATCGCCGGCGGCCACACCTTCGGCAAGACCCACGGCGCCGGCGACGCCGACGCGCATGTCGGTCCGGAGCCGGAGGCAGGCGACCTCGAGTCGCAGGGCCTGGGCTGGCTGAGCACCTACGGGACCGGCAAGGGGGCCGACACGATCACATCCGGCCTTGAGGTCACCTGGACGGACCGTCCGACCCAGTGGAGCAACCGCTTCTTCGAGATCCTCTTCGGGCACGAATGGGAGCTCGTCAAAAGCCCCGCCGGTGCCCACCAGTGGGTGGCCAAGGACGGCCCGGAGATCATCCCGGACGCCCACGACCCGGCGAAGAAGCACCGGCCCACCATGCTCACCACTGACCTCTCGCTGCGCATCGACCCCACCTACGAGAAGATCTCGCGGCGCTTCCTGGAAAACCCGGACGACTTCGCCCTCGCGTTCGCCAAGGCCTGGTACAAGCTCCTGCACCGCGACATGGGCCCCGTCGGCCCCCACCTGCTCGGATCATGGGTCCCCGCGCCGCAGCTCTGGCAGGACCCCATCCCGGACGTTGACCACGAACTGATTGACGAGCAGGCGATCTCCTCGCTCAAGGCCCAGCTCCTGGACTCGGGCCTCTCCGTCTCCCAGCTTGCCGGCACGGCGTGGGCCGCGGCGTCCACCTTCCGCAAGACCGACAAGCGCGGCGGCGCCAACGGGGCACGGATCCGGCTGGAGCCGCAGCGCGGCTGGGAAGTCAACGAACCCGGACAGCTGGCCACGGCGCTGCAGGCCATCGAGCGGGTGCAGCAGCAGTTCAACTCCGCCGAGAACGGGGGCACGAAGGTCTCGCTGGCAGACCTGATTGTCCTCGGCGGCTGCGCGGCGGTGGAGAAGGCGGCGAGGGACGCCGGCTTCGACGTCACGGTGCCGTTCCGGCCCGGCCGTGCCGACGCCTCCCAGGACCAGACCGACGTCGAGTCCTTCCAGTACCTGCAGCCGCGGGCGGACGGGTTCCGCAACTACGTGCGTCCCGGCGAGAAGCTCCAGCCCGAGACCCTCCTGCTTGATAAGGCGTACTTGCTGGACCTCTCCGCGCCGGAGCTGACAGCCCTCATCGGCGGCATGCGTGTCTTGGGCACCAACGTCGGCGGTTCCGCGCACGGCGTCCTCACCGACAGGCCCCAGGTCCTGACCAACGACTTCTTCGTCAATCTGCTTTCCCCGGGCACCCGCTGGAAGGCATCAGAGGGAGGGGAGAACGTCTACGAGATCAGCGACGTCGCCAGCGGCGAGCTGAAGTGGACCGCCACGCCGGTCGATCTGGTCTTCGGCTCCAACTCGCAGCTCCGGGCTCTGGCCGAGGTCTACGCGAGCGATGACGCCAGGGAGAAGTTCGTCAACGACTTCGTGGCAGCCTGGGCGAAAGTCATGGAGCTTGACCGCTTCGACCTGTCCTGACCCGGACGTCCGCGCCGGCCACAGATGCGGCCGGCGCGGGGCAGCCGGCTGGCGGCGTCCGGACGACGCCGGCTGCCTCACCTATCCCGCCCGCAGTTCAGGCGGCCTCCTCGAAGCTAACCAGGCGCCGGGCCGAGGCCTCGTCGAGGATCAGATCAGTGGCCAGTCCGGCCACCAGCGCCCCGCGGAGCCCGTTGATCTTGGACGCGCCGGACACCACGCAGATCCGGCGGCGCACCTGGCGGAGCTGGTCCAGCGACGGTCCGGTGGAGCGTTCATTCAGGGTGATGCCGTCCGAGGAACCATCGCCGCGGAAGAAGACCGTGGCCACATCCCCAACGACGTCGGACTTCGCCAGGGTGGCCAGGTCGTCCTCATCGAGGTAGCCGCCGGCGTACACGTGGCTGGGGTAGTCGGCATCCACTGAACCCACGCCGAAGATCGCGATGCTCATTCGGGACTGCAGATCGAGGATGCGCTGCACGCTCCGCTCATTCCACATCGCGGTCTTCGTGGCGGCGTGGTCGAAGAAGGCCGGCACGGGAAACTGTTCAACCCGCGCCCCGTAGGCGCTGCCGAAGCGCCGCATGATGTCGCTGGCGTAGGTGATGCCGGTGGTCTGCATGTTGCCCGCACCGTTCAGCTGCACCACCACGCTGTCGTGGGTGATCTTGCGCGTCAGGTGCCGGCTTACCGCGCTCAGGGTGGAGCCCCAGGCCACGCCGATGATGGCGTTGGAGTCCACAACCGGGCCGATGGTACGTGCGGCCTGCATTGCCACACGGTCCAGCGTTTCTGCCTCATTCAGGGTGTCCAGGACGGGCACCACGTGCACATCCACCTTGTACTGGGCCCGGATCAGCCGCTCCAGCTCCGGGCCTGTGTCCAGCGGGCTGCGGATCTGGATCTGGACCAGACCCGTTTCCCGGGCCGTTGAAAGCAGCCGGGAAACCGTGGAGCGGGAGGTCCGCAATTCCCGGGCGATGGCGTCCATGGTGAGGTCCTGCATGTAATACAGCTGGGCCGCGCGCAGCGCTTCGGAATGTCGGGGACGGGGCATGCATCTATCCGTTCTGCACGTTTGTGCATAGTGCTTGACGTTATTTTCCAATAATTCAAACAATAGTGGTGAACGGCCCCGCACCTTTCGGTGCGCCGCCTGAAACAACCCTTCCGTACCAAACCCAAAGGAGCAGATTTGGGACTCAAGGATTCATCCGGCCATACCAACAGCGCTACCGCCCGCGGCGCGGAGCGCGAGTCCGTCTCCCGGCTGCGCCGGCGGCCCAAGGCCAGGGTTCTGATCATCGGTGGCGGCATCAACGGCGTCGGAACATTCCGTGATCTCGCCCTGCAGGGCGTCGACGTGGCGCTGGTGGAGCGCGGGGACTACTGCCAGGGCGCCAGCGGTGCCTCCTCGCACATGATTCACGGCGGCATCCGCTACCTGGAAAACGGCGAATTCCGTCTCGTCCGGGAATCTGTGCTTGAGCGCAACAGGCTCCTTCGGATCGCGCCCCACTACGTGAAGCCGCTGCAGACCACCATTCCGATTTTCAGCACATTCTCCGGTGTCCTGGCTGCGCCCCTGCGGTTCCTGACCCACAAGCAGCAGGGCAAGCCCAAGGAGCGCGGCGCGTTCCTCATCAAGCTGGGACTCAGTCTCTACGACTCCTTCTCCCGCGACGGCGGCAGCGTCCCGCGCCACCAGTTCCGCACGCGGCAGAAGGCTCTGGCCGAACTTCCGATGCTGCACCCTGGCGTCAAATACACGGCCACCTACTTCGATGCGTCCGTGCACAACCCCGAACGACTCACCCTGGACGTCCTGCAGGACGGCGAGAAGGCGGGCGGCCGGGCCAGCAACTACCTGTCCCTGGCGTCCGTCAGGCCCAACGCAGACGGTTCCAGCACCGCGACGCTCCGCGACGAACTGACCGCCAAGGAATTCACCTTCACCGCGGACGTCATCGTCAACACCACCGGCGCCTGGGTGGACCTCACCAACCAGGCCATGGGCGCGCCCACCACGTTCATGGGTGGGACGAAGGGCTCACATATCGTCCTTGACCACCCGGGCCTGCTCGCTGCCTGCAAGGGACGCGAGATATTCTTCGAACACACGGACGGCAGGATCGTTCTGATCTACCCCATGGGCGACCGTGTGCTCGTGGGAACCACCGACGTCGACGCCGACATGTCCGAAGACGCCGTCTGCACGGACGGCGAGATCGACTATTTCATCGACCTGATCGGCCACGTCTTCCCGGACATCGCCGTGAACCGCGGACAAATCGTCTACACGTTCTCGGGCGTGCGTCCGCTGCCCCGGCACGACGCCACCCAGCCGGGCTTCGTATCGCGGGACTACCGCATCGAACGCCGGGCACAGGGAGGCGGCGCCGCCGTGCTCAGCCTGGTGGGCGGAAAGTGGACCACCTTCCGCGCCCTGGCCGAACACCTTGCCGACGACGTCCTCGCCGAACTGGGGGCGGAACGGAAAACTTCGACGGCGAAACTCGCCATCGGCGGCGGCGCCCGGTTCCCGGACAGCGAGGCCGGAATCCAGAAGTGGATCAAGGCCCACATGACCGCAGCCCGCGACGCCGACCGGACCGCCGGACTCCTCACCAGGTACGGCACCCGTGCCGAGGAAGTCATCAGGTATCTCGACGCCGGCCCCGACCGACTGCTCCGCTCCACCCGGGAGCTGAGCGTCAGGGAACTGCAGTTCATGGCGGCCCACGAACAGATCGGCCACCTCGTGGACGTGCTGATCCGGCGCACCTCGCTCGCCTTCCGCGGCCTGGTCACCGGGGAGCTGCTGAACGAAGTTGCTGAAGCCTTGGCCGAGCCGCTCGGCTGGGATGCGGCAGGGGTTGCCGCTGAAATCAACCACGCGCAGGAGGTGCTGAAGCGGTACCACGGCGTCGAAGTCCACAGCCTCGTCGCCTAGCGGGAAACCGTCCTTCAAACACGCGAAGGACTGACAACAGAAAATAGAGGAGTCAAAGATGTCTCTTGGATTGGTTTTTCTTTCCGAAGTCTTCGGAACCGCGATGCTGACCCTGCTGGGTTGCGGTGTGGTGGCCAACGTTGCGCTCAAAGGCACGAAGGGCAACAACGGAGGCTTCCTGATGGTCACCTGGGGATGGGGCATCGCCGTCTTCGCCGGTGTCTACGTCGCCGCCAGGTCGGGCTCGCACCTGAACCCTGCCGTCACGCTGGGCCTTCTATTGAACGGCAAACCGGAGTACGCGGCGGGTGTTCCGGTGGACTTTGCCTCCACGCTCACGTATTTCGGCGGTGAACTGACCGGCGCCTTCCTGGGTGCCGTACTGACCTGGCTGGCGCACAAGCAGCACTTCGACGCCGAACCCGAGCCCGCGAACAAACTCGGCGTCTTCTCCACGGGCCCGGCCATCCGGTCCACGCCCTGGAACCTGATCACGGAAATCATCGGCACCTTCGTGCTCGTCTTCGTCATCCTCACCTTTGGCGGGACACCGTCGGGGCTTGGTCCGTTGGCGGTGGCGCTTCTCGTCGTCGGCATCGGCGTCTCGCTGGGCGGACCCACGGGCTACGCCATCAACCCCGCCCGTGACCTCGGGCCGCGCATCGCACACGCGATCCTGCCCATCAAGGGCAAGGGATCCAGCGACTGGAGCTACTCCTGGATCCCGGTGGTCGGGCCGCTCGTTGGCGGCGCGCTGGCTGGCCTCGTGGGGTATCTGCCCATCGTGTTCACGGCCGCCACCTGACGCGCGGCACCCGTTTCCGAAACCATATCCATAGCCACATCTCTTCAAACGCAAGCACAACGACAAGGACGTCATCATGAGCCAATACGTAATCGCCGTCGACCAGGGCACCACCAGCACCCGCGCCATCGTCTTCGACCAGAGCGGCAGCATCGTGTCCTCCGGCCAGATGGAACACGAACAGATCTTCCCGCAGGCCGGCTGGGTGGAGCACGATCCCGCGGAAATCTGGGACAACACCCGCGAAGTCATCGGCTCCGCCCTCTCAAAGGCGAACCTGACCCGGCACGACATTGCCGCCGTCGGCATCACCAACCAGCGTGAAACGGCGGTGGTCTGGGACAAGACCACCGGCAAAGCGATCTACAACGCGATCGTGTGGCAGGACACCCGGACCCAGCCCATCGTGGACGAACTGGCGAAGGACGGGGGAGCGGACCGGTTCAAGCAGAAGGTGGGGCTGCCGCTGGCCACCTACTTCTCCGGAACCAAGATCAAGTGGATCCTGGACAACGTCGACGGTGCGCGGGAGAAGGCCGAGGCCGGGGACCTGGTCTTCGGCAACACCGACAGCTGGGTGCTGTGGAACCTCACCGGTGGCGTTGATGGCGGCGTGCACGTCACCGACGTGACCAACGCGTCCAGGACCATGTTCATGGACCTCGACACGCTGCAGTGGGATGAGGAAATCCTGGGTATCTTCGGAGTTCCGGCGTCCATGATGCCCGCCATCAAGTCCTCCTCAGAGGTCTACGGCACGGTCCACACCTCGCAGCTGCTGCGGGAGGTCCCGGTGGCCGGCATCCTCGGTGACCAGCAGGCCGCCACGTTCGGCCAGGCTGCGTTTGAGACCGGCGAGGCGAAAAACACCTACGGCACCGGATGCTTCCTGATCTTCAACACCGGCGAGGAGATCGTGCACTCCAAGAACGGGCTGCTGACCACCGTCGGCTACAAGCTAGGCGACGCGGCACCGCACTACGCGCTGGAAGGCTCGATCGCCGTCACCGGTTCGCTCATCCAGTGGCTGCGGGACAACCTGAACATGATCAGCAGCGCCCCCGAAGTGGAGTCCCTCGCCGCCTCGGTCAAGGACAACGGCGGCGTGTACATCGTCCCCGCGTTCTCCGGACTCTTCGCGCCCTACTGGCGCTCGGACGCCCGGGGCGCCATCGTCGGCCTGACCAGGTTCGTTAACAAGAGCCACATCGCCAGGGCCGCGCTTGAGGCCACGGCTTTCCAGACCCGCGAGGTGTTGGACGCCGTCAACGCTGACTCGGGCGTTCCGCTCACGGAACTGAAGGTCGACGGCGGGATGGTCGCCAACGATGCCCTCATGCAGTTCCAGGCAGACATCCTCGGCGTGCCGGTCATCCGCCCGAAGGTGGTGGAAACCACTGCCCTGGGTGCGGCGTACGCGGCCGGCCTCGCCGTCGGCTTCTGGAAGGACCTCGGCGAGCTGTCCGCCAACTGGTCGGAGGACAAGCGCTGGGAGCCGAACATGGACACCGAGGAGCGGGAACGGCAGCTGCGGCTCTGGAAGAAGGCCGTCACCAAGTCCATGGACTGGGTCGACGAGGATGTGAGGTAGCCTTCTGCCCCGACAAGGGGCCGGTGACTCCCGCCGGAGTCACCGGCCCCTCTTCTACGTGTCCAGTTCCCCGTCGTCGTTTGTTTCCATGTATTGGTGGACAGGCGGTAAGGTTGCTGTATGCGTGCGATCCTTCTGCTTAGCTAGCCGCTTGGTATCCCGAACAAATACGGATTATCGAGCGGCCGCCCCTCCATGTCGAGGGGCTTTTGTGTGTCCGGGGAGACCTTCCCGGCAGGCGGCGGGGATCAGACCGTTGTGACAGGACAGAGGGTCATGACAGAACAGAAGAGGGCAGCAGTGAGCGTTCAGCCGGAGACCGAAACCGGAACAGCAGCAGGTGGAGCGGAGACGCCCGAAGAGGGCGCGTACAGCTTCGCGGCGATGGAGGCCCGGTGGCCGCAGGTGTGGGAAGACCTGAAGGTTTTCACTCCCGCCGACGACGGATCCCGGGAGCGCCGCTACGTCCTGGACATGTTCCCCTACCCGTCCGGCGACCTTCACATGGGCCACGCCGAAGCGTTTGCGATGGGCGACGTGGTGGCGCGGTACCTGCGCCAGCAGGGATACGACGTGCTGCACCCGATCGGCTGGGACTCTTTCGGGCTCCCCGCGGAAAACGCGGCCATCAAGCGCAACGCCCACCCGAGTGAGTGGACCTACGCGAACATTGACACCCAGGCGGCCTCCTTCAAGCGCTACGCCATCTCTGCCGACTGGTCCCGCCGGCTGCACACGTCAGACCCCGAGTACTACCGCTGGACCCAGTGGCTGTTCAAACGCTTCTACGAGCGCGGCCTGGCTTACCGCAAGGACTCGCCGGTCAACTGGTGTCCCAAGGACCTGACGGTGCTGGCCAACGAGCAGGTAGTCAACGGCGCCTGTGAGCGTTGCGGCACTGCGGTGACCAAGAAATCGCTGAACCAGTGGTATTTCAAGATCACTGACTATGCGGACCGGTTGCTGGACGACATGTCCGAGCTGCAGGGGCACTGGCCCGAGCGAGTACTGGCGATGCAGCGAAACTGGATTGGCCGCTCGGAAGGCGCGCATGTCCGGTTCGTGATCGAGGCGTCGGACGGACGTGCCGAGCGCGAAGTCACGGTCTTCACCACGCGTCCGGACACCCTGTACGGGGCCACCTTCTTTGTGGTGGCCGCGGACGCGCACCTGGCACTGGACCTGGTCACCCCCGAGCACCACGACGCACTCATGGCCTACCGTGAAAAGGTCAAGGCCCTTTCGGACATCGAACGCCAGTCCACCGAACGCGAAAAGACAGGTGTTTTCACCGGCCGCTACGCCATCAATCCCCTGAACGGTGAGAAGCTGCCCGTGTGGGCAGCGGACTACGTCCTGGCCGACTACGGCACGGGTGCCATTATGGCTGTCCCCGCGCACGACCAGCGCGACCTCGACTTCGCCAAGGAGTTCGGCCTGCCGGTACGCGCGGTGCTGGACACCGGCGAGGAGGATCCCGCCGTCTCCGGCAAGGCAACGGCGGGCGAGGGCACGCTCATCAACTCGGGCACGCTGGACGGCCTGCCTAAGAGCGACGCGATTCCTGAAGCCATCCGGATTCTCGAAGGTCAGGGCACAGGCGAGAAGTTTGTGAACTTCCGGCTCCGCGACTGGCTCCTGAGCCGCCAGCGGTTCTGGGGCACCCCGATCCCCATCATCCACTGCGCCGAGTGCGGCGAAGTGCCGGTGCCCGACGAGCAACTGCCGGTTACGCTTCCCGAGGACCTGCGTGGCGAGGCACTGTCCCCGCGGGGAACCTCCCCGTTGGCCGCTGCCGCCGAATGGGTCAATGTCGAATGCCCCAACTGCGGACGTGCAGCCCAGAGGGACACGGACACCATGGACACGTTCGTGGACTCGTCCTGGTATTTCCTGCGCTTCGTCTCCCCGGACTACACCGACGGTCCGTTCGATCCGGCGAAGATCAACGACTGGATGCCGGTCGGGCAGTATGTCGGCGGCGTCGAGCACGCCATCCTGCACCTGCTCTACGCCCGTTTCTTTACCAAGGTCGTTCATGACATGGGCCTCCTGGCAGCGGACGAGCCCTTCAGCGCCCTGCTCAACCAGGGCCAGGTGCTCAATGGCGGCAAGGCGATGAGCAAGTCTTTGGGCAACGGTGTTGATCTGGGCGAGCAGCTGGACAAGTACGGCGTCGACGCCGTCCGGCTCACCATGATCTTTGCTTCCCCGCCCGAGGACGACGTCGACTGGGCGGACGTTTCGCCGTCGGGCTCGGCGAAGTTCCTGGCCCGTGCGTGGCGCCTTGGGCAGGACGTGTCCAGCGCCCCCGGTGTTGACTTCAGCACCGGTGACCGCGCGCTGCGCTCGGTCACGCACAGGACCATCGCGGACGCTGCGGAGCTGCTGGACAACAACAAGTTCAACGTCGTGGTGGCCAAGCTGATGGAACTGGTCAATGCCACCCGCAAGACCATCGACTCGGGCACCGGCGGTGCCGACCCGGCGGTGCGCGAGGCTACCGAGGCTGTCGCCGTCATCCTGAGCCTCTTCGCGCCCTACACGGCGGAAGACCTGTGGAACGTCCTGGGGCACCCGGCGTCGGTGGCCAATGCAGGCTGGCCTTCGCACGACGAGGCGCTGCTGGTGCAGGAGACTATAACCGCGGTGGTCCAGGTCCAGGGCAAGGTCAGGGACCGGCTTGAGGTCTCACCGGGCATCTCCGAGGACGACTTGCGCGAGCTTGCGCTGGCCTCCGAGAACGTCCAGCGTGCCCTCGACGGCCGCGGTATCCGGACCGTGATCGTGCGTGCACCTAAACTGGTGAACATCGTCCCGGCCTAACGGGACGGACTGACTGGCCGGGTTCCGGCCGCCGGCACTGCCGGCGGCCGGAAACAACTGCAGGGGGTGTGCCGTGATTGACCGCGAACCGGCAGCCTGGCTGTGGTTAAAGGAGCACCTGGTCCGTCTCCGCCAGGCCACCAGGCCGGGCCAGGTCCCGCCTACGGGTGAGCCCGCCGTCGTCGTCCGCACCGCTGTGGTGACGGATTCGGCCGCCGCACTGCCCGCCGACTGGGTGCGGGCCTTCTCCATCAACGGCCGACTGGCCGTCATTCCCATGCCCGTCATGGTGGGTGAGGAGATTTACGGCGAGGGCGAGGACGACATCGCCGGTACCATCGCGGTGGCCCTGGCCGCCGCGACGCCCGTCAAGACCTCCCGGCCGTCGCCGGGCCAGTTTGAGCAGGCCTACCTGGCCGCCGAACGGCAGGGCTTTGAGTCGGTTGTGTCCATTCATATTTCCGGCGGCCTGTCCGGCACCGCTGATGCCGCCCGCCTCGCTGCCGGGCGGGTCAAGATCCCCGTGGAGGTGCTGGACACCCGCACCGTGGGAATGGCGCAGGGACTCGCCGTCCAGAGCGCCGTGGTGGCTGCGGCGGACGGCCGCGATGCCAGCGAAGTGCGCCGGCTCGCTGAGGAACGCGCCGCACGGTCCAGAGTGTATTTTTACGTGCCCAGCCTGGAGCAGTTGCGGCGCGGCGGACGCATCGGCGCAGCAGCCTCGCTGGTCGGAGCCATGCTCGCCATCAAGCCGATTCTCGCGGTCGACGACGGCAAGATCGTTCCGCTGGAAAAGGTCCGCTCCGCAGCGAAAGCCATTGCCCGGCTTGAGGAGATCGTGGTGGCAGAGGCCGCGGGACGGCCTCTGGGCGAGGCCCGGCTCGCGATCCACCACTTCGGCAACCGGCCCGAGGCAGAGACGCTTGCCGCCCGGCTCGCGGCGAAGCTCCCGGCCGTTCCGCCGGCCCAGATCAGCTCGCTACCCGCGGTACTGGCCGCCCACGCCGGGCTTGGAGTCCTGGCGGTGATCGTGGGGGAGAGCAGTTCGTCCGTTGCGGGTTGCCTCGCCGCCCCCTCCAAGGCTGCTGACGCCGGCGGTAATGAGGCCGGCACCTAGTACTTTGGTCACCTGGGGCTTTGAACAACTAGGACCTTGAACAACTAGGACCTGGGATCGGTGGTCCGGGCCGACGGAACCGGCCTCAAGGGCGTACAACTAGGTCGCAGCCCAGGGCGTTGTGGGCGCTGGGAACGCCCTGTGCTGGTACCGGGTTTTCGTTCTGGAGCGGTCTTAAAAAACATTTTCGGTCCGGTCCGTTTGTCGGGCCTGATCCACCCTTTATTGTCACAGCCCCCTGTCATGCTGTGGGTATGGATAGCGCAGTGGTTGCGGGGACGTTGGAGGCCGTCGGTGCCTCTGCTCTTTGGCTGGCTGCTGGGCTGCGTCGGGTGGCTGGTCCGGGTCCGGCTGCGCTGCCCGGTGGGTCGGATCCGGGTGAGGCGGATCCTTTGGGGGATCTGGCGGGTGCGTGCCTGGAGGGTCTGGCCGGTGTGGCTGCGATGGAGGCCCGGCTGGCGGCGGTGAAGGTGCACCTCGCCGCCGGCTTCGCCGCGGCGGAGGAGGCCATGACTCCGCCTGAGGCGTCCGCGCAGGATCGCACCGTGCGGCGGATGTCGGTGACCGCCGAGGTCGCGTGCGCGCTGACGGTGAGTGAAGGGTCGGCGGAGCGGTTGCTGGTGGAATCCGCGAAACTCACCAGTGATCTGCCGTTGGCGCTGGGCGCGCTGGGCTCAGGAACTATCTCCTGGCAGCACGGGCGGATCATGTGTGACGAGACCGAGGGTCTGTCGCCGGAAGCGGCGGCGGCGTTTGAGGCGCATTTCCTGGACCCGGACGCACCTAACCCGGCCCGGGGTTGTCCGGCGGGGGAGCTGACGACGGCAAGGTTCCGGGCGAAGGCCAGGTACTGGCGGGAACGGCATCATGAGGTCAGCATTGAAAAACGCCACCACAAGTGTGTGAAGGACCGGCGGCTGGAGTATGCCCCGGACCGGGACGGGATGGCGTGGCTGTCGGCGTATCTGCCCGCGGATCAGGCGGCCGGGATCTGGTACCGCATCACCGCCGCTGCCCGGGCTCTGCAGTGCCCGAGCGAAACCCGCACTCTGACCCAGCTCCGCGTCGACGCGTTCGCCGGTTGGTTGCTCGGCCCGGCACCGGGAGTGGGCGGCGCGACTGATGACCCGCCCACAGAATTCTTTCCCGCACATCTCCTGCCCGCAGGCTCTGCGGGGTCCCTGCCCTCGGATGCTCCGCCCACAGACTCTGCGCGGGCTGGTGACGTGCCAGCCCGTGGAACGCCGGCCGCGGGACTGCCCGTTGGTGATGTTCCCTCGCCGGCGGCGCAGGTTCTGGTCACGGTTCCTGTGTTTTCGCTGCTTGGCCTGTCCGAGGAGCCGGCCACTCTCGACGGGCACGGTCCGATCCCGCCGTCGATGGCCCGCCGGCTGGTCGCCGACGGCGCAACATCATTCCACCGGGTGCTGGTTGATCCGCGGGACGGGGCACCGTTGGAGATCGGCCGCGCCAGCTACCGGCTGACGAAGCCGATGCGCCAATGGCTGCGGCTCCGCGATGCCAAGTGCACCTTCCCCAACTGCAACAACCACTCCCTGGACAACGACGCCGACCACATCCTCGCCTGGGCCGACGGTGGCGGCACCGGCGTCGCCAACCTCGGCCAGCCCTGCCCCAAGCACCACAGACTGAAACACAGCACACAATGGAGACCCGTCGGCGCCACCCGCGACAATCCACCAGGCTGGATCTCGCCCATGGGGCGGTCTTACCCCGCCGAGTACCAGGACTGGGAACCACCCACCTGGCCAGAACCACCGCCCGGCCAAGATTCGCGGGAACTGCCGCCTGGCTGGCAGGAACCGCCTCTCCGGGAGTCGCTGGAACCGCCGGGCTGGCAAAACTGGCTGGAGCCGCCAAACTTGCAGGAACCGCCGCACGTCCAAGATTGGCGGGAACCGTCGCTCGTTCAGGGCTGGCCCGAGCCTCCAGGGTGGTCAGACGGACCCGATGGGTTCGACGGGTTCAATGACCGGTCTGGACTGTCCTGGTATCAAGGCCGCGAATCCGTGGAAACCCCCGAGGACCTTGACGGGGTTGGGACCCCAATGGCTTTCGGCGTTCCTGAACCACCCCTGCCGGTTGATCCATGGCCCTACTGGTCATCCATAGCGGCCTAGGAATACGCCTGCCCCTATCGCGCCGCCGCAACCCCCTGCCACTTGCCGTCTCCGTGCTGGGCCTGCCCTTGCCGGTCGGGCGCCAAAACCGCTGCCCACTTCTCGTGCCCTAGCAGTGCCCGCCCGCCGGTAGTACAGTCTCCCCACCGAGCAAGGAGGCTCCCATGTCCATGCAAGTCCACCACGTCGCCCAGTTGGACCGGGATGTGGCCGACGAAGTCACAAAATGGCTGAAGTACCTGAAGGGCCAGGTCACCACCGTCCAGTTCCTCACCACCACCATCCCGGATCCCAAAGAGCCGGAGAAGTGGCGAGTGCAGTACGAGGCCTACATCACCTATCAGCGATAGCGGCGCTTTCCACATAGGGCATGACGGGACTGTCGGGAAGGCTAACCGTTTCCTAGCGTGGTGGATATGTCACGCCGGACCGCTGGAGCATCAGCCAGCGCTCAGCCGCGCGCTGGGGAAGGGCGGCCAGGCCTGGGGTATTCCGGTGGTGGACGTCGCTCCATGCAGGGGAGGACAACAGATGGGCGGACAGCCAGTCGACTGGCCGCCTCACTCGGACTTCCCACCACCCCCGGCCTTACGGGCAGTACCGGTCCTGTCGGAGATGAAGAGCCCAACCAGCAGCCCGGCGGTGGTGCCACTGGACTGCTCGACGCGGGATCGGGAGGTGGCTTTACCTATGGCCGCCAGCCCGGTTCCGCCGGGTCTGCGGTGTCCGAGGAAGTGCCCGAACCGCGGTTCCGATGGCGTCTGGGCATTGGCGCCGCAGCATTGGTGGGCGTGCTGTCGCTGATCGCCGGGGTCCTGCTCTGGTGGCAGGTGGCTGCCAACGGACCCGTAGTCCTTCCGCTCGGCTCAGCGACCCACGATGCGGCCGGGTCACCGGCCACCAGCGCAGCGGACAAGGAGGGCAACCCGGACGGCGGAGGCACGGAAGGCAGCGGGCCGGGCAGTGACGGCAACGACACTGACGCAATAGGCGCCGGCGGGACAGACGCCGGCGGGGCGAACAGTGCCGGGGCGAACGGTGACGGGGTAGCCGGGAACGTCGTGGTGCACGTCGCCGGGGCGGTGAAGAAAACGGGAGTGGTTCGGCTCGCGCGGGGAAGCCGGGTACACGAGGCCATCGCCGCCGCGGGGGGCGCCCGCCCGGAGGCCGACCTCGACCGGCTCAACCTGGCTTCCCCGCTGGAGGACGGCCAGAAGATCTACGTACCGCGCCGCGGTGAGGCGGCACCGGCCGACACTACCGGTGCCGCGCCAGCTGACAAGTCTGGGGCGGTCGGCGCATCAGGAGCGGACGATGCCACAGCCGATGGAACCGGTGGGCATGCAGGGACTGGTGCCGGCGGGAAGATCAACCTCAACACCGCCACCGTGGAGGAACTCGGCGAGTTGCCGAGGGTTGGCCCTGTGCTGGCCCAGCGAATCGTCGACTGGCGCACGCAACAAGGCCCCTTCAAGTCGCCCGAGGAACTGGACGCCGTCGACGGAGTCGGGCCCAAAATGCTGGAAGCCTTGCTTCCGCTGGTGACGGTCTGACATGGAGGGCAGGACCGGACGCGCGCCCAGCCCGTGGCACCGCTATGTCCAGGCGGCAGTGGACTTCCCTAGGGCCGACTCCACGTCACATGAGTCCGGCGCCGGCGATTCTGCCC
The DNA here is from genome assembly GCF_040448525.1 of Arthrobacter sp. K5. Lineage (NCBI taxonomy): Bacteria > Bacillati > Actinomycetota > Actinomycetes > Micrococcales > Micrococcaceae > Arthrobacter > Arthrobacter sp. K5. Next base: position 879,976 of record NZ_CP159279.1, on the reverse strand, counting down.
CAACGGAATCAGTGCCGTCTCAGTCTTTGTCCCGTGCCGGTCCCGCGACTGCTCTCGGCCAGAAAATCCGTGCGGACATCCGCCGTCGTCTGCTGCCGGACGAGCAGGACGCGGCCCCATCTGAATACAACCGGCGTCGAACCGATCTTCGCCTTGCCCCGGCTGCACTGCTCGTGTGGGCCGCCGCGGTCGCCGGACCATGGCTGACACCAATCGGCCTACTGTTTATCTGGGGCAGTCTCGCTGCGTGTGCCGGAGTGCTGCTGGCGATGGTCCTGCGCAGGAAGAGCGCCGGAAGGCACTGGCGGCGCAGTTTCCTGACCACCCTGACGGCAGCACTCATGCTGGCCGCGGCGTCGACAGCTCATTCTGCCGTGTCCTCGGCCCAGCGCCATGACGACCAGGTGGCAGGACTGATCGCCGGGCGGGCGTCAGTTGTGGTGGAAGCCGAGATCACCGGGTCTCCGCGAGCCCTCAAGACACCTGGCCCCTCGGGCCGTGACGAACGCTGGGCAGTCGGGGCGGTGGCCCGGTCGTTGACGTCCGGAGGCCACGTCACGCACGCCCAACTGCCGGTGGTCATCATTGGCGGGCAGGAATGGCAGCATGCCGGCACCGGCCAGTTGCTCCGGGTCACCGGAAAGCTCCGGCCTCCGGACCCGGGCCGCGTGGAGGCAGCGATGTTGACTGCGTCCTCACCGCCCGCCCGGCTCGCACCAGCGCAGGACTGGCAGCAGGCGCCTGCCGCCTTGGGCAAGCGTTTCGCCGCGGACGCCGCCTGGCTGGCCCCCGACGTCGGGGGCCTCCTCCCGGGCATGGTCACGGGCGACACCGGCGGCCTGAGCGAGGAGCTCGAGACAGCCATGAAAACGGTGGGCCTGACTCACCTGACAGCCGTCTCGGGAGTGAAAGCCAACTTAGGGGGTGGGTGACGAGTGGTGTCTCGGTTGCTGAAGACTGTGTTTGGATCACCGAGGGAGCACCCAAACCGGGCGCTATGGGTCGCCGCGTTAGACAGGGCCGCAAGCGGCAACTTGTAGAGCCGGCAGTACAACCCGGCGCAACTGTTGCTCATCAGCCCATTATCCCTAGCCGGGATGACCTTGGTGGCCAGCATCCATCTGCCGCCCGCCCGCGACCGGGCAGTTCGACTCGACGACCGTGCCAGCCCATCTCCGGCCAAGAGAAAATCAGCCCGCGCCTGACGGCAACGGGCTGATCATGATGCGTCTCAGCATAGCCGGTGCAGCCGGCCGCGCGGGAGCGTCTCCGGCAAACGAACGTCCTTGAGTCATTCGCCTGGGGCCTCTGACGACAAGCACCTCGACCTTGATCGGGACAATTCGAACGACCTAGCATCGTCGGTGTGACCCCCGGGGACCATTCGAGCCCGACGGTTCGGACGTCCAAGGCTAGGGCCTTCTCCGGCGGCCTTTTCGGCTCGGACCGCATCAATGCCGGGCTTTGTCACCATCGAGTGCTGTTCTACGCTCCTGGTCGCGACGGATTGCGATGGCGGCCGCGGCAGCGGCTCCGGAGCGGATCGCCTCCTGCGGGATCGGTCGGACCGCGATGGCTTGGGCAGCAGCCTTGGAAGCAGCGTGAACCTCTCGACGTTTGCTCTCCATGGGGTCAATTCTAAGTGCGGGGCACGGCTAGGCGCTGGTGCGTGCACGTTTCTGATCTTTCCTGCCGGTCCTTCCCGCTTCAGTGCATCTGATTGGTTGGGTCACGGCCAGACTTCGCCGTCATACAGACCTACAGTCAGGATGTGCTCGGCCCGGGCTCGCAGCCACTGTGCGACGTCTTCCTCGCCGGTCCATGCTTCTGCAGCGTGAATGAGCGCAGCTGCTGCCCTGCCCGCGGCAAACCGCTGGGCGGACAGGTCCATGCGGACGTTGAGCTCGTGCGAGTTTTGCTGTTGGCCGCCACTGCGGCTTCGAGAGTGGGGAGGCTTCCAGTCCTCCGGCAGCCCGCGCCAGCCGCAAGCGCAAACCGGAACTAGATCGCCCTCGAGTTCTTTCTGGAGGTCGTCGAACCGCTCCTTGAGCTTGAAGTCGACTTTGGTGCGTCCTAGTTCGATGCGTTCGACCTTTCGTTTATCCTCGTCCGTCAGGGGCGTTGCGGGCTCCCAGCCAGCATGCTCGTGGCCTTCGAAAGTCGCTGAACGCGGTCGAGACCGCCCTGCCGATGAGGGAGAACTCATCGGGAAGCCGGTTTGTTGTGGTCGTTGAGCATGGTGCTCCCTCCGGCCCATCGGGTCCCGCAGATGGGGCACACGATGTACCACTCATCTGTGCCCGGGAACTCGATCATCGAGCCGACGTTTTCGCCACTGGACGGACACCAGCTCTTCATGCCCTCCTCTTTCTGAAGGATCGCCTCCTGCATCCTGCCAAAGTCCGAATCGTCGTCGTTGCTCGTCATAGTGAGAACCCTACGCCGGACCTCCGACAGTAACTGCGCGGGCATCCGTAGTTGCGTGAGGTGGACCAGCGCGCTGCTGGGCGTCGATGAGCCAAGACGTACTGTCCACAAACGAGCGTCTGTGACTCAGTTCCGGCGGCGGGTCTGTACTCCTGTCGTAACGCAGGACACGCCGACATTATCGGTCTCTCAGAAGTGGTTTGTCGCAAACGCTCGATAAAATGAGAGGCAAGGTCGACGAGGCGTCGACCCCGGGCTTGTTCAACACTGACACTTTCTGAGCCCTGAGCTCTCAGACGCCGAACATCGGAGCTCTCCACCGAAAGATCGTGGAGAGACATGGACATCGGCTATGCGCGCGTCTCGCGCAGCGACCAGATCCTCGACCGACAGCTCAAGGAGCTCGAGGACGCCGGCTGCCAACGGATCTTTACCGAAAAGGCGTCAGCAGCAAGGAATCCAAGCGTCCCGAGTTCGATCTCTGCCTCCGGACGCTTCGTCGGGGCGATCGGCTCGTCGTCACCGAGCTCTCGCGCCTCGGTCGGCACACCGGCGAACTCGCGAAGCTCGACGAGACGCTGCGGGAGCGGGGCGTCGGGCTGAGGATCCTTAATCTCGACCTCGATACTACGACGCCCTCCGGCAAGCTGATCTTCACCGTCATCGCAGCGGTGGCGCAGATGGAGCGGGAGCTCCTCATCGAACGTACCCGATCCGGTCTCGCGGCCGCCCGCGCCCAGGGTCGAGTGGGTGGGCGCAGACGCTCGATCACCGACAAGCAAATCCGTAAGGCGCAGGCACTCTACGACGAGCACCGGTTCACGATGGCCGAGATCGCGCGGCTCTGTGAGACCAGTCCCGCGACGCTCTACAGGTACCTGAGCATAGGAGCCGACCAGTGACGGTCGTGTTCGGGCGCTTCAGTCCAGCTGGGCGGGGCCGGGTGGGTGAGATGAGGGGCACGTCCAGTCTGTGGACTGCGACGGTGCCCCGCCAGGCGCTGGACCAGATGTTCAGGGCGGCACGCGCGCCACCGCACCTTACGAACGAAGGAGGCGATCGCACACACGAACTGAAGGAGAGCACACCATGCACACCACAAGCACGACCAAGATTAAGAAAAGCTACGTTCTCGCCGTCGCCGGGATCGGACTGGCACTCGGCCTTACCGCCTGCTCCGGAGGCTCTGGCCTCGATGGCACTTACTACATCGAAGAAGTCAACGGCACATCGGACCTCGGCCAGCTCGTCGTGGACGGCGGCACGGTCGCCCATCACGAGTACAGCTGCAACGGTGTTTACGAGGAACCGGAGGTCACCAGCACCGGCGAGCTGAACACCGGCGAGAGCCAGGTGGTCTGGACGGTTGCTGGGGGCGATAGGCGCAACGAACGCACCGGCACCGAAGCCGTCACGATCAGCGACAGCTCCATCACCGTCGGCGGCGATGTATACGTGCGCGACGACTCGGACGCGGGCCGCGCACTCCTCAAGGCGTTCGAGACCGGCTGCGCAGGGTAGATCGCTCAAACCGCTTCAACCGAGCACCCCGTGGTCGTATCGCCACGGGGTGCTCCGTTGCTTGGAGGCCCGTGGACCCGCTGGGGCTCAGCGCTTGGCTGAGCGCTGTGCTCATCCCGGCGGGCAGAGCCCGCCCGGGTGTGGGCCGGGAGGGTTCGACGTCGAGGCGAACCCTCCCACCTCGACACGCCTCGACATGGACGGAGCAGAACATGAGCACTGAGACACACGACAACGAATTCCGCGGCTACTTCGAGGCGCTCAGGCTCCTGAGCCATCACGAGGGCCGGGCCAGGACTCACGCACGCCTGAGCCGTACCGACTTCCTCGCAGACGAGTCCGTCGTCGCCGTTCACGTGGAGAACACCTCGCGGGCCGACCGCGTCTTCCTCTCGGCATTCGACCGACATGGACGGCTGTTGCGCGGCGACACCCTCTACGTCGACTATGCCAATCAGCGGCTCGACGTCACCGCGGAGTTCGACCATGACTTCACCGGGATGACAGTCCTTGAAGGGTCCGAGTTGAAAGCGGCCGTCACACGCGAGGACGGCTGGGTCATCGACATGCACGCCCTACGCGAGTATGACCTCGCCGAGGACCGCCGAGCCACCCAGCGGGCAGTGCTCCTGGCAAACCTCGGAGACCTGATGGCCAGTGGCCAGGCCCGCGGGTTCCTGCTCGGTCAGCACAGCGATCCCGGGGCTGCCCTTTAGTCCCAGCAGCATAGAGAAGCCCACCCCGCCGCGCGGCGGGGTGGGCTTCTTTTTATCGTGTCACGGGCTAAGGCCCAACCACCAGATTCACCATTTTCTACGCTCGGGGCTCGGTGGGAGCCGTGGACGGAAGAGCGGCGTCGCCGGTGCGCCGGCGAATCCACGAGGCGATCAAGATTCCCACGACGGTGCCCGCCACCACGGCGTTCAGGATGGAGAAGCAGCCCAGCCCGAGCATGAGTGGAAGCATCTCGGCCCGTCCGGCGGTTACCCAGATCAACATCACAATCACCCATACAGCTCCGAAGAAGCCGTAGGCGAAGCCCTCCCCGTTGATCTGAGCGAGCCGGTTCGGATCGCGGCGGTGACGAACGGCCTGGACCGCCTTGTTCGGCAGCAGTGCCGGTGCAGCAATCACGACGAGGGATGAAAAGTCCCTCTTGATCGCGGCACCCCACCAGTGCGCGGAGCGCCACCACCCCTTCGGGAACTCGGCCCGTGCTTGGGCGCTAATACTGTTGCTCATCGTCCGCTCCTTCGTCCTTGGTCTTGTTCCTGTCATTGATCATCTGGAACGGCACCATCGGCTCGGCCGCACGACGGGTACGGCTGGGAGCCTTGGGCTGCTCCTGCATCTTCGCCGGGACTCGTGCGCTCTTTTGAGCGAGCTCACTCCGGTGCTGAACCGCGGCCGTTGTCGGCTTTGAGTTCTTGACCGGAGCCGGACGCTGACCGGAGGACGCAAGATGCGAGCCCGATGTCGGAGGCTGTTGGCGCTGTTGCGGTGCAGCCTGCTGACGCCGCGTCGCATGACGATTCTGTGGACCGTCGCCCGAACGCGTCGATCCCGTGCGCGGTGCAGCCTGTCGGCTGTTACCTTCACCTTGACCTGACTCGTCTGAACTCGAGGATCCAGCAGATCGAGCCCTTGCAGGGACCGCGATCGCTCCGCCGAACCGCGGTGCAGGAGGGCCGGCGGCACCGGCAGGAACGGCACCTTCCACGGCACTAGCGAACCGCGTTGAGCTGTGGCCCGGAAGCGCCTTGCGGCCGCCGTTGGTCGGGGCAGCCGAGCCGCCCGATCCGGTTCCCGGGACACTGCCCACGTCCGAGCCATCGTGGCTATCCGGACCGGACCCCGAGGCAGAGTCGGAGCCCGACGAGGCCGGACGGAACACGCCGTCAGCTCCCTTCTCCATCTTCATTAGTGAGACGCCGCCCTTGCCGCCGGGAGTGCCCGGCTGCCTGTCGGTGTGATAGCCGAGGTTCGACAAGCCGCCCTGGTCGCTCAGCTGCTGAGCAGTGTCCTTGGCCGAGTGAGAGCTTCCCGCCCGGTCGGTGGTGAGCTGCAGCGGAGCGCCCTGGTCGTCAGACTGGCCACCACCATCCGCACCCTCGGAGCCCCTACCGCTGGGAAGCGCGCGGGGCGAATCGCCGGGACCGTCGAGGCCACGGTGAATGCCGTTGCCATCCGAAGCGCTGTCCTGATGGCTGGCCTCGCCGCCGCCAGGGCCGATTGCGAGCTTCCGGCCACCAACCGGAAGGCCCTGCTGGCCGTTCAAGCCACCGGCATTGGTCGAGGCGGTCTTGCCGCTGCCGCTCGGGGCCTTAGAACCCCCTCCGGGGTTCCCGCCCAAGCCGTGAGCGACCTTCTTCTGGCCAGCGCCCACTCCCGCGACAGCCCCGTTGGCCAAGCCCGATGGCATTCCGGCACTCTTCTCCGGCTTTGGGGCAGGGCTGGTTTCGAGGAACTTGTCCACGAGCTTGGTGAACACTTCGTCCATCGCCTGCAGGGCCACCTTGCGCACCTTCAGCAGGGAGAACGTGACGCCAATGATGAGAAGTGACGAAACGAGCGTCAGGAGCACCACGACGATCCCGCCGAGCGCCGGACTGCCGAAGAAGCCGTTCGGGTCCATCAGGGACGACACAGGGCCGGCGATGATGTCAGGGATCGAAATCAGCAGTTCCGAGACGAACTGGTAGATGAACAGCGTGACGATCACCTCGAGGATGAGCGCCCCCGAATAGACGATGACCTTCGCTATCGCCGATACAGCACCAAGCGTGGCGAAGGGGACCGCAGCCACGAGACTGAAGGTCCGCTTGACCGCTCCGGCCAGCATCCCGATGGCGTACCAGAAACCCAGGAGAGAAATGCAGCCCAGCACCGTGACCGCGTTCTGCCAGTACATGAATTTCGCCGGGCCCGTACCCACCTGGCTGACCGCCATGTGGCTCTCGCGGGTCATTCCGCTCATGGCCTTGTTCGACGAGTACATCTTCATCGAATCCGGGCCAAAGCCGGTGTTCAGGTAGTTGTAAGCCGCAAGGGCTGAGAGGTTGCACGAAGCGACGTCGCCGTTGCTGTCCAGGACCGTGAAGCCGCATCCGCCCTTCGTGCCCGTGGTCGTGAAGGTCGTCGTGTTCCCGCCGGGTTTCGACGAAGTCAGGCCCTCGAGGCCGCCGGTCGCTATCACGGGGTGCTGGCTCGGGATGGGGCCCCTCTCTTCGCCGAACCTCTCAACATCGCCATAGCTCGCTTTGTTGACGAACCAGTCCTCCTTGGCGTCCACCTTGCCGTTCAGGACGCTGTAAGTGGGCATCACGTCCAGGTTGGTGATCGACGTCTTGATCCCCGACTCAAAGTCGGACGCGGCGATTTCGCGGCCCGCAATGTAATTATTGAGGATTCCAAACGTGGTAAATACCGCATGGACGTCGTCTCCGGCGGAGCCGCCGGTGTCAACCGTGCCGTTCCGCCATGCCGCCTCGGCGCTATCAGTCCTCTTGCCGACGTTGATGTCGGCATACGTGTCGCCGTGCGACTGCTTGTTGATTGCCAAAGCGGTGTTGCGCACCGACATCATCGATTCTGAGCCGGCCTGGCCGCCGTCCCACGAGATCGAGGCCTCGTCTGGGATACCCAGGCGGTCGTTCATCATCCAGGCGTTGAAGTCGACGTAGGTCGATAGCACGACCCGCGTCGGGCCCGCGTGCTGTCCGATCAGGGAATCGTCGAATTTGTTGAGGACACCTGTGTACATCGAGCCGATGAGCGGCAGGCCGACGCCGATGAAGACGACGCGCACGATGAGCTTCTTGATTGCCGAACCGCGGTCCATCTTTTTGAAGAGGACCAGGCCGATAATCAGGAAGCCGATGAAGAGCGGGACCAATGCCTCCCAGGCAATGGACTGGAGCAGGCCGTACCAGCTTGCGATGCAGTGCTGCAGGCCCGCCAGCGCACCGCCTCCGGCGTCGCCACCCGTCATGCCGTCGGCCATCTCCTGCTGGTGGGCGCTGGGTGCACCGTCTACCGTTACGCCAGCGACGGCCTGGTAGAACCACATGAAGGGGTTCAACGCCTTCAGCAACTGAATGACCAGCCAGAACACGGTGCCTACGGCCAGAGCCAGCAAGTAGAGCGCCCATATGATCCCGCCGCCCATGAGCGCAACGATCTGTCCTCCGACGCCCGATGACATAGTGTCAAGACCAAGGTCGGCGTTTGCAGCGCCGAAGTGGGCGTAGTCGAGCATGCCGGAGTACGTGCCAGGCTGCTCATCGGAGGCCTTGCTGTGGAAGGTGTCGTAAGCGATGGTCTGCGATGAACCCGAGACCTCCGCGAAGAACCAACCCACGATGTCGCCGGGGCTGAACTCCGGGTCAGCGTAACCGAGCATGGCACCGCCTGTTGCGGGGTTGCTCGTGATCGGGTGCCAGTTCTCATGCAAGCCGTCGTTCTTAGGAGCGTTCTCCTGGCTAAAGTATGTCGAAGCGTTGCTTGAGAGGGCGTACAAGCTGTAATTGTCGGGCTCTTCCCCGTCAGCGTGCGCGGACGGGGCAAACGCCGCCATCAGCAGCGGTGCAACCAGCGCAGTGAGGACGGCCAGGCCGACTACACGCAGGAGCCCTCTGCGCAGCGACCGCATGTGAGTCAAGACAGCGCTGCTCATCGGCCGTCACCGCCGGTAGCGGCATCGACGAACTGGTCGTCGAGCCAGACATCGAGATCAGTGATGTAGTAGCGCACGCCGCCGGATACCTTCTGGTAACGCGGTCCGCGGTGCTTCGCGCGCCAGCCCCGCAGCGTCTGCTCCGCGAAACCCAGATATTCTGCGGCCTCTGCTGAGCTGAGGTAATCGCGGCCGCCAGCGAGGACGTTCTCGCGGATACGGTCGCGGATGGTTCTCGGGGTAGACATATCCCGGGCCTCCTCGGACTTGGAATGATCATCAAGTCCGAGTCCGGCGTCGCTCGGTCGCGCAGGCTGTTACGCCAGACGCTCCGACGGGAACGCATCGTCTCTCGCCAGAGAGAATGCATAGAAGGGTTCACCGTCCGGCGGACTCCCTCATGAGAGGTTGCCCTGCGTGCTTCAAATTGTAGTCGAGCGTTGGTTGCTGTTTCAGGTCGTCGCGGCTGAGAAGGCCCGTTTAGGCTCGGATATCAGTCAAAGAAAAATCGAGAAATTACTCGCCATAACCCCGCTGCCGCTGCAACCGGGCGACTTCGATGGCCAGCTGCTCCCCGCCGTCCTCGATGAACTGTTCGCGGTCGCCGGGCTCGAGTTCGAGGTCTCCGGCCACGCCATGCTCTACCTCGAACCGCGCTAGGCGCTGATCGACGAATCGCTCGAAGCCGCGACGGTAGGAGCGGCCGCTTGGATTCGTCCGGTCAAGGTACTCCTCGACAATGAGCGGGATCGGCTGGGACCGGAGCCGCTCGAGATAGGCCTTGAGCGCCTCGTCGGCTTGGACCTTCGCTGCGCTGCGCTCGGCCGCGTAGCACTGCCTGCGCACCTCGTCCCGCGTCTCCTCGGCGATGCGCCGTCGCAGCCGCGGCAGCGCGGCCTCCCGTTCGTCGAGCTCGGCGGAGCGCGTATCGAACTCACTCCGGATCTCGGCCACCTTCTCCTTGAATGCTGCGACCTTCGCCCTGTTGGCCGCGGACGTCGCCCTCGCGCCCTCAAGAGCGGCGTTGGCTTCGGCGGCGGCGTCCATCGCCGCCTCGAACTCGCGCTTCGACAGCTCCTTACCGTGCCGCTCGGAGACCTCCTCCTGCACGGGCCAGCCGAGCGCGACCATGTGTGCGCGGAAGCCGGCCTGATGGCATCGCATCTTCGCCGGCCCGCTGATCTGGCGGCCGCGCTCGTCCGTGACCTCTCGGTGAGACCCGTAAGCCTGATTATGCTCGGTCCGCAGCGCGTCAGGCTTGTCGTCCGGAGCCTTCGGATCGGGGGCGAAGGGATCGGCCATGATCTGGATGTGGGGCGTCGACTCGTCGAAGTTTGTCGCCCAGCCATGGATCGCGTCCTGCCCTCCGGGGACAACGTGGCCTCCGAGCCGGTCGATCGCGTCATGGAAGTAGCGCATGGCTTCGTCGTGATCCCTGGCGACCCAGCGTGACCTGGACATCGGCTCGCCCGTGACCGGGTCCAGGCGCTCGGACCCGTCCTCGTTCAGCCGCGGGTAGTAGTTCGGCACCTCGATGCACATCGTCTTTGGCAGGTGGACGACGAAGAGGTTCGTCACCACCTGCTTCTCGTTGATCTTGCGGCGCACGCGCTTTTGGCGAGCTTCGCCGTAGTCGAGGACTTCCTTGATCTTGTTTGCCGTCCTGAATCCGCCCGCACCGTTGTTGACGAAGGCGGTGTTCAAATGAGCGTCGGTCGGCACAATCGATGGATTCTTCGTGGCGTGCCGCTGGATGTCCTTGGTGTCGAGGTGACGCATCGACTCGTGAAGAATCGCGCGTCTGTCTGCGCGGTTGCCGCTCACGCCGTGAGCGACGTGCTTGAGGTGGAAGGCAGCGTGCCCGGTCCGTTCGCTCATGATGATTCCTCGCTTTCATTGATGTGACGACTTCGGACGCCGATCGATCCCTGACGGGACCGTTCGACAGCGCTTCGTCGAAGGCCGGGGACCCATCCCGCTCCGCGGCCCCGACCATCGACGCAGCGCGACATTTCATGTCGGTGGGCACCTCTCCATCACCGGGACCCTGCACCCGGAGATGGAGCCTCTGGCACCCGCCGACATGAGATGTCTTAGCCCCGTATGACATTCACTCGCTCCGCTCCTGAATGTCCGGGGCCCTCCGGGGCCCTCCGGGGGCCGCTGCGCGGGCAACCTGCCCGAGCGCGGAACGCCCAAGCTCCTCTCGCCGCCCCACAGGGGCAGCTCACGGAACCCTGCGGCCACGTCCGCGAAGTTCCACGTGCCCACGGGATCGAAAAGCAGCCCCGAGACCACGCAGGACCGCACGAGGCGTCGCTGCGCGGTCCTGCGTGGGTCCGATCCGGGTCTCGCAACGGTCTTGCGACGTTCCCGACCTGGGCCGGCTCCGGTCTTGCTGGGCGCTGGACTCTTCGAGGGCTCCTGACGGTCGCGTCCTGGACCTTCGAGGGGCGCTGCGGGGCGTCGTTCGGGGCTCCTCACGACGTCTAGTGCAATTGGACAGTTCGAGGTCTCATCGAGGTCTTCGGCGCGGCGTTCGATGGTCTCCGCCAGGTCTGGTCGGCGGCCCATGAAGGCCACCGACCGCGTTGGACCCCGCGACGTCTCGTAGAGGGCTTCAGCGGGGCTCATTGTGGTCCCATTCAGGTGCGTCGGTGCTCGCTGAATGTCCGCCCGCGCACGCGAGGGCATGGAGCACGAACCGCAGGGCGTCGGGGTCGAGGCCCGTGGCGGCATCGCTGAGGTCGACGGGGTGCACGGCGCTGGCGAGCGACGACGCGATGGCCTGCACGCGGCGCTCCCCGCCGCTCAGATGTCCGCCCTCTTCCGCGGCGACGTCAGGGTCGAACCAGAACGAACCGAAGCCTCCCGGACGGACCCAGGGGCCGTCGACGAGGCGGCCCGCGCCGAACGAGACCAGCAGCTCGACCGCGGCCAACTGGGCGGGGACGCCGTCCGCCCAGTGGCGGAGGCCGGCTGCCCGGCGGCGGAGGCGTTCCGGGATCACAGCGGGGCTCCCCACGTCTCGGCCTCGGACGTCGTGCCGTCCTCGGGCGTCACGACGCACCGCACGTTCGAGGGGGCGCGCACCTGGGTGCGCAGGATCGTCTCGCGGTAGTTCCTCTCCGAGTCCGGGCTGCGTTCGGCGAAGGCGCGGACGACGACGTCGCCATCGGGATAGGTCAGCGTGATCCTGCGCCAGCAGCCGGCGGGCACCGCGCTGAGCGGGTGGCCGGGGACACGGTCGCCGTAGAGGATGGCTTCGCTCTTGAACATCTCTTCTCCTTCGTTGTGGTGGGGACTGCCAGGACGTCAGCGGGCATTTGCAGCGACCATCGCGGCGGCTCGATCGAGCAGGAAAGGTCGGCCGTTGCGCCGCTCTTCGTGCTTAGCTCGGCTCGGGATCGCCTCAAGCGCCGCCTGGTAGAGCAGCCAGGCCTGGTCTCCTGCCGAATAGGTCGTGCGGCGCTGGAAGCCGATGACGACCAAGTGCTGGCGCATCTCGCGGAACAGGGTTCCGAGGAGAGAGAACTCCCAGCGCGAGTGGTCGCCGGCGAAGTCGTCGAGGCACTTCAGCCGTGGCCGTGCGCCCTCCAGCGTCCGCTCGATGATCTGCTGGCCGCCCTTGATCCGTGGGATGTCGCCCGCGGTCGGCACAGCCTTCGCCCGGGCGCTCGACGAAGCCTTCGCCTTCTCCGCCAGCGACGCGTATGCGTCCTCGAGCGACGCGAAGGGCTCGGAACTGAGGTCGATCTCCCTGGCTCGTGTGAGGACATCTTCTTCGATGGGCCGCCGCGTGAAGGTCACCCAGTGGTCGAGCAGGATCTCGTACCATCCGTGCTCCTCGCGGAGCACGCGGTTCGACGACGCGATGCCGTGGTCATGAAAGTTCTCCGGGAGCGCAGCCACGAGGTGGTACCCGCGGCCCGACATCGAGGTCTCCGAGTAGATGAGCCCGGGAAGCGCCAACAGGTTTGCTGCGACGTCCGACGGGCAGTCAGGTTCGATGTCGAGGACCATGAGGCCGTCGCTCTGGGCCTGCAGGTAGAACGCATGATTCGCGGCGTCCGGGAGCCGATCAGTCAGCTCGGCGAGCGTGACGAGGCAGACGTCGCCGATGCTCCAAGCGCCCCGTACCCGGCCGAGGTCGAGCAGTGCGCGGACGTCGATCGGAGCCTTGGCCTTAACGTCGGCGTCGTCTCCGAGCCGGCCTGATACGGTCCAGCGCGCAGCGCCGGCCAAGACGCGGATCGCACTGTTCCTGTAGAACTCCGGGAAGAGGTCGTGGGGAGAGATGCGGGCGCTCATCCCTGCTCCTCGGCGACGGCGGCCTGGCGGTCGGCGACGAGCCGGTCGAACTCGACCAGGGTGAGGCCCAGACGACTCAGGTCGCCGAACAGACGCTGGTCGATGGCCTGCGAGGTCACGGCCATGGCCTGCAGAGCGGGATCGCCGTTGAAGTTCGGGCTGTCGCGGAGGACCGACGCCCGTTCCGCGGCGACCTCCGGCGGCATGCCGTCAGCGACGAGCTGCTCGACCCACCTCTGCAAGTCGCGATCGTGCATCTCGCGGGCGACCTGGACGGCGGCGATGTCCGCTGCAGTGACCCGATCGAGCCCAGGAGGCACGAGGACCCACGTCTTGGCCCGCTTGCTCATCGGATCGGGCACGATCTCGTCGGCCACCCACCCGGCCTTGCGCAGGTCCGGTGCGACCTTCTTCAACTTCCCGCTGACCCCCCTCTGCTCGGGCCAGTACTTGTCGTCGACGGGCCGCGGCAGCAGGGCGTACAGCTCCTTGCCCGTGCCTTCCCAACGCTGGGTGATCTTCTCCGAGATCGCGGCCAGGAACCTGTCGGTGGCCACGATCTCTTCGGAGACCGACTCCTGCGACCGCGAGTAATGCTTCAGGCCGCTCGCACCCGTGGCGAGGTCGAGCGCCGCCAGGACCTCGGCGAAGTCGGCCATGCGGGGCTTTTCGACGAGGTCAACTTCCGGGAGCTTCCGCAGGGTCTGTGCGACGAGGTCGAACAGGCCGCCGACCATCGACGGGTACGCCTTGTTCCACAGCGCGTTGAGTTCCCGCTCGGAGCGGCGCTCGGTCCTGGGGATCACACGGAGGTCGGCCCAGACGCAACGTTCGGCGAAGTCGCCGGCGAGGGCTCCGACGTCGATGCCGGTGAAGCCGACGACGCCCTGGAACTCGATGATCCGGTGCTCGTCATCGGTGTACAGGGCCCGGTCCACGTCGGAGCCTCCGGTGACGGCCTGGCAGAGGATGTCACTCATCCACTTGGGGATGGACGAGAGGTTGTCGAAGCCGGTGGTGCGCGAGCCGTGCAGGGAGTGGAGGAGCTTGCTGGCGTCCTTCGGAGGCATCCGCACTTCAGCCTTCGTAGGGTCGAACAGCTGGAACGCGCGCTTGAGCGCGCTCGACTTGGCGGTGCCCTGCTCGCCGAGGACCGCAAGGACCGGGCAGGGCAGGCCGACCAGCACCACGGCACCGACGAGCCAGCCGCGGATCACCTGGCGGTCGTGGTCGCGGGGGGCGTTGATGAAGGTCCAGAGCTGATCGAGGTCGCCGTCGGTCTCGGGGGTCGGCAGCGGCAGGGTGAGGGCGGAGCGCCGGAACAGCACGGGCACGTCGGCGTCGCCGTCGAGGATCTGCCAGCCTTCCGGGGTGATGTGAACGACTCGTTCGGTCTGGTCGCCGAGATCGACGTAGATCTCGTGATCATTCGGTCGGGCGATGCGGAGCGACAGCTCCCGGGGTTCGCCCTCGGTGGCCTCGTGCTCCAGCACCTCCATCGCTTCCGCCAGCGCGTTCTGGGACGCGGTCCTGCCGGTCAGACGATAGAAGAGACCGCCGAGTTCCTTGCGGAGTGCGCGCTTGCCGCCCTTGAGCGGACGAGTCACGTGGCCGCCCTTGCGGACGGCGAACGGCTTGTCGTCGGTGTCGACGCCGAGGTCGTAGCAATCGAAGGCCAGCTGGACGAGCTGCTGCGCCGCCGACTTCTTCTCAGGCTTCTGCGTGCTCTCGGCGAAGGCCTGAAGCTCTTCGGGGTCGCCGTGGGTGGCCTTGGTCGGAGTTTCACGGTCAGGTACCATGGGAGTATCCCTTCGGGTCAGGTGCGAGGTGCGAACTCGCGATCCAGATGGGTTGAGATTTGAGGAAAGCCCCGCTTTGGCGGGGCTTTTTTCATGTCGTCACGGGGACGCGAGGAGGCGGCCGAGCTCGCTCTTGCGTTCAGCGGAGAGTCGAGGCCAAGTCGAGACGATGCGTGCTGCCAGTGCAGCGAGGTCGTCGAGATCGGCGGGAACAGCGGCGACAGGGCGCTCGGTGGGAAGCGCCGGCAGGCCTTTCGACTTCCGCAGGCGCACCAAATCGGGCTGTCGCATCAGGTCGGACTGCCGCACGATGAACGTGCCGCGGTCGTCGACGCGCTCGGCGGGCAGCTTGCCCGCCTTGATACGCCGACGCAGCGTCTGCGCGTGACCCCAGCCTGCGACAGATGCCTCATGCAAGGTGAGTGAGAGATCGTCGGCACCGGTGGGGGTGATGGCAACTGAGGTAGCGGACATTGCGATTCTCCTGAGATGCGATGAATCGCCGTCCGCAGTTTCCGTGGTCCGCTGCGGGGACTTCCGAGTCCGTCTTGCTCGGCTCCCGATTACTCGAGTTCAGACGCCCTCACTCCGGGCCTCTCGGTCGGTGCCGCTCGTATTGAATGAACACCTGACATCAGTCTATCCAGAGCATGCGCTCAGTGCAAGATTATTGACGACATGAGATGCTTGACGAGCATGAATCGCTCGAGAATAAGGAGAACCGGGATGTCGTCATTACCGGGACCAATCTTTGCCCGCCGTCTCCGCGACGAGCGAGGGCGCGCGGGAGTCAGCCAGGCTGCGCTCGCAGATCACCTCACCGCCACGCTTGATCACCGCGTCGACGCCAGTGCGATCTCCCGAATGGAAAAGGGCGACCGCCCGGTCCGGCTCGACGAGGCGGTAGTGATCGCCGAGAAGCTCGGCGTGCCGCTAGCGACACTGCTGCGGGATCGCGATGCGATCGACGAGCGGATCGACGAGCTGCGGTCGCAGCTCTCGGAGTACGTCTGGCGGCTCGACCAGGCAAAGGGCGAACTCGAGCGTGCGCAGGCCTCGATCGATGCGACTGAGCGTGCAATCGCCGAGCTGATGGCGTCGCGCGGAGAATGATCGCCAGATCTCAGGATGGACTGACTGGTCGGGCTCGGTCAGGGAGGTTAGTCAGCCGGGCGGGAGGGAGCACGCCACGCGGAACTGCGGAACCCGCCCCCACGTTTCTCTTGGTTCAGCCAATACCTTCTCTTCTTCCAACGTGTGAGGAGAGAAGTAGGTGGGTTCCGTCCGCAGTTCCGCAAATTTCGGGCCGACTTCCATACGTGACCTGGGCGAACGCATGTGCGGAACTTTTGCGGAAACTCTCCTGCATGGCAGTTCCGCAGGGTTTTCCGCAAAAGTTCCGCATCGCTGATCGACCACGATCAGCGCCCCCAGTCGCGTTAGGCTTCGGGCGTCTTGTCGCCGCCTAGCGATCCCTTGCCGGTGATCAAAGCGCCTGCAATGGCTGTTACTCCTGCGATGGCGAGCCCTTGAGCACCGGCTTGCCCTTCTCCCAGGTGACCGACCCGCCTTCGGCGAGGGCGTTCTTCACCTGCTCGACCTCCAGCAACGCGGCCCGCCACTGCTTTGCCGTGATGTCGTCCCAGTCGATCTCGAGACCGAGCGCGTCATAGAGATTCTTAACCGAGCCTCGAGATTCTTTGATCGTGCCGAGCACCCTAGGCGACTTCTTGGGGTGCCCCACCACGTTCTTATTGGCGCTCTCGGCGCTTGCCGTCATCTGGCCCATCAGATCGGCGACACCGTCGGACAGTTCGATGATCGCCTCTTGCCGGTCCTCCTGGATCGCCCGGCGCTTGGCGTCGAGTTTGCTCGGAGCGATCATCGCCGTGTGCTCCAGTTCGAGCGCAGAGAACTCGTCCAGGGCGGTGAAACAGCGCGCGATCACTCCAACCCACAGCTCGACCTGCTTTTTCAGCTCCGGCAGGTGGGCGTCGAGGTCTCCGACGCGCTTGTGCTGCTCCATGTCTGCAGCGACGCCGCGCAGCTTCTCGACCGCCGTGGACTGGATCTCCCGGATCCTCTGCGGAGCTCCGGCGATCTTGTCCCACTCCTGCGTGTCGACCTCGCCCTGAATCCGCAGGAACGTCTGAGCGGAGCGGAGATGCCGCTCAACGCCCCTTAGAGGACCAAGAACCTCGTCGCGCTGGCCGCGGAGCACTTTATCGATCTTTGCGTCCAAGGACTCCAGCAGAGCCCGCAGCTGCTCGGCCTCGGCTTGGCTAGCCGCCTGCGCAAGCCCGCCGGCGACGCCGGAGAGCATACCGGGGTTCGTGAGCCTTGCACCTGTCGAGGTGCTGATCTTCAGCCATTGCTTGATGTCGCCGGGGCGGCCCGCCATTGCGTAGGCCACGCCGGGGACGTCGGTCTCAGTGAGCCCGAACTCCTTGATCGCCTGGGCCGACTCCCCAGTGAGTCTGACCCACAACCCCGATTCCGCGACGTCGTCCGCGATTGTTTGGGTCACTTCTGAGGCAGTGCGGAGCATCGGCACGAGCTGCTGGGAGGTGATCACCCTGGCACGCTCCAGCAGGCCAGCCGAGCGCATGAAGCCCTCTACAGCACGTTTGCTGCTTCCGACGACGAGGAGGTTCTCCCCGTCTCGCATCAGCTCTACCTCGTCGGCCGGCTCAATCGTTTCGTCAGGCTCTTCGCTCATCTTCGAAGGGTATCTGGGAGTGTGCTGATGCAGCGAGTGCGTTCCGCAGCCCGGCACACCTCAGAGGTGGTGAAAGTCCTTCCAATACTCCGGTCAGCACCCACGTCCGGCAGTCAAACGGCGGGCGACCGGACGCGGACCGGCCTAGCTGTGCTCCTTCGACGATCCGACCGGGACGTTCCGGCACGGCGACCCATAGCTTTCGGGCATCGTTGGGCTGGGAGTCCTGCAGTCCGTCGTATCCATATTGAAGGTCTCCGACCGGAACTCGCATGAACTGTACATGTCCGGGCAAGATGGCCTCATGCTCATCGTCGTGCTTGATACAAACGCCCTCCACTCGGACGCATGGCTGACGGGCCAGCATGGCCGAGCACTCGTGGACCTCGCCTCAGAAGGCCGTATTCGACTCATTGTTCCGGAGGTAGTGCGCGACGAGATCCTCCGCCAGCGCCGTGAAGCAGCCGAGAAGGCGTGGAAAACGGCAGACGAGGCATTGGACGAGATGCAGAAGGCCGGCCTCAACGTCAGTGAGTCCAAGGCCCGTTTGAAGGCGACCTTCGGGAGGATCGACAGCGAATTCGACGGGGCATTCGCCGAGCTCTTCGGACGAGACGGCGTCTCGATGGAACCCACGCCCGACATCGACGTCAAGAAGCTTGTGGAACGCGATCTGGCCCGTCGACGTCCATTCCTCGAAACCGAACAGGAGCGGAAGAAGAAGAGCTTCGGTTTTAGGGACGTGGTGATCTGGGAAACGGTGCTCGCGGTGCTCGACGGCGCGGACTCCGGCGACACCGTCTTGTTCGTCACTGCTGACAACGGCTTCGTCGAGAGAGTCGAGACGGTCAAGATCCACCCGGACCTCCTTGAGGACCTCGATGCGCGCGGCGTCGACCACGGGCGCATCGCGAACGCCAAGGCCCTCAATCATGTTCTGGCCGTAATCAAGACCCATGATGAGGTTTCGCGGGTGAACGTCGCGACCGAGGCGGTTTACGCTCTGGCCGGCGAAGAAGTCGGCATTCAGCTGGTGCACGGCGGAGACTACGACTACCCCGCCTTCGTCAAGTTCACCGTGCCCGGTTTCGAGAACCCTCAGATCTCCGAGCTCGAGCTCGTCACCGATTTCGACCTGGAGGAGGACGGCTCCAAGGTCACCGCTGCGGCAGACGTCGACCTCTACCTCGATGGGGCCATCTACAAGGGAGACTGGCTAGGCAGCGAGGATGAGCCATTTCACGTCGGTCCTGAGCTCAACAATCACTACTTCGAGGCCGATGCCTTGATCAGGGTTCGAGCCGCCGTCGAGCTGGACGTTAGCGGCGGCGACCCAGTCGTGACCAGCATAGAGCTCCACGACAAGGAAGAGGCCCAGCCGTCGGCCGCAGGATCGCAGGGTCGCGAGGAAGAGGCGGCAGCCAGTCCGAGGTGCTGCATGGGATCGAGTACAGTCGCTCAATGAGTGGTATCGAAAGTCTCCAGATGGTCAACAGGACGCCCGTGCGCAAGCGCCGGTACTGGACCCCGACCTACGAGAGCTCTTCCGACTTCCAGATGCTGTGGTGGCGGGACAAGTACGAGAGCGAACCGCCAATCGAAGACCATTGGGTGTCGTTCGTGCTCGGCGATCGAGAAGTCGCGCGCTGCAAGTACGTCATGACGGGCGCGCGTGCTGACCCTGTCCTCGGCGACCTCCCGCACGGGCAGCTCGACATCCTCGCGTTCGAAGTCGCGGTCCCCATGCGCCGCAAGGGCGTTGGCCGCGCGGCGATTCGGGCGATCCGGGATCAAAACCCGTTGCCACGCCTGATTGCTTTGAACGACGGCGTCGAATCGAGGAAGTTCTGGGACGGCCTCGGCTGGGTCAGGCACCAGCCCGCCCACGCCATCTTTAGGGACGTCGAACGCGTGACTTACTCCGAGCAGTGAGGCTTGCGTACGATGCGCATTCGGAGAAGGAATCCTGTAGGCCGCGACATCTGGTGTCCGGGGATGCCGGCACCTCTCAGACGATCCTGCTCCGAAGGGCGGCCCGATGCGGAACGCGATTGTGCCTGGACAGAGCGGGTTCAATGTCGTCACTTTGAGAGTCAGAACAATCCTAGAAGTCTTGTCAGATCCTTGTCAGATCGTTTCTTGGGGCCTTCTACGTGGCGGTGACGGTGGGATTTGAACCCCCAGCCGCGGCACGGCCGCATAGGGCATTGGCGATGCGTCAGTTGGTCCGAGGCAGTTCCGTGCGTTCAGCTTCCTTCCTCGTCTGATTCTGCGTCGGCCGGTACTGAAGTTGACATGCTCTGGAATTGCGCGCGAAGGTCCCGCAGCCGACGCCCGTCCGCGACAGCCCAGAAGTACCAGCCGTTCGTGGCCTTCTTGCGCAGGTGGTGGCCGGCCGATGACGGGGCGGTGAAACGCTTGCCATCTAGCTCGATCGATCCGTCCGACCTGACCAGCGCTTCGACGCCCTTGAAGTCGCGGTGCGTGGCGATCAGCTTGTCGCCCGGGGAAAGGAGACCAGCAGCAATCAGGTGCTTGAGCTGGACCCAATCTTCCGCCTTGGCCTGGGGGTCGACTACCTGACCTTTGTGTCCGTCGGGGACAGGCCACACCCTGAGCAACGTTTCGACCAGGACCTCTGTCCGGTGGTCGATGAGCGATTCACACCACACCTCTCCTTCGGTGTCCGCGACCACCCGCCCGGTCAGACTGATCGTGTTGTGCTTGAGCATCGCGTGGCGTTTGGCCGGCCACGGGCCATTGGAGACCTTCGAGTTGAGGGGAGAGGTCAGGAGTGTCAGGTTGCCGAGGCGGTGCACATGAGCTTGACGGTCCTGCTGTTCCTCAGGTGTGTCCAGTGGCCAGTTGTCCTGCCACTTCTGCGGAAGGATGTGTTCGATAGGAAGCCCGGATCGCACGACTTGTGCCTGCTTGGTTTCGGCGCGGAAGTGGTTCTCGATCGCCTCCAGGAACATGCGCAGGCGAGGGCGGGGGTAACGGCGGTAGGCGGGCTCATCCTTGAGCGCCACCCTGATCTCGTCGTCCCCAGGCCAATACGTGCTGGAGACATTGAGACGGGCGAGGTACCCGGTGACGCGCTCGACCAGTTCGCTGGCTTCGACATCGGAGTTGGCGTGGATAACATCGGCGACGATGCGGCCGAGATCCGAGCCCGTGAGGCGAAGCAGTTGCCGACGGATGACCCAGCTCTCTGCGACACGGATCACGGCGTCGAGAACGTGCTGTGGAAGATCCCTGCCGGGTTCGTACAGCCAGAGCATGAGTGGCTTAAGAAGCTCTATGCCAGCGGCATTCATGCGGTGGAAAGCCATCTCGACAGCGCCGAGATTGCCGTCAGGCCTGAGCGAGGCTTCAGTCCACGACTCATAGAGCGCAGCTTGCTGCTTGATCACGGCGAGCAAGTCAACCATCTTGTGCCCGGCTGTGTGCTCGACGTACGACTTGAATCTGGTGAACGTCGACTGCGGGCTGATCTCCTCACCTGTACGAGAGATCAACCACTGGTTGAAGAAGAGCGAGCTTCGGCTCACGAGGTAGCGACCGACGCTGACCTCCTTCGTCCAGAACCTGGCCTCGAAGGGCCAGTCCTCGCGGTAGGCCTTCCTGGTGTCTCCGCCTTCAGCTTCAAGCCGCTGGAACACAAAGTTCCGGATCAGATCCGCCGCCGTCAGGGGAGTCCCGCGGGCGTTGAGCGTCTCGAAGATCTCCTGCGAGTTCTCGGACGCTTTGAGCTCGATGGTCACCAGCTGCAGGTCATCGAGCAGGACGCGAGCGAGTTCTTTGGCCTTCGCCGCAAACTCGTCTGTGCCAGGGTTCCCGAGCCACTGGGAGACTGCTGTCGTGAAATACCGATGCGCATGAACGATCCGGGATTCTTGGTGCTTGAGGTCAGAGTGGTCGATCGGTGGCTCCGCTGTCATGACTTCCAGGAAGGCGTCGTGATCATTATTGAGGTGCCGAACCTTGAGCGGGCTTTCATCTTCCTCGATGAAGCTCTCGGAGTTGTGCGTCAGGCCTTCCAACTGGCTGGCGTGCTTCGAAAGCCCTGCCTGGGCGAAGATGGCGCACGCCGCGTCGGCGAGCAGCTGCAGCGTCGTTAGTCGCTGCTGGCCGTCGATGACATTCCATGTGGTGAGCCGCGCGCTCTCGGCTTCCTGTGCCTGGAGAACGACGGCTCCCAGGAAGTGTTGTGGTGCCAGGTGGGGCTCGCTCATGCGCAGCTCTGCAACGCGCCGAATGTCTTTCCACAGTGGCTCCCACTGCTCATCCTCTTTCCAGACGTAGGGGCGCTGGAACAGAGGTATGACGAAGTGCTGCGGCAGGTTGAACAGCTGTAGCGGCGTCCGCTTGAAAGTCTCCACGAAGGTAAGCCTGCCTTAAGGGTCCAAGCATTGCGGTCAGTCCTTTTTTTCAGGGCCAGCGTGTCGCGTGGAACAGTTCGAGCATCGCGCGTTCAGCCGGGAGCTGGACAGGTTCTTCTACCCCAATTCAGATGCTCTTTTTGAACCAGCGGAACTGCCCGCGTATATGGCGGCGACGACGAGACGCGGGACTCAAGCCCCCTTGTCGGCCAGGGACGGTATGTTTTGGACGTGAGCTTCCCTAAACCGAACCAGCACTCAGGGCCGATGGCGGGCCATGTTGGGCGGCCTGCCAGCCCGGAGACGCGAACAAACCCAGGCGTAGATCGTCCGGGGCTGGTTCAGGCTTAGCTGTGAGTGCCCATGCCGTCCTGCGCTCGGGCTCGTGGAACCCTCGCCCTCGCCGGGCTGACCCGCCCACGAAGAGGGCGTGCAGCTGGTGGAACTGATCATCGGAGAGCGGGGGAGCCTCGGCGGCAATGCGCCTCGCCCACTCTTTCAGCGGCTCTTCGGCTTGGGTGTTCTTCTCGGTGGTCGCGGGTGCGGCCATGCGCGTTCTCCTTCGAATGAAGGAGTGCTTCGCGCGGCGCACCCGCTGCTAGGCCTTGCACGAGGCGGGCCCACCGCCTCGACCAACCGCCCACGTCGGAGCGGCGACACTCTCGGTCGTCTGTCCTCATCATTTTAGTCGCGAGCAGCGACAATTCTTACTTCCACGCAAACGACACACGGTCTCGGTTGATGCCCTTCCGGCCTTTCCAGTCCTCGCCGACCGGACCGATCCTAGGTGTGACAAGCAGCCGGATCACCTGCCGCCGGTCAATCAGGGAGAGGTCCTCCCAACGCGCTCCAACGTCGTCCGCGCCAGCGAGTTCGATGATCAGCGGGTCGGTCGCCGCCAACGACTCCAGCCGCTTCTGCGCAGCCTCGATCTTTGGGGCAACCCGGCGTTCCTGGTCGAACAGGGCGCTGAGGTTCCGGACCCTCTCGGCCTCCGCACGGACCTCTTCCAGCCATTCCCGGTGGCCTCGGATCTCCTCCAGCAGAGCGGCGCGCTCAGCGTCCACGCCGTCGTCCTGCTGGCCGACCCGGGCGAGGAAGTCCGGGCGCTGGATCCGCGCCAGCACGACCTCGGTGACGAGCAGGTCCAAGTGGTCCTCTTTCATGGCCACGTGGAAGCCCGTCTTCCCAGGCGCGCCCTGGCATAAGTAGGTGTTGTAGTGCTCTTGCGGCAGTTTCTCGCCGGTTTCTTTATCGATTCGAGGCCGGCCTTTGTTCTGCTTGCCAATCCGCATACCCGCACCGCAGACGCCGCACTCGGCGATGCCGCCCAACAGATGTTTCGCCGGCCAGCTGTTCGCCTTCTGCCGGCTCCGCCCGGCCATGACTCCCTGCAGCCTGTGCCATTCGTCCGGTTCGAGCAGCGGCGGCCACACCGCTTCGACGTCCTGGAGTACCTTCCCCTGGTGTTGCCGCAACCCGGCATAGGCGGGCATCGATAGCATTTGCCTGATGGCCGGAGGTGTCCAACCCAGGACGCGACGGCGCTGTGTGAACGAGGACCGCCGCGGCGGGATACCGCGGGCGTTGAAGTCCTTCGCGACCGAGTAGTAGGTCTCGCCGGCGAGGATCCGCTTGCCCGCCTCCCGCACGATCGGTCCGTGCTCCGGGTGCTCGACTACCTCAACGAGCTGCCGGGTCACCTGGTCGTACACGCGCTCGTAACCGTATATGTTCTTCCCGTGAGGCCGGCCCTTCATGGCGTTGGCGCGCATGTCGCGCAGCAGCCGCTCGCTGGTCTTGTCGCTCTCGTACTCGGCATCCGAGGCGTCCTCGCGTAAGCTCCGGCGGTCACGGGCATTGCGAGGGTCGTAGACGCGGTTGTGCGTCATGACCCAGATCAGCACGCCGCGATCGGCGCAGAATTCGATCAGGTCGATCCATTCACCGGTCCTGCGGGAGCCGCGGCTGGACTCCCAGATGCCGAGCATGTCGGCGTCGAAGGTACCGTCCTCGAGATCCGCCATCAGCTCGGCGAACCCCTCGCGCGCCTTCCTGGCGTATCTGCTGGCGCTGCGGTCGGTGTCACGGTACGGCCGCGGATGGAGGGTCCAGCCTTTCTGTCGTGCTGCTGTCGCCATCTCGTCGTGCTGCTGTCCGGGGCTCTTGCCGGTCCCTGAGCGGTCCTGGGACACGCGGAGGTACTCTCTCAGGACGGGTTCCTTGGCTTCCACTTACCCATCTTAAAGTTGACCAGTACATGGAGAAGGTTTGCGAGATGGGTGTCGGAATTTTGGGTGGAGGCAACTGCCGTCCGCCCCCAGCGCGGTGACCCTGACCTGGTCCGGCGAGCGAGCCCTCAGCGGCTTTCGCACGCGTGGGGTGGGGATTCCTGGTCCGGCGTGCTCGGTTGGCCGCGATCGGTCAGGCACCCCCCGGCGGGAACCTTAGCGGGTTCTCAGTCAGTGAAGAGGCGAATCAGCTGCCAAGCCAGGGCAGTCTTGTGGACTCGAAAGTGAGTCGGCGCGAGCGGGGAACAACCGGCGGGGTGTGGCCGCGACAAGACTCGGGACATTTGCCAGCGGGTCTCTGGTAAGTGCGCTTATCGGGCCATGGAGAAGGACTGCCTTCGCGTGACGCGATGACTATCGAATCGGTCACATTGATCACATCATCATGCGCTCGGACCAGGTGGACCAGAGGAGTAGAAGACAGAGCTCGCCCAGCGCCCGGTGGGACAATCAGGAGAATGACGATTGCCTTGCCCGACCTTTGGACCGATTGGTGCTCCGTCACGGGAAGGCCCGCCGAACGGGTTGATGAGACAGTCCTCGCTCTGTTCTCCAGGCAAGCAGGACCCTCGCGTGCCGTGCTGGCCGCGCTGCGCCGAATGATCGATCCGGAGCCGACCGTCGCCCCGGCCTGGCCGCACGTCCACAAAGACGACCCCGGGTCACTTCACCGGCTCATGAAGCGCGCCACCATCCTGATACAGGACCCGGCGACCCACTGGGTCTTCCGCCTGCGGCTGCGGCGGATGCTCTTCGCCGCGGTGCTGATCGCGCCACCCGGACACGGGGGATTGGGCCTGGACCGGGAAGGCGCTCTGGGACTTGGACCCATCGAGATGCAGCGGCTGCGCCCGCGCATCGGCGTCGCCCCCGATCCGCAGTCCTGCCCCGCATGCGCCGTGTGGTCGTGGCTCGACGTCATCGGCACCAACAACGGGTGGTCACACCAATCCGTCAGGGCACTGGGCCGCCGCCGCGACCAGAAGGACGACGAGCACCGTCATCTGCTTCGCGACGCGAGTCCCGACTGGCTCCTCTGCGTCGGGATGCTGCCGGCGATTGATCGGTGGGGCTACATCGACCCTTATTCCTCAATGCACCCCTCGTCACTCTCGGCGGTCATCCGCGCCATGAACGCCCTGGTCGAGGGCCCCGTGCCTGTCCCAGCCCCAGTGCCGGATTCCGAACCTCGTACCGCCGCGCGCGCGATCTCGCCGCAGGAAGAAGAGCGGATCCTCGCCAGGGCCGACGAGCTAACCGCCCGTGTCGCCAAGATCCTCCGCGAATACGGCTGACGCTGGAAGCAACGGCTGCCCGAGCCCGCCGAGCTGCGTAGAACTCTTGGACCGATTCAGGAAGCGAATCAGGCTCCGAAAGGCCTACACGCAGCTAGATTCGCCCGCCAGGCCGAGGGGCCTTCTTATGCGCTGCCATGAACTGTTGCCCGACCGCGCGATCAGGCAAGAAGAAGATCAACCCGTGCCCCATCGCGGCGCATTCATCATGGTGATACGTCATTCGAGTGTTGAGCCTCTATCTCCCCGTCGAACGGGGCATCAACTGGCACGAGCTGATGGATCTCACCCGAAGGAAGCGCGAGGTACTGCACCGTATCGGGCGGATCGATCCGTGGAGGCGACACCCGTTCACGAAAGGCTGACTGCCGGCCAGCGATCGACTTCTTGGTTTCACGCCAGCGACCAGTGAGCTCCAGCGTGGTGAGCGCCTCCGTGACTTGAGCCTCGAGACTCTCAACCTGTTTCACATCCGCTGCGTGTCGCTCAAGAGACTTTCGGAACGCAAGGTACTGGTTATCAGGATCGGCAAGCGCTGCTTTCGCGGCGTCTGCGAGAAGAGCTTTTCGCCCGAGAGCGACAGCGGCGCGAGCGAAGTGAAGTTCGCGAACGAAGTGGTCGAGATCTTTCGTTTTGCCACCTAGGGCTTCTTCGAGCTTGCGATAGTCGACAGCACCGCTGGCGCTGTCAGACTTTAGGAGTGTCTGGATGGTGGACCGGGTTTCCTCCAAGAATACGTCCGCCTTGTGGAACTCCTCTCCGGCTTTTTGCTGTACAACGTCCAGATCGGGAAGCTTGCCGTCGAGTATGGAACTGATTGCTGCGGACAGTCGCTTGTCCGTCGTCCGCTGGGCCGCAATACGCGTGTCTACGTATCGCTTCTCCTGACGTCCCAGGATCGTCTCGACCCGCCGCTGGTGGACTCGCTGTTCCCGCTGAGCCAGCATGTCGATAGCCATCACCGACGCACCCACGGCCAAGACCGGCCAGCCAGCAATCGCTGCACCTCCGACGCCCACCGGGTACAGGACGGCTTGAGTGGAGATACTTGCGGGTCCGCGCGCGAATCCGCGGAACCCGCTGGTGCCGACGGCGCGAACAAGCTCGGCACCCTTCGGCAGTACCACCTTGAAAAGCGTGGCACTCTTCGGATCCACTGCGCGGACGATGTTGGTGAGTGCTTGCTGAAAGGCAGCATTCACTGGAACCGACTTGTACTTTGTAAGCTCAATGTCGGTGATCGGGTGGTACTCGAACGCCATAGGAATCGAAGCGGCCTCCAGTGCCTCCTCGACCGAGACGGATGCACCGGTTGCAGACAAGACGGCCTCTGGAACCAGAATCCCCGAAGCGGGGAGAACCTGGACGGGTGCCAAGGTCTCGCTCGGCGAAGGCTCAGCCGCCAGTGGGGTTCTTGCCGCGTTGTCTCCGCGAGCACTTCCGTGCCTGCGAAGAGTGAGAGTAAGGAGGCCGCCGGCGGCCACGACAACTGCGACTACCAACGCGATCCAGAGTTCCGTCATTGCGACAGCTTAACGTGATGTTCCGGACGATGTCCTGCGGATCAAGCCTCGTAACTCATGCAGGCTCAACCCGGTCAAACCCAGTCAAACCCTGATAAGACATGCACTTGAAGCTAGGATGGCCTTTATCCGACGTTGCCAATCCCGACTGGAGGCTCCACCGTGGCCGAACCATGGCTGTCCGCCGATGGCATTGCCGCGCACCTGGGGATCACGAAAGACACGGTATACACGTGGATCAGTGATAAACGCATGCCAGCCCACAAGGTCGGCAGGCTCTGGAAGTTCCAGGCAAGCGAGGTAGACGAGTGGGTCCGCAGCGGAGGCTCTGCAGCGTCGAGCGACGACGAGACGCCGAGCTGACGGCCGCACCTGAAGGAATACCTCGCGGACAACGCCAAAACTACTTGCCTGAACAACTGAAAGGGGGGTTACACGTGATCGAGCAGCATGCCGAGGCGCAGCGCTATGCACTCTCATTTACCAGTGGTGCCCTCCTCATGCGTGAGGCAGCGATCCTTGCGCCCATTTACATGCATGAACGCGACTGGGCAAGAGTTCGAGCGGTGGTCGCGGGGGAGAACTTGCTTCAGGCTCGCACAGTTGCCTCTGGGCTCAGGCTTGCGCGTGAGGTTATCCAACGGCTCGCCGTGCTGACCGACGACGAAATCAAACTACTCATCGAGGCGACCTCAACCGAACGCGGACACTTGTTATGGGCGGCGGCCTGCCGTCGATATGACCTGATTGGTGAGTTCGCTGAGGAGATCGTACGCGAGCGGTTCCTCTTGCTTACGCCGTCGCTCGACCTCAACGATTTCGACAGCTTCGTGCGAAGCAAGTCTTTGTGGCACACCGAGCTGTCTGAACTCAAGGACTCCACGCGAAGCAAGCTACGTTCAAACTTGTTCCGGATGCTTCATGAGGCAGGGTTGCTTTCCAACAGCGGGCTCATCCAGCCGGCCCTGATGTCCCAACGGGTCGCCATCGCCTTGGCCGCGCATGGTCCGAATGACCTGCGATTCTTCCCAACCACCGATGCTGTTACTTCCGGGAGGGCCCAACCGTGACACGGACCGACCTATCCAAACAGGAAGAGCACCTGTTCGCTGTTCTCAGTGGCAGACGATTTCTCCAGATGGAGGGCCTGAGCAACGAGGTACCGTTCTTCATTTACCCCTACGACCCTGAGGATGCACTCGCGGTTGCGGGGTCGAAGAAGCGCATCAAGAATCGCCTGGCGAACAAGGGCATCGTCGTGCGCGAGGTCAACCTCTACGATCTGTCCGTGGAGATTCTTAAGGAACGCGGAGTCTGGGATCGGCTGATCGCGCTTGAACCCGAGCAGGACAAGGCGGATTTCCGTGAGTTGCTCCAAGGGATGCTCGATCCGCAGCTACACATCGCGGCCGCCATCCGGGCCAAGCTCGGCGAGGCTGACTTCGACATCGTCTTCCTCACAGGCATTGGTGAGGTCTTCCCATACATCCGTTCCCACAACGTGCTGCACAACTTGCAGAGCGTTGTGACCGATAAGCCGATGCTTACGTTTTTCCCGGGGCGCTACGAGCAGTCTGACACTCTGGGGTCATCACTCGTTCTATTCGGGCGACTCAAAGACGACCAGTTTTACCGAGCCAAGAACATCTTGGAACAGGAGGCTTGACTTGATGAATCTGAACCAGATCTTCGCCAAGGACGTCCAGCGCCCGATAGAGGGTGTCATCAAGGCTGACGATGCCGCGCACCTAGGTACCGAGGTTGATGAGTACGTCTTGACCAACGAGGCGGCCAAGGGCATGGAGCTTTTGCTTGAGGCGTATACGGACTACACCAACGCCAACGGCGTGTGGATTTCGGGCTTCTTTGGTTCCGGTAAGTCGCACTTGTTGAAGTTGCTTGCGCACCTCCTCGGCGACGTGGAAGGTCAGGACTTCCCTCGGGCACGTGTCTCCGAGAGTTTCCGGTCCAAGGCGCAGGATGCGTTTCTGCCGGCGCTTTTGACCAAGGCTGAGCGGATCCCGGCGAAGAGCCTCCTGTTCAACATCGACCAGAAGGCCACCCTTATTACGAAGGACCAGACCGATGCCTTGCTGAAGGTGTTCGTCAAGGTCTTCGATGAGAGCCGCGGCTACTTCGGTAACCAGGGGCATGTTGCCAGGTTCGAGAGGGACCTGGACAACCGCGGCCAGTACGAGGCGTTCCAAGCCGCATATGCCCACATTTCCGGGCGCGACTGGGCGCAGGGTAGGGAAGAAGGCGTGCTCGAAGAGGTCAACGTGGCCAAGGCGTACGCCGAGATAAGCGGCCAAGCCGAGGGCACGCCGGCTAACATCCTCACCAAGTACCGCAACGAGTATTCGGTCTCCATCGAGGACTTCGCCGATGAAGTGAAAGCGTGGCTCGACAAGCAAGAAGACGGCTACCGACTGAACTTCTACGTCGATGAGGTCGGCCAGTTCATCGGATCGAACACGCACCTGATGCTAAACCTCCAGACCATCGCCGAGTCGCTGAACACCAAGTGCCAGGGCCGGGCGTGGGTGTTCGTGACCTCCCAGGAAGACATGGACAAGGTCGTCGGTGACCGTACCAGGCAGCAGGGCAACGACTTCTCCAAGATCCAGGCCCGGTTCGCCACCCGTGTGAAGCTCACCAGCGCCGATGTGGAAGAGGTCATCCGCAAGCGACTGCTGGAGAAGAACGAAGCGGGCGAGGCCACGCTGAATTCGATCTATGCAGAGCAGTGCGCCAACTTCAAGACCCTGTTCGACTTCGTAGACGGCGCGAAGACGTATCGCAATTACACCGACGAGGCACACTTCGTCGGCACCTACCCGTTTGTGAGTTACCAGTTCCCGCTGTTCCAAGCGGCGATCGAGGGCATCTCCGACCACAATGTGTTCGAGGGGCGCAACAGCTCAGTTGGTGAGCGGTCGATGCTCGGCGTCGTGCAGCAGGTCGCTAAGGGCATCGGCGATGTCGAAGTGGGCAGGCTGGCGACGTTCGATCACATGTTCGCTGGCATCCGCGCTTCGTTGAAGTCAGCCGCGCAGCGTTCGATCGACGTTGCCGAGCGCAACCTGGATAACGAACTGGCTGTGCGGCTGCTCAAGGCTCTGTTCCTGGTGAAGTACGTCGAGGGCTTCCACGCCACCCCACGCAACCTGACAGTGCTGGTTTACGACCGTTTCGGACTTGACCTGCCCGCCCTGGCCAAGCAGGTGCAGGAGGCACTGACCCTGCTGGAGACGCAGACTTACGTGCAGCGCAACGGCAACCTCTACGAGTACCTGACCAACGAAGAGCAGGTCATCGAGGAGGAGATCAAGAACGTCGATATCGATGCCTCGGATGTCAGCGGCCGGCTCTTCAAGATCATCTCCGGCGACGTAGTTCGCACGAGCAAGTTGCGCTACGCCAAGAACGGACAGGATTTCGCCTTCGGGTACAAGCTTGACGATCAGGTGTACGGGCAGCAGCGTGAACTGACCATGCACTTCATTACGCCGGAGTATCCATTCGGCCCCGAAGAGACCCGGATGCACAGTGCGGGCAAGGACGAGCTGCGCGTCATCCTGGAGCCCGATGAGCGCGCACTTTCGGACTTGCGCCTGCTGATCAAGACGGAGAAGTACACCAAGCGCAAGCAGACGACCTCGCTGTCCGCAATCGAGGACCAAATCCTGCGCTCGAAGGCGACGCAGAACGTCGAGCGCGAGAAGGAACTCATCGAGCGCATCCGCCGCGCAGTTGGCAAGGCGGACCTCGTGATCAACGCCGCTGGCGTAACCTCCTCCTCACAGGACGCCATCGCGCGCGTCACGGATGGCTTCCAGGACCTCATCAGCCGCACTTACACCCAGCTCAGCCTGCTTGGCGGTGTTGCGTACAGTGAGCAGCAGGTTGCTGCGTTCGCCAACCCCGACCAGTCAGGCATGATCGACGATTCGTCGCTGTCGATGCTTGCTGTACCAGGTGACGAGGTGCTTTCATTCCTGCTGCAACGCGACCGGCTTGGCGAGCAGGTAACGGTCAAGACGATCGTGGATGCATTCCAGGCCAAGCCCTACGGGTGGGATCTCGCCTCGATAGAGGTCGTCATCGCCTGGCTCGTTGGAAACTCGAAGATCACGGTTACCGTCGATGGAAACGTGCTGAAGCGGACCGAGGTCGCTGCCGTTCTGCGCAATACGCAGAAGCACTCGCATTCCGTGCTTGCCCCGCAGAAGCTCTTTGACGAGCGCAAGGTCGCGACGTTCCGCAAATTCTGCACCGACTTCTTCGACGAGGCCACCCCACCGAAAGACCCGCTGGAGCTGGCTCGGCACGGCAGCGAAAAGCTCGGGGCAAAGCTCGACGAGCTAAGGGCGCTGGTGAGCGGATCGAAATACCCATTCGTGGAGCAGTTGGCTGCCCCCATCGCCCTGCTGGAACAGGTTGTGGGCAAATCCGACGAGTGGTACCTGACTGATTTCAGTCTTAGCGACGAATTGCTCGACGCCAAAGATAACGTCATCGACCCGATTCAGTCGTTCCTGGGCGGCGGCCAGAAAGTCATCTACGACGAGGCCGTAGTACTGCTCACCTCGAACACGAACAACCTCGGATACCTGCCCCCAGGAAGCGAGGCCGACGTCAGGCGACTCCTGGACGATCCCAACGCCTTCCGGGGCAATCGCATGACCCAACTCAAGCAGGCCGTAGACGCCCTTGGCGCGAAAGTCGAGGATACGCTCGCCACCCATCGCAGGACGGTCATCCAGGACATCGAAGGACGCAAGTCCGAGGTACTCGGCAGCGCCTACTATGGCAATGCCACGGAAGAAGCGCAGCAGCGGGTCACCCGTACAATCGACCAGATCATCGCCCGCTTAGGCAGTGAGCGGCAGATCGCGCTCATCCGCGAGCAGGGTAATGGCTTTGAGGAGCGGACCTATCCCGAGCTGCTCGACCAGCTCGCATCCTCTGCCCGGTCTACGGGCGGCACGGACAGTCCGGAGCCCACACCAAGGCAAACCGTCTCGGTCAAGACGATCACAGTGCCCGGTGCCCACGGTGTGCTCGAGAACGTGGATGATGTCGACCGATATCTAGATGCGCTCCGCGGTGCGCTGCTGAACACGCTCAACGATGGAAAGAGAATCGCGCTCTGATGGAAACCGCACCGCTGAAATCGTTCGCCACCTGGGCTCGCACTGCCCTCCTCCGCGAGGTGTCAGCCCGCATCTCCGTCGTTCTGGCATCGGAAGAGCTGCGCCAGGAACAGCCCAACGCCGTCGCCGCACTGGAGAAGGCCGTCACTGCTGCTGGCGGCGGCGACAAGGGCCGCGACGCCGTAGCCGATAAAGGTGCCTACACGTGGTTCAACCGCATCATCGCGCTGCGGTTCATGGACGCCAACGGCTATACAGGCATCGGTGTCGTCTCGCCCGAACGGGGCCGCGAAGGAGGGCAGCCCGAGGTTCTTGCCGAGGCCAAGCGCGGGAACATCGACAGCGCGGTGGTTACGAACAAGCGCACGGCGGAGACCATCACTAGTTTGCTCAACGGCATGCGCCGCAGCGACGACCCGCAGGGCGAGGCGTACGCGCTACTGCTTGCGGAATACTGCCGCCATTGGAACCGCGCTATGCCGTTCATGTTCGAGCGGGAGGGCGACTACACCGAACTGCTCATCCCCGCAAACCTGCTCGCAGACGACTCGGTGCTGGCCCGCGCGACAACCGTGCTCACTGAAGATGTCTGCCAGGATGTCGAAGTCATCGGTTGGCTGTACCAGTTCTACATCTCTGAGCGAAAAGAAGAGGTCTTTGCCGGGTTCAAAAAAAACAAGAAGGCCGGCGCTGACGAGATCCCCGCCGCTACCCAGCTCTTCACCCCGCACTGGATAGTCCGCTACCTCGTCGAGAATTCCCTCGGACGCCTCTGGATGCTCAACCAGCCGACGTCTCGTCTCGTTGACCAGATGGACTACTACATCGCTCCGGTCGACAAAGAGACCGACTTCCTCAAGATCACCGGGCCTGAAAAGCTGACCGTCATGGACCCGGCATGCGGCTCCGGCCACATGCTTACCTACGCCTTCGACCTGCTCTACGCAATCTACGAAGAAGCGGGATATGCGCCGTCCGAGATCCCGGGCCTGATCCTCACCCACAACCTCCACGGAACCGAGATCGATCCGCGGGCCGGATCGCTCGCGGCGTTTGCGCTGACGATGAAGGCTCGCGGTAAGCAGCGAACTTTCTTCAACAAGCAGATCGAGCCCAACATCTGCGTGATCGAACCGATCTCATTCGGCCCGGATGAACTTGACTTTCTCGTGACTCGCGGAGGTGTCCGTCACGAAGAGGAAGCCTTCTGGAACCAGTTCGTTGAAGCTGACAGTCTGGGTGCGCTGGTCCAGCCAGACCGAGACTTGACCATCCGGCTGGCGCAGCACACGAAGGCCCTGCAAGTCGACAAAGATCTCATTAATTTCGGCTCCCTCGAAGCATCCTTGCGTTGTATCAAACAGGCTGAATTTCTGTCGAAGGAGTACACCATTGTCGTGGCTAACCCGCCATACATGGGAAGCAGAAACATGACTGACCGGCTGGGTACGTTTGTGAAGGAAGCGTACCCGGTGGGGAAGCAGGACTTATACGGGTGCTTCATCTTGCGCTCAATCCAGCTTGCTGGATCCGCGGGTATTGTCGCCATGGTTGTTGGTGATACCTGGATGTCGATAAGAAGTTTTGAAGATCTTCGAAAGCTGATTGTCCGCAATCATGCCTTTACCGCCTTCATTCACTGTCGTGATGTCTCGCTTCATGCCGACATCTTTGGAGCAAATACGGCCTTTGTGCTCAACCTTGCGGCTGACGAGGAGGTTCGGGCCCCGTACTTTAGGTTGGAGCCACTAGGTGACGAGCCCAAGCGGCTGAGACTTATTGAGGCTCTCAGGTCGCCGGCGAGTCGGTGGCGGTTCGAGGCGTCAGTCTCTGATTTCTCGAGACTGCCGGGCGCGCCGATTGCCTATTGGCTTCCGCATCAGGTTCGTGCAGCAATGATGAAATCCCGTCAAATCGGGGACGTTGTCTCTTTCCCCACATCTCCACATAAGACAGGAGACAACACTGCCTATGTCCGCCGTTGGTGGGAAGCATCGGTCGCCACTGTTGGTCCGCATGCGAGGTGGGTTCCATACGCCAAAGGCGGTGGCTCGCGCCGCTGGTTTGGGCTTATGTACGACGTCGTTGACTGGTCGCCAGAGGCGCTTCGCTTCTACTCGGAAAACTCCAGCTCCAGCTTGATGAAGCGCGACCCTGACGCGCCTGAGGGGATCACGTACTCGATGCTGACGTCGGGTACGAATACTTTCCGAGTCCTCCCTCCGGGTGCTGCATTCGATATGGGTGGGCCTGGTTTCTTCTCGAAGAAGCTGTCGGTGGAACAGGTACTGGCAGTTGTCAACAGTGACATGACGCGTATGGTGCTGGAAGCGCTCAACCCCACGTTGAATCTTCAGCTTCGTGATGTTAAGCAGGTTCCCGTCCCTGACTTCGACCAACCGGAACTGGATCGGCTCCATCTTCTCGGCGCTGAAGCAATCGGCATTGCGCAGCGTGATTGGGATTTGCACGAGTGCGCGCTTGAGTTTCAGGGGGACCCAGTCGCCGCTTCGTCGTCGGGGGTCCGATTGGAAGACACAGTGGCCGACCTGATTGACACAGCGGCTGACCAAACCAAGCGACTTAGTGAGATTGAACGTGAGATTGACGAACTTATGTGGGGCGCTGCGGGCGTAGAACCAAGTCAACGGGGTGAAGTGGGCAAGAGAGCTATCCTATTCGGCAACTCCGAGGTCGAGTTCGGCGCTGGAAGGAAAACGTCCGAATATCGCTCGATGGCAGCAACCGAGTCAATTACCCGGCTGGTCTCCTATGCTGTCGGCTGCATTTTTGGGCGCTACAGCCTTGACGAGCCGGGGCTGATCCTCGCCGACCAAGGCTCCACCCTCCAGGAATACCTGGCCAAGATTCCGGCCCCGATATACCGACCCGACGCCGACAACGTTATCCCGTTCGTTGATGACGGCTGGTTCGGGGACGACATCGTGGAGAGGTTTCGCCAGTTCCTCCGGGTCGCGTTTGGAACAGAACACTTTGAGGAGAACCTCCGCTTCGTACAGGAGGCGTTGGGGGTGAAGACGCTGCGCGACTACTTCATCACGAAGGCAGGCAAGTCGAAGTTCTACGACGACCATGTCCAGCGTTACAAAAAGCGTCCGATCTACTGGTTGTTCTCTTCTCCCAAGGGCTCCTTCAACGCGCTCATCTACATGCACCGCTACACGCCGTCGACCGCCTCAACCGTGCTCAACGAGTATCTTCGCGAGTTCAAAGCGAAGCTGGATGCCAGTCGCCAGCACCACGAGCGCCTCGCTGCAGGCACAGGTGCACCACGGGAACAGGCCGCCGCCCAGAAAGAGGTCGACCGCCTGCGCAAGGTGCTTCTCGAACTCGATGAGTACGAGCACGACGTGCTGTACCCACTGGCGTCCCAGCAGGTGCCGATCGACCTCGACGACGGTGTGAAGGCGAACTACCCGAAGCTCGGTGCCGCCCTCAAAAAGATCCCGGGGCTGGAGGCCGACTCGTGATCACTTTCGAGGATCACGGATCGAAGGTTGTATTGGTCTATACCCCGAGCTCTTTTAGGCCGGTGACATGGGTGGACAACAAGCTGGGCTCCGAAGGTCATGCCACCCTCTCGCAAGTCTTCACAGTCCAGAAGACGGACCTGCTAAGCCAAGACGCTGACGACGAAGACGACGAAGACGACGGCGACAACGAGGACGTCCGTCGCTTTGTGATCGGCAGCCTCGACGGTCAGTATCGGACCATACGATCAGACGTCCTTGGCCTCAAGCACGACTTGCTGATCGTAACGACGATGCAGCTGACGAGATCAATGTTCGTCGCCGAACGCAACATCTCCATCTTCGGACGAATCGACGAGTTACTCACGGAGCAGATCGTCGTCGGAGGGGATCGGGAAGGCGCAATCCCCGTGGACGAGTTCGTCCGGCTGCTTCGAAGATTCCCGACCTCGACCGAGGTCAACTACTACGCAGCAACCCGGGTCACCCGCATCCTGCGCGAGTATCTGGAAACAATGTCCGACGCTGAGCTGCGGCTGGAGAACTATATCGAGCGTCGCGAACGCGCCGAGACCAAAAAGGGTGTAGAAACCCATGGTCGGATACCGGCCGCGAACGAGTTGGAGCTCGAGAAGTTCACTTACGTTCGCGACCGCCTGGTTGAGATGTTGGGGGACGCGGAGGGCTACTCCGAGGCTGAATGGCAGAGGGCAGTGGCTGACCTGTTTCTGCTGGTCTTCCCCCAATACATCGACCTCATGCTCGTCGGGGCCAACGGATGTGTGGACATCATCGAGCTCAAGAAGCCGTTCGAGCGCGGTCTGATGTCGAAGAGTCAGTATCGGGATAACCATGTCCCCAGGCGCGAGTTGTCGGGCTCGATCATGCAGGCGGAGAAGTACCTCTTCTACCTGAGCAAGTCGGGCAGGGACGGCGAGAAAGCCATCAGCAACAAGCACGCAGCTAGTCTTCCCGTTGGCCTTGAGATCAAGATCGCCAACCCGAAGGCGATCATTCTGGTGGGACGGGACAGCAACCTCTCTGCAGAGGAGAGGTTCGACTTCGAATTCGTCCGACGGAAGTACTCGAATGTTGTCGACATCATCTCCTACGACGACTTGCTGCGCCGCTTGGAGAACGTCATCGCTATTCTCACGAAGCGCGTTGTCACCGAGGATAATCTTGGGCCAGACGACGAGATCGGAGTATCAGCATGAGTGTCGCCGCCGTCAGGCCCCATCTGGAGCGTCGCTTTGAGACGCAACGCGTGGTGTTCTGGCACGACCCCGATGGTGAGTACGCCGCCGACCTCGACACGCTCAGCTTAGAGGGCGTGCAGACTGTGCGCGTCAATAACGACGAGTATGCGGTAAAGAACCGGCTGCTCCACCAGGAGCCCAAGTCGAAGTTCCTTGTCTATCGTTCGGGTGCTGTGCCGACGGGGATCAGCAATTGGCTGTTGGACCTGGAGCTTGCCTACGGAGTGTTCACAGCAGACCGGACCTCGCTAGTCCAGCAGGAACTCGGGCTCCCCACCGACGATATTGGCGAAGTCGTGCTGGCGCATGAGAGCTTCTTTCGCGCGGCCAAGCGCATCCAAGACCTGAAGAAGCTGCTGGACGCCGAGGATGACGCCCGGCTGCTGCAAGCCAAGATGTCAGCAATTCTGCTCGGTCAAAGCGAGCACAGCCTACTGGAGATCACGCGCACTCTGCTGATCGAGAACGCCGGCGGTGGGGACGCCAAGTACGGTGCCCTTGCCGAGCACGGCCTCGACGAGTTCTACTGGCAAGGCGTGGAGTCGATCTACGGCTACATGTCACCAAGCCCGAGCATCGCCGATTTCGTTCTGTGGGTTTTCCGGCAGGCCAACGCCGGATTCAAGTCCGAACGACCCGGCGGCTTGCGCAACATCCAGCTCGACTTCGGGAGCTTTCGCTACGACAGGCGCAGCCAGGAGGCATTGACAACGCTCGCGAAGCGGGCAGCGCGAGATCTGGACTATGCCAGCACCATCGAGGACGCCAGCTTCCGCGATCTGTTGGGCAACGACCTTTTCGAGGAGACTGACCGCAAGATCATCAGCGATCTGGCACGCGCGGTAGCTGAGCGAACGGTCACAGGCCGCGAGGTTACAGAGGTGATCCGCAGCCGTCAGAGCAGCATCTGGGTCGACGGGTACCGGAAGCTGTACACAGCGATCGGCTGCGCCTCGGAACTCCTGACCGTGCTTGGCACGCTTAACCTGTCGATGCAGTCGCTCGATGAGGGATTGGAGCGATACCGGGGTGACTGGTTCCGCATCGATCAGCTCTACCGACAGTTCACATATGCTGCCCGCACAGCAGAGTTCCCCGGTCCGCTGGAGGCTCTGCGCATTCAAGTGGAGAAGTTCTACGCCAACAAGTTTCTCTACGAGCTCGGTAACACATGGCAACAGCAGGTCGATGGCATCGACCAGTGGCGTTCCACATTGCTCCGGCCCCAAACCTCGTTCTTCACCGACCACGTTGCACCCATCACGAGAGACGGCCGGCGCAAGGCCGTCGTCATCATCTCGGACGCCCTGCGCTACGAGATCGCTGACGAACTTGGCTCACGCATCCGCCAGGAAGACCGCTACGATGCGGACCTGAAAGCCATGCTCGGCGTGCTGCCCAGCTACACCCAACTGGGCATGGCGGCACTGCTGCCACACAGCACGATCGGACACTCCAAGGACGGGGATCCCGTTCTGGCCGATGGTCAGCGCACAGACGGCACCGTGAACCGCAGCAAGCTCCTCGACGCCGTTGACGGGAAAGCGATTCAGGCCGAGAACGTCTTCTCCCTGACCCGGGACGAGCTGCGGGAGCTGTACCAGCAACATCAGGTGCTGTACGTCTATCACAACCGCATCGACGCGACGGGTGACAAGGCCGGCACGGAACGTCAGGTCTTTGAGGCCGCCGAGGACACGCTTCGCGAACTGGTCGATCTTGTCAAGCGATTGACTAACGCGAACGCGACGAACATCCTCATCACGGCGGACCACGGCTTCCTTTTCCAGGACACGGCACTCGATGACGCCTCCTATCTATCGACACTGCCGCAAGGCGACGATATCAAGGTGATCAACCGCCGTTACGTCCTCGGTCACGGCTTGAAGGAAGTCCCCGCGTTCAAGACTTTCACGTCAGCTCAACTCGGCCTCGATGGAGACCTGGATGTGCAGATACCGAAGTCGATTCACCGGCTGCGGCTTCCAGGCGCAGGCTCGCGATTCGTCCACGGCGGTGCGGCCTTGCAGGAGATCGTCGTCCCAGTGCTGGCGATCAACAAGAAGCGCAAGAGCGACGTGCGAACGGTCAACGTCAAGATCATGCCCGAGTCGGACAAGATCACGACAGGCCAGCTGGTCATCAAGTTGTTTCAGGCTGAGCCGGTGAGCGAGAAGGTTCGCCCCCTTGTGCTTCGCGCGGGGCTGTATGTCGGCGAGATCCTCATATCAAATCACCTCTCGCTCACCTTTGACCAGGACTCGACAGACCAGCGTGACCGCTACCAGAACGCGCACATGCTGCTCAGCCAGGACGCAAACGACTACAACAACCGCCCGGTCGAGTTCCGGCTTGAAGAACTCATCCCGGGCACCAATCAATGGCGCGGCTACGCCAAGGCGTTCTACACGCTAAAGCGATCGTTCGCCTCGGACTTCGACTTCTAAGGAGAGTGCAGCCATGAGCGAAGTAAGCGAGGTCAGTCAAGAGACACCCGATAGGGCCAACGTACCGGCAGACGCCACTCCGGTGCAGAGCGAACTGGATCGAAAGATCAACAGGCTCTTCCCCGGCGTGGTTGTACGCAAGGACCTGGTGAAGGCGGTCAAGGGCAACGCCATCGTGCCCTCCTACGTGCTGGAGTACCTGCTCGGCCAATATGCGGCATCTGACGACGAAGCCACCATCCAGGCAGGCATTGACACGGTGCGCAAGATCCTCGCTGAACACTATGTGAACCGGAACGAGTCCGAGCTCGTGAAGTCCACGATTCGAGAGCGCGGGCGGCATCGCATCATCGATAAGGTGACGGTCGCGCTCAACGAGAAAGATGACGTCTACCAGGCCGAGTTCGCCAACCTCGGCATCAAGGGCGTACTCGTCGAATCGGCGACGATAAAGGCCCACCCGAAGCTGCTCGTCGGCGGTGTGTGGTGCATCTGCGATATCGAGTACTTCCACAGCGATGACGCCCGCATGGTCCCGTGGATACTGGGATCGATCAAACCCATCCAGTTGTCCAGGTTCGACTTTGAGTCCTATCTCGCGGCACGGGGCGAGTTCACAACCGACGAGTGGATCGACCTGCTCGTGCAGTCAATAGGGTTCAATCCCGAACTTTTCGGACACCGCGCCAAGCTCATCCAGCTCGTGCGGCTCATTCCGTTCGTCGAGCGAAACTACAACCTCGTAGAACTCGGTCCCAAGGGCACCGGCAAGTCGCACATCTTCTCTGAGTTCTCACCCCACGGCATGCTCATCTCCGGTGGCGAGGTCAGCGTCCCAAAGCTGTTCGTCAACAACTCCAATGGCCGCATCGGGCTGGTCGGCTACTGGGATGTCGTAGCGTTCGACGAATTCGCGGGTAAGAAGAAGCGCACCGACAAGGCGCTCGTGGACATCATGAAGAACTACATGGCGAACAAGTCGTTCTCCCGAGGTGTCGAGACGCTTGGAGCAGAGGCTTCAATGGTGTTCGTCGGCAACACCTCGCACACCGTCCCCTACATGCTCAAGCATTCGGACTTGTTCGACGAGCTTCCCGAGAGCTACCACGACTCGGCCTACCTCGACCGCCTGCATCACTACATCCCAGGCTGGGAAGTCGACACCATCCGCGGCGAGATGTTCTCCAACGGGTACGGGTTCGTTGTCGACTACATCGCCGAGGTGCTCAAGTCGATGCGTTCGGCGGACTACTCCGACCGCTACCAGTCGCACTTCACTCTCTCATCAGACATTTCGACGCGAGACCGCGACGGCATCCACAAGACCTTCTCCGGGCTGATGAAAATCCTTTACCCGCATGGGGAAGCGACACGCGAAGAGATCGAAGAGATCCTGCAGTTCGCCATCGAGGGTCGCAAGCGCGTCAAAGACCAGATCCTCCGCATCGACTCAACGATGGCAAACGTAAAGTTTGGCTATCTCGACAAAGCCGGTACGTGGCATTCAGTCTCAACGCTTGAAGAGGATGAGTACCCGGCGTACTACTACCGTGAGCGCCGCGTAAGCACGGACGCGGAGGAGGCAACGGGCGATTCAACTGGGCACACCGCGACGTCTGCGGAAGACGGTCAACCAATTGCGCCCGAGCCTGTCACCGTAAAACCGCTGTTTGAGGGCCACCAGGAGTTCCAGGAGAACCAGCGTGGAGTCTCCTTCGAGACTCTCTTGGTCCCGTACCTGCGCGGAGCCACGCAGATCACCATAACTGACCCTTACATCCGGCAGTTCCACCAGGCCCGTAATCTCATGGAAGTCATCGAGTGCATCGCAGCCACCAAGGACGCGGCCGACGAAGTGAGTGTCCGGCTCGTTACTTCTGAGAACACCGAGGGACAAGACAAGCTCCGCAAGCAGTACGAACTATTGCTGAAGGTCAAGCAGGGAGCCTCTGTCGCCGGCATCAACGTCGACATCGTCTTCGACGGAGCTATCCATGATCGGTCCATCCTCACCGACACCGGATGGAGGATCCTGCTCGGCCGCGGGTTGGACATCTTTCAGTACATCACGGGCGACGCCTTCGAACTTGCCACCAAGCTTCAGGAATACCGCCAAGTCAAGGCTTTTGGCATAACTTACATCCGAGACGACGCGTGAGCGCATCTCGTTACTAATGTGTCCGGCAGACTTACTCAGGCCCGGTGGCTGAGTTTTGCGCGGTTCCCAATTGTGTAACGCGATCCCGAATGTCAGCAAGCGGCTCCGTTAACTGGTCTGCTATGCCGGCCAGATGCACGAAGGCCTCGGTGCCTAGCAGCACCATGCTGGGGAGCATCGCACGGTAGCGATCATGCGGAGTTGGCTCCATATGAAGATGCAGTCCGGGCTCATCGGGGTCGAACTCGACATAGGCTTCTGAACTGGTCAGCGTTGCGTGCGATTCCTGGGTATCCGTAAGCCAGATTTGGAAGAGAATCTGGTAATCGGGGATGTCTTTCATCAAGGACTTGAGGTTTTTGAAGGAGACGTTGTCCGATTCGGGATCCGCTTCGGACTTGAGTAATTCGATGATATCCAGCGCGCCATCGGGTAGAGGGGTGCCGGCCTCCGCCGCAAGTGTGATGTTGCCCAAGCTATGTTTGCGCTTGTTCAATGCTGCTTCGACGAATCTGCGGGTGTCGACGGTGGTGGCCCAGTGGAGCCTAATGACGTGTTCAACGACGGAGCGTCGGAGCGGAGCACACTCGACGCCGAATCCGCGGTGTTCTAATAACCTGATGGCCTCGGCAGTGCGTAGGGTTCGCATAAGCCACCCCCACGCGATGCCGACGGCACGGACCGCGGCCTCGTCATCTCGGTTCCATTCACCAAGCGGAGTCGGCGGCAGCGGCGGTAACTTTTCGATCAGTGTTCTGAAGTCCGCAAGGATCTTGTCTTCTTCGTCGTCACCCGGGCTCTTCGTGGTCGTCATGCTTCAAGACTGACGCCCGATTTGGCCAGCTGCAATTCAGGACAGCGACGGCTCGGCTCGAGCAGGCAACCGCCCCACATCCCTCCGGACACAACCAAGGGACGGGCCACTAAGCCACCGCGCCCGGTTGGTGACATAAGGTGTTTCAGTGTCTGATCTTGTTCTCGATGTAGCTGCGGATTCACTGGTGCCGGCTTCGCGCGCGTCCCTCACTCTCGGTCATGTACTGACTGGCATGGGCGCAGACCGCGACCCGGCCGTCCGGCTGGAGGATGTATTGCTGATCCGCCATGCCTTCAGGCCCGGCGACCCGACCGCCCTGCGTGGTCCCGAAGACCTGACGGAGGAACTGGTCCTCGCTTACACCAGGGAGCAGGGTCTCTCACCCCGGCAATTCCCCACGGACCCTCCCCGTTTTTGGGTGATCCTCATCGCCGACGGCAAACGCCGCTCCCGGCT
Organism: Arthrobacter sp. K5; assembly: GCF_040448525.1. Taxonomy (NCBI): domain Bacteria; kingdom Bacillati; phylum Actinomycetota; class Actinomycetes; order Micrococcales; family Micrococcaceae; genus Arthrobacter; species Arthrobacter sp. K5. The sequence goes on along the minus strand of NZ_CP159279.1, from coordinate 837,249 downwards.
ATGGGGCACCTTTGAGAACCACGGCGAGGTGGTCGCGGAGCGCACTGACGTGAACCGGTCCTTCGACCTGCGCCTGTCACGTTTCCTTGCGCCTTTGAATGACCGGCTGGTGATCGAATGGGACAGCCCGCGGAATTGGCACCGGCGCGCCACGAGTGCCGCGAACCTGCCCGTATTGGAGATCGCAGACCGGGACAAGGAACCGTTCCCAGGATTCGACGGGGTGTTGCTCACCTACCACCGACTTTGCGAAATGGTAGAGAGCCCCCGCTACGCCGATTGGCGCACTGCCTTGAAGGAAGTGCAGGGCATCTACCTCATCACTGACTCCACCAACGGCAAGCAATACGTTGGAAAGGCGGATGGTGCTGAGCGCATTCTCGGACGGTGGACGAGCTACGCGCGCGACGGCCACGGCGGGAACGTCGCACTCCGCGAACTTGCCTACGACAGCGCAGCCGGAGAAACGACCAAGACAGACCACGCCCGGCACTTTGTATTCAGCCTTCTTCGCGTGTTCGGACCCAGCACACCCTCCACAGAGGTGGATTCAGCTGAGTCCCACTACAAGGACGCGCTGATGACACGACAATTCGGCCTCAACAGAAACTGATCGATCAATGACACTACGTCCACGCCGTGCCTGGCAGACGGCAGCAAAAGCCAAGCAGGAGTCCAAAGACCTGGGGGAGCTGCACGCGATCGAACCAGCGTCGCGCCGCAGCGATGGCTCACCCAAAGTGGGCCCTGGCCAGGTTTACGTGGTGAGCTCCGGCAAGGTCTATCACCCGGCCTGGTGCAACTCAGTGGGCAACGTCTGGGACGACAACCCCAAACGGCTGCTGGTCGTCGAGGAGACCGGTGTTGGCGACCGTCAGGCCTGCAAAGCCTGCGACGAACCTCTGCAGGCCTGACTTTGCATATTTAGCGGCTACGACTGAGTCAGGCCTCCGGCGGTCCTCTCCGTAAGAGACGGTCCGCCCGCATAGGATGATCCCATGTCTGAACCCGAGCCAATCACGATCCGGAACAGTCTGCCGAACATCCTCGCAAATGAGGCGTACGGCCCGGATAGGAAACGCACGCAGGATGTCATGGTGGTCATAACAGTAGGTGGTACTTCCACTCACCTGGCTTTGAAGTCTGCACCCACCACGACGCTATGCGGTCAGAATTCCCGGTTCGTGGCCCGCGCCTGGTTTCTCCTCAGCGGCTGCATGAAGTGTTCAAAGGCTGGTCTCAAACAGGGCATCGCCACGATCACCGACACAGACGGCACACTCATCGACCTGGCGACCAACACCGAGATCAAGCTGCCGGAACACTAAGCTCTTGCCGCTTCGAAGGCAGCTTCCTGGATCTCCATTGAGGGACCGGGCCAGACCTGAGTGATTGCCTTGGTCAGGACTACAGAGCGCTCCTTGATGTCGGCTTCAGTCCAGAGATCGATGTGGCTCTGGATGATTTCTTTGTTGAGCACCAGAAGGCTGAAGGCGTCGAGCAGCGTTCGCTTACCCTTGCCTGATTCACCGCCATCGATGAGTCCCGCGGCGTCTCTGTCTGTCCACGGACGGTTGGATAGCGAACCATTCAGTGACTTGGTCACGAGCGTGAGATTACCGATCGTATTTACGACCCGGTCACGCACAGCTGCCTCTTCAGGCGTGAGTCTTGGCTGCGGGTCCCAGTGGGTTCGCCAACCTTGCGGCATAACGTGCTCGATTTCCAATCCCCAGGGAAGCTCGACTGCTTCGTACTTCGTGCTCTGGCTGCGAAGTTGTTGTTCCACAGCACGGAGGACTACCTGGAGTCGCCACTGCCGGATGTTCCCGTAGAGCTTCACATCAGGGAGTGTCGTGAGCATCTCTTGATCGGAAGGCCAGTAACGGGTCTCCGCGGTCTGCTCCGAAAGAAACGTCCTTATGGCGTTTCCGGCTTCGCGAGCATCAACGCTCCCGAGCGACTTCAAGGTGGCGACCATGAAGCGGTTTACATCCTTGGAGGTCTTCCGCAGGAGTGTGCTGCGGATAACCCGGCTTTCGATGGCGTCCAGTGCTATCCGCACCTGGTCGCGGGGAACCGAGTGGTTCTCGGAGAGGAGCCAGAGGAAGAGGGGGGGGTGGTGGCCGCCAGCTCCATCGTTTCGATAACCCGGGAGCGGAACCGTCCTTCGGGCGTCGCTACGTCGAGTTCGCTGAGGCCCCGGTAGGTGTCGGCATCCTGCCGCAGTTCCGTCAGCAAGGCTTCCGCGTTGGCGGGAGTGGACAGTCGCGACCCTGCGTAGTCTGCGAAAACTCTGAACACCAACTCCGCTTTGACTTCTTCCTGTAAGCGCATCGTGAGCCAGTACTGCAGAAAGATGTCCACGCGGGACCGAATCTGACGGCCTTGGGAGATTTCAGCCCGCCACCATACGGTATCGAAGTCGGCCCAGTGCGTCCTGGACCACTTGTCCACGTCAGCACCAATCTATACATCTGCCACTCGGGTATAAAAACGTTGGAGCCGGGCGACACTCTTTTCTTTCTCCGGACTGTGCACGCTGTTGGCGTCGTTGAAGAAACACGACGTACCAGCGTCCTGGCCGACGTGCTGAGTTTCGCCGGAGCACGCACCGTATACCGTGCCGAGGAACTCCAGAAGATGTGCGCAAAGGAAGTACTGGCGGTCAAATTCAGGCTTGACCAAGTGCTCGACGCGCCAGTGTCGCGCGAAAACCTCAAAATGCTGGGAGTCATGGAAGAGTCCCCGCAATCCATCGCCCAAATCAAATCAGAGGAAGGAATTCAGTGGGCAAGAACACTCCAGGAAGGGTAGCCCTGATGTCTATCAGGCCGGAGTTTGCCAATGCGATTCTCGCCGGCGAGAAGATTGTGGAGTTCCGCAAGCGGCCCGTCGCCGATGACGTCAGCCACGTTCTGATCTATGCCACCATGCCTGTTGGCTTACTTCTTGGGTGGTTTGCTGTCCGCGGGCAGAAGACCATGTCTCCGAAGAGGCTCTGGTCCACATTCCGTGCAGTTGGTGGGATCTCAAAGAGCAGGTTCTTTGACTACTACGACCAGCGGGAGCACGGAACAGGGATCCTGGTCGAGACCGCTGCCGATTCCTTGAACCGGTCCCCCTGTCTGAACTGGGCACGACCCTTCGTCCCCCGCAGAGCTTCCAGTATCTGACCGCAGCGCAGTCAGACATATTCTTCAAGATGGTGCAGACCCAGCCGAATGTTGAGTCGGACTCAGAGCTGCTTCCGCTGGCTCGTGTTGGCTGATGCTCCCGGCGAAGCGTGAACGCCCAACACCATGAGCAGCGTGGGCTCGGGGCATGAGAAGAATGCGCCGGCACTGGAGCGCTGCCGACGGAAGTCGAGGGGTTGGAAAGATACATTCCCGAAGTAAGGGAGAGATCGCGGCTTTCATTTGTGCTTTCCGCCTTATCTGACGGCGACAGCATGAGCATGTGGCGCTACCACGGCCGCCATCAAGTCAGCCTTGCAGTCGGGCCCGACCGAAAACGAGCCTCTGGTTCCGCAATGGGGAGTCCCGGTCCCGAAGGTTTGCGCAGGTTAAGGAATGACGCGTGGCCAGACACAGTTCCGTCGATGCTGTCCTCTTTGGATACGCTCCTGAGATGGGAGCGGAACTTACGTATGACCTATGGGCTACGGCAGCTGCGCGGGCTGCTGCAATGACAGCGGCGGGGCAGGAGCCAAGACGCCATCATCTCGTCCCCCGGTTCTACATCGATCGCTGGGCTGTCGATGGCCGAGTAAGAGTCGTTGACCTACTGCGCGGGCGGAACGCCTACGAACTCTCTCCGGCCCAGGCCGCGTTGGAGACTGACTTCTATCGACTTGATGAGCCGGACGATGAGACGTCGCCGGTCTATTGGGAAGCGTGGCTTTCGGAGGTCGAGAGGAAGGCCGCGGCATCGATCGCACGCATCGATGCTGCCGGCCCGGGGGCCATGGACGACGAAGCACATCAGTGGCTATGTCTCTTTCTGGCTGTGCAGATGACGCGCAGCCGCTCTGCGCGTCTGCGGCGGCGTGCAATGATTGCCGAGCAGATGGCCCGGGTCCTGGAGATCGGCGGACCTGGAGAACTAGCTCGCGAATTGTCCGCCGGTGACCGGTCGTTCGCCTCCGAGGACCTCGAAAAGCTTGTTGCGGATGTCGAACGTTTCCGCGCCGATCCGTCGCAACTGCCGCTCCCACGGAAAGAAGACCTGGAGTCTTCAGCAAAAACAGCGACACATATCGCCGGCATCCTCATGACACGCCATGTAACGCTTTATGGGACTCGAAGAGCGCTAATTACTTGTGATGAGCCTGTCATCGAGCTACATGAGTACATGGCCAATCCCGCGATAGGGGGTGGGGTGTGGGGCGCTCCGATTTTGGCCTTCCCTTTGGGCCCCTATTCTGTGCTTGCTTTGTACCGACGTGATCTGGAGCCTCCCTTGGAGCCTGGTTCGATGCTAACGACGAGCGAAGCGATCGACCTAAACAGTTCGATCCTCGCGAATGCGCATAGCTTCGCGATCGCTCGCGCGGGAGACAGCATTGCGGAGAGGCTATACCTTCCCTCACAGCCGGTCAGCATCCGGTCTCAGCTGATCGACTTACCCAAGTCGGACGAATCCCTATTTCGGTTCTGGACGCCGCGGAGGTGGGAGGGCCAGCACGATGCGCCCGTCCGTGTGGTCAATCGGTGGTGGCCCGGGCGCGTGCCCGCAGCTCCTCGTCCGACTCCTGAGGAACAGAAGATAATTGACGCTTGGGGTTAGTGGTCGCTGCCAAGCACCCATGGTACGAGCAGGGCACGGTGTCCATTTAGATCACAAGCCACGTCGCATCGAGCCGACCGTTGGATGCGTCGCCACCGGGAAGTGCTCTATCTCAAGGTTCGCTTATCCCGAACGAGAACTTGCTGATTTCCCCGCTTGAGTTCGAACAGGCCTATTCCCTCAATGAGGTCGCTCAGCTTCTGATAGCCATAGTTGCGCGGGTCCAGCGATGCTTGGTTACCTATTTGATTTCCAACTGCGGAGAGGTGCGCCCAGCCATCATCTCCACTAGCAGCTTCGACAGCGTTGCGTACCAGAAGCACGAGTCTGGCGTCGCCGCGCATCTCCTTCGTTCCACCAAGCCCGTCTAAAGACTTATCAGGGATGGTGTGGGGTTGCCCCAGTCCCTCGACATAAGTGAACAGCGAGCAAGCATTAACAAAGGGCTCCGGCGTTTTTCTCTCTCCAAATCCATACACCTTTAGGCCGTCCGCCAAGATGCGCATCACCAACGGGGTGAAGTCGGCGTCGCTCGAAAAAAGGGCGAGCCCATCCACTGAGCCTGCCGTAAGCAGGTCCATAGCATCAATCACCATCGCCATGTCAGCCGCGTTTTTTCCAGTGCTGTACGCGAATTGCTGCATGGGCCGTATCGCGTACGGATGGAGAGCAGCTTGCCATTGCTGCAGGTAGGGGCTCTTCCAGTCCCCATAGGCCCGCCGCACGTTGGCCACCCCGTGACGTGCAACTTCAGCAAGGACGAGATCAATCTTCGAGGCTGGTGCGTTATCGGCATCAATGAGCAAGGCAATGCGCTTCTCGTCAGGATTCACCCTGTTGATCATGCAGGGAGACATGAGCCCGGTCAACTTGTTTGGTGTGGCATCGTGAGTTGAGATCCGAGAAGTGCAACGATAATTAATCGAATCAGACCAAATGATGCAACTTGACCTCAGCGGAAGGCGCACCACCGTGTATGTACCGGCAAGACGTGATGAGATGCTCCGCTTCTTCCGGGCGCGGATTTTGGGTGATTTGCCCAGGTTCAGATGGGGTCTCTTTCAAGAGGCTGTCCGGGCCAGAAACTACCAGCGTGCGCTGGACATAGCCGCGCAGGCGTTGGACGAAGAAGCAGAGCGTTACGCAGTCCGCAAGACGATGTTCGGCAGCAGCCACGTCAATGTATCTGCACCGGACAGGGTTCCCCTTTACCTGGCCTCAATTTTCGGGCGGTTGGACGTTATCGATCGGGTAATAGCCCTTGAACGGTTCGCGCTGGATGAGACAAAAAAGCCCTATGACGGAGCAGAGGGGGAAACGGGCCGCATCCGGTACGACCGCAATGCGGTCTTCGCCGTGGAAACCCATGACAGTCGGCTGGAGCAAGCCCTCGAGCACAAGGCCGATTACGAACGCTTCGCAGCCATCCTGAGTGCGGTGCGCCAACGTCCCGGCATCCTCCAGGTGGACCTGACGGGAGTGGTCACAGACAGGGACACCAAAGGGGTCACCAGGATGGTGGACCAGCTGGAGGCCACCGATCTGGTGGCGACAAAGAAGGTTGGAAGCCGCGTCGGTGTCTGGCCCGCAGAACACCCGAAAGGTCCGTCCCCTTCTGATCGCCGCGAACAGCGATGGTATTGGGCAGTCGATGATTATTGGGAGGAGCGGCCTTTCGAGTGGCTGGATCTGTCCGCCACGATCTCCGGCATCGAAACCTTGGCGCTAATCGTGGAGGAAGCGGCACGGCAGACCGGCATTGACGGTGGTCTCCGACCAACACCGTTGGACTTTATCCAAGGCAGCAAATGGCATTTCGCTTCCCCCGCACTGTCCGGGGGAATACCCACTCATGAGGACCCTGATCAGCTTGCCATGGTCTTCTGGGGCCACCAGGACCTCACTCAGGCAGCTGCGATGGCCGGGAGGATCATTCACGACGGGGGAGCCCAAACGACTGCGAACCAGAAGAAGAAATGGTTGCTGGCCGAGCCGCGGCATACGCACATGGAACGGATGCCGTTCACCGAGCGTTTTAGCCTCGATACGGGCCGTCACACGGGGTGGCTCCTGCGTGAAGTCCCGGAACCGACCGCAGACAGTGTCCCGGCCACCGCGTTCACCGCCGCCGGAGTATGCACGGACCAGGAGAAGGCAGCCGAGCTGGGCGTCGCGTGCTGGCTGAAGCGGAGCAAGGGGCGGGCCCTAAGACCAGCATGAGGTCAGATGCGGATCCCCTCGAAGGCAACGCCAGCTGTGAGGCTGCCGAAGCCTGAGGTGCCTGGCTGAGCGATGTCATTGTCCGAACACTTGGCTTCCATGCCTTATCCCATAGCTCGTCATGCGGTCCTGCCAGGTAACAGTCCGGACTGTCGCTCATGGCCGTTTTCGGTGCGATCGTCGCGTCCGTTCCGGCCGTGGTGAAGCTGACCTTCAACAACAACCCCGATCGCGCTCGGTTCGCCGCGCCCCTGCTACACTCGGGCCTCATGACGACGATCTACACAACCCAAGAGTGGAACGGCCACGGGAAGCAGAACTACTACTGGAACGAGTACAGGCTCGAAGGGGACACCGTCGTCAAGTACAAGTGCCACAGGCAGAAGTTCTTCGATGGTGATGAGAACACCTGGCAGGAGGACGAGACGCTCCAGGATTCTTGGGGAGTTGACGACCCGAGCCTGCCCGACTGGCTGAGGCAGCATCTCTGATCCGCGCCCTCGCTCCCGTAGCGCAGCGCAACGACGCTAGACGTAAAGCGGACTCCACCGAGTTCCGGCACGGAGCAACGTCTCGTCCGCGCGTACCCCCGATCACCACATTGACCCAGCGGACCCAGTTCTTCCGCGGGTGGTAGCCCATTGCTCCCCAACGGCAGGACGGGACAGGGCAAATCGCGGGTCGGGTCGAGCCGTGAACGTTGCCGTCTTGCACTGTCCTCATCCCCGCCGAACAGGGCGTACGGCTGTCGGACAGACTCGTCCTCCCGGCCCTTGCGCCTTTCTACGCTATCGCGTCGAAGAAGAAGCGCTTGTCATCTTCGGGCACCTGGTCCGGACGGAGCAGGTTGAACAGATGTGCACCATTTCCTTGGAGTTGCAGCAAGCTCGGGTTAATGTCTGCGACGCCCAACATGTACGACGAATCGGTGGAATTGATCAGGTCGAGGCCTACCATCTGATAGATCTCGAAGAGTACTCCGATGGTCGCAGGTCGTAGTGATCCGCTCCCGCGAAAGTCCATCGCTCGGACCGTACCCCTGTCAAGATGGCCAACGATCCCGACAATGACCAGTTGACGATAGGTAAGCAGCTTTGCAAGATTCAGGATGTGATTCAAATGGCTCGAGTCGAGGTCGCGAGCGAACGCCGCATTGGCGTAAAAACGTGCAATCAGCTCGACCTTGCGCTCTTCGTATGCATCGCGCGCCGCGAGAAATGAGCCCTCGAGAAGTTCTTCGGCTTCCGACCGCAGTTCACGTTGCGCCTTGCGCTCCCGGCGCTTGAAGAAGCTCGCTTCCCGAAGCTCCTCGCCTCCGTTGAGCCGCTGTGCGATCAACTCATACGCAAGCAGCATGCACGATCCGACGCGTTCTCGTTCTGATTGAGTGGTCAGTCGCTCCGCGACATGCCCCACTGCGGCCTTGACGCCGTCCTGCAACAGAGCGCCGGTCGCGCCTCCAATCACGGCACCGGGCGGGCCGCCCACCAGGAATCCCACCAGTCCACCCGCTGCGACCCCAGTGGCTCCCGCTCCGGATGCAATCAGTTGTTCCACCGCGGAGCTGCTATCGTTCCCGCTTCTCGTCTCACTCATTTGACGATTGCCTCCACTAGACGTTAAACCGGAACTCGACTACACATTTAACCCAAATTCCACCACGTTCCGTAGCCGACTAACCTTACCCGAGGGCTGGGTCTCCGGCGCGTTGTCAGCGCTGCGGGACGCCTCACAGCCAGGTTTGTCGCACTCCGCAGCAAGTCAACCTCTTGCCGAACTGGACGTATGCCGACGACGACGCTGCTATCTGACGGTCACGCGCGGCTAGGTGGCGTCGGTCAACTCAAGAAACTTCCGTACAATTCGATCGGGTTCACTCCCGCTTGAAATCTCAGAATCAACAACCGAAAGGATCATTCTCAATTCTTCAGTTTCAAGTGCCATCGCAGAAGGCAGATTTGTCAGTTGCTGCTTTGCTTCGATGGCCGCCTTATGAGCCGCACTTGACTTTCCCACCGCAGCCATAGTTACTGATTGAAGGGTCAGCGCAACTACCAACAAGCCTTTGTCGCCACCAATCCGAAACTGTGAGACCGCGGCCATAACCAGACCGTTTGCGGAATCATAGCGACCTTGTCGTAACTGCTCGATAGCGGCTCCGATGTTCCTCGATGCTTCCCGTCCACCCTCACTCACGCCCTCAATAGCTCGCGTCGCTCGAGAACCGAGGAGACCAACCAGAAAGCCCCCACCCCAACACAAGAAGAGGGCCAGCCATTGGCCATTGAAAAGAGCGATCAGCCCACCAATACCGAGACCGGCCTGAATGAACCCCAAAAAGGCCTTCATGAATTCAACTCGCTTTCGTTAGCGTGAGTCATTAACAACATGGCAGCGATTGCAGCAGGGACACACCACGCTGAAATCTTCTGCCCCAACCTTTCACAGTGTTCCTAGCCGGGATCTCCGCAAGACAAATACCAAGTGCTAAAGCTAGCAGTAAGCCTCGAGCTTGAACTGCAAGTAAAGCGAAAATACAAGCATACGGTCAGAGGCAGTTGCTCCCCTGAGAGAAGCCCTCCGTGATGGTTCCGGCGGTAAAACCACATACAGCCGGGGCACTTCAGATCCGCCTACTCGCCACCCATCTGGAACTCGAAAGCCTGGCGAACCAAACCGATGATGTAAACGAGGTCGGTGTCCTCGTCCAGGCCGACCTCGGTCGGCCCATTGCCCCAGTGCCCCTTGCTGCTGACGTCCCAGGCAAGGCCCCGCTCGTCGCGGAGCGCCTCGATTGGGATGTTGAGACTCAACCTCAGCCGAGCTTTCTGCGGAACGACGTCGACGAAGTTGGTCTCGGCCTTGAAAGCGACGTAGAGCTTGAGGAATTGCTGAGTGATGCCTGGGTCCAAGGCCAGAACCTCGGCACTGAACTTCTCAAACAACGCTCGCCGCGGCTGCCGGAGCAGATATGGGTGGTCTTCGATGGAGAAGTCCGACTCTGCCCGCTTTCCTTCGAACTCCGTGATGGTTTCAGCTGGCAGCTCAGGTAGGGATCAGATCTTCAGCGCATCTTCTGCCAGCCGGGCGGCGCGCTCTTGGATCTCGCTGACGGTCCAGACTTCGAGTTGACCAAGTCCCTTGTTGAGCCGGAGCGGGCTGTCCTTAAAGCGGGTGTGATTGTTGCTATCGGAGTCATCGATGCCCTTGAGCAGCTCCACACCCAGCTGGGTGATCTTGGCCGTCCAGGTCGGACCCTTGCCAGTAATAGTGATGTATCGATCGTCCGCCAAGGCTCTGGCTGCTATCCGATGCGAGTAACCTTCAAAGACACCGCCCGGACAGCCGTCATTGATCCACTTTAAGACTTCGGACTGCAGAACGCTAAGTGGCTTATGGTGCTGGGGCAACGGATGCTCCAATCCGGGACGGTCCAGGTTCTGAAGGGCTCTCGTGCAACCATATAGCCCGGTCCAGGGCTCGGGGTTCTACGCCAAGGCCGGCGGCGGCGAGTTCGAGGAGCAGCCGCGCCCGTGCGGGTGCAAGCGTGAGGCCTTCGCCGAGGGCATGGGCTTGAGGACTTTCATCTGGCGATCCGACAACGGTTGGTAGCGGTTGACCATGTGGACCATTGTCTCCGGGGAGGTGTGCATGAGCTAGGCGCGTTGCGCGGACAACGTGACGAAGAAGGGACAACTGATCCCCGCGGCTCGGGCACGCCTGCGGTGTGTTGCATAATCCGCCCGGGATCACTCCTAGAGTGTCGTCATGACCGATCACACGTATGCCTGGCTCCCCGAGCGCCATCTTGGCGTCGCCGCGACACTCTCGCACGCCGACGAGCTAATCGGGCAGATCGCGGATCTCCTCTTCGACTACCAGACGCAGCCAGACGACGTGATCGGCCTGCGCGAAGTGCCTGCCGGCAGGTTCAGCCGAACCGTTGTAGAGCGGGTGGCTCCGATCCCGCGCAAGGTGCCGCTGCTCGTGGCCGACGCGCTAGTGGCGCTGCGGGCCGCGCTCGAGCATGCGCTCTTCGCCGAGGTCGAGTTCTTGGACGGTGCTCCGCTCGATGAGAAGGCCGCCAAACTTGTCGAGATGCCGGCCTCGGATACTCATGAAAAATTTGCCGAGTGGAAGAAAAAGCGCGCCCGGAACGGTCCCCCATCGCTACGCGCCGGTGGCGAGCTGGCTCGTCGGATTGAGGCCTTGCAGCCCTTCCATCGGCACGCACAGGCGGAACTCCACCCGTTGGCGCGGCTCGTGCTTCACACGAACCATGCGAAGCACAGGACACCGGCGATCACGGCTGTCAGGCTGGCGGTCATGATCAGGGATGACCAGAAGCCTCGCTCGTTGCGTGATTACTCTCCGTTGCCGGAGGAGCCGATGTGTATTGGCGACATCATCGCAGAGACTCCCTTGGGCACTAAGGTCCCTGTCACCCTGTTCCCGACCGTGGGGATCAACCGGCCGGGCACGGACCGGTGGCCAGTGCTGATAAAGGAGCTTGATGAGATCTCCGGGTGGGTCCGCACGCAGGCGGTACCGCGCCTTATCACCGGTACGGAACCGCCCGAGCCCCCGCTTCCGGCCCGCTACGAGATCACGGTCGGTCACGAAGACGAGCGTGAAGCGATGTCCATGGGGTCAAGGACAACCGCCGTGGATCGCTATCAACTGCGTCTCGGAGCGGCGTCAGCACGGATCGATCTGGCTGACTTGATCAGCAGGATCGACGGTTCCCCGGACAGGGGGCAGCTTGTGGCGTGGCTGGAACAGTTGGCCGCCGCGGAGGTCATGGAGCGGGTGGGGCGGCTGGGAGCTGCCTTCAACTACGAGGCTGGCATCGTTTTGCGCAACGTCGAAATCTTGAATGGTCTGCGGGACGAGGCTCTGGCATTCGGCCGCGAGACGCAGACTGCAGGCGAGCACTGAGGCACCCTATTGAGGATACTGCAGTCATCTTCCACCCCTACTTCTGGGCTGGAGAGATCGTGCCTATTTGAAGGCCGCGGCTCTGTGCGATGCGAAGATGCTTTCGACTCGACGGGCTAAGGGCTGCTTCCGGATAGCCAAACTGAGCGAGGCGGATCTTGATGAGTTCGCGCGTTACCCGTTCGGCGACACGAAAGAGGTTTCCCTGGAATGGTGATCCAGCAGCCTCGTGCTCCATGACAGGTGATTCTGTGTCGTGAACGATGGCGTTGCGAGTATCTGCCAGGCACCAATACCAGTGGCCGAAAGAACTATACATGTTGGTCTTCCCATTGTATTCACGCGAAAAACACGGGGATGACTCCGGCCATAGGAACTCATCGGCACCGATCGTTCCAGTGACTGAACGGTAGATCTCTTCAAGAGCGCTGATGCCGGTCGCCGTCCCGGTCTTACCTGAGAGGGCCTCGATGGCCGTCTTCAGCTGCACGAGAATATCCGGCATGCTGTGAAGCGGCGAGTTCTCCCACGCGCGACCGTGCCAATGGAGTGCCGCCCAGACCTCACGCTTGGTCTTGGCAGAGTCATCTGACAGGGCTTCTACAGAAACGCGGTATACGGCGTCCAGAAGTCGGCTGTCGAGTGTGAGATCCGGAATCGTCACTAGACCCTCCGGGGCTGGCACAACAACAAAGTCATCATTCACGGTGCCGCCGCCAACGATTCTTCGATTCAGAGTGCCGCCGCGGGTGCGCACAAAGGTTCCGTTTTCGAGCGCGGTGAGTTCACCCACAAAGAACGTCGCCACTTCAGCAGTGGCAAGGTTTAATGCGGGTGCTTCCCAGAGGATTTCGTTTCCGTTGCCGGTGTTGGCGTCCGTCACCGCGAACAACACTGCGGCTTGCAGGGCACCTCGTTCATGTTCGCGGGCCTCGCCAGGATCAAGCTCTGGTTCTTTACGTCGAACGAGCGTTGCAGTCTTCAATCGCTGGCCGGCATCATCGCGAAACCGGGAAAGAAGTGCCTTCAGTGTCCGACCAAAGCCGTCAAAGGGCTCAGCAAGTTTTTTTGGGTCAAGCGGTTGCAGCACCCATGGCCCGACATTCACTTCCTCGCGCAGACGAAGATACGGGAACAGGTAGATTGCAGGCCGGTCAGTCACTCATTCAGTATCCTTGACGACCTCCGGCAGCCTGAATTAGGGGAGCCGCTTCAGCCGAGCTGGTTGGCCGGCCGGGTTCGGAGTCCCGGACACATTGCGGGGACATTGATACTCTGGGCAGAGGGGAAAGGGGGAACCGAAATGGGTCTCACAAGTCTTTTTCGGCGAAAAGGCGCAATCGCGACACCCAAAAGTCCAGTCGTGGCGGCGGGACCTGTCCCGAGCGCGCCCATGTCACCTGAGCTCCAAGCGGAACTGCGGGAAGCGTGGGCAGAACTAATTGAGGCCGCCAAAGCATCGAAAGTGAAAAACTTCCACGCCTGTACACGTACGGCCCGGCACTGGACGGAAGACCCGACGGCAGTCAGAGCCATAGCGGCCACACTCCGTGAATTCCCGGCTACAGACAGCCAGCAGACGACATAGTGACCTACGGCCGTTCGATCGTAGGTCACTACAGCTCACCGGAAGGCCGGCGGTCGACATTTTCACTCAGCTCCTGGGACGGTTGCAGGTAATTGACATGCGGTGGGCGAGGATTGAGCCATGGTAAACGTATCCGCGGTTTAACCGCCGTGATCTACAAGCAGATTGGGTCCGTGTCGATGCTCCACCCTGTGTCCTCATGAAGAAGATGAGGCTCCGGTACGCCGGAGCGTGTCGGCTGTGCGGTACATCTCTTCCGGCCGGGACGGAAGCGATCTATGCGAGCGAGACAAAGACCGTCCGCTGCTTGGAGTGTCCCACCGAGGCTGCCGAATCCACGTCCCACGACCTCGAACCGGCTTGTGAGGCGTTGCCAGCCAATGAATCTGGAGTAGCCGGGTCGTCAGCCCGACGCGAGTATGAGCGTCGCAAAGCGAAAGACGAGGAAAAGCTCCGCGAGAAGTGGGGTCCATTCGGCGGCATCGCAGTCGCCGTCTCTGACGAACGCCAAAGCACCAAGGCCTGGGATCGAGGCGCGATTGGCGAGGAACGCCTCGGCGCTCGGCTGGATGCCCTGGCCGCCGATGGCCTGGCCGTCCTTCACGACCGACGCATCCCCGGATCGAAGGCCAACATCGACCACATTGCCATCACTCCCAGTGGAATCTGGGTCATCGACGCCAAACGGTACAAGGGACGGCCTGAACTGAAGATCGAGGGTGGCATCCTTCGCCCCCGCGTCGAGAAGCTCCTCGTCGGCCGACGTGATTGCACGAAACTGGTCGATGGGGTGCTCAAACAGGTCGACGTCGTGCGAGGCCTCGTCGGGGATGTTCCGGTCACCGGGGCGCTGTGCTTTGTTGAAGCCGACTGGCCGTTGATCGGAGGCGCATTCTCGACCCATGGCGTTCATGTACTCTGGCCGAAACGGCTGGCCAAAGTTCTTGTAGAAGAGCCAGCCGGCGACGTTGATGTAGCGGCGGTGCGTGAGTCGTTAGCCTCGCGATTCAAGCCTGCTTGAGTCAGGTGCCCACGTTCCAGGCCGCTCTGGGACGACGACGTTGAACATGAGCCAATCTTCAGGACGTAGCGCTCAGCCTTGTCCCGGCAAACTTATCTGGCTTGGGATACGGCAGAGCCAAGCTCTTAGCTACGCTTTTCGGCCGGCCGGTACCTGTCACCAAAGGCGACCAAGGAGCTCTGGAGCAGCGTCATGCTGCCCAGTATGTCCACTGGCCGGGAACGGGATTCTGCCGGCAGTGGGCTGACCATCCATGCGGCGAACACGTTATGAGGAATCTTCAGGCTCATCGCCTGGTCAAAGAGGCGCAGCACAGGTTCGTGGAAGAGCCCATCTTTGAGCTGGAAGCCCGGGCAGAAGGTTCCCTCGCCGATGAATACCCGAACTGCCCGGCGCATGGCCTCCGGGTCGCCGAGGGATTGGAAATTCGTCTCCAGGTCTGCCGCTGTCGGCAGGGTGAATTCTTCGCGGATGCTGTTCCAGATATGCTCCGGGACAGCCGGCCAAAACCGCTCAGCCCTCACATTCGACGCAGTAGGCATGGCCGTCCTTCTCGCGGGCCTTCTGCGAACGGTGGCGGACCAGGAAGCAGGACCAGCAGGTGAACTCATCGTCGGCCTGCGGAATGACCTGGACGACCAGCTCTTCGGCAATGAACTCCCCGCCAGGGGTCAGGCCGTCCAGGGCGTCAGCCTCGTCGAGCTCCTGAACCACGGATTTCGCATCCGGGGCTTTGGCGGACTTCAGGGCCTCCAGGGAGTTTTCCTGGGATTCCTTGACGTCGGTGCGCAGCTCATCGTAATCGGTTGCCACGGAGGTGCATCTCTTCTCTGTTGATGGGGTGTTACCGGTCCTGCAACGTACAGGACACGGGAAGAATTCCCTAAAAGAGCTGCTCTGCATGGGCACACAATCAGAACTTCAGGGAACATGGGCATTGCCGAGAGTCAGTCGGCCACTTGGGGTTTCAATATCAGGAAGTGACACCTAGTCTGGGACAGAGCCGATGGCCGAGACATTTGCGGACCCAACCACCGGTTCGTTCGTCTTATAACTCTGGTCTTTGGGGGAATCTTGAGTGATCCGGAATACCCGCAGCAGCAACAGCCGCGCGTCTTCGATACTTCGTTCAATTACATGACCGACACCCCTCCAGGGACTGACCCGGACAGTGGCAGTCCGAATCTCCGGGCGGACCACGAGCTGCTGTGGACCAAGACGCTGAACTCCGGCGTCGTCTTCGAACCGACCGCGCCGCCGAAGCGTGGGGACGGCTACCTCATCTTCACTGACCCCTCCGAGGCGATGCATTGGTACGGCAGTGACGCCATCACCCACTCCTACACTGGCCGGGCACGTACGGCGTCTCTGGCGAACGCCATCGCCTCGCTGAACGAGGAGCAGCGGGCCCGCTACCTGAAGCCGCCGTACACCATCGGCAGCGCGATGATCTGGCCCGTCAGGAAGAAGGACCGACCCACGATGAACCAGGCCCGGGGGTTCAGGGCGCTCATCGCCGACCGGATGGATCTGACCCTGGAGTGCATCCGGCGTCATCACGCAGGAGAACCGGAGAGCCCCTTAGCCGATGTCATCAACGCGTACGCGGACTTCTTTGCGCTCTTCGACGGGTTCAAGGAGTTTGTGGAGTTCTTCCACTTTCAAGACCTCGTGACACCCGACTACGAAGAGGTTCGGTTCTACCTTCCCTTCGACAACTTCAAGCGTTCCGGGATGCCGGCCACAAAAGACGAGTACGTAACGTACCGGGAGGCCACGCTGGAGTTCATCGCGGCACGGAACCTTCGGATGGCTGAGTGGGTCACAGAGAACCACCCCGAGATTGAGGTTCGCCATTCAGACTGACTACGCACGTCGCAGGGTCAGTCAGGGTCATAGTCCGCGCATTGAAGCCATAGGGGGATTCATGGAACTACCAGCCATCCTGAAAGAAGAGAACGTCGAAGCCGCAGCCGAACTGCTCCGGCGCTACTACCTTGAACCGTCCACAAAGACGGGGCTGCTCAGTACCGGCAGTTACTTTGATGAATGGGCGAACCGCGGCGACGGCCCTGATGTCAGGGACAGGATCACCGATAGCGACGCTGTCGCCGTGTCAATGCTCAGCGTCAAAGTTCCGGCCCAGGCCATCATCGGGCTGCAGGAACAGCCGTTGGCGACGAATATACGAAATCTCCTGGCTGATATACGCACCGACGTGAGGATGAGCGACCTCACGGTAGCGGAAGCAGAAGCCACTCTCGGGGAGGGCAGCCCCTCATGGCTGCTCTGGCAGGAGCTGAGACGCACACCCAAAACGCGCTGGGATGTCGGGGCCACCACAGCCAGCAAGATCATGGCGAGGAAGCGACCGCATCTCATCCCCATCTGGGACAAAGTCATCGGGGCAGTCGTGGGCAAAGACACTTCTGAAGGCCAGTGGCTGAATTGGCACAACCTCTTCATGCAAGACCCCGACCTTGCTGGACGATTGCAGCGCATTCACAAGCTTTCTACGGTCCAGACACCCATTTCCGAACTGCGCATCATGGACGCCATCCTGTGGCGCTACGGCAAGGACCATGGCATCAAGGGCGGGCGAGCCGGCAAACTCGGAATCACCGGCTGAAGCACAGCGAAGCCACGACAAACTTGGTCGAATCTCGCAACCGCCCGCGTCAGCTTCGTAGCCGGCCGAAGTCTGCCGGTGAAGGAGTACTACGAGTTCCGAGCATCGTTTGAGTCCGGAAACGAGCCCCCGACGCGACCGGACAATGCAGTCAGCTCTGCCTCGGTTTCCCTGAACCGGATCACTTGAGGGCCTAATGTGTTGACCCCCTCCGGTCCCTTCACCACGAGGGTTCGCGCTATGGTCCTGCCCAGTTGATCCAGTTCCTGGTTGAGTCGCCGCAACTCTGCCTGATCGAATTTGGAGCGCTTCACCGCTTCAGGGTCCCTGTCGCATTGCGTGCAGCGTCCCCTCGGGCCCACATCAGCCATCATGGTTACGTATATACCTCTTTGGCCCGCCCGCCACTGACCATCCATGATCGAGCACCACTGAGTGTGGAACAGTTTCCCGGTTCGCGTGACGTACACCTGTCCGGCACCGGCCACAGGTGACCCGTCGTCACGGTGGCTTTGCGGCTCAACGCGGACGAGCGGACGTTCCTTCGCCCGGTGCTCGGCGTTCGCTTCTTCTTTGAGTCGCAGCCTCTCTGCCCGCTTCTCCGCCCGCTCCAATTTGGAGCGCTTCTTCGCTTCGGGGTCCTGGTCGCATTGCGGGCAATGTCCCCGCAGGCCCACATCCGCAATCATGGTCACGTAGATGCCTCCATTGACGGCCCGCCAGTGACCATCCATGATCGAGCACCATTGAGTGTGGAACAGCTTCCCCGACCGGGTCACATACGCCTGACCTTCACCTGCGATGGGCGACCCGTCGTCACGTTGGCTTTGCGGCTCAACGCGGACGAGCGGACGTTTCTTTTGCGCCCCGTGGTCGGCTTTCACTACTTCGTGTGTGGTGCTCACAACCCGTTCCTTCTCCCAAGACCTCTGCCATATCCTTCCATGCTGGGGAGGTCCACCTCCACCATGCCATCGAAGGTTTGACGGGCAAGCCCGCCGAGTCCAGTACCTGCGGGTCAGCACGAACCCGGTGAACGCACTCGACGACACACAATTCCTCGCTGATAACGTGGAAAGAGGGCAAATGGCCTCCTTTTGAACATGTGTGAGTCGGGGGAAGCATGACGGAGTGGAAGCCGGGTTGGTGGGCACGCGCGTTCAGAGGTGCCGGGTCATGGGTGCTGTCGATCCGTGAGGGCCGCCTGCGCGTCTGCGGAATCCCCCAGGAGGTGGACGCTGATGTCATCGACGTCCTCGGACTCGCAGTCGATGAAGGCTCGGGGCAGCTCATCGTCACTCTCGTCCACGGGACAGAGACGGTGCTCAATGGGCTGTCTCGTCGCGCGGTGCGTGAGGTCGCCGCTGCTTACCACTCCGAGCTCGATGAGCGACGGCATCTCGCCGCCCTGCTCTCAAAGGCTGAGGAGCAGGGCGAGGCGGCCAGCCTGTGGTGGTCCCGGGTCCGGGATGTGATGGACCGACAACGGTGGGCGGACCAGGACACGATCGCCGCGCTCGAGGGCTCCCGTCCGGACGTCGCTGTCTGGCTGGCTGCCGACAGCGATCCGAGGCTCTCCGGGCTTCCCAAGGGTAAACGTGAGGACCAGCGTGCCGCAGTCGACGCCTGCCGCATCACTGACTTGTCAAGGTGGGCTGCCCAGCGGAACGAGGCGTTCCTGGAGTGGGAGAAAAACGAGTTGGCAGACTTCTTCCGCAAGGTCGAGAAGTCGCCGTTGACGGAAGAGCAGACGAGGGCGACGGTCTGCTTCGACAACCGGGTGCGTGTGATCGCGGCCGCGGGCTCCGGGAAGACGTCGACGATGGTAGCCCGCGCCGGGTATGCGATCCGGCGTGGCATCGCCCAGCCGACGGAGATCCTCGCCCTCGCATTCAACAAAAAGGCAGCCGGTGAGCTCTCGGACCGTCTCGTGTCCCGCCTCGGCAATGATGGTGCCGGCGTGGCGTCGAGCACGTTCCATGCCTTCGGGCTGCGTATCATCGGCGAGGCCACTGACCGCAAGCCGTCCCTTCCCGACGACCTGACCGCGGACAACGGGATCGGGCGGCTCGCGAGGATCGTGGATGTCCTCCGCGACCAGGACCAGGCCTTCCGGCGGGACTGGGACCTCTTCCGGCTCGTTTTCGGCCGGCAGCTTCCGGATCTCGGTGATGAAGCCGATCCTGAGAAGTCGGACAGGAACACAGGTACCAGCGGCTTCGGTACTCTCGCAGGGGAGATCGTCAAGAGCCAGGAAGAGGTGATGATCGCAAACTGGCTCTTCCTGAACGGTGTCCGCTACCAATACGAACGTCCCTACGCGTACGACGTCGCGGACGCACACCACCGGCAGTACCAGCCGGACTTCTACTACCCGGACATCGATGTGTGGCATGAGCACTGGGCGCTCGGTCCCGACGGCACCCCGCCGCCCCACTTTGACGGGTATGCCGAGAGTATGCAGTGGCGGCGTCACACTCACGTCCGTTACGGCACTCGACTGATCGAGACAACTTCGGCGACCATCCGGGACGGGTCCGGGTTCGAGCACCTCGAGCAGGAGCTGCGCCGGCACGGAATCCAGCTAAAGGAAGACCCTTACCGGGAAGCAGCCGGGGAGCCACCGATCAGCGACCAGGCGATGCTGGCGCTGACGCGGTCCTTCATGTCACACGCGAAGGGCAACCGACTCACCCCTGATCTGCTGGCGGAGCGGGCCGGCCGGACTTTGCGGGCCAGGCTCTTCACTCGCCTGTACGGCGTCATCCTCGCCGAATGGGACAGCCGGCTCCGCGCTGCGGGCCAGATCGATTTCGAGGACATGCTGAATCTTGCCACCGATCACGTAGAGTCCGGCCGGTGGATGAGCCCTTACCGGCTCGTCATGGTCGACGAGATGCAGGACACCAGCGCTGCCCGTGCGGCGCTGGTGAGGGCGCTGATGAAGACTCCTGGAAACTACCTGTACGCGGTCGGCGACGACTGGCAGTCAATCAACAGGTTCGCGGGCTCAGACCTCAGTGTGATGACCCGCTTCGATAATTGGTTCGGGACAGCGTCCACCATCTGGCTGGACCGCACCTTCCGGTCCCCGCAGTCCCTGTGCGATGTCGCCGGTGGGTTCGTGATGAAGAACCCCAATCAAATCTCCAAGAACGTCCGATCTTCAGCGCCGGAGACTGACGAGACGGTGTGCGCCGTCAGTGTACGGGAGCGCAGCCACTACGGATCGGTCGTTCGGCAGCACCTGACAACCCTTGACTCAGAGCTCACTGAGCCGGCCACTGTGCTGCTGCTCGGCCGGTACTCCCGGTCCAAGGACGATGTCATCTCGGCGCTGGAAGCCAGATACGCCAACCTGACCATCGAGTTCAACACCGTGCACGCCTCAAAAGGAAAGGAGGCAGACTACGTCGTTGTGCTCGGCCTTGAGAGGAACGGATTCCCCAGCATTGTCGAGGATGATACTCTCCTGCAACTGGCCATGGCCGCCCCCGACTCCTACCCGCACGCAGAAGAACGACGCCTGTTCTATGTCGCACTGACCCGTGCGCGGCGTTCCGCGCTCCTGGTCACCCGCAGCGGCGCAGAATCAGCATTCCTCCTCGAACTGGTTCGAGACCGAATCCTCAAGATCCGGTCCGCCAAAGGCGATGACATCACCCCGGTGGTCTGCCCGAAATGCAAGAAACACACGATGAAGGAACGCAAAGGGCGCTACGGCCGGTTCTTCGGCTGCGCCGGGTACCCGACCTGCAAAGGAACGATGAAACTCGCTGATGCTTAAGAGCAGGAAGATGTCGAAATTGCGAGTCCATGGTTTCCAACTCAATCTGGGCGGCCCGCTCGCTGCCGAGTCGATCCGTTGACGGCGGAGCTTCTGCGCCTTCTTACGGACGCCACCGCTTCGCGATCTCGAGGGGCTTACGAGCATTGGCTCTCCTGGTCGGCGGGGCTCCGAACGCGTATTTGGCGTCCTCGTGGGCAGCTGCGAAAGCTTCAAAAGCCACGAAGTCGCAGTCGTGGCGGCTTGTAGCTGCGTGCCAAAACTGTTCATAGACATTCCTGACGCCATCGGATCAGGTCGCAGCACAAGCTGGGATAGTCGGCCAGCTACGACGTCGCACGGTTTCGAGCGGCATAGACGCATAGGATGAGCCGGTGACCGACCAACCCTCACAGCGCCGCTTCCTGACCATCGAGCAGGCAGCCGAAGAGCTGAACGTGAAGCAGAGCCTCATCCGGGGCCTCATCAAGACCGGAGAACTCCGCGCCATTCAGGTCGGTGGGCGCGGCCAGTGGCGCATCGGCCGCCAGGACATCGACGACTACGTCACTGAGGCTTACCGGCGCACGGCGGAACGCATCGCCGCCGGTGAGCTCATAGACGAGGGGGAGCCAGACGGTGAGTAGCCGTTCGCTGGTGGGCGTGACCGTCAAAATTACGAGCTGGGTGCGTTTGGGTCTGGGCTGGTGACGTTCAGGCCCTGATGGTGTGTCGGGTTAATCGGTAATGCCGAATGACGTCGTGAACATCGGCGAAGCGAGGCACGATGAGAAACTTGGGGCTATGACTGTCTCCGCCTACCCCCTTCCAAAACCTTCCACAGTGCGCGAGCTGTACGCATCGGCGTTTCGGTGCGCGCATCCCGATTGCAACCGACCTCTGTACAAGGTCTCAGACCAGAACGGAGATCGCGTACTGAACAGCCGAGTCGCGCACATTCATGCTCGGCGAAAGGGCGGCCCCCGCTGGGTTGATATGCCTGCAGAGGAGAACCGGGCATTCGACAACCTCATCCTTCTTTGTATCGAGCATTCGTACGAGGTTGATGAGAATCCGGACCCATACCCGGCCGATCTTCTTCGAGAGTGGAAAGCGCGGCAGGTCGCGGAGTACGAACAAATTCGGCGCAATTGGCCGATCAACGACGACGAGGCGACAGAGGTGCTGGTAGCATCCGAATCCCTCGATACGCTCCATGCGGCGTCCACCGTTGAACTGGCACGACGGGTAGAAGCGCTTCGTCTTGCGGCCGAGCGCACTCGCTCAGGTGTCCGAGCATGGGCGGGACGCTGGCAGCAACTAAGGGAGCGAACCCGCAGATCCTACAACATGTGGGACGAGGACGGAAATCCCGTTTACCTCGAACCATCGGTGGCGGAAGCTCGCCCGATGCGGGAAGGCATTAGCAACGCGTTGGCCGACGCGCTCAAGGAAATTCAGCCCCTGGCTGACGCTGCCCGGATTGAGCTAGCTGCCGTTCGCGCTACGCGGGACCAAGTGGCACCGTGGTGTGACGTGTTAGAGCAAGTGATCTCCAGTGTCGTGAGGACAGCGTCAACGTGGACTGGACAGTCAAACCCCGAGGATGATGCTGGATTCAATTCGTCACTTACTGAGCTTCGCGAAGTAATCGACGCATTCATTCGCGCATCGCGTGGTGAAAACATCGAGTTACCCGTGATTTCGGAAGCAATTGCTGTCGCTGAAGGTCCAGATCCTCTCGCTGAGCATAGGGCGCTGCTGGACGAGGCACGCCCTTTCCATAGAGTCACCCATCGGCCGTATGATCCTGCCCTTCGGCGGCGCGTTGCGGACGCCACCAGTTTTGCCGCGAAACTACCCCCCACCGCGCATCTACTGCCTCTAACGCTCGATACGACGGCCGCCCTCGCGGTTGCCGTGGCGCGCAACGCCGGCGAACAAGAGCAGCTCAGGATCATTGAAGAAGACGGACGCCGACTCCCGGCTTGCGCCGCAGTTGCACTTCTCCAGGAGCATGCTCGCAGCCACGGTAATGAGAGCGCGGTTGGAGCGGCAGCGCTGGAACGGCTCGGTCGTGTGTTGGACGACACGGACTGGGCTAGCGAAAGCGCATGGCAAGGCAATGACATGCATGGGCAGGCCATGATGAGCGCCTTCGCGTGCGTGCTGTCAAATGAGCACGTGCATGATCGTTTGGCTCACGGTCTAGAGGCGAATCCAGGTGTGCTGCGAGCAATGATCGTATCCTGTGCCGGCTGGAGTGAGCAGCTCGACCCACGCACATGGGAGGTCCTTCGGTTCGACAGAAGATATCGCGACATGCCAGCCTGGATGCCCATTGAACCCGTCCGGGAACTCTTTGAAGAGCTGCATGGAGGTGGGGAGAGTCTCGATGCGCCAGAGATCCTCAACATCCTACTCCAGGAGTCGCTAGGGGAGTCGGAGTAACGCACTCAACAGGGAGCCTCCTCGAGAGGTATCGCGGCAGACCTCCCTCGGTGCTCCTCGTTTCGGGCGCGCACTCGACGCAGGCGGAACGCTTCGATGACCGTGAGCATGCACCTCTTGTGCGCGTCTACTTGGAGTGCGGTCTTACGAGTGCTCAGCGAGGAGCTCGCTCAGGCTCTTTGCCGCGTGACGCTCCTTTCGACCATCTCAGCATCCCACCTATCAGCGGCCGATAACCAACGCTTATGGGTCCGGCGGTGAGGTGGTCTTAGGTGTACTGGGTTACCCATCACACGAGTGATCATTTGATGGACCAATCTGACCTTCCTTGTTCGCCAGTCGAATAGAGAATGAATAGGAGAAGAACTGTTAGCAGGCCCCAAACGCCGCTGCGAGAGGCAGACGATGTTCCAAATGGGCTGTCACCAGGCGAAACGTCGGGTCTGGACTACCCACCTCCTGTGTGAACATTCACTGGGGCCAACTGCAGCCTCATACTCGGCGCCCTGCTGCTGGCGGCACGC
The DNA here is from genome assembly GCF_040448525.1 of Arthrobacter sp. K5. NCBI lineage: Bacteria > Bacillati > Actinomycetota > Actinomycetes > Micrococcales > Micrococcaceae > Arthrobacter > Arthrobacter sp. K5. The sequence continues at coordinate 813,324 of NZ_CP159279.1, read as the reverse complement.
TCGCTGAGCCTTGCCAGGATTCCGGCCGCGGCTGTCGCTCTGTCCGGCCTCGGCTTGTTCGTCCTCATGGTGGGTCCCGATGCCAGCGTGCTGAGGGCATCGCTGATGGGCGCGGTTGCTGTCGCGTCCCTGGCAGGCGGCCGGGCCGGCCGCGGGCTGAGTTTCCTGTGCCTGGCCGTGATCGCGCTGCTCCTCGTGGAGCCGGAACTGGGCGTCAGCTTCGGGTTCCTGCTCTCCGTCCTTGCCACCCTGGGGATCATTGTGCTGGGCCCGTGCATCATGGGCTGGTTTCCGGCGAGCGTGCCACGCTGGGTGGCGGCAGCTATCGCCGTACCCCTGTCAGCCCAAGTCCTGTGCGGCCCCGTCATCGTGGTGCTGCAGCCGCAGTTTTCGACCTATTCGCTGCTGGCCAATGTGCTTGTTGCCCCGCTCGTAGCACCCGTCACCATCCTGGGCACGGCTGCCGTGGCGTTGCTGCCCTTCGCACCCTGGCTGGCGGCGGTCCTGATCGGTGTGGCCGGCCTATTTGCCGGTGGTGTGGCATCCATCGCCCGGTTCACGGCAGGTCTTCCCGGCGCCGCGCCTCCTTGGCCGGAGGGCGTGTTCGGGTTGCTGACCATGCTGTTGTTCTCCCTTGTGACCTTGCTCGCCGTATGGATGGCCGCCCATCCCGCCGGCACAGTCAAACTCGTTCTGGACGCACACGCCGGCATTGCCCGGCTCCTTGACCGGCTGCCGGAGGCCACGTTCTGCGGCGGCCGTACGAGTGCTCATGGGACACTTAGAGTCTGCAATCTGAACTCCGGGAGGAATCACCAGTGGCCGCTGCCCAGCAACGACCGAAGACGCCGGCAGCCAATTCGGCGTCCTGGCGGGACGTAACCCCTGCGGCTGTCGTCCTGATTACGGGTCCCGAGGAGTACCTCGGCATCCGGGCGATGGACCGTGTCCGGACACAGGTACGGGCGGCCGCGCCGGACGTGGAGGTTACCAGGCTCAGTGCCGGTACGTACGAGGCCGGGGCGCTGGCCATGAATGTCAGTCCGTCACTGTTCGGTGAGAACAAGCTAATCGAGGTGGACGGCCTCGAAGCGATGAACGATGCCTTCCTGGCGGACGCACTGACCTATCTCAAGCGCGTGGAACAGGACGCTGTCCTCGTGCTCCGGCACGGCGGCGGAACCCGCGGCAAGAAGCTTCTCGACGCCGTGAAGGCCGGGGGATGGCCGACCGTCGACTGCCAGCTGTTGAAAAAAGATGCGGAAAAGACCGCCTTTGTCACCGCGGAGTTCAAGGCCGCCGGCAGGCGGATCACTCCGGAAGCAGTGCAGTCCCTGGTCAACGCTGTGGGCGCCAATCTGTCCGAACTGGCGGCGGCGTGCAGCCAGCTCATTGCCGACGCCTCCACAGCCGTCGACGCTGACATGGTCGACCGCTACTACGGCGGCAGGGTCGAAGCAACGGCCTTCAAGGTGGCAGACGCCGCGATGGCAGGCAACGGTCCGGTGGCGCTGTCCACGCTCCGTCACGCTCTGGCCACCGGTGCCGATCCGGTGCCGCTGGTCGCGGCCCTGGCGGCGAAGCTGCGGACAGTCGCCAAGGTCGCCGGCGCCAAGGGCTCGGCGGCTCAGATCGCCAAGCAGTTGGGCATGCAGCCGTGGCTGGTGGAGCAGGCACAGCGGGACGTGCGGAGGTGGACGCCAGAGGGCCTGGCGCGGTCCATCCAGGTCACGGCCGAAGCCGACGCGCAGGTCAAGGGACTGTCGCGTGATCCGGTCTACGCTGTGGAACACGCCGTGACGGTGATAGCGGCGGCTGCCCGCGGTCGATAGCCCGGCGCCCCGGGAATTGGCGGACGCGAAGGAGGCGGAACTGGCCGCCTCCCGGTCCTGCACCCGGTGGACGCGGTCTGAAGTGGCCGGACTCGGAACGGGGGCCGGAAGTCCGGGGACCCCGTCGGGAAGCACCGCCGTCGGAAGTTAAAAGAGAAGTGGCCGGCACCAACGGTGCCGGCCACAAGCATCAGTTCAGATGAACTGGAAAACCTTAGAGTGCGTTGACCTTCTTGGAGATCGCCGACTTGCGGTTTGCAGCGTTGTTCTTGTGCAGAACACCCTTGCTGACAGCCTTGTCCAGCTTGCGGCTGGCAGAAACGAGCGCAGTAGTAGCAGCTTCCTTGTCGGAGGACTCAACGGCGGTGTTGACGGCGCGGATGGCCGTCTTCAGCTCAGACTTGACTGCGTTGTTGCGCAGGCGGGCCTTCTCGTTGGTCAGGATGCGCTTCTTCTGGGACTTGATATTTGCCACGTGTGAACTCTCTTTGTAATGCGGAAATGGTCTAGAGGGCTTTCAGGCTGGCCTTGACTGAGCGGCGTGGGGATACCTATGGCGGCCAGCCATCAGTGACCGTCGACCTGCACGGACACACAGCTATAAATCTTAGCAGGTCGCGGCCATTTGTGGCCATTCAGCCCGCGGACGGCGCGCCGGCGTCATTTCCAGCCGCGCAGCAGCCGTAACTCGTCCGCCACCAGCCTAAACTTCTTCCGCTCCAGAACCGAGCCCTCGCGCCGAATGTCGGCCGGATGGATCTGCAGGACGCGGTCCAGCTTGGCCTCGCTGGGGCGGCCCTGCCTGTCCCAGGGGCCGGTGCCGATATCCACATAATCGCGGCGGGCACGCGGGTGGCCGTCATGGTCCTTGCTGGTCAGCATCAGACCCAGCAGGTACCGCCCATGGCTGCCAACAAGGAGGACCGGCCGGTCCTTGCCCCGTGAATGGTCCTCTTCGAAGGGAACCCAGGTCCACACGATCTCGCCGGGGTCCGGGCGGCCGTCCGGGGAAGGGGAATACCGCAGCGTCGCCGTGCCGGTGAAGTCGCCCGGGTAGGTCCCCGTTACGCCGGCCCGGAGTCGGGCCGCGTTTCCGGACCTGCCCGGGTCGGGCGCCCGAGTGGCGGGCGCCGGAGTCCGGCCCGCCGGTTTCCTTAGCACCCCGAGGAAGCGCAGCGACGCTCGGACGGCGCCGCCGATGGAGGAGAAGTTCAATGCCATGCGGGCCACCCTACCGGCGCGGCCTCCGCACCTGCCGGACCTCCGGGCGTGCGGCCGCACGAAATGTACTGCCAGCGCCCGGGACGTGGGAGACTAGAGGTTCAGATATTGCGGCAGGCAGCAGGATGGCCAGAGTTCAGCCTGAACAACGCCGCTGAAATGCCAACAGTAAGGACCCTGCGTGTCTCCCATGGCCCGCACCGCCCCGGTGCCCGCCGCGACAGATCCGGCCATTATTCGGAATTTCTGCATCATCGCGCACATTGACCACGGTAAGTCCACCCTGGCCGACCGCATGCTGCAGTTCACCGGCGTCGTGCAGTCCCGCGACATGAAGGCCCAGTATCTGGACCGCATGGATATCGAGCGCGAGCGCGGCATCACCATCAAGTCCCAGGCCGTCCGCATGCCCTGGGAACTCGACGGCAAGAGCTACGCCCTGAACATGATCGACACGCCGGGCCACGTGGACTTCACCTACGAGGTGTCCCGTTCGCTCGCCGCCTGCGAGGGGGCCGTTCTGCTGGTGGACGCAGCGCAGGGCATCGAGGCCCAGACGCTGGCCAACCTGTACCTGGCCATGGAAAACGACCTCACCATCATCCCGGTCCTGAACAAGATCGACCTGCCGGCCGCCCAGCCGGAGAAGTACGCCGCCGAACTGGCCAGCCTGATCGGCGGCGATCCCGAAGACGTGCTGCTGGTCTCCGGCAAGACCGGCGTGGGTGTCGAGGCACTGCTGGACAAGATCGTGCGCGACCTGCCCGCACCGGTCGGCGACCCCGATGCACCTGCCCGGGCCATGATCTTCGACTCTGTCTACGACACGTACCGCGGCGTGGTCACCTATGTCCGCGTGGTGGACGGGATGCTGCACCCGCGCGAGCGGATCCAGATGATGTCCACCAAGGCCAGCCACGAACTCCTGGAAATCGGCGTCAGCTCCCCGGAGCCCATCCCGTCCAAGGGCCTGGGCGTCGGCGAGGTGGGGTACCTCATCACCGGTGTGAAGGATGTCCGCCAGTCGAAGGTGGGTGACACCGTCACCAACCTCGCCAAGCCCGCCGCGGAATCGCTGAGCGGCTATGCGGATCCCAAACCGATGGTGTTCTCGGGCCTCTACCCGCTGGACGGCACCGACTACCCGGTGCTCCGCGACGCACTGGACAAGCTCAAGCTGAACGACGCCGCCCTGATCTACGAACCGGAAACCTCCGCAGCACTCGGCTTCGGCTTCCGCGTGGGCTTCCTCGGCCTGCTGCACCTGGAGATCGTCCGTGAGCGCCTCGAACGCGAATTCAACCTGGACCTGATTTCCACGGCCCCGAACGTGGTCTACGAGGTCACGCTCGAGGACAAGAACGTGGTCACTGTGACCAACCCCAGCGAGTTCCCCTCCGGGAAGATCAACGAGGTCCGCGAACCCATGGTGGCCGCGACAATCCTCGCGCCCAACGAGTTCGTCGGTGCCATCATGGAGCTCTGCCAGGGCCGCCGCGGCGTCATGCGCGGCATGGACTACCTGTCCGAGGACCGGGTCGAGCTGCGGTACTGGATGCCCTTGGCCGAAATTGTTTTCGACTTCTTCGACCTGCTCAAGTCCAAGACGCGCGGCTACGCCTCGCTGGACTGGAAGGCCGACGGCGAACAGGTCGCCGACCTTGTCAAGGTGGACATCCTGCTCCAGGGCGAACAGGTGGACGCCTTCAGCGCCATCACCCACAAGGACAAGGCCTATGCCTACGGCGTAATGATGACCGGCAAGCTGCGCGAACTTATCCCGCGCCAGCAGTTCGAGGTGCCCATCCAGGCGGCCATCGGGTCCAGGATCATCGCCCGCGAGTCCATCCGCGCCATCCGCAAGGACGTTCTGGCCAAGTGCTACGGCGGTGACATCTCCCGTAAGCGCAAACTGCTGGAAAAGCAGAAGGAAGGCAAGAAGCGCATGAAGATGGTGGGGCGCGTGGAAGTGCCGCAGGAAGCCTTCATCGCCGCCCTGACCACCGACGAATCCAAGGACAAGGCCAAGAAGTAGTGGTGAAAACCGTGGCTGCAATCTCCGGAGGCCGCACGCATGCCTAGCGTTCTTCCCCTGGGTGACCCCGCGCCGTCGGATGGCCTCCTGCCGGAGCAGGCGGCCAGCGGGGCAGCCAACCGGGCCTTCGGGCTCTACGTGCACATCCCGTTTTGCGCGGTGCGCTGCGGTTACTGCGACTTCAACACCTACACCGCAACCGAGCTTGGCGGCGGCGCGTCCCAGGACGCCTACGCCTCCACCGCCATCTCGGAGGTGGACTTTGCCGCGCGGGTCCTTGGGGAGTCGGGCCTGCCTGCCCGCAAGCTGAGCACCGTCTTCTTCGGCGGCGGCACGCCCACGCTCCTGCCGGCCGAGGATCTGGCTCGAATCCTCCGTGCCGCCATAGACACGTGGGGGATCGAACCCGGTGCCGAGGTGACCACGGAAGCCAACCCGGATTCCGTCACGCCGGAGTCTCTGCAGCTGCTCGCGGACGCGGGCTTCACACGGGTCTCCTTCGGCATGCAGTCCGCCGTGCCGCACGTGCTGAAGGTCCTCGACCGCACCCACACTCCGAGCCGAGTCCCGCTCGTGGTGCAGTGGGCGCGCGACGCCGGACTCGCCGTCAGCCTGGACCTCATCTACGGCACGCCCGGCGAGTCACTGGACGACTGGCGTTACTCCCTGGAGACCGCACTCTCGTACCGGCCGGACCACATCAGCGCCTACGCATTGATTGTGGAGGACGGCACCAAGCTCGCCGCCCAGATCCGCCGTGGCGAAGTTCCGGGCATCGACGACGACGACCATGCCGACAAATATGAACTCGCCGACCGGATGATTTCCGACGCCGGCCTGCACTGGTACGAGGTCAGCAACTGGTCCGCGACGCCGCAGCAGGCGTGCCGTCACAACCTCGCCTACTGGCGCGGGGATGACTGGTGGGGCATCGGACCCGGCGCGCACTCGCATGTGGGCGGGGTGCGCTGGTGGAACGTCAAGCACCCCACCGCGTATGCCGGCCGGCTTGCCTCAGGCGCCTCGCCGGCGGCAGGTCGGGAGACCCTCGACGCGGAAACCCGGAGCGTCGAAAAGGTCATGCTGGAAGCCCGCCTATCCTCCGGGCTGGAAACCGCTGCGCTCTCACCCTCGGGCCGGAAGGCCGTGGCCGGGCTGATCGCCGAGGGCCTTGTGGTTCCCGAGGATGCCTTCAGGGGCCGCCTGGTTCTTACGCTGAAGGGCCGGCTGCTGGCCGACGCCGTGGTCCGCAGGATCCTGCCGGACTGAAGCTCCCGGAGGCGCCACCGGCGCAAGGCTTAACAACAGCGGCCCCAGAACCGAACAGGTCTGGGGCCGCTGTCTTGTGCGCTTACTTAATCCAGCGGAGGTTGTACTGGTACCGGTGCGGCTGGCCCTTGTTGACGTGGACGCCCGCGGACACCGCGAAGCAGGTCAGCGCAATCCAGATGAGCGTGGCCACGACGGCGAACAGATTGCCGACGACGGGAAGTAGCACCAGGAGGTTGGCCACGAAGGCTGCAATCGTCGGCGGCAGGGTGAAGTTGAGGGCTTCCTTGGACTCCTGCGCGGTGAACGGGCCGCGGTCGCGGAAGATGAGGTAAATCAGCAGTGCCGGAACACAGCCGAGGATGCCCCCGAAGTGCGCCAGGGTGGCCCACTGCCGGTCCTCGCTGGCGGTCAGCGGAAGCGCATTGGCCGGAACCCCATGGTACTGGGGCAGGTCCTGGCCGGACTGTGTGTCCCTGCGGTCGCGAGCGTCTTCTGCCACGGTGTCTTCCTTTAGCTTGCGTTGGTGCGATAGTGCGTTGGAGGCGCCGGGGCCGCGGTGCGGTGGCGCCGTACCAAGGATACCGGCCCGTACGGGCAATCGCGGGCCCAACGCCGATTCGCGGGATCGGATCTATGGAACAGTGAGGAAATCGATGACTTCTTCCACCCGGCCCAGCAGGGCAGGCTCAAGGTCGGCGTAGGTGCGCACGGCGCCAAGGAGTCTCTGCCAACCGAGGCCAATGTCTTCCTTCGTCTCGTGCGGCCAGCCGAAAGCCGTGAGGATACCGGTTTTCCAGTCCGTGCCGCGCGGCACCACCGGCCACTGCGGAATGCCCAGAACCGATGGCCGGATCGCCTGCCAGACGTCGACGTACGGGTGGCCCACGATCAGCACGTTCCCGGCGGCGCCGGGGGACGCCATCACGGCGTCGGCGATCCTGGACTCCTTGGAATCCGGGACCAGGTGGTCCACCAGAACGCCAAGCCGGCGGCCGTGACCGGGACGGAAGGAGGCAACTGCCGCCGCCAGGTCGTCGATGCCATGGAGGGGCTCGACGACGATGCCCTCCACCCGGAGGTCGTCGCCCCAGACTTTTTCCACGAGTTCAGCATCATGCTTGCCTTCAACCCAGATCCGGCTAGCTTTGGCGACCTGCGCGCGCTGCCCTTCCACCCGGACTGAACCCGACGCCGTCCGCGCGGTGCCCTGCCCTGCGGGCTTGGCTTTGGGGGCCGGGGGCATCAGGCGGATCGGCTGCCCCTCCAGGAGGAATCCGAAGCCCAGCTTGAAGGACCGTGACTTTCCGCGGCGGTCTTCGAGCGCCACCAGGTGCATGCCGCCGGACTTCTCCACACGGGTTACTGCGCCCACCCAGCCGGACTGGACGTCCTCGAGCACCATGCCGCGCTCCACCGGGACCTCGGGCAGGCTGTTCTTGGCGGGCGCTGCGATCTCCTGCGCGCCCCAGGTCTGGTACTGCATTCGTTCACCGCTCTGCACTCGGAAGGAGCCGCTCCGGCCGCGGACATGCCGCCGGGGGACAGGCGCCCGGAATTTCGCCCGGAGCGGTACCAATGCTAACAACGCGGCGACTCATATTAGACTTGTTAGCACTTAGGCATGTCGAGTGCTAACCACAGCGTTGCGGGCAGGATTAACGCCCGGCGCGGGTATGGCCAAAAGGAGGTGGACTGTGAGCGAACCACGGAAGCTAGAGGTGCTGCGCGCCATCGTGGAGGACTATGTCCATTCCCGCGAACCTGTCGGCTCCAAAGCCCTGGTGGAACGGCACCACCTGGGCGTTTCCAGCGCCACCATCCGGAACGACATGGCGGCGCTGGAGGACGAGGGCCTGATTACGGCCCCGCACACCAGCGCCGGCAGGATTCCCACGGACAAGGGTTACCGCCTGTTCGTCGACCAGATCTCGGCGGTCAAGCCGCTCTCCCCGGCGGAGAAGCGCGCCATCCAGACCCTCTTGGAGGGGTCGGAGGACCTCGATGACGTGCTGGACCGGACGGCCCGGCTCCTGTCCCAACTGACCAACCAGGTCGCCGTCGTGCAGTACCCGCACCTGAGCCGCGCCGTGGTCCGGCACATTGAATTCGTGCTGCTGGCGCCGCGGAAGGTGCTGATCGTTCTGATCGCCGACTCCGGCAAGGTGGACCAGCGCGTCGTCGACGCCGGACAGGACCTGTCCGACGACACGCTCGCCTCCCTGCGCACCCGGTTCCTGACCGGCGTGGCCGGCACGCCGGTGGCCATCCTGCCCCAGCACCTGGCCGCCGTCGTGGCCGGCTGCACGCCGGCCGAGCGCCCCGTTGCGATGGCCCTCGGCAAGGGACTGGAGGGCCTCGCCCACAACAGCCGGGAGGACCGGATGGTCCTGGCCGGAACGGCCAACCTGGCGCGGTCCAACGTGGACTTCCCGCTCAGCATCGGACCCGTGTTGGAAGCCCTCGAGGAGCAGGTTGTGATGCTGCGGCTCCTAAGCGACATGGCGCAGGACCCCCGGGGCGTGGCCGTCAGCATCGGCCGCGAAAACCCCTACGACGGGCTGGCCGAGGCGTCGGTGGTGGCCACCGGCTACGGCCCCGACGCCAGCGCCAAGGTGGGCATCCTTGGCCCCACCCGGATGGACTATCCCACCACCATGGCCGCCGTGCGCGCCGTGGCCCGCTACCTTTCGAGGATTCTGGGCCCGTGACCGCACGCCCCGGACATCCTTTGACCACAGGCAGTACAACCAGGAAGAGATACGAACTTTGAGCAGCCACTACGACGTTCTTGGAGTCTCCCCGGAAGCCACCGGCGAGGAGATCAAAAAGGCCTACCGCAAGCTGGCCCGCTCGCTTCACCCGGACGTCAACTCCGGGGAAGACGCAGCCGAACGGTTCAAGGCCGTCACCCACGCCTATGAAGTGTTGTCCGATCCGCAGAAGCGCAGGGTCTACGACACGACCGGTAACGAGAACGGCACCGACAACGGCTTCGGCGGCGGCGGTTACGCCGGCCAAGGCTTCGCGTTCCAGGACATCTTCGACACCTTCTTTGGCGCGGGCGGGACCTCCGGGCCCGCGTCCCGCGTCCGCCGCGGCCAGGACGCGCTCATCAGCGTCCGGATCGACCTGCGCGATGCCGTTTTCGGCGTCAACAAGAAGCTGGAAGTGGACACGGCCGTCACCTGCCCCACCTGTGAAGGCTCCTGCTGCCAGCCGGGCACGCATCCCGAGCGCTGCGACATCTGCGGCGGCAGCGGACAGGTTCAGCGGGCGGTCCGTTCCATCCTCGGCCAGGTCATGACCGCCGCCCCCTGCGGCTCATGCGAGGGCTTCGGCACGGTCATCAAGGACCCCTGCAACGAATGCAGCGGCCAGGGCCGCATCCGCAGCCGCCGTTCCCTGACCATCAAGGTTCCGGCCGGTGTGGCCACCGGAACGCGGATCCAGCTCTCCGGGCAGGGTGAGGCCGGCCCCGCGGGCGGCCCGTCCGGCGACCTTTACGTGGAAATCCGGGTCAACAACGATGCCACTTACGTCCGCGAGGGCGACGACCTCCACGCGACCCTGAACATTCCGATGACCGCCGCTGCCCTTGGCACGGAACTGAGCCTTGAAACCTTCGATGGCAAGCAGGAGATCGACGTCAAGGCGGGCACGCAGTCCGGCGAGATCATCACCCTCCGCGGCCTCGGCGTCACCCACCTGCGGGGCTACGGCCGCGGCGACCTCAAGGTCCACCTGCAGGTGGAAACCCCGTCCAAGCTCGACCCCGCCCAGGAGGACCTGCTCCGGCAGCTGGCCAAGCTCCGCGGCGAGCAGTTCTCCGAGGGCAAGCTTGCAGCCAGCGGCGGCGTCTTCGCCAAACTGCGGGACCGCCTCGGTAACCTGTAGCGGTGAGCAACCCCGTATTCTTCACCCCGGCCGGCGCGCTGGACGGCACGGTTCCCGGTTCTCTGTTCGTCCTCGACGGCGCCGAGGCCCGGCACGCGGTGACCGTCAAGCGCCTGGCGGTGGGGGAGCAGGTGGACCTGGCCGACGGCGCCGGCAAACGCATCACTGGAACGGTGACCGGTGCCGCCCCCGCCGAGCTGACGGTCGAATGCACCTCCGTCAGCGTGGAACCGCGGCCGGACGTGCGCCTGGTCCTGGTCCAGGCCCTCGCCAAGGGTGACCGGGATGAACTCGCGATCGAAACAGCCACCGAGTTGGGGATCGACGCCGTGATTCCCTGGCAGTCCGAACGGTCCATCGTCAGGTGGAAGGGTGACCGGGCGGCCAAGGCGCACGGGAAATGGCAGTCCACCGTGGCTGCGGCTGCTAAGCAGGCGCGCCGCGCCTGGATCCCTGAGGTGCGTCCCGCCGTCGACACCCAGGCCCTGGCAAAGACCGTGGCGGAAGCCGGCCTTGCCGTGATCCTGCACGAAGATGCAGTGACGCCGCTGCGGCGGGTCCTCTGCAAGTGGTCGGAGGAGCGCCAGGAGGCGGCCGACTCCGGAGAGATCCTCCTCATCGTTGGTCCCGAAGGGGGCATCAGTCCCCGGGAGGTCACCCGGCTGTGCAGTGCCGGGGCGGTCACGGCACTGTTGGGTCCGCACGTCCTGCGGTCATCGACGGCGGGACCGGCCGGCGTCGTGGTAGCAAGCGACGTCCTGGGCCGCTGGTAGCCTCAACCAGCGAACGCGCTAGCGACCGGTAAGCCCAGTGCACTGGGGGACTTAGCGAACGGTGAACCCGCGCGTGTCCACGTTGAGTTCGTCTTCAGGCTTGCCCGGGTCGATCTGGGAGACCCGCACCTCGTAGTTGCCGGGCGCGAGATTGACCGTGATGCCGAAGACTCCGGAGGCGGCCGGATCCGAGGCCGCCGTGGCCTCCCCAATCAGGTAGCTTTCCTTGTCGCCGTTGTCCTGGACCTTGAGGATGCGCCAGTGGAGTTTGCCGTTGGGGACGGTGCTTCGTCCGGAGATCTTGACCCGGCCGTCGCTGACTTCGGTGCCCTGCTGCGGATCGATGATCCACACCGGCGCCACCATTCCGGCACTGCGCGACGTGGGGGCACCGAGCTTGACGTGCTTGAAGGCCAGGTAATCGGTGTGCCCGTCCACCAGGATCACTACCTCGATCTGCTGGCCGGCGTCAATCAGGCCAGAACTGGCCCCCGCGGCGGTTGCGGTGTATACCAGTTGCTGGATGGCCCGCTGGGCCATGTCCGCGTCGAGGTTGCTGTTGAAGGCATCGGCGGAAACGTCCACGGTAATGACGTTGGTGCCCGAGATCGACGTCGCGAGGTTCTTGGGGTTCTGCCACGGCGTGAAGAAGTCCGGATCCAGCGGTGTCTCCGACATCATGGCGCGAAGGGCCCGCGTGATCGGGTTCTCATCGTCCGGCACGTCGCGGAACTCGCGGTACAGGAACACGTTGCTGTTGCTGCGCCCGATCCAGTAGACCGGCGCCTTGTTCGAGGACTGCGTCGTTTCCAGTGGCGCGCTGGTAGTGGGGACGCCGTCCGTGCCCGCCGCCCGGCGCGACGAGGACGTCGGAGAGTTGGCGGAGGTCACCGCGGGGTCAGGATCGGCGATGCACCCGGACATCAGCAGGGCAGCCGGAAGCAGCGCGGAGAGCAGCACGGAGCGCATCCGCGGTACTTTCCGTCCCGGAGTTCCTTGCTGACTGATGCTGGCGATCCCTTCGAATAGGCAGTTGCTGGCGGGCAGGCCGGACCGTTTCCGGCGAGCTCCTTTTCCAGCATTACACGAGTCTTTGGGGCACAGCGTGCCTTTCGCGGCAGGCGGCCGAACTGCAACGGGAACGATATGAGGCCGATACAAAGTTGATACCTAATTGCGGGAACGCGTTACGGAATTGCGGTCCGCTGTGACCTTCCGGGACGGCTGGCCGAGGCGTGCGCTGGCGTAAGATGTAAAGACACAAACGAGTTATATTCCGAACTGGAGGGAACTGAAGGCCTGCGGGCCGTCACCATGACTGAATCAGCCAACGGAAAGCGCCGCCTCAACACGGGGGACCGAACCACGGGCGAATTCCCCCATACTCTTCCCGGTGTCCGGACGGAGGTGGTCATCTTCGATAACTCTGATCAGATGGTGCAGTCGCTGGGAAGCCACGACGAGGCCCTCCGCTTCATCGAGGACCAGTTTCCGGCCGTCAGTTTCCACGTCCGCGGCAACGAACTCTCCATCAACGGACCCGCGGCCGATGTTCCGCGGATCATGCGCCTGCTCCACGAGGTCCGGGGGCTCGTGGCCCGCGGCACCATTATTACGCCGGCAGTTCTCCAGCAGCTGGTGTCGCTGCTCCGCAGCCAGTCGCTGCAGAACCCGGTAGAGGTGCTGACGCACGACATCCTGTCCAGCCGCGGCAAAACCATCAGGCCCAAGACGCTGAACCAGAAGAACTACGTGGACGCCATCGACGCGAACACGGTGATCTTCGGGATCGGCCCCGCCGGTACCGGCAAGACCTACCTCGCGGTGGCCAAGGCGGTGCAGGCCCTGCAGCAGAAGGAAGTCAGCCGGATCATCCTCACCCGCCCCGCCGTCGAAGCGGGCGAGCGGCTCGGCTTCCTGCCCGGCACGCTCAGCGACAAGATCGACCCGTACCTGCGCCCGCTGTACGACGCGCTGCACGACATGATGGACCCCGAGTCCATCCCCCGGCTGATGGCGGCCGGAACGATCGAAGTGGCGCCGCTGGCCTACATGCGGGGCCGGACACTGAATGACGCCTTCATCATTCTTGACGAGGCACAGAACACCACGCCGGAACAGATGAAGATGTTCCTGACCCGCCTGGGCTTCGGCTCCAAGATGGTGGTCACCGGCGACGTCACGCAGGTGGACCTTCCGTTCGGAACCCGCTCCGGCCTGCGCATCGTCGAGGAGATCCTCACCGGAATCGACGACGTCAGCTTCTCCGTTCTGGACGCCGCCGACGTCGTCCGCCACCGCCTGGTGGGGGACATCGTCAACGCCTACAGCATCTGGGACGAAGCACAACGCAACCGGGTCAAGCATTCCGTTCCCCGGGAACGACGGGAGAGCACGCATGAGCATCGAAGTTAACAACGAGTCCGGCATCCAGGTGGACGAAGCCCAGCTGGTGGCGCTGGCACGCTTCATCTTCGAGCAGCTGTACATCCATCCGCAGGCGGAGCTGTCCATCCTGCTGGTGGACGAGCCGGCCATGGAAAAACTGCACATCGAGCTCATGGATGAGCCCGGAGCCACCGACGTGCTCTCCGTGCCCATGGACGAGCTCACCCCGGGAACCCCGGACAAGCCGACGCCGCAGGGCATGCTTGGCGACATCGCGGTCTGCCCGCAGGTGGCGGAGGTCCAGGCCCGCAACGCCGGACACTCCACGCAGGACGAGATGCTGCTCCTGACTACGCACGGAATCCTCCACCTGCTCGGCTATGACCACGCCGAACCCGAGGAGAAGGCAGAAATGTTCGGCCTGCAGCGCGACCTGCTGACGGCATTCACCGGCAAAGAAGCACCGGCCGAGACCACCCAGTGACCTCCCTGCTCCTTGTCTGCATGGCGCTGGCGTTTCTCGGTGCCGCAGCGCTGCTGACTGCTGCCGAGGCGGCGTTCAGCTTTCTCCCGCGCCACGACGCCGAGCAGGCGGTGCAGGGGAGCCGGGGCCCGGCCCTGCGGAGGATCCTGGATCAGCCGATGACGCACATGCGTGCCCTGCGTTTCTGGCGGATCTGGTTCGAATCGGCCTCCGCCGTGGCCGTGGCTGTGCTGCTTTACAGCCTGCTGGACAGCGTCTGGCTGGCCGGCCTGGCCGCCACAGGCATCATGGCGATTCTCGGGTTTGTGCTGGTGGGGGTCTCGCCGCGCCAGCTGGGCCGTTCGCACCCGGCGGCCGTGGCGCAGTATTCGGCGTCACTGGTCCGGTTCCTGGCCTGGATCCTCGGACCCATCCCCGCCTGGCTGGTCCGGCTGGGCAGCTCGGTGGCCCCGGGTTCGCCCAACGGGGACGACTCCTACTTCAGCGAGGAGGAGTTCCGCGAACTGGTTGACCGGGCCACCGAGTCGGACATGATCGAGGACAACGAGGCCGAACTCATCCAGTCCGTCTTCGAGTTCGGTGACACCCTGGTCCGCGCGGTCATGGTGCCGCGGACGGACATCCTGACCATCGACGCCGGTTCGAGCCTGCACAGCGCGATGGCCCTTTTCCTGCGGTCCGGCTATTCCAGGATCCCCGTCATCGGCGAAAACACGGACCAGATCCTGGGCATCATCTACCTCAAGGATGTGGCCGCCGCGATCCACAGCATGGACCCGGAGGCCGAACCGCCCGTGGTGGATGCACTGGCCCGTGAGGTCCGTTACGTTCCGGATTCCAAGCCGGTGAGCGACCTCCTGCGGGAACTCCAGAAGGAATCCACCCACGTGGCCATCGTCATCGACGAATACGGCGGCACCGCAGGGCTGGTGACGCTCGAGGACCTGATCGAAGAGCTCGTCGGCGAAATCGTGGATGAATACGACTCCGAGAGCGCCGCCGTCGTCGACCTGGGCGACGGCACGTACCGGGTAAGTGCCCGGATGGGGATCGACGATCTGGGCGAGCTGTTCGGCATCGAACTGGACGACGACGAGGTGGACACCGTGGGCGGCCTGCTGGCCAAGGCCCTCGGGCGGGTCCCGATCGTGGGCAGTGCCGTGGACGTCGACGGCGTTTCGCTGCGCGCCGAGCGGCTGGAAGGCCGCCGGAACCGTGTCAGCCACATCATTGCGGGCGCCGCCCCTAAAGGCCCCGTTCCACAAAATACTGACCTTGAAGAACTTCTCGACGAGGCCGAATCAATGCAACAGGGAGTTCCACGTGAGCAAGCAGAATAAGGCCGGCGGCGGCGAGCCGTTCGGCGGGTACCATGCCGGATTCGCGGTGCTGGTGGGCCGCCCCAACGCGGGCAAATCCACCCTCACCAACGCCCTGGTGGGCAAGAAGGTGGCCATCACGTCAGCCAAGCCGCAGACCACGCGGCACACCATCCGCGGAATCGTCCACCGCGAGGACGCCCAGCTGATCCTCGTTGACACCCCGGGCCTGCACCGGCCCCGCACGCTGCTGGGCAAGCGGCTTAACGATCTCGTGGCGGACACGCTCTCAGAAGTGGACGCGATCGGGTTCTGCATCCCCGCCAACGAGAAGATCGGCCCCGGTGACAAGTTCATTGCCGCCCAGCTCGCCGCCGTCGGCCGCAAGCCGGTGATTGCCCTTGTCACCAAGGCAGACCTGGTGGACCGGCAGGCCCTGACGGAGCAGCTGCTGGCCGTCGCCGAGCTCGGCAGGGAAGTGTTGGGCGAGGACGGCTGGAAGGACATTGTTCCGGTTTCGGCTGCGGACGGGTTCCAGGTGGGCACGGTGGCGGACGTCCTGATCAGCCACATGCCGCCGTCGCCTCCGCTCTATCCGGACGGCGAGCTGACCGATGAGCCGGAGGCGGTCATGGTGGCCGAACTCATCCGGGAGGCCGCCCTGGAGGGTGTCCGCGACGAGCTGCCCCACTCACTGGCCGTGGTGGTGGAGGAAATCGTTCCGCGCGAGGGCCGGACCGAAGACAACCCGCTCCTCGACGTCCGCGTCAACCTCTACGTGGAGCGCCCGTCGCAGAAGGCAATCATCATCGGCAAGGGTGGAAGCCGCCTGCGGGAGGTCGGCACCAACGCCCGGAAGGGCATCGAGGCGCTCTTGGGCACCCGCATCTATCTCGACCTGCACGTCAAGGTGGCCAAGGACTGGCAGCGCGACCCGAAGCAGCTGGTGAAGCTCGGGTTCTGACCCGCTGCCGCCTGCAATCCGGGGCCGGCGTCTGTGCGCCGGGCCGCGAACGCTGGATTTCCGGCGTTTTCCCAGAAACGGCTACTAAAATAGGCCGGATCCCATTTTTTCGAGGAAGGTACACCCTGTGGTGCGACGCCGCGACAACCGCGCCCAAGGACCGGGCATTCCCGCCCGTTCCGAGCCAGCTGCCCGGCATGCCGAGGACTCCCGGCTGGGCGCTGCCCGGCACCTGAATGTGCGCCATATGCCCGCGTGGCTCAAGGTGACCACCGCCGTCGTTGCTGTGGTCCTGGCCGGCGGCCTGGCCTTTGCCGGCTACTGGTACTTCCGGCTGCAGTCCAACATCTCCACGGCGGCACTGGGCGCCGGAAGCAGCCGCACCGACACCACGGACGACGCCACCGGCAGGCTGCAGATCCTGATCCTGGGCTCCGACACCCGCGACGGCAAGAACTCGAATTACGGCAGCACCGAGGATTCCACCGGCTACGGCAATTCCGACGTCATGATGCTGATGGACATCTCTGAGGACAACAAGCGGGTCAACGTCATCAGCTTCCCCCGCGACCTGCTGGTGGACATTCCCAAGTGCACCGACCAGAAGACCGGCAAGCAGTACGCGGCGCGCAGCGGCATCATGATCAATGAAGCCATGAAAGAGGCCGGCATCGGCTGCGCCGTGGACACGGTCAACAAGCTGACCGGCATGGAGGTGGACCACTTCATGATGGCCGACTTCAACGCCGTCAAGGAGCTGTCAAACGCGGTGGGCGGTGTGTCGGTCTGCATCAGCGACGCCGTCTACGACCCCGACTCGCGGCTGCGGCTGCCCAAGGGCACCTCCCAGGTGCAGGGTGAACAGGCTCTGGCGTTCCTCCGCACCCGCCACGCCTTCGGTGACGGCGGCGACCTCGGCCGCATCAAGGCGCAGCAGGGCTTCCTGTCCTCGCTGACCCGGAAGATCAAGGACGACGGCACCCTCTCCAACCCGGCGAAGCTGCTGAACATCGCCGACGTCATCACCAAGAACCTGACCGTCGACGACGGACTCTCCTCCGTACCGTCGATGATCACCATCGCCAACCGGCTGAAGACGATCGACGTCGGCAAGGTCGCCTTTGTGGCGCTGCCGACCGTCCCGGCCACGAGCGATCCCAACCGGCTGGAAGCCGCGCAGCCGGCGTCCTCCCAGCTGTTCGCTGCCCTGCGCAAGGACATCGACCTGACGGACCCGGACGGGAAGGAAACCCCTTCACCCTCGGCGACGCCCAAACCGTCGGCCAGCTCCACTCCGACGGCCACGCCCAAGCCCACCCCGACGGCGGCGCCGTACGACAAGGCGCTGCAACCCATCACCGTGGCCAACGGAACCGGGTCAGCCACCAGGACGCAGGAAATCGTTGAGGCCGTTGTTGCCGGCGGCTTCACCCAGGTGGGGCAGCTGGAGGCCGACGCCACGGCAAAGACCATGGTGTACTACGGACCCGAGTTCGCGGACGTCGCCGCGGATGTGGCAGCACTGTTCGGTATTCCGGCCGCCCAGGTGGCGCCGTCCTCCGGCGTCGCGGGCGTGCAGCTGTACCTCGGCAGCGACTTCCCGTCCGGAACCAAGTACGGCAAGACCACGGTTCCCAAGGACATCGTCAACCAGACAGCCAGCGATACCGTTTGCCAGCAGGCAAATCCGGAGCTGATCGTCCAGCAGTGAACATCCGGTAACCGGACACAAAAAATGCCGGGCCGCCCCGAACGGGGGCGGCCCGGCATTTCTGCACTCACCAGATGCTGACGCGCTCCTCCGGAGGCATCCACATGCCGTCCTCCTCCGTGACACCGAACGCGGCGTGGAAGGAGTCGAGGTTCTTGGCTATGGCGTTGGTGCGGAACTCGTTGGGGGAGTGCGGATCCGTGGCGAGGCGCCGGATGGCCTCCTCGGTGCGGATCACCTGGCGCCAGCCGGCGGCCCAGGAAGCGAAGAAGCGCTGCTCACCCGTCAGCCCGTCGAGCACGGGAGGTTCCTGCCCGTCGAGGCTGAGGCGGTAGGCCTTGTGCGCAATGGTGAGTCCGCCAAGGTCGCCGATGTTTTCGCCCAGCGTGAGCTTGCCGTTGACGTTGTGCCCGGGCGCGGCATAGGGGGACAGCGCGTCGAACTGGTCCACGAGGCGTCCGGTCAGGGCTTCGAAGGCCTTGCGGTCATCCTCTGTCCACCAGTTGCGCAGCTCGCCTGTGCCGTCGAACTGTGAGCCCTGGTCATCGAAGCCATGGCCGATCTCGTGGCCGATCACCGCCCCGATGCCGCCGTAGTTCACGGCATCATCCGCTTCGGCGGTGAAGAACGGCGGCTGCAGGATGGCTGCCGGGAAAACGACCTCGTTCAGCATCGGGTGGTAGTACGCGTTGACGGTCTGCGGCGTCATGAGCCACTTGTTGTGGTCCACCGGCTTGCCCACCTCGTCCAGGTGCCGGTCGACGTCGGCATTGTGCGCCCGTTCAACATTCCCCAGCAGGTCTGCGGGGTCGATCACCACTGCTGAGTAGTCGATCCACTCGTCGGGGAAGCCGATCTTTGCCCGGAAAGCGCCCAGTTTCTTCAGCGCTTCGGCCTTGGTGTCCTCGCCCATCCATTCCAGGGCGCTGATGCTGTCCCGGTAGGCCTCGATCAGGTTGCCCACGAGCGTCTGCATGCGGGCCTTGTGGCCCTCCGGGAAATGCTTGGCCACGTAGATCTGGCCTACGGCCTCGCCCAGTGCTGCCTCGACGACGGCGACGCCCCGCTTCCAGCGGTCCTTGTTCCGCGGGGTGCCGCTGATGGTGGTGCCGTAGAAGGCAAAGTTCGTGTCCACGAAGGCGGAAGACAGGTAAGGGGCGGCGGAGTTGATGACCCGCAGGGCAAGCCACTCCTGCCACACCGGCAGCGACTCCGAGGCCAGCAAAGCGGCGGCTCCGGCAAAGAAGTCAGGGGTGCTGACCACAATCTCCTGCCGCTTGTCCGCGGCGACGTCTGCGGCTTCGAACCACGTGTCCAGCAGGGGGAACAGCTCGCGTGCCTCGCCGGCCGATTTCAGGTTGTAGGTCTTCTGCGGGTCACGGAGCGTGACGTTGTCCCAGTGGTGGGAGGCGAGGGCGGTCTCCAGCGCCACCACCCGGGCCGCGGCGTTTTCCGGATCGGCGACGCCGGCCAGGCCGAACATGGTGCCCACGTACTCCCGGTAGGACTGCACCACCGGGGCGAATTTCTCTTCGCGGTAATAGGACTCGTCAGGAAGCCCGAGGCCGCCCTGGCCCGTGTACAGCAGAACGCGGTCGGGGTTGCCGGCGTCGGGCGCCGGGTAGATGTAGAAAAGTCCCGAAACGTCGGCACGGAAGAGCCGGCCAGCCAGTGCCAGCAGCTCGGAAATGCTGGCTGTCGCGAAGACCTCGGCCAGACGTCCGCGGATAGGGTCAAGGCCCTTGGCCTCGATCGCTGCCTCATCCATGAAGCTGCTGTAGAGATCGCCGATCTTCCGCTCGATGCCGCTGGCCTCGGACCCCTTGGCCGCGGCTTCCTCGATGATTTCCTTGACTGCCAGTTCGGAACCGTCGCGAAGGGCGGTGAACGTGCCTTCCAGCGGACGGTCGTCAGGGATGGTGGTGTCCTTGAGCCAGGCGCCGTTCACATGCTGGTAGAGGTCGTCCTGTGGCCTCACGCTGCGGTCGATGTTTGACAGGGCGATCCCCGAAATTGGCACAGGAGCTCCTTCGATGACGGGCTGCGGCCGGCACTTTCACCGGTGCAGCGTCTGCATGGTGGACGTTGCTGGAGGTGTTGCCCCTTCATCTTACGCACCCGTGTTACTGTGAAATGGTGCGTGCAGAACTCCTTCTTCTTAGCTGCCGCGGCGAGGCCTCAGACGCGATCTAGCGCAAGGCCCATCCTCGTCGCGGAGTTTGCGTTGCCCGGCCACCCTTTCACTCAGGAATCACAGAAAAGGCCAGATTAATGCGAAACGCACAGAAGCCCTCGGGAATGCCGATCCACCGCTACATCCCCTTCCAGGACCAGATCAAGGTCGATCTGCCGGACCGCACCTGGCCGGACAAGATCATCACCACCGCCCCGCGCTGGTGCGCCGTGGACCTGCGGGACGGCAACCAGGCCCTGATCGACCCCATGAGCCCGGCGCGCAAGATGAAGATGTTCGACCTGCTGGTCCGGATGGGCTACAAGGAAATCGAAGTCGGCTTCCCCTCCGCATCCCAGACTGACTTCGACTTCGTCCGGCAGCTGATTGAGGGCAACCACATCCCGGATGACGTCACCATCCAGGTGCTGACCCAGGCCCGCGAACATCTCATCGAGCGGACCTACGAGTCCCTGGTGGGTGCCAAGCAGGCCATCGTGCACCTGTACAACTCCACATCTGTCCTGCAGCGCCGCGTCGTGTTCAACCAGGACGAGGACGGCATCCTGGACATCGCGCTCCAGGGCGCCCGCCTGTGCAAGAAGTACGAAGAAACGCTGGCCGATACCCACATCACCTACGAGTACTCGCCCGAGTCCTTCACCGGCACCGAACTGGAGTACGCGGTCCGCGTCTGCAACGCCGTCGCCGACGTTTTCGAGGCATCCGCCGACCGCCAGGTGATCATCAACCTGCCCGCCACCGTCGAAATGGCCACCCCCAACGTCTACGCGGACTCCATCGAGTGGATGAGCCGCCACCTGCACCCCCGTGAAGGCATCATTCTCTCCCTGCACCCGCACAACGACCGCGGCACCGGCGTGGCCGCGGCCGAGCTGGGCTACCAGGCCGGCGCCGACCGCATCGAGGGCTGCCTGTTCGGCAACGGTGAGCGCACCGGCAACGTGGACCTGGTGACCCTCGGCCTGAACATGTTCGTGCAGGGCATCGACCCGATGATCGACTTCTCCGACATCGACGACGTCCGGCGCACCGTGGAGTACTGCAACCAGCTGCCCGTCGCAGAGCGGGCACCATACGGCGGCGACCTCGTCTTCACCGCGTTCTCCGGGTCCCACCAGGACGCCATCAAGAAGGGCCTCGAGGCCCTGGAAAAGGACGCGGCAGCCGCGGGCAAGGACGTCAGCGACTTCACCTGGCAGGTTCCCTACCTGCCGGTGGATCCGAAGGACCTCGGCCGCAGCTACGAGGCCGTGATCCGCGTCAACTCCCAGTCCGGCAAGGGCGGCGTGGCCTACCTGCTGAAGAACGAGCACAGCCTGGACCTGCCCCGGCGGGCACAGATCGAATTCTCCGGCGTCATCCAGCGGCAAACCGACACCGTGGGCGGCGAGGTCAGCGGCGCCCAGCTGTGGCAGCTGTTCCAGGACGAGTACCTGCCCTCCGCCAAGACGGAAAGCCAGTGGGGCCGCTACTCGCTCGGCTCGGTGAAAACCGAAACCGACGAGGACGGGTCCATGACCCTGCATGCCTCGCTGGGCGTGGACGGCACCCACGTCAGCCGCACCGGCACCGGAAACGGACCCATCGCCGCGCTGCTGGACATCCTCGGCCAGGACGGCGTGGACGTGCGGGTGCTGGACTACAGCGAGCACGCCCTGTCCGAAGGCGGCAGCGCCCTCGCCGCGGCCTACGTCGAATGCGCCGTGGGAGAACGCGTCCTGTGGGGCGTCGGCATCGATTCAAACACCAGCACCTCGGCGCTGAAGGCAGTCATCTCCGCCGTGAACCGGGCCATCCGGGACGCCCAGGCCTGAGCTTCCTGACTGCTGCGCCGCCGGTCCACACCGGCGGCGCAGCTGTTTCGGCGGCTGAGCTGTTTTCACGGAGTCAATGGGAAGATTAAGCGTGGTCCAATCATTTGCAGCGCGCAGCTACCGCGACGACGCCGTGGTGTTGCGCACCCACAAGCTGGGCGAGGCGGACCGCATCATCACCCTCCTGACCAAGCACCACGGCCAGGTCAGGGCGGTGGCCAAAGGGGTCCGGCGGACCACCAGCCGCTTCGGCGCCCGCCTGGAGCCCTTCATGGTGGCAGACCTGCAGCTCGTGTCCGGCAAGACCCTCGACATCGTGACGCAGGCCGTCGCGAAGGGGGCGTACGGGGGCAACATCGCCGCCGACTACGGGCGGTATACGGTGGCCGCGGCCATGACCGAAACCGCCGAAAAGCTGACCGACGTCGACGGCGAAGCCGGAACCGCGCAGTACAACCTGCTGGTCGGTGCCTTGGCCTCGCTGAGCCGCGGGGACCACGCACCGGAGCTGATCCTGGATTCCTACCTGCTGCGGGCCCTTTCCACCGGCGGCTGGGCGCCGAGCTTCACGGACTGCGCGCGCTGCGGCGCGCCCGGACCACACACCGCTTTCTCCGCCCCGCTGGGCGGCATGGTCTGCGGCGACTGCCGCCCGCCGGGTTCACCGGCACCGGCGCCGGAGACCGTCTCCCTGCTGGGTGCGCTGCTCACCGGGGACTGGCCGACGGCGGATGCCTCCCTTCCGCTGAACCGCCGGGAATCCGCGGGTCTGGTGGCAAGCTATCTGCAGTGGCACCTGGAGCGTGTCCTGAAATCCCTCAAACATGTGGAGCGTACCTAACAGTGTCCTTGGGAAAGAAGACCAGTCCAGCCCGGCGGCGCACCGCTCCGGTGGTGGCCCCGTACCCGCACCACTCAGGCGCAGTTCCGCCGTCGATTCCGGCCGAGTTCGTGCCCCGGCACGTGGCCATTGTGATGGACGGCAACGGCAGGTGGGCCAACCAGCGCGGCCTGCCGCGGATCGAAGGCCACAAGGCAGGGGAGCCCGCCCTGCTCGACGTCGTGGCCGGCGCCATCGAACTCGGCATTGAATACGTCAGCGTGTACGCATTCTCCACGGAGAACTGGCGCCGCTCTCCCGAGGAGGTCCGCTTCCTGATGGGGTTCAACAAGGAGGTGCTGCGCAGGCAGCGCAACCAGCTCGATGAATGGGGCGTCCGGATCCGCTGGTCCGGCCGGCGTCCCCGGCTCTGGGGTTCCGTGATCCGCGAACTCGAGGAGGCGGAGGCGTACACCGCCGGTAACAGCACCTGCACGCTGACCATGTGCGTGAACTACGGCGGTCGGGCGGAAATAGCGGACGCTGTGTCCGCCATCGCCCGGGATGTAGCCGACGGCAGGCTCAAACCCGGGGCCATCACCGAGAAGACGATCCAAAAGTACCTCGACGAGCCGGACCTACCCGACGTCGACCTCTTCCTCCGCAGTTCCGGCGAACAGCGCCTGTCCAACTTCATGCTGTGGCAGTCGGCGTACGCGGAGTTCGTCTTCCTGGACACCCTGTGGCCCGACGTCGACCGCCGGACGCTCTGGGATGCGGTGGAGATCTATGCGCAACGGGACCGCCGGTACGGCGGGGCGGTGGACGCCGCCCAGGCCCTTGAGAACCAGGCCCTTTAAAGCCGGACCCCTTAAAACCAGGCCCTCCAGGTTCCGGATACCCTGCAGCCGGTTTAGGCGGCGTAACCCCTGACCCATCTGGCCAGCCGCCCGTAGGCGTCGGCCCGCACGTCGGCGCGGGAAAGGAAAACATCGTGGAGTGCGCCGTCGATGCGCTCCACGGTGACGGTCCTGCCCAGCGACATGGCACGGGCGGCGATGGTGTTGACGTCCAGAACAGCGTCCGTCCGGCGCATTTCCTCGTTCCAGACCATCCCGTTCTCGCTCGCCGCCGACAGCAGGACCAGGATGGGCACCGCGATGCCGAGTCCGCGGGCCACCTTGGCCTGCCCGGCGAGGATGGCACTGAGCCAGGCGGCGCGTACCGGAAAGGCCAGCGGCGGCCGGTAGGCATCGTCCAGGGCCCACTCGCCTTCGGCGGAACTGCTGATGCTCCGCCAGTAGAAACCGCGCTCCGGCAGCCTGAGCACCGCCTCGGGCCGCAGGCGGGCGATCGGCTCCACCATGGTCCAGGCCGCGCGCCTGACCAGTGCACTGCCATGCATTTCGAGCCACGGACTGTTCAGGACCAGCTGGGAAACCGCACCCGGATTGCGGCTGGCCCACAGGGCTGCCACCAGGCCGCCAGTGGAATGCCCCATGAGCGCGAGCTGCACGGGACCCGGCCCGCCGGACTCGGCGATCATGCCCACCGCGGTGCTGATCTCGGCGTCGTAGTTTCCCAGATCCGCGACGTAGCCGCCGGGCGTGCCCGGCTGCAGGCTGCGGCCGTGGTTGTGCATGTCCATGGCAAAGAACTCGAAGCCCTGCCCTGCCCAGAACCGCGCCAGCTCAACGTTGAAGAAGTAGTCGCTCCAGCCATGCAGGAACAGCACCGCCCGGCGCGGCCCGGCAGGACGGACCGCGGAGGTAACCGTGGGAGTGAAGCGGACCAGCGTCGCCTTCCGGCGGACGCCGTCTTCTCCCGCGGCTTCGAAGGCGCGGGACTCGAAGCCCGGCCCCAGGATGTCGCTCTGCCACTCCATGTCAACAGCGTAGGCTTTCCGGTCCCGGCCCGGGTGTTGTTGTGTCAGCCCGGTTTGGTCTGTACCGCCGAAGACGGAAAACTAGAGGCATGCGCGTATACCCCACATTTTTCAGGCTGGCCTTTTCATGGATGGACGCCGAACGCGCCCACAAGATCGGTTTCAAAGGGATCCGGCTCGTCCATTCTGTGGGAGCGGGCCGGCTGCTGGAGCGGTTTACGGCACCGCCGGCGTCCCTGCAGACGACCGCGCTCGGCCTGACCTTCCCGTCACCGTTCGGGCTGGCCGCCGGCTTCGACAAGGAGGGCCACGGGATCGAGGCCCTTACGGCGCTTGGATTCGGTCACGTTGAGGTGGGCACCATCACCGGCCAGGCCCAGCCCGGCAACGAAAAGCCCCGGCTGTTCCGGCTGATCGAGGACCGCGCCGTCATCAACCGGATGGGATTCAACAACGACGGCGCCTCTGCCGTGGCTCCGCGGCTGAAGGCCGCCCGGGCAGCGCTGCAGCGGCGCCATGCCAAGGTGCGTCCCGTGATCGGCGTCAACATCGGCAAAACCAAAGTCGTGGAACTCGAGGATGCGGTGGAGGACTACCTCATCAGCGCGCGCGGCCTCGCCCCGGCAGCGGACTACCTTGTGGTGAACGTCAGCTCGCCGAACACGCCCGGGCTCCGGCTCCTGCAGAACGTGGAGACGCTCCGGCCACTGCTGAAGGCAGTGGGGGAGGAAGCCGACAAGTCCGCCGGCAGGCATGTCCCGCTGCTGGTCAAGATCGCCCCTGACCTCACCGACGAGGACATCGATGACGTCGCCCGGCTGGCCATGGACCTGGGCCTGGACGGCATCATTGCCACGAACACCACGATCAGCCGCGACGGGCTGGATTCTGCAACGGAAAAAGTGGAGGCCTGCGGGGCCGGCGGCCTGTCGGGTGCCCCGCTGAAGAACCGTTCGCTGGAGGTACTGCGCCGGCTGAAATCGGTCACGCAGGACCGGCTGACGCTGATTTCCGTGGGCGGCGTGGAGACTGGGCAAGATGTGCAGGACCGGCTCGACGCCGGTGCCACCCTGGTGCAGGGCTACACCGCCTTCCTGTACGAGGGACCGTTCTGGGCCGCCCGGATCAACAAGGAACTGGCCAGGAACCGCCGGAAAACCCGCTAGCCGCCGCAAGGCCCGTTGAACGCGGTTCGCGCGTTAGAACAAGGCGCCTTAAACACAGCAGCCCGGCGGTTTCACCGCCGGGCTGCTGTGTTTAAGGTCCGGGACCGACTCCTGGCGGGCAGGGCCCCGCAGGAGGACGAGGAATCAGGACGGGTACTGCCCGCGGCGGACCAGGGGCTTGGGCAGGCGAAGCTTGCGGAACTGCAGGGAACGCATGGAGCCGTACCAGACGGTGCCGCGCTCCACCTCCCCGAACTTTTCGGCGAGGCGCTTCCGGAGCTTTCGGGAGAGGATAAACACGTCCACGAAAACAGCCAGGAACATCACCCAGAAGCCGCCCAGCACGTAAATCATCATGCTGCTGTCGGACGGCACGACGAGGGAGATGATGACGAACACCAGGGCGCCGAACATCAGGTACTCGCCCAGGCTGAAGCGGGCGTCCACGTAATCACGGGCAAACCGCTTCTGCGGGCCCTTGTCGCGGATCGGCAGGAACCGTTCGTCGCCGGTATCCAGTGCCTGGCGCATCTTCAGGCGCTGCTCCTGGGCGGCGGCACGCTCCGCTTCCTTGGAGGCCTTGCGGTCCTCCGGCACGAGGGGGCGCTTGCGGGCCGCTTCCTGTGCTTTGCGCTTGGGCGTGGGTGCGCCTTTGCCTGCTATTGCGGCTGCCTCGGCAGCCTGCTGGTCAACTACATCCTGCGCCGCTGGCGCTTCCTTTTTACGTCCGAACACCACACAAGAATACCTTGGTGCGCTGTGTCCCCGGTCATGCCCGGCTGCCCGTGGAACGCCAAGCCGGGGCAACCGGTGGCCGCCGACGGCGGTGTTTGTTGTGGCGTGTGACACAGGTAGTGTTTGGCCATGACTACATTCCCTGCGGAGACCCCGCAACAGTACGGCGAGTCCGTGGCCGGCGTTGACACCGACGCCCTGCGGGCCGCCGTTGATGCGGCCTTCGACACCACAGTTGCGCAGCTGAAGGACCTGGTGGCCATACCCGGCATCGCCTGGCCCAGCTTTGACCCTGCCCCGCTGGACGCCAGCGCCGAGGCCGTCGCCACCCTGGTGCACGCGGCGGGCATCGGGGACGTCCGGATCCTGCGGTGCGATAAGCAGGACGGTACCCCCGGCGGGCCCGCCGTCGTGGCCCGCCGCGAGGCCGCGCCCGGCAAGCCGACCATTCTTCTCTACGCCCACCACGACGTCCAGCCGCCCGGTGATCCGGCATTGTGGGAGTCCGAGCCGTTTACCGCCGTCGAACGCAACGGGCGCCTCTACGGGCGCGGCGCGGCCGACGACAAGGCCGGGATCATGGCCCACGTCGCCGCCTACGGCGCCGTCACGCGGGTGCTCGGTGACGAATTCGGGCTGGGCGTAACCCTGTTCTTCGAAGGGGAGGAGGAGGCCGGTTCGCCGACCTTCAGGACGTTCCTCGAAACCCACCGCGAACTGCTCCGTGCCGACGTCATCGTGGTGGCCGATTCCAGCAACTGGAAGGTGGGCGTGCCGGCGCTGACCACCAGCCTGCGGGGGCTGGTGGACGGAACCATCGAGGTGCAGGTCCTCGACCACGCCGTGCATTCGGGAATGTTCGGCGGGCCGGTGCTCGATGCGCCTACCCTGCTCTCGCGCCTGATCGCCACACTGCACGATGACGATGGCAGCGTGGCCATTGCGGGACTGGTGAGCAGGGACGAAACTGCGGTGGACCTTACTGAGGAGGAGTACCGGGCGGATTCGTCAGTGCTCGACGGCGTGAAGCTGGCAGGTACGGGGACGATCGCCTCGCGGCTGTGGACCAAGCCGGCCCTGTCGATCATCGGCTTCGATGCGCCGGCCGTCAGCGTCGCCTCCAACACTCTGCTGCCCTGCGCCCGGGCCAAGTTCAGCCTGCGGCTGGCCCCCGGGCAGGACCCGGCGGAGGCGATGGAAGCGGTGCGCCGGCACGTTGAAACCCACGCACCGTTCGGCGCCAAGGTGACCTTCACGCCGGGGGAGAGCGGCAACGCCTTCCAGACGGACACAGGGTCGGCAGCTGCCGGGATCGCCTTGTGGGCGCTCGGCGAGGCCTGGGGCGTTCCGGCCGTGGAAATGGGGATTGGCGGGTCGATTCCGTTCATCAGCGACCTGACCGAGCTGTACCCCGAGGTCCAGATCCTGGTGACGGGCGTGGAAGACCCCGATTCGCGCGCCCACTCCGCCAACGAGTCCCTGCACCTGGGGGACTTCCGCAACGCGGTGCTGGCCGAGGCGCTGCTCCTGGCGCGGCTGAATTCAGACGGGCTTCACTGGCAGGCCGCGGACTAGCAGGCCGCGGAGGGAACAACGAAGGGCCTGGGAGGGTTACGCCTGAAGTTAGAGCTCCGCGCCGGATCGACGTAGCATGTAGCTATAGCCCGTACTGTTTCCGTAGGGGCAGGCGCCGTGCAAGCGGGGCAGCCACAACCGTCGTTAGTAAGGTAGGCCAATGAGCACTACGACCAATGAAAACAGCACCGAACCCACCGGCACAGCCAGTGAGGAACTGGCGAGCCACGAGGTTCAGCTGACGGACGTTGCAGCAGGCAAGGTCCGCAGCCTCCTGGAGCAGGAAGGCCGCACCGATCTTCGCCTCCGCGTAGCCGTGCAGCCCGGCGGCTGCTCCGGCCTCATTTACCAGCTGTACTTCGACGAGCGCCTCCTTGAAGGTGACGCGGTACGCGACTTCGACGGTGTCGAGGTCGTCGTCGACAAGATGAGCGTGCCGTACCTCAGCGGTGCCAGCATCGACTTTGAAGACACCATCTCCAAGCAGGGCTTCACCATTGACAACCCGAATGCGGGTGGCTCATGCGCCTGCGGTGATTCGTTCCACTAAAGGGTAAGTAAGCCCTTCCTGAACCTCTTGGCGGCGCCGGTGAAAACCGGCGCCGCCACACGGTGGGGACATGTGGGCGAAAACCTGCGGGGAGCGGTAAGCTCTACACCGAGTAGTAAAACTTTTAGTGTGCCCGGGAAGCTTTTTGCCGCCCTGGCAACAGCAACAAGTAGGAAGGGCCGTCTGTGAGTTCGCAGAACCGAACCGGCAGCCGACGCAAAACGATCACTACGATCACTGGCTTGGCAACTGCCGGCGCGTTGGTTTTGACTGGATGTTCGCCAGAGGTAGAGAAGGGGTGGCTGCCCACCGAGCGTGGCACCACCAATCACACTGACCGCATCATGGACCTCTGGGTCAACTCATGGATTGCCGCCCTCGTGGTGGGCATCATCACTTGGGGCCTGATCGTCTGGTGCCTCGTTGCCTACCGCCGCCGCAAGGGCACCGTGGGCTTCCCGCGGCAGACCAGCTTCAACCTGCCCCTTGAGGTCTTCTACCTGACGATCCCTCTCTTCATGGTCCTGGTGTTCTTCTACTTCACCGACCGTGACCAGCAGGCGATCGATGACCGCTCGCAGCCGGCCGACGTCGTTGTGGACGTCCGCGGCAAGCAGTGGGCATGGGACTTCAACTACAAAAAGGGCGACGTCGTCACCGAGGACGTCTATGAAGCCGGCGTCCAGGCGCACCTGACCGGTGAGGAAGTGGACAAGGAGAAGCTCCCCACTCTCTACCTGCCGGTCAACAAGTCCGTTGACCTGGAACTGAACTCGCGCGACGTCATCCACTCGTTCTGGGTTCCTGCATTCCTGCAGAAGAGGGACATGATCCCGGGCAAGACCAACTACATCCGGTTCACCCCCACCAAAGAGGGCACCTACGACGGCAAATGCGCCGAGCTCTGCGGTGAGTACCACTCCGAAATGCTGTTCCGCGTCAAGGTGGTTTCCGAGTCTGAATTCCAGGCTCACATGAACCAGCTTCGCCAGGACGGCCACACGGGCCTGCTCGGCGATGAGTATGACCGCAACCCGAACCTGAACGTTACGAAGTAAGGGAAGCGAAGTGGCTACTTACACCCAGACCCCCGGGATCCTCGAGGCTCCCGTAGTACCCAAATCCAAGGGGCGCATCGTCGTCAACTGGATCACGTCCACGGACCACAAGACCATCGGGTACATGTACCTGATCGCGTCCTTCGTGTTCTTCTGCTTCGGCGGCGTGATGGCCCTGCTCATCCGCGCCGAGCTCTTCGAACCGGGTATGCAGATCCTGCAGACCAAGGAGCAGTACAACCAGCTGTTCACCATGCACGGCACGGTCATGCTGCTCATGTTCGCCACCCCGCTTTTCGCCGGGTTTGCGAACGTGATCATGCCGCTGCAGATCGGTGCACCGGACGTTGCGTTCCCGCGTCTGAACGCGCTGGCCTTCTGGTTCTTCCTATTCGGCTCCACCATCGCCGTTTCCGGCTTCATCACCCCACAGGGTGCTGCATCCTTCGGCTGGTTCGCCTACGCGCCGCTTTCCAACACCACCTTCAGCCCCGGCGTCGGCGGTGACCTGTGGGTCTTCGGCCTGGCACTGTCCGGCTTCGGCACCATCCTGGGCGCGGTCAACTTCATCACCACGATCATCTGCATGCGTGCCCCCGGCATGACCATGTGGCGCATGCCGATCTTCACCTGGAACACCCTGGTCACGGCCATCCTGGTCCTGATGGCGTTCCCCCCGCTGGCCGCAGCCCTGTTCGCCCTCGGTGCGGACCGCCGCTTCGGCGCCCACATCTTCGACCCGGAGAACGGCGGCGCCGTCCTGTGGCAGCACCTGTTCTGGTTCTTCGGCCACCCCGAGGTGTACATCATCGCGCTGCCGTTCTTCGGCATTGTGTCCGAGATCTTCCCGGTCTTCAGCCGCAAGCCGATCTTCGGCTACAAGGGCCTGGTCTACGCGACCATCGCGATTGCAGCCCTGTCCGTGACCGTGTGGGCGCACCACATGTACGTCACCGGTTCCGTGCTGCTGCCGTTCTTCTCCTTCATGACCATGCTCATCGCGGTTCCCACCGGTGTGAAGTTCTTCAACTGGATCGGCACCATGTGGCGCGGCTCGCTGACGTTCGAAACCCCCATGCTGTGGAGCATCGGCTTCCTCATCACGTTCCTCTTCGGCGGCCTGACCGGCATCATCCTGGCCTCCCCGCCGCTGGACTTCCACGTCTCCGACTCCTACTTCGTGGTGGCCCACTTCCACTACGTGGTGTTCGGCACCGTGGTGTTCGCGATGTTCGCCGGCTTCTACTTCTGGTGGCCGAAGTGGACGGGCAAGATGCTGAACGAGCGCCTCGGCAAGATCCACTTCTGGCTCCTGTTCCTGGGCTTCCACGGCACGTTCCTGATCCAGCACTGGCTCGGCGTCGAGGGCATGCCCCGCCGCTACGCCGACTACCTGGTCGAGGACAACTTCACCTGGATGAACCAGTTCTCCACGATTGCCTCGTTCGTGCTGGGTGCCTCCCTGATCCCGTTCTTCTGGAACGTGTACATCACCGCACGCAGCGCCGAGAAGGTTCAGGTTGACGATCCCTGGGGCTTCGGTGCCTCGCTTGAGTGGGCCACGTCCTGCCCGCCGCCGCGGCACAACTTCACGTCCCTGCCGCGCATCCGCTCGGAGCGGCCGGCCCTGGACCTGCACCACCCTGAGCTCTCCCAGTCACACACCGTTGAGTCGCCGGCACCTGCAGCCAACGTGCTCGGCAACGCCGATCAGAAGGACACTGCGCAATGAGAATCGAGTCCTGGATTTTTGGAGCAGGAGTCTTCTTCTTCGTTCCGATTTCCATCATCTACGGCTTCCTCACTAACTGGTCTGAGTGGGTCGGCATCCTGGGCATCCTCCTGGTGGGTGGCCTCGCAGGCATGATCGGTGCCTACCTGGGCTTCACCGGCAAGCGGGTGGGCATGCGTCCCGAGGACCGGGCTGACGCAGAAATCCACGAAGGCGCCGGCGAGCAGGGCCACTTCAGCCCCTGGAGCTGGTGGCCTCTGGTCCTGGGCCTGTCCTGCGCCGCGGGATTCCTCGGCCTGGCCGTAGGGTTCTGGATCGTGTTCATCGCCGGCGGTATGGCCCTGGTGGCCCTCGTGGGCTGGGTCTACGAGTACAGCCGCGGAGACCACGCACACTAGCGGTTTCTGTTCCATAGAACGACGGCGGGCCCCACCTTTTGGTGGGGCCCGCCGTCGTTCTGCTTGCCTTCGAGTTCTGCTTGTCTTTAAACCGGCGCTAGCTGGCCTTCTGCGATGCCAACAGCTCCACGAGACCCGAGAGTGCCGCCTCGGCCTCACCGAGGCTCTTGCCCGCAGGCAGGGCCGATTCCTTGACTGCCAGCTCAACCTCGCAACCATAGTTGAAGTCAGCAGTCATGACCTCAAGCAGGGAGCGGGCATCCACGGCGTCAATGCCGTCCTTGCGGATGGTCACCGGTAACCCTGTATCCGTGACCGCGCGGACGAACACCGCTGCCGGCCTGGCGTGCAGGCCGATGGCCGCAGAAACGATTGCCTTACGAACGGGCAACTGGACTCCTTAGTCTTGGACGGGATGGCGCCTTGGGGGAAGCCGCCGTCGTCTTTCCATTTTGTTCGCCTTTAAGAATATCGGCCTGTGTGCCGCCAATCTGCCGGGGAACGGTCTGGTCTAGACCTGCGGACGCGTTGGCTTACCCTTGAACTGTGAGCATGCATTACAGGAGCGGCCGCCGTGGCGGCTAACGTGGCCGGCATTGCCGGTGAAATCGACAGAACCAGCGGGACGCCCATCTACGTCCAGCTCCGTGAGATCCTCAGGACCTACATTGCGACGTCCTGCCCGCCGGGCTCGGCGCTGCCGTCCGAACGGGACCTTGCTGAACGTTTCGGCCTGGCCCGGATGACCGTCCGGCAGGCCATCGACGCCCTGGTGGGCGAGGAAGTCATCGAACGGGTGGTCGGCCTGGGCACTTTCGTCCGGAAACCGAAGCTTGACCTTCAGGTCAAGCTGACCTCCTACAGCGAGGAGATGCAGCGCCGCGGCATGGTGCCCGCAGCGAAGGTGCTGAGCTTCGAACAGATCGCGGCCAGCGCCTTCCTGGCCCGCGAACTGCAGCTGGAGGAGGGAACACCCCTGGTGCGCTTCCGGCGCCTCCTGCTGGCCGATAATGAGCCAATGAGCGTGGACGAGAACTTCATCCCGGCCCACCGGGTGCCGGGACTGCTCGACGGCGAGCCGCCCACCTCGCTCTATAACGTCCTGAGCGAACAGTTCGGCCTCGTCATGGAATGGGGCGAGGACATGATCGAGGCCACGGCCGCGTCGCCTTCCACCGCCCGGCTGCTCAACGTTGAAATCGGCGCGCCGCTGCTGAAGATCCAGCGGCATGCGTTCGTCGCGCGGGCCATGGTGGACTACTCCGTCTCCTATTACCGTGCTGACCGGTACAAGCTCTGGGTGCCGCTGCAGCGGCCCGGAGTCCGGCCGACGCGCAACTACGCATCGGGATACCGGCAGCAGTAGCCTGGCCGGCTGCCGCCTGCCTCATGAGTTCTATACAGGGATGCAGAGAAGGCCCGGTCCTGGTGGACCGGGCCTTCTCTGTTGCTTCGTGGGTGAAGCGTTGATGCCTGGTGGCCGAGCTTTCTAATGGCCTGGCCTTCTAGTGGCTGAGGGTCTTCTGTCCCTCGCCGGCTTCAACGGCCTCGTGGTGGCCGTGGCTGGCTTCCAGTTCGGCGGGCGTAGCCGGAGCAACGCGGTCCTCGAAGAACCAGCGGGACAGCTTGGCGCGGCGGTTTTCCTTGCGGGTCACCACACCGTGCTCGTTCGGCTCGGCCGGAAGCGGTGCGGGCGACTCGAAGCCGACCAGCTTGTAGCGCTTGTACTCGTCCAGCGGAGCGTGCACCTCAATGAACTCACCGTGCGGGAGGCGGACGATACGCCCGGTCTCACGGCCGTGGAGGGCGATTTCGCGGTCCTTGCGCTGCAGCGCCAGGGCCACGCGCTTGGTGACCACGAACGCGATGACCGGCCCGATGAAGAACAGTGCGCGCAGCCAGTAGGTGACGTCGTTCAGTGCCACGTGGAAGTGCGTTGCAATGAGGTCGGAGCTGGCGGCTGCCCACATGACGCAGTAGAACGTGAAGCCGGCCATGCCGATCGCCGTACGCGTGGGAGCGTTGCGGGGACGGTCCAGGACGTGGTGCTCGCGGTTGTCCTTGGTGATCCAGCGTTCGATCCACGGGTACATGAACAGCACGGTGAACACGAGGCCTGCCGGAACGAGTGCCGGAAGCAGGACGTTCAGCGTCAGGACGTGGCCAAAGATGATGTATTCGAAGTGGAAGTCGCCGATCACACCGGGCATGAGGCGCAGTGCGCCGTCGACCCAGCCGATGTACCAGTCAGGCTGGGTGCCTGCGGACACGGGGGAGGGGTCGTACGGGCCGTAGTTCCAGATCGGGTTGATGGTGAAGAACGCAGCCATGAGCGCGATGACACCGAACACGATGAAGAAGAAGCCACCGGCCTTCGCAGCGTAGACCGGACCAAGCGGGTAGCCAACGACGTTGCGGTCGTTGCGGCCCGGGCCGGGGTACTGCGTGTGCTTGTGGACAACAACCATGAAGAGGTGCACAACGATCATGAGCAGGATCAGGGCCGGCACGAGCAGGATGTGCAGCGTGTACAGGCGGCTGATAATGACCGTGCCGGGGAATTCGCCACCGAACAGGAAGAACGAGATGTAGGTGCCGATCACGGGGATCGACTTGATCACGCCGTCGATGATGCGCAGGCCGTTACCGGACAGCAGGTCATCGGGGAGGGAGTAACCGGTGAAACCGGCAGCCATGGCCAGGATCAGCAGGACACCGCCCACCACCCAGTTCATCTCACGGGGCTTGCGGAACGCGCCGGTGAAGAA
Organism: Arthrobacter sp. K5; assembly: GCF_040448525.1. Lineage (NCBI taxonomy): Bacteria > Bacillati > Actinomycetota > Actinomycetes > Micrococcales > Micrococcaceae > Arthrobacter > Arthrobacter sp. K5. The sequence continues at coordinate 778,733 of NZ_CP159279.1, read as the reverse complement.
CACGCGGAGCATGTGCACTGCGACCGAGGCAACGAACAGCAGCGCTGCCCAGTGGTGGACCTGGCGCATGAACAGGCCGCCGCGGACGTCGAACGAGATGTCCAGCGAAGAGCTGTAGGCCACGGACATTTCGACGTTCTTCAGCGGCGTGTACGAGCCGGCGTAGTGCGTCTCCGCCATGGACGGATCGAAGAAGAACGTCAGGAACGTGCCGGACATGAGCAGGATGACGAAGGAGTACAGCGCCACCTCGCCAAACATGAAGGACCAGTGGTCCGGGAATACCTTGCGGCCGAATTCGCGGAGGATACCCGACCCGCCGACGCGCTCGTCGACGAAGTCAGTAAAGCGTCCGACTTTGGTGTTGGCTACGTAGGCGGGGGCTTCAGCTGTTGATGCTGCGCTCATGCTCATCACGCTCCCAGTAACTTGGTCCTACAGGTTCTTTGAAGTCGCTGGTGGCGACCAGGTAGCCCTCATCGTCAACTGCGATGGGCAGCTGGGGGAGCGGGCGGCTGGCCGGGCCAAAGATAACCTTGCATTCCTGGGTCAGGTCGAAGGTTGACTGGTGGCACGGGCACAGCAGGTGGTGCGTCTGCTGCTCGTAAAGGGCAACAGGGCAACCGACGTGGGTGCAGATCTTGGAGTAGGCAACGATGCCGTTGTAGCCCCAGTTTTCGCGTCCCGCGGAGGGGTTCAGCGAAGCCGGGTCGAGGCGCATCAGGAGAACGACGGCCTTGGCCTTTTCGTTCAGCTTGCCTTCGTGGAGTTCGTTGAGGCCTTCCGGAATCACGTGGAAGGCCGAACCGATGGTCACGTCCGAGGCCTTGATGGGGGTGCCATCGGGGTCGCGGGTGAGGCGCTTGAGCTTGCCGTCCTGCGGGGCCCACATAGTGTGAGCCAGCTTGTCGTCCGGGCGCGGTCCGAGGTCACCGAAGATGGCGATGGCCGGCAGGGGTGCCAGTGCCACGGCGCCAAGCAGGGTGTTCCGGATGAGGGGACGGCGCTTGATGCCCGTTTCCTCCACGATGTCGTCAACGATGCGGACCGCAGCCTGGCGGTCGTCCTCAGTGCGGATCGCGTGGCGTTCCTCGGAGACTTCGTGGTCCGGCATCAGGGCCTTGGCCCAGTGCACGATACCGGTGCCGATGCCAAGCATGGCGAACGCCGTGCCAATGCCGAGCAGCGCATTCTGCAGCCGGATGGTGGCAATGCTGGAGTCATCTCCCAGGTCGATGGCGAAGTACGCCACCAGGAAGATCACGGTGCCAATGACTGAGGTTGCGAACAGAACAGCAACCTGCCGTTCTGCCCGCTTGGCGGCTTTCGGGTCCGTGTCAGCCAGGCGCAAGCGGTGCGGGGGAATTCCAGGATCCTGGAATTTCTCCTCCTCATGCTGACCAGCCGTAGCTACGGTGCCCGAGTGGTTCGGACTGCCGTCACTATGGTTGCCCATGATTCGCCTCATCCTTCTCTCGTCTCGGCCTTTGCCGAGTTATGTTCAGTTCCAAACCTGCTGTGCAATCAGCAGGACGTTCTTGTTGTGCCTGGTGTGGCTAGGACGTGCGGGACGTCAGCCAGATGGTGAAGGCGATGATGACGCCCAAGCCGGCGATCCACACGAAGAGGCCCTCAGAAACAGGACCAAGTGCACCCAGGTCTGCGCCGCCCGGGGAACCGTTGGCTTCAATCTGCTTCAGGAAGGTGATGATGTCGCGCTTGCCTTCAGGGGAGATGTTCGAGTCGTTGAACACCGGCATGTTCTGCGGTCCGGTCGCCATGGCTTCGTAGATGTGCTTGCCCGTGACGTCGGCCAGGGCCGGGGCAAACTTACCGCGGGTGAGTGCGCCACCGGCTGCCGCAGCGTTGTGGCACATGGCGCAGTTCACGCGGAACAGCTCGCCACCTTCGGCGGCGTTGCCCTTCTCATCCAGGTATTCGTCGGCCGGGATGGCCGGACCTGCACCCAGCGAGGCTACGTAGGCAGCCAGCTGGTGGGTCTGGGTGTCGTTGAACTGGGCAGGCTTCTTGTAGGCCTGGGGGCCGTTCATCTGCATGGGCATGCGTCCGGTGCCGACCTGGAAGTCAACAGCGGCGGCGCCGACGCCAACCAGTGAGGGACCATCCTGCGTTCCGCTGGCACCCATGCCATGGCAGGTGGCGCAGTTGGCTTCGAAGAGCTTCTGGCCTTCCTGTGTATCGCTGGCGGTGAACTCTGCAGTGCTGGCTTTGGCCTCGTTGACGGTGGTGGCAACGGCGTACAGCCCACCAGTGAGGAGGAGGCCCATCAACAGCAGGGCTATTGCTGCCAGTGGGTGACGTCGCTTCTGCGAGAGTGCCTTCACGTGGTGGTTCCTTTATTCGATCGTGCGTCGGCTCCGTGAGCCGCTTCTTGAAATTCGTTCTCTTGGAGAAGAGGGAGAAAGCTCGGGACTACTTGAGGACGTAGATGACCAGGAAGAGGCCAATCCATACGACGTCCACGAAGTGCCAGTAGTAAGAGGTGACAATGGCCGAGGTCGCCTCGAAGTGACCGAACTTCTTGGCGGCGAAGGAGCGGCCCATGATCAGCAGGAACGCGACCAGGCCACCGATGACGTGCAGGCCGTGGAAGCCCGTGGTCATGTAGAAAGCGGAGCCGTAGGCGTTGGAGGAAAGCGACACGTGCTCGGAGACCAGCATGGCGTATTCCGTGGTCTGGCCGGCAACGAAGAATGCGCCCATGAGGAAGGTCAGGGTGAACCATTCGTTCATGCCCCAGCGGGTGAACTGGAGCGGCCCGCCGCTGCGTCGCGGCTGGAGCCTTTCGGCGGCGAATACGCCCATCTGGCAAGTGAAGGAACTTGCCACGAGGACGATCGTGTTAACAAGCGCAAAGGGGAAGTTGAGCTTGGCCGTCTCTTCCGCCCACATCTGGCCGGAAGTGGACCGGAGTGTGAAGTACATGGCGAAGAGACCGGCGAAGAACATCAACTCGCTGGAGAGCCAGACGACGGTCCCGACGGAGACCATGTTCGGTCGGTTCAGCGTGGGGTGCGCAGGGGTACTGGGGGCATGGGTCGCAGATGTCACATAGACATTATGTCTGTAAAACTTCGGCTTGCCCAACGCAAACCGCCTTTTGCGGAGACTTTTTCTACAAAGACGCGAAATCGCGCTGAAAAGTTCCCGGGGACGTTCATATTGGTCTTTGCGTCGGGCACCTCGATAGCATCAGGAGGTGACTTCACAGGTATCGGCACCGGCGGCAGGGAACACCTGGCCGCGCCTCATCTCGGCACTGTTGAACGGCGAACACCTGAGTGCGGACAGTACGTCATGGGCCATGGACACCATCATGTCGGGGGCGGCAACGCCCGTCCAGATTGCCGGTTTCCTCGTGGCGTTGCGGGCCAAGGGCGAGACCGTGGAGGAGATCGCCGGCCTCGTTGATGCCATGGTGTCCCATGCCAATCCGATCTCAATCTCCGGTGAAAAGCTGGATATCGTGGGCACCGGTGGTGACCAACTCAACACTGTGAACATCTCCACGATGGCGGCGCTGGTCTGCGCCGGAGCGGGCGCAAAGGTGGTAAAGCACGGCAACCGGGCGGCGTCGTCGTCGTCGGGATCGGCGGACGTCCTGGAAGCGCTGGGGGTGCGGCTCGACCTCCCCATCGCCGACGTTGCACGGAACGCCGAGGAAGCGGGCATCACGTTCTGCTTCGCCCAGGTCTTCCACCCGTCCTTCCGGCACACCGCGGTTCCCAGGCGTGAACTCGCGATCCCCACAGCCTTCAACTTTCTCGGCCCCCTCACCAACCCCGCCCGGGTGCAGGCCTCCGCAGTAGGTGTGGCGAACGCCCGCATGGCGCCGCTGGTGGCAGGCGTCCTGGCGCGCCGCGGCAGCCGCGGCCTGGTGTTCCGGGGAAGCGACGGCCTGGACGAACTGACCACCACCGGACCGTCAACCGTGTGGGAGATCCGCGGCGGTGAAGTGACCGAACAGACTTTTTCGCCCCAGGACCTGGGGATTCCGCAGGCAACAGTCGAGCAGCTGCGCGGCGGGGACGCCCAGGCGAATGCCGCCGTCGTCCGCAATGTCCTGGCCGGGGAAACAGGCCCGGTGAGGGACGCGGTCCTGCTGAACGCGGCGGCAGGCCTGGTGGCATACGACCTACAGGCCGACGGTCCGCTCACGGACCGCATGAAGCTTGCCCTGGACCGGGCCGCGGAATCCATTGGCTCAGGCGCAGCCGCGGCCGTCCTGGAGAAATGGGTCAGCCTCTCGCAGGCATAGGCACCGAACAAGCCCTAAGGCAGCCAACGACGGAGGGGCCAGGCACCTGCAGGTGCCTGGCCCCTCCGTCGTCAGACAGCGAATACGGGCTGTTATTCCTCGAAGCCCAGCGCGAAGGCGGCATCGAGGTCGTGCTGCGAGTAGGCGCGGAAGGCAATATGGGTGGTCGTGTGCACGACGGCGGGCACCTTGGACAGCTTGTCGGCGATGACGTCCGCGAGGTCTTCGTGCTGCGCCACGCGTGCCACGGCGATCAGGTCCCATTCCCCGGTCACGGAGTAGACCTCGCTGATGCCCTCAATGGCGGATATTTCCTCGGCCGTTTCGGGGATGCGCGAGGCGTCTGTCTTGATCAGGACGAATGCGGTGATCACTGTGAACCCTTCCGGATCTGTTGAGCTGTGCTGCCAGCCTAATACATGGAGTCAGGCGCGGCGGCGTCCGCGCAGGCGGAGGACTATGGCCACAATGAGGCGGTAGCCAAGGAGGAATACCGCCAGGCTCAGCAGGGCCACGATCACAAACGGCAGCACCACGGTTTGTCCCGTGAGCGCGCGCAGCACCATTCCGATGGCCACGCTGCCGAGCCAGACAGCAACGCCGGCCGGCCACAGCGCCAGGGGCCGCCTCCAGATCCGCAGCAGCAGCCAGGCGACGGCCGCGCCGGCCAGGAATGGCCAGGCCGTGGCCAGGATTCCTGTCACTGACTCACCCCGCGCATGGGCATCGCGGCCGATGGCGGCGAAGGTCAGGATGAGGACGAAATCGGCCGCAGCTGCGGCGGCCGTCAGGGCCGGAACCGCCCGTGTTCCGGAACGGTCTGTCGTGAAAGGCATGATTCCGAGCCTATCCGTTTTCTGCAGGTCTTGCCCCGACTGGAATATGCCGTGACGATGTCAGGCAGAACGAATGTGCACGGACGGAAGGAGTCCTGGTGAAGCTCGTCCAGATTGCCCAGCATGCCGAAAACCTTGACCGGGCAGCGGAGTTCTACTCCGCCTTGCTGGGTTCCGCGCCGGCGGCGGTCTTCGAGCCGCCGGGACTGCTGTTCTTCGATCTCGACGGCGTCAGGCTGCTGCTGGAGCGGGGAGCGCCGTCGTCGGTGGTCTACATTGAGGTCCCGGACGTGCGGTCACGCGTGGCGGAACTGGAAGCCGCGGGAGTGGAAGTGGTCGGCGCGCCGCACGTGATTTTCCATCACGATGATGCGCGGCTCGGCCCGGCGGGGACAGATGAATGGATGGCGTTCATCAGGGACAGTGAAGGTAATACGGTCGGCCTGGTGAGCCACGAGGCCGACGGCGGTCCGCCCGCCTGAGCAGGCGCCGGCAAACCAGGCGGGCCCCACGAAGGAGGAGAGCAGCGTGCAGAAAATCACACCCTGCCTGTGGTTCGACAACCAGGCGGAGGAAGCGGCCGAATATTACGTGTCCGTCTTCGACAATGCCTCGATCACCAGCGTCTCACGCTTCGGTGAGGGCGGCCCCGGCCCGGCAGGCCAGGCCGTCGTCGTCGAATTTGAAATCGAGGGCCAGACTTTCCAGGCCTTGAACGGGGGACCGGCGTTCTCCTTCAGTGAGGCGGTGTCCTTCGTGGTGGACTGCGGCTCGCAGGAAGAGGTTGACCGCTACTGGAACTCCCTCACGGACGGCGGCAGTGAGAGCCAGTGCGGCTGGCTCAAGGACAGGTACGGCGTTTCGTGGCAGATAGTGCCGAAAGTTCTCAGCCAGCTGATCAACGGGCCCGACCCAGCCGGCGCCCAGCGCGCCGTCCAGGCCATGCTGGGCATGCAGAAGCTGGAGATCGCAGAACTCCGGCGGGCATACAACGGCGGGTAGTTCCCCGGACAGCCGGCCACCCAGCACCCCAAGGTTTTTCCAAGAAGTATCAGTACCCTGTGGGCAGGGTACTGGACAGTACTGAACAGGATGCGTTGGGCGGGGCGCTGCGAAGGCTGCAAACCGAGGTGAGTCATGCTGTGGAGAAGAAGGCTGGCAACGGCAATCATCGCTGCCGTTACGTTGAATGTGGCGGCAGTAAACCTGAACGGAGACTACTCCGTGGGAACCATGGACGGGGCAGTCGCAGCGACTGTCGCGCCGAACGTGCAGGCCGCAGTCCTGCGCAACTGGGGTCCGGTGGTGGCCGGAGACGAGTTCAACTACCTGGGAGCGCCCAACCCGCTGAAGTGGAAGGTGTATGACAGCGTCGGCCATGACGGCAACGGGATCCGCAGCCCCAAAGCGGTGAAGATTATATACGGGGCGGCCTTCATCACCGGCGACGCCAATGGCACCACCGGCGGGATGTCCGCCAGGTTCGCCCAGCAGAAGTACGGCCGCTGGGAAACCAGGATGAGAACCACTGTGCGGGACGTGGAGTACCACCCGGTGGTGCTGCTGTGGCCCAATGACAACAACTCGCCGAACTGCGCCGAGATTGACTACGCGGAGGCGCTGGGCAACGTCAACGTGATCAAGTTCAGCCTCCATTACGCCTGCACGCGGTCCAACTTTCAGACGCGGGCGGCCAAGGCCATCGACCTTACCCAGTGGCACAATTACGCCCTGGAGTGGACCCGGACCGGAATCACCGGCTATATCGACGGGGTCCCGTGGTTCATCGACACTAATCCGGCCCACCTGCCGACCGTGGGCATGCATCAGACGCTCCAGCTCGACTGGTTCCCGGACGGAACCGTCACTACTCAGACCCAGATGATCGTCGACTGGGTACGCGTTTACCGGTAGCACGGAGCAGAAAAGTTCTCCGGGGGACGACGGCGGGAGGTCCCGCCGTCGTCCGTTTCCGTCAGGCGGTGGCCTGGTAGGCCTTGACCCGCTGTTCCACCACGAGGTGGATGAGGGCGAAGACGCCGTCCTCCTCGATGGCGGCCAACGCCGCGTCCAGGGCGGCCGGAATGTCCTTGTCCTCGGTAACCGTAATGCCGAAGCCGCCAAAGGCCGTGGCCATCATGCCGAAGTGCGGATTCTTCAGCTGGGTGCCGGACACACGTTCGGGATAGTGCCGCTCCTGATGGGTACGGATGGTGCCGTACTCCTGGTTGTCCATGACGATGACCAGCGGCGTGGCGCCGTACTGGGCCGCGGTGGCGAGTTCCTGGCCGTTCATAAGGAACTCGCCGTCGCCGGCAACAGTGACAACGCGGCGCCGCGGCTCAGCAAGTGACGCCGCGACGGCAGAGGGGATGGAATAGCCCATGGAGCCGTTCCGGGCGCTGACCATTGAGGCGTAGCGGCGGGTGGGGAAGTACCGGTGGGCCCAGTTTGTGTGCTCGCCCGCCCCGAACGTCACCAGGGCATCCTCAGGCAGCTTGGGGACCAGGTGTGCCATCAGGGTGTCCATCCGGGCCGGTCCGGGGGCGGGGACGGGTGAGGGGAGCGCAGCGAACGACTCCTGCTCCGCCCTCATCCGGCCTGTCCACGCCTTCCACTCCTCCTTAACCTGCACGTCGATGCCGGCCAGGTCGCGGACGAAGGCCTCGGGTTTCGCCAGGATCTGCCGCGAGACGGGGCCCGAACGGCCGCGCAGTGAGGGGTCGATGGTGACCAGGAAGTTCTTCTTGCTCCAGTCCTGCCGGCAGACGAATCCGTCCGTAATCACGTCTCCCGGGACAGTACCCACAAAGACGAGAAGGTCGGTTTCCTCCAGCAGGTCGTAGGTGGGGCGCGGGCGGCCGTAACCGATGGGACCCACATAGGACGGGGAGTCAAAGGAGACTGTTCCCTGGGTGCGCCATTCAGCGGCGGCTGGAATCTGGTGCCGCTCCAGCCATGCGGTCAGCTGATCAGCTGCGGACTGGGTCCAGTCGTTGCCGCCGGTCACGAACAGCGGCTTGTTGGACACAGCCAGTGCAGCCTTCAGTGCCTCGGCGTCGTTGCTGCTCATGCCGCCGGCGGCCACCGGGATGGGCGGGTGCAGCGTCGGATCAATCAGGTCCCGGAGGATGTCTTCGGGCAGGCCCACCACCACTGGCCCCGGCCGGCCGCTCATGGCGGCAAACATGGCCTCAGCCACAATTTCGGATGCCCGCTCCGCGTGGTCGAGGACCATGACGCGTTTGGCACCGGTATCGAACCACGCTTTGATGTCGAACTCCTGGAAGGCCTCGCGGTCCCGGTGCGCGAACGGAATCAGGCCCACGAACAGCAGCATCGGTGTCGAGTCCTGCCAGGCCGTGTGCAGCCCCACGTGCGCGTTGGCTGCACCGGGTCCCCGGGTGACCATCGCCACCCCGGGTCGCTGGTTCATTTTGCCGTCAGCCTCTGCCATGTACGCCGCCCCGCCCTCGTGCCGGCAGACAATGGTTTCAATGTCGGAGCTGTGCAGGCCGTCCAGGACGTCAAGAAAGCTTTCACCGGGCACCACATAGGTGCGCTCCACGCCATGGGCCGCGAGTGAATCGACGATCACATGCCCGGCGGACTTCAGGGCCGCGTGCGGTGCAGGCACGCTCTCGGGGCCAGCCTGGCGGAAATCTTGTCCGCGGGCCCGGTCAAGATTGGGGCGGTTGTCGGTGGCGGTCTGGGGGGACTGGGACTCTGTTGTCATGTGCTTTCTTTGGCTATTCGGCGGGCGGGCGGGTGTAAAGCTGCGGATCTTTATTTGATGGGGGTCGGGTTGGCGATGACGGGGGACATGCCGGTGAAGCCTTCGCGGGCTTCGGCGATTTCGTGGATGCGTTTGCGGCAGGCGTACCAGCCGGCGGTCATGAGGGCGGTGGCGATGAGGGTGACCAGGAGGGTCAGGGGTGAGTCGATGAAGACCATGACGAGGACGCCGAGGAGGAAGAGCAGGGAGAGGTAGCCGGTGTAGGGTGCGCCGAACATCCGGAATGAGGGTCGTTTGAGCCAGCCTTTGTCGGCCCAGCGTTTGAGTTGGATCTGGCACAGGACGATGGTGGCCCAGGTGACGATGATGCCGACGGAGGCGATGTTCAGGACGATTTCGAAGGCCTGGGCGGGGACGAGGTAGTTCAGGGGGACGCCGAGGAGGGAGACGCCGGCGGTGATGGCGATGCCGCCGTAGGGGACGCCGGCTTTGTTCATGCGTTGGGCGAATTTGGGGGCGGAGCCGGCGACGGACATGGAGCGCAGGATCCGGCCGGTGGAGTAGAGGCCGGCGTTGAGGGAGGACAGGGCGGCGGTGAGGACGACGAGGTTCATGATGACGTCCACGCCCTGGATGCCGATGGAGCCGAAGAACGTCACGAAGGGGCTGACGCCTTTTTGGTAGGAGGTGTAGGGCAGGAGCAGGGCGAGGAGGATGACGGAGCCGACGTAGAACACGGCGATGCGGAAGACCACGGAGTTGATGGCTTTGGGCATGATCTTTTCGGGGTTTTCGGTTTCGCCGGCGGCGGTGCCGACGAGTTCGATGGAGGCGTAGGCGAACAGGACGCCTTGCATGAGGATGATCATGGGCAGCAGGCCGTTGGGGAAGATGCCGCCGTTGTCGGTGATCAGGCTGAAGCCGGTTTCCTGGCCGGGGACGGGGGTGCCGAAGATGACGAAGTAGGTGCCGATGAGCAGGAATGCGACGAGGGCGGCGACTTTGATGATGGCGAACCAGAATTCCATTTCGCCGAAGACCTTGACTGAGACGAGGTTCAGGCCGAGGACGACGATGAGGGCGGTCAGGGCCCAGACCCATTGGGGGACGTCGGCCATCCAGGGGATGTAGTTGCCGAAGAAGTTCATGTAGAGGGCGGCGGCGGTGATGTCCACGATGGTGGTGGTGGCCCAGTTGATCCAGTAGAACCAGCCGGAGACGAAGGCTGCTTTTTCGCCGAAGAATTCGCGGGCGTAGGAGACGAATGAGCCTGAGGAGGGCCGGTGCAGGACCAGTTCGCCGAGGGCGCGCAGGATGAGGAAGGCGAAGAAGCCGCAGACGGCGTAAGCGATGACCAGGGACGGGCCGGCGGCGTTGAGCCGGCCGCCGGCGCCGAGGAACAGGCCGGTGCCGATCGCGCCGCCGATGGCGATCATCTGGATCTGCCGCGGCTTCAGGCTCTTGTGGTAGCCCTTGTCCTCGGCATGGAGAAGGTTTTCCGTGGCGTGCGAATGGCCGCCGTCAGCATCGTACTGAGCAACCTCGTCATTGGGGTTGTTGGACATGGGTGATCCTTTCGACCGGTTGAAGGTCTAACTGAGGGTGGAACAGGAAAGTGCGGGGAACGCTTAGAAAACAGACCAGCCCGTGCGGTCCGAAAGGTCGGCGAGCGCGGCGCTGCCCGCCAGGGAATTGCCTTTTGCGTCCAGGCGGGGGCTCCAGACGGAAATGGCGCAGTGGCCCGGGACAATGACCAGGATGCCGCCACCCACGCCGCTTTTTCCTGGCAGTCCTACCCGGTAGGCGAATTCGCCTGCCGCGTCGTACATGCCGCAGGTCAGCATGATGGACCCAATGCGTTTCGCCTCGCTCCGGGACACCACGGTCCCCGACGTTCCGCGGCCTTCCCGGGCGAGGAAGAGCCCTGCCTTGGCCAGTTCCGCGCAGGTCATCATGATGGAGCACTGGCGGACGTAGTTTTCCACGACAGCCTCGGCGGACTGCCTGAGGTTGCCGAAGTCTTTGAGGAAGTGGGCAAGGGCCAGGTTGCGGCTGCTGTTGGAAAGCTCACTGACCGCGGCTGCCTCGTCGATGAACGGCCCCGGTTCTCCCGTTTGTCCGGTGAGGAAGCGCAGGACCGCGGTGGCGGCGTCGGGCGTCTCTTCCATCAGACGGTCGGTGACCACCAGGGCGCCGGCGTTGATGAACGGGTTCCGCGGGATGCCGTGTTCCACTTCGAGCTGGACCAGGGAGTTGAAAGCGGAGCCGGACGGTTCGCGGAGCACCCTCGACCACAGCGCTCCGGAACTGTCGCGGCGCAGGGCCATAGCCAGGGTGAACACCTTGGAGATGCTCTGGATGGAGAAGGGGACATCAGCGTCCCCTGAGGTGAAGATCTCCCCGGCCGCGGTGGCCACAGCTATTCCGAATCTGCTGAACGGAACCGCCGCCAAGGAAGGGATGTTGGCCGGAACAGAACCGGCTTCCCTTGGCGGCCTGTGGCTGCGGACGATGTCATCGAGCATCGGGCCCAAGGGCGGAGCATCGAGTGCCGTGGTCATGTCCTGCCTCGAAGGTCTTTATGGATGGCGGCCCATTCCTGAATATGCAGCAGGGCCACCAGTGCATCACGCGGATTGCCAAAGTCCAGGCCCGTGACCCGGGCGGCCTTGCTGATCCGGTAGTAGACGGTGTTCTTGTGCAGTGCCATGCGTTTCGCGCATTCGGCCACGTCGAGCGAGGCGTCGAAGTACACAAGCAAGGTTTCCGCGAGGTCGCCGTCGTCCCGCAAAAGGGCGGAGAGGCTGCGGTGACGGAACGTCGAGGACAGAAAATTCCGGACGGCGTCACGGAAGAGGATTTCTCCCTCGAAGTCAGCCACCGTGGCCACGGTGGTGTCAGGGGAGGTGCTGACGCAGTCCAGCAGCGCCTCGGTGATCGGGGTCACCGTGTGGAGAGTCAACAGGTCCGGTGCCACCGGGCCGACGGCGGCAAAGGCGCTGATGCCCAGGTGCTTGCCGGCGTCCCGGATGATGGAGTCGGCCAGGCTCCGCAGCCCGGGTTCCGCCGCAGTGGACTGGAGCCCCGGGACGATCACCGCAGTATCGCCCCTGAATTGCCCGACGACGGCGCATGCCTTGTAAGCGGCGGCGTGGATGGACGCCAGACTGGCGAGTTCGCCGTGCTTGAGTGCGGCATCATCAGCCTGCGTGTCCGCGCCGGACATACCGATCAGAATGAGCGCGGCTGGCCGTTCCGCCGGAATTTTCCCGCTGTGGGCACTGGCGGCAGCCTCCGCGGGGCCGGACAGGATCCGCGCAATACGGTCTTCGCGCATGTGCACCGACTGCTGGTTACGGTGCCGGATCAGCTCGGCGGAGGCCCGGGCCGCGGATCCCGTCAGCACGTAGTCAACATCCGCGCCGAATCCGTCCCCGGTCTCCTGAAGCCAGATGTAGCCCATGATCCGGTCACCGGCGAAGAGCGTGATGGCCACGCGTTCCCGCAATCCGTCCTGTGGCCGGGCCGGCACACGCACAGGCAGCCGGGTTCTGTGCAGCTCGCGGTAAGCGCCGAGGTCCTTGAGCAGCAGTTCGTATTTCCGGGGGCCGCGCCGGGTCAGGATGGATGCCTTGCGCAGTTCGTCGATGTCGTTCGAGACGGTGGAGTAGGCCAGGACCTTGTTGGCGGCATCCTCGATAACCACGTGGCTGGAGGTCAGCCGTGCAGTGGTCTGGGCGATGGCGAACAGGTCCTCTTCCAGCAGTGTCAGCACTTCGCTCTGGTAACTGCGCGGCTGGATCCGGTCCTTCGCGATCGACAGCAGCCGGTCCCAATCGGCAGCCGGGTCCACCAGCAGCAGCCCGCTGCCCGCTGCGGCCAGCAGTTCTTCGGCGTCGGTCAGCTCCTCACGGGTCCCCTTGACCGCGACAACCTGCGGCGGATTCTTCAGCAGCCGTCGCAACGCGGGCAAAGCCGAGCGGCCGCGGACGCCGATCAGCAGGACAAAGGCTGTGCCGGCGTCGGACGTTTCATCATCAGCGTCGACGATCAAGAACCGTTCGATGCCCGATCGGTCAGGGGCTGGTCGCAGGATGAGGCTGGCGAAACCCAGCGGGAAATCCGAAAGGATATCGTCCACCGTAACCGCGGGCATGGGCTTCCTTCTGCGTCGATCCACCCGGACGGCTCTGTCCGGTCACCTCATGCTATCGAGCCGGGATCAGCCGAAATATGTGACAGAACCCAAATAGGTTTGTATGTTTTCGGTTTCCGGTCCAATGCGCCGCACGTTTTCGTTCCCGGCTGGCCCGTCGTCCTGACAGTGCAGCGGGGGCTTCGGGCAGACTGGTGCCATGAGTGATGATTCGAAGGCGGTTACGACCCGGCGGTCGACAGTTGAGGACTGGACGCGGGCTTTGGCGGAGTCCGTCGGTTCCCCGGGCGGCGGCGCCGGGGCGGGCGTGATGCTCGCCATCGCCGCGTCCCTGGCACCATGGTCGCCGGATACACGGAAGCTGACGGGCACCAGCGGCAGGAACTGGCTGATGTTCATGCCCGGGTGCGTTCGCTGCGGGAAGCCGCCCTTCGGCTGGCCGACGAGGACGCCTCGGCGTCCCAGGCTTTCGGCGCCGCCTTCCGGCTGGAGCCGGGGCCGGAACGGGAGAACGCGATACACGGGGCGTCCGTAGACGCCGCCAAGGCCTCTGCCGTGCTCGGCGAGCACGCCATCGATGCCATTGCGGACCTGGAGTGGCTGGCGTCCAATGGTAATCAGGCCCTGGTTGCCGACGTCGTCGTCGCCTTCGGGGCCCTGCGGGCAGCAGTGACCGGTGCCCGGACCAACGTGAGTTTCGACCTCGCCGCGCTCACCTCCGCAGGTCGCACCCTTGAACAGATTCGGGACGAGCAGCCGGCCCTGTGGTCGACAGTAGGGGACCTCGACGCCGCAGTCGAGCGGATCGACCGGCTGACGGCCGAGGTGGACCGCCGTTCCGCTCCTGCTGGTTCCGGTTCCCAGGGCGAAACCCGTCGGTGACAGGCGGCGGGGGTTTAGCCGGCCAGCTGGCCGGGATCCGATGCAGGGACAATCGTGTGTCCCAGCGCCGAACCGAACAGTTCACGGGCTCACACCCGTTGGCCCTGATCCAGAACAGCTCTCCCGAGGGCGTGACGGTTTCCACGTGGCCCACTCGGATGACCATTCCTGCTCTTTCCACCCTGACCTCTGTCCCGATGAGGTCGCGGGCGTCATGTGTGCTTCCTGCAGCTGTCCCCGGCGTCACTGTCGGTGGCTCCTTCGCTTCGAACGGCGTTGGCCTGACCCTTGGGTCCGGACCAGATAAATGAACATCATTCATTTTATGCGGTCCGGGGCGTTATTCATAGCGGCAACGCCCGGAGTTGCTCAGGCGCCTTCGGGGTTCGGCGCCGACGGCCGGCTGCGCAACGTTTCCAGTGCTTCAGCCAGAGGCCTGCAGAGAGCAGCACCATGGCCCGGCAGCACCACCGAGGCGTCCATTTCGTCTAAGCGATGGGTGGCTGCGAGCGCCTGTGCCGGGTCGGTGTGGAACATGGGATGCAGCATCTGCGGGCCGGCTGTCCGGCTCAGCGGATGGCCGCTGGCGAACGAATCACCCACGGCTATCGCCCCGGCTTCAGGAAGCAGGATCGCGACATTGCCCGGTGTGTGCCCAGGCAGCAGGACAGCCTCCGGCTTGCCGGGAAGGTCTCTCAACGTGTCGGCGGTCCAGGCCTGGGCCTCCGTTGCGGGCTTTGCCTTGAGGGCTCCCGACCTGATGACATGGACCATCCAGCGGAACACGCGGGGCCGCCAGGCGCGGACGATGACCTGGCCGAACGTGACCTGGTGTTGTTCCCTCCCCTGGACGTGGGCCAGCTCCTCCGGCGCGCACAGGACGGGTGTGCCATAGGTTTCGGAGAAGTAGGCCGCCGAGCCGGTGTGGTCCACGTGGCCGTGCGTGATGAGCATGGCCCGGGCATCCGTCGGCCGCAGGCCCAGACGGCGGATGGAATCAAGGACCAGCGGACGGTCGGACGGGTAGCCGCTGTCGATGATCATGAATCCGGTCTCGTCGCGGACCACGATCCAGTTTGATGCCGGTCCCTCGACGAAAAAGACACCGGGGGACGGCTCGGACGTACTGGAGGAGGCCTGCCATCTATGGGTTTGCTGCTTCACATGCACATCCTAGCCACCGGCCTGCGGGGCCCGGTGCCCATTTCGCCCTCGCGTGGCTACCGCAAGTGTGCTTGTCTGTAGCAAGCAGCGCAGATCCGTCAGGGGTCCGCGGCCGTTGTTCGACGAGGTGACACGACATGAGGTTGACCACCACGACCAACGTCTCGGTTGACGGGGTCATGCAGGGGTTGGGCGGACCCGACGAGGACCGCAGCGGTGGCTTCGACCGTGGCGGATGGGCCATTCCGCTTCTCGACGCCGAAGCAGGGGACTATCTCAACCAGGTCTACGGCGGGGCGGATGCGTTCCTCCTCGGCCGCCGGACGTACGAGATCTTTGCAGGGTACTGGGGAGTGATGCCCGACCCGGACACCAACCCGATTGCCGCCGCGCTGAACAGCCGCGCCAAGTACGTGGTGTCCACCACTCTGGCCGACCCTCGGTGGGCGGGCACGACTGTCCTGCAGGGCGACGTTGCCACAGCCATCGCTGAACTGAAGACGAGTCACGACGGCGAGCTGCTGGTGCCGGGCAGCGGCGCCCTCGTCAGATGGCTGCTGGCCAACGACCTGGTCGACCAGCTCGACCTGGTCACCTACCCCGTCGTCGTCGGCCAGGGAACACGGCTGTTCCCCGATAGCGGTCCCGACATCGCGCTCGAACTGGTCAGCTCGCGGTCCACGTCCCGGGGGATCACCATCCAAACATATCGGCCCAGCGGGCGGCCGGAGTACGCGGCGTCCACCTTCGGCCCAGAAGACGTGTTCTAGCCGCGCCGATGATGGCGGTTTCCGGTGGCCGGACCGTTGACAAGGCCAAAAGGGGGCTGTTTAGCTTGCCGCCAGAAGACTACCGCCGTCGAAGGAGCGCCGCGTGAACTCCGCTTTGCAGGCCGGGCGCGACATCCGCCCGCTTTCCGAGTCCGAGGCCGAGGTGTATGTGGCCTCCGTGTGTTTCAAGACCGGACCGCCGGGCGCCGCCGGCGTGGAGGTCGAGCGAGTGGTACACGACGTTGTGGATCCACAGATCCCGGTTCCGGTGGCACGGCTGAGCGCGGCCATGGCGGCATCTCCCGGGCCGCTGCCCGGCGGCGGGGTCATCACCTTTGAACCAGGGGGCCAACTGGAGGTGAGCTCCGCCTGCGCCCCCGGTCTTCCAGCCCTCGTCGCGGCGACCCGGGCAGACCTGGCAGCCGTTGCGGCCCGGCTCTCAAGGGCTGGTCTTTGCTTCGGACCTATGGCCCTGGACCCCGGCCGTCCAGCTGTGCGGTCATTGGCGCACCCGCGGTACGCGTCCATGGAACGGCACTTCGACCGTTTCGGCCCGGCCGGACGAACCATGATGTGCTCCACCGCTTCCCTTCAGGTTTCACTGGAAGCCGGATTCGACACTCCGGGATCCACCGGTGCAGTGCAACGCTGGCACCGCCTGCATAATCTCCTTCCGGTTTTCGTCGCGATGTTCGCGAATTCGCCTTTCCTTCACGGCATCCCCAGCGGATGGCACAGCAACCGGCAACGCACCTGGCTGGACATTGACCCGACGAGGACCGGCGCCGTCCCTCGTTCGGAGGATCCACGCCAGGCGTGGGCGCGCTACGCCCTCGACGCTCTCGTCCTGTGCATCCCGTCCGAGGAGGCCTGCTGGGATCCGCCACGGGAGCTGACGATGCGCGACTGGCTGCAGGGGAGGGGACCCAGGCCGGCAACGCTGGCCGACCTGAATTACCACCTGACAACCCTTTTCCCGCCGGTGCGGCCACGCGGATTCATGGAGCTCAGAGTGATCGACGCACAGGCAGGGCACGACTGGGAACCGGTCACGGCGATCGTCACAGCGCTCATGGACGACGAACTCGCTGCCGATCTCGCCGCAGACGCCTGCGAGCCCCTTGCTGCGCTGACCGATCCCATGCGGACTGCCGCCCGCGACGCGCTGACGGATCCCGTGCTCGCCGCCGCGGCCATCCGCTGCGCCGAGGCCGCCCTGATGGCGCTTCCCCGGTTAGGAGCGGACGCGTCAACCCGCAGACGGGCCGAACGGTTCGTGGAACGCAATACGGGGCGGAGCCGGTGCCCGGCGGACGAGCGCCTGGACGTGTGGCGAAGAACCGGCAGCTGGTTTGCCCGACCAGAGCCTGACGAGGAGGCCGACAATGCGGAGTGAGCTTTCCGGAGCACCTGCCGATCCCGAAACTCTCAGGACCTTCATCGCCGACGGGCTGGAACGGGCCCGGAACCGAACCCATGCGCTGACCGACTGCGACGAGGAAGATCTCCTAAAGCAGCACTCACCGCTCATGTCACCACTGGTCTGGGACCTCGCACATGTAGGCAGCCAGGAGGAACTCTGGCTGGTACGTGACGTCGGCAAGATGGAACCGCTGCGGTGCGATCTCGACCAGATGTACGACGCGTTCCAGCATCCGCGGAGCAGCCGCACGACGCTGCCGCTGCTATCGCCGCAGGAGTCACGCAAATATATCGCCGAGGTCCGCGACAAGGCGCTCGACATTCTGCAGCGGACCCCCTTGGAAGGCTCACCGCTGGTGAACCGGGGTTTCGCCTTCGGAATGATCATCCAGCACGAGCAGCAGCACGACGAAACAATGCTTGCCACGCACCAGCTCCGTAAAGGGACGCCGGTCCTCCACGGTCAACCTTTCGCGCCCGGCGTCGGACCCCAGGATCTGCATGCCCTTCCACAGGAGGTTCTCATCCCTTCAGGGCCATTCACCATGGGGACGTCAGTGGAACCGTGGGCACTGGATAACGAACGCCCGTCCCATACAGTGGACGTGCCCGCCTACTGGATCGACACCCTTCCGGTGACCAATGGCGCCTACCGGCATTTCATAGACGACGGCGGCTACCGGAATCCCCGCTGGTGGACCCCGGAAGGCTGGGATCACTGCAGGGACGCCGGGCTGGCGGCTCCCAAGTACTGGGAACGCGACGGCGACGGCTGGAGCAGGACCCGGTTCGGCGTCGTCGAGCCTGTTCCGGACGATGAACCGGTGCAGCACGTGTGCTGGTTCGAAGCGGCCGCCTACGCCCGGTGGGCAGGGCGCCGGCTCCCGACCGAAGCCGAATGGGAAAAGGCGGCGCGCTTTGATCCCCGGTCCGGGCGTTCCCGGCGCTACCCGTGGGGGGATGAGGATCCTGCACCTCACTACGCCAATCTTGGCGGGTCAGCCCTCCGCCCGGCTCCGGCAGGCTCCTTTCCCGCGGGGGCCTCGCCACTGGGAGTGCGGCAGCTCATCGGCGACGTCTGGGAATGGGTCTCCAGCGACTTCCGCCCGTATCCCGGATTCACCGCATTCCCGTATCCGGAATATAGCGAGGTGTTCTTCGGGTCCGACTACAAGGTGCTCCGGGGAGGGTCCTGGGCGGCAGATCCCGCCGCCTGCAGGGGCACTTTCCGGAACTGGGACTATCCGATCCGCCGGCAGATTTTTGCCGGATTCCGCACAGCGCGCGACGTGACTCCGGTGGAGGGCCGCTAGCCCATGTGCCGTCATTTCGCCTATATCGGGAAGCCGATGCCGCTGGCCGAGCTGCTGTTCGCCCCCGACCATGGGCTTTTGGAGCAGTCGTGGGCGCCCCGCCGCCAGCGGTACGGGACAATCAATGCCGACGGATTCGGTGTCGGCTGGTACGCCCCGGACGATCCTGTGCCCGCCCGCTACCGCCGTGCCATCCCGATCTGGGCGGACAGATCCTTCGCCGACGTTGCCCGGGTTACGTCCAGCGGGGCCGTGCTGGCAGCCGTCAGATCAGCAACACCGGGGATGACGCCTGAGGAGTCAGCCGCCGCGCCGTATGCCCATGGCCCCTGGCTCTTCAGCCACAACGGCCGCGTGGAAGGCTGGCCGCATGCGGTGGAAGAACTGGCCGCTTCACTCCCGCCGGCGCGACTGCTGGCCCTTGAGGCGCAGGTCGATTCTGCGCTGCTCTGGGCCCTCGTTCTGGAGCGGCTGGACGCCGGCGACGCCGCCGGGGAGGCGCTGATGCACGTGGTGAACGCTGTCTCAGCCGTCGCTGGAGGCAGATTCAACTTTCTGCTCACAGACGGCATGGCCATCGCGGCCACAGCCGCCGGCGACAGCCTCTTTTGGCGCAACGGCACCGGGGGCGTCGTCGTCGCCAGCGAACCATGCGACGATGGCCCGGACTGGCACCAGGTGCCTGACCGTTCCCTCCTGACCGCCACCGCAGGCAGCGTCGAAGTACGTCCCATTCCGGCACTCACGAAGGAGCACGCAGCCCCATGAGCCTCTCCGCCGACCGCACCGACATCATCCATCACCTTCCGCCGGACCATCTGGAGCGCAGCCTGCGCGCAGACGTGCGCGCGGGTCTCAGCTCGTCACCCAAAACGCTGCCGCCCAAATGGTTCTATGACAAACTCGGCAGCGCCCTGTTCGAACGCATCACGAACCTGCCCGAGTACTACCCGACGCGCGCCGAACGTGAAGTGCTGGAACTCTTCGCCCCAGAGATGGCGGCCGCGAGCCCGGCAGAAACATTGATTGAACTCGGATCCGGATCGTCCAGGAAGACCCCGCTGCTGCTGGATGCCTTGAGGGAGGCGGGATCGCTCCGCCGTTACGTCGCCGTGGACGTCAGCGATAGCGCGCTGCTGGATGCACGCAATGAACTGGCTCCGGCGTTCCCCGATCTTCGGCTGGAGGCAGTGGCAGCGGACTTCGAAACCCAGCTGCACCTTCTCCCTCGAACGGGGCGCCGCATGGTGGCTTTCCTGGGCGGCACCATCGGCAATTTTGAGCCGCAGGCCAGGGCCCGCTTTCTCACGGGTATCCGCGAGCTGCTCGACGGCGACGGCGGTTCGCTGCTGCTTGGCACGGACTTGGTGAAGTCACCCCACATCCTTGTCCCGGCCTATGCCGACGCCGAGGGGGTCACCGCGGATTTCAACCGGAACGTGCTCCGTGTCCTCAACTCCCAGTTGGGCGCCGATTTCGAGGTCATGGCCTTTGACCACGTCGCGCTGTGGATGCCCGACGAAGAGTGGATCGAAATGCGGCTGCGTGCCAGGAAACCGATGCTCGTGCGCCTGCCCGGAGTGGGGATGGACGTCCGGTTCCACGAAGGTGAGGAACTGCGCACGGAGATTTCCGCGAAATTCCGGATCGAGGGCATAGCGGGCGAGCTGGAATCAGCCGGATTCTCCATTGCAGGGCAATGGACCGACAGTCAGAACCGCTATGCGATGACGCTCGCGGAGGCGCTTTAGCCGGGCAGCTGCGGCAAACCGGGGGAGCGCAACGCTCACCTGAGTAGATGCACGAGCCGCTGAATCTCGGCCTCGGTGTTGTAATAGTGCACCGAGGCCCGCACCACCGTGGGCGCTGCACATGGTTTGCCGGCGAGGACAGCGTTGACCTCACTAGAGGGCAGGGGAGCCACGGAGACGTTGATCCGGTGATCCGCCAGCTTGGCCCTGACGGTCCCCGCGTCGGTTCCCCGCACCGAAAACGTCACGATGCCGCTCCGGGTCATCCCGCCGTCGTGGACGGTTACCGCCGGAAGCGCAGACAAGGCGTTTCGCAGGAGCTCCGCGAGCCTGGCCACTCGCTCCTGCACGGCGTCCAGGCCAAGGGCCAGGGCATAATCGACGGCGCGGCCCAGACCCAGCCTTCCGGCGACATTGGTCTCCCAGCTTTCAAAACGGCGCGCATCGCCGCGGATTTCGAGTCCGTTGGCGCCTGACGGAACGGCTGAATGCCCGTCCAGCATGACCGGCTCCAGCTGCTCCAGAACCGAGGCACGCACATACAGGAACGCGGTGCCGCGGGGACCGCGCAGGAACTTCCGCCCGGTCCCCGCCAGCACGTCGCAGCCCAGCGACTCCACGTCCAGGGGCATCTGGCCCACTGACTGGCATGCGTCGAGGACAAACAACACACCGGCGGCCCGGCAGAGCCGTCCCACCTGCGTGGCCGGATTGACCAGTCCGTTTGCCATGGGCACGTGTGTCAGGGCGACCATTGCAACGTTTCCGCGCTCGAGCTCCCTCTGGAGGTGCTCGACGTCGACCTGCCCATGGGGGTCGTCGCGGACAACCACAATCTGCAGGCCATGTCGACGCGCAAGCTGCCGCAGGGCGATGACGTTGCCGGAATACTCCGTACGGCCAATCAGCAGCCGTGCCCCGGGCTCAACGGGCAAGCTGTACACCGCCGCGCCCCACGCCCGGCTGCCGCTCTCGGCCAGGGCGATCTCGTTTGCCTGTGCCCCGATGAGCCGCGCCACCGAGGAGTACACGTCGTCCAGCCGGTCAGCAGCCTCCTCGGCAGCTTCATAGCCGCCAATTTCCTCCTCCCGGCGCACGTGGCCCACCACGGTCTCCGCCACCGGGCGGGACATGAGCGAGCTTCCCGCATTGTTCAGATGGGTCACGTTCCGGACACCGCGGGTCTCTCGGCGCACCGCTTGCACATCAATGGACATGAACCTCATCCTGTCACTAACCAAGGGCCTAAATTAGGCTGACGCTGTGGAGTACAAAGCCCGCGGCATACCAGTACATTACGTGGAGCACGGCGACGGGGCGCCGCTCCTGGTACTACACGGTGCGGGTGTGGATCACCGCGAAATGGTCGGTGCCATGGAGCCGATATTTAGCGGAGTGGTTGATTGCTGGCGTCTTTACCCTGACCTTCCCGGCATGGGGCGCACGCCGGCGGGCACCCTGGACAGTGCCGACGACGTTCTCGACCTGCTGCTCGCGTTTGTAGATGGTGTGATCGGTGACGGGAAGTTTCGGCTCATTGGCCATTCCGCCGGTGCGTACTATGCCCGGGCCGTCGCCGGCAGGCGCCCGGAGCAGGTGACAGGGCTGGCGCTGATTTGTCCGCTGGGGGAGAACGTTCGGAATCTTCCGGCGCACCAGGTCTTGCACTCCTCGGTGGATCCGCGCGAGACGCTCGGTCCGGCTGAGGAGAGCGTGTTCCGTGACTACTTCGTCGTGCAGACCCAGTCCATGCTGGAGCGATACACGCAGTACATCGTCCCTGCCCTCGGCCTGGTCGACGAAAAAGGACTCGAGCGGATCGGCCAACACTGGCTGTTCAGCAGCAGCCCCGAAGCTGGCCCACCGTACTCCAGCCCGTCCTGATCGTCACCGGACGCCAGGATTCGACAGTGGGGTACGCCGGCCAGTGGGACCTGCTCGAGCACTATCCACGGGCAACCTTCGCTGTGCTCGACCGCGCCGGTCATGCGCTGCCGCACGAGCAGCCCGGCCTCATCAAGGCCCTGATCACCGAGTGGCTTGACCGCGTGCGCGAGCATCGCGCCAGCACTGGCCTGTAAGTTCCCCGCGTAAGGGAACCCGCCCCCGGACGCCTGTCCCCGAGCGTGGCGCGGCGGGGGAGCGTTGTCTATAAAACCTATCGATTCGGATCTTTTGCTCGATCACTTCTGGGCCAGTCGGGGAAGCTTCCCGCGTTAATTTCTGGGATTCCTGGGTCGATTTGCTGGACTGGCCGCCGCAAGGATGAACGTCCCGACGAGCTCTAAAAAACTAAATAAGGCTGGACTGGGTGTTTAAATCGGCGTAGCTTTGCTTATGAAACAAGTGAACGTGACTTGCATCGCAAGATGCCGCGGACGAGGGGATTCCGACCAACACCTACTGGAGCACCAAGGGGCACTGATGACAGCAACGATGAATGACCTGATCGACGATCCGTTCGCGGATCTTCCGGCGCGGCGGACCTGCCCGGCCGAGGATTTCGCTGCTCCGGTTCTGACCGTCACCGTCAACGACCAGGCGGTGCTTGCGATCGCTCGCCGCCTGCATGATGGGGCGTGCCTGCGCGGGAGTGGCTGCGGACTCCGCGACTTCCACGCGATGGACAATTACGAGACGGATGTCCGGGTCATGCTGGCCGCAATGGTGCAGGCCGGCGCCTACGGCGACAGTCCGGAAATCAGCCCCTGCCGCAGCGTAACTGAGCGCCGATGGTTCCGCGGCAAGTGGTCGTGCGCTGCATGCGGCGGCGGCATCCGCTTTGGCGGCGGCACCGGCTGGGTCCACGCCCGCTGACCTGATGCGCGGTGGGAATGGGGCCCGCTGTTCTTTGTCTGCGCATCGCAGGCGCTCCGCAGCAGTAATGAGGCTTGAGCTCGAAGACGCCGCGTCACCTAAAGGGGGAGGGTTTATCGCCCGTCGGCTGGAGCTACCGCGACTTTACTTTACATAATGCTGATTATCGGCGTTAAAACCACGGGAGTAGAAGTAGCTGCGAGTACTCCCGTGCTTGGAGGAAGCGGGGTGTTTCCGCAGGTCAGGCAGGCTTTCCGACGGACCTAACCGTTCTGTCGACACGGCTGAATTTGCCCGCGGATCCCTTGCCGCTATAGGTTTCCTGCATCTAATGCATGTTTCCATGGTTTAGGGGTTGCAATGAGCGGTGCCATTCCGGGTTTCGTCCCGCGGATGCTGGTCGATCCGGACATTGGGCTGTTCCGGGCTGATGAACGGGTTTTTACTGCCATGCTCGATGGCTGGCGGGCGCAGATGTTGGCGCGCGGCCTCACGACCGAGACCATCAAGAAGCGTTGCCAGTTGCTGGAGCGTTTTCAGGGCTTCACGGGTGAATTTCCGTGGCAATGGGGCCCGGCCGACATCGAAGACTTCCTGGGCGATCTGCGTTCTGGCGAGAAGCCGATCAGCCTGAAGACCTTGCGTTCGTACAGCAACGCTGTGGCGATGTTCTGCTCCTACCTGACCCATCCGGGCTATGGGTGGGGCGAGTTCTGCGAACGGACTTTCGGTGATATTCCAAGCCAGATCTGCTTCGAGTGGAACATGCCACGGCACACCACCGATGATGCCGTCCCGGCGAAGAAGCGCTCGTTCACCAAGGCGGAGCTGCAGCGGTTATTCGACTACATCGATGACCTCGTCGACCGGGAATACGCCGCCGGCAGTAAGCGCTGGCTGCCCCTGTTCCGTGACTCGGTGGCGTTCAAGGTCTGTTATGCCTACGGGCTTCGCCGGCGTGAAATGACCATGCTGGACCTGGAGGACTTCGGCCCGAACCCTCACGTCAGCGACTACGGCCGGTTCGGGGCAGTCCAGGTTCGGTTTGCCAAGGGCACCGCGGGCTCAGGACCCAGACGGCGCACCGTGTTGACCGTGCCGGAGTTCGACTGGGTCGTGGACCAGCTCAAGACATGGACATCCGGTGGATTGCGGCAGCAGTTCCCGACCGCAGAAAGGTCCTCGGCGCTTTGGCCGAGTGAGCGTGGCGCCCGGATGTCCCTGGGCTCGTTCGGGGATGCGTTCGCCGCTGCACGGGATGCCGCCGGCCTGCCCCAAGAGCTGGGCCTGCATTGCCTCAGGCATTCCTACGTGACCCACCTGATCGAAGCCGGTTACGACGCGGCCTTCGTGCAGACTCAGGTTGGCCACTCCTACGCCTCGACCACCGGGCTCTACACCTCGGTATCGTCGGACTTCAAGCAGAAAACCGTGCAGCAGATGATTGCACGCCGCATCGCCAACTTGGAGGACCCAGATGCCTGAACAGCGCCGGATTGGCTACCGCTGGAACCTGCGAGCCCTGATGGCAAAACAGAACCTGTGGAAGACCACCGAATTGATGCCGCTCCTGAAATCCCGTGGCATCAATCTCTCCGAGAGTCAGGTTTACAGGCTGGTCACCTCCACGCCGGAGCGCATTCCGGCCAGGACATTCGCCGCGCTCTGCGACATCCTGGACTGCACACCCAACGACTTGTTCGAACCATTCGTGGAAATGCGCGCCGCAGCGACAGCCAACGCCCCCAAGCGCAGCGAAGACCTCGGCATCCAACCAGGCAACCCGGTCGCACGACGCGTCCGACTCGTTGCTCCCGAAGACGGGTGAGTAGGCCACGCAAAGCAGAGGACCCCATCCGCTGGCCGGTCCCCTGCGGCCGCTGCGGCCAGCACCACCAAACCGTCGCTCGATGGCCCGATGGCGGAGTCTGCGGCTACTGCTACCAGCAAGCCAAACGCACTCGTGGCACCTGCGCCTGCGGCCACGAAGGCGTCCTGCCCGGAATTATCGATGACCAACCTGCCTGCCGTCGATGCTCAGGCATCCGACTCAACGTCGACTGCGAGAGCTGCGGAGCAGAAGACGAACTCCACAGCGGCGGCCGTTGCTGGAGCTGTGTGTTGGCCACCGTTGTTGATGACCTGCTCACGGACCCGTCGCGGGGAGTCATGGCGCCCGAATTGATTCCGCTTGCTGCAGCATTGAAGTCGATGAAACGCGCCAACAGCGGCATCACCTGGATCCAGCAAAAGCACGTCACCGCTTTCCTTCGAAACCTCGCCGTCACGCCAGAAATCACGCATGAAAGCTTCGATGGATTGCCCGACTCGCGGACCCGCGAATACGTCCGCGGCCTCCTCACCGAACACGGGGTGCTGCCCCGCCGCGATGAACTCCGCACGCGTTACGAGAACTGGTCAGCACAGGCCTTAGACCGGGTCAGCAACCCTGAGGACCGTGACATCATCCGCCGCTACATCCGCTGGCATCACCTACGCCGGATGAACCAGATGGACGAAGTCACCCGCGGCACTTTCCTGCGTGCCAAGCAGCAAGTGACAGTCGCCATCGATCTGCTCAACTGGCTCACCGGCCACGGCACCAGCCTTGCCGGGCTGACCCAGGCTCGTCTCGACCTATGGCAGGCAGAAGGACCTACCACCAGGCGGATTGCTGAACATTTTCTGAAATGGGCCATCAAGGCCAAGGCCGCTCCTGCAGGACTGGCTATCATCCCGCATCGTCGTGGAACGAGCCCCAAACTCGACAAGTCAGGACAGGATGAAGCACTCAACCGCGTGTTCCAGGCCGGTGGACAAATTGAAGGACGAGATCAGGCCGCCGCGATCCTCGTTCTTGTCTTCGGGCAACAGGCCGAAAACATAGCGCGCCTAACCTGGGATGACGTGACCGTCACCGAAGAACTGGTCACCATCCAGCTGGGAACGATCCAGATCGCACTGCCTGAGCCCTTAGATGCGCCCTGGCGGGAACTCGCCGCAAACCCCGGCCACAACCTAACCGCCTCGCACCCGAACACCAACTGGGTATTCCGCGGAACCTCACCCGGCCGGCACATCCACCCAGGACACCTCACAACACGCCTCAGCAAGCTATTCAGCACCCGAGCCGCGCGACTCGGAACTCTCCACGAGCTCACCAAACTTGCACCCGTGGCCATCATCGCCGACACCCTCGGCTACTCCCCTACAACCATCGAACGCCACGCTACCGACTCAGCAGCCGCCTACGCCCAGTACATCTCAGCCGTGCGCGGCGCTGTTACAAGCAGATGAGACTGATCAGTTCAGAGACACTCCGCTAATCGGACCAACCCACTGCAGAGCGACACCTACTCCCGGCCCACGAATACCCGTGCATGCCAGTTCGTAGGGAGGTGCAGAAGTGGGTGCGAAACATCCCGTACGGACGGCCCGCATGGCTTACAGATCAGGTTCATCTCCGTACAGTTTGGATCATTTGAGCCACTGTCTGCGGCCATGAAATGCTTGCCGGCACTGAGTCGCTGATTAGAGATTCGAACCATGTGGCGTTTTAGAACCTTTGTCTTCGGACGATCACATCGTCGCGCAGGATCCGTGTCGGCACACCGCCTGATCCGGCCAGCTTCGGGACTGCCGTCAATCTCCCTTGCACCCCAACAGCCGGCGGATATCGGCGGAGAAACCGCCAGGAAGCCGCCATCACCGGCTAGCTTGACATAATGTCAGACTCTCCCGGCGACCGGGGCCGCTGCATGCTGGAAGATCGTCGTCGTCGCCCTGATAACGTTCACGGCGAGCTTCGTCGCCGCGGCGGCAGCCATCGCGCAGGTTGCCATGAACTTCTAGCACGAAAGGAAGGAACCATGCTTATCACCAATGTCCGTCCATGGGGCGGGAACGCCGTGGACATCGAGGTCCGTGACGGCCGGATTGCTGCACTGCACCCCGCCGGGACCGCCGCCGTCAATGCCGGGACCGCCCGTGGTGCAGTGGACGGGCGCCACCGGATCGCCATCCCTGCCTTCACCGACGTCCACGTCCACCTCGATTCGACCCGGGTCGGGCTGCCGTTCCGGGAGCACACCGGCGGTCCCGGGGTATGGAACATGATGTGCAACGACCGGGAGAACTGGCGCGACACCCCCATCCCCTACCCGGAGGTGGTGGCGGGAACGCTGGAACGGATGATTGCGCGGGGCACCACGCGTGTCCGCTCCTACGCCCAGGTCGACGTGGACTGCAGACTGGAGCGCTTCGAGGCGGTCTTGGCTGCCAAGGAACGCTTCGCCCGCGCCGCAACCGTGGAGATCATGGCATTTCCCCAGGCCGGACTGCTGCTTGAGGACGGGACCGTCCCACTCCTTGAGGATGCCCTCAGGGCAGGCGCCACGACCATCGGCGGCATAGATCCCTGTCAGCTGGACCGGAATCCGGTGCGCCATCTGGACATCGTTTTCGGCCTGGCCGAAAAGTACGGGGTCGACGTCGACATCCACCTGCACGAGCCTGGCCACCTCGGCGTTTTCAGCGCGGAGCTCATCTTTGAACGAACCCGGGCACTGGGCATGCAGGGGCGCGTCTCGCTCTCCCACGCCTACGACCTGGCCAACGTCCACCCCGACGTGACCGCGCGGCTCCTGGAGCAGATGGCTGAACTGGACATCGCCTGGGCGACCGTGGCCCCGGCGAGCGGCGGCACCCAGTTCGACCTGGCCCGGATGACCGACGCCGGGATCCGGGTTGGGCTGGGCGAGGACGGCCAGCGGGACTACTGGAGCCCGTACGGCAACTGCGACATGCTCGACCGCGCCTGGCAGTTGGCGTTCACCCATCGGCTCCGCAAAGACCGGCTGATCGAGCACTGCGCGGCGATCGCCACCGTTGGGGGTGCCTCCATCATGGACCGTGCAGTCCGCCGCCTCACGAGCCCCGACGACCGGCCGGGCCTGGCTGTTGGCGACGAGGCGGACATCGTCCTTGTCGACGGAGAAACCGTCACGAGCACCGTCATGGACCGCGGAGCAGACCGCACCGTCATCCACGATGGCCGCGTCGTGGCCGATGGGCTGTCCGTTCTGCCGGATCCGGCGGCATAACCTACATGCGAGTCCGTCAGTTGGCGCCCACGTAGGCTGCGAGGTGCTCGCCGGTCAGCGTTGAACGGCCGGCAACGAGGTCTGCCGGTGATCCTTCGAAGACGATATTGCCGCCGTCGTGCCCCGCGCCGGGCCCGAGGTCGATGATCCAGTCGGCGTGCGCCATGACCGCCTGGTGGTGCTCGATGACGATCACCGACTTGCCCGAGTCGACGAGCCGGTCGAGCAGGGCCAGCAGGTTTTGGACGTCGGCCAGATGCAGTCCGGTGGTCGGTTCGTCGAGGATGTAGACGTCACCCTTTTCTGCCATCTGCGCGGCCAGCTTGAGCCGCTGCCGCTCGCCGCCTGACAGCGTTGTGAGCGGCTGGCCGAGGGTGAGATAACCAAGCCCGACGTCGGCCAGCCGGTCCAGGATCTTGTGGGCGGCCGGTGTGCGGGCATCGCCGTCCTCGAAGAACTCCTCGGCCTCCGCCACAGACATCGCCAGCACCTCGGCGATGTTCCGACCCCCGAGCGTGAACTCCAGAACCGCTGCCTGGAACCGCTTGCCGTCGCACTCCTCGCACGTGGTCTCGACCGTGGCCATGACACCCAGGTCCGTGTAGATGACGCCGGCGCCGTTGCACGTGGGGCAGGCACCCTCCGAATTGGAGCTGAACAACGCGGGCTTCACGCCGTTGGCTTTGGCAAACGCCTTGCGGATCGGCTCCAGGAGCCCGGTGTACGTGGCCGGGTTGCTGCGCCGGGAACCGCGGATGCCGGCCTGGTCGATCACCACCACGCCGTCCCGCTTGGCGACCGAGCCGTGGATCAGCGAGCTCTTGCCGGAACCGGCAACGCCGGTAAGGACGCACAGCACGCCGAGCGGGATGTCGACGTCGACGTTCTTGAGGTTGTTAGTCGACGCGGCGCGGATCTCCAGCGCGCCGGAAGCGGAGCGCACCGATTCCTTGAGCTGCGCCCGGTCATCGAGGTGCCGGCCGGTGATGGTGTCACTCCCCCGCAGCCCCTCGACCGTGCCTTCGAAGCAGACGGTGCCGCCCCCGGTGCCGGCGCCCGGGCCGAGGTCGACGATGTGGTCGGCGATAGCGATGCTCTCCGGCTTGTGCTCCACGACGAGCACCGTGTTGCCCTTGTCCCGCAGCTGGAGCAGCAGGGAGTTCATCCGCTCAATGTCGTGCGGGTGCAGGCCGATCGTGGGCTCGTCGAAGACGTAGGTGACGTCAGTGAGCGACGAACCGAGGTGGCGGATCATCTTGGTGCGCTGTGCCTCTCCCCCGGACAGTGTCCCCGATGGCCGGTCCAGCGAGAGGTAGCCCAGTCCGATTTCCGCGAACGAGTCCAAAAGGTGCTGCAGCCCGGCGAGCAGCGGGGCCACGGACGGCTCGTCGAGGTCCCGGACCCAGTCGGCCAGGTCGGTGATCTGCATGGTGCAGACGTCGGCGATGTTCTTGCCCTTGATCTTCGAGGACAGCGCTTCCTGGCTGAGCCGGGTGCCGCCGCAATCGGGACAGGTCGTGAAGGTGATGGCCCGCTCCACGAAGGCGCGGACGTGCGGCTGCAGCGCATCCACATCCTTGGACAGCATCGACTTCTGGATCTTGGGGATAATGCCCTCGTAGGTCAGGTTGATGCCCTCGACCTTGATCTTCGTCGGCTCCTTGTAGAGCAGGTCGTGGATTTCCTTCTTGGTGAACTTGTTGATCGGCTTGTCCATGTTGAAGCCGGCCCCGCTGAAAATGCGGCCGTACCAGCCATCCATGCTGTAGCCCGGAATGGTCAGGGCACCGCCGCTGAGTGACTTGCTGTCGTCATACAGCGCCGTAAGGTCGAAGTCGCTGACGTTGCCCATGCCTTCGCAGCGGGGGCACATGCCGCCGAGCCGGTTGAACGTCGCCTTCTCCGCCTTGGTCTTGTTGCCGCGCTCGACGGTGATTGCGCCGCTGGCCTTCACCGTCGGGATGTTGAAGGAGTAGGCATTGGGCGAGCCGATGTGGGGCTGGCCCAGCCTGCTGAAGAGGATCCGCAGCATCGCGTTGGCATCGGTTGCGGTGCCTACGGTGGAGCGCGGGTTGGCCCCCATCCGCTCCTGGTCGACGATGATGGCCGTCGTCAGCCCCTCCAGCACATCCACCTCAGGCCGCGACAGTGTGGGCATGAACCCCTGCACGAAGGCGCTGTACGTCTCATTGATCATCCGCTGCGACTCCGCGGCGATAGTGCCGAACACCAGGGAGCTCTTGCCTGAGCCGGAGACACCGGTAAACACCGTCAGGCGGCGCTTGGGGATCTCGACGCTGACATCCTTGAGGTTGTTCACGCGCGCGCCCTGCACCCGGATCAGGTCATGGCCATCGGCGGTGTGCAGTCCGGATGACTGCGTGTCCGTCCTCGTGGTTATGGTCATCGTGTCTCCCTCTGTCAGGCGGATAGCCGGTTGGGTCCGGCTTCGCACGCCACGTCTGATTCTTGTTCGTTGTCGCGGTTGCGGCAACAGTAACTCCGCACGGCAACCGGCGGACGCAACAGCTGCGCCCGCCGGTCGTGATCGGAAGTCCGGTCGTGATCGGAAGTGTCTTACAGGACTTCGTTGATGCGGATCAGGTTCCCCGCAGGGTCGCGGAATGCACAGTCGCGGACACCGTATGCCTGCTGGGTGGGCTCCTGCACCACCTCGGCGCCGCTGGCCTGCACCTTTTCGAAGGTGCCGTCCAGGTCCGGGGTGGCCAGCACGAGGCGGGCGTAGGTCCCCTTGGCCATCATTTCGGTGATGGTGCGGCGTTCGTCCTTGGTGATGCCCGGGTCGGCTGCCGGCGGTTCCAGGACCACAGAGGTGCCGGGCTGGTCCGCAGGACCAACCGTGAGCCAGCGCATCCCGCCGTACCCCACATCGTTGCGGAGCTCGAATCCGAGGGTGTCGCGATAGAAGGCCAGGGAGGCGTCGGCGTCGTTATGCGGAAGGAAAGTCCAGTGAATGGTGAGGTTCATGCCGCCAGTCTAGGTGCGGCCGGACGGGACCGCTTCTCGATTCCTGACCGGTCTGCTTACCTGTTTCACCACGCATGGCGCCATGCCCTCCGTCTCCCCCGCCGCCTGTGTCCGGTACACGCTGGGCGGCATGCCGACCAGCTCGGTGAAGCGGCTGCTGAACGTCCCCAGCGACGAACAGCCGACGGCGAAACACACCTCCGTGACGCTGAGGTCGCCGCGCCGCAGCAGTGCCATCGCCCGCTCGATGCGCCGCGTCATGAGGTAGGCGTACGGGGGCTCGCCGTAGGCTTCCCGGAACTGCCGGCTGAGGTGACCGGCTGACATGTTCACGCCGCGCGCAAGCGCCTCGACGTCCAGCGGCTGGGCGTACTCCCTGTCGATGCGGTCACGGACGCGGCGCAGCCGCGCCAGATCGTCCAGGCGCTGTTCTGCGGCGGGTCTGGTGGTCACATTCGTGATCGTGCTACCTCCCGCCTGAGTTGTCCAGTTGCCGCCAGGCCAATCCATTGTCTTAACCTGCGCTCTCGCTAAGAATGAACCAATGACGGTCTATGTGAGAGCTCTCGAAACCGCAGTTCCGCCGACTTTGCTCATCCAGCACGAGGCCCGTGACGTCTTCGCGGCGCAGCCCGGGCTGACCCGGCTTGGCTCCCGGCTTGTGTCCACGTGCTTTGATTCCGCCGCCATCGACACCCGGTACACGGCGGTCCGCGAACTGACCCTGGACTCCGCCGCCGAAGACCCCCAGTTTTTCGATCCGCAGACCCGCGTGCTGCGGAGCCCCAGCACCAAGGCACGCAACAACCTCTTCGCCGAGGAAGCCACGAAGCTTTTCATCGAGGCGGCGGACGCGGCCGTTTCCAAGTGCGACGGCATTGACCCGCCGGACATCACCCACCTCATCACAGTCTCCTGCACCGGCTTTTTCAACCCCGGGCCGGATTACAAGATCGTCCGCGCCCTGGGCCTCAACCCGGCTGTGCAGCGGTACCACCTCGGCTTCATGGGCTGCTACGCGGCCTTCCCGGCGCTCCGGGCGGCCAAGTCCTTTTGTGAGGCGGACCCGGCGGCGATTGTGCTGGTCGTGTGCGCCGAGCTGTGCTCCCTGCACGTCCGGACCTCCAACGATCCGGACACGATCATGGGATCTGCGCTGTTTGCGGACGGCGCGGCGGCAGCCGTGGTGACGGCGCGTGAGGACCTTGAATCCCGGCCGCTGCTCCAGTTGGACCATTTCGAGACGGTCCTGACCCCGGTGGGTGAGGACTCTATGGCCTGGAATATCGGCGATGAAGGCTTTGAGATGGTGCTCGGCAACTACGTGCCGCACATCATCGATAGCCACATCGTTGGCGCGCTCGAGCCGCTGCTGGCACGCGACCCCTCGCTGCGGGAACTCGCCTACCGTGACATCGCCCACTGGGCCATCCACCCGGGCGGCCGCAGCATCCTGGACAAGGTGCAGTCCCGGCTGGATCTCACCGATGAGCAGTTGCATCCGGCCCGCGAAACGCTGCGGAATTACGGCAACATGAGCAGCGCGACGGTGCTCTTCGTCCTCAAGCACATTCTGGATCTCCCGTCGCGGGAGGGGGACGAACGCATCTGCTCCATGGCGTTCGGCCCCGGGCTGACGGTGGAAACCGGCCTGTTCACCAAGGTGAAGCAGCCGGCCGACGGGCTTCATGCGGCGTCCGGCGAGGCCGAGCCGTCCCTGGCCTGACGGCCGTGAGGATCCCGGGAACGGGCCCAGGCGTCCTTGGCCTGCGGGACACGGACGCCGTCGAGGACATGGACCGGCCGGACTGCGATCCGGACCGGCTGCGGCGCACCTACCAACAGTTCGCGCTGGTCAACCGCGTGGTCTCCGGCTGGCACCGGCTGTACCGCACCAGAGTGCGCCCGCAGGTGGCCGGCATGGGCGCCGCAACGGTGCTGGACGTTGGCTGCGGCGGCGGCGACCTGGCCGTGATGCTCGCCCGCTGGGCGTCGAAGGACGGGATCCAGCTCCACGTGACGGGGATTGACCCGGATGAAAGGGCCTTCCGTTTCGCCGCCGGCCGCAGGCCCATCCCCGGTGTGGAGTTCCGGCAGGCGAGCAGCGGCGATCTGCTCGCCGAGGGCAAGTCCTACGACGTCGTCATCTCCAACCACGTGCTGCACCATCTGGCTGCGAAGGAATTGCAGCAGTTCCTGGATGATTCCGCCGGGCTGGCCCGCCGCCTGGCCCTGCACAACGATCTGACCCGGAGCGCGGCTGCCTATGCGCTGTTCAGTGCTGGTGCCCTCCCGCTCACCGGCTCCTATATCCGCGGGGACGGGCTGACCTCGATCAGGCGCAGCTACACCGTCCCCGAGCTGGCCGCCGTGCTCCCTGCCGGCTGGACGGTGGAGCCGCACTCCCCCTTCCACTGCCTGCTCACCTACTGGCGGCGCCCGGCATGACCGACGTGCTGATCGCGGGCGGCGGTCCAGTTGGACTCTTTCTCGGTTCGCTGCTCCTGCAGCACGGGGTTACGGTGCGGGTCCTCGAAAGGCGGACCGGCCGCAACGCCCACACCCGGGCCATCGGCATCCATCCGCCGGCGCTCGCGGCCCTCGAGCGCATCGGCGTCGCCCAGGAGCTGATCGGCCGCGGCGTCCCCATCCGCCAGGGCTTCGCTGTGAGTAACGGCCGGAAGATCGCCTGCATGCCGTTCGCCCCGGTCTCCGACCGGTACCCGTTCGTCCTCGCCGTGCCCCAGCCCGTGACGGAAGAGGTCCTGGAGCGTCGGCTCAGGGAGCTGGACGGCGGCGCGCTTGTCCGTGACGCCCGGGTTACGGGAATGCACGACGACGGCAGCCGGGTGACGCTGAGCGTCACCATTGCCGGGGCCGCCTCCGGCCACTCCGCCGCTTTCGCGGTGGGCGCCGACGGCGCCTACTCGACGGTGCGGACACTTTTGGGGGTGGCGGCGCCGGAGAAACTGTATCCGGACCATTACCTGATGGGTGACTTCCCCGAATCGAGCCCCTTCGGCAGCGATGCCGCGCTGTTCCTGGAAAGCGACGGCATTGTTGAGTCGTTCCCGCTGCCCGGCGGAGTCCGCCGCTGGGTTGTCCGGCTGGGGAGTCCGCCGGCCCGTCCTGATGCGGAGCAGCTGGCCGGACTCGTTGCCCGCAGAACCTGCTTGGCGCTGGACCCCGGCGCGAATACCATGCTCAGCAGCTTCAGCGTCCGTTCGCGGCTGGCTGCGCGCATGGTTTCCGGCCGGACGGCGCTCGTCGGAGACGCGGCGCACGAGATCAGCCCCATTGGCGGCCAGGGCATGAACCTTGGCTGGCTGGATGCCGAAGCGCTGCTGCCGGCGATCTTCGCCGTCGTGCGCGGGGGGCCGTCCGCTGAAGCGCTGCGGCGTTTCGATGCCGGACGACGCCGGGCCGCAGCCGCCGCGGCACGCCAGGCCGAGGTGAACATGGCGATGGGCAGGCCGCTTCCGGCCCGCCTGCTGCGGCCCCGGAACGCGGCGATCGCCGGAGTGGCGGCCATACCGGCCTTCAACGCGTTGGTGGCCCGGCGCTTCACGATGCAATAGCGCGTTCATGATGCAAATAGCGCGACGCTGCCCGGTGTGAGAGGGCACCGCGCTGCGCTAACCCGGCGCTAGGCTGTCCCCATGACCCACGCATCTCCGCCCACGACCTATAGCCCGGCCCGGATCAGGGAAACCGTGCAGGAACTGCTGGCCTCGGAGGCCCTGCCGCCCATCGTGCAGGCCGGGCATCCGGTCCTCAGGCAGCACGCGGCTCCGTTCGAGGGCCAGCTGGAGCCCGAGGAACTCAGCCAGCTGATCGTCCTCATGAGGAAAGTCATGCATGCCGCACCCGGCGTCGGCCTGGCAGCTCCGCAGCTGGGCATTCCGCTGCAGCTGGCCGTCCTCGAAGACCAGTTCGAGATCGACGAGGTCACGGCCGCGGCCCGGGACAGGGCGCCGCTGGAGTTCTTCGCGATGCTGAATCCGTCCTACTCCCGCCTGGGCAACGGCACCGCAGCCTTCTTCGAAGGCTGCCTCTCGCTGTCCGGACTGCAGGCCGTGGTTGAGCGTCCCGACAGCGTGCGGCTGGAGTACCTCACGCCCGTCGGCGGGAATGTCACCAAGGACTTCAGCGGCTGGCAGGCGCGGATCGTGCAGCACGAGACCGACCACCTCCACGGCACGCTCTACATCGACCGGGCCGAGCTCCGCTCACTCAGCACGAACAGCGAGTACGCCACGCGCTGGGCCGGGCCGGGCATCGCCACGGCCAGCCGGGAGCTTGGCTTCCCGGCCGGCGCGAATCAGGACACGGATTAGCCGGCACTGGATTAGACGGCACGGATTAGACGGTCGCCGCGCGGTTGTTGTCCGTCGGCAGGTACTTCGCCCACCAGGCCAGGATTTGTTCGAACCGCTGCCGCCGGTGGTGTGGCGTCCCCGAGCGTGACAGCTCGTGGTCCTCGCCCGGGAAAACGAGGAACGCCGAGTCGACGCCCTGCTGCTTGAGGGCAGTGAAATAGCGCTGGCCCTGTTCCACCGGGCAGCGGAGGTCATCTTCACTGTGGATCACCAGTGTGGGCGTCCTGACGGCGGCGACCGTTGCCATGGGACTCTGAGCGGCCACCTGCTCGGCCGCCGAGCCGATGTATTCACCGCCGAAGAACCAGCCGATGTCCGACGAGCCCGTGAAGCTCACGGGATCCAGGAATCCCCGCTCCACGATGGCGGCCTGGAACCGGTGGTCCTGGCTGATGGTCCACGCCGTGAGGTACCCGCCATAGGAACCGCCCATGATGCCCAGGGCGCCGGCGTCCAGGGAGGAGGAGAACTTCTCGAGGCTGCCGTCCAGGAACGCGAGCACGTCCTGCATGTCCACCGTGCCCATCCGCTCTTTGATGGACCGGCCGTGGGCCTGGCCGTAACCGGCGGAGCCGCGCGGATTGCACATCAAAACGGCATATCCGGCCGCGGCATAGACCTGTGCTTCATCGAAGAACGCGGTGGTGTACTGCGAGAACGGTCCGCCGTGGATGTTCAGCAGCACCGGGTGCGGGCCCTTCCCCGGCGGCAGGACCAGCCAGCCGTGGACCGGGTAGCCGTCCGGGGCGGGGAACGAAAGTTCTTGCGGTTCGATGATGCCTGCTTCGGTCCGCAGTGCGGCCGAGAAATCGCTGAGCAGGCGGAGCTGACCGTCCTCGAGGACCCCCACATCACCCGCCGTGGCGGCGTCGCTGTAGCTGATGAAGACCGTCCCCGCACCGTCCCCGGCCCCGGCGACCACCCGGTCACCGTGCACGAGGAGGGCGTGGTTCCCCGTGGCGCTGAACTCGAGCAGCTCAACCGTTCCCTGGGCATTGTTCAGCACCAGCGCGCTGTCGTTGCCGCGCAGGCCAATGGTGGCACCGGGCGCTCCGACGTCCATGTTCTCCGCGTCGCTCAGGGCAACGGTGTCGCCGCCGGCGGCCGGCATGACGTGGAGGACCGTGTTCTTGGCAACGAAGTCCTGGCGGGTGCCGCCCAGATCCTGGGACGTGAAGAACAGCCAGCGTCCGTCTGCCGACTCCCTGACGTCGGAGACGGTCTGGGCGCCCAGGTTGGGGGCCGGCACCAAAGCCGGCGTGCCGCCGTCGGACGCCACGCGGTAGATCCCGGATACCAGGTCCTGGTCGGCATCCTCGTGCAGTGCTGCCACGAAGTAAACGGCACTGCCGTCACTGCTGAAGGTGGGGCAGGTGTGGTCGGTTGCCGACGTCGTAAGCTGGCGTGCCTTTGGGAACCCGCCGGATTCCTCGCTGGATTCCGCCGCACCTTCACTGCCGCCGTCGCTCTTGCCCTTCCCGCCCTCGCTCCGCTTGGCAGCGCGCCCCACTGGCTTGACCCAGGGTTCCCCGCCCAGTTCCGGCACGTCGAGCATGAACAGCTGCAGCGGCTTGTCCCGCGTGTAGCCCACGCCGTTCATCCTGTACTTGTAATCCGTGATGAGCCGGGCGTCCTCCGCACCGGACCCCACGCCGTCGAGCGATCCGTAGCGGCCCTCTTCCGGTTCCCTCGAGCCGAAAACGATCCGGGTGGAATCCGGGGACCAGCCGAAGGAAGTGACGCCCATCTTCCTGTCGGTCAGGGCCTGCGGTTCCCCGCCCGCGGCCTCCACGACGTGAAGCTGGGGCTTGCCGTCCGGGGCGGCGCGGAGGAAAGCCAGCACCCGGCCGTCCGGCGAAAACGCCGGCGCCGTGTCGCGGAAGCCCCGGGTCACGCGGCGGGGCAGCTTTTCCGGGTCCCGGGGCACGCTCCACAACTGCCCAACATAGGAGTCGGCATCAAAGTCCGGACGGACAACGGAGACAACGGCCCTGGTGCCGTCGGGGTGGACGGCGGGGGCGGAGACGGAGTTGAGCAGCGGCAAATGTTCAGGCTTCACCCACGTGAGCCTAGCGGGTCGGGCAAAGGCGCGGAACGGCCGCCGCCGAAAACACCCTGCCCTAGGATGGTCCTCATGCTCTCGCGCCTTCCCGTTCTGCTTTGCCCCGTCTGCCGCCAGGAACTCCAGCCCGTCCACGACGGCGGCAACGGCAGGGTCCGCGCGCTGGCGTGCCCGGAGCGCCACAGCTTCGACGCCGCCCGGCAGGGGTACTTCAACCTGCTGGTGGGCAAGGGAACCGCCTTCGAATCGGACACCGCGGAGATGGTTGCGGCACGGACAGCCTTCCTCGACGCCGGTCACTACCGGCCCCTGGCCGACGCGCTGGCCAAGGCAGCCGGGCCGGCCCTGAACGGGCCAGCCCCAACTGTCCTTGACTCCGGCACGGGAACGGGACACTACCTGCGCGCGATCCTTGATTATCTGGACAGCGACCATCATCCGGAGAGTGACGACCACAGCGCCGCCCCGGCAGACGGCGCGGGCGGTGTGGCCGCCGTCGGGCTGGACATCTCCAAGTTCGCCCTGCGCCGCGCCGCCAAACTCAACCCGGAAGCCATCAACCTGGTGGGTGACGTCTGGCAGCCGCTGCCCCTGCATGACGCCGCCGTCGACGTCGTCACCGTGGTGTTCGCGCCCCGCAACGCTGCCGAGTTCGCCCGCGTCCTCAAACCCTCCGGCAGGCTTATCGTAGTGACGCCGCGCGCCGGACACCTCGGGGAAATTGCCCGCCAGGCGGGCATGCTGGGCATCGACCCTGACAAGGACGAGCGTTTGGCCGAGGCGCTCGCGGGCCGCTTCTCGCCGCTGTCGGCACAGGACATCGACGTGGAACTGTCGCTTTCCCCGGAGGACGTTGCCAACCTTGCGCTTATGGGCCCCGCCGGCCACCACACGGACCGCGCCACACTGACCGACCGGCTCGCCGGCCTCCCGCAAACCACCAGGGTCTCCGCCCGGTTCCGGATCAGCATCTTCGTTCCGTTGGAAATCCCCGCTCCATAACGGCTTGGCCACGTTCCTGTGTTGCCCGCCGTTCCCCTGCCGGGCGCTCGTGCTTCGGTCTACGATGGAAGAAAGTCACTGAGGGTCTGCCCCGCAGCCCTCGGGATCAAGGGGGAACGCGATGTTTGAATGGCTAGGCCAAAACTGGTGGGCACTGTGGCTCACCCTCTTCCTGGTGTTCGCCGCCGTGGAGATGCTGACCCTTGACCTGTTTTTCATCATGCTGGGCGGAGGTGCCCTTGCCGGCCTGGTGGCCGACTTTGCCGGCGCTGACCTGTGGCTTCAGATCGTGGTGTTCTGCGTCGTCTCGCTGCTCATGATCGCGTTCGTCCGCCCGGTGACACTCAAGCACCTGCACAAGGGCGCGCCGGAACAACGCACCAACATCGACCGCCTGATCGGCGAATCAGCGCTCGTGCTGGAAGCGGTAACGGCCAGCGGCGGACGCGTGAAGATCGGCGGCGACATCTGGAGCGCCCGTTCGCAGTCCGGCGTCCTTCCCGAAGGCCAGCGCGTGATCGTCTCGGCCATTGAAGGCGCGACGGCGGTCGTCTCACCTCAGGCTGAGACCGCCGTCCAGTAGGCGGCTCCCCCATGGGTTTCTGCTCCCGCCGCGGCGGAGCAGCAGATTGCGGCGAGTTTTCGCCAGGTTAGAGCTTCACTGAAAGTCGGGGACAAGGAGAAGTATGGATAGCCCAGGAGGAATCGCACTCACGTTCGTGATGGTGGTTCTGATCATTTTCGTCATCATCGTGCTGGTCCGCTCGGTACGGATCGTGCCGCAGGCCCGGGCCGGCGTCGTCGAACGCCTGGGGAAGTACCAGCGCACGCTCAATCCCGGCCTGACGCTCCTCATCCCCTTTGTCGACCGGCTCCTGCCGCTGCTGGACCTGCGCGAACAGGTGGTCTCCTTCCCGCCGCAGCCCGTGATCACCGAGGACAACCTCGTGGTGTCCATCGACACCGTGGTCTACTTCCAGGTCACCGACCCGCGCGCCGCAACGTACGAGATCGCCAACTACATCCAGGCCGTGGAGCAGCTGACCACCACCACCCTGCGTAACGTGGTGGGCGGCCTGAATCTGGAAGAGGCGCTCACGTCCCGCGACCAGATCAACGGCCAGCTGCGCGGTGTCCTGGATGAAGCCACTGGCCGCTGGGGCATTCGTGTCTCCCGAGTGGAGCTGAAGGCCATCGATCCGCCGCACTCCATCCAGGATTCCATGGAGAAGCAGATGAGGGCGGAACGCGACCGCCGCGCTGCCATCCTGACCGCCGAGGGAACCAAGCAGTCCGCCATCCTGACCGCCGAGGGGCAGCGGCAGGCCGCCATCCTCAAGGCCGAGGGTGACGCGAAAGCTGCCATCCTGCGCGCAGACGGTGAGGCACAAGCCATCCAGAAGGTGTTCGACGCCATCCACAAGGGGAACCCGGACCAGAAGCTGCTGGCCTACCAGTACCTGCAGACCCTGCCGAAGCTCGCCGAGGGCTCCTCCAACAAGCTGTGGATCATTCCCAGCGAAGTCGGCGAGGCACTGAAAGGCATCGGAAGCGCCTTGGGCGGAACCAACCCTGATCCCCGCTCCGGCGATCTCTTCGGCGGCGAGGACGGCGGCCAGGCCGGCGCCCAGACCGGCGCCCAGACCGGCGAGGCGGCAGCCCGGACCCAGGTTTAGGGTTTCAAGACAAAGCAGCCTTTCATGGCAAAGCAACGGGAGGCAGGCCGCCGCGGCCTGCCTCCCGTTGTCTTGCGCACCTGGCTGCGCTGCTGCGCCCCGCCGGTCTGTTGCATGCCGCCGGATTGCTGCGCCCCGCCGGAATCCGTATAATGGGATATTTGTCCGGCCGGATCAGTCCGTGCGGAACAACAAAGCTTGGCGAAGCGTTTCACCTAGTGATGCTACGTGAACCACACCGTAGTCCGGAGGCGCCCTAACCAGGGCTTCCGGCTAGCGCGGAGTCCGCTCCGCGAACCGATTAGAGGGAGAAATCATGAGCGATCGCAGCCTGCGAGGCATGCGTCTTGGCGCCCAAAGCATGGAGACGGAATCCGGCGTGGAGCCGGCTCCGCGTCAGCGGGTTGAGTACCGGTGCGAGGACGGCGAACAGGTTTTTGTAACCTTTTCCTCCGAAGCCGAAATTCCCCCTGTCTGGGTTTCCAAGACCGGCAAGGAAGCGCTGCTCGTTGATGGCGAACGCCCGGACACCAGCAACGAAAAGGCAGTCCGTACGCACTGGGACATGCTGCTGGAACGCCGCTCGCTTCCCGAGCTGGAGCAGATCCTCGAAGACCGCCTCACCATTCTGCGCGAGCGTCGTGGCGAACGGCGTTCAGCCTAGCCGCTGCTAGCTGGCAGGCAGGCGCGAGAGCCAAAAGGCCGGATCCGCTGCATCCATGGATGCAGCGGATCCGGCCTTTTGCGTATCAGCCTGGTTCTTTGTGCCAGCTGGCCGCGGTGCCGGCCAGTCGCGGTGCCAGTCAGTCGCGCGGGGTGCCAGTTAGTCGCGTGGGCTCTTGCCCGTCAGCTTCTTCCAGCGGGCGGTCAGGCCCCACTTCGTCACGTTGATCATGGCCTCAACCACAATGTTGCCGCTCATCTTGGAAGCACCGAGTTCCCGCTCCACGAAGGTGATGGGCCGCTCCACGATATTCAGGCCCATCTTCGCGACGCGCCATGCCAGGTCCACCTGGAATCCGTAGCCGACGGAATCGACCTGGTCCAGGTTCAGCTTCTCCAGCGTGGTGCGACGGAATGCGCGGTAACCGCCGGTCACGTCCTTGATCTTGAGGCCGAGCATGATGCGCGCGTATGTGCTGCCGGTCCGGGAGATGGCCTGCCGGTACAGGGGCCAGTTCACGACGCTTCCGCCCTTCACCCAGCGGGAACCCATGGCGAGGTCGGCGCCCTGGTCCACGGCCTCCAGCAGGGAGGGCAGCTGTTCGGGCTGGTGCGAGCCGTCGGCGTCCATCTCCACCAGAACGTCGTAGCCGGTGTCCAGTCCCCACCTGAAGCCCGCGATGTAGGCGGCGCCCAGGCCTTCCTTGCCCTTCCGGTGCAGGACATGGACCTGGTTGTCCCCGGCGGCGATGCTGTCCGCCAGCTGCCCGGTGCCGTCCGGGCTGTTGTCGTCAACAACGAGGACGTCGGAAGCCGGCACGGCGGCGCGGAGTCGTCCCAGAGTCTTGGGAAGCGACTCCAGCTCGTTGTAGGTGGGGATGATGGTGAGGACACGCACAGGGAGGCCTTTCCTGGATGGGAGCGGTCAGCACGCGGGGAGCCCGGCGGGAACGCCGGCTCGCAAAGCGCAACTCCCTATTATACGGGCCCCGCACAGCGCATCTGTCCGCGCAGCAGGGATCCGGCTCCGCCACGGGCGGGTCCTTGCGCTACGGGCCAGTTCCTGATGCCGCGATAAGCGGATGGAGGAACTGTTTTCTGCTGCGCTTCGGACCCGCCCCCGGAAGCTCAATGCTACGGACTGGCTGGGGGCTGTCAACAGCCCCCTGACCTGCCCGTTCACCTATCGTCGCAGGTCAGAGCCCTTTTCCGGGAGGGAATCCCGGCATGGCCGGACACTATGTGTCGCCGAATTAAGCCCGGCGAAAATCAGCCCCGGAGGGCTTCTGCCGAGAACAGCTCCAGCCCGTCCCGCACGGTCTGCAGGCACCGGGGATCCGTGCCGGTGTCCAGGGCGGGCAGCAGCGGTGTGCGGGCCCGGGGATCCGTGCTCCAGGACTGGACCCTGTTGTCCGCCACCTGAACCATGAGCTCATCCACTTCCCAGACGGCGAAGGATGCCGGTGCGCCCGGTACCAGCTGGCCCGCCATGGGGTTCTCGTAGCGGGCGGCACGCCAGCCGGCCCGTGTGTGGCCGAGGAAGGCCGCCCGGGCGGAGATCCGCTGGTCGGCATCGTGGTGCTCGAGGCAGGCCCGGACGCTGGACCAGGGACGGAGCGGCGTCACGGGGGTGTCGCTGCCGAAGCAGATGGGGACGCCGGCCGAATAGAACGAGGCGAACGGGTTCATGCCCTGGCTGCGGGATCCGAGGCGCCGCTCATAGAGCCGGCCCTGGCCACCCCACGCGGCGTCGAAGGCTGGCTGTGCGCTGACGGTCACTGAGTACTTCGCCAGGCGCGCGATGGCGTCGGCGTCGGCCATTTCAACGTGCTCGAAGCGGTGCCCGGCCGCCCGGACCCGTTGCTCCCCCACCTCAGCGGCTGCCTCCTCTAGGGCCTGCAGGGCCGCATCGAGGCCGGCGTCTCCTATGACGTGGAAGCCGCCCTGGATGCCCAGGAGCGAACAGGCCGCAAGGTGCGCGGCCGCCTCGGCCACGGACAGGTACGTCGTCCCGGTCTCCCCGGGTGCGTCCGTGTAGGGTTCCCGCAGGGATGCCGTGCGGGAGCCGATTGACCCGTCGATGTTCAGGTCCCCGGCAAATCCGCGGACCCGGACCCCAAGCTCAGCGAGGAGCGCCTCGGCGTCGGCCGCCGTCGTCGTCAATTGTCCCCAGTACGGCAGCACCTCGGGGGCCGGGCGCGTGCCTGCCGCGTCGTTCCATCCCGCCGCCAGCCGCAGGTCGTCGAAGCTGCTGATTCTTGGTGCACCCATCTCGGCCAGTGCCACATACCCGTTGGCCGCAGCCTCGTCCAGGGCACGCCGCTGGTAGTCCTGCAGCGCGGCGGTTGATAGGCGGCGGGTGGCCTGCCGGGCGGCAGTGTGGGCTTCGCGCCGGACATGGCCGCCCGGCGCGTAGCCGTCCAGTTCCGCCAGCCCGGCACTGGCCACGAGTGACGGCGAGACAAGGGCCGAATGAACATCAACCCGGGAAAGGTACACCGGACGGCCGGCGGCAGCCCGCTCCAGCTCTCCGGCGTCCGGGAGGGTGGGATCGTCCCAGAGCGACTCATCCCAGCCATGACCCAGCACGGCGCCTTCCCCGCCCGAGGCCGCAACGGCGTCCAGCAGTTCGCGGGCCGACCGCACGCCGCCGAGCTGCAGTGAGTCGAGCGCAATGCCGGTCTCGGTCAGGTGGGCGTGGGAGTCGACAAATCCGGGAGCAACGAGGGCGCCGCGGAGATCGATGATATCCATGGAGTTGTCGGCGATCGAGGTGGCAGCCTGTTCCGAGCCGACCCACGCGATGGTGTCGCCGTCCACCAGCATGGCCGTGGCGAAGGGATCAGCCGCGGTGTAGACGGAACCGTTGCGGTACAGCGTGACCTTTGACGGTCCGGTTCCTTCCTGCGGGCGGGCGGGGGCATCGGCCATGGAGGCGCTCCTTGGAGAGTTCAAACGGGGTGTTGGGTACGGAAGTGTTTGGTACGGAAACGTTCAGTGCGGAGGCGGGGCCTGGGTGCTGGTAGTCAGCCCACAGTGGAGTAGGCCACGACGCCCCGCCTGATCAGCTTGATGGCCTCGGCGCACAGCCGGGCCAGCCGGGGATCGAGGCCGGGGATCTTGGCCAGCTGGTCCAGCAGGTCGATCACCTGCTTGACCCACCGGACGAAGTCGCCGGCGGCCAGGTCCGTGCCGCTGAGCACGTCCTGCAGGTGGCGGCCGCGGGCCCACTTGTACATCGGCCAGATCAGTCCCAGTTCCGGTTCGCCGGTGAGCGGGAGCTTGTTCTGTTCCTCCACGTCCTCCAGCGCAGACCACTCGCGGAC
Organism: Arthrobacter sp. K5; assembly: GCF_040448525.1. Lineage (NCBI taxonomy): Bacteria > Bacillati > Actinomycetota > Actinomycetes > Micrococcales > Micrococcaceae > Arthrobacter > Arthrobacter sp. K5. The sequence continues at coordinate 734,409 of NZ_CP159279.1, read as the reverse complement.
CACGATATCCACGGCGGTCTCGAGGGAAACGCTGGGCATGCGGGGACGCAGGCCGCGGTCCTCGCGCTTGGCCTGGTACACCAGCACACTGGCGAACGCGGCCACCTCCACAGCGTCGAGGTCATCGAACGCCCCCTGCCGCAGGGCCTGCGAAATCAGCAGGTCCTTCTCGCCGTAGATCCGGCGCAGCCGCTGGCCGTCGGTGCTAATGCGGTGCTGTCCGTCCCCGGTGGACTCGAGGTAACCGTAGGCCGACAGGACATCGCACACCCGGTCGAACGTCTTGGCGATGGTGTTGGTGCGTCCCTGGATCTGGCGGACCAGACCGTCGGTTTCCTTGCGCAGCTTCCACCAGCGTTCGGACCACCTGGCATGATCCTCGCGTTCGCTGCAGCCGTGGCACGGGTGGGCCCGTAGGGCACGCCGCAGGTCGGCGATCTTCTTTTCCTGGTTTTGCAGCGCGGAGCCAAGCCCGAAGTCGTTGTTGCGGCTGTTTCCCCTGGCCGGCGGCCGGTTCTCCCGCAGGGCGTTCCGGACGGAGGAGGCCAGGTCCCGCCGCGACTTGGGAACCTTCGCGTTGAATGACTTGGGGATCCTGATCCGGGTCAGCGGCGCAATAGGGCCCTCCAGGTCATCGACGCCGATACGGCGCAGCTGGCTTTCCAGCGTCAGCACCGCGGGCCTCGGCTCGCGGGAGCTGTGGTCCGAGCTCAGTACCACGGCAAATCCGGGGGCCCTGCCTGCCGGGACATCCACAACGTCGCCCGGCAGCAGACGGCTCAGGGAGTCCTCGTTGAGCGACTTGCGGGCCCGTGATTTGCTCCGCGAACTGAAATTCTCGGCGTCGGAAAGTTCCCGCCGCAGCCGGGCGTACTCGGTGAAGTCGCCAAGATGGCAGGTCATCGATTTTGCATAGCCGGCCAGCGACTCCTCGCGGCTGCGGACCTGACGGGCCAGGCCGACCACCGACCGGTCAGCCTGGAACTGGGCGAAGGAGGACTCCAGGATTTCCCTGGCCCTGGGCCGGCCGAACTGGGCGAGCAGGTTGATGCTCATGTTGTACGTGGGCTGGAAGCTGGAATTCAGCGGATACGTCCGGCGGGAGGCCAGGCCGGCCACCGCTGCAGGGTCCGTCCCGGGCTGCCACAGGACCACGGCATGGCCTTCGACGTCGATGCCGCGCCGGCCCGCCCGGCCGGTGAGCTGGGTGTACTCCCCCGCCGTGATGTCCACGTGGGCTTCGCCGTTGAACTTGTCCAGCTTCTCCAGCACCACGGACCGGGCCGGCATATTGACCCCGAGGGCCAGCGTCTCGGTGGCGAACACCGCCTTCACGAGGCCGTCCGCAAAAAGCTTCTCAACCACTTCCTTGAAGGTGGGAAGCATGCCGGCATGGTGGGCTGCGATGCCGCGCAGGAGCCCCTCCCGCCAGCTCCAGAAGCCCAGCACTTCGAGGTCGTCGGTCGGAATGTCCTGGCCGGCCTCGTCCACCCGCTGGGCGATGATGCCCTGCTCCCGCTCCGTGGTGAGCCACAGCCCGGACGCTACGCACTGTGCGACGGCGGCGTCACAGCCGGCCCGGGAAAAGATGAAGGTGATGGCGGGCAGCAGGTCCTGCCGGTCAAGGCTGGCGATGACCTGCGGCCGGCTAGCCCGCCGCACGGCGCTCCGGGTCTCCTGCTGGGGCTTCTCACCATAGCGCTGGCGCTGCTGCCGCCGCTGGCTCCGGCCGCCGTGGCCGAAGCGGCCCTGGAAGTTGAGCTGGCTTTCAGCCCTCGAAAGGGTCAGCAGTTCCGGGTTTACCTCGAATCCCCGCTGGCCAGCGTCGGCGGGTGAAGGCGCCAGGGGCAGGGCGGCGGCCGCTGCCGGGCTGCCGGCCGGGGCGATTTCGTCAAAGGTGGTCTCGCCGGCGAATAGATCCACGATGTCCCTGCCCACCATGACGTGCTGCCAGAGCGGCACGGGACGGTGTTCGGAGACGATCACGTCGGTGTCGCCGCGGACGGTGTCCAGCCAGGCGCCGAACTCCTCCGCGTTGGAGACCGTGGCGCTGAGGGACGCCACCTGCACCTCGCTGGGCAGGTGGATGATGACTTCCTCCCAGACCGCACCGCGGAAGCGGTCGGCCAGGTAGTGGACCTCATCCATGACCACAAAGCCCAGGTCGAACAGGGTGTCGGAGTCGGCGTACAGCATGTTGCGCAGGACCTCGGTGGTCATGACCACCACGGGCGCGTCGCCGTTGATGCTGGTGTCACCGGTCAGGAGGCCGACGTTCGCCTCGCCGTATTTCTCCGTCAGCTCGGTGAATTTCTGGTTGCTGAGCGCCTTGATGGGCGTGGTGTAGAACGCCTTCAGTCCGCGCTGCAGCGCCAGGTAAACGGCGAACTCGCCCACGATGGTCTTGCCGGCCCCGGTGGGCGCGGCAACCAGCACCCCGCGGCCTTCCTGGAGGGACTTGCACGCCTGCCGCTGGAAGTCGTCCAGTTCAAAGCTGAGTGTGCGGGCGAATGCGCCCAAATGGGTCTTTGCTTCCGCGGCCCGTTCGGCGCTGGCGCGGTACCGTTCGGAAGGCGACGGAGTGGTGGTGGACATGCCTCAAGCCTAGCGGGGGCGCACCTAGAGATTCTTCAGCTCACTGCTCGGAGTCGCGATATCGGCTGTGGCCTCGGTCTCAGCGGCCCGCTTCACTGCCCGGCGCGCACGACGGCGGTCATTCAGGACGCACAGGCCGATGGCCAGGAAGAAGAGCAGGAGCATGGGACCGGCAAGGTAGAACATGCTCATTGCGTCGCCGCCAGGGGCGGCCATGGCGGCGAACAGGCAGACAAGGAACACGGTGATGCGCCAGCTCTTGATGAGCTGCTCTCCGCGGAGGAGTCCGGCGAGGTTCAGGCCCACCAGGACAACAGGGAGCAGGAAGGCAATGCCGAAGGCGAGCAGCAGCCGCAGCACGAAGGACAGGTAGACCTGCGCGCTGATGAAGTTGGACCCGCCGGAGGGCGTGAAGTCGGTGAGGACCCGGACGGCGTTGGGCAGGACGAGCCATGCCATCGTCACGCCGCCGACGAAGAGCGGCACCGCGGCCGCCACGAAGGACAGCGCCAGCCGGCGCTCCTTCTTGTGCAGCCCGGGGACGATGAACGCCCACAGCTGGTACAGCCAGACAGGGCTGGCCAGGATGACACCGAGGAAGACGGACACCTGGATCATGAGGTCGAAGGAGCTCGCCACGCCGTCGAAGTTGAGCGACGCCTGCCGGCCCTGGCTTTCGTTGAGGTCCCGGATCGGTTTGATCAGCGCCGCGAGCATGGGCTGGTAGACCATGAAGCCCGCAACGGTGGCGAGCACAACGGCAATGGCGGACTTGAACAGCCTGTTCCTGAGTTCGCGCAGATGGTCCAGCAGAGCCATCCGTCCCTCAGGATTGGAGCGACGACTCATGGTTAGTGCCACGTGATCTTAGGCGCGGTTGGGGGGCGGAACGTCGTTTCCGTCGGCAGGACGGTTATCCGTCGTGGCGGAACGCGGGTGGTTCACGACGGTGCCTTCGACCGGATCTGCGCCGTCCTTGGCTTCCGGGGCCCCGTCCTTCTTCATTTCGCGGACTTCCGACTTGAAAATGCGCATCGACTGGCCGAGGCTCCGGGCCATGCCGGGCAGCTTCGGTGCAGCGAAGAGCACCAACGCCAGGACGATGATGATGATGAGATGCCAGCCTTCAAGCCTCATGGTGGGTGTTCCTTTCGTTTAGTAACATCCTACGTTTATCTGAATTCGATGTCGCGCAGCGACTGGGGCTGGCCCCGTTCGGCCTTCCGGCGGACCCTGCGCTGGCGCCGGGCTTCCCTGCGGGCCTCCTTGGAGGCGTGGCAATCATGGCGCATCTGGTGCGGCGAGGCAAAAGGGGCGGTTCCCGGTGCAACCCCGATGACGTCGGAATCGGGTGCCGCCTCCATGGCACCTGCGGACGCTGTCGCAGGAACGGGAAGGCGGGTGAGTTTGTCCCCCGCTTCACCGAGCTCCTTGACCGTCGCCATGAACTGGCGGAACAGTCGGACACCCATGAGCACGAAGAACAGCAGGGACAGCGACACAAGCGCCACCCAAATAAGGATCCAGGACCACCAAGGCATGCTGAGTAGTCTAACTGGCGTACTGGCTAGCCCTTGTATTGGGCCAGGGCCGCTTGGATCCAGTCCCGTGAAGCGCGGGCAAGCGCCTCAGGTTCCAGGATCCGTGCCGTTCCGCCGTGCTGGGCTACGAACATCGGCAGCCACGCCGTGTTGCCGAACCGGATTTCGGCCACCAGGCCGCCGTCCGGAAGCGGCGCTGTCCGCTCGGCATAGTAGTCGTCCGCGAGACCGGCGCCGCGGGCGGTGAGCTGGACGGTGACCAGGGTGTCGTCGTCGTTGGGGGTGAACAGCTTTGCCGGGAACCCGCCGTCGGGCTGTATCCCGGACGAGACCGGCTTGCCGGTCGGGGTGAGGTCCTCGATCCGGTCCAGCCGGAAATTCCGGAGGCCGGCCGCCGAATGGCAGTAGGCCTCGAAGTACCAGGTGTTGTCCAGGGAGTAGAGCCGGAGCGGATCCACGTCCCGCTCCGACAGGGTGTCCTTCTGCGGGGAAAGATAGACGAGGTGCAGTTGGGACCCTGATTCAATCGCGTCGCGGATGACCTCGAGGTTGGCTGAGTTGCCGGGTCCCACTTCCGGTCCGGACAGGGCGGCGGCGCGGAGCCCCTCCTCCCCCGCGGCGGCCATCAGCTTGAGCGTCACCGATTCCAAGGCACTCCCCTCGGCCAGTTCCGGCAGGCCGTTCAGGGTCTCGAGGCCGGTGAGCAGCGCGCAGGCCTCGTCCACGGTGAATCGGACAGGCCGGTTCAGCTCCATGGACTGGCTGATGAAAACGTGGCCTTCCTCCCACTGGATGTCCAGCAGCTCGTCCGGGTAGCCCTGCGGCAGGCCCGAGCAGATCAGGATCAGCAGATCGTCTTCGAGCTCCTGCCGGGTCACGCCGAACCTGTCGGCGACCTCCTCGATGGGAAGGCCCTGGTTGCGGACCAGGAACGGCACCAGCTGCAGCATCCTCCTGAGCTGGTCCTCGGACGTGCGCTTGCGGGTCCGCTTTCCCGTACCGGCATGTCCGAACGAATACGACGGCGCCGGAGCGTCGATGAAGGCGGCGGCATTCGCAAGGCGGCGCTGCACGGCAGCGGACAGCTCTGCCGGGGCCACCACCTTGACGTGCGGCCCGTAGGAGGCCAGTTCTTCTCCCAGCACCTCGGCGTCGCGATAGGGAACGGTAAGCCGGTCCCAGCCGGCGTCGGTCTCCGTGACCTCGGCGGCGTCCGGATCCACATCCGCGGACGCGGCGGCTCCGGCGGCACGCTTGCGCAGTCCCAGCAGCTTGCCGCTGCGGACATCCACGACGGCGGCGCTGACCGGAAGCTCCGGAAGGCTGTCCAGCTGGGCACGCATGTTGAAGCCGGCAGGCGGCGTGAAGGCTTCCCGCTCCAGAATGGTGACGGCCGACGTGAAGCGCGACAGCCGGAAGAAGCGCTTGGCACCGCGGCCCCGGTCGAAACCGACGAGGTACCACTGGCCGAAGCGGCTGCCCAGGCCCCAGGGTTCAACGGTGCGTTCCTCTTCCCGGCCCGTGCTGCCGGCCAGGTAGCGGAAGCGGACAGCGTGCTGGGCGTGCATGGCGGCCACCAGGTCCTCGAACGCCTGGCCGGCCGGTTTGATGCGCGGCTGCACGCCGGCCGGAAGTTCGACGTCGGCCAGGCCGCCCGCCGCCTGGAGCTTGCGGAGGGCGTTGCTCGCCGCCGTACCCAGCGCCGCCTGCTCCCAGAGCTGCGAAGCCAGCAGCAGGACCGTCCATTCGTCCGGGGTCAGCTCCACATCCGGCAGGCGGTTGGATTCCTTGCCGATCCGGTACCGGGTGGTGCCCGGATCGTCCGAACTCCAGCCCAGGTCCGTGACCGTCTCGACGTCGAAGCCGAAGTCGCGCAGATCGTTCTTGTCGCGTTCGAACATGCGGCCAAAGGCGGCGTCGCTGGCCGCACCGCCGGCGTAGATTTTCTCCCGCAGCTCACTGCGCCGCAGGCCGTACCTTGAGTTCAGCAGTGCGATCAGGAGGTTCAGCAGGCGTTCAGTACGTTGGGCGGACACCCTCGTTACGTTACTAAAGCCGTTCCGGCAAAAACGCGAAAGCGCGGCAACAATCCGGAAAATCCTTCCGATTGTTACCGCGCTTGCGCAGTTAGTGTGCTTCCGGCGGAAAACCCGCGATCAGCGGACGCCCACCAGGTCCACGACGAAGATGAGTGCCTCGTTCGGGCCGATGGCTCCGCCGGCACCGCGTGAGCCGTAAGCCAGCTCCGAGGGGATCTCCAGGCGGCGGCGGCCGCCGACCTTCATGCCGAGCAGACCCTGGTCCCAGCCCTGGATGACCTGGCCGACGCCGACACGGAAGTCCAGCGGGGCGCCGCGGCCCCACGATGCGTCGAACTCTTCGCCGGTGGACCAGGCCACGCCGACGTAGTGTGTGGACACGGTGTCGCCCGCCTTGGCCTCGGGACCGTCGCCCTCAATGATGTCCGTGATGACGAGTTCCGTGGGCACCGGGCCTTCGGGGAAGTCGATTTCCGGCTTTTCACGGTCGAGCTTGCGCTGGCCAAATGACATGGTTGCTCCTTCTGCTTATGGGAACTTGGGTATTCGGGGTGTTGCTTGAAGCCTGGGTTTACTTAGCACCCAGGATGTCGACGACGAACGCGAGGTCACCCTTCGCGTCACCCTGGCCGGAGTCGCCGTAGGCCAGATCCTTGGGGATGACGAGCAGGACGCGGGAGCCGACCGTCTTTCCGGTCAGGCCCTGGGTCCAGCCCTTGATGACCTGGTTCAGCGCGAACTCTGCCGTCTGCTTGCGGTCAAAGCTGGAGTCGAACTTCTTGCCGCTGGCCAGCGCCACACCGACGTAGTTCACGGTCAGGGTGTCCGTGGCCTTAACGGCGGCGCCCTTGCCCTTGATCAGGTCCTGGGCGATGAGCTTCTTCGGGGCTGCGACGCCCTTGACCGAGAGCTCCGGGACGCCGTCCTTCTCGGTGACGGTCGGCAGGCCGGCGGGCGGGGTGACCGGGTCGCCTTCAGGCTTGTCGAGAACCTTCGGGGCCTCCTTGGCGGAGAGCACCTTGATGATCAGAAGCTGGGTCGGCTGGGCAGCCTGGCCTTCTGCCGCTGCCTTGCCCGGGATGGCGAGGGCGAGCTGGGAGCCCACCTTGGCGCCAACAAACGCGTTGTAGACGATCGCGCTGCCGGTCTTGAGCTCCTCGTTCAGTTCAAGGGGCTCGGGATCACGGGGGAAGCTGTCGTCCAGCGTGGAGCCGTCCTTGGCATTGAGGGCAAGAACGGAAATCTCGGCGATCTGGTTGGCCTTCACGCGGTCCCCGCCGCCTTCGGTGACAACCTTGACAGTGGGTTCGGCAACCTCGAGGGGCTTGGTGAACTCGACGCCCGGGGCTTTCTTGTCCCCCTTGTCCGTCAGCTTGAGCGAGTCGAGCTTGGCGGTCTCACCCGCGGACTGGCTGGTCGGTTCCGGGGCTGCGGGCTCCTGGCCACCGCAGGCGGTCAGCAGAAGCAGCGCGGGAAGAAGGATTGCTAGTAGTCGGCGCACGTAAGAACTTTCGTCGGGGCAAGATGGATGCCCTGCCGGGATGCTGGACACGGCAAGGCAGTCAGGACCGCAGAACGGCCTCTTCCAGAGTAACGCGGAAAGCTGGGTATCAGCCCATAGAGTCCAGAAGCGCATCCACCCGTTCGTCCTCGTTGCGGAACGGGTCCTTGCACAAAATGGTCTGGTGCGCGCGGTCGTTGAGCTTCAGATGGACCCAGTCCACGGTGTAGTCGCGGCCCAGCTCCTGCGCCTTGCGGACGAAGTCGCCACGCAGTTTGGCCCGGGTGGTCTGCGGCGGGGCGTCCACGGCGTCCTTGATGGCCGTCTCCTCCGTCACGCGGCGCACTGCCCCGCGTGCCTGCAGCAGGTAGTACAGGCCGCGGGAACGGGAGATGTCGTGGTAGGTCAGGTCCAGCTGCGCGATCCGGGGCGCCTCCAGGCCCAGGCCGTGGCGCCTGCGGTAGCTGTCCATCAGCTTTTTCTTGATCGCCCAGTCGATTTCGGTGTCGATGGTGCTGGAGTCGCCGCTTTCGATGGCGCGCAGCGTCCGCCCCCACAGGTCCAGGATCAGCGGGACGTGCGGGTTGTGGGCTCCGTTTTCCTCGACGAACGCCGTGACTTTGCTCAGGTACTCCTGCTGGATCTCCAGCGCGGTGAGCTGGCGGCCGTTGGCGAGCCGGACAAGCGCGCGGCCGCTTAGGTCATGGGAGATCTCGCGGATGCTGCGGATGGGATTTTCCATCCGCATGTCCCGCATGATCACGCCGGCCTCGATCATCCGCAGGATGAGGTCCACGGTGCCCACCTTGAGCAGCGCCGTGGTCTCGGACATGTTGGAGTCGCCGACGATCACGTGCAGGCGGCGGTAGAACTCGGCGTCGGCATGCGGCTCGTCGCGGGTGTTGATGATGGGCCGGGAGCGGGTGGTGGCGGATGACACGCCCTCCCAGATGTGGTCCGCCCGCTGCGAAAAAGCGTAGGTGGCTCCATGCGGCGTCTTCAGGATCTTGCCGGCACCGGCGATGAGCTGGCGCGTGACGAGGAACGGGATGAGGATCTCGGCCAGCCGGGTGAACTCGCCGCGGCGGGGAATGAGGTAGTTCTCGTGGCTGCCGTAGGAGTTGCCGGCAGAGTCGGTGTTGTTCTTGAACAGGTACACCGTCCCGTTGAAGCCTTCGGCAGCCAGCCTGGACTGGGCCTCGTCCACGAGGTCGTCCAGGATAAGCTCCCCGGCCCGGTCATGGGCGATCAGCTGGGCAAGGTCGTCGCATTCCGCGGTTGCGTATTCCGGGTGCGAGCCCACGTCGAGGTACAGGCGGGACCCGTTGGTGAGGAAAACATTGGAGGACCGTCCCCAGCTCACCACCTTGCGGAACAGGTAGCGGGCCACTTCCTCCGGGGCGAGGGGGCGGGAATCCGGGCTCGAATAGGAAATCCCGAATTCGGTTTCAATGCCGAAGATCCTCTTGTCCATGTCAGCTCTCCTCAGCCAGCAGTTCCACCACGTCTTGGTCGGACAATCTGCGGAAAGCCCTCCGCGTCCCCCTGTTGCTTTCCGAACTTCGGTCCAGCACCGCCACTTCCAGGGCCTTGGCCGGCAGGTCGGGTGTCTCGTTGTCCGTCACGAGTCCCTTGACGGCGAGCCGGATCGCCGCAGCGAACGAGAGGTCGCGCTGCCAGCCGCCCTCGACCGCCCCGGATACCTTGTCCGCCTGGCCGCCCATCACAATGAAGTTGTGCTCGTCCGCGATCGAGCCGTCGAACGTGAGGCGGTAGAGGTGGTCGAGGTCCTGGCTGGCTCCGACTTCCGCCACGGCAAGTTCCACCTCGAAGGGCTTCTGCTCCGCGGTGAAGACGGCGCCCAGGCTCTGTGCGTAGACGCTGGCCAGTCCCCTGGCCGTGACGTCCTCGCGGTCGTAGGAATAGCCGCGGACGTCGGCGTAGCGCACCCCGGCCTGGCGCAGGCTCTCAAACTCGTTGTACTTCCCGACGGCGGCGAAGGCGATCTTGTCGTAGATCTCGCCGATCTTATGCAGCGACGGTGACGGGTTCTCCGCCACGAGCGCAATCCCGTCCTCGCAGCTGATCACGATCACGGACCGGCCGCGGGCGATGCCTTTCCGTGCGAAATCCGCACGGTCCTTCATCAGCTGCTCGGGAGAGACATAGAACTGCTGTGTCATATCAGGCCTCCCTGCGGGCAGCTGCCCTGGACTCGATGATGTTTCCGGCCATGGTTGCGAGTTCCCGTTCGGATACCCGCCGGGCGCCGGCCCGGTTGACGGCGTACACCACGGGCCAGAGCTGCCGCACGGGGTCGGGACCGCCGGTGGCGGAGTCGTCGTCGGCTGCGTCGTACAGGGATTCGACAGCCACGGCGATCGCTTCGTCCTCGGGCAGGTTCGGCCGCCAGAGCTTCTTGAGGGCGCCGCGGGCGAACATGGATCCGGAGCCCACGGCGTGGTGTTCCTGTTCCTCGTAGCGGCCGCCGGTCACGTCATAGGAGAAGAGCCTGCCTATGCCGGCGGCAGTGTCGAAGCCCGCGAAGAGCGGGACCACGGCGAGGCCCTGCATCGCCATCGGCAGGTTGCCCCGGATCATGGCGCCGAGCCGGTTTGCCTTGCCGTCCAGGCTCAGGAGGGTGCCCTCGATCTTCTCGTAGTGCTCGAGCTCCACCTGGAACAGGCGGGTCAGGTCGATTGCGATGCCTGCCGTGCCGGCGATTCCGAGGACCGAATACTGGTCGGCGGGAAAGACTTTTTCGATGTGCCGGCTGGCGATGATGTTGCCCATGGTGGCCCGGCGGTCGCCGGCCATCACGATGCCGCCCGCGTAGGTCATGGCCACGATGGTGGTGGCGTGGGGCACGGCGAGGGGCTGGCCGGCGGGCGTGCCCGACGCGAATGGTGTGTATTGGGGAAGCAGTTCCGGACGGTCGCGTTGGAGATGCTCAGTGAACGACGACGTCGCGTGGGCGGCTACCTTGTTGGCTGTTGTCTCCTGCACTGGTGCACTCCTTCAACGTGATACTTCAGCGGCTGTCCGGTACCTCTGGCCTCCGTGCCCGGTGCGGGTGGTGTCGCTGCCGGTCTACTGGCCGCCCTTTTGGACGAACGCCCGGACGAATTCCTCCGCGTTGGACTCCAGGACGCCGTCGATCTCGTCGAGGAGATCGTCAACACCCTGTGTCGAGGCGGATGCCTGGCCTTCTGCGGGTTCCGGCGGTGCGGGGACCTCTTCCTCGACCTCGGTGTCGCGTGGCTGCGGCTGCTGCTGCTCCTGGCCTGCCATGTCCTTCTCCTTCATCCAGTCCCCCATTACGGAGGGACATCCTGTATGCCCATATTGCCACGCAAAGGGCCTCTGCGGGGTGCATTATGCCTGTGGCGGAGCCGGTGCCGATCCGAGCAGTTCTGCAAGGAACGGTCCTGCCTCGCGGTGCCTGGAAAACAGCCCCCCGGTCAGCGCCTTCGTGCCGCGCAGCGGCTCCCGGGTGGGGACGCGCTGCAGTCTTCCGTATCCCGGTACGTCGAAGATCACCGAGTCCCAGCTGGCCCCCACGACGTCCTTGCTGAAGCTGCTGACGCAGCGTCCGCGGAAGTACGCGCGGGTGTCCGACGGCGGTTCCGTCACCGCTGCTGCGATGTCGGCGTCGTCCACGATTCGCTGCATCCGGTTGCGTGACAGCAGGCGGTAGTAGAGACCCTTCTCGGGCCGAAGGTCGGCCCACTGCAGATCCACCAGTCCGAGCCGGGCGTCACCCCACTGGAGCCCGTCGCGTTGGCGGTAGCCCTCCAGGATGGACAGTTTGGCCAGCCACTCCACCGACGTGGCGGCAGCGGCCCGGTCGCTGTCCAACTGGGTCAGGGTGGTGGCCCACCGCTCCAGCACGGCATGGGTGTGGCCGTCGCCGTCAACGGCGTCCGAGACACCCGTGTCCTGGGCGAGCTTGGCAGCGGCCTCGTGGTACATCCACTGCAGGTCCAGGGCCGTTACCCGGCGGCCGTCCAGGAGCCTGATCTTGGTGGTGAGGGTGGTGTCGTGGCTGATGGCCTGCAGTGCGCCCACGGGCTCGTGGACCTCAATCCGCGGCGCGAGGCCCGCCTCGATCAGGCTCAGCACCATGGCGGTGGTCCCGAACTTCAGGTAGTTAGATACCTGGCTCAGGTTGGCGTCGCCGATGATGACGTGCAGCCGCCGGTACTTGTCTGCCGTGGCATGGGGCTCGTCGCGGGTGTTGATGATGGGGCGCCGGATGGTGGTCTCAAGGCCCACCTCCGCCTCGAAGAAGTCCGCCCGCTGGCTGATCTGGTAGCCGGGCCGGGAGCTGTCCTGGCCCATGCCCACCCGCCCCGAGCCGCAGATGATCTGCCGCGACACGAAGAAGGGGGTCAGCCCGCGGACAATGTCGCCGAACGGCACGGACCGCGGCATCAGGTAGTTTTCGTGCGACCCATAGGACACGGACTTGTTGTCGGTGTTGTTCTTGTAGAGGTTGACGGCGGGAAGTTCCGTGTCGCTTGCCAGCCTGCGGACCGCAGCCAGGCCCACGAGGTCCCCGGCTGCGTCCCAGGCGACTGCCGCCGCGGGGTTGGTGACCTCCGGGCTGGAGTACTCAGGGTGGGCGTGGTCGACGTAGAGCCGGGCCCCGTTGCCGAGCACCATGTTCATCAGCAGCGAGCCCGATTCGTCCTCGCCGTCGAGCTCGAGCTCTTCCCGGCCGTAGGCAAGCGCCACGGCCTCGGCGTCCAGCACGGGCGGCTGGTCCGTCAGCTGGCTCGGATGGGCCTGGCCGCGTTCGAGGGTCCAGCCGCGGGCGTCGTGCAGCGGCTCCTCGTCCGTGTAGTCCCAGCGGGTTTCAGCGCCGCCGGCAGCCCTGAGCCGCGTGACCTGGGCGTAGGCCTGGACCACCCGGGCGGACATCATGGTGGCATTGGCGCCCGGTGCGGCCGGCGCGTGAATCCCGTATTCGGTTTCCGACCCCATGACCCGCATGGCGCCGCCGGCCGGCAGGCCACCTCCCAGCGCCGATTCGGAGCCGGCCGTCACAGGTACTGGCCCGTGTTGGGCATGGTCTCGATGGATTTGCCGGGCTCCTGACCGGCCTTGCCCTGGACGATGGTGCGGATGTAGGTGATGCGCTCACCCTTCTTGCCGGAGATGCGTGCCCAGTCATCCGGGTTCGTGGTGTTGGGCATGTCCTCATGCTCGCGGAACTCATCGACGACGGCGCGCAGCAGGTGGTCGATGCGCAGGCCCTTCTGCTGGGTGGTCAGGAGGTCCTTGATGGCGTACTTCTTGGCACGGTCTACGACGTTCTGCACCACGGCACCGGAGTTGAAGTCCTTGAAGTACAGCATCTCGGTGTCGCCGTTGGCGTAGGTGACTTCCAGGAACTCGTTGGATTTCTCCGTTGAGTACATCGACTCCACGGTCCGCTGGACCATGGCGTCGACGGTGGCCAGCACATCGCCGTCGTGTTCCACCAGGTCATCCTCGTGGAACGGCAGGTCCGGGGTGATGTACTTCCGGAAGATGTCCGCCGCGGCCTCGGCGTCGGGGCGCTGGATCTTGACCTTCACGTCGAGGCGGCCGGGGCGCAGGATGGCGGGGTCGATCATGTCCTCGCGGTTGGAGGCACCGATGACAATGACGTTGTCCAGCCGCTCCACCCCGTCGATCTCGCTCAGCAGCTGCGGCACAATCGTCGTTTCGACGTCGGAGGAGATGCCCGTGCCGCGGGTGCGGAAAAGCGAATCCATCTCGTCGAAGAAAACCACTACGGGGCTGCCGTCCGAGGCTTTTTCGCGGGCCCGGGAGAAGATCAGCCGGATGTGGCGTTCGGTTTCGCCGACGTACTTGTCCAGGAGCTCGGGTCCCTTGATGTTCAGGAAGTAGCTCTTGAGGTCGATGTTGCCCGAGCGTTCCGCGGCGCGGGCGGCCAAAGAGTTCGCCACGGCCTTCGCGATGAGGGTCTTGCCGCAGCCCGGAGGCCCGTACAGCAGGATGCCCTTGGGTGCCTTGAGCCCGTGTTCGCGGTAGAGGTCAGGGTGCAGGAACGGCAATTCGATGGCGTCCCGGATCTGTTCGATCTGCGGGCCGAGGCCGCCGATGTCCTCGTAGGTGATGTCCGGGACTTCCTCCAGGACGAGGTTCTCCACCTCGGACCGCGGGACCTTTTCGAGGGCGTACCCGGTGCGGGAATCAATGGACAGGGCATCGCCCACGCGCAGCTTCTCGCTCAGCAGCGGGCCGGCGAGCCGGATGACGCGCTCCTCATCGGCACGGCCCAGCACCAAAGCGCGGTCCGGGCCGAGCATCTCCTTGAGCGTGACGAGTTCGCCCGCACGCTCGTAACCGAGGCCGGCCACCACCAGGAGAGCCTCGTTGAGGAGGACCTCCTGGCCGACCGCCAGCTGGTTGATGTTGACCAGCGGGCTGACGCCAACCCGCATTTTGCGCCCGGCGTTGAAGATGTCCACCGATTCCTCGGTGGCTGCCTGGCCGCTGCCGGCGGCCTGGCGCCGCGGGTTCAGCTGGAGGATGGTGCCGAAACTGTACGGCGGCTGCCCCTCCTGGTCGAGGGCATTCTTCAGCCGGAGTATTTCGGCCTTGGCAGTTTCCAGCATTGCCACGAGCTTGGAGTTGTTCTGCGTGGCAGCGGCCAGTTGGCGGTCGATATGCCTCAGTTTGTCCCTGAGGATATTGACCTGCCGGTCCGCGACAGACAGTTCATTGGCGCCAGCCTGCTCAGCCGGCGTAGGCACGGAGTCATTGTTTGGCGTCTCCATGATGCATCAGCCCCTTCCTACGCTTCTCTTAAGACCATAGCCCCAAGTTGGCTGGTAGAGCCGACGACATCCGAAATACGGACTAGTTTGTGATCTCCGGGTCGTCCTTGACGTTGGTGCCGGCGATCGCGTCCCGCGCTGCCCGGCGGAGCTTCTTGTCGGAGACGAGGCGCTCCCCGACGGCGCCCGGTGTCCAGGCGTTGACGTCCTCTTCGTTGAACTCGGTCTTGGACGGGCGCCGCTTCACGGAGATGCCCGTAACGCCGTCAGCGAGCCGCCGCGTGACCAGCAGGAAGCCGGTGTGGGCAACCATGCGGTGGTCGGGGCGGACGGCCAGTCCTTCGAGGTGCCAGCCGCGGACCATGGATTCCCAGGCGTCCGGCTCGGTGAAGCGGCCGTCGGCGCGGATGGCTTCCGCCGTGCGGGAAAGCTGGGTGACGGTGGCGACGTAGTTGATCCACACGCCGCCGGGGGCCAGGACGGTGGCCACGGCGTCGAGGCATTCCCAGGGTGCCAGCATGTCGAGGACCACACGGTCGATGGACCCGGGCTCTTCGGCACGGACCACTTCCTCCTGGAAGTCGCCGATGGAGATCTGCCAGGCCGGGTGCGGGCCGCCGAAGATGGTCTCCACGTTGCCGCGGGCGATGGCGGCGAATTCCTCGCGGCGCTCGAAGGAATGCAGGTAGCCCTGGTCCCCCACCGCACGCAGCAGCGAGATGGAGAGCGCACCTGAGCCCACGCCTGCCTCCACCACGCGGGCGCCCGGGAAGATGTCAGCCATGGTGATGATCTGGCCGGCGTCCTTCGGGTAGACCACGGCGGCGCCGCGGGGCATGGACAGGACGAAGTCGGACAGCAGCGGGCGGAGCGTCTGGTACTGCTGGCCGACGTTGTTCACCACTACCGAGCCGTCCACCTTGCCGATGATGTCATCGTGGTTGAGGAAGCCCCGGTGGGTGTGGAACGCTCCGCCGGCCTCGAGGCTGATGGTGTTCATGCGCCCGCGCTCGTCCGTCAGCTGGACCCGTTCGCCTTCGCGGAAGGGGCCGCGCCGCCGGGCAGCACCCACCGGCTGGTCCGCCGTTCCGGCTGCAGTGCCGGAAGGAAGGCCCGTGCTGGTTCCGTTGGCGGCAGATTCGCTGCTCATGACTGTGTCCTCGCTCCTGTGAAAGCTGTTTTGGCGTGCACCGTGGCGGTCGGGCAGGGCGCCGTGCACCCGCTGCCGATTTCACGACCGGCACGTAACTCTACCGGTTCCGGCCGCGCCGGCGCGTGTTTTAGCGGGAGGCCTTGCCTGTTATGGCCGTCACCACGGTGGACTGGCGCAGCAGGCCGGTGACCCGCCCGTTGTGGTCAACCACCGCATAATCGTGTCCCTCAAGCTGCGCCAGGTACTGGAGCAGCTCCTGCCCTTTGGACCATTCCGGTACGTACGCGCCGGCGCCGAGCGGGTAGGCCACCGCTCCGGCGGGGGTGGTGCCGGCCATGGCGACGGGCACCGCGGCCAGGGCGGCGGGGTCCACCACGCTGCTGGGCCTGCCGTCCGGAGCGCAGAGCACCACGGCGGTCTGACCGCCTGCCGACACGTTCAGGACGTCGCCGACGCTGACTGTCTCGGAGAGGCCGACGGCGGGTTCGGCCAGCGCGGCGGCGCTCACCAGGTGGAGCCGGCTGCGCAGGCGGCCCTGCTGGATTGAGGCTGACGCGCCCATCCAGAGGAAGCCGCCGACCAGGATGGTGATGAGCAGCATGCTGGTGTCCGGGACGTCTCCGCTGAGCAGCGGCCGGACAATGAAGTACAGGCCCAGCGCGATGACGATGATTCGGCCGCCCCAGCCCGCGGCGACCGTGCCCTTGGCGTGGCTGCCGGTGGCCTTCCAGACCGCGGATTCCACCAGGCGGCCGCCGTCCAGCGGCAGCCCGGGCAGCACGTTGAAGATACCGATCACAAGGTTGGCCCAGAAGAAGATGTTCAGGAGGGTGTCCGCCACGCCGGACAGCCCGCCCGCGGAGATCACCAGCCACGCTGCGCCTGCGAGCACGAAGTTGGCGGCGGGCCCGGCCATGGCAACTAGCACGGACCGCCCGGGGGTTGCGGTGAAGCTTTCAAACTGGGTGTGGCCGCCCCAGAGGTTGAGCACGATTTTCTCGCTGGGCCAGCCGTAGATCTTGGCCGTCAGCGCGTGCGCCAGTTCATGGACGAGGACCGACAGCAGGAGCAGGACGGCGTAGGCGAATGCCACGTAGTACGCCCCGATGCCCAGCGACGGGGTACCGTGCTGCAGCACGGGTCCGTATACGATCACCGTGAAGGCGGCGATGATGAACCAGGAGTAGGCCAGGACGATGGGAATGCCGGCGATCCTGCCGAGCGGGATGCCCTCGCGCCGGCTGTTCCTGGTCTGCACGCTCTGGGGCTGCTGACCGGATCCCGCGGGATCAGACACGTTCCGGCTCCTTAGTTAACGTTTTCGAAGGTTGCCGCCGGCTCGCGCGAGCCGAGGCGGAGCCTCACCAGCTCCTCGAGTTCGGCCACACTGCGGTCCGTGAGGGTGTTCCACGTGGACCGGCGGACGTCGTCCGGCAGCGGCACGATGTGCGGGATTGCAACGGTCACCGCTCCGGATGCCACGGCAGCGGCGACGCCCGGCGCCGAGTCCTCCAGCGCCACGCAGTGGTCGACGGTGAGCTCAGGGTCCTGCTGCTTGAGCAGGTCCACAGCCTTGAGGTAAGCCTCCGGGTGCGGTTTGCCGTGGGTTACCGTGTCGCCGGTAATGAGGAACTCGAAGTAAGGCCGGGGAAGGCTCGCCACAATTTCGCGGGCCAGCGGTGCCTCTGACATGGTCACAAGGGCACAACGCACGCCGGCGCTGAAAAGTTCATCCAGCAGCTCCCGGGCCCCTGGGCGCCACGGCACGTTTTCCCGGACGCGGCTGATCACCTGGGCCGTCAGCGTGTCGATGATCTCGCGGATCTCCAGGCGCACGCCGGCGCGCTGGAGGATGCCGGCCGAGTGGACCAGTGATTGCCCCACGAGCTGCATGGCCTGCTCGTGCGACCACGTCCCCCCGTAGGCCTCAACAAGGTTGTGTTCGGCTTCGATCCAGTACGGTTCGGTGTCAACGATGGTGCCGTCCATGTCCCATAAAACGGCTTTGAGCAAGGGCTGAGTGGCGGCGGATTCCATGCATTCCACTGTACCGGGCCGCCCGGCGGCGCCCTGCCGCGGGCCCTGGCCGTACGCCGTCGGCGAATTTCCCCGTCCCCGCACGGCGGAGAGGGGGGTTTGTCCGGATCTGCGGCGGTTCGTTCTATGCAACAGCAACACTTGTGGACGTAGGGTGAAGGGATGAACAGCTTTGACGGAGATACCAACGAACCGGGCACTGCGCCTGAGACGGAGCAGCTGCTGCAGCCTGTTCCCGAGGGTCAGCGCATTACTGTGATGCTGGCTGCGTTCGAGGGCTGGAATGACGCGGGGGAAGCCGCCAGTGATGCG
Source organism: Arthrobacter sp. K5 (assembly GCF_040448525.1). Lineage (NCBI taxonomy): Bacteria > Bacillati > Actinomycetota > Actinomycetes > Micrococcales > Micrococcaceae > Arthrobacter > Arthrobacter sp. K5. The sequence goes on along the minus strand of NZ_CP159279.1, from coordinate 716,440 downwards.
CTCCGTTACCTGAACAAGCTGTGGGGCGGGAAGAAGGTCGCGTCCATCGACGCCGACGAGTACTACGACTTCCAGTTCACCCGGCCCACCGTGCGCCGCACGGCGTCCGGTGAACGCAAAATCAAGTGGCCCTCCACTCGGATCTACAAGGCCAGCGCTCCCGGCACCAAAGTGGATGTGATTTTCATCCAGGGCACCGAACCGTCCTATAAGTGGCGCGCGTATACAGCGGAACTGCTGGTTCATGCCGAAGCGCTTCATGTGGACTACGTGGTTCTGGTGGGTGCACTGCTGGCGGACGTGCCGCACAGCCGCCCCATCCCGGTCAGCACGTCCACTGACGATGGCGCGCTGCGGGAACGGCTCAACCTTGAGGCCTCGCAGTATGAAGGGCCCGTGGGCATCGTCGGTGTGCTGTCCGAGGTTTCGCTGCTCGCCGGCATCCCCACGGTCTCGCTTTGGGCGGCGGTGCCGCACTACGTGGCCCAGGCCCCGTCACCCAAGGCGCAGCTGGCCCTCCTGCACCGCATCGAGGAACTGCTCCAGGTTCCGCTGGACACCCACGAGCTGGCCGAGGAAGCCGAGGCGTGGGAGCGCGGCGTCAACGAACTGGCCACCGAGGATCCCGAGATTGCTGCCTATGTAAGGCAGCTGGAGGAAGCGAAGGACACCGCCGACCTGCCCGAGGCCAGCGGTGAATCCATAGCGCGCGAGTTTGAGCGCTACCTGAAGCGGCGGGGCAAGGACAAGCCGTAGGCTTCCGCCGTTTCGGGTACTACAGGTTTCGGCCGCTACAGTTCGACGCCGAGAAGCGCGTTGACGGCGTCGCGCACCAGTGCTTGGTCTGCTTCGGACCCGCTGCCCGTGTTGTTGGACGCGGGGTTGTTCAGGGCAGCGTCTGCCCACTGGTCCACGGCGGCCAGCGCAGCGGGGGCGTCCAGGTCGTCGGCCAGGGCCCCTCGCATTTGCCCGATCAGTTCCGTGGCGGTTCCGGCCGGCGCCGCGGCCAGGGCTGAACGCCACCGTTTCAGGCGTGCCTTGGCCTCCTCGAAGCCTTCCGCCGTCCAGGACCAGTCGGACCGGTAGTGGTGCGCCAGGATGGCCAGGCGGATGGCTGCGGGTTCCTCGCCCGCAGCGCGCAGCTTGGAGACCAGGACGAGGTTGCCCTTGGACTTGGACATCTTCTCGCCGTCGAGTCCCACCATGCCGGCGTGGGCGAAGTGCTCGGCGAGGGGAACCCCGGACAGCGAGTAGGCATGCCCGGCACCCATCTCGTGGTGCGGGAAAACCAGGTCCGAGCCGCCGCCCTGCACGGTGAAGGGCGCGGGGAGGTACTTCTGGGCGATGACGGTGCACTCGATGTGCCAGCCGGGCCGGCCCTCCCCCAGTTCGCCGCCGGGCCAACTGGGCTCGCCGTCGCGGGCCACCCGCCACAGGAGGGGATCGAGGGCCTGGCGCTTCCCTGCCCGGCCGGGGTCGCCGCCCCGTTCGGCAAACAGCTCCAGCATCTCGGCTTCCGGCAGTCCCGAGATTGCGCCGAGGCTCCAGGCGTCCACGCCGACGGCGTGCTTGCTGGCGGCCTCGACGTCGTAGTAGACGTCGCCGTCGGGCTCGCCCGGGGTGCCGTTAACGCGGTAGGCCAGTCCCTGGTGCAGGAGCCGTTCAATGGCGGGGACGATCAGCGGCATGGCTTCAACGGCGCCGATGTAATGATCGGGCGCGATGACGTTGAGGGCTTCCATGTCTGTGCGGAAGAGCTCGATCTGGCTGGCCGCGAGCTCGCGCCAGTCGACGCCGGTTGCCTCGGCGCGCTCCAGCAGCGGGTCATCAATGTCGGTGACGTTCTGGACGTAGGCAACCTGCTGGCCACCGTCGCGCCAGGCGCGGTTCAGCAGATCGAACGCGACATAGCTGGCGGCGTGACCCATGTGGGTCGCGTCATACGGGGTGATCCCGCAGACATACATCGACTTTGCGCCATCGGCGTTCAGGGTTACTGCGCGCTCTTCTGTTGTGTCAAACAAGCGGAGCGCGGGCATTTCCCCCGGCAGGACAGGCACGGGGCGGGAGATCCAGGACTTCACAGACCAAGCCTAGTGCTAGGCGCTGATGACATTGAAACCGAGCAGCAGGTACAGGGCGAGGCCCAGGAAGATGCGGTACCAGACAAAAAGCCGGTAACTGCGCGTTGAAATGAACTTCAGGAACCAGCCGATGATGACGTAGCCGATGACGAACGCAATGACCGTTGCCAGGGCCGTCTCCCCCAGCCCGAAGGGACCGCTCACGCCGTCCTTGGCCACCACCTTGAAGAGCTGGTAAAGGCCGCTGCCGAACACCGCAGGGATGGCAAGGAGAAAGGAGTAGCGGGCGGCGGCTTCGCGCGTGTAACCCATAAGGAGCCCGGCCGTGATGGTGCCGCCGGAGCGTGAAACGCCGGGGATCAGCGCCATGGCCTGGGCGAAGCCGTAGAGGATGCCGTGCTTGTAGGTGAGCCTGGAGAGGTCCCGGTCCTGCTTGCCGACGGCGTCTGCCACGGCGAGGATCAGGCCGAAGACAATGAGCATGGTGGCCACGATCCACAGGCTTCGCAGGACCGATTCGATCTGGTCCTGGAACAGCAGGCCCAGGACGATGATGGGCAGGCTGCCCAGAATCACCAGCCAGCCCATCCTGGCGTCCGGGTCCTGGCGCGAAACCCGCCCGGACAGCGAGCCGAACCAGGCCTTCACGATCCGGACAATGTCCCGCCAGAAGTAGACAATGACGGCGGTCTCCGTGCCGAGCTGCGTGATGGCGGTGAAGGCCGCTCCGGGGTCCGCCGCATTCGGCAGGAAGGAGCCCACAATCCGCAGGTGGGCGCTCGATGAAATAGGTAGGAATTCGGTCAGTCCCTGCACAAGACCCAGCAGGGCCGCTTCAATCCAGTTCACGCTAAGACCCTACGTCATGATGCAGGTGGTTTCCCCGTAAGCTAACTGCTATGCAGCAGCGTTACATCGGCAACAGCGGGCTCCGCGCCTCCTCCCTCTCCCTGGGCACCATGTCGTGGTCCCGCGAAACGGACGAGCAGGATGCATCGGAGCTGCTGCGCACCTTCGTGGACGCCGGCGGGACCCTTGTGGACACCGCGGCCTCCTACGCCGACGGCCAGGCCGAAGCCATGCTCGGGTCAATGCTGGGCGACGTCGTCTCCCGCACGGAAGTGGTCATCTCCACCAAGGCAGGGGTGTCGCCGTCGGACGGGCGGCAGCGCGTGGACGCATCCCGGAACGCCATGCTGTCCGGCCTGGACGCCAGCCTTGCGCGGCTTGGCACCGACTACGTTGACCTCTGGCTCGCCCAGGCGTGGGACCCCAATGTCCCGCTGGAGGAGACGTTGTCCGCCCTCGACTTCGCCGTCCGCAGCGGACGGGCCCGGTATGCCGGAATCGCCAACTACAACGGCTGGCAGACTGCCAAAGCCGCAGCGGTGGCCGGGTTCCCGCTCGTGGCCAACCAGTCCGAATATTCGCTGCTCCGCCGCAAGCCCGAGGCGGAGCTGGTGCCGGCCATCGAGGATGCGGGCCTGGGGCTGATGGCGTGGGCGCCGCTGGGCCGCGGCGTCCTCACGGGCAAATACCGCGGCCATGTGCCGTCCGACTCCAGGGCGGCCGGCACGCGGCTGGCCACCTACGTGGAGCAGTACCTTGAACAGCCCTCATCGCAGGTGGTCGAGGCTGTTGCCATGGCGGCCCGTGGCCTGGGACGGTCGTCCCTGGATGTTGCGCTGAGCTGGCTGCTGTCCCGGCACGCAGTGGCGACCGCCATCGTGGGCGCGCGCACGCCGGTCCAGCTCAAGGAAATTCTTGACGCCCAGCTCACGCCGCTGCCGGCGGAAATAGCGCGCGCCCTCGAGGATGTCTCCAGCAACCAGGCCTGACCGGGGCCCGGACCGCATCCGGCTGCGTTACTCCTCGACGATTTCCAGATCCTCGTCGTCGGCTTCCTGGTCTTCCTCTTCGTCTTCCTCGTCATCGAAAACCTGGAGCGGCGTCACTTCGTTGTAGGCCTCATAGAGGGCGTCCTCGTAGACTTCGAAGGCATCGGCAACAGCAAAGAATGCCGCCTCCACTGAGGGGTCACCATCCCCGCGGCGGGCCGAGGCGGCTGCAAGGTGTTCTTCCAAAGCGGCAGTCAGGGACTGAAGCGCGACACGCGGATCGATGCTCATGCCTTCACGTTAGCGGGAAAAGGACGAAAATGGAGAGCAATGAAGGAACATTTTCTGACCAGCTCGGTCCTGCGGGAAAGGGACTACGCCCGTCAATACGAGTACCTCGTATTGACCGTCGGTCCTGACGATTCCCTGCCCGAAGCCCGGCGCCGGCTCGTGGAACACTCCGAGTACGGCAAGTGGGAACTCGAGCGCAGCAGGCTCTACGTGGGCGGCGGCAGGCGCTTCTGGCTTCGCCGCCGGGTCACGCAGGTGCAGCGCACAGTCTAGGCCGCTCCGGCCCCCTGGGCGCGCACCTCAATGGTGCGCGCCTGCTTCCACATGGAACCTGGCTAATCTTCGAGCGGGCCCAGCCAGGCGTTGGCAACCGTGTTGTGCGCAGACTCGTCGTCCGAGGGGTGGAACATGCCTGCCAGGACGTCCCGGTACAGGCGCTCCAGCTCCGAACCCCTGAAGTAGCTGGAGCCGCCGGAGACCCGGATGGCGAGATCCACCACCGTCCGCGCCGTCTCCGTGGCCCGGAGCTTGACGCCCACCAGCCTGGCAAACCACTGGCTGCCATGGTCCGCCAGGCGGTCCACATCTCCGGCCACCACCGAAAGCTGCGGGTACAGCGCATCCATGGCCAGGGCGGCCTCGGCCACCTTCCAGCGGATGTCAGGGTCCTGGGCCAGGCTCCGGCCGCCATTCTTGAATGATGTCCTGCGCCTGGCGGCTTCCACGGCCAGCACCAGGGCCCGCTCCCCGATGCCCGCGTAAACGCCGGCCAGCAGGGTTTCAAAGCAGGCGAAGATCGCGAAGATCAGCGGATCGGCGTTGGGGCCCACCGGCAGCTTCCGGAAGATGCGGCCGGGCTGGACAACCGCGCCGTCCAGGATGGTGGTATTGGACTGGCTGGCGCGCATGCCCAGAGTGTTCCAGTCCTCCAGGATCCGGTAGCCGGCCGTGTCCCGATCGATGAACCCGTGCACCAGTTCTCCTTCGCCGTCCCGTGCGGCCGGGTCCTTGCCGAAGATGCCCAGGCGCGTCCAGGCCGGCGAGAGGCTCGTGAAAATCTTGGTACCCGTGAACGAGTACCCGCCATCCGGCAGGGGCGTGGCCGCCGTCAGGGAATCGAACAGGACGGAGTCGTTGCCGGCCTCTGAGTTGCCGAAGGCGAAAATCTCCCCCGCCGCCGCTTCCTGCAGCACGAAGTCCAGCGAGGAGTCGCCGCGTGCGGCCAGCACGCGGGCCACCCCGGTCCAGACCAGATGCATGTTGACTGCCAGCGCGGTGGCCGGGGCCGCCGTCGCCAGCCGCCGCTGGCAGCGGACCGCAGCCTCCAGGCCAAGTCCCGCGCCGCCGTCGGACTCCGGCACGAAAAGCTTCAGGTATCCGGCGGCGGCGAGTTCCTCAAGATCCTCGGCGAAGAAGCGGTTCTGTTCGTCGTACTCCGCAGCCCTCCCGCGGACCCGCGCGAGCAGGCTGTCAGGAAGCAGCTGTTCCGGTTCCACCGCCGGCCTCAGTAGTTGGTGAGCAGCGTGTTCAGGACGCGGGCGCCGAACTTCAGGGATTCCGCCGGAACCCGTTCATCGACTCCGTGGAACATGCCGGTGAAGTCGAGGTCGTCCGGCAGCTGCAGGGGCGCGAAGCCGTAGCCGGTAATGCCAAGCTTGGAGAGCGACTTGTTGTCGGTGCCGCCGGACAGGGTGTACGGAAGAACCTTCGCGCCCGGGTCTTCGGAATGCAGGGCGTCGATCATCGAGTCGACCAGGTTGCCGGCGAATGGCACTTCCAGGGAAACATCGTTGTGCACGTAGCTGACGTCAACGCCGCTGCCCGCCAGCTCGCGGACGATCTCGAGAACCTGGTCCTGCTGGCCCGGGAGGGTCCGGCAGTCCACCAGTGCCTCGGCGGACTCGGGGATGACGTTGTGCTTGTAGCCGCCGCCAAGGAGCGTCGGGTTGGACGTGTTCTGCAGCGTGGCCCCCACGAAGCGGGCTACCGTGCCCAGTTCCTTCAGCAGCAGTTCCGGGTTGTCGGGATCGAATTCGACGCCGGTCAGTTCCGTCACGCCGTCCAGGAACTGGCGCGTGGTGGCGGTGAGCTCGATGGGCCACTGGTATTCGCCGATGCGGGTCACCGCGCCGGCGAGCCGGGTGATGGCATTGTCAGTGTTGATCTGCGACCCGTGGCCGGCACGGCCGTGCGCCACCAGCCGCAGCCAGGAGATGCCCTTTTCCGCCGTCTGCAGCAGGTACGCCCGCTGGCCGCCGATGGTGGTCGAAAAGCCCCCGACTTCCGAGATGGCCTCCGTCGCACCCTCGAACAGTTCGGGCCGGTGCTTCACCGCGTACTGGGCGCCGTGCACGCCGCCGGCCTCCTCGTCGGCAAAGAACGCAAAGATGATGTCCCGCTTGGGCTTGCGCCCGGTGCGGGCGAAGTTGCGCAGCACGGACAGGATCATCGCGTCCATGTCCTTCATGTCCACTGCGCCGCGGCCCCAGATCAGTCCGTCTTTGAGCTCGCCGCTGAACGGGTCCACGGACCATTGCTCGCGGAGGGCAGGCACCACGTCCAGGTGGCCGTGGACCACGAGGGCGCTGGCGGAGGGGTCCTCCCCCGCCAAGCGGGTGACCACACTGGCCCGGCCGGGCTCTGATTCGAAGATTTCCGCATCCAGCCCCACCTCAGTGATCAGGCCGGCGGTGTATTCGGCCGCCGCACGTTCGCCGGGACCCGAGCCGTCCCCATAGTTGGATGAATCGATGCGGATGAGCTCCTGGCAGATGGTCACGACTTCATCCTCGGGCCGTACGTGTGTCATTGATCACTCCTTGATGCGGGGAATACGCGGATTCATGCGGGTTCTGGCGGTTTTTGGCTGCCGGACCACCCGGGTTCAGCCTACCCAGTCCACTCGATTCCATCTTTCCGGAAAGTTCGTGTTAGAGTTTTTCTCGCTGCTTCGGAGAGAAGCGAACCGCTGAAAGGCGTGAGAGAGTCCTCCGAAATACCACCTGCGCGGGTGGCGGAATGGCAGACGCGCTAGCTTGAGGTGCTAGTCCTCGAAAGGGGGTGGGGGTTCAAGTCCCCCTCCGCGCACAAAGGGAAAACCCCGGGAATCCAATGGACTCCCGGGGTTTTTTTCGTTTCTCCCTGAACTTTTTCGTTTCTCTTTGAACGGCGGGAGTGCACGCGCCACGGCAAACCCACACTTGGGTCCGGCGGCGCCTGCAGAGGCAGGGCTCGTCCTGACCCGAAACAGCGCCCCGTCCCGGGGGCTCCCCCTGGCGCCCGACGGCCAACCCGCAACACTGCAACCCGTGGTCCGGCGCGGCGCGCGCCGTACGTCGTCGCCGGCGTATTGCTTTCCTTGGCGATCCTGCTCCCGCTGATGCCGCAGACCTACTCCTTCAACGCCCCGGCCCTGGGCGGCATGCCGTTCTTCTACTGGTACCAGCTGCTCTGGGTTCCCATTTCCGCCGCCTTGAGCGGCGTGGCGTACAGGCTTGTGACAACGGAAGACCGGCGACGGCGGGCAGCGGCCCGCGCTGGCGCCGCCGGGCTTGGCGGCGACGCAGCAAACGGAAATGAACGGCCATGAACGGGCGCGAGATCAACTGGACCGCCCTCATCATCGTGGTGCTGCTCTTCGTCATCGTCGCCGTCATGGGCTTCATGGCCGCCCGGTGGCGCCGGACGGCAGAGAGCGAGGGGCTGCACAGCCTGGATGAGTGGGGGCTCGGTGGCCGCGGCTTCGGGACGTGGATCACGTGGTTCCTGCTGGGCGGGGACCTCTACACCGCCTACACGTTCGTCGCCGTCCCTGCGGCGATGTGGGCCACAGGCGCTGTCAGCGGCTTCTTCGCGGTGCCGTACACGATCGTCCTCTACCCGATCATCTTCATCATCATGAGCCGGCTCTGGTCGGTGTCCCACCGGCACGGCTACGTCACCTCGGCGGACTTCGATGGCGGCCGCTACGGGAGCCGGTGGCTGTCCCTTGCCATCGCCGTCACCGGCATCGTGGCAACCATGCCCTACATCGCCCTGCAGCTTGTGGGCATCAAGGCTGTGCTGACGGTGCTCGGGCTGGGCAGCTCCGAGAACGTGCTGCTGACAGACCTGCCACTCATCCTGGCGTTCGTCGTGCTGGCCGCATACACCTATACCTCCGGGTTGCGGGCGCCTGCGATGATCGCCGTCGTCAAAGACCTGCTCATTTACCTCGCGGTGATCGTCGCGGTCATTTACCTGCCGATCAAATTCGGCGGCTGGGACGCGATCTTCGGAGCGGCGAAGACGAAGCTGGACACCGTGAACGAGGCGACAGGGAAGCCCACCGGGGTGTTCATCCCGTCGGCTGCCAACTTCTCGGCCTACTGGACACTGGCGCTCGGGTCGGCCCTGGCACTGTTCATGTACCCGCACTCCATCACCGGCGTGCTCGCGTCCAAGGGGCGCAACACGATCCGGCGCAACGCCGCGATTCTTCCGCTGTACTCCCTGATGCTCGGCTTCCTTGCGCTGCTGGGATTCGTGGCCATCAAGGCGGGCATCCGGCCGATCGACCTCAACGGGCAGGTCAACCCGCAGCTCGTGGTCCCGCAGCTCTTCCTGGACCACTTCCCCGCGTGGTTTGCCGGCGTGGCCCTGGCAGCCATCGCCATCGGCGCGCTGGTGCCGGCAGCGATCATGTCCATTGCCGCGGCAAACATGTTCACCCGCAACATCTACCGGGACTTCCTCCGGCCTGATGTCGACCCGAAGACCGAAGCGAAGGTGTCCAAGATCGTCTCGCTGGTGGTGAAGGTCGGCGCGCTGATTTTCGTCCTTGCCATGGACCAGTCCGCGGCCATCAACATGCAGCTGCTGGGCGGCATCTGGATTCTGCAGACGTTCCCCGCTGTTGTCGCAGGACTCTACACACGGTGGTTCGACCGGTGGGCGCTGCTGGCCGGATGGGCCGTGGGCATAGCCTTCGGCACCGCCTCGGCCTACAACGTCATCAACCCCGTCACGCGCGCACACTTCGGCGGCTCCCTTGCTCCCATCCCGGGAACAGGCTTCACGGTGTACATCGCCGTGTCGGCGTTCGTGCTCAACCTGGTGGTCGCCGTCGTGCTTACCCTGGTGCTGCGCGCACTCAAGGTGCCCCAGGGAGAGGACAAGACGCGCCGGTCTGACTACGGTGCTGATGAAACGGACCCGAAGGTTGTGGAGATCGAGCGGACCCAGCGTTTCGTTGAACCCGGAGGGCCGGCGCCGGTGTAGCCGGCCAGGTGTCCCGGGGAGTCGCCGCGCAGGCGCTCGAAACGCACGTGGCCCGGCGTGACACGGCCTAGGCTGGTTCGGTGACCCCAAACCCTTCACCGACTCCGCTGGATGTCTTCGTCCACACCGGACCCGCCGAGTGGTGGCAGATTCTGGCAGCACTGGGCCCCTTGGCAGTCCTGCTCGGTGCGCTGCTTGCCGCGTTCATCGGTTGGAACACCCTGCGGCAACGCACGGTCGCCGATGAAAAGGCGCTGGCCCAGAAGCGTGAAGCCGACAGCCGGGCCGAGTGGTGGCGCCGCGCCCAGTGGGCGTTCGAAGCTGCCATGGACGAAAATGAGGAGAAGCAGGATGTGGGCCTCGCTGTGCTGGAGCTCCTCAATACCAGCAATCTGGCCGGTCCGGAGGAGGCCGAGATTATTGCCGAAGCCTGGAAGCGACCCCTCCAGAACGGCGAGGCCACGCTGGACCTGTTGCCGCCGTTGCCGGACAATGGGGTGACAGACGACCCTGAGGATGGTGAGCAATGAGTGCAGTAGCCGAAAAGAAGACTGCGGACGAAAGCCCGAAGCGATATGTCAGTCCTGCACAGGAGCGCGTCATTGTTCGTGCAGCCCGGCTCCGCCTGTCGACAGACAAGAAGCAGGGCATCGAGAGCCCGGCCTGGGTCAGGAAGATTGCCCGGCGGCCCCTCTAACCCCGCAGCCTGCTATAGGGCCAGCCCGCGCCAGTCAGGCTGGCCCTTCTGTTAGTGTTTTCAGACTATTTTTATCCAGCATCTGGATTTATTCTGAGGGAAGTCCCCGGAGCTTTATCTGCCGGTCCGGGGTCCTCCGTTCCGTCGAAAGGCTGGTCTCAGAATGTTTGGAAAGATTATGCGCCCTGTGGTTCTCGGCATCGGTGGTGCCTCACTCCTGGCGCCCGTTGCAGCACTGCCGGCTAACGCCGCTGCTACGCAGGGCGTCGAAACCATCGAATCGTCGTGGTGCATTCCCATCGAGGAGTTCGGCATAACGGTCTGCTCCACCGCAACGGAGCGCTACCTTGAGGTCCACACCCCGACGGGGCGGGCACTTTTCCGCAGCACGGGAACGTCCACGATGACCACCACCTACGACGACGGAACGGAGGAAACGTCCGTCGGCAGCCACCGCGTGCAAAGCGTCTTCAGCTTTTGGCTGGACCCGCTGATCTACGACGCGACGATGGTCAGCATCGACGGCACAAGCACGCGGACTCTGCCCGACGGAACGAGCTGCACGTTCGTGGATGATTCGATCGCCGTTCGCGACCGGCTGGTCCGGGGAGGAACGACGGTCACCTGCACGCCGCCGAAGTGAACGCTTGAAGGACGGCCCATGCCATGAACGTCAGCGACATCCGCGGGCTTTTCCCCGGGCTCAAAGACACCATCTACCTCAACACCGCCACCATGTGCGTGGGCTGCGCTCCTGCCAGGGAAGCCTACGAACTGGCTGTAGAGCGCTGGTCCACCGGGCGGTTCGACTGGATGGAAGCAGAGCAGGCGGGTGAGGAGGCCCGTGGCATGTTCGCCGAGATCATTGGAGCCGCAGCGGCAGACATTGCCATCGTCCCCGCCGTCAGCACCGCGGCGGGGATTGTGGCCGCCAATCTGCCACCCGCCAGAAGCGGGGAGAACATCGTGGTGGCCGAGAACGAGTTTGCCTCGAACTACTACCCCTGGCTCCTGCTCCGGGAGCGTGGCTACGACGTACGTGCCGTCGCTCCGGGAGGGGACGTGGTGCCGGCCGAGGCCCTCAGCCGGGCGGCTGACGGCGGAACCCGCCTGATCGCCGTCAGCGCCGTACATCCCGTCACCGGATTCCGGGCAGACCTGGCATCGATCAGCCGCATTGCCGCCGGCTCAGGCGCCTGGTTTTTCGTTGACGCCTGTCAGGCGGCCGGTGCCGTGCCCCTTGACGTGAAGCGTGACAGGGTGGATTTTCTGGCCACTGCCAGCCACAAGTTTCTGCTCGGGTCGCGGGGCATGGGCTACCTCTACGTCCGCCCGGGGCTGATCGGCGGCCTGCAGCCCGTCCTGCCGGGCTGGAAGGCTGCCCGGCTGCCGCTCGAAAGCTTCCTCGGCCCGGACATGGACCTGTCGCCGACAGCCTCGAAGCTGGACGCTTCGTTGGCGTGGTTCCCAGCACTGGCTGACCAGGCGGCCCTTGCCGTCCTTCGCCGGTTCGGCATTGGCGCGGTCCTCGAGCGTAACGCGCGGCTTGCGCTGCACCTGCGGAACGCGCTGGAAGCGGAGGGCGTAGACTGCCTGTCCTTCCCCGAACTGCACCGGTCCACCATTGTCTCCGTTCCGGTGGACGACCCGGACGCCGTCATGGCCAGGTTGCGCCATGCGAACGCGGTGGTGTCCGTCCGGGCCGGCAGGATCCGGCTGGCGACCCATTTCTATAACCTCGAGGAAGAGCTGGACCGGGTCGCGGAGCTCATTGCCGGCCGTTGAGCGCAGCCGGTGACTAGGGCTGGCCACGGTTTCTGGTCCGGTTATGACGCCCGTGCGCCGGCGGTCAGGTGGAGGTTGCGCGTGTCAATGAGCTTGCGGAGGTAGCGCGCCAGGAACAGCTTCTCGGCAAGGCGTCCCAGGAGACCGAAGGGTGCCGCGAAGTCGATCCGGTCCACCATGACGGTTCCGGCCGGGACCTCACTGAATTCGTGGACGTGGCGAAAGCGGAGGAACGGCCCCCGGACCTGTTCATCAACGAAGTAACGGGGTGCCTGCATCTCGGTGATCCGGCTCGTCATCCGTATCGGCAGCCCGAAGTGCCAGGCGCGCCAGGTCACCTCCTGCCCCAGGGAAATCAGCCCGGACGTGACGCCGCCAATGGCTTCCTCCCGGGAGTTGGCCATCGACTGCTTGTGCGCGTCAATGCTTCGGGAACGGTCAAACAGCTCGGTCATGCCCATGCTTGTCCGTGTGGTGCATTCGAAGGTGACGGCCATGCTCCGAGTATGCCAGCAGATCCGGCGGCCCGCGGACAGCCCTGAAGCACACCAACCCGGCCGCTGATAGGCGTAAGCTATCAGGGCCTCGGCAGGCGGTTCCACTGCAGAGTCCATCGCAGGGCCGGGCCCGGGGCAAACAGCAGAGCGCACCGGGATAGGAGCTGGCGTGGACACGCGAAAGCTGAAGTATTTTTTGGCCGTCGTTGACCACGACGGATTCAACCGCGCGGCAGAGCACTTGCTCATTGCACAGCCGTCCCTGTCCCAGACCATCGCCAGCCTGGAGAAGGACCTGGGTGTGCCGCTGTTCCACCGGATCGGGCGCCGGGCCGTCCTCAGTGAAGCCGGAAAGGAACTTGTGGGCCCCGCCCGGCTGGTGATGCGCGACCTGGACGCTGCCCAGTCCGCAGTACAGTCACTCCGCGGCGTGCGGAGCGGCCGGCTGGACATCATCACCATGCCATCCCCGGGCATCGAGCCGCTGACCTCCATGATCGCCGGGTTCACCCGGCTCCACCCCTCCGTCCGCCTCAACGTCAGCGCAGCATTTACGCCGGAGGAGGTCATTGAATCCGTCAGGACCGGCAGCACGGAGATCGGGCTCGCCGGCTCAGCAAGCCCCATCCGGGTCCCGGGAGTCAACGTGCTGGACCTCGAACGCCAGCCGCTGATCCTCATCGTGAACCCGCAGGCGGACACGTTCACCCCGGGGACCACCATCCAGCGCGAAGACCTGGGCGGCCACCGGCTGATCGCCAGCCAGCGCGGTTCGCTGATGCGCTGGCTTGTGGACGATGCGCTGGCGCGGGGCGTGAACACAGAAATCGTCGTCGAAGTGGCACACCGGACCTCCATCCTGCCCCTGGTGCTGGCCGGCGTCGGGCACGCTGTCATGCCCTCCTCCTGGGCGCCGACGGCGCACAAGGCAGGGCTCCGCACACTGCAGATCGAACCGGTTTCCCACCTCGATGTTGCGATTTTGAGCAGGAGGGAAGACCTGACGCCTGCCGCCCGGGCGTTCCTGAAGGTTGCTGAGCTGCACGTGGTGCAGGATCCCGACACCGGTAAGGTTCCAGACTGATAGGCAGATCCTATCTCCCGTATCGAAACTAAGTCTTGGACGCGCGTAGCCGCCGGACCGTCTACTTGAAGAGGAAGAAAAACGGTGTGACCCCGCTAACAGGATCACGCTGCCAACACACTCAACGAGGAGGTCGGCATGAGCGCCAACCAGACATTCAGCATCGCTTCAATCCCCGCAGACGGCGTCGGCAAGGAAGTGGTTTCCGCAGGCCGCCGCGTGCTGGACGCCCTGGCAGAGAACTCCGGCGGCAAGTTCGCCTTCCAGTGGACGGAGTTCCCCTGGGGCTGCGGCTACTACGAAAAGACCGGCCAGATGATGGACCCCAACGGCCTGGAAGTTCTGAAGGAATTCGACGCCATCTACTTCGGCGCCGTCGGCTGGGAAAACGTCCCGGACCACATCAGCCTCTGGGGCCTGCGCCTGAACATCACGCAGAACTTCGACCAGTGGGCCAACATCCGCCCGGTCAAATTCCTCCCCGGCGTCCAGTCCCCGCTGCGGAAGGCGGACAACACCGAACTCGACTGGATCGTGGTCCGCGAGAACAGCGAAGGCGAATACGCCGGACTGGGCGGGCGCAACCTCAGCGGCCGCGGTCCGGGCAACGAAGTCGCCCTGCAGACCGCGCTGTTCACCGAGAAGGGCTGCGAGCGCATCATGCGCTTCGCCTTCGACCTGGCCCGGACCCGCACGGTCAAGAAGGTTTCCTCGGTTACCAAGTCCAACGCCCAGCAGTACGGCATGGTCCTCTGGGACGAAACCTTCAACCGCGTGGCCCTGGACTACCCGGACGTCCAGACTGAGAGTGTCCTGGTTGATGCCATGAGCGCAAAGTTCATCCTCAAGCCTGAGGACCTGTCCGTGGTGGTTGCGTCCAACCTGAACGCGGACATCCTGTCGGACCTGGGCTCGGCGCTGGCCGGCAGCCTCGGCCTGGCGGCCAGCGCCAACCTGAACCCGGAGCGCCGCTTCCCGTCCATGTTCGAACCGGTCCACGGCTCCGCCCCGGACATCGCCGGCAAGGGCATCAGCAACCCGATCGGCGCAATCGCCAGCGCCGCCCTGATGCTGGACCACTTCGGCCTGCACGAGGAGGCCCGGAAGGTTGAGGCGGCCATTGAAGCAGCAACAGGTGCCGGCCACCTGACCCGCGACGTCGGAGGCGACGCCAACACCGACGATGTCACCGAGGCCATCATCAAGGCCCTGACCCTCGCCCCGGTCGCCGTCTAACTGAAACGACGACGACGGCGGCCGGCGGGCCGCCGTCGTCGCGGATGTCCCTCCCCAACGCTCGCAAGCTCGCGTAGGGACCCTTGGGCCGCCGTCGAACGCCCCCCATACACTTCAGAATATCTCCAGCGACATTCCACAATGAGGTAGGAATCATGGACCACATCACCACCGCCGGCACCGCGCCGGCCCGCAAGACCCGCTGGTACAGGCAGCTGTACTTCTGGGTGCTGACCGCCATCGTCATCGGCATCCTCGTCGGATGGCTTGCGCCGAGCACCGGCGTCGCCATGGAACCCATCGGCACCACCTTTGTGAATGCGATGAAGATGCTCATCGGCCCCATCGTGTTCCTCACGATCGTGGGCGGCATCGCCAGTGTCGCCGACCTGAAAAAGGTCGGCATGACCGGCCTGAAGGCCCTGACCTACTTCCAGATCGGCACCATCTGCGCCATGACCTTCGGCCTGGTGGCCATCAACGTCTTCCGGCTCGGCGAAGGCGTCAACGCCGATGCCAGCAAGATCGAGACCTCCGAATCTGCCGCGAAACTCATTGACGCCGGCCAGAACCAGCAGTGGTGGGAGTTCCTCACCCACATCATCCCGAAGAGCATCGTCGGTCCCTTCGTCGAAGGCGACATCCTGCAGATCATCTTCATCGCCGTGGTCTTTGGCATCGCCCTGAATGCCATGGGCAAGGTCGGCGCGCCGGTCCTGGACGGCGTGCAGCGCCTGACCGGGGTGATGTTCAAGATCCTGCGCTTCATCATGAAGGCCGCCCCGATCGGTGCCTTCGGCGCGATGGCCTACGCGGTGGGCAAGTTCGGTGTCTCCTCCCTGACCAGCATGGGCGGGCTGATCGCCCTGTTCTACATCACCTCCATCCTCTTCGTGGTGATCGTGCTCGGCTCCATCATGGCTTTCCTGAAGCTGAACATCTTCAAGATGCTCAAGCACTTCAAAGAGGAATACATGCTCATCCTCGGCACCTCTACCGCCGAACCGGCCCTGCCAGGCCTGATGCGCAAGCTCGAGCACGCCGGCGTCAAGAAGGAAACAGTCGGCCTCGTTGTCCCCACCGGGTACAGCTTCAACCTCGACGGCGCCGCTATCTACCTCTCCCTGGCCGCCCTCTACATCGCCCAGGCCACCAACACGGACCTCACCATCGGCCAGCAGCTCGGCCTGCTCGCTGTCATGCTGCTGACCTCCAAGGGCGCGGCAGGCGTTGCCGGCGGCGGCTTCATCGCCCTCACCGCAACCCTGACCACCATCGGCACCATCCCCGCCGCGGGCATCATGCTCATCTTCGGCATTGACAAGTTCATGTCCGAGTGCCGGGCGCTCGTCAACTTCACCGGCAACGCCGTCGCCACCCTCTTCATCGCCTGGTGGGACCGCACCCTCGACGCCGACCGTGTCCGCCGCGTCTTCAACGGCGAAACCGTCGAGCCCATGCCGTCCGAGGACCCCGTCCACCTCGCCGAAGTCACCGACATCGACGACGACCTGGCCGAGTACGGCCACCACGCCCCCAAGGAAACCGGCGCCAGGCACGCAGGACCCGCCACCGACGCCACATCCTCCACGAACGACCGTCGCCCCGCCTACTCGGAAACCGTCTGACATGACCAGCCCAACCGCCCCGAAAACCGTCCGGACCCTCATCGCGCCTGACAAGTTCAAAGGCAGCCTCACCGCCGGCGAGGTAGCCGAGGCCCTGGCCGCCGGGCTGCGCTCCGTATCTGATGCGTCCGGCAAAGCCGGAGCGGTCCGCTGCGAACTCCTCCCCCTGGCGGACGGAGGTGACGGCAGCGTCGATGCCGCCGTCACCTCCGGCTTCACCCGCCGCTGCTACACCGTGGCCGGCCCCACCGGCCAGCCCGTCCAGGCAAGCATCGCGTTTGACGGAACCACCGCCGTCGTCGAGGTCGCCAACACCTGCGGTTTGGCGCTGCTGCCAAACGGGAAGCTGGAACCGCTGAATGCCTCCAGCCGCGGCTTCGGCGAGGCAGTCCTCTTCGCCCTCAGCCTCAACCCGGCCAGGGTCGTCATGGCCCTGGGCGGCAGCGCCAGCACTGACGGCGGCATGGGCATGCTCACCGCCCTCGGCTACCGCTTCCTGGATGCGGAGGGCCGCCAGCTCTCCGGCAGCGGCAAGTCCCTGGCACAGATCCACGCTGTCGAGCGGACCGGCCTGCCGGAACTGGACGAGACGGAACTCATCGTCGCCAGCGACGTCCATAACCCGCTGCTCGGACGCCAAGGCGCACCCGCCGTTTTCGGCCCCCAAAAGGGTGCCGGAGCGGAAGAGATCACAGCCCTCAACGACGGGTTGGCACACTACGTGTCCAAACTGGCCGAGGCAGGCGACCTCCGGGCCGAAGCCCTGGCCAACCACGAAGGTGCCGGAAGCGCCGGAGGACTCGGCTTCGCCTGCCTGCTGCTGGGTGCCACGCAGGTGTCAGGCGCCGATTACTTCCTGGACCTGCTGGACTTCAACACCAGAAAGGACAGCTGCGACGTTGTCATCACCGGCGAGGGAAGCATCGACGAACAGACCCTGGCCGGGAAACTTCCAGCCGCCGTCGCCCGGCGCTCGGGCGGCCGCCCCATCATCGCGGTGGCTGGCCGTTCTCTGCTGCCGAGGGAGCGCTGGGCCGAGATGGCGTTGAGCCGGGTCTACACGCTGGCAGACTACACCGACCGGGACTCCGCCAGGGACCCCGCGCTGTCAGCCGCCCTGCTGCGCCGGATCGGGCAGGACATAGCGGCAGGCCTCCTCTAGCAAAAGGCCAAGTGGAAGGAAAAAAGAAGGGCCCCGCAGCGGCGGGGCCCTTCTTTGCTGTGCCTACGCGTTCTCGCGGATGCGGCCAGGCTCATGGTCAGCGGTTTCCTCCAGACGGGCGAGGTAGGCCCACATCCTGCTTTCCTCAGCCTGCACCTGGGGTTCAGGGGTCTCGGCCGGCCTTGCTTCCGGGCGTCCCTCAGCCTCCTTAGCCGCTTCCTTCCTGTAATTCCGCCATCCCTCACACGATGAATAGCACATCACCGACCTCCTAACAGTTGGTGTACCTTTATCGTCCTCCCATTGCCGGACAGTGTCGATTGCCCGGAGGTTGCCGGGATGCCGTGGCACGGCGTTTGTTCAGGTGAGCCGCTGACGGACGATGTCGCTCACGGCCTTTCCGTCGAAGCGGCCTGCCACCCGGGCCGTGACCGGCTTCATCACGGCTCCCATATGCCGCACGGACAGCTCGGCGCCGTCGGCCCGCAAGCCCCCGATGACCTCGTCCACGATGCTTTCCACTTCTGCAGCAGAGAGGGCCTTCGGCAGGTAAGCCTCAATGACCTCCGCCTCGGCGACTTCCGCCGCGGCCCGCCCCGTTTCCCCGGCTTCCGTGTAGATGCGGGCCGTGTCGCGCCGTTTCGCCGCCTCCTTCTGCAGCAGTGCCGTCACCTGCGAGTCGTCGAGCTCCACCGGCGTCTTGCCGGACTTCTCCCGGGTTTCGATCTCGCCCAGGACGCTGCGCACGGTGCCCAGGGCCACCTTGTTGTGCTCCTTCAGATGTGCAACGACGTCCCCGTGCAGGCGTTCCTTCAGCGTGGCCATGATTTCCTTCTCTCGGGATTGGTGTGTACTTCAATCGTGGACCCCCTCCGGGCCGCACTGCTACAACCCCGCACCGCATGGGACGGGCAGCGCCCGTGATCAGGTGTTGCCGCGTGTCTTTCGCCGCTGCCGGCGGCATTCGCACATATGTTCTAGGTATGGAAGAGGAACATCCCGGTGAACTTGCCGGGCAGATGTCAATCAATGAGCTCCTTGTCGCGATGGGTGAAGCCCCCGTGGAAAGCATGCTGCATCTGGTGGTTCCGGACGACGCTTCATCGCTGACGGAGGATCCGCCCACGCTGCCCGGACTGTGAGCCGGACCCCAAAGGCAAAGCCCCTGTAGCCTTGACTCCTATGGTTTATGCGCAAGTCCCCGGCCCGTCCCTGCCCGAACAATGGTGGGACCGGGTGGCTGCCGGATTCACCCAGACGGCCGTTCCCGCGGTCTCCGTCACCGAGCTCGTGGCTGTCCTGCTTATTGCGGCGGTGCTGTCCGTTCCCCGCGCAACCTGGCGCTATTTCGGCCTGCTCGCAACAATCACCCATGAACTCGGGCACGCCTTTGCTGCCCTGACCAGCGGCCAGCGGCTGGGCGGCATCCGCCTGCAGCTGAATCACGGCGGCACCACCACCTCCTACACCCGGGGACGTGCCGCCGCCGTCTGGTCAGGTTTTTGGGGCTATCCCGTTCCCGGAGTGACCGGCGCCGCCCTGGTGTGGGCGGGCTTCAGCGGCTGGGGCCCGGCCGCCCTGTCTGCCGGACTGCTGGTCCTGCTGGTCTCGCTGATCTTCATCCGCAACGCCGCCGGCGTGCTCATCCTCCTCGGGGCGGTGGTGGCGGTGGCGGCCATGATCATCAATGTGCCCGCAGCGTTCACCGGCCATGTGGCGATCATTCTGGGCCTGGCCCTCCTCGTTGCCGCCGTCCGGGACCTGCTCAAGCTCACAAACGTCCACCTCCGCCGCCGGGACCAGTTGCGGTCCTCCGACGCTTACATCCTCTACCGCGCCACCGCCGTGCCGTCAGGCGTCTGGATCACCCTGTTCTCGCTGGTGGTAGCAGCGTGCTGGGTGGCTGCCTGGCTGCCGATGTCGCGGGTCTTTGGAGCGGCAACATAGTCTGGTGCCATGAGTGAGAAGACCAGCACAGTCGAAGCACACAGCAGGGGACGCCACGCCGCGGAATCCCAGCCCAGGGAATTCCACAGCGCGGAGCCCCGCAGCACGGAACCCCACAGTACAAAGGGCGCCTATGTCACCGGCGGCGAGTTCACCCGGGACACCAACTACATTGAGGACCGCATCACCCGGGACGGCACCCCCGGGCCGAACGGTGAACCAGGCTGGCCGGCGGGACCGGGGCGCTACCGGCTGATTGCCGCGCGGGCGTGCCCGTGGGCCAACCGCACCGTCATCGTGCGCAGGCTCCTGGGGCTCGAGGACGCCATCAGCCTCGGTCAGCCCGGCCCCACCCACGATGCCCGGTCCTGGACCTTTGACCTGGACGCGGACGGCAAGGATCCCGTGCTGGGCATCGAGCGGCTGCAGGAGGCCTACTTCCGCCGTTTCCCGGACTACCCGCGCGGTGTTACGGTTCCTGCGGTGGTGGAGATCGCCAGCGGCGCGGTGGTGACCAACAACTACCCCCAGATCACGCTGGACTTCTCCACGGAATGGACGGACTTCCACCGCCCGGGTGCGCCGCGGCTGTACCCGGAGCATCTGCGTGGGGAAATCGACAGCGTTAACAAGCGCGTCTTCACCGAGGTCAACAACGGTGTCTACAGGTGTGGCTTCGCCGGGTCCCAGGAGGCCTACGATGCTGCCTACACCCGGCTGTGGAACGCGATGGACTGGCTGGAGGAACGGCTCTCCGGCCAGAGGTACCTGGTGGGCGACTCCATCACCGAGGCGGACGTCCGGCTCTTCACCACGCTCGCGCGTTTCGACGCCGTCTACCACGGCCACTTCAAGTGCAACCGGAACAAGCTCACCGAAATGCCTGCGCTGTGGGGTTATGCCCGGGACCTTTTCCAGACGCCCGGCTTCGGGGACACCATCGACTTCGTGCAGATCAAGCAGCACTACTACATCGTGCATGAGGACATTAATCCCACCCAGATCGTCCCCGCGGGCCCGGAGCTGTCCGGGTGGCTGAGCGCCCACGGCAGGGAGTCCCTGGGGGGCAGCCCGTTCGGCCAAGGCACTCCGCCGGGGCCGGTCAAGGCCGGCGAGGAAGTGGCCCCCGGCCACGGAGCCGGCTAGCACCGCAGGGACCCGATGAGCTCCTCGGAACAGCACCAGACAGCGTCCCGTGATCCACTGCCACGCAGGATCTGGCAGTCAGTGGCCACCAGGATGGCCCGGGCCCTCGCCGCACCGCGTCTTCAGCTCGCCGCCAAGGCGGGCCTGGCGGCAGGCATCGCGTTTTGGGTGGCCCCTCTCATGCCCGGTGGCGCCGCCCAATACGCTTACTACGCCCCGCTCGGCGCACTGGTGGCAATGTACGAGAACGTCTCGGGTTCCATGCGCCAGGGCTTCCAGACCCTGGTTGGCCTGGGAGCGGGCATCGGCCTGGCGTTCCTTCTCATCAGTTTCGGAGCCACGCCCCTCACCGTGGCAGCGGTCATGGCACTGGGCGTCCTGCTCGCGGGGCTCCCGCGCCTGGGCGCCGGCCGGGACTGGATTCCGACGGCGGCCCTGCTGGTGCTGCTGGTAGGCGGGCAGAATCCGGACGATTTCTCCTTCGGCTACCTGCTGCAGATGGGCGTGGGCGTGGTGGTCGGCATTGCCGTGAACCTGCTGGTGTTCCCGCCGCTGCACTTCAACGCGGCCGCCCTCAGCCTCGCTGAGCTGCGGCTGTCCCTGGCCCGCCAGCTGTCCGACATGGGCGCCGCGATGCACGAAAAATGGCCGCCCGAACACGAGGACTGGTCGCGCCGGTCCGAGGACCTGGCCCAGTCGGCCCGCTCGGTCCGGGCAGCGGTCCAGAAGGCTGACGCGAGCAGGGCGAAAAACCCGCGGCGCCGTTTCCACCCGCGTGACGTGGACAAGGACTACCGCAACGTCCGCGACCTGGAGCACATCACCTTCCACATCCAGGACATGACGGAGGTGCTTGCCGACGTCATCTGGAGCGAGGACATGCCCTTCACCATCCCGCTGCCCTACAGCGAACCGCTCGCGGAGGCCCTTTCCGCCGTGGGTGAAGTACTTCGTGCGGCGGAGGAGGACGACGTCGACCGGCAGGCTGAGCTGTTCCGGGCGGCTGAAGAGGCGGTCGCCTCCCTCGAGGACCGCACCGCCGCCGAAGGCGACGGCGGCGGCACGCCGAGCGCGGCCGGATCAATCCTGCTCAGCCTGCACCGCATCCTCCGGGTCGCCAAGCCGAACGGCAAGTAGCCGAGCAGCTCTGCTGTGCAGCACACCCCTGGCTACAGCGCCGCCACCGATCCGCTGAAGTGCTTCCGGCCGGACCGCGGACTCCAGGCCACATAGTCGGACCGCTGCCAGCCGCCGTCCACAGACTCTGCCGTCGAAATGTCCAGCGCCACCCGTGCGGGCAGGAAAACCGGAGCCTCGAACTCCACGTCCCAGCGAAAGGCATCGCCTTTGGCCGAGCCCACGTCCGCCAGCGCCCTCGACGCCAGGTACATGCCGTGGGCGATGGACCGGCGCAGGCCCAGGGCTCTGGCGGAAAGGACACTCAGGTGGATCGGATTGAAGTCCCCGGACACGGCAGCGTAGGCGCGGCCGGTGTCCACGCCAAGCTGCCAGAGCCCTGTGGGGTCCGGGGCGGTGAAACCCTGCGGCGCGGCTGTTGCCGAGGCCTTGTCGATGCCGGGCAGGAACACGCCCTTGGCGAGATAGGTGGACACGCCACACCAGCACGCAGCGCTTTCGCCGGCGGCGCGCACCTCCACCGCGATATCCACCTGGGTTCCGGCGCGGTGCGCCCGGAGCGTCTCCGCCCTGGCCACAATTTCCAGCGGTTCAGTGAACCTGACCGGCCTGCTGTACTCAATGACATTCCGCAGATGGAGCATTCCCAGCAGAGGCAGCGGAAAGTCGTCGCGGTTCATGACGCTTATGGCCACGGGGAACGCCAGCGCATGGATGAACCCTGCCGGCAGCACGTCACTGGCGGTCTCACCCAGCAGATGCTGGTAGGCCGTGAGGTTTTCGACGTCGGGACGGACGTCCCGGACTTCGTGGCTGACGGCGGGCAGCACGGCGGCGGCATGCGAGCCCAGGATCCTGCGGCGGGCCGCCGTGGCCGCGGCATTCACGTACAACTTGGAGAGGGACGGCATCTCCCCCAGGATGAGGTGCTGGCCGCTAGTCATGCCCCCACCAGGTTTTGTCCGCACACCCTCAGTACCTCTCCGGAAATGCCCCCGGCGGAATCGCCCGCGAGGAAGGAAATGGCCTCGGCAACGTCCCCCGGCAGCCCTCCCTGCTGCAGGGAATTCAGCCGCCGCGCAATTTCCCGGGTGGCGAAGGGAATCCGTGCCGTCATCTCCGTCTCGATAAAGCCGGGTGCCACGGCGTTGATTGAACCGCCGTGCTGCGCCAGCAGCGGTGCGGTGGCGCGGACCATACCCATAACCCCGCCCTTGGACGCCGCATAGTTGGTTTGTCCGCGGTTGCCGGCGATGCCGCTCGTGGAGGCAACCGAAACGATGCGCGGCTCGGAACGGAAGTGCTCGGAGGCCAGGAGGGCCTCATTGATGCGCAGCTGGGCGGCGATGTTCACATTGATAACCGAACCCCACCGGGACTGGTCCATGTTGACCAGCAGCTTGTCCCGGGTGATGCCGGCATTGTGGACCACGACGTCGAGCCGGCCGTGGCGGTGCACTGCGTGGTCGATGATTCTTTGCCCGGCGTCGTCACGTGTGATGTCCAGCTGCAGCGCGGTCCCGTGGATCCCGTTGGCAACCTCCGCCAGGTGGTCCCCGGCCGCGGGAACGTCCACTGCCACAACGGTGGCGCCGTCACGGTGAAGTGTCCGGGCAATGGCGGCACCGATCCCTCGGGCCGCGCCGGTCACGACGGCGACCTTCCCCGCGAGTGGTGCGTCGGCGTCGTCGGGCAGGCGGCCTTCGGCGGAACTGACGCGGATGAACTGGCCATCCACGAACGCGGACCGGCCGGAAAGGAAGAAGCGCAGCGCCCCCAGGGCGGAGGGGGCGGTGGGGCTGACGTCCTCCGCAAGGACGATGCCGTTACCGGTGGCGCCGGCGCGCAGTTCCTTGGCCAGTGACCGCAGCAGCCCATCCACCCCTTGTCGGGCGGCGGCCGTGGCCGGCGTTCCGCCGGGGACGCGCGAAACGGTGACTACCCGTCCGCCGGGCGCAAGGTCGCGCAGTGACGGGGCTGCCGCGAGGACCGGCTGCTCCAGGTCGCCGGGGGCCTCGAGGGCGTCGAGGACCAGCACGATTCCGCCGAGCCGTTCCTTGGGAACAGCGTGGCGGCGGACATCGAGTCCCCACGAAAGCAGCGCCGCTGCGATTCTGTCGGCGCCGGGTCCGGAGCCACGCACCAGAACGGGGCCGTCGATCAAGGGCTGGCCGGGCCGGTAGCGCCGCAGGTCGGCCGGCTGCGGCAGGCCGAGCTTCCGTGCCAGATCCCGTCCGAGGCCGTGGTTAACCAGCCGTGCATAGGTGTCAGTCATGGATGTCCCCCGCGGTGGTTCCTGTCGAGTACGCCTCGAGCAGCGCGACGACGCCTTGGCCGCCGGCGGCGCAGACGGACACGAGCCCCAGGGCGGGGCGCCCGCCGGCTTTGCCCTTCTCATGCAGCATTTTGGCAAGCGTGGCCACGATGCGTCCGCCCGTGGCAGCGAACGGGTGCCCGGCTGCCAGCGATGATCCGTTGACGTTCAGCTTGGACCGGTCGACCTTGCCGAAGGCGCCATCCAGCCCGAGTCGTTCACGGCCGAACTTTTCGTCCTCCCAGGCGGCGAGCGTGCTCAGTACCGTCCCGGCGAAGGCCTCGTGGATCTCGAAGTAGTCGATGTCGTCCAAAGTGAGGCCGTTGCGTGCCAGCAGGCGGGGGACGGCGAACACCGGCGCCATCAGCAGCCCGTCCTTGCCGTGGACGAAATCCACGGCGGCTGCCTCGCCGTCCAGGACGGTGGCGAGCTTGGGCAGGTCGTGCGCGTCGGCCCAGTCCTCCGAGGCGAGCAGCACCGTGGAGGCACCGTCGGTCAGCGGCGTGGAGTTGCCGGCCGTCATGGTGGCTTCCGAACCGAGGCTCCGGCCGAACACCGGCTTCAGGGACGCCAGCTTTTCAGGGCTTGTGTCTGGCCGGAGGTTGGAGTCCCGGGTGAGCCCCCGGTATGGCGTGAGGAGATCGTCGAAGAACCCGGCATCGTAGGCGGCGGCGAGGTTCCGGTGGCTGTTGAGGGCAAGCTCGTCCTGCGCCTCACGGGAGATGTTCCACTGGGCCGTGGTCAGTGCCTGGTGCTCGCCCATCGACAGTCCTGTCCTGGGCTCTCCGGTGCTCGGTGCATCCGGGGCGAGGTCCTTGGGGCGCAGGCGGGCGAGGATTTGAAGCCGCTGCGGGAGTGTCTTGGCGCGGCTGAGGTCCAGCAGCACCTCGCGGAGTCCTTCACTGACGGCGATCGGTGCGTCGGAGGCGGAGTCCACACCGCCTGCGATGGCGGAGTCCAACTGGCCGAGCCTAATCTTGTTGGCCAGGCCCAGCACTGTTTCCAGGCCGGTGGCGCAGGCCTGCTGCAGGTCATAGGCGGGAGTTTCCGGTGACAGCGCCGACCCCAGCACTGCT
Organism: Arthrobacter sp. K5; assembly: GCF_040448525.1. NCBI lineage: Bacteria > Bacillati > Actinomycetota > Actinomycetes > Micrococcales > Micrococcaceae > Arthrobacter > Arthrobacter sp. K5. The sequence continues at coordinate 691,259 of NZ_CP159279.1, read as the reverse complement.
TCGCGCGTCAGATTGAAGTCCCGGGAATGCTTGAGGACGGCGCCCGCAGCCACTTCACCGATGCGCTCCTCCTGCAGGCCGAAGCGGGCGATCAGGCCGTCCAGGGCTGCGGTGAGCATGTCCTGGTTGGACGACTTGGTGTACGCACCGCCTGTCCGGGCGAACGGGATCCTGTTGCCACCGACTACCACGGCCTTCCGCACGGTTTGAGGCTGACGATCCACGGGCATGTGCTATCTCCTTTGATCCGGCTGGTTATCGATACCCAGCGTACCTGATACGCTGGGTATCGTGAACTTGACTCCCCCGACCGGACCCCCGGGCTCCCCCTCAGAAGCTGTGGACGGCCGCGCTTCGCGCTGGCAGGGGCACCGCGAGGAGCGGCGGCGCGAACTCATCAAGGCCGCGCGGCGGGCCGTGCACACGCTCGGCAGCGACGCGCCGATGGAGGACATTGCCGCTGCGGCTGCCACCTCCAAGTCCGTGTTCTACCGGTACTTCGGCGACAAAGCCGGCCTGCAGCAGGCCGTCGGGGAAGTGGTGCTCGGGCAGATGCAGCAACGCATCAGGGAGGCGGCGCAAAGCGCGCAGACGCCACGGGAGGGCTTGTTCGCCATGGTCTCGGCCTACCTCCAGATGGCCGAAACCAGCCCCAACGTCTACACGTTTGTGACCCGGTACTCCGCTGCAGAGGCCGACGGCAGTCCCACCTCCATCAGGACAGCCGGCGCCCTCGGCCATTTCTTTGACGCCATCGCGGACATGATCGCCGCGCCCATGCGGGCCCACCTCGGTGAAGGCAAGGAATCCGTCATCGGCTACTGGCCCAATGCCGCCATCGGCCTGGTCCGCAACGCCGGCGAGCAGTGGCTGGCCAGTCCGGACTCCCCTAGCAAGCCGGATCAGGAAACCATGGCACGCCAGATCACCGACTGGCTGTGCGTCGGCATCGCGCCGGAACTCACGGACATTCAATAGCACCGGAACCTGTCAATACCAGCGAAGGAATCGACATGACTGAAGTAGCGGACCGCCAGGGCGCAGCCACCCATGCAGCAGCCGCCGGAACTGCGGAGCCCTTGCCCGCCGTCGACGTCGCGGCCCTGGGCGAGCTGCTCCTGGGCAAGTGGGCGGATGTCCGCCGGCAGGCGCGTGACCTGGCGGCGCGCGACGAGCTCCACAAGACGGAAGGGCTCACGCACACGGAGCACAGGGCGCGCACCTTCGGACAGCTGAAGCTCCTTGTGGACAGCGGCGCCGTGCACCGTGCCTTCCCGGCCAGCTTCGGCGGGTCCGATGACCACGGCGGCAATATCGCCGGCTTCGAGGAACTGGTCACCGCAGACCCGTCCCTGCAGATCAAGGCCGGTGTGCAGTGGGGCCTGTTCGGCTCGGCCGTGATGCACCTTGGCACGGCGGAACACCACGAGAAGTGGCTGCCGGGCATCATGAACCTGGACATCCCCGGGTGCTTCGCCATGACCGAAACGGGACACGGTTCGGACGTCGCCAGCATCGCCACCACTGCAACCTACGATCCTGACGCGCAGGAGTTCGTGATCCACACCCCGTTCCGCGCCGCCTGGAAGGATTACATCGGCAACGCGGCCATTGACGGCCTCGGGGCCGTGGTGTTCGCCCAGCTGGTGACGCGCGGAGTCAACCACGGCGTGCACGCGTTCTACGTGGACCTTCGAGACCCCGTCAGCAAGGCGTTCCTGCCGGGAATCGGCGGCGAGGATGACGGCGTGAAGGGCGGGCTCAACGGTATCGACAACGGCCGGCTGCACTTCGACCATGTCAGGGTCCCGCGCGCCAACCTGCTCAACCGCTACGGCAACGTCGATGCCGCGGGCAACTACACCTCACCCATCGCGAGCCCCGGACGGCGGTTCTTCACCATGCTCGGCACGCTGGTGCAGGGCCGCGTGAGCCTGGACGGCGCGGCCGTCGCAGCGTCCAAGATCGCCCTGAAGACGGCCATCACCTACGCAACCGAACGGCGGCAGTTCAACGCTTCCTCCCCGGTCGAGGAAGAGGTGCTGCTGGACTACCAGCGGCACCAGCGCCGGCTCTTCACCCGGCTGGCCACCACCTACGCCGCGGGCTTCGCGCATGACCAGCTGCTCGAAAAGCTGGACGATGTCTTTTCCGGCGCCCACGATTCCGACGAGGACCGCCAGGACCTGGAGACCCTGGCCGCGGCTCTGAAGCCGCTGAGCACCTGGCACGCATTGGATACCCTGCAGGAATGCCGCGAAGCGTGCGGCGGAGCCGGGTTCCTGATCGAGAACCGCTTCGCCTCGCTCCGCGCCGACCTCGACGTCTATGTCACCTTCGAAGGCGACAACACCGTCCTGCTGCAGCTCGTGGCCAAGCGGTTGCTGGCCGACTACGCCAAGGAATTCCGCAGCGCCACGTTCGGTGTGCTGGCACGGTACGTGGTCAACCAGGCCGCCGGCACCGCTGTCCACCGCACGGGCCTTCGCCAGGTGGCCCAGTTCGTGGCTGACAACGGCTCTGTCCAGAAGGCCGCCATTGCCCTCCGCGACGAGGAAAGCCAGCGCGCACTGCTCACCGACCGGGTCCAGACGATGGTTGCCGAAGCGGCCACAGCCCTCCGGGGCGCGAACCGGCTGCCCCAGCGCGAAGCGTCCGCCCTGTTCAACCAGCACCAGGACGAGCTCATCGATGCGGCCCGGGCGCACGCCGAACTCCTGCAGTGGGAGGCCTTCACCGAGGCACTGGGCCGGGTCGCCGACCCGCGAACCAGGACCGTGCTGACCTGGCTCCGCGACCTGTTCGGGCTCTCGCTCATCGAGAACAACCTCTCGTGGTACCTGATGAACGGCAGGCTCTCGATGCAGCGCGCACGGACCGTTGGCGGCTACATCAACCGGCTCCTGGTCAAGCTGCGCCCCCATGCGCTGGACCTCGTGGACGCCTTCGGCTACGGTCCGGCCCACCTCCGCGCGGCCATCGCCACCGGCGCCGAAAAGGTCCGCCAGGATGAGGCACGGGATTACTACCGGGTGCAGCGTGCCAGCGGAACAGCCCCCCTGCCGGAGAAGTCACTTCCGCCCCGCGGCTGATTGAACTACAACGCCCGACGGCGGGGACCTGGGTTAGGAGGTCCCCGCCGTCGGGCGTTGAATCAGGTGACGCTAGCTGAGGACGGAACGGTAGACGTCCAGCGTGGTCTGGGTGATCGACTCCCAGGAGAAGTGCTCCTCGGCACGCTTGCGGCCGGCTTGGCCCATCGCGCGGGCACGCTCCGGGTCCGACACAACCTCGGTCAGGGCCGCGGCGAACTCGCTGACGAACTTCTCCGGATCCAGCGGCGTGCCGGTACCGTCGGTCACCTGCTCGAGCTCCACCAGCAGGCCGGTCTCGCCGTGGCTGACCACCTCGGGGATGCCGCCCGTTGCACTGGCCACCACGGCAGCGCCGCAGGCCATCGCTTCGAGGTTCACGATGCCGAGCGGCTCGTAGATGGAGGGGCAGGCGAACGCTGTGGCGTGGCTCAGGACCTGGATCAGCTCGTTGCGGGGAAGCATGCGCTCGATCAGCACCACGCCGCTGCGCTGGCTCTGCAGCTCCTCGATCAGCCGGGCGGTCTCGGCCGCGAGTTCCGGCGTGTCCGCCGCGCCGAGGCAGAGGACCAGCTGGACGTCGGCGGGGAGCTTGGCGGCGGCCCGCAGCAGGTACGGGACACCCTTCTGCCGGGTGTTGCGGCCAACGAACACCACGCTGGGCCGGGCGGGGTCGATGCCCAGGGTGCGGATGACGTCGTCGTTCTCGTCACGGTTCCACAGGCTGACGTCGATGCCGTTGTGCACCACTTTGACCTTGGCGGGGTCCACCTCCGGGTAGCTGCGCAGGATGTCCTGTCGCATGCCCTCGGAGACGGCGATGATGGCGGCCGCCGCCTCATACGCGGTTTTCTCCACCCACGAGGACAGGGCGTAGCCTCCGCCCAGCTGCTCAGCCTTCCAGGGCCGCAGCGGTTCCAGGCTGTGGGCGCTGAGCACGTGCGGGATGCCGTGCAGCAGTGATGCCAGGTGGCCTGCCATGTTCGCGTACCACGTGTGCGAATGCACCAGATCCGCGCCGGCGACGTCCGGGACGATGCGCAGGTCCACGCCCAGGGTCTGCACGGCGGCGTTCGCTGCGCCCAGGTCCTCGGGCACCGAGTAGGAGGTTACGGCGGCGCCATGGTAGTCGGCGTCCCGGGGCGCGCCAAAGGCACGCACCTGAAGGTCGACATGCTTGGCCAGGACCCGGCTCAGCTCGGCAACGTGGACGCCCGCGCCGCCATAGATTTCCGGCGGAAATTCTTTAGTCACAATGTCTATTCGCACGTTACCCAAGGTAGTCGTTACGGTGGAACTGTTCTAGTGTGAAGAAAGTCCGGACAAACCGGATTTTTTGGGGAGTTACGAAGGCGTACAGGAGCGACCATGCCGTTAACAAAGAAAGTCCTGGCCATTGTCCTTGCAGGGGGCGAGGGAAACCGTCTTATGCCGCTGACGGCAGACCGGGCGAAACCTGGCGTGCCTTTTGCCGGCAGTTACCGCCTCATCGACTTCGCGCTGTCCAACCTCGTCAACTCCCGGTACCTGCAGATCGTGGTCCTGACGCAGTACAAGTCCCACAGCCTTGACCGCCACATCTCCGAGACCTGGCGGATGTCCACGCAGCTCGGCAACTACGTCGCCTCCGTCCCGGCGCAGCAGCGCGTCGGCAAGAGCTGGTTCCTCGGCAGCGCCAACGCCATCTACCAGTCCCTGAACCTGATCCACGACGCCAACCCCGACATCGTCGTCGTGGTGGGTGCCGACCACGTTTACCGCATGGACTTCGCCCAGATGGTTGAGCAGCACGTCCTGAGCGGCGCGAAGGCCACCGTGGCCGCCGTCCGCCAGCCCCTGAACATGGCCAACCAGTTCGGCGTCATCGAGGTGGACCCCGAAGACCCCCAGAAGATTGCTGCGTTCGTCGAGAAGCCCGCCTCCACCCCGGGCCTGGCAGCAGACCCCACCCAGTTCCTCGCCTCCATGGGCAACTACGTCTTTGACGCCGACGCCCTGGTTGACGCGCTTCACGTTGACGCCGAACGGCTGGACACCAAGCACGACATGGGCGGGGACATCATCCCCTACTTCGTGAACCAGGGGCAGGCCGGTGTTTACGACTTCACCCTCAACGACATTCCCGGCTCCACCGAACGGGACCGGACCTACTGGCGTGACGTCGGCACCATCGACTCCTTCTACGAAGCCCACATGGACCTGATCTCGCCGCTGCCGGTGTTCAACCTGTACAACTCCGAGTGGCCCATCTACACCCGGCAGAGCATTTCCCCGCCGGCCAAGTTCGTCCGCGGCGACAACAACACCGTGGGAACGGCGCTTGATTCCATCGTGGCCAGCGGCGTGGTCATCTCCGGCGGCATCGTGGAAGGCTCCGTCCTGTCCAACGACGTCTACGTCGGCTCGGCCAGCCGCGTCATCGACTCGGTACTCATGGACAAGGTGCAGATCGGCGAAGGTGCCGTGGTGCGCCGGGCCATCATCGACAAGAATGTGAAGGTGCCCGCCGGCGCTGCCATCGGCCTTGACCCGGAGCTGGACCGCGCCCGCGGCTTCAAGGTGACCGACTCCGGCATTACGGTTCTCTCCAAGTACCAGGCCGTTCCTGAACCGGGCGAGGAGGAGCGGGCACTGTCCGCCGCGAACCTGCACCTGGTCCCCGATGCCGTCAAGGCCGCCACGGAGAACTGGCCCGAGGTCCGCAGCTCGGTGGAACAGGTGGGCAAGGTCCAGGCGGCCGCCGTCGGCGTGGACTCCCCGCCGCAGCAGACCGTCCGCTCCTAATCCCCCTGTTCAGGTAGCCCCTGTTCCACGCAATTTCCTTGAGGCAGGTCTGACGCTCCACAGGCTGTAAAATCAGATCAATGAGCTCCGCCGATCTGACGCCTGAAGAGATTCAGGCCTGCCTCAAGGTTTTGAACACCATTCACGTCTACGACGAGGAACACCCCGACTACGTCTCGGTGCGCCGCGCCACCGGCAAGATGTTCAAGGCCGTGAAGCGGCACCGGCGGGTGACCAAGCGCGATCTGATCGCGGAGGCGGACCGCGCCGTGCTGGCACAGACTGCCACCGCCGCGCCGGACCGGATCGACGACGAGACGCGCGGCAACAAGCTCGCCCCGTCCGCCACGGGAAAGGTCGCCGGCCACCTCATCAGGTCCCGGCCCTGCTACATCTGCAAGCAGCACTACACCCAGGTGGACGCCTTCTACCACCAGCTGTGCCCGGAGTGCGCGGCGTTCAGCCATTCCAAGCGCGATGCCCGCACCGACCTCACCGGCCGGCGGGCCCTGCTGACCGGCGGCCGCGCCAAGATCGGCATGTACATCGCCCTGCGGCTGCTGCGCGACGGCGCACACACCACCATCACCACGCGTTTCCCCAAGGACGCCGCCCGCCGCTTCGCCGCCATGGAGGACAGCGGGGAATGGCTGCACCGGCTGAAGATCGTGGGCATCGACCTCCGCGACCCGTCGCAGGTCATGGCCCTCACCGATGACCTCAATGCCGCCGGGCCGCTGGACATCATCATCAATAACGCAGCCCAGACGGTGCGCCGCTCCGGCAATGCCTACAAGCCGCTTGTCGACGCCGAGGACGAGCCGCTCCCCGCCGCCCTGGAGGCAGCCAACGGCGGCCCGGAACTGGTCACCTTCGGCCATGCCCACGACAAGCACCCGCTCGCACTTGCCAGCAGCGTCACCGAACACCCGGTCCTGGCCGGCGACGCCGTCACGTCCCTCGCCCTGTCCACGGGTTCGGCGTCACTGGAGCGGATCGCGGCCGGAACAGCCATCGACGCCGGCGGCCTGGTCCCGGACCTCGCCACCATCAACAGCTGGACGCAGGTGGTGGACGAGGTGGACCCGCTGGAGATGCTCGAGGTCCAGCTGTGCAACGTCACCGCGCCCTTCCTGCTGGTCAGCCGCCTGCGGGACGCCATGAAGCGCTCAACGGCGCACCGCAAGTACATCGTCAACGTCTCCGCCATGGAAGGCCAGTTCTCCCGGGCCTACAAGGGACCCGGCCATCCGCACACCAACATGGCCAAGGCGGCCCTGAACATGATGACCCGGACCAGCGCCCAGGAGATGCTGGAAACCGACGGGATCCTCATGACCGCCGTCGATACCGGCTGGATCACCGACGAACGCCCGCACTTCACCAAGGTCCGGTTGATGGAGGAAGGCTTCCACGCACCCCTGGACCTGGTGGACGGCGCGGCCCGGGTCTATGACCCCATCGTCATGGGTGAAAAGGGCGAGGACCAGTACGGCGTATTCCTGAAGGACTACAAGGCCAGCCCCTGGTAACCGGCGCTGTCCGGATCATGGCCTCGCGGCAGCTGCCGCCATTTCGTAGCATGGGTCCATGAACAGCGCACGGCAGGACGGAAAGCTCTCCTTCGACCAGTGCTGGGAGCTGCTGGCCGCTTCGGTGGTCGGCAGGCTCGCCCTCATTGTGGACGGCCACCCGGAAATATTTCCGGTCAACTTCGTCATCGAACACCGCAGCATCGTTTTCCGTACAGCCGCCGGCACCAAGCTCTGGCAATCCGGCAAGGAGACGCCCGCGGCGTTTGAGATAGACGGCTACGATGTGGACAGCCAGGAGGCGTGGAGCGTCGTGGCCCGCGGTACCACGGCCATCGTGGACAGCGACGTGGAGCAGGCGGCGGCGGACGCACTGGGCCTGGAGCCCTGGGAGCCGGGCGACAAATCCCATTACATCCGCCTGTCACTGCAGGTGCTGACCGGCCGCCGTTTCAAGGTGGCGGCTCCGCACATCTGGAGCACCAGGCTCACGGACCAGCGCAGAACGTCGTTCGAGTAGCCGGCTGCGCTCTGGCAGGACCCACGGCTCGGGCGTAGGCTCTGGTCCATGACGAACGTGCAGCCCGCCGACGCATCCCATGAATCCGTTGAGCACCTGGATTCCAGCCAGTGCTGGAATTTGCTGAGGCAGGTTTCGGTGGGCCGCCTCGCCGTGTGGGTAGACGACCATCCGGACATTTTCCCGCTCAACTACACCGTGGACCACGGAACACTGGTGTTCCGCACGGGTGAGGGCAGCAAACTTGGTGGCGCCCTCGGGGAGTCCGCCGTGGCGCTGGAGGCCGACGGCGTCGATGCAGCTTCCGGATTGGCCTGGAGCGTGGTGGTCAAAGGGAAGGCTGCCGCCCTCAAGAGCACCGAGGAAATCCTCGATTCCGCCTCGCTCTTCCTCTTTCCCTGGCAGGCAGGGCAAAAGGACAACTTCATCCGCATCACGCCGGACTCGGTCACCGGCAGGCGGTTCAAGGTCACCGCACCGCTCACCTGGTGGACCCAGCTCAGCGGTGCGGTGAAGGCCTCGCCCGAGTGAAGCTTCCGCCCGGGCTTGCCCGGGCAGTACAGCTAGGCCAGCCGGGTGATCTCCACGCTGACGCTCAGGTTCGAGCCGCCGCCGCCGGAGAGGATGCCCTTCAGCGGAGGCACGTCCCGGTAGTCGCGGCCGCGCGCCACCGTCACATGGAAGTCGCCGGCCGGCTTGTGGTTGGTCGGGTCCCAGCTGCGCCATTCGCCGTCCCACCACTCCAGCCACGCGTGGGACTGGCCGGCCACCGTCTCGCCGATGTCCGCCGTCGACCGCGGGTGAAGGTACCCGGAGACGTACCGGGCCGGGATCCCGCAGCTGCGCAGGGAACCAATGGCGAGGTGGGCCAGGTCCTGGCACACGCCCTGGCGCTGGGTCCAGGCTTCCTCGGCGTTGGTGGTCACGCCGGTGGTGCCCTTCATGTAGGTCATTTCGCCGCGCATCCAGGCGAAGATGGCCATGGCTGCCTCGTGCGGGTTCTTGCCCTCGACCACACCGGGGATGATGCCTAGGACCTCCTCCCCCGGTCCGGTCAGCTGTGACTGCGGCACCCAGTCGCTGAACTGGTTGAGCGTCTCGGGGGTAGCGAGGTCGTCCCAGCCCACAATGTCGGCCTCCGAGGGGACGCGTATCGCCCGGTGGACCTCCACTGTGGTGGTGGCAAGGACTTCCAGGTGTTCGTGCGGCATCTGCATGTCGAACGCTGTGACCCGGGTACCCCAGTAGTCGCGGTAGCTGCTGACGGCAGCCTGCGACGGCGTGACCTTCATGGAGGACTCCAGCACCACCTGCTGCGGGTCCGTCAGCGGCGTCATGCGTGCCTCGTTGTAGGACAGCGTGACCCTCTTGTTGTATTTGTAGCCGGTTCTGTGAACGATGCTCAGCCGGGTCATGAAACTTCTCCCACCCAGGCCAGTTCGTCCGCCTGATTGAAGTACTTACGGGAAATGGCGTCGGAGGCCTGGGACACGGCCTTCTGCACGCGCTCCATGTGCTCCGGCAGCTCGGACATGAGGTCGTCCGTGCGGTGGAACTCCAGGAAGGTGCGGGCCTGGCCCACGATCCGGCGGGCGTCGTTGATGAAGCCGACGCGCTGGGCCGAGGGGTCCAGCTTCGCCAGGCACTCGTCTGCGTCGCGCAGGGCGTAGACGATGGAACGCGGAAACAGCCGGTCCAGCAGGAGGAACTCGGCCGCGTGCTGGTCGCCGAACGCCGCCCGGCGGGTCCGCAGGAAGGACTCGTAGGCGCCGGCGCAGCGGAGCATGTTCACCCAGGACATGCCTGCGGAGAGGACGTCGCGCGTGGAGAGCATCCGGGCGGTCATGTCGGCCCGCTCCAGCGAGCGGCCCAGCGCCAGGAAGAGCCAGCTGTCGTCGTGGCTGACCGTGGTGTCGGCCAGGCCGCTGACCATGGCGGTGCGCTCGAGCACCCAGTGGCAGAAGCGGTAGGTGCCCACGACGTCCTTGCGGTGCTGGTTCAGCCCGTAGTAGGTGGTGTTCAGGCTCTCCCAGAGGCCGGACGAGACCGTTTCACGGGCCCGCCTGGCGTTCTCGCGGGCGGCGCCGAGGGACCCTGCAATCGAGGTGGCGCTGTGCTTGTCGTAGGCGAGGGCGTGGAGCAGTTCCTCCAGCCCGAAGTCCTCGCTCTGCGGCCGCGCCCCCATGACACCGAGCAGCTCGCGGGCAACGCTGCGCCGCTCCTCGGTGGGCAGGTGGTTCAGGCGCTCCAGGTGGACGTCGAGGATGCGGGCCGTGCCGTCGGCCCGTTCAACATAGCGGCCGATCCAGAACAGGGATTCAGCAATTCGGCTAAGCATTCGCGGGTACCTCCTGCGGGTCAGAAATCTGCTGCTGCTGCTGTTCCGACTGCCGGTCGCGCCAGTTGCTCTCGACCGGCCACACGGAGACCCGCTCACGGACGGTGACAGACTGCCGCGGCAGCCGCTCCACCGGCACCTGCGGCGAACCCGCCAGCACCCAGGTGTCCTTCGACCCGCCGCCCTGGCTCGAATTCACGATCAGCGACCCTTCCTTGAGGGCCACCCGGGTCAGGCCGCCGGGCAGCACCCAGACGTCGTCGCCGTCGTTGACCGCGAACGGCCGGAGGTCCACGTGCCGGGGGCCGAACTTGTCGCCGCTGAGCGTGGGCACGGTGGACAGCTGCAGCACCGGCTGCGCGATCCAGCCGCGCGGGTCGGCAATGATCCGCTTGCGCAGCGCGTCGAGTTCGTCATTGGACGCGTCCGGGCCGATCACCAGGCCCTTGCCGCCGGAGCCGTCCACGGGCTTGACCACGAGCTCGTCCAGCCGGTCCAGGACGTGCTCGCGGGCTTCCTTCTCCTCCAGCCGGAAGGTGTCCACGTTGGCGATCACCGGTTCCTCGCCGAGGTAATAGCGGATCAGGTCCGGAACGTAGCTGTAGACCAGTTTGTCGTCCGCCACGCCGTTGCCCACCGCGTTGGCGATGGTGACGCCACCGGCGCGGGCGGCGTTGACCAGCCCGGGGCAGCCGAGCATGGAGTCGGAGCGGAACTGCAGGGGGTCGAGGAAGTCGTCGTCGATGCGCTTGTAGATGACGTCCACGCGCTGCTCACCGTCGGTGGTGCGCATGTACACGCGGTTGCCGCGGCAGATGAGGTCACGGCCCTCCACGAGCTCCACGCCCATCAGGCCAGCCAGGAGCGTGTGCTCGAAGTATGCGCTGTTGAAGACGCCGGGGGTCAGCACCACCACGGTGGGGTCGTCCACGCCCGAAGGCGCCGTCTTGCGAAGGGCCGAAAGCAGCCGGCGCGGGTACTCCTCCACCGGGCGGATGAGCTGCTGGCCGAAGGCCTCCGGGAGGCCCTTGGCCATGGCCCGCCGGTTCTCCAGCACATAGCTCACGCCGGAGGGCACGCGGACGTTGTCCTCCAGGACCCGGAAGGTCCCGGCGGCGTCGCGCACCACGTCGATACCTGAGATGTGCACCCGCACCCCGCCGGCAGGTTCAAAGCCGTGCACAGCGCGGTGGAAATGCGCGCTGGTGGTGACCAGCTGCCGCGGGATCACGCCGTCGGACACCACGGTCATCTTGTCGTAGACGTCATTCAGGAACGCCTCGAGGGCGCGGACCCGCTGTGCGACGCCCCGTTCCAGCACGTCCCATTCGGCGGCAGGTATGACGCGCGGCACGATGTCCAGCGGAAACGGGCGCTCCTCCCCCGCGAAGTCGAAGGTCACGCCGCGGTCCAGGAATGTCCTCGCCATCGAGTCCGCCCGGGCGCTGACGTCCGCCAGGGACAGTTCCCGCAGGGCACCCGCAACCTGGCCATACGACTGGCGTGCCTTTTGCCCGGGGGCAAACATCTCGTCGTAGGCGCCGGTGCGGCCGGCAGCCTCGGAGTAATCCTGGAATAGGTCAGACATGGTCATTAGCCAACCACCTTTTTGTTGCGAATTCATTTCCCGTCCCGCCATGGCGTGTTGGCGGGCGTCCGGTTGGTCTTTGGCGGCGACGTCCGGCAAGGTTGGGAGGTGCCAGACTTCCGACTCCCGCCGCCGCTGCTCACGCAGTTGCGCGGGATGACGCATCAGAACCTTACCCGGATTCTGCCCGGCCTGCTGACCGCCGTCGTCGCCCTGGCCGTCGCGTTCGCAATTCATGCCGCCGTGCCCGCACTGCCGGCCATGACCCTGGCCGTGGTCCTGGGACTGCTGGCGGCAAACCTTCCCGGCACAGCGGTGTGGACGGCCGGACGCGCCCGGCCGGGGCTGGACTTCGCCGGCAAGCACCTGATGCGCGGCGGTATCGTGCTCCTGGGCCTGAAGGTGAGCCTCTCCGACGTCCTGGGCCTCGGCTGGCTGGCCCTCCTGCTCATCACAGCGGTGGTGGTGGCCAGCTTCGCTGGCACCTACTGGATTTCCCGGTTGTTCCGGCTTCCGGGCGATACTGCGTTGCTGATCGCCACCGGGTTTTCCATCTGCGGTGCCTCCGCCATCGGCGCGATGGCCGCGGTCCGGCGCATCAGCCACCGGGACACAGTCCTGCCCGTCGCGCTCGTGACGCTGTGCGGGACGCTGGCCATCGGCGTGCTCCCGCTGCTGGTCCATCCGCTGCGCCTGAGCACCGAGGCCTTCGGCGCGTGGACCGGCGCCTCGGTCCACGACGTCGGGCAGGTCGTGGCCACAGCGCAAACCGCGGGTCCGGCGGCACTGGCCCTCGCCGTCGTCGTCAAACTCACCCGGGTGATCCTCCTGGCGCCGATGGTGGCCATGGCCGGGGCGGAACAGCGGATCCGGCACCGCCGGGAGCACGGCAGCCGCGCCGGGGGCCCTGCCGCGGGCAAGCCGCCGCTTGTTCCGCTATTCGTCGCCGGATTCATCGTGATGGTGGCGCTGCGCTCCAGCGGCTGGCTCTCCCCCGGGTGGCTTGAGGCGGCGGCCGGGCTGCAGGACGTGCTGCTGGGCGCTGCCCTGTTTGGCCTCGGATCGGCGGTGCGTATCCGCACCCTGCTGCACACCGGGGCGCGCGGCGTGCTGGCAGCCCTCGCGGCGTGGCTGCTGATCGCGGTCCTCGGCCTGGCCGCCGCGCTGCTGATGGTTCAATAGCCGCCGTGATTCAATAGCTTGGTGCCGAACCAGAACCTCCAGCGCAGCGAAGCGGCAGAGCGGTCCGCCCTCATCACCACTCACAGCTACGACGTCTCGCTCGACGTCCGCAGCGCACCGGATCCGGCGCAGGCCGGCTACACCAGCCGCAGCACCGTCGCCTTCTCGGCGGCGAAGCCGGGGGCATCCACCTTCCTGGACTTCATCGCCGGCGACGTGCACAGCGTTGTCCTCAACGGCGTCGAGCTGCCGGTCCCCGAGGTGGTGGACGGTGCACGGATCCGGCTGGACAACCTCCAGGCCGAGAACAAGGTGACGGTTACCGGAACTGCGCTGTACAGCAGCTCGGGCGAAGGCATGCACCGGTTCTTCGACCCGGCCGACGGCCAGTGCTACCTCTACACCCAGTACGAGCCGGCAGATGCCCGCCGGGTCTTCGCGAACTTCGAACAGCCCGACCTCAAGGCCAGGTTCACCTTTTCCGTCACCGCCCCGGCCGGCTGGGAGGTGGCCTCCAACGGCGCAGAGGCGGCGCGCCTTCCGCTGGCGGAGGACGCCGCTGCGGCCCGCTGGGACTTCGCAGCCACCCTGCCCATGTCCACCTACATCACCTCGGTGCTGGCCGGGCCCTACTTCAAGGCCGAGGACCGCTGGAGCAGGACGGACGACGGCGGGACCCGCCTTGACGTGCCGCTGGCACTTTACTGCCGGGCCTCCATGGCGCCGTCGTTCGACGCCGCCGAGCTGTTCAGGCTCACCAAGCAGGGACTGGAATTCTTTAACGGACTGTTTGACTACCCGTATCCGTGGGGCAAGTACGACCAAGCCTTCGTCCCCGAATACAACCTGGGCGCGATGGAGAACCCCGGCCTGGTCACCTTCACGGAAAACTACGTGTTCACGTCGCGGGCCGCCGATTCCCAGTACCAGGGCCGGGCCAACACCCTGCTGCACGAGATGGCGCACATGTGGTTCGGCGACCTCGTCACCATGCAGTGGTGGGACGACCTGTGGCTGAAGGAATCGTTTGCGGACTACATGGGAACCCTCGGCGTGGACCGTGCCACGGACTGGGAGTCCGCCTGGGTCAATTTCGCGAACAACCGCAAGGCGTGGGCTTACGTCCAGGACCAGCTGCCCACCACGCACCCGATCGTCGCCGACATCCCGGACCTCGAGGCGGCCAAGCAGAACTTCGACGGCATCACCTACGCAAAGGGCGCCTCCGTCCTCAAGCAGCTCGTGGCGTACGTCGGCTTCGACGCCTTCATTGCCGGCTCCCGGCAGTACTTCAGGGAGCACGAGTACGGCAACACCACGCTGGCTGACCTGCTCGGTGCTCTGGCCGATTCCTCCGGCCGCGACCTCACCACCTGGGCGCGGCAGTGGCTCCAGACATCCGGCATCTCAACGCTGAGCGCCGAACTGGTGACGGCTGGAACGACTGACGGCACTGCAACTCCTGATGACACTGCAACTCCCTACGGCGGCATCCTCGAGCGGGTGACGCTGCTGCAGGACGCCACCGACCCGGCCACGGGCCGGCAGGAGCCGCGCCCGCACCGGCTGCGGATCGGGCTCTACAACTTCGACGCCGCCGGCATGCTGGTCCGGACGGATTCAGTGGAGACCGACCTGGCCGGCGGGGCCGCGCAAATCACGGCCCTGTCCGGGAAGCCCCGCCCGGCGCTGCTCCTGGTCAATGACGAGGACCTCAGCTATGCCAAGGTCCGGCTGGACCCCGTTTCCGAGGCGACCGTCCGCGCCTCGCTGGACCGGATCAGCGATCCCATGGCCCGCGCCCTGTGCTGGTCCGCGCTGTGGAATTCGGCCCGGGACGGCATCACGCCCGCTTCACAGTACGTGGACGCCGTTCTCCGCTTTGCTGCCGCCGAGTCCGGAATCGGTGTCCTGCTGAACGTCCAGGGCAACGCCACCATGGCCCTGGAACAGTACGTGCCGGCCACTGAACGCGACGGCATGGGGAAGTCCTTTGCCGAGGGCGCGGCACGGGAACTGTACGCGGCGGAGCCCGGCTCCGACCAGCAGCTCTCATGGGCCAGGACGCTCGCCACGGTCAGCCGGACCGAGGGCAGCCAGGCGGCGCTGCTCCGCAGGCTGCTGGACGGCAGCGAGCGGGTGCCCGGACTGGCCGTGGACGCGGAGCTGCGCTGGAGCCTGTGGCACGCCCTGGCGGCCCTGGGCCTGGCAACGGAGCAGGAGCTTGACGCCGAGCTGGCCAGGGACACCACCGCCTCCGGACGGGCAGGCCATGCCACGGCGCTGGCCGCCCGGCCTGAGGCGGCCGTCAAGGCTGCGGCCTGGGACGCGGCGGTCCGCGGGACGGGGCTCTCCAACCAGCTGCTCAGCGCGACCATTGCGGGGTTCAACACCGCCTCCGTAGAACTGCTGGACCCGTATGTGGAACCTTACTTCGAGTGCCTGGAAGAGGTGTGGGCGGAGCGGAGCATCGAAATCGCGAGCCGGATCGTGCGGGGGCTCTTTCCCGGGGTCCGGGACCTGGGACCGGCCGGAAACCCCGAGGACCATCCCGTGCTGGCGCGCACCGACCGCTGGCTCGCAGAGCAGCCGGACGCCCCGCGTGCGCTGCGGCGGATCATCATCGAACAGCGCAGCCACCTGCACCGTTCGCTCGCCGCGCAGGCGCTTTCGGTGACAACCCCATCGGCTGCTCCGCAGCTGCCCTTATGAGGGCTCAAAAGGGCCGCTGGGGAGCAATCGATGGGCTGCTTAAGGCACCCGGTGCAGCCACGCGTCCGTGCCGAACTTTGATTCGACACGTTCCCGGGCGGTCTCCAGCTCCTGCGCCGTGATCTCCGACGGCGTGGCCCCGTAGCGCTCGGCGAACACGTCCATCATGGCCGCCACGATCTCGGCGCGGGCCAGGCCTGTCTGGCGGCGAAGCGGATCCACGCGTTTCTTGGCGCTGGTGGTTCCCTTGTCGGAGAGCTTTTCCTTGCCGATCCGGAGGACGTCCACCATCTTGTCGGCGTCGATGTCGTAGCTCATGGTCACATGGTGGAGCATGCCGCCGTTGGCCAGCCGCTTCTGGGCCGCCCCGCCGATCTTGCCCTGGCCGGTGGCGATGTCGTTGAGCGGGACGTAGAAGGCGTCGATGCCGAGTTTCTTCAGGGCGGCCATGACCCACGCGTCGAGGAACGCGTAGGAGTCGGCGAAGCTGATGCCGTCCACGAGGGTCTGCGGCAGGTAGAGCGAGTACGTGATGCAGTTTCCGGCCTCCATGAACATCGCTCCCCCGCCGCTAATGCGCCGGACCACGGTGATGCCGTGCCGGGACACGCCGTCGGGATGTACCTCATTGCGGTAGGACTGGAAGCTGCCGATCACCACCGACGGTTCCTCCCAGTCCCAGAAGCGGATGGTGGGGTTGCGGCGCCCGGCCCCGACCTCTTCGGTGAGGACCTCATCCAGCGCCACATTGAGGTGGGTGGGCAGCACGCTGGGCGCAATGATGTTCCAGTGATGGTCCGTCCACGCGGTGGCCTTGGCCAGTGCCCTGCGGACTGCGATGGCCACGGCATCGGCGGAGAACCCGAACAGCACCGCGTCCTCCGGGAGGGACGCCTCCACAGCGGCTGCGATCTCGGCCGCCGTCGAACTTTCCGGCAGTCCTCCCAGGGCGGCGTTGATGGCCACGAGGGCCTCGTCCGGTTCGAGGAAGAAGTCGCCGCTGAGGGAAACGTCCGCGAAGGCGCCGTCCACGACGTCCAGGTCCACCACCACGAGCTTGCCGCCCGGGACCTTGTACTCGCCGTGCAGCCCCGGGGCCGCCTCTCCCCTTGCAGATGTTGGCGTGGCAGTCATGCCTTCCATCCTGCCCCACAAACGCGAAAAGCCCGCACCGTTGCCGGTGCGGGCTTTCCAAAGAACCTTGGGGCGAAGTGAATTACTTCTTGCCGCCGAAGCCCTTGAAGCGAGCGTTGAAGCGCTCGACGCGGCCAGCGGAGTCCATGATGCGCTGCTTGCCCGTGTAGAACGGGTGGGACTCGGAGGAGATTTCGACGTCGATGACCGGGTAGGTGTTGCCGTCTTCCCACTCGATGGTCTTCGAGGAAGACACGGTGGAGCGGGTCAGGAACTTCGTGCCGGAGGCCAGGTCGTTGAAAACAACAGCTTCGTACTTCGGGTGGATATCAGACTTCATAATGGGACCTTTTGTTCACGCAGCTGGATTTTGCCAGTTGCCAGGTATGAATGGGATGGCTTCCGTCCGTGCTCCGTCCGGCCAAAAGACCAGCGAAAAACACAGGGGAACCAGCTATCAATCATAGCGGATGGCGGAGGATCTAACGAACCCGCCGCTCGGTGCGCTCAGGCCCGCGGCCGCAGCTCCCAGAATGCGACGGCGGACGCCGCCGCCACGTTGAGCGAGTCCACCCCAGCGCGCATTGGGATCTTGACGGCGAGGTCGACGGCGGCAAGAGTCTCCGCGCTCATGCCGGCACCTTCCGTGCCCAGCACCAGAGCGAGCCGCTCCGGGTTTCCAGCCGCCAGTTCGTCCAGGTCCACGGCGTCGGCGGTGAGCTCCATGGCTGCCACCGTGAAGCCCTGCTCCTTGAGGAGGGTAAGGTCCTGCGGCCAGCTGTCCAGCCTGGCCCACGGCACCTGGAAAACGGTGCCCATGCTGACGCGGACGCTGCGGCGGTACAGCGGATCGCCGCAGCGGGGCGAGACCAGGACGGCGTCGACGTCCAGCGCTGCTGCGGACCGGAAGATGGCGCCCACGTTGGTGTGGTCCACGATGTCCTCGAGCACTGCCACGCGCCTGGCCCCGGCCAGCAGTTCCGGCAGCGGAACCGGTGCCGGACGGTGCATGGCCGCCATGGCTCCGCGGTGCAGGTGGAACCCGGTGATTTCCTCCAGGAGGCCTGCACTGCCGATGTATGCGGGAACGTCCGGGTACTGCTCGAAGATGTCCGCGAGGTCCGGCAGCCATTTCTCGGCGAGGAAAAAGGACCGCGGCCGGTGCCCGGCAGCGAGGGCACGCCGCAGGACGCGGGAAGATTCGGCGATATACATGCCCTCGGCGGGTTCACGGAGTTTCCGGAGGTGTACGTCCGTCAGCTGGGTGTAGTCGGCGACGCGCGGGTCCGCGGCAGACTCGAGGTAATGGAAAGTCACCGGTCAGTCATTTCACTTGAGCAGGTTCGCGACCAGGAAGCCGAGCGCCACCAGGCCGAGGGCAAAGATCACGCCGCGCAGTACGGGCGGGGACAGCCTGCGGCCCACCTTGGCGCCGACGAGGCCGCCGATGAGGGAGCTGACGGCGATGATGGCCACCACTGCCCAGTTGATCCGGTCGAAGGCAAAGAGCAGATAGGAGGCGGCCGCGATCAGGTTCACGCCCAGCACCAGGACGTTTTTCATGGCGTTGGCGTTCTGGATGGTTCCCGTCATGAACACGCCGAGGATGCCCACCAGCAGGATTCCCTGTGCCGCCACGAAGTAGCCGCCGTAGACGCCGGCGAGGAAGACGAGGATCACCAGCAAGACGCCGTGGTGCTTGTCCCGGAGGGCGTGCTCGGGGTTTTCCTCACGGTTCCGGACCCAGCGCTGCAGCCGGGGCTGGAACACCACCATCAGCAGGGCCAGGACAATGAGGACCGGCGCCGCGTAGTGGAAGACCTTCTCCGGCAGGTGGAGCAGGAGCCAGGCCCCGCTGATGCCGCCCAACAGGGACGCCGGGAGCAGCCGCAGGAGCTGCCGGCCGCGGCCCTTCAGCTCGCGGCGGTAACCCCATGCCCCCGCAGCGCCACCGGCGACGAGGCCCATGGCATTGCTCATGGAGGCCGTCACCGGTGCGATGCCCAGGGCGATCAGTACTGGGAAGGTGACAAGCGTTCCGGACCCGACGACGCTGTTGATGGTGCCCGCCCAGAGGCCGGCGAAAAACACAAGGATGCCGCTGAAAAACTCCACGCTGTGCGGGCCGCTCCGCTAGCGGCGGGCGGTTGCCGTGTAACGGCCGGCGTTGACCGAGACGTCCAGGGGCAGGCCGAAGGTCTCGCTCAGGTTGCCCGAGGTGAGGACGTCGTCGACCGGCCCGGCAGCCACCACTTCGCCGTCACGCATGAGCATGGCGTGGGTGAAGCCCGGCGGGACTTCCTCAAGATGGTGGGTGACCAGCACGATCGCGGGTGCATCCTCGTCCATGGCCAGTTGGCTAAGACGGTGCACCAGGTCCTCGCGGCCGCCCAGGTCCAGGCCGGCGGCGGGTTCGTCGAGCAGCAGCAGTTCGGGGTCGGTCATGAGGGCCCGGGCGATCTGAACGCGCTTGCGTTCACCCTCGGAGAGCGTGGCGAACTTGCGGTTCAGGAGCGGACCCATGCCCCAGTCGTTCAGGAGGGCAAAGGCGCGGCGCTCGTCGTCCTTTTCGTAGCCCTCGCGCCAGCGGCCGGTCACGCCGTAGGCCGCGGTGACCACGACGTTGAGCACCTTCTCGTATTCGGGGATCTGGTTGGCCAGTGCGGCCGAGGAGAGGCCGATCCGCGGCCGCAGTTCGAAGACGTCAACCTTGCCGAGGCTTTCGTCCAGGATGCCGGCGACGCCGCTGGTGGGATGGAGCCGCGCAGCGGCAATCTGCAGCAGAGTGGTCTTGCCGGCGCCGTTGGGTCCAAGGATGACCCACCGCTCACCTTCCCTGACCTGCCAGTCCACCTTGCTCAGGAGCGTTTTGGCTCCGCGCACAACGCTGACGGCGGCCATTTCAAGAACATCACTCATAGAAGTAGACACTAGGACAAAACACGGTGCGACTGATAACCGGTAACGCCGGCCGTCGTCCGGCCACCGCGCTTGTGACAATATATGCGTATGAACGCAGATAAGCAGGCTTGCAGGCTCGACGTCGACAGCCAGTACGTGGAGCTCGCAGTTGAGATCTTCGCCATGCTGGCTGACGCCACAAGGGTGCGGATCATCCTGGCTCTGCGCGAGGGCGAGATGGCCGTGGGGGCTTTGGCCGAGGTGGTGGGAAAGTCACCGGCGGCCGTGTCCCAGCACCTGGCCAAAATGCGGCTGGCGCGCATGGTGTCCACGCGTCAGGACGGGACCAAGGTTTTGTACCGGCTCGAAAACAAGCACGCACGCCAGCTCGTCGCGGATGCAATCTTCCAGGCCGAGCATGCGCTCGGCGGGCAGCCGTCCCACCACCGCATGAAGGGAACCGCATCATGAGCGACCGGACGCAGACCACGGGCGTGCCCGCGGGCGGAAGCGCCCCTGGCCACCACGACCCCCACGAACACGAGCACCATGAGCACGATCACGGTGATGACACCGCACACGGCCATGACCACGAGGGGCATCATCACCACGACCACTCACACGGTCACGGGCGTACGGATCACAGTCATGCGCATCACGGGCATACGCATCACAAGGGGCTGAAGGGCTGGCTTTTCGAGCTGTTCGTCCCGCACACCCATGACGCGGCCGATTCAGTTGATGACGCCCTGGAGGCAAGTGCGCAGGGCATCCGGGCGCTGAAAGTAAGCCTGTTCATGCTGCTCGGGACGACCGTCCTGCAGTTCCTTGTCGTCCTGGTGAGCGGTTCGGTTGCCTTGCTGGCCGATACCATTCACAACTTTTCCGATGCCCTGACCGCCGTTCCCCTGTGGGTGGCGTTCATCCTGGGGCGCCGTGCGGCCACCCGCCGCTACACCTATGGCTTCGGCCGGGCAGAGGACCTGGCAGGGCTGTTCATCGTCGCCGTCGTCGCTCTCTCGGCGGTCCTGGCGGCCTGGCAGTCGGTGGACCGGCTGATCCACCCGCAGGTGCTCCAGAATCTGGGCTGGGTCATGGGCGCAGGGCTGATCGGCTTCGCCGGAAACGAAGCAGTCGCGATCTACCGCATCAGGATCGGGCGCCGGATCGGCTCGGCGGCGCTGGTGGCCGACGGCGTTCACGCGCGGATGGATGGCTTCACCTCCCTGGCCGTGGTCCTCGGCGCCGGCGGCGTCATGCTCGGCTTCCCCTTGGCGGACCCGATCGTTGGCCTGCTGATCTCCGCGGCCATCATCATCCTGCTGTGGGGAACCGTCCGCAGCATCGGGCGCCGGCTGATGGACGGAATCGAGCCGGAACTCGTGGACCGCGCCCGCCACGCCCTTGAGGCGACGCCCGGCGTGGTTGACGTGAAGCGGGTGCAGCTGCGGTGGGTTGGGCACCGCCTGCAAGGTGCGGCGACCATCGCCGTGGACGCCGAGGCCAGTCTTCGGCAGGCTGAACAGACCCTCCATGAAGCGGGGCACCGGCTCCGGCACGCCCTGCCCAAACTCGACGAGATGGTGGTGACGCCCACGGCTGCCGGCACGCACACGTCCTAGCTGTTACATGTTCCCAGGCTGCCAGCTCCGCAGGGGCTCGGGACCCGGTGCACAGCACCCAGGGCCCTCGGCCCCGGTGCGCTCAGGGTCCGTGAGTTGTCATGGTTGAACTGCATAACCCATGACAGCACAGTTGTCTTGTGGAGTAATCCACGACGAGCACCTGCCCGAGGGGACCACACGACGTGACCAGCACCGCCGAAGCAACCCGTTCCACCCAGCGCCGCATCGTGCGGGTCCTGTCGGTTGCACAGATCTTCTCCGGCCTGGGCAACGGGTCAACGCTCGCCTTGGGCTCCATCCTGGCCGTTGATCTGGCAGGCTCCGAAGCGTGGGCCGGGTCCGTTAACACCGCCCTCACCCTGGGCACCGCGGTCACGGCGATTCCGCTCTCCCGGCTGGCCCTGCGGCGGGGACGCCGGGTGGCGCTCACCACCGGCCTGGCTGCAGCGATCGCCGGCACGTTCCTGATGGTCGCCGCGGTGGCCGCAGAACTGTTTGTGCTCCTGCTCGGCGGGGCCTTCCTGGTGGGCTTGGCTTCGGCTGTGAACCTGCAGGCCCGCTTTGCCGCCACCGACCTGGCCGAGCCGGCCCACCGGGGACGGGACCTGTCCCTGGTGGTGTGGGCGATCACCGTCGGCGCTGTGGCAGGCCCCAACATGGTTGCCCCCGGTGCCGTACTGGCCGGTTGGCTGGACATTCCGCCTGCTGCCGGCCCCTTCCTGATTTCCGCGCTCGGAATGGTGGTCGGCGCTGCCATCGTGACGCTCTCCCTGCGCCCGGACCCGCTCCTGACCCGTCGCGCCCTCGACCGGGTGGACCTTCTGCCTGCTTCCAGGCGCTCCGGCGCGTGGCGGGAAGGATGGCGAACCGTCAAGCAGCACCCCACGGCTCTCGGTGCCGTTGTCGCTGTCATTGCCGCCCACGCGGTGATGGTCGCCGTGATGTCCATGACACCGCTGCACATGCAGCACCACGCGGGACACACGGCCGGTAATCCGGACACCATCGCACTGATCGGCCTGACCATCTCCCTGCACATCGCGGGGATGTACGCCCTCTCACCGCTGATGGGCGTCCTCACCGACCGGCTCGGGCCACGCACCGCGGCGCTGGCGGGTCTGCTCACCCTGGTCGCTGCTGTGGCACTGACCGGACTGGCGTCCCAGAACATGGGATCGGTCACCTTCGGGCTGATCCTTCTCGGGCTGGGCTGGTCGGCAACCACCGTTGCCGGTTCCACCCTGCTCGTGGCTACACTCACACCCGCTGAACGCGTCCCCGTCCAGGGGTTCTCCGACGCCACCATGTCCCTGGCCGGTGCGCTGGGAAGTGCGGCTGCAGGGCCCGTCATGGGCCTGACCGGCTACTCCGGCGTCAGTGCCCTGGCGGCGGCAGTGGTGGCGGCCGCAGCCGTGGCGCTGCTACGGCTCCGCGTTCCGCGCTGAAGATTCAGCAGGCCCCTGCTTGCCCGGGGTTTTGGAGCGATTCTTCGCAGAACCGTGCCGGGCTGCGTCTGTGAACACCGCTACCGCTGCAACTGCCAGCGCCACCCCGAAGGAAGCCACGACGTCGGTGAGCCAGTGGTAGCCCAAATACAGCCGGCATACGCCAACCAACGCCGTGACTGCACAGGCCGCCGAGAAGCCAAGCACCGCCGTCGTACGCGTCCCCGACCGGGACACGACGAGGTAGGCGAGGACAAGCGTGAACACGCCAATCCCCACGGTGTGCCCCGAGGGGAACGAGAGTGCGTCATCCGGGCCGAGCAGGAAATCAGAGGCGGGCGGGCGCGACCGGCTCACAAGTTGCTTGATGAGGGTGGTCAGCACGACTGCCAGCACCATTGAGCCCATGAGTATGGCCGGCCGCCACAGTTCCCGCTTCCACAGCGCCCAGGCCAGGGCAAACACTGCGCTGATGACGCCCAGCACTTCCGGCGATGTCACAGTGGCCAGGGCCGCCAACAGCACCGTGGCGGCGGGATTCCGGGAATCCACCATGAGGCTGTGCACAGGACCGTCCATTGCTGCCAGCCCCGAGTCCGACTGGATGGCAGCGAACATGAGCCAGAAAACAGCGTCACCGGCCACCAGGAGGGCCCCGGCCCAGCAGAAGAGTACCTCCTGTGACGCCCGAAGCAGCGGCGCCGGGCGCAGGCGGGCGATCAGGGCAGAGAGCATCGGACCATTCTGCCCGATAGGCCTCCGCGTTGGCCGGACGTTTGCTGGGAACCGGCTGGGGGCCGCTGCTGTGCAATGGACCAACGCAACGGATTCGGGAGGAGGCGCTGCGCTGGATAAGATTGGAGCCATGACTTCGAACGTGACTGCGGTCAGCTATGGCCTGAAACTGTCCCCCTCGGAACCGGAAATTCTGCGGTCCCTGCTGGCGGATTCCGGCGCCACCTTCGGAGGAGCCACCAGCACAGGCGACGGACGCTTCGAAGTCTGCACCGTGGACTTTTCCGTACCCTCGGGCTACGCCGCAGACATCGCCGGCCTGCGGCACGCGATTGCCGCCGCGAAGGAGAATGCGGGGCGGACCGGCGTGGACACCGCCATCGTTCCCGCGGAACTCCGGAATGCGGAGCGCAAGCTGCTCATCATGGACGTCGACTCCACCCTGATCCAGCAGGAGGTCATCGAGCTTTTGGCCGCCTACGCCGGTAAGCGCGACGAAGTCACTGCCGTCACGGAGGCCGCCATGCGCGGTGAACTCGACTTCGCGCAAAGCCTACACGCCCGCGTTTCCGTTCTCGCGGGGCTGCCGGCCGACGTCGTCGAGTCCGTCCACGCGGAAGTGAAGCTGAGCGAGGGGGCGGCCGAGCTGGTGGCCGCGTTCAAGGCCGCAGGCCATGCGGTGGCGGTGGTCTCCGGCGGCTTCAACCAGATCCTGCGCCCCATCGCCGAGGACCTCGGCATGGATTACTGGATCGCCAACGAGCTGGAGATTGTGGACGGGACCCTGACCGGCAAGGTCCTTGGGGCCGTGATCGACCGCGCCGCCAAGGAAAAGTACCTCCGCGAATGGGCAGCCGCAGAGGGCATCGCGCTGGAGCACACCATTGCCGTGGGTGACGGAGCCAACGACCTGGACATGCTCGGTGCCGCCGGCATTGGGGTGGCCTTCAACGCCAAGCCGGCAGTCCTCGCCGTGGCAGACGCCGCCATCAATATGCCGTACCTGGACGCGGTGCGGCACATCGCCGGCGTCTGAACCGCCGGAGTTAGAAGCCCACGGCACTAGAAGCCTCAGGAACCAGAAGCCCACGGCACCAGAAGCCTCAGGAACCAGAAGCCCACGGCACTAGAAGCCCGACGGCGGCGTGAACTGGCTTGCCGTGAACACAGCCCCGCCAGGGTCCCTGATCAGGGCGGTCCGAGTCCACTCGGTGTCATCCTGCCCCTGGACGCGGCCGCCCAGGCGCTCTGCGTCCTGCACCGCCCGGTCCCGGTCCGCGACGGTGAAGGTGACATGCCAGTGCGGCCGCCCGCCCGGTGCCGCCGGCGCCAGCCAGCCGACGGCGTCCGCGAAGCCTGCCGGGACCATGTCACCCGATTGCCGGGCCCTGATGTCGGGGTCGACGGTTGCCTCCAGATGGTCGCCGTACCCGGGGCGGCGGATCATGGTGCCGAAGTCGAGGCGGTCGAACTGCCAGCCGAAGGCCCTGGCGTAGAAGTCCGCGGCCGCATCCGTGTCCGCCGTGTGGAGATCACTGAAGTTCCAGCCACCCGGCAGATTGACCGCCTGGGCGCCCGGCCGCTCCCCCGGCTGCCAGATGCGGAACTCGGCCCCCTCGGGATCGGCCAGCGCGGCCCACACGCCGCCAACGCCCGTATCGGCCGGAGCCGATTTCAGGGTGGCGCCGGCTGAGAGCAGATGACGCACAGCGGCGTCCGCATCCTCGACCGCTATGTAGGTGTTCCAGGCGGGCACACCGTGGGGCCCGGCGCCCAAACCCGTGATGGCGGCCGTCTCCTGGCCGCCGAGCCGGGCGACCACGTAACTGCCGGTGTCCCCGGGCGGCGCCGTACCGGCGTCGAACTCCCAGCCGAACAGTCCCCCGTAGAACCTGATGCCTGCTTCCACGTCGGGCTGCTGGCTGTCCACCCAGCACGGCACGCCGGCCGGATAGGTCCGTTTCGTCACTGCTGCATCCTCTGCCATGGCTATGACCCTAGGCGCCCCGGCCCGCCCGGACAACGGCGGCGGGGACGGCGGAGGGACGGCGAAGGCCCGGCGCTGTTGCGCCGGGCCTTCGTGTCAGCGGGCCTTCGTGTCAGCCGGCCTCCGTGTCAAGGAACCGCGTCAGGCAGCCGCAGCGGGAGAGCCTATTCGGCGTTCTTGCCGAAGTAGTCCGCGCCCCCGGCGTATTCCGTGTGGCCGGATTCGACGTCGGCGGTGGCCATGCTGGCAACCACTGCGGCGAACTCCTCGACGGAGTACAGCTTGCCGGCCTCGGCGCGGCGGGCCTCGATGGCGCCCGGGTTTGAACGGTCCAGGAGCGTGGCGGTCACGGTTCCCTCGATCATGTCGCCGGACACGACCACCAGGGAGATGCCCTTGTCCGCCAGGTTCGGCAGGAGCTCGCGCAGGGCGTCCTCACCGGCGCGCTTGCTGCGGGCCACGGGCTCGTACTCGGGCATGGTGGCGACCGAGTTGATGAAGTGGGCCTGGTGGCTGGTCACGAAGACCACCCGGGAGCCTTCCTTCATGAGGGGCACGGCGGCGTTGAGCATGTTGACCTGGGCGTCGCGGTTGAGCTTGAGGGCATAGCCCTCCTCCATGCCGGTTTCCATGCCGCCCGAGGCGTTGAGGACCAGGATGTCGAGCGAGCCGAAGTTTTCCATGGCGGCGCTGGCCAGCGCCTGCACGCCTTCGAGGGTGGTCAGGTCCGCGCCAACGGCAACGGCGCGGCCGCCGTCGGCCTCGATCCCCGCCACCACTTTGTTGGCGCGCGGCGCCTTCTGGCGGTAGTTAACGACGACGGCGGCGCCCTCGCCGGCGAGGATCTTGGCCACTTCGGCGCCGATGCCGCGCGAAGAACCGGTGACGATGGCTGTCTTGTTGTCCAGCTGTCCCATGTGGGCTCCCTTGTCTAAAGCTTTATCTTTGTGCAAAACGTCCAATTACTGATGGCCTGCAGTCCATCATGCCAGCGGGCGCGCCGGTTTCCTTTGTCGGAATGCGACAAAGAAGGTGCCGGCACTCCCGTGGGCGAAAGCGGTGTTGGCGCCAGAAGGGCCTAGTGCCCCATGCCCAGGCCGCCGTCGACCGGAATCACGGCGCCGGAGATGTATGCGGCCTCATCGCTGGAGATCCAGCGCACCACGTTCGCCACCTCGGAGGCATCTGCGAAGCGCCCGGCGGGGATGCTGGACAGGTAGTCCTTCTGGGTTGCTTCCGGCAGCTCTGCCGTCATGTCCGTGTTGATGAACCCGGGTGCCACCACGTTGGCCGTGATCCCGCGCGAACCGAGCTCGCGGGTCAGGGAACGGGCAATGCCGACGAGCCCGGCCTTAGACGCGGAGTAGTTGATCTGCCCCGGCGCGCCGTACAGGCCAGAGACGGAGGAGATGAGCACCACGCGGCCCCTGCGCAGCCGGATCATGCCCTTTGAGGCGCGCTTGATGACGCGGAAGGCGCCGGTCAGGTTGGTGTCGATGACAGAAGTGAAGTCGTCCTCGCTCATGCGCAGCAGCAGCGTGTCCTTGGTGATGCCGGCGTTGGCCACCAGAACCTCGACGGGGCCGTGGGCGGCCTCAACCTCGGCGAATGCAGCGTCAATGGAGGCTTCGTCGGTCACGTCGGCCTTGACGCCGAGGATTCCCTCCGGCAGCTTCGATTCGCTGCGGTACGTCACGGCCACTTTGTCGCCGTTGGCCAGGAATGCCTCCGCGATGGCCAGGCCGATGCCGCGGTTTCCGCCGGTGATGAGGACGCTGCGGGCCGTGGTTGCTGCTTCAGACATGTGTGCTCCGGATTTCCGCGGAGCCGCGCTCCGCTGTGGTGGCTGGATTTTTAACTGCCTTCGATCTTATCGCCCGATTGGGAGCCATCTTCGGATGGTGAGAGAATTGGGGTAGCCAATGGAGCGTGATGAGACAGTCGTGATACCTGAACCCCAGCCCGGACAGCCGACGCCCGGGAAGCGTGATGCCGCAGCCGGCCATCCGGAAGTAATCAGCATCACCGACGCCGCCGCGGCGCATTCCGAAGACATGCGTGAGCGAATGATCAAGTACGCCCTCGCCATGGGTATCCGCATGGTGTGCCTGATCCTGATCTTCGTGGTGGACGGCTGGTTCAAGCTGGTTGCCGTGGCGGGCGCAGTGTTCCTGCCATGGGTCGCCGTGGTGATCGCCAACGGTTCAGACAAGGCGGAGATCCACAGCGATGCGCTGCTCGATTACACGCCGTACGCTGAACTGGGAGCGGCCGACGACTCCGGGACTGCGGAAAGCGCCGACACCGCGGAGGAACCGACGGTGCTCCAGGGCGAACTCATTGCTGATGACGAAGAAGACGACGACGGCCGGGGACAGAAAGCTTCATGAACATTTTCAACCTGGGTGGCGGCAGCGCCGAGCTTGCCGGACCGGCATCCGCGGCCACGTGCTCCCGCAAAGCCTGCCGGGCCGACGCGTCCTGGCAGCTGCTGTGGAACAATCCCAAGATCCACACGCCCGACCGCCGCAAGGTGTGGCTGGCATGCGGTGAGCACAAGGCGTGGCTGGAGGACTACCTGCAGACACGCGGGCTCTGGAAGGAGACCGTGCCGCTTGAGGCCGCTGAGACCGGCGGGAACAGCTGAATGTACAAGTTCCTGTTTTCCAGCAAGTGGCTGGGCTACCTCCTGCTGGCCGCGATCTTCGCCACCGGCTGCGTGTTCCTTGGCCGCTGGCAGATGGACCGCCGGGCGGAGACGCTGGCGGAAATCCAGCGCGTAACGTCAAATTACTCAGCAACGCCCGTCACGTTTGATCAGGCCCGCGATGAGTTCAACCAGCTGGACCCGTCCCGTGAATGGACCCAAGTCAAGCTCCAGGGCAGCTACGACGTCGACGGGCAGCGGATCGTTCGTAACCGGCCCCTCAACGGGCAGCCCGGGTACGAAGTGGTGGTCCCGTTCAAGCTCGTGTCAGGCGAGACCGTGGTGATTGACCGCGGCTGGCTGCCGATTGGCAACAAGACCCCAGGCCGGCCGGACTCCATTCCGGCGCCACCATCCGGGCAGATCACGGCAGTTGTGCGGCTCAAACACAGCGAACCCACGCTTCAGCGCGGGGCGCCGGAAGGCCAGCTGGCCTCCATTGACCTGCCCACGTACGCCGCCGAACTCGGTTACCCGCTCCTGACAGGGGCCTACGGGCAGCTCGCGTCCGAGACGCCGCCGGTGGCGGACATGCCGCAGCCGTTCCCCATGCCCTCGGTGGACGAGGGAACGCACCTGTCCTACTCGCTGCAGTGGTTTGCCTTCGGCATCCTCATGTTCGTCGGTTTTGGTTACGCCGCCCGGCAGCAGGCGCGCAACGCCGCGATGGATGCCGAGGACGCCGAGGTGCTGGACGGCGAGCCTGCCCACACCGCGGCGGGAGCCCGCGGTCGTCCGCCGGTACCCCGGAAACGCAAGCGGCCGACGGCGGAAGAAGAGGAAGACGCGATCCTGGATGCCCAGGGCTACTGACGACAGGAGCACGGACATGCTCACCGACGCTGTTGCCGCCGACCCGGTGGCCAACGTCCGCCGCGCCCTCACCGCAGCAGGCGCCCGCGACACAGTCACGGTTCTTCCCGGTGCGGTTCCGACGGCGGCCGCCGCGGCTGACGCGCTCGGCTGCGACGTTGCGGCAATCACCAACAGCCTGGTGTTCGAAGTGGACGGCACTCCCCTGCTGATCCTCGCCAGCGGCGCCGCGAAAGTGGACGTCCGGCTGGTCGCCTCCCAGCTGGGCACCGGACGGATCCGCCGCGCGGCCCCGGATTTCGTGCTGCACCACACGGGCCAGGAGGTGGGCGGCGTTGCGCCGGTGGGCCATCCTGCCAAGATCCGCACCCTGCTGGATGCCTCCCTCGAAGAGCATCCGACACTTTGGGCCGGAGCCGGCGACCACCACTCCATGTTCTCCATCAGCTACAGCGAGCTGCAACGGATCACGGACGCCCACGCGCTTCGGGTGCGATGAGCACCAGGCCGTTCAGACCCCTTTTTGGTGGGGCCGCCCTGGAGTCAGGCGTGCAGGGTGGGCCGGTAGATGAGCTCCTGGGTGTGGCCGTCGAGGGTCCGGCTCTCGATCAGCTCGAGGTCGAAGTCGGCGGCGCCCTGGAAAATCGGCTCCGCCCCGGTCTGACCGGTGATCACAGGGAAGACAGTCACCTGGACGCGGTCCACCAGACCGGCGGCCATTAGTGCCCGGTTCATCGACAGGCTGCCGTGGGAGCGCAGCGGCACTGCTGACTCTTCCTTGAGCCGGGCCACGACGTCGACTGCGTCGCCGCTCGCGACAGCCGCGTCCGGCCACTCGAGCGGTTCCTGCAACGTTCTCGACACCACTGTTGCCGGCAGGTTCCTCATCCGCGTGACCCAGGGGTCAAGGACCTCGGGCTCTTCGCTGCTCGAGGCCAGCATCCGTGCGAACGCCCGATACGTGTTCGCCCCGAAGACCATCCGCTGCCCCCCGCCGTACAAGGCGAGGCGGTGCTCGAGCAGCTCGGGCCCTTGCTTGCCCCAGTAACCGCCCCAGTTTCCGCTGTGGGAACCGAAACCGTCGAGGCTGCAAAAGACGTCGAAGGTGTAGGTAGCGGCCATGATGTTCTCCTCGGGTGTGGCGTATCGGGTCTGGGAATACAAATGCCACGGCGGGACGAGCTTAGCTACCAAAGCGGAGGCTGACCACGGCTGATCACTGCGACGACACCGGCCCGAAGTATCGCCGCCCCGGATCAGCTACGGCGAGCAGCATCGCAATCCACGCAGCGCAACGCTATACAGGCGCCCAGGCTCGGGTGCACAGTGCTCGGGGCTGTTTATTCCCGTTGGGGTCGTGAGCGGAAGTAGTGGTTGCGGCGGGGTTTTCGGTGGGGGTCGAGTTCTGGTGGGGGTTTGAACCAGGGGACTTCATTGGTGATTTCGATGGTCCACAGTTCTTTGTGGATGAGGTGGTGGTGGTGGGTGCAGAGGAGGACGCCGTTGCCGGTGCCGGTGGTTCCGCCCCGTGACCAGTAGGTGATGTGGTGGGCTTCGCACCAGGGCGCGGGGATGGTGCAGTCGGGGAACGCGCAGCCCTGGTCCCGGGCCATGATGGCTTTGCGGATGTGGGGCGGGAAGACCCGTGAGGCGCGGCCGATGTCCAGGATCCGGCCGTCGCTGCCGAGGACGACGGGGATGAGGTCGGCGTCGCAGGCGATTTTGCGGATCGTGGCGGGGTTTACCGGGCCGGAGAAGGCGAACAGGGCGGTCCCGTCGCCGGTCCGGCCGGTGTAGCCCGGCCGGGGACCCTGCACTCCTTGGAACGAAGGCGCTCCTTGGAACGAAGGCGCGCTTTGGGACCACTGCGTGCCCTGCGAGGACTCCTGCGGCGGTGCTGCCCGGTCCTGCGGCGGTGCGGCCCACTGTGCGTTGTGCCGTTGCTGGAGTTCGGCGAGGAGGTCGCGGTAGTTGATGGTGACCAGGATCTGGGGCCGGTGTCCGCCGTTGGCGGGCAGGGTGTCGGTGGTGAGGGCGGTTTGGCAGGCGCCGACGAGTCCGTCGAGTCTCTTCTGGCCCTGGGACCGGTGGTCCAGCGGGATTTCCGGGAGATCCGGGAGGTCCCAGCCGGCCGGGCCGCCCTGTTCCCCGGCCCCGTCACCGTTCGTCCCGTCACGGTTCGTCCCGTCACTGCCGGTCCCGGCGCTGTCTGTCCTGTCGGTGCCGGTCCCGGTTGTGTCGGTGCCGGTTGGGGTGCCGGGTGTCGGGGTGCGGGGGTTGGTGGCGGTGTTCATGGCGGTGGTGAGGGTTTCGAATTGTTCGGTGGTGGCGAAGATTTCCAGGTGCTGCAGGCCGTGTTTGGGGCGGCGGATGAAGGCGCCCTGGATCTGGCGGAGGGCCGGTTCGGAGGGTTCGGTCCCGTCCTGGTCGATGGCCTCGGCCCAGTGTTTGGTGACCCGGGTGAGGAAGTCGCCGTCGCTTTCGACGGCGGTTTGGGTCAGGGCGTGTTCCATCGCGGCGGTGAGGTCCGCGGTGGTGAGGTGCCGGGCCCGGTCCAGGGCCAGGGTGATGGTGGTCCCGGCGCGGGAGCCGATCCGGGCGGCGCTGACCGCGGCGGCGAGTTCTTCGTAGCGGGGCGGGAGCGGCTGCCCGCCGAACCCGGTCCGGGGCAGGACGGCGTCGGCCAGGGCGAGGCGGCGGCGGGCTTCGGCGGCCGGGATCCGCAGCCTGGCCTGCAGGAACTCGACAGTGGTCCGGGACCCGTCATCCCCCGGGCCCGGGCGCGCTGCGGCGGCGGGGCCGGGGACGAGGGGTGCCGCGGCGGTCAGCGGCCCGGTGAGCGCCGCGGTGCGGGCCCGGTCCACCGCGCCGGCGGCCACCACCTGCAGAAACTCCACGTGGCGGGAGAGCTGCTCGACCCGGTCCGCGAAATCCGCGGCCTGCCCGAAACCCCACAACGCGGTGTCTTCGGCGGTGATCGCGTTCGAGGCCAGATCAGCAAGGCTGCGGTCCACCACGTCCGCTCCGGAAGAAACGACCTGCAGGGCGTTGGCACCGGCAGAAGCCAACCCACCGGCACCGGGCCCAAGGGCCCGGTCCGCGGTGAATCCCCCCATGGCTTCCATGGAACCAGTCTGGTCCGGGGGTCTGACATTAAAGGACGGCAGCGGGCGCCGGCAGCGATAGCTGCCATACCCGGCCGGCCCACGGTGAAACTATGCCAGCGTGATGAGGTCCAGGTAGTCCTCGTTCCAGAGGTCCTCAACGCCGTCGGGCAGCAGCACCACACGCTCCGGGTTGAGTGCTTCAACGGCGCCTTCATCGTGGCTGACCAGGACGACGGCGCCGGTGTAGTTGCGCAGGGCCCCGAGGATCTCCGCACGGCTGGCAGGGTCAAGGTTGTTCGTGGGCTCGTCCAGCAGGAGAACGTTCGCACTCGAGGCCACGATGGTGGCCAGCGCCAGACGGGTCTTCTCACCGCCGGAGAGCACGCCGGCGGGCTTGTCGACGTCGTCACCGGAGAACAGGAACGAGCCCAGGATGCCGCGGACCTCGGCGTCCTTCATGTCCGGCGCGGATGACCGCATGTTTTCGAGGACGGTGCGGTCGTGGTCCAGGGTCTCGTGTTCCTGGGCGTAGTAGCCCACCTTGAGCCCGTGTCCGGGGACGATGTCGCCGGTGTCCGGGCGGTCCACGCCCGCGAGCATCCGCAGCAGCGTGGTCTTGCCGGCACCGTTGAGGCCGAGGATGACCACCTTGGACCCGCGGTCGATGGCGAGGTCCACGTCGGTGAAGATCTCCAGCGAACCGTAGGACTTGCTGAGGCCTTCTGCGGTGAGCGGGGTCCGGCCGCAGGGCGACGGGTCCGGGAACCGCAGCGCAGCCACGCGGTCCTGTGCGCGGACAGATTCCAGTCCGCTGAGCAGCCGCTCGGCGCGCTTGGCCATGTTCTGCGCGGCGACAGCCTTGGTGGCCTTGGCACGCATCTTGTTGGCCTGGTCCATCAGGACCTGGGCCTTCTTCTCGGCGTTGGCGCGTTCGCGCTTGCGGGCGCGCTCGTCGGTCTCGCGCTGCTGAAGGTAGCGCTTCCAGCCCATGTTGTAGAAGTCGATCTGGGCCCGGTTCGCGTCCAGGTGGTACACCTTGTTGACGGTGGCCTCCAGCAGTTCCACGTCGTGGCTGATCACGATCAGGCCGCCCTGGTGGTTCTTGAGGAAGTCCCGGAGCCAGGAGATGGAATCCGCGTCGAGGTGGTTGGTGGGCTCATCCAGCAGCATGGTTTCCGCGCCGGAGTACAGGATGCGTGCCAGTTCCACGCGGCGCCGCTGGCCGCCGGACAGCGTCTTCAGGGGCTGGTTGAGGATCCGTTCCGGCAGCGCGAGGTTGGAGGAAATGGCGGCTGCTTCGGCTTCCGCCGCGTACCCGCCGCCGGACAGGAATTCGTTTTCGAGCCGGTCGTACCGGCCCATGGCCTTGCGCTGGACCTCCGGGTCCTCGCTGGCCATGTCCGCCTGCGCCTTCTTCAGCTTGCCGACGACGACGTCCAGGCCGCGGGCCGACAGGATCCGGTCCCGCGCCAGCTGCTCCATGTCCGGCGTGCGCGGATCCTGGGGCAGGTACCCGATCTCGCCGCTGCGGGTCACTTTGCCGGCGGCAGGCAGGCCTTCACCGGCGAGGACGCGGGTCAGCGTGGTCTTGCCGGCACCGTTGCGGCCGACAAGGCCGATCTTGTCACCCTTGTCGATGCGGAAGCTCACCTGGTCCATGAGCAGGCGGGCGCCGGCACGGAGTTCAAGTTCCTGAACGGTAATCACAGCAGGTAAGGCCTTTCACAACAGGGAATGCCGCAGCACGGCAGGTTGCATGCCGCGCGGCGTCACGTAAGGAACACCGGGGATGCCGGCCGGAGAACGGCCCGTTCAAGTCTACCGGCCGGTGCAACCCGGGCAGAACACGCCTTCGCCGCCAGGCAAGAGTGGAATACCGGCCAGGAAGAGCGGAGTATTTGTACCCAGCACCAGACCCCGTGCAGTCCCTCTTGTAGAACAGCAACAAAATGCGGCTACTCCCGGGCCAGTAACGTCAACAGCAGCCGATAATTGTTTGTACCCCTCCGACAGGACCTCCCATGACCCAGACCCATTCCGCCGGCACCCTGCAGCCGGCTAAGCGCAACCGCTGGAACGCCACCGACCTCGGACTCATCGCCGTCTTCGCCGCGCTCGTGGCGGCGTCAGCCCTGGTTGCGGCCATCCCCGTGGGCGGCCTCGGCGTTCCCATCACGCTCCAGACGCTCGCCGTCATGCTGACCGGACTCGCGCTCGGGCCCGGCCGCGCCTTCGCCGCCGTCGGCCTCCATACCCTGCTTGGGCTCGCCGGTCTCCCCATCTTCAGTGGCGGCCGCAGCGGGCTGGGGATCCTGGCCGGACCGTCGGCCGGCTACATCATCGCGTTCCCCCTCGCCGCTGCGGCGGTGGGCTGGATGGCCGCCGTCATCATCCGCCGCACGGTGAAGTTCCGCGCCGTGTTCCTTTTCGCTGCCGCGATGGTCGCCGGCATTGTGCTGATCCACGGACTGGGCATCGCCGGCATGATGGTCAACGCCAAGCTGGACTTCGCCAAGGCCTTCCTGGCCGATCTCCCCTTCTACCCGGGTGACATCATCAAGAACGTCCTCGCCGTTGCTGTGGCCATCGCCCTGCACAAGGCCTTCCCGGACCTGCTGGTCCGCCGCGTCCGCAAGGTCCCGCAGCAGCCCGCCACACCGGAAGCCCCCAAGCCGGAAGCCTCCGCGCAACAGTGAGCACCATCTCCCTCAGGAACGCAGGGGTCAGCGTGGCCGTCGACGGCCGCCCTGACCCCAAGGTCCTGCTGCAGGACATAAGCCTGGAGCTCACCGAGGAGCGGATCGGTGTGATCGGAGCCAACGGCTCCGGCAAGTCCACGCTGCTCCGCCTGCTCAACGGCCTCGTGGCGCCCACCGAAGGGACCGTGACCGTCAACGGCGCCGACACGGTCCGCAATGTGCGCGCCGTGCGCCAGCAGGTGGGGTTCGTCTTCACCGATCCCCTCTCCCAACTGGTCATGCCCACCGGGCGTGAGGACGTGGAGCTCTCCCTCCGGCGTTCGGTGCGGCACGGGAAGGAACGCCGGGACAAGACGACGGCCGCCCTGGACCGGTTCGGCCTCCTGCCGCTGGCGGACCAGAGCATCTATGAACTCTCCGGCGGCGAACGGCAGCTTCTCGCCCTGGCGTCCGTGCTGGCAGTGGAACCCGGAGTGCTCGTGCTGGACGAGCCGTCCACGCTGCTGGACCTCCGGAACCGCGAGCTGCTGCGCCGCACCCTCGCCGGCCTCAGCCAGCAGATCGTGATGTCCACCCATGACCTGGAGCTGGCGCTGGACATGGACCGGGTTCTGGTGGTCGATTCCGGACGGATAGCGTACGACGGCGGTGCTGCCGCCGCCGTCGGGCATTACCGCTCGCTGTCCGCCCGGAGCCTGTCAGGCGGGGACTTCCGGTGAGGGGCCACGGCTTCCTGCTCGCCAACTACGTGCCCGGCACGTCCCTGATCCACCGCATGCCGCTGTGGCTGAAGTTCCTGCTGGTCCTGGCCTGCGGAATGGCCTCGTTCCTGATCGTCGACTGGCGGCTGGCTGCCGGAGCCCTCCTGGTGATGTGCGTGCTGTTCCTGCTCAGCGGCGCCGGGGCCGTGCGCCTTTTCCGGGCGGTGCGGCCGCTGCTGCCCATCCTGCTGGTCATCGGCGCGTTCCAGTGGTGGCAGCTCGGCGGGCCGGTTGCCGCGCGGATCGTCCTGAACATCCTGCTGTGCGTCGTGGCGGCGTCCCTGCTGACCGCCACCACGCCGCTGCACCGCCTGCTCGACGGCGTGGTTTCCCTCGCCCGCCCGTTCCGGCGCTTCGGCGCGGACCCCGAGCGCTTTGCCCTGACCATCGCCATTATGCTGCGGAGCATTCCCTTTATTGCCGGGGCTTTCGCTGACGTCCGGGATTCGGCGCGTGCCCGCGGACTGGAACGCAACCCGCGGGCACTGGTCCTGCCGGTATTCATCACCACCGTTGCGTATGCCCGCCATACCGGCGAGGCGCTGGCCGCCCGCGGGCTGGGCGAACCCGAAGACTGAGCGCCGTCAATTGACGTAAGAAAACGCAAAGTACTTCCCCGTTTTTTATTTCCCTCTGTGAAGCAATTTGAGCATTAAAAAACTTTATTGACGGCGAATTGCGAAATGTAAATGGCCTGTCATCAAAACTGGCGGATCCCTCGCAGCCCCAATTACTTTTTCTGCAGTGAGCGCTCCCGGACGCATCGAGGCCGGGAGACAAAGTGCTCTTGAGTTGACGCCGCCATCGGACTGGTTCCGGATAACGGTGCCACCTCAGGAAGAAAGTGACCCCGAGGTGACCTCAGTAGAAACGGAACCGGCGCTCAGCGCCGTCGACACGCTTGTCCGCGAGCTCGCAACGCTGCATCCGGAGATCGAAGTGCTGCGGCCCTCTCCTGAGACCGGCCCCTACGGCCATGATGCAGCCACGGCGCGCAGCGCCAACGGAAAGCTCGCACCCGGCGGCACCGCCCCGGACGGTCCCGCCGTCGCCCTGCCCGGGGACGCCAAACAGGTGCAGGCACTGGTCCGCACCGCCGCCGCGCACGGGGTGACAGTGGTTCCGCGCGGCGCAGGGTCGGGACTGTCGGGCGGGGCGAGCGCCGCGGCGGACCAGCTTGTCCTGTCCACCGAACGGCTGAACCGCATCCTGGAGGTTTCCCCGCTCGACGAGGTGGCCGTCGTCGAGCCCGGCGTCATCAACGCTGAACTCAACGCCCACCTCCAGCCTCACGGCCTGTTCTACGCGCCGGACCCGGCCAGCTTTGAAATCTCGAGCATCGGCGGCAACATCGCCACCAACGCCGGCGGGCTGCGGTGCGCCAAATACGGGGTGACCCGGGAATCTGTCCTGGCCCTCGACGTCGTACTGGCCGACGGCAGCCTCATCACGGTGGGACACCGGTCCATCAAGGGCGTGACCGGGTTCGACCTGACGTCCCTTTTTGTGGGGTCCGAGGGCACCCTTGGGATCGTGGTCCGGGCCACCGTCCGTCTCCGGCCCCTCCCCGTGGCGCGCAGGACCCTCAGCGCCTTCTTCGCCGGCACACGCGAAGGCACCGCAGGCCTGGCCGCCATCACGCTCTCGCCCGTCCGCCCGGCCGTGATCGAGTTCTTCGACACCCCCAGCCTGGAAAACATCGACGACCATTCCGGAACCGGACTGCGCCAGCGCGGCGGAGCGCTGATCCTGATCGAAATCGACGGCTACGGCATCGACGAGCAGGCCCGCGACCTGAGCGCCGCGCTCACGGCAGTTGGCGGTCACGTCACCGTCGAGACCGAAGAACAGGCCGCCCTGCTGTGGGAGCTGCGCCGGAGCGGACGCGGCTTCCCCGAGGGACAGTGGTTCATCGGCGAGGACATCGCCGTGCCCAAGTCACAGCTGCCCAGGGTTTACGAGGCATTCCCCGCGCTGGAAGCGCGCTACGGCGTTCGGATCTCGGCCGTCTCACATGCCGGGGACGGCAACCTCCACCCGGTCATCTCCCGGGAGATAGGGCCCGACGACGATCCGGCCGTTCCGCCGGCGACGCTCGCCGAGGCCGCCACCGAGCTGGTTCGCGTCGCCCTCGCCCTGGGCGGCACCGTCACCGGAGAACACGGGGTGGGCACCATCAAGCGTGAATGGGCCGCCCTGGAACTCTCCGAACGGAACCTGCAGGCGCAGCAGGCCATCAAGGACGCCCTGGACCCGGAGCATCGGCTCAATCCCGGCAAGGCCTTCTAAGGCGCCTCCCACAACGGGCCGGTCGCGCACGCCGGTCCGCCACAACACCTCCCGCGTTCCCCACATACTTTCCAAGGAGATTTCCCATGTCCTCAGCCCTTTGGCCGCGGCGCGCCTTCCTCGCGACCGTCAGTGCCGCCACCGCCTCCGTACTCCTCACCGCATGCGGCGGTGCGACGACGACCGGTCCGTCCGGCGACGGCACGCCGGTCGACGGCGGCAACCTGACCTTCCTGATCCAGGGCTATGACACCGGCTGGGTGTCCAGCAAGACATCGATCTCCAGCTACGAGGGCAACCTCTGGGGCCAGATCACCGACAAGCTCGTCTATGTCGATGAGAAGGGAAAACTCAGCCCGTGGATCGCGGAAAGCTGGGAAGAACTCAACGGCGCGAAGGAGTTCGTCCTCCACCTGAAGAAGGGCGTGACGTTCTCCGACGGTTCACCGCTGGACGCGGCGGCCGTCGTCGCGAACCTCAACGCGTGGGCGAAGGGCGATCCCAGCCGCGGCGTCAGCAAGGTGGGCCTGTTCCCGTCCACGAACTTCCTGAAGGCCGAGGCGAAGGATGCCGGGACGGTCCGCGTCACGTTCTCCTCGCCCGCGCTGGGCTTCATCGCCACGCTGGGCTACCACGGCTGCATCCTGCTCTCACCCAAGACCCTCGCCCTTCCGGTGGAACAGCAGGCTGACCTGAAGCAGGAAATCGGCAGCGGCCCGTTCGTCGTCAAGTCGTGGAAGCAGGGTGACAGCTACGTCCTCGAAAAGCGCAAGGACTACAACTGGGGCCCCGCCGCACTGGGGCACAGCGGCCCCGCCCGCCTGGACACCATCACCTACAAGGTCATCAAGGACACCTCCGTCCGCACCTCCACGGTGGCCTCCGGCCAGGCTGAGGTGGCCTTCAACGTGGAACCGCAGGAGATCGATTCCCTCAAGGCGCAGGGCTTCACCGTGGGCACGCCGCGCTACCTCGGGTTCACGGACGGTTTCCAGGTCAACACCGGCACCTTCCCCACCAACGAGCTGAGCGTCCGGCAGGCCATCCAGCACGGAATCGACCGTGAAGAGATCCTCAAGACCGTCTACACCGGCGACTGGACCGCCGCCACGACGTTCCTGCAGGGCAACGTCCCCGAAGCCGGTGACTACAGCGGGCTCTTCAAATTCGATCCGGAAGCTGCGAAGAAGCTGCTCGAGGACGACGGCTGGAAGACCGGCGCCGACGGCTACCGCGTGAAGGACGGCAAGACGCTCGAACTCACCCTCTCCCCCAACCCCTACGTCCCCTCCACCAAGGCCGAGGACGAGCTGATCGCGCAGCAGCTGAAGAACGTCGGCATCAAGGTCAACCTCAAGGTTGTGGACGTGGCCGGTTACGCCGCCGTCCAGGCCAGCCACCCCCCGCTGTACCAGACGTCGCGCAGCTTCGTCGACGTCGGCACGGTCGCCGGCGTGCTGACCAGCCAGAACAACGGCGAGGACTGGTTCAGGCTGGGAACGAGCGACAAGAAGCTCAACGAGCTGTCCACCGCCGTCGCCACAGCCTCCGACCGGGAAACCCGCAAGAAGGTGGCCGGCGAGATCCAGCAGCACGTCCTGGAGCAGGGGTACTTCATCCCGCTCAACCAGCTCGTGCAGCGCCTCTACCTGATCTCGCCGAAGGTGCAGGGCGTCCAGTACAACGGCCTCGCGTACGCGAACTTCTACACCGCATGGATCGCCAAGTGACTCGCCCCATCCCCGGCAGCGGACACGGGGCGGTGACATGAAGCCGGCCTACCAGCGTTACGCGCTGACCAGGACGGCGCAGGCCGCGGTGGTTGTCCTGCTGGCCTACGTGCTGACCTTCCTGGTGACCAGCGTGCTCCCCGGGGACGCCGTCACCAACGCGCTCCGGGACCCGCAAAACGGCCTGAGCGAGCAGGAAATCCAGCGGATCGTGGCTTTCTACGGCCTCGACAAGCCGGTGCTGGTGCAGCTGGGGCTGTCGCTGGGGCGCTTCCTGACCGGGGAGCTGGGCTTCTCCCTGCAGTCGGACCTGCCGGTATCACGGCTGATCGGTGACGCCCTGCCCTCGACGCTGACCCTGGCCGGCAGTGCGCTGGTAATCGCTGTAGTCTTCGCGGCGGCCATCGCCTACGGCGCCCACCACCTTCCCGGCAAATGGTCCGGGGCGGTGCGGTCCATTCCGTCGTTTTTCCTTTCGGTGCCGAACTTCGTCATCGGGCTGGTGCTGATCGAACTGTTCGCCTTCCGCCTGCACTCGTTCACCACCACGGACCCGAACAGCCCGGCAGCCACACTGTTCGCTGCGGTCACCCTGGCGATTCCGGTATCGGCGCCGCTCGCCGAGGTGCTGATCGCCGGGCTGGACCACGAGTCGCGGCAGGACTACGCCCAGGTTGCCCGTTCACGCGGCATCACCGAGGCAGGCCTCTTCGTGAAGCATCTGGTGAAGCCCTCGGCACTGCCCTCCGTGGCCATGGTCGCGCTGATCGTGGGGGAACTGCTGGGCGGGTCCGTCATCACCGAGACAATTTTCGGCCGGGACGGCATCGGCACCGTGGTGCAGAAGGCCGTCACAGGCGAGGACCAGCCGGTGCTCCAGGCCGTGGTGTCCCTGTCCGCGGTTGTCTTCGTTGCGGTCAACCTCATCGCGGACCTCGTGTCCCCGCTGGTTGATCCGCGCATCAAGCTCAGAGAGGCGGTGGACGCATGACAACCGCCTTTACCCTGGAACGCCTGCGCGGCGTCGGCGGGGCCACGCGCCGCGGCACCCTGCGGCTTCCGCCCACGGTGGTGCTGTCCTTCCTGGTGGTGCTCACCGTGGAGCTGTGGTCCCTGTTGCCAGGACTGTTCACCTCCCACAGCCCGGTCACCGGGGACACCGCGACCAAGCTCGCCGCCCCGAGTCCGGGCCATTGGTTCGGGACCGATTACCTGGGGCGCGATCTGTATGCCCGAGTGGTGTTCGGCACTGCGTCATCGGTGACCAGCGCCCTGGTGGCGGTCCTCATCGGCCTCGTCGCCGGCAGCGCCATCGGCCTGGCCAGCGGATTCCGCGGCGGGTGGGTTGACGCCACCTTGGGCCGGCTCGTCGACGTTCTGCTCGCGGTCCCTGGCTTCCTGCTGGCCGTGGTCATCGTCAGCTCGCTCGGCTTCCAGACCATCAACGCCGCCATCGCAACCGGCGTGTCCGCCGTCGCCGTCTTTGCCCGCCTCATGCGGGCGGAAGTCCTGCGGATCAGGGGCGCCGTGTACGTCGAGGCGTCCTACCTGGAGGGCGGCAGCCGGCTGCACGTGCTGCTGCGGCACATCCTGCCGAACGCCTACCGGTCCGTACTGGTACTCGCCGTCCTGCAGTTTGGAACATCGATCCTGGTCATCGCCTCGCTGGCCTTCCTCGGCTACGGCGATCCGCCGCCGGCCTCCGACTGGGGTCTCCTGGTGGCCTCCGGCAAGACGTACGTCACCGCCCCGTGGCTGGTGTACGCCCCTGCCCTGGTCATCGTGATCACCGTGCTCTCCGTCAACCGGATCAGCCGATGGCTGCGGAAGGCGAAGTGATGGCCGTGCCGACGCAGGAGACCCCGATGCAGTCGACGCTGCGCCGCAGTGGAAAGGACAACAACGTGTCAGGACCCAACGGGACACTCCTCAGCGTGGAGAACCTGGCGGTGGCGTATGGCAGGAACGCCGTGGTGCGCGACGTCGGCTTCTCCCTGGAGCGCGGCCAGAGCCTCGCCCTGATCGGAGAATCAGGATCGGGCAAGTCAACCATCGCCAAGGCCATCCTGCGGCTGCTCCCGCACGACGATGTCACGGTCACCGGAAACGTGCGGCTGGACGGGC
Organism: Arthrobacter sp. K5; assembly: GCF_040448525.1. Taxonomy (NCBI): domain Bacteria; kingdom Bacillati; phylum Actinomycetota; class Actinomycetes; order Micrococcales; family Micrococcaceae; genus Arthrobacter; species Arthrobacter sp. K5. The sequence continues at coordinate 649,454 of NZ_CP159279.1, read as the reverse complement.
GGGAGACGCTCGGACTGCCGGACCGGCAGTTCCGCCCGCTCCGCGGCCGGCAGCTCGGGTTCATCCCGCAGGACCCCGGCTCCGCCCTGAACCCGGTCCGCACCATCGGATCGCAGGCCCACGAAGCAGCCGGCCTGCTCGGCGGGACCGACGCCGAGGAGCGGCGCTCGCGGATCCTCGCGGTGTTCGAACAGGTCGGTTTGCCGGACCCGGTCCGGGTCTACAACTCGTACCCGCACCAGCTTTCCGGCGGCATGCTCCAGCGGGTGCTGATCGGCCTGACGGTGCTTCCGCGGCCGTCGCTGATTGTGGCGGACGAGCCGACGTCGGCCCTGGACGTCACGGTCCAGAAGCTCATTCTGGACATGCTTTCCGAGCTGCGGCAGGAGCTGGACATCGGCCTGCTGCTCATTACGCATGACCTGGCGATTGCGGCCGAACGTGCGGACAGCCTCGTGGTGCTCAAGGACGGCGCTGTGCAGGAGAGCGGGACGGCGGGGCAGGTCTTTGAGGCGCCCCGCTCCGACTACGCCCGCAGCCTGCACGCCGACGTTCCGGCGCTCAACCCGGACCGCTACCGCAGCCAGCGGGCGGCCCACAACCAGGAAAAAGCGGACGACGACGGCCTGCCGACTTCTGTTGGGTTGGCACAGTTTGGTGGGTTGGCACAGTCTGGTGGGTCGGCGGACAGCGCGCCCCACATCGAGGTGCGCGGCGTTACCAAGCGCTTCTCCTCGCGCGGCAAGGACGTCCTGGCGGTCGACGGCGTGTCCTTCGCCGTGAAGCGCGGGACCACCCACGCCCTGGTGGGTGAATCCGGGTCCGGAAAGACCACTGCCATCCGGCTGCTCCTGGGCCTCGAACAGCCTGACTCCGGTGACATCACCGTGGGCGGGGACGGGATCCACGGCCGGTCGCACGCCGACCTGCGCGGGGTCCGCCGGCACCTGCAGCTGGTCTACCAGAACCCCTTCACCTCGCTGGACCCGACGTGGCGCGTCAGCAGGATCGTCCGTGAGCCGCTGGACCAGTTCGATGTCGGCAGCAAGGCCGGGCGCGCGGAGCGCGTGCAGGAGGTGCTCGCGTCCGTCGGCCTGCCGGAATCAGTCCTCGCCCGCCGCCCCGCACACCTCTCGGGCGGCCAGCGGCAGCGCGTGGCTATCGCCCGCGCACTGGTGCTGCGGCCCGACGTCGTGGTCCTGGACGAACCGACGTCGGCCCTGGACGTCAGCGTCCAGGCCGGAATCCTGGAACTGCTGGCCCGGATGCAGCGCGAGCTGGGGCTGACGTACCTGTTCGTCTCCCACGACCTGGCGCTGGTGAGGCAGATCGCGGACACAGTCTCCGTCCTGCGGCGCGGCCAGGTGGTGGAAGACGGGACCGTCGAGCAGATCTTCAGCCGGCCGCAGCACCCCTACACCCGGGAGCTGCTGGACGCGATCCCGCGCATCTCCCGGCCGGCACATGGGCCCGACACGCAGCACCAGAGCACAACGCCCGAACAATTTGCGGAGGCAACACCATGACCATCAGCCCCACTCTCCCCCTTGCCGCGGCGGACCGCCGCCCCGCCCTGGTGGCCGGTTTGAGCGCACCGAAAGGATTCGGTGACGCCACGCTGCGCGACCGGCGCGCGGACGCCATCGAGCTGCTGGGCGGCATTCCGGATCCGGGCGTACTCCCCACCCAGCAGCTTGCCGAGGCGACGGCCCGGGTCCTTTCCCGCCCTGGCGTACCGGCGCTGCAGTACTCCCGCACCGAGGGCATCTCACCGCTGCGGGAATGGATAGCCGAGCGCGAGGGCGTTCCGGTGAACCGGATCATCGTGACCAACGGCGGGTTCCACGGCCTGGCACTGGCGATCCAGGCCGTCGTCGAACGCGGGGATCTGGTTGCTGTCGACAACCCGATCTTTCCGCTGTTCCTGCGCGGGCTGGAACTGTCGGCCGCCGAGATCCTGCCGGTCGCCGTCGGCCCCTCCGGGCTCGACGTCGGGCAGCTGGCGGACCTGCTGCGCGCCGGCGCCCGCCCGTCGGCGCTGTACACGGTCCCGGACTTCCACAACCCCACCCAGGGCACGCTGTCCGAGGAGGGGCGCCGTGAGCTGGTCAGGCTCGCTGAGCAGTACGGGTTCATTGTGTTCGCGGACAACCCGTACCGGGAGCTGTGGTTTTCCAAGCCCGCGGCGGGCTCTGACGTGTTCAACGCCTCGGAGCACGTCATCCACATCAACACCTTCACCAAGACACTCGGCCCGGGCCTGCGCCTTGGCTGGGCTGTGGTTCCGGAGCATCTGACCAGAGACATCGTGGCGCTCCGCAGCCGGCAGGACTCACACAGTTCCACACTCGTGCAGGCCGTGGTCGGCGAGCTCCTCACCTCGGATCCGGGCCTGTTCGATGCGACTCTGGACCGGGCAAGGGCCCTGTACCGGAACCGCGCACAGACCCTGGTGAACGCCCTTGAACGCGAGGCGCCAGGCGTCTTCGACGCCGACGTACCCGACGGCGGGCTGTTCCTGTGGCCGCGGCTGCTGGACAACAGCATCGACGCGGACCGGCTCGCTGCCGACGCCAGTGCCGAGGGCATCGAATACCAGCGGGGCTCGTTCTTCCCCTCGGGCCCGGGCACCGACGCCGACCGGCACCTTCGCCTGGCCTACGGCCACGTCAGCGAGCCGCAGCTGGAGGAGGCGGCCGCACGTTTGGGCCGCGCGCTGCGGCGGCAGGCGGGGTAAACAGACTCGGCGCGGCTTGCAAACCCAACTGGGTCGCAGCACAGGGCGTTCTGAGCGCTCAGAACCCCCACAGCTGCGACCCAGTTGGGTTTACCGCTGCACAGGCCCTGTCGACTGCCCTTCCTCGAAACGGCAGATCACCACGGCCTGGCGCATGGGGCCGCCCGGCTCCTCGAGCTGGTCTACGAGCGTTTCGACACCCATGCGTCCCAGCTCCGTGCTGGGCAGCGTGAGGACAGTCAGCCGGGGATCCGTCGCTGCAGCCCCGTCCGGCGTTGAGCCAATCAGCAGGACCGACATGTCCCCGGGGACGTCTATGCCGCGCCTATTCAGGCCGTTCAGGAAGCCGAACGACGCGTTGTCGTTCATGAGGATCACTGCCGTCGTGTCCGGGGCTGTTTCGAGCAGCTTTTCGGCGGCGCCCTGACCTGACATCGGCGACTCCTCGCAGGAGAGGTGGACTGATTCCAGCCCGCGGCGCTCCACTTCCGCGGCAAAGGTCGCCCGGCTCCGCACCACAGGACCGTAGCCGCTGAGGGCATGCTCGGCCCCGCCGCTGTCCACGAAACAGAGCCGGCTGTGGCCCAGCCCCTCCAGGTAGGAGACGGCCTCGATCATGGAATTCTCAAAGTCGACGTCAACGTACGGCAGTTCCTCCGGATGCCGCGTCCGTCCGATCAGGGCAAACGGCAACGTGGATCGCTGCAGCCGCTCCACCCGGGCATCGTCCAGCTGCACTTCCATGAGCAGGACACCGTCGATGAAGCCGCTTGAGATGAGCTCCTCAATCTGCTCGGCGTCGTTGCTGATGGGCCACAGCACAAGGTTGTAGCCGAGGTCCTTCGCCGTCTGGGTCGCGCTGGTGAAGAACTTTACGGCGGTCTCGCTGAGCCGCCGCTGCAGCGCAGGGTAGAGCAGGGCAATGATCCGGGTGCGCTTGCTGGCCAGCGCACGTCCCAGGGCATTCCGGCGATAGCCAAGCTGCTGCATGGCCTCCTCGACCCTGGCGCGGGTGGCCGGGGCAACCGGTTTGGTGTCATTGATGACAAAGGACACCGTGGCGATCGAGACGTCCGCCAGCCTCGCAACGTCTCTCATGGTGGGCACAGCACGCCTCTTTCAGTTCAGACTCGGGGAACCGGACAGGACTCCAGTAAAGCGGTTAACTTTTTCCTTGACAACCCCGCGGTGCGGCATGCAGAGTTGTTCCGACATCCCCCGACATATTGAAGCCACGCCGGACTTTGGCCGTTGAGTTAACCGCTTAACTTTCTGTCCGCACGGACCCACTTTTTCGACAGGAGGACGATGACGTCCACAACATCAGAGCCCGGAAAGCTGCGGATAGCCCTCATCGGCTACTCGTTCATGGGCTCCATTCACGCCCAAGCCTGGATCACGGCACCGCGGTTCTTCGACCTCGGCGTGGTACCCGTCCTCGCAGCGGTCTGCGGCCGCGACCAGGAAGCAGCCCAATCTTTCGCCAACAGGTTCGGCATCGGCCGGGTGGAGACCGACTGGCGGACCCTCGTGGCCGACCCGGACATCGACGCCGTCGACATCTGCGCCCCCGGGAACCTTCACGCAGAGATTGCCATGGCCGCGCTCGAGGCCGGCAAGCACGTCCTCTGCGAAAAGCCCCTCGCCAACACAGTGGGCGAAGCCGAGAGAATGGCCCTCGCTGCGGAGGAGGCGAAGGCCCGGGGCGCCCTGGCGATGGTCGGCTTCAGCTACCGCCGGACACCGGCACTCGCCTACGCACGGGAGCTGGTCCGGGACGGCAGGCTCGGCACCATCCGCCATATCCGTGCCTCGTATCTGCAGGACTGGATCGTGGATGAGGAGTTCCCGCTGGTCTGGCGCCTACAGAAGGACAAAGCCGGTTCAGGTGCGCTCGGCGACATCGGCGCACACATCATCGACCTCGCGCAGTACGTGACCGGCCACCGCCTGGCAGGGATCAGCGCGCTGACGGAGACTTTTGTGAAGACCAGGCCGTATGCCGGTTCGTCGTCCGGACTCCAGGCCCAGCCGGGCCCCGAGCCAGCATCCGGCCTGCGAGCGCAGGGCCACGAGAAGCCCGAACGGGGCGCAGTGACCGTGGATGATGCCGCCGTCGTCATCGGACGGACCGCCGAAGGGGCGCTGGCTACGTTCGAGGCAACCCGCTTCGCCACCGGCCGCAAGAATGCCATCAGGCTTGAGGTTAATGGTTCACGCGGTTCGCTGGCCTTCGACTTCGAGGACCTCAATGAGCTGTGGTTCCATGACCACACCGACCCCGCCGAATCGTCAGGCTTCCGCCGCATTCTCGTCACGGAGCCCAATCACCCGTACGCCGGAGCGTGGTGGCCGCCCGGACATGGGCTCGGCTACGACCACGCCTTCGTCCATCAGGCAGCCGACTTCGCCCGGTGCGTCGCCCGCGGCGAACAGCCGGAGCCATCGTTCGCGGAGGGGCTGCAGATCCAGCGCCTCCTCGACGCCGCAGAGGCCAGTGCCGCCAACAACGCCCAGTGGCAGGACGTAACGGCCGGCGCGTAGCCCGCCGTCGTTCCCGGCACGAACCAACCACCGGAGCCATTAAGTAAAACCCAGCCAACCGCAGCGGCCATAGGCCGCCCGGATGATCCCGTGCACCCGGAACCACCGAACCCCCGGACGAACGAATCACCGGAACCACCGAACACCCAACACCGCAACCACCGAAACACGGCAAAGGAGCCCCCTCATGAAGAAATCATCACTCACCTGCCTGATGGCCATGGCCGCCATCGCGCCCCTCGCCCTCACCGCCTGCGGAGGGGGCAGCAGCCAGGCCGCCGCCAGCGAAAAGGTCGACTCGCTCACCGTCCTTGACTACTACAACAACGAACCTGACAAGACCCACATCCAGGGCGCGCTGGACAAGTGCGCCGCGCAGCTGGGCGTGACCCTCAAGCGCGAGACCGTCCCCGGCAAGGACCTCATCCAGAAGGTCCTCCAGCGGTCGTCCTCCCGGACCCTGCCGGATGTGCTGATGCTGGACAACCCCGACGTGCAGGAGATCGCGGCAACCGGGGGCCTGGCCCCGCTGGACGACTTCGGTGTGGACACTTCCGGCTTTGCCCAGGGCATGCTGGACGCCGCCACGTACGAGGGCAAGGTGTACGGCCTGGCCCCCACCGCCAACACGCTGGGTCTGTTCTACAACAAGGAGATGCTCGCCGCTGCCGGTATCCAGCCGCCCAAGACCTGGGATGAGCTGAAGGCAGCGGCGTCAAAGCTGACCACCGGCGACCGTTACGGCCTGGCGTTCTCCGCGATCGCCACCTATGAAGGCAGCTGGCAGTTCCTGCCCTTCATGTGGACCAACGGCGGGGAGGAAACCGACCTGAAGAGCCCCAAGGTGGCGGAGGCGCTGGGCTTCGTTGACGGCCTGGTGGCCTCGGGGTCGGCGTCCAAGAGCGTGGTGAACTGGAGCCAGGCGGACGTGCGGGACCAGTTCGCTGCAGGCAAGGCCGCCATGATGATCAACGGACCGTGGCAGATCCCCTCACTGGCCAAAACGCCGAACATCAAGTGGGAGGCTGTCCAGGTCCCCGTCAACGCACAGGGGCAGACGCCCGTAGCGCCGCTGGGTGGCGAGGTCTGGACGGTGCCGCAGACCGGCAACAGGGCTAAGCAGGCCAAGTCCGCTGAGCTGGTGGCGTGCATCAGCAGCGATGAGAACCAGCTGGCCCTGGCCAAGGAGCGCTTCACGGTTCCCACCAAGACCGCCCTTGCGGGTGAGCACGTGAAGGCCGTTCCTGAGATGGCAGCGTTCACTGAGCAGGTGGCCAACGCCCAGTCCCGGACGGGCAAGCTCGGCAAGGAATGGCCCAAGACGGCAACGGTCATTTACACCGCAATCCAGCTGGCGCTGACCGACCAGGCTTCCCCGCAGGAGGCCTTCACCAAGGCCGAGGCGAAGTAGGCCCGGCATGAGGCAAGCACCCACCACGTATAACGGAGAGGAGCCACGGCCGTGCCGACACTGACCACCAGCCCGGCGCCGGGAGACCTGTCCCCCGCCACCACCGCGGGCACGGCAGAAGGGGACGGACGACGGCGGGGCTTCCGCCGGGAGCGCCTGGTCCAGGCACTCTTCCTAGCGCCCGCTGCACTCTTCCTCCTGCTGTTCTTCGGCTACCCCGTGGTGAAGAACGTGGTGATGAGCCTGCAGGAGTACACCACCCGGACCTTCTTCACCGGAGAAGCACCCTGGGTTGGCATGGCGAACTATGCCACCGCCGTCGGAAGCAGCCTTTTCGCCCCGGCGATGCTCAACACGGCACTGTTCACCCTGGGTTCGATCGCCGGCCAGTTTGTCATTGGACTGGCCCTGGCCAGTTTCTTCAAACGGCGGTTCCCGCTGAGCGGTTTCCTCCGTTCGATGCTGCTGCTGCCGTGGCTGCTGCCGCTGATCGTCTCGAGTGCAACGTGGCGGTCGATCCTCGACCAGGACAGCGGCATCCTCAACGCGTTCCTGCGGAACCTCGGTCTTATCCAGGAGCCAGTCCCCTGGCTGACCAGCCCGTCGGTGGCGCTGCTGGCCGTGGTCCTGGTCAACATCTGGGTGGGCATTCCCTTCAACGTCACCCTCCTCTACGGCGGCCTGCAGGAGATTCCCGAGGAGCTGTACGAGGCGGGCGCCGTCGACGGCGCAACCGGCTGGAAGGCGTTCTGTCACATCACCTGGCCAAACCTGCGCCCGGTGGTCAGCGTGGTCCTGGTCCTCGGCGTCGTCTACACGCTCAAGGTCCTGGACATCATCCTTGGGCTGACAAACGGCGGACCGGCGAACGCCACCCAGACCCTGGCCGTGCGCTCCTACCAGGAGTCGTTCGTCAACTTCCAGTTCGGCGTCGGCGCTGCCTTCAGCAACATCCTGATCCTGATCTCACTGGTGTTTGCGGTGGTCTACCTCCGCATGAACCGCCGTGCGGTCGACGAGTAAGAGGAGCACCATGACAACCCTGGATATAACGACGCCGGGCTCCGCGGCGGCCCGGCTGCGGAAGGCCAGCCGGCCCAAGCTGGGGCACACCGCCGTCGGACTTCTCCTGCTCGCGGTGATGCTGTTCCCGGTGTACTGGATGGTCAACGCATCACTGCAACCGTCGGGCAACACCCTCACCGCGGACTTCCTGCCGCTGAACCCCAGTTTCGAGGGCTATGAGAAGGCGATTGCGCAGCAGGGCCCGAACCTGCTGACCAGCCTGGTCATCTCGCTCGGTACGGTGGTGTTCAGCCTGGCCGTCGCGGCCCCCGCAGCTTACATGCTGGCGCAGTTCCGGTTCCGCTGGATCAACGCCGCGCTGCTGGCGATCCTCATTTCGCAGATGATCCCCGGCATCGTGATCGCCAACGCCCTCTACGCCGCCTACAACGACCTCGGCCTGCTCAACTCCATCCCAGGGCTGATCCTGGCCGACTCGACCCACGCCATCCCGTTCGTGATCCTGATTATGCGGGCCTTCATGATGCGGATCCCGCCCAGCATCGTGGAGGCGGCGAGGGTGGACGGCGCCGGGCTGGTCCGGGCGTTCGTCTCGATCGTGCTGCCCATCAGCCGCAACTCGCTCATCACCGCCGGGCTCTTCGCCTTCCTCTTCTCGTGGAGCGACTTCCTGTTCGCCCTGACGCTGACCACCACGGAGGACGTGCGGCCCGTGACGCTGGGCATCTACCAGTACCTGGGCACGCAGGTCTCCAACTGGAGTGCCGTGATGGCGACGGCGGTGCTGTCCTCGCTGCCGGCCATCGTGCTGCTGGTCCTGGCGCAGAAGTACATCGCGGCCGGGGCCACCGGCGGCGCCGTCAAATAGTCCCTTCCTCTCTCGAACCTAAGGAACCCTTCATGACTGAGAACCACACTCCCCTGCGCGTCACCGTATGGGGCGAAAACCGCCACGAACAGCACCAGCCGCACGTGGCCGAGATCTACCCGGACGGCATGCACAACACCATCCGCGAGGGCATCGAGGAGAACCTCGGCCCGCGGGCCGAGGTGGCCACCGTGACCCTCGACGACCCCGAGCACGGCCTCACCGAGGACCGGCTGCGGAACACGGACGTCCTGGTCTGGTGGGGCCACGCCGCCCACGGAGAGGTGACAGACGAGGTGGTGGAGCGCGTCCACCGGCACGTGCTGGCCGGCATGGGCCTCGTGGTGCTCCACTCCGGGCATTGGTCCAAGATTTTCGGCAAGCTCATGGGCACCACCTGCACACTGCGCTGGCGCTCGGAGCGGGACCGCGAGATTGTCTGGACGGTGGACCCCACGCATCCGATCGCGCAGGGTGTGCCGCACCCGTTCATCATTCCGGAGCAGGAGATGTACGGCGAGCATTTCGACATCCCCGCCCCCGACGAGCTGATCTTCCTGAGTACCTTCTCCGGCGGCGAGGTGTTCCGCAGCGGGTGCACGTTCAAGCGCGGGTACGGCAAGATCTTCTTCTTCTCCCCCGGCGACCAGGACTACCCCGTTTACCACCACAAGGACGTGCGCAGGGTCATCGCCAACGGCGTGGAATGGGCCCGCACCGTGCGGCCCGAACGCACCGACCCGGTCCTGCTGCGGTACGAAACCGAGGCGTTCTACACCGGCCACAGCTACGAGGGGGCGATGGCCAATTGAGCCGCTTTTCTACTGTGACTGATCCAACGGCACCCGTCCGCGTGGTCCAGGTGGGGGCCGGCGGGATGGGCCGGGCCTGGCTGCGGCTGCTGGGCGAGGCGGCCGGCGTCGAACTCGCCGGCGTCGTCGATCTCAACCCGCAGGCGGCGCGGGACGCGCTGGCCGATTTGGGCCTCGGCGGCGTGCCAGTGGGGACGAGCCTGACCGAGCTGGCAGGCGCCGTCGGAGCGCAGGCGGTGGTGAACGTGACGGTCCCGGCCGCGCACCACCCGGTGAATGTCGAGGCGCACTTCCTTGGGCTGCCGGTGCTGTGCGAGAAGCCGGCGGCGCCGACCGTCGCGGATGCCCTCTCCCTCGCCGCGGTGGCGGAGGCAACCGGGCAGCTGCTGATGATCAGCCAGTCCCGCCGCTACTTCCGGACGCTCGCCGACTTCAAGCGGCAGGCAGCCCGGCTCGGTGAGATCGGGCTGCTGACCTGCGACTTCTTCAAGGCGCCGCATTTCGGCGGCTTCCGGGAGGAGATGGAGCACGTGCTGCTGGTGGACATGGCCATCCACGCGTTCGACACCGCGCGGTACCTCCTCGGCAGAAACCCGGTTTCCGTCTACTGCGAGGAGTTCAACCCGGGCTGGAGCTGGTACGCCGGGGACGCCGCTGCCACGGCCGTGTTCGAGATGGACGGCGGGAGCCGGTTTGTCTACACCGGAAGCTGGTGCGCCGACGGGCTGGAAACCTCGTGGAACGGCAGCTGGCGGATCAACGGAGCCAACGGTACCGCGGCTTGGGACGGCGCTGCGGCGCCGGTCGCGGAGCATGTTGCCGGGGCTGCTTCTGTGGCGGACGACGGCGGCCGGCCGGGTTTTGCTTCTTGCTCTTCTTCTCAGCCGGATTCTTTGGTTGCCGAGGGCGGGACCCCGGAAGAGATCGCCGGGGCGCTGGCTGAATTCGTCCGGTGCCTGCGGACGGGTGAGGTTCCCTCGGGCGAAATCCATGAGAACGTCCTGAGCCTGGCAATGGTCGAGGCGGCCGTGAAGTCTTCGCAGACCGGGCAGAAGGTGTTCATCCGGGACGTCCTCGGCGACGCGCACCGGCAGGCGCTCGCCGTCGAGCAGGTCCCTGCCGCCAAGGAGGTCCTGGCCTCGTGGGCATCGCCCCTCGAAGCCCTGGAGCGGGCTGGCTATTCAGGGCAGGCTGTTTCCAAGGTGCTGGGGTAGGCGGTGTGGTGGGAACGGCCGCCTGACTGTTCTCGGCGGACTGGCGGCGATCGTTGGTCCCGTCAGCGGCGGCCAGCTGGCCACCGTCACCGATTGGCGTGGCGTCTTCCTCTTCCTCGCGGCGGTGGGCGTCGCCATCCTGGCGGCCTGCCTGGTGATTTTCAAGGAGACACTTCTCGTCCAGCAGCGCACCCCGCCAGCGACCTCCCTGGCCCTGAAGGGCTATCCGGATGTCGCGGGCACCGCGTCGTCGCTGCTGGGCCTGGCCCGGTTTGCCTTCGGCGGCATCGCCGCACCGCTGGTGGGCATCGGCGGGGCGAAGAACGCACTTCCGTTAGGCATCGTGACCTTGGTGTCCGTCGCGGCTGCGGTGGCGTGCCTTGGGCTTGTTCGGGCGCGCGCTGAGAGTCGTTAGGGCATGCCCGACAGCGGTGTCTGCCTTGGGAGCGCTGGTTATCCAAGCGTCAGGAGCCGGCCTTCTTTTCCGCCTTTTGGCGCGCCCGGTCGAGCGCGCGGTAGAAGGTGGAACGGCCAACGGAGAACAGTTCGGCCAGCTCATACATGGTGTGTTCGCCAGCGTCATGGAGCTGGACCAGGAGTGCCTCCTGTTTCGCCGATAGTTTGGGCTGTTTCCCACGCAAGCGGCCCTTGGCTTTGGCGATCTTCATGCCTTCGCGCGTTCGCGCCCGGATGAGATCGCCTTCAAACTCAGCAACCATGGCCAGAACGTTGAACAGCAGCTTGCCTATCGGATCCGCGGGATCATGCAACGAACCGCCGATGTTCAGCTTCACCCCACGCGCGGCGAGGTCGTCCGCGATCTGATGCGCATCCCGCACAGAGCGGGCCAGCCGGTCGAGTTTCGTCACCATGAAGGTATCGCCGCTTCGGCACGCGGCCAGCGCTTCACGAAGTCCTGGGCGGTTCGTGTTACTACCAGTCAGGCCATGATCGACATAAATACGATCAGGTTCGACGCCCATGGCCGCCAACGCATCCCGTTAGACAGTGAGGTCTTGTTCGTCGGTGGAAACCCTTGCGTAGCCAACCTTTATTTCAACCATGAACAGGAGTGTCCGCCTAATGGGTGGCAGTGCGCCATATAGCAGCCCGTCACCGGACATATCACCGGACCGTTCATGCGGAACGGTTGCCTCCGCCTAGACCCAACAGCGCAGGTCAAGTGGTGGTGCGTCCGGTGAGTGACCGGCTTACGGGACGATATGCGGTCGGGCCTCTTCCGGACGTTTTTAACGCTCGCGTATGGACGGTCAGGATAGCCTGCATCTTCTTGAGACATCCCGACTAGTGCGCGTGGTGTTGGCCGCTGTTACGCTGACGGCACGGCTGGCCGTCGGAAGGTCGCTTGCGTCCACCCACGGCGGCCAAACGAGGAAAATTGGCTCTCATTTGAGGCGCAAGAGGTGATGACTTGAGCACCAGAGGGAAGAAGATCGTAGTGGCCATCTTGTGCTGGCTGATAGGTTCCCTCGTTGGTGCCGGCGTTCTCGCTTTATTTGTAGGCCCGGGTGACGAAAGCTATTGGCCGAGCGCGGCCTCCAATGCCGGAATCCTTTTGATAATGACTGTGGCTTTTTGGGTTCGAGACAAAAGGCCTAAACGCAAGCAAGTATATTCGATATTGGCACTCGCTCTTGTCATTTCCGCGCTTATCCTCATGGTTACATTCGGACTGGGCCCAGCGCTGGGCACACTCGCTGGTGGTTTTACAGGGGGACTCATCATCACGTGGCCGTATCTGACAGGCAAGAAAGCAGCATCTCAGCCTGGGACTTAAGTACGACTGCTGATGAATCGGGCCCATTCACGGTTCCCCGAAAGGATGAAGCGCCAAGTTGACCATCTCCAACTGGACGCAGTGTCCCAAGACTTCCGTCGTGCAAGAATCGCCGCATGGATGAGGATGAGCGGCAGACAAGGGAAGAATTGATGGTCCTCGAGGCCTTGGCACAGGCCATGGATCGGCGTGATGAGGTCTTCCAGATGATTGAGGATTCAGAAGACGCGGACGAAGCGATCCGTCGGGTGGGTCAGCTGTTGGGTGTGGGAGAGCTGGGCAGCCGGGCAGTCCTCGACCTGCAGGCCAGACGATTCACCCGAGCCCAGCGTCAGGCCATCGCTTCGCGTGCAGAGGAACTTAGATCAAAGTTGCCGGATGGCCGCTGAGGACTTCGTATTCTCCGTTGATCACTGGCGGCGCCCAGCGATCCGACTTGTCCGGCTTCCCTCCTTGCAGAGTAGACCACGGAAACTGGCCCGCTTGAGGTTCGGTTGAACGGACTGGAGAACCGCCAGCCCAAGCTGCGATTGACCCCTCGGAACGGCCGCTCTCGGTGTCCGTTGACAAGGGGACGTAGGCTCGCTGACAGTGGTCCATGGCCACATCGGCGCGGGATAGAAGGATCCGGATCGGCGCGGGAGTGGTCATGGCCGGACTCGCGGTCACATCGGTGATCATTGTTCTGGTTTCCGCCCCGGACCCCAGATCTGACATCGTTCCAATCATCGTCGCCTGCGTCCAAGCGCTCCTTACCCTCGTCCTCGGAGCTGGGCTTGCCTCCGGCAAACGCGGCGCGGCGGACCTGGTTCCGGTTCCCGGCATCTGGAGGAGAATCTTTCTCGTCATTACTGTTCTTCTCGGTGTTTTGCAGTTTGCGTGGCAGCTGATCGACGATCCCCATCACCTGGTGCTAGCCGCGTCATGGCCCAACTTGGTAGGACTAGCGATCATCCTGCAGTTCGGGCCCGGGCGGCATCACTTCCAGAACGAAGAGCAATGGATCACCGCCTTGTCCCCTCAGGACGCGGTGGAAGCCTTGGCCCGGGTGTTCGGCCAGCCGGGATTGACCACGATAATCACGGGTTCGGACGTTTAGGTGGAAATCAGCAGCGAGTGGCAGGGCGAATGGCGCCACCATGACGCTGCCAGGCACTCGAAGGTACGGCCCCACATCCGTTTCGTGGTTGATGCCACCGACAACGGAACCCGGGTTACGGCGTTCAGCCGCGAATTTCAGCTGGGGATGTACGACGTGTTGAAGCTCTCGGACGAAATGAGCGAATCCGGGGTCGCTCTGGCTAGGCAGGTGACCGGAACGCCCGCATGAAAAGCACCCACTTGAGTTCGCCCAGGTCGTGCCCGTTGAGGGTAGCTTCCTCTCGCTGGCTCTTTCTCGCCGTTCTTGTCAGTCACGCGCCGTCGAGCCGGATTCGACCCGGTAAGGGTTCGATTCCCGGTATTCCTCGACCAACGCGCAATTGCGTGTGCTTAGGATGACCGTATGAGCACCCCCGAAGATCCCGACGAACTTCTGCAGAAACTGCCGGCGGGATTGCCGAGAAGGTACGCCGAATATAAGCCAGTCACTTCGGATGCCGTCGTAACCCCGCCAACTAACGTCGGCGGATACGACGAGCTCCTCAGCTATTTTCAAGAGCGAGGTCAAACACTGCCACGCAAAGCAGAAAGCCTCGCCACTCTTGATCAAGCCATCAATGATGGTTTGCCGGCCGAGCTTGCCCGCCCTATAGGGATGTTCTACGGAGATCTCCTAACGCACACAGTTCCTGGGGGCCACTGGGAAGTCGTCGAGGAGGGATACCCTCGGATTCGTATCACAAGGAACACTGCCGTCGACGTCGTTCGAGTCGCGCTACGGCGCCTGGCTACCCCGGAGCCCACACTCGAAGAAAACTATGCCCACGTCCTCGAATTGGTCCGGCGAGAGCCGTAAAGGGTTGAGGATGCGGTCGGCTTAGTCCGCGGGGCGGAGCTGGGACCGGACAACGACAATCCCCGGCCCGTAGCGCTTATCCATCGCCTTCTGTAGCGACCCGTCATCGTAGGGAACGTATCTGAAGAGGTAACCGTTTTCGACCTGTGTATCTGCCACGGGTCGCTCCTTCTCCCATATCTCGCGTTGGATTTGCTGCAGGCGCGCTTTCGTCCCGGTGCCAGGGTGGCGTGGATCCTGTCGAGGGTCCGGTTCTCCCCATGATTCGTTGGACGCGATGTTTCGTGGAGGTCTTGTGACGATGAAGCTGGTTCCGTCCCAAGTCCCGTGAACCACGAAGTCTCCGTAGGTTACGTTAGCCACTGTCTTTTCGCCGTCCGCTACTGACCAATCCCAGCCGCGGAGAGGCGGGCCAGTGCATAAGGGCGGATCGGAGGTGGCGATGCCTCCCATACAGAATTGAGGCAGCTCGTTGCCCTCCTGACGCACCAGCCCGCGGCCCACAAGCTCTCCTGGCGCGGCCGTTGTGGACTGCTGTTCTGCAGGACCTGGTGGCAGTTCGCCGGCAGGTGGCGGGGGCGAGGTACAAGCTGACAGCACCGCCGAGAGCATACCAACGACCGCGCAACCAACAAGCCTTGGTCCCATAGGAACAGTATGGTCCAGCTATGGCGATTCAACATTACCTTCAGCACCAGGATCGTGTACGTAGTCCAATGGACAAGCCCGGCCTCAACGTCCAAGATCCTGCCCGGAAGAACTTATGTCGCACTCTCTGCCCTAGCGGTCGCTCTTCCTGCCCTAGGGTGAGTGCATGTGCCGTCTTTGGGACCCCCGATTACACGTTTTGATTCCAGGGTGCGGGGACAGCCAGTGCAGCGGAACTGATCAGGTCCCGATGGCGCTGGGTTGCCAAACAAGCCAAGCAACGATGATTGCAACGACCACAAGAACCAGCAGAAGTGTTGAAACAAGGATTGAGCGGGGGCTTCATAAAGGAAGCGTAGCCCCGTTTGCCGGCCCTAGAGCGTCGAACGGGCCTACAAGCTCCGGTACGGATTGGAACTGTCCCCTTAAAGGTTCGGCTCCTGTTAATCCGATCGTCAGAGTGTGCGAATTCAGGGCCACGCTGGTTCCAAGCCGAGTACGCCCAACGGTCCAAACAGACTGAGGCTGCTTGTCTGTCCTCATTGCTGAAGCGGCTACGCCGGACCCATAGGGTTACCTCGTTCGCGTACAGCGGGCTACCCCAACCGCTGTCGTCCAGAAGTTTTCTGGTCGCTTGTTCTACGTCCGGGCGCTTCGAAGTGAATTGGGTGAATGCAGGGCTGTTTCACATGGAATTCACATTTGTGCGTATCAAAATGTGAATGGAAGGAACTAGGGCATGTAGGCCCCCCTAGGAGTGGGAGAAATCATGAGCACTAAATGGGGTTTCGCCGCGATCGTGGCTGTCTTTTCTGTAATGTCAGTAATCTGCGCGTTGTTGTACTTGCTGGCAATTTCATGATCCTCGCAATTGAGAGAAGTGTCTGCTTATAGCTCACAGCTGCTGGAATAGCTCGCAAGGAGACATGAGCGGAGGGCAAACTTCATCCGCTCATACCTCCGCTTTGGACCACAGAGTACGACTCGGACGGCCTAGATAGCTATGCTTTCAATAATTGGCATAACGATCTAAGCCCGATTCCTCCCAGCGATGCGGAGCGGAGGAACCTAGCAGACCTAATTCCCGTATGGGAAAGCGGCCCGGACTCTTAGTAGCGTGCCTTGGCTCACCCCTGGCGTCTTGCACCACGGACGCCACGGCGCCCTGGTTCCACAAAGGGTCGTTCGGCTCCATCGGAAAGCCCGGGAACGTGGCGGCACTTCCGGCACGAGGCATTGCTGCGACCCAACTCGGAACTGGAACAATCGCGGACAAGCCCCTCTCGATCGCCTCAGGTCGCGTGGGAGCCGATGTCGCAGCCATTGCGTTGTCGCCCACTGGAACGGGGAGTTTGGCCGGACACCACGGCCGGGGATCAGCGGTCGATCGAGGCCATGTTGGCCTCGTCGTGGCGTTCCCCTGCGGCAGGCCGCAGGGTGTTCAGCCGCTCCAGCTGGTCGCCGGTGAGTTGTATGCCGTCGGCAGCAGTGTTCTCCTCGACGCGGGAGACCCGACGGGTGCCGGGGATCGGGGCGATGTCGTTCCCACGGGTCAGCAGCCAGGCGAGGGCTGTCTGTGCGGGGGTCGCGCCGATTTCGGCGCCGATAGCCTTGACTTCGTCGACGATCGCGAGGTTCCGGCGGAAGTTCTCGCCCGTGAATCGCGGGTTGGTCTTGCGCCAGTCGTCGTCAGGGAAGTCGTCCACGGAGCGGATTTGACCGGTCAGCAGGCCGTGTCCGAGCGGTGAGTACGGGACGAAGCCGATGCCGAGTTCACGTAGCAGCGGCAGGATTTCCTCCTCCACGTCGCGGGTCCAGAGACAGTACTCGGTCTGCAGGGCCGTGACCGGCTGTACTGCGTGTGCGCGGCGGATGGTCTCCGGGGAGGCTTCGGACAGTCCGAAGTGCAGTACCTTGCCGTCGGCGATGAGGTCCGCGACGGCGCCGGCGGTTTCCTCGATCGGGGTGTTCGGGTCGACCCGGTGCTGGTAGTACAGGTCGATGTGGTCGGTGCCGAGGCGCTTGAGGGAGCCCTCGACGGCGGCCTTCACGTTCGCTGCACTGCTGTCGATCTCGCCGGGACCGCCGCCGGAATGGGAGACGAGGCCGAACTTTGTGGCGATCCTGACCTGGTCGCGGCGTCCCTTGACCGCCTGGCCGACGATCTCTTCGCTCAGGAAAGGCCCGTAGATCTCTGCCGTGTCGATGTGGGTGACCCCGAGATCGAGTGCGCGGTGGATCGTGCGGATCGACTCCGCGTTATCCAGGGTGCCCTCGCTGGTGTAAGTGCCGGCCATGGTCATGGCGCCGAGTCCGATGGCGGAAACTTCCAGGTCTCCGAGACGTGCGTTCTTCATGCTCTTTCCTTTCGGTGTGGGTTTCAGGCCTGGGTCTGGACATTGCCCAAGGCTCAGCAATGGAGGATCTGCGATGATGCCGTCCCGGGTCCCAACCGGCCCGTGCGGGGCGGCTGATGATTCAAGTCAACCGGTCAGCGCGTGGGCTAACGAGACCCTACCTAGAGGTTCCCTGGCAGGGACCCGCTAGCGGGCTCGAGGTGGAGTACCTTCGACACCATGGACAACCACGACGATCTCAGCCAGTTCCTCGTCTCGAGGCGGGCCAAGCTGACCTTGAAGCAAGTGGGCCTGCCTGACTTCGGGGGGCGGCGCCGCGTTCCTGGCCTGCGGCGGGAAGAAGTGGCGCTCCTGGCCGGCATGAGCTCGGAGTACTACAAACGCCTGGAACGCGGCAATGCCAAGGGAGCGTCGGAGGCCGTCATTGATGGGGTCAGCCGGGCGCTCCAATTGGATGAGGCCGAGCACTCGCATCTCCACGAGCTCATCCGTTCAGCCAACGCCGGCGCCCACCCGCAGCGCAGGCGCCCGGCACGCAAAACACAGATCAACCCCACCCTGCAGCAGACCATCGACGCGATGTCCACTGTCCCGGTGTACGTGCAAAACGGCCGGCTGGACTCCGTGGCCACCAACCGCCTCGGCCGGGCTCTCTTCTCAGAGATGTTCGAGGACTCCCGGCAGCCCGTGAACGCCGCACGCTTCGCCTTCCTTGATGCCAGGGCACAGACGTTCTACCGGGACTGGGAATTCAACACCCGCCAAATCGTTGCCCTTCTCCGGGTCGAAGCGGGCCGTTCCCCCTACGACCGCCAGCTCAGCGACCTCGTCGGCGAACTCTCAACCCGCAGCGACCTTTTCCGGAAACTCTGGGGAGCGCACGACGTCCGCGAGCACCGCACCGGCATCAAAAGCATTCACCACCCCATCGTTGGCGACCTCGACCTGAACTACCTCGGGCTGGACCTGGCCGCTGACCGCGGCCTTCAGATGCTCGTGTTCTCCGCGGAACCAGGCTCCACGTCCCACGACGGACTGCAGCTGCTGGCCAATTGGGCCGCCACAAACAGCGTCGAGGTGAAAGGCAGCGACGAAGCAGCCACCAACCACACCCTCGGAAATTGATGCTGCGAAGGGCGGGCCGTCTCCCAACCCTGGCCATTCAAGACGGCCACTCCGGTTAGCGGGTCAGCGCGGAGGCGACTTCGCCACCCAGGGACACGTTGCTGCGGTACACGTCGACATTTACATTCACGCTGCGGCCGTTTGAAGCGCGCTGGATGAAGTCCAAAAGGAACGGTGTGGTGTCCTTGCCGCTAATCCCGTTCTTCTCCGCCTCCGCCCACGCCCGGGAGAGAATGTCGTCGAGCTCGGCCGGAGGGAACTGTTTGTCCTCTGCGATCGGGTTTGCCAACAGGATGGCCGATTCGATGTGCAGGTCGTCTCGTGCGCTGCAGATTGCTGCAACTTCATCGGGGGTGTTGACTGCGTACTCGATCTCAAACCCCGAGTCGGAAACGTAGAAGCCAGGGTACTTCTTGGTTTTGTATCCGATGACCGGGATGTTGAGCGTTTCGAACCGTTCGAGGGTGGCTGCGACGTCGAGTATGGACTTCACGCCGGCGCTCACGACGATGATCGGGGTAGTAGCCAGGGTAGTCATATCGGCAGATTCATCGAAGGATGTCGCCGCACCATGGTGAACTCCACCCAAGCCGCCGGTTGAGAACACTTTGATGCCGGCGCGGTGTGCCAGGAATGCTGTTGCTGCCACGGTCGTGCCGCCGTGGAGCTGAAGAGCAGCCATTACGGGAAGATCGCGGAGGCTGACTTTCTTGACTGCGCCGTCATTGGAGAGCGAGGTGATCTGCTCAAGGCTGAGCCCCACCGTCGGAACACCGGCGAAGACACCAATCGTTGCAGGAAGGATCCCTTGACTGCGGAGGCGTTCCTCAGCTTCCAAAGCAACTTCAAGATTGCGCGGACGGGGAAGACCGTGAGTGAAAATGGTCGATTCCAAAGCCACGACAGGGCGCCCGCCAGCAACGGCTGCGGCCACTGGCTCTGAGACGTGGAACGCCACGCTGGTGCGGGTGGATGACACGGCTGGTCTCCCTGCAGAACGTGATCTGACCTGACTCACCAAGGTTCCCGCACGCGAGAACCAACAACAAGAACCAACGCTTCGGCCCCTGCTCAAGATGAATCAGCGTGGCACTAAGGCCCCGCCCTCCCCTGAGCGACGCATTTTGTGCGCGGAGGGATAAAATGGTTCGATCATGATCGGCGCCCAGCTCCGTATCCTGGCTTGGTTCGTCAGCCTAGCGACCCTCCTCTCGGCCTGCGCGCCCGCTGTCAGACTCGATGAGGTCGCCACCGATCGACCGATCCAGACCACCTCGGCCCCGCCGGCCCCACGCGATGGCGTCCCCGCTCCTCACCGGACCCCGTCCCCCACCCCGACATCGATTCCGACGCCGACCGCGGTGCCCCGGGCGTTCGCCCTCAACCTCTACCAGGAGGGGGACTTCGTTCCCCAGTACACCTTTGAGTGGTGTGTGGCCGCGAGCATCCAGATCATGCACAATTTGATCGACGATGCGGGGGCGGCAGGCACGTGGACCGATCGCGTTCAGCAGGGCGAGCTGTGGGAGATGGCCCGGGCGCGGTCGTTCAACTCGTTCAACGGGGCCAACCCCTTGGGCTGGGCGAAGGTGCTGACCAAGGTCGGGATGGGGCCCTACACCGTCGTTAGCATCGCCAACTACGACTTAGCGCTGCGGACCGCGGCGCGGGCCATCGCCGAGACAGGCCGGCCCGTCGGGCTGGTCATGTGGCGCGGTCGCCATGTGTGGGTGATGAGCGGCTTCACGTCACTAGGCGATCCCGACCAGTTCCCGAAGTTCTCGGTCACCGGCATCCGCGTCCAGGATCCGCTCTACCCGTACGGAGACGTTCGATGGGGACCGTCCCCCGCGCCCAACGCCCTGCTCACCCCCAAGCAGTTGGCAACGCAGTTCGTCGTCCGTGAACCGCGACGCTGGAGCAGCAATCTGCCGGCCGGCTACATGCTGGTGCTGCCGCTCGCCAAGGCCTGATCCGACTGTCAGGGCAGCCGTCATTTTTTGATGCATGCAGCCCGCGTGACGATGGCGGCCTCCGGAAGATGACCGGGGCCGTCCGGCCAGCAACACCCTGGTGCACGTATCCGGTTATGCCCGGGGCGGTGATGGCCCGGGCGAAAGCGGCCAGCACGAAGGCCATCGCGGTATAAACGGCCGCCTGCGCGTCCGCCCCGGTGACGTCCGCGTGGCCGCTGCCGCCTGCGAGGATGATCGTTCCTTCGCGCCGGCCTATCCGTGCAGCGGCAGCGGGCACCCACACGCTTATAGTTGGTCCGATTCAAGCGTCAGTCTTTGATCAGTTTCTCGGCGAACATCACGAGGATGCCGCTGGGACCGCGGACGTAGGTGAGTTTGTAGGCGTCCTCGTATGTCGCCACGCCGCGGAGAGGATGGCATCCGTGCTTCGCGGCTATCTCAAGGGCTTGGTCGATGTCGTCGACTGAGAAGGCGACGCGGTGCATGCCGATGTCGTTGGGACGAGTTGGGATGGTCTCGATCGCTTTGGGGTGGATGTATTCGAAGAGCTCAAGCTGGCCGTAACCGTCCGGCGTCTGGAGCATGGCTATCTTGGCGTGGTTGCCATCGAGTCCGACGGCGGTATCGGTCCACTCCCCGCTGACCGTGTCACGGCCCACGACCGTGAGACCGAGGTCGGTGAAAAAGGCGATGGTTGCTTCCAGGTCGCGAACGGCGATCCCGACGTTCTCAAGTTTGATGGCCATGCGTTGAAAGCTACCAAGACAGGCCGGCTAGCTCCAGTGGCGGGCGGGACCCGATTGAACACGCCGGGAGCAAATGGGGATTGAGGCACAACCGTTGCTGTCCGGCCCGCCCGCGGGGCATCATCGAGGCATGACCAAATACCTCATCTCCTTCCCCAGCGAAGCAATGGTGCTCACTGACGAGGAGTTCCCGGTCGTCTCGGCCGATTCCCACGCTGTCATCGAGGAGGCGAAGGCTGCCGGCGTCTACGTATTCGGCGGTGGGATCAACGAGGAAGTCGATCCCGTTCTGGTCTCAGCCGACGGGTCGGTGAGCACCGAGATCTATCCGGGCTCCGAGCTCACTGGTGGATTCACCGTGCTGGAGCTGCCGACACGCGAGGACGCGGTCGGGTGGGCGAGGAAGATCGCGGTGGCCTGCCGTTGCGCGCAGGAGCTCCGCGAGTTCGGGTACGACCCGGCGAGCTAGCCGGGATCCGGATGTGCTCTCGGTTCAGACGCCCTCTTGGCTCCGCGCTGCCCCGTCGAGATCTTCCAGCACCCGCGCGTTGTTGGCCGCGTCCGTGAGGTCGTAGCGGAGCGGCGTGCCGTTGAGGACGCTGTCGGCGAAGTGTTCGCCCATCCGTACGAAGTGGTTTTCGCCCTTGACCTCGTGATGGATCGTGTCCTGCCCGAAGTGATGCTCCTCCAGGACCGAATCCTCTTCCAGGAGCCCAAAAGGATTGTCGAGGAAGAGCCGGCCTTCGGTGCCCGTGATTTCCAAAAAGTTGCGGCGCTCGAGGTTCACTCCGGTATCAAAAAGCGCGGTTACGGCGCCGGGAAAGCGCAGGATGCCCGCAATGCTGGTGTCAATCCGGCCGCCGTCGTTGGCGTCGCGGTAGTTGCCAAAAGCGGCGACCCGAGCCGGCTCCTGCGCCGTGACCATCCGGCTCACGTTGACGCAGTAGCACCCCGTATCGAAAAGTGCGCCGCCACCAAGCCCGGAATACCATCGGATGTTGTCGTCCGCGCCCGCATCGAAGGAGTGACCGACGTGGACAAAGGTCAGTTTGCCCACCGCCTCGGCCGCGAGCAGCTCCTGCAGTTTCTCGAAACGCGGGTGAAAACGGTACATGAAGCCTTCCAGGACTTTGAGCCCGGTCTCGTCGGCCTTGCGCGCAATCTCCTCGCACTCGGCGGCGCTCATCGCCAAAGGCTTTTCGCAGAGGACGTGCTTGCCCGCGTCCAAGGATTTCAGGATCCATTCGAGGTGCAGTGCGTTCGGCAGCGGAATGTAGACAGCATCGATGTCCTGGGCAGCGAGCAGCGCCTCATAAGAGCCAAACGCCTGTGGGATGCCGTGCTTGTCGGCGTACTCCCTGGCCTTTTCCTCGGTGCGGGAGGCGATGCCTACGACCTCACCGTTTTTCGTTTCCTGCAGGGCCGGAATTGTCTTGCGGACGATGCGGGCGGTGCCCAGGATGCCCCAACGGAGTTTCTCGCTCATTGACCTCTCCTTTTTTCACAAACCTACCCGACGGGTAAAGGACAAGAGCGACGGCGTCACCAACCACCGCGCGTCGGCGTATGTCCCTTTCGGGCATCGTCAGGCATCGCCATTTCGGCCCGCAGTCCCAGGAGCCGGATCGGGCGGCCCGCTTCGATTGCGGTTGCGAGGTCCAAGGCCCGCGTGAGGATTTCGGTCCGGTCGAACGTCTCGGGAACCTTCCTCGCGTGGGTTTTGGTGAAGAACGGCGCGTACCGAACCTTGAGGGTCAGCCCAACCACGGGCCGCCCTTCGGCCACAACATCCTCAAGGACGCGCGCTGTCAGCTCCCTGACGGCGTCGTCCACCTGGGCGGGCTCGGTCAGGTCGTGCTGGAAAGTGGTCTCCCGGCTATGCCCGCGGGCAACCCACGGGGTGTCGTCCACAACGCTGGCGCCGTCCCCGCGTCCGAGCTCCGCGTACCAGGGACCCATCCTGGGGCCGAACTCCGGGACCAGGTCCCGGGGGTCGGACGCGGCGAGCTCCGCGACTGTGTTGATGCCGAGTTTGGCCAGCCGGCCCGACACTTTGGTTCCGACGCCCCACAGGTCCTTGGTAGGCCGGCCGCCCATGACCTCGAGCCAGTTCCCGGCCGTGAGACGGAAGACGCCGGCCGGCTTGCCGAAACCGGTGGCGACCTTGGCTCGGACCAGGGTATCGCCGATGCCCACGCTGCAGTACAGTTGCGTTCGCTCCAGGACAGCGGCCTGCACCTGCCGGGCGTAGGCTTCCGGATCGTCTGTCTCAGTGCCCATAAATGCTTCGTCCCAGCCCAGCACCTGCACGGTGGCGCCGGGCTGCGCGCGGAGGGTCGTCATGACTGTTTCAGACGCAGCCAGATAGGCCTCGTGATCGACGGGCAGGATCACAGCGTCCGGCACTTTCCTGGCCGCAATGCGTAAGGGCATTCCGGAACCCACGCCGAACACCCTGGCCTCGTAGGATGCGGTCGACACCACAGCCCGTTCCGTGGGGTCGCCCCGGCCGCCGACAATGATCGGCTTGCCCGCAAGCTCCGGCCGCCGGAGCACTTCGACCGCCGCGATGAACTGGTCGAGATCGACGTGCAGCACCCACCGGATTCCGCTCATGCCACCAGTCTGCCCCAAAGAAATACGACGACGAGGCCGCCGACCGCAATGACCTTGGCAATTGTGCCTCTTCAGCTACTTTCGGGCGACCGCGATTGGTGCCATCAATCACCCATACAGTTTCTCGCCCTCTTGAGCGATCGCTTCTTCACGCTCCAGGAGGAAGCGCAGGAACGCGGCCTGGTTGTCGATTTCCCGCTGCTTGCGGGGAGAGACCCAGTCCAGCACTTCTTTGTCGTCAGCCATGATGTTCACCCCTCTCAGCCTCGTCTTCATGCTCACCCCGTTCGGGCAAGATCGGCGAAAGTTTCGGGCAAGATCGGCGAAGGTCTTGTCTGCGGCGATTTCTGGCATGGCCGGCCACGGCCAATCTGGTTGCCGTCGTGCTTGGCCCCTAACCGCCGGCCCCTAGTCGGCTGCGGCGACCGTCCCGGCACTGCCGTCCACGATGACGCGCTGCCCCTCGGCCAGGATGCCCGTTCCCGTGCCGGTCCCCATGACTGCGGGGATCCCGTACTCCCTCGCCACAATCGCCGCGTGGGAGCCGAGCCCTCCCATGTCGACGACGACGGCGGCGGCGCGCTGGAACAGCGGCGTCCAGGACGGGTTCGTGTAGGGGCACACGAGGATGTCGCCGCTGCGCAGCCGGCCGAAATCGTTCGGTCCCCTGATGATTCTCACCGGCCCTTCCGCCCGGCCGCGGCTGGCCGGCGTGCCGGAGACCAGAACGCCGGCAGCAGTGCGGCGGTTCCTGAACAGCAGCGCCGTGTCCAGGAGCGGAATCCCTTCGAGTTCGCGGCGTTTGGCCGCTCTGGCCTGCACGAGCGGCCGGTAGCGCTGCCGGACGGACGCCGGCAGCGCGCCGTCGTCGTCCGTTATTGCCGCCAGTTCCGCAAACCGCAGGTGGTAGACGTCCCTGGCGTCATCAATGACACCGGCGGCAACGAGGCGCCGGCCAAGCTCCCGGTACGCGCGGCGCATGGGCGGGATGACCTTGGTGGCATAGAAGTGGCTGTCCTCGCGGAACGCCATGCCTGCCCGGGCCGCGTCGACGGCGGCCAGTACGTGCCGCCGGATGCGCCTGAACCGCAGGAGCGGATGGCGTTTCAGCTCCGCCAGCGCCGCGCCGGTCTGGTCGGCCGTTCGCGGCCGCTGGCCCAGGAGCGCCTTGACGAGCCCCAGCACAACCTCGGGGGCGTCGGACCAGGTGGGCGAACTGCTCAGCACAACGCTGACAGTTTCACGGTTCCCGTATTCGCGCAGGAACCCAGCGAACGCCTCGCGGAAGGCAGCGTGCGCCGGGTCCCGCTCCACAAGCTGCAGCAGGGCCGGCCCGTCGGATGAGGCAAAGGCGCCGGCCAGCCCCGGATCCGCTCCGACCATCGCGGCCAGCTGCTCCAAGGACCGGTTCGCGTGGCTTGTCCGGGTTTCTGCGCCCGCGATCAGGGCGGAGGCCAGCCTCATCCTGCCCAGCAGCACGAGCAACAGGCGCAGCCGTAGCATGGGCAGGAACATGCCGGGCAGGTAGGAGCTGCGGAGGTCGGTGATGCCCCGCATCGTGGCGAAGGACTCCCGCGCAACACCCACAACTTCGGCCCAGCGCAGGGGCTCGGGGTCCAATGCGTTTAGCCGGTCCACCCGGTCCAGGAAGTGGATGAACCGGAAATCGTCCTTCCATTCGGCCATTTTGAACTGCCTGGCGCGGCGGGCCAGGGTCAGCGGCGCAGCCAGCGCGCGGAGGGTTAGCCGCGGTACCGGCGGTACCAGCTGCACCACCACGCCGTCCTCCTCGGGCAGCAGCTCCCCGACCCTCGGGAACCGCACTCCGACGCTGCCGGCCAGCCGGTGCAGCATGGCCAAAATCCCCTGTTCCATCCAGCCGGACACATCCAACGGGTAGGGCCGTTCCTGGAACATTTCGATGAAGAACGGCCCAACCCGCCGCTGGATCGCGTTGAGCCGGAGCGGCTGCGGCGGCAGCGCCGTCATGGGCCTCGACTGCAGGACATGGATCCGGCCGCCGGCCAGCGCCCACTCGATATCCTGCGGCCGTCCGAAGTGCTCCTGCGCCCTGCGGCCCAGGTCAGCCAACTCCCGGAGCTGGGCCGCGGCCAGGGTGGGAACCGAGCTGCGGACGCCGGGCCGCTCCCGCGTGGCGCCGCCTGCGTCCGGGCTGACCACCACCTCGCCGCCGCCGGGACGGAAGCTGTGGATCCCGCCAGTGCGGTCCAGCACGTAGTGTTCGGGCGTCACCCTTCCCGAGACCACCGCCTCCCCCAGGCCCGGACTGGCGTCCACAACGGTCTCACTCCGCTCACCCGTGACCGGGTTCGCCGTGAACATGACACCTGCGGCGTCGGCCGGCACCATCTTTTGGACTACGACGGCGATCGCCACCTCGCGGGGGTCGATCCCCTGCCGCCGCCGGTAGGCAATGGCACGGTCGGTCCAGAGGGACGCCCAGCAGTCGGCGACAGCTTTGGCCACCGCCTCCTCGCCGACGACGTTCAGGAACGTGTCCTGCTGGCCGGCAAACGCAGCGCCGGGCAAATCTTCGGCGGTGGCGCTGGAGCGCACCGCCACGGCGCCCCCTCCCAGGGCCGCATATGCCTCGCCAATCTCCGCCCGCAAAGCTGCGGGCATGCCAAAGCGGGCAAACAGCGCACGGAGGGCACCGCCGTCGGGCACGTTTTGATTTATGTCGTCCAGGGCAGCCCCGAGCCCCGTATCGGCGAGAAGCAACCGGTAGGCGTCCGTGGTGATGACGAATCCCCCAGGCACCGGAAACCCTTGCCGCACCAGTTCGCCCAAAGCGGCACCCTTGCCGCCGGCGGCGGCGAGGTCCGTCCGGCCGAAGTCAGCGAGGGGGCCGGTTGTCTTTCGTGTCATCCGGGGCTCCTCGTGGCGGGTGGCAGCAGGGTCTTCGCTGGCGGAGGCCGCACGGCCATCCGGACGTGTAAAAGCTACTCCACCGTCACTTCCCCCGCATAGTGTTTGCCCACCAATTGGGCTTCGCCACCGGGTTGCGCGACGTTACGGGTACCCCTTGACCCCTCCCTGCATCAGGACCACACTCGATACTGATTACCAACTCAGAGATTCGTGAATTCTTCTCGGCACCTCAATGGCAGAGGTGTTGACAGTCCGGCGCCGCGACGGGGGCAGGTGGGCATGAGCACCTAAGCGATGTGTGCTTTGGCAGTTTCTGCACGTCGAGCGGCGCCCTGAAGCGCCAGCCCCGGCGGCCGCAGTCAATTTATGCAGGGTCTCAAAATCCGAGGAGCACGTCATGGGCCAACGGCCGATTGATGAGTGGTGGAATGAACTTGATGAGCCCACAAAGAAGTGGCTCATTGAAAATCCCGGTTGCGTGGTTCTTCCGCGGACCGTGGCAAACGTGGTTCACCAGGTCTCGGGCGGCCACGTCGCCCAGGACCAGCACGGCGAACACCAATTGTCACAAGCAGAGCAGTCCTTTCTCAGGGCCAAGTGCAAAGCGGCCGGGGCGGCGACCGGCAAACGCGTGTAGATCCATAACGAATCCATGACCGGGCGGCGCAAGCGGTGGCTCATTGCGGCCCTTGCCGCAATGCTCTGCGCATGCTCGCCGGCCCCGCCCGTAGCCGGACCCACCGCCACGGAGTCCACCTCTGGAGCTGTCCCGAGCGACGAACTCGTTGGCCGGGGCATGGTCCTGCAGAAGCGGGGCGGCGCGCCCCTGCTCTGCCTGGGCCCCTTTGCCGCCTCGCTCCCGCCGCAATGCGGCGGACCGGTGCTCCGAAACTGGGACTGGTCCGAGGCCGGGCACTTCGCCAGCGCAGGCGGTGTGATGTGGGGCTCCTACGAGGTGACCGGTATGTTGGCGAATGGCGAATTCATCCAGACCAGGCGGCCCGTTCCCTCCACTGACGCTTCCCCTCCGGAAGCCCGACCGGTCACAGGACCGCCCGGGAACGGCAAGGAAATGCAGCTCCTGCTACTCCAGCGGGAGCTGACTTCACTGCGGGGGCAGCCGATCCTGATGTCGGGGGCGGAGAACGGCTACCTCGTCATCGACGTCGTCTACGACGATGGATCCCTCCAGCGCGAACTGGACAGCAAATACGGGCCCCGCATCATCCTCATCAGATCCGCACTGAAACCGATCCGGAGCAGTCCCGCCTCCTAGTTTCGGAAGATGGAACCTACCGGCTGATGGTCAACGGCTTCACCGGCAATACACACGATGCCCGCTGCAGGAGAACGACGGCGGCCCCCGCCACCCGGTTGTTCCTGCCGGTGTCGTCGCACCAGTCAATGTTGCAAGGCACCGCAGTGACCGTTGCATGGCCCTTGGCAGCGCGGGCCGGGACGACGAAAGTGTAAGTAGACCCACCGCCGTCGTTCATTGCTGACAAGGTGTTCGCGGGCTGGACCAGCGCCTCGCTCTGATCGTTCACCGGCACGGCCCGGCGGTGCCGGCTTCTAAGCGTTGCGGCTCTACTCGGCTTCGAAGCCCAGACGATCGCGGACGAGCTTCGCGACGACGGCAGCGTGCTGCTTCTTGTCCGATCGAGCCTCCGATTTCAGCGTCGCCAGATATCCGACGTACGCGGCAGTCCGGGTGTCATAGGCCGCGGCGCGCGTCTCGAATGCGAGGGCCAGGGTGGCATGCGCCTGGGCCAGCCTGATCTGCAGTTCAGCGTCGACATCGGCGCCTGAGAGAGCTTGTTCGGCGGCGGAAAGAAGGGACCGTGCCGCGTCGGCGTGCTCGTTCGCGGCGCGCTGGCCAAGGTCGGGCTGCATTGGCTCTGCCTCTCTTCATTCAGCTCGCGACGGGCAGACGCGAGGTGTGGAGTAAGCCTAAAACACGACGTGCAGTTCTGTTAGGCCCCCTTGTCTGTCCCCTCTTAGGGCAGGCCAGCAGCGATTTCTTCGACGGCGTCGACAGGCGCGGCCATCGATTCCGGGCCACCGTGCCCTTCGTTCTCGGTGACGATGAGTCGACTGTCCGCCCAGCGCTGATGGAGTTTCCGTGGCGTGATGACGGGCCGCTTACATCCCGTCGGCCGTGGATGTGGGCGTCGATTCCCAACGGTCCCAAGCCAGAGCTGCCGCCTCACCCCGCGCGTTCCCCCGTCATTTATCAAACACTACGAGACCAGCCCGGCTGGAGGCAGCTACAGCAGGCCGCCGCGGGTAGCTGCCGTGGGTGAGGCGAACTAGTGGTCGAAGTTCAGTTGACTGAAACGGAAATTCGTTGACAATATCAATCATTAAGATAAGCATTAGTTGTCTGTTTTAACTTTACTTCGACTGACAAAGGTTGCCCGAATGACCCGCACACTGCGCCAAAGCTGCCGCACCATCGCTTCGACATCAGCCCTTGCCGCCCTCCTCGCTGCAGCCTCCGCATCCCCGGCCGCCTTGGCGGCCCAGCCGCGGGCGGATGCGTCGGGGCCGTCGCTCGCGGCAGCCACGCGATCAACAGCAACCCCTTCCGTCGCCTCAGGCACCCTTTCGGACGGGGCTGCGTGGCGGGCCGAGGTGCCTGCGAACTGGAACTGAAAGCTGGTCCTCTTTGCCCACGGCTTCCGCCCGGGACCGGCAAACCCCGCTTGGGACACAGGATTCGCGCCCACGGCCAGCGCGCTTGTGGTCCGCGGCTACGCCGTTGCGTCCTCGTCCTACGCCACCACCGGCTGGGCCCTCCAGACCGCAGCCCAGGACCAACTCGGCACCCTGGCAGCTTTCGAGGAGCACTTCGGAAAGGCAAGCCGGGTCATCGCCGTCGGGCGGTCCATGGGAGGCCTCGTGACGAGCATGATGGCGGAAATCCCGAACTCCGGCATCGACGGCGCCGTCAGCACCTGCGGCCTGGTGGGCGGCGGCGTTGCCCTGAACAACTACCAGCTCGACGCGGCCTATGCGGCGGCGGAACTGCTTCTTCCCGGACGGGACATCCGCCTCGCCGGCTTCACCGCCCCGGCGGAGTCTGCCGAGACGATCGCCGCGCTGAAAGCAGCCCTGCAGCACGCAAGCACTTCCTCGGAAGGCCGCGCAAGGCTCGCATTGGTGGCCGCGCTCCTGAATACCCCTACCGAACTCGACGGGGTCGACGCGGACAATCCGGACGCGCTGGCAGCTGCCCAGGCGAAGCTGGTCCTCGACACTCTCCCCGCGGTGATCGAACGGCGCCACACGATCGTCAACGCCGCCGGCGGCGACAGCGGCTGGACCGCGGGCGTCGACTACTCAAAACTCCTGCAGTCCTCAGCCCAGCGCCAACTGGTGGAGCTCATGTACGCCAAGGCCGGCCTAAACCTGAACGGCGACCTTTCCACGCTCATGGCCAACGCCGACATCGAGCCCAGCAGCCAGGGCCTCCAGTGGATGCTCCGGACCTCCACCCCCACCGGCGAGCTCCAGGTGCCGCTGCTAGCCACCCACACCACGGTGGATCTCCTGGCCCCAATCGAATACCAGGAAGAGTACGCAGAAACAGTCCGCCAGGCGGGCAAAAACGCCCTGTTCCGCCAGGCCTTCGTCAGCCGGGAAGGGCACTGCAACTTCACGGTGGCCGAGAACGTGGCCGCCGTCGACGCCATGGACCAGCGGCTCCAAACCGGCCACTGGGGCTCCGTGGCCACCACCGCCGATCTGCAGGCGACCGCAACGTCCCTGAAACTGGATGGCGCCAACTACGTCGAATTCCGCCCGGCCGAATTCATCAACGACCGCGACTGGACGCCCGGACAGTAAGAGGCCGCGGGTGCCTGTTCCGCTATCCCTCCAGGCTGGGCCACAGCGCCTTGCGGAGCAGGCGCTTCAGCTCGGCTACTTCCTCCCGGTCCAGGCGGTCCAGAGCCTCCGACTCGGCCCGGCGGGTCGACTTCGTGGCCGCGGAGAACAGCTTCTGCCCCTCGGCGGTCGCCGTCACGATCTTGGCCCGCCGGTCCTGCTTTCCTGGCGCCCTCAGCACCAGGCCCCGCTTCTCCAGGTCATCCACCAGGGCGACGATCTGGCTGGGGTCCAAGCTGAGAAAATCAGCCATTTCGCGCTGGCTCGGCTCAAGGCCGCTCGCGGCCAGGGCCAGCACTGAATACGAGCGCTCCTTCAGATCGAACTCCTCCAGCGCCCGGTTGTTAACCACCGATCCCGCGGCATGGAGCTTCGCCAGGAGAAAGCCGGCGTCGCTGCTGATGGAGGCAGGAACAAGCTTGTCCGCCGCGGGGGCAAGCTGCCCCGTCACCGCCTCAGTCATGGACCCTCCAATAATAAACAAAAATAATCATTGACTTTTTCAACTATCAAGATTTTCATGGATACAGAACAGCATCCCATGCCGAAGGCAAGGATGCACGATCAGCTAGCAAAGGAGCAGCAAATGAGCCTGTCAGGCAAAGTAGCAGTCGTCACGGGGAGCGGCCGCGGGCTGGGCCTCGCCTATGCCCGGGAACTCGCCCGCCAGGGCGCCGCCGTCGTCATTAACGACGTTGACGCCGATGTTGCAGCGGATGCCGTCCGGGCCATCGAGGCCGACGGCGGGAAGGCGGCCGCCGTTGTCGCCCCCGTCGGCAGCTCGGAGGTTGCCAAGCAGCTGGTCCAGGCCGCGGTCAACGCCTTTGGCAGGCTCGACATCCTTGTCACCAACGCCGGCATCCTCCGCGACAAGAGCCTGCTGAAGATGACCGACGAGGACTTCGACGCCGTCATCAACGTCCACCTCCGCGGCACCTTCACCTGTGTCCGCGAGGCCTTCGCCTACTTCAAGGAAAACGGCGTTCCCGGCCGCATCATCACCATCGGCTCCCCCACCGGCCAGCGCGGCAACTTCGGCCAGACCAACTACGCGGCTGCCAAGGCCGGCATCGTCGGCATGGTGCGGACCTGGGCCATGGAGATGAAGAAGGCGGGCGTCACCGCCAACGCCGTCATCCCGGTGGCCGCCACCGCCATGACCAAGACAGTCCCCTACTTCCAGAAGGCGGTGGAGGCGGACGAGCGCGGGGAGGCCATGCCGTCCTTCTTCCGCCACGACCTGGGCTTCGGAACTGCCGACGACGTCGCCGGGCTGATTGCCTTCCTTGCCTCCGACGAGGCCGCCGGCATCACCGGGCAGGCCATCGGCGCCGGAGGGGACCGCCTGCAGGTCTGGACGCACCCGACCGCGGCCACCACCGAATACCGCGACGGCGGCTGGAGTTACGAGGCAATACGCGGAAATGCCGGAACGCTCTTCAACCGGGAAGCCCTGCAAAGCGTCGGTGAGGAGTTCCTGCCGCTGCCGGCAGAGCTGCAGCCCGAATCCCGGCCCGTCCAGCCCGAACCGGTGCAGGTGCGCTGACATGGCCACCACCCGCTACGAACCGGGCATCGACGCCGCCAAGATCGACGGGATCGACATGCACGTCCACCTTGAAGTGGACAGCTGCGGCCACGGCTCCCTGCCCGAAGCCCTGACCGAGGCCTCGGCGAAGTACTTCAAGGCCGAGGACCGCACCCCGTCCCTGGACCGCATCGCCGAGGTGTACCGCGAACTGAACATGGCCGCCGTCGTCTTCACCGTGGACGCGCGGACCCAGCTCAAGCATGAGCCGAACAGCATCCCCGAGCTGATCGCCGGCGCCGCGCGGAACAACGACGTCCTCATCCCCTTTGGCAGCGTCGACCCCCGCACCGGCGAGGACGCGATCGCCGGGGCGAAGCACCAGGCCGTGGAACTCGGGGCCCGGGGCTTCAAGTTCCACCCCAGCCTGCAGGGTTTCGACCCCTCCAACGAGCGCTTCTACCCGCTGTGGGAAACCCTCCAGGAACTCGGGCTGCCCGCCATTTTCCACACCGGCCAGAACGGCATGGGCGCCGGGCTGCCCGGCGGGTACGGCATCAAACTTGCCTACTCGAACCCGCTGCTGCTGGACGCGGTGGCTGCGGATTTCCCGGGGCTGCAGATCATCATGGCCCACCCCTCGGTGCCGTGGCAGGACGAGGCCAACTCCATCGCAACTCACAAGGCGAATGTGTTCATCGACCTCTCCGGCTGGTCGCCCAAATACTTCCCGGAGTCCCTGGTGAAGGCGTCCAACTCGGTCCTGCAGGACAAAGTCCTCTTCGGCACTGACTTCCCCCTCATCACGCCGCAGAAGTGGCTGGGTGCCTTCGCGGACCTGCCCCTGAAGGACGAAGTGCGGCCGAAGATCCTCAAGCACAACGCCGTCCGGCTTCTCGGGTTGGGGGCCTGAGATGAACGCCACCACGGCCGAGCAGACCAGGCTCTACGCTGTAACTGACTGGTACGACGCCGAAGCCCTGCTCACAATCGAGGAGCGCCAGGTCCTCGCGCGGCTCCGGGAGTTC
This sequence comes from Arthrobacter sp. K5, assembly GCF_040448525.1. NCBI lineage: Bacteria > Bacillati > Actinomycetota > Actinomycetes > Micrococcales > Micrococcaceae > Arthrobacter > Arthrobacter sp. K5. Next base: position 616,283 of record NZ_CP159279.1, on the reverse strand, counting down.
CTGGACCGCGAGGCCGGGCCTCTGCTGGCCGACTTTTGGGAGCGCGGCGAATTCCCGCAACAGCTGGCGCAGCCGCTCATCGACCTCAACCTCATGGAGCCATTCGAGGCACCCGCCCGCGGCATCTACCAGGGCTTCCGGATCTTCGAGCTCGCCCGCACGGACGCTTCGCTCGCTACTTGGTACACCGCCCAGGCAGGTCTCTTCCGGACAGCCATCCGCGTCGGCGCCTCACCGGAGCAGCAGCGCGAATGGATGCCCAAAGTCATCGACTTCTCGCTCAAGGGCGTGTTCTCCCTGACCGAACCGGAATCCGGCTCGGACATCGCGGGCGGGCTGGCCACCACCGCACACCGGCGCAGCGACGGCAGCTGGGTGCTGAACGGCGCCAAGCGCTGGATCGGCGGCGCTGCCACGGCCGATGTGCTCGCCATGTTCGCCCGCGACGTGGCGGACGGTCAGGTCAAGGCCTTCCTCGTCGACCGGAAATCCGACGGCGTGATGCTGGAAAAAATCCACGGCAAGACCTCGCTCCGGATGATGCAGAACGCCCACATCACGCTCGACGGCGTGCGGGTGCCCGAAGCCATGCGGCTGCACCACGTGAACTCGTTCCGCGACGTCGCAGCGATGCTCCGGGCGATGCGATCGGACGTCGCCTGGATCGCCGCCGGCATCCAGGCCGGGGCATTCGAAGCGGCCCTGCGGTATGTCAGCGGACGCACCCAGTTCGGCCGCCCGCTGGGTTCCTTCCAGCTGGTCCAGGAAAAGCTCGCCCGGATGCTCGGCAACATCACGGCCAGCCTGTCCCTCGTGGTCCGGCTGACCGAACAGCAGGCCAACGGCATCTATCGCGACCAGGACTCGGCCCTGGCCAAGATGCAGACCAGCCTGTTCATGCGCGACACCGTCGCACTGGCCCGCGAAGTGGTGGGCGGCAACGGCATCACGCTCGCCTCCGACGTCGCCCGTTTCCACGCCGATGCCGAAGCCGTCTACTCCTACGAAGGCACGCACGACATCAACGCCCTCATCATCGGCCGCGCCCTCACCGGGGAAAGCGCCTTCACCCGCTAACTGAAGCACCACCAACCCAAACCCGATGGCGGCAGCACCGCGCCGCCGTCGTACTTCCGCAACCCCAAACTTCCGCAACCAAAAACCATCGCCCAAGGAGGCACCACATGCCCAACCTCGTCGTCGACTTCGACAAACTGCTCACCCTCGCCGGCACCGACCTCGGCGTCACCGAATACCGCGAAATCACCCAGGAACAGATCAACAAATTCGCCGACGCCACGGGCGACGACCAGTGGATCCACGTGGACCCCGAGCGTGCCAAGGACGGCCCGTTCGGCGCCCCGATCGCCCACGGCTTCCTCACGCTCTCGCTCATCATCCCGTTCTGGGGCGAGCTGTTCGACGTCGACGGCGTCACCACCAAGGTGAACTACGGCCTGGACAAGGTCCGGTTCACGTCCCCGGTAAAGGTGGGCTCGCGGATCCGCATGCGGGCCACCATCGCCGAGGTCACCGAGGTCAAGGGCGGCGCCCAGATCAAGGTGTCCAACACCATCGAGATTGAAGGCCAGGAGCGCCCCGCAGTCGTGGCGGAATTCCTCGCCCGCTTCTACAAGTAAGCAGCTCCCAAACCTCCCCCACCCGCACGTGCAGTAAGGAACAACGATGTCCCAAACTTCGCAGCTTCAGACCATGGATGTAACCGCCCGGCGCAGGGAAGCCCGCACCGTCATCGCCTCCAGCTATCTGGGCAGCACCATCGAGTACTACGACTTCCTGCTCTACGCCACCGCCGCCGCCGTGGTCTTCCCGAAAGTGTTCTTCTCCGGGCTCGACGACTGGGTGGGCGTTGTGGCCGCCTACGGCACGTTCGCCGCCGGCTATGTGGCCCGGCCTTTGGGCGGCATCATCTTCGGACACTTCGGTGATCGGGTGGGCCGCAAAGGGATGCTGATCGTTTCCATGGCGGTCATGGGCGTGGCCTCCACCCTGATCGGCGTCATCCCGGACGCCTCGGTGGCAGGCCCGTGGGGCGCCGTCCTGCTGGTGATCCTCCGCGTATTCCAGGGCATTGCCGTCGGCGGCGAATGGGGCGGAGCGGCGCTGATGGCACTGGAGCATTCCGAGTCCGGACGGCGCGGCTTCGCGGCCTCCTTCGTCAACGCGGGCGCACCCTCGGGCGCCGTACTGGGCACCCTCATCATGGGCGCCTTCGCCGCCCTGCCCAACGAGCAGTTCCTCTCCTGGGGCTGGCGGGTCCCGTTCCTGCTCTCCTTCGTCCTGCTGATCGTCGGAATGTTCGTCCGGCTCAAGGTTTCCGAGAGCCCGATCTTCAGGGCCGCCATTGAACAGGAAACGCTGGCAAAGAGCCACGACTCTGTGACAGGCACCGCAGCCTCGCGCTTTCCCCTGCTGCAGGTCCTGCGCCGCCCCCGGACGCTGGTCTTCACCATGCTCGCCGGAGCCGCAGGCTTTGCCCTGCAAGTGGTGATGGCAACCTTCTCGGTGACCTTCGCCGTCTCCAAGGGCGCCGAACGGCAGGGCGTGCTGTACGCCTTCGCCGCCGCCTCGCTCATCTCCATTGCGTTTGTGGTGCTGGGCGGACGGCTCTCGGACCGGCTGGGCCGCCGTCCGGTGATGATCGGCGGGCTGGTCCTGTTCATCCTCTACCTCGTGCCGATGTTCCAGCTGCTGTCCTCGAACAACATCTTCCTGATCTTCGTGGCATTCACCATCGGGCTGATGATCCACTCCACGCTCTTTGGACCCATGGCGGCGTTCGTCTCCGAACAGTTCGCCACCACCTCCCGTTACACCGGCGCGTCCCTCGGCTACCAGCTTGCAACGCTTCTGGGGGCGGGCTTCACGCCCGGCATCGTGGCGCAAATCTTCAAGGACTCGGGCCAGAACACAAGCTCCGTGGCCCTGTACCTGGCCGGAATGTCCGTGGTGTCCATCATCTTCATCCTGCTCACGCGGGAACCCAAGAACAACGATTTGGAGTCCGCCCGGCTCTAAGCAGCCGCGCGAGGACTAGTTTGAGACAAGAAAGGATGCTCGATGGAAAATTTTGGCATCGGCTCGTGGCTGCAACGGCGCCGCCCGAAATCCGGGGACAAGACGGCGCTCATCGCCGGAGACCGGAAACTCAGCTATGAACAGTTCGCCGACCGCAGCCGCCGGCTTGCCAACGCCCTGCGGGACCGCGGCGTGGCCAGGGGCGACAGGGTGGCCTACCTCGGCGAGAACCACCCCGCCTTCCTGGAGACCCTCTTCGCCTGCGGCCTGCTGGGCGCAATCTTCGTTCCCCTGAACACCCGGCTCGCACCGCCGGAAATCAGGTTCCAGCTGGACGACTGCTCCGCCGCCGCTCTGGTCTACGCCGGGGACCTGGCCACCCTGGCCCGGGCGGTGGCCGAGGGGACGGCGCTCTCCAACCTCATCGCCGTCGACGGCACCCAGACCGACGGCGGCACGGCCGTTGGCGGCGGCCCCGTGCCCAACGCGGCAGCCGAGGACTATGAAGCCGTCGTGGCATCGGGCAGCACCGAGCCCATCGACGAAGCCGTCACCCTGGACGACGGCGCCATGATCCTCTACACCTCCGGAACCACTGGCAACCCCAAGGGCGCCCTGCTCACGCACGGAAACATCACCTGGAACTGCATCAACGTCATCACCGATTTCGACTTCGCCTCCACCGACGTTGCCCTGATGATCTCCCCGATGTTCCATGTGGCATCGCTGGACATGGGGGTCCTGCCTACCCTGCTCAAGGGCGGAACCGTGATCCTCGAGCCCAGGTTCGATCCGCAGCGGACCCTGCAGCTCATCGAACGCCACCGGGTGACCACCATCAGCGGGGTGCCCACCACCTACCAGATGCTCTGCGAGCACCCGGAATGGCCGACGTCGGACATCACCTCCCTGAACAAGCTCACCTGCGGCGGATCCGCCGTCCCGCTGCGGGTCCTGGAAGCCTACGAAGCCCGGGGACTGCGTTTTTCGAACGGCTACGGCATGACGGAAACCGCCCCGGGGGCCACCACCCTGCCCGCCTCCCGGTCCCGGGACAAGGCAGGCTCCTCTGGCCTGCCGCACTTTTTCACCGACGTGAGGATCGCCGACCCCGCCGGTGGTCCGGTCCAGCAGGGCACCGTGGGCGAAATCCAGATCAAGGGCCCCAATGTCATCCGCGAATACTGGAACCGGCCGGACGCCACCGCCGGGTCCTACGCCGACGGCGGCTGGTTCAAGTCCGGCGACATGGGCTACCGGGACCAGGACGGGTTTGTCTTCGTTTCCGACCGGCTCAAGGACATGATCATTTCCGGCGGCGAGAACATCTACCCCGCCGAGGTGGAGCAGGCCATCGCCGAGATCGACGCCGTGGGGAGCGTCGCGGTGATCGGTGTTCCGGACGACAAATGGGGTGAAGTGCCGCGCGCCGTTGTGGTGGTCCGCGAAGGTGCGAGCCTGACCGAACAGCAGGTCCGGGCAGACCTCGACGGCCGGCTCGCGCGCTACAAGATCCCCAAGACGGTGGTGTTCGTCGACGACATGCCGCGCACGGCCAGCGGGAAGATCCGCAAGAAGGACCTCCGGCAGAAGCTGTTCCCGGACCCGGCGGCTCTGTAGCGCTACGGTCTCCGGCGGTTCTTGGCTGCTTCCGTCCCGTCTACAGCCGGATGTGGCGGAACAGCGCCGCGGTGCCCATGCCGCCGGCGATGCTGATCATGGCCAGGGTCAATTTTCCCTGCTCAGGAGCGGCCGGTTCCTGGCGTGCCTGCGCCAGGAGCCGGGTGACCAGCACGGCTCCGGACGCCCCGTAGGCATGCCCCAAAGCCAGCGCCCCGCCGTCGGCGTTGGCCCGGAGGGCGTCAATCCCCAGGTGGTCCAGGCACGCGAGGGTCTGCGAGGCGAACGCCTCGTTGAACTCCACGAGGTCCACGTCCGCGGCATCCACCGACTGCGCTGCCAGGAGTCTCGAGGCTGCGGCTGCGGCACCGATGCCCAGCAGCTGCGGTTCCACCCCGGCCGTGTCCGTGCCCAGCACGGCCAGCGCGTCGGCAGCGCCCAGTTCCCGGGCCCTGGCCAGGGAGGTGATGACGACGGCGGCGGCACCGTCCGCGTCGAAACACGAGTTTCCGGCGGTGACGGTGCCGGACTCCACGAACGCTGCGGGGAACCGCGCCATGAGGGCTTCGCTGAGTTTGGGGCGCGGACCGTCGTCGGTGGTCACTGCACCCGAAGCGGCCGGCCGTGGTCCGGCAGCAGCCGGCAGCGCCACCGTCTCCCCGGCAAACGTGCCCTTGGCCTGCGCAGCCACCGCCCTGCGGTGGCTGCGCAGCGCAAACTCGTCCTGCCGCGCACGGCTGATGCCGTACTCCCGTGCCACGTTCTCGGCCGCGACGCCCATGTCCGGGTCGCCGTGGCTGTGCGGCGCAAACTGGGCGCGGCTGAAGAAGGCGGGCTCGCCGTCGTCGTTCCGGTGCGCGCGGAACGGCGCGGTGCTGATGCTTTCGACGCCGCCGGCAAGGTAAGTGCCACCGCCGGCGGCGACAAGCCGCGAGGCGAGGACGATGGCATCCAGGCCGGACCCGCACTGCCGGTCCACGGTGAGGCCGGGAACAGTGACCGGAAGGCCAGCTTCAAGGGCCGCGAGCCGCGCGACGTTGCCGCCGGCGCCCACCGCGTTGCCGATCACCACGTCCGCGATCTCGCCCGCGTCCACTCCCGTTTCGGCGAGCAGTGCCGTGAGGACCGGGGCCAGCAGTTCGTGGGAGCGCAGGTGCTTCAGCGCGCCGTTCGCCCGGCAGACGGGTGTGCGCAGCGCGGCAATGATCACCGGCGTCCGGTCGTCCGGGAGCTGGAACGCCGTGCTCCTGGATCCCGTGCTCTTAGACAAGGTGCCGGACCCGGCTGTCGCGGGCTGCGATCCAGTCGAGCAGGAGCCGGCGGCTGACCTTTCCACGGTCCGTCACCGGAAGCTCGTCGAGGGCGTAGTACTGCAGCGGCCGCTTGTCCTTGGCCAGGACGTCCTCGAGGCCGGTCTTGAGCTGCGTCGCCGTGACCCCGCCATGGGACGGGACAATGCCGGCCACCACGCGCTGCCCGCGGAGGTCATCCTCCATGCCGGCGGCAATCGCGGACGCGACTCCCGGCACCGAGGACAGCGCCAGCTCCACCTCGTGCGGGTAAACGTTCTTGCCTGCCGTGATGATCATGTCGGCGCGGCGGCCGAGGATGTGCAGCACCCCGCCGGACAGGTAGCCCTGGTCCCCCACGGTGAACCAGCCGTCAAAGCAGCGCAGCGCCTGACCGTCGTCGCCCCAGAGGTAGCCGTTGCTGACCATGCCGCTTTGGACACTGATGTTGCCTGCCACCCCATCGGGCAGCTCGGCTCCGGAGTCGTCAAGGATGCGCACCTCGACGCCCGGGAACGGCCGGCCGATCGCGGTGCTTCCGGCGGCGAACGGCTCCCCCGCGGCGAGTCCGGCGCCGGAGACGAAACTCAGCTCCGACGCGCCGTAGTACTCGAAGATGGTGGCGTGCGGGGCCCACCGGCGGGCCGCCTCCAGCGTGCGTGCATCCAGCTTCGAGCCTGCACAGATGATGGTCCGGACGCCCGACGCGTCCACGCAGCCCAGCAGGCCGCGTTCGCTGAGCAGCCGCAGCATGGTGGGTACCAGCACCAGCCGGGTGATCCCGTCGTGCGTGATGGCGGCGTGGACATCCCCGACGTCGAAGGACTCGAGCGTGTGGAACTCAGACCCGGCGTAGAGGCACTCGGCCAGGGCGTACAGGTTGAGGCTGGCAGCCAGCGGGCCCGGCGCCAGTGTTTTGTCCTGCTGGCTGAGCCCGAAAAACTCCATCGAGGCTTCGAAGGACTGCTGCCAGGAGCGCCGCGAGCGGGTGAACGCCTTGGGCACGGAGGTGGTGCCGGAGGTCAGGCCGATGAGGAACGAGGCCGCTGGATCCCCGTCCGCCAATTCATTCCCGGCGTTCCCAGGCACGGGATTAACCCCGCTGCCGAGCCTCTGGACGATCTCGTCCCGTAGCGATTCGGGCCACGTGGGGTCCAGGACCGCGCACTCGCGGTCACCGGCAACGGCAGCGGCGAAGTCAACCGCGAACCGGGTGGAATTGGGCTGGGCAAGGACTGTGACCGCAGCCGTGCTGCCGTCTGCAGCGGCCTGCGCACCGTCGCGCAGTTCGGCCCAGCTGAGCCGTTGTCCGGCCACGACGACGGCGGTGTCGTCGGGGCGTTCATTGGCCCAGCGCTGAAGGTTGTTGAGAAAAGGCATCGGACCAACTTTACCGGCCCGAACCCGCCACGGCCCTGTGGCAAAGACTATTGTGACAACATGAGCTTCAATGACGGGGTCGAGCTGGACCCATCACAGGTGGAAGACCGGCGCGGCGGTGGAGTTGGCCGCGGCACAAAGATCGGCGGAGGCATCGGCGGCGGCGTCGTCCTGCTCCTTGCGGCCCTGTTTGGCATCAACCCGCAACTGCTGGGCGGACTGCTGGGCACCGGCGAGGAACAGCCCGCCCAGAGCACGGGAACGGCGCTCACGCAGTGCAAGCTGGGTTCCGACGCCGACAAGGACCTCGACTGCCGGATTGCCGGGACAGTGAACAGCCTCAACGTGTTCTGGCCGGCCTATCTCGCCGACTACAACGTGAAGTACCCGCGGCCGAAGACTGTGCTGTTCGAGGGCGTCACCCGCACCGGCTGCGGCACGGCCACGTCCGAGGTGGGCCCGTTCTACTGCCCGCCGGACACCACGGCCTACTTCGATCCCGGGTTCTTCCAGGACCTCGTGACCCGCTTCGGCTCCTCGGGCGGCCCGCTGGCCCAGGAATATGTGGTGGCCCACGAGTTCGGCCATCACATCCAGAACATCCTTGGAGATCTGGACAAGGCGCAGCAGGATCCGCAGGGCGCGGAGTCCGGCGCCGTCAGGGTGGAGCTGCAGGCCGACTGCTATGCCGGGCTCTGGACGCGGTACGCCACCACCCAGAAGGACCCGAAGACCGGCAAGCCCTTCCTTGAGCCGCTCACGCAGAAGGACCTGAACGACGCACTGTCGGCTGCCTCCGCCGTCGGCGACGACCGGATCCAGAAAGCCGCCACGGGCCGCGTCAATCCCGAAGGCTGGACGCACGGGTCCAGCGCGCAGCGGCAGAAGTGGTTCTACCAGGGCTACAAAACCGGCGACATCAACCAGTGCGACACATTCAGCACCGCGACCCTCTAACTGAATCGGCGGCCTAACTGAAACGGCAGCGGCCGGGCACCTTCGATGAGAAGGTGACCGGCCGCCGTCGTACTTTTTTAGATGTTGAAGCCGAGGGCCCGCATCTGGTCCTTGCCGTCGTCGGTGATCCGCTCCGGACCCCATGGCGGCATCCATACCCAGTTCAGGCGCCACTCGTCCACGACGCCGTCCAGCGCCTTGCCGACCTGCTCCTCGAGCACGTCGGTGAGCGGGCATGCCGCCGTCGTGAGGGTCATGTCGATCAGCAGGGCGCCGTCATCCTCCGAGTACTTCAGGCCGTACAGCAGCCCGAGGTCCACGATGTTGACCCCGAGCTCGGGGTCGATGACATCCTTGAGTGCCTCTTCGACATCCTCCAGCCCGGTGCGGGCTGCGTCGATTTCGGTCATGGTCAGCCAGTCCTAACTAGGCCTGGACCGCGGCGGCAGCCGCGGCTGAGCCGGCGCCCGCGGCGTAGCGGTCGTAGCCTTCTTCTTCCAGGCGGTCGGCGAGTTCCGGGCCGCCCTCTTCCACAACCTGGCCGTTCACGAAGACGTGCACGAAGTCAGGCTTGATGTAGCGCAGGATGCGGGTGTAGTGCGTGATGAGCAGCGTGCCCATGTTGCCGGTGGCGTGCGCGCGGTTGACGCCTTCGGAAACGACCTTGAGCGCGTCAACGTCCAGGCCGGAGTCGGTCTCGTCGAGGACGGCGAACTTCGGCTTGAAGAGTTCCAGCTGCAGGATTTCCACGCGCTTCTTCTCACCGCCGGAGAAGCCTTCGTTAACGTTGCGCTGGGCGAAGTCGGCGTCAATGCGCAGCTGCTGCATGGCTGCCTTGACGTCCTTGGTCCAGGTGCGCAGTGCCGGTGCTTCGCCGTCGATGGCGGTCTTGGCGGTCCGCAGGAAGTTGGTCATGGTGACGCCGGGAACCTCCACCGGGTACTGCATGGCCAGGAAGACGCCGGCGCGGGCGCGCTCGTCGACGCTCATGGCCAGTACGTCTTCGCCGTCCAGCGTGATGGTGCCGCCGGTGACGTTGTAGCGCGGGTGGCCGGCGATGGTGGACGCCAGGGTGGACTTGCCGGAGCCGTTGGGGCCCATGATGGCGTGGGTCTCGCCGGTGCGGATGGTCAGGCTGACGCCCTTCAGGATCTCCTTGGTGCCCTGCTCGGTGTCGATGCTGACGTGCAGGTCCTTGATCTCAAGAGTAGACATGTGTCTTGTTCTCCTCTGCGCCGCTATTTAGGCAGCGGTGCGGTTTTTGGTCTGGAAGTTGTTAAGTTCTGGTACAGGGCGGGCTAGCTGAAGTTCGGAGCTTCGGCGCCGTTCAGGACGTTCGTGAAGTCCACGTAGACCTCGTCTCCGACAATCTCCACCGCGAACACGGGAACGGGGTCGTAGGCCGGCAGCTGGAGCGGTTCGCCGCTGCGCAGGTCGAACTGTGAACCGTGTCCCCAGCATTCGATGGCGCAGCCTTCGACCTCACCCTCGGAGAGGGAGATGTCCGCGTGCGAGCAGGTGTCCCCAATGGCGTGGATCTCTCCCATGGAGTCCTTGACGATCGCGACGGGAAAGTCGTCGATCAGGATCCGCAGGGCCTGCTTGGGCTGGATCTCGTTGACATGGCAGACGAGTTCGCCCTTTGGCTGTTCAGTCATCCGTTGTCCTGTACTTTCGGGCTGCTTAGGAATTCGTGGCGGCGAGCTCGCGCTCAACAGCCTCGGTCAGGCGCTCTTCGAGTGCCGGAACCTTGATCTGCTGAATGATCTCGTTGAGGAAGCCGCGCACGACGAGCCGGCGGGCCACCTCTTCGGGAATGCCGCGGGCCATCAGGTAGAACAGGTGCTCGTCGTCAAAGCGTCCTGTGGAGCTGGCGTGGCCGGCACCCTCGATGAGGCCCGTCTCGATTTCCAGGTTGGGCACGGAATCCGCGCGGCAGCCGTCGGTGAGCACCAGGTTCTGGTTCTTCTCGTACGAGTCGGTGCCCAGGGCCTGCTTCTGGATCAGGACGTCGCCCACCCAGACGGTGTGCGCGTTCTTGCCCTGCAGGGCGCCCTTGTAGAGCACGTTGGACTTGCAGTTGGCCACGTTGTGGTCAACGAAGGACCGGTGCTCCAGGTGCTGGCCGGCGTCGGCGAAGTAGAGGCCCAGCAGCTCGGCCTCGGCGCCCTCACCGGAGAAGCGTACGTTGGAGTTCAGGCGCACCACGGAACCGCCCAGGGAAACGGCGATGTGCTTGTAGACGGCGTCCTTGCCCACCTGGGCGTCGTGCTGCCCCAGGTGCCGGGCGTCGTCTTCCCAGAGCTGCACGGAGATCACGGTGAGGTGCGCGCCCTCGCCGACGATCACTTCCAGGTTTCCGTTGTGGTCCGCCGCGCCCGTGTGCTCGACGATGACGACGCTGCGGGAGTTGGCGCCGGCTTCCAGCACGAAATGTGCGTTGGAGCGGCGGCCTGCGCCCGCGCCGTCGACCAGGATGCGGACCGGCTCAGCCGGTTCGGCGTCGGCCGGGATGACCACGTGCAGTGCCTCATCCGTGTTGGCGGAGGCGACGACGGCGGCCCGGTCGGCCGGGGTCAGGACGGAACCGCGCGGGGCGGCTCCCTGTGCCAGGCTGCCGCGGAGGTAGCCTTCGGGGGCTTCAACGGTGAACACTGCCGCTTCGCCGTCCGTCGCTGCGTCGGAGAACAGGTTGGCCAGTCCGCGGACCGGGGTGAAGCGCCATTCCTCCTCGCGGCCGGTGGGCAGTGCGAAGTCGGCGACGTCGAAGCTCGTGAGCCGTTCGGCGCGCGAGGACATGACGGTGACGCCGTGGTTGTGGCTGTGGTCCACCTTCGCGGGGACCAGCGCCTCGCCTTCCTCCGTGAATCCGGCGATGGAAGGGGCCCCGATGCGGGCCTTTTCAGTAGTAATTTCGGCAGTCATTAACCGACGGATCCTTCCATCTGGAGTTCAATGAGGCGGTTCAGCTCGAGGGCGTATTCCATCGGCAGTTCGCGGGCGATCGGCTCGATGAAGCCGCGCACGATCATGGCCATGGCTTCGTCTTCGCGCATGCCGCGGGACATGAGGTAGAAGAGCTGTTCCTCGGAAACGCGCGAGACGGTGGCCTCGTGGCCCAACTGCACGTCATCCTCGCGGATGTCGATGTACGGGTAGGTGTCCGAGCGGCTGATGGTGTCCACCAGCAGCGCGTCGCAGCGCACCGTGTTCGCCGAGTGCTTGGCTCCTTCGCGGACCTGGACGAGGCCGCGGTAGGCCGCGCGTCCGCCGCCGCGGGCAACGGACTTGGAGATGATGGAACTCTTCGTGTTCGGTGCGATGTGCACCATCTTGGAGCCGGTGTCCTGGTGCTGGCCCTCGCCGGCGAACGCGATCGAAAGGGTCTCGCCCTTGGCGTGCTCACCCGTGAGGTACACGGCCGGGTACTTCATGGTGACCTTGGAGCCGATGTTGCCATCGATCCACTCCATGGTGGCGCCCTCTTCGCAGATGGCGCGCTTGGTCACGAGGTTGTACACGTTGTTGGACCAGTTCTGGATGGTGGTGTAGCGGACGCGGGCGCCCTTCTTGACCACGATCTCGACGACGGCCGAGTGCAGCGAGTCCGAGGTGTAGATCGGCGCGGTGCAGCCTTCGATGTAGTGGACGTAGGAGTCCTCGTCGGCGATGATCAGCGTGCGCTCGAACTGGCCCATGTTTTCCGTGTTGATGCGGAAGTAAGCCTGCAGCGGGATGTCGACGTGCACGCCCTTGGGAACGTACACGAAGGAACCGCCGGACCATACGGCCGTGTTCAGTGAGGCGAACTTGTTGTCGCCCACCGGAATGATGGTGCCGAAGTATTCCTGGAAGATCTCCGGGTGCTCGCGCAGCGCGGTGTCCGTGTCCAGGAAGATGACGCCCTGGGCCTCAAGGTCCTCGCGGATCTGGTGGTAGACCACCTCGGACTCGTACTGGGCTGCCACGCCGGAGACCAGGCGGCTGCGCTCGGCTTCCGGGATGCCGAGCTTCTCGTACGTGTTCCGGATGTCCTCGGGAAGGTCTTCCCAAGTGGCTGCCTGCTTCTCCGTGGAGCGCACGAAGTACTTGATGTTGTCGAAGTCGATGCCGGAGAGGTCTGCACCCCAGGTGGGCATGGGCTTGCGGTCGAAGTACTTCAGACCCTTCAGGCGCAGGTCCAGCATCCATTCCGGCTCGCTCTTCTTGGCCGAGATGTCGCGGACGACGTCCTCGTTGAGGCCACGGCGTGCGTTGGCACCGACGTCGTTCTTGTCGGCCCAGCCGTACTCGTAGGTGCCGATTCCGTGGAGCTCGGGATTCTTTTCCAGAATCTCCGAAATCACAGCAGTCTCGGCAACCGTCTTCTCTGATAGTTGGTCCGTCATCACGGCCTTTCTTGCAGATGGTTGGATACTTCATTCAGGTTGTCCGGTTGGCTGCCGGCGGCCTCCGCCACCGATATGGCCGGACGGCCTGTAGGTATGTGGGTAGTGCAGACGTGTCCGCCGCGTGCGAGCGTGGAAAGCCTGCGGACATCGACACCGACGAGGCGCGAAAACATTTCCGTTTCCGCGTCGCAGAAGACGGGAAACTGGGTGGCCAGCTGCTGGATGGGGCAGTGGCCCTGGCACAGCTGGACGCTGGACAGCGCTGCGGGCAGGGGGGCCTTGGCTTCGATCGAGGCAGTGGAGGCGACGAAGCCGTCCCGGGACAGGGCGGCGGACAGGGCCTGTGCGCGGGCGGTGATGTCCGTTCCGGCCGCTTCCACCTCGGGGGCGTAGCGGCGTTCCATCTCCGCGAAACGCTCGACGGCGAACTGGCGGACGGCCTCATCCCCCGCCACCGCGCCGAGCTGCTTGAGCGCCAGGCTGGCAATGTTCAGATAGTCGTCACCCAGCGAGGACTGCCCCTGGGAGCTGAGGACGTAACGGCGGGCGGGTCGGCCGGCACCGGCTCCTGCGCGGGCAACGCGCTTGACCTCGATGACGCCCGCGCGGGACAGGTGGTCCAGGTGGCGGCGGACGGCGGCGGGGGTGAACCCGAGCAGGTCACCCAGTTCTGCGGCGCTGACCGGCCCGTGCTCCAGGACGGCGCTGAGAACGCGGTCGCGCGTGCGCTCGTCAGTGTCGGCGGCGGCCGGCACTGATGCTAGGGCAGCACGTTGGCCACCGCGCAGCGCACCTGTTGGCGCGCCCTGCCCGGCCATAGGCGCGGGCGTGGTGTTGGTCATGGAATACACAACACAATCATGTCGTAATTTATTGCTGCCTTCCAGTAAGGCAAGGCTGACCTGAGGCCACCGGCAGGCCCGGCCCAGCGGCTCACCGGCGACAGTACTACTTCACGTAGAATGCTGGGGTGCGATCCCCCAAATCCCCCGTATTGACCATCGACGGGCTCATCAAGGACGTCGGTCCGCTCCCCACCCTAGATGGCAAGATGCTCAGGGTGGTGAGCGACGTCTCACTCATTGCCGGCCGCGGCGAGGTCACGGCGCTGCTCGGAGCCAACGGTGCCGGCAAGACTACCACCATCGAATGCGCCCAGGGGCTTCAGAAGCGCACGGGCGGAACTATTACGTTGCTCGGCGCCGATCCCGGCACCGCCGGTGCGGAACTGCGCGCCCGCGTCGGCGTCATGCTCCAGGACGGCGGCCTCCCGCCGTCGGCCCGTCCCATTCCCCTGCTCCGCCACATTGCCGGTATGTACCGCAATCCCAGGCCGCTGGATGAGCTGGTGCAGCGGCTGGGCATCGACTCCTTTAGCCGGACCAATGTCCGCCGTCTGTCCGGCGGACAGAAGCAGCGGCTGGCCCTCGCCGCCGCCCTGATCGGCAACCCCGAGGTCCTGTTCCTGGACGAACCGAGTGCCGGGCTGGACCCGCAATCCCGTCAGCTGGTCTTCGAACTGATCGCCGAACTCCGGGATGCCGGGATGGGGATCATCCTCACAACCCATCTCATGGATGATGCCCAGCGCCTGGCCGATTACGTTTACATCATCGACGGCGGCAGGAATGTTGCGGAGGGCACCGTGGCCCAGCTGCTCCAGCACAACATGCCGGAGACGCCCCACCGGGACCACGTCCGGACGCTGCACTTCGAGGCACTGCCGGGGCTGGATTTCACCGGCGTACTGCCTGCCGTGATCGAGATCCGCGAGACCCGCTCCGGCAGCTACACGGCCACCGGCGCGCTGACCCCCGAGGATCTTGCGGCGCTGACGGCGTGGTGGGCACACCACAGCATCATGCCGGGCTCGCTGAGCATGGAGGCCCGGAGTCTCGAAGATGTATTCCTTGACATTTCCGGAAGGGAAATCCGATGACGACAGCCACGGGCGCCGCACCTGCTCCCCTGCTCCGCCGGATCCTGCTGCAGGGCAAATACGAGGCCGCCACTATGCTCCGGAACGGGGAACAGCTGATCCTGGCCGTGGTCCTGCCGCTCCTTGCCCTGATCGGACTCACGGTCACCCCGCTGCTCGACGGCATCGGGGACAGCCGGATCAATGTCGCCGTCCCCGGCATCCTTGCGCTCTGCGCGATGTCCACGGCGTTCACCGGTCAGGGCATCGCCACCGGCTTCGACCGCCGGTACGGAGTGCTGCGGTTCCTGTCCACCACGCCGCTGGGACGGGCCGGCCTCATAGCCGGGAAGATCCTGGCGGTCCTGGCCGTTCTGGTGATCCAGGTGGTCATTGTCGCCGCCGTCGCCTTCCCCCTCGGCTGGCAGCCGAATCCGCTGGGCTTGCTGCCCGGCCTGTGCCTGCTTGTCCTCGGGGCTGCCGCATTTACGGCCCTGGGCCTGCTGGTGGCCGGCACTGTCCGGCCCGAGGCCACGCTGGCCATCACGAATCTGCTCTGGATCCTCCTCGGCGCCGTGGGCGGCATTGTGGTCCCCATGCAGCGGCTGCCGGAACTAGCCCAGAACACCGTCCACCTGCTGCCCTCCGGGGCCCTCGGCGAGGGCCTGCGCGACGCGTTCCTGCATGGCGCCGTGAACGGCAACGCTGTCCTTGTCCTGCTGATGTGGACGGTTCTCGCCGGCGCAGCAGCCATCCGCTGGTTCAAATGGAATTGAGAATAAAGTGAGCACGGCTTCGCGCCTCCCCCAGTTCGTCGGCCGCCTGGCATCCAAGCTGCCCGTCACCGTCGATTCGACCGTCCGCCGCCTGGCCGTGCTGTCCCTGATCGGACAGACGGTCCTGGTGGTCACCGGCGGCGCCGTCCGGCTGACCGCCTCGGGCCTGGGCTGCCCCACCTGGCCCAGGTGCACGAACAATTCCCTGGTGAACACCCCCGAGATGGGCATCCACGGCTTCATCGAGTTTGGCAACCGCCTCCTGACGTTCGCCCTGGCCGCCGTCGCAGCGCTCATGCTGGTCTACCTCTGGAACCTGCGCAAGGAGCGCAAGGACCTGTTCCTGCTGGCCCTGGGCCTGCTGGCGAGTATCCCGGCGCAGGCCATCATTGGCGGCATCACCGTGCTCACCCAGCTGAACCCGTGGGTGGTTGGCCTGCACTTCCTGGTGTCCATGGCCCTGGTGGTTTTCGCCACGCTGCTGGTCAACCGGGCCTACGGCAGGACCGGCGGGTTCCGGACCCGTCCGCTCACCTCACTGCCGGGGGTTGTGCGGCCGGTAATGACCGCCGTCGCGCTCTTCTCCGCGATCGCCGTCATGCTGGGCGTCGTGGTGACCGGGGCCGGACCGCACGCGGGTGACGCCAATGCGCCCCGCAACAACCTGGACTGGGACCTGTTCTCGCACATCCATGCCGTGCCCGCCTATCTGGTCACCGCCGGGACGCTGCTCGCCGTGTACTTTGTGTTCCGCCGCGGCATCTCCGGCATCTTCCGGACGGCCGTGCTGATGCTCCTCAGCGTCACTGTGCTCCAGGCAGTCATCGGCTTCACGCAGTACTACAACGGCATTCCGGCGCTCCTCGTGGGCGCACACATGCTGGGTGCGGCCCTGCTGATGGCCGCGGCAACCAACGCCGCCGACATCGCCCGCTCCAGCCCCGTCGAGTAGCCGCTTCGTGCCCGACGCTTCCTCAGGTCTTGTCGCTTGAGGCCGGACGCTTCCTCAGGTTTTGTCGGTTGATTCCGGACGCGTTCTTAGGTCTTGTCGCTTGAGGCCGGACGCTTCCTCAGGTCTTGTCGCTTGAGGCCGGACGCTTCCTCAGGTTTTGTCGGTTGATTCCGGACGCTTCCTCAGGTCCTGTCGCTTGCGACGGCTGACCCTTCCGAGGCCGGGCCGCTTGCGGCAAGGAAAACGCCCCTTCATGAACTGAAGGGGCGTTTCTGCATTCAGAAAGACGTGAGGAAGCGTCCGGGGGAAACGTGCAGGATGTGAGGAAGCGTCCGGGGGAAACGTGCAGGATGTGAGGAAGCCTCCGGGGGAAACGTGCAGGATGTGAGAGAGCGTCCTGGGTGGCTGGTGGGGTTAGCCCATGATCGGCGAGCCGACGAACGGGTCGACGGCCAGTGCGATGAAGAGGAGCGTCAGGTAGCTGATGGAGCCGTGGAAGACCTTCATGGCGCCCTTGTCCGAGAGGTCCCCGCCCTGTGCCCGGTTGTAGAGGGCGTGGGACTCGTACAGGAACCAGGCGCCGGCCAGCACGGCAACGGCGGTGTAGACCCAGCCCGCGTTGCCGGCCGGGATCATGAGCAGCGAGCAGGCCACCATTGCCCAGGCGTACAGGACCACCTGGACGGACACGACCTTTGCGCCGGCGATGGCACCAAGCATCGGCACGTTGGCGTTCCGGTAGTCCTCGCCGTAACGCATGGACAGCGGCCAGTAGTGCGGCGGGGTCCAGAGGAAGATGACCATGAACAGCACGATGGCCGGCCACTCGACCGTGTTGGTCACGGCGGACCAGGCAATCAGCACGGGGAAACAGCCCGCGGCACCGCCCCAGACGATGTTCTGTGCCGTGCGGCGCTTGAGGATCATCGTGTAGATGACGACGTAGAAGACGATGGCGCCGAGTCCGAGCCAGGCGGAGAGCGGGTTCGCGCCGAACCAGAGGATGGCGATGGCGGCGGCGCCCAGCAGCCAGGCAAAAATCAGGGCCTCGCGCGGAGTGACCTCGCCGGTGACCAGGGGGCGCTTCTCGGTGCGGTGCATCAGCTTGTCGATGTCGCGGTCGATGTAGCAGTTGAAGGCACCGGCGCTGCCGGCGGCGAACGCGCCGCCCACGAGGGTGGCCATGATGAGGCCGAGGGACGGGAAGCCGCGCTGCGCGTAAATCATGGTGGGCAGGGTGCTGACCAGCAGGAGTTCGATGACCCTGGGCTTGGTGAGTGCAAGGTACGCCTTGGCCTTGCGGGCTAGTCCGGCTCTTCCGTGGACCCGGGAAGAGGTCAGCGGCGTATCTGTTGTGCTCACGTGGCAGTCACTCTGTTTCTGTCTGGCTGTTTATCTGATCGGTCCGTCTGGACACGCGGTCCGGACCGATCCCTCAACGGCGGTGGCTGGGCTGTCATGTGCGCACTTGAGCCCGCCCTGTCCGCCGGTGGCCTCCCGATATCATACCGCGGTCCCGCGTGGATCGCTGGCATCGGTGTGTGACGGGAAATCACTGAAAATGATTCGTTCATGCTTGCTTCAATCACATTAACGCAGCCTCACGGCACGTGTGATTCACACAAGAGAAATTGCGTCCAACTAGTGAGATTTTGGCCGCTCGAAGTGTGGAATAGAGCTAAGCTGTCTGCAGATCAGCGCACACTGGAAGACGGGCAAGAAACCGCATTCCATACCGTCCGGCGACTGAATGAAGATCAACGTTTCAATGGTGAACGGCTGGTAGGCACAAATGCAGCGGGCACCAATTATGCCCTGCCGCTGTGTGTCATTACCGCTTGTCGTTAACACAGAGAGGGGCCCGGTTACGTGGCACATTTGAAAGAGCAAGAACTGACTTGGACCGACCTCGACCAGCGCGCCGTTGACACTGTGCGTGTCCTGGCCGCCGACGCCGTTGAGAAGGTGGGCAACGGCCACCCCGGCACGGCGATGAGCCTGGCTCCGGCCGCTTACCTGCTGTTCCAGAAGCTGATGCGGCACGACCCGAAGAACCCGGACTGGATCGGCCGTGACCGCTTCATCCTCTCCCCGGGCCACACGTCCCTGACGCTGTACATCCAGCTGTTCCTCTCCGGCTATGGCCTGGAACTGAAGGACCTCGAAGCGCTGCGCACATGGGGCTCGCTGACCCCGGGCCACCCCGAATACAAGCACACCGCCGGCGTGGAAATCACCACCGGTCCGCTGGGCCAGGGCCTGGCCTCGTCCGTGGGCTTTGCCTACTCCCAGCGCCGCCAGCGCGGCCTGTTCGACGCCGATGCTCCCGCCGGCACCAGCCCGTTCGACCACACCATCTGGGTCATCGCTTCCGACGGCGACCTCCAGGAAGGCGTGACCTCCGAGGCTTCGTCCCTGGCCGGCCACCAGGAGCTCGGTAACCTCGTGGTCATCTACGACGAGAACCACATCTCCATCGAGGATGACACCGACATCGCCTTCACCGAGGACGTCCTCAAGCGCTACGAAGCCTACGGCTGGCACACCCAGCGCGTGGACTGGACCAAGACCGGCGACTACAAGGAAGACGTCCAGGAGCTGTACTCTGCGCTGCTGGCTGCCAAGGCTGAGACCTCCAAGCCGTCCATCATCTCGCTGCGCACCATCATCGGCTACCCGGCCCCGAAGAAGCAGAACACCGGCAAGATCCACGGCTCGGCCCTGGGTTCGGAAGAAGTGGCAGCACTGAAGAACGTCCTCGGCTTCGACCCCGAGAAGTCCTTCGAGGTGGACGAGGACGTGCTGGCCCACGCCCGCGCCGTCGTCGACCGCGGCGCCCACGCCCGCAAGGAATGGGAAGAGTCCTTCTCCGCCTGGCAGTCCGCCAACCCGGAAGCCGCTGCCCTGCTGGAGCGCGTCGAGGCCCGCCAGCTCCCCGCAGAGCTCGACGGCGCACTGCCGGTCTTCCCGGCCGGCAAGGACGTCTCCACCCGCGCCGCGTCCGGCAAGGTCCTGAACGCCATCGGCCCGGTCATGCCGGAGCTCTGGGGCGGCTCGGCAGACCTCGCGGAGTCCAACAACACCACGATCGAGGGCTCGCCGTCGTTCGTTCCCGCCGGCAAGCAGACCAACGCCTGGTCCGGCAACCCGTACGGCCGCGTGCTGCACTTCGGTATCCGCGAGCACGCTGCAGCCTCGATCGTGAACGGCATCTCCCTGCACGGCAAGACCCGCGCGTTCTCTGGCACGTTCCTGATCTTCAGCGACTACCAGCGTCCCGCCATCCGCCTCGGCGCCCTGATGGGTGTGCCGTCCCTGTATGTCTGGACGCACGACTCCATCGGCCTCGGCGAGGACGGCCCGACGCACCAGCCGGTTGAGCAGCTCGCTTCGCTGCGCGCCATCGTCGGCCTGGACGTCGTCCGTCCGGGCGACGCCAACGAGGTCGCGGCAGCCTGGAAGACCATGCTGGAGAACCACGAGAACCCGGCCGGCATCGTCCTGACCCGCCAGAACATCCCCACCTACGAGCGTGGCGAAGGCGCAGCTGAGGGTGACACCTTTGGTTCGACCGCAGGCGTCGCCAAGGGCGGCTACGTGCTGGCCGAGGCGTCCAAGGACGGCAAGACCGTGGACGCGCAGGTCATCCTGATCGCCACCGGCTCGGAAGTCCAGCTGGCCGTCCAGGCCCGCGAGGCCCTGCAGGCCGAAGGCATCGCAGCCCGCGTCGTGTCCATGCCGTGTGTTGAGTGGTTCAACAAGCAGGATGCCGCCTACCGTGAGGCAGTCCTGCCCGCAGCGGTCAAGGCCCGCGTCTCTGTCGAGGCAGGTCTTGCCCTGGGCTGGAAGGAATTTGTCGGCGACGCGGGCCGTTCCGTCAGCCTCGAGCACTACGGCGCATCCGCCGACTACAAGCGCCTGTTCCAGGAATTCGGCATCACGGCAGAAGCAGTTGCCGCCGCCGCCAAGGACTCCCTCGCCGGACTCCAGTCCTGACAGACTCCCCCACAGTTCAAGGAGATTAGAAATGACTAGCACTCCCACCCAGCAGCTTTCCGACGCCGGCGTATCCATCTGGCTCGACGACCTCTCCCGCGGCCGCCTCAAGACAGGCACGCTGCAGAAGCTGATCGAAGAGAAGAACGTCGTGGGTGTCACCACGAACCCCAGCATCTTCCACGCCGCCATCACCTCCGGCACGGACTACGACGCCACCATCGCGGCCCAGGCCGCTGCCGGTGCCTCCATCGAAGAGACCATCTTCGAGATCACGACGACGGACGTCGCCGACGCCTGCGACCTCTTCGCCCCGGTCGGCGCGGCAACCAAGGGTGTCGACGGCCGTGTCTCCATCGAGGTGGACCCCCGCCTCGCCTGGGACACCGCCGGCACCATCGCCGAAGCGAAGCACCTCTACAAGAAGGTCAACCGCGACAACGTCCACATCAAGATCCCGGCCACGCTTGAGGGCCTGGAAGCCATCACGGCAACCCTGGCCGAGGGCATCAGCGTCAACGTGACCCTGATCTTCTCCCTCGAGCGCTACCGCGCCGTCATCAACGCCTTCCAGAGCGGCCTGGAGCAGGCCAAGGACAACGGCCACGACCTGTCCAAGATCCACTCGGTCGCGTCGTTCTTCGTCTCCCGCGTGGACACCGAAATCGACAAGCGCCTGGACGCCATCGGCACCGACGCAGCCAAGGCCCTCAAGGGCAAGGCCGGCGTCGCCAACGCCCGCCTGGCCTACCAGGTGTACGAGGAGCTCTTCTCCACCGAACGCTGGGCAGTCCTGGCCCAGGCCGGCGCCCTGCCGCAGCGCCCGCTGTGGGCTTCGACCGGCGTGAAGGACCCGGCCTACCCGGACACGCTTTACGTCACCGAACTCGTCGCCCCCGGCGTCGTGAACACGATGCCGGAGAAGACCCTGGACGCCACCTTCGACCACGGCGTGGTCACCGGCGACACCATCACCAACGGCTACGATGAAGCGAACGCCACCCTCAACGCCCTCGACGCCCTCGGTGTGTCCTACAACGAGGTCGTCGCCCTGCTGGAATCCGAAGGCCTGGACAAGTTTGTTGCCAGCTGGAAGGAACTTCTGGCCGATGTTGAAGGTGCCCTCGCCACTGCACGGAAGGCTTCCTAGTCCACAATGAGCACACTCAGCTACGACGCCACCGGTGCCGCCCGGAAGGCTCTTGAGCAGCACCTGCCCGCCCTCGTGGAAGACCGGGTTGCCACCCGCATCTTCGCCAAGGACCACACCCTGTGGGGTCCGGATGCGGAGTCCGAGTCGGCCATCCGCCTTGGCTGGGTCGAGGCGGCCACCGTCTCCCGGCCCCTGGTGGACGGCATCCTGGAACTCCGGGACGCCCTGAAGGCCGAGGGGGTGACCCGTATTGTCCTGTGCGGCATGGGCGGGTCCTCCCTTGCTCCGGAAGTCATCGCCGGCACCGCTGGCGTCGAGTTGACAGTGCTGGACAGCACCGACCCCGAACAGGTCGCTGCTGCCCTTGCGGACCGTCTGACGGAAACCGCCATCGTGGTCTCCTCCAAGTCCGGTTCCACTGTTGAGACTGATTCCCAGCGGAGGGTTTTCGAGAAGGCGTTCAGCGACGCCGGGATCGATGCCGCAAGCCGGATCATCATCGTCACCGACCCGGGTTCGCCGCTGGACAAGGCGTCCCGTGAGGCCGGGTACCGGGCCGTGTTCAACGCGGACCCGAACGTGGGCGGCCGCTTCTCCGCGCTGACCGCGTTCGGCCTTGTGCCGTCGGGCTTGGCCGGCGTGGAAATCGCGGCCCTGCTGGACGAGGCGGAGGAAGCCGCCGAGATCCTGAACGAGGACGCACCCGAGAACATCGGGCTGGTCCTCGGTGCTGCCCTGGGCGGCACCAACCCGCTGCGCAACAAGGTCGTCATCGCGGAGGACGGCTCCGGGATCGTCGGATTTGCTGACTGGGCTGAGCAGCTCATCGCAGAATCCACGGGCAAGCTCGGCACCGGCATCCTTCCGGTGGTCGCGGGCCCGAACGCTCCGGAGGTTAGCTCCGGCGCTGAGGACGTCCTGGTGGTCCGTCTGGTCAGCACGGATGTTGACGTTGAACTCGGCGAGAACGAAGTTGCCATTGCCGGGGGCCTCGCCTCGCAGATGATGGTGTGGGAATTCGCCACCGCCGTGGCCGGGCGGCTGTTGGGCATCAACCCGTTTGACCAGCCCGACGTCGAAGCCGCCAAGGTGGCTGCCCGCGGACTGCTGGACGCGCAGCCGGAACCGACGCCGGCTGCCTTCGTGGACGGCGCGATCGAGGTCCGCGGCGGTGAGTGGCTGGGCGACGCTGCCACGGCAGCGGATGCGGTTTCGGAGCTGCTGGCCCAGCTCGGCGGCGACGGCTACCTGAGCGTCCAGGCATACTTCGACCGCCTGGCCTACGCACAGCTCGAGGGTGTCCGGGACGAGCTCGCCGCCGTGAGCGGCCGTCCGGTCACCTTCGGCTGGGGACCGCGGTTCCTGCACTCCACCGGCCAGTTCCACAAGGGCGGCCCCGCCATCGGTGTCTTCCTGCAGGTCACGGCGGCGTCCGCGCAGGACCTCACCATTCCCGAGCGTCCGTTCACCTTCGGCGAGCTGATCGCGGCCCAGGCCGCCGGTGACGCCCAGGTCCTGGGCGATCACGGCCGGCCCGTCCTGCGCCTGCACCTGACCGACCGGGCAGCGGGCGTTGCCCAGCTGCAGGAGATCGTTTCGTCGCTGGCCAGCAAGGCAGCATCCGCCACTGAGAGCTAAGGCACCGAATAAACCATGCCAGATACTTTGAACGGCAAAAGGCCAGCCAGCCGGTCCGGGAACCCCTTGCGGGATCCGCGGGACCGGCGGCTGAACCGGATTGCCGGACCGTCCTCGCTTGTGCTCTTCGGCGTCACGGGGGATCTTGCCCGTAAAAAGCTCATGCCCGCCGTGTATGACCTCGCCAACCGCGGCCTGCTGCCGCCCAGCTTCGCGCTGGTCGGTTTCGGCCGGCGGGACTGGGACAACGAGGACTTCGCCTCCGAGGTGAAGGACGCCGTGAAGTCCTACGCACGGACCCCGTTCGATGAGGCGGTCTGGAACCAGCTCTCCGAGGGCATCCGGTTCGTGCAGGGCGCGTTCGACGACGACGCCGCCTTTGAGCGGCTCGGCGAGACGATCAAGGAACTCGACGAGAACCGCGGCACCCGCGGCAACCACGCGTTCTACCTCTCGATCCCGCCGAAGGCCTTCGAGCAGGTCTGCCGGCAGCTGTCCAAGCACGGCCTGGCGCAGGCCGAGGGCGAGAAGTGGCGGCGGGTGGTCATTGAGAAGCCGTTCGGGCACGACCTCGAATCGGCCCGGCAGCTGAACGACATCGTCGAATCGGTGTTCCCGCAGGACGCGGTGTTCCGGATCGACCATTACCTGGGCAAGGAGACGGTCCAGAACATCCTGGCGCTGCGCTTCGCGAACCAGCTCTTCGAACCGCTCTGGAACGCGAACTACGTGGACCACGTGCAGATCACCATGGCCGAGGACATTGGCACCGGCGGCCGGGCAGGGTATTACGACGGCGTGGGCGCGGCCCGCGACGTGATCCAGAACCACCTGCTGCAGCTGCTGGCCCTGACCGCGATGGAGGAGCCCATCTCCTTCAACGCCGATGACCTGCGGGCGGAGAAGGAAAAGGTCCTGGCCGCGGTGAGGCTACCGGAGGACCTGTCCACGCATTCGGCCCGCGGGCAGTTCGCCGGCGGCTGGCAGGGCGGGGAGCAGGTCCAGGGCTATCTGGAAGAAGAGGGCATCCCGGCCGACTCGACCACCGAAACCTATGCCGCGATCCGGGTGGACATCAACACCCGGCGCTGGAACGGGGTGCCGTTCTACCTGCGCGCCGGCAAACGGCTCGGCCGCCGCGTGACGGAGATCGCGGTGGTGTTCAAGCGGGCACCGAACCTGCTCTTCCGTGACCACGGCGACGACGATTTCGGCCAGAACGCGGTAGTCATCCGCGTCCAGCCCGACGAGGGCGCCACGATCCGGTTCGGGTCCAAGGTCCCCGGCACCCAGATGGAAGTCCGGGACGTGACCATGGACTTCGGCTACGGGCACTCGTTCACCGAGTCCAGCCCCGAAGCCTACGAGCGGCTGATCCTGGACGTGCTCCTCGGCGAGCCGCCGCTGTTCCCCCGGCACGAGGAAGTGGAGCTGTCCTGGAAGATCCTGGACCCCTTCGAAGAGTACTGGGCCGGCCTGGGCGAACAGCCCGAGCCGTACGCACCCGGCAGCTGGGGCCCGGCCTCGGCGGATGAGCTGCTAGCCCGCGACGGACGCACCTGGAGAAGGCCATGATCGTAGACCTGCCGAACACCACCACCTCGAACGTTTCCAAGAAGATCCAGTCCCTGCGCGAGCAGGGCGGCGTGATCGCCCTTGGCCGGGTCCTTACCCTCGTGGTGGTCACCAAATCCGGGCTCGAGGAAGAAGCGATCGAGGCGGCCAACGAGGCCAGCCGCGAGCACCCCTGCCGGATCATCGTCCTCGCCGACGCCGGCTCCTCCGCGCCGAACCGCCTCGACGCGCAGATCCGGGTCGGCGGGGACGCAGGCGCCTCCGAGGTCATCGTGCTGCGCGGCTTCGGTGAACTCGCCGAGGAAAGCGAATCCCTCGTCGCCGCGCTGCTGCTGCCCGACGCGCCGATCGTGGCCTGGTGGCCGCACGGGGCACCGAAGAACGCGTCCGAAACCTCGATCGGCCGGATCGCGCACCGCAGGATCACGGATTCGGCGAATGAGGCCGAGCCCCAGGTGGCCCTGGAAAACATCCGGAACACCTACAAGGCCGGCGATACCGACCTGGCCTGGACCCGGCTGACGAACTGGCGCATCCAGCTCGCCGCGGTCCTGGACCAGGCCGACTCCTCGCCCGTCACCGCCGTGGCAGTCGAGGGCGCTTCGGACTCGCCCAGCACAATCCTGCTCGCGGCCTGGCTGACCCTGTCCCTGGACGCCCCGGTCACGATCGTCGCCGACCCGGCCGGCACCGGCATCCGCCGGGTCCGGCTCACCCGCCCCGGCGGGGACGTCCAGCTCTTCCGCCCCGGACTCTCCGTCGCCGAACTCACCCAGCCAGGCCAGCCCGCACAACGGATCTCGCTGCCGCGGCGCAGCCTCCGCGACTGCCTCGCCGAAGAACTGCGCCGCCTCGACCCCGACGAAGTGTTCGGCGAAGTGATTACTATTGGACTGCCACGTACCAATCTAAGGAGTGTCCGTCCCAGTGAGCGCTGAGCCCAGAGTAAGCATCCATCCTGACTCTTCTGTACTCATGGCCGCCATCGCGGCCCGCCTGATTACCAAGCTCGTGGATGTGCAGGACCGGTTCGGTGAAGCGACGGTGGTGCTTACCGGAGGCACGGTGGGCATCGGAACGCTGAAGGCCGTGGCGGATTCGCCGGCTGCGCCGGCGGTGGACTGGGCCAAGGTGAACTTCTGGTGGGGTGACGAACGCTTTGTCGGCTCCCAGGATCCGGACCGTAATGCGTTCCAGGCCCAGGAGGCGCTTCTGAAGCACATCGATGTTGATCCCGCGAGGGTTCACGTGCCGGGGTCTACCGATGACTTTGGATCACCGGAACAGGCCGCTGAGGACTACGCGCGCCGGCTCAGCGAGGCGGCAGCTGCCGAGCACGCCGCGGATGCCTCGGACGACCGTCCCGAGGAGCCGGGCAGGCTTCCCCGGTTCGACGTCGTCCTGCTCGGTGTGGGGCCTGACGCGCACGTCGCGTCCCTGTTCCCGGAGCAGGGCGGCATCCGCGAGAAGCAGCTTACTGTGGTGGGGGTCCGCAACTCCCCCAAGCCGCCGCCAGAGCGCATTTCCTTGACCCTGCCGGCGATCAACACCGCCGCGGAGGTGTGGATGGTGGTCGCCGGCGAAGACAAGGCCGGTGCAGTGGGCCTGGCCCTGGCCGGGGCCAATCCGGTGCAGGTGCCCGCGTCCGGTCCCGCAGGACGGTCCCGGACGCTGTGGCTGATCGACGAAAACGCGGCCTCGCGCGTTCCTGAACAGCTAGTCAGGAAGGCGCCGGCCGGCTCTTAGCCGCTGCAGCGCTCCAGCCAGAACGTCTTCGGCGTCCTGGCTGGAGCGTCTTTCTTTAACGTATTCCAGGTGGGTCTTGAAGCCCTCTTCCTGGGTTTCGCCGGGCACCACGGCGCCGGGATTGCGCGACGCCGGCCGGCCGCACTGGCGGCAGTCCCACACGTCCGGAATCTGGTCGTCCGGCAACTTAAGAAAAACAGGCCGCGTCTCATGGCCCATGGCGCACCAATAGGACACACAAATACGCGGCAGGGGCTCCCCGTGAGGATCATCCCCCTGGTTCTTCAATCCGGCCCCTTGAATGACACCCACGCGGGTGCCGCGGAATCCTGAAGAGGAATGCACCATGGGAACTCCCTCGCTGCTAATGGCGGCGTTGCCGTTAGGTCCGATAGCGACAGTTTAGTCTGCCGTTCGCCCTGGCGGCACGAAAAGCCCGGCCCAATCAGGAACGGATCCTGACTGGGCCGGGCTTTTCTGCTGGTGGCTGAGACAGCGTTAGGAGTCAGCCACACCTGTGAAGCGCATGAGGAGGCCAAGGGCGATGATCACAACGCCCCAGGTGACGCCGAGGATAATGGTGAACCTGTTCAGGTTGCGCTCAGCAACACCGGAGGAGGATAATCCCGAGCTCATTCCGCCGCCGAACATGTCCGACAGGCCACCGCCGCGTCCCTTGTGGAGCAGGATGAGCAGGGTCAGCAGAAGGCTGGTAATGCCCAGCAGGATCTGCAGAATCACATGAAGAACGTCCACGACGGCCTTTCCAAAGTTGGTGGATGCGGGAGCGCCAGGTAAACGGACTAGCCCGTTACGAGGTGGCTCTCGAACCTGACAATATTAGCAAACTCAGCGGGATCAAGGCTGGCACCGCCCACCAGCACACCATCGACGTCGCGTTCTTTGAGGATGGCGGCAGCGTTGCTGGCCTTGACCGAACCGCCGTACAGCAGACGGACCTTGGCTGCCACGTCGGCGTCGAACAGTTCGGTCAGTTCGGCACGGATCGCGGCGCACATTTCCTGGGCGTCCTCCGGGCCCGCAACCTCACCGGTGCCGATGGCCCAGACGGGCTCATAGGCGACGACGAGCTCGGCCGCCTGCTCGGCGGTGAGGCCTTCGACGTCGGCGCGGAGCTGGTCCAGCGTGTGCTGGACGTGGGTGCCGGCCTGGCGGATCTCAAGGCCTTCCCCGACGCACAGGACGGGGATGACGTTGTGGCGGTAGGCCGCCTTGACCTTGGCATTCAGGACTTCGTCCGACTCAGCGTGAATGGTGCGGCGTTCGCTGTGGCCGACGAGGACATACTTGCAGCCAAGCTTGTTCAGGAACTGTCCCGAAATGTCGCCGGTATAGGCACCTGAGTCGAATTGGGACAGGTCCTGGCCGCCGTAGGCGATGTCCAGTTCGTCGCCCTGGACGAGGGTCTGCACACCGCGGAGGTCGGTGAAGGGCGGGAAGACAGCGGCTTCCACGCGGCTGTAGTCGTGCTTGGCGTCGGACAGTGTCCAGGCCAGTTTCTGCAGGAGGGTGATGCCCTGGACGTGGTCCATGTTCATCTTCCAGTTGCCTGCGATCAAAGGCGTGCGGTCAAAGTTGCCGTTGGTTGACGTAGTCACGTGTTCTCCAAAAATGCCGGTCAAGTGTGCTGATCATGTGAACAGCCGGCAGGGCGCCTTCGCGGTGCGGAAGGTGCCCTGCCGGCTGGTGTGTCTTTAGCGGTCCAGAACGCTCAGGCCGGGAAGTTCCTTGCCCTCAAGGTATTCCAGGCTGGCGCCGCCGCCGGTGGAAATGTGTCCGAACTGGTCATCGGCGAACCCGAGGGTGCGTACTGCAGCCGCGGAGTCGCCGCCGCCGACCACCGTGAACGCGTCCGTCTCCGTCAGCGCCTGGGCGATGGCCCGGGTGCCTGCGGAGAACGCCTCGAACTCGAAGACGCCCATGGGTCCGTTCCAGAACACCGTCTTGGCACCCTTGATCTGCTCGGCAAACGCCGCGGCGGACTCGGGTCCGATGTCCAGGCCGATGCCCTGTGCCCCGAAGCTGCTGCCTTCAATGGCGTCGGCGCTGACCGTCTCGTGGTCGGCGTCGGCTGCGAACTTGGCTGCAACCACGACGTCGGTGGGGATCACGAAATCCGTGCCGGCGTCGGCTGCGCGCTTGAGGTAGTCCTGGACGACCGGGATCTGGTCCTCTTCCAGCAGGCTGCCGGCCACCTTGTGGCCCTCGGCTGCAAGGAACGTGAACAGCATTCCGCCGCCCACCAGGATGGTGTCAGCCTTGCCGAGCAGGTTGTCGATGACTGCGAGCTTGTCCGAAACCTTCGAACCGCCCAGCACCACAACGTAGGGACGCTGGGTGTCGGCGGTGAGCTTGCGGAGGACTTCCACCTCGGTACCCACAAGGTCGCCGAGGTACGACGGGAGCCGGGTGGCGACGTCGTAAACGCTGGCGTGCTTGCGGTGCACAGCGCCGAAGGCGTCGTTCACGAAAGCGCCGTTTTCACCGGTGAGTCCCACCAGCTCGTCGGCGAATGCGCCGCGCTCGGCTTCGTCCTTGCTGGTCTCGCGTGCGTCGAACCGCACGTTTTCGAGGACCAGGACCTGGCCGTCCTGCAGCGCAGCCGCCTTATCCTTGGCCGAGGGGCCCACCGTGTCGTCCGCGAGGGAGACCGGGAAGGAAGCCAGCTCGGCCAGGGGGGCAACCGCAGGCTTGAGCGAGTACTTGTCTTCAGGGGCGCCCTTGGGGCGGCCGAGGTGGGCTGTTACCAGCACGCGGGCACCGGCGTCCGTGAGCTTTCCCAGTACTGGCAGTGAGGCCCGGATGCGGCCGTCGTCAGTCACTGTAGAGCCGTCGAGCGGCACATTCAGGTCACTTCGAACCAGAATGTACCGCCCGCGGACACCTTCAGCGATCAGTTCGTTGAGGGTGTGAGATGTCATGTAGCTAACCCTAGCCCAGCTTTGCGGCGACGAGCTCCGTGAGGTCCACCAGGCGGTTCGAGTAGCCCCATTCGTTGTCATACCACGAAACAACCTTGACCTGGTTGCCGATGACCTTGGTCAAACCGGAGTCAAAGATGGACGAGGCGGGGTCGCCGACGATGTCCGAGGAGACGATCGGAGCGTCGGTGTAGGTCAGGATGCCCTGCCATTCGTCGGACTCTGCGGCCTTCTTGAGCGTGGCGTTGACTTCCTCGACGGTGGTCTCGCGGGAGACCGTGACGGTGAGGTCGGTGGCGGAGCCGGTGGGGACCGGAACGCGGATGGCGTAGCCGTCCAGCTTGCCCTTGAGCTCCGGCAGGACCAGGCCGATGGCCTTGGCGGCACCGGTGGAGGTGGGGACCATGTTGATGGCGGCGGCGCGGGCACGGCGGAGGTCGTTGTGCGGGCCGTCCTGCAGGTTCTGGTCTGCGGTGTAGGCGTGGACGGTGGTCATCAGGCCACGCTCGATGCCGAAGGCGTCGTTAACAACCTTGGCCAGCGGTCCGAGGCAGTTGGTGGTGCAGGAAGCGTTGGAGATGATGTGGTGGTTCTCGGGGTCGTACAGGCCGTCATTGACGCCCATCACGATGGTGATGTCCTCGTCGGAGGCGGGGGCGGAGATCAGGACCTTCTTGGCGCCGGCTTCGATGTGCTTCTTGGCGGCAGCTGCCTTGGTGAAGAAACCGGTGGACTCGATGACGATGTCAACGCCCAGGTCCTTCCAAGGGAGGTTGGCGGGGTCGCGTTCGGCCAGGACCTTGATGGCGTTGCCGTTGACGACGAGGTTGCCTTCCTTGACCTCGATGGTTTCGGCCAGGCGCCCGCCGACGGAGTCGTACTTGAGCAGGTGGGCCAGCGCCTCGGGGCTGGTGAGGTCGTTGACGGCAACGATCTCGAGGTCCGCACCCTGAGCAAGTGCTGCGCGGAAGTAGTTGCGGCCGATGCGGCCGAAGCCGTTGATACCAATACGGGTGGTCACTTTTAGTCTCCTTTGTGCCTTGGAAGCACAACTAGTAAGCGGGCGTTCAAGCCAACTAACAGATCCCGCACGCCATTGGGCAGAGATATTTTTCAGATCGGAGGGCGACCAGCCTCATTGCTGAAGGCTAACCGCCTTCCGTGATCCATCTTACGTTTAAGTGGGTCTGCCCCCGCAAGTGCGGGGGCAGACCGTCCACAATTCGGCCCTAAAGTCGCCGAATGTGAAGTTTGTTACTGCTTTGTGTACGCCGGATCACACCTAGAGGGTGATGAGACCCGTCGCGTTGGCGCGGGCCGCGGCGAAGCGGGCGGACACGTCAGCCCAGTTGACGATGTTCCAGAACGCCTTGACGTAGTCGGCCTTGACGTTGACGTAGTCCAGGTAGAAGGCGTGCTCCCACATGTCCAGCATCAGTAGCGGGGTGGTGCCCAGCGCGACGTTGCCCTGCTGGTCGTAGAGCTGCTCGATGACGAGGTTCCCACCGATGGGCTCGTAAGCCAGGAAACCCCAGCCCGAACCCTGCAGGCCGAGGGCGGCGGCGGAGAACTGCGCGCGGAAGGCATCGAACGAGCCGAAGGCGTCGTCGATGGCCGCGGCGAGCTCACCTTCGGGCTTGTCGCCTCCATCCGGGGAGAGGTTGTTCCAGAACACGGAGTGGTTGATGTGGCCGCCGGTGTGGAAGGCCAGGTCCTTGGAAAGACGGTTGATGTTGGCGAAGTCGCCCTTTTCGCGCGCCTCTGCCAGCTGGGCCAGCGCGTTGTTGGCGCCCGTCACGTACGCGGCGTGGTGCTTGCTGTGGTGCAGCTCCATGATCCGTGCAGAGATGTGGGGCTCGAGCGCTGCGTAGTCGTAGCTGAGTTCGGGCAGAACGTACTCGGTCACAAAATCCTCCAATGTCGTGGACAGTTTGTCCGGTTTTGCTAACTCTGGGATTGTGCATCCCGGATGACGGGTCATCCGGAAAACTCCGATGGCGGCAACAGCCGCCACCTGGTCTTGATTCTATGGGCGCCGTTTACTCGTCCAACATTTCCGGCGTCACATTGGCATCCGTGCCCGGGATGCCAAGATCCGAGGCACGTTTGTCCGCCATTGCCAGCAACCGGCGGATGCGCCCGGCGATGGCGTCCTTCGTCATGGGCGGATCGGCAAGCCGGCCAAGTTCGTCGAGGCTGGCCTGCTTGTGGGCCACCCGGAGTTCGCCGGCGTACTTGAGGTGGTCGGGGACGTCGTCGCCGAGGATCTCCAGGGCCCGGTCCACCCGGGCGCCGGCTGCCACGGCGGCCTGCGCGGAGCGGCGGAGGTTGGCGTCGTCAAAGTTGGCGAGCCGGTTCGCCGTCGCCCG
This sequence comes from Arthrobacter sp. K5, assembly GCF_040448525.1. NCBI lineage: Bacteria > Bacillati > Actinomycetota > Actinomycetes > Micrococcales > Micrococcaceae > Arthrobacter > Arthrobacter sp. K5. The sequence goes on along the minus strand of NZ_CP159279.1, from coordinate 584,542 downwards.
CACTTCCTTGCGCATGCGCCGCTCTTCCCAGACCATGAGCGCGTCATGGGCGCCCATCCGGGTGAGCAGCGCGGCGATGGTGTCGCCGTCGCGAATTACCACGCGGTCCACTCCCCTGACCTCCCGGGCCTTGGCCTGGATCCCCAGCCGGCGCGCCGCGCCGACCAGGGCCAGGGCGGATTCGGGACCGGGGCAGGTGACCTCCATGGACGAGGACCGGCCAGGTTCGGTGAGTGAGCCGTGCGCCAGGAAGGCGCCGCGCCACACCGCCTCGGCGTCCGCGGCTGAACCGTTGACGACGACGGACGGCAGCCCGCGCACGGGGCGTCCCCGGCCGTCCAGGAGCCCGGTCTGCCGGGCCAGCGCCTCACCGTCGCGGACAACGCGGACGACGTAACGGCTGCCGCGGCGCAGGCCGCTGCCGGAGACGACGATGATTTCGCTCTGGTGCCCGTAGACCTCGGCGATGGCGGCGCGCAAGCGCCGGGCGGTGGAGGCAAGATCCACCTCGGCCTCGATGACGATGCGGCCCGAAATGATGTGCAGTCCCCCGGCGAAGCGGAGCATGGCCGAGACCTCAGCCTTGCGGACTGATGATTTCTTAATATCCAGGCGGGAGAGTTCTTCCTTGACTGATGCTGTCAGTGCCATGGCACCTTTCCTAACTATTCCCGAAAATATCCTGGTAGGCCGTAGCCAGCCGCAAGGGGTCGTGGACCGGTCTCCGGCCCGAAGCCCCTACTCTACCCAAGACAACCTCGGCGCCGATCATCCCCGCTGCCCGCTCAAACTCGGCCAGGTCCGAAACCGAAGCCGGGTCCGCGAGGACCACGTCCGCGCTGAACTCCGGCGCGTAGTCCCTCAGGACGTGAAGGTGGTCCGCGGCGGACATGCCAGAGGTTTCCTTCGTGTCCATGGCGAGGTTCATGGTGAGGCAGCGCTTGGCCGGTGTATCGCAGAGCGCCTGCCGCATTTCCGGCAGCAGCAGGTGCGGCAGCACGGACGTGTACCAGGAGCCCGGACCCAGCACCACCCAGTCGGCAAGCTCAACCGCGGTCAGGGCTTCGACGCAGGCCGGAGCCTGCTCGGGAAGCAGCCGGACGCTCTCCAGCGAGCCCGCCACGGCGCAGCGCGCCTGGCCCGTGATGGTGGTGACCGTGCTGCTGCCGTCCGGCGCCGTCACGCGCACATCGCCCTCGATGGTGAGCGGAACCGTGGACATGGGCAGGACCTGTCCGCGGGCGCCGAGCAGCGCCCCGGCCCATTTCAGGCCGGCCACTGCGTCGCCGAGCAGTTCCCAGAGGGTGACGATCAGCAGGTTGCCCATGGCGTGCTCGTCAAGGGAGGCGCCGCCGCGGGCGGACCGGAACCGGTGCTGCATGACGTCGCGCCAGGTGCGGCCCCAGTCGGTGTCATCGCACAGGGCGGACAGCGCCATCCGGAGATCACCGGGCGGAAGGACGCCGTACTCCTCGCGGAGACGGCCGGAGGACCCGCCGTCGTCCGCCACGGTGACGACCGCGGTCAGTTCGGACGTCAGCAGGCGCAGTGCCGAGAGTGAGGCCGAAAGGCCGTGGCCGCCGCCAAGCGCGACGACGGTCGGTCCCTTGGCAGGCTGGGAACCGGTCAGGCCGGTCGGCGGAATGAGGGGCAGCGGGCCGGTGAGAACGCCCATTACTCGCGGCCCAGGTCCCGGTGAGTCGTGGTCACAGTTACGCGCGGATATTGCGCGAGGCGTTTGGAGAGCTCCATGGCGACTGCCACCGAGCGGTGCTTTCCGCCCGTGCATCCGACGGCGATGGTGGCGTAGTGCTTGTTCTCCCGGCGGTAGCCCTCCAGGACAGGTTCCAGGGCGAGGACGTACCGTTCCACGAAGTTCGGCACGCCCTCGGCACCGAGGACGTACTCGCTGACGTCCTGGTCCAGGCCGGTGTGCGGCCGCAGCGCGGGCACCCAGTGCGGATTCGGGATGAACCTGACGTCGGCCACGTAGTTGGCGTCCACGGGCAGGCCGTACTTGAAACCGAAGCTCATGATGTTGAGGCGGATCGCGATGGGGCCGGTCTCGGTAAACAATTCGGTGATCGCAGTGGCGAGCCCGTGCACGTTCAGGGAGGAGGTGTCCAGGACGAGGTCCGAGGAGTCGCGCAGTTCCTTGAGGAGCTCACGCTCCGCGGCGATGCCGTCCAGGATCCTGCCGCCGGCCTGCAGCGGATGCGGACGCCGTCCCTGCTCGAAGCGGCGGACCAGGACGTCATCGCTGGCGTCGAGGAACAGCACCCGGAAGGTGACACCGCTGGCTTCGAGGGCCCTCAAGGCCGCACGGATATCGGCGAACAGCGCCTTGCTGCGCACGTCCATCACCACGGCAAGCTTGGGGATGGACTGCGGGGCGTGGGACACGAGTTCGGCGAGCGTCCCCAGCATCTGCGGCGGCAGGTTCTCGACGACGTACCAGCCGTGGTCCTCCAGCGCATCGGAGGCGGTGCTGCGGCCTGCGCCGGACATTCCGGTCACGATGAGCAGTTCCGCTTCGGCGGGCTTGACCGGTGTCAGGCCGTCCTCCTCGGTACTGGACTCCGCCGTCGACTCTGCCATTAATTCCAGCCCCATTCCTGCTGTTGCTTCCCGCGCGCAGTTCCTGCGCGGTTGCTGTTTGCGGCACACGCCGATTTCCCGTACTTACCCTAACCAAGTTTCCGGGCGCGGGCTAAGTTTCCAGCACTTCCCCGGTGGTCATGTTGATCGCCGGAACGGTGTCACCCAAGCCGCCGCCTTCTCCGCCCGGACTGAAGTGCGTGACGATGGCCGCGGCCAGCGCCGGCCCAACACCCTTGGCAGCGGTCAGTTCCTCCGCCGATGCCGCCTTGATCTTCTTGACGGAGCCAAAGTGGGCGAGCAGGGCCTTCCGCTTGGAATCGCCCAGCCCGGGTACGCCGTCCAGTGCTGAGACGGTCATCGCCTTGCCCCGCTTTTGCCGGTGGAACGAGATGGCGAACCGGTGGGCCTCGTCACGGATGCGCTGCAGCATGTAGAGGCCCTGCGAGGAGCGGGGCAGGATCACCGGAAAGTCGCTGTCCGGCAGCCAGACCTCCTCGAGGCGCTTGGCGAGCCCGACCACGTAAACGTCGTCGATGCCCAGCGATTCGAGGGCGCGGGCAGCCGCGTTGACCTGCGGCTTGCCGCCGTCCACCACAACAAGGTTGGGCGGGTAGGCGAATTTTGCCCGCGGGGCCGGCGTGGTGGTGTCGGACAGCGCGTCGTCCGGCGCCGCGGCACCCGGGGCCGCCCCGTTCGCGCCGGCAGCCGCGACTGCCGGCGTGGCGACCAGTTCGGCGGCTTCAACCTGGGCCGTTTTGTCCACGAGGTAGTGCCGGAAGCGCCGCGTCAGGACGTCGTGCATCGCGGCGGTGTCGTCCGTGGCCGCGGCTCCGGTGATGGAGAACTTGCGGTAGTCGGACTTCTTGGGCAGCCCGTCCTCCACCACCACCATGGAGGCCACCACATTGGTGCCCTGGACGTGGGAGACGTCGTAGCACTCGATGCGCAGCAGCGGGACGGGGAGCTCCAGCGCCTCCTGGAGTTCCTGCAGCGCCTGGGAACGCACGGTAAGGTCGCCGGCCCGGCGGGTCTTATGGAGCCGGAGCGCGTGCTCGGCGTTTTCGCGTACCGTGGACATGAGGGCGGCCTTGTCCCCGCGCTGCGGAACGCGGATGTCCACCTTGGCTCCGCGGATGCCCGCCAGCCACACGGCCAGGTCCTGCGCATTGCTCGGCTCAACAGGCACCAGCACCTCGCGGGGAAGCCTGCCCTGGACCTCGGCGTCCTCGCCGTAGACCTGTTGGAGGAGGTGTTCGACGAGGTCGGGTGTGGTGAAGTCCTCCACCTTTTCGACCACCCAGCCGCGCTGGCCGCGGACCCGTCCGCCCCGGACATGGAACACCTGGACGGCCGCTTCGAGCTCGTCCTCGTGCAGGGCAAAAACGTCGGCGTCGGTGTCTTCGGCGAGCACCACGGCATTCCGCTCGAAGACCTTCCGGAGGGCGGTGATATCGTCGCGCAGCCGGGCGGCGCGTTCGTAGTCGAGGACGGCGACGGCGGCCCCCATTTCCTTTTCGAGCCGGGCGATGAACCGCTTGGCCTCGCCGCCCATGAAAGCGCAGAAGTCCTCGGCCAGGGCGCGGTGTTCCTCAGGGGTGACGCGGCCGACGCAGGGGGCCGAGCATTTGTCGATGTAGCCCAGCAGGCAGGGCCGGCCGCTGGCCTGGGCCCGCTTCAGCACCCCCGCACTGCAGCTCCGCACCGGAAAGACCCGCAGCAGCGTGTCCATGGTTTCCCGGATGGCACCTGCCGTGTAGGGCCCGAAATACCGCGTGCCCTTCCGCCGTTCGCCGCGCATGACCTGCACGCGGGGCAGCTTCTCGCCCATGGTGACGGCGAGGTAGGGGTACGTCTTGTCGTCCCGGAAAACCACGTTGAACCGCGGCTTGAATTCCTTGATCCAGGTGTATTCCAGCTGCAGGGATTCAAGTTCGCTGCCCACCACCGTCCACTCGACGCTGCTGGCCGCGTACACCATGGCGTGGGTCTTGGGCAGCAGCCCCGCCGGGTTCGCGAAATACGAATTTAGGCGCGACCGGAGGTTCTTCGCCTTGCCGACGTAGATGACCCTCCCATGGGGATCCCTGAACCTGTAAACACCCGGATTGGTCGGAATCTCACCCGTCTGGGGTCTATAACTCGATGGATCTGCCACGTTTCCAGTCTACTGAGCTGAGGGCCTCCGGATTGCCGCAGGCCATCCGGAGCGGACGGCCGCCTGCTGTGAGGAAGCAGCCTACTCGATGACTTTGCTCTGGTTGTAGCTGGTGGAACGCTCCTGGCCGCTGAGCTCGGCAATGGCGTCCATGATCCGGTCGGTCACCTGGCGCCGGGCGGGAAGGGAATGGTCCGGTCCGGTCTTGTCGAAGTAGATCGGCTCCCCCACCTTCATGGTGAAGTGCTGGGGCTTGACGGCATTGCGGCCAGCGGGCTGCAGCTTCTCGGTACCGATGAGTCCCACCGGGATCACCGGCGCGCCGGTGGTGAGGGCCAGCCAGCCGACGCCGGTCCGGCCGCGGTAGAGGATTCCGTCACGGGAACGGGTGCCCTCGGGGTAGATCCCGATGCCCCGGCCGTCCTCGAGGATGTCCAGGAGTGTCTTGAGGGCCTGCACGCTCGCGGCCTGCTCCCCGCGTTCCACCGGAATGGAGCCGACTGCCTCGAAGAAGGACTTCATCACCCGGCCCTTGATGCCCTTGGTGGTGAAGTACTCCGCCTTGGCAAAGAACGCCACGGGACGCGGCATGAGCGCCTGGACAATCACGCTGTCCAAAAAGGAAAGGTGGTTGGGCGCCACAATGAAGGGACCGTCCTTGGGCACGTTCTCCAGCCCGATGACGGTTGGCCGGCAGCTACCGGAGATAAGGGTCCGCGTCGTCCAGCGGACGCCGTCAAACAGCTCCATCGTTGCGCACCTCGCTCAGGGCTGCGGCACGGACGTTCTCCAGCTCCTCGACCTTGGCGCGCAGGCCGGCGGTGTCGTGCACGACGGCCACCGCACCCGCTGCCTCCAGTTCGCCGTCGGGCGCAAAACCCCAGCTGACACCGATGCAGTCGAGCCCGTTGGCCAATGCTCCGGCCACGTCCTGCGCGCGATCGCCCACCATCACGGCATGCTGCGTGCCGAGGGCCGTCATGGCGGCGGCGATGATGCCGGTCTTGCCTACCGGACCCGCCGCAGCCGCGGTCTCGTCCGCGGCTGAGCCTTTGATGGTGAGGAACCGGCGAGCGATTTTGTGGTGTTCAAGCACGATATGCGCAAGGGCCTGCGGCTTTTGCGTCGCCACCGCTACGGGCCGCCCCGCCTCGACATAGCCGTCCAGCAGGTCCACGATGCCCGGGTACAGGCGGCTCTGGGCAATGCCGGAGTCCAGGTAATGCATCCGGTAGGTCCGGATGACCGCCTTGAGCATGGCCGGCGGAACAGCCGCGACGTTCAGCAGGGAGTCGCTCAGCTTGGGACCCACCATCGCGTCTAGAAGGTCCTGGCTTGGGACAGCAAGGCCATGTTCGGTGAGGGCCGCGGCAATTCCGTCTGTTATCCCGCCGGCCGGATCGACAAGAGTGCCGTCCAGGTCGAAGATCACGGGCACTGTTGTTGAAGTCACCGGCTTAGTTTCTCACGATGGCACGCCTGCTCAAACTCGTATGCCTTCCGAAGAATACTTCCGCCCCCGCAGACGAGTTTTGTAGACGTATCACGACTTCCGGGGCGTTTAGCGGCCATCATCTGTAGAAAAACTCCGCTCCAACGGAGGACGACGGCGGCCCGCCAGTTGGTCTGGCGGGCCGCCATGGTGGTTTGGGGTCTTAGTTGGTTGGCGTCTCGGGGCTCGGGCCGCTAGCCGAGGATTTCGGCCAGGAACTTCGCGGTGTGGCTTTCCGAGGACTTGGAGACCTGCTCGGGGGTGCCGGAGGCCACGATCCGGCCGCCGCCGGAACCCCCGTCAGGGCCCAGGTCCACGATCCAGTCTGCGCTCTTGATGACGTCGAGGTTGTGCTCGATGGTGATGACCGTGTTGCCCTTCTCCACGAGGCCCTGCAGCACCATGAGCAGCTTCCGGATGTCCTCGAAGTGAAGCCCGGTGGTTGGCTCGTCCAGGACATAGACGCTGCGGCCGTTGGACCGTTTCTGGAGCTCGGCGGCCAGCTTCACGCGCTGCGCCTCGCCGCCGGACAGCGTGGTGGCGGGCTGGCCCAGCCGGACGTATCCGAGGCCGACGTCCACGAGCGTCTTGAGGTGGCGGGCAATCGGGGAGAACGCCGCGAAGAATTCGGCTCCCTCCTCGATGGGCATGTTCAGGACATCGGCGATGGTCTTGCCCTTGTAGTGCACCTCGAGGGTCTCGCGGTTGTAGCGAGCACCGTGACAAACCTCGCACGGGACGTAGACGTCCGGCAGGAAGTTCATCTCGATCTTGAGCGTGCCGTCACCGGAGCAGGCCTCGCAGCGGCCGCCCTTGACGTTGAAGGAGAACCGTCCGGGCATGTAGCCGCGGACCTTGGCTTCGGTGGTCTCGGCAAAGAGCTTCCGGATGTGGTCGAACACGCCGGTGTACGTTGCCGGGTTGGAGCGCGGGGTACGGCCGATGGGGCTCTGGTCCACGTGCACCACCTTGTCCAGGTGCTCGAGGCCCTGGACAGTGCGGTGGCGCCCGGCCACCTGCTTGGCGCCGTTGAGCTTGTTGGCCAGCACCTTGTACAGGATCTCGTTGACCAGGGTGGACTTGCCGGAGCCGCTGACGCCGGTCACGGCTGTGAACAGGCCCAGGGGGAAAGCGGCATCAACGTTCACGAGGTTGTTCTCGCGGGCGCCGACCACCTTCAGCTCACGCTTCTTGTCGTACTTGCGCCGCTTCTTGGGGACGTCGATGCTCTTTCGGCCGGAGAGGTAGTCCCCGGTCAGGGACTTCGTGTTCTCCAGGAGTGCCTTGTAGGACCCCGAGTGGACCACCTGCCCGCCGTGCTCGCCGGCTCCCGGGCCGATATCCACGATCCAGTCTGCCTCGTGGATGGTGTCCTCGTCGTGCTCGACCACAATGAGGGTGTTGCCCAGGTCCCGCAGCCGGGTCAGGGTCTCAATCAGGCGCCGGTTGTCCCGCTGGTGCAGCCCGATGGAGGGCTCGTCCAGGACGTACAGGACGCCCACGAGGCCGGAGCCGATCTGGGTGGCCAGCCTGATGCGCTGGGCCTCGCCGCCGGAGAGGGTGCCGGAGGGGCGCTCCAGGTTGAGGTATTCCAGGCCCACGTCCAGCAGGAAGGTCAGGCGGGCCTGGATCTCCTTGAGGACCTGATGGGCGATCTGGGCCTCACGGCCGGTCAACACGAGGTTGTCCAGGAATGCTGCGCATTCGCGCATGGGCAGCCGCGCGACGTCGGCAATGGATTTGCCGTTGATGAGAACCGAGAGCGACGCCGGGTTCAGCCGGGCGCCGTTGCAGGCGGGGCAGGGGATCTGCCGCATGTATTCCTCGTAGCGGTCCCTGGCGTAGTCAGACTCGGTTTCGGTGTGCTTGCGGTGCACGTACTGCACCACGCCTTCGAAGCCGGTGCTGTACTTGCGCTCCCTGCCGAACCGGTTGCGGTACTGCACCACAACCTTGTGGTCCTTGCCGTGCAGGACAGTCTGCCGGACCTCGGACGGAAGGTCCTGCCACGGTGTGGTCATGGAGAACCCGAGCTCTTTGGCGAGTCCGCCGAGCAGACGGTTCCAGTACTCGGTGGTGGCGGTGCCCAGGGACCACGGCGCGATGGCTCCGTCCTCCAGCGCGAGCTCCGGGTTGGGAATGATGAGTTCCTCGTCGACTTCCAGCCGGGTGCCGATGCCGCTGCAGGCCGAGCAGGCGCCGAACGGGTTGTTGAACGAGAAGGACCGGGGCTCAATCTCGTCGATGGCGAGCGGATGCTCATTGGGGCAGGCCAGGTTTTCCGAAAAGGCGCGCGTGCGGTGGGGGTCGTCGGATTCCAGGTCGACGAAGTCGGCCAGGACGCGTCCCTCAGCCAGGCCAAGGGCCGTCTCGATGGAGTCTGTCAGGCGCTGCCGGATGCCTTCCTTGACCACGAGCCGGTCCACCACCACCTCAATGGTGTGTTTGAACTGCTTGCCCAGCTTGGGCGGATCGCTCAGCTGGACGAGGTCGCCGTCGACCCGGGCGCGGGAATACCCCTTCGCCGTCAATTCCTTGAAGAGGTCGACGAACTCACCCTTGCGCCCCCGCACCACGGGAGCGAGGATCTGGAAGCGGGTGCCGTCCTCCAGTTCGAGCAGCTGGTCCACGATCTGCTGCGGCGTCTGCTTGATGACGGGTTCACCGCAGACGGGGCAGTGCGGACGGCCCACGCGTGCCCACAGGAGACGCATGTAGTCGTAAATTTCGGTGATCGTGCCCACGGTGGAGCGTGGATTCTTGCTCGTGGACTTCTGGTCGATCGAGACCGCGGGCGACAGGCCCTCGATGAAGTCGACGTCGGGCTTGTCCACCTGGCCCAGGAACTGCCGGGCGTAGGCGGAGAGCGATTCGACGTAGCGGCGCTGGCCCTCGGCGAAGATGGTATCGAAGGCCAGGGACGACTTTCCGGAGCCGGACAGGCCCGTGAAGACGATCATGGCATCGCGCGGCAGGTCGAGGTCAACGTTGCGGAGGTTGTGCTCGCGGGCGCCCTTGACCACCAGCCGGGACAGGTCCGGGCGCGCCGGTTTGGCGGGGTTGAGGGGGACGACGGCGGAGGGGACAACGGCGGTTTCTTCAGCTACGGCTTTAGGCACCCACTAATGCTAGTCGAAAACTTCTTCGAATATCCACGCGGGTGTGCTATGCCACCCTCACTACTCAGCGTCGTAAGCAGCCGCCAACAGGTGGACCGCCTCCGCGAACGTTGCGCCCTGCGATTTCGCGGCTGCCGCATACTCGGCTGCGGCCTCGGACAAAGCCCCCCAGCGCTCGTCGCGGGCGCAGACCACCGTCCCGTTCCGGCCCTTCGTGGCGACGACGCCCGCAGCTTCGAGTTCCTTGTACGCCCGGGCCACCGTGTGGGGTGCCACGCCGAGGGTTCCGGCGAGGGCCCGCACCGCCGGCAGCCGTGTACCGGGGGCAAGCTTTCCCTGGTCCGCCTGTTCGATCACGTGGAGACGCAGCTGCTCGAAGAGGGCCACGGAGCTGCCGGTGTTCGGCTTCCACCGCCCCGGGAAGGCATCCCCGGCGGTCACAGGCCGGACTCCCGGTAGCGCTGCTTGCCGGCGGCGTGCCTGCCGTGGTGCCGGCGGATGGCGCCGAGTTCGCGGTCTACCCCGCGGAACTGGGCCTCATACAGGTGCCGGTAATGACCGTCCACGGACAGCAGGCTGCTGTGCGTCCCCTGTTCAACAATGCGTCCGTGATCCATGACGAGAATTAGATCAGCGTCGCGCACGGTGGACAACCTGTGGGCAATGATGAAGTTCGTCTTGCCCTGCCTCAGCCGGTTCATCGCAAGCTTGATCTGCACCTCGGTCCGGGTGTCAACGGAACTTGTTGCCTCATCCAGGATCAGGACGCTGCGGTCGGCGAGCCGGGCCCGCGCGATGGTGATCAGTTGCCTTTGGCCCTGGCTCAGCGAATCGCCGTCGTCCCCCAGGACCGTGGCGTAACCGGCGGGCAGCGACCGCACAAAGTGGTCCACGTGGCTGGCCTCGGCGGCTGCCAGGACCCGGTCATCGTCCGCCCCGGGCCAGCCGTACTCGATGTTGTCGCGCACCGTGCCGCTGAACAGCCAGACGTCCTGCATGACCACGGCGAAATTGGACCGCAGCGAGTCCACAGGCACCGTGGCGATGTCCGTGCCGTCGATCGTAATACGGCCTGAATCGAGCTCATAGAAGCGCATGAGGAGGTTCATCACGGTGGTCTTGCCGGCGCCGGTGTGGCCCACGATGGCCACGGTCTGGCCCGGGAGGACGGAGAACGACAGCCCGCTGACGGCCGGTGCCCCCCGGGTGTATGCAAAGGTGACGTCCTCGAAATCTATCCGGCCGCGGAGGTTTTCGTGGCGGGCCGGAACCTGGTCCTCGCGCGGGATCTCAGGTTCGTCCAGCAGGGCGAAGACCCGTTCCGCCGAGGCTGCGCAGGACTGCATGAGGGTAAGCATGCCGCCGATCTGGCCCATCGGCTGGGTGAACAGCCGGCTGAACTGGATGAACGCCTGGATGCCGCCGATCGTCATTCCGCCGGCCGCCACCTGCAGGGCGCCGACGACGGCCACGGCCACGTAGTTAAGGTTGGCGACGAAAACCATCAGCGGCTGCACGGCTCCGGAGACGAACTGGGCGCGGGCGCTGCTCCGGGCCAGCCGGTCGTTGCCGCGGCCGAAGATGGCCGAGACCCTGTCCTGCTGCCCAAATGCCTTGATCACCTCGTGACCGGTGATGAATTCCTCAATATGGGCGTTCACCTCCCCGGTGGATGCCCATTGGGCGCTGAAATAGGCCTGCGACTGGCGCGCCATGAACACCGTTATCAGCGTGGACAGCGGCACGGACAACAGGGCGATGGCGGCCAGCAGCGGGGAGATCCACAGCATCATGGCCAGCGAACCGCACAGCATCAGAACGGACATGATCAGCTGCGTGAGCAGCTGGTTGAGCGCCTGCGAGATGTTGTCGACGTCGTTGGTTGCCCTGCTGAGGACATCGCCCCTGGCCTGCTCGTGGAAGTGCGCGGACGGCAGCCGGTGCAGTTTGTCCTCGACGGCGGCGCGAAGACCGAAAACAAGCCGCTGCACAGTCTGGGCGGTCAGGGCTCCCTGGACCCAGTTGAAAACGGAGGTCCCGACGTACATCAGCGACACCACAGCGAGCAGCGCCGCCAGCCTGCCGGCGTCGAACGTGCCATGCATGAAACCGTCGACGATGACGTCGGTGGCGTCACCCAGGAGCTTGGGAGCCGCCACGTTGAGGGCGGCGAAGCCGCAGGTCGCCGCGACGGCCAGGGCCATCCTGCCCTTGAACGGGCGCAGCAAGCCCAGGAGGCGTCTGGCCGCCGGCAGGAAACTGCCCGTCTTGCGTTCGGCGGCGTGCGAGCCCTTCATGGGCGCCCGGCCCTCATGGCTGCCCGGCCCTCATGGCTGCTCATCGAGGGCCAGCTGCGACTCGGCGATCTCCCGGTAGGTGGGTGATGAGACCAGCAGTTCAGTGTGGGTTCCCTGGGCCACCAGCCGGCCTTCCTCGAGCACCAGGATCCGGTCCGCACCCATGATGGTCGGGATGCGTTCAGCCACCATCAGCACCGTTGCCGCTGCCAGCACCGGCTCCAGCGCCCGCGTAACTGCGGCCTCGGTGGCATAGTCCAGGGCGGAAAAACTGTCGTCAAAGAGGTAAAGATCCGCGGTGCGGAGCATCGCTCGGGCAATGCAGAGGCGCTGCCGCTGCCCGCCCGAAAGCCCGGCCCCGCCCTGCGCGACGGCGGCATGCAGGCCGTCCGGGAGCAGACGGACGAAGTCCTCGGCCTGCGCCAACCGCAGGGCCCTCCACAGGTCGTCCTCAGTTGCCTCCGGCGCGGCCATCCGCAGGTTGCTTGCCACAGTGCCTGAGAAGAGATACGAGTGCTGCGGCACCACCGAAATCCGTTCCCGAAGCCGGTCAGCGGGCAGTTTCCGGATGTCGGCTCCGCCCAACCGGATTTCGCCTGACGTGGCGTTCAGGAACCGCGGCAGGAGATTCAGGAGCGTGGTCTTACCGCTGCCGGTGGCACCGATGATGGCCGTGGTGGTGCCCGGTCCGGCAGTAAAAGAGATGTCGGCCAGGACCGGGGACTCCGCCCCGGGATAGGCGAACCAGACGTGGCTGAACTCGACTCCCCCGCCGGCGACGGCAGCCGGCTCCGCGGTTGCCGGATCCGCGATTGTTGGCTCCGCGATTGTTGGCACCGGGGCGGACGCCGTCCCGGCTAGCCCTGCCCCTGCGGGCCCCGGCACGGCGGGTACCGCCAGTGCCGGGGTCACGTCCAGCACGTCCTGGATCCGCTCGGCGCAGACGGCCGCGCGGGGTGCGGTGCTGAACACATACATGGCCATCATGATGGCCAGCAGGATCTGCAGGATGTAGGCGATGAGGGCCGTGAGGGCACCCACCTCCATATTGCCGCTGCCGATCAGTTGCCCACCGAACCAGACCACGGCCACCGAGGAGAGGTTCACCACGATCATGATCATCGGAAGCATGCCCGCAACCAGGAGCGCGGACTGGAGGTTGTTGTTCGTCAGCCGCCGGTTCGCTTCCGTGAACCGGGTCACTTCATGCTTCTGCCGGACAAAGCCCCGGATGACGTTTGCGCCAATGATCTGTTCGCGGAGGATCCGGGTGATGCCGTCGATAAGGGCCTGGCCCTGCCGGTAGAGCGGTATGAGGCGGCGCACGATCAAGTACATGATGAGCACCAGCACCGGAACTATGACGATCACGACAGAGGACAGGGCCGCATTTTGCTGGATGGCCAGGATGATTCCCCCGATGCCCATGACCGGCGCCGCGGCGAGCATGGTGAAGAGCAGGACCGCGAAGGTCTGGATTTGCTGGACGTCGTTGGTTGCCCTGGTGACGAGGCTGGGGGCGCCGAAGGTCCCGATCTCCTGGGATGACATCGCCTGGACCTGGGCGAACAGCTCCCGTCTCAGGCGGTGGCCAATTTTCATGGCGACGTCGGCCCCGAGGTATCCGGCGGCCAGGGCGGCTGCGGCCTGGACCGCGGTGAGCACCAGCATCCAGCCGCCAAGCCCCAGGATTACCCCGGGCTGGTTGGCGAGGATCCCGTCGTCGATGATGCTGGCATTCAGCGTCGGCAGCAGCAGGTTTCCTGCCGTCTGCACCACCTGCAGCACGATGATCGCCCACACAGCGGCCCGGTGCTCGCCAAGGAGGCGGAGCATTAAGCCAATCAGCACCGCGCCTCCTCTATCGCCAAGGCGTACGGGAGCCTGGGCAGGCCCCCAATGACCGCTTGGCCATTGTAAGCCAGATCACATGGGACCGCGCGGGACATTCCGCGCGCGGCGGGAGCGGCTGCCCTAGAGCTTGCGGGCCACCGCGAAGATCCTGCGGAACGGGTACACCGTGCCGTGCGGCGTGGCCGGATAGGCCTCGGCCAGCCGGGCGCCGTATTCGGCCTCGAACTCGGCGGCATCGTCCGGCGGCAGCGCAGCCAGCACGGGCCGCAGGCCGGCGCCGCGCACCCAATCCAGCACCGGGTTTTCGCCCGTGAGCACCTGCTGGTAGGTGGTCTCCCACGCGTCTGCCGCGCACCCGGCGTCGAGCATGATCTCGAGGTATTTTGCGGGATGCGCCACCGCCTCATCGTGGCGCAGCACGCCGGCAAGCTTCCCGGCCCACTTCGGCGACTCGGCGGCGTCGCGCATCAGGGTATGGGACGCGGACGTGAAGTTCCCCGGCACCTGGAGGGCAAACCACGCGCCCGGCTTCAGCGCCTTCAGCCAGCCGGCCAGCAGTTCGGGGTGCCCGGGGACCCACTGCAGAGCCGCGTTGCTCACCACCACATCGGTGTCCGCGGAGGGGGCCCACGAAGCGATGTCCCCGAGCCGGAACTCCAGTCCCGGCGCGGACTGCCGGTGATGTTCGGCCGTGGCCAGCATTTCGGCGGAGGAGTCCAGGCCCACCACCCGCGCGTCAGGCCAGCGGGCTGCGAGCGTGGCGGTCAGGTTGCCGGGACCACAACCCAGGTCCACCACCTGCCGCGGGTCGTCGGGGAGGACGCGGCCGGTCAGGTCAAAGAACGGACGCTGCCGGTAGTCCCCGAACTGAACGTATTTGGCGGGATCCCACACATGGCCTCCGTTTGTTCGTTGAAGCTTGTTCGTTGAAGCTTCGTCCTTGAAGTTTTGTCCTGGCAGAGCGAGCCTAACGCCGGGCTGGACTGAAACTGTCCAGGGACGCGCTGGCACTAAGCTGGGAGGCAATGAAACTCGTTGAACAGCTCCCCGCCCCGTCCGCACGGATCACCACCGGAACCGGCGCGGACCCGGACACGCTGTACGAGCGCTTCGTGGAGTGGACCGAAAGCCGCGGCCTGCAGCTCTACCCGGCCCAGGACGAGGCCATCATGGAGCTGGCCTCCGGCGCCAACGTGATCCTCGCGACGCCTACCGGATCAGGCAAGTCACTCGTTGCCATTGCCGCCCACTTCCAGGCGATGGCCCGCGGCGAGCGCAGCTATTACACGGCCCCCATCAAGGCCCTGGTCTCCGAGAAGTTCTTCGCCCTCTGCGAGATCTTCGGGGCGGAGAACGTCGGCATGATCACCGGCGACTCCGGCGTGAACCAGGACGCCCCGATCATCTGCTGCACCGCCGAAATCCTGGCCAACACCGCCCTGCGCGAAGGCGCGGCGGCCGAGCTGGGCGCTGTGATCATGGACGAATTCCATTTCTACTCCGATCCGCAGCGCGGCTGGGCGTGGCAGGTTCCGCTGCTGGAACTCCCACAGGCACAGTTTCTCCTGATGTCCGCCACGCTGGGCGACGTCAGCCGGTTCGAAGCCGGCATGACCGAACTCACAGGACGGCCGACCACCACCGTCAGCTCGGCCGAACGCCCCATTCCGCTGCACTACTATTACCGCGAGACGCCGGTTCACGAAACCCTCGAAGAGCTGCTCGGCACCAAGGAGGTGCCGGTCTATGTGGTGCATTTCAGCCAGGCGGAGGCCATCGAGCGCGCCCAGACGCTCATGAGCATCAACGTGTGCACGCGCGAGGAAAAGGACAGGATCGCCGAGCTCATCGCGAACTTCCGTTTCGCGGCGGGCTTCGGCAAGACCCTGAACCGCCTCGTCCGGCACGGCATCGGCGTGCACCATGCGGGCATGCTGCCCAAGTACCGCCGGCTCGTGGAGCAACTGGCCCAGGCCGGCCTGCTCAAGGTTATCTGCGGCACGGACACGCTGGGCGTGGGGATCAACGTGCCCATCCGCACTGTCGTGCTCACCGCCCTGAGCAAGTACGACGGCGTACGCACCCGCCTGCTCAACTCCCGTGAGTTCCACCAGATTGCCGGAAGGGCCGGCCGGGCCGGCTACGATACGGCCGGCACCGTGGTGGTGCAGGCCCCCGAGCACGTCGTGGAAAACGTCAAGGCGATGGCCAAGGCCACCGCGAAGTTCGGCGACGACCAGCGGAAGCTGCGCCAGGTGGTGAAGAAAAAGCCGCCGGAGGGATTCGTGTCCTGGGGCGAACCGACCTACAACCGCCTGGTGGACTCTGTCCCGGACCCACTGAACTCCAGCTTCACCGTTACACATGCGATGCTGATGAACCTCATGGAGCGTCCCGGCGACCCGTTCGCGGCGGCGCGCCGGCTCTTGACCGAAAACCACGAAAGCCGTCCCTCGCAGCTGCGGCTGATGAAGAAGGCCCTGGGGATCTACCGGGAACTGCTCGCCGCCGAGGTGGTGGAACGCATCCCGGCCGCGGAACAGGGGCCGGACGGCCGCACGGTGCGCCTGACCGTACACCTGCAGCCTAACTTCGCTCTGAACCAGCCGCTTTCGCCGTTTGCCCTGGCCGCGCTGGACCTGATGGATCCGGAATCGCCGTCCTACGCCGTCGACGTCGTCTCCGTCATTGAAGCCACGCTGGAGAAGCCGCGGCAGATCCTCTCGGCGCAGCAGAAGAAGGCACGCGGCGAGGCGGTGGCCGCCATGAAGGCTGACGGCATCGAGTATGAGCAGCGGATGGCCATGCTTGACGAGGTCACCTACCCCCAGCCGCTCGCGGAAATCCTGGGCGAGGCCTTCGAGGTGTACCGCAAGGCAGCCCCGTGGGTGGGCGACTTTGAGCTGGCTCCCAAGTCGGTCATCCGGGACATGTACGAGCGCGCGATGAACTTCGGCGAGTTCGTGCAGTTCTACGGCCTTGCCCGTTCCGAGGGGATCGTGTTGCGGTACCTGGCGGATGGCTTCAAAGCACTCCGGCAGACCGTGCCGCAGGATGCGCTGCGGGAGGACCTCGAGGATCTGATCGCCTGGCTCGGCGAGCTGGTGCGCCAGGTGGATTCCAGCCTGCTGGACGAGTGGGAGGAGCTGGCGTCCGGTGCCGCCCCGACGCCTCACGACGCACCGCCTCCCCCGCCGCCGTCGCTCACGTCCAACATCCGGGCGTTCCGGGTCATGGTCCGGAACGAGATGTTCCGCCGCGTCGAGCTTTTCGCCGACGAGGACGCCACCGCACTGGGCGAGCTCGACGGCGACGCCGGCTGGGATGCGGACCGCTGGGAAGACGTCCTGGACGACTATTTCGACGAGCACGACGACATCGGCATCGGCCCTGACGCCCGCGGTCCCGGGCTGCTCATCATCACCGAGGAGCCCGGCGTCTGGAAGGTCCGGCAGATCTTCGATGATCCGGCGGGCAACCACGACTGGGGAATATCCGCGGAGGTGGATCTGGCTGCCTCGGACGAGACCGGCACCGCGGTGGTCCGGGTGACCGGGGCGACCGGCTCTGATCGGCGCTGTCCTCTGACCGGCGCTGTCCGGATCGGGAAGGCTATTTCGGCAAACTGAGACCTCCGCGTGAGCGGGCAGTGCATTGCCAACAAGCCAGAGCGGCAGACGGCTAGCGCGGAGCGTACCTCAGCAGCTTCAGGACCATGCTGGCCTGGATGGACGAGAACCGGTCCCCCGACTCGGGATCGAGCCACGGTTCCGGGTCTGCCAGGTGCCCGGCAAGCTCCAGGACGGGCAAGGGCAGCGCGGGCGCCTCACCGTTCCCGGTGAATAACAGATCCGGCCTCGTGCAGGGATCGTAGTAGACCCGGGGCTTGCGGTCCCGCGTCATTTCGTCGGGGCTGTGGCAGGTGTAACCTGCCCAATGCACAGGGTCCGGCCATGCATCAGGGCCCGGGCGGCCATTTTGGCTTGTATCCGTGTGAGGAACTGGCTGGGTCAGGGGCGCTTCAGCTTCCGGTCTCTGATCCTCCGACGGCGGGGCGGACTTTACGTATTCCACCCACTGCCCGTTGTCCTCAACGTAGAGCAGGTTCTGCTCGCCGCCGAGGAAATAGACTGTGACGCCGGCCCGCACATTCGCAGCCGGATCCGTATGCACTGCGGGCGGCATGCTGCTGCCCGTCGTCACTTCATGCATCTGACTGACCACCGTCGGTACCGGTTCCTGCTTGGCGGTTGCCGTGCTCGGGAACGGGCGGGTTCCGGCGATGGAAGACGGCGCTTCCATGGGCCTGTCCCTTCCATCACTGTGACACGGCCTTGCGGTGCGGGTAGGTGTGCGCATGTAAGTCAGGCCTTCACGAGAGCCGGTGCCTCAGCCTCGGCGGTGGTGCCCGAACCGAGGTAGCGCTCGATGCTGACGGGGCAGTGGCCAAGCCCGTCACCTTGCCCCCGGCGGCGGAAGTTGATGACCTGGCCGGTTCTGCCGCACCCGCAGGTTCCGGTTTCGACGTCGCCTATGTCGTCGGTGAGGAGGAAACCGGGGTAGCTGGTGCTGAGGGCGTCCAGGACGGCGATGGTGCCGGTCTCCCCCGGGGCGAGCTCTTTCCCGTTCTGGCCAGGATCCCGGATGGAGATGTAGCACCACGGCGGAACGTGCTTGCGATGCAGGTGGCATTCGACAGCGAGCATGTTCGACTCGACCATGCCGTACATGTCGCGCACGTTCTCCGGGCGCACGCCGAGCGAGTCGTGGCACCGCTGCCGAAAGCCTTCGTCAGGGATGGCCTCGGCCGTGTGCCGCTTCCAGCCGCCGAGAGTGATGATCATGCTGTACGGGTCCAGGCGCACATTGACCTTCTCCCGCTCGAGGAACCGGAGGAGCAGGCCGATGAGGAAGGGCGGACCGACGATGTGGCGTGTCATATGGCCCTTCCACCGGCGCAGGTGCTCCAAGGCCTCCCTGGCGTCGAACGCCTGGTCGGCAGCGAGATATGTGTGGTGGTCGAAGACGCAGTTCAGGATGTTCAAGTCCTTGAGCAGTCCCATCTCCGAAGCTTCTGGGTCCGACGGGTTCAAGAAAAGTCCCGCGCCCCCGGACAAGCTGAAGAACTCCCGGTAGGTCCCGATCAGGCCGACCAGCGCCAGGGTCAATGTCTCGCTGTTGCGGGGGGCGACGGACGGGACACCGCGGGTTCCGCTGGAGCGGGTTTCGGTCTCGATGTCGGCCAGGGAGCAGGTGAGCAGCAACTGGGCGTCGGGACGCTTGAACATGCCGACCGGCAACAGTGGCAGGTCTTGCAGGTCGTTGATGTCGTTGATCGCGGCGGGATCGACTCCCAACGCGTCACACTGGGCACGGTAGAAGCCGTTTCTGGCTTCGTGGTAGATCGCGGCGTCCCGCAGGACGCCGGTTACCGATCCTGCCCAGTCATCAGGCGACTGGAGGTAGGCCTTAGACACATTCCCCAGCATCTGCGGTAACGAAAGCATTGTGTCACTCCTGATTGAGTGCGAACCGATGAGCGTGGTTGCTCCGCCGGATCAGCCGTACCGGCGCAGCTCGGAGAAGAAGTCCTCGAGCACCCGGAGTTGGCCGCTGTGGGCGAGTTCGTCGTAGACGTATTTGCCCACTGCGAGGTCGAGCACGCCGAGGCCGAACGGGGAGAACACGATGGGGCGGTCCTCCGGTGGCTGGATTTTGCCTTCCATGACGTCGGCCAGGGTGCCGTCCACGAAGTCCCTGTTGCCGGTCATCTGCTCCAGGAGATGCGCGGACGTCCCGGCTTTCAGGCAGTGGTCGATGTCGTCGAGGATGTTGGTTGATGCCAGCAGGATCTCCGGGGCCAGATCGCGCAGGGACACGTGCAGCACCAGGGGGTTGTGCGCGAACCATGTCGTGTCGTGCACGTGCGGCTGGCCCGCCACGGTGGCGAACACGACGAGGTCGCTGCTTCTGATCAGCTGCTCGGGGCCGTCGTGCACGGTCACCCGGGCTCCGGTGCCGCTGCGCTCGAGATAGCCTTTGAAACCCTCCGCGCTCTCACCCGAGAGGTCGAACACCCCGATCTCGTCGAAGGACCAGTCGGTGGCCTTCAGGAAGGTGTGGATGTAGCGGGCGATGAGGCCAACGCCGAAGAACCCGACTCTTCGTGGACGCCCGCGGCCCCGGCTGAGCCAGTCGGCCGCCGCGGCAGCCGATGCGGCCGTCCTGGAGGCGCTGATAATGGAGCCCTCCATGCAGGCGAAGGGGTAGCCCGTTCCCCGGTCGTTGAGGATCAGCACCGCTGAGGCGCGCGGAATCCCCGACGACACGTTGTCCGGGAAGCTGGAGACCCATTTAATGCCGTCAACCTCCACCTGTCCGCCGATCGAGGCCGGCAGGGCGATGATGCGCGAGGTGGGCCGGTCCGGGAAGCGCAGGAAATAGGACGGCGGGTTCACCGAGTCTCCGGCTGCGTGCACCCGGTAGGTCTGCTCGACCAGCTCGACGACCTGTTTTTCCCGGCCCTGGAGCACCTGCTGCACCTGGGTCCCTGCAATCACCGCGAAGGGCGGAACCGTCTTCGGCTCTGCGGCCGCTGCGGCTGGGGAAGTGGCGAGTTTTGTCATCTGGAACCGTCCTGGGTGTGCGTATCGAGATCGAAAATGTTGCGCGGCTCGGCCATACCGACAAGAATCTCCCGAGGTCCCTCATAGGCCTCGCGGCTGTGCGCCATGCTGACGTTGTCGACGAGCATGAGGTCCCCCGTCTGCCAGGGGGTTCGAAGAGTGTGGGCCTCGTAGACCTCGTTCAGGAGGGCAATGATGTCCTCCTCGATCGGCTCGCCGTTGCCGAAGCGGGTGTTGAAGGGCAGCCCGTCGGGACCGTAGACGTCCACCAGGTACTCCCGCACCTCCGGCGCGATCGTCCATTCGCTCAGGAACGCCACCTGGTTGAACCAGCAGCGCTGGCCGGTCACCGGGTGCCGGATTACGGCGGGGCGCCGTTGCCGGGTGCGCAGCTCCCCGTCGGGCTGCCACTCGAACTCGATCTTGTGCGCGCGGCAGTAGTTCTCGACGTCGGCGCGGTCCGAGACCCCGAACGCCTCCTCATAGGTGGCACCGATGTCTTCGTTGTAGCTGCGGGCGAGCAGCCATCCCTCGTTTTCGAACCGCCGGACGATGTCCAGGGGTATGGCATCGAGCACGGCGCGGGCGTCCGCCACACCGGTCACCCCACCGACGCTGGGTGCCTGGAGGCAGGCGAAGAGCATCAGGCCGGGGAACTCGAGCGCGTAGCTGAGCTCGTGGTGCATGCACATGGGCTGGTTCGCCGGCCACGTCAGGGATGAGTACACGCCGTCCAGGTAGGGCTGCCTGGCGGCGAAAGCCTCCCGGTCCGGCATGAGCCCGCCCGGAACCAGCTGCTGGAAGGTAGCGGCCACTTCGGCTGGATCGCGGAGGCCCAGGCCGCGGACCAGGACGGCGCCGTGCTCATCCACCGCCGCACGCAGCGCCCCACGGTTCTCTTCGGCCCACCGCGCGGGGTCGTGGCCATCCTCGACGGTGAGGATCGGCGCATGTCCGGCTTGGCGTTCCACGTCGAACTGGATCCTGGGTGTAGGAGATGACATCAGAAGTCCTTCCGTTTCATGGGTAGCTGGTGGGAGTGGCCAACCGGTCCTCCCACCGGGGCCATGGAGTCGGGCTCCGCCGCGGATCCCGCCGCGTGCCGGCCGGACGGATCGGTTGTGTCCGCGAGGGACGAGGCTTCGAGCAGGGCCGCCAGGTCCGCCAGGATGGGCGTCTGCATGATGTCCTTGATCGACACTGCCCGCTTAAGCAGGACCGCGAGCTTCACCGCGGACAGCGACGTGCCGCCCAGTGCGAAGAACGAGTCCTGCCCGCCGATCCGGCCCACCGGCAGGCCGAGCACCGTCGCCCATGCTTCGGCGAGCCGCCGCTCAGTGCCTGAAAGGGCTTCCGAGGCGGCGCCTGCTTCGGGAACGACCTCCCGCGCCATGCGGGTCAAGGCCTTCCGGTCGATTTTCCCGTTGCCGGTCAGGGGCAGGCTCTCCTGCCACCTGTACGCCGACGGAACCATGTAACCCGGTACCCGAGCGGCCATCCCGCTGCGGATTTCGTCCACCTCGAGCTGGCGGTTACCGGAGTAGAAGGCCACCAGGAACTTGGACTGCCCGGCGCCCTCGCCGACGACGACGGCGCCGTCGCGGACGCCGGGAATCCGCAGCAGCGCGTTCTCGATGTCGCCGATCTCGATCCGGAACCCGGAGATCTTGACCTGGTTGTCCCGCCGGCCCAGGTACTCCAGCTTGCCGTCCGGGGACCAGCGGCCGTAGTCGCCGGCCCGGTAGAGCCGCGCGCCGTCCACATAGGGATCGGTGGAGTAGGCCTGTGCAGTGCGCTCCGGGTCGTTGATGTAGCCGCGGCCCACGCACACCCCGGAGAAGGCGATCTCGCCCGGCGCTCCCAGCGGCACGAGCCGCTGCCGCTCGTCGAGGATGTGGATCCGGACGTTCGGGATTGGCGGGCCCAGTGGCACGGAGCCGCCCGCGGGCGCTGCACTCATCACTTCGTGGTTTGTGTCGTCGGAGGTTTCCGTTAGCCCGTAGGCGTTGACCAGCTTGACGTCCGGCATCACGTCGAACCAGCGGCGGACCAGCTCACGCTTGAGAGCCTCCCCTGTGGCCGAGACGCAGCGGAGGTGCGGTAAGGGCCGGGGCTTGCCGCCCAGGTACGCGACCACGGCGTCCAGATACGACGGGACGACCTGGAAGACCGCCACCGCGCCCCGTTCCACCGTATCGATGAACCGCTCGACGTCGAGGATGCGGTCCTGCCCGACGATGAGTGTGCGGCCGCCGACGAGCAGCGCCGAGACCAGTTGCCACAGCGAGATGTCGAAGCATTGGGGGGCTGTCTGGGCGACGACGTCCCCGGCGCGGATCCCCAGGGCCTCGATCTTGGCGTACAGGTGGTTCACCATGCCGGCGTGCTCGCACATCGCGCCTTTCGGCTCGCCAGTGGACCCGGAGGTGAAATAGACGTAAGCGAGCTGATCGGGACGAATCTCCATGCCGAGGTCGCCGGCGGGGTGCCCCTCGGCCTCGATGTCCTCGAACAGAAGCTTCGTCACTGCCGGCATTCCTTCCAGTGCCTCATCGAGGGTGGCGGTGCTGCCGCCTTCGGTGAGCACTGCCCGGGCCCCGGCCCGCGTGAGCGTTCTGGCGATTCGGTCGGCCGGGAAGTGCGGCTCAATCGGCAGGTAGGCGCCTCCGGCCTTGAAGATGCCGATGACGGCGGCCATCCACTCCAGGTCCCGTTCGGCGACGACCGCCACGATGTCCTCCGCGCCCAGACCTCGCGCGAGCAAGGCACGGGCCAACCGGTTGGCGCGGGCGTTCAGCTCCGCGTACGTCCACTCCCGCGTGTCCTGGACCGCCGCGATGCGCCCGGGATGCTGCCGGACGCGCTCCTCGAACAGCTCGTGGAAGCGCCGCTGGGGCCGGGGCCGCACGGGCCCGGCGAGCTGTTCCAGTTGCAGGCGCCGCTCCTCGGGACCGACGAGGTCGACGTCGCCGGGGTCCGACTCGGGGTCGGCAACCAGATGGCGGACTGCGCTCAGGTGATAGCCGGCGATCCGGAGGGCTGCGTCCTCGTCGAGGACGTCGCGGCGGTAGCGCAGGCTCAACGCTTCGCCACCCGCGGCGGCGCGGAGGGACACTCCCAGAACGAGGCCTTCCGCGAGCCCGGAATCCTCGTCAGGGCCGGTGCTGAATACCACCTCGTATGTTCCCGAAGCCGGCGGCCGCCCCGCCTGCGGCCCCCCGGCCCGCTCGGCGTGGGCCCGGACCTGCCGGGTGCGCGCCGAAGAGACCAGCGCATGCCATGAACCTACACGCAGATCGAGTTCGCAGGGCCACGTCCCCGAGGCGTCCTTCCAGCCGGTCGTGACCTCTGTTTCGCCGGACAGCGCCTGGAGCACCCGTCCATGGGCTGCCAGCCAGACCGAGACGGGAGGCACCTGCAGGCTCTGGGCCAGCGTTTGCACGGCCTGGCGCAGGTCCTCGGGCACAGCCACTTCGATCCGCCCCCGACCCGGCAACCGCTCCAGCGTCCACCTGGGAATCGCCGTCGGCGCGGCACCCGCGGGGGCGGTCCGGTCCTGGCCGGGCGGGCGGTCGGCGGTGCGGCAGGTCAACGCAGACGTGGTGGTGGTGGTGGTCATGACAGGGACCTTTCCAGGCCGAGGGGGGACGTGGCGGCGGCGGGGGCTTCTTCGGCCGGGTTCCCGCCCCACACGGTTCCCCGGGGCAGGGTCGTCCCCTTCATCACGAAGGAGTCGGTGGTGACGACGGCACCGTCTTCTGCGCTCACGCCGTAGTGGACAACGCAGCCGACGCCGAGCGTGACGCCGTCCCCAAGGACGGTGCGGCCGGTCTTGAACATTCCGTCCTCCTGGGAATGGCACTGCACCGCGGAGCCGGCGTTCAGTGTGCAGCGGGAGCCGACCGTCACCAGACCCCGCTCCGGGAACGCGCAGCCGTCGTCGAAGACCCGGGACCCGATCCGCACCCCGAGCAGACGCCAGACCAGCGGCTTGAACGGCGTCCCGTCCAGGATGCTCAGCTGCCTGCTCGGCATCTGCAGCTTCCAGTACCGCTCGTGCCACCAGAAATATGGGTAATAGATGGAGCAGAGCTGTGGCTGAAGCCGCCCGGACCGCGTCACGATGTGCTCGATGCCGCTGGGGACAAGCAAGGAAATCAGGAGCACCACGACAAACGACGCGCTCACGGCAAGGAAACCGAACTGGTCAGACAGGTCAAGGGCGGCGAACATGATGATCATGGCCAGCGAGAGGTTCAGCCACCGCACCAGCATCACGAGGGCCATCGTGCGCAGGTTGTGCCTGTTCTTGGCCGCCAAATCCCGCCGGAACTGCGCACGGTGCGTAAGTTCCTCGGGCAGGGCATCCCGCAGGACCGAGCGGGGGATCTCGAACGGCGGGGACCCGAGCAAACCCACGTCATGGCGCACCGGTCCGTCGATCGGGACCGCCACCATGGTCGCGAGCAGGCAGTTGTCCCCGGTCCTTGCCCCGGCCGGGAAGAAAACGCCGTTGCCCAGGAAGTTGTGCGCGCCGATCGCCGCCCGACTGACCTTGAACGACGTCGGCGAGTAGTCGGCGTTCATAAACGACACCGCGTCGGCGATCATCGTGCCGGTGCCGATCGAGGAAAGGAACGGGTTGTCGTGCTTGAACACTGTGCCCATGTTCGAACCGGTCTGCTGGACCTGCCCCAGGTCGTACCCGATGGCCCGCAGGTAGTTCACAACATACGAGCTGTCGCCGAACAACCCTCCAAGCATGGCATTGTTGCTCAACCTTGTCACCGCCCGCGCCGCCGCGTCACGCAGGCCGAACAGCGGATACACCGTGTCCGGCTTCAGAGCGAGGTTGAGCAGCCGCGGCACAGTCGTGACCAGGACCAACGCCGCGACCGTTCCACCGAAGACAGTCAGGCCGGCGAGGCCAACAGCGTGGGCGTAGAAGGACCAGTCAGTGAACGCCAACGGGTGCGGCTCCAACAGCGCCGCCACGCGCGGAAACGCCAGGACGGCCAAGGCGATGGCTATGGTCAGCATGACCCGGCCCAACCCGAGCGCACTCAAGAACTGGGTGAAGGCGAACCATCCCCGGCGCCAGGGCCGGTAGGGCGTGGCCTCAACCGTGCGGAAGTCCACATCCGTGCGCCTGCCCGGCGTACCGTGCCAGCGCTCGTCCCCGGGAACGGCCTGGCCAGCGTACAAACTGGACCGGTGGCCCAACTGCGAGCCGTCCCCCATAGCCGTGTTAATGTCCAGGATGCTGCCCTCGCCGACGATCACGTCACGGCCCAGCGTCACCGCGCCCAACTGGATGACGCCGCCATGGGCCCGGTAGCCGCTGGCGATCACATCCTTACGGATCACCGTACCCTCCCCAATCGTGAGCAAATCGGTGCACACCGGCAGGCGCTTGGTCATGATCGTCACGTTCCGGCCCACCCTGGCACCCATCGCCCGCAGATAAAACGTTGTCAGCGGCGAACCGTTCAGCAACGCCATCGGCGAGGTCCGCATCAGCGTCTTAACCAGCCAGAACCGGAAGTACGACAGACTCCAAATCCGGATCTCCTGCGGCCGGAAGCGCCCGACGATCATCCACTTCGCGGCCACCGGCAGGATACTCAACAGCACAAACGTCGCCCCCGCGTAGGCGACGGACCGGAGGTAAACCTCCAACAGGCTCATCCCGTGGCCCAACCAATCATGGTTACCCGGCCCCGCCTCCGGGAATATCCACTGGTAGCCCACGACCGCGAGCCAGCCAGCAAGGAGGCAATATCCGAGGTAGACGAGCACCTGCAGGGCGCCACAGGCAACATACTCCCAGGTCCGTGCGTCCATGGGCGCAGGAACCACCGGCACCGAAGCCGCAACCGGCGAGGACTCCGGCAGCCGGTCGTGCTGTGAGGGGACCTGCAGAGCCGCTGCCAGTGCGGAGATATTCGGGTTGCTATAGATCTCCTTCATGGACACCTGGGGCAGGTCCGGCTGCTTGCGCACCCGGGCGCAGAACTTAGCCATGACCAGCGAGTCCGCGCCCAGGTCATGGAAGAAATCAGCATCCACCGGCACACGCTCAACGCCCAGCACGCCGGAGAGCACCTCTGCCAACCGGTCCTGCACCTGCACCTGTCCCGACGCCTCTTCCGCCGGTGCCAGGGCCGCGGCCAGCGCCGAGATCGTTGGGTTCTGGTAGATGTCCCTGATCGACACCGCAGGCAGGCCCGGCTGCTTGCGCACGCGGGCGCAGAACTTAGCCATGACCAGCGAGTCCGCGCCCAGGTCATGGAAGAAATCGGCATCCACTGGCACATGCTCCATGTCCAGCACGCCGGAGAGCACCTCTGCCAACCGTTCCTGCACCTGCACCGTCGCCGGCGCCGTTTCCGCCGGTGCCAGGGCCGCGGCCAGCGCCGAGATCGTTGGGTTCTGGTAGATGTCCTTGATCGACACGGCAGGCAGGTCCGGCTGCTTGCGCACGCGGGCGCAGAACTGCGCCATGACCAGCGAGTCCGCGCCCAGTTCGTAGAAGAAGTTGGCGTCCACGGGGACGTCGTCCTTCTTCACCACAGATGCGAGAAGATCCGCCAGCCTGCGCTCCAAGGCAACGGCCGTAACCTTGGCAGGAGTGGCTGGTGAGCCGTTCCCGGCCGGAACCGCGGTTGTCTCAGCAATGGGGGGATCGAGGGGAGATGTGGAACGCGGAGCGCCCTGCAGGTTGTCCAGACGCATTTTCACTGCAGGAAATTCCCTAGTGCGGCGGTGGCGACGTAATTGCCCACAGGTACAGGTGCTGGGTGCTGTGCTGCCGACACCGGGTCGGACCGTCGGCCCGGAGCCGCCGTCAAATCGGCGGTTGCCAGCGCTTCGGCCCCGAAATGCTCGTGCACCCAGTCAGGGTTGTAGACAGTGTCCAGGTAGGGACGGCCCATGTCCGGGGAGATGGCCGCCGCCGTCAGGTCCTGGGCGGCGTGGTCGGCGAGCCAGGACGTGGCGCCGTGGACCACGGTCCCGGTGGAGCCACCGAGCATGAAGCCGGCAGCCGCGAGGCGGTGGCAGGCGCGCACCGTGTCCACTTCTTCGACCATCACCACGTCATCAATTAAGGACTCGTCGAGCTGCGGCGGCCGCACGCTCATGCCGAGTCCCGGGATCAGGCGGGTGGCCGGCTGGCCGCCGAACGAAACCGATCCTGCGGCGTCGACCGCGACAATCCGGACATCGGGCCGGTGCTCACGGAAGTACCGCGCGCAACCCATCAAGGTCCCTGTTGTCCCGGCTCCCACGAACAGCACGTCCAGTTCGGGGAACTGAATGGAGATCTCGGGGGCAGTCCAGCGGTAGTGCGCGCCCCAGTTGCCGGGATTGGTGTATTGGTTGAGCCAGATGTACCGCGCGTCGGACGCGCACAAGTCCCGCACGTGGTTAAGCCGGGCTCCGAGGAAGCCGTCGACGGGATCCGGTTCGGTCACCAGGTCCACCTGTGCCCCGAGCGACTCCATGAGTTGCCGGGTTGCCAGATTACAGCGCGGATCGATAACACACACGAAGCGGTACCCCTTGCTGGCGGCGATCATGCTGAGCGCGACGCCGAGGTTTCCCGAGGAGGACTCCACGAGGATGGAGCCGGGACCGATCAGCCCCTCCCGCTCGGCGCGCTCAACCATCTCCCGCGCGGGCTTGAGCTTGATAGAGCCGGCGAAATTGAACCCCTCGATCTTCAGAAAGAGGCGGCAGCCCAACACCCCTTCCAAATCGACGAACAGGCTCTGCTCGTTGAACAGGTGCGGATCCTTGATAATCGGCATGTTCTTACTCGTTCCCCTGCCATGAGCCTGGTCAGGGTTGGGGATGTTCCTGCCATGTTCCTGCCAGCTTGTGTGCGAAGGGTGGCGGACATCTGCGTCCGTACCAGAATCACTTTTCAAGAAGTGCCGCGCAGAGCGGCACAAAAGGAACACTGCGGTCACCGCTATTTCCCCCAGCAGCAATACCCGGCTTCCCCACCGCTAGTGCTCCGGGATAAGCCTTCAAACCTGCTGGTTCGACCCTAGACAGGTTTCGTGGCCCACCGCAACCACTTCGAGTACCTGCATCCCTACCCAGGTGAGTACTTACTTACTTGCACTCCTCGGGCTTTGTGACGGGCTCTACCTGACTCTTGCCGGAGGCCTTTCGAGGTCTCAAAGCAAGCGGTATTTTTCAACCATGGATGCGTTCCGCACGAGGCGCCGGCTCCAAAGGAACACAGCAGCAGCCGTTATTGCTGCTCTCGCCATGCTGTCGCCGGCATGTTCGTCCCCGGCCGCGAGGAACCCGATCCAGCCGCCACCCGCTGTGACCTCGCCGGCGGAGGAATCGCCGCAGTTACCGGCCCAGCCCGACCAGCCGGGGCCCCCGGCAGCGCCGGAAGGTGTTGCCGCCGCACCGAAGGCAAAGGCCAGCCAGGTACATGCCGCGTTCGCCGGCAGGAACCTGATGAAGCACCTCGAGGCACTGCAGAAGGTCGCGGACGGCGCGGGAGGAAACCGTGCTTCTGGCACGTCGGGCTATGAAGCCTCAGCCCGGTACGTGGAGGAACAGCTGCGCGCAGCCGGGTACAAGCCCGTCCGGCAGGTGTTCACCTATCGGGATGACGACGCTGACGTCGAGACTTTCAATATCCTTGCGGATACCGCGGGCGACCCGACCCACACCATCGTGGTGGGCGGGCACTTGGACTCTGTCCGCAGGGGTCCCGGAATCAATGACAACGGCAGCGGTGTGGCCGCCCTCCTCGAAACGGCCCGCTGGATTACCGAAACGGGCATTCAGCCGAAGAACCGGGTGCGTCTCGCTTTCTGGGGCGCCGAAGAGGTGGACCTGCTGGGCTCCCAACACTATGTAGACTCGCTCAGCACCAAGGAAAACACGCAGACCATGCTGAACCTGAACCTGGATATGGTCGCATCGCCCAACGGCGGACGGTTCGTCCACGACGGTGATGGCTCAAGCTTCGGAGTTGTCGGTCCGGCCGGCTCGGACATAATCGAGCGCACCTTCCTGGACTATTTCGCTCAGAATGGATTGGCGACCGAGCCCACGGAATTTGAAGATGGCGACTCCGACTACGATCCCTTCCTGAAAGCCGGCATCCCCACGGGCGGCCTGTTCACCGGAGACGAAGACGGGAAGACGGCAGAACAGGTCTCGGAGTTCGGCGGCGTTGAGAACAACGAGCACGATCCGTGCTACCACAGGGCCTGCGACGACATTTCAAACATCGACCGGCAGTTGCTGCACGAGATGGCGGGTGCCTTGGGCTATGTGACGGTTGCCTTCGCGATGCTGCCTCGCCCTGACTGACGGCGGGCCCGGGGCTGCGGTCTAACGCCGAGGCTGCATGACCAATGCCACTACCGCAGTGAAGGAATCCGGCAGCCCCACTGAGCCCGGATTCACGGCCTCGACCAGCCAACGACGGCAGCCGCTGTCCTGGTCCTCCACCACAGGCGCGCCCGGATCCTGCAGAAAGGCCGGCAGCAGCGGAACTGGACCGGCAACGTCCACGAGGCTCGGATCGATGGCCGCCAACCCCCTGCCGAGGGCTTTGAGTACTGCCTCCTTGCGTGTCCACAGGCGTGTCTGGAGGCCGGGCCGGAGCGCCGGTTCCACACTCTCCAGTAGTTCCCGCTCCCGCGCCGAAAGTGCAACTTGTCCGAACCCGTCGAAACCTGCGGCGGTGCTGCCCTCGAGGTCCACACCGACTCCCAGCACCTGTTCGTCGGTTGTCGCGGCCAGGAGGCACCAGTCCCCCGCGCGGCTCAGGCTCGCCAGGACGGTCTGCCCGGAAGGGCCGGCCTGGTACCGGGGCATTCCATGCAAATGGTCGTCCCGGGTGCACTCCCGGCAGACGTAGTCGGCCCGCAGTGCTCCGGCCCCGGTCCCTGCCGCCTCGGCGGCGTGGCGACGCAACGCAATGCGCCCGGCCAGGAACCTGTCCCGCTGAATCCCCGAGCCGAATGACGCCGCCCGCTGACGCTCGTTCTCCTCCAACGTGTCGGCCTGGCGGAGGTCGACGCCGGACAGATTGACCGCAGCCAGAAGAAGCCGGTCAATATCCGGGTCTGCCGGCATTTGCACATTGTCTCCGGAAGGGTCGCTGCACTGTTGATAGGTCATTGGACTCAACAGCCTATACGCAGCTGGCATCCTGCCGGCATGCCGGTGGCCTGATCCGGCAAGCCCGGACGCAGTAAGCTCGAACTCATGAGTGTAATCCGTCCCGCCACGCCCGCCGACGTTCCCGTAATCCTGCAGCTGATCCACGAGCTGGCTGTCTACGAAAAGGAGCCGGAGGCCGTCCGCAACACCCCCGAGATGCTCACCGAAGTGCTCTTCGGCAGCGACCCGCGCGTGTACGCCAATATGGCCGAGAACGAGGACGGCGAGGTGCGTGGCTTCGCACTCTGGTTCCTGAACTACTCAACCTGGGAGGGCGTCCACGGGATCTACCTGGAGGACCTCTACGTCACCCCTGAGGCACGCGGCGAGGGCCACGGGAAGGCCCTTTTGCAGCATCTGGCGGCGACCGCCGTCGAATGTGGCTACGCGCGCGTCGAATGGAGCGTCCTGGACTGGAACGAACCGTCCATCAACTTCTACCGGAAGCTCGGTGCGTTCCCCATGGAGGAATGGTCCACGTTCCGGCTGACCGGAACGGCGCTGGCCGAATTCGGCAGCCGCAGCGAGGCCGGTGTCCATGGCTGAGGCAACGCTGGACACCACTGTGCGCAAGGACCCGTTCCATACAGTCCGTGCCCGGCACAAGTTCCGCGGCATGCGCACGGCGGAACACTACTTCACGCTACCGCTGGACCATTTTGCCGGCCCGGACGGGAAAGACGGGGCAGAGACCATCACAGTCTTCGCCCGCGAGTATGTGTCCGCCGAGCACAGCGAGGCCGAGGCGGCTGACCTGCCGTGGATCCTGTACCTGCAGGGCGGCCCCGGCGGGCGGGGCAACCGCTTCGCGTCTCTGGGCGGCTGGAGCAAGGCAGCTGCAAAGGACTTCCGCATTTTGATGCTGGACCAGCGGGGAACCGGGCTATCCTCCCCCATTGACCGCAACACCCTGCCGCTGCGTGGGGATGCGGCGGCACAAGCGAGATACCTCGAGCACTTCCGTGCCGACTCGATCGTTGCCGACGCCGAGCTCATCCGCCAGGCTCTCGGTGCCGAGCCGTGGACCGTCTACGGGCAGAGCTACGGCGGCTTCTGCGCGCTGACCTACCTGTCGTTCGCGCCCACCGGCCTCCGCGAGGTGCTGATCACCGGCGGGCTTGCTCCGCTGACCGGGTCCCCCGACCGGGTCTACCGCGAGACCTTTAAGCGGGTGGCAGCCCGCAACGCAGAATACTTCGGCTGGTACCCCGAGGACCGGGAAACCGTAAACCGGGTCACCAATCATCTTCGCAGCACGGCGGAACAACTCCCCGACGGGTCCCCCCTCACCGTGGAAAGGTTCCAGATGGTGGGATCCTTCCTCGGCGGGAACACCCGGGTGGACAACCTGCACAACCTGCTGGAGGACGCCTTCGTGGAGACACCAGAAGGTCCACGGCTCTCAGACCCGTTCCTGGAGCAGGTCCGCGGCCTGGTCTCGCGCGCAGCCAACCCCCTGTACGCGCTGATGCACGAATCCATCTACGGCCAGGGCACGGCCACAGGCTGGGCGGCCTGGCGGATCCTTGAAGAGTTCCCCGAGTTCAGCCCGGACGCTGCCGAGATACTCCTGACCGGCGAGATGGTCTACCCCTGGTACTTCGAGCAGGATCCCGCCCTGAGTCCCCTCAAGGATGTGGCGGAACTGCTGGCGGCCAAGGCTGACTGGAAACCGCTCTACGACACGGCCCAATTGGCCGCCAACATCGTGCCGGCGGCCGCCGCCGTCTACCGCCACGATATTTACGTGGACCACGGGCTCTCCATGGAGACCGCCACCGCTGTCCGCAAGCTGAAGACCTGGGAAACCGGAGAGTTCCACCACGACGGCATCGCCGACGACGGTGAGGCCATCTTCGGTCGCCTGCTCGGCATGGTCCGCGCAGCCCGCTGAGACCAGCGCGAACGCACACTTAAGCCCCGCGGGCAGAGCCTGCCCCACGAACAAAGCCCCAAAAGAAAGCAACCCCGGCCACGAGGTGGCCGGGGTTGCTTTCTGCTGAAACGGATCAGTAAAACCTAGTCGACGTCGCTCAGGCTCTTCCGGGCGTCCTCTTCGAGGCGGGCGTCCAGCTTGGCCTGCTGCGCGCCGGAGGTCACCAGGCTGGCGATCACGGCGATGATGATGGTGCCGATGATGACCGCGAGGGACACATACGTCGGGATTTCCGGGGCCCATTCGATGTGGTGGCCGCCGTTGATGAACGGCAGTTCGTTGACGTGCATGGCGTGCAGGATCAGCTTCACGCCGATGAAGGCCAGGATGATGGACAGGGCGTGCTTCAGGTAAATGAGGCGGTTCATCAGGCCGCCGAGCAGGAAGTACAGCTGCCGCAGGCCCATCAGGGCGAAGATGTTCGCGGTGAAGACGATGAAGGCGCTCTGCGTCAGACCGAAGATTGCCGGGATGGAGTCGACGGCGAACAGCAGGTCGGTCATGCCGATGGTGATGAAGACGATCACCATCGGGGTGAAGACCTTCTTGCCGTCCACGGTGGTGCGCAGCTTGCCGCCGTCGAACTTCTCGGACATGGGGATGACCTTGCGGAGCTTGCTGATGAGGGCGTTCTCTTTGTCCTCTTCGTCTTCGCCCTCGTCCTGGGCCTGCTTCCAGGCGGTCCACAGCAGGAAGGCTCCGAAGATGTAGAAGACCCAGCTGAACTGCTCGATCACGATGGCGCCCAGCATGATGAAGATGCCGCGCAGAATCAGCGCGATGATGATGCCCACCATCAGGACTTCCTGCTGGTACTTACGAGGCACCGAGAAGCGGGCCATGATGATGATGAAGACAAACAGGTTGTCGATGCTGAGGCTGTACTCAGTCACCCAGCCGGCCACGAACTGGCTGCCGTACTCAGGTCCCGTGAACATGAACATGGCACCGGCGAACACGAGGGCCAGTGCCACGTAGAAGGCCACCCAGAGGCCGGCTTCCTTCATGGAGGGTTCGTGCGGACGGCGCACTACCAGAAGCAGGTCCATAAGGAGGATGATGCCGAGGACGACGAACGAGCCGACCTCGAACCAGACGGGAAGTTCCACAAAAATGCCTTTCGCAGGGTACAAAAAACCGGTGTAAGTCTCTCCGGCGAACCTGTGCACTTGGTGCTGATGTGGCTGCCCGCTACGCCCGGCAGGGCATCTGTGCCCTGCGTGTTGACGTTCGTAGCGCTTGGGATACTCCCCTACGTGACCTCAACTTTACCCTAGAGGCGGCGCCCGGCGCGCCAGATGACGGCGCGCCCCCGTGCCGGCCGCATCTACGCCAGCCTCAGGCGTGACCGGCGGACTGCATCTGGCGCAGTTCCTTCTTGAGTTCGGAAACCTCGTCGCGGATCCGCGCAGCCACCTCGAACTGCAGCTCGGCTGCCGCTCCGTGCATCTGCTCGGTCAGTTGTTCGATCAGTCCCACCAGGTCCTCGGCGGGCGCGGCCGCCAGCCCGTCTGCCCGGACGATAGCAGCGCCCTTCTTGGCCCCCTTGCCATCCTTGGCACCGGGCTTGGCCGCCGAGGTGATACCGCGCTTGCCCTTGCCGTAGTCGAAGCTTCCCAACAGCGCATGGGTGTCGGCGTCTTCCTTGGCCAGCTGGTCCGTGATGTCGGCGATCTTCTTCCGCAGGGGCTGCGGATCGATGCCTCTTTCCGTGTTGTACGCCACCTGGATGGCGCGGCGCCGGTTGGTCTCCTCGATGGCGTGGGCCATGGAGTCCGTGATGCGGTCGGCGTACATGTGCACCTGTCCGGAGACGTTACGTGCGGCACGGCCGATGGTCTGGATCAGCGAGGTGGACGACCGCAGGAAGCCTTCCTTGTCAGCGTCCAGAATGCTCACCAGCGAGACCTCTGGCAGGTCCAGGCCTTCCCGGAGCAGGTTGATGCCCACCAGGACGTCGAACGTGCCCATCCGGAGTTCGCGGAGCAGCTCCACGCGCCGCAGGGTGTCCACGTCCGAGTGCAGGTACTCCACCTTCACTCCGTGGCCAAGAAGGTAGTCGGTCAGGTCCTCGGCCATCCGCTTGGTAAGCGTAGTGACAAGGACACGTTCGTCCTTCTCTGTCCGCGTCTTAATTTCGCCGAGCAGGTCATCGATCTGCCCCTTGGTGGGCTTGACCACCACCTCGGGGTCGATCAGACCGGTGGGGCGGATGATCTGCTGGACAAAGCCGTCGGCCTTGCCGAGTTCGTACTTGCCGGGCGTGGCGGACAAGTAGACGGTCTGGCCTACGCGCTGGAGGAATTCGTCCCACTTAAGTGGGCGGTTGTCCATGGCGGAGGGCAGCCGGAACCCGAAGTCCACCAGATTTCGCTTGCGGGACATGTCGCCTTCGTACATGGCGCCGATCTGCGGGACGGTGACGTGGGATTCATCGATCACCAGCAGGAAGTCATCAGGGAAATAATCAAGGAGGCAGTGCGGAGCCGTACCGGGGTCACGGCCATCGATGTGTACGGAGTAGTTCTCGATGCCGTTGCAGAAGCCCATTTGCTGCATCATCTCGAGGTCGTACGTGGTGCGCATCCGCAGCCGCTGGGCTTCGACGAGTTTGTTCTGGCTTTCCAGGACCTTCAGCCGGTCGGCGAGCTCGTCCTCGATCCGCTTGATTGCCCTGGCCATGCGCTCGGGACCGGCAACATAGTGCGAGGCCGGGAAGACGTACATTTCCTCCTCGTCCCGGATCACCTCACCGGTCAGCGGATGCAGCGTGTGGATGTTCTCAATCTCGTCACCAAAGAATTCGATCCGGATGGCCAGTTCCTCGTACATGGGGATGATCTCCACGGTGTCGCCGCGGACACGGAAGGTGCCCCGGTGAAAGTCCATGTCATTGCGCACGTATTGCATGGACACGAATTTCCGCAGGAGGTCGTCGCGGTTCATCTCCTCCCCCTTGCGGAGGGTGACCATCCCGGCGATGTACTCTTCGGGGGTGCCGAGTCCGTAAATGCAGGACACGGTGGCCACCACGATGACGTCGCGGCGGGTCAGCAGGGCGTTGGTGGCTGAGTGGCGTAGCCGCTCCACTTCCTCATTGATGGAGGAGTCCTTCTCGATGAAGGTGTCCGTCTGCGCCACATAGGCCTCGGGCTGGTAGTAGTCGTAGTACGACACGAAGTATTCCACCGCGTTGTTGGGCAGCAGCTCGCGGAACTCGTTGGCCAGCTGCGCCGCGAGGGTCTTGTTCTGGACCATCACCAGCGTGGGCCGCTGCACCTGTTCCACCAGCCACGCCGTCGTGGCGCTCTTGCCGGTGCCCGTGGCGCCCAGCAGAACCACGTCCTTTTCACCGTTCCTGATGCGTTCGGTAAGTTCGGCGATGGCAGCCGGCTGGTCACCGGCCGGCTGGAACTCGCTGATGACCTCGAAGGGGGCAACGACGCGGTTGATCTCCTGCGCAAGACTCATGGGTCTAATCTACCGCCGGTCACTGACAGTAACCCCCTGATTCAGCTTTGGGCTGTAGCTGTCAGCCCTGGGCCGCGTTGGCGGAGGTGGAAACGTACGACGGCGGCTGCCAGCCGCTGCTTTCGGCCCACCGTTCCATTCCGGAAGCCGCGACGTCGCGGAACCAGGCTTCCTTGTCGTCGGCATAGCCGGAGGTGTTGGCGTCGGAGGCGTGCAGGGCTGCCACCCGGCGCTTCTCCGCTGCATATTCCTCCCGCGCGGCCGGGTCGGCGCGCAGCCAGTCGCGGAAGCAGAGGGCGAAGCGCCAGCCTGGTGAACCTGCTACCCGGATATGGAGATTTACCGGACGCGCGGGATCGGCGTTGCCGTGCAGGCGCTTGGACCAGGCAGCGGGATCGGGCCGCCCGTGGGGGCTGTCCATCAGGATGCCCGGCCAGAGCGGGAACCCCGCGGCACCCAGCAGGGGCGCAATCCGGTCTGCCGTCGCGAGGTCCGGGACCGCGAGCTGCAGGTCAATGACGTCCTTCGCCTCGAGGCCGGGAACCGCCGTCGACCCGATGTGGTCCACAGCCAGGACGTCATCCGGCGCCGCTACCTTCAGCCGCTCGGCCAGCCCGGCAGCCTGGCGCGGCCAGTCGGGGTTCGGCGCAGCCAGGACGGGCGCGCCGCTGCGGGCGGCCACCGCTCCCTGGCTGATGTTCCGCGCGAAAGGCACCAGCCGCCCGTTCCACAGCCCGTTCACCGCGGCCAGCAGCTCCTCGCGGGTCCCCGAGTTGGTGAGGACCACATCCGCTGCGGCGAGCCGGTCCTGCCGGGACGCCTGGGCGGCCATCCGCGAACGGGCATCCGCTTCAGTCATTCCACGGTGCTTCGTCATGCGCTGCAGCCGGAGAGCCTCGGGCGCATCCACCACCAGAACGAGGTGGAAGTTCCTCTGCTGCCCGGTTTCCACCAGCAGCGGGATGTCCTGCACCACCACCGCGTCCTCCGGCGCGGCCGCTATCACCGCCGCGGCGCGTTCCCGGACCAGCGGATGGACGATGCCATTGAGCTCCGCACGCCGTTCCGGCTGCTGAAACACGATGGCACCGAGGCGCGGCCGGTCGAGCCTGCCCTCGCCGTCGAGGATCTCCGGGCCAAACGCGTCCACGACGGCGGCAAGGCCCGGAGTGCCCGGTTCCACGACTTCGCGGGCGATCGCGTCGGCGTCGACGAGCACAGCCCCCAGCTCCGCCAGGCGTGTTGCCACCAGCGACTTCCCCGAGGCGATGCCGCCCGTCAACCCAATCTTCAACACTCCCCAAGACTAGTCCCCACCGCCCCCCAACCTCGCTCCGCTCGCCCAGGGAACCCTGGCGGCGTGGGCCCACCCACCGCACCCCCAACCTCGCTCCGCTCGCCCAGGGAACCCTGGCGGCGTGGGCCCACGCCCGGACTAGACTTGGGCGGTGCAAGAGCAACAGAGCAGGACGTCGGCCTTCACCACCCTGGCTGCGGGGGACGGATTCCGCCACGAGATCGAGATCAAGCGGTCCCGGTTCATCACCGTGCTGCGCCGCGCGGTGACCGAAGAAGATGCCCGCGCCCTGGTGTCCGAACTCCGCCGTGAGTTCCATGATGCACGGCACCACTGCTCGGCTTTCGTGCTTGGTCCGGACCGGGACATCCAGCGCTCCAGTGATGACGGTGAACCCTCGGGCACGGCCGGGATCCCCATGCTGGAGGCCCTTCTCCGGCGGGAAACTGCCCCTGGGGTGACGGACCTCAGTGATGTGAGCGCCGTCGTCGTGCGCTATTTCGGCGGGATACTGCTGGGCGCCGGCGGGCTGGTCCGCGCCTACTCCGACTCCGTCTCCACGGCGCTCGAGTTGGCCCCAATGGTGCAGCGCCGGCGGCTCCGCATTTGTGCCGTGCGGGTACCGCACGGCGCGGCCGGGCGGCTCGAGAACGATCTCCGCAGCGCTGGCTACGCGATGGCGGAGACCGGCTACGAAGCTCAGTCCACGGTGCTGCGGCTCGCCCTGCCGGATGCGACCCATGACCTGGCGGCGGCCGCCGAACGGCTGGCCGCCATGACCGCGGGAAGCGCGGCCCTCCAGCGCGAGGGCACGGAGTGGATTGACGTCCCGCACTGACGGGCAGGCCGAACTAATAATCAGCTTGCTTATGAGTTTCTGCTTTTCTAGGGTGGATCTGTAAGGCATCACTCGGAAAAGGAGGACGTATGTCAGAGCACGACATCACCGGCAAGAGAGTCGCGTTCCTGCTGACGGACGGCGTGGAGCAGGTTGAACTGACCAGCCCGTGGGAGGCCGTCAAAAACGCCGGCGGCGAACCTGTCCTGGTGGCTCCGAAGAGCGGAAAACTCCAGGGTTTCGAGGGCGTCGAAAAGGGCGATACCTTCGACGTCGACCTGACCCTTAAGGACGCCAAGGCCTCGGACTTCCATGCCCTGGTGATTCCGGGCGGCGTGGTGAACGCCGACCACCTCAGGGTGGACAGGGACGCGCAGGCGTTTGCCCGCGGCTTCTTTGAACAGCACAAGCCCGTGGCGGCCATCTGCCATGGTCCGTGGCTGCTCATCGATGCGGGCGTCGTCAAGGGCAGGAACCTCACCTCGTACCACACGCTGGCCACGGACCTTCGGAACGCAGGCGCCAACTGGAGCGACCAGGAAGTCGTGGTTGACCAGGGCTTCGTGACCAGCCGGAACCCGGGAGACCTCCCGGCCTTCAACAACAAGGTGCTGGAGGAGATCGCCGAAGGCGAGCACGCCGGCCAGACCGCCTGACACCGCCAATCCAGGCAGCCTGCACAACACAAGTGCCGGCGACAAAAAGGTGGCCGCCCCCTTTCGGGGACGGCCACCTTTTTACTGCTGTTCAGCTGGGCTGGCGTTCAGCCAGCCCAGCCAAATAAGCAGCGGGCAATTAGTTGCCGGTCAGCTTCTCGCGCAGTGCGGCAAGAGCCTCGTCCGAAGCAAGCGTGCCTGCACCGGAATCGGTGGCAGCCGGCTCGGAGGAGTAGCTGGTGGTGCCGGAGTCGCTGTCGCCGGACGTTGCAGCTGCAGCGTCGTCGGCAGCGTGCTGGGCAACCTGCTTCTTGTGTGCTTCCCAGCGGGTCTGGGCGTCAGCGTACTGCTGCTCCCAGGCTGCGCGCTGGTTCTCGTAGCCTTCAAGCCACTCGTTGGACTCCGGGTCGAAGCCCTCCGGGTACTTGTAGTTGCCCTC
Source organism: Arthrobacter sp. K5 (assembly GCF_040448525.1). Lineage (NCBI taxonomy): Bacteria > Bacillati > Actinomycetota > Actinomycetes > Micrococcales > Micrococcaceae > Arthrobacter > Arthrobacter sp. K5. Next base: position 545,555 of record NZ_CP159279.1, on the reverse strand, counting down.
TTCGTCGTACTCAGCGGCCATGCCGTACAGAGCGGGATCGAATTCGGTGCTGTCTGCGTCAACGCCCTCGTTAGCCTGCTTGAGGGAGAGGGAGATGCGGCGGCGCTCGAGGTCGATGTCGATGACCTTGACGAACAGCTCGTCACCAACGGAGACAACCTGCTCAGCCAGCTCAACGTGGCGGACAGCCAGCTCGGAGATGTGAACGAGGCCTTCGATGCCGTCTTCGACGCGAACGAACGCACCGAACGGAACGAGCTTGGTGACCTTACCCGGAACAACCTGGCCGAGAGCGTGGGTGCGGGCGAAGGTCTGCCACGGATCTTCCTGCGTAGCCTTGAGCGACAGGGAGACACGCTCGCGGTCCAGGTCGACTTCGAGGACCTCGACGGTGACTTCCTGGCCAACTTCGACAACCTCGGACGGGTGGTCGATGTGCTTCCAGGACAGCTCGGAAACGTGAACCAGGCCGTCTACGCCGCCCAGGTCCACGAAGGCACCGAAGTTGACGATGGAGGAAACGACGCCGGGACGGACCTGGCCCTTTTCCAGCTTGTTGAGGAACGTGGAGCGGACCTCGGACTGGGTCTGCTCGAGCCATGCACGGCGGGACAGCACAACGTTGTTGCGGTTCTTGTCCAGCTCGATGATCTTGGCTTCGATCTGCTGACCGATGTACGGAGCAAGGTCGCGCACACGGCGCATCTCGACGAGGGATGCGGGCAGGAAGCCGCGCAGACCGATGTCGAGGATAAGACCACCCTTGACAACCTCGATGACGGTACCGGTGACAACACCGTCTTCTTCCTTGACCTTCTCGATGTCGCCCCAGGCGCGCTCGTACTGAGCACGCTTCTTGGAGAGGATCAGGCGGCCTTCTTTGTCTTCCTTGGTGAGCACCAGGGCTTCGACCTGATCGCCAACGGAGACGACGTCTCCGGGATCAACGTCGTGCTTGATGGACAGCTCGCGGGAGGGAATGACACCTTCGGTCTTGTAACCGATGTCGAGCAGAACTTCGTCGCGGTCGACCTTGACGACGGTACCTTCGACGAGGTCTCCGTCGTTGAAGTACTTGATGGTCGCGTCGACAGCTGCGAGGAAGTCCTCAGCGGTACCGATGTCGTTGATCGCGACTACGGGGGTACCGGGCTTCTCGGTGGAGGTGATGGTCATGTAGTAGGGGCTCCGTTGTGGATAGTTAGTCGGTCAGGCAAACCGCCGCGCCTGCGTTATGGAACGCAGGCGCAGGTGCGGGCACCTCGCAGGGAAGTGCCTGGTCATCCTGATTTTGTGGATTGAAGAAAAAACGTGCACGTAGTACACGCCCGTTTATTCTAGTGGCAAGCGCGAAGCGGGGTCAAAGCGCTAGAAATGCGTCAGGCAGTGTGGCGCACGTTCGACGGCGAACATTAGCTGCGCTTGGTGTGCGGCACCTGGTGTGTGCTCCAGGATCCGGCCCGCAGCCTTCAGCGTGACGGGGCAGACCGCGCCGAGGTAAATGGAGGCAAGGTCCGCCACGTCCATCGACAGGTCCGGCTGCGTATCCGTGGCCGCCGCGGAAACGGTGGCCTCGCCGCCCCTGGCGTCAAGGATGAAGGTGCCGCCGGCGAAGCCCAGCGGGTCCTCAATGCCCAGGACCAGAGTGCCGTCCACCGGATAGCGCCTGGCCCTGAGTGCGCCGGCGCTGTCCAGGATCCGGAGCCACAGCATGTCCCTGTGATCGGACGCTTCGACGCAGCGAGGATCCGACAGGGCCCAGACCAGCGGATCGTCCACCGGAGCGTCCGACCAGCTGACCCGCTGGATGAGGTCGATGCTGCCGAGAAACTGCCACAGTTCCAGGTACGCGGCGTCGGTGGCGGCCACGAGGTCCACCACCTCCACGGTGTACGGTTTGGTGTCCCAGCCGGCGAACTTGTAGGACACGTAGCCGTCCACGGTTCCGTCCGCGTCATAGTGCAGCGCGCATTTGATGCCTTCGTCTTCGTTGCCGTCACGTCCGATTGTCCCTGAGACGTTCTGCCGGTAGGCCTCCTGCCGGACGATCGACCCGGGAGTGTCCCGGTGGACGCGTTCGAACACTTCGGGGGCAAGCTCCAGGAGCACCTTGCGGTCGGCAATCTCCACCGTCCCCGACGGCACATGGCGGAGGCCGAAGCGGGGCCCGGTGTCCACCTTGATGCTGCGCTCGGATGTTGCGACGCCGTAACCGAACCGGCCGTAAATCGACCCCTCCGACGCGGTCAGCGCGGCCATCGCCAGCCCCTCCGCCTTGGCCGCGGTGAGGTCTTCGGTCATCATGCGGCGCAGGAGGCCCTGGCGCCGGTGCGTCCCGCGCACTGTCACGGCCGTGACCATGTGTGTCCGAAGCTGGCGGCCGTAGCCGACGTTCAGGTCCTTGCGGAGCGTGCCGAACGTGGCCACGGGAATGTCCGCCGCCAGGGAATGCGGCGCCACGTCGCCGGTCTGGTAGACGCCGGTCAGCTCGCGGTCGTCGCGCCGGTACATGGCCATGATCTTGTCCACGAACTCGTCGCTGCGGCGGCTGTCGTGGAAGCCGAAGCCCACCGCCTGGAGCCAATCGGTTCCCCGGGCGTAGTCGGGCGCACCCTTCTCCGCCGCCCTGAACCGCCTGATCTCGTACTTGTCCGCCACGTGCCCGCTCCCCCTTGAACCGATGAATGATGTAAACCCGAATCAGTGACGCGCAGGGCACCCGCGTAGAGTGCCCTGCGCGCGCCGTGTACTTGCCTAGTGGCCGGCGTCGTACCAGCTGGTGCCGACGCCGATCTGGACTTCCAGCGGAACGCTGAGTTCAGCGGCGGCGGCCATCTGCTCCGTGACGAGCTTTTCGACTGCCTCACGTTCGCCCTTGGCCACTTCGAGCACCAGTTCGTCATGGACCTGCAGCAGCATGCGTGATTTCAGTCCCTGCGCGGCGAGCTCCGAATGCACGCCCAGCATGGCCCGCTTGATGATGTCCGCGGCCGAACCCTGGATGGGCGAGTTCAGGGCAATGCGTTCAGCGTTCTCACGTAGCTGCCGGTCCGTGCTGGTGAGGTCCGGCAGGTAGCGGCGCCGGCCTTCGATCGTGGCGGTGTAGCCGTCCACCCTGGCCTGGTCCACCACGCCGCGCAGGTAGTCACGTACGGCACCGAACCGGTCGAAGTAGTCCTTCATGAGATTCCTGGCCTCGTCCACCGAGATCTCGAGCTGCTTGGACAGCCCGAAGGACGTCAGACCGTAGGCCAGACCGTAGGACATGGCCTTGACCTTGGAACGCATCGCGCTGGTGACCTCGGCCGGCGGCACGTGGAAGATGGACGAGCCGACGAAGCGGTGCAGGTCCTCCCCTTCGCGGTAGGCCTCGATCAGTCCGGCGTCCCCGGACAGGTGTGCCATGATCCGCATTTCGATCTGCGAGTAGTCTGCGGACAGCAGGCACTCGTAACCGTCACTGACCACGAAGATGCCACGCACGCGGCGGCCTTCCTCGCTGCGGATCGGGATGTTCTGCAGGTTGGGGTTGTTGGACGAGATGCGCCCGGTGGCGGCCACGTTCTGGGCGTAGGTGGTGTGGATGCGCCCGTCCTCGGCCACGGACTTCTTGAGTGTCTCCACCATCTGCCGCAGCTTCGCGGATTCACGGTGCGCCATGAGCTGGACCAGGAATTCGTGCCCGGTTTTCTCCAGCAGGTTCTTCAGGGAAGCGGCATCCGTGGTGTAGCCGGACTTGATCTTCTTGGTCTTGGGCAGTTGCAGCTCCTCGAAGAGGACGGTCTGCAGCTGCTTCGGCGACCCGAGGTTCACCTCGTGGCCGATCGCGGCGAACGCCCGTTCCTGGGCGTCGTCGATCACCCTGGCCAGATCCGACAGCTGTTCCTCCATCAGCTCCAGGGAGACGGCGATGCCGGCCGTCTCCATGTCCGCCAGGACACGGGCCACCGGCAGCTCCAGCGTGGCCAGCAGGTCCTCGGCCTTGCGGTCCTTCAGTTCCGATTCGAAGTACTGGCTCAGCTTGTGGACGACGGCGGCCACCTGGACCAGCGCGCCGGACGCCGCGGCGTCGTCGTCGTCGAATGCCAGCTCCAGCTGGCCCGCCTTGGCGGCCTCGGGCGTGATGTGGATGTTCAGGTGGAACTGGGCCAGTTCGGCCAGTTCATAGGTGCGGCGGTCGGGCTGGATGAGGTAGCCGGAGATGGAGGTGTCATCCACCACGCCCTCCAGGCCGAACCCGCGGTTGGCCAGTGCCTTCAGCGCTGCCTTGTAGCCGTGCGTCACCTTCGGGGATCCAGCGTCCCGGAGCCACAGGGCCAGCACGTTTTCCGCCTCGGCGTCCAGCGTGGTGAGGTCGACGTAGGCCGCGGCATCGTCCCGCACGATCGCGACGGCGTCCGCGTCCTCGCCGATCCGGCCGGGCAGCACGTCCACGGCGAGGGCGGAGCGCTGATCGGTCCCGGCCTCGAGGAAGGCCCGGAGCGCGTCGGCGTCCGTCAGCGTGGTGAAGTCCCTGGTCTCCAGGGCTTCGCGTTCCGGCGCCGGGGCTTCGCTGGCGTAAAGGTCGAAGAGCCGGGTGCGGATGGTCTTGAATTCGAGCTCGTCGAAAAGATCCTCCAGCGCCTGCTGGTCCGGCCGTGGATCAGCCAGTTCGTCCAGCGTCACCGGCAGGTCAAGGTCGGTGTGGAGCTGGTTCAGCTTCCGGTTGCGCTTGACGGCGTTGACGTTGGCGCGCAGCGAGTCCCCCACCTTCCCGCCGATGGCATCGACGTGTTCCAGCACGCCTTCGAGGCCGCCATAGAGGTTGATCCACTTGGCTGCCGTCTTGGGACCGACGCCGGGGACGCCCGGCAGGTTGTCCGCGGTCTCGCCCACCAGGGCCGCGAGGTCCGAGTAGCGCGAGGGGCTGACGAAGTACTTAGCCTCAACGGCGGCGGCGTCCATGCGCGGGATGTCGCTGACACCTTTCTTCGGGTACAGCACGAACACGTTGTCGGTGATGAGCTGGAAGGCGTCACGGTCGCCGGATACGAGCAGAACCTCGTAACCGGCCTTTTCACCCATGGCGGCGAGCGTGGCCAGGATGTCGTCCGCCTCGTAGCCGGGCATCTTGATGGTCTTGATGCCCCACGCGCCCATGACCTGGTCGATGAGGTCGATCTGGCCGCTCATTTCCCGGGGCGTCTCGTTGCGGCCGCCCTTGTACTCGCTGTACTCGGCCTTGCGGTGAGTGGTGTCATCCGAGACGTCGAAGGCGACCGCGATGTGGGTGGGCTTCTGCTCCTTGATCAGGTTGATGAGCATGGACGTGAAGCCGTGGATCGCGTTGGTGTGCTGGCCCCGGGCGGTGGAGAACTTGTCGGCCGGGAGGGCGAAGAAGGCCCGGAAGGCCATGGAGTGCCCGTCCAGCACCAGAAGCCGGGGCTGCTCCGTCAGGGGAATAACGGGGGCCTCGGTGGCCGACACCGACGGGGCGTCCGGCGAGGACACCGCGATGTCCTGAAGGGTCTGGGTTGTGGACGGAATTGGGGCCGGTTTGGTTGTTTCACTCACAGGTGCCAGCCTAGTTGCCATGATGGACAATTTCACGCCCGGGCCCGCCGGTGAGGCCAGCCCCACAGAGGCCGGCCCGACGGCGGAAGCACGCCCCGCCGGCAAAACGCCTGCCGCGGTTGAAGCGCCAGCTGCGGTGGAAGCCACAGCGGAAGCACAGTTCAGGGAAGAGCTGTTTGCCGCCGGCGTCCCGGAACACCTCCACGGCTGGCTTGCCGACTACGGCATCGGTGCCTTGGTGGTGAAGATGGGGATCCGGTTCCTGGAGATGAGCCCCGAACGGTGCGTGGCCACGATGCCGGTGGAGGGCAATACCCAGGTGGCAGGCATCCTGCATGGCGGCGCACACGTGGTGCTGGCCGAAACACTGGGGTCGTTTGCCGCCGGGATGCATGCCGGTCCCGGCCGCCAGGCGCTGGGCATCGAGGTTGGCGCCACCCACCACCGCGCCGTTTCCGCCGGCACGGTGACCGGAACCTGCACGGCCATCCACCTCGGCCGCACGGTGACCACCCACGAAATCGTGATGACCGACGAGCAGGGGCGGAGGCTGTCCACGGCGCGCATCACCAACCTCATCCGGGACACGGGCCGGTAGGCAGGAAACCGTAGACAGATGACCGACGCGTCCTAAATCTGGCGCGCAGGCCAGCTGTACCGGAGCTCCACGATCCCCCGCCCCTGGGGACGCGCCTCCTGCAACTCAAGTGGCGCCGTCGGGCCCTGGACGAGGGGAAGCAGCCGCTTTCCGCCGCCAAGCACCACGGGGATGACCGAGACGATCAGTTCGTCCAGCAGGCCGGCGTCGGCGAACTGGGCGGCGAGCTCGCCGCCGCCCACCATCCAGATGTTTTTGCCGCCGGCGTCACGCCGGAGGTCGTCGATGAATTCGGTCACTTCGCCGCGCACGAACGTGATGTCTGCGCCCGGCGGGGCGCTGAACTCGTGGTGGGTGAAGATCCAGCAGGGCGTGCCTGGGTAGGGCCAGTTGCCGGGTTCGTGCTCCATCAGCCACTCGTAGGTGGTCCCGCCCATGACGATGCAGCCGACGCCCGCCATGAAGGTTTCGTAGCTTTCCTTGCCGCCTTCGAAGCCGTCGAACTGCAGCAGCCAGGCAAGATCGTCGTCTGCGGTGGCGATGAAGCCGTCGAGGGAGGACGCAACATAATACTGGACACTGGGCATGGGCCCAGCCTAGCCACTCCGGATGGAGGTTCACAGGGGCAGCCCGGCCCCGTGGGCGTCCGCCGCCGGACGGTGCAGCTAGCCGCTGAAGTACGGAATGATCAGGTAGAGCCCGAACAGCACGGCGACGCCGCAGAGCCCGAAGCAGATGTAGGAGAGGTACTTGACCCAAACGGGCGCGGCGACCTGCCGGTCACCGGCGATGGCCGTAAGCCGGACTCCGAGGGAATAGAGGACCACGACGGTCACGGCGGCGATCAGTGTGGCACCTGCCACGGTGACGAGTTCCAACCACTTCATCGCTGCGGGCCCTTCGGGTTGTTGTTCCTGGCGCGCTCGGCGGCGCGGGCCCTGGCGAGGGCCTTCTTCTTCGCGAAGCGGACAGCCTGCCCGGCCTCTTCGACTTCAACGGCGTTGTGGTGGCCCACCTGGGATTTGCGGGACACCAGGAACATGTACAGCACGGCCGCGGTGCCGGCCACGGCCGCGATCACCACACCGACAACCCCGGTCTTGACCAGCAGGGCGGTCAAAGCACCCACGATGCCGGCCGCCGGCAGCGTGAACAGCCAGCCGAGGGCGATGCGCCCCACCATGCCCCAGCGCACAGTGGTTCCCCTGCGGCCCATGCCCGAGCCGATCACTGATCCGGATGCCACCTGCGTGGTGGACAGGGCAAAGCCGAGGTGCGAAGAGGCCAGAATGGCGGAGGCGGTGCTTGACTCGGCCGCGAAGCCCTGGGCGGGCTTCACCTCGGTGAGCCCGGCGCCCATGGTCCGGATGATGCGCCAGCCGCCGGCGTACGTTCCGATGGCGATGGCGAGTGCGCACGCCGTGATCACCCATAGCTGCGGGCCCGAACCGGGATCCTGTGTCCCGGCCGCGATCAGCACCAGGGTGATGATGCCCATGGTCTTCTGGGCATCATTGGTGCCGTGCGCCAGGGCCACCAGGCTGGAGGTGAAGATCTGGCCGGTCCGGAAGCCGCCGCGCTTCTGCGTGAGCTTGCTGCCTGTCTCCGGATCGTGCCGGGAGGTGAGCGCGTAGGCGATGCGGGTGCAGACGTAGGCCACAAGACCTGCAATGACCGGGGCGAAGACTGCGGGCAGAATGACTTTTTGGAGCAGCGTCTCAAGGTTGACGGTGTGGAACCCGATGCCCGCGATTGCGGCACCGATGAGGCCGCCGAAGAGCGCATGGGATGAACTGGAGGGCAGTCCCTTGAGCCAGGTGATCATGTTCCACAGGATGGCGCCCATAAGACCGGCGAAAATGATGTCAGGGGTGATCTGGACGCCGCCTGACCCCTCGCGGATGATGCCGCCCGAGACCGTTTTGGCGACTTCCGTAGACAGGAACGCGCCAACCAGGTTCAGGGCCGCCGCGAGAGCAACCGCAGTCTTCGGCTTGATGGCACCGGTGGCAATGGGCGTGGCCATCGCGTTTGCGGTGTCATGGAACCCGTTCGTGAAATCGAAAAATAATGCCAGCGCAATGACCAGCGCCACCATGAAGGTGATGTCCACCTGTTGCCCAATCTGCAGAGTCTACGTTCAGCAGTTCCACTTCCCCTGCCTGCACTGCACAGCATAGTTCACCCGATGTTAAAGAAAACGTCTCCGGGTGGGGTAGCGAAGCTGCAGGGCGGGCTTGAAACCCTATCGATCGTACGCGCCCTGCAGACGAGGTCAAACCTGCACCGCGCAGGTGCTGTCACGCCTGCCGGTCCGGGTGCCGGGCGAAGGCGCGGATGGCTTCCAGCTCGCCCGGCGACAGTCCGGTCCGTGGATCCGGCGAGACCAGCATGGCACGGCGGCCAAGGATCCGGGCCCAGGCCTGGGCGCGGCCCTCGAAGGCGAGCTGGTCGTCCACCCAGACGATGCGCTCCGGCGTGTTCCTGCCCACATCCGCCTGGATGGCTTCCAGCTTCCACCACTCCGCGCCGCTTCCCGCCCCGTCTGCGGTCAGAACCGGCCACAAGCTTCCCTCCAGCCCGGTGACCGGGCAGAGTACTGCAGGCGCCAGTTCCTCCCAGCTGGTGAGCCAGACGAAACGCAGACCGGGCCACAGCGTCAGCCGGTTCAGGGCCGCCACCAGCTCCACCGCGTAAGCCACTTCCAGCATTCCGGCAGAGGCATAGTGCCATGCTGAGCCCCAGGGTGTGGATCCCGTGGGGCCGAACGGGCACACGACGCCGTCCACGTCGAGGTACAGGGTGACCTGGGCGCTCGGGTCTCCATTCGGCGCTGGGTCTCCACTCTGCGCGGCATTTCCCACGGCATTCCTCCCACGCCTGCTACCGGCGATGGACCCAACGCTACGGAACGCCCGCCGGGCGGGGCAATGCTTTCAGGTTGCACAGGGCATTCAGACAGCACAGGGCATTCAGACAGCACGGGGCTTTCAGGCAGCATGCTCCCGCCCGGTACGGTTCCCTACGCCGGAACCGTTGCCCGCACGGACGACGCCGGAACCGCTGCGGCCGGAACGCCGTCGCCGTCCTGGCCGTACAGCCAGTCGTTGTACTGGAAGTTGTTGTCCTTCCGGCTCTTGAACAGGAGGTTGCGCAGCGTCCGGGCCAGTCCGGAGACGTGCCAGGATTCGCCCCAGATACGGGCGGTGCGCTGGACCCGTGCGGTGCGGCCGGCGCGGACGTTGTTGAATTCCCTGATGGCGTCATCCCAGCCTCCGGGGTTGACGCCGTCGGGGGTGAACACCGTGCCGTTGCTGGCGTCCTGCAGCACGGCCGCGTCCTCGAGCGCCTGGCAGGCGCCCTGGGCGAGGTACTGCAACATCGGGTGCGCGGCGTCGCCCATCAGGACCATCCGGCCGGCCACCCAGTTTTCGATCGGGTCGCGGTCGTACATGGGCCAGCGCATGCTGGTGCCCAGGTTTTTCAGCGCTTCCTGGACGGCCGGGACGCAGTCCTTGTACGCAGCCTCGAGCTCGTCCACACCGCCGTACTGCTCTTCGCCGCGTTCGAAGGAAGGGGACTTGAAGACGGCCACGGTGTTCAGCAGCTCGCCCTTGCGCAGCGGGTACTGCACGAGGTGGCAGTCCGGTCCGAGGTAGACGATGACGTCCTCCAGGTCCGCCTTCGGGGTGTTTTCCGTAATGGGAACGGTGCCCCGGTAGGCGACGTAGGCCGACGAGACCGGCTCGTCATTGGCCACGAGCGAACGCAGGGTGGACTTGAGTCCGTCGGCGCCGATCACAACGTCTGCTTCGTAGTCCACACCGGCCGCGGTGTGCGCCACGCCCCGGCCGTTGACGGTTTCAACGCTCTCGACCATGACATCGTTGACAAGCCTGACGCCCGCAGCTTCACAGCCTTCAAGCAGGACCCGGTGCAGGTCGCTGCGGTGGATCACGACGTACGGCGCACCGTAGCGTTCGGCAAATTCGCCGCCGAGCGTCTGCCGGGTGAGCTCCTCGCCGGTGATGGCGTCGCGGAAGACCAGGTGCTTGGGCTGGACACCGATTTCCAGTGCCTTTTCCAGCAGTCCCCAGCGCCGGAGGACGCGGGAGGCGTTGGGGGCCATCTGCAGCCCCGCTCCCACCTCGCCGAATTCCGGCGCCCGCTCCACGAGGGTGACATTGGCGCCGTTCTCACGCAGCGCGAGTGCTCCGGCCAGTCCGGCCATTCCCCCTCCGATGACGAGAACATCGGTGGACGGTACATCGGTAGACGGGGCGTGTTCAGACATTGATTGCTCCTGTTGGTGAAGGTGAAATGGAGAGTTTTGACTTGAGTTTGAGGCCGACGGCGGTCAGCAGCACCGCGGCGATGGCGGCTGCTCCGGCGAAGGCCAGGAAATTGGAATTGACGCCCAGCCCGGCGGCCAGCAGCAGGCCGCCTATCTGGGGTGCGGCGACGGCGCCAATCCGGCCCGTGCCAAGGGCCCAGCCCAGCGCGGTCCCCCGCAGATGACCGGGATAGTGGCTCGCGACGGCGGCGATGATGAGGCACTGAGTGCCGTGCGTGCCCACACCGGCGAGGACCAGCATGAAGTACACGACCCCGACGGGCGGCCCGAGCACGAGGACCACCAGCGCTCCGGCGGCGACGAAGGCGGCGGCGATCGCCGTCGGAATCGGACCAAAACGGGTGCCTGCCCAGGCCGTGATGACCGAGCCGGCCACCGCCCCGAGGTTGAGGGCCAGGGCGAAAGTCAGGGCGGAACCCAGGTTGTAGCCGGCCAGCTGCATGAGGTTGGGCAGCCAGGTGCCCAGCCCGTACCAGGCGAAAAGGGTGGCAATCGTCGCTACGGCGAACAGCACGCTGATCCCCAGGTAGGGGGCGCGAAGCAGCGAACTGAATCCGGATGGTTCTTTGCCTGTGGCGGCTTTGTCGGGGCCACCCGCCGGCGCCAGCGTCTCCGGAAGGTATTTCAGTCCGAGAGGCACCACGATCACCAGGGCAAGCACGGCCACCAGGAACATTGACTCCCATCCGAAGGTTGGGATCATCTGAATGCCGACGAGCGCGGCGACGGATCCGCCGATCGGGACACCGGACATCATCAGGGTGGCAACGGTGGACCGCCATTTGGCGGGCACCAGCTCGGCAACGAGGGCGTTCGCCGACGGCACCAGGCCGCCGAGTCCAAGGCCGGCGAGGAGCCGCAGGGCGCCGAAGACGGCGGCGTTGGGAGCGAAAGCGCACAGGATGGTGAAGACCGAAAAGACCACGGCGCAGCCCAGGATGGTGCGGCGGCGGCCCCAGGAGTCGGCCATCCGGCCGGCAAAGATTGCCCCAATCATCATGCCGACGAAGGCCATGGATCCTATGGTTCCGGCGGTGGCCTTGCTCAGTCCCCAGCCGGTTTCGGAGATCAGCGAGGACTGGACGGTGCCGTAGACGATGAGGTCGTACCCGTCGAAGACCACCAGCAGCCAGCAGACAAGCACGGCAAGGGCGGACTGTTTCGAGAAACGGGGCGCCGGCGCCGGCGGGAGGGCTGCCTCCGGCATGGACCGCTCCGGCGCTGCAGCGGAAGGTGTGTGATTCATGCCACCAACTCTCAAGGCTGAGGCGGCGGCACTCCAATACAATTCTGGCATGCAGAATTCACCGCTCAGGAGGAAGCCCACGTACTCGATCGAGGCGGTGGACAATGCCCTGCAGCTGCTGCAACTGCTGCGCGACGGGGGCAGCCTGCGGCTCAAGGACGCCGCGAGCGAACTTGGCGTGGCACCGTCCACGGCACACCGCCTGCTGGCGATGCTGGTGTACCGGGGCTTCGCCGTGCAGGACGAGACGAGGCGCTACGTCCCCGGACCCGCGATGGGGGCGGGCCCGGCAGGGGTCACCTGGACCCGGCTGCTGCGGAACCTGGCACGCCCCCACATGGAACTGCTGAGCTCGCGCCTCAACGAGACCGTGAACCTCATGATCCGGGTGGGCACCAAGGTCCGGTTCCTGGAGACAATTGAAGGCACCAACGCCCTTCGCGTGGGCGACAGGCAGGGAACCGTACTGCCGGCGCACAGGGCATCCGGCGGCAAGGCCATGCTCGCCGAGCTGGAGCAGGCACTGGTTGAGCAGCTGTTCCGGAGCCAGAATGCCGAGATTGGCGGGGACAGCATTCCCGACGCCGAGTTCCCGGCGTTCCTGCGGGAGCTGGAAACCATCCGCAGCAACGGCTTCGCGGCCAACTTCGAGGGAACCGAGGAGGGCATCAGCGCACTCGGCATGGCCCTGCACAACGGGAAGGGCGAGGTGGTGGGCGCGATCACCGTAGCCACGCCGGTGACCAGGTTCCGCACCGTCTTCGACGCCGGCCTGGTGCGGGCCATGCTGGAAACGCGCCGGCAGCTGGAGATCGACATCGCCGCCAATCCGGCCGAGCCGGGCTGACGGAAACGAACGAGGCGGCTTAAAAGTTCTGCAGGACAGAATATGCTGGGGGTCACAGCCGCAGCGTCCCTAGTCTCGGTAGTGCGCCCAGACGTATTCGCACTCACCGAGGAGGCCCCCCGTGTCCATCAGCGCCGAGACCACGACCCATGCATCAGTTGCCGCCGCCCATGTGGCCCCGGAGCCTACCCCGGAGGAAGCCGTGCAGCTGGAGCAGCTGTACAGGGACTTCGAGTCGGAGAACCTGATCCCGCTGTGGACCGAGATCGGTGACCTGATGCCGATGGTCCCGTCCCCGAAGGCCGTACCGCATGTGTGGCGCTGGAACGACCTCTACCCCTTGGCTGCCCGCGCCGGTGACCTGGTCCCGGTCGGGCGTGGCGGCGAGCGGCGGGCCATAGCCCTCGCCAACCCGGGGCTGGGTGGCACGCCCTATGCGACACCGACGCTGTGGGCGGCCATCCAGTATCTCGGCGCCCGGGAGACCGCCCCGGAGCACCGGCACTCGCAGAACGCCTTCCGGTTCGTCGTCGAGGGTGAAGGCGTCTGGACCGTGGTGAACGGCGACCCGGTACGGATGTCCCGCGGCGACTTCCTCCTCACACCCGGCTGGAACTTCCACGGCCACCACAACGACACCGATGAGCCGATGGCCTGGATCGACGGCCTGGACATCCCGTTCGTGCACTACGCCGACGCCGGGTTCTTCGAGTTCGGCACCGAGCGCGTCACCGACGAGGCCACCCCTGACATCTCCCGGTCCGAGCGGCTCTGGGCCCACCCGGGCCTGCGTCCCCTCTCCGGCCTGGACGACACCACCAACTCCCCCATCGCCGCGTACCGGTGGGAACACACCGACGCCGCGCTGCGCGAGCAGTTGCTCCTGGAGGATGAGGGCCACCCGGCCACGGTGTCCCAGGGCCATGCCGCCGTCCGGTACTCGAACCCGACCACGGGCGGGGATGTGATGCCCACCATCCGCGCCGAGTTCCACCGGCTCCGGGCCGGCGCCGCCACCGAGCGCCTGCGCGAGGTCGGCTCCAGCGTGTGGCAGGTCTTCGAAGGCACCGGCACCGTGCTGCTCAACGGCGAACCGCGGAACCTGGCCAAGGGAGACCTGTTCGTCGTCCCGTCCTGGCAGGAATGGTCCCTGCAGGCCGACGCTGGTTCTCAAACGGGGTTTGACCTGTTCCGCTTCAGCGACGCCCCCATCTTTGAACGACTGAACTTCAACCGCACCTACACCGAAGGACGCAACAAGTAATGAGACTCCTCACCCTCCGCCTCCCCAAAGGCACCGGCAATTCCAAAGGCACAGCCGCCGTCCGCCAGGACGGCGACACCCTGACCGAGATCGACGGGTTCAGCGACGTCGGCGCCCTGCTGAAAGACTCCAACTGGGAGTCGATCGCCCGGGCGGCCAACGGCGCAACGCACCCGCTCGAGGGCGCCGACCTCGAGGCCGTTGTCCCGGCTCCGGGCAAGATCATCTGCGTGGGCCACAACTACCGGAACCACATCAAGGAAATGGGAAGGGAAGTCCCGGAACACCCCACCCTGTTCGCCAAATACGCCGGATCCCTGATCGGCCCCAACGACGACCTGGCGCTGCCGCAGGAATCCGACGCCGTGGACTGGGAAGCCGAACTCGCCGTCGTTATCGGTAAAACCGGCCGCCGGATCAGCGAAGCCGACGCGAAGGATCACATCGCCGGATACTCGGTCCTGAACGACATCAGCATGCGCGACTACCAATTCCGCACCGTCCAGTGGCTGCAGGGCAAGACCTGGGAAAACTCCACCCCGTTCGGCCCCGCCCTGGTCACCAAGGACGAGTTCAGCGCCGGCCCGCTGATGACCTCCGCCGTGGACGGCGAGATCCAGCAGCAGACCCCCACCGGGGACCTCGTCTTCACCCCCGAATACCTGGTCTCCTACATCTCCACCATCATTACCCTGAACCCCGGCGACGTGATCGCCACCGGCACCCCCGGCGGCGTGGGCCACGCCCAGGACCCCAAGCGCTACCTGCAGGAAGGCCAGGTCCTGGTTACCACCATCGAGGGCCTGGGCCAGCTGGCCAACCGCGCGGTCAAGGAGGCCTGATGGTCGCCCGCACCGACCTCGCCACCGATCGGCGCCTGCAGGAAGAACTCCTGCAGGCCCGGCGGGGCACCGCGTTCTTCGCCCGCAAACTGAGCGAACTCACCGATGATGAGCTCGACGGCGGCTCCCTCCTTCCGGGCTGGACCCGCCGACACGTCGTGGCCCACGTCGGCTACAACGCCCGCGCGATCGCCCGGCTGGTCGAATGGGCCGCGACCGGGGTGGAGACACCCATGTACCCCTCCACCGAGGTCCGGGACCACGAGATCAACTTCGGCGCCACCCTCTCCCCGATCGCCCTGCGGAACCTCTTCGACCACTCCGCGGTGCACCTGTCCGTCGAATGGCGCGACCTGCCCGACCGGGACTGGGCCAACGAAGTGAAGACCGTCCAGGGCCGCACCGTGCCTGCCTCCGAAACCGTCTGGATGCGCACCCGCGAAGTCTGGATCCACGCCGTCGACCTGGGCAACGGCGCAACCTTCGGCGACATTCCCGCACCCGTCCTGGAACGGCTGCTGCGGGACATCACCGGCGCCTGGAAAACCCGTGGCACCGACGCCGGGCTCCTCATCAAAGTCACCGGCACTGAAGTAGCAGGCACGGATCTCACGTTCGGCGACACCAGCGCCACTGACCGGACGATCATCACCGGCACCCTGCCCGCCGTCGTCGAATGGGCCACCGGCCGCGGCACCACCGGCGTCACCGCCGCCCGCGGGAACGAGGGGCTGACCAACGTTCCCGCCGCCCCGAAGTGGATCTGAGGTCGGCCACAACGCCGGGGTAGACTGTGCCCGTCAGCGCGGGAACGGATCCGACGGAAGGCACATTCATGGGCATGGCCGGGGCAAACGGGGCAATTTCGGACGACGAACTGGACCTCCTCCACCGCTACTGGAGCGCGGCGAACTACCTGACGGTGGCCCAGATCTACCTCCAGGACAATGCATTGCTCCGGGAGCCGCTGCGGCCGGAACACATCAAGCCGCGGTTGCTGGGACACTGGGGCACCGGACCCGGGCTGTCGCTGATCTACGCCCACCTGAACCGCCTGATCCGGAATACGTCGGCCGAGGTCCTGTTCATCGCCGGGCCGGGCCACGGCGGACCGTCCGTGGTGGCGAACGTCTACCTCGAAGGCACCTACTCCGAGATCTACCCCGACGTCAGCCGCGACGCTGCCGGCATGCACCGGCTGGCACGGCAGTTTTCGACGCCGGGCGGCGTGGGCAGCCACGTGGGCCCCGCCACCCCCGGTTCCATCCACGAGGGCGGCGAGCTGGGCTATTCACTCATGCACGCCACCGGCGCGGTGATGGACAACCCCGGACTCATTGCCGCCTGCGTGGTGGGCGACGGCGAAGCCGAGACCGGGCCGCTCGCCGCCTCCTGGACGGCACCGTTCTTCCTCAACCCTGTGCGGGACGGCGCGGTCCTGCCCATCCTGCACCTCAACGGGGCCAAAATTTCCGGCCCAACTGTCCTGGGCCGCCGCTCGGATGAAGATGTTGAGGCGCTGCTGCACGCCAATGGCTGGGAGCCCGTGACGGTCTCCGGCGACCAGCCTGGGAAGGTCCATCGGGCCCTGTCCGCCGCGCTCGACAATGCTTATGCCACCATCCGGGACATCCAGCGGGACGCCCGGGACGCCGGTTCCGGTGACACCGGAACCGGCAGTAATCGAACGCGAAATCGAACGACGGCGGCCCGCTGGCCGGCGATCATTCTCCGCACGCCCAAGGGGTGGACGGGCCCGGAAACCGTAGACGGCAGTCCGGTGGAAGGCACGTTCCGTGCGCACCAGGTTCCCCTGTCAGGCGTCAAGGACGACCCGGAGCACCTGGCGCTGCTGGAGCAGTGGATGCGCTCCTACCAGCCTGAATCGCTGTTCGACGACGGCGGCAGGCTCCTGCCCGAACTGGCCGCACTGGCGCCAGAAGGCAGGCTCCGGATGGGGGCCGCACCCTGGGCCAACGGCCAGCCGTCCGTCCCGCTGGAGATTCCCGACCTCGAGCAGTACGCCGTCGATCCCGGACGGCCGGGCTCCACCAGCATCGAAACCACCAAGCCGCTGGGCGAGCTCTTCCGCGACCTCTACACAGGAACGGAGGACAACCCCCGGTTCCGGCTGTTCTGCCCGGATGAGACCAACAGCAACAGGCTGGGCGCCGTCTTCGAGGCCACCGACCGCTGCCTCCTGCTCCCGGGGCACGACGGGGACGACCACGTCTCGGCGGACGGGCGCGTGATGGAGGTGCTCTCGGAGCACCTCTGCCAGGGCTGGCTGGAGGGCTACCTGCTGACCGGCCGGCACGGGTTCTTCGCCAGCTACGAGGCCTTCGCCATGGTCAGCGCCTCCATGACCGTCCAGCACGCCAAATGGCTGCAGCACGCCCGGGAGCTGGCATGGCGGTCGCCAGTGCCGAGCCTGAACATCCTGCTGACCTCCACGTGCTGGCGCAACGACCACAACGGCTTCAGCCACCAGGGCCCGGGCCTGATCGACACCGTGCTGTCCCTGTCCGGCGAGGTGACCAGAATCTACCTGCCGCCAGACACCAACACGCTGCTGGCAGCCGCAGAGCACGCCCTGCGCAGCAAGGACTACGTGAACCTGGTCGTCGTCGACAAGCAGTCCCATCCCCAGTACCTCACGCTGGCGGAAGCCCGCGCGCACGCCGAAGCTGGAGCGTCGCGGTGGGAATGGGCCGGCAACGAAAATGGCAGCAGCGCGGAACCCGACATCATTCTCGCCTGCGCCGGCGACATCCCCACCGAGGAGGCACTGGCGGCCGCTTGGCTGCTGCAGCGCCACGTTCCGGATGCCACCGTTCGCGTGGTGAACGTCATGGATGCCATGGTGCTTCCGCCGCGGGACGTGCACCCACACGGGCTCGACGACGGGGCGTTCACTTCGCTGTTCACGGACACCGGCGAGGTGGTCGTGGCCTGGCACGGCTACGCCCGGTCCTTCCACCAGCTCCTGCACGGCCGGCCGAACCCGGAGAGGTTCCACGTCCGCGGCTACAGCCAGCAGGGCACCACCACTACGCCGTTCGACATGGTGGTTCTCAACCGGATGAGCCGCTACCACCTGGCACTGGAGGCACTCAGCCGGATGCCTCGGCAGTTCGACGGCGCGCAGGCCCTGGCCGACCACTGCAACCAGCAGCTGGACGCCCACGCCGAATACATCCGGGAGCACTTCGAAGACCTGCCCGATATCCGCGAATGGGTCTGGTCGCCGCCAGGCTCCTGAACAGCCAGGTGGGACACCAAAAAGCGTCGCCTCGCGTCAGTGGCGGCGCGGGCGTCGGTATACCTTGAGCCCGTCACCGTGCAGGAACAGCGCGCGGCCGTTTGCACCGTCCTGGTGTATCCAGAGCATGCTTCCATCCATGGCCAGCATGTCAATCTTTCCTGATGCTATGGCTTTGCCGTTCCGGTAGATCTCCACCTGGTCAGCGCGGGACAGTTTTGACCAGTTGGGTACCGGTTCAGGTCGTGCGGCCAGCGGTTTGGGGGTGCGTGAATAATTTGTCATGGCAGTGTCCTTGTCGAGTGGGAGGGCTGGACGAGCGGAAGGGCTGGACGAGCGGAAGAGATGGGCGAGACCGGGCGGAAGAGATGGGCGAGACCGGGCGGGATTGTGGCGAAGGCAGGGAGCCGTTGCCGTCTCCCTGCCTTCTGCGTGCGGACCCGCATCCCGCGCCCGTCCTTCGGGCTACCTGTTGCGATGGAGTGCGGGGTCGGGGACCGACGCGCGCCGGATGTGCCCGGCAGTCTTCGATCTCCGGCTGTTCTGGCTGGTTACATGATGCCGGTGGGTACCAGCAGTGCCCAGGCCAGGGCCGGGGCGACCAGCACGACACCGCCGGCGTACATCATCAACTGCTTGTAGACGCGCTGCCGGTCGTCCTCGCGGGCGTTGGCGACCACCAGGGCACCGTCGGTGGAGAAGGGCGAGACGTCCACGACGGTGGCCGCGATGGCGAGGGCAGCCACCGTTCCGGAAGCGCTCAGCGAGCTCGTGGCCAGCAGGGGGCCGGCCAGGGGGATGAACGCGGTCAGCAGGGCCGTGGAGGAGGCGAAGGCTGAGCCGACGCCGATCACGTAGCAGAGGACCAGTGCGATGAGCAGCGGTGCGCCCAGTGCCAGGGCCTGCTCGGCGAGGGTGTCGATGACGCCCACGTGCTGGAGCAGGGAGACGTAGGTGATCATACCGGCGACCAGCAGGACGGTGGACCAGGAGACTCCGCCGACGAAGGTCCGGTGTTCCTTGATGTTTACGAATGCCAGCAGGAGGCCGGCCGAGAGGGCCACAAAGCCGATGGGCATGTGGAAGCCCAGGGTGCACACCAGCATCACGGCGATCAGGGCCAGCGTGAAGATTTGCTGGCCATGGGGACGGCCGGTTCGGGACGTGTCGACGTCGGCGTGCTGGCCGCCGTGGCTGTCGCGCAGTTTGCCGATGAGGGCGAACAGGACCACTGTCAGTGCGGAGAGGATGAGGTTGACGGCGAAGCTGGCGGCGAAGAGTGCGCCCTGGGAGATGGGAAAGTCGTTTTTCAGGGCGATGTCATGCACCAGTACGCCCGCCACCGACAACGGGGAGAAGCCGCCGGCGTGCGCTCCGTTGATGATGAACGCGCCCATCAGCACGGGATGGATGCGCGACTCGTAGGCGAATCCGATGGCCGCCGGTGCCAGCAGTGCGACCGCGGCCGGTGAGAAGGTGCCCAATGATGTCAGCGCGGCAGCGATCAGGAAGAACACCCACGGCAAGAGCATCGTCTTGCCCCTGACGAGGCGCACGCAGGTCCGGACGATGATGTCGATGGTGCCGTTCCGCTGGGCCATGCTGAAGAAGTAGGTGACGCCGATGATCGTCAGGACGATGCTGGCCGGGAAATCTTCAAGGATCTGTTTGTCGGTCATGCCAAGCATGAAGTAGCCGACGCCGAAGGATGCGACCAGCCCCATGACGCCGATGTTCAGCGGCCACTTCGTGGCGACGACGAACATAACCACGAGGATGACGAGCGGGATGATCTGCACAGCGGTCATGGTGGGCTCCCGTTCCGCGGTGGCCGCCGGGTTGAAGATGTCACCCCCCAGCATGAGGGCAATCAACGCCAGGATCGCGAAACCGGCGGCCACCGCCACCAGTAGGATACGGCGGCGTCGGGTGGGACGCCTGGTGTCTTCGCCGCGGGTCTCGCCCGCAGCGGCAATGGTGCGGGTCTCAGTCTTGGTCATGATGGTCTCCTCAGCGAGTGGCTCCCGCGAGGGAGGCGGCGACGGCGCTGCCGGTGTCCTCGGGGAGGTGGATGATGGTGGTGGCGATCGTGCGGGCCGTGCGGTCGACGCCTACGAGGAGCGTCCTGCCCTGTTCCTCGCTCCACGTCTCAATGACCCCGGCGGGCGTTCGGAGCCGGAGCGTGCTCCCCAGGGTGTCGCCCGTGATGCTGTGCAGCACGGTGCCGGAGGTGCGGGCGGCCAGGGTCAGGGCGATGCTGCCGGTGATGGCCAGGGCCGGGTGGGGTTTGCCCATCGAGAGCATCATGACGTTGGCGTCGCAGCCGGGATCGGCCTGGGTGGGGGCACCGACGATGGCGAGTTTGGGGATGGCCCGCGCCGCTTCCGCTGTTGTGGCGACCAGCCCCATCCGCACGGCTGCCTGGCGCCGGATCAGCTCCAGGGTATCCAGTTCCAGCTCCACCCGGGTGCGCCAGCTGTCGTACCGGGCCGGGTCCAGGCCGAGCTCCTCGGCGCGGACCATCACCACCGGAGCTCCAGCGTCGACCATGGACACGGTCCAGCGGGTTCCGCCGGCGGCGATGGTGTCGGTGGCCGTTCCGGTGGGAAGCAGCGAACCGGTGGTCTTGCCGGCAGGGTCCTGGAAGCCCAGCCCCACTGCGTAGCCGGGGAACGGCACGCCGGGCATCTGGGCGTCCGGAACCGCTGCCAGAGCGCCGGCGGGGGTGGGCACGCGCTGGACGATGATTTGGTTGGTATTGGTGTTGCGGGTGACGATCCGGGTGACGTCGCCGGTGGGAAGCACCCACCCCTGCTCGATGGCGTACAGACCCACCACCGCCGAGCCGTTACCGCAGTTGCTGCCCCAGTCCACCGCGGCCTCTTCGATGCCCACCTGGGCGAAGGTGTACTCGACGTCGACATCGTCGCTGACGGGCCGGTGCAGGATGACGGCCTTGCTGGTGGTCGAGGTGCCTCCGCCGACGCCGTCGATTTGGCGCGGGTCCGGGCTGCCGAAAAGCCGCGGCAGCAGCACATCGAGGCTGGTGCCGGCCTCCTGAAGATGCTCCGCTTCGAACACCCAGCACTTGCTGGTGCCTCCGCGCATCCATTGGGCTTGGATCTTCATGGTGTGTACCGCTTCTCCTCGTGCTCGATTTCGTTATCGGCGCCTGAGAAGAGATTGAGCCAGATCACACCTTTAGACAATGTTGGATTATTTTTGGGGGATGTAGGGATGCTTAAGTCACTGAGAAGGAGAGGCCTGTTCCGCGCATCTCTCCCCTCCCTGGCCCGACCCGAGGCGGCATCTCCTAGGTCCAGGCCGCGTCCTGACAGTGAATGAACCAAATGCGCAGAAGGGCGAAGCGTTGCTTAACGATGAAAGCCAGGACTTGTTCGATATCAGGCGGCTGGCCCTGCTGCTGGAAGTGGTGGAGCAGGGCTCCATCACGGCCGCGGCAGACCTCATGATGTACACGCCCTCGGCGGTCTCCCAGCAGCTTCGTAAGCTGGAACAGGAGGTGGGGCAGCCTCTCCTCACCCGCCGCTCCCGCGGGGTAGTGCCTACCGAAGCCGGCCAGGTGCTGGCAGGCCACGCCCGCAAGATTGTCTGGCAGATGCAGGCGGCCCGGTCCGACCTGGGCCAGATCGCCGGCCTCAAACGCGGTTCGCTTACCGTTGGCACCTTCCCGACCCTGGCCGGATCATTCCTGCCAATCGTCATCCGGACCTTCAAGAAGCGCTATCCGGCCATCAACCTCTCGTTGCGAAGCGCCCGCTTCGATGAACTCGTGGCAGATCTGCAGTCCGGGGCCACGGGACTGTGCCTTCTCTGGGACTACCCGTGGAATCCGTTCCGGGACGACTCGATCCGGGTCACAGAGGTCTTCCGGGAGAGCACCGTGATCCTGGTGGCCCGCAGCCATCCGCTGGCTGACCGGGAGCAGGTAAGTATGGCGGAGCTGCGCAACGAGTCCTGGATTGTGCGCGCCGAGGCCCACCCCGTCGTGGAGGTTCTGCAGCGTTCCGCCCACGACACCGGGTTCGAACCCAAGATTGCCTTCCTGGCCAACGACTACCAGGAAGCCCAGGCCATGGTCAGCGTGGGAATGGGTGTGGCCATGGTGCCCAAGACTGCTGTGGCACTGCAGCATCCCGACGTGAAGGTGCTGAGCCTGGGTGCCGCTGCCCCGTTGCGGCGGGTCCTGCTGGCACAGCGCGAGGACAAGGTCTACGCCCCGGCCGAGGTGGCCTTTCACTCCACACTGCTGGAAATTGCACGCGAACGGGCCGGCGACTACCTCTAGGCGGGCCCCAAAACCGTCTAAATGCCTACTTCGTGGCTAGGAACCAGGAGCTGCCGCGGCTCCGTTGACGTTGACCAGCCACGCGATGCCGAACTTGTCGGTGCACATGCCGAAGATATCGCCCCAGGGTGCTTTCTCCATCGGGACGGTGACTGTGCCACCTTCACCTGACAACTTGTCGTAGTAGCCTCGCAGTTCGGCCTCATCGTCCCCGCTGAGCGACACGGAAATGTTGTTCCCCGGCGAGTAATCCATGGAGTTGGGCGTGTCGGCCCCCATAAGCACGAGCCCCTTCTCCGAGGTCAGCATCCCGTGCATGATCTTGTCCGCCTCCGCGGGATCCTCACTGGCCTGGAACTCCCCGAAGGTGCTGAGCGCCAGCTCACCGCCGAACACCGACTGGTAGAAGGTCATTGCGTCGCGGGCGTTGTCACGGAAGCTGATGTACGGGTTGAGCAGGGTGGACACGATCGGTTCTCCTTCGGCTGTACATGTTGGCGCGTGGTGAGAGACGCCCGGCACTACACATGTTGCCCGAATCCCTCTCCTCTTCATAGGGGTTCACTGAAGTTCACTGGCCGTTCATAAGTGCAGGTCAGGGCCGGAATCGGTAGCCAATGCCGGCCTCGGTCAGCAGATGGCGCGGGTTGCCGGTGTCCGCCTCAAGCTTGCGCCGCAGCTGCGCCATATAGACGCGCAGGTAATTGGCTTCCTTTTCGTAGGCCGGACCCCACACGCTGGCCAGGATCTGCTGCTGGGTGATGAGCTTCCCGGGATTCCGTACAAGCAGTTCGAGAATGCTCCACTCCGTGGGAGTGAGCCGCACGGGTTCTCCGTTCCGGGTGACCATCCGCCGTCCCAGGTCCACGCTGAACTCCGGGGTGTCCACCGTGGACGGCTCGGTGGCTTCCGGGGCCCGGCGCAGGAGGGCGCGAAGCCGGGCCAGAAGCTCCTCCAGTCCGAAGGGCTTGGTGATGTAGTCGTCCGCGCCGGCGTCGAGGGCGTCCACCTTGTCCGATGAGCCGTGCCGGGCCGAGAGCACCAGGACAGGTGCGGTGCTCCAGCGGCGGAGTTCCCGGAGGACCGCCGCGCCATCCATGTCGGGCAGTCCGAGGTCCAGGACAACAATCCCGGGCGGATTGCGGGAGGCGGCAATCAACGCCGCCTCGCCGTCCGCGGCCGTCTCCACGGCGTAGCCATGTGCCTGCAGCGTGATCCGCAGGGCCTTTAGCAGATGCTGGTCATCATCGACCACGAGGACGCCGGTCACTGGGCAGTCTCCTGGGGAGCAACAGCCGGAGAACCGGCAGGCGAAACGGCGGATGGGCCGCCGTCGTGCCTGTCTAGCCCTGTTGAGTCGGGCCCCGTTGAGTCAGGCCCCGTTGAGCCATGCCCTGGTGAGGCATGTCCCGTCGAGAGGGGAAGCCGGATGACCATCGTGAGTCCCCCGCCGGGCGTCTCCTCCGCCCCCAGGCTGCCGCCCATGGCCGAGACGAATCCCCTCGCGACGGCCAGTCCGAGTCCCACGCCGGTTGACTGTGACAGATCGTCCAGGCGCTGGAAGGGCCGGAACATCGCCTGCACATTGCGGTCAGGCACGCCGCGTCCGTGGTCGATGATCCGCAGTTCGCCGGCCGGGTGGCCGTTGAGGACGGCGCTGCTGAGCCCGCCCGACGCCGAGGTCACGGTGACGTCCGATGCGGGCGCGTACTTGACCGCGTTTTCCGCGATGTTGGCGATGACGCGTTCCAGCAGGACAGCGTCAGCGTCAACGGCGGGAAGGTTCGGCGGCAACACCACCCGCACGCTGCCCGGCGGAAGCCCACGCAGCGCCGGGGGCACGACGTCGAGCCACCGGATGGGCTTCATCAGGGGCCGTACCGAATCGGCCGTGATCCTGGACATGTCGAGGAGGTTCCCCACCAGGGCGTCCAGCCGGTCCGAGCATTCGTCGATGGTTTCCAACAGCTCCTGTTTCTCCTCGGGCGTGTACGTGACGGCGGTCTGCAGAAGGCCGCCGACGGCGAGCTTGATACCGGCGAGCGGCGTGCGGAGGTCGTGCGAGACAGCGCGGAGGATCGCGGTCCGCATGGTGTTGCCTTCGGCAAGCCGAAGCACTTCCAGCCGGCTGGCGGCCAGCTGCCGGCGCTCCAGCTGTGCCAGCACGTGCGCGGCGAAGGCGCCCAGCAGGCTGCTGTCTGCAGCCGGCACCGTCCTGCCGAACAGCACCAGCCAGGTGCCGTCGTCGACCGGTTCCACGGTGTGCTCGGCAAAATCCGCGCCTTCCCGTTCAGAATCGGTCAGCTCGCCCGCACTCGCCAGCAGCTTCCGCACTGGCCCGCCCTCCCCGTCGCGGGAAGCCGGTGCGTCACTGAAAGGCTGTGCGTCGCCGGAAGCCAGTCCGCTCCGGGAAGCCGTCCCGCTGAAGAGGGCCGCTCCGCGGACTCCGAAGACGTCCAGTGCCTGTTCCAGGAGACTGCCCACGGTGTCCTCCGCGCGTGTGGCTCCGCGGGCCAGCTCGCCGAGCGTCGCGGCCTCGGCGCGCGCCCGGGAGGCTTCCTTGGACCGCCGGGCAGACCTGTCCACCACGCCGGCCACAGCCACCGAGACGCCCACGAACACGGCCAGGGAAAGCAGGTCCTGCGGGTCTTTGATGGCCAGTTCGCCAAGCGGCGGCGTCGAGAAGTAGTTGACCAGCAGGCTGCTCCAGAGCGCCCCCGCGACAGCAGGCCAAAGGCCTCCCACGAGCGCTACGGCTACGGCCCCGGCGAGCTGGACCAGGACGGCGGTGGCCACACTGTGCTCAATGACGGCGAGCGCCAGCTGCATCAGGATGGGGACTGCGGCCGCCAGCACGAACCCGACGGCGACGCGCACGCGGCCGAGGTCCCGCTGCCGCCGCCGGCCTGTGCCGCGCCCGGCGAGGGGATGCGGCACCACCTGCACGTCGAGGTCTCCGGCACGGCGGATGATCCGTGTCTCCGTGGCGCCGGTGAAAGGCCTCGACAGCTGTTGTGCCCGTGACTGGCCGATGACCAGGCGGGTGGCGCCGACATGGGACGCAAACCCGAGGAGTGCTTCGACGGGGTCAGCTGCGGCGACGGTGTGGTAACTGCCCCCCAGCTCCACCACCAGGCGGCGCTGCGATTCGAGGGCGCTGGTCGATTCCCGCGACGCGCCGTCCGCGGAACGGATGTGCACGGCGAGCAGGTCCCCGCCGCCGGCTCCGTCCAGGACCTTGAAGGCACGGCGGATCAGGACCTCCCCCTCAAGGCCTCCCGACAGGCCAATGACGATCCGTTCCCCTGCCATGACGCCATTCTTTCACCTGTCCGCCAGCCAACGCGGCACGTGCGGTGGGGTGCTTCACACCGGCGTTAAGGATCCGTCAAGATTCCGCTGCCTGCGGTCCCGGCGCTCCTGCCCGGTGCTACGTTCGGCAGTGCCCGCAGCGAAGTGCCCCGGGCTGAAAGGCACCATGACCACCATGAGCCGCCCACCGGCGGAACCCTCCGAGCTGCGCCGCACACGGAGGCAACGGCTTCACAGCTGGCTGCTGCTGGGCCTTCAGGACAGTAAGGGATCCCACCAGGGACCCGGCGGCCGGACCATGGCCAACGAGCGGAAGCATGCATGGTGGCAGGTCATGTGCCTGACCGGCGTGGACTACTTCTCCACGCTCGGCTACCAGCCCGCCATCGCCGCGCTCGCGGCCGGCGTCATTTCCCCGCTCGCCACGTTGGTGCTGGTGGTCGTCACACTGTTCGGTGCACTGCCGGTGTACCGCCGCGTGGCGGGCGAAAGTTCCCATGGCGAGGGTTCCATCGCCATGCTGGAGCGGCTTCTCCCCCGCTGGGGCGGGAAGGTGTTCGTCCTGGTGCTGCTCGGCTTCGCGGCGACGGACTTCATGATCACCATGACCCTCTCCGCCGCCGACGCCACGGCGCACCTCATCCAGAATCCCTACGCCCCGGCGTGGCTGCAGGGGCAGGAAGTGACGGTGACCCTCGTTCTCCTGGCGCTGCTCGCTGCTGTGTTCCTGCGGGGGTTCAAGGAGGCGATCGGGATCGCCGTCGTCCTGGTGGCGGTTTATCTGGGGCTGAACGTCGTGGTGGTGGCAAGGGCCGCCGTCGAAACCCTGGGCCACCCGACCGCCGTCGGTGACTGGTGGCAGGCCCTGGGGACGTCGCACGGCAATCCTGTCCTGGCGGTGGCCATAGCGCTGCTGGTGTTTCCCAAGCTGGCCCTTGGGCTGTCCGGCTTCGAAACCGGCGTGGCAGTCATGCCGCAGGTCCGGGGGCAGGATTCGGACACCGAGGAGGACCCGGCGGGCCGCGTCGAGGGAACCCGCCGCATGCTGACCACGGCCGCGCTGATCATGAGCGCGTTCCTCATCGCCAGCAGCCTCACCACGGTGATCCTCATTCCGGCCGCCGAATTCCAACCGGGCGGGCAGGCCAACGGGCGCGCCCTTGCCTTCCTGGCCCACCAGTACCTGGGGAACGGGTTCGGCACGGTCTACGACCTGAGCACCGTCGCCATACTGTGGTTCGCGGGCGCGTCGGCGATGGCCGGGCTGCTGAACCTGGTGCCGAGGTACCTGCCGCGGTACGGGATGGCGCCCGAGTGGGCGAAGGCCGTCCGGCCGCTGGTGCTGGTTTTCGGTTTCATCGCCTTTCTGGTCACCATTCTTTTCGAGGCCGACGTCGACGCCCAGGGCGGTGCCTACGCCACCGGCGTGCTGGTGCTGATGACGTCGGCGGCGGTCGCCGTCGCGCTGTCCGCCCGGCGGCGCCGGCAGCGGAAGCGCACCGCCGGCTTCGGGCTGATCGCCCTGGTGTTCATTTACACGACGGTCGCGAACGTCATTGAGCGGCCCGAGGGTATCCGCATTGCGGCGTTCTTCATCGCCGGCATCATCGTCATTTCGCTGCTGTCCAGGATCGGGCGGTCCTTCGAGCTGCACGCTACCCACGTCCGCCTCGACCGGACGGCCCTGGAATTCGTTGCCGCGGACGAGAGCGGCCCGATCGGGATCATCGCGCACGAGCCGCGCAGGCTGACCGCGGAGGCGTACCGGCAGAAATTGACATCCGCCATCGAGGTCAGCCACCTGCCGGTCCATTACGAGGCGCTGTTCCTTGAGGTGATTGTTGACGACTCCTCGGACTTCGAAACCGAGCTGCAGGTGCACGGGGTGGTGCGGCACGGCTACCGGGTGCTGGAGGTGCACGGGCCCGTCGTTCCGAACACCATCGCGTCCGTGCTCCTGCACATCCGGGACGTCACCGGCCTCATGCCGCACATCTACTTCCGCTGGACGGAGGGCAATCCCGTGGTGAACCTGCTGCGCTTCCTGTTCCTCGGGGAGGGTGAGATCGCGCCGGTCACGCGCGAGGTGCTGCGCGAAGCCGAACCGGAGGTCACCAGGCGGCCGTGGGTGCACGTGGGGTAAGGGCCGGGACTGGGGGCGCGGCTGTGATCGCGCGCGCGCGGGTGCGTGCGTGGACGGCGGCCGGGCCGTAGGCTCAACGCATGGCGAAATTCTTTGATGTCCACCCCGAGGACCCCCAGCCCCGCGCGATCTCGCAGATCGCGGAGCTCCTTCGATCGGGCGGGCTGATCGCCTACCCCACGGACTCCTGCTACGCCCTCGGCGCGCAACTGGGGAACAAGGAGGCGCTGGACCGGATCCGTTCCATTCGGCAGCTGGACGACAAGCACCATTTCACGCTGGTCTGCCGGGATTTCGCCCAGCTGGGGCAGTTCGTGAACATCGGCAACGATGTGTTCCGCAGCATCAAGTCCGTCACGCCCGGCAGCTACACGTTCATCCTGCCGGCCACCAAGGAGGTCCCCCGCCGGCTGCTGCATCCGAAGAAGAAGACGGTGGGTGTGCGCATTCCGCGGCACAATTTCGTCCAGGCGCTGCTGGCGGAGCTTGGCGAACCTTTGCTGTCCAGCACGCTGCTGCTGCCGGACGAGGAGGACCCGCTGACCCAGGGCTGGGAGATCAAGGAGCGGCTGGACCATGTGGTGGACGCGGTGATCGAGTCCGGTGACACCGGCTCCGAACCGACCACCGTCGTCGACTTCTCCGGCGGCACTGCCGAGGTGGTGCGCCGCGGCACCGGCGACCCGTCCCGGTTTGAGTAGGACAGGTTTGAGTTGGGCGCGGTTGAGTAGGGATTGGTTTCAGTTGGGGCGCGGGTTAAGTAGGGACTGGTTTAAGTTGCGCGGGGTTCGGGCCTAGGCACCGCCCCGGGCGGGGCGGTGTGCCCGGCTACTCGGCCTTCTTCGCCCTGCTGGGCTGGACCCGGGGCGGTTCGCCCGGCATCTTGGGGTAGTCCGGCGGGAACGGCAGTTCCCCCAGCCCGTTCTCGCGGTCGCGCTCCCACCACCCCAGCAGTGTGTCGATGGTGCCCGGGTTGGCATGCATCTCCGCCCATGGGTCCCCCACCGTCTTCAGCCTGTCCGGCACGGTGAGGATGGTGAAGTCCTTTGGATTCACGCTCTCCAGTTCGTCCCAGCTGATGGGACAGGACACGGAAGCGTGCGGGAGCGCCCGCGGGCTGTAGGCGCCGGCGATGGTGCGGTCACGGTTGGCCTGGTTGAAATCGAGGAAGATTCGCTCCCCGCGTTCCTCCTTCCACCAGTTCGTGGTCACCTTGTCCGGCATCCGCCGCTCAAGCTCCCGGGCGGCGCCGATCACGGCATGGCGGACGTCCAGGAACTCGCGGGTTGGCTCAATGGGCGCGTACACGTGCAGGCCACGGTTCCCCGATGTCTTGATAAAAGCGTTCAGCCCGGCCTCCGACAGCACTTTTCTCAACTCCAGGGCCGCAGGAACTGCGTCGTCGAAGTCCGTGCCCGGCTGCGGGTCAAGGTCGATGCGCAGCTGGTCCGGGTTATCCGAATTTCCGGCGCGCGAGGGCCACGGGTGGAAGACGACGGTGTTCATCTGCACCGCCCATACCGCGGCCGCAGGCTCGTCCAAAACCAGCTGGGGGTGCGAGCGCGCGCTCGGATAGACCACCTTAACCGAACGGATGAAGTCCGGCGTCCCTTTGGGCGGATTCTTGGAGAAGAACTGCTCGCCGTCGACGTTGTCTGAAAACCGCTGGAGGGACACCGGCCGGTCGCCGTTCGCCCTGATGAAGGCCTCACCCACATCCACGACGTATCGTGCGAGATCCAGTTTGGTCAGTCCCAGCTCGGGCCACAGCACACGGCTCGGGCTGGAGAGGCGCATTTCCCGGGGGCCGTTCGGTCCGTCGACACTGATGGTGGTCTGTTCACTGGCCATGGGGACAACCTACCCCGCGCGGCCCGCCGCGTCAGCAGCATGCCTGCGGCGATTCCTGCCTACGATCGGTGACAGGCAGTTCCATCAGGCAGGTTGCGCCGTCGGCCCCGAAGAAACACCTGCCCGGTCTCTGGGCAGCGGCGGGGCCATCTGTAAGGATGAAACCCACCGGAGGGATGAAACCACCGGGCGCCGCCGGGCGCAGAGTTTCGTCGAAGGAGACCCGTTCATGGTTGAACCCGCGAGTCTGGACGCTGCCCAGGGAGCATTCGCCGCCCGGGGATCCGGTTCGCCGCAGCCGTCCGGGGCATCCCTGGCAGGCAGCCGCCAGCTGTTCAGCACAGTGGCCGGGCTGGCCGGGTTGGAGCCGGGCAGCCAGGACTGGATCGCACTGGAGCAGCGCTTCGACCGCCATTTCCCCGACCTGTCCAGGCTGTTCCGAGCGCTGTACGGATCGCGGCCGGACATCGAGGAGCAGCTGGCGGCCCTCGCCCTGGAGGCCGCCCGTTCCTGGAAGGAGCGGGCCGCAGACCTGAAAAAACTCGACGCCGGCCGCGAAGGCAATACCGAATGGTTCCAGTCCAACCGCATGCTTGGTGGTGTCTGTTACGTGGACCGCTATGCGGCAGACCTGGAGGGCGTCCGGGCCCGCATTCCGTATTTCAAGGAACTCGGCCTCACCTACCTACACCTGATGCCGCTGTTCCTGGCTCCGGAGCCCCTGTCCGACGGCGGCTATGCCGTGTCCAGCTACCGCGAGGTCAACCCGAAGCTCGGCACCATGGACCAGCTGCGGGCGCTTGCCGCCGAACTGCGCGCGAACGGCATCAGCCTGGTGGTGGACTTCATCTTCAACCACACCTCGAACGAGCACGAGTGGGCACAGCGGGCCGCCGAGGGCGACCCGCGCTACAGCGGCTATTACTGGATCTTCCCGGACCGCGCCATGCCCGATGCGTTCGAACAGAACGTGCGCGAAATTTTCCCGGAGGACCACCCCGGCTCCTTTGTGCAGCTGCCGGACGGCCGGTGGGTCTGGGCCACCTTCCACACCTTCCAGTGGGACCTGAACTACTCCAACCCCGAGGTGTTCCGCGCCATGACGGGAGAAATGCTGTTCCTGGCCAACCTGGGCGTGGACATCCTGCGGATGGACGCTGTGGCCTTCATCTGGAAGCAGCTGGGGACACCGTGCGAAAGCCTGCCTGAGGCGCACACCCTGCTGCAGGCCTTCAACGCGGTCTGCCGGCTCGCCGCGCCGTCGCTGCTGTTCAAGTCCGAGGCGATCGTGCACCCGGATGAGGTGGCCCTGTACATCGATCCCGCCGAGTGCCAGCTCTCCTACAACCCGCTGCAGATGGCGCTCACGTGGGAAGCCCTCGCCACGCGGAACGTGTCGCTGCTCGCCCAGGCCCTCGAGCGGCGGCATAGCATTGCGCCGGGAACATCCTGGGTGAACTATGTGCGGAGCCACGACGACATCGGCTGGACGTTCGCCGATGAAGACGCCGCCGAGTTCGGCATCAACGGCTTCGACCACCGCCGGTTCCTGAATTCGTTCTACGTCAACCGTTTCCCGGGCAGCTTCGCCCGCGGCGTGCCGTTCCAGGACAACCCGCGGACGGGCGACTGCCGCATCTCCGGCACCACGGCGTCGCTGTGCGGCCTGGAGGACGGTTCGGCCGAGGCCATCCGCCGTATTCTGCTCACCCACTCGGTGGCCTTCAGCACCGGCGGCATCCCGCTGCTCTACCTCGGCGACGAGGTGGGCCAGCTCAATGACTACGACTACACGCTGGAGGACGGCCACGAGACCGACAGCCGGTGGGTTCACCGGCCGCAGTTCCCAGCAGAAAAGTACGCCAAGCGCCTGGACCCGGCCACGCCCGAGGGCGCCGTGTTTGCCGGTCTGAGGCGGCTGGCGGAGGTCCGCGCGGCCACCCCCGAACTGGCCGGCACCCGCCTCGTTCCGTTCACTACCAACAACCCCGCCGTGCTGGGGTACCAGCGGCCGGGCGAGGGAACGGTGGTCCTGGCCCTGGCCAACTTCGGTGACGGCCCGCAGGTGGTGTCGGCGGAAACGCTGTCCGGATTCGCGGCCGAAGCTTTGGATCTGTTTTCCGAGGAACCGGTCCGGGTCGACGAGGGGCTCGTGCTGCGGCCGCTGGATTACGCCTGGCTCAGGGTGGTGCCGGCCTCGTAGCCAACCGGCCGGCTAGGCATTCACCTTGCTGCGCGCTTTCCTGATCCTTCCGGCGATGAACGCGGTCGCCAGGACGGCGCACCCGGCGATCCCGTCGAGGCCAGCGGCGTCAGCAGTTGCCGCCAGGACCGTCACTGCGTGCCCTGCTGGGTCTGTAAGCCCTGCTGGGTCTGTGAGCTGGCGCCGGCTTCATCGAGGCTGAACGCCGCCGTGCCGCAAAAGGCCGCGACGACCATCGCAACAAGGGCTGCGCCGAGCCTGCCACTGCCGACGGTCAAGGGAGCAATGGGCCTGTACGCGATCATGATGGTTCCTCCTGGCGGATGATGGGCTGTGTCCGGCGTAGCCGGCTTCTGCATCCACTGTCCGGTCCGGAGCTGGCTGGAGACTTTCGCCTGCCTGTGCCCGGGCTGTGCATCACGAACCGGGCATCACGACGCCGGCACCCGGACCGGGGGCCGTCCGGATCAGGGAGCCCAAGTCAGGCATGATGGAGTCATGCCTATCGCTGATTCCCCCGTCACCATCGCCGTCGGCGAAGGCCACGTTTCCGGCGCCTACGCACGGCCAGCCAATCCGTTCGCAACGCTCGTGCTGGCCCACGGCGCCGGCGCGGGCATGGAGCATCCGCTCATGCGCGGGTTTACCGATGCACTGAACGACGACGGCGTCGCCACCTTGCGCTTCAACTTCCCCTACCGTGAGGCGGGCCGGAAGTTCCCCGACCGGCCGCCGGCGGCGATTGCCACCTGGCGGGCGGCCATGGCCGAAGCGGCGGCCCGGGCGAAGTCCGCAGGAGAAGCCGAGCCGCTGTGGGCGGCAGGGAAGTCGTTCGGCGGCCGGATGGCCTCCATGGCCGTGGCAGAAGGAATGCCGGCCGCTGGCCTCATCTACCTCGGCTACCCGCTGCACCCGCCGGGCAAGCCGGAGAAGCTCCGCGACGAGCACCTCTACGGGCTGGAAACCCCCATGCTTTTCCTGCAGGGAACGCGCGACACGTTCGCCACCCGGGAGCTGCTGGAAGGCGTGGTGTCACGGATCGGACCGACGGCCACACTCCAGTGGTGCGAAGGCGGCGACCACTCATTTGCGGTCGCCGGAAACAAACGCAGCGCCGAGGACATCGGCGCCTCGCTCGCTGCGCCGGTCACCGCGTTCCTGCGTGCTAACAACCCTGCCGGCTAAGGATTTCAGGCGTGCGCCGCCGCCGGCGCCACGTTGCCTGGAACCGGTTCGTGCCGCAGGTAGCTGCGGCGGAACCGGCCCGTGCCCGCGGTCAGCGCCCGCAGCTGGACCGCATACCGGAGGAGTTCTCCGTCCGGTACCTCGGCGGTGACCTCCGTGGCATCCCCGCCGGACGACGTCGTGCCCGTGAGCCGGCCACGGCGTGAGGAAAGGTCGCTCATGACCGCCCCGACGTACTCGTCCGGGATGCTGATGGTGACGGCGGAGACGGGCTCCAGCAGCTGGATGCGGCCGGCGGCTGCAGCCTCGCGCAGTGCCAGCGCGCCGGCAGACTGGAACGCGGCGTCGGAGGAGTCAACGCTGTGGGCCTTGCCGCCCACGAGCGTCACCCGGATGTCAACCACCGGGAACCCTGCGGAAACGCCCTTCTGCATCTGCGCCCGCACACCCTTCTCCACCGAGCCGATGAACTGGTTCGGCACTACCCCGCCCACGGTCTTATCCACGAATTCGAAGCCTGCCCCGCGTTCGAGCGCCTCCACCTCAATGTCGCAGATGGCGTACTGGCCGTGGCCGCCGGACTGCTTGACGTAGCGCCCGTGCCCGGCGGCCGGCGCGGCGAAGGTCTCGCGCAGCGGCGTCACCACCGGCACGGTCTGCAGCTTCACCCCCTGGTCCCGCAGCCGGTCCAGGATCACCTCGCCGTGCGCCTCGCCCATGCACCACAGGATGAGCTGGTGGGTTTCGGAGTTGCGTTCCACCCGGAGGGTCGGGTCACCGGCGGCCACCTTGCCCAGGCTCTTGGCGAGGGCGTCCTCGTCGCTGCGGGTGGCGGCCTCGACGGCTACCGGCATGAGCGGTTCGGGCATATCCCAGGCCGTGATCAGCAGCGGGGCATCCTTGGCTGACACGGTATCGCCCGTTTCCGCGCTGCCCAGCTTGGTGATGGCGCAGATGTCGCCAGCCACAGAGTACGGGACAGGCCGCAGGCTTGCCCCCATTGGGGAGTACAGGTGGGTGAGGCGCTCATCGCTGTCATGGTCCTCGTGCCCGCGTTCGGCCAGGCCGCGGCCGCTGACGTGCACTGCGGAATCCTCGCGCAGCGTGCCGGAAAAGACACGCACCAGGCAGACGCGTCCCAGGAACGGATCCATGGTGGTGCGCACCACCTCACCGGCCAGCGGTCCGTCGGGGTCGCAGGAAAGCGGCCCGGCCGGTTGGCCGGCAAGGTCAGTCACGTCCGGCACGGCACGCTCAAGGGGTGTCGGAAACGCCCGGGTCAGCATGTCCAGCAGCTCCGTGATCCCCAGACCCTTCTCAGCCGACGTCGCCAGGACGGGAAAGAACGATCCACGCGCCACAGCCGTTTCGAGGTCGCCCACCAGGACGTCGGCGTCGATGTCCTCGCCCCCAAGGTAGCGGTCCATCAGCGACTCGTCCTCGCTTTCGGAGATGATGCCTTCGATCAGCGCGCCGCGCTCGGACTCCGCGGCGGCGAGCTCATCAACACTCGCCTCACGGACCGCGGGCTCCGGGGACTCGCCGTCGTACTCCGAGACCTGCCCGGACAGCAGCCCGAGCAGTCCCGTGACCCTGCCGTTCGTGCGGACCGGGAGGTAGGCCGGCACCACCGACTGGCCAAAGGCTTGCTGGCAGGCGGCCAGGGCGGCGTCGAAATTGGCCCTCGGGTGATCGAGCCGGCTGATCACCACTGCCCGGGGCGTATCCAACTGGGCGCACTCCGCCCACAGGGCGGTGGTGGCGGCGTCGACGCCGTCCACGGCCGACACCACGAACAGTACCGCGTCCGCAGCGCGCAGCCCGGCGCGCAGCTCGCCGGTGAAATCCCCGTAGCCCGGTGTGTCCAGCAGGTTCACCTTGACGCCGTCGTAAATCAGCGGCGCCACGGACAGGACCACGGAGCGCTGCTGGTGGATCTCGGACGGTTCCGCATCGCTGACCGTGTTGCCGTCAACGATGGAGCCCATCCGCGGGATGGTCCCGGTGGCTGCGAGCAGTGCCTCGAGCAGCATGGTCTTGCCGGCCCCGGAGTGTCCCACCAGTGCGACGTTGCGTATGCCCTCCGGCCTGTCCACCGGTGCTCCGGCCGACGCGTCCGCCCGCCGGAGATCGGAACTGCCGCGGCCCGGACCCTTGCCCCGGCCATTAGTGCCCTTTACCGACATGACCATCTCCCGGCGTGCTAGTCGTGAGCCGCCAAGCGGCCTTGGTAAGAAGATTCGACACCCAAAGCTGCTGATCAGCAAGGGGTCCGGGTGCTGGACGCCAGTCCGACGGCGCGGCGGCGCGGCTTTCCGGAGCCGTCACCGCCGGCGGGCAATAACCCGTTGCGGCCTCATCCAGGTAGGGGGACGATGGATAACGTGGCCGCACGGGCCGGCCCATGCCATCCGACTAGTCACCAGGGAGCGGTCGATGAGTGCGTGGAATGAAAACATCGGTGCAGGATCATCCGGCCTGACAGCTGTGACCGTGGTGGAGGGCTCCTCCTTCTGCATCTCCGCCGAGAGCGGGGACGTGTTTCCCGGCCAGCCGCAGGGCGCCTTCTACCAGGACACCCGGATTCTCTCCTGCTGGCAGCTGACGGTCGATGGCGTTCCGCTGGAACCGCTGTCCGGCCAGACCCGGGAACCCTACCGGGCAGTGTTCGTCGGCAGGCCCCGCGGGGCCAACGGTGCGGTGGAAAGCCCGCTGGTGGTGGAGCACAGCCGGCAGGTCGGACCCGGCCTGCGTGACGACATCAAGGTGCACAACTATTCGGAACAGCCGCGGACCTGCCGGATCCAGATCAGGGTGGACGCGGACCTGAGCGACCTGTTCGACGTCAAGGGCGGAAAGGTGGTGCCGTCGGCCGAGCACAGCCGAAAGGTCCGGCCCGACGCCCTGCAGATTGACGCCATACGCAACGGAATCCACCGGGGCGTGGTCATCAGCGCCCCCGGTGCCGGGGTCACCGAGGACGCCCTGACGTTCGACGCCGTGTTGGCTCCCCGCGGTAACTGGACGGCCACCGTATTCACCACGCCCCTGGTTGACGGTGCCGGTCCGGAACAGCCCTTCACGCACGAGACGGCTCAGCACGTGGGCGCACAGCGCTACGCCGCCTGGGAGGAACATGTTCCCCGGCTCACCGTGACGGACAAGAACGTGGAAAAGGTCCTGACCCGCAGCCAGGAGGACCTGGGTGCCCTCCGGATCTTCGACCCCGACCACCCCGAGCGGGCCGCCGTCGCCGCCGGCGCCCCGTGGTTCATGGCGCTGTTCGGCAGGGATTCCATCCTGTCCTCCTACATGGCGCTCGCGGTGGACCCGAAGCTGGCGGCAGGGACCCTTCAGACCCTCGCCTCACTGCAGGGAGAGAAGGTTGATCCGGACACCGAGGAGGAACCGGGCAGGATCCTCCACGAGGTGAGGCTGGGCGTCACCGCCGGGCTGGCACTCGGTGGCAGCCAGGCGTACTACGGCACCGCCGATGCAACTCCGCTGTTCGTGGCACTGCTGGCGGAACTGGGACGCTGGGGGCTGGCGGGCGACCTGCTGGACTCGCTCCTGCCCCATGCGGACCGGGCCCTGGACTGGGTGCAGCACTATGGCGACCGCGACGGCGACGGGTTCGTGGAATACCAGCGCGCCAACGAGCACGGTCTGCTGAACCAGGGCTGGAAGGATTCCTGGGACGGCATCAACTTCGCCGACGGACGGATGGCGGAGGCACCCATAGCACTGTGTGAGGTGCAGGGCTACGTCTACGGCGCCTACCTGGGACGTGCCCTGCTCGCCCAGCAGCTGGGCGACGAGGAGACCGCGTCCAAGTGGAACCGACGGGCGGCCGACATCAAGGCCGAGTTCAACGAGAAATTCTGGCTTCCCCGGAAGGGGTACTTTGCCGTAGCCCTGGACAAGGACAAGCGTCCCGTGGATGCCTGCACCTCCAACATGGGGCACTGCCTGTGGTCAGCCATCGTCGACGCCGACAAGGCGGCTCTGGTGGCCGAACGGCTGATGTCGCCGGAGATGTTCACGGGTTGGGGAATCCGGACGCTCGCCGCGGACATGGGCGCCTACAACCCGGTCAGCTACCACAACGGGTCGGTGTGGCCGCACGATACGGCCCTGATAGCGGGCGGGCTGATGCGGTACGGCTTCATCGAGGAGGCCACGCGCATTGCCACCGGCCTCTTTGACGCCGCGGAAAAGTTCGACGGGCGGCTGCCGGAGCTCTTCTGCGGGTTTTCCCGGGACGAATTCCCCGACCCCGTCCCCTTCCCCACGTCCTGCTCGCCGCAGGCCTGGGCCTCAGCTGCGCCGGTGCATCTGATGCGGGTCCTCCTGCGCTTCGATCCCCTGCTTCCCCGCGAGGAGGTCTGCCTCGCCCCGGTACTTCCGGCTGAGTTCGGCAGCTTCCGGGCGGACCACGTCCAGATGGGCCCGTCCCGGATCACCGTGCACGCCGCCGGCACCGAAGGGTCCATTGACGGCCTAAGCCAGGGCCTGACCCTGCTGAACAAGCCGCGGCCGCCGCTGGAGCGTTTGATGGCACCCTAAGAGCGGACGCGTAGTCCCACATACAACTAAATGGTCTCAGTAGTTAAGACGGTCTCAGAACATCCGGACAACACGGGAGCTGCGGATGCGTATCGGTTTAATTGCGGGGCCCTGGTATCCGATTCCTCCGGCGGGATACGGAGGCATCGAACTGGTGGTCGACGCCCTGGCCAGGGGGTTTTCCAGAGCCGGTCATGAGGTGCTGCTCGCTGCCGCGGCAGACAGCACCTGCCCGGTGGAACGGCTGCCCGGGATGCACTCCTCCGAACCCGACCTCGTGGGATTCACCTCCTCGGAACTCAGCCACGTGATCAGCGCCTACGCCGGGATGGACGGCATGGTGGACCTGGTCCATGACCACACCCTCGCCGGCCCGCTCTACCGGGGCCGCCCCGATGGGCTGCCGGTGGTCACCACGATTCACAGCGACCTGAGCCCCTCGTTCGCCGCCGTCTATGGCGCGGCAGCCCGGGACACAACCCTGATCGCCATCTCCAAAAGCCAGGTCAGCAGCGTGCTCGCAGACCGGGTCGCTGCCATCATCCCCCACGGCATGGAGGTGGACGCGGTTCCGGTGGGGCACGGGCAGGGCGGCTATGCGTGTTTCCTTGGCCGGATGTGCCCCGACAAGGGCGTGGTGGAGGCCATCAGGGTGGCGCAGTTGGCCGGGGTTCCGCTCCGGATCGCGGCGAAGATGCGGGAACCGGCTGAAATGCAGTACTACCGCGATGTTGTAAAGCCGCTGCAGGGCCCGGACGTGGAGTTCCTGGGCGAGGTGGGCGGCGCAGAGAAGTACAAACTGCTCGGTGAAGCCACCGCCTTGCTCAATCCCATCCAGTGGATGGAGCCGTTCGGGCTGGTGATGATCGAAGCGATGGCTACAGGCACACCGGTGGTGGCCACGCCGATGGGGTCGGCGCCGGAAATCGTTGACGACGGCGTCAGCGGCTACTTGGCCTCGTCGCTGGAGGACCTGGCTGGGCTGCTGCTGCGCGCTGGGACCCTGGACCGCAGGTCAGTGCGCGCCCAGGCCGAAGACCGTTTCAGCACCGAGCGGATGGTCGAAGCCC
This sequence comes from Arthrobacter sp. K5, assembly GCF_040448525.1. Classification (NCBI taxonomy): domain Bacteria; kingdom Bacillati; phylum Actinomycetota; class Actinomycetes; order Micrococcales; family Micrococcaceae; genus Arthrobacter; species Arthrobacter sp. K5. Next base: position 506,950 of record NZ_CP159279.1, on the reverse strand, counting down.
ATCTGGCCCTCTACTCACGCCTGACCGGCGTGGCTTCCACGCGGTAATCACATCCACGCGGTAATCACTTCCGCGTATTGGTCCGCGCGGTCGCCGTCGCGGTCCAGGGGTCCTCCGGCCAGGGGTGCTTGGGATAGCGGCCCCGCATCTCCGCTCGGACCTGTGCGTAGGGGCCGGACCAGAAGGAGGCAAGATCGTCGGTGACGGCCAGCGGCCGCCGGGCCGGCGACAGCAGATGGAACTGCACCGCCACCCGGCCGCCGGCGAGCAGCGGCGTCCGGTCCCAGCCAAAGCATTCCTGTAGCTTGACGGCGACCACCGGCCTGCCGCCGTCGTCCCCGGCCGCCGGATAGTCAATCCTGACGCGGGAACCGCTGGGCACCTCCAGAAACTCCGGCGCGAGCTCGCCCAGCCGGGCGGCGTCGGGCCACGGCAGCAGCCGCCGCAGCGGGTCCGCCAGGTCAATGCCGGAGGTCGCAGCCCCTCCGGCCAGCGCCTCCAGCTCCGGACCAAGCCAGTCGTCGAGCCGGGACAGCAAAGCAGGCTCGGACATGTCCGGCCAGGGGTCCCCCAGTTCCCGGTGCAGCAGGGCGAGACGGCGGCGCAGCGCATCCGCCGCCGTCGACCATCCGATGGTTCCCAGCCCCTGATCCTCCAACGCCCGGGCGACGGCGGCACGGCCGGCACCTGCCGACGCCCGCACCGGCGTGGAGGAGAGGGAGATGGCGCCAAGGCGCCGCTCCCTGCGGGCCGTCACACGGCCCTGGCCAAACGTTGCCTCCACCGAGTCGAGCAGCAGGTGCGCCGCGGCCCCCTCGGCTGTGCCAGCCGTCAGCGGCGCGGCAGAACGGATCACCGCGCCCGTCCCGGCGGCGTCCCGCCCGTCCGCCCGCGCAACTTCGGCCACCGCCAGCCACTCGTGTCCGGCAAGCGGACTGCCAGCGGGAAGTCCGGCCCGCGTGCCGGAGGTCAGCAGATAGCGTTCCGGCCCGTCTCCGGGGACGCGGCGGGCCACCCGGTCCGGGAACGCCAGGGCGACGACCAGACCGATCTGCTCCGCGGTTCCCGCCGGCACGTCGAGCACTGGCATATCGACGGAGGAAAACCCGACGCCGGACCCCGTCTGGCGCGCCAGGGTGTCCAGCCGTCGTGCCTCATCGGCCCACCGCCTGGAGGCGGGATCCTTGCCGGAGCGGAGGGCCGACACCAGCCGGGGCAGGTCGGCCCCGGTGGCGCGCTGGTCCCCGGCGACGGCGGCAACCACCTCCGCCGCCAGCCTGTTACGCGCAGCCCCGTTAGCCGCAGTCGCGTTCCCAGTAGTCCCAGACCCTGTGCGGCCGGCATTCGCTCCACCCAGCAGCGCCGAACCGACCAGGAGGGCGCGTCCCAGGCGGGGGTCGGCGGGAATGCGTGCCAGGGCCTTGCCCAAGTCCGTGGCGAGGCCATCCTCCCCCACGGCACCAAGTTCGCGCAGCACCTCGACGGCGTCGCCCATGGCAGCCTGCGGCGGGGCGTCAGGAAGGGCAAGCCCGCGGCCGCCGGGCGAGCCCCAGCACGCGAGGATCAGGGCTGCGCCCGTCAGGTCGGACACGGCGATCTCGGGCGTTTGGTGCGCCGGCGCTGCGCCGAGGGTCTTCTGGTCATAGCAGCGGATCACCTTCCCCCGCCCTTGCCGGGCCGCACGTCCGGCGCGCTGTTCCGCAGAGGCCCGGGAGCAGGAGACGGTGACCAGGCCGGTCATGCCGCGGCCGGCGTCGCGGCGGGGTTCGCGGGAGAGCCCGGCGTCGACCACCAGCCGGACGCCGGGCACTGTCAGCGACGATTCGGCGAGCCCCGTGGACACAATGATCCGGGCGGGATCCCCGGGCTTGCGGCCGGACACGGCGCGGTCCTGGGCCGCGGGGCTGACCTGGCCGTGCAGCTCCAGGATTTCGACGCCGGGACCCACCCGGGCGCGCAGCCGGCCGGCCACATGCGACACCTCCCACGCGCCCGGCAGGAACACCAGGGCGTCGATGCGGGGGTCGGCGGCGAGGGCATCGGCATATGACACGGCGGCGGTTTCGGCCACATGATCGAGGAAGAGGCGCGTCACTCCGCGTCCGTCCAGCCGCGCCACCGGCGCGGGCGTCCAGGCCGTTTCCAACGGGTGAAGAGCGGAGGGGCAGTCGACGACGGGAGCAGGCCCGCCGCCGTCGGCCCCCTGGGTTTGTTCCCCGCCGGGGTCCGTGCCGAGCAGCGCAGCGAACCGCGGCGCGTCCAGGGTCGCGGACATGGCGACAAGCATGAGGTCGCCGCGCAGCTGGCGCACCTCGGCGAGCAGGCCCAGCAGCAGATCGGTTTCCAGGCCGCGCTCGTGCACCTCATCAAGGATGACGGCGGCCGTGTCCTCCAGACCGGGATCGGCCAGCAGGCGGCGCAGCAGGATGCCCGGCGTCACAAACTCGATGAGGGTGGCCGGGCCCGCCTGGCGTTCACCGCGGACGGTGTAGCCCACCCTGTCCCCCAGCTTCGTCGCGTCGAGGTCAGCGAGGCGCCGTGCGGCCGAGCGCGCGGCCACCCGGCGGGGCTGGGTCACCACGATGCGCGGCTTGCGGTCGCCTGCGGCAGCCTGTGCCAAGTTTGCAACCAGCGGGGGAACCAAGGTCGTCTTGCCAGTGCCGGGCGGGGCCTGGACCACCGCGGCTCCGTCGGCGCCCTGCCCACGCAACACCCCGGCCAGCTCCCCGAGCGACTCCGCGAAGACCAGCCCGGAGCCGATGGCCTGCAGATCGAACGGGGCGGAACGGCCCAGGGCGTCGATTGGGGCGTCGATTGGGGCATCGTGCGGGCGGGGTGCGGAAGTCACCCTTCCATTGTGCCGGTGGCAGGCATGGGACCGGACACGGACAGGCTTGGACCGGGGCATGCCTGACGGCGGACGAACTTTCGGGGCAGACGGCTTCCTAGGCTGCTGTGGATGACGACCAGTATGGCCATGGATCCACTGGCAGCGGTGGTTCAACGCCGTCGAAAGCAATCTGGCTCCCAACTCCGTCTAGGTCGTCGGGAGATTCCGGAGGTTCGGGATCCTGGTCAAACCAGTCCGGCAGCCCCTGCCATTCCTGGCCGGGCGGCGGTTCCGGCCAGGTGGGTGGTTCCCAGTCTTGTTGTTCCGCTGGGTAGGACCGTCCGGTGGGTGAGATCCAGCCGGGCGGGCTCTCACGGGTCACGCCGACCGGTCTCCACGCTGTGGCGTGTTTGAGTCTGTGGTGTTTGGGGCAGGGCTGGCCGAGGTTGGTGACGCCGGTGGTCCCGCCGTCGGCCCAGGCGAGGATGTGGTCGGCGTCGTTGTCCAGGGAGTGGTTGTTGCAGCCCGGGAACGTGCACCGCGCGTCCCTAAGCCGCAGCCACTGGCGCATCGGCTTCGTGAGCCGGTAGCTGGTGCGTCCGATCTCCAGTGGTGCTCCGTCCCTCGGATCGGTGAGCACTCTCAGGAACGACGCAGCGCCGTCGGCGACGAGCCGGCGGGCCATCGACGGGGGGATCGGCCCGTACCCGTCGAGTGTGGCTGGTTCCTCGGTCAGGCCGAGCAGCGAGAACACCGGCACCGTGACCAGCACCTGGGCCCTGGGGGAAGGCACCTTACCGGGCGGGACGGATCCTGCCGGCGCAGAGCCTGCGGGCATGCGGTGAAGACGCTGGCCCGGGCCGAGCAGCCATGCGGCGGCCACGTCCGCGCGCAGTTGGGGGAGGGTCCGTGTTTCGGCAGGTCCCTGCAGGGTGCGGGCGGCGGCGGTGGTGCGGTCCCAGATCCCGGCCGCCTGGTCCGCGGGCAGGTACGCCGAGAGCCAGGCCATGCCGTCCCGGTCCGGGGCATACTCCAGCCGCCGGTCCGTCACACACTTGTGGTGCCGTTTTTCAATGCTGACCGGATGGTGCCGTTCCCGCCAATACCGGGCCTTGGCCCGGAACCTTGCCGGGGTCAGCTCCCCCGCCGCGCAACCCCGTGCCGGGTTTGGTGCGTCCGGGTCCAGGAAATGCGCCTCAAACGCCGCCGCCGCTTCCGGCGACAGACCCTCGGTCTCGTCACACATGATCCGCCCGTGCTGCCACGACAGCGTTCCCGCTCCGAGCGCGGCAAGGGTCAGCGGCAGATCCGTGCTCAGCCTGGCGGACTCTTCTAGAAAGCGTGCCGCCGCTCCTTCGCTCACGGTCAGCGCGCACGCGACCTCGGCGGTCACCGACATCTCCAGCGCGTCCCGCTCCGAGACAGACGCATCAGGAGCCGCCAAAGCCGCCGCGGCAGCAGCGAAACCAGCCGCGGCCTGGACCTTCAACGCAGCCACCCTGGCCTCTAGCCTGGCCGTCCCGGCCAGCACATCCAGCCACGCATCCGCCTCATCCCGCAACGGATCAGCAACGGTCAAACCCCCAGAACCGGTCACCGACACGGAACCCGCCACGGCGCCGGCCGCCTCATGGACAAAAACAGCCAGCACAGCAACAGAGGACCCGATGCCCTTCACCGTCTGCACCGCTGCCTTCGCATCCATACCCACAGCATGACAGGGGGCTATGACAATAAAGGGTCGAAAATGCACAATATACGGATCGGACCGAAAAGATTTTTTAGACTTCTTGAGAACGAAAACCCGGTAGCACATCAGGGCGTACCCAGCGCTCAGAACGCCCTGATCTGCCACCTACTTGGGCACTTAGAGAAAACGCAAAGCCCACGTCCTGACCTGCACGGCCTAGGAAAGCAGGCCGTGCAGGAGCTTGGGAATCCCGCTACCTCCGGACCACGACGTCGTCGATGTAGCTGTCGCCCATCTGGCGCGGGTGCTCGGCTCCGAACTGAACCTTGCTCAGGCTCGTGGCTCCGAGGACAAGCCGGTTATTGGAGTACACCCGGGCGCCGTCGAGCCAGATCTCAATGGAGGACTTGTCGCCTTCGGCCCGGACCTGCATCTGCACATGGTGCCAGGTATTCAGGGTCATGTTCCGGGCCAGGAGCTTGGTGTAGGAGAACGTCCCGTTGGGGTTGGTGGTCCGCAGCCAGGGCGTGCCCGTGGCATTGTCGCGGAAGACGTCGGCGATGCGCGTGCCGCCGGAGAAGAACCGCACGTAGGGAACGTTGTTCCCGCGGAGTCCGCCCGACACGATGTTGACCCAGGCTTCGGCGCTGGCCCTCTTCGTGCCGGCCTCGAGGCCGTACCCCATGTTCGCCACGGACCCGACGGTATCGGTCGCCCGCAACCGGACCGAACACGTGCCGGTGTGGGCCCTGGGGCTGGCCACGGCCACAATTCCGTTGCCTGACCGGGTGGCCACGAACGGCGCGATGGTATTGCCTTCAAAAGTTGTGGAGGTCAGCACCTTGCCCCCGAGGTTGCTCACCGGGACTGCCGTTCCGGGACGGCAGGTGGCCGCCAGTGCGGCCTGTGATGAACCGAAAATCAGGCTGCCCGACAGCAGCAGCCCAAGGCTTCCGATCGTGCCGAGTTTCCGTAGCTCGCCCATGGCATGTCCTCACTGTTGTTCGGTTTGGTCTCCGTAGCCATCCAGCTTGCACCCCGGGCCATGATCGGCTCCGGAGGTTGGGAAAACCTTGGGGCACCCTATGTGGCGCATAATTGCATGACCGAGAGGCAAGAATTCCGACGGCGGCCAGGGCAAAGGAGGTCCGGATGCTGAGGCTTCCGCGCATCACGGTGGAGGTTCCGGTCCTCAGCGTCGGCGCCAAACCCGCTGACTACGAACAGCTCGCTGCCTACGCGGACGGGCTGCGCAGGCCGCAGGGCCTTCACATGACCCTGCTCCACATCGGCATCCTGGAGGACTTCGCCGCCGACGTTGCCGACTGGACCAAGGGCGCCACTGACCCGGCCGCGGCCGCCGTCAAGACCGCGGACTGGCTGCGCGGCCTGCCCGTGCTGGAGGGCTTCTCCGGAACGGCCGAGCGGCTCGTTCTGTTCGGCGGCGGCCGGGTTTCCGGCCTCGAGGTGGAGGTGCCCCAGCACGTGAGGGATTTCCAGGTCGGGCTCGTCCAGGCCCTCCATGAGTTGCTGGACGACCTGCTGGTGGACAACCCCGATGACTTCATCCTCAGCTCCCGCGCCCTGGGCTTCAGATATCCGCGGTGGCGCCCCCACGTTGCTGTAGGCAAGCCAAAGTCGCAGGGCCCCTCATGGGAAGGCCGTCCACGGGAACGCAGCGGCTCCTGGGAAATCCGTCCGCTCACGGTGGAGTTCGGACCTTCGCAGATCAGGAACCGGCAGCTGCTGCCGGGACCGGCCGACGGCATTCCGTAGCGGTTCGCCTTCCGTGACGGCTGGCTTTCCAAAGCACGACGGCGGGACTCACCTCGCGGGTTTGACCACCATGGCGGAGCCTCCCCCGCGCCTGACCGGCTCGGCGGCGGCGACCATGCGCCCGCCCGACTTGAACTCGATGGCGGTGGCCGCCCCGATCTCTGCTGCCGAGGTGAACGCGTCGCCGGACGGGGTGAACACGTGGCCGAACGGCATCAGCGGCTTTTCGTAAAGCGCGATGAACCCGGGCTCGGCCGTGACCTTGGCCGAATTCCGCTGCGCCGCCCGCGGAGCCGCGATGGCATCAGAGATGTTCATCCCCAGGTCCACCCTGTTCAGGATGGTCTGCAGGACGGTGGTGATGATCGTCGAGCCGCCGGGCGAGCCGAGGGCGAGGAACGGATCGCCGTCCTCGAGGATGATCGTCGGCGACATCGAGGACCGCGGCCGCTTGCCGGGCTCAATCCGGTTCGGGTCCTTCGGGTCGTACACCGTGGAGAAGTCGGTCAGCTCGTTGTTCAGCAGGAATCCGCGGCCGGGAACCACAATGCCCGATCCACCGGTCTGTTCGATGGTGAGGGTGTATTCGACGACGTTGCCCCACTTGTCGGCGACCGTCAGGTTGGTGGTGGAGATGTTCTCGGTGTCCTTCTCGCTGGCGGGGGCGGCCGCGGGTGCTGGGCACCCGCCGTCGTAATTTGCCACGTCACCCGGCGCGACGGGCTTCACTGCCGCCAGCTTCGGGTTGATCTCGCACGAGCGTTCCTTGCCGAACAGCGGGTCCGTGAGTGCGTCGGTGGGAACGTCGACGAAGGCGGGGTCGCCCACATACTTGCCGCGGTCCGCAAAGGCGAGAGCGCTGGCTTCGAGGTAGTGATGCAGCGCGCTGGGCGTGGACATCCCGGCGAGGTCGAACGGCTCAAGGATGTTCAGCGCCTCGCCCACCGTGGTGCCGCCGCTGCTCGACGGTGCCATGCCGTAGACGTCCAGGCCGCGGTATTCGACGTGGGTGGGCGACTGGTTCAGGGCGCGGTACTGGGCGAGGTCCGCTGTGGTCAGGTGGCCGGCCGGGACGGGCAGCTTGGTGGTCTTGGTCTTCGGCGGGGCCTGGACGGTTGACGCTATCTCCTTGGCTAGCGCGCCGTGGTAGAAGGCGCGGGTGCCCTTGTCCGCCAACAGCCGGTAGGTTGCCGCGAGGTCCGGGTTCCTGAAAATACTGCCGACGGCGGGCGCGTCACCGCCGGGCAGAAAGAGCTTGCTGGTGGAAGTGAACGCCGCAAAGCGGAGCTTGTTATCGAGTGTCTGCTGGCGGAAGGTGCCGTCCACCACGAAGCCGCGGTCCGCGACGTCGATGGCCGGCTCGAGGACGTCATCCAGGTCTTTGGTTCCCCACCGGTCAAGCGCGCGCTCCCAGGTGGCCGGGGTGCCGGGCACGCCCACCGATACGCCGCTGGTGACGAGCTCGGGCGTGAAGTTGTAAGGCTTTCCGGTCTTCGGATCGATGAAGGCATCGTGCGGCATGGCCGCCGGCGCCGTTTCACGGCCGTCGATGGTGCTCACATGCCCGCTGTGTGCGCTGTAGAAGACGAAGTACCCGCCGCCGCCCACTCCGGCGCTGTACGGCTCGGTCACCCCGAGGGTGGCCGCGGCGGCGACGGCGGCGTCCGCCGCGTTGCCTCCCCGGCGGAGGATGTCGATGGCCGCTGCGGAGGCCTCGGGGTCCACGGTGCTGACGGCGCCGCCGTATCCCGTGGCCGTGGCGGTCTTTTTGGTCTCCCGCTGGTCAGCAAAAGCGGGAGTGGTGACGGACCCCGCCGTCACGCTCAAGGCCAGGGCCGTGGTGACGGCGGCTACTCGGCTTCTCAGGTTTGGCATGGTCGCTCCGGGGTGGGTGTTATACGGGTTGACGGTACTGTCACGCTACTCCGCCGGGGAAGGACACTCAACGGCCGTGTGCTTCATCGGCAGCGGCGCGCTGGCGGCGGCTGGCGTACAGGAACGGCACCGCGGCCAGCTGGATCACGCCGCTGACGGCCAGCGACGCCGAGTAGCCGTAAACATCGGCTGCCCGGCCCAGCAACGGCTGCACCACCACACCGCCGCTCGAACCTGTGAGCGAGGCGAAGCTGAGCACCGTGGCCCGCTGCCTGGAGTCGATCATGTCGTTGAGGTAGGCCTGCCCCACCGGGGTCCCCACCTCGGCCACCAGCGCCCACACCGCCAGAAGTACCAGGGCCACCCAGAACTCACGGGTGAACCCGAGCGCCACCAGGATCACTGCACTCACGGCGCCGCTGAGGATCAGCACCGTGGTGCGTTTGCGGACCAGGCGCCGGAAGCGCGGCGCCAGCCAGCCGCCGAGGACCTCGGCCCCGGCCACGATGGCCGCTGCCAGGCCCGCGATGCCGTAGGCGCCGCGGTCGCCGAACAGCTCAAGCAGGAACGGCTGCAGGGCGTAGAAGACGTAGATTCCGACGCCGGCAGTGAACGGGGCGGCCAGCATCACGTAGCGGACGGGCGGGTTCTTCAGGCCGTTCTCGATGGAGGCAGCCAGGACGGCGCGCGTCGCCTGAAGGGGACGCGCCGAGTGCTCGGGGGTGAAGCCGACGTCGTGCATGAGCCACAGGGCCACCCCGAACATGGCCAGCAGCACGCCCACGCGCAGCAGGAACGGCACGCCGAGGTCGGTGGCCTGGGCGATGGCGCCGCCCGCGACCGACCCGATGAGCATGGCGGTGCCGGAGATCATCTGGCCGCGCCCCAGCACCGTTTCCAGCGCGCCGTCGTAACCGGAGAAGTGCAGCGCGTCCACGAGCCAGGCCTCCACGGCGCCGGAGAAGAAGGTGAAGCCCAGGCCGAGCAGCACGGATACGACTGCCCACGCCCAGAACGCCGCGGAAAGCTGCCACAGCAGGTAGTAGAGGAGTGTCGAGACGGCCAGGGTGGCGGTGCCGAGCAGGAAGGAAACGCGGCGCCCCCAGCCGTCTGCCACCACACCGGTGGGCACCTCGAAGAGAACCATGCCGGCGGTGAAGAAGGCATTCGCGGCAAAGGCTTCGAGGTTGCTGAGCCCGGCGTCCAACAGGAAGAGCGTGTTGATGCCCCAGATGAACGAAGCCGCAAGGGTATTGCCGAGTGTCAGCGTCAGGTAGATGCGCTGCACCTTGCGGGCCGCCGGGTTCATCGCCTCGCTGTCCGTCCCGGCGCGAAGTTGGGGCACGAAACCCATTCTCGTCGTCTTCACCGGAGGCCGCCAGAGACCCTTTTATCGGGAGGCGTTCGAGCGTAGCGTCATGCCCAACGGAGTAGGCGGCGAACGGCAGTGCGGCTCCGGTCCGCACAGCGCCGCCTCATGCTGAGCCGTCGAAGGAGGCGGGCATGGCTGCTGGCTGGAACGCTGATACGGCTGCCGGTCCTGTGGGGTCGGACACGGTCACCTTGGTGGAAGGTTCGTCCTTCTGTATCTCCTCGGCGAACGGGGACATCCATCCGGAGCACCCGCACGGGGTTTTTCATGAGGACACCCGCATCGTGTCCCGCTGGAACCTGTCCGTGAACGGCCTGCCACTGGAGGCGCTGACGGCAGAAACCAAGGAGCCTTACCGGGCGCTGTTCATTGGCCGGGTTCCCCGCTCCGACGGGTACGCGGACAGCCCCCTGATCGTGGAGCGCCTGCGGGAGGTCGGTGCAGGAATCCGCGAGGAGATCACCATCCGGAACTATTCCGCGAAGGAGACCGAATGCGTCGTTTCCCTCAACGTGGAGTCGGACTTCGCGGATCTCTTTGAGGTGAAAGAGGCCCGTGTCCAGCGGCGCTGGGAAGAATCCCGCCGGCCAGAGGACGATTCCCTGGTGATTAGTGCCGGCTGGCAGGACCTCGTCAAGAGCGTCGTCGTCGATGCAGCCGGCGCCGAGGTCACCGCCGATTCCCTTACTTTCCGGACGGTGGTCCCGCCGCGCGGTGCATGGAGCTCCCGGGTGAGCGTGGCGCCTGCCGCCAACGGCGGCGGGGTCCCGCCGTCGTCGTTGGTCCGCCCGGCAGCGGGTGATCTTTCCCCGAGCGACCGCCGGCGGCAGGAATGGGTGGCCAAGATACCCCAGCTGCACATGGGCAACCGCTCTATCGAGCGCACCCTGCGGCGCAGCTACGACGACCTTGGTGCGCTGCGCATCGAGGATCCCGCCCATCCGGAGCGGATCGTGGTGGCTGCGGGTGCGCCGTGGTTCATGACGCTGTTCGGCCGGGACTCGCTGTGGGCCTCGGAGATGGCGCTGCCGGTTGATCCGTCCCTGGCCCTGGGCACGCTGCAGACGCTGGCCGACCGGCAGGGCAAAGTGGTGGACCCGATGAGCGAGGAGGAGCCTGGGAAGATCCTGCACGAGGTCCGGCTCGGTGTCTCCAGCGGGTTGGCGCTGGGCGGCAAGAACGCCTACTACGGCAGCATCGACGCCACGCCGCAGTTCGTGATGGCGCTCGGTTCGGTGAGCCGCTGGGGCTTTGGCCGGGACACCATTGCCGAACTGCTGCCGCATGCGGACCGGGCGCTGGACTGGATCCGGAACTACGGCGACAAGGACGGCGACGGGTTCGTCGAGTATGAGCGGCTCAACGATCAGGGCCTCATCAACCAGGGCTGGAAGGACTCGTGGGACGGTATCAACTTCGCGGACGGGACGCTGGCGGAGCCGCCGATCGCACTCTGTGAAGTCCAGGCGCTGGTCTACTCTGCGTTCATGTCCCGGGCGTGGATGGCGTACGACGCCGGCGATGCACCATTGGCGGCGCAGCTCACGGAAGAGGCGGCGCAGCTGAAGAAGAAGTTCAACGAACAGTTCTGGCTGCCGGACCGCGGCTATTACGCCGTCGCCCTGGACCGGGACAAGCGGCCCGTTGACGCATGTGCGTCCAACATGGGGCAGTGCCTGTGGCACGGCATCATCGATGAGGACAAGTTGCCCCAGGTGGCCGAGCGGCTGATGTCACCCGAGATGTTCAGCGGCTGGGGCGTCCGGACGCTGGGCAGCGACATGGGAGCCTACAATCCGGCGAGTTACCACAACGGGTCGGTCTGGCCGCACGACAATGCCATCATCGCGGCGGGCCTGCTGCGCTACGGCTTCGTGGACGAGGCGCAGCGGATCGCGACCGCCCTGCTGGAGGCGGCCGACTACACGGACGGCCGGCTCCCGGAACTGTTCTGCGGCTTCAGCCGGGACCAGGTGACCGAGCCGGTGCCCTATCCGACGGCGTGCTCCCCGCAGGCGTGGGCAGCCACCACGCCCATCATGCTGGTGACCAGCCTGATGCGGTACGACGCGCACGTATCCCGGGGCGGCATGTGGATGGACCCGGTCCTGCCCGAATCCTTCGGCGACCTGCACATTACCAACGCGCCTATGGGCGGCGGCCGGATCACCATCAACATCACGGGTTCCGAACCTTCCGTGCAGGGGCTGCCGGAGGGACTGACCTTCCACCGCGAACACCGGCCGTGGCTGACAGAGCTTATGGCTGAAGCCGGGCTGGGTAGGTGACCTCGGCCTAGGTCCGCCGGTCCAGCGCCTCCAGCAGCCGGCGGACGGAGCCGCCGAGGTTCCACTCAGTGGAGAGCCGCTTGAGTTCTTCCCGCGCCGCACCCGTGACGGGGTGCAGTTCCGCGCCCGCTTCATCGAGGGACGGCAGCTCCAGATTCCGCACCACGTTGACGACCGCGGGCGCGACGTTGAGATAGTCCGCGGCCGCAGCGAGCTTGGACCGCACCGGGCCCGACACTCTGCCTTCAGGGTCCGCCGCAGCCGCGAGCAGCCCGTCGAGCGTGCCGTGTTCCAGGAGCAGCGCCGCCGCGGTCTTCTCGCCGATGCCGGCAACACCGGGCAGCCCGTCCGAGGCATCGCCCCGGAGGGTGGCGTAGTCGGCGTACTGCGCGGGGAGAACCCGGTACTTCGCCACTACGACGGCGTCGGTCATGACTTCGAGGTTCTTCATCCCCCGGGCAGTGTAGATCACCCGGACCTGGCGGGCGTCGTCGACCACCTGGAAGAGGTCCCTGTCCCCCGTCACCACGTCGACCGGAAGGTCAGCGTGGCTGGCGTAGGTGCCCACGACGTCGTCGGCCTCATGCTCCGGAACACCCACGACGGCGATGCCGGCGAGGTCCAGCACGTGGCGGATCAGGGGGATCTGCGCCTCAAGGGCGTCCGGCACCACCTCCACGTCGGCCGCACCCGCCACCACCTCGGCCACGCGGTGGGCTTTGTAGGTCGGAATGAGGTCGACCCGCCACTGCGGACGCCAGTCGTCGTCCCAGCAGGCCACAAGATGCGTGGCGCCGTAGTCGGTGGTGAGCCGCGCGATCATGTCGAGCAGGCCGCGGACGGCGTTCACCGGGGTGCCGTCGGGGCGGCGGATGGTGTCGGGCAGGCCGTAAAACGCACGGAAGTACAGGGAGGCGGTGTCGAGCAGCATCAGGCGGTTGACCATGACTGATCCTGACATGGAATCGCCGCGCGATGCCCGGGACACGGGCCGGAAGTGGGAGGATGGGCGCATGGAACTGCACATCACCGGCGACGAAGCCGCCGACAAACTGCTCAGCGATGACGCCTTCGCGCTGCTCACCGGCATGCTGCTCGACCAGCAGGTGACCATGGAGTCGGCGTTCGCCGGACCCGAAAAGATCCGCACACGCATCGGGTCCATCAGCCCTGCGGCTGTCGCCGAACATGACCCGGCAGGCTTCATTGAGGTCTTCAAGGAACGCCCGGCAGTACACCGCTTCCCCGGCTCCATGGCCGGCCGCGTCCAGGCGCTCGCCGAGGCCGTGCAGAGCGAGTGGGGCGGCGAGGCAACTGCCATCTGGACCCGGGACGAACCCAACGGCAAGGAAGTGTTACGCAGGCTGAAGGCACTGCCGGGATTCGGCGAACAGAAGGCCAAGATCTTCCTGGCACTGCTCGGCAAGCAGTGCGGGCTCCAGGCGCCGGGCTGGCGTGAGGCCGCGGGCCACTACGGCGAAGAGGGTTCATACCTCTCGGTCGCGGACATCGTGGACCCTGAGTCGCTGACGAAGGTGCGCGCCAGCAAGCAGGCAGCAAAGGCCGCCGCCAAGGCAGCGAAGGCGCCGGCCGCCGGGTAGTTAAATACGACGGCGGCCGGTGGCCTTGGCGGGGCTGCTCAGTATTCGGGGCTGCTCAGTATTCGCCCTTGATCACGAAGTAGGAGCCGCGGATCACCCCGGCCAGCTTCGACTTCTGGCGTGCGAACTTGAAGCTTGCTGCCAGTTCCTCCGGGACGTCCTGGCCTTCCGAGAGCTTGAAACCCACTGCCCGTTTCGCTCCGTCTTCGATGCCGTACATCACGTTGATGGCCAGACCGGATTCGTAGAACACATAGGCCATCCGGAAACCATCCACTTCGAAGGAAGTAACCTCGAGCGGACGGGCGGAGATGACGATGTTGCGCTCGTCGGAGAGGATGCGGTTCACCCAGTCGAGCGTTTCCGGCGCCTCACTGGCGGGCCGGACGGTGAACGCGTGGTCGTACTTGTTCTTGTAATAGCGCGCCTCGTTGGCACGCAGCCCTGCCAGCGGTTCCGCCACTGGAGACGATTCCACGCCGACGGTGGACACGTTCTGGAAGTCTACGGTGTATGGCATGCGCCCTCCTGGTAATGGTTCGTCGCATTCCTCACCCTAATATCCAGGGCCGCGGCCCGGCTTCTCGATTCCTGATCGCTTGGACTAGTGCGCGACCGGCCCGAACGCCTTGGGCTGAAGCCGTGCCAGGAGCACATAAACGACTACCGTGGCCAGGGTTGACGGCAGCGTAGCGGTAGTGAAGGCAAACACGGGAGCGGAGGCAAATGTGACCGGGTCAAGGAGAAGGAAGTAGACGACGATTCCAACGCCCATGCTGACGAAGCCCGTCACATTCAGGCCCTTCCAGTACCAGTACGCCGAACCTGCGCCGTCGTTATACAGGCCATCCAAGTCCAGACGCTGCTTCCTGATGATGAAGTAGTCGGCGATTTGAAGCCCGCACAGCGGGCCGAAGACAACGGCCGAGAGGGTGAGGAACGTTCCGAAATTGGCGTAGAAGGGCTCCGCCAGGAAGATGATCACCACGGCCACAGTCAGTCCAGCCACCGTGGTGGAGCCTCTCCAGCTAAGGCGGGCGTCGATGGCAGGCTGCTGCTTCAGGGAAAGCGCCGCCGTGTAGGTTCCGACCATCGCCGTGCCGACGTTGGCAACGATGATGAACGCGAATGCCGGCAACGCCAGCCACACGCCGCCGATTTCCAGCAGCCCGGGCAGTGGATCTCCACCTGAATCCGGAAAGACCAGCCCGGTGTAAAGGCCAATCAGGCAGATGACCGCGAGGGCGAGGCCAAGTCCCAGCGTTACAGGCAGTACGGACTTCTTGGTGCTCTTTGAGAACCGCGTCATGCCACCGACGTAAGGCCACCAGGACAGGGCCGTAGCGAGCATGAGTTCGATGGCCGTCGTGTAGTCCAAAAGCTTGTTGCCGCTTGCGGCGCTCGGCTTGGCCTCGAGGAGAGCACCCCAGCCGACCTTGGCAACAATAACGATGATCACCATGACCCCGAGAGCAAGGACCGAGCAGGCAACGATCACGCCGACCCTTCGAAGAATGCCGGGGCCGCGGCTGATCAGCGCCCACACCACCAGGAGGCAGATGAGGCTGCTCACAGACTGGGCGATTGGCTCGTTAGCCTCGCTGACGACGCCGAGAGTAACCAGCAGCAACGCAGCGGACTTTCCGCTGAAAATCATCAGGGTGGTCCCCCACCCGATGGTGAAGAGAAAGGTGAGGGCGACGGTGAAGAGTGAACCACGGGTTCCGAAAACGGGCCGGGTTGAGCGGACCGCCTCCAGCCCGTACCGCGTTGCCATTGGCACCGTGGCCAGGAAAACCAGGAACATTCCTGCCAGCATGGCCGCGATCATCACCACCGACCCTTGCGCTGCCGGCAGATAGAAGGCCACATAGCCGCCGATGATGAAGCACCAGGTGGCTACGGCAGCCTGGGCGGAGCTGAAGAACAGGGACTTGGGGCTCCAGTTCCGCTCGTGGCTCAGCAGCGGAAGCGATCCTTCAGTTCCCGACGTGGAGATTTCGTCCGTGGTCTGGCTCACAGGAACCACCCCAGGATCAAGGCGATAACGGGAAGGGCCAGGGTGACGGCGTGCAAGGTTCGCATGTCGGTGAACCTGAAAGGGGGTTCCAGGCTGCCCGCTTGCCACTCGGCCAGTCTGGCGTTCAGTTCTTCTGCGTACTGCTCTTTAAGTGTGCTCATGTTGTACCCACGTTCAAGGAGTTGGAGTGGTGGTGGACCGCGGCGCTGCGGCCAAGACTTAGATTTCGGAGTAGCGGAAGGAGTGTGACTCCGCACCGTCGCGGTTGGGACCGTAAATAGTGACCATGCGCGCGTAGACGGGCGCCCAGTACCGGCCGGTCCGTCCGGGATTTACCCGTGCCGAATCGCCGGGCCTCAGGATGACAGTCTGGCCCTCGCACTCGATGTGGAGTTCGCCTTCCAGCACGAAGTTGGTCTCGGTATGGGGGTGGAAGTCTTCCCAGCCACACGCCTCCAGCTCCCACTCCGAGAGGATGAACTCGTCCCAGGGGCCCACGGGATCGGAGTTTATGAACCTGCAGCGCAATCGCTGCCATTCGTCCTTCATGACCTTCTTCGACTTCGCAGGCCAGAAATCGATCGCCTCACCTGTGGTGGACGTCAGGTTCTGAGGGGTGGTTGTCGTCATTGTCTTTACCCGTTTCTCACGTAGGGACATCTGCTGTGCGGGGATCTGCTTTGGGAATCTGAATCAGATTGAGTCATCGTGATCTGCGTCACGGCGCTTTCAATACAGTGACAGGGACGCTTGTTCCAGTCAATGGTTCAGAACTAAAGATCTCGAAGCGCTCAGGAAAAAGCCCCGCCCGACGCTCCGGGAAAATCTTCAACTTGAACGCTTGACTCGGACAGCTGTCCATGTGAAAGTTTTGGAACACGAATACGTGACTTGCTTCACACCGGCCGGGCTCGACGCGGAGCCAGCCGGGCCTCTCGACACAGAGATTGTCGCGTTGACCACGGTCCCCCCGGAGCCCCAACCCCGGCTCTGGCTTGATCCCGACACAGTCCCTTTGGCGCCAACGCCCCTTTGTACCAAAGCACCCCCGTCAGCGCCAGGCTGTTCACTTCAGAGAAATCCCTTACAACACCACTCACAGGAGAAACCCATGGAAACTCTCGTAGGAACCCTCACCAAGGCCGGATCCATCCACAAGGTCGAAGGCGGCTACGTCGGCCTTCCGCCGATGAACGAGCCCGGAACGGTCGCCGCAATCGGCGACTCCCTCCACAACCCCACAGGGTCGGTCATGAGCGCCGGCTTCTTCGAGCTGAAGGCTTCCGAGCCGCTGGTGTACACATACACCTACGACGAAATGAAGGTCGTCATCAAGGGCGAGTTCATCCTCACCGACGAGACCACAGGAGAAGTCACCCACGCGAAGGAGCGCGACGTGCTGTTCTTCCCCAAGGGCACCACGGTCAAGTTTGAGACCCCCGAGTACGGCCTGGGGTTCTTCACCGGCCACCGCTCCTTCGCTCCGTAGGCACAGCACCGTAAGCACAGCTCAGCAAGGACTCCCCCGCGCACATTGCGCACCCCGCCTAGCGCAACCACGGCGTCGCAGAGCAGCGACCCACACGAACCATTGGAAGAGGAGAGAAGCATGACATTACGAGTCGGAATCATCGGTGCGGGGCCCAGCGGCCTGGCACAACTGCGGGCCTTTGAATCAGCGCGCCAAAAAGGCGCCGACATCCCTGAGATCCTGTGCTTTGAGAAGCAGAGCGACTGGGGCGGACAGTGGAATAACAGCTGGCGGATAGGGCTGGACGGCAGCGGCGAGCCGGTGCATTCCAGCATGTATCGCCACCTATGGTCCAACGGTCCCAAGGAGTGCCTGGAGTTCTCGGACTACTCCTTTGACGAGCACTTCGGCCGCCCTATCTCTTCCTTCCCGCCCCGCGAGGTTCTCTTCGACTACATCAAGGGCCGCGTGGAAAAGTCGGACGTCCGCAAGTACGTCAGGTTCAACACCGTTGCCCGCCACACCACCTACAACGAAGCAACGCAGGAATTCACGGTGACGGTTGAGGATCTCAAAACCAACCTCACTGAAACCCACGTCTTCGACAAGCTTGTGGTGTCCACCGGCCACTTCCACGTTCCTTCCGTCCCCGAATTCAAAGGGATCAAAACCTTCCCGGGCGAGGTCCTGCACGCGCACGACTTCCGCGGAGCCGAGCGCTTTTATGGCAAGAATCTGCTCATGATTGGCAGCAGCTACTCCGCGGAGGACATCGGCATGCAGTCCCACAAGATGGGCGCCGCATCCATCACGCTCAGTTACCGCACGGTCCCGATGGGCTATCACTGGCCGGCCAACACGGTGGAGCGCCCGCTTGTCACCCATTTCCTGGGCCCCACCGCCCACTTTAGCGACGGCACCCAGGGTGACTTTGACGCCGTCGTACTTTGCACCGGATATCAGCACAAGTACCCGTTCCTGCCCAGCGAGATGTCGCTGAAGTCGCCGAATGTGCTGTACCCGGGCAACCTGTACAAGGGCGTTGTGTGGCAGCAGAACACCAATCTGTTCTACCTGGGTGCTCAGGACCAGTACTACACCTTCAACATGTTCGACGCGCAGGCCTGGTTTGCCCGCGACGTCATGACCGGAGCGATTGACCTGCCGTCCTTTGCCGACCGCGAGGCGGACATCCAGCTCTGGCTCGAGCGCCAGGCCACCCTGCCTGATCACGACGCAGAGGCCGATTTCCAGACGGACTACCTGCGGGAACTCATCGACGCCACCGACTACCCGCCGTTCGACCTGGACGCAGTGTCCCAATTGTTCAAGGACTGGATGCGCCACAAGCATGACGACATCCTGGGTTACCGGGACATGCTCCACCGCTCCGTGGTGACCGGCACCATGGCCACTAAGCACCACACCCGCTGGCTCAACGCCATGGACGATTCCATGGAGCGCTACCTCAACGGACCTTCCCAGGACGCTGATAATGGCGCGACCGTCCCGGACATCGTGGCCGCCAGGTAGTCTCTGGCCGAGGCCACACTCTATGCACGGCCTGGCACCCCGGACCGCGAACACTCTCCCGAGAAGTGACGCGGCCCGGGGCCAGGCAGCCCCGCTTAACCACCGCCGGCTCCCGGTACGCATTCCTCAACATGACACCCGTTCCAGTCAATTGTTCAGGACAATGGTGTGAAACCTTTGTCCAAGCAATAGTCTTAAGGAAAATGTCCCTACGGGGCCAGAACCGGGAGACGGGAGAGTGAGCCATGCGGATATCGTCAGCCGATCGTAAAGAACAGTTAATTGCCGCGACCGTGGAACTGATGCGGCGCGAAGGTGTCCAGTATGTGACCATGCGGGCCATCGCCAAGGAGGCCAACGCGCCCCTGGCCGCGGCCCATTATTGCTTCAGCGACAAGAGCGAACTCATGGACGCCGCCGCAGAGGCCTGGTTGAAGAACCTGAACCGCTATTCCAGCGACGTCCCGGTCCATCTGGGACTGCGAAAGGCTGTGGAACAAGTCGCGGAAAACTACTGGCGCGCCTTGGAGGAAGAGCCCGGCAGCCTGCTTGCGGAAATCGAACTCATTCTGTGGGCAACGCGCAATGCGGCCTCCAGCCCACTGGCGGGGAAGATCTATCCCGCCTATGAAGTGGAGCTGGGAAACCTATTCGCTGCCGCCGCCCAGGGCAACGGTGACAAGTGCCTCATAGACGCCGCAACGCTGGTTCGGACCTTTCTGATGATCTACGACGGAGCGGCCATTCAGTACATGACCGACCCGAAGGCCGCCGACCACCGCGGCAATTTCTTTCTGGTGCTTGATGCTCTCCTGGCCAAAGCCGGCGTCTAGCTCCCTGCACCGCACGCTGGCGTCCAATGTCGACGGCAAGTGCCACAGACTGCAGGCCGGTTCACACTAACGCCGGCTAGTATCGCCAGCGGAGGGCGGCAATCACAGCCTCACGGTCGAGCTTTGCAAAACGCTCCGCCTCGCCCCGCCGCACAGCCACATAAGCGTCCAGCAGTTCATGGCCCAATGCTGTGCGGAGAAAACTGCTGCCTTCCAGATCGTCAAGGGCTGTGAACATGTCAGGCGCAAAGGCACGGATATCGAGGCGCTCCCTCTCGGCGTCGCTCAACGTGCCGGGGTCGACCGTGACCTCTGCCGGCAGTTTCAACTGACCCCTGAAGCCCTCCAGTGCGGCTGCAAGAATGGCAGCCACGGCAAGGTATTGGTTCGCGGAGCCGTCGCAGCATTTCACCTCCACATTCGATTGCTTGTCCTCGTAGCCCCGGAGGCCCGGCACGAAGCGGACAGCGGCCTCGCGGTTGCCCGTGCCCCAGCAAATGAAACTGCCCGCCCACTGTGCCGGCTGAAGCCGGGCCAGGCTCAGGGCACTGCCTCCCAGTAATGCTGAGCTTTCAGCCAGCCTCCCGAGCACGCCGGCGATCATGCTCTCCCCTGCCGGGCGCATCTGCGTGCCGGCTGCAGCGTCGTAGAAGACGTTGCCGTCCCCGCTCCTCGCGGAGAAATGGATGTGGCATCCGTTGGTCGCAGTAGTGGAATCCGCTATTGGCGAGTAGGAAACGTGCAGTCCATGCTGGCGTGAAACACGGGCGACAATGAACCGGGTGAGGAGGTAGTCATCAACAGCCTGAACCGGGCTCCTGGGGGCCAGGGCGATCTCCACCTGGCCCCTGCCATATTCCGGGTGAACTTGTTCAACCGGAACCCCGGCCTCCACAAGGGCTGTGAGCACGTCCAGATGCCACGCTTCCAACTGGAGGAATGCAGTCGCAGCATAGCCCGGACCATCATGCGCCAGAACAGGCGAGTCCCGAGTACCGCTAAACACCGTGAACTCCAGTTCGAAGCCCACCGATACCTCCAGCCTGGCTGTTCCCCATTCGGCAGCAACACGTTTAAGTGCTGTGCGCTGGCAGGTTGGATAAGGCGCACCCTGCAAATCCACCAGGTCGGCCGGCGCCCAGGCGAGGCCACTGGTCTTGTCGACGACGGCAACCGCTGTGCGGTCCGGCATGCCACGCAGGTCACCCACTATGGGGTCGATCTCCGATGACCGGGTGACGTGGTCGTCAGACGCCAACAGGACTCCGACGCTGACCGAGACACCGCAGCCATTATCGAAAGCACCCTCGACCTTGGGTCCCGGCAGCACTTTAACCCTCGAGACGCCTGCGTTGTCCAGGGTGGAAATGACAAGGGCCCGCACGTGCTGGAGATCCATGTCTGCCTTTGGATTCGAAGTCACTACTTTCCTCCCGTTGTTCACGCGACCGACATTTGGGCTTCAGGCGTCCAATTTATAGACGCGTTTGGCGTTATCGGAGGCAGCCATCGTGGCAATTTTCTCGGCGTCTTTCGGGGTTGCCCAGCCCGAGCCAACCCATTCGTCCATCAGGGCCGCGAACGAAGTTCGCCAGTTAGCCGCGCTGACGGCGTAGTGCTCGCCAAGTCCGTAGGAATCCGACGAGTAGAGAATCTTGCTGAACGGTGCAATTTCCATTGCCTGGCGGACTGCTGTACCGGAACCTGGGCCCAGGTAATGCGAAACCAGGCCCACATCGAGGTATACGTGCGGAAAGATCTGGGCGAGGATTCCGGCTTCCCTGACGAACGGGTAGCAGTGGAGCAGCATGAAAACGACGCCCAGTGACCTGGTGGCGTGGAAGAGTGAAGTGAGCCGGGATGGATCAGCCCGGAAAAGCTCAATGTCGCCGTCGCCGTATCCCGTGTGGAGCTGAATGGGCAGTCCTGTGTCGATCCCCGCCCAAAGCCCGAACCTCAACAGGACCGGGTCAGTGATCCTGAATGTTCCCGTCGTCCTGGCGGCACGGAACCATTCGTCAGCGGCTTTGAGCGCTTCACGCCCGGTTGGCCGCTCGGCGGGGATGTCGAAGCCATGACGGTAGGCAATGATGGATTTCAGCCCCACCGCCTCCCGGCTTCGGGCTGCCAGCGCCTCCGGGAGTCTTGAAACGAAGCCGGCCGCCGTAGATTCGGAAGCCAGATGCTCCGCGACTGTCTCGATGCGGACAATTTCGCGGGTGCGGGCACCAGCACATGCCGCCATGGCGGTGGGGTCAAGAAGCTGCGCGTCCGGTATGCCGGTGTCAAGAAGGAACTCGGTCGTTCCGGTGCTGCGGAGCAGCCGCCTGTTCGCCGCGCTGGCGCCAATGTCCCTGCGCTGCGCGAGGTATTCATCAATCGGCACGAGCGGCTCAAGTCCGAGGATCGGGGCACAAAGACGCCGCACCGCCAGCCCGAAGGGCGAATCAAGGCTGTCAGTGCCTGCCGGTCCCGGCCAGTCGGATTCTGTGGCCAGGCTCCGGAACTCGTCGTCGCTCAGTTCCGTCTCGACCAAACCATGGCAATGGTGATCGATGAGGGGCAGGTCAATCCTGCGGCTGCTGGTGTCAGTCATGATCCCCGCCAACTGTTGGTGTTCGGCCACCCTTAGATTGAGTATGGGTCTGATGCCGCGGGAGTGCCATGCGGCGGGGCATATCAGCCGGCGCTGACGGCCGGAGTGTTGACGTGTCCGCCCAAAGCGGCCCAGAGATAGCGGATCGCAGCCTCGACGCCTTTCGTATTGGCGCCCGCCAGGAGCTGCAGGACCAGGCCGTCCAGGGCGGCGAAGGCAGCCTGGGCGGCACCGTCCTGGCCGCCGAAGCCGATCCGCTCCAGGCCGTCAGACAGCGCCGCAATGTAGCTTTCGTAAAGGTGCTGTACCGGCCCTGCCAGTTCCGGGCGCCGCCGCGATTCAAGGATCATTTCGTACTGGAAGATCTGGATGTCGGGGTTGCCTTCGATCAGCGACAGGATGCTCCGGCAGAACTCCTCCTCGGTGGCAGGCAGCGCTTCCAGCCGCGACAGCCCGATCGATTGCTGCACGGACCATTCGAGTGCTGCCCCGATGAGGGCATCCCGTTTGCCGAAGTGATGCACGACCAGCGTGTTGTTGACGCCGGCGCGCTCGGCGACAGCGCGGAATGTCAGGCCCCGCAGACCCTTTCGCGCCACCACATGCACCGTGGCAGCCAGCAAAGCTTCCCGCCCCGTGCCGTAGCTGCCGTGTTTCTCCCCGCTCATGTCACCGATTCTAGCTGCCGAAAACTGGGGCTTGACTCCAAACCTCAGCAAATGCTTAGCTGTGATGCACCACACAACTAAGCAGCTGCTGAGTTGTCCAACGTCCAGGAGGCACCCATGTCCACGTCCGCGAACGCCGTCGAATTCACCGTCCACGATGCTTTTGACCCGCAGAAGTACGAGCCATTCATCCTCGGCCAGGTCCAGTGGGTCCGCCGGCCGGGAGACGGGAACCGCCCCGCCCTGTCCGCCGGCTTCTGGCACGTCACCACTGAAGAGGCCCCGGAACCGTTCGACCTGCTGATCGAGGCTGACGAAACCATCCACATCATCGAAGGCCACCTGCGCATCGAGGTCGACGGGGGCGAGGGCTTCGACCTGGCGCCGGGCTCGGCTGCTTCATTCAACAAGGGTGCGCAGACCCGCTGGACCGTCATCGAAGACACCACCGAATTCTTTGTCTACTCCTGACCGGCAGCAGGATCCGAAGCAGAAGGCTCACCGTGACTGACACCATCAACAAAATCCAGCAGGCCGACGTCGTCATTATCGGCGCAGGCTTCGCCGGCCTTACGGCCGCCCGTGAACTGCGCCAGGCCGGCCTTTCCGTGATTGCCCTCGAAGCCAGGGACCGGATCGGCGGCCGCACCTGGCTGGACGACCGGCTTGGCCGCCCGCTGGAAATAGGCGGCACCTGGGTCCATTGGACCCAGCCCTACGTGTGGGCGGAAATGAAGCGCTACGGAGTCGGCACCGTTCAGAGCCCCGTCCCGGAGCGTGCTTACTGGTGGGCAGGCGGCGCACGGCACGAGGGCACTCCGGATCAGCTGCTGAACGAAATCGATGCACCGAACCGGAAGCTCGTTGAACAATCGCGAGAGTACTTTCCCCAGCCATTCGCTCCGTTCACCAACCCTGATATCAAGGTCATCGATCATGTTTCGCTGCCCAAGAAGATCGCAGAGCTGGAGATCACGGATTACTCCCGCGACATCCTGGAATCCTTCTGGGCACTGAATTTCAACGGCCCGATCGACGACGCCGCCCTCACCCAGGCCCTGCGGTGGGTTGCACTGACCAACGGCGACTGGACGGTCAACTTCGAAGCCTGCGCCACCTTCAAAATCCAGGGAGGCACCGGCAAACTGATCAGCGGCATCGGCGCCGGGACAGACGTCCGCCTCGGAAGGACTGTTTCGGCGGTCAATTGTGCCGGCGGCAAAGCCATCGTCACCACCACCGACGGCGAAGAATTCCAGGCAGCGCACGTGGTGTGCACTCTGCCGCTCGGTGCCCTGGGAGCAGTCACCTTTGAACCGCCCCTGCCCGCACCCGCCCGGAAGGGCATATCTGAAGGCCAGGCCTCCCGGGGGATCAAAGTCTGGATCACCGTCAAGGGCGAGGTTAAGCCGTTCGTGGCACTTGGCTCTGCCGAATGGCCGCTGAACTTCGTCCAGGCCGAATACGAACAGGACGGAAACACCATCCTCGTTGCCTTCGGACCGGATGCGGGGCGCCTTGACCCCGCCGACATCCGGCAGGTCCAGCCGGCCATTGATCTGCTGGTGCCGGACCTTGATGTACTGGACGTCGCCAGCCACGACTGGACCAGCGATCCGCTGTCGGGTGAAACCTGGCCAATGCACCGGACAGGCTTCCTGACCGAGTCCATGGGCAGCTTCCAGCAGCCACACGGCCCCCTTCTGTTCGCGGGTTCGGACTATGCGAACGGCTGGGGCGGCTTCATCGACGGCGCCATCGAAAGTGGGCTGGAAGCGGCCCGGGGCATCCTGAACGGGCGCACGGCCTGAATTTCCTGCCCGCGGAGAGACCGAAGGGTCTGACTCCGCGGGCAGGCGTTACTGCTTGGCCGGCGAGAGGCCGGCACCGGTCGCGTCGCCGGCAATGCCCGAACGCTCGAGGAGCCTGCCAACCTGGACGACGGCGGACCTGATCTTCCCCGGATTTCCAAAGGTGAGGAACTGGAGCATCAGTCCGTCGAGCGCAGCAAAGACTGCCCTGGAAAGTTCGTCGTCCGTATCTAGGGAACGCTCGCGGAGAGCCCTTTCAACGGTTGAGATGTAGTTGTCGTACAGGCGATCCAGCAGGGCTTTCAGCTCCGGCTTTCGCCGCGCCTCGAGAAGCATCTCGAACTGAAAAAGCTGCAGTTCCGGCTCGGCGGACACCGAGGCAAGGAGGGCGTCGGCGAACTTCTCATCGAAATCCGCCACGCGGGCAAGACCAGTTTCGTCAATCGACCGCTGCACGGCCCACTCAAGGGTGGCAGCCAGCAGCCCCTCGATGGAACCGAAGTGATGCGTGATCAGCGTATGGTTCACACCTGCCCGGGCGGCAACAGACCTGTAGGTCACGCCCCGCAGGCCCTTCTTGGCAACAACATCAATGACTGCCGCCAGCAGGGCGTCGCGGCCATCCCCGTAGGGCAACCGTTGGGAATCCAGACTCATAAGCCGATTTTAGCCCCGCCGTTCCAGTCGCCTAAGACCCTTGACACATGAAACTAAACACTTGTAGAGTTTCACTCGTGATCCGGCTCACGTTCCGATGATCACAGTCGCTTCCGCCGGAAGACGCGCACGAGGGGGTGCGCCTTCAGCCGGTATCCACACGTACTCACACCGCATGACACTCATGAGTCCATGCCCTGGCGAAAGAGCCACACCATGAATCAACAAACCGGACAGATGCCCTCCTTGCAGCACACCACGGTCCCTTCTGCCCGCCTGCGGCCCGACAAGCTGGGGGTCGTCGCAGTGGCCTTCTTTGCCATCGCTGCTGCCGCACCCATGGCGGCCGTTGTGGGCGCAAGCCCCGTCCTGTTCGCGGCCAGCGGCCCAGGAACCCCCGTTATCTACGTCATCGCGGCCCTTCTCGTGGCCCTCTTTTCCGTTGGCTATCTTCGGATGAGCCACAGCATCACCAACGCGGGAGGCTTTGTCGCCTACATTGCCAAGGGACTGGGAACGAAGTGGGCCACCGGCGGTGCAGGCATCGCGATCCTGACATACGTCAGCCTCCAGGTGGGGCTCTGGTCCCAGTTCGGCGTCTTCGCCCAGCAACTCGTCGAGAGCCTGACGGGCCTGGGGCTCCCGCCGTACTTTTGGATCGTCGTCGTGCTGTCCCTGGCCACCGCCCTGACCATGAAGGGTGTAGATGCGAGCCTGAAGGTACTGGGAGTTCTGATCCTCGGCGAAACCCTGGTGGTTGCTGCTCTTGTTGTCTCGCTGATCGCCCAAAAAGGGTTCGGGATCTTCACCTTCGAAGGGTTCACCGGCGCCAACATCGTGGGACCCGGACTCGGCATCTCACTGCTGTTCGCCTTCGCCTGCTTCACAAGCTTCGAAGCGACAGTCGTGTTCGCTGAGGAGGCCGTGAACCCCCGCAAGACGATTCCCCGCGCTGCATACCTGGTCATCGCCTTTGTGGGCTTCTTCTACATGATTTCAACCTGGGCCATCAGCGGCGCGATCGGCGTCGACCGGATCCAGTCCGAAGCCGCCGGGAACCCCGCCGGCATGATCTTCGATCTGGCCCAGAGCAGTGCCGGCTCCTGGCTCAGTCTCTCCATGCAAATCCTCGTGGTCACCAGCTTCATCGCCATGATGCTGGGGTTGGCCAACATGTTTTCCCGGTATCTCTTCGCCCTGGGCCGCGCCGGAACCCTGCCCGCAAAGCTGGCGTCCGTCTCCAGGACCGGCGCCCCCACCTTCGCAGGGCTGGTCAACGGCGTCGTCGTCCTGGCCATCATCAGCGCCTTCCTGATCTCCGGGGCCGATCCCATCACCACGGTCTTCGCGTGGTTCGTGGCCCTCGGGACCGCCGGCTTCATCAGCATCCTTCTCCTGACATCGGCAGCGATCGTCGTCTACTTTGCCAAAACGAAGACGCGCGACAACCTGTGGGTGACCGTGATCGCACCCGTCCTGTCCTTCGTTTCATTCATCGTCATCGGCTACCTGACCCTGGACAACTACGATGCGCTGCTCGGCGGCGCCGGCGGCATTGCCCGGTGGCTCCTCCTCGGCATCCCCCTCGTCCTCGTCGCAGGAATAGCCCGGGGAACGCAGAAACCGTCAATCAACTACGCCTCCGAAGTCGTCTGACGCACCGCCCCCAAGAGACCATTCAGCACAATCCAGCCTCAACCAAAGGACAACCATGACCGCGACTGAAATTCAGGACTACGTTCCCGAAAACGAATGGCCGTCCGTGGCCACCATGCTCGACGGATTCGGGGACCAGACACTGCCCGCCTCAGCGGCCCTGACCGGCACGTCATTGCAGATCCCCCACGACGGCGAACACGCCGCCACATACACCTTCCATGACGCGCATTCCCTGACATGGATGGCTACAGACGGCGACAATACCCAGGGCGACAAAACCCAGGGTGCAGCCAGGTACAAAGCGATTGAAGCGCGCCCCGGGATATTCATCATCGACTTCGTCAAAGGCGAAGACCGCCAAGCAGAAAATGTCACCATCGTCCTCGACCGGAACACCGGCGCCGTCACAACCGCCGTCAGCTCTTTCGTCGTCGAAGGTGACAAGACACGCAGCACCACCACCTTCAGCCACGGAAACGTGGAAGGTGCGGCGGCCCTTCATTCCCGCTCCGGCGGACTGGTCGGCAAGCGCATCTATTACCGCTACAGCGACGTCGAAACCTACGAACACATCTACCTCAACTCCGGCACCTTCACCTGGCACTGCCTCCGCGGCGGCGAGGCCGGACTCGCAGACACCGACCGCTGCCTCACCTTCGACGTTGGCGACGGCCTCTACCTGTTCTTCTGGACCGAAAAGGTGATGACCGTTGACGCGGTCCTCCTCATCGACCTGCGCGAGCAACGCTCCATCGGGCGGATGTTCGGCTGGGACGAACCCGCCGCCGAACCTGTGGTCCTGCCTTTCAACTCCCGCCTCACCATCCTGAACAGCACCGAATACCCGCAGGACAACCACAAGCACTAGCCGTTCATATCCACTGCACAAGGAACACCAATGGAAACCTACGATTCACTGCTTGCGAGCATCACCCCCGGCTCCGGCGAGACCCGGACTATCTTCGATCCGGCCACCGGCGGGGTGGTCGGCGAGGCGCCGGTCCACACCGTTGAAGACCTCGAGACCGCGGTAACCGCCGCGGTCGCTGCCCAGCCGGCATGGGCCGCCCTGGGCCACGACGGCCGGTCCGCGGCGCTGCTCAAAGCCGCCGACGCCGTCGAACGCTCCGCCGAAGAACTCGCCCAACTCCTCTCCCGCGAGCAGGGCAAACCCCTCAACGGCCCCAACGCCCGCTTCGAAGTCGGCGCCTGCGCCGCCTGGCTCCGCGCCACCGCCACCACCGAACTCACCCCCGAAGTCGTCGTCGACGACGGCGAAACCTACGCCGAACTCCACTACAAGCCCATCGGCGTCGTCGGCGCCATCGGCCCCTGGAACTGGCCCATGATGATCACCATCTGGCAGATCGCCCCCGCCCTGCGCATGGGCAACACCGCCGTCGTCAAACCCTCCAAAATGACCCCCCTCTCCGTCCTGGCCCTGATCAAGGTCCTCAACGACGAACTCCCCGACGGCGTCCTGACCGCCATCGCCGGCGACCGCGAAGTCGGCGCCCGCCTCGCCGAACACCCCGCCATCGGCAAAATCATGTTCACCGGCTCCACCGCCGCCGGCCGCGCCATCATCAAATCCTCCGCCGACACCATCAAACGCCTCACCCTGGAACTGGGCGGCAACGACGCCGGCATCGTCCTGCCCGACGCCGACCCCGCCGCGATCGCCGAAGGCCTGTTCTGGGGCGCGTTCCTCAACACCGGCCAAACCTGCGCCGCCCTCAAACGCCTCTACGTCCACACCGACATCTACGACGCCGTCTGCGACGAACTCACCAAGGTCGCCGCCGCCATGCCCATGGGCAACGGCCTCGACGAAAACAACGTCCTCGGCCCCCTGCAAAACAAAGCCCAATACGACATCGTCGCCAACCTCGTCGAAGAAGCCCGCGCATCCGGCGCCCGGATCCTGCTCGGCGGCAACCCCGACACCGGCCAGCCCGGCTACTTCTACCCCACCACCCTCGTCGCCGACATCGACAACACCAACCCCCTCGTCACCGAAGAACAGTTCGGCCCCGCCCTGCCCATCATCCGCTACAGCACCATCGACCAGGCCATCGAATACGCCAACGGACTCGACGTCGGACTCGGCGCCTCCGTCTGGTCCCCCAACCTCCCCGCAGCCCGCGAAGTCGCCAACCGCATCCAGGCCGGCACCGTCTGGATCAACAAACACGGCAACGTCGACCCCCGCATCCCCTTCGGCGGAGCCAAACAATCCGGCTACGGCCTCGAATTCGGCGTCGAAGGCCTCAAAGCCCTCGGCGTCCCCCAGATCATCAACGGCTAACCCCACCCACCACAACAGCAAGGGCCGCCGCCACCCGCGACGGCGGCCCTTTCTCTTGGGCCCGGTTCAGGTAGGGACCCGGCTAATGTCCCGGCGATCTGCTTGTGGGGACCCCACAAAATCTTGCCCCCGATGGGGAATTAGCGTCAGTTCGGAGGAATATCCGCAGCCATCAGACGCAAAGGACCCATCAATGACGATTCAGGCAAACGCGAGCGAAGCCACAGGCGACGCTACCTTCCCGAAGACCTTCCCCATCCTGGAAACCGCCCGCCGGCAGGTCCTCGAGGACGGCATCGGGCTCAGCCAGGCGCAGCTCGAGGAAGTGCTCCGCCTCCCGGACGAGGCCCTTCCCGCGGCCCTGCAGCTTGCCCACGAGGTCCGGCTCAGGCACTGCGGCGAGGATGTCGAGGTGGAGGGCATCATCTCCATCAAGACCGGCGGCTGCCCGGAGGACTGCCACTTCTGCAGCCAGTCCGGCCTCTTTGACAGCCCGGTAAGAGGCGTGTGGCTCGACATTCCCGAGCTGGTCAAGGCCGCAAAGGAAACCGCTGCCACCGGTGCCACCGAGTTCTGCATCGTCGCCGCCGTCCGCGGCCCCGACATCAAGCTGATGAACCAGATCAAGTTCGCGATCGACCGCATCAACGAGGAAGTCGACATCAACATCGCCTGTTCGCTCGGGATGCTCACCCAGCGCCAGGTGGACCAGCTGGCCGAGTGGGGCGTGCACCGCTACAACCACAACCTGGAAACGGCCCGCAGCTACTTCCCCGAAGTCGTCACCACGCACAGCTACGAGGAACGCCTCGACACCTGCAACATGGTCAAGGCAGCCGGGATGGAACTGTGCTGCGGCGCCCTGATCGGCATGGGCGAAACCCTGGAGCAGCGTGCCGAACTCGCCGCCCAGCTCGCAGCCCTCGAGCCGCACGAGGTCCCGCTGAACTTCCTCAACCCCCGTCCCGGCACCCCGCTCGAGAACCAGGGCATCATGGACGGCAAGGACGCCCTCCGCGCCATTGCCGCGTTCCGCCTGGCCATGCCCCGCACCGTGCTGCGCTACGCCGGCGGCCGGGAACTGACCCTGGGCGACCTCGGCACCCGCGACGGCCTCATGGGTGGCATCAATGCCGTCATCGTCGGCAACTACCTCACTACCCTGGGCCGCCCCGCCAACGCCGACCTTAATCTGCTGGTCGAACTGAACATGCCGATCAAGGAACTCCAGAAGACGCTATGATCCCCAACGGCTCCCTAACCTCGCAAGTCCCCACCGGCTCCCAGCCTTCGCAAGCTCAGGCCGGGGCCCTCGCCGGTGTGGGCCCTCGGCCAGGGAACCCGGCGGTCGTGGCCCCAGTTCCGACCGGAAACGCCGGGGCTTCGGCAAGCCCAACCAGCGGTACCTTCTGCGGGCACTGCGGTGGGCAGTCCGACGGCGGCGACGGGCCGCCGCCGTACGCTCATCGGACGTGCGGGGAACGCCTGGCCATGGAACCGCCGCGCTACTGCACCGTCTGCAGGCGCCGGATGAAGGTCCAGGTCACGCCGCTGGGCTGGTCCGCGGAATGTTCCCGCCACGGGGTGCTGGTCCCGTGACGCCGGCTTCGCAGCAGACGGACCTGATCCAGCGGGACCGCGCCCGGCTGTGGCACCCTTATGCGCCGGCCGCAGCGGACCTGCCGCTGTGGGAAGTGGAGGCTGCCGGCGGCGTGAGGCTGCGGCTCCGCGGCGAAGATGGAACCCGCCACGAGGTGATCGATGCGATGTCCTCGTGGTGGTCGGTGATCCATGGCTACCGCCATCCGGCCCTGGATGCCGCTGCCAACGGGCAACTGGCAAAGTTCAGCCACGTCATGTTCGGCGGGCTCACGCACGCCCCGGCCGTGGAACTGGCCGAGCGCCTGGTGGACATGGCCCCTGCCGCGCCCGGCCGGCCGGGGCTGGAGCGGGTGTTCCTCGCGGACTCCGGCTCGGTCGCCGTCGAGGTTGCGCTGAAGCTGGCGGTGCAGTTCCAGACCGCGGCCGGGCGTCCGCGGAGGCAGCGGTTCCTGAGCCTGCGCGGCGGCTACCACGGCGACACCTTCGCGGCCATGGGTGTCTGCGATCCGGTGGACGGCATGCACTCGGCCTTCCCCGGGCTGCTGGCCGGCAACGTCTTTGCACCCCGTCCGCCGGCGGCTTCGGCCACGCCGGAAACCGTCCAGGCGTGGGCTTCGGGCGTGGCGGAGCTCGCGGCCGCACACTCCGGAGAACTTGCGGCGATCATTGTCGAACCGGTGCTCCAGGGCGCCGGTGGCATGCACGCCTATCCCGCCGAATGCCTGGCAGCGCTGCGCCAGGTGGCGGACCGGCACGGGCTGCTGCTCATTTTCGACGAGATCGCCACCGGCTTTGGCCGCACCGGTGAGCTGTTCGCGGCCGATCATGCCGGCGTCGTGCCTGACATCATGTGCGTGGGCAAGGCCCTGACTGGCGGGTACCTGACTCTCGCCGCCATGCTCTGCACCGCCGAGGTGGCCGCGGCTGTTTCCGGCGGCCAGGCAGGTGCGCTGCTGCACGGCCCGACGTTCATGGGCAACCCGCTGGCCTGTGCCGTGGCCAACGCCAGCCTCGGCATGATCGAAACCGGGACCTGGCGGACCGACGTCGGCCGGATCGGCACCGGCCTGGCGTCCGGGCTCGCCCCCGCGATGGAACTAGGGGCCGTCCGCGACGTCCGGACCATCGGCGCCGTCGGGGTCATTGAGCTGCACGACGCCGTCGACGTCACCGCCGTGACTGCCGCAGCCATCCGCCACGGCGTCTGGGTCCGGCCGTTCCGGAACCTCGTTTACACCATGCCGCCGTACATCAGCACGGCGGCGGACATCGCACAGATCACGGAAGGGATGACCGCGGCCGTCGCCGAGGTCCACGAAGCCCGGCTCCGAGAAGCCGGCGGCCGCGAAGCCGGCGGTCCTGAACTCCGGGGCCAACGCGTCCCGGTCCGAGCGGGTAGCGCGTCATGAGCGGCTCGATGACCCAGTGGCTCGAGCGGCAGGCAGCGGTCCGGGAACGCCGGGGCCAGGTCCGCCGCCCGCTCCCCCGCACCGCGCATGAACGGTTCATCGACCTGGCCAGCAACGACTACCTGGGCCTCGCAACGGACCCGCGGGTCGCCGGGGCAGCAGCAGAGGCCGCATCGCGGTGGGGTGCGGGCGCCACCTCATCGCGCCTGGTTGCCGGCACCACCCAGCTGCATCTGGACCTCGAGCAGGAACTGGCCACGCTGGCCGGGATGGAAGCTGCGCTGGTCTTCTCCTCCGGCTACCTGGCCAACATCGGAGTGATCACGGCGCTGGGTGGTCCCGGGACCCTGATCATTGCGGACGAGCACTGCCACGCCTCGATGATCGACGGCTTCCGGCTCAGCCGGTCCCGCACCGAATCTTTCGCCCACAACAGCGTCGGCGAAGCCGGCCGCCTGCTGGCAGACCGCAGGGAGCCGCGGGCGGTTATCGCCGTCGAATCCGTCTACAGCGTCCTCGGCGATGCGGCGCCGCTCGCCGACCTGCTGGCCGTGGCTGAACAGCACGATGCCGTGCTGCTCATCGACGAAGCCCACAGCCTCGGCGTCACCGGCAGCGGCAGTTTTGCCGGGCGCGGTGCCGTGGCCGGGACCGCCCTCGCCGGCCACCCCAACGTGATCGTGACGGCCACGCTGTCCAAGGCGCTGGGCAGCCAGGGCGGAGCCGTCCTGGGATCCTCCCTGCTGCGGGAACACCTCCTCAACCGGGCCCGCAGCTTCATTTTCGACACCGGGCTGGCGCCGGCGTCCGCCGCCGCGGCTCTCGCCGCCGCCCGGATCATCAGGGACGAACCGTGGCGTGCGCACTCCGTCCACAGCAACGCGGCCGCACTGGCCGCCGGGCTGGCCCCAGCCCTTGCCGGCCGGGGCACTGTTGGCCAAAACGGCACGGCCCCCGACCGGACAGCAGGGGCCGTCCAGTCCATCCCCATGCTGTCCGCGGAAACAGCCTTGGCCGCCGCCGAATCCGCGCGCCGTGCCGGCGTCCGGGTCGGCTGCTTCCGCCCGCCGTCCGTTCCGGACGGGATCGCGCGGCTGCGGCTCACCGCCCGCGCCACGCTTACGCCCGAGGAAATCGAAGCCAGCTGCGCAGTGCTGCGCGGCATTTTGGAGGAACTTCCATGAACCTGTCCCCCGTCATCCTGGTCACCGGCACGGACACCGGCGTCGGCAAAACCATCACGACGGCGGCCCTCGCCGCCGTCCTGTCCGGAACGGGACGCAGCGTGGCGGTGTACAAGCCGTGCCAGTCGGGTGCCGCCGACGGCGATTCCGATGCCGCCGAAATCGTCCGGCTGGCCGGCGCCGTGACTGCTGAGGCCGGAGTCGTCCTGCAGGAACCCATGGCGCCCGTCGCGGCTGCGGCCATCGATGGGACGCCGCTGCCCTCGCTGGCCGCGCACGCAGAGCGGATCCGCGAGCTCGCCGGCGCCCACGACCACGTCCTGGTGGAGGGCGCCGGCGGCCTCCTCGTGGAGCTGGACTCGGTCGGCGGCACCCTGGCGGACCTCGGCTCCCTCCTGGCGGCGGCATTTGTGGTCGTCGCCCGGCCGGGACTTGGCACACTGAACCACACCGCCCTGACGCTCGAGGCGCTGTCCGCCCGCGGGCTCGACGTCCTCGGCGTGGTCCTCGGAAGCTGGCCGGCCAGCCCCGACGCCGTACACCACAGCAACCGGCAGGTTCTCGGGACGCTGCCGGTGCCGCTCCTGGGCGCCCTTCCTGGCCGGGCGTCCGAACTCTCCCCGGCTGACTTCCGTGCCGGCGCAGCCGCCTGGCTGAACGGCGCAGCCGCCCGGCTGAACGGGGTGTCCGCATGATGCCGGTGGCGGTCCTCGCCGGCACCGCGGCAACACTGGCACCGGCGGAAGCCCCCGACGGATCCAGGTGCCCCTATCACGTGGTCCGGGACCCGGAATCGGTGCGGGAGGTCCTGCACCGGCCTGCCGATTTCAGCCCTGCCAATGCCTTGGTGGCCGTAACCCCGCTGGAGGGACCTGCCCTGCGCGTGCTGCAGCGCGCGGGTTTTGCGCTGCCTCCGGTCCTGGCCAGCAACGACACCGGCACGCATAGCGGCATCCGCAAGGTGGTGGCGGGTTTTTTCACGCCCGCCACCATCGCCGCCCTGGAGCCTCGCATCCGGGAACTGGCCAGGGAAGCGGCGGCGAATACCGCCGACCGGCTCAAGCGGTCCGGCCACGCGGACCTCGTGCAGACGGTGGCGGCTTTTCCCCCGGCAGTCATCATGTTCGAGCTCCTCGGGATGCCCGTGCGGGACCTTGCCGAGCTCAAACGCTGGGGCCTCGACTCCATGGAGCTGTTCTGGGGCTGGCCGGACGGGGACCGGCAGCTTGAGCTGGCCCGCAGCGCCGCCGAGTTCTATGGCTGGCTGCGCCGGCTTGTTGCCGAATCCGTGGCGGCCCCGGGACGCAACCTGTTCAAGTCGCTGGCCGAACATGGCCTGACCAGGACCGAGATGTGCTCGCTCGGCTACTTCCTGCTGATCGCCGGCCAGGAAACCACCACACAGCTGGTCAGCACCACACTGTTCCGGCTGCTGGAGGGGTCCGCGCCCGTGGACTGGGCGGAAGCGGCCTCGGAAGCCGGCTCCCGGTCCATTGTCCGGCATGTGCTCGCCACCGAATCGTCCGTTCCCACCTGGCGCCGCGTGGCAGCCCACAGCACAGACCTCGGCGGCGACCGGATCCCGGCCGGGACAGAGCTACTCCTTGAGCTGTCGGGCAACCTGATCACGGCCGGCGCCGGACCCGGGAGCCGGTCCCCGCAGGCCCAGGCGGGCAGCCGATCCTCAACCGGCCTGGTCTTTGGTTCGGGCATCCACCGCTGCCTCGGGGCCAAGCTCGCCGAATTGGAGGCGGCCGTCATCGTCCAGGAAGCCGCGGCGGCGCTGCCCGGGATCCAACTGCGGGACCATGAGCCGGACTGGATCCGGCTCCTGTCCTTCCAGGCACCCCGGACCGCCACTGTAACGAACGGGCCGAGCTGGCCGGGGGCGAAAACGGGCGTGGGCTAGAAGGACGAAACCGTGAAGCCCAGGCCCAGCAGGCCCCGGCCCGCCTGCTCAAGGATTGGATCCAGGCTCAGCGTCGGGTGGTTGAGCAGGACATTCACGTCGCGCTGGATCCGCTGCAGGGGATGCGACAGCCGGTGGGCACTCCCGCCGGAGCCCGCGACAATGAGCCGGACCGCTTCCTCTGCTGCCTCACCGCTGAGGGCAAGTGAGAGCCGGTGGCTGGCGCGTTCCTCTTCCGTCAGTACTGATGGCCGGCGCCGATGGGACTCAGCCACCGCCCTGACCGCGTCCTGCCAGTGCAGGCGCGCGGTGGCCACCAGTCCGTAGGCTTTCGAGTAGCGGGCCTGGGCCAGCGGTGAATCCGCCTGGCGGTTGTCAGCCGTGTTCTTCACCTTGCGCACCAGCATCTGCTCCCGGAAGACGCCGACAGCGTACTCGGCGGCTCCCAGCGCGGCCGCGGGTGCCACCAGGTTCAGCAGCGTTGCCATGGGCGTGTGGATCAGCGGGTCCTCGTGGATCAGGCTGCCGGGGTTGTCCTCGGCGCTCAGGAGCGTCCAATCCATGGCCCGGTGTTCGGGGACGAACAGGTCCTCCGCGCGCAGATCGTTGCTGCCGGTCCCCCTCAGGCCGTCCGTGTGCCACACATCCAGCAGCTCCAGCTCGGCCACCGGAACGAGGCACTGCAGGCGGACGCCGTCGGACTGCACCGCCAGCAGGGCCCACTCCGAATGCATGATCCCGGATGCGAAGCCCCATCGGCCCGAGATCGAGAATCCTCCCGGGACCTTCCTGGCCGCACCCACGGGGGCACTCGTGGCGGCAGCCAGCGGAGCGGGTCCGTTGGCGAAGACTTCGTCCTGGACGCGCCGGGGCCAGCGGGCCAGCATCCAGACGTGCTCGATCAGGTGCCCGGCTGTCCATGCCGTGGATGCGCAGCCCCGGGCAAGCCGCCGGATGACCTCAGCATAGGTTTCCACGCCCATGCCGAAGCCGCCCACACTCTTCGGAGCGAGGATCCTGAAGACGCCGGCCCCCTGCAGTTCCTGCATGGTGGAGTCCGGGAGGCAGCGCAGCTGCTCTGTTTCCTCCGCCCGCTCCCGCAAACGGGGAACCAGATCGTCAACACGGCGGAGCATCTCGTCGTGGCTGGGAACGGTGCCTGCCGGCACAGGCGGTACGGGCCCGACGTCGGCCCTCGAAAGTTCCAGCGTATGTGCGGTGCGGTCCCGCTTCGCCGCAAGATAGCCGTGATTGGCCGGCGAGAGGTACACGCCGGTGGGAACCTGTTCGGTGACGCTGATGCCCAGGGCTGTCAGTTGCGCGGCCTTGTCCGGGTTGTTGCTGAGCAGCCGGATGCTCGTGGCGCCGAGGGCGTCCAGCATCTGGGCGGCGGCAGTGTAGTCGCGCTCGTCCTCGCCGTGGCCCAGCGCCAGGTTGGCGTCGTAGGTGTCGAGCCCTGTGTCCTGCAGGGCATAGGCGTCGAGCTTGGAATACAGGCCGATGCCGCGGCCCTCCTGGCGGAGGTAAAGCAGGAATCCGCCTGCCGCCGCGATCTCCTCGACAGCCTCGCGCAGCTGCGGACCGCAGTCACAGCGCTGGCTGCCGAACACGTCGCCGGTCATGCATTCACTGTGCAGCCGGACCAGCGGCACGTCATGTGCGAGGAGCTGCTGTTCCCACTGTCCCAGGGCAAGCAGCAGGTGCTCCTTGCCGTCCGCAAGGCCGCGGAACGTCAGCACCTCAGCCGTGGTGCTATATCCATCCGGAAAGCGCAGCGGCACGGTTACCTGGCTGCGCACCGTCACCTGGCTGTGCGCGGTGGCGGACAGGGCCGACGCCGGCGGAGCGGTTTCAACACATGCGGTCATCTGGGCCTCGACCTTCCGGCGAATTTACTTGAATCTTGAACTAACCGTAGCAGTTTTTAGTTAAGGCTTCAAGTAAATTGTCATGCCGCCCTCCTGGGCGCTGTTACGGTAGCCCTCCCCGGAGGCACCGGACGAAATCATCCACGGCGGGAGCACTGCCGCCAGCCCGCGCAACGTGGAGTTCCGTCTGCGGCCTGCCGACGAAGCGGCGCGTTGTGACTCCCGGCATCTGAAACCGCTGCACCGATTCGGGCAGGACGGAAATCCCCAGACCCGCGGCGACCAGACCGAGGACGGTTTCCTGATGGATGGCCTGCTGGGCCACGATCGGCGGGGTTGGCAAGGAGTCGAAGAGCCTGAGGACCCTCGCCACGAAGCCCGGCATCAGGCGGTACGGGAAGAGGATCATGGGTTCGCCTTCGAGCTCCCGGGGATGGATTTCCTGCACCGCCGCCAGCTGGTGCGCCTCGGGGAGGACCACCACCAGGTCTTCAGTGCTCAGCAGTTCGAGGTTCAGCCCCGGCACATCGCCGGGGTCCCTGATGAGCCCCAGATCCAGATTTCCGTCCAGCAACTGTTCGATCTGTTCCCCGCTGGTGAGCGGATGCAGCACAAGGTCAATGCGGGGGCGCTGCTGGCGGAAGGCCCGGATGGCCTCGGGGACGGTGGTGTAGCTGGCCGAACTCACGAATCCCACCCTGATCTTGCCGCTCCTGCCGGCAGCGATGTCGGCAACATCACCGGCGGCGTCGTCCAGTTCCGCAACGGCAGCCTGGATCCGTTCCCGGAACGCCTGGCCGGCCGCCGTCAGCGTCACCCGGCGGGTGGTGCGGTCGAAGAGCTGGACACCAAGTTCCCGCTCGAGCCTCCTGACCGCGACGGTTAGCGGTGGCTGGGTGATGTGCAGCCGTTCCGCGGCGCGGCCGAAGTGCAGTTCGTCGGCGACGACGAGGAAGTACCGGAGCTGCCGGAGTTCCATGGCGATTCTTTCGATGGACGCTAATAATTACTAGTCAAATGATATTGGACCGGCCGGCTTTCCGGGTGAGTTACTGGATGTGAACAGGGGCGCCGCCCCGCCGCCTGTCCCTCACCGAAGGAGCCATCCATGGAATCGACCGAATACGCCGTCGTCGGTGCCGGGCTGTCCGGAGCTGCCACTGCCTGGCAGCTCGCCGCCCGCGGGCACGATGTTGCCCTGCTCGAACGTTCAACCCCCGCCAACGACGCCGGCAGCTCCCATGGCTCTGCCCGGATTTTCCGCTACGCCTACCCGGAGGACTTCTACACCGGCCTGGTCCAGGAGGCGAAGACCGGGTGGGACGAACTGGCCCGCCTCAGCGGCAAGCAGCTCATCACGCCCACCGGCGCCGTGGACTACGGCTCGATCCGCCAACCCGAACGCCTCGCGGCCGTGCTGGCGGCACGCGGCATCGACCACGAGCTGCTCACCCCCGAAGAAGCCCGACGCCGGTGGCCACAGATCGCCTTTGACACCCAGGTACTGTGGCACCCGGACGCCGGTGTGATCGACGCCCAGGAATCCGTCGCCGCCATGGTTGACCAGGCCGTAACCCACGGCGCGGAACTCCACAACAACTGGGCCGTCGCCTCGATCACCGCCTCAAACGGCGGCTACCTGCTGACCTCCGGGGACGGCCGGACCTTGCGCGCCGCAAACGTCATCGTCGCCGCCGGCGGCTGGCTCCCCCAGCTGCTGGGATCGCTCCCGCTGCCCCCGTCCTTCCTCACCGGGATGCCCCGGATCGAGGTACGCCAGGAACAGGCCTACCACTTCCCCTACGCCGACGGCACGGACCACAAAGCAGCGCCCTGGCCGACGTT
Organism: Arthrobacter sp. K5; assembly: GCF_040448525.1. Classification (NCBI taxonomy): domain Bacteria; kingdom Bacillati; phylum Actinomycetota; class Actinomycetes; order Micrococcales; family Micrococcaceae; genus Arthrobacter; species Arthrobacter sp. K5. The sequence goes on along the minus strand of NZ_CP159279.1, from coordinate 468,145 downwards.
CATCCACAAACGCGAGGACTGGCAGGCCTACGGCTTGCCGGGCGGACGCGACGCCGGTTTCCGCGGACAGAAGGTCGCCCAATATAACGGCGGCAAGGTCCTGCCGTCCGCAGCGGAACAGGACGGAAAGATCAACCCGGACAACCGCCGTCGGGTCATTGAATACGTCGCAGAGTACCTGCCCGGCCTGGCTCCGGAACCGTACGCCGAAACCACCTGCCTATTCACCAACACCCCCACCGAGGACTTCATCCTGGACCGGGCCGACGGGATCACCATCCTCTCCCCCTGCTCCGGCCACGGCGCCAAATTCGCCCCACTGATCGGCCAGCTCGCCGCAGACCTGGCCTCCGGCGCGGGACCCGCCCCTGACCGGTTCCGGCTCGCCGCCCTGGCGCAAACACATTAGGCAGACGCTAGGGCATTCACACCAGGGCAGCCCGGCCTATGCCTGGCGGCTGCTGTCCCTGACGACAAGCTCGGGAGTGAACACGATCTGCTGGTGCACATGACCGGCGGGGTTTTCGATCTCATCGAACAGGAGTTGTGCCGCCCGCTCCCCGATCAGCTGCCGGGGTTGCCGCACTGAGGACAGCGGGATGCTTGACTGCGAGGCGAAGTCAATATCGTCAAAGCCGATAATGGAGATCTCCTCGGGCACCCGTATTCCCGTGGCCGTGAAGGACTGCAGGAGGCCAAGGGCGAGCTGGTCATTGGCCGCGAAAACGGCGTCGGGGCGCTTCGACTGACGAAGGTCGCCAATGAGGTCGCCGATCTGACGTCCGCGGTCGAACTTCAGGTTGGGAGTTTCAAACACCTGCAGCGTCAGGCCCGCGGCTGACACAGCGGCCAGTGCACCGGCGTGCCGGTCGGAAACCTGCTGGAGCGTGAAAGGGCCACCGACGAACGCCGGCCGCCGGGCTCCGCTCGCGATGAGGTGCTCTGCCGCAGCCCGGCCACCGGCCACATCGTCAACCGACACCGAGCAGAATTCCTTGGACCCCGCCAGCCGGTCCACCAAAACAGACGGGATGCCGCGCGAGTGCATCGCCTCCAGCCGCTGGAGGACGTCAGTGAATGGCGTGATCAGGATGCCCTGGACCCGCTGTTCCTCGAACAGGTCCAGGTAGGCCTGCTCCCGCCCTGCATCCTCACTGCTGTTGGCCAGGATGAATGAGTGCCGATGGCTCTCGGCAACGTCCTCGGCGCCCAGTGCCACATCGGTGAAGAACGGGTTGCGCACGTCCAGAACCAGCATCCCCACACTGCGGCTGGACCCTGAGCGGAGCGACCTTGCCGACTCGTTGCGGACGAAGCCCAGCTGGGCAATTGCCGCTTGCACCCGCTTTCGCTTCTCCGGTGTGACCTGCTCGGGCCGGTTCAGCACATTCGAAACCGTCCCGACAGAGACCTGCGCCAGCGCAGCAACGTCCTTGACGCTGGGTCCGGTCGTCATCGGGGGGCCCTTCCTATGAATCGAATCAAGTGTGGGGACCATACTACGCATGGGCAGCCGCCCGCCCTCCACTGTGGACAAAAGACCGCTTTAAGGCGGGCCATCCCCTGGACTATTGACAGCCGCCGGAGAGGTGACCTAGCGTGTGAGGAGATTCACAGATGAATCGATTCATAAAGAGGAGCAGCGGCCATGGACGACAGCTACGACGTCGATCTCCGAAGCAGCCCGAACACCGCAGCCACGGCCGCCCCGGTCCTGGAACTGCGCGATATCCACAAGTCATTTGGCGCAGTCAAAGCGCTGCGCGGTGCAAATCTGAGCCTCCACAAGGGACAGGTCACGGCGCTGGTCGGCGAGAACGGCGCCGGGAAATCCACCATGGTCAAGACTCTCGCAGGGCTGCACCAGCAGGACCGCGGACAGGTCTTCCTGGACGGTGAAGAGGTGTCCTTCCGCGACCCACTTCATGCCCGCGAAGCCGGGATTGCGGTGATCTACCAGGAACCGACCATGTTCCCCGATCTGACAGTCGCAGAAAACATCTTCATGGGCCGCCAGCCGGTCCGGTCCCTCCGGCGCATCGACCGGAAAGCCATGCGCCAGCAGGCCCTTGAGCTCTTCCACCAGCTCGGCGTCAAAATCGATCCCGACCGCGCCGCGCAAGGCCTGTCCATTGCCGACCAGCAGGTCGTGGAAATCGCCAAGGCCATCAGCCTCAGCGCCCGGGTCCTCATCATGGATGAGCCGACTGCGGCGCTCAGCGGAGTGGAGGTCGACCGGCTCTTCGCCGTGACCCGCACCCTGCGGGAACGCGGCGCCGCCGTTCTGTTCATCTCCCACCGTTTCGAGGAAGTCTTCGCCCTGGCGGACTGGATCACCGTGATGCGCGACGGAGCGCACGTGGCAACCTCGCCGGCCGCTGGCCTCGCCGTCGACGAAGTGATCCGGCAAATGGTCGGCCGAGACGTGGCGTCGCTCTTTCCCAAACAGGACACGGTCATCGGTGACGTCGCCCTTGAGGTCAGGGGCCTCAGCCGGAAGGGTGTTTTTTCCGACATCTCCTTCAACGTCAAGGCCGGCGAGATCGTGGGGCTCAGCGGCCTCGTCGGAGCCGGACGCTCCGAAGTTGCCCGGGCCATCTTCGGCATCGACAAGTACGATTCAGGCGCAATCCAGGTCCGTGGCAAGGCACTGAAACCGCTCTCCCCGCGGGACTCCATGGCGGCCGGCCTCGGCTTCGTCCCCGAAGACCGGCGCAAACAGGGCCTGGTCATGGAACTGAACGTCAGCCGCAACCTGACACTGACGCTGCGGAAGAAACTCAGCCGCTTCGGGCTCCTGACGAACCAGGCGGAGGCCCAGTCCACCAGGGAATGGGCCAGGAAACTGCAGATCAAAGCAGGAGCACCGACTTCCCCGATCTCCACCCTGTCCGGCGGCAACCAGCAAAAGGTCGTCCTCGGCAAATGGCTCGCCACCGGCCCCAAGATCCTGATCATCGACGAACCCACACGCGGCATCGATGTCGGCACGAAATCGGAGGTGCACCGCCTTATCTCCGAACTCGCCGGAACGGGCCTCGCCGTCCTCATGATCTCTTCCGAACTGCCGGAAATCCTGGGCATGTCCGACCGTGTGCTGGTCATGCACGAAGGCAGGATCACGGCGGAGCTCAGCCGCAGCGAGGCAACAGAGGAAACCGTGATGACTGCAGCCACCGGAGCTGATCCTTCCACCAAGGAGACCCCAGCGTGACAACATTAGCCCTCAACCGCCAGCCGTCCGCGGCGTGGCTTGGAACGCTGACCCGCTCACGCGAGTTCAGCGTCTTCCTGGCGCTGGCAATTCTTGTCGCGGCCACAGTGGCAGCCAATCCCCGGTTCCTCAGTGCACAAAGCACCAAGGACCTCCTGCTGAATTCCTCGATCCTGGTAATCCTCGCGGTCGGCCAGGCCATCGTCATCGTCACCAAGAACGTCGATCTGTCCGTGGGGTCCGTCCTGGGCCTGACCGCCTTCGCCACCGGCAAGATCTTCATCGCTCTGCCCGACCTGCCGGTCATCGCGATGCTGGCCATTGGCATCGGCCTCGGAGCCCTCCTTGGGGCCGTCAACGGTGCGCTCATCGCCGTGGCCAAGGTGCCTTCGCTCGTTGTCACTCTCGGAACCCTGTACATCTTCCGCGGCGTCGACTTTGCCTGGGCTCAGGGTCAGCAAATCAACCCCTCCAACCTGCCGGAGTCCTTCCTGGCGCTCGGGAGCGGAGCCGTGCTCGGCCTCCCGTACCTGGCTCTCATCGCACTGGCAGTCGTCATCGCCTTCGGCCTCTACCTGCGGAACTACCGCTCAGGACGCGAGTTCTACGCCATCGGCTCGGACGTTCTGGCGGCACGGCTGTACGGAATCGGCGTGGGCCGGAAGGTCTTCACAGCATTCGCCATCTCCGGAGCCCTCGCCGGACTGGCCGGGGTCATCTACGCAGCCAAGTACGGCAACCTCGACGCGACGGCCGGCCAGGGCCTGGAACTCAACGTCGTGGCAGCGGCCGTCGTCGGAGGCGTGGCCATCGCCGGCGGCGTGGGCACCGTCTACGGGGCAGCCATCGGTGCCGTCCTCCTGACAACCATCACCTCGGCACTGCCCGTCCTGGGGGTTTCACCGTTCTGGCAGCGGGCCATGATCGGGGCCCTCATCCTCGCATCCATCGCCCTCGACCGTTACCTTGCCCTGCGCACCGAGCGCCGCCTGAGAGGACACGACAAACATGCTGGCTGAAACAACGCGGCCCGCGGCCGTCCGTGACACAGCCCCGCGCCTTGGCTTCCTCCGCAGCTGGGACACGGCCATCATCATCGCCGTTCTCCTCAGCATTGCGGTCGCCTCGGCAACGGTGACGGGGTTCGCTTCGCCCCGCAACACCGGGTTCCTCCTCATCGACCTGATTCCCATCCTCCTGCTCGCTCTTCCCATGACCCTGATCATCCTCACCGGGGAGATCGACCTGTCCGTGGCCAGCGTCGCGGGATTCGTCAGCTGTGTGTTCGGATCCCTGTGGGGCGCCGGCCTGTCGCTGGAGCTGATCATCCCCCTGTGCATTGTGCTGGGCGCAGTCTCGGGTGCGGTCAACGGCGTCCTCGTCTCCGTGCTGGGGCTGCCTTCCCTCGCTGTCACCATCGGCACCCTGGCGCTCTACCGCGGCCTGGCATTTGTGGTGCTCGGCGACCAGGCAGTCACCAGCTTCCCGCGGGCCATTACCAGCGGCCTGCAGGCCAAGATCGGCGCCTCAGGCATCCCGGTGTGGATTATCCCCGTGGTCATCCTCGCCATCATCTTCGGCGTCGTTCTTCACTTCACCGGGTTCGGCCGGTCACTTTTCGCCATCGGCTACAGCGAGGAGGCCGCCCGCTTTGCCGGCATCCGTGTTGCGCAAACGAAGTTCTGGCTCTTCATCATCTCCGGTGCCGTGGCCGCGCTCGTCGGCATCTGGTGGACCCTGCGCTATGGCAGCGCCCGCGGCGACAACGCCACAGGCCTCGAACTGTCCGTCATCGCGGCCGTCCTGCTCGGCGGCGTGTCGATCTTCGGCGGCAAAGGAAACCTGCCCGGCGTCATCGCAGGTGTGGTCCTCCTCGGCATACTGCGCAACGCACTCCAGCTGGCCCGCGTCCCCGAGGACACGCTGTCCATGCTCACCGGCGGCCTGCTGATCCTCGCGGTGGTGGCCCCGAATGCCATTGCGTGGAGCCGCACCCTCTCCCGCAGGCCCCGCACGCCCTAGCCCGCGGTCCCATACCAACAACAACGATGTTCAGTTGAAAGGCAAAACAATGAAACTCAGCTCCAAGCCAGGGGCCCGCCGGGCCACGCCGATCGTCGTCGCCCTCGTTACGGGACTGTCCCTGGCGCTCACGGCCTGCGGCGGCACGACGGTCAATTCAGGATCAAGCGGCGGTGCGGGCGGAAGCACCGCCACCGCTTCCGCGAATCCGGACGCACCCCTGAAGGAGGGCCTGAAGATCGCGTTCCTGCCGAAGCAGCTGAACAACTCCTACTTCACGGTCACGGACCGCGGCGGGAAGACAGCTGTCGGCGAGTTCAAGGGCGTCTTTTCCGAAGTGGGGCCGTCCGAGGCCAGCGCATCCAGCCAGGTCAGCTACATTAACACCCTCACGCAGCAGGGAACGGACGTCATCGCGACGTCGGCCAACGATCCCAAGGCGATCTGCTCGGCCCTGGACGAGGCACGCAGCGGCGGCGCCAAGGTGGTGACCTTCGACTCCGACACCGATCCGGAATGCCGTGACATCTACATCAACCAGGCAACGGCAGAAGGCATCGCCGCCACCCAGGTGAAGCTGATCTCCGAAGCCATCGGAGCCGACGGCGGGGACATCGGCATCCTGTCGGCCACGGCCAACGCGACAAACCAGAACGCCTGGATCGCGCTGATGAAGAAGGAACTGGAAAAGCCCGAGTACTCCAAGCTAAAGCTCGTGGCCACGGTTTATGGCGATGACAACGCCCAAAAGTCACAGCAGGAAGTCCAGGCGCTGCTGCAGCAGCACCCGACGCTCAAGGGCATCATCTCCCCCACCACCGTTGGCGTGGCTGCCGCGGCGCAGTACCTGTCCGGCTCTGAGTACAAGGGCAAGGTCCAGCTCACCGGCCTTGGCTTCCCCAGTCAGCTCAAGGAATTTGTCAAGAACGGCACCATGAAGTCGTTCGCGCTGTGGGACGTCGAGAAGCTCGGTTACCTCACCGCGTACGCCGGCGCTGCCCTCGCTTCCGGCCAGATCACCGGCGCCGAAGGCGAAAAGTTCAAGGCCGGCGACATGGGCGAATTCGAAGTCGGGGCCAACGGCGTTGTCCTGCTCGGGAACCCCACGGTCTTCACCGCCGACAACGTGGATAAGTTCAACTTCTAGCAGACAGCCGGGCCGAGTGGGGAAGGCGGTACCCACCCGGCCGGCAACGCTGATTCACACGCCGCGGCTTTGCTCCGCCCCAGGCTCCCTCTGGGGCAAAGGCGGGACCCGCAGGCTGCCGTACCGTTCCATGCGGTGCCAGCGGAGATGCACACCCGCCAGAGCCGTGACGACGGACTGTATGACCACCAGGTACATCAGTTGCCGGTAAACGAACTGCTGAAGCGGGAGCGTCCACAGCGGTCCCAGGCGCTCCTTGTCGAGCCGGAACGCGTAAGCGGCCATCAGCACCTGAACCGCCAGGAACACGAGCCACAGGACAGCGATGCGCAACGGGTCCAGGAACAGCAGACCGTAGATGGCGAAGACGTCAACGACAGGTGCGAACAGCGGAAGAAGGACCTGGAGCACCAGAAGGTAGCCGAGGCCCCGGCGCCCGAGCTTCCCGGCCTGTCCGCCCTGCACGATCGCGCCGCGGTGCTTCCACATGGCCTGAAGGGTTCCATAGCACCAGCGGTACCGCTGCTTCCACAAAGCGCCAAGCGTGGCCGGCGCCTCAGTCCATGCCCGCGCGTCGTCCTGATAAACGACGCGCCAGCCATCGCGGCACAGCGACATCGTCAAATCCGTGTCTTCGGCAAGAGTCTCGTCGCTCACCCCGCCCACCCGGATGAGTGCCTCACGGCGGAACCCGCCGATGGCTCCCGGTACGGTTGGCATGCACTCGGCGACGTCGAACAGGCGGCGGTCCAGGTTAAACCCAACGACATATTCAATGTGCTGCCACGCCCCGAGGATGCCGCCGCGGTTGGCGACCTTCGTGTTCCCTGAGACCGCGCCCACCCTGGGATCCGCGAACGGCTGGATCAGCGCTTGGACAGTGTCGGGCTCGAACACGGTGTCGCCGTCGACCATGACGACAAGATCGTGGGCGGCAGCGGCCAACCCGGCGTTAAGGGCCGACGGCTTGCCGCCGTTCTCTTTCCGGATGAGCGTCACACCCGGAAGTTGGAGGGCCTCCACAATGTCCGCGGTACCGTCCGTTGACCCGTCGTCCACGACGATAATCTCGACGGGATGGGTCGAGGCGGCGATGGACCGCACTGCGGCCTCGATCCCTGCCGACTCGTTGTACGCAGGGACGATGACTGTCACGGGATCCGTAATTGCCCGTCCATCGAGAGCACTGCTGGCCAGCTGCATGCGGCGTGCCCCACGGCGGTGCCTCACTGCGGCGCCCACGACCAGGACGGCCCGGACGAAGGTCACGATCCCGCTTGCCACGAGCGCCCACGAAATGGCCATCACGAGCCAGTCACTGAGCCTGATGCCCCAGATGAAGGCCGTCCCGGTCGCCTTTTCATTCGGCGTGGCCTGCCGCGTGCTGGACACACCAACCGCATCGCCGACCGTGGTCACCCGGTAGCCCTGCCCGTCCAGGCGGGAGAGGAGCCCGTCCAAAGCCGTGACGGTCTGGCCGCGGTCGCCGCCGCCGTCGTGCATGAGTAGCACCTGGCCCTGGTTCCCGGATGGCGTGAGGTTCCGCGCAATCGTCTCAGCCTCTGGCTTTTCCCAGTCCTTGCTGTCCTTCGTGGTCAGCACGGTGAGATATCCCTCGTCCGCTGCGGCGCGGATGGACGCCCACGCCGAGTCGGTGACAGCGTTGTTCGCGGAGCTGAACGGCGGCCGCAGCAAGGATGCCGCCTGCCCGGTGAGGCCCATGATGACCTGCTGGGCGCCCTGCACCTCGAGTTTCTGGCGCCAGTCCGGCGACCGCCCGAGATCTGCGTGCGTGAGGGTGTGGACCCCGATCTCGTGGCCCTCAGCGACCATGCGCCGGACGAGGTCGGGATGGTCGATCGCCGCCGTGCCGACCACGAAGAATGTCGCGTGGACGTGATGCTTTTTCAGGACATCGAGGATCTGTGGCGTCCAGACCGGGTCCGGGCCGTCGTCGAACGTCAGCGCGAGGGTGCGGTCCGCCGGGCGTACGGTGCGGACGATTCCGCCGCGGGCGTCGATGACCGGACCGCCGTTGGATACGGAGCTGGGGACACCGGCGGCAGAACCGGCGGTGGAGACGGAATCATCCCCGGTCCCGGCCAGATGGTGCAGGTATCCCTGCACCGACAAGGCAAAGGCGACGGCCAAGAGAACCGCGGAGAGCACCAGCCAGTGCGGGCGGACCGTGACGGAGTTTCTTGCCTGACGGTGCCGGCTCACGGATGCGGGGGCGGAGTCGGAGCCGGTCGGGAGGCCTGACCCGGAGCCGTTTCGGACTTCCCCGGCTCAGTCGACGAATCGGTCGACGACGGCGCCGGCACCTGCGGGGCCGAGCCTTGAGCCGCCGGTGCAGGCGTCCAGGCGGCATTGGCGCGTGCCGCGCGGGCCGGCTGGGATACCTGGGCCTTGGAGCCGGGCGGGGCGGGAGCCGATGGCGCGGCAGGGGCTGCCGCCGCGGCCGGAGCGCCGGTCGCCGCTAGCCCAACCGGAACTGCCCTGGCGTCCGGGACGCTCCCGACGTCCTGACCAGGGTTTGCCGCAGGCGGCGTGGACGTGGACGGCGCCGGAACCGTCTTTTCCGCGCGGGGACCGCCCGGCACCGGCTGCGGAAGGTACGGTGCCGCGATGTTGGGTCCGCCGAAAAAGGCGAGCAGGAAAAGAACCCCGTATCCCGCCACGAGAGCGAGCGTGACGACTCCGGCCGCGCGTGCACGGCGCAGCCGCCTTCCGGAATTGTCAACGAAAACAGGGCCGGGTGCAGGCACTCCCGACCGCTCGGGGGTACCTCTAAAAGCCGCCATAACGGTACACATCGTAGGCGTGGGGCCTTGCGGATCTCAAACCACCCGCGTCCGCTCCCGCAAAGTACAGTATTTTTTGTTGCACTTTCGACGGACGTTGCACAGGCCGTCCTGCAGGCGCACGCAGGCCTGTACCCACCCTCGTCCAAGCAGCCTTTGCCGGGCTAAGCGCGCAAATGCGCCGGGGCTTTGGTGACTTTCTCTATGTCGGCCGCGGTGACCTCAATCAGCTGATGCGCCAGGTCCGCCAGAGCGCGGGCCGTCGCCAGTTCATCCCCGATCTCGGGGTAATCGGAATCTGCCGGGTTCAGCCTGGCCATCCCGACACCTTCCAGTCCAGGCCTGTTCCCGGCCCGCAACCGCGCCGTGGCCCTCGTCTGGCCTTCGTGTTCGTCGATTGCGATGTTCACCGACCAGCTCTTCTCTTGCATGGTGGTCGCCTCCTCCATCCAAATTCCACCATGCCAAGCCCAGGGCAAGCCGTCAAGGGTCGGAAAACTCCCTGCGGCCCACGGCACAAAAGGCCGTGAACAGGCCTCGTGACGAGGCCTGTTCTGGGGAATGGTGGCTTGAAACGTATTGACTCAGATCTGACTGCCTGGCGGCCCGTTGAGCACGGTAGGGACGTACTCAAGCAGCTGAAGCCGGCCGTCGAAGGTCCTGCTGTCAACCATCTCGAGGGCGACGTCCGGGTAGCCGTCGTAGATCCGTTCCCTGCCCGTGCGGCCCGTGATCACCGGGAAGACGACCAACCGGAAGCGGTCCACCAGGCCAGCGGCCAGCAGCGACCGGCAGAGGCTGAGGCTGCCAAGCGTGCTCAAGGGCCTGGTCCCGGTCCGTTTCAGCTCCCTCACGGCCTCGACGGCGTCGCCAGTGACCAGCTCCGAGTTGGGCCACGTCAGGGGTGCCTGCAGGGTGGAGGAGAAGACCACCTTGGGCACGGCCTCGAGGCCGGTCAGGGCGGCCCCCTCATCCTTGGAGAATCCCGAGCCTTCGGCCGCGGCCTCCCCGGACATGCTGGACATCACGCGATACGTGTTTGCCCCCAGGAGGAACGTGTAGCCCTTCTCCCCCTCCTGCTCGAGCCAGCCCAGGTATTCCGGACCTTCCAAACCCCACCAGCCCGGCCACCCCTCGGCCGAGGCGTACCCGTCCAGGGAAATGATGAGGTCCACCATCAGGTCCGCTGATGACGTCTCTGCCGTTGCCTCGCCCATGTCCGTCTCCTCGATCTGATCGACGTTGGCCGGCGGGACGCTGCGCCGTCGACGCCCGTGCCGGCAATGCTAGCCATGGAGCGACCGGCCGTTCAAGGGGCGGCGCATTCCCCTTCCCGGCGTGCTGGAGCGCAGGGCCGTGCACCGCATCTGCCCGAGGGATAAGTGCTCTGGAAACTGCCGCACGAAGGTGCCATGGTGAAGACGTGGAGTGATCCGCCCGGCACTCAAGCAACGGAGCATGTCATGAATCTCGACGATCTGGTCTTCCACCCTTGGACCGTGCAGGGGCCGCGCGAGGTGCCGACGCTGATCGGCGGGTCAGGGAGCCACGTCTTCGACGCCGATGGACGGCGCTACCTGGACTTCAGCTCGCAGCTGGTGTTCACCAACCTCGGCCACCAGCATCCCCGCATCGTCGCTGCGATCAAGGAGCAAGCTGACCGCTTGTGCACTCTCGCACCCGGCCTCGCATCCGATGTCCGGGGTGAGGCAGCGCGGCTGATAGTTGAGGTCGCACCGGAGCACCTCGGCCACGTGCTGTTCACCACCGGCGGTACAGAGGCCATCGAGCATGCGGTGCGGATGGCGCGCCTTTACACGGGACGGCCCAAGGTGCTCGCCGCCTACCGCTCCTACCATGGCTCGACCAGCACATCGATCCACCTCACCGGCGACCCGCGCCGCTGGGCCTCGGACACGGGCGCGGCGGGCGCTGTCCACTTCTTCGGCCCTTTCCTGTACCGGTCGGCCTTCGGATCCCGGACCCCGGAGGAGGAATGCGAGCGGGCGCTGGCCCATCTCGGGCAGGTAATCCTCCTGGAAGGCCCGTCGACGATCGCCGGCCTGGTCCTGGAATCGGTCATCGGCAGTTCGGGGGTCATCGTGCCGCCACCCGGCTACCTGCGGGGGGTTCGCGAGTTGTGCGACCGCCACGGCATCGTCTATATCGCCGACGAGGTGATGGTTGGCTTCTGCCGCACGGGAGCCTGGTTCGGCGTGGACCACGATGGTGTGGCACCCGACCTGCTGGCGTTCGCGAAGGGTGTTAACTCCGGGTACGTTCCGCTGGGCGGCGTGCTGGTCAGCGACGCCATCTATGAGATGTTCACCAAGCGCCCATACCCGGCGGGCATGACGTACAGCGGCCACCCTCTGGCCTGCGCAGCAGCCGTCGGCGCCATCACCGCCATGCACGAGGAAGACACCGCGGCGGCAGCTGCCCGCCTCGGCGCCGATGTCCTCGGACCAGCGCTCAGGAAGCTTGCCGAGAATCACAAGTCCGTCGGGGATGCACGGGGCATCGGAGGCCTCTGGAGCCTGGAGCTGGTCCGCGACCGGCAGACGAAAGAGCCGCTCGTGCCCGCAGGAGCCTCACCCGCTGACAACGCCCCGATGGTCGCCGTCGCCAGGGCTTGCCTGAAGAGGGGGCTTTTGCCGCTGGTCCAGGGCAACCGCGTCAATGTCGCTCCACCCCTCAATGTGACCGACAGTGATGCCGCCGCGGGCCTGGCTATCCTGGACGAGGCACTGTCTGTGGCCGACGCCTACCTGAGCTAAACCTGCACGCGCCACCTGCACGCGCCGGTTCGCCGCTGCCACCGGTTCATCGCTGCCCGGGTCAGATCAGCAGACGGTAGGTCACGTGCGTGACCAGTGTCGCTGCGCGCGAATGCACCTGCTCGAGCTTCAGCGGCGGGACGCCCTCGAACAGCCGGGTGCCGGCGCCGATCGTGAGCGGCACAATGTGCAGGCGCAGCTCGTCGATCAGGCCGGCAGCGAGGTACTGGTTGACCGTGGTCGCGCCGCCCCCGATCGCCACATCGCCGTCGCCGGCCACCGCGCGCGCCCGGGCCAGCGCCGACTCAATGCCGTCTGTAACGAAGTGGTACGTGGTGCCGCCGTCCATCGGTTGCGGTTCGCGCGCGTGGTGCGTGAGCACGAATACCGGGGCATGGAACGGCGGATCGTCGCCCCACCAGCCGTTCCACTGCCGGTCCCACTCACCCCGCACCGGGCCGAACATGTTGCGGCCCATGATGAATGCCTTGGCGGCAATGATCTGGTCGATCTCCGCCCGATTTTCGTCGGGAGTCTTGAACATCCAGCCGTGCAGTCCGTCACCGGAACCGTCGCCGCCGTCATCGCCGAACGGGCGCTGTTCAGTCTGGTTGAGCCCGGCCGAATATCCGTCGGCCGTGACGGTGATGTCGCAGACCACCCTGCCCATACCTTCAGTCATTGCCCTACCCTCCTCATGGCGATATCCATCGCCTCACGGTGAGCTTGCTTGCAAGCATCAGCATAGACAGCCGCGGCACCGTGTCCAGCGTTAAGTTGGAGCGCGTGTGAGAAGACCCTCACAGGCTTCTCATGCGCGTCTCACATGCGCGGGTCACCATGGAGAGAGCCTAAGGCGAGAAGTCATCCGGGTCATACTCGGGCCCGGGCATCGGGACAGTCGGGACAGAAAATGCTGAAAGTTCTGGAGAAAACCCATCACCAAGCCGAGCCGGGCGCGTCATCCTTCCTTGTCGATCAGGTTGCCGCGCTGCTCTGCTATGACCCCAGCGTGCGGTCCGGAGCACAGGACGCCTCATATGCCATGAGTGCCGCGGCGGGCCGGGTGTGGTCCGCGCTCGGGGACCGCAGGCTGTTCAACAGGGCTGCGGTGGATGGGCTCCGGGCAGAGCTGGCATGGCTCACCGAGTCCCTGGCTCCCCTCAGCCGCTCCGCACCGGCGCACGATCGGACCGTGCCCAACCTCCAGCACCCGCACACCACCCAGGGAACCGCGTATGAAGCGGCTTACGACACAGCACTCGCGGCCTTGGAATCCGACCGGTACTTCCGGCTGGTCGCCGACCTCCAGCAGTTCTGTTCCGCTCCCCCGGTCAGGCAGCCACGGCGCAGGCACCTGTACGGGGGATGACCCCAAGTCCGGCAAAGCACCGGATCCCGCCGACCAGGACGTATGATTTCTCCCCGGTGGGCTTCTCCTTCCCGGAACGGCCCGGAGCAGGGCCGACCCGAGGGAAGGAAAAAGTGATGGCTACATGACCGCCAAGCATCCATCGATTCGTGCGACGGGTCGCGGCGATATTCTGCTCCGCATCGGACGGCTGCTCGGTGATGAGTCCGGGGACCGCACGCGGCCTGTCATCCTGGCGGTTGTGCTGGTACTGGCTGCTCTCGGCCTCATCGAGGTGGCCTCCGCGTCGTCGGTGGAGTCCGTGGCGGCCGGCCGGGACCCCTACGACCTTCCGCTGAAGCAGGGCATGTGGACGGCAGCCGGCATAGCCATCATGTTCGGCCTGGCCCGTCTCCGGACCCGGCACGTCCGCTGGCTCGCCTGGCCGCTGCTGGGGGCTGCCGTCGTTGCCCTCGGCCTGGTGTTCACGCCCCTGGGCATGACCGTGAACGGCAACCGGAACTGGTTGGGGTTCGGCGGGTTCACGGTCCAGCCTTCCGAGTTCGCGAAGCTCGCACTCATCCTCTGGGCAGCGGCCGTTCTGTCCCGCAAGCAGGCCCTGCTGCATGAGTGGAAGCACGCCGTCGTCCCGCTGCTCCTGCCGGCCGGCGCCCTCATTATCGGGCTTGTCGCCCTGGGCCATGACCTGGGCACGGCCATGATCATCATGATGATCCTGGCCGCCACGATGTTTTACGGCGGCGTACGGATGAAGGTCTTCGGTGTAGCCGGAATTGTGTGTACTGTGGGCTCCCTTATCCTGGCCGCCACGAGCGGTAACCGCGTGTCCCGCATTTCGTCGTGGCTTGGTGCAGGTTCCGCTGACGATTCCCAGGGGGTCGGCTACCAGGCGCTGCACGGCCAGTACGCCCTGGCCTCCGGCGGCTGGCTGGGAGTGGGACTGGGTCAGAGCCGGCAAAAATGGAATTGGATCCCCGAAGCCCATAACGACTTCATCTTCACCATACTTGGCGAAGAATTAGGCCTGGCTGGAACTCTCCTGGTGCTCGTGCTGTTTACGGTCCTCGGCATCGCTGTTTTCAAGGTCATAGCCCGGACCCAGGACACGTTCGCCCGCATTGTCTCCTCCAGCGTGATCACCTGGATCATCGGTCAGGCCGTCGTAAACATCGCTATGGTCACCGGCCTGCTCCCGGTTATTGGCGTGCCCCTGCCGTTTATCTCCTACGGCGGCTCCGCCATGGTCTCCTCGATGGCCGGGGTCGGCATGATCCTGGCCGTCACCCGCCCACAGCCTGTTCGAACTGTCCGCGCGAAGAGGCAGCGAGCGGCGGTGCACAGCGGCCGAGCGTAGCCCTAGTCCTGTGCGGATGCCGCATTGGCCTTGGCGGCCGCCTCCGGGGCGGTGCTCTTGCTGTCCGCGGCAGGCATCGCGATAACGGCGGCAACGGTTAGGACTGCACAGACCAGGACGGCCAGGAATACGGCGGTCGACGCCGACACGATTGTCTGCGGATCGGAAACGCCGCCGGGGGCACCGGCGTAGATCGCGTTGGCCACGGCCCCGAAAACGGCGACGCCGATGGAACTGCCGATCGAACGCGCAAAAAGGTTGGTTCCGGTGACTACACCGCGCTCATTCCATTCGACGCTTGATTGGGCGGCAATGAGGCTCGGTGTCGCCACCAGCCCCAGTCCAAGTCCGACGACGAAGCAACCTGCCGCTGCCACCAATATGTTGGGTGCGGAGGCAGTGAGGGCCAGAACGGCTGTCCCGGTGACCGTGACCGTGACGCCGATCAGGGCGGTCCTCCGGAACCCGATCCGAAGATAGAACCGGCCCGCCTGGGACGCACTGATCGGCCAGCCGACGGTCAGTGCCGCCAGGGCGAGACCGGCGAAAATCGGGGAGGTCCGGAGGGCTCCTTCGAGGAACGTCGGAACGTAGGAGGTGAGGCCAAGCATGACCGCACCGACGCCGAACGAGATCATCCCCGTCGTCGCCAGCAGCCGGCGGGACACGACCCACGGCGGCAGGACCGGCTCCGCTGCCCGCCTCTCGACGAGCAAGAATACGGCGAACAGGAGAGCTCCGCCGGCAAAGACGGCGATGCTGATGGAGGAGTTCCACGCCCACGCCTGGCCGCCCTCGAGGGCGCCAAGGACGAGCAGGCTCAGGGAAAATGTCAGCAGTGCCGCCCCCAGATAGTCGACCCGGTGCTTCGCGCGCTCCACATTCTCGTGGAACGTCCGGATCAGCATCCACCCGGCGAGCAGGCAAAGCGGGATGTTCACCAGGAAGATGCCACGCCAGATGCCCAGCGAGGAGAACACGCCCCCAAGCGTCGGTCCAACGACTGACGAGACCGCCCACACGCTGGCAAGGTAGCCCTGCACCTTTGCCCGCTCGGTCAGCGTGTAGATATCGCCGGCGATGGTGATCGCCACCGGCTGGACTGCTCCCGCGCCCAGGCCCTGGAGCACGCGGAACGCAATAAGGGCCGGCATGCTCCAGGCCACTCCGCAGAGAATAGAACCGAGCAGGAAAAGGCCGATGCCGCTGAGGATGATCGGTTTACGGCCGACGACGTCCGAGAGCTTCGCATAGACCGGCACCGAGACAGCCTGCGCCAGCAGATAGGCCGAAAAAAGCCACGGAAAGGAAGTGAATCCGCCAACGTCATCCACGATCGAAGGCACCGCCGTCGCAACGATCGTCGAATCGATCGCCACCAAACCTGTCGAGAGCATCAGGGCAATAAGGATGGGTCCCCGCCGGGAACGGAAGCCGACTCCTTCGGCAGTCGTCGTCGTCATTAATCTCATTCCCGTGGTCAGCGAAGCGGGGTGCGTGCGCGCAGCCCTGTTGGGTCCCAAGGGCATAACTGCGTCAACGGCCGAATTAGTCCCACAACCAAGGGAGATTGGATCCAGTTCCAGCCCCGACAGGACGTCGTCCTCCACCGAGCAGGGTCTTTAGGGAAACTTGGCCAAAACCTGCTCAAATCTGGTTCATTGCCTGACCGATTCTTGAGCCCGGCCCGGCAAAGTCGCTTATGGCAAAGCCAATGCACAAGGCGAAGGAAGGGCCGTGCAATGAACACCAGGACTGTACTCACCAGTCAGCACACCGACAGCCACTGGACCGCCGATGACGTCAGGGAAAAGCTTGGTCAGGAGCTGGAAACCGACCCGGGCCTGGCCGAATTCCTCGCCGCAGCCCCCAACATGGCACGCGCCCTCAAGGCCGTCCTGAACCTGGACCTTGGCGAACTGGCCGAACGGCTGGTCCGCGCGGAGATCAGCGCCATCTTGCACTAGCCGGAGGACCGGGATGCGAGTCCGCACCCCGGCTCCTCACGACCGAAATACCGAAGCCGTGTCCTTTGCTGGCGCCGAACCTGCGCCGGTTAGGCGTTGAAGATCACGAAGAACTTCCGGATGCGTTCCTGGATTTCCCAGGTTCCTTTCCACCCAATGGGGAAGAAGCCTGCGGTTCCCGCCTCCAGGGTGACCGGTTCGCCGCCATCCTCGGTGGCCACCATGCGCCCTTCGAGGACGTGAATGACCTCGCCGCGCTCCAAGAACTCCCACCGCGAAAGGCCCGGTTCGGCTTCCCAGACCCCGGAGAGGATGCGGGAGTCGTCGCTGGTGAAGGGGACGCCAATCCTCGTTGGAATCTCGTCGCCTATCACCTCGGCCAAGGGAGGGCCGAGCGGAGCTTCGTCTAGTTTCCCCTTGAAGAGTTCAGTGGGCTGGAAGGTTTTGCTCATTGGATCTGCCTTTCTGCTGTGCTCGCCGGTGAAGCCTCCGCCGAGCGGGTGACGATGCCGCGGCCCCAGTCGGGAAGCGGTTGAATCTTCAGCCGTCACGGGAGGGGTCAGCAAATGGCGGTCAAATGCACTCCCCCTCCCCAAGGGTGGGCCTGAGATCCATCTTTCTGCCGTTTGCAGGCAGATAAAACACCTATTCGGGATGGTTTAAACTACCCTTTTGGGTTGGCCCTTCGTGGACAGCCGTGGCTGGCGTTCCGCCGGCACTGTCAAAGTGTCAGGCTTTGGCTTCAGTAGCCAAGCTCAGCAGATCCACACCGTGCATGGCATCAGCTGCCCGAACGAGGGCCAGGTGCGAGAAGGCCTGCGGGAAGTTGCCGGCCATCCGACCCTCCTTCGTGGCGTACTCCTCGCTCAACAGGCCGAGTTCATTGGAGAAGCCCACGAGTTTGTCCATAAGGTTCCTCGCCTCAAACCTGCGGCCCGTGCGCGCGTACTGCTCAACCAGCCAAAAGGAACACGCCAGGAAGGGATGTTCCCCCGGGTCCAGCCCGTCGACGCCGGTCTCGGTGCGGTACCGCAACAACAGGCCGTCGTCGGTGAGGAGTTCCTCCTCCAGCCGCGCAACGGTGCCCAGCATGCGGTCGTCATCGTAGGGCAGAAACCCAACCTGGGGCATGACGAGCAGGGCTGCGTCGGTCTGCCCTCCGCCGTACGTCTGCGTGAAGGAGTTGAGGTCCGCGTCGAATCCTTCGCGCAGTATTTCCGTCCGCAGCTGCCCGCGCAGGCGTTCCCAGTGGTCAGCTGGTCCGTCCAGGCCGTGGTTCCGGACTGCACGTATGCCGCAGTCAAAGGCGGCCCACATCATGACCCGTGAGTGCGTAAAGAATTGCGGTTCTCCCCGCATTTCCCAAAGACCAAAGTCTTTGTCCTCGATGTGTTTTTCAACGAAGCCGAGCAGGATTTGCTGCAGCGCCCAGGAGAAGTGGTCTTCCTTGCCGCCAGCCAAGCGGAGCCTTTCAAGCGCCACCATCACCTCCCCCACGACGTCGGCCTGGAACTGGGCGACTGCAGCATTTCCAATGCGCACCGGCCGTGAGTCCTGATAACCGGGCAGATGGTCCAGGACGCTCTCCGGCAGGTCCCGTTCCCCGCCGATGCCATACATGATCTGCAGGTCTTCGGGCTCGCCGGCGAGGGCCCGGAGCAACCAGTTGCGCCACTGGAGGGCCTCAGTTTCATAGCCGTGGGTAAGCATGGACTCCAGCGTTAAGGCAGCGTCACGCAGCCAGCAGAACCGGTAGTCCCAGTTCCGCGGCCCGCCGAACTCCTCCGGCAGGGAGGTTGTCGGCGCGGCAACTATGCCGCCGGTCTCATAATTTGTCAGCGCCCGGAGCACCAACAGGGAACGCTTCACCGCGCCCCCGTATGGACCGTCCGACCGGCAGTGGCTGCCCCATCGCGTCCAGTAATCGATGGACTGTTCGAGTGCGGCGTCGACGTCGACCGCCGGTGGGACAGGCCGGTGTGAAGGAAACCACGTCAGTTCAAAGTCGACAATCTCTCCTGCCGCTACCCGGAAATCACCCGAGTGGCCATGTGCGTGGGCCTCCGGCAAGTGCGGTCCCCGCAGCGCGACGGCGTCCGGGCCTGCCATGGCCAGAAGCACCATTCCACCGGGAGCCGCGCCATCCTGGATTCGCCTGGACCAGGGCACCACCGTGCCGTAGCGGGGACGGATGATGAGTTCCTGGCACATCTCGACCCGCCCCTCCAGCCCGGTGACCCGGCGCAGAATTGACGAACCCGTATGCCCCACCGGCATGAAATCCGTGACACGGGCCAGTCCCGTGGAGCTCTTCCACACTGTTTCCAGCACAAATGTCGAATCGACATAATGCCGCCTCACCACTGCTGCTTCGGACTGGCGAGGAGCCAGGAGCCAGCGGCCATGACTCTCGACTCCGACCAGGGAACTAAACAACGACGGGGAGTCGAACCGCGGGAAGCAGAGCCAGT
This sequence comes from Arthrobacter sp. K5, assembly GCF_040448525.1. Lineage (NCBI taxonomy): Bacteria > Bacillati > Actinomycetota > Actinomycetes > Micrococcales > Micrococcaceae > Arthrobacter > Arthrobacter sp. K5. The sequence continues at coordinate 449,017 of NZ_CP159279.1, read as the reverse complement.
CGATGCTCCCGTTCCGGGAGATCAGAGGCCCGGTTTGGAGATCCGACAGCAGCGCGTAGTCCTCAATGGGAGCAGCCATGGCTTTACTAAAGCACAACTGACTTGTCCACGTTAGGCCACAGGCCGAAAAGTGCCCTGGCGAGGATTGGACGCCCAGGATCATACCGCGCGAGGGGTCGAAGGGTTCGATCTCGCCCATATTGTGCAAAGCTGGTCTGCATGGATCTGGAGGTGTCGGCCGCGCTCACGATTCCCTCGTCGGAGCTCGCCTGGCGGTTCTCGCGTTCATCCGGGCCAGGCGGGCAACACGTCAACACCTCGGACAGCCGCGTTGAGCTCTCCTGGAACGTTCAAGAGTCCACCGCCCTTAACGACGGCCAACGGCTGATGCTGCTCACGCGTCTCGGCCGACGAATCACCGCCGGGGTGATCACCGTGACCGCCTCCGAGCGGCGCTCCCAACTGCGCAACCGCGAGATTGCACTCGCCAAGCTCGCAGACCTCCTGGCAGAGGGTCTTACGCCGGAAGCTGCCCGCCGCCGAGCAACCAAACCTACCCGCGGCTCCAACCGCCGGCGCCTCGCCGCCAAGGAACAACGGGCGGCCACGAAACGGCAACGACAACGACCGTCCGCCGAGTAGCACCGTCCGCTCGACCCCGCGGATCGTACCCCCGGCGATGGTCACCCGCCCGAGCGAGTCATTGCTAAGGTTGCGGGTCCGCCTCGCACGGAAATATTCCGTCAGACAACAAAGAACGACCAAGGCGGCACGCTGCGCCTTTCAAATCGTCGAACAGCCCGATTGGTTTCAAGATATGCGTCACGAAGGCAAGCGTCCCGCACAGAACGGCCACGCCAAAGACAAAGTAGCTCATCCCCGACTCGCGCTTTGAGGACCGCCTATTTTTCGCGTTCGTTGTTCCTGATCGCACCTCGGCCTGCCATACGGATAGTCCATCCATTCGCCCGGAACGCCATCACCGGCCAAAGCCTGCGTTCCGCGCTTGACCGAATGACAATCAGCCGGGAAACGGGAGCCGTTCAGGACTGTACGGCGTCAGCCGGATCAACTGGGTTACCGGCACTGCGGCAAGAAAGACCGGCAAGACAGCAAGCTCTCCAAGCAGGTAACCACAGCTCATTTGCTAAGAGGCCGTTAAGCGCGTTGCCTCAGCCTCAGGACCAGTCATCCATTCCGGCCCGTACGAGGAGGAGCGCGGACTTTCAAAGAAATCAGCCAACGCCGCCTCAACGGGGGCTGGGTCGTGAACCAACCGCAAAGGCATAAGACCCTTTGTTTTCCCCATTTGAATCTCTACAGACTCGTCGGAGACCTGGCCCGGCCGCACCATTACCGCCCATGACCCTTCATCCGCAGCATTGGCGCTCCGATGACACACAAGCCCCAGCCCAACACCACCGGCAACTTCAAAACGTGCGGCGCCATGCTCGACGAACAGACGCCCCCGTTTCTTCCCGTCCAAAGCATGCAACGCCTCACCGGCCGCGCGCCGGGCTTCCGCCAGTGTGCCGAATCCCTGCCCATCCACTGTCCAGGGCGCCGCCGGCTTTACGGTGCGGTTTTTAGAAGCACGCCCCCAAGCGACTCCCACATACGTTCCCGCGAGGAAGCCGCCAAACCACGCATACCCAGCCGCGCCCAAGGCGAACCAGACCACCACGAACAATATGAGAACGATGGAGCCCATCCACGGCCGGGGCACACCGAACCGCAAAAACAAGGCACCCACGGCCAGTCCCGCCAGTAAGACGCTGATCTCCAGCACCAGCTGCTCATTTGGCACAAAGACCATCACCGAGATCGTGGCCAGCAATACCACCCCGCTGAAGATCAGCGAGCCTTTCCAAGGACGCCGACGACTTTCTGCCACAATTACCAACTTTCTTGAGCCTCCTTCGTTACCAGCCGAGACGGCCTTGAAAGAGGTCCCCACCAAATCCGACGGCGGCACCCGCGGTGCCACCATTCCACAATCCTGCAGTATTCGTCTGCTGCGGGTTGAAAATGCCGCTCATAGTTCGTGGAGCAAAGTACGGCATCTGCTTCAGCGTGTCCACACCGTGCTGGCTGAGGACGGGAATCCGCCCCGGGGGCAGAGCGGAAGCGCCCGCAGCAATCCCGCTCGATATACCGGAGGCACCGGCGCCAAACAGCCCCGTTATACCAGCCTTCGCGGGATCAACCGGGTCCCCTGAAACCATGTTTTCCAGCATGGAACCCACCCCTGCACCGACGCCGCTAATGGCGGCAGTTCCGACCTTGGCACCCAGCCCGCTCGCCGAAAACGACATACCCCTCGCGAGCGTTCCACCGGCTGGCCCGGCCAAGCCGCCGACGGCCCCGGCAAAGCCACCACCGGCAACCTTGCCAGCGAAGTCCCAACCGTTATTGATTTGCCCGCCATTCTGAACCATGTAGCTCGCCCCACTTGCACCGGCTCCGAGGACACCGTTGGCACCGCCGCTTACACCCAACGCGGCAGCGGCCTGGCCTGCCGGGGCGCCGGCAAGGATGGTCCTGGTCCACATGGCTGCGCCGCCGCCCGCCGCACCAGTGGCCGCGCCTACTGCCGTGTTACCGAGGACTGACCACCAGTCGACAGAACCGTTCTGCGCTTTTTGGGAGTAGGCCGTGAGGCCGCCCGAAGTCAAAGCCCCGGCGATAGCTCCTGCCGCAATAAGGTTGAGCCCGGGGACGAACAGCGCCGCAACGCCGCCCGCCACGGCAAGTCCCGCGACAACATATTCCCAGTGGCTCCCGGCGGACTGGTCGTAGGCCTTGAGTTCGTCGTCGGTGAGTGGGCGTAGGCCGGTGGGGTCTGAGGCGTTAAGTGGGTTATTGCCGGCATAGGAGTACGGGTTCCCGTCCCAACCCGCGCCAAGGACAGGAGCCAAAGGATCGGTCGAGAGGAAACCACGGCTGGCCGGGTCGTACGCCCGGGCGCCGAGCCACTCAAGCCCCGCGATATCCACACCGCCGTTACCGGTAAGCGTGACCCCGGCGGGCAGCACAGCTCCGCGCCCGGCACCAGCACTCGCCGTGATGCCAGGGCTGGGGTCTGGGACTGTCGTGGTACCGATGACGGCCCAGGGGTCGGTGTCGTCGGTGGGGCGGGCGGCGCGCCAGCCCGGTACCGTCCACGCATCCCCGATCCCGGTGACACCGCCGGGCAACGAAAGGACCTGTCCGCCGCTGATGCCGGCCAGGGCGGGGATGGGGTTGGCGGTGTCCCACCACAGCTCCGCGCCGTCGACGGCGGCGAGTTCGCCGAGGGCGTCGACCCACAGTCCGTGCCGGGAGACAGCAGCGCCGTCGGGGGTGCGGTCGGAGGTGCCGCTGAGGTGCCCGGTGGGGCCCCAGGCGTACTCGGTCCAGGACCCGTCGGGGCGGATGAGCCGGGTGCGGCGGCCCAGCCCGTCGTGGACGTACTCTGTCCGGGACCCGTCCGTATCGGTGACGGCGTGAAGCTGCCCCCCGGCGTCGTACTCAAAGGCCCGTGACCCGCCCGGCGTGCTTTCGCGCACGAGCCGCCCGCCGGTGTCGTACACCCACCCGGAAACGGAAGCCGGCGCCGAACTATCCAGGCCCCGGGTCCGGGTGGTGGCGGCCGAAACCATTTGCCCTGCTCCGTCGTACCCGTAGCGGGTCACGGCACCGGACCGGGTCAGGCCCGTGATCCTGCCATCCTGGTCCCGGCCGATCAGGGTGACATCGGCTGCTGCCGGGTTCGTGGTGTCCGTGCGGGTGTGTTCGGCGAGGGCGCCGTTGCGGTAGGTCCATTCCTGGACCAGGTCCCCCGCCGTGGCGGCGGTGACCCGCCCCAAAGCGTCGTAAGCGAAGACTGCCTCCCCCAATTGGGGGTTGCTGGCGGCGGTGACCCGGCCCGCGGCGTCGCGCCGATAGGTGGTGGTGGTTCCGTTGGCGTCGGTGAAGGCGGTGCGGTGCCCGTCGGCGTCGTAGGCCCAGGACAGGCCCTTGTTCCCGCGGGTGCGGGAGGTCAGCAGCCCGCGCCGGTCAAACCCGAGTTCGTGTTCGACCGCCAGCCCGTCACCGGCGGTGTGGTCGGTGATGACCACGGACCGGCGGGCCGGGTCACGCTCGATCCCGGCGAGCAGCTTCCCGTCGAACGACGTGGAGGATTCGCGGCCGGCCTGGTCGTAGGTCCAGGTGGTGGTGTGCCCGTCCGGGTCGGTCTGGGACAGCTGCCGCCCGGCGGGGTCGTAGGTGGCGGTGGTGACCCGTCCGAGCGGGTCGGTCACCGACTTCACCTGGTCCGTGGCGGTGTAGGTGCGTGTGGTCACCCCGCCCATGGGGTCGGTGATGCGGATCAGGCGGCCGCGGACGTCGTACTCGAACCGGGTCCGCCCGCCCACGCCGTTGACCGTCTCGGTCAGTTCCCCGGCGAGGTTGTATTTGAACCGGCGGGTGCCGTACCAGGTGTCCTGGGAGAAGGTCAGCCGCCCTGCCTTGTCGTAGCCGTACCGGGACACGCCCTGCCCCGGGGCACGGTGCAGCACGAGCCGCCCGCAGGGGTCGTATTCGAACGTCTCGACCTCGCCGGTGGGCAGCGTCCGGGCAATGACACGCTGGTCTGCGTCGTACGCCAGCTCGGTGACCGCCCCGGCCGGGTCCGTGGTCCGCCAGGGCCGCCCGCACCCGTCATACTCATACCGGGTGACCGCGCCCGACGGGGAGGTGACCGAGGTGATCTTCCCGGCCACGTCCCGGCCCAGGACCGTCAGCCCGCCCTCACCGTCGACAAGCTCCACCGGGTTCCCCGCCGCATCGTAGGAGACCAGCTCCGCGGACCCGTCCACCCCCTGTACCCGCGTGGGCCGCCCGTACTCATCGAAACTGTAGGTCGCGGACGCGAACGCGCCCGTCAGGGTCGCCGTCCCGGCCCTGCGGTCCGACGCGGCCTCCGTGCGGACCCCGGTCGGATCAACGAGAGCGGTCAACGCACCGACCGTGTCGTACTCCCGCACCCAGTCACGCCCGGCAGGGTCCGTGATGCCGACCAGCCGGGAGAGCGTGTCGTGGTCGAAACCCCACCGGGCACCGTCCGGCAGCACCGCGGCGGTGACATTGCCGAGCTCGTCGAAGACCCGCTCAATACCGCGGCCCAGCGGGTCGACGGTCCGGACCAGTTCACCATTGGCGGCATACTCCAGTTCGGTCCGTCCGCCGTCCGGGGCAACGACGGCAGTGGTCCGCCCCGCGTGGTCGTGCTCGAAGGCCCAGACGGCGCCGTCCGGGTCCTCACGCCGCACCAGCAGCCCGGCCGCGTCATAGCCGAACCGGGTCTCGGCCCCGGACGGGCTGACCGCCGCAACCGGACGGCCCGCATCATCCCGGACAATCCGCGCGGTATCGCCTGCCGCGTTCCGGGTCGCGACCAGGTCCCCGAACCCGTCATATTCGAAGTCGACAGCCAAACCGGCCGGGTCCGTGACCCGGGCCAGCAGCCCGTTCCGCCACTGAAGCCCGGTGAGCCCGCCCAGCGGGTCCCGGATCACCGAAGGGTCCCGGGACACGTCGTCGGGATACTCGTAGGAGACGACCGCCCCGGCCGCCGTCACCACGGTGGTGATGCGGTCCTGCCCGTCCCAGCCATAGCTCAGATCCGCGCCCTCCGGGGTGACGGTCCGGACCCTCCGGCCCCGCCCGTCATAAGCGTGCACCGTGACCGCCCCGTCACGCTCGGTGAAGGACACCAAATTGCCGTGCGCGTCATACGCCATCGACTGGCGCAGATCATGACTGTCCAGCACGCCGACCAGGCGCCCCTTCGCATCGGCGATCCACGAGTTGGACCGGGTGCCGTCCTCATCGGACACCACCGTCACCCGGCCCGGCAGGTACGCGAACCTGGTCCGCCGCCCATGCTGGGTCACCTGCAGGACCACCCTGCCGTGTTCGTCGTAGCTGTTCTCCGCCTCAACAACACCCGCAGCCGAGACCACAGCGTCAACCAGGCCCTGCCCGTTCCACCGGTACGTCCGCTCACCCAGGTCCGTCGCCACCCGCGTGAGCCTGCCGGCCTCGTCATAGCCGTACTCCACCCGGCGCCCGTCCGAGGCCCTGACCACCGCCACCCGGCCGTCCACGTACCCGACCTCGAGGAAGCGGCCCCGCACATGCTCCAGCCTCGTCACCGGGCCCGCGCTGCCGCCGCCGGCCGCCCCGTCCCGGACCACGGACACCTGTTTTTCCCGGACCACGGACACCGCCCGGCCCGGCCCCGACCCGGCACCCAGCCACACCCCCGCAACGGTGTAGGCCCACCACGCGCCCTGGTTGTCCCGGACCACCAGCACCTCGGATGCGCCCACCGGCAGGGAGCCCAGCTCCGCAAGACCTGCCGAGGTCACCGGTTCCCGGGCCAGCCAATAGTTTTCACCCACGCCGCGGCCCCAGCCGTCCCCCTCACGGGGGAAGTCCACCGCCCGGCCGTCGGCCATCACCCACCGCACGCCCTCATCCGAGACCGAAAGGTACTGGTCCAGGACCGAGGCCCACCCCGGACCAAACACACCCGGCGCTTCCAAACCCGACGCCAGGGAGTTATACATCCGCGACAGCACCAGGTTCGAGGCGGCCCCGGCGAACCCCAGATCCGTTTCCGGCTCGATGAAGTTGCCCGTGGCAGTGTTGACCGGGTCATTGGCGTACCCGCTGGTCGGCAGTGCCCCCGCCGCCGTCGGCGGATCAATCACCAGCCCGGACCTGCCGGCGCTGACCCCGGCCGCGGCCAGAGCCTCGCTAACAGCCGCGTCCGAGAGGGTGGAAACATTTCCCTCGCCCCCGGCCGCGGCGAACGCGTCAGCGACAGTCACCGCCCACCGTGCATCATTCTCGTTGGCCCGCAGGTACTCCCGGTAAGCGGCGATCACTCCCGACGCTTCAATCCGTCCCCAATAGCAGCCGGACTCAAACGAGGACAGCTGCCCCTCCAGGGTCCCCGGGGCCGAAGACAATCCCTCATCGAGGCCGCGGGAATTCGCCGCGAAAGACCGCAGGTTCGCAGGACGCGCCGAGGACGTCCCGCCCCCGTACCCGCCGCCAGGCGGCGGGGTGTCCCGGGACCCGGTGCTGGCATGGGCCGGGGCGAACGTCGGAGCATTTCCCGGCTGGGCGTTCGGCCGCTCTTCCTCACCGAAGAGCCAATCACCGGCCTGCTCGAACCAGTTACGGTCGTTATGCTCCCGGACCCACTCGTTGTTCCGCTGCCGGCGGGCGTCCTCTTCATGCCCGGCTTCAATCATCTTCCCGACATACCCGGCCACCGTCCGCAACGCCGCCACCAGCGCGTCCGCATCATATTTGGCCGTGGTGGCGTTAGCCGCGAAAAGCTCCGAGAAGTGCCCCCGAAAGTCCTCCTTCGCCGCGGAGACAAACGACACCCGTGAACCCGCATGCTCCTCAAGCCTCGACGCGGCCGACTCAAACGCCGACCTCACCGCCCCGGCCACGGCATAGTCAAACCGCCCGCCATCAGAAGCATCCGAATCCGGCAACAACGGCACCTCAACGAACCCGGTCACAACCAAAGCCCCCCAAAAGAACAAAACTGAAACAACAAGACCACACCCGGCAACGGCCGGGTAACCGCCCACTCCCCCAAGTGGCGCGCCTACCCGGCCCTCACACAAGAAAAATAAAACTCAGGCGCCGCCGCCGGCGGAGAAGATGTCCTGCGAAATCTTCTGCAGCTGCCCCCGCAACTGCTCCAACTCCTCCTTGGCCTTATCCAAGGCAGCCTTCGTTTCCGGCCACGTCGAACCACGGAACTGCGCAGCCAGGGGACCATCCCAAACATTCGGATCCGACAAAACCCTGCCCTGCGCATCCAGCGCCGAGATCTGATCCGTGAAACCACCGTTAATGATCGACTGCACCTGCCCAATCGCAGCCTTCGCTTGCTCAGTAGACAACACACGCGACATAAAAATTCCTCCCCAGAAACTGACACCAAAACACCGCCGAACACAGAACCGCCGACGACCGGACGAAGCCGAGGCTACCAACTCCGGATGAATAAATCCAACAAAAAGACAAACCATCATGGCTGGGCGTGACAGCCGGGCCGTGCAGGCGACCGCCATCCATCTTAATTAGTCCAATCGTGAGCGCAAACCACGTATCATGCTGAAGGCACAGTGGACAGAAGAGGGACGAGCATGCCCAAACGCAGTAAAACCTACCAGCACACCCCGGGAAGACAGGTCGCGACGGGCCGTGCGCTGGGCGCCGTCCTTGTCAGCCTGGGGATGGTCGCGACGGCGTCGTGCACCCCGCCTCCCGCGCCGGAGCCGGTCTCCAACCCCGTCAAGCTACTGCAGAGCGTGCGCGTGGGCCTGTCCCCGGCCGCCGGGATCCAGTCAATAGACGGCACCACTATCTCGGTGTCAGCGGCCGGCGACTCCTCCGCACAGGACACAAAGTACGACACCGCCCAGGTGGTGGGTGAACTGCCGGTACGGGTAAGCCTGCAGTACCGCGCCGGCGAGAAGTCCGGTTCCGACCTCACGGAACTGCAGGGCCACACCGGGCCAGTCGAGATTGACCTCACACTGGAAAACCTCACGGTCAGGCCCCGGGTCATTGAATATGACGCAGCCGGGCAGGCCCGCTCAGACACCGCCCTGGTGGGCGCCCCGTTGACGATTGCGGCATCCACACAACTCGACGGCGTACGGGCCGACGACGTCACCCCGGGTTCCGCTGACGGCGGCACGGGAACCAACGGCGTCCTCAGCAGCACCGGGGACGGTGCCACGGTGATCCAGTGGGCCACCGTGCTGGCTCCCCCGCGTTCCGGTGCCAGTACCACGCTGCGCCTGGCGGCCGACGTCAAGGACTTCCAGGTTCCCGAATTCGACGTGGCGGTCCAGCCAGGCCTCAACACCGACCTCAGCGCGGATGGCGTCCTGGCCAGCGCGTTCTCCTCTGGCACAGGATCCGAAATGGAGCTCCAACGCCGCACCATCTCGCTGGTGTCGGACGTCAACACCGTACTGACCAAGGCCGGGTCCACGATCACCGATGTCCGGCGGAACCTGCAGGCAACCTCCCAGACCCTGGGAGTCAAAACCGCCAGCGAACTGCGGGACAACTCCCAGACCCTGGCATCGACCATGTCGGACCTGAAGGAACAGCTGAAGGCCCTGGGCACCGACCTGGAAGCCGCTACAAAGGCTACGCAGTCCACCACCATGTCCCAGCTGGAGCTCACCGTCTCCGCCGTGGACGCCATGCTGGGCGATACGTCGGCCACTCCCCCGGCCGTCCCCATCGATGGCGAGGGCTGCGCAGCCGAGGTGCCAAAGTCCGCGAAAGCAGCCACGGTCTTTTCCAGCGTCCAGACCATGGCCGCGCAACTGGACGCCTACGCGAAGGTGAGCGCCGGCTGCCGGGACGCCGTGGCAGGCGCCATTAAGGCCACCATGGGACCCGAGGAACCCACTGCGGAGGAGTGCGCCGAGCAGGGGTCGATGACGTGCTCCCTTTACGGCTCCGCTGTGACGGTCACCGGAGCACTGCTCGGCCTGGTCAAGAAGGGCGACGAGCTCGTGGCGGGCCTGCAGCCGGAAATGGTCGAAAGCGCTATCAAGGACCATGAGGCCTCCGCCGGCACGCTGGAGAAGGTGCGCGCCGATTTGGCTGCGGCCCTTGCCGGCGCCGAGACCACCGAGGACTACAAGACTGCCCTCGCACACGTGGACGAAGCGATCAAATCCGCGCGGACCTCCGTTGCCGCAACACGGGACGCGGCCGCAGCGGTCCGCAGCGGAATCGATGGCCTGCGGCAAAAGCTGATCGACATCAGGAAAACTGCACAGGGGGCCCGGGGCGAGGTGGGTGACGGCTCGCTGCTGAACGGCTCCATGACGCAGCAAACCCAGCGGCTCGCCGACGAGCTGTGCAGGATGGCCGACGGTGTCGACCCTCGCGAAGGCCGACTCTCCATCGGGCAAGCTGAGCGGCTGCGCTCCTACTTGACGTCCGCTCCGTGCGAGCCCACCGACGAAACCGGAAACCCGGCGCAGGCGCTGAACCCACCGCTGGGGTTCAAGGACCCGCTGGACACCCGGCTGGAGTCCCAGGCGGCCGCCTGGGACTCGGTCCTGGCGGCCACCGACACCGCCGCCCCGGACGAGGCGATCGGCCAGGCGTTCACCGCCCTAGGGACGACGATCGACGACATCGATGCCAGGCTCGACGCGATCAGCAAAGCTGTGAAGTCCCTCGACGGAGCCGCAACGGGCGACGTCAACAGCACCAAGAGCGGACTTGAGGCCCTGGCCAAAACCCTCGGCGAGGCGCTCGACTCCTCCGGCCGGGTCGGCTCGTCGCTGGCGAAGCTGAAGGTGCAGCAGGACGGACTGGGCGACAAGATCAAGCAGTCCCTCAGCGAAGTTTCGGCCGAGACAGCCGAAGAGGTCTACAAGACCGTGGACGAGCAGGTGCGCCAGGTCGCCGAGATCGGCGACGCAGGCTCCGACGCCGTGATCACGGCCTTCAACCGCTCCATCTCCGGGTTGAAATCCACCTCGGACGAGGTGGTGAAGGACGCCGAGGGCACGGTGAACAAGCAGCGGGACGAGCTGCTCGAGCAGCGCGATGCGCTGGCTGCATCGCTGGCCAAGAGCACGCAGTCCTCGCTGGCGAACATCGCCTCCAGCACATCCGGCTCGACCCGTGACGTCGAGGGCGCCAGCGCCCTCCTGTCCTCAAGCCTCAACAAAGTGATGCTCGACCTGGGCGACCGCACGGTCAACGGTTCCGGCCTGCTCGGGTCCATGGCCACCAGCGCGGCAAAGGCCGACACCGCTGACTATCAGCTGGCGCTGGCCGCGCAAAACGCTGAGGGCTATGCCAACATCCGCTCCCGGGACGTGGCGGGGCTGCTGCTGCGCCAGGCGCAGTTCAAGGCCTCACTCACCGCGGTCGACGAACTGCCACCGTTCCACCTCGAGGTGCCGGCCGGCGCCACGTCGCAGACCCTGTACGCACTGAAGATCGGCAGCGGCGCATGAGCACACGCACCAGGCTCGTTACCCTGATAGCCGCGGGTGTTGCGGTCGTCCTCGCGGCCGCCATCGCCCTGACCGTGACGCTGGGCCGCCCCAAGGTGGCTCCGCAGCCCGACCCGGTCGCCGCGACGGTTCCAGTTGCGCTGAAGGCCGAGGGCCTGCCAAAGGACTTCTCCATCGGCGTCGTGCTGACGCTGGGCCAGTCCGGCGAGCCCGGCTCCGAGTACAGCCGCGCGGCTCAGGGCACTATTGTCGCCGCACGGCGCTTCGTCCAGGGAGGCACCGCCGTCGCCCTGCGGGCCCAGAACGACCGCGGCACGGAGGAAGGCGCGCGCGCCGCCGTCCGTGCACTGTCCGAGCAGGGAGTGTCCGGCGTCGTCGTGGCCAGCACGGGCCCCCAGGCCCGGGCAGCCGCGAAGACCGCCGAGGAGCTCAGCCTCCCGGCAATCCTTCCCTACGCCGACCCGTCGGACCCCGCCCAGTCCACATGGACCACACGCCCTTCGGCTGCGTCCGTCGAAGCTGCCCTCCGGACCGCGCTGAACGGGAAGAACCGGGTGCTCCTCGTTAGTGACGGCGGACAGGTCCCTGCGTCGGTCCAGATCCCGCAGGCCCTCAACCTGGGGGACTTCGAGGACGTGATGGGCCTGGCCCAGGAGGCCGCCATCCGAACCGGTGACCAGCTCCGCCCGCCCGCCGAGGACGCGCCCGAAGGCACCGAGCCCACAAAGGTCGCAGAGCCCGCGGATGCCGTGGTGGTCTCGGCCGGCACCCCCCAGCGTCTGGCCCGGCTGGTCCAGGCCCTGCAGTCGCGCGACGTATCCGTTCCCCTGGTCTCTTCGGACGGGGCCACATCCCCGGCCTTCGCCTCCGCACTGGCAGGGCTCGACGGTACCGCCTCCGGCCAGCTGGTCAGCGTTGCGGCGGCAGGCGGAGACGCCGCGGCACTCCAGCAGGACGCCCAAGGCCGCGGAATGTCCGCGTTCCTCTCCGCCGTACGCCTTGCAGCGGGCGACGCGGAGGTCAAAAACCTGACGGGCGATGCCCCGTTCTCGGCTGACGCGTGGGCGGCGGACGCACCCAGCCATGACGCCGTCGTCGCCCTCGTCAGGGCTGCCGCCTTGGCGGGGAGCAACGATCCCTCGAAAGTCAGCGCGGCGTTGCGCACCATGTCAGTTGGCCCTGGCGAGGGCTTGGCCGGTCCGTCGCTGGACTTCTCCCGCACCGGGGCGTTGACCGCGGAGGCCATCCCGCTCTTCGCTTCCTCCCAGGATCTTGGCCTGCGCCCGGCGGACGAAAACGCTCCGCGGCTCGTTTGGGTACCGGCTCCCGCGAGCTCCTGACCTCCCCACCCAGGCCCGTCCCCGAGGGGCGGGCCATTTCCCCCACGAAGGAGCGCCCCGGTGCGTGTGCTGATCGACCTGGACGAGCGTCGCTTTGAGTGCGAAGTGGCCAATGCTGCGCCGGCAACGAACCTGACGGACCTGGTGGAGGCGGCCGGCGGGCCACGCCTTGCGCCCGATGAAGCTGTGTTCGTGAACGAAGCCGAGGTGCGGGGGTCCACCCCCGTCTCGGAACTTGTACTACTCGAGGGCAGCCGCATTTCCCGGGCACCCTGGCCGGCGCCTCAACGCGTTCGCGGCTGGACGGTGACCCTCGCCGGCGGCCAGCGCACCGGCGGTGTAATTGACGTTCCGCACGGGCGCGAGATGCTGATCGGCCGGTCCCCCCATGCCGATCTGAGCCTTCCCACCGAGAGCGCGTCATGGGACCACTGCCGGCTGCGCCGGGAGGAGGACGGGCTGCGGGTGGTGGATGCCGGGTCCACGAACGGCACGCTGGTCAACGGCGGACCGGTCGGGGAAGACGGCGTCCTGGTTACCGAAACCGCAACGGTCACGGCGGGCGGCACGGTGCTCCTCCTGCGCCGGTCCCTGGAGGAGGCGCCCGCCCCGGCCCCCGGCAGCCTGCATAACCTCACACCGGCGGCGACCGCACCGTTCAACCGCCCGCCCCGCCCCGGGAGGGCCCCGGCGGGCGACCCGCTGGTCCCGCCGGGCAGGAAGGAAGTGCCGCCCGCCGGAAAATTCAGCATCATCACGGTGCTGGCGCCCCTCGTGATGGCGGCGGCGATGGTGGTGATCCTGCGGGATTTGCGCTTCGCCATGTTCGCAATGCTCAGCCCGGTGATGGCCGTCGGCATGTGGTTTGAACAAAAGCGCCGCCATGCCCGGGGCCTCAAGGAAGAGGACGAACGCTTCGCCGGGGCGCTCGAAGAGTTCGAGCAGCAGATCCGTGCGGCGGCGGCCGCCGAGACCGCCCGGCGGCATCGGATGATCCCCGATCCCGCGACCGTGGTGCGGCGCCCGGCCCTCCCCGCCACGTCCCTGTGGCAGCGCCGCGCAGACTCCGACGACTTCCTGGCCCTGCACGCCGGCACGGGAGACGTCCCGTGGAGGCCGGAGGTGGAGGGCACCGCCAGTTCGCGTCTGGACAGCAAGGTGAAGGACTCCCTGGAGGCCGCGCGTCTGCAGGCAGCGCCCGTGCTCGTGGACCTGACCGACGCCGGCGTCGTAGGCATGGTCGGGCCGCGGGAGGGGACCCTGGCGCTGGCCCGATCCCTCCTGGCCCAGGCCGCGGTACACGTGGGCCCGGCGGACCTGACAGTCGGAGTCTTCTGCGACGCCGGACGGGCCGACGAGTGGGAATGGGCCTCGTGGCTGCCGCACACGCGCCAGGCCGGCAGCAGCACAGGCGAGCGGTGGATGTCCGCGCACCGCGAGACGAGCGTCGCCATGCTGCGCACGCTCAAGGACTCCGTCCAGGACCTGCCCACCCCGGCGCTGCTGGTGGTCCTGGACTCCGAGGTGCTCACGGAGGGCCGGGACGCCCCGGCGCGCGCGCTGCTCGGCATGGGCCGTGCCGTCCCTGGGGTCCATGTGACCCCACAGCAGCGCCCGCCCCGCGTGGCAGGCATCGTCATCGCTACCTCTGAAGAGCAGCTGCCGGCTTCCTGCACCACGATCATCAGGGTCGGGGCAGACGCCGCGGCCACAGTTGACCAGCCGGAGGACCTGACCCGCGTGGAGGACGTCATCCTGGCAGGCCTCGATCAGGAGGAAGCCCTGCGCTGCGCCATGCGCGTGGCGCATTTCGACGACCCTGAACTGAGCGTCCCCGGAGCCTCGCTGCCCTCGCTCGTGCGGCTGCCCGGGCTCCTAGGCTATGAGCGCCCTGACCCGACCACGATCCGCCGCCTGTGGCAGGCTCCCACGGGAATCTCGACGCCGATAGGCACCGGGGAGAACGGGCCCCTGACCCTGGACCTGGTCAAGGACGGCCCCCACGGCCTGGTCGGCGGCACGACCGGATCCGGCAAGTCCGAATTCCTCCGCTCGCTCGTGGCCGGCCTGGCGGCGCGCAACGATCCCACCCGCCTGAACTTCATCCTCGTCGATTTCAAGGGAGGGGCCGCCTTCAAGGCATGCGAACGCCTTCCGCACACCATCGGCACCATCTCCAATCTGGACGAACAGCTCGCCGACCGGGCCATCCGCGCCCTGGAAGCAGAGATGGAGCGCCGCCAAAGGGTCTTTGCTGCGGCCGGCGAGGGCATCGACAACCTGAACGCCTATCTGGCCACGAACCCGGCCGAGCCCATGCCTCGGCTGCTGCTCGTGATCGACGAGTTCGCCATGCTGGCCAAGGACTTCCCTGACGTGCTCAAGGCGCTCGTCAGCGTGGGGGCAGTGGGCCGCACCCTGGGTGTGCACATGATCCTGGCGACGCAGCGCCCCGCCGGCGTCGTCAGCGACGACATCCTCGCGAACACGAACCTCCGCGTGGCCCTGCGCGTGCAGAGCCGCGACGACTCGAGCAACGTCATCGGCGTGCCGGCCGCCTCGGCGATCGGCCGGGCCCAGATGGGCCGCGCCTTTGTGAAACTGGGTCAGGACGACATCACTCCCGTACAGACGGCCCTCGTGACCGGACGGGCACAGCGCATAGGAGGCCCGGCCGTGGACGTGCGCGAACTTCGCCAGTTCGGCGTCCCCGTGCCCCCGGCGGCGCCGTCACAGTCTGCGGATTCCGACGAGAACGATCTGGACCTCCTCATCGACGCTGTCCTGGAGGCCAACGCCGGGGCAGGGTACCCCCCGCCGCGGCAGGTGTGGCCGGAAGCTTTGGGCGAGCGTGTGGAGCTGGACGGTTTTCTCCCTGCACCCGACGGCGGCCGCCACGCCGCACCGTCCGATTCGTCCGCCGGTCCGGCTCCCCTGCTCCTGCCGACGGTGGGCGCCGTCCGGGGCTCATCTGTCAAGGTGACCATCGTGGACGAGCCGGACCTGCAGCGTCAGTCCGCGGCGGGCTGGGACATGTCGGTGGGAAACCTGATGCTCATGGGCGTGGCCGGCTCCGGCACAAGCACCACCTTGGCCTCAATCGCCCTGACTTTGGCGAAGGACACCGATCCGGCGGAGCTGGACCTGATGATCCTCGACATGGGCTCCCGTGAGCTCGAGCCGCTCGAAGGCCTGCCGCACACCGTGGCTTACGTGGGCACCGGTGCCGGTGCGAAGGAGCAGCAGGCGCGCTTCCTGCGGCACCTGAACACCGAGTTGGAGAGCCGCCGTGCGAATCCGGGCGGGCGCCGCCGCACCGTGGTGCTGCTGGACGGCCTGGCCTCGCTCCGTGACGAGTTCCAGGATTTCGAAGGGCAGCAGCTGCTGGCCCTGCTATACCGGGCATACGCGGACGGCCCCGCGCTGGGGTTGTCGTTCGCGGTGTCCACCACACGTGCCAAGGCGGTGCCCTCGGCCATGAATGAGGTGACGCTGCAGAAGTGGCTCTTCCGGCTGGCGGACACCTACGACTATTCCTCGCTCGGCATCCGCGGCAAGGACATCCCTGCTGCTCTTCCCGGCCGCTGCGTGGATCCCCGCACGTCGCTGCAGATGCATGTGGCCACACCCGGGATCGGCGTAGAGGCTGCGGTGGATCGTGTGCGGCGGCACTGGGTGCATGCATCCGCGAAGGCCCCCGCAATCAGGCGCCTGCCCTCCAACGTCACGCTGCCGGAGCTGGGCGTGGAACCCCGGCTGGAGGCCGAACCGTGGCTCATCCCGGTGGGCGTGCAGGAGGCTGACCTCTCCCCTGCGTTCCTGGAGATTTACGAGGGTGAGCACGCGCTTATTGCCGGTCCCGCCCGTTCGGGCAAGTCCACGCTGCTGCTGGCCCTGGCCGCAGCCCTGCGCGGCACGGCCACCTCCCGCGGACCGGCACAGGTGTGGGGCATCTGCGATCGCCGCTCGCCCCTGGCCCTCGCCGATCTGGATCGGGTGGCCGTCGGTACTGACGAGGTACCGGCCCTGCTGGCGTCCCTGCGGCTTGAGCGGGGCCCGGTGTTCTTGCTGATCGACGACGCCGAGCGCTTTGAGGACGGCGATCAATCCATCGCCGGGGTGGTGGCATCCGGGCAGCCGGGGCGGTGCGTCATCGCGGCGGGGCGGGCCGCCGACCTCCGCGGGCTGTACACCCACTGGACCAAGACCGTCCGCAAATCCCGTCTGGGCGTGCTGCTGCAACCGGACATAAATTACGACGGCGAACTGCTGGGCACCACACTCCCGCGCAAGTCACCCGTGGCACTGACAGCTGGACGAGGATATATCGGCGTGGGCGGGCAACTGGCGCTCATTCAGTCGATGAGCACCGGGGACTGAGCCCGACGGCGGACGCCCCCAAGCAATGAAGGCCGACGCGGGGCGGCCTTGAAGAACCAGATCGACAGCGTTGGAGAGTACGGTATGCAGTTCGCACAGACAGGTGAGGCGCTGGGAGCGACCTACCGATTCGGGGAACGGGTGGGCTCCGGTGCCGTCGGCGAGGTCTGGACGGTCATCTCGACCGACGGACGGACGCTTGCCGCCAAGGTCCTGCGCCCGGAGCACGCCGACGATCCCTCACTCGTGGAGCGGTTCGTCCGTGAGCGGTCCGTGCTGCTTGGGCTGCAGGACTCCCACATCGTCACGGTGCGCGACATGGTGGTGGAGGGCCCGCGCCTGGCCATCGTCATGGACTACGTCGCGGGCGGCTCGCTGCGGGACGCGCTGAAGGGGGCCGGGCCGCTGCCTCCCAAGGACGCGCTCAGCGTCGCCGCGGAAGTGTTCGACGCACTGGCCGTCGCCCACGCACGCGGCGTGACGCATCGCGACATCAAGCCGGACAATGTGCTCCTCGCGCGCCCCTGGCCCGACTGCGGCCCGGGAGACGTGCGGGTCTCTGACTTCGGAATCTCCGACGT
This sequence comes from Arthrobacter sp. K5, assembly GCF_040448525.1. Lineage (NCBI taxonomy): Bacteria > Bacillati > Actinomycetota > Actinomycetes > Micrococcales > Micrococcaceae > Arthrobacter > Arthrobacter sp. K5. The sequence continues at coordinate 431,653 of NZ_CP159279.1, read as the reverse complement.
TGTGGGTGAGAGGATCCGCCAGACGACCGGCCTCATCGGCACCCCGCAGTATATGCCTCCCGAACTTATCAGCCAGGGCCGCTCCGGCCCTCCGGGCGATGTGTACTCCACGGGCGTCCTGCTTTACGAGCTCCTCGCCGGGCGCACTCCGTTCGCCGGGCCGGGTACGGACTTTAGCGTCGCGTACCGCCATGTTTCCTCACGCCCGCCGCGGATTCCCGTGGATGACGCGGTTTGGGACGTTCTCGACGGGCTGCTGTCCAAGGACCCCGCCCAGCGCCCGACGGCGCGCGTCGCGGCCTCGAGGCTCCGGCGCCTCGTGCCAGGGCTTGCCGCCAGCGCCCCGATAGAGCGCGCCGACACCCCGGCGGACTTCGACCCCGTCGAACGCCCGGCCACCGTGGTCCGGGGCGCCTTCACGGACGAGGAGCTCACGGTCTTCGCGTCCGCGCCGCCGGCCGACGACGCCTGGGAGGCCCCGGATCTCGGGGAGGCGGGCAGCGCAACCATCGCCCGTCCGATGCTGCGCCGTGAAGTGCGGCCCCGGGCAGAGGCCCGGCTCGAGGAGAGGGACGCCACGCCGTTCTGGCGCACTCGTAAAGCACTGCTCCTCGCCTCCGCCGCGGCCCTTCTTCTCGTGGCGATGGTCATCGGGTTCGTTGTCCTCGCCCCCACGGGCCAGCAGGCAGCGCCGGGTGCGGCCAGCGAGAAACTGTCCACGCAGCTGCAGGACACGGCTCTCCCGACCGGCCTGACGATCTCACGGGGCGCTACCTACGAGCCGTCCACGGGCCAGATCCGCCTGACGGTGGCCTACACGGCGCAGAAGGCGCCGTTGTCCGGTGAATTCCTCGAGGTAATCCCGGGGCTGGCCGATGGTGACGCGTGCCCGGCAGTGACATGGGAGGGGGCCACAGCGAGCCGGAACCAGGCCTCGGTCACCGGCCTTGACGTCGAATGTGGCTGGAAGCTCGCCGGGCTCAAGGTTCCGGCGGGAGGGTCGGTCCAGGCGACCGCCACGGTACCGGTGACGCCCGCTGACCAGCAGGCACTCGACGCGTGGCTGCGTGCCGGGTCCGAGGCGGCGACCGCAGCGACACAGGACCCGGCCGTGAAGGGTACTGCCTATCCCGTCCAGCGGCTAAAGGGCGTGGAGGTCCGCACTCCGGCGCGCGTCGTGACGCCGAGCCCGCTGAAGATCACCCTGGTGCCGGTGTGGGCCGGCGGCGCCGACGAGCTGAACCCGCTCTACGTAAGTCCTGCCTCGGGCAAACCTTCGCAGATGCTCGAAGCGGTGACCGGCGGCGAGAAGGGGCTGCGATTCGCCGACGGCTGCGGCGGGGCGCTGGCCGTGGATAGCTCGGGGCTCACCGTAACGGCCCTGCAGATCACCCCCCAGTGCACCGTGCGCGCCAGCGTCGGTAACTTCACCGAGCTGCAGTCCCCGGCCTTCGGCATCACATCGCGCGAGAACTCGCAGGACTGAGGACCACCAGCTCGCTGCTTCGGGCGTCCCAGCTCATACAGGGCATCCTCCGGCCAGCCCAGCTGGCCAGCATTTTCAGGTTCCCAGCCCTGTTGCACCGTTGCCTGGCAGGGTATGTTGCACGAATGGACGATACATATCAGGTGATCGTGGTCGGCGGCGGGTTTGCAGGCATGACAGCAGCTGAGCAGCTCGGGCGCAAGGGCGTTCGGGTACTCCTGATCGACGCCAACAACTACCACCAGTTCCAGCCACTCCTCTACCAGGTGGCTGCTTCGCAGATCGGTGTGTCCGCCGTGGCCCGGCCGCTGCGGTCTGTGTTCCGCAGCACCAAAAGCGTCCGGGTCCTCACAGCGGAGGTGACGGCGATCGATTCCGCCACCCGAACCGTCACCACTATCGACGGTTCCCAGTACCAGTCGAAGATCCTGGTCGTTGCCGCGGGCGCTGTACCAAACTTCTTCAATACCCCTGGCGCGGAGGAACATGCCTACCCGCTGTACTCAGTGGCTGACGCCACCCGCCTGAGCACGGCCCTCACAACAGCCCTGGACCGCGCGGACCGGGTTAAGGCCGGCCGCGCCGACGTGGTCGTGGTGGGCGGCGGCCCCACCGGAGTCGAGACAGCCGGCGCCCTCGCTGAGAACATCAAGTACCTGGTGCCCAAGTACTTTTCGTCCGGACTGGCGGCCCGCTGCCGAGTCCATCTTGTGGATATGTTGCCGAACGTGCTCATGCCGTTCTCCGCCAAGTCGCAGGCATACACCCGTGACCGGCTGATAAAACTTGGAGTTCAGCTGCACATGGGCCAGGGCGTCACCGAAGTCCGGGCCGACGGCGTGACGCTGGCGGACGGGACCATCATTCCAGCGCAGATCGTCGTGTGGGCCGGCGGCCTGAAAGCTGGAAAAATCATTGCTGAATCCGGCCTGCCGCAGGGGAAAGGTGGACGTATCGACGTGCTGCCGGACTTGACCGTGCCCGGCGCCGAAGGCGTCTATGTCCTGGGCGACGCCGCCAACATCACCGACGCCACCGGGGCCAAACTTCCCCAGCTCGGGTCCGTTGCCGAGCAGTCAGGGAAATGGGCCGCCCGCAACATCCATGCGGACCTTACCGGCGGCACACGGCAGCCCTTCTTCTATTGGGACAAGGGTTACATGGCCATGGTCGGCCGTGGCGCGGCAGTCGCCGAACTGGGCCGTAAGCGCATCCAACTCCAGGGACCACTGGCGTTCCTCTCCTGGCTCGGGGTTCACCTCGCCTTGCTCCCGGGCACCCAACAGAAGGTCCGCGCCCTCTCCTCCTGGCTCACTGGTTACGTCATCCACAGCCCGTCACACGTCGTCGTCGGAAGACCCGACTAGGCGTTTTCACGGCCAAACGTCGCCAGGGCCGACGTCGAAAATCACCTCCGCATTCCCCGTCCCTGAAGGTCCGGAACCGCCGTCGACATCAGCACTGGCCCCGGCGTAGGCTGGCAACATCGGCGCATGTGCCCGGTGACCCTGCGTCGATGCCCCAATCGATGAAGGAGGACCAATGAGTGCTGTACGTGAATTCATGACGACGGATGCACAGTGTGTTAAGGAGAACCAGTCCCTCGCAGATGCTGCACGGATGATGCTGGACCTGGACTGCGGATCGTTGCCCATCTGCGGCGACGACGGCAAGTTGACCGGCATGATCACTGACCGGGACATCGTGCTCAAGTGCGTGGCCGCCGGCCGAGATCCACGCGAGATGGTGGCCCGCGACCTCGCCACGGGCAGGCCCCACTGGATTGACGCAGATGCCAACGTTGATGCCGCCATCGAAATGATGGAGAGGTACCAGGTCCGGCGGCTGCCGGTCATCGCTGACCACAAGTTGGTTGGCATCATCAGCCAAGGTGACATCGCGCGCAACTACTCGGAAGAGCGTGTGGGAGAACTGGTGGAGCACATTTCGGAACGCAGCCGGATGCAGCCGAGCAGTTAATAAAGCCAAAGCCGTGTGAGCAAACAAGCGCCACGGAATACTTCCGTGGCGCTAACTCATGCCGGTGCCCTTCTGTGCGTTTGGCCTGGACGAAACCGCCGCTTCCCTGTGCGCTTAGGGACCTGGACGGAACTGTTATGGGCGGGACCTCTACAGCGTCCGGTCGGACGAACCGCTGGTCCCGGGAACCCAGGAACTGACCCTGGAACGGCGGCGGCATCGGCAAGGGCGCGGAAATCCGGCTCGCCGCTGATGGCAGGATCACCGGCAAAGGCAGGGTCGAGCAGACCACCGCCTACTACTTCTCCTTCGACGAGACGCTCAACGTCGGCGTCGACCGTGGAACCCCGGTCACCGATGACTACCTCCCGGTGGACAATGCATTCACCGGCACGATCCACACCGTCCGCATCGACCTTTACGACGACGATCCCACCCAGCACCTCACGGCCACTGACCGTCAGCGCATGGCACTGGCCCATCAGTAACCGCAGACGGCGGAGCGGAGGCGCCCTCCTTCGGGCGGGTGCCCCCGCCGTGGAACCGACGTTTATGTACACCGGCCGAAGAGGAGCCATGAACCTGCCAGGATGTTGTGCACCCTCCCGTGAGCCGCTTCTCCCGGAGGCCGCGGACCACAGGACCACCGGCAGCATCGGCCTGTCAGGTCAGGAACTGCATGATGACGTCCGGATCCCCGGGGGAACATTCAGCATGGGGGATTCGTTGGGAGAGGGCTACCCGGCCGACGGGGAAACTCCGGTACATGACGTGCGGCTGGACGGGTTCCGGATCGACGCCACGGCGGTGACCAACAGTGTGTTCAGCGCGTTCGTCCAGGCCACGGGGTACCGGACCGAGGCCGAGCAGTACGGCACGTCTGCGGTGTTCCACCTGCTGGTCCGGTCCCCGAAGAGCGAGATCCTGGGCGCCGCTACGGGGGCGCCGTGGTGGTTGAATGTCCGCGGCGCGGACTGGGCCCACCCCGCCGGGCCGGATTCCACCTGGCAGGAAATCCCGGACCATCCCGTGGTCCACGTTTCGCACAACGACGCCGTGGAGTACTGCGCCTGGGCCGGTCGGCGGCTGCCGACCGAGGCCCAGTGGGAGTACGCCGCCCGCGGCGGCCTGGACAGGATGCGCTATGCTTGGGGCAACGAGCTCACCCCCGGCGGGGAGCACCTCTGCAACATCTGGCAGGGCACCTTCCCCACGGCCAACACCCGCGACGACGGCCACCTTGGCACCGCATCCGTCCAAAGCTTCCCGCCCAACGGGTACGGGCTGCACGAGATGGCCGGCAACGTATGGGAATGGTGTGCTGACTGGTTCCTGCCCAAGTACTACCGGACCTCCCCCACCAACAGTCCGCAAGGACCCACGATCGGGCAGGGCCGGGTCATGCGCGGCGGCTCCTATCTCTGCCACGACTCCTACTGCAACCGCTACCGCGTCGCCGCACGCACCTTCAACACCCCCGAATCCTCCTCCGGCAACCTGGGCTTTCGCACCATCGCCCTCACCTAGAACCCGGCCCACACAGAAAGCAGCAGGCATGGCTGATGCAGGAATCCGCAACGGCAGACGGGAGGGCCTCTCCGCCCGGATCCTCGGCGGCGGAAACGAGCCGGACCCGCGGTTCACCCTGGCCCGTGCGGGCGGTCGGCTCAGGACATTCGTCCTCGCCGCTGGTCCAGACGGGCGGCGTCCTGATGGACATGTCCGCTCTGTCCGCAATCACCGGAACCGACCGTGACCGGCGTCGAGCCAGGGCCCTGGCCGGCACCACCATCAACGCGTTCGGTGATCCGCTATGGGAGCAGGGCCTGGCCCTCGGCAACCAGGGCGACATCGACGAGCAGCAGATTGCCGGAGCGCTCTCAACCAGCACCCACGGTTCCGGGAAGAACCTGGGCAGCTTCTCGTCGAACCTTCGGTGGGTAAAGCTGATCAACGGCCATGGGGAAATCGTCGAAATCGGCGAGGGCCAGCTCCGCGAGCTCCGGGCCGCACAGGTGGCTTTAGGAACACTCGGGATTTTCCTGGAGGTGGAACTGGCGGTTGAGGACCGCTACTACCTGCAGGAACAAATCACCTACCCCACGTGGGAGGAGACGGCCTCGACGTGGGATGCGGATATCGACACCAACAGGCATTACTCCTTCCTCTGGTGCCCGGAAGATGGTTCCTGCGAGCTCCTGGACCTTCCGGGCTCACCGGACCAGAACATGAGAAACCGCAGCTACACCAAGCGGTACAACGTCGCGCACATCCGGGACGAACAGGAAATCTCCGGTGTGGAAGGAGCCCGCTTGGATCGCTCCTACCGTATCTATCCGGACGGATTCAATACGCAGTTCCATGAACTCGAGTACTTCGTTCGCAGCGAGGACGGGCTGGCGGCGGTCGAAGCTGTCCAGGAGCTGATCCGCACCAGGCACTCCGATCAGAAGTACCCTGTGGAGGTCCGCTGGGTGAAGGCTGACGAAGGCTACATGTCCCAATTCCAGGGACGCGACACCACTGTCATCACCTTGACCACCGAGCCTGGGACCGCTACTGGCAGTTCTTCCGGGACGCCGACGCTGTACTCCAGGAATTCGAGCCGCGTGCCCACTGGGGAAAGATCCATTTCATGACCAGGAGCCGTCTGGAACGCCTCTACCCCGAGCTCGACACGTTCATCCAGGTGCGCCGCGAGTTCGATCCCCGCGGAATATTCCTCAACGACCACACCCGCGCCCTGGTGGGCTGAACGCGCGAAGTCGCTGGGCGCCCTGCGGCAGCGCGACGTGCAGATTGGTGTCAGCTAACGAAGCGGTCCGGGTTGCTCGCCCGGGCGTTGGCCGTCGAGGGGCTGGGGGGTCTGGTCTTCGTCGGTGGTTCCGGTGCAGAGCCACCATGGCACGCCCGGGAGGGGTCGTCGTACGATGTGGCCGGCTGCCGGGATGGTTCCGCCAACGAAGCGGCCTGTGTTGGTGGCGATGACCGTGCCATGCTGGTCCACGATGCAGGTGTTCGGCGGCAAAGGCCGCAGCAGGGGGTCGAACGCGGTCTGGAGCTGGCTGACGCGCACGTCGGCACCGAGGGCTCCGACATAATCACCGGCAATGATGACGCGCTTGCTGAAGGTGATGATGTTCTCGTTCGTTCCGCTCGCATCCACGTACGCGTGACTGGTGTGGATCGGGTTGTCGTCGCCGGAATCCTCGGGGCGCCATGGTGCGGTGGCGAAATCGTAAAGGTCCATGTCGATGTAGAGCCGCTGTGGCGACTCGGGCCCCGCGGGCGTGTAGCACCAGGTGATCCAGCTCTCGCCGAAGTAGGACTGGTCGGCGACGAAGCCGGTTCCATACAGGAATGGAACGCCGATGACCACGGCCCTTCGGGCCGCACCATAGATGTCCGAGTCGGCCCGGTCCCGGCTGACTCCGGACCCGATGCTGGCGCGCACCGCTTGCTCGACCTCGCGCATGGATGCCGCAGCGGTTTCGTAAAACATGGCGGCGAGTGATTCGATGGCGGCCAGGGCGTCATCGCCGGAAGCGGACCCGTGCGGCGAATCAGTCGCTGTGCCATCCAGCTCCATTCGCTCGTCGATGACCAGGTTCATGTCCCGCCTGACGTGTTCCTCCGCCAGCGCTCGGGCCAGCTCTGCGTCACCTGCCCTGATCGCCTCCACGATCCTCGCGTGGTCTTCTGCGGCGGCGTCATTATGGCCCGCCGGGTCCACCCAGATCAGCGGGCCCACCTCGGCCTGCAGCGCCACCTCTTGTCGGGTCAGCCTGACCGACCCCGAGCTGGCCGCGAGCTCGATGTGGAACTTGCTGTCCGCCCGGATCGCGTCCGCCGCCTGCACGCAGTCCCGGATCTCGACCGATGCGTGGTCGAGGCGTCCCATCGAAAGCCGATGGGACTGGTTAGCCGACGCGGCTGCGGCGCAGCCGGCCAGGAAAGCGCGGTATTCCCTCAGATCCCGCAGGTCTTCCAGAGAATAGGACCCAAGGGACTGGCGCTGCATGCGGGCGATGTCCCCGGTGTTGGCCTTCACGAAGCTCCCGCCGCCTTTGCCGCGCCGGGTCTCCACCAAACCCATCCCGCGCAGTTCGGCCAGCGCGGCCCGCAGCGTCAGAGTGGAAACGCCCATCGCGGACGCAAGGTAACTTTCGCTGGGCAGCTGGGAACCGTCTTCGAGGACACCCAGTTCGATGGCATGGCGCAGCCGGCGTCCGACCTCCTCCCCCCGGTCGGCTGCCTCCAACGGCGCGAAGGCGAGTTGCTCTTTCCATGTGGTCATTGCGCGCCTCCCGAAGACGTGACATTTAACCTTGAATGTCTATTGACCTTTATCCATGAAGGTCTATAGTTAACTGTATCACCAAGGAGTTTCGGGGCCGCTGGAGAAAGGAAAGCCAATGACACGGGAAGAAGCCTTCGCACGATGCACTCCGGACTCGTACGTCGAGTTCTACGGCGGTCGCTGGCTCGTCGTGCCATTCGCCCAGGTGGAGCAGCCCCGGTTCTTCGTGTGCACGCCCCGGACCTCCCACAGCCAGTAGCCCAACCGGAAGACAGCTCAACCTGCTGACCCGATGCCAGGTAGCGGCCATTATCAGCCCCTCGGCAAAAATCATGAGGGCGCCTCCCGCCCGGTCCGCAAAATCAGGACACTAGAGACCGGCAGGTCTGCCTGTGACTGGGGCCTTCGCACCCTGAACGACCTCCCTTGACCGGCCCAGCCCCTGACCCGAAAAGCCCAGCGGGCGGCCAGTGGAATTCCTGAATTCGTCCGCACCAGGCCAGTGTCGGTGCCCGTCTAATGGCAAATCTCACACGTCCCCAAGGCCGAGTCCAGGGCGGAGAACTGGCAAAATTGGGGACAGGAGTTCAACCCGACGGCGGCCGCACTGATTGGCCGCGAACCATCAGTCGCCCGGTATATCAAGGTCCAAGTGCGGATCCGTAAGTGACGTCGTGCCGGCGCCCGGATGCGTCGACGCATTCCTTGCCCAGCTTCTGCCGCCGGCCCCAAGCCCGAACGTCAGGGAAGCAGGCCATGAATGCCTGCGGAACCGCGGTCCTTGGCCCGGGCCGGTGGTCACCCTGGGCTCCTATGCCGTGCACATGATGAAACGGTGAGATCCGGCATCAACCGACACTCAGGAACCGAAATGCTTAAAGACACAATCTACTGCGAGGTCTGCTGGACGAATCCGGGGCACGCCCACATCCGCGACATGCCCATCTGCTCGTCATGCATCGAGGGATTCAACATGACCGGCCTCCACCGTCTCGTGTACTTGGATCGGGAGCCGTACGAGACGCTGGACGGGCAGCGAATGACCGATGCCGAGGCCAAAGGCGGTCGTGAGCCAGCCCTTTTTAACCCGCGCGACAGCGAACAGCTCTTTTTGGCTCGGTTTGCCAGCCTCGTAGCGGCGTTCTGACGCACCCGCAGCAGGAGCCCGACAACGCCCCCGGTCCGTGCATGGGTTAGCAACCGTTCTGGGAGCAATCCACACGCCTAGGGCTCGCCGATGTGCTGGACGTCGACCTCGAAGCGGCACTCCGGACCAAAATCGAGCTCAATGCGCACAGATACCACATAGAACTCGCCCGCGGCAACGCCTTGAAATACACCGCCCTGGCCGCAAAACGTGCAGCGGAAAGCTAGACAACCTCCGCGAACCTCTGGCCTCATACTGCCCGTCGGCGTACTGCATCGCCGACGCCGATTGGCTGGCAGAGGCTGATTGGCTGGTCGACGGGGCCAGCCCAGTTGAGCTAGCTGCCCCTCCGGGCCCAGAGGCGCAGCCGGTAATGGCCGCGGCAGCGGCCTCCTGCTGATGGAAGTATCAGGGTGAAGTCGATCATCCACTGCGATGCGGATCACCTTTTGGTCTGATATATTAGTTTTGTTCTTTGATATATATTAGCTCTCGTGAGATCTGGTTTCTTCGGAGGATCGATCGTCAACTCGATGAGGAGTGAAATAGCATGCAGCAACTTGCGCACCGGCTCGAACGCCTAGGCACCGAAACCGCCTTCAGCGTTGCCCAAGCCGCGGCCGCCTGGAAGGCGAAGGGGAACTTGGTGTACCCCTTCCACCTCGGCGATATCAACATCCCGACCGCGCCGAACATCGTGGAAGCGATGAACCGCGCGATCGCGGACGGCTACACGGGCTACTGCCCCGGCCCCGGCATCCCGCAGCTGCGTGAAGCCCTCGCCGACGACATCGGCTCGCGCCGCGGTATCGAGTTCTCCCCCGAGAACGTGGTCGTGATGACCGGCGGGAAGCCCGTCATCACGAAGTTCCTGCAGGCGGTCATGAACCCCGGCCAGGAAGTGCTCTACCCCAACCCCGGCTTCCCGATCTATGAATCGCAGATCGAGTACCTCGGCGGCACGGCTGTCCCGTACCGCTACGTGCCCACGAGCACGGGCTTCGCCATCGACCTAGAGCAGATCCGCGCCTCGATCACACCCAACACGGTCGCAATTATCTACAACGACCTGCAGAACCCCATCTCAGCCGAGTCGACTGCAGCCGAGCGCGAGGCCATCGCACAGCTCGCCATAGAACACGACCTCTGGGTCCTCTCCGACGAGGCGTATTTCGAGACCCGCTACGAGGGCGTCTCAAGCTCGATCACATCGATTCCCGGCATGGCAGAGCGTACCGTCATCCTCTACACGTTCAGCAAGAAGTTCGCCATGACCGGCTCCCGCCTCGGCTGCGCCGTCGCCCCGCGTGAGATCGCCCAGGTGCTCAGCACGCTCAACACCAACGACGAGTCCTGCACCACCCACTACGTGCAGTGGGCCGGCGTCGAAGCCCTCCGCGGCCCGCAGGATTCCGTGCAGCAGATGCTTGACATCCTGCAGACGCGCCGGGACACCGCCTGCGAACTCGTGAACTCCATCCCCGGCATGCACGTCGCCGTGCCGCAGTCGACGTTCTACCTGTTCCCCGACGTCACCGAGGTCATGGAGCGCATGGGCTACACGGCAGTCGGCGACTTCGCCTCTGACGCCCTGTACAAGACCGGCGTCTCCTTCTGCACACGCGAGCACTTCGGCCGACGCCTGCCCGGTGAGGAGCGGCAGTACATCCGGCTCGCCTACTCGGGCATCGAGGTGCCGGACATCCGGGACGGCCTTGGACGCCTGCGCGAATGGATCGAGACGGCATGAGCCGGGTAGTAGTTACGGGCAAGGTGCCCGACGCCGCGCTCGAAAAGCTCCGTGCCGAGCACGAGGTCGATGCCTGGACCGGTCCGGAGTCGATCAGCCGCGAAGAGCTCCTGCGCCGCGTCGCCGGGGCAGACGCGATCGTCAGCCTGCTCACCGAACGCATCGACGGCGAGCTGCTCGACGCCGCGGGCCCGCAGCTCAGGGTCGTCTCCAACGTCGCCGTCGGCTATGACAACATCGACGTGCCGGCCTGCACCGGACGGGGTATCGTCGCCACCAACACACCCGGCGTACTCACCGAGGCGACCGCCGATATCGCCTTCGGGCTCATCCTCATGGCAACCCGCCGGCTCGGTGAGGGCGAACGGCTCATCCGCGCCGGCCAGCCCTGGAAGTGGGGCATGTTCTTCCTGCTCGGGTCCAGCCTGCAGGGCAAGACCCTCGGCGTCGTCGGCATGGGCGGCATCGGACAGGCGACGGCACGCCGGGCCAAGGCCTTCGGCATGGACATCGTCTACCAGTCCCGCAGCGAGATCGACCCCGCGATCGCCGCGGAACTGGGCGCACGGCGCGTCGACCTCGACGAGCTGCTGACCGTTTCCGACGTCGTTTCGCTGCACTGCCCCTACGGCCCCAACACGCACCACCTGATTGGCGCCGAGCAGCTCGCGGCGATGAAGAGCTCGACATACCTCGTCAACACCGCACGCGGACCCATCGTCGACGAAGCGGCCCTCGCCGCCGCGCTGCGCGAAGGCGTCATCGCCGGCGCCGGGCTCGACGTCTTCGAGCACGAGCCCCAGGTCCATCCCGAGTTGCTGGACCTGGAAAATGTGACACTCGTGCCGCACCTCGGCTCGGCCACCGTTGAGACGCGCACCGCCATGGCCGTGCTCGCCGCCGACAACACGCTCGCCGTGCTCCGCGGTGAGCAGCCGCCCACTCCGATCGGCTAGTGGGCGGACGCCGAGAATAACGACACGGCCAAAGCAGAACGAGTACGAGCCCCGTCCCGAAGGATGGGGCTCGTACTCGTTCTGCTGTCTCGCTGGCCAACGGCCGGCGGGCCACTCACGAGTTCCATGAGAATCCGCGGTGACCCGCCGCCGTCGTTCGCTCTCATGGGTCAGTCGTTGATCAGCTCAGCGGTCGCGCTCACGGGTGCCACAGCGTCGCGGACCTTCTTGCCGCGGGCATAACCAACAAGGCCCAAGGCAAGGATGCATCCGAGTGTGCCGAGCGCGAAGGCCTCGAAGGTGAACTGCGAGACGCCCCAGGTTGCCTCGAAGTCATACTCCAGGCCGAAGAGGACCTCCAGTGTTCCGGGGAAGATCGCCACCCACGAGCCGATCAGGATCCAGACGAAGCAAATGGCACCCAAGATGCGGAAACCGGTGTCCGAGACCGGAACCTTGAACGGCCGGTCGGCGAGGGGGTACTTGCTCCGCAGCCGGACAGCGGCAGGGATAGCAAGAAGGTAGCTGAGCAGGAACGTTGAGATGGCGATGGCCAGGACCACGCCGAACAGTGCGCTGCTGGTCCCGCTGAGCTGCATTGCCGCGAGCATGAACAGCGTGGCAACCGCCCCGGAGAGCGTGTTGACGCGGATCGGCGTGCCCAGCTTGGGATGGAAGCGGCCGAAGAAGCCCCCGAAGAAAGAGCCGTCGGCGGCTGCCATGGCTTGCATGCGATCGCTGATAATCATCCATGCTGCGCCCTGCGACACAAGGACGAAGCAGAAGACCACCGCTGAAATGGCCAGCATGACCTCAGCGGCCGGGCCGAACACCGTGTAGACGGTAGCCACTGCACCGAACAGCCCGCCGATGCCCGTGATCTGGTCGAGCGGCACCACCAGCAGGATGGCCAGGATCGGCAGGAGATAACTCGCGGCGGCGATCATGGAGGAGCGGGCAACCGAGATGGGAACATCCTTGGCCGGGTTCTTCATCTCCCCCGCGGCGCTGTTGCCGGATTCGAAGCCAAGGAAGGAGAAAAGCAGCAGCGGGGTGACGCCAAGGAAGCCGGCCAAGGTGGGTGAGAAGAAGCCGAGTTCGAGTCCGTTGAAACCGTGCTGCAGCCCGTAGACCATGGTGACGATTAGGAAGAAGGTCAGAAACGCGACCTTGAGGATGGCTCCGAGTGAGGGCAGCCATTTACCGTGTTTCAAACTGACGATGGCTGAGGTCACCGTGATCCAGATGAATACCAGCTTGAAGAGGTAGTCGCTTAGGCTGCCGGCCTCCACATGGCCCACATATTCGGACCACGTTTCCACTGCCACGAACGCCATGGCGCCGCCCACCCAAACAGGCTGCGTGACCCAGGTGAAAAGCGACGTGATGGCGGCGACGACGCGGCCGAAGGCCATCTTGGTCCACACGTACACGCCACCTTCTTCGGTGAACGCGCCGCCGGTTTCGGCGAAGATCAGGCCATAAGGGACCATGAACGTGACGGCCAGGATGAGGGTCTAGGTGAAGGTTTCCCCGCCAAACCCGGAGACCTGGCCCAGGACCTCCACCGAGATGACGGCCGCGACCACCAGCAACAGGATGTCGAAGCGGCCCAGGGATTTCTGCAGATGCTGGCTTTGCTCGTGGGCAAGGCGCGTTGAGGCTATTGGCTGATCCATGATCGGTCCTTTGCTACTGCTTAAGTTTGCTACTGCGCAAGAAGGGTGGGAAGGGCGCCGTCGTGGACGCGGCTGTACACGGCGCGGCCTTCGGCGAGTGTGAGTTCGACGCCGATTCCGCCGAGGGCTGTGGCCTCAACGGCATGCGGATCGGCATCGAGCACCACCAAGTCGGCGGCCAGGCCGACTCGTATGGCGCCCCGCCCGGCGTCGAGACGGTTGGCGCGCGCGGCTCCGGTGGTGTGGGCGGCCAGCGCCGTCGCGAGGGTGATGGCCTCTGCAGGAAGCAACGGTTCGTTTTGCGAACGGGCGTCGCGGGCATGCGGGTCGGCGGGAGGGGCGGTGCGGTTCACTGCAGTGTGGATGCCCCACAGCGGGTCCGGACTGGACACCGGCCAGTCGCTGCCTATGGCCAGTTCGACGCCGGCGCGGCGCAGCGTCTCGAAGGCAAAATGCACCCGCTGGTGTGCTTCATCCAGGTAGGGCAGTTTGGTTTCCACCAGCACCGGGTCCTGCCGCGCCCAAAGCGGTTGGATGTTGGCGATGGCGCCGCTCGCCGCGAATCGGGCGACGTCGGCGGGGTCCACGAGGTCCAGGTGCGCTATCTGGTGGCGTGGGTCCCAGCCCTTCCGACGGGGCAGGTCCAGCGCATTGAGGCAGTCGCGGACCGCTTGGTCGCCCACGGCGTGCAAGTGCAGGTCGAAGCCCTCCGCGTCCGCTGCCCGGGTGATCCGGGCCAGCTCCTCCGGTTCGATCAGGCTCATCCCGACTTCATGGGGATGGCCTTTGTAGGGCCTGGTCATGGCTGCGGTGAGGTTTTCGCAGACGCCGTCCACCATGATCTTCACGGCCGTGGCCCGGAAGCGTCCGCCCGCCCGCCCTCTGCGTTCCCTGAACAGCTCCAGCTGCTCAAGCCCGAGGTCCCGGCGCCACCACAGCGCCCCGGTCACGGTGGCGGTCAGCAGGCCATCCGATTCCAAGGCCAGGTAATGCTCGAATGAGTCGGGCATGCCTAAGGCCTGCCCGACGGCCGCATCCTGCCAGGCGGTGACTCCCAGCGAGTGCAGATAGGCCTGGGCGGAGAGGAGCGCACGGCGGATGTGCTGTTTGTCCGGTTCCGGAATCAGTGCGGAGACGAGGTCGGCGGCGTGCTCGATGAGCATGCCCGTCGCGGTGCCCGCTCCGTCACGGGCGATGATGCCCCCGTCCGGATTGGACGTGGTGTCCGTGATTCCGGCAACCTCGAGCGCACGTGAATTCACCCAGGCACCGTGTCCGTCATGGCTGATCAGGAACACGGGCCGGTCTGGTACGAGCTCGTCCAGCAGCGCGCGGTGCGGGAAGCCGCCGTCGAACACGTCTCCGTACCAGCCCGCCCCCTGCACCCACTCTGCGGTTGGGTTGGCACGGGCGTAGTCCGCTATCAGCGTGCGGTACTCTTCCAAGGAATGGACGCCGGAGAGGTCGCAGCCGAGCAGCTGCAGGCCGCCCGCAAGGGGGTGCACGTGCGCGTCCTGGAAGCCGGGGAGCAGGGCTTTCCCGGCCAGGTCAATGAACTCGGCAGCGGGCCCGCGCCACGATGCGGCGTCGGCACCAAGGGCAACGATTTTGCCGTCAGCAACAGCAACGGCGTCAGTGCGGGGATGGTCAGGGTCCATGGTGTGGACCGGACCGTTGGAGAAGATCCAATCTGCGTGGGTCATGTTGCTACTTTCCAAGGACTTGAGGTTCAGCGGAACCGGAATGCAGGCGCACCAAAGCCGGCGCGGTGCGGGCGATCACCATGTAGGCAAGAGAACTGACACCGAGTCCCACGAGCCAGGCAACATCGATGCCGCCCATGGCTTCCGCCGCGGCACCCGTGTAGAAGGGAGTGGCCATGAACGGGATCTGGGCAAGAACCCCGATGCCAAAGACAATCAGGGAGCCGGCATTCCAGCGCCCGTACCGGCCGCCATCGGCGGCGTAGAACTCGTCCACCGCGTAGGAGCCGTGGCGGATGACGTAGTAGTCCACCAGGTTGACGGCGGACCACGGGATCAGCACGTACAGCAGCACGCTGAGGAAACTGAAGTAGGACGACGCAAAGCTCGTGGCCGCAGCCAAGGCCAGGGTCACGCCGAGAACGTGCAGCACCAGCGAGGTCACCAGGCGGGCTTTGGCCCCGGGGCGCCAGCCGCTGGCAAAGGTCTCAACGAGGGTCAAGGCGCACAGGGCGCTGCAGTAGGCGTTCACGGAGTTTCCGGCGGCAGCCACCAAGGCGAAACCCACCAGGACTGCGGCGCCAAGCACTGGACCGAGGATGCCGTTGAGCCCGGTCATCGTATCCACGCCACCTACTGCTATGCCGACGCCGGCCCCGAGAATCATTAACAGGGCACTGGAGACTACACAGCCGAGGTAGGTGCCCCAGAAAGCGCCCCGCGTGCCAGACCTGGCCGGCATGTAGCGCGAGTAATCCGAAACATACGGCGCGTACGTCAGTTGCCATACGATGCCGATGGCCAGCATGGCCAGGAAGCCCGTCCAGGTGAATTCACCATGGTTCATCCGGGCCCAAAAGTCGCCCCCTGCCAACAGGGCAGCAAAGGACACGAGCACCAGGGCGCCCACGATATAGGCGCCGAATGCCGTCACCTTCCGGACCAGGTTGTAGCCGAAGGCCGCGATGACGAAGCTGAGAACGGCGCAACCGGTGATCATGGCGGTTCCGCCGGCTTCGGGCAGCAGAGCGGTGATCGAATCCGCAGAGACGATCAGGTTCGAGGAGAAGTACCCCACGAACATCAGGATCGCCACGAGCACGATCAGGCTGGCGCCCCGTGAACCGAACTGGCCGCGGGCCTGCAACATCTGCGGAACACCGAGTTGCGGCCCCTGCGCGGCGTGCAATGCCATGCCGATTCCGCCGAGTGCGTGCCCCAGCAGGATTGCGATGATGGAGCTGACCATGGGAAGGCCAAGGAGCGTGGTGGCCGTCGCGCCGGTGACAACCGTCAGCGGGGTCATGTTCATGCCGAACCAGATGGTGAAGAGCTCCTGGGAGCGGCCGTGCCGCGCTTCGGCTGGGATGGGAGCGATGGACTCTTGTTCGATTTCGAAAAGCCCGGAACGGAGCATCGATTTCATGGAGGGTGTCCTTATGGCTGTGGAGGGATGCTTGCAGCGTAGGCTCGTGAATTGCATCACGTAAACTAAAGAATGACGATGAACATCAGCGTTTTTTCAGATGCACTTGGTCAGCCGAACTGGATCCACGTGGTTTTTGGCGCCGTGTAGTTGTCGAAGGCGTGCAGGGACAGATCGCGGCCGAATCCGGACTGCTTGAAGCCCCCGAAAGGCGTGGTGTTGCCCAGCGCGTCCACAGTGTTCACGGAGACCGTTCCGGCGAGCAGCTCCCCCGCCACCCGGTGGGCCCGGGACAGGTCCGAGGTCCACAAGGACGCCGCCAATCCATAGTCTGTGGCATTCGCCAGCCGCACCGCCTCGTCCTCGGTGTCGAAGGCGTGCAACACAGCAACGGGTCCGAAGATCTCCTCGCGGTGGACATCGTGACCGGCCCCAAGGCCACCCAGCAGCGTAGGCTCGAGGTAGGCGTCAGAGCCCCGGATCTCGCGCCGTTCACCTCCGAAAAGCACCTCACCTTCGGCGCGGCCGCGCACGATCCAGCGCTCGACGCTGTCAGTATGTGCGCTGCTGATCAGCGCACCGTTTCCTGCCAGGCCTGCGAGAGGATCCTCCGGCCGAAAGGCGGCCGCAGCGTCGGCCAGCAACGCAGCGAATTCGTCGTGGACACCGCGCTGGACGAGGATCCGCGAGTTGGCAGAACAGACTTGCCCCTGGTTGTAGAAGGCACCGAAGGCTGCCTTTGCTGCGGCCGTGGCGAGGTCGGCCGTGTCCGCAAAGACGATGTTGGAACTCTTGCCCCCGGCTTCGAGGCTGAGCCGTTTGAGATTGCTCTGGCCGGAGGCCGCCAGCAGGGTCCGGGAGACGGCGGTCGAGCCGGTGAACGCCACAGCGTCGACGTCCATGTGGTGCGCCAGCGCCGCGCCAACTTCCCGGCCCGTGCCGGTGACGATGTTCAGGACTCCGTCCGGCAGCCCGGCTTCAGTGGCCAATTCGGCGAGGCGCAACACGCTCAGGGACGTCTGCTCGGCCGGCTTGAGCACGAGTGTGTTTCCGGCGGCAAGCGCCGGAGCCAGCTTCCAGACTGCAATTTCGAGCGGGAAGTTCCACGGCACAATGGCGGCCACCACGCCCAACGGCTCGCGCGTCACCAAGGCGGTAGCCCCGGGCGGGACGGCAGGCAGTTCCCCGCCCTGCTTGTCGGCCGCCTCCGCGTACCAGCGCAGCGTGGAAATGGCACCGGGCACATCCACGGTGGTGGTCTGCAGGATCGGCTTCCCGCTGTCCAGTGTCTCCAGGAGTGCCAGCTCGTCGGCATGCCGCTCCATCAGCGCGGCCAGCGCCAGCAGCACCCCCTTTCGCCTTTCGGCCCCCGTGCGGGACCACGACGGGAACGCGCGCCGCGCGGCGGCGACCGCACGATCGACGTCGGGGGGACCGCCCGCAGCCAACTCGGCGAGGACGCGGCCATCAATGGGACTGGTGGTGGGCCGCGAATGTTGTCCGCTGGCGGTTGTGCGGCGGCCGTCGATAAAGGCCCTGCCGTCGATGGCAAGGGCGTTCGCCCGGCCGTGCCAGTCAAGGGAAAGCGTTGCTGAAGTGCTGGTCATAGTGGCTCCTGGGGGTTTTCGAGGGCGGCTCAGTACGTGGGCTATTAATGTTCGACGGCGGCACGGACGGCGGTGCCGCCAGTTCCGGGCGGCTTGCCCCGGGTCAGGCGGAGGGCCGCTGAAGCGCTCATGAGGCAAAGCAGTTCAACGGCGATGAGGGTGAGCATGGCCTGCTCATGGCTCGGCAATGATGCGGGGCCACCATTGCCGTGATGGCCCGCGGCGCCCGGCGCCACCAGCAGGACCAGATGGATGAGGATCATGGCGGCACTCATCGCCAACAGGTGCCCGGCAGCACGTCCGGCGCAGAGCCGCCCGCCCACCATCGGTGCTGCACAGGCCAGGCAGGCGGCACCCATGGCGGCCATCCACCAGGCCATCACACCAGCCGGACCGCTGGCGGCCGCCGCCACGTGGGCACCGGCACTGGCCGCAGCGGCGGTGCCGACGAGGCCCGCCGGAACGATGCCCGCTGGAAGGGGGGCACTCGGGAAGTGCCCAAGGCGAGGGCCGGTGCGCTGGTCCATGATTTCTCCTGGCTGCCGGCGCGATGTGGATCAGGACTTTACGCCGGGCTTGTGAGGTGGGTAACATCAAAGCGTTGGTTGAACAGTTGTACCATCAAAATTCGACTTCAGGAAGTGCCATGACCCTTCAGACCACCCCCTCGACTCCGCTGGTGCAGGCCCCGCCGGTGCTGGCCACGCTGGTGCAGGCCGCAGCGCAGCACCCGCTTGAGCAGCTCTCGGCCGAGGAAATCCATGAGGCCCGCCGGATTTTGGCAGAGGCCGGCCTCGTGGGCGAGTCCACCCGCTTCGCCTACCTCGGTCTGATCGAGCCCCCGAAGACCGCCCGCCAAGGTGACGTCACCGGTGCCGCCCGCCTGGTCCGGGCCATGCTCTGGGACGCCGCCCGGTCACGGTCCCTCGACGTCCGCCTCTCCCTGGCCACCGGCCTCGTCGTCGACAGGCGTGAACTCAACCCGGAAGCCGACGGCCAACTGCCGGTTCTCCTGGAGGAATTCGGGATCATCGAGGACATCCTGGCCGAAGACCCGCAGTGGAACGCAGCCCTTACAGCCCGCGGCCTGACCCCGGCACAGGTGCGCGTCGCTCCCCTCTCGGCGGGCGTCTTCGAGTACGGGAATGAGGAAGGCAAGCGGCTTCTGCGTGGCCTCGGATTCCGCCAGGACCACCCCGCAGACCACCCGTGGGCGCATCCGATCGACGGTCTGGTGGCCTTCGTTGATGTGGAGAACCGGCGGGTCAACCACCTGATCGACGACGGCCCGGTCCCGGTCCCGGAGGTCAACGGCAATTACACGGACCCCGCGGTCCGCGGCGAGCTCCGCACGGACCTGTTGCCTATCGAGATCACGCAGCCCGAGGGTCCCAGTTTCACCCTGGAAGGCAACCACCTTTCCTGGGCCGGCTGGGACCTGCGCGTCGGGTTCGATGCCCGCGAAGGGCTGGTGCTCCACCAACTCCACCATTCCCACAAGGGCCGGAGGCGCCCGGTGGTCCACCGCGCGTCGATCTCCGAAATGGTGGTCCCGTACGGCGACCCCTCTCCCTACAGGAGCTGGCAGAACTACTTCGACTCCGGAGAATACCTGGTGGGCCGCGACGCGAACTCACTCAGGCTCGGCTGCGACTGCCTGGGCGACATCACCTACATGTCCCCCGTGGTGGCCGATGACTTCGGCAACCCACGTACCATCGAAAACGGCATCTGCATCCATGAGGAAGACGTAGGAATCCTGTGGAAACACACGGATGAGTGGGCCGGCTCCGACGAGGTCCGCCGCAACCGCCGCCTGGTGGTCTCCTTCTTCACCACCGTGGGCAACTACGACTACGGCTTCTACTGGTACCTCTACCTGGATGGCACCATCGAGTTCGAAGCGAAGGCAACGGGCATCGTGTTCACGGCAGCGCTCCCGGACAAGGACTACGCCTACGCGTCGGAGATCGCCCCGGGCCTTGGCGCTCCGTACCACCAGCACCTCTTCAGCGCCCGGCTGGACATGATGATCGACGGCGACGCGAACCGTGTTGAGGAACTGGACCTCGTGCGCCTGCCGAAGGGCCCGGGTAATCCCCACGGGAATGCCTTCACGCAGAAGCGCACCCTGCTGGCCCGCGAATCAGAGGCCGTGCGCGACGCCGATGGCGCCAAGGGCCGTGTTTGGCACATCAGCAACCCGGACTCGCTGAACCACCTGGGCCACCCGGTGGGCTACACGCTCTACCCGGAAGGCAACCCAACCCTGGCCATGGCGGATGATTCCTCGATCGCGTCCCGGGCTGCATTCGCCCGGCACCACCTCTGGGTCACACGGCACGCGGAGGAGGAGCGTTACGCGGCAGGCGACTTCGTCAACCAACACCCGGGCGGCGCCGGGCTTCCCGCCTACGTGGCACAGGACCGCGACATCGACGGCCAGGACTTGGTGGTGTGGCACTCCTTCGGATTGACCCACTTCCCCCGCCCGGAGGACTGGCCCATCATGCCCGTGGACACCACCGGCTTCACCCTGAAGCCGCACGGCTTCTTCGACGAGAACCCAACACTGAACGTGCCCTCCTCGGCTGCCGGTCACTGCGGTACCGGAAGCGAACGTGAACATGCCGCCCCAGGAGGTACCGCCGTCGGGCATTCCGGTCCTGACACCGGCGGGCAGGGCCACTGCGGGCACTGAATCTGCGGGCAGTGGGACCGGCCCGGGCCGCGGGGGCGCGCAGGCGCGTCCCCGCGGTGGTAGGGTGCTCACGGTCCAGCCATGAACCGCGAACGAAGGAGCCGCATGCCCCGCTTGGTCGATCACCAGGAACGGCGACGTTCCATCATCGAGACCACGTGGCGGTTGATCGCGGGGCAGGGCATCGAGAACGCCAGCATGCGGGACATTGCGCGGGAATGCGGGTACGCGGCACCGGGCGTGCTGGCCCATTATTTCCCCAATAAGGACGCCCTGCTGCTGGCTTCGTACGAACTGATCTGCCAGCGCACCAACGAACGGATCGCCACGGGCATTGCCGGCCGCCGGGGCCTTTCGGCGCTGCGCAGCCTCTGCCTGGAGATTATTCCGGCGGATCCCCTCACCGTGGTCGAGGCTCGCGTGGCGGTCTCCTTCTGGCAGCGCGCGCAGACGGAGGACGCTCTGCGGGCCGTCGGGCGGGACGCACTGCTGCACTGGCGCGGCCTGGTGATGGGCTTCCTCGCCCAGGCAGAGCACGACGGCGAATGCGAACCTTTGGCTGATGCGGATGCGGTCGCCGATGAGCTGCTGAACATCATGATGGGCCTGCACGTGACCGCCATGCTGGATCCGGATGCCGTCACAGGCTCGCGCCAGCGTCATCTGGTGGAGCGGGCGCTGGCGCGGCTCGCGTCCGGCCAGCCTGGCTCTTGAGGCACCGGACACGACCGTAGCCCGGGCTTCAGATTCTGAGCCGCGGGCTACGGAGTTGCTTGCTGGTTATGTCAGTGACGAATGCGCGTGTCTGCCGGCGCGGTTTGGCGGGGTGCCGTCTGGATGTCCTCTTCTCCCAGAAGGTCCTTGCCTGTGCTTTCCTTCATGCTCAGTACGGCAGCCAGCCCAACCAGGCCAACGAGAATGAGGTAGAAGGCAGGCATCATTTCGTTGCCGGTCTGGGCAATGAGCCAGGTCAGGACGTACGGCACGGTGCCGGCAAAGATGGCCGCGGTGACGCTGTAGGCGACCGAGAGGCCGGTCTGCCGTGTCCGGGTGGGGAAGAGTTCCGCTGCCGCTGCCGCATGGACTCCGAGAATAAGGGCCAAAATGATGCCCAGGCCGATGGTGCTGACGATGCCCGCCCAGGACGTGCCGGAGTGCATGATCAGGAACAGCGGATATGCCAGCACCACCAGGGAAATGGCCGCGGCAATGAGCACTGGCTTCCGGCCGATCCGGTCAGACAGCGCGCCCACCAACGGTACAAGGATGAGCCCGGCCACGGATGCGGCGGTGGAGAGCAGGGCGGCCGTGCCGGCGTCGAAGCCCAGGACCTTCTCCTGGTAGGTCAGGAGGTAAACGAGCACCACGTAGAAGGTCACGTGCATCATGATTTCCAGGCCGCTCATCTGCAGGAGCTGCTTCCAGTGCCGGGTGAAGACCTCCCTGACCGGGCTCTGGGGGACGTTGTCCAGCTGCTCGAGTGAGCGGAACTCGGGGGTGTCTTCAATCTTGGAACGGATGTAGAAGCCGATGATGCCCATCGGAACTGCGATCAGGAAAGGAATCCGCCAGCCGCCGTCGGCAATGGTTTGGGCGTCCATGACGCTGGTCAGGACGAAGACCACCAGCGACGCCGCCAGGAAGCCCAGGAGGCTGCCGAACTCGAGCCAGCTGACTCCGAATCCGCGGTGTTTTCTGGGCGAGTATTCTGCGAGGAAGGCCGCCGCGCTGCCGAACTCGCCGCCCGCGGCGAGCCCCTGCACCACGCGGGCCGCGACGAGCAGGACGGGCGCCCACAGGCCGATCGCGTCGTAGGTAGGCAGGAGCCCTACCACCAGCGTCGCCGCGCTCATGGAGAGGATGACGATGGACAGAGTCTTCTTACGCCCGATCCTGTCGCCCAGTGTTCCGAAGACGAGGGCGCCCAACGGACGGACGCCGAAGCTGATGGCGAAGACCGCGAAGACGGAAAGCAGCGCTGCCGTGCTGTCCTGCTGGGGGAAGAAGACGACCGCGATGGTGGAGGCGAGATAGGCGTAGATGGCCCACTCAAACCAGTGGACGAAGACGCCGATGGAACCGGCAGCAACGCTGGTGCGCAAGCCCTTCCGGCTGATCTGCCCCTCGATTTTATTGGTGTTCACAGTTCCTCCTGGAGGAAAAGATCCGATGCTGGGATGGGGAGAGCGAGCCCACGGCGGTCGACGTTGACGGCCTGCAGAGCTGCGCCACCAGAATGCGTGAGTTGGGTCACGCCCGAATGCTGGCATAACCATTGTCGAAGGGCGTCGCACAATCTGTCGAATAGATTTTAGATGCGAACTGTATCTGCTGAGCAGATGCAGTTGACCGCCGCCGCCTTAGGAGCGTGCGGACCTGGCCGCCACTATTTGGTGTCTTACGGCCTGGGCTACCGCCCGGACCCTTGCTGTTGGGCGGTGGGACTTCAGGTGGGCCAGGACAGTCTTCAATTCAGGCACTTCGTCGCGGATTTCGACGGCGGCCAGCTGGCCGCCGTCGTACGTCATCTGATGCTGGGGCCGCTGGTGAAGGATTGAATAGCCCAGTCCCCGGGCCACGAATGTGCGTACGGTTTCATAGCTGGCCGAGCGGAACCGGATGTCCGGCTCCTGGCCGCCCAGACGGGCGATGGAAAGCATGAGGTCGCGGGTGTGGGGCAGGTCCAGCAACACGAATGACTCGCCGCTCAGCGCCGACAATGCAACGCTCTCCGCCCCGGCGAGTTTGTGGTCCGGAGGCAGCGCCACATAGGGCCTGACCGTATCCACCACGGATGTGGCGATGACGTCCGGCAGGTCAAGGTCGTAGCACAGCGCCAGATCTGCCTGGCCGCTGAGCAAGGCATTGATGCAGCCCAGGGTATCGGTCTCGATGACTTCCGTTTCAAGGGCCGGATGGTCTTCCCGCAGCCTGGTCAGGACGCCAGGGAGCAGGAACGGCGCAAGGGTGCTGAAACATGCAATGCGGATCCGGCCAGCAACGCTCTGGTGCTCTCCGCGGGCGTGATCGATGCTTTCTTCAACCTGCGCGAGGATCGCCTGGGCATCACGAACAAAGAGCTCGCCGGCGGGCGTCAGCACCAGACCTTTGGAGCGCTGCCTGATGAAGAACTGCGTTCCGACATGGCGCTCCAGCTGGGCGATCGCAGCGGATACGGCGGACTGCGCCACGTTGAGCCGTGCAGCCGCGCCCGTCATGGACAGCTGTGCCGCCGCTTCCACGAAGTAGCGCAATTGGGTGAGTGTCACATCCATGGGACGAGGATACCCCCTGCATCGCAATTACCGATGCAATCCTTCTGAAAGAACTGTTGGACAGATCCAAACCGTCACAGGAAGCTGAAGGATACGAGCATCCGCCCGAAACAGGACTGAAAGGCAGCAGCCACGTGAAGCACCAGCGTATCCGCACGTTTAATACGAAAGACACCTACCCCGAGCAGAACCTGGACAACGATCTCTGCCAGGCAGTGGTCGCCAACGGCGTGGTCTATCTTCGGGGCCAGATCGGACAGGATCTGGAGACGCGCGAATCTGTAGGTATCGGCGACGTCGAAGCCCAGACGGAAAAAGCCATGGCCAACATCGACATGCTGCTTAAGGAGGCCGGCAGCAGCCTCGAAGACATCGTCAAGGTGACCGTCTACCTCGTCGATCCGCGCTACCGGGAAACGGTCTACCGGACCATGGGCCGATGGCTCAAGGGCGTGTTCCCCGTATCTACCGGAATCGTTGTCCAGGCACTGGCGCGCCCGGAATGGCTCGTGGAAATTGACGCCACAGCAGTGCTCTCGGCGGAGGGACAGGCATGACCTTCAGCATCGCTGCCACAGACGGGCAAGGCAGGTTTGGCATTGCCGTCTCCTCGTCCTCGCCCGCCGTCGCCGCACGCTGCGCGCACCTGCGTGACGGCGTCGGCGCAGTCAGCTCCCAGAACGTCACCGATCCCCGGCTGGGCCATGCGCTACTTGACCGGCTGCAAGCGGGCTATTCAGCGCAAGAGGCGATTGGCGCCGTCGTACGTGAATCACCTGCGGTGGACTACCGGCAGCTGGTGGTCCTGGACGCCAAAGGCGCGTCCGCAGTGTTCAGCGGAGCACACACCCTGGGCGTGTTCGGCGGGGCCAGCAGCCGAAACAGTGTCGCCGCCGGCAACATGCTCGCGCATCCGGGCGTTGCCCAGGCCCTCTGCGACGCATTTGAAGCCACCTCAGGGGAACTGGAAGTGCGGCTCATGGCCGCCCTTCGTGCCGCCGAGGCAGCCGGCGGTGAGGCTGGGCCGGTGCGCTCGGCCGGCCTCTCGGTGGTCTCCGGCCACGGGTGGCGCGACACCGACCTGCGGGTGGACTGGCATGAGGACCCGATCGCAGGGCTCGAGCAACTCCTGCAGGTCTGGCTCCCGCAGCGGCAGGACTATGTGATTCGCGGGCTGGACCCGGCGTCTTCCGTTGGTTATGGAGTGGCGGGCGATGAACGCTGAATCTGCTACCGCGATGAGTCCGGCATGCCTGCCCGGTCAGCGCGGTCGGGTCCTCGATGCCGTCGGCGCACAGCACGCGGCCCTGACCCGGCTCTCGGAGACACTTCACGCCAACCCGGAACTCGGCTGGCAGGAACACCGCGCAGCAGAGTGGACCGCTGACTACCTGGCGTCGCACGGATTCGAGGTGGAGAAGGAGTACATGGGCTTCCCCACCGCGATACGGGCCGTCTTCGGAAACGGCGCACGGCGCATCGGGCTCATGGCCGAGTACGACGCACTACCCGGCCTCGGGCACGCGTGCGGCCACAACATCATTACCGCCATCTCATGCGGTGCCGCTGTTGCGTTGGCAGAGTTTGCCGCCGAGCGGGACCTCACCGTGGAACTCTACGGAACGCCGGCCGAGGAAGGCGGCGGCGGGAAGATCGAGTTGCTCAAGAAGGGTGCCTTCCTTGGGTTGGATCTGGCCATGATGGCGCATCCAAGCCCCGTCGACTCGGCCGAGGCCCGTCCCTACGCCGTGGCCCACACCCATGTGGAATACCGGGGTAAGTCTGCCCATGCCGCCGCGTATCCTGACCGGGGCGTCAATGCCAACGACGCGTTCATCGTCGCCCAGGTTGCCCTGGGGCTCCTCCGCCAGCAACTGCCCGCCGGCACCCGCGTCCACGGCATCCAGACCCGCGGCGGCGAAGCGCCCAACGCCATACCTGAAAAGACCGAGGGCCGCTGGTACGTCCGTGCTGAGTCGCTTGCCCAGTTGGGCAATCTGGAAGAGCGGGTCCACCGCTGCTTCGAGGCCGGGGCGCTCGCGTCCGGCTGCGAGTTATCGGTCACGCCGGAGTCGGACCCCTACTCGGAGTTCCGCACGGACCTGCGGGCGCTGGCGCTGTATGTCACGCATGCGGAATCACTTGGCAGGGACTTCAACGCCCCGCCGGAGCAGGCGACCATGAACCGGGCCTCAACCGACATGGGAAACGTGTCCCAAGTGGTTCCGGCCATCCACCCCTATATCGGGCTCGGCTGCTTCCCTGCGGCCAACCACCAACCCGAGTTCGCCGCCCACTGCGTTGGAGAGGCGGCCAACCGTGCCATCCATGACGGCGCTGCGGCTCTGGCGCTTACTGCGCTGGACTACGTGTCCGCGCGGTAGCCAGGTTTTTGCACTTGTGGACTTCTATGGAACAGGACCATGACAGATCAACTTCCCTCCCCCGTCGCGGGACCGCGGCGGGAGCACGACAGCCTCGGGGACGCTGATGTCCCCGCCGACGCCTATTGGGGCATCAGCACCCTGCGGGCCGTAGACAACTTCCCGGTCAGCGGACGAACCATCGGCACCCTGCGCTCCATGATGTGGGGCCTCGGTGCCGTGAAGTATGCAGCAGCCCGTGCCAATGAAAGCCTCGGGCTTCTTGAACCGGACAAATCTGCCGCCATCCAACGGGCCTCCCGTGATGTCATGGACGGGCTCCTCGACGACCAGTTCGTCGTCGACACCATCCAGGGTGGCGCGGGGACAAGCACAAACATGAACGCCAACGAGGTGATAGCGAACCGCGCCCTGGAACTGATGGGTCACCGCAGGGGCGACTACGCTGCAGTGCACCCCATTGATGACGTGAACCGCAGCCAGTCCACCAACGACGTGTATCCGACGGCGATCAAAATTGCACTGCAGCGGGAAATCTCGGAGTTCTGCGCCGAACACAGCAGGCTCATAGGGGCTTTTGATGCCAAAGCCGCGGAGTTCGCCGGCATCATCAAAGTAGGCCGCACCCAGCTCCAGGACGCAGTACCCATGTCCATGGGACAGGAGTTCGGGGCATTCGCCGAAACCCTGCGCGAGGATGGAAACCGGCTCCTCGAGCTCCTTCCGCATCTGCGGGAATCCAACCTGGGAGCCACCGCCATAGGTACCGGCATCACCGCTCCCCCGGGATACCGGGAAGCCGTCATTCGTGAGCTGAATTCGGTCACGGGCCTGCAGCAGACCTCCGCGGCCAACCTCGTTGAGGCCACCGGCGATACCGGAGTCTTCATGCTCGTCTCCGGTGTGCTGAAGAGAGCGGCGGTGAAGCTCTCCAAGATCTGCAACGACCTTCGACTGCTTTCCTCCGGTCCGCAGACGGGGTTCGCGGAAATCTTCCTGCCCGCCGTGCAGGCAGGATCGTCCATCATGCCCGGCAAGGTCAACCCGGTCATCCCCGAGATGGTCAACCAGGTCGCCTTCCGTGTCATCGGTGCCGACGCAACGGTGACCATGGCCGCGGAGGCCGGCCAGCTTCAGCTCAACGCGTTCGAACCAGTCATCGCGGACTCCCTTCTTGAGTCGCTTGCCTGGCTCACAGTCGCTTGCCGTCAGCTCCGGACCCACTGCGTCGATGGCATCACAGTGAACACGCAGGTGCTGCAGCAGCGGATGCTCGACTCGATAAGCGTCGTCACAGGTCTTGCCCCCTTGATCGGCTACGCCGCCGCGGCCGAGCTGGCCAAGGAGGCACTTGCTTCCCGTCGAGGCATTGCGGACCTGGTGATGGAGCGTGGACTGCTCGACCAGCAGAAGGTGGAGGATGCTCTTTCGGCGAGGGCCTTGGCCGGGTTGGGCTGACGCCGGGCGGCAGCTTGCGATGGGCCCGGTGCGTGGATCATGTTCCACGCACCGGGCCCTTTCTCTGTGCTTCCTCCTGCTCGGTTCCCCCTACGATGGGATCCTTTTCCGCCGGCACCCCGCAGGAAGCAGCTGCAAGAGCAACAGCGAAGGGGACCATGCCTCCGTGGCACGGTCCCCTTCGCTGTTCGCTGTGTTCGCTCCCCTATGCCCGTGGCGTCAGATGGCTCCGCTCGCCACCAGGGCGTGCTGGTCGTTGTGGGCAAGGTAGCTCCGCTGGATGGCGATCTGGTCAGCGACGTACCTGGCGTCGTGCCATACGCCCCAGATGAAGCTGGAGCCGCGGCGTGACTGCCACGGCAGCCCGAGGAAGTAGACGCCAGGCTCAGTAGAGACTCCGCGTTGGTGACGTGGCCTGCCCTTCTCATCGAAAGCGTCCACCTGCAACCAGCTGTAGTCGACGGCGAAGCCGGTGGCCCAGACAATGGAGGCAACACCTGAGCCAGCGAGGTCGAGCTCGAGGATCGGGTGCGTGACGCTGTCCGGATCGGGCCCCAGGGTGCGGGCTTCAGGCTCCTCAGGGAGATCAAGGCCGTTGCGCTCGACGTAGGCGTCAGCTTCATCGAGAAGGCCCAGATAGTGAGCGTCGCCGTTCGCGATGTTGGTACGGAGGTCCTCGGCAAAGCGCATGGTTCCGTCCCGGAACGCTTCCGTCCGGCCGACGAGCTTGATGCCGCTCCCGGCGAGGGCCCGGAAGTCGACGGTGTGGCCGCCGTCGGCACCGCTCACCGCGATCGTGACGTGTTCCGCGCCGGCCGCGGGGGTGGAAGCGTCCCACATGCCGAGCACTCCGAGCCACCAGCAGAAGTCGCGTCCGCGGTAGCTCCGCGGGGGCCGGTCGTGCGGCCCGACCGAGAGGAAGACCTGCCGGCCCGACCGCTGGATTTCGGCGGCAATCTGCACGCCCGAAGACCCTGCACCGACCACGAGAACGGCGCCTTCCGGAAGCTGCGCCGGGTTCCGGTACGAGCTGGAGTGGACCTGCACAAGGTCGGCAGTGTCGGGAACGACGGCGGGGATCACCGGCCGCTGGAACGGCCCCGTTGCTGCCACGACGTAGCGTGCGTCGAAGTTCCCGTCCGATGTCTGAACATGGAATCCGGGTGCGCCGACTTTCCTGCGCACGGATGTCACCTCCACGCCGCAGCGGATCGGTGCACCGATCTTCTCCGCATAGGCAACGAAGTAATCCGCTACCTGCTCCTTTGACGGGAACGAGCCCGGCTCAACGTCGGTGAATTCCAGGCCCGGAAAGCGGTCATGCCAGGCCGGTCCGTTCGCAACCAGGGAGTCCCACCGCATGGTGCGCCAGCGTTCGGCGATACGGTCCCGCTCCAGGACCAGATGCGATATCCCGCGTTCGCTCAGATGCTCGCTCATCGCAACCCCGGCTTGACCCGCGCCCACGACGAGGACCTCAACCTCTTGGCTAATCATGTCGATCTCCTAATTTCAGCAGAGTTGCCACAGCGCTCCTCCGCGCACCTGAACGTCGCGCGCAGCCGATCCCGTCTTTGGGAATTCCGGCTGGAATCGCGGCCGCTGCGGCCCTCATAAGTGACGGTTGATCCATCTTCACTTGCGGCAAGTGCATCTGCATAGCTCATAAATCAGGGCAATCACATCTGAAATTGTGATGTCCGTTTACTCCCAGCTATGCGGGCATCGGCCCGGCCGGACTATCCGTATCGCGGATAGTTCCTACGAACGCCGGCATTTTCACCTCGGACACCCGCCGTTGGGCCGAGGCCATGCTTGTCCAACGCGAACGAATCCTTTATGTGGGTGACGCCGACACAGCACAGCGCCTTCGTCCGGATGCCGAGAGAATCGACTTGGAGGGCCGACTGGTTGTGCCCGGTTTCGTGGACGGCCACGCCCACGTGCTCGGCACCGGCGAAGCCCTGGGCCAGGTCAGCCTATGGGGCGCCAAGTCCGTCGAAGAGATCCAGCAGCGAATCACTGCATGGGACACCGAGCGCCCTGCCGCTGCCCGGGTCCTGGCCACAGGTTGGCTGCACGGAGCAATCCCGGGCGGTGTCCCCGACGCCGGAATGCTCGATGCCGCAGTTCCCGGAAAGCCCGTCTACGCCTTCGCATACGACTTTCACTCTGTGTGGGTGAACACGGCCGCTCTTGCAGAACTGGGAATCACGGCTGACACTCAGAACCCGCTCGGCGGCACCATCAAACGCAATGCTGCCGGGCACGCCACAGGCTATATCGACGAGAACGCCTTCTACGACATCGTGCTTCCCTTCCTGGATTCCCAAGTTAGCGAGAACGAACACGGGGCCAGCATCGCCGCCGTCCAACGCGCCTACCGCGAGACCGGCGTGACCACCGCATGCGACATGGGATTCAACGAGACCGACCTTGAATCATTCAAGCGGGCAGACAAGGACGGAAGCCTCACCAGCCGGCTCATTGCCTACTGGCGCGTGAATAACACCGGCTCCGCCGAAGACAACATCGCCCAGGTTCAGCGGGCGGCCGAACTTGCCGCCGAGCACCCTTCGCCCTTCCTGCGCGTGGTCGGCATCAAGGTGATCATCGACGGCACGATCGACGGCTGCACCGCGACCCTCGGGAGTCCCTACGCCGACGGGTCCAACGCAGCCCCGATCTGGAGCCTCGAGGAGCTCGCACCAGTAGTCGCAGCTGCCGATGCCGCCGGGTTGAAAGTCGCGATGCACGCCATCGGAGACGAATCAGTGCGGATCGCGATCGGCGCCGTCGAACACGCGGTGGCTCAGAATGGCCCACGCGAACGCCGTCACCGGATCGAGCACCTCGAGCTCGTGGACAGGGCCGACGTCGATCGCCTCGCTTCACTCGGTATCACCGCGAGCATGCGGCCGGTCCACGCCGACCCTGCCATCAGTGCGAATTGGCGGGCAAAGCTCGACGACGACCGCGTCGAGCGCGGGTTCCCGTGGCCATGGATGACGGACGCTGGCGCGCGCCTCGCTTTCGGCACCGACTCCCCCACGTCGCCCCATGCGCCGCTGCCCAATATGTACGTCGCCGCCACCCGCGCCTCCGCCCTCGACCCAACCGCAGCGGCCAATGTCCCGGACTTTGCGCTACCACTTGCCAACGCCGTCGAACACGCCACCCGTGACTCGGCCTGGACGTGTGGCGCGGAGCACGAGATCGGCCGCCTCGCCGCCGGCCTCTACGCCGACTTCGTGGTCCTCGACACAGATGTTCTCGCGGCCGCAAGCCCAACCGCGCTCCTCGGCACGGAAGTCCTGCGCACAGTCGTCGGCGGCCGGACTGTTTACGACGGACAGCACGCCGAGCGGGAAACCTCACCGCACTGATTCACCGCAACCCTTGCAGCATCAAGCGTGAGGAGCGTCAGGTCTCCCCGAAGGCGGACAGGATGATCGGAAGGCCGGCCTGGGCCAATGAATCCGCAACAGCCCTGCCAACACCGGTGGCGGAGAGCACCGCACCGAAGAACGCGCCGGCACCGACCACCAGCAGGATCAAGCTCAGGGGGCCGACGCCTTGATGCTGGGCCCGAAACCGGCCGGTGGATGATGTGGAACGACAGGCCGGATCCCGAGCTGAGGGATCTTTGCGTTGGAGGAGGCAGGGCCAGGTTGAGCCGGGCTTGCCTGGTTTTCCCTCTGGACAGGTGTCCCCCGGTGCCAAGCCCTCGGGCGCGCCGGGCGACGCCGTGTCTGAGGTTCACCGCGTGGCTGGACCTGTCGGCGCTGCGCCGTAGAGGTCCCCGATGATGGCCTTGGCGATGGTCGACGCCGGATCCCGTCCGTCCGGTGACGGTGCAAGGTTCGTCCACACTACCAAGGTCACATTGTTCTGCGGATCTCTGCCCATGAAAGTGTTGTAGCCGGGGAGTTCGCCGGTGTGTCCGTAGAGCGGGCCGAACTGGGCCAGCGCCATGCCATACCGCGCGGCGCCCGGGTTGTCCGGGTCGATCGGCGCAAGGCTGTCCATGCGCTTCTTTTGTAGGTCCGGGTTGAGCAGCTTGCCATCGGTGAGGCCCTCGGCCAAGGTCATGAGGTCGCCCGCCGTGGAGACTCCCTGCCCGGCGGCCCACGTCCAGGAAGGGTTGGCGTTTGTGTAGTCATGCGGTTTCAATGAGCCGTCCTGCGCCTTGGCGATCAAGTCCGCAGGAAGCTTGGCCGTGGACAGGGTGAAAAGGTTGTCCATGTACATGTAGCCGCGGGAGAAAGGCTTGGGAAGGCCGGAAGACTCCGCCGCCGGAAACGACGTTTGTTTCAGGCCCAGTGGTTCCAGGATCCGGTCACGCACGATCTGGCCGAAGCCCTTGCCATCCAGTTTCTCGGCTATGAGCCCCAGCAGAACCGTGTTGGTGTTCGAATAGTGAAAGCCCTCGCCGGGGCCGAAGTATGCGGGCAACGGCAGGGCGATCGCCACGAGTTGCTCAGGCGTCCATGCCCGTTGCGGCGTGGTGTCGAGGGCCTTGTTCAGCTCGTAAGTCTCCGAGTAGTTGTAGATTCCGCTACGCATGGTCAGGAGTTGTTCGATGGTGATGTTGTCGCCGTTCGGTACGTCAGAGCGGTACTTCGAAACGGGATCCTCAAGCTTGAGTTTGCCTTCCTGCACGAGCTGCAGGATGACGGTCCCAGTCCACGTCTTGGTGACGGAGCCGATGCGGATGTGGTCATCGAGTGAGACAGATGTTGACCCGCCTGCGCTCGTCACGCCGTAGGTGAGGCTGACGTCGCCTTGCGTGGTGCGGAGCATCATGGCCGCTCCCGGTACGAGCAGCTCCTTGGCGAGAGTCCGGAAAGTGTCCTGGATCTTGGCTTTGTCCAGTCCGCCGAGAGTCGCCGATCCTGTCTTTCCTCCCGCCGTCGTGCCGGTAGTTGAAGGGGCCACCGATGGCGGTGCAGTGGACGACGCGGGAGCCTGCGTTGGCGTGGACGTGCACCCGGAGATCGCCAACGCAGTTGCGGTTGCGATGCCGAGTGCGAGGAGGCGGGAGGGAAAATGCCAATTGTGGTTGTGCCTGCTACTGGTCACGGTGGACTCCCCGGCGACGCTGATAATTGCGCTCAACGTACCCCAGCGGCGTCGCGAGATCCACCCCTTTCCCGTACCTGATGACATGAGGTATCGGACGCCATCACGGGCGACCACGTACGGCCCGCTGCCTCTGCATTTGGCAGCACCTTGATGCCCGCCCACGCCGGAGCAACCAGTGAATTGGAAACGACAAACTTAGGCACCCGGTTGAGCGTGCCGCCGATCTCGTCGGACTGGTGCGGCCAGTAGGCCGCGAAAATGTCGTAGGTCTTCCGCCCGAGGAGCAGGGCGTCGATGCGGCCAATCTCCTCGCCGATGGCAGCGCCAGCCTCGTCATCGGACACGGGCGCCTGCCAGCTAATCGCTGTCCATAGCCTGCGGCCGTGACAGACTGATGCCATGCTGCTCGACGTGCTCGTGAGGACCTTGGAAGCCGTAGCGGCCACCCGCTCCCGGCTCGCCAAGGTCAACGAACTTGCAGACCTGCTGCTCCGGCTCGACCCCGCGGACATCCCGACGGCGGTCGGCCTGCTCACCGCTAAGCCTCGCCAGGGCCGAGTCGGGATCGGCTGGAGCGGCATGAGAGCGGCCAAGGGCGGACCCGCTCCTGAGCCGAATCTCACTATTGCCCACCTCGACGCTGCGTTGGACAGGCTGCAGGCAACCGCAGGCACTGGCTCGACCGTGGAACGCGCCGCCACCCTTCGGACCCTGATGGCGGAAGCCACCGAACGCGAGCAGGCCTTCATCGCCGGCGTGCTGCTCGGAGAACTTCGTACCGGTGCACTCGAAGGCGTACTGACGGATGCAATCGCCCGCGCCGCCGGCCGGCCGGTCGAGGCTGTACGCCGCGCAGCCATGCTCTCCGGCGATCTCGGCTGGGCCGCCCTGCTGGCGATCACGGGCACGGCGGCCCAGCTTGACGCTGTCGGCCTCGTCGTCGGACGTCCCGTGCAGCCCATGCTCGCCGCAACCGCGGCCAGTGCCAGCGAGGCGCTGGAGGCGACGGGGGAAGCGTCGGTGGAATACAAGCTCGACGGCGCACGTATCCAGGTTCACCGTGCCGGCGACGACGTGCGCATCTACACCCGCACCTTGGCCGAAGTGACCCATCGGCTGCCTGAGGTTGTGGAGGTGGTGCGCGGACTGCCCGTGCGCGATGTGATCCTCGACGGCGAGACACTAGCCCTGGACGAGGACGGCGGCCCCCGGCCGTTCCAGGAGACCATGTCAAGGTTCGGGACGAACGCGGCGCGCACGACGCTGCTGCATCCGTGGTTTTTCGACGTGCTGCACATCGACGGGCGCGACCTGCTGGACGAGCCGCTGTCCACACGCATCGGCGTGCTTGAGCGCATTGCGCCGGGTCACCGCATCCCGGGGAAAATCACTGCGGATGCGGCTGTTGCCGAGAGCGTGTCGCGCGATGCGCTGGCCGCCGGTCATGAGGGTGTGGTCGTGAAGGCGGTGGGCTCGGCCTACGCCGCCGGGCGGCGGGGTTCGAACTGGATCAAGGTGAAGCCGGTGCTCACCTACGACCTGGTGGTGCTCGCCTGCGAATGGGGGTCAGGACGGCGCACCGGACTGCTGTCGAACCTGCACCTCGGAGCCCTGGACCCTGTTGGCGAGTTCGGCGAGGCCGGCGGCTACGTCATGGTGGGCAAGACTTTCAAGGGCCTCACCGATGCGCTGCTGCAATGGCAGACTGAAAGGTTCCAGGAGCTGGAGGTGCGGCGAACTGCGGGTACGGTGTGGACCGAGCCGGTCACCGTGGTCGAGATCGCCATCGACGGCGTCCAACACTCTCCCCGCTATCCGGGTGGAATCGCCCTTCGGTTCGCACGCGTGAAGCGTTACCGTGACGACAAGACGGCCGCAGAGGCCGACACCATCCAGACGTTGCGCGCTCTGCTCCATACCCCAGGGGGCAGAAACGTATCGCCCGCGCCGACGGAACCAGATTTGGGAAGAGACATCCCACTCCCGAAAAATTGATGGTTTAGCGTTGTCCGTGCAGGCGCGTGCACGAGCTTCAGATCCGAGCAGCGGCGACGGTCCAGATGAGCCGACGATCCTCACGTGCCGAGCACTCCGGGCAACCTCCTCAACGAGAAACCGCCAATGACAGCCCCCGGCCCGAAACGGAAAGGGTATGGAACCGCGCGCGTGTGGCAGGATGGGTTGCCGCGTTCAATACCTGGGAATCGAGTACTACAGTGGATGCATGGCTGCCAGCCGCCATCCGCTCGACGACCTGCGCGAAACCATCGTCCATCTGGCCGATCAGCTCAAGCTGCCCGTTTCGGAGCGCGTCGACGACCTGGTCGGCGATCTCATCGGTGCGAGGCCCGGGCCGGCCCGGCCGCTGTCCGAGGTGCAGGCCGAGCTCGATGCTCTGGTCGGACTGGAGACCGTGAAGGAACAGGTGAGGGCGCTCGTCGCACTGCTCCAGGTCCAGGCCCGCCGTAAGGCGCACGGCCTGCCGGAGGTGGCCACATCACAGCATCTGGTGTTCCTCGGAAACCCGGGCACGGGCAAGACCACCGTGGCGCGGCTCCTGGCCGAAATGTACCGCGCGGTCGGTCTGCTGCAAAAAGGCCACCTGGTCGAGGTCGACCGTTCGGGCCTGGTGGGGCAGTACGTCGGCGCGACCGCCATCAAGACGGACCGGGTGATCCGGCGTGCGCTGGACGGCGTCCTTTTCATCGACGAGGCCTACGCGCTCGCCCCGGAGGACGGCCGGATGGACTTCGGCCCCGAGGCGATCGAGGTCCTGCTCAAGCGGATGGAGGACCACCGCCACCGCCTGGTCGTGATCGTGGCCGGGTACCCGCGGCTGATGGAATCCTTCTTGCTCTCCAACCCCGGACTGCGCTCCCGGTTCGCCCGCGAGATCACGTTCCCCGACTACTCCGTCGACGCACTCCAGATGATCTTCCACCAGATGCTGGCCCAGCACGAGTACACGCTGGAGCCGGGCGCGGACCAGATGCTGCGCCGCATCCTCACCGGGCTTCACGCGGGCGAGGACTCCGGCAACGCACGGTTCGCCCGCACGCTGTTCGAGCAGACGCTCAACCGTCAGGCGCTGCGGCTGTCGCTCGACGAGGAACAAAGTCTCGACGCGCTCGATCGTGAGGCCGTCATGACGCTCACCGCGGACGACATCGTCGAGGCCGCGCTGGCATTGGGTGAGGAGCCGGAGCCTGAGCCGGAATCGGAACCGACGCCGGAACCGGAGCGGTCACGCTGGTGGCGCTGGCTGGTCTGACCGGATCTGCGGCGGCTGCCAGGCGAACGCCCGTCCCGCCCCGAGCGGGAAAAGCACAACTGTTCCGATGCCGTGCAACCGGAGGACGGCTTACCTACCCACCGAAGCCTGCCCGCTAAGGCCCCCGGGGCGCACAGCCCCGGCATCCAGGGCAAGTCGCGAGCGGGGCAACCGACCAGTGTCATGGCGTTGCACTTTTTTCAGACATGGGCACAGAAATGGAAACGTGCATGATTCAGGGCCCGCCGCGGATCAGCATGACCCGAAGCGCAGCGGCACGGTTTTCAAAGCCGCATTCATCGGGCTTTGACTCCCGTCGCAGCTCGCCCCCTGGTCCTACTGCGTCTTCTGGAAGGCCCCATGCACCCATGTGACGCAGTTCATGGAAAACAGTTGACAAGCTTGTACAAGCTTTTCCATACTTGGGGGGAAGGGTTTCAACGAAGCAACTGGAGGACTGATGGCGGCAAAACTCACGGACGTCGCAAAGCTCGCGGGCGTCTCGCTCGCCACCGCGTCACGGGCGTTCGGCGACCCCGGCCGGCTCGCCGCCGAGACGCGGCAGAAGGTCATGGATGCCGCCGCCCAGCTCGGGTACGACGTCCCCGGCCTCACTGGCAGCCGGACCTTCGGCGTTGTGGTCCCGGACATCTCCAACGCGGTGTTCGCTGCGCTCATCAAGGCCATCCAGGACCAGGCCTGGCACGGCCGGCACCGGATGGTGCTCGCTGACACCGGCGAGTCCTCCGCCCGGGAGCGCGACCACGTCGCGGCCTTCGCCACCGGTGTGGACGGTATCATCCTCTGCTCCCCGCGGCTCCCTTCGGAGCAGATCCACAACCTGGCCGGCAACGCGCCGCTCGTCGTGATCAACGGTGAGGCCGACCATGCGGCCCGCGTACTGATGGAGGCCGGCGAGGGGATCCGGCAGGCCGTTGAGCACCTGCACGCCCTCGGCCACCGCAAGCTCGCCTACATCCCCGGCCCGGCCTCCTCCTGGGCCAACGGCCAGCGTCTTGCCGCCATCACCCGCCTCTGCGACGAGTGGGGCATTGAACTGGTCACCGTGGGCAACCAGAACGCCACGGTCGACGGCGGCCTAGCCGCCGCCGCGTCGGTGGTCGCCAGCGGCGCCACCGCCGTCATCGCCTACAACGACCTCGTGGCTATCGGCATGCTCGCCGGAGCCCGGACACTCGGCTACCACTGCCCCGAGGACATCAGCGTGGTGGGCATCGACGACCTCGACATCGCCGCCGCTGCCGAACCAGGACTCACGTCCGTCCGGGTTCCCATCGGCCGCAGCGGCTCCCTCGCCCTCGAACTCCTCCTCGAACAAATTTCCGGCAAGCCGACGGCCACCGAAGCCGTCCACCTCAACTCGCAGCTCATCGTGCGCGGCTCCACGTTCGCGGCCCGCACCGCCGACCAGACCCTCCAGGGAAAGTAACCATGAGAGTCGTCATCGCAGACTCCAACCTGATGCCCCAGCGCGCCACCTTCGAGGCGGCACTGCCGGAAGGCACCGTGACGTCCTGGCACGACAGCTGGAACGAACACTCGGTCCTGACCGACCTCAAGGACGCCGACGTCTACGTGGGCCCGAAGTTCACCGCCGCCATGGGCGCCGAGGCACGGAACCTGAGGCTGGTTCACGTGGCGGGCGCAGGCTACGACGGCATCGACGCCGCCGCCCTGCCCGCCGGGACGGTCTGCGCCAACACCTTCCACCATGAGGGCTCCATCGCCGAGCACATCGCCACCGTGCTCGTGGCGCTGCGCCGCAACCTGCTGGGCCAGGACGCAGCCCTCAGAACCGGTGTCTGGTCCTCCTCGGTCTACTCCCCCGACATCCGCCAGCCCGAGACGCTGCGCGGCGCGGTGGTAACGTTCCTCGGCTTCGGCCACATCGGCAGCGCCGCCTGGAAGCTGCTGCAGGCCTTCGGCGCGGAGGGCATCGCCATCACCCGCAGCGGCTCCGTCAACGCGCAGGAGAACTCGCTGCGCTGGACCGGCGCCACTGACCGCCTGGGGGAGGCCCTCAGCGAATCCGACGTATTGGTGGTCAGCATCCCGCTCGACGCCGGAACCACCTCCCTGATCGGTGCGGCCGAACTGGACGACCTCGGCCCCGAAGGGCAGATCGTCAACGTTGCCCGCGGACCCGTCGTCGACGAAGCCGCACTTTACGAGGCCCTGAAGGAGCGCCGGATCGCCGGCGCCGCCGTCGACGTCTGGTACCAGTACCCGGGCACGGACGGGCGTGGCGAACCCTCTGCCCTGCCGTTCGGCCGGCTCGACAACGTCATCATGACCCCGCATTCCTCCGGCGTCACCACCGAGACCTTCCGCGGCCGTGCCCGCGAAATTGCCGAAAACATCACCCGACTGTCAGCGAACCAGCCCCTGAAGAATGTAGTGATTTCCCGATGACCCGAAAAATCGTTGACGTCGACGTCCTCGTCACCAGCCCTAGCCGCAACTTCGTCACCCTGAAGATCACCACCGACGACGGCATCGTCGGCTGGGGCGACGCCACCCTCAACGGCCGCGAACTGTCCGTTGCCAGCTACCTCCGCGACCACCTCGCGCCCGCCCTGCTCGGCCGGGACGCGGACCGGATCGAAGACACCTGGCAGTACTTCTACCGCGGCGCCTACTGGCGGCGAGGGCCGGTAACCATGGCCGCGATCGGTGCCGTCGACCTGGCGCTGTGGGACATCAAGGGCAAGGCCCTGGACGTTCCCGTCTACCAGCTCCTCGGCGGCGCGGCCCGCGACAAGATCCTGACCTACACCCACGCCACCGGCTGGGACGTTCCCGAGCTCCTCGATTCCGTGGACCGCCGGCGCGAACAGGGCTTCCGCGCTGTCCGCGCCCAGTCCGGGGTTCCCGGCCTGGACAAGGTCTATGGCGTCACGAAGGGTGCCGCCAGCTACGAGCCGGCCGGCCGCGGCGCCGGTCCCGTCGAAGAGGACTGGGACACCTCCGCCTACCTGCGCCACGCCCCGAAAGTCCTCGCCGCGGTCCGCGAGCACGTTGGCCCGGAGCTCAAGCTGCTGCACGACGTCCACCACCGGCTCAACCCGACCGAAGCCGCCCGGCTGGCCCGTTCATTGGAGGACGTGGACCTGTTCTGGCTCGAGGACGTCACCCCGGCGGAGAACCAGCGGCTGCTGCGCACCCTGCGCCAGCAGACCACCGTACCCCTGGCCATCGGCGAGGTCTTCAACACCGTCTGGGACTGCGAGCACCTGATCACCGAACGCCTCATCGACTTCATCCGCACCGCCGTCGTGCATGCCGGAGGCATCTCCCACGTCCGCAAGATCCTCGCCTTGGCGGAGGTCTACCAGATCAAGGGCGCCCCGCACGGCCCCTCCGACGTCTCGCCGATCAACCTCTCTGCCTCCCTCCACCTGGGCCTGGCCACGTCCAACTTCGCCATCCAGGAATACATGGGCTACGACCCCCTGGTGTCCGAGGT
Organism: Arthrobacter sp. K5; assembly: GCF_040448525.1. Taxonomy (NCBI): domain Bacteria; kingdom Bacillati; phylum Actinomycetota; class Actinomycetes; order Micrococcales; family Micrococcaceae; genus Arthrobacter; species Arthrobacter sp. K5. The sequence continues at coordinate 391,958 of NZ_CP159279.1, read as the reverse complement.
GTTCCAGGCCACCTTCCGCTTCGAAGACGGCTACCTCCACCCCGGCGACGAACCTGGCCTCGGCGTGCACGTGGACGAGCAGGCCGCCGCCCGGTTCCCGTACAAGCAGGCCTACCTGCCCATCGCCCGCGAGCTCGACGGCTCCATGAAGGACTGGTGACCATGACGTCTTCATCAACCCCCGGACTGTCCTCCGCCATCCCCGGGATCCTGCGGCGGCCGGCAGTACCGGCGGCCCCCGGGATCGTGCACCTGGGCCTCGGCAACTTCCACCGCGCCCACCAGGCCGTCTACACCGACGCCGCCGTCACTGCCCACGGCGGCGACTGGGGCATCATCGGCGTCGCCAGCCGCTCCACCGCCATCCCGGACGCCATGCACGCCCAGGACATGCTCTACACCGTGGTGGAAATATCCCCCGGGGGCTCAAAGTTCTCACTTCCCCGGGTCCACACCGACGCCTTCACCGCCGCCGCCAACCCGGACCGGGTGATCACGGCCATCGGCGACGCCGGCACCCGGATCGTGTCCCTGACCGTCACCGAAAACGGCTACAACTACACCCCCGCCACCGGCTCGCTGAACCTCCAGGACCCCGCCATCCAGCATGACCTCGCCAACCCCGGCACGCCGCGGACACCGATCGGACAGATCGTCCGCGGCCTGCAGCACCGATCCCGGACCCACGCGGAACCCGTCACCATCCTCAGCTGCGACAACCTCGCCGACAACGGCCACCACACGCAGCGGCTGGTCCGCGAATTCGCCTCCCGGCTCCCGCCCGCCGAAGCCGGCGAGGCCCTAGCCTTCATCGACACCCGCACCAGCTTCCCCTCGTCCATGGTGGACCGGATCGTGCCGGCCACCACAGACCACTACCGCAGCCTGGTCGCATCCGAGCGCGGCTACAGCGACCGGATCCCCGTACCCGCAGAACCGTTCACCATGTGGATCGTGGAGGATAACTTCATCGCCGGACGCCCCACCTGGGAGGACGGCGGCGCGGTGTTCTCCGACGAAGTTGCCGGCTACGAGCAGCTGAAGGTCCGCCTGCTCAACGGCACCCATTCCCTCATCGCCTACCTCGGAGCCCTCACCGGAGCCGTCACCATCCCCGACTCCGTCTCACACCCGGCCATCGAACTGGCCGCCCGATCCGTGCTGCAGAACGAGTATCTGCCCAGTGTCACGGTGCCGTCGGGCGTGGACGTGGACGCCTACGAGGAACAGCTCTTCTCCCGCTGGCGCAACACGGCCCTGGGCCACCGCACCAGCCAGGTGGGCTCGGACGGGTCCGTCAAACTCCGTCAGCGGATCCCGCTACCGGCTTTGCAGATGCTCGACGACGGCCGGACGCCACAGCTGCTGGCGCTCACCACCGCCGCGTATCTGGCATGCATCGCTCCGCTGCCCGGGTTCGACCCCGGCCCCCAGGCCCACGCCATGGAGGACCCGGCACGCGGCCTGCTGGCCGGGCTGGCGGCAGGCTCCCGCTCGGGCCAGGACTTCGCCCGCAAGGTCCTCGGAGACCACCACCTCCTTGGCCAGGAACTGGCCGAACGCGACGAGTTCATCCTGCGCACCGGCGAATTCATTGACATCATCCACTCAGCAGGAACCCTGGCTGCCGTCGCCGAAGCCAGCACCGCCGCGTCCCTCACTTCAGCCCCGTCCCTCCAAACCACACGGAGCACGCCATGACCACCCAAACCATTCCCGCAACAAACACCGCCGGGCTTCCCACCGGAACCCAGGCCGCCGTGCTGCACGGCGCCCGGGACCTGCGCATCGAGCACAAGCCGCTGCGCGCCCTCGGCCAGAATGACCTGCTGGTCGAAATGCGCTCCGGCGGGATCTGCGGCTCGGACATGCACTACTTCGCCGACGGCCGGAACGGCACCAACGTGCTGCGCCAGCCCACCGTCCTCGGACACGAGGGTGCCGGCGTCGTCATCGCCGCCGGACCGCAGGCCACCACCGCCGCGGGCACCGCCGTCGTCATTGAACCCGCCCTGCCCTGCCGGGAATGCCCGACGTGCCTGTCCGGGCGCTACAACCTCTGCCCTGCCGGAACCTGCTTCGGTTCCCCGCCCACCGACGGGCTGTTCGCCCGCCACGTGGTGGTGCCCGAGGCTGCCGTCCACCGACTGCCGGACACCATCCCGGCGGAAATCGGAGCAGCGATCGAACCCCTCGCCGTCGCCGTCTGGGCCGTGGAACGGGCGCAGGTCCGCAAGGGCCACCGCGTGCTGATCACCGGCGCCGGACCCATCGGCCTGCTCGTCGCCCAGGTCGCAGCAGCCCAGGGCACCGCCGAGATCGTGGTGACGGACGTGAACGCCGACCGCCTCGCCGTCGCCGCGAAGTTCGGCGCCACCCGCACCATCAACACCGCAACCACGCCGCTGGACCTGACGGGCATGGACCGGCTCATCGAATGCTCCGGCAACACGAGGGCCCTGGCGGACGGCCTCCAGACCTTGGCGCCGGCAGCCCGCGCCACCGTCGTCGGCCAGGCCAAAGCCACGGTGGACGGTATCCCGCTCGGGTTCCTCCAGCGCTACGAGATCGACCTCGTCACTGCCTTCCGCTACGCAAACGCATTCCCGGCTGCGATCGACCTCGCCTCCTCCGGCGTCGTGGACCTGCCGTCCATCATCACCAGCACGTTCCCGCTCGAAGACGCCGCCGCCGCACTCACCGCACCGGTGACCGACCCCACCAACCTCAAAGTACTCATTACCTACCCCCCAACCGCCCCCTAGCCTCGCAAGCTCGGCCAGGGAACCCGGCGGTCGTGGCCCCAGGCCCAGCAACCGCGTTACATCCATTCAAAGGAGTTTGGAAATGACCACAGCAGCGCACCTCCCCCCGGGGGAAGTCGACCAGAGCAAAGTCCGGAAGGCCGCCGTCGCAGGCCTCATCGGCACCACCCTCGAACTGTATGACTTCGTCATCTACGGCACCGCCTCGGCCCTCGTCTTCAGCAAACTGTTCTTCCCCAACGTCTCCCCCGCAGCCGCGCTGATCGCCAGCTTCACCACCTTCGCCGTCGGCTTCCTCTTCCGTCCGCTCGGCGGCGTCTTCTTCTCCCACTTCGGCGACCGCCTCGGCCGGAAATGGATCCTCGTGGTCACGCTGCTCCTGATGGGCGGCGCCACACTGGCCATCGGCCTGCTTCCCACCTTCGACCAGATCGGCCTGCTAGCCCCGATCCTGCTGTGCGTATGCCGTGCCGCCCAGGGCTTCGGCGCCGGCGCCGAACAGTCCGGCGGCGCAACACTGCTCACCGAATCCGCAGCCCCCGGCACGCGGGGCAAGCTCGCCTCGCTGATCATGGTCGGCGCCGCCGCCGGCACCGCCCTGGGCGCGCTGGTGTGGATCGCCGCCCAATCCCTGGCACCGAACGACATGCTGACCTGGGGCTGGCGGCTCGTCTTCCTCTCCAGTATCTTCGTCACCATCGCCGCCCTGGTCATCCGGCGCAAGCTCGACGAATCCCCCGTGTTCGAAGAGATCAAGCAGGCCCGCACCGAGCCGCCCGCCCCGCTCAAGGAAGTCGCCAAGCACGGCAAGGCCAACGTCCTGCGCGTCATCCTGATGAACTTCGGCGTCAGCACCCAGTCCTACACCATCCAGGTCTTCATGGCCTCGTACCTGATCACGGTTGTCGGCACGGACCCCAAGTTCATCCCGCCGGTACTCCTCATCGGTGCACTCTGCGGCGGCGTCGCCGCCGTGTCCTTCGGAATCCTGTCCGACAAGATCGGCCGCCGGCGCGTGGTCTCCGTCATCACCGGGGCACTGATCCTCTTCCCGGCACCGGCCTTCATGCTCCTGACCACCGGCTCCCCCGTGGCCATCGTGCTGGTGATCATCGTGGGCTTCATGCTGGCCTGCCAAGGCGTGGTGGGTGTGCACATGAGCTACTTCCCGGAGATCTTCGGCAGCCGCTACCGCTACGCCGGCGTCACCCTGGGCCGTGAGTTCTCCTCCATCATCGGCGGCGGCATCGCCCCGATGGTCTGCGCCGGACTGCTGGGCCTGTTCAGCAACTCCTGGATCCCGGTGGCCATCTACATGTCGCTCACCATGCTCGTCAGCTTCATCGCCACGCGGCTCTCACCGGAGACCGTCAACCGCGACCTGACCGACCCCGAGGACGCCGGCCGTGCCGACGTGGTCGCCACCCCTACGGTGGCGGCTGAGCTGGCCGCCGCCCGCACAGTCAAGTAACACCCAGTGCACGACGGCGGCACGCGCCGCCGTCGTGCACTGTCAGTTCCGCTGTACAGCACTTCCACCGCAAAGGAATCCAATGCTCCGCCTCGAAAACCCCGGCACGGCGTCCCGGCCGTCACCCTCCGCAGTCCTCCGCGACACCAGGGCCGTGGCTGTCCTCCGGGCCAGGCACGCCTCGGACTACGCGCCGGTCATCGAGGCGCTGCAGCGCGGCGGCGTACTCAGCATCGAACTCACCCTCAGCACACCCGGCGTCTGGGAGGAACTCCCCCTCCTCCTGGAGCGGTTCGGGGACTCCGTCGAGATCGGCGTCGGAACGGTCACCGAGGCGGCGGAAGCTGAGACCGCCCTCGACCTGGGTGCCGCCTACATTGTCACGCCCGTGACCGACCCGGGAGTCATCAATGCCTGCGTTAGCCGCGGCGTTCCGGTATACCCGGGCGGCCTGACCCCCACCGAACTGCACACCGGCTGGAAACTGGGCGCCACCGCAGTCAAGGTCTTCCCCGCATCCACGGTCGGCGCCGGCTACGTTTCACAGCTTCGCGGCCCGTTCCCGGACATCGAGGTCATTCCGTCCGGCGGAGTCAACATCGAGGACGTGCCGGCCTGGATCAGGGCCGGCGCACTTGCCGTCAGCCTCGGCGGGCCGCTCCTGGGCGACGCCTGCAAGGGCGGCGACCTGCAGGACCTCACAGCCAGGGCACGGCGCCTGCGCAAGCTGATCGACCAGACCGTCGAGCAGCTAGGGGCGATCAAGTGAACCCGGCACCGTACGTGCTCACGTTCGGCGAGACCATGGCGCTGATGCGTGCCGACCAGGTCGGCCCGCTCGCGCACGCCTCCACCATGAGCCTGGGCATCGGCGGCTCCGAGTCCAACGTCGCCATCGGCCTCCAGCGGCTCGGCGTGCAGGCCGTCTGGTGCGGACGCACAGGATCGGATGCGCTTGGCGAGTTGGTGGGGCGCGAAATCCGTGCCGAAGGGGTGGACGTCCGCATCGCCGTCGACCCCTCCGCCCCCACCGGCCTGATGATCAAGGAACGCAGGACACCTGCCACCCAGCGCGTCAGCTACTACCGGGCAGGCAGTGCCGGCTCGCAGATCGCGAGCACAGACATTGACGAACAACTCATCGCCGGGGCCGGCCTGCTGCACGTCAGCGGCATCACCCCCGCCCTCTCCCCGCAGGCGGAGGCAACCCTTAGGTATGCCGTCGACGCCGCAAGAATCCATGGAGTGCCGGTGTCCTTCGACCTCAACTTCCGCAGCAACCTCTGGTCGGCCGAAGAAGCAGGAGGCATCTACCGGAACATCATCCCGCTCGCCGACATCGTATTCGCCGGCGACGACGAGGCCGCGATCGCGGTAGGTGCCGGTGAACCCGAGGAACTTGCCCGGAGAATAGCGGCACTGGGACCAAGCGAGGCGGTCATCAAGCTCGGCGCCGACGGGGCCCTTGCCCTGATCAACGGCGCACTGTTCCGGCAGGAAGCAATCACCGTCGACGCCATCGACACCGTCGGAGCCGGGGATGCATTCGTTGCCGGCTACCTCGCCGAATACATCAGCGGCCGCGGACCCCAGGACCGCCTCAGCACCGCCGCCGCCACCGGCGCCTTCGCCTGCCTTGTCCCCGGCGACTGGGAGGGCTTCCCCCGCCGGCACGAACTCCCGATCCTCCAGACGCGGGAGCCAGTCAGCCGGTAACAGCCCCTGACCATGGGGACACGCCTCAAACCTGGCCTGGCAGCGGCCCACCAAGCTTCCCCCGGCCAGACGAGTCCTGCCGCAGCGTCGGCCGGGGAACTTTCCTAAAGGGCGCGAGCCTCGGAGCTAACGTCGTCGTCGTCCACGCCGTATGGGTTCCCCACGGGCCGAATAGCTCCGCAGGGGGTCCTGCAGGGGGCCTCAGTCTGACCGTCACCGGACGAGCCGAAGGACAAAGCCCCGCTATCGGCACGCAGGCGTCATCGCGGGTTCCCCCGTCAGTGAGGTTGGACTGGAATATCCCGGCGGCGGACCGGAGCGAGAAGTCCTCGTAGACGATTGGTTCAGGGATTGCGACTCCATTTTCGATCAACGTGGCCTGCGACGTGGATTTTGTCTGGGACAGGACGTTCGTCCACGGCCACAGCAGCGGTGCAGGCGGCAGTATCGGCAAAGGTGGTGAACTCCATTTTGCGTCGCCGTCACCCCAGAGATAGGCCTCTCCCTTGCCGAGATCGAACGCTCCGAGGACTCAGCCACGATTTCGGCGTCGAGCTTGGAGCGGCACTCAGGGCGGACCAGTAGCCGGAGTTCGGCGCCCTGCTCCAGGAGCTCTCGCGCCATCATGCCTCCGAGGGATCCCGTGGCGCCGATCAGCAGCACTGTCTTGGACGCCTCTTGATCCTGGGGTGGAGTGATCACGAGGCGGTTCTCCTTTTGGGTTCGTTCCGGTGCTGAGCACTTAGGGATGAGGTCCAGCCGTCGCCTGTTGGGCCTTGCCGTGCTCGGGGCGGTGCGCAATGTTGAGGCCGTCACGGTCGGGTCGCTTCATGGTGCGGCTCCTTTAGGGCGCGAGTGATTCGAGCGGGGCCAGGAGGTAGGCCAGGGACCATTCCAGCCTGGAACGGCCCATCCCGGCGCGCACAGTGAGCTGGAAGCCGGAGAACGCGGTGACCAGAGCGCTAGCCGCGGCCCGGGCGTCGACTGAGGCGGGCACGGTTCCGGCGTCCTGGCCGGCTATGCTGATCTTGGTTGAACACGGATCGAATCCTATCTGGACGTGCCGGGCCGGTCGGGACGTTCCTGTCCCAGCTCCAAAAGGTTGATGTCGACGCGGCCCCTGGTGCCTGGCTTCGGGGAGCCGCGCCGCTTGCGGAGTTGGGTGGCCCGGTACTCGTCACGGGCGAGGTTGAATGTATAGAGCGTCGCGAATCCGGCAAAGCCTATTAGCCACAGGGCTCCCCAATCCGGCAGCCCGCCCTCCCATAGAGGACGCTGGAAAAGCCACAGGCCGGCGATCAGGACTAGCCCCGAAAAGACCGTGATGATCCCCATACCCCACCAGGTACTTACCTGAGCCTGTCCGCTCCCGGGCGTGAACCCGATCTCGTCGGCCGGGTAGCTGTGCAGCTCGCCGGTGTTGGTCGTGCGGAGCACCCGCTTCTCACCGGCGGCGACAGCCTTTTTGTGTTCGGCGTACACGGCATCCTCGCGCCGCACACGCTCACGGTCGTAGACCATACTCAGTCTTCCTGTCTATAAAGCGGATCAGGGTCGGGGACCCGGTTTCTTCATCCCATTTCTACGGTGCCAGGCCGTCTTAGAGCCGGAGCGTGACGCCCTCGGCCGTGCAGGTGCCGGCATTAGCGAAGACGGCGTCCCGAACGGCGTCCTTGGATGCCTGCCTAGGCTGGCGACCGTTTTCGGCCGCCGCCGAGTGGTCCATTGAGAGGGCGCTCAGGGACGCAAAAAGGCCTGTCAGGTCCCCTGAAACCGTGTCTTTTGCGTCCTGCGCCTTCAGGTAAATGTCCTCGTAGGCGTTCGGGTCAGTGCCGGAAAGGGCCTCGTACTCGGCGTAGAGCGCGTTGAATGTCTCGCAGGCCTCCTTCACGCTGCCTGTCGTGGATGTCGGGGATGATTCTGAAGGCGATGGCTGTGTGGCGACGGCTGTCTCCACAGGTATGGAGCTGGGCCCGATGGGTTCTTTGGGGGTTGAGGCGCATGCCGTCAGGCCGGCGACTGCTGCGATGACTGCGGCGGTGAAGATTCGCTTCACGATCGTTCTCCTGGGTTTTCTCTTAGGGGTGGGGTTTTTGGCTCAGCGGACCGGGAAGAGCCAGATGAACCAGAACGAGGCAGGGGTATGTCTTCAAGGTCCGCAGTATCCAGGTGCAAATCAGCCCTCAACGCTGAGTAGCTTGTTCCTCATCTTCCTTACGGAGCTTCACGGAATACGGGAAGTAATCCAGGGTCATCTGGATGCGGGGATCCGGGTGCTCCCGGAACCATCCGTAGGCGCGGTCATCGTCCGCCGTCCACCAGGGCTTCGGCAGCCCGTTGCGCTTCCGGGCGTTGCGCCCCTGCCACTCTTCTGTGACGTTGAAGTATCCCTGGAGGACTGCGAGGCCGAAGAGGAGCCCGAAGAACACCATGACCAGTCCCATGATCGACAGATTGAAGAGCAGAATGACCCCAAAGGCCAGGGCGAACAGCGACGCCGGCAGGGCAACCAGTACCGTGAGCAAAATGCTGAAGTAGAAGGAACGGATCAGGTTGTGGTCGCCGCCGCCCGAGCTGGCACCGATGCCCCACTCTTCCTTCGTGTACGCGTAGATGGTCGTGCCTGTCTTTGCGTATCCGTAGTAGTACGGGCGATTGATGACCCGCTGATAATGCTCGTCGATATTCTTATCCCCCATGGCACCAACTTTATCGGGTGTCATGGCGGGTTCAGTTCCTTGGATCGGCAGCCAGTCACGGAATAAATGAGGCCATCGCGGTTGGGTTCAGACCAGCTGCCTGCCCCATATACCGGTAGTGCCGTCGCGGGACACCGGCGGACACCTTGGCTGGTGCGGGATTTGAGGCCTCTATTGCAGCAACGCCGATGGGGACCAAGGACCGTTCAATCCTCGCTTCAGTACTTACAAAAACCATTCCGGAAATGATTCCTCGGGAAGCCTCGCTGGCTGGCGGGTCTGAAGCGAGGATGAACAGGGCAGTCCTCGACGCACGTTCTACGATGTATTCGACCTGCTCCAGGCTCAGCCCCTGCACCTTCAACACAGCACGCTGAACGTAGGGAAGGCCGGTCGCTTCCACCAGGTCAGCGAGCTGCCGTTGGTTGGTCTTCGCGGGCGATTGCAGAGCACCGGTGGCACTGTCCCAGGACCAGCCCGGAAGATGGTTTGCGAGCCACTGCTTCTGTTTGCGGCTCAGCTGGTGGAAAAACTTATGCGACGTCCGGAGCTCCCGTGTTTCCAGAACCTCGCTTGCGAGCCTTGCTGGCTACATTTGCGTTTGTCCCACAGCACATCCCCGGAAGCGACGGTCCTGGCTGCTGCGTGGTTCGTCTTGTGGGGCATGGTGAGCCGTCCCAGATCCGGGACAGCAGGTACGGCTGCGGGTGCCTTGCGCTTTTCGCACCGGCTGAAATGCCGGTTGCTGCTCATGGGCGATGCATCCCCTCTGAAGCTCCAGGTGACTGTCGATGGATGGGTCGCGGGGCGTGCAACGACTCTGCAGCAGCCGACCGGCGTCCCACGGCCGCTTCCAAAGCACACATCACCAGGGGCCGCGGGGCGCCTGCACTGCTCTTCTCAGAGACGACTGGGACACCGTCACGGGAGTCTCTGTCCGACAACCAGCAGGCCGGCGGGTAGCTGGTGCCACTCACGAAGCGATGCCTCCAGGGGCACCCCAGCGACGCGAAGCGTTGGTGGGGCAAGAGACCGCCAAAGTCCCGAAGGAATCCGACCACGGATTGTTCTCCGATCGGCAGCGGAAAGGCATCGCCCTTGCCAGGCAGCGCAGCGCTTACAAGGGGCGGCAGAAGACGCTCACACCTGATATGGCGGCTGAGCTGGTCCAGCGGGCAGCCAACGGAAGTCCGAAATCCGTCCTCGCCAGCCAGTACGGCATAAGCCGGGAGACTGTGTACCCGTACCTTCGCCAGGCTAAGCTCTCCTGCCCCCTACCCTCCTCGCTGCTGTCAGGTCCCCATACCGAGGTGCGCGCCCCCTGCCACATCCAGGGTTACGCCCGTGATGTAGCGGTTGTCCGGGTCGGCCAGGAATAGGATGGCGCGGGCGACTTCGTCTGGTTCGGCGAACCGGCGCATGGGAAGCTGTGCTGCCCGTTTCGCCCTGTTCGCGGCTGCGTCCGGGCCGGAGTCTTTTGCGAATTGGGCCCACATGGGGGTGTTGACCGGGCCAGGTGCGATGGCGTTGACCGAGATACCGTTGGGACCGAGTATCTGGGCGAATGACCACATGATATGAAGCACGGCAAGCTTGCTTGCGTTATAGGACAGATAATTGCTGCGGGCTTCCTTGGCTGCCACCGAGGAGAGGATCAGAATCGCGCCGGCGGTACCGGAGCTGATCATTGACTGTGCCGTTTCCCGGACCATTGAAAACGTGCCGGAGGCGTTGATCCGCATGATGGAGTCGAATTCCTCCGTCGTTGTCTCCATGATCTCGGGCGTGGCGCCCAGGACTCCGGCTGCGTGAACGAGGGCGTCGATGCGGCCGTACTTGGCTGTGGTCTCGCGGACGACGGCGGCGCATTGCCTTTCCGAGGTGACGTCGAGCGGGAAGAAGTGTGCCAGCGCTTGGCCCTCCTTGGGGGCCCGGTCGGCGCCGACGACCACGGCGCCGGCGGCTGTGAGTGCATCGACGAGCGCATTGCCGATGCCGCCGCTCGATCCGGTCACCAGAACGACCTGGTCTTTGAGGCTCATTTGAAGATTCCGTTCCTGTGCTGGCTGATGTGCTGCTCTCCGGGTGGTGGTTTGCGAGTGGCTCGTTTCATCTTCGGAGGTCCTTACATGGGGTGTTTGTTGGGAGGTGTGGCGTGCCTGCGGTCGCCGCTACTGTCATGAGGGTGCCTCGCACCTGCATGCTTTCAAGCCCGGGCTGAATGCCGTCTGCAGTCCAAGGCGCAAACACTGTTTATTTGTTGCTGCTGGTAGCGTGGCTTGCCCATTGCCGGCCTTCTTGTTCTTCTGTGGGCAGTCCGGAGGCAGCGAGGATCCGGTCCAGCAGCTGCTGGGTATGGACGGCTTCGCGACCGGAGGTCAGTGGCTGCGCCCGGTCAGCGACCCGGTCCAGGAAATGGTGGACGGCAGTGGAGAACCCTAGTGTGTCGGTCGCTGTTGCCCAGCCGTAGGCCTCGGCGCTGAGCTCGCGTGAGGTGGTGACCCCCCTGACGGTGGTCGACACTGTTTCGGGAGCGCGGACCTCCACGGTCTTGCCGTCGCCGTAGGCGTCCAGTTTCTCGTTCCAGGCACCTGCCGTTCGGGCAGCCATGAGGACTCCTGTGTTGCCGGTGTCAAAGCGAATCATGGCTGCGACGCCGTCTTCCTCCCAGGAATCATCACCGGCTGCGTGCGCGGCCACGTCCACGGGTTCACCGCCGCAGTACCAGCGGAGCAGATCGACCATGTGAATGGCGTTCTCGAACGTTGCACGGTATTCCGATCCGGGGCGGTTCTTTTGGGCGACGCAGAATGTAGCGCCTTTCGCCCCGAACACTTCCCGGCCGGCGGTGTAGACGGGTGCGTAGCGGCGGTTGAAGTCGACCATCAGGATGCGGCCGCGTTCGTCGGCGAGGTCCGCCAAACGCTCGGCTTCTTCCGTGGCGGGGGCCAGGGGTTTTTCGCAGAACACGTCGACGTCATTATTCAGGCACAGCTGGACCGCATGGGCGTGCTCGGACCGGGGTGTGAGGACGAACACGGCGTCCAGATCCTGCGCGTCCAGCATGTCCTCCACTGACCGGTAGGCGGCGCCGAAACCCCAGCGCCGGACCAGGTTGCCGGGGTCCTCGCGGCGGGACACCAGGGCTGCCAACTCGACATCATCGCGTTGTACGAGTGTGGGCAATTGGGCAATGGTGGCGATGTTTCCCGCGCCGATGACGCCCACGCGAAGGCGCTGGCCGTTCATCGGGCGTTCTCCATTTCTGCAATTTCCGTGAGCATCCCGCGCAGTGCGGCCGCGGATTCCCGGAATCCGTCCTCGGGGGTGGGAAGGTCTTGCGGGTGCCAGCGGTACTCGTACTCGATGCTCAGCAGGTCATCGTAGCCGTGGCGTAGCAGGGCCGCGAGGATCTGGGGCCAGGGAAGGACGCCGGTGCCGATGACCCGGGAGCGTACGGCGCGCTCGGATGTGTTGACGCGGGCTGTTTCCGTAGCGCGGAAGGCTGCGTTGGGGTCGGTGAAGACGAGGTCTTTCGCGTGGACGTGACCGATGAGGTCGCCCTGGACAGCAAAGGCTTCCTCGAATGATTCGTCGTGGGTGAAGGTGAGGTTGGCCTGGTCGTAGAGAACTCGGACGGCCGGGTGGGCTACCTCCCGGACGAGCGCGGCGGTTTCTGCCCCGGTCTGGGTCATGGTGCCGAAGTGGTTTTCCACGCACAGCCGCACGCCGGCCTGTTCGGCCTCGGGTGCCAGGGTTTGCAGCGCCTCCCGCAGTTTCGCCCATCGCCGGTCGTGATCAGTGTCGCCCGGGTGCCAGGACCCGGCATACACGCGTACGCGGTCGGCGCCGAGCAGATGGGCGGTTTCAATCGCGCCACGGAATTCGTCGACTCCCGCGCGCCACTCTTTCTCGTCCAGGGCATTGATGGCGGTGGTGTAAGGGGTGAGGCCGATGATGGGCAGGCCCTCGTCCTCGGCCGCCTTCAGTGCCTCCAGTGCGGCGCGCCGGTCGCCCTGAGGCAGGCCTGAGGTGTAGCCGTCCTGGTAGATGACTTCGGCGGCATCGAGCCCCGCGGCCCGGAAAAGCTTCAGTGCCTGGGGGACCGTATGGTCCGGAGTGCCTAGTGTGTGACCTGCAAGCCTCATTGTTGATTGTCCTTCCGGGAAGTGTCGTGTGTGGCTGTCCAGTCCGCTGGACCGACGAGCCGAGGTGGGGATGCGACGCGGGAGCGGTCGACGATTTCCATCAGCAGCCCCCAGGGGGTGATGAAGTAGGTCCAGCGGTTGCCGGCCACGCGCGGGCTGTCGCCGGCGACTTCCTTGCGTTCTCCGAGCACCTGGACCCCGGGGGTTTCCTGCAGCACTGCGATCGCTTCGTCGACGTCGTCCACTACGAAGCACAGGTGGTGCCCACCGGCGTCGCAGTGCCGGGGCGGGGTTTCCCGCCGCTCGGCGCTGCTCCACTCGAACAGCTCGATGTTCAGGTTCGGGGGCAGGCGGAGCATGGCGAGGGTGAGCCGGCCGTCGGCAGGGACGTCGAAGTTGGTGGGCATGAACTCGGGGTCGGGTCCGCGCTGGGAGCGGTACAGCTCCTCGGCGCCGAGCACCTCGACGAAGAACCTGATGGCGTCTTCGAGGTTCGGAACTGTCAGGCCGACGTGGTCGGCGTGCCGCAGCCCGGGCAGCCGCCGCAGGGTTCCTTCGTTGGCCGCGGTCATTTGCGCGGTCCTGCGGTGGAGGCGCGCATCAGAAGTTCAGGTTCCAGGACGATGTGCTCCACCGAGCCGTTCAGGTTCTGCTTTTCTGCCAGTTCGATGGCGATGTTTCCCATGTCGTCGATCGGCTGCCGTACGGTGGTCAGGGGCGGGTTGAACCGGGCGCCCAGGGCCAGTCCGTCAAAGCCGATGACCGATACGTCATCCGGCACGCGGATGCCATTTTGTCCCAGGGCCGAGATCACCGCGAAGGCGACCATGTCGTTGGCGGCGATAATCGCCGTCGGTGGATTCTCCATCTCCAGGTAATGCTGTGCCGCGCGCGCTCCTGCGTCCGGATCGGAGCCGCTGTCCAGTACCAGGGGCGTGCTGTTGCCTTCGGCTGACAGCTCCAGGTAGGCGTCCATCCGGTCCTGGGCGGTGTGGGTGCCGGCGATACCGGAAACGTAGCCGATCGAGGTGTGCCCCAGAGAATGCAGGTGGTCCAGGGCCAGCATGATGCCGCGGCGGCTGTCGACGGTGACCGTTGGAACCGAGGAGTCGCCTTCCACACGGTCGATCACCACCACCTTGTGGCCGAAGTCGAAGAGCTTGAGGGCCTCGGTGTCGACTTTCGTGGAGGGCGCGACGATGCCGAAGGGCGCGTACATGGCCTGCATCGCGGTGAAGTATCCGTCGGTCTTGGCAGGGTCCCCGTTCGTGACGCAGAGCAGCAGCTGGTAGCCGCGCTCGTCCGCGGCCTGCGTCATGGTCTTGGCAAGTTCGGCAAAGAACGGGTTGGTGATGTCAGGGACGATCAGCGGGATGAAGGTGCTGGTCTTTCGGCGCAGTGCCTGGGCGAGCGGGCTCATGGTGTAGCCGAGACCTTCGGCGACGCGGAGGATGTGTTCGCGGGTTTCGCTTTTCACCGCTTCAGGCCGGGAGAATGCCCGGGAAACTGTTGAGCGGTGGACACCGGCCGCCTTCGCGACAACGTCAATACTAAGGTCGGCCATTTTCTTTTCCTCCGTGCTGGTTGTCGTATGCCTGCCAAATGGGGCGCATCACATCTTCGAGCTGAGCCAATGTCGGCAGGCCCCGGAATCCATCTTCCAGCGTCTGTGCGACGCGGCGCACGAACGGATCATAGAGGGGATCACTATCCACCTCGATCACGGCGGTCTCCGTTGTACCATCCAAGGCTGTGAAGGTGGCTGAACCGTCCGAGTTGACGGAGGCGAATCCCGCCGCGCCCGCCGATGTGTAGCTGCAGTACCGCTTCAACGGCGAACCCGGGAAGGCGTAGCCGACCTCCACGATGGCTTCACGCCCGTTCGCGGTGGTGATGATGAGGCTGGCATGGTCCTCAAGAGCCCCGCCGTGAAGGGCCGACGAGAGCCGCGACTCGATACCCGACGCTGCCTCGTCACAGGCCTGCAGGAACAGGTCGACGAAATGCGGTCCCAGATTGGCCAGGCACCCGCCCCCTGCAGTGGCAGGGTCCAGCATCCAGGGATTGCCGTTAGCCAGGTAGCGCGAGGGCGGTCCGGCGATAAAGGACATCCTCTGGTACGTCGGCCGGCCGGCCTTGGCCAGCCACCGGTCGACGGGGCCGTTCCGCTGAACGAGCGGAACCGTCGCGGCCACGCCGGCCGCTTCCGCAGCCTTGCGCACCTGGGAAAGTTCCGCCAGGGAGGTTCCCAGCGGCTTCTCCACCACGAACGGAATCCCGCGCTCAATCAGGGCAAAACACTTTTCCGCCATGCCATCGTGCGGGCCGAAGACATAGGCAAGCCCCACACCGGGCAGATCCACCAGGCTCCGCCAGTCAGCCTCCACGGGAGCGTTCCACGCCCTAGCCAGTCCCTGGACGAAGGACACGTCCTCGTCACTGACGCCAACGACCTGGTGTTCTTCGCCGATCGCCTGCGTACAGAGCGGGACGTGCCAGTGCGAAGCACCAAGGATGATCGTGCGAGTTTTACTCACCCTGCCAGCCCCTTTGCTAAGTAGGAGTTCGATTGTTTGCTCAGCATGAGATCGGTTGCTGAGATCGGTTGCAATAACACTATGGATGGTGGGAGAGTTTGTCAACGACACTTCAACAGTGGCTCAGGGACGCTCGGTGATGAGCCGACCGTCCGGGTCAGAAGAAAGGCCAGCAATGTACAAAAAACTTCGCACCCTGCAGACCATCGACGAATCCGGCGCCGTCCTCATCGTCCGGCTCGAGAACGCTGATGTGGCAGAACGCGTGGCGGAAGCGGCGATCGCCGGAGGTTTTCGCGCACTGGAAATCACGCTCTCGATCCCGGGCGCCGTGGACGTGATCCGTCAGCTCTCCGCCAAGCACGGGCCTAACGGAGTAGCGGTGGGAGCCGGAACAGTTCTGGACGAGCACTCAGCCTACGAGTGCATCCGGGCCGGCGCCGACTTCCTGGTCAGCCCCCAGCTGAACCCGGCAATGATCCGGTCAGCGAACCGGTACCAGGTGCCGACAATCAGCGGCGCCTACACACCCACTGAGTTAGTCAACTCCGCAGAGGCAGGCGCTGACATCCTCAAGCTCTTCCCCACCGAAGCCGGCGGTATCCCCTACGCCAAATCAGTTCTCGCCCCGCTCGCACATCTGCCGATTATGCCGGCAGGCGGCGTGACCGTAGAGAACGTCGGCGAATGGTTTGCGGCCGGCGTCGCAGCTGTCGGCGTCGGCAGCTCCGTGACCAAAGCATGGCAGCCGGACGGCGACTTCTCCCGTGTCACCGAGGCCGCCAAAGAGTTCCTCTCAGCAGTGGCAGAGGCACGCCAATGACAGCCCCGAAGGTCTTCATTGTCATCGGCCCTGCCGGCTCCGGGAAAACGACCATTGCCCAGCAAACAGCAAGAGAGCATGGTGCTGCATATCTGGATAAGGACCGGATCTGCGGCCGCCTTGTCGAGTTTGCACTGGAGGCAGCCGGACACGACCCCACAGACCGGGAATCCAATGACTTCTATCGGGAAAATCTGCTGCCCCTGGAGTACGAGACACTCATGGATGTAGCCGGAGTGAACCTGCGCCTGGGACGATCGGTCGTACTTGACGCACCCTTCGGCGCCTACTTCGCCATGCCGGACTACCTGACACGCGCCGCGGAAGAATTCCACTGGCCTCCCTCGGAGACCACAGTGGTGCGGGTACAGGTCCCCCAGGATGTCCTCCGGGGGCGACTTCTTCAGCGGGGACTCGAAAGAGACCGATGGAAACTTGCGCATTGGGACGAGTACTGGGCATCCTACGGCAGCCTGGACTGCACCTGGTCCGGAGTCCGATTCCTCAATGTCAACAACGAGAAGTCCCTGCGAATTCAGGGATGACTTTCAGGTCCGGTCCGTTTGGAGCGGGCCCCGCTTGCCCTCTCGCCGCGCGCTGGCCAAAGGTTTGCACCGCCGTCCTTTGAACTGAAAATGACCGTTGACAGGGCTCACCCGCCTACGTATCGTTACTTGCAACCGATCTCAGCAACCGATCTCAGCGATGCGATTACGGCAATCGATCTCATGAATGGCCAGAGCAGCCCCTACGCCACCGCGAGTTTGCCGCCAGTCATACCTCGAAGCGGGACACAGGCGGACAAAGGCCCACCCATCACGTCGCTTCGGTTACCCCGAATATTCCAATATCCTTACCCAGCAAACGTGAAAGTTTGGAGAGTTCAATGAAGACCTCAAAAGAAGCCGTCAGCAGTCCCGACCCTTTGGGCCTTCCCGAAGTGCCTGAGCCCCCTCGCCGCACCGTCAATATGGTGGCCGGCACGATCGGCCACTTCGTGGAGTGGTACGACTGGTACATCTACGGGCTGCTGGCAGCGGTGTTCTCATCGCAGATATTTCCAAGCGATTCCCCGTTCGCCTCCCTTATCGCAGCACTGCTCACCTACGCGGTCGGGTTTGTTGTACGCCCGCTCAGCGGAATCATCATCTCCCCGCTGGCCGACCGCTTCGGCCGACGGCTCATCCTGACTTTATCAATCTCAGGCATGGCGCTTGGTGCTTTGATCATCGGCCTCACACCGTCATTTGCGACGATCGGCTACGCAGCACCGATTCTCTTCCTGGTTGCACGCATCCTCCAGGGAATCTCGGCCGGCAGTGAGGCGCAGAGCGCCATCGCATTCATGGTCGAACACGCCCCCGCGAACCGCAGGGGCCTGTTCGGTTCGTTCTCCAACATGGCAAGCGGCTTCGCGACCCTCGCCGCCACCGGCGCCGCGGCAATGGTGACATCATCCTTCACTCCAGCAGACCTCGCCGCCTGGGGTTGGCGCATCCCGTTCGTCGCGGGAGGCATCCTCGGCGTCGTCGGCCTTATCCTGAGGGCCCGGGCGGAAGAGACCCCCGAGTTCGAGGCAACTGCCCTCGTTGACCAAAAGTCCGCGCCGGCACGCCTGATGGACCTGCTTCGCGAACACCCGAAGGCGCTGCTGCAGGCAGCAGCGCTCTCAGCCCCGGCCGTCGCCTACTACACCTGGGCCACCTTCCTCCCCACCTACGCCAAGCTGACCACCGGCCGAGACCTGTCCTCGACCCTGGCCGGCAGCGTCATCGGACTGGCCCTCCTCGTTATCATCGTGCCAATCTGCGGCGCGCTCTCCGACCGCCTCGGCCGACGCAAAATCTTCCCCATCATCGGTGCCATCGGCATGATCGTCCTCTTCTACCCCTTGCTCCTGCTGCTGAACCAGCCGGGCTTCGGTGTTTACGTTCTGGTATCGGCGTCCGGTTGGGTGGTTCTCGGTATCTGGCAGTCCGTCTATCCGACCATCCAGGCCGAACTGTTCCCGGCTGCGGTACGGGTATCGGGCATCGGCTTCGCACACCAAATCGTCATAGCCGTCTTCGGCGGCACCGCGCCACTGATCGCCGCCGCGTTTGTCGGCGCCGGACAGCCGATGCTGGTCGCGGTCTACATGATCGCCATTGTCGCCCTCTGCCTCGTCGTCTACTTCACGCTGCCGGAGACCGGCAACCGCGGTGACCGTGTCACGGTGGCGCTTGCTGACCCTGAGGTACTTGAAGGCGAACACCTGGTCTCGAGCACATCGCCGGCCATCGACGGGGCTAAGCGTTCCCGGTAGGCCCGCCGGTACCAGGTAATCCGTGGCGGCTCGACGGGGCAGAAGGGGCATGTCTGCCCCGGGTCCCTTCGAGCCGCTTGGCTCGCGCTTGCGATCCCCTACTCAGGATCGAAATTCACAGTGCCTTATGACTGAAACACTTTTCTCCATCGGTGAAGAACAGAGAGGATGCCTTCAAGTGAACCAAATGATCATTAACACATTTTCCTATCTATGGTCATCTACGGCCATTGATGCGATAGCTGAATTGGTCGACAACGGGTATAAAACCTTTGAAGTTCCGGTCAGCTCGCCCCATTGCTGGCCGGATGAAATATCCGGCTCAGAGCGCACGGCAACTCATGCAAGACTCAATGAATACGGCGCCAAAATCAGATCACTGAACGCCGGTGGATATGACGTCAACTTGGCCAGCCCCGGCGCCAATATGCGCCGCAAAAGCATCGAGCACATCAAATCAGTGATCGACCTGGCTGCAGCCTGGGATGTCCCCGAGGTTGTGATCTCCCCCGGCACAAGACGCCCGATGATCTCACCTTCACTCGAAAAAACCTACGGGTGGATGTACGAGAGCCTGGAGAATCTACTTCCACTGGCCAAACAGGCCGGCACGCGACTTCTCTTCGAAAACACTCCCTACTGCTTCACCCCTACCATCCAGGATCTGGCGGGCATCGTAAGCACTATCAACGACGAAGCAGTCAAGATTGTGTACGACGTCGCCAACGCTGCCTACATCGGAGAAGATCCCGTAGATAGTTTGCTCTCCTACCATGAATCCATTGGATTGGTGCATATTTCTGATACGGGCACGGAGACCTGGGGCCATGATCCAATCGGCACGGGAGTGATCGACTGGAATGGATTGGGCAACGTCGTCAGAGAAACGTGCGGCGTCAATAACGTAGTTCTTGAGATCATCCGCGAAGACAACCCTGTGCAGGAATTCAAGAAAGCGATGCAGGATCTCAAATATCAAGGCTGGGAACTGGGAACTTAAGTTCCAGCATTGGAGGTTGCGGCGCATCCACCGAGAGTTTGTTTCAAATAATGACATCGGGTTTCGTTGCGAATTGCGCTGCAAAACGGATCTGAGTTTGCAGTCCATGGACTCCTATCAAAAATGGTAGTCAAAAATGATTCTCAAGAGAATCCCCGATAAAAGGAGTGTGTGCAATGAGAGCACTGGTCAGTGGCGGAAGCAGCGGCATAGGCGCGTCTACCTGCGTGAGAATCGCAGAGGCGGCTCTGGCCCGGGGCGTGCACCCGATGATTGCCGTGGGTGGACACGGAGCGAACGGCAACCAAGAGCAAGTCGTTCGTACAATCCAGTCAATGGGAGGTACCGCCATCGCACTGGCGGGCGATCTCGCTGACCCCGACGTGCCACGTCAACTCGTAGAGGCTGCGGTAGCCGAGTTCGGTGGCCTGGACGCCTTGGTAGCAAACGCCGGAATCGCTAACCCAGGCGCCATCTGTGACGTGTCCCTTGAGGACTGGGACAACATGTTCTCCGTCAACCTCCGCGGCGCGTGGCTTCTAGCCAAAGCAAGCTACCCGCACTTGCAGCAGAGCCGCGGGTCCGCCTGTTTCACCTCTTCCATGTCTGGTCAGCTGCCACATGCCGGATCAGGTGCTTACAGCCCCAGCAAGGCTGCATTGACAATGCTGGCCCAAACACTCGCGTTGGAATGGGCACCTGACGGAATTCGCGTGAATGTGGTTTCCCCGGGCATGACTCATACACGGATGACCGAAAAAATGTATGCCGATCCCCAAATCAAGAAGGCCAGGGAGGATATCATCCCGCTGGCAAGAATTGGAGACCCCACGGACATTGCCAACGTCATCGAATTTCTTGTGAGTCCGCTATCGGGTTATGTCACCGGGCAGGACGTCTGTGTCGATGGTGGCTTCTCCAAGTCCATTCTTAGCCATATTCCTGGTCGACCCAGCTCTAAATCTTGAAATCCGATCTGTACCGGCACCCCCGACAGCGATGCAGCACGAGCCCCCGAACAGACGCAGCCCGCACCGCACCGCCGGGGAAGGCCGACGGCGCGGGGGCCTCGGACCTGCCCTCCTGCCAGTGATTCGCTGCGCAGGCCGACCAATGTCGGCAGCCACACCCTCAGGGCAGGAGATTCCTTCATGTCCGATGGATACCGGGTCTCGCCCAGCTCCGCGCTCTCGGGGCCAACGGGGCACGGCCGTATCGGCCCAACGGCGAACAGCTACACGCCCGGACCGCCACTCCAGAAGGCTGCGACCATCACCAGCTCCCGACAAGGGGCATATCCGCCGAACGCTGATGAACTTGGAAAGGACAGCTACGTCTATCCGCTAAGGCAAATCTGAACGCAAGGTTTGCCCACATTTCAGCCGAACGTCAGGGCCCCTATCTGAAAGTGTCAGAATAGAACCCGTATTGCCATTTTCTGACACACCCTTTCGAAAGTCTCAGATCCTCACCGGACACTGTCGAAGTCGGAAGTTCGCGTGGCGGCCGGCGCATGTAGGTGTATGCGAGTGCGATGCTTCATGGCGCCGTCGGATCGTCGCTTGATTAGTAATTGTCTGCGGGGGACGATGTGAGGCTGCATAGAGGCCCGGATTTGATGGGGAGTCTTTACCGGGCATCTCCACCGGCACTCTGTTCGATCCCGGTGACGTAGTGCTGCACCGCTGCGGATGAACGCCCAACGTCCGAAGTGGCGAGGAGATCGAGCAACGCGCCTCTGAGTACCGCAAGTGCCAGCGTCCGCTCGACCTCGCCCGACTGGCTCGTTCGTTCTTCCTCTTCCCCGTCCAAGGCGACAACGGCCGCCCCTGAGACCGGGCGCGGCGGACACTCCTGATCAATACGCTCGACAGGGCAGACTGGGGCGGTCAGGACGAGGCCGGTAAGAATCCCGGAGTGCCCAGTGACCGGCCCGGTTTGACCGGCGCACCCGCACAACCATAGGACTGCGGCCAGTAAGGCCCAGACGAAGCGCTTCACTTCACGCACCAACATTCCTGCACAACGTGACACTCCTTGCCCGCCGCGGGCTCGCGGCGGAGACAGCCTCCTCGGGACCTGACAATTATCGGCGGCTGCTTTGAGAGTGCCCATTCCTGTTCGAATGGTGTCCATGCCGGAAAGATCCAAGGTCGTCCTGCCCGGTCGAAGGCTTTGGTGCATTTGTCGAAGTAAATACCGCTTGGCCGGCAAGAGACTTCCCGCTCGTCATTGGGGATCTTTGTGCTGCTCTGGCTAGGCAGCGTTGCTCGTCTTGTCGCCTGCCGAGCTCGGCAAAAGTGGCTGCCGCCTCCCGAAACAGGGCGATGGATTGATCCTCGTGACCCTCTGCGCGGCGCAGGACGGCTCGTGCTTCCCAGAGGGCGGCGTGCCATGGTCCGCCAGGCCACATGCCAGCGAGCTGCTCGGCGCTGGCGAGCCGGCGGCGGGCAGCGTCCAGCTTCCCTGCAAGCGCGTAATTCATCGCTGCGGCGACTTGATAACCCATCGAGCACGGCGGACAGACGCTCCTGCCGGCCAGAGCCGCGTCGGCTCGCTCGATGATGCGAACCGCTTGCGCCGGAGACCTGGCTGCCTCAGCGAGCACCCCGTATAGGCGTACGACGAGGTGCGGCTCAAGCCACGTGGACGCGGCGGCAGCCAATGCGCGACTCGCTGCCCGAGCGGCCTCCTCGGGCCGATCCTGTGCGAGGTCAACCTCGGCCAGTCGTTGAAGTGTCACGATCTCGCCGGCCGTTGCCCCGGCCCGCCGGTGCAGCTCGAGCGCGGACTGGAGCAGACCGTGTGCGTCGCCGAGCTCACCGGAGAACAGTGCGGCCTCCCCCAGCAACAGATCGGCGATGGCCTGGCCACGCACCGAGCCTGCTCGCTCGGCGATCGTCCGCAGACGCGCTACGCGCCGTGCAATGTCCCGGTGCCCGTCCGGCCCGCACAGGCAGAACTCGGCGAGGCACAACTGTGCGTCAAGAACGTAGCCGGAGCGCGCGGAGTCGTGCCGCGTGAGCTCGACGAACTCAGCTTCGAACACCTCGGGCCAACGATCCTGCATGTTCGCCGCGATCGCCAGCACCGCGCTGGCCTCGCCGATCTCTCGGCCCAGGTTCGCTTCCATGGCCAGCTCGCGCGCATGCCGGGCGTAAGACGTGGCCTCGACGAGGTCGCCGCTGTTGAGCGCAATGAGCGCCCGCGCCAACGTCGCCCGCGTGCGATTCTCCGCGCGTCGAACGTCCCCGGCGATGGCCTCCTCGTAGACCGCAAGCGTCGCCGCGCCCGGGCCCATCCCGAGGTCGGCCCGTAGCCGCTCCCGGAGGCGCTCGAACTGGCGGATCGCGCCCTGGCGATCACCGGCCTCGAGCGCGCGAACCATGATCTCGCGGTGGGCGTCCTCGTCTGTTGGCTCGGCCTTAACCACGTCGTCCCACCGGCCCGCGGCCTTGAGCAGATGCAGGTACAGCGTGCGCAGCCGATCGCGGGGTTCCTCGGCCCACACGGCGAATCGATCATCAGGAAGCAGGTCGCCTCGGTAAAGGGCGAGCGCCTCTGTCGCCCCTGCCGATGAGGCGAGTGCGGCGCGCCCGTCGGCTTCGAACCTTTCCGCGTCGATGGAGACCTCGGCGTCGGGCAGCAGCACCAGCAGGTGGCCGCGCGCCTGGACGGTGCCTGACGAGCCGAGGGCGGCCCGCGCGAAGTGCATTGCCTTGCGTAGGTTGGAAGCGGCAGCTTGCGCGCTGAGGTCGGGCCAGAGCAGATCGGCGACGACGTCCCTGTGTAGCCGGTGCCCTTCTGCGAGGGCGAGGATCTTGACGATCCCGGCCGCCTTGGTACGTTTCCACGCGGCGTCCGGAACCGTCCGGCCGTCAACCACGACTCGGAACGCGCCTAGCATGATGACGGCGCACGTCTTCACGCCCTTATGTTAGCTGGGGGAACGGTCGGGGAACAGGGTCGCCCTACCGTGAGAAGTGATGGCGAGCCACTTGGCTCCGTCACCGCATCACAACGCCCAGGAGGACATGATGGGACTGCAACTCGGTGAGATCGCACCCGATTTCTCCGCCAAGACGACCGCCGGCGATATCCGTTTCCATGACTGGCTCGGAGACGCATGGGGAGTGCTGTTCTCGCACCCGAAGGACTTCACCCCGGTCTGCACGACCGAGCTCGGCTACATGGCCAAGATCAAGCCCGAGTTCGACCGACGCGGAGTCAAGATCATCGGCTTGTCCGTGGACTCGACAGCTGATCACGAGCGGTGGGCCGCCGATATCGAGGAGACGCAGGGGGCCCGCCCCAATTATCCCGTGATCGGCGACTTATCCCGTGATCGGCGACGACGACTGCAGCGTGGCGAAGCTTTACGGCATGCTCACGGCAGCCATGTCCGGGGACGCCAAGAGCCGCACGCCCGCGGACAACCAGACTGTCCGCAACGTGTTCGTAATTGCGCCTGACAAGAAGATCAAGCTGATCCTCGTCTACCCCATGACGACCGGACGCAACTTCGACGAAGTGCTTCGCGTCCTCGACTCGCTTCAGCTCACCGCGAAGCACCGGGTGGCGACGCCGGTCAACTGGAAGCAAGGCGAGGACGTCATCATCGCCGGCTCCGTCCCGAACAGCGAGGCCCGCGAAATCTTTGGCGATTGGAAGGAGCCCAAGCCGTACATTCGTATCGTCCCACAGCCGGTGTGATCGAGCATGAGAGCGGACACTTGACATAACCCTGAACCAGCCTGCTTCGGCTAGCCCGTCGCATGCCGAAGTGGACCCTGCGGCGGCGCACGATGGCGGCGCGCTACGGCGAATGTCCGACCGAGCTGCACCGCCCTCGAGCTGCACCGCCCTGCTGTATCCGATGGCGGCCGAAGCGTTTGCTGCGCTCGGCGACCGGGCTGACGCAATCGTATTCGCCCAGGCGACCGAGCGGGTTTCCCAGTCCTTTCAAAGTTTGGCCCAAAGATCGGCGTGGACTGCCATAGCCGAGTCCGCCGCGGTTCGCTGGCGCCGACCCACACGGACGCGGGCTGGACGCGCGAAAGATTCCTATCCGCGGCGCACCTCTACGAAAAAGGTCCTTCAGGCTTTCTGGTCCGCCCGCTGCCGGTTGGTGCAGGCCGCATTGGCCGGCGTGGGCGGGCCGGCTGAGCGGTACCTGCTGGACGATGCGGCAATTGTGTTCGAGCAGCTCGGCGCGATGGCTCTCGCTGCCACGCGCCGGGCAACCTGATCGCCGACCGAAGCCGGCCGCCACAGGGTACCTCCGGGCGGGTGGGCGAGGACTCAGAACCGCAGGTCGCCGAGTAGTAAAGCCGGTGCGTTACACCGTCGCTACCCGGTCGAAATCAGCACCGCTCATATGCTCGCACAGCGCAAAGCAGGCATCGAAATGGGTCGAGAACTCTGGATTTTGTTTCCACGCGTCCCGGGACGCCTCGTCGGTCCACTCCGCGAACGAAACATAGTGACCGGGGACACGTCTGTCACGGATGAGGTTCGCCACCACGATCGACGGGTAGTTCGCCCGGGACCACTGAAGGAACTCCGTCCACCGGACTATGAATTCCTGATCGCAGCCCTGCTTCACCTGCCAGGTTCCGGAGGCATAATGGTCTGCCATTTTGGTCTCACCTCCTTTCAGCTTTCTCGCTTAACCGTAGGTCGCGACCGTTCCCCAGGCGTTCCTCGGTTTGCGTTGGCAGCAACAGGTGGGCGTCGTCGGCAGAGCGGTTCTGAACCCTTAATCAGGCAGCTGCCGATCTTGGCATGTAGATCGTGCCGTCGCGGAGCACGGCACAGACAACATTGAGACGGCGCCGGGCCGGGGACCGCCTCGCTGCCCCCGTGCAGCGAGGCTTTTGTCGCTCCCTTTTAGGCGGGGCAAGGCTCATCCTCCGCCCTCAATGTTGGTCAGCATCGAGGGAAGCCCTTGATCGAGTTCAGAAGAGAACGAGGTAGCGCCGAAGTCGTCGGGGAACAGCCCCTCGCGCCCGTGAGGCCAGCAGAAGAAGGACCTCAACGGTGGAGATCTCTGTGTCCAGGGACCGCGACGCGTCGTTCGAGCCGCGGATCGTGGCCAAGCAGCAGCGCCGGCTGACCACTGTCGGACGACCTGATGATCCCATTTCGGCCAAGGGCCTGACTCATGGCAAGATCGCGGCGCACCTGCCCAGGTTTATGGCGCCGAATAGCCCGATAACCGCACTAAGCCAGCTCTGCCCTCGCCAGCTCTCAGGATGGCGTAAGGCTTCTTATCACCGGCGTCCTCGCGGCTTTGACCAGGGGTAGATAGCTGTGGAAGTTCAGCCTGAGAGGCACGGCGATGACGTCAGTCTGAAGTACACCCAAACCTGACGTCGAAACCGCCTGACAATGGAGAACTTGGCGTGATGGGCCGAGTTTCCACTTGTTCTCTGACGCCCCGCCGGCAGAATCATGTGGCTTAGTCGCCCGCTGCCTCAGGCGGGCTCATAAAAATATGGTCGGTTTGCAGGCGTGCAAGGCTGCCGTGACACTTTCCTCCATGCCCGGCTGCATCCAGATGAAACCAGGCGTTTGCTGGCGAGTACGCAATCGTCGCGGCGTTCCTTCACACCCGGCCGATGAGAGTCTCACCGTAGCCGTCGCCGTAGGCTTGTGCCGTATCGATGTAGCTAATCCCGGAGTCGAGACAGGCGTTCAGGGTGTCGACGACCACGTCTGCCCCTTCCTTGCTGAGGGGGTTCCAGCCGGTGGCCTCGTGAACGCAGGTGAATGCCGCCCCGCCGATCGCGATGGGTGAGACCTCCAGCCCTGTCCGGCCCAACGAACGTTTCTGCATAAATACGCTTCTTGGTGCCTGTGGCTGCTAAACGCTTCTGGCGTTTGCCGCCGAGACGGAGGCCAGGTCCTGCCGAAACCGTTCTGGTTCATTGGCTGCCGGGAGGTTCACGGTGTCTTTGGCTGCGTCAAGTGATCCCTCAGTGTCCGCCGTCAAGGACTCAAAGAAGGCCGTGAGGTCTTCCTGTTCGGGGCCGTGGTCTGCAACAAGCTCGAGGGTCTTGCGATTGGCGCCCTCAGCGGAGAGGCTGTCGATGAGGACTCTGGCGATCTGGTCACGGGCGATGACGCCGTCGGCGGGCGTGCCGCTTTGCCGGTGGTCGCCTTGAAGCATTAGAATCCTGCGCTGGTCGGCCTGGTTGTAGTCGAACCAGCCCGGCCTGACAATCGTGTAGGGATGGCCGCTGGCCCTGACCAGCCGCTCGCTGCGCAACTTCCACTGCGTGTACGGCATGCCCGGCCGGGTGACACCGATGGCCGTCATGAGCACAATGCGCACACTGCGGCCTTTCAGGGCCTGGAGAACGTTTGCGACGCCGGCGTAGTCGTTGTCCCGCACGTCGCGTTCACTCGTGGTTGAACCGTGGGTGAGGACGACGGCGTCCATTCCCTCGACAGCGGGGGCAAGGGTTTCGGGGCGCGTGAGGTCCCCGACGACGAGCTCGACAGAGTTGGGGAGCATGCGGGCGGCGCGGGCACGGTCGCGAACGAGTGCACGAACGGCGTATCCCTGGCGGAGCGCCTCGTTGACAGCGTGGCGGCCGATACTGCCGGTAGCGCCGGCAATCAGGACGGTAGAGGGGCGGTTGTTCATGTGTTCTCCTTGACGGGTGCCTGAGCCCCTTGGCGTTCTGTGGCTGCCCAGCTGGCGAGGACTTTCAGGGCGTCCTCGGACGGGGTGCCGGGTTCAGCGGTGTAGATGTTGATCCGCAGCCCCGGGTCAGCGGGCAGCTCAAGTGCCTCGTAGGTGAGGTCCAGGTCTCCGACGATGGGGTGGTGGAGGCGTTTGCGGCCGGTGCGGTGGTGTTTGACGTCGTGCCGTGCCCAGCGGATTCGGAACTCCTCGCTGCGGGTCGAGAGTTCGCCGACCAGGTCCGAGAGGTCTTTGTCGTAGGGGTTCTTTCCGGCGGCGGACCGCAGGACAGCGACCACGTCGTCAGCGGCCCGCTCCCAGTCCATGAAGAATTCCTGTGCTTTGGGGTTCAGGAAAGTGAAACGTGCGCTGTTCGGCGGAGCGGCGCTGGTGTCGGTCATCATGTCCAGATACAGGGCCCGGCCCAGATCATTTGAGGCTAGGACATCGCCGCGGTCGTTGCGGACCCAGGCGGGCGCGGTCGTTATCGAGTCGATGACCCGCTGCACACTGGGCCGCACTGTCTGCGGGCTGCGCTTGCGCCGTACCCGGGGGGCGGCTGTGGCAGCGCGCGCCAGGTCGAAAAGGTGAGCGGTCTCGGCGTCGTCGAGCTTGAGGGCACGTGCCAGTGCTTCCAAGACGCTGTCCGATGCGCCGGAGAGGTTTCCGCGCTCAAGGCGGATGTAGTAGTCGATACTCACGCCGGCGAGCATGGCCACTTCCTCTCGGCGCAGGCCCGCCACCCGCCGGTTTCCACCGTACGCGGGAAGGCCGGCCTCCTCGGGCGTGATCCTGGAACGGCGGGAACTCAGAAACTTCCGCACATCGTCGCTGTGTGTCATGACATCCACGCTACGCGCGCACTTCGGGGCGAGGGAGGCACTGGCATTACCCTGAACACCAGTGACTCCCGGGCCCTTGGAAATCACGGTTGCATGGGAGACATGAAACCGGCTCCGACCACCCCTGCGCACCCGGCAGCGATCCTGGCAATCATCCTCGCCAGCTACTTCATGATCCTGCTGGACAACTCGGTCATCTTCACCGCCCTGCCCAGCCTCCAGAACGACCTGCAGCTCACTACCAGCGAACTGACCTGGGTTCAGGACGCCTACACACTCGTCTTCGGCGGCCTCCTCCTCCTCCTCGGCGCCCGCGCCGGGGACCTGCTGGGCCGGCGGCGAGTGTTCGTGTTCGGGCTGGTGATTTTCTCGCTCGCGTCACTCCTGATCGGGTTGGCGCCGGCAGAATGGTGGGCGATCGCAGGCCGCGCAGTCCAGGGAATCGGGGCTGCCATCGTGGCTCCTGCGTCGTTGTCCCTGCTGACAGCAAGCTTCCCGGAAGGCCGTGACCGCACCCGGGCCGTATCCCTGTACGGCGCCACGGCCGGGATCGGCGCCAGCCTCGGGCTGGTCATCGGCGGCGCCCTAGCCCACTGGATCTCATGGCGGGCGGGGTTCTTCGTCAACGTTCCGATCGGAGCTTTGATGATTGCCCTTGCTCCCCGGTTCCTCCCCGAAACCGGACGAGCCCGCGGCCGCTTCGATGTCCTCGGTGCGCTCAGCGCCACCCTGGGCGTGGGTGCGCTCGTCCTCGGCATCATCCGCACCGCCGAAGCCGGATGGGACACGGGTGCCCTCAAGGCGGTGATCGCCGGCGTCGTTCTTTTGATCGTGTTCGTGCTGATCGAACGCAAGGCCAGCCAGCCGATCATGCCGCTGACGCTGTTCACCAGCCGGCGCCGCACCGGCGCCTATGTTGCACGCTTCCTCTACCTGGGTGCCATGATCGGTTTCTTTTTCTTCACCACGCAGTTCATGCAGGAAGTCCTCGGCTTCAACCCCCTGCAGGCCGGTCTCGGCTTCCTGCCCATGACCGCAGTGAACTTCGCCGTCGCCATGAGCATCCCGCCACTTGTCAGGCGCATGCCGGGCTCGGTTGCCCTGCTGGCCGGCATCCTGATCACCCTCACCGGAATGTTCTGGCTCAGCCGCGCCGGAGCTGACGCCAGCTACTGGACCGGGGTCGCCCTGCCGATGGTCCTCATCGGCGCCGGCCAGGGGTTTGCCTTCGCCCCGCTGACCTCATTCGGCATCATCGGTGCCCCCGCCGCCGAAGCCGGGGCCGCCTCCGGCCTGGTGAACACGTTCCACCAGGTGGGCACCTGCCTGGGACTGGGCATCGCCGTCGCGGCCGCAGCCACTGTCCCCTCCGGAGGACCGGCCGCCGGGCACCTGGCCGCGCAGGTCAGCGCGGCCCTCACCACCGGCAGCGTCCTTCTGTTCCTGTCCCTGGTTGTGACCACAGCCCTCATCCTGCCCGCAGACCTGGCCTCCCGCAGGACCCTCGTGACCCCACCGACCGCGCCGGCAGCCCTGGCGCAAACGCGCTAAACGGCCGGCACCTGGCCTTTCCCAGCAAGTGTCCCATCTCCCTTCCACCAACGACACAAAGGAAAATTTGTTATGAAGACACGTGAGCTCGGCGACGGCCTTGAGACATCGGCTATCGGCCTCGGCTGCATGGGCCTGAGCTTTGGCCTGGGTCCCGCTACAGACCGGGCAGAGGCCTTGGCCGTTATTCGGTCTGCCGCCGAACGCGGAGTCACCCTGTTCGACACCGCTGAGGGCTACGGCCCCTACGTCAACGAAGAGCTCGTGGGCGAGGCACTGCAGCCCATCCGCGATGAGGTGCTGGTTGCCACCAAGTTCGGATTCGATATCAATGCCGATGGTGAAACGGTGGGGCTCAACAGCCGCCCCGACCACATCCGGGACGTCGTTGAGGCATCACTGCGCCGCCTGCGCACCGACCACATCGACGTGCTGTACCAGCACCGGGTCGATCCCGCCGTCCCGATCGAGGACGTCGCAGGCACCGTCAAGGAACTCATCACCGAAGGCAAGGTCCGCCACTTCGGCCTCTCCGAGGCCAGCGAAACCACTATCCGCCGCGCGCACGCCGTCCAACCGGTCGCCGTCATCCAAGACCACTACTCACTGTGGATGCGGGAACCGGAAACCACAAAGTTCGGCGTCTGCGAAGAACTCGGAATCGGACTGGTCGCCTGGGGACCGCTCGGACAGGGCTTCCTCACCGGCGGCATTACCCGCGACATGAAGTTCGACAACCCTAATGATCTCCGGGCGGACTTCCCGCGATTCACTCCCGAGGCACTTGAGGCGAACTTCGCCCTCGTGGACTTCCTGAAGGACTTCGGGGCCGAGAAAGGCACCTCGCCGGCGCAACTGGCTCTCGCCTGGCTCCTGGCCCAGAAGCCGTGGATCGTACCGATCCCAGGCGGCACCCGCCTGCCCCACCTTGACGACAACCTCCCAGCAGCCGACCTCGAACTCAACGAGAACGACCTGCAGCGGATCGACGAGGCCCTGGCCGCACTCGACCTCATCGGTGCACCCCTCTCCGCAGGTCTGGATGCAGCGATCGACCGGGACCGCTAACCACGTCCGACTGTTGACCTCGGCCCCTCACACAACCCAGGGCCAGAGTGCCTGTCAGTACCTAAGAGGTACTGACAGGCACTCCCAGGCAGCCCCTCCCCGGTGTTGACTGAACACCGGCTATCAATCACGTAAGGAACCCACTGTGCGAGCAACACTCATGTACGGCGCCGGCGACGTGCGCGTCGAAACCGTTCCCAATCCCACCATCCAGGAGCCCACCGACGCGATCGTGCGCATCGTCGCCGGCTGCATCTGCGGCAGCGACCTCTGGCCCTACGGCTCCAAACCCGAAACCGCCGATGGCGCCCGGATGGGTCATGAGTTCGTGGGCATCATCGAAGAGCTCGGTCCCGATGTGACCGGACTGTCCGTGGGCGATTTCGTTATCGCACCATTTGTCGCCTCCGACGGCACCTGCGATTTCTGCAAGGAAGGACTGCAGACCTCCTGCCGCAACGGCGCCCACTGGGGCGGGCACGATGACGGCGGCCAAGGCGAATTCGCCCGGGTCCCGCAGGCGTCCGGCACGCTCGTCGTCGTCCCCGCCGGGTTTGACGAGACGCTGATTCCGTCCCTGCTGAGTCTCTCCGATGTCATGTCCACCGGGTATCACGCGGCCAAGAAGGCCGGCATCCAGCCCGGCCAAACTGTCACCGTGATCGGCGACGGCGCCGTCGGCCTGTCCGCGGTCCTCTCCGCCAAACTCATGGGTGCCTCGCGCATCATCCTCATGGGCCGCCACCAGGCCCGGACCGACCTTGGCCGGGAATTTGGCGCCACGGATGTCGTCGCCGAACGTGGCGAGGAAGGCATCACCACGGTCCGGGAGCTCACCAACGGCGACGGAACCCACGCCGTGCTCGAAGCCGTAGGCCTGAAACCTGCACTCGAAATGGCGATAGGGGTCGTCCGCGACGGCGGCATCATCAGCCGCGTGGGTGCGCCACAGTTCTCCGATGTTCCTCTCGGATTCAGTGAGTTCATGCGCAACATCACCCTCACCGGCGGCGTCGCACCGGCCAAGGCCTACATAGAGGAGCTGCTGCCTCTTGTGCTCGATGGCACCATCGAACCCGGCAAGGTCTTTGACCGCACCATCGGCCTGGACGAGGTCACGGCCGGGTACAAGGCCATGGCAGACCGCGAAGCACTCAAAGTGCTCGTCCGCCCCTAACACGAAGGGAGCCGAACCTCATGGACATCACACTCAACAACGGAATCACGATGCCGGCCCTCGGCCTCGGCGTGTTCCAAAGCCCGCCCGAAGAAACAACGTCCGCCGTTGAGGCCGCCCTGGCTGCCGGTTACCGGCACATTGACACTGCCGCTGCCTACGGCAACGAACGTGAAGTCGGCGAGGGAATCCGGCGTTCCGGCCTGGACCGGTCCGACGTGTTCATTGAGACCAAGGTCTGGGTCAGCGACTACGGCTACGACGAGACGCTGCACGCCTGGGAGAAGGCAGCAGGCAAGCTCCGCGTTAACTACCTGGACCTGCTGATCCTGCACGAGCCGGTGCCGAGCCGCTTCGAGAAGACCATCGGCGCATACAAGGCGCTGGAGACCCTGCTCGCTGACGGGCGTGTGCGGGCGATCGGTGTCAGCAACTTTATGCCGAACCACCTCAAGCAGCTGATCGCCGAAACCGACGTTGTCCCTGCCGTGACCCAGGTTGAGCTTCACCCGTACTTCGCCCAGCCGGACGTTCAGGCAGCAGATGTGGAGCACCACATTCTCACGCAGGCCTGGTCCCCGATCGGCGGCATCACCTTCTACCCCGGCTGGGGAGTGGACCGGAAGAACGTCATGCAAGACCCCGCCATCGCCGCGATCGCCGAGGCGCACGGCAAGACACCTGCACAGATCATGTTGCGCTGGCACCTGCAGCAGGGCCGCTCCGCCATCCCGAAATCCACCAACCCTGCACGGATTGCCGAGAACTTCGCCGTCTTCGACTTCGAACTGTCGAACGGCGAGCTCGAGGCCATTGACAGGCTGGACACAGGGGTTCGTAACGGCCCGGACCCAGACGTCTTCCGCGACCAGTGGTTTGACCGGGCCATCCCCGAAACCTAAACACGTCAGAACAGCAGACAGAAGGAAACCAGCATGGAATACCGCCCACTTGGCCGCACCGGCGTGAAGGTCAGCCCGCTGTGCCTCGGCGCGATGATGTTCGGCCCCTGGGGCAACAACGACCGCGCCGACTCCACCCGCATCATCCACCGCGCCCTGGACGCCGGGATCAACTTCGTCGACACGGCAGACGTCTACTCCGGCGGGGCCTCTGAGGAGATCGTCGGGGAGGCGCTGCAGGGACGCCGCGACGACGTCTTCCTCGCCACCAAGTTCTTCATGCCCATGAACGAGGACGATCCCAACCAGCGTGGCGGGTCCCGGCGCTGGATCATGCGCGCAGTGGAGGACTCCCTCCGCCGGCTGGGAACGGACTACCTCGACCTCTACCAGGTGCACCGGCCCAGCCCCGATACGGACGTGGAGGAAACCCTCGGTGCCCTCACCGACCTGGTCCGGCAGGGCAACGTCCGCTACATCGGATCCTCGTCCTACTCCGGCTCCCAGATCGTCGAGGCCCAGTGGGCCTCCCGGGACAGGAACCTGGAGCGGTTCGTCACCGAGCAGCCTCCCTACTCCATCCTGGTGCGCGGCATCGAAGAGGACATCCTGCCCACGGCTCAGCGCCACGGCATGGGCACCCTGACCTACAGCCCCCTTTCCGGCGGCTGGCTCTCCGGCCGGTGGCGGAAGGATTCGGCTTCTGCGCCAGCTTCTTCGGCGCGCCCGAGTGTCCGTTTCGATATGACCAGCCCGGCCAACCAGCGCAAGCTCGACATCGTGGAGGACTTGGCCCTCCTGGCTGAAGAGGCCGGCCTGTCACTGATCGAAATGGCCATCGCCTTCGTGATCAACCACCCTGGCGTCACCTCCGCCATCGTCGGCCCGCGCACCATGGAACAGCTGGAATCCTACCTCCCGGCCGCCGAGGTCACCCTGTCTCCGGAAGTGCTGGACAGAATCGACAAGCTCGTTGCCCCCGGCGTCACTGTCAACCCTGACGACAACAGCTACGGGGCAACTGAACTCACACCCCGGGCACTGCGCCGGCAACAACCATGAAAGAGAAGGTCATGGGTGCCCCTTACGACACCATGTGTGAAGCGATGGTTGCCGGGGACATCGACACCCTGGACGACATTCTGGCCGACGGATTCACCCTCACGCACATGACCGGGTACGTGCAGTCCAAGGCTGAGTGGTTGGACGCCATCGCATCGGGTCACATGCAGTACCACCGGATGGAGACGGTGGAGGCAAGCTTAAGCCCGGTGGGGACCGCTCCGGGGCTGACCGTCCGCACTCTCACTGACGCCACCATTTGGGGGTCGAGGGCTACGTGGCGGTTGACGCTGCGTTCCTGGCTCGAGCCGCGGGGCACCGAATGGGTCGTCGCACGAACGATCGCGTCAACCTGGTAACCACCCATCACAGCAACGACGGTGCGCTGCACCGAAGCAACAGAAAAGTGAGGAGGGCCTGATGGAGGGCTTGGAGACCGTCGTGCTCTTGGGCGTAACAGTGCTTGCCGGTGCCGTCTTGGCTCCGCGGCTCCGCATCGCCGTCCCCTTGCTGCTGCTGGTCTTGGGCCTACTCCTGGGCTTTGTACCCCAACTGCGGCAGGTCGAGCTGCCACCGGAGACGGTGCTGCTGATCTTCCTGCCGGTCATGCTGTTCTGGGAAAGCCTCACCACCTCGCTCCGCTCCATCCGTCGGGACCTGCGCGGCATTCTGATCATGAGCACCCTGCTGGTCGTGGCCTCCGCCCTCACCGCCGCTGGTGTTGCGCATTTTCTGGGTTTGCCCTCGAACTCAGCTCTTATCCTCGGGGCAGCCCTCGCTCCACCGGATGCGACCGCCGTAGCGGCTCTCGGACGGATGCTTCCGCGGCGGAATTTCATGCTGCTCAAGGCCGAGAGCCTGACAAATGACGGCACGGCCATGGTGCTGTACGCCATTGCCGTGGGCCTGACTCTGGGTGGCAGTTACACCCCTGTCGATATTGCCGGGTTGTTTGCTGTCTCCTACGCCGGAGGGGCGGCAGCCGGTGTGCTGGTCGCCGGGGCGGCGTATCTGCTCCTGGTCCGGATCAAGGACCCGCTTATCATCAACATCGCCCTGTTGATCACCCCGTTCGCTGCTTTCTTGCTCGCCGAGGCTATTGGAGCCTCAGGCGTGCTGGCCGTCGTCGCGGCCGGACTGATCATCTCCTTCACGGCGAGCCGTATCAGCACAGCGGCATCGCGGCGCCAGACGGAATCCGCGTGGCCTCTGGGTTCCTACCTGCTCAACGGTGCCCTGTTCGTTCTCATCGGCCTCCAGGTCCAGGCCGCGGCCCACGAGATTGACCCCGCTAATGTGGGCCGGCTTCTGGCGTCAACAGTCGCCGTATGGGTGACGCTCATCGTGATCCGGTTCGTGTTCCAGACCGTGAGCGTCTCGCTCATCCGGCTTCTGGATCGCCGCCCATCCCAGCGCAAGCGCAGAATGACATACCGTGCACGCGTCGTCAGCTCTTTTGCCGGTTTCCGCGGTGCGGTGTCCCTGGCGATCGCCCTGTCCGTGCCAACGATAGTCAGCGATGGCAGTCCTCTCCCCGGCCGCGACGACATCATCTTCATCAGTGCCGGCGTGATCGTGCTGACCATGCTTGTCCAGGGGCCGCTGCTTCCCGCAGTCGTCCGCTGGGCCCGGCTGCCCGATGAGCCCGAGGACGAAGAACTGCGCCTCGCGGAGCTCGCTATCTCCTCAGCAGCCGTCAAAGCCGTTGACGAACTCGCCAACAAGCTTGGAATCGCACCAGAGGTCCAAGGCCGCGTCGCAGACGACCACCGAACGCACCATTCAGCAATACAGGCACTGCACGATGGTTCTGATCCGGACGCCACCACCCAGTCCCGCGAAGAAGAAAAGAAGCTCCGTCACGCCCTGCTCGAAAGAAAGCGTGAAGTGCTGCTTGCGCTCCGCCTCGCCGGAACCGTCGACGACACCGTCGCGCGCCGAATCCAAACCCGGCTCGACGTTGAGGAACAACGTCTCACCGGCGTCGAAACGTACGAATAGCACCACAAGTCTCCAACCGAAGGAAGGATCACCATGACAAACCAGCCAAAGCTGTCAGCGCCGTTCTTTCATATGTCCTAAGCGGCGCCTCCCGCGGTTCCGGATTCCCTCAACCCGGTAACTCGAGGTTGCGTCCGCGTTGGATTTGGGCACCACCGTTCCAGCACGGTAGTGCCCGAGGAACAGGAAGGCATTGCACCGGCCTAACCAGCCCGGCTCCTACCGTCCCCGCACGAAACGCCTCACTCCAGAACGGGCAGCCGAGCTATCCAGGGGTCACTGGGGACGGGGTCAAGGTCGGCTACATGTCCGTCTGCCGCGGCCCACAACGAACGCTGCGGGAAGCCTTCTAAAACTCTTCAGCGTTGAGACGCCGTAGTTAGTGGTCCCTCGTACAACGATCCGCGCCGTCCCACCGTGCTGGCACTGAAGCCGTGGGGCTTTGGCGGTCGCAGACTAAGGAGTGCGGGCTACACAAAAGGAAACGAGAACTGAAGCCCAGCCCCAATATGAAGCCCCTTGCCGATAGCGGTGTCCAAGAGTGCGCGGCACCCCCTCAGTCGGGCAGGAACCATGACCGACGTTAGCTGCACCATTGCACTAAACCAATGCCAAACTCAATCGGAGTGAACAACATGTCTAAGCAGGATCAACCAAATAAGAATTCATCGGCCATTCTCTCGCGCAGGATGGCGTTACGTACCGCAATTGCATTGCCCATCATCGGCTCAGCTTCAGCCCAAAACGCAGAGGCAGCCGAAGGGTGGCGACAGCCGTGGGCCAGGACCTCATACAACACGACAGTTCTGGACGATAGGCCGTCTGCCTTTTGGGCCATGGACCACCCTAAGTCAGGGGTCGAAATGGACGCATCAGGCCACGGCCATATAGGCAAGTACGTGGGGCACCCGCGAGCCGCCACGCTGCCAAATGGAGATACGGCAACCGCCTTCAATGGCAGCTCCCAATACATGCAAGTCAAAGATCACAGCGCCCTAAGCCCGGCTACCACCGGGGTATTTACTATCGAAGCCTGGATGCGACCGGACACGCTGAGGTTTCCGCATAGGGAAGGCACAGGCTATGTGCACTGGATGGGCAAGGGCGAACCGAACAACCATGAATACGCGTCAAGAATGTACTCCACCGGCAACACCGAGGAGCGCGCCAACCGCATCTCCGGCTATCTATTCAACGCCGTCGGCGGCAAGGGAGCGGGCTCGTACTTCCAAAAGGAAGTCCCAGCAGGGGAATGGATTCACTATGTCTTTGTGATAAATGCCAATGTGAGCCTTGGGTATCCGAACGGTTACACCAAGATCTACAGGAACGGCAGCTTGGAGAAACAGGACCATCTGGTTTACCGGGGCACGCGCATCATTCCTCATCGCGGCAATGCACCTTTCCGCGTTGGCACCCGCGACTTCAACTCCTTCTTCAAAGGTGCCATAGGAAAAGTAGCTGTGTACGGCAAGGAGCTACCAGGAGAACGCATCCATCTGCACTACGCAGTCATGACCAAGAAGTAGAGCACAAGCTTTGTCGATTGTCATTCATGCGGTCTCCGTCGGCAGGAAAACGTGTGGGAACTTCTCGTCACGCTTCACTAATGCTCGGGCTCGGCTACGGTCCACCATCACGCATGATGTTTGGCCAGGAACCCGGTTTCATCACTCCGGAGGTTTTGGTTGAGTTGTGGCTGGCCTCAGGGATACAGGACTACGCTTTCATATCCAGCTGGCACGGAAGTCCCACTGTTCACTCAAAGGCACCATGCACCCATGAGATCGCTTAATCAAAATGACCCTGTTCATAAGCGACCGCAAAGTCCCAAGGAGCAACATTAATGTTATCCGCAGCTGAATCGATGAGCACTATCCGGCGGCTGTCGGACCGAAGGTAGCGCGGCTAACGACGCTCTGGCGTTTGGTCAGTGCATCGTCTACGGCTTCTGTCGGCACCTGCAGGTTAGAGACATGTTGCACACCACCCATTGCGCCGTTGATCCTGCCTTCCCCCGCTACTGTCCAACCCTCTGATGCAGGCGGCAGCGAGCTTGCCTGGCAGGTTCCGGCAGCGGCGTCTCCTGCGGTAATCGACGCTTGCACGAAACCGATGATCGCAACGACTGCTATGAGGGTCACGGCGGCCAGCAGTGTTCGAAGCGCTCGAGCCTGTTTCCGCACTTCCGCGGCCTGCCTCTCTGCTGCTTCCTGCTTGTCCCTCGCGGCCTTGAGTTCGGCTTGTTTCGTTGCGACGATTCGATCGTTCTCCCGCCGTCTGGAGGCGATCAGGAAAGTCCGGACATTCTTTAGGCGGTTCCTGAAGGCGGGCTTCGAGGCCAGCGACTCTGCACCGGTCAGGCGGGCGCCCTCCAGTAGCCAGGCGTGGGCACGACTGCTGCTCTCCCACGCCGCTGCCGCGCGTTCAAGGTTGTCTGCCTCCTTCAAGTCCTCCCGTTCGGCTGCCAACCAGTAGGCCAACTCCTTCCACTGGCGCAGCAAACTCTCCAGCGCCACCTCAACGACTATCTCGCCCCCACGTACGTCTTTAATCAGCAAGCGTCTGGCGACGAACGTATCAATCAGCCCGCGGGCCTGCGTCGGAATATCGGACAGATTCGCCACCCGGCGCATGGGCTGATCATTGTCTGGGTTGATGGTTGCCAGCCATGGAACAAATGCCGAGTGCAGGTGCTCAAGCTGGACCTGCCGCTCGATGGGGTCACGGGCGAGAATCGCGTCGATTTCGGTCTGCACAACGCTACTCATGCCGCCAATAGCCTTGTATCCGTTCACGGTTAGCTCGCCGGCGCCCTCAAAGTCGGCGTATAGCCGGGCAAGGGTCAATGAGAGCAGCGGAAGGGTGTCCGCGCCCTCGGCGGACTCGGCCAGTAGCCGCTCAACTAGTTCAGGCTGCACCCGCACGGGTCGTCCTGCCGCCGTAGACCGTGCGGCAGGTCCAAGGATAACCTCCTTGAACTGGGCAATGGGCATAGGCCTGAGCTCGGCAAAAACCCGTGTGCCTAGGTCTGCCAACTCTGGAGCAGTCTGCATCATTTCGTACCGGTCGGCCCGGATAGTGCCTGCCACAATGAGCCCGGGGGCCGCCCCGTTCCGAGTGCGTCGCAGTAGCCGGCCTAGGAGCCGTAGGAACTGGCTTGCTTGTGGTCCCGCGTCGACACCGAAAAGTTCCTCCGCCTGATCCAACGGCAAAACCAGCGTTGGTTTCGGCGTCGCTGACATCTCCACCGGTAGCCGCGATGCTGCCGCCTCTCTCGCCTCTTCCAACCACGACAGGAGCCTTTCCGCGTCGACCGCAAGGCAGGCATTCTTGATTTCCGCAAGCACCGGTCGATCCAGTCCCAGACCGCTGCGAAGAGCATGAAGAGAATGGGCGAAACCCCGCTCCCCGGTCAGTGCATTGCGCTCAGGGCGTACGATATCCAACACGGCGAAATGACGGTCGTCCCGCCTTAGCCGGGGTAGTAAGCCTGCTCGCAAAAACGACGACTTTCCGGAGCCGGAAGGGCCTAAAATCATAAACAGAGACTGAGCGCCGGAACCGCGCATACCACGCAACTCATCTAAGCTCCTCACGAGCTGTCCGTCGCGTCCAAAGAACACCGCCGCATCACATTCCTCCAGCGGTTGCCATCCTCGGTAGGGTGCCCGGTCCGGATCATTCGCAGGAGGCCATACGAAATGCTCAGCTCCGATTCCTGCCTTGCGAATCCCCCTGTACAACCGTTGGAGGCCGTCGTTCTGAAACGAGACGAAACCATTCATGCCGTCAACCGGAATCTGGGTGCTTGCGCCCTCACCGAAAAGGTCGCATCGCTGCCATTCGCCCGTGATCCCCCGTTCCGTGAGAGGTTCCAGCCGCGCACACAGAATCAGTTTGTTGAGGGACTCCGCGGTGCGGAACTCGGTTCTGCATTCAGCCGACGCTTCCCATTCTCGCGAGAGCAGGCAGATCACTGCCTCGCACCGCGCATTGGAGCGGCGGAGTGCTTCCTTCCACCGCTCGCCGGGCTGGATTCCGGTGACAGGATCGAAATCCAAAAAGATCTCACCCTCGAGGCTGGGGTCCTGCTCGGCGAGCCAACGTTTCAATGCGATTGCCTGAAGTGTGTCGCGACTCGAATGACTTAGGAACACGCGTGACATATGGTCACCCCAATTCAGCGTTCGGCACCGAACAGGCCTTGGCCTGCTCTAGAAGTGGCACCCACATAAGGCCCGGCAATCGAGCCAAAGTGTGGCCGTAAGAAACGTACGGTGCTGCGGAACCGAGTCAGGTTTCGCAGCAAGCGATGGGGTCGCCCCGAAGCAGCTCCAATGGAGCACCCCTTATAGTCGAGGGAACGAAGTCTTCCCATGCTGTCAATGCTGCACCCGCGCACAAATACCCACAATGACGAGGTAGGCGAGAGCCGGCACCCAGCGGGCTCAACGGCTGGTTCAGATCGGTCACCGCTTGCCTGGCCACAACTTTGCCTGTTGGGCGCGCCTATCGCCCGATTCCGCCGACTGAGGCGCGGCGCCTACGAGGAAATTGCACAAGTTCTGCGGCTCAGAGGCCTCCGGGCACGCAGAACTTTGCCTATCCCCTTTAACATCTTCCCGAGCCGCCGGAGCTCGTGCTAGCCTCGCCCCTATATAGTTTCCTCCATATAGGTCTCACCACGCGGTCCGGGAAGTCGACGGCCAATGGAACGGGGTGGGCACCATGGGAGCTCAGGTCTCCAACAGAAAATTTGTCAACAGACGGTCCGCTGAGCATTCGCTCACTTCGGTGCTAAAAGTGTTGACCGCCGTCGTCATCGCGGCCAGCCTCACGGGAGCGACCACACCCGCCCCATCCCCAACGGCATCTTTGCGGAGCGGACTGGAGGGAGCCAAAGCAGCCCTAGTCCGGATCGAGCACATAGCAGTGGCAGAGATAGCGCACATTGACCACACAACCGGAGAAGTGGAAATACGCCGGGGCAGGTCAGTGGTGCCGCTGAAGTCCGCCACCGGCATCCTGCTCTCTGCTGATGGGATAGTAGCGACTACCTGGGAAAGTCTTGCCGGGAACGAGCCAGCCGTTGCTGTCTACGCGGCAAATGAACTATTTGCATCAAAAATGCACGTGCCAATCGTGGGTAACAACGGGAACGTCGCCCAACGCGGCTCAACCCCAGACCCCTACTGGAAACCACATCTCCAGCACTGCTATGACCAGGTAACACACTGCGTCCTCTTCAGCGTCGCGCAGTACCATGTGCGTACGTACACCTCCAAACCGGCAGACGTCGTCGCGGAACTCCTTAACCGCCCAACCAAGCCTGACGACGTAGCCCTCCTACGCATAAGCGGAGGTGGTGCAGCACCAACCGCCCCAATCGCTGCGGCTTCAACCTCCAAAACAGATGCTGTCCTGATGGGCTTCACTCAGCGGCCGAGCCCTAAGGTGGCTCCAGCTGAGCTTCCCGTTAGGGTGGACGCGACGGGCGCGCGCATAAGGTCGATGACTAACGCAGCCCTGCCACAGGGTGGCGGTCTGGCCGGTGGTGCGGTGGTCGACCGGGTGACCGGGCAGATACTTGGACTCGCAGGTTCACGCCAGCCGGACGGAAAAGCCACACTCATCACTGCCGCTGGCATTCGGTCCGCTGTGGAAAAAGCAGGGCTTAAGCTGTCACCTTCAAGGTTCGACGCCGTATTCCGTCGGGGCATTGATCATCTCTCGGCAGGCAACCAG
This sequence comes from Arthrobacter sp. K5, assembly GCF_040448525.1. Lineage (NCBI taxonomy): Bacteria > Bacillati > Actinomycetota > Actinomycetes > Micrococcales > Micrococcaceae > Arthrobacter > Arthrobacter sp. K5. The sequence continues at coordinate 350,453 of NZ_CP159279.1, read as the reverse complement.
GGCGGATCAGCGGAAAGCGCTCTCGAGGAGTCTCTGACCTATTTCGATTCGGCGTTGGCGGCAAACCGGCTCGCGCAAGCCCGCGCGTTGGGAGCAAAAGACGCCTCAACAGATCAGGCACAAGCGTCGGAGGACAAGAAAACACCATCGCTGTGGCCGGTGCAGACGCTGCCCATCCTTGCCGGTGCCCTGCTTTTGACGATTGTGTTGGGTGCCCTGGTGCTGCGCCGCCGAACTGCTTCCTCCGCTGCATCGTCAGCCGTCGTCAGCACGCCCACGGCCCATGATCCTCCAGCATCCGTACCCCTTGCGGCGGCCACGTCAGCCGGCAACCACTCTCGGGCGAGTGTGGAGCGAACCGAGCTCACGAAGGCTGCAACAGGCAAGGCGGAGCGAATCACCCGGGGTAGGTCCGACTCTATTCGAACAGACGCAGGAGAGCATCACATGCCAGCACACATGCAGGCGCCGGCTAGCCCTGTTACCCCGCCGACTTCAAGGCTTATTCCCAACACGGAGCCAAGCATGAAGTTTGACGCGGATGAAACCCGCTTGGCAGGTCCGCTTGCACCTCGTGCCGTCGGCGAAGTCCCGGCCTTTTGTTTCCAATGTGGACGGCAGCTAGAGCCGGAATGGCGATTCTGCGTCAGTTGTGGCCGACGGATCGGTTAGGCCATGGGTTTCACGCCCAACTACCTCGATCCAGGGACAGTGCTGGCCGGTTACCAGATCGAGTCAATGATCGCCCGAGGCGGGATGGGCGTCGTATACAGGGCATTCGACGTCCAACTGAACCGCCCTGTTGCGTTGAAGCTATTGGCACCGGAATTCGCGGCAAATGACAAGTTCCGCCAGCGCTTCGTCCGAGAATCTCGGTTGGCCGCCTCTGTGGATCACCCTAACATTTTGCCGATTTACGGCGCAGGAGAATCATCGGGGTTGTTGTATATCGCCATGCGCTACGTTCGCGGTACGGACGTCAGGGCGGAACTGGAAGCGCGGGGCGCACTCCCACTGGCCGAAGTAATTCGCATTCTCGGAGACACGGCGTCCGCCCTCGATGCCGCACATGCGGCAGGGCTAGTGCACCGGGACGTCAAACCAGGCAACATCTTGCTTTCCGAGGACCGCGCGGATGTCCACCGACACGTCTACTTAACCGACTTCGGCCTCACGAAGCGCACTACTTCCGCGACGGGCGTGACGACCGCCGGCCACTTCCTTGGCACCTTGGATTATGTGGCGCCCGAGCAGATTCGTGGCGAATACGTTGACGGCAGAGCGGACGTATACGCCCTCGCGTGCGTCGCGTACACGCTGCTGACGGGTCACCCGCCTTTTGACCATGATGACGACTCGGCCCAACTGTGGGCTCATATGACCGAAGAGCCGCCGTTCCTCTGCGCGGAACGTCCGGAGGTGCCTTCCGAGATCGGTCTAGTCATCCAAGCTGGTATGGCCAAACGTCGAGAGGACAGGCCTGCCTCGTGCGGGGCCCTCATAGGCATGATGACGCCACCAAGTCTGGCGAACCCGCCTCCGGTTGATTCCCCCGGCGTCGCTGCCGGCTCCGCACCGGAGGATGCAAACTACGACGCCGTAAGTCCGTTACGCGCCACACCCGTCCAACACGGTCGACCGCCGGGTGGGTCTTGGCATGCCGCGATGGCCCTCCTGAAGGGGAAAGCCTGGATACCGATGGCTCTGGTGGCGGCGTTGTTCCTGATCTTCGGAGCCAGTTTAGTTCTTCCGCAGATGTCCGCCACCAACGAGCGGGTACTGTTCCGTAGCGAGGGCGTACCCTATACGCTCGAAATCCCTAAGAGCTGGACACACCACATCCGCGAGAGGGGTGAAAGTACAGTGAGCGTTTTATCTGCCGCAGATATCACAGCGCTATTCGCTGACGAGCCGGAGGCGATGGCCGCCACCGCCCGAATCGTCGACCTGGAGCCGGCAAGCGTCGTAGGACTGGCCATTTATCATCGGTCTCCCCCCGTAAGTAACGTGCTGCCAGCCGCAAGGATCGATGCCGTTGAGGCACTTCTTCCCGGCCAGGCCGCCAAGTTGACGGACCGCGGTCCCCTCACCTTCGGGGAGGTAAAGGCCCGGCGCATGGACGGCATACTTCCCCTGTCGTCCACCGTTACCCTACAGGTGCGTGTCTGCGCCTTGGAGACCGATCCGAGCCAACTCCTTGTGTTTTTCGCGCCGTCACGGCTCTTCGAGGAGAATGTCCGGGTTTTTGACGAGGTCGCGAATTCCCTTCGTCAACCCAAGTGAGGCATGGTCATGACGATGCCCCAGACTCCATCCGTGAACGGGCCTATGCTCTACGTACGCTATCAGGGGCACAACTGGAGCTTCCCGCCCGCACGGACCGTCGAAGTAGGCAGGGGCGCCCTTGCCGATGTACGCCTTGATGACGAACGGGTGAGTCACAGGCAGGTGCGGATATGGCACAGCGCCGGCGCTTGGTGGGTGGCTGACCAGAGCAGCCGAAACGGTACTTGGGTTGTCGGCGCCGAGCAGGCCCTTGACCGGCCCATGTCGCTCCCTTCGGAGGGTCTGGTACTGCGCCTTGGCTCGCTGGACGGCCCGGAACTTCTTCTCAGCTCAGAATCGCCTCGAAAACAGCGAGGGCAGCGTGTACTCAGCGTCGGTCGCTCGAGATCGTCTGACATCGTAGTCAATGACCCGCTGGTGTCGCGCCGCCACGCCACAATAGCGATCGGTGAACAAATAGTTCTACGCGATGAAGGCAGCTTCAACGGGACTTTCGTAAATGGCGATCGTGTCCATGGTGAAGCGACACTTCACGTCGGTGACCAAATCGGGCTGGGTTCCAGCAGCCTTGCCTGGAATGGCGTGGACATTGCGCAGCCCCCGCCGCAGCGTCCCGTTTTCAGCGCCCGCCATCTGGAAGTCACCACGAGAGCGGGAAACCTTCTACTCGACGATGTGTCTATGAGCGCACCCGCGGGCACGCTAATGGCCATTATCGGGCCCGTCGGGGGAGCAAAATCCGCACTTCTAGCCGCGCTGACCGGACTGCAACATGCCTCCCGCGGCCACGTGATGTGGAACGGTCGAGATTTATACGCCGAGTACGAGCGAATGCGGTTTCTCGTGGGACTGGTGCCGCAAGTGGACATCCTTCACAGCCAACTTACGGTCCGGCGTGCCCTACATTTTGCGGCCCGGCTGCGCCTACCGCCGGACACGAGTGAAAAAGAGCTGGAAACACGGGTTGATCAGGTCCTGGCAGAGATGGATTTGACAAAGCAGAAGAACCAACGGATCGACCGTCTGTCCGGGAGCCAGCGCAAAGGCGCGTCCATTGCCTTAGAGTTGCTCACCGCCCCTCAGTTGCTATTCCTAGATGAGCCCACCTCCGGACTCGATCCTGTAAACGACAAGCAAGTCATGGGCAGCCTGCGTTCACTGGCCGACGCCGGCCGCGTTGTGCTTGTCGCCACCCACAGCGTCCCTGCCCTGAACGTATGCGACCGTGTACTTGTCCTGACCCAGGAGGGTCGAGTGGCGTTCTTCGGACCGCCTGGAGAGATGCTCCGGTTCTTCGCGGTAGACAACTACGCAGAGGCCTTCGCGGCACTGAAACACAAGACGTGGGCGAGCCTGTATGCCCGTTCGCCCGCCCGCAGCGCTTACCTAGGACGCACCACTCACGGATCCGTTTCACTCCCGGCGGGTGATTCACCTCCCCCACCACGCGCCGCTCCACTGCGGCAGTTATGGACCCTCGTGCGCCGCAACGCATGGGCTGTTGCGGCGGATCGACTATTTGTCATACTTCTCACGGGCATGCCGCTGCTGCTGGCGTTGGTGGCACATGCTTTTCCTGGCAGGGCGGGACTCTCCATCCAAGAGGCCAGCGGCAACCCATACCAGATTCAGCAGCGGCTGATTGTCCTCGTCGTCGGAGCCACGCTCATGGGCACAACCCTTGCGGCACGGGACTTTGTTGCGGAACGGCCAATCTATCGGAGAGAGCGGGCTGCTGGTCTTTCGCCGGGTGCGTACTTGCTCAGCAAGGTGGTCGTTCTAGGGCTGCTGGTGGCATGCCAGTGCGCTGCCTTCGTCATGGTCGCGCTACTCGGACTCCCCGGTCCGGACGATGCGCTCGTTCTTGGCAACGGACACATAGAGGTGGCTGCAGCGGTGGCGGCTGTTGGAATCACGACGACTATAGCCGCTCTCGTCGTCTCGGCGGCTACGACTTCGACAAAGCAAACCCTTCCCTACCTCGTAGCATTAGCCGTCGGACAATTGCTCCTATGCGGTGGGCTTTTTGCCATTGCCGGACGCGCGGGCTTGGAACAGGTGTCCTGGCTGATGCCGGCACGCTTTGGCTATGCAGCGATGGCTGCAACTGTAGGGCTCCAGAAACAAACGGCCCCCCTCCTCGATCCGCTGTTCGAGCCAACCGCTGTACAGTGGCTCACCGACATCAGTTTCCTAGGCCTACAAGCCTTGGTCTTCCTCACGGTGGCGGCTTGGGCGTTGCACCGGCCAGTATCCGGCAACTCATGGAAGTGAGAGTTGACGCTCCTACTCATGGTCGACGGGCTTCGCACCAGCTGCCTGTTCGGTGGCTCCTACATTGCGCCGGGCATGCAGCAGGTCCGCGTTTGTGATCCGTTCCAGCTCGGTGAGAAACCTGGCGGAGATCACCGCGGGCCGCTCCCGCAAAAAATGAACTGGTCCCCGATAGTTGGACTGGCTAAATAAGATGCTAGGCCGTTAGGGCCTGGGCAGGGTATTGCACCGGGCTCAGGCCCTCGAGCTTTGTCTAGATTCGTTCGGTGTTGTACCAGCTGATGTACTCGTGCAGCGCTGTTTCCAGTGCGTCAGTGCTAAGGAACCGGACGTGGTGGAAGAGTTCTTCTTTGAGGTGGCCGAAGAAGTTCTCCATCACAGCGTTGTCGAAGCAGTTGCCCTTGCGGGACATTGATTGGACTGCGCCGGCGTTCTGGAGAAGGGTGCGCCAGGAGGAGTGGCGGTACGGGAAGCCCTGGATGCTCTCCTAAGTGTCAAGCGGCAGTTCGGTGTTGTCTGGTGTTCGGGACGATGTGCCGGCGGCCGGGGTTGAGGATGAAGTAGACCTCGCGGGCGAGGTATCGCTTCAGGCAGCGGATGATCTCCATCTTGGAGTGTCCCTCGGCGGTCTTTTTCGCGACGTAGGTCTGTGTTCACGGGTCGAGCCTGATCCGGCTGATGACCGCGAGGTGCAGGGCGCGGTTGGCTTGGCGGTCGCCGCCGCGGTTGAGTCGGTGCCCTTGTGTCATTCCCGAGGACGCGGGCAGGGGTGAAACGCCGCAGAGCATCGCGAACGAAGCTTCGGATTTCATCCGGTCGGGGTTGTCACCGGCCGTCACGAGGAGCTGTCCGGCGACTTCGATGCCGATTCCGACGCGTTCGAGTAGTTGGGGTGCGAGGGCTTCGACGATGGGGTTGATGAGCTCGTCCAGATCGGTTATCTCGTCGGTGAGTTCAAGGTAGCGGCGGCCCAGGGACTTCCGCGAGACCCGATAGGCGGTGACGGGATCGGTCGCGTTTGACACGTCCGGCCGCCATGCAGCGAGGGTGCGAATCAGCTGCATCCGGGTCAGGTGGCGGACCTGGTCGCGAAGTTCCTCTGGTGCGGAGACGATCGACATCCGAAGGAGCTGTGGGGCGCTGCGGCGCTCCCGGACCGCGTGGGCGCGGGTGACGCGCAGCACACGCAGGGCTTCGACGGCGCCGTCCTTGCTTTTGGGGATGCTGGTGCGTCGGCACTGTAGTGCGGCGCGGGCTGCATTGATCGCATCGAGATCGTCGTCCTTGCCTTTGCGGCGGCGGTCGGACCGGTCGGGCCGGTCGACCTCCAGGATCATGACGCCGGCTTTGGCGAGGTGTCGGGTCAGGCCGGCGCCGTAGGACGCGGTGCCCTCGACGCCGATCCGGGCCAGGTCACCGAACTCGCCGATCCAGGCGAGCATCGCCCGGTATCCGGTGCGTGTAGTCGGGAAGCTCCTGGTGCCCAACACTGTCTCGCCGGCGTCGATGACGGCGGCGACGTGGAGTTCTTTGTGCGTGTCGACGCCGGCGAAGACGGGCGTCGGTGCCTGGTCCGGGTCGCTGGTTCGAGGCGTTCTGGTCATGTCGTTTTCCTTCGGTTCATCTGGTGTGCAAGGGAACGGCCCCGCGCATCGACCGACCGGCGGACAAGACAGTGATGAGCATCCTTGGCGCAGGCTCTCCTTAGGTCACAGCGGCGGCGAGGCGTAGCACCTCACCGGATACTCCCTGGGGACTGACAGATCCGGGGAAAGACAACAGCTGTCGATCGGAGTGAGAGTCAAGAACCCCGCGGGCACCCGGCACCAGCATCCTGTCGCGTCCCTCACTGTGCGTGTCAAGGACCCACGGGAATACCGGTAAGGACAGTCTCACTGTCTGAATGCACGAGCGGCGCTGACCAGGTTCCAGGCAGGTCAGGGCCTCATGCAACGAAGTGTTGGTCAGAGCCAGGTTCGGGGATGTGCCGATGGTGTGGGAGATGATCTGCCGGTCGAAGAGGTCCATGACCGGGGAGAGGTAGAGCTTGCGGTCTCCGACACTGAACTCCGCCACGTCAGTGACCCACTTCTGGTTCGGGGCAGCGGCGTCGAACTCCTGGTTCAGCAGGTTCGGCGCGGTCGTGCTTTGCTCACCCTGGTAGGAGTTGTAGCGTATCCTCCGCCGGACCTGACAGAGCAGCCCGAGCAAGCGCATCAGTTTCAGCACGGTCTTCTTCGCGACGGTCCACCCTTGCTTGAGCAACTCGGCATGGATGCGCCAGTGCCCGTACCGGCCGTGGTTCTTCCTGAAAATCTTCGTGACGGTGATTTTGAGGGACGCTTGCGGATCAGGAACCTGTAGGCGGGCTTGGTGATAGAAGAACGTTGAGCGGGCCAACCCGGCCACGTCGAGGAGCAGGTCGAGACGGAGTTCGGCCTTGAGAGCGATGAGGGCCTGGACCTTCACCGTTGTTTTTGAGCCCTCAAGGCCCGTAATTTTCCCAGATAGGCCGCTTCTGCCCGCAACCGCTCGTTCTCCCGCCGTAACTGCTCCACCTCGGACAGCTCAGCAGGCGGAGGGGAATCGGGCTTCCGTGGCCTGCCTTTAGGCTTGGGCCGTAACCCATCCTCACCCTCAAGACGATAAGCGCGGACCCATTTTTGCAGGAGCTCGCGCGAGCCCAAACCGGCCTCAACCGCCAGATCCGGGCCCGACTCGCCCGCGAGGAACCGCTGAACCAAGGCCAGCTTGAACTCGAACGAGTACGACTTCACCGGCCTGGACACCAGCATTCCTTGCCCATGAATCCTCCACCGTCTATACGGTGACTTCACTGGCACACGATAGACATCCAGCAACCGGGCGGTCGCCGTGTATCCGATGCCCTTCTCAAACAACGCTACAGCCACCACGCGCTGCCCCTCGGTCAATGAACTACACGCACGCATAAAAACTGCTCCCCAAAAGTCGCAACTGAATTTCTCAGTCCAACTTCCGGGGAGCAGTTAAAAATCGGTGGGTACTTCTTGATGTCTCCGGACTTCAAGGCGACCGCGTGGCCATGCCGAAACCCCATCCAAAAGACGCGGTGAATTTCGGACTCACGAGAAATCACCGCCCGGCGCCGATTCGCGCCTTGTAGCACGTTCCACGAGGTCCGCCGCCCACGGGCGCGAACCGTGCCGGAGCACCATACCCTCGGGTAGCCCCCGGACAGACGCAGAGCATCCGGCGATGTCGATCGTGATACGGCCGCCTGCCATGGGAGCGTTGGTGATGTGCACACCGCCGTAGGATTCCGGGAGGACGGGATCCATCCATAGGCCGCCGAGGGCGACATCTGGGTAGTAACCCATCAGGCTCTTGACAAGCATAATGGGGGTGGTGGCAGCCCAGGCCTGGGGCGAGCAGGCTGTGGGGTACGGCACGGGTTCGTCGTAGTGCTCCCGGCTAAAGCCGCAGAACAGTTCGGGCAGTCGCCCATCCGAATATTCGGCCGCCTCCAACAGGGCAGTTGCGATCCGCTGTGCCTCGGCTACGAAGCCGTAGCGAAGCAGACCAGCCGCGATGATCGCATTGTCATGCGGCCACACCGATCCGTTGTGATAGCTGGCGGGGTTGTAGGCGCCCATGTCGCTGGCCAGAGTACGGACACCCCATCCGCTGAACATCTCAGGGGACATCAGGCGTTCCACTACGAGCGGGGCCTTGTCCTCATCGATGAGCCCGAACAGCAGGCCATGACCCATGTTGGAAGCACAGGCATCAACCGGTCTCTTTCTGGCGTCCAGGGCAACGGCATAGTAGCCGTGCTCAGGCAGCCAAAACTGCTCATTGAACTGACTCTTCAGCCGTGCAGCGCGGTCCCGGTACTTCACGGCCAAGTCCGCGTCACCGGCATCATAGGCCATCCATGAGCGCGCCAAATACGCGCTATAGACATAGGCCTGCACCTCGCACAGCGCGATCGGAGGCTCGGCCAGCCTGCCGTCAGCAAAGTTGATGCCGTCCCAGGAGTCCTTCCATCCCTGGTTGATCAGCCCTCGGTCGTTGAGACGCTCATACTCCACGAAACCGTCCCCGTCCTTGTCCCCGTAGTCCTGGATCCAGTCCATGGCGCGGTCCACGTTGGGCATTAGTGACGCAATGGTATCCGCGGCGAAACCCCAACGACTGACTTCCCCGAGCAAAGCCACGAACAGCGGTGTGGCGTCGACACTCCCGTAGTACGAGGACTTGCCGCCCAAGGACAATCTGCTGGACACGTCGAACCGAACTTCGTGCAGGATCTTGCCCGGCTCCTCCTCGCTCATCTCATCCACGACGCTGCCCTGGCGGTCGGCCAGCGTCTGGATAGTACCGACAGCCAGGGATGGGTCGACAGGCAGCGCCATGATCGAAGCCCATAACGAGTCCCTGCCGAACAGCGCCATGAACCAGGGCGCGCCGGCAGCAACCACGACCCGGTCCGGGTGGTCAGGATCCTCAATGCGAAGCGCACCCAAATCGTCGTAGCTGCGCCGCAGAGTCCGCTCAATGGAGCGGTTACCCATCTGCACGACCGGGATATTGGACACCCACGCCTGCCGGCGCCGGTCCCTGGGCGACAAGCCCTCCCCGTCCCGGTGGACAAATGCAGTCGCGCAATCAGACCCCTCGATGCTGGGTATCACGGTCAGGACCGCGGTCCAATGGCCGTGCGACGGGACGGATACGCGGTACGTGAGCGCCTCCGGCGTAATGTCTGCTCCGGGGGCTTGGATGGCTACGCCCTTCCGGATGTCCTGCCAGCCGGCCCGGATGGTGAGTGCGTCGCCGTCAATATGGCGGATTTCATCCCAACGCCGCTGTATGCGCGCTTCTTTCACCTCGAAGAGGTCCGCGAAGTCCGCTTCGGCTTTAAAGGAAACAATGCACTCGGCAGGGGTTGGTGAGTAGTTTCTGACGGTGATCTGCTCGAGGATTCCGGCACCTACCTCACGGAGTCGTTCGACGATCAGCGGGCTGTCTGCGTATCCATCCGAGCGACGTACTCGGCCGACAAAAAGACCACGGTAAGGCTCCTTGGTCTTGGCGGCCAAGGGCTCCAGCGGCTGCGCGTTAACCGTCAGGATCCAGCGGGATAGGATACGTGTATCCTCGACGAAAACCCCGTGCGGGTACTCAGGCTGGAGATCTCCGCTATCCGATGAGATGCAAAAGGAGGCTCCCTCTATCAAGGTGACCGTTGCGGAACCGAGGGGCCCGGCAGCAGTGTCAGCATTCCATCCAGCCATCGGCTCCTCCAGGGATTGACTGCAACGGGCTCAGCAGACGGCGCCCTTGTCCGGTCGAACCAGGCGATCGCTGCCTTGATTGTCAAAACGACGCTACGCCCGTGCACGAGGTGATGCCAGCCCCCGCGTTGACTCGTAAATAACCTCCGCGAAGGGGGATACGTTGCCTCATTAATAATCCTCCGGCTGGGTTGGCGGTTGCCGGGTGGGCGGACGCGGGTTACGCCGGGTGGATGGGATTGACGATGGCTGAGCGCAAGGCCGTGACGAAGCAGTTGGCCAGGTCCTATCGGGCCGGGGACAGGATCCGGAAGGGAAGGATCCTGGACGATGTCGTTGAGCTGACCGGCTGGCACCGGGACCATGCCCGGGCGGTGCTGCGGCATGCCCTTGACCCTTCCAAACCCAGGCGGGTGAGGCCCGGCCGGGCACCGGTGTATGGCGCGGATCTGCAGCCGGCTCTGGTGTTCTGCTGGGCGGTGCTGAGGGCACCTGCCGGGAAGCTGCTGGCGGCGGTAATGCCCGAACTCGTCCCGATGCTGCGCGAGGAAAAGGCCCTGGACATCACCGATGCGCAGGCGGAGCTGCTGCGGCGGATGAGCGCCGCTACGGTCGACAGGCGCCTGGCCGGTGAACGGGCCAAGCTGCTGCCGCGGGGCCGGTCCCACACCAAGCCCGGATCCTTGCTGAAATCGCAGAAAAACTGGTCCAGGGTCCGTGAGCTGGTCGGCTACCTGCGCTACGACACCGCCGCGGAACTGGAGCTGCTGAACCACATCTGGGAGCTGGACCGTATCTTCACCAACTACCTGCTTCCGCAGCAGAAGCTCGTGTCCAAGACCAGGCACGGGGCCAGGGTGACAAAGATTCATGACGCGCCGGCGACCCCGCACGGCGCGCGGCCGCAGATGCTCATACTGACAGGAAGGCGGCAACCCGCATGAACGCCGAATACCGGAAAGTCAGACCCGCGGCCCTGTCCCGGCAGATCCTGTCCCTCACCGGGCAACTCGAAACCCTGGCCACCGCCAAGCAACCAGCACCCATCAGACCGCCGGTCAACGAGGACTGGAACCGCCGACCCAACCGGAGGTTTTCCAATGACGCAACGTATGCCCCTTCGCGGAGGTATTGATGTGAGGCAACAGGGCCCCGCGTTCAAAACCTTGATGATGGCGCATAGGTGCCTCAAGTTTGACTCCGGCTGACTCAAGCGTGCCAGCGAACGGTAGCGCCTCAGCGGGCCTAGACGTGGTTGAATCGATGAGTGCCACAGTCCGCGGCCTTCGTGCCCCTTCCTAAGCTTGCGCCGGGTGATCGAGTGGCTGTTCTGTCTCCGTCATTTGCAGCGCCCGGGTTCGCGCCGGCTATTCATGAGCGGGCTATGCAGCGGCTCTTCTCCGTGACGGGGCTCGTGCCCGTGGAGTATGCGACAACCCGCACGCTGGGAGCGTCGGCTCAAGAACGCGCCGCCGACGTAAACGCTGCGTTCGCTGACCCGAGCATCCGAGCCATCTTCACAACCGTGGGCGGCGACGACCAGATTACCGTCGTGGCTCACCTCAATGCCGAACTCGCCCTCTCGGACCCAAAGCCGTTCTTCGGCTATAGCGACAACACCAACATTCTCAACTGGCTATGGTCTCTGAGCATCCCAGGATATTACGGCGGGTCAACCCAAGTGCACATCGGACCGGGCCCCCATATTGACGAGGTTCATCTGACCTCACTACGCGCTGCCCTCTTCGAAGATACCCATCTGAATATTTTCGACCCAGGTGAGTCAGAAGATTTTGGACCAGACTGGCGTTCGCCCAGCGCTCTGACGGATTTCGGTGCGCGTGAGCCTAGTGAACCTTGGCTGTGGGCGGGACCAAGGCGTATAGCAGAAGGCGGCACTTGGGGCGGATGCTTCGAGGTCATAGACCAGCTTGCGCTTGCGAACCGACTGCCGCAGCTCGAGCGCCTGCAGGGAAAAATCCTCCTTCTCGAAGCAAGCGAAGAGATTCCACCGGCAGTGCAGATCAGGAGGTGGGTACGAGCTCTCGGGGAAAGGGGTGTCCTCTCTGCTGTCGACGGAGTCATAGTCGCGCGACCTCCAGTGAGCAACCATGGGGTTGTGCCGCCTCCGCACGACCGCGAACAGCTCCGGACGAGTCATTACGAAGCAGTAAGTAGTGAGATTGCGCGCTACAACGATGATGCCGTCGTCTGCCTCGGTGTCCCTTTTGGGCACACTCGTCCTCAGTGGATCTTGCCGTATGGCGGAGGTATTCGGCTAGACGGTCTTACGCAGGTAGTTACCGCCGACTACACCCGAGGCGCGCCGTCTAGCTGAACAAGCGGCCGAAGTCGTTTAAGGCTCGCAGGGTGGATCCCACTTCAGCAGTGGGCAGAGTCCGAGGTGGGCGGAAGGGTCGGTCCCGCCGCTTACCTCCTCACGCCGCGTTCGACACGGAACAAGTCGAGGGAATCAGGGCCCAGCCTCACCATCACGGCGCGGAGGCCCACAGACTCGGCAGAAGGAGCCGAGATACGAAGCCCGTACCCCCTCCCCCGCTGGGTCCGTTTCCCTAGTCACCTCCACAATTCCGAATTTCGTTATCAACTCCAGATGCGTGTCAGCCCCATTTCAACGGTTTTCGGGGGCAGTACCTCAGCAATCTCAGAACCATGCTTGCCCGGTCGGAGGAGAACCGCTCCCCTGTGTCGGGATCGAGCCACGGTGCAGGGTCCTGCGGGTCGCCGGCCAGCTCCAAGACCGGCAAGGGCAGCGCGGGCGCCTCACCGTTCCCGTTGGATAACAGGTCCGGCCTCGTGGCGGGATCGTAGTAGACGCGCCGCTTCCGTTCCCGGGTAATTTCGTACGGACTGTGGCAGGTGTAGCCTGCCCAGTGCACAGGGCCAGGCCATGCATCAGGGCCCGGCCGGGTATCTTGGTTTGTATCCGTGTGAGGAATTGGCTGGGTCAGGGGCGCTTCAGCTTCCGGTCTCTGATCCTCCGACGGCGGGGCGGACTTTACGTATTCCACCCACTGCCCGTTGTCCTCAACGTAGAGCAGGTTCTGCTCGCCGCCGAGGAAATAGACTGTGACGCCGGCCCGCACATTCGCAGCCGGATCCGTATGCACTGCGGGCGGCATGCTGCTGCCTGTCGTCACTTCATGCATCTGACTGACCACAATCGGTACTGGTTCGTGCTGGGCGGTGGCGGCGCTCAGGAACGGGCGGGTTCCGGCGATGGATGACGGCGCTTCCATGGGCCTGTCCTTTCCGTCACCGTGATACGACCATGCGGTGCCGCCAGCTCAGTCTCGGCAGTGGTGCCCGAACCGAGGTAGCGCTCGATGCTGACGGGGCAGTGGCCAAGCCCGTCACCTTGCCCCCGGCGGCGGAAGTTGATGACCTGGCCGGTTCTGCCGCACCCGCAGGTTCCGGTTTCGACGTCGCCTATGTCGTCGGTGAGGAGGAAACCGGGGTAGCTGGTGCTGAGGGCGTCCAGGACGGCGATGGTGCCGGTCTCCCCCGGGGCGAGCTCTTTCCCGTTCTGGCCAGGATCCCGGATGGAGATGTAGCACCACGGCGGAACGTGCTTGCGATGCAGGTGGCATTCGACAGCGAGCATGTTCGACTCGACCATGCCGTACATGTCGCGCACGTTCTCCGGGCGCACGCCGAGCGAGTCGTGGCACCGCTGCCGAAAGCCTTCGTCAGGGATGGCCTCGGCCGTGTGCCGCTTCCAGCCGCCGAGAGTGATGATCATGCTGTACGGGTCCAGGCGCACATTGACCTTCTCCCGCTCGAGGAACCGGAGGAGCAGGCCGATGAGGAAGGGCGGACCGACGATGTGGCGTGTCATATGGCCCTTCCACCGGCGCAGGTGCTCCAAGGCCTCCCTGGCGTCGAACGCCTGGTCGGCAGCGAGATATGTGTGGTGGTCGAAGACGCAGTTCAGGATGTTCAAGTCCTTGAGCAGTCCCATCTCCGAAGCTTCTGGGTCCGACGGGTTCAAGAAAAGTCCCGCGCCCCCGGACAGGCTGAAGAACTCCCGGTAGGTCCCGATCAGGCCGACCAGCGCCAGGGTCAATGTCTCGCTGTTGCGGGGGGCGACGGACGGGACACCGCGGGTTCCGCTGGAGCGGGTTTCGGTCTCGATGTCGGCCAGGGAGCAGGTGAGCAGCAACTGGGCGTCGGGACGCTTGAACATGCCGACCGGCAACAGTGGCAGGTCTTGCAGGTCGTTGATGTCGTTGATCGCGGCGGGATCGACTCCCAACGCGTCACACTGGGCACGGTAGAAGCCGTTTCTGGCTTCGTGGTAGATCGCGGCGTCCCGCAGGACGCCGGTTACCGATCCTGCCCAGTCATCAGGCGACTGGAGGTAGGCCTTGGACACGTTCCCCAGCATCTGCGGTAACGAAAGCATTGTGTCACTCCTCGGTTTGCTCGGTCGTCGCCCAGATGGGCACGAATTGGTGGTACTGAATTGGCAGCACGGGCGCGCTGGCATCGTAGTCATCGGTGGTCCGGCCGTTGCCGTCGGCAGCGGCCGCGTAACCATCAGGCACTTGGAACACCCCTGCCCCGGCCTGCGTCATCAGGGCGAGTTTGTCCTCCTGAAAATCGATCGATACAAAGATGGATGCCCGCATTCCCGCAACTGCCGCCCCGAACGCCGTGGCAACTGCGGTGTTGCCCGTCGAAGCCGTCGCGATGATCTTCAGTCCGTGCCGCAACCCGTCCTCAATCACCAGCGCCGTAGCCCGGTCTTTGTTCGACGCGGTCGGGCCGGGAGTCTCATCCTTAACCCACAGGAGCGGTGTCCCCAAGGCGGCTCTCAGGGCCGGGGCCGGAAGCAGCGGCGTGCCGCCGATGAACAGCGAACAACGCCCCTCTTCCAGAACCAAGCCGGTCCCATAGTCGTACTGCAGCCACTCGCACCCGGAGGTACGGACTGAACCTGTCACTCTGCCCATGCCGGATACGCCTCCTCCCGCGTGACCGAGCGTTCCACGTTAGCCATGCCGGCGCAGCTCGGAGAAGAAGTCGTCGATCTCGTGGAGTTGGCCGCTGTGGGCGAGTTCGTCGTAGACGTATTTGCCCACTGCGAGGTCGAGCACGCCGAGGCCAAACGGCGAGAACACCATGGGGCGGTCCTCCGGTGGCTGGATTTTGCCTTCCATGACGTCGGCCAGGGTGCCGTCCACGAAGTCCCTGTTACCGGTCATCTGCTCCAGGAGATGCGCGGACGTCCCGGCTTTCAGGCAGTGGTCGATGTCGTCGAGGATGTTGGTTGAGGCCAGCAGGATCTCCGGGGCCAGATCGCGCAGGGACACGTGCAGCACCAGGGGGTTGTGCGCGAACCATGTCGTGTCGTGCACGTGCGGCTGGCCCGCCACGGTGGCGAACACGACGAGGTCGCTGCTTCTGATCAGCTGCTCGGGGCCGTCGTGCACGGTCACCCGGGCTCCGGTGCCGCTGCGCTCGAGATAGCCTTTGAAACCCTCCGCGCTCTCACCCGAGAGGTCGAACACCCCGATCTCGTCGAAGGACCAGTCGGTGGCCTTCAGGAAGGTGTGGATGTAGCGGGCGATGAGGCCAGTGCCGAAGAACCCGACTCTTCGTGGACGCCCGCGGCCCCGGCTGAGCCAGTCGGCCGCCGCGGCAGCCGATGCGGCCGTCCTGGAGGCGCTGATAATGGAGCCCTCCATGCAGGCGAAGGGGTAGCCCGTCAGCCGGTCGTTGAGGATCAGCACCGCTGAGGCGCGCGGAATCCCCGACGACACGTTGTCCGGGAAGCTGGAGACCCATTTAATGCCGTCAACCTCCACCTGTCCGCCGATCGAGGCCGGCAGGGCGATGATGCGCGAGGTGGGCCGGTCCGGGAAGCGCAGGAAATAGGACGGCGGGTTCACCGAGTCTCCGGCTGCGTGCACCCGGTAGGTCTGCTCGACCAGCTCGACGACCTGTTTTTCCCGGCCCTGGAGCACCTGCTGCACCTGGGTCCCTGCAATCACCGCGAAGGGCGGAACCGTCTTCGGCTCTGCGGCCGCTGCGGCTGGGGAAGTGGCGAGTTTTGTCATCTGGAACCGTCCTGGGTGTGCGTATCGAGATCGAAAATGTTGCGCGGCTCGGCCATACCGACAAGAATCTCCCGAGGTCCCTCATAGGCCTCGCGGCTGTGCGCCATGCTGACGTTGTCGACGAGCATGAGGTCCCCCGTCTGCCAGGGGGTTCGAAGAGTGTGGGCCTCGTAGACCTCGTTCAGGAGGGCAATGATGTCCTCGCCGATCGGCTCGCCGTTGCCGAAGCGGGTGTTGAAGGGCAGCCCGTCGGGACCGTAGACGTCCACCAGGTACTCCCGCACCTCCGGCGCGATCGTCCATTCGCTCAGGAACGCCACCTGGTTGAACCAGCAGCGCTGGCCGGTCACCGGGTGCCGGATTACGGCAGGGCGCCGTTGCCGGGTGCGCAGCTCCCCGTCGGGCTGCCACTCGAACTCGATCTCGTGCGCCCGGCAGTAGTTCTCGACGCCGGCGCGGTCCGAGACCCCGAACGCCTCCTCATAGGTGGCACCGATGTCCTCGTTATAGCTGCGGGCGAGCAGCCACCCCTCGCTTTCGAACCGCCGGACGATGTCCAGGGGTATGGCATCGAGCACGGCGCGGGCGTCCGCCACACCGGTCACCCCACCGACGCTGGGTGCCTGGAGGCAGGCGAAGAGCATCAGGCCGGGGAACTCGAGCGCGTAGCTGAGCTCGTGGTGCATGCACATGGGCTGGTTCGCCGGCCACGTCAGGGATGAGTACACGCCGTCCAGGTAGGGCTGCCTGGCGGCGAAAGCCTCCCGGTCCGGCATGAGCCCGCCCGGAACCAGCTGCTGGAAGGTAGCGGCCACTTCGGCTGGATCGCGGAGGCCCAGGCCGCGGACCAGGACGGCGCCGTGCTCATCCACCGCCGCACGCAGCGCCCCACGGTTCTCTTCGGCCCACCGCGCGGGGTCGTGGCCATCCTCGACGGTGAGGATCGGCGCATGTCCGGCTTGGCGTTCCACGTCGAACTGGATCCTGGGTGTAGGAGATGACATCAGAAGTCCTTCCGTTTCATGGGTAGCTGGTGGGAGTGGCCAACCGGTCCTCCCACCGGGGCCATGGAGTCGGGCTCCGCCGCGGATCCCGCCGCGCGTGGGGCGGACGGAACAGCAGCGCCGGTCAGGGACGAGGCTTCGAGCAGGGCCGCCAGGTCCGCCAGGATGGGCGTCTGCATGATGTCCTTGATCGACACTGCCCGCTTAAGCAGGACCGCGAGCTTCACCGCGGACAGCGACGTGCCGCCCAGTGCGAAGAACGAGTCCTGCCCGCCGATCCGGCCCACCGGCAGGCCGAGCACCGTCGCCCATGCTTCGGCGAGCCGCCGCTCAGTGCCTGAAAGGGGTTCCGTGGCGGCGCCTGCTTCGGGAACGACCTCCCGCGCCATGCGGGTCAAGGCCTTCCGGTCGATTTTCCCGTTGCCGGTCAGGGGCAGGCTCTCCTGCCACCTGTACGCCGACGGAACCATGTAGCCCGGTACCCGCGCGGCCATCCCGCTGCGGATTTCGTCCACCTCGAGCTGGCGGTTACCGGAGTAGAAGGCCACCAGGAACCTGGACTGCCCGGAACCCTCGCCGACGACGACGGCGCCGTCGCGGACTCCGGGAACCCGCAGCAGCGCGTTCTCGATGTCGCCGATCTCGATCCGGAACCCGGAGATCTTGACCTGGTTGTCCCGCCGGCCCAGGTACTCCAGCTTGCCGTCCGGGGACCAGCGGCCGTAGTCGCCGGCCCGGTAGAGCCGCGCGCCGTCCACATAGGGATCGGTGGAGTAGGCCTGTGCAGTGCGCTCCGGGTCGTTGATGTAGCCGCGGCCCACGCACACCCCGGAGAAGGCGATCTCACCCGGCGCTCCCAGCGGCACGAGCCGCTGCCGCTCGTCGAGGATGTGGATCCGGACGTTCGGGATTGGCGGGCCCAGTGGCACGGAGCCGCCCGCGGGCGCTGCACTCATCACTTCGTGGTTTGTGTCGTCGGAGGTTTCCGTTAGCCCGTAGGCGTTGACCAGCTTGACGTCCGGCATCACGTCGAACCAGCGGCGGACCAGCTCACGCTTGAGAGCCTCCCCTGTCGCCGAGACGCAGCGGAGGTGCGGTAAGGGCCGGGGCTTGCCGCCCAGGTACGCGACCACGGCGTCCAGATACGACGGGACGACCTGGAAGACCGCCACCGCGCCCCGTTCCACCGTATCGATGAACCGCTCGACGTCGAGGATGCGGTCCTGCCCGACGATGAGTGTGCGGCCGCCGACGAGCAGCGCCGAGACCAGTTGCCACAGCGAGATGTCGAAGCATTGGGGGGCTGTCTGGGCGACGACGTCCCCAGCGCGGATCCCCAGGTCCTCGATCTTGGCGTACAGGTGGTTCACCATGCCGTCGTGCTCGCACATCGCGCCTTTCGGCTCGCCAGTGGACCCGGAGGTGAAATAGACGTAAGCGAGCTGATCGGGACGAATCTCCATGCCGAGGTCGCCGGCGGGGTGCCCCTCGGCCTCGATGTCCTCGAACAGAACCTTCGTCACTGCAGGCATTCCTTCCAGTGCCTCATCGAGGGTGGTGGTGCTGCCGCCTTCGGTGAGCACTGCCCGGGCCCCGGCCCGCGTGAGCGTTCTGGCGATTCGGTCGGCCGGGAAGTGCGGCTCAATCGGCAGGTAGGCGCCGCCGGCCTTGAAGATGCCGATGACGGCGGCCATCCACTCCAGGTCCCGTTCGGCGACGACCGCCACGATGTCCTCCGCGCCCAGACCTCGCGCGAGCAAGGCACGGGCCAACCGGTTGGCGCGGGCGTTCAGCTCCGCGTACGTCCACTCCCGCGTGTCCTGGACCGCCGCGATGCGCCCGGGATGCTGCCGGACGCGCTCCTCGAACAGCTCGTGGAAGCGCCGCCGGGGCCGGGGCCGCACGGGCCCGGCGAGCTGTTCCAGTTGCAGGCGCCGCTCCTCGGGACCGACGAGGTCGACGTCGCCGGGGTCCGACTCTGGGTCGGCAACCAGATGGCGGACTGCGCTCAGGTGATAGCCGGCGATCCGGAGGGCTGCGTCCTCGTCGAGGACGTCGCGGCGG
This sequence comes from Arthrobacter sp. K5, assembly GCF_040448525.1. Taxonomy (NCBI): domain Bacteria; kingdom Bacillati; phylum Actinomycetota; class Actinomycetes; order Micrococcales; family Micrococcaceae; genus Arthrobacter; species Arthrobacter sp. K5. The sequence goes on along the minus strand of NZ_CP159279.1, from coordinate 331,463 downwards.
TAGCGCAGGCTCAACGCTTCGCCACCCGCGGCGGCGCGGAGGGACACTCCCAGAACGAGGCCTTCCGCGAGCCCGGAATCCTCGTCAGGGCCGGTGCTGAATACCACCTCGTATGTTCCCGAAGCCGGCGGCCGCCCCGCCTGCGGCCCCCCGGCCCGCTCGGCGTGGGCCCGGACCTGCCGGGTGCGCGCCGAAGAGACCAGCGCATGCCATGAACCTACACGCAGATCGAGTTCGCAGGGCCACGTCCCGGACGCGTCCTTCCAGCCGGTCGTGACCTCTGTTTCGCCGGACAACGCCTGGAGCACCCGTGCATGAGCTGCCAGCCAGATCGATGCAGGGGTCGCGTCCAGCATGCGGGACAGTGTCAGCACGGCCTGGCGCAGGTCCTCGGGCACAGCCACTTCGATCCGCCCCCGACCCGGCCGGCGCCCCTGACCCGACCGGTGCTCCTGCGTCCACCGGGGAATCGCCGTCGGCGCGGCACCCGCGGGGGCGGTCCGGTCCTGGCCGGGCGGGCGGTCGGCGGTGCGGCAGGTCAACGCAGACGTGGCGGTGGTGGTGGTGGTCATGACAGGGACCTTTCCAGGCCGAGGGGGAACGTGGCGGCGGCGGGGGCTTCTTCGGCCGGGTTCCCGCCCCACACGGTTCCCCGGGGCAGGGTCGTCCCCTTCATCACGAAGGAGTCGGTGGTGACCACGGTGCCGTCTTCTGCGCTCACGCCGTAGTGGACAAGGCAGCCAACACCGAGCGTGACGCCGTCGCCCAGGCTGCTGCGGTCGGTCTTGAACATTCCGTCCTCCTGGGAATGGCACTGCACCGCGGAGCCGGCGTTCAGCGTGCAGCGGGAGCCGACCGTCACCAGGCTCCGCTCGGGGAACGCGCAGCCGTCATCGAAGACCCTCGACCCGATCCTCACCCCGAGCAGACGCCAGACCAGCGGCTTGAACGGCGTCCCGTCCAGGATGGCCATGTACCGGCTCGGCAGCTGCAGCTTCCAATACCGCTCATGCCACCAAAAATACGGGTTGTAGATCGAGCACAGCTGGGGCTCAAGCCGCCGGAACCGCGTCACGATGTGCTCGATGCCGCTGGGAACAAACACGCCAACCACGAGCATTTCCAGGACGAAAGCCACACTCAGGGCAAGGAAACCAAACTGGTCAGACAGCTCAAGGCCGGCGAACATGATGATCATGGCCAGCGAGAGGTTCAGCCACCGCGCCAGCATCACCAGGGCCATCGAGCGCAGGTTATGCCTGTTCTTGGCCGCCAAATCCCGCCGGAAATGCGCACGGTGCGTAAGTTCCTCGGGCAGGGCATCCCGCAGGACCGAGCGGGGGATCTCGAACGGCGGGGACCCGAGCAAACCCACGTCATGGCGCACCGGCCCATCTATGGGGACCGCCACCATGGTCGCGAGCAGGCAGTTATCCCCCGTCCTTGCCCCGGCCGGGAAGAAAACGCCGTTGCCCAGGAAGTTATGCGCCCCGATCTTCGCCCGGCTGACCTTGAACGAGGTCGGGGAGTAATCGGCGTTCATAAACGACACCGCGTCCGCGATCATCGTGCCCGTCCCGATCGAGGAAAGGAAAGGATTGTCATGCTTGAACACCGTGCCCATGTTCGAACCGGTCTGCTGGACCTGCCCCAGGTCATACCCGATGGCCCGCAGGTAGTTCACAACATACGAGCTGTCCCCGAACAACCCTCCAAGCATGGCATTGTTGCTCAACCTTGTCACCGCCCGCGCCGCCGCGTCACGCAGGCCGAACAGCGGATACACCGTGTCCGGCTTCAGAGCGAGGTTGAGCAGCCGCGGCACAGTCGTTACGAGGACCAACGCCGCGACCGTTCCACCGAAGACAGTCAGGCCGGCGAGGCCAACAGCATGGGCGTAGAAGGACCAGTCATCAAACGCCACCGGGTGCGGCTCCAACAGCGCCGCCACCCGCGGAAACGCCAGCACGCCCAGGGCGATGCCGATCGTCAGCATGACCCGGCCCAAACCGACCGCACTCAAGAACTGGGTGAACGCGAACCACCCCCGGCGCACCGGCCGGTACGCCGTGGCCTCAACCGTGCGGAAATCCGCATCCGTGGCCCTGCCCGGCGTACCGTGCCAACGCTCCTCCGCGGGCACCGCCTGGCCGGCATACAAACTGGACCGGTGGCCCAACTGCGAGCCGTCCCCCATAGCCGTGTCAATATCCAGGATGCTGCCCTCACCAACGAGCACGTCACGGCCCAGCGTCACCGCACCAAACTGGATGACACCGCCATGGGCCCGGTAACCGCTGGCGATCACATCCTTACGGATCACCGTGCCCTCCCCGATCGTGAGCAAATCGGTGCACACCGGCAGGCGCTTGGTCATGATCGTCACGTTCCGGCCCACCCTGGCACCCATCGCCCGCAGATAAAACGTTGTCAGCGGCGAACCGTTCAGCAACGCCATCGGCGAGGTCCGCATCAGCGTCTTAACCAGCCAGAACCGGAAGTACGACAGACTCCAAATCCGGATCTCCCCGGGCCGGAAACGCCCGATAAGAACCCACTTCGCGGCCACCGGCAAAATACTCAACAGCACAAACGTCCCCCCGGCAAAAGCGACCGACCGCAGATAAACCTCCAACAGGCTCATCCCATGGCCCAACCAATCATGGTTACCCGGCCCCGCCTCCGGAAATACCCACTGATAACCCACCACCGCAAGCCACCCGGCCAGAACACAGTAGCCAAGGTAAACAAGCAACTGCAGCACGCCACAAGCAACGTACTCCCAAGTCCGTGCGTCCATCGGCGCCGGAACCACCGGCACCGACGCCGCGACCGGCGACGGCTCCTCCAGCACGTCCTGCACCGTCACCGGCGCCGTTTCCGCCGGTGCCAGGGCCGCGGCCAGCGCCGAGATCGTTGGGTTCTGGTAGATGTCCCTGATCGACACGGCAGGCAGGCCCGGCTGCTTGCGCACGCGGGCGCAGAACTTAGCCATCACCAGCGAGTCCGCGCCCAGGTCATGGAAGAAATCAGCATCCACTGGCACATGCTCCATGTCCAGCACGCCGGAGAGCACCTCTGCCAACCGTTCCTGCACCTGCACCGTCGCCGGCGCCGTTTCCGCCGGTGCCAGGGCCGCGGCCAGCGCCGAGATCGTCGGGTACTGGTAGATGTCCTTGATCGACACCGCCGGCAGGTCCGGCTGCTTGCGCACCCGGGCGCAGAACTGCGCCATCACCAGCGAGTCCGCGCCCAGGTCGTAGAAGAAGTTGGCGTCCACAGGGACGTCGTCCTTCTTCACCACAGATCCGAGAAGATCCGCCAGCCTGCGCTCCAAGGCAACGGCCGTAACCTTGGCAGGAGTGGCTGGTGAGCCGTTCCCGGCCGGAACCGCGGTTGTCTCAGCAATGGGGGGATCGAGGGGAGATGTGGAACGCGGAGCGCCCTGCAGGTTATCCAGACGCATTTTCACCACAGGAAATTCCCTGATCCGGCCGTGGCGGCGTAATCGGCCACGGGAACGAGTGCCGGGTACTCCGGCTCCGGGACCGGCTCGGACCTTCGGCCCGGAGCCTCTGCCAAACCAGCCGTTGCCAAATCGGCGGTTGCTAGCGCTTCGGCCCCGAAATGATCGTGCACCCAGTCAGGGTTGTAGACAGTGTCCAGGTAGGGACGGCCCATGTCCGGGGAGATGGCCGCCGCCGTCAGGTCCTGGGCGGCGTGGTCGGCGAGCCAGGACGTGGCGCCGTGGACCACGGTCCCGGTGGAGCCACCGAGCATGAAGCCGGCAGCCGCGAGGCGGTGGCAGGCGCGCACCGTGTCCACTTCTTCGACCATCACCACGTCATCAATTAAGGACTCGTCGAGCTGCGGCGGCCGCACGCTCATGCCGAGTCCCGGGATCAGGCGGGTGGCCGGCTGGCCGCCGAACGAAACCGATCCTGCGGCGTCGACCGCGACAATCCGGACATCGGGCCGGTGCTCACGGAAATACCGCGCGCAACCCATCAACGACCCCGTTGTCCCGGCCCCCACGAACAGCACGTCCAGTTCGGGGAACTGAATGGAGATCTCGGGGGCAGTCCAGCGGTAGTGCGCGCCCCAGTTGCCGGGATTGGTGTATTGGTTGAGCCAGATGTACCGCGCGTCGGACGCGCACAAGTCCCGCACGTGGTTAAGCCGGGCTCCGAGGAAACCATCGACGGGATCCGGTTCGGTCACCAGGTCCACCTGTGCCCCGAGCGACTCCATGAGTTGCCGGGTTGCCAGATTACAGCGCGGATCGATAACACACACGAAGCGGTACCCCTTGCTGGCGGCGATCATGCTGAGCGCGACGCCGAGGTTTCCCGAGGAGGACTCCACGAGGATGGAGCCGGGACCGATCAGCCCCTCCCGCTCGGCGCGCTCAACCATCTCCCGCGCGGGCTTGAGCTTGATAGAGCCGGCGAAATTGAACCCCTCGATCTTCAGAAAGAGGCGGCAGCCCAACACCCCTTCCAAATCGACGAACAGGCTCTGCTCGTTGAACAGGTGCGGATCCTTGATAATCGGCATGTTCTTCCTCGTTCCCCTGCCATGAGCCTGGTCAGGGTTGGGGATGTTCCTGCCAGCTTGTGTGTAAAAGGTGGTTGTGTGTGAAGGGTGGCGGACATCTGCGTCCGGACCAGATCACTTTTCAAGAAGAGCCGCGCAGAGCGGCACGGACGGAACACTGCGGCCCCCAGAATGGCCGTTGGTGGCCGACGTCGCGCTTGAACGGCAGGGGCGGCCGCCATGGCGGAAAGCGCTCCGACACCTAGGGAGAGGCACCTGAAGCCATTTTGGTAATCAGCCGGCGAGGCTTGGCAGGAGAAGGTATTCCTGTTGCAAGAGTGTGATTCTGAAACACTGGAATTTCCAATCTTGAAGGGTGATATTCGACTTTGTCAGCCCCGGCGCCCGTCATCTTGTGGCGATCTTTCTTGTGGGCCTTATGCCGAGCCTGTCCTTTGATGCGGTAAATCAATAGTGTGGTCTTGTTGTGGTTCGTGCTTCCGTGCTGGCACGGTTTGGGGACTTGTATCTCTTAAGCAACCCCTGTTGAGGCAACCCCCTGCTGAGGCCGGGGGTCATCGATTATTGGCCATGGGAGTACCTGTCGCCTCGCAGGACCTTCACCGAGGAGACCGCCCAGGTCCCGCACCGTGCACTGTCCACACACCGGCTCCGCGACGCGCTGATGGCTGGCCGCAATCGGTTCGAGACGGGCCGTGGCGGGGCCTGCTGCCTCCTTGGTCGGTGTCTCCTGGTGGCTGGTCCAGCGGATTCCGCGGCGCTGACTCTGCCCGATGTCGATGCCCTGGCACCGCGGATGCTCGACATTGCACCAACACCGGTCAGTGTGGTTCTTCCAGCGACCAGGCCGCCAAGGCTTGGAAACGCCACGAATCCGGATGACAACCATTGGAGGATAAGCCCGCCACACACTGGACGATGGGCCACCCAGGCACAGGCAACGAAAACGACGCATCCGGCGTCGCCATGCAGGCAAGTTTTTCGGGGATCCAAGGAGGGCCACACACTACCCAAGAGTGACCCGGCAAGAGGTTTCCCAGGGCAGATCCACATACATGCAGGTCAAAGACCACAGCACCTCAGCCCGGCCACCACAGGCGCGTGTGCTCATGATCGAAGCATGGATGCGCCCTGACAGGCTCAGGTTCACGCACGGGGACGGCACGTGCCGAGTCCACTGCCTGGACAAGGGCACGCCGAACAACCATGAGTAAACCGCTGGAATGTATTCTCCGGCAATTCAGAGATCGTGCCAACCGCATCTCCGGGGTATCTTATAAACGCCTCCGGCAGCAAGGGCGCGTTCTTACTCCCAAGAGCAAGTCCGCGCAGGGCAGTGGATCCACTATGTCCTTGTCATGAATTGCCAATGCCACGAGTGGGACGTATCCGAACGCCTACCTTAAGAGCTACCGGAATGGCGTTCCTGGGAACCAAAATGATCCGATTACAGTGGCACCAACATTGTGCCGGATCGGGGCAGCGCACCATCCTGCGTCGGCACGCGCGACTTAAACCTTCTTCAAAGTTCCATAGGAACAGTGGTTCTCTACGGCAAGGAACTGCCGGCCATGCGCATTGCCGCACACAACACCGCAATAACCCGGTGAAACTCCGTAGGCGCATCGAAGGTATTCGCACAACGCCTCCGCCAAGGCGGCCATTTGCCGACGAAGAAATCGAGCGACCTGAGCGCCGGGCGGCTGGCCGACCGCGGGCGGCCACAATTTCCGCTAGCGTTCCTAAATTGCGGTCGGGAGTTTGGCTGCGTTGCACAGTCGACTGTGGTTGAGTTAGGGACATGACCGCACCGATCGAGGAATACGGCTACATATCCGATCTTCGCACCGGGGCGCTGATTTCCCGAAAGGGCAGCGTCGATTGGCTCTGTCTGCCGAGGTTCGATTCTGAATCGGTTTTCGGTGCCTTGGTCGGAACCGAAAGCCATGGTCGGTGGCTCCTGGCACCCTCTAGCGGCGAGGAGCGGACCGAAGGGTCAGTGGACGTAGCGCGCCGGTACCGGCCCTCCACATTTATTTTAGAGACTCGATGGAGAACCGGCAGCGGTGAAGTTTTGGTCACCGAATTCATGCCGATCGGTGGAAGCGGCAGTACCTTGGTTCGCAGAATTCAAGGGCTTGAGGGTTGCGTTCTGATGCGCCAGGAACTGCAACTGCGGTTCGGGTACGGAAAGATTCTGCCTTGGGTCCATCGAATACACGACGACGACGGAGAGGCGCTGTTGGCCGTCGCCGGGCCCCAGGCTGTCATGCTGAGGGCGGAAGTTCTCCCCCGCGCCGCCTCCGACTATTCGCATGTGGGGACATTCACTGTGGAAGCTGGTCAGACCATTGATCTGCAGCTGCATGCCTTCTCCTCCCACGAGGTTCCGCCGGCGGTAGTCGACGTAGACCTGGCCCTGCAGACGACCGGCACCTACTGGAGAAAATGGTCCAGCAACTACGTCTCGCAAGGTAACTACGACGAGGAAGTACAACGCTCGCTCCTCGTCTTGCGCGCGCTGACGCACGAGAGGACCGGGGGCATTGTGGCTGCCCCCACCACATCGCTGCCTGAACAGTTCGGTGGCCAACGCAACTGGGACTACCGCTATTGCTGGCTACGTGATGCCGCGTTGACATTGGAAGCCATGATGACCCATGGCTTCCAACAGGAGGCACTGTACTGGAGGAACTGGCTGCTGCGAGCAGTGGCCGGAGACCCGCGTGATCTGCAAATTATGTATGGCATAGGCGGCGAGCGGGAGCTGCCGGAGCGGGTCCTGGGTCACCTGCCAGGTTACGAGGGATCCGGCCCAGTGCGGATCGGCAATCGGGCGGTCTACCAATACCAAGGCGACGTTGTTGGTGAAGTCATGGTGGCCCTAGCGAAACTCCGCGAGCGTGGCGTGCATGAGGATCATTTCTCCTGGCCGCTCCAGAGAAACATGCTTTGGTTCGTCGAAAACAACCTCGAACGTATGGACCACGGCATCTGGGAAATGCGCGGCGAGCAGCGGTTCTTCACTCATTCCCGTGTCATGATGTGGGCCGCAATGGATTGTGGGGTGAAGGCTGTACAGAAGCACGGGCTTGACGGGCCGGCCACGCGGTGGTCGGAGATCCGGGAGCAGCTCCGTGCTGAGGTAATGGAACAGGGCTTTAACACTGAAATAAACTCCTTTACGCAGACCTATGGGGACACCGAAGTGGACGCGTCCCTCTTGGTTCTGCCGCAGGTAGGCTTTCTGGCCTACGACGACGAAAAAATGCTCGGCACGGTGTCCCGTCTGGAACACGACCTGCTTGACGAAAGCGGACTGCTGGTTCGCTATCGAACGGAAGCCTGCCCCGATGGGCTTGCGCCAGGGGAATACCCATTCCTTGCCTGCTCCTTCTGGCTCGTTGAGCAGTACGCCCGGTCGGGCCGGGTTCCGGAGGCAGAGACGCTTATGGACAGGCTCATCGGTTGCAGCAGTGACCTGGGGCTGCTGAGTGAGGAATACGATACGACCGGCAACCGAATGGCAGGAAATTATCCGCAGGCATTCTCGCACCTAACCCTGATCAGGGCTGCCGACGCTCTGAACGGAGCCACCTTGGGGGCCGGTGCGAAAGGGCCCGGGGAATCACATGAGAGCGGGGGGCCCTCGGATCTTCCGTCCTAGTCGCCGGTTTCCCGAGGGACCACGGCTACCCCATCCCGAAACCAGACCGTCCGTTCGTCGCGATTGGAGACGAGCCGCCAGCCGTCCAGGTGGAGGGCGGCGCTGTCAGTGAAACCTGACACCACGCGTCCGGTATGCACGCGTTCCGTCAAAGCTTGCGGGGCCAGGATCTGTTGCATCCCGCGTGTCTTAGGTGGGTTGCGTAGCGCGCTTGCCCCGCAGATGCGAGCCGAGGCCTCTCCTGCTGCGATAGTGGCACGCACCGTGACATGGAACGGTCTGACCTCCAGAAGCCGCCCGTAGCCGAAGCAGACCAGCTGTACGACCCAACGGCCCAGCAGTGGATCCTCGACGTTGCCTTTCTGAACCTCCAGGCCTTGGCATTCCTCGCACTGGCTGCTTCGGCACTGCAACGCTCAGCAATCCGGAATGGATGGAAATAAGTTGCAGCTAGGCACGCCCGACGCTTTTCTTTAGTCTTCCGCTGACCGGCAAATCAGCCGTGAACCTCATTGGTCCGGTTCGTAGCGTGCATTGAATCTTTCGGCGGTCATGGCGTAACCGTCAGTCCCGTCTTCGTTGTTAAACACGACGACGTCGCCCTTGTTGTAGCTGGTGCGGCCTTCCTTGGTGGCCACGCTGCCCGCTTCATGGGCGAATTCGGCCCAAACGGGGGTGGATTTAACGTAGGCACCTCGGCGGATCTGGCGGTAGGTGGCAGCGAAGACGTCCGCGTCGACAGTGTGGATGTCGCCGTCGTCGTCCACCAGCCAGTCACCAGGCTTGCACTGTTGCTCGCCGCCCCACTTGCGGTAGCTGAACCCATCTGTGTCCAGGCGCAAAGGAATTGCGACGACGTACTGGTCCGGTAGGCGTCTGTAGCGGCGGAGCTCGCTCATGGGTCGTCCCTTCCGTTTACGCCGATGGCAGGTCAAAAACCGCATCAAAATCAGTGTCCCGCACATCCTGTGCCGCGGCCAGCCTGCCCAGCCGGTGCAGGATCTCCATATTGCCCGGGGCATCCATGGCGCTAAGAGCGGTGGTATCCATCGCGGCAAGGGTTCCGTCCAGCCTCCGGACACTCTCCGGCCGCAGGTCCACGTTATAACGCAGATAACTCATCAAGGGCGCACTATTTACCAAATCGCCCTCCAGCCCGCCCAGTTCCCGATCGATGATCCTTGCGGTCGGGCTGGCGGACATCCACTGGAGCATTGTTTCCTGCTGAACCGCGCAGTCCTGCAGCACAGATTTCAGCGCCCGCAGGGCGTGGCTCGCCGTCAGTTTGGCCTTACTGACGGCGGGATCGGCCGCACCTGTACCAACCGATACGAGCAGCAGCTTGTCTGAACCGGTCTCCCAGCCCACTCGGTAACCTTGCAGAACGGCGTACATAAGCGCCTGAAGTGCAGGGTTGTTGAAAGGACTGACCCCACCATCGATGAAACTGCCAGTCACGGGGCTCACATTCCGTCCACCCGTGATGGAGATGGTTTCCGGTTCGAAATAGGACGGCGCGGCGGTGGAAGCCCGGACAACCTGCCAGAGGGGATAATCTCCGTTTCCCATCCTGCCGTCGTGAGCAGCCACAAAGTACCTGCCGTGGGGGTTGTTGGACACCGGCCAAGGGCTGCCGCTGTCCAAGCGTTTGATGATTATCAGCAGGCCGGTCAGCAGCTTGGGACCGCCCAAAGTCGTGTCCGCGCCGAAGACATCCTTCAACTCGGCAACCAGGGACTGCTCGTCGTACTTAGCCCGCAGAAGAATTTGACGGATAAGGCCTCGTTCAAACACTCGCCGTCCGAGACTGAAGTACTTGTCTGTGAGTTCGCCGACGCTCCAACCTTGGGCAAGGGCTGCCGCTATGATCGCCCCAGTGGATGTGCCTGCAATCAAGTCAAAGTAGTGGCAAAGACGGAAGTCGTTGCCGGCGCCATGGCGTTCGCGTAGCAGGCCCTCGATCTTCTCCAAAATGCCGAGGCTCAAAACGCCCCTGAGCCCGCCGCCGTCGAGTGAAAGAATGCGCTTCGGCTTACCGTCACTGAGGAAATGCTGGTCCCGAGTCAGTATTTGGTAGGGCATCTGACCCCTCTTCTCGCGTCGAGCTGAGTAACACCATGCTAGCCGGACACAGATTGCTAAGCAGCACTGGTTGCCGCCGCCTTTTACGACACCCACTGGTAGGCCTCTTCCGACCTGTCCGGATCCGCCCGCATTAGGGTGTGCACGCTTTCGAACGCGATCGTCGCGCCATTATGGATCTATTGGCCCAAAGTAAGAGGTGCTCAGCAGACGTCCTTGCCCAGGCCGCCGTCGTAATCCCACTGCTGTTGTTGTTGGCCCTCCGCTGGAAAACAGACATGCGGGAGCGGAACCCGTGGCGAGGCTCAACGATACGACTGATAGACAGATGCTCTGAACAGTCCGGCCAAAATGCGTACTGGCACGGATGCTGACCCGGCCCGCCCGAAGGCAATATTGACATATCAAACGGCAAGGATTTACCAGGTTCCATTGCCAGGCCCCCAGCAGTCCGAAGGAGTACGTCAATGTCCACAACACCGGCGCCGGTCGACGCGATCCATTTGGCGCTTTGCACGGCTGCGGAGGATCCCTCTATACCCTTGGACGGTGAATGGACCGCGCGACAGCTGCAGGCTCTGGCCGAGATGGACAAGCGCGTCCAGAGGCACCCGCAGCACATGCTCGCCAGGATGGCTCTGGCCAATCACGGGAATACCCCGAGCCTCGAACCGATCAGGGCCAGCGTGGTGCGGTCGCTCGGAGGCGCTGCGGGCACGCACTACATCGTGGCCGCGCTGCACCTGGCACATCTGGCAATGGCGCTGCCCCATGTGCTGTCCGCAACCCAGCGCGCCCTCCTCCTGGCCCCGCTCAAGGCGGCCGAGATGGCTAGGGAAGCCACCGACAACGATTCGGCGGAAGTGGAGTTCGCTGCCTGATCACGGCAGTTCCCGCACCGGATCCACGGCCCCGGCGGACTTCGTCACCCCCGGCGGAATCCGCCGCCCCGAAGGTACGTGAGGACGGCAAGCACGCGCCTGTGGTCCTCGGGTTCGGGCCTCAGGTCGAGTTTGAGGAAGATGCTTCGGATATGAGCCTCTACGGTCCGCTCCCCCAGGAAAAGTGACTTTCCTATTGCTTGATTGGTGCGCCCTTCGGCCATCAGTTCAAGGACGCTCCGCTCCCGGCTCGTGAGGTCATCCCCTGGGGCGTGACCTGCATGTGGGCGGGTCACGAGCCGTGACACAAGGTCAGGGTCAATGGCCGTGCCTCCAGCAGAAACGCGCTGGAGTGCGTCAACGAATTCGTCAACATCAGACACGCGTTCCTTGAGCAGGTAACCCAGACCTTTGGCTCCGTTCTTCAGGAGTGACATGGCGTTTTCTGTCTCCACGTACTGGGACAGCAGGAGAACGCCTGTCTTGGGGTACTTGCTTTTTATGGTCTCAGCGGCCTGGATGCCCTCAACAGTGTACGTAGGAGGCATGCGGATGTCCACGACCGCGACGTCGGCACCGTATGTGTCAATCACGTCCAGCAATTCCGCTCCATCGGAAGCCTCGCCCACGACTTCCAGTCCCTCCGACTGCAGCAAGGCGGACAGTCCTCGGCGCAGCAAAGCCGAGTCATCAGCAATGGCAACACGCAGTGTCATAGCAGGTCACGCTCCGGGTCTGTGGAGAATGGGAGGATGGTGCGTATCGTCGTACCGCCACCATCAGGACTGTCGATCGACAAGGTTCCGCCGAGTGCGGCGGCCCGGTCGGCAACCCCCAGCAGTCCGCCGTCGGGTCCGGGCTGCGCCCCACCAATGCCGTCGTCCACTATCTCCATTCGCAGCTCTCTTTCATTTGCGTCGATGCAGACTCGCACCGAGGACGCCTCCGCATACTTAGTGGCATTGGTGACGGCTTCGACGCAGATGAAGTAGGCGGCCAACTCCACGTGAGCCGGCAGTCCGCTGCATGACCGGACATCCAACACCAATGGCAATGCTGACCGCTCGGCCAGCGCGGTGATGGAGCCCGCCAAACCTCTTTCCTGTAGCGACGGAGGATACACACCCCTGGCCAATTCGCGCAGTTCATTAAGAGCGTCCGAAAGCTCGACCCTTGCCTGCTCGACCAGGCTTCGTAACTCCCGCGGATCTGTCGCGCGTTTGGCTCGCGCGAGCTCCATTGACACGGCGACCAGGCGTTGCTGGGCGCCGTCATGAAGATCCCGTTCGAGCTGACGACGTCGAGAGTCTCCTGCCGTGACGATCCGCTCCCGGGACCGGCGGACCTCAACGAGCTGTTCCCTGAGCTGTTGTTCCATCTGCTGGTTTTCCAGTGCCAGCGAAGTTGCGCTACGCACAGCGGCAAGCAATTGCGGCTGGTCTTGGAGGGCGCCGTCAAAAACCAATGCCCCTACCGGTGTCCCGTGACGCTCCAACACCATGGAGGCGCGCCCGTTTGAACCGTCCGGCAACGGCTGGGGGACTCCCGCGGTGTCGACAAAAGAGGCCTTGTCCGGTAACCAACGGAGCAGTGTGAGGGTGGGATCATGAACGGATCGGCGAAGCGCCGCCACCAGCCTGTCACTCATCGGGGCGGAGCCGACTTCTACCATCAGATCGCCCAGGGTGCCCCGCGCAAACCGGTAGCGCCAGAGCCCGAACAGAACTGCGAGCGGCACAATTGCTGTTGCCGGATATTGCCAGAGCAGCGCCTCGATGGACAAAGACCCTGACAGCTGGATCACAGCCAGCGACACCCATACGGTGGCCGCCGTCTTTATGATGACCGCAAGCCAAAGCGGCAAGAATGACGACCTGTATGCTTTCGTCCCTCTGCGCCACCGGCCGACGAGAACCATTACGATCGCAACTCCCACCGCGATCTGGAACGTGCGGATCGCATTACCAAGTGTGGTCATCATCTCCGCGCTGTCCCATAGAAGCAACAGGTTCCGGGAGGTGGACTCCCCCACCGCAACGTGCAATCGCGGGTCAAAGAACGCCCAGCCCAGAACGGAGGCCACCAGCCAGGAACCGAAGAAGAAACCGACCGCAGCCTTCTCGGCCCTGGTGCGCAGCACACCCAAGGGAAAGCTGAGCGCCAGATGCAGCAAAGGAGGCTGATACATGAGCGTAAGTGTCACCCCGAGCGTGAAAGCCAGCGGGTCACTGGAGCGACGTATACCCGCCGCGAGCCACAGCCAGCCCGCAGCGCACAACAGCACACCCGGGTTCCGCGTCGGCCGGCTCCGCCACGCGGTGATTCCGGCCACCACGAAAGCAAGCCCCACGCCTATAAACAACATCAACTCAAGAGCTGAGAACGGTGCCCGGTTCGGGTTCTCGCCCCATCGGACCACGCCTTGGGCATTCAGGCCTATGGTTCGTGCGGGATCTTGAAGTGCCGTGGGCGACCAGTCAACAGAAGCCAAGACAAGGACCAGGACGCCTGCGGTTACCCCCAACACACAAATGAGCTGGCGTGGAGTCATTGCACTTCCCCTCGAACCTGGCCTAGGGGCGCATGCATTATGTTGAAGACCAGATCCATGGCCTCAGCCAATCTCCCTGCTGAGATTCCCCTCAAAGAGGACCGCTAAGAGAAGACTTATTGCTGGTTGAGATAACGGAGGGAGCAGGCCAACTCCGTATTTTTCGCGGGTACTTTTCCTGAGCCCGGTTTGCAGAGACATAACATGGCCAACCTAGTCGGCGGTGAATCAGTTGTACCATCGGGTGCCCGGCTCTGCAATACACCTATATTCACGGGTCCCGCGGTAATACTGCGGCTACTTGTAGTCTCCCGGCAGGTTGGTGACACGGGATTGATTTGACGCAATAAGAGGACATCCGGGTGTTGTGTGGTGCTTGTCGAGAGCGAACAGGAGGTCCTCGTGTCCCACCGTAACGCTCAGAAACCGAACGCCAAGCCTGCTACCAGGACTTCATCAAGCACTTCAATCACTCCAGGCCCACACCGCGCTCAAAGGCGCCTCACCCGCCAGCCGCGTCACCAACCTACCGGGTTAATACAGCTAGTCCGCGCCGCCGGAAGCGATCACCTGACCGTCGGGGCGAAACACCGAAGTTGACACCCCGTCCTCATATGCGGTGATCGGGTTGCTGGAACCGGTCACACCGGCGCACCAGCGGCCAGTGGCAACCATACGGCCGTCCAGGGCTGAACACCACCTCGCTCACGCCGTCCTGGTGTGCGTCGGCCGAGTCACCGATTGGCTAGCCGTGACAGCGTGCCACCCGCGCATCATACCGTCGGCACGGCCCGAAGCGATCATCCGCCAGACTGGAGTCCAGTCATAGGCAGACCGGGAAAGTGCGCAGCTGGCTGGAATTTCCTCGGGTCTGGACTGATCATCATAGGAGCTTCTCATCATCAGAACTTCAGAGCCATCACGGGGCCTCATGACCGTTCATCCGGCGGCAGGCCCTGCATTTTGCGATGCAGGGCCTGCCCCTATTGATCACTGCGGAAAATTCGGTTCGCATCAGAAACGGCCAGCCTCGGCCCCGTTTTAGGCAAATTTCGTGTGAGGCTGAGGTCAGGCGTCAGTACGGGATGGAGTAGTACTTACTGTCCGCCCACTGGACCCAGGGGGAGGTGACGCCGTTGGAGTAAACGCGGAACGCGACCCGCTGGTAGGGTTCCTCGCAGCAGTTGCTGTCGGTCTTCATGAGGGACCTGACCTCGTCGAGGACGATTGTCTTGTTGGACCCGAACCAGTACCACCCCGTTTGTGTGTAACCCTGGTTGTCATCGTTGTCGCAGAAGGGGTTCCAACTGCTGCAACCCCGGCCGTCGTCCCTTTCCCAGTGCTGACGACCGACCTGGATGTATCGCCCGGCCTGGCAGGTCGCATAAACCCGGTAGTTGATCCATTTGTGGCCTGACCGGTCGGTATGGTGATAATGCGGCGTGTCGGCCCAAACGCTGCAGCCGTTGGTAGGACCGAGCGGGTTTGCTGCGTTTGCCGGCGCGGCAAGTGTCAGCGGCACGAGCAGTGCGCTGAAGAGGATGGAACATAGGAGTGCGAGGTGAACGCGGGGCTTGGGGCGGCCCGGTTCTCTGTTCTTGAACATTTCGTATTCCTTATCAAGATGGGAGTGAAATTGAGTGTGGGCAGTAGTGGTTCACTTCTTACGATTGGATCCGTTGCCAACAAGCCCATACTCCTTCTAGGGCGTCAGTGCTGGCATCCGTGGCAGTACGGTACTTTTCCGGGGCACGGATCCGTTTTACTGACCTCGCATGTGGGCTCAATGCGGCGCTACATCTGCTCGCTGGGATGTCGGGACACCAACTTGGGGTTTCAGCATCGTGCCAAGGCCCGAACGGGCTGTGGCGTTAGCCCATTCACGATGGGCTTCGGGGGCATTCCGCCCGGCGTGACCGAGCTTTGCAGCTGACTCGGGCTTTAGCCCTCACGCGTCGCCCGAAGCCTCAACCACTCCGTGCGATTCGGTGAACCGACGGGTTGCAAGGACATGACGGCGGATCAGTTGCTGTTCGGGTTGGCCGAGGTGCGCTGAAGCGGCATGGCCATCGCTAACAAATGCAGTAAAAGGTGCCAATGTTTTTCCGCTTGCCGCGGTGGCCCCGCGTTCGCCTTTCAGGCCCCACAGAGCGGTATGGTCAGCCTGATCTATTTGCCGCCAGAACCGCAGGCCCCCGCTCGCCCTGACCGGCATATTCGGCACAATGTCGTCTCAGCAGTCCGGAATGGAAGGTGCACTGGGGCGATAATTCCGCCACACCAGACGATAACGGCATGTTCTGCGCCAGTCACACTTTGCTTTTGCCCTTCTCTAGTTGACGGAATGATGCGTTCAACGCCTCTGCCACAGGTGGTTCTGTCGAGGACCAAGCTGCCCGAAGAGTAGCGGGATTGTTTTGAGGGCATTGGGCAGCAGTCACTGCGATCGACACTGATCATGCCGGAATTGTTCACATCCGGATAGAGCACACTCCAACTTGACGTCACGCGGCCACTCAAAAGCCAGCAGATTAGGGTACCTAGTCCTTATTGCTGACGCACCCGGCGAGGGTCGTAGATTTCAACCTGACTTTTCTGGCTTGTTCCCGGCACCCGGCGACGGCAGGAGTCACGTGTGGGTTTAGGTCACCGAGGCCGTTTCGGTGCATCACCGTTCGTCATGCGGTCATCCAGCAGGTTGGCCATGAAGGAATATGAAAGACCAGCCAAGCGGATACGTCACTTCCGGACGTCGCGGCCAAAAAGCCTCCACCGCATCAGGCAGTAGACGCCGAACGTACCCATGAACAGGCAACGACACGAAAACCAGAGATGCAGGGATGAAAGGCGGGGTGAGCTTCATGAGCCAACTGCACGGCAATGCAATCTCTCGGTCGGCCACGGTAATGCGCCCCAGCGCATCCGCGGGAGTCCAACGGAACCGATTCCCGAACAACTCGGTACAAGTCATGTCGCCCTCCCCCGGGCCCACGATGAACAGGCAAAGCAGCCAACGCGAACCCAGAAGGAGAAACCTGGTGAACACCCAACGATCCAGAAAAGAAGTGCGGCCAGAAATTTGCTCAGGTCATGTTGCCCCAGCCAGTCACGCCCATGAACTGGTAGCGAACAACAACGCGTCGATCCAGGAATGCAAGGAGTTAACCGGCCACAGCACCGGCCACCAATGAAAAAGGCCCCCGCAGGGGCCCTTCACAACACAATTTGTCCACACTCAGAGGCTGAAAAGCCCCTGAACAGGGAAAACACTGTGCCCGAGGTGGGACTCGAACCGGGCGCCAACCCTTGAAAACCCGCCACTCCCCCGCAAACTTCCCCAATCCGGCCCAGTCCGGCACCCGTACAACCGAATCCAAAGCCCAGGGGGTGCACATTGTGCACACCCACTTTTTGGGTCATATTGCTGCAGCACCCAGCAGCTTGCCCCGGCCCGTTGAGGCATGGAGAATCCTTCTCCACGCCCTTCGCCAGTTTGCCTTGCACCCATGTTTCCGGGCTCATCCGAATCCGACGAACGACATTGGCTGAGCATTTCGGTGCGGAGCAAACCGCCGGCTGAGATTCAGCGAACGTCATAGATTGCGACCTCCTTCGTACATCTCATGGGCGAGACAACGGAAGAGGGCATGACCGAACCTCGCCCCACAGGGGCACCGGACAGCCAAGAGGCCGAGCGAGTTCCCAGCACGACGGAATCACCATTATCGACTCTTCTATGGTTGTCAACGTAGTAATGGCTGGGGACTGCTGGCATTAAGCGTGCGGTAGATCCGCCGGGCGAGGTAGCGTTTCACACACCGACGGATCTCCTTCTTGGTTCGCCCTTCTGCTCGCCGTTTCACTACATATGCGATGGTTTCCGGATCGAACGCCATCCTCGTTAGAGCAACCATGTGAAGGGCTTTATTCAGGGTCCTGTCGCCGCCGCGGTTGAGCCTATGACGGACGGTATTTCCGGATGAAGCGGGAATGGGGTTGACCCCGGCCAGGGAAGCGAAAGCCGCCTCGGAACGTACCCGGCCCTGATGAGACCACGCGGTAAGACAAATGGCTGCCGTGACTGGTCCGAAGCCGGATTCCTGCAGCAGCGGCGCGGCTTCGCTGACCTCAACCAGTTCGGTGATCCGGGAGGCGTTTGCTTTGATCTCAGCGTCAAGGTCGCCGATGCGCTTGGCGAGCCTGACGGCTTCGGAGCGGGCTACCGACACCGCAAGAGGTTCTTCACGGGCCCGCCACCGGGACACCTCCAGTATCTGGCTTCCGGTCAACGAGCTGCGCGCGTCCAAACCCAAATCGTTGGTCCGGAGCAGCGCGGTCAACGCGTTCACGGTCCTGGTCCGGTCCGTGGTCATTGAATGACGCGCAGTGACCAGGACCCGCAACGCTGCCCGCACCCCTTCGTTCAGCCGTGGCCGGCGCAACTTGTCCTCTTCCAAGGCAAGGACGGCAGAAGCGATCCGGTGCGCGTCCAGCGGATCCGACTTACCAACCCCACGACGCGGCAAGGCATCCATACGCGCAGCCTCGGCGACCTGGTAACCGGCGGCTGCGACAGCCCCGGCCAGCACGGCACCGTAGGAGGCGGCGCCCTCGATCACCCACAGAGTCGCCAGATCCGCTTCGGTGCGACGAGCGACCCAAGCAATGGCGCGATTGATGCCTGCACCGGTCGCCGGGAAATCCCGGCTATCGATCCGTTCACCGTTTGCCGCGGCGATGATGGCGAAGACGTGCTTCCGGGCGTGGGTATCGACACCCACGACAAACGGGTGGGTATACGCAACGATTGTCATAGCGATTCTGGCACCTTCCTCATTCAGCGGAAATGGTCGGAGCCGTTACGGGCCGGTACCAGTCCGGGTAGAGGTCACTTCGGAACAGCACTGTGACGAGCCACGCCCCGCACAGAGGCGGACAATCTTCTGATCAAGTCACCGAGGTGGGCCGGGCAGGTGCCGGCCGCCCACCCAGCAGACGGACATGTCGATAACAGGACACCCAACAGGAGCCGGGGCCAAGCGTTTAGTGAGCCACGACCGCCGGGTGGAACAGCCTGCACTTACTCTGCCAGCCAATCCCAGACCAGCCACCCCAATCCTCACAGGCGTTTTGAGTGCGCTGTCATTGGACGGGAGAATCACGCGACTGCTTGGCCTCCGCCTGTCGTGATGTGAACTCCGAGTCCAATTTCATCCATGCCAGGTGAACTCCGATTCAGACCATCATGATCAGTCTGGTTGGGTATGCAGCTGTTTCGCACGCTGAGGGCGACCCTCTCGTGAGACTCATAGATGGTGTCGCTGCAGCGATATGTCGACCGTGGACGGGCCGGCAGCCGGCCTTTCAGCCTGCGGCGGCCTGCAGCTCGCCCTGCACCAGGTCCCCGACATACCGGGAGCAAAAATCACTCATGTGGTCGCGCAGGGCGTCGGCAGCCTTGTCTTCCACGCCGGACTCCATGGCTTCGACGATCTGGATGTGTTCGTAAAAGCGCATGCGGCCGCTGGCCTTGTCGGGCCCGGCTGCGATGATCATCATTTCGATCTGGCCGATGAGGTTGCCTTGGCATGAACGACATCGCCGCGGATCCGGCCCTTGGACTTTTCGACCCATTCCTCGATCTTCGGCAGCCACGCATCGGTGACCCTGGGCCGGTCGGGCACGGCCCCCGGTGCACGGCCGGCATCGCGGGCCTGCACGAGCCGGTCGACGGTGTGGTGGGAACAACCTGACAGCTCCGCTGCAGCGCGCAGCGACTTGGTCAGATCATAGGCAGCAAGAATCTTCACGGTTTCTAGGGCATCCTTCATTCAGGGCCTCTTCCTGTCAGCGGATTCGATTCGACACCGAAATCCAAACGGGAAGAGGCCCCCGCCGTCTTACGACACGGCGGGATAAGCGAACAATGCGGGCAAACCAATCGGCCACAGCTGGGCAGAACTCATGGCCATACGTGGGCAGTCCCGGTGGCCATCAGGGCGAGTTCTAGCGATCGTTGCAACACCTCCGACAATCCGGAGTTGCAACACCAATGGAAGCATCATCAAGAAATAGTTCGTCCTTAAAGAAAAAGTCTCGTTCAACAGAGCGATCCGCGCCTTTGGCTATTGCGCCGGTGAAGCGCCATCAGCAGTCCCATGCCCGGGCTCAACGACAGGATTTTCTTTCCGCCCTGGCGCGTCTGGGAACCGTCGTCG
Organism: Arthrobacter sp. K5; assembly: GCF_040448525.1. Taxonomy (NCBI): domain Bacteria; kingdom Bacillati; phylum Actinomycetota; class Actinomycetes; order Micrococcales; family Micrococcaceae; genus Arthrobacter; species Arthrobacter sp. K5. The sequence continues at coordinate 311,507 of NZ_CP159279.1, read as the reverse complement.
AGGCGGCCAAGGAACTCAGACTGAACAGGAGCACGTGCCAGAAGTGGGCCAACGCTGCCGGGATTAGGCGCAAGCGCCAGTACACCCAGGCCGAGAAGGAGCAGTTCTATGCCCTCCTTGATCGGACCGGCAGCATTGTGGCCACGGCCAAGGAGTTGGGGCTGAATATCGGCACCGCGCACACCTGGGCCGGCCGAATCAATCCGGCGGCCAGGAAGCCAGGGACCACCCGGTCAGTAAAGACCGGTCCGCCGCAGCGCTACTCACCGGCGATGGTTGAGGAGTTCCTCAGCGTGCTCCGCGAAATCGGCAGCGTGAGTGCAGCAGCGGCGCAGTTGGGTCTAAACCGCTCCACCTGCTCGAACTGGGCCATTAGTGCCGGCATGGCCTCTACTTGCCTGCGACGGCCATCAGAGAAACAGACCCAGTATCTGCGCTTGCGTCAAGAAGGAGCCAGCCGGAGAGACGCCGCTCTCGCCGTTGGGGCCAGCAAACAGAGCTCCTACGTGTGGGATCGACAACAGGCCGCAAGGGACACGGCCGCTGCCGAAGTCCCTAGCCTGGATCTGCCGTATAAACAGGAAGTGACAATTAGTCTTGCAGAACCCTCAGCCCCGGTAGCGGCACCTGAACGGCCGGCAGAGGTAGAACCAGTACCCGCCCCGGTGGCGCTGGAAGCCCTGGAACAGCCCGTCAGCGCCCGCTACCTGTCCCTGCAGGAGCGGGAGAGGATCGCGGACCTGCGCTCCAACGGGACGTCAATGCAGGCGATCGGCAGAGAACTGGGCCGGTCCGTGGGAACCATCAGCCGGGAAATCAAACGCAACAGCCACCCGATACTCGGTTACCTGCCCTATGGCGCCCACCGGGCCGCCACCGCTGCCCGGGCCCGGCCCAAGGCCAGTAAGCTGGCAGAACCCGGAGAACTGCACGACTACGTCAAGAACAAGCTCCTCACACGATGGTCACCGCAACAGATTTCGAAGCTTCTGATCAAGGAATTCCCCGATGACGAGCAGATGCGCGTGAGCCCCGAAACGATCTACCAGGCCCTCTACTTCCAAGCCCGCGGCGGACTCAAACGCGAGGTCAAAGAGGCCCTGCGCACCGGCCGAACACGCCGCAAACAGCACAGGAATCCAGAGGAACGCACCAGTCGTTTCCGGGACCCGATGATCAACATTTCCGAACGACCCGCGGAGATCGAAGACCGCGCCGTCCCGGGCCACTGGGAGGGGGACCTGATAACCGGAGCCTACAACCAGTCGGCAATCGCAACGCTGGTCGAACGCACCACCCGCTACGTGATGCTGGTGCATCTGCCGGTGGACCACACCGCCGAATCGGTCCGTGACGGACTGATCAAAACCATGGCGACCCTACCGGCGCACCTGCGCGGATCTCTCACCTGGGACCAGGGCGCTGAAATGGCCAAGCACCAGGCCTTCAGCATCGCCACCGACATGGACGTCTACTTCTGTGACCCCGCCAGCCCTTGGCAACGAGGATCCAACGAGAACACCAATGGGCTGCTGCGCCAATACTTCCCCAAAGGCACCGACCTGAACGCCTACAGCCCCGAGGACCTCGAACACGTCGCCCAGGAACTCAACGGACGGCCACGCAAAACACTGGGCTGGGACACCCCAGCCCAGCGTCTTCGTGATTTACTGATAGCCAGCTAAGCACGGGTGTTGCAACGACCCCTGGAACTCAAGCAGGCGAGCAATTCCGTGGCCATCTACGGGCAGTTTTTCATGGCCGCCAACAATGGTTCCAGGGGCTGGCTATAAGGGCCAGTTCGATTTGGCAAAGGAACGGCTCTGCGACCCGGAAATCACTGATACCCGCGAAAACTTTGTTCGCCTCGCAGAGCTGTTTAATGGGCAGGGCTCCGGTTTGGTGCGAGTGGCAATCGCTTCCGGCTGCCCAGATCGGCTAGACGCAGCTTGGGGTCACATCGACATCGAGTAGAGCACTCCGCTCGACAGCAACCCCGTGCGTGTGAGGGGCATGCGGAGTTGCTTTGGGACGTGCTGGGTATGTACGCGTACACGGGGTTGGTTTCGAGGTCGCTGCTCTTAGGGCAATGGGACCACACAGTTGACCACGCAACCGAAGCTGTCCTGGAGCGACCCCGGCCTGCTGCAGAAGCAATTTCCTGTGTCGTCCAAGACCTGCGCGGGTCTAAAACGCGCGGGTGGAGCGTAACGACGCGCAGTACCGCACATGGCTGGAGCTCGTTGGAGACATCCTTCAACAGCCGGCAGACGCGTCCATGCGGCACGAGGAGCAGCTGCTCGATCTCCTCACAGAGTCTTTCAACGGCGCATGCACGACGCGCAATTGGGTGAGCCAAAAATGGCAGGACCATGTCATCGCGTGCTGGCCGTGGGATTACCTTCCTGTTGGCCCACCCGGGGACTTTACAGTCGACGCGACCACGCAACCGCTGCTGCGGTGGTATGCACTCACGGACCAAGCAAAGCCGCAGTCCCTGGGACGGGTACCTGCGGCTGTGGCCGGTAACCGGCTAAAGCAGGAATGGGACGACATCGTCCGGCCTTGGGGCGTCAGCAAGGAGCTGGCTATACCGGCACAGATGGAAGACAGCGACCACAGTGCATACGTGATCTCACGCCCTGACCGTGACTTCACCGACCAGGAACTGGACCTGGCCTTCCTGCTGCAACCCATCCTGGCCGGCCTTGCCCGCCATCTTGCGTTGGCGTCAATCACCGACAACACATCCGTGCCGGCTTCTGACTGCAGGTTGACCGTTAGGGAGGTGTCCATCGTGACTCTGCTCAGCAGCGGCCTGACGGCGCAGAGCCTGGCGAGGCGGCTGCGCATTTCGCCCCGCACGGCAGAGAAGCATCTGGAAAACATCTACCGCAAACTCGACGTTGGTGATCGGCTGATGGCAGTACGACGGGCGTATGAAATGGGCCTACTGACGCCACCGGCCGCCAGCATCCAGCTGAACTGTTCCGGCCACCCGCCCGGCGGCCTCAGATAAGACCCGTGGTGATTGCTTGACCCACCCGGACGCAGGGACATGGCAAGTTAGTTAGCAAGCTTACTATCTTCGGAAGGATGCCTTGATGCAGATGGCCGACCCTGGACTGAGGGCCAGATGAGATGATGGGCGTCGCCGAGATGCTCGCCCACGAGAAGCCGCAGCTGCTGGAATATAGCCTGCGGCTCGACGGCGACTTGCTCGTCCTGCCTCCATGACGGTGGAGCCCAGGTTCCGGGGTAACCGCACCGGGCACGCCATGCTCCGGGCCATCCTGGGGACCATCGGCCGCAACACGGCGCTGGTCATCGTGGAGGCCGCTCCCATGCTCGATGACGACGCCCCGATGGAAGGGTCGCCGCAGCACGTGGCGGCCAAGGAGAAGCTGCGTCGGTACTGGATGGACTTCGGGTTCCGGGAGGCGGCCGGGGACTACCTCTACTTCGAGGCCGCTTGATGCCAGGGCCCACCGAATATCGGCCGCGCGACCGGCTCGCATCCTGATCCGCCGCCGATGACGTCCCGGAGGCAACGAAGCGTCCCCGGCCTGCACGCCGGGGACGCTTCCCATGCCGCTCTGCGATGATTTGGAGGGTTTGGCCTCTACCTACTGGCTGAGGGTGAGCACCAGTTTGGGTGCGGTTGTGGTCCCGGCTTCCTTGGAGCTGAGTTCCAGGCCGTCACTGCTGGCGGTGTCCATGCCCAGGGAGAGCAGCTGGCCGAGCTCGGCGGTCAGGCCGCTGACGGTCAACGGAACACTGAGATTCGTATTGGCCGTTGTCGGGCCGAATGTGCCGATGCCGGTGCCCAGTGCCGGACGGTTGTTGAAAGTGATCCCACCCTCGGTCCAGGTGTCGATGGTAACCAGTTTGACGTTCTGCGTACCCGTGGACGGATTCCCGCCGACGCGCAGCTGCAGCACCGCGCTCTGCAGGGTCCTGCCCGCATATGGTGACAGGTCGAACTTCAGGTACGTGGCCTCCACAGGGCTGGCATCGACGCGCAGGATGTTGGCCGTGCCAAAGTTCGTCCCCGCCGAACCACTCGAAACATAGCTGTCAGCGGTGGGCGTCAGCGTCACAGTCTCGGATGTGCCGCCGGCAGCAGCCGTGGTGAAAGTCCACGTCCTGTCCGATACCAAAGCGTTCCCGGCAACATCCTTCACCCCGCCGGCGCCACCCTTGATCGTCGCCGTATACGTTGCACCCGCCGCAAGGTCCGCATCCGGGTTCAACGTCGCCACCATATCCGTGCTGTTGTACGTCACAGCCGCGGGCACCGCCGTCGTACCGGTCTGCAGGGTGAACGTGGCCGGCGTGATCGTGGCCGCATCCATCGCCTCCGAGAACGTCCCCGTCACATTCGCCGCCACAGCCACACCAGTTGCACCGCCAGCCGGAGACGTACCCGTCACCGTCGGAGCCGTCGTATCACCACCACCGCCGCCGGGGCTGAGCGTGAGCACCAGTTTGGGTGCGGTTGTGGTCCCGGCTTCCTTGGAGCTGAGTTCCAGGCCGTCACTGCTGGCGGTGTCCATGCCCAGGGAGAGCAGCTGGCCGAGCTCGGCGGTCAGGCCGCTGACGGTCAACGGAACACTGAGATTCGTATTGGCCGTTGTCGGGCCGAATGTGCCGATGCCGGTGCCCAGTGCCGGACGGTTGTTGAAAGTGATCCCACCCTCGGTCCAGGTGTCGATGGTAACCAGTTTGACGTTCTGCGTACCCGTGGACGGATTCCCGCCGACGCGCAGCTGCAGCACCGCGCTCTGCAGGGTCCTGCCCGCATATGGTGACAGGTCGAACTTCAGGTACGTGGCCTCCACAGGGCTGGCATCGACGCGCAGGATGTTGGCCGTGCCAAAGTTCGTCCCCGCCGAACCACTCGAAACATAGCTGTCAGCGGTGGGCGTCAGCGTCACAGTCTCGGATGTGCCGCCGGCAGCAGCCGTGGTGAAAGTCCACGTCCTGTCCGATACCAAAGCGTTCCCGGCAACATCCTTCACCCCGCCGGCGCCACCCTTGATCGTCGCCGTATACGTTGCACCCGCCGCAAGGTCCGCATCCGGGTTCAACGTCGCCACCATATCCGTGCTGTTGTACGTCACAGCCGCGGGCACCGCCGTCGTATTGGTCTGCAGGGTGAACGTGGCCGGCGTGATCGTGGCCGCATCCATCGCCTCCGAGAACGTCCCCGTCACATTCGCCGCCACAGCCACACCAGTTACACCAGCAGCCGGAGACGTACCCGTCACCGTCGGAGCCGTCGTATCGCCAGGCGGCGGCGGGGTCGTGCCCGAGGCCCTCGAACCGCTGTCTGTTTGCATCCCGCCAAGGACAGGGCGGAACTCCCAGGTGTAGGAGCCGTCAGGTTTGAGGCTCATCCTCAGGTGGCCCCACGTGTCGCTGAACTTCCTCTGAACGTAGGCAGGGTTGCTGGTGAAGGACCGTAAGCCGATGCCGCCGGTGGACACCTGGAACTGCTGCATCCCGTCCGTGACGCACTGGTCCGCGTTGTTGACCGGGCAGGTCCGCTCGTAATTGTGCTGTGAACCGGAAAGGAGCACCTTGACCCGGTTCGCCCAGAACATGTCGATCCAAGGCTTGGCCTGAGTGAAGCGGGTATGTGCCGATGTGTCTGATGTGAAGTACGGGTCGTGGTAGACAACAGCCAGATGCCTCCCGGCCGTTGTCGCCGCCTTCATATCGGCGTCCATCTCGGCGGTCATGGCCTGTGCCCTTGTGGCGTTGTACAGCCATGCAGCCGTCGGGGCAAACACAATGTGCCAGTTGCCCTGATCAGTTGCGTACCACTCAAGCGCGTCCTGGAATCGGCCCAACGTGGTGCTGGTTGCGCTTTTCGTCGTGGACACACATTCACCGTTCATGAACCTGTCCAGGTCATCGTTGACACCCGGTTGTATGTCGTGGCCCGGCCCGGCCGTCCAGAACGTCTTGGCTTTCACCCCACCCCATAAGCTGTTCCACGCCGGCAGGGCCGAACAGGTGCCCTTGTCGTACTGGAAGTCACCGATACCGATGAAATTGTGCAGTGACCCATCGTTGAGGCCAGCGGCGATACTGGCAGCGTTCCTGCCCGATGCGGAGGTGGTGGATGTGTTTCCCGACGGGTTCATGTCACCTACGGCAGCGAACTCGAAGGAGTCGGCTGTTCCTGGCGGTGGTGTTGTGGGCGGGGTCGGCGGCGGCGGTGGGGTCGTTCCGTCCGTCGTTAGGACCAGCTGCGGCCAGTGGGTGGTGTCGGCCACTTCCCTCGACGCGTAGATGACAGCGTCAGAGGAAGTGTTGTCGATGCGGAAGGAATAGGTGCCGTCACCCTTGATGACGCTGAAGACATCGACGTCGACAAACGTGTTCATAGAGGCAGATCCGACCGAGGCAATCACGGTAGAGTCAGCCGCCGGCGCGTTGGACCAGTTGATGGTGTTTTCGGCCCAGGTGGTGTTCTGCACCCGTCGGAACTGGCCGCCAAGGGTGGACGGATCGGAGATGAAGAGTCGCAGCTTGGCGCCGGTGACAGTGCTCCCGGTGCCGGCGACCGTAAATTTGAGGAACGACATCTCGACCGGCGAGTTATCTGCCTTCAGACCGATCGCAGTGCCGTAATTGGTATTCGGCGTGTCCTTTTTGACCACCGCGTCCGCGGAAGGACCGATCGTGACGGTGGCTGCCTGTGCAGTCCCGCCAATGAATGAAATAGCGGAGACAAACAAAGTTGTCGTGATCGTTGCTGCTAACCACTTGGCCGTTGAAACTCCGCGCCGATGGCGCGACCTTCCGATTCTTTCCCGGCAAGCAGCGATGTCTGATCTGGAACGCATCAGGGACTCCTTTGTCCGATGAGCGCATCACCGTTGATGCGTCCGTACAACGTAGTCCGATGCCATTGAGAAACAGTGGGGAAGTCTGAATTTTACCTGTGAAAGCCCTAGTCCTACGCCAGGTAGGTCCCCCTCAATATCTTCCTGTTTCCCCGAAAGTAGAGGCACCGGGAGAGGAATGCCCCACCCTGAAATAGGGGACCCTCCGTGGGGCTGCAAGCAGCCCAGCAGGGCTGTGCATTCCAGCTGCGTCGGAATCCAGAGCGTGCCGGATGGCGTGGCGAGGCACGGATTACCCCATGCCAGCAGGTCCAGCCCAAGCACCGGGGGCGCCGGTCCCACCACCGCCACGGTCATCATCCTTACCGCAGAGTCGGCAGCGCCTGTACCGGCTCCCGTCTTCGGTGTGTTCGACGTGCCATTCGTGACGAATGTTCAGCTTGCACATTAGGGTTCTAATCATGACCTTCTCCCATCCGAGTGCCGCCAGCCCCGGTGATCTAATAATGTCTCTGGGTGCCGCCGCCGGGATAGCGGCAGTTGCTGGCCGCCGCGTCGGCAGACAACCTCAGGTGGCTGGCACGCAGAGCCGGTCCAGGGTCTCGTTGAGTGAGGACTCAATCTGATCGTTCACGAGCCCGCGCTTCCTGTAGCTGGACTCGTCCTCCAAGTCAGTGGGAAGAGGTGGCATGGTGACGGCCATCGCGGCCTGGTAGCGCCCGTCCCCGCTGCTGGCTGCCACAGTCTGGTGCTCCCAGAAGTTGCCGCGTCCTTGGTGCCGGGAATTGATCGAGCATCCGTCCGAGTGCTCCCACATGCCCAGCCTGTAGGGGGCTAAGCCGGGGCTTGTCTTCATCTCCTTCAATGACGCCGCCGAGAGCGCCCGTCCTTGGAAGAGGCCCGCCATGAAGCGGTTCTTGTCTTCCACAGTCGATACTGCCCCCGACGTCGGAGAGCCTCCATCGAAGACGTTGCCCGTGGTGTCGACCCGCTCACCACTGAGGGCCACATAGCCATGTAAAAGCCCGGCCTCGTGCGGGTCGACGGGGTCCGGGCTCGTGTTCTTCAAACCAAGCGGCTCGGAGACCTGCTCGCGCATGACCTGGATGAACGGCTTGTGCCGCAGTGCTTGGATCAGGAGGCCGAGCGCGCGGTAATACGTGTCCGAATATGCAAAGGACCCGACGCTTAATTCGGTCCACGGAAGGGTCCCGAGCTGAGTACTGCCTGGCGCAGGAGAGCCGGGGGATCCAGAGTTTCAATGCCTGCATGGATGAACTGGAACGCAACGGCCAGCAGTCCACCATGATGTATGTGCTCATCATTGCCGGTGTCATCGCAGCTGTGTACTTCTACAACAAGGGTCGGGCAGAAGGCGAAAAGGCAAAGAACACCCGCCCTGATTCTTTCTGACCCATTGGATCCAAGACACGGGAAACCAGGCATGGCAAAACCAGCAACGATCATCGGCGCGGCAGCCGCCGGGCTCATCCTCGTCGGGCTCGGATCGCAGCCTATTGGCTACTACACGCTGCTGAGATGGGCGGTGTGCATCGCCGCTATATGGGTCGATGTGCTGGCCGCAAAGAACGGAAAGGCCGCGTGGCTGCTCCTGCTGGCGCCGGCGGCCGTTCTCTTCAACCCCATCGTCCCCGTTTACCTGATGACGAAGGCTGCCTGGTTGCCGTGGAACGTGGCCACCGGGGTGCTTCTTGAGTCGCCGGAGTGCAGGCCGACAAAGTGCCGGTCAAGACAGAGAGCTGACTCCGCCCCCTCGTCACCAGTCGGAGTGGAGCTCCCGAGCAACCGCAGCCTCCAGCGGCCCAGGGATGGTTTTCTCGATGTGATCCTCCAGCACATCCCACCTAGCAGGGTGCCAGTGTGGTTCGGCTGCCGTTTGTCGGTCCAGCAGGAGGCTCGCGCCAGACACATCTTGGCGGAGAGGCACATTGAGGACGCCTCCGGATGCATGCTCCGGCAGATGCGTCACGACTGCCACTACGGGCGACGGTGCGCTGTGGTTCTGGGCCCGGATCCTCCGCCGCGACTCGGTCGACTTGTGCAAGGACTCTCGCGGGAGTGTTCTTCTCACCTGCAGGGTGCTGTGGGAGCGGGTGCTCGTCTCGCAGTTCGCCGGCTGGCAGGCTGTCCTGAACGGCAGCCCCTCCCGTGCCCGACCCGCCGGTGAGAGCGACGCAAACTACGTCGCGAGGCTGGAGCGCATCTTCGACGATTTCGAGGTCCGCCAGAAGGCTGCCGGGGCGCCGCGCCAACCAGTCGGGGAGTCGCCCGTAGACCTTCGGGCAGACCTGGAACGGACGTGGGAGCATATCCTCGACCCAAGAAACTTTCAGCCGTTCTGGCGCCTTGCAGACCACCACGCGCGGCCGCCGGCACCCGAGGACGGTCGGACAACCAAACCCGTCACAGCTCACCGAGGAGACGTAGGCGCGCGCTGAACTGGGTACTGCCACAGCTTTAGTCGAACATGACGGTCCTCGAGGGCGACACCTCACAGCTACTCCCCGACCGGAAAAATCCGCGCGAGTACTGCCCTCTCGATAGCCATTTGCCCTGCCCCATTCAAAGCCCTCTAGGGGTGCCCTGAGGGGCTACACTGGCGGGCACAAGGGCCGCCAGGTCGTGGGTCAGACATGTCCATCCATGCAGGAGATCCCCATCCGGTCGAAACGCAGTCATGGCACGCCGGATTACCCATACACGAAAAGCTTGGCCATGCCCTTGAAGATACTCCGGCAGCCATGGCCGTCAGCGGACCCCTGCGCAGACACATGAGCTCTCGTCGACTTCGGTCATGCTGTTGAGCACAGTGTGGGCTATGAACGGATATGCACAACCAGCCAGGCAGCAGGCAGCACCGTTCGGGACACCTCGCTCCAATCCCCGGCGTCATGTCGCTGTCCAAGGCGGAGGCAATGAACAGGTATGAAGAACAAAAAGGGCGGTCGGCACCTCGCGTCGGAACCCCTCAAAATTCTCAAAGTCATGCAGTAGACGCCGGAGTTAACGATGAAGAAGCAGGAAGCAAACACGCACCGGACAGGAGGAATGCAGTGAAGGACCAAGGACGCGGAAAAGGAGTCCGAGCCAAATTCTTCTCAGGTCATGTTGGCCAGGACACAAACGTCCATGTACAGATAACGAACGACAAACCGTCGATCCAGGAAGGCAAGGAGGCACCCGGCCAGCAATGAAAAAGGCCCCCGAAGGGGCCCTTCACAACACAATCTGTCCACGCTCAGAGGCTATAAGCCCCTGAACAGGGAGAACACGTGCCCGAGATGGGACTCGAACCGGGCGCCAGCCATTGAAAACCCGCCACTCTCCCGAAAACATCCCGAATCCGAACCAGTCCGATGCCGGTACAACCGAATCTGAAGTCCCAGGTGTGCACATTGTGCACACCCTCTTTTGATGCTCTGCCCAGCCACGGTGCCGCCGTCGTTCGCACCGGAGAGTTGCGCAACAAAACACCCATCGCTCCGGGTCACGTTACCAAACCGCAAGGGCCAGTCGGAGGGGACTGTCTGAATAACGGTGTGCGGGTCCGGCCTGATCCGAAAGGAGACGGCCGTGTCTGAGTCCACGACCGAGATGACAGGGGTGATGATCGATCCTGTGACGGGAGAGATCATCGATCAGAAGGAGCTTGCGGAGCGGTTGCTCGTGCAGGCCAAGGAACACGGTGTGAGCCTGGTGGGTCCTGGCGGGCTGCTGAACCAGCTCACGAGGAACGTGCTGGAGACCGCGCTGGAAGCGGAACTGACCGAGCACCTCGGGCACGAGCATGGCCAGACACCCATCGCAGCCAACGTGCGCAACGGCACGAGGTCAAAGACTGTGCTGACCGAGATCGGCCCGGTCGGGATCGAGGTGCCCCGGGATCGGGACGGCTCGTTCGAGCCGGTGATCGTGCCCAAGCGGAAACGGCGTCTGGACGGGATCGGCCAGATCGTGCTCTCACTCTCTGCCAGCGGGCTGACCACCGGGGAAATCGCCGCTCACTTCGAGGAGGTCTGCGGGGCCAAGGCCTCCAAGGTCTCCAAGGACACCATCAGCCGCATCACGGAGAAAGTCGCGGCGGAACTGGCCGAATGGTCCGACCGGCCTTTGGACCCGGTTTATCCGGTGCTCTTCGTTGACGCGGTCGTGGTCAAGGTCCGTGACGGGCAGGTGCGCAATACCCCGTTCTATGTGGTCATGGGCGTCACCGTGAACGGGGAGCTGGAGAGTCTGGGCATCTGGGCCGGCGACGGTGGCGAGGGTGCACGTTTCTGGCTGCAGGTATTTTCCGAGCTGAAGAACCGGGGCGTTGAAGATGTGTTGATCGCCGTCTGCGACGGGCTCAAGGGCCTGCCCGAGGCGATCACAACCACGTGGGAGCGAACGGTCGTGCAGCAGCATCGTGCACTTGATCCGCAACAGTTTCCGTTACGCCGGACGCCAGCACCGCGACGGTATCGTCAAGGCGCTCAAGCCGGTCTACACGGCCCCGTCCGAGCAAGCGGCGAAGGACCGGTTCTCGGAGCTCACCGCCGAATGGGTCCAGCGATATCCGGCGATCGTGCGGCTTTGGGAGTCCTCCTGGGCCGAGTTCGTGCCGTTCCTGGAGTACGACGTGGAGATCCGGCGGGTGATCTGCACGAGGAACGCGATCGAGTCGATCAATGCCCGCTACCGGAGGGCGGTCAGGGCCCGCGGGCATTTTCCGAACGAGGCCGCTGCCCTGAGATGCCTGTATCGCGTCACCCGATCCCTTGATCCCACCGGCGGCGGACGGGCACGGTGGGTGATGAGGTGGAAGCCGGCGCTAAACGCGTTCGCGCTTACCTTCGCAGGCCGGTTCGAAAGAACCATCCGCTAATGAAAACCGGCCGGTGCCTACACACTGTTTATCGGATAGTCCCGCACCGTTCGCTGCGGCGGCCTTGAGGGCCTGGGCGCGGTGCTACAGCGCGCTCAGGCCCTCGAGGCCTAGGCATTACCGACGACCCCAAACGTGGCAGTTCAGCACACAGGAGACAGGGTTCTCACAGACTCAGTGCAGTTGGGACCTATCGGGAGACGGTTGTAGCAGTGACGTCATCCGAGGCGGTGCCTGCGCCAAATTGGTTGTACGGCACGACGATGAACCTGTAAAAGCGGTTGGGCTTAAGGTTGTTCGCCGTCATGATGTAGGTGTCCTTTGCGGTGCGCACCACCAGGGACCCCTTGTATACCCAAGGCGCGCTGCCGGCACGTTTGGCAAACAGCTGGTATCCCCACTCCCATTTTGAACTCCGATCGAACTTGATGCTTACACTCGAGGAGCTAATGCGCGTGACCCTCGAATTCGCTGGCTTGCTAGGGGCAGCAGGAGCGTCACAATAAGTCCCGGTGACGGACCTTATCAAACTCAAACCCTTCCATTGCAGGGTTCCTGCACGGTAACAATAAATGGTGTTGCGTCCGACCGATTGATAGATCGAATATTTTAGGCCCATTGATTTCTTGGATTGGGTACGTGCTTGCCACAAAGGATGCCAGTCTCCGTTTTGAACACGGTAGTCGACAAAAAAGTAGTCTTCGTTTGTCGATCCATCGACGAACGTGATGTTGATGCTGTTGCTGGCAACGTGAGAAGCTCGTAAACGATCCGGCGGGTCGGACTGAATATGGCCGATGCTGGACCCAGTAGGCGAGGTTCCTGTCGGTGCGGCGTGAGCGGGCGGGGTAGCGATGGCGCTAGCAGCAATAATCCCAGCAGTTGCCACTGCTCGCGCTTTTTCTTTAATCATTTTCTTTTCCTCTGTTGAGTGCCGGCTATTTCCGGCAGGCATGAATATAAATGCGATTGACAATGTGACTGGATCTGAAATACCGGCTCATCTAACCGGTAGTTAAAATGTTGCTCTCGTCCGCCGCTTCAGGCTTCCGTGCTGGCACGGTTCCAGATGGGTGGCTTTGGGTGCCGTACGCACGGAGCCCCTTTTGGGGTCTTCGTGTTGTGGGCGGCTGTAATGCCGGCGACAGCCCAGGGTTGGCAGGTACGCAAGGAGGACTTCGTGGCGTTCCGTTTCCGGTGCCATTTTCTCGGCCCGAGCGCAATTCTTCCGCGCGGGCCGCTCCGAGCCAGTTGCATGGCCTTTTCGTGTTCGACGGCCGCTTTGCGGGCATCTTTCACAATCCAGGGGACTGCCGGTCGCGATGGTGTCGATCCCAGACGGAAGGTAGGCGGTGTCCCCACCAGCGTCGTGTGTATCGATGCGGTACCGGCAGGGACTTCGTAGCGGATTCTCTCGGAGGTTCTAGGGCATAGCTTTGGTTTGAGCATCAAGGCCTTGCCGATCTAATGTTTCCGCAGCACGAGAGCTTGAAGTGCTTGGTGCTCGGATGGGCCATTAGTTATGCCCCTACCCACCCGGAATTCGGCGGCGGATCGCTACCAAGAAGCGTCCTAGCCAAATTGGCATAGATCAGCGTCGGGCTCTCGATAAAAAAATCGATTCGATACTTGGTTAGGCGGATCTGATCATTGCTCAGGCGGAACAGCAGGTCAGGTGAGGAAAGAAATATGGGGCCGGCATATCTCGTGTTTTCTTGAGCCACTCGAGCTAGGACGCCCCATAGGTTGTCGCGTTGGAGAGGTGGCTGGTGGAGCAAGACGCGGTGTTGCCGGGAAATTTACTTGGATCTTGATCCCGTGATTGGTATTGCGCCCGGTGAGCGGTGGAAGGAGGCGCTGCTGCGGGCCAATGAACGGTGCGAGGCCGCGATCTGCTTACTTTGACAAATTGGGAGGCCTCCCGGGAGAGCCTAGCCGAGTACCGGCCCGCGGAGAACCTAGGCAAGCTTATTCTTTGTGCTCGGCTCGAGCCCTTGAAAGATACGGAATCGTCGAAGAGTGACAGCGCTGCGACCTGTTCGGGAGTGGACCCACCACGGAGATCGCCTTTAACGGCAAGGGCGGACCAGCCATCTTTCTCACGGAGGGCCTTCAGCTGGTGCGTCTGGGCTTGCGTCGGGCTGAGATCAGTGCCGAGGTGTTCCCTTGGCCAACGGCGGATTCGGGGAATGGGAAGTCGTTTCGCCCGGCACCAGAGATTGACCAGGCTCCGCACTCCGAAGTTTCTACTCTTCCTCCGGGGACCCGACTTCCTCGAACAACTTGCCGTGGAAAGGCCGATGGCTCTGGGCAAGATGTTTGTGGACGATCTGGGCAGTGCCTGGATGGTCGTGTCCCACCGGACATCCCCGTCGATTTCTGCGGACCTCTCCAGGCATCCGGCCGCTTCCAGCCTGTCCTGCTAAGACTGCCTCTATTTGCATCCGGTGCCTTCAAGCAGTCTGTTACGCCCCTCGGCGACCATCTGCCGACCTCTGAATTCTGGATAAGGGCATCGGACAACGGCAGGCAGCCCGCTGACGCTCTGGCCCAGGCCAAGGATCAGGCATCGAGCTCGTCCACTCTGACGGCTAACGGACCGGCGTTGATTCAGGTGGAGTTCATGGATGCCGTCCACGTCAAGGTCTGCGGCTGGCAGGAAATTAACCGAGCGGTCAACGTAACGACCGGTGTCAGTAGCGGCTCTGAGCAGGACGCCCTCTGCCTGTGGCCGGCAAAGGCGTGCCGCCAGCCACAGTGCAAGCCACCGGCAAGTGGTTTGGTGGTACTCCCGCCCCCGCCGTCCTCTCGGCGGGAATTCCACGGCTACTCACCGAGTTAGCGCGATGCAGGTTCTGCTAAAGAGACAATCAAGAAGTGGGACCCGGTCCAGTGTCACCGGCCAGAGCGTCGGCGATGGGTGCCCCAACTCTGCGTTTCTGGAGGTAGTACTCACCCTGATGGGGCTGTGGTCCGTTGTCGACCGTCGCATCAGTCAGCCAGCCAGACTCCAGGCCGTCTCCGGCTGGATGTGTGACGGGGAACAACCGGGCCAGGTCGGGGTCGGCGGCAACGAGATCGTTGCGGTCGGCGATATTGACCCAGCGATGAACGGCATTGGGGTAAACGGGCGGTCGGGGCTGAATGCGGTCGTAGATGCAGGTCCGGAGTCCCAGCGGGCTACCGAGGGTGACCAGCAAGGGCACAGGGTCCGTCAGACGGCCAGCGACTTCGTAGGCAACGACTGTCCCCAATGAATGGGCGATGATGGCCTTCGTCTCCGGCCCGATATGCTCCAGGACTCGGTCCAGGATCCGCTCATGCAGGACTGGGTCCGTGAAGTACCGGCTTACCTGGGTCAGGGAAGTGTTGACGAACCGTTCGGCCAGAGCGAATCCCAACGGTGCGAACCAGCGCAGGCGCGTCACACTCTTGATCATCGCCCGCCCCAACTCCTCCCGCAGCCCTTGCTCCTCGTGACCAGGTGCGGATGGACATATCTGGGTTGGACGGGCTGATCATCATCCTGGACGCCTGCCATGCCGGGGCCGGCGTCAGGGATGTCATCAAGAGTGGTCTGGATCTGGAACAGCAGGTCCGCCTGGAGTTACTGGCGGGCACATTCCTCCGCAAAGCAAGAAATGGCTGTTTTTCCCAGGCACTGATCAGACTGATGGAGCACGGAGCCCCCGGCCTCTCCGCGGACTACCTTGAGATCCGCCACGCGGCAAACGTGGCTGCCGATTGTTGCCGGACAGTACAGCAGCCTCCCGTATATATAGGATCCGGGTTCGGGCAAAACGCCAGCGATCCGGGACTGTGGGTGAGCAGGAATGTCGCCTCGCCAGGGAAGTGGCTGCTCTCCGGGACGGAGGAGGGCGCGCTGGCAGTGGCCCTAACCCAATCCTTTCAACCGACCAACGATCTGGAGCGGGTTACAGCGGCTATGTCTGGCCAGCGCCTCGTCGTTCTCCGCGGGGCCGCCGGCTCGGGAAAATCCGCGCTGATCGCCGCGCTGGCGCGGCCGGAGCTAGTACCCGATCTGCCGGCACGCTATCTGGCCGCGGTCGCATTTACAGCACTGACCCCTACTCTTACTGGACTGGCCAAGACGCTGGCGCGGCAATTGGCGAGGTTCGAGGGTTTTCCCGCTGCAGCCGCCGATTACGAGGGTAAGCTCACCGCTGAGGAGCTGAACCGACGGCCTGCTCTGGAACGCTTGGTCTTCGGACCCCTGCGCACGCTAAAGGTGTCTTTGGGGCGGCGAATCCGGCTGGCCATTGACGGAATCGACGAACTCGAGCCATCGAGCCGAGCTGAACTCCTGTCCGCCGTGACCGAATTCAGTACCGAAGAGCCTCCCCTGCGCGTGAGTGTCCTGCTCAGCACCCGCGGGGAAGATCAAGGCCAGGACCTGCTTACCGCCCAAGTAAACGTCTCCCGTCCGGGCATGGATGAAATCACCGAATACCTTCAGAACCTGGAGCTACCGGAGGCCCTGGCTGTTGACCTTCAGGCCCACGCCGACACGTGGTTGCAGCTACGGCTGCTCGCCGACCTCGCGGCGTCGGTACCTGCACAGTCACTCCGTACCGTGGCTGGCCTTGACGACCTCTACCAGGAACTCCTATGGCCCCTGACCGCTAATGACAACCCGGAAGCAAGGATCGTGATGGTGGTGCTCGCGGCCGCAGGAAGCGGCCCTGTCCTACCGCTCCGCGTCGCCGTTGGTGCATGTGCAGCGCTGGGAGGACCCGCCGACCTGACACAATTCCGCGACATCGTGGCAGCTCTCGGCGGCATCGTAGCTCGTGCGCATCCGGGCACACCCGAAGAGCGGCTCGGTCTCTTCCATGACACCCTTGTTCGACACATCCACGCCCTCACCGGCTGGCCCATCTCGGTTCTGGACGCCCATGCCTCGATCCTCGAGCCCTCGGCAGTGCAGACGGTCAGGCCGCCCAAAACTACGCCCAGGAGCGGGCCCCGGAACACCTCTGGGCCTTGAAACGTCACGAGCAGGCACTCGAGGCCGTGGTGTCACGTCTAGGACACCGGGCGGCGGATAACCGCGACCTCCTCCAAGCATGGAGTGACCGGGCAGCGAAGGTATTCTCGCCCGACAGCACCACCTGGCTGGACCTTCAACGGCACCTGCTGTACTGGACCGGCCGGGCCGGGGACACCGGCAGCGCGATCGCCGGTCTCCGCAAGGTCCTAGACACGCGCCTGAAGGTACAGGGCCCGGACCACCCCGACACCCTCACCACCCGTGGGAACCTTGCGAGCTGGGTCGGCGAGGCCGGGGACACCGCCGGGGCCATCGCCGGCTTCCGTGAACTGCTGGACGCACAGCTACAGGTGTTGGGCCCAGACCACCCGGACACCCTCAACGCCCGGCGCCAATTGGTGTACTGGATCGGGGAGGCCGGGGACACCGCCGGGGCCATCGCCGGCTTCCGTGAACTGCTGGACGCAGAGTCGCGGGTGCAAGGCCCGGACCACCCCGACACCCTCACCACCCGCAACGATCTGGCGAAGTGGATCGGAGAGGCCGGAGACACTACCGGCGCGATCGCAGCGTCCCGCGAGGTGCTGGACGCACGACTGCGGGTGCTGGGCCCGGACCACCCAGACACCCTCACCACCCGGCACCAATTGATGTTCTGGATCGGGGAGGCCGGGGACATCGTCGGGGCGATCACCGGGCTCCGTGAGGTGCTGGACGCACAGCTGCGGGTCCTCGGCCCGGACCACCCAGACACCCTCACCACCCGGCACCAATTGATGTACTGGACCGGGATGGCTGGGGACACCGCCGGCGCGATCACCGGGCTCCGGGAGGTGCTGGACGCCCGGCTGCGGGTACTGGGCCCGGACCACCCCGACACCCTCAACGCCAGGGGACAACTGCTGTACTGGACCGGGGAGGCCGGGAACACCTCCGGCGCGGTCGCTGGGTACCGGGAGCTGCTGGACGCACGCCTGCGGGTGCAGGGCCCGGACCACCCTTCCACCCTGATCACCCGTGGTAGCGTGGCGAAATGGACCGGGATCGCCGGGGACCCCGCCAGCGCGGTCACCGGGTTCCGGGAGCTACTGGACAGACAGCTGCGGGTGCTGGGCCCGGACCACCCAGACACCCTCACCACCCGGCACCAATTGATGTACTGGACCGGGATGGCTGGGGATATCGCCAGCGCGGTCGCCGGGTTTCGGGAGCTGCTTGAGGCGCAGCTGCGGGTGCTGGGCCCGGACCACCCCGACACCCTCACCACTCGCGGTAGCCTCGCGAACTGGACTGGCCGGGCCGGGGACACCGCCGGCGCAATCACCAAGTTTCGGGAGCTACTGGACAGACAGCTACGGGTGCTGGGCCCCGACCACCCCGACACCCTCACCACCCGCGGTAACCTCGCGAACTTGATACGCAGCATCGGAGGCACCAATTGAATTTGAGGTGAACAGCCGTTCGGCCTCCACTTCACCTGTGAAGCGGTCATCTTTCAGCCGCTTCTCGCGCGGCCGCCTCATAGGCTACATTTCTGGGTCCACGCGGTCTCCACGCCATACATATGCGTGTTACCCGCGGCGCTGCCATTCGCCGCTGTACCCGGCGGCCCGGAACCCCAGTGCCAGGTTGATGGCCAGCATATGTTCGTTCTCCGCCGCGTTGAACGTGAGGATCCGTTCAACCGACGGACGTTCAGCCTCCAACCGCCGCAGATTCAGTATCTTGACCAGCATGCCGAGCCGGTTGCCGCGATGGGCCCTGGCAACCAATGTGTCGTCCTGCACCGCTAACCAGGGTTTTGATGCGGAGTACTGCAGAACCGAGTAGGCGGCCAGCTCGCCACTCGGCTTGTGCCGCGCCACGGAGACCAGCGACTCCATGCCGGACTGCTCCCACTCGTCCTCGACGTGCCGGACGCGCTTGGCGTCCCAAACCTGCGGATCGAAGTGGAGATCCCCTGCCGGGGTGTCGGTGCTCATCCGGGACATGAGAACGGCCATCTGGTCGATGTATTCGTCGGGGCAGCGGTCCGTCCAGGTGAGGAGGTCATAGCGGTTCCCGGCGAACTCGCCTGCCGTCTGCTCCAAGTCGTCGAGCGTTCCATCCGATACGGGAAGATTCAGGGCGCTGAACTGGGTGACCTGTTCCAGGGTATAGCCGGCGGCCAGTGCGAACTTCACCCCACGGGAATCAGAGGGCACACCGCCCATGCCTGTTGCCGGCTTCAGGATGTCAGGTTCGTGTTGATCAAAGCTGGCGGCATGTTCGGTGTAACTCTGCAGTGTTGTGCGGCCGTGGCCAGCCGCGATCTCCTCGGCATGAAGCAGCAGCATCTGCCCGATTTTGCTACCCGTGAACTCATTTAATACGTCAACCCGGACCAGCGCAGCCTGGAGGTTCTCCGCCTGCGGCAGACCGATACTCGATCTGGCCACCATGCGCCCATGGACGCGGACGAAGTAGAACTGCAGCTGTTTGTAGTCGTCGTCCCGCCATGATTCAAGGCGTGCTTCCCCGGGAGCGGCAAGGTCAAGATTCCCCCACGTTTCCAGTATCAGGGCGTCGCTGAGTTCGCTGAACTCCAGGAAATCTTTGGCCTCCGGCGAGTCGGTCGAGGACGGCAGGACCAACGGTTCTATGCGGAAAGACGGCGCCATGGGATCAGCCTTCCGAGACGAGTGCCGTCTTCGACCGCAGAGATCGGTGGGACTTTGTTGCTGTTGTGATGAACACAGCGTTGCTCCTCATCAGGGATGTGAACGGTTTGTTGTTTTGCAGAGCCGCGCCGAATTTGTCTCCGTGCAGTACCCACTGCCGTTTGTTGCAGTGGTGGCTCCGCTTACGGGGCTTCAATACCGGGAGTCCTTCTTCTCTTGGAGCCGGCCCTTCAAGTCTGCGACTGCGCGTAGGCTGTTCGCTTCCGTGCTACCACTGCTGTCGCCGTGTCGGTTGGGAAGCCCGCTTCTTGAGCTTGCTCGGACTTGAGTACGAATCGGCAGTCTGGGCATGCGCTCAGCCTTTGTGCCCGCAGAGGTGAAAATCTTGATGCGGCGCCGCTCGAGTTGATCACTCACTTAGATATGTCTTTTCGCCGCCTATGGCCGAGATGGACAGGTACATCTAGGAATTACTCGGATCCGAACGCATTGGCCCGCCTCCCACAATGGCCATGGGGTTCAAAAGTGAAAGGCACACCACAAAGACGTGCAGGGAATTTCGGACACGAGAAATCGCTGCCCCTTCCATCCTGTCAGGCCTTTCCGCGCCTTCTAGCCAAGATGTTCGTGATAGTTGATTCGGAGAGCGTGAACTTCGGGAACTCGATACTGTGGGACAGCGACTGCTGATGCCTTTCAACGTCCTTCGCAGGTTTGCCTTTGTTCAGGTGGAAGTTCTATGAGTTCTTCCGCATGGTCGTTATTCTCTCCGTTCTCGTTGGCGGAGTCCTCCGGATGTTCGTCTGCGCTCACGACAGCAGGATAGCGGGCACCGCCGACAACATCCGGCCGGAGACTCTATCCTGCTGGGGGTTGTTCAGCCCCCTTGACGTGCCCGGAATTAAATGAAGCTAGGGCAAAGTAGAAGGCCGTCCCTGCAGCTACGGCGTTCCCGCAACAGGTCCTCGACCTTTTCCAAAATTCCGGGGCTTAGAATCCTCGAAAACCGCCACCGTCCCGTGTGGGCATGCGCTTCGGTCGGCCATCAGGGCGGATCTGATCATCTCTGGTCATAATACGGTTGCCATTGAGACGCCTTTTCTCACACGTGGCCTAGATCTGAGGCGGTGCCGATCGGCTTGATGCCTGCCTGGCAGAACTCCAAAATAGATTGCACTCAAACACCGTGAACGCTTCGATTTCCTGGCTGTTCGCCCGAGCACTTGTAGTGCATGATGCGCGGGTAGACCATTAGTTGTACCTCCTGCCCACGGGATACGAGGGAAGATCGCGACCAGCGGGCCTGCCCGCCAAAATGGATCTTGTGGCTGTGTCAGTCGGTATCTCGACTGAATTTCGACCGCTATGTGTGGGTCGTTTTTACTATTGCTATGGAAGAGCTGTGGATCCCCGTAGTAACCCCATGGAGCCAACATGTCTCGTATTTTCCTGAGTCACTCGAGCAGGGACACCCGGCAGGCGATCGCCTTGAAACGCTGGCTGGCGGAGCAAGACCCGGCCTTGGCCCAAGAGATCTTTCTAGATCTCGATCCAGTGACCGGTATAGCCCCAGGTGAACGGTGGAAGGAGGCGTTGCTGCGGGCCAACGAACGATGCGAGGCGGTGATCTGCCTGCTTTCGGCCGCTTGGGAGGCTTCTCGCGAGTGCCTGGCCGAGTACCGGACTGCAGAAAATCTGGGCAAGCTGATCCTCTGTGCCCGCCTGGAGCCGCTGCAGGACACGGAAATCACCGGCGAGTGGCAGCGCTGCGATCTATTTGGTCCCGGAGCCACAACTGAGGTTACCGTCAACGACGGCGGCAGCCCGGTGGTCTTTCTCACAGAGGGCCTGCTGCGACTTCGCCTGGGTTTGCTGCGGGCAGGGATCGGTGCCGAGTTTTTCCCCTGGCCACCGCCACAGGATCAACATCGTGCACCTTACAGGGGGTGGGAACCCTTGGAGGAGGCTGATGCAGCGGTGTTCTTCGGCCGGGACGGGCAAATTGTTCGAGGTCTCGATACGCTGCGCGCGATGCGCGGTGCAGGGGTCGAATCCATGTTTGTCGTGCTTGGACCCTCCGGTGCTGGAAAATCCTCTTTCCTGCGAGCGGGTCTGCTGCCCCGGTTGCGGCGGGACGACCGGCAGTTCGTTGTCTTAGACATCGTGCGCCCCGAGCGAAAGCCGCTCACCGGGGACAGAGGCCTCGCCTGTTCGATACATGCTTTGCGCAGCAGTATGGGTCTGCGCACGCCCGCCTTGGGCGAAATCAAACGCGCTTGTATCGAGAAGGACATCGAACGGCTGATTGGGTGGCTGGACGAAGCCCGGCAGACTGCCGCAGGCCGACTGCTAGGGTTGCCGCCGGCCACGCCCCCACCGACGCTGGTTTTGCCATTGGACCAAGCGGAGGAGCTCTTCAACGCCGACGCCGGTCCAGAGGCCTCCGGGTTCCTGTCCCTACTCGGCCGACTGCTGGAGCATAAGGCAGGGACCCTCCCGGCATTAATCGCGGCAGGAACAATCCGCGCGGATCTATACGAGGCGTTGCAAACCGCCCCGGCGTTGGCGAGTGTGAAAAGCGTTCTGTTCGATGAGCTTAAGCCAATGCCTATCGCCCGGTTTAGGGAGGTCATTATCGGACCCGCCGCTCGTGCCACCGCGGCGGGGAAGCCCTTAGAGATCGAACCGGCTCTGGTAGACCGGCTCCTGGCCGAGAGCGGGCAGGGAGCGGACACTCTTCCATTACTCGCATTGACCTTAGCGCGCCTTTACCGTGATTATGCCGACGATGGGCATCTGACGCTGTCTCAGTATGACCGGATGGGCGGCATGATGCGTGTGGTTCAGAACGAAGTTGACAGTCTATTGGCTTCCGCCCCGGACCAGCGCCGGCAGCAGCTGCAACTGCTTCGCTCGGCTTTCATCCCCTGGCTCGCAACGTTTAATGTGGACAATGACCAGCCCGTGCGCCGCATCGCACGTCTCTCCGACCTACCAGAGGAAGCCGGCTACTTAATCAAGGCGATGGTTCAGAAGCGCCTACTCGTTCGCGACACGCGAGGTGGGGAAATACTGATCGAGGTATCGCTTGAGAGTCTCCTTCGTCAGTGGGAGGACTTGGCAGGCTGGTTGGCGGACGAGCGGGAGGACCTCAAGACAGCCGACATCCTCGAACGGGCGGCTACGGCATGGAGACACAGTGGTCACAACGACGCCTGGTTGCTCGAAGGCGTGCGGCTGGCGGGAGCCGAGCAACTGGCCGCAAAACCCGGGTTCAGTAAACGACTCCACCCGATCCATGATTTCCTGCAGGCCTCCAGGCACCGTGAGGAGAGCAGAGCTGAAGCGGAAAAGCAGCGACAGCTGACTGAACTTCGAGTCGCCCGGGAACAGCGGGAAGCAGCAGAAGCCTATGCGTTGGTACTGCGGAAACGCTCCCGAGTGCTCAAGGCTGTGGTAGCCGCCGCACTTGCCACCGCCCTGGTCGCAGCGGCCGCATTCCTTCAGGCCTCGACGGCACAGCGCGCAGCTATTGAACGCACCCGTGAAGCTACTGCCCGGCGCCTGGTGGCAGAGGCACAAGTGATGTTCGCGTCGGACCGTCCGGGAGATGACGTGCGAGCCCTGAAGCAAATCCTTGCCGCTCACGCCATAGCGCCGACGGCGGAGGGGGAAAACGGACTGCTCAGTGCGTTGTTCGCGCAGAAGGATCTGGAACGGATTATGGAAACAATGGAGGAGGTCAATTGCCTGGTGATTAGTCCGGATGGGACGCGAATCGCATACGGTAGCGACACCGGCACGGTGGGCCTACTGAATGTGGCAAACGGAAAACAACGGGCTGAAACAGTGGGCGCGCACCAGGACAGTGTCGGTGCCGCCACTCCAAGGCCAGGAGAAGTCAAGGCGGTGGCCTTCAGCCCTGACGGACGGATGTTCGTCTCCGGCGGCAGCGATGGCAAAATCCGCAGATGGGACGGTCTTAGCGGGGAGCCAATCGGCGAATCAATTACAGCACATAAGGATGGAGTGGGGGTCGTAGGGTTCAGTCCCGACGGCAAGACAATCGTCTCCGGGGGCACGGGCCCGGGCATTAACGGGGCACTTCGCCGGTGGAACGCGAAGACCGGCCAGCCGATCGGCGACACGAGCACAACAACCGACTACGGTGAGATTTACCCCGTGGCATTAAGCCCAGACGGCCGAACGATTCTCACCAGTAATTTGGCACCCCGCCTATGGGACGCTCGGACTGGCAAGCCGGTCGGACATCCCATCAACTTTTCAGGGATCCGACCCGAAGACCAGGGCCCGATGGCCTTTAGCCTCGACCGAAGAATGATGGCCATTGGCGGTCACACCGGCAATGTGCGCCGCTGGGATGTTAGAACTGGCAAAACCATTGGTGGCCCGATGATTGGTCACCACTCTCCGGTGGCCGATCTTGCATTCAGCCCGGACGGACGCACGATCGCCTCCAGGGATGAGGACGGAACGGTGCGTAGATGGGACGCTGGCGATGGAAGACTTATTGGCGAACCGGTGATCGCAGGCAAAGGGCCAGTGATTAGTCCGGCGGCCAGCCTGACCTTTAGCCCCGACGGGCAACAGCTAGTCACCGGAAATCCTGACGGCACCATTCGCTGGTGGAATTCTGGCAGCGTTCGATCCTCCACTAACTTCAAATTTCAACTTGATGACGAAACGCAAGGTGTAGGTGTCAGCCCCGACGGGCGGATGATCGCATCTGCAGATATGAATTTCCTCCGTAGGAGGAACGCGCAAACTGGCGCGGAGCTCGGCAAAGCGATCCCTGTTAGAGACATAATGTTCAAAATCGCGTTTAGCCCTGACAGCCGGACGATCGCAACCGGCGGCGCGGGCGGTACGGTTTCCCAGTGGGACGCCGCCACCGGCGCCCCACTGGGAAAGTTAATCGTCACCAATTTGGGCTGGGTAGGAGACCTGGCGTTCAGCCCCGACAGCCGGACGGTGGCGGCCGGGGGTGCCGACGGAACAATCCGGCAGTGGGAGGCACGTACAGGCGAACCCATCGGCGACCCAATGACCGGCGATCAAAAGTTGATAAGGAGTCTGGCATTCAGCCCGGATGGTCGTACTATGGTCACCGGCAGCGAGGATGGCAACCTACGCCGTTGGGACGCCCTTAGCGGCCAACCTCTGGGCGACCCGATGACTGCGCACAAGGACGAGGAAACAGCCCTGGACGGCGTGAAGGATGTGGTCTTCAGCCCTGACGGCCGGATGATCGCCTCCGGGGGCGCAGACGGCATGGTGCGATTGTGGGACGCCTCCACCGGCCACCCGGTCGGAGATCCTGCTACCGGGCACCAAAGCGAGGTTACGAACATTTCGTTTAGTCCTGACGGTAGCCAGATTGTCTCGGGCAGCTATGACGACACATTGCGTTGGTGGGACGCCGGCACCGGCCAGGGTATCGGTTACCCAGTCACATTCAGCGGCCAGGGGGGCTTGCTCAGTCGTGTGGCGTTTAGCCCCAACGGCCAGTTCCTGACCCTAGTGACTGACGATAAGAGGGTGCATCGATTCCCTGTCCCCGCGGCTTGGCCTAGTGAACTCTGCGGCAAGCTAACCCGCAATATCAGCCACAAGCAGTGGCGTGAATGGGTGGGACCGGACATTGAGTACAGGGAGATCTGTCCTGGCCGATCCGTGCCAGCCGACGACGTAGCCACCACCAAGCGGTAACAGAGCCACCACCACAAATTGCTGGGGCTTGCCGAAAACCACCAGTCTGTCCCCGTTTACGCCTTTCCGGGGACCGCCACGTACGCAGCGTCATAGGCGAGCCCGCAGCGTGCCTCAGGGAATGCCCGCAGAACCTGGACGCAAGGTCTTCGCACAATTCAATCCCTCGTTTTTGAATCGGTCTGGAGAACCTCAAGAAGCCGAAAAGCATGGCTGCATTTGTCAGGCTCAGCAACAAGACCGTGAGGTAAGCGCCACACGCTCTCCACGTGGCTGGTCCCTAAGCGCCATCGGGTCGGCGAGCTAAGGTCTTTCCCGCCTTCTGGCTTGCACTACGAGGTCTGCCGCCCACGGCCGGTATCCGTGGTGAAGCACCATGCCCTCGGGCATCCCCTGGACGGTTGCGGTCGAGCCGGAGACGTCGATCGTGATCCGCCCCTCGGCCATGGGGGCGTTAGAGATGTGCACGTCCCCATACGACTCCGGGAGCATGGGATTCATCCAGAGGCCACCCAGCGCAACGTCCGCGTAGTAGCCCATCAGGCTTTTGACGAGCATGATGGGAGCAGTAGCGGCCCATGCTTGGGGCGAGCAAGCTGTGGGATAGGGGACGGGTTCATCAACGTGCTGACGGTCGAAGCCACAAAACAATTCGGGGAGGCGGCCGTCTGAATACTCGGCGGATTCCAACAAGGCCGTCGCGATCCGCTGCGCTTCCGCATTGAATCCGTAACGCAGCAGGCCGGCCACGATGATCGCGTTGTCGTGGGGCCAGACCGACCCGTTATGGTAACTCGCAGGGTTGTAAGCGCCCATGTTGCTTGCCAAGGTCCGCACGCCCCAACCGCTGAACATCTTAGGGGACATCAGCCTCTCGACCACGAGCGGCGCCTTGTCCTCATCAATTAGTCCGAACAACAGACCGTGGCCCATATTGGAGGCACAGGCATCGACGGGTTTCTTCTTCCCGTCCAAGGCGATGGCATAGTACCCGCGATCAGCCAGCCAGAATTGCTCGTTAAACTTCCTCTTTAGCCGGGCGGCGCAGTCCTTGTACCTGTCGGCCAACTCCACGTCGCCAGCGTCACGGGCGAGCCAGGAGCGCGCCAGATAGGCGCTATAGACATAGGCCTGGACCTCGCACAGCGCGATCGGCGCCTCAGCCAAGGTGCCGTCCGCGAAATTGATCCCGTCCCACGAATCCTTCCAGCCCTGGTTGATCAGCCCCTGGTCGTTGAGCCGCTTGTACTCAACGAAACCATCCCCGTCCCTGTCCCCGTAGCTACGGATCCATTCCAGTGCCCTGTCCACGTGAGGCATCAAGGCGGCGATGATTTCTGCGGCGAAGCCCCAGCGGCTGAGTTCACCGGGTAGAGCCACGAATAGCGGCGTTGCGTCTACGCTGCCGTAATAGGCCGATTTGCCACCCAAGGCCAACCCACTGGAGACACCGAGCCTGACCTCGTGCAGGATCTTTCCTGGTTCCTCCTCGGTCCTAGGATTCACCGCGCTGCCTTGGCGGTCGGCAAGTGTTTGGATGGTCCCGATGGCCAGAGACGGGTCTACTGGCAGGGCCATGATGGAAGACCACAAGGAGTCCCGCCCGAATAGCGCCATAAACCATGGCGCGCCGGCAGCCACGACGTTCCGCTCTGGATGGGCAGGATCCTCAATCCGAAGTGACCCCAGATCGTCGTAGCTGCGCCGCAGGGTCCGTTCGAGGGAGCGGTTGCCTATGTGTAGGGCCGGAATCTTGGAGACCCATTCCTGCCGCCGCCGGTCCTGGGGGAAACAGCCTCTCCGTCAGGATGGACAAACACCATCGGGGAGCCAGCTGCCTCGATGATGGGCATCACGGTCAGGACCGTCGTCCAATATCCGTGAGGCGGAACGTTCACTCGATAGCTAATGGCCTCCGGGGTGATGTCTGCACCGGGGGCACTGACCGCGATGCCTTTCCGAACGTCTTGGCAGAAGGCCCGGATAGTCAGGGATCCGCCAGTTGCTTCCCGGGGCTTCTCCCAATGCCGATGTATACGGGCTTCCTTTACCTCGAAAAGGTCGGCGAAGTCGACCTCGGCGTGGAGGGAAACCGTGCAGTCGGCGGGGGCAGCTGAGTAATTTCGGACGGTGACCTGCTCCGAAATTCCGGTACCTAGCTCGCGAAGTCGTTCGACTATTAGCGGGCTGTCGGTGTACCCGTCGGAGCGGCGAACGCGCCCGATAATGAGGGCACGGTAAGGCTCCTTTGTCTTGGCAGTGAGCGGCTCCAGGGGCTCACCGTCCACGGTTAGAAGCCACCGGGACAAGATACGCGTGTCTTCGAAGAAAACCCCGTGCGGCTGCTCCGGCTGAAGATCGCCGTTGGCCGCTGAAATGCAAAAGGACGAGCCTTCCACTAATGTGAGCGTACCGGCGCCCAAGGGCCCGGCCGCCGTATCTGCATTCCATCCAGCCGTCCCGGCTCCTTCTAGGGATTTCTTCAGTGCGAGCACTCCGGCAGAAGGCGTCGGGTACCTACCGGCCCATTCCGGCCTTCATCGTCCCACTGAGGCTACGCCCCCACGTCAAGTGATGCCAGAGCAGGACGATGCGACTCATAAGGAACTTACCCAAGCTCTACCTGCGGCTACTGGGGCCGCCTGGCTCCATTGCGCTCATGGTCGGAACGGACCCGCCCCCACAGGTCCGTTCCAGCATGGGCTAGCCAGCTAAACGGTTCGGGTTCAAAATTGTAGAAAGGTTGTCTTTGCGCGGTACCCGGGAGGGTGACATGACCTTTCGAGGAGAGACCAATTTTCAGCAACTTAACGGTCGGCAGCTGGATAAGGCCCTTCACGCCTTCTACAAGCAATCCAGGTGGATTTGCTTCGAGGACCTCAAGCGAGTGGCGAACCGCTATGTCGGCGAAGCGGTGTCAGTATACGGGACGATAGGATGGCTAAACGAAGATGATATAGGCACCGAGTTTGTGATGCATGGTCTAGAATCGCAAAAGAATTTCGCCTCGATTTTCGCGTCGCAATACGCTCGCGAGTGCACAGGACGCATGCACAGATGTGATTTCTTCGTCAGATACCCAGGTGGCCACATAAACTTCCATGCTAATTCCGATACGTACTACGTTTACGGATTTCTAGGAGGTTGGAGCACTGACCTGGTGAATCAGTACGGCACCCGTATAAGGTCTCCGTTGATTGATGCGGAGTACGTAAAATAGCGGATGGTTACTAGATGCCCTCCCGATAATGCGAGGCCTCAAGATGCGGCGGCAGATTTCAGCCGCTCACTTCATTTGGGCATTACTGGTTGCTGCAGGAATTTGAAAATGAGGCGTTATGTGATGGAGATCTTTGCAGTCGTCATCGCAGTTATATTAACGTTGGTCTGCGCGATTGCAGGAGTGCGTGAATGGGCCGGGGGCGAGCCCCGGCCGGGGATTATGCTGCTGACCCTCTCCCCTGTCGTCGGAGTGATTTTTTACTTCCTCGCTGCGATCGCAATCATCCTGGTAATCGGAGCGTTGGTCCTCTTTTTTGTCATTTGGACTCTGGTGAATTCTTAGGAAGCGCTATCCTGCCCTCGGCCTCGTGACCCGCAACCCTGTCGTGGCATGCAGACTTACCCGCCCAATTGCGAGTGCGGCAACCGGCCTTGGCTGCCGCACTCGAGCAGGGATCGGCAGACCTCTCGGAAGCAATCAGGCGGCCGGATGGGACGGTGATCTCGATAACGCTGTTGTCGAGGAACTCTGGCTGCTGGTCGTAGAAGCCTCTAGGTCTGAGCATATGGGAGCCACTTATATCCCTTCACGCCGCCGTTCCAAGAATTGCTCTTAGCCGCACAGACACTGGTCAGTGCAAGGGTTTCCCGTAAGGAGGGCTGTTCAGGGCGGACGGGAATTACTCCCAAATCCACCCATCGGTAGCCGCAATCAGTATGCAGGTACACCGATGTGCGGGTTCCGGACGGAAGGCGGCCCGTGGGCGGGTCCATAAACAAGGTTTCGACTCCAGGCATTTCAGATCCGGGTCCTCACGCGTACCGGCAAGGTGGAGGCCGCTCGCAGCCTATTGGTCGCACTACGAGCGGCCATGCGCGACGATCCCAATGACTACAGCACTCTAACCGACGAGCTCGACCAGCAATTGAAGGCCTTTGAACAGCCAGACGCTCAAGATCACTGAGCAGCTGCGTAAGCCGCAATCGTCGAGACGCGGGAGTATGTCCTGCCTCAATCTAGATGGCCTGTTCCCACGTCGGAGTTGCCAACTAGATTGAGATAGGACATCCAGCCCCCGGGATCGGGGTCCGGCAAGGGCCGCGGCCCCGATGCTGGCCAGGACGAGTTCGTAGTCGATTGAAGTCTCATCGGCGCATCAAGTACCTCAAATCAGGTTTTCTTTGCAACCGTTCAACAAGCGCATCATGCCCGGGTAGAAGCCTTGGAACCTGTTCGATGACACCGAGCAGCGGTTGCACGCAGTCAATTCGACGAGACTCCGGCCGCGCGGAAAGAAGTTATTGCCCGTGACGAGCAGGCCCTCGTGGTTTTCCGCCAGGAGGGTCACTCCGTCTGGGCCAGCGCCCATGAGGTTGTCGCTCACGATTGTCGTCTGCCCGGCACCGGTCAGCTCAACACAGTTCCCGCATTCGGCAATCATGTTGTCGTGTACCCGCAGAGCGTCGGCGCCGCGAACTATCAGGGCATGCTCGAGGTAGACGAACCCCATTCCGGTGATACTTCGATGGAACGCCGCCTAGCGATCCGGGACCGATCTCGGTTCATCCATGAGGCGATCTGGGTACGGGAGGTCATACGTAGTTGGCCAGAATGCTCTCGACGTCCTTGGACGGTTCTCATTGACAGGACCAGTCCAGGTCCGGCGCAGTCAAAGTGGGTGAGCACAGCGCGCTGTGCTCCGAGATCATGGACCGGCACCCCGAGTACCTCCTCGCGGCGAAGGAGATCCTGGAGGACGACGCGGTGGGTGCGAAAAAAGCCTCTCGACCTGCACTTCCTCTCAACCACAAGTGAGTTCGCGTAGGCAACACCCGCCGTTTCTGCCCAAAAGTTCCCGCCAGATACCGCGGTGAGATGGCTTAGCCTGCTGCCCTTCTCATATACATGGTTAAGGGCATACCCCCCGAGGAGTGTGTCGACCTGGTGATGTGCTCGTAAACGGCGAAATGCGAGGTTCGTCGATCGAAGCCGTAGCCGAACCTTCCAGATGCTATCGCACCCTCCCCATGCCCCGAGGCTGCGCCCCTTCCCTTGCAGCCTCGGGCAACATGCTGGCCCGCTCCAGCGGATTCATGAATGACCAGAAGCATCAACACTGCTTGTCATTCTGATAGACCCATCATCGCTGGGCGGGACCTCCGCGCAACCAGGGCACCAAGCGCCGACCCAATCAAAAGTTTCCTTCGGCGCTCCTCCGTCGCTTATCTCCTCACCAAACTTTTCGATTCCGGCCGGTCCCCCAAGTTGCACTGCGGCCCCTCCTACCCAGCGGTGAATCCTCTATCAGAACGGCATCCACATCCCAACGACCACAGTCACACCGACAAAACGGTCAAGGGATTCCAGCTACCGCCACTACCCGGGCCGGCGCGACAACCCGGCCCAGATCGTTCGCACAATCCCTCGGGCGACACCCGACATTTCAGCGGCCAATGTCATGTAGCCATCCCACCCAAACGAAATGAATGGGTATGAAGAAAACGACCCCTCAGTGGAGCACCACTCCCCCGGAGCCTGTCCAGTCATGTTGTCCCGGCCGGGCGATCCCATGAAGCATTAAGAATCAGAAAACCGCGACGCTCAAAGAAGGAAGGAACCGGCCACAAGAAGGACAACCGACAAACACGGCGTGACAGACACCCGTCAAAGCGATCTTCTCGGACAAGCGTGTACACCGTCCACCAGGTCAGAGGCCCCAAAAGGGCCCTGACCTGGGGAAACACTGTGCCCGAGGTGGGACTCGAACCCACACACCTTTCGATACCGCATTTTGAGTGCGGCGCGTCTGCCAATTCCGCCACTCGGGCGCGGAGTACACG
Source organism: Arthrobacter sp. K5 (assembly GCF_040448525.1). Lineage (NCBI taxonomy): Bacteria > Bacillati > Actinomycetota > Actinomycetes > Micrococcales > Micrococcaceae > Arthrobacter > Arthrobacter sp. K5. The sequence continues at coordinate 280,301 of NZ_CP159279.1, read as the reverse complement.
GAGTAACAATCGTAGGCTCACAGCGAAGTGTGATCAACGCAGCCACTACCAGTGCGCGGATTTACTCTACATGCAGATAGGCTAAAACCGACAATCGCGCCACCGCCGTCGCAACAAGCCATGCCGATCCAAGTACAAGCGCGGGGCCCAACTAAGATAGTCATAGTCCCGCCGTACCTTTTCAAGGAGATCCCGTGTCAGAACCGACGGAGTCAAACAAAACGTCCCAGCCGGCGCGCCGCGTAGTTGTGGCCGAAGACGAAACCCTCATCCGCCTGGACATCATCGAAATCCTGCGGGGCGAAGGTTATGACGTCATCGGCGAGGCCGACAACGGCGAGAAGGCCGTGCAGCTGGCCGAGGAGCTCAAGCCGGACCTGGTCCTCATGGACGTCAAGATGCCCGTCATGGACGGCATCTCCGCGGCCGAGAAGATCGTCAAGGCCCGCATCGCCCCCGTGGTGCTCCTGACCGCGTTCAGCCAGAAGGAACTCGTGGAGCGCGCCCGGGACGCCGGCGCCATGGCCTACGTGGTGAAGCCGTTCACCCCGGCCGACCTGATCCCCGCCCTGGAGATCGCGCTGTCCCGCCACGAGGAGATCAAGGCGCTCGAAAGCGAGGTGACTGACCTGCAGGAGCAGTTCGCCACCCGCAAGCTTGTGGAACGCGCCAAGAGCCTGCTGACCACCAAGATGGGCCTGACGGAGCCGGAGGCCTTCCGCTGGATCCAGAAGACCTCGATGGACCGCCGCCTCAGCATGCGGGAAGTGGCCGAGACCATCATCAACCAGGTCAACTAGAAAACAGCAAGCCACAAAACGGAAGGACCCCGGCAACGTGCCGGGGTCCTTCTGCTTTCCCCGAAACCGGAGCGGATACCGGGAACAAAAAGGGAGAACCCCCGCCACCCTTGAACCGGCGGCGGGAATCCTCCCTTTCAGGTTCAGCTACTCAGCCGGGGCTGCAGCAGCCTTGTCCTTGTTCTTCTTCTTCTTTTCCGGCCACGGTCCGAGCTTTTCCTTCTTCTCGGTAGCCTCGCCGATGCGGGGCGTGTCGGCGAGGTCGCCCACCTTGTGGACCTTCAGCGAGTTGGTCGAGCCGGCCTTTCCGGGAGGCGAACCGGCAGCGATGACCACGAGGTCGCCGTCTTCCACCAGTCCCATGTCCAGCAGGCTGCGGTCCACCTGTGCGGTCATTTCATCCGTGTGCCCCACCATGGCCACCAGCTGCGGCTGGATGCCCCAGGTCAGTGCCAGCTGGTTCCACACGTGCTCCACCGGAGTGAACGCGAAGACCGGCTTGATCGGGCGGAGGCGGGACAGTCGGCGCGCCGAGTCACCGGACTGCGTGAACGTACAGATGTACTTGGCGTCCAGCTGGTCGGCGATTTCGACGGCGGCACGGGTGATCGCGCCGCCTCGGGTCTTGGGCTTGGTGCCCAGCGGGGGGACGCGCTCCAGGCCGTGCTCCTCGGTGGACTCGATGATCCGGGCCATGGTCTTGACCGTCTCGATCGGGTACTTGCCCACGCTGGTCTCGCCGGAGAGCATGACCGCGTCGGCGCCGTCGAGCACGGCGTTGGCGCAGTCGGAGGCCTCCGCACGGGTGGGGCGCGGGTTGTCGATCATGGACTCGAGCACCTGGGTGGCCACGATAACCGGCTTGGCCCAGCGGCGTGCCAGTTCGATGGCGCGCTTCTGCACGATCGGCACTTCCTCCAGCGGAAGCTCCACACCGAGGTCGCCACGGGCCACCATGATCGCGTCAAACGCGTCGATGATCTCGTGGAGCTGGTCCACGGCCTGGGGCTTTTCGATCTTGGCGATCACCGGAACGCGGCGGCCTTCTTCGTCCATGATCTCGTGGACGCGCTTGATGTCGCCGGCGTCACGGACGAAGGACAGGGCGACGAGGTCCACGCCGCGGCGGATGGCCCAGCGCAGGTCGTCTTCGTCCTTTTCGCTCAGTGCGGGGACGTTGACGGCGACGCCGGGGAGGTTGATGCCTTTGTTGTTGGACACAAACCCGCCGACGGTCACCTGGGCGACGACCTTGACGTCGTCCACCTCGATGGCGCGCAGCGCCACCTTGCCGTCGTCAATCAGCAGGGCGTCGCCCGGGTTGACGTCCTCGGTCAGGCTCTTCAGGGTGGTGGAGCAGATCTCCTTGGTGCCCGGAACGTCCTCGGTGGTGATCGTGAAGATGTCACCCACGGCCAGTTCGTGGGGACCGTCGACGAAGCGGCCCAGGCGGATCTTCGGGCCCTGCAGGTCAGCCATGATGGCCACGGCCTTGCCGAGGTCGGCCGCGGCCTTGCGGACATTTTCATAGGTGTTGTCGTGCACGGAGTAGTCACCGTGGCTCATGTTCATGCGGGCTACATCAACGCCGGCTTCCAGCACCGCGAGGGTGTTTTCGTAGCTGGCAATGGCCGGTCCGAAGGTGGCCACAATCTTTGCGCGTCTCATATACCTACCCTATTTGTCACTTGCATTGGTTAAGTTGTCCCGGAGATGAGTTTCATCCCCGGATCGGCGCTACAGGACGGCTATGGCACGGTCCGTCGGAGCGACAGGAGCAGGAAGGATGGTGCTTCCCATCAGGAACTTGTCCACCGCCGCAGCGGCGGCACGGCCTTCGGCGATGGCCCACACGATCAGCGACTGTCCGCGGCCGGCGTCGCCTGCCACGAAGACACCCTCGGTGTTGGTCATGTAGTAGCCGTCGCGGGCCACGTTGCCGCGCCCGTCGAACTCGGCGTTGACCTGCTCGGTGATGCCTGCAGGTTCGGGTCCGGTGAAGCCGAGGGACAGGAACACCAGATCAGCGGGGATGATCCGTTCGGTGCCGGCCTTGGGGAGGCGCTTGCCGTCCACGAATTCGGTCTCCGCGACCTTGACGCCGGTCAGCTTGCCGTCCTCGCCCACGAACTCCACGGTGGAGGCGAGGTACGTGCGCTCACCGCCTTCCTCGTGGGCACTGGCCACTTCGAAGAGGGTGGGGAACGTCGGCCACGGCTGGTGGCCGGCGCGTTCCAGCGGCGGCTGCTTGCCGATGGCCAGCGTGGTCACCGACGCTGCCTGGTGGCGGTGCGCCGTGCCGATGCAGTCCGCACCGGTGTCGCCGCCGCCGAGGATGACGACGTGCTTGCCGCGGGCGTCGATGTGGTTCTCCGGGGACTCCCCCGCCACCACGCGGTTGGAGGGAACCAGGTAATCCATGGCGAAGTGCACGCCGTCCAGGTCGCGGCCCGGGATGGGCAGGTCACGCGGCACTGTGGCACCGGTGGCGATGACCACGGCGTCGTAGCGGCGGCGCAGCTGCTCCCAGGTGACGTCCGTACCGACGGCAACGCCGGTGCGGAAGCGGGTGCCTTCGGCCTTCATCTGCTCGAGCCGGCGGTCCACCTGCTCTTTTTCCATCTTGAAATCGGGGATGCCGTAGCGCAGCAGGCCGCCGATCTTGTCGTCGCGTTCGTAAACGGCCACGGTGTGGCCCACGCGGGTCAGCTGCTGTGCAGCCGCCAGGCCGGCAGGACCGGAACCGACGACGGCGACCGTCTTGCCGGTGAGGCGGTGCGGAGGCAGCGGGTTGACCCACCCGTTGTCGAAGGCCTCATCGATGATGGAAACCTCGACCTGCTTGATGGTCACGGCGGGCTGGTTGATGCCCAGCACACAGGACGCCTCGCAGGGGGCGGGGCAGAGCCGACCGGTCCATTCCGGGAAGTTGTTGGTGGCATGCAGCCGCTCAATCGCTTCCTGGCCCTTGTCCCGCCACGTGAGGTCATTCCACTCGGGAATCAGGTTCCCCAGCGGGCAGCCCTGGTGGCAGAACGGCACACCGCAGTCCATGCAGCGGCCGGCCTGGCTCTTCAGGACGCCCTTTTCCTGGGCCTCGTAAACTTCCTTCCAGTCCATGATGCGGACGGGAACGGGACGGCGCGGCTGGGTTTCACGCTGACGTACTTTCAGAAATCCGCGTGGATCAGCCACCGGTCACCTCCAGGATTCGAGACCAAACTTCTTCGCCGTCGGGGTCAAGGCCCTCTTCGATGGCGTCGAGACGGGTTTGCAGCACTGCGGCGTAATCGCGCGGCAGCACCTTGGTAATGCGGGCAGCGGTGTCGTCGAAGTTATCGAGCAGACGCGCGGCCAGCTGGGATTCGGTTTCCTCCACGTGCTTGACCAGCAAGCCGTGGACGATGTCGCGGTCTTCGGCGTCCAGCTCAAGGAGCTGGAGTTCACCGGACTGCAGGGCTTCCTTGTTGACCCGGGCGGTGTCCAGGTCCAGCACGTAGGCCGTGCCGCCGGACATGCCCGCGCCGAAGTTCCGGCCGGTGCGTCCGATGATCAGCGTCTGGCCGCCGGTCATGTACTCACAGCCGTGGTCGCCGATGCCTTCAACAACCGCGGTGGCGCCCGAGTTGCGGACCAGGAAGCGTTCGCCCACCTGGCCGCGCAGGAACAGCTCGCCGCTCGTCGCGCCGTAGCCGATCACGTTGCCGGCCACGACGTTGCGCTCGGCCTGGAACACATTGGAGCGGTCCGGGCGGACGATGATCCGGCCGCCGGAAAGGCCCTTGCCGACGTAGTCATTCGAATCGCCGTACAGGCGCAGCGTGATGCCGGCGGGCAGGAAGGCGCCCAGCGACTGGCCGGCGGTGCCGTTCAGCGTGATGTCGATGGTGTCCGTGGCGAGCACATCCGTGCCGAACGTCTTGGTGACGACGTGGCCCAGCATGGTGCCCACCGAACGGTCGGTGTTGATGACGTCAACAGTGATCTTCACCGGGGCACGGTCGGTCAGCGCTTCGGCGGCCATGGTGATGAGCCGCTGGTCGAAGTGCTTGTCCAGCTCATGGTTCTGGCCGGTCAGGTTCCGCAATGGGGCGTCGTCGTCGAACTCGAGGCCGTGCAGGATCGGGTCCAGGTCCAGGCCCTCGGCCTTCCAGTGGCTGATGGCCTCCTGGGTGTCCAGCATTTCGGCGTGGCCGATGGCTTCCTCGATGCTCCGGAAACCGAGCTCCGCGAGGATCTCGCGGACTTCCTCGGCCAGGAACTCGAAGAAGTTCACCACGAACTCCGGCTTGCCGCTGAAGCGGGCGCGCAGCTCGGGGTTCTGCGTGGCAACACCGACGGGGCAGGTGTCCAGGTGGCAGACGCGCATCATGATGCAGCCCTCAACCACCAGCGGTGCCGTGGCGAAGCCGAATTCCTCGCCGCCGAGCAGCGCGGCAATGACGACGTCGCGGCCGGTCTTGAGCTGGCCGTCCACCTGTACCACCACGCGGTCGCGCAGGCCGTTGAGCATGAGGGTCTGCTGGGTCTCTGCGAGACCCAGCTCCCACGGCACGCCGGCGTGCTTGAGCGAGTTCAGCGGCGAGGCGCCGGTACCGCCGTCGTGCCCGGAAACAAGCACGACGTCGGCCTTGGCCTTGGTCACGCCGGCAGCAACTGTGCCGATGCCCACCTCGGAGACGAGCTTGACGTGCACCCGGGCCGAGGGGTTCGCGCGCTTGGCATCGTAGATGAGCTGCGCGAGGTCCTCGATCGAGTAGATGTCGTGGTGCGGGGGCGGGGAGATGAGTCCGACGCCGGGGGTCGAGTGGCGCGTCCGGGCGACCCAGGGGTACACCTTCTGGGCCATCAGCTGGCCGCCTTCGCCGGGCTTGGCGCCTTGGGCCATCTTGATCTGGATGTCGTCCGCGTTGCTCAGGTAGAGGCTCGTGACGCCGAAGCGGCCCGAGGCAATCTGCTTGACAGCGGAACGGCGCTCCGGATCCAGCAGGCGGTCCACGTCCTCGCCGCCTTCACCGGTGTTGGACTTGCCGCCCAGCCGGTTCATGGCGATCGCGAGGGTCTCGTGGGCTTCCTTGGAGATGGAGCCGTAGCTCATGGCACCCGTGGAGAAGCGCTTGACGATGCTGGAGACCGGCTCGACTTCCTCGAGCGGCACGGCGGGGCGCACGCCGTCCTTGAACTTGAGGAGACCGCGCAGGGTCATCAGGTTCTCGGACTGGTCGTCCACGCCTTTGGTGTAGGCCTTGAAGATGTCATAGCGGCGCTCACGCGTGGCGTGCTGCAGCCGGAAAACGGTCTCCGGGTTGAAAAGGTGCGGTTCGCCGTCGCGGCGCCACTGGTACTCGCCGCCGCCCAGCAGGGGCCGGTGCGGTTGTTCGATGCCGCCCTCCGGGTAGGCCATCTGGTGACGCGCGGAAACCTCCGCCGCGATGACGTCCAGGCCCACGCCGCCCAGCTGGGAATGCGTGCCGGCGAAGAATTCGTCCACGAGCTCCTGGCCCAGGCCCAGCGCTTCGAACGTCTGCGCGCCGGTGTAGGACGCCACGGTGGAGATGCCCATCTTGGACATGATCTTCAGGACACCCTTGCCGAGGCCCTTGATCAGGTTGTAAACACCGTCCTGCGGGGTCACACCCACCACGTCGCCAGCAGCGATGAGCTGCTCGACGGATTCCATGGCCAGGTACGGGTTTACGGCGGACGCGCCGTAGCCCACGAGTACAGCCACATGGTGCGTCTCGCGAACGTCGCCAGCCTCGACCACCAGGGCGGTCTTGGTGCGGTTGGCGCTGCGCAGCAGGTGGTGGTGCACGGCGCTGACCAGCAGCAGGGACGGGATCGGGGCCCACTGGGCGTTCGAGTCGCGGTCGGAGAGGACCACGTACTGCACGCCGCGGTTGATGGCACCGGACACCTGCTCGCAGATTTCCGTGAGGCGGGCGCGCAGCGCGTTCTCGCCGCCCTCGGGGCGGTAGAGCCCGCGGACCTTCATGGCCACACGGTTGCCTTCGGCGTCCTCGATGTTGGCAATCTTGGCGAGCTGGTCGTTGTTGATCACCGGGAACGGCAGGGAGACCTGCGGCTGGCGCACTTGCTTGGTGTCCAGGAGGTTTCCGTTGGGGCCGATGGCGCAGGTCAGCGAGGTGACCAGTTCCTCACGGATGGCGTCCAGCGGCGGGTTGGTGACCTGCGCAAAGGACTGCACGAAGTAGTCGAAGAGCAGGCGGGGGCGCTTGGACAGCACAGCCACCGGGGTGTCGGAGCCCATGGCGCCCAGCGGTTCGGCGCCGGTGCGGGCCATCGGGCCCAGCAGGATCTTCAGTTCTTCGGTGGTGTAGCCGAAGGTCCGCTGGCGGATGTTCACGGACGCCGCGGTGTGCACCACGTGCTCGCGTTCCGGCAGCTCGTTGAGGTCGATCAGGTTGTCCTTGACCCACTCGGCCCAGGGGTTCGCGGCGGCAACCTCCGCCTTGACCTCGTCATCGCCGATGATCCGGCCGGCCTCGGTGTCCACCAGGAACATCTTGCCCGGGGAGACGCGGCCCTTCTTGACCACCTTGGAGGGTTCGACGTCGATGACGCCCACCTCGGAGGCGAAGACGACCAGGCCGTCTTCGGTGATCCAGTACCGGCCGGGGCGCAGGCCGTTGCGGTCCAGGGTGGCGCCCACGAGGGCTCCGTCGGTGAATGAGACGGCGGCAGGGCCGTCCCAGGGTTCCATCAGGAGGGAGTGGTACTCATAGAACGCACGGCGTGCGGGATCCATCGTGGCGTGGTTTTCCCAGGCCTCGGGGATCATCATCATGATGGCGTGCGTGATGGGGCGGCCGGACAGCCACAGCAGTTCGGCCACCTCGTCGAAGGACGCGGAGTCGGACGCGCCGGGCGTGCAGATCGGGAACAGCTCTTCCGGCGAGTCGCCCAGCAGCGGGTTGGCGAGCTGGGACTGGCGGGCGCGCATCCAGTTCCGGTTGCCCTTCACGGTGTTGATTTCACCGTTGTGGGCGATGGTGCGGAACGGCTGGGCCAGCGGCCAGGATGGGAAGGTGTTGGTGGAGAAGCGGGAGTGGACGATCGCCAGCTTGGTCTTGAAGCGCTTGTCCGAAAGGTCCGGGTAGAACGGCTCCAGCTGGGCCGTGGTCAGCATGCCCTTGTAGACGATGGTCCGGGAGGACAGCGACGGGAAGTAGACGCCGAACTTGTTCTGGGCGCGCTTGCGGATACGCCAGGCGCGGCCGTCCAGGTCGTTGCGTTCCAGCTGCTCGCCGGTCGCCGAGGCGAAGAACGGCTGCGAGAAGTACGGCATGCAGGCGCGCGCCATGGCACCGACCAGGTCGGCGACGACGGGAACCTCGCGCCAGCCCAGGACGGTCAGTCCCTCGTCGGCGGCCAGGCCCTCAATGCCTGCCTTCGCGGCGTCAGCCTCGCGCTGCTCAGCGGGCAGGAAGGCCGTGCCCACCACATACTGGCCGGGGGCCGGAAGTTCGAATTCGGTGACGGCACGGAAGAACTCGTCCGGCACCTGCATCAGGAGACCGGCGCCGTCACCCGTTCCCTCATCGGCGCCGACGGCACCGCGGTGCTCGAGGTTGCGCAGGGCGGTAAGGGCGGCGTCGACAATGTCGTAGCCGGGTTCACCACGCAGTGTGGCGATGATCGCAAGACCGCAGGCGTCCTTCTCCTGCTCCGGGTTGTAGAGCCCGGATGCCTCGGGGAGCGCCGCGAACCGCTTGAACGGCGACATGGCGGCGTCCGGCTGGTTCGGTTCGGACCAGCTGGGGCTTGAAAGAGTTTGGGTCATGGGAGACGTCCTTCCTCCTGATCGTGCGTATGGAAGGGACAACGTTGGCCCCACTCAGAGCGCCACTGTGATGGGCGCAACAAAGTGTTACTGCTTACTGGAAATTGTAGGGCAGGCATGCGTGCTGAACTAACAGTTACGCAGGCTTCCGCCCCGGGCTTGACCGGCCAGCAGTCTATGCTGACCGGAGTGGGCCTCTGCCACGACGCTGTGGTGTTGGGCGCTCCGAGCGGTAACTCTCTGCTGCCCTGGGTACCGGCGCCGGCTAGCGTGAGCTGCCGGACTCCGGCGCGGTCCCGGTCTCGGTGCCACCGGGCTTTCCGGTGTTCCGCGACTCCGCGGCGGTTGGGGTGCCGCCGGTGGATGCCGGGACTGCTTCGGTTTGGGCAGAAGCTAGCCCGGAACCGTTTTGGTTATCAGGGAGATTATCACGCGATTCACTATCTGAGACAACGCGGTCCGTATCACGGACCGGATTGCCGGTCACACTTGGAGCGGAAGCGGAGTCCTTTGGCGTGTCCTTTTCCGCCGCCGAACCTGCCGTTTCACCAACGGCCGGCGTCCCGCCGTCGGCCTCCCCGGAGACCCGCTTCCCGCCGGTTTCCTCGGCGACCGGCGTCCCGGCCGTTGCGGCCGCTGCAGGTGCCGGCTCCCGGCCCGGCAGGTAAACGCTGTCCGCGTTCCCGTCCTTGCGCCGGCCCAGCACGATGAACACGGCCAGTGCGGCGATGAACACGAAGATGCTGGTCCAGACGTTCAGGCGGGTGGTGATGCCGAAGAGGCTGATCTGCTCGGCGTCGTCGATCCGCATGGCCTCAATCCAGACCCGGCCCAGCGTGTAGTACATGGCGTACAGCCAGAAGAGCCGGCCGCGGCGGAAGTGGAACCGCCGGTCGAGGGCCAGCAGGATCAGCACACCCAGAATGTTCCAGAGGGATTCATACAGGAAAGTGGGATGGAAGAGCGTGTCGGCCGGGTAGCCGGCCGGGAAGTTGGCGTTGTCCGCGTCCACCTGGAGGCCCCACGGCAGCGTGGTCGGGCCGCCGAAGAGCTCCTGGTTGAAGTAGTTTCCCCACCGGCCGAGGGCCTGAGCCAGCAGCAGGCCAGGCGCCGCGGCATCGATGAAGGCCGTGAGCTTGACCCCTGCACGGCGGCAGCCGATCCAGGCACCGAAAGCACCCAGCACCACGGCGCCCCAGATTCCAAGGCCGCCCCGCTGGATCTGCGGAATCAGGGACAGGTCCCCGGTGCCGTCGAAGCCGGGACCGAAGTACGCATCCGGCGACGAGAACACGTGGTAGAGCCGGCCGCCGATGATGCCGAAGGGGATGGCCCAGATGGCGATGTCCCAGACGCTGCCTTCGGGCGCTCCGCGCTTGGCCCAGCGGACGGATGTCAGCCACAGGCCGACGACGATCCCCGCCAGGATGCACAGGGCGTACGCGTGGATGCGGAGCGATCCCCACGGCAGCGGAATATCGAATCCGGACCAGTCCGGGCTCGGGATGCTGGCGGGCACCATGCCGGCTGGAACCAGTGCTGCTGCGGTGAGGAGCGTCTGCATGGGTGCGGTTACTTCCTGGCCAGTCCGGTACTGAGGTCCTTGGTGAGTTGTGCAACGGCGTCCACGCCGCCGTCGCGCACGGCCGCCACGAGCGCCGAGCCGACGATCACGCCGTCCGCGTACGCTGCGATCTCCGCGACCTGCTCGGCCGTGGAAACGCCGAGGCCTACGCACACCCGTTCCGCGCCGGCAGCCTTGGCCGCCGCCACGACACCGGTGGCCGCATCGCTCACGGCCGTGCGGGCACCGGTGACACCCATGATGGAGACCGCGTAGACGAAGCCGCGGCTCGCCTCCACGGTCCGGCGCATGCGCTCAGGCGTGGAGGAGGGCGCCACCAGGAAGACACGGTCCAGGCCGTACTTCTCCGACGCGTCCATCCACTCGGCCGCCTCGTCCGGGATCAGGTCAGGGGTGATCAGCCCCGCTCCCCCGGCCTCGGCCAGGCGCCGCGAGAACTCGTCCACGCCCATCCGGACCACGGGGTTCCAGTACGTCATGACCAGGACGGCGGCGTCGGTCTGGCTGGTTATGCCGGCGACGACGTCAAAGACCTGCCGGACGTGGAATCCCTTGGCCAGGGCCTCGGTGGTGGCTGCCTGGATGACCGGGCCGTCCATGACCGGGTCAGAATACGGAATGCCGACCTCGATCAGGTCCGCGCCGTTGCGCGCCAGGGCGATGCCGGCAGCGATGGTCTCCTCAACGCTGGGGTACCCGGCGGGCAGGTAGCCGATCAGGGCCGCACGGCCTTCCGCGCGGGCCTTGTCAATGGCAAGAGCCGACTTGCTGGTGATGTCCGCCGTGGTCACAGCTGCTCCCCTTCCTTGCCGATGACTGCCTCGGCCGAGTCCTTCTCCAGCAGGTCGAACCACTCCGCTGCGGTGGCAACGTCCTTGTCACCCCTGCCGGAGAGGTTAACGATCACGATCTTGTCTGAGGCCCCGGCAGGGCCAGCTTCCGAGGCCAGCCGCTGGCCGACCTTGATGGCGCCGGCGAGGGCGTGGGAGGACTCGATCGCAGGGATGATCCCCTCGGTGCGGCACAGGAGGCGGAACGCTTCCATGGCTTCGCTGTCCGTGACCGGCTCGTAGCTGACGCGCCCGATGTCCGCCAGGTAGGAGTGCTCCGGTCCGACGCCGGGGTAGTCCAGGCCGGCCGAGATGGAATGTGACTCGATGGTCTGGCCGTCGTCGTCCTGCATCAGGTAGGACCGGGCACCGTGCAGCACCCCGGGCCGGCCCAGCGTGATCGTGGCCGCGTGGCGGCCGGTCTCGACGCCGTCACCGCCGGCCTCGAAGCCGTAAATCTTCACTGACGGGTCATCGAGGAAGCCGTGGAAAATGCCGATGGCGTTGGAGCCGCCGCCGATGCAGGCGCAGACGGCGTCGGGCAGGCGCCCTGCCTGCTCGAGGATCTGGGCGCGAGCCTCCTCGCCGATGACCTCGTGGAAGTAGCGGACCATCGCCGGGAACGGGTGCGCGCCCGCTGCCGTGCCCAGCAGGTAGTGGGTGTTGCCGACGTTGGCCACCCAGTCCCGGAGGGCTTCGTTGATGGCGTCCTTGAGGGTCTGCGAACCGTTGGTGACGGGGATGACCGTAGCGCCCAGGAGTTCCATCCGGGCCACGTTCAGCGCCTGCCGGCGGCAGTCCTCGGCGCCCATGTAGACCACGCATTCGAGGCCCAGCAGGGCAGCTGCCGTCGCACTTGCCACGCCGTGCTGGCCCGCGCCGGTTTCGGCGATGACGCGGGTCTTGCCCATCCGCTTGGCAAGAAGTGCCTGGCCCAGCACGTTGTTGATCTTGTGGGAGCCAGTGTGGTTCAGGTCTTCGCGCTTGAGGAAGATCCGGACGCCGCCGGCGTGCTCGGCGAAGCGCTTGGCCTCGGTCAGGAGTGAGGGCCGGCCGGAGTAGTTCTTGTTCAGGTCCGCGATCTGGGCGGTGAACTCGGGATCGGCCTTGGCCTTCTCGAACGTGTCCTCGAGCTCGTCCAGGGCCGCAATCAGTGACTCAGGCATCCAGCGGCCGCCATAGGCGCCGAAGTAGGGTCCCGGGGCGTGGCGCAGCGAGGTGCCTCCCTGCAGGAATGCATCCACCGAGCCCTGGTCAGAGCCGGCTGTTGGCGCGTCGGCCATCAGTCTCACCATCCTGTTCACTTTTCTTATTGATGTCAGGCGCCATCCGTCCGCACGGCGTGCGGACGGATGGCGCCACGGTTGGGTGGGAGCTCAGGCCCGGGCGGCGATGGCCGCGGCCCCGGCCGCTGTGAACTCCGCGATGCGTTCACGCGGGGTGGCGTCGCTGACGAGCGCCTCCCCCACGAGGATGGCGTTGGCGCCGTGCGCCGCGTAGTGCGCGACGTCGTCGGCGTTGCGGACGCCGGACTCCGCCACCACCACGGCGCCGGCGGGAATGCTGCCGGCGAGCGTGGCGAAAACGGAACGGTCGACGTCGAGCGTCTTGAGGTTGCGGACGTTGACGCCGATGATCCGGGCGTCGGCGGCCACGGCGCGCTCGACTTCCTCGGGCGTGTGCGTTTCCACCAGCACGTTCATGCCGAGTTCGCGGCTAAGGGCGCTGAATTCGCGCAGCTGCTGGTCGGACAGGGCGGCCACGATCAGGAGGATGAGGTCCGCACCGTGGGCGCGGGCTTCCCAGATCTGGTACTCGTCCAGCGTGAAGTCCTTGCGCAGCAGCGGGACGTCCACCCGGGCACGGACCGCGTCCAGGTCAGCCAGCGAACCGTTGAAGCGGCGCTGCTCGGTGAGCACGCTGATCACCGCGGCTCCGCCGTCGGCGTACTGCACGGCCAGCGACGCGGGGTCCGCGATGCTGGCGAGGTCGCCTTTGGAGGGGCTGCGGCGCTTGATCTCGGCGATGACCTTCAGCTCGCCCCGGTCCGCGGACGCGCCGCCGAGGGCAGCCCAGGCGTCTCGGGCAGGAGCCGCCGCCAGGGCGCGGTCCTTCAGTTCCGCGAGGGACACGAGGCGCTTCCGGTCCTCCATGTCCTCCCTGACACCGGCATTGATGTCGTCGAGAACGGTCACGATTAGTGGCCGGTGTTCTTGATCTTGCTGCCGCCCACGCCGTAGCCGGCCTTGCGCATGATGTAGCCGGCCAGCAGGCCAACGAACATGACGGCGATACCGGCCCAGAAGATCGGGGTGTTGGCGATGACGAACGCGATGGAGGCGATGAGGGCGCCGATGAGCATGACGATCACGCAGGTCCAGGCGGCCGGGCTGTTGCCGTGGCCCAGGTCAATGCTGTGGTCGATGCCGTGGTGCTCCTTGGGGGCCGCGGGCTTTGTACCGGAAACAGTGGCTTTGCTCATGTGAATCTCCTCAGGATCAATACTGCTTACATTCTGCCATTTTTTGCCGCGGCCTTCGGCATCGCGGCCCGGGTGCGTGGCTGCGTGACCCACCGGCTCAGGTGGGGTCGTCGCCCCGGGAGAGCCTGTCCCAGCTGTCGATCTCGTCCACCGGGCCGGTCTGCTCTCCTGCAGGACCGGTCGCCGCGGCGTCGTATCTGGTCCGGGACTTCCAGTACCGCCCCGCCGGAACTACCAGCAGGCCGCAGACGGCCAGCAGGGATCCTGCGACGACGGCGAGCACCGGGAAGGCACTGACGCTTACGTCCGCGTTTCCACCCGAGACACCGGTGGCGGCGGCAATGGATCCCTGGGCCGCGGCCAGCGGGTCAGCGAGAACGGTGGCGGCCGCGGCGATGATGCCGGCTGCCGCCAACACGATGATGGCCGTGGTGACCCAGCGTGCGATCTTTCCGGCGATGGAGGCCGCGAGCCCGCCCACCAGCGCGACGAGGGCCAAAGCTGTGACCGTGGTGGCGGCTTTGCTGCCCTGGACCTGGAGACCGCCTTCACTGCCGGCAGGCTGGCCCAACTGCTGGGGGTCCAGGTGGATCGTCAGCCAGGTCTGGGTGGTGGTGCCGAAGACCGCCAGCGCCAGGACCGCGATCAGCAGCACCACCGTGGATTTCCGCGCCCAGCCCGGGACTGTGCTGTGTGCTTTGCCCGGCAAGGCGGATCCTGCGGGAACCGCCATCAGGAGTTTGCCTCCGTGACGGAATCGGGGCTGCTGACGGAGTCCGGCGTGATGTTGTGCAGCGAGCCGGCCGTGTGGACAGCCCGCAGCGGGGCCGCCGCCTTGTTGACGGTTTCCTGCGCCTCGGCCGGATTGCTCGAATCCGCCACGATGCCGCCGCCCGCCTGGACGTAGGCACGTCCTTCGCGCAGCAGTGCGGAACGGATGGCAATGGCCATGTCCATGTCGCCGGCGAAGTCCAGGTAGCCCACCACGCCGCCGTAGATGCCGCGCCGGTGCGGCTCGAGTTCATCCAGGAGCCGCAGCGCCCGGGGCTTCGGGGCGCCGGAAAGGGTTCCGGCCGGGAAGGTGGCCTTCAGGACGTCATAGGCTTTCGCCGTCGGAGCCAGGCGCCCGACGACGGTGGAGACCAGGTGCATGATGTGGCTGAAGCGCTCCACCTCCATGAACTGGGTGACGTCCACGGAACCCGCCACGCAGACCTTCGAAAGATCGTTCCGGGACAGGTCCACCAGCATAAGGTGTTCCGCCCGTTCCTTCTGGTCTGCGAGGAGTTCCTCGGCCAATGCCTTGTCCGCGTCCACGGTCTTGCCGCGCGGCCGGGAACCGGCGATAGGGTGCGTGATGACGTCCTCGCCGGTGACCGTCACCAGCGCCTCCGGCGACGAGCCGACGATCGAATACTGCCGGCCGGCGGCGTCCTCGAGGCTGAAAATGTACATGTACGGGCTCGGGTTGGTGTTGCGCAGCACCCGGTAGACATCCAAGGGCGACGCCCGGCACTCCATCTCGAAGCGGCGGGAGATGACCACCTGGAAGACTTCGCCGTCCACGATCGCCTCCTTCCCCCGGTCGAGGGCGGCAAGGTACTCGGGCTCGTGCCAGCGTTCCTGGACGCTGGCAGCAAAATCGAGGGCAGCCGGCTCCAGCACGGACACCGGTTGGAGCACCGGGGTGCTGATGCGTGCCAGCAACTCCTTCACGCGGGCGACGGCGTCATGCCAGGCCTCGTCGACGCGTTCGGAGCTGTTGTCAAAGTTGATGGCGTTGGCGATGAGCAGCACCGTGCCGTCCATGTTGTCGTGGACGGCCATGTCCGTGACGAGGTTCAGCGCCAGTTCGGGCAGCTGCAGGTCGTCCTCGGGCGGGCTGGTGAGCTTCTCCCAGTGGCGGACCGTTTCCCAGCCCAGGAAGCCCACCAGGCCGGAGGTGAACGGCGGAAGCCCGTCGAACCGGTCGGTGCGCAGCGCCTCGATGGTGTCGCGGATGGCATCGACGGGATTTCCGTCGACGGGCACCCCTGCCGGCGGCTCGCCCAGCCAGTGCGCCTGTCCGTCCTTGGTGGTCAGCGTGGCGCGGGACCGGGAACCGATGAAGGAGTAGCGGGACCAGGCGCCGCCGACAGCTGCCGACTCCATGAGGAACGTGCCCGGCTGGCCCTGCGCCAGCTTCCGGTACAGCCCGATCGGCGTTTCAGCGTCCGCCAGCACCTTGAGCCGGACAGGGATGACGCGGCTGTGGGCGGCGAGTTCCCGGAATTCTTCCAGGCCAGGGCTGATGATTCCGAGGTCCTGCATCGCTATTGGTTCTCCGTCTGTTCTTGGCCAGTGCCTGTGGGGGTGGGGCCTGTTGAGTGTGGGGGCCTGTTGGGTGGGGGCCTGTTGGGTGGGAGGGGGCCGCTAGTTGGCCGGACCTGCCACTACGTCGAAGGCCCGGCCGTCAAAGCAGGTCCGCGTACCGGTGTGGCATGCAGCACCCACCTGGTCCACCCGCACGAGCAGGGCGTCGCCGTCGCAGTCCAGGGCCACCGATTTGACCCACTGCACGTGGCCGGACGTGTCACCCTTGCGCCAGTACTCCTGGCGGGAGCGGGAGTAAAACGTCACCCGGCCGGTGGTCATGGTCCGGTTGAGGGCCTCGTCGTCCATCCAGCCCAGCATGAGGACCTCGTTGGTGTCGAACTGCTGCACGATGGCGGCGACGAGTCCGGCCCCGTCCCGTTTCAGCGCCGCGGCAATCCCGGCCGGAAGCGGGCTCCCCGGCGGCAGGCTTTCGCCGGCGTCGGAACCGGCGTCGGGGGACGAGGCACCGGCGGCAGGGGCGGGGGCGGGGCTGGGGGCGGGCTGCTCAGACATCACGTCAAGTCTAGTGCCCATCCCGGGACGCTGGCACAAACGCCCCCGGCCTCCCCCGCCCCCTGGACACAACCGCACGGCCCGCAGGGGCTTTGAGCCACCTGCGGGCCGTGCGGCCAGCCACATTCAAAGGGAGAGAGAGAGAGAGTATTTTGGTCCGGTCAGGAAGCGGAACGCTTGATAACGACGTCGTCGACGTAGCTGTCACCCATCTGGCGCGGGTGCTCCGCACCAAACTGGACCCTGCTCAGGGTCGTCGAAGGCAGGTTCACTGTCCTGTTGAACACCTGGACGGTTCCGAACCACACCTGGATGGAAGACCTGGCGCCGTCCGCCCGCACCTGCATCCTGACATGCTGCCAGGTGTTCAGCGGAACGCTGGCGGCCTGGAGCCTGGCGTAGGAGACCGTACCGTTGGGATTTGCGGTCCGCAGCCACAGCTCTCCGTTGGCGTTGTTGCGGAAGACGTCCGCCACCCGGGTGGAACCCGAGAAGAACCGGACGTACGGCACATTGTTGCCGGCAAGGCCGCCGGTGGTGATGTTCACCCAGACATCAGCGCTGGCCCGCTTTGTTCCGGCGGTCAGTCCCACATACATTTTCGCTATTGAACCTGATGTGTCAGTCGCACGGATTCGGACCGAACACGTTCCTGAGTGCGCCTTGGGGCTCGTCACCGCCACCGTTCCGGTCCCCGAGACGCTTCTGGTGAACGGCGACAGGGTGTTTCCCTCGAAGTTGGTGGCCGTCACGAGCGTCCCGGTGAAGGTTGTGCTGCTGGGGGCGGCCAGGCCCGTGCGGCACGTCGCCGCTGTGGCGGCGTTAGCCGAACCGAAGATCAGACTGCCCGAAACAAGCAGCCCGAGGCTGCCCAGTGTGCCCATTTTCTTGAGAGTGCTCATTACATTTCCTCACGCCACAGATGGAGTTTTGTTATTCGCTCCACTGCAGCCTTTCCGCTCACTCCCCGGAAGCAGACCTAAAAGCGTCTGATGATGCGCTGGAGCCAGTTGCGTGCACTCCCCCCTGCCCATACTTGGTGGACCAGCTTGGAAAAAGCTTGGGGTTTCTTGAAGCGTCGCCGGATTCGGGAACTGCCCGGGACCAGCGTGAACAGGGGCACAAATTCCCCGGTACCCACAGACTGCGCAACTCCCCGGCGGACGTGCTAGTTTTCCAAGTGATGCATTTCGTCGATCCGTCCCGAGAAGTCCTGGCCGAGACCCTGCTGGCGGCCGGCCCTGATTCCGCCACGCTCTGCAAAGGCTGGAAGACCAGGGACCTCGCAGCTCACCTCTACCTGCGCGAGCGGAAGGCCGCCGTTGGGCTGGGCCTGATTATTAAGAGCCTGTCCAAGGCCTCAGACAAGGCCACCGCCCGCCTGGCCGCAAAACTCAGGACCGCCGACGATTACGCCAAGCTCGTGAACTCCTTCCGCGCGGGACCGCCTCCGCTCTCGCCGCTGAAGATCAAGGCGCTTGATGAGAGCTCCAACCTGATCGAATACTTCGTGCACACGGAGGACGTCCGGCGCGCCGTTGACCGCTGGGCACCCCGCGCCCTCGACGAGGAATACTCTGATGCCCTGTGGGATGAGCTGGTCAAGCGTGCCGCCATCCTGTACCGCGGCGTGGACCTGGGCATCGTCCTGGTCAGTCCCTCCGGCCCCCGCCACGTGGCCAAGCGGGCTCCGGTGTCCGTGGCCATCGTCGGGGAGCCCGGTGAGCTGCTGATGCACGCCCACGGCCGCACGCGCCACGCGCTGGTGACCTTCGAAGGCCAGCCAGACGCCGTCGCCCTCCTCCAGTCAGCCGAAGTAGGGCTGTAACTGCACCGGTGATTGAGCTTGTCGAAATCCGGTTTCGACAAGCTCAAGCAGCGGACCTCAGCGGACCTCGAAGCCGGCGTCGCGGATTGCGGTCTTGACCTGCGACATCATGTCGTCCGGGCCCCAGTGGAAGATGGAGGCAGCGAGGACGGCGTCCGCTCCGGCCTGCACGGCAGGCGCGAAGTGCGCTGGTTCGCCGGCGCCGCCGGATGCGATGATCGGAACCTTGACAGCGGACCGGACCAGCCGGATGAGCTCGAGGTCGAAGCCGTCCTTGGTGCCGTCGGCGTCGATGGAGTTCAACAGGATCTCACCCACCCCGCGGTCCGCCGCTTCCTTGGCCCAGGCGATGGCGTCGATTCCGGTACCTTGGCGGCCGCCGTGGGTGGTCACTTCAAAGCCCGACGGCGTGGGCTGGGAGCCGGGACGGACGCGCCGTGCGTCCACGGACAGCACCAGCACCTGGGAACCAAAGTGCCGGGTGATTTCGTCGATGACGTCGGGACGGGCCACGGCTGCGGTGTTGATCGATGCCTTGTCGGCGCCGAAGCGCAGCAGCTTGTCCACCTCGGCCACGCCGCGGACGCCGCCGCCGACGGTCAGCGGGATGAACACTTCCTCGGCGGTGCGGCGGACGACGTCGAACGTCGTTTCCCGGTTGCCGGAGGAGGCGGTCACATCGAGGAAGGTGAGTTCGTCGGCGCCGGCGTTGTCGTAGCGGTGGGCCAGTTCCACGGGGTCCCCGGCGTCGCGGAGGCCTTCGAAGTTGATGCCCTTGACCACGCGGCCGGCATCAACGTCCAGGCAGGGAATAACGCGGACGGCTACAGCCATGACTTCTCCTGTTGTACTGCTGAGGTTGTGCTGTTAAGGAAAACCGGGTCAGATCCGGCAGGCGTGGATGCTGCTGACCAGGATGGCGCGCGCGCCGAGGTCGTACAGCTCGTCCATGATCCGGTTGGTTTCCTTCTTGGGCACCATGGAGCGTACGGCCACCCAGTCGGAATCGCGCAGCGGCGAGACGGTGGGTGATTCCAGGCCCGGCGTGAGGCCTGCGGCCTGCTCCACGAGCTCCTTGCGGATGTCGTAATCCATGAGCACGTACTGGCGCGCCACCAGGACGCCCTGCAGGCGGCGGATCAGGACGTCGATTTCCTTGGCCGTGCCGTTGGCCGCGCCGCCCTCGCCGGTGCGGCGGATGAGTACTGCCTCGGACTTGAGGATCGGCTCGCCGAAGATCTCCATGCCGGCGGCCTTGAGGGTGTTGCCCGTTTCGACGACGTCGGCGATGGCGTCCGCGACGCCGAGGCGCACGGAGGATTCCACCGCGCCGTCCAGCCGGACCACCTTCGCCTTGATGCCGCGCTCGGCCAGGTAGTCGCGCAGGAGGCCGTCGTAGCTGGTGGCGAGGCGTTTGCCTTCGAGTTCCTCCACAACGCTGAAGTCCCCGATCGGTCCGGCGAAACGGAACGTTGAGGCGGCGAAGCCGAGCGGAAGCAGTTCCTCAGCTTCCACCTGCGCGTCCAGCAGGAGGTCGCGGCCGGTGATTCCGACGTCGAGCGTTCCCTGTCCGACGTAAACGGCGATGTCCCGGGGGCGGAGGAAGAAGAACTCGATGTCGTTGTCGGGGTCCACCATGACCAGCTCGCGGTTGTCCCGGCGCTGGCGGTAGCCCGCCTCGGACAGCATGGCGGAGGCGGCTTCGGACAGGGATCCCTTGTTGGGTACGGCTACACGCAGCATTAGGAGGTCTTTCTGGTTTGGAAGTTTGGGTCAGGCAAGCGGGGCCACGCGGAGGCGGCTAAAGATGCTTGTAGACGTCTTCCAGGCTGAGTCCTTTGGCGAGCATCAGGACCTGCAGGTGGTACAGGAGCTGCGAGATCTCCTCGGCGGCGGCTTCGTCTGATTCGTACTCGGCGGCCATCCAGACTTCAGCCGCTTCCTCCACGACTTTCTTGCCGATGCCGTGGATTCCCGACTCCAGTTCGGCGACGGTGCGGGAGCCCTCGGGGCGGGTCGCTGCCTTCTCGCTCAGTTCTGCGAACAGCGTCTCGAAATTCTTCACGCCCTCCAGCCTACTTGCTCGGGGCCGGGGCCCGCCTGTCGGGCAGTTCCATGACGGCAGGGATGTGAGCGATTACACACGGTGCATGCTTGCGCCCACATCCCCGCAGCGCCCCGGAACTGGGGAAATATTCCGTTAGTAGTGCTTGAGCACTTAGTAGTTTTTGAGCAACAGCGCCGTCGAGAGTGCGGCCGTGACGGCCTCATGCCCCTTGTCCTCGGAGGAACCGGGCAGGCCGGCCCGGTCGAGGCCCTGCTCTTCCGTGTCGCAGGTCAGCACGCCGAACCCGACCGGAACGCCGGTGCTGACGCTCACGTCGGTCAGTCCCGACGTCGCGGCCTGGCACACGTAGTCGAAGTGCGGCGTTCCGCCGCGGATGACGACGCCGAGGGCAACGACGGCGTCAAAGTGCGGAGCCAGCCGCGCGGCGGCGACGGGAAGCTCGAAGCTGCCCGGGACGCGCAGCACCGTCGGCTCGTTGATGCCGGCGTCCTTGGCCGCGCGCAGGGCGCCGTCCAGGAGTCCGTCCATGATCTGCGTGTGCCAGCTTGCCGCCACGATCGCCAGCTTGAGCTGCGAGGTTTCCGCGGGGTCGAGGGTGGTGAGGTCAATCTGGGGTGCGCCGTGTCCGCTCATAAAGTCTTCGTGATCCGTTCAGTCTTGTTCGTGGTCAAAAGTGTCGGTGCCGGTGCGGGGCAGGCCCGCGGTCTCGGTGTCGAGCGTCAGGAGGTGGTCCATCCGGTCCTTTTTGGTCTGCAGGTACCTGAGGTTCTGCTCCCGGGACGGCACCTCGGTGGGAACCATCTCGACGACCTTCACGCCGGCGACGGCCAGGCGGTTCTGCTTGTCCGGGTTGTTGCTCAGCAGCCGGATCTCGTGCAGGCCCATCTCGGCCAGGATCTGCGCCGCGGCCTTGTAGCAGCGGGCGTCGACGGGCAGTCCCAGCTGCTCGTTGGCCTCGACGGTGTCGAACCCTGCCTCCTGCAGGGCGTAGGCCTTGATCTTGTTGGCCAACCCGATTCCCCGGCCTTCCTGGCCGCGGAGGTACAACAGCGTGCCGCCGTTCTCGGCGATCAGCTCCAGGGCGTAGGCGAGCTGCTCGCCGCAGTCGCACCGGTAGGAGCCAAAGACGTCGCCGGTGAGGCATTCCGAGTGCAGGCGCACCAGGGGCGCCTTCCCGTCCTTGGGCGCATTCGGGGAGCTGACCGCAAGGTGTTCGGCGCCGGTCACCAGATCGGTCCAGGCCTGTGTCACGAAATTACCGAACGCCGTGGGCAGCTGGACCACCGGGCCGCTGCTCACCGGATGCGGCTGCCGGCCGTTGCTGCCCGGCTCCGCTGTTTGAAATGCCGTCATCGTGTTTCCCCTTCTGCGGCCGGACTGACTTCCAAAGTGCTCTCCTGTGAAGATACACGGTGGTCAGCTCCCAGATAGGCAACCAGGTCCTCGATCGAGATCAAGGGGCAGCCGTGTTCGGCAGCGAATACCCGCAGTCCGTCCAGCCTCATCATCTCCCCGTCGTCATATACAACTTCGGCGATCACGCCCACCGGCTCCAGGCCGGCGAGCCGGCAGAGGTCGACGGCCGCTTCGGTGTGGCCGGGGCGTTCACGCACTCCCCCATTAACGGCCCGCAGCGGAAAAATATGCCCGGGGCGGGTCAGCGTGTCCGGGCCGCTGGCCGGATCGGCGATGACGCGTGCGGTGAGGGCCCGATCGGTGGCCGAGATGCCGGTGCTGACGCCGGTGGCGGCGTCGCAGGAGACGGTATAGGCGGTGCCCTTCGAATCCTGGTTGACCTCCACCATGGGCGGCAGTTCCAGCGCGTCGGCCCGGGCGCCGTCGAGCGGCACGCAGATGACGCCGGAGCTGTACCGGATGGTCCAGCCCATGAGAGCGGGCGTGGCGTGCTGGGCCGCGAAAATGATGTCGCCTTCGTTTTCCCGGTCTTCGTTGTCCACCACCAGCACCGGCCGGCCGGCCGCCATGGCGCGGACAGCGTCCTCAATCGGATCCAGCGTCGGGGGAACAGAGGCCAGGCCGCCAGAGACCGCGGCGTCAAGCTTTGCCGTGCCGTTCACAGCTGAACCCCGCTTTCAGTAACAACCGGGGCTTCGGTGCCGAACCCCGTGCCGTCGGTGCGGAAAGCGAGGAGCCGCTCGGTGTACTTGGCCAGCACGTCCACCTCAAGGTTGACCCTGGCGCCGGCCGGCTTGGCCCCGAGGCCGGTGTCGGCCAGGGTTGTGGGAATAAGCCCCACCTCGAACCACGGCGACGTCTCGGCTGCCGGGCTAACCGCGGTGACGGTGAGGGAGACGCCGTCGATGGCGATGGAGCCCTTTTCCGCGATGTAGCGCGCAAGCCGCTGGGGCACACCGAACCGGAGCCGTTCCCAGTTTCCCTGCGGCTCGCGTTCGAGCAGTTCGCCGACGCCGTCCACGTGCCCCTGGACCACATGGCCGTCAAGGCGCCCGCCGGCGGGGACACAGCGTTCCAGGTTGACGGGATCGCCCGCCGCAAGCTCGCCGATGGTGCTGCGGATGAGTGTCTCGCCCATGACGTCGACGCTGAAGTCCTTGCCGTCGATGGCCGTAGCGGTGAGGCAGACGCCGTTGACGGCGATGGAGCCGCCCAGCGGCAGGCCGTCAGCCGTGCCGGGGGCGTGCAGGCGCAGCGTTGCGCTTGTGTCCCCGTTCCGGTCCACGGAGAGGACCTTTCCCTGTTCGGCGATAATTCCGGTGAACATCAGTAGCCTCCCATGGCTGTGTCCGCTGCTGTGCGGACAGGTAGTGAATCGGTTGACGTTGGTTGAGGTGATGGTGACTGTGCCGCTGCGGGCGTGTCCTGGGTCCGGTGGGGCACGGTGGCTTCCTCCGGGAGCAGATGAAGGCGCAGGTCCCTGCCCAGGAACTGGACCGCGCCGCCGGACGCTGCGTCCCATGCCCAGCGCTGCGCCTGCGCCAGCGTTCCGATGCCGAGGCCGTTGAGGGCCGGCGTTCCGGAGCCCAGGAGCGTGGGCGCCAGGTAGACGATGAGTTCGTCCACGAGGCCCTCGGCGAGGAAGGCGCTGAGGATCCGCGATCCGCCTTCCACCATGACGTGCCTGGTGCCGGCGGCGAACAGGACGGACAGTGCCTTGCGCGGGTCCCGGGTGGGAAGGTGGAGGACCTTGCCGTCGTCGCCGCGCACGGCAGCGTCCGCCGGCACATCGCGAAGTCCCATGACCGCGCGCAGCGGCTGTTTTCCGGTGGCGTCGCCGTTGGCGTCGCGCGCTGTCAGCCGGGGGTTGTCCACGAGCACGGTCTGCGTTCCAACCAAGATGGCGTCGATCCGGTTCCGGATGCCGTGGTTGTCCGCCAGCGACTCCGGGCTGGATATCCACTGGCTGGTGCCGTCCTCGGCGGCAATCCGGCTGTCCAAGGTCTGGGCGATGTGCAGGGTGACGAAGGGGCGCTTGGCGTCGACCGCCTGGAACCAGCGCCGGTTCAGCTCCAGCGCACGCTCGGCGGCCAGTCCGCTGCGCACGCTGACGCCCGCCGCCCGCAGGGTGGCGGCCCCGCCGGCGGCGGGGTCATGGGGGTCGTCGACGGCGTACACGACGTTCGCTATCCCGGCGTCGATGATGGCCTGCGCGCACGGCCCCGTACGGCCCACATGGTTGCACGGTTCCAGGGTGACCACCATGGTGGACCCGTGAAGGTCGACGCCGGTGCTGACCGCCGTCGCTATCGCGTCGGCTTCTGCGTGCGCGGTGCCGGCACCGCGGTGGAATCCCGTCGCCAGCTGGCGGCCGTCAGGTCCGACGACGACGGCGCCCACCAGCGGATTGGCCCCCCGGGGGCCCTGCAGGGCGGCTTCCAGGGCAAGGTCCATGGCGGCTGTTTCAGCAGCGGTGAAGGCCGATACCGGCTGGGTAGCAGTCACCTGGACACCGCCGGGTCCGGGAAGGCGGTCTCAACCTTGACGTTGGAGGGGTCCGCCTGGGCCTGCGCCCGGGACGCCCGCCACCAGACGATGAAGCCGGCCAGGGTGAAGAAGCCGTAGAACAGGTACATGAAGGCGCTGGCAAAGTATCCGGCGCTGAAGAGCAGCGGAACGCCCACCACATCGACGGCAACCCAGATCAGCCAAAATTCCGTCCATCCGCGGGCCATGCCGTAGGTGGCCAGCAGGGAGCCCATGAAGGTCCACGCGTCGGCCCACACCGGCGGGTAGGAGCCCAGCGAGTCGAAGAGCGGAGTGAGGGCGGCGGTTCCGGCCACTAGCGCGAGTACCAGCGCCACACGGGTCCTGGCACTGGCCCAGGCGGGCGCGATCGCCGTCAAGGATCCTGCCGCCCGGCGGCTATGCCGCCAGCGCTGCCACCCGTAGATGGCCACGATGATGAACATGACCTGCCGCCCGGCCTGGCCCCAGAGCGTGGCCGGCGTGGCGGAGCCGAAGACGTTGCCCAGGAAGACCGTCAGGAGCAGAAGGTTGCCCGCGATGCCGGCCGGCCATGCCCAGACCTTGCGCCGCATGCCGCCGAGGGCACTGGCCAGGCCAAAAATGTTTCCCAGCACTTCGCGGAGAATAAGCACCGATCCGCCAACGGGAATCTGTGCCTCGAAGAGCCAACGCAGGATGTCCATGCGTGCGTGTCGTTCCTTCCCTCAAGAGCCGAGAGTGCTCCGGGGGTATACGACAGCGAAACGCAGCGGCGTTGTGGAACGCCACAAGTACAGCTGTACGTGCTTCTCTCATCCAGACTTTAACTGTCGGTACTGGAATTTCACCAGTTCAACCGTCCGCCGGGCTTCCGTAAAGGAACCACCGGCTCGCGGGTCGCGGACTGTCACCGCCGGTTCGGACTTACACCGACCCCGGAGCACGTATTGTGTGTTGCTATTCTGACACAACTTGGCGCAGGCCCAGGCTATTCCCGCTGCGGTCCGTCATTTCCGGCGTCATGGAGGCCGGTTGTGGCCCCCATGACGCTTGCCCCTGAGGACCTAGGGCTTAAGGCTGCCGGCCTTGCGCAGCCGGTCGATGGCTCCGGACGGATCCGCGGCGCCATACACTGCGGACCCGGCGACGAAGACGTTCGCTCCGGCTTCTGCGGCACGGACAATGGTTTCCTCGGTAATTCCGCCGTCCACCTGGATGGCAACGTTTACGCCGGATCCCTCGATCGCGGCGCGGGCGCGGCGGATCTTGGGCAGGGTGAGGTCAAGGAACGCCTGGCCGCCAAACCCGGGTTCCACCGTCATGATCAGCAGCATGTCCAGCTCCGGAAGCATGTCCAGGTACGGCTCCACCGCCGTGGCGGGCCGGAGCGCCATCCCGGCCTTCGAACCCCGGGCGCGCAGCTCCCGGGCTAGCTTCACCGGCGCAATCGAGGCCTCGGCATGGAACGTCACGGACGCGACGCCGGCGTCCGCGTAGCCGGGAGCCCAGCGGTCGGCGTCGGAAATCATGAGGTGGGCGTCCAGCGGAACCGGGCTGACCGCCTGGATCCGCTGGACCACGGGAAGGCCCAGGGTGAGGTTGGGGACAAAGTGGTTGTCCATCACATCCACATGTACTGAATCAGCGTTGCTGATTTTCTGCAGCTCGGCTTCGAGGTTCACGAAGTCGGCGGAGAGGATGCTGGGGTTGATGCAGCACTGCGTCATGCGGGGTCCTTTCGCGGGACGGAAGTCCGGAGATGCGGGGTCAGTCAATCGGAAGTCAGCACTTCCTGAGCAGTCAGGATTTGCGGCGGATAAGGGCGAGGAACATGGCGTCCGTACTGTGGACGTGTGGCCACAGCTGCGCGGTCTTCTCGTGACCGGCGCCCAGGCTGCCGCCCAGGCTGACGGCGTCCAGCACGCTGCCGGCGTCCAGGAGTTCCAGGTCGTCCCGTTTGCGCAGGACGTCGCTGACCACTGCCGTGGTTTCGGCCGGGTGCGGCGAGCAGGTCACGTAGGCCACCACGCCGCCGGGCCGCACGGCCGCCAAGGCAGAGTTCAGCAGGTCGCGCTGCAGCGGCCCCAGGTCGGCAAGGTCCTTGGGCGTGCGGCGCCAGCGGGATTCGGGCCGTCGGCGCAGGGCTCCGAGCCCGCTGCAGGGCACGTCCACGAGCACGCGGTCAAAAGCGGCAGGCCGTTCCGCGCCAACCTCCCTGCCGTCGCCGGTCCTGACGGTCCAGACGTCCGAAGGAACAGCGGACAGCGCCTGGCTGACCAGTTTGGCCCGGTGCGGGGCGGGCTCGTTGGCGAGGAGCGTGGCTCCCCGTTCGTTTGCCAGCGCGCCCAGCAGGGCTGCCTTGCCGCCGGGCCCGGCGCAGAGATCGAGCCAGGCCTCCCCGGCGGTGTCTTCTCCTGTTGCGGCGGTGTCCGCATCCGCCGCGTTTTCGCCAAGCCCTGCGTTTTCGGCACGCCCTGCGTCAAGGCTGGCAGCCGCCAGGGCCCTGGCCACCAACTGGGAGCCGACGTCCTGCACGCGCGTAGTGCCGGACCGGACTGACTCCAGCCGGCCGAGGTCACCGCCGCTGGAGAGCGCTGACCCTTCCACCAGTTCGCCGGGGACGGCGCCGTTCTCCAGGGCCTCGTCCAGGCTTCCCAGCCCGGGAAGGGCCACCAGGTTGACCACGGGGGCCGCGTTGTCGGCTTCCAGCAGATCATTGATTTCGCCGACCGGGCGTCCGTGTGCCACCAGGGACTGCCGCAGGGCCCGGACAATCCACTCCGGATGGGCGTACCGGACGGACGCAACCTTGGTCTCGTCCGGCTCGCCGGCAACCAGCTCGTCAAGCCACTCGTCCAGGCTGCGGGCCGCTACCTTCCGGAGCACGGCATTGATCAGTGCCGACGGACCGGCACCGATGACCGCACGGGCCAGGCCCACCGTCTGGTCAAGGGCCGCGTGTGCGGGTACGCGCATTGCCAGCAGCTGGTGGACCCCGATACGCAGGGCATCCAGGACAGCCGGATCCAGCTTGTCCAGGGGCCGGTCCACGCAGCGGGCGAGGATGGCGTCGTACGTGCCTTGGCTCCGCAGCGCCCCGTAGCTCAGTTCGGTGGCGAATCCGGCGTCGCGCCGGTCGAGGCCATGCTGCCGGATGCGCGCCGGCAGCACGAGATTGGCATAGGCGTCCTCGGCAGCGACCGCGCGCAGAACTTCGAACGCCACCAGCCTGGCGGGGTCTGCCCTGCGGGTGCGCTGCGACGGTGCGCTCTCGGTGAAGGCTCGCTGGGGGCCGCGGTTGCGTTCCCGGCCCTGGGCATTGCGGCGGCTGGCTCCTCCCCCGCCCTGGCCGCCGGCGCCTGAACCGCGCTGGCCGCCGCGGCTTGATCGGCCCTGCCCGGATCCGCTTCTGCCGGAATCACTCATTGGAATACCACGCTTTCGAGGGATGCCTGGCCGCGCGCCCAGTCGGCGGCGGCCATCATTTTCTTGCCTGCAGGCTGCACCTTGGTGAGTTCGACGGCATGCGAACCCGTCCCCACCAGCACGCTCTTGCCGGCCAGCACCAGCTGTCCCGGCTGGACATCGGTGACGTCGGGACGGAGCCGCACCGGCTCAAGCTTCAGCCGCTGGCCATCGAGGGTGGTCCAGGCTCCCGGTTCGGGTGTCACGCCGCGTGCCCGCCGCCCCACGGACAGGGCCGGCTCCGACCAGTCGATGCGGCCGTCGTCGATGGTCAGCTTGGGCGCCAGGCTCACTTCCCCCTCCTGGGGAAGCGGCGACGCCGCGCCGGACCCGATGGCGGACAGCGTCTGGGCGAGCAGGACGGCGCCGCTGTGGGACAGCCGTTCAAGCAGTGCCCCGGAGGTGTCCTCCGGCCCGACGGCTTCGGTCAGCGTGCCGATGACAGGGCCCGTATCGAGCCCCTCCTCGAGCTGGAAGGTCACGGCACCGGTGATGTCGTCGCCGGCGATGACGGCCCGCTGCACCGGGGCCGCGCCGCGCCAGGCCGGCAGCAGCGAGAAGTGCAGGTTGATCCAGCCGTGCCGCGGAATATCGAGGGCCACGCGGGGCACCAGCCCGCCGTAGGCGACAATCGCGGCTACGTCGGGGCGGGTCTCGGCGATCCGTTCGGTGACGGCTGCGTCCACCCGGGACGCGTGGATGATGTCGATGCCGAGCTCGGCGGCCCGGGCTGCGACGGGCGAGGGCGTGAGCACACGCTTGCGTCCCACCGGCGCGTCCGGCCGGGTCAGCACCGCGACGATCTCGAAGCCGGCGGCCACCAGGGCATCCAGCGAGGGGACAGCTACGGACGGTGTTCCGGCGAAGAGGACCCTCATCCGGCAGCGCCGAAGCTGCCGGTTCCGGACGTTGCCGCGCCGAAGCTGCCGCCACCGAAACTGGAGCCGACGGTCTTGGCGCGCTTGGCGGTGGTTTGTTCGGTGATGGAGTCATAGTTGGCGTTGCGGATGGAGCGCAGGGCGGCCTTGCGGTCCTCACCTTCGAGCCGGTCAGTGAAGAGGATGCCGTCCAGATGGTCGGTCTCATGCTGGAAGCAGCGGGCAAGCATGCCCTCCGCCTCCACAGAGACGGGGTTCCCGTTAATATCGACGCCGGTGACACGGGTGCTGCGGTAACGGCGGACCGGGAAGCCCAGGCCGGGGATGGAGAGGCACCCCTCCACCTCATCCGGCTGGAAATCTTCACTGTTTTCCAGCACAGGGTTGATGATGTGGCCTTCAACGCCGCCGATCCGGTAGGTGAAGACCCGCAGGCTGACTCCGATCTGGGGCGCGGCCAGGCCTGCGCCCTCCACGTCCTCCATTGTTTCGGTCATGTCGGCAACGAGCCTGGCCAGCTCAGGCCCGAAATCCGTGACAGGGTCGGCAACCGTGCGAAGCACGGGATCGCCGATGATACGGATATTCAGAATTGCCATGTGCAGTCATTTCCTCACGGTGAACGGGTAAACGGATCCAGTCCAGTTTAGTTGCTGCGGCCTGCCCGGCGGAGCTGACGGCGGGGTCGGGCCCGGCCAGCCCGGGCGCGGGAAGGGTCAGGAGAACACCGGCGGCGCCAACGGCAGCAGCGCGGGTCCGGCGCTGACAGTGTCCGCGGACATTTCCCACACCCGGCGCAGGGCACAGAACTTCCACCAGTGGTGCTTCAGGACTTCAGGATTAGCGCGGACAGGCCGGACCTCGGTTTCACCGATCGCCACGGCGAGCAGCACCGGGGTATCGCCGTGCTGCCACGGCTCCCACTCGCCGGCCACGGGATCCACCAGGCTTTCCTCCGCCTTCATGCCGGCAACAAGCTGCATGACCACTTTGTCGTCCAGGGGCTTGACCTGGCCGTCGCGGGTGGTCCCCTTGGTCTTGTAGTCAATGAGGCAGGTGCGTCCGTTGATCTTCGCAACGAGGTCCAGTGTTCCCGCGTAACCCACCGCCGTGTTCCACACGGTGATCTCCGGGGCGATCGGCTCCACCCGGAACAGCTCCCACCATTCATCGAAGCGGGCGGCGAAGGCTTCCTCTCCGTTGGAGGCCAGCGCTTCACGGGCTTCCTTCATCTGGTGCGGCCGGCCGAGGGCACGCAGGGCCACCTGCTCGCAGTAGTAGTGCACCCGGTCCCCGCGCTGCGCAGCCTCGTCCCGGTATGTTTCAGCCGCCTTCGCCGCGCGATTCACCGCCTGCCGCACCCGCGCTGGGCTGCCAAGGATCTCCGGCAGCGACGGATCCTTGGCCAGGCTGCTGGCGCCCATGTAGCCGAACCAGCCGTCCAGTCCATGGGCCTGCTGCCCAATGACGGTGGTGATGGAGGGAACCGTGAACTGCTCCGTGGTGGAGCGGGCGTACATACGGCCATATTCCGTGGCGTGGGCGAGGAGTGGAGCGGTCATGATGAGACTCTTTCACGGGGGTCAGACATTGATGCGGAAACAGAAAAGCCCGCCCCTCCCAGTTCTATCTCCTGGGCTGAACGGACTTTCCATCGGTGGGCGATACTGGGTTCGAACCAGTGACCTCTTCGGTGTGAACGAAGCGCGCTACCACTGCGCCAATCGCCCCGATGCATTTGAATGCTAGCGGACAATCGCGGGTTAACGGAAATCGGCGCCTTGACCCATGGAGAAGGTCAGCGGAGCAAGGTGCTCCAGCAACGCCCAAGGCCGTAACGCAGCACGGGGCCCGTCACTCCAGGCCCCCGGAACTACACCCCTGTAATTCGAAAATTTCCCTAGAATTCAAGGAAGTACGGCTTCCCGAGCCACACCGCCGGCACTCGATTTGGAGTTTCCCGGAACCTCCTATAGAGTTCTTACTCGTTGGAACGCGACGAACTGCCGAATACGGCAAGGAATCGCAGCTCCGAAATGCGGACGTAGCTCAGCTGGTAGAGCACCACCTTGCCAAGGTGGATGTCGCGAGTTCGAATCTCGTCGTCCGCTCGCAGGACACTGTCACGGCACTGGTTCCCCGGAATCAAGGCCTACACGGTGGGTTGGCCGAGAGGCGAGGCAGCGGCCTGCAAAGCCGTATACACGGGTTCGAATCCCGTACCCACCTCGGTGAAAGCCATGGTTTCCGGTGATACCGGATGCGATGGGCGATTGGCGCAGCGGTAGCGCGCTTCCCTGACACGGAAGAGGTCACTGGTTCGATCCCAGTATCGCCCACCAGAGCAAGGAAACTTGCTTGTAGTTGAACGTTCGGCCACGCGGCTGGACTTCAAAAATGCGGACGTAGCTCAGCTGGTAGAGCACCACCTTGCCAAGGTGGATGTCGCGAGTTCGAATCTCGTCGTCCGCTCTCTTGATCCTTAGGGATCCGAACCCAGGATACCGCCGGTTCTGCCGGCTCCGGGCGATTGGCGCAGCGGTAGCGCGCTTCCCTGACACGGAAGAGGTCACTGGTTCGATCCCAGTATCGCCCACGAAACAAAGCAGCTCCCCGGAGCTGCTTTTTTCTTGCCCTCATACAGTTTGACAAAGTTTGTCAAGAACTCCTTGGCAGGCGCCGCCTTCGGGGCTAGGATCGAATGCGGAGGAGCGAACTGGCTCCGCGATTGAAGGGAGGTGCTCGTGGGTTTACTTGACGATCTAAAGGGCAAGGCTCAGGGTCTGATCCGCGGCAACGAGCAGGCCATCAAGGACGGCATCACCAAAGCAGGTGATTTTGTCGACTCCAAGACGGGCGGCAAATACACCAGCCAGGTGGATAAGGTCCAGACAGGCGCTTCCACTCTCGTTGACAAAGCCGATGAGAGGCCTACCCAGGGACCGGCGGACAACGTGCCGCCGGCTGAGAAGGCTCCGTAGTCAGGATTTGCCGGGCTTCGCCCCTAAACGTCAAAAAAGGTGCCGGTCCCGCCGAGAGGCGGCGCCGGCACCTTTCGTTTTCCCGAAAGAATTCCCGTGTGTCTGCAACGCCCATGTCTGCAAAAAGCCTGTGCCTACACGAGCCGGTGCCTACGACGGCTCGTGGTTCTGGCCTTCGCGTGCCAGCGCTGTAAGCCGGGAGACCGCCCTGAAGTACTTCTTCATGTAGCCGCCGTTCATCATTTCCTCGGTGAACAGCTTGTCGAACGGAACGCCGCTGGCAAGGATCGGAACGTCCTTGTCGTAAAGACGGTCGGCCAGCACCACAAACCTCAGCGCCACCGCCTGCTCGGTGATGGTTTCCACGTCCCGCCAGACGACGCCGTCCACGCCGTCAAGCAGCTTGCGGTAGCGGCTGGGATGGACACCCGCGAGGTGTGAGATGAGGGTACTGAAGTCATCCTCGGCAACGGTCTTGCCGTCGAACTCCGCCTTCATGTGGGCATGGAGTTCGCTGTTCCGCAGTGGTGCAGGCGCAGCCGGGAGGCCGCGGTGGCGGAAGTCTTCGCCGTCAACCCTGATGACGTCGAACTGGTCCGCCAGGACCTGGATTTCACGCTGGAAATCCACGGCGGCAAACCGGCCGTCGCCCAGGGATCCGGGCAGAGTATTGGATGTGGCCGCGAGCTTCACGCCGGCGTCGGCCAGTTCCCGCATCAGGCGGGACATCAGGACCGTGTCGCCTGGATCGTCGAGTTCAAACTCGTCAATGCACACGAGCTTGTAGGAACTCAACGCGTCGACGGTTTTCCGGAAGGACAGGGCACCCACCAGGTTGGTGTATTCCACAAAGGTGCCGAAGGCCTTTGGGCCGGGGGCAGCGTGCCAGAGCGATGCCAGCAAGTGGGTCTTTCCCACGCCGAATCCGCCGTCGAGGTAGATGCCGGCGCGGGTCGCGTCCTTCTTGCCAAAGAGCTTCTTGAACAGTCCCCCGCCGTCCCCGGCGCCGACTCCTCCGGCAAAAGCCTGCAGCGCGTTCACTGCCGCCGCCTGGCTTGGCTGCTTCGGGTCTGGCCGGTAGCTTGCAAAGGACACCTGCCCGAACCTGGGCGATGGGTAGAAACCTTTGAGGAGCTCATCCACCGACACCGCCGGCGTCCGGGTGGCGAGCTTTTCGATCTGTACCAAGGTGGTCCATTCTGCTGGTGATTTGTCCCCAGCAAGAATACCGGCATTGGCCGCCCGGCCTGCCGGTATCGCCTTGCTGCCCGCCATGCCGTGAGCAAGCACACATTTCGTCCTGTTAACACACAGAAGCATTCGTCCCGGCCCGTGGCTAGTGTTGGACCAGTGACCCGCCGTCCCCCGGCGGTCTGACCTGACCGTTTCAGTGAAAGGCCATACGCATGTCCTACCCCGTTGAACAGAACGAAAAGTTCGCCGCCTACGCGCACCCGGAGCGGCTTGTTTCCACCGAGTGGCTGGCCGCGGCCATCGACGCCGGCGCCCTTAACGACGGCAAGCTCGTTGTGGTGGAGTCCGATGAAGACGTCCTGCTCTACGAAACCGGCCACATTCCCGGCGCGGTCAAAATCGACTGGCACACCGACCTGAACGACGAAGTGACCCGTGACTACGTGGAGGGTGAGGCATTCGCCGCCCTGGCCGCCGCGAAGGGCATTTCCCGCGACACCACCGTGGTCATCTACGGGGACAAGTCCAACTGGTGGGCTGCCTACGCCCTCTGGGTCTTCAGCCTCTTCGGCCACGAGGACGTCCGTCTGCTCGACGGCGGCCGCGACAAGTGGATTGCCGAAGGCCGTCCGCTGACCACCGACATCCCCTCCCCGGCCGTGGCGGACTACCCCGTGGTGGAGCGCAACGACACCCCCATCCGCGCCTTCAAGGAAGACGTCCTTGCCCACCTTGGCAAGCCGCTGATCGACGTCCGCTCGCCCGAGGAATACACGGGCCAGCGCACCCACATGCCTGCCTACCCCGAGGAAGGCGCGCTGCGCGGCGGCCACATTCCCACCGCAGCGTCGATCCCGTGGGCACGGGCAGCAGCAGAGGACGGCACCTACCGCAGCCGCGCCGAGCTTGAGGCACTGTACCTGGGCGAGGCCGGACTCACCGAGGGCGACGACGTTGTGGCTTACTGCCGCATCGGCGAACGCTCCAGCCACACCTGGTTCGCACTCAAGTTCCTCCTCGGCTTCGAAACCGTCCGCAACTACGACGGCTCCTGGACGGAATGGGGCAACGCAGTGCGCGTGCCGATCGCCAAGGGCGCGGAACGCGGCGCGGCGCCGGCACTTGCCTCGAGGTAAGTAGGCGTAAAAAAGCGGCGGACGGCGACAACCTGCGTAAGCTGGAAGTGATGAGTACTCAAGCACTTCCCACCGCCCTGGCGGAGATTGTCGACGACTTCCAGACACTGAGCGAGCCCGAGCGGCTGCAGCTCCTGCTGGAGTTCTCCCGCGGCCTGCCGGATCTGCCGGAGCGCCTGAACGACCACCCTGAGCTGCTGGAGCAGGTGGTGGAATGCCAGTCGCCTCTCTTCCTCACCATTGAGACGGAAAAGAACGACGGCGGTTCCCCCGCCGTCCGGCTGTTCTTCAAGGCGCCGCCGGAGG
The DNA here is from genome assembly GCF_040448525.1 of Arthrobacter sp. K5. Taxonomy (NCBI): domain Bacteria; kingdom Bacillati; phylum Actinomycetota; class Actinomycetes; order Micrococcales; family Micrococcaceae; genus Arthrobacter; species Arthrobacter sp. K5. The sequence goes on along the minus strand of NZ_CP159279.1, from coordinate 246,152 downwards.
CCCCCACCACGCGTGGTTTCGCGGGAGTGCTGCATGAAGGACTGGACGGCCTCACCGCTGAGGAGATCCTGGCTGTACCGGATGACATGCCGGAACTGCTCGGCCTGACCCGCGCCATCACGCCGCTGCGCATGCGCGGCATGACCGCGATGCTCGGGCGCATCAAGCGCAAGGTGGCCGCCGCGGCCAGGCTCTACGCCTAGGGGCCGGACCCCGCATGGCGCGAAAAAACACGTCGCAGGGAACGCCTGCCACAGCCGTACTGGCTGCGGCAGGCGTTTCCTTTAACCTGCACCCGTACAGCCATGATCCGGCCGCGGCCAGTTACGGCATGGAGGCAGCCGAAGTCCTGGGGATCGACCCTGCGAGGGTCTTCAAGACGCTCATGGTGGAGGTCGACGGCAAACTGGCGGTCGGCGTCGTTCCCGTCAGCGGAAACCTGGACCTGAAAGCGATAGCTGCGGCGCTGGGCAGCAAGAAAGCCGCCATGGCGGACCCCGCGGCGGCTGAACGGCGCACCGGCTACGTGTTGGGCGGTATTTCGCCACTGGGACAGCGGCAGCCCTCCCCCACGGTCGTCGACGAAAGCGCCCTCACCCTGGACACCATCCTTGTGTCCGGCGGCCGGCGCGGCCTGGATGTCGAACTGGATCCCCGAGACCTCGTTCGCCTCACCAAGGCCGTCACAGCCGCAATCGGAACCGGCCCTCAGGCGGGCTGAACAGGGTCAGGCTGGCCGAGGTCCGGCTGCCCCGGATTCCGGCGTGGGGCCAGTTGCTGCTGCAGCCATGCCCGGACGAGTCCTTCCCAGCGGACCGGGTCGGCGTTCCACTCCTTGGCATGCCGCGCCCCCTCGAAAGGCTCGAATGTGACCATTTCCGGGTTCTTTTCGGCGAGCAGGGCCGAGGGCTCGTAGGGAACATATTCATCGTCCACGCTGTGGATGATGAGCGTCGGCGTCCGGAGTTCGACGGCCCGCGACACCCAGTCCATTGATTTCAGGTCCACGGGCGCGGCGAGTCCGGTGAGTCGGCGACCCACCTTGTGGCCCATCATCAGCTGGCCGTACCGGCCAACAGCCGACGGGATCCGGTTCAGCTCCGCGTGGTGGGCCAGCACGTTCACCCAGTCGATGACGGGCGCGTCCAGGACCATGGCCCGGATGACGTGCCGGTGCTCCGACAGGTCCGCGGTCTGCAGGCAGATGGCGCCTCCCATCGACCAGCCGAAGAGGACAACTTCCCGGGCGCCGCGGGACAGGGCAAAGGAAATGGCAGCGTCGATGTCCCGCCACTCCGTCGAACCCAGCCCGTACCGGCCGTCGAATGCTGCCGGCGCCAGGCCGTCGTTGCGGTAGGAAACCAGGAGGTTCGGCAGGCCCAGTTCATGGACCACCCGCGCTCCGCGCAGGCACTCCTGCCGGGTGGCCCCGCGCCCGTGGACCATGATGGCCCAGGTCCCGGCGTCGGCGTCACCCGGGATCAGCCAGCCGGGCGCCGTTCCGCCCTCAACCTCAATAGCGACATCCTCGGACGCCAGCCCGACGTCGGACGGATGCTGGTACGTGGCGCCTCCCCACCAGCCGCGCCCCGCGGTTTCAAGGTTGCCGCTGTAGACGGCCTCAACTTCGCGCAGCACGGTGCGTTCGGCCGGGGAATAGGACAGGATCCTGCCGATCCGGGCGTGCCCGGCACCGGCCTCGAAGAAGAGGCTGTACACGCCATTGTGTGTCGTCTCCGGCGTGGCCGCGAGGATGACCTGCAGGTCCCTGCCCTCCCTGATGACCGCCAGGATCTCCTGGTCCGCCGGCCGCACGCGGGCCGGGGTGAGGACGCGGCGGGCAAAGTAGAGCGCGAGTGCGGACGACCCGGCACCGAGCAGGGCTGCGGCGGTGCCGCCGGCGATGATTCCCCCGAGTGTCCACTTCGCCCTCAGGGTCATCGCGTTGCCCTTGGTAGCAGACGGGGTTGTCAAAGCAGCGTGCGCGGAATCCATGCCACCCATCTTGACGGATCCGGCCCCTTCCGGCACATTCGCGGCCAGATGCCTCCAGGCCTGACGCCTGCAGGCCACATACTTGCGGGTCAAATACATGCGGGCCAAATACATGCGGGCGTTGGCGGGCGGGACTAGGCTGATGCCATGAGCGATCCAATCGTCATTCTGACTGAAGAGCCGCTGGGTGCGGACGACCGCGTGAACATCGAACGCCTGGTGGACGGAGGTGACGCGCCCCTGGTTGTGCTGGTGCCTGCCAACACGGAACGGCATCTGCTGGTGGATTTCCTTGAGAACCTGTCGATGCTGGACATCGCCAAGGCTTTCCGCGAGCTGACCGCCCACGCGCCGGACCCTGCGGAGGAACGGGCAGCGGCGGACGCCACGCTGGCCACCTCGGTCAGCGCCCTGGAAGGACTCGGCGGCGGCGTTGCCGGCGAGGTGGTGGACGGCGGCGCCGTTAACGGCCTCGTGGCCAAGGTCAAGGAGCTTGGGGCCGCCCAGGCAGTCGTCATCACCAGACCGCATGCAGTGTCGGACACCTTCCATACCGATTGGGCCAACAGGGCGCAAGACAAGCTTGGGCTCCCTGTACTGCATCTGTATGCCGGCTCGGGATTTATCGGGGACTCCTGAGCGTTGGTCCGACTATGAGCACTCCTGAGAAGTCCGACCTCACCACTACCGCCGCAAACCCTGCCGCCGGCCGATCCGATGAAGACTGGCGGCAGCAACTGACGCCGGAGGAGTACCACGTGCTGCGCCAGGCCGGCACAGAACGCCCGTATACCGGCGAGTACTGGGACACCCACACCGCCGGCGTCTACAACTGCCGCGCATGCGGGACCGAACTGTTCACCAGCAAGGAGAAGTTCGATTCGCACTGCGGCTGGCCGTCATTCTGGGCCCCGCTGGCCGAAGGGCGCGTGCGCTACATCCACGACCGCACCCTGGGCATGGACCGCATCGAGGTGCGGTGCGCCAACTGCGACTCCCACCTGGGGCACGTCTTCGAGGGTGAGGGCTACGGAACGCCGACCGACCAGCGTTACTGCATCAACTCCGTCTCACTGAAGCTGGTGCCCGCCGCCGACGACACCCCAGCCTGAGGCTGCCCGGCGCTGCGCCTACCGGTTATTTCGACAGCCTCAAGCACTACAGTTTCTTATGCTCAGGCCTCTGATCGATTAGGAAGCCTGTCTGCTTGCTACGCTCGCCTAAGTAGCTCAGATAACCCGAAAGGCGAGGCCAGGGATGACCGTAACCGTAAACACAGCACCGGCCCGGATCTCCGCAGAACACCCGGCCTGGCAGCGCGTCAAGGCCGCAGCCGTTGCCCTGCGGGAGCTGCAGGCACAGGACGGTTCGGTCCCCGACCCGGCCGCCCATGCGGCTGCCCACGGTTACGTCGAAGCCCTTGTCAGCGCCGTTGAGGCGCTGGCACCGGCATTCCCGCACGATGCCCTGTACCTGGACCTGGTGTGCCGCGACTTTGGCCGCTGGGCCGCGGGCGGGTTCGGCGTCCCGGATTTCCTGGAGTCCCTGCTGGCGTTCCAGCCGCAGGCGGACCGCGAGAACGGCCTGCAGCACCTCGTGGTATTCCCCATGTACACGCAAAACGGCAGCAGCAGCCGGCTCGTAGAGGCCGTCCTCGTCGACGTCATCTGGCCCGACTTCATTGCAGGCCTGGAACAGGGCGACTACTCAAACCGTCTGTTCGTGCCCATCCGCTTCATCGACTTCACCCCCGGGTATGACACCAACTCCGCCGTACTGTTCCCCGAAACCGTGGGCGTGCGCGCCACACCCAGGTTCACCTGGGGCGCCATTTTCGCCGACCGGGAAGCAGCGCGCTTCCGCCGGGTCCTGCGGGCAGCCGCCGACATCACCTCACTTGAGCTGCCGGCCCGGGCCGCGGAACTCCTCGAGGACCAGGAGCTCACCGAAAAGACCTTCGTCATGTGGGACCTGATCCACGACCGCACGCACATGCGGGGGGACCTGCCGTTCGATCCCTTCATGATCAAACAGCGGATGCCCTTTTTCCTGTACTCCCTCGAGGAGCTGCGCTGCGATCTGACGGCTTTCCGGGAAGCGGTGAAAATCGAAAAGGACGAGGCGGCGGATCCGGAGGCCCGCCGGCACGCCGAGCTCGTGCAGTACGCGGTCATTTTCGACCGCATCTTCCGGTTCGCCATCACCGGCAGCCGGGTGCGCAACTACGACGGGCTCGGCGGCCAGCTGCTCTTCGCGTGGCTGCACCAGCACCGCGTCCTCCACTGGACCGACAGCCGGCTGACCATCGACTGGGAGCACGTCGCCGGCGTCGTGGTGGAGCTGGGTGCCCGGATCGAGGAACTCTACTGGCGCTCCATCGACCGGCCCAAGACCGCCCACTGGCTGGCGGCCTACGAGCTGATCTCAGGCACCGTCACGCCGAACCCGGCTTCCGTTTGGGCCAAGGGGCCGGGCGCCCTCCCCCTCGACGGGCCGCCGCGGGGCCTCACCGACCAGGTCCTGGACGACGAGTTCCCGCTGTCCATGTTCTACGAAGCCCTGGAAAAGAAGATGCGCCCAGTCATCGAATCCACCGCCGGCATTACCGGCGCCACGGACCCTGCCCTGCCGGCGAACGGCACGGCGGCTGCCGCAGCATGACTGACGGCAGCGTGACCGACTCCAGCCTGACGGACGGCAGTCCACTGCGCGTGCTGGTCACTGGCGGCAGCGGACCTTCGGGGGTCGCGGCCGCCCGCGCGCTGCTTCGGGCCGGCTTTGCCGTCTTTACCGTGGGTTCGGACAAGGCGCGCATCGAGGCGGCTGCGGAAGCCGCGGGCGGCGCCACACCGCTTGTGTGCGACCTCGGCGACCTCGCCGCCGTCCGCGAACTGCACGCAGGGCTCATGCGCACTGCGGGAAGGATCGACGGCGTCATCCACCTGGTGGGCGGATGGCGCGGCGCGCAGGGCATCACGGACCAGACCGATGAGGACTGGGATTTCCTGGAGCGCAGCGCTGTGACGACGCTCCGGAACGTGACCCGCGTCTTCTATGACGACCTCGCCGCCTCGCCCTGCGGACGGCTTGCCATGGTGTCCTCGACGTCGGTGGGCAGTCCCGTCGCCGGCGTCGCCAGTTACGTTGCGGCCAAGGCCGCCGCGGAAGCGTGGACCATGGCCGTGGCGGAGGGGCTCGGCCGCGTCAGCCAAGCCGACGGCGCCCAGCACAGCGCCGCCGTCGTCTTCGTCGTGAAGGCGCTGGTGGACGCCGGCATGCGCAGCAAGCAACCCGAACGGAAGTTCCCCGGGTACACGGACGTGGAGCAGCTGGCCGCGGCCGCCGTCGGGCTCTTCAGCCAGCCCGCCGCGGAGCTGAACGGGCAGCGGCTGCTGCTGGCCCCTGTGCCCGACAGCGCTGCCCGTACACAGAGTGCCGCAACTACCTAGACTGAAAGCGTGACCAACGAGATGACAACAACGGTTGAAACTGCCGGGAGCGGCACCATGCCCAGGCTGCACGACGCGTCGGTGCGCGGCTTTGCCTCGGACAACTACTCAGGGGTGCACCCCGAAGTGCTGGCTGCGCTGGCCGCCGCCAATGAGGGGCACCAGGTTTCCTACGGCGAAGACGCCTACACGGCCCGCCTGCAGGAGCTGATGGAGGCGCACTTCGGGCCGGGCATCGAGTGCTTCCCGGTCTTCAACGGCACGGGCGCCAACGTGCTGTCCCTGCAGTCCCTCCTCCCGCGCTGGGGTGCGGTGGTCTGCGCGTCGACGGCACACATCAACATGGACGAGAACGGCGCCCCGGAGCGCGTGGGCGGCATGAAGCTGCTGCAGGTGCACACCCCGGACGGCAAACTCACGCCGGAACTCATCGACCGCGAAGCGTGGGGCTGGGGCGACGAGCACCGCGCCCAGCCGCTGGCGGTGTCCATCACCCAGACCACCGAACTGGGCACGTGCTACACAGCGGATGAAGTCAGGGCGATCGCCGAGCACGTGCACGCCAAGGGCATGAAGCTGCACATGGACGGCGCGCGGCTGGCCAATGCGGCGGCGCACCTGGGCGTTCCCCTCCGGGCGTTTACCCGCGACGCCGGCGTGGACATCCTGTCCTTCGGCGGAACCAAGAACGGGCTGCTGTTCGGCGAGGTGGTGGTGGCGCTGAACCCCGACGCCGCCCAGGGGCTGCTTTTCCTGCGCAAGATGAACATGCAGCTGGCCTCCAAGATGCGGTTCATGTCCGCGCAGTTCATCGCCCTGCTCGAAGGTGACCTGTGGCTTCGTTCGGCCGCCCACGCCAACGCCATGGCGGCGAGGCTGCGGACGGCGGTGGAGGACATCGACGGTGTGGAACCCACGCAGAAAACCGAATCCAACGGCGTCTTTGCGGTCCTGCCTGAAGGTGTGGCGGACCGGCTCCGCGAGTCCTTCCGCTTCTACGACTGGAACGAGGCCACCCGGGAGGTCCGCTGGATGTGCTCCTTCGACACGAGCGAGGAGGACGTCGATGCATTCGTGGCGGCCATCAGGGCCGAACTCGCCCGGCACGGGTCCTCACCGGCGGCAGCGCAGTAACATGCACAGGATTGCGTGAGCAGGCGGCGAGCCTGCCGGATGCGGTGGTTTCCAATGCGTACCCTGCCATTGTGAACGCACTTGCCCAGGTTCCCGCGGATTTCCTGTATGCGCTGGGGACGCTCCGGAAAGCACGCTGCCGCAGCGAACTGCGCCTCGACGAGATCCCGGCGCCCGCCCGGCTGGCGCCATTTGCCGTCGCCCTCGGCGCCGAGGTCATAGTTCCCAGCGGCGGCAAGGACCGGTCGCCCGTCCACGGGCCGGCGGCAATGGCGCTGGCCCGGTCGGCCGCCGCCGGAGCCGCCGCCGGGGACGACGCCGAGGACGGCGAGGAGCTCGCCACCGGGCGCTTCATCCTGCTGCATGACCCCGACGGCTCGGCCGTGTGGGACGGCGAGTTCCGGATCGTCACTTACATCCGGGCACAGCTCGACGCCGAAATGGGCAACGATGAGATGCTGGGCTCGGTGGCCTGGACATGGCTCGTGGAGGCACTCGAAACCCACAATGCCCCTTACCGCGCGGCCGGCGGGACAGCAACCCGGGTGCTGTCCGAAAGCTTCGGAACGCTGGCGGACCGGCCCGCCTCCATCGACATTGAACTCCGTGCCTCGTGGACTCCGGCCAGCGCCGACGTTCAGGCCCACCTCGAGGCATGGTCGGACATGGTGTGCACCTTCGCCGGTCTTCCGCCGCTGCCTGACGGCGTCTCCGCGCTCCCCCGCAGACGCCGCAACTAGCGATTGCGCTACCCAAACCGGTGGAGTAATTTCTCCGGTAATTACGGCACGATTCTTTTGCCTAATCGCCTCGGCCGTGTAAAGTCCCGTGCTTAGGTGAGCCTAAGACGGGCTCCCCCGGCAGAAGGTGCTTTACATGACAGCCAACTTCCTCATCGGCCTCCGGGAGGGCCTCGAGGCGACCCTCATCGTCGTCCTGCTGATGGCCTACCTGACCAAGAGCGGCCGCCGCGCGCTGCTCCCCCGGTTGTGGGCGGGCGTGGGAATCGCTGTTGCCGTGTCCGTCGGATTCGGCGCCCTGCTGACCTTCGGCCCGCGCGGACTGACCTTCGAAGCGCAGGAAGCCATCGGCGGCGGCCTGTCCATCGTCGCCGTCGGACTGGTCACCTGGATGGTCTTCTGGATGGCGCGCACCGCCCGCACGCTCGGCAGCGAACTGCGCTCCCGGGTCGATGGCGTGGCAGACGGCGCCGCCTGGGGACTGGTGCTTGTTGCGGCTCTGGCCGTCGGGCGGGAAGGCTTGGAGACGGCCCTGTTCCTGTGGGCCGCAGCCCAGGCGAGCGGTGAATCCGGAACCCCTCTGTTCGGCGCCCTGCTGGGCCTTGCCGTGGCAGCCGGGCTCGGCTATCTGCTGCACCGCGGCGTCCTGAAGGTCAACCTGTCCCGCTTCTTCACCTGGACGGGCGTGGCCCTGGTGGTCATCGCCGGCGGCGTCCTCGCCTACGGCGTCCACGACCTGCAGGAGGCCGGCATCCTGCCCGGGCTGCACAGCCTGGCCTTCGACGTCTCAACCGCCGTCCCGCCGTCGTCCTGGTACGGGACCCTGCTGAAGGGGACCCTGAACTTCTCCCCCGCCACGACGTGGCTGGAATCAGCCGCCTGGGTCCTCTACGTAATCCCCGTCATGTTCTTCTACCTGCGGGCCAACTTCCGCCCGACGCCCCGGCCGGCGGAAGCTCCTGCCGCAGCTGCCGCCGTCGCCTCCTGACCGACGCGCCGGCCACCACCCCGGCACCGCACCCCAACAAACCCGCTGTATCCCCAACACCCCGCACCCCCAACACCCCCCAAGGAATATCCATGCCAGGCTTGACCTCGCCCAAAATCCGCCGGACCGCCGGTGCCCGCCTCGCCGTCGTGGCAGCCACCGCAGTCCTCCCGCTGGCGCTCGCATCCTGCACCGACAACGCCAGCGCCACCTCATCCGGCACCACCGACGGGCCCATCCAGGTGACCAGCACCGCTTCCGACTGCAAGGTCTCCGCCACGGAGGCCCCGAGCGGAAACCTGACCTTCGCCGTGAAGAACGACGGCACCGAGGTCACCGAGTTCTACGTGCTCGCCGAAGACGGCCTGCGGATCGTGGCCGAAGTGGAGAACATCGGCCCGGGAATCACCCGCAACCTGGTGCTCACCGCGCCGGCAGGCAAGTACATCACCGCCTGCAAGCCGGGGATGAAGGGTGACGGCATCCGTGCGGACTTCACCGTCAACGACTCGGGCAAGCAGGCCACCGTTGACGCCGACCTCCAGAAGCTCGTGGACACCGGCGTCACCCAGTACACGGCCTACGTCAAGGACCAGACCGAACAGCTGGTGGCCGGAACAAAGGAATTCGCCGCAGCCTACGCGACCGGCGACGCAGCCAAGGCCAAGAGCCTGTACGCCGCCACCCGCATGCACTGGGAACGGATCGAACCCGTGGCCGAATCCTTCGGGGATCTCGATCCCAAACTCGATGCCCGTGAGGCGGACCTTGAACCGGGACAGAAGTGGACCGGCTGGCACCGGGCCGAGAAGGACCTCTTCCCGCCAGCCGGATACAAGGCGCTGACCGCCGCTGAGCGCTCGGCAATCGCCAAGCAGCTGGTGGCCGACACGGAGGAGCTCAGCACCCGCACCCGCACCGTAGAGCTCAGCGCCGACAAGCTGGGCAACGGCGCCAAGGAACTCCTGGATGAAGTGGCCCGCGGCAAGGTCACCGGCGAGGAGGAAATCTGGTCGCACACCGATCTCTGGGATTTCCAGGCCAATGTGGACGGCGCCCGGATTGCGTTCGAGAACCTCAAGCCCGCCCTGCAGCAGAAGGACGCCGCGCTGGCCACGGACCTCGACGCCAAGTTCGGCGCCCTCCAGGCCGAACTGAAAAAGCACGCCAAGGGCGACGGCTTTGCCTACTACAACGAGCTGAGCAAGGACGAGGTCCAGCAGCTCAGCGCCCTGGTCGATTCCCTCGGCGAGCCACTGTCCAAGCTCACCGCGGCTGTAGTGCTGTGAGCGGCTGCCCCTTCGGCGGCGACCAGCAGGCGCCTGCCGGCACGCACTCCGGCGCTTCCGCAGCACCGGCGGAGACGTCCGACGGCGATAACCGCCGGCTGTCCCGGCGCGGACTTCTGGGACTGGCCGGCGTGGGCGGCGCGGGAGCGGTGGCGGGAATCGCCGCCGGCCTGCTTGGCCACGACGCCCTGGCGGCCGCCGCAGCACCCCCGGCTGCCGACGATTCCGTCATCCCCTTTTTCGGAGACCGGCAGGCGGGGATCACCACCGCTGCGCAGGACCGCCTCCACATGGCAGCCTTCGACGTCACCACCGACAACCGCGCGGCGCTCATCGAACTCCTCAAGGACTGGACCGCCGCCGCAGAGGCCATGACCGCCGGCCGGACCACCGGGACCACCGGCGCCGTCGACGGCCCGTACGACGCCCCGCCGGAGGACACCGGCGAGGCACTCGACCTCAACGCCGGCCGACTCACCATCACGTTTGGTTTTGGTGCTTCCCTGTTCGAAAAGGACGGCAAAGCCCGCTTCGGCCTCGACGGAAAGCGGCCCGATGCCCTGATCGATCTGCCGCACTTCCCCGGCGACGCGCTCGAGCCGACCCGCACCGGCGGCGACATCGTGGTGCAGGCGTGCGCCGACGATCCCCAGGTGGCGGTGCACGCCATCCGCAACCTGGCCCGCATCGGCTTCGGCAAGGCCCGCGTCCGCTGGTCGCAGCTGGGCTTCGGCCGCACATCGTCGACGTCACGCGCGCAGCAGACCGCACGCAACCTCTTCGGCTTCAAGGACGGGACCAACAACCTCAAGGCCGAGGACACGGCCCTGCTCGACGAGCACGTGTGGGCCGGCGCCGGATCCCGTGCAGGCGAAGCCTGGATGGAGGGCGGGAGCTACCTGGTGTCGCGCCGCATCCGGATGCACATCGAGATCTGGGACCGCACCTCGCTCCGCGAACAGGAAGGCCTGATCGGCCGGACCAAGGGAGAAGGCGCACCGCTGTCCGGCGGCAAGGAGTTCACCGCCCCCGACTTCTCCGTCAAGGGCAACGACGGCGAGCCGCTCATAGCCATGGACGCGCACGTGCGGCTGGCCCACGCGGACCAGAACGACGGCGTGCGGATGCTCCGCCGCGGCTACAACTACACCGATGGTTCGGACGGGCTGGGCCACCTCGACGCCGGGCTGTTCTTCATTGCCTTCGTCAAGGACCCGCGGACGCACTACGTGCCGATGCAGACGACCATGGCCAAGGAGGACGTCCTCGCCCTGGAGTACCTCAAGCACACAGGGTCCGGCCTCTTCGCCGTGCCGCCGGGCGTCAGGCAGGGCGGCTTCGTCGGGGAGGGCCTCTTCGCCTGAGCTGTGTTTACCTGGTCACAGTTTCGTCCTTGCGGAGTGCCATGAACACCGCGCCGCCGTCGGTTCCGACGGCGGCGCGGTGTCGTCCCCGAACCGTCCTTGCGCCTGCTGCCGGTAAACTAGGGTCATCATGACCCCTCAAAATCCGGATAACACCACAGCCGGCGCTCCGGCTGATGAAACCACACCCCACATAACGGTGGAAGGCTTTGACAGCCGGGTCCCCGTTGTCATCGATCTCGATTCCCCCCGCGACGGCGTGCCTCTGGTCATCGAAACCCAGGCCGGGCTGGAACGTTGCGCTGCCGCAATCGCCGCGGGCACGGGCCCGGCCGGCGTTGACGCGGAGCGCGCCTCAGGCTTCCGCTACGGGCAGCGCGCGTTCCTCGTCCAGATCCGCCGGGAAGGTTCGGGAACCTGGCTGATTGACCCCGAACCGTTCGGGGACCTGCGGATCATCAACGACGCCCTGCGCGGCGTCGAATGGATCCTGCATGCCGCCAGCCAGGACCTGCCCTGCCTGTCGGAACTGGGCATGTGGCCGGACAAACTGTTCGACACTGAGCTGGCAGCCCGGCTGGCAGGCCTTCCCCGCGTCGGCCTCGCAGCGGTGATCGAGCAGCTCCTCGGCTTCGGCCTCGCCAAGGAACACTCGGCGGCAGACTGGTCCACCCGCCCCCTGCCCGAGCCCTGGCTCCGGTACGCAGCGCTCGACGTCGAGGTTCTGACGGAACTGCGCGAGGAGCTCATCGAACTGCTCGAAGCCGACGGAAAACTCGAATACGCAGAGCAGGAGTTCGCAGCAATCCTGTCCGCAGGGCTCGCAGCGCCCAGAGTGGACCCCTGGCGCAAGACCTCCGGGCTCCACCAGATCAGGGACCGCCGCCAGCTGGCTGCAGTGCGGGAGCTGTGGCTGGAACGCGATGCTCTGGCCCAGAAGCGCGACGTCGCCCCCGGCCGGCTCATTCCCGACTCTGCCCTCGTCGCCGCCGCGAAGGCGATGCCCACGACCGTACCTCAGCTACTCGGCACCAAAGGGTTCCACGGCAGGGCAGCCCAGCGGGAGGCGCCGCGGTGGCTGCGGTGCATCGCAGCGGCCCGGACGCTCGATGACCTTCCCCCGCTCCACCTGCCCACGAACGCCCCGCCGCCGCCGCGGGTCTGGGCGGACCGTGACCTTGCCGCGGCCGAGCGGCTGCAGACCGCCAGACCGCTGCTCCAGGAAAAGGCGGACGGGCTCAAGCTGCCGCTCGAAAACCTGCTGACCCCCGACTACCTCCGCCGCGTCGCGTGGCGGCCACCGGCGGACGTCAGTGAAGCCGCCATCGCCGCCGAACTGCGCGAGCTGGGTGCCCGGCCGTGGCAGGTAGGGCTGGTAGCGCCGCTGATCACCTCGGCATTCCTCAACCCCCAGCCGCTTCCGCCCAAGGAAGCCAGAGAGGTAAGGGAAACCCCCGCGTAAGCCTGGCGCCTCAGGCAGGCACGGCACCGCTTGCAGCCAATGTTACTCGCGAGTAACGTTGGGTTCACCGATGTCCGGTCCCGTTCGGTCCCGCCATCCCGGTACGGACCGCATGCCCGTCTCAATGAGGAGCCCCAGAATGAGCGCCGCAGATTTCCGCAAGCTTGCCGATCTCTTCCCGGATGAGATGGTCACTCATTCCTCCGTCCAGGATATTGACCTCCCGGCAGCCGACGGCCAGCCCAGCCCGGGCATCCTTGCCCTGATCACCCTGGACAACGGTCTGGGACCTTCCAAGCCGACCACGCTTGGCCCAAACACCCTTGTGGAACTGGGATCCGTCCTGGAAGGCCTCCGCGAGCGGGCGGCCGCGGGCGAGATCGCGGCCGTGGGCGTGACGGGCAAGCCGGACTGCTTTGTAGCCGGCGCTGACCTCTCCGCGGTCACCTCCCTGCAGGAGCGGGAGCACGGCCTCTGGATGGCGCAGCTCGGCCACGAGGTCTACTCCACCCTGGCCAACCTGGGCGTTCCCAGCTTCGCCTTCATCAACGGCGTGGCCCTTGGCGGCGGCTTGGAGATCGCCCTGCAGTCCACTTACCGCACGGTGTCCACCGGTGCCGGGGCGCTGGCACTTCCCGAGGCCTTCCTGGGACTGGTGCCCGGATGGGGCGGCGTGTACCTGCTGCCGCGGCTGATCGGGCCGGAGAATGCGGTGAAGGTGATGATCGAGAACCCGCTGAACAACAACCGGACACTGTCCGGCCCCGAAGCCTTCAAACTCGGCATCGCGGATGCGCTGTTCGCACCGGAGAATTTCCTTGAGCAGTCCGTCGCCTGGGCTGGGCGCGTTGTGGCTGGCGGCGCACTCTCGGGCACAGCACCGGAACGGCCCGCCGCCGTCGATCCTGCCGACCAGGCCGTTGCCGCGCGGTGGGCGGACGCCGTGGCTGCCGGCCGTGCCTACGTCGAAACGAAAACGTCCAATGCCTCCCCCGCACCGGCCGAGGTGCTGAACATCATGGCAGCGAACCGCACCCTGACCCAGGCCGAGTCTGCCGCACTCGAATGCGAAACGCTGGCAGGCCTCATGCAGACCGACGAGTTCCGCGCCACCGTCTACGCCTTCCTCGATCTCGTGCAGAAGCGGGCCAAGCGGCCCGCCGGCGCCCCCGGCCGCGAGCTCGCCCGGCCCATCACGAAGATCGGCGTGGTGGGCGCCGGCCTGATGGCCAGCCAGCTTGCCCTGCTGTTCGCGCGCCAGCTCGGGGTTCCCGTGGTCCTGACCGACATCGACCAGGAGCGGGTGGACAAGGGAGTCGGCTATGTCCACAACGAAGTAGACAAGCTGGTGGCGAAGGGCCGGTTGGCCACCGACGTTGCCACGAAAGCCAAGGCGCTCGTAACAGGTTCAGTTTCCAAGGAGCCGTTCGCGGACGCCGACTTCGTCATCGAGGCGGTGTTCGAGGAATTGAGCGTCAAGAAGCAGGTGTTCGCCGAGCTTGAAGCGGTCGTCTCACCGGAGTGCATCCTCGCCACCAACACGTCCTCGCTGTCCGTGACCGCCATGGCGGCGGACCTGCAGCACCCCGGGCGCCTGGTGGGCTTCCACTTCTTCAATCCCGTAGCCGTCATGCCGCTGCTGGAAATCGTCCGGGCACCGAAGACCGGGGACGCCGTGCTCGCCTCGGCGTTCGAACTCGCCCGGGGCCTGAAAAAGACGGCCGTTCTGGTCAAGGACGCCCCTGCGTTCGTGGTCAACCGGATCCTGCTGCGGCTCATGGGCGAAGTCACTGCCGCCTTCGACGAGGGCACGCCCGCCAGGGTTGCGGATGCCGCGCTCCGCCCCATGGGTCTTCCCATGACGCCGTTCACCCTCCTCGCCATGGTGGGACTGCCGGTGGCCCAGCATGTGCAGGAATCTTTGAATGCGGCCTTCGGCGACCGGTTCCCGCTCTCGCAGAACCTTCAGAAACTGGTCGACAACAATGTCAGGTCCCTGTGGTCCGCTGCGGCGGACGGCACGCAGGAGATCCCCGCAGCCACCGCGGCCCTGATGTCCTTTGGCAGCACACCGTCAACCGCAGAAGAAGTGCTGCGGCGGACCCAGGACGCCTTGGCCGAGGAGATCGGGCTGATGCTCGAAGAGGGCGTGGTGGCAGCGCCCCAGGACATCGACCTGTGCATGATCCTGGGTGCCGGCTGGCCGATGTTCCTGGGCGGGATCACCCCGTACCTCGACAGGGTGGGGGCCTCGGAGCGCGTCAATGGCAGGCGGTTCCTGCCGCCGGGTGTGGCATCCCGCTCCTGATCCAGCGCGAAGAGACACTTGTACCCGGCAACAGCGGCCTCAAGTGTGCGTTCGCGCCATAAGCACAGGTTTTCCGGGCAGCCCCGGCAGCTGATTTGGGCCTCAAGTGCACGTTCGCGCTCAGTGCGGCAGGAGCCGGCCGCCGTCGAGCCTGAGCAGCCGGTGTGCGTGGGCCTTCGCGAATCCGAGGTCGTGCGTGACCATTACGACGGCGGCGCCGCGGCCGGCTGCCGCTGAGACGGCGGCCGTGAGCCGCTCCAGGCCATGGGCGTCGAGTGCCACGGTGGGTTCATCAAGCGCGAGCACCGACGGGTCGCGCGCCAGGACTGTGGCGAGGGCGAGCAGCCGCTGGCCCGAGGCCGGCAGCTCATGGGGGTGGGCGTTTTCGCTGGCTTCAAGGCCGACGGCGGCCAGGGCTGCCCGTGCCCGTTCC
Source organism: Arthrobacter sp. K5 (assembly GCF_040448525.1). Lineage (NCBI taxonomy): Bacteria > Bacillati > Actinomycetota > Actinomycetes > Micrococcales > Micrococcaceae > Arthrobacter > Arthrobacter sp. K5. The sequence continues at coordinate 230,990 of NZ_CP159279.1, read as the reverse complement.
GGCGCCCCGGCAGCGAAAAGGCGGTCCAGCCCGAACAGCACCTCCCGCAGCGCAGTCCGCTCGAACAGCTGGTCATGGGGGTGCTGGAACAGGAGCCCCAACCTTCGGGCCACCAGCCCCGTGGGAACCCCGGCAATGGACTCGCCGGCCACCCGGACATCACCGCGAAGCGGCCGGTGCAGGCCGTTGAGGAGCCGGAGCAGTGTGGACTTGCCGGCGCCGTTGGGCCCGGTCACGGCAAGGACTTCCCCGGGCATCACCTGCAGGTTTACATCCTGCAGGAGCATGCTGTCCTCCGAAGGCACGCTGCCGGGCAGTCTGCCGAACCCGAACGCGACATTGGCCAGCTCCAAAGCCGCGGCCGTCCCGGCACGGGCCTCCACCACGGGAAGGGGCAGCGCCGCAGGCGGCGCAGGCATCGGCAGCCCGGACTCCGCGGCCGGCTCCGGTTCCGGCTCCGCGTCCGGTTCCGGGGACGTGATGACGACGCCGGACTCGGCCAACGCGTGACCCTGCAGGATCTGGCCCGGCGGCCCCGCCGCCGTCACCTCCCCGTCCTTCAGTACCAGCCACCGCTCCGCGGCGCGGGTCAGCGCGTCGGCGTGCTGGCTCAGCACCACAATGGCGGTACCCAGGGCCAGCTCGGCATGGACCAGTTCCATCACCGTCCGGACCCCGGCCTGGTCCAGGGACTCGAGCGGCTCGTCGAGGACCAGGACGCCAGGGCCGTCCACCACGGCGCAGCCCACAGCCAGGCGCCGCAGCTCGCCGCCGGACAGGGTTGCGGGGTCCCGGTGCAGGAGTCCCCCTAGTCCCGTCCGGCGGGCGATGCCGGCGACGGTGCGGACCATCTCGGCGCGCGGAACTCCGCGGTTTTCCAGGCTGAAGGCGAGCTCCTCCTCCACGGTTCCGCGAACCGCCGACAGCATGGACGCTGCGTCCTGCGGCACGTAGCCGACGTGACGTGCCCACGCCCCGGGGTCTATCCGCGGGTCATCCGTCGCTCCGGTAAAGGCCAGCGGACGGCTGCTGGCCGGAACGCCGGCCACGTCCAGCCGCAGGCTCCCGGCCAGCGTTCCGTCCCGACCGCCAAGGACCCAGGCACCAAGGAGCCGTCCCAGGGTGGATTTGCCGCTGCCGGATCCGCCAAGCACCGCCGTGAGCGTGCCCGGCGCGGCGGCCATCTCCACCCCCAGCAGCGCGGGGCCGGCGTCGCCGTGGTACGAAAATGAGGCAACGGAGGCCAGCAGCGTGGTTGCACCGGTCCTGTCCGCGATCATCCCGGGCCACCCCCGGAAAGGGACAATGCAGCGAGTGACCCAGCCGAAAGCGACTCCACCATGCGCCAGCCCGCGGCCGCCAGTGCAAGCAGGATGGCCACAAGGCGGAAGGCCGCTTGCGCGGCTGAATCGCGGGCCTCCGTGTAGCTGGTCCGGGGACCGGCGCTCCTGAACCCCCTGGCGTCCAGGGCCTGTGCCCTGATGCCGGCGTCGTGAACCAGGCCCAGCACCAGCGGGACCATCTGCAGCCGGATGGCCGCAGCCCGGCTGCCAATCCCCCGGCCCACCACAAGCCCGCGCGACTCCTGCGCCTGGCGGACCTTCTCCAGCCGCGCGGCGACCAGCGGGGCAAGCAGCAGCGTGGACGCCAGGACATATCCAACCTGCGGCGGGACACGGCGGGCAGTCAGGGCGGCAACCAGTTCCGGGACCCTGACGCCGAAGGAAAACACCATGAGCACCAGGACGAAGGCGGCGGTGCGGAGACCCATCTCCAAGGCGAAGGACAACCCCTCAGCCGTGACCCGGGCGGGGCCCCAGCTGGCCAGGACGGTGCGCCCCTCCGGGAAGAAGAGCCCGTGGATCACCAGCAGCGACAGCCAGAACGGCACAATGATGGCGGCTGAGGCCAAGAGGACCCGCCGCAGCGTGCCTGAGGCGGCGGAAAGCAGGACTGCACCGACTGCGACGGTGAGGGATACCGCCCAACTGGCGGCCGCCGTCGTCATAACAAGGACGGCGACGGCGGCCGTCAGCGTGGTTAGCGGGTTGAGGCGCGGGAACACCTGGCCGGCGGTTCCCGTGTCAGGAATTCCGCGCGGCCGGCTCCCTGCCGGCCAGGACGCGGAAGCGGCGGACGAACGGGAACTGGAACGTGGTGCGCCGTGGCAGGGCGTAGACCAGCATGGCAGCGATCGCGAAGACGATGGCCTTGTCCATGGGATCGGAGATCAGTGCCTGCTTGGTGATGGCGGCCAGCAGGGTGTCGCCCATGGCCCGGAAGGCGCTGACGATCGCGCCGGTGCCAGCCCCTGAGGTGCCGCCGAAGACGAACGCGGCAATCGGTGCGGACACCACGCCAGCGATGATGCCGGTGACGAACCCGGCAACCGGGGCCAGGTAGAACCGGCGGAACAGCCCGTACCGCGCGGCCACGCCGGCGAGGAAGCCGATCAGCGCGGCGCCGGCTGCGAAGGGCAGGACCGTCGGGTTGAAGAACGACCACACGATGCTGCTCAGGGCACCGGTGGCGGCGCCGGCCGCAGGTCCTGCCAGCACGGCGATGAGCACGGTGCCGATGGAGTCGAGGTAGAACGGCAGTCCGCTGGTGCCCATGAGCTGTCCCAGCACGATGTTGAGGATCAGGGCCACGGGGATGAGCACCACGGTGGACGTGGGCAAGGTGGGGAGCACGCCCACGATCAGCAGCAGGGCGCCGAGGAGGAAGCCACCGAGCGCGACGAGCGAGGAAACGCTGCCGAGCCCGCCCGCAATGTCGGCAGGCTGGGTGAGGACCAGGAAGACGAATGTGGCGGCGATGGCCGCGGCGCCGAGCAGTTCGAGGAGCCTCCGGCGGCGGACAGCTTGCCGGTCCGTGGGAGGAAGGGTCAGGGACGGCTGTGACATGGTGGATCCTTAGGCTGAAAACGGCGGGTCCCGCACCCGTGGCGTGATCTTCCACGTGCGCGGAAGCAGGCGCCTATGTCACCTTGGCGCGGCTACCATCCTACCGACCCGCGGGCACGGCGTGCTACGGCCGTTTCCCCACGGCGGCGGCCAGCGCGCCCACCGAGGAGATCAGTTCGTCGAAGCACTGCGCGGGGTCGTTCGAGGTGACGATCCGGGCATTGGACGGCTCCTTCCAGATGCCCCGGAAGTCGGCGACGGTGGTCCCCACGAGGCGGGGCGCCGCAGTCTCCACGTGCACGGTGGCCGGCCGGGTGCCGTAAGGCGTGCGCCCGATGGCCGCAGCGGCGGCGAAGGCGTCATGCATATGTGCGATGAAGCCCTTGTCGTACAGCCGGTGGAACTCCATGTAGAAGCGGATGGCATCCGAAAGGCACGCCACCAGCGGGTTGCCCGAGCGGCTGCGCTGGCCCTCTGGCTGTTCAGGCAGCACCAGCTCGGGTTCGGCTCCGGCGGCCTCGGCCAGCCGTTGCAGGTGCTCGGGACGCAGCTCAATGCGTTCCGTGGTCTCGAGCGCGCACACCACCGGAAGGTTCTCCTCCGGAAGGCCGCTGTAGGCGGCGAAGACCTCCGCGGCCGCGTGCGGATCCACGGACACGTTCCACTCCGCCGTCGGCGTCGTGTTGCCCTGGTAGTTGAAGCAGCCGCCCATGATGACCAGCCCCTTGAGCAGTTTGGGAAGGTCAGGTTCCGCCCGCAGAGCCAGGGCGAAGTTCGTCAGCGGCCCGGTAATGAGCCCGGTGATCTCACCAGGGTGTGACCGGGCCGCGTCGACCCAGACCTCCACGGCGTGCCGCGATGAGATCTCCTGCTCCGGCAGCGGGAGCTCGGCATAGCCGATCCCCTGCGGCCCGTGGGTTTCTTCCGTGGTGACCAGCGGAATCTCCAGGGGCACCTCCGCGCCCACGGCAACTTCAATCCCTGCCCGGCCGCAAAGTTCCAGCAGTGCGAGGTTGTTCCGTGCCACCTGGCGGGCGCCCACATTGCCGGCCGTGCACGTGATGGCCTCGACCCGGACTTCCGGGCGGGACAGCAGGTAGACCAGCGCGAGGGCGTCATCGATCCCGGTGTCAACATCCATGAGGATGGAGGGCATCAGAACAGGGCCACCTTGGGGGTCTGCGGGAAAATGGCATCCAGTTCGTCGAGTTCGGCCCGGTCCGGCACCCAGGCCACCGCCGCGGCGTTTTGCCGGACCTGTTCGGGACGGGTGGCGCCGGCAATCACGCTGCTGACCGAGGGCTGCGCCGCCAGCCAGGAGAAGGCCACCTGCACTTCGGTCAGGTCGCGGGCGGCGGCGAAGGCGCTGAACGCCTTCAGCTGCTGCCAGTCGGCGTCATGCACCAGGTTGGTCCGCGTGTGGCTGAGGCGCGATCCTTCCGGTGCCTGGTCCTGCGCGTACTTGCCGGTCAGGAGGCCGTTGGCCAGCGGGAAGTAAGGCAGGACACCGAGCCCGTACGCCTCGGCCGCCGGGGTGACCTCCTGCTCGGCGCGGCGGTCCAGGAGGTTGTAGTGGTTCTGCGCGGAGACAAACCGGACCCCGCCGCGGGCGCGCGCCACGTATTCGGCCTCGGCGATCTGCCACCCGGCGCGGTTCGAGTGGCCGATGTAGCGCACCTTGCCGCTGGTGACGAGGTCGTTCAGCGCGTCGAGGGTTTCCTCGATCGGCGTCAGGGGGTCGGGCGTGTGGAACTGGTACAGGTCGATGTAGTCGGTTCCGAGCCGCCGCAGCGAAGCCTCCGCGGCGCGGATGATGTAGCGCCGCGAACCGCGGGCGCCGAAGTCCTCGCCGTTGGCCCCGCGCATATCCATGCCGAACTTGGTGGCCACCACGACATCGTCCCGCCTGGCCCCCAGGGCCCTGCCGAGCATCGTTTCGCTGAGTCCCGGTTCGCGGCCGTAGGTGTCCGCGACGTCGAAGAGCGTCACCCCGGCGTCGAGGGCGGCATGCACGACGGCGTCCGAGCCCTCCTGCGATTCGGTCACCGTGTTTGCCCGGCCCAGGTTGTTGCAGCCAAGGCCCACGACGGAGACAGTGAGCCCGGATTTTCCAAGACGGCGGTATTCAGTCATGGAATCACCCTATAACGGCTCCGGCGGCAGCTTTCGCGGCCGGCCTTTCCGGCCGTCCCTTCGGGGAACCGTCGCTTCGAGGGCGGGCTCAGGCGGGGGCGAAATCCAGGCCGTGCTCCTCCAGCGCATCCTGGAGCTGGGCCAGGGTCCGCGGGCAGATGCCCGGCAGTGCGGCCAGCTGGCGCCGGCCGAACTGTGCCAGCTGTTCAAGGGACTCCACGCCGGAGTGGGCGAGGATTCTGCGGTCGGGCGAGGCGAGGCCCCGCGGAAGCGGCGTGCGTCCCGGCTGGGCTGACTTCTTCGTCATGACGTTCTGCCTTCCTGGTGCTGTGACTGCTGGAACTGCCTTAGAGGGTGAAGCTGGTCACCTGCTTGGGTGAATGCTTGAGCTTGAGGGCCGAGAGGTCGCCAAACGGGGCGGCTCCAATGCTCAGCTTGGTGAAGTCCAGGTCCTCGCCGCGGATGCAGACCTTGATCGCGTTCACGGCCTTGTTCACGTCCGGGCAGAGGCAGAAGATGTTGAGCTTGGCGTCGCCGAATTCCGAGCGGTCCACGATGCCCAGGCCGCGCCAGGCCAGGTGGCCGGAAAGTGCATCCTTCGCCTTTTCCTCCAGATAGCGGTCGCGGCTGGTGCCTTCCCGGGTCTTCAGTGCGTACTGGGCCACCACCCAGTACTGCTCCTCATCCGGAATCTCGGCGTAGCCGTCCTCGGTGCACGCCATCTCGAAGGCGTCCATCAGGCGTTCGGCGGCCTCGGCGTCCGGGACATCCGTTTCCTGGGTCTTGCTCTGGTGGCCCACGGCGCCGTGGTTCATGACGAACTGGCTGTAGTCCTCGTCGTACCAGGCTTCCCGGAACAGCAGGGTCCCTTCGTCGTCGCGCTTGTAGACCCGGATTATTCCGCTCATGCCCGTCCTCTCGTAAACCAAATGGTGTCGGTGCCGTCGAAAGGGGCATCCTGGCCCTTGACGGCAAGGAACAGGGCGTCGCACTCAGCCTGCATGGCGCGCACCAGCGTCTCAGGGTACTCCATGCGGAGCCGGTGTGCGGCGAACTCGTCCTCATCGTCGACGAACACGCCGCGCTGCACCGAGCGGATCACGTCGAGGTCCATGTCGATGACATGGAATTCCGTCACGTCCGGTTTGATCCTGCGCCACTCGTGGCCGGTGGCCAGGTCGACGTAGACGCGGAAATCGCCAGGGTAGGTGTCGTCGTAGAAGGTGACCACGAACTCCCCGGTCCGCGGGACCAGGAGCACGGCATCGGATGCCGTGTAGAAGGCGGCGCCGGGGCGGGAGCAGAACTCATTGGCCGGCTGGAAAATCCACCAGCCGTGCTGGTCCTCTCCGAGGTACCTGCCGGGAACTACCCAGTGTGCCGAGCCGTCCCATTTGCGGTTCCGGGACACCACCAGTTCGCCTGGCTGCAGGGAATCGGGCTCCCTCACAGTTTGGGCAGGCTTCCTGTGGTGGGGTGTTCCTGGCCGGGCAGCGGGCGGGCGAACGGAACCTTGGTCCCGAGAACCTGGGCGACGACGTCGTGGGTGATCTGCTGGGCGGTCAGGCCCACGCGCTCCAGCACCTGGCTCCGGCTGCCGTGGTCCAGGAATTCGACCGGGAGGCCAACCTCGTTCAAAGCGGTATCCACGCCGGCGGCGCGCATCTCCTGACGGATCCTGGACCCGACTCCCCCGGCCCGGACGCCGTCCTCGATGCAGATGACGAGGCGGTGCCTGGCAGCCAGGGCGATGATCGACTTCCGGACCGGGAGGACCCAGCGCGGGTCCACGACGGTGCTGCTGATGCCCTGGGCGCCCAGCCGGTTGGAGACGTTCAGGGCCAGCTCGGACATGGCGCCCACGCTGACGATCAGGACATCGTTCTCGGTGGATCCGGCCGGGCGGCGGGACAGCACGTCCACGCCGTCGGACAGCCGCTCGATGGCCTCAACCTCGGCGCCGACGGTTCCCTTGGAATAGCGGATGACAGTGGGTGCGTCCTCAATGGCGACGGCTTCGCGGAGCTCCTCGCGCAGCCTTGTGGCGTCGCGTGGTGCTGCCAGGTGCAGTCCGGGAACGATCTGGACCATGGCCATGTCCCACATCCCATGGTGGCTGGCGCCGTCCGGACCGGTGACGCCGGCGCGGTCCAGGACAACTGTCACGCCGGCCTTGTGCAGGGCGACGTCCATCAGCAGCTGGTCGAAGGCGCGGTTGAGGAACGTGGCGTAGACGGCGACCACAGGGTGCAGCCCACCGAAAGCCATGCCCGCCGCGGAGGTGAGGGCGTGTTGTTCGGCGATGCCGACGTCGAACACGCGCTCCGGGTACCGTGCGGCGAACTTGTGCAGCCCGACGGGGATGAGCATGGCGCCGGTGATGCCGACAATGTCCTTGCGCTCATCGGCGATGGCGGCGATTTCATCAGCAAACACGGACGTCCAGGACTTGGCGCCGCCGGCTTCCGCGGGCTCGCCAGTTTCAGGGTCAATGATCCCGACGGCGTGGAACTGGTCCGCCTCGTGCGCGCGGGCAGGCGCGTACCCGTGGCCCTTCTCCGTCATGGCGTGCACGATGACCGGGCCGGCGAAGTGCCTGGCGGTGGAGAGTGCGTGTTCCATGGCCTGGAGGTTGTGGCCGTCCACCGGGCCGATGTACTTCATGCCGAGGTCCTCGAACATGCCCTGCGGGGCCCACCAGTCCTTAATGCCCTTCTTCATGGCGTGCAGGCTCTTGTAGGTGAACTGGCCGGCCGGGCCGCCGTTCTGAAGTTTTTTCTTCCACCAGTCCAGGGCACCCTCGTAGGCCGGGGCGGCGCGGAGGGAGTCGATGGTGGGGCGCAGCGACGCCAGGTAGTCAGCGAAGCCACCGACGGTAGGTGCGTAGGAGCGGCCGTTGTCGTTCACGACAATGACGACGCGGCGCTTCTTGTCCGCCGCGATGTTGTTGATGGCTTCCCACGCCATGCCGCCGGTGAGGGCGCCGTCACCGACGACGGCCACGACGTACCGGTCGCCGTCACCGGTCAGCTGGCGGGCGCGGGAAATGCCGTCGGCCCAGGACAGCGAGGAGGAAGCGTGGGAGCTTTCGACGATGTCGTGCTCCGATTCAGCGCGGTCCGGGTAGCCGGACAGGCCGCCCTGCTGTCGGAGGGTGCTGAAATCATGCCGTCCGGTGAGGAGCTTGTGCACGTACGACTGGTGGCCGGTGTCGAAGACGATGCTGTCGCGGGGCGAATCGAAGATCCGGTGCACCGCCATGGTCAGTTCGACGACGCCGAGGTTGGGACCCAGGTGCCCTCCCGTCTGGGAGACGTTGCCGATCAGGAATTCCCTGATCTCGGCGGCCAGCTGGTCCAGCTGCGCCGCAGACAACTTGCTCAGGTCCTGCGGATTCCGGATGGTCTCCAAAATTCCCAACGGCCCCTCCTTCGGCTGGTAGACATGCCTATTAACTGTAGCGCCTCCGCGGTGGCAGCAATGCAGAAACCCCGGCCGGTCAAGTGACCGGCCGGGGCCTCATCGCACTGCCCGCCGGGGCTGGCCCGGCAAAATCCCGCTAGTTAGCGGAGATCTGGCGCAGGACGTACTGCAGGATGCCGCCGTTGCGGTAGTAGTCCGCTTCACCCGGGGTGTCGATGCGGAGCACTGCGTCGAAGGACTTGGTGGAACCGTCCTCGGCGGTGGCGGTGACCTTGAGGGTCTTGGGCGTGGTGCCTTCGTTCAGGGCGGTGACGCCCTCCACAGCGAAGGTTTCCGTGCCCGTCAGGCCCAGCGTGGCAGCGGATTCGCCGGCCGGGAACTGCAACGGAAGAACGCCCATGCCGATGAGGTTGGAGCGGTGGATGCGCTCGTAGCTCTCAGCGATGACGGCCTTGACGCCCAGCAGTGCCGTGCCCTTGGCTGCCCAGTCACGGGACGAACCGGAGCCGTACTCCTTGCCGGCCAGGACAACGAGCGGGGTGCCGGCTGCCTGGTAGTTCTGTGCGGCGTCGTAGACGTAGGCCTGCGGGCCGTCAGCCTGGGTGAAGTCGCGGGTGAAGCCGCCCTCCACGCCGTCCAGGAGCTGGTTCTTGATGCGGATGTTCGCGAACGTGCCGCGGATCATGACCTCGTGGTTGCCACGGCGCGAGCCGTAGGAGTTGAAGTCCTTGCGCTCCACGCCGTTGGCCAGCAGGTACTGGCCGGCGGGGGTGTCCGACTTGAACGAACCGGCCGGGGAGATGTGGTCGGTCGTGACGGAGTCGCCGAGCTTGAGCAGCACGCGGGCACCGGCGATGTCCTGCACGGGCTCCGGCTGGGCCTTCATGCCCTCGAAATACGGGGGCTTCCGGACGTACGTGGACTTCTGATCCCAGGCGAAGGTGTCGCCGGCGGGGGTGTCGAGCGCCTTCCAGCGGTCGTCGCCCTCGAAGACGCCCTCGTAGCCCTTGGCGAACATCTCCTTGTCGATCGAGGAGTCGATGACTTCCTGGACCTCGACCGGGTTGGGCCAGATGTCCTTCAGGAAGACGTCGTTGCCTGCTTCGTCCTTGCCCAGCGGGTCGGTTTCGAAGTCGAAGTCCATGGAACCGGCCAGGGCGTAGGCGATGACCAGCGGCGGGGAGGCCAGGTAGTTCATCTTGACGTCCGGGTTGATGCGGCCTTCGAAGTTGCGGTTGCCCGAGAGCACGGCGCTGACGGCGAGGTCATTGGCCTGGATGGCTTCGGAGATCTCGGCTTCCAGCGGACCGGAGTTGCCGATGCAGGTGGCGCAGCCGTAGCCCACGGTGTAGAAGCCGAGCTTCTCGAGGTACGGAGTGAGGCCGGACTTCTCGTAGTAGTCGGTGACCACCTTGGAGCCGGGGGCGACGGAGGTCTTGACCCACGGCTTGGCGGTGAGGCCCTTGTTCACGGCGTTGCGGGCCAGCACTGCGGCGGCGAGCATGACCGAGGGGTTGGACGTGTTGGTGCACGAGGTGATTGACGCGATGGTCACCGCTCCGTGGTCCAGATCGAACTCGCGGCCGTCTTCCATCTTCACGGCGACGGGGCTGGAATGGCGGCCCTCGGCGCCATGCGCGGCGGAGTACTTGGGCGGAACGCGGTCGCTGTCGGTCACGTGCGTGGCGCCGGTGGTGAAGGAGGGCGGGTCGGAAGCCGGGAAGGATTCCTCCAGCGACTCATCCAGCGAGCCGGCGTCGGCGTCGTGGGTGACGTAATTCTTGAGGTCGTGGCGGAACTCGTCCTTGGCCTCGGTCAACTCGATACGGTCCTGCGGACGCTTCGGGCCGGCGATCGACGGAACCACGGTGGAAAGGTCCAGCTCAAGGTACTCGGAGAAGCGCAGTTCGCGGGACGGATCGTGCCAGAGGCCCTGCTCCTTGGCGTAGGCCTCCACCAGGGCAACGTTCTCGTCGGGCCGGCCGGTGAGGCGCAGGTAGTCGAGGGTGACGTCGTCGATCGGGAACATGGCGGCCGTGGAGCCGAACTCCGGGCTCATGTTGCCGATGGTGGCGCGGTTGGCCAGCGGCACCGCGGCAACGCCTTCGCCGTAGAACTCCACGAACTTGCCCACAACACCGTGCTTGCGCAGCATCTCGGTGATGGTGAGCACCACGTCGGTGGCGGTGGCACCGGCAGGGATGCTGCCGCTGAGCTTGAAGCCGACCACGCGCGGGATGAGCATGGAAACCGGCTGGCCAAGCATGGCCGCCTCGGCTTCAATGCCGCCGACGCCCCAGCCGAGCACACCCAGGCCATTGACCATGGTGGTGTGCGAGTCGGTGCCGACGCAGGTGTCGGGGTACGCGCGCAGGGCGCCGTCCACTTCGCGGGTCATGATGGTGCGGGCCAGGTATTCAATGTTGACCTGGTGCACGATGCCGGTTCCCGGCGGGACGACCTTGAAGTCGTCGAACGCTGTCTGGCCCCAGCGCAGGAACTGGTAGCGCTCACCATTGCGCTGGTATTCGATCTCCATGTTGCGCTCCAGTGCGCCGGAGTTACCGAAAACGTCGATCTGGACGGAGTGGTCAATAACCATCTCGGCCGGAGCAAGCGGGTTCACCCTCTTCGGATCGCCGCCGAGCTCCTTGACTGCCTCGCGCATGGTGGCAAGGTCCACCACGCAGGGAACACCAGTGAAGTCCTGCATGATCACGCGGGCGGGCGTGAACTGGATTTCGGTGTCGGGCTGGGCATTCGGGTCCCATCCTGCCAGGGCGCGAACGTGATCGGCGGTGATGTTCGCGCCGTCCTCGGTCCTTAGCAGGTTTTCAAGCAGTACCTTAAGGCTGAACGGAAGGGTTTCTGAACCTTCAACGGAGTTCAACCGGAAAATTTCGTATTCGGTTCCGGCAACATCAAGTTTGCCTTTTGAACCGAAGCTGTCCACAGTGCTCATCGCAGGACTCCTCTCGCAACAGTTTCATCTTTGTCGCGCGGTTGACCGCTTGCTAGTTAGGACACCCTAATTAGTGCCGGTCGCATCAAACTGCATGGTCAGCCGGGAACACGGGCGCGACAGGGGCTACACGGCCCATAGTAGTGGCATCAGCCGCGGGGAGTCAGCAGTGCGACAGTCTCAAGGTGGTGCGTGTGCGGATACAGGTCGAAGGCCCGCAGCCCGGCCAGCTGCCAGCCGCCCTGCTGGAAGTAACCAATGTCGCGTGCGAACGACGACGGGTCGCAGGACACGTAGGCGATTGCCCGGGGTTTCGAGTCAATCAGCTGGCTGACCACGGCCTTGCCCGCACCGGCGCGCGGCGGGTCGAGAATGAGGGCGTCAAACTGGCGCGGCCGCTGCCGCAGCACCCGCTCCACCTTGCCCTGCACGATTTCCACCTGCGGTGAGCCGTGCAGGTTTTTCCGGGCGTCCCGGCTGGTGCCGGGGGCTCCCTCCACCGACAGGACGGACCCGGTCTCCCCCACCGCGTCAGCCAGCGGTGCGGTGAACAGGCCCGCACCGGCGTACAGGTCGGCCACCGCAGCGCCGGGTTCCAGGAACCCGCCGTCGTGCAGGAATCCGGTGACTGCACCCACCAGGGTTTCCGGCGCATCGCGGTGGATCTGCCAGAACCCCGCACCCGTGACCCGGTAGTCGTGGCCGGCCGCGGATTCCTGTACCCAGGTCCGGCCGCGGAGCTGCAGGGTCTCATTCTTGAGTGGATCGTAACTGGCCACGGACACGTCCGCGGGAAGCTGGGACAGGATGGAGTTCAGCCGTTTGGCGCGCGTCCCGGGGGCCGGGGCCAGCAGCACGAGCGGCCGCGAGCCGTTGGCGGGCGCGGCCACCTCCACCCGCTCGATGCCCTGCAGGTCCACGTCCCACAGCCGCAGGGCGTTGATCCCGTCGACGGCCAGCGGCATTTCCTGGACGGGAATCACCTGGTCGGAGCGGTGGGCATGCATGCCGAGCCGGCCGCTCTGGGTGACGCCAAAGCTGGCGCGCGTGCGCCACCCAAGGCCGGCCCCGCCGTCGTCCGTTTCTCCAGCGTTTGCTGGTCCTACCGCTTCCACGTCCGGGGAGAGTTCGACGGCGGCCAGCCGCTTAAGCTGTTCGGCCAGCACCTCCGACTTAAGACTCCGTTGGCGCCGCAGCGACACGTGGCCAAGTTCGGCGCCGCCCACCGGCGGGCGCCCGTGTGCCCAGGAGCTGGCCGAATCGGCGGTCCGCCAGAAGTGCGGCACCCGGTCCGGCGAAGCATCCAGGACTTCCACGACGTCCGCGCGCCAGAACTTTGCCTTCTCTTCAGCGTCGGTGAGCCGGACCCGCACCCGCTCCCCCGGGATGCCATGGCGGACGAAGACCACGCGGCCCTCGTGGCGGGCAACGCAGTGTCCGCCGTGGGCCACGGGGCCGACGTCGACAACCAGTTCGAGTCCGGTGGAGGTGGTTTGGGTGTCCGGGCTCATTGAATGTCCTGCAGTCTCTTGGCTTCTTCGGATGATTTGAGCTGCCAGGGAACGCTGGCAACCATGACGCCCGGCTCAAAGTGGAGCCGGGTCTTGATGCGGAGGGCTGTCTGGTTGTGCACCAGCTGCTCCCACCATTTACCCACCACGTACTCGGGGATGTACACCACGATCAGGTCCCGGGGCGAGTCCCGGCGCATGTTCTTGATGTAGTCCATGATCGGCGTGACCGTCTCACGGTAGGGGCTGGCCAGAATGGTCAGCGGCACCGGGATCTCCAGTTTCTCCCAGTCGGCGAGGGTGTGCGCTGTTTCCTCGGCGTTGATGTCCACCGTAATGGCGTCCAACCGCGACGGCCGGGAGGCACGGGCGTAGGCCAGCGCCCGGAGCACCGGCTTGCGGACATGGGACACCAGCAGCACGGCGTGCACGCGGGTGGGCAGGGCGCGCGGCGAGGAATCCTCGTCAACCGCCAGTTCCTTGGCCACGTTGTCGTAGTGGGCGCGGATGCTCCACATGATGAGGAACAGCACGAACATGGCGAGCAGGGCAATCCAGGCGCCCTGCTCAAACTTGGTGATGAGCACGATCACCAGCACCAGCGCGGTCATGCCGAAGCCGATCATGTTGATGGTGCGCGACTTGATCATCCGGCGGCGCACCGCCTTGTCCTTGGCCAGCTTCAGCTCGCGGCCCCAGTGCCGGACCATGCCCAGCTGGCTCGCCGTGAAGGAGATGAAAACACCGACGATGTACAGCTGGATGAGCTTGGTCACGTCAGCGTTAAACGAAAGGATCAGCACCAGCGCCCCGGCGGCCAGGGCAAGCACACCGTTGCTGAAGGCGAGCCTGTCGCCGCGGGTCCGCAGCTGCCGCGGAAGGTAACCGTCCTGGGCAAGGATGGAGCCCAGCACCGGAAAGCCGTTGAAGGCCGTGTTGGAGGCAAACACCAGGATGACGCCCGTGGCCGCGACCACGATGTAGAACGGAATGGACCCGGCCCCAAAAATGGTCTGCGCGATCTGGCTGATGGCCGGGTTCTGGATGTATCCCTCGGGCAGCGGCCGCCCGTTAAGCAGGAACTCGGTGGCCGGATCCAGCACGATATGCACCTTGGTGGCGTTGGCCAGGTAGATGATCCCTGCCAGCATGGCCGAGGCGATGATCCCGAGCAGCAGCAGCGTGGTGGCCGCGTTCTTGCTCTTGGGCTTCTGGAAGTTCGGCACCCCGTTGCTGATCGCTTCCACACCGGTCAGGGCTGCGGCACCGGAGGAAAAGGCGCGCAGCAGCAGGAACGCGCCGGCGAGCCCCACGAGGCCTTCGTCGAAGCCGGGTGCGGGGACAATCGTGAACGCGGCCGACGGCGCCTGGCCCAGCTGGCCGGTCACCGCCTGGAAAATTCCGACGAGGGTCATACCCAGGATGGAGGCCATGAAAATGTACGTCGGCACCGCGAAAACGCTGCCGGCTTCCTTGATGCCGCGCAGGTTGACGAGCGCCAGGACCACCACGCCGATGGTGGCGATCATGGCCTGCTGCCCATGGAGCGAAGGGATGGCAGTGGTGAGGTACGTGGCTGCGGAGGACATGGACACAGCGACGGTCAGGACATAGTCCACCAGCAGGGCGGACGCCACCGTCAGCCCCGCGAACTTGCCCAGGTTTTCATTGGCGATCTCGTAGTCCCCGCCACCGGACGGGTAGGCGTGGACGTTTTGCCGGTAGGACGCCACCACCGTGAGCAGGACCACCATGACGGCGAGGCCCACGAGCGGGGAGATGGTCACCGCGCTCACCCCGGCCAGCGCCAGCGTGAGGAGAATCTCATCGGGGGCATAGGCCACGGAGGACAATGCATCCGACGCGAAGATTGGCAGCGCGATCCTCTTCGGCAGGAGGGTGTGGGCCATCCTGTCGTTCCGGAAGGGCCTTCCCACCAGCACGCGCTTCACGGCATTCAGAATTGTCAGCACCACACAAAGTTAGTCTGATTCGCACGCGATGTCATGGCAGGTTTCCGGCGGTAGAGTCTTACGGAGCAGTCGGCGAGAGTTGAGGAGAGAACGCGTGGCGCACTTCGTGATCATGGGTTGTGGACGCGTCGGGGCCACCTTGGCGCACACGCTCGAGGATGCGGGCCACTCCGTAGCCATCATCGACCAGGACGACCGCGCCTTCCGCCGCCTCCGCTCGGGCTTCACCGGCCGGAAAGTCACCGGAGTCGGCTTTGACCGCGACACCCTGAAGCAGGCCGGCGTCGCCGATGCCTATGCCTTTGCGGCCGTGTCCAGCGGCGACAACTCCAACATCCTGGCCACCAGGGTGGCGCGCGAGACATTCCACGTGCCGCACGTGGTGGCCCGCATCTACGATCCCGGCCGCGCCGAGATTTACCAGCGCCTGGGCATCCCCACGGTGGCCGCGGTGCGCTGGAGCGCCGACCAGGTCCTGCGCCGCATCCTTCCCGAACAGCACCTGGCCGGGGACTTCCGCGACCCGTCCGGCCGCCTCGTGCTGGCCGAACTCGACCTCCACCCGGAATGGGTGGGCCACCCGGTCTCCTCCATCGAAAAGGTGGCCGACGTGCGGGTTGCCTACCTGACCAGGTTCGGCGAGGGGATGCTGCCCGCCGCGGGCACCTCCTACCAGGACGGCGACACGGTGCACGCCATGCTGCGGGTGGACCGCTCATCCGAAGTCGCCCACATCCTCGCCAAAGCACCCGCCAAGGAGTCCTAAGTGAAAGTCGTCATCGTCGGGGCCGGAAGCGTCGGCTCCTCGATTGCCCGTGAGCTGCTGGCCCACAAGCACGAGATCCTGCTCATTGACCTCAAGCCCGAAGTGATCGGGCGCAGCGGCCTGCGCGGGGCGCACTGGCTGGTGGGCGACGCCTGTGAGCTGAGCACCCTGCAGGACGCGAAGCTCGAGGACGCGGACGTGGTGGTATCGGCGACAGGCGATGACAAGGTGAATCTCGTCGTCTCGCTGCTGGCTAAGACCGAATTCGGCATCGGGCGCACGGTGGGCCGGGTGAACAACCCGAAGAACGACTGGATGTTCAACGACTCGTGGGGCGTGGACGTTGCCGTGAACACGCCGCAGCTCATGACGGCGCTGGTGGAGGAAGCCGTGGAGATCGGCGATCTGGTCCGGCTCCTGACCCTCCAGACAGGCGTGTCTTCCCTCGTCGAGTTCACGGTGCCGCATGACTCGCACGCCATCGGACTGACAGTGGGCGACATCGACTGGCCCGAGGACTCCACTCTCGTGGCCATCCTGCGGGACCAGGCACCGATCACACCCAGCCGGGACGACGTCATCGACGGCGGTGACGAACTGTTTTTTGTCACCACCATCGCGGCCGAGGACCAGCTGCGCGAACTGCTGTCGCCCGGCTCAAGCGAGGGGCAGGCGCCAGGCGACGGGCACGCACGGGGCGAGGTCCCGGCGTCGGCCATTTCGTCAGAGGAAGCCAGCCCGGCAACCGCGGATCAGCTGGATGACGACGGCTTCGACGGCTGAGAGCCAGGCGTTGCCGCCGGCCGCGTAATGAGCCAGGCGATCCACACGCCGAGGATGTACAGCGGTGCACCCATGATGAGCCTGGTGGTGGCCAGCGCCGCCAACCCGTCCGGACCCATCAGGTACAGGGGAACCTGCACCAGCAGGCGCAGCACCAGCACACCCACGATGATCCACGTTCCCAGCCGGTAGGCGCGGACGCGGACCGGGTCCTTGCGCCAGTCCAGGCCTTCGTTGCGGATGAACCCGAACAGCAGACCGGCGATGGGCCAGCGGACGGCGATGGAGATGACCATCGCCACAATGTAGGCCGTGTTGGTCAGGAATCCCGGAAGGTAGAAGTCCTCGGCCTTGCCCGTGGTGTTGGCGAGCCAGGCTGAGATGCCCACACCGACCACGCCGGCCAGCGCCTGGGTCAGCGGGCGGCGCTGCACGAGCCGGACCACGGTGAAGACGGCGGCGGTGCCCAGCGCGGCGATGAGCGACGGCGTCAGCGCGGTGGTGGCGGTGAAAGCGACCAGGAAGACCAGGCCGGGCAGGATGCTCTCTGCGATTCCCTGGTAGCCGCCGGCGCTTTTCAGGACGTCGATGCGTCCGTCGTGCGTGCGGTGCAGCCCTGCCTTGGCCGCGTAGTCCTCGGCCAGCCCTGCGAAAGCCGGGTTCTCGGGCGTGGGCTTGGGTTCCTCGCGGCCCGGTCCCGAATCGGGGTTCTCAGGCAAAGTCATTGGTTCTCCTGGCGAGACAGTATCTCGTAGCGGGGGTTGAACATGGTGGGCATGCCTTCCTTAACGGTAAGCATGCCATCGAGCCTGAGTTCCGTCCCGGCGTCGATCCCCGGAATGCGGCGGCGGCCCAGCCAGATAACACGCAGCCGGCCGCGCCGCTCTGCGACAGGGGTGTCGTGGTCCGAGACGATAGCCGTGAAGGCTGCCACTTCCGACGGGGGCGCGTAGGTGACCGACTCAATGAATCCATGGCAGAGGACGCGCCCGCGCTCCGGCAGCCCGCGGATGGGTACCGCCGGGTCCTGCGGGCCGCCTGCGTCAACCAATCTGGGTGATCTCCGGCCCGCGCTCGGGCTGCTGGAGGTCCGGCGCAGCGGGGGGCACGGATGCCGCGGTGTCCTTGGGCAGGCGCAGCTGCAACAGGTCCCTCGGCGGCATGGGGTTCTCGCCCCGGATGACCACGATCTTCCGGAACAGATCCTCGAGGCTGGCGGCAGCTTCACGGTCCAGCGCGGCCGCGCCGCCGAAAACGCCGCGCAGGAACCAGCGGGGGCCGTCGACGCCGACGAAGCGGGCCACGCGGTAACCCTGGCTGCCGTCCGGGGCGCCCGCCGGGAGCTTGGCCACAAGTTCGACGCCGTACTCCCCCGGGATCTCCTCAACCTGGCCGCCCTGGCCGCCGACAGACTGCCCGATTTGCTCCCGGATCTCATCCCAGAGCCCTTCGGAACGGGGCGCGGCAAACGCCTGCAGCTGCAGGCTTGACCCCTCGAGGTCCATGGTCACGGCGACGACGCGCTGGGTTGCTTCCTCGACTTCGAGCCGGAGCTGGAGTCCGTCGCGGGGGGCAATGAGCAGGGCGCCGAGGTCCACGTAGCCGTCGCGGCTGCTGATCTCGGAGACGTCGAAGGGACCGTTGGCCCTGCGGTCATCGGCAGCCTTCTCGGCCGGTTCCGGGGCGGCGTCCTCCTGGACGTCCTCCGGTTCCGCCGATTCCTGCTTCTTGGCTTTCTTGCCCAGCCCAAAAACCATGCGTTGTCTCCTTAGTTGTGATCATGCCGCGCCCCGAGAGGCGGGTGTGCAGCCCAGCCGGTGTTGAGCCGCTACGTGCCCGGAACGGCAAACCCGCCCGTGGAGCCGAACCCGCCGGCACCGCGGACAGAGTCGTTCAGCTCCCCCACGGCGACGAACTGCGCGTGCTCCACGCGCTGGATCACCATCTGTGCAATTCTATCGCCGCGCCGCAGTTCTATGGCCTGGTCGCGGTCGGTGTTGAGCAGGGTCACCGAGATCTCCCCCCGGTATCCGGCGTCGACGGTTCCCGGTGCGTTCACGACCGTGAGCCCGTGCTTGGTGGCGAGGCCCGAGCGGGGGTGGATGAGGGCTACAAAGCCATCCGGCAGGGCGATGGCTACACCGGTGGGGACGAGCCGCCGCTCGCCCGGCTCGAGCACCACGTCCTCGCGGGCCCGCAGGTCCGCACCGGCGTCACCGGGGTGGGCGTACGACGGAGCTTCCAGGCCGTCGTCGAGCATTTTCAGCTGCACCTGCACCGTGGGTGCTCCGAACTCCGCCCTGGGCGGCTGCGCCGCGTCAGTCGCCGGGGCTTGCTGCGCAGCGGGGGCCTGCTGCGCAAGGGATGTCATGGCCGTTGATTCGTCAGTCACAGTCCCTCACTCTATCGCCCGCGCGGCTCCTCCTCATACTGGCCACTAAGCTTGGGGGCATGCCCGAATCAAGCGCCGCCGTCCCCGCCCGCAACCCGTCTTCACCGGATGAAACCGCAATTTTCTCCGAAAAGCTGTGGCCCGGCGTGTGGATCTGGGTGGTCGCAGTGGGCATCGCATCGGCAGGCATCCTGGTCTTCGCCCCCATCAGCCCGGCTGCCGGCTTCACGGCGGCGGCTGTGCTGTTCGCCATCGAGGCAGTGCTGCTGGTCCTGTCCACGCCGGCAGTGGTGGTGACCGCGCGGACACTGCAGGTGGGCCGGGCCAGCATCGAACGCACCCTGATCGGCGCGGCGGCGGCGTACCGCGGCAAGGAGGCGACGGCGGAGCGCGGCACGCGCCTGAACGGCCTGGCCTATCTCTGCATCCGGGGGTGGATTGACCCGGTGGTCAGGATCGAGATCGCCGACCCGTCGGACCCCACGCCGTACTGGCTGACCTCCACGCGGCGCCCGGAAGAACTCGTCGCGGCGCTGACCGGCAAGTAGCCTCAGTCAGCCTTCACCCTTGGCCTGGCCTGGCCTTCACAGCCGCGCCTAGCCTTCACAGTCGCGGCAGTACAGCAGCCCGTTCTTTTCGCGGGCGATCTGGGAGCGGTGCCGGACCAGGAAGCACGAGGCACACGTGAACTCGTCCGCCTGGGCGGGCATGACACGGACCATGAGCTCCTCGCCGGACAGGTCGGCTCCGGGCAGCTCGTAGCCTTCGGCGAGGTCGGCCTCGTCCTCCTCCACCACTGCCGTTGGTTTATCGGCGCGGCGGGTCTTCAGCTCCTCAATCGAGTCCTCGTTGAGGTCCTCTTCGGACTTCCGCGGCGCATCATAATCAGTCGCCATGGCCTGCTGCTCACACTCCGTCGAATCGCTTGAATGATTCATCCGGGACAACGCCGGGTGAATCTGATTTGTGCCCGGTACGCGCACATTTTTCTCCACGCCGGGCGGAAAAGCCATAGCCACATCCAGCGTCTCCCCTGCGCCTCCACCGGCTGCCCGAAACTCCCGGAATTTCGCGGCGCGCCCTCTGCCCTAACGGGAAAAGACAGTGCGGGGTGGCAGAGTTTCGAATGATAGTAATGCCAGGGTGGAGGATTGTATGCAGGATCTACGGCTTGTAGGCGTCCACGACGACGGGGAGCATCTCCTGTTAAGCGGTACCGCCGGCGCAATGTTCCGGCTGCCGATCAATGAGGCGCTCAGACTGGCTGCCAGCCGGCCCTCCGCGCGCCCGTCCGCGGGTACCCCCGTGGCCATGTCTCCGCGCGACATCCAGGCGAAAATCCGCAGCGGTTCCACCGCTGCCGAGGTTGCCGCCGCCTCCGGCATGCCGCAGGAAAAGGTCGAGCGGTATGAAGGGCCGGTCCTGGCCGAACGCGCGTACATCGCGCAGCAGGCCCAGAAGGTGGAGGTCGCCTCCCCGGCCCCTGGGCACGACGTCTACCGTTCGGCGTTCGGCGACAACCCCGCCACCCTCGGCGACATGGTGGCCCACCGGCTGACCGCCCACGGCATCCAGTCCTCCACGCTGGAATGGGATTCATGGCGCCGTCCGGACGGTACCTGGACCGTGGTGGCCAAGTTTGAAGCCGCTGCCGGAGGCCACGCAAGCATTGGCGAGGAACCTCCCGCGATGTGGACGTTCAACCCCACCCGGAAATCCCTGCAGAACGCGAACCGCTGGGCCCAGCAGCTCAGCGAACTGGAGCCACTGGACGGACCTGTGCCGGCCCGGCGGCTTTCCGCGGTGTCCGACAGGCCTTTCGACTTCGAAACTGACGCGGACGCTGCGGCCCGCACCGGCATTGGTGCAGGCACAGAGCAGCAGAAAGACCCTGACGGCCTGCTGGACATGCTGCGTTCGCGGCGCGGCCAGCGGCTTGGCGTGGACGAGGACAGCGACGACGCCCTGGCGCTGCTGCTGGCAAACGGTGTTCCGGCCGCCCACCCTCGGGCGGAGGAGGCGGCCGCGGTCACGGAGGCCGAACCGCCGGCGGAGGGCTCGGCACATGCAGGTGATTCAGCGCATTCCGACAGTGCAGCCCATTCCGAGAGTGCATCACATGACGGTGCGGAACCTGGTCCGGAACCCGAAGCGCAGGAGGACGACGGCGACGGCGCCGCCGAGGCTCCGGCGGCGGAGTTCACGCTGGCCCGGCGCCGTGACGGCAGGCCTTCGATGGTTTCCCGGCTCAACCTGGTGCCCAGGCATGAGGACACGGAGGACGAGTCGCTGAAGCTTCACGACGGTGTCAGCACCCACACGCGCGAAATCACCATAGTCCCGGGTCAGCCGGGTCAGCCGGGTCCGGCCAAGCCCAGCCCGGCCAAGCCCAAGGATCCCGCCTCACCGGCGGCGCAGTCCCCCGGCCCGGTTACCGGCCGCCCGGCGCCTGCCAACCCAGGGCTGGACGAACTTTTGGGCCGCGGCAACGCCCGCCGCCGCCTTGAAGGAAGCCGCCTTGAAGGAAGCCGCCTTGAAGGAAGCCGCCTTGAGGGGACCCGGCCACAGCCTGGCCAGGGGACGTCCCGTGCCGATCAGGAGGAACCGGAACGCCAGCCATCCCGGCCGAAGCGCTCAAGTGTTCCCAGCTGGGACGAAATCGTCTTCGGCACCCGCGGGGACTGAGTACTAGCTCCAGGCCCTTTTGCTGACACTGGCACCGGCCTTTCCAATTGCGCCCGCCTTTCCACCAGCACCGTGCCACAGGCAGGCGTCCACCTCGAACGGGAGCAGCTCGTCCTGCTGGGCAATGATGCTGGCGCCGTGGGCAGTCACCCGGCGCATGAAATGCCGGCGGCACAGCGTTTCGTAGCCCACCACCGGCACGTGGCCTTTTTCGCCGTCGGGATCGCCGGCCGCAGGATCTATGGCCATGTCCACATCGCCGACCACCACCTGGGCGCCTTCGGTGACCATCACGCCGTCGACCGTCCTGGCGTTATGGGTGGCGCGCCGGCCGCACCAGCACAGCGCTTCAACCTGCAGGACCTGCACCCGGTCCGCGAGCTCAATCAGGCGCTGCGAACCCGGGAAGAGGCGGGTCCGGAAGTCCGCAGTGATGCCAAAGGCGAAGACGTCCACCTCGATCTCGTCCACTACGCGCGCCAGCTGCTCCACCTGGGCGGCTGAATAGAACTGTGCCTCGTCGCAGATGAGGTAGTCCACGCGAATCCCCTGGGTGCGGCGGAGCACCACCTCGTCCCAGAAGTCCGTGGTATCGACGACTTCCACGGCCTCGGCCTGCAGCCCCAGGCGGCTGGAGATCCGGGAGTCTCCGGCGCGGTCATTGCGGCTGAACCGCACCCCGCCGCGGCCGCGGGCGCTGTGGTTGTAGTCCATCTGCAGGGCGAGGGTGGACTTGCCGGAGTCCATGGTTCCGGAGAAGAAGACGAGCTCAGCCACGGGATCCCTGGCGGCCTGCCGTCCTTCCGCGGACAGCCTTGCCTGCGGCTGTCCTACCGGAAGCCTGGAAGCTGAGCAGCGGGACCTCGCGTTCGGCCCTGGTCAGGGAACCATGCTGGCCCACAACCTCCATGGCCGTCGGACGTACCCGGCGGGTGTCGTAGAAGGCCAGCGCGTCCCGGGCTGCCACCATCACATCGCCCAACCGTCCTGTAACTTCGGGCCGCACCGTACCGAAAAGCCCGGCAGCCACGGCTTCCTCCCGGCTGAACGCCCAGATCCGCTCGCCGAAGCGGGCACGCCAGGCCGCCAGGAGCCGTTCCTTCGCGGCGTCACCGGCGTCGTCCTCCAGGTACAGGTGGACCATGCGCGGTTCGCCGGCCGTGTGCCGGACACCGTCCACGAGGGCGGCGTCGGCGGCGTAATCGAGGCGCTGTGACTCAGGAACGTCCAGCATGCCGTGGTCGGCCGTCACCAGGACTGTGGTTCCGGGCGGGAGTGACGCATCAAGGCGCTTGACCGTGGCGTCCAGCTCCTCGAGCTGGTGCTCCCACTGCGGCGACTGCGCGCCGTACCGGTGGCCGGCCTTGTCCAGGTCGTTCACGTAAAAGTACATGAGGGCGGACTCCGCGTCAGCCATCGCCTCGGCTGCCGCCGCCGTGCGGGCGTGCGAGGTGGTGCCGGAGACGAACGTTCCGCCGCGCAGCGCCGCCTGGGTCATGGGCGAGCCGCCGAACTGCGGCAGGCTGACGGTGGTGACCGCCACGTGTTCGGAGGCACGTTCGAAGACGGTGGGGAACGGCTGCCACTTCTGCGGGTCCACGGCGGCATCCCAGTTGCCCAGCATGTTGACCACTTTGTCCTGTGCCGGGTCCAGGACGTCATAGCCCACCAGTCCGTGCTGGCCGGGCGCGAGTCCGGTGCCGAGGCTGGCGAGGGAGGCTGCAGTCGTGGAGGGGAAGGCGGCATCCAGCCAGACGGGGACCGCCCCCTGGCCTTGCTGCAGGATGCCCCGGAGGAAGGGAGTGTGCGCGGTCTTCTGCTTAAGCAGGCTGCGGCCCAGCCCGTCGGCGAGGACCACGCACACGCGCTTGGCCTGCGGGAGGCCCAGCACGTTCTCGAAGCCCGGTACACCCAGGCTGGCTGCTGCGCTGCCCAGCACCTCGGCCACGGAGCGGCGGCCATAGGCCGGTGCCCCCGGCAACCCGCTTACGGCAGGACCGGGTTCCGTGGTTCGTGGTGCGGAGCCTGAAGCCTGGTTTTCCTGCTCCCGCATCTCAGCGCTTGTGCCCGCGGCTGAGCCGGTTGGCAAAAACTCCCATGCGGGGACGCGGGTGGGTTGCGGACGGCGTGTGCCGCACCGGGGTGGGGGATCCGGTGTTTACCGCGCGCAGGGCACGGGCAAAAAGCTTGGCATCCTGGACCGCCTGCAGGCCGTCCGCCTCGGCGCTGATGCGCAGGACGATATCTTCCTGGGCGATGGTGCCGCTGTAGCCATGGTCAGCTTCGCACTGCGGGTCTCCGCAGCTGGCCGGACCCACATCAAGGCGCTGGCCGCCGGACCAGGCGATGGACAGGGTGACCTCGCGGACCGGGTCCGAAGGCTTGTAGTTCTGCGGCTGGGCGTACATGTAGCTCAGTACCACCGAGCGGATCTGCGACACCGGGACGGATTCGGTGGAAATCTGCGCCACGATCTGTTCGCCCGCCTCGTCGAGCTGCTGGTCGTCCACGTGGGTGATCACCAGCATGTCCTCGGTGAGGACCAGGACGGTGATGTGCCGGCGGACCTCGGCGCGGTCGAAGTGGGTCTCGAGGTGGACCAGGTGCGCGAGGCAGTCCCGGCCGTCCAGGGCGTCATCCACGACGTCGGCTACGAGCAGCGGGTAAAAACCCGCCTGCTGCAGGGCGCCGTCGAGGCTCTGGCCTTGCACACTGTGGTTGTGTGAGCTGTGCTGGAAAGCCTGCGGGCTGTGGTCGGGCGCTTGAGGCTTCGAGGTGGGAGGCTGGGAGCTCATTTCCCCATTTTCACAGATCGGTGTGGCACATGCTAACCAGGGGACTAGCTCCGCATCGCCCGCCGCGCGCTGTCAGTGCGCTGCGCCGCGTTCCCGATCCGGACGTCGGCAGCCAGGATGAACGCCCCCTGCGGCGTGGCCAGGACCGGGTTGAACTCCACCAGGGCTATCTCCGGGTGCGCATCCTTGAGCCGTGCCAGCCGCGCCGCCACCTCCTCCAAAGCGGAGACGTCGACGGCGGGCAGACCCTGGTAGCCGAACAGCTTCCGTGACGCGCGGGGGCTGCGGATCAGGTCGCGGAGGTCGGCGCCGGACAGCGGCGGCGCCCGGTGCGCCCAGTCCTCCAGCAGGTTGACGGCGTCGCCGGCCAGCCCGAAGGACACCACCGGCCCCAGCAAAGGGTCCTCGATGGCGCGCAGGGTGCAGGCCTGGCCCACCGGGGCCATGGTCTGGACCTCCAGCGATGCCAGGCCGTAGGGCTCCAGCGCCCGGCGCATCTGGCGGATGTTCAGCCGGAGGGACTCCGCGTCCTGGATGTCCAGCCGCACCCCGCCCAGGTCAAGGCGGTGGCGCAGCGTCGGATCGGTGGTCTTCAGTGCCACGGGCCAGCCGAGCCTGCCGGCCGCCGCCACGGCTTCATCCTCCGTATCGAAGCCTTCCGAGGGCATCACCCTGATCCCGTAATGCGCCAGCAGGCGCGCGGCGTCCGCAGGCTCGAGTTGCTTGAGCTGCTCGCCGCGGACATCGGCCAGCAGCCGTTCGAGGTCGGCGTGCGCTGCATCCGGATCGCACCCGTCGGGATCCACAAAGAGGCCCTGGTCCCGTTCCGCCCATTCGGCATAGCGCACAACGGCGGAGAGGGCGGCCACGGCCGCCCCGGGATTCGAGTAGCACGGCACCGGCGCTGCGCCGGCGCCCTCCCCCACCATGCCTTCCACGTACACCGATGGATCGAGGATGCCGGTGAAAGCAGCCACCACCGGTTTTCCGGCCTCGGCGGAGGCTTCTGCGAGCGCCCCGGCAATCTTCTCCACAGTCAGCCCGCGGGCCGGAAGGAAGGCCACTACGCCCGCGTGGACCGCCTCGTTGGCCAGCACCCCGCGGAGCCGTTCACGCAGGGCCGGCAGGGCACGGGACATGCCGGCGTCCAGATCCAGCTCCGTCACGAGCTCCTCGACGCCGAGGCCGTGGGATACGGCGCTGTCCGCCACGACTTTCCCCAGCGCCCCGGAGTTGCTGAAGACCGCCACCCCGGCACCCTTGGGCAGCGGCTGGGCAGACACGATCTGTGCCACGTCCATAAGCTGTTCGATGGTCTCCACCCGGATCACCCCGGACTGGCGCATCATCGAGTCCAGCGCATCGGCGGGAGCCTGCGTGGTGCGCACCGCATGGCCCGGCGGCAGCTGCAGCCCCATGGACGTGGACTTGGCCACGATTACCGGCTTGGTCCGCGCGAGCCGGCGGGCGATACGGGAGAACTTGCGCGGGTTGCCGATCGACTCCAGATACAGGCCCACTGCGGTGGTGTCGGCGTCGTCCTCCCAGAACTGCATCATGTCGTTGCCGGACACATCGGCCCGGTTTCCGGCCGACAGGAAGGTGGAGATGCCGGCGCGGCGCCGGCTGGACGCCGCGTACAGCGCCACCCCGATCGCCGCGGACTGGCTGAACAGCCCCAGACCACCGCCGCGGGCCAGGCTTGGTGCCATGGAGGCGTTCAGCGACACCGCTGGGTTGGTATTCACGATGCCCAGCGAGGCCGGTCCGATGACCCGCATCCCGTTGGCCCGCGCCTGCCGCACCAGCTCCCGCTGCCGGGCGAGGCCCCGCTCCCCGTCCTCGGTGAATCCCGCGGAGGCCACCAGGACCCCCTTCACGCCGGCGGCGGCGCACTCATCCACCACCTTGGGGACTTCCTCGTAGGGCACCGCCACAATGGCCAGCTGCACCGGCCCGGGCACCTCCGAGAGCTTGCCGAAGGACAGCATTCCGGCCAGTTCAAACGCTTCGGGGTTGATGGCGTAGACGGGACCGGTAAAACCGCCTTCGATGATGTGTTCCAGGAGCTGGTACCCCACGGTCCCCCACCTGCGGCTCGCACCGATCACCGCTACCGACGACGGCGCCAGCAGGTCCTGCACGCTTCTCGCCTCCGCGCGGTGCTCCCGGGCTTCCATCACCGCGCGCGATTTATCCGTGGGGTCGATGTTGAACTCGAGGCTCACCACGCCATCGTCGAAATGGCGCTTGACGTCATACCCGGCGTCGGAGAAGACCATGAGCATCTTGCGGTTCTCGGGCAGGACCTCGGCACTGAACCGGCGGATCCCGTTTTCGCGGGCCGCCGCCGCGAGGTGCTCCAGCAGGATCGAGCCGATGCCCCGGCCCTGGTGCGCGTCGGCGATGTTGAAGGCCACCTCGGCCTCCGCGGGGTCGTCCAGCCGGTCGTACCGGCCGATGCCGATGATGTCCCCGCCGATGGTGATCACGAAGGCCACCCGGTCCCGGTAGTCCACCTCGGTGAAGCGCTTGAGTTCGCGGCTGGAGAGCCGCTCCTTGAAGGCGAAGAACCGCATGTAGATGGAGTTCTGCGACTGCCGCGTGTGGAAGGTCTGCACGGCGTCCGCGTCGGTGGGGTGGATGGGGCGCAAATGCGCTGTGCCGCCGTCCCTCAGAACGACATCGGCCTCCCAATATTCCGGATATTCGCCGTCCCCGGGCTGATCCACCATAGGCTTAGCCTAGCTAAACCTCCCGAAGTGCACCCCAAAAAGGATCCACCAGCCCCATGGCACGCCGCCAAACACGCACCCCCGCAGGGGAAACAGTCCAGGACTACACCGAAAACATCGTTGATATCGACGTGACTTCCGAGATGGAAGGCTCCTTCCTGGAGTACGCGTACTCGGTCATCTACTCCCGGGCCCTGCCCGACGCCCGGGACGGCCTTAAGCCCGTCCAGCGGCGCATCCTCTACATGATGAGCGACATGGGCCTCCGTCCCGACCGCGGCCACGTCAAGAGCGCCCGCGTCGTGGGTGAGGTCATGGGCAAGCTCCACCCGCACGGCGACACCGCCATCTACGACGCCATGGTGCGCATGGCCCAGGACTTCTCGCTCCGGCTCCCCCTGATCGACGGCCATGGGAACTTCGGCTCGCTCGACGACGGCCCCGCGGCACCGCGGTACACCGAGGCCCGGCTGGCGGCGGCAGCGCTCACCATGACGGACCACCTCGACGAAGACGTGGTGGACTTCGTCCCCAATTACGACAACCAGCTCACCCAGCCGGAGGTCCTGCCCGCAGCGTTCCCCAACCTGCTGGTCAACGGCACCACCGGCATCGCCGTCGGCATGGCCACGAACATGGCGCCGCACAACCTCGTGGAGGTCATCTCCGCGGCCCGGCACCTCATCGCCAACCCGGACGCCACGCTGGAAGACATCATGCGGTTCGTCCCCGGCCCCGACCTGCCCACGGGCGGGCGCATCGTGGGCCTGGACGGCATCCGGGACGCTTACGCCACGGGCCGCGGCTCCTTCAAGACCCGCGCCAAGGTGGAGGTGGAGCAGCTCTCGGCACGCCGGACGGGCCTCGTAGTCACAGAACTGCCGTACATGGTGGGTCCGGAAAAGGTGATCGAGAAGATCAAGGACGCGGTCAACGGCAAGAAGCTGGCAGGTATCAGCGACGTCGTGGACCTGACCGACCGCAAGCACGGCCTGCGGCTCGTCATCGAGCTGAAGAACGGTTTCAACCCCAACGCGGTTCTCCAGCAGCTCTACCGCTACTCGCCGATGGAGGACTCCTTCGGCATCAACAACGTCACCCTCGTGGAGGGGCAGCCGCAGACGCTGGGCCTGCTGCAGCTGCTCACCGTGTACGTGGACCACCGCATCTCGGTGGTGCGGCGCCGGACGGTGTTCCGGCTCGGCAAGAAAAAGGACCGCCTCCACCTGGTGGAGGGCCTGCTCATCGCCATCGTGGACATCGACGAAGTCATCCAGATCATCCGGTCCTCGGACGAGGCCTCCGCGGCCCGCGAACGGCTGATGTCCATCTACGACCTCTCCGAGATCCAGGCCAACTACATCCTCGAGCTCCGGCTCCGCCAGCTGACCAAGTACAGCAGGATCGAACTGGAGAAGGAGCAGGACGAACTTCGCAAGGAGATCGCCGAACTGGAGGCCATCCTCGAGTCCGATCAGCTGCTGCGGGAACTGGTGTCCGGCGAACTCGGGGAGATCGCGGAAAAGTACGGAACACCGCGGCGTACGGTGCTCCTGGAATCCGAGGCCGTGTCCCCCACGGTGGCCAGCGCCGCCGGGGTCGAGAGCAAGGCGGGCGTCAAGGGCAAGCCCGCTCCCCTGGCCCTCGAGATTGCGGACGACCCGTGCTGGGCCATCCTCACGGCCTCCGGCCAGATCGCCCGGACCGCCAACCAGGACAGCCTGGCCGAGACCGGCCCCCGCTCCAAGCACGACGTGTTCCGCTCGGTGGTCAAGACATCGGCCCGGGGCGAGATCGCCGCAATCACCTCCCAGGGGCGCATGCTCCGGATCCAGGTGATGGACATGCCCGTCCTCCCCCCGGTCTCCGGCCTGCCGAACCTGGCCGGCGGCGTTCCGGCCAAGGACTTCATCACCCTCCTGAAGGGTGAGTCCCTTGTGGCATTCGCCCCGCTCGATGAAGTGCTGGCGCTCGGCACGGCGCAGGGCATCGTGAAGCGGGTGCAGCCGGATTACCCCCTGAACCGCGAGGACTGGGAAGTGATCACGCTGAAGGACAAGGACACCGTGGTGGGCGTGGCCCCGGCAGGATCCGACGATACCGACCTGGTGTTCCTGACGCGGCAGGCACAGCTGCTGCGGTTCAGCGCCGCCGTCGTCCGCCCGCAGGGCAGGACGGCCGGGGGCATGGCCGGCATCAAGCTCGCCGCCGGGGATCAGGTGGTGTTCTTCGGTGCGGTCGCCCCCGGCGACGAATCCGCCGTCGTCGTCACCATTTCCGGTACGGAAGGTGCCCTGCCGGGCACCGCCCCCGGGGCCGCCAAGGTGACGGCCTTTGCCGAATACCCGGCCAAGGGCCGCGCCACCGCCGGCGTCCGGGCGCACCGGTTCCTGAAGGGTGAGGACACGCTGCTGCTGGCGTGGGCCGGCCACGGCCCGGCGAAGGCGTCGTCGTCGGCAGGGGTGGCCCGCTCGCTGCCCCAGGAGCACGGCCGGCGCGATGGTTCGGGCATTCCGCTCTCACAGGCGGTGGACGTCATCGGCCCGAGCATGGCCTGGCCGGAATCCGCCTAGACTACTGCCATGCCTATCGTCCCGGATGAAAAGGACTGGACCTGGGTCCTGTCCCGCCCCTGCACGCAGTGCGGCTTCGACGCGTCCACCGTCACGCCGTCCACGGTTCCCGGCAGCGTCGAGAACATGCTGCCGCGCTGGCGGGCCGTGCTCCGGCGGCCGGACGCCACCGAGCGGCCGGACGACAGCACGTGGTCCGCGCTGGAGTACGCCTGCCATGTCAGGGACGTGTTCAACCTCTTCGACCGCCGCCTCAACCTGATGCTCACCGATGACAACGCGCGGTTTCAGAACTGGGACCAGGACAAGACGGCACTGGAGAGCGACTACGCGAACGCCGACCCCGCCGTGGTGAGCGCCGAGCTCACTGCGGAGGGCCAGCAGGTGGCGGCCTCCTTCGCCAGGGTGCAGGAGTCGCAGTGGGACCGGACCGGGCTGCGCAGCAACGGCTCGGAGTTCACTGTCCTGACGCTCGCGCAGTATTTCCTGCACGACGTCGTCCATCACCTTGCGGACGTGGACGGCTGACCGGCGCTTTCGTTCAGGGCTGCAGGACCTTGTCCCAGGCCAGGCTTGTGTTAACCGGGGCGTAGCCCATCTTGCGGTACAGCGCCATGGCGCCAGTGGGGTTCTCGGAATCCACATCCAGCGACGCCTTGTCCATGCCCGCGGCGGCGAACCGCCGCATGGCATCGGCCAGGAGTGCCTGCGCGACGCCGCGCCCGCGGAATTCCCGGCGGACACCCAGCAGGTCCGTGTAGCCCTCGGTGAACCCGCGTGCCACGGCGGTCTCCGGGTCGTGGCTGGCCAGCTGGTAGCCAACCACCTCACTCGTGCTACTCGCCAGCACGACCGCGCTGAGATCGGGCCGGGCCAGGGGGTCGTTGACCACGAAGCCCCATGACTCCTCGTCCCGCGGTTCGCTTCCCCAGTGGTCGGCGAAGACCTGGTTGTGCGCCAGGCGCACGGCTTCGCTCAGCCCTGGTTCCATCGGCACCAGCTTCAGGCCGTGGTCCAGTGGCGCTTCGGGCAGCGGAGCCGAGAGCGGGCGGTGCATCTCGTTGTAGTAGCGGACCACCTCATACCCGGACTCCTCCAGGAGAGCGCACTGGTGCTGCTGCTTCTGTTCGATGAAAATCCGCAGCCGCGGTACTGGCCCTGCACCGCCCGCACCGGCAACATTTGCACCGGAATCCTCCGCGAACCGCTGCCTGGTCCGCGCCTCCAGCCAGGACAGAAGGGCTGACCCGACGCCGCGGCGCTGCCACTTGGGGTCCACGGCACAGAATCCATGGGCTTTGGCCCCGTCCTTGTTTTTGGTCAGGCGGGCATAGGCCCTGGGAACACCGCCGGAGTCCAGGCCAAGCACTGTGTTTGGACCCACCGGGTTGTTTTGGGACTCCATGATCTGTTCCAGGTCCGCCCGCCGTTCAAACCACACAGGCTGCTCGGCAGCCGCGGTCCGGGCGATCAGCTCAGCCCAGGCATCCAGATCCGCGGGGCCGGCGCTGCGCCAGTGCAGTTCCGGGAAGCCGACGGCGGGAAGGTCACCGGAGCCGGCGGCGGGCAGGCCGGGGGCGTCGTTGTGCGTCATGGGAAACAGGCTAGCCGCCGGCCACTGGCCGCGCCATCATGCCGCCTCTGCGCTCGCTGTTCCTCACGCTGCACTGGTACTGCGCTGCGGGGCGGCAACCCGTAGGCTGGGGCAATCACCGGCTGGGGCAATAGCGGCCAGCTTTCCCTGAAAGGCGCAGAATGCTTCTACTCTTCGGATTCAAGACTGTTCAGAAGCTGCTGCCCGGCCGGTCGGCGGCCTGCCAGTACTGCCGGGTGTTCGCGCACCAGCACCTTGAGGAGCGGGCCACCAAGTTCACGCTGTTCTTCATTCCGGTTTTCACGACCTCACGCTCCTACCGGATCACCTGCTCCAACTGCGGCGCCACCTCGGTGGTCAACGGCCGACAGAAACAAGCGCTGGTGGGCTAACCCCGCCCCGATGCCATCACCGCGGCGCCGGCGAGCCGGTTTTCGGCGCGAAGGTCCAGGAGCGCGTCGTCGGGGCTGATGTCGGCAGGGTTGTGGGTCACCAGTACCACGGTGCGCGACGCAAGTCCGGCACGCAGGTCCGCGATCAGCGCCCGTCCGGATTCGGCATCGAGGTGCGCGGTAGGCTCGTCCAGGAGGATCACGTCGGCCTGCGTCATGAGGGTACGCGCCACCGCGAGCCGCTGCCGTTCGCCACCGCTGAGGAATGCTCCGCCCGGGCCAATGCGGGTCTCCATGCCGTCTTCCAGACGCGCCAGCAGGGGCGCCAGGCCAACCGCTGCCAATGCTTCCCGCATCGCCTGTTCGGTCTCCTTCCCAGACCCCATGCCCGACTCCTGCCGCGGGCTGCCGAGCAGCAGGTTCCCGCGGACGGTGGAGTCGAAGAGGTGCGCCTCCTGCGGGCACCACGCCGCGGTGCCGGTCACCGCGATGCGGCCTGCCCGGGCAGGGAGGAAGCCCAGCATCACCGCCAGCAGCGTGGACTTGCCGGCGCCGGACGGGCCGGTCACCGCCAGCCAACGGCCGGGCTCAGCCACGGCAGACACGCCACTGAAGACAGCACCGCCGCCTGGCCACGCGGCCGACAAGCCCTCCAGATCGACGCCCGGCTGCCCCAGCCCGCGGGGAACCGGCCGAATGTTTTTCCGATTAACGCTGGGTTCTCCCGGCTGCAGGACGCCCGACTCACCGATGCGGCGCAGGACCGCACGCAGCGCCGGAAACTGCCGGACCGCCGTCGTCATGGCCCCAAACGGTTCGGCGAGCGCCAACAGCAGGAGAACCACGACGCCGACCGCGGTCGCCGGAAGGGAACCGGCCAGCACCTCGGGCGCCGCCAGCACGGCGCTGTAGAGCGCGCCCGCGCCGCACGCGGCCACGGTGAGGGCCTGGCCGAGTCCTTCAGCCCAGGCCGACCTGCGTGCCGCGCCGGTGGCGTCCCGGTCCAGCGCACTGATACCGGCCAGAACCGGCTGCGTCGCGGCATTCGCGTGCAGTTCCGCCCTGGCGTCCAGCGCGGCAGCGACCCGCCGGAGGACCCCGGAGCGCAGCCGCTGCTCGGCCTTGGCAGACATCCGGTCCGCGAACAATGACGCGGCGGGCGCAGCCACCAGGCTCACCAGCGCGGCGGCGAGCACGGCCGGCAGGGCCGCCGGAATCAGCCAAGCCACCGTACCGGAGGCGGCTGCTGCCACCGCCACGGCAATAATCGGCGGCAGCACCACCCGCGGGAGCAGGTCCCGGACGGTGTCGACGTCCTCGATGACGGCGCCCAGCACGTTGCCGCCCTGCAGCAGCCGGCGCAGGGACAGTGCCCGCTGGCTGAGGGACGCCCAGAGGCCGCCGCGCAGCTTCGTCAGGGACGCGAACACGGCGTCGTGCAGGAGGAGCCGCTCGCAGTAGCGCAGAACAGCGCGGCCGATGCCGAAGAAGCGGACACCCACAATGGCGGTCAGGAGGTACAGGATGGGCGGCTGCTCACTGGCGCGCAGGATGAGCCAGCCGGAAAGCCCTGAAAGCGCGACGGCGAAAAGGGCGGCCAGGGCCCCGACGATGCCGGATGCTGCGAAGCGTCCACGGACGGGCGCGAGCAGCCTGGTGAGCATCGCGGCGGTGCGGGGGGAACTGGCTCGCGCGTTGGCGGCCGGGACGCCGCCTGCCCCGCTGCCGGCCACCGCAGAGGCGGCGCCCTCGCCCTCGGCCGACGCACTGCGGTGGCCGGCGCCGGCCGAAACCTGGGCAGTGGCCTCAGCCGGAGCAAGGGGCGACGTTTCAAGAGTGGGCGCAGCTCCGTGGCCGGACAGCGGCACGATCCTGTCGGCGAGTTCCCTCGTCTGGCGGTCATGAGCCACCAGAATGACGGTGGCGCGGCCGCGCAGCGCACGGATCGCATCATGGACACGGTTGGCCGAGTCCCGGTCGAGGTGCGCTGTGGGCTCGTCCAGGAGCAATACTGTGGCGCCTGCCTCGATGCGGGCCAGGCCCCGGGCAAGGGCAATGCGGCGCAGCTCCCCCGGACTCAGTTCGGCCGGATGCTTGTCCGCCAGGTGGTCCGCGCCGACAGCGGCCAGGCACCGCAGCACTCCCCCGGAGTCTGCTTCCCCGCGGACGGCTGACCCGGCTGCTGGCTTGCCGGCTGTTGCCGTGCCCGCCGTCAGGTACAGCAGCACCTCCTCGCGCACGGTGTCCGCCACCATCACGGGATGCTGCGGCACCCAGGCCACGTCGCCGGCCGCGAATCCTCCGACAGTTCCGGACACTGCTGTGCCGCCGCCGGTTCCGACCGTTCCCGCGAGAACGCCCAGCACGGTGCTCTTGCCCGCGCCGCTGGGACCGTCGAGCGCGGTGACCAGTCCGGCGGGCGCCGAAAAACTGACTGGCCCGACGGCGGGCCCCTGCCGTCCCGGATAACTGACCGTGAGATCCCGGACTGTCGGGCCCGCCGGCCCATCCGCACCGGACGTCGCCGCACCGGCAGGCTCGTCCACCGGGGCCGGCCCCGGCACGAGCCGCCGGGGCTCCGGGGCCTCCAGCACCGCCGTGGTTTCGGCGAGCGCTGCCCGGCCGTCGTCGCTGGCGTGGTGGGCGGTTCCCAGCTCGCGGAGCGGAAGGTAGCAGTCTGGAGCGAGGATGAGCGCCAGCAGCCCGGCTTCCAGCGCCATGTCGCCGTGGACGAGCCGGACGCCGATGAACACCGCCACCACCGCTACGGAAATGGTGGCGATCAGTTCCAGGGCGAGCGCGGAGAGGAACGCCGTCCGCAGGGTCCCCATGGTCCGCTGCCGGTAGTCTTCGGAAATGTCCTCCAGGGCGCGGCGCTGGGCAGCGGCCCGGCCGAGCCCCACCAGCACCGGCAGCCCCTTGGCGAGTTCGAGCATGTGCCCGGACAGCCGGGACAGGGCAGCCTGGGCCTCCCGCACCCTATCCTCGGTGTAGCGGCCGATCAGCACCATGAACACGGGGACCAGGGGCACCGTCAGCACGATCACCACGGCGCTGACCCAGTCGGCGAAAAGGATCCGGGCGCCGAGCAGCAGCGGGATGGCCGCGCAGTTCACCAGCGCGGGGAGGTACTGCGTGTAGTAGCTGTCCAGGGCATCCAGGCCGCGCGTCGCAAGCACGGCCAGGCCGCCGTCGGACGGGCCGGCGGCCCGGACTCCGTTGCGCAGTGCCGTCTCCAGGAGTTGCGCCCGCAGCTCCTCCTTGACGCCCAGGGCGGCGCGTCTCGCGGCGACGCCCTGCGCCCAGACCGTGACGGACCGCAGCACCACGCCGGCTGCTCCCCAGCCCAGCTGGTCACCCCACGCGGCGTCGTGGGTCATGAGGCCTGCGAGCACGGATGCGACAGCCTGCCCCATCAGGACAAGGGACAGGGCCTTCAGCGCAGCGAGCAGGCCAAGTCCGTAAAGGGCGCGGCGGGTGGAGGGTCCGGACGGGAATTGGGGTTTCAAAGCGGGTCAGTCTTTCCTGATGAGTGCTTTCGCGGCGACTGCGGGCAGGAAGCTGTGCGCCTCCGGGATGTGGGCGGCGCTGACACGGCGCCGGAACACCCAGTACGTCCATGCCTGGTAGGCGATCACCAGCGGCAATCCGATGCACGCCACGATGCTCATCAGGCCGAGGGTGTAGTCGGAGGATGAGGCGTTGGCGATGGTGAGGTTGTAGGCGGGGTCGATGGTGGACGGCAGCACCACGGGGAAGACCGCGCCGAAAATGGAGGCTGAGCCGCCCAGCAGGAACACACCGGTTCCCAGGAACGCCCGGCCCTCGTTTCCCTTCCGGGCCTGGGCCCAGGCCACGGCCGCGGCGACCACGGCCACCGCGAGGACAACCAGCGTCCAGGCTTCACCGGTGAGGACCTGAACGCCGATGGCCCAGCCGGCCATCGGCAGGAGCAGGACGGGAAGCAGCCGAACGAACCACTGCCGCGCACGGTGCCGGACGCCGCCGTCGGTCTTCAATGCCAGGAATGCCAGGGCGTGCAGCAGGGCGAAGCAAACCACCGCCAGGCCTCCCAGCACGGCGTACCAGCTGAACCAGGCGAACGGCCCGCCGTCGCGGTCGCCGTTGGCGTCCAGCGGCAGTCCGGTGGTGGTCAGCCCCAAGGCCGCACCCACGCCGAAGGCGGCCAGGAAGGAGCCGACGGCGATCGCCCAGTCCCAGGTGTTCCGCCAGCGGTCGGTGTCCACCTTCCCTCGGTATTCGAAGGCCACCGCCCGGAAAATCAGCGCGACCAGGACCAGCAGCAGCGGCAGGTACAGGGCGGAGAACAGGGAGGCGTACCAGAACGGGAAGGCGGCGAAGGTGGCGCCGCCGGCGGTCAGGAGCCAGACTTCGTTTCCGTCCCAGACCGGCCCGATGGTGTTGAGGAGCACGCGGCGTTCGGTGTTGTTGCGGGCGAAGATCTTCATCAGCATCCCGACGCCCAGGTCGAATCCCTCCAGAAAGAGGTAGCCGGTCCACAGGACGGCGATGGCGATGAACCAAATGGTTGGCAGCAGTTCCATGCTTTGTATCCTCGGGTCTTAGTAGGCGAAGGCCAGGACGTCGTCGGAGGTTCCGGGCTTGTCCGGTCCGCCGTCGCGGGGTGTGGCATCCTCGTTCTCGTCGACCGGCACGTGGACCAGTTCGGGCATGGCCGAGACGACGCCGCCCCGCACGTATTTCACGAGGAGCTTCACTTCCACCACGAGGAGCACTGCGTAGATCAGGGTGAGCACAACGAGGGAGGTCAGGATTTCACCGGCGGACACCCCTGGCGATACGGCCGCGGCGGTGAACATGAAGACCTGGTCGATGCCGTTAAGGTCCGGGTTGGGGGCCACGACGAACGGCTGCCGGCCCATCTCCGTGAAGATCCAACCTGCGGCGTTGGCACCGAAGGGGGCCAGGATGCCAAACACGGCCAGCCGCATCAGCCAGCGCGACTCGGGCACGGTTCCCTTGCGGGTCAGCCAGAGTGCCACCAAAGCTGCCAGGGCCGCGAGTCCGCCGAATCCGATCATGGCGCGGAAGCCCCAGTAGGTGACCTCCATGACGGGGACGTACTGGATCTCCTGGCCTGCGCGGTCACCGTAGATGGGGTTGTCCGGGACGTGCGTGCCGTAGTCCGCCTTGTACTGGTCGATCAGGCTGTTGACGCCCTTGACCTCGGTGGTGAAGTCGCCCTTGGCGAGGTAGGAGAGGATGCCCGGGACCTCGATCAGCGCCACGATGTCGTCGCAGTTGCGGGACCCGACGTTGCCCACGCTCAGGACGGAGAAGCCCGTTCCGTCGTGGCACGCGGCCTCGGCTGCGGCCATCTTCATGGGCTGCTGTTCGAACATCAGCTTGCCCTGCAGGTCACCGGTGAGGGCGGTTCCGGCAAAGGAGATCATGGCGACGACGGCGCCGATCCGCAGCGACTTGATCCAGACTGTGTAGTCGGTGCGGTCGCGGCCCGGAATGTCGGACTCGCCGGCAACCAGCTTGCCGTCCGCTCCGATGGTGTCGATACCGTCGCGGCGCCTGCGCCAGAGGTGGTACCAGGCGATGCCGAGCAGGAACCCGCCGGCGACGGCAAGGGCGCCGAAGAGGGTGTGCGGCACGGCTACCAGGGCGGTGTTGTTAGTGAAGACGGCCCAGGCGTCGGTCATGACCGGGCGCCCGTCGATCATGGTGACGCCGACGGGGTGCTGCATCCAGCTGTTGGCCACGATGATGAAGTACGCGGAGAAAAACGAGCCGACCACGGCGATCCAGAGGCACGCAAGGTGCACGCCCCTCTTGAGCTGCTTCCAGCCGAAGATCCACAGGCCCAGGAAGGTTGACTCGACGAAAAACGCCAGCAGGGCTTCGAGGGCGAGCGGAGCGCCGAAGACGTCACCCACGAAGCGGCTGTATTCGCTCCAGGCCATCCCGAACTGGAACTCCTGGACGATGCCGGTGGCCACGCCCATGATGAAGTTGATGAGGAAGAGCTTTCCCCAGAACTTGGTCATCCGCAGATAAGCGGGATTTGCGGTGCGGTACCAGACGGTCTGCATCACTGCGACGACCAGGCCCAGGCCGATTGTCAGCGGCACCATCATGAAGTGGTAGACGGTGGTGATTCCGAATTGCCAGCGTGCGATTTCCAAGGCGTCCAAGGCGGTCCCTACTTACGGTTGGGTCTAGCTCTCCAGCGTTGTTTTCTACACAACGTAGAACTTCAACTTCTACAGAGTGTAGAACACAGGTCAGAACACTGTAAACACGGTTGCATGCACATCGGAGGAACGCAATCACCCGCGACGCGCCGAGCGTTCTACCTCATGTAGAAACGCGCGGCGAAACGCGATAGATTTGAAGTTGCAGTATTGGAATCACGGCACGGGCCGGGCGATCGGCTCCTGGCAGTGCGTTGTCAAAAGGATGTACAGATGGCAAGTCTTGGGGAACTGGAACGCGCAGTCATGGACCTGCTCTGGGCGGGCCACGAAGCAGCCACGGCCAACACGCTGCGGGACCTGCTTGCGCAGAGCACGGCCGCGCATGGCGGAGCAGCAGGGCATGAGGGCAAGGACCTGGCGGTGACCACCGTCCTGACGGTCCTTTCGCGTCTCGAGAAGAAGGGCCTGGTGGAGCGCGAACGCGGCACCCGGCCGCACCGCTACCAGGCTGTGTCCAGCCGCGAAGACCACACCGCCGAACTCATGCATGAAGTGCTGGGATCCGCTCCGGACCGCGAGGCCGTGCTGGCCCGGTTCATCGGTTCCGTGACGGAAAGTGAAGCCGAGACGCTGCGCAAACTGCTTGGCCACAGCTAGCACCTGATGTTCTGGACCTCATATTTCCTGGCGGTCCTGGCGATAGTACTG
This sequence comes from Arthrobacter sp. K5, assembly GCF_040448525.1. Taxonomy (NCBI): domain Bacteria; kingdom Bacillati; phylum Actinomycetota; class Actinomycetes; order Micrococcales; family Micrococcaceae; genus Arthrobacter; species Arthrobacter sp. K5. Next base: position 192,471 of record NZ_CP159279.1, on the reverse strand, counting down.
GCCTGGCCGGTACCTATCCTTCTTTCGCGCGCCCACTGGCCGGCGCGCGACCCCTTCACGGCCATGGTGCTGTGGCAGGCCATCGCACTCGCCGGTGGGCTGTCCATGATCGGTGCCATGCTGGTCTATGGCCTCGAACCCGTCGGCGACAACCTGATTGCCGGCCTGCGCGCGCTGGCAGGCATGGTGCTGTTTGCAGCGCCCACCACAGCCCTGGGCTTCTGGCATCTCTTCGCGCTCTCCGCGGCCGCGCTGCTGACAGCGCACCTCGTCTTCACGCTGCTGCTGACCTATTACAAAATCGAGCGCCAGCGCAGGCGGCACCGCGAACTGCTGGCCCTCCTGGCCTCACCGTCCGACGACGGGCCCGGCACTGTGGTCATCAACCACGATTCCCCGGTGGCCTACTGCCTGCCCGGCGGCGCCCGCTCCGTCACGGTCCTCTCCGACGGCCTGATGGCCGCCCTCGAACCGGCAGAGCTGCGCGCCGTCCTGATTCACGAAAACGCGCACCTCACCCAGCGCCACCACCTGCTGCTGTGGGCCTTCGCCGCCTGGCGCCAGGCCCTGCCATGGCTGCCCACCACCCGCCTGGCCCAGGAGGCTGTGAACTCCCTCATTGAAATGCTTGCGGACGATGTTGCCCTCAAAACGGAGAGCAAGGTAACGCTGATCAAGGCGATAGCCATCGTCGCCAGCGGCTCGGCGGCACCCCCGGGGGCCGCCGTCGTCGAACCGGCAGGCCTTGCAGGCTCAAGCCTGCAGCTGCCGGACGGCGCCGGCGGCGCCGGACCGAGCACGACGGCGTCACGCGTGAGCCGCCTTCTCTCACCCCAGCCTCCGCTCGCCGGCGGCCTCCGGGCAACCGTCCTGGCCGTGTGCACGCTGCTGCTGGCGATGCCCACAGCCCTCCTGATAGTTCCCGGCCTGCTGGGCTGAGGCCGGCTCCTAGGCGTCGATGCGTTCCCGGTCCAGGCTGGAGGCACCGGCGATGATGAAGTCCTTGCGCGGCGCGACATCCGATCCCATGAGCAGGTCGAACGTGGCTTCCGCCTGCTGGGCATTCTCGATGTTCACCTTGCGGAGCATGCGGTGCCGGGGGTCCATCGTGGTTTCGGCCAGCTGCTCAGCATCCATCTCACCCAGACCCTTGTAGCGCTGGATGGGTTCCTTGTACTTCCTGCCCTCAGCTGCGAGCTTCGCCAGCAGGGCGTGCAGCTCTGCCTCGGAATACGTGTAGATCATCTCGTTGGCCTTCTGGCCGGGGTTGATGACTTCCACCCGGTGCAGCGGCGGCACGGCAGCGAAGACCCGGCCTTCCTCCACCATGGGCCGCATGTACCGGAAGAAGAGGGTGAGCAGCAGAGTGCGGATGTGGGCGCCGTCGACATCGGCGTCGGTCATCAGGATGACCTTCCCGTAGCGGGCGGCTTCGATCGCGAAGCTGCGTCCGGAGCCGGCCCCGACCACCTGGATGAGGGCCGCGCACTCGGCGTTCGAGAGCATGTCGCCCACGGAGGCCTTCTGGACGTTGAGGATCTTGCCGCGGATCGGCAGCAGCGCCTGGAAGTCCGAGGAGCGCGCCAGCTTGGCAGTTCCGAGGGCCGAGTCGCCCTCCACGATGAACAGTTCGGAGCGGGCGACGTCGTCAGTGCGGCAGTCTGCAAGCTTGGTGGGCATCGACGACGACTCGAGCGCTGTCTTGCGGCGCTGCGTCTCCTTGTGCACGCGCGCGGAGATGCGCGACTTCATCTCGCTGACGATCTTTTCCAGCAGCAACGCTGACTGTGCCTTGTCGTTGCGGTTGGAGGAGTTCAGCTTGGCCGCTATCTCCTTCTCCACCACCCGGGCCACAATGGCCTTGACTGCGGAGGTGCCGAGGATTTCCTTCGTCTGGCCCTCGAACTGCGGCTCAGCGAGCCGCACGGTCAGGACGGCGGTGAGGCCAGCGAAGATGTCGTCCTTCTCGATCTTGTCGTTGCCGGCCTTGAGTTTCCGCGCGTTGGCTTCCACGGCCTTTCGGAACGTTTTCACGAGAGCCTGCTCGAAGCCGGACTGGTGCGTGCCGCCCTTCGGCGTGGAGATGATGTTGACGAAGCTGCGGACCGTGGTGTCGTAACCGATCCCCCAGCGCAGTGCGACGTCCACTTCGCAGTCGCGTTCAACTTCCGCGATCTTGCTGTGGCCTTTCTCATCCAGCACGGGGACGGTTTCCTTGAACTTGCCGGAACCATGCAGGCGCCAGACGTCCGTGACCGCGGAGTCCGCAGCGAGGAATTCCACGAACTCGGAGATGCCGCCGTCGTGGTGGAACACTTCCTCGTGCGCCCCCAGTTCACCGGGGGTGCCGGGGAGCTTGCGCTCATCGCGGACAGTGATCTTCAGGCCGGGGACCAGGAAGGAGGTCTGGCGGGCCCGCGCGGTGAGTTCCTCGTAGGAGAACCGGGCGTCCTGGGTGAAGATCTGCGTGTCCGCCCAGTAGCGGATGCGCGTTCCGGTGACGCCGCGCTTGGCCTTGCCGACGACGTCCAGGACAGAGTCTTCGACGAACGGGGCGAATGTGGCGGCCGGGCTGGGGCGGCCGTTGTCGTTGAAGCGGCCGGGCTCACCCCGGCGGAAGGACATCCTGTACGTTTTGCCGCCCCGGTCAACTTCGGCGTCGAGACGTGCCGAGAGCGCGTTGACGACGGACGCGCCGACGCCGTGCAGGCCGCCGGAGGCGGTGTAGGAACCGCCGCCAAACTTGCCGCCCGCGTGCAGTTTAGTGAAGACCACCTCGACGCCGGTGAGGCCAGTCTTTGGTTCGACGTCGACGGGAATGCCGCGGCCGTCGTCGTGGATCTCTACAGAGTTGTCCGCGTGCAGAATGATCTTGATGTCGTGGCCAAAGCCGGCCAGCGCCTCGTCGACGGAGTTGTCGATAATTTCCCAGAGGCAGTGCATAAGGCCGCGGGAGTCCGTGGAACCGATGTACATGCCGGGGCGTTTGCGCACGGCCTCCAGCCCCTCCAGCACCGAAAGGTGGCGGGCGGTGTAATCAGAACTCGGTGCCACAGGTAGGGAACTCCTTTGAGGAACAGGCCGGATCGGCGTTAAAAGGCTCCCCCTAGCCTAGTCCCGCCGCCGCCAAATGCCCGACTGCCACTCCCGACACGGGTCCCCGCTCCCGGCGTTCGTTACGTACACGTGATACGCGGACAGCGAAAGTGACCCATCCTTGCCATGGTTTAGCGGCGAATGCTGGTTATATAGATGTACAGAACTACTAAGGAGGCCGACATGACAACAGCAGTTGCCGACCGCACGCTAACCGCAGCTGACCGGTGTGACCGTTGCGGTGCACAGGCATACGTCCGGGTTGTACTCGAGTCCTCCGGAGGTGAGCTGCTCTTCTGCGCCCACCATTCTCGCGCCGTCGAAGCGACCCTGAGGCCGCTCAGCTCCGACTGGCATGATGAGACGGACCGGTTGCAGGAAAAGGCGCCGGTTCCGGTCGACTAGACAACAAAGCTCAAAGCCAGGATCCCCGCACGGGGGTCCTGGCTTTTTCTTTTTCGCCTCTGCCGAGGATGCTCACTGCGGCGCTAAATTGTCAGTCCCCCTTGGCAGACTGTGTTCATGGAAGGCAGCGGGAATTCAGCACTGACAGGAGCGGCGCCGCACGGCGGCGTGCTGCAGGCGGCCGCCTTTCCTGATGCTGAGTTCCCTTTAGATGCGTTCCCGGACGGCGCCATTCTGTTCGATGAGTTCGAGGACGACGGTTCGCCGTACGACGATGACCTCGACGCCGCGTTCCCGGCTGTGTTCCCTGAGGACCCGTTTCCCGAGGCCCTCTTTGCCGATGTTCTGTTCGCCGATGCCGCCGCCTCCATCGCCGGCACGGGCGCTGGCGGGCGCGGGCCCTGGCCGCGGACGGCTTTGGCGGACCGGGTCGCTGCGGCAACCGCCCTTCTGCGGGCTGATCTGAACGCCGACAAGGCCGGGCTGATCGACCAGACCCACGCGTACGAGAACATCAAAAACATGCTTGCCGGGCAACAGGCCAGACTTGCCGTCACCTTCGAGACCCGGCACCACCAGGACCAGACGGACCTGGGGACGGATGATGGCCGCAGGACACTGACCGCCGAGAACCTCGGCAACGACCGCAGCAAAGACCGGGGCCTGGGCGCGGCCGAGCAGATCGCCCTGGCCCGGGGCGAGTCCCCGCACCGCGGCGGCCGGCTGCTCGGCATGGCCAAGGCCCTGGTCAAGGAGATGCCCCACACCCTGGGAGCCCTGGACACCGGACAGCTCAACGAAGAACGCGCCATCCACGTCGTGAAGGAAACAGTGTGCCTGAGCGTGGAAGACCGGGCCGCGGTTGATGAGGAGCTGGCGGCCGATACCGGGACCTTCACCGGTGCCGGGACCCGGGCCGTCATCGCCGCGACCCGGGCCGCCGCCGCCCGCAGGGACCCGCGCTCGGTCACCCAGCGCGCCAGCCATGCCGCGTCGGAACGGTCCGTGAGCCTCCGACCGGCCCCGGACTGCATGACCTATTTGACGGCGCTGCTGCCCGCCCATGAGGGCGTCGCAGTCTACGCGGCCCTGACCCGGCACGCGGACACCCTCAAGTCCGCCGGCGACCCCCGCAGCCTGGGACAAATCAAGGCCGACACCCTCGTCGAACGCACCACCGGCACCCCCGGCGGCATCACCGGCATCGAAATCAACCTCGTCATGACCGACCGCACCCTCCTCCAAGGCGACACCGAACCCGCCCGGATCCCCGGCTACGGTGTTGTCCCCGCCCAGTGGGCACGGGAGCTCCTCAGGCAGGCACGCAGTTCAAACGCGGCCGGCTCAACCACCGGCCAAAAGGACGCGGTGAAGGAACTGAAGATCTGGGTCCGGCGGCTCTACATCGCCCCGAACACCGGGGACCTGGTGGCCATGGACTCACGACGGCGCCTGTTCCCGGCACCGCTGCGCCGCTTCATCCAGGTCCGCGACGACACCTGCCGCACCCCCTACTGCGACGCCCCCATCCGCCACCACGACCACATCATCCCCTGGCACAACGACGGCCCCACCACCCTGGCCAACGGCGCCGGGCTCTGCGAGGCCTGCAACCACACCAAAGAACTCCCCGGCTGGAAGACCCAACCCAGACCCGGGCCAAGGCACACCATCGAACTCACCACACCCACCGGCCACACCTACCACTCAACGGCACCGCCACTACCCGGAACTGGTTAACGGAACCGGAGTGCGCCAAGCGGGGGTAGCGGGAACCGGCCGGGCCAGGCCGTCCAGTCGGTGACCTGAGAACCGCATAACGGGTCCAGCGGGAGGTGATTCAGGCAATGGCTAAGCCACGGGCGCGGACTCGGGGCCGAACATGCACGTGAACGTGGTTGATGTCGTAGCGGCACGACAAAGGCCAAGCCTGCCGCCGTTTCGGGCAGAAGGCCTGGCCCTTGTTCGCGTTTGCCAGTCCAGCAGTTGCTGGGTCCGGTGTTTCCTAGTCCAGGTAGTCCCGCAGCACCTGCGACCGGGACGGGTGGCGGAGCTTGGACATGGTCTTGGATTCAATCTGGCGGATGCGCTCACGGGTAACGCCGTAGACCTTGCCGATTTCGTCTAAAGTCTTCGGCTGGCCATCCGTGAGGCCGAACCGCATGGCAACGACGCCGGCTTCGCGCTCGGACAGGGTGTCCAGCACGGAGTGCAGCTGTTCCTGCAGCAAGGTGAAGCTCACAGCATCGGCAGGAACGACTGCTTCGGAGTCCTCAATGAGGTCACCGAATTCGGAGTCGCCGTCCTCGCCGAGCGGTGTGTGGAGCGAAATGGGCTCGCGGCCGTACTTCTGGACTTCGACGACCTTCTCGGGCGTCATATCCAGCTCGAGCGCCAGCTCTTCGGGCGTGGGTTCGCGGCCCAGGTCCTGCAGCATCTGGCGCTGGACACGGGCCAGCTTGTTGATGACTTCCACCATGTGCACCGGGATACGGATGGTGCGGGCCTGGTCCGCCATGGCACGGGTGATGGCCTGGCGGATCCACCAGGTGGCGTACGTGGAGAACTTGAAGCCCTTGGTGTAGTCGAACTTCTCGACGGCACGGATGAGGCCGAGGTTGCCTTCCTGGATGAGGTCCAGGAACAGCATGCCGCGACCGGTGTAACGCTTGGCCAGCGACACCACGAGGCGGAGGTTGGCCTCGAGCAGGTGGTTCTTGGCGCGCTTGCCGTCATGGATGATGAACTCGAGCTCGCGCTTGTACTTCGGATCCATGGAGCCGTCGTCGGCGGCGATCTTCTCTTCGGCGAACAGGCCAGCCTCGATGCGCAGCGCGAGGTCAACTTCCTGTTCGGCGTTGAGGAGGGCTACCTTACCGATCTGCTTCAGGTAGTCCTTGACGGGGTCGGCGGTAGCGCCGGCAGACATGACCTGCTGGACAGGTGCGTCGTCGTCGTCGGCGTCAGAGTAAACGAAGCCCGAACCGGTAGGCGCTGCGGCTTCCTTGCCGGCCTCGTCGGGTTCATCGACCAGATCTGCGGTGTCGGGCTGCGCGTCGTCGAGGTCCTCCTCGACTTCCACGTCGGCATCGACATCGGTTGAGCGGCTTCCGGCAGCTTCGGCTGCAGCCTTGGCTCCGGGTTTGGGTCCGCGCTTCTTGGGCTCGGGCTTCCCAGCGGCACGGGTGGCGGCACGCTTGGCGCTGGATGCCGCCGGCTTCTCCTCGGCAGTTTCAACGGCCAGGGCGGCGGGTTCCTTCTTCGCGGAAGACGGGGTCACAGAAAACCTTTCTAGCGGCGGTCTGTGGAGTCACCTTCGGGCAACACCACTATGACCCTGTCAAGTCCGTGATCGACATCAGATGCAACCGACCGACAGGGCCACTAAGTAGAACTGCCGGAGCGGCCGCAATGTTCCCGCATGGGACCACTGCAAGCATTGATTCACGGACCCAACCGGGTCTCGGCCTCTATTGTCTCATGATTTTCCGTGCCAGGGGCCGAACGGACCGTAATACGCCGCGCCCACGGGATGTGTCGGATTCGGCAGGCTCCTCGGTCCGGCCCGGCGGTGGGGCCCGGACGGGTCGTGAGGTACGCCCGGGTGGCGAGGTCCGGCTGGGCGTTGCGGTCCGGAGCCCGGGCCTGGTCTGGTTTGCGAACCGGCCCCGCGCCGGCTCTGGATGCGGTCAATCTCCAGGCAGGTCAGTCTCTAAGCGGCGTCCGATCCGAATTTCTGCCAAGCTGCCTCACGTCGCCCTGCCCATCCGCAGATTGTTCCGCGCCGGACCACCTCGGACAGCAACTCGGCCAGCCGGTACCCCGGGCTGGCCTTCAGGGCCCGGGTCAATGATGCGTGCGCGAAGGAGCCTCTACCCCGGCACCATTCGATCCAGCCGGTGGTCGTCAGCGCTGCAGCCTGCGCCTGTCCCCCGCCAAACGACGACAACTCCGCCATCAGTCCCTCCAGGCGTTTCAGAGTGTCCCAGTCCGGTACCGGCGGACTTAGGCCCAACAGGACTTCGCCATAACCCGGCAGGGCATCCGGGCCGTCGCTGGAGGCAGGCACCTGGTCAGGACGTCCCGTGGCCATCCCCTGGTCCGCATGATCGCCGCTCAGTCCTGTTCCGGGTGCCTGCTCCGCTCCGGGTACCGAGTCTGTTCCGGGCGCCCGCTCCGCACCGGGCACCGAGTCTGTTCCGGGCGCCGAGGATGCCACGCCGCCGTCGGGCGCCGGGCTGGGTAATCCGCTCAGGGACAGCCGCGGCTCCGGCAGCGGCGGGCAGGACACGGGGAGTCCAGTCCCGGCGGAGAAGATCCCGAAGGCTTCGGCTCCGGAGGCCGCCGCGGCGCGTCCCGCGGCGGCCATGACCAGAACCGCGTCGCGCCAGGCCGGAACATGCAGGGACGCGCGCAGGAACCCGGCGAGTTGCGGTTCCAGTCCCTTTTCCGGGCCGGCTGCGCGTGGACCCGGCGCACGTTGACCGCTACGTCCCGGGGCGGCCTCAGGCAAAACGGCCTCAGGCAGAACGGCGTCAGGCGGAGCTGCTGCGAGCGCAGCTGCCCAGGCATCGAGGACCGCATCAAACTGTGCCCGCTGAGTCCCCTTGCCGGCCAGGGCTAGGATCCACTTGCGTTCGGCTGCCATCACAGCGGCGTCGTCCGCTGGAGTCGTATTGGCATAGCCGGGTGAAGTAGCACCCGGCGGCGCACCGACGCTGCTGCCCAGATACACCATCTCCGCATTGAGCCGGCTGTCCCGGATTTCTGCGACGGAGCGGCCCGGCATCGGACAGCAACTGCTATCGGTGCAGTACAGGTTGCGCCAGTACTCGTCGCCGACGCGCCATGCGTCCCGCACCGGCATGCCAGCCAGCCCGAGCGCGCATTCCAGATCGGCGAGCAGCGGCCGCAAGGACAACGCCGCCGTTCCTTCCCTGCCGGCGCCGTTATCACCGGCGTCGCTATTACCGCCGTCGATAACATCGCCGTCAGTAAAGAAGGCCAGCAGCGACCCGTCGGCTTCCTTGTCCGCCAGAAGGTACTCCGCCACCGTCCTCGCGAACGCCTCCCGGCTGCGCCGGCCACCGCGCTCCGGGAGGTCGACCCGCAGAGTGGCCCCGAGGCGTTTGCCCTGCATGGTCATGGCCACGAGGCTCTGCGACGGCCAATAACCCAGGCTGTGCGGAATGTAGCCAAGAATGTCTTCGGGACCGCTGATGATGAGATGCTCCGGTGTCATGGAAACAGCTTCCGACGGCGGTCACCGCCGGCGCGACAGGCAGCCTGAGCTATGTGGAAGCCTGCGCTATGTGGACAACCCGGAACAGGTGTGTTGAGGAATAGTCTCGCTGCCCGCGGCAAGGGCTCCGGCCGGCGGTATGGGGCCTAGTCGCGGGAAGGGGTCTTGCGGCGGGCAATCCGCTCGCGCCGCTGCTGGGCCATTGCCTGCAGCAGCGGCGGCACCACCACTCCCTGGGCAGCCATCTGCCGGCGGACCTTGCGCCGGACCACCAGCATGGCGACGGACCCGACGCCGAGGAGCAGGAAGTGCACGCAGAGCGCGATGCGGAAGGGCTCCAGGCCATAGAGCTCCCCGCGGGAAAAGCCCGTGGAGTTGAGGATGTCCAGCACGGCGCCGATGAGGTAGATAGCCATGAGCGCTGCGAAGAAGCCACCCACGTTGACGATGCCCGTGGCGGTCCCGATCCGGTGGGCCGGGTTGAAGGTGCGGGCAAAGTCGAAGCCGATCATGGAGCCCGGGCCGCCGATGGCCAGCACCACGATGAGCACCGCCAGCAGCCACAGCGGTGAGCGGCCGGGATACAGCAGCACGGCTGCCCAGGCGGCCGCGGTGGCACCGACAAGGAGGAGGACCATGGTGGAGCGCCGGAGCGGGTGCCGGGCAACAAAACGCCCGATCAGCGGCCCGGCTCCGATGGCACCGGCCACATACAGGGACATGAGCGACGCGACGGTCCCGGCATCGAGACCCTGCGCCGAAATCAGGAACGGGTAGCCCCAGGTCATGGCGAACACCGTGCCGCTGAACTGGATGGTGAAGTGGCTCCACATCCCCAGCCGCGTCCCCGGCTGCTTCCACGCGCGCGACAGGGACACGCCGGTGGCGCGCAGCCCCTTGGCCGCCTCCTGCCTGGGCGTGCCGGGCGGCACGTCCTGCAGCATCAGGACCACCAGCACGACGGCGACTCCGGAGAATCCGGCCAACGCAAGGAACGCCGGGGTCCAGCCCGCGGTGTGCAGGATGAAGGCGAACGGCACCACGCTCAGCAACTGGCCGAGCTGTCCGGACATGCCGGTCAGCTGGGTCAGCAGCGGAACGCGGGCCGGCGCAAACCACAGCGGAATCAGCCGGATGACGGAGATGAAGGTCATGGCGTCGCCGGCCCCCACGAGCACGCGGCCCAGCACACCGGCCGGGACGCTGTCTGCAAACGCAAGCTGCAACTGCCCCAGGCCCATCAGCAGGGCGCCCCCGGCGATCATGGCCCGGGAACCGAACCTGTCCACCAGCACACCCACCGGAATCTGAAGTCCGGCGTACACCAGCAGCTGCAGCACCGTGAAAAAGGAGATGGCCGAGGCGCTGGCATGGAACCGCTCGGTGGCCTCGAGTCCGACCACACCGAACGACGTACGCTGCGTCACAGCCACGAGGTACGAAAAGATGCCAATGGACCAAATGAGCCAGGCGCGGGGTGCAGTCACCCTTTTATTATCCCCAGCGGAGGCAAAAATACTATTTAATTTGCCCGCTTTTGGCCTTTCAGTGATGAGCCTAATGCAGCCCAGTGACGGGGCTTACGGTGCGGGGTTCTCCCGCGCCAGGTAGGCCTCCACAGCGGCGCCCAGTGCGTCGCCGTCGGGCAGTTCATCATTTTCGTTGGCAAGCAGGGACCGGCGCACTGTGCCCTCCGCCTTTTCGTCATAGCGGGCCTCGAGCCGGGCCACCACCTGCTGGACTTCCTCCGACGCCTCGATCTGCTCGGCAATCTGCCGGCCCACTTCACGGCCCGACTCGCGCAGCCGGTCGGTCGGCAGCATCAGCGAGGTTGCGGCCCCCAGGTACTCCAGGCCGGCCACGGCAGCCGTGGGGTATTCCGCCTCGGCGAGGTAGTGCGGCACGTGGATCACGTACCCGGCAACGTTGCGGCCGGCGTCGGTCAGGCGGAGTTCCAGGACATGCCCGACGGCGGCAGGCACTTCCACGGTCGGCTTCCAGGAGGAGATGCCCTCAATGAGCTCCGGCCGGTTGCCGTGCACAGTCACGCCGACCGGACGGGTGTGGGGTACAGGCATGGGAATTGAGTGGATCCAGGTCACCAGGTTGACGTCCAGGGCCTCGACGATCTGCACCACGGCACGGGCGAAGCGTTCCCACTGCAGGTCCGGCTCGAAGCCGGCGAGGAACAGGAACGGCTTGCCCAGCCCGTCGACCAGCCTGTACAGGGCCAGGGTGGGCGGCTGGTAATCCTGCAGGTGATCCTCAACAAAGGTCACATGCGGGCGCCGGGACCGGTAGTCCATCAGCTGGTCGGCGTCGAACACGGCCACACGTTCGGAGTCGAGGGTGTCCAGCAGCTCGCCGGTGATCTGCCGGACCACGTGGCCGGCATCGGCGAAACCGGTAAAGCCCATCACCAGGTTCAGCCCGCGGAGCTCAGGGTTATGGAACAGCCCAATGTTCTTGGCATAGAGCGCGTCGGGGTCCAGCAGCGAGCCGGAAATCCTTTCAAACACGGCGAGTTCCTTTCGTGGTCGGGGTTAATCTTCTTAACGCCCGGAAGAGCGGCGTCATTCCTCGGGGCGTTGTGGCACGGCTCTCAACCGGCCCGTTTCCCCGGCGCTCCCCCGCAGTTGCGGAACGAGAGACTACGATCGGAATTGGCTTCCTTGGAAGCTGGCGCCGCTGCCCTGCGGGGACGGCGGCCGGCACCCGCGAGAGGGCGCCCTGCTGCGCTCCCTGCCCGAACAATCACAGAGAATTGAGGACCGATCCTCGTGGTCAAGAATACTGAAACCAACCTTAGTGCCATTGCAAGGGACCTGAAGAAGGCGCCAAGTGACGCAGTGGTCATCGGCGTCGGACAGGGCACGGACGGCCCTTTCCTGCTGGAAAACCCGTTGACCGCGAAATCCGTCGAGGCCCTGACCGATTCCCTGAAGGTCCTCGGCATCACCGGCGCCCCGGACCAGGCGGTCCGCCTTCCCGGGCTTCCGGAAACGGGCTCAGGAATCCTCGTGCTGGCCGGCGTAGGAAAGGTCGACCCCGGGGGAAGGGTTTCCGGCGAGGCACTGCGCCGCGCTGCCGGCTCCGCCGTCCGCCAGCTTGCCGGGCTGTCGTCCGTCACGCTGGCCTTCCCGACGGCGACTGTCGCCGATGTCGCTGCCATCGCCGAGGGTGCCGCGCTGGGAGCGTACTCGTTCACGGAGTTCCGCTCGTCCAAGGACGGTCTCAAGGATCCCGTGGCCGACGTCGCGATCTTCACTGACCTGGCCGGAGACAAAGACTTGCAGCCGGCACTCGAGCGTGCGCGCCTGCTGGGCAAGGCTGTCAACGCCACCCGCTCGCTCGTGAACCAGCCGCCGAGCCACCTCTACCCCGAGTCGTTCGCCGACGCTGCGAAGGAACTGTCCAAGGGGCTGCCCGTCAAGGTCACGGTGTGGGACGAAAAGCGCCTGGAAAAGGAAGGCTTCGGCGGCATCATGGGCGTTGGCAAGGGCTCCGCCCGGCAGCCGCGCCTCGTCAAGGTGGAGTACTCCCCCGCCAAGGCCACGAGGAAAATCGCACTGGTCGGCAAGGGCATCACCTTCGACACCGGCGGCATCTCCATTAAGCCGGCCCTGGGCATGGGCGACATGAAGAGCGACATGGCGGGCGCCGCTGTCGTGCTTAACACGGTGCTGGCCATCGCGGGCCTTGGGCTGCCCGTCAAGGCAACCGCCTGGCTGTGCATCGCCGAGAACATGCCTTCCGGGGCCGCGTCGCGTCCCGCCGACGTGCTGACCATGTTCGGCGGCAAGACAGTTGAAGTGCTGAACACCGACGCCGAAGGCCGGCTGGTCATGGCCGACGGCATCGTCGCGGCCAGCCAGGAGTACCCGGATGCCATCATCGACGTTGCCACCCTGACCGGCGCCCAGCTGATCGCGCTTGGCAACCGCACCGCCGGCATCATGGGCGCGGACAGCGTGACCGGCCCGCTGAAGGCGGCGGCTGACCGGGCCGGCGAGCTCGTCTGGCCGATGCCCCTCCCGGAGGAACTGCGGCCCAGCCTCGACTCCCAGGTGGCGGACATCGCCAATATCGGTGAGCGTCACGGCGGCATGATGACGGCGGCCGTGTTCCTGCGCGAGTTCGTGGGCAAGGACAAGGGCGGCCAGACCATCCCGTGGGCGCACATCGACATCGCCGGCCCGTCCTTCAACAACGGAGCACCCTACGGCTACACGCCGAAGCAGGGCACCGGCTGCACCGTGCGCACGCTGGTGGCCTACGTCGAGGATCTCCTGGCCTAGGGCCAGTGTGACGCGCGGCTGTGCGGCAGCGTGATCCGCTCGCCACACAGCCGCGTGACACTCGACACAAGCGCTCCACAAAAGCAGCGGCAAGGTGGAGCATGGATAAGTGGTTCGCTAAGGTGAACCACGGTAGTCACAAATGAAAGGGAAAAGGCCTGCTGGCATAATCACGGCAGAGCAATTTCCAAGACCAGATGATGCGTACTCTCGTGTCATCGTTCACGCGAGGGAGCGTCTAAGTGGCCGATCAGGCAACTGCGCAAGAATTCGACATCCTGGTACTCGGTGGTGGCAGCGGCGGGTACGCCACGGCTCTCCGGGCCGTTCAGCTTGGCTTCACCGTTGGCCTCGTGGAGAAGGGCAAGCTCGGCGGAACATGCCTGCACAACGGCTGCATCCCCACCAAGGCTCTCCTGCACTCCGCGGAGCTGGCCGACCACGCCCGCGACTCCGCCAAGTACGGCGTGAACGTGACGCTCGACAGCATCGACATCACCGCTGTCAACGCCTACAAGGACGGCATCATTGCCGGCAAGTTCAAGGGCCTGCAGGGCCTGATCAAGTCCAAGGGCATCACCGTCATCGAGGGTGAAGGCAAGCTCCAGGGCACCGACACCGTCGTCGTGAACGGCACCGCCTACAAGGGCAAGAACATCGTGCTTGCGACCGGGTCCTACTCGCGCACGCTGCCGGGCCTGGAAATCGGCGGCAAGGTCATCACCTCCGATGAAGCCCTCACCATGGACTACATCCCCAAGAGCGCGATCATCCTGGGCGGCGGCGTGATCGGCGTCGAGTTCGCTTCCGTCTGGAAGTCCTTCGGTGTTGACGTCACGATCGTTGAGGGCCTCCCCTCCCTCGTGCCGAACGAGGACGCGACGATCGTCAAGAACTTTGAGCGCGCCTTCAAGAAGCGCGGCATCAAGTTCTCCACCGGCGTCTTCTTCCAGGGTGTCGAGCAGAACGACGACGGCGTCAAGGTCACCCTTGTCGACGGCAAGACCTTCGAAGCCGACCTGCTCCTCGTGGCCGTCGGCCGCGGACCCGTCACCGCCAACCTCGGCTATGAAGAGGCGGGCCTCACCATCGACCGCGGCTTCGTCATCACCAACGAGCGCCTGCACACCGGCGTGGGCAACATCTACGCGGTCGGCGACATCGTCCCCGGCGTGCAGCTGGCGCACCGCGGCTACCAGCAGGGCATTTTCGTCGCCGAGGAAATCGCCGGCCTGAAGCCTGTCATCGTCGAAGACGTCAACATCCCCAAGGTCACCTACTCCGAGCCGGAAATTGCGACGGTCGGCTACACCGAGAAGGCCGCCAAAGCCAAGTTCGGCGACGACCAGGTCGACACCCAGGAATACAACCTCGCCGGCAACGGCAAGAGCTCCATCCTGGGCACCAGCGGCATCGTCAAGCTGGTCCGCCAGAAGGACGGCCCCGTCGTCGGCGTCCACATGATCGGCGCCCGCATGGGTGAGCAGATCGGCGAAGCCCAGCTGATCGTGAACTGGGAAGCCTACCCCGAGGACGTGGCCGCGCTGGTCCACGCCCACCCGACCCAGAACGAATCCCTGGGCGAGGCGCACCTGGCGCTGGCGGGCAAGCCCCTCCACGGCTAAGTCGTTTCCGCGAGGCAACTCCGCAAGACACAAGGGCCTGGTGCACCGGCTCGAACAGCAGGGTGCACCAGGCTCGAACAATGCAGCAATTCATCCGCACTTTTAGATCAATAAGGAGAACGGGGACGACATGTCTGAATCCGTTAACTTGCCCGCCCTCGGTGAGAGCGTCACCGAAGGAACTGTCACCCGCTGGCTCAAGCAGGTAGGTGACCGGGTAGAGGTGGACGAACCGCTGCTCGAGGTATCCACCGACAAAGTAGACACCGAAATCCCCTCTCCGATCGCGGGCGTCATCGAGGAAATCCTCGTCGCCGAAGACGAGACCGCTGAAGTTGGCGCGCCCCTGGTGCGCATCGGTGACGGCTCGGGCGGCGGCGCTGCCGAAGCCCCCGCAGCAGCTCCCGCTGAGGAGGCACCGGCTGCACCTGCTGAAGAGTCACCCGCAGCACCCGCTGAAGAGGCACCGGCCCAGGAAGCACCTGCCGCAGAGGCAGCACCTGCCTCCTCCGGCGAAGGCCACGAAGTCACCCTGCCGGCCCTTGGCGAGAGCGTCACCGAAGGCACCGTCACCCGCTGGCTCAAGGCCGTTGGCGACTCCGTGGAAGTTGACGAGCCGCTGCTCGAAGTTTCCACCGACAAGGTGGACACTGAAATCCCGTCCCCCGTGGCCGGCACCCTGCAGGAAATCCGCGTCAACGAGGACGAGACCGCCGAGGTTGGCTCTGTCCTCGCCGTGATTGGCTCCGGCGCCGCTGCTCCTGCTGCTGCTCCCGAGCAGCCCGCCGCCCCAGCTGCCGAACAGCCCGCAGCTGAGAAGCCCGCCCCCGCCCAGGAAGCCGCCCCCGCGCCGGCTCCCCAGGCAGCGCCGGCTCCCCAGGCAGCGCCGGCTCCCCAGGCTGCACCGGCTCCCCAGGCAGCACCGGCTCCGCAGGCTGCACCGGCCGCAGGCGCCGAGTCCGGCTACGTCACCCCCCTGGTCCGCAAGCTCGCCAACCAGCACGGCGTGGACATCGCTTCCGTCTCCGGCACCGGCGTTGGTGGCCGCATCCGCAAGCAGGATGTCCTGGCCGCCGCTGAGTCCAAGGCCGCTCCGGCAGCCGCAGCACAGGCAGCCCCGGCCGCCGCCTCCGCAGCACCGTCTGCGGCGGCATCATCGCTGCGCGGCACCGTGCAGAAGGCACCGCGCATCCGCCAGGTCATCGCCCGCCGCATGCGCGAGTCCCTCGAGGTCTCCACCCAGCTGACCCAGGTGCACGAGGTCGATATGACCAAGATCGCCAAGCTCCGCCTCAAGGCCAAGAACTCGTTCCAGGCCCAGAACGGCGTCAAGCTGACGTTCCTGCCCTTCATTGCCAAGGCCGTGGCCGAGGCCCTCAAGCAGCACCCCAAGCTGAACGCTGCCTATGACGAGGACAAGCAGGAGATCACCTACCACAACGCCGAGCACCTGGCGATTGCGGTGGACACCGACAAGGGTCTGCTGGTTCCGGTCATCTCCGACGCAGGCAACCTGAACCTCGCCGGTCTGGCGGGCAAGATCGCCGACGTCGCCGGCCGCACGCGCGACGGAAAGATCGGTCCGGACGAACTGTCCGGCGGTACGTTCAGCATCACCAACATCGGTTCTGTCGGTGCGCTGTTCGACACCCCGATCATCAACCAGCCGCAGGTCGGCATCCTCGGCACCGGTGCGATCGTCAAGCGCCCCGTGGTGGTCCAGGACGAGAACGGTGACGACTCGATCGCCATCCGCTCCATGATGTACCTGTCCCTCACGTACGACCACCGCCTGGTGGACGGCGCGGACGCCGGACGCTTCCTGCAGACGCTGAAGGCCCGCCTCGAAGAAGGCGCGTTCGAAGCGGACCTGGGACTGTAACCAACAGGGGACGGTAACAACAGCCGAAAACGACGGCGGTGCGGACGCCGGTGGATTGCCACCGGAAGGCCGCACCGCCGTCGTCGTTTGTTTGGCCAACGGTACCCCGAGCTTCAGCCGCGCCTTACTACGGCGCGTAGAAGTATCTGGCTAGACTGATGCCATGAACATCGTCTATAACGTCATGGTCTTCCTGCACATCGTCGGCGCCGCCATGATCGTCGGCATCTGGATCGGCAACATGAAGAAGCCGACCGTCCACCCCCGGCAGTTCGACGGCGCGGCACTCCAGCTCCTCACCGGCATCGTGATGATGGGCCTGATCCCCGCGCTCGACATGGACGCCAACTATGCCAAGCTTGGCATCAAGTTCGCCGTCGCCCTGGTCGTCGGCGTTCTGGCCTTCATCGGCCGCCGCAAGTACAAGAAGGGCGAGCCGATCTCCGCCGGGCTTGCCCACAGCGTCGGCGGGCTGGCGCTGCTGAACGTCGCCGTCGCCACGCTTTGGCAGTAACCGCCCTCTGCCATGCCAACGACGACGGCGACGCCCCCTTGGGAGGGGGCGTCGCCGTCGTCGTTGGCGGCTCCGGTCATAATCCTCTGACAGCGGACAACCCGTGCACCGGAGGCAGCGAATCCATAGGATTGTGGAGGACGGTCCGGGCGCCAGCCCGGCCATGATTGATCCCAAGCTAAGGAGTGGAAATGGCAGCAACACGCACCGCACACACTGTATGGAACGGCGACCTGATGACGGGTGCCGGCAACACCACACTCGACAGCTCCGGACTGGGCACCTACGAGGTCACCTGGAAGGCGCGCACGGAGGCCTCAGAAGGCAAGACCAGCCCCGAAGAGCTGATCGCCGCAGCCCACTCCGCCTGCTTCTCCATGGCCTTCAGCCACGCGCTGGCGCAGGCCGGCCACACGCCGGAAGAGGTGCACACCAAGGCGGACGTCACGTTCCAGCCCGGCACCGGCATCACGGGCAGCCACCTGACCCTGAACGCCAAGGTCCCCGGCATCACCGAAGATGAATTCCAGAAGATCGCAGCGGAAGCCAAGGTTGGCTGCCCTGTCTCCGGTGCCCTCGCCAGCATCGATATCACCCTGGACGCCACACTGGCTTCCTAGCCTTAAAGCCCGAAGGCCCCGTTCCCTTGGTGAATCCAGTCGGGCACGGGGCCTTCGTGCTTGCCGGAATGCCGCCGGCTTGCGCCGGCGGCATTCCGGCATTTGAACGGCCTGCTACGCCTGGCTGTGGCGGCGCGCCGGCAGCGGCTCGGGGCGCAACCGGCGGTAGCCCTCGCGGGCCGGCGGCCGGTCCGTGGGGAGCTCCTGGACCATTTCCTTCAGCGCCGTGATGCCGGACTCCAGTTGCGGGTCCCGGCGGGCAGCGTACGCGTGCGGCGGGAACGTCACCTCTATGTCCGGAGCCACTCCGTGGTTTTCGACGCTCCAGCCCACGCCGCCGCCGAACCAGGTGGCGTAGCGGGGCTGGGTAACGCCTGTTCCGTCAGCCAGCGTGAAGCGGTTGTCGATGCCCACGACGCCACCCCAGGTGCGCGTGCCGATCACCGGGCCGATGCCTCGCAGCTTCGAGACCTGCGTGATGATGTCGCCGTCGGAACCGGCGAATTCATCGGCCAGGATGATGACCGGACCGCGCGGCGCGTGGTGCGGATACGTCCGCGGCTTTTCGCCGCGGGGCATGCTCCAGCCCGTCACCTTCCGCCCGATCAGTTCGGCAACGAGCTGGGAGGTGTGTCCGCCGCGGTTGCGGCGCACGTCCACGATCAGACCATCGAGCGCAGTCTCGGTGTCCAGGTCGCGGTGGAGCTGCGCCCAGCCGTTGGCCATCATGTCCGGAATATGCAGGTAGCCGAACTTGCCGTCCGACGCCTCGCGTACGGTGCGGCGGTTGGCGTTCACCCAGTCCTGGTACCGGAGCCGTTCCTCATCCCTGATGGGGACGACGGCGATCCGGCGCTGGACCCCGGCCGCCGGTCCGTGGCCGGCGCCGTTGCGGATGGTCAGTTCCACCGCCCGGCCGGCCGCGCCCACCAGCTGCATGGCCGGTGTCAGCGACTCTGTCAGGCGCACGCCGTCAATGGCCAGCAGGACGTCCCCGGCCTTGGCGTCGGCGCCCGGGCGCGTCAGCGGCGAGGTGGCCAGCGGGTCCGACGATTCGCCGGCCAGGATGCGCTCGATTTCCCAGCCCTCGCCGGTGAAGGCGAGGTCGGCACCCAGCCGGCCCTGGCCGTTGTTGCCGTTTTCCGAGGCCGCGGCCGGGCGCACGTAGGCGTGCGATGTGCCGAGCTCGCCGTGCAGTTCCCACAGCAGGTCCACCAGGTCGTCATGGGATCCGAGCCGCTCCACGAGCGGGCGATAGCGGGCGTGAATGGAGTCCCAGTCCTGGCCTGCCATGTCCTCGGTCCAGAAGAAGTCGCGCTGCAGCCGCCACGCTTCATCGAACGCCTGGCCCCACACGCTCAGCGGATCCATCAGGACGCGGATGCGGGTGAGGTCAACCTTGACCAGCTGGCCGGAATCCTCGTCCGCTTTGGCGTCGGCGGGCACCACGCGGACCTGCTTGTCGTGGACCAGGACCACCTTCTTGCCGTCTCCGGACAGCCGGTAGCTGTGCACGGCTTCCACGAGGGTGGTGCTCTTGCGCTTGGCCAGGTCGAAGCGGACCAGGCTCGGTGCCGCGTTCTTGTCCTCCAGGCTTGCCCTGCCCTCCCCGGTGACGCCGGCAAGGGCACTGTCGAGCCACAGCAGCGCGCCGTCGGCGGCGGTCAGGTCCGAGTAGTTGCCCTGCGGAACCGGGACGCTGATGACGCGGTGGGCCAGGCCTTCGGCGTCCACCCGGACAGTGGCCGGTGTGGTCTCGCCCGCGGCGGCTGCGTCGGACGTGGCTGCGGTGCCGCCCTGTCCGGGTCCGTCTGCCAGGGCCACGCTAGGGCCGAACGGCGAAGCGGTGTCCGCCGCCAGTGCCACGAGGTAGGGCTTGATCGGGCTGGGGAAAGACAGGTCAAAGGAATGGCCGTCGTAGACCGGATCGAAACTGCGGTTGGAAAGGAAAGCAAGGAACTTGCCGTCCGGGGAGAACGACGGCGATTCGTCCCGGAAGCGCCCGTCCGTCACCTCCACGATGGCGGCCTCTCCGGCTTTGACCTCCGGGGTGTTGGTTCCACCGGGGTTCGTTTCCCGGGGCTTGGTTTCCCGGGTGTTGGCGCGGACCAGCCGCAGGCGGCTGCGTGAGCCAAAGGAAGTCACCGGTTCGGACCAGGCGAGCCACGCGGAGTCCGGCGACCAGGCGAGGTCCTCGATGCTGCCCTCGCCGATGCTGGTTACCGCCGTCAGCGCGCCGTCCTGCGTGTCGGCAAGGTACAGGTCGCCAAAGGCGGTTCCGATGGCGACCCAGCGGCCGTCGGGGCTGGCTTCAATCGCGCTGGCGCGTGAAGGCTTGGGGAACCGGACCGTGAGCGGGCTTGATTCGGCCGCAACAGTGCCGGTTACCTGCCCAGCCGTTGTTTCGGTTGCCGCCTCCGCAGGGGCGAGGTCGGCCGCCGCGTCGTCGGCCACCGGGTGGGTGGCGCGGGGCCCCGCTACTCCGGCGGCGGAAACAGGCCTGGGCAGCGGCACGGCTTGAGCCGCGGCTTCCTGCTGGTCCGAGGCGGAGGCGGTATCCGGGGCAGCGCCGTTGCCCTTGGCTGCGCTGGCGGCTTTGGCTGCCCGGACCCCTCCGTCGCGTATCGGGACCTGCGGGGCGATTTCCCTGATGAACAGGGCTTCGTCGCCGTCGTGATCTGCCACGTAGGCGATGCGGCCGTCGGGAAGAGGACGCGGCAGGCGGGCGCGGACGCCGGCCGTAGCCTCCACCACCCGGGACGGTCCGTCCTTGTGCCGCAGCCAGTGGATGGTTCCGTGGGCCTCCACGGCGCTGGCTTCCCCGGTGGCGTCCGGCCGGACGTCACCCAGGTGCTTGGCGACCTTGAGGAGTGAGGGGCGGCGGCACTGGGACGCCGATCCGAGCGCAATCTCCAGCCGGACAGCCTCGGACCCGAGGTCATGGAGGAGCCAGAGCTCACCGGCAGATTCGAAGATGACACGCTTGCCGTCGGTGGAGGCGTGGCGGACGTAGAAGTCCTCGTGGTCGGTGTGGCGCCGCAGGTCCCCGCCGCCGGGCAGGACAGAGTACAGGTTGCCGTAGCCTTCGTGGTCGGAGAGGAAGGCGATGCGCCCGTCCACCCACATGGGATCGGCGAGGTTGCCGTCCAGCTCCGGCAGGAGCCGCTCAAACTCGCCGTTACCGTCACTGTCGATCCAGAGCTTTCCGGCGGTACCGCCGCGGTAGCGCTTCCACCAGGCCGGTTCGCGGGACAGCACGCTGCCCACCACTACTGGCTTTTCGTCCCCGAGTTCCGGGCCGAAGGCCACGGACTCGACCGGTCCCAGCGGAAGCTCCTCGGCCCAGCCGCCGTCGGTGGACAGCCGGTACGCGTGTGTGTGGCGGCTCTCGGCCTGGCGGAATGCGCTGGTGACCACGATGTCCCCGGCAGGGGTAAAGCCCTTGACCCGCGTGGTGCTGTGTCCGAAGAAGGTCAGCTGGCGGTATCCCCCGCCGTCGACATCAGCGATGACCACCTCGGGAGCCGTCCCCTGCACGACCGTCCAGACCAGCTTCTTTCCGTCCGGCGTAAAGCGCGGGTTGCGGGCCGGCAGCTGGAGCGAGGAAACACGCCAGGCGCGGCCGCCGCTGAGGGCTGCAATCCAGACGTCGTCCTCGGCCACAAACGTGACCAGATCGCCGTGAACATGGGGGAACCGGAGGTAACTCGAAGAGGTCATCGTTCGATCATAGTCAACGTGACATGAGCCATCGTGGAGGTGCCCTGCCGTGCCGGGCATGGTGAGATGGATCATGCGAATTGTCATGGCCGGTGCCTCCGGGCTCATCGGAACCGCACTCTCCTCCCGCCTCGTCTCCGACGGGCACGACGTCGTCAGGCTGGTGAGACGGCCGCCGTCGTCGCCGTCGGAGATCCCTTGGGATCCCGCCAGCGGGACTCTGAACCCGGGTTGCCTTGAGGGTGCCGACGCCGTCGTCAACCTTTCCGGCGCCAACATCGGCGCCGGGCCATGGACACCGCACCGGATCGATGAGCTGTTCCGGTCCCGCCTCGATCCCACGCGGACGTTGACTTCGGCGATGCGCCACCTCGACTCCCCGCCCCGGATCTTCATCAGTCAGTCCGGGGCCGGATACTACGGCGACGCCGGGCAGGCCATGCTGACCGAGGAGTCCCCCGCCGGGCAGGGCATCATGGCGCGCATCTGCGTCGAGTGGGAAGCGGCAGCCCATGAAGCCCCCGCCGGAGTCCGGGTTGTGACCCCGCGGACCGCAGTGGTGCTGAGCAGGTCAGGCGGGGCCATGGGACGCCTGCTGCCACTGCTGCGGGCAGGCGTTGGCGGTCCGCTGGGCAACGGCCGGCAGTACTGGCCATGGATCACCCTCCCCGACCTCACCTCAGCGTTCGAATTCCTCCTCACCTCCGGGACTTCGGGCCCCGTGAATGTGGCGGCGCCGGAAGCCGCCGATGTCAACACCCTCGTGGCGGGGCTGGCAAGGGCCCTTCACCGCCCCGCGGTGCTGCGTGCGCCGGCCCCGGCACTGCGCCTCGTTATGGGCAAGCTGGCCGACGAACTCCTGCTCGCCAGCCAGCGGCTCGAGCCGACGCTGCTCAGGGACGGCGGGTTCACCTGGCAGCACCCTTCGGTGGCGCTTGCCGCCGCCTGGGTCGCCGGCGACAAATAGTTGTTCTCCGTTCTGGGTGGTGTTCAGCCTGCCGGCAGGATGTCTGCGATGCGCCAGCGTCCCGCGGCCTGGACCAGGACAAGCCGCAGCCTGGTGTCCTGCTGCCGCGTTCCGGCAGCCACGACGGCGCCGCCGGCCGACCGCTCCTCATAAGCCGAGGTCGACGACGTCACCGCCACCACTGCCCTCCCGGGCGTGCTTCCGGGCAGGCGGCGCACGGCGGAGAGGCTCGTGGTGAACCCGGCCAGCACTGTCCCGGATTTCTCCAGCCCGGCCCGGATCCGCCGGTCTGCGGCATGAGCGGGAGTATTCGGAGCATTCACATCGTCGAGCAAATCCAGCCTGCCCTCCCGCAGCGCCAGTGACCGGAGCTGCGCCAGTCCGAGGACGGCCTCCACCGGATCCTTCGCCGCGAGCCGCCGCCTGACATCATCGGGAAGGTCGGGGCCTTGCGAAGGTGCGGGACCGGCCGGCAGGTCCACCTCTTGTGCTGCCGGCTCTTGTGCTGCCGGGCCTGCTTCCTGCGCCGTGCCGGGCAGCCCCACTAGCCCGGCGCCAGCGAGAACCGCCGCCGTGAGCACGCCGCCGGCCACTGCCAGTCGGCGGCTGCGGCCGCGCTGCCTGTCTGCGGCGCGCCTCACCGCGGGGTGCCTGACCGCAGCGTGAGCCGGGTGCGTGGCCGCAACGTGCCTGGCCAAGGCGTGCCTGGCCGCAGCGTGCCTGGCCACGCGCCTCACCGCGGCGTGCCTGGGATCTGGTTGCGGGACCGACGGAACCAGGTCCGCCGGCGCTCCATGCCATGACGGCCGGCCCAAGGCACCCACCCACGCGGCCGTCCGCAACCGCCTTCCCCAGGCGAGCAGGCGCTTCTTCACCCGCCCGCCCGGCGGCGGGACGGGCCTGCGCGTCAGCAGCTCGGGTAGTACCGTGTCATGGACGGAGCGGGACAGATCCACAGGGACCGCGGCCGCGCTGCGGTACACGGCCGTGGCAAACTCGGCGGCGGCGGGACGTTGCCGACGGTCGTCGCTGAGCCCCGCTTCCAGCACCGCTGCCAGCTCGGCCGGCACCTCCGGCACAACCAGCGAGAGCGGTGGCCTCGCCGCTGACGGCGGAGGTGGTTGTCCGGTGAGGCAGTACCAGCCCAAGGCGGCGGCCGCATAGACGTCTCGTTCCGGCTGGAGTCCCGCCCGGACTGCGTCCACCGGAGCCGGATCCGCGAAGCCTTCGGTGTGCCGGTCAGGAATGCCGGAAGCGTCCCCGACCATCCGGGCCACGCCGAGGTCGGCCAGCAGCGGCTTCCCGTGGGCGGTGAAAAGCACGTTGCCGGGTGCGACGTCGGAGTGGGTGAAGCCCTTGCCGTGCAGGTAGCCCAGGACCTGCGCGATCGGGGTCAGAACAGTGACTGTCTCGCCGACACTCAGGACGCCCCTCGCCGTGACCATCTGCTGGAGCGAACCACCGGCCGCGTAGTCCATGAGGAGGCCAAAGCTGCCCCCTCCAGCCTGATCCGTCCTGACCACCCCGCAGGCCTTCACCAGGTGCTCGTGGTCCAGCACTGACATGACGAGGAGTTCACGGCGGACATCCTCCTCCCGCGCCACGGCAGGGGGCATGCCCGCAGCGCCTGGTTCACCGCTGCCTGGTTCACCGCTACCCCGTGGCCGGCCGAAGCACTTCAGGGCAAGCTTCTCGCCGGTGGAGTCCTGCGAGACCAGCCACACGTCCGCGCTGCCGCCCCGGCCCAGCCAGCGGCACACCGAATAGCCCGCGACGGCAGGCGCTCCCCCGGCAGAACCGTGCGGATGCGCTCTGCGGCTGCTTTCCGGGCTGCGCGTTTCGAGACTGTGGTTTTCCGGGCTGTGCTGGTCCATGGCTTAAGGAGTACCGGAATCCGGGGATTCCTGCAGAAGTTATCCACAGGCAAGCCCGGGGCCCCGCCGTCGTCGCGGATGGCGCGGAATGTGACCGGCAACAGGGTGAGAGCTTGGGCACACTATCTGGCAGGAAGCCGGCTGAGGTCTAAGCTGGAACGCATGACTCTTGAGTTCACAAAGCTCGGTCTTGCCCCGGATTTCGTCGATTACAGCCACGCCTGGGACATCCAGCGCGAAATCCATGAAAATGTCCTGGCCGGCAAGGCCCCCAGCACGGTACTCCTCCTCGAACATGCCGCCGTCTACACGGCCGGAAAGCTGACCGAGGATCACGAGCGGCCCTTCGACGGCACCCCCGTGGTTCCCGTGGACCGCGGCGGCAAGCTCACCTGGCACGGGCCGGGCCAGCTCATCGGATACCCGATTATCAAACTGAAGAACAAGGCCGGCATCCGGGACTACGTTGAGCGCCTAGAGGCCGTGATCATCGCGGTGCTCGCCGACTATGGCATCACGGCTGTCCGGATCAAGGGGCGCGCAGGCGTCTGGATCGAAGAGGACGCCAAGGGCCCCGCACGCAAGATCGCCGCTATCGGCATCAGGGTCAGCCAGGGCGTCACCATGCACGGCTTCGCCATCAACTGCAACAACGACCTCGCACCGTACGGCCAGATCATCGCCTGCGGGATCACCGATGCGGGTGTGACCACCATCGCCCAGGAAACTGGCCGCGATGTGTCCCCGGCAGATCTCGTTTCGCGGATCACCGAGGAACTGCGCAACAATGAAGACGCCCTAGTTGCAACCCCCGAAGGAGCTCTCCTGTGACACTGGCACCAGAAGGCCGGAAAATGCTGCGGATCGAGCAGCGCAATGCGGCCACCCCGGTGGAACGCAAACCGGACTGGATCAAGGCCAAGGTCCAGATGGGCCCCGAGTTCGTCGGCCTGAAGAACCTGGTCAAGAAGGAAGGCCTGCACACCGTCTGCGAAGAGGCCGGCTGCCCCAACATCTTCGAATGCTGGGAAGACAAGGAAGCCACCTTCCTGATCGGCGGTTCCGAATGCACCCGCCGCTGCGACTTCTGCCAGATCGACACCGGCAAACCCTCCCCCGTCGACATGTTCGAACCCACCAAAGTCGCCCGCTCCGTCCAGGCCATGGCCCTGCGCTACGCCACCGTCACCGGCGTCGCCCGCGACGACCTCGAAGACGAAGGCGTCTGGCTCTACGCCGAAACGGTCCGCAAGATCCACGAACTAAACCCCGGCACCGGCGTCGAACTCCTCATCCCGGACTTCTCCGGCAAACCCGACCACATCGCCGCGATCTGCGACGCCAAACCCGAAGTGTTCGCCCACAACGTCGAAACCGTGCCCCGGATCTTCAAACGCATCCGCCCCGCCTTCCGCTACGAACGCTCCCTGGACGTCATCACCCAGGGCCGGAACCTGGGCATGGTCACCAAGTCCAACCTCATCCTGGGCATGGGCGAAACCCGCGACGAGATCTCCGAAGCCCTGAAGGACCTGCACCAGGCCGGCTGCGACCTGATCACCATCACCCAGTACCTGCGCCCCTCCGAACGCCACCTCCCGGTGGACCGCTGGGTCAAGCCACAGGAATTCGTCGACCTCGCCACCGAGGCCGAAGAGATCGGCTTCCTCGGCGTCATGTCCGGCCCCCTGGTCCGCTCCTCCTACCGCGCCGGCCGGCTCTGGGCCACCGCGATGCGCAAAAAGGGCTGGGAAATCCCCGCCGAACTCGCCCACATCGAATCCTCCGGATCCACCCGCCAGGAAGCCAGCTCCCTGCTCGCAGCGCACCAGTAACACCATATATTTCCCACGGCCAGGGGCCGGACACTGGTACTTTCCGGCGTCCGGCCCTTTGTCGTGGATCACGTAGAATTAAGGCACTATGGCGAAATCCCCTGACTCCAGCAACAACACTCCTGCGGCCGCTGATGCCTCCAAGCGCGGTCTCTTTGGGCGCAAACCCAAAGCCGTGAAGGAAAAGAAGCCCAGCCGGCTCAAGCAGATCCGCGAAGTCTTCAATATGACCCGCCGCCACGACCCCATGGTTCCGTGGCTCATGCTCCTGGCGTTCCTGGGCGTCGTGGCCGTCAGCCTCGTGGTTGGCCTGTTGCTGAATAACTGGATTACAGGCCTGATCATCGGCATCCCGCTGGGATTCCTTGCGGCAACGTTCATCCTTTCGCGCCGCGCCGAGCGGGCTGCCTTCGCCCAGATCGAAAACCAGCCGGGAGCGTCGGGGGCTGCCCTCAGCACGCTCAAGCGCGGCTGGATCACCGAGGAGCAGCCCGTGGCTGTGAACCCGCGGACCCAGGACGCCGTTTTCCGCGCTGTCGGGCGTCCCGGCGTCGTACTCGTTGCTGAAGGGCCCACGCACCGCGTGCGCCCGCTGATCGAAGGCGAACGGAAGAAGCTGGCGCGCATCCTTCCCAATGTCACCATCCACGTCATCGAGACCGGACGCGGCGAGGGCCAGGTGCCCATCAGCCAGGTCGCGAAAAAGATGAACAAGCTCAACAAGGAGCTCACCAAGACCGAGGTCAGCGCAGTGTCCAAGCGCATCTCGTCGCTGGGCTCCCGCCTCCCGATCCCCAAGGGCGTGGACCCCTACAAGGCCCGCCCCCAGCGCGGACGCTAGTCCGCCTGATCCGCCCCGGCGGCCGCCGCATCTGCGCCGGCCCCGGGGCGTTTTCATTTCAACGACACACACCAGCCAGACCCCAGCCCCTACAGAAGCCGGAGCCTCCTGTGAAATTCCCGTCTGCGTCCGCCGTCGTCCGCGCCTTCCGCCTGCTGGCGGTGGCCGAAGCCTTCAGCTGGGCCGCACTCCTGGCCGGCATGTACTTCAAGTGGATCGCCGGGACTACCGAACTCGGCGTGGAGATTGCCGGACCGGTGCACGGCGTGCTGTTCATCGGCTACGGGGTGGCCGCCCTCGTCTTGTGGCGGCTGCAGCGCTGGCCGTTCAAGGTGGCACTGTTCGCCGGCCTCTCGGCGGTTTTCCCCTTTGCCACCGTCCTGTTTGAGCGGTGGGCGCTCCGCCGGGGGTACCTCTCGGCCGGGCGGCTACCTGCGGACGAGGACCGTGTTCATGGCCTTGTCATGGAGCCCGCGCTGGTCGGGGTCGAAGATCACCGCCGGGATTACCAGGCAGAGCAGCACGGTGCGGACCAGGGCGGCCAGCGGACCGGCAGCTGAGCCATCCGGCTTCACCACGTGGATTCCCATCACTCGGTGGCCGATGCTGTAGCCCAGGGTTCCGATTAGCAGGATCTGCTCGGCGGCAAAGACGGCAAGCGTGGCCATGGAATTGCCGGCGAGGAACACGTTGCTGATCAGCAGCGCGATGGCCCAGTCGATGGTGATCGCCAGGATGCGCCGGCCGGCGCGGGCCATGGATCCGGTGCCCGATTCGGGAAAGCCCAGGCGTTCCCCCGGGTACTTGGAAATGCCGGAAGTGTCAGGCCCGCTGAGCCACGAACCAATGTCTTTGCGATCTACCACCTACCAAGTTTACCGAGCGGCCGGCAGCACCGCGGACGTTCACACTTTGGATAGGCGTGGACCACAGTGTGGACACCGTATAGCGTTTACATATCAGTAGGTTCTGTAACCTGCCGGAAACAAAGCGGACACGGACGGGAAATCCCCAATCCCTAGGGTGGTAACAGTTGCTAGCGAGCCTGGAGCGGGGCACTTTTGTGTTTCCGCTCATTGGATTGCGCTGGACCACTTGGCTTTAGAGCCAGTTATTACATATGCGTAAGGAGCATAGATGTTCAAGACTGCGGACGAAGTCCTCAAGTTCATCAAAGATGAAGACATTCGGTTTATCGACATTCGCTTCACCGACCTCCCCGGCGTTCAGCAGCACTTCAACGTGCCCGCCAAGAGCGTGGACGCCGACTTCTTCGTCAACGGCCAGCTTTTCGATGGTTCTTCCATCCGCGGCTTCCAGGGCATCGCCGAGTCTGACATGCAGCTCATTCCGGACGTCACCACCGCGTTCCTGGACACGTTCCGCATGGAGAAGACCCTTGCGCTGAACTTCTCCATCGTGAACCCCCGCACCGGCGACCCGTACCACCGCGACCCGCGCGGCGTGGCAGAGAAGGCTGAGGCCTACCTCGCCTCCACCGGCATCGCCGACACCGCATTCTTCGCTCCCGAAGCAGAGTTCTTCGTGTTCGACAACGTCCAGTACCAGTCCTCTCCCGAGGGCAGCTTCTACAAGATCGACTCCGAAGAAGCGCACTGGAACACCGGACGTGAAGAAGAGGGCGGAAACCTCGGCTACAAGACCCCCGTCAAGGGCGGTTACTTCCCGGTTTCCCCGACCGACAAGCAGGCCGACCTGCGCGACGCCATGTGTGTTGCCCTGGACGAGGCCGGCCTTGAGGTCGAGCGCAGCCACCACGAAGTTGGCTCCGCCGGCCAGGCCGAGATCAACTACAAGTTCACCACGCTGACCCACGCGGCTGATGACCTGCAGAAGTTCAAGTACGTCATCAAGAACACCGCTGACGCCTGGGGCAAGTCCGTCACCTTCATGCCGAAGCCGGTCTTCGGTGACAACGGCTCAGGCATGCACTGCCACCAGTCGCTGTGGAGCAACGGCGAACCGCTGTTCTACGACGAGAAGGGCTACGCCGGCCTGTCCGACACCGCCCGCTGGTACATCGGCGGCCTGCTGAAGCACGCCGACGCCGTCCTCGCGTTCACCAACCCGACGGTCAACTCCTACCGCCGCCTGGTCAAGGGCTTCGAAGCCCCGGTCAACATGGTCTACTCGCAGGGCAACCGCTCCGCCGGTATCCGTATCCCGATCACGGGCTCCAACCCGAAGGCCAAGCGCATCGAGTTCCGCGCTCCGGACCCCTCCTCCAACCCGTACCTGGCCTTCGCTGCCCAGCTGATGGCCGGCATCGACGGCATCCGCAACCGCATCGAACCGCCGGCTCCGATCGACAAGGACCTCTACGAGCTCCCCGCCGAGGAAGCCAAGGACATCCCCAAGGCTCCGGGCACCCTCGAGGAGGCACTGCAGGCACTGGCTGAGGACAACGAGTTCCTGCAGGCCGGCGGAGTGTTCACTCAGGACCTGATCGACACCTGGATCGAGTACAAGTACGAGAACGAGATCCGCCCGCTGTCCCTGCGCCCGAACCCGTACGAGTTCGAGCTGTACTACGGCGTCTAGCCAGATCAAGGGCTAAACCGGTTTTAGTCCGCAAGGATCCCGTTACAGCAAAGGCCGGCCCCAGGTTTCACCACCTGAGGCCGGCCTTTGTCGTCTGCGGAATCCACTACCCGTTTTGCTCTGTCCGCATAGTCAACCGCTCCTCGAGCACTCTCGCCACAGCTGCACGGGCCGATTCTTCCTTGTCCGGCCACATATGGCGAGGTTTCCGAGCAGTTCCCTGTGACGCCCACCTTGGAAGCCCAAGAATACAAGTGGTTCACAGCGGCCCAGATACGGAACCTACATAAGAAGAGGACACTCCACCCACTATTTGCCCGCACCCTCGGCCACCTCATTTTTTTGAAACAATAAACTCCTCGCTGGTCATTACGACCAGCGAGGAACTTCTTGTTGAACACTCAGCAAAGCGACCTCCGTTATCACGCGCAGACTGGTGGGGCTGCGAACCGCCACCTATGGCTTCGGCGGAGTGAAGGGACAGTAGGATGCCGCCGCCACAGTGGCGTCGCTGGCAGCCGTCGTGAGGTCCCCATCAATGCGCTCGACGTAACCGCGTATGCCGTTGTCCTTCACGTACTCGTTGCACTGAAGATCCGTCTTCAAATATTGGCTCAATGGCAGGTAGAAGGTCGCGCTGCCAAACTCAGGGACGCGCACCGGGAAGTTGCAACTCACGGTTGGCTTCGTACGGTCCGCTGGATCGCAAAGTACCGCCCCGACTTTCAGCTTTTCGTTCCCGTTCTTCCAGATACCCACTTCTTTGACCGCCGTCGCGGTCGCTCCTGAGTTAGTCACTTTGATAATGATGTACAGCTCAACGGGCGCCACAAGCTCTGACTCCGGAATGTTTGACCCCGCAGGTTTTTCCGTCCACCTCTGGTTGTAGGTAGATACGTGCGCATCGGCATCGATCTTGCCGCGCTCATCTGCCCATTGCTGCTGTGCGACGGCCAACTCCTGCTGCTGGTAGTAGATGCCTCCGCCGGACACCAAGAGAGCTGCCACGGAGATGCCAATTGCTACCCACTCGGCCTTCCACGAACCCATTTCGTCACACCTACTTGGCCAGCTCGAGAACCAGTACCGAGTCCCGCACAAGCCTGCCTAAGTCTCCCGCATCGATGGAATGTCCAGAACGTCGCTTGACTTCCTTGCGCAGCTCATTCAGGACGGTCTCAGAAAGAATCGCGTTAGCCAGAGCCTTCGGCGCTGTTGCCGCCCGAGCCTTCCAGACATCCTCTATTTGGGAGCGTTTGAGTGATTCTTTGTGGAGGTAGAACATCTGCGAAACCTTAGCCGCCACGGTTTCGTCTGAAGCGAGATTGACGTCCAACACGAGGTCGATCGTGACGGGCAGGCCAGGGATAAGGCGGAATACCTGCCAGTGGGACCCGTTTGTCAGGATCAGCCATTCGACGCCTTCATTAACTGCGTACATCTCCACCTGGCGGAGGTGTCGGCTGTTGAGCTTAGTCGTAGCTCGCTTCACCTCGATGAACGCTATGAGCTGCTTGTCCAAGCGGATCCCATAGCCAGCGAATTCGCCCTTGACCTGGTATTCAGTTGTCAGCTCGGCGTATTTGTCCCAACCGAGCCCTTCGCAGAGCAGGTCTGTGACCAAAAGACGCGTGTCGCCTTCGTTGGCGTCACGTGCGATCAAGTCTGCCAGCGGCTTTGAGTATTTGCGGATACTCTCTTTGACCTTTTCCGCAGTGTCCGTCTCCCATTTCGGGCGCTTCGATGCTGGCGTTGATTCCTCGGACATTCGTCCCCCCATGTGGTTGGCTGCAAGTGAATTTCATCAGCTTAGGTCACGCCGTGACTCTGGCGGCGTAAGAGCCATCTTTGCATCTGAAAGAATTACCGGATGAGATCCAAACGTGACAAGGCCCTGATCTACGGGGCGATTGCCCTGGGAGTAGTTGCGATCATCCTGTCCCCGGTATTCAAGTGGGTCAATGACTATGGTCAGGGGTTGTCCGCTTTGGCGGCTATTGCAACAGGCGTCATCGCCATAAATGCACTAAGGGCCTCCACCCGGGACAGTGCGGACCGGAGTCGTCCAGTCGTTGTTGCTGAGTTTCAGCTCGCCACCGAGAGCGATACGAGCAGTGATCTTGTCGTCCGGAATGATGGGGCAACCGTCGCGAGGAACCTGCAAGTGTCGTTTGACCGCGAGATAATCACTGGCGATCCCGGCAAGGACCGTGGAGCTAGCAGCATCGTCCAGCGCTATTCCCGTCCAATTGGAGTTCTGAGCCCACGTCAAGAGTTGCGCAACACTTGGTGGTTTGGCGGTTCTGTTGCTGGCCAGGAGCGTCTGCAGAATCTTAATCCAATTCCGGATGAAGTTGTCGTATCTGTCGACTATGAGGATCTGTCAGGTAAAAAATTCCACGATGACTTCGATTTGCACGTCGATGTCATGCTCCACTCCACGCACAGCTTTTCGAGTACCTCCACTCGTGGCCAACTGAAGACCATGGCACAGTCGCTGAAGAAGATCGCTGAGCGGGGACCCCTTTCTTCCACCACAACGACAAGCAGTTACAGGATGACGGACGGGTCTATTGCTCAGCAACCTGCATTCCCCAGAGAGGCTAACTAGGGCCGTCTGCCCAACGCTTGTCGGCACCACCCTTTAGGCTGCCTCACGTGGTGAAACAGGATGCGGCGGCGCGCTGGATGACCTGCTCGCGAACCCCGGTAGACGCCGCCGATATATTGGGGGCATGCCCACGTTCACCCTTGCCGGCGTCCGGTACGACTATCTGGCGCCGGCCGTTGAGGATCCGCTGGGGTAAACGAACGCCGGATTCCTGCCCGAATAGACGGTGGATAAAAAAAGCGGGCCGCCGCCTATAGCCCGAGCAGAGGGCCAGCTCAGGACGAAAGGACCTCGCTAGCGGAATCTGCGAACTTCTGACCAGTTCGTTAAGCTTGTCCCGTCCCCCGTTTATGCGCTGGGTGAGCGCCTGCCACTCATCGGGTTGGCGGTAGTTTGTTAGCATCAAGTACCTCGCGTACAACTCTTGCGTGAGGGTTTGAGCGGCCGTTTTAAGTTTCGCCGGGGAAAAAAACTCCATGCCCCAAGCCGAGCCCACGAACTGCCTATTGGTCGTTTCCAACGCGGTCAGATAGGCAGCCACATTGTAGCGCTCCGGTTGCGACAGCGCGAAGAGGTAGTCCGCTTGTGCGTCCTCATACAATCTAGAATCCGTTAGGAATTGCTTATAAGTGGCGACGCGTTGATCCCTTAGAAATTCGTCCCGTTTCCGCTTGTTCTCTTCCTCAATGATTCGTTCAGTGGACTGCTGTGCCCGGTTCGCGGCGTTTTCGCTGGCCTGGTAAGCCTTCTCGGAAGTCCATACAGAAAAAGCTCCGCTGACCACGGATCCAGCCAAGACCCCAATCAGACCCCACATGGCCGGGTTACGCGTTCCCCTCGACTTCATGCCCCCCGGCGCCCTTGAGTCGAGCGATTCCTCGCTTGCACTCATAGTGAAAAGGATAAACCCGCCGCGGATTTACCGGAATGAATGCGGGTGCTAATTCATTACCTGCCCCGGACTCCGGACCAACCGAAGGCGGGCGTGGGAGGCTGCTGCCTGGTGGGATGAGTCGCCGCGGATAACATCTACGCATGATCGACAGCCCCGAAGTGGAACCGGCCGCTAACTCTGATCCGGTTGAGAATGACGATCGGCGGGCTAAGTATCCGCCGCACCTTGTGCTCTACACGCTCGAGGGTGTTGCTGCTATGTGCGGGATCAGCCGCTCCACGGCGTACCGACATCTGAAGGAAAAGCTGTGGCCGCGGCACCGCATTGGCACGGACCTTAAGTTCTCCGAACCGGACATCGAAGCTATCCAGGCCCGGTACCGCCAAGCCGCGGAGCTGAGAGCCATCCGTGTGGTCGGGAACGGCTAGTCCGCTAAAAGTCCGCAAGAGGTCCATAAAAGGCCAATATCAAGCTATAAAGCCCAACCACAAAAACCGCGGAATCTAGAGGAAATCAGCGCCATTCGATCACGGCCACAAGGCTGGTTTAGTTCGAGCCGTACTACGGCGTCTAGCCAGATCAAAGGCTAAACCGGTTTTAGTCCGTAAGGATCCCGTTACAGCGAAGGCCGGCCCCAGGTTTCATTACCTGGAGCCGGCCTTTCGTCGTCTGCGGTTCACGACTCCTGGGACACCCACTTGGCCGCGGCCTCCGTCGGGTCGGGGTCCTGACTCGCGTGCCTGAAGGTCAAGTCGTACCTGCCCCCGGGAAGTTCAATCGGGAACTCCGATAATTCTCGAAGCTCAGACTTACTGTCCTTGTCTCCACCTTGGTATGTCACATGCAGTTTCATAGCCGCAACGGTAGAACAACTGGTGATTCTTCGAAAGCCCCCGCGCCGAGGGATTTCACACCTCCGCCCACTGTCAACGGCCATTAGGAATTGCCCATAGACGGCCAGCATTTCTGCCCGCTGGTGGCCAGTAGAACTGCCCGGTGGTGGCCAGCTGGTTTGCCCGGCTTCGGGGTGGGGTGCTGGCCACCGGTTTAGGGTTTAGTTCAGTGGCATGACGCCCTTTCCGGCCAGAGCCTGGGTGAGGCGGATGGAGTCGCCGGTTGTTTGGCAGACGTGGGCGTGGTGCAGGAGCCGGTCGACGGTCGCGGTGGCGAGGGTCTTGGGCATGAGCTCGTCGAAGCCGGCGGGGTGGAGATTCGAGGAGACCGCGACGGCGCGTTTTTCGTAGGCTGCGTCGACGACCCGGTAGAGGCCTTCGGCGGCGTCGGTGGCCACGGCGAGGAGCCCGATGTCATCGACGATGACCAAATCTGCGCGGAGGATCCTGGCCACGGCGCGGGTGACGGTGTCGTCGGCCCGGTGCGAGCGGATGAGGGCGCCGAGGTCCTCGAGGGTGAACCAGGCGACGCGCATCCCTTCTTCGACTGCCTGCTGCCCGAGGGCTTCGAGGAAGAACGTCTTCCCAGTCCCTGAGGGTCCGCAGACGACGAGGTTTTCTTTCCGGTGGATCCATTCCAGGGTGCGCAGGGCCTGCTGGGTCGGTGCCGGGATCGATGAGGCGGCTTCGTCCCAGAGGGCGAAGGTCTTGCCGGTGGGGAACCCTGCGGCCTTGCGCCGGGTGGCGAGCATCGACCGAGCCCGGCCCTTGGTTTCTTCGGCGAGCAGGGCTTTGATGACCTCTGCCGGTTCCCATCGTTGAGCACGGGCGGTAGCCAGGACGTCCGGGGCGATGGCGCGGGCGTGGGGCATTTTTAGTTGCCGCATGAGTGCCTCGAGGTCGGTGGGCAGGGCCGGTGCGGTGGTGTTCGCGGTTGTGATGCTCATCGGGTGCCCTCCCGGGTGCCGGTGGTGCCGAGGCCTGCCCACCCGGCGGTGCCCTGGGTGAGGGACTTGTCCTCCGCGGCGGTGCGCAGCCCGGTGCGGGTCCCGCCCGCGTTCAGCAAGGACGCGAGGTCTCCGTGCGCGAAGCGGTGGTGGATCGCGGCGACGCCGAGGGCCTTGTCGACCTCGCCGGTCCCGGCGATTTTGGCCAGCGCGACGGCCTCGGCCATCTTCACGTTAATCCGTTGCGCTCCGGCCGCGGCGGCTTCGAGCAGCCAGGTCCTCGCTCCGGCGCCGATGCCCAGGAACTCGGCCTCCGCCTTGGAGCGGGGCACGGGTTTATAGTCGCCGGGCACCTTTTCCTGGTGGTCCGGGAAGTGGGCGTCCAGGATTGCCGGGGAACCCGGCCGGGCAAGGGCGTGGCGGGCGACCTCGACCGGCCCGCCGGCGCCGACGTGCACGATCACGACCTGCGCGTCCGGCCCGGTCCCGTGGAACCGGGCGAACACCTCGGCCCCGAGCAGATGGGCAGGCACGGAGTACTGGGCGTTCTCGAACGAAACCATGGGCATGTTCTCCGGGACCCGGCGCCCGACCCCATAGGCGAGGGTGTGGGCTGTGTCCGGGACGCGGTGCAAGGACGCGGCCTCCTCGGCGAGCATGTCCACGGGGCGGCGGCGGGTGGTCCGGTGCTCGCGCGCGTTGACCTGATCCATGAACACGGTGCAGGCCGCCTCGAGCTCGGCGAACGAGGCGTATTCGTTTAGCAGGTTGGTGTCTTTGGGCACCAGGTCTGCCTTGGCGATCTTCACGGACGATTCGACCCCGCCCTTGGAGGCCGGGTCCGCCGGCTGGCAGGTGAGCACCTCGATCGAGTAGTGCTTCGCGAACGCCAGGGTCTGCTGGTTCCTGACCGGCACGCCGGCAACATGCAAGGTGGTGACGGTCTTCTCGTTATCGGTCAGCACATACGTCGGCGCGCCGCCGAGCAGCCGGAACGACCGCTCCAGGGCGGTGAAAACACTCGCCGCCGTCCGGTCCCGCAGCGGGATCACGATGCGGAACCTGGACCAGGCCAGCCAAGCGACGAACAGCACGGTCTTGACTCCATCGATGACCGGCCCGTCGCCGAAATCGTACTGAAGCCAGGCGCCCGGTTCGGTGATCCAGGGACGGTGGACCCGCTTGTTTCCGCGCCGGTAGGCCTCTTTGACCTGGGAGACGGCGCGGCGGGTGGAGCGGTCCGAACCCCGGTAGCCCATCGCGGCGAGCTTGGCATGAACGACATCAGCGCGGATCCGGCCCTTGGACTTTTCGACCCATTCCTCGATCTTCGGCAGCCACGCATCAGTGACTCTGGGCCGGTCGGACACGGCCCCCGGTGCACGGCCGGCATCACGAGCCTGCACGAGCCGGTCGACGGTGTGGTGGGAACAACCTGACAGCTCCGCTGCACCACGCAGCGACTTCGTCAGATCATAGGCAGCAAGAATCTTCACGGTTTCTAGGGCATCCTTCATTCAGGGCCTCTTCCTGTCAGCGGATTCGATTCGACACCGAAATCCAAACGGGAAGAGGCCCCCGCCGTCTTACGACACGGCGGGATCAGCGAACAATGCGGGCAAACCAATCGGCCACAGCTGGGCAGAACTCATGGCCATACGTGGGCAGTCCCGGTGTCCATCAGGCGAGTTCTAGCGATCGTTGCAACACCTCCGACAATCCGGAGTTGCAACACCAATGGAAGCATCATCAAGAAATAGTTCGTCCTTAAAGAAAAAGTCTCGTTCAACAGAGCGATCCGCGCCTTTGGCTATTGCGCCGGTGAAGCGCCATCAGCAGTCCCATGCCCGGGCTCAACGACAGGATTTTCTTTCCGCCCTGGCGCGTCTGGGAACCGTCGTCGAGGCGGCCAAGGAACTCAGACTGAACAGGAGCACGTGCCAGAAGTGGGCCAACGCTGCCGGGATTAGGCGCAAGCGCCAGTACACCCAGGCCGAGAAGGAGCAGTTCTATGCCCTCCTTGATCGGACCGGCAGCATTGTGGCCACGGCCAAGGAGTTGGGGCTGAATATCGGCACCGCGCACACCTGGGCCGGCCGAATCAATCCGGCGGCCAGGAAGCCAGGGACCACCCGGTCAGTAAAGACCGGTCCGCCGCAGCGCTACTCACCGGCGATGGTTGAGGAGTTCCTCAGCGTGCTCCGCGAAATCGGCAGCGTGAGTGCAGCAGCGGCGCAGTTGGGTCTAAACCGCTCCACCTGCTCGAACTGGGCCATTAGTGCCGGCATGGCCTCTACTTGCCTGCGACGGCCATCAGAGAAACAGACCCAGTATCTGCGCTTGCGTCAAGAAGGAGCCAGCCGGAGAGACGCCGCTCTCGCCGTTGGGGCCAGCAAACAGAGCTCCTACGTGTGGGATCGACAACAGGCCGCAAGGGACACGGCCGCTGCCGAAGTCCCTAGCCTGGATCTGCCGTATAAACAGGAAGTGACAATTAGTCTTGCAGAACCCTCAGCCCCGGTAGCGGCACCTGAACGGCCGGCAGAGGTAGAACCAGTACCCGCCCCGGTGGCGCTGGAAGCCCTGGAACAGCCCGTCAGCGCCCGCTACCTGTCCCTGCAGGAGCGGGAGAGGATCGCGGACCTGCGCTCCAACGGGACGTCAATGCAGGCGATCGGCAGAGAACTGGGCCGGTCCGTGGGAACCATCAGCCGGGAAATCAAACGCAACAGCCACCCGATACTCGGTTACCTGCCCTATGGCGCCCACCGGGCCGCCACCGCTGCCCGGGCCCGGCCCAAGGCCAGTAAGCTGGCAGAACCCGGAGAACTGCACGACTACGTCAAGAACAAGCTCCTCACACGATGGTCACCGCAACAGATTTCGAAGCTTCTGATCAAGGAATTCCCCGATGACGAGCAGATGCGCGTGAGCCCCGAAACGATCTACCAGGCCCTCTACTTCCAAGCCCGCGGCGGACTCAAACGCGAGGTCAAAGAGGCCCTGCGCACCGGCCGAACACGCCGCAAACAGCACAGGAATCCAGAGGAACGCACCAGTCGTTTCCGGGACCCGATGATCAACATTTCCGAACGACCCGCGGAGATCGAAGACCGCGCCGTCCCGGGCCACTGGGAGGGGGACCTGATAACCGGAGCCTACAACCAGTCGGCAATCGCAACGCTGGTCGAACGCACCACCCGCTACGTGATGCTGGTGCATCTGCCGGTGGACCACACCGCCGAATCGGTCCGTGACGGACTGATCAAAACCATGGCGACCCTACCGGCGCACCTGCGCGGATCTCTCACCTGGGACCAGGGCGCTGAAATGGCCAAGCACCAGGCCTTCAGCATCGCCACCGACATGGACGTCTACTTCTGTGACCCCGCCAGCCCTTGGCAACGAGGATCCAACGAGAACACCAATGGGCTGCTGCGCCAATACTTCCCCAAAGGCACCGACCTGAACGCCTACAGCCCCGAGGACCTCGAACACGTCGCCCAGGAACTCAACGGACGGCCACGCAAAACACTGGGCTGGGACACCCCAGCCCAGCGTCTTCGTGATTTACTGATAGCCAGCTAAGCACGGGTGTTGCAACGACCCCTGGAACTCAAGTCAGCGGGCAATTCCGTGGCCATCTACGGGCAGTTTTTCATGGCCGCCAACAGCCCACCGGGTTATTGGTGGGACCGGGCACGGAGGATCACGAAAGAAAGGCCCAAGACGCCTACCAACGATCCGGTCATAATCGCAATGCCTGAGATGTATTCAGTGATAGTCATGGCCGCGCACCTTCCCTTTAGTGGTGCACTGAAACTACTCGCCCAAATGAGGCCTTGGCGGAGGATCGCCGGGGACAATTCTCACGATTAGGACACGGTCCGAAAGACCCCGTTCATGAGCCCCGGCAGGGTTCCTCTGCGTAGCGCACCCAGAGGGAGTCTGCACCGGTGCCGCCAAACGCTTCCTGGTCTCCCCGCAAAGCCCGGCACAGGATGAGGGAGTCCGCGAAACTCCGCCGCATGTAGGCCTCCCAGTCGGAACGTTCGGAGGTGAACGCCTGCGTTCCCATCTGGTATTTGAGGTGGGCGAAGTGATCCAGGATGCGGTGGGCCGTCGCTTCAGCCCGGGCAGCCAGCTGCTGTGCCCCCAGCTTCGCCGCAGGATCCCGGATCGCCGATGCGTCGGGCAGTTCCTGTCGGTGCCAGAAGTACGGCTGCAGGTCGACGTTGTCCACGAAGATCCTGTCGATCTCCTGCTGCTGGGCATACAGGGAGGAAGCGGTGCTGCTTTCCAACGTGCTCCTGATCCCGGCGTACTGGTAGGCCGCCCCGATGAGCGTGGCGGCAACACCCGCCCCGATGAGCAGAAGCTCGGCCCTCCTGAGCCTCCTGGCGCGGCCGCCCTTCGCGTGTGCGCGGGCGTGCTCCGCGTCCTGGCGTGCCAAGGCCTGCCGGCTTTCGCGGTACGGAGGCTGGCGGTACGGAGGCTCCGGCGCCGAAAGCTGGCTCCAGGCGTGCTGAGACCGGGAGCCAGCCTGTTCCGGCGAGTGCCTCCGAGACGAAGACCTTTTCAAGCCTTCCCCCCAACAAGGTTTGAAGTGCACTGCCAAGACACAGCGTAGGCACGCCCCCGTGTCGGCGCAACGGTCCGGCGGTATTTCCGTACGGGATGATCGGTCAGAAGGGTGCGTACATGGTCCGCTGCGGACCGGTCTCG
This sequence comes from Arthrobacter sp. K5, assembly GCF_040448525.1. Lineage (NCBI taxonomy): Bacteria > Bacillati > Actinomycetota > Actinomycetes > Micrococcales > Micrococcaceae > Arthrobacter > Arthrobacter sp. K5. The sequence goes on along the minus strand of NZ_CP159279.1, from coordinate 152,919 downwards.
CTGCCCAGGTAGATGCCCCTGTCCGCAAAACCGGCCTTCAGGTAGGCTCCGTGCCCGGCGGGATTGCTCTGGTTGACTGAAAGCACGACGCCGGTCTGGCCGCCTCCCAGCCTTGCCGTCAGTTTGGCGGCCGCCGCCACTGCCGCGGAGGCAGCCGCCTGGCCCAGCCCCTGTCCCTGACGCCGTCTGTCGATCAGGAACCCACGGAGCAGCCAGGCGGAGTCGTCGTCGGGCCAGCCGGCCAGCCGGGCTGCCCCCGACTGCAGCGTCAGCACCCCGGCAGCCCTGCCGCCCGCCTCGACGACATAGGGCCTGCGGGACCCGTCCTCGAGCCCGGCCAGCATCATGCGCAGCGGGTCGCCCACAAACTCCTGCTGGCCCGGTGCGAGTTCCAGTTCCGCCACCGCACCCAGCTGGATGGCGCGGGCATCGGCATCCAGGTCGCGCAACGGAATGAGCCATACGTCCGGACTCATGATCCGTCAGGAAGCAGGTGCCGTCCCGTCGGCGGGCGGACCCGCCGGATCCATCCACATGACCTCCCACAGGTGCCCGTCCGGATCCTGGAAGCTGTGGCTGTACATGAAGCCGTAGTCCTGCACCGGCTGCGATTCGGTTCCCCCGGCGGCCAGGGCCTTGCCCACCATCTGGTCCACGGCCTCCCGGCTATCCACAGAGAAGGCCAAGATGGCCTCGGTGGCCGAGGTTGCGTCCACGATCTCCTTGGCGGTGAACGTCTTGAAGAATTTCTCCACCAGGAGCATTACGAAGGCGTCATCGTTGATCACCATGCAGGTGGCGTTCTCATCCGTGTAGTCCTGGTTGAACGTAAAGCCCAGCGCCGTGAAAAACTGCACGGATCGATCGAGGTCCCTGACGGGCAGGTTCATGAAGATTTGGGTAGCCATGCGCCCAAACCTAGCACCGGTTCAGTGGCCGTAGAAGACTTTCTCGAACACGGCGCGGGCCCGTCGGCTCACCCTCAGATAGTCCTCCTCGAACGCTGTGGCCATCCCTTCCTCGTAGCCGCACCATCTGGCCACGGCCTCCAGGTCGCGCCGGGACGAGGGCAGCAGGTCCGAGGCGCGGCCCGTCCAGATCACGTTCGCGGAACGGATCCGGCTGGCGAGCCGCCAGGCGTCGGCCAGCAGGCGGGCGTCGTCGTCTTCCAGCAGCCCCAGCGAGGCCGCCGCGTGAAGGGCCTTCAGGGTTGACGTGGTGCGCAGTTCCGGGTGGCTTCCGGCGTGCTGGAGCTGCAGCAGCTGTACCAGCCATTCCACGTCGCTGAGGCCGCCGCGTCCCAGCTTGAGGTGCCGGGCAGGATCGGCGCCGCGGGGCAGCCGCTCGGACTCCACCCGCGCCTTGATGCGGCGGACCTCCCGGACGTCCGCGTCGGAGACGGCGTCCGGGTAGCGGATGGGATCGATCAGCTTCACGAAGTCCGCCGCAAGGCCGTCATCACCCGCGATCGGCCGGGCACGGAGCAGTGCCTGCGCCTCCCAGATGAGCGACCAGCGGCGGTAGTACTCGCCGTAGGACTCCAGCGACCGCACCATCGCCCCGTTCTTGCCTTCCGGGCGAAGGTCAGCGTCCACGGCAAGAACCCGCTCGGCCATGATCGCCGGTTTGAGCGGCTGTGTCAGAAGGGTGGACAGATGGCCCACGATCTTCGCGGCCTGCTGCTGGGCTTCATCGTCCGAGGCACCGGGCAGCGCACGGTGCACGTACAGGACGTCGGCGTCGGACCCGTAGCCGATCTCCAGCCCGCCCTGCCGGCCCATGGCCACCACCAGCACCGAGGTCTTCAACGGGCCGGCGGCGGAGACAATGTTTTCCGCTACCCGCAGGGCGCCAAGGATGGCGGCACGGTCCGTCTCGGCCAGCGCCTCCCCCACCTGGTCCTGGCGGAGCAGGCCGGCGCTGTCCGCGATGGCAATCCGAAGGATTTCACGGCGCCGGATGAGCCGGATGAGGCGCATGGCGCTTTCCGGGTCCGCGTGCCGGGACATCTTGGAGGTGATCTCCTGCCACTGCGTCTCAAAGCTCAGCGGCGCCAGTTCCTTGTCCGTCCCCAGCCAGGACACCGATTCCGGCGACACCTCGAGGAGGTCGGCGATGAGGCGGGAGTTGGACAGCATGTGGCACAGCCGCTCGGCCGCCGCAGCGGAATCGCGCAGCATGCCGAGGTACCAGTGCGTGGTGCCCAGGGCCTCGCTGATCCTGCGGAAGGCGAGCAGCCCGGCGTCGGGGTCCACGCCCTCAGCCAGCCAGCCCAGGAGGATGGGCAGCAGCTGCCGCTGCAGGGCAGCACGCCGGCTGACCCCCGCTGTCAGCGCCTCGATGTGGCGAAGTGCGCCCTGCGGATCCCGGTAGCCGAGTGCCGCGAGCCGGCCCTGCGCGGCTTCCGGAGTCAGTCGCGCGTCCTCGCTGCTCAGCTTGGCGGCCGTATTCAGGAGCGGACGGTAGAAGATCCGGTCGTGGAGTTCACGGACGGAACGTTTGGTCCGCTGCCATGCGGCAAGGAGCGCGTCGGGGTGCGGCCGGTCGGTGGAGAAGGGGCCCAGCACTGCCTTGGCCAGGGTGCGGAGGGGCTCCTCCTTGACCGGCATGAGGTGGGTGCGGCGCAGCTGGAAAAGCTGGATGCGGTGCTCGAGCAGCCGCAGGTACCGGTAGGCGTGGTCGAACGCGGCCGCGTCTGCCCGGCCGATGTAGCCGCCGGTGGACAGTGCGGCTATGGCCGACGTCGTGTCGCGCCGGCGGAGGGATTCGTCCGATTTACCGTGCACGAGCTGGAGGAGCTGGACAGTGAATTCGACGTCCCGCAGCCCGCCCCGGCCCAGCTTGATCTGCCGCTGTTCCTCGGCCGGCGGGATATGTTCTGTCACCCTGCGCCGCATGGCCTGCACGGACTCAACGAATCCGTCGCGGCTCGCCGAGGTCCACACGAGCGGCGAGACGGCCTCCTCGTAGCGCGCGCCCAGCTCGGCGTCGCCCGCAATGGTGCGCGCCTTCAAGAGCGCCTGGAACTCCCAGCTTTCCGCCCACCGGGCGTAGTAGCTCTGGTGCGAAGCCAGCGTCCGGACCAGCGGGCCGGACTTTCCCTCCGGACGGAGGTTGGCGTCAACCTCCCACAGGCCGGGCTCGCGCGCCGGGGAGGAAATGGCACGCGAGATGCCGGACGCCAGCGCGGTGCCGATGGTGTTGGCCCGGGCGTCGTCCAGCTCGCCTGCCTCCACCACGTAGATGACGTCGACGTCGGAGATGTAGTTCAGTTCCCGGGCTCCGCACTTGCCCATCCCGATCACTGACAGTGCGACGTCGGCGACCTCCCCGGCGTCGAACTTTCCCGCCGCTTCGGCGCGGGAGACCGCAAGGGCGGCCTCGATGGCCGCGCCGGCCAGGTCTGCGAGTTCGGCGCCGACGGCGGGCATAAAGTCCAGCGGGTCAGCGGCGCAGAGGTCCTTGACGGCGAGGTCCACCACGCCCCGGCGGTAGGCGGTGCGGAGCGCCTCATAGGCCTCGGGACCGGAGATGCCCGCCACCGGTCGGGCTGCGGTGGGGTCGGCCCGCACCGACCTGAGCAGCTGTGCACGCAGCTCGGCCGGGTCGGCCTGGAGCGGTTCCGGGCTGGCGGTCACGCTGAAGGCGTCGAGGTGCTCCGGATGCCGGATCAGGAATTCACCCAGTGCCTCGCTGGCGCCAAGGACCCGGTAGAGCGGTTCGCTCACCTCGGTGTCCGCCGCGGCCAGCTTCCGCAGGTCCGGGTGCTTCTCAATCAGCCTGACCAGGGACTGCAGCGCGGCATCAGGGTTCGCGGCCAGCTGCAGGCCGGCGAACAGGATGTCCTGGTCAATGCCCTCCAGCTCGGGGGCAGCGAGGAACCGTTCGCCCTTCTCGAGGTCGCTGAAGCCGGCGGTAATGAGCCGGCGGGCCAAGCTCACCGCAGCCGCCTAAAGGATGGCGAGGTTGCGCTGCAGCTCATAAGGGGTCACCTGCAGGCGGTAGTCCTGCCACTCCGCCCGCTTGTTGCGCAGGAAGTGCTCGAAGACCTGCTCGCCCAGGATCTGCGGCATCAGTTCCGAGTCCTCCATGGCCCGGATGGCGTCGTGCAGGCTGGCGGGAAGGGGGTCGTGGCCCATCGCCCGGCGCTCCGCGGAGCTCAGCGACCAGATGTCGTCCTCCGCCGCTGCGGGCAGCTCGTAGCCCTCCTCGATGCCCTTCAGCCCGGCGCCCAGGAGCACGGCGTAGGCAAGGTAGGGGTTGGCGGCTGAGTCGATTCCGCGGTATTCGATCCGGGCCGACTGTCCCTTGCCCGGCTTGTACAGCGGGACACGGACAAGGGCGGAGCGGTTGTTGTGCCCCCAGCTCAGGTAGCTGGGCGCCTCTCCCCCGCCCCAGAGGCGCTTGTAGGAGTTGACAAACTGGTTGGTGACCGCGGTGAATTCGGGGGCGTGCTTGAGAATACCGGCGATGAACTGGCGCGCCGTCTTGGAGAGCTGGAACTCGGCCCCTGCCTCGAAGAAGGCGTTGGTGTCACCTTCGAAGAGCGAGAAGTGCGTGTGCATGCCCGACCCCGGGTGGGCCGTGAAGGGCTTGGGCATGAAGGTGGCGTACGTGCCCTGCTGCAGCGCCACCTCCTTGATGACCGTCCGGAAGGTCATGATGTTGTCCGCAGTCTGCAGGGCGTCCGCGTAGCGCAGGTCGATTTCGTTCTGGCCCGGGCCGGCTTCGTGGTGGCTGAACTCCACGGAGATACCCACGGATTCCAGCATGGTCACGGCGGTGCGGCGGAAGTCCTGTGCCACGCCGCCGGGGACGTGGTCAAAGTAGCCGCCCTCGTCCACCGGAATGGGTGAACCGTCAGGGCCGGGCTCCTGCGACTTGAGCAGGTAGAACTCGATCTCGGGGTGCGTGTAGCACGTGAACCCCATGTCGGCGGCCTTGGCCAGGGTGCGCTTGAGGACGTTTCGCGGATCCGCTGCCGAGGGCTCGCCGTCGGGAGTCAGGATGTCGCAGAACATGCGGGACGTCTGCTCGGTCTCGCCGCGCCACGGAAGGATCTGGAAGGTGGACGGGTCCGGCTGGGCCAGCATGTCTGACTCGAAGACACGAGCAAGGCCTTCGATGGCCGAGCCGTCGAAGCCGAGGCCCTCTTCGAAGGCGCCTTCGACCTCCGCGGGTGCCAGCGCCACCGATTTGAGCGAGCCCACGACGTCGGTGAACCACAGGCGCACAAAACGTACGTCGCGCTCTTCGATCGTGCGCAGGACAAACTCTTGCTGGCGGTCCATGAAGGCCTCTTCTCCGGTCTACGTTCATGCCCCGGTCCGTCGACGACGGAGCAGCGGCAGCTCACGGATCACTTTACTAAGCATTTACGCGTGCTGCTGGCGCGGCTGCGCCGCGTAACACAGCGTTAACACTCAAACGGAGGCCGGGCAGGCCCGCCCGGGCAAACCCGCTATGACGCGAATCACCCGGCATCCCCTGGCGGCCGGTGGCTAGCACGGCGCGTCCCGGACTACGCTCTTGCCATGGCCTCAAGCAGCAGTCCCGATCCACGCACGTCCGCTGAAGTACCTGCACCCTATGGGAACGGCCCCACGGCAGCAGCAGCGCCGCCGTCGGAACCCGCCCGGAAGCCGCTCCCCCGGATCCGCACCCACCACCTGCAGCAGGCCAAGACCAGCGGCGAACACTTCGCCATGCTTACGGCGTATGACCAGTACACGGCAGAGATCTTCGACGAGGCAGGCATCGAAGTCCTCCTGGTGGGCGACTCCGCATCCAACAACGTCTTTGGCAACGAAACCAGCCTGCCCGTCACCGTCGATGAGCTGCTGCCGCTGTGCCGGGCGGTCACCCGCTCCGCGAAGCGCGCCCTGGTGGTGGCGGACCTCCCCTTCGGCAGCTACGAGGTTTCACCCCAGCAGGCAGTGGCCACCGGCGTGCGCTTCCTCAAGGAAGGCCTGGCGCACGCAGTGAAGCTCGAGGGCGGCAAGTTCTACGCCGAAACCGTGAGGGCGATGGTCCAGGCCGGCATTCCGGTCATGGGCCACATCGGCTTCACACCCCAGAGTGAGCATTCCCTGGGCGGCTACCGCGTGCAGGGCCGGGGCGACGACGCCGCGCGGCTTGTCGACGACGCCGCGGCGCTGGCCGAGGCTGGCGCGTTCTGCGTGCTCATGGAAATGGTTCCCGCGGAGACGGCAAAAGCCGTGGACGCTGCCATTTCGGTGCCCACCATCGGCATCGGCGCAGGCAATGCCACCACGGGGCAGGTTCTGGTCTGGCAGGACATGGCCGGGCTCCGCGGCGGCAGGATGGCCAAATTCGTCAAGCAGTACGCGGACCTCCGGACCGCCCTCAGCGACGCCGCCAAGGCCTACGGCGACGACGTCCGGTCCGGACAGTTTCCCGGACCGGAGCATTCGTTCTAAACCCGTTCGTTCTAAACCGGCGCTTGCCTTCCGGAAGCGCTGCCTGGCATTGGGAGCGGAGGGTCAGTCGTCGTCGCCCTTTTCCCAGGTTTCGTTGCGCGCCTTGACCTTCTCGAGTGCGTGCTCCGCCTCTTCCCGGGTCTTGTAGGGACCGATCAGCTGGGTCCAGTCCGACATCGCGTCTTCCTCCACCATGTGGGTCTTGACGTTGTACCAGTACTCGGGCATCGGTCTTCCTCGCTTTCCGGCTAACGGCACACAGCCGCCGTGATCCGCGTAACGTAACCCCCAACGGTAGCCGCCGGGCGCATTAATTTACATGGCGTTCTGTGCTGCCTTATATGATCAATCTATGCCTTCCTTAGCCTCGACCGCACCCACCGGCACGCTTACCCCGGGGACCATCAGCCCGCAGCGGCAGGTTCCCGCGTCGATTCCGCGGCCGGAGTATGTCGGCAAGCCAGGTCCGGCCAAATTCACCGGGTCAGAGGTCAAATCACCGGAAACCATCGAGAAGATCCGTGTGGCCAGCAAGATCGCCGCGCAGGCCATCGTGGAGGTGGGCAAGCACGTCCGGCCGGGCATCACCACCGACGAGTTGGACCGCATCGGCCACGAGTTCCTGTTGGACCACGACGCCTACCCGTCCACGCTGGGGTACCGCGGCTTTCCCAAGTCCCTGTGCTCGTCGCTGAATGAGGTCATCTGCCACGGCATCCCGGACAGCACGGTGGTGCAGGACGGCGACATCCTCAACATTGACATCACCGCCTTCATCGGCGGGGTCCACGGCGACACCAATTACACCTTCCTGGTGGGCGACGTTGACGAGGAGTCGCGGCTGCTGGTCGAGCGGACCCAGGAGTCCCTCAACCGCGCCATCAAGGCCGTGGCCCCCGGACGCCAAATCAACGTGATCGGCCGCGCCATCGAGTCCTACGCCAGGCGCTTCGGCTACGGCGTGGTCCGCGACTTCACCGGACACGGTGTGGGCGAGGCCTTCCACACCGGGCTGATCATCCCGCATTACGATGCCGCGCCGGCGTACAACACCGTGATTGAGCCTGGCATGGTGTTCACCATCGAGCCCATGCTGACCCTCGGCGCCATCGAGTGGGACATGTGGGCCGACGACTGGACTGTGGTCACCAGGGACCGCAAGCGCACCGCGCAGTTCGAACACACGCTCCTCGTCACTGAATCCGGTGCCGAGATCCTGACCCTTCCCTGACGCCAGCCAACCGCCCGCGTCATTCCGGCAAGTCACCCTTGCCCAGCCCGAGCCCCTACCCTGCCACGAACGGAATCCCATTGGCCAAGAAGGACGAAAAGACCCGCAAGAACGCCCCGCTGATCGGCATCGACATCGGCGGAACCGGAATCAAGGGCGGCATCGTCGACCTGAAGAAGGGCAAACTGATCGGCGACCGCTTCCGCCTGGCGACCCCGCAGCCGGCCACGCCGGAAGCGGTGGTCGAGGTGGTGGCCAAGGTCGTGGAGGAACTCTCGGCACGTCCCGACGCACCCGAGGCTGACAGCCCCATCGGCGTGACGTTTCCCGGCATCATCCAGCACGGCGTGGTCCACTCGGCCGCCAACGTGGACAAGAGCTGGCTCAACACGGATATTGATGCACTGCTCACGGCCCGCCTGGGCCGCCCCGTGGAGGTCATCAATGACGCCGACGCGGCCGGCCTGGCCGAAGCCCGGTACGGTGCGGGCGCCGGAATCGGCGGCACCGTCCTGGTCATCACCCTCGGCACCGGCATCGGGTCCGCGTTCATCTTCAACGGCCACCTCGTGCCCAACGCCGAACTCGGCCACCTGGAGATCGACGGCTTCGACGCCGAAAGCAAGGCCTCTGCTGTGGCCCGCGAACGGGACGGCCTCAGCTGGGAGGAGTACAGCGTCCTGCTGCAGCGTTACTTCTCCCACGTCGAATTCCTGTTCTCCCCCGAGCTCTTCATCGTCGGCGGCGGCATCTCCAAGCGCGCCGACGAGTACCTGCCGCGCCTGAAGCTGCGCACCCCGATTGTCCCCGCTGAGCTGAAGAACGAGGCCGGCATCGTGGGCGCGGCCCTGGAGATCGCCGTCAAGCACGAACTGGCTAAATAAACCCGGGCGGGCCGCGGTCAACGCGGCCCGCAGAAACGCCGAAGGCGGCAGACACGGGGTCTGCCGCCTTCGGCGTTTTGCACTGGAGCCGGTGGCGGCTGCGGCTTCCCCTCCGCTGCCGCCACCGGAGACTTTAGAGCGTACTCTTCGCGGTGTTCTTTTCTGCGGCGTTCTTCTCTACGGTGTTCTTGGGCTCGGAGCCCTTGCCGTCAGAGCCCTTGCTGTCGGTTCCGGGGGCCGCCGCCTCTTTGGCGTCGACGTCGGACTCGTGCCGGAGCAGCGCAATGGCGGATTCGAAATCCTCGAGTGATTCAAAGGCCTGGTAGACGCTGGCGAACCGGAGGTACGCCACCTTGTCCAGCTTCTGCAGCGGTCCGAGGATGATCAGGCCAACCTCGTGGGCGTCGATTTCCGCCGCACCGGAAGCCCGGATGTTCTCCTCGACTTCCTGCGCCAGCATCGCGAGGTCGTCCTCACTGACGGGCCGGCCCTGGCAGGCCTTGCGGACGCCGTTGATGACTTTGCTGCGGCTGAAGGGCTCGCCCACGCCGGAGCGCTTGATCACGGACAGGCTGGTGGTTTCCACGGTAGTGAAGCGGCGGCCGCACTCGGGACACTGCCGGCGGCGGCGGATGGCGGAGCCGTCGTCGGCCATGCGGCTGTCCACAACGCGTGAATCAGGGTTGCGGCAAAACGGACAGTACACGTTTTTCCCTACCCTTCCGTACTTTGGCCGAAGCTTCCTTCGGCTCCCAGTTTACGGCTACATATGGCCGAATAACAAGCCTGTAATTACTACATGTAGTGGGTGGCTACTACATGTAGTGGTTAGCGGGCGCCTTGGAACCGGACCGTGACCGCGTCGCCGTGCGCCGGGAGGTCCTCCGCGCCGGACAGGCTGACGATGTGGCCGCTGACCTGCCCCAGCGCCGCCTCCGAGTAGTTGATCACCTGGATGGCGCGCAGGAACGTGGTCACGTTCAGCCCGGACGAAAAGGCCGCCGTGCCGCTCGTGGGAAGCACGTGGTTGGAACCGGCGCAGTAGTCGCCGAGGCTCACGGGGCTGTAGTCACCGACGAAAATGGCGCCCGCGTTCCGGATCCGCGCTGCCACCGCAGGGGCGTCCGCGGTCATGATCTCCAGGTGTTCGGCGGCGTAGGCGTCACACGCCGCGATGCCCTGGTCGAGGTCGTCCACGAGCACGACGCCGGACTGCGGGCCGGACAGTGCCTCGCGCACGCGCTGGCTGTGCTTGGTGGATGCAGCCTGCAGTTCCAGTTCCTCGCGGACGTCCGCGGCGAGCTGGACGGAATCCGTGATCAGGACAGAGGCGGCTTTCGGATCGTGTTCGGCCTGGCTGATCAGGTCCGCGGCAACGTACGCCGGGCGGGCCGTGGAGTCAGCGAGGATGGCAATCTCCGTGGTGCCGGCCTCGGAGTCGATCCCCACAACTCCCTTGACGAGGCGCTTGGCCGTGGCCACGAAGATATTGCCCGGCCCGGTCACCACGTCGACGGGTTCCAGTGCGGGAGTTCCCGCTTCGCCCGGCACACCATAGGCGAAGGCGGCGATGGCCTGGGCTCCGCCGATGGCATACACCTCGTCAATTCCCAGCAGCGCCGCAGCGGCCAGGATGGTGGGGTGCGGGAGACCGCCAAAGTCCTTCTGCGGCGGCGAGGCGAGTGCGATCGACTCCACCCCTGCGGCCAGCGCCGGAACCACGTTCATGATCACCGAGGACGGGTAGACCGCCAGGCCGCCCGGGACGTACAGGCCCACGCGTGCCACGGGCACCCACTTCTGGCTCACCACTGCGCCGTCGCCCAGGGAGATGTCGACGTCGGCCGGGCGCTGCCCGTCGGCGAACCGGCGCGCGCGGCTGATGGACTCTTTAAGCGCCGAACGAACAGCCGGGTCCAGGCCGTCCAGCGCTGACCGGAGTGCCGCCGCCGGAACGCGCGGATGCGCCTGCTCAACGCCGTCGAACGCCAGGGCGAAGTCCGACAGTGCGGCGAAGCCTCGCTGTCGGACGGCCGTGATGATGTCGCCCACCTTCTGCTCGGCGTCGGCAACTGTCTGCTGCCGAGCCCGGGGCACCGCCCCGCGGAGTTCGGCCAGGCTGAGACTGCGGCCCCGCAAGTCAACGGTGCGGAAGTCGACGGCGGGGGTGTTCGCGCGTACCTGGGATTTCGAGGGCGCCTGGGAATTCGAGGGAACCTGGATATTCGAGGGCTCAGCGCTGTCCGGAGAAGTGGTCACCCGTACATTTTACGCGCCGCGGCCGCGCACCCTGACGTCTGTTACCGCCGCTCCCTACTGCCACGCGCGGCCGTCGCCGCTGTTACCCTCCAGCTGCTGGTTCACATCCTGGTCTACGGAGGCCCGCAGGAGGCCGATGATGCGCAGCACGAAGAAGCCGGCAGCGACAGCCGCGGGCCATAGGACAAGGACTGTCAGGGACCGCAGTGAGAAGGCCACGCTCGCGTTCGCCGACGTGTCCTGCGGACCGCCCAGCCAGAGGCCCGCCAGAACGCCGGTCTGCCACGCCAGGACAGCCGCCGCGGCGCTGGCCGCGACGGACAGCAGCAGCATCCGCCGCGTCCCGCCGTCACGGCGGCCGGACAACAGCACAGCCACCAGGCAGCCCGCAAGGACAAACAGTCCTGCCAGCACCAGGTCCCGGGGCAGCCAGCCCGCGGTGTTTGTCCCGGAGGAGAGCGTCGAGTTTCCCGAAACGAGGTTTTGCCCGCCCGGGGCAAGCAGCCACCAAAGGAGCCCGGCCGGGATGCCGGCACCGATGATCCCAGCCGCCCACGCCCAGCCCTTGCCGGGCCGCCGCCGGGCGCCCTGGGCCCCGTCAGAGGGGCGGACAGGAGGGAGGGATGCAGGCTGGGTCATGAAGAAACGTTAACAAATGTTGGCCGGCATTCAGCACCACGTGCCTGCGGGCCAAGTGAATGCCCCATCCGCCCGGAAGCCCCATAGTCTTGTACTAGAGACTCAATCGGCACGGATGCAGCAGGGAGATCGATTCCAGTGACCTCAGATGATGGCGCCTTCGAGGGCACGTTCAAAGAGATGTTCCGCCGGCACGCAGCAGGCGTGGCCATCATCACCGTGAACTATGACGGGGTCCCCTACGGCTTCACGGCCACCTCCGTTGCCTCGCTTTCCGCCAAACCGCCGCGCTTCACTTTCAATATGGCCCGCAGTTCCAGCTCGTGGCCGGCGGTGGCCAACACCGCGTATATCGGCGTGCACATGCTGGGGCTCGAGAACCAGGAGCTGGCCGACCGGTTCGCCCGCACCAAAGAACGCTTCTCCGGCGACCACTGGGCCCACGGACCCTATGACGTCCCGGTGCTCAAGGACGTCTCCGGCTGGCTGATCGGCAAGATCCAGATGCGCCTGTCGTTCGAGAACAACGCCGTCGTGGTGGTCGAAGTGGTGGAAGGGCAGGTTGGCGAGGACGGTTCACCGCTGCTGTACCACTCCGGGACCTACGGGCAGCCCGTTCCGCTGGACTACGAAATCTAGGCGTCCAGGCAGGCCGGGCCCAGCAGCACCTTCAGGTCCCCGAAGAGTGACGGGTTCGGATTCACGCGCAGGTGCACGGGCAGCGCCATGACCTCGATCCGGCTGTCGCCCTGCAGGTTCACCCGGACCTCGGAGTTGCCGCGGTGGTTGCGCAGCACGTCGCCCAGTTCCGTGACCACGGCCTCGGTGGCCTTGTGCGTGGGCATGGTGATCACCAGCGGTCCGTTGGTGCCCTGGCTGAGGTCCGGGACGGAGAGCTCCATGCAGTTCAGGGTCACGGCACCGTCGTCGCGCCGCTGCAGCCGGCCCTTGACCACCACGATCAGGTCCTCGGCGAGAACCGAGGCAATCGGCCCGTAGACCTGGCCGAAGAACATGACCTCCATGGAACCGCCGAGGTCCTCGATCTCCGCCCGGGCATAGGCGTTGCCGCTGGCCTTGGCGATCCGGCGGCTCAGTGAGGTGATCATGCCCGCGATGGTGACGATGGCGCCGTCGTGCGGCCCGTCCTCCGCGATGATCGAGGTGATGGACTGGTCGGCGTGCTGGCTGAGGACACCCTCCAGGCCCTGCAGCGGGTGGTCTGAGACGTACAGGCCCAGCATGTCCCGCTCGAATGCGAGCTTGTCCTTCTTCTCCCATTCCGGCAGGTCGGGGATCTCGATGCTGAGCGACGACTCGGACTCGGCCTCGTCGAAGCCGGCAAAGAGATCGAACTGGCCGATGGCCTCGTTGCGCTTGAGGGTAATGACGGAGTCGATGGCTTCTTCGTGGACCATCGCCAGCGCGCGGCGGTGGTGGCCCAGCGAGTCAAAGGCTCCGGCCTTGATCAGCGATTCGATGGTGCGCTTGTTGCACACCACGGCAGGGACCTTCATGAGGTAGTCCTTGAACGAACTGTAGGCGCCTTCTTTTTCGCGCGCGGCCACCATGGCCTCCACCACGTTGACGCCGACGTTGCGGATGGCGCCCATGCCGAAGCGGATGTCCTCCCCCACCGGGGTGAAGTTCAGCGCGGACTCGTTGACGTCCGGCGGCAGCACCGTGATGCCCATGCGACGGCATTCGTTGAGGTAGATCGCGGACTTGTCCTTGTCGTCGCCGACCGAGGTCAGCAGCGCGGCCATGTACTCGGGTGCGTAGTGCGCCTTCAGGTACGCCGTCCAGTACGAGATCACGCCGTACGCGGCCGAGTGGGCCTTGTTGAAGGCGTAGTCGGAGAAGGGCAGCAGGATGTCCCACAGGGTCTTGACGGCCTCCATGGAGTAGCCGTTGTCCTGCATGCCCTGCGAGAAACCGGCAAACTGCTTATCCAGCTCGGACTTCTTCTTCTTACCCATGGCGCGGCGCAGGATGTCTGCCTGGCCCAGGGAATAGCCGGCGAGCTTCTGCGCCACGGCCATAACCTGCTCCTGGTACACGATGAGGCCGAACGTGCCGCCGAGGATCTCCTTGAGGGGTTCCTCGAGTTCCGGGTGGATGGGGATGACTTCCTGGATCCCGTTCTTGCGCAGCGCGTAGTCGGTGTGCGCGTTGGCGCCCATGGGCCCCGGGCGGTACAGCGCCAGTACGGCGGAGATGTCTTCGAAGTTGTCAGGCTTCATGAGTTTGAGCAGGGACCGCATGGGGCCGCCGTCGAGCTGGAAAACGCCCAGCGTGTCACCGCGGGCCAGCAGCTCGTAGGATGCCGCGTCGTCCAGCTCCAGCGTTTCGAGGTCCAGGTCGACGCCGCGGTTCATCTTGATGTTTTCCAGCGCATCGGAAATGATCGTCAGGTTTCGCAGCCCGAGGAAGTCCATCTTGATCAGGCCGAGGCCTTCGGACGTCGGATAGTCGAACTGGGTGATGACCTGGCCGTCCTGGAAGCGGCGCATGATCGGAATGACGTCGATGATGGGGTCCGAGGACATGATCACGCCGGCCGCGTGCACGCCCCACTGCCGCTTCAGGCCCTCAATGCCCAGTGCGGTCTCGAACACCTTGGCAGCCTCGGGGTCCGTGCTGATCAGCTGCCGGAAGTCCCCCGCCTCGCTGTAGCGCTTGGCGTCCTTGTTCTGAATGTCGGCAAGCGGGATATCCTTCGCCATCACGGCCGGCGGCAGTGCCTTGGTCAGCTGTTCACCCATGCTGAAGGGGTAGCCGAGCACGCGCGAGGAGTCCTTGAGGGCCTGCTTGGTCTTGATGGTGCCGTACGTGACGATCATGGCCACGCGTTCGTCGCCGTATTTGCGGGTCACATAGTCAATGACCTCCGGGCGGCGCCGGTCATCGAAGTCGACGTCGAAGTCAGGCATGGAGACACGGTCGGGGTTCAGGAAACGCTCGAAGATCAGGCCGTGGTGCAGCGGATCAAGGTCGGTGATGCGCATGGCGTAGGCCACCATGGAGCCTGCACCCGAGCCACGTCCCGGGCCCACCCGGATGCCGTTGTTCTTGGCCCAGTTGATGAAGTCGGCCACCACCAGGAAGTAGCCCGGGAAGCCCATCGAGGTGATGACTTCCAGCTCGTAATCAGCCTGCTTGCGGACCTTGTCCGGGATGCCCTGGGGGTAGCGGTAATGGAGCCCCTTGTCGACCTCCTTGACCAGCCAGGACGTTTCGTCCTCGCCCTCGGGGCAGGGGAACCGGGGCATGTAGTTGGCCCCGGTGTTGAAGGACACCTCGCACCGCTCCGCGATCAGGAGGGTGTTGTCGCACGCCTCGGGGTGGTCGCGGAACAGCTCGCGCATTTCCCGCGGCGACTTCAGGTAGTAGCCGCTGCCGGAGAACGCGAACCGGGAGCCGCCGTTGTCGTACGTGGGTTCGAGCAGGGTGGAGCCGGACTGGATGGCCAGCAGGGCCTCGTGCGCCTTGGCGTCATGCTCGTGGGTGTAGTGGAGGTCGTTGGTGGCAACGAGCGGGAGGTTCAGCTCCTTGGCCAGCCGCAGGAGGTCACCGGTGACCCGGCGTTCAATGTCCAGCCCGTGGTCCATGAGTTCGCAGAAGTAGTTCTCCGCACCGAAGATGTCCCGGAACTCCGCAGCGGCTTCCAGCGCTTCGCGGTACTGGCCGAGCCGCAGCCGGGTCTGGACCTCGCCCGAGGGGCAGCCGGTGGTGGCGATAAGCCCTTCGGAGTAGGTGTTCAGCAGCTCCCGGTCCAGCCGGGGCCACTTGCCGAAGACTGAGTCCAGGGAGGCGATCGAGGAGGCACGGAACAGGTTCCGCATGCCCACGTTGTTGTAGCTCAGCAGGGTCATGTGGGTGTAGGAGCCACCGCCGGAGACGTCGTCCTTGCGCTGGCTCTCGTCGCCCCAGCGGACGCGGGACTTGTCGCCGCGCGCGGTCCCGGGAGTCACATAGGCTTCCACGCCAATGATGGGCTTGATGCCCTTGTCGGTGGCCTTCCGCCAAAAGTCGAAGGCACCGAAGAGGTAGCCGTGGTCGGTGGTCGCCAGGGCGGGCATCCCCAGCCGCTCCGTTTCATCGAACAGTTCCCCGAGCCTGGCGGCGCCGTCCAGCATCGAGTACTCGGTGTGGGTGTGGAGATGTACGAACGAGTCATTGCTGGAAGTCACCGGACCATTCTAGTGCCGACCCCCTGACAATTAATGCCGGCGTGCCGCAGGCTCAGGCCTTGCCGGTGCCCAGGACTTCCAGGGCGTAGGCCAGGTCCTCTGGGTATTCGCTGGTCACGGTGACGCGTTCCCCGGTGCGCGGGTGGTCAAAGCCCAGTTCACGTGCGTGCAGCCACTGCCGGGTGAGCCCGAGGGTCGCGGCGAGCCGCGGGTCGGCCCCGTAGGTGAGGTCTCCTGCACAGGGATGGCGGAGCGCGGCGAAATGGACCCTGATCTGGTGGGTCCGGCCGGTCTCCAGGTGCACCTCCACCAGGGTGGCCTTGCCGAACGCTTCGAGGACCTCGTAGTGCGTCACAGATGGCCGGCCGTCCTCGATGACGGCGAAGCGCCAGTCGTGGCCGGGATGCCGGCCGATCGGGGCGTCGATGGTGCCCTGCAGCGGGTCCGGCAGGCCCTGGACCACCGCGTGGTAGACCTTGTCCACGGTGCGTTCCTTGAACGCCCGCTTGAGGGCGGTGTAGGCGGGTTCCGTCTTGGCCACCACCATGACCCCGGAGGTTCCGACGTCGAGGCGGTGGACGATGCCGGCGCGCTCGGCGGAGCCGGAAGTGGAGATGCGGTAGCCGGCCCCGGCGAGTCCGCCGACGACGGTGGGCCCTACCCATCCCGGGGACGGGTGTGCCGCGACCCCCACCGGCTTGTCGACCACCACAAAGTCGTCGTCATCCAGCAGGATCTTCAGGCCTTCCACAACTTCCTCCACGACTTCAAGGGGGTCCCGGCGCTCAGGGACCGTCACGTGCAGCACGGCGCCGGACGCGAGTTTGGCGGACTTGCCCACCGGTTTGCCGCCGCTGACGACGTTGCCTTCGGCTATCAGCGTTGCGGCGGACGAACGGGACATGCCCATCAGCTTGGCCAGGCCGGCGTCCACACGTGTCCCGTCCAGCTCCTCGGGCACCACCACCCGCTCAGACATCGCCGGTCCCGTCCCGCTTTTCGACGCTGTGGTGCGACCCGTCAAGGGCAATCCCCCGCAGGGTCAGCAGGCAGATGATGACCACGGATGACACGACGGCGGAGTCGGCGATGTTGAAGATCGCAAAGTTGGGCAGCTGGATGAAGTCCACAACGTGCCCCATTCCGAACGACGGGTCCCGGAACAGCCGGTCTGTCAGGTTCCCCAGGGCGCCGCCGAACAGCAGCCCCAGCGCCAGCGCCCACCACGCGGAACCGAGCTTGCGCAGCTGGAACAGGATGGCGGCGGCAACCACCACCATGATGATCGTGAACACCCAGGTCACGTTCTCCCCAATGGAGAACGCCGCGCCGGAGTTCCGGATGTAGTACCAGTGCAGCAGCGGGGGCAGCACGGGAATCCGTTCGCCCTCCACCATGGTGCTGGTAACCCACAGTTTGGTGAGCTGGTCGAAGACGTAGGCGAAAACTGCCAGTCCGGCGAACACGGACAACAGGACGGCGCGCCGTGGCCGCGGTGATGATGAAGCTGGGTGCGCTGCGTCAGCGGCAAGGTCGTCTGTCATGGTGCTTTCATTCGGGAACCGTCGTTAATGGCAAAAGCCGGTGGCCGAGGAATCCTCAGCCACCGGCCTTCAGAATACGTGCTAAACGGCGGCGCTGCTGCTTTCGCCGACCTCAGGGGCGGCAACGGAACCACGGGCGTCCAGGTCGCGCAGCTGGCCCTCGATGTAGGCCTTCAGGCGTGAGCGATAGTCGCGTTCGAAGCCGCGCAGCTGCTCCACCTTGCGCTCGAGGACGGAACGCTGCTGCTCCAGGGCGCCCAGGATCTTGCGGGACTTCTCCTGTGCGTCGTTGACGAGGCTGCTGGCTTCGATCTGTGCCTCTGCGATGATCTTGTCGCGCTGCTGCTGACCCTCGGACACGTGGCGGTCGTGCATCTGCTGTGCCATGGCCAGCAGGCCAGCAGCGGACTCGGAGACATTGCTGCTGGTGACGGCGGGTGCCGCGGCTGCAACCGGTGCGGCCTGCTCGGCTTCCTTCTTCTTGGCAGCTTCGGCGGCCTTGGCCTCAGCTTCGGCCTTCGCACGCGCTTCGTCCTTCTCGGACTTGGACGGCGCGGGAACCTTCTCGACGACAGGGGCGACGGCGGAGGTGGCAGCCGGCGATCCGGACCCGCCTTCGGCCAGCTTCTTGCGAAGTTCTTCGTTCTCCTGGTTCAGGCGCCGCAGTTCAACGACGATCTCGTCCAGGAAGTCGTCAACTTCGTCCTGGTCATAGCCTTCGCGGAACTTGGTCGGCTGAAAGCGCTTGTTGACAACGTCTTCTGGCGTCAAAGCCATCTGGTCACCTCGTTGGTCTAGTTCGTCAGGAGGCCTTCCGGCCGTCAAAACTACGGTACCTAAATATGGTCTGGTTCCTCTAATTCAACACCGTGGCGTCAAACAAAAGGTTTTCTGCGCCCGGGGATCCGTGCGGATCGGCCCCGGCGCGGGCAAGCTGATATGAAGTTATGCAAATGACTTGGTGATCGCCATGGCAATGCTCAGGCCGATGAACAGCACCAGAAACCCAAGGTCCAGCGAGACGCCGCCCAGCCGCAGCGGCGGTATGAGGCGCCGAAGAACCTTCAGCGGCGGATCGGTCACCGAGTAGACCGCATGAGCCGCCACCAATGCTACCCCTCGGGGACGCCACTCCCGGGCGAACATCTGAACCCAGTCATACACGAGGCGGACAATCAACGCGACAAAAATGAACAGCAAAACGATGTAGACGAGCCCGAATAGTATTCCCATGAGCTAACCCATTGTCTCCATGTTCGTCGCGGACACTTCCATGCCCTGGGATTCCTGCCAGATTGTGCTGCTCCCCTATTTCAGCACGGATGCCAGGCAGGTGCGCACCTGCCTGGCATCCGGAGAGCCGTTTATTAGCTTTGGTTGAAGAAGCTGGCGGTCGACTCGCTGGCTTTCTTGTCATCTCCGATGACTTCGACATACGAGGGCGACAGCAGGAAAACCTTGTTCGTCACGCGCTCGATGCTTCCGCGCAGACCGAAGACGAGGCCGGCGGAAAAGTCGACAAGGCGCTTCGCGTCCGCCTCCCCCATGTCCGTCACGTTCATGATGACGGGGATACCGTCACGGAAGCTTTCGCCGATGAGCTTGGCGTCGTTGTAGGAGCGAGGGTGGATCGTGGTGATCTGCCGCAGTCCGGTGGTCTCTTCGCGGCTCGATGCCGCACGCTTGATGGGTGTCACGGGTGCGCGGTATTCCTCTTCGGCAGCTGGTGGCGCTTCACGGGTGACCTCTCGGAGCGGCGCCGGCGCGCGGCGCTCTTCACGGTCATGCTCCATTGAGTTGTCCTCATCCTTTTGCTGGGTGGAAAGCTCAGACTCGTAGTGTTCATCGCCGTCGGCGAGCCCAAGATAGATCATTGTCTTGCGCAGAGCGCCAGCCATGGTCGACTCCTAATCGTGTCCGTAAGCGGGCCGCCCAAAGGTCAAGACAGCATTGGAAATCCCCGCCATTCACTTCCAATACGACAGACGCTACCGCACGGCCGGGCGCGAACCGAGAATATCTGAGCCAATTCGGAGGTGTGTCGCACCGAATCGGACGGCAGCCTCCAGATCCTGGCTCATGCCGGCGGAAATCCCCGTGGCGCCGGGGAAATCCCGCTGCAGACCGGTTGAAATCCCCAGCAGTTTCTCAAAAGCCCGGTCAGGATCCGCCCCCAGCGGCGCCACCGCCATGACACCCGCCAGACGAAGGCCGTCCGCGGCCTCGAGCTGCTCCGCAAGCTGCGGCACCTCCTCGGGCGCAGCCCCGCCGCGGTGTGCACCGGCGTCTTCTTCCAGGCTCACCTGGATGAAACAGTCCAGGTCCGCCCGGCCGGTCAGCTCCTGCTGGCCGGCCATGGCCCGTTCCAGAGCCGCCACGAGCTGGGAGCGGTCCACCGAATGCACGGCTGACGCGTACCGGACCACGGTCTTGGACTTCTTGCTCTGAAGCTGGCCCACGAAGTGCCAGGTGAGGTCAAGGGCCTCGAGTTCCCCGGCTTTGGCGGAGGCCTCCTGGTCCCGGTTCTCGCCGAAATCCTTGACGCCAAGCGCTGCCAGCCGGCGGACGTCGTCGGCCGGATGGAACTTGCTGACCACTATCAGGCGCGGCGGGTTTTCACCGCGGCCGGCAGCCGCGGCGGCGCGGCCGATGCGCTGCCGGACGGCGCCGAGGCGCGCCCGCAGCTGTTCCGTCCGGGCGTCCCCGGATGCCGGACTGTCAGTCATGGGTCCACACCAGTCCGGCGAATCTGCCTGACCGGGAGTCGCGGCGGTAGGAAAACAAGGATTCGTTTTCAAGCGTGCAGGGCCCCCGGTACTCGATGGGAACGCCGAGGGCGTCGAGCTGGCTGGCGGCACCGCCGGGCAGGTCGAGCGCCGGCGTTCCCCATGTTGTGGTTGACCATGTGGCCGGAAGGAGGGCGGCGACCTCGTCGCGGAGTTCGGCGGGCACCTCGTAGCAGTTGCCGCAGACGGACGGGCCCAGCCAGGCACGGATATCCTCGGCACCGGAGGCGCGCATCTGTTCCACCGCAGCCGGAATGACCCCGGAGAACAGTCCCGGGCGCCCTGCATGCACGGCAGCCAGCACGGGACCGGAAGCCCCGGCGCCCACCAGGACCAGCGGGATGCAGTCCGCCACCATCACCGCGAGTGGCCCGCCGAGGGACACCAGCGCATCCGCTGTCGGCGCCTGCGGAACACATGCACCGGATTCAGCAGCTGCTCCCGATTCAGCAACTGTGCCGGATTCAGCAGCTGCTCCCGATTCAGCAACTGTGCCGGATTCAGCAGCTGTGCGGGATTCAACGACAAGGGACACTTCGTTGCCGTGAACCTGGTTCATGTACTGGAACGTGCGGGGGGCGACCCCAGCGGCGTGCTCCAGCTGGGCCCTGCGGCGAAGCACCGCGGCAGCATCGTCGCCCACGTGCAGGGCAAGGTTGCCGGCATTCGTGTCGGTGAACGCCACGGACACGCCAGGCTGCACTTCAGCACGCCACAAAAACAATCGGAACTCCGGCTATCAGGTGAGGAAACGGGACAGCAGCCGGGCGGATATCCGCCCGGCTGCCTCCTACTTCAGGAAATCGGGAACGTCCAGGTCGTCAGACCGGCTGCCGGTGAGGTCGGGCTCAACTACAGACGGAAGGTCGACGTCGAACCCCGAGTCAGCGGGGACCGCTGACGGGCGCTGCTGCCCCCACATGCTGAGGCCTGCGGCACCTACACCGGCGTGCACGGGCTGGACGTGGACCTGCTGGCTGCCCGCGGACGGCTGGCTCTGCGGGGCGGCCGCCGGGACGGCGGGGCGCTGCGGGGCAGCCTGCGGCTGCGACTGGTCCATGGACGGCGAGGTGGCCTTGACGTCGTCGAAGCCTGCAGCGATGACGGTGACACGGGCTTCGTCGCCCAGGGCGTCGTCGATGACCGCGCCGAAGATGATGTTGGCTTCGGGGTGGGCAACTTCCTGCACCAGGCGCGCAGCCTCGTTGATCTCGAACAGGCCGAGGTCGGAGCCGCCCTGGATGGACAGCAGGACACCGTGGGCGCCGTCGATGCTGGCTTCCAGCAGCGGGGAGGCGATGGCCAGCTCGGCTGCCTTGACCGCGCGGTCTTCGCCGCGGGCGGAGCCGATGCCCATCAGGGCCGAGCCCGCGCCCTGCATGACAGATTTCACGTCGGCGAAGTCAAGGTTGATCAGGCCCGGCGTGGTGATGAGGTCCGTGATGCCCTGGACACCGGACAGCAGGACCTGGTCAGCGGAGCGGAAAGCGTCCAGGACGGAGACGTTGCGGTCGCTGATGGACAGCAGGCGGTCGTTGGGGATCACGATCAGCGTGTCCACCTCGTCGCGGAGGGCGTCGATGCCCGCCTCGGCGGAGCCTGCGCGGCGGCGGCCCTCGAAGGTGAACGGACGGGTGACCACACCGATGGTCAGGGCGCCAAGGGAGCGCGCAATGCGGGCAACAACCGGTGCGCCGCCGGTTCCGGTGCCACCGCCTTCACCTGCGGTCACGAAGACCATGTCGGCACCGCGGAGGACTTCCTCGATTTCGTCGGCGTGGTCCTCGGCAGCCTGCTTGCCGACCTCCGGGTTGGCCCCGGCACCCAGCCCGCGCGTCAGTTCCCGTCCGACGTCGAGCTTAACGTCGGCATCACTCATCAGCAGAGCCTGGGCGTCGGTGTTAATAGCTATGAATTCGACACCGCGGAGACCCACCTCGATCATGCGGTTGACTGCGTTCACGCCACCGCCGCCGATGCCGACGACCTTGATGACGGCCAAGTAATTCTGCGGAGCTGCCACGTTACGTGTCCCTTGTTAGTGTCCTATTGCGAAAACTGATGGAGTCGAGCTTGAAGCCCTGAACCTTAACCTTCCAGTTGAAGGTTATAGTTATGTCAAGTAACTCACGTCTGTGACGCTATTTCCTATGCTGGCTACATTCAATAACCGCCACCGCGTGTCGTCCTAATCCCCGAGAAATACAGCGGTTCACCGCGTCACCGGATGCCGCGGCACGCTCACGTCATAGGTGTTGACCGGGTTCGCAGGATCCGCCGGTACCTTGAGCAGCGCCTCGAGTACCCGGGCCTTGAGCTCCTTCTCCCCCGCATTGCCCCAGATGACGGTCTGGCCGTCCAGCAGCTTCAGCTCCACCGCGTCCACGGATTTGGCGGAGGCGTTGGAGAGCTTGGCCAGCACATTGGCCGGAAGCGCGCCGAGGACCTCGGCCGTGGCCTGGAACAGGTCCTTGCCGATCGTGCCGGCGCCGCCGTCGATCACCGGCAGCTTCACGGAGGTGGGGTCCGCCGTGGTGCTGAGCCGCACGCCGTCGACGTCCACGAGCATGTACTCGTTGCCGCGCTTCACGAGGGCAACGGGGACGCGTTCCTGGACCTGCACCACGAGCACCGACGGCGGGTGGGCCTGGGTGGTGACGGATTTGATCTGGACGAGCGGCTTGAGCAGCGAGGTGACCTCGTCGTCGCTGACCTGCGGCAACGGCGTGCCCAGAAGCGGCTTGAGCGCCGCCTGCACCTGGGCCGGCTTGAGGAGCTTGGTGCCTGTGACGCTCACGCTGTGGACCGCCAGCACCGGGGAATAGACGGCAGCGATGATGAGACCCGCCACGAGGGCAGCCGTGACACACACCGCCACGATGAGGTTGCGCCTGATGCGCCGGCCCCGCGGTTCGGGAAACGCCAGCACATTGTCCTGCCCTGGCTCGTCCGGACTTGTGGTCTCCGGCTTCTGCGTTCCGGGCTTCCAAGCTTTTCCCTTCGGCGTGCTGGTCTTTGGCGTGCTGCGTTTCGGCGTGCCGGCCTTTGGCGTGCTGCGTTTCGGAGCGCTGGCCTGCGCCTTTTCCTGCGCGGTAACTTCCGGGACGCCCTTGGAGGCGGTGATCACGGCCGGTTTGCCGCCGTCGGGCGCGCCGGCGCTTGTGTCCCGCCCGGCAGCACCGTCCCGGGCAGCACCATCCCGGCTGGCGGGCTTGGCCGGCCTGTAGGTGGGGCGCCGGGTGCTAGCCACCGAGGGTCTCCACGATGAGCGGCCCGTAAGCGGTGACGTCCCCGGCGCCGGCAGTGAGGATGATGTCCCCCGGCTGCGCGGCCGCGGCCAGGACGGCGACGGCTTCATCCCCGGCTCCGACCAGGCTGCCGCCAGAACCGAGGTGCTCGGTGATGAGGGCGCTGGTGACGCCCGGGATGGGATCCTCGCGGGCCGGGTAGATGTCGAGCACCAAGGCAGTGTCAGCGGCCTTGAGCGCGTCGGCGAACTCGGAGGCAAACTCCCGGGTGCGGGAGAACAGGTGCGGCTGGAAGAGGACGTGCACCCTGTGGTCGCCGGCCACGGACCTAGCCGCCGCCAGGGCGGCCCGCACTTCCGTGGGATGGTGCGCGTAGTCGTCGTAGACCCGCACGCCCCGGCCTTCCCCCTTGTACTCGAACCGCCGGGACGCGCCGGAGAAGCCCGCCAGGGCGGAGGCGGCGGCCTGGGCGTCCACGCCGAGCTCGAGTGCCACCGCCATGGCGGCGGCAGCGTTCAGTGCATTGTGCCGTCCGGGGACCTGCAGTGCCAGCGGGAACCGGCCACCCGCCGTCATGATGGCCACCCTGCCTGGGCCGCCGTCGTCGAGCCGCAGGTCGGCGGCATCGGAGGTGCCGTACAGGACAACACGGGTATTGCCCCGCTCACGGGTGCGCAGCGCCAGCGCGTGTGCGCCGGCGTCGTCCGCACAGGCCACCAGCACGCCGTCGGCGGGCAGCAGCTCCGTGAACCGGTCGAAGGATTCGTAAACGGCTTCGGCGGTGCCGTAGTGATCGAGGTGGTCCGGTTCCACGTTGGTGACGACGGCGATCTGCGGCCGGTAGTTCAGGAACGAACCGTCGGACTCATCCGCCTCGGCGACAAACACCTTGGAGCTGCCGTTCGCCGCGTTGACGCCAAGCGCCGGGACATTGGCCCCGATCGCGAACGACGGGTCCAGGCCGGCGCCCTGCAGCAGCACAGTGATCATGGAGGTGGTGGTGGACTTCCCGTGGGTACCGGCCACGGTCACCACGAGGTCGTCGGCCATGGTGGCGGCCAGGGCTTCGGAGCGGTGCAGCACGGGCAGCCCGGCGGCCCGCGCGGCCTCGAGTTCGGGGTTGTCGGCGCGGATGGCCGAGCCTGCCACGACGGTCTGGGCGTCGCCGAGGTTCGCGGCGTCGTAACCCACGCAGATCCGGGCGCCGGCCCCGGCGAGCTCCGTCATGACCGGCAGGTCCTTAGCATCCGTTCCGCTGACGGGAACCCCGCGCGCCACCATGATCCTGGCGACGGCGGACATGCCCACGCCCCCGATCCCAATAAAGTGCACGCGGCCGAGTGCTTCCTGGCTGGGTGCTGCGTTGGTGGTCATTTGGATACCGCTTCCAGTACTAGGTCGGCCATGAGCTGGTCGGCATTTCGGATGCCGAGGTTTTCCGCGTTAGCCGCCATCGCATCGAGGCGGGGGCGGTCAGTCAGCAGCGGGATGAGATTGGTGCGGACCCATTCGGGGGTGAAGTCCCTGTCCGCCACCAAGAGGGCGCCGTCAGCATCCACAAGTCCGCGGGCGTTCAGCGCCTGCTCGCCGTTGCCGATCGGCAGCGGCACGAAGACCGCGGGAACGCCTACCGCGGCGACCTCGCTCACCGTGGCCGCGCCGGCACGGGCCAGCAGCAGGTCAGCCGCCGCGTAAACAGTCTCCATGCCGTCCACGTACTCAAGCTGCCGGTAACCGTCGGCGCTCAGCGCATTTCCGTCCGGGTCAGCCACGGACTTGCCGCGGCCGGTGATGTGGATGGTCTGGACGCCGGCCCGGGACAGCGCTTCGAGGGACGCCGCCACTGTGCGGTTGATGCTTTGCGCCCCCGAGGAGCCTCCGGTGACGATGAGCACCGGCTTCCCGGGCTGCAGGTCCAGGCTGCGCAGGGCGCCGTTCCGCGCCGTTGCCCTGACCATCGCCGAAACTTCGCGGCGCATGGGCATGCCCACATGGCGGGCGTGGGGCAGCGGTGTGCCGGCGAAGGCCACGGCCACGTGCCGGCTCAGCCGTGCTCCGACCCGGTTGGCCAGGCCCGGGCGGGTGTTGGCTTCGTGGATAACGATGGGGATCTTCCGCCGCCAGGCTGCGAGGTACATGGGCGTGCAGACGTAGCCGCCCACGCCCACGAGGACGTTCGCGCCGGCGTCGTCGAGGATGCGCCCTGCCTGCCGCACGGCGCCGGCAAGCCGTCCCGGAAGGCGGAGCAGGTCTGCGGAGGGCTTCCGCGGGAACGGGACGCGGTCGATGGTGGCCAGTTCGAGCCCGGCGGCCGGGACCAGCCTGGTTTCCATACCGGCGGCCGTTCCGACGGCGAGCAAGCGGGCATCGGGGCGGGCATCGCGGATGGCGGCAGCGATGGCCAGCAGCGGGTTGATATGGCCTGCTGTACCGCCGCCGGCGAGGACCACGGACAATGACTCGGTTTTCATCAGGTGCTGGTTTACGCTTTCGTACGGGATTTCTTGCGCCCGGGCAACCGCCACGGGCCGAGCAGTTTGCGGGGCCGGATATTGGGCGCCATCTGTTCGCGGGCCAGTGACAACACTACGCCGATCGCGCAGAGGGACATCAGCAGCGCCGAGCCGCCGTAGGAGATGAACGGCAGGGGAACGCCGATCACCGGCATCAGGCCGGTGACCACGGCCATGTTGACCGTGCCCTGGCCCAGCAGCCACACCATGATGGTGCCGGCCAGGACCCGGTGGAACAGGTCCTCCTGCGCCACCACCACGCGGTAGATGGCGGCGCCCAGGATGGCGAAAAGGACAAGGACGACGACGGTCCCCACCAGCCCGAGTTCCTCACCGATGATGGCGAAAATGAAGTCGTTGTGGGCTTCGGGGATCCAGCTGTATTTCTGCCGGCTCTGCCCGAGCCCCACGCCGAACCAGCCGCCCGATGCCAGTCCGTAAAGGCCGTTGGTGGACTGGTAGTTGGCGTCGATGCCGTCGCCGCAGCTCTGGCCGGTCCACCACGAGGTGATGCGGCAGACGCGGTTGGAGCTGGTCATGGCCATGAACGCAATGACGGCACCGAGGCCCACGGCCGCGAACCCGAACAGGTACAGGCGCACGCCTGCGAAGAACAGGGCGGCGGCCGTGATGAGCATGATGATCATGCCGGTGCCGAGGTCGTTTCCGATCAGGACCAGTCCGATGATCCCGCCGGCGATGGGAACCACGGGGACCACAGCGTGTCCCCACTGGTGCAGCAGGGAGGCCTTCTTGGCCAGCACGGTGGCCATCCACAGTGCAAGGGCAAGCTTGGCCGCCTCGGACGGCTGCAGGGTGAAGAACCCGCCGATGTCGATCCAGTTCTTGTTGCCGTTGACGCTGGTGCCGATGACCAGCACGAGCCCCAGCAGGGCATAGGCGATGATGATGCCCGGCCAGGCAAGGCGCTTCAGCCATACGACGTTGATCCGCGACAGCATGAACATGCAGAAGGTGCCGATGCCGGCGAACAGCCCCTGTTTGAGGGCTGCCGTGTAGGGCGACTCGCCGGCCGCGATGGCCTCCACGCTGGACGCCGAGAGCACCATCATGATGCCGATGGCGGTCAGGGCCAGCGTGGTGCCCAGGATGAGGTAGTAGGTGGAGCCGTTGCGCGACTTGCCGTTTCCCTCGAGCGCGGACCAGAAGCGCCGGTACCACCGGAGCAGCCGGCCGCTCTCCCCCGCCCGCTGCCGGGTGGCCGCGGGACGTGTGGGCGTGCTGACCATTCTTACTCCTTGCCGGTCCGGGCCTCCCCTTCCACGAGCCCGCGGACCGCTGCAATGAAGGCGTCGCCACGGTGAGCATAGGAAGAGAACTGATCCATGGATGCAGCAGCCGGAGCCATCAGCACCGTGTCACCCGATGCGGCGAGCTGCGCCGCCGATTCGACGGCCCGTGCCATCACTGCCTCCCCGGTTTCAGGTGAATCCGGTGCGGCGTCATGCCCGGTTCCGGCAGACTGCACAATTTCAGTGTGGCCTGCCGCCGGCCGGATGACGGGGACATCCGGTGCGTGTCGCTGCAGGGACTCTTCCAGCGACGCTGTGTCCTTCCCAATCAGCACCACGGCCTTCAGGCGGCGCGCATGGTCGCGGACCAGGTCGTCGTAGCTGACGCCCTTGGACAGGCCGCCGGCAATCCACACCACCGGGTCGAACGCGGCCAGGGAGGCTGAGGCTGCGTGCGGGTTGGTGGCTTTGGAGTCGTTGATCCAGAGAACGCCGTTCTGCTTGGCGACCGGCTGGATGCGGTGGCTTCCGGGGATGTAGGCCTGCAGCCCTTCTCGCACGTGCTCAGGGCTGACGCCGTAGGCCCGCACCAGGCCTGCGGCGGCCAGGGCGTTGGCCACCATGTGGCGGGGTGCCACCGGGCCGAGGTCGGACATGGACGCCAGTTCCACGGCGCTGTCCTTGCGTTCGGCGATGAAGGCCCGGTCCACGAGCAGGCCCTCCACGACGCCGAGCATGCTGATGGCGGGCGTGAGGGTGGTGAAGGCCACCGCGCGGCAGCCTTCCACCACGTCCGCGTCCTCCACCATGCGTTCGGTTTCGATCTGCTCGTCGTTGTAGATGCAGGCCTTCTGCGTGTTTTCGTAGATCTTGGCCTTGTCGGCGAGGTAGGACTCGTAGGAGCCGTGCCAGTCCACGTGGTCTTCAGCGACGTTGAGGCAGACGCTGGCGACTGCCGAGACAGACTCCGACCAGTGCAGCTGGAAGCTGGAGAGTTCCACCGCGAAGACGTCATACTCCACCGGGTCACGCAGGGCATCGAGGATCGGCGTGCCGACGTTGCCCACGGCGATCGCCTTCAGGCCAGCGGCCCGCAGCATGGACTCGGTCAGGCCGACCGTCGTCGTTTTGCCGTTGGTGCCGGTGATGGTGAGCCAGTCAGCTGTCTTCCGGCCTTCGCGGACGCGCAGTCGCCAGGCGAGTTCGACGTCGCCCCAGACCGGGATGTGGGCGCGGGAGGCGGCCGCGAGCAAAGCCTGGTCCGGGCGCCAGCCCGGCGAAGTGACCACGAGGTCCGGCTTCAGGCCGTCGATCTTTGGCAGCGTGCGGACGGCATCCTCACCCAGGAGAACGTCGGCCGCGCCCACGATCCGCAGCGTGTCCGCCTTGGCCTGGGCTGTTTCCGTGGTGGCGCCGTCGACCACCACCACGCGGGCACCGAGTTCGATCAGCGTGTCCGCTGCGGCGAAGCCCGAGACGCCGATCCCGGTGACTACGACGCGCAGCCCGGTCCAGTCGGAGTCCCAGCTGACCAGGCCGCTGAGCCGCGCCGGACCGGTTACCGCCGGACCCGCCGTCATGTTGTGGGATTCGGAGCCGTTCACAGCAGGACCACCCATTCTGCGTAGAAGATGCCAAGCCCCGCGGCGACGAACAGGCCGGCGAGGATCCAAAACCGGACCACCACGGTGACTTCCGCCCAGCCCTTGAGTTCGAAGTGGTGCTGCAGGGGTGCCATCTTGAAGAAGCGCTTGCCCTTGGTCACCTTGAAGTAGCCCACCTGGATGATGACGGAGAGCGTGATAAGGACGAACAAGCCGCCGATGAAGGCCAGCAGCAGTTCG
The DNA here is from genome assembly GCF_040448525.1 of Arthrobacter sp. K5. Classification (NCBI taxonomy): domain Bacteria; kingdom Bacillati; phylum Actinomycetota; class Actinomycetes; order Micrococcales; family Micrococcaceae; genus Arthrobacter; species Arthrobacter sp. K5. The sequence continues at coordinate 124,085 of NZ_CP159279.1, read as the reverse complement.
GTGCGGGACAGGATGGCGAACCCGGCGATGGCGCCGCCGATCGCGAGGGAGCCGGTGTCACCCATGAAGATCTTGGCCGGTGAGGTGTTCCACCACAGGAAGCCCACCAGCGCGGCGCTCATGATGGCTGCGAGAAGCGCGAGGTCCAGGGGATCCCGGACGGAATAGCAGCCGCTGCCCGCCTGGCGGGGTGAGCCACAGGCCTGGTTGCTCTGCCAGATGCCCATCAGCGTGTAGGCGCCAAACACCATGACCGCGGCGCCGGCGGCCAGCCCGTCCAGGCCGTCGGTGAGGTTTACGCCGTTCGTCGCCGCCGTGACGATGAGGTTTGACCACAGCACGAACAGGATGGCACCAAGCACGGTGCCGCCGAACGCGAGGTCCAGCCACGGGATGTCACGGACCAGCGAGATTTTGGTGGAGGCCGGGGTGAGGCCGTCGGGATCCGGGAAGTAGAGGGCCATGACGGCGAAGATGATGCCCACGGCCGCCTGGAGGATGAGCTTGGCCTTGGCGTTCAGGCCGAGGCTGCGCTGCCGGGAAATCTTGATGAAGTCGTCGAGGAAGCCCACCAGGCCCATCCCCACCATCAGGAAGAGCAGCAGCAGCGCCGACGCGGACGGCCCGGCCGACCGTGGGTTCATGAGCCACATGATCAGGTGGGTCAGTCCGTAGCTCAGCAGGACCGCGCCCACCACCACGGTGCCACCCATTGTGGGCGTGCCACGTTTGGTGTGGTGCGACGTCGGTCCGTCATCGCGGATGAACTGGCCATAGCTCTTGCGGACCAACAGCCGGATGAACAGCGGCGTACCCACCAGTGCCAGCAGCAGGGCCAGGCCAGCGCCGATCAGAAGTGCAATCACAGCAGCTCGCTCCCTTCATTGGCAGATGTGGGGGTGGCATGTGGGGGTAATGCTATCCGATCGCCCAAATGGCGAAGTCCCACGCTGTTGGAGGACTTGAAGAGCACCAGGTCGCCGGGTTCGAGCTGCTCCTGGAGCAGTTCGTAGGCTTCATCAACGGTCTCGGCGAAGATGCATTCATCGCCCCAGGACCCCTCCTGCACTGCGGAAACGTACAGCGAACGCGCTTCGCGGCCCACCACCAGGAGGCGGGAGATGTTCAGCCGCACCACCTGCGTGCCGACGGCGGTGTGCTCGCGGATGGAATCGTCGCCCAGTTCCAGCATGGCCCCGAGCACGGCCCAGGTGCGGCGGCCGCGGCCCAGATCGGCCAGCGTGCGCAGCGCAGCCCGCATGGATTCCGGGTTGGCGTTGTACGCGTCGTTGATGACCGTGACGCCGTCGGGCCGTTCGGTCCGCTCCATGCGCCAGCGGCTGGCCGCGGACTGGGAACTCAGTGATGCGCCGATCCGGTCAGCCGGCACACCTGCCGCGTGCGCGGCCGCTGCTGCGGCGAGGAGGTTCGCAACATGGTGTTCGCCGATGAGTTTGCTGGTGACCCTCACCGTGGGCTCCCCCGGCACTTCGAGGTCAAACTCCGGGTTGCCCGAGGCGTTGGTGTCCAGGTTGGCGGCCCGGACGGCAGGAGCGTCCGGCTCAGCATCACGGGAGGAGAAGCCCAGGACAGTTGCCCGGGTCCGCGCGGCCATGGGAGCAACGCGCAAGTCGTCGAGGTTCAGCACGGCGGTGCCTTCGGCGGGGAGCGCCTCGGCGAGTTCGCCCTTGGCGGCGGCGATGTTTTCCACGCCACCGAATTCCCCGGCGTGGGCTGTTCCCACGCCGAGCACCACTCCGATTTCGGGCCGGACCATGTCGGCCAGGTAGCGGATGTGTCCGATGCCCGTGGCGCCCATTTCGATGACCAGGAACCGGGTATCAAAGCCCGTCTGGAAGACCGTGAGGGGCACGCCGACCTCTCCGTTGTAGGAACCCTGGGGTGCAACGGTCGGCGCTTCAGCCGACAGGATACCCGCGAGGAGGTCCTTGGTGGTGGTCTTACCGGCCGAACCGGTGATGCCGATGACCGTCAGCGCCTCACCGGTGGCCTCGCGGTGGTGCCTGATCCGCCGGACAGCCTCTGCCGCAAGGGCGCCCATGGCCAGCACCGCATCCGCGACAACGACCGACGGGTAGGTCCGGCCGGCGTCGTCCTTGATTTCGCGTTCAGTGAGGGCCAGCACCGCGCCGCGGCCAAAGGCCGCACCAACGAAGCTGTGCCCGTCTGCGCTTTCGCCCGGTTTGGCGACATAGAGGGAGCCGGTAACGGCCTCCCGCGAATCGGTCACCACGGATCCCGGGGTGACGTCGGGGTCGGCAAGCAGCCGGCCGTTGGTGATTTCGGCGATTTCCGCCGCAGTTAGTTCAATCATGTCGGTCTAGGACTCTATCCCGTCGTCTTGGAGAACGGTGAATCCTCGTGCCGTCAAGGCGTTCCGTAGTTCCACCCTGTCGTCGAGGGCAAGGTTCACTCCCTTGACCTCCTGCCACACTTCGTGCCCCCGCCCCGCAATGAGGATGGTGTCCTCCGGTGCCGCCAGGTTGACGGCCTCCCGGATGGCAGCGTCCCGCGGATAAACCTCCATGATTTTGCAGTCCAACTGCTCGGCTTCCTTCGCGTCCGTGGCACCTACCAGCACCTCGGCGCGGATCGCCGCGGCGTCCTCATCATGGGGGTCGTCGTCGCTGACGATCACGACGTCGGCAAGCCGGGCCGCGGTGGCGCCCATGGACGGGCGCTTGCCCTGGTCGCGCTGGCCCGTGGCGCCGAAGACCACGATGACCTTGGACGCGGGCTCCGGGGACCGGACGGCCGCCAGGGCGCGTGCCAGTGCATCGGTGTTGTGCGCGAAGTCGACGACGGCGGCCGGCCGGGTGGAGACGAGCTGCATACGGCCCGGCACCGCCACAGTGAACGGATCTTTGGAATCGAGTGCTGCCTGCACTTCGGCGGGGTCTGCGCCGCCGGCGAGCACCATGGCCAGGGCCAGTGCCGCGTTGGAGACATTGAAGGCCCCGGGCAGCCCGGTGTGCACGCGGAGTTCCGTGCCGTTCCGGCCGCGGAGGGTGAATTCCGTACCGAGTCCGCGCGGCTTTGAGTCCGTGACCGTCCAGTCGGCTCCTGCCGGCCCGGCCGGGTCCGCTTCCGGCCCGCTGCCGGGCTGGATGGTTGCCAGCGTGGTGACCGGAAGCTCAGTCTGGGCGGCAAGCCGTTGTCCCCACTCGTCGTCGACCGTCACGACGGCGGCACGGGCACGTTCGGCGGTGAACAGCTCCGCTTTGGTCCGGTAGTACTCCTCCATGGTGCCGTGCAGGTCCAGGTGGTCCTGGGTCAGGTTGGTGAAACCGACGACGTCGAAGACCACGCCGTCCACCCGGCGGAAGGAAACCGCGTGCGAGGAGACTTCCATGGATGCGGCGTCGAGCCCGCGTTCCCGCATGAGGGCCAGCAGGGCGTGGACATCCGTGGATTCCGGGGTGGTCAGGAGGCTTGGGATCGGGTCTCCGCCGGCCAGGATCTCGATGGTGCCGATGAGTCCGGTCTTCTTGCCCATCGCCTGCAGCAGGGCGTTGATGAAGTACGTGGTGGTGGTTTTTCCGTTGGTGCCCGTCACGCCGAACATGGAGGGGCCCGGAAGGTCGGCGTCCTGGCTCCGGTAGATCAGCCTGGACAGCCGGCCCACCACACTGCGGGGTTCCGCCACCACCAGCACGGGCACAGCGATGTCCGACCCCAGGGCAAGGAGTCTCCCGCCGGCGTCGTCCGTCAGCACCGCCACCGCGCCGGCCTCGAGCGCCGTCCTCGCGAAGTCCGCCCCGTGCCGCGCCGCTCCCGGCAGGGCAACATACAGGTCCCCGCGCTCCACGGTCCGGGAGTCGAGCGAGATGCCGGTGACCTGAACCGATTCGGAGGCCCCGGGCACGGTGACGCCTACTGACTGGCCGACGACACCGAGCTCGACGGCGGCGACGGCGGTGGGCCGGAAGCCGCTCTTGGATGCCTGCCCCTCCGGGGCGTCGGCAGTGCCGGGGTCATGGTGCTGTGGCAACTGAATCTCCGTTGGTGCTGGTGGACCGGCGGACACCACCGAACTGTTTGTTCAGGTGTGCCGCGGTCTTATCTTGGCGGGCGTTACTTGGTGTACTGCGTTACTTGGCGAACTGCGTCATTTTGCAAACTGCGGCAGCCTGACGGGCGCGCCCTTGGACGGCGGAACGTTGTACGTCCGCAGCGCCTGGCTCATGACCGAGCGGAACACGGGCCCGTTGGTGATCCCGTAAATGGACCCCTTGGGACGCTGCAGGACCACCTCCACAATAAACCGCGGATCGTCCATGGGCGCCATCCCCACCATCGAGGCGGTGTAGCCGCAGAAGCCCGCAGTCCCGTCGTCGCAGGGCGATTGCGAGGTGCCCGTCTTGGCTCCGACCCGGTAGCCGTCGATGGCGGCCTCCTTGATCTGGCCTTCCGTGACGGCACTTTCGAGGATGTCCCTCACCTGCTGGGCTGTCTCCTCCGAGACCACCCTGCGGGACGGCTTGGCCGCCACCTTGTCTTCGGTTCCGTCGGGGCTGATGTAGCTGTCGATGAGCCGCGGCTGCAGCATCACGCCGTCATTGGCGATGGACTGGTAGGCGCGGACTGTCTGGAGTGTCGACTGCGATACACCCTGGCCGAACAGCACCGTGTACTGCTGGCGGCCGTCCCACTGGTCGGCCGGGGTCAGGATGCCCTTCGCTTCCGCCGGCAACCCGATCTCCGGCGCCTCGCCGATGCCGAATTTCTGCAGCCAGTCGTGGCGCTGGTCCTTGGTGAGGCGCTGGCCCGCCATCACGGTGCCCGTGTTCATGGACCAGCCCAGGATGCCCGCCAGGGTCCGCTTCTCGGTCCCGTGGGAAAAGGAATCGTCGAACTGCTGGCCATCCACCACCAGAGAAGGCGGGATGACGAAGGTGTCCAGCGGTTTGGCCTTGCCTTCTTCGATGACGGCGGCGGCGGTGATCATCTTTTCCACGGACCCCGGCTCGTACGCCGCCGTGACGGAGCGGACGCCGCGGTCCTTGGCTGCCACCTTGCCGGGGTCGTTGGGGTCGGGCGTGTTGGTGTCGGCCATGGCGATGATGTTGCCGGTCTTCACGTCCGAGACGATGATGACCCCCCACTCGGCGCTGAGCTTGTCCGCCTGGGTCTGGATGGCCTGCTGGGCGAAGTACTGGAGATCGGAGTTCAGGGTGAGCTTGACGTCCTTGCCGTCCTGCGCGGGCGTCAGTTCGTCGATGCCCACGGGAATGCGGAGGCCGTCGGCGCCGATTTCGAAGACGCGCTTGCCCGCCGTGCCACGCAGTATCCCGTCCTGGGTCTGTTCGAGGCCGGCCTGGCCGGTGGTTCCGTTCTCCAGGAAACCCACAATGCCGCCGGCCACGGAGCCGTTCGGGTACACGCGCTTGCTGGTGCCTTCGGAGAAGATGCCCGGGATCTGCAGTTCCGAAACCCGGTTTTCGACGTCCGGTCGCAGGTCCTTGGCCACGATGTAGTACGTCCTGGTCCCGGTGACTGATTTGCGCACGTCCCCGGCATCCATGCCCAGGACGGCTGCAAGCTCGGCGATCCCCTGGTCACGGGACACGGTGACGAGCTCGTCCTTGCCGTTCACCTTTTCAAGCCGCTTGAAGGATTCGGTCTTGGTATTTACAGACTGGTCAACTGTGATGTTGTAGCGGATAACACTGTTGGCAAGCACGGTGCCATTCGCGTCCAGGATACTGCCGCGTTCGGCCGGCAGCACGGTGGGGCGCAGCCGGTTGTCAAGGGCAGCTTCAGCCATGCCGCCAACGTCCAGCCCCTGCACCAGGAACAGCTTTCCGCCGACCACCACCAGCAGCGCAAGCATGATGCTGAGTCCGAGGCGGAGCCTCTTCGTGGCGTTAGCAGCCTTCTTCTTGCTTGCCTTGCTCTTGCCTTGCGCCACGCTCATCCCCTACTGCTTGCCATGCGGGCTACCAGCCGCCTGTTCCTTCCCTACTGCCCCGGCGTCCTTTGCTCAGGCGCCGGAATGGTGCCCCCGTTGAGGGCGGCCGGCTTGGCTGCAGCTGCCGGTTCGGCCGGCTTCGCAGCCGCCGGGGTCTCCGGCTGGGCAGCTGCCGTTTCACCGGCAGCCGGGGCCCTGCTTGCCAGCGGTTCGCCCGAACTGGCGGGCGGAACCACATTCAGCTGACCCGGGACGGCAGGGGCAGCGATCACCGCTCCTGCCGAGTCTCCCTTGACCGCCGGTTTGGCATCCCCGCTCACGGTCAGCGTGGAAAGATCAATCTGTCCCTTGCCGGTGGCAGCAACCATTCCCAATTCTGAAGCCTTGGCAGCCAGATTCTGGGGAGCCTCGAAGTTTTGCACCTGCTGTGTCAGGTCCTGGTTCTGCTTGGTCAGTGCAGTCTGTTCGGCACGGAGCTTGACCAGCTGGTACTGGGCCGTGGATACAGAGATGTTGAGCACCAGCACCGCGATCAGTGCGGCCGCCAGCATACCGAAGCAGAGAACAACAAAGGGCGCGCGGCGCTTCCTCGGTGCGGACCGGACCAGGGACAGGGGGGTGCGCGCCTTGCGGGCCGAACCCGGAAGGCCGGCCTCTACATCCTGGACGCTCGGGCCGGACGGAAGGGCGAGGTTCTTGGCAGCTGCTGCGCTCATGTTGCTCTCCTGGCTCTGATACGTTCCACTGCGCGCAGCCGGGCTGATGCTGCACGCGAATTCTCTGCGATCTCGACGGCGGTAGGCACCTCGGTGCCTTTGGTCAGGGTTTTGAGTTCGGCCTTGTGTTCTTCGAGCTCCACCGGGAAACCGAGCGGAGCTGACGATTTGGAGCGGGCCTGGAAGACGCCCTTGACGATCTTGTCTTCCAGGGAGTGGTAGGACATCACAACGATCCGGCCGCCAAGGGCGATGGCATCCACCGCTGCCGGAACGGCACGCTCAAGGACTTCGAGTTCCTCATTGACTTCGATGCGCAGCGCCTGGAACGTGCGTTTGGCCGGGTGCCCGCCGGATTTGGCCGCGGCGGCCGGAATCACTGCCCGGATCTGTTCGACGAGTTCCCCTGTGGTGGTGAACGGCTTCGCGGCCCGGGCGTTAACGATCCTGTTGGCGATGCGCCCCGCGAACTTTTCCTCACCCCACTTGCGGATGATCCTGACCAGTTCCTCTTCGCTGTAGGTGTTGACGACGTCCGCCGCCGTCTGGCCGCGGCTGGTGTCCATCCGCATGTCCAGGGGTGCGTCAAAGGAATACGCGAAACCGCGTTCCCGCTCGTCGAGCTGCAGGGACGAGACCCCGAGGTCCATCAGGATGCCGTGGACTTCGGGTATGCCGAGGTCCTCAAGCACCTCGCCGATCTCGTCGTACACAGCGTGAACCAGGTCCGTGCGCGCCGCGAAGGGCTTGAGCCGCTCACCTGCCAGCGCCAGGGCTTCCTCGTCACGGTCGATGCCCACCAGGTGCAGGTCAGGAAAACGCTGGAGCATGGCTTCGGAGTGCCCGCCCATGCCGAGCGTTGCGTCGATGGCCACCGGTATCTGTCCGCGCAGGCGTGCCGCCTCGAATCCGGGCGCCAAAAGATTGATGCACCGGTCCTTCAGGACCGGCACATGCCGTTCGGACGTAGGCTTCGGCTGGTCGGGTTCTGTCACGCCTTCGTCCTTCCTTGAGCGCCTCGTGTGCTTCTTGGGCCAGATCCCCATCCGCGCCTATCCCCGCGGCTGCCTGGCTCCGGGGAAGTGAGCCAGGTAGTCGTCAAGGATGGGCGGCTGGAGATCTCGTCCAAGAAACGGATTCGGGCCGGCCTAAAGGATGCCGGCGATGGGGTTGTCGGTTTCAGCGAAGGAGGTTTCCTTCTCTGCAAGGTACGTATTCCAAGCCTGGGCGTCCCAGATCTCAGCTCGGGTGCCGGCCCCAATAACAGCCAACTCCCTGCCGAGCCCTGCGTACTCCCGGAGCGCGGGAGGTATGGTCACGCGCCCCTGCTTGTCAGGCACCTCGTCCGAGGCTCCAGAGAGAAAAACCCGGATGTAGTCACGAGCCTGCTTGTTGGAGATCGGAGCCTCCCGGATCTGCTCGTGAACCCTCGCGAATTCCTGCTCGCTGAAGACGTAGATGCAGCGCTCCTGACCTCGGGTGAGAACAAGTCCGCCGGCAAGCTCCTCGCGGAACTTAGCGGGAAGAATGATCCTGCCCTTTTCGTCAAGACGCGGTGAGTGTGTCCCAAGGAACACGTCCCACCGCCCGTCTGCCGTCAGAAGCCGAACAACCCCCGCGCTGCCACTACCCTCTTACGCGCTCCACTTTACTCCACTTCTCCCCACAGTCAACGCGACGCGGACGTTTCTCACCGGTTTGGACAAACATTTTTCCGCGGAATGGCGGGGATTTTTGCCGGGGTGGAAAGTGGAGGGGAATCGCGCCGACCCTCAGATGGCATCCGCAGCGAGATCAGGCTCGGAGCACGGGCTCCCGGCACCAGTTCCGCGGCTTAAAGCAGAATGACCCGCCGCAGCGGGTCATTCCTGGATTATGGGCGCCCACCCGGGATAGCCCGGGTGGTGCTATGTGGAGGGTGGTGCTATGTGGAGGGTGCTAGGAAGTGGAGGTGGCGGGAAGTGGAGCGTTGGCTCAGGACTCCCCGCGGCGCCTTTCATCCCATCGTTCTTCGAGGCTGTTCATGAAGGAGCTCTTGTTCTTCGACTTACGGCCATGCCCGCCGGCCTTTGCTTTGCCGGCCGCAACGCTGCGCATCGTGGCAAAATAAACTCCGGCACCCATGACGACGAACCCGAGGACCCCTACAAATATGTTCTGGAGGGAAACCCCCACCAGGAGGAGCAGCACCCCGGCCAGCGTGGCCAGTACGCCAATCACAATGTGCCGGGTGGACCAGCTGCGGCCGGGATCCGAGCCCATGGAATTGGCGAACTTGGGATCGTCCTCATGCAGTTGCCTCTCGAGTTGCTCGAGCAGCTTCTGTTCGTGCTCCGAGAGCGGCATCACGACCTCCTTAAGTAGGCCAACGTCCAGACAGGTCGGAACCGGTTGTTCCTGCCCCGTCAACGACCGGCATGCCATCCAGGTTCCCGGCCTGCCAACCTCGGCAGATCCAGGGATTCAAGCATACGTACGTGGCGGGTCGGGTGATCCACACATGTCCAGACGTTCGAAATCTTTGTATCTATAAGGATAGTTTGTTGGGCGCTGTTCTGAAAGACGCTGTTCACGGGCGGCAACACTCCCCAAGGCCCTGAACTGGCCCGGATCTTCGGCCGTGAACGCGGTTTCCCGCACCCTCGGGTGTCGCGGGAATCACGTCAGCCGGAACTCATCAGGAGTTGCCGCTGCCCGGCTCAAGCAGCCGGGCCGGAAGCACGGACTTACTGCCGAATTTCTGGGCCACTTTGTCCAGCGCCTGTTCGGCGGCCCGCCAGTTGTCATCGCGCCTGTCCAGGCTCAGTTGGAGGGAGGTCTGGGCGGCGGCTTCCAGCTGCTCCGCACGGACGCCCACCAGCCGGACCGTCAGGGGCCGGCTGCCCAGTGACTCCAGCAGCTGGATGGCCACTGCATAGATGAGCTGCGCACTGTCCAGTGGCGTGTGGACGGTGCGGCTTCGGGTTACGGTGGAGAAGTCGGCGTACCGCAGCTTGAGCGCCACCGTCCGGGCCACCAGCCCGGAAGCACGAAGCCGCTCGGCGGTGCGGTGGGACAGCCGCAGCAGCTCCCTGTGCAGCAGGGCATCGTCCGCCGTGTCCGCTGCGAACGTTTCCTCCGCTCCGATGCTTTTCTCGACCCGCACCGGCGTGACAGTCCGGCTGTCGATACCCCAGGAGAGCCGGTGGACGTGCTCACCGGTGGCGCCCAGCACCTTCTTGAGCGAGGAGACCGGCGTGGCAGCGACGTCCGCCACGGTACGGATTCCCATGCGGGCCAGCACCTCCGCCGTCTTGCCCCCGACACCCCAGAGGGCATTGACCGGAAGGCTGTGAAGATACGGTACGGTCTGCTCCGGCCGGATGAGCAGCAGGCCGTCCGGCTTGCACCGGGTTGAGGCAATCTTGGCCACGAACTTGCTGGCGGCGATCCCCACGGACGCCGTAATGCCCAGTTCGCCGGCGACCCTCCGCCGGATCAACTGCCCGATTTCCGACGGCGGACCGAGCCTGCGGATCGCGCCGCCGACGTCCAGGAACGCCTCGTCAACACTGAGCGGCTCGACGAGCTCGGTGATGGACTCAAATATCGCCATCAGCTGGCCGGACACTTCGTAATACAGCTTGTGCCGGGGCTCGATGATGGTGGCCTGCGGACACAGCCTGCGGGCCACCGCCATGGGCATCGCCGATTTCACGCCGAACCTGCGTGCCTCGTACGACGCAGACAGCACAACGGAACGCTCCGCAGGAAAGCCTACGATGACCGGCCGGCCGCGCAGGTCAGGGCGGGCCCTCAGTTCAACCGAGACAAAAAACGCATCCATGTCGACGTGCATAATGCTCGCCCGCCGAAGGTCCCGCAGCCGCGCTTCCGTCTGCTCTCTGTCTTCGTCCGGCCCCACAACTGCAATCCTATGCCCTGCACCTGACTAAACTGGAGGCTGAATCCGGCATCAACACCCAGGAGGACCGCACCTGTGAAGGTCATTCGAACGCTCATGCCTGCCCGCCTTGGGCTGCTCGCCGCTGGAGCGGCCGTAGTGGCGGCGGCGTCAGCGTGCACACCACAGGAACCCGGTTCCGCGACGTCCGCGTCAGCGGCGCCGGCATCGTCGTCCGCAGTGGCGACCGCCACGGCGTCCGCGACCGCAACCGCCAGCCCGAGTGCAACACCTGGCACGTCGGCCACCGTGGGGGCGCTCGTCGCCGGCTTCCCGTCCAAGCTTCTTCCCGTGATGCCCGGGGCCAAGGTGGTTGCCAGCAGCTTCGATAAGTCAACATCCCCGGCCACCGCCGCACTGGTGGGATCAACCGCCGCCAAGCCGGCCGCCGTCGTCGCGTATTACACCAAAGCCCTGGAGGCACAGGGCTTCAAACCCGTTCCCGGCAACACGGTGGGCAGCGTGGCGTCCAAGGACTTCGTGCGGGCGGGCAACGAGACCGTTAACATCGCCGTCCCCGCAACCGGCGGAATTTCCACCTTCACCATCGGCGCCAACGTGACGCCCGAGTCCGTCAAGTGATGGTGGCCGAGCAGCTTCGCGTGGAGCAGGCGGACTTCGTGGCCGCCGTAGCGGGAAAGCTCACGGACTTCTTGACAACCCGGCAGTCGATCATGATGGCAATCTCGCCGGACATCGATCCCATCATGGGGTCCATCTCCAATCTGGTCACCGGAGGGAAGCGGCTTCGTGCCCTCATGTGCTACTGGGGATGGCGCGGAGCGGGCGGCCCCGCCTCGGCCGAGGACATCGTCACAGCAGGCGCCGCGCTTGAGCTGTTCCAGGCGGCAGCCCTGATCCACGACGACATCATCGACCGGTCGGACACCCGCCGCGGCGGACCCAGCGTGCACCGCCGGTTCAGCCAGCTCCACGAGTCCCAGGGCTGGGCGCTCGACAGCGAACGCTTCGGCCACGCCGCGGCCATTCTGGCCGGCGACCTCTGCCTATCCTTCAGCGAGGAAGCCTTCACCGATATCGGCGAAACGGCAGCCTCAGGAAGCAGGGCAAGGCTGATCTTCAACCTGATGCGTTCGGAGGTCATGGCCGGCCAGTACCTGGACATCCTCGAAGAGGTGGCCGGGCCGGTCCGGGACCGCGCCGGGGCCGTCAGCCGCGCCCAGTCGATCATCCGCTTCAAGTCGGCCAAGTACTCGACGGAACATCCGCTCGCCCTGGGCGGTGCGCTCGGCGGAGCCTCGGACGAACTGCTCCGCGGCTACTCCGCGTTCGCCCTCCCCCTGGGCGAGGCCTTCCAGCTTCGCGACGACGTCCTGGGCGTTTTCGGCGACCCGGTCACCACTGGAAAGCCAGCGGGAGACGACCTCCGGGAAGGCAAGCGGACGGTCCTCGTGGCCTTCGCCCTGGACCTGGCCACCCCCGAGGAGTCCGCGTTCATCGACTCAAAGCTTGGCAGCCCCGACCTGAGTGAGGAAGACGTGGCCGAGATCCGCCGGATCATCGCGGACTGCGGTGCGCTGCAGGCCACGGAAGTGCTGATCGAGGAATTCGGTGCAGCGGCATACGCGGCACTGGAGGTCCTGCCCTTGGAAGACCTCCCCAAGACCGCGCTGCGGCGGCTGGCTGAGGCGACAGTGAGCCGGGCCGCCTGATCGGCTGGCCCGGCCCCTCCATCAGGCTGGGTTAGTTACCAGGCTGGGCCGGCTACCAGGCCAGGGACTGCGCCCGGCGTCGGATTTCCGTCTTGCGGCCCTCACGGAGGGCATCAATGGGCCGCCCGCGAAGTGACTCGTCAGGGGTAAAAAGCCAGCCGATAAGCTCCTCGTCAGAGAAACCGGCGTCTGACAGCACCACAATCGTGCCCTTGAGGCTGTCCACGACGTGGCCGTCCTGGAGGAAAGCCGCGGGCACCGAACGGATTCGCCGTTCCCCAATCCGCAGGGCCGCCAGCGCGCGCTCGTCAAGGAGCCCGTGGACTTTGGTAATGGACACATCCAGCAACTGGGCGACGTCGGGCAGGGGCAGCCAGTCGCCTACAAGGGTTTCTACAGTACTCACGGGTCAAGGTTGCCATGTCGGGCGCCCGCAAGCCTAGTCGAAACAGCTCACGTGTGCGCCCGCTCCATTTTCGCGCGCGACACTCCCAGCCGGGCAGATTTCCCGGCTGAAGGCCCGTTCTTGTGCTAACCGAAAAATCGTGAGAGATTCACATAGATAACATTCGCAACACGATTAACATCAGTAACATTGGTATCACGAGCAACTGGCATGACCGACAGCATTCGCCGCTGAGAAGAGGATCTTTCCCATGACGACGACCCGCTCCACTAAGCAGTCACCCCGGCCGGGGCTGCCCCTGATCGCGGCCACGACGGCCACGCTCCCCGCCGTCATGCTTTCCTCCCTTGCGGTCGCCCAGCCCGCAGATGCCGACGCCCGGCCCCAAACCGTGCCCGCAACACTCGCCGCCGCCATCGAGGCACAGGCTGCAGCAGTCAAAGCTGGCATCATCCCCGCAGCCGCCGTGCCGGCCGCGCTCCCGTCGGGCCTTCAGCCCACCCGCGTCACCCCGACGGCCCACACGGTGGTCCGCGGGGACACGGTCAGCGGCATCGCCGGCCGGTACGGGCTGAGCACCACTGCCGTGCTGAAGCTCAACAACCTGAAATCGAACTCCGTGATCTACCCGGGGCAGCGGATCAAGCTGACGGCAGCCGCCGCTCCGGCGGCCAGGACTGCTGCTGCGCCTGCCGGCACCGCTGCCAGGACTTACACAGTCAAGTCCGGCGACACACTGGGCGGCATCGCCGGGCGGCACGGCGTCAGGCTCTCCCAGGTGCTCAGCTGGAACGGGCTCAAGGTGACGTCGATCATCTACCCCGGCCAGAAGATCCGCCTCGGCGCCGGCACGGCTGTCGCGACGGCACCGGCCAAGGCGGCAGCACCGGCCGCCACCCGCTCAGCCTCCTACGTCATCAAGTCCGGGGACACACTGTCCGGCATCGCGGCCAGGCACGGCGTCAAGCTAGCGGACATCCTGTCGGCGAACCGGCTGAAGGTCACCAGCATCATTTACCCCGGCCAGAAGCTCGCCATTCCCGGGAAGGCCGCAGCCGTCCAGCCGGCATCCAGCGTCACGCCGCTCGTGCCCAGCTCGTTCCTGGGCTACACCTACCCGGCAGCCGTGGTCAGCTCGGCCAACAAGAACAAGGCCCTGCTCAACGCCTCGCCGGTTCCGTCGCTTGCCCAGATGCAGTCCATCGTGGCCGACACGGCACGGCGGATGGGCGTGGATCCGGCGCTGGCACAGGCCTTCGCGTACCAGGAATCCGGGTTCAACCAGCGGGCGGTGTCTCCGGCCAACGCCATCGGCACCATGCAGGTCATCCCCTCCTCCGGCGAATGGGCATCCGACCTCGTGGGCCGGAAGCTGAACCTGCTTGATCCGTATGACAATGCCACCGCCGGAGTCGCAATCATCCGCCAGCTGATCCGGACCAGCAAGAGCCTGGACTACGCCATCGCAGGCTATTACCAGGGCCAGTACTCGGTCAACAAGCACGGAATGTACACCGACACCAAGCGCTACGTCGCAGCCATCAAGGCACACCGTAAGAACTTCAGCTGACGCCCTCAACTGACCCCGGTGCCGGCAGATCCCGGCTCCGGGGAGCATAACGATACGGGTCCGGATCGCATGTTGATTCGGACCCGTTTCCGTGCAGCACTTAGTATCGAAGAGTGCAGGAAAACGCTTTAGGCAGTCTCGTTGGGTCCCTGGTGGACAACCGCTACCAGGTGAAGTCCCGGTTGGCGCGGGGCGGGATGTCCACCGTCTATGTGGCCACGGACCAGAGGCTGGACCGTGATGTTGCCCTGAAAGTCCTGCATCCACATCTGGTCAACGACGGCAGTTTCCTGGACCGCCTGGCCCGGGAAGCACGGGCAGCCGCCAAGCTCTCACACCCGCATGTGGTGGGCGTCCTCGACCAGGGGCACGATGGAGACACCGCCTACCTCGTGATGGAGTACATCAAGGGGCACACCCTCCGCGACGTCATCAACAGCAAGGGCGCCCTGTCCCCCCGGCTGGCCCTGGCACTCATCGATCCGGTGGTGGAAGGCCTGGGGGCTGCCCATGCCGCCGGCCTGATCCACCGCGACGTCAAGCCGGAGAACGTCCTGATCGCCGACGACGGCCGGATCAAGATCGGCGACTTCGGCCTCGCGCGCGCCGTGACGACGACAACCAGCACAGGTGCCCTGATCGGCACCGTCGCGTACCTCTCGCCGGAACTGGTCCTTGGCAAGCCGGCCGACGCACGAAGCGACATCTATTCCACGGGCATCATGCTGTTCGAGATGCTCACCGGACGCCAGCCGTTCGACGGCGACGTCCCCATCCAGGTGGCCTACCAGCACGTGAATTCCGCTGTGGGTGCCCCGTCAGGCCTGGTTCCAGGCCTCGCGGGGGAAGTGGACGAACTCGTGCAGTGGTGTACGGCCAGCGACCCCGAGCAACGGCCGGTGGACGGCAACGCCCTGCTCGCGGAACTCCGTCATATCCGGACCAACCTCACCGACACCGAACTTGACCTGCAACCCCCCGCAGCCATCCAGGCGGCCGCGTCGGCAGGTATGGCCCCCGACGTCGGCCCGCGCGGCATGGGCGCTCCCCCGGCACCTGCCCGGATGCCGTCCCGCATGCCGCAGAGCCCGCACGCCCAAGGAAACCAGGGAGGCCCGGGAAACCAGGCAAACCACACCGAGCTGCTCGCACCCATTCACGGCGATGACGTCCCCCGGGGCCGGCCCACGGAAGTCATTTCCCGCACCAGCAACCCGACCACCGTGTTTTCCGCCCCCGCCTCCTCACCTCCCGCCTCCTCACCCCCCGCCTCTTCAAGGCCTGCCGATTCAACTCCTGTCTCTTCAACTCCTGTCTCTTCAACTCACAGGCCGGTCCTCCCGCCCTACGGGTTCGACAACGACGACGACAGGGAGGCTGCCCCGCTCCCCCTGAGCAAGCGGGAACAGCGGAAGCTGGACCGCCACGAACAAAAGGAACGGTCGCGCGCGGCGGCCACTCCCGTCCGAACGCTCCGGGAAGGGAATTCCCGGCGCCGGGGAGCGCTCTGGATTGTGGTCCTGGTGATCCTGGCCCTTCTGGCCACGGGAGCGGGCTGGTTCTTCGGCATGGGCCCCGGCTCCCCCGGCACCGTGCCGGTCGTGGCGAACAGGACCGTGGCGGAGGCCCAGCAGCTGCTCCGGGACGCCGGTTTCCAGTCCAGTACCAAGGACGTCTTCGACGACGACGTCAAAGCCGGACTCGTGGTGGGATCAGAGCCGGACGCCGGAACGCAAATCCGCAAATTCCAGCAGGTCTCGCTGTTCGTGTCCAAGGGTCCGCAGCTATTTCCCCTGCCGCAGCTGACGGGCAAGACGCTCGATGCGTCCAAGGCCGCACTCAACGGGGCCGAGATGGCGCTGGGCAAGGTCACCGAAAAGTTCGATGAGGAGGTGCCTGCCGGCACGGTGCTGGGCCAGGCTCCGGCCCCGGGAACCGCCGTGCGGCATGGGACACCGGTAAGCCTCACTGTCTCGAAGGGCCCGCAGCCCATTCCCGTGCCGGACGTGCGCGGACAGGACCAGGACGCGGCGTTCCGTGCCATCGAATCCGCCGGCCTGAAAGCCGTCTTCGCCGACGAAACGGTGCATGACCGGAACGTTCCCAAGGGCGCCGTGGTCAGCCAGGAGCCTGCTTCAGGAACCCTGACAAGGGGCCAAACGGTCACCCTGACGATTTCCGAGGGGCCCAAGCTCGTGAAGGTGCCCAACTACATCGGCAAACAGGTGGAAGACGCAACCGAAGCGCTGCGGAAGCGCGGTTTCCAAGTCCGCGTCAACGAAGTCCTTGGCGGGTTCTTCGGCACGGTGCGGGACCAGGATCCCGTCGACACCGAGGTCCCTGAAGGCTCCGTCGTCACCCTCACCGTGGTCTAAGCCCGGACGGCAAACGAAAGACCGGCGCCGGGGAGCCTCAACTGCTCCCCGACGCCGGTCTTTCCTCGCCTTTGCTGTTAGCGGCGGGTGAGCGCGCCCGCCACGAGGAAGGCCATCTCCAGCGACTGCATGTGGTTCAGCCGGGGATCACAGACCGACTCATAGCGGTCAAGGAAGGCTTCCTGGTCGATGGGGTCGGCACCGCCGAGGCATTCAGCCACGTCATCCCCGGTCATCTCGACGTGCAGGCCGCCCGGAACCGTCCCCAGGGCATGGTGCACTTCGAAGAACCCGCGCACCTCGTCAATGACGTCGTCGAAATTGCGGGTCTTGTAGCCGTTGGGCGAGGTGACGGTGTTGCCGTGCATCGGGTCCGTGACCCACAGGACCTGGGCACCGGAGGCGGTGACCTTTTCCACGAGGGACGGGAGCTTCTCGCGGATGTTGCCGGCACCCATGCGGGTAATGAACGTGAGCCTGCCGGGTTCACGCTCCGGATCCAGCTTGTCGATGAGGCGCAGGGCGTCGTCACCGGACGTAGACGGGCCCAGCTTGACGCCAATCGGGTTGCGGACCCGGGACAGGAAGTCCACGTGCGCGTGGTCCAGCTCGCGGGTACGCTCACCGATCCACAGGAAGTGGCCGGAGGTGCCGTAGGGCAGGCCGGTGCGGGAGTCGATGCGGGTCAGCGCACGCTCGTAGTCGAGCAGCAGCGCCTCATGGCTGGCAAAGAATTCAACCCGCTTGAGGGCTTCGAAGTCCGCGCCGCAGGACGCCATGAACTTGATGGCGCGGTCGATGTCGCGCGCGAGTGACTCGTAGCGGGCATGGGCAGGGTTCTCGGTGAACCCCTTGTTCCAGGTGTGCACCAGGCGGAGGTCCGCGAAGCCGCCCTGGGTGAAGGCCCGGATGAGGTTCAGCGTGGACGCGGAAGTGTGGTAAGCGCGCAGCATGCGGCTGGCGTCGTGGGCCCGCGACTCGGGGGTGAAGTCGTATCCGTTCACGATGTCACCGCGGTATGCCGGCAGGGTCACGCCGTCCCGGGTCTCGTCATTGGAGGAACGCGGCTTGGCGAACTGGCCGGCCATGCGCCCCATCTTGATGACGGGCATCGCCGCACCATAGGTCAGCACCACGGCCATCTGCAGGATCGTCTTTACGCGTGCGCTGATCTTGTCCGCCGTGGCACCTTCAAAGGTCTCGGCGCAGTCACCGCCTTGGAGCAGGAATGCCTTGCCCTGGGCTGCGGCGGCGAGACGCTCGCGGAGGATGTCCACTTCGCCGGCGAAAACGAGCGGCGGCAGCACCGACAGTTCCTTGACGGACGCGTTGAAGACCCCGGGGTCCTGCCAGCTCGGCTGCTGGGAGATGGGAAGATCCCGCCAGTTGTCGAGTCCCGGATAGTTGGCCGCACCGCTCTGTGAAGTGCTGGTCAGGGAAGAGGCAGGTTTTGCAGATAGCTCAGTCACATTACTAAGAGTAGTTGGCCTGACCGGCTCGGGACACCCGGACTGTCATGCGCCCGGGCAGGGCGTCACAGATGCAGGGCGTCACAGATGCAGGGCGTCACAGATGCACAGCGCCACAGATGCGCAGCGCTAAAAGGTCAACGGGTCACAGCCTGCTAAGCCGACCGGGACGAACCGGCCTCCCCGGGCTCTTCGCCAGACTTCCCCGGCTCTTCGCCCGGCTTTCCGGGCTCTTCGCTGCCCTTTCCGGGCTCTTCGCCAGACTTCCCCGCCAGCCTGAGCTTGACCACCGAGGCGTACTCGTCCACGTATTCCTGCCCGGAGAGCCGCATGAGCTCGTACATGATCTCGTCCGTGACGGACCGCTGGATCAGCCGGTCATCAGCCAAGCCTTCATACCTGCTGAAGTCCAGCGGTTTTCCAAAGATCATGCCGATCCTGCGGATGTTCGGCAGCCGCTTGCCGATGGGCTGGACTTTGTCCGTTCCGATCATCGCCACCGGGATGACCGGGACGCCGGCCTGGAGCGCCAGCCGCGCCACCCCCACCTTTCCGCGGTAGAGCCGCGAGTCGGGGCTGCGGGTGCCTTCGGGATAGATGCCCAGCAGTCCGCCGTGCGTCAGCACGTCCATGCCCGCCTCGAGTGAGGCCGCCGAGGCCGCCCCGCCGGAGCGGTCCATGGGCAGCTGGTTGGTCAGGCGGAAGAACATCGCGGTCAGCCGGCCCTTGATTCCGGTGCCCGTGAAGTATTCGGACTTGGCCAGGAAAACGACAGGCCTCGGCACCATCAGCGGCATGAAGATCGAGTCCGAAAATGAGAGGTGGTTGGAGGCAATAATGGCTGCACCCTCGGACGGGATGTTGTCCAGTCCCTTGACCCATGGCCGGAAAAGAGTGCGGACCACCGGCCCCAGGAAGATCCGCTTCATGACCCAATAGAACACGTGTCTTACCTCTCCGGAAGGCTACCGCCGGGGCGTTCAGAGGGCCCGGCGGCACTGCAATGCAACCCTACTCTAGTGAGAATTGTCCGGAACAGTGACACGATGGATCCATGACAGAAAGCAGCGACCGGACGAGGCCCGCCGCTTTCAGCTACGCGGGACACGGCCCCAATGCACGGACCGGAATCGCGATTTCCCACGGCTTCACCGGCAGTCCCTTGAGCATACTGCCGTGGGCCGAATACCTGGCCGGGCGCGGCTTCGCCGTCACTGTTCCACTGCTCCCCGGACACGGCACCAGCTGGCAGGATCTGGCCGGCACAGGATGGCGCGAGTGGCACGGCGCCTTCGAGCAGGCATATCTGGACCTGGCCGCAAAGACGGACGAATGCTACGTGGCCGGCCTCTCAATGGGCGGTGCGATCGCCCTCCTCACCGCATCCCGCCACAGCGTCGCGGGCGTCGCCGTCGTCAATCCCGGCCTGAGTTTCTATGATCGGCGCGTCCGGATCATTGGCCTGCTGAAGTACATCCAAAGAACCACTGTGCCCATTGCGGAGGAAAATCCGACGGCGGCCACCACCGACGACGGGGACTACTCCCTGACGCCGCTGGCGGCGGTTCACCAGTTGAAGCGGCTCTTCGCTGCCGCCGCCCGCGGACTGCCGCGGATCACCGCCCCGGTGCTGGTCTTCAAGTCGGTCAACGACGCAGTAGTACCCCCGAGCTCACTCAGCCTGATACGGAAGCGCCTCACCTCCGCAGCCCTCGACGTGGTGCCGCTCAGGAACAGCGGGCACGTGGCTACGCTGGACACGGACGCCCAGGAAATTTTCGAGTCCTCGGCGCGGTTTTTCCAGCTGCGTTCCCGAAGCCACATACCGTCGGAGAAGTCATGACCACAGTTCCCGATCACAGTCCGTTCAGCAGCGCCTTCTCCGGCGAGGGACCGTCTATCGGCATTGCGCTGTCCCATGGGTTCACCGGCAGCCCGCACAGCCTCCGTATGTGGGCCCAGTCCTTTGCCGATGCCGGCTTTGCAGTCAGAATGCCCCTGCTTCCGGGCCACGGCACCACCTGGCAGGAGCTTTCCCGCAGCCGCTGGACGCAGTGGCATGAGGCGATGGACGACGCCTACCTGGAGCTCGAGTCCGAGTGCGACCTCGTGTTCGCCGCCGGCCTGTCCATGGGCGGCGCCCTGGCATTGCGCATCGCCGCGACCAGGCCTGTGGCCGGAGCGATTCTCGTCAACCCCGCGCTTGTCATCGATGACCGCCGGGCCCCGCTGGCCGGCATCCTCAAACTGGTCCTCAAGAGCACGCCGGCCATCGCCAACGACATACGGAAACAGGGCGTCGACGAGGGCGCATATTCCCGGACCCCTGTGGCGGCCGCCCACGAACTGCATAAGATGTTCAAGGACACGGTCCGTCTGCTGCCACGCATCACAGCGCCCGTGCGCGTGTTCCGCTCCGCTGTGGACCACGTTGTTTCCGATTCCAGCATCACGGCCCTGCGGCGCGGGCTTACCCACGCCCCACTGCAGCTCACGCGGCTGGACAACAGTTACCACGTGGCCACGCTGGACCACGACGCCGGCCAGATTTTCGGCGGCTCGGTGGACTTCATCCGCTCCGTGGTGGCAGACATCCGCCAGGAATCCGCCGACTCCGCGACAGCCAGCCAGAAGGGCGCCACCGATGAATAGGCCCGATTCGAACTCGTCCGATCCGAGTGCCAACCAGGACGACGCCGTCTGGCTTGACCTGGTGGCCAGGCTCCAGGGCGACGCCCCGGTTCCCGATGCGGACGTCGTTCCCGGCGACAGTGACTCCCCGGGCACCGGGTCTTCCCGCCATCACGGCGGACCCCGGCACAGCACGGCTACCAGCGACGACGCCGGCCCTGCACCGGAGGAAGGCCCTGCACCGGCAGAACGGGCGGACGACTCCGGTCCGGAAGGCGCTGCAAGGCGCTTTACCGATTTCGATCCCTTGGGCCTGGCGCCCCGGGCGCCCCGGGAACTGTCGGCCGCCGAGCGGCAGGAGGCTGCCGACCGGGAGAAAGCAGCCGGGCAGCCAGACTCCGCCGAGCCCGGACAGGCCGCCCGGTCCGGAGAGGGCGACGTTCGGGCCGGCGCGGGCGATCCGCGCGACTACAGCGTCGAGGACGACGACGGCGGGTTCGTCCCGGAGGAGCCCCCCAAGCTTTCGGCGACGGATCCGCTGACGATGCTGGCGTGGCTGGGCGCCGTGGGCGCTCCGGTTGCCCTGGTCCTGTCGTCCATGTTCTGGCGCTCCGCGCCGCTGCTGGCAATCCTCGGCATGGTGGCCGTCTTCATCGGGGCTGTGGTGTACCTGATCATGAAGCTGCCGCAGGAGAAAGACGAGAACGACGACGGCGCCCGGGTCTGACGCTTCCGTCAGCGGAGGATCGGGGTCAGCGGTGCATACGGCTCCGGACCCGCGACAGGTCGGCAGCGCCGATCAGGCCGGCGTTGGGCCCAAGGGCCGCCAGGTCGATGTCGGCGGCCGGACGGAATCCGCGGCCGGTGAGGTTACGGGCAAAGGCCTTGCGCGCCGGAGCCACCAGCAGTTCGCCGGCCGCGCAAAGGCCACCGCCGATCACGAACTTCCCGGGATCGAGGGCGGCGGCGAGGTTCGCCAGCCCCAGCCCGAGCCAGTTCCCGACGTCCTCCAGGAGTTCCCGGGAGGCGGCGTCGCCCGCGATCGCCAGTTCCGTCACCGTGGCTCCGGTGATGCGCTCGGCGCTTCCGTCCACGGCCTTGAGAAGTTCCTGGGCCACCGGCGAGTTCGCCAAGGCCAGTTCCCGGGCCTCCCGGCCAAGGGCATTGCCTGAGGCGTACTGTTCCCAGCAGCCGCGGTTGCCGCACTCGCAGCGGTGCCCGCCGGGCATGATGATCTGGTGGCCGAACTCCCCCGCCACGCCGAACCTGCCGCGTTCAACGTGCCCGTCCATCACCATGGCTCCGCCGATGCCGGTGCCAAGGGTGATGCAGACCAGCCGGTCCTGCCCCTGCCCGGCGCCAAAGCGCCACTCGGCCCAGGCCGCAGCGTCGGCGTCGTTAACCAGCATGACGGGGCGCCGCAGCAGGTGCTGCAGGTTTTCCCGCAGCGGTTCGTTCCGCCAGGCGAGGTGCGGGCTGAACAGCACCGTGCCGCCGTCGAGATCCATCCACCCGGCGGCGCCAATGCCCACCGATCTGATCCGGGCACCGGCGCTCAGCTCCTCGACGAGTTCGACGATGACGCGCTCCACCGCACGCGGATCGCTGCCGGGCGTGGACCGGCGCGCCTCGCGCAGGATGTGGCCCCCGGCGTCCACCACGCCGGCGGCAACTTTGGTGCCGCCAATATCAATGCCGATGGCGAGTCCCCGCCGGCCCAGCCGCAGCTGCTGCCGAAACAGCCGGTGGCCCGCCGGCTGGCCACCGTACGCCGACACCCGGGGCCGTGCCACTGGCCGCCGTAATGCCCCGCGCCGTGGCGCCCATTCAGCGGGCAGGCCGCCCCGGCCGGAGTCTAGTAGCGGGGCTGGCTGGTCGTTGGGCGGGGTGGGTTGCATAGTCCCCCATTCTAGATGTCGCCGCAGAGCGTCTCCGCAGGTACGACGCACACACGACACGCCCGGCACACTGGCGCCCCGCACTTCTCCGCCGTAAAGTTACCGGCGGGTAACCAGGATCTACCGGCCATCGCAGTGTGAGGTACTAAGGTTGGGGTTACCCGCTGCGGCCAACGGATATCAAAGGAGCTAACGTGCGCGAATTCAGCGTTCCGCCCTTGGCGAACGTCCCCCTGGACAGCAACATCACGGACCTTGTGCTGCGCCAAGCGGCAAAGTCATCCAACCCTGCCCTGTTTTCGCGCCTCGACTCCGCCGGCCAATGGCAGGACATCCGGGCCAAAGAGTTCCTGGCTGACGTGTCGGCCCTCGCCAAGGGGCTCATCGCCAGCGGCGTGGGCGCGGGCGACCGGGTGGGCATCATGTCCCGGACCCGTTATGAGTGGGCACTCATCGACTTCGCCATCTGGTTCGCAGGTGGCGTTTCCGTTCCCATCTACGAAACGTCGTCACCTTCCCAGGTCGCCTGGAACCTGGGTGACTCCGGTGCCGTCGCCGCATTCGGCGAATCGGACCACCACGAAAACGTCATCCGGCAGGCCGCTGCCACCGAAGGCCTCACGGCGCTGACCCACGTGTGGCAGCTGGAGGGGGACGGCCTCGACACCGTCCGCGCGGCGGGCGCCGCCGTCAGCGATGACGAGCTCGACGCCCGGCGGCGCTCCGCCGGGCTCCGCGACCTCGCCACCATTATCTACACCTCCGGCACCACCGGCCGGCCCAAGGGCTGCGAACTCACCCACGGAAACTTCGTGGAGCTGTCCGAGAACGCTCTGGCAACCTCGCTGAGCGGCGTTGTCAACGAGCAGTCCCGAACCATCATGTTCCTGCCGCTGGCGCATGTCTTCGCGCGCTTCATCTCGGTCCTGGCCGTGGCCGCCGGTGTCACCGTGGCACATACCCCCGACATCAAGCACCTGCTGCCCGATCTGCAGAGCTACAGGCCGACGTTCATCCTCGCCGTTCCGCGCGTGTTCGAAAAGGTGTACAACTCGGCCCTCACCAAGGCCGAGGACGGCGGCAAGGGTGCAATCTTCCACAAGGCCGCCGAAACCGCGATCGCCTACTCGCGTGCGCGGCAGGCAGGTGGCGCCGGCCTGGGCCTGAAGCTCAGGCACGCGGTCTTCGACAAACTCGTCTACGGCAAGCTCCGCGCCGCCATGGGCGGCGAGGTGGCGCATGCGGTGTCCGGCGGAGGCCCACTGGGCGAGCGTCTGGGCCACTTCTTCCAGGGCATCGGCCTGCAGATCCTGGAGGGCTACGGCCTCACCGAAACCACGGCACCTGTCAGCGTCAACACGCCGGAGCGGATCAAGATCGGCACCGTCGGCGTCCCGATTCCCGGCAACAGCGTCCGGATTGCCGACGACGGCGAGATCCTGGTCAAGGGCATCTGCGTCATGCAGGGGTACTACCAGCGCCCCGACCTGACTGAGGAGTCGTTCACTGATGGCTGGTTCCGCACCGGGGACATCGGCCAGCTCGACGACGACGGCTACCTGCTGATTACCGGCCGGAAGAAGGAAATCATCGTCACCGCCGGCGGCAAGAACGTGGTTCCCGCACTGCTCGAGGACCAGATCCGGGCTGATGCGCTGGTGTCACAGGTGCTCGTGGTGGGTGACAACCGCCCGTTCATCGGCGCCCTGGTGACCCTCGATGAGGAAGCCCTCCCGGGCTGGCTGCAGCGCCACGGCCTGCCGGCGGACACGCCCCTGGGCGACGCCGCCAGCCATTCCGAGGTCAAGGCCGCCGTGCAGGAGCTCATCAACCAGGCCAACCAGTCGGTGTCGCAGGCGGAGGCGATCAAGTCCTTCCGGATCGTGCCGAGCGACTTCACCGAGGCCTCCGGCCACCTGACCCCGTCCATGAAGGTCAAGCGCGCCCAGGTCATGAAGGACTTCGAAGCGGTGATCGATGACATGTACACGTCGCCGAAGCCCAGCCGCACCTAGCCGAGGGCTCGGTCCACCTCCGGAGTTTTTGTCCGCTTGTCGCGGCTTCCAGGGCCTCCGGAGGCCAATAAGTGTCCAAAAACTCCCGCCGGCGGGGGGCTCAGGCCTGCTGCAGCTCGTCCACTACCAGCGCGGCCAACTCCACGGCCGCGGCGCGGGTGGCGGGCTTCAGCTGGCCGAGGCGGATCCGTGAGCCTTCCGCCAGGTGCCGGTCGTGCGGAATACGCACCACATTCTTGACCCGGGACAGGAAGTGCTGCTCGATTTCGTCGATGTTGACCAGGGTGCGGTCGCCGGCGGCCATATTGATGACCACGGTGGCCTTGGCGACGAGATCCTGGCGGCCATGGGCTTCAAGCCAGGACAGCGTTTCGGACGCCAGCCGGGCCTCGTCCACGCTTCCGCCCGACACTAGTACCACGGCGTCGGCCTTTTCCAGCGTGCCCTTCATGACCGAGTGCACCATGCCGGTGCCTGAGTCGGTCAGCACGATCGAGTAGTACCGGCCCAGGATGTCGGTGACGGCGCGGTAGTCGGCGTCGTCGAAGGCGTGGGCCACCATGGGATCTGTGTCGGAGGCGAGAACATCGAGGCGCGAACCGTCGCGCGCGGTGTAATTGGACAGCTGTGCGAACGAGTTCACGGTGAACCTGTCCTTCACCAGCTGGCGGGCCGTGAAATCAGCCCGGCCCGGGGAACGGTCCGAGAGTGTGCCCCGGTCCGGATTGGCGTCCATCGCGATGACCCGGTCCTCACGCAGCTCCGCCAGCACCATACCGAGGAGTGTGGTGACGGTGGTCTTGCCCACTCCGCCCTTGCGCGAGAGCACCGGCACGTACCGGGTCCGCTCCCCCAGCCGCAGGGCGATGCGGTGCTCCATTGCCCGCTGGATGCGGACCTGGTCCGAGTCGCCCAGGTTCACGTAGCCCAGGGTCATTTGGTACAGCCATCGGCGCCAGCCCGAGACCGGTGCGGCAGCGGACCTGGTGAGGAGACGGTCGGCGGTCAGGGCGGCAGCAGGCTCAGGCCCCTCGGGGCGTTCGCGGCGCCCAGGGAGATCCCTGGCTTCTTCAGCCGGCGCCGGTTCGGCGGCGACAGCCACGCCGGCTGCTGAATCTGCGCCGGCCGGCTCCGTGCCCACGGCTGCTGGACCTGCTGCGTCCTGGCCCCCGGCCCTGACATCCCCTGGGGTGACATCCGCAGCGTTGACGCCCGCCATGTTGACTCCCGCCGTGCTGACGCCGTCGGGACCCGCCGTGACGACGGGCATGGCCACCGGCGCAATTCCCTGCTGCACCACGCCGCCGACTGCCGAGAGCGACCCGGCGGAGGTGCGGTCCTGGGCGTCGGAAACAGTCACCACGCTGATGTCCCCTGTCGGCGCGACGCTGGCGGCGTCGGAGCGGGCCACGCCGGCGTCGGACGGAGCCACGTCCGCAGCGTCCGCCAGTGACACGCCGCCGGGACGGGTTCCAGCCTCCCCCGCAACGTCGACGACGGGGGGCCTGTCGGGGCGCGGCCCGGGCTTGGGCGTATTGGTCTGCGTCATGGCTTCCGCTCTGTCTTGTACTGGCTTCCGGTGAAGTTCCGGGCTGCCAATGTGGTTCGGAAATGGCTGTGGGGGCGGCTTGGCGCCGTCCCCACAACCTTTTTCTGTTTTCCACCCTACCTGCAGGGCGGCCACTGGCCACCCTGCAGGCTAGTCAGCGGTCATTCTGCCCGCCGGGCAGCTGCCCAACAGTCGCCTACTCGACGACGATCAGCAGGTCACCGCCCTGTACCTGTTCCACAGCGGAAATGGCCAGCCGCGTCACCTTGCCGCCCACCGGCGTCGTGATGGATGCCTCCATCTTCATGGCCTCGATGGTGGCAATGGTGTCGCCTGCGTTGACGGTGTCGCCCGCCTTGACGGTGACCGTCACGGCGCCCGCGAAGGGAGCGGCGACGTGGCCCGGGATGGACGGGTCCGCCTTCTCTGCCGTCTTCACGTTACTGACGACGGACTTGTCGCGCACCGAGACCGGGCGGGACTGGCCGTTCAGCGTGCACATGACCGTGCGCATGCCCTTCTCGTCCGGCTCGGACACGGCTTCCAGGGACGCGATGAGGCGCACACCCTTTTCGAGCTGGATTACGTGCTCCTCGCCGCGCTGCAGGCCGTAGAGGTAGTCACGGGTGTCCAGGACCGAAACGTTGCCGTACATCTCCCTGCTCTTGAGGTAGTCCTTGGTGGGACCGGCGAAGAGCAGCCGGTTCAGCGTCTGCTGGCGGGTCTTGGAGTCACCGCGGAGAGCGGCGCTGTCCTCGGCACTCAGCTCGGCATCGCGCACCTTGATGCTTCGACCCTGGAGGGCCTTGGTGCGGAACGGTTCCGGCCAGCCTCCGGGAGGATCGCCCAGCTCACCGGACAGGAACCCGATGACGGAGTCCGGGATGTCGTAGTTCTGCGGGTTCTCGTTGAAGTCGGCCGGGTCTGCGTTCAGGCCCACGAGGTGCAGAGCGAGGTCGCCCACCACCTTGGACGAGGGGGTCACCTTGACCAGGTGGCCAAGGATCCGGTCGGCTGCGGTGTACATGTCCTCGATCGCCTCGAAGCGCTCGCCCAGGCCCAGCGCGATGGCCTGCTGGCGGAGGTTGGACAGCTGGCCGCCCGGGATTTCGTGCTGGTATACGCGGCCGGTCGGGCCCGGCAGGCCCGACTCGAAGGGAGCGTAGACCCTGCGAACGGCTTCCCAGTACGGCTCGAGTGAGCTGACGGCGGCCAAGCTGAGCCCGGTGTCACGTTCAGTGTGGGCCAGGGCAGCAACCAGGGCCGACGCCGACGGCTGGCTCGTGGTGCCGGCAAGGGATGCCGAGGCGACGTCAACGGCGTCGACGCCTGCATCGACTGCCGAGAGCAGGGTGGCGAGCTGGCCGCCCGCGGTGTCGTGGGTGTGCAGGTGGACCGGGAGGTCAAAGCGTTCCCGCAGTGCCGAGACGAGCTTCGCGGCGGCTGCCGGACGCAGCAGGCCTGCCATGTCCTTGATGGCCAGGATGTGGGCGCCGGCTTCGACGATCTTGTCCGCCAGGCCCAGGTAGTAGTCCAGCGTGTAGAGCGTTTCGTCCGGGTCCAGCATGTCCCCCGTGTAGCACAGTGCCACCTCGGCGACGGCGGTGCCGGTGGCCCGGACGGCGCGGATGGCAGGTGCCATCTGGCTGACGTCGTTCAGTGCATCGAAGATGCGGAAGATGTCGATGCCCGTGGCCGCTGCCTCGTTGACGAAGGCCTCCGTCACTTCCTCGGGGTATGGGGTGTAGCCCACGGTGTTCCGGCCGCGGAGCAGCATCTGCAGGCAGACGTTCGGCAGGGCCTTGCGCAGCGCGGCGAGCCGGTCCCAGGGATCCTCGCCGAGGAACCGCAGGGCGACATCGTAGGTAGCGCCGCCCCAGGCCTCAACGGACAGGAGATCCGGCAGGAGGGTGGAGACCGCGGGTGCGGCGGCCAGCAGGTCCCTGGTGCGGACGCGGGTGGCCAGCAGGGACTGGTGGGCGTCGCGGAACGTGGTGTCCGTGACGGCGACGGCCGTCTGCTCGCGCAGCGCCTTGGCGAAGCCCTCCGGCCCGAGTTCCAGCAGCCGCTGGCGGGAGCCGGGGCGGGCTTCGATGCCCTTGACTGAGGGGAGCTTGTCCGCCGGGTCGCTGTGGACCGGAAGTTCGCCGTTCGGCTTGTTCACAGTGACCTCGGCGAGCCACGTCAGCAGCTTGGTGCCGCGGTCGGCGGAGACGCGCGCCTTCAGCAGTTCGGGCCGCTCGTCGATGAAGGACGTGGCCACGTTGCCTGCGATGAAGTCGGCGTCATCCAGGACGGCCTGCAGGAAGGAGATGTTGGTGGAGACACCGCGGATACGGAATTCCGCCAGTGCGCGGCGAGCCCTGGCAACAGCGGCGGGGTAGTCCCGGCCGCGGCAGGTGAGCTTTACCAGCATCGAGTCGAAGTGCGGGCTGATCTCGGCACCCGAGTAGACGGTACCGCCGTCGAGCCTTACGCCGGCACCGCCGGCGGAGCGGTAGCCGGTGATCTTTCCGACGTCGGGCCGGAAACCGTTGGCCGGGTCCTCGGTGGTAATGCGGCTCTGCAGCGCGGCGCCCTTGAGGAAGACCGTTTCCTGGGACAGGCCCAGGTCAGCCAGGGTCTCGCCGGCGGCGATGCGCATCTGCGCCTGGACGAGGTCGACGTCGGTGACCTCTTCCGTGACGGTGTGCTCCACCTGGATACGGGGGTTCATTTCGATGAAGACGTGCTGGCCGGCGCGTTCGCCCACGGTATCCACCAGGAACTCGACCGTTCCGGCGTTGACGTAGTTCAGGGCCTTGGCGAACTTCACGGCGTCCCGGTACAGGGCCTGGCGGATGCCTTCGTCCAGGTTGGGGGCCGGGGCGATCTCGATGACCTTCTGGTGGCGGCGCTGGATGGAACAGTCACGCTCGAAGAGGTGCATGACGTTGCCCTCGGCGTCGGCCAGGATCTGGACCTCGATGTGGCGCGGGCGCAGCACGGCCTGCTCAAGGAACATGGTGGGGTCCCCAAAGGCCGCGTCGGCTTCGCGCATGGCGGACTGCAGCGCCTCCGGCAGGGCCTCGCGGGTGTCGACGCGGCGCATGCCGCGCCCGCCGCCGCCTGCCACGGCCTTGGCAAAGATGGGGAAACCGATCTCATCCGCAGCGGCGAGAAGCTCGTCGAGGTCCTTCGACGGCGCACTCGACTTCAGCACGGGAACGCCGGCCTTGCGGGCGGCCTCCAGGGCTGCCACCTTGTTGCCGGCGAGTTCCAGGACCTCTGCGGGCGGACCCACGAAGGTGATGCCTGCGGCCTTGGCGGCACGCGCAAGGTCGGGGTTCTCAGAGAGGAAGCCGTAACCGGGGTAGATGGCGTCCGCGCCGGACTCCTTGGCAACGCGAACCACCTCGTCAACGTCCAGGTAGGCGCGGACGGGGTGTCCCTCTTCGCCAATCAGATACGCCTCATCGGCCTTCTGGCGGTGGATCGAGTTACGGTCCTCATTGGGGAACACAGCGACTGTCTTGGCGCCCAGTTCGTAGCCAGCGCGGAAAGCACGGATTGCGATTTCTCCGCGGTTGGCCACCAGAATCTTGGAAAACATACTTCTCCTGCATCATTGCGGGTGGTATCGGTAAGTGGTCACAGTGTGTAAGACGGGCCGGAGGAAACACAAATCATTGTGTCTACCATCACAGAATTATCCGTCATGTCCGGGCCATATTCACTGCCGGGCCTGTATTTACTGCGAGGCATGCCCGGATCCCGATAAGAAGGGATTCGGGCCGAGGTCAACATATGATGAATGGGGCGGCGGAAGCCTGCCCCTGTTCCTGCAGCACCATCGGGCAGCACCGGAACGGAACGTACCCCAACACGGCAACCGGCGTTAGGTATTGGTTTATCAAGTGCAAGTAGTCAGCATAAGCAGCCTCAAGGGCGGTGTCGGCAAGACATCCGTGACAACCGGACTGGCGTCTGCGGCACTGGCCGCAGGCATCCCAACCCTCGTAGTTGACCTCGATCCCCATGCCGACGCCAGCACAGCCCTCGGGGTGCAGCCCAGCGACAAGCTGGACATCGGCAGAATGCTGAAAAATCCGCGCAAGGCCAAGATCGCCGAGAACGTTGTGCCCAGCGGCTGGATCAGCCGGGCAGCCACCAATGGTTCAGGCCCAGCGGTGCTCGATGTCGCCGTCGGGTCCGCGTACACCGGGATCTACGACCGGCCCGACCTCGGCAAGCGCGATCTGCGCAGGCTGTCCGCGGTGCTCGCCGGTGCGGACGCCTATGAGCTCATCCTGGTGGACTGCCCGCCGTCCCTGAACGGGCTCACCCGCATGGCCTGGTCCGCCAGCAACAAGGTGGCCCTGGTGGCCGAGCCCGGGCTATTCTCCGTCGCCGGTACCGAACGCACCATGCGGGCCATCCAGCTGTTCCGGCAGGAATTCGCGCCGAACCTCTCCCCGGCCGGCATTGTGGCCAACCGGGTGCGCTCCGGATCCTCCGAGCACGCTTTCCGGCTCGCCGAGATGCAGGCCATGTTCGGTGACCTCCTGCTGGCCCCACACATCCCGGAGCAGGCCAACTGGCAGCAGATCCAGGGCGCAGCACATTCCGTCCACCACTGGCCCGGCGACTCCGCCAAGGCCGCGGCCAGGCTCTACGACTCACTGCTCGAAAATCTTATGGCCGCCAACAAGACCAGCCGCAGCCGGGTGGCCCGCTAGCAGCGTGGTTTGCTCCCAGCCATGATCCCGCTGCATGCAGAAGGCCGCCTCCCCTACGGGAGGCGGCCTTCTGCGTAAATCTCGCGGCTGCCGCCGCTAGCCGATCTTGCGGGCGGCGCGGCGCTTGCTGAGTTCGTCGTCCGGGAACGTCTGTTCGCCGGCGTGCTCGCTGGGCAGCGAGGCGAGGCTTCCCTCGACTTCGCGCCACACGCGGCCCACGGCGATGCCAAACACGCCCTGGCCGCCCTGCACGAGATCGATGACCTCGTCCGCGGAGGTACATTCGTAGACGCTGGCGCCATCGCTCATGAGCGTGATCTGGGCCAGGTCCTCGACACCGCGTTCACGGAGGTGCTCCACGGCGCTGCGGATCTGCTGCAGGGATACCCCGGTGTCCAGCAGGCGCTTGACCACTTTCAGGACCAGGATGTCGCGGAAACCGTAGAGCCGTTGGGAGCCGGAACCTGCTGCGCCGCGGACTGCAGGCTCCACCAGGCCGGTGCGGGCCCAGTAGTCGAGCTGCCGGTAGGTGATCCCGGCCGCCTTACAGGCCGTGGGCCCGCGGTAGCCGGCGTCCTCGTCCAGAACGGGGAGATCCTCAGTGAAGAGAAGGCCCTGAGCACCGCTTGCGGGCACGGCAACGCCGGCCGTCGAGGGTTGCTTCAGCTCGCCTGCTTCGCCTTTCGGACTCACGTGGATCCTCCTTGTCATGAGCTCCCCTGAGGAAGTTGCCGCAACAGCTGCTACGCGCATGAAGTCCGGAAGAAATTCACGCTTGTAATTCGGCCGGAGTAGCACTTTCCAGTGTGACTTGCGCCGCTGTCGTATGCAATGGGAACTTGGTACCTTCGACGTTAGGCCTGCCACGGCCCAAGGTCAAAGACGTTCGCTTGATTATCGGGGCGTGTCGAAAGTTTCAGCCTTAACTTTAACCTTAACGTGACCTTAGCCGTCGAAATCCTCGGGTTCGACGTCGTCAAGGAACTCCCGGAACCGGCGCAGCTCGCGCTCTTCCTCCACCGTGGGGCCGGGCTCAGTGTCCTCGCCTTCGTCATGCTCGGTGATGCGCACGCCGGCCTCGTCCATGACAGAGTCGGCGCACCAGATCCGGCACTTGGCGCGCAGTGCGATGGCCAGCGCATCGGATGCCCTTGAGCTCACCGTGGCCCCGTTCTCGAACTGGAGCTGGCCGTAGAAGATGTTGTCCTCCACGGCCACGATGTTCACGCTGACCACGGAATGCCCGAGCGTCTCCACGACATCAACCAGGAGGTCGTGGGTCATGGGGCGCGGCGGCACCACGCCCTGCTGGGCCAGCGCAATGGCACTTGCCTCGGGTGTCCCGATCCAGATGGGAACGTGCCGTTCTCCGTGCATCTCGCGGAGCAGAACCAGGGGCTGGTTTGAAGGCAGTTCGATGCGGACGCCCACAATCTCGACTTCGATCATCAGATTTCCATCCGCGAGATACGGTCCTGCACGAGGGCCCGGTGCAGGGTGAGGCAGAGGTCGCTGATTTCCCGGGCGGCTTCCGCCGCGCGGGCCTGCGATGCAGCGTCCCGTCGCGAGGTCAGGGTGGCCACGGCCCGTTCAACGAGTCCGAATTCGCGCTCCGCGGCTGCCTGGAAGGGCCGGAGGTGCCGTGGCTCCAGGCCGTGACTCTCCAGCTGGACGCAGGCGCGCGCCACCTGGAGGGCGTGCTCGTCAAATTTGCCGTCAGTGTGCCCGATGAGGCCGAAGCTGAGCAGGGACTGCAGGAGCGGCACGCTGGCCCCCGACTCCGCGCGCAGCTGTTCCTCGCTGAGCCTGCGTGCTTTGTTCTGGAGTTCCGCGGCGAGCTCGTCCGAGACGATCCGCGGGGAGACGGTAACCCCGGGCGGAAGGTTCTCGGGCCGTTCGCCCCTGTCGATGGCGTCAAGGTAGTCCTTGATGACCTTCAGCGGCAGGTACTGGTCGCGCTGAAGAGACAGGACGAAGCGGAGCCGTTCGACGTCGCTGTCGGCGTACTGCCGGTAGCCCGCGGGGGTACGCCGGGGATTGATGAGTCCTTTTTCCTCAAGGAACCTGATTTTCGACGCCGTCATGCTCGGAAAGTCATCGCTCAGCTGAGCGAGCACTTCCCCGATGTTCAGGACCAGTGGTCCCCGGCGCTCCGGTTGTGCCATTGCCACAGGCAGCCGCTCCGAATCAGACGCGTCCTGCTGCGCGGGCAGGGCTCAGGTAGAAGGTGAGACGGAACTTGCCAATCTGGACTTCGTTTCCGGACCTCAGTTCCACGCTGTCCACGCGGTCATGGTTGACATAGGTGCCGTTCAGGCTTCCGGTGTCCACCACCTCGAAGCTCCGCGGTGTGCGCCGGAACTCGACGTGGCGGCGGGAGACCGTCACGTCGTCGAGGAAAATGTCAGCATCCGGGTGCCGCCCGGCCGTGGTGACATCAGAGTCAAGGAGGAACCGGGCACCCGAGTTCGGCCCGCTGTGGGCCACGAGCAGGGCGGAGCCGGAGGGCAGTGCCTCGACAGCAGATCGTTCCTCCGGGGAGAGCTTGGGTACGATCGTTGGCTCGTCATGAACCGGAGTGAGGTTGATCGAGGTGGTTTCCGAGGCCCTGCCCGCACCCGTGCCGTAATCGCCGTTGGTGTGGTTCTGTTCGCCGCCAACCATGGATTCCTCCTCCTTCGTTGCAGATGTCCCCCTGCAATCAACGCGTACCGTCCGGGGCTGCCTGGCAGCTCCGGTGTGCCGCCCGCCGTCCGGCCATTGGGGTCCATTGCTGGACTCCGGTGGCCGGGCTGCGGGACTGGTTAGCTTTAGCCTACCTGTTGTTCGTACTCCGATGCACTGAGCAGGGAATCCACTGCATCAGGTTCGGCGAGCTTGACTTCGATGAGCCAGCCGTCGCCGTACGGATCGGAGTTAATGAGCGCTGAATCGCTGTCGAGCGCCTCGTTGCGGGCCACGATCTCGCCGGAGACAGGCGCGTAAATGTCGCTGACGCTCTTGGTGGATTCAACCTCCCCCACGACGTCGTTTGCCTTAACAGTGGTACCAACTTCAGGCATCTGGGCGTAGACGACATCCCCGAGGGCGTCCTGGGCGAAGTCGGTGATCCCCACGCGGACCACGCCATCGGCATTCGGTGCGGTCACCCATTCGTGTTCGGCGGTGTAGGACAGATCAGAGGGAATGTTGCTCATCAGGGGCCTTTCATCGGGTCAATCACCAATGTCAACGGAGGCGTAGGGAACAGCCACCGGTTGAAAGTATATGCACAACTCCCTGGCCGCCGGATGTGCCATGATGCCCCGCGGAAACCGCCCGATCCGGCATCCCGTATGGCAAAGTGGTGCCATGCCGGAACTACCCGAGGTGGCCGCACTGAGCACGTTCCTCGACACGCGGCTGCGCGGCGCGGTGCTGGAGAAGCTGCAGATCCTGTCGGTGGCCGTGCTCAAGACGGCCGACCCGCCCTACACGGCGCTGGCGGGCCGAACGATCAGCGGCGTGGAGCGGTTCGGGAAGTTCGTCAGCATCAACGCCGACGGCCTGTATTTTGTCTTCCACCTCGCCAGGGCGGGCTGGGTCCGCTACACCGAAAAGCCCTCGCCCGATCCGCTCAGGCCCGGCAAGGGTCCCATCGCGGCACGCCTGCTCCTCGCCGGGGCGGACGGCGGGAAGATGGGCATCGACCTGACCGAGGCGGGCACCAAGAAGGGCCTGGCAATCTACGTGGCGTCAAAACCGGGCGACGTTCACGGCATCGCCGAGCTCGGCCCGGACCCACTGGCGCCGGCCTTCAGCCGGGAGATGTTCGCCGAGATCCTCGCCGGGCACGCGCATCAGATCAAGGGTGTCCTCCGGAGCCAGAGTGTCATTGCCGGCATAGGTAATGCGTACAGCGATGAAATCCTGCACGCGGCGAAAATTTCCCCGTTCGCCATGGCCAATTCCCTGGAACCGGCGAAGGTCGGGATCCTGTTCGACGCCATCCACACCGTCCTGGGAGCCGCAGTGGCGCAGGCCCAGGGGAAGGCGCCCGCCGACCTCAAGGATGCGAAACGGAGCGGCATGAATGTGCATGGCCGCGCCGGCCAGCCCTGCCCGGTATGCGGCGACACAGTCCGGGAGGTGTCCTTCGCGGACACTGCGCTGCAGTACTGCCCCACCTGCCAGACCAACGGCAAGATCCTGGCCGACCGCAGAACGTCCCGCTTCCTCAAGTAGCGCGTGCCGCCGTCGGGCGGCAACAAAAAACGGGCAACAAAAAAACCCCGCCGACCCGGTTGGGTTGGCGGGGTTTTGTTGTGGTCGGGCTGACAGGATTTGAACCTGCGACCCCTTGACCCCCAGTCAAGTGCGCTACCAAGCTGCGCTACAGCCCGTCAGTTCCGCCGTTCTCCGCTTCGGTGATCATTCCAAAGAATTTCACCTAAGCAGTCCGGCCGAACCACCTAGAAGAGCTTACACGATTCCGGAGGGTGCCAGTGACACTTTCCGGCATTCGCCGCCCGGTGTGTCGTAATTAACGCTTCTTGCCACGCTTTTCACGCACACGCATGCTGACTTCGATGGGCGTTCCCTCGAAGCCAAAGGTTTCCCGCAGGCGGCGGGTGATGAACCGGCGGTAGCCCGGGTCCAGGAACCCCGTGGTGAACAGGACGAACTTCGGGGGCCGGCTGGACGCCTGCGTACCGAAGAGGATGCGGGGCTGCTTGCCGCCGCGGACCGGGTGCGGGTGAGCCGCCACCAGCTCGCCCAGGAAGGCGTTGAGCCGTCCGGTCGGAATGCGCCTGTCCCAGTTTTCCAGCGCCAGTTCCAGCGCCGGCACCAGGCGGTCCTTGTGCCAGCCGGTCTTTGCGGAAATGTTGACGCGCGGTGCCCACTCCACGTGCGCCAGGTCCTGTTCGATTTCGCGTTCCAGGTACCGGCGGCGTTCGTCGTCCAGCAGGTCCCACTTGTTGAACGCGAGCACCAGGGCGCGCCCCGATTCGATGGCCAGCTGCAGGATGCGGACATCCTGTTCGCTGAGCACCTCGTCAACAGCCAGGAGAACGACGGCGACCTCCGCCTTTTCCAGCGCGCTCTGGGTCCTGAGGGAGGCATAGAAATCGGCGCCCTGTGCCATGTGCTGGCGCCGGCGGATGCCGGCGGTGTCCACGAAGCGCCAGGTCTGGCCGCCGAGCTCGATGAATTCGTCAACGGGGTCTCGCGTGGTGCCGGCGGTGTTGTCCACCACCACACGCTCGGAGCCGGCCAGCTTGTTCAGCAGGGAGGACTTGCCGACGTTGGGACGTCCGATCAGGGCGATCCGGCGGGGGCCGCCGGAGCGTTCAACGCCCTCGACGGTGGAGAATTCCGGCAGGGTGTCCATGACGTGGTCCAGCAGGTCGGCGACGCCGCGGCCGTGCAGCGCGGAGACGGGGTACGGCTCGCCGAAGCCCAGGCCCCACAGGACTGCCGAGTCGGCTTCCTGCGCAAAGTCGTCCACCTTGTTGGCCACGAGGATGACAGGCTTCTTGCTCCGCCGGAGCATCTTCATGACAGCCTCGTCGGTGGCGGTTGCGCCTACGGCAGAGTCAACGACGAACAGCACGGCGTCAGCGAGCTCGACTGCCATTTCGGCCTGTTCCGCCACCCGGGCGTGAATGCCGCGGGCATCGTGCTCCCAGCCGCCGGTGTCCACCAGGGTGAAGTTCCGGCCGTTCCAGTTCGCCGAATACATCACCCGGTCACGCGTCACGCCGGGGGTGTCCTCCACGACCGCCTCGCGGCGGCCGAGGATGCGGTTGACGAGGGTTGACTTGCCGACGTTCGGGCGGCCGATGATGGCGAGCACGGGGTCCAGCTTGAGCGGGCCCTCAAGCTCGTCCTCGTCGTGCAGGCCGCTGAGGAGCGCGGCGTCTTCCTCGTCGAGTTCGTAGTCGTCCAGTCCGGCGCGGAGGGAGGCGGCGCGAAGCTCGGCCTCGTCGTCGTCCAGGGCTGCCAGATGTTCAGCCACCTGGTCCGTGCCGGTGGGCGTGTATTCGTCTTCGCCGGCGCCGGAGTGGCCGGAAGTTTGAGTCGTATCGCTCATTGCACTTTCCTTAATGGTGGTCTGCCGGCGGCCCGGCTACTGCTGTTGTACGTTGGTGCGGATGATCCGCGGAGGGCAATGACAGCCCGCTGAGCCGGACAGTGTCGCGGATGTGCGCGGCCAGAGTGTTACGGATTTCCGTAGCCGCCCTGTCCATTGAAGCACGCCCGGTTTCTTCCGGTTTCCGGCCGAGCGCGAGGGGCTGGCCAAAGCTGACGTGCAGCCTGCGGCCCGGTTTCGGGATGCTGTCCAGGTGTTCGCCGCCCTGCCGCGTGCCCAGGATGGCCACGGGCACCACGACGGCGTCGGAATTCAGGGCGAGCCACGCCACCCCGTTGCTGATGCCGGCTGCGGTGCCGCTCCCCCGGGTTCCCTCGGGCAGGATGCCGACGCAGCGGCCGGCGTCGAGCACGTCCTTGCTGAGCTGCAGGACCGAGCGGTCCCCCGCCCGGTCAACCGGAAGCTGGCCCGATGCCTTCAGCACGCGGCCAAGGAAGCCCTTGAACATCTCCTTCTTAACGAGGATGTGCATGGGCCGGGGTGAGGCACCGAACATGACGGGTCCGTCGAGGAAGCTGATGTGGTTTCCTGCGAAGATCACCGGCCCCGCGGCCGGGACGTTGGAGCGCCCGGTCACGGATGTGCGGTAGACGATGTTGTTCAGGAACCGGCCGACGGGCCGGCTCCAGGCCATGGTCCAGCTGCCGGGAACTCCAGCCCCCGGCATCCTGGCGGAATCACTCATGGTTGATGACCTTGGTGACGATGCGCAGCGCGGCGGACACGGTTTCCTCGAAATCCAGCTCCGATGAATCCAGAGTCACCACGCCGTCCGCCGCCTGGGTGAAATTCACCACCGTGGAATCCTTCGCGTCCCGCTGGGTCACCTGGGCGGCCAGCTGCTCAGCGCTTTGCGTCCCGCCGAGCTGGATGCCGCGACGGCGGAGCCGCGCCTCCTCGCTGGCGGTCAGAAGCATGCGGACCTGGGCAGCGGGCGCGACGACGGTGGTGATGTCCCGGCCCTCCACCACCATGCGGCGGTTGTGCTTTTCAATCAGGGCGCGCTGGCGGCGGATGAGTTCCGTCCGGGCACCGAGCGTGGTGGCGACGGCGCTGACGGCCGAGGAGATGGCCGGTTCCCTGATGGCGTCGGTGACGTCGGTGCCGTCGACCCGCACATACTCGGTGTGCGGGCTGGTGCTGATGTCAAGCGGCAGTTCTTCGGCGGCCAGTTCGACGGCGGAGGCATCGGCGAGGTCTGTGCCGCGGTCGAGGCAGTACCAGGTGAGGGCACGGTACATGGCGCCCGTGTC
The DNA here is from genome assembly GCF_040448525.1 of Arthrobacter sp. K5. NCBI lineage: Bacteria > Bacillati > Actinomycetota > Actinomycetes > Micrococcales > Micrococcaceae > Arthrobacter > Arthrobacter sp. K5. The sequence goes on along the minus strand of NZ_CP159279.1, from coordinate 85,804 downwards.
CAGATACGCAAGGCTGAGCCGGCGGGCCACTTCCTTGCTGACGCTGGACTTTCCGGAGCCGGACGGCCCGTCAATGGCCACCACGAGCGGGCGGCCAAGCCGGAGGGCAGGCAAAGTTTCGGTCAGTTCCTGTGTCATTACTGCAGTACCCGCCATCCACGGTCGCTTAGTGCTTCTACAAGGAGGTCATGCGCGCTCGGCAGCACCGAGATCTCCACCATGCCCACATTCTGCCCTGAGGAGTGGTCCAGCCGGAGATCTTCGAGGTTGACGCCAATCTCACCGATCTCGGTCAGCAGCCTGGCGATCTGGCCGGGCCGGTCGTCCACGAGCACCGTGAGCCAGGAATATGCCTGCGGCGGCCCGCCGTGCTTACCCGGAATCCGTGCCTGCCCGGCGTTGCCTTCACTCATCAGTTGGGCCAGGTCGAGACGGGCTCCGGCGGCTGCGGGGTCCTCAAGCGTTCCGATCAGCCGGTTGAGGTCGTCGCGAACCCCGTAAAGGATCTGCACCACCTTGCCGGCATTCGCACCCAGGATCTGGACCCACAGCGTGGGGTCGCTGGCTGCGATGCGGGTGGTGTCGCGGAGCCCGTTCCCCGCGAGGGAGAGGGCGTGCAGCGGCGTGTCCTGCAGACGGGTCGCCAGCAGCGAGGACATCACCTGCGGCAGATGGGACACCAAGGCCACGGCGCCGTCGTGTTCCTCGGCCGTGAACTGCGAAACGACAGCACCGAGGTCGGTGGCCAGCGCCCGCGCAGCCTGGACCGCCCCGGCCGAGGATTCCTCGGTCGGGCATACAACCCACGGCATGGAGGTGAAGAGCTCGCCGCGGGCGGCGACGGGCCCGGATTTCTCGCGTCCGGCCATGGGGTGGGTACCGACGTAACGGCTGAGGTCCGCGCTGCGGGTGCGCAGGTCATTCAGGATCGCCGCCTTGACGCTGGCGATGTCGACGACGGTGGCGTACGGATAGCCTGCCAGCGCTCGTTCGACAACGTCCGCGGTTACGTCCGGCGGCGATGCGACAACCACGAGTTCAGGACTTTCGTCCCCCATGGCCGTCAGCGGGAGGCCGGCGCCGATGTCGACGGCGACCGCCTGGTTGGTGGGCGAGGGATCGGACAGGTAGACCGCAACGCCACGGCCGCGCAGGCCAAGGCCGATGCTGGTGCCGAGCAGGCCAGTGCCAATAACGACGACCGGGCCGTTCAGGTGGCCGCGGCCGTGCGTACGGAAAGCCGACATCCCTTACAGCCCCACGGATGCCAGCAGGTGGCCGACTTCCTGCTTGCCCAGGTTGCGGATGCTTCCCTGGCGCTGGTCGCCCAGACCGATGGGGCCCACCTTGACGCGCACCAGGCGCAGCACCGGGAAACCGACGGCGTCGAACAGGCGCCGGACAATGCGGTTCTTGCCGGAGTGCAGCACAACTTCGATCAGCACGTGGCCCGGAGTTGAGTCGACCAGCCGGAAGGAGTCGACCGACGCGAAGCCGTCCTCGAGTTCGATGCCGTCCTTGAGCTGCGCGCCGATGCCCTGCGGGAACGGCCCGCGGACCTGGACGAGGTAGGTCTTGGGGACCTCGTAGGACGGGTGGGTCAGCCGGTTGGCCAGCTCGCCGTCGTTGGTCAGCAGCAGCAGGCCTTCGGTGGCAACGTCCAGGCGCCCGACATGGAAGAGCCGTTCACCCTGGTTGTTGCGGATGTAGTCGCTGATGCACGGCCGGCCTTCGGGGTCCTCCATGGTGGACACGACGCCCTTGGGCTTGTTGAACACCATGTAGACCAGCGTGTCATCGAGCTGGATGCGCAGGCCGTCCACGTGGATAACGGCGGTCTTGGGGTCGACGCGGACGCCGAGCTCGGTCACGACCTTGCCGTCGACTTCCACGCGGCCCTCGGCGATCATTTCTTCACAGACGCGGCGCGAGGCGACTCCGGCCGAGGCCATGACCTTCTGCAGGCGGACGCCGTCGGCGTCGTGGACTTCCGACTGCGGCACCTCGGCGCGGGGACCGCGCGTGCGAGAGGGCCGGCGGACCGGCCCCAGACTCTGGCCGAAGCGTTCGCTGCCGAACGCGCGCGAACCCGCCGTCTTGGGGGCGCCGGACTTGGGCTTCAGCGCGCCCGGGGTGCCGGGGGCCTTGTTCGCTCCGGGCTTCCGGGCAGCGGCGGCCTTGCGTGCGCCGGCCTTGGGTGCCCCAGTCCTGGACGCGGGGGCCTTGGACCCCGGCTTCCAGTCGCCGGCCGGCCGGCGGCCCGCGGGTGCCTCGTCCGGATCGACGAAGCGCTCCTCGCGTGGCTTGGCCTTGTAGGTGCGGTCGCCGAAGGGGCGGTCGCCGCCCTTGGGGAAGTCGCGCTTCCCGGCGCCCGCCCCGCGGCCCTGTGCTGCGCCGCGCGGCGCGTTGCGCTCCGGACCTTTACGTCCGGAGCTGTTACGTGGTGAACCCTGGCGTCCCGCCTGTGTCATGACCCGTCCTCTGTGATTTTGACCGGCAAAGGTTGTCCAGAGACAACACTAGCCAGCCGTGCAGATTAAATCTGCCCTGGTAAAAACTGCTTCGCAGGCGTGGCGCCTACATTCTTCCGGCGTCGTAGAACTCTTCAATTCCTTCAAGCCCCGGAAGGTGCGGTGAAAGGTGAGGCAACTCAGCCACCGAGCCGATTCCCATGCGCTCAAGGAAATACGACGTCGTGCGGTACAGGACAGCGCCCGATTCCGGATCTGTTCCGGCATCCTCGATCAGCCCGCGCTGGGTCAGCGTCCGCACGACAGAGTCAACGTTGACTCCGCGAATTGCAGACACCCTTGCCCTGGACACCGGCTGCCGGTAAGCGATGACGGCGAGTGTCTCGAGCGCCGCCTGGGTCAGCCTGGCTGTCTGCCCTTCCAGGACGAAACTACCGACGACGTCGGCGAATTCAGCCCGGGAGTAGATGCGCCAGCCGCCGGCGACATTCCGCAATTCAAAACCCCGGGGGCTGGAAGCGACTTCATGCTCAGGTCCATTACTGCCAGTTTCCATATCCGGGGCTTTAACAGTATAGCCGTCATAATCACGCTGCAGGTCCAGCAGCAGCGCCTCGACGGCGGGCACCGTCAGGTTGAGTCCTGCCGCGAGGTCGGTGGCGGAGGTGGGCTCGTCCAGCACCATCAGCACCGCCTCAAGCGCGGCGCGTTCCCGGCCCGCAATTGGATCCGTCATGGCTGCTCCTCATATTCCTCACTCAGGTGCTCCCCTGTCCATCCGGTGCCGGCCGCTGTCCAGCGCACGGTCAGGTCGCCCAGCGGCGCCACCTGGTCGAAGGCCACCACCTGGTCCCTGAACAGCTCCAGAAGCGCCAGGAAGCGCGCCACCACAACCAGGGTGGATTCGGCGTCGGCGATCAGCGCCCGGAATGTCAGGGGCCGGCCGTCCTGCAGCCGCAGTCCGATCAGCTCCGCCTGCTCGCGAACACTCACCGTGCCGCCGTGCAGGTGGGCCACACCGACCTCTGTCGGCGCCGGGGCCTTGGGCTTGAGGGCGGCCTCGGCCAGCGCCGCGAACTGTGCGGGGCTGTGCTTCCAGACGAGCTCCGGCAGCATCGCGGCGAAATGTTCCTCGAGGGCGACCTGCCGCGGATAGCGAAGGGACTCCAGTTCCAGCGTGGCGTCCATCAGCGCGGCGACCTGTTTGAAGGCCTTGTACTGCAACAGCCGGGCAAAGAGCAGGTCACGTGCCTCGAGGAGGGCGATGTCGTCGTCGTCCTCCACCTCGCCTGCGGGCAGCAGGCGCGCTGCCTTCAGGTCCAGCAGCGTGGCCGCGATGACAAGGAACTCGCTCGCCTCATCAAGGGCCCACTCCTCCCCCAGCTCCTGGAGGTTCCGGATGTACCGGATGAACTCATCGGTGACCGTGGCCAGGGCCACCTCGGTGATGTCCAGCTGGTGTTTGGAGATCAGCCCCAGCAGGAGGTCAAAGGGGCCGCTGAAGTTGGCAAGGCGAACTTCGAAGCCGGACCGCCTGGCCTCGGCGGGGGGCGTTGCCGGCTCTGCGGTCATGCGGGCTAGGGCGCGCCGCCGCGCGAAATCAATTCCTTGGCGAGGCGGCGGTAAGCGTCGGCACCCACATGGTTTCCGGCGTAACTCGTGATGGGCTCGGCGGCCACGGTGGCGTCGGCGAACTTGATGGAGCGCTTGATGACGGTTTCGAAGACCTTGTCCCCGAAGGCTTCCACCAGTCGGCTGATGACCTCGCGGCTGTGCAGCGTGCGGGCGTCGTACATCGTGGCCAGCACGCCGTCCACCTGCAGCCGCGGGTTGAGGCGGTCCTGGACCTTGTCGATGGTTTCGACCAGCAGGGCCACCGCGCGCAGCGCAAAGAATTCGCAAATCAGCGGAATGATCACGCCGTGGGCCGCGGTCAGGGCGTTGACGGTAAGCAGGCCGAGGGAAGGCTGGCAGTCGATGAGGACGACGTCGTACTCGTCCTCGACCTTCTTGAGCGCCCGGTCGAGAACCTGCTCGCGTGCCACCTCGTTGACCAGCTGCACTTCGGCCGCGGAGAGGTCGATGTTGGCGGGCAGCAGGTCCACGTTCTCCACGCCGGTCTGGTGGATGGCCTCGCGGATGTCGATCTTGCGGTCCATCAGGACGTTGTAGACGGTCAGATCCAGTTCGTGGGGGTTGACGCCGAGCCCGGCGGACAGGGCGCCCTGGGGGTCAAAGTCCACCAGGAGCACACGCCGGCCGTATTCGGCCAGCGCCGCGGCAAGGTTGATGGTGGAGGTGGTCTTGCCCACCCCGCCCTTCTGGTTAACCATGGCTATGACGCGGGCCGGTCCATGGGAGGACAGCGGCGCGGGCTCCGGAAAATCGCGGTGGGGGCGGCCCGTGGGACCCATAACGGCGTCTTCCAGGTCGAGTTCCGTGCCTTCCAGAGTTGCTGAACCCTGTTCGCTGCTCACGTATCAATCCACACTTTCGATGACGGTGATTTTCTGCCGCTGTCTGCCAGCGCCCCTGCTACTTCCACCCCAAGGTTACAGCGCCCGACACGGCATTCCATGGACCTTGACTTTTGGCGGCGTTTGAGCCTTTACCTTGTACCTGAAGTCGAAGGTTGCTGGCCGGCAGCAAAGAAACCGCCCGCACAGGCTTGGCCTGTGCGGGCGGTTTCGCTGTGGCTGTATGCCGGCGCCTTGTGCCTTGGCCTTATGCCTTGGCCGGTACGGCCTGCTCGGGCGTTTCCGCCACACCGTGGTGGTGCGCCACCATCGTCTGCTCGTCGAACGGATCCTGGCCGGACAGCACCAGGTTCACCTGCTCGCCGTCGACCTCCTTGACCCAGGTGCCGATCAGCAGGGTGGCGACGGCGTTGCCGGTGAAGTTGGTCAGCGCACGCGCCTCGGACATGAAGCGGTCGATTCCCACGATCATGCCGACGCCGCCCAGAAGTTCAGGCTTGTGTGCCTGCAGGCCGGCAGCAAGCGTGGCCAGTCCGGCACCGGTGACGCCGGCTGCGCCCTTGGACGCGATGATCATGAAGATCAGCAGGGAGATCTGGGCGCCGAGATCCAGCGGCGTTCCCATGGCGTTGGCCACGAAGAGCGAAGCCATGGTCAGGTAGATGGCCGTGCCGTCCAGGTTGAAGGAGTAGCCGGTCGGCACCGTCACGCCGACCACCGGCTTGGAGACGCCCAGGTGCTCCATCTTGGCGATGAGGCGCGGCAGGGCGGCCTCAGAGGACGACGTCGAGAAGATCAGCAGGTACTCGCGGGCCAGGTACTTCATCAGCTTGAAGATGTTCACACCGGTGACAACCTGCAGCAGGCCGCCGAGGATGACGACGATGAACACGGCACAGGTGATGTAGAACGCGATCATCAGGGTGAACATGCTCACGATGGCCTGGAAGCCGGTGGCGCCGACCACTGCGGCGATGGCACCGAAGGCACCCACGGGGGCAAGCCACATGATCATGATCAGGATGCGGAAGACCAGGGCCTGGCCATGCCCGATGGCCCTCAGGATCGGCGCGCCCTGCGGGCCCATCCGCTGCAGCGCGAAGCCGACGAGGATGGCAGCGAGCAGGGTGGGAAGCACCGGAATGTCGCCGGGAATGATGCCCAGCAGGAAGTCAACCGTACTGTCCGTGGCCGCCTTCTTGTTGGGGTCGTACGGCGCGAGCTGCAGCCCTTCACCCGGGTGGATGAGGTTGCCGACAACGAGGCCGATCGCCAGGGCGAAAGTGGACATGACGACGAAGTAGCCCAGGGCCAGTCCGCCGACCTTGCCGACGGTGGCCGCCTTGGCGATGGAGCCGATACCCAACACGATGGTGCAGAAGATGACCGGGGCGATCATCATCTTGATCAGCTTGATGAAGCCGTCACCGAGGGGCTTGAGTGATTTTCCGACCTCGGGGAACAGCAGTCCCACCAGAGCGCCGAGAATGACAGCGGCGATAACCGCGATGTACAGGTAGTGGGACTTGTCGAGTCCCTTGCGCTCGGCCTTGGCCGGCACTGCCGACTCTCCTCGTTGAGAAGCCATCTTTCTCTCCTTATGGATAATCTGGAAGACGCTTCGGCACAATCTCTGGGCTCCGCGCGTCGGTCCTTTGTGATTTCCATCATTCGCCACGGAGTGACTTGGCTCACCGTTGCGTTCATATTGGTCATGGGAGGTGTTGATGATCCACCGCTGGAGCATTGCGAGGCGGCTGTTCGTGGCGAACCTGCTGTTCATGCTGGCCCTGACGGCCATCGTCGGGACGGCCGTCTTCGTTGACGCCCGGGACCATGCCTACGAGGAAGCCGGCCGCCGGATGGGGGCTTTGGCGACGTCCATCGCCGATAACCCGCTTGTTCTGCAGGCCGCCGCTACCGGGAACCCGACGGCGCAGCTCCAGCCCTACGCGCTGAGGGTCATGGCCGACTCCGGGGCCGACTTCATCACCATCATGGCGCCGGACCGGACGCGGTGGACGCACCCTTTGGACGAGGAGCTGGGCCGCCCGTACATCGGTTCGATCCAGGAGGCCCTCGAGGGCCGCGTGTTCACCGAGATCACCGCCGGAACGCTCGGGCCGTCGGTGCGGACGATCGCTCCGGTGAAGGACGCCCGCGGTGGGGTCCGCGCGCTTGTGGCGGCCGGCGTGACCGTTAACACGGTGGACGTGGCTGTGTCCGGCAGGCTGCCGGCGCTGCTGGCGGTGTCCGGGTTCCTGCTGGCAGGCGGATCGCTCGCGTCCTGGTTTCTTGGCCGCTACCTGCGGCGCGTGACCAGGGGGTGGGGACCCGAGCAGCTGGCCCAGCTCTTCGCCTACTACGAATCCGTGCTCCACTCAGTCCGGGAAGGTGTTGTCCTGATCGATCCGGCCGGAAGGGTGGTGATCTACAACGACCAGGCGGCCGAACTGCTGGGCCTGGAACCGCGGGAAGCCGAGGACGACCACGCGGCCACACCGCAGCTCGCCGACCTGCCCCTGGCGCCCAGCCTGAAGGAGCTTTTTGAATCGGGTCGCACGGCCCACGACGAAATCCACCTCACCCATGACGGCGTCCTGGTGGTAAACCAGCGCCCTGCAGTGGGGCCGGGATCCTCCGCCGAACGCCGGCGCGGCCCCGTGTTCGGAACCGTTGCCACCATCCGCGACCGCACGGAGATCGAATCCCTGGGCACCGAGCTGGAGAGCATGCGGACACTTTCCGATGCCCTCCGCGCCCAGACCCACGAGCATGCAAACCGGCTTCACACGATGGTCTCCCTGCTGGAGCTGGGCAGGACGGACGAGGCCCTGGACTTTGCCACGAAGGACCTGGAGCTGAGCCAGCAACTGGCGGACGACGTGATCGGTTCGGTCCAGGAGCCGGTGCTGAGCGCCCTCGTCATGGGCAAGGCGGCCGAGGCCCACGAGCGCGGCGTGGAGTTCGTGGTCGAGGCGTCCGGGCCGGCCCTCAGCGGAGAGCTGGCCGTCCAGGACCTCGTCACGGTGGTCGGCAATCTGCTGGATAATGCCATCGACGCCGCCGCCGACGCCCCCGCACCCAGACGGGTGGAGCTGCTGGTGGACACGTCCCGCGGCGACCTGGAGATAGCGGTGCAGGACTCCGGCAAAGGCATTGACCCATCAGCTGTGGACGACGTGTTCCGCTACGGTTTCAGCACCAAGACCGCCGGGCCGTTCGGGCGGGGCCTTGGCCTTGCGCTGGTCAAACAGGCCGTCCAGCGTCTGGCCGGTACCATGACCATAAGCAACTCCATCACTGGCGGGGCGCGCTTCCACATCGCGCTCCCGGCCAGCGCCGCTACCGGCACATTGCCCCCAGACACCTTTCCGCCCGGCTCGTTGCCGTCAGGCACATTACCGCCAAGCACATTGCCGTCAGGCACGCCTACATCGAGCCTCCCGGAGGAGCACACGTGACAGACATCCGAGTCCTCGTCGTCGAGGACGAGCCCGTCGCGGCTGCGGCACATGCCGCCTACGTGGGCCGGGTGGACGGCTTCACGCTGGCAGGAACGGCTCCGGATGGCCAGTCGGCGCTCCGGATGCTCACTGAGTTTTCCGCCGCCAGCAGCCCGGTGGAGCTGGTTCTGCTGGACATGAACCTGCCGGACCTGCATGGTCTCGATATCGCCCGGCGGATGCGCTCCGCCGGGCACTTCGCCGACATCATTGCCATCACAGCTGTCCGGGAACTGGCGATTGTGCGCAGCGCCGTCTCCATCGGCGTCGTGCAGTACCTCATCAAACCGTTCACCTACGCGACGTTCGCGGACAAGCTGGAGAGCTACCGGCAGTTCCGTGAACAGCTGGCGGGGCCGGAGGCGGGGTCGGCGAAGGCGGCGGCGTCGCAGAGCGATGTGGACCAGGCCTTCGCCAGCCTGCGTGCGCCGTCCGAGCTTCCGCTGCCGAAGGGTCTGGCCCCTTCAACGCTCGACGCCGTCCGCGACTTTATCAAGGAACAGCCCGGTGCCGTCTCCGCCACCGAAGTCATGACTGCCCTGGGCATGTCGAGGGTGACCGCGCGGCGGTATCTCGAGTACCTGGCCGACGCCGGGACGGTGTCCCGGACGGCGCGGTACGGGGCTCCAGGCCGTCCCGAGAATGAATACCGCTGGTCCCGCGCCTGACTTACTGGGAACCCTGTAAATGGGCACCCTGCAATCCTGCCCGCCCTTGATCATCCAGACCCCTTGGGCGGGACGCGCCTTCAGGCATGCCGCTGAGCAGGAACTGCCATGGGAGACGCCTTAAGCGGCCGCGGGTGAGGACCAGTGGGCCAGGGATCCTCAGGCTGTGGTGGTCGGAGTCTGTCGAGGACCCCCGGGCCCTCGACATCGTCAACGTCGCCGAACACGTCGATGTCATCAGGCTCGCCTGGCTCATCCGGCGGTTCGGGCCAGTGGGGCGGCTCCTGCCATCCTCGGTTGCGCAGCGATTCGGGCCAGGTTGGTGGTTCCCAGTCCTGCTGTTCGCTGCGGTAGGACCGGCCTGACGGGGAGACCCAGCCCGGCGGCGCGTCCCGCGTAGCTCCGACAGGCTTCCAGGTTGTTTGGTGTTTGAGTCTGTGGTGCTTGGGGCAGGGTTGGCCGAGGTTGCTGATGCCTGTGGTTCCGCCGTCGGCCCAGGCGAGGATGTGGTCGGCGTCGTTGTCGAGGGAGTGGTTGTTGCAGGCCGGGAAGGTGCACCGCGCGTCGCGAAGCCGCAGCCATTGGCGCATTGGCGTGGTGAGCCGGTAGCTGGTGCGTCCGATCTCCAGCGGAGCCCCGTCCCGCGGGTCCGTGAGCACTCTCAGGAATGACGCCGCGCCGTCGGCGACGAGCCGGCGGGCCATAGACGGTGGGATCGGCCCGTACCCGTCCAGCACCGCCGGTTCCTCCGTCTGTCCCAGCAGTGAGAACACCGGAACGGTGACCAGGACCTGCGCCCGTGGAGACGGCACACCGCCGACCGGCGCATCACCGACTGGCGCTGAAGCTGCCGGCACCAAACCTGCCGGCGCAGTGCCTGCGGGCACGGCTTTCGGGGGCGGGCCGTCAACCGCGGCGTTAACTGGGCGTCCTGCGGTGAGCAGCCACGCGGCGGCCACGTCCGCGCGCAGTTGGGTCAGGGTCCGGGAATCGGTCGGGCCCTGCAGGGCGCGGGCGGCGGCGGTGGCGCGATCCCAGATCCCGGCAGCCTGATCCGCGGGCAGATACGCCGAGAGCCAGGCCATGCCGTCCCGATCCGGCACATACTCCAGCCGGCGGTCCGTCGCACTGTTTGGTGTAGCGGGCCTCGATGCTCACCGGGTGGTGCCGTTCCCGCCAGGCACGTGCCTTGGCCCGGAACCTGGACGCTGTCAGCTCCTCGGCCGGGCAAGCCCGCGCCGCGTTGGGAGCGTCCGGGTCCGGGAAATGCGCCTCAAACGCCGCTGCAGCGGCCCGGTCCAGCCCGTCCGTTTCATCGCACATTACCCGGGCATGCTGCCAGGACAGGGTCCCCGCCCCGAGTGCGGCCAGCGTCAAGGGCAGGTCCCTGCTCAGCGTGGCGGAGTCAGCCAGGAACCGCGCCGCCGACCCTTCACTCACGGTCAGCGCACAGGCCACCTGCGCCGTCACAGACATCTGCGTGGCGGCCTGTTCCGGTGCGGACGCGTCAGGCGGCGCCACGGCCGCGACAGTACCGGCGAAGCCGGCCGCGGCGTGCGCTTTCAGCGCGGCCACCCGGGCCTCCAACCTTGTTGCCTCGGCCAGTACGTGCAGCCATGCATCCGCCTGATCCTGCAAAGGATCCGCGCCCAACCCCGCACGAGAACCGGTAAGTGAACCAGCACCGGCCTGTGGATCAGCGCCAGCCAAACCCCCAGAACTTGCCCCGGTCCCGGCGACCCGACGGACAACAACAGCCAACCCAGCGACGTCGGACTCAATGCCCTCCATCGTCTCCACAGCAGCCTTGCCATCCATACGCACAGCATGTCAGGGGGCACTGACATTAATGCCTACCCAACGAGACACACGCCATGGGAGGCAGGACGTTCAAAGCCCGCCCGCGCTGGCTAGCGGCCGAAACAGCGCCGCCCAAGGCAAACCTGCGCCTCAGTGTCTCGTCCTGGTTGCAGCGAGTGCCACCGGTGCCCTTCCATGCCGTTTTGTCCTACCCCGGCGCCACTCGTCATGCCGCCACGAGACAAGGACCGTGACGACAGATCCATGCTGCAGCGTGCCTCACCATCCAAGCAAGCCAGTGTCAGCTGTATACAAAGGCGGCGGTCAGATCCATGTTCCATGCAAAGATGCTAGGCAAAATCCACTTGGATGTATACACTCAGGGATCAACAGCTGATGAAGGGAGGCGGCATGCGCGCGAGTGACAGGGCCTACGCGGCACTGCGCGATGACATCATCGAATGGCGCCTCCTCCCCGGCACGGTACTCGCCGAAGTGGAGCAGTCCGCCAGGCTGGGAATCTCCCGGACGCCGCTCCGCGAGGCACTGAGCCGGCTCACGGCGGAGGGGCTGACGACGGCGGGAGGCCGCGGCGTCGTCGTCACCGACATCTCGCTGGACGACATCGACGAACTGTTTGAGCTGCGCGAAACCCTTGAAGGGAAAGCTGCAGCCCTGGCGGCGCTGCGCGGCGATGCCGCCGTCTTCCGCGCCCTGCAGGAAGAGCTGCTGGGCGCGCCCGCCCTGCTCAACTCCCCGGACCCGAACCGGCACGACTACTACGAGCTCGTTGGCCGCCTGGATACTGCCATCGATGCTGCCATTTCCAACTCGTACCTGGCCCAGGCCATGCGAAGCCTGCGCGTCCACCTGGTCCGTGTCCGCAGGCTGGCCGCTGACGACCAGGCCCGGCTCACGGCGGCCGCGGCAGAGCATGCTGCAATCGCCGAGGCGATAGCGGCCGGCAACCCCCGGCTGGCCGAGGCAGCCACCACCGTCCACCTGCACCGCAGTCTTTCCCACGTCAAAGCCGTCCACGCATCCGCCCAGAAGGAGCCCCATGGTTAAGGAACACCACGTCCGCGTATACAAGAGCGAGGAAAACCTCCCGCGCGAACAACAGCTCGCCCACAAGATTGCCGTGGTGGCAGCCGATCCGGTGGCCGTTTCCGACGACGTCACGGACATGGTCATCAACAGGATCATCGATAACGCCTCGGTGGCCGTCGCCTCGCTGAACCGCGCCCCCATCGTCGCGGCCCGGGCGCAGGCCCTCACCCACGGCCCGTCCAGCGGCGGCAAGGGGGCCAAGGTCTTCGGCATCGGTGAGCGGGTTTCCCCCGAGTGGGCTGCCTGGGCCAACGGCGTGGCCGTCCGCGAACTGGATTACCACGACACGTTCCTCGCCGCGGACTACTCGCACCCGGGCGACAACATCCCGCCGATCCTGGCCGTCGCCCAGCACGTGGGCTCCAGCGGCCAGGACCTGATCCGCGGCATCGCCACCGGGTATGAGATTCAGGTGAACCTGGTGAAGGCGATCTGCCTGCACAAGCACAAGATCGACCACGTCGCCCACCTCGGCCCCTCCGCGGCCGCCGGCATTGGTACCCTCCTTGGCCTCGACGTCGAAACGATCTTCCAGTCCGTCGGCCAGGCCCTGCACACCACCACCGCCACCCGCCAGTCCCGCAAGGGCGAGATCTCCACGTGGAAGGCGCACGCCCCGGCCTTCGCCGGCAAGATGGCGATCGAGGCGGTGGACAGGTCCATGCGCGGACAGACCTCCCCGGTTCCCATATATGAGGGCGAGGACGGCGTCATCGCCTGGATGCTGGACGGCCCGGACGCCTCCTACGAGGTTCCGCTCCCCACACCGGGTGAGGCCAAGCGCGCCATCCTGGACACCTACACCAAGGAACACTCCGCCGAATACCAGGCCCAGGCCTGGATCGACCTCGCCCGCAAACTGAACCGGGAACACCCCGAAGCCACCGATCCGGCGAACGTAAAGTCCGTCCTGATCAAGACGAGCCACCACACCCACTACGTGATCGGCTCCGGCGCCAACGACCCCCAGAAGTACAGCCCCACCGCGAGCCGGGAAACCCTGGACCACTCCATTCCGTACATCTTCACCGTGGCGCTGCAGGACGGGGCCTGGCACCATGTGGACTCCTACTCCCCCGAACGCGCCGCCCGTCCGGACACGGTGGAGCTGTGGCAGAAGGTGTCCACCGTGGAGGACCCGGAGTGGACCCGCCGCTACCACTCCCTGGACATCTCCGAGAAGGCCTTCGGCGGCTCCGTGGAGATCACCCTCACCGACGGCACCGTCATCCGGGACCAGATCGCCGTGGCCGACGCCCACCCGTTGGGCGCCCGCCCGTTCACCCGCGAGCAGTACGTCAACAAGTTCCGCACGCTGGCTTCCGGGCTGGTGACGGAGGATGAAATCGAAAGGTTCCTCTCCGCCGTCGAACGCCTCCCGGAACTTGCAGCGGGCGAGCTGGACCAGCTCAATATCGCGGCGGCCCCCGGCGTCATCGATTTCAGCGCCGCGCCCAAGGGGCTGTTTTAGATGCTCTACGCCAAAACGACGCCAGAGCAGAAACGCCTGAAGCTCCGAGAACTGCTGGCCTCCGGGACCATCCAGCAGTTTCCCGGGGCGTTCAACCCGCTCTCCGCCCGGCTGATCGAGGAGAAGGGCTTCGCCGGGGTCTACATCTCCGGGGCTGTCCTGGCCAATGACCTTGGCCTGCCGGACATCGGCCTCACCACGCTCACCGAAGTCGCAACCAGGGCAGGGCAGATCGCCCGGATGACCGACCTGCCCTGCATCGTGGACGCGGACACCGGCTTCGGCGAACCCATGAACGTGGCCCGCAGCGTCCAGGAACTGGAAAACGCCGGGCTCGCCGGCTGCCACATCGAGGACCAGTTCAACCCCAAGCGCTGCGGCCACCTGGACGGCAAAAACGTCGTTGACCTGGACACCGCCACCAAGCGCATCCGGGCCGCGGCGGACGCGCGGCGGGACCCGAACTTCCTGATCATGGCCCGCACCGACATCCGCGCAGTGGAAGGGCTGGACGCGGCGAAGGACCGGGCAAAGGCCCTGGTCGAGGCCGGCGCCGACGCCATCTTCCCCGAGGCCATGAAAGATCTGGAGGAATTCCAGGCCATCCGGGACGCCGTGAACGTGCCGATCCTGGCCAACATGACCGAGTTCGGCAAGAGCGACCTCTTCACCGTGGACCAGCTGCAGGCCGTTGGCGTAAACATGGTGATTTATCCGGTGACCCTGCTCCGTAGTGCCATGGGGGCCGCTGAGCGTACGCTGGACTCAATTAAGGCCGACGGAACGCAGGAGGCACAGGTAGGGAGCATGCTGACGCGCGCGCGGCTGTACGACCTGGTGGATTATGAGGCCTACAACCGCTTTGATACCGGCGTCTTCAACTTCCGGATCCCCGGAACCGACTGACGCCAATCCCCCCGCAGGACCACCGGCCGGTCCGGCCGGTATTCGGACGCAAGGAACGAAGGAGTTCAGCATGGCTGAAGAAGAGATCAAGAAAGGCCTCGACGGCGTGGTGGTGGACTACACCGCGGTCTCAAAGGTCAATCCCGACACGAACTCACTGCTGTACCGCGGTTATCCCGTCCAGGAGCTCGCCGCCACGCGCAGCTTCGAAGAGGTCGCTTACCTCCTATGGAACGGCGAGCTGCCGTCCTCCGGCGAGCTGGCTGATTTTACGGCCCGCGAGCGCGCCGGACGGCCGCTGGATCCCGTGGTCAAACAGGTGATTGATGCCCTCCCGACGACTGCGCACCCCATGGACGTCTGCCGCACCGCAGCGTCGGTGATGGGCGCGCGCCACGAACTCGCGGAGGATTCCTCCCGTGAGGCCAACATGGCCAAGGCCCTGGACCTGTTTGCCGCAATGCCGGCCGTGGTGGCCTACGACCAGCGGCGCCGGCGCGGGCAGGACCCCGTGGAGCCCAGGGATGACCTCGGCTACTCGGCCAACTTCCTGTGGATGACGTTCGGCGAGGAGGCCGTTGCCGAGGTGGTGGAGGCCTTCAACGTCTCCATGATTCTCTACGCGGAGCACTCCTTCAACGCCTCCACCTTCGCCGGGCGCGTCATTATGTCCACGCTGTCGGACCTCCATTCGGCGGTGACCGGCGCCATCGGTGCACTCAAAGGGCCGCTGCACGGCGGAGCCAACGAAGCCGTCATGCACACCTTCGACGAGATCGGAATTCGGCCCGAGGAGTCGCTCGAGGAAGCCGCCGACCGCGCCAAGGCATGGATGGAGAACGCCCTGGCCCAGAAGAAGAAGGTCATGGGCTTCGGCCACCGGGTCTACAAGCACGGTGACTCCCGCGTGCCCACCATGAAGGCAGCCCTCGACAAGATGATCGCCCACTACGGCCGGCCCGAACTGCTGGGCCTGTACAACGGTCTCGAATCGGCCATGGACGAGGCCAAGGGCATCAAGCCAAACCTCGACTACCCTGCCGGCCCCACGTACCACCTCATGGGCTTCGACACGAACATGTTCACGCCGCTGTTCGTCGCCAGCCGGATCACTGGCTGGACAGCCCACTTCATGGAGCAACTGAACGCGAACTCACTCATCCGCCCGCTGAGTGCTTACAACGGTCCGGACGAACGGCACGTGCCGTAATCGGTCGCCTGCAACGTACGACGCCGGGCCGGTCACCTCTCTGGGGTGGCCGGCCCGGCGTCGTTTATATGAGCGTCCTTTGCAGAGTCAGGAGCTGATCTGCAGGCTTTGGATCATGCCCTTCAGCTTCTTATACTCGGGAGTCTCCAGATAGGCCCTGGCCTCGGCCATGCCGGCGAACGTCGGCTCGGTGGCACTGCTTCCGGCACCAGCGCCCGTGAAGGACAGGATTCCTCGGGGAGTGCCAGTAACCACCGCAATAATCTGGCAAGTGTCCTGCACAGGGCTGCTGTCCTTGTCTACCAGCCCCACCTGGTAGGTGACTCCTTGGCCTGCAGGGGTACGGTCCAGGACGCGGTAGGAGAAACGGACTCCCCGCTGGACAGCCCAGTCTGCCGTGATGGACGACAAACCTGTATCCAATTCGGTCATGGTGTACTTCTCGTTCGGGCACGCACCCCCGAGGCCACCGGCGGCGGCGTGCTGGAAATTCGCCACGGTCTTGCCCGCTTCGTCGGACACCGTGATTCCCGAGCCCGGGTAGTCCGGCGTTCCAACCGGGACGTCCTTCGCGGTCCAGCCCTGCGGGAGAACGAAGCTGGCTTTCCCGTCCTCGCTGACGAAGCGCGGGCTGGTGGCCGTTTTGGCCGGCTTTAGTGCCAGGGAGATCAGCATGCGCTTGATGTCCCGGTATTCTTGCGTCGCCATGTAGGCTTTGGCCTCGACAACCGAGTCGAACGTGAGCGGAGCGCCCTGACCGTCGGACGTGAGCCAGACAGTATCGCCAAAATGCGCGAACGGGACATTGTCCGGGCCCAGGATGCCGTTGTATAAACCACACGTCGTGGGCTGCGGAGCTAAATCTCCGTCAGCCAGGGCGAGGGAACCATAGACCTTGTCTCCCTGGATCACACGGAAGACAAAAGCGGAGGGACCCTGAGGGTGTTCCTTGAGCTTGGCGGCTTTCTGCGGAATGTCGACAACCACGGAGTCGAGGGTCTGGTACGGCTTCGGGGCCGGGCACACCGGGCCACCCGTGACGTCGTAGACCAAGCCCAGGGTGGACACGGTCTTTCCGGCGGCAGTCTTCACTTCGACAATGTTGTAGGAACCGCCGTCGATGGTTTGCGGCATCTGGGACACAGTCCACCCCACCGGGTGTTCAAAGGTGGCCTGGCCGGTGGCGTCCGTGAAGGTGGTCCAGGTAACGGGCGCCGGTGTCGGCGCAGCAGTCGCAGTAGCAGCTGGTGCGACCGTCCGTGCCGCCGTCGGCTTTAGTGTTGCCGTCGGCTTCGCTGATGCTGCCGCCGTCGTTTCCGACGAGGTTGGTGCGACGGGGCCGGCAGGAGCCGGGGCGGATATCAGGGCGCCAAAGTTCGTTGCCACCAGCACACCGGCGGTCACCGTCGCCGCAGCCAAGGTCAGCACACCGGCAACGCGCGCCTGCCGCCGTTTCCGGTCCCGGAACCGCAGAACGTTGGCCGGCAGGCTGTCCGTGAACATCGGGGCCCCGGAGGTTACCCGCCGAAGGGCCGCATCGGCGTCGGGCATCTCGGCAGGATCGTTGCGGAGCGGGTCTGACCCGGAAATCAGGCTTTTGATCGGATCCATCTCATGCACCCATCTTCTGTGTGACGGAGTTCTGTTTGCTCGCTCCCGGGGTCACCGGCATTTGCTTGCGGAACGCGGCCCGGGCACGGTGCAGGCGGACCTTGGCAGCAGCTTCGCTGCACTGCAGAACTCCGGCGATCTCCGCCACGCTCAGCTCGTCCCAGTAGGCCAATTGCAGGATGTCGCGCTCACTGTCGCGCAGCGCGGCCATGGCATCGTGAACTAGCAGGTCCTCGGACTCCGCACCGGAGCGGAGCTCGGCGGACGCCCGGAGTTTTGCCTGCAGGGCCACGAACCGGTCTCGGCTCCGGTAGGCGTTGCCGATCAGGTTCCGTGCGACTGTCAGCAGCCACGCGATGTCCGCGTGCGGCTGGTCGTGCCATTTTTGCCAGACCACGCGGAACACGTCCGCTGCGAGCTCTTCGGCGAGCTCGGGCGATTCCACCCGCCGGCGCACGTATCTGTAAACCCGCGGATAGCTGTCCCTGTGAACGGCGATGAACGCCAGTTCGCGTTCCGAATCCACGTCTCCCCCAAACGTAAGAAGTAGTGTCCCTGACCAGGCAGGCTAAACGTTTAGTTTCCGGCAGGGAACGGGCGGTTACACGGCACGGAAGGAATATTCGGCGGCCGCCACGGTCTCGTTGTCCTCATTCAGGGTGATGACGGCATCGACGACGTTCCCGGCCAGCGCCAGCGGCAGCCAGTGCTCCGCATCCTGCCACATGCGCTCCAGTGGAAGGGCGGAAATGAGGAACCACTCCGGGATGATCTCAGGGCTCTCGACAGGTTCACCGGCCCACCGGCGGGACGTGAACAGGCGGGTGGACATGTTCCAGTCAGGGCTTGCGGGAAAGACGAACTCCACTTTTCCCGCGTCGAACAGGTCTTGCTCAAGGACGACGACGCCGGCCTCCTCCAGTACCTCCCGGCATGCCGCCTGGGCGTCGGTTTCGCCGGCCTCCACGTGCCCGCCCAGTCCGACGATCTTGCCCGTTCCGAAGCCTGTCCTCTTCAGGCCCAGGAGCACCTCAGGCCCTGACTCCGGGCGCTCCCGTAGCAGGAAGCAGAGGGTGACAGGCACGGAAGTCATGCAGACCAGCCTAGCGCTGCCTGCGCTTTCCGCATGTCTGTCCCTCGGCCGGGATTATCCCAGTGCCCGGGGATGCGCAGCAGCGTAGACTTCCCGCAGCGTGTCGGCGGTGACGAGTGTGTACACCTGCGTGGTGGTCACCGAGGCATGCCCGAGCAGTTCCTGGACCACGCGGACATCCGCTCCGCCTTCGAGCAGGTGGGTGGCGAAAGAGTGCCGGAGCGTGTGCGGGGAGACATCCTTGGTGATGTTCGCCTTGTCCGCCGCCGCCTTCAGGATGGTCCAGGCGCTCTGCCGGCTGATGCGCCCGCCCCTGGCGTTGAGGAACAGCGCAGGGGTGCCCTTGCCCTTCCCCGCGAGCAGGGGGCGGCCCCGCACCAGGTACGCATCGAGGGCCCGGGCCGCGAAGGAGCCAAGCGGCACGAGGCGTTCCTTGGAGCCCTTTCCAAACAGCCGAACGATGGCGGGGCCGGATTCGGCCGCCTGCACCGAGAGATCGTCGACGTCCAGGCCTACGGCTTCACTGATCCGGGCACCGGTGGAGTACAGGAATTCGAGCAGCGCCCGGTCCCGGAGGCCCGTCGCGGTGTCAGTACCGGCGGCTTCCAGGATTCTGGTGACTTCCTCAACTGTGATGGCCTTGGGCAGCCGTTTGCCGGGCATTGGCGGGTGGACATCGCTGGCGGGGTCCGCCGTCGTCGTCCCTTCCAGCGCCCAAAAGCGGTGCAGCCCCCGTACGGCCACCACGGTCCGCGCCGCGGACCGCACCCCCAGCGGGGTGCCGCCGTCGGCGCCGTCGGAGAGCGCTTGGGCAAAACCCGTCACGTGGTGGCGGGTGATGTCAGCCGGGCTGCTGAGGCCCTGCCCGGCCAGGTAGGCAGAATAGCGGGCGAGGTCGCGGCGGTACGCGGAGAGTGTGTTTGCTGCGAGGCCCCGTTCGACGCCCATGTGCTGGAGGTAGTCGGTCACGCCGCGGTCAATCGCGGTGCGGGGCCGTTCCGGCGGCGCCGTTTTCGCGCCATCTGCCAGGTGGGGTGCCGCCGTGTCCGGAGATTCCTCCGGTGCCGCCGTGTCCGCGGACATCAGCGCTGGCTGGGGTGCGCCGGCCAGGGGGCGTCGCCCGGCCGCAGTCCCCTGAAGCCGTCCGCTTTCGCGGCTGCAGCAGCAAGAATTCCGACGACGGCGGACGGGTTGTGCAGGTGGCCCTCCAGCACCGCCGCAACGGCATCCTCCAGCGGGATCCAATGCAGTTCGATTTCCGCTTCTTCGTCCGTGCGGACGTGCAATTCGTGGTGCGGGACCTCGGTGAGGCCGCGGGCCAGGTAGATGCGGATCGCCTCGCTGGAGGATCCGGGTGAATTGAAGAAGTCCACCAGGACGTTCCAGTCGCTGGCGATCAGGTCCGCTTCCTCGGCGAGCTCCCGCCCGGCGCCCACCACGAAGTCCTCACCCTCGACGTCGAGCAGACCCGCGGGAATCTCCCACAGGTCCATGCCCACCGGGTGGCGGTACTGCTTGATCAGCAGCACCTCGCCGTCGTCGTTCATGGGGAGCACAGCGACGGCACCCGGGTGCTCGATGTAGTCCCGGACAATGGGGTCGCCCTCGGAGGTGAGCTTGAAGCTGTCGCTGACAACGTCCCAGATCCGGCCGTTGTAAACCCGCTCCCGGGAGAGCAGACGGCGCGGGCTCGGCGCATCCGAAACCTGCCGGCCAGCAGGGGTGTTTTCAGACTTACCGGGCATCGCGCCGTCCTTACTCTATGGGTGCTGTGAAATTACTCTGCGGTGGCTTCGCCGGAGCCGGCAGCGGCGGGCTCGAAACCGGTTCCGTCGCCGCCCCTCTGATGGTCCAGGGCGGCTTTCACCAGGCCGGCAAAGAGCGGGTGCGGCCGGGTGGGCCGTGAGCTCAGTTCCGGGTGCGCCTGAGTGGCCACGTAATACGGGTGGACCTCACGGGGCAGCTCCACGTATTCCACCAGCTTGCCGTCCGGCGACGTGCCGGAGAACACCAGGCCCTCGGCAGCAATCTGCTCGCGGTACTTGTTGTTCACCTCGTACCGGTGGCGGTGGCGTTCGCTGACGGTGGTCTTGCCGTAGGTCTCGGCGATGACCGAGCCCTCGTCCAGCTTGGCCTCGTACAGGCCAAGGCGCATGGTGCCGCCGAGGTCGCCGCGGCCCTCGACGAATTCGAGCTGCTCCTCCATCGTGGCGATGACCGGGTACTTGGAGTCCGGCTCGAACTCACTGGAGGACGCACCCTCCAGGCCGACGACGTTGCGGGCGTACTCGATGACCATGCACTGCAGTCCCAGGCACAGGCCCAGTACGGGCAGCCGCGATTCGCGCGCAAACTTCAGGGCGCCCAGCTTGCCTTCCAGGCCGCGGATGCCGAAGCCACCCGGAACGCAGATGGCGTCCACGCCCTCCAGGGACCGCACTGCGCCCTCGTGGGTTTCGCATTCGTCGGACGGCACCCAGCGGATCTTGACCTTGGCGTCGTTGGCGAAGCCGCCGGCGCGCAGGGCCTCGGTGACGGAGAGGTAGGCGTCCGGCAGGTCGATGTACTTGCCCACCAGGGCAACCTCAACCTCATGCTTGGGGTTGTGGACAGCTTCGAGGAGCTTGTCCCAGCTGGTCCAGTCCACATCCTTGAACGGCAGGTCCAGCGCCCGGACGATGTACGAATCCAGGCCCTGGGTGTGCAGGGTCTTGGGGATGTCGTAGATGCTCGGAGCGTCGGCGGCGTTGACCACGGCGTCGATGTCGACGTCGCACATGCGGCCGATCTTCTCACGCATGGCGTCGGGGACTTCGCGGTCCGAACGGATCACGATGGCCTCCGGCTGGATGCCGATGGAGCGGAGAGCGGCCACGGAGTGCTGCGTGGGCTTGGTCTTCAGTTCCTGCGAAGGACCGATGTACGGGACCAGCGAAACGTGGAGGAAGAAGACGTTGGTCCGGCCGATGTCCTGGCGGACCTGGCGGGCGGACTCGAGGAAGGGCTGCGACTCGATGTCGCCGACGGTGCCGCCGATCTCCGTGATGATGACGTCCGGCGCGTTCTTGCCCTCGGAGGGAAGCCGCATCCGGCGCTTGATCTCATCGGTGATGTGCGGGATGACCTGGACGGTGTCACCGAGGTATTCGCCGCGGCGTTCCTTGGCGATGACCGTGGAGTAAACCTGGCCGGTGGTCACGTTGGCCGAACCTTCGAGGTTTTCGTCGAGGAAGCGCTCGTAGTGTCCGATGTCGAGGTCGGTTTCAGCACCGTCGTCTGTGACGAAGACCTCGCCGTGCTGGAAGGGGTTCATCGTGCCCGGATCCACGTTCAGATAGGGATCGAGCTTCTGCATAGTTACTGACAAGCCGCGTGCCCGCAGCAGGTGGCCGAGGCTGGAGGCCGTCAGTCCCTTGCCTAGCGAGGACGCCACACCGCCGGTGACGAAGATGTGTTTGGTCGTCTTGGACGAGCCCGGGAACCGGGAATTTACACGGGAATTTGATCGCTGCACCACGGAATTCGAGCCTATCATCAATTGAGCCTTCCACGGATCGGGTATGCGTCCCCAAAGGCTTCAGTTTTCCCTGTCCGTGCGCTCCCGGCAAGGGCTGCCATCAGCGGATCAGGCTTGCTGTGGCAGGAGCTTGGCGTCGTCCAGAAGCTCCTGGGCGTGCGCCTGGGCGGTTTCGGAGTCCTCCTGCCCTGCCAGCATCCGGGCAAGTTCCCTGACGCGTTCGGCCTCGTCCAGGAGTTGGACGTCGCTGGAGGTGAAGCCCTTGGCGGTGGAGCCGTCGGCGCCGCGCACCGAGGTCTTGGTCACACGGATGTGCTGGTCGGCAAACGCTGCCACCTGCGGCAGGTGCGTAACCACCAGGACCTGGACGTGGCGGGCCAGCATGGCCAGCCGCCGGCCGATCTCTACTGCGGCGCGGCCGCCCACGCCGGCGTCCACCTCGTCGAAGACAAACGTGGGCACGGGGTCCACGGCCGCCAGCACCACCTCGATGGCCAGCATGACCCTGGAGAGCTCACCACCGGACGCGCCCTTGCCCAGCGGCCGGGCGGGGGCGCCCGAGTGCGGCTGGAGCAGGAAGGAGATCTCGTCCGCGCCGTGGGGTCCCAGCTGGGTTGCGGCGTCGATGGTGATCACCAGCGTGGCGTCGGCCATGGCGAGAGCCTTCAGCTCCGCGCTGACCCGGGCGGAGAGGTCCTTCGCGGCCTTGGCGCGGACCTTGCTGATGGCCGCGGCCTGCTTCTTCAGCTCCGTGCCGGCCCTGGCCACCTCGGCTTCCAGGTTTTCGATCCGGGTGGAGTCGCCCTGCAGTTCGTCGAAGCGCGCGCGGGAGTTCTCGGCCCACTCGAGGACCTCGTCGATGCTCGGCGCGTACTTCCGGACCAGCTTGGCCAGGGACGCCCGGCGTTCTTCGATTTCGGCCAGGCGCTCCGGCCCCTCCGAGTCCAGCCCGGCCTGGTAGCTGGCCAGCTCGGTGGCGATGTCGTTGAGCAGGAACCCGACTTCGGCGAGGCGGGCGGCTGCTGAGCCGAGTTCCTCGTCGTGCTCGGCCACGTGTTCCAGGGTCCGCTTGGCCGCATCAACGAGCGACGTGGCGTCGCCGGCCTCGCCGAAGTCCTCGGCGATGAGGGCCTGGTGGGCGGTGGTGGCCGCGATCCGGAGTTCCTCGACATTGGCCAGCTTCACGGCCTCGGCTTTCAGGGCCTCGTCCTCCCCCGGCTGCGGGTCCACGGCGTCGATCTCCGCCAGCGCGGCTTCCAGGGACTCGGCCTCGCGGAGCCGCTCCCGCTCCGCGCTTCGGAGTGTGTCCAACTCGGCCTGGCTGGACTTCCAGGAGCTGTAGAGGTCCTGGAATCCGCCGAGCATCGAGGCCAGCCCGTCCCCCGCGAACTTGTCGAGGGCCTCGCGCTGTGCGGCTGCTCCCTTAAGCCGGATCTGGTCCGTCTGCCCGTGCACGACCACGAGCGACTCGCCGATTTCGGCCAACACTCCCACCGGGGCGGCCCGGCCGCCGAGGAAGGCCCGGCTGCGTCCGTCGGCACCCAGGCGCCGTGACAGCAGCAGTTCAGCGCCGCCGTCGAACTCCTCGATCTCAGCACCGGCATCCCTGGCGCGTTCCAGGGCGAAGTGGCCGGACCGCAACTGCACCACCGCTTCGGCAGAGGCGCTCTTGGCGCCGCTGCGCACGGCGCCGGCGTCCGACCGGGCTCCCAGCAGCAGCCCGACGGCGGTGACCACCATGGTCTTGCCTGCACCGGTCTCGCCCGTCACCACGCTGAGCCCAGGGCCCAGCGGCAGCGTGGCGTCGGTGATGACGCCGAGATCGCGGATTCTCAGTTCTTCAAGCATGGTTCACTTTTCAGTCGGAGGATCGGATTCTGAACCGGGTTCGTACGGCCGGAGGCCCGAGGGCGGCGCCATGGTCCGGGGTGTGCGCACGATCGGCACGGGACCGGTATGGACCTGCTCGGACTGGGGCACGGGGCCGCGCCAGCCATGGATGGGAAGTTCGAACTTGCGGACCAGCCGCGCAGAAAACGGTGTCTGGTGCGTGCGGGCGAGGCGAACGGGGGTGGTGGACCTGGTGACCTCCACGCGGGCGCCGGGAGGCAGGTCCACGGAGCGCCTGCCATCACACCACAGCACGCCCAGGGCGTCCGTGCGGTTGAGCACTTCGACGGCCAGCCGGGACCGGGGCGAAACCACCAGCGGCTTGGCGAAGAGGGCGTGCGCGCTGATGGGAACAATAAGAAGTGCTTCCACCTCGGGCCATACGACGGGGCCGCCGGCCGAGAACGCGTAGGCGGTGGATCCGGTGGGCGTGGCCAGCACCACGCCGTCGCAGCCGAAGGAGGTCAGCGGGCGCTCGTCCACCTCGGTGACCAGTTCGAGCATGCGCTCCCGGTCACCTTTTTCGATGGCGGCCTCGTTCAGGGCCCAGGTGTGCCAGATCTTTTGGCCGCGGACCCAGACCTGGACATCGATGGTCATGCGCTCCTCCACCGTGTATTCACGGCTGGCGATCCATTCGACTGTCTGGGCGAGGTCCGCACGCTCGCTCTCGGCGAGGAAGCCGACATGGCCGAGGTTCACGCCCAGCAGCGGCACGTCCACTTCGCGGACCAGTTCTGCCGCCCGCAGGATGGTCCCGTCCCCGCCCAGCACCATGACCAGTTCGACGTCGGGAAGCTGGATATGGTCATGGAGGATTTCGACCGGCTGGTCCATGGCGCCGAAGAAGCCCTCCATGTCGCCCAGTTCGGACTTCTGCATGACGGGGATGATGCCGGAGGCGTGGAGCTGGGCGCAGGCCTCCCAGGCCGCCTTTAGGGATTCCTCGCGGCCGGTATGGGCAAGTACCAGTACACGCCTGCTCATCGGGTTCCGCTCTCTAGTGGTTCGGCCAGATCTTTCCCAACAACGCAGCCACGGCTGCGTCCCGCTCTTCGATCTTAGGCAAGTCTTCGGACATTCTTTGCGTTATCCACAGGAAGTATTCGACATTTCCGTCCTGGCCAGGCAACGGGCTGGTGACCAGCCCCCGCAGTTCCAGGCCGGCGTCGAGCGCCGCCCCCGCCACTTTACCGACAGCCAGGCGCCGTTCGCGCTCCGAGGTGACGACTCCCGTGCGGGCGAGCCGCTCCTTGCCGATCTCGAACTGCGGCTTGACCATGAGGACCAAGTCCCCGCCCGGGGCAGTGCAGGCCGCCAGCGGGGCCAGCACCAGCGTCAGGGAGATGAAGGACAGGTCGGCAACCGTGAGCTCGGCCCGGCCGCCGATCTGGCCGGGATCCATGTAGCGGACGTTCAGCCCTTCATGCACGCTCACGCGCGGATCGCTGCGGAGCTGCGGCACCAGCTGGCCGTGCCCGACGTCGACCGCCACCACGTGCGCGGCTCCCCGCCGCAGCAGGACGTCGGTGAAGCCGCCCGTGGAGGCTCCGGCGTCAAGGCACCGTTTGCCGCCGACGGCGACCTCGGGGAAGGCGTCCAGCGCGCCGGCCAGTTTGTGGCCGGCCCTGCTGACGTAGGCGTCCGTCGCGTCTTCCGCGACGCTCAGTTCACGGTCGTCGCCCATCTGCAGCGACGCTTTGGCGAGGACGTCACCTTCGGAGGACACCTTGCCTTCGGCGATGAGCCGGGCGGCGTGCGTGCGGGACCGCGCCAGGCCCCTGCTGACGAGCAGTTGGTCAAGTCTGGTCATGGTCAGGCGGCACCCGGACCCTGCTGCGGTTCTTCACGCGGCGCCTCGTTCTGCGGCTCCTCGTTCAGGGCTTCCAGCAGGGCGTCGTGCATGGCTGCATAGGCGGCGGGGTGCTCCGACACCGGGAGCCCGGGGACCTCGCGAACCCGGTCCAGGGTGGCCAGCACCGCCGGGTCAGCGACGCCGGCTTCAGAGGCGCTGCCGGGCATGGGCAGCTCCGGCCAGACGGCGCCTGGCATTTCGGCACCTGGCATTTCGGGGTCCGGAGCCGCGCCGTCCGACGCGTCGTTGTTCAACTCGGGCATGGCACCAGTCTATTGATCCAGCCACTCGAGTTCGGGAGCCGTGGGGACGTCGGCGTCGGGCCGGGCCGCCCACCATGCGGCACATGCCGCCCGCCACGAATCGAGGTCATCCCTGCGCCCGGCGATGCGGATGGCATCTCCGGCAACGGTGGCGGTGGCGTTCCCGCAACGGAAGGTCCCGCCGTCGTTATCAATGTCCGGATATGCCTCGTAGAGGCCGGCCAGGTCCCGGATGATGTAGCGGGGCCGCTCCTCGGTCCGGGCCGCCAGCATGGTTTCCAGGGTGTCGATGCCGGTCAGCACGGCCACCGTGGCGAAGCCGGCCCGGTTGCCGCCCAGGATGTCGGTGTCCAGCCGGTCGCCGACCACCAGCGGCCGGTCGGACGACAGGCGCTTGGCCGCGGCATGGAACAGCGGGGCCTCCGGTTTGCCGGCGACGAGGGGCTGCCGGCCGGTTGCGGCCGCCACCACCGCCACGAGTGACCCGTTGCCCGGCGCGGTTCCCCGCGTCTGCGGGAGGGTCATGTCAGTGTTCGTCGCAACCCACAGCACCTCGCCGTCCGCCAGGACGAAGGACGCTTCGGCGAGATCCTTCCAGCCGATTGCGGGGTTGAAGCCCTGCACGACTGCCACCGGATTCTCCTCGGCGCTGTGCACCGGCTTCAGGCCAACAAGCTCAACCTCGTGGGCCAGCGCCGGGCTGCCGGTAATCAGCACGGCGGAGCCCGGGGACAGCAGGGACGCCAATAGGTCAGCCCCGGCTTGGGAGGAGCTCACCACCTGGTGGTCCTCTGCGGGGGCGCCGAGCTCACGCAGGTGGGCCGCGACCTGGGCCGGGGTACGGGAGGCGTTGTTGGTGACGTAACCGAGGCCGACGCCGATCCCGTCCAGCCGCTGCAGGGCTTCCACAGCGCCGGGGATCGCGTGGGGTCCTCTGTAGACCACTCCGTCCAGATCAGCCAGCAGTGCGTCGAACCGCGAAATCAGTTGTGCATCACTCATGTTCGACTACTCCTCCGAGCCGTTCTGGCGGCGGTCGGCATCCTGCTGTTCGGTGTGCCCGGCTGCGGCGTGCTCGGCTTCGGCGATCTCGGCGTCGTCATCCGGCTCGGCGGAATCCTCGTCGGACTCGGCGTCGTCGGATTCGAAGTAGTCCGCCTCGGCGTCGTCCAGGTTTTCTACCGCAGCGTCCGCTGAGGGCCGCTGCGCGGCAGCTTCCTCCCCGGCGCTGATGCCGGGAGCCGCCTGGCTGTCGGAAGACCCTGCTCCGTCCTGCGCCGGCGTGCCAGCAGCGTGCGCAATCCGCTTCCGGCGTTCGGCTTCTTCGCGGGCTTCCTCTTCCTCGTCCCAGCCAAGGTCGATGATGTCCGGTTCCTCGGCCATGCCCAGGCCCAGGGCTTCTTCCGCTACGACGGCCTGCCGCTGCCATTTTCCGGCTTCGGTTTCGCGGCCGACGGCGGTCAGGGCGTCGGCATAGGCGCGGAACAGGCGCGGGCTGTAGGAAAAGGCCCGGTTGATGTCCAGCTGAGGGATCTCCAGCTCCGCCACGGCGGCGTCCAGCTGGCCAAGGTCGGCACGGGCGCCGGAGGCGACAATCGCCAGTTCCACCTTGCCGGGCGCGTCGAGGTCCTGGGCTTCCTCGGAACGGACGACGTCCAGGGCGCGGTCGGGCCGGCCCAGGCCGCGTTCGCAGTCGGCCATCACGGGCAGGTGGACGTTGGAACCGCTGATCCGGCGGTAGGTGCGGAACTCGCGCAGGGCCTCGCCGTAGTGTCCGGCGGCATAGGCGGTCAGGCCCACGGCCTCGCGGACAGCGGCAAGGCGTCCTCCGCGCCGGCTGGCAGCGAGGGCGTGCTGGAACGCGAGCTCAGGCTCGTCGTCGAGAAGCCGTCCGGCCATGACGAGGTGGCGGGCAACCCATTCCGCGCTGTTTGATTCCAGGGTTTTGATCTGGTGCTGCGTGGCGCGGTCGAGTTCCTTGCCCGTGACATCCTCATCGATTTCGGGCGAACGTTCACGGTCCGGGCGGTTGGCGCTGCGGAGGTCGCGGGCGTTGGGAACGCGGGCCGGGCGGTCCTCAGCCCTGTCGCGGCCAAACTGGCGGGGGCCGGAGTCGCCACGGTCAAAGCTGCGGGGTGCACGGTCCTCGCGGGGTGCACGGTCCGGCCGGTCGCCGAAAGGCCTGCGGTTGTCTCCGCCACCAAAGCTGCGGCGATCACCGTCGCCCTCGCGGCGGGGACGGTCACCAAAGGGCTTACGCTCACCGCCGCCAAAGCTACGGCGGTCACCCTCACCCTCACGGCGCGGACGATCACCAAACGGCTTACGCTCACGATCGCCAAACGGCTTACGCTCGCCACCACCAAAACCGCGGCGGTCACCCTCACCCTCACGGCGCGGACGATCACCAAACGGCTTACGCTCACGATCACCAAACGGCTTACGCTCGCCACCACCAAAACCGCGGCGGTCACCCTCACCCTCACGGCGCGGACGATCACCAAACGGCTTACGCTCACGATCACCAAACGGCTTACGCTCGCCACCACCAAAACCGCGGCGGTCACCCTCACCCTCACGGCGCGGACGATCACCAAACGGCTTACGCTCACCGCCACCGAAACTGCGACGATCGCCGTCGCCCTCGCGGCGCGGACGGTCACCAAACGGCTTACGCTCACCGCCACCGAAACTGCGACGATCGCCGTCGCCCTCACGGGAGCGGAAGCCCCGCGGATCCCCGCCGGAGTTATTGGTCCCCCTAAACGGGCCCCCCTGCCGTCCCCGGTTGCTTCCCGAGTCCCCCCGGTCATTTCCGCCGCGGTAACCGCCGCCCTTGTGCTCAGCCATAGTGGATTCCTCCTGTAGTGAGCCGACCACTGGCGCGATGTGCAGCCGCTCTTGTCCGTGTTTGGTTGTCTTGCGCGACCCGGGGTGAAGCATTCGGTGTCCGCATATCTCTAGCAATTCTAGGTGAGAGGCGGTGCCAGCCACTAACGGCGAGGGCCGTCCACGGGCCGGCGTGTGCATCCTCACAGCGTGGGCTACTCGGTCAGTTGCGGGCCCGCCCGTTTATTCGTGCTTCGGGGCGTCCGGGGAGCGCACCATCCCACAGGAAAAATCCAAGGAGGCGTGGCAAGACTGTGCCCTACAGCATCCGCCGAGGGGGGACCATGAAGAATTTCCGGACGAAGCCGGTGGCCGCTGCAGCCATGATCCTGGGTTGCGGGCTACTGGCACTGTTCGTTGCCTACTCAACCGAGGCCGGCCAGGAAGCAGCACTCCTTGACCGGACCGGCGCAGCGGTGATCTGGGGGCTTCCTGTTGCCAAGCTTGCTTTCAATGTCGCGGCTGCCGGGACTGTCGGACCTCTTGTCCTGGCGCTCTTTGCCCTTCCCCCAAAAGGAAAAGCGTTCTCGAAGGCACTCGTCCTTGCCGGTATATCCGCTGTGCTGTGGACAGCCGCCTCAGCCGCGGTCAGCGTCCTCACCTTCCACTCGCTGGCTAATCTGCCGCTGTTTTCGGAAGGATCCGGCGCCATCCTTGTGAGCTTCCTGACGGACGTCGACGCTGGGCGGAGAAATGCTTTGACCGTCGTGATTACGGCAGCCGTGGCGCTCCTGTGCTTCGGAGTTCAGAGCCAGCGGGCTGTAGCCGTCACGGCTGTGCTGGCTTCCGCGGGACTGATACCGCTGGCTCTAAACTCCCATGCCGCCGGAGGTGCCAGCCACGCCGACAGTACGGTTTCGGTGGTGATGCACATGGTCGCCGCAGCCATCTGGATCGGCGGTCTGGCGGCGCTCGTCCTGCTGCGGCGGACGCTGGAAACGGAGCTGCTGGCCGCGGTCCGGCGTTATTCGACGCTGGCGCTGCTGTCCTTCCTTGCCCTGGCAGTCTCGGGCGTGGCGGCGGGAGTGACAGGCATCGGCACGCTTGAAGGGCTGGCCACACCGTACGGCCTGATCCTCTTGGCCAAGACCGCAGCTCTGGGGGTTCTGGGCCTATTCGGTTCCCTGCACCGAAAGTGGATCCTTGCGAAGCTGGCGTGGGTCCCGGGCCGGGCACGGACCACTTTCGCAGTCCTGGCGGTGGCCGAACTTGCCGTCATGGCAGCCGCCTCTGGGCTGGCCGCCGCGCTGGCGCGCACCCCGCCGCCAACGGTCTCGCAGGCAGCACCCGCCCCGGTGTCCCTCCGTCTTCCGGGTTTTGTGGATCTCCTCAGCAGCTGGAAGCCGGATGCCCTGTGGATCTTCCTGTGTGCCGGCGCTCTGTTCTTGTATGCAGCCGGCGTGCGGCGCGTCAGGAACGGTGGCGGGCACTGGCCCGGTTACCGCGCGGGTCTTTGGGTGGCTGGAGTCGCGCTGCTGTTCCTGGTCACCAACGGAGGACTCCGCGTTTACCAGGAGTACCTGATCAGTGCCCACGTCACCACCCAGATGCTTCTTGTCGCCGTCGTTCCGCTCCTGCTGGTTCCGGGTGCGCCGCTGACATTGGCCAGGCTCGGCGCTGCGCCGAGGCAGGACGGGACCATAGGCGGTGCGGAAGCTCTCCTGTTAATCCTGCGTCCCGTTATGAGTGCATCGTCGGCGCCATATATGGCGGCCGCTGGCTTGGCCGCGGTGCTGGCTGCCCTGTACTACACGCCTTTATTGGAGTACTCGTCGCGCACCCAGTTCGGGTACCAAGCAATGGCCATGTTGGCGTTGCTCTCCGGCTGCCTGTTCACAGCTTCCCTTGCCCGCGCCACCCACGGCGGCCCTGGATCGTCACTGCCCTCCAGGCTGGCGACCTTAGGTGCCGTGGCTGCGCTCTATGCAGCGCACGGCTGGGCCCTCGCCCAACAAGCAGACCAGCTGCCGGACTCGCGGCGGCAGGAGTGGCTGATCACGGTGGGCCAGCCTTGGGACCAACCGGTTTTGGCGGTGGTCGAGCCGGCGGGCATGGCCATGTGGATCATCGCGGCCGGCACGCTTGGCGCGGCGGCGGCTGTGCTGTCCACGTCCCGCCAGCGCCGCGATCCGGTCGCACGGCACCGTTCCGGTACTGAGCGCGACCACAATCTGGTGATGTCCTCTGAGCCCTAATGGGCTTCGCCCCCACGCGGCCCCCCTTGGGTGGCTTCCACCCAAAGAAGGCCACCGCCAGCACTGCCTCCCTCAAGGTTTCCGCAGGGTAGGTAATACACCCTTCAACTAAATCAATTGGACTTTCTTTACGACGTCGGAGGTAGTCGTGTCAGTTACACGCCGTCAGGCATTGCAAATAGGTGGACTGGGGATCATCGGCGCGTTTGGGACTGGCCGTCCCCTTGACCTCCGTCAACGCCAAGTCAGCAAGCCAGCTGGCGTCCCGCAACATGCCGAAGCCCTTTCAACGGACACTTCCCATTCCGGAGGTACTCAGGCCCAGCAGCACGGTCGTGGACCCTGACGGCCACAAGCGGCACCTGTACAAGATTGAGCAGAAAGCCGCCCTGGCCAACATCGTGCCTGGCCTCAGCACACCGATCCTCGGCTACAACGGGACATTTCCGGGGCCGACCATCAAGGTGAATCAGGGCGAACGCATCACACTGGAGATGGACAACGTGTTGCCCCTGTTCCACCCGCAGTGGGGGTACCGGCTTGACACCTCCACCCACCTGCACGGGTCGGCGTCGCTGCCGCAGTTCGACGGCTACGCCAACGACCTCACCGGCCTGGGCTACTGCAAGGATTATGAATACCCCAACTTCCAGCCGGCACGGACGCTGTGGTACCACGACCACGCCGTCCACAATACGGCCCAGAGCGTCTACTCCGGTCTCGCTGCCCAGTACCACCTGCACGACGAAGTGGAGGGCAGCATTCTTCCGCAGGGAAGGTTTGACGTGCCGCTCACGGTATCCGACGCCATGTTCGCAGCCAACGGCTCCCTCGGCTACAACGACAACACCCATTCCGGCCTGTGGGGCGACGTCATCCTTGTCAACGGAGCGCCTTGGCCGGTGATGAAGGTCCAGCGCAGGATCTACCGCTTCCGTATTCTCAATGCCTCCATTGCGCGTTCCTACCGCTTCTCCCTGAGCACAGGAGACGCAATGACTATCGTCGCAACGGACGGCGGCCTGATGCCGGCCGCCCAGCAGGTGACCAACTGGCGTCACGGCGGCGCCGAGCGCTACGAAGTCCTCATCGACTTTTCGAAGTATCCCGTTGGCAAGCGGGTCGAATTGCGCAACCTGTCCAACAAGAACAATGTGGACTACGACTTCACCAACAGGGTCATGGCCTTCGACGTAACGGACGAGCCGGTAGACACGTCCGGTCCCGGCGCCAGGGTGCTGCCGACGCTTCTCGCCCCGAGCACGGCCATGAGCCTTAAGACGTCGGACTCTGTAAAGACCAGGCGCATGCGCGTAAAGCGGGACCTGGACGTCTGGACAATCGGCGGCATGACGTGGGACGAGGTGGTTGAGAGTGGCTACAGAAAGGTTCTCGCAAATCCCGACCTCGACGACGTGGAAATCTGGGAAATAGAAAACAGCTCGGGGGGATGGTTCCATCCGGTCCACATCCATCTGGTGGACTTCCAGGTCCTCAGCCGCAACGGGCAGGCACCCTTCGCCCACGAGCGTGGGCCCAAGGACGTTGTCTACGTGGGCGAGGGCGAGACGGTCCGGCTGCTCATGAAATTCGAACACCACCGCGGCAGGTACATGATCCACTGCCACAACCTGCCCCACGAGGACCACGACATGATGGCCCAGTTCAGCGTCGGCATCGACACGAACGACCCAGATCCCAATCATCCAGTGGAGGCCGTAAAGCCGCACCTGATCAACCAGACTGCACCGGCACAAGGGACGGAAGCGCCGGCACCACAGACCACCGAGGCAGCAGAGGTGGCCACACCGGTGACGACCACGCCGGCCACATCACCGGTGGCATCACCACCGGCACCAGCCCCGGCTGCGGCACCTGTGGGACAGAAAGACGTGGTGACCATTACCAGTGCCCGGCACCGGCTGAGGAAGGACATGACCTTCAGCGGTACTTCCAGGTACGCCGGGTCGACGGCAGCAACCTCGGCCACCATCGTGCTGTACGACGTGACACCAGGGCGAGCTGCCGCCCGCTTGGGAACTGTAAAGGCAAACTCCTCGGGAACTGGACGCTGGCGGTCAAGCCCGGACCTGCCAAGCAGGTCACCGCTGTCAAGGCCGAATCAAGCGCAGGCGGGACAGCAACAGCGAGCGTCAGGACCAGCTGAGAGGGTGTTTTAAATGCGGGAGAGCCCCGACCATGACTGGTTCGGGGCTCTCGACCTAATGGTTGTCCGGCGGTGACCTACTCTCCCACACCCTCCCGGGTGCAGTACCATCGGCGCTGTGGGTCTTAGCTTCCGGGTTCGGAATGGGACCGGGCGTTTCCCCCACGCTATGACCGCCGTAACCCTGTGTCCCGTCACACACCCGTGCGGGTGTGCGGGGGAAATCTTGTGGTTACAACAACTGTGGTGTTGTTATTCAGTTTATTTTGGTTCCTGTTCCAACGGGTTTGTTGGTTGGGAACCACATAGTGGACGCAAGCATGCTTTGTTCTTGTGTGGTGTAAGTTATCGGCCTATTAGTACCGGTCAGCTTCACGAGTCGTTAGTCCTCGCTTCCACATCCGGCCTATCAACCCAGTGGTCTGGCTGGGGGCCTCTCACACCCGAGGGTGTATGGAAATCTCATCTCGAAGCGAGCTTCCCGCTTAGATGCTTTCAGCGGTTATCCCATCCGAACGTAGCTAATCAGCGGTGCACTTGGCAGTACAACTGACACACCAGAGGTTCGTCCGTCCCGGTCCTCTCGTACTAAGGACAGCCCTTCTCAAATTTCCTGCGCGCGCAGCGGATAGGGACCGAACTGTCTCACGACGTTCTAAACCCAGCTCGCGTACCGCTTTAATGGGCGAACAGCCCAACCCTTGGGACCTACTCCAGCCCCAGGATGCGACGAGCCGACATCGAGGTGCCAAACCATGCCGTCGATATGGACTCTTGGGCAAGATCAGCCTGTTATCCCCGAGGTACCTTTTATCCGTTGAGCGACGGCCATTCCACAATGTACCGCCGGATCACTAGTCCCGACTTTCGTCCCTGCTCGAGATGTCTCTCTCACAGTCAAGCTCCCTTGTGCACTTACACTCGACACCTGATTGCCAACCAGGCTGAGGGAACCTTTGGGCGCCTCCGTTACTTTTTAGGAGGCAACCGCCCCAGTTAAACTACCCATCAGGCACTGTCCCTGACCCGGATTACGGGCCGAAGTTAGATGTCCAAAGTGACCAGAGTGGTATTTCAACGATGACTCCACCCGAACTGGCGTCCGGGCTTCAACGTCTCCCACCTATCCTACACAAGCCACTCCGAACACCAATACCAAACTATAGTAAAGGTCTCGGGGTCTTTCCGTCCTGCTGCGCGTAACGAGCATCTTTACTCGTACTGCAATTTCGCCGAGTTTATGGTTGAGACAGCGGGGAAGTCGTTACTCCATTCGTGCAGGTCGGAACTTACCCGACAAGGAATTTCGCTACCTTAGGATGGTTATAGTTACCACCGCCGTTTACTGGGGCTTTAAATTCTCAGCTTCGCCGTGAGGCTAACCGGTCCTCTTAACCTTCCAGCACCGGGCAGGAGTCAGTCCGTATACATCGTCTTGCGACTTCGCACGGACCTGTGTTTTTAGTAAACAGTCGCTTCCCTGGTCTCTGCGGCCCCGATCCCCTCCCGGACGCACGGTCCGTTCAAGGTTGGGGCCCCCCTTCTCCCGAAGTTACGGGGGCATTTTGCCGAGTTCCTTAACCATAATTCTCTCGATCGCCTTAGTATTCTCTACCTGATCACCTGTGTCGGTTTGGGGTACGGGCGGCTAAAACCTCGCGCCGATGCTTTTCTAGGCAGCATAGGATCACCGAATCCCCCCTTTACGGGAGTCCCGTCAGATCTCAGGCACATGAACAGCGGATTTGCCTACCGTTCGCCCTACATCCTTGGACCGGGACAACCATCGCCCGGCTCGGCTACCTTCCTGCGTCACACCTGTTAATACGCTTGCCTCCCAGGATCAGGTCCCGCGCTCCACCAAAACCCTTCACCCACAAGGGGTGTCAGGCAGGTCTCGGGCGGTTAGTATCCCCTGTTCAACATGGGCGGTTTTTCGCCGGTACGGGAATATCAACCCGTTGTCCATCGACTACGCCTGTCGGCCTCGCCTTAGGTCCCGACTTACCCAGGGCAGATTAGCTTGACCCTGGAACCCTTGATCATCCGGCGGACGGGTTTCTCACCCGTCTTTCGCTACTCATGCCTGCATTCTCACTCGTGTAGGCTCCACCGCTGGTTTACACCGCGACTTCACCGCCCACACGACGCTCCCCTACCCATCCACACTCCTGAACCACAAAGGCTTGGAAAATATGTGAATGCCACAACTTCGGCGGTGTACTTGAGCCCCGCTACATTGTCGGCGCGGAATCACTTGACCAGTGAGCTATTACGCACTCTTTTAAGGATGGCTGCTTCTAAGCCAACCTCCTGGTTGTCTTCGCAACTCCACATCCTTTCCCACTTAGCACACGCTTAGGGGCCTTAGTTGGTGGTCTGGGCTGTTTCCCTCTCGACTATGAAGCTTATCCCCCACAGTCTCACTGCTGCGCTCTCACTTACCGGCATTCGGAGTTTGGCTGACGTCAGTAACCTTGTAGGGCCCATTAGCCATCCAGTAGCTCTACCTCCGGTAAGAAACACGCAACGCTGCACCTAAATGCATTTCGGGGAGAACCAGCTATCACGAAGTTTGATTGGCCTTTCACCCCTACCCACAGCTCATCCCCTCCATTTTCAACTGAAGTGGGTTCGGTCCTCCACGACGTCTTACCGTCGCTTCAACCTGGCCATGGGTAGATCACTTCGCTTCGGGTCTAGATCACGCCACTGCAACGCCCTGTTCAGACTCGCTTTCGCTACGGCTTCCCCACACGGGTTAACCTCGCGACGTAACACTAACTCGCAGGCTCATTCTTCAAAAGGCACGCCGTCACAACTACTATGGCTGCTCCGACGGATTGTAAGCACACGGTTTCAGGTACTGTTTCACTCCCCTCCCGGGGTACTTTTCACCTTTCCCTCACGGTACTGGTCCGCTATCGGTCATTAGGGAGTATTTAGGCTTATCAGGTGGTCCTGACAGATTCACACGGGATTTCTCGGGCCCCGTGCTACTTGGGATACTCATCAAAGGCGGTACACAGCATTACGGTTACGGGGCTCACACCCTCTACGGCCGGCCTTTCAAGACCGTTCACCTATACCAGCACTCACACCTCCCCGGTCCGGCAGAACCAGGACAACAAGTCCCACAACCCCGCCCATGCAACGCCCGCCGGCTATCACACATGGGTCGGTTTAGCCTGATCCGCGTTCGCTCGCCACTACTAACGGAATCACTGTTGTTTTCTCTTCCTGCGGGTACTGAGATGTTTCACTTCCCCGCGTTCCCTCCACGCACCCTATGTGTTCAGATGCGGGTCACCAGATCACTCGCGCGTCTGGCGGGGTTTCCCCATTCGGACACCCTGGGATCACAGTCCGGTTATCGACTCCCCCAGGCTTATCGCAGATTCCTACGTCCTTCTTCGGCTCCTAATGCCAAGGCATCCACCGTGTGCTCTTAAAAACTTGACCACAAAAGATCAATCAGTAATTTTCGAGAGAACCATGAAAACCAACCACACCCAACAACCACCCCCAAAAAAGGAAGCCATCATCACGCGCAGCCAGATCCAGGTTCATATTCTTGGAAATTGCTTCTTATAAAAGATGCTCGCGTCCACTATGTAGTTCTCAAACAACAACCCCGTACCACACACCCCACACACAACCCCCCAAAGGGGCCAACGCGCATGACCGGTGCAGCCAGGAAACCAGAAACAAACAAGCCCCGGGAAAACACGGCCAAAAACCGCAGCCTCCCCGGCCCTGTTGCCTCAGGACCCAACAGTGTGCCAAACACTAAACCACGCATCCCCCACCCGCACCGTTCCAGGACAAACCCCCACAGGGAACCCATCCGTACTAAACACAGGAAAAAAACACGCGGCCGCTATCCGTTGATATTCCACCCATGAGCACCCGCCGCAGAACAAACGTCTGCGCAACGGGCCTTTACTCCTGACAACCCCTCCACACCCGCCTACACGGGCCGCAGAGACTGTAGGTGCTCCTTAGAAAGGAGGTGATCCAGCCGCACCTTCCGGTACGGCTACCTTGTTACGACTTAGTCCCAATCGCCAGTCCCACCTTCGACGGCTCCCTCCCACAAGGGGTTAGGCCACCGGCTTCGGGTGTTACCAACTTTCGTGACTTGACGGGCGGTGTGTACAAGGCCCGGGAACGTATTCACCGCAGCGTTGCTGATCTGCGATTACTAGCGACTCCGACTTCATGGGGTCGAGTTGCAGACCCCAATCCGAACTGAGACCGGCTTTTTGGGATTAGCTCCACCTCACAGTATCGCAACCCTTTGTACCGGCCATTGTAGCATGCGTGAAGCCCAAGACATAAGGGGCATGATGATTTGACGTCGTCCCCACCTTCCTCCGAGTTGACCCCGGCAGTCTCCCATGAGTCCCCGCCATTACGCGCTGGCAACATGGAACGAGGGTTGCGCTCGTTGCGGGACTTAACCCAACATCTCACGACACGAGCTGACGACAACCATGCACCACCTGTGAACCGGCCCCAAAAGGAGAAACCACATTTCTGCGGCGGTCCGGTCCATGTCAAGCCTTGGTAAGGTTCTTCGCGTTGCATCGAATTAATCCGCATGCTCCGCCGCTTGTGCGGGCCCCCGTCAATTCCTTTGAGTTTTAGCCTTGCGGCCGTACTCCCCAGGCGGGGCACTTAATGCGTTAGCTACGGCGCGGAAAACGTGGAATGTCCCCCACACCTAGTGCCCAACGTTTACGGCATGGACTACCAGGGTATCTAATCCTGTTCGCTCCCCATGCTTTCGCTCCTCAGCGTCAGTTAATGCCCAGAGACCTGCCTTCGCCATCGGTGTTCCTCCTGATATCTGCGCATTTCACCGCTACACCAGGAATTCCAGTCTCCCCTACATCACTCTAGTCTGCCCGTACCCACCGCAGATCCGGAGTTGAGCCCCGGACTTTCACGGCAGACGCGACAAACCGCCTACGAGCTCTTTACGCCCAATAATTCCGGATAACGCTTGCGCCCTACGTATTACCGCGGCTGCTGGCACGTAGTTAGCCGGCGCTTCTTCTGCAGGTACCGTCACTTTCGCTTCTTCCCTACTGAAAGAGGTTTACAACCCGAAGGCCGTCATCCCTCACGCGGCGTCGCTGCATCAGGCTTTCGCCCATTGTGCAATATTCCCCACTGCTGCCTCCCGTAGGAGTCTGGGCCGTGTCTCAGTCCCAGTGTGGCCGGTCACCCTCTCAGGCCGGCTACCCGTCGTCGCCTTGGTGAGCCATTACCTCACCAACAAGCTGATAGGCCGCGAGTCCATCCAAAACCACAAAAAGCTTTCCACCCCCCACCATGCGATGAGGAGTCATATCCGGTATTAGACCCAGTTTCCCAGGCTTATCCCAGAGTCAAGGGCAGGTTACTCACGTGTTACTCACCCGTTCGCCACTAATCCCCGGTGCAAGCACCGGATCATCGTTCGACTTGCATGTGTTAAGCACGCCGCCAGCGTTCATCCTGAGCCAGGATCAAACTCTCCGTTGAAGAAAAACAGACACAACCAACACCCCCGGAAATAACAGGAACGAAGGCTGCACAAAATTTGAAACCAGCTAAAAACACCAGGCCACACCACGGGGGTGGGCAGCCCGGCACAATCAACCAATTCATAAAAAAATCGGTATCAACAAACTTGGCACACTATTGAGTTCTCAAACAACAGACACATTCGAATACTCACGAAATAATTCAAGAATTATCATCTCGAATTTGCCTTTTCGCTTTTCTTCGCTGCGATGTTTCCAGCTTATTTCATTCATTTTCACTTTGCAAATCCGGGTTATTTACCCGATATTCACCTCGTGGAATGAATCCACCCAGCACTAATGGAAGCTTTTCTTCATTCATGCTTGAAGTTGAAGAATTGCTTCTCAGTGAAGGGGGTTTGTCACCGCTCAGCGGCGGCGACTCAGAAGACATTACACGCTCCCCCGCGGCCGTGCAAATCGGCTGCGGAGGAGCGTGCATTTTGCCTGTTCCGGTGCTAGGCGCCGGACACCTGAACCGTGGCCAGGTTCTTCTTGCCCCGGCGAAGCAGCAGGTACTTGCCGTGCAGCAGCTGGGAAGGTGGGATCACCGCGTCAGGATCCGTGACCTTGGCGTTGTTGACGTAGGCACCGCCCTCTCCGACGACACGGCGTGCGGCGGACTTGCTGTCCGAGAGCCCCGAGGCAACCAGCAAGTCGATGATGCCGAGCCCGGTGTCGTCCACGGAAGCGGACGGCAGTTCTGCAGTTGCCGCGGCAAGCGTCTGCTCGTCCAGCACCGACAGGTCGCCGTTGCCGAAAACGGCCGCGGAAGCAGCAATGACCTTTTCGGTGGCTTCGGCTCCGTGGACCAGGGCCGTCACTTCGTAGGCGAGCTTCCGCTGGCCTTCGCGGGCGAACGGACGCTCGGCGACAGACAGGGCAATCTCGTCAATCTCGGCCCGGGTGAGGAAGGTGAACACCTTCAGCCGGTCCACGACATCTGCATCGGCGGTGTTAAGCCAGAACTGGTAGAAGGTGTACGGGCTGACCATTGCGGAATCCAGCCAGATGGCGTTGCCCTCGCTCTTGCCGAACTTGGTGCCGTCGGCGTTGGTGATGAGCGGAGTGCCCAGCGCATGGACCGTCTTGCCCTCCACCTTGCGGATGAGTTCGGTGCCGCTGGTGAGGTTGCCCCACTGGTCCGAACCGCCGGTCTGCAGCATGCAGCCGTAGTCGCGGTAGAGCTGGAGGTAGTCCATGCCCTGCAGGATCTGGTAGCTGAATTCCGTGTAGCTGATGCCTTCCTCGGAGCTGAGGCGTGAGGCCACAGCGTCCTTGCGGAGCATGGTGCCCACGCGGAAGTGCTTGCCGACCTCGCGAAGGAAGTCGATCGCGCTCAGCGGTGCGGTCCAGTCGAGGTTGTTGACCATCCGGGCTGCGTTGACGCCGTCGAAGCTGAGGAAGCGGCGGACCTGGGCCTGCAGGTAGCCGACCCACTCGGAAACGGTGTCCTTGGTATTCAGGGTGCGTTCCGCCGTCGGACGCGGATCGCCGATCAGCCCGGTGGAGCCGCCCACGAGACCGAGGGGCTTGTGGCCGGCCAGCTGGAGCCGCCTCATGAGCAGGAGCTGGACCAGGTTTCCCAGGTGGAGGCTCGGCGCCGTGGGGTCGAATCCGCAGTAATAAGTGACCGGTTCCCCGGCGAGGAGCTTTTCCAGTTCCACCTCGTCGGTGGATACGTGGACAAGGCCGCGCCATTTGAGCTCCTGCCAGATGTTGGCGAAGCTGGGGTCGTTCTGCTGGGATTCGAGGTCGTTTAGTTGTGACACGCCTTCTAAGTTAGCAGGGTCAGCGCCACCCGGACCCTCGGGGAGGGCAAGCGGGCGGGCCGGGCCGCGACGGCCGGGCCCGCCCGGAAACCTTAACGCTCGATGCCCGCCGGAACGTCCGCGGCCGCGATCAGCCGAAGCCGCTGGGTCGGGCGGGTCATGGCGACGTACAGATCGCCGACCCTGCCGTGCTCGTGGTTCAGCATGGCGCTCGGTTCAAGGACCACGACGCCGTCGAACTCAAGACCCTTGGCTTCCCGCGGGCTGATGACCACCACGTCCTGTTCGTAACTGCCGGCACCCGTGCCGAGCCGGGAACCATACTTCGCGCGCAGCGCGGCGGTGGCCTCCCGGAGCAGGTCCCCGTCGGCAATCACGGCGAGCAGACCGCCGTCGAGCGCTTCGAGCTCCTCGGGGAGGACCTCCACCAGCCGGCTCACGATGTCCGACTGCTCCACACGGTCGATAATCGGCGACCAGCGGCCCTCCCGGACCGCCTTCGGTGCGGAAACCACCAGGCCGGCGGCGTTGGCCATGCGTGCCGCCGCTTCGGCAATTTGCGACGGCGTGCGGTAGTTCACCGTGAGCTCCTCCAGCTGCCAGCGGTCGCCGAACATCGGGGCAAGGGCTCCCTGCCAGGACTTCGCGCCGGCCACGGAACTGGTCTGGGCGATATCCCCGACGATGGTGAAGGACTTGAGCGGGCAGCGGCGGACCAGGAGCCGCCACTGCATGGGCGAGAGTTCCTGTGCCTCGTCGACGACGATATGGCCGAACGCCCACGTGCGGTCGCTGGTGGCGCGCTCGGCTGCCGTCAGGCGCGCCTCGCGTTCCTCGTTCTGTTCAACGAGTTCCTCGGCGGACATCAGGACATCGACCCCGGCCGATTCCATGTTCACCAGGGTCTGCCGGGCGTTGGCCAGGGCGCGGGCCCGGTCCTGCTCCTGCTGGGCGAGGCCGCGGCCTGCCGCCGGATCCAGTTCACCGAGGAGTTCCGCAGCTTCGTCGAGCAGGGGTACGTCGGCCTCGGTCCAGGGGGCATCGGGGGCCCGCAGCAGGAGCTCGCGTTCCCTGGCATTGAACCCGGGGGTGCAGGCTTCGAGCAGGGCGGGCTTGCTGAGGAGTTCGTTCACCAGCTTCTCGGGCGTCATCGGCATCCAGCACAGGTTCAGCGCGATGCGCACGTCGCGGGACGTCCGCACGTCCTCGGCGAGGTACGAGCGGTCGGCGTTGTTGCCGATGTTGCCGGCCTCGACGAGTTCGGTCATCTGCTCGGTCAGCTCGCGGAGCAGGATCTTGACGAACGTCACGCGGGCCTCGTTGTGCGGCTTGCCGGTGGAGCGTGCGCGTTCACGTGCGCGCCGGACCTGGCGGGGCGTGAGGGTCAGCTTGCGGCCGTCGACTTCCAGGGTCCGGTTTTCGGCCGGAATGCGCTGCCGGTTGGCCACGGCGTTGGCAATGACCTCGGCCATTTCCAGCCGGCCCTTGATGGCGGCAACGTCCGCCTCCTGTTCCGGCACCGCATGGATGCCGGGCATGAGCCTGCCGAGGCTGGCCATGACCACGCCGGTCTCACCCAGCGACGGCAGGACGCGTTCGATGTACTTCATGAACGACGACGACGGGCCCACCAGCAGCACGCCGGCGGACTTGAGCCGGTCGCGGTGGGTGTACAGCAGATAGGCGGCACGGTGCAGGGCCACGGCGGTCTTGCCGGTGCCGGGCCCGCCCTGGACCACCAGGGCGCCGGAGATGGAGGACCGGATGATCCGGTCCTGCTCGGACTGGATGGTGCCCACGATGTCCGACATCCGGCCCGTGCGCTTGGAGTTCAGTGCGGCCAGCAAGGCGCCCTCGCCCTGCAGCGAGTCGGCGTCGGAAAGCATGTCGGCATCCAGGACGTCGTCCTCGATGGCCTTGACCTCGCGGCCCTGCAGGATCAGGTGCCGGCGCCGGCGCACGCCCTGCCGGTCAAACGCGGTGGCCTGGTAGAAGTGGCCGGCCTCCGGCGCGCGCCAGTCGACCATGAGCCGGACGAGGTCCTCGGTGGTGAGCCCGATGCGGCCGATGTACTGCGCTTCCCGGAGTCCAGGTCCAGCCGCCCGAACACCAGGCGGTCGTCGACGGCGTCGAGCTGGGCGAGGCGGTCCTCGTACAGGGCCGCGAAAGCGTCGCGTTCGGAAACGTTCTGCATGGTGCCGACGGCTCCCGCGCGGCGCACCTGGGCCAGCTGGGCGCGCTTTTCCTCGCGCAATTCATCAAGCCGTGTGTACAGACCGGCTACGTAGTCCCGTTCGTGGGCCAAATCGGCGTCGAGCATCGTTCCCCTATCGCAAAAGACAGACCGTCCATTCTATAACCTTTTCGGCTGACGTGGCGGCTCTTGAGCTGCTTACAGCAGGTTATCTGACGGCGCGGCTTCGCCGCTCACCGACGAGGCTGCTGGTCAGAGCCTGGTAAGCCAGAGCCACGGCCGGCCCGCGGACCGCAACGTCAGAGTCGCAGCAGCGACCGCACACGGTGCCCGGCCAGCGCGGAGCGGCCGCGCAGCTCGCCGAGTTCCATCACCACGCCCACGCCCGACACGTGGACGCCGCAGCGCTCAAACAGGCGGGCGGCCGCCCCGAGGGTGCCGCCGGTGGCGAGGACGTCGTCCAGGATCAGCACCCGGCTGCCGCGGGCCAGGTCCGTGGTGTGAAGTTCCAGGGTGGCGTTGCCGTATTCCAGGGCGTAGTCCTCAGAGTAAACCTCGCGCGGCAGCTTCCCGGCCTTCCGCACTGTCACCACACCGGTGCCGGTGGCGTAGGCCGCGGCGGCGGCGAGCAGGAACCCCCGTGCCTCGACGCCTGCCACGGCGTCGAACTGCCCCTTGAACGGTTCCACGAGCGCGTCAACGACTGCCCGGAACGCGGTGCCGTCGGCGAAGACGGGCGTCAGGTCCTTGAAGGTGATTCCGGGCTTGGGGTAGTCCGGAACGGTCGCGCAGAGGCTGGTAATGAGTTCGTCCACGGGGACGGGCCTGCGGGCAGGGGCTTGTTCGCTGTGGTTCACCCGTCCAGCCTACGCCCGCGGCGGGCGCGCCTTCGCAGCCTTGTAACGGGACACGGTGGGGTCGCCCGTGAGCCAGAACCGCCACGGATAATCGTGCGTGCCGCCATGCCCGGCGACGCCGACCCGCGGCCCGGTGCTGACGTGGGCGGCGGGTGCCGGCGGCAGTGACAGGCCAAACGGAGGGCTCAGGGCATCCCGTCCGCTGTCCTCGGTGGTCAGTCCAAGTGCTGTGGCCAGCCGGGCCGGTCCGCTGGCGAGATCCTTGGCGGCTTTCGACGTCGGCCGCCGGGCAAGCGCGAGTTCGCGGCCGCCGACGATTTCCCCCGCGCGGAGCAAGACGGCCGAGGCGTGGCCGGCCGGACCACAGACGATGTTGGCGCAGTAGTGCATGCCATACGTGAAGTAGACGTAGAGGTGGCCGGCCGGGCCGAACATGGGCGCGTTCCTGCGGGTCGGGCCGCGGTACGTGTGGGAGCCGGGATCGGGGTGCAGCGAATCGACGGGACCCATGTAGGCCTCGAGTTCGGTGATCCGGACGGAAACGGGACCTTCCTCGCTCTCGTGGGTCAGGACAGCACCAAGCAGCAGCGGCGCTATTTCGCGGGCATCGCCGGACAGGAACTGCCGCACAGGGCCGCTGGTGGTCATGCCCCGACTCTACCGAAGCGTCTGTTGTCCGGACCTGGCCCGAAGAAGCCGTTCCACGGCCATGTCCGATTTCCGCTAGCACGGCCTCTTGGTGGCTGGCAGGATGGAGTCATGGACTTCTGGCAGCGCTACCGCGCCATCGACGCGCGGGACACCCGCTTCGACGGGCAGTTCTACACGGCGGTGCGGACCACGGGCATTTACTGCCGGCCGTCATGCCCGGCGAGGACGCCCAAGGCGGAGAACGTCACCTTCTATGAAACCTCCGCGGCCGCCCACGACGCCGGCTACCGCGCCTGCAAGCGCTGCCTGCCGGAGGCCGTGCCGGGCACGCCGGCCTGGAACCTCCGGTCGGATATCGCCGGCCGGGCCATGCGGCTGATCAACGACGGCGTGATCAACCGCGACGGCGTTGAGGGGCTCGCCTTGAGGCTGGGCTATTCGTCCCGCCAGCTGAACCGGATCCTCAGCCATGAACTCGGCGCCGGTCCCCTGTCCCTGGCCCGGGCCAGCAGGGCACAGACCGCGCGCACGCTGCTGGTGTCCACGGGGATGAAACTTGCGGACGTGGCCTTCGCCGCGGGTTTCAGCAGCGTCCGCCAGTTCAACGAGACCGTGGCCGAGGTGTTCGACATGACGCCGACCGCCCTGCGCAGCACCGCACGGCACCATCCGTCCGCCCGCGCAAGCACCTCACTCACCCTGGCTCTCCCCTACCGCGAGCCATTCGACCCCGGCGTGTTCAGTTTCCT
This sequence comes from Arthrobacter sp. K5, assembly GCF_040448525.1. Taxonomy (NCBI): domain Bacteria; kingdom Bacillati; phylum Actinomycetota; class Actinomycetes; order Micrococcales; family Micrococcaceae; genus Arthrobacter; species Arthrobacter sp. K5. The sequence goes on along the minus strand of NZ_CP159279.1, from coordinate 40,909 downwards.
TGCCGTCCGTGCCATCCCGGGAATCGAGGCCGGAACCGCAACGTCCTATGCCCGCACGCTGCAGCTACCGCACGGTGGCGCTCGGTTCAGCGTTGAGTACACCGGTGGTGCCACCGGAGCGGGTGGCACAGCGTTGGCCAACACAGCGGTGGGTGACACAGCGTCGGATAATTCAGTGAAGTACGACGGCGGGCCGCACCGGCGGCCGCTGATTCTCACCATCGGCGCGGTGGACCTCCGGGACCTGCCGGCCCTGCTGAGCAGAGTACGCCGGCTTTTTGACCTCGACGCTGATCCCGTCGCCATCGATGGCGCGCTCGGCGCCGACCCCCGGCTTTCGGCGTCCGTGGCGGCAGCGCCGGGGATCCGCCTGCCCGGCGCCCTGGATCCGCAGGAACTGCTGGTCCGGGCCATGGTCGGGCAGCAGATCACGGTCGCCGCCGCACGCACGGCCCTCACGCAGCTGGCCGAGGCCGGCAGCCCCAGCACTGCCGCAGGCGACGGACTTTCCCGGCTGTTCCCGACGCCGGCGCAGATCGCCGGAGCCGGCGCGGAACTGCTGCGCGGCCCGCGGCGCAGGATAGAGTCTCTGCTGGCCGTTGCCACGGCACTGGCCGAAAACAAGCTGGAGCTTGGCTACGGGGACGATCTTGCCGGCCTTTCCGCCAAGCTGCTGCCGCAGCCCGGCATCGGGCCGTGGACTGTGGGATATGTGGCCATGCGGGTCATCGGCGCGCCGGACATCTTCCTCGCCAACGACGCCGCGGTGCGCAACGGAATCCGGGCGCTGCCCGGCGGTACTGCCGGAAGTGGCGCTGCCGGAAGTGGCGCGGGGCCGTCGTCGGACGTGCCGTCGCCGGACTTCCGCGAAGTCAGCCCATGGCGTTCGTACGCCACCATGCATCTCTGGCGGGCAGCCGCGGCTGCATCCGCGAACCCCCGCCGCCCGCGGGGCGCAGACAATGAAAGCGACAGTGCCATGAAAGTGACCGCACAATGAAAGCCCAATTGCTCACCATGACCACGCCGGACGGGCCGTTCACCATCATCGCCCGCGACGGCGTGGTGCTCGCCTCCGGCTGGACGGCCGCCCCCCAGGACCTCACGGGCCAGATCCATCCTGAGCTCCTGCCGGACGCCTACGAAGCGGTGGAGCACCTCGGGCCGATTTCGGCCGCCGTGGACGCCTTCTACGCGGGCGATCCGGCTCCGGCCATGAGCGTGCCTGTCCTGCAGAAATCAGGCCCGTTCCGCGTCCACGCCTGGGACATGCTCCGCACCGTCAGCCCGGGGGCGCCGGTTACTTACACCGAATACGCGGAGCTGTCCGGCAACGCCAAGGCGGTCCGCGCCGCCGCCAGCGCCTGCGCCTTCAATGCGGCGGCGCTGTTCGTACCATGCCACCGCGTGGTCCGCACGGACGGCACCATGGGCGGCTTCCGCTGGGGCCTGCGGATCAAGGAAAGCCTGCTGGCCCGGGAAAAGCAGGGACTCGCCGCAGGTTGAGCTGCCGGGCCCTGGGTGGGCCGCTATTTCGCCGGAACCCCGGCGGGCCACGGCAGCAGTTCCGGCAGGTCCACGCCGTCAGCGGCGGCCGAGGCACGCAGGCTGCCGAGTGACGGTTCCCGTCCGGCGAGCCAGGCGGCGATGTCGGTGATCATTCCGCTGATGACCGTGGAGCGGCCGCCGGTCCCGATGGTCACGGGAGGCATGCCGAGCGGCTGCAGCACCAGTTTCTGGTCCTCGGGCACGCGCGCGGCGAGGAAGGAGAACAGGTGCTCACAGAATGGCCTGCTCCACGTTTCCGAGCCGCGGCCTGTGTTGAGGTCGGAGGCATGGATCACCAGCTCGCGCCAGAGCGCGAAGCCACCGTCCAGCACCACTCCCCCGCGGTAGGAGATGGGCGCATGCCAGCTGCCGGCACCCGCCGCAGCAGCGTTCCCGGAAGCGGCACCCGCATCCGCCGCCAGCGAATCGAAGGCGCGCAGCGCCCGCTCCAGCGCTACGTTCAGATCCGCGCGGTGCTGTTCCAGGGCATGCCCGGCATTCATTTCGATGGCCTTCGTGCGGCCGTCATAGCCGCCGTCGTACAGTTCCACCATTTCCCCGCGTGCGGCGTATTCGAGCTGCCGGGCCATTGCGTTGGAGATGCCGGTGATGTGCGCGAGGACGTGTCCGCGGGTCCAGCCCGGGAGGGCCGAGGGGGCCGGGACGTCGGCCTCGGTGAGTTTGGCTGCCAAGGAGGAAACGGCGTCGGCCGCTTTGTGGAGCTCAGCCAGCAAAGCGTCAGGTGTGATCGCGGTCATGCCGCAATCGTAGCGGAGTGTTATTTCATGTTAACGCAGGTAAGGGTCTCGACGGGCTCGACCACCGGTGGGCGAGCCGTCGAGACCCAAGGTCCCGGCACGTGAACTGCTAGCCCGCGTACTCGCGGACGCCGCTAAGCTCGCCTTCCAGCGCAGCAAGCTGGCGTTCGACGGCGGCCGGGGCCGTTCCGCCCTGCGAGTTCCGGCTGTTGAGGGAACCTTCCGTGCTGAGGACGCTGCGGACCTCCGGGGTGAGGTGCTCCGAAATGGCGGCATACTCCTCATCCGTCAGGTCCCACAGCTCCACGCCGCGGCTTTCAGCCTGCTTCACGGCCGCGCCGGAGAGCTCGTGCGCTTCGCGGAAGGGAACGCCCTGGCGGACCAGCCACTCGGCGATGTCCGTGGCCAGCGCGAAGCCCTGCGGGGCCAGCGCTTCCATCCGGTCCGCATTGAACTTGAGCGTGGCGATCATCCCCGAAACGGCCGGCAGCAGCAGCTCCAGCGTGTCGGCGGCGTCGAACACCGGCTCCTTGTCCTCCTGCAGGTCCCGGTTGTACGCGAGCGGCAGACCCTTCAGCGTGGCCAGCAGGCCGGTGAGGTTGCCGATCAGGCGGCCGGCCTTGCCTCGGGCCAGCTCAGCCACGTCCGGGTTCTTCTTCTGCGGCATGATGGACGATCCCGTGGAGTAGGAATCGTGCAGCGTGACGAAGGAGAACTCCTTGGTGGCCCAGAAGATGACTTCCTCCGAGATGCGTGAGAGGTCCACGCCGATCATGGAGCACACCCACGCGAACTCGGCGAAGACGTCGCGGGATGCGGTGCCGTCGATCGAGTTGTGGACAGCGGAGAAGAAGCCAAGGTCCGCGGCAACTGCCTCGGGGTCAAGGCCCAGCGACGAGCCGGCGAGGGCGCCTGAGCCGTACGGCGAAACGCCGGCGCGCTTGTCCCAGTCCTGCAGCCGCTGCACATCGCGCAGCAGCGCCCAGGCGTGGGCCAGGAGGTGGTGGCTGAGCAGGACAGGCTGGGCGTGCTGCAGGTGAGTGCGGCCGGGCATGGCGACGCCCTGGTGCGCCTTCGCCTGCTCCACCAGCGCGTCGATGGTGGCGAGCACGCCGCGGGCGATGATCCGGGCGTGGTCGCGCAGGAACATGCGGCCCAGGGTGGCCACCTGGTCGTTGCGGGAACGCCCCGCCCGGAGCTTGCCGCCCAGCTGGGTCCCGGCCCGCTCGATCAGCCCGCGCTCCAGGGAACCGTGCACGTCCTCGTCGGACTCCGCCGGCAGGTACGCGCCCGAGGCGACGTCCGCATCCAGCTGGTCCAGGGCTGCGAGCATGCCTTCGAGTTCGGCGTCGTCCAGCAGCCCGGCCTTGTGCAGCACGCGGGCGTGCGCCTTGGAGCCGGCGATGTCGTAGCGGGCCAGCCGCCAGTCAAAGTGCGTGGACTTGCTCAGCGCCGCGAGGGCATCCGCGGGGCCGCCGGCGAACCGGCCGCCCCACAGTGCACCTGTGTTTGTCGCTTCGGTCTTCGAGGTTTCGACAGGCTCAACCAACGATTTTTACTTTCCTGCGACGCGGATGTCGCGGCCGGAGGCAACCTTGGCGGACATGCCCCACAGCTCGATGAAGCCGCGCGCCATGGACTGGTCGAACGTGTCGCCGGTGTCGTAGGTGGCGAGCTCGAAGTCGTAGAGCGAGGTCTCGGAGCGGCGTCCGTTGACGATCGCCTGGCCGCCGTGCAGCACCATGCGGATGTCGCCGGTCACGTACTTCTGGGTGTCCTCGATGAAGGCGTCCAGGGAGCGCTTCAGCGGGGAGAACCACTGGCCGTCGTAGACCAGTTCGGCCCACCGCTGGCCAACGGTGGCCTTGAAGCGCGCCTGCTCACGCTCGATGGTGATGTCCTCAAGGTGCTTGTGCGCGGTGATCAGCGCCATGGCTCCCGGGGCTTCGTAGATTTCGCGGGACTTGATGCCGACCAGGCGGTCCTCGACGACGTCGATCCGGCCCACGCCCTGTGCACCGGCGCGGCGGTTCAGTTCCTTGATGGCCTGCAGTGGGGTGACCCTGACGCCGTCGATCGCTACCGGAACGCCTGCTTCGAAGGAGATGGTGACCTCGTCCGGTGCCGGCGGGAATTCCGGCGTGGCGGTGTAGTCGTAGATGTCCTTGGTGGGGGCGTTCCAGATGTCCTCGAGGTAGCCGGTTTCGACGGCGCGTCCCCAGACGTTCTGGTCGATCGAGTACGGGTTCTTCTTGGTGGTCTCGATCGGCAATCCCTTTTCCTCGGCAAAGGCGATGGCCTTGTCGCGGGTCAGGGCGAGGTCGCGGACCGGGGCGATGCACTTCAGGTCCGGGCCGAGGGTCTGGATGCCCACTTCGAAGCGGACCTGGTCGTTGCCCTTGCCGGTGCAGCCGTGGGCCACGGTGGTGGCTCCGAATTCGCGGGCGGCCTTGACCAGGTGCTTGACGATGACCGGGCGGGAGATGGCGGAGACCAGCGGGTAGTGGCCCTGGTAGAGGGCGTTGGCCTTCAGCGTGGGCACGCAGTATTCGTTGGCGAACTCGTCGCTCGCGTCCGCCACGTAGGCCTCGACGGCGCCGCAGCCGAGGGCGCGCTGGCGGATGGTCTCCAGCGATTCGCCGCCCTGTCCGACGTCGACCGCCACGGCGATGACCTCGGCGCCGGTGGCTTCACCGATCCAGCCGATGGCTACGGAAGTATCCAGGCCACCGGAGTAGGCCAGAACAATACGCTCAGTCACGGAATATGCTCCTTAGTTGTTGTTTCTGTCTTTTGATTGTCTTGAAAGTCAGCGGCCAGGCGCTACTGGCCGGCTTCCTCGGCGAGCTGCAGGAAGCGGGCAGCCAGTTCCGGCCCGCCCAGCGGGTCCCGGGCCACGAGCAGCACGGTGTCGTCCCCGGCGATGGTGCCCAGGATCGAGGGCATTACGGAATGGTCGATGGCAAGCGCGAGGAAGTTCGCCGCGCCCGGCGGGGTCCGGAGCACCACGAGGTTGGCGGATGCCTCGGCCGTGACCAGCAGTTCCCCGCACAGCCGCGCCAGCCTGGCATCCAGGATTTCCTGGCTGACCCCGCTTTTGGCCGCCCGTTCCCCGCCTTCACCGGGAACGGCGTAAACCAGCACGCCTTCCTTGCCCCGGACGCGGACGGCACCAAGCTCCACGAGGTCACGCGACAGCGTGGCCTGGGTAACCTGCACGCCGTCGTCCGCGAGCAGCGCCGCAAGCTCAGCCTGGGAACGCACCGATTCGCCGGTCAGGATCGCGGTGATCCGCGCCTGGCGGGCGGTCTTGGTGGCCGGGCTGGCGCCGGGCGAGGGGGCGGGGACAGACAACTACGCCTGCCCTGCCAGGGGCCGCAGTCCGTCGACGACGGCCAGTCCGGACTGGTGCATGAGCCAGGCCATGAGCCCCTTCTGCGCGTGCAGGCGGTTTTCGGCCTCGTCCCACACGATCGACTGCGGGCCGTCAATCACGCCGGCAGAGATTTCGTAGCCGCGGTAGGCGGGAAGGCAGTGCAGCACCACGGCGTCCGCGGCGGCCTGCGCCAGCGCGGCCTCGTCCACGGAGTATTCACGGAAGAGCTGCATCCGTGCTTCCTTTTCGGCTTCCTGGCCCATGGAGACCCACGTGTCGGTGGCCACGACGTCGGCCCCCTTGAGTGCCTCCGCCGCGTCGGTCGTGATAAGCACGGATCCGCCGGTCTCGGCGGCACGTTCCCGGGCGGCCGCCACGATGCCGTCCGCGGGCAGGTAGCCGTCGGGACCGGCGATGCGGACGTGCATGCCGGCGGTGACGCCTGCCAGGAGGTAGGAGTTGGCCATGTTGTTGGCGGCGTCGCCAAGGTAGGCCATGGTGAGGCCCTTGAGTTCGCCCTTGTGCTCCTTGATGGTCAGCAGGTCGGCCAGCAGCTGGCAGGGGTGGTAGTCGTCGCACAGGGCATTGATGACCGGAACCTTTGAGTTCTCGGCCATGGCGACGAGGCCGGAGTGCGCGCCGGTCCGCCACACGATGGTGGAAACCATGCGCTCGAGCACCTTGGCGGTGTCCTCGACGGATTCCTTGTGGCCGATCTGCGCCTCGCCCGGGTTGATGATCAGGGCGTTGCCGCCCATGTCCGCCACGCCGGTGGCAAAGGAGACCCGGGTCCGGGTGGAGGTCTTGTCGAAGATCACCGCAACGGTCTTGCGGCCGCTGCCTTCGGCGGCGAAAGGCTGGACGCTGTACGGCGCCGCCTTCATGCGGCCCGCGAGTTCGAGGACTTCCGCCTGCTCGGCAGGGCTGAGGTCCGTGTCCTTGAGGAAGTGGCGGATGGTGCCGGTGGAAGTCACTGTGCGTCCTTTGCAGTTTGCAGGATGGCCGGAAGGGCGGCGAAACGGTCCGCCTGCTCGGTGGTCAGGATGAGCGGCGGGGCCAGGCGGATCGTGCGGGGGCCAGGGCTGTTGATGATGAAGCCGGCGTCCAGGGCAGCGGTCACGGCGGCCGGGGCGACGTCGGCATCCAGGTCGAAGCCGATCAGCAGTCCCTCGCCACGCACCTCTGTGACACCGTCGACGGCGGCCAGCGCCTGCCGCACATGCTCACCCACCACGCGGACGTGGTCCATCACCTGCTGGCTTTCGATGGCGTGCAGCGTGGCCAGTGCCGCGGCGGTGGCCACCGGGTTCCCGCCGAAGGTGGTGCCATGCTGCCCGGCGGAGAGCAGCGACGACGTCTTCTCACCGAACGTGACGAGCGCGCCGATGGGGAAACCGCCGCCAAGGCCTTTGGCCAGGGTGATGGCGTCGGGCACGATCCCGGCATCCTCGCTGGCCAGCCACTTGCCCGTGCGTGCGATGCCGGTTTGCACCTCATCGAGGATCAGCAGGGCGCCGGCTTCGGCGGTGAACTCGCGGGCTGCCTTCAGGTAGCCGGCCGGAAGGGGCCGGACGCCTGCCTCGCCCTGGATCGGCTCTAGGAAGACGGCAGCAACGGTGTCGTCCACCGCGTTGCGCAGGGCCTCGATGTCCCCGAACGGAATGTGCTCGACGCCGCCGGGCACCGGCTCGAACGGAGTGCGGTAGGCCTCCTTGGCCGTGAGCGCGAGTGCGCCCATGGTCCGCCCGTGGAATGCGCCTTCAAGCGCGATGATCCGGGTGCGGGGCTTGCCGCCCTCGGCGCCCCCGGCGGGAGACCCCGAGTTCCGGCGGGCCAGCTTGAAGGCGGCCTCGTTGGCCTCGGTGCCCGAGTTGGTGAAGAACACCTTGGAGCCGGCCGGTGCCTTGCTCAGCTCCAGCAGCTTTTCCGCCAGGGCGATCTGCGTGGGGCTGGTGAAGAAGTTGGAGACGTGCCCCAGGGTGGCCAGCTGGCTGGAGATCACCGAGGTCACGAACGGGTGGGCGTGGCCCAGCGCGTTGACGGCGATGCCGCCCAGGAGGTCCAGGTATTCCTTGCCGTCGGCATCCCAGACGAGGCAGCCCGCGCCGCGGACCAGCACCCGCTGGGGCGTGCCGAAGACACCCATCAGCGACGACGAGTAGCGTGCCAGCCACTCAGAGCCGCTGCTGGTGGGGACAATTGTGGTTACGGTGGCCTCCGCAGCGATGGGGGCCCCACTGCGGCCTTCAGCGGAATGGCTCAGTTCAGTGCTGCTCACTATGCGTTCACGTCCTCATCGGGTACGACCTGGGTGCCAATTCCGGCGGTGGTGAAAGTTTCCAGAAGCATCGAGTGGGGCAGGCGGCCGTCCACTATGTGCGCCCGCTCCACTCCCTCGTCGATGGCCTTGAGGCAGGCGGCCATCTTGGGAATCATGCCTGATTCGAGCCTGGGCAGCATGTCCCGCAGCTCGGAGGCCGTCAGGGACGAAATGAGCGAGGACTTGTCCGGCCAGTTGGCGTAGAGGCCTTCGACGTCGGTCAGGATGACCAGCTTCGAGGCGCCCAGGGCGGAGGCCACAGCTGCCGCCGCGGTGTCCGCGTTGACGTTCAGGACCTGGCCGGTGGGCTGGAAGCGCGCCGCGCCGGCCACGCCCTCGCCGGCGTCGGTGATCTCCGGGGCGACGGTGGAGATCACCGGGATCCGGCCGGCGTCGAGAATGTCCACGATGCCGGCGGGGTCCACTCCCACCACTTCGCCCACGAGCCCGAGGTCCACCTGCTCGCCGTCAACCACGGTGCCGGTGCGGACGGCACGCAACAGGCCGCCGTCTTCACCGGACATGCCGACGGCGTAGGGCCCGTGCGAGTTGATCAGGCCTACCAGTTCACGGCCCACCTGGCCGGTGAGGACCATCCGCACCACGTCCATCGCCTCGGGCGTGGTGACGCGCAGGCCGCCCTTGAATTCCGACTCGATGCCGAGCCTGCCCAGCATCGAGTTGATCTGCGGTCCGCCGCCGTGCACCACCACGGGGTGGATGCCGACGTGGTGGAGGAAGACGACGTCCTCGGCGAAGGCACGGCGCAGCTCGTCGTTGACCATGGCGTTGCCGCCGTACTTGATCACCATGGTGGTTCCGGCGAAGCGCTGGATCCACGGCAGGGCTTCGATGAGGGTGCCGGCCTTGGCTTGGGCATCACTCATGGACGTTGACTCGCGGGTCTGGGTGTTCATGCGGCTGGTTCTCCAGGGGTTGCTGGCGGATCTAGCTTGAGTAGGCGCTGTTCTCGTGGACGTAGTCGTGCGTGAGGTCGTTGGTCCAGATAGTGGCTTCCGCCCCGCCGGCCTGCAGGTCGATCTCCACGAGCACCTCGCGTGGTTCCAGGTCCACGAGCTTGCGGTCCTGGCCGATGCCGCCGTTCTGGCAGATCTGGACGCCGTTCATGGACACGTTGAGCTGGTCCGGTTCGAACACGGCGTCGGTGGTTCCCACGGCGGAGAGCACCCGGCCCCAGTTGGGGTCCTTGCCGAAGATGGCGGCCTTGAAGAGGTTGGAGCGGGCCACGGCGCGGCTGACGGTTTCCGCGTCGCGTTCCGTGGCAGCGTTGAACGTCCGGATCGCGATGTCGTGGCTGGCACCCTCGGCGTCGCCAATCAGCTTGCGGGCCAGTTCAGCGCAGACCTGGGTGAGGCCCTGGCCGAACGCCTCGGCTGACGGGACTGCCTTGGAAGCGCCGGAGGCGAGCAGCACCACGGTGTCGTTGGTGGACATGCAGCCGTCGGAGTCTGCCCGGTCAAAGGTGACGCGCGTGGCGTCACGGAGGACGACGTCGAGCATTTCCGGCTGCACGTCGGCATCGGTGGTGAGCACCACGAGCATAGTGGCGAGCCCGGGTGCCAGCATGCCGGCACCCTTGGCGATGCCGCCGATGGTGAATTCATTTCCTTCGGCGTCGGCGCCGGTGAAGACGGCCTGCTTGGGCACCGTGTCGGTGGTCATGATGGCAGTGGCCGCTTCGGGACCGCCGTCGGCGCTCAGGGCGGCGGTCGCGGCGTCGATGCCGGGGACGATCTTGTCCATGGGCAGCTGCTCGCCGATCAGGCCGGTGGAACAGACAAAGATATCGGTGGCGGACAAGCCCAGCACCTCGGCCGTTTTCTCGGCCATGGTGTGCGTGTTCTGGAAGCCCTGCGGGCCGGTGCAGGCGTTGGCGCCGCCGGAGTTGAGGATCACAGCGTCAACGCGGCCGTCCGAGACCACCTGGCGCGACCAGTGGACGGGGGCCGCGGCAACCCGGTTGGAGGTGAAGACGGCGGCTGCCGCTTTGGACGGTCCGTCGTTGACCACGAGTGCGAGGTCCGGGTTTCCCGAGGCCTTGAGTCCGGCTGTGACACCGGCGGCACGGAATCCCTTGGGGGCGGTAACGGTCACGGGGCAACTCCCTGCAGGTTAAGGCCGGCGGTCTCCGGCAAGCCAAGGGCAATGTTCATGGACTGCACCGCTCCACCGGCGGTGCCTTTGGTCAGGTTGTCGATGGCGCACGTGACAATGACGCGCCCGACGTGGTGGTCGAACGCCAGCTGCATGGCGGCGTGGTTGGAGCCCTGCACGGACTTGGTGGTGGGCCACTGGCCCTCAGGCAGCAGGTGGACGAACGGCTCGTCGTCATACGCCTCCGCCCAGGCACGGCGAAGTTCCTCGGCGCCGACACCGGGCTTGACGCGTGCGGTGGCGGTGGTGAGGATGCCACGGCTCATGGGTGCCAGGGTGGGCGTGAAGGAAACCGTGACCGGCTCACCGGAGGCGTTGGACAGGCCCTGCTCGATTTCCGGCGTGTGCCGGTGGCCGCCGCCCACGCCATAGGGGCTCATGGAACCCATGACCTCGGCGCCGATGAGGTTTACCTTTGCCGCCTTTCCGGCCCCGGAGGTGCCGGAGGCGGAGACAATGACGACGTCGTTCCCCTCGAGCAGGCCGCCGGCGAACCCGGGTGTGAGGGCGAGCAGCGCCGACGTCGGGTAGCAGCCCGGGACGGCGATCCGGTTGGCGCCCTTGAGTTTCTCGCGCTGGCCCGGCAGCTCTGGCAGACCGTAGGGCCACGTTCCGGCGTGGTCGGAGCCGTAGAACTTTTCCCACGCGGCGGCGTCCTCCAGGCGGTGGTCCGCGCCGGCGTCGATCACCACCGTGCCTTCGGGCAGCTTGGCCGCAATCTCGGCGGACGCACCGTGCGGGAGGGCCAGGAACACGACGTCGTGTCCGGACAGGTTCTCCACGCTGGTGTCCTCGAGAATCCTGCTCGCCAGGCCATGGAGATGCGGCTGCAGTTCGCCTAGTCTGGAACCGGCGTTGCTGTGTGCCGTGATGGCTCCGATGGTGACATCCGGGTGGCCGGCCAGGAGCCGGAGAACTTCGCCGCCGGCGTAGCCGCTGGCGCCGGAAACGGCAACAGAAATAGTCATGAAGACGACTATACAGCAAGACTATGCATAGGTCCCGATATTTATGCATGACTTTCCATGCCGTGAGCCGGTCCGCCGCGATGCTTAGCCACCGTATGATTAACAAAGGGTGATCCAGACCGTGCGCGCCGAATGTCGGCCGCAGCGTTGCCCGTAACAGTTACGAGGCACGCCGTTCATGACGTCCACCATCACTTCCGAGCGCCCGCAGCCCCGGATCAGCCAGCCCAGCAGGGTCCGCCAGGCCAATCCTGTCACACAGAGCTACTCCGACCTGCTCAAGTCCGTGCGCGCAGCCGGACTCCTGGAACGGCGCCAGGGCTTCTACATCACCGTCTTCGCCACGCTGGCTGTCCTGATGGCGGCGGCCTGGTTCGGTTTCGCGCTGATCGGCCAGAGCTGGTTCCAGCTCCTCATCGCCGCAGCGCTCGGCATCATCTGCACGCAGCTGAGCTTCCTGGCCCATGAGGCCGGCCACCGCCAGATATTCGCCTCCCGGCGCGCCAACGACTGGTCAGCACGGATCGGCAACATCCGTGGCCGGCGTCAGCTACTCGTGGTGGGAACAGAAACACGGGGCCCACCACAACCACCCCAACGTCATCTCCAAGGACCCGGACATCGCCCCGGGTGCCATCGTCTTCCACCCGGAAGCCGCGGCCGCACGGCAGGGCCGGCTGGCCCTGCTCACGCGCAAGCAGGGCTGGCTTTTCTTCCCCCTGCTCTTCCTTGTGGGTCTCGGCCTGCAGATAGATTCGGTCCGCTTCATTTTCCGGCGCGCCAAGGTCACGCACCGCTGGGTGGAACTGCCCATCCTGCTGGCCCGCCTCAGCATCCTTCCTGTGCTGGCGTTTTCCTTCCTGCCGCTGGGCATGGCTGCCGCCTTCATCGGCGTGCAGCTCGCTGTTTTCGGGTTCTACATGGGTGCGTCCTTCGCGCCCAACCACAAGGGCATGCCGGTCCTTCCGGCTGACAGCCGCGTCGACTTCCTCAGCCGTCAGGTCCTGACATCACGCAACATTTCCGGCGGCCGGTTCATGGATATCCTGCTCGGCGGCCTGAACCGCCAAGTTGAGCACCACCTCTTCCCCGACATGGCCCGGCCCCAGCTGCACAAGGCAACCGCGCTGGTGCGCCAGCACTGCGAAAAACACGGGATTCCCTTCACGGAGACCACGCTGGCGGCGTCGTTCGGAATCATCGTCAGGTACCTCAATGAGGTGGGGCTCGCTGCCGGACGCCACTTCGAATGCCCCATGGCAACGGTCTCCCGCCGCTACTAAGCGGCCGCCCCGACTTCGCCTGCACCGCCCCGGTCCCTAGGATGAGGGGAGGAAGGGTGCCGGAGGTCCCGGCCCGGAAAAGGAGAATTCCATGACGCACGCCATCGTCGCCCGGCAGGCAGGCGGACCCGAGGTTCTGGACTTCACGGAGATCGACCGTCCCGTCCCCGGCCCCGGCCAGCTGCTCATCAAAGTGGCAGCGGCCGGCGTGAACTTCATCGACACCTACCAGCGCGGCGGCATGTACCAAGTGCCTTTTCCCTTCACCCCGGGCTCCGAGGCCGCCGGCACCGTTGAGGAAGTGGGGGAAGGCGTTGAGAACTTCGCAGTCGGCAGCAGGGTCGCCACGGCCGAAGGTTCCAAATGCTATGCCGGCTACACGGTGCTGGATGCAGCGAAGGCCCTTCCGGTGCCTGACGGCCCGGATGACCAGACGGCAGCCGCCCTCCCGCTTCAGGGCATGACGGCGCACTACCTCATCAATTCGTCATTCCGGGTGGAGCCGGGCCACACGGTGCTGACGCATGCGGGCGCAGGCGGCGTTGGCCTGCTGCTGACCCAGCTGCTGAAGGAGCGGGGGGCACGGGTCATCACCACGGTGTCCTCCGATGCCAAGGAGGAACTTGCCCGGGAAGCCGGAGCCGATCACGTGCTGCGCTATCAGGGGTTTCCCCACCACGTCCGCGAGCTGACCGGAGGCAAAGGCGTGGACGTCGTGTATGACGGCGTCGGCCGGAACACCTTTGACGGGTCCATGTCCTGCCTGCGCACGCGCGGATCGCTCGTCCTGTTTGGAGCAGCCTCCGGCGCCGTTGCTCCCGTGGACCCCCAGCGGCTGAATGCCGGCGGCTCGCTGACGCTGACCCGGCCGTCCCTTGCGCACTTCCTTCTCAACGAACAGGAACGCCGCTGGCGGTCCGGGGAGATTTTCGCTGCCGCCGCCAGCGGAAACCTCAAGGTCCGCATCGGCGCCAGTTACCCGTTGGCTGAGGCCCGCCAGGCACACGAGGATCTCGAGGGCCGGCGCACCACCGGCAAGGTTCTGCTGGTTCCGTAGCAAAACAGCCTCGGATGAACACGAAGGAAACGATGTCACCTTCCGTTCATCTTGCCGGGAAAGAATTCAGCCGTGACTGACCCACTCCCGCACACCATGGACACCACCGCTCCCTCCGTCGGCGGACAGGCGGCAGTGCTGTACCCGGTGCAACTGCCGGGCGCTGCCGCCGCCCCGCCGGAGCGGACCCTGGTGGACATCCTCACCGGCACCGCCGCGCGCTTTCCGGATGCTTCCGCGCTCGACGACGGCCGCCGCTCCCTGAGCTACGCCCAGCTCCTGGCGGAGGTCAAGGCCGAGGGCCGGCGGCTCCACCAGGCCGGCCTCGGTGCGGGAGACAAAGTCGGGGTGCGGATTCCCTCGGGCACCAACGAGCTCTACATTGCGATCCTTGCGATCCTGCTGATCGGCGCCGCCTACGTCCCCGTGGACGCGGACGATCCGGACGAACGGGCCAGGCTGGTGTTCACTGAAGCGCGGGTGGCCGGCATCCTGCGGGCCGACGGCGTGATCGTCACGGACCACAAGCGGCCCGTCCCCTTCCCGGCTCCGCGCCCGGCCACCCCCGACGACGATGCCTGGGTCATCTTCACGTCCGGTTCCACCGGGACGCCCAAGGGCGTGGCGGTGCAGCACCGCTCGTCGGCCGCGTTCGTCGACGCGGAAGCCCGCATTTTCCTGCAGGAGGATCCGGTCGGCCCGCAGGACCGTGTGCTCGCGGGACTTTCGGTCGCCTTCGACGCGTCCTGCGAGGAGATGTGGCTGGCCTGGCGCCATGGCGCCTGCCTCGTGCCTGCCCCGCGGGCCCTGGTCCGCACCGGCATGGACCTGGGGCCGTGGCTGATCAACCACGGCATCACGGTGGTCTCCACCGTTCCCACCCTTGCGGCACTGTGGCCGGCCGAGGCCCTCGAGAACGTCCGGCTGCTGATCTTCGGCGGCGAGGCCTGCCCGCCGGAGCTGGCCGAGCGCCTGGCCGTGGACGGCCGTGAGGTGTGGAACACCTACGGACCCACCGAGGCAACGGTCGTGGCCTGCGCGGCTCCCCTGGGCGGTACCGGCCCGGTCAGGATTGGGCTCCCGCTGGACGGCTGGGACCTGGCGGTGGTCGACTCCGACGGCGTCCCGGTGGCCGAGGGCGAGGTCGGCGAGCTCATCATCGGCGGCGTGGGGCTGGCCCGCTACCTCGATCCGCAGAAGGATGCGGAGAAGTACGCCCCCATGCCCTCACTCGGGTGTGGGGCGCGCCTACCGCTCCGGCGACCTGGTCCGGTTCGAGCACGCCGGCCTGATCTTCATGGGCCGCGCCGACGAGCAGGTCAAGCTTGGCGGCCGCCGGATCGAACTCGGTGAGATCGACGCTGCCCTGCAGTCACTCCCGGGCATTGCGGGCGCCGCCGCTGCCGTACGCACGACGGCGGCCGGCAACCAGGTCCTCGTGGGCTACCCGGCTGCCGCCGGCGGCACGGACACCGCACTGGACCTGGCCGCGTTCCGGGAGCTGCTGTCCGCCACGCTGCCCGCTCCCCTCATCCCGATGCTGACCGTCGTCGACACGCTGCCCACCAAGACCAGCGGCAAAGTCGACCGGCATGCGCTGCCATGGCCCCTGCCGGGTGCCGGCGCGGCGGCCGCGGACGCCGCGCCGCTGAACGTGCCCGAGGATGCCCAGTGGATCGTTGACCAGTGGCAGGCAGTCCTTGGCAGCAGCGTCGACGGCCTCGACGCGGACTTCTTTGCCCACGGTGGCGGGTCGCTGGCCGCGGCGCAGCTCGTCTCCGCGCTCCGGGTCCGCTACCCCACCATCACCGTGGCCGATATCTACGCCACCCCGCGGATCGGCGCGCTGATAGAGGTGGCCCGCCAATCCCTGCCCGACGGCGTCTCCGCCGGTCCGGCCCCGGAACGGCCGGTCCGCCCCACGGCCCTGAAGTCGCAGGTCTTCCAGACCCTCATGGGCATACCGCTGCACATTCTGGCGGGCATGCGCTGGCTGACCTATCTGATGGCCGCCAACAACGTCCTGTTCACGTTCGCCGGGTTCACCGCCGCACCCACCGTGTCGTGGTGGTGGGTGGCAGCGTCCTGGCTGGTCTTTGTCAGCCCGCCCGGACGGATGGCCATCTCTGTTGCCGCCGCCCGCCTCCTGCTTCGCAACGTGCAGCCCGGGACCTACCCGCGCGCAGGCAAGGTGCATTTACGCCTCTGGCTGGCCGAACAGATCCAGGACCTGGCCGGCGCCGTCAGCCTCGCCAGCGCACCTTGGGTGCCGTACTACGCCAGGGCCCTCGGCGCCAGGATCGGAAGCAATATCCATTTGCACTCCCTTCCCCCGGTGACCGGCTTCCTCACCCTGGGCCGCGGCTGCAACATCGAACCCGAGGTGGATCTGTCCGGGTGGTGGATCGACGGTGACATCGTCCGGATCGGCCACGTCCACGTCGGGGCGGACGCCACCGTAGGCGCCCGCAGCACCCTGATGCCCGGGGCCAGCATCGGCGCCGGCGGCCAGGTGGAACCGGGCTCCGCCGTGCTGGGCAAAGTCAAGGCCGGCCAGTTGGTGGCCGGGTCCCCGGCAGAACGGCGGGGCAAAGCCAAGCAGGACTGGCCCGCGGGCCAGCCGGTCAGTTCCGTTCTGGGGCACCTCTGGTTCACGGCCTTCGCTGCCGCGTCCGCTGTCCTCGCCCTGATTCCCTACGCTTCGGCCGTGGCCGCAGCCCTGGTGGTCTTCCTGTTCATCAGGGGAAACGACTCGCTGCTCCATGCCCTGCCGCAGGTGCTGGCGTCGCTCCCGCTCGCAGCTTTGACCTGGTTCCTCACCAATATGCTGCTGATCCTGGTCACCACCAGGCTCCTGGGCGTCGGCCTGAAGGAGGGTTACTACCGGGTCCGCAGCCGCGTCGGCTGGCAGGTCTGGGCCACCGAGCGGGTGCTGGACATGGCACGGGACCTCCTGTTCCCGATATACGCCAGCCTGTTCACGCCGGTCTGGCTGAGGCTGCTGGGGGCGAAGGTCGGAAAGAATGTCGAGGCCTCCACCGTCCTGCTGCTGCCGCGCATGACCACGGTCGGCGAGGGCGCGTTCCTCGCCGACGACACCATGGTGGCTTCGTACGAGCTCGGCGGCGGATGGATGCACATCGCACCCGCGAAAATCGGAAAGCGCTCCTTCCTTGGCAACTCCGGGATGACCGCCGCCGGGCGCAGCGTGCCAAAGAACTCCCTGGTCGCAGTCCTCTCGGCGACGCCAGGCAAGGCCAAGTCCGGCACGTCCTGGCTGGGCAGCCCTCCGGTCAGGCTGCGGCGTACGGCGGTGGCCTCCGACAGCACCCGCACTTTCCAGCCCCCGGCCAGGCTCAAGGTGGCCAGAAGCCTCTGGGAACTGTGCCGGTTCGTGCCGGTGGCCCTGACGGTGGGCCTGGCCCTTGGCGTGCTGCTCGTCCTCGACTGGCTCGCCAGCGCCCTCGGCTACGGTCCGGCAGCGGCCCTCGGAGGCGTGGTCCTGCTGCTGGCGGGCGGGGTGGCGGCAGGCTTCTCCGTCGCGGCCAAGTGGTTGCTCGTGGGCAGGATCAGGACGGGCGAACACCCCTGTGGAGCTCCTTCATCTGGCGCAACGAGGTGGTGGACACCTTCATCGAAATGGTGAGTGCCCCGTGGTTCGCCCGGTCAGCCAGCGGCACCCCGGCCCTCGTCTGGTGGCTGCGTGCCCTTGGTGCCAAAATCGGCCGGGGAACATGGTGTGAAAGTTATTGGCTTCCCGAGGCAGACCTCGTGACCCTCGGCGCCAGCTCCACGGTCAACCGCGGCTGCGTCGTCCAGACCCACCTCTTCCACGACCGCATCATGAGCATCGACACTGTTAGTCTCGAAGACGGGGCGACGATGGGCCCGCACGGCGTGATTCTGCCGCAGGCGAGGATTGGCAAGGGCGGGACCGTTGGCCCGGCGTCCCTGGTGATGCGCGGCGAGACCGTTCCGGCCGGGACGTACTGGATGGGCAATCCGGTCAGCCCGTGGACCGGGCCCGCCGTTCCCGCACCCCGCCTGAAATAAGCGCCGCCTGACTTGAACACCGCATGGCATGAAACACCGCCGGGAGCGGCCACACCACAGCTAAGGAAGTCACACGCAGAATGAGCTCCGGAGATTCGCCCGGCCCGGCCGCCGTCCTCTCCGCCGGCGCCAAGGCCACCGGCGACCCCTACGTCCCGGGACACGGAACGGATGCCTACCGCGTCCTGCACTATGACCTGGAGCTGGACTACAGGCTCGCCAGCAACCGGCTGACCGGCCGCGCCGTACTGGCCGCGGTGGCGGCACGCCGCACGTCCGCCGTCGTACTCGATATGACCGGCCTCCGTGCCCTGAAAATCCACCTGAACGGGGTCCGCGTACGGAAGTTCACGCAGCGGGCGGAACAGCTCGTAGTGCACTGCGAACAACCCCTCGAGGCGGGCTCCGAATTCAGCCTGGAGATCCGCTACGACGGCAATCCGCAGCCGCGGCGGGGGCTGTGGGGTGAGGTGGGCTGGGAGGAGCTCGCCGACGGCGTTCTGGTGGCCGGCCAGCCCAACGGGGCGCCATCCTGGTTCCCCTGCAACGACCACCCGCGGAACAAGGCCAGCTACCGCATCACCGTTACCACTGACGCCGGCTACCGCGCCGTGTGCAACGGGCTCCTCGTGGGGCAGGCCGTGAGGTCAAGCCGCCAGACCTGGGTCTATGAGCAGCGTGAGCCGATGGCGACGTATCTGGCGACCATCCAGATCGGCCGGTACGGTCTGGTGAGCCTGCCGGACTCGGCCGGCGTGCCCCAGTTCGTTGCGGCTCCGGCGCATCTGGTGGCCCGGGCGGAGACGGCGCTGGCCCGGCAGGAAACCATGATGAGCACCTTTGTGAGCCGCTTCGGCCCGTATCCCTTCCCGGAATACACGGTGGTGGTCACCGCCGATGCGCTGGAAATTCCGCTCGAGGCCCAGTCGCTGTCCATCCTGGGCCGCAACCACCTTGATACGGGGTGGGAATCACAGCGCCTGATCGCCCACGAACTGGCCCACCAGTGGTTCGGGAACTCGCTGACGCTGGGTACGTGGAGCGACATCTGGCTGCACGAGGGGTTCGCCTGTTATGCGGAGTGGATCTGGTCCGAGGAGGCCGGCGTGATGCCCGCCCACGCGCGGGCCCTGGCTGCCTGGCAGCGGCTAGATGCTGGCGCTCAGGACCTTCTGGTGGGTGATCCCGGACCCGAGCTGATGTTCGACGACCGGGTCTACAAACGCGGAGCACTTGCCCTGCACGCGCTGCGCCGCCGCTGCGGCGACCTCGCCTTTTCGCGCTGCTGCAGGAGTGGACCCGCACCCATGCCCACAGTTCCGTGTCGACGCCCGATTTTATCCTCACCGCGGACCGTATCACGGGACTGGACTCGGAATCGCTGCTACACCCCTGGCTCTACGAAGAAGCCCTGCCAGCGCTGCCGTGAATTGTTTGCGGAATTCTGTTTTCCGGCATAAAGAAAGACCACGCCACATGGCGTGGTCTTTCTTTATGGCCGGCTAGCGCTGGACGGCGCCAAACCGCTCGGCCGCGGTGGCGACGGCGCGCTCACGCGCCTCCGACGCCTCGTCGGCCGTCAGTGTCCGGTCGGTTGCGCGGAACCGCAGGCCGAAGGCGAGGGACTTCTTGCCTTCCTCGATCCCCTTCCCTGCGTAGACGTCGAAGAGGGCGACGTCCTCGAGCAGTTCACCGGCGCCTTCACGCAGCGCTGCCAGCACGTCGTCGGCGGGGACGTCCTGCGGCACCACGAGGGCCACGTCCTGCGTGGCTACCGGGAAGGTGGAGATGTGGCGGGCCACCACGACGTCGGCCGCCGCCTCGAAGAGGGCGTCCGCATTAAGTTCCAGCGCGGCAGAGCGCGCCGGCATGTCGTGCGCAGCCAGCAGCTTCGGGTGCAGCTCGCCGGCGTATCCCACGACCTCGCCGGAGCGCAGCGAAAGCTGCGCGGCACGGCCCGGATGAAACGCCTGGTGCCGGCCACGGGTGACCACCAGCTCCACACCAAGGACGTCACCGGCCAGGCGGGCGATGTCGAGGGCGTCTGCCCAGTCCCACAGCCGCGGGGCGTGGCCGGCGGCGGCGGGTGAATCATGACCGGTCAGGACGGCGGCGATGTGCAGCGGCTGGTCCGGAACGCCGTCGTACAGGGCGTCCAGCACCTCATCGCTTGGCTTGACGCCCAGCGGAGGAATGGACAGGGTGCCCAGGGTGTCACCGGGCAGGAACACCATGCCGGCTTCGAAGACGGCGAGATCGCGGAAACCGCGGGAGTGGTTGCGCTTGGCGATCTCCAGCAGGCCCGGCAGCACCGAAGTGCGCAGGTATCCGTGCTCTTCGCTGATCGGGTTGGCAAGCTTGACCGCAGTCCGGGGTGCACCCTCCTCGGCCACGCCGAACGTGTCGTTGGCGGCCTTCGACACGAAGGGGTAGGCCAGGACCTCGGTCAGGCCGGCGTCTGCCAGAGCCTGGACCAGGCGGCGGCGCTGCTGTTGCACGCGGGTCAGGCCGCGGCCGGGGGGCGCCACCGGCAGGGTCGCGGGGATCTGGTCGTAGCCCACCAGGCGGGCGACCTCCTCGGAGAGGTCCTCCTTGGTTTCCAGGTCGTTCCGCCAGCTCGGCGCGGTGACGGTCCAGCCGGCGCCGGTCTTTTCGAGGACGGCGCCGAGGTCCTCGAGGGACGTGACGATCTGATCTTCGGTGAAGTCGATACCGATCCGGGCGGCGGGGAATTCCGCGGGCAGCACGATGGTCACCGGATCCGACGCGGTTCCGACGTCGGTGCCGGCCTCATCGGCGGTACCGCCGGCCAGTTCCACGAGAAGATCGACGGCGCGCTGGGCCGCGATGTTGGCGACCTGCCAGTCCACGCCGCGCTCAAAGCGCTTGGAGGCTTCGGACGGGAGCTTGTGGCGCCGGCGCGAGCGGGCAATGGAAACTTCCTCGAAGTGGGCCGCCTCGATCAGGACCGCCGTGGTGGCGTCGGAGACCTCGGTGGACGCGCCGCCCATGACACCGGCGACGCCGATGGGGCCGGAGGCGTCGGTGATCAGCAGGTCCTCGGGGTCAAGCGAGCGCTCCTTGCCGTCGAGGGTTGTCAGCTTCTCCCCCGCCACGGCCCGGCGCACCACGATGTCGCCGGACAGCTTGTCCTGGTCGTAGAAGTGCAGCGGCTGGCCGAGTTCGAGCATCACGTAGTTCGAGATGTCCACCGGCAGGGAGATGGACCGGATGCCGGCCAGCCTCAGTCGGGAACTCATCCACGGCGGCGTGGGCCCGGTGGCGTCCACGCCGCGGACGGTGCGCGCCACAAAGCGGTCGCAGCCGGGCTTGCCGTAGATCGGCGCGTCGTCGTTGATCTTGACGCCGTAACCGCCGGAGAGGACAGCCGGAGCGTTGACCTTCGACGCCGGATCGGTGAATTCCGTGCCGGTGGCGTGGGCGTATTCGCGTGCCACGCCGCGGATCGAGAACGCATAGCCGCGGTCCGGGGTCACGTTGATTTCGGCGGCCTGGTCGTAGAGGCCCAGCAGTTCCATGGCGTCGGCCCCGATCTCGGGGTCCAGGCCGATCCGGGACAGCACCAGAATGCCGTCGTGGTCCTCGCCGATACCCAGCTCGCGGACGGAGGCGATCATGCCCGCAGACATGTGCCCGTAGGTCTTCCGTGCCGAGATGTGGAAGTCGCCGGGCAGCACGGCGCCGGGCAGGGTGACCACAACTTTGTCGCCCTCCACAAAGTTGTGGGCGCCGCAGACGATGCCCTGCACGCCGGAGGGATCGATGCCCTTGCCGGTGAGGGCCTGCTCCTGCCCCTCGGGGACGACGCGGACCTGGCACCAGTTGATGGTCTTGCCGTTCGACTGCGGTTCCTTGACCAGGCTCAGGACCTGGCCCACCACGACGGGTCCGCGCAGGGCGTCCGTGGGGCGGTGGACCGCTTCCTCTTCAAAGCCGACCTTGACGAGGTCCGCCATGACGTCTTCGGCCGTGGCTCCGGCCGGTATCTGCGCGAACTCACGCAGCCAGGAAAGTGGGATACGCACTGTTAGATCTCCATCCCGAAGTGCTCGCTGAAACGTACATCGCCTTCGATCATGTCGCGCATGTCGCCGACCTCATTGCGGAACATCAGCGTCCGCTCGATGCCCATGCCGAAGGCAAAGCCTGAATAGACGTCCGGATCGATGCCGGCGGCCCGCAGGACGTTGGGGTTGACCATGCCGCAGCCGCCCCATTCGATCCAGCGTGGCCCGCCCTTGGCGCCGGGGTGGAAGATGTCCAGCTCGGCGGACGGCTCGGTGAACGGGAAGTAGTTGGGGCGCAGCCGGATCTGGGCTTCGTCGCCGAACATCTGGCGGGCGAAGTGCTCCAGGGTTCCGCGGAGATCAGCCATGCTGAGCTTCTTGTCGATGGCCAGGCCCTCGAACTGGTGGAAAACCGGGGTGTGGGTGGCATCGAGCTCATCGGTGCGGAACACTTTGCCCGGGCACAGCACGTAGATGGGCAGCTCCCGCTCCAGCATGGACCGGACCTGCACCGGGGACGTGTGGGTACGCATCAGCAGGTGGGCTTCGGGCGGCTCCACGAAGAACGTGTCCTGCATTTCGCGGGCCGGGTGGTCCGGCTTGAAGTTCAGTGCGTCGAAGTTGAACCACTCGGATTCCACCTCGGGGCCTTCGGCAATTTCCCAGCCCATGCCCACGAAGATGTCCGCAACGCGGTCCTGCAGCGTGGACAGCGGATGGCGGGCTCCGGCCCGGCGGCGGCGCGGGGCTGCCGTGACGTCAACGGTCTCCTCAACCAGGATCCGGGCGTCGTTCTCCGCTTCGAGTTCGGCGGTGCGGTCCGCGAGCGCCTTGTTAACACGTCCGCGCGATGAGCCCATGAGCTTGCCGGCGGCGGCCTTCTGCTCCTTGGGCAGGCCTCCGATCCCACGGTTGGCGAGGCTGAGCGGCGACTTCTCACCGGTGTGGGCCAGGCGGACTGCCTTGAGTTCATCGAGCGTGGACGCGCCGGCGATGGCGGCGACGGCCTGCTCCACGGCGGCGTTGATGGCGGTTTCATCCAGAGGGTTCGGGACGGCGGCGCCCGGCAAAGTTTCAGTCATCTACTGTTCTTAGCTACGAGTCGGGTGATGCCAGCCGCCGGTGCAGCCGCGCCGGTTTCCCGGCAGCGCGTCCGTCGCTGGCACGTCATTGCATGAAGTCATCCAAGGACGTCATCCAAAGACGCCATCCAAAGACAAGGGCAGGCTCGCCGGCGGGTGGCCGGCAGGCACTGTTCCCAGTCTAATTGACGGCGCCGGGCGAATTGACAGCGGGCCTGGCGCCTAGGTCAAATGGCTGTCATCTGCCGGGCCTGCGCCCGTCAGGCAGCGCCGGGCCGTGGGCTGTCCTGCGCCCGTCGTACGCCTGTCCTGCTCGGCCGCCCGCGGCTAGCATGGCCTCATGACGAGAGGCCGCAGAACGAGAGGCCCCCTGACGCAAAGACAGCGCCTCAGGCAACTAGCAAACGTGCTGAACGCTTCCACCCCTTGGGGCTGGTGCTTGCCGGGCTGGCCGGCACCAGGACGTTCCAGGGTCCGCGCGGCCTTATTGTCGCCACCGGTTACCGCTGGCGGCTGCCGGTGGCTGGTGCCTTCACCGTGGGGAACGTGGTCATCTTCCGTGCAGACGCCGACACGGCTTTGACGGGCCGTGTGCTCCTGGACCACGAGGAGCGGCACAGCACCCAGTACGCGTGGTGCAGGGGCTACCCTTCCTGCTGTTCTATTTCGCGGCCGCTGCCTGGTCGGCAGTGCGCTACGGCGATTCGGCGTCGGGAAATCCCTTCGAGCGGCATGCCGGCCTCGAGGCTGGCGGCTATGTGGACCGGAGGCGCAGGCATGAGTGACCCCGCCGGCCACGCGGCAGCCCGGACCGTCACCGTCACAGGATTCGGAACCGCCGAGGCCGCACCGGACCTGCTGACGCTGTCCGTTGGCGTGGAATGCCGGCGCGACAGCGCCGGGGATGCCTATGCCGCCGCCGGCGAGGCGTCCGCTGCCGTAACGGGCGCACTGCGCAGCCGGGGAGTGCTGGGCCGGGATATCAGGACGTCCGGGCTTAACGTCCGGGCCGACGTTGTCTGGCAGGAGGGCCGCGGCCAGCAGGTCACGGGCTATGTGGCATCCAGCATGCTCAGCGTCCGGCTCCGGGATCTCGCTGCCGGCCCGGGCGTCATCGCGGCGGCAGTGGAGGCAGGCGGCAACGACGTGCGACTGGATGGCGTTCAGCTCGGCTTTGCCGACGCCGGAGCCGTGATGGCGCTGGCCCGCGAGGCCGCCTGGCTGACGCACGGGCGGCTGCCGCACAGCTCGCCGGGCTTGCCGCAGCCGAACTGGGTGAGGTGGTCTCTGTGCGGCAGCACGCCGTGCCGTCGTCGCCCGTTCCGGTGGGCGGGATGCAGCGGGCCTTCGCCGCCGACACCATGGCGGTGGAATCCGGGGAATCCGGCGTCAGCACCAGTGTCACGGTTGAGTGGGGGCTGTTGAGTGGGGGCTGTTGAGTGGACGCTGAATGGGGCTGGGCTCCCGCAGCCGCTGACCCGCACCCCACCGGATGAGGGCGGAAAGGCTCGCCGCCTAGTGGATACTGCCAGCGGCGAGCGCGACGTCGGACCGCCGGGTTGCGCCGGTTGGCGGGATTGCGTCGATTGGCAGGGTTAGCGAGGTTCGGACGACGGCGGCAATCGCCTCCGCCATCGAGGCCACAGACAGTGACGGTTCACTGCTCCCCTGCTCTACCTGGTCCGGCGCGAACGGGACGTGGACAAATCCACCGCGGACGCGCGCGGACGGGAGGCGAGCTCGTGCATGAGCGTATGGAAAGCGTGGTTGCAGTAGGTTCCCGCCGTCTGTGAATTTCGACGGGAATACCCGCCCTTTCCACGGCCACCCGTCCGCGGCCTCCGGCCTGCCCGATGCACACCACGAGTTCCGGTCTGCGGGAAACGCCGACGGCGTACCTTGACTTAAGTTCGAACATACCTTCGAATGGAGGGCATGAGATGGGACGCACAGGCACTAAAACCGGCACCGGAAGAGATGCCCGGGACTGCACCGCTGCTGCCCCTGGCCGGCCTCGTGCGGTCCGTGTCCACGCCCGAGTTCGCCGGCGTCACCTTTCATGAGGTCACCGCCAAATCGGTGCTCAACAAGGTGCCCGCCGGCTCCCGGATGCCGTTCGAGTGGACCGTGAACCCCTACCGGGGCTGCAGCCACGCCTGCGTCTACTGCTTCGCCCGCAAGAGCCATACCTATCTGGACTTCGACGCCGGGCTGGATTTCGACAGCCAGGTGGTGGTCAAGATCAACGCAGCCGAGGTGCTCCGCAAGGAGCTGGCCAAGCCCGCATGGAACCGGCAGCACGTGGCACTGGGCACCAACACGGACCCCTACCAGCGGGCGGAGGGCCGGTACCGGCTGATGCCCGGCATTATCGGTGCGCTGGCCGATTCGGGGACTCCGCTTTCCATCCTGACGAAGGGAACGTTGCTGGCGCGTGACATCCCGCTCCTGAAGCATGCTGCGGCACAGGTGCCGGTGGGCATCGGGATCTCGCTCGCCATGACGGATGAGCAGCTTTCCGAGGCCATCGAACCCGGCACCCCCGGACCGCGGGCGCGGCTCAAACTCGTTTCAGGCTCGGCGAGGCCGGGCTGCCCTGCGGGGTGATGGCCATGCCCATCCTGCCGTGGCTCTCGGACAGCGACGAGGCACTGGACTCCTGTTCGCCTCGCTGGCCGCCGCGGGTGCAACCGGTGTCACGGCCGGAGCGCTTTATTTGAAGCCCGGCACCCGGGAATGGTTCATGCAGTGGATCGCCGCCCGGCATCCGGAACTCGTGGGCCGCTACCGCAGGCTGTACGGCACGGGCTCGTATGCGTCCAAGGAATACCGCACCTGGCTGGCGGGAAGGGTCCGCTTTTTCAAGGCCCGGCACGGCTTTTCCGGCTCCCACGGATTCAGCCACCGGGACGTCGACGATCGCCAGGCCGACGATCCCCGCGGCGAGGAAGCCGCCTACCCTGAGGGAAGCATTCCGCAGGATCGGACAGGGCACGACAGGACGGGGCAACAGGGGACGGGGCATCATCACCACAGTTCAGGCCGGGCGTCCCAGCCCACGCTGTTCTGAGCCCGCCTTAGCTCTGGGCCGGTCTTAGCTGGCCGGGATTACCAGGCTCTTGCCCGCGCCGCTTTGCACCACCGCGGGAAAGCCGTGAAGGGTGGTGTTAGCTTCCGGGGACCGAGCCCGCACGGGCCGCCGCGGCGACGTTGGCGAGCAGCGCCTGGACAATCGGGAGGTCGGCCGGAATCCAGGGCAGGCTGAGAGCTTCCTCACCTTCGCGGATGCTGACCCAGCGAAGTTCATCGTGGTCCTCAAGCGGCCGGGGTGGCCATCGGCCACTTCCGCGAACCACACCCGCATCACGGCTTTCTCGTTCAGGGGCCAGCCGGCCGGTCCTCGGGGCTTCCAGCTCCTTCCCAAGCACGACGCCGATGCCGAGTTCTTCACGGAGCTCCCGGTGCAGGGCACTTTCGGGAGCCTCCCCGTTCCACCTTGCCGCCCGGAAATTCCCACATGCCGGCAAACTGCGGAGGCGCCGTCCGGCGCGCCACGAGAAGCCGGGCGGGAGCGGAGAGCGAGTCGAGCACGGCACCGCCGACGACGTTGATCAGTTCAGTCACCGGTCCAGTCTATGAGGGCCCGGGTTCATGGGGGCACCTGTCTATAAGGCCGTCCTCCCGCGGACGGGAATATCCAACCCGCCGCGAAGCTTGTTAAAATCAGACATATCAGTGGCAACGAGGCCTACTCCATATCTCCCTTCGAAAAGCAGGCACATGACTTCCACTGTCCAGGCTCCCCGCACGCCCAAGGCCGCCGCGCGCATCGGTCCCGCCATCCTGGCCCTGGCCATGGGTGGTTTCGGCATCGGGGTCACCGAGTTCGCCATGATGGGGCTGCTCAAAGAGGTCGAACTCGGACTCCGGGATCAGCACCCCAGAGGCCGGCCACCTCATTTCGGCCTACGCCCTGGGCGTCGTGGTGGGAGCGCCTGTACTTGCCGCCGTCGGGGCGAAACTGCCGCGCAAGTTCCTTGCGCTGGGCCTCATGCTGTTCTTCAGCGTGGCCAACCTGTCTTCGTTCATCGCTCCCGATTACGCGAGCATGCTGGTCTCCCGCTTCGCCGCCGGACTGCCGCACGGGGCGTTCTTCGGCGTGGCCGCCGTGATTGCCGCTTCGCTGGTGGCGCCGACAAAACGGGGCTGGGCCATCTCCATGGTCATGGCGGGGCTCACCGTTGCCAATGTGGTCGGTGTTCCCTTCGCCACCTGGCTCGGACAGGCCTTTGGCTGGCGGCTGCTCTTTGTCCTGGTGGGAGTCCTGGGACTGGTGACCCTGGCGCTTATCTGGAGATTCGTTCCGTTCCAGCAGGCGCATGCGGACGCCAGCATCCGCAGGGAGCTGGGCGCGCTGAAGCGGGCGCAGGTCTGGCTGGCCATCCTCATTGGCATCGTCGGATTTGGCGGGTTCTTCGCCACGTACACCTACATCTCCCACACCATGACCTCCGTGGCCGGCGTCCCTGCCGCCCTGCTGCCCTTCGTGGTGGCCTTGTACGGCCTGGGGATGGTGGCCGGCAATATCGTCGGTGGCCGGATCGCGGACAAGTCTGTGATGGGGACCATCTACCGCGTCCTGCCGGGAATCGCCGTCGCGCTGGTGGTGTACGCCGTGGCCGTGCACTGGCCGTGGTCAGCCTTCGTCATGGTGTTCGTGGTGGGCGGCGCCGGGTCCATGCTCGTCCCGGCCCTGCAGACCCGGCTGCTGGACGCGTCTCCTGATGCGCCGTCGCTGGCGTCCTCACTCAACCACGCGGCGCTGAACGTCGCCAACGCCCTGGGCGCGTTCCTCGGCGGTGTGGTGATCGCCTGGGGCTGGGGCTATGTTGCGCCCGCGCTGGTGGGTGCTGTCCTGGCCATTCTCGGGCTGATGGTGGCCCTGCTCAGCGGCCTGCTGGAACGCAAGAAGCCGCTGGCCCCGTAACAGGTGTCACGGAGCCAGCGGCTCTGTCTTCGGCTAAGCAGCTAGGCGCCTGAGTCGCCCGCCAGGGCGGGCCCGCTGGCCACACGGGCACGGCGGATGTCGGGCTCCAAGTAGATGACCCGCGCGATGGGAACTGCCGAGCGGATCCGGGCTTCGGCGTCGTCGATGGCCTTGGCAATGTCCAGTCCGGAATCTCCCGCCTCCACGCTGATCTTGGCAGCCACGAGCAGCTCCTCCGGGCCCAGATGCAGGGTCTTCAGGTGGATGATGGCGGTACCGTCCGCTTCGATGGCATTCCGGATGCGCCCGACGTCGTCCTTGGTTGCCGACTCCCCCAGCAGCAGGGACTTGGTCTCCATTGCTAAAATCACGGCAATGGCCACCAGCAGCAGGCCGATCATTCCGGTGCCGATTGCGTCCCAGATACCGTCGCCGGTCAGCAGGGTCAGCCCCACGCCGAACAGCGCGAAGACCAGGCCGAGCAGGGCACCGAAGTCCTCGAGCAGGATCACCGGAAGCTCGGGCTGCTTGGCGGTCCGCACAAAGCTGATCCAGCCCTGGCTGCCGCGGACGTGGTTGGCTTCAATGATGGCCGTCCGGAACGAGAAGGCCTCGGCGATGATGGCACCCACCAGCACGGCAGGGGCACCCACCAGAAGTCACCTTCGATCGCATGCGGGTGCTGGATCTTTTCCCATGCCTCATACAGGGCAAACAGGCCGCCGACGCTGAAGAGCACGATGGAAACGATGAACGCATAAATGTAGCGCTCGCGTCCGTAGCCGAAGGGGTGTTCCGGGCTGGCCGCCCGTTGGGCGCGCTTGCCACCCACCAGCAGCAGGACCTGGTTGCCCGAGTCGGCGACAGAGTGGATGGCCTCAGCCAGCATAGATGAGGAGCGTGTCAGCAGGAACGCGACGAACTTCAGGACGGCGATGGTCAGGTTGGCGGCTAGCGCCGCGACAATCGCCTTGGTACCGCCGTTTGCAGCCAAGGGAGGCTCACCTCTTTACGTGCGAATTTCAACGGATGGGACAGGGCGGCATGGAACCGCCGTCTGGTAAATACCGTACCCGTCCGGCCCGGAACAGACACCGCACACCGCCACCGGGCGCCGCAAAAAGCCAAAACTAAGCCTGCTGACAAAGAAACGCGCACTGTGTTAGCTTGAAGCCATATCGGGACTGATAAGAATCGATCCCGACGAATATGAAGGAGCAGACAATGGGTTTTCTTGCTTGGATTATTCTCGGCCTGATCGTAGGCGCAATTGTTAAGCCGTCATGCCCGGCAGGGTCGGCGGCGGCTGGGTCACCAGCTTGGTTCTGGGCGTCGTTGGCGCCATCGTCGGCGGCTGGATCGGCAGCCTTCTCTTCGGCAAGGGTGACCTGGCGTTCTTCGACCTCGGCACCTGGATCCTCGCCATCATCGGCGGCCTCGTAGTCGCAGGCATCTACGGCGCGATCACCGGCCGCAGCCACAGCACCCGGGCACCGTAACAGTCCGGATCACAGGTACTGGTCCTCAGCAGGCCCAGTCCAATTCAGACAAACAGGCAGGAGCGGGGGCCCACCACACGGTGGGCCCCCGCTCCTCTGTGTTGCTACCGGCTTTGTGTTGCTACCGGGGCTGCTGTGACCTCGCGCTCGCGTAGAGGCAGACCGTGGCGGCCGTGCCAAGGTTGAGGCTCTCGGCGGCGCCATAGACGGGCACGGCCACCCGATGGTCGGCAAGGGCAAGCTCGTCCTCGGACAGCCCTGGGCTTCGTTGCCGAAAAGCCAGGCCGTGGGGTTCTCCAGTGCGTAGTCCGAGCCGGCGGTTGATGCGCCAAGCCGGCGTGCGGCGTTCTCGTCCTGCAGGCGGTCAAGGTTCAGCTGCCCGTAGCCGTCGGCCGCAAGCACACCGATCCCCGGTCCTTGCACAGCGCCACCAGCTCATTGACGTCGGCACCCAGGACGACAGGCAGATGGAAAAGGGAGCCGGCGGTTGAGCGGACCGCCTTGGGATTGTAGATGTCCACGCTGGAACCGGTCAGGACCACGGCGTCGGCACCGGCTGCGTCTGCGGCCCGAAGCACCGTCCCGGCGTTGCCGGGATCGCGGACCTGGCAGAGCACGGCAATCAGCCGCGGCCCGGCGTCGAGCACATCCGCCAGGGCGACATCGAGAAAATCGCACACCGCAACAATCCCCTGCGGGGTGACAGTGTCCGCCATGGCCGCCAGCACGTCGTCCGTGGCGAGCCGGGCGCTGGTTCCCACGGCCAGTTCCTCAAACTCGGGATACCGGTCCAGACAGGCCTCGCTGGCATACACCTCGCGGACTATGCCCGGCTGCCCGGCAGCGATCCGCTTGCCATGCAGCACCAGGGCCTCACGTACCGCCTGCGGGCCTTCGGCAAGGAACTGCCGGCGCTTTAAACGGACCGGGCGCCCTGCGAGCTTTGCCACATCCCTGACCCGATCTGCTCGGGGATTGGAGAGTGGAAAGTCTTGCGGGCGCCCGGTTTCGTTCATATAAGAAACCTTAGTGGCTGTTGCCACCGGTCCTTGAACTGGGAGTTGCCTGCTTACTCAGCAGCTGCAGCAGCCGGCTTCTTCGCAGCGCGTGCGCGGGTAGCCTTGGCCTTCGGTGCAGTCTCAGCCTTGGCGGCCGGAGCGGAGGTGTCCGCAGGCAGGGAGTCCTTGGCAACCTGGACCAGCGCAGCGAAAGCGTTGGCGTCGGAAACGGCGAGCTCGGCCAGCATGCGGCGGTCAACCTCGACCTCAGCGGCCTTCCAGGCCCTGGATCAGGCGGTTGTAGGTCAGGCCGTTGGCCCGGGATGCAGCGTTGATGCGCTGGATCCACAGGCGGCGGAAGTCGCCCTTCTTCTTCTTACGGTCACCGTAGCTGTACACAAACGAGTGCAGCAGCTGCTCTTTGGCCTTGCGGTACAGGCGTGAGCGCTGCCCACGGTAACCTTTGGCGCGTTCGAGGATAACCCGGCGCTTCTTGTGGGCGTTTACCGCCCGCTTCACACGTGCCACGTGCGTACTCCTTCAAAAATCTGATCCCAAGCATCTACTGCCGGTGACCCGGCCGGCCTGAGAAGGCTTATTGGTAGTTGACTGGTGCCAGGTGGCAGTCAGTCAGAGTGCTTGGAAATTAGATGCCGAGCATCTTCCGGATGACCTTGGCGTCGCCCTTGAAGACGATCTTGTCGCCGGCAAGGCGGCGGGTCAGGCGGCTGGACTTGTGCTCCAGGTAGTGGCGGCGGTTGGCCTGCTGGCGGCGCAGCTTGCCGGTGCCGGTCAGCTTGAAGCGCTTCTTAGCACCACTGTGGGTTTTCATCTTCGGCATGGGAACCGATCTCCTAACGTTTCCGCAGACCATGTCTGCAGTCTTTCGCGCAGCCGCCCCTGGGGACGGCGTGCTGGTTGCTGGCTGCCTGAAGGGGATGCCTTCCGCAGTTTCGAACTAGTTGGTCTTCTTGCCCGCCGGCTTCGGTGTGGGCCGAGGTGCCGCGGGACGTGCCACCGGCTTCGGCGCAGCGGGCCTGGCCACCGGCTTGGGCGGGGAAGGAACAGCCGCAGGCTTCGGCGCTGCCGGGGCAGGCGCTTCGGCCTCTGCCGCCTTGGGAGCAGGCGCAGCGGCCTTCGGCGCAGCAGGCGCAGCCTTCGGCGCTTCGGCCCGGGGTGCCTCGCGCTTGGGCTCGGCCACCTTGGCAGCCTTGGGTGCTTCAGCAGCACGAGCTTCGGCAGCCTCAGCAGCAGGAGCTTCAGCAGCCTTGGGAGCCTCAGCAGCAGGAGCTTCAGCGGCAGGTGTTTCAGCAGCTGGAGCTTCTTCAACGGGAGCCGCAGGCGCTTCCACGGCTGCTTCCGGAGCGGCCGCTGCCTCCGCAGAAACCTGGAAGCCTTCCGGCAGAAGGTCGGCAAGCGACTGCGTCAGCGGTGCCTGATCGTCACCTGAGGTGTCGACACGGCCGGCTGCCTTGGCTTCGTTCTGGGCCTTGGCCTCGGCGCGCTGCGTAGCACGGCGGGCTTCGGCCTTGGCCTCGGCCTTGTTCTTCAGCGGACCGATAACCATGACCATGTTGCGGCCGTCGATGCGCGGGCTTGACTCCACGACACCAACTTCAGCCACGTCCTCAGCGAAACGCTGAAGGAGGCGCAGGCCCATTTCGGGACGCTGCTGCTCACGGCCGCGGAACTGGATCATGGCCTTGACCTTGTCCCCGGCTCCGAGGAACCGCAGGGCGTGGCCGCGCTTGGTCTCGTAGTCGTGGGTGTCGATCTTCAGGCGGAACCGGATTTCCTTCAGGACCGTGTTGGTCTGGTTCTTCCGGGCCTCACGGGCCTTGACTGCGGCTTCGTACTTGTACTTGCCGAAGTCCATCAGCTTGCACACCGGAGGCTTGGCCTGCGGTGCAACTTCAACGAGATCCAGGTCGGACTCGGCAGCCAGACGCAGGGCATCCTCGATACGGACGATCCCTACCTGTTCGCCGGCAGGGCCGACCAGCCGCACCTCAGGGACGCGGATACGCTCATTGATTCTTGGCTCGCTAATGTTAAAGCTCCTGTGTTTGTAATGGGTGTTCCACCGGCAAAATAGAGAAGGCCCCCAATTGCCGGAGCAATCGAAGGCCTCGAAGATCGGATGTGCTCCCCGCAGGGACTGCACGTACTTCACCCGGCACATGCCCGGTGAACCGCCCGACCGTTACCCGGCAACCTTGCTGCCCTGAACCTTCCAGGGAAAACGGCTGACGCGGGTGGGAGAGAACTCCGCTTGCAAACTGAGTATCAATTCTACAGAAAGATACCCGCTTACCGCACATTCGCGGCAGTGGGTCTCATACACGGCAAAATAACGACATCCAGTCGGTCTGTGACAAGCTTACCAGTATGAGCACTCCAGACAGCAATTCACACGTCTACCAGGCGCCCGGTGCCGGGGATGACGTCACGCAGCAGATCCGCGACATCTCCCGAAGTTCCGGCGATCGAGGTCATCACCACAGCGGCCGTGCACCTTATGAGTGCCTCCGCCGTGAAGCTTGGCACGGCCGCTGAGGAGAACGCCGCCGAGCTGAAGGACCTGGACGAGGCCCGCAAGCTCATCACCGCCCTCGCCGGCCTGGTGACGGCAGCCGCCCCGGAGATCGGCTCGCAGCATGCCGGTCCGTTGCGCGACGGACTGCGCTCCTCCAGCTCGCCTTCCGCGAAGAGTCCATCATTCCGGATCCCCCGGGCAAGGGTCCCGGTGAGAAATTCACCGGTGCAGTGAACTAACGATTGAACTTCGACGGCGGCGGGCCGGCTCTTCAGGGCCGGCCCGCCGCCGTTCTGGCTGCCTGGGGGC
Organism: Arthrobacter sp. K5; assembly: GCF_040448525.1. NCBI lineage: Bacteria > Bacillati > Actinomycetota > Actinomycetes > Micrococcales > Micrococcaceae > Arthrobacter > Arthrobacter sp. K5. The sequence goes on along the minus strand of NZ_CP159279.1, from coordinate 7,932 downwards.
ATGTCCCGCGGGAGCCCTTTCGACCGAACAGCCCAACGAAAGCCGGTACCGTCAGGATGTGGCGGCGCGGCGGCCGCTGCTGCAGAACAAGCCCGACGACGCAAAGCAGCACCCCTGCCACCCCGACGGACACGAAGCCTCCCGCCGCGCCAATGCTGTCGATGAAAACTCCGGCCAGCGGAGCCCCCAGTGCAACACCCGCGGTCAGGGCGGACCCGTACCAGCCCATGGCCTCTCCCCGCCTGGCCTCGTCGACCAGTTCGGCCACCTTCTCGGAAGCGGCCGAAAGGACCGGAGCACAGAGGAGCCCCGGAAGCAGCGACAGCAGGCTGAGGGTCAGTGTGTCGGTGGCAAAGCCCATCGGAATGGTCAGGGCAGCCATTCCCAGCAGCAGGAGTACCGGTGAAACAGGCCGGTGCATGGCCCCGTAAACAAGACCGCCGGCCACCGAGGCCGCGCACCAGAAGAGGAACACAACGCCGATCTCGCCCTGGCGGCCGCCGGTCTCCAGGGCAGCCACGATTCCCACATCGGTGCCGCTGAGCACCATGCCGGCGCCGGCTGCGACTGCGAAGACCGCGGCCACCGCTGCGGTGAACCAGCCGAAGCTGTGTGCCACCCGGCCCTTCAGGGCTGCCCGCCGCCTGCTGCCCGCAGCCGCGGGACCGAGCTCAGCCGCAGCCTCCTGCAGGTGTGCGGGGGCGGCGGCCACAACGGCTACCTCCGCGGCTTCCTGCTCGTCCACCTCACAGGATTCGTTGCGGACAGCACTGCGGGTGGGCGGGTTGAACCACATCAGGAATAGTCCGGCCAGGGACGTCGAGACACCGACGGCGGTCAGCCCCAGCACGGAATGGCCGCTCGTGGCCACCACAGCACCTGCTGCCGGGCCGATCATGAACACCAGCTCGGTGCTGACCGCGTCCAGCGCGAACGCGGTCCTGCGCTGGTCGCCGTCGGCCAGAACCCCCAGGGACTGCCGCACCACACTGAAAATGGGGAGGGTCAGCAGGCCGCCGACAAATACGAGGGGCAGCAGCCACTGGTAGGAGACGTGCGGCACGACGGACCAGATGACGGTTTCCGAAATCACGGAAGGTATCAGGGCCGTCCGCAGGCCCGCCGTATCCACCCGGCGGCCGCGCCAAGGTGCGCCAAGCGCGATCCCGATGGTCATCACGGCCGCTGCCGTTCCCGCGGCCGCATAGCCCTCGCCGAGGGTCAGGACGATGTGCAGCGTCAGCAGGACGCCCGCCGCCGAATGGGGAATGCGGGCAATCATGCCGACTGCCAGGAGCCTGCGGATGGGCCGAACGGCCAGCAGTTCGCGGTACAGGCTGAAATTCACAGGTGGGTCCTCAGTTCCGCCGCCGGACAGCACCGGAACGGACCCACCGGGCCCTCGGCTACTGCGCGGCGCGCCTTAGCTTGACTTCGATCGAATCAACGCGCTCACCAAACAATACATTCCGGCTCCACTCGGCCTGGAGGCCGGCAACGAGGGCCTGGACCGCGGCTGCATCAAGTCCGTCCTCCAGATAGAGCACCACACGCAGTTCCGGTCCGGCTCCGCCGCCATCGACGCGGCGGCCTGAGGCCGTGGTGGTGGCCACTCCCCCGCCGGGCAGGACCTCGAATCCACGGACTGCGGGTTTGCCGTCCGCTCCGGCCCGCAGCACCGCGGCCAGCTCGGCGTCCACGTAGGCCGGCACCCATTGCCGCTGCTGTGCGAGGGCCCAGACACCGGGGCGCCGGACCACGAAGGTCACTTCCGAGCCGGGGTCCACGACCAGCAGCTCGGCGCCTTCGGAGACGGCCGACAGGGCTGCCCTCGCGGCGTAAACGGCCACGGGCCGCGCCTCCGGGTGCCACGCCGCCAGGGCTGCCGCCGAGGTGAACACGGGCATGGCGAGGCGGCCGTCGGGTGCCTTGAGCGTCACCAGCGCCATGTCGGCCTGCTTGTCGGCGTGCACGCCATGCGCGCCCTCGGCTTCCTCCGCCAGCTGTGCCACCACGGGGACAAAGACACGGGCGGTGGCGAGCGAGGCAACCACCGCGGCCTCGTCGCCGTCGCCGGCAACAAGAGCAGAGACTGCGGTGAGGTAGCCGGCGTCGGCCGTGCCGTCGTCGTCCTCGAAGTTGTGGATCTTGGCGTCGTCACCGGCGAGGCTGCGTCCGGCCCAGGGCTGTCCCGCCGAATCGGTGGCGCCACCTGCCCCGGCGAGGGCGGCCTCGATGTGACCGGGCAGCCGGCGTGCCGGCGGCAGGTGCGCGCCCGGTCCGCCGCCGTCCGCGGAGTTGGGGTGGTGCTCGGTCACGGCGATACCCCTAGCGGCGGCCGGCGACGTCGAGGGCCTCGGGCAGCGTGAAGGCGCCGGCGTACAGGGCCTTGCCCACGATGGCGCCTTCGACGCCGAGCGGCACCAGGGAGCGCAGGACCTTCAAGTCATCAAGGCTGGAAATACCGCCCGACGCCACCACGGGCTTGCCGGTCTTTTCCACCATCTGCCGCAGGAGTTCAACGTTCGGTCCCTGCAGCGTGCCGTCCTTCGTCACGTCGGTAACAACGTAGCGTGCGCAGCCGGCCTCTTCGAGGCGGCCCAGCACGTCCCACGGGTCCCCGCCTTCCTTGGTCCAGCCGCGGCCGGCGAGAGTGGTTCCGCGGACGTCCAGCCCGACGGCGATCCGGTCACCGAAGCGGTCGATGGCCCGCGCGGTCCAGTCCGGGTTCTCCAAGGCGGCGGTGCCAAGGTTCACCCGGGCGACGCCCAGGTCCAGCGCCTTTTCCAGGGATTCATCGTCCCGGAGCCCGCCGGAAAGCTCGACCTTGATGTCCAGCCGGCCAACCACTTCGCGCAGCAGGTCCGCGTTTGAGCCGCGTCCGAAGGCAGCGTCCAGATCCACCAGGTGAACCCATTCCGCGCCCTGCTGCTGCCAGTTGAGCGCCGCCTCCAGCGGCGTTCCGTAGCTTCGTCTCGCTGCCGGCCTCGCCCTGGACCGTGCGGACCGCCTGGCCGTTTACGACGTCGACGGCGGGAAGCAGTTCAAGTACCGGCAGCTCGTTTTGGCTGGTCATCAGGGGTCCTCAGTTCTTGTAGGCGCTGGTTCCCGTGCGCGGCGGCTTCTGCGGCGCACACGGCGGGTTAGTTGGTTATTTGCCGGGAAGGGTCAGCAGGTAGGCGGCCAGCAGCGACATGGCGGCCAGTACGTAGAAACCGATCTGGATCCAGAGCGGCTTGTGCTGCTGCCCGAAGGACAGGCCACCGCCCACCAGGAGACCGGCCAGTCCCGTCAGGAGAATGGACCACATTTAGGCGTCCGCCGCCTGCCGGGAAGGCTGCCCGCGGAGCCCGTCGACCCAGTTCTTGAGCAGCCGCGCGCCAGCGTCACCGGATTTCTCCGGGTGGAACTGGAGTGGCGCAGAGGGGGCCGTTCTCCACGGCGGCGATGAAGGGGGCACCGTGCTCGGACCACGTGACCAGGGGCGGCGCCATCCGGGGCTGGATCACCTCGAAGTCCCAGTTCTGGACGCCATAGGAGTGCACGAAGTAGAACCGCTCAGCTTCAACGCCATCGAAAAGCCTGGAGCCTTCCGGAACCTTGACGGTGTTCCACCCCATGTGCGGCACCACCTCGGCAGGGAGGAGCTCCACCTTGCCGGAGCCACTCCCCATGCCTTCGGCTTCGGTCCCGTGTTCGACGCCGGCCTCGAAGAGTACCTGCAGGCCGACACAGATGCCGAGGACCGGACGTCCGCCGGCCACACGGCGGCCGATCATCCGGATGCCGTCAACGGCCTTGAGCTCGCGCATGACCGTTTCGAAGGCGCCGACACCGGGAACGACCAGCCCGTCGGCGTTCAGCACGTCCTCGGGCTTGGAACTCAGGATGACCTCGGCACCGGCACGTTCCAGGGCACGCACGGCGGAACGGACGTTGCCGGAGCCGTAGTCGAGGACGGTGACGGTGGGCTTGCCCTCCGGGGAAGCCGGCTTCAGCGTGGCCGACGGATCGATGATCGCGCCCTCGCGCAGTACTTTGCCGGTCACAGTGCTCCTTGGTGGACGGAATGCCTTCGACGCGGGGATCCGGCTCGACGGCTGCACGGAGGGCCCGCGCGAATGCCTTGAACTGGGCTTCCACGATGTGGTGCGGGTCGCGGCCGGCGATGACGTTCATGTGCAGGCAGATGCCGGCGTGCAGCGTGATGGCCTCGAAGACGTGCCGGGTCAGCGAGCCCGTGAAGTGGCCGCCGATCAGGTGGTACTCCTGCCCGGAGGGCTCGCCGCCGTGCACCGGTAGGGCCGGCCGGAGACGTCGACGACCGCGTGCGCCAGGGCCTCGTCCAGCGGCACGGTGGCCTCACCGAAGCGGCGGATCCCGGCCTTGTTGCCCAGAGCCGTGCGCAGCACCTCGCCGAACGTGATGGCAACGTCCTCAACGGTGTGGTGGACGTCAATGTGGGTGTCGCCGGTAGCCTTGACGGTCATGTCGATGAGTGAGTGCTTGCAACAGCGCCGTCAGCATGTGGTCGTAGAACGGGACCGACGTGCTGATGTCCGACACGCCGGTGCCGTCGAGGTTGATCTCCACCAGCACGGGAAGATTCGCTGGTGGCGCAGCTCCCATGCGTGCAGTCCGTGCCTCGGGCAGCCTTGGATTCCGGTGTCGCTCATGGTGGATAGATGTCCTTTGACGAAGGATGGGGGCGGACCTTGACCTGGTCCATGTTCAAGCTTAGGCCGGAAGTGCGGCCTGCCGGGCCAGGATGCTTTCGAGGGCTTCCAGGAAGGCCGCTGTGGTTTCCGTCTCAGTGCCGGCGGTGACCCGAAGGTGCCCGGCGATGCCGACGTCCCGCACAAGCACCCCCGCGTCCAGCAGTTCCTGCCAGACCTCATGGGGGTTCTTCCAGCCCGCCGAAGAAGACGTAGCTGGAGTCGTACGCCGCGGGCCGCAGCCCCATCCGTGTCAGCTCCGCGACAATCCGGTCGCGCTGGCGCTTGATGTCCTCGACAGGGATCCGCCATAAGCGTCCGCTCGCGGTGCTGCAGGGCCGCGAGGGCGGTTGCCTGCGTGACGGCGGACAGGTGGTACGCAGCAGGCGCACCAGTCGCAGGGCGTCGAAGTCACCCTCGGCGCCGCGGCCATGTAACCGAGGCGGGGCGCCGGCAAGCAGCGAACGCCTTGCTCATGGTCCGGGAGACGATGAGCCGCTCCCTGGCCGGGCAGCAGGGTCTGGGCGCTGGGCGTGCCGTCGTGCGCAAACTCGTGGTAGGCCTCGTCCACGACGACGATGGCCCTGGCTGGCCTCGCCCGCCTCGTAGACGGGCTTTTCCACCACCAGTCCAGGCCCCAAAGCCGGTACCGGTGGGATTGTTGGGTGAACACAGGAAACACGATGTTGGGCTGGAGTTCGCGCACTGGCTCGCGGCCGACTCCGGCGCTGAGGCCATAGTCGCTCTGGCACGCTTGCCAGTTCGCGATGTAGGCGGTGGTGTCGGTTCCGCTGGCGAGGAGCGGGTACATGGAGTACGTCGGCGGGAAGCTCAGGAGCTGGAACGGCCCGGCCCGCCGAAGGTCCTGGAGGATCTGCTGGAGGACCTCGTTGGAGCCGTTCGCTGCTCCGTAGAGAGGTTGTCCGCGCTGAGCCCGTGGCCGAGGTACTCCGCCGTGGCTTCCCGGAGCCCGGTGAATTCGCGGTCGGGGTACCGGTTGAGTCCGGTGGCTGCCTCGCTGACGGCCGCGGTGATGGCCGCCCGCGGCCGTCGGCGGGCAATGCCATGCGTGTTCTCATTGACGTTGAGCAGGATCGGAACGTCAAGCTGCGGGGCGCCGTAAGGCGACAGCCCCTCAGGTTAGGTCCGGCAGGGGCAGTCGGTTCAGTCGCTCAAGCTGGTCAGGGGTCACCTTAGACAGTTCCAGTAACTCGAAGGGCTGGCCGGAAACTGTGACGGTTCCAGCGTACGGCAACGGCTTATTTGTCTCGGCACGAACAGCTGCTGGCCGGGCATGACCTTCCCCGCCTGAAGCTGTCGTTGAGCTGGACGATGTCCACAATCACGTCCCGGGGGTCGCGGTCGGGGTCGACTTTTCCGGCGATGGCCCAGAGCGATTCACCGGGCTGCACGGTGACAGAAACGGTGGCGCGTGACGGTCAGGGCCACTGGCGGTGTCCGCAGCCTTGGCCGGCGAGTTCAACAGCCCCGTCAAAGACAAGATCAGGCGGCAAGAAGAAGCAAGCGGCAGTCCGATGAGGACGATCCGGCCGCGGCGGGTGAGGCGCAGTGCGTGGCGGCCTGCCCGCCGGGACACTGCACAGGACTGGGGCACGGCAGAGCGACTGGGGCGCCGCACGTAGCTCAAGTCACCGCACGGGGCTGAGGCACCGCACGCGGCCGAAAGACTGCGCCGGGCTGGGAGTGCGGCGGGACTGCTGGTGAAGCCGACATTGCTGGTGAAGCTGGAGACTGCTGATGAAGCTGACATGGCGTGAGCCCTCCCCGACCAAGTTGTACTGCCTCGCGTTCGAACAGACAGTTCGAACACCGGGCTGAGAAACCGTCCTCACTAGAACACATGTTCGAACTTTGCTTTTTCCAGTTTTAGCACCTATCACCGAATTAAGTCGAGACTTGCCAGAACAAATGTTTCAAAAAGCCCTATGGCTGGCCTACGTTGGAAATCACAGAACAACCACATCTGCAGTTGATCAGCAGGGTCTGACATTTTTCAGGCCGGAAGTTCCCGGCCACTGCAGCTACCGCGTCCGGGAGGAACGGAAAGGCGTTGGCGAACATGGCAGCACAGGCCCTTGACGGCAAGGCTCCCCAGCGCAGCTCGCGGTCTCAGCGGACCTCTATGGACCAACACTCCGCCAGAAGAAGATCCCCGGAACCATCCAGCGTTCGGTCAACGAGAACGGCTACCCGCCGTCGATGCGGGAAATCGGCGACACCGTCGGGCTGGCCAGCCTGTCCAGCGTGACCCATCAGCTCTCGCAGCTGGAAAAGCTTGGCTGCCTTCGGCGTGACCCCAAGCGTCCGCGCGCCATGGAGGTCCTGATGCCGCTCACCCTCGACGCGGGGGCGCTGAAATCCGGCGGCGCGGACAAAGCCCCGGCCCTGGGCACGGCAGGCGCTTCCGCGGTCCGAATTGCCCAGCGCAATGGATACCGCACGACTCCGCTGGTCGGCCGGATTGCCGCCGGCGGCCCCATCCTCGCGGACCAGATGGTTGAGGAACTGACGCCGCCGCTGCCCCGCCAACTGGTGGGCCACGGCGAGCTTTTCATGCTCAGGGTCGCAGGCGATCCCATGGTCGACGCCGCCATCTGCGACGGGATCTGGGCGGTGGTCCGGCGGCAGAGCGACGCCGTCAACGGCGACATCGTTGCGGCGCTGCTCGACGATGAAGCCACGGTCAAGACCTTCCGGCAGCGCGACGGCCACACGTGGCTGCTGCCGCAGAACACGCAGCAATGAACCCATCCTCGGCGACCACGCGCCGTTGTCATGGGCAAGGTGGCTTTCGTACTCCGCTCGCCAGCTGCCGGGCCGGAGGCCACCGCGGGTTTCGTCCCCGGAAACGTCCATCAGGGAGCGGGAATGTCCTTCAGGGAAGCCTTGGGCCCCGGGCAGCATCAGCCCGGGGCTTTTTAGGCCTGTGCGCCGGCGAGTCTTTCCAGCGGCCGCGACGGCGGTCTTCCGGTCGGTCGCTGGCCAGAACGGCGGCAGCGCGGCCCGCAGGAACCCGCCGTAGCGTTCCGTGGAAAGCTCCTCGAGTCCAGCACTGCCACCACGCCCTTGTCATTCGTGGACCGAATGAGCCGTCCTGCCCCCTGGGCAAGCATGGATGGCCGCGTGCGTGGCGGAGACAGACATGAAGTCGTTGCCGCCGGCCTGTGCAACGGCCCGGGACCGCGCGGTCATCAGG